>NZ_VITY01000048.1 GCF_007993935.1 Bradyrhizobium macuxiense | reverse complement strand
GCTTTCCTGCGTTTTGGGATTTCGTTTTTGGGCGGTTCGTGATTCCCTGACGGCGTCGTCGACATTGGGGAATGCGATGAGCAAACCGCGGGATGATCGCCAGAAGGACCTGCTGCTTCCGGCCCTGGATCAGATCATCGACATGGGTCATCCGCTGGTGCGGTTGGCGGCGCTGATCGACTGGAACGTGCTGAATGAGCGCTTTGGTTCGGTGTGCCAGGCGGGGTCAGGGCAGCCGGGCTTGCCGACGCGGCTGATCGCCGGCCTGTTCATTCTGAAGCACATGCACAACCTGTCGGATGAAGCGCTATGCGCCCGCTGGATCGAGAACCCCTATTACCAGCACTTCTGCGGCGAATTGAGCTTCTGCCACCGGTTGCCGTTCGATCGATCGTCGATGACGCGCTGGCGGCAGCGGCTCGGCGAGGAGCAGCTTGTCGCGCTGATCCAGGAAAGTCTGTCGGTGGCGCACAAGACCGGCGCGATCGGCGCGAAGGACCTGGAACGGGTGGTCGTCGATACCACGGTGCAGCCCAAGGCGGTCGCCCATCCGACCGACGCGCGGCTGATGCATCGAGCAATCGTCAAGCTGGTCGGGCTCGCCAGGCGCAACCGTGTGCCGCTGCGCCAGAGCTATCTGCGCCTGGCCAAGCGCGCCGCCATCATGGTCGGCCGCTATACCCACGCCCACCAGTTCAAACGCGCCCGGCGGCAGCTCAAGTTCCTGCGGACACGGCTCGGCCGGATCATCCGCGACATCCGCCGCAAGATTGATGGCGATACAGCGCTGGAAGCTCGCTTCGGCCCGTTGCTCGGTTTAGCGCAGCAGGTGCGCAGCCAGGATCAGCACCAGCGCGGTCCAAAGGTTTATGCATTGCACGCCCCGGAGATCGAGTGCATCGGCAAGGGTAAGGCCCGCGCGCCCTACGAGTTCGGCTGCAAGGTCAGTATCGCCACCCCCGTGACGTCTCCGAAGGGCGGCCAGTTCGTGCTTCACGCCAAGGCCCTGCACGGCAATCCCTTCGATGGGCACACGCTCGGCCCCGTGATCGCCGACATGGAGAAGCTCACCGGCGTGGAGGCTCGCCGTATCCACGT
>NZ_VITY01000047.1 GCF_007993935.1 Bradyrhizobium macuxiense | reverse complement strand
TGTTTAGACCGGAGACATTGCTGACACCTGTTCCGACACATCACTGACAGGTCCGCCATTGGTCAAGTCGATTGATGCGACCTGCCAGCTGGCGAAGAAGATTCCGTAGTTGCCGTCGCGATCGAGCGGTCTGATCGCAAGGCGCTCGCCGCAGAAGGCTTGCGGGACTTTCCACATCTGCCCCTGGAAGGCAACGTAGCTCCGTGTCGAGGAGACGGTGCGAAGGATTTCTCCGGCATCGTATTCGACCTTCGGAATCCGGTTCGGCATGGCGCGAGAACTTGGCCGGTAGCGGTCGGCTGGGACGGCCATGCCGAGCCCCTCGTGAGGGCGCTCCAAGTTGTAGAGCGTGCGCCAGCTATCCAGAGCACGCTGGACTTCCGACAAAGTGCGGAACGAGCGCAGGGCAAACACTTCCGCGTTCAAGCTGCGATGGAAGCGCTCGTTCTTGCCGCGGCCCTGCGGGTGACACGGCCTGGCGTGGACCACGTGGATGCCGAGCTTGAGCAGCCAGACCTTCAGCGCGGTCCAGCGAGCGCCGGACGTATCGCCCCAGGGCGAGCCGTTGTCGATGTAGAAGGCGTCCGGCAGGCCATAGCAGCGAAAGGTATCGGTCAGATGCTTCTGCACGTTGCGGCGCCGCTCATTGCCACATGCCTTCAGGCACAGAGCATAGCGCGAGTGATCGTCCACCATGGTCAGCGGATGGCATCGCGTCCCGTTGCCGAGAGGCATGTGGCCCTTGAAGTCCATCTGCCACAACTGATTGGGCGCCTCCTTCTCAAAGCGATGGCCTGGCGGACTGGGCGGCGCCTTCTCACTCGGTCTGATCCGCTCGTGCCGGCACAGGATCCGATGCACCGTGGAAACCACCGGCACAGCCTGGCCGTCTCGCCTCAGGCAATGGGCGATCTTGCGCGCCCCCCAGGCCGGATGCCTGTCGCGGACCGCCACCACCTGCGCCTCCAGCGCGGTCGCACTGCGCTTGGGCATCGTCTTCGGTCGACGCGACTGGTTGGCCAGCTCACGATCGCCGGCCTGCCACCGCCTCAGCCACTTGTAGCCGACATCAGGACTGATCCCGAATCGCCGGCACAGCTCTCGCCGATTAGCTCCTTCCTGCAGGGCAAGCCGCACAAACTCTCGTCGCTGATCCATCACTGACACCTCGCTCCACGGCATGGACGGCCTCCCGAATCGACCAATCCAGCCAATTGTGATGTGTCAGCTATGTCCCCGAACACCTGTCCGTGATCTGTCCGGTCTAAACA
>NZ_VITY01000046.1 GCF_007993935.1 Bradyrhizobium macuxiense | reverse complement strand
TCGTCGCAACACTCCAGCAAAGGAGGTTGCGATGGAGAAGCGTGTGGGGGCAGACCGTGCTCGAGAGGTCCTACGAGAGGATTATAGGCCGTTCTGGGCTGCGATTGCCTTGGGTCGATCGAGCGGGGATGCTGCGGTTGAGGCCGGGGTGTCGCCGTCGGTCGGAGTACGCTGGTTCCGGAGGGCGGGCGGTATGCCGCCAACACATTTGTCGCGATCGTCCAAACCTCCGTCGGAGCGCTACCTGTCGTTCGCCGAACGTGAGGAGATTGCCATCTTGCGCGCGCAGGGGCATGGGGTGCGAGCCATCGCTCGTCAGCTCGGACGGCCTCCATGCACGATCTCTCGTGAGCTCCGGCGCAATGTGGCGCGCCGCCACGGCGCTCCAGAGTACCGAGCGACCACGGCACAATGGCACGCTGATCGGTCCGCCCGACGGCCCAAGTTAGCGAAGTTGGCAATCAACCCGGCCCTGCAGGATTATGTGCAGGACAGGCTTGCCGGTATGATCGCTAAGCCAGACGGGTTGCCCCTCGTTGGCCCGAAGGTCGTGTGGAAGGGACGCCGGGCCGTGCATCGGCAAAACCGACGCTGGGCGACGGCATGGAGCCCGGAACAAATTTCTCGGCGACTTCGGCTCGACTTTCCCGAGGATGAGACGATGCGCATCAGCCACGAGGCAATTTATCAGGCGCTTTACGTGCAGGGTCGAGGCGCTTTGCGCCGCGAACTGACGGCCTGCTTGCGCACCGGGCGGGCCTTGCGGATGCCGAGGGCGCGCGCCCGCAAAGGCCGAAGCTTCATTCCTTCCGAGATCATGATCAGTCAACGTCCGGCGGAAGCCGCCGATCGAGCCGTGCCGGGTCACTGGGAAGGTGACCTCATCATGGGTCTCGGTAGTTCCGCGATCGGCACCTTGGTGGAGCGCACGACCCGTTTTACCATTCTGCTGCATTTGCCGCGCATGACCGGTCAGGAACAGGACGCTCGCGTGAAGAACGGACCTGCGCTCGCCGGCCATGGCGCTGAGGCAGTGCGCGACGCCATCACCCGCGCAATCTTCGCCATGCCCGAGCAACTGCGGCGGTCTCTGACTTGGGATCAAGGAGCTGAGCTGGCTCAGCACGCGCGTCTGAAGATTGATGCAGGCATGCAGGTTTACTTCTGCGACCCTCACAGCCCGTGGCAGCGCGGCACCAACGAGAACACGAATGGGTTGCTGCGCCAGTACTTTCCAAAGGGGACGGATCTCAGCATGCACGATGCTGATGATCTTGAGGCCGTGGCTCTTGC
>NZ_VITY01000045.1 GCF_007993935.1 Bradyrhizobium macuxiense | reverse complement strand
CCAAGCTGAGAAATGCCGTCGCGATTGCGGAGGCAGGCCGGGAGGGAGAGGTTCGCTTCTTCGGTGAAGTCGATGCTTCGGCCGTCAACATGCGCGGCGTTATAGTGCGGATCGCCAGCCGGTTTAACCGCGTCCACTTCTGTTACGAGGCCGGCCCGACGGGCTATGGCCTTTATCGTCTGATCCGGTCGCTCGGCCACGAATGCACGGTGGTGGCGCCATCGTTGATCCCAAGGAAGCCCGGCGATCGGGTGAAGACGAACCGCCGGGACGCCGTTTCTCTCGCCCGGTTGCTGCGCGCCGGCGAACTGACGGCGGTATGGGTTCCCGATGAAGGCCACGAGGCAATGCGAGATCTCGTTCGCGCCCGAGCGGCAGCGGTTGAGGCACTGCGGGTCCACCGCCAACAGGTGAGCGCCTTCATGCTCAAGCACGGCCGCACCTATCCCCGCAAGAAGGGCTGGACGATGCGCTATCTGCGCTGGCTTCAGGAACAGCAGTTCGATCACCCCGCACATCAGATCGCGCTCCAGGAGATGGTCGAAGCAGTTCGCGTCGCCAGGGAGCGGGTCGAACGTCTGGAGCGTACGATCGAAGAGTTCGTCTCAGCCTGGTCTCTGGAGCCGCTCGTGCGGGCACTTCAGACATTGCGGGGGATCGATCTGATCGTCGCAGTGACATTCGCCACTGAGGTTGGTGACGTGAGCCGCTTTGAGAGCCCACGTCAACTCATGGGCTATCTCGGCCTGGTGCCGGGCGAGCGATCGACGGGGGAGACCGTCAGGCGGGGCGGCATCACCAAGGCCGGCAACGGCCGCGTCCGCCACATGTTGGTCGAGAGCGCCTGGACCTATCGACACCCGCCGAAGATCGGCAAGACAAAGCTATACCGGCTCGAGCAGGCATCGCCAGCCGTGCGAGAGATTGCGTGGAAAGCACAGAGCCGCTTGACGGCTCGCTACCGGAAGCTGGCTGCGTGCGGCAAACGAACGACGGTGGTCTGCACCGCTATCGCCCGTGAGCTGGTCGGGTTCATGTGGGCGGTCGCTAGGCAAGTGCAGCCAGCCTGATTAGGCGCCCTTCTCATCATCGTGCATGGGCGGAGGCGGGACCACGGCAGAGGGAATGCCCGTCAGACGCTTTGTGGCCGGCCAAAACGCCGACGCCCGCAGTAAGATAGGAGCAGACCTCGGACGCACAATCGGGAATGCGGTAGCCAACCCGCGCATCAGAGCTTGATCACCGACGTCCTTCGGTTCCGCCTCCACCTATGCACGATCATCTCTATGAACAGCCGATCGACGATCGGGCGAGGCTCTGCGTTCTAATCCTTGACAGCGGACATCAGAGCG
>NZ_VITY01000044.1:185-1393 GCF_007993935.1 Bradyrhizobium macuxiense | reverse complement strand
GCCGGCAACTGTTATGTTGAAGGAGCCGCCCGATAGGGTTTTCGGTCGCGCATCATCGCGTTGAGGATGGTGAGCAGCTTTCGAGCGACGGCAATGAGAGCAAGCTTGGCCGGTTTGCCGGCGGCTCGCAGCTTTGTGTAGAAGGCCTTGAAGGGGTCGGCGCGGCGGACCGCGTTCAGGGCGGCCATGTAGAGGGCATCGCGGACGCGCTTACGGCCGCCTCCGATCTTTCGTTTGCCTCGGTAGGTGCCACTGTCGACGTTGAAGGGAGCCAGTCCGGCAAGGGCGGCAGCCTGCTTCGGTCCAATGCGACCGAGTTCCGGCATCTGCGTGATCAGCTGCATGGAAGCTACGGGACCGATGCCTGGCAGGGAGCGCAACAGCTGCGCGTCCTGCGAGATCTCGGGCTCGGCCTTGATGAGCGCACTGATCTCGGCCTCGATCTCGGCAATCTCGTTGTCCAGAACATCAATGAAGCGGGAGATGCGGCTCACGATGGCGCAGTCAGTGGCTTCGCTGCGGCGGTTCTTCTCCTGGCTCCGCATGTGAACCATTTGATCGCGCCGTTTGGCCAGCCAAGCCAGGGCGTCGCGGGCCGGCGTGCCAACCGGTTCCGTTACGGGCTGCATGGCGCGCGCAAAGGCGGCGAGGACGCGAGCGTCGATCGGATCCGTCTTGGCGAGCTGGCCGCAAGCACGGGCGAAGTCGCGAGCCCGGGCCGGATTGATCCGAGCGAAGCGGATGCCGGCCCGACGCAAGGCCTCGCGCAGCTCGAGGTCATAGATGCCGGTGGCCTCAAAGACCACCAGCGCATCGCATCGCCAACGCGCCACCAGCTCTGTGATGGCATGTGGCGTGTTGGCGATGCGTTCCGGCACACCGACTGCTTCGTCGAAGATATCAAGATAGCGTTTGGAGACGTCGATTCCGACACAACGAGGGGATATGATCATGATGCCTGTCCCTGTGGTGCGAGGTCTGTTGGCGCAGCCTCGTGCAACTGTTCAGGTTTGTGGATGAAACGGGCGGGAGACCGAGCCGGCTCACGGCGTCAAGCGCCAAGGACCCAACGGCTTCCCGCCCACCCCATCATGACAGACAATCCAGACACAGGGGATATGATCATGATGCCTGTCCCTGTGGTGCGAGGTCTGTTGGCGCAGCCTCGTGCAACTGTTCAGGTTTGTGGATGAAACGGGCGGGAGACG
>NZ_VITY01000044.1:0-87 GCF_007993935.1 Bradyrhizobium macuxiense | reverse complement strand
CCGAGCCGGCTCACGGCGTCAAGCGCCAAGGACCCAACGGCTTCCCGCCCACCCCATCATGACAGACAATCCAGACACAGGGACCCA
>NZ_VITY01000043.1 GCF_007993935.1 Bradyrhizobium macuxiense | reverse complement strand
GATCGTGTCCCCTAGCGTGGTGTAGGTGGCGGCGGGTCACCGCGTTCGCCGGCGAGAGCCGGGCTGGTCAGCTGGCGATCGCCGGAAGGCTGACGGTGGGATCATCGCTCAACGGCGCGATGGTTTCCAGCGTCATGTAGCGGGCACGCTGGACAGCCCATTCGTCGTTTTGCTCGAGCAGGATCGCTCCGATGAGGCGGACGATGGCTTCTTCATTGGGGAAGATGCCGACGACCTCGGTGCGGCGCTTGATCTCGCCGTTGAGGCGCTCGATCGGGTTTGTCGAGTGCAGCTTCGTCCGGTGTTGCGGCGGGAACGCCATATAAGCGAGCACATCGGTCTCGGCCTCGTCGAGGAAGCCGGCGAGCTTGGGCAGCTTGGGGCGGAGCTGGTCGGCAACCTTGCGCCACTGCGTCTTGGCAGCCTCGGCATCGTCCTGGGCAAAGGCGGTGGCGATGAAGGCGGAGACGACGCGCCGCCCGCTCTTGCCGGCATGGGCCAGCGCGTTGCGCATGAAGTGCACGCGGCAGCGTTGCCAAGTGGCGTTGAGCACCTTGGCGACGGTGGCCTTGATGCCCTCGTGGGCATCGGAAACGACCAGCTTGACGCCGCGCAGGCCACGGCGGGCGAGCTTGCGCAGGAACGCCGTCCAGAACGTCTCGGCTTCGGAGGGGCCGACGTCCATGCCGAGCACTTCGCGCCGGCCGTCGCTGTTGACGCCGACCGCGACAATCACCGCGACCGACACGATGCGGCCATTCTGGCGCACCTTCACGTAGGTGGCATCGATCCACAGATACGGCCAGTCGCCTTCGATCGGACGGGCGAGGAACGCCTTCACCTTGTCGTCGATCTCGGCGCAGAGTCGGCTCACCTGGCTCTTGGAGATGCCGCTCATCCCCATCGCCTGCACCAGGTCATCGACTGAGCGGGTCGAGACGCCCTGCACATAGGCTTCCTGAACCACGGCAGTGAGCGCCTTCTCGGCCATCCGGCGCGGCTCCAGGAAGCCCGGGAAGTAGGACCCTTTACGCAGCTTGGGAATGCGCAGTTCGACCGCGCCGGCGCGGGTCTCCCAGATCCGGTCGCGGTAACCGTTGCGCTGCGCCAGACGCTCGGGATTCTTCTCGCCGTAAGCCGCTCCGGTCTGGCCTTCGACTTCCAGCTCCATCAGCCTTTGGGCGGCAAAGCCAATCATCTCGCGCAACAGATCGGCATCGGGGGTCTTCTCCACGAGCGTGCGCAGGTTCATCATATCGTCGGTCATCGGTGGTTCCTCGGTTGCGTTGGCGTGTCGCAACCCGATCCTACCGGAGAACTGCCGGTGACCACCGCAAAGCCGCCCGCCCGCTACGGCGCTATTTGGGGGCGCGCGTCCGGGCGGCTTTGCTCTACCGAGCTACACCACTTCCGAGGACACGACCC
>NZ_VITY01000042.1 GCF_007993935.1 Bradyrhizobium macuxiense | reverse complement strand
CAGGTTCAAGCCCTGTTGGTTGTTCCGACACTCTTTTCAGGCTCGAGCAAAGGGGAGCGTTAGTTGAGACCTTCGCATCGGACCTCGCATGTTTTGCTAATCAGCCAAGTAAATTTCCGCAAGCTCCCGCGACTATCGCCAAAACCACCGCCGCTCGCGCGCAAACGACCGCTGATCCTTGTCCGATGTCCGACGGCGGTGCAACCACGTCGGGTTCAAAACACGCCCGCTGTTTGCTGCGCGCGAACTCTTTTCAAAGCGGATCAGAAGCTTAATGCGCTTGAACGCCGCTGGCACGGCCGTTGCTATTGAGAGCGAAACGACAGAGTGAAGGAGGACCGAGTGTATTCGGACGCCAATACGACGATGCTCTCTTTTCCACAAACGCGCATGCCCGTTTCCGAGAGAGAACAACCGCGCAGGGAACAGCCATGCAATGTTTCACAATCGGCGGAGATCATGGGTGACGCAGCATTCCCCTCGGTAGGTCTTCGGAGCGATGAACCGTAGCACATGCTCCCAGAAGTGCGGGTAGGAAAACTGCTCCGCGGGGCCTAGGGCGCAGCTCTCTTGGACATGCACTCTTGTTGGAGCTGTGAGGCGGCTCGATGCGATTCCGCGAAGCGTCGGTGAGCAAATCCGCTCGATTGACGTCGGTCCACTGTTCGAGCGCGAGTTGTCGCGGTTGATACGCTCATGGCATCCGTCTCCGCGAATGGCTCATGCGACGAACGAGGGGAATCTGGCTGGACGACAAGCCATGTCGTTGAGCCCAAGCATATGGAGATCAGTTCCCAGAGACGTCGCAGCACTCGGCTTGAGTTTGCAACTTCCGCCTCAAGGGTTCTGATTTCGTCGCCACCGGCTCCAAGTCGGAATGAGCTAGTCGCCAATCAACCATAGGAGCATCTGATGACATACAGCGCCATTCTCTACAAGGTAGATGATCGCGTTGCGCGGATCACTCTGAATCGTCCCGACAAAATGAACGCGATCTCTCTCAAGCTCTGCGCCGAATTCGAGGATGCGCTCGAGGTCGCCGATCGCGATCCGGAAGTGCGCGTTATCCTGGTTACGGGCGCCGGGGGACGCGCATTCGCGGCTGGCTTTGACCTAAACGACGAAGACGAAGACTATGAAAAAGGTTTCCCGGAGCGAACCCTAGACGATTTGAAGGAGCGCAGGGATCGCGACTTCAAGTTTAACTATTGTCCATTCAACTGCTCCAAGCCAGTTATCGCTATGATCAACGGTTATTGCCTGGGAGGAGCCTTAGAGTTCAGCACAATGTTTGATATTCGCTACTGTTCCGACGACGCACTATTCGCGGTCACGGAGACACGCTTTGCCACCGGCATCCTGACACTGGGCATGCCATGGGTAATCGGCCAGCGTTGTCGCGAGCTGATTTACACAGGAGACACGTTCGACGCTACAGAGGCGTATCGGCTAGGCTTGGTGAGCCGTGTCTTCCCCAAGGACCAACTCGAGGAAGAAGTCATGCGCATAGCAAAGCGTATATCGCGCGTTGCGATGCATACATTGAAGTGGAACAAGAGGGCACTTAACAACACTCTCCTCGCTGCAGGATTCGATTCTGCTCTGCGGCAAGGGGCCGAAGCCTATTTATTTACGAAACTTTCAGTATCCGAATACAGAGGTCTTCATGAGATCCTTCGGTCCGAAGGCGTTAAGGCGGCAATTAGGTGGCAAGAAGCGATGTTTGGGCCGTTCGAGTCGGAGACGCAGCGGAGCTTTCGGGCTTGAGAGCGCGAAAGCTTGCAACGTCAAGTGGCGTAGTACTCAAAAAATCGACCCCCGCTCAATGGCTCGGAGATTTTCATGT
>NZ_VITY01000041.1 GCF_007993935.1 Bradyrhizobium macuxiense | reverse complement strand
TCGAGCCGCTGGCCTTCCGGCACGCCCTCCCTAATGCGCCAAAGGCCAGCGG
This sequence comes from Bradyrhizobium macuxiense, assembly GCF_007993935.1. Lineage (GTDB taxonomy): Bacteria > Pseudomonadota > Alphaproteobacteria > Rhizobiales > Xanthobacteraceae > Bradyrhizobium > Bradyrhizobium macuxiense_A. The sequence continues at coordinate 1,815 of NZ_VITY01000041.1, read as the reverse complement.
CTTGGGCAGCCGAACTGGCAATAACGCCGTCGACTAGTTCGCCACTCTCAAGACCCGCCTCGAAAGTCGATAGCAAGCGCCCTTCGAGCAATGCATGTTGGACTGGATCGGAGATCTCGACCAGCAGATACCAATCGTAGCGCGTGGAGAAGGGGTCTCTGATGTTTCTATTATGTTTAATAGCAACATCAACACAGCGACGCTCCATGAGTTCTACTGTCGTGATGCTTCCACCGAGCATGGACTTAGCACGCCGCAGCCATGCCACTGCTGTATCCGGTGACGCCGTCGCAAGGAAGGCCGTGGCCGATGCAGTCGGCAGCGGCACTAGCTTGAGCGTGGCGGCTGTGATGATGCCAAGCGTCCCCTCGGCGCCAATAAATATCTGCTTGAGGTCGTAGCCAGCATTGTCCTTACGCAGGCCGCGCAGCCCATTCCAGATCTGCCCGTCTGGAAGAACCACTTCGAGACCGACGACAAGCGCGCGCGCGGTGCCATAGCGCAAGGCTTGGACGCCACCGGCATTGGTTGAAAGATTGCCGCCAATCTGGCAGCTACCTTCGGCACCAAGGCTCAGCGGGAACAGGCGTCCATGCTCCCTCGCCGTCTCCTGGACGACTTGCAACACGACACCCGCGTCAACGGTGATAGTGTCGTTGTCGAGATCGATTTCGCGAATCCTGTTCATCCGCTGCGTGGAAATAACGATTTCAGAATCGTTACCGTGAGGTTGGCTGGCACCCGTCAGGCCTGTGTTACCTCCCTGGGGTACGATCGGTGTGTTAGTGCGGGCGCAGATGGACACAACAGCCGACAGCTGTTCCGTATTGGCGGGCATGACGACGAGAGGCACGCGTCCTTCCCAATTGTCGCGCCACGCAGTCATCAGAGGTTGCATCGCGATGCGATCGGTGACCACGCCACAGTCACCTACAATCGCGCGAATTGGCTCCAGAACCTGGCGCTCGAAGCGCTCCGGATTGGAGATTAGATTGACCGCTCTGTCGCATACCAAGGAAGGAATATTGCCTACCATCGTCCTGCAGCCCTTCTCATTCAGCGACCATGATCCTGAACGGCCTATCTGCAGACGCAGGCCGAGACAGGGCACGATGATAGCAGCCAGACCATCAACGGTATCTATTCATCCCAAAGACGTCGGCGACGGGAACCCCGAACACGCTAATATCAGCTATAACCCCTTGCTCGAGGGGAATCGGCAGGCAACACTGCCCTAGGCGACTTCAGAGCGGTACCATCCAGATTGCGAGTAGTTCCGCGAAGTACGTCAAGCGGGACGTGTCTCTCTACTTCCTTTTCGATGATGCGGATCATCGCACGCACAAGTGGCGTCACTGGTTTATTGCTAGGTGTTGCGATCACCAGCAGCGCGCGCATGGCCGACGAAGCAAACGGCCGCGCGCGGAGCTTGCCGTCCTTGACCTCGCGGTGTACCGCACCGAACGGCAGAACCGTAGTGCCGACGCCACGCTCAACCAACTGCTTAAGTGCCGCTACGCAGTCCACTTCTGTTACCACGCGGGGGCGAACGCCTTCGGCCGCGCAGGCAGAGTCCAACACGCGTCGCAACCCATTCTCCTGACCAGGGAGAACGCATTCTCGCCCCGCCAGATCGGCCAGCATCACCGGTTTGTCGTCCTGGACTCCATTTTCGGATGGCCGCTCGATTAGGAACAGATCCTCGAGCAACAGCGGGGTCGCAATCAGGCTCGGGCTACTCCGCGCATCATAGAGCACAGCAACGTCGATACGCTGGGCTTCCGTCCATTCGAGCAGATTGGCACTGAACGCTTC
>NZ_VITY01000040.1 GCF_007993935.1 Bradyrhizobium macuxiense | reverse complement strand
CTGTTCGCGTATTGCGAACAATGGTCGCAAATTTTACTTGACGACATCGACCGCTTCTGCGCACTCTCGCGAACAGCGGACGCAGTTCGCGTATGATAGCCGTGTGAACAAGAAATGAGACAAATATCGTGACAAAAGCGGCGCCAGGAACGGCTCAGGCAAAACTCGGCGTCGATATCGGGGGGACATTTACGGACGCCGCATTGGAGGTGGAGGGCAAACGCTTCACTACCAAGACCCTCACCACCCATCAGTCGCCTGATGACGGCGTGATTGAGGCCGTCGGTGCAGTTCTCAAAAACGCCGGAATGACTTACTCGGACTTGGAACTAGTGGTTCACGGCACGACGCTCGCGACAAACGCCTTGATCGAACGTCGGGGCGCGCGAACCGCAATGCTCACAACCGAAGGCTTTCGTGATGTCATCGAGATCGGACAAGAATTTCGCTTCGACCTTTTTGACCTTTTTCTCGAACTTCCTGCGCCTCTGATCAGTCGTGAGTTGAGGCTGCCCATCCGCGAGCGCATCGGCGTGGGTGGCCGCGAGTTGTTGCCGCTTAATGAAAGTGATGTCGCTGCCGCGATTGAAATCCTCAAGCGCGAGAAAATCGAGTCGGTAGCGATTTGCTTTCTTCATTCATATGCCAATACCGCTCATGAGGAGCGTGTTCGAGATCTCATTAAGGCAGTGCTACCTGACCTCTCTATAACTATTTCCGGAGAAGTTGCGCCAGAGATGCGGGAGTTTGAGCGCTTCTGCACCGCGGTCGCGAATGCGTACGTGCAGCCGAAGATGGCGAACTATCTATTCCGCCTCGATCAGCGTCTCCGTGAACTCGGTCTGCGCAGCCCGGTTTTAATGATGCTTTCAGGCGGAGGACTTACGGACATCGCCACCGCGGCAGCATTCCCCGTTCGACTAGTGGAATCGGGGCCTGCCGGTGGTGCCCTCTTTGCTGCATCGATTGCCGCCGAAAACGGGCTTGACGATGTCATATCCTTCGACATGGGGGGGACCACTGCAAAAATTTGTCTGATCGACAATGGTCGTCCGCAAACCTCTCGGACTTTCGAGGTTGCGCGCGTCTATCGATTCAAGAAAGGAAGCGGCACGCCTATCAAGATCCCGGTTATTGAGATGGTCGAGATCGGAGCTGGTGGCGGCTCGATCGCGCACGTCGACAGTCTCGGTCGGCTAACTATTGGCCCGGAGAGTGCGGGCTCGGAGCCCGGTCCTGCGGCTTTCTCGAGGGGTGGGAAAAGGCCGACTGTGACGGACGCGAACCTTGTCCTAAGAAAAATCAATCCAGCTGGTTTTGCTGGTGGCAAGTTTGCGCTTAACAGGGGCGCGTCAGTTGCGGCAATAGAAACTTGCCTCTCCGGTGAGTTGCGTCTGGATTCCCATGTCGCGGCTGCAGCCGTAGCAGAAATGGTCGAAGAGAATATGGCTTCGGCAACTAGAGTTCATGCGGTTGAAAGCGGCAAAGAATATCGCAGTCGGGTCCTAATCGCATTTGGCGGCGGGGCGCCACTGCACGCCGCAAGCGTTATGGCGAAGCTCGGTATGCGGCGCTTCCTCGTACCGCCGGGTGCGGGTGTCGGCTCGGCCGTGGGATTCCTGAGGGCGCCAGTGTCCTACGAGGTCGTGCGCTCCCGTCATCAGAAGGTGTCGGCGCTGGATGCACTAGCAATCAATCATTTGTTGGCAGCGATGGAAAAGACGGCGACCGCTATCGTGCGAGTAGCTGCAGGAGGCCAAGAGCTATCGGTGCTTCGGAGCGCCTCGATGCGTTATGTTGGCCAAGGGCACGAAATCACAGTGAGTCTGCCCTCGCGACCTTTCCGCACAGATGACTCTGGGAGCCTCGCCGAGGCATTCGCTGATCGCTATCGAGAAATCTATAAGCGCAATGTATCGGGAGCGGACGTTGAAGTCCTGACTTGGTCAGTTCTTGTTACGACCGCTGCTCCACCAACGACGAACTATGGCGCTCAGCTGGCCTCCTTTACGCCAACACCGAATTCCCACCGGAAGGTGTTCGACGGCCGGAGCAGCTGTGAAAAGCTCTATGCTATTTTTTGGCGTCTTGATCTTAAGCCTGGCGCGGCCATCCAAGGACCGGCCATTGTCGAAGAAGATGAGACTTCTACGGTAATTCCGGAAGGCGTTACAGCAACTGTTCTCGCTTCTGGCGCCATTCTCGGCGAGGTTGAGTCGGCGCGCGCAACTTTCCAAGCTACTCATGAGGTTCATGATGCGCAGTGTGATTGATTGCCAGTTCCTGTGCAAGCGACCGATCGCTGTTTGAGAGGAGTGGAAAGGGCCATGATCGGTGGAGGAGCTCGATGCCTCGACCTGACTTGAGAGATTCAATCTATCGCTGTTGAGCTGATTGAATCTTACCCATTCGAGACCTGCAGTCGAAGGCCGCTCGG
>NZ_VITY01000039.1 GCF_007993935.1 Bradyrhizobium macuxiense | reverse complement strand
CTGGTCCCGTTCCTCTTTCGAGGTCTCAGTCGTTTCCGACACCGGTAAGTCGGGCAAGTAAGAGCCAAACCAGTAGGCTCCATTCTTTCGAACACCCCCTTCTTCTTCACGCCACAACGGCGCACGCCGTTCGGCTTCGATCCCTCACGCGAGATATCACGTGTCGCTCGCCGGAGGCACTCGCTCGTGGGCCCCGCCGGCATTGCATGCCGGCCTCGCTATCACTGTCCCGCGCTCGGGTGCCTTGTTAATCGGTCTCGCGACTGCAGTCGCCTCAGTGCCCGCGGTCATTGCATGCCCGCGTCGCTATCACTGCCCTCTCGTCGGCTGCCTTTGTCGGTGAGTTTTCGCAAGGTGCCGTTGATGGGCATTGCGGTCAGTTATTCGCCTAGCCAGGCGGATTTGCACATTCGCACCTGTAATGTCGCGACCCGGTGTCGGCTGGGAGAGCGCTGTAACGGCCGTCGCCTCGATCCAATGTGGCGGCCGCAGGGGCACTTGCTCCGACTTGATCGATGATAGCGGACCACAGTTCATTGACGCGTTTGACCTGCATCTCGAGCGTTGTTGACGAGCCATTACGATTGGCCGCCTTGATGACCACATCGTCGAGAGGATGTTCGGCAACTCGTCGCTGGAGGGCGATACTGCACTCGGTTGCACCGGGTATTCGGCGCGCGCCGCCACCGAGATGATCGCGTACCTAGCCAGCCCATTGCAGGAAGTTAGGATCGTCGCCGGAAAAGCCGATCAGACATAACTCGTTCTCGATAAAGATTTGCCGGGCGAGATTGACAAAGGCCGCATGCTTCACGGGGTAAGTCCGGTAATCTTCCTCCGCGAAGATGAGCGGACCTGGATCACCGATCGTTCCGTGTAATTTCACGATGCGCGGCGATCGGGCGTGCGTAAGATCGGCTTCAGTTCTTACGACCTCGTAGGATTGGTCGCTGGTGTGTTCGGCGCGTTCGAGGAGCGTGTCCCAATTGGTCGTGAGCACGTCGCCCCACGGCAAGCTCAGCAGATCGCCATGCAGCGGTCCCGGGGACCAAGACTTGTCCGGAAACCGCGTCCGCAGAAAGTCGTCGAGGCCTGCCTGACCAAAATAGGTTCGATATTCCTCGGCAATGCGCAGAGGGTTGCTTGGCGCTCTCTTCTGATCGTGCGGATACAGCCGCTCGACCATTTCGGTCATGAGTTCAGACCACAATGGTGGCTCGGGCGTATCTTCGCCAGGCCGCTCCGCATTCTTGCTGAGGCCAGCGCCAACCAGGATAGAGCCGCCGCGAACAGAGCCGTTGCGCCACAACGCACGGGCTAGCTGCTGGAAAGCGGGATAATCAGGGAGATCATCAATATGATAGGCTGGTTCAGTCATGGCGGCCTAAACTGCAATTTCAACGCTTGGTTTGATCGTCTGCCGACGCTTGGTTTGCAAGTGTTTTGCTCTTGATCGATCAGCTTCACCAAGCCCGAGACTGTCGACAGCAAACCGCCTGCCGCAAAGTCGCCGGGGGAGCGCAATGCGCTTGCACCATTTAGCCGTCGCGGTGCGGCAAGTCCGGAGAGGGGCGCATACGTGCCGATAACCGGGATGAGGAACGGATGGCGCGTCCGCGGCCGCTTATCGAGCTCTCCATGCTACCCTTGCCAGCATGCGCTTCGACCGGCGAGGATCCGGTTCGCTCCCCGGTAGACCGGATATTTGACAGCATACCAACTAGTATGTATGTTGCTGAACGGTCTGCAGTAGGAGAAGTGCTATGCGGCTGTACTGGATCAGGGCGCAGGCGCCGCGGCGTGTACTTGCACTTGCGAAGCACCTTGGCATGGCCATGGAGTACGTGGAGATGGACCTGATGGCGGGTGAGCTCGCCAGGCCGGAATATGCCTTGCTCAACCCCAACAAGAAGGTGCCCACGCTGGTCGACGGCGATCGGGTGCTGTGGGAGTCATCTGCCATCATGGCGTATCTCTGCGCCAAGCGAGGGGCCGACATGTGGCCGATGACGAGCGTGGTAGAGCAGATCGAGGTCTTGCGGTGGCTTTCCTGGAACGATTGCCATTGGGCGCCAGCCGTTTCGCCGTTCTATTTCGAGTATATCGTCAAGTCCACCTTTGGGATGGGGCCTCCTGATCGCGAACCGCTTCGTGCAAAGGAGGCGAACCTGATGAGGTTCGCCGCGGTGCTTGACCAGCATCTGGAAGGCCGCGATTACGTTGCCTGCGATCGTCTCACGATTGGCGATTTCCAGTTGGCGTCCATGGCAACCGATTGGCGATCAGCGGAGATGCCGCTCGAGTCCTTCCCGAATGTGGTGCGCTGGATCGAAGGGCTGGGCAGGATTCCTGCATGGGCCGATCCGTGGCCATCCAATGGAGATGACGGGGCTCGTCGTGCGGCTTCGCACCGCGCACCGCAATGATTCGCGTTCTAGCGTCAAAAGGCCCTCATGCATGAAGAAAGCGCACGCAAAGACGAACAGGCCGGCAGCACGTGATCCAGTCCGCACCCGCGAGGCGCTTCTCAATGCGGCGTTCGCGGAGATCCATCGCTCGGGATTTCGAAGCGCGGACGTCGACGCGATCTTGCGCGTGGCGGGCGTCACGAAGGGCGCGCTTTATCATCATTTCGAGAACAAGGAGGCGCTCGGCTACGCGGTCGTTGACGTGGTGGTGGCCGACATCATGCGGCAGAAGTGGCAGGTGCCCTTGCGCGACGCCGAGAATCCGATCAATGCGCTGATCGCCGTCTTGAAGGGGACGTCGCTGGAGAAGCACGACATCGAATGCGGCTGTCCACTGAACAATATAGCTCAGGAGATGTCGCCTCTTGATGAGGGGTTTCGCCGACGAACTGCAAAATTGTTCCGAGAGTGGCAGGGCGCGATCGCAAAGACATTGCGAGAAGGGAGGGCGCATGGGGACGTCGACCAGGGGGTCGACCCGGACCAGTCGAGCACGTTCCTGATCGCGGCTTATGAGGGGTACATCAGCTTGGCAAAGAATTCTCAAAATGGGGCCGACCTGAAGGCCGGGTTGGATGCGATGGTCCGATATCTGGATACTCTGCGCGTTCAGCCTACGGACCGCCTTCAGGCGTCTCGACCGCCACGCAGCTGAACGGCACAAGAGCTCGCCGACCTGCGGGGAAGCGATACACGGCAAATCATGGTTCCGGAGTCGTTCGTGAAGAACCGGCGCGCCGCCGGGCTCAGGCGATATTTGGCGCCGGGATGGTCTCGAGGAAGGCTCGGATGATGGCACGCAAGAGC
>NZ_VITY01000038.1 GCF_007993935.1 Bradyrhizobium macuxiense | reverse complement strand
GAGGTCCCACACACCGCTTTCCTGCAAAATCGAATACTTTCTCAACACAATTTTTGCTTATTTTTCAGGTCAATCCGCATTCTTCACGGACGACTAGATAGGGTTCGATGAATTCGTTGAAAAGTACAGCCCCCATTTGTCCGGCCAATCGATCCTCTCAAACAAGAGATCCGTACACTCCGGCTTGAGTTGCGATGTGATGTTCTTGGAGACGCTTAGACCGAGGAGGCACTTCAGCATCCAACGTTCAATACCGGAGCCGCTGAATTGGATGTGCCTGCTCTTGGGAGCGCCATCGAACGATCGAATCGCCGTGACGAAGTTATCAATGAGGCTAGCGAGGTCGCCTAGCGCATTATTGTGCCGCTCGCACAGAATGTTCGAAGCAAGCCCCTTCACTGGCACCAGAACGCCTCTAGTTCCTGCCAAGCCAAGCCTGCAATCTTTGCCTTGTTATTCAGTGCGAGTCTGCGCAGAAGCGAACCGGGCGACATCGAAGTTGACGAAGGCGCTTCACACTGCCCGTCGATTGGGTCGATCTCGCTCGCGACGATGCCGCGGCCTCCGACCACGACCTCGCGGAAGATCAGGTTTCTTTGCGGCATCTTCCGATCGCTCGACGGGCTCGCTGGAGGCCGGCGCGGCAAGCGATCGAGGCGATTGTCTTCGAACGGCGACCGCGGTTTCGAGCGTGGAGAGGAATCGCCGTCCATCTTCCGTGATCTCCCAGCCTTCGACATCGCGAAGCACCAACTTGGCTGAGAAGATATTCAGGTCGGGCGCATGTTCGGCGAGCCGCTTCATGCGGTCGGTCCAATCTCTGCCGCTGTTCATCAAGATTTCGACGGCGTGCCGAAGCTCGGCAACGGAGGCGCGCCCGGCGGGCTGGCCGGCCAGCACTTTCAGGACGGTAAGCTGGAAGGACACTTCCACGTCTCCGGACTGGCAGGAACAGCAGTATCGGCCAGATCGGTTAACTGCCGGTCAACCGTCAGGCTGGATCTCACGTTGGATTCAAGAGCCAACAGGGGTCGCTGCGATCTTGGCGACGGCGAGCTCCCGATCACCCTACCTTAACTTGATGACGGATCTGGCCTCTCCCCCGATCCTCGTCATCAGAACGGCCATCAAGCTCGCTTCCAATGAGCCGCCCAAATAGAATCGCGCTCCCTATCAAAGAGCGCTCGCCGTGGCTCTTAGGCCGAACGCTCGTTGATGCGCCCGCGCCTGATGTACGGCCCATACAAGACGTCCCGGCGCCGCCTATAAAGTTTGGCTGAAATCAGACCTAGAGCGATCACGAAGGCAGACAGCACCATCAACTCAATCATTTGGTTACCTCAACGACTCGCAATGGCACAACATTGCGAGCAGGGCGGCAACGGCGTCAACAACCGCACGACATTAACCTGAACCAGAATGGCTAATGCGATTGTCGAGGTACCAATCTAACCTTCGACGCGCCCCGGGCGGCGCCTCCTCGAATGGCCGAACGTGATGAAGGCAGACTCGACAACAATTCGAACAAGACAGCCATTACAGCTGAGCACACCCCAATCGACAGTACGAAACGTACCGTATGCGATCCATGTCTACGCATCTTGCAACGCCGTTCATATCAGTTCCAGATTGTGGATATCCCGCGCGGAGCCTCGATTGACTATTGCCTAAGAGACTTCAACCTAAAATAGTTCGCGCATTGCACTAGCTATTCATTCATGTAGGGGTACTGAGATGGCGGCGTTTCGGCGGCGGACATTGCGCGTTCGTTCTTCTGATCGTCATTGCAGTCGGCTGCACAAGCAAATCGGCCCGCCGCATTGTGCGAGGACTTATGTTCGTCGCCGCTGCGTTCGGCCTCGGGGGATGCAATTGGACGGGCTCCCTCGGCGGTCCTGAGCGAGTCGCTCCGATATCGGATGAAATCACGGAGATGAGGGCGTACGCAAACAGCTACGCCGATCTGTTCAGGGGCACGGCTGCGGAGCAGATGTCGGCCCGCAACAACATGATTGCGGCCCGAATGTACGTGATCGACATCGAATACACCCAGTACGAAGCCCAGTTAATGCATGAAGGGCAAATCGTCGATTTCAGCACGAAGGTGACGTCCGGCGTGCTGACGACCACCGCGGGACTGATCGGCAATCTGGGAACGTCACATGCACTGTCGGAAACGGCTACGCTGATCAACGGGCTCGACTCCGCTTACAACGACAAGATCCTGAAGAGCCAGATCATCCAGAACGTCCTGTCGTCGATGCGCACCGCCAGGCATGACCAGGCCGCGATTATCTATGCGAACATGTATTGCCCGACCTCGGTCTATCCGTTCGGCTTCGCGCTTAGCGACCTCGAGACCTATTACCGAGCGGGGACCTTCCAGACCGGCCTGATCAAGCTCATGCAGACCACGGGCAAGGCGGAGAGCGATGCAAGGGCCAACCAGGATAACAACAAGCCGGCCCCCTCGCCGGATGCGCAGAGCAAGCTGCAAGCGAACGCCACCGAGGCGGACGTAAAGGCGAACACCCAGACGCCAGCCAAGAAGGTCGCTGCCACGAATTCACTGGCGGCTGCATGCAAGGCGCCCGCTGGCGTAGACGTCTCATCCTATCAGCCGCGGGTGGCAGGCGCCCTGGCGAAAAGAACGGTGCCGGCCCCAACCGCCGTGGCGGGACAGTCGACGCCCAAAGCGCCATTGTGAACTGTCTCGACATGTCGAACAGTTTCGCCAGTTCTTGGCTGCAGCGTTAGACTTTTGGAATGAATGATGGTCGCCCTGCTCCTATCGTGAATGCACTCCCACGGCCTGATTCCTGATCACGCTGAAGAGCGGCGAACCGTCGGTAGGACTTGCGAACTGCCTGGCGGTTGAGTCCCCCTTGGCGGCGTGGTGCTTTCTCGCGACCGAACTTTGACAGGGGCATCGCCCCGCTGGAACCAAATCCCGCAATGATCTAAGCTGGGCACGGGCGCTACGCGAGAGGTTGGATTGGCAGGCAAGAACCGTTCTGATGAGGTTGCGGATTCGTTTCGACTTCTGAGAGCTTTTCGCTTGATCCGTGACCGCGAGGCCCGGCGACGTGTCGTTGAAATGGCCGAGAGCCTGTCCACGAAAGACCACGCAGATCAAGTCGTCGATCGACATAGATCCTGATGGACAGGGCCTTTCGGGGTCGACGGCGGGCTCCGGAGTCGTCCGTGAAGAATGCGGATTGACCTGAAAAATAAGCAAAAATTGTGTTGAGAAAGTATTCGATTTTGCAGGAAAGCGGTGTGTGGGACCTC
>NZ_VITY01000037.1 GCF_007993935.1 Bradyrhizobium macuxiense | reverse complement strand
CCTGCCTTATGGGCAAAGCCGGTAATGGGGAGCTGCCAATCGCGATCACCGTATTTTCCTGTGTATTGCCGCTCTCGAGCTCTCCATTACAAGTCGCCCGTGCGGCCCCGTTGGGTCGGCCACTGATGGCCGGTCACATACGGAGACGGACATGTTGGAGACGTACTTCTCGGCAGCGAAGATGCTGGGGCATCTGCGCAGTGGGCCGAGCGGGCCTTACCTTGACGGGTTTGCAGCGGCGCTGGAGCGGCAGGGCTATGGCCCCGAGACAGCGGTACGCTATTTGCGAGCGGCGGCTCACATCGGCCATGTTATGGCCGAGCAAGGCGCGGGCCTGACGGACGTTGATCTCGCCGCGTTCGGCGAGCACCTGCGCACTTGCCGGTGTCCACGCGCCAAAGGCGGCCGGCGCAACCACCACACCATCTACGGTGCCAGGCTCTTTCGTCGGCACCTCGTCGAGCTCGGCCTTTGCCGGTCCGCGGCCGTGGGGGCAGCACCCGCCGAGCCGCAGCTGGTCGCCGACTTCAAGACGTGGCTGCGCAAGCATCGCGGCGCATCCGATGCCACCGTCAGGCTCTACGCCCGCGACGCCGCGGGCCTGATGATGGAGCTTCGATCTGACCCGGACGGCTGGAGGCCGAACGATGTCCGCAGTTACTTCCGGGAGCGGGCGAGCAATAGCGGGAGTGGCACGATCGAGAAGATGACGACGAGCCTGCGGGCCTTCCTGCGGTATCTCGCAGTCGCAGGCCGTTGTCAGGCAGGTCTCGACGGCGCCGTTCCAGCCTACGCTCATTGGCAGCTTGCCGACATGCCCCGGTATCTGTCGACCGAGCAGGTCGACCGGCTGATCGCTGCCTGTGACGGCGACGTCGGTGGGCGCCGGCGTGATCGTGCGATCGTACTTTTGTTGGTGCGCCTCGGCCTGCGGGCCGGTGACGTGGCGCAACTGCGTCTCGCGGATATCGAGTGGCAAATGGGATCGCTACGGGTCTGCGGCAAGTCGCGCTACGAGGTCCGGCTGCCGCTACCGCAAGACGTCGGGGATGCGATCGCCGCCTACCTCGAATGCCGGCCGTCTACCCGCCGGAACGATCTCTTGTTCCTGCGCACGATCGCACCGTGCCGTCCATTCCGACGAGGCGACGGCATCTCGTCGGTGGTCAAGCGTATCATGAAGCGGGCCGACATCGTGGCGCCGGTCAAAGGGGCCCACGCTCTGCGGCACACCGCGGCGACCGAGATGCTGCGCCATGGCGTGCCGCTCGACAAGATCGGCCTCGTCCTTCGGCATCGCGGCATCGACACGACGGCCTATTACGCAAAGGCCGACGTCGCGCTGCTGAAGCAGGTTGCTCAGCCGTGGCCGGAGGCGCTCTGATGCTGGACGCCATCGAGACCTATCTCGCGCTCCGCCGCACCACGGGCTTCGCGATGTCGACCGCGGAGTACCTGCTGAAGAGCTTTGCCGCCTTCGCGGCCGAGCGCGGACAAACGTACGTCGAGACAAAAACAGCGATCGACTGGGCCGCGCTCGGACCATCCGTCGCGCAACGCGATGCACGGCTCAGAGCCGTCTGTCGCTTCGTACGCCATGTCCTGGTGGAGGACGTCGGGCACGAGCTGCCGCCGGCAAATCACTTCGGCGCCCGCAAGAAGCGTCGCACGCCGCACATCTACACGACAGACGAGATCAGTCGGCTGGTCGAAGCTGCGCTGCGGCTTCGGCCAACGCGCGGCTTGCGCCCGCACACGCAAGCGACCTTGATCGCGCTGCTCTCATCCACCGGGCTCAGGATCTCCGAAGCCCTGAAGCTGACGATCGCGGATGTGACCCGCGACGGTCTGCTGATCCGCGAGACCAAGTTCCGCAAGACGCGACTGGTGCCGCTGCACGACACGGCGGTCGCCGGCTTGCAGCGATACCTGGCACGTCGCGGGCCCGGCTCAGACGATGATCCGGTCTTCATCGACAAGTGCGGTCGGCCGCTACGCTACATTGCCGTCAAGGAGACCTTCGACAGGCTGGTCGACAAGGCTGGCATCAGATCGACGTCGGCTCGCCGTCCTCGCCTGCACGATCTACGGCACACGTTTGCGGTGCGCGCGCTGCAAGGCAGCCCTACCGGCCGAGGCCGGTGCGGGGCGCACATGGCGGCACTCGCGACCTACATGGGTCACGTCAACATCTATGCGACCTACTGGTATCTCGAGGCCACGCCCGACCTCTTGCGCGATGTCGCCATGGCCAGCGAAGCGTTCATGTCCGAAGGGAGGTCAGCATGACGCCGATCGCTCCCCTCATCGAGACGTTCCTGCGCGACACCCTCGCTTGCCAGCGGGGCGCCAGCCGGCACACGAGGGACTCCTATGCCTCGAGCTTCCAGCTGCTGTTCGTGTTCGCCGCCGACCGGCTCAAGGTCAAACCTTCGGCGCTGACGCTCGAACAGATCGATGCCGGGCTCGTCAGCGCCTTCCTTGAGCATCTTGAGGACGAGCGCAAAAACGCGGCCGTGACGCGCAACGTTCGCCTGGCGGCGATCAAGTCCTTCTTCCGCTTCCTCGAGTATCGGCAGCCGGCGGCGCTCGAGCAGATCCGCCGTGTACTGGCGATCCCGTTCAAGAAAACTGACACGCGCCTGGTGCCCTACCTTCTGCGCGAAGAGCTCCAAGCCGTGCTCGACGCTCCCGATCCGGCGACACGCGATGGCATCCGCGATCGCGCAATGCTGCACGTGGCCGTCTGCGCAGGGCTGCGCGTCTCCGAACTGACGGGCCTCAAGGTCGATGACATCGACCTGCCTTCGATGAGCATCCGCGTGCTCGGCAAGGGACGCCGGGAGCGGACGCTGCCGTTGTGGAAGCCGGCGGCCGCTGCACTGCGTGCCTGGCTGGCCATCCGCGGGCAGGTCGCGACACCCGAGGTGTTCGTCAACGCCCGTGGTGAGCCGCTGAGCCGATGGGGCTTTGCCTATCTGCTCAGGCAGCACGCCGCGACTGCGGCTCGCAAGCAGCCCGGTCTCGCCAAGAAACGCGTCTCGCCCCACGTGCTCAGGCACACCTGCGCGATGGTCGTTCTGCAAGCGACCGGGGACATCCGAAAGGTGTCGCTGTGGCTGGGCCACGCTACGCTGACGACCACCGAGGTCTACACGCGCGGCGATCCAACCGAGAAGCTCGATGCGATGGAGGCGATCGTGCCGCCCCACCTGCGGCGCGGCGTCTTCCAGCCCACCGACCAGCTGATCGAACTCCTCAGGCGTACCTCGTAATGGAGAGTGGGGTTGGCGGTGATTGGTGCAGGAGCGCGATCAAATTGCCGCCAGCTCCCCATTACCGGCTTTGCCCATAAGGCA
>NZ_VITY01000036.1:2723-4207 GCF_007993935.1 Bradyrhizobium macuxiense | reverse complement strand
GCTCGATGCCTCGACCTGACTTGAGAGATTCAATCTATCGCTGTTGAGCTGATTGAATCTTACCCATTCGAGACCTGCAGTCGAAGGCCGCTCGGGCTGATTCCCGATTTTTGAGAGAGCGACTATGAGCAAAGCGAATACACACATCGCCGTCGTCGGCGGGGGTATCGGCGGGCTGACAGCGGCAGCGTTGCTGCAGCGCGCCGGATACACCTGTACCATCTATGAGCAGGCGCCGGCGTTCCGCCGGATAGGGGCCGGCATAAGTTTTGGCCCCAATGCCACGCGGGTTTTCTATTCAATGGGACTTGGTCGGACCATGCTAGCGGTTGGGCTGCAACCTTCCATCACAGTCAACAGCGAATGGGACACTGGCCGCGCGTTCAACGTCATGCAAACTCCTGAGCTTGGGAGGCGCTATGGGGCACCATTCGTCACTTTTCATCGAGGCGCTCTTCACGACATGCTGCTCTCGGCCGTTAAGCCCAACACAATCCAGCTCGGCAAAAAGCTTGTCGGGCTCGAGGAACGCGGCGGATCAGAGATAAAGCTTTCATTTGAAGACGGTACACATGCCTCCGCAGACGTGTTGATCGGAGCGGACGGGCTGAACTCAGTTGTTCGTGGCGCGATTTTCGAGCTGGAGCCTCCAAAGTACTTCGGAAGGGTCGCGTATAGGTCCATTCTACCGCGCAGGGTACTCGAAGGGCTGGAATTGTTGGACGCCAATCGGTGGTGGGGGCCAGATCGCTATGCGGTCGCTTATTTCATGAGTGAGGCTCGCGACGAGTTGAATGTGGCGGCGTTGACGCCAGAAGCGTGGGACGAGCCGGATTTCTCGCCGGTGGTGGCAGATTTGACGCGTATGCGGGCGGCTTTCGGAGGGTTTAACCGAACACTTCGGGAGCTTCTCGCCAGGTGCACTGAAGTTAGTCGCTGGCCGATACTCACACGTCCGTCCAGCCTCCCGTGGAGTCGAGGCTGCATAACACTACTCGGCGATGCCTGCCATGCAATGCCACCGCTTACAGGCCAAGGCGGCGGTATGGCGGTGGAAGACGCGGCCATGCTGGTGCGGTGCCTTGAGCATTATGGCGGCGAAGACGTCAAACCTGCATTGCAGCTGTACGAAAAAAGTCGTTTCCAACGCATAACCAGGACGCACGAAGCTTCACAAACACACGAGCTAGGTCGTGGCGACACTGATCAGGAATGGCTTTACGGTTA
The DNA here is from genome assembly GCF_007993935.1 of Bradyrhizobium macuxiense. Taxonomy (GTDB): domain Bacteria; phylum Pseudomonadota; class Alphaproteobacteria; order Rhizobiales; family Xanthobacteraceae; genus Bradyrhizobium; species Bradyrhizobium macuxiense_A. The sequence goes on along the minus strand of NZ_VITY01000036.1, from coordinate 2,980 downwards.
CGACGTGCTCAGCGTGCCGTTAGCAAATTAGGACAAATCACATGCTCGCAAATCCCATTCCTTGGCCAGATCGAAACCGATGCGCTGTGGCGCTTACCTGGGACGTGGACGTCGATAGTTCGTTACATTACCGACATCCTGATCGCCTGGATAATCTCGTTTCCAGTGTTTCGCTCGTCCGCTATGGATCTTCAGTAGGCATACCGCGGCTGGTCGAGACGTTTCGCCGATTGGAGATGAGGCAGACGTTTTTTGTG
>NZ_VITY01000036.1:0-2626 GCF_007993935.1 Bradyrhizobium macuxiense | reverse complement strand
TGTCAGGCTGGATCATCGAGCGGTTTCCTCAGACAATAGAGTTGTTGCTCAAGAACGGGCATGAAATAGCTTTGCATGGCTACGTTCATGAGCGTTCGAATGAGCTTACTCTTGAGGAAGAGGAGCGCGTGTTGGATCGCGCGCTGGCGGCATATGCACGTGAGGTCGGGGGTAAACCGCGCGGCTGGCGTGCGCCGGGTTTTGCCTTCTCAAAGAACTCCTTGAAACTTCTTGTCCGGGCTGGCTTCGAATATGACTCCTCGTTGATGGGGGATGACGTTCCGTATGCAGTCGAAGGCGATAGCGGCAAGCTGCTCGAATTTCCCGTCGAGACGACGTCCGACGATGCTGCGTACTATCTGAATAACGGAGACTTCAGTTATCTGATGCCGATCCAATCGCCCCAGCGGGCGATTGAGGTTTTCCGGGCTGAATTCGATGCGACGAGAAAATATGGGGCTCTTTGGACTACTGTGTGGCACTGTTTCCTATCCGGACGCTTGGCACGCTTTGATGCAGTAGTTCAGTTTATCGAATACATGCGAGAACAAGGCGGTGTGTGGTTTCCCCGATTGGACCAGGTTTGCGACCACGTGAATTCGCTAGTAAGCGCTGGCCGATGGGCACCACGCGTAGAGCCCGTTTGGTTTTACGATAGCCCGGTTCCTGAGTTCATCCGACCCGCGAGCAAACGGTGATGAGCGAACCGGGTAGCGCCAACGTTCCTACGCAATTCGAAGAGATGTGAAGACATCACGTGGTGAAACAAGATCGTGATGTGAAGAAAGCCTAACACCGGTCCGATACCTGAAAGGAAGCGAATTCATGTCCCAAACCTCGCCTTGTCTTGCCGGTACGATGTCGCAATCCGAACGCTTGCTGCTCGATACCCTCTCGAACGTCGCTCAAACGCGAGCAACTCATGCCATGCCAGGAGGGTTCTACACCTCCCAGGAGTTCGCTCAGCTCGAACGTGAGCGAGTCTTCCGCCAGAGCTGGGTTTGCATCGGCCACGTTGGCGAACTGCCCGCCAACGGTGATTACTTCACCGTCGATTTGGTTGGTGAACCGCTGCTGGTGCAGCGCGACGGGAAAGGCGAAATCCGCGTATTCGCAAACGTATGCAGTCACCGTGGCAATCTCGTCGCAATTGGTCGCGGAAACGCACGCATCCATGTCTGTGGTTATCACGCATGGAGCTTTGATCTCGAGGGTAAACTAAAGCGTGCGCCCCTCATGCAAGATTGCAAAGACCTTGACGCTGCAAAATGTTCATTGCCTACCATTTCTACAACGATCTGGCAGAATTTCATTTTCGTTAATCTAGATGGTACGGCCGCGCCACTATGTGAGACGCTTGCTCCGCTCGAGTCGCATATCCGAGACTACAATTTGAAAGAGCGCGGACTGCACTACAGTAGAGAAGAGGTGTGGAATACCAATTGGAAATGCTTGGCTGAAAACTTTATGGAGGGCTACCACCTAAACGCCACGCATCCTAAGACCCTAGGGACTAGGTCGGGGTCGGAACTGAGCGAACACGTGCCAGGGAACGGGCATTTTTCGGCTTATCGCTCGCACTATAAGCCCGGAGCGCCCCAGCGAACTGAAGCGTTCACACTCGGTCGAGGAAATGCGCCCCAACGGGAGGCCGTGGCTCCTTCGCGTGAAGAGAGCCCGTTTAGCTTCAATTTCAGTGTCTTTCCAAACCTCCTCGTTAGCTCAAATTTTCACCGGACCGCGTATGTATGCTTGATGCCCTTGTCGATTGATCGAGTCGAATTGCGTTTGGGCTTCGACGGTCCTGGGGAGAAACCAGAATCCGACCGCTTGGCGGAGTTCATTGCGTATGTCGATCAAGTCAATAGCGAGGATCGTGCGAAACTTGAAACTCTTCAGCACGGCCTCCGATCAAGCTTTTATAAGCCGGGGCCACTCGCACCAGAAAACTACGAAGGAACAGTACGCGATTTCTATAGCTTCGTGGCCAAGCGCATTTGCAATTGATCGGGTTAGCAAGTCATGGACATCAACACGAACCGTTCAAGTGGATAGAATATGACAAGGACAATCTGTCTTTTGCTGGCGATCACTGCCGCTTTGACCAATGTTTCCACATTAGCTGCCGCGGGCGAGACCTCCGACCGCATAATGAAGGAAAAAAAAGTAACCCTCGGGGTGATGGAGCTCGAGCCCTTCGTGTTTCGGCAGAAGGACGGGACGTTCGCTGGGTCCGACTTCGAAATCGCTAAGGCGGTTTTCAGCAAGCTCGGCGTTACAAACATTGAGGCGATACCGGTCGACTACGCTTCCGCTATTCCGGGTCTCAAGGCAAAACGCTATGATGCAGTCGGCTCGTTGTTTATTCGTCCCGATCGCTGCAAACAAGTTGTGTTTGCAAATCCGCACTACCAGGCGAGCGACGGTTTGATCGTTGCGAAGGGTAATCCAAAAAAGCTCGCCAGCCTCGAGGACATCGTCGCGAAGCCGGACGTTACCGTAGCCGTCACGCAGGGCGGCGCGTCCTCCAAGACCGCGCAGGCAGTTGGAATACCTTCTGGGCAGCTCGTATCCCTTCCTAACATCACTGCTGAGTTGGCTGCCTTGAAGGCGGGGCGCGTGCAAG
>NZ_VITY01000035.1 GCF_007993935.1 Bradyrhizobium macuxiense | reverse complement strand
GGCGAACTAGTCGACGGCGTTATTGCCAGTTCGGCTGCCCAAGCCGCTGGCCTTTGGCGCATTAGGGAGGGCGTGCCGGAAGGCCAGCGGCTCGAGGGCGTGTCCTATAAGCATGACGTATCAGTGCCGATCTCGAAGGTGCCGCAATTCATCGCTGAAGCGAATGAGGCACTCGGAGCACGATTTCCGGGCTTGCGTTCGTTCGCTTTTGGCCACCTCGGCGATGGCAACATCCACTACAACCCACTCCAAGCAGAGGGGGGCGACAAACCCAGGTGGCAGTCCTATTTGCCCGTAGTTAATCAGATCGTTCATGACATCGTGGCGAAACTCGGGGGCTCGATCTCCGCCGAACATGGCATCGGTCGCTTACGGATCGACGAAATGCCGCGCTACAAGAGTAACGTGGAGATGGAGATGATGCGGAAGCTCAAGCAGTGCTTTGATCCACGCAACCTCATGAACCCCGGCAAACTCTTGAAGTTGCCGAGAGAGCCGGACTGAGGCTTAACGCCCGTTCGAGCAAGTTCGTGAAGGTGGTGGTGGGCGGTTGTGCGGATCCGCCCGGCGAAGGGGCGAGCGCTGGAAGCAACGTCATGCAGATAGAAAAACAAAGGAAGTATTCATCGGTAACCGTCCGACGTCGATACCTGCTCACACTTGGGGGCGCGGCGCTCGCCGCACCTTTCATTCTACGCTCGGGCTTGGCGCAAGGCGCCTGGCCCGAGCAGACCACTATTCCCGACATCCTCAAGGGCTCAGGCGAGGTGCGTATCGCGGGCTATGGCGGCACTGTTCAGGAGGCCCAGCAGAAGGCCCAATTCCAGCCTTTTGAGAAAGCAACGGGGATCAAAGTTCGTGACTTCCCCGGTGCCGATTGGGCCAAGGTCAAGGCGATGGTCGATACCGGCAACGTCGGATGGGATGTAGTCCATCTGGGTCATGCCAACGCTATAGACCTTATGAAAACCGGCGACTATCTTGAGAAGATCGACTACTCGCTTATTGATGACGGCGTTCGCAGGGAATACCGCTTCGAATATGACCTCGGCATGATGGTGCACGCCCAGGTGATGGGCTATCGCACCGACGCCTTCAGGGGCGCCACCCCTGCGAGTTGGGCCGATTTCTGGGATATCCAGAAGTTTCCCGGCGACCGTGCCATGTACGGCGTCGGCCCCGCTTATCCGGAGCTAGAGTTCGCGCTGATGGCGGCTGGAGTGCCCCCTGACAAGCTGTATCCCCTCGATATCGATAAAGCACTGGCCAGCTACGACAAGATCAAGAAGAGCGTGGTTAAGTGGTGGACGACCGGCGCCCAGCCGACGCAGATGCTGACTGATCGCGAAGTGGTCATGGCCACCGTTTACGGACACCGGATGGCAGCGTTACAGGAGCAAGGCGTGCCGGTGGCAATTTCATGGAATCAGGGGGTGGCCAAGTTCGACACCTGGGGTATCCCAAGAGGAGCCCGGAACAAGGTGAATGCCATGAAATTCGTGGCCTATACGACTATGCCAATCCCGCAGGCTCGCTTCGCACTCGCCATTCCCGTCGGCCCGGTCAATGAAGCCGCCCAAAAGTACATCCCGCCACAGCGACTGGTCGTGCTGCCGAGCGCGCCCGAGATCAAGAAACAAGTCGTACCCTACAATTACGAATGGTGGGCAGCCAACCGCGAAAGGGCCGCTGCCAAGTTCACTAAATGGCTGCTGGGCTAATGCGTTCTCTATCTTACCAAGCTTCGCGGGCCGCCATGTCGGAACCCAGAGGGATTTTGGATTCCCCTGAGGAAAAGAGTCGTGGCCGCGGCGCCTCGGTGTCGCTGAGTGATCTGGAGAAGAGCTACGCAGGCGTCGCTGCCGTGGCTGGGGTTTCGCTCGACATTCGGTCGGGCGAATTCCTGACCCTGTTAGGCCCCAGCGGTTCTGGCAAGACCACCACGCTCATGATGATCGCGGGATTCCAAGCCCCCACGAGCGGCGACATCACAATAGACGGGGCGTCGGTGGTCGCTACGCCGCCTTATCGCCGCAATATCGGCATGGTATTCCAAAACTACGCTCTGTTTCCGCATCTGACCGTGGCCGAGAACATCGGCTTCCCACTAAAGCAACGTGGCGTATCGAAGCAGGAGCGGACGAGGCTGGTCGGTGAGGCGCTAGAGCTTGTCCACCTGCCCGGCTACGGCGGGCGCTATCCGGACCAGCTCTCCGGTGGCCAGCAGCAGCGCGTGGCTTTGGCGCGTGCAATTGTGTTCAAGCCGCGTCTGCTCTTGATGGACGAGCCGCTGGGCGCGCTCGACAAGCAGCTCCGCGAAAATCTGCAGCTTGAGATGCGCCGCCTGCACGCTGAGCTCAGCATCACATTCATCTTGGTCACGCACGACCAGGACGAGGCGCTTACAATGTCGGACCGCATCGCTGTCATGAACGACGGCAGCGTGGCGCAGGTAGGGCGGCCAGAAGATCTCTACGACCGGCCCTGCAATCGCTTCGTGGCTGGCTTCATTGGCGAATCCAATTTCTTGCCGGCTGCCGTGCGCGGTGTCGAGAGTGACGTCGTCGTCGCCGAGTGCGATGGCGTCCTGATGCGGGCCGTCTCCTCGGTGCGCCCGGCGAGCGGTACCAAGGTCACCCTGGCCACGCGGCCCGAGCGCTTGCGCTTCGCCGATAGACCGGTCGAGTCCGGACTAGGCGTCAACCGAATGAGCGTCACCGTGAGCGAGGCCGTCTTCGCGGGCGAGCGCTGCCGCTATCTGCTAAAGACCGAGGGCGGGACTTCTATGGTGCTCAAGGAAGCTTCTAGTGCCGCGGTCCGCCGTCGAGCTGTCGGCGAGCGCGTGGAGATCGCCTGGTCGGTCGCGGACACAATCGTGGTGTAGGAGGGGCTCTTGTCTGTGCCGACAACGATCCTCCCTTCACGGCTCGTCCGCGGCTCGCGGGAATGGGGCGCGTGGAAGCGCGCGCTCCCAAAGCTCACGCCGCTGTTGCTCGCTGCCCCGCTACTGGCCTACATGGTGGTGTTCTACGCCGTACCGGTGGTGTTGATGCTGTTGCGCAGCCTCAACGACCCCAACTGGTCGTTGGATCACTATGTAGGGCTGCCGGGCGATACCGTCTTCCTCAGGACCTTTTGGATCACGCTGAGCACTTCATTTGTAGTCACGCTCAGCACCCTGGTGCTGGGCTACCCGGTCGCGCTCGCATTGTCACGCGCCCGCTCGAGCGCGCCCTTGATCCTGATCCTGATCCTGCTGCCGCTCTGGACGTCGGTGCTGGTGCGCAGTTACGCCTGGATGGTGCTGCTGGGCCGTCATGGCCTGATCAACGAGGCGCTGCTGGCGCTCGGCCTGCTCGAGCGGCCGACCCGGCTGCTCAACACGACGCTCGCGACCGAGATCGCCATGACGCACATCCTGCTACCCTACATGATCCTGCCGATCGCCAACGCGCTGCGGCAGGTCGATCCCTCGCTGGCGCGCGCCGCCGCGGGCCTGGGCGCCACGCCCTGGGGCATCTTCCGTCAAGTCATCCTGCCGCAGTCGATGCCCGGGGTGGCTGCCGGGGTGCTCTTGGTGTTCGTGCTGGCGCTCGGATCCTACATCACGCCCGCGTTGGTGGGCGACTCGCGTGAGATCACGCTCTCCATGCTGATCGCCCAGCAGGTTGACCAGCTCAATTGGGCCTATGCGGCGTCTCTATCTGCCGTGCTGCTGGCAACCGCGCTCGGCCTGATCGCCGTGGCCCAGCGTCTGCCGGGCGTCGGCAACGCCTTCCGAATGAATCTCCGATGAGCGCCCCGCGTTTCCTGTTGACCCGCCTTCTGGCGAGGACAGTCGTTGGTTCGATCCTGCTGTTCCTTGCCTTTCCAATCGCCGTTGTGTTCGTCGTGTCCTTCTCGTCGGCGAACTATCTCACCTTTCCACCGCCCGCCTTCGGCTTGAAATGGTACGTGGCTTATTTCGGCAACGCCGACTGGCTAGGACCTACCTGGCTCAGTATCTTCGTCGCGGCGTCGGTGGTGCTGCTGTCGACGACGCTCGGCACGCTGGCTGCGATAGGGATCCCACGCCTGCCGGGGCCGCTGCGCGTCGTTGCGTCCGGTCTCATCCTGTCGCCGTTGATCGTGCCAGTAATCTTGGTGGCGATCGGAATCTATTACACTTTCTCTCGCTATGGCCTGATCGGCACGCCGATCGCGATCGTGTTGGCGCACACCTGCCTGGCCGTGCCGTTCGTGATGACAAGTGTGAGCGCCAGTCTGGCCGGCATCGATTCCAGGCTCGAACAAGCAGCGCTCAGTCTGGGCGCCACGCCGGTGAGCACGTTCTGGCAGGTGACGGTGCCGCTTATCCGCCCAGGAGTGCTTGTCGGTGCGCTGTTCGCCTTCATCACATCGTTCGACGAGGTGGTGGTGTCCCTGTTTCTGTCAGGATCCGGTGCTATCACGTTGCCGCGGCGCATGTGGGACGATCTGCAATTCCAGATCGATCCCACGATCGCGGCCGTATCCACGCTTATGGTCGTCCTGACGGCGTTGCTGCTCGCCAGCGCGCACCTCTTGCGCAAGCGCACCGAGCGGCTGCGGACCATGTGACGTAGTAGCTGCGGATGTGATCTCAGAGATAAAGACGCGATCAAGAGCGCGCCACGATCGATGCGCTCAACAGGGGATAAGTCAGGCTGGAAGCCGACAACGCCGAGCTCGGTGAGCAGCCAGACCAAGTGAACGAACACCACGAACTGCGCTTCCCGCTGGCCGGCGTCTTCTCGTTTAACTGCGAGAATGCGCCGCCTCATTACGCAGCCGATGTAATTCTCGAAGCTACTAAGACACATGCAAGGTGGGTCAAATCACACAAGAAGGCCGGCAGAGCGAGCCGGAAAGGGCATGAACGGAAGCTATCTCGGTGATCGCGTTACCCAGTTTCTCGAACGTTGTGGAATCGATAACGCGTTCGGCATCGTGTCCCGTGCACAACATCTGTATCCTAACGCGATCGAGCAGCGGAATGCCATTCGCTTCCTCATGGCGCGGGCGAGATGGGCGCTTCCCATATGGCCGATGCCGGCGCTCGGGTGAGGGCCGACTGTGGGCCTTGATTGCCAGCAGCGGCCTTGAGCTGCCAGCGCCGTGCCGGGGGCTTGTCTAAGCTGGTTTCGCCGATGTGCTGCTGCTGCACATACTGGTCAGATCGCGACGCGCTTTGCCGAGCGCGGAATGCGCACCGCGCATGATGTTTTCGATCAACTTGGAATGTTGTAGTCTGTTGGCAAGGTCGCATACCGGCTCATCGTCGATCTGCTTGCGCTGGCGCATGAGCGCGCCTACGAGGCTGAACTCGCTGGTCAGCTCGGCGCCAACTTGGGCGCCGGCTAACTGCCCAACCTCGGACAGCTGCCGGGCCCACATCGCGCCCGATCCTGCCTGCGTGCCGCAGGTCATGGAGCAGCTTGCCCCGCTCGCCAGCTATGAGTGTCTCATCGGCGCCAGCCAGATCGGAGACGCCGCATGAACACGGCCAACACAGTCGACACCGCGCGCTTCAATCTGTTGCTCAACGAGCTGCGGCTGCCCGCCATGAAGGCATTAAGGGTGCTATGGCCACAGTTCGTCGAGCAGTCCGACCAAGAAGGTTGGCCGGCGGCTTGCTTCCTCGCCGTCATCGCCAAGCACGAGATCGCTGAAAGCGGCCGCTGTCGCATCGAGCGTCACCTCGTCGAGGCGCGGCTGCCCGCCGGAAAGACCTTCGACAACTTCGACTTCGAGGATGTGCCAATAATCTCCAAGGCGCAGGTGATCGCGCTCGCCGCTGGCGATGGTCGGCTCGGGCGGGATGCCAATTTGCAGGTGTTCGGTCTGCCCGGCGGCGGAAAGAGTCGCTTGACGGCAGCCCTCGGCCGTGCCCTGATCGAAAACGGATGGCGCGTCCTCTTCACCCGCACCACCGATCTCGTCCAGAAACTCCAGCTAGCGCGGCGCGAGCTCAACCTCGAGGTCGCCATCACCCGCCTCGATCGCTTCGATCTGCTGGATTCCTCGGTGATTTCGCCTACGTCACCAAGGATCAGGCGGAGACCAGCGTGCTGCTCCAACTCATCAGCGCGCGCTATGAACGGCGCTCGATGCTGATCACCGCCAATCAACCCTTCGGCGAATGGAATAGGGTCTTCCGGAACCCCGCCATGGCGCTCGCCGCCATTGATTGCCTCGTTCACCACGCCACCATCATCGAAATGAACATCGAGGGCTATCGCAGCCGCACCGCGTTCGAGCGAAAACGCGGCCCAGGACGGCCACCGTCGGCGCGACACCAAAAACAACCGCTGATTGACGCTCCGCGACAATCAGATCCAACAAAACTCTTCCCAGCCGGATTGTCGCGCTATCCGTCGACGTCCTCGCCCGTATCGCCGATCTTGCCGGCGTCGCGTCTGCACGAATTGCTGCCCTGGGAATGGAAGTTCCCGCGCCAAGCCGACAAGTCCGCCGATCAGCAGGTCGCCTTACCTTCATGCAACGCCATCATAGAGCTCGCCGTGCCCGCGACGCATACGTCAATCAGGCGGTCTTCGTCGTATGCGTAGTCTACACCGGATGCGCACGCCGTTTACTTGGATTGTTCATATGGATATTCGCCGTGGAAGCCGAGTTTATTTGAAACTGCGTGACCTGCAGCTCGCAGCGTCGCTAGCTGTTCGGCGGTAGGCTTTTCGCCAAGGTATTGCATTGAACCGACCAATGTGATGGCCGCAATGCAATCGCCGTCAGACTGAAAGATTGGTACCGAAAAGGCGTTTATACCGATTACGATCTCTTGCGGCGCCAT
>NZ_VITY01000034.1 GCF_007993935.1 Bradyrhizobium macuxiense | reverse complement strand
TCCGCCTCCACCTATGCACGATCATCTCTATGAACAGCCGATCGACGATCGGGCGAGGCTCTGCGTTCTAATCCTTGACAGCGGACATCAGAGCGCTGTTCAGCGGCCACCTATCGGATGACGGGTTGATCTGCGAGTCTGCGGTCAGTTGGACCGTTAGGCTTAGAATGGACACAGTGCATACTGCTATCATGGAGCCGGTGCGGCGGCTTGAGGTCTTCACCGGGGCCGGCCGTCGGCGGAAGTGGAGCGACGAGGACAAGGCGCGGATCGTCGCTGAGATCGTGGCGAGTGGCGACTCGGTGTGTTCGGTGGCCCGACGGCATGGATTGTCGCCGCAGCAGTTGTTTGGCTGGCGACGTCAGTTGCGAGAAGCGGCGGGCGGGCATTCCGAAGCGGACAAAGTACAGTTTGTGCCAGCGGTGGTGGACGCCGTGGTGCCGGCGCCGGCTGCTCAGGAGCGCAAACTGGTGCGCAAGGCGGATAGCGGGATCATCGAGATTGAAGTCGATGGCATCACGATCCGGGCCGGTCGTGGTGCTGATACGACGATGATTGCGTCGATCGTCCAGGCATTGAAGGCGAGCCGGTGATCGGCCCGTCGGGTGCGGTTCGGGTGATGGTGGCGACCAAACCGGTAGACTTCCGTAAAGGGATGGAAGGGCTTGCGACCCTGGTACGCGAGAGCATGCGGGCAGATCCATTCTCGGGAACTGTCTATGTGTTCCGGGCCAAGCGGGCAGATCGGATCAAGCTGGTGTTCTGGGACGGAACGGGTCTGTGCCTGTTCGCCAAACGGCTCGAGGATGGCATCTTCCGCTGGCCGAAAATCGAAGACGGCGTGATGCGTCTGTCGGCGGCGCAATTGTCGGCGCTGCTGGAAGGACTGGACTGGCGGCTCGTGCATGAGGCACGGGAGACGGCGGCGCCAACGCAAGCAGGATAACTGTTGGCGGCGCTGCGGCGAAGTGAATCAGGAACGTCGGACGTGTCGCCAGATGGCAGCAAACATGCTCTGAATCGGGTGTGAGTGACGCCCTGCCTGACGACCCCGAGACGCTGAAAGCGATGCTGCTCGCCGAGCGGTACGAGAGTGAACGGTTGCGTCAGATTATCAAGGAATTGCAGCGGCATCGGTTTGGCCGGCGGGCGGAGACACTGCCTGAAGATCAGATGCTGCTAGGCCTGGAAGACGTCGAGCAGGTTGCAGCGTACAGCGAGACGGCGCAGGACGTCAGCACACCTGAAGGCTGTGAGGCGCGGGCTCGCAAGCGCCGCAGCAACCGTGGTGCCTTGCCGACGCACTTGCCACGGATCGAGGTCGTCGTCGACGTCGAGGACAAGACTTGTTCCTGTTGCCAGGGAGAGCTGCACCGGATCGGCGAGGATAGGAGCGAGCGGTTGGACCTGGTCCCGGCGCAGTTCCGGATCCTCGTGACCCGGCGTCCCAAATACGCCTGCCGGGCCTGCGAGGAAGGCATCGTGCAAGCGCCAGTCCCGGCCCGGCTGATCGAGGGCGGATTGCCGACCGAGGCCACCATTGCTCAGGTCCTGGTCGCCAAATATGCCGATCACCTGCCGCTTTACCGGCAGGCGCAGATTTACGCCCGCCAGGGCATTGAACTCGATCGTTCGACGTTGGCGGATTGGGTGGGCCAGGCAGCCTTCCACCTGCGTCCGTTGCATGAGCGCCTCCTTGGCAAGCTCAGGCAACGGCCAAAGCTGTTCGCCGACGAGACGACTGCGGATTCCAATGATCGCGCGCAGGTATTCCAATCTGATGCCGCGCAACGTTCCGATCTGATCGCGCGCAGGTGAAGTACCCGATCGTTAAAGGCAATTGGCACTTTCGTTAGCCCGTGGTCAAGCGGCGGCCGAAGAGATCACGTCTGATGTTGGATGGTGTTGCGCGACGGAGCGAAGCTGACCGGACGCGCACCCCCAACTGTGCCGTAGCGGCCGGTCAGCTTCGCGAGCTGCAACCTCGGTCTTCATCGGCCGATCCGCGTAATCAAGTCCGAGGAAGAACGGGCGGGCGACGCATGGAGTCACCGTTCAGTTCGAGCCTGTGAGCGTTGTGAAGCAGGCGATCGAGTATGGCATCAGCGTAGGTTGGGTCATTTATGATGGGGTGGACGCCCCGCCGACGGCATCGATGTGCCAAAGTGGAGGTGGGTGTTGAGCACCACTTAAGGGAGGCGTCCATGTCAGAGGTTATCACAATCGGTCTGGATATCGCCAAGTATGTTTTTCACGCTCACGGCGTAGACGGGCGCGGTCGAGCGTTGTTCAGCAAGCGGATTAGCCGGGGAAAAGTGCTCGAGTTCTTCGCAGCTCAGCCGAGTTGTACTGTCGCGCTGGAGGCATGTGGCGGGGCTCATCACTGGGCTCGCCAGCTCACCCAGCTTGGCCACCAGGTACGACTGATTCCGCCGGCCTACGTAAAACCCTTCGTGAAGCGTCAGAAGAACGACGCGATCGATGCTGAGGCGATTTGCGAAGCCGCGCAGCGGCCGAGCATGCGGTTCGTGGCCGTAAAGAGCGAAGAGCAGCAGGCGGCGGGTCTGCTGTTTCGAACGCGCGATCTGTTGGTGCGGCAGCGAACTCAGCTCATCAACGCGATCCGAGGACACCTCACGGAATATGGTTGGATCGCACCCAAAGGGCCTTCACATATGGCGAGGCTTGCCGACCTCATCGAGGAAGAAGAGATGGTCAGCTCGCTTCCGGAAGCGGCCCACGCCATGTTCCGATTGATGCTAGACCTGCTCGCCGGTCTCAATGGCAAGATCGCAGATCTTGACAAAGAGATCGCGCGACGTGCTCGTGAGGACGAAGTATCGCGCAGGCTGATGACCATTCCTGGCGTTGGCCCGATCTCCGCTACCGCGATTGCTGCTCTGGCACCGCCAGCCGAGACTTTTGCCAAAGGCCGTGACTTCGCGGCCTGGCTTGGGCTAACGCCTCTTCAAAGATCGACGGGCGGCAAGCAGAAGCTCGGCGGGACATCCAAGATGGGCGAACGCACGCTTCGGCGCCTCCTCATCATCGGCAGCAGCGCTGTCGTGCAGCAGGCGAGCAAACGCGGCGCGCCAGAGGGTTCATGGCTCGAACAGATGCTCGCTCGCAAACCGCGCATGCTGGTAACCGTCGCGCTCGCCAACAAGATGGCGCGGGTCGTCTGGGCACTTCTTCTGAAGCAGGAGAATTACAGGGCTCCGGTCGTAGCCAAGGCATGATCTTGGCGGGCCTGGAGGTCGTCAGAGGTGTAGTCGGTCGAAGGAGGGTATGGCGCAACAGTCGGCGAGGACGGGGCCGGAAGAACCAGATGAACTCATCGTGCCTGGAGCACGCATTTATGATTTGGTTCCGGTCCGCGAACTCCCATACGGGCCCGCAGCTCCATCGCTGCATCAGAGGCCGGACAGATGGCAGCATCCGACTACGGGCCGATCTTCTCAAAAACCGCTTGCATCTTGCGGGGCGTCCACAGATGGAGTCACCGTTCAGTTCGAGCCTGTGAGCGTTGTGAAGCAGGCGATCGAGTATGGCATCAGCGTAGGTTGGGTCATTTATGAGCTCATGCCATTTGGCAATTGGAAGCTGGCTGGTGACGAGTGTTGATCGACGGCCGTAGCGGTCTTCAAGGATTTCGAGCAGATAATGGCGGGCATTGGCGTCGATGGCTTGGAGGCCCCAATCGTCCAAAATGAGGAGCTCGACGGCGGCGATGCTCTTCATCCGCGAGGCGAGTCGGCCGTCGCCTCGGGCAAGGTCCAGTTCTTCGAACAACCGCGGCAGCCGGGTGTAAAGTACAGAGTGGTTGTCCCGGCAGGCCTTGTGACCAAGCGCACAGCCAAGCCAACTTTTCCCGACGCCGGTTGGCCCGACAATGGCGCAATTCTCATGGTTTTTGATCCAGTCTCCCTTGAGCAGCATGTCGAACAAGCGGCGGTCGAGCCCACGGGGGGCGCGGTAGTCGATATCCTCGGGCACGGCATGATGACGCAGCTTGGCCTTGCGAAGGCGAAGCGCCAGGCGCCGGTTGTTACGCCAAGTCGCTTCATGGTGCAGCAGCAACGCCAACCATTCGGCGTGAGCGAGACCGTGGACCTCCTCGTTGTCGGCGAGGCTCGTGAAGGCCTCGGCCATGCCGGTAAGGCCGAGCCGGGTAAGCAAGTGGAGCGTAGGGTGTGTCAGCATTTTCTCTCCTTAGTGGTAATAGTTCGAGCCTCTGATGTTGGTGTGTAGGATCGGCTCGCGCTCGGGGGACGCGGGCGTTGGAACGCGATCGAGACCCTTCTCGAGGATCGATTTGACGCTTGGGTAGTTGCGAGCCTGGATCTCAAGCGCGCGCAACGCGGCCGCCTCGAGGCGCTCCGCGCCAAAGCGCTTCTCGAGCCGAATGATCCCCAGGCACGAACGATAGCCCTGTTCGGGATGCGGCCGATCCTCGATGATCCGGTCGACCAGCTGGCGCAGCATCGGGCCGATCCGGCTTGCCTCGCTGCGGATCTTTGCCGGCGTCCACTCGCCATAGCGCCGGTGGCTGGAAGGCATGTGGGCGCTGATCGTCGTGTGCCGCCCGTTGCCACTCCCGCGCATGTGCGCGGCGATACGCTCGCCCCCCAGGAAGATTTCAACGGTTCGCGCGCAGATCCGCGCTTCTACCTCTCGACGGGCGAAGCGATAGGGCACCGAGTAGTAGTGTCGTTCGATCTCGACGTGATAGTCGAGCCCGACCCGGCATCGGCGCCATTCGGCATGGACCCACGGCTCGCCGGGAAGCGGTTTAAGATTCGGCGCGTCAATTTCCTCGAACAGCTGGCGCCGCGTGCGGCCATACTGACGCAGCACTCGTCCGTCATTGAGCTTGACCAGCCACTCGGCGATCGCACCGTTGAGTTCGGCCAGGCTGTAAAAGATCCGGTTGCGCAGCCGCCCCAACAGCCAGCGCTCGACGATTCCGACGCAGGCCTCGACCTTGGCCTTGTCTCTCGGACGACGCGGCCGTGCCGGCAAAATCGCCGTGCCGTAATGCTGCGCCATATCGCTATAGCTGCGGTTGACCATAGGGTCATAGAGGCAGGCCTTGATCACCGCGACCTTGGCGTTGTCGGGCACCAGCAGTTGCGTCGCGCCGCCAAAAAAGCTGTAGGCCGCGCTATGTCCCGCAATCCAGTCGCCGAGCTGCTCGGTCCACGTCGCCAGCGCGAACGACAAGCTGGATGCGCCCATGACCGCGACGAAGATGTGCGCGTCGCGCACCTCGCCAGTCTTACGGTCGACCACCGGCACCGTGTCGCCGGCATAGTCGACAAACAATTTCTCGCCCCCGCCGTGGTGCTGGCGCATCACCAGCGGCAGCCGGCCTTCCCAGTTGCGGAACAACTCACAGAAACGGCTAATATGTAATCGTGAACATATCTCGCGTTATGTTGCGGCCAAATTTATGTTGTGCAAGGAGCGATAATTGCGGGGATCCTGAACGCTGTGGGCATTGTTCACGCAACATAATTCGACGTCTGGGTAGCGAACCATTTGTCCAATGGAGGCTCGCTATGGATCAGACGATTTATTCCATCCTCTTGACCGTGCCCCACCGTGATGACGCGCCATTCACCGACGAGCGGTACCGGTACCTTCGCCACTGTGCAGAAGCCGGCGCGACCGCAGCTTCTCTCAAAATCAAGCGGAACGAGCTGTTGCGGATTGCCGCGTATCTCGGTCCAAATGCTTCGGATGGCATCGATATCGAGGCGCTCCAACGGATCGCGACCGAGCGTCTGCGCCTGACGGGGGCTGTCACCGCAGCACGAAGAGTCGTCGACATCGGACGACCTTGGCTTCGATTTCTCGGTTGGTGGCGTGAACCAACCGTCGTGTTTCAGTACCAGAGCCAACTCGACCAGTATGTGACATGGATGCGCAATGAGCGCGGTTTCACGCCATCGACGGTGGAGCAATGGAGTCGGATGATCGGTAGGTTCCTACGCTGGTATGATCAGACAAACCGGCAACTTAGGGACCTTCAGCCTGCGGACGTTGACGCCTATTTCGTCACCCAGGCGACGGGACGATGGTCCCGCGTTTCGGTGGCCAGCACAGCCTCTGCCTTGCGGGGATTTCTGCGCTACGCGGCAAAGCGGGGAATGTGTACGGACCGCTTAGCGGCCTCGATTTGCCGGCCTCGGCTCTATCGCGAGGAGTCGCTGCCGTATGCCCCAGATTGGTGCGACGTGCAGCGCATGTTGGCCGAAGCCGAGACTGACAACCCCCGGGACATCCGTGATCGTGCGATCCTGCTGTTGCTCGCGGTCTACGGGATGCGCAGCGGCGAAGTGGCGGCATTGCGCCTCGATCAGATCGACTGGTCCGGTGGGACGCTACGGCTTTTCCGCCTGAAGCGCCGCCAGCCGCAAATCTACCCGCTGGTTCTCTCTGCGGCTGAGGCGCTCGCCCGCTACATCGACACGGTGCGGCCGCTATCATCGTGCCCGGAAGTGTTCCTCTGCATGCACGCGCCCCGTCGACCGTTGAAGGCAGGGAGCATCTATGATGTCGCTAACCGCAGATTTGTTGCGCTTGGAATCGACGCTGCCCACCGCGGTGGCCATGCGTTGCGCCACGCCTGCGCCTCCCGGCTTCTTGCCGAAGGTCTGTCGATAAAGGAGATCGGGGACCATTTGGGACATCGCAGCGCGGCGTCAACCAGCGTCTACGCCAAGGTGAACATGCAAGCGCTTCGCGAGGTCGGAGCGTTCGACCTGGGAGGCCTCCAATGATGCTGACCCATGTTGTCGACGCCTATCTGGCCAAGCAGCGGTCTCTGGGGGCGCGTTTCGAGTCCGCTGAGGTTCTGCTCCGCAGATTCTGCCGAGCGATGAGTAATCGAGATATCGGCGAAGTTACGCCAGAGGCGGTAGCCGAGTTCCTCCAAGGCAAAGGATCGCTCAGCGCCACCTGGATGCTGCGATATAGGGTTTTGAGCGGCTTTTATAGATTCGCTATCAGTCGCGGGTACGCGGCATCCTCCCCACTGCCGACAACGTTTCCAAAGCTGCCGCCGCAACAAACGCCCTATGTTTTTTCCACGGAAGAACTGCGCCGCCTGTTGGACGCGACCTCGATCCTGAAGGTTGGCCATCGCCCTCACGTGCCAACTATGTACCGTACGCTTCTCTTGTTGCTATACGGAAGCGGCATGCGCATTGGCGAGGCGCTTCGTTTGGTCTTGCAAGACGTGGATCTGACTGATCAGATCATCACCGTCCGTGACACGAAGTTCTTCAAAACGCGCCTCGTGCCAATCGGACCAAAGCTCAACCAGGAGCTGGTCGAGTACGTCGAGCGCCGTCGCCGGCTCCCTCTGCCGCGCGGGGAAGAATCTCCATTATTCACTACGCGCGGCAGTCGCCCGTGGCACTATGTGCGGGTCATCTCCTGGTTTCAGCATGTCCGCCGAGCCGCCGGAATCGGTTGCCCTGTCGGCGAGCCTCGACCTCCACGGCTGCACGATATTCGCCACACAGCCGCAGTGCACCGGGTGATCGCATGGTATCGCTCCGGCCAGGAGGTGCAGCGACTGCTTCCGCAACTCGCAACCTACCTTGGCCACATCGATATCCGTTCAACCCAGCGCTATTTGCAGATGACGCCGGATCTCCTCCAGGCGGCCAGCGAGCGCTTTGCTCTGTACGCGATGGAGGCCGACCATGAAGGATAAGAGCCTGCTTGGTCCGTGGATCCGGCGGTTCTTGCTGGAACATCTGGTCGCCGAGCGCAATCTTTCCCGCAACACCCAAGCCAGCTACCGCGACACGCTGACATTGTTGCTGCCGTTTGCCAGCAAGCAGGGAGGCTGCGCCATCGATCGCATGACCGTGGAAGAGCTGACGCCGGAAGTCGTCCGCAAGTTTCTGGACCACCTGGAGCGCGATCGCCAGTGCAGCGAGGTCACCCGCAATCAACGGCTGGCGACCATCCATTCACTGGCGCGCTTTATCGGGACGCGTTCGCCGGTCCACCTGGCTTGGTGTTCCGAGATACGGGCCGTGCCGTTCAAGAAGACGGCCAAGACGGCGATCGGATATCTCGAAAAGGCCGAGATGGACACGTTGCTAGACCAACCTGACAGACGCACGAGTCTTGGGGGGCGCGACCATGTTCTACTGCTTTTCCTATACAACAGCGGTGCTCGCGCCGATGAGGCAGCAAAATTGACGGTGGGCAATCTCCAGCTAGGTGCGTCCCCGTCAGTGCGACTTCACGGCAAGGGAAACACTGTTAGAATCTGTCCATTGTGGTCAACGACGGCAACCTCGTTGGCTCGTCTTGTGGCCGACCGGAGCAAAAATGAAGCGGTCTTTCTCGGGCGGACGAACCAGCCTTTGACGCGCTTCGGAATACACCGTCTCGTGACGCAATATGCCGCTATGGCGGCCGAAACGGTGCCGACGTTGGCGACGAAGCGCGCGAGCCCACATACGGTTCGGCACACAACGGCCGTGCACCTACTGCGCGCTGGCGTCGACATCAACACGATTCGTGCTTGGCTGGGCCACGTGTCATTAGACACCACGCACATCTATGCTGAAGTCGACCTGGAGATGAAAGCAGAGGCGCTAGCCAGGGTCGATATCAGCAGCCTAAAGCCGCCGCCTCGGCACCTCTCTCTCCCGTCGTTGATGGCATTCCTGAAGGCCCTGTAGGCCGAAAGGTCACACTCTTATGTTGCGGAGCGAGCCGAGGAGGTTGGCGAAATCCTTGGCTCACTCCACCAGCGACAACATAAATCTGGCCGCAACATAACGGCTATACCGGTATCCGTCCGGATGCTCTGCAATGTACTCGTCCCACAGCACCTGCAAGGTCACGTGCTTGCGCTTGAGCTCGCGGGCAATAGCGGACCAGTCAGGCTCGGGTACCTTGCGGCGACCCGGCTTCACGCCAGGAGGCCCGTACAGCAGCTGCTCCAGCTCGGTGTCGCTTATCGCTTCCGGGACTGGCCATGCCAGACCCGCGCCCGCGAACCGCTTCAGCGTGTCTCGTACTGTCGTCGGTCCGACGCCGACGCGCTCGCCAACCACGCGCGTCGAGAGCCCAGCCTCAAGGCTCAACCTCACAATCTCGCGCACCTGGCGCATGATAACCCTCCTCGTCGGCATCCAATTCTCCCAGCTGGTTCCAGCCGGAGAAATGGCCCAACGATCAGGCCTCACACCATCCGAAACTGCGCGCGATCAAATCGGAATGCTGCGCGGAGAATGCTCGGAATACTGCGCGCGATCATTTCGGAACCCTGCGCGCCATCAACTCGGTACGGTGCGCACCATCATCTCGGAATCCGCAGGGTCGTCTATGCCAAGCCGCCATTTGGCGGGCCCGAACAGGTGCTGGCTTATCTCGGCCGCTATACGCATCGCGTCGCCATCGCCAACAGTAGG
>NZ_VITY01000033.1 GCF_007993935.1 Bradyrhizobium macuxiense | reverse complement strand
TTGGTGTCAGCAACCCGACCCTACCGGCGAATCGCCGGTGACCACCGCAAAGCCGTCCGCCCGCCACGGCGCTATTTGACGGCGCGCCTGCGGACAGCTTTGCTCTACCGAGCTACACCATCACCGGGGACACGACCCTGGTGTTGTAGGCCGCAGGCTGGTCAGATCATACCCGTTCCTAGCGAGAGAAGTTCGGGGCGTCGTGTAGAGCCTGACGAGCTCGACCGGGTTTTCGATGCCGAAGTCGGTGAACGCTTGGGACACTGCCTTCTCCGACGCCATGTGTGGTCATGTTGCTCGTAGATTCCGGAGTCTGATTTAGGACTGAAGCTCTTCCAGCCAATGAACTGGGTGAGCGGCGACGCAGACAAGGAAATTCGTGAGCCAGGTCGCGGCGTCGCTTTCCGATGCCCCTAGTCGGCAATTGAGGAAAGAGTCTTACACAAAAGTGGGTTTGAATGCTTGAGGTACGACGTTGTCAAATCTGCCGACTGTCATATCTATCGCTAGGGAAATGAGCCGGCCGATGGAATGCTGCAAGCATTGGTAGTGGCACGCACCCTTTTTACGGCTTGGGTGCCGCAGTTTGCTATCACTCGCCCGGTCCAGATGCAAAATGCCTGAGCGCAATTTCGCAGGCAGCGTAAGCTTAGGCGGTTGCCAGCGCGCAATGTAGAGCGGCAGCGAAGTCTACCAGATTGAACCGCCAATTCAAACCTATCTAGCACTCAGCGTGCAAACCGGTCGCTTCTGCCACACCGCGCAGTACTGCTAACGGCTGCTCGCAAAGTGCCTCCGCACAACGGGTCGGCCCCTCAATGCCCGCAAGGCTGATTATTGAGGAGCCCACCAATCGTTGTCGAGTTAGAGTAACTCTCTGTATTCGAGAGGTAGGCGGCTAAGTACCTCTCGTCCCGTCTGCGTAATTAGTATTGAATGTCCTAGAGTCATGGCTGCACCGGTCTGCTCGTTTGCGTAGACGGCGTGAAGGAAGAACACCATCCCCGGCTTTGCGATGGCTGAGTTGCCTGCAAATAGGAGCGGCGGGTAGTCCATAATTCCTTTCGGCGGGAACGTTGCTCCCATAGAATAGCCTGATGTGGCTACCCTGTTTTCCGCGTAACCGGCTGCGTCGAACACTCGACGATATGCCTCATCGATCTTCCCTACGGGCTGGCCCGGTGCCGCCGCTTCTGTCATTGCTTCGAGGGCGTCACGCACGATCGGAAACAGCGATCGATGAGCCGAGTTTGCCCGGCCGATCGCTGCAGTCCGGAAAATGGCCGCGTGATAGCGTCGACTAACGCCTGCCCATTCGATCGTCACCTGCTCGCCATCCTTCATGACACGGCTGCCGGTCGTCGGACGGAATAAGATGGCTTTCGGACCAGACCCAAAGATACGAGGACTGTCACAAATATCGCCGCCCGCGGAAGATGCCGACGCGTCAATGGCTGCAATAACTGAGGCCTCGGATACGCCTGCACGACCCGTATCGAAGAGAGTAATGACAGCGTCGTCCGCGAGGGCGGCGGCCTTCCTCACGTAGACTAGTTCCTCGTCGGACTTTACCGACCGCAATTCTTGTACAATCGATGAAGCGTCACTCCACACGCACCACCCGTCGAGTGCGTTGCGCAAGCGTTCCCAATTCGCTCCAGTCAATCCGTACGTGGCAAGCTCGACACCGATCCGCGCCCCCCGTAATCCCTTTTCCTCAAGAATCCGCTTCAAGTCTTCGGCGGGATTAGCATCAACTGTATCGTACCAAATACGGATATCGGTCATCGTGGACGTCCGACGCGCCTGCTGCAGATCCGGCCGCCTCGTCAGGAGAGTGATCGGCGTATCATCGGCCGTCAGAACGGCCGATTGGAAGTGCTTGTATCCGGCGCTATCATAGCCCGTCAGGTAGTAATGCGACTCTTGGGCAAACAGCAGGATCGCGTCCAGTTTTGATGCCCTGAGCGCTTGCCTGACCCGCTCTACGCGTCCATCGAATTCGTTTGGCGTAAAGTGCAACACAGTAGTAACCTTCGGTTATCGGTCATTGCGAATGGTGCGCGCAAGCCGTGGTGAGGTAGGGCGCTAGCGTGTTTTTGTCAATCGACTCGACTGCGCTAGACGTCGGTTGATCAGCTACATGGGGGCCCGCGCCTTCGGCATGGTCACGGGGCTCTCCAAAAATGGAAACGAACTTTCCGGCGCAGCCAGTTTGCGCTTCAGGCTACCTCCTGCTTTCACCAAGTGGGTGGCGATCGCGTCCATCAGTGGCGGCGACAGGCAATCATAGGGCTCGAGCCCAAGCTCCTTCAGCCGCGACCTGATCGCGGCCATATCGGCCGGCTTGACGCCGGACTCGATGACCGACGACACGAAAGCGGCAAATTCGGGCGCTGCCGAGCCGGACTCCTGGAACAGCTCGGGATGGATGAAATCGAGGCCATAGAACGGATGGCCCTTGTTCTCGATCCGGCCGTACATGTGAGTGCCACAGGCCTTGCAGGCGTGACGCTGGATCACCGCAGCCGCATCGACGATCTGCAGCTTGTCGCCGTTTTCCAGCACGGTGACGTTCTCGCGCGGGACCACCGCGACCACCGAGAAGATGGCGCCCGACGGCTTCCAGCACTTGGTGCAGCCGCAGGCGTGATTGTGGGCGACATCGCCCTTGACCCCGACCTTGACCTGCTTGTCCGCGCATTTGCAGACGAGCGTGCCGCCGGCAAAACTGCCGGAACCTTGCTTGACGCCATTGTCGACCGACCGGTGGATATGAACAGTCATTGACCTATCCTCCTAGTGCTTGGTGTTTTGATTTCAGAATACGACGACCGAACGGATCGATTTGCCCTCGTGCATCAAGTCGAAGCCCTTGTTGATCTCGTCGAGCTTGAGCAGGTGGGTGATCATCGGATCGATCTGGATCTTTCCGTCCATGTACCAGTCGACGATCTTCGGCACGTCGGTGCGGCCGCGCGCGCCGCCGAACGCGGTGCCTTTCCAGACCCGTCCGGTGACGAGCTGGAACGGCCGGGTCGTGATCTCCTTGCCGGATTCCGCGACGCCGATCACGACCGAGACGCCCCAGCCGCGGTGGCAGGCTTCCAGCGCCTGGCGCATCACCTTGGTGTTGCCGGTGCAGTCGAAGGTGTAGTCGGCGCCGCCGTCGGTCAGGCCGACCAGGTGCTGGACGATGTCACCCTGCACCTTGGTCGGGTTGACGAAATGCGTCATGCCGAACTCGCGGCCCCAGGCATCCTTGGAGTCGTTGATGTCGACACCGATGATCTTGTCGGCACCGACCATCTTGGCGCCCTGGATCACGTTGAGGCCGATGCCGCCGAGGCCGAACACGACCACGTTAGCGCCCGGCGTCACCTTGGCGGTGTTGACGACCGCACCGACGCCGGTGGTGACGCCGCAACCGATGTAGCAGCTCTTGTCGAACGGCGCGTCCTCCCGAATCTTGGCGACCGCGATCTCGGGCAGCACGGTGAAGTTCGAGAAGGTCGAGCAGCCCATATAGTGGAAGACCGTCTTGCCCTTGTAGCTGAAGCGCGAGGTGCCGTCGGGCATCACGCCCTTGCCTTGCGTCGCGCGGATCGCGGTGCAGAGGTTGGTCTTCTGGCTCAGGCAGCTTTTGCACTGCCGGCATTCGGGCGTGTAGAGCGGAATCACATGATCGCCCGGCTTCACCGACGTGACGCCGGCGCCGATCTCGCGAACGATGCCGGCGCCTTCATGGCCGAGGACCGAGGGGAAGATGCCCTCGCTGTCGAAACCGTCGAGCGTGTAGGCATCGGCGTGGCAGATGCCCGTCGCCTTGATCTCGACGAGAACCTCGCCGGCCTTGGGGCTCTCCAGGTCGAGCTCGATGATCTCAAGCGGCTTCTTTGCTTCGAATGCGACTGCGGCGCGGGTCTTCATAGGGCATTCCTAAGAGATCTAGGGTCACGCCGAGACACAGCAATTTCGCTGATCATAAGACTAAGCTTGTCCACTCCTGATACAGACAGAACTGGATGGAGGGCTGAGAAACTAGAAGTCGGCAGCGTCGGTTCGCGAACTGCCAACGAATTCGCGAACGGCCAACAATCCCGTGCAATTTTCGTTACCTCGACTAAGACGTGTCATCTGAATAACTTCCCAAGAATTCCCGCACCCGGCGCGGGCATACCAAAGCAAATTTCGCAAGCTACTGCCGTCATTGTATCGGCCGGCGCCCCGTGTCCAATCCATCACATCCGATCAAATGTAGATTTCGAATCACTAGAACACTTCACCACCGAGCACGACTCTTCGAACGAAGCGTACGCGAAAGCGCGCGCCTATTATTAGCAAAAAGCGATCGAGTCTCGCAAAATTTCTTCAAGAAACGCCGCAGCTGAAGCAGCAGTGGTCAGCAATCGAGTATCAGACGGCCTCCGTCGCAACTGGACACGCAGGTCATCAGCGATCTGCCCCTTACGCGTTCCGCCTCACTCAGAACACTATCTCTATGATGGATTTTGCCATCTAGTACAGCAACCTCGCAACTGCCGCAGAAGCCCTGCACGCAGCTGAATGGTACGTCGACGCCAGCCCGTAGGAGCGCGTCGAGCAAACGCGCACCGGGTTCCACGTGCACGAGCCTTCCGGAGCGCGCGAGAAGCACATCGTACCCGGGATTGTCGTTGCGCGAGAGCACGGGATCTGCCTCGAACCGCTCTATGTGCGCATGTGGATAGCCGTACTGTGCGGAGGTGCGCTCGAAGTCACCCAGCATCTGCGTCGGACCACAACAATAGTATCGCGTCTCATGATCTCGCCCAGCCATGAACGCGCCGAGATTTAAGGGACCGCCTTGCTCCGCATCAAAATGCAGCGTGAGCGGGATATCTAGCGATTCAATCGAGCGAAGCCAAGCTGCATGCTTACGTGAGCGACAGCAATACAGCATCTCAACGCACTTCCCGAGTGAAAGAAGTCGTTGAGCCATGCAGTAAATGGGCGTCACTCCGATACCGCCAGCGATCAACACATACCGCTCGCCACTTTCGTCGAGCCGGAAATTGTTGCGCGGATAGGTGATGATCAAACGATCTCCCTCACGCAAACTCTCATGAATGAATGAAGAGCCTCCACGGCTTACACGTGAACGCAAGACACCAAGCAAGTAGCGATCACGCTCTTGCGGTGCATTCACTAGAGAGTAGTTACGCACGATACCATTTGGCAGATGTAAACCAATGTGTGCGCCAGCGTCGAAGGCCGGGAAGAGATTCTGATCAGCTGGACGCAGATCGATACTGATCGTGTCCCTGGCCTCGACACAAATCCTTCGCACTATCGCGTTTAAGTTCCCGGAGCGCATCCTGAGCTCGGGTCCCGGATCATCGGTATCGGCGGCAATCACGCGTTGCTTCTCCGCCTCTCATACTGCTGTTCGTAGATTTCCCAAGCGGGCTATATCGGAGGCGATTGAGTGATAGCACTCCCTTCGAAACCGACATACTCTGATTTTGGCCAAACAATTCCTAAATTCCGCGCTTAGTTGGCCAAATGCGCCGCATTGACGATTTACCTCCAATGTCGCTGAATCGTGTCCGAGCCTTTGAATGAGCGCTATTACTCTCTTCCAACTCCGTTGTGCGCAGACGAGCCATGCTCTGTCATCGAAATCTATAATTAGACCCCGAGTGGCTGGCTCATCCATTGGCCGGCCGCTGGATAATTCACCTCGCACGTTGATCGCTATCGGTCAAATACGTGTGCGATCAACGGGCTCCTTATTCCAAAAGTGGAGCGTCTGATCCGGAGTTGTTCTTGAGGCGATTTGTTGGCCGCTGAACAAACGGGAGCCGCTCCAGAGAAAGAAAGAGAGATAGGGAGACGCCGCGCTTTTGACCGGAGATGAAGACGCTGCGCGGGTTTTCCGTTGTGTGGCCACGACAGCCCTTGTTAACGTAGGCGCCCTCGATGGCGCAGCCCATGAGTGTGAGTGTCTCGGTACTGTTGATGACGTCGCCGAGCGTGTGCCCCTCATAGGGGTTGCCCGGCAACGCCGTGGCGTGCACAACGAGTTGGCCGCCCGGAGCGCGGTGTTGGTCGTGACGATCGAGGCTTTCACCCCGAATTCGTAAGGCGCGCTGGCCTTGCCCTTGCCGATGCACTCGACCTCGGGCGCGTGGAAGGAATAGAGCTTCCATCCGCGCTGGCGCTCCTCTTGGGACCGGATCTGGGCTGCGCGCCAAAGCGGCTGCGCGAAGATAGCCTCAAGCTCGCCCTGGCCGCCGATCTTGCGGCGGATGTCACGGATGACGCGGCCGAGCCACATCCGCAAGCTGCGCAATTGCCGACGATTGCCCTTGAACTATTTTGCGTAGGCATTGTGTCCTGCCATCATCGCTGCCCGCTTGGCGATGCGTTGATACGACTGCCGCAGCCATGCTCGCGCGCCAGCCGATTGAGGCCCCTGATGGCCGCGTGGATGAGCTTGGCGTCGGTCGGGAAGGTGCTGACCCTTGGGTTGAACGGTGGTGTCCACCGTCACCCGCTTGAGATCGCGCGTGCAGTGCGCCAGCCCCGTGCGCGATCCGCAGGCTCTCAGCCACCAAAAGCTCCAGCTTGTCGCCGTGCCGCTTGCGCCCATGACTGAGGTCAGAGCGCTCGGGCGGAAACTCATGCTGAAAAAACACAAAGCCGGTGAAGTGCTGGAGGTATGTCGCAGACCCAGCGCTCGCAGACGCCCTCGTCGGACAAGCCGTAAAATGTGCTTGAACAACAACAGTCCGATCAGGAAGCGGCTTGCGATCGCAAGACGACCGATGCCGCTAAAGCGGTGCGACCTCCCGATCGATCCAGTCCCAGTCGATCCTGGCCGCCAGCTGAACCAGGTCGCAAATACTCTTGTGCGATCATATCCTAGCCTCCGCTGTTGAAAGCGGAGCACCGCTCACGGCGAATCTCCAGGAAAATAAGCCTATTCGGCATAGTTCTGCAGTCAGCATAAACCTGCAAGCTCCGCGTCGACCCGCTTGCCTATCTCGCCCACGCCCTGACGAGAATCGTCAACGGACATCCAGATCGCGACATCGACCAGCTACTGCCCTGGACCTACCGCACTCAATCCCTCAAAGCCGTGGCCTGAAAACGACGCTCTGATGTCCGCTGTCAAGGAATAGAACGCAGAGCCTCGCCCGATCGCCGATCGGCTGCTCATACAAGTGATCGTGCATAGGTGGAGGCGGAACCGAAGGGACGTCGGTAATCAAGCTCTGATGTGCGGGTTGGCTACCGCATTCCCGATTGCGCGTCCGAGGTCTGCTCCTATCTTACTGCCTGCTGGCGTCGGCGCTCTTGCCGGTCACAAAGCGTCCGACGGGCATTCCCTCTGCCGAGGTCCCGCCTCCGCCCATGCACGATGATGAGAAAGGGCGCCCGATCAGGCCGACTGCACTTGCCTAGCGACCGCCCACATGAAGCCGACCAGTTCACGAGCGATAGCAGTGCAGACCACCGTCGTTCGTTTGCCGCACGCAGCCAGCTTCCTGTAACGGGCCGTCAAGCGGGTCTGTGCTTTCCACGCAATCTCTCGCACGCCTGGCGATGCCGGCTCGAGCCGATATGGCTTCGTCTTGCCGATCTTCGGCGGGTGTCGATATGTCCAGGCGCTCTCGACCAGCATGTGGCGAACACGGCCGTTGCCGACCTTGGTGATGCCGCCCCGCCTGACGGACTCCCCCCGTCGATCGCTCGCCCGGCACCAGGCCGAGCATGAGTTGACGTGGGCTCTCAAACCGGCTCACGTCACCGACTTCAGTGGCGAATGTCACCGCGACGATCAGATCGATGCCCCGCAATGTCTGAAGCGCCCGCGAGAGCGGCTCCAGAGACCATGCCGAGACGAACTCTTCGATCGTGCGCTACAGACGTTCGACCCGCTCCCTGGCGACGCGATCTGCTTCGAGCATCTCCTGCAGGGCGATCTGATGTGCGCGGTGATCGAACTGCTGTTCCTGAAGCCAGCGCAGATAGCGCATCGTCCAACCTTTCTTGCGAGGATTAGGTGCGACCGTGTTTGAGCATGAAGGCGCTCACCTGCTGCCGGTGGACCCGCAGCGTCTCAACCGCTGCCGCTCGGGCGCGAACGAGATCTTGCATCGCCTCGTGACCCTCATCGGGAACCCATACCGCCGTCAATTCGCCGGCGCGTAGCAGCCGGGCGAGAGAGACGGCATCCCGGCAGTTCGTCTTCACCCCATCGCCGGGCTTCCTTGGGATCAACGATGGCGCCACCACCCTGCATTCGTGGCCGAGCGACCGGATCAGACGAGAAAGGCCATAGCCGTCGGGCCGGCCTCGTAACAGAAGTGGACGCGGTCAAAGCGGCTGGCGATCCGCACTATAACGCGGCGCATGTTGACGGCCGAAGCATCGACTTCACCGAAGAAGCGAACCTCTCCCTCCCGGCCTGCCTCCGCAATCGCGACGGCATTTCTCAGCTTGGCGACATCGATAAGCGCTTCCCTATAATCCGCCACGACTCGTCCTCCCTGTAATGAGGATCGACCCGGACCGCCCGAGCAACCCTCGGACGCGCATTGTAGGACGAGCCACCTCACCGGCAGAGGCGGACATAAAGTCTTACCGATGAGTTGTCGCTTGCGTTCGTTATCGCCCGCGATGATTTGGCGTTGGAGCGAATGAAAGACGCTTCGCGCGGAGCATCTCCTTACGGCCAGCGATCGACATCTACCCATAGTGACAGATAACGTCGGGTTATACAGGCATTGGGAAAGCGATCAGCCCGGCAATGGAAAGTGTGAGTGCGCTTCGGTGGTCACGCCCTCACGATCGGGGACGCCGTGTCGGGATCGCAGAAACAGTCCGCGAGGAGGCCGACATCCAGCGTGCGACCCAGATGGGCAAGCATTGCGGGCAGGCGCTGGGCATCGACCAGATGGCCGGGAAAAAATCGCCGAGCTCGTCGCGGATGCGCGCGAACTCGCTGCGCAGACTGCCGCTGCAGGGTCGGCTGGCGGGAGGCTGCGCCGGATCTCGTCATCGCAATGCTCAACGACATCATCGAGCTGACCGAGCGCTCGTTCCTGCTCAACCTCTCGGCGGAAGCCAGAGGAGATCGACTCGGCATGGCCCTCGAACTTGGCAATCGAAGCGTGTTTGCACTGAATCTCGCCTGCAACGATGCTGAACGGGCGGTTCGCAATGTACCAAGCGAGTGTCCGGCGAAACTGCCGCGGCATGAGCCATCACGGTCGACCCCTCGACATGGGGAATTGCCGGTCCATCGAGCGAGAAGCTACCGAGATCCTCGCGTAGATTGTTGAAGGCGGGTCACGTTGCCGCGCAGTTCTGCGAGCTCCGTACTCACTATCGCGAGCGTTTGCCTGGTATCAGTGCCGCGCGCCGTGCATTGTGACGCGTTTGACGATCTCGATCGTGCGTAAGACTGGGGCGACCGTGATCCACTCGGTCTGTTCGCCGTTTCGGTCTTTGACGCGATGTCGTTCGATAATCTCGTTCGCCGTGATTTTGCGCTATTGGCCACGTGGAGTATGCGCTGGAAGCGGTTCTTCTATCGCGAGCTGTGGTGCAAGGCGATGGTCTTGTGACGTGCACGACGCCGCTTTGTCACGCATTGCAGCAGTCTACCCTTCCGCTTCGCTGACGCTAGCAGCGAGAACCGAATGGCCGAGCGCCAGCGCGATATCCTGCTCAAAAAGGTGGCTCCGGCTAACGCCGCCGGCTGGCCTACCTGATCGAAAGCACGATGGATCTTTGCAAGCCAGTCTTCCGATTGATTGATGGGAGCGGCGATAGTGCGGCCGTCGACAGCATGCTGCCGTGCATTATTGGATTTGATCTTGTGCGAGACCATTCAGACACCGATTGCAGGGATGTGCTAGGACTAATCCACATTCAGGATTGAACGAAGCCGCTGTCGCGGCATGTAGGGAGGCATAGCAAGGATTGCCTCCTGTCGGAGAGGATTGCGGGTTTTCGAAGCCCAACCCTTCAGACAGGAGGTTTTCCGATGGCTGAGATCAGCCCACTTCGCCGCCGCATGATCGAGGACATGACGGTCCGCAATCTGTCACCGGCGACGCAGCAATCCTACCTCAACGCCGTAGCGAAGTTGAGCCGGTATTTCGGTCGCTCTCCCGACCGCCTTGACCTGGAGGATATCCGTGCCTTCCAGGTTCATCTGGTGGCGACGGGGATGTCCTGGCCGGCGCTGAACCAAATCGTCTGCGCACTGCGGTTCTTCTACGGTGTGACGCTTGGTCACGACACCGTTCCGGAACGCATCGCCTATGCGCGCCAACCGCGCAAGTTGCCGGTCGTGCTGAGCGGCGACGAGGTGGTGAGCTTTCTGGAGGCGATCCCGAGCCTGAAGAGCCGTACCGCGCTGACCACGGTCTATGCCGCCGGACTGCGCGTATCGGAAGTGGTCCTCTTGAAGGTTGTCGACATCGACAGCCAACGGATGTTGATCCGGGTCGAGCACGGCAAGGGCGGCAAGGACCGTTACGTTATGCTCTCGCCGCAGCTTTTGAGGATTCTGCGGACGTATTGGCGGCTCACTCGGCCAAAGCGATGGTTGTTTCCCGGCCGCGACGACGAACGTCCGCTCGTCCCGAACGTGCTGCACGCCGCCTGCCGTTCAGCCTGTGCGGCAGCCGGCTTGAGCAAATCGGTGACAGTGCACACGTTGCGGCACAGCTTCGCGACCCATCTGCTGGAGAACGGGGCCGACGTGCGCATCATCCAGGTGCTGCTCGGCCATGCCAGTCTGGCCAGCACGGCGCGCTATACCCAGGTCGCCACCAAGACCATCAGCAACACGCCAAGTCCGCTTGACCGGCTCCGCCTGGAGGTCGTGCCGCCCGGCTGAGCGGACCTGATGGCTCCGGTTCTGGAAGTGGCGGATATCTTCCGCCGCCACGGCGAAGCGTTTCGGCAAGCCCGTGCCGAGCATCTGGGCCGCGTCGAGCGGCGCGTCATGGGCGCGATCACGGCATGCCGGACGGCTGTGCTCGGCGGCCACGTCGAGCAGTGCGATGACTGCGGCGCCACACGCATCGCCTACAACTCCTGCCTTATGGGCAAAGCCGGTAATGGGGAGCTGCCAATCGCGATCACCGTATTTTCCTGTGTATTGCCGCTCTCGAGCTCTCCATTACAAGTC
>NZ_VITY01000032.1 GCF_007993935.1 Bradyrhizobium macuxiense | reverse complement strand
GTTCAATCCGGCTTCTGTGAGGTCGCACGCACAACCGGGCGCGCGGCTCGCGCCCGCCACGCGACCTCACAGAACCCTCAAGATTCCCACAGCAGAAAGATGCTGAATCAATGCGTTCCGAACCGTTTTGATTCGAAGCGGGCTGATGGGTGTGAAGCGAGATGAGCTCAGCGAGGCGCAATGGGCTCGGATTGCGCCGATGTTGCCGGGCAAGGCGGGGGATCCCGGCCGCAGAGGTGTCGACAACCGCTCCTTCGTAAACGGGGTTTTGTGGGTTCTGCGATCCGGAGCCCACTGGCAGCACCTGCCAGAGCGCTATGGCTATAGTGGAAGAGCGTGCACGCGCGCTTCACCCGCTGGGCCAAGGCGGGTGTGTGGGAGAAGCTGTTCGCCGAACTGATCAAAGATCGCGACAACAAATATCTGATGCTCGATACCACTCCGGTTCGTGTCCACCAGCAGGCCGCGAGCGGAAAAGGGGGCTAAAACTCAGGAATTGGGGCGTTCCCGAAGTGGGTTGACTACCAAGATCCACATGCTCTGCGATGGTCTCGACCGGCCGCTGCGCTTCAAGCTCACCACCGCCCAGCGACACGACAACCTGACTGCAAAAGCCTTGCTCGAAGGCATCAAGGCCGAGGCCGTGCTCGCCGACAACAACGACCTGCGCAAGGCCATCACAGACATGAACGCCGAAGCGGCGATCCCCTCAACCCCGCGCTCGCAAGGCCCCCATTCCACACGACGAGGCGATCTACAAGCTACGCAACCGCATCGAGCGCTGCTTCAATAAGCTCAAGCACTTCCGACGCTTCGCCACTCGATTGACCGGAGGGCAGACTACTTCCTCGCCTTCGTCCACCTCGCCGCAATCTGTATCTGGCTCCGGTGAATGTGGATTCATCCTAGTCAAGGCTGGTTGCTACCGACGCGGCAGCGCATGATTCTCCGCAAAGTGTTGCTTGGCAATGGCGGCCGTCATGTCACTGCGAGACGCGGTTCAGCGAGGGCTGCAACGCTGACAATCCAGTTTCCCAGGCGACTGTCTACAACGCCTCAAAGCTGGACTGCTGCGCCGGATCGGCTCGACGAGATCACGGTCATTCTTTACCAACATCACCGCTCACCGCTACTGTGATGAGTACATTCTGCGATCCCCCGAGGCCGATCTCCCCCCGTTTGAGAACTGCCGGAGCGCCGTCCGGTCACAAAATCTCCCCCATCGACTTAAAAATTCTTCTTGTTGACGCGTGCGACATCGCGTGACGTCCTCAATTCGAATACCCGGTGACGTGGCAAAGATTTTCGATATGCTCGCGCTTCTCGCCGAAACATCGCGCAAAGTATTTTTGTTTTGAAGTATTTCTTCGAAAGATAGCGTTTTTCCAAGTTTATATGCGTTGGCGCGCTTTACATTTTCCGCGTCCTACTGATCGAGACAGGTACAATATGGGAGGTTGGTCACATAGAACCCCCAAATGGGAAAGTAAGAGCAACGGGTTGGCCACGAAGTATCGAAAATCGTCATATCGAGCGGCCAAGAGGAGGATGGTGCGTCCGCGTCAGGGGCCTCTGCGGCTGATTGAACTGATTGTATCCACGCGTCCTCAAAATCCTCAGAGGTCGGTCATCCCTCCGCCGCGGTTGGTTGAGTGTGCAACGCGGTTTAGGTATTCGCGAAACAAGCGCTTCGATAGAAGCAGGGATAGAAAAGTAGGAATGGGAACATGACTACCGTAGACGCTACATCGCACGGAATTGTTCTCAGGGAACATTTGCGGCCTCAGGTCAATATTGCAGCTCAAGAGGTGTCCGGAGCAAAGGGCGGCCGCGTCCAGTTGTCGAGGCTGACAAAGGATTACGACGGCTTTCGAGCGGTCGATGACGTGACCATCGACATTGCCCCTGGAGAATTCGTAACGGTGCTGGGGCCGAGCGGCTCCGGGAAAACAACGGTACTCATGATGATCGCGGGATTGGTGGAGCCCTCGGCAGGCGCGATTACGATCGGAGGACGCGATGTCACCCATCTCAGGCCACAGCATCGCAACCTTGGCGTCGTTTTCCAGAGCTACGCGCTGTTTCCTCACCTGACGGCTGCAGAAAACATTGCATTTCCCCTCAGGATGCGCCGCAAGGACGAAGCTGAAATCCGGCGAAGGGTCGAGGAGGTGCTCGATCTAGTGCGGCTGCCCAACGTTGCGCAGCGATTGCCGGGGCAACTCTCTGGAGGCCAACAGCAGCGAATCGCCCTTGCCCGAGCGCTTGTCTTCGATCCTCCGGTCCTGCTTCTCGACGAACCGCTGAGCGCATTGGACAAGAAGTTGCGCGAGAACATGCAGTTCGAAATTCGCGAACTCCATCGCAACCTGGGGGGCACGGTCATTAACGTTACACATGACCAGACCGAGGCTCTCGTGATGTCGGATCGTGTGATCATCATGCGCGACGGGCGGGTTGTGCAATCCGGTTCTCCGAGCGAGCTCTACGAGCATCCGAAATCAAGTTTTGTCGCCGACTTTCTCGGAACGTCTAACTTCCTGAAAGGCGAACTCGAGCTCGAGGAAGCGCAAGGCGCAGACGAATGGAGCCTAGTTACAGCTGGGGGATTGCGCTGCCGTGTTCCCGAACCGGTGCAGGGATCGAAAGGCCGGGCGCACTTGATGCTTCGACCGGAGCGCATCGTGCTCAATGACTCTGCAGCCACGGAAGAACGTTTTGAGGGGCGCGTCGCGCAGATCGCCTACACAGGAAATATCATCCGGTACCGTGTAGCCCTCAATGACCGAGATGTCATTGAAGTCACGTTGCAGAACAAACCCGGGCATGTGCCGCAAGTCGATATCGGTAGCCAAGTGACGGTTGGCTGGAGCTTGGAAGACGTCCACATCTTCCTTGAATCGACAATTAAGCAATGCGTCACCCGAAAGAAACGGTGACTCCGGCACCGGATAGGCACACGCAATCCAAGCGACCGAAAGTACGAATCACACTCACCTCAACAAAGCAATGTTTTCGCGCGCAATCCATCGTATTGGTGTCGTCAGCCTCTTGATCCCAGCGGCGCTGCTCCTTCTGCCGCTCTACCTCTACCCTTTGGTCCAGATCGTATCTCGCAGCTTCGGAGGTCAGGGTTGGTCGATTGCCAACTATCTTGAGCTGTTCAGCGACCCAGTCATCCTGCGCGTCCTGTATCACACTTTTCGGTTTGCACTCATCATCGCGCTGCTTTGTCTCCTCTTGGGTTACCCACTCGCATATGCGATGCGCATTGTGTCGGATCGAACAAGACGGACCGTGACACTCCTTATCCTCCTACCGCTCTGGACAAGCTCTCTCGTGCGCGGCTTTGCTTGGATTGTGATACTTGGCCGCAACGGCATTGTGAATACGGCACTGACCGATCTCGGGATCATTGATGAGCCGCTCAAGCTGGTCTACAATAAAATGGGCGTATACGTCGGCATGGTGCACATCATGTTGCCGTTTATGGTTCTGTCGCTCTACAGCACCCTGAGCCGAATGGACCTGCGCCTGCTGTCTGCTGCGGAAAGTCTCGGCTCGCGACCCATTTCAGCTTTCTTCTGGATTGTGTTGCCCTTGAGTATGCCGGGAGTGCTCGCTGGCGCTCTCTTGGTATTCATGTCTTCGGTTGGAATGTTCGTGATACCCGCGCTGCTGGGCGGCCTCTCGGACATCACCTACATCATGCTCATTGAAAAACAAATCAACGAACTGAACAACTGGGGATTGGCGGCTGCGATGTCGGTGTTGTTGATTGTAACGACCGGCGTTCTTACAGCGCTCTACGAGCGGACACTCAACATCGAAACATCGGCCGGAATCCTCGGGCAGGTAGTGCGCCACGTCTTTCAACGCGGACCAATCCACCTCCTTGTCTGGCGCGAGCGACTTCTGGCAAAGCTTTTCCCAATGCACGCATCCCAACTGGCGACAGGTAAACAATCTGCCCACCTCGGATCGCGCCACCTGTTTGTAAAGTGCTGCTCTTGGTGGGTACTTGTTTGGCTCGTGGCCCCACTCGCTGTGCTCTTTCCACTTGCGTTTTCGGGTGCGGCATATCTACATTTCCCTCCGCAGTCGTACTCGATTCGCTGGTTCGAGAACTTTTTCTCACGTGACGATTGGATCACGCCGACGATCACAAGCCTCAAAGTCGCAATTCTTGCTACAATTGGCGTGATTGTGATCGGCGCCCCGGCTGCATATGCGATCGTGCGCGGGCGGTTTCCAGGCAAAGGAATTATCACCGTAATTCTCATCTCGCCAATGATCGTGCCGGTCCTAATCTTTGCGATCTCGTTGTATGCCATCTACGTCCGCTTCAATTTGCTTGGGACTGTAGGCGGACTCGTTCTGGCTCACATTATTCTCGCACTTCCATACGTCCTGGTCACCGTTTCGGCTGGTTTGAAAAGCACAGATGAATCACTTGAAGCTGCGGCTCTGACGATGGGTGCGAGTCCTGTACGTGCCTTCTGGTTCGTCACGCTGCCCGTGCTGCGTCCTGCCGTTATTTCCGCTGCTTTTCTCGCATTCCTCGCTTCATTCGACGACGTGATTCTGGCGCTGTTCCTTTCGGGCACAAGCGCCAAGACGCTCCCCGTGAGGATGTGGGAAGGAATTCGATATGAAATTGATCCAACTATCGCGGCGGTTTCGGTGATGCTCATCCTGATTGCGATCGGACTCAAGTTCGCCGCGGAACGGCCGGTTAAAAGAGGCGCCAAATCAAACATTGCAGAGTATTGCGGTCGTGCAAACCGCTGAGGGAATCAAGGGATGACAGGCACAAATCGAGGCACTCGCCGAAAGCCCCGAAATGGAGGAGTTGCAACTGCTGACCTTGCCCCACTGACTTAATCCGGTTGAAGTTCGCTCTGGCCCATATGAGGACCAGAGCATGAAGCGAAATCGCTTTTCGGAAGAGCAGATCATCGAGATATTGAAGGAGCATGAGGCCGGCGTGCCGGTTGCCTATCTGTGCCGCAAGCACGGTGTCAGCGATGCCAATATTTACAAGTGGAAGCCCTCATTCGGCGGGATGAAGTTGTCGGAGGCCAAGCGGCTGAGGTCGACTGCGGCCACATCACCATTAGATACAAGGCAAGCCGAGTGGAGGATACTGCCCTTCACCAACGCAAGAGGGCGATCGCCGAGGTGCGCCGTCGCTTTGGCCATCGGCGCCCGCATGTTCTGCTCAAGCGGGAGGGCTATCTGGTCAACCACAGGAACTTCTTCCGGCTCTACCGGTAAGAGAGTCTTGCGACACGCCGCCGCGGCTGCCGCAAGCGGGCCATTGGGACCCGGGCGCCGATGATGGTGCCGATGGCCCCCAACGAGCGCTGGTCGCTCGACTTCGTGTCGGATCAGCTCACAGATGGTCGCTGCTTCGCATCCTGACCGTGGTCAATGATTGCCCCCGCGAGTGCCTGGCGCTGGTGGCCGACTACCTCGCTCCCGCGTAGCACGGGAAACTGGTGGTGATCGAGCGCGGCAAGCCCAAATGGTAGTCAGCGACAACGGTACTGAACTCATCAGGAACGGCTATTCTGACATGGACCGATCAAAGCCACGTCGCCTGGCATTGCATCACGCCAGGCAAACCGATCCATAACAACCTCGTCGAGAGCTTCATGTATAGACGGGCCCGCGGATGCAAGGGATTTCAGCAGCACTTTGGATACCGGTCGAGTGCGTTCATGTATACGGCCTGTTAGTGCGACCGATGCCTTGGCCGCTGGCCCTGATGGAGATAGCGGATCGCGGCTTCATCAACGGGTCGCGCTTGTTGCGCTTAAAGCTCGATCCCCGGCTCCGCCGGTATCCATCATGCTGTCATGTGCCCTCACACCATAAGGTGGCCAACATACGCGGAAAGTCAGGCCGCGAGCTTAGGCCGGTCGTCATCATCGCCCAGACGATCCGGGCCAACTTGTTGGCAACGGCGATGGCGACGAGCATGGGCCGACGCCATCCAAGCAGGGCTTCGATTCAACCGCGCCTCCAACCCGGAAGCGTGCCTTGGGTATCGAACGACGTTACGTGCTCCGATGACAAGCAAATGCCCGAGATAGGTATCGCCCTGTTTCGTAATCCAGCCGAGCCGATCCTTCTCGCCGGTGGAATTTTGCTTAGGCGTCAGGCCCTCCTTCAGTTGGTTCACAAGAACGGCCAGTGCGATACGGGCATGGGCCGGTAGCGTCAGCCCCTCGTCTTCCAACAGGTCCACCAGACCATCCTCCCGTTGCCGGCCTTGCCCGACAATGATTCCGAACTCAGCAAAGTGAGCTCTAATGGCGCAGGCTGTCATGGTTCATTGGCGGACCAGTAAGCCTCTTGCACGATGAAGAATCAAGAATCCTTGGTTCTCGACGCTCTTGATTGGAACGAACCGCATATTGGGACGGTTGACCGCTTCGCAGATCGCAGCCGCGTCAGCGGCGTCATTCTTGGCTCCTCTTCGTAGTAGAGTCGAGGAAAGGCGCGGTGACGCGTTGATGCGCGCTCCGTTTCCTCTCCCACCGGGTCGCCGGAGGCAGTTGCCCGCCTCCGGCTCCCACAGAACGTAGCGTGCGGATTTACCGCACTACGCTCTTCGACAGTTGATTCACAGCACTGCAAGAGCCTGCAACTCCGCATATGGGAGGCGCAGCTTTGGTTTCAGTAGCGGCGTCCGTTCTTTGATCTGGTTGAACATGCCCCAGTTGAGGGCTCGTCCTGCCCAGCTGCGGCTGCGCAACATCCGATGCCAGTAACGCTGCACGGCACGGTACACCTTTACGAGACACCGAAGATTTCCGGCGACCCCGTAATAAGCTTAGTGGCCGCGCAGGAAGGCGTTGATTTCGCCGACCTGGTCACTGATCGCGTGATGTCGTATTTGCCGCATGAGCTCCTGCAGAGACGTAAGGCTGCGCCGCAAGCGAGATTTCTCGGTGCGCATCCCAACCTTGAAGTTACCCTTCTGGTTTCGCGTGCAATACAGCGTCAGGCCCAAGAAGTAGATGGTCTCCGGGCGCTTTCTGCCGCGTTTGCCCGCTGCGCGAACCGACCAAACTCAACCAATTTGGTCTTGGTCGGTTCAAGAGTGAGGCCGAACTTTCCCAACCGAAGGCGTAAGGCGTCCTGAACACGGATAGCGTCCGATCGATATTGGAAGCAGATCACAAAGTCATCGATATAGCGCACCAGCCGGGCTTCGCCCCGCAACCGGCTCTTCACCACGCGTTCGAACCAGAGGTCGAGCACATCATGCAGATAGAGGTTGCTCAAAAGTACGCTGATCGATCCCCCTTGCGGTGTTCCTTCCTCGTTCGGATGGACCTTTCCATCTTCCAAGACACCCGCTTTCAGCCAGCGCCGGATCAAACTGATCAGGCGTGGATCACCGACTCGATGCGCAACAAATCGGAGAACCCAATCATGATTGAGACTCCCGAAGAAGTTCTTCAGATCCGCCTCCAGCATCCAACCCATCTTGCCGCCGGCGATGGCCTCATTGAGGGTCGCCAAGGCATGATGAGCGCTGAGCTTTGGCCGGCCACCGAATGAGCAGGGCAGAAAGTCCCGCTCATAAATGGCAGACAGTACTTCGGCCGTACTGCGCTGGAGCGCCCGGTCGGCGACAGTTGGCACGCCAAGTGGCCGCTTTTCCGTCTTGCCGGGCTTGGGGATATAGACCCGCCGAATATCCGGCGCTCTATATCCTTGACGGTGAATGGACTGGAGCATCGGCTCTATCCATCCATCGAAGCTCTTCTTCGCCGCCTCCACCGTCTGACCATCCACCCCTGCGGCCGACGACTTCGGAATCTGTGACAGACTCCTCCACACGCGGTCGCGCGAGATGAGATGTGCCAGCGACGTGAAGCGGAGTTTCGGTTCACATCGAGCTTTCGCTGCTATCTGTTCAAGTTTCGTTTCCATGGTCAGCTGATCTTCTCTTTGCATAGAAGGCCGTGTCTCCCGTTGAATGGAGCCCATGTTGCCCACGAACAATTCACCTGCCGCTGACCGCTTCCCGATGTGGCCGGCTCTCCCGTCCTCCGAGTACTATCAGTCAGTATGACTTCCACTCGGCCGTCAGGCCTCCCTCACCTTGTCGGCTTGTCGGGCCCTACAAACTTGCGTTTGAACCGAATGAACCTCCCTTGTTCCCGTTGATCCCCTTGGTTGCATGCCGGCGGTACGAACCCCGGGAGCCCTCCGGCCACTCGCTCTGGCGCGGCCTGATATTTCGCCTTCCCCTTTGAGCGATAGGGTCGGCTACTCCGATCACGTTCGATTTCGGGGCTATTTTCCCGTTCACTTCATTCCGGCTTACAACCTCCCTGTCTACGCTTCGCAACGGCCGTTACCGGACGCCACGCAAGACTCGGTTCGCGGCTGCTCGCTAGGCTTTACCGCGGCCGCCATCTCAAGCGGCAGAGTTCAACGCGCTTTCAAGGCGCAACGCTCATCAAACCAGACGTGCGGTTTTCCCGCATCCGGGTTTCCGACAGGCTTCATCACGAGGCGCACGTCGGCGACACTTTGCGCACGCGGTTCAGCACAAGCACGCCAGGGTTCCCATAGATCTCATGAGAAAATCGTCTGACGCCGCGGGCGGGCGTATTACGTCGTCTGAGCAGAAAGGCGAGCACGCGGTCGAAGACGTGTCGATCAACGGCCTGATGGGGCGTGGCAAGGGAACCATAGCTGAAGTAAGCGGACCAGCCGCCCAGAAGGCGGTTCAGTCGTGCTTGTACTCGGGCCAAACGCCCTTGTTGCCCGGCGTCAGCAGCTCGCTGACCTTCCTCTTGATCCGCAGCACACTTTCTTGGACGGAGCCGCGCCAAGATACCACCGTCCCCCCAATGGGGCGTTCTTCACCGAGGTTTTCGCCTCGTTGAGTGTCAACCCGAGCATTAGTCATCACCGCTCTCGTCCACGTCAATGCCTCCTCCGCGTGGCCGCGGCTGAGAATGACGAAGTCGTCGGCATAGGAGATGACGTGCGCCCGGAATGCTTCACGCCGACCGCTAAGACGCCAAAGTTTCAGGAATCGATTCATGTGAATGACGGAGAGCAGCGGACTGATAACACTGCCCTGCGGCGTGCCGCGTTTGTTGCTCTTACCGCCACTCATGTGCGTTTCCCGTTGCTATCCCGCTCCTCGACTGGTGCTTGCAGCCAAGGTTGATCAGCCGCAGCACATTCCGGTCGACGATGCGTCGGGCCACCGATCTAGGGAGGTCCGAATGCGGGATCGTGTCGAAGTATTTCGACAGATCGGCGTCAACGACGTCCGTAGCCCCGGCACACAAGCCGGTGCAACTTCCTTGATGGCATCGACCGCGTTACGACGCGGGCGATATCCCAAAGCGCCGTCCTCAAAATCCGCCTCGAAGGTCGGTTCCAGCACGATCATTGCGGCAGCTTGGACGACCCGATCCCGGATTGTTAGGATACCGGGTGGACGTTCGCCGCCGCTGGGCTCCAGGATCATCACCCGCCGCACCGGATCAGGCTGGTTAGTCTTCGTGACGAGTTCATCACGCGGGCTGGCCAACTTCTGGCACATGCCGGCAAGAGCGGGCGGCGTGTCGTCGCCGCTTTTATTGCCACAGCGTCAGCGTCGCCCGGGACGATGCCGACGCCGCGAGAGCGCCGTGGCGGAAGGTCGCCGACCAGCTTCGCCCCAAGCCGCCCAAGCTCGCGGCCTTCTTGGATGAGGCTGAGACCGATGTGCTCGCCTATATGACACTCCCGCCCCAGCACCCGAACCAAGCTGCACTCGACCAACCCGATCGAGCGTCTCAACGGCGAGATCAAACGGCGGACCGAGGTGGCCGGCATCTTCCCCAATGAGGACGCCGTCGTTCGCCTCATCGGCGCGATCCTGCTCAAACAGAACGATGAATGGGCCGTCCAGCGCGCCCGTTACATGCCGCTGGAACCATCGCGCCTTTGAGCCATGATCCGACCGTCAGCCGGCTATCGCAAGCTGACCTGCCCAGCTCCTGCCGGCGAATACGGTGCCGCGCCAGCTACACCACGCCACGCAGGCACAATCTACCGCTATGCGCCGCCGTACCTCGTCGAATGCTCCTTCAGCAAGCGCAGCAGTTCCGTCAGATCGCAACCCGCTAGGGGATGACCGCTCGAAATTACCTAGCCATCGTAACCATCGCCGCAATCGTTCTATGCCTGCGATAAGGTCCACACGACTTAGCCCCGTTTGATTTGGTAGCTGCCCAAGCGAGGTAGCCGGTGGTTTACTTCGTTTGGACTAAGAGTCGCTCGAGCGGCCCGTCAGATTTTGTGCAAAACCTCCAGTTCGGCCCGATGCTGCCAAGCCTCACTGTTGAGCGGGTACAGCTGAGCGGTTGGCTACATATCCTTGGCAAATTAGAATGGAGAATGAAATGCAACAGCAGATCGCTCCCACGGATGGTGGTCACCTGAGTGGACAGTTTCGGAACACCGCCCACGCGATCAGTGAGAGCCGGCCATATTTCGATGCACCCCAGATGGTTGATCTCATGGCCGTCCATGGACAATCCACGACCGGACGTACCATTGCTTGGGGCAACGGTCCGCCAGAAAGCCGTCCACAGGTTATTGACTTCGTGCGATGCTCCTACCTGGGTCTCGACAATCAT
Source organism: Bradyrhizobium macuxiense (assembly GCF_007993935.1). Taxonomy (GTDB): domain Bacteria; phylum Pseudomonadota; class Alphaproteobacteria; order Rhizobiales; family Xanthobacteraceae; genus Bradyrhizobium; species Bradyrhizobium macuxiense_A. Next base: position 1,910 of record NZ_VITY01000032.1, on the reverse strand, counting down.
CCGGTGATCGTCGCCGGAGCGATCGACGCGATCGAGGCGCATCGGTCGTTGCATTGCTCCTGCGCCCGGACACGACTCAATTTCGATCTTCTGGGGGAACTTGAACAAATCCTCTCTGAGATTTTCTGCGCGCGCGTCCTCGTCTTTTCCAGTGGCATGCTCGCCAATCTGGGCGCAATGCCCATCCTTGCTTCGGGTCAATTGACGGGCGGCAGGAAGCCAGTCGTCGTGTTCGATCAGTTTGCACACATCTCCCTCGCTTGCCACAAGCCGGTGGTGGCTGATGAAACGCGGGTGGAAACGATCGTACACAACGACATCGACGCTCTCGAATGCTTGTGTCGTGAAAATCCGGTGGTCGTCTATGTATGTGATGGTGTTTACTCTATGGGTGGCTATTCGCCGATCAAGGAACTGCGCCAGTTGCAGGAGCGTTATGGGCTCTTTCTCTACATCGACGATGCTCACGGCATATCGATCTTCGGACGCCAAGGTGAAGGATTTGCACGCTCTCAGTTTCCGGAAGCGCTCGGTGACCGAACGATCATAGCAGCCTCGCTGGCTAAGGGATTCGGTGCATCGGGCGGAGTATTGATGCTTGGAGTGGCGGATCACGAGGTGTTGTTTCGACGATACTCCCTTCCGTATACGTTTTCAGTGGCACCCAATCTCGCAGCGGTTGGTGCGGCGCTTGGGTCGTGCAAAATTCACCGCTCGGCAGAACTTGGCCAGCGGCAGCGGCGACTGGCGCAAAGCATCCACCTCTTTGACCATCGTATCGCGACCGCCGAACAAGGCAATTCAGTTCCGATCAGAACTATCACCATCGGATCGGAGGCCAATGCGATTGCAATCGCAAAAGCGCTTCTCGATCGCGGCTTCTATACCTTGGTGACGTTCTTCCCAACGCTCGGGCAAGAAAGGGCGGGAATTCGGGTGTGCGTTACAGCGGAGCATGAGGTTCGCGATATAGAGCGGCTGTGCGACGTCATCTTGCAAAAAATAGCCGAAATAACGGGAAAGCCCTACCCTCTGAGGTGATGTAATGATTCAGCGGATGATTTCATGGAGCTTTCAGTAGGACGAAGATGCTGTCAGCTGGTGCGTACGGGAAGAATGGAAGCCTACCAAACTTCGAGCCATTGTAACGGAGCGCATATCTGCCCAACTGAGATGCGGACTGGTCCTCGTTCAGCTTTGGCTCAAAGGAGTCGCAGTCGGGACATTGGGGCGAGGTCTTTTGACTTGGTATTCCGCCTGTTCTTGAGCGCTTGCACAGCTGTTTTGACCCGAAAGCTGGGCACTACTTTGGCAGATTTATTTGTGCTGCGGCTTTTCACGGTCGTCTGCAAGATGGGCATCGGTGGGATGGCGGTCGAAGAATGAGATCGGACGATGGCGCGGCGTACGGCCGGCACACTTGGCTGAGGCGGGGGTTCGTTGATTCTTTTTTCCGCCGGAGGCAAGGCAAGAACGCATACGCGATCATGGTCATGAGTGCGTGACGATGAAGGCCTCGCCAAGATCGTCCCTCAAAGCGATCAAGCCCCAGTTCGTTTTTCAACTGCTGATGCGCCTGTTCGCAGATCCATCGAGCCTTGAGGTGGCTAACGTGCGCAGGTCTGTCGCGGCCGCAGATTGGCGAGATAGTATTTCTTCTCCCCTGAGGTCCTGTTTTTACCAGCTTCCTCGCTGGGAAGATGTTGCTGGCCTTTATCCTTGATCCGCTGCGGTGGACCATCGGTGATCCGCATTCGAAATGGCGGCAAAGCGGGCCTTTTGGTCCCGGTTCGCCAACTCACAGTTTGCCACTTGTGTAGAAGTTTCGACTTACTCTTACGGCATGGTTCGAAACTGGCAGGGAACGGAGCTGCGGGCGAGCAGGAGCGCTCACCCTAACGGGCGCTCCC
>NZ_VITY01000031.1 GCF_007993935.1 Bradyrhizobium macuxiense | reverse complement strand
CCGACGGCTGCGGTTTCGAGGAAGTATCGGATCTCAAGCAGGTCCAAGGCAATACCGAGCTCCAGCCAATCAACGTTCCAGTTATAGCTCTTATCGGAATTGGCGTATAGGTCGCAGCTGCTGTGCTCCATATCGTCGTGCGAACGCGAATTACAGCACTCAACGATTGCAGAGGCTTGCCATGCTACCATCGCCACTTTCGAGTATCAGCTATGAATATCTCGACGCGATGCAGCGTGCCTTTGATGCCGATCCGCGCTCGGTCGAAGCCGGCTGGCGCTTTCTGTTTGAAATCCTAGGAGATGCCCGCGGGTCCAACGATAGATTGCTGCAAGACACAAGGTGGCGTGATCGCGGTCATTTGTACGCGCAACTAGATCCGCTAGTCCCTCGCTCGGACATGGCTGAGCAACTGCAGAGACTGTACGCTGGCACTCTTGCGGCGGAATCAGCGCATATCGACAATGACGCGCGGCGGGCCTGGTTGCGCGCGATTGTGGAGACCGGCATTGGCCTGCCGACACCAGAAACCCCGCGCAAATTGCTCGCCGGACTCATCGCCGCGGAAGAGTTCGAGTCTTTTCTCGCCAAAAAGTTTCCTACCAAGAAGCGATTTGGCGCCGAAGGCGCTGAAGCAATCGTGCCGCTACTGCGCCGTGTCTTAACACGCGCTGCCGCCGAAGGGGTCACTCGTGCGATTATCGGTACGATGCATCGTGGCCGGTTATCGTTGGTGTACAACGTGCTAGGCCGCTCCTTTGCCCGGATGGTCGCTGAAGTGCGAGGCGCGCCCCCCTTTCCTGCCGACACACCTTGCCCAGGCGATGTTCCCTATCATCTTGGTTACGAGACGGCATTATCACTGGACGGTCGCACCATTTCCGTTAGCTTGCTTGCGAACCCCTCTCATCTGGAGGCTGTCGATCCGCTAGTTCTCGGCCGTGCACGTGCTGCGCAGGACATAGCAGGCGATCGCAGGACGATCCTGCCCATCATCATTCATACCGATGGTGCGGTAGTAGGTCAGGGAGTCGTCGCCGAATGCATTCAGCTGGGCGACCCAGCCGGCTACACTGTGGGCGGTACGATTCATCTGATCATAAATAATCAGATCGGTTTCACAACAGAACAACATGATGCACGTACATCACGCCATTGTACTGGGCCATGGAAAGCCGTGGACGCCGCGATCCTACACGTGAATGGCGACGACCCCGCTGCTGTCGCGAGGGCCGCAGACATTGCTGTGGCTTGGCGTCAAGCGCAAGGCTGCGACGCCGTCGTCGATCTCGTCTGCTACCGCCGCAATGGACATAACGAAATTGACGAACCGACCTTTACGCAACCTGCACTTTATGCGCGTATCACAGAGCATCCACCGATAGCCCAAGCGTTTGCTGATCAGTTGGTCGAGGCCGGAAGCGTAACGCAGGCTGACGTCGCAGCCTTGCGCGAGGCCGCGCGTGTGCGGCTGCAGTCAGGTTACGACGAATCCGCGGGATATTGCTGGAACGAAGGCAGTTTTTCGCCGCTTCCGGCTCCGCGTCGAAGCCACACGGGCGTTGCCGCCGATGCACTCGTGGCCTTAGCCAACGAGTTAGCAGAGCCACCGGAATTCATGACGGTGCACCCGCGTCTGAGCCGCGTATTGCGGCAAAGGGTGATCGATGGGACAGGTATCTCGTGGCCATCGGCTGAGAGCTTGGCCTTCGGCAGCCTGTTGCTTCAGGGGGTTCCAGTGCGGTTATCCGGGCAGGATGTGGTGCGTGGAGCCTTCTCGCAACGACATTTTTCGCTCGCCGATTTCAAGAGTGGCGCAAAGCATATCGGACTCGCTCACGTCTCCTCGGCACAAGCCACGTTCGAGGCTTTCAACAGCCCTTTGTCGGAATATGCAGTTCTCGGCTTCGAGTATGGTTACAGCCTAGAACGCAGTGATACATTGGTCGTCTGGGAAGCACAGTTCGGCGACTTCGCTAATGGAGCACAAATTATCATCGATCAGTTTATCACAGCCGGCGAAGCTAAATGGTACATCACGTCGCGCCTGGTGATGTTGCTCCCACATGGCCTCGAAGGCCAGGGGCCGGAGCATTCCTCAGCGCGTCTTGAGCGCTACCTTCAGCTTGCAGCCAACAACAACGTCCGAATCGTCAATCCGTCGACCCCCGCAAACTATTTTCATCTTCTACGAGAGCAGGGGTTGGGCTTGTACAATTGTCCATTGATCGTTATGGGCGCAAAGAAGCTACTGCGTCATCCCAGCGCGGTTTCGCCACTGCCGGATTTTCTGCCGGGCAGCACGTTTAGGCCTATTGTCAGCACCATTCCTGACGGCACCATCGATGCTGTCCTGATGTGCTCGGGTAAGATAGCATATGACTTAGAAGAAGAGCATTCAGCGCGCGGCGCATCCAACGTCGCAATTCTACGCCTCGAATGCCTTTACCCGCTGCCACTTGAGCAGATCCGCGGGCTACTCAAATGCTGGCCCGAGGCACGGCTCGCATGGGTTCAGGAAGAGCCGCAAAATATGGGCGCCTGGACCTGGCTTGACCGGCGGCTCGAAGCTGCCGCCAAAGATGCCGGCTGCATACAACCAACCTTCACTTATGTGGGCCGACCGGAATCCGCTTCGCCTGCGGGCAGCTTTCACGGCTATCACGACGACGATCAACGCGAGGTCGTTAAACGTGCCTTCTCGCTCAGCTTCGACGATGCAGGACAAAGCGAGGCAGCATGATCACTGGCATCTTGAATGGACTTCGCGTCATTGAAGTCTCCGCCTTCGTCGCCGCACCGTTAGGCGGCATGACACTCGCTCAGCTCGGCGCGGATGTCATCCGCATCGACCCAATCGGCGGCAACATCGACTATCGTCGCTGGCCGCTGGCACCTTGCGGCAGCAGCCTCTACTGGTCGAGCCTCAATCGTGGCAAGCGCTCTATTGCACTCGCCTTAGACAAGCCTAAGGGACAGGAGATCGCTCGTGCGCTCATTACCCAGCCTGGAGAGGATAATGGCATCTTGTTGACCAATCTGCCGGCCAGCGGCTGGATGAGTCACCAACAATTGTCGAAGCATCGCAGGGACTTGATTATGCTGCATCTGACCGGAAACTACGACGGCTCTGGTGCAGTCGATTACACTGTGAACTGCGCGTCTGGTTTTCCGATCGCCACGGGCGTGAACTCTGACCCAATCAATCACGTTCTTCCCGCGTGGGATATAGCTGCGGGGCTCTATCTTTCGACCGGTTTATTGGCCGCGGAGCGCGCCCGCCGGAGAGATGGTCAAGGACGGAAGCTCACGCTCGCGCTGTCGGATGTCATGCTTGCGACCGTTGGCAATCTTGGTTACCTAGCAGATGTGCAGGTGAATGGTACCGTTCGGCCGCCGTTAGGCAACGACCTGTATGGAGCGCTAGGTCGCGACTTTGCCACAAAGGATGGACGCCACGTTATGATCGTCGCCATCTCTAATCGACAGTGGCACGCGATCGGCAATGCAACGGGCCTCACCGATAAATTCGCCATGATCGGCCCGATGTTGGACGTCAATCTAAACTCGGAGGGCGGACGGTTCGAGGCCCGCGGCGCAATCTTCGCCCTATTGGAGAATTGGTGCGCGAAGCGAACGCTCGCGGAGATCCGTACCGCGTTCGACGACAACGGAGTATTGTGGGGGCCTTATCAGGATTTTGGGCAATTGTTCTCGGAAGACAATCGCTGCTCCGAGAAGAACCCAATGTTCGGATGGATCTATCAGCCCGGTGCCGGCAATATCCTCGCTCCAGGAAGCCCGCTCAACGTTGTCGGTAGCGAGCGCCTCCCGCTGCAGCCAGCGCCAATCCTGGGACAGGACACTGAGCGAGTGTTGGCCGACGTGCTTGGCATTTCCGCTTCTGAGATTGGCAAGCTCTACGATGCCGGCACCGTCGCAGGCCCTGAAAATCAAAAGAATTGAGACGACTCAGCGAGATAACTATGGCACTGCTCAAGGACCGCCTATCGCTTCTATCTCGTTGTTCTGCCTTGCTTAATGCCGCTGATCGTCTGCATGACTCTACCTTGAGCGCCGTGCGTCAGATGGTGGCCAATGACGGTCGGCCCGATGCCATGTTGCTCAAAGCGCATCAATACGCGGTACACGGCTTGTCGTGGCAAGCGACTTATATCGAAGTACTTCGCCAATCTCTTACGTGGGCGCACACGTTGCAGGCTGAAGATAAGCTCGGCGCTGCCGAAGCCAGCATCCTTCATCTTGGGTTTGCAGAATACGGCGCGCAACTAGCCGGTGGCATCGCTATGAGCCAGATGGAAATCATTCGGCCGACCGACATGGGTTTGGCGCACGACGACGTCGCCCGCTTTATATCTGGATCCGCACTCGTGGCATTGTCGGATCGTTCGGCACTCGAGATGGCACGCAGGACTCTCTTGGCCGAACTCACGGAAGGCCGGTTCGGCGAACTTGCGTTAAATGACGACTTGCTTGAAGCGACGCGAGAGCAGTTTTTTCGCTTCGCCGCGGCAGAAGTTGCACCTCACGCCGAGGAATGGCACGGTAATGACGAGCTAATTCCCCTAGCTTTGGTTCACAAGCTTGCTGACATGGGCGTGTTTGGCATGACCGTTCCAGAAGAGTTCGGCGGGCTCGGGCTCGGCAAACTCGCGATGTGCATCGTCTCAGAAGCGCTTAGTCGCGGTTATCTTGGCGTCGGTTCACTCGGCACGCGCTCGGAAATTGCCGCAGAGCTGATCCGCATTGGCGGCACCGACGCCCAAAAGGAAAAGTTTCTGCACAAAATCGCGACCGGTGAGATCCTCCCAACTGCTGTTTTCACCGAGCCCGATACCGGATCCGATCTTGGCAGCCTACGAACGCGCGCAATGCGCGACGGCGATATATACAGAGTGTTTGGCGCCAAGACCTGGATAACTCACGGCTCGCGCTCTGATCTGATGACGCTCCTAGTCCGAACTAGTTCTACTGCCGACGGCTATCGTGGTCTCTCCATGTTACTGGCGCCGAAGCCACGCGGAACGGAATCAAATCCGTTTCCCGTTAAGGGCTTGAGCGGCACCGAAATACCGGTACTTGGCTATCGTGGCATGAAGGAATACGAGATTTCATTCGATGGCTTCGAAGTGCCGGTAACCAACCTGCTCGGCGGTGTTGAAGGACAAGGATTCAAGCAACTGATGGAGACCTTCGAGAGTGCGCGCATCCAAACCGCCGCTCGGGCGCTTGGCGTAGCGCAGAACGCGCTCGAACTCGGTCTGCGATATGCACAAGAGCGTGCCCAGTTCGGCAAGCCGATCGTCGACTTCCCGCGCGTACACGCCAAGCTGGCCTTGATGGCCACGGAAACTATGATGGCTCGGCAACTCTCTTATTTCGCTGCCCGCCAGAAGGATGCCGGTCGCCGCTGCGATATTGAAGCTGGCATGGCGAAGCTACTCGCCGCTAGAGTTGCTTTCGCGAATGCGGACTGCGCTCTGCAGATCCACGGCGGCAATGGCTATGCTTTGGAATATCCGATCAGCCGCATCCTGTGCGACAGTCGGATCCTCTCGATCTTCGAGGGTGCAGCCGAGATCCAGGCGCAAGTGATCGCGCGGGGTCTGCTGTCCCGGGGCAATTGAGGTTTTATCCTGCAGGTTTAATCGGGCGTCTCGGTTGTTTGCTCTCGCCCATTGTCGCTTCCTCTCTCTGCTGTGACAAGGTCCTTGCATCGACGCCACGCAGCCTCGTCGAGCGTGAGAGTCCCGGTGCGCCGTGCAGGTTTCCGCGCTCATCGACGGCATCATTTCGCTGCAGCAAGGCAGCGCGCAAGCCGTCGCGGCGCATCTTTCCATCGGTTGGACGGAGCCACATCACAGGCATTCGCGCGTGGTCCAATCGCACCGCAAGGGGCGTGGCCACAAGCAAGATAACGTGCGTTCCGTCGTCGTGGATCTGCACCAGGTCTCGTCCGCTCGTCGCGGAGCTCCGTGTTCAAAACGTCGCGTTCATCAGCTCAATCGGTCTCCCAAATCCGGCCCTGCGACCTCACGCGAGGGTCGCGAGCAGCCTGCGTTCCTTGACGGCGGCGCGTGCGCTGACGTCCGCCTTGGCGGCGTCCGGATCGCCGCAGTAGAACGTGCCATCGACCCACATCGCGTGCATGATCACGGCGAGCTTGCGTGCCACCGCGACGGTTGCCTTGCGGTGCGAGGTGCGTTTGGCGAGCGCCAGACCCCAGCTCCTGACCTTGTCTTTCTTCTTGTAGCGGGTCAGAAGCGCGCTCGCCGCCTCATACAATGTGCGGCGCACATCGGCGTCGCCGGCCTTGCTGATCCGGCCCTGGATGTCGATCGAGGCGCCGGACTGCCAGCGTCGCGAGGTCAGGCCAAAATAGGCGGCAACGTCGCGCGAGCGCCTAAACCGGGAAGGATCGTCAATCGCGGTCATGAAGCTCAGCGCCGCGATCGGGCCGACGCCGGGAATCTGCATGAAGCGCCGGCACAACGCGTGGCCGGCGACCAGCTTCACCACCAGATTGTGCAGCCGGCAATACTCTTTCCAGAGCGCCGCGCGCGCGTTCAGCATGGCGTCGATCAGCTCGCTGACCAGCGCATCTTGTGCCACCGCGTCGCGCACCGCTTGCGCAAAACCGCCCCGCCCGACCCGGTTCAGGCGGATGCCAAACGCCTTCAGCGAGTGACGGATCGCGTTCTCGAGGTCCAAAAACTTGCGCTTCAGATTGCGCCGGTGGGTCAACAATAGCCGCAGCCGGTAGCAGGCTTCGCTCTTGATATGAGCCTTGCGGAACCAGCCGGTCCGCATGATGTGGGCGATACCGAGCGCGTCGGTTTTGTCGGTCTTGTTGCGCTGCGCGTTGAGCGCCGCGCGGACGTGCAGGGTCTCTAGACACACCGCCGGCAAGCCCAGTTTGAGCAGCTCAGGATGCAGCCAGGGCGACAGCGACCCCGCCTCATGGCCGAGCCGCCGCAGCCGGGCGAGATACGGTCTGAGCGCCGCCTTGATCGCCTCCGGATCGGTTACGGCGGTCGTCTGCAGCGCCACCGCGCCCTTGTCGTCGACCACGCAAATCGCGCTCTCGTCCATGCCGACATCCAGTCCACAGAACCATTCCATCGCACGCCTCCCGCGTTGCTGAGACGGCGCAGTGTGCGCATTTTTCAGCTGGCGAGCCACGTCAGCCGCGGCAAGTCCCGGCGCAGACCGATTACGGGCGGCATATCAACGATTGAGCAGTTGACCTTCTGAACAGGTATTATTTCGTAAAACGCGGGGCGAAGGCCGATAGGCGACATCCCGTTGCGCAAAAAGAAGGAAGCGCTCAACTTGTTTCATTGAGGCGCAATAAGGTACCCTCTCGCGAGTCCACTGCGCTCAGGCGTCGATTTCTATGCGGAAGAGCCTGAGTCAGTAGCATGCTGGGCTAGCCGCTGTAACCTGCATCCAAACATGGGCTCCCACCACCCGCTGATCACCGCAGACGTGAACAGTTTGCCAGTTTGCCAGTTAGCAACGACCGGCTGCTGCTCGGGTCGAAGGTTAAGGAGCAGTCTGGGCAAGCTCGGCTTCGGGGTAAGCGTGTAGGTGCCCCACGTAGCGGATGATGTTCGACGTCAGAGAATCTCCTGGTGATTTATTTGCCAGGGACTCATACATACCTCTGACACCAAGAATTTCTAAGTTATCATCGCCCCCCGAGCGGCTTGCCGCGGTGCGGATTTCGACGAAGTCGCCCGGGTGTACCGATTTGAAGTCGCCCGGAGCTTCCGAGACGATATCGCCCACGTTTGCGATTTGATCTCGCCCGGGGGCGAGGCGTTCTGGCCGGTCAGTTCTGTGGCATTGGCGAAGCCGCGCGGTCAATCTGGAATCGCGGCTTGAGGCTCTGCTTTCTTCTATTGCGGTTGCTGTGGGCATGCGCGCAACGCCGTGGCGTTGTCCAAGCGCAGCGGCATGTCCACGGCGTCACAGGCTCAGGGCTTTCGGGCAGATGGCCGGGTTCGGCGCAGGCACTCGCCTTCGAGGTCGAGCCGATGGGTGTTGTGGACGAGGCGATCGAGGAAGGCGTCGGCGTAGGGGCTTGCGGATTCCGACGAAGTCGCCCGGGTGTACCGATTTGAAGTCGCCCGGAGATTCCGAGACGATGTCGCCCACCTTTGCGATTTGATCTCGCCCGGGGGCGAGGCGTTCTGGCCGGTCAGTTCTGTGGCATTGGCGAAGCCGCGCGGTCAATCTGGAATCGCGGCTTGAGCCTCTGCTTTCTTCTGTTGCGGTTGCTGTGGGCATGTGGGCAACGCCGTGGCGTTGTCCAAGCGCAGCGGCATGCCCACAGCGTCACGGGCTCAGAGCTTTCGGGCGGATGGCCGGGTTCGGCGCAGGCTCTCGCCTTCGAGGTCGAGCCGATGGGCGTTGTGGACGAGGCGATCGAGGACGGCGTCGGCGTAGGTGGGATCGCCGATCAGCGCGTGCCATTGGTCGACCGGGAGCTGGCTGGTGACGAGGGTTGAACGGCGGCCGTAACGGTCCTCGAGGATCTCCAGGAGGTCGTGGCGGGCGCCGGCATCGAGCGGGGCGAGGCCCCAATCGTCGAGGATGAGCAGATCGACGCGGCCGAGGGGCGCGCAGCAGGCGCGGATGGCGGCCGTCGCCGCGGGCGAGCGCCAGGTCGTCGAACAGGCGCGGGACACGCTGGTAGAGGACGGAGCGATTGTCGCGGCAGGCCTTGTGGCCGAGCGCCGAAGCGAGCCAGCTCTTGCCGACGCCGGCCGGACCGCAGATCAGCAGGTTGGTGTGGTCGTCGATCCAGCGGCCCTCGACGAGGCTGGCGAACAGCGCGCGGTCGAGCCGCGCGGGGTGCGGTAGTCGACGTCCTCGACGCACGCCCGCTGGCGCAGCTTGGCGAGGCGCAGGCGGGTTGCGAGCCGCTTGTCATGGCGCAGCGAGGCTTCGCGTTCGAGCAGCAGCGCGAGCCATTCGGCGTGACCGAGGCTATTGGCCTCGCCAGTGGCCTCGATGTCGACGAAGGCCTTGGCCATGCCGTGCAGGCCGAGCGCATTGAGCCTGTCGAAGGTTGGATGGGTGAGCAAGGGATCATCTCCTAATTGTAGTAGCGCGGTCCGCGGATGTTGGCATGCAGGATCGGCGTATCGTCCGCGGAGCGCTGGGGAGCAGGACGCCGATCGAGGTTGTTGGCGAGGATCGACTTGACCGAGCCGTAGGTGCGCGCGCCGATGTCGATTGCCCGGGCGGCCGCGGCGTCGAGGCGCTCACGCCCGTAGGACGCGGCGAGCCGCAGAATGCCGAGGCAGGCGCGGAACCCCTGCTCGGGGTGTGAGCGCTCGTCGAGAATGAGGTCGCACAACGCGCTGGTCGCCGGGCCGATCGCGGCGGCGTCCTGGCGGATGCGCGCGATGGTCCAACCGGCGTAGCGACGGTGGCTCGAGGCCATGTGCTCCGGCACGGTGGTGTGCTTGTGATTGCCGCTCATGCGCCGAGAAGCATCGGCTCACAAACTCAGCAGCCGATAGCCGATCGCTCACCCACTCCGCCAGACGGGGTCTCTTTGCCGCTTACTGTTCACGATCGCCGTGAGCTCCACGATCCGCGCGTCGGCCGTCTGGGTGACCGCGGCAAGATCGGCGTTGGCCGCGGTTAGTGTTGCAATCTCGGAGGCGATGCGGCTGTGCTCGGCCTCGATCGCCGCCCGCTCTGTCGCCAAGGCGAGGATCAGCGCATGGGCTTCGACCCTTGCAGAGCTTCCCAACGATGCGCCCCGTTGAACGGATCAACGCCGCCATCCCGCACCAGGGCCATCAGCGACACAGGTCCGTCGCGGAAGTCAACCGGCGTGCTGGCAACATTAACTTCAACGTCCGACGGGATCATGCCCTGCGAACCGCGCTGGCGAGATGATCAGGCTCGACAGCGCTTCCGGCGCACAATACCACCTATTTCCACCAAGGCGCGGCTCACCGTCGCAACGCGCTCGAACGTCATCGGCCGATCGGCGTCTCCCGCCCCGCTCCCTGTCGAAGTCCTCGCTGCCAGCGCTCGGCGCCGCCAACCAACACACGCAATCGCCGAAAACATTGGCTCCCGGAACAAGCGTCTCCTCCGGCGCCGAGCCCGAAGAGGTCGCGCCTCCAGATGCTCGATCACCTGACAATTTCCGTCATCAGGCATAGGGCTACTTATAGAAATTGCCATCATCAGATCTCTCCGGCATTCATCAATGCCGAAGACTCTCAGATATCAATCAACCGCGCTATGTGTGGTCACCTTGGCGCTTACAGATGACCGAACCTTCGGCCGCATTGGTCCCCGATAGTAGCTTGTCGCTTCGAAGGCAGCCACTAAGGCGAATGTGTGGTCCGGCATCTCGGTGCGTATCGCCGAATCCTGCAGATGGATAGCGGCACGCAGTCATCTTGTCGCCTAAAGATATTACCAGCGAGCCATTGATGCCATTGGCAAAGTGAATCCCGCTTTGACGCGGTCTAAAACGACCATGGTCTCAAAGCGCTCGATGTCAGGATTGTCTCGTACAAGACTACGAGTAAATTTCTCATAGTCTTCCATATCATTTGCTGTGATAAGTAGGACGAAGTCCGCCGGGCCAGTAACGTAGAAACCGCTCATCACCTCAGGCATCCTACAGATTGCCCGCTTGAAACGATCAACAATGTCGGCCCGAGTCCGCTCGAACGTAATCAGCATCAACATGGTCACGTTTCGTCCAATGGCCTTCGGTGAAACGATCGAAACATCTGCTTCGATCACGCCCTCTGAACGTAGGCGCTTTAGTCGACGCTGCACTCCGGATGCGGACAGCCCTACTTTCGCACCGAGTTCCTCGCTGCTCATCCGGTTATTGCGTTGCACGAGATCCAAGAGGCGCGCATCGATTCTATCAGGTTCCATGCGTTGGTTTGGTTCAATCGGCTGCGTTGCAAAGGGATAAGGTGTGATACCGGTAACTCGACCTGTCATGTCCGAGCTCCTCCCTGATATGACTGCAAACGTTCAACCGTTCCTAGCACGACGGCGCCTACCGACTGTGTGTCATAGAGCATCTGACCAGGGCCAGCCTGCGAGCAGATTTCATGATTCTGGCATTGCACGTGTTAGTCTCCAAAGCACATGCTCTTAGGTCAGATCATCCAGTCATCTGGTTATTCTTCTCCAACTAACGAGCTCTATCCGAGCGAGACGCCTCGATACGCACATTTCGCCACTTCGATCTTTGCTCATTACCGCTCGTCCTCTCATTTGCTTGGCGGCACTCATTGCTGGTCCGACAACTCTCCCCTGTGGTCCATGCTTCTCTTTATGATCGTATTACTGTAACGCGAAGAAGCTAAGCTTAGAGCAATTGCAGCAGGGATCATTCTGCGTGGATGCATTTTTGGAGCGCTCGTTGATCGCGAGCCTGGTAAACACGCCCGCCATCTTAGCCCTGGACGACGCGCCAACGCTGTCTTCTATCGTTCGCACACGAATGAGGTCCAAGTCCTTCCCTCCCTATGTTTCTCCATGCTGTCGAATTGCTTGCTCCTTCGGAGTCGGCTGTTGCTATCCACCCACGGACTAGGCTTGAAGCACGGCCCGAAGGAACGAGCGCGTGCGGTCGTTCCGCGGATTGTCCAACACTTGGTTTGGGCTTCCTTCCTCAATTATCCTACCCCGCTCGAGGAATACCACTCGATTACCGATCTCTCTGGCCACATCCATCTGATGTGTAACCATCAAAATAGTGAACTTGTGCTCGCTTGCGAGGCTGCGGATCACATTGAGGACTTCGCTAACGGTCTCCGGATCGAGTGCTGAAGTAACCTCATCAAAAAGCAGAATCTCTGGCCGCATCGCTAGGCATCGTGCAATAGCAACACGCTGCTGCTGCCCCCCCGAAAGCTGTATCGGATAGCAGTCTTCTTTTTCAGCCAGACCCACACTCAACAGCAATTTGCGAGCGCGTTCGTTTGCCTCTGCTCGAGATATTTTGAGCACGCGCACAGGCGCTTCTGCGACATTCCTCAACACAGTCATGTGAGGGAATAGGTTGAAGCTTTGAAATACCATACCGATCTTTCGACGAATAGCATTTAACTCTCGAGGAGGTGGCATCGAGGCTCCATCGCCAGTGTCGCGCCAAAGGTGACCGTCGCCGACCAGCACATTTCCTTTTTGTATAGACTCCAGGGTCATCAAGACTCGAAGGATAGTCGATTTCCCTGAACCGCTCGGTCCTATGAGAACTACGTGCTCGTGCTGGCGAATTGTCAGATCAAGATTCTTCAGCACATGGAGCCCGCCATAGGACTTACAGACCGAACGGAATGAAATGAAGGGATTCGCTTCGATATCAGCCATTGAAGCGCTCCTTTCCGAGCCAAGCACGGCCATAAGCAGCCTCGATGGACCGAACAGCAACGGCCGCAACGAGGCTCGTTATCAAGAAGATAACTCCTACGATTGTGATCGGCTCAAGGTACTGAAACCGCTCCTGCCCGATATCCTTCGCTACATACATCAACTCTACCGTACCTATCGCAGACAAAAGCGGCGTCTCCTTAATCATGTAGACGATGAATCCTCCGGCCGGCGCGATGATCCGCGGAACAACTTGAGGTAAGATGATCCAACGATAGAAAGCGAATCGAGGAAAGCCGAGTGCAGTGGACACATCCCACTGCCCGCTTGGAACGGCATCCAATCCCGATCGATAGACTTCGGACAGATAACAACCGTAATGGAGCGTCATCGCCAGGATGCCGGTCGTTAGCGGACTGAGGACAATGCCAACGTTGGGCAGCGCGAAGTAGATAAAATAGACCTGCACCAAAAGCGGGGTGCTTCGGATAAACTCTATAAAAAACCCCGTGGCGCGTGCGACGGCCGGCACTTTCGCCCGCCGAAGTAGGCACAACGGGAGTCCGAGGAGCATCGCGAGAATGAATGCGGCAAGGGCCATGCAAACGGTCAATCCCGTTGCTGCCGCCAAGATTGGCAAAATTTCCGCTGCAAGCGCAAAATCGAACCATCCGCTGTTCATGATTGCATCACCCGGCGTTGCAGTAGCGACCGGATCGATAAGCGCCGACGTTCTGCACGAACCAACTCGTGCGGAGAACGCCATCTCGTGAGATACACTTCAACCTCTCGCGCAATGAGCGTAAGTGCCTGGGCAAGGACGAAATAGATGACCAGGATCAAGCCAAACACGAGCGTTCCCTGATAAGTGCGGGTAACAATCGAATAACCAACAGACGTAACCTCAGGGATGGTCACTAGAGACGCAACGGACGTACCTTTAAGAAGAAAGACAATCTCGTTGTTGAAGAGCGGCAGCATCGCCGCCAGAGCCTGCGGCAGCAAGACATACCGGTAGCGCTGATAGGCGTTCATACTCAGTGCTTGTGCCGCCTCGTGTTGGCTGCGAGGGATAGCCAACACTGTGCTTCGCACATATTCGGAGCAAAAAGCCGAATGTACCAGCACGAGTGAGAGTACAGCGACCGTCCAAGCCGATAAGCTCACTCCAAGAAACGGCAACGCATAATACATCCAAAACATTACCACCAGTGACGAAACACCACGAAAGAACTCAACGTACGCAGTTGCGACAGCGCGGAGCGTAACCGATCGTGATAGACGCGCACATCCGACAATGATCGAGCAGATTACGATTAAGAAGAATGTTGCAAAGAACAGCTTCAACGTATTGAGAACACCACCTAGCATCAGGGGAGCCCATTCTGCGTAGAAATCAATCACCTTGGACATAGTGCTAATCCGAAGAAGCTCAAGAACAACGGAGGCTCTTGCGAGCCAACCGTTGTCCGGTTGGCGCGGGATAATAGCGCTGCGGTCTCAACTGCGACACAGATCCGCGGATTTTACATCGTCAGCGGGCATTTCCTTCTCCCCCATGTGATATTTCCGGAGAATGTCGAGGTATCCTGGCTGCTTCTTGAACTCGGCCAAGCCCTTATTGAAGGACGCCGTGAGATCACTGTCGTCAAGGCGGAACACGAAAGCGCTTAAATTGACCGCTGGCTTGCCGCCGACCACAGGAATCTTAAAGGGGTCTGCCAGCTCGAGCTCACCTCCCGCTTCGGCGGCAAGCGCTCCAAGCGCGGATACTCGGTCCACAATAATGCCTTGCACGCGCCCCGCCTTCAAGGCAGCCAACTCAGCAGTGATGTTAGGAAGGGATACGAGCTGCCCAGAAGGTATTCCAACTGCCTGCGCGGTC
>NZ_VITY01000030.1 GCF_007993935.1 Bradyrhizobium macuxiense | reverse complement strand
ACTTCGGCCTGCTCCTGCGATGGCTCGCAGAGCTCTTGCGTGCCATCATCCGAGCCTTCCTCGAGACCATCCCGGCGCCAAATATCGCCTGAGCCGGCGGCGCGCCGGTTCTTCACGAACGACTAAGCAACGACCGGCATCGTTCGAGGAGCACGAAACGTAAGCAATTCTGCCCCAGCTTCGGTCACGACAACAACCTCTTCGTGCAACATCAATTTCGCCGAGCCATCGAAATACGAAGTGTAGGACGTGCTTGGTTCAATGTTGATGATCACACCCGGTTTTAGTATCGTCTTGTCATCGGGCTGGACCGAAGGTAGCTCCGGCATCCACAACCCCATGGAGTGTCCCATTCGCCCGATATTAGTGACTTTGCTTCGACTGTTGGAGCCATGGAGTACATCTGACATTGCTGTCCAAAGATCGCAGATCTGGATACCAGGTTTAACTGCAGCTATACCTGCCTCCGTCGCATCCCAAACGATTTGGTAGGCATCGTTCGTATGCGGATCAGGTGTACCGAAGGAAAACTTTCGTGGGAAGTCGCACCAATAGAAATCGAACAAAAAGCCAGCATCGATGTACAGTAGGTCCTCATTCGATAGAACCCTGTTGGTCGGAACACCGTAAGGACGAGTGACGCCTCCACGCCCAGAGAGCCCCTGAACTCTCGTAGTTTTCTCGACCCCACGAATGAAGCAATCGAGCTCAAAAACGCGGCATGCCTCTCTTTCTGTCATGCCCGGACGCAACTTTGCAGGAAGATCATTAAACGCTTCCGAAACAATGCCACATAGCGTGCGAATTCGATCAATCTCTAACGGGGACTTGATCATCCGCAAGGGCGTGAAAATCGGATCCGATGCATCGACAAACATTCGAGGCTTGATCGCCTCCGCAACACGCAAGAAATCGCCTACAGGAAAGCCAAGCCTGCTTTCCGCGCCAAGCTCCGTTCCGATCCTGGCATCTTCTGGCAGGAGGTCACACAACGCTGTCGCAAGCGTAGAAACACCCTCATCCTTTGGATTCGGACCAGGCCAAGTCCGACAATTTCTTACCCAAGTTGTTTCTCGATAGAACTGGTCGACTCCCGTTGGAACGATTGCGAGAACGTCACCAGATGAGGGGATAAGGAGAAAGCGCGGTCGGGTGGTTCCATGCGGCGTTGAGCTAACCTCGCCAACGAAATAGCGCAAGTTGTGCTCTGAGGTTACCAGAAGCGCATCAAAGGCACATTTTTTCATCAAACGCCGCGCTTGTTCGACTCGATTTTGGTATTCGATTTGCGGAAACGGAGCGTAAGGGATTGTTTTGATGGAAGCAAAATCGACAGCAATCATAGCTCGTCTCCAACAAATGCCCTGACCAGGCGGCCGCACATGGCTCGATTGACTTTCGACGAAGGTTAGGCCCGCCCTTGCGTTCATGTTGCGCGTTTCTCAGTGTCATTCGCAGCATTGCTGCGCTATATCAGATTACACCTCGGGAAATCGTCTAACTTAGCAGGCTGTTGAGGAAGTCTTTGAACTGCGCGCGATGAGGCCAACGGATCGCGGCACGGCCATGTGACGCGAGACCGTGCATGTAGCAGCGGATCAAGTGCATGCGTTTGGTCACATTGTTCTTCCCTGGTCGTTCAATCGCAGGCAGCCGGGCGCGCTATCGATGGCCGTCGTTTGACACCATCAAGGCGTTGGCGTCGAACCCGAGACACTTCAACACATCGACCGGGTGCATCACGCCCTTGACGACCAATGGACCCTGCCAGGCCTTGCGAATCTCCCCGAAGGTCGACCAAGTCTGCGCTGGCTGGCGCTGGCGTGTGCCCATTGTAGAGCTCGGCCACGGCATTCGCGTTGGCATCCATGGCAGCATAGGGGCGCCAGTTTTGCATCATCGAAATCCCGCCTCTGGTGAGATACCGATATGTCCAGCCCGGCCGACTCAATCCCTGCAGAATCGCCGATAGGATCATGTTCGTTGGCTCGCGTAATCCTTTTACGGACGTACGCTGGCGCTTGCTCACCACCGGCGCGTCGATGGTCGTCAGCAACGTGCGCACGCCAAGCCGTTTGGCGCGGCGGACCAGGTCGAAAGTAATGCACGGATCGCGCGTGCCATAGATCTGAAACCATGTTGTCTTGGGCGCTTGCGCCATCGCCGCTTCAAGGGAGTCGCAACTCGCGCTCGACATGATGTAGTGAATGCCGAACCCCGCCGCAGCCGCAAGCATCGAATCTGCGCCGGGTCGGAAGAATCCGCAATGCCACCAGCCAGATCCCGAAGGGGCTTGCATCCTCATACTCGAACATGGGGCGAATATAAACGCCCTGCTACGTGCTTTGCGGCCGATCAGCCGCCTAGCCAGGCGGAATCTGGTGGGGGAGCTTGAGGTGACCTCACCCGGGGGATTTTGATCGACCGCCGGGGCCGAGCCAGGCTTGTGTGGTCGCGGGCTCTCGATCCGGCAACAGGGTAACGATCCGACGCCTTTTCAGGCTGCAGATGATGCTGGCGTATCGGTGATTGCGTCGCCCGGCCCAATCATCAATGCCGATAACCTTGAGCGGGTCAGCTGGCGGGCGGTAACGGCGTCGGACCTCGCGCAAGAGTGTATCCTTGCTGACCGGCAGCATCAGCCGCTTTGTGAAACCTGCTACCGGTCGACCGCCAAGCGCCAGACCGACGTGATGGACGATAGGTCCAGCCTTGCCGTGCGTCGCGCCGATGGTGCCAGTACGCCTTCGAAGCGTTCCGTGAAGATTTGACGCCCGCACAGGACCGCGTCGCAGCGGAAGCGCCGGGCAATTACTATGTGACGATCCGCCCCGAGAGCGGCAGGTCGGTCACGCGTCGTCAATAGCGGCTATGGACGCGCCGGGAAGTCGCGCCGCACGATGGACATAGAACCAGCGCTTCCGGCCGCCCGGAGCACGACAACGGCCTTATCACCCTCGTGGCACGCACTCTCTACAGCAAACCCACGTGGCACCAGATGGAGCGGTGGAGCGCTTGCTGCTGGCGCTGATTTCCCCTAAGATTAAAACGCCAAATGCTCTCCAAACCGCATCAAAAGTGAGTCGTAGCGCTCCCAGCTACGCGCCGATTTTCATTGGCGAGTATCGCGCAGCGCAAGAGCTGGGGCAGCGCCTTCGGGCACTAGTCCAGATCGGATGAATCGGCCGCAGCTCCGGTCGATGCAGCGTCATTCTCGATGGCGAGGAGGTCGAATTCATCGGAATCATCCGTAGCGGTCATGCCTCATCCTCGGAACCGATGGCTTGGGGAAGAACCGAATGCCACGAACGTCCCACGCGTTGGCGGGAGTTCCCACACAATACAACCGCGACAAGCTGCGAACCCATTGTCGTCGGGATCCGCCCACCAGAGCGGCGTGGTCGTCAAGATGTGATTGCCGTGAACCGGATGTCCCACCGCATAGCCGATCAATTGCAAACCTTCCGGTGTCGCGACGGGCGCTCAGTGCTGCAAGAGCGGAGCCTTGTCTGGAATTCTTGTCGGAACGGCTCGGCCGAGCCGCAGCTGCTCGCAATCGTCGGCGAGTATGTGAAGCCTAAGGGACGAGCGAGATGCGGGCCGGATCGAGAAAGGAAACGAGCGTATCAGCATGAGGGGCACCGCATGAGAAAGAAGATCAGCCGGAGAGTCACGACGACTTATTCTCCGATCTCAACCACGAGCGAGCCGTCGAAGTTCGAGTTCGCGCCGGCGCCATAGTCATGCGGATTGCAGGCGATCCCGATGTCGCCGACCCGGTAATCGCTGGAATTGTGGACGTGGCCATGCACCCACAGTGCGGGCCAGTACGTCTCGATGGTGGCGGTCATGTCCGATACGTAGGCGGCGTGACCGGGTCGTTCCGGTACTTCGACAGAACCGAGTTCCAATGAACAGCGTGGTGGGTGACGATAGCCGTGGAACCATCGAATTCGGTTGCAAGCATCGAGCTGATATAGGTTCGTGACCGATGGCGCAGGAGCGGGGCTTCCTGCAGCCTGAATCTCAGCCAGGGTTTTTTAGTCAGCCGATGCAGCGATGATCGTTCATACCGGCGGCGCATGCGCTTATCACCGCGCCGACCGGCGTCGCCGAAGATCCAGTAGTAGTACATCTTCCGTGGCGAGCAATTCTCGATACAAATCGTACTTTTTGTGCAGATATTCAGTCCTGAAATGCGGATCACGTCGCCAAAGCGCACTAAAAAGTTGTCTGCTATCAAGTTGGTGCAGGTTTTTGCCGGTAACGCGACGATCTTCGGCGAACTTCAGCGCTTGAACCCGCATAGTGTGCACGAGAAATGGAGACGATATTGCCGATCACTCAATGCGGCTTTCAGCAGTCTTTGTTCACAGCGAATTACTGGCCGAATCTTGTCGAATGACGAGATCCAATTCACTGAAATGGGAGACTTTTGGGTGCCGTACTACTCTTTTGATCTTGTCATTGGTGAAGAGTACAAGGACCAGGGCGGTCTCATCCTTGAGAACCTCGAAGTTGCGGCCGATCGAGCGGATCAGCTTGCGGTTGAACTGTCTATTGTGCGCCCGGAACTCAAGGTCATCGGTTGCGCGGTTCGGGTCATCGGCGCGGGAAACACCGAACTGTATCGGACGCCGATCAATCCGATCCCGTCCTGGATGAGATGCCAAAACTCAAGCGTCGGCAGCGACTCGCGATAGCGAGTGTTTTAGGAGCCTCCTCGCGGAGGATGAGCCGGGGCGTTCCTACCGAATTCCTCTCAAGCGCAATTGTCGCGGATTGACTAGAATTGAGGTGGGGTGGAAAATTATAGCGGTGTTCTTTCAGGACGCGTGCGGTTCGAAAGATGCGGATTTCGTTTTACTGCACGTGTGGATTGTAACTCCAGATTAGATAACCAGGTACCATCGACCACCCTTAATCGCGCCGGCAACTCAAGGCCGCCCTGCGGCGCCGCCCTCTGATCAGGCCGCGGGCGCCGCGTTCCCTCCTGCCGAGCCTACCTTTATGCCGCGCTGCCCATTTCCCCGAGTTCGTCTCCTGATGCGCTTAATGTGGAGCGCATTCGTTTGATTGGCGCCGCTTTCACGCACAGCCTGCGAGACGAGCGTTTCCCTCCGATGGACAGAGGCGAGAACTAGGGTCGACACCCAATAAAATCATTGCCGGTTGAATCGCCTGCTGATTCCTTTGCTGTGCGATTTGGCACCGGGGTCGTGTCCCCGGTGATGGTGTAGCTCGGTAGAGCAAGGCCGTCCGCAGGCGCGCCGTCAAATAGCGCCGTGGCGGGCGGACGGCTTTGCGGTGGTCACCGGCGATTCGCCGGTAGGGTCGGGTTGCTGACACCAACCTGATTCGAGGAACCGCCGATGACCGATGAGATGATGAACCTTCGCGCGCTCGTGAAGAAGGCCCCAGACGCCGATCTGCTACGCGAGATGATCGGCTTTGCCGCGCAGCGGCTGATGGAGCTGGAAGTCGAAGGCCTGACCGGAGCGAGTACGGCGAGAAGACCCCGAGCGTCTGGCGCAACGCAACGGTTACCGTGACCGGTCTGGGAGACCCGCGCCGGTGCGGTCGAACTGCGCATTCCCAAGCTGCGCAAGGGAAGCTACTTCCCGGGCTTCCTGGAGCCGCGCCGGATGGCCGAGAAGGCACTCACCGCCGTGGTCCAGCTGGCAGCGCTGCCGCGTTCACTTCATGCGCAACGCGCTGACGCATGCCCGCAAAAGCGGGCGGCGCGTGGTCTCGGCCTTCATCGCCACCGCCTTCGCCCAGGACGATGCCGAGGCCGCCAAGGCCCAGTGGCGGCAAGGTCGCCGATCAGCTGCGTCCCAAGCTGCCAAAGCTCGCAACCTTCCTGGACGAGGCCGAGACCGATGTACTGGTCTATACGACGTTCCCGCCGCAGCATCGAACTAAGCTGCACTCCACCAACCCGATCGAGCGCCTCAACGGTGAGATCAAAAGGCGGACCGAAGTCGTCGGCATCTTCCCCAACGAGGACGCGATCGTGCGCCTGATAGGCGCGATCCTGCTCGAACAGAACGATGAATGGGCCGTCCAGCACGCCCGTTACATGACACTGGAAACCATGGCGCCCTTGAGCGATGATCCAACTGTCAGCCTTCCGGCTATCGCCAGCTGACCAATCCGGCCCTTGCCGGCGAACGCGGCGTCCCCCCGCTAGTTACACCACGCTTAGGGACACGATCCGCCATTGCCCGGACCGACAGTCGGCGTGCAGCTTCCCTAGGTATTTGGCTGCTGGACTGCGTACAGCTGCCTCGGTCGCGCGTCGACGTGTCGCCGCCCAGATCGCTGTGGCGGCGAACGCGACGGGATATGCTTTTTTTCGACGCTCACTCGCATAAAAACGCAAAAAAAACGCACTGTTGCGCGTCTAGACTATCGCGCAGTCTAACTCTGGCTCAACGAGGCATCTAGCAGTCTTGAGTTTCACCAACGACTAAGGCCCGCGCATACGGGCTCGGGCTCATTCCGTGCTCGATTGGCAAACTGGTCAGCGTCGGACACAAGAGCGCCGTTGCGCACCATTATGGCTGAACGCAACTTAAGCGCGCGGCGTAGATGACGGAAGTGCAGCATAGATCTCACAAGCCGCTTCAACTTCAAGCATAGCATGTCGTAGCGACGGCGCAGAGTGAGAGCAAGAATGGGCAAAAGTCGCGGCGAGGTTGGTAGTCTAGAAGAGCGGAGGTCCCGAGCGGACGCTTACAATGGCGCTCAGACTGTGCGAGCGAACATGAATTCTTCGATCTTGAGGACCCCGATCGGCCATCTTTCGCAACTGGCGGAGTCACCGGCTATAGTGGAGAGGCGGCCGTTGTGGCGGAACGCTAGAGTTGGTGCTATTTCACGCGATCTAACCAGAGCAATTGCCTCCGGTTGCGTGATGTCCTTGCTGACGGCTCGATCGCCGAGTTCTTCCATCTGTTTTTCAAGCCGGTGCGGCAGTATCGACGAGCAAGAAGGTCAACGAAGTGATCGCAAAAAGAGGATCAAGCACTTGGAATTGCCTCGTGGCGCCCATCAGCCGAGTTTTCCGCTGACAGGTTAGAATCTAATCGCACCGAGGCCTGATCTTGCTACGAGTTGGGAGCAGTTTCGAGTTGAGACCATGGCCGAATGGCACAGGCCGACCTGAGCACGCCGAACTCTGCCCGTAGGCGTGACTTCATCGCGTCCATCCAGGAGATGGCGGTACTATGTCGACGAAAATCGACACGGCAAGCAACGGAGTTGTTGGCGCTCACCCTCAATCGAGAAACGGATTTCCGCACGCAAGATGATAGCTACGGATTACCAAGGATACTTCAGTGGGGCCTTCTCCTCGGGCTGTCGTCAATGGGGTCGGAAAAGCGCTTCGCCGGCTCGCGAAAATTCTTCTCTGACCGCCACTCATCCGGTTCAGAATCAATCGCAGTCGATGCAGGTACTGATATGATTGATCCGCCCAAGCAGCAGGCGTTGAGCGTAGGTGGCATTACCGCGCCGCTGCGCTTCCTTGTCTTCCGGCGCATTTGGCTCGCAAGCATGCTGTCGAACCTCGGTATCCTGATCCAGGGCGTAGGAGCGGCGTGGGCGATGACGCAGATGACTGCTTCCGCGGCCAAGGTCGCATTGGTACAGACCGCGCTGGTGCTGCCGGGCATGCTGGTTGCTATACCGGCCGGCGCGATTGCCGACATGTGTGACCGGCGGATCGTGGCGCTGTTTGCGCTCTTGATCGCGCTTTGCGGCTCAACCACGCTAACCGTGATCGATTTGTCGGGTCTCTCGACGCCAAATCTGCTGCTAATTCTTTGCCTTGTGATCGGCACCGGAATGGCGTTGATGAACCCAGCCTGGCAATCCTCTGTGGGCGAGCAGGTGCCTGCGGCGTCGCTGCCGGCGGCGGTTGCGCTCAACGGGATCAGCTATAACATCGCCCGGAGCTTTGGGCCAGCGATCGGTGGTATAGTGGTTGCGACCGCAGGCTCAGTTGCGGCCTTTGCGCTCAACACACTGCTGTATTTACCGCTCTTGGCCGCACTGTTTCTCTGGAAACGCGTAGCTGAGCCCTCGCGGCTGCCGCGGGAGCAGCTGAGCCGCGCCATTATCTCGGGCGTGCGCTACATTGCAAATTCACCCTCGATCAAAATCGCGCTGACTCGCGCTCTGGCAACCAATGTCATTGGCAGTTCGATCCTGGCCTTGATGCCGCTGGTCGCGCGAGATGTCTTGCATGGAGGCGCCCAGACTTACGGCCTCATGCTCGGCGCATTTGGCCTTGGCGGGGTGATCGGGGCGCTCTGCATCGGCGAGGTACGCAACCGCATGAGCGGCGAGGCCGCGGTGCGTGCCTGTACGCTGTCGATAGGCGGAGCGATCGGCGCGGTTGCGTTGGGCCACGCGCCGATCTTGGCCACGGCGGCGCTCGTCTTGGCTGGTGCAACGTGGATGATTATGAACACCGTGTTCAGCATCGGCGTGCAGCTCTCGGCGCCGCGGTGGGTAACGGGGCGTTCGCTTGCTGCATACCAAGCTACGAACTACGGCGGATTCGCGATCGGCGGCTGGGGCTGGGGCAGCCTCACCAACGCCGTTGGCGTCGAGATCGCGCTACTCACCGCCGCCACGCTGATGCTATTTTCCCCGTTACTTGGGTTGTGGCTGCGCATGCCACCGATCATCGCGCGTGGCGAGGACGCCGAGGTGCTCGCCGATCCTGAAGTGCGGTTACCACTCACCAACCGAAGCGGACCTCTGGTGGTGGAGATCGAATATCGAGTCGCGCAAGAGAATGCGCGAGCCTTTCACAAAGTAATGCAAGATATCCAGCTGTCACGGCAGCGCAATGGCGCCTATGGCTGGTCAATTGCGCGCGACATCGCCGATCCGGACTTGTGGACCGAGCGCTTTCACTGCCCAACTTGGCTCGAATATTTGCGCCAGCGCAACCGCTCGACGCAGCTAGAACGCGCGCTGGATCAGCAAGCGATGGCTTTTCACATTGGTCCCGAGCCCGTGCGGGTCCGGCGCATGCTAGAGCGCACGTTCGGATCGGTGCGCTGGAAGGATGACCTGCCGGACGGCGAAGCTAACGAAGTGCTGCGTGGTGATTGCAAGCGCGGTCATAGTTAGTCCGCCCGCATATCGCTTCATAGACGCATCGGTCGCATCGATCGCTAGCCTGCGAGCGACCTCGCTCATCGGCTCGAGTAGCCGAAGACCGCCATGCAATCAGTCGCAGTTTCGTAGGCGATTGCGGTGCCCACGACTTAATCAGTTCCCCGGCTTGTTCCGGAATTCAGAGCTAGTATCCTGAACCAGAAATTCGCAACATTACGATGCTTGGGCTTGAGTATTGTATCGACCGAAGCGTTCGATGGAAGCGAGGATGTCGTCGGCGGACTTGGTCCATTTGAATGGCTTGGGATCGGCGTTGTGATGACTGATGAAGTCCATGATGTCTGCGGAGCCTGGACGCTGAAATAGATGCCGCGCCGGGATCTTCTCGTCTGTGATGAGCGCGAAGAAGCGCTCGACCTGATTGAACCAAGACGAGCTGGAGCGCGTGAGATGGACACGCCAGCACGGCCGTTTGACGAGCCAGTTGCGGATCAGTGAGGCCTTGTGGGTGGCGTTTTGTCCGTGATGAGATGGACATCGAGACCGCGCGAAACGGCGGCCTCGATCTCGTCGAGGAACCTGCCGAGCTCTGCAGCACGGTGACGGGAATAGCATTTGCCGATGACCTTGCCCGTCGCAATGTCGAGCGCCGCGGAGAGCGAGGTCGTGCCGTGGCGGGTGTAGTCGTGGCTGCGCCGTGCGGGCTGAGCGGGGCGCATGGGCAACATCGGCTGGCTGCGGTCGAGCGCCTGGATTTGGGACTTCTCGTCCACACAGGACGACGGCCCGCTGAGCGGGGAGAGTAGAGGCCAACCACATCGCGCACCTTGGCCACGAAATCCGGGTCGGTCGCTAGCTTGAACGTCTCCATCCGATGAGGCTGCAAACCGTAGGCTTGCCGGTTTCGCTGCACGTTTGAGACCACGGTCCACTTTCCTTCGACATGCCGCGCGAATTCCAGTGGGGCGCATCCTTTGGAAGGCTTCCCAAGGTTCTTACGATGGTGGCTTCGATGCGCGCATCATCGATCGTCCGGGGAGGTCCGGGCCTTGGTTCGTCGCGCAGGCCGTCCAGGCGGTCCTGTACAAAGCGGCGACGCCATTTGCCTACCTTCATCTCGACCGCGCCGAGCTTTGCCGCCACCTCTTTGTTCTGGCTACCTTCCGCACAGGCCAGAACGATCCAGGCCTCAGCGCCAAGGCTTGGGCTGTCTTGCAGCGGCCCCACAACGCCTTCAGTCAGTCCGCCCCTCATCTATCGGGGTTGACACCGTGCCCGCGTTTAAAGAACGGACGATCAATGTGGATGTGTGTCGAGGCGCCCGACTTCTTGAACAGCTTCCAGAAGCTCTCGACGTGGTTCGTGTGGCGCGTCGCGTCGTGGCGATAGTCGCAGTAGGTCGACTCCTTCGCGCCGTGCTTCACGGTCCCGTACTTGGCGCCTTATAGCGCGACAATCTGGGTGGGGAGCGCGCGGCCCCAGTCGTATTTCCAGCACCGCTTGCGCGTAACGCCGATCGCATCGTGCGCCGATTTTCTCGGCCGATAGCCATAGGAGTCTGCCAAAAATATTGGGTCCAGATCCGGCTCAATGAGTTGTTTGACAACCATCTGGGCCACGCGATCCGCTACGGTAGGCACGCCTAAAATCCGCTGGCCTCCAGTCTTTTTTGGGAATGGAGGCGGCTCGCACCGGCGCTGGAAAGTAGCTTCCCGAACTCATCCGGTTCCAAAGCTTGTAGAGATTGTTCCGCAAGTCAGAATCGAACTGCTCGATCGTCTGTCCATCCACGCCGGCCGTCAGGATGGCGAGTCAGTGTCGCGGCGTGGTGATGATTGCCGCGATGGCTGTCGCGCGCAAGAGTTTTGTTGGTTCTGATTGTCGTGGAGCGTCAACCAGCGAGTGTTTTTGGTGTCGCGTGCGACGGCGGCCGTCCTGGGCCGCGTTTTCGCTCGGCGGTGCGGCGGCGATAGCTCTCGACGTTCATCTCGACGATGGTAGCGTGGTGGACGAGGCGATCGATGGCGGCGAGCGTCATGGCGGGGTCTGGGAAGATCCTGTTCCATTCGCCAAAGGGCTGATTGGCAGTGATCAGCATGGAGCGCCGCTCGTAGCGCGCGCTAATGAGCTTAAGCAACACGCTGTCTCGGCTTGATCCTTGGTGACGTAGGCGAGGTCATCGAGGATCAGGAGATCGAAGCGATCGAGACGGTTTGGAGCTTCTGCACGAGATCGGTGGTGCGGGTGAAGAGGACGCGCCATCCGTTCTCGATCAGGGCGAGACCGATGGCTGCCGCCAAGTGACTCTTTCCGCCGCCGGGCGGGTCGAAAAGGAGCAGATTGGCACCTTTGCCCAACCAGCTGTCACCGGCGGCGAGCGCAGTCACCTGCGCCTTGGAGATCATCGGCACGGCCCCGAAGTCGAAGGTCTTTCCGGCGGGCAGCCGCGCCTCGACGGGATGGCGCTCGACGCGACGGCGGCCGTGTTCGGCGATCTCGTGCTCGGCGATGGTGGCGAGGAAGCGGGCCGGCCGGCCAACCTTCCTTGTCGGACTGTTGGGCGAACTGTGGCCATAGCGGCTTGATGGCGGGTAGCCGCAGCTCGTTGAGAGGCGCGCGGTGTCGACGGTGTTGGCCGTGTTCATGCGGCGTCTCCGATCTGGCCGGCGCCGATGAGGCACTCATAGGCGGCGAGCGGGGCAAACTGCACCATGACCTGCAGCACGCAAGCAGGATCGGGCGCGAAGTGGGCGCGCAGCCGTCCGATGTCGGGCAGTTGGTCAGCATTAAGGTCAGCCGCGAGCTGACCGGCAAGCTCGGCCTCGCAACCGCGCTAATGCCCAAGCGCGAGCAGATCGACCATGAGCCGGCAAGCCTTCTTGTCTGGCAGCCGTTCGCGCAAGGAATCGAAGGTTCTCTGATAGGCCTCGCGCGGGAACAGCCGATCACGGTAGACCAGATTGAGCAGCGTCATCGGCTTGCGCCGCAAGGAATGGATCACGTGCCGATAATCGACGACCTGGTCGTGCTTGCCGTTGGGATGCGGCCGCCCGCGCGGCAGGGTGACGAGATGAGTACCGCCGACGAACACGTCGAGACGATCGTCGTAAAGACGCACCCGCAGCTGGTGGCCGATCAGGCGTGACGGCACGGTGTAGAACACCTTGCGCAAGGTGAAGCCGCCGCTTGACGTCGCGCGGACAATCACCTTCTCGTAGTCCGAGGTGCGGCGATCTGGCAACGCCTGCAGGGTGGCGCGCTCGTAGTCGATCCGCTTGTCGTTGCGGGCCTTGCGGCAGCTGACGATCTCGTCGATGAAGCCGCGATAGGCGGCGAGATCATCGAAGTCGGCAGTGCCGCGCAATAGCAGCGCGTCGGCGATCGTCCGCTTGAGATGGCCATGCGAGCTCTCGATCGCCCCGTTCTCGTGGGCGATGCCGCGATTGTTGCGGGAAGGCCGCATGCCGCAATAGGCGCGGAGGTCCTCGTACCGCCGGGTCAGATCGTCCCTCGCGTTCCGATCGAGATTGCAGAAGGCGGCCGACAGACTGTCGGTCCGATGCTCGCGCGGTGCGCCACCGAGCGACCACATGGCATTCTGCAGCCCTTCGGCCAAAGCGATGAAGCTCTCGCCACCGAGCACGACATGAGCGTACTCAAACCCGCAATACGCCAATCGGAAGTGATAGACGCGATGATCGAGCGGAGCGCTAGCGATGGTGACGCCCAGCTCGCCCATGTCGGTGAAGTCTGACTGGCCGACCTGGCCCACTTCGTGGGTCTGGCGGAAGATGACCTCCTGCTCCTCGCCGTGGATTGCCCGCAAGGCGTGGATCCGGCGCTCCAGCGTGCGGCGGATGCCAACGCCGAGCTCAGGATGGCGCCGCAACATCTCCTCGAAGGTCGCAACCGGCCGCACGCCGGGGGCGGCTTTGAGCATTGTCACCACTTCTGTCTCAAACGCATCGGCCAACGGGTCCGGCCGGCGACGGCCGCGCTTACCCTTCTTCTGCGATGGCGGAGGGGATCCTTCTCGATCCGATACGCGGTTGATGGACTGAACGACGCCTTGGCAGCGGCTACTGGCGGACTATCGGTCTGACGGTACTTCATGTAGAGCCTCATCTGGTGATCATTGATGTGTCGGACCGGGCACGCGAGTGATTCCTCTGGCGGAAGAACCACTTACATAACCGGCCGGCCGTAATCACCAGTCGGCGCGGTCCTTGCGGATCGCGGCGACGCTAGGCTCGTAACTCCGATCGGGCTACGCCCTCCCTGCGTCACGAGCCCGGCGAAGCTCTCTCATCCTGATTAACGCTGCGCTTCCATCCTGATTGCCGCGCGGCAACGCCTACCAGTAAGCCATAGCTCGTTGGTCAAGACGATCGAGCCCGGCTCGACGTGTTGCAGGAGGACGCTGCGCCCAACACCGCAAGCTCATAATGAAGGCGGAAGGCTTCGCCATGCAGCAAGGTCACGTAGAGCTGGATGAGGCGTGCGCAAGCGCGGTCGCGGCGCGGCCGGCAAGACCATCGTCATGGGCCTCAAGCAGGCGGCGGACCGCTGTCAACTACTGTGATCCCGGACGTGAAGACGGCGACTCTGCGCAGCGCCACGCGGTTGTTACGGGGATAATTCAAACAAGACTCTATCACTGCGAATAGAACTGCTTGCACGAATAACCCTGATGTCATGCTTGTGTTGCGACTGAGCCCAGCATGGCGTCGACTTGGAGTACGCCGGAGCAGCACGCCAGATGAGCCTCGACACATTCGCCGCCGCGGCTGCCACATCATTCGGAGCACCCCGGACCCAATTCCGGCCTTCGAACCCTCTTTTCTCGAGCGCCGCAGGGTTTGGCTCTTCGTCCTTCCGGCGCTGGTCGCAGTTATCTATACCCTCTGCAAGCTGCAAATTGTAGTAGGTTCCATCGCCGCCAACTCGAGATATTACGGGTTTTCCGACGGCGGCCATTAGCCGGAGAGGCAACCTGAAACACAATCACGATCCGCCAAGGCCAATCAGCCCTGAAGGAGGGTACACCATGCGTAACAATCAGATGAATATCCTGGCCCGGTCGGATGCAGGCAACCCGGACATTGAAGCCGCGCAGCGGCAGACGCGCATCGATCTGGCCGCTGCCCATCGCCTAGCCGTTATGCACGGTTTCCATGAGGGGATATTCAACCATTTCACCACCCGAGTGCCCGGCCACAGTGACCGATATTATCAGATACCTTTCGGCCTCCACTGGACGGAAGTCACCGCAGCCTGTTTCATGGAGGTCGGATACGATGGTTTGCTGCACGTAGGCGAAGGCGTTATCGAACCCTCATGCTACCACATTCACGCCCCAATTCATAAGCTGGTCCCGCATGCCGACACAGTGCTGCACTGTCATATGCCGTTCACTAGTGCGCTGGCACGCTTGGAGGATCAGAGTATTCTCCCGATTGGTGGGACCGAACTTAGGATGATGATGCACACTGGATACGATAACGAGTACCACAGCACGGCCTTCACGTTGGAGGAAGGCGTACGTCTTGCGAACCTAATCGGGGACAAAGAAATTTTGATAATGGCAAACCATGGCGTCAGCATCGCGGCGACTTCCGTCGCCAAGGCCTACGACCTTCTTTATTATATTGAGCGCGCGGCGCAGGTGCAGCTCTATGCAATGTGGACCGGACGGCCGCTCAAAGTCATGCCGGAGAATGTGGTTCGGAGATCGACGGCCGAATATGGCAAGGGCGACATCTACGGTGGTCGCGACGCCTGCGACTGGCACTTCGACGCGCTCAAGCGGATCCTGGATGAGCGAGAGCCTGACTATAAGACCTAGTCCCGAAGAAGTGACGTCGGGTGACGCAAAAGGGGCCGTCAAGTCTCATGTGGATCGAGGCGCGACCGTTCGTCGCTGGCCTGCTTGTCGGGGCGGCGAGTTCGCTACCGCTTCGCGTGTGAACGTGTGTTCCGCGATGTTTGGCTTAGGAACCCTTCTTTGGTTCTTGTGACCAACGAGAGAGCTCCGTGCGTGCCCGTCGGGGCGCCGCCTTTTTGTGGGTTGCTCGTCCGTGCCTCGACCCTGATAAATAACGGGAATATTGAGCTTCACGAGCGGTGGTCGGCACCGTTGTGTCCGATGGCAACTCCACTATGATCCCTTTGGGGGAACAATTTTCGTCTTCCGTTGAAAGCGAGCCGATTGTTTGAAGATCTTGGCCTGGGACCGGGCTTGTGCTGCTGTGGAAGCGGTTGGAGCAAAGCGCATTCCGTTGGCCGCCGATCAGCGACGGCGTGATGCGCTTGTCCGCATCACAGCTCGCCGGACGGCCTAGACTGGTTGCGCCTGTATGCCCGCGATATTGCTCAGCCGACCGCAACGTCGTGAACTCTGTGATCAATTGAATCAGCTCGGCTGCAATATTCCACAACCGCCCGCGAATCGGCTTGAGTCCCGGGCATGAGCGAGACCACGGATTAGCTTCTGATCGAGATCGAGGTGCTGCAGGCGTTGGTTGCTGCGGCGCGCACAGAGCGCGACGCGGCGATCTCAGAGCGTGACCAGGCGCTGCCGCAAATGGATCGCCTGCGGCATCTCTTGCGCCAGCTGCAACGCGCGCAGAGGGACTCGGTATGTGCACGCCAACGTGCCGACGGGCGTCGCGCCAACCCCGTGGCGCGCTTTCCGCCAATCTGCCGCGTATCGGCGTCACAATTCCCCGGAAGATACCAACTGCCCGTGCTGCCGCCCGCCGATGCATGTGATCGGTGAGGAGGCCTCACGGCGGCTCGACGTCGTCCCGGCGCAGTTCCGCGTGATCGTCACCCATCGTCCCAAATACGCCTGCCGGCCTGCACGAATGGTGTGGTTCAGGCGCCGGCAGCGGAGCTGCTGATCAAGGGCGGGTTGCCGACCGAGGCGATGGCCGCCCATGTGCTGGTCGCCAAATAAGCTTGGCACCTGCCGCTGTATCGGCAGGCTCAGATGCTGCTGGCGCAGGGTATCGACATCAAGCGCTCGGTTCTGGCGTTCTGGTGGGTTATGCGCCCGCGGACCTTCGGCCGCTCTGGCTCAGGCTGCGCGAGATCATTCTGACCGCGCGCAAGACCGCGGTCGACGAGACCACAGCGCCGGTGCTCGATCCCGGCCGCGGCCGCACCAAGAAGGGCTTGTTCTGGTCGATCGCGCGCGACGATCGGCCGTTGGGCGGTGCCGATCCGCCGGGGTGGCCTAGACTTACGCGCTCGGTCGAGGCGTCATCCAAGGTTGAAGGCGCGGTGCTGATAGTCGCGCACTGGATTGTGGCACGGTTGCGCAACCGGCGGTTCTTCAACTTGGCCGATCTCAATGCCGCGATTGGCGATCTGTTCGAGGAGCTGAACGACCGATGTGCATGTCGCGAAATCCCGCCAGGGCCTGTTCGAGGAGGTCGAGCGCGTCGCGCTGGCGCCACTGCCCGGCGAACCATTCGAATATACCGAATGGAAAACGGCCAAGGTCCACCCCGATTGTCATGTCGAGGACGAGAAGACCTTTTACTCGGTGCCGCACCGGCTGATCGGTCGCCGGTTGGACGTCCGGCTCACCTATCGGGCCGTCGAGATCTTCCAGGATCACCAGCGTGTCGCCAGCCCGTGCGCCGTTCCGAGCGCGGTGGCTACGTCGCGGTGAACGAGCACATGCCCAAGGCCCATCGGCGTTGCGCCAATATGACGCCGGCAGCCTTTGATCGAGATGGCGGGGCGGATTGGCGCCAGCACCGCCACGCTTGTCGAGCGGTTGATGCGCGAGCGCCCACATCCCGAACGGGGTTATCGCTCCGCCATGGGTATCATCGCTCTGGCGCGGCGCTAAGAGCGCAGTCGGCTGGTATCAGCCTCCGAGAGGGCGCTCGCCATCAACGCGATCAGCTACTCCTCTGTGAGCGTCATCCTCAAGTCCGGGCGCGACCGCGCGAGCCCTGCCACCGAACCCGTCAAAGCCACGCCCTCCCACGCCAATATCCGTGGCGGGGCCTATTATCATTCAAGGAAAGGACCATCGTGATGCTGACCCACCCGACCATCGACCAGATGCAGGCCCTCGGCCTGGCCGGAAGCGCCGCCTACCGGCAATTGGCCAACAGGATACCACCGATCTCAGCGGGAGGAATGGCTCGGCCTGATGTTCGATCGCGAAGCCGCCATGCGTGCCGACAAACGCCTGACCGCAGCAAAGCTGCGCTTCGTCGACGCCCGTATCGAAGATATCGACTTCGCGTCCCCGCGGGCTTGACCGGCGTAACACCCTGCACTGGCAAAACCTGGCTCGTTTGTGCCTTCGGACGTCAGGCCGCCAGGCTCGATCATTCCGTCCTCACTTGCGGATGCCACGCGTGTTCGAAGACCTCGCCATGGCCCGCCTCGACTGTAGCTTCCCACGTCTGATCGACAAGCTCGCGCGTGTCCAGTTGTTCATTGTGAACGATTGGGGCACCCACACCCGCAATGACCAGCAGCGTCTCCATCTCCTGGAAATCTTCGAAGAGCGCTACAGGCGCAAATCCACCCTGATCACCGCCCAGTTCCCCATTGCCCAATGGCATTGCATGACCGGAGAACCCACCATCGCCGACGCTATCCTCGACTGGATCATCCACATGCACACCGCACCGCCCCCGAAGGCGACAGCATGCGGAAGAAAAAAACGCGCTCCCCTGCCCTGACTTGGTGGATCAATTGAGTCCGGACAGTAGTTAGCGAAAGCACTGTCCCGTTTTTGCGAAATACGCAGAATCCTTCAATCCCCAGCCAATCTTCGGCGTCCTTATGCGTCGATACCCTTTACAGTCTTGCTGTTCAGCTGCTTTACGGCTTGGAACAATCGCTGGCTTATCCAGAATAAGCTCTGTCCGGCGCGTTCGGTGCCGCAAGGGCGGCCCGACTGTGAGCGTAAGTTGGCGAAAGCGAACTCTATTTCATCACTACGAGGAGGCACCACATGCATGTCAAGCCCGCTTTCGTCTATCTCTGTGCTGTCATTGCGACAGCTCTTGGTCCGGTTTCGCCGTCCGCGGCCCAAGATAAGGGCCAGGTGGTAGTTGCTGCGGGCGGGGGCGCGTTCCAAGACGCGCTGAGGGAGGCCGTTTTCAAGCCATTCGAGCGGGCCACTCGAATAAAAGTCGTCGAAGCGGCTGGACCTACATTGCCGAAGTTGCGCGGGATGGTTGCCGCGGGAAGTCCGGAGTGGGACGTGGTGGACATGGCGCCGGCAGACTTCCTGGTACTGTCAAGCGAAGGTACGCTGCAGCGGCTCGACTATAGCGCGATAGATCAATCGGTCTTTGCGGACTTTCCAAAAGATGCTGTCCAACCTTTCGGGGTCGGAACGTTCGAGTACGCAACGGTCATTGCATTCAACACGAAGAAATACACACAAGCCAATGGACCAAGGAGCTGGGCCGACGTCTGGGACGTCAAGAAGTTTCCCGGGCCCCGCATTCTCAACGCGGGCAATGCAGCCGTGCCTCCGATCGAGCTTGCGCTTCTGGCTGACGGCATTCCTCCGGAACAGCTCTACCCGCTCGACTTCAAGCGCGCGTATGTGGCGCTCGCGCGCATCAAGCCAAGTGTCGTAAAGTGGACGACGGCCGCAGCCATGGCGCCAGAAGCGCTCATTTCCGGCGAGGCGGTGATTGGCGCCGCGCTCCACGCGCGCATTCAGCTGGCAAAGGAGCAGGGAGCGCCTGTCGATTATATCTGGAGCCAGGCTGTGGCTGACCACTCCTACTGGTCAATATTGAAAGGTGCAAAGAACGTCAGTAATGCCCAGAAGTTCATCGAATTCGCCTCTCGACCCGAGAGTCAGGCGGCACTCGCAAAGCTGTTCGTCATCGGCCCACTAAACAAGAAGGCGTTCGATCTGATCCCTGCGGATCGGGCCAAGCTGCTGCCGACCTATACGGAAAACAAAGCTAAGACGGTCGCAGCCAACCCGGCGTGGTGGGCAAAGAGGGATGCCTCTGGAAAGAGCAATTTGGAGATCAACAACGCACTTTGGTCGAGTTGGAGTCTGCAGCCCTAACCGACACCTTAGCGACTTGAGGGTGCGCGCAAGCACGGAATAAGAGCTAAGAGCAACGCGAAGCAATAAAAATAGGAAGACGCCGTAAGGAAGAGTTCTCCGAATACTGGGTGGTGACGATGCTGGATTCGAGATGCCGGACCGCGGGCAAGTGCTGCTGGATGAGAAGGAGATCGCGTGCCTGCCGCTCTACTGTCGAGAACTCGGTGTGACGTTCCGGTTAAACTCTCTTTCCGCGCATGACGGTTGCCGAGAATGTTGCGGATCTGATCGGTACGCGGCGGCGTGCGGCAAAGGGAGGGGCGAATCCCAACGCGTGGCGCCCTCGATCGGGTGCTTTGGCTGTAGAAGTTTCGACTTACTCTTACGGCATGGTTCGAAACTGGCAGGGAACGGAGCTGCGGGCGAGCAGGAGCGCTCACCCTAACGGGCGCTCCC
>NZ_VITY01000029.1 GCF_007993935.1 Bradyrhizobium macuxiense | reverse complement strand
GCAATCAGGCTCGGGCTACTCCGCGCATCATAGAGCACAGCAACGTCGATACGCTGGGCTTCCGTCCATTCGAGCAGATTGGCACTGAACGCTTCGCGGATGCGAAGCCGCGCCTTCGGGAACTCTGCGGCGAAGCGCAATGCGAGATCCGCGCCCAGACTCGCAGCCAGGGACGGCGGAATGCCGAGTGTGACCTGGCCAGAGACGTCGAGCGTACCTGCCGTCAACTCCTCGCGCACGTCAGAGAGCTGTTGCAGTACGCGTTGGCTGACGTCGAGAAAGCGTTGCCCTGCTTCAGTCAGCGAAACGCCTCGCCCGTGACGATAGAACAACGGGCCGCGCAATTCGCTCTCGAGCTTGCCTATCTGCCTGCTCAAAGCCGGCTGACTGACGCCCAATCGCACGGCCGCTCGCGACAACGATCCGACGGCTGCGGTTTCGAGGAAGTATCGGATCTCAAGCAGGTCCAAGGCAATACCGAGCTCCAGCCAATCAACGTTCCAGTTATAGCTCTTATCTGTCTTAGCCAACGAGTTAGCAGGGCCTGCGGAATTGATGACGGTCCACCCGCGTCTCCGGCGTGTCTGGGAGACAGGACTGAGCGGGCCGCAAGGTTCGTGATCGCGATGCAGAAGTCAGCAAATATTAGGCGGAACGAGTTTCCGCTGAAGGCCCGATCGCTGGAAAGACGTTTAAATGTGGAAATCTCGTGTCGGCCACGCGGCTTGGCTTTGGAAGCGCGACGAGACAGGCTGAAGTTAGGAAGGCGTTGCTCAAAAGGGGCCGAAGCCGACATGACGGCATCTACTATCCGAATCTCTGGCGCGGACGCAAAACAAACGTTGGCGCTTAATCCGGTGAACCGCCGTATATGCGCCCAGCGATGTGGGGGGAGAGTTGCTCCCCATATCCCGATTGGACGTGCGGGTAGAAGCTGGACCGCAAAGATGCGGCTTCCGTTTGCAGGAGACACTTGTCATATCGATGGTCCTTTGCCGCAATACGCGGCCCTGATCCTAACCAAGGTAAGTTCGGCCGACTTCCCTGCACGCCCACCGGATTTAACACCCAACCCCGATTGTGGACTTTGCGATCATTGGCTCGCTCGTCCGGCTGGGTGGGCTCACTATCCGGTGCTCGAGCATTGGGCCGCAGGTTTGCTCCACGCTTCCTTCAGATCCAACCTTCCGATGACGGCGCTTGCGCTTCGCTCGCCCTTTGCCGCCCTCCGGCAGGACTTCCACCTTCAAGGTATCGAACGTGCACGGCATAGTAAAAAGGCCTCCGATGGGCATGTCGGAGGCCTTTCTTGGAAGCCAACCTTTTAGGTTAGGCGTGCCACTTCTTTTGTTTGAGGGTCGGCAGAGACTCACCAGTTGCGCTGAGCGTGCAGCAACATCGTGAGACTGTTCTGGTTCTTGAGCTCATAAACAGCACCCGGCTTTGCAATGCCTGACTGCAACGGCAGTGTTACGGTACTTCCGCTTGCCCACTTCTGATCCAGCATCATGTAATTGACGTCGGCCAAGAAGGTCAGATTCTTCACCGGCGTCCACGAGGTGTATGTACCGATACTCGCATAGTTGAAGTCGGGGTTACAACCGGCGAGGCCGCTCGAAAGCGCCAGTCCAGTAACGAAGGCACCACAGATGTACCCCTTGGCTGTGCTGTTGTAGCGCACAGCGGCCAATGCCCCGTAGAGTGAAGTGGCCCAGTGGCGATCCCAGTTGTGGGTGAAGCCGCCATTGAACCCAAAGGTCTTAGTCAATTCCTGGCCCCCGCCCGGAACGAAGACAGAATCAGAAACGCCAGCAATCCCTACGCTCTGGTAAGCCCCGGCCAAATTCGTGCCACCGTACATGGCGAAGTTGGTTCCATTCAAGCTACTGAAATTGTAGCGGCTTGCACCGTCGGTATAAACGCCTTGAATGTTTATGGTGTCGCCAGGCCCGGTCGGCAGATTCTTTATTGATAAAGCCAGCTGACCGGCCCAACCCCACTTATCATCCGGATGGCCAGTAATTTCGGACGCGCCATAGTAGGCGGCATGATTGTCATGCGCAGCAAACGAAGCCTGGAAAAGACCCCAAGGCTGATCAACACGGAGCATCGCGACAAAATCAGGAGCAATCGTCCCTGCGAAGTCGTTGCCTCCATAGGATCCGAAGGCGAGCCCCGCAGCCGTCGCCGCACCCATGTTCCAGATGCTGGTCGTGTAATTTTGGACCTGATCTTGGGCTGAGAACGAAGCTGTGATGCCCTGCCCGAAGTCGGCAGTATAGGTGAACTGATTCACTTTCTCAAAGCCACCACTGCCTACCAATTCGTACCAGTTTGCCGGGTAGTCGGCCCAAGGCGCAGAAAACTGCGACAAAGTCTTGCCAATAGTAAAACCAGCGAACTGGATAAAGGCATCTTGGAACCACATGGCACCGCCCGCGACGGCGCCCGGATTCGCATTATTTGGCGCCGACACGCCGCCAATCGACTGGTAAACCGAAGTCCCGTTCCCTTGCCCGCTGTAG
Source organism: Bradyrhizobium macuxiense (assembly GCF_007993935.1). Taxonomy (GTDB): domain Bacteria; phylum Pseudomonadota; class Alphaproteobacteria; order Rhizobiales; family Xanthobacteraceae; genus Bradyrhizobium; species Bradyrhizobium macuxiense_A. The sequence goes on along the minus strand of NZ_VITY01000029.1, from coordinate 17,452 downwards.
TTTCCGTCCGACCATTGGAAAGCCGCCTGGAAGAAAGTGCGAACCGTTCCATATTCGGTCGCAGTGCGCGTATCAATGCTCAGCGCTTCGCGAGCTCGCCAGGAATAGGCATTACTAAAACGGTTTTGCGCGCCCCCGGGGCCTTCGTCGGCGGGATAACCTTGGATATTCGAACGCACGGTGGTCCAAGCACGGAGATAGCCTCCAAGCTTGATGCAAGTATCAGTGCCCGGGATGTAGTAGAAACCGGGACCATAGAGCGAACAGACCTTTACGTACTCGATGGGCTTCGCCTTCGCGGGAAGATCAGCTGCCCGCGCCTCGGCGCCGGCCAATGCCGCCGCAGCTCCGAGGATTAAAGTCCTTGTCAGTTTCATCGATGTGTTCCCCCTGGTTCGATACTCACGTCCCAGCCTGCATTATTTGCAATGCAGATATTCACCGATATAGGGTCTGACTCGCCGAAATCCTGCAAAGAAGCCGGTATGCGGCAGTCGCGAAAGCGTGCCTTCGAGCGTTGATCATGTCCGGCCTTTTCGGTTAGCCCCTCGGCGGTTGTGCAACCCTTCGCGCATCCAACCGCAAGCCTCGACAGCACTCAATGTAACCAAGCGACCCGCTGAATATCACCAGCTGCGTAACTCAATCTATGATCGTTTTCGTAGGAGACCCCGCCGCTGCGCAACGTCTGCTGCTCCGCAACGCCTACGCAAGCCCAATGTTGCGCGACCTCTACGACATGCGCCCATCGCCGAGCGTTTCTTCCACTCTTTTTTCCGCCGACCGCCTCTCGCGCGAGGTTCTTCCCGGCTTTTTGCGAGCAAACGCCCCGCCTAGCTCTCACTGTCCGCCACTCGAAGGCGTCGCGGGGCGTGGCAATACTGACCTTGCGGCCGAACTCGTAAGAGCGCGGGCTTTGCCCTTGCCGATGCACTCGACCTCCGTGGCATCCAACGAATAGACCTTCGGATCGCGCTCATGTTGATTGGCTGCGCACCCGCTGCCTAAACCGAGCAGCAGGTTGAAGCGAGCTTCCAGCACCGCATCGCTACCAATCTTGCGCGGACGTCGCGGATGATCCGGCCAAGCCACGTCCTCAGGAAGTTGGGCACTCCTCAGACGCACATTTCCCCGCGCCTTCATCTTTGGCCCCAAGCGCGGCGGCCTCGGCGCCATCAAGCGAGAGCTGCGCCGCCGCTCCGCTATTGATCCATCATCGGACACTTCAAAGCCCAAGGACACCTCGGCCGGCGCTACTCCACCGACCGCGCCAGTGATGTCGCCAACGTCGTCCTCTCAGCCGTCGGCCACAACTTCCGCTACATCCTCACGTGATTCAGAGAGCTTTTACCCTGTTGCTCCGCTCTGGAGCAGTCCAAACTGTCCACTCAGTTCGAGCCGGGTTCTTAACGGTCGACAATGTGCCGAGAGCGAGTGCGAGGAGCGCCTCTTCGGCGTCAGAGCAAGGAGAGTCACGTGGCTGGCGTTGGCCTCAGTTCGAGCAACAGATCCTTCGAGTCAACCTGTGCGCCGGGACCCACGAGGAGCTCAGTGACTGCCCCGTCGTGCGGCGCGTGCAGCACGGTCTCCATCTTCATAGCCTCAAGCGTAAGCAGCACATCCCCGGCCACAACCTCTTGATCTTTGACGACGTTGACGGTCGCGACGACACCAGGCATTGGCGCGACGATGTGGGCAGTATTCCCGCTCTCCGCCTTGCGGCGCGCTTTGACGGCGGCACCTGCGGCCCGGTCGGGAACAGTGATGATACGTGGCTGCCCGTTCAATTCGAAAAAAAGCGCGACCTGCCCATCGTCGCGGGTTTCGCCGATCGTGATCAGCTGCACGACCAGCGCCTTGCCCCGTTCGATCTCCAGCATCGCTTCGCTGCCGATCTTCATTCCGTAGAAAAACACGGGCGTCGGTAGAACCGTCACCGGTCCGTACTTGCGCTGGATGGCGACAAACTCTGTAAATATCTTCGGGTACATCATGTACGCGGAGAACTCGGCTTCATCGAGTTGACGGCCGCATAACCGCTCTGCGTCCTCACGATATGCCGACAGATCAGCATCCGGCAGGAGTGATCCCGGGCGTGCCGTAATCGGCGTTTCGCCCTTGAGGGCCTTCTTCTGCAGCGCTTTGGGCCAGCCTCCCGGTGGTTGGCCCAGATCGCCGCGGAGCATCTCGACAACGGAGGCGGGAAACGCGATGTCGCGGTCCTCAGCTATCACATCTTCCGACGTCAACCCCTGTGACACCATCATCAACGCCATGTCACCGACGACCTTTGACGAAGGCGTTACCTTGACTATGTCGCCGAACAGGTCGTTGGCCGCGCGGTAAGCTCCTGCAACATCGTGCCAGCGTGTTTCTAGGCCCAGCGAGCGTGCCTGCTCCTTAAGATTAGTGAACTGGCCACCCGGCATTTCATGAAAATAGACCTCCGACGCGCCGGCTCTAAGGTCGCTTTCAAAGGCCCGGTATTGGGCCCGCACCGCCTCCCAATAGTTGCTGATTCGGCGGAGGGCATTTGTGTCAAGACCGGTGTCGCGCTCCGAACGAGCAAGCGCTTCAACGATCGATCCGAGGGGCGGCTGCGAGGTCGTACCACTCATAGCATCCATGGCCGCGTCAATCGCATCGACGCCGGCCTCCACGGCAGCCAGGATTGTGGCACCTGCAATGCCGGAGGTATCGTGGGTATGTAGATGGATCGGCAGGCCGACCTCCTGCTTCAGCGCGGAGATCAGGACGCTCGCTGCACCCGGCTTCAACAGGCCCGCCATGTCCTTGACGCCGAGAATGTGAATCCCAGTCGCCTCGAGGTCTTTCGCCAGCGTGACATAGTATTTGAGGTCGTATTTGCAGCGAGCGGGATCTAGGATGTCGCCCGTATAGCAAATCGCGCCTTCCGCGAGTTTGCCGCTTTCGACCACCGCGTCGATCGAAACCCGCATACTCTCTACCCAGTTCAGGCAATCGAAGATGCGAAACACGTCCATGCCGGCCTTGGCGGCCTGCCGGACAAAATGCCGAAGAACGTTGTCTGGATAGTTGGTATATCCTACGCCATTTGCGCCACGAAGCAGCATTTGAGTCAGGATGTTCGGGACCCGCTCGCGGATCTCGGCCAGTCGCTCCCAGGGATCTTCCGACAGAAAGCGCATCGCCACATCGAATGTCGCCCCCCCCCAACATTCGAGTGAGAGGAGCTGCGGCATCCCGGCCGCGTAAGCCGGCGCGACTGTGACGATGTCTCTCGTTCGCATGCGTGTCGCGAGCAAGGACTGATGTGCATCGCGCATGGTTGTATCGGTTACTAGCACGCGCTTCTCCGCCTTCATCCACTCAGCAAAGGCTTTGGGGCCCAATCGTTCTAGTAATTGTCGGGTTCCGGCGGCCGGAGGATTCGGAAACTGCGGGACGTTCGGCACCGGCGCGTCGGAAGGCGGTTTCGCTCGACCCCGAATTTCGGGGTGGCCATTTACGGTGACATCAGCGATCCAAGTCAAGAGCTTGGTTGCACGATCTTGCCGAGCGCTGAGATCAAAGAGCGCCGGCGTCTCGTCGATGAACCGCGTCGTGTAGTCGTTAGCGCGGAAACGCGGATGCCTGATCACGTTGTGCAGAAAGGCGAGATTGGTCGTTACGCCGCGGATTCGATACTCGGTAAGCGCCCGTGTCATGCGTGCGATGACTTCGCTAGGTGTCGGCGCCCATACGGTCACTTTTTCCAGCATAGGATCATAGAACCGCGTGACAACGGCACCGGAATAGGCCGTACCGCCGTCGATCCGGACGCCGAATCCCATCGCGCCCCGATAAGCGGTGATCCGGCCATAGTCGGGAATGAAGTTGTTTTCCGGATCTTCGGTAGTGATCCGACACTGCATTGCGTGACCGAACAAGCGGATGTCAGCCTGTGGCGGAATGCCGGTCTCGGCGACTTCGCCGATACGTCCGCCCTCAGCGATTCTAATTTGCGCTTTGACGATGTCCAGACCGGTGACCACCTCGGTAACAGTGTGCTCAACTTGGATTCTCGGATTCACTTCGATGAAATAGAACTGGCCGGTCTCAGCATCCATCAGAAACTCGACCGTGCCGGCGCCCACGTATTGCGCCGCCCTGCCGATCTGAAGCGCCGCTGCGCATAGTGCATCGCGTATCACTTGGTCCAGATACGGAGCCGGTGCTCGCTCGATAATTTTCTGGTTTCGCCGCTGAACTGAACAGTCACGCTCGAACAAATGGACTAGGTTGCCTTGGCTGTCCCCGAGGATTTGCACCTCGACATGGCGCGCGTGACGCACGAGCTTCTCAAGATAGACCTCGTCTTTGCCGAATGCCGCGCGAGCTTCGCGCTTCGCGCTTCGCACCGCTTCAACAAGACCGTCCTCGCTTTCAATTGGCCGCATACCGCGGCCGCCTCCGCCCCAGGAAGCTTTAATCATCACCGGATAGCCGATCGTCCTTGCTGCGGAACGGATTCCGTCGGAATCGTCAGGCAATGGGCCGCTTGCCGGCAAGACAGGCACACCGCAGGAGATTGCAAGATCGCGCGCCGCGACCTTGTTGCTCAGAGTACGCATGGTCTTCGGAGACGGTCCAATAAAACCGATCCCATCGCGCGCACAGGCCTCAGCGAATTCGGGGCTCTCGGAGAGAAACCCGTAGCCCGGATGAATGGCGTCGATCCCATGCTCCTTCGCAACGCCGAGAATCTCTTCGATTGAGAGATATGCCTCGATCGGTCCCTTGCCTTTTCCGATCTGGTAAGCCTCGTCGGCTTTAAATCTGTGCAGCGACAGCTTGTCTTGCTCTGCATAGATTGCGAAAGTTCGTAGCCCCAATTCGGCCGCCGCTCTGAAGATCCGAATCGCAATTTCGGACCGGTTCGCGACGAGAAGCTTCTTGATGGCCAACGTTCTAGCGGTAGCAGGCTTGTTCATAGTCAGCACACTGAAAGAAGAACCCGGCGCTCGCTCGGGTAAGATTGGAGCGTGCACGAATTCGAATGGGCGGATTCACCGACCGAATCTAAGGTCGCGAGCGTAGCGGGCATGATCTCTTGCGAGTTCAGGCTCACCGACTGAGGTCGCAGGCTGGAACGGGCCGAAAGGTGAGCACAACCCGGCTCGGCGCAGATGGCGATTTGATCAATGCCGGGAAGGGCAGCTATTTCAAAGACAATTCTTAGCTCACGAGCTGTTTCGATCAACGCAATTAAGTGCCGCCGTAAGTCGGCGACTAACTTCTGCAATGGGCTACCCAGTTCTGCTTTGGGAATTATAAATCCTCCGAATAAAGGCGAACCCCTCGCCTCCGGCGAGACTGCATCCTCTAGATCCATACTGAAGGCGTCTGCTCCGATGCAGCAGCCTTCTTGAACCGCTCAGCCGGTTTGCCGGCACAGACAACGGAGCCCTAATGTCGAGTCTGGATACAGGCCTCAATTCACTTTCGCCGTCTCAGAACTCGAAATGCCTCCCCCTCGAGGGACCCGGGCACCCCACGTAGATCGTCATACTCCACTACTTCTGCATTGACGGTAATCTTTCAATCTTTTGCGAGAGAGGCCTATCAAGAAAATCGAGCGCGCTTGTCGTCTGTGTCACTCGCAGTTCGCACCATTCCCACGCCGCCATTTTGGTCGGCCAGCATAATCGACGACGTTTAAGCGCTGCGCGACGCGACACTTACGATTTCTCTCCTCGGATCAGTCTTCTAATCGGAAAGGAGGTTCGTTTCTCGCGAGGTGGGACCCAACCGCGCCGCAATTCCGCGAATTCTGACGCAATTACGCAGAGTTCCACACCAACAGAAGCTCTGATATGGCAGTCACGAAGCGTCCACCGCCTGCCTTGATAACCGACATCAGCTTCAGCGTAACGGATTCAAAGGCGGCTGCGCAGCGTGACCCGTCTAGCTGGCGATCGATTGATCGTACTCGCGCTCAATGCGCGGGGACGGCAAGCATCACTATTAACAGAATCATCGCTATCGACAGGCTCCTGGTGGTCTCGACGGCGCGCGACGTTTTCTCGTCTGTAGCGAACGCTCTGTTGTCTTTCAGGGAGCCGGCAACCACCCTCGCGAGATGGTGAAAAGGTTCACAGCTATCCTCCTGAAGGCGAAGGAACAATATCGTCGTCATATCGACGGAGCAGCGACGGTCGTCTCAAGGTTTTTGGGACAGGTGACTAACTGGCCGGCGCCTGACAATGCGCCAGGCTGCCGGCGCAACTCGCGTCTGCATGACCGCGGTCTAGTGTCCTGAGTCACAAGTTCGCATCGTTAGATTCGCGTCTGAGTCGCATCGCTGTGCCATGTTTTTGCAGGCAACAGCGATGGAGCATTCGATGGCGCGGCAACTGGCACCCCTGATCTTAACCGACGAGGAGCGGGCTGAACTGAAGGCGTTGGCAGGCCGCCGCAAGACGGCCCAAACCCTGGCGTTGAGGGCCCGGATCGTTCTGGCCTGTGCGGAAGGCAGCCAGAACAAGGAGGTGGCGGCGAAGCTCGGTGTGGTCGAGATGACGGTCGGCAAGTGGCGTCGGCGCTTTGTGCAGGATCGCGTGGAGGGCCTGCGCGACGAGCCAAGGCCCGGAGCTCCCCGGACGATCAATGATGCGCGCATCGAAGCCACCATCGTAAAAACCTTGGAAAGCCTTCCAAAGAACGCGACCCACTGGAGCTCGCGCGGCATGGCGAAGGAGAGCGGGCGGTCGGTGTCAAGCGTGCAGCGCATCTGGCGGGCCTTCGGGTTGCAGCCTCATCGGATGGAGACGTTCAAGCCTCTCGACCGACCCGGATTTCGTGACCAAGGTGCGCGATGTGGTCGGCCTCTACGTCTCCCCGCCCCAGCATGCCGTTGTCCTGTGTGTGGACGAGAAGTCCCAAATCCAGGCGCTCGACCGCAGCCAGCCCATGTTGCCCATGCGCCCCGGTCAGCCCGCACGGCGCAGCCACGACTATACCCGCCATGGCACGACCTCGCTCTTCGCGGCGCTCGACAATGCGACGGGCAAGGTCATCGGCAAATGCTATTCCCGTCACCGTGCCGCGGAGTTCCGCAAGTTCCTCGACGAGATCGAGGCCGCTGTCCCGCGCGGCCTCGATGTCCATCTCGTCATGGACAACTACGCCACGCACAAGGCCCCGCTGATCCGCAACTGGCTCGCCAAACGGCCGCGCTGGCATATCCATCTCACGCCCACCAGCTCGTCCTGGCTCAATCAGGTCGAGCGCTTCTTCGCTCTCATCACCGACAAGAAGATCCGGCGCGGCATCTATCGCAGCGTCCAGGCTCTGCGCGCCGACATCATCGACTTCATCAGCCATCACGATGCCGATCCCAAGCCATTCAAATGGACCAAGTCTGCCGACGACATCCTCGCTTCCATCGAACGCTTCTGTCGATACAATACTCAAGCCCAGGCATCGTAATGTCGCGAATTTCTGGTTCAGGACACTAGCTAGCAGCCCCTTGCGAAAAAGAGCCATGACCGGGCCAGCACTATGATTTTCTAAGCGCCAAATGGTCTGGGTTGGAATTTCGCATTTTTTGGGGAGTCGAAGTCCTCGAAGCGAGGCTCCGTTCGCAGTCAACGCGGCGCCGCCGTCAGGCTCGCGTGTAAGCCGTCTTCACGTTACTGTAGAACTCCTTGGCGTAGGCACCTTGCTCGCGCGGGCCATAGCTCGATCCCTTCCGGCCGCCGAACGGCACATGATAGTCGACGCCCGCCGTCGGCAGGTTGATCATTACCATGCCGGCCTCGCTGTTGCGCTTGAAATGCGTAGCGTATTTGAGCGAGGTCGTGCAGATTCCGGACGAGAGGCCGAACTCGGTATCATTGGCGATGGCGAGAGCCTCATCATAGTTCTTTACGCGGATGACGTTTGCGACGGGACCGAAGACTTCTTCGCGCGAGATACGCATGCCGTTAGTTGTTTCAGTGAAGAGCGCCGGCTCGAGGTAGAATCCGGGGCTGACTCGTTTCAAGAGCTCGCCGCCGAAAACGAGCTTGCCGCCCTCATCCTTCGCGATCTCGATGTACTTGAGATCTTGGTCGAGCTGGCTCTGGTCGACGACTGGGCCGATTTGGGCACCGCACTTAAGCGCGTCATCGACAACAACGCCTTTCAGTCGTTCTATGCAAGCTTCAACGAAATCATCATGGATGCCGGTCTGGACGATCAGGCGGGAGGAGGCGGTGCAGCGCTGGCCAGTGGAGAAGAAGGCGCCGTTGACCGCGACCTCGACCGCTGTTTTCACGTCCGCATCGTCGAGCACGATGAGAGGGTTCTTGCCGCCCATCTCGAGCTGAACTTTCTTCATGGGGCTCGCCGCGGTGCAGGCGGCCGCCACCCTGCGGCCGGTCGGGATCGAGCCGGTAAAAGAAATGGCGTGGATCTCATTGTGCTCGATCATCGCCTGTCCGACTACCGAGCCGCGGCCCATGACCAGATTCAACACTCCTTGAGGCAAGCCAGCGCGATGGATAATGTCCACCAGTGCCCAGGTCGAGCCTGGTACGAGATCGGCCGGCTTGATGACGACGCAATTACCCCAGGCAAGCGCGGGCGCAACCTTCCAGGCCGGGATCGCGATCGGAAAGTTCCAAGGTGTAATGATGCCGACGGTGCCGACCGGTTCGCGTGTGATCTCAACGCCAACGCTCGGACGCAGCGAGGGAATGGCCTCACCGCCAAGCCGCAGGCATTCACCCGCGAAGAAAGCGAAGATCTGACCGGCGCGCGTAGCTTCGCCAATTCCCTCCGCTAGGACTTTCCCCTCCTCGCGTGAGAGCAGACGGCCGAGTTCGTCCTTTCGGGCTAGGATCTCGTCGGAGACCTTTTTCAAGATCTCGTATCGTTCTTGCGGCGTGGAACGGCTCCAGACCGGGAAAGCGGCCTTGGCAGCGGCCACCGCATCATTGAGATCCTCAACTGAGCCGTGGACGTACTCGCCGATGATGTCGTTGGTATTGGAGGGATTTATGTTAAGCGAGGTGTTGGCACTACCGGCCCATCTGCCGGCGATTAGGTTCTTAAATGGCTCGTTCATTTCTGCGTTCCACAACCTTCGAGATGTTTGACCGGCTAGGACAAAGTCATGCTAGTAGGATTTCGGCAATCCAAGTGCTTTCTCAGCAATGAAGCACAAGATGAGCTGGGGACTGATTGGCGCGAGTCTAGGAATCCAAGCTTCCCGCATGTACCGCTCTACATGATACTCTTTTGCATAGCCCATGCCGCCGTGGGTCAAAATTGCGTTTTCGCAGGCGCGAAAACATGTTTCGGCAGCGAGATACTTCGCGGCATTGGCCTCTGCAGCACAGTTCTTGCCAGCGTCGTATAGGGTTGCCGCTTTCATCACCATCAGTTCGGCAGCCTGCAGCTCGATCCACGACTTCGCTAGCGGGTGTTGAATGCTCTGGTTCGTTCCAATTGGTCGATCGAAGACGTTCCTTTCCGCAGCGTAGTGGGCACCCCGCGACAAGGCTATCTTCCCAAGACCGACAGCCTCGGCCGCGATCAATATCCGCTCAGGGTTCATCCCGTGAAGGATATACTTGAACCCCTCGCCCTCCTCACCAATTCGATCGCGTGAAGGGATGCGCAGGTTATCGATGAAGACCTGATTCGAATCGACGCATTTGCGACCCATCTTATCGATCTCTCGAACTTCAATGGCGGTCCGGTCGAGGTCAATATAGAACAGCGATAGTCCCGCCGTGCCCTTGCACTCCGATGCGGGCGTAGTTCTCGCAAGAAGCAGCATCTTGTTGGCAACCTGGGCAGTCGATATCCAAACCTTCTGGCCCGAGACGATGTACTCGTTGCCCTCACGCCGGGCGAACGTCTTCAATTTAAGCGTGTTCAGACCGGTGTTTGGCTCAGTCACGGCGAAGCAAGCCTTGTCTCGACCTTCTACCAACCGAGGGAGCCATCGCTGCTTCTGCTCTTCAGTCCCAAAGACGACAACCGGATAAAGGCCGAAGATATTCATGTGAACGGCAGACGCGCCGGATAACCCGGCGCCGGTCTGCGCGATTGTCTGCATCATTAACGCGGCCTCGGTAATACCAAGTCCAGCACCGCCGAAACGCTCCGGAATCGCGATACCAAGCCAGCCTGACTCCGCGAGAGCTCGATGAAACTCATGTGGAAAACCACCCTCGCGATCTTTTGTTGCCCAATACTCTGCGTTGAAAGGCTCGCACGTCCGCTGGAGTGCGTCGCGAATTTGCTCCTGATTTTCCGTTAGCTCAAAATTCATCGTTTCAGCCCTATTTGGCAGAGTCAGTGGTCGCTTTCCGAAGAGCTGTCCTTACTTTTCGTCGGAGATGTCCAGGGACTCAACCTTAGCTTGGTGCTCGCGAAATTTCGGCGGAGGCATGCGATAGGTCGGAGAGGTTCTGCGCAATTTTATCGGCGATGCAATACCTCTATACTCCTCAAGGTCGACGATCATCTCGGAATGGGAAGTATGAGCGTGCTGAAGGGCGGCGCTGACGCCGAGAACACCTGATGCTGGAACGCCGGCCTTCATCAGCCTCACCGATAGCTCCTCCCCGCGATGGGTGCTCATCAGAGCGATCAAGCGCTCTTTCAGCTCTTCTCGATTGATGCTTCGAGCTTTGTTGCCTCCGAAGCGCGGATCCGACGCCAACTCCGAATCAGAAAGAACGTCACACAAGGTCCTGAACTGCCGGTCATTTCCGACTGCGAGGAAAATCGGAACCGTTAACGTAGGAAATACGTCGTAGGGAGCAATGTTCGGATGAGCATTACCTGTCCGCGAGGGATTTGCGCCGGACGCGAAGTAATTTGCAGCATGCGGATGTAGAATGGAAAGCGCACTATCAAACAGACTTACGTTGACCAACTGACCGAGACCACTTCGCGATCGATCCTGCAGCGCGAGCAATATTCCGATCGCCGAGTTGAAGCCGGTAACAAGATCGATGATCGGAATACCAACCCTTGTAGGCGGTCCTCCAGCCTCTCCATTAATGCTCATAATGCCTGACATAGCCTGAACGGCAGCATCGTAGCCAGGTAAACCGCCCAGCGGTCCATCGGCACCAAAACCTGAAATGTTGCAGTAAATAAGTCGAGGAAATTCGTGGGACAGCCTCGCATACCCGAGTCCCCAACGATCCATTGAGCCAGTCTTGAAGTTTTCGACTAAGACATCCGCGTCTTTCAGGAGCGTCAGGAGGCGCTCCTTTCCGCATTCCGTTGACAGATCGAGCGAAACGCCAAACTTGTTGCGGTTTACCCCTCTATAGTACGAGGCAGTGCCGCCATTAAACGGTGGGCCCCACGTTCGGGTTTCATCGCCGCTCGGTGGCTCAACCTTGAGGACACTGGCACCGTGGTCTGCAAGGATCTGAGTACAGAACGGCCCGCTCAAAACCCTCGAGAGATCGATGATCCTAATGCCGTCAAGAGCGCCTGATATGCCCATTGCATCGTCACGCAGATTTTTGTACATTAATAGAGGAGTCGCTTGAGTTCGCCGCATCCTGCCGCTGCGCGCGTGCCCTCTCAATCATGTTCGAATAGGGATAATACGGCGGAAACTCACCGATCGCCTGCATATTGATCTCAACAAGAGTCGGCCCCTTCACCTCGAGCGCATTCGCGACGGCGGTACGTACCTCTTCGGCAGAGTTCACACGCCAAGCAGAAATCCCGGCCAAGTCGCCAAGTTTGAGCAGATCAGGTCCCAGAAGATCTCCGAACGCACGACGGCCATTGCACATGGCGTCTTGCATATATTTGATGACGCCGTAGCCGTTATCGTTCATCACGATGATCACAATGTCGGCGTTCTCTTGAACCGCAGTCCAGAGTTCTGTCATGTTGAACAGAAAGCCACCGTCACCGGTAAGCAGGACCGTTTTCCGGCCGCTGATGGCCGCACCGATCGCAAGTTGTAGACCTTGGCCGATGCCTGCGCCGACCGGATAGATGTTATCGCGCGGACCGTACAGCGGGAACAGCCGATGACCCCATGTAGAACTGCTGAGAGTGATGTCGCGCGCCCAGACGGCATCCCGTGGCATGACTGAACGCAGCTCAGAGGGAAAGTCTTTGTAAGGTCCCAAGGTCGCACGGAAGTCGGATGTCGCCTTCCCTTTCGCCAATCGGACCCGCTGCCGGAAGTCGGGATCGATCCTCATGACATTGCAGATTTTGCCGCGAAGTCTTGCGAGCACTTCGACACAATCGGCGCAGATGAATTGGACATTTGGGTAGGTTCGACCGTCGGCTAAAGGATCTATGTCAATCTGGATCAAGTTCTTTGGTAATTGGCAGGAATGGTCGAGCATCTCATGCCCTCTGATCCTCGAACCGATCACGATAAGAAGATCGACGTCCCTATAGAGTTGCTCGATAGCGGGCGAGCCCGGCCCGTTGAGAGGTCCAATATTGAGGGGGTGTTCGTCAGAGACGATGCCATGGCCAGCCCAACTCGTGACCATCCCAAAGCCAAGTTCAAGGAGAGCCTCGATCTCTGCACCCGCGTGCTTGGCCCCGCCGCCAACCCAAAGCATAGGTTTTTTGGCTAACTTCACCCGCTCAGCGAGCCTATCGATTTCTGAGTCTTCTGGGAAGCGCGTGAGCGGGCGTGGTGCAATCAGGTTCGCCTCGTCAGGTCGCTCGACGGAAGCGCGCTGAATATCGATTGGTATTTCTATGCTGACAGGCCCGCAGGGAGGCGACCAAGCATCCAGAATAGCGCGTTTCAAAATGGCCAGAGCTTCCTGAGCCGAACGAATGCGATAAGCTGCTTTATTCGTAGCACTCAGCATAGCCAGCTGATCGGGAACTTCGTGAACGGAGCCCTTTCCACGATCTAGGTTCGACGTAGCTGACTGCCCTGTGATGTGGAGCAAAGGCGTTGCCGCGAATCTAGCCTCCACAAGACCGGGCACCGCATTAGCCGCACCGGGACCCGTGCTACTGATGACGACGGCCATTTTCCCGGATGCCCGCGCAAAACCATCGGCCATGTGTGCGGCGCCGGTCTCACCTCGGGTCATGACCATGCGAAACTGAGGGCGCTGGGCAATCGAATCCATAATCGGGATATTGTGGACTGAGACGATCCCAAACGCTGTGTCGATGCCATTTGCTTGGAGGCAATCCACCACCAACGAACCAACCGTGTAAATAGTCATATGCCTGTTTCCGAGACCCGTTAGACGGCGCGAATCCGCAAAATGTGCCTTTTGCTGAGCATCTCGAGCCGGAGACGCTCACTGAAGCGCTTAAGTGTTGCTTCAGATAATGGAGGCCATTGTTAGCCGACAGAGAGTTGTGATGTCGTAGACTGGCAATCCAGTGAGACGCCGAATCGCCGGTGCAACCGAAGGCAATCCCGTGCATTCGAACAAGATTGCGGCGATCTCCGGGTGCACTGCCCGGAGGCGCGAAACGCACGCGACGACATCCCTCTCGATATCGGCAACTGACGTCTGCAGTGGCGGACGCTTCATCTCGTTTTGGTAGTACTTCCCACCTTCGATACCGTCAATCACGATCCTTGTACGGTCAGCAGGATCGTCAATGTCGAGCAGATCTTCATCGCAAAGTTTGGAGTCGGCCGTCACAACGGCGAGCTTAGCGGTGCGTGACAATTGACGGAGTAACATTGGTGCCAACAGAACGCTCGATAGCGCCACGGGAACATTCACTGCTGCGGCAACCGCTGCTTGATGCCGGATGAAAAACCCGCAGTTTGAGCTTATTGCTACGGCGCCTCGTTCGACCAAACGTCTGGCAGCGGCGATGCAGGCTGGCTCGAGGGTCGGATCGCCAGGGAGGATCCTGTCCGGCCACGCTCCCGTAACAGTTTCCGAAATGGTGGGAAAATCGAAGGTGTCCGGATCCTGTATTGAACCGGGTCTCGGTTTGGGAGGCGAAGGTCCGCGTTCGAGGCTCAAAATACCGAGATAGCGGTGCTGTGATTGCATTTGTAAACTCCGAAAGAGTTGGGGTTCGGTGGCTTGGGACGACACCGTGCTAGTGCCGCAAGTCAAAACTTAGGGACAGGAATCGACGCAATGATCGCCTGAGCAACTCGATCTGGTGACGCAGCATGACACGAATACTGGTATTCAAGGTAGTCGAACCTGCCACGTCCGAAAGATCGCGAGGAGACAATTTCACGTTCGTCATCTAGTCGTCGCATACACGCGGATCGATTGGCCATCAGAGCACATACTGTCATGATCATGACGAGTCTCCGTGCAATGCACTCAGTGCTAGGTCAATGCGCTTAACACTCTCCCTCAGTAAGGCTTCATCGGCCGCATAGCTGATACGAAAATGACCGGGCATACCGAAGTCGCTACCAGGAACAACGGCAACACCCGCGTCCTCTAACAAGTAGTGTGCGAGATCAACATCCGTTACGAGCTCTCGCCCAGCAGGTGAGTAGCGTCCGAGAACTCGCGAGCAATTGGGAAACACGTAGAACGCACCATCCGGTACGGCGCAGGAAATACCTCTGATGCGATTAAGTTCAGTTGTTACAAGATCACGACGGAATCTGAACGTTGATCGAAGACGATCGATAACGCCTGCTGGACCGTCAAGTGCGGCACAGGCAGCCGCCTGCGAGATAGAGGACGGACAAGATGTAATCTGAGACTGAATAGTCGCCATGGAGGCAATCAGCGCAGCAGGTCCCGCCCCATAACCAATCCGCCAGCCGGTCATACAATAGGCTTTTGATACCCCATTGACGGTCAGCGTCCGCGCCTTAAGCCGGCTATCGACAGCTGCGAGAGTCGCAAAGGGTTGATCGGCAAACAGTAGATGTTCGTAGATGTCGTCCGCTAAGATCCACACTTGCGGGTGGCGACCCAGCACTTCTGCAAGCGCCCTTAGCTCTCCCGCTGAATAGGCTGTACCTGTCGGATTCGATGGCGAGTTCAAGATTAGCCATTTGGTGCGCGTTGTGATCGCCCGCTCTAGAAGCTCGGGGGTTAGCTTAAAACCATTCTGCGGCTGCGTATGAACGAGGATGGGCTCGCCGCCGACCAAACGAGTGATTTCAACGTAGGAGGGGTAGTAGGGAAGGGGCACAATGACCTCATCACCCTCGTCTACAGTTGCGGCCAGCGCATTATAGATGACTTGCTTAGCACCGCTTCCAACTGAAATTTCATTCAGAGCGAAGGTTAGGGAATTCTCGCGCTCGAACTTTCGGCGGATCGCTTCCTTGAGGGCCTTGGTCCCGTCCGAAGCGGTGTAATGCGTATCCCCATTGCGCATAGCAATGAAAGCCGCCTCCTGAATGTGGGTAGGCGTATCGCAATCTGGCTCTCCCAATGCCAAGCTAATGACATCTCGCCCCACTGAACGAAGGCTTGCAGCACGCGCGACGAGCGCCAGCATGGGGGATGGCGCCACCCGCGACATACGCCGCGCCAATCGCAACGGGAGGGCAGTCGAATCACCCATTCGCCGCTCCCGCCGCCTTTCGGAAATGGCGGTAATCCCTTTCCGCCGCCTCCTGCGAAACAAGACCCCGGCGGACGTCGTAAGCAATCGCGTCTAGCTCACGCTCTGCGGGATCTCCGTAGCCCCCACCACCCGGTAGTTCGATCACCAAGCGATCCGATACCGGAACATCCTGTTGACCTTTGCCCGCCAACACCGCGCCTGAGGCAAGACGAACTCGACCTACAGCGCCCGGTTGCCCACCGTCGCGCCCGCGAGCAGGGTTATGGATACGATCGAACATGGCCTTGAGGCTCAGATGTGTTCGGTGCAAGGCCCCGATCTCGACAATTTGGCCGGAGCCTCCGCGGAATTTACCAGCGCCGCCAGAATCCGTTCGCAGTTCCTTGCGCCAAAACACCATCGGCGCGGTATTTTCGATCGCCTCGACCGGAATGCCTTTCAGAGCTGCCGGGAATGCAGTCGCATCAAGACCGTCTTTGGAGGATCGCGCACCCATCCCGCCTGCTATGAGAGAGAAAAACTCCCATGTTCTCGGCTCTCTCTTAAAGCCGGTTGTCCCCCGCAGGTAGGGGTTCCACATCATGCCAGATTCGGCGAGCGTTTGACCTGGTAGCGCTTGCTCCAGACATCCCATGACCGCGTCTGGAAGGCAGTGGCCGATGATATGCCGCGCAGAGACCGGAGCTGGCCGCTGCGGATTAACGATAGTCCCCATGGGCGCCGTTACGGAGAATCTAGACAACGCTCCATGATTGCAGGGCACTTCAGGAGCGATAACACATTTGATGCCGTAGAATGCGTACGCACCAGTGTAGATAAGAGGCACGTTGATCCCAAAAGCGCTGCAGGGTGAAGTGCCCGCGAAGTCGAGCGCAATCTGTCCATCTCTTAGAGTCATTGCGACTGCAATATCGACTGGCTTTTCGTAACCATCAATTGTGATCTTGTTATAATAGACACCCTCCGGCAGACGCCGAATAGCAGCTTCAGTCGCGGATCGCGACGTCTCGAGAATGTAGGCACCGATCTCTGCGACATCTGGTAGATTGAATTCCTCAAGCATTTCGGAAAGGCGCCGCGCTCCTTCTTCACCGGCCGCTAGGATTGCTAGGAGATCGCCCTCCGTCTGCAGTGGTTCACGCGAATTTGCGCAAAGCAGACGAACGAGATCCCGATTTAGCGCACCCGCTCGCGTGAGATGCATATGGGGAATAGCAACCCCTTCTTCGAAGATGTCGCGCCCATCGGGACCCATGCCGCGCCCGCCAAGATCCACAAGATGAACCGTGGCCGCGAAGAGACCCACGATTTTTCCGCGGTGGAAAGCGGGCGTAACTATCGTGACGTCATTAAGATGCCCCGAGGCCAGCCATGGATCGTTCGTCACGTAGGCATCGCCGGGCTTCATCGCAGCGACCGGAAATTCGTCGAAAAAGTGCACTACTGCGGCGGCCATGGAATTTACGTGACCCGGCGTGCCGGTCACGGCCTGGGTCAGCATGCGACCTTCAAGATCGAAGAGGCCCGCAGAAACATCTCCGCTTTCTCGAACGGGAGGGCTGAACGCGGCATGTATCATTACTTGCGCCTGCTCCTCGCAAACTGCGATTAACCGATTCCAAAGAATTTGAGATTCGATGACGCTACGCACGATTGACCTCGTGAATAGGTTGGAGAGATGCGCGCGCAAACTCAGACTCGCCTAGGGTCGCGCCAGAATGATGAAGAATTGCCCTGCCAACTTCGCGGCTGGCGGTAGTAGTTTCCCAGATCACAAGCGCGTTCCTCGCGAGCTGCATTTGCAAATCAATGAAGAAATCGGCACCGAGCTCTGCACTTCTCACGCTTGCTCGGGCGGGCCCCATACGCGAACTGCGTCCGCTGTTCGCGAGAGTGCGCAGAAGCGGTCGATGTCGTCAAGTAAAATTTGCGACCATTGTTCGCAATACGCGAACAG
>NZ_VITY01000028.1 GCF_007993935.1 Bradyrhizobium macuxiense | reverse complement strand
GAAAGCCGTGTGCATTGAAAGGTGCCCGCACGGTTTGGGGGGAGGCGTAGGGACATCCTCCGCGGAGGTGTTCCACGCCTACCCTACCGAGACGCAAGCGGCTCGGTTCATATGTGGACGGCCCCCGACTCGCAAGGATTGGCTCTGGCAGCATGCTCGGATCGCTTGCGCTCATATGTCCGGCCTGTTTTCGGGTCTTGCGACCACCGGCCAAGATGGGCTTCGCGGACAGTGAGATCCAAACACGAGAGCGGCATTTTCTGCCGGTAAACCGAGCGGAGCATCTCACATGACCGACTCGCGCCGAACGTACCACCTCTTCCTATCCTGCAAGTTCCGTCCTCAGCGTCAAATCTACCGGTCTGGCGCCAAGCTCTGCATTTCGTTCAAGTCTATGTCGGCATCGGCAAGACGCTGCTTACAGCTCGATACCGCTCGCCGCTGACCATCAGTTTCCAGGCAATCCGCGCCAGCTTGTTTGCCAACGCTATGGCCACCAGCTTCGGCGGCTTGCGTGCGATGATGTCTTTCAGCCAGGACCAGGAGCGAGTTTCCCGTCGGCGCATATCCGCGATCACAGCCGTCGCGCCAGCCACCAAAGCGGTTCGCAACATGCCGTCGCCGGCGCGTGTAATCACGCCGAGCCTGTTCTTTCCGGCCGTCGAGTGATTCTTTGGTGTCAGGCCCAGCCAGGCGGCAAAGTTTCTGGCCGACTTGAACCCGCGTGCATCCACGACCTTGATTGACAGCAGCATCGCACCGATCGGACCGACGCCCGGGATAGCCGCCAGCCGTCGGCTCATCTCGTTACTCCGGTGGAGTTGCATGAGCTTCTTGCCCGGCGGACTAGAAGGGCTGGTGCCGAGCCTCAACGCCAGCCCGGCCCTTCTATTTCAGCGGCCCAGCTTTTTCTCCACGCGCTTCCGGCATCACCGGATGTTTCACCACACTAAGCCGACTTCCGCTGCGGTTTGGCCGCCGGCTTCTTCGCCGCAGCCTCCTTCGCCGGCTTTTTGCCTGCTTTCTTCGGAGCCTCTGCTGCGGCCGCCGCATCTCTTCCAATGCTCTTGCGCAGCGCGTCCATCAGGTCAACGACGTTCTCGCCTCGAGGGCGCGCTTTTGCGGTGATGGGTTTGCCGGCACGCTTCTGGTTGATGAGATCAATGAGGGCGGTTTCGTACTGGTCTTCGAACTTGTCCGGCTCGAAGTGACCCGCCTTCTGATTGACGATGTGCTTGGCGAGATCAAGCATATCCTTGGTGACCTTGACGTCCTGGATATCGTCGAAATATTCCTCCGCGGGTCGGACTTCGTAGGGATAGCGCAGCAGGGTCCCCATCAGCCCTTTGTCCAGCGGCTCCAGCGCGATGATGTGCTCGCGATTGGTCAGCACCACGCGACCGATCGCGACCTTGTTCATCTCGCGGATGGTCTCGCGGATAACGGCGAAGGCGTCGTGCCCGACTTTGCCATCTGGAGTCAGGTAGTATGGGCGGATCAGGTAGCGTGGGTCGATCTCGCTCCGGTCGACGAACTCGTCGATCTCGATGGTTCGCGTCGATTCCAGCGCGACGTTCTCGAGCTCCTCTTTCGTCACCTCGATGAAGGTGTCGGTGTCGACCTTGTAACCTTTGACGATGTCCTCGTTGTCGACTTCCTCGCCGGTGTCGGCGTCCACCTTCGCGTATTTGATGCGGTGGCCGGTTTTCCGGTTGAGCTGATTGAACGAGACCTTTTCGGATTCCGAAGTGGCCGGATAGAGCGCTACCGGACAGGTGACGAGGGAAAGACGCAGGAAGCCTTTCCAGTTAGCTCGGGGGGCCATCGCAGGGGGACTCCAGTACTGTGCTGGATTCAAGACGAACGGCGCGGCCTGGTTCCGACGCGGCGCCTCTCCAAACAGGACGATTTTTTCTCGATGACGGTCCACGCGGACTCGACATTTGTTCTTGTTATGCTCCAATTCGGAATGACCGATCGACCCGCGAGCTGCTTGACCGCCCCAAAGGTCGACGTCGCTCGGCGTCTTGCAACGCGCGCACCTGATCTCAAGCCAGGGAAAGCCTCCATTCACCGCCTGATCGATGGTGGGTGACGGATCGATCAGTTCGCCGTCGCTCCACATGACGACGGCATTCCCCACCGCGTCGTGGACCTCTCGTTGAAGACATATACCGAGGTGAAGACGAGCGAGCTCCAGCTCGAGCTGTGGGTGATAGGTGCCGAAAATGTTCCGGGGTGCCGCCTGCGCCCGCCCCCAGGGCGAGTGCTGGTTACGACCATGGCGTCGATCACCTTCGGTGCTGGCGCATGCCAAGGTAGTCGTTCGAGCGCCAGATCACGACCAGACTAGGCCCGCTCGCCCCTGGAATCCACCGATCAGTAGTTACAGCAAGACCTTCTGGTCGAAGCCTTGTTGAACGGTGCAAATGTGCAAAAGTCTCTCAAGCCCTAGCGAACGATGGTCTTTAAATAGTGCCAGAAAAAGTTGGGCGGTCAGCCATGCGTCGTAATAGGCCGAGTGCGGTCGCCCGATTCGTCCTTTTATGGCGGGAAGCCGGACGTTGAGCGTCGCACTTAGTCGGTGCAGCGAATAGGATGGAATACCTGGTTTCAGCCGTTTGGCCAAACGAAGCGTGTCGAGCACTCGGATCGGAACCCAATCCGGAATCTTACGCCTCAACGCCCCAACATCCCCTCGCACATTATGGCCGATCAAAATGGCCTCGTCGAGCAGCTCCCTTACATCAGCTTCGACGTCGCAAAACGCAGGACTCGCTTCTACATCGGCGTTTTTTATGCCGTGGATGCGACAAGCGATATCAGAAATTGGCTTGCTTGGTTTGAGCAGCCAATAGTAGCCCCTACCAATGCGTTCCCACTCCTGAATCTCTACGAGTGCCAACTCAACTATGTCTGGGGGAGAATCGCCATTTCCCTCAAAGTCGACGACATATGTTCGGGTCATTCTTCACCTACGACACCCGCAAGAGCTCGAGTGGCCGAAGAAATTTCAAAATGTCTGGGTTTGTGATGAAAGAGAGATTATAGGGGTGTTCCGTCTTAATTACCTTCAACCCCATGTCTTGAGCCAGATCGCCCGCTACCCCGGCAGGACGACCGCATGCGATGATTGCGGGAGGGTCACACCGCTTCACCAATGTCGCGAAAATAGATTGCCAGAAGGGAAGCCAGTATTGGGCTTCGATGGAACGGTGTTTCCACTTTGAGCCGCTATGACCTAACAGACTTGCACCGTTCATGTGAACTCTCCTTAGGACCGGAGTAAAATTGGCGGCCAATATCCCCTTACGATAAAGATTGTCGAACATTTGCTGCAAGGTTCTAACATGATGTTCGCGGCGATAGACTCCTTCGAGAGCATCCTTATCGGTGCGATCGGGATCGAGGGCTCCTTCAGCCACGAGGATGGCTTTAATTATGTTACGAAGGCTCGTCGCTCGATTGACGCTTTTGTGCAATCCTCCGGATGAATTCCATAAGTCAGAAATAGCACCGTCTAGAAAAGCAATTCCCAGCGCAGATAACGGGCGCGGATATGGAGATTCGCCCATTAGGATAAATCGAGTGTCTTCCAATGCAACAGTGCCGAAAGCAGCGAGGAGTCGGCCCATAGGCCGCGGAAGACATTCGCGGTCTTCGAGCAAGGCGATCAGATACGAGTGATCAATCGACCGGAGAGCGTCTTTCAAAATAGGATGCCAATCGCTTGTAGATTGACCTAACAGTGCTGAGATCTCATGGTGAAGCTCGTTGGGTACGTCCGACATCGAACAGCGCTCTAACGAAACACGTGGATGAACGTCATCAAACGACTTACGCGAAACGTGCCGCATTGCGGATGTATACGCATTGCCGTCGCGCACGGTTCATTCAAGAGCCACTAGGCTAAGTACGTCTTTTTGAAAGTCGGCGAGATTGCCATCGTTCACAATAGTGACGTTAGCCAGCGCGGAATACACGCCCGAATAAGCTTCAATCGGATGCCGATCTAGGCTTGGGTCGCTTCCTCTTTGAATCAACCTACCCCTGCGCTTCTCCGGCGATGCGGTAAGCAGCACGACCGTCATGTTTGAAAACTTCTTCTTTAGACAAGCGACTACTTCGGGCACGCGTACACCTTCGAAGACGACGCGCGGGTATCCCTCGGCCTCCGCTGCAAGGATCGAGGCGAAATAATCAGCGCCGCGTTCCTCTATCAGACGCAGTCCGAAGTTCTGGAGGCTTTGCGTGTCCATTGGACACCCCTCTCTGAGCGCCAATTCAGTGTTCTTGGCACCTGCCGATATGGCGTGAAAGCCATGCCGACTGAGGGCTTGTGTCGCAGTGGTCTTTCCGCTTCCTCTCAGTCCAACAATGCAGATAGCAGCGCTTCCTCGCGTCATACGCATTCCCTATTTCGTGCAATGTTAGGCGTCCCAATAATTCCGCTGTTGGGTTCTCGCCCTGACCTTCGCACTGAAAAACGCCTTTAATCAAGTCTTGAACACCGTGGTCGCGGGCCAACGATCCCTAGCGAATTCGGTGCGTGGATAATGTGCCGGCCGCCGCTTCCAGCACGATGTCCGCCAACAGAAGAACGTTGGTTAGCCAGTGAACGGGTCGACCTCGATCAGCGGCGCCTATCGTCGAGCCAGGCTAACGGTGCCGGAGAGGCCTCAACCAATCTTTGGAATTGCGTAATGGCCTGGAAGGGACCGGTCGCAATGAACCATCGCATTCTTGATACTCAGCGACCCCTTTGGTCCTTGCAGCGCCCGGAACCTGGATCCGGTCGAACCGATAGTGGAGAAGTAACGAAAAAGCACCGCCATCAGTTCGGAGACACGAGGATATGTGGCATCCTGTTGAGTTTTGCGATAATTTCACCAGCTAACTGACGCTGATTTGGTCGCATGATGCCTTTGGAACCATCGCCGGCTCAAGCAGCTGGGCCGCGGGTACGCCAAGCGCCCTCCAGCTCGACGAAAGGTCAAAGGGTTGATGACGCGTTGAGGGTCTCCGGCCTCATAAAACGAGGAAACACGTTGGAATTGGATTTCGCACGACAGTTGAAGGTCTTGCTAGAGGCGGCCGGAACCGCCTCTGAGGAGTACATAACCGCCCAGATGCAGCCGTTTTCGCATCAGCAACGGCCTGATGTAGTTTTTGTGCCGAATGCAGGAGGATACGCAGGCCAAGTGGTGTTTCTGGAGATCAAACTAACCTCCAAGCAAATTCTGCACGGTCGCGGCTTCGCGAATTTAGTGGAGAACAGGGAATTCGCAGAAGAATCACTGGAGAGACCGATCGGTCGCTATATCTTGGTCACAAGCCAAAGCGTGCCCGCTTTTTCGGCGCGTTTTCTTGCAGACCGCAATGTCACGGTGTTCGATGAGGTGACGTCGCCTGAAGTCGTGATCGAGCGATTGCGAGAGCAGCAGATCTTGATCTGAGTCGCGCCACTCGCGACGCGCGCACCTGCAACCCGATTGTGCGCAAAATCTGCGATTTGACTTCCTGACTTCGTCGAATCGCGTAGAAGAACTGAAACATACCAACTGGGAACGATCGAAATGAAGGTCTTTCTGTTCGATGAATTTCCGCCAGAGACCTCGGCGATGATCCAGGCTCTTTACAGCCGCTCGGGCGATAGTGTCGTCAAGCATGTTGATGTCGTTCGAGCTCGAGGCACTGACAAATTTATGGCGAGCTATTATGTCGGCTACGGCCATGCTTCGATCGGCGACTGCGGCAGTACGACTCTTTATCTAGAGGACATCTCGCTTGTCGCGTGCAAAGTGGTCCAAGACAATCAGCTATACTCGGGGCAGGAAACTTCGACTCGATACATCGATTTCGCAACACGGGGATTTCTTGATCCCATCAACACGGCCCGATCCCGAGCGTTTCAAGAGCGATGGTTGTCATTTTATTCCGATCTCTCGAAACCGATCGTCGAGTATCTGAAGACAAAATTTCCCCGTTCCTCCGACGTGAAAGCGGTGACTTGGGAAAAAGCCATTGCGGCGCGCGGGTTTGACATAGCGCGCGGGTTCCTGCCTGCTGGAGTGCTATCACAGATGTCGTGGACGACAAGCCTGCGACAAGCTCATGATCATGTATTCCGTCTTGAATGCCATCCACTCGCTGAAGCTCGCAATCTCGGCGCAGCCCTGCGATCCCTTTTGCAATCTCAATATCCTAGTAGCTTTGGCCACCGCGTTTCTGACGCGGAGCTGGAGTTTCAGAAATTTGTGGGAGAGCGAGAAGCTTTTTTTTATCCGACCGGCTTTCTCCGGGGAGAGAATGATTTTGAGGCGACTACCGATATCGATAATGATGCGCTCGAGGCGCAAGCAAATACGATTATTGCAAATAGGCCTCGACGAGCGGCGCTGCCGAAAAGCCTGGCTCGCTTCGGAAGTTATCGTTGTAGGTTCTTGTTGGATTATGGATCATTTCGAGATCTACAGCGTCATCGCGGTGGGCTCTGTCGTGTTCCGCTGCTCAACTCGAATTATGGTTTCCATAGTTGGTACCTCTTAGAGCTGCCGCCACATGTCCAGGCGAAAGCTAGGGCGTTCGTGGAAAGCCAACTGAAAGAGTTGATAGACATTTTGCCGCCCGAATTGGCGCCGTGTGAAAGGCAATATTATTATCCCCTCGGAATGAAGGTGCCATGCGAGTTGCACTATGACCTCGCTCAGATGGTATACGTTGCCGAACTTCGATCCGGCACAACGGTTCACCCGACCCTCCGCGTGACTGCACAACGAATGGCATCGAAGCTTCGTCAGAATCACCCAAATCTTGCACTTTATGCCGATTTCTCCGAAGACACCTTATCGGTTCGCAGAGGAACTCAGGATATTGTAGACAGGGGCGCGGCCTAATTGGCAAGCTTACGACCGGCCTTTCACTCGGGCGCGAGAGAGTCTCCAGTGACTGATCCAAAGTGGAAAAATTGGCTAGAGACTTTGGCGGAGGATGACGAAACTTTCGGCTCAGAGTTCTACAAAGGAGAAAACGATCGCTACCGCTCGCTGTCCCGCATCGGTGATTGCATTGCGCAAAAGATCGAGGAGCTAGAACCTCGTGACAAAATAGAGCTTATCCGCCGTTTGTCGGAAGATCCGCGGGATGATGTCAGATTGGCTATAGCTTCCCAACTTGCCGCTGGCGGGTGGACATGGCTCTCAGCGGATTTAAGGCTCGAATTGTTCGAGGCTCTAGGAGCCAGTCAAAATTCCGACGTTCGCCGGCTTGTCGCGACGGCCTTGGGAAACTGGATTGATCCGCCCACAAAGCTGGCAGCGATAGCCGTCCTCATGGGAATGCGCCGCGCCGATGACGCTAGCTACAAAGAGGCTGATGACGGGCTAAAGGCCGTGGATGATGCCTTATTCAAGCTTTCTGGCTCCGTCTGAGGATCAAGATCCGTCGACCGCAATGCTGATGTAGGCCGTTGGCATTGAGACAAGCCTCACAAGTACACCGCCTTCGCGCAGAATTGCCTGGGAAACATCAATTGACAGCTGCTCATGGAGCTCAATTGGAGGCGGCGGGCAGATGACTTCCGCTATTCCGGCTTGAACGATTCCGCGAGCGCATTCCGCACACGGATAACGTTGAGTATAAAGTCGGCATCCCTCGACGGCGCCCCCGCCTCCCGCGGCATTGTAAATGGCATTTCGTTCGGCGTGCTCGGTCCATTGATATTTGCTCGGACGAGCATGACGTTCTGGCAGGCTATCGTCGACCCCTCTGGGAAAACCATTAAACCCAGTGGACACAACGGTGTTGCGGCGCCCGACGATTACGCAGCCTACGCCTTTAGACCTATCTTTGCTCCAAGAACCAATGTGAATCGCTAGTGATAGAAAGCGCGAATCCCAGTCGGTCTTGTCGGCATTGGCGGACTGATCAGCTGACAACTGGACCTCTCTCTCTCCCTGATTTCGGCACCGCTCGCTAGTCTAGAGCCTGCCTCCGGTAGAAGCCGCAAGTACTCCTCTAATGCGCTCCAGCGTTGCACGCAATCCGTCGGGAGAAGGCCGATCGCGGTAGAACACGCGATCAGCACCAGACGGTGCAAAAACCCTGGAGGGATAGGCTAAGCCCTCACCATGAAGCATGAGAGTAATCGTATCGGAGTTAGGCTCCGTCCATACCCTGTGAATCAGTGAACTATGGGCCGAGTATGAAGACCCGGCGTGCATGCCCCCCCTTAAGACCAACTGTAGTGCCGTATCGCCTGCCGGCGACAGGTTGTAGCTTTCCCCGGACGGTGATGAATAAAGAAATACTGCGACCTGCTCGCCTTTAGTCGCTTCGACATACTGCTCGAACCACAATTTCCCAGCTAAAACAGAGGAAGCAAAGCACCAGGGATGGCTATGAATATTTTCATGCGCTGCGGTATCTTGTCCCCACCAAGCATGTAGCCTCAATGAATACCGGCCAGCAACCGACGTTATTAGTTCAATCCGATCGAAGCCGTTTGCGTGACGGTACGATCTTGCAGCCACGCTTGCTAGCAGCTCGGCGTTTGCCAAGCACGCACCTAGCACACCGTCAAGCGGCCATTGCTCGACGATTTTGAGCAAACACGCCTCAAGATGCTCCTGTGTCGAGAATTCTGCATTCGTTTCTAACCATCGTGACACTAATTCAATCATCTCATTCCTCCTGAGACTATGAACGCTCCAGCGCATTCTCGATAAGCGAAATCACTTCGGCCTGATCCTTACGATTATTCGCAAAGTCGAACCTTTCGGCGTCGATTGTTAGAGTGGCGACCGAACCTGCGCTGATCCAAGAAGCATAGCTTTGGTCAAGTGCAGTGAGCCAGGAGACAGACATGTTCGCTTCATGAGGCCGACCGCGACTTACAATTCGCGTCATCAATGTTGGAATTGGCGCTGACACCAGCACTCGCAAATCAGGGCGTCGAATAGCACTTTCCATCAATTTGTAAGCCATTGTGAGCAACCGCCACTCACGATCGCTAATCCATCCGTGGCTTCGACATTGCGCAGCAAACACGAAGACGCATTCTGCGAGGGATCTGTCTTGACACACACCTCGAGAACTCGATGCGATCAAGCGCTCTTGTTGTGCATTTAGAAGCAGAAACTCCATCTGGTGATGGAAACTCCACCTTGGCATATCAAGGTAAAAATCGTCCACAAATGTAAGGTCCAAAACGGGCTCAGGCACGTAATCGAACCCGGCGTGGCCGGCAAAGAGCCTTGCCAAGGTCGATTTTCCGGCGCCGATATTGCCGCAAAATTGCACGTAGTGCGTCACTGTCGACGCTCGATGCTGCGCCTAGCGGCCTGAGCGACCTCAGGCACCGGATCGAACTTCAATGTGCCAAGAATGGACTCAGTGAGCGCGCCCAGTTGTTCCCTCAGCCGCTTCGCCGCCAATACTAGAGCGAGCCGCAAATCAGGGTCTTCATCATCTACTAATGTGATCAAGGATGGTCCCAAGTCGGGATTTTCCGCCAGAAAAGTCGGAGTAAGTTCTTCAAGCATCGCTTGTCTGACCCACACGTGCGAATCTGCAAGCAAGGCCTTGGCAAGCTCTTTCCGTATGTCCAAGTCCGTTCGGAGCGTCGCGACCATCTGCGCCATCGCCCACCGCACACCCTCTTCGGCATCTTGCAAAAGCAATCTAAGTAATTCCAAGAATTTCGCTTGGGGTATTCGCTCGGAAACAAGTGTTATCGCTCGGACAATGCCCGGGTAGTGATCTGGACGCCAAGACGCATAGAGAGTGGATTGTTTCTCTGCGATGTCGCTCGGTGGACGCAGCGCGTCTTCCACCCGCGCAACCGCCTCACGAATATCTAACAACCGATGGTCACAGGCCAACAAAACCTGCTCAAAATCCATGCTGGCTAAGCGAACGCCGTACCGGGCGGAAAATTCCGCCGCGGTACGGACGGACTCATCTGGGTCTCCTCTCAATTTCTCCAATATCGTCCGCAGCCGCTCCTGCATAGGATGCGACACCGCAAGCACGCGAGCCACTTCCCAGCGCACGCTCCCATTGGTATCGCTGCCCAGCACACCCAGAATGTCTATTGGCACGTCTGACTCGTCCTGGACAAACCTAACTATGGACTTGGCAACTCGGCGCCGAACCCACGGAGATTCGTCGTCGGTCAAGACACGAAGCATCGGGAGGACGTTTGATGTTATGGGGATTGCGCTTAAAAACTTGGCAAGATCAAATCTCACCCGCTCGTTCCGATCGTGTATCAGGAGTCCAAGCACCGCCCCACTCGACTTGGGCGATATTTGAAGATCGCGTTGTGAAACAATGGCAACATCACGACGGCGCCATGAAAGGTCGCTCGTCAGCTCTTCGAGTTTGCTGATAGGCACGACGCCGGCCGCTAGACACCTATTGATGCCGAGAGCTACGGCTCTTCGGACTCGCCATGAGGCGTCGTCCGCCCAATGCACGAGCCTGCTCCATTGTTTCCCTTTAGAGGGGTGATGTGCAAGCGCATTAGCCGCGCCCTCGCGCGCCTGCCATCGATCATCCGTAAACCATGCTTCTACGGCTTCAAAAAACTCTTCGGCATTCGGGAGTTGTGCGAGTGCATAGGCAGCCGCCCATCTGACCCAATAGCTCTCATCACCGACATACTTATGGAGACGAGCAACGTGCCGCTTATCGAAATTTCTTAGCCTGGGGAGCAGAACACAAAGGCTATGCCGCCATTCAGGTGAAACCTCCACCGAATCTAGAAGCTCGTCAAAATACTGCTCGTCCTGATAGAAGAGCAGAATAAATTCGATCACGCCTACCATAGCGCGATTGCTTCTTGCCTCTTGTAGGAGAGCAGTCAAGCCTTTGACAATCTCGTTAGGCTTACGCGAACGCCATTCTTCTCCAGCCAGCACGGCTTTCGCCAAACAATATTCAAAAAAAGCTTCGTACATAAAGCCGACAAAACGCGTAAGAGTCTGTCGGTCTTCGTACGTGAGCAGAATGATCTCTTCGCTGACTAAGTGATTGTAAGCCTCGTTGGTCACGAGCTCTATTGCGTCATCTTCATTTAGCGCGGTGCGCCTGGTCATTCGAAGATGCAGTGCGAGCTTCGTGAGAGCGATTCGACTTCTCCCATCCCCAACTCGCTCAACCTTTGCTTTCCAGTACTTTTCGAAGACGTCTGTCGTTTGGATGAAGGGTGGGACAGGCTTGCCACGATAAGCTTCACAGAAAAACCGCAGCATGAGGGGGTGATCGCAAACTGCCCGCACACTGGCGGTCAGCTGGCCTTGAATAGTGAAATATGGCTGATACAGAGCCCATGCTTCATCTAACTCATCCTCGTTGAAGCGCGCCAAGGTTCGTCCGTACCTATAGCGCTGATCACTACTTTCCGAGGCCCAAATATTCGACGTAACGCGCGGGTCATTCTTGAAGAATCGCCAGTCGGCGCGGCGACACGTCAGCAAGAATTGGATGGCGGACCCGCGAGCGCGGTGCAGCGTAGCGCCTAAGACCTCCGTAAATTGCGGTAGTAACTGTGCCTCGTTGAGAGCGTCGATGATCACGAGCAATCGCGACCCACGAAGCAGTCCTGTGAGGACGGGAAAGACAGGCGAGCCAATTCTCTGTCCGGTGCTTGCTTCCACAATCGAGGCAATAGCCGTCTCGATCGAATTTGGCTGGGGTACCAGAGCGGAAGCACGAAGAAGAAATATGGGACGATAAGACCCCTCTCGTCGCGCGTAGTCGCAAACAAAATTGGTCTTACCGACGCCCGCCTCCCCTAGAAGAAGAAACACTTGCGAATCGCTTTCTAGGAACTCAGCCAACTGACGCTGTGTGACAGATCGCCGAACATATAGTCGATCTACATATTTTTGCTGCACAACCGCTAGTTCAGCGTCGGTCTGCTTGATGCCAGCTTGCTTCAGCGCCTCGATCCAATCGTACGGAGGTGGGCGAGTTCCTCGCAATGTGCTTGCAAGGGAACGCAGCTGAGCCGGATCCGCGGTGTTCCAGATCAGCACCTTGGCGAGGCCTTCCAGGATCGGGATATCGTCCATTCTTGCCCCTGGCAGAGACACCACAACGATACCATAGGAAGGTTCTGCTGCCTTGCGGGCCACGGCCACGGCCAGTTCTAGCCGACACCACCGACTCACAGGCTCGGGTCCGATGCATAGTACGAACGCAGATGTGATTTTGAGCGCATGGTTGATCAGAGTGAACCACTCGTCACCACCCTTTACTTCACGCAGATCGATCCAACCATATAAGTCGAATCCTGCTTCTAACTCGCGAACTATCTCAGCTGCGGCGACGGAGGAGTCTCGCCCTCCAAAACTCATAAAGTAGTCGTACCTATCCACTCGCGCTTCCGATCTCGCACTGTAGAAGACAGGACTTCAATTGACCCCGAGCGGCCTTGGCTTCATTTGGTGTGAGGACAAATGGAAGTTTATCAATTCCATACTGGATCGCTGCGGTGCGAAATTCCTGCAGGGTAACGTTAGGCGAAAAGTACCCGTATGTTTTTTGGTGATAGAATGTATCGAGGGCCTGGAAAGACTTGCCGAATGAAAGGCCAATAGAGGCAGCCTGAGCGTACGTTAGCTGACGGCTCGGATTAACGGGTACTAAATGCCGCGCTTTCCATTCCTTGGTTGTGATCAAGCTCGCTCCAAACCTCTGCAATTGCCGCTCTATTGAACCTTCCAGTTTGGCGCCGGGATATAGCATGAGCGGATATGCGGATACGCAGTTTACGCTTTCACTGCAGCCTTCGAGGAAATCGAGGGTAGTTAGGATCGTTGCGGGAGTTTCGCCCAAATAGAACAAAACGTTCACTTTGACGATAACCCCCAACTGATTGGCGGATTCTATGACCTCTTTTGCTTTGGATAGGTAGGAATGCGGGCGAGACGTCTTTCCCATGCGCAATAACGTGCCTGCGTCTCCACTTTCAACGCCGAGATCCAGCACACGGAGACCGGCTTGATGGAGAAGTGTCAGGCGAGCAGTCGACAAATAGTCGACTCTAGTTTCAGTTCGCCAGGTGAACTTGAGGCCTTTTCGGTCGCGCTCGGCAGATAGCGACCGGATCTCCTCGTCCGTCATGATGAACATTGGAGTTTCGAAATAGATTCGAAGATCAGGGTTCTGCCAATGCTCGACTAATCGCTCGGCCTCTCCAACTATCTCCTCGGGAGTTCTGCGTCTAATTCTACTTCGTGCAGAAACGCAGAAGTCGCAACCAAAGCTACAACCTCGACTAACCTCTATGCTCGGGGCGAAGCCCCGAGAGTCTGGTAGCAGATCGTAGTCGAGGCACGTCCATGGAGCCTGAGCTGCGCCGGCGTCATAGCGGGTTTCTCCTATGAAACCACCGTGTCGCACAACGAGGTTGGGAATTTCAGAGAGTGACGCTCCATGTAGAAGAGCTTCCACGAGTTGAGGAAGCACCGTCTCCCCCTCACCTCTCACGACGATGTCGATCGATTCACAGTCTTCTAGAACTGTTGCTCCAAGTTGTCCCACGTGGTCCTTCCCGCCAATCAGAATTGGACAAGTTGGGGATAGCCCACGGACCGCTTTCGCGAAGGCCAACGCGATAGGATAGGAAAAGCCGCTGATGCAAGAAATTCCTACAATACGCGGCTCGCATTCTTTTATGGTTTGCCGAAGCCATTCGATGGCATCCCTCTCTGGTCCAATCTGCGGGTCAAGGAGATGCACCGTGAAACCTCGGTCGCGAACAACTGTCGCAAGCGATAGAAGGCCGAAATTTAATCGACGCTGGAATGGAAACGCCAGGTCGAAGGCCTTCTTCCCTAAATCAGCGGGTGCATTGACCAAGAGCAGATCAGTACGCGGCATCGGCGATTTCGCACCCCTCTGGTTCGGAGCCCATCTTTGGACGACCTCATCCCGCAGAAAGCTAGGCGTATCACAATAGTTTAGAAAAATATGTACGCGTCTCAGAGATTGTAATGAAGAAACTTGGCGGTTAATCTTTTGACAGCATATCGCTAGCACCAACCTTCGACGAATGCGGAGCAACTACGCGGCACGTTTATCATCTAAATGGGCTTAGCGCTGAGAAGAACCCAAGACTTACCTTGCCACCGAGCCGGCTCGTCATTTGCGACGGTGCTTACCGCGTAACGAAGATGCCAATTCAAAACTCGTGTTAAGGCATTTCCGGCCGCCCATCGGGTGCATGAAGATCGGCCCCGGTGGCGAAAAGAAACTTTGGTGCGCTACCAAAAGTATTGGGGATGTCATCGACGAGCGCATTTGCTCGCTCCCGCCCCTGATCAGTCAGGTTTGGGTCAAGGCGGTCGCCTGACTTCTCAGCGTGCCGTATGACGAGAATTATCTTAACACTCGCCCTAGAATGCCTTCGACTAAACCAAACCTGCGCGGCTCGAACGCTCGCTTTCAAAACTCCAGAAGCGGCGCCATTTTCACCGGCTGCGTGAGGGAGGCATGCTGGATGAGTATCATCCGCTAGCGAAAACTCAACCAAGTGCGGAGCCGATTCCGAATGATCTCGAGGGAAGGGCGATCCTAGATCACGGTTCGAACGACATCGTCCCCGCGCTAAGCCTGAAATCCACCGTCGATCCAAGCTTGATAGCGCCCAATCTGTTGTGCGGTCCACGGTTGAGCCGGCGGAGGGGGCATAACCTGGCCTCCTTGCCCTTTCAGGCGACTAAGGATCTCTTGTGCGTGCTGTTGGTTGTCGGCGCGGCTAGACAGGTCGCAAAAAAACTGCATATGCGCGATGTCGGTTGCCGTGTACATAGGTCGGATGTCCCGAGCAAAACTAACTGCGGTCTTAGTTGCTAGCTTCCTCCGTTTGGCATTCGCTTTGGTTGTGGCATTCCGCGCCCCGTTCTTCGTGGTCTTTTTCTTGGTGACCGGCTTGGACTTCCTGGCTGGGCTCTTAGCGACCGACTTTTTCCTTTTCACGCTTGTCCTCCATTACTCAATGCAGGTCTTTAAGCAGCTGGAGAAGCTTGTCCTTCTCCGTAGAGTCCAGTTTTCGGCCTTGCGGCATGAAGCCTGATTGGACATAGGTCAGTATTGGCCCCGGGTGCTTAGGCGAGCCCTTCTCTTTGACTACCGCAGATCGGTCGAACACATCGTAGTACATCGAGCTGTGACAACGGAAGCAATAGCGGCTTAGCATTTGAAGGAGGGGACGGTCTGCAGATCCCCAGCGAGAGCTCCCTATACTTCTCTGTAAAATGTCAGCCGGACCTTCGCCCCTCCCGTGGAGGCTGAGCCACTTTTTTACGGCGTTTATCTTGAAGGCATCGGAGCCATCGGGATGCGTCGCCTTCGAGTTCTGCTGTGCAATTTCACTATTCAGCTTCCACAGCACGCCGACGGCAGCTTTGTATTGCGCCGCCGCATGGTCCCTGCCGCCGTCGAACAAAACATCATGGTTCGCCTTCGTAGCGGGGAAATCGAAGTCCATCATGTCGTACCATTGATCCGTGTCGAGGTAGTTCACCTTTCCGAACGGAAATGTGCCTTTATCGCTCGGCCCACCGCGTTCCGTATCGTGACCATGACATTGCGAGCATGCAGTAGGCACGAAGTAATCTTGCTTCGAGCTCTTCGGATCGAGGGTGTCGAAGGCAGCGTTCAACGCCTTTCCGACTTTGTAACGATCGACGCTAAACGGCTGGTAGTCGAGGTAGTAAACAGAATCCTCGACTTCTTTTTTGAAGGTTCGCGGAACCATAATGATTTGGTTGTTGACCGATTGGTTGATCAACGTGGTGCCATCGGAGCTCTTCTTCGAGAACGGAAAGGCTTTTGGATCATCCTGAAAGAAGTTGAATAGGATATATGCCGACTCCATATCGCCCTTGACCGATGCTGCCGACTTCGGGAGAGCCTTTAGGCGAACGACTTTTCGCCACCCTGGCTTATGCAGGTCATGGCCCGGCGTTTTGTCCGGATTGGCGTTGAAGTCGACAATCTTCGGCGCGAAGAAGCGAGCAACTAATAGTATGTCAGACTTAAATGCATCCACCGTAAGGGCGGCATTCGCCTTGAAGTCTTTGGGGCTCTCTACGGCGTTGCCAAGCGCGACAAGGCCTTGCTGATCACGCGGCATCAGGAGCGCGGGTTCGAGCGTTTCGAGGTCCACGGCCCGCAGCCCTCGATAGCCCAAATATTCCAGCAGCCCGTCTAACTTCGATGCTTGTATGTCGAAGCCGATTTTCTGCCCTATACGCGCGTAGTATTTGTCTGCCGTCGCTGCATCGCCAGTTTCGACAAGAATATGGGCCAGCTCGCCAGGGTCTGCTTTTTGTTGAGTCGCTAGGCGCATCGTCCTTTCAAACAATGGACGCCAACCAAAGCTGTCTTCCGTGGCAAACACCGTACCTACGACTAGCGCTGGCAATGCGGCCATAGCGATTGCGACGACTACCAAATGTCTTGGTTTCAATGCCATCGTCGGCTCCCGCTGTCCTCGGCATCGAATGGACGCACGTGGCGCCTCTCGGCCGCCGGTTAAAAACAATCTCTATTCTCAAAACGCTCGCGGCAATTCGCTAATCTTCACCTGAAAGTTCTGAATAAGAATCCCTTGTCGTTAAGCGCGTTGGTAGCTCTCCTTCCAAGCATCTGAACGCGTCCGGCAAGCATGCGCCGTCGCCAAACAAGGCACCCTTAAAAATGGTCGGCAGGCAGTTAATGAGTGCCACTAGTACGCAACAGCATGGCCTCGGCTCGAACGCCGATCCCACAGTCCAGCGGACACTTGGCTACCCCCTCAGCGAGTACAACTCTCTACGCAACTATCGCGGGAGTCAAGCGAAAGTGAGCACAGTTTGTCACTTCCGTATTGAACTCGATGAGGCATCTCCGAGCAACTCAGGTTGTGAGCTCGACAGCTACAGAGCGGCCGCGACAAGCAAGTGATCGGTAACCGTGGCGCAATGCGAACGGTCCTGACAGGCGAAGATCCCTCGGCTGTAACTCCCTCAAATTGGCCGGCGACGAATTGGACTAGGACATCTGAAAAACAGAGTCTAGTCCGCACCTAGGCTATGGCGCCATCGCAGCAAAGCATTTCAGGTCGGGCGAATGGGTCTTCGCGTTCTTGAGGCCAAAGAGCGGCCCAATGCGCGCATTGTAAAGGCCCGCGGCTTTGGGCGCCCCGCGACTACGAGTATGCCGATGTCCGAGAAAGATCGGATTTCATCTGTGGTTGCCGGGTAAATCCACGAGCATGCCAAGATGGCATATACGCAGATAAGCCATTTTGCCCCCACAGTTCTTCTCCCAATAATTCACAAGGAAATACCTTCGGAGGCACGGCAATTCCTTCGCTCACGAGTGAGCGCTCGCCCTTCCGACATTCGCATTACAAAACCTCGGACCGCGGTATCGGACTAAAATCTGAGCCGCTTGCGCGATCCTTCCCTTATGACTTAAGGTTGTAATAACTTTAGGGTTGTGTCGAGAGGCGGCAGGCCGCACAAAAACGAGCCACCGGATGAGCGAAGAGACCGAGCCACGCCAGTTCACTTACGACGCCTTTGCAACTTACGCCACCGATCCTGACCGCGACCTTGTTCGGGAGGTGGAAGATTTTATCGAGGGGTTGCACCGGGACAGGCTTCTTTCCAAACAATTTCGCGAGAGGCTCGCAATTTGCGTTGATGGTCAGGATTTTCGCATTCCGAGACCAGAAACAGCGAACCCAAAGACTCTTGAACAGATCATGCGCGATGTTGTGCGCACGTGCCAGGCAACTTCTCGGTGTCTGCTCGTCTTCTCTGGGTCAAGTACCGCTTCACATCCTTGGATAAACGCGGAAATCAATTGGTGGCGCGAGCAGCCCGACTTCGGGCCTATTTTCTTTATTCTAACGCATGGCCAGGTGAGTGAAAATGCGGGCCGCAAGCTTGGCGATGACGCGGGCCAAAAGAATTCCGTCAGCAATTCACTCCCAAACGCGTTGACTGGCGAGCGAGCGGGGCTGAGCGAGCTTTGGTTCGATCTAAGAGGGTATCATGCCAGAGCCAGGTGGCGGCGCCTTAGACGTTCGTTGCTTGATCGAGAGCTGCATGCCGAGTCTTCCAATTGGAACAAGGTCAGAATCTACGATGAAGAGCTGTTCCGGCTAGCCACACAGATTTTGGCACTCAGACTCGGGAAAGATTTGAGCAAGGAAGACGTGCTTCCCAAATGGAAGGCTGCCTGGCGCCTGAAGCAACGGCTTCGTCGAGTATGGCTAGGGATAGCTGTTGTCCTCGTGTCTGCGACCACTATCGTCGCCGATCGAGTGATCGAGGGACAGAACATTGAGGAGTTGGCGACGGTCGCTCAAGCAGCCGTCAACGATCAAGAATACGAGCGTGCCATCGAGACCGCTATACGGGGGCTCCCGGTTGATGGTGACTTCTTCTGGCGCCGCGGTTGGTCAGACGCAGCGGTCAGGAAACTACTGGCAATCCTTGCGGGCGCCGCTCAAATGTCCGCCTATGTGGGGCAGCTCAAAAGCGACGAGTACGAGGAGCCGGCAAAAGATGGCGTGAGAATGCCGCTCCGGAGTGCAGAGTTTGATCCGAGTGGAACAAGGATTGTCACCGCATCCAACGCCGGTTCAGTGATCATTTGGGACCGTCTCTCCCGAAAGAAGGTCCAGACCTGTCGCCAGGACAACGTATTCGCTGGATTCGCCGCAAAGCCGGGCAGCACACCATGGGTCCGAGACGCGCGCTTCGGGAAAACCGCCGAAACTGTTCTAAGCGTTGGGCGCTACGGCGGGTGGATTTGGAACTCGACTTGCGAGAAATGCACAAGCCAGAGTGCAAGTGACTGCGAACCGAAAGCCCGCATGCTCGGTCACATCGCGGATGTGCGCACCGGTATGTTCAGTCCTGATTGGACCAAGGTCGTAACGACCGCGGACGACGAGACCGTCAGAGAATGGAATGCCGCGGATGGAAGTCCGATTGGCCCGCTCGAACTGCCTCCGTCCAATCTCCCCACAGGGTATCGGTATACGACAAGTGCCGAATATAGTCGCGACGGAAACTCGATTGTTGTCGGCCGCCGGGATGGGTTGATCGCCGTACTACATGCGCAAACTCATAAGATACAGCAGACGCTCAAGAATTCGGACGACGCTGTGTGGAGCGTTCATTTTGATCTTAGCGGAGAACGCGTCCTCTCAACTTCAGGCAACGGGTACGTCGTTATTTGGGACGTGCACAGCGGAAAGCCGGTCTCATTCTTTCGTCAAGCCTCGGGGGTCGGCAAAAGCATATTCAGTCCGGACCAACGCTACATCCTCACGACGTCACTAGATAACGTCGCGCGCATTTTTGATGCCACGACTCTCGAACAAGTTTTTGCGCTCAAGGGGCATACGCGATCCCTGACATCGGCTGCCTTTAGTCCGGACGGCAAACAAATCGTAACGACATCTGATGATGGAACGGCACGCATCTGGAATCTGGGCATTAGTATCCTTCCGTCGGTCGTAACCGCTATTTCAGGAGCCAATCAGAGCAGCGCTATCAGCAAGGACGGACGAAAGTTTGCCGTCGGCACCACGGACGGCCGCGTCGCTGTTTATGATATCGTGCCCCCGAGCACGCTGACACCAGGTCCAGTATTTCGCGTTAGTACTGGTGCCGTTACCAGTGTTTCATTCGGTTCGGATAGCGATACGCTCGTGGTTGCAGCCAATGACGGTCAGATAACCACTTGGCACATCGATTCCGGAAAGGCTGAGCCAATTACTGCTCTTCCGGCGGCAGATTCATTTGCTGCAGCTAGTCCCGACGGGAACTTGATCTCAGTGGCATCAAGTCTTGGCGCTGATCCGTATGGCGCCAAAGTCATGAATCTTCGAGAGCGCAATTCCACGTTGCTCACGGGAGCTTCTCAAATCACCGCCATCGAGTTTGACCGCAGCGGGAGCCAAATTGCCGGCGCGTCAGAGACCGGTCACGCGTTTACTTGGGACGCTAAATCAGGACAGAAAATTTGGGAACTGGAAAACCCGGGAAAAGTGCTTAGCGCTCACTTCAGCAAGGATGGATCGCATCTCGCCACCTCAACGATCGACCGGAAAGCACTTGTCTGGGATCTGTCGTCTGGAACGAAGGCGCAGGTTTTTCTAGGACATACCTATGATGTGAACTCGGCGAGGCTAAGCTCGGATGGTAAGCGGCTCGTGACGGCGTCGAGCGATCGGACAGTCCGCATATGGGACGTCGAGACCGGTGTCTCAATACTCAAATTTGTGGTCGGCCGCGAAGCAAACGACGCATTTTTTGTAAATGACGATCATCAGATAATTGTTGCCGCTGCCAGCGGCGATATCTTGATGTACGACGTATCATGGACCGAGAAGCTGAACCGAGAGCTCAAGTTGCGCGCGTGCGCGGAAAAACTCACCGACCTCGATGAAAGCACGGAGTGTTCCCGAACCGGTCCCTTTTCAAGCGTACTTTGGCAGCAATTATTGAATGCTACGAGAGCTTCTGTCGAGCGGCTCATCCGCCCTTTACGTTCTTAGTGGCAACTATTGGAGGTTCGTTTGACCCAAGAAGTGTTTTACAGTTTTCATTTTGACGTCGACCACTGGAGAGCCGCGCAGGTTCGCAATATGGGCGTGATAGCAGGAAAAGAACCAGTTTCCGCCAACGAGTGGGAAGAGGTCCAGCGTGGCGGCGATGCTGCCATCAAGAGATGGATTGCGGACCAGATGAAGGGATGCACGTGCGCCATCGTCCTTGTTGGCGCGGAAACTTCATCCCGACCCTGGGTCAAATATGAAATCGGGAAAGCTTGGAACGATGGTCTCGGCGTGTTGGGTGTGCGCATTCATGGACTAAAAAACAGTCTGGGAAATACATCGCTCAGCGGCCCGAATCCGTTCGAAGGATTTGACGTCAGAGGCACTCCCTTTTCCCAAATCGTAACCCTATACAATCCGGTCGGCAGTAGCAGCCAGGCAATCTATCAAAACATTCACGATAATATTCCGTCACTTGTCGAATCGGCTATCAAGATTAGGAAAAGATATTAGGAAGTTCACGGTGAGCATTCATGGCCGACAAAGAGCACAATCAAGCTATGACCCGTGTCAACTTGACGTCGAAGCCTTGATCATCGCGAGCCCTCCCTGCCTAGCCGTCGCCGCTGTTAATTTGGTGTAGTGCATTGAACGATACAGCCTTCGGTGGCACTCTCCCGTCAAGACCTCGTGCGTCCTATCTAGCTGGAAGGTCCAACGATGAACGGCAAGCTGGCCGGTGCGCGGATTTGGTTGTCGGGATCTTTCCCGGAAGAAGCATCACCCGACGAGAAGAGTCGGATTCGGCAATTTGTCCAAGCGTTTGCCAAGGTGATCTTTCGTGAAGGCGGCACGATCCTGCACGGGAGCCATCCTGACATTCGCGAGCCGTTGCTGGCCGCCGCTGAGCACTTCAAATCGAACTCGACCAGCAGCGCGGCAAATGCCCCGCTCGGTCTATATGTGTCGCAGCATTTTTCTAAATCTCCTGAGAAATATGGCATCGATCTTGTCCGCTGGCGCAATCTCTGCGGCGATGGAGTAGTAGAGACAGTCGAGGCAGCAAGAACGGCGGGACAATCAGAAAGCGATGCGTTGTCCAACAGCCTGGAAATCATGCGCCAGATTATGGTTGCCAAGTGCAATAGCATTGTGGCTTTCGGCGGCAAATGGTGGGAGGTGAATCGAAAAGCGGCCGGCGTCCCTCGAGAAATCGAGTTGGCTAAAGACAGTCGGTTGCCACTGTTCTTAGTCGGGGGCGTTGGACAAGGAGCGGTTGCCGGACTGCTGAGGGAGTTTCCCGAGTTGATGCGCGAGTGTGCGAACGGATTGGCGCAGGACGAGAATGAGCGTTTGGCTGCGGAAAAAGATCCGACGAGAGCGGCAGAAATCATTATTCATCAGCTGCCAGGCTTGCGGCTCCGCGAGATCACTCCAGAAAAGCGTCCGTTCCGCATCCTGTGTTTAGATGGTGGAGGAATTCGAGGCGCCTATTCGGCCGCAGTGTTGAATTACCTTGAAACGACGTTCAATCTGCGCCGCCCCGACGGGCCGCGTCTCGCGAACTACTTCGATCTGATCGCAGGTACGTCGACCGGCGGAATCCTGGCCGTCGGACTGGGGCTCGGCATGACTGCGAAAGAGATGCAATCCTTCTACGTCGACCACGGCAGAGATATTTTCGGTTCAGGCGAGGGTTTAGACGCTTGGTGGCACTCTATGCGCCACTGGTTTACGTCAAAATTCGATCAGCGAAAGCTTCAAGAACAACTGTTGGCCGCCTACGCCGCCTCACCCGTGGCCCAACGAATGGGTCCAGCGCGAGAGAGCTGGATGGATAATTCGATTTGTCATCTGCTCGTCGCCACCTACAACACGGACACCGATACTCCACATTTTTTTCGAACACCCCACGAACGTTTTAAGTACACTGATCGAGGCAACGATCCGGTCTTCGTCGCGCTGGCGTCAGCCGCTGCGCCAACTTACTTCGCGCCGGTGACAGCGAAGAACGCTGTGACTTCGTTTGCTGGCATCGACGGCGGCGTCTGGGCCAATACCCCCGTCAGTGTAGCCCTCGCCGAAGCCATCGCCGAACTCGGTGCCTCGCTCGAGCAGATTCGCGTGCTGAGCATCGGAACGACTCACACGGCAAAGCTCACCGGGAGGCCGATGCAACTCGACGGAAATGCAATTGCAAGCGTACTTAGGACCGTACTCTGGAAACCGTTTGGGTTCATCTTTGGTTTTTTGGTGGCGCGTTGTTGGCCGAAAAACGTGCGTCTGCACGGAATTGCCGGGTGGGTGGCCAATATCGCAAGCCTGTTGATGAAGACTCAATCACAAACGTCGGACCTCATCTCGCGTCAATTGCTCGGTGAGCGGTATCTGCGAATTGATAGCGTTACGGAATATGATGCACTAGACGACGTATCTAACACCAATCATTTCATCAATCTCGGCGAAGCGGCAGCTAAAGACGCTGCGACGCTCGCAAAGATTCAAGCCCTGTTCATTGATGCAGGACCGATACCTGCCCGAAACGCCCAGTAGAACCGCCGGCTGCGAATGAGTTCTGATTGATCGATTCAGGAGTAGCTCATGTCACCCGAACACCCCTCCACAGTCCCCGACCAGTTGTCGATAGCCTATCCGACCAGGCTTGCGGGCCAGGCCAGACAAATCATTCAAGAGACTGGACGGCAATTTCCGGATTTAAAATTCGAAGTAATCGCGGTCGACGTAGCAAATCCCGGCGCTCCCTCGGGAGCCGCAGTCATGCTCCTCTTCGATCGCGACTACTCTCAAAGCCACACAGCCATGCAGTGGCTCACGGATTTGAACGCCGTCCGCGGCTGGATTCCGATCTTGCCGGTTGCGCTTGATCCGCAGTCGCTTATTCCGCCTGCCCCATTGGGCGGGATCAAATCGCGCGTTTGGCCACAAGACAAGCACCAATTGCTGACCACCACGGGAGCTTGCTTGGGAATGGCAATTCGTCCGGGCCGCTCGAAGCTGTTCATCTCCTATCGCAAGTCCGACGCTTTCGAAGCGGCCAAACAACTTTTCGCCCACCTAGCGAACACCGGCTATGACGTGTTCCTCGATGAGGCCGACGATCGTTTCGACGTTCCGAACCTCGAGATCGGTGAAGACGTGCAAGCCACGATTGCCGAAAAGCTGCAAGCAGCCAACTTGATGATTTTGTTGGACAGTCCGCAAGCACCGCAGTCGAAATGGATGCGTGTAGAAATCGAAATCGCCAGCGGCAAGCCCATCCCAATCATACCGATCGTGCTGCACACAGCCGACCGCGCGCCGAATTCGCGCTTCCGAGTCGTAGCCGATTTGCATCGGCGGACAACAGTTCGAGCCGCCGACATCGGCGGCCAACTGAGCTTCTCCGATTCGCAGCTAGGCGAAATCGCTGCGAGCGTCGAACACTATTTGCTCCACCTGTACGTCTGCCGATCCGTGCAGCCGCGGAGGCTCGCAAAAATCTTTGAGCAAAACTCTTGGAAGTTTGATCGTCACTCAAAGAAGCGAGATCTTTACGATGCTGGGACTGGAACCCCGCCCCAGCACTCGGTACGGATGCTCGCTTGCTGTTCCTTCGAAGATCCCGTTTTTGTGCCATCGGTCCGAGCGTTTTTGCAAGACATCGGCGAGCTGGCTGCCGACAGAGAATTATTCGCCCGACACCTTTATCTGTACCCGGGGAATGTGTTGTACCCCGATGATCTCAGCTATATTCAGCGACAGGAAGTTCCAGAATTGAAAAACGCCAACACCGAACTGATCCATTACGACGAGGCTGTTGCGAGAATCAACAAACTGGTTGGAGGATTCAATGCAATCTTCAGTCAATGAATTCAGATCACTGGACCTGCACGGCGTTAAGGTCTGGCTCTCTGGTGCAGTTCCCGAGCCGGATGTCGAAAGCCTCAGAACATCCTCAAACGATCCTTCCGTCGAGACGCGTGCCGGCAGCGCGGCCGAAGAAGGAATCCTCGGATTCGTCAGAGCATTCGCGGGACTTCTTTTCCGCTTCGGCGGCCAACTGATCCACGGGTGCCATCCTAGTTTTACTCCTATTCTCTTAGAACAGGCACGCATCCACCGCAAAAAATCTCGAGAGTCGTCGCCGTTGTTTTTGGCGGCCAGTGGCTACTTCGCTTCGCCAGAAAATAACGCTGACTGGAAGCGCTGGGATCGGGTCGCCCATATGAAAATCACTGACCCTTCCGATCCCCGTGATCGAGATCGCAGTCTGCAGATGCTGCGAGAGTATATGTCGAAAGAGTGCAATGCCTTTGTGGCTGTCGGCGGGAAATGGTGGGAACAAGTTCCTGGCCGAGCTGGCGTGCCGAAAGAGCTGCAGTTGGCCAAAAAGCAAAAGGTGCCCTGTTACGTGTTGGGTGGGTTCGGCGGAATCTCATCAAGGTTCATAAACGAGCAACCACAGTGGTACGCGGGACTCAACAACAACTTGTCTGCCGAAGACAACCAACTGCTGGCTTCGTTGTCCGACATCACTCTCGCCGCGGGCGTCATCGTCGGTAGGCTGAGCAAGGGTTAGCCTGTCTTGTTTCAGTGTGCCCCCGATGGCGGCGCCGGCGCTCCCCTACTCCAGTGCGACAGGCCGAAACCGGATGATGAGTTTCCACGGCTGCCGCGTGGATTTCGCAGCAGTTCAAGGAATAGTTCACTCCCGACGTGGTTGCGAGCGTCCACTAGTCTAGGTTAAAGGCGCTTCACGCCGTGCGCCGACTGGATCGACCCTTCCCGCGGCGACGCCGCGGCCCCCGACGACGGCTTCGGGGAGGATCAGGCAACCTTGCGGCTTCCGTCACCGGTTGAGGAGCGGGTTCGCTCGTAGACAGATCGTCGATTGATCGCAGCGGTGATCTTCGGACAGCAACCGCCGGCTCAAGCGCGGCGAGGAATTGACGTCCTTCATCTGTAATTTCCCAGCCTTCATTATCGCGAAGAACAAATTTAGCTGAGAAGATATTCAGATCTGGCGCGTGCTGCGCCAAACGCTTCATGCGATTGGTCCAGTCTTTGCCGCTGTTCATCAGGATTTCGACGGCGTGACGAATTTCGACGACGGAGGCGCGTCCGGCGGACTGGCCGGCCAGCACTTTCAAGACGGTAAGTTGGAAGTCGTCCGTGAAGAATGCGGATTGACCTGAAAAATAAGCAAAAATTGTGTTGAGAAAGTATTCGATTTTGCAGGAAAGCGGTGTGTGGGACCTC
>NZ_VITY01000027.1 GCF_007993935.1 Bradyrhizobium macuxiense | reverse complement strand
GAGGACGCGATCGTGCGCCTGATAGGCGCGATCCTGCTCGAACAGAACGATGAATGGGCCGTCCAGCACGCCCGTTACATGACACTGGAAACCATCGCGCCATTGAGCGATGATCCAACCGTCAGCCTTCCGGCGATCGCCAGCTGACCTGCCCGGCGCTTGCCGGTGAATGCGGTGCCCCGCCGCCAGTTACACCACGCTCAGGGACACGACCCCAAAGGCGATGCCTCGCTCCTCCGAGCGGCACGATGGCATGCCATCCATCTGACGCATGACGAAGCTCGCAGCCAGCCAGTTTGCTTAAATCAAGCTCGTACCGTTTGGACGCCGCCGAGCAGATCGCTGCACGGACGGGCAGCATGGTCGAGAGCGCCTCGGGGGTCCAGAAAACGGCTTGCTCGTCGAACGTTTTTTGCGATCAGCTGCAAAACGTCAGCCCCCACTTTCGTCGGAAGCGATCCGACGTCGCGCTGGACTGTTCGCTGCGGACCAAGGCCCCAAAGTCTTTTTGATACTCGCAATCGCGACGAAGCCACTCCCAGGCGATGTCGACCGCTTCTGCTGCCTTGGCCGCATGGTATGCGTTCTCTGATCTCCAGTCGGCACCTGGCATCGTGCTATTTTTCCCTAAATGCACACGCAAGGAAACTGGACTGACAATTGTGACGATTTCTGGTTGCGTCAGGCAGTTATTCAATGCTTAGGCACTTTCAAGATGGAACGATCTATTCTTGCGATCTGAAACAAGTCACGTCCGGTCCAGATGCCCTTCAATCTTCACCTTTCGGCCAACCGCGGCGCAGGAGATCCCGATAGCCGTGAC
Source organism: Bradyrhizobium macuxiense (assembly GCF_007993935.1). GTDB lineage: Bacteria > Pseudomonadota > Alphaproteobacteria > Rhizobiales > Xanthobacteraceae > Bradyrhizobium > Bradyrhizobium macuxiense_A. The sequence goes on along the minus strand of NZ_VITY01000027.1, from coordinate 30,412 downwards.
GCGCCGCCCACTTGGCGCGAGCCAGATGACTGTCGACAGCGCCGCGCGATCCGGCTCAAGGGTCGGATCAATACCAAGCACAATGCGCGCGACTTCGCGCCAATCCGCTTGATCGGCTTCAGCATCGGGAGGGCGCACATAGGTAGTTGTCCGTAAGAAGTACCCAGACCATTGAGCGAGAGTCGGTTTTTGGCGTGGCCGCGGTTTTGAGATTGCAAGCTTTCGATAGTTGAGGCGTGGAAAGCTTGCAAATTTCATCTTCAAGAATTCCATCGAATCAGCATTCGTGATTCCGTGTTCGGAGCGGAGTTAGAGACACGGATGCGACCGAAGAAGCCTGAGACGACGGAGGAACACGATCTGTTTCGTGCCAGGGTGGATCAGATCATCATTATGAAGCACGAGCTGGTTCAGATGGCGGCCAGGATCGACTGGGACTGGATCGATCGGGAGGTCGCACCGCTTTAGCGGCATCGGTCGTCTTGCGATCGCAAGCCGCTTCCTGATCGGACTGTTGTTGTTCAAGCACATTTTACGGCTTGTCCGACGAGGGCGTCTGCGAGCGCTGGGTCTGCGACATACCTCCAGCACTTCACCGGCTTTGAGTTTTTTCAGCATGAGTTTCCGCCCGAGCGCTCTGACCTCAGTCATGGGCGCAAGCGGCTCGGCGACAAGCTGGAGCTTTTGGTGGCTGAGAGCCTACGGATCGCGCACGGGGCTGGCGCACTGCACGCGCGATCTCAAGCGGGTGACGGTGGACACCACCGTTCAACCCAAGGGCCAGCACCTTCCCGACCGACGCCAAGCTCATCCACGCGGCCATCAGGGGCCTCAATCGGCTGGCGCGCGAGCATGGCTGCGGCAGTCGTATCAACGCATCGCCAAGCGGGCAGCGATGATGGCAGGACACAATGCCTACGCAAAATAGTTCAAGGGCAATCGTCGGCAATTGCGCAGCTTGCGGATGTGGCTCGGCCGCGTCATCCGTGACATCCGCCGCAAGATCGGCGGCCAGGGCGAGCTTGAGGCTATCTTCGCGCAGCCGCTTTGGCGCGCAGCCTTCCACGCGCCCGAGGTCGAGTGCATCGGCAAGGGCAAGGCCAGCGCGCCTTACGAATTCGGGGTGAAAGCCTCGATCGTCACGACCAACACCGCGCTCCGGGCGACCAATTCGTTGTGCACGCCACGGCGTTGCCGGGCAACCCCTATGACGGGCACACGCTCGGCGACGTCATCAACAGTACCGACACACTCACACTCACGGACTGGGCCATCGAGGGCGCCTACGTTGACAAGGGCTATCGTGGCCACGCAACGGAAACCCGCGCAGCGTCTTCATCTCCGGTCAAAAGCGCGGTGTCTTCGGGATGCTCAAGCGCGAGCTCAGGCGCCGCTCAGCCATCGGGCCTGTGATTGGCCACATGAAGAGTGACGGACATCTCGGCCGCTGCCAGCTCAAGGGCAGCGACGGTGATGCTGCCAACGTCGTCCTTACCGCCCTCGGCCACAATCTCCGCCTCGTCCGCGCCTGGCTCAGGCTTCTGTTGCGCCTGATCCTGAACCTCTTCTCGCGCCTGCTCGAGCCTCCTAAAAAAGGAGTTTTTCTCGCTGCATCGGCCGCACGAAAGGCGGGTTGAAATTCCACGCTCCAGGTCGTCGGCAACAACCCCGGCAAGCAGCTCGTCATCCTGCTCCTCCCCTTCGAGGTTCGCTTGATCGGGCGCTCCGCCTCGAGGGTGCTGAGCAGCTGCTTGACAACTGAGCCTTCTTCGCAACGATGCAAAAGACAAACGCGGTGCCTCACTGCTGAGCCCTTTCTCCCTTGTCGATCGGTTGAAGCTATGATCTGTTGAGGCTCTCGATTGTAGAACGAAGTTCTTCTTGAGCACGGCTCCAACCAGCCCCGATCTCGCCCAAAAGCGTAGCCGATCGTTTGGCGTCCCTCTCGAGCTCGTCGAGCGCTGCGGCAACGGCCTCGGGAGCGGACCCTCCCCCTGCTCGAGCCGTTCTCGCAATGACGTCCGGCGCCAGCGCGACGTCGACGGAATCCAGTAGCCTGCCTCTCTGCATGATGGTCAAGAGGCTTGGAGCACCACATTCGACAGCTGTCGTCACCAGCTGCCCAACTTCATTATGAGCGGATCGAAAATCGAGGCCACTGTCGACGGCGAGCCGCGTCGCCGTTTCCATGGCATTTACAAACGACCTGTCGAGCATAGACGAAGCATCCTCGGTGACGGTCAGGCCACAAAAACATAGTCGGATGAGGCGCACCGACGCAATGGAATTGGCGATACCAGACCAGACATGGCGAGTAGCTTCCGTTCCGACGGCCACGCTGTTCGTGAACGGCGTGCTATGCATGCCCGTGACTGAGGCGACAAAATAGCCAATTAACGCGCCCGCCTTTCCTTGGACCTGCTCGAGAAGGAACGGATTTCGCTTGTGGGGCATCGCGGAGCTAGAGCCAACCAGTTCGTCCGGAAGATTAGCCAGCCCTGCTTCGCCTACCCAGAGCAGCAGCGTTTCGGCGATGCGACTTAGATTCGATCCCAGAATCGCCGAGCCGGCCAGCAGGCGAAGGATCAGATCGCGAGATGCCACGCTATCGATGGAGTTGATAGGCGGCGTCGCGAACCCGAGCAGCCTTGCCGTCAAGTCGGGTAGAATCGGCAAGGTCGAGCCACCTCCAACGCCGGCACCGAGACAGGAGCGATTGAGGAGCGGATGCACGGCCAGAAGCGCATCCAAATCGCGCGCTAGCGCACCAGCGAACGCCGCCAGATGGTGCGCGAAGGTGGACGGCAAGGCAGGCTGACGATGAGTGTGCAGCGGGAAAACCGTGTTGAGGTGAGCTCGAGCCAACCCGCACAGCACACGCAGAAGTTCGAGGAGTTCGCCGACTAGTTCCTGATATGGCCCTCTGAGCTTGAGCTTCACGAGCGTCGCGTTGATATCGTTGCGGCTCCGGCCAAGATGTAAATTACTGGCTTCCTTGCCGATCACTGAACGGAGATGGTCCTCATATGCGAGATAGGCGCCGCGAGGGGCGGGCGAAAGGGCAAGGCTGTGGAATTCCTCGGCCTGTAATCTATCGAGCTCGACGAGCACTTTCTTGGCGAGACTGCGGTCAATCAACCCGACTCGCTCAAGCATAATGGCCTGGGCCCGATCGACTTCGGCGTAGAAGGGTAGCTCGTCGTTCACTGCCCGCCGAAGATCGGCGTCAAAAACGATGGAGCTCGCTTCTGGATGGAGTGTCGATTTGATGCGGCCTGTGTCCTGCAATGTTATCTCCTCATTTCTGCCGGATGAAAGCAACCGCAGCTTCAGCCCGCGAGGCAGCCGCCGCTGCATCATCATCAACTGCGATGACGTGACCAATTCGGTCGCGGAAATCGTTGTATGGTCTGAACTCTATCGGCAGAGTGCGATATAGGGCGAACTCCGCTAGTCCGAAGCGGTCGACTAGGCGCTCGCGGGACTGAGGGAGGTCGAAGAGGCCTTCGCGCTCCGGCAGGATGAATCGGATCGAACCGTGAGCGCCTGCGCCCGGAGTCGCGGAAGGCATCCCCAGCAGGCTGCGGAGGACCGCGACGATCGGATCGAAACCAGTCGCGTGACGGAAAAGGCTCGGGATCGAGCCGCCGGCGAGGCGTGGATTAACTTCGATGATCGTGACGAAGCCCTTGTGTGCCCGAAGTTCGACATGAGCCGGTCCCCGCGCGTGGCCCAGGACCCCTATAGCGTGAAGGGCTTCATGTGCGATTTGCGCTCGCAACTGAGGCGAGAGAATTGCCGGCGCGTCGTGTCCGATCTCGACGAAATGCGGTAGACTTCCGAGATGTTTCCGTGTCACGCCGATGACGCAGCTGTCGAGAATCTCCACGGAAAACTCGTCACCCGCGATGTATGACATGATAAGGGCACCAGATTGGATGGGACGGCCACGCACGTCGGTGGTGGTGCCGAGCAGGTTGCGCAAGGCTTGAATCGCGTCGGTTTCGGTTTCCACCAGGGTGACGCCGACGCTACCGGTCCCACTGATCGGCTTTACGACTGCAGGCAAGCCGACCCGCGTGAGGGCGTTGCGGATATCGCAGTCGGCGCCGACAGTCGCGCTATCGGGGACCGCAACGCCAGCCTCACGCAGGGCGGCAGCTTGGCGAGCCTTGTCCCTGCAAAGCGCGATGGCCTCGGGATTCGGACCGGCGAGCCCGAGCCGCCTGGCTTGCACCGCGGCTGTGTAAAGATAGAGATCGCTCGACGTCGTAAGCAGCTCGATCGGCATGGACGCGGCGACATCATCGACGACTGCAGTAACAGCGGCCTCTGAGGACGTGTCACAGGTACGTAAGTCAAGGTCCGGACTGCCGTGCAGAAAGTGATACTGCTTAGGCGAGGCGGTGACAAAGACGGGAAAGAGCCCCAATTCTCGGGCGCGCAGAATGAAGTCGGCACCCGAGCCGGAGCTATTGGACTCAATGAAGATCGCGGCTGAGATGGCCATTGCAGTAGGGTTCAGTTCGCGGAATGCGGAGACCCCATCAAGCCGGCTAATGAGCGGCGGCTCCAATCGAGGCGGCACCAGCCGCCATTGGCGCGAAGGGGATGATGGACGAGAACAGGCTCGATCGCCGCAAGCTCGGCCCGATAGCCGTGCTCGTGCAACCACGCTGAATCGTAGACGCTGTGCTCGTAACGGTTGCTGTCATCAGGGAACACCGCGAGCACCTTGCTTTGGGGGAAACGCTCTGCATACCACTTGGCGACAAGATAGGCGGCCCCGCTCGTAGGCCCACGCTTTAGTGAAGTCTCGCGATGAAGTTGGTGCGCAGCTTGGTATGCTTCGTTGGCGCCCAACCAATGGATTTCGTCGAACGCCTCGTGAATCAAATTGCCGGGCATAATACTGTTGCCGAGACCGCGCAGATCGCGGCGCCCCACCGGAAGGCCGAACAATATGCTGCCGAAGGTGTCGATTCCGACAAGTTTCATCTCGGGAAAGAAGGCGCGGCAGTAGTGAGCAAGACCGCAGGATGAACCTCCCGAGCCAACCGTCGCGACCATCACGTCGATCTTGCCGAATTGCCTGATGGCCTCCTCGGCCGGACGCGCATAGGAAAGGCGGTTGCCCAGGTTGTCATACTGACTCGACCAGGTGGCTCCGGTGCGATCCATGAAGTCCAGCAGCGCCTGCTTCCGGAGCAACTGCACGTTGGCGTCGGATGCAGTCGCGTCGACGAGGTGCACTTCAGCGCCCAACTCCTCTATCGTGGATTTGAGCGGCGGCTCGATGGCGCGATCGCCGAAGATGTGTAACTTGAGCCCGAAGTGCATGCAAACGATGGCGAGGCCAAGAGCCATCGTTCCGCTCGAAGTTTCGACTACCGTTGTGTTGGGGCCGATGTCGCCGTTGCGCAGGCCTGTTTCGATGATGTTGAAGGCCGGGAACACCTTCATCATCCTGAAGTCAATGGCGGCCAAGTTTTCAGGCCGCAATGAAACGATCTTGAGGGGCGCATGAGCGGCAATGATGACGGAGAGTATGTCCGGCATCTCGTGCAACCTCAATACGGGGTAGAAAAGGTGCAAAGTCGATCGAAACCAAGGCGTGCTATCGCGGTGCTGGCCTCAGCCACTCTGGTACGAAGGTCGGGCAGAGTCGGGTCGAAGATCAAGCCAGCAACGGTGCCGCTATGGGCGACTACGATTCCGGCCGAGCCGGTACCTTCCTTAATGCGGAGGAGTTCGTTGAACTTCGGCTTCTTGAGCGGATTCTGCATGGCGGTCTCACTCGTGGTCGCGGAGAAGGTTGCAACCCGGCCAGCAAGGGCGACGCTCTGCTCCGCAATTGCGCGCTCCAGCACCGCCAACGCACACCCGAAGGCGGCGATCTGGTCGCGCGAGTAGCGGGCTCGCGGCAAACGGTCGGTATCGAAACCGCCACCGGCAGAGCCGGTATCAAACCCCAGAATACGCATTTGCGGGAGAGCGCCATTGAACATCCGGACAATCTTGCCGATGCGTTGCGCAAACAGGACGGTGCTTGCCGTGCAGTCGAACATCAGCGAGTCGCTCGAATGCTCGGCCGCAACCGCGAGCTTCGCTTGCAGATGAGGCGCCAGAATGATGGGCACACCGCGATAGACACTGACAGCGTGGGCGACGGCGCGGATGGAGGCCACTACGCCGCTCGTAGACGAGCCCATACCGGCACTTTCAGGGACGGCCGTCGTCACTTCGAGTCTGGCAGACATGCCCTTCAATTCGAACGCATCGAGGGCTAGCCGAGCCGCGATCTCACATTTGCGGAAGTGAGGCGGTCTCACTTGGATGCCGGTGTGGCCAGCCTCGGGCTCGAACTTCCCCCTGCGGCTTGGGTCCAACGTTACGCGGGCGACTGATCCGTCGGCATACGGCGTGTGAACTGAGACCAGCGCACGCGTAGTCCGGCGATGCCCTCCCTCCGCGACATCGAAGGCGCCTTGGAGCAGTTCGCCGAAGTGTGGATAGCAGGTCGCTACGCCGGATGTTTTCGGAAGCCTGCTCTGGAGGGCCCGTAGATCGTGGGCCGGAAGTTCCAGCGGAATCTCGATCATGTCGTTCCCCTGCCGTGGCCGCGCGACCAAGCCGCAGTTGACTTGCTTCGAAAGCAGCATGAACGCCGATGGAAACAATCTTCCGTGTTAGGGGATGCTATCCAATTCCGTATTATCGCATCGTCATTTACAGACAACGCCACCATCCTTAGCGATTCCAACTTGATCTGCATCAGTGGCGAGCCTGTTCATTGTCTGCGCAGAAGCGAACCGGTATAATCCGCGTATGAGGGGCCGCCGAACTGCAGGATTTTGACTGTCATGAAGAAATAGTCTCGAATTTCTAGTCAGCGAAGCGCCTCACACTGCTGCGCTACCGTTTGATTGCCGGATCTGCCGGCGGGACATTAGCCAGGCGTATATCTGCGCGCACCTACAAGGAGTGGGAGTGCGCTTAATCGGCCCTAAGTCACATTATTGCGAGCGGCAATCCGGTCATATTTCCAGTCTAGTGGCTTCATATCGCGCAGCCCTCACGGCACGGAAAAAGGCAAGCGAGCGGCCTCATTTCGCACGAGGAAAAGGTCGGTCGTCTCCTGGGACGGCATTGGCACGACGCTAAGCGGATCGTCAATCGCAGAGCGTGGATTCTGTAGCCGTCATGCGGTCTGATTGGACACAGTGCCGTTGCATGGCCGCTTCATGGTTCTCAATTGCCATTTCAGTCGAATATTCGAAAAGTGCCAGCCGAGCTGCGTGCTGAGCTCCGAAACTTCTTTCCCACCCAAACAACCTATTCGGTCTATAAGCGTATGAGAACTACGCTCGTGATCAGCTGCCGCATCAAACGGAGACGGGTCTCGGCACCAATCTCCCGGCTGAGGGCGTCGACATCGTCGAGCTTGGCAAGCCGATTAACGATCAGCGCACGAATCAACCATCCCGGCGTGCCTCCGTCGACTAGAACCTGTCTTCAGTTGAGCAAGCTGAAAGCCGAGGCTAGGTATGCGCCGGCGAGAAAGTTTCTGGCGAGCTTGTCGTAGCGCGTTGCGATAGCGCCAAAGTGATTGAGTTTATTGAAGAAGCGCTCGACGAGGTTGCGCTCGCAATAGAGGGCGAAAATCACACAACAGCGGAATCGCGCGGCGGGGATGGGAAGGAATGACCGAGGTGATTTGCCTGTTGGTGAGGGCATGGATAAAGGCATCGGCATCGTAGGCCTTGTCGCCAATCAAGGCCGCTGGATCGGAATTCTCAATCCGCGGCTCAGATCCGGGAAGCTTGCAATCGCAAAATGTGGCGGCGGCCAAGCCGCGCCCTGCTCAACAGCTTGGCGCTTATTCACAGACTTATCGTTGCTGCGCGAGCCGATTCAGTGGCCGCTTGAGACCGAGGTTCTCTCTGAGTGTTTGTCCCGAATACCCGGTTCTGAATTTGCCTCGTCGGCGCAATTCGGGAACGACGAGATCAACAAAATCCTTGAGCCCCCCGGGGAGCGGCACCGGAAGCACGTTGAAACCGTCAGCCCCGCGTTGCTCAAATGTTTCCTCCATGGCGTTGGCAATTTCGTCCGGTGTTCCGATGACCAAGAGATGGCCTTTGCTGTCCGATATAAAGCGGATTAGTTGTCTCCAGGTGAATTTTTGGCGTGCAGCCACGTCGAGGAGCAGTTTCTGGCGACTTTGCATGAAGTTCGTCTGCGGTAAAGCCTCGGGGACCAATGAGTCGAGATCCACTGAACGCAGGTCGGTGACAGACCCCAGAACGCGATCGGCCATTCCTATTTGAACGTCGATGTGTTCGTACGAATGTAGCTTTTCTAGCTTCTCAGATGCTTCTTTCTTGGTCCTGCCGACGATCGGGATAATACCCGGCATGACTAGCAGCTGATCGTCCTGTCGTCCAAGTGCGCGCGCTCTCTCTTTGAGAGTTGCGTAATATTTTTGGCCGTGTTCCAAGTAAGGGGCAGCGGTGAACACAACCTCACCGAATTCTGCCGCGAACCCTATTCCGGTATCGGATGCTCCAGCCTGGACCAATACGGGATACCCTTGAGGCGGCCTTGCGATGTTCAGAGGGCCTCGCACTGATAAGTAGTTCCCTCGGTGGTTAAGCAAATGCAGCTTCGTAGTGTCAACGAAAATACCACTATACTTGTCGCGAATGAAAGCGTCGTCCTCCCACGTGTCCCAAAGACCCTTGACAACTTCCACGAATTCTCTTGCTCGAGCATAGCGCTCGTCATGGTCTGGAAGTTCCTTTTCACCGAAATTTGCAGCTTCGGACTTAAATGCGGAGGTGACAATGTTCCAGGCCGCACGTCCCCGCGATAGGTGGTCAAGGGAGGCAAACATGCGTGCAAGATGATAAGGCTGATTGTACGTCGTCGTCGCCGTTCCGACAAGGCCGATATCTTGTGTTCTCGATGAAAGCGCCGACAAGAGCGTAATTGGCTCGAACCCGTCGTGTCGGCTTGAACGAGCTATGTGCGCATGATCGAACACGCTTGGGCTATCGGCAAGAAATATGAAGTGAAGTGCCGCACCTTCCGCTAGTGCTGCTAGCTGAGCATAATGGCCAATATCAACTCCGCAATTTGCTGGCACGCTAGGATCGCGCCATGCGCCTTCGTGATATCCCGATTGAAAGAGGAACACTCCGAGCTTCATTTCATCGTTGCGCCGCATGCAGTTCTCCTTTTGAATTTGACTACCCCGCGCCCCTCGTTCAGTTGGCCGCTCGCAGAACAGCTTGCTTCAATGCTCGACGCTTACGCGATCACCGGAGAGTCCGATGTGCGTGGTTTCCGACAAAGTCCCTTCGCTACACATCATCTGCCACCAGCGTTGGAGCCAACGATCCTTTCCTCATCGAGACGCTGTGCGACGTCGTCGGGCTGTACCTGAGCTCACCCGACAATGCTTTTACGATCTGCATCCATGAGAAGAGTCAGTGCGAGGCTCTGGAGCGCACACAACCAATGCTGCTCATGGGCCTCAGTTACGTCGAAGGGATTGCTCACGACTACAAGCGGCACGGCACCACCACGTTGTTCGCAGCACTGAATGTGATTGATGGGACGATGCTCGCCTGGTGTAAGCCACGTCACTGGCATCAGGAATTCGTGTCGTTCTTGCGCGAGATTGATAAGGCGGTCCCCGGAAAACTGGATATCCACTGCATCATCGACAACTACGCGACCCACAATTACCCGAAGATCAAGGCCTGGCTCGCAATCAGACCTCGCTGGCACATGCACTTCATTCCCACCTACAGCGCTTGGCTTAACCAAGTGGAGCGCTTCCTTGCGTTGATCACCGACAAGGCAATCCGCCGCGGCTCCTTCTCCAAGGTTAAGCAGCTCGTCCGCGAAATCGATCACTTCGTCTCTGCATACAACACCACCCGCCAGCCCTTCCGCTGGACTGCTACGGCAGACGCAATCCTCGAAAAACTGCATCGACTTTGCTCACGAATTACCGGGACAGGACCCTAGACCGGCATCAATTTTGCGAAGCATCGGCTCGCCTCCACTTTCCAACCACCGCTCTTGTTGTCGGAATTTGACATTGTGAAGTAACTCAAAGCGGAATCTTTTCGAGGCGGGAATTGGCAAGTTTCTTTCAGGTTTGTTCTCCACATTGCTTTCAACCAGAAAGGTTAGTTGCAGAGCACGCAATTGACAGCTCCGATGCCCAGGACTTTTTGAGACCGATGCACGCAGCGGCCTCGCCGGAAGGTACATCATGCGTTTCCAGGAGAACGGAGAGGTCGCGGTTCGAGCAGATCTCAGTGCACAGGATTCTTACACCCGGCGAAACAGCGCATTTATCATGGCCGCTGGCGACAACAGAGTCGAGCTGATGTTGCATGCCAAACTCCTTTCAGGTGGCGCCAAAATCCAGTTTCTCAACTGGTCGGCTCGTCGCTCAACGACTGAAAGGTGACATGCTTCTGTTATCTAGATCAATCATCAGGGTTGGGAGTTGACTGAGGTAAGCACTGTAGCATCCCGCGATTTGATAGCGCCGAACTTGCGGCGAAGCCTTAGTAATCACAAGGGGCTTGTTCGGCGATCACGGAATTCAAGTGGACGTGAGCGTTCGTCGGACCATTCGCTGATCGAGCGCATCGGGCCGATCAACGCTGTTATTGCTGCCCTCGAGGCGTGAGGGTTCTTGTCGCGCGCTACGCTTAAGGTCTCTTTCGCATTCTAGGCCCCGTCGCCGGCTAGGAGCGTCGAATGGGGCGCGGCGTTCCACGCCTCCGCGCCGATTTGCGGTCGCCTGCCAACTTCGATAGTTGACGGTTAGCCCGCTTTCTTCTCAGCTGGAACATAGTTGAGTTTCGCGATGCTCTTGGCGTCTCCGGCTTTCCGAACGTCGCGATCACCAACACGCTTCGTGCGGTTGCGGTGCAAGTATTCTGAGCGATTATGGTCCAGCGCCGAACTCTCTTGTCCGCTCCGTTGCGCAGTCTCTTGCGTTATCCGAGCCCGCCGATCATAGTGTTTGCGTTTGTGGGGCTCGGACTGATGCCGCTTGTTGCGGGCCGAATCGATCTCTTGATGCCATACGACTATGCGACCATCGGCCTGCGTGGGGCCGCCTTCCAGTGCTGATGAAGGACCTTGGCGAGCGTGCTTGGCACGGATGAGCTCGATCGAGGCGCCTTGTCCAGATTGACTGCTTCAAGAGAACCCGTGCTGGTGATGGAGGGTAACTCCTCGACCACAGAACCGCCCGCGATCCGCAGATCGGGTACTCCGACATCTCGTCGGCATATCCCACTTCACGCCGGCGTCGAATTCTTAGATCAGTCGGTCTAGCGATCCTTTGCCAAGTTGACCGAACACCACATCAGGTGCGGGTTGAATCGCTCGACTCGGCAACTGGCAAAGCCATTCGCGACCACATTAAGACGATCAACGAAGCTCCGAAGCCTTTCGCTGGATCAAGTCCGTCCACGATCTCTGAACCAATCGCAATCGAACATCAGAAGTCGGGACACGATCGGAGCGGCGAGCGAGTGCGGTTCAATTGAGAGATGCGGCCCATCCGTCAGGTCCTGAATGATTCGGGAAACAAACCGCGAGCGGCAAAGTCACTGACCGGTGACCGACCGCTGGGTTGCTCACGCTTAAATAGCGTAGGTGGCAGGTATGCGCCGTCGCCCTTGCGCCCAACAGCGATCGCGATCTCAACCGCAAAACTCGAGGGCACCCTGAGTACGGAGTGCGCCTTCTTCACGTCAAATCCGCTCATTCCGTGTGCGGCCCAACCTGCGGACGTTGCCTGGTTGGCAAAGTTAGCCCAGGCGGCGCCACAGTCGAAGGAGTGTGTGCGCGAGAATTGCGCCTCGGTCTTGCCGGGCGGCATAAAGTACGTTCTCGACAGCAGATAGATCAGTGCCGCCGCGTGTCGCGCCCACTCCTTGTTGAAGTCGATGAAGGGGTTGAGAAAGATGTCGAATTCGGGCTCGCCGCGGAACGCATAGAGAAAGTGCCACGGCTGGGAATTAAAAGCCGACGGCGCCCACCGAGCGGCCTCGAAGAAGCTTTTCAGAACGTCTTCCGGGATCTGGTCCTGGTTGAACGCGCGCGGTGACCAGCGATCGACGAATATCCGGTCTGCGGGATATTCGGGGGCGCGGATTTTGGAAGCCGCCTCTTGAATGGTCACTCTCTTCTCCTTCATCGTTTTTGATGCTCCGGTACGGCATGTCGCGCGCGTGGCCTCGAGCAGATCCGCGTACTTGTGTGTAAGCCGACACCTCGGCAATGGCTCCTGGATAATGACTATTTCCGAACGAAACATATTTGAGCTGGTGGGCGCGGCTCGCGAACAGGCCGTCGAAAGGCCGTTCTGTTCGCGGGTAAAGGAGTTGGCCGCGACGATCACGGCCTTCAAAGATGATCGACGCTTTGCGGTTGGATAAAGGAGGTTCGACGAGTTCCATAATCATAAACCTTTCAATCCTTGTGAGCCTCTTCTCCTCGGCCGACAGCTTCCAACGCCATACCGTTTCTGTTCAAAGTTTTCACCTACAAGAACCTTGACGTGAGAGCGGCAGCCTGCAAGATGACCTTCGAAGATCAAATGTGCGCTAGACGTTGCCATAGTGATATTGTTTTAGGTAGACTGAGAGAGGCTCCGACGGATTGAGAGTGTACGAACCTTCTGGGATCATCGACGGTGGAACGGAAGGTCAGCCCACAGACTACGTCTATGCTGGGCATTGTCATCAAGAGCCGGCACGCGAGATCGCGGATGATCATCTGCAGTATGGCGTCACTGGCGAGCAATTCGCGAACCCGCACCGCAAATAGGTTCCGTGAGACGATCCCAACTTTGAGGCCAAGAGGGCGCAGAGGTCCTCAGATAACCCGCTCTACGGCAACGATGGAGCGGATAACATGCTTGCAGGCTGTTGCCGGTGTTCGCGCCCTTTGGCTGCCGATACCCAGGATTGAACCAGCCTGTTTCTCACCAACTGCGATCCCACGCGCATCGTTCCGATCGGCCTTCATCGGCATAGGCGAAGGTGCTGCCTTGACCTGGTGGGCTTCTAAACTAACGGCCGGTAGCCCGAGTTCGATTAGATTCGCGATCAGCTATTCTGAGGGCGGTCCTGCCTCTAGGCCACAGCTCAACTCGACTAGCCCATGGTTCGAGGTACCGCAGAATCGATGGCGCATATGCCAACGTCGTTCCTTTCTGAATAAGCCTTCCGGTCTCGTCCATCGCGCATATCGCAACGGAGTTCAGCGAAACATCAAGGCCGATGTAGATCATGATTTTCCTCCTTTGGGTGGAATCGGCCCATGATCGTCAGTTAAAAGGAGCTACTCGGCAAATTGACCAGGCGATCGGGACCGAATGCCCCGTCTCTTACCGAGGCCTCACGGCCATCTCCCTCTGAGGTGATGGACTCTACCAGTTTTTGGAGGAGATTGCGGGTTTCAGGTCAGCTAGAGCTCCTCAGCACGATATCCATCGGAATGGGCCTCCTCTACGAGGCTGGCAGGAAGGGGCCTATGCCAAGAGATAACATCTTTATCAACGGAAGGACGTTGTCAGTCTTGCTGGATCGGGCTTTATTAGCTCTATCCGCCGTAACCACAGCAATCCTTTTCGCTTGGCTGCTATACTACAGCAGTTACGATCTCGGCAGCGAAGGTTTCTACCCAAACTTGAACATTCAATCGGTCTCGATGGTAATGATCGGATTGCTGCTGGCCGATCGGCCAGGGCGCATGTGCCAGGTCTTGGGGCGGATCTTGGTCGGCGTTGGCGGCTGGTGCTGCTTCATGGCCAAGCCGATCACCGCTGCGGCCATCGCCCTCGTCGTTATGCTCTATGTCGTCGTTTTGCGCCGAAAGTCGCTGCGGCCCACACCTGGCGAGGCGTTGATCGCTCTTGCTCTACTGATCGTTAACACCTACTTGATCGGCGACGGCATCACCGGGCTGGTGACCCGTATGGTCAACGGCAGTGACGGGATAACCCTGCTGGGTGCCGGGCACGCGATGTCTCGCATTCTTCGGATCGACTGGCTCGAAACCAGCCGCTCGCAACTCGGTATCGCTGTGTTAGTGCCGATAGCCCTTCTGCTCAGCATTCTCATGGGGGCCACGCACAAGTTGATCGCATCGCTGGCTCTCGCTGCGATGTTGATCGTAACAATAGCGGTTGCGCTGCTGAGGATCCATCTGATCAGCATCGATGTCTCGACTCTGTTCTTGGTGCCGGCCTTCACATGCCTTGGCGCGATGTTCTATCGTGAGGGATTGGTTCTGCGTACCCAAACTCCCACCAGCATCGTACTAGCGCTAACCTTTTTGGTCCTGCCGCACCTGCTCGCACTGAGCCGCGCTCTCAATTACTGGACCATCGGTTCGTCCGCCGCCTTGTTCTAGATGCTCGCGGTCGTCGCCATTCTGAGCCCTCTTGCGCAAGAGGGACGCAGCGTCGCCACTCTACTGCCCCTGACGGTGTTGCTTACCGCATCAGCGGTCAATGCTGGCATGCTCAAGTCGTGGGGTCAGGTGAAAAATCTCCGCGCGTATACCGCTGTCACGCCCGTGCCCGGTGGTGGAAAATTGGTGCTCTCGCAATCCCTCCACGACTATCTGGCCACAGCCAGTGCCCATGCTCGTGCGGTCGACCTTACAGGCATTTCGCGGCGAAATTCTGCTAAGGCTGGGAGCCGATTGTGCAGTACGACCGAATAGACGCCCGCATCCTCGAGATCGTACAGAAGGACAACCGCCTGACTTCCGAGGTAGTCGGCGAAATGGTGGGGCTTTCTGCTACCGCGTGTCAGCGAAGACTGAAGAGGCTTCGTTCGGATGGCATCATCGAAGCCGATGTCTCAATCGTTTCGGCGAAGGCGGTGGGAAGAGCTATTCAGATGCTTGTGCTGGTAACCCTAGAACGGGAGCGTTCAGATATAGTCGATAGGTTCAAGAAGTCCATCAAGTCGTCAGCTGAAGTCGTCAACGGATTTTTCGTCACCGGCAACGCTGACTTTGTCCTATACATTACGGCGCGTTGCATGGACGATTATGAGCAGTTCACCCGTCGGTTCTTTTATGAGAACCCGGACATTAAGAGCTTCAAGACGATGGTCATAATGGACCGCGTAAAGGTGGGCTTTGCCATTCCAATTGAGGCCCCGTCCGAAGATTAACCAAGTCCTGATGCTGGTTGTCTCACCTGGCTGGATCCATTTTGCGCGTTGAACGCGAAAACCCGTATTATCGCCCTCTACCCCACGGTGCTGCCGACACCAAGCTGACAACGGCCAGCCTTGTTAACCTCATTTTTGATGGCCGCGGCAATCTCCATTATAGTGAGTTCGTCCCGTAGCGAACACTCAACGTGCCATATCAGTCAAACTACCGCATGACTGACCTGCCCCTGAGTATTTCCTCCAGATGGAGTTAGGGTCCGGCCTGAAGTGCAGCGAGACCGAACCGATGAAGCGGCCAGGTTCACGGAAGAGCCGATTATCATTGTGTTGAAGGAGCATGAGGCTGGGTCGACGACAGCTGACCTGGTTGCAAACACAGGGTCTGCGAGGCGACGATCCACAATTGGAAGGCCAGGCTCGGCGGCATGGACGTTTCCGATGCTAAGCGTCTGAAGGCGCTCGAGGAAAAGAACCCGAAGCTGAAGAAGCTGCTGGCTGAGCAGATGCTCAATGCGGCGGCACTACGCGAGCTTTTGTCAAAAAAGTGGTAGGACCCGCCGCCAAGCGCGCCGCGGTGGCGCATCTGCTGCAGGACACGATGGGCCCGTCGGAGCGGCGGGGTAGTTCGATCGCCGGTGCGGACCGGACAATGGTCCGCTATCGATCCTGCCGATCGCCGGCCACGGCGCTGCGAGCCCGAACTCTTGATTGTTGCACCAGCCGGCAGGAGAGTGGGTTCTTTTACCGTTCCATTATGGCGTTCTATGGCAATATCGTATCGGCCAAGGAGGCCCGGGAGGATTGTCCGAAACAGGCAACACGGTTATCACTACAAATCGAAGGTGAACAAGCGCAGCGCGCTGGTGCCGTTTTCGACAGTCCCCTATCACGAGATCCAGCTCGCGCGCGAATGCCGCAGTGATTTCAATCTATATTGATGATGATCTTTCCTAGCGCCTTTCGGGCACCCAATTGGGCAATGGCATCGCCAGCTTTCGTCAAAGGAAACCGCGCTGAAATACAAGGTCGCAGCTTGCCGCTATTATACCACTCGAGCAACTCGGCTGCGCTTCGACTAAGATGATCACCACTCCGGTCAAGCCACGGTCCCCAGAATACGCCGACAATCTGGCAAGACTTAAGCAAGGGAAGATTGAGTGGAATCTGTGGGATGCCCGCGGCAAATCCTACAACGAGGAAGCGACCGTCCCAAGCTATCGCACGCAAAGCCGCTTCTGAATAGTCGCCGCCTACGACATCACATACGACGTGAGCACCGTCGGGGCCACACGCCTCTTTGAGAACGTGCGCGGCCTCTCTGCGGGAAATTAAATTAAACGGCGCAGTTGGGTATATCACTGCTCGGTCTGCTCCGCGTTCCCGAGCTAGTGTCGCTTTCTCAGTTGTAGAGACTGCGGCCACAACGCGAGCGCCCATCGCTTTCCCAATTTCAGTTGCCGCGAGGCCGACGCCGCCAGCTGCTCCAAGAACCAGCAGAGTCTCGCCGGTTCTCAGAGCCCCCCTCTCTTTCAACGCGTAGTAGGACGTACCATAGGTGAGAATAAACGCCGAGGCTTCATCAAACGGCATTTTGTCCGGTATCGCCACGCAACGGTCCGCGTCTATGGCAACCTTTTGCGCCATTGCTCCCCATCTGGAAAATCCCATCACGCGATCACCAACCCGAAACGAGCATACGCCGCTACCAATCGCTTCAACCACCCCGGAGAACTCAGCACCGGGCGAAAATGGCCGTTTGGGTTTGAATTGATACCGGTCTTCTATGATCAGGGTGTCCGGGAAGTTTACCCCACTCGCTTTCACGCGAACGACAATCTGACCGGCGGCAGCTTCGGGATCGTCAACCTCTTCTAGCACCAGCGTCTCAGGGCCCCCGCTCGATCTACTCAAAATCGCCTTCATGCGTACTCCGTGGGACAGAGTGTGGACGCGGCTCGGACCTGAGGAGCGCATGGGTGGCCAAGCCGTCTGCACTCCCTTCGACGTTGGGAAGGGTCTCTCGTGGTGCAGCGACCGCAATGCAACACAAGCGCACCAGCTTAAGCACTGCCAGGTGATGGCGGAGAAAACGATGAGGCTACAACCAGTTGACCTATGGCCCGAGAGTCAACAAGACTGCTTAACTCCTCGCCCGTTAGCCAAACGAGCCAATCGTCCTCCACAATACCATCTTCTATCAGCCGTAATGCGCCCCCGCCGGGTTCATAGTGCGCATATCCGTATATACTGCCTCGATCCAATCGTTGGCGTGCTACGAGCGCACATAAGAAGTCTGGAGCCCACATCGCAAAAGACACGCCACGTGCTATTCCTGCCATGATCTTGGGGATGCCTTGTCCTCGGAAGTCTCTGCGGACCCAACGATCCCCCTGGTAGGCTACTCTTCCGGTCATCTTCTTCGCGCTCGGTGCTATGCAAGTACATTGGTCCTGAGGATGCGCATGTACGGTTGGATCAGCGTAAAACGCCTTCAGGGATTCAAGATGTTCTGCAAAGTTGCTGGTTGAAAGGTCATACAATCGAGCAGCCTCTAAAACGACGACCTCATTATTCTTATCGACGCCCATCATCCAGTACCCCTCGCCCAACTTAATTGGCGAGCGGTCGGGCCGGAAATTTGGATATGTCGGCCCCTTTGTTGGAGTGGCCCGAGTGATCGAGAGATACTCCTGAAAATCAAATCCTATCGAGAGCTTAATGCCTTTTTGGTTGGCGGCCAAGTCATACAATTGAAGGAAGCGTGAGACACACAATGGATTAACTACACTTCTCATTGCTGCACACTCCGATCATGATGAGTTGCGTCATAGCCTATTCGGCGAGAGAGAGAGAGAGAGAGAGAGAGAGAGAGTGTGTGTGTAACTGATCGTTCCGCATTATCAATGGATCGCTGGGCTACCTACTCTGGTGGGCGCAGGCCGTTGACGAACGATCCTTCACCAGCCGCCATGGCTCGGAAGCCCCGCCATTATCGGCTAAGATCAGCGCGCCATGTGATTGGTTGAGCAAACCCGGCGAGCTCGCTGATCCGCCGTTGTTCGCCGGCCGCAGTCCCACTCTCCCATGCCCCAGCTTCGTCTGCGAGAGCGGCGCCCTTGGCCTGCTTCAGTGTTTCAGCCAAAGACTCCTCGAATATCTCAAAGCCTATAAAGAGGGCGCCGACATCTCTTATTCACGTGTGTACGGGCCCGAACAGAGCGCGGACTTTATCACTGCCACCGTCGGCGCGCTGATCGTGCAGTTCATCTGAACCGCCTGGCCGCCACGGGCGTGCTCCGAGGTTGCAACTGGAGAGGTTGCTTCCGAGGGCACATCGTGGTCAGGCTTGACTCGACCCCACGCATGCACACGGAGGGACAGCGCGGGCATGACGAAGAGAGCTTTCGCGTGCTCACAAGATGAGATGCATGCCGGCGTCGATGCGCACACATTCGCCGGTCATGTTGCTCGACGCCGGGCTTGCGAGGAAGCAGACGAGCTGTGCTATGTCCTCGGCGGTCGAGACGACCTTGAGCGGCACACGCGCAACCACTGCATCGCGCACCTGCCGGGCACCCGCCTCTCCACGGCCCTTGGTGAACCAAGGCGTATCGATATAGTCGGGACAAACCGTGTTGACCCGAATGGAAGGCGCCAGCGCCCGCGCCAGCGGCAGCGTCATGGCATTCAGCGCGCCCTTACTCGCTGAGTACGCGACCGATGAACTGTTACCGCTGATGGCTGCGACCGAGGAGACGTTCACCACGGCAGCCGGCCGTCCGCTCGCTTTGGCGCCAGCCTCGAGCAGCGAGCGCGCCGCACGGATCATCTGGTACGGCCCGATGGTATTGACGGCATAAATGCGCTGAAAGTCCTCCGCCGAGAGCCCGTCGAGATCGTAATGCGGCACATGTTTTGTGATGCCAGCATTGTTGACGAGCACGTCGAGGCGTCCCCACGGCGCGGCAGCCGCGACGATTCTCCTGCAATCCTCATCGCGCGAGACGTCGCCCTGCACCACCACGATCTCGGCAGCGCCCGCTTTGCGGCAGGCTTCGGCCGTGGCCTCGGCTTCCTTCTGGCTGTTGGAATAGTTTACAACGATGCTCGCCCCACCCTTGGCCCAGAGGCCCGCGGTCGCCGCTCCAAGCCCCGACGCTGAACCCGTTACGATCGCGCACAATCCATCCTTCGACATCATTCCCTCTTTTTGAGCATTCAATCCGGATGTTATCGGCGGCACGCCATATCGTGCGGCAAGACGCGCGCAACTCGCAAAACTCCGTTGCGCGGATTAGACACAGGTCCGCTGCCGGCGTTGACGTGGAACAGCACCTGCTCGCCCGCGGCGCCAGCCCCTCGGCACCCTCGCGCGTGAGCGCGTGAAATAGCCGAAGGCGCTTGTCGTCGGCGCTGCGGCGCGAACTCCTGCACGAGCTCCAGGCCACGTACCGCGTCCGCGACCGATTCCACCATCGTCAGCGCCCCTCGGCCGGCAGCGTGGCCAGTGTCAGCCGCTGATATGCCCGCCGCGCATTGGCCCGTCTCGCCTGCACGCCCTCGACCGCACCTGACGACCGGTCATACAGCCGCACGCCCCCCGTTGAGGACGAACCGTGCGACCCACCCGCCGCCGATCACTCCGCCCCCAACAGGCCGACCGCTTGCGGTAGCCTCTCAAACGTGAACTTGAACTTTTCAATCATGAACTCTGGCCTCTCAGGCATGAACTTTGAGCGCGAGCTTCTCACGCACCTCATCCGGGCTCATCACCCGCACCTCGATCCGATCGAGAATTTCTACCGCCCGCTGCACGAGCTGGGAGTTAGTCGCCAGCCGCCCGCGGGAGAGGTAAAGGTTGTCCTCCAACCCCACCCGCACGTTAGCGCCGACCAACGGTGCCAACACCGCGTACGGGAGCTGCATTCGTCCAATCGAGAAGGTCGAGTAGACGGCGCTCGGCGGGAGCTGGTGCACCAGCGCCATCAGCGTGGTCGGATCGCCGGGCGCGCCATAGGGAACCCCCATGCACAGCTGAATCAACGGCGGATCGTCAATCAGCCCCTCTCTGATCAAATCGTGCACCATCACCAGATCACCGGTATCGAACACTTCGAGCTCAGGGCGCACGCCAAGCTTTTGCAGGCGAGCGGCCATCGCGCGCACTGTCGCAGGGGTGTTGACCACGATCAACTCGTCGCCGGTGCCGTAGTTCAACGTCCCGCAATCCAACGTGCAAATCTCGGGGTGCAGCTCTTCGATATGCACCAGCCGCTCACGCGGGCCTACCATGTCCGTCCCCGCCGCCGGCGGCAGCGGAGACTCCGCCCCACCAAGCACGATGGCGCAGCCCACCCCCGCGGTCAGGTTGATCACCGGATTCACATCCGACTTCCGGATGCGCGTCACCACTTCACGAAACAGCGTCGGATCCCGCGAACTCCGCCCAGTCTTAGGGTCACGCACGTGGATGTGCAGTACCGCCGCCCCCGCCCGCGCCGCCTCGATCGCCGAGTCAGCGATCTGATCCGGGGTCACCGGAACATGCGGGCTACGCTCCACATTCGACCCCGCCCCTGTGACCGCACAGGTGATAAACACTTCGGAAATCATTTTCACCTTCCTCGTTCGCTGATAGCGCTACCTGTCCCAAGCCACACCAAACCGGCGACACGTTTCATGTCATGATATTCACCCTCCTGGATTTCCGAGCCTATGTGTCAGCGCATTGACTAGGATCAATCGAGCGGGCCTCATCGGGAACTCCTGGCGACTGCGAACGCATTGGCTGCGGCAGTCATCATCCCAGCAATCGGCGTGCCACTCGGGGAATTCCGGCGCAGCTTGCCCGACGAGAGAAAACACGTGTAGCTAGTAGCCTGCTCTTGGAGTGATGCTGCGGGTTGTCTGAGTTCCGACATCGCCGTAGTCGTCCGGACATGGTTGGCATGACAAGATGGCGCGCCTCATGTTGCCGATGGCCCCTCTGAATGCTGCTTGACGATGGCGCGCCTTATGGCGACCTCGCGGCCAACGCGCTCGACATCATTGGATATCGTCTGGATCATGGTTTTCTGGCCGGCGCGGTGATGCACCGGCTCCAGCTGTTGAAGCCGTGCTGCTTATTTTCGACCACCGCGCTTCTCGGCAAAATCCATGCTGGCCTCACCCAGCCAGCATTGTGATGGACTGTCATAGCTCTTGGAGAAAATAGTCCCCCCTCGAGGTATGATAACGATTGACCAGCGGCACGAATCCGCCAAACTTAAGAGTGAAATTAATCTAGGCCGTAGGTCGATTCTAGTCTGACGAGACCTTCTTCTTTGTTGTTGCGAGCTTCCCTTCGGGAAGCACTGCTGTACCAATGATCTCCTCCCTAACCAATTGCGCCATCTCAGCGTCAGACAGGCCAAGAAATCCCGATAAGATCTCTATGTTGTGTTGTCCCAGCGTCGGTGCCGCTGCGCGGATTGGATAGGATTTTGGACCTTCGCGAATCGGCAATGATGGCTGCGGATGCCGGCCTATGAATGCGCGTTCGACTTCCTGCAGAAACGCGCGCGACTCGAGATGCCGATCCTCGAGCAGGTCAATTGGGAGGCGGGCTACGCCGGCGGCAACCCCCGCGGCTTGTAACTCAGACATAGCCTGATCCGGGTCCCGAGTGAGTGTCCACGCTTCGATGCCTCTCTCCAGGACGTCTTCGATGCCGCGGCGAGCTTCCTCAGATTTGAGCGAGGGGTCGGCGGCCCAGTCTGGCCGGCCAATTGCTAGGGCAAGCCTCCACCACATTTCTTCGTTCGTCGCGGCTACCATGATCCAGTTGTCTTCACCCGCACATCGGAAGCAGCCATGTGGCACGAACTGCGGATGTCGGTTGCCGTACCTTCTTAGCGGCGTACTGCCCGTAGAATGAGCGGTGATCCATGGTGCGGCAAATGGCATCATGCATTCGATTTGGGCGATGTCGATGAACTGTCCCTGCCCGGTATTGCGGGCGTGAATCAGAGCAACCAAAACTGCAGCGCAGCCGTTTAATCCACCGACGGCATCTCCAAAGGCGATGTGACTCATCACGGGTGGGTCGCCGGCGTTTCCGATCACGCTTGGTAATCCCGAGCCCTGTTCAAGAGTCGAGCCGTAGGCCCGGCAATCACGATAGAGGCTGTTTGCGCCAAAGGCTGACATTGACATCATGACGAGTCGAGGGTTGAGTGTTTGGAGCACGTCGTAGCCAAGCCCGAAGTTCGGAAGCACATCGACCGAATAGTTGTCGACGACAATATCAGCTTTCGCCAAAAGCCGTTTGGCGAGAGCGAGACCCTGCGGCCGCGTAAGGTCCAGTGTGATACCGCGCTTGTTGCGGTTCATGATACAGAAGCACACCTTCTTTTCGTACATCTGCGCATCGATATAGGCACGCTCTCGATCAACTCCGCGAAACCAGTCCGGATACTGGATAGCCTCAATCTTGATGACGTCCGCTCCGAGATCAGCCAGTGTGCGCGTACACAACGGACCTGCCCAGCCCATTGAGAAGTCGATGACCTGAATTCCCTGCAATGGCTGCCGGGTAGCGTCAATGCGGCCGGGCGACGCCGACCCAGTGCCGACCAGATCTCTTCGCGTATTCTGGATACTCTGCCGCTCGCCGAGGGCGGGAACCTTTCCGCCTCGACGCGGCGGCGTCAATGTCAACTGCTGCACCGAGCCGACCGTGAGGCCCTCTTCTTCGCCAAGCAGAACCGGCACGATCGCGCCGCGCCGTTTCTTCTCCGTATCCTGGAGCAGATCGGATATTTCGGGCACTGGCACGATCGGAATCCTTCGTTTTCGCCCCTCTGCGAACCACTCCTGGGCGGTCCGCGATTTCAACCTCGGCGTAAACACTCGTTCAATCCGTTCCAGGTGTTTCAGGCGATCTTTGCCGAGGACCAAAGCCGACTCATCACGCAATTCGGATAGGCCGAGCATGTCGCAGAATGCTTGCCATTGTGCCGGTGTTACCACAGTAACGCCGAGCCAACCCCTTCTGGTTTCGTAAATGCCAACCGGAGAGCCTGGCCAAAAGCGGTTAGTGCCGATCCGTCGCATCACGTCGCCGTACGCAAACGCCTCGGACATAAGATACTCACTGAGAGCGAGGCTCGATTCGAAAATACTGAGCGACCACCCCCCCCCTCCTCCGCCCTGCCTCTGCGCAACCGCCGAGGAAGCCGCGGCAATGAAGCCCCACAGGCCGGCGAGAATGCCCGTTTGGAAATCCGGTGCATGCATCGGCGGGCCATCAACCGGTCCAACCAACTTGATAAGGCCGGCGAGCGCACGAACGGTTGAATCGGTTGCGGCGAATCCTGCATAGGGCCCCTTTCGGCCGAACCAGCTCCCTTGGAGGCAAATCAGCCCGGGACGGATCCGGCGGACCGCGGCCAAGTCAAAGAAGGGGCAGTCTGCGGCATCGACGTCGCGACCATCGATCAGAATGTCGCAGTCCTCGATTAATGCAGTCAGTCGTGTGCTCGCCTGCGGGGCGTTGGCATCGACGATGATGCTTGACTTGTTGAAGTTCAAAAATGCGAACCACGCGCTCTGGCCGCTCGCTGTTAGTGGGGGACCGCGTCGCAGTGGATCGCCTTGTGGCGGCTCGACCTTCTGAACATCGGCACCGAAATCGGCAAACAACCGCGCACAATAGCTGGTTGCGGCAGAGCTACCGATTTCTACCACCCGCAGATGCGATAACACTCCCATCGAGGGCTCCATTGCGATGCTCTGAAACATGATCTATCCCGCGATGCGAGACACGGGGCGCTGCCTGCTTGCAATTGGTATGAGCTGGGTACTGGAACTGAACGAAGAGCTCCCTTTATCCAACGCGGCCTCTCTGCGAAATCGAGGACCTCGTGGATGCCGAACACCGATATGGCGTGCCGTCGGCATTAGCTCCGCAACTCTGTTGCAGGCCCCTCTCCTTGCGGAAGCCAGGGCAGCGTGCCCCCTCCAGCTTCTTGCCTCCGAATTGCTCGTCGGCCATGCCGCGGCCGAAGAAGGCATGAAAGCCGGAAGCGTGAGACGTGCAACGACTTCCACACGTTTTTCATTGCTGCATTTGTCCAATCCTGATGAGCTGCGTCATAGCCCATACGGCGAGTTACCAGCTCATAGTACACCATTGGCGACGGATCGAGACACTACCTACTCTGGTGAGGAGCAATAGTGTGTTTGATTCTTGAGAAGGGCCGGCCATTAGGCAGTATTGGCATTCAATGCGGCATTAAACGATGGCCGAGTCAGTTTGCCTCGATCTTCTCAAGTGATAGTGTCCTGGCCGGTCAGGCGGGCTTGCAATCGGAGCACGCGTCGTCGACTTACCGCTGTGGTCGTGTCTCCAGAGATGGTGAAGCTCGGTAGAGCAAAGCCGTCTGCCCGCGCGCCCCAAATAGCGCCATAGCGGGCGGACGGTGGTGGCCACCGACGATTCGCCGGCAGGATCGGGTTGCGACACGCCAACGCAACCGAGGAACCCAGCGATGACGACGATATGATGAACCTGTGCACGCTCGTGGAGAAGAGCCCTGATGCTGATCTGTTGCGCGAGATGATCGGCTTTGCCGCCCGGCGTCTGATGGAGCTGGAAGTCGAAGGCCAGACTGGAGCGGCCTTCGGCGAGAAGAATCTGGAGCGTCTGGCGCAGCGCAACAGCTACCACGACCGGATCTGGGAGACCCGCGCTGGTGCGGTCGAGCTGCGTATCCGAGCTGCGCAAAGACTCTTACTTCCCGGGCTTCCTGGAGCCACGCCGAAGCCGTGGTGCAGGAAGCTTACGTGCAGGGTGTCTCGACGCGCTCGGTGGATGATCTGGTCGGGCGATGGGGATGACCGGCATCTCCAAAAGCCAGTGAGCCGGCTGTGTGGGGAGATCGACGAGGTGAAAGCGTTCCTTGGCCCTCCGATCGAGGGCAACTGGCCGTAACTGTGGATTGACGCCACCGACGTGAAGGCGCGCCAGCAGGGCCGCATCGTGTCGGTCGCGGTGATCGTCGCGGTCGGCGTCAACAGTGATGGCCGGCGCGAAGTTCTTGGCATGGACATTGCCCCTCCGAAGCCGAGACGTTCTGGACGGGGTTCTTGCGCAAGCTCGCCCGCCGCGGCCTGCGCGGCGTCAAGCTGGTCGTGTCCGACGCCCATGAGGGCATCAAAGCAGCCGTCAGCAAGGTGCTCAACGCCACCTGGCAGCGCTGCCGCGTGCACTTCATGCGCAACGCTCTGGCACATGCCGGCAAGAGCGGGCGGCGTGTCGTCGCCGCTTTTATTGCCACAGCGTCAGCGTCGCCCGGGACGATGCCGACGCCGCGAGAGCGCCGTGGCGGAAGGTCGCCGACCAGCTTCGCCCCAAGCCGCCCAAGCTCGCGGCCTTCTTGGATGAGGCTGAGACCGATGTGCTCGCCTATATGACACTCCCGCCCCAGCACCCGAACCAAGCTGCACTCGACCAACCCGATCGAGCGTCTCAACGGCGAGATCAAACGGCGGACCGAGGTGGCCGGCATCTTCCCCAATGAGGACGCCGTCGTTCGCCTCATCGGCGCGATCCTGTTCGAACAGAACGATGAATAGTCGGCCACTGCCGAGTGGAAGAAACGAGAGCTTGAGCGCTAACGTTCGATCATCAATCCCTAGAACCTCAGGCTCTCATCCACCGTTCGCGCCTGCATTGCAAGAAAGACTCTTCTAAATTCGTCGTTTCGCTCGGGGGGACTCGTAAGGAGCCTTATCGGCCCCTTCGATCGTGTGCGGGTGACTTCCATGCTCATAGCGGTAGATCGGGCCCCATGGCGCGTTGTAGCTGGCGCGGCACCGCATTCGCCGGCAGGAGCCAGGTCAGCTGGCGATAGCTAGAAGGCCGACGGTCGGATCATCGCTCAAGGGCGTGATGGTTTCCAGCGTCATGGAAAGGGCGCGTTGCAGCCGAATTAAAGAGATCATAGAAGGAACCGCGCGATCTCATGAGCGGCGAGCGCGCTGATGCTGATCGGCTTGCCAGAAGTGCTGCGGCCGAGTACAGCCCGTATCCCTTCAGGAGAATGGTCGAGATCGGATCACGACTGATCCGAGGTCACCAAACTGGATCATTTTTGGCTAAAGTTTTTCGCATCGATTCCCCGGCTGGGAGGAACGAAGAACGATGAAGGCCTCGAAGTTTTCAGACGCCAAAAGTTTGGCGAGCCAGTTGCGGATCAGCGGGGCCTTGTAGGTTGCGTGGGTTGTCCATAACGAGATGCACGTTGAGACTGCGTGGGACGCGCAGCCTCGATCTCGTCGAGAAACTTGCGGAACTCCGCGGCGCGGTGGCGGGAATAGCATTTTCCGATGACGTGCCCGTCGCAATGTCTTGCGCCGCGAAGAGCGAGGTCGTGCCGACGCCATGTAGTCGTGGTTGCGCCGCGCAGGCTGACCGGGACGCATGGGCAACATGGACTTGCCGCGGTCGAGCGCTTGGATTTCGACTTCTCGTCTATACGCAGCACGACGGCATGCAGGGTCGGGGAGACGTAGAGGCCGACCACATCCGCACGGCTTTCAACTTGTAGTACACTGCGAATATTCCCGCAGGGTTGCCACGAAATCCGGCTCGATCAAGAGCTTGAATGTCTCCATCCGATGGGGCTGCAAATGGAAGGCTCGCCAGATGTGCTGCACGCTGGTGGCTTCGGTGCGCGCATCATCGGTGCGCCCCGGGGACCTTGACTCGTCGGATCTCTACCCGCTGCGCGATAAACCGCCCGCGCCAGTTGCCGACTGTCGCTTCGACCAGCCGAACTTGCCGCCACTTCCTTGTTCTGCCTGCCTTCCGCGCAGGTCAGAACGATCCGGGCTCTCAACGCCAGGGCTTGGGTCGTCTTGCGGCGTCCCGCCAACACCTTCAGCTCAGTCCGTTCTTCATCGCTTAGGATCAGGGATGCAAGTTGCCGCGCTATCGAATGCCCGATCGCCGTTGTCCCCAACAACATGGCACAGCGATGCGACTCTAACTCGAATCTAATGACGCGAACCTGTTACTCAGGACACCAGATGACATCAGATTTTCAGGTGTGCACCAACTGCGAGCGCTCGATTCCAAGGCGATATTCGCTGAAGAACCTGTCGTAGTCGCAACGGTATGTTGCAGTCCGACAACTCGGATCAGAATTGATCTATGTCGCATCGATCATCAAATGCTAAATCTTCAGACGTTTATCCATTGAGACCGATCGGTAGGTCCAAGCTCAGCCAGAACTAGCGACTCGTGTAGAAATTCAACTAACTATCTTGGTAGTTTCAAAGTGCGTAGCATTCGTTAAGAAGCGTCAAGTTCGCGCGGCTATCGGAAGCACGAAAGGCGTAGCTGATTCGTCCATCAATACACGCAGCCGAACGCTACATTATCATTCGTACAAGAATAATAACCAGCAACAACTGAAGGCCATCATGGAGGAGTCGGATGTACAAACGTGTAACCTGCTCAGCAAGGATCTTTCTGGATGGGCATTGTGGCCGCCGCTTCTCTCATGGGCGAGTCGCGCGTACTTTTTGCGCAATTCACGCTCGACTGCGAAACCGCCTTCGTAAGGATTGCCTCCGATTATTTTATGAGCCTCGACCAGACGGCACTCTTCGGGGCATAGGGCCGACATTGACAGGGCCATTTCTGGGCCCTATGGGCATCGCATTTAGCATTTCTCTCACCAAGAAGATTGTCGCGCTATTCCCTTGATGTTGCGCCTAGCGGCGCCAGCCCTCTCCGCTGGTCCGCCTCTCGGTGCAAATTGCGCCGAAAATTGACGCTCTCAGATCAGCAGCCCGCATCTGGAGACAGTGCTTGCCCAACATCCCATGGCCGAACGGCGCCAAGATTGCCGTCAATCTCACGTTCGATTTCGATGCAGAAACGTTGTGGCTTGGGCGCGACCCGACCAATGTCGATCGTCCCGGCACGCTCTCGCAGGGCACCTACGGTGCCAAGGTAGGCGTACCCAAGATCCTCGAACTGCTTGCCGACGAACGGTTGCCGGCCACGTTCTTTGTGCCCGGCTGGGTCGTCGAAAACAGAACGCATATCGTCGAGAAGATCGTAAAGGCCGATCATGAAATCGGTCACCACGGCTATCTACACAAATCGATTGACCCGAACGGTCTGGAGATGGAGCTTGAGGAGCTTGAAAAGGGTACCGAGTCCATCAAGCGCGTCGTTGGTGTTGCTCCCGTCGGCTATCGCGCTCCATCAGGAGAAACGAGTGCGAATCTAATCCGCCTTCTGACCGAACGGGGCTTCATCTACGATAGCACCATGCTTGACGACGTCGAACCCTACCGCCACGTCCTGGAGGACGGAACCCCGGGCGTAGTCGAGTTGCCGTGGCACTGGAGCATGGATGACGCTCAGTATCTTTTGACCAGCATCAAGTTCCACCGGCCGATGGCCACCAATGGTCACGTGCTCTCGATTTGGAAGGCGGAGTTCGACGAGGCCTATCTGTCGGGCGGCTACTTTGATCTCGTCATGCATCCGCAAGTAACGGGCCGCCCATCGCGCATCCGCATGTTGCGCGAATTCATCACCTATATCAGAAAACATGACAATGTCTGGTTCGCACGAAGCCGTGATGTGGCGACCGCTTGGCTAAAGGTTACTAACACACCGAGCGATGGACCGATCGTCTCGCCCTTTCTGCGACGGAACGCGGAGGGGATCATTTCGCAGCGGTAGACGGCGCGAGGAACGAATGGTCACGCTTGGTAAGCGGTCCTTTTTTTGCTGTCTTGTTACTTTCCAGTTTGCTCTGCCTTCAAAAATCTCGATGTCGGCCTGACATTGGCGCATGTCTTCGCGCGAAAACATTTTTTTGTGTCTGAATGCACACCTGCACGGCCGCAGGCTTGGAGTCAGCGGCCGTGTCCCTTTGCAAACTTCCGCTCAAGGCTTGCCGAGACGAGGTTGACTATCAGGAAGAAGGCGCCGACCGATTGCCATCGGATCCAAATAGCGGAAGTACATGTTTGCCTCGGGACACACTCTCTGAACACTGAGGAGGCTTGCGGCTTCCTCGCCGTGCATCGAAGTATCTGCGATGAGCTCTTTTCGTCTGAAACACTAAAAGCGTGACATTAAGCTCGATAACCTGAGTTTTTGAGGTGGTTGGCGCATTCCTCGGAGGTGAAGGCGTCGAGTGCGTGGCCGATTGCGGCGCAGACCGCGTCGACGGTTCGCGCGGCGGCTTTGCGGAGCAGGTGCTTAAGCTTGGCAAAAGCCTGTTCGATCGGTTTCAGATCGGGCGAGTATTTTGGCAGGAAGAGTTTGGCGCCGACCGAACGGATGAGCTGGCGAACTGCTTTGCTCCTATGGCTGCCGAGGTTGTCCAAGATGACGATATCGCCGGGTCGAAAGACGGGCCGAAGAACCTTCTCGACATCGGCGCGAAAGCTCACACCATCGATCGGCCCCTCGATGAACCATGGCGCATCGATCCGGTGGTGGCGCAGAGCCGCCAGGAAGGTCATGGTCTTCCAGCGGCCGTGGTGAACCTTGGCATGAAGTCTGCGCCCGCGCGGCGATCCTCCCCATGAAGACCAGCCGCGTAGCGACCTTGATACTTTGCCCACTGGGCTCGCTGTCGCGCGATCTCCGGTCGATCGCGTTCGCCAGCCGCTACGCTTTTTTTGAAGCTGAGCTTCTTGGCATGCACGAAGTCCCGCACCGAGTGGTAGTCGACCTTCAAGCCGCGACCGGCAAGCTCGACAACGAGACCGCGTATTGTAAAATCGCCGTCCTTGATCCGCTGCGACAGCCAGACCGCATGCTCTCCCGAAATCGCCTTCGGCCTATGGCCGCCCATCTGACCCGGAGCAACACTGCCGGTCTCCTCGACCCGCTGCATCCAGCCGATGGCGGTGCGGATCGCCACCCCAAAACTGCTTGGCGGCCCGATTGCGCGACACCCCGCCCTCGATCGCGGACACAACACGCTTACGCAGATCCAGAGAATAAGGCTTACTCATCCATGCTGGCCTCCAATCCAGCCCGCATGGTGAATCAGAAACACACTGCTGTGGGAATCTTGAGGGTTCTGTGAGGTCGCGTGGCGGGCGCGAGCCGCGCGCCCGGTTGTGCGTGCGACCTCACAGAAGCCGGATTGAAC
>NZ_VITY01000026.1 GCF_007993935.1 Bradyrhizobium macuxiense | reverse complement strand
GGCATGGACGGCCTCCCGAATCGACCAATCCAGCCAATTGTGATGTGTCAGCTATGTCCCCGAACACCTGTCCGTGATCTGTCCGGTCTAAACACTCGTCCGGGCGATCCAGTATTCCAGAGACCTTCATTTGATTCGAGACGCCGCGGCGTACTGGATCCCCCGCTTTCGCGGGGGATGACGAGTGGGGCTGGTGACGAGCACGGTGCGATGACAAGCGGAGCAGGGGATGAGCCTCCGTTTGTGTTTCGTTCTCGCAGGCTAGGCGGTATCACTACCGCATGACAGCCCAGCCGATTCGCTCTCCCGTCCGCATCATCGGTATCGATCCGGGTCTCCGCCGCACCGGCTGGGGCGTGATCGAGACCGAAGGCAACCGCCTGGTCTATATCGGCTGCGGCTCGGTCGAGCCGCCGGACGATCTGCCGCTGGCGAGCCGGCTGCTCGCGATCCATGAAGGGCTTGCCGCCGTGCTCGGTGACTTCAGGCCGGCCGAGGCCGCGGTCGAGCAGACCTTCGTCAACAAGGACGGCGTCGCCACGCTGAAGCTCGGCCAGGCCCGCGGCGTCGCCATGCTGGCGCCCGCAATGTTCGGTATCTCGGTCGCCGAATACGCGCCGAACCAGGTCAAGAAGACCGTGGTCGGCGCCGGCCATGCCGAGAAGAACCAGATCCAGGTGATGCTGAAGATCCTGCTGCCGAAAGCCGAACCGCCAACAGCCGATGCCGCCGACGCGCTCGCGATCGCGATCACCCACGCGCATCACCGCCAGAGCGCCGCGCTGCGGCTCAGGGTGGCGAATCTATGAGGAGGGGCTGCGGCGAAGTGCGGTGTGAGGGAAGCACTCTGGTCAGGCTCCCTCCCCCCTTGCGGGGGAGGGTTGGGGAGAGGGGTACCGCTTGCTCGCCTGCGCGACGCAATGCGCGAACAACGCTCGCACCGCGCTCAGTCATTTCGCGCGTTTCATTGCTGGCTCCTCGTCACATCCCAGAGGTCAACGCCCGCGGCATACCCCTCTCCCTAACCCTCCCCCGCAAGGGGGGAGGGAACCCTTCCGCCGGTGTGTCCCTCACTGAAGCATTCGAACGCAGTGTGAGCGCCAAGCGCGGGGGCGCAAGATGATCGGCAAGCTGAAGGGCCTGATCGATTCCTATGGCGAGGACTACGTGATCCTCGATGTCGGCGGCGTCGGTTACCAGGTGCATTGTGCGAGCCGCACCCTGCAGGCGCTGCCGTCGCCGGGCGGAGCGGCCGTGCTCTCGATCGAGACCTATGTCCGTGAGGACGCGATCAAGCTGTTCGGCTTCCGCAGCGATCACGAGCGCGAGTGGTTTCGCCTGCTGCAGACCGTGCAGGGCGTCGGCGCCAAGGTCGCGCTCGCGGTGCTCGGCACCTTGCCGCCGACCGATCTCGCCAATGCCATCGCGCTGCGCGACAAGGCCGCGGTGGCGAGGACGCCGGGCGTAGGGCCGAAGGTCGCCGAGCGCATCGTCAGCGAATTGAAGGACAAGGCGCCGGGCTTTGCCGATGTCGATCCCGCGGTGGTCCAGCTCTCCGGCGCAATCGACAACAACCGTGCGCCGCGCCCGGTCACGGACGCGATCTCCGCGCTGGTCAATCTCGGCTACGGCCAGCCGCAGGCCGCCGCCGCCATCGCCGCCGCCTCGCGCAGCGCCGGTGAGAGCGCCGAGACCGCGCAGCTGATCCGGCTGGGGCTTAAGGAATTGTCGAAGTGAACACGCCCTCGCGCATCGTCACTCCCGAACGCCGCTCCGACGATGTCGGCGATACCGCGCTGCGTCCGCAGTCGCTGACGGAGTTCGTCGGCCAGGCCCAGGCGCGCAAGAATCTCTCGATCTTCATCGAGGCGGCGAAGAAGCGCGGCGAGGCGCTCGATCACGTGCTGTTCGTCGGTCCGCCCGGCCTCGGCAAGACCACGCTGGCGCAGATCGTCGCGCGCGAGCTTGGCGTCGGCTTCCGTGCCACCTCGGGTCCCGTGATTGCGAAGGCCGGCGATCTCGCGGCGCTGCTCACCAATCTGGAAGAGCGCGACGTGCTGTTCATCGACGAGATCCATCGCCTGAGCCCGGCTGTCGAAGAGGTGCTCTATCCTGCGATGGAAGATTTCCAGCTCGATCTGATCATCGGCGAAGGTCCCGCAGCGCGCTCGGTGAAGATCGAATTGTCGAAATTCACGCTGGTCGGCGCGACGACGCGCGCAGGCCTGCTCACCAATCCCTTGCGTGACCGCTTCGGCATTCCGATCCGGCTCAATTTCTACACCGTGGAAGAGCTGGAGAAGATCGTCACCCGCGGCGCCCGCGTGCTCAACATCGGCATGAGCCCCGACGGCGCCAACGAGATCGCGCGCCGCGCCCGCGGCACGCCGCGTATCGCCGGCCGCCTGCTGCGCCGCGTGCGCGACTTTGCATCGGCTGCGGATGCTGATTCCGTCGATCGCGGCATCGCCGACCGGGCGCTCAGCGCGCTTGAGGTCGACAGCGCCGGGCTCGATGCGATGGATCGGCGCTATCTCACCACCATCGCCCTGAACTATGGCGGCGGTCCGGTCGGCGTCGAGACCATGGCGGCGGCGCTGTCGGAGCCGCGCGATGCGATCGAGGACATCATCGAGCCCTATCTGATCCAGTGCGGCTATCTGCAGCGCACCCCGCGCGGCCGGCTGCTGACCTCGCACGCCTTCCGCCATCTCGGCCTCGCCGAGCCGAACCGTGATCCCTCGCAGTTCGGCCTGTTCGGCGGCAATGGCGACGAGGATTAAACCAAGGCTCTCGAAGACGTGAAGAAGCGTGTTGATGCAGTGCGTCGCGCCTACCGGTAACCTTGCGCGCTAATCATTGCGAAGCGTCTGCAGGCCGTCTGCACAAACGCGGCCCAATTTCGCCCAATCAGAGCGCGTATGATCGCTCAGGCATCACCGATCAAACGTCCATGATTTCACGTCGAAATTTTCTGCGCACCGCCGGCGGACTGACCGCCGCCACCGCCTCGACCGCGGCCTATGGTCTGAGCGAGCCGGTCGTTCGCCTCACGCTGACGCGCTACGACCTGTCGCCGCGGCAATGGCCGGCGGACTTTCCGCTCAAGATCGTAGCGCTTGCCGACATCCACGCCTGTGATCCCTGGATGTCGCTCGATCGCATCGCCGAGATTGTCGAGCGGACCAATGCGCTGAACCCCGACATCATCGTGCTGCTCGGTGACTATGTCGCGGGGCTGCGCCACGTCACGCGCTTCATTCCGGCTTCCGAATGGGCCGCGGTGCTGAAGGGCCTGAAGGCGCCGCTCGGCGTGCACGCCGTGCTCGGCAATCACGATTACTGGGAAGACAAGACGGTGCAGCGGCAGGGGCAGGGTGCGCCGGTCGCGCGCCGCGCGCTGGAGCGCGCCGGCATCCCGGTCTACGAGAACGACGCGGTGCGGCTCGTCAAGGATCACCGCCCGTTCTGGCTCGCCGGCCTCGGCGACCAGCTCGCCTTTATGGCGGCGCGGCGTTACCGCGAAGTCCGGCGCATCGGCGTCGACGATCTCAACGGGACGCTCGCGAAGGTCACCGACGATGCGCCGGTGATCCTGCTCGCGCATGAGCCTGACGTTGCGCTCCGCGTGCCCTCGCGCGTCGCGCTGCAACTGTCCGGCCACACCCATGGCGGTCAGATCCGGCTGCTCGGATGGTCGCCGGCGGTGCCGGTCAAGCACGGCATGCGGCTCGCCTATGGTCACATCAAGCTGAAATGCGACGTCGTCGTCTCCGGCGGCCTCGGCTGCAGCATCATGCCGTTTCGCCTCGGCGTGCCGCCCGAGATCGTGCAGGTCGCGCTCGGCGGGAAGGGACCGGTGGTGTCCTGATCGCGCTTGCGTGATCGAGGAATTTGCGCAACACGATTGTCGTTCCAAAGCATGATCCGGAAAAGATTCCGAAGAGATCATGCTCAAACGACCTCAATCGAGGGGCCGCAATTGACCTTACCCCATATCGACGGCGCGATCCGCGATGGCCGCCACCACATGCAGGTCCGGGTCTATTACGAGGACACCGACTTTCCTGATTTGCCGTTATCGTAGTAGGCCAACATGCCGATTTCTTCTCCCTTGCGCCGGTTTTCGGGGAAAAGCTTCATGCCGCAAAGGGCGGCACTGTTCAGGTAGGGCGTATATTCATAGGGCATCCGCTTGCGAACTGGATGCACCACAATGCAGTCAATCAAGTTACGGAAGGCGACGCGGGTTTCGATCGCTTTCGAATTGATCTTGAGCGCGGTGACCAATTTTCTAACTTCCGAACGGTAAAGTTCGCCGAACTTCGGGTGGTCGAACGGGATCACGTTCTCGCTGCTGTTGCCCAGCAGCTGCAAGCGCGCATCAACGTTTTCTCGCTCCATATCGCACTCATCGATCCGCTTGAGCAGCTCATCGGGTTTACGACGGCTGTTTGCGATGGCATATGATAGGCGCTCTATCTCGGCAGTTAGCGTACGGCGTCGACGCTCGAGGTTGGTGCGTTCGCTAACTTTTTTTCGATCTTTCTTGCGTTCCTCCTGCCAAGCACTCATCGCCTCTTCAATGGCTTTTGGCGAAAGCAATTTCACGTCGATCTTGACGGAAACGTCCTCAAGTAGAACGTCCATGTCAAAGCTACGGGTGTGCTCGCAGGTACCTCGCTGATGCGCGTTGGCGCATGCGGCGCGCGGCGCGCCATTCCGGGACGATTGCGCAATTCGCATATAGCCGTTGCAAACGCCGCACCGGAGGACACCGGCAAGCGGGTGCTCATTGTTGCGCGGAATCATTGAGCGACGCTGCGGCTTGCCGGTCGGCCCGAACATATGGACAGCGCGCGCGCTGCGAACCTTCTGCACCGTATCCCAGAGTGCTTGCGGAATGATCCGCAGCTCGGGATTCTTGACGATGATGTGCCGTTCTTCCGGATTGCGGCGCTTCTGTTTCTTCTGCGTTTCCGGGTTGAGAATTGTCGAGCGAACGTTCCAATGTATCTCGCCGATATACAACTCGTTGCCGATAATGCCGCGACCATGACGACCGCCAGTGATGCACTGATGATTCCAAATGGTGCGACCGGCCTTGTTCTTGTGACGGGTGGCGCCAGGGGAGGGCACACCTTCGCGGGAGAGATCAGCTGCAATATTTCGGGTTGAGCGGCCCGAAGCATATTCCTTGAAGATGCGGAGTACGATCTTTGCTTCGTTCTTATCGATCAAGCGCTCGCCGGGCGCACCAGGCCTCGGCCGATAGCCATACGCGTATGAGCCGGGAATTTTTCCATTAGCGACAGCGTTGTCATGGCCGCGCCGAACCTTGTCGGCAAGCTGCGGCTTGTAAATCGTGTTATAGAGACTTGCGATGCTGATATCGGTAGCGGTGGCGTAAATGCCTTTCTGATCCATCAGCTCAACGCCGTTGAACTCGAAAACCTGCTTTAGGCGCTGGATCGTTGCGGGATCGCGGGACAATCGGTCGAAATGCTCAACGATGACCACGTTAAAGTCATGGTTTCGAACACCGTTTAGCAATCGTTTATAGCCGTCCCGCGCATCTTCGGTAAGACCAGACTTTGCGGCGTCGACGAATTCATCGACGACATCTAGGTTATTGCGTTCGGCGACCTTTCGGCAGAGCAATAGCTGACCGTCAATCGAGGTCGCCTTTTGCATGTCGCTGGAATAGCGGGCGTATAGTACGGCTCTCATTTTGGGTGACGCTGCCGTCATGCCGTTCCCCTATCGGCTCCCCGTGACATCCTTTTCGTCCCGTGCAATCTGCCGCCCAATGGCGCGCGCCAGCTCAAGCCAAATTTCCTCATTATCGGGATTGTCCCAGCTCTGAGGGTGGGAAGGGTCAAGCGGTCGGATGATCGCCCTTTGCTCCCGAGGCGATCGGATTCGGGTACGCATTACAAGCTGGCCAGCGGATGTTAACGTAAAGTGCCGGCCCGCGCTACAGCCGGGCGGCAATCACTTGCGGCGCTTGATTCCAGGTTCGATCCCTCCCGTCCCCGTAAGGATTTTTTTGTGGTTTCATGACCCTCGCCGGCGCCACAATCCGATCTAAATCGTCCTTTGGCCACAGCTTCCGTTGGCTGCGGCCACAACCCGACGGGGATCATTGCAGGATCAGGATGGCGCATCACTTTTGCCTTTTCGAAGCGCTCACGGAAATCTCGATCTGCGGGCGGTGAGTCAATTCATGTTGGCCGCTGCAGCGGCAAATGAAAATGAGATTCTTCGAGTACATCAATGCCGGAATCGAGCGTTAGCGCACTCCTACGATTGTGGTCGTGGGCGGGAGCAGATCTGCTAAGCAAAGCGGAGTAAAAATACTTGCGCGTGACGGCGACGAGTTGATGGGCAGGGAGGCTTCCGCTGCGCTCGGCGATCCAGCGCTCGCGTTAATCTCGCGGGCAGTCAGACAACGTGAGCATCGGTTCGATCTAGTCTCTTGATGCTTCTCCAGACCTTCCGCGGCGCGTCCGCGCGGATGCGGTCAAGCATAACGGTCTTGAGGTCGGGCGAGTGGCTGTTTATGTCCGAAAATTGTAGCTCTTTTTCGGACATAGGGCAGTTCACTCTCCGAAATAGATATACAAATCTCGGACAATCTGTTCGTCGGTCACTTGAGGGGGAACGCCTTCCCCTGCGGCCGAGTCCCCGCATTGCTCCCGAAAGAGTGAGAGTGCTGACCGGGTTTTCCGCGACGGGTTGAGGGCTGGAGGAGAGGCCTCCGGCGCCCGTCATGGAGACGACCCATGTCCCAAGTCGAAGTTCTCAGCACCGGCCGCGACCGCATCGGCGGCTACAAGGTGGATCTTACCCGCGGTGAGCGAGTTGGCCGCGTATCCTCGGAGTGGTTCTCGCGGCCGGCGGACGAGCGCTATCTGTCCCTGTCGGACCTTCATGCCGCCGTGCGCGGACGGACCGAGCGTAGCCGGACCCGGACGGTGGAGAGCGCAGCGATCCGCGTCGAGGCGGATCGTAACGATGCGGAACGGCTGGCGCTAACGTTACCCGGCTCCGATACGCCTATCGCACCGACCCACTGGAGCTTCGGCCAACTCGCGAGCCTGGTCGGCGCGCCGGCCGCCTACCTCCGGCAGCTTCCGGCGCCGCTCGCTGGCATCAACCTCCAATTTGGCGTCAGCTCTCATCGAGGCGAGCAGGTCAAGACGCTCGAGATCGAAGACGGTCGCGTAGAGCTTCGCGCGGTTACGGGGCCCGAATACGGGCGTATTTTTGACCATGAACTCGTGGCGGCCGTTCAGCGCATCGCCGGCAATGGCACGGGCGACACGCGCTGGAAAGTCCCGGGCGTGCTCGACTGGTCGACCGGCGTCTATAATCCCCATGTCGACATCAGCCACGATACGACGACGCTCTACGCGTCCGACCGCGACGTCTTCCTGTTCCTGGTCGACGACCTCAATCCGATCGAGGCCGGCCGGCTGCGTGATGGCTCGCCGGACCTCTACTTTCGTGGCTTCTACTGCTGGAATTCCGAGGTTGGTGCCAAGACGCTCGGAATGGCGAGCTTCTATCTCCGCGCCGTCTGCCAGAACCGCAATCTCTGGGGCGTAGAGGATTTCGAGCAGATCACCATCCGCCACTCCAAATACGCCGCCTCGCGGTTCGCGCAGGAGGCGGTACCGGCGCTGACCAACTTTGCCAATTCCTCACCAATGCCGTTCGTCAACGGCATCAGGGCCGCGCGGGAAAAGGTCGTCGCCCGCACCGACGACGACCGCGGCGAGTTCCTGCGCAAGCGGGGCTTCTCGAAGACAGAGACAGCGAAGATCATCGAAACGGTGCTGGCCGAGGAAGGACGCAAGCCCGAGAGCGTCTTCGATTTCGTGCAAGGCATCACAGCGGTTGCGCGGGGCAAGACCCATCAGGACGCCCGACTCGATCTGGAGGCGCGCGCGAAGAAGCTGCTTGACCGCGCAGCCTGATACCCGGAAAGCCGGAGATGCGGAACGGCGTGTCTCCGGCTTCGTGCCTTTCCGTTTTTCCTGATCGTCGGTTTGTGGTGCGGCCCTCAGAGGTAGAGGGCCGCGCTGCGCTTCGGTAGAGTAGGGATGAAGCGCCTTGCCCCGTTGCCAGGGCAGGTTTCTTCATCCCCCGCTCCGAACCGGACATGCGAGTTTCCCCGCATCCGGCTCTCCATGCGTGGCGTTAGCCACGGGTGGCCCTCACAATGATGCGAGGGCGTTGGTCGCCTGCCAGAACTTGTTGTCTCCTTTAAGAAACCACTCGTCCGGACTGGCATTCCATCCGTTCGGTATGCGAAGGCCCCGATCCGGGTACAGCCGCCGTTTGGCATCAGCAAACTGAGCGAGCTTCTTTTCGCCCATTCGCCATCCGCTGCTTTTCTCTCCCGACTCGGTGTAGACTCGGCGTAGCTTCCTTCTCGACGCTGTGCCATGCTTCTTGCCGAGCCAGGATTTCAGGCGCCAGTACAGCCACCAGTCGTTCGTGGCGAACTCCTTCCATGCCCGTGAGGCATATCGGTAGTAGTTGCGCCAACCGATGATGACTGGGTTGAGATCGTCAATGAGGTCGGCGAGGGTGAAGCCGGTAGGCGTTTCCCGCACCTTGGCCTTGACCTTGTCACGCAGTAGCTGCGACTTGCTCTTCGGGATGAAGAGCATGCCGACGCGGCGTCCGGTGAGACGCATCTTTTCCTGCGAGACCCGATATCCGAGGAAGTCAAAGCCTTCCCGGACATCAGTGATCTTGGTTTTCTCCATCGACAATTCCATACGCAGCTCCTCTTTGAGGAACTGCGCCAGCGCCAGGCGCTCTTGTTCGGCATCCTGAAGTGTTCCCTGCACGAGGACGACGAAGTCGTCCGCGTAACGCACCACGTAAAAGCCCGGCCGACCACGTTTGTAGTCGGACTGCAGGCGCTGTTGCGCCCGCTCGCGAGTCTTGTCCCGTGGAGTGGGAATCCAGCGTTTATATCTCTCGTCGATGGCCGTGAGATAAACGTTGGCCAAGAGCGGCGAGATGATACCCCCTTGCGGGGTACCGGTTACCGGATGCCGAAGACTGCCTTCGATCATTATGTCGGCTTTCAGGAAGGCGAGGACGAGCCGCAGGACCTTGCGGTCCTGGATGCGGCGTCGAACCCGATCCATCAGCACGTGATGATCGATAGCATCGAAGCAACCCTTGA
This sequence comes from Bradyrhizobium macuxiense, assembly GCF_007993935.1. Lineage (GTDB taxonomy): Bacteria > Pseudomonadota > Alphaproteobacteria > Rhizobiales > Xanthobacteraceae > Bradyrhizobium > Bradyrhizobium macuxiense_A. Next base: position 25,958 of record NZ_VITY01000026.1, on the reverse strand, counting down.
TGTCGCCCTCGATCACATACCGGGTCCGCGAAGGACCGGCCGACGTCGGGTTCAACCTGTGCCGCACTCTGGACAGTGCGTCATGGGTGCTTCGGCCGGGGCGGAAGCCGTATGAGGTCGGATAAAAATCCGCCTCGAAGATTGGCTCCAACACCAGCTTGAGCGTCATTTGGACCAGTCGGTCTTTGAGCGTGGGTATGCCTAATGGGCGGAATTTTCCCGGCTTGCCCGGCTTCGGAATCAGCCTTTGCCGGACAGGTTGAGGGCAGTAGATTCCTTGTCGCAGTTCTCGCCGGGTATCCTCCAGAAAGCCTGCGACCCCATCGGGCCGCTCTTGGACCGCTTTACGCGTCACGTTGTCCGTGCCCGGAGTGTTGCTGCCCCTGTTACGGGCCAGCCGTTCCCAAGCACGAAGCAGCGTTCGGCGATCGCATACGATGTTGAACAGATCTGCAAACCTCTTGTCGGGGTCCGCAGCACTCCACCGATACAGCTTGCGCTGCATGTCGAGAATGAACTCGGTATTCACCGTGTTGGACAAGTTGTCCGTCTCCTGCTTGCAAGTTGTACTCACTGCCCGCCTTCGCCGTGTGGACGGCTTTCCCGTCCTCGAACTACTATGCGGGCTCCGACTCCGCCACGCGCGTTCGCCGGTCGCTTCGGCCATCCGTCCCCGAGGGGAGCGGAAACGCAGGCGGTCTCCCAAGTTCCACCGTTGCTCCTTGTCCGCTTTAGGAGCCGACTCTACCCCGTGTGGATTCCGGCCTCCGGGCCTTGCAGGCTTTCCCGGCTGCTGACGTCGGGTTACCCCGACGTCCCTGATGCGCACCCATCAATTGCACATCGGCGCTCCACAAATCTTTCGACTCGCTCACCCACTTCCGAGTTGGTGAGACGCCTCCTGACGGGGCTTCGGCCATCGGTTCGGTTTCCCTCTCCGTGGCGGACTCGCTAGCCGGACCGCTGTTGGGATCGGAAGTCCCCTCACGTCCGGCATTAGCGGGTTCTGCTGATGTACGGCCTCCCGGAAGCCCCCGGTCGGCCTTCACCCACTCGCTTCGCGCCCCACGCTGCACCGTGTGGCGGGGAGGGTGTCTCACCCTCCGGAGCTCTTCGGTAGTTGAGCGTCTAACTTCCGTGTGTTTCTCCTTTCTGGTCAGAGAGTTAGAGGGCTGCGCTTGGCGCACTGACGGGTTGGAGGCCCAGAGAGTGTCTTTGGGCCGCTCGTCGCGGAGTATCACCCATGGCGACTGCCGTTCAGAAGATCACCCTCTCGTCTTCGCGCGACATTCCCTTCAATAAGCTCGTGCTCAGCCAGTCAAACGTCCGGCGCGTAAAGGCCGGCATTTCCATCGAGGAGTTGGCCGAGGACATCGCCCGACGTACTTTGCTCCAAAGTCTCAACGTCCGGCCGGTCCTCGACGCCAAGGGCGCCGAAACCGGCATGTTCGAGATCCCGGCCGGCGGGCGCCGCTATCGGGCGCTGGAGTTGCTGGTGAAGCAGAAGCGACTGGCCAAGACCGCGCCGGTGCCATGCGTCGTGCGCGATCCGGCGACCGACATTCTCGCCGAGGACGATTCGCTCGCCGAGAACATCCAGCGCGCGCCGCTGCACCCGCTCGACCAGTTCCGCGCCTTCCAGGCAATGCGGGAGAAGGGCCAGAGCGAGGAGGACATCGCCGCTGCCTTCTTCACCTCGGTCAATTTGGTGAAGCAGCGCCTGCGCCTCGCCTCGGTCTCGCCCGTCTTGCTCGACGTCTATGCCGAGGACGGCATGTCGCTCGAACAGTTGATGGCCTTCACCGTCACCGCGGAGCATGCTCGCCAGGAGCAGGTCTGGCAGGCTATCTCCGGCTCTTGGCAGAAGGAGCCCTATCAGATCCGCCGCATGCTGACAGAGAAGACGGTGCGAGCCTCCGACCGGCGAGCCGTGTTTGTCGGCCTCGACGTCTACGAGGCGGCCGGGGGCGTGGTGCTGCGCGACCTGTTCGAGTCCGACGACGGCGGCTGGCTGGAGGACGTCGCTCTGCTCGACCGCCTGGTCGCCGAGAAGCTGAAGGCAGAGGCGGAAGCGATCGCCGCCGAAGGCTGGAAGTGGATCGATGTCGCGATCGACTTCCCCTACGGCCATACCCGAGGCTTGCGCGAGCTGGACGGCGTGCCCGCTGATCTCACGGCCGAAGAGCAGGTGACCATCGTGGCGCTCAGCGCAGAATATGCGAGGCTCGAAGCCGAGCATGACAGCGTGGACGAGCTGCCTGACGAGGTCGACCAGCGGCTCGGCGAGATCGAGACGGCTCTCGCCGCTTTCGATGATCGACCTGTCATTTTTCAGCGGGCCGACATCGCCCGCGCGGGCGCGTTCGTCGGCATCGACGCCGAAGGCACGCTCTTGGTCGACCGCGGCTATGTCCGGCCTGAGGACGAGGTGCCCGTGGCCGAGCCGGGGCAGGACAGCGATGGCGAACCCGCTGCTGCGGTCATGGACGGCGCCGAACCATCGGCCCCGGTCACACAGCGCGCCGTCATCACAATCGGCGGTCAGGTTGCGGAGCCCGAGGACGAGGACGATGATGCGGTGAAGCCGTTGCCGGACCGCCTGCTGACCGAGCTCACTGCGGAGCGGACGCTGGCGCTGCGCGACAAGTTGGCAACCACGCCTTCGGTCGCCTTCCAAGCGGTGCTGCACAAATTCTGCCTCGACGTCTTCTCCCGCTATTCCTCCTACGGGACGGCGATGGAGGTCTTCGTGCGCTGCGCCAGCTTCCCGGTGCAGGCGCAGGGGCTGAAGGACACGCCGGCGGCCAAGGCGATCGAGGCGCGTCACAAGTCCTGGGAGGGGCGCCTGCCGAAGGACAAGGCCGACCTCTGGGATTGGCTCACCGGCCTCACGGGGGACGAGCAGGCGTCGCTCTTTGCGCATTGCGCCTCGTTCGGCGTCAACGCGCTATACGAGAAGGCCGACCGCTACGGCGGCGGCACCACTCCGCACACCGTCGAGCAGCGCCTTGCCGACGCCGATCGCATCGCAAGCGCCGTCGATCTCGACATGGTGAGATCCGGCTGGCGTCCTACCGTCGAGAACTATCTCGGCCGGGTCCCGAAGCGCCGCATCATCGAGGCTGTGCGCGAAGGCGCCGGCGAGCGGGCGGCCCAGCTCATCGATCATCTCAAGAAGGGCGACATGGCCAAGGAGGCCGAACGCCTCCTGGCCGAGACCGGCTGGCTGCCCGAGCCACTGAGAATGGCCGATGCCGACCAGACGCCGACCGTCGACGCCGCGGAGCCCGACGGCGATGGCGATGCGCTGCCGGAATTCCTCGCCGGCGACGACGAGGAAGCTCCTGCCGATGAAGCGGACGAGCCGCACATGATCGCGGCCGAATAGCTCGACCACGCGGGGCGGCTTCGGTCGTCCCGCGTCTCTTCACTGCCAATCCACCCCAAAGCCCGGTTCGCGCCGGGCTTGTTGCATTCTGGAGGCTCTCGTGCCGCTCTTCACCATTGAGACGACCTATCGTCTGCCGATCTACCGGCAGCGAAACTACGAAGCCGAAACGCTCGGCCAAGCCTGCGATCTCGCGATCGCCGACGAGGACTGGGACGACAAGAAGTCGGACGTTGAAACGTCCGGCGACACCTATGTCACCGGCGTCTGGGAAGGCCGCGACGCCGCCTATATCGGCCACGCCCTGCCGATCCCGTCACGTTTCGGCGAGCAGGTCCAGCGCAAGGCGGATCACTTCGAGCTGCTGCTCGGTCAGCTCAAAATCTTGGCCCACGTTCCGGAGGGCGGCTCAGCCGATGTCGAGCTTTGGCGCCGACGGGCGAACGCTGCCATCGCGAAGGCAGAGGCCATTCTCGCGGGCGAAAACGATCCGATCGAGGGAGGTGCGTCATGACGCTATACATCGTCACCGTCGTCGAAGGCGATGCGAGCTACCTCACGGAAGCGGTCGCCGCCGCGAACGGCAATACTGCCTGGCCATGCTGGCAGTTCGGACACTGACGAACGCTCTGTGAAAGGCGCCCCGCCCAGCCGGCGAGGCGCCTTTTCTCATGTGGCCACGGCCACAATACTGAGAGGGAGAGGTCGGCCGGAACGAGTTTGAGCCGGTGCGGTCCGAGAGAGAGCGCCGGCCGGCTCGGCCCGTTCCCGCTCTCCTTAAGGCTCCCTTCATGACCGACCTTTCTCCGATCGCGGCCGACCAGGCCGCGCCGATCTCGCCTGTCCGCGCTCCCGACGGCGCCAGCATCATCATCGCTGCGGCGGAGCAACTCCTCCCGCATCTCGAGCGTGGCCGACGCATCGACGCCGCAATTCTGCGCGCCGCCATGGAAGCGGCCTTCGGCGCATCCGATGCGACGGGCGCCTGGGATTGGAAGATGGCATACGATGCCTGTGAGGCCGCCACCGTCCTGTTCCTACGCAAATACGGAAAGGCGCTGTTCCGCAAAGCCGACTCTCCGGTTTCACGACTTTCCGCTTTGGACAAGATCGCGGGGCTTCTGCCGACCCACACGCGCCGCTCTGTCGAGAGCGAGAGCTTCCAGCAATTTTCGACGCCGATCCCGCTCGGCCTCGCCGCTTTGACTGCGGCCGCCATCACGTTCGCGGACCGCGTGCTGGAGCCGTCCGCGGGCACCGGCCTGCTCGCCATCCTCGCCGAGATCGCCGGCGGCGAGCTCGTGCTGAACGAGCTGGCCGAGACCCGGGCCATGTTGCTCTCCTCCCTCTTTCCGGCCATCTCCGTCACGCGCTTCGACGCAGCCCAAATCGACGATCACCTCGATCCGGCCGTCGTCCCGACTGTCGTGCTGATGAATCCGCCGTTCTCGGCAATGGCGAACGTTTCCGGCCGCATGGCCGACGCTGCATACCGTCACATCGCCTCGGCCTTGGCTCGTCTCGCCGACGGCGGCCGGCTCGTCACGATCACCGGCGCAAACGTCTCACCCGAAGCCTCGGCTTGGCGGGACGCGTTCGCCCGGTTGCAGGAACGCGGCCGCGTGGTGTTCACCGCCGCGATCGCCGGCGCGGTCTACGCCAGGCACGGCACGACGATCGAGACGCAGTTGACCGTTATCGACAAGGCGCCGGCCGATGATCCGCACGCGTTCCCGGAGTCGCCGGGAATAGCGCCCGACGTCGCGACGCTGCTCCGGTGGATCGGCGAACACCTTCCACCTCGCCCGACCGTCGCATCGGCCCGCGCGCTTCCCAAGTCAACCTCGCCGGAGCCTCGCAACGTGCGCGGCTATCTCGCACGTGCCGCCGCACAGCCGGCCAAGACGTCGGTCACCGATCCCGAAGCCGTTGACCTCGCCTATGAGACAGTCGACTGGACGCCACCCGAGGGCGCGCGCCTCAGCGACGCCATCTACGAGGTATACCGGCTTCAGTCGATCCGGATTGCCGGCGCGCAGGTGCATCCAACCAAGCTGGTGCAGTCGGCCGCGATGGCCTCTGTCGCGCCGCCGAAGCCGAGCTATCGGCCGCGCCTGCCGGCGAACCTCGTCAGCGACGGCATCCTGTCCGACGCCCAGCTCGAGACGCTGATCTATGCCGGCGAGGCGCATGGCGACTACCTTGCTGGCGCTTGGACGGTGGACGAGACCTTCGACCTTGTCACAGCTGCCTGCGACGACGCGCCGAACGCTGTCCGCTTCCGCCGGGGCTTCATGCTCGGCGATGGGACCGGCGCCGGCAAGGGGCGCCAGTCCGCCGGGATCATTCTCGACAACTGGCTGCGGGGCCGGCGCAAGGCAGTCTGGATCTCAAAGTCCGACAAGCTGCTGGAGGACGCGCAGCGCGACTGGTCGGCGCTTGGCATGGAGCGGCTGCTGGTCACGCCACTCTCGCGCTTCCCTCAAGGCCGCGAGATCCGGTTGGCCGAAGGCATCCTATTTTTAACCTACGCTACGCTGCGGTCCGACGACCGCGGCGAGAAGCTATCGCGCGTCCGCCAAATCGTTGAATGGTTGGGAGCCGACTTCGACGGAGCGATCATTTTCGACGAGAGCCATGCCATGCAGAACGCCGGTGGCGGCAAGGGAGAGCGGGGCGATGTCGGCCCCTCGCAGCAGGGTCGCGCCGGCTTGCGCCTGCAGCACGCGCTGCCCAACGCCCGCGTCGTCTATGTCTCGGCGACCGGCGCCACCACCGTCCACAATCTCGCCTACGCCCAGCGGCTCGGCCTGTGGGGCGGGGAGGATTTTCCGTTCGCTACCCGCGCCGAGTTCGTCGAGGCGATCGAGGAGGGTGGCGTCGCGGCGATGGAGGTCCTGGCCCGGGACCTGCGCGCGCTCGGCCTCTACACCGCTCGCTCGCTCTCTTACGACGGTGTCGAATACGAACTCGTCGAGCACCAGCTCACCGATGAGCAGCGCCAAATCTACGACGCTTATGCTGGCGCGTTCGCCGTCATCCACAATCACCTCGATGCAGCGATGCAGGCCGCCAACATCACCGGCGAGACCGGCACGCTCAATCGCCAGGCCAAATCGGCCGCGCGCTCGGCCTTCGAGTCGGCCAAGCAGCGATTCTTCGGTCATCTGCTCACCAGCATGAAAACGCCGACCCTGGTTCGCTCCATCGAGCGGGACCTGGCCGACGGCCATGCCGCGGTGATCCAGATCGTGTCGACCGGCGAGGCGCTGATGGAGCGGCGGCTCGCCGAGATCCCGACCGAAGAGTGGAACGACGTTCGCGTCGACATCACGCCGCGCGAATACGTTCTCGACTACCTCGCCCATTCCTTTCCAGTGCAGCTCTATGAGCCCTTCACCGACAGCGAGGGCAATCTCTCGTCGCGGCCCGTCGTTCGCAATGGCCAGCCGGTCGAGAGCCGCGAGGCCGTCGCCCGCCGCAATGAGCTGATCGAGCGGCTCGCTTCGCTTCCGCCTGTTCCCGGCGCGCTCGACCAGATCGTGCAGCGCTTCGGCACGGACCTCGTTGCGGAGGTGACCGGACGTTCGCGGCGCGTGGTGCGCAGGGGTGACCGCCTCGCCGTCGAGAACCGTGCCGCCTCCGCCAATCTCGCCGAGACCGCCGCCTTCATGGATGACCTGAAGCGCGTGCTGGTGTTCTCGGACGCCGGTGGCACCGGGCGCAGCTATCACGCCGAGCTGTCAGCGCGGAATCGGCGACTGCGCGTCCACTATTTGCTCGAACCCGGCTGGAAGGCCGACGCCGCGATCCAGGGTCTCGGTCGAACAAACCGCACCAACCAGGCGCAACCGCCGCTCTTCCGTCCGATCGCAACCGACGTGAAGGCGGAGAAGCGCTTCCTCTCGACCATCGCTCGTCGCCTTGACACCCTGGGCGCCATCACGCGCGGCCAGCGCCAGACCGGCGGCCAGGGCCTGTTCCGGCCCGAGGACAATTTGGAGAGCCACTACGCTCGAGATGCGCTGCGCCAGCTCTACCTGCTGCTCGTGCGCGGCAAGGTCGAGGGCTGCTCGCTCCAGACGTTCGAGGCCGCCACGGGCCTAAAGCTCATGGACGTGAACGGCATCAAGGACGACTTGCCGCCGATCACCACGTTCCTGAACCGGCTGCTCGCACTCACCATCGACCTGCAAGGTGTGCTGTTCACGGCCTTCGAGCAGCTCCTCAACGCCAAGGTCGAGGGTGCCATCGCGAGCGGCGTCTACGATGTTGGCCTCGAGACACTGCAGGCTGATAGCTTCCTCATCACCGACCGGCGCGCGATCTACACGCATCCTGCCACCGGCGCGGAAACCCGGCTGCTCACCATCACCGAACGCCGCCGCAATCGTCCTATGACGCTGGATCAAGCGCTCGATTGTCTCGCCGATTCTCGCGCGGTGCTGCTGGTCAACGAGCGCTCAGGCCAGGCCGCGGTGCAGATGCCCGCACCGAGCCTCATGCTCGATGACGGCGAGATCGAACGCCGCGTGCGGCTGATCCGGCCGATGGAGCATCAACATGTTTCTCTGAAGATGATGGATGAGAGCCACTGGCAGCCGGCGGATCGCGAGACATTCGCCGTAGCATGGAACGGCGAAGTCACCGACGTGCCGGAGTTCGCCGAGAGCACGCTCCACATCGTCGCCGGCCTGCTGCTGCCGATATGGAAGCGGCTCCCGAACGGCTCGACGCGGGTTTATCGGCTTCAGACCGACGGGGGCGAGCGCATCATTGGTCGCAGGGTTACGTCGGCCTGGGCGGCGAACGCTTCCGTGACCGGGACCACCAGTTTGAGCCCCGATGAAGCTTACTCAGCGCTGATGGAGGGCCGAATCGTCCTTGACCTTGCCGAGGGCCTGCAGCTCCGCCGCGTGCGCGTGATGGGTGCCCACCGCATCGAGCTATCCGGCTTCACCGATACGATGCGTGACCGGCTGCGCGCCTACGGCCTCTTCAGCGAGATCATCTCGTGGAAATTGCGCATGTTCGTGCGGGCTGATGCGAATGGCGCCGGGGTGTTGGCGAAGGTGCTCGACCACTATCCGATCGAGCGCATCGTCGAGCGGGAGGCGGCCTGATGGCCCGCGACAACGCCTCCGAACTGGCCCGCCGTCTTGCGCGCGACGCCGAGGCGGTGTGCCGCCATTACCTGTCCAATGGGCGGCGCCAGGGCCGTTACTGGATGGTGGGCGACGTTCGCAATACGCCCGGCCGCTCGATGTTCGTGCGGCTCAAGGAGTCCGTTAAGGGACCGGCCGGCAAGTGGACCGACGCCGCCTCGGCCGAACATGGCGATCTCCTCGATGTGATCCGCGAAAGCTGCGGTTTCATCGACTTTCGCGACGTCGCCAATGAGGCACGACGCTTTCTGAGTCTGCCGCGCGTTGAACCGCCTCCAAAGCCCGTGCGCACACCCGGTGCCGCCGGATCGCCGGAAGCGGCGCGGCGATTGTTCGCTATGTCGCAGCCGATCGAGGGCACACTCGTAGAAGCGTATCTCCGCAATCGCGGCATTGCGGCTTTGCACGAAACCGGAAGTCTGCGCTTTCACCCGAGCTGCTACTATCGGCCCGACGAGCACAGTGCGACCGAGACCTGGCCGGCGATGATCGCCGCCGTCACCGATCTCTCCGGCCATCTGACCGGCGCACTTCGCACTTGGCTTGACCCCGGGGGCTTCAGCGAGATGACGCTCGGCAAGGCGCTGATCGACACGCCGAAACGGGCGATGGGCGACCTGCTTGGTCACGCCGTTCGATTTGGCGTAGCTGGCGAAGTCATGGCGGCCGGGGAGGGCATCGAGACGATGCTGTCGCTCCGCTGCGCCTTGCCGACCATGCCGATGGTCGCAGCGCTCTCGGCGGCACATCTCTCCGCCATCCTCCTCCCGGACACGCTCCGCCGGCTGTACATCGCCCGCGACAACGATCCTGCCGGTGACGGCGCCGTGGCAGCCTTGATCGACCGGGCGCAGGAAGCCGGGATCGAGGCGATCGTGATCTCGCCACGGCTTGGCGACTTCAACGAGGATCTTCGCCTGCTCGGATTTGACGCCCTTCGGGTCGCCAGCCGCGTGCAGGTCGTAGCGCAAGATGTTGCCCGTTTCATGGAGCTGGTGGCATAGCCGGAACAGGGTGAGGGCGACGCGCCCGCGTCTCACCGCGAGCCACTGGTCATGCTTCCCTCGGCGCCGGAGAGGACCGCACCCACGGCCTTCTGAGAGGGCGATCGGGCGGCAAGCGGCCCGGACCGGCAACCTCGTGGGCCGACTATTTTCCGTCGGCGGCAGAGCCGCCTTTACATCGCGAGGCAAAATAGCCGGCCCCCGTCGGTCCTCCGCTCCGCTTCGGCCCTCCGCTGCGCTGCGGGTGCAAGTCCGTTCCGCCTGCCGCCTTTGTCGCCATGAAGGCCGCGATGGGCGCGGTCAATCCACCGAAGGAAAGCCGCAATGACCACGGACCACAATGATGATTTCGAGCCGCACCACGGCTCATCCCCGACCGACCAAGTCCTCCAGGAACTCCAGCTCCATGGTTATAGACCCTTCCACGACGAGCCCGATCCCCGGCCGCTTCCCGAAGCAAACGTTCTCGTCGGCAGCATCGCCGACATCTTCGACGCCCTCGTGGTGGCGCTGTCCGACACCCGCCTTGAGCCCGACCTCGAAGACCTGCTCTGGTCGACGGTGAACGTCTTCCACCGCGCCGTCGACAGGATCGAGCGCGAGCTCGACGACAATGAGCTGGCGCAGCAGCGGTCGCAGCGGGAGCAGGACGGCAGCGAGGTCAAGTCCGTCGAGCTGGAGCGACTGACAGCAGAAGGCCAAACGCTGATCGAGCGACGTAACACCTTCGAGCTGATGCGCGACCAGGCCGCCGACCAGTTCGAACGCCAAACCCATTCCGCTTGGCGGCCGCGCAACGGGTCTAAGGTCAACCACCGCAATCTGACCTCCGCGATGATCGACAGCCGCGATTTTCTGACGGCGAAGAAGCGCGCGGACAACCAAGTGCTCCTGCCCACGGGGCCGAAGGTGGCGCTCACCGGTGGACTCGACTTCAACGACCACCGGCTGATCTGGTCCAAGCTCGACCAGGTCCACGCCAAGCACCCGGACATGGTGCTGCTGCACGGCGGATCGCCAAAGGGCGCCGAGCTGATCGCGGCCAAATGGGCCGACAATCGCAAGGTCCCGCAGATCGCCTTCAAGCCCGACTGGACGAAGCACGCCAAGGCCGCGCCGTTCAAGCGCAATGACGCAATGGTCCACGAGCTGCCGATCGGCGTCCTGCACTTCCCAGGCACGGGTATTCAGGACAATCTCGCCGACAAGGCCAAAAAGCTCGGTATCCCGGTTTGGAGCTTCGGCACGGGCGGCGCTTAAGCGCCGCCATCTTCTACCTTCAGTCCTCCGGATAGACGAAGGAATTCAAGGTTGCTGGCGCCAGAACTGAGTGCTGTAATTGTTCAGGTCGCGGGTATGCGGATCGACTGTCGCCTGGAATGTTTTGGGGATCTTGTCTCCGTCATCACCGTCTCTAAAATAGTCCCTGACCGAATAGAGCGCTCCTCTCTTCAGGTGCTCCCACGTTTGATACTGCTTGGACGTTCCTGCTCCTGTTTGGCAGCGCTCGGCTTTCGCTTGGGAGCAGGAGTCGTATAGTCGGGACGTGGATCCACGTCATGGACGAAGGTTATGCTGCCGAGCCTCCACTCGTCATCGCCGGTCCGGCGCCACCGATAGCTCACTCTGACACTCAGGCGTTTGTCAAAGCGGTAGGGCGGTATGATCTGGTCATCGACGTGGAAGAGCTGGCCATCCTTCTGTTCCGTTTCCATCCGGCGCTTCATAGCCCGAACTGCGAAGGATAGGTCACGGCCCGCGCGTCGGAGGGTGTCTGCTGTTTCCGCGCGCTTTCGTGGCGCCTTGGCTTCGCGGTGTTCCGTCAAGGCCTGTTCCAAGTAATGGAGTTGCTTTGCAATGTAGGATCCGCAACTCGTGAGAGGGAGACGGTGCAGCTCGCCCAATCGTTCCCCGCGGATGGCTTGCTCGATAACCCTGTCCAGCTCGTTGGTATCGATGGCCGCAAGGACATCTTGTTGATCACGGGGGATATTGATCTCTCCCATATCGCGTCCTCGTTCTGCCTGTTGAGGCTCGAATGGTCGTGACGACTTCGGGCTGCAGACGCGGGCGGGAAGTCAGCCACCGTAAGAATCGCAATGCCTCGACAAATAATATCAGGACAGGTCTAAAAAATCGCAGGCGCTCTCTTTTACTACGGTAGTCGTCCATGATGCTCAGAGGGTAGACGTCCGGCTACAACGCTTCCCTTCCGTCGAAAGTCAATACCTGGGCGTTGCCCTGCGGGCCGCGCTTTCGGCTGCGCCGGAACCACGACGTTGCCGTGTTTCCGCCATTCGGCTTCAATCGCTAACGCGGCCGGGAGGCGGACTGCCCGTATTGGCGATTGGCCCCAATCAGTCCGGCTCGCCAGTAACGGCGATCCGTGCCGCGCGCGCATAGAAGGCCAGCTCGGTATCGCTCTCGATCAGCCCGTCGAGTAGCGCCTTCATGTCATTCTGGTCAGACGTCGATTGAAACGGTCCCGGCTGCCTTTCAATAGCCAGCACCGCAATGGCAAGCGCCTTCTTCACCAGATGCAGTTCGCGTCCCTTGAGCTCCGCCATGGCGCCCACCTCAGCCATCATGCCTATTCGTAAGCGCAGCTTAGCCGAACGATCGGCGTACCGTGAGGAGAACGAGGCTTCGGCTGCAATTGACAGTGTGCTTCGACACGGCTCCTGCCAGCGGACGCCACCCCGTTTCCATGGCGCTGATCCTTGGTCCGGCCAGGAGCCTGACGCCATCAACCCGCGAGGGGTCGGCTTACGCTGAAGCGTGCCGCCGCTTCGCCTTCGCCTACGCGGTGATTGCGGCCCCTGGCCGGACACATCGGGCGCCTGTCGCGCGGGATGGCCCGCCACAGCACAGGAGCCGGATCAATGTCTCAGTCTCTCGCTTTCGCCAATGGCTGGAGCCTCGCCACCACCCTCATGGTTTGCGTCGTCATCTTCCGGGCCGGCACCGGCGGATACGGCGTCATGCCGGCCGCCGAATACGACGGCGATCCTGCTGCCGTCGTCCACGAATTCGATCCCTTTCCATGAGGAGGGAATGCCGTAGCGTGCCGGTTCGGGAGCGGAAGTCCTTTCGGATTTCCGCTCCCGATCACATTCCCTTTCGGCTATGCTCCGGCTTGCGCCGTGGTGGTGGTGGAAGGCGCGACCGTCAGAATTGTATCTCGCGGAGACCACCATGATGATCCTTGGACCACCGCTTGTCATCGTCGGCATCGGCTTCTTGTGCTGGCTCATGCTCACGCTTGCCGTCTTTGCGCTGCCTTTCTTTGTCGGCCTGACGGTTGGCATCTGGGCCTTCGACACCGGTGCCGGTGTGTTCGGCGGTATCTTGATCGGTCTTTCGGCGGGTGGCGCGACCTTCGGCGTTGGACAATTCGCGCTCGGCTTCGTACCGTGGACATGGTTGCGACTGCTGCTCATTCTCCTCTTCGTCGCTCCGGCAACCGTCGCCGGCTACAGCGCCACGCATGGGATCGCTCACATGGTGATGCCGTCGGCGACCTGGCAGATGATCGTCTCGGTCGTCGGCGCCATCGCGGTAAGCGTCACGGCGTTCCTGCGCTTCACAGGTCGGGCCGCACCCAGACCAGCCGGACAAGGCATGGTACGAGGCTGATCCCGTCTCAGCAGAAGACGAGGCGAAACCAAATCATACTTCCGATAGCTACGCGGCCGTCGCCGTGTGAAGGCGTGCTGTTGATCGGAGCGGTGAAGCTCAGACCGATCGTCTCTCGAGCCCAGCGCGAGGCGCCCGTGAGCGATGGCGGGCTCAGCCACGCCCAAGCCACGGTGCAATGCCGACTGGTGTAGGTGGGGGGCGTGCCGCCGAGTAATGTTCGTGGAAGCGACTGCCCGTTTTCGGTTCACGCGGGGAGGTTTCGTTCGCCCGTTCTCCTGCCGGATCCCAAGTTGGCGCATACGTCGCCACGTTCTCCTTGATGCCAGCTCTGTTTAGATCGAGCGCACCGAACGGCCTCTTCGATGGATTGATCTGGCCGAAGGCCGGCTGAAGCCTCGACCGCCTATGGCGCAACAGCGGCGTCAAAACTTTCTTCCCCTGCCAGCTGCGCCGTCATTCCTCGCGAGACAAGAAAGCTCCTCCTTTGCTGTCGAGCCCCTTCGGGGTGCGCCGTCGATCGCCTCCGGCCCTGTCGATCACCATCGAGGCCGCAAGGTGCGGGCTCGGAAAACAGAGATCAAGGAGAACTACCATGGCGACCATCGGCACCTTCAAGAAGACCGGCAACAACGAGTTCACCGGCGAAATCGTCACCCTCTCGCTCCAGGCGAGGAACGTCCGGATCGTTCCCGAAACCAGCCGCTCGGGCGACAACGCACCCAGCCACCGGGTCTATGTCGGCCGAGTTGAGATCGGGGCCGGCTGGTCCAAGCGCTCCAACGAGGGCCGCGACTATCTGGGTCTCAAGCTCGACGATCCGAGCTTCACCGCTCCGATCTTCGCCAACCTCTTCGACGACGAGGAGGGTGAGAGCTTCAGCCTGATCTGGTCTCGCCCCACCCGTCGCAACGGCGACTAAGCCGATCCGCAGTGCCTCGTCCGGCTGGTCCGGGCGGGGCATTGCCATGCGCGAGCTGGCCGCGCAGACTTTCAATCAATGACGGCGGATCATGTGCTGACGCTGGAATAGATCCCGGTCAGCGGCTGCGAGCCTGTCGCGCTTTGATTGGCCGTCTTTTATTAGCGCCTCCAAAACGCTATCGACGATGTCTTCCCAGTCGGAACATATCGCGACGAGCCGGTCCAGCACCGTCGGATCCCGCTCGATCTGGCCAAGCGCCTGAGCGCGCCACTGCTCGTTGAAGCTGATGCTCATCAGCCCCAGGCATTCGACGACCGAACTGTCGGGCCGCAAGTGCTCCAACGTCGCCGTCACGATGCCTGTCCATTGTTGGATTAGGCGCCAGCGCTTTGGCTCGGTTCTAGACTCCAACTTCTCTTCCAGAAGGTCAATGAGTGCGAGGAACCGAGTTCGCCAAGGGTGGGGACTGAGATCCACGACATAAGCGTCTACTACTTCGCGAATATCGACCGGCAAGTGCTCGTATAGGGTCGTCATTGTTGCATACTCCGTCTCGCCAACTACGCCGTCCATTGGACCAGAGCAAGCGTCTTTGGAGATAGAGCAGATTTGTGTGAAACCGCCGATCCACCCGTTCGCGACGTAACACCGAGATGATTCCCAATGTGTTAGTGCCACCGCCGAGCACAAACTCATCTTGTCATCGCTCACGATGAGAATGAACCGTCGTTCGTTTGATCAGGTCAGTTGCCTCGACGCCCAGGGCCTTTGCGATTCGGCCCAGCACCGTCACGCTGGCCGACACATCGGCACGCTCGATTGCGCCAACGTAACGGACACTCAGTCCGGCGCGATCGGCTAACTCTTCCTGCGTCATCTTCTTCACATGACGACTCCGACGCAGATTGATCGCCATGACCTCCTTGAGATCCATGGCGACAAGGGAACCCATATCGGAACTATCGTTCCAGGAACGATCGTTCCGATTCGTGTGGCACCATGCTATTCATAAGCTCTGCTGTCGATGTGCCGTAAAGCGCGAACTAGTGCCTTAACTGCGAACTTGTGCCTTAAAACCCGAACTGGACGGAGCAGGGTGAACGGTGTCGATTGAAGAGCCGGCGAGCCCAAACTTCTCTATTCGTCAAGTGCCCCGCTTTCCGCGTGGCGTGCCGCGCGTTCTCTTCTGCAAGAGATCCGCTGCTTCGATTCCTAATTCACGGGCAAGTCGATCGAGCACATCGATGCTGGCTGCATATCGGCAGCGTTCAAGCGAACTGATGTAACCACGATCTATCTCGGCACGATGGGCAAGCTCCTCCTGAGACAGGCCTGCAGCCTGCCGATGCTTTCTCAAATTGCGCGCCAGAATCTCCCGTATCTCCATGGAGACGAGAGAGGTCTATTGAGGAGTATTTCACCACGGAGTATTCTCTACAATCGGCTCTGAGGAACCCCAACGGTCGTACCTGTCGATGTGTCATAAAACCCGAACCGGATGCATGATGAACGGTTGGCGATCAGCGCGGGGGAAGACTCCGCCGGTACAGGCTATGTGCCGCCGAGGGCGTCAGCAGGATGCCGAACCGGATTGCGATCTCGTGCTGGGCGTGCTCAGCACACCATGCGTTCGGCCCTTTGCTGAACCTGGAGACGGATTCCAGCCAGTCCGAGATCACGGCGCGTTGATCCGGGTCCAAGACGCTCAGGTGCATCTGTTCGCTGATGAGCGCGTCGAGGCCATATTCCATTCCCGTTTCGAGCCAACGCTCGACAGTCGTGGTTCGCAGCTTGCTTCGGCGGGCGACTGTCGCGACGTCCATGCCGGCTCGAAGATCGGCAAGCGCTCTCAACCTCTCGCTCGCACCTTGCCGGAACTCCCGCCAGCTGCGTTCCCGCAGCATATCCGCGGTCTCGGGGAGGCTATCCAGCCAGCGCCGCCATTCCACTTCAATCGGGGGCCGGTCGGGCACCGAGCCGGCCAGCAACTTCACGAGTTGGCCGTCGGGCGCGCCACCAACTTTGCCGACGAAGCCGACAAGTTCAGGGAGCGAGGGCGCCCGAACCAGCTCCATCGCCTCCGTCATTCGACCGGGCCATTCTGCGAACAACCAGGCGAGAACGAGCAACGTGCCATAGTTAGATGGCCAGTCGATCTGGAGACGCTGTTCGGGGTCCAGGCCGTTGTCGATCACAATGCGTCGGAACAGCCGTTCACGGGGATGCCGTGCGCGCGAGCGCCACAGCGCGCTCAGCACCAGGTCGACCAACCCAACCAAGGTCGCCCATGTCACCCAGCCGATTCCCGGCAGAGGGCCCGCGCCATCATGCTTCAGACGAAGCAAGCGGGCCTGTATGTCGCTCACCACGGCGAGAGCGGGCGCCGCATGCGAGTCGTCCATCTGCCGTTCGCACCTGGTGCTGGTGCATCGGCCGATTACAACAGGCCGCCACAAGCTCAGACCTGGAAGGTTCAGAGCGGCGCCACATCCTGGGCAATTCGCGGTGAGGTGTGTCAGATGCTTCCGGCACACGGCGACCCAGCCGATCATCCATTCGAGCCGGATGAAGGGAGTTTCATCGGCAGACAGGCAGGCGCTGCATTGCGGGGTCGGCCTGACCGTTGCCGACCTGGCGCGCTGACTCTGGAAGCCGCGTGCTCCGAACCGCTCGTGACGTTCATCCGATCGATCGTGCGCCCAGGCCGTGAGCGTCATGGCTTCGATGCGCTCGGTCGCGAGGCCGGTCCGACGAGCCAGGATGGCGACCTCGGCCGAGCTGGGACGCCGCCACCACTCCGGTCGATGCCGGCTTTCGATCCCAAACGCCTGCAGCGCCGTATCGACGGGTCTCAACCCGAGGCGCTGGCCGAGCCTCGCCAGCCACGAGCAAAGGGCCTCGCCGTCGTTCGGCTCGACGTGCACCGGCAACACGGAAGCGCCGCGGACCGGCCCGCAAGGTTCGACCGCGTAAAGACTAGATCGCAACACGGCGACGATCGGAGGGCCGTGTGAAGCTCATCTCTTCAATTAGCTTCGACGTGATCGCTTCCGCGCCGGTAAGCACAGCGTGCGCCGCCGCGCGCGTCACGATTGCGACGATCTCCCCGAGGACGCCTTCGGAGAGCGCGAAGATCTTGGCTGCAAGCGCGGGACGCGCTAGCCCCGACGGTCTTCGCAACGGCAGCACCGCCTCAAGCGTTCTGAGAAGGCGCAGATATTCGTCATTCTCGGTCCAGACCGGAAGCGGGATAGGTTCGAAGCGGTTGACCAGTTGGTCATCGCTGCGGATTGCACGAAGTGCTTCGGCGGTGCCCACACCGACCAGCGGGATCTGCAGCTCGTTGCCGAGCCAGCGTAGCAGGTTCAATAGCCGACGCTGTTGTATCGGCGCGCCTGACAGCACGTTGTGGAGCTCATCGATCACGAGGAGTTGGACGGCGGTCTGGCGCATGAGGCGGACGGCAAGATCCTGCCGGGCGGCGACCTTATCGCTGCGCCAGGGTTCCATGCCGAACGCATCGAGGATGGCGCCGAAGAAGCGCCGCTCATCGGGCCCGCAAGGCATCTGTACCCTGATCACCGGGATCAAGGCGTTGCCGTCGGCCATGTCTTGCGCCTCCGTGGGAGGGTGCGCGCGCCTGAACTTCTCGACAATCATCGTCTTGCCGTTGTTGGTCGGGCCGACCAGTAGCAGGTTGGGCATCCGCGTCCGTTTCGGGAACGACAGCACATCCTCCATCGCCGCCAGGGCGGCTTCCGCACGTGCATAGGCGATCCAACGATCGGTGCGAATGCGTCGGACGCGTGCCGCAGCGTCTTCGTCGGCCCATGCCGAGTGTTGCAGATGCGGATAGTTGCCTGTCACGACCACTCCTCGACGGGGAGCATCCGTTCGTGCGGTTGGAGCATGTCCGCCTCATCGAACGTGCCATCATCTTCCTGAGCATTCTCGCCGATACGCGCAGCTTCGGACTGACCGCCCTGGATTACCTGGAAGCGGCGTTCGCGCTGACGTCGGGCGCGCTTGCTGGTCCTGACAGCATCGTCGGCGATTGCACGCATGGCGTCGACGGCATTGAAGATCGCGGCTTCGTCGATCAGTGCGCGACCTTCCTCGCGCAGCCGCTTCAAAACCAGCCGGTGCTCCCACAGGCTGATCGGCGGGCGGCGAAGATCGCGATAGGCGACATCGTAGTAGGTGTCGTCAGGTCCCAGCAGGTAGATGCGCGACAGGTCGCGCGGATCGTAGCGCACGATCATCGGTGTGGGCTCGCCGATCCAGGTAGAGAGCACGTCCGCCCAGTAGGCGATGGAGTGGAGCCGCACACCATCGCGACGGACAAGCCGGCGCTCGATCGGCAGGAAGTCGATCAGGAAGCGTCGCGGATCGGCAACCGTAGCCGGCTCACCACGACCGAGCTCGTCACCGTGTCCAGCGATTCCACGACTCCAGGCTTCAATCGGCGGCATGCCGATGCCGCGATGCAGCTGGCGGTGATAGACGCCGGCTATCGCATGCCCCAGCCAACGCTCGACCTCGTAGATTGTCATCGCCGCTGTCTTATCGGGATTTATGTCGCCTTTCTCAGCGACGTTGGAGAAGGTAGTTCCCGGCAACAGATGCACTTTGCCCATCATCGTTCCGATCAGCCGTTCGATGTGGCCTCCATAATGCGGTGTACGGACCGGCCGATAGTCGATCGCGATACCGTACTGTTCGCACCCCCGCTTCAATGCCTCCGACCGGAACTCCTTCGCGTTGTCGAGGTGCAGCCGCTCGGGAACGCCCCGCACCGGCCAAGCGCCATTGATTCCGCTCTCGGCGAGCCAGTTGGTCTTAGGAAGCACAGCGTGAGTGAGACACAGGGCGACGCTCGTCGCCGAAGGCGGCTCGAGCGAGAGATGGAAGCCGGCGATGCAACGGCTGTTGACGTCGATCGCGACCGTCAGCCATGGGCGCTGGATCGGCGCGCGTGTCTCGGAATCGACGACAATCACGTCGACGAGGGTATGATCGATCTGGACGAGGGCGAGCGGGTACTCCGAGCTCAGCGCGCCTTTGACTGGCGCGTAGCGATCGCGTGCCGCCTTGCGCCCTTCGCGCTTGCCCAGCACGTCTCCGGCTTTCCGGGCGCGCAGCCGGGCGGTGATCGCTTTGCGGCTTGGAGGCGCGAGCCCGCCGGCGACGCAACCGCGCCGGACCTCGTCGGTCAGCTCGACGAGCCGAACCCGCTGCCGGGTGAGATAGACATCGTCGATCGTCGCCTCGATCAACGCTTCCACCGCCGGGTCGAGGAGAGTCGTACCGACCTTGCGGCCTCGCGGCTGTGGCAGCAGGCTCGTGAGGCGTGGATCGAGCAGATACTGACGCAGCAGCGCATAGACACGGGTCGGTCCGCAGCCAAGCTCGCGCGCGGCTGCGACGGTCTTTGCCCGCGTCCGGCAATCGTCCTCGGCCAAGCGGCGGATCACTGCCAGGTAGCGCCGCGCCTCGTTCCACGCTTTGGCACCGACCGTTGTGAGATCGGGAGTGTTCATGCCGGTGTGATCCGGGTATCGCGGCAGATGGGGCTGGCGAGATCGACGCGAAGCTGGCCGCGCGCGATCAGCCGCCAGACAACCGCCAGCGCCGCCTCGCGGCTGGCGGGCAAGGCATCGACCAATGCCTCGAACGTCAGAGACGCCATGTCGGCAGCGGCGGCCAACGCTGTTGCCGCCAGCGTGGAGTCCATCGGCGCCGATCGTAACGGCAGCAATCGCTTGGCGGCGTCGAGCCGCGCGACGCGGATCGCGCTCTCGGTCACGACACGGAACTGCAGGTCACGGGCCGCAGCCCAGCGCCGCGCGGCGCTGAACGCCGGCCGAAGCCGCTCCCATTGTGCACGCAGGTCAGCGCGATACTTGATCTCGACAAGGCTCCCTGTTCCGCCGCTCGACTTCACCAGGAAATCGGGCGTGTACCGCCTCGCGCGCCCATCATGCTCGAAGCGGATCGTGACCGGCTGCGAGGTGATCTCCGCGCCAGCATCATCGAACAGGGTCAGCGTAACGAAGTCCCGCTCCAGCGCGCTTTCGTGCTCTACGCAGCCGGTCGATGCCGGCTGGAAGCCGGTCACATGCGACCTTCTGCTGAGGGGGATGCGTCGCAAACGGAACTCCACTTGGCGTGAATCTCAGTTCGCATTTGCGGCACATTCTCTGGCCGATTCGCACTTACGGCGCAATTCCCCCAGTCCAAGGTTGTGGAAAAGTCTCGGGAATCTCACCCGACCGATTCACGAATTAAGGAGCGCCGACATCTGCCCAAGGCATGTTTGCCGTTTGGGGGGAGCACCGCGATGCAGTCTGCGCATCGCGTGAAGGTCGCGTGACAATTCGCAGCTTGCAAAGTTCCGCAGCCAAATGAATGTCTCATGTTGCTTTGATGCTGAGGGGGGATGATTGCAATGAACGAAGCGCCGTTTCAGGACCAGCCGCCACAAACCGATCGTGTGAACGCCTATGACGAGCAGCATCTCGCGATCTATGTTCAGCTGTTAATGGCTGAAGAAGAGGGCGCCGACTGGCGCGAGGTCGTCCAGGTGATCTTCGGTCTCGACCCTGCCCGAGAACCGGACCGTGCCAAAATCGTCCATGATAGCCATCTCGCACGTGCCCGATGGATGACGGAAGCCGGATATAGGCATCTGTTGGAACCGCGAATGCAGTGACCGCGGTCGACAGTCACGCAAATTGTGATCCTAGGTGATGCAACCTATGGGTCTAGTCTGCCGGGCCGTCTTTCGAGACGGTGGTGTGTCCGTCCTCCGGGACGACAGAACAAGAAAAGCAAGAGGATGCACCCATGCCCACACAGTATTGGCGCTCGCCGGAGACGATCGAGCGCCTGAAGCGGCTCGAGCGCCCGGGATTCGCCCTTGAGTTCCTGCGCCGCAACGCTGACTACCGCCGCGACTTCGCCCGCACACAGCATCAGATCGCGCGCGGCGGCGTTGATCCCGAGACCGCCCGTTCCAGTCTAGCACGTCGTTGGGGGTTGCGGTTTCGCCCATAACCCAGCCTCTCCCGTTGGGCTCGAACCAACCATATGGCTCCCCGAGCTATCACCGGGCACACTGATCCTCGCGCCGGCGCCGTCCGGCTTCGATACCATCCATTCGATTGACAACAATGCCTTCGGGCAGCCGTTCGTGGAGCGAACGGATGCCGACGGTCGCGAACTGGTGATCGCGGACGGATCGAGTGAACTTCATGTCCGCTTGCAGGACGAGCGGGCCGCGCGACGTCCTGCCGTGCTTCTGCCGCTCGACAGCATGTCCGAATTGCGGCTCGAGGTCGCGCTACATTTCGTCCGCCGCCTTGGGGGCCAGCGTATCGGTCTTTTGCCGGCGGCCCTCCGGCTGACGTCCTTTCAGAAAGGCCGATTGATCCAGCTCCTTCACGCCTTCGACGTTCACGAGTCTGGCGGCCGCCCCCGAGACGTGGCAGCGAAGGTGCTCGCCTCCGACCACGCCCAGCTTCCGTCCGTCGAGTGGAAGGATTCACACGCCCGCCGCAAGGCCAACCGTCTCATCCATGATTCAATTGCCTTGGTCGAGCGAGGCTACCTGAAACTCCTGCGCGGCCTCTGACCGGTCAGTCGACCCTCTAAACCTGTTTCTTCGGTCAAGACCGGCTTCGCCTCTCCGGTGCGCCTTGCCAACTTGGATTTGTCGATAAGCAACATCACGCCGCACATCTTGCCACACCGCTGCGATTTGGCTGATGAAAAGCGGCGTTAGCACGTGGGACGCAGCCGGATTTTGGGAATGAGCGAACAGATGGTTCGGGAAACATACGGTCACCATCATCCCGACTAGCCGTGTGAGACTTGCGCTTCCATCTCGCGCTCAAGAAATTCGTTCGCAATCAACAACGCCTTCACAGCTTCGCGTGCGTCACCGTCGCAAGCTGCGATTGCTTGATCGGCAGCCGCTTTCAATGCCTGCGCATCCGACTGTAGTTTGAGAGTCGCTGCCTCGGACACCTTCAGCCCATTCTTTTGCTGCCTGGCTAATGTTCTCATTATGTTCTATATTCGTCAAGGGAGGCTTGTGAGTGCAGCAGGCAGCCTCGAAATTGATGCCTTGGCTACGCTGGAAGTGCGGAGTCCGGACTAGCGCCAGCTCAGAACGTGCAGGTAAGATCGCTGCATGGGGAATCTCTACAGCCGAGTTTTGCAGCCAGCCAATACCCTTCTTAGCCTTGGAAGCTGGGCGTGGTGGGTCATCTCTGCTATCACTGGTCTCACAGCGGCGGCGGTGATCGCATGGGCCAGTACGACCTGGGACTGGTATTGGTCGACCTTCCACATGGCGGGAGCAGCTATAGCGTTTTTGACCGCTTGGGTGCTCTTGGCGGTGGGGTTCCTCTTGCTCGGTATAGCGGTCCGCGTTTGGCGTGCTGAGCAAGCCCCAGTTCAAGTTGACTCTCCCAAAATTCCGCAACTAAACGGTCCCGCTCTGGCGTCGGACGACAAGATTCCTCCTCCCACGGTTACCCAGTCGCCGCCGACTTTAGCGGTGGGCCTCTACGTCGGTGAAATACGAGTTATGTTGGATGACTTGGGGAAAAATAGACGTTGTGAATTAACGATCCGGGTCTTCAACGGAACGGGAGGCGCTGTTGAATTTGAAAAGCTAGCGGGGAACATCAAATTTGATGCCCCAAATAACACCGATCCAGAGCGAAGAGGCACATTACCAACGCCGACCCTAAGGCATGACGTGGCGAAAGTTGTTTACCCGCTACAAGAATGGCTTTTCATTTTGGAGCAACACGTTCCTGCTTCGGAAGCGGATAGTTTAGTCGCGATGCTTCAAGCCGACATTCCAATCCATTTCGACCTCACGGGACTTGCAATGTACGTCTTTGCACAAGGCAAACCAGATGAGGTTGAGCGCCTTTCGTTGTGGGATGGCATCAGTTGCAGGCGCGGAATTCACTTTGGCAGGATCATAAACGCAACTGTCAATATAGGTGGCGTCAGTTCCGGCACACAGATCGGTGGCTAGTCCGCGGTGGGCTCGCGCTCAATTGTACGGCGGACCAAGCTGTCGGGTTTTCTCGGGATGGAAAGCAGTGGGTGCAATCAAGCTTTGATGTAAAGCGGGGCGAGTTTCTTGTCGAAGAATTCCCAAGGCCGTTTACGCTCGATGGCAAGCAGTAGAGTTATGCGGTTAAGTTGATCGGTTCTGGAACTACTCAGCCGGTCTGCACACGAACGAAAAAAGGGCAAACTAGCAACAGGATCGTGTGCGGCAGTATGAGGCAAGGATTTACGATGGACGCGATCACACTTCGGTATGAGATGCTAGACGGGCGCGGGTACATCGAGGGTGATACACCTGAACATTCTCCGTCTTTAAGCTTAGGAAGATGCGAGAAGCTGCGATAGTCCCCTCATGTCCGGAGCGGGACGATGATCTTGCCCCGATTTTTGCTTTGACGATTTTCCTGTCGAGTGCTCCCGCGTTGCCAGCGGACCTGGCTAGGCAAGCGTCCGTTATCATGGCGACGCGAGCTTGCAAAGGGGGCTTGAATGTCAGACCGTGAAACGCTGGTTGCCGCTCTCAAGCAAGCCGTCTCAGCGTACGAAGCGAAGCACGGCCATCATACGCTATTGGCTCGCCCGCAGCCCGACCGGGAAATTCTTGGTCCGGTTGAGGCAGCCATCGATCAATGCACAGCGTATCAGGAAGTTGCGGGTCACGTATTGTATACAGCCAACGGCGGTCGCGTGATTAGCTCTGGTGGCCTCAGATTGCCGGTCTTTCAACGAGCCCAGTATAAAGTTGCCGAAGCGGCCGACTGGTTATTACGATTGCTGTCCTTGCGTTCGGCCAACGGAAGCTTTCGGAGCGCTATATGGGGCATCTCAATAACTGAGGAAATTCGACTGTCGGACTCTGTACGACTGGTGCCTTTTGCAGCACTGACAGAATCCTACATGAAAACGCACGTTACGAACCGCGCGAGGCGGCAATACGATGAGGCCGCTTGGGTATCGACGAGTCTTTTTGGCATCCCGGCGGCCGCCTTTATTATCGATGCCCCAGACTTCCCATACATTCGAACGGACAATGCATCGTTTCTAGAATTTGATCGATTGCAGCACGAGGCGATGACTTTTTGGATTGTCTTGGAGGCCGCTTCAGTCGGAAGCCCGCTCGCGTTCGGTTACTGGTTCGAATACGACGACGAAGAGATAGACATTGCAGTCTGGGAAAATTGGCTTACGTGGACTTTTCCCGAAGTGTCGCCGCGAATAGGCGCGCCGGTCGGTGTCGATGCGCAAACGATTCTAGATGACACTCGCAGATTCTTGGCGCTTCCCGAGCACTTTCAATCTGATCTGCGGCGGTCGATGAATCGTTTTATGCTCAGCAAATGCCGAACGCAGTTGATCGATAGGATTCTTGACCTCGCCCTTGCGTTCGAGATCGCTGTTAGTGGCGAGAGCGAAAGCTGGACAGCGATAAGCTGGAAAGTTGCGGTTCGCACCGCTCAAGCGATTGGGGGCACGCTCGATTGGCGTCGAACCGTTAGGCGAAAAGTCGGCCAGCTCTATGACCTTCGAAGCAAGGCCACGCACGGCGGCAGCTTAGGGTCGGATGAGTACGCCAGAAATGTTCAACTCATCGAAGAGTGTTCAGGTATCTTCAGGCAGCTATTGCGAAGCTTCTTCGATATGGGCGCTAAGCCGGATTGGCGCATTCTGGAACTCGAACCACGACGCCGGGAGCCATAAGCATATGCATGGCGCGTGGAAGGTTGCGACCGCAGAGCACGAAGAGCTTTTGACAGCATTACAGTCGGCACTCGGACCGAGCTATGTCCCGCTTCTCATCGGTATCGATGGGGCCGGAGGTGTGGGAAAGACACACTTGTCTAACTGGCTAGGGTGGCAACTCGGTCTGCCGGTCATCCACCTTGATCTGTTCACGATACGGAGTGATGTGCCTGCACCAATCGCGCGGCGTGACGCGGACTTAGACCGCTGCATTAAAGCACGCGGGAAGGCCCCGCTTATCGTTGAGGGCGTTTTGCTGTTGGATGCGTTGGCTGAGGTCGACCGCAACCCGGACTTCTTGGCTTTCCTCGATGAGCCGTCAGTGAAAAGAGTTCGACCACCTGATAGCGATTTGATCGATACGCGAGAGCATTCCCTGGCGAATCAAGTTCGCGCCTATTGCTCTCGACGCTCTCCGGCAGATCAAGCCGATTTCAGGTTAAAAGGTTATCGCGAGGACGAACACGGGTTGAAGGTCTAACGCAGCAGCTGGGGGGTAACGATGGCAGATGGAGGCTTAGCCGCGACTGTTGGCGTGGTTGGCGGTATCGTTGGTCTGATCGGCGGCCTGATGTCATTCGGGGACCGGTTCTATAAGGGAAGGCCGATTGCGTCGCTCACCACCGGCACTTCCGGCGACCAAAAGCTGGTTTTCGTCAGAATCAAGAACACAACTAACTATGACGTTATGATCAAAAGAGCGACGGAGCGGCGGCAAGTTTATTTTCTGACCGAAGATTTCGAGATTGGTAATCTTTTAAGGGGCCAGACAGAGGGAATGTTTCGCCCGTTCATGCTCAAGCCGGGCGATAGCAAAGACCTACTAATCAGGCCGAAGTTTAAGGACGGAGTAGCGGTCGAAGCTATGGGTAATCGGCATATTGATTTCTGGCTTTACTGGCGGCGCGGCAAGATCGTGTCCCCTAGCGTGGTGTAGGTGGCGGCGGGTCACCGCGTTCGCCGGCGAGAGCCGGGCTGGTCAGCTGGCGATCGCCGGAAGGCTGACG
>NZ_VITY01000025.1 GCF_007993935.1 Bradyrhizobium macuxiense | reverse complement strand
GCGGCAACGCGACTTGGCTGCCTCAACTGCCTATACCGGTTTGCACCAACACGCGGACTATCCGGCAGCTTGGCGGGGTCGAATGACCGGCGGGCGTCTAGCGGGACCGCGCCGCTAGGCCGCTTGGTAAACCTTTGAAAACAAAGGCTCTGGCCTGGGTGGGGGACCGTTCGAGTCCCTCCCCTGACTCGAACCCCCGACCGCTCATAATGCTGGTCAACGCTCATTTGAGCGAACCGGTCCAATCTGCGGCCTCGACGATGCACGAGCAGCGCTTCATGTGGCCCGGCGTCGTCATGATCTTGTTGTCGACTCCCATGAAAACGGAATTCGCGGACGCGGGCCACCTGTTAAAGGCCGAGTACCTTTCCTTCTCTGCACCTTTCGCTTCAGGTTACGCGCGGGCAGTTTTCGGAAATGCTTAGGATGCTTGAGGCGAAGCGCCTGAAGGAGCTTCATTTCACCGTTGAGGACGTATCCAACGGCTCTTGGCCAGTGTTTAGCTGGGGCATGTCGGCGACCTTGGCCTACCGATCATCAACTAGCCGATTTTCGGATGTTGCTCCCAACGAACGAGCGAGGTGATGAAACGGTCCGCGAAGTGGTCCGCGGAAAAATCGCCCGTCACTGCAAGCTACTACCACCACCACTGATATAGCTGGTGGGCCCGGCAGGACTCGAACCTGCAACCAGACCGTTATGAGCGGCCGGCTCTAACCATTGAGCTACAGGCCCCGCCGTCTTGCGGGCCACGACCGGCAACGGTGCAGTCTCCGTTTACAGCTTGTATGGGATTTCGGCAATCTCCGACTCACGCTTTAGCAACGCGGGATCACGGCTTGCACTCGACGTCGGCGAGCATACGACCGACGAGAGCCCCCCGAACCGATCGAGGATGTCTTTGGGCGCTGCGCCGAAGGCCCCTTCCTTCGTACTGCGGTGTCTACCAGGAGTCCGGCGATCCGTATCGGCCATCCGGTGCGTATCGGTGAGACTCAGATCCAGCCGTAACGGTGATTCTTGTAACATCGAACTGTATCCAGCCCTTGCGCAGACGCTGCCAGCGCGACGGGGGCACCTTCAACGAGAAGGCCGCCGTCCCCGCGTCCGAATAGCGCTGGCTCGGCAAGGCGGGGTTTGAGATCCTTTGCCGGGAGGGCCGACAAAGTCTCGCGAACACCGATAGACGCAGTTGTGTTGATCGCGTATGCGGCTTCCATTGGCACGATCGATTTGCGTGTTTCTCTCGCCGCCAGATCCACGACCGCATCGCCCTATTGCTTCGATTTTTTTGCTCGCGCAGCTCAAATTCCTTCGCCGGCTCCGATGCTTTTGAACCCGCATGTTCGGCCCGCGCAAGAGCATGACGCGCCAAGTGGTGCGGCCGCAGCTGGCCATCGTCACTGACGGCAGAAATCTTGGCGCCTGATCGCGCGAGCTGCATGGCCATTTTCGATCCGACGCTGCCGCGCCCGATCATGGCGACCGGCGGGATAAGCGGCACCAGAAACATTGCGCGCTAACGCAGGGTTCGTTGCATCAATCTGCATCGCAGTTGCGACCGTGGGGGGACAGCACCCGCGAAAATTTTCGTCCACCCCCAACGTCTGAGCTCTCCGCCACTCTAGCCCCGACACGCCGCGACTTGGCCGCGGCACTTCAAGGCAAGACGGAGATCTCCCATGCTCGACCGGACCGCGCAGCTCACGACGCGCTACGTGCGCACCCCTGAGGCCGCGCGCCTCCTCGGCCTATCGCCGCGCACGCTGGAGAAATACCGCTGCCATGGCAACGGCCCGACCTTTCGCAAGCTCGGCGGCCGCGTTGTCTACGCCGTCGGCGATCTCGAAGCTTGGGCCGATCAGGCAGCCTGCAGCTCGACGTCGGATCCGCGCTACGTCGAGGCACGCGCCGCCGGCAACGCGCATCGCTAAAGGCAGTGCTCACCCATGCCATCGCGCCGCCTCATCACGCCCAGCGAGCGAAGCAAGCTCGACCCGTTCGTCGTCGCCACGGGCGACGCCAGCCCGCGCGATCAGCGCGATCTGATGGAGCGGCCATTCTTCTCGCTTGCCAAGTCCAAACGCACGACGCCGATCCTTTACAAGGCTGGCGACGTCCGCGTCGAAGTCTATGCGGTCCCCGAGCACGGCATGGCGACCATTTGGGATGCCGACGTGCTGATTTGGGCGGCCAGCCAAATTGTCGAGGCTGAGAACCTCGGTCTGAAGACTTCGCGCTTCCTGCGCTTCACGCCCTACCAGCTTCTGATCGCAGTCGGCCGACAGACCGGGGCGCGCGAGTACAAGCTCTTGAAGGGCGCACTGGCCCGTCTGCAGGCGACCGTCATCCGCACCACCATCCGGCACGGAGAGCATTGGCGGCGCCACCAGTTCTCCTGGATCAACGAATGGGAAGAATGCGCGAGGCGCGACGGCCGCTTGGAAGGCATGGAATTCGTTCTCCCCGATTGGTTCTATCGCGGCGTAATCGATCGCTCACTCGTCCTCTCGATCGATCCGGCGTACTTCCGGCTGACCGGCGGGATTGAGCGCTGGCTCTACCGCGTCGCCCGCAAGCATGCCGGTCGCCAGCCGAAAGGATGGCTCTTCGAGATCGCGCATCTCCACAAGAAATCCGGCAGCCTGGTGCGAGTCTCCGACTTCGCGCTGCAGATCCGGCTTATCGCCGCACGCCAACCACTCCCTGGCTACAGCTTGCACATCAAACGCGAGGGCCGCCGCGAACTGCTGCGCATTCTGCCGGCAAAGTTGTCCACTGTCCCTGTGGACGGCGCTGTGGAAGCGCCCGGGACTTCGCACGCAAACGCTATCGGGACTCCGCACGCAAACCCATCGGGACTTCGCACGCACGTATTAGAATCTAACTTAGAGTCTAACTTAGAATCTAACTGTTGTAGTGGGCCTGTGCGTCGTGCGGATAACGCCGGCGCGAGCGCTGAGCCGCAGTCAAACAAGCACTCAAGCCGCCAACAATCTCTGCTGCTTTTCGACCACAAGGCGGGAGGCAAGCGATGATTGTCGCACTGCTCAACCAGAAGGGCGGTGTCGGCAAGACCACGCTCGCTCTGCACCTCGCCGGTGAATGGGCGCTGAGCGGAAAGCGTGTGACCCTGATCGATGCCGACCCGCAGGGTTCGGCACTGGACTGGTCACAGCAGCGGGCGCGGGAGAACGTCTCACGGCTGTTCGGCGTCGTTGGCCTTGCCCGCGAATCGCTTCATCGCGAGGCGCGGGAGATCGCGCGCACTGCCGATCACGTTGTCATTGACGGACCGCCGCGCGTCGCTGGACTGATACGTTCGGCACTGCTGGCGGCCGACCTCGTGCTGATCCCCGTGCAACCGTCGCCGTTCGATGGCTGGGCGTCGGCTGAGATGTTGTCTCTGCTGCGTGAGGCCCGATTCCATCGTCCGCAACTCGCCGCTCGATTCGTGCTCAACTGTTATGGCGCGCGCTCGCTCATCGCCCGCGGGACGGCTGAGGCGCTCGCCGATCATGATCCGCCGGTGCTCGCGAGCACCATCGGTCAGCGCGTCGTCTTCGCTGACGCAGCGCAGTCAGGCCGGCTCGTCTTCGAGCTCGCCGAGCAGAGTGCAGCTGCCCGCGAGATCGCCGCGCTCGCCGCCGAAGTCGCGAGGTGCGGGCCATGAGCGAACGTTCGACCAAGCGCGGATTCACATCGCGACCCGGCAATGCCGAACGCTGGATCAAGGCCGGCGCGACCTCGCCGCGTCGCATGAATGACGCAGCGGGGTACACCGCGCGTCTAACCATCGATGTCAAGCCGGCGCTGCGCGGTCGCATCAAGGTCGCCGCGTTCCAACGCGGCGTCACCGTCGCCAACATGCTGCGCGAATTGCTGGCCCGAGAATTCCCACTGAGACCGGAGAGCCGTCATGAACGACAATGAGGCCTTGCCGCCGCGTGCCGTGCCGCCCTCGCATCGACGCGGAGTTGCGCTCACGCATGTCGAGCTGACCTGGGTCGAGAAGAGGATCGAGCACTGGTTGCGCTTCGGCCGTCGCGCTGAAGAAAAGATCCTCGACCGCCGCCGCAGCGTCTCGAGCTTTACGCCCGGCAGCATCTTCGGCTTCGTCCGCTGGGCGTCGAACGACTATGGCACGGTGGTGTCGCGCATGGACATCGTGCGCGCCGTGGAGCCCGGCCAACGTTTTCAGACGTTGCCCTTCGTGCGACCCGGCGGCGAAATCCTGCTGCGCGTCGATAGCTGGCCGAAGGTCGAGCGCGTGTTGCAGGCGGTCGATGCCATTGAGGCGCTCGCCATCGATCCGGCCGACGCCGCGCCCGAATACTGGCGGCATCTCCACAACCGCCTCGCCGCCGGTCACGCACCGCGCGCCTACACCCGTGAGCAGCACGTCGCCTGGCTTAAGCGCCGGAGCGTCACGCCATGACCCGCTTCGGCTACATCGTGCTGACGTGCATACCAATGCTCGCCGCCAGCGGCCTGGGATTCCTTCATCCTGCGCCGCGGCTGATCTGGAACGCCACCGCAAGCACGCCGACGGGCTTCTACACGCTGCATCCGGCAGGACGGCTGCGCGCCTTGGAACTGGTCGTGGTGCGCCCACCAGAGCCGATCGCGAGCTTTCTCGCTGATGGCGGCTTTCTTCCGAAAAATGTGCCGCTGCTCAAGCATGTCATGGCGCTGCCCGGGCAGACAGTGTGCCGGTCGGGCGACACCGTCAGCGTCGATGATGTCGATGTCGGCGCCGCACACGATCGCGACCATCTCGGCCGTCCTCTGCCGCGCTGGAGCGGTTGCATCACCCTCCAGCCGGGTGAGGTCTTCCTCATGAACCCGACCGTCCCGGACAGCCTGGACGGCCGCTATTTCGGCTCGCTCCCCGTCACATCGATCGTCGCACGCGCGGTCCCGCTTTGGACCGACGAGGCCGGCGACGGCCGCTTCGTCTGGCGCGCCGCGACCGATTGACCCGCTTCCCACCCCGCCAACCAAGGAGCTTTCCCATGGCGCAAATCGGTCAGTTCACCCGCGAGAAGTCCGGTTTCACTGGACGCATTGAAACGCTTTTCTTCGAGCGGATTCTCACCCTCGTCCCGGCCGAATCCTCAGATGCCGAGAACGCGCCGGACTACCGCATTCGCCTCGGCGATGGCGAAGGGCCCGAGATCGGCGCGGGCTGGAAGCGCACCGGCCAGAAGGCCGGCGACTATGTTTCGCTGATCATCGACGATCCCACGCTGCCGCGGCCGATCCGCGCCAATCTCTTCCAATCCGGCGAGGACAAATCGGTCTGGACGCTGAACTGGAATCGTCAGCCCCAACGCGCCGAGCGGGATTGATCGCATGCAGGGGCTCGTCACGCGTGCCGGCAACAAGGCGCATCAAAGCTTCGTTTCCTTGTTCGCGTCATCACATTGCCTCGCCCAGCTTAAGCGTCGGTTGGCCGTCGTGCACGGCGGCGGTCACGGGCGGCCGCAGGCTGGCGAACCGCGCACATCCTTGCTGGGCGCGAGCACGATGGCTTGCTCACGTTATGGCGGAGACATGGCGGGTTTTGCCATTCTACTGCTTGCCTGCCTGCTGGTGATTGGCGGGCCAACGCCAGCGTTGTCAGCGCAGGCAGCAGTGGTGCAACGTCAACAGGCAAGCGATCGCTATGCCGCTCATGTAGCGGAAGCCGCGCGGCGGTTTGGCATTCCGGCAGCCTGGATCCGCGCCGTCATGCGGATCGAGAGCGGCGGCGACCGGCGCGCCGTGTCGCCCAAAGGCGCGCTCGGTCTGATGCAACTCATGCCCAAGACCTGGGAGGACATGCGGGCGCGCTACGGTCTCGGACGCGATCCCTTCGAGCCGCATGACAACATCCTCGCCGGCGCCGCTTTCCTTCGCGAGTTGCACGACCGCTACGGCTCGCCGGGTTTCCTCGCGGCCTACAATGCAGGTCCCGGTCGCTACGAGGATTTTCGCGATAGACATCGCCCGCTGCCCGCCGAGACGGTCGCCTATGTCGCGGCCATCGTCCCTTTTGTCGATGCGGAGAGCACGCCAGGACCTCTCCTCGTCGCGGCCTCTTCTCTTTCATCCTGGACGCGGGCGCCGCTCTTTTTCGGGCGCGCTGAAAGGCTATCGTCTGCCGTGCGAGTAACACCCGATCCACCAGCGAATGACGTGCGGGCTGCCGTTCCCGTGCACGATCTCTCGGCCATCGCGCCGCAGTCGGAAGGCCTGTTCGTCGCGGTCTCGACCTCAGGACGATCGCAATGACTGCACCGCTTCGCCAACATGAAAACCCAGATCCATGCACATCGGCGAGCACCCATGCTGCAGACATCTGCTCATTGGTCGCGCGATGGCCGCTTGCCGCTGCCATCAGTTGCGAATTCGTGCTCAAGCGTGTCTCAGCGCACGTCTGCGAAGAGGAAAGAGCTGGGGACGGAGACGAGGAGGCAACGACCGAACGAGTGCCGCCCGTAATCGGTCTGGCGGTGGAAAACCCGGCGAGCGACCATCAAACGGCGCGGTTGCGTCGCCACCGCTGTCGTCTCTGCAACGTGGGAGGCGCGCGATGGAATTCTTCTGTGGCCTGGATGTCGGCATGGACGAGACGGCGATGTGCGTGGTGGACGACAAGGGCAAGGTGATGGTGGAGACGGCGGTGGTGACCGATCCGGAGGCGATCAAGCTGGCGCTCAAACCCTATCTGGGGCGGCTGCGGCGCGTCGGTCATGAGGCCGGTTCGCTGTCACCCTGGCTGCATCCGGAATTGCTCCAAGGCGACCGTTGCGGTGGCCCGTAAGCTCGCCGTGATCATGCATGCGATGTGGGTCGACGGCACGTTCTACTGCGGCGATCCAACCGCATCGCCGGCGGACGTCGGCGCGCGCACGGCGACCAAGGAGCGCAAGCTGCTCGGAGCCCACCGCTAACCGAGTGCAGATCAATGACCCGATGACCGCGATGCTTTGAACAAGGCTTTGAACACGGAGCTCCGCCACGAGCGGACGAGACCTGGTGCAGATCAACGACGACGGAACGCACGCTATCTTGCCTGTGGCCACGCACGTCAAGTGCAACCTGGACCACGCACGAATGCCTGTGATGTGGCTCCGTCATGCCGATGGAAAATTGCGCCGCGACGGTTCGCGTGCTGCCGCGTTGCAGCCGAACATCCCCGTCGCTGAGCGCGGAAGAGTGCGCGGCGCACCGGGACTCGTGGCTGTGGTGGACAAGCGCGTTCAAGCGTGGCGCAGAGGGCCTTGTCGCAAACGAGAAAGGAAACGAGAATGGGTGAGATCAGAGAGACGACACGACCGATTAAGAGGGCGAGATAAAAGGCCGCAATGTGCGGCTCGGTCGGTCGTCGTTTTTTGTGCCTGTTTCTCTTTGATCGGCCAATGTGCGGCTTCGGCATGCAATGTGCGTCGTACCATCAACTCATTGCGCGGATTCTGCATTTCTCACATTGCCGAGGCTGGCCATGGCTGAGGAGAACGACTTTCAGCCAAGGCCCGGCCGCGTCCGCTCCTCACGGAGCCAGCGCGCCAAGCCCTTCATCGCGCAGGCGCTGGCTGCCGCGAAGCGCGCGGGCGGCGGCGTTTCGCGAGCCGGCCGCCTCACCAGCCATCGTCATTCGCGCTTCGGCCGCGGCCGGGTCGCCAGTGAACGGGCGAACCGACTTCTCACAGGCCGCTCGCGCCTGGTGACGATCAAGACCCGCGTCGTCCGCCATACGGCGCGCTCGGCGCCGCTCGCCGCGCACCTCGGGTATCTGCGGCGCGAGGGTGTCACCCGGGACGGGGAGAAGGCCAACCTGTTCGGCCCTGAGAGCGATGACGCCGATCCGAAGGCCTTCGCCGAGCGCTGCGAGGGCGACCGGCACCATTTCCGCTTCATCGTCTCGCCGGAGGACGCGTCGGAGATGGCCGATCTCAAGGGTTTCGCCCGCGAGCTGATCGGCCAAATGGAATTGGACCTCGGCACGAAGGTCGACTGGGTTGCCGTCGATCACTGGAATACCCAGCATCCGCACATCCACATCCTCGTGCGCGGCGTCGCCGAGGATGGTCAGGACCTCGTGATCTCCCGCGCCTACATCAAGGAGGGGATGCGCGCTCGCGGGCAGGACCTGGTCACACAGGAGCTCGGACTACGCTCCGATCTCGATATTCGCCGCTCACTCGAGCGCCAGGTCGAAGCCGAGCGCTGGACACAACTCGATCGCCAGCTTTTTCGCGACGCAGACCGGTACGGCGTCATCGACCTTGCGCCCGATCGGACGCAGCAGCCCGATCAGTTCCACGCGCTGAAGGTCGGCCGGCTGCGGCGCCTGGAGAGCCTCGGTCTTGCGCATCAAGTCGGGCCAGGCCAATGGGTCATGGACGAGGCCGCAGAGACGACCTTGCGCGAGCTCGGCGACCGCGGCGACATCATCAAACGTATCCACCGCAGTCTGACCGAACGCGGCATCGCGCGCGGGACCGCGAGCTACGTGCTATCAGGCGAAAGCCTCGACGTCCCCGTCATCGGACGCCTCGTCGATCGCGGTCTCGATGATGAACTGAAGGGGACCGCCTATGCGGTGGTCGATGGCGTCGACGGCCGGAGCCACCATATCAGGGTCCCCGATCTTGACGCCGCCGGCGACAGCGCACCGGGCTCGATCGTCGAACTGCGCAAATTCGACGACGCGCGAGGGCAGCGTCGCGTGGCCCTGGCCGTCCGTTCGGATCTGTCGATTGAAGCGCAGGTGACGGCAAGTGGTGCGACATGGCTCGATCGGCAGGCGGTCGCGCGCGATCCGGTGGCACTTGGTCAGGCCGGCTTCGGCGCCGATGTCCGGCAAGCCATGGAACGGCGAGCCGAGCAGCTCATCGAGCAAGGTCTCGCCGAGCGCCAGGCGCGCGGTTTGGTGTTCGCGAAGAACCTCATCGGCACGCTGCGCCGCCGGGAGTTAGAGGCTCTAGGTAGCCAGCTCGCGGCCGAGACGGGCCAGCCGTTCAATCCGTCAGCCGCCGGCGAATATGTCGCCGGCACCTATCGGCAGCGCTTCGCGCTCGCCTCCGGCCGCTTCGCGATGATCGACGATGGTCTCGGCTTCCAGCTCGTGCCTTGGACGCCCTCAATCGAGAAGCAACTCGGCCGACATGTCTCCGGCGTCGCCCGCGATGACGGTGGCGTCGATTGGGGTTTTGGACGCAGCAGGGGGCTCGGCCTGTGAGCCATCCCTCCAATCACCGAATTTAAGGAAAGGGCGGCCGCCATGTCCGCAACCAAGATTCTCTGGGGCCAGGTCATCACTGTCTTGGCGATCGTCCTGTTGACGTTCTGGACCGCGACGGAATGGACGGCCTGGCGGCTGGGCTTTCAAGCCGAACTCGGGCGACCCTGGTTCGAACTGATCCATTTTCCGTTCTACCTCCCGCCCGCTTTCCTCTGGTGGTGGTATGCCTACGATGCTTATGCGCCACAGATCTTCATCGAGGGCGCCACCATCGCAGCATCCGGCGGCATCATCGCTGCGGCGGTCGCGATCGGTATGTCGGTCTGGCGCGCCCGCGAAGCGAAGAATGCCGAGACCTATGGCTCGGCACGGTGGGCTAAGGCGAAGGAGATCGAGCAGGCTGGCCTGCTCGGGCCCGACGGCGTGGTGCTCGGCCGGTTCGAGCGCGCCTATCTCCGCCATGATGGACCGGAGCACGTCCTGTGCTTCGCGCCGACCCGGAGTGGTAAGGGCGTCGGGCTCGTCATCCCATCGCTGCTGACCTGGCCCGGCTCGGCGATCGTGCATGACATCAAGGGCGAGAACTGGCAGCTCACCGCCGGTTTCCGGGCGCGGCATGGCCGCGTTCTTCTGTTTGATCCGACCAATGCGAGGTCGTCAGCATACAACCCGTTGCTGGAAGTCCGACACGGCGAGTGGGAGGTGCGCGACGTCCAGAACATCGCCGACATCCTGGTCGACCCGGAGGGCAGCCTCGAGAAGCGGAACCATTGGGAGAAGACCAGCCACGCACTGTTGGTCGGTGCGATCCTCCATGTCCTTTACGCCGAGGAGGACAAGACGCTCGCCGGCGTCGCGGCCTTCCTGTCCGATCCAAGGCGGCCGATCGAATCGACGCTCGCCGCGATGATGCGGACGGCGCATCTCGGCGAGGCCGGCGTCCATCCTGTCGTCGCCTCCGCCGCGCGCGAACTGCTGAACAAGTCCGGCAATGAACGCTCCGGTGTCCTGAGCACCGCGATGTCGTTTCTGGGCCTATACCGAGATCCCGTCGTGGCGGAGGTGACGCGGCGCTGCGACTGGCGGATCACCGACATCGTCGGCGGAGAGCGAGCGACCACGCTCTATCTCGTCGTGCCGCCATCAGACATCAATCGCACCAAGCCGCTGATCCGGCTGATCCTCAACCAGATCGGCCGCCGCCTGACCGAGGATCTTAAGGCCAAGGCCGGCCGGCGCCGGCTTCTCCTGATGCTCGACGAATTCCCTGCGCTCGGTCGGCTCGACTTCTTTGAGTCGGCGCTCGCCTTCATGGCGGGTTACGGCATCAAGAGCTTCCTGATCGCCCAGTCGCTGAACCAGATCGAGAAGGCCTACGGGCCAAACAACTCGATCCTCGACAACTGTCACGTCCGGGTCAGCTTCGCGACCAACGACGAAAGGACGGCGAAGCGGGTCTCGGACGCATTGGGGATGGCGACCGAGATGAAGGCGATGAAGAATTATGCCGGCAGCCGGCTGGCGCCTTGGCTCGGTCACCTCATGGTGTCGCGGTCAGAGACCGCCCGCCCACTGCTGACGCCCGGTGAGATGATGCAGCTCCAGCCATCGGACGAGATTGTCATGATGTCGGGCCTCCATCCGATCCGGGCCAAGAAGGCGCGTTATTACGAGGACAGGCGTTTCGAGGAGCGCATCCTGGCGCCGCCGGCGCTGACTAAGGCCAACAACAACCGGCCGGACGATTGGAGTTCACGGCCGCTGCCGCCGCCCGACAACCAGGCGGACGTGGAGGATCCGAAAACCGCCGACCGCCGGCGGCAACCGGAACTGGTTCGCGACACTTTGGAAACGAAGGAACCGCTCGACAACGAGTTCGCGTCTGACTTGGCCGACGAACTCGATGAAGATGCCCCGCGGATCAGGCGCATGAACGACATGATGCAGGGCGTTGCGCGCCAGGCATCGCTCGATCCCGGCGACGATCTCGGATTGTGAGGCAGGCATGATCGCGCCTAAGAAGAAAGCTCAGATGTCGGTCTATCTCGATCCGGACGTCATGAAGACGCTGTCGGCCTATGCAGCCAGGCGCGAGCAGCCGATGTCGCTCATCGCCGAAGCCGCGATCACTTCCTTCCTGTCGCCGGACGCCGACGAGCGGCGGGAAGCCGCTATTGCCAAGCGACTCGATCAAGTCGATCGTCGCATCGCGCGGCTCGAACGCGACATGGGGATCTCGGTCGAGACCATGGCGTTGTTCGTCCGGTTCTGGCTCACGACGACACCGCCTCTCCCCGAACCGGCAGCAAAGGCGGCGCGGGCGCAGGCGACCGCGCGCTACGACAATTTCGTCGCGGCGCTCGGGCGGCGGCTCAGTCAAGGACCGAAGCTGCGGCAGGAGATCCCGGAGGATATTCAGGACGGGGAGCCGCCCGCTATCCGATGAACGCTCACGTGTGGACCAAATACCGCCGCGGCGGCATTTCACCTCCTTTTGGAACCGGTATTTGTCCATGCTTGAGGTAAGAACGCAGCTACATGGAAGGCAAGATCAAGATCGACGATCTGATCACCCATACGATGCCTCTCGACAAGATAAACACAGCCTTCGATCTCATGCATGAAGGCAAGTTTACCCGCGTCCTCCCGTGGAGAGCGCAGGTAGAAGTTGACCAACAGGAGCTCGCACGTGACGTAGCAGATGGCAAACACGTGCGTTCGGATTACTCATGAAGTGGTTGACGATGACATCGCTCGCAAAGTGCAAAAAGCGCGAGGCATAACAAATGCGGTGCGTGCGAACGGTGTAGAAGCGCCTCCCTGGCTCATAGGCCCGACGGCGTCCCGCAATCTTATTGGGGTGAGGCTGCCGTTGAGAGCGATGCGTGGTGCCCGCCTGAACAGTCCGGGCCAAGACTGTCGCGAGCAATGCCTTCGGCAATTAGGTGGAGAATGAACCTCTATGCAGCGGTTAGACCGAGCCGTTTACGTCGGGGGCCGTCATCCCTAGGTTTTCTTCATTGGTGATCCCTGGCGTGGCATCGATTATCGCAATGGGTGTCAATCGAGATCAAATCGATAGCGTCGGCCATAAAGCAGATGACGCGGATCCACGGTACCGCAAGAGGCGAAGGCATCTGGGGCCAGAGCGCATTTCGTCGGTAACCATGAAGTCTTTGGTGAACGACGCACGGTCGACCGGCGCCTGCAGGGTGCACGGGATCGATCTAGGTAAGCGCTCGAGCGTCTATGCTGCCACTTGATACTCGTACGTTTCGGACCGATGACGATCCGTTGAGTCAAAGCCATGGGGAGATATTGCAGAGGGGTAGCGATCGTAGAAGAGGATACCAAGTCCCGTTAGTAGATTGAAATATACAACTATTGCGAGCCAAGCTTTGTCGCGGGTAGTTTGTCAGCAACGCGAACGAGCGCATCACGGCCGTCGCGGAGAGTTGTCAGCGCGCGATTTGTGATTGAGAGGTTTATGCCCGCTGTGAGTTCAGTCTCCCACCCCTTGCCACTTCTGCCCCAGCCCGTCGAGTGCGACATTCCTCTTCGAAACAAAAAGGAAAAACAGTGAACTGCAAAGCATTGCTTGCCATGACAGCTTTGGTGTCCATCATGTCGGTGGTTGGCCAAGTTCAAGCGCAGCAGAAGCCTTATCAAGGCAAGATCGGCCGAACTCTGCAAGAGTCTACCGAGTGGTGGCCTAAGACAATCAGGGCATCTGCTGGATCGCCGAACGTGGTTTGGATTCTTCTTGATGACGTTGGCTTCGGCGCTTCAAGCGCGTTCGGTGGAGGCGTTAGCACACCAAGGCTCGAGCAACTGACGCAGCAGGGAGTGCGCTACACAAACTTCCATACAACTGGGATCTGCGCGCCAACGCGTGCCGCGCTGCTCACCGGCAGGAACAGTTCATCTGTTCATGTGGCCGGATTTTCACATACGTCCCTTTCTGCCGGCTTCCCGGGTTGGGATGGGCGAATACCGTCCGAAGATGGTACGATCGCAGAGATACTCCGAGATCGTGGCTACAACGCCTTTGCGGTCGGCAAATACGGTGTGACTCCCGATGAAGACGCAACCGACGCCGGTCCTTTCGATCGGTGGCCAACTGGCAAGGGCTTTGATCATTTTTTTGGGTTCCTCGGTTCGGCGACCGATCAATACAAACCTGACCTGGTCGAGGACCAAGCACACGTGAAGCCCGATGGCCGGCATCTGAGCGAACTGATTACCGACAAGGCCATCAGCTACATCGATACACAAAAAAAGGCGGCGCCGGACAAGCCGTTCTTCCTCTATTACGCACCGGGTGCCACGCACGCTCCACACCAAGTCGCTGCAGAATGGAGTGACAGGTACAAGGGGACATTCGACGATGGCTGGGATGCCTATCGTGAGCGAGTTTTCGCCGAGCAGAAGCGCTTGGGAATTATTCCGGCTAACGCGGTTCTACCGGATCGTGATCCAAATGTTGAGGCATGGGCTTCGTTGTCTTTCGAGGAAAGGAAGCTCTATGCGCGCTTCATGGAAGTATATGCAGGGTATCTTACCTACACCGACTATGAAATTGGTCGGCTGATCGATCACCTGAAGGAAACTAATCAATTCGACAACACGCTGTTTGTCGTGATGATAGGAGACAATGGCGGATGCAGGGGCGGGACAATCTACGGCGACATCGACCGCGATACTTCATGGGCAAGCAAGGATAAGCCATTAAGCGAGAAGGAGAATGTTGCTTACAATCTGAGCAAGATGAATTTGATCGGCACCCCTGAAGCAGTTCAAGGCAATTACCCAGTCGGATGGGCGCAGGCAACGAACACTCCGTTCCGGTTGTGGAAGTCGGACGCGAACAGCGAGGGCGGAACGCGCAACCCGTTGATCATCAGCTGGCCGAACGGCATCAGGGAACGCGGGATCCGAACTCAATACGGCCATGTCATCGACATTCTGCCAACGACGCTGGATCTGCTCGGGATCAAGCCCCCCGAGGAGATTCGTCACGTCCCGCAGAAGCCTATCGAAGGTGTATCCTTGGCCTATTCGATTAGCGATGCGCAGGCTGCATCGCGTCACAGGCTACAATATTATTATATCTTCGGATCTCTGGCGATCTACCAGGATGGATGGAAAGCATCGCAGGATTACCCGAATTCCTTCTATCTCCTTCCAAAAGATAGGAAGCCGGACGAAAATGTCTGGGAATTGTATAATCTGAACGAAGACCCTACCGAGCGTGTGGATCTGTCCAAGAGGTATCCGGAAAAGCTCGCCGAGCTCAGAGCTCTTTTTAACAAAGAGGCCAAGGATCACAATCTTTACCCGCTCATCACTTGGGGCGATGTCCGGGATGGAAAAACCCATCGCCCCGCGGGCGCCAACTAGCCACTTGAGTTGTCTAAAACCGCTGCGGAATCCAAAAAGGATACCGCAACGGTAATTTTGTGAGTCGTGGGCGCGCAGCGAAATCTTTCACGAGCGGATTGCGCGGAGCCCACTGGTGCCGTGCCTCGGAACGCTTGGCTGTGACGGCTTTCTTGTCTGACGAGACAAAGGTCAAACAACGATGAACGACACGGCTATCGAAGGCATGGTGTCCCTTCAGGGCGGCGTGTTCACGATGGGATCTGATCGATTCTACCTTGAGGAAGCGCCGGCGCGCCGGGTGCGGGTGAGTCCGTTTCTCATCGATGCGACACCGGTCACCAACGCCGCATTCGCGCGCTTTGTGGCCGAAACCGGCTATCGCACACTCGCCGAGGTCGCACCAGATCCGGCCGACTACCAGGGCATGGACCCAGCGCTCGCTGTGCCCGGTTCGGTGGTCTTCACCATGACCGACCGGCCCGTGGACACCCGCGACCCTTCGCAATGGTGGCGCTGGGTGCCCGGCGCCGACTGGCGCCATCCCACCGGACCGGACAGCTCGATCACGGCGATCATGGACCACCCGGTCGTGCAGGTGGCCTGGCAGGATGCCGCCGCTTACGCCGCCTGGGCGGGCAAGCAGCTTCCCACCGAGGCCGAGCATGAATTTGCTACACGCGGCGGGCTCGAAGGACGCGACTATGCATGGGGCGATGAGCTGTGCCCCGATGGCCGGCGTATGGCCAACACCTGGCACGGGTTGTTCCCTTTCGCAAATCAGGCGCCTGACGGCTGGACCCGCACCTCGCCGGTTCGGGCTTATCCCGCCAACCCCTTTGGCGTTTACGATCTCATCGGCAATGTGTGGGAATGGTGCGAGGATTGGTGGAGCCTGCCAGCCCACACGAAGAAGCGCAACAGCGCATGTTGCGTGGTGGACAATCCGCGCGGCGGCCTGCGTGCCAAGAGCGTCGACCCAGCGATGCCCGCGATAAAAATTCCGCGCAAGGTGCTCAAAGGCGGCTCGCATCTGTGCGCGCCCAGCTATTGCCAGCGCTACCGCCCTGCCGCCCGCCACCCGCAGGCCATCGACAGCGCCACAAGCAATGTCGGTTTCCGATGTGTAAAGCGATAATCGCGGTGTGAAACTCTGACTGCTGCTATATGAAAGCTGTAGTGACACGTCAGGAGAAGGCTCCTTGAGCCAGCCAAGCCCGTTTGGAAGTGGAAAGCAGGCATTCGCCGGCCCTAGAAGAATATATTCGTAGTCACCGAGAAATTGAGAACATGTCCAATTTGCGGCGTGTAAGCAATTGACGTCGGATGATCGATATACGTGATTCCTACGCTGGTATAAATTCCCGGTGCCAGGTGCGCGGAATAGTTCGCCGAAACCGATTTAGCGTCGCCATGCACGAGCTTGCCTGCAGCTAGCGCAGTTTCCACCGCAATGTTGCTCCAGACCGTGTCAGCGGCAACAAAGGACACGATATCCGTGGGCCGACTGTCAAAGAGTCCCTTGGCATAAAGACGAAGCTCGTAATACTGGCTGACCCTGTTCAGGTCAGGCGGAGCGTGCATCACCGAGAATCCACCATAGTATCCACGAGATGCCGAGCCCTGGATATCGGTCTGAAAAAGCTGCCTGTCCGCGGCGACGTAATAGAAACTATTCTCGTCAGCTTCAGGCTCGCTCGGATAGGCCAAGTTCGTGTAGCGACTATTGTTGATTCCAACACCCGCCCGCAACCACGTCTCGGGCGAGCCCAGAGCAGCACTGTTCTTATAGCCCGTTTCGTCAAGAAAGAGCAGGCCGGCGTTCGGCGTGCTCCAGCCCAAGCTGGTCGGATTTTCAGCTAGCTGCGCAACTACACCGGCTGGAGTTGTTGAACGCTGGAAAGACAGTTTGGTATACAACCGATCATCGAAATTGTATTTCAGATTAATTGCCGGCGTCGGCGTGACGGCGTATGTCATGCCTCCCTGGACCAGAATACTTCCCGAGGGGCCAAATACACTTGCGGCCCCATTAACTGCGCCCGCGAACTCCCAGCTGTTTTTCAGATAGCCGAGCTTGAGTTCGAGTCGTCTGTCGAAAAACGTCTGATAGTACGAGATTGAACTGAATCCAAATGTCTCGGGGGCGCCGGGATTCCACGTGCCCTTTTGCTGCACGGCTCCCACGACGATCTGACCATCAGCAATCCCATATCGGCTGAGATCGTAGGTTAACGTGACGAAGTTTTCCGTAGAAAGTGTAGGGTTCTGACCGTTGTATAGTTGATTGGCGATGGTGCTTCTGGCGGCGTTTGGCAAAACGTTGTCTGCAAAGCTGATCTGCGACCAAGCCCAGTAGCCGATACCGAGGTCAGCCAGCGCGGATCTAAAGCCGCCTGCATCCTGATCGACCGTGTCGGCGGGACCGGGTATCCCGACGACCAATCCTTTCTCACGAAGATTGTCGAACTTCGCAAAATAATCCGTCTTTGCTTCAGTCTTGCTCCTGGCCTCATGAACTTTCTTTTGTGCCTGCCTCGCCGCGTTCATCGCGGTGCGGCCGTCGCGGATCTCGGCCCTTTCAGCTGCCTCGAGTGATTGCAGGCGGACCAGCGGACGGGTTCGCTGTTGCGCTCTATCACTCGACGATTGGGCTTGAACAAATGATGACGTGCTCGACAATGCGCAAAGAGTGATCGCAGCTGTGACCGGCCGTAACGCGATCATGGTGCGGCACGGCGGCGGCCCGGATTTAGATGCGTCTTGGCTGGATATTGCCTGGGCCGATTCTTTTGACACTGAAACCTCCACAAAAATACACAAACATAGGACCGCTATGTTTTTTGCGTGGGAAGAGCTCGTACGTGTGTGTTTAGGCTGATGCGCGTCCTGTTCGGCTAACGAACAGCAGATGGCCTTGCATCAAGCCAAGACGACGGGATCGGCGAGACCCGTGTGCGATTGCATTTGCAATCGGTCACTTCCGCGCGTGACGAAGATACGCGTTCAGGTCTCTTTCCCGACCTGTGGCATTCGCCGATCAACGACATGAGGTGCATCTGGATTTGCGCTCACCTTGCTATTCCTGCTCCTCACCCAGACTTTGTGAGACGCAATAGACCGATCGCAGCTATCAATTTAATGCGATGGACACTTGCGATTTGGTGATGGTGACTTTCTGAAAGATCCGAGCGAAGCGCCGTTCCCGCTTGGCGACACTGATGGCTGGTTCGCTGCGTGAATAGGCATCGTTCTATGTCCTCTCGTCTGGTATCAATCACTAGCTTGCAAGAGTATTCCGTATTGATCGCAACGTGTGACTGTATTTCTGCATGATCGAAAACGATCGTTCGAGGCAGAGCAGTGGTGAAAGAAAAGTTCTGCTGCGCGACACGAATTTCAGATGTTCGCCGGTCGTCGTTCGTGAGCAATCAGCAGCCGAACGCTATCGGCATCGTCGAAAAAATCTGCTGCAGCGGCGACGCGATCGGGATGGTGCGTACGAAACGGACGATGCCAGGTCTTCGATCTCTTTCGCTACGCTCTGTGAAATTGCTGTTTACTGCCTGACCGTCGAGCCGAACGGAGATCGAGTGCGCTTCACTGGCACAGGCAATTGCGTCTGACATCAGGCCCTTACGACGGCGATGTCATCCTCTGCCGGATCGAGCATTGGCTTTGTCGTCGCCAGGTGACGTTGAGGGGCGGCCACGGCAGCCGCTCAGGGCCTTCAAAACAGCTGGGCATCAAGACGCCGCGCCTTCCAGCATGCTCGGGGTTCCCACCGACAAGGACGCCGCGGACTGCATGAAGGTCCCGCTCGACGAGACCGCGAGCGACTAAGCGTTGCGTTGCCGGTTGACACCGTCGCGCAACACAAGGTCTTGTGATCGACCGAGTCACCGTAGCAACGTTCGGGGAATCAAGTCGAACAGGAGTTCGTTAGAACTCGCTCGGCGGTGTCTGGACGTCGCCGCGACCCTAGCACGTAGGATACATTGCGATCGGATGAAGAGGTTTGCAACGATGCAACGGTGGAGTGTCAACCGAAGCCAAGGTGCAGCAAGGATGGCAGGGATCCGCCCATTTTTGTC
Organism: Bradyrhizobium macuxiense; assembly: GCF_007993935.1. Taxonomy (GTDB): domain Bacteria; phylum Pseudomonadota; class Alphaproteobacteria; order Rhizobiales; family Xanthobacteraceae; genus Bradyrhizobium; species Bradyrhizobium macuxiense_A. The sequence continues at coordinate 26,730 of NZ_VITY01000025.1, read as the reverse complement.
GGACTCCCAACCAGTGACGCACAAGCTGTGAAGATAAAAACGCCGCCTGCCATCGCGGCCGCGCCCCACGGCCAGCATTGGACATCGTCCGGTGCGGTCGACGACGTTGCTATATGCGCTGCATGAGGCCAGAGCGGTTACCCAGACGCTACGACATCGACGGTGCGCCGTCGATTTAGCATTTCCGAGCTCTGCCCCGCCGCGAGGCTTCTCCACGACGGGTCGCCGCGCGCGTGAGGAGGCGCTGGCACGGCCATTGCTGTTGTCGCAGCGGCGCAATAGCGCAATCAGTTTTCGCAAGGGATTGGAGCCGCTCGTCTGACCTCTCCGGGCTTTTGCGGGCGTGTCACCAGGAGGAATAGATGGCGTCTTGCTACTATTGCGCGCGGATCAAACAAAGCGACCCCGCGTATAAAGTCCGCTGCGCTGTCCACGCTCTTTCATCTAGAGCGCCGCGCTGCTCTTTCCATTGGCAGTATGTCTGCGGAAAGTGTGGCCGCTCCAACCATTTTGCATGCACCGCGTTCTGCCCGGAAACCGGATTGTACTTTGGCAGCTGCTGCGCCATGCGCGTGGACACGGTTTCGGACAGGTTCTGGAGTTGGGACTATTATTTTGTGCTCACCTCTCCCTGGACCGGGAGGCAGCAGCCCGGGCTCGACCGGCAAGAGTTTGAGCGGCGCGGCTCTCTGATTAGTCAAGTATCCGCGCCAGCAAATGATTGCGGTCCGCCCTTTGTGGGCACAGTGATGGGTGGCCAAGCACCTGCGGCCACACCGCTGACGGCCAGCGACGTCGAGAATGCCTGGAACCGAAACGCCGACGTGTGGGACCAAGGCATCGCTGAGAAGGGTGACGAAACGAGAATTTACATTACGGACTGTTCTGTCTTCGCCTTCATCGGAAATGTTGCCGGAAAGGATATCGTCGATCTCGGCTGCGGCAATGGGTACCTGTCCCGGACGTTGGCCAGATCTTCGGCTCGCGTCACAGGAGTGGATCAAAGCGGTGCGATGATCGAAAGGGCGCTATGCCACGAAGCTACCGAACCTCTTGGCATTGTGTACCACAAATGCTCGATCACACAGTTGCAGCCTTTGGCTTCGGAAAGCATCGATATCGCCGTGAGCAATTTTGTTCTGCAGGACGTTGGCGACTACTCCAAAGCCGTGAGCGAAGCCTATCGAATCTTGCGGACCGGCGGGACCGCGGTCTTCGCTATTACTCATCCCTGCTTTTCATGCGGACCGCGCCGTTGGGTTTTCGACGCAGAGGACACTCCGCGTCAAGAAGAGGCAGCACACTTTGCAGTCGATCACTATTTCGAAGAGACGGCCTATATCATGGACGATTGGCCGGGCTTTGACCCGGTACCCTACTTCCACCGGCCACTCGAGAATTACTGGCGGGCATTTAAGGACGCTGGTTTTGAGGTGATGGATTTCTCCGAACCGCGGCTCTCGACCAGGGGCAGGACAGAATTGCCAGTCCGCGCGGTGTCTCAATACTCCCGGATACCGTTGGCATGCGTCTTTAAACTGAGGAAACCACCCTTCGTCCACCTCTCAACATGAGGCTTTGCCGTCCATGTCGCTACCGGCACTCTTGCAAACATCTCCATATCTCACGGTCCTGGAACCCAACCGACCGTCGCCCGTCATTTACATGACGGACACGCACGGTGCCGAGTCTCCAGATACCGACGACCATACCGGCGCCAGTTTCGGCATTGTCGATCTCGATCGAAAGGTCAGCTGGCGCCACGACCGCGCCGAACTCGATATTCTCCGGCGGGCGGCTGCATATCCGACTGCATCTCAGATGTTGATCGAGAATTATGGGGCGACATCGGTCGTTTCTCTCTATTCACTGAATTGGCTTCAGGCTCCCGATGCCCTGTGCCGGGACTACAATCTGATCTCGGGAGAGATCGAAATATCGTCTCACTGCAATTGGGCCTGTGCATGCTGCCCAGTGTCCGCAGAACCCAAGGGACGAAATACCATGTCCCTCGATCTCTTCGAGGAAACGATACATAAATTGGCTGAACATGCCGGCATCGATTATGTCACGTTTCACTTCTTCAACGAGCCGACTCTGGATCGATTCTTCGATGAACGCGTGTCTATTCTGCGTCGTCATCACCTGAAGCTGGCTTTGTATACAAACGGAAGCGCTCTGACGGAAGGCAAGCTGCGCCAGCTCATCGAGAGCGAGACACTTTACCATCTCATCTTCAACATCCCATCCCCAGATGCGGATGAATTCCGCTCTCTGACCAATTCCCGAACATTCCCGCAGACCATTCGGAATCTGGAGATAGCGATCGAACTGAAGGCGTTCCCAATCGACATTGTGGTTAATGGCATCGAGCCGCGACTATCGGTGAATACGAGAGCCCTTAAAGCCCGGTACGGCAGGGATGGTGTAAGGGTAGGAGCGACGACGCTATCCGACCGCGCCGGCGTTCTGAAAGGCGAGTTCGACCAGCATGTTTTCGTCGATGGCGCATTGCGCGGATGCAACTGGCCTGTCAATCATTTCTATGTGGCCTGGAACGGTGACGTCTTCATCTGCTGCAACGACTACCACCAGAAGGAAACCTACGGAAACGTCCGTGATGGAACGATCCACGAGATCATGTCGAGCGATGCGGCAGTACATTTGCGTCGACGCGTCTTCGGGATAGAGGCAGCGCCTAAGGACTTCATATGCCGACGCTGCCATGATCAAGCCTTGCATTTTCCATTCAAGCAGTTTCAGCCGATTGCTACTCATTCTTCCGAGAAGCTATGATGAAGGAAAGATTGGCATGGCAAAACAGCGGGCCACCTGACGTCCTTCGTATCTGGTACGTCGCCCCGCAGCGCCTCTGCAATTTCAGCTGTCCATATTGTGTCTCGACGGGCGAGTGGGCCAAAGACCCGAGGACGGATTGGCGTACCGAACAGGACCTGCAGGACTACAAATATGTGGTCCACTGGCTCGGCAGCCGCGATTTCCCGATCGGGCTCAGACTGGCGAGCCTCGGGGAGCCACTGACTTCGAAACCATTCCTTGCGCAGGCGTCCTGGCTCTGCTGTCAGGATAACGTCCGCTATGTCGAGCTTGTGACCAACGGGTCCCTCCTGAAGAACCGCCTCTCCCTATTCAGCGCTGAGGGACGGGCCAAGCTCTCGCTCTGGATCACCTACCATCCTACCGAAATCGGTCTGGAGCGTTTTGTCGAGAATGTCCTCAGCGCACGCGATGAGTTCGGCTGCTTCGTCGTGGTGAACGCGCTGCTTTTTCCAAATAGCAAGAGAGCGCTTAACGAGCTTTCGAAAACTCTCAGCGGGTATGATGTACCCCTGAATGTCGATCTTGGTTATATCGCCGATGCCGAATTGGGGACCTACACTTATTCCGATGCGATCGTTCCAGCGTCCCGCGAAGAAGAGTGGAAACGAGTGGCGGCTGAGTTCGGCTGCGACGAGGAAATGATCGCAGCGAATATTGCCGGCCTCGATGATTCGCTTGGGCGGCTCTGCGGGGCGGGTAACGGGTATATCTTCATCGGTATCGACGGAGAGGTTTATCCCTGCTCCAGATATTACGACCTCAAGATCGGCCGCCTCGGCAACATTCTCGACAGAACCTTTGTTCTCCCGCCCGCGCGCAATTCCTGGAACACATGCATGTCAAAATGCGGCTGCTCCAACAAGGAAGACTTCCTCAATCTGCAGTTAGTGGATCAGTCGCGCCGGCGTGACGTTCCAAGCCTCGGATGGCTCTCGCGTAACCTAGCCCGTCCGCATCAAAACCCGACATAGACGGGTTCGATAATCCTGATTGAGCCATTCAAGCTCGGTTTGGACCCTACCCACTCTTGGAGGAGATCACGGACCTTAGGTCAGCTATGGTCTCGCCAGATGCGGGGGATCGGCCTGTCCAACCCATCATCTCTGCTGGAGCAAAAAATAGAAATCGCACGGCGCACGATGATGGAATACTCACCCGGACATGGCGATGCGTGCGCGTCCTCCCTTGAGGATAGTGGGTGTCAGCCTTTCCAACGAGGCTTCGCTCACGTCGAGAACTGGGTTTTCGATCTCGATAACACGCTCTACTCAGCGGGACATTCGATCTGGCTGCAAATAGACCAGCGGATCACCGTGCTGGTCGCGAGCCTCTTCGGTCTTGATGGACTTTCGGCGAAAGCATTGCAGCACTACTATTGTGGGCGCTACGGTGCGACATTGCGAGGTCTGATCGTCGAGGATGGGGTAGCGCCCGATTTCTTCCTCGACTTCGCGCATGACATCGATCGCTCAGAGCTTGAGCCCGATATCGTACTTGCTGGCGCCATTGCGCGCCTACCTGGACGCCGCTTCATCTTCACCTCCGGCTCCGAAAGCCATGCACTGAAGACTGCTGCGCAGCTCGGCATCGATCATCTCTTTGATGGCATTTTCGATATCACTGCCTGTGATTTCAGACCAAAACCCGATGAGCGTTGCTATCACAGTTTCGTCACGCGCTTCGGCATCGAGCCGCGCAAAACGGCGATGTTCGAAGACATTGCTTCTAATCTAGATGTACCACACCGTCTCGGCATGACGACCGTGCTCGTCACGTCGGCGAGCGAAGCAATCGGCAACAAAGCATCTAACTGTCAGATTGGCATTGCCTCCGGTGTCGATTTTGAAACCAATGACCTCGGCAGCTTTCTAACACAGTTACATAGTTCGAGATCTTTGGAAGCCTGTCCCGACACCACAGGTCCCGAGCTTGGTGGCGCTGTGGCTGAGGCGTGTCCGGGGGAGGGAGAGATCAGCCATGTCTATGCGGGCGCGTCGCGCTGATTTGGACGACTCATTCCCAATAGCGGCGAGGAGAGCCAAGGACGCCCGCCAAGCGCCGCAGCTTCTTGCCTTGTTGGCCATCTATGAGGCGAGCTCACGCACTACACGGCGCAGATTGGGGGCGTGACGCGGCCGATTGTGGGGATTTGGGTTACGCAAGTTCAACCGGTTCCGCGCCGATCGGCTGTCCTGCACCCTTTGTGAGTCCACGCCTTAAGACATTGGAGGAGCTCAAGTGCGAGATCTCGTGGTCAATCATAAATTGGCAGATTGCCCGAGGGCATTCTATTTATATTCGAGATCCTCAACCTATCCTCACCCCACAGCAAATCTCGTTGATAGCCTCGGGCATCACATTCACCAATGGGCCAATACCACCGACCAACTTCCGGCAGAATGCAACCCACCATCGTTCCTGAAGGGCTGGAATCACGTTCGCGTCGATGAGCAAGGGAATCTGTTTGTCATAGTTCCACTGCGATCACTAATAAAACTTGATCCGTTCTCACGTGTCGTCTGGAAAGCAGATATTCCAGCTCATCACGATGTCGAGTTTTTGCATGACGGAGGCGTCCTTACGCTAACGGAAGATGTGGTAGATATCGAACTCGATGGGCAGAACTACACCATTCTCGATAACTTCCTTGTGTTTCTCGATTCGCATGGTGGCCTCAAGCGCAGGGTTTCAATATCGGCCTTGGTCCTGAACGACAGCGGTCTACGCGAACTATTCATCGCCAAGAACCATGAGCGTCTGCCGCTCGGAAGGCAAGTGTGGGAAGAAAGCCGTGACTTGGAAGTAGGTCGGCATTCGCGAGATCCCGAGACCAAGAGAGGGCTACTGTCCTCTGTGCGGCAACTGACAGGATCGCCGCTCGATGTACTCCATGCAAATTCGGTCATGCTCCTGAAACGCAACCGTTGTGGGATGTTCAGCGAGGGAAACATTCTCATCTCACTGCGAAATCTCGATACGATATTGGTAGCCGACCTCAGGACGGAAACGGTGCTCTGGTCGCATGGCGCCGACATCCTGTCGGGCCAGCATCAGCCGATTCTGTTGGAGAACGGCAGAATACTTGTCTTCGATAATGGTAGAGATCGTGGCTTTTCGCGCTTAGTCGAGATTGATCCACAAAGCCGGAAAATAACCTGGGAATACAGAGGTGACGAACTCTCGTCCTTTTTCTCTCCGTTGGCCGGCGGCTGCGAATTGTTGGCAAACGGTAACATCCTCGCTACCGATGCGCAGGCCGGGCGAGCGTTCGAGGTAACGAGAGCAGGAAAGACGGTTTGGACGCTGTTCGTCAACCGAACGCCCGGTGAGTCGAGGCCGAGCCGCGTCGCCGTTTATCGCGTTTCCTCGGTGACCGACAACACGGTGCAGGCCTTAATAGCTGCGAAAGGTGCGGGCCGTCGCCAAGTGGAGGAATCCGCATGAGATCTCGCAGCAACGCCACGAGAACGGGGAGCATTTTTAGCGCAGAAGGGTTTCTCTACTACAGCTCTGCTCAGATCATATCGAATATTGGCACATGGACCCAGAGGTTAGCTCAGGATTGGCTCGCGCTCGCGATCTCGAACAATAACAGCTATGCTCTTGCAGTCACGGTAGCGATGCAAACGGTACCGATCGTGCTGTTCGGGGTGTTTGCCGGGTCCCTGGCGGACAAAAATAGTAAGAACCTGAAGAGAGCGATCATTGGTCCCTACTTAATGAATGCATCCGCGCTCGTTGCCCTGGGCATAAGTTCGCTGCTTCGCTGGGTGGACATTTATCAGATTTTTGCAGTGGCTTTTATCGGTGGCATGGCCACCGCATTTGCTCAGCCTGCAAGAACTGCCATTGTCTATGATATTGTCGGTCCGGCCTTCCTACCCAAAGCAGTATCCATCAACAGTATTATCTTCAATTCGTCTAAGATCATCGGGCCGATGATTGCGGGATACATGCTTGTATTCATGAAACCGGGCTGGGCCTTTATCCTCAACGGCCTGTCCTACGTGATCTCCGCAGTCATGGTCGTGGCGATCAAGCTGAAGCGACGGAGCAACGATCGAGCGGATGGGTTAGTGCCGCGACGAGGTGGATTAGTAAGTTATGTCCTCTCTCGGCCGAAGATAATGGTGATACTGGCAATGGTAGCTTTGGTCTCTGCGTTCGCTCAGAATGGGCAGTTAGTCCTGCCCTTCATCGTCAAGGAAAATTTTGACGGAGATGTGAGGATCTATGGTTATCTTACGAGTACGATGGCGGTCGGTTCGATTGCCGCTGCATTTGCCTACCGCAATAATCTGAACAGCATGAACATGATGTTCGGTGTTTGCCTGCTCATTGGCATTGCCCAGGCCGCTATGTCAGCCGCCGCCTATCCTGCTCTGCTCTTTCTGGCGATTGCTGCCGTCGGGTTCCTGGTGGTCATCATGAACATTTCCACCAATTCCGCCTTGCAATTGGCGGTAGGAGATGGAATGCGGGCGCAGGTAATGGCGCTCTTCATGACCGCCAATATCTCGGCTAATGCTGCCGGCGCAATATTCGTCGCTGCCATGATACAAAGATTGGGTGCTTACAGATCGCTCTTCATATGCGCGCTGGCGACCCTCATATTGTCGATTCTTTTGTTCGCAATTTATCGTCTTAACCTTCAAGTACGTCCTAGCCGATGAATGAGGCCGCGAATGAATGTTGCTCGGCTTACCTGGCCAGAATTCAAGGCCGCCATCTCAGACAAAATTGTCTTGATTCCAGTCGGGGCAACGGAACCCCATGGGCCCCATCTCCCACTGTCGACGGATTCGATCATCGCAGGTGATTTCTGCGAGCGCATAGCAAAGGCGATCGGCGGAGTGACCATACCGACAATCGAGTATGGCTACATGACTAACCCCGCAAGATTGGGAGGCGCCTTTCCGGGGACGATTGATATAGGCCTGAATACGCTGAGAGATCTGCTTTATGGCATACTTTGTTCTTTGTACCGTGAGGGCGCAAGACGTTTCGTTGTCTTTCATGCTGCCTACGCCAACCTGCCGATTTGTTATGATGCGATCGTGAGCTTCGACGCGGACTGTCCAGGCGCTCGAGTCCTGGCGGGGAGTTGGTGGGACTTTACATCCGAAAAAACCAGGAACGACATCTCAGCGGCGACCGGAGTCGTCAGGGCTGATGACAATCACGCCGGCCTCGTGGAGACGAGCCTGATATTGTACATCCAACCCGGCCTGGTCAAAACCCATCTAATTGGCAATGTCGAAGCGAAATTCCGTGAACGCTATACGATAACTCCATTTCCAGAGAGGTATCAGACGACGGATGGAACCGTATACCATGCCAAGGGCGCGAACCGGGCGATCGGAGAAAGAATCTACGCCGAAGCGCTAAGAAATGTGCTGTCTGCCATTGCTCGAGAGTTGAGTTGAGATGATCGTGTTCAATCGCAACTGCATTGAACTAGGGGACCCGGTCGAAAAACTTCCGCACCTTGGCGTTTGACCAACAATTCATACGAGTAAGCGCCAAAGAAAGTGGTCTTTGATTCGTTCGAGGGAGCTGCAGGAATGATTAGCGTGATAATTCCTACATATAACCGTCCACACTTGCTCAACGCCGCGCTGCAAAGCGTTCACCGGCAAGCCTATCAGGATACAGAGATCATTGTGATCAACGATGGCGGCTGCCGCGTTGAGGACGTGACCTCCTCTTGGACAGGAAGGCTACGAATAAAGCTATATAACCTCCCAGGGAGGTCTGGCGCTTCCCACGCGAGAAATGTCGGGGTGGAACATGCCGGCGGCAAATATATTGCTTTCCTGGATGACGACGATCTCTTCCTTAAGAATCATCTGCAGGCCGCCCATCATTTGCTTGAGCGCGAACATCTCCAGTTCTTTTATACGGGGGCCTATGTCGCTGGGACGAGAATAGCTCGAATCGAGGACATCGAGACCGACAATTGTCGTCGGAAGTTCTTCAGCTATGATAGACAATTCCTCGATGTTGCGAACTTCATCCACACGGGCTCCGTTGTTACCTCAAATTTCAGGCGTACAGCAGCTCGATTCGATGATCGCCTCAGCCACTGCGAAGATTGGGACATGTGGTTGCGCCTTGTTCGTGATCTAAAGTTCAGCGTCGGCTGCATCGATACCATCGAAACAGTGTACCATCAGATAGCCGATACCGAGGGGCTCGTATCCACAGGACAAGCCGTGGTGCCGAGCTTATTCTCCACTGCTCGGAAGCGAATCTATACACGCTGGGCCGCTGGCTGCGATCTCGTGGCGGAATATCGTCAATGCTTGCTTTTCTTTGATGCCGAATGCGATCGGCTGGTTGCCGCTGGCCATAAGATCAAACTTGGCGCCTTCGAGAGATCTTTGAAGTTGCTTCATCGTAATTTCGTGGCCCGCAGGGCTCCCCCCTTTGCGGAGATTCGAACCTCGATCTCAGAGGGTACAAGTGGCACCTGTCTCTGGGCTGCAGGGTGAAGGCCGACTTGCCTCGGTTTGTATCTCTCTCCGCAATTTGCTGGCGCCGATCACACGAGACTATTGGGCGACGATACTGATGCTCACTGAGACCGATCGCGAGTACACCACGAGGCTGCTTTGCAACGCGAAGGCCATCGGCCCAGGCAGCGAAGTCATCGAAATCGTAGAGGAGAGGACGTCGGGGCATGGCTTGCTCAGCAACATAAAGCGACTGAACGTAGTTTATACGGATGCTGAAAGTGGCGCCATCTCGCAGTTGCCCGTATTCGTGAAATATATCGACGGCGATTGCGCGCCAACGTTCAGTATTTTTGAGAACGAGATCTTGTTTTATGAGAGCCGCTTGGCGGTGGATGCAGCTATCAACATTCCCAAATGTTTCGGCGCCAGTGGTCGGGGATCGGGCAGGGGAATGGAGTTGATCCTCGAGGATCTTGGTGATGATGGCTTCATAACCCAGTTGAATGGATGCAGCGCTGGAGATGTTGCGCTTGCTCTGGCTGAAATCGGCCGATTGCATGCGTGCTGTTTGAGGCATGCTGATCGCGTACCCGGATGGATCAGGCGTACCCCGCAGGCCCACATTACCGACTACTGCAAATCGATACTTTTACCCTACGCCGGGCCTTGGCCTCCTCTATTGGAGAAAAGTGCAATATTCTTGATCAAGAACATGGACGGAATTGCCGAAATTGTTTCGGGGACCTGCCCTACAGTTGTTCATGGGGATTTCCACTGCCAAAACATGCAGTTTTACCCAAGTCGTGGGAAGCGATCTGTCAGGTTTATCGATTTTCAGTGCCTTCAACTAGGGTCGCCAATGCTGGATGTGGCGCGTATCCTTGCGACGAGCATGCACATTTCGGAGAGGAAGAAAGTACAAAGCAAGCTGGTTGATCACCACTATATGATCTGCAGGTCGAGTTGCTCTAAAGAATGGATTTACGAGGACTTTAGACGGGAGTTCCTGGCCGCCTTACTGTGGAATTTGCTGACGCCGCTCGCTATCCACGTGAATGGAATCGTCACGCAGGGCAAGAAATGGGGCGATAGGTTTCCGATACTCGACAGGTGTATTAGTGCAATTGAGGATTGGGAGGCCCTCAGCCTGCGCGTTTGATGGTGACGTTGCTTCCCGAAGTCTGATCCAATCCTGAGTGCGCCCCTGGCTGCCGGAACGGGAGCTGGCGCGGAGCGCCTGATCCCCGCGGGGATACGAGGCGAAAGGCGAACCCAGGCGACGTCTTCAATCCGAGCTGGGAGTGTGATCGCGCGTCGTCACAATTGACCCGCCGCCATTTGGGCGCGATGCGGACCTGGCACAGCGAACTGAGAACCGCGATCCTCACAGACTACTACAACTGGTTCAGCGGTATCTTCAGATAGCTGACTCCATTGTCTTCCGAACGTGGGAACTGACCCGCACGCATGTTGATCTGCACCGCAGGCAAGATCAGTAGGGGCATGTCGAGCGTCTCGTCGCGCGCGTTGCGCGTCGCGACAAATTCTTCCTCGCGGACGCCATCATGAACGTGGATGTTCTTTTCGCGTTCCTCTGCGACCGTGGTTTGCCATAGCGGAGCGCGCCCACCGGGTTGATAGTCGTGGCAAATGTAAAGCCTCGTTTGCGCCGGAAGTGCGAACAGCTTCCGGATCGAGCGGTAAAGCATGTGAGCGTCGCCACCCGGGAAGTCGCATCGGCCGGTTCCGGAGTCCGGCATGAATAGGGTGTCGCCGACAAATGCGGCATCGCCGATCAGGTACGTCAGACAGGCTGGCGTGTGACCAGGTGTGTGGATGGCGCGAGCTTCGAGCTTGCCGATCCGAAACGCCTCACCGTCCTTGAACAGGTGGTCGAATTGGCTGCCATTGGTGGCGAATGCCGGCTCGAGATTGAGGATCTTCTTAAACGTCCTCTGGACGATCGCAATGTTCTCGCCGATCGCGATCCGGCCGCCCAGTTTCTCCTTCAGATACGGCGCCGCCGAGAGGTGGTCGGCGTGGGCATGCGTCTCGAGGTGCCATTCGTGGACGAGACCGTTCTCCTTGATGTGAGCAATAATCGCATCTGCCGATTGCGTGCTCGTACGCGCAGCCTTCGGATCGTAGTCGAGCACTGAATCAACAATCGCGGCTCGTCGCGTATCGGGATCCGACACCACGTAGCTGATAGTGAATGTACCGGGGTCGAAGAAGCCCTTCACGTCGGGCTTACACGTGACTTCGTTATTCATCCTGGATCTCCGTGGAGATGTGCGATTTGACAATCGGCTGCGTCATTACGTGAAACTCTTCCAACATCGGCGATCTCGCTTTGATCTGCGTCATCAAGCAAGCGAGCGACTGAAGAAACTCCTCGAGTTGGAGCAGGAGGGCTGTCGAGGGTTGCATCGCCCATTTGGCGCGCCATGCAAATCTCGGAGCGCGCTGACCAGCATTGACGCGATATTATTTTACCGATCCCAACGATACAACTTTGAATGCCGGATCGAATGAGCTCACGCCGGATTGCTCCGTTTGTTGGGTGGTACCTTCGGAGCACAAGCATGTGCCTCGCGCTCCCTTCGAATCCAGTTTCCCATTCAGCGGTGACTAGGCCGAACGGGCGATTCCTCTCACGAGGAGCTACATGGTCAAACGCGCGATCTTTACCGGCTCTTATGCGCAACGCGCGGCCGATTGCCGGCTTGGCTTGCAGTCTGAGACGACCGAATTAGGAACTGCCAGGGCGAACTAGGCTTGACGCTCACGACCAGGACCCCTGCGGGACCATTCAGACCTGGACCCTCCCCCCGCGCAACGCAGATTGCGAGAACATCAATCGGCCCGAATGGCGTGTGAAGAAAAGCGGGCTGGATCCGGTGAGAGAACTGCCTATGCGCAACGTCCCCCCGATGTTGCCGACCAAGCGCCGGCGCACAACATCTTGACGCCGTACGACCACAAGCATGCGGTGACGTATATGCGCATGCTGGATGCTGAGGTTGATCAGTGGTGTCGCGGCGCAGATCGGGGATGACCCGTGTGCGGATGCGTTCGACGTCTGCCGAGTTGAAATGCGGTAAGGTCAACGCCATCCACAACAGACCGAAGGCTTCGTCTCTGTCGTCGCGGAGCATCCGCAGGCCGCCAACGGCGCTTTCATGAGCGTCGAGGATATCGCCTCCCGGTTCGGCGTCACAGCGGCGGTTGGCACGCAACACCGCAAGCTCGGAGCCGTCAGTCGTGCCCTGCTCACCCTTACCGCGCAGGTGGGATGAATCTCGAACAACTGATCGCCTCGAGCAAGTCATGGCGGCGTTCACGGAGAAGTCTTCCGGGGCCTTTCCGCCGCCTTGGTCGGCGAGCTGACCACGCACCGCACCGCCGCGCTGTGCAACGACTTTTTTGCCCAGAGGTGGCATTAAAGAGGGACGGATGCTGGATGCGTCTGTACGAAACGTACAAAATTGCTTGCCGCCTTGGCTCCTCGTTCGATCGCAAGGCAGTGCATAAGCCTGTTCCCGAAGAACGTCCACGAACCGCGTGAAAAGAGATGGTCAATCTGAGGCCGGGAGCCAATGTTGGATTCCCCGATACCCTCACCATATCGAAAGCCAGGAAACTGACCGCGACGATCAAACGATCTAACGGCGTGCTCTGAAGCTTCGAAAATCTCCGCGAGGATACCCGTATTGATTGGGCTGGATTGGGCGGTTCAGTCAGACTTTCGAAGCCCGTTTCAGATGCGCGGGTCCCATGAGCAACTTGATAGATGCGACACGGCTACCGGTCCATCGGCCCAACATCCCACTCCCAGGGAGTGATGAGCCCCGCGTGACCACCAGGAAATCGCGCCTGTCGTTCAGGTAAACTTCGAACATGCGCCACCTCAACCACAAATGATGCCGATCGCTTCGGAGCAGACGGCTCCGTTACGCAAATGCGTAGACCTGCAGCTGTCCACTCCAATCTTGTGCGAACACCACGGTTGTTCAAGATCGAAACAAGCCAGCCGATGTCGCCCGCCCTTGGGGATGGGCTTTAAACGGCCCATGCCAGAAGCGCTTCGATCTCTCGAGTATGTGGAAACTCCCAACACCACGATCGCCAGCGAAGGCTCCTTGGTAGCATCAAGGAGAATTGGTCGAGATTATAGCAGCCGGCACAAGAGAGACACCAATTCAGCTTGTCGCTTCGTCCCGGTTCGCAAAAAGACGGCCTTGAGATGGTTGCGCACGGTCCCCGACGAGATCTTCATATCAAGGGCAATTTCTTGCAGCGAGTTTCCTTCCACCAGCAGCGCCGCGAGACGAGCCTGAGCGCGGGTCAGTCCAAAGATCTCCATCACAGAAGCCTGCGACACGCGAGGCATTTCATTCAGATCGGTCAGGATCAGGAGAGCGACGCCCTCGGCCAGAGAGTTGTCGCTTGCGCGTTCTGAACGCTGCACGATGGCGTCGATAACGATCGGTCGGCGCAGACGCCGGGTGATCACGGTTTGCAACGGCATCCGGCCCGTTTTGCTTGAGTGGAAACGGAATTGACTGACCAGTCGATCCAACCTCACTCGCGACTGGGGGTCCGCCGCAAAGAAACGCTTTCCTTTAACGGAAAGATCGTCATCGAAAAGCTTCGAGGCGCTATCGTTGACGGCCAGTATGAAGCCGTTCCGATCCATCAAAACCGCAGGGTGTCCCAAGAGATCCAGCGCATCAATCATGCCGGCCCGTTCCCCACGAGCGATGCGCATTTCGCTCGGGCAAAATAGACTTTCCCTTGGACCGGCCGACGGCCGCGTGAATTGCAACTGACCGGTCCCATTTGAGATATGCTACAAAGAAATTCCGAACCGTTTCAAATTGCGTGCGGATGTCGTCGCACTCGACTTCAAATCGAAAGGTGCCGGGCGAGTTTATCCATTCAACGCCTTACGTGCTCGGCCAAGCCCGATATATCATCTCGTGGAACCACAGGACCACGCTACGTTGTGCTGGATGCGCATACATCGAGCGAACTTTCTCATTCTGGCGCTGATATTCATCGCGGAGCTCATCCAAAAACGCGCCGGACGACGACCATGGCTTTTTTCTCGCTCGGAATGCCACGCAAAAAAGCCGGATCGGCGGCGGGCCACGCCGCTAAGTGCAGAAATCCGACCGCTCTCGACGATATGGCGGCGTCCCTTGCTCAGCCTCCGATGAACGGCTGCCGCTGAGGGAGTGTGGCATCGTAAAGCTCATTGGAAAGATGCGAGCTGCGAGCTCCTCGAAACCAATCCGTTCTTCAGCCAGGCGTCTTTCGGTGTCCTTGCGCCCAAGCTCCGTCCGTGCAGCTTTGAGCAAACGCCGATAATGGTGGATCCGGTTGCGACTGATGCGCAGGGCGGCCAACGTTTCGCTGATCATCGGCGGGGTTCTCGTCCGGAACTCTAAGGATCCTTCCTGCCCATGTGGGACTTGCCGGAAGGTAGCAGATCCTGATCGCTTATGAGCATGTTATCGGCAGCGCGTCAAAGGGCCTTGTGACTGCGGAGTGTGTGTCTATTGTACGTAACGTACGAAAAAATGTGCGGCCGGTTGAAGCGTCCAAACGACCACGGACAGGCCGCAGCTCTTGTCGTAACAGCGAGCCGGTCGCGGTTGCAGCCCATAACTGGGGTGGGTGCGCTTGCATCGTGGCGCGCGGTTTGGAGTGCAAGCATGTCGGAAACCATTCGCCACAGGAGGACCGGATCG
Organism: Bradyrhizobium macuxiense; assembly: GCF_007993935.1. GTDB lineage: Bacteria > Pseudomonadota > Alphaproteobacteria > Rhizobiales > Xanthobacteraceae > Bradyrhizobium > Bradyrhizobium macuxiense_A. The sequence continues at coordinate 11,675 of NZ_VITY01000025.1, read as the reverse complement.
GTCAGCTGACGATCTGCCGGCAAGAGGAGCGGCCTGGCCTGGCAGGGAATATGCCCGCCGCAATTCGCGCGATCGCGGGGGGCGATCTAGTCCAGCAGTGGCGCGATGTGCTTTGATGAGCAGATGTAACTGAGACGGCTGGTGATTCAATGTACATGGTCATTCGCAAGTACACCAAGGTTCGCTCCGTCGCGGATGCCGCTCGCCGCACGAAAAGCGGCATTGGTCAGATCTTGAAAGGATCCCGTGGCTTCCGATCGTATTACGTCCTGGACGGAGGCAATGGGGTCGGTCTCGCCGTGATGATCTTTGAGGATCGCGAAAGCGCCAACGCGGCCAACGCCAAGGTATTGGAGTTTGTTCAAGCAAATCTGCATGATCTTCATCTTGGTAATCCCGAGATCATCGCCGGGGATGTTTTGGTGAGTATGCAATCTGATCAGTGAATGTTTGCAAACGCCCTGATTTGATCGAGGCAATTCACGGCGCCGGGATGCAAGCCGCAAACATCGAAACGCGGGTAGCGCGTTTCTCGGGGAATTTGCCGGGACGTTATTCACCAATAATGGGTAGAAATGCACGGCCCCTTGAGCGTGGCGGCCTCAACCGCGCATGGCTTTAACGATCGATCGAACGGATGGCTCGATCGTAAGCCGGTAGGCGATCAGCTTGGTGCCGTCGAAGACTTCCACCGAACTATTGCAGGCCGGGCAGCGATATTCTCCCTTTTGGCCGGCCAGCGACCACAATTCAAGGCGGCGGAAGCCAGCGCCGCACTCAGAACAAGTCACGTCGCTAAGCCTCATCTCCGGTCTCACGCTGCGTATCGTCAAAAATCCTTAACATAAGTCTGGTTCTCGGACGAAACGTTTTCCAGGATGATTGTCCGGTCTATTTGCCCGCGCCGGTCGGTGCGGCCAATCCGTTGGCTCCTCGGCTGCACACATTGGTCGCCGCATTATCCCATTTGGGACATACGGCGAATGGGTAAATTGGTCCATTCTCTTGGTATGCGCCGGCTTTGGCAGCGCATTTTTTGCAAGCTCACGAAATCTGCGAGCCTGAACGACGTGTACCTGCTGACTGCGTGGCGGCCGCGTATTTGATCGTGAAATTGGCGCGGCGCGCTTGTTCATATTCGATGAGCATTTGATATGCAGGTTGAGGATAAACCGGATCCGGACGAAGCGTTCAGCGATATCTGGGGCGCCGCCCAGCGCTCACGCTGCAGATATCCTCGGTCATTCGCTGTGAAGATGTGGCGCTGCTTCTTTCCGCCGTGTCAGGGCATGCGCAGCCTGTGCGCGCGATGCGCGGCTCCTGACAATCGAGCGACGCGGCAGCGATACGCGGCACCTCGCATGTCGAAAGCGACCTCAAGCGTCAGGACCCCGTGTGAACGCTACGAGCTTCTTGAGCCTGTCGTCGCGATCTCGCCTGTTTTCCAGTCCGTGTATCTATTGGGGGCCGCAGGGCCGTCTTGTCGGTGTCGAAGCCCGCATCGAGCGCGGCTATCTGCGGCCCGAGGATATGCCGCAGGAGCAAGCCGAGGGCGAGGAAGGCAACGAAGTCGAAGCCGACTACAAGAAAATGGCCGATGACGGTGTCCTGCCCGACAATGCCGAGACTTCGACGATCTGATCAAGCGTTGCGAGGACCTGCAGAAGCGCGCATCCCTCGCTCAAGGATGATCGTGTCGCGGAGCGACAAGTTCTCAATTTGAGTTGGGGATGCGAGGGCTCTGCCCTGGCACCCCCAGCACGAAGAAAATCGGTATCCCCCGATCTTCACTCCCTCCGGTCGCTGCAGACCGGGCGGTCCCCCCTCCCGATTTTCGTCTTGCTCCCCCTCACCCGGTCTCGCCGACGGGCAGGGGTTCATGCGCGTTCCTTGCGCTGAACCCTAACCCTTAGGGAGAGAAATCATGAGTGACAGACGTAAAATCGCCGACTCGAACAAGAGCATCATGTTTGTGCCGTTGAACAAGCTGAAGAAGTCGCCGAAGAACGTGAGGCAGGTGCCGCACACCAAGGCCGACATTCAAGCCTTGGCCGCCAGCATCGCCGCCATCGGCATGCTGCAATATCCGGTGGTGGAGCCCGAGGTCGGACCGAAGGAGAAGCCAACCGGTTATTATCTGGTCAATGCCGGTGAAGGCCGCCGTCTGGCGCAGTTGCTTCGCGCCAAGCGCAAGGAGATCAAGCCCGACGAACCGATCCGCTGCATTCTCGATACCGAGCACAGCGCGACCGAGATCAGCCTTGCCGAAAATTCCGTGCGCAGCCCCATGAATCCCGCAGACCAGTACGAGGCCTTTGCCAAGTTGCACGACGAGGACGGTATGAGCGCCGAGGACATCGCGGCGCGGTTCGGTGTCACGGCAGCCGTGGTCCGGCAGCGCCTCAAGCTTGGCGCGGTGAGCCCGAAGCTGCGCGACCTCTACCGGAAGGGTGACATGACTCTCGACCAGCTATCCGCGTTTGCGATCACCGAGGATCACGAGCGGCAGGAGCGCGTGTGGAATGAGTTACCTGCTTTTCAACGCAGCCGCCAGTCTATCCTTCGTGCCTTGAGCGAAGGGCAGGTGCGATCGGACGACCGCTGCGCCATGTTCATCGGTGCCAAAGCTTACGCTCGGGCGGGCGGTACGATCATCCGCGATCTGTTCGACCAAGAAGGTGGCGGCTTCTTTGCCGATGCCGACCTTCTACATCGGCTTGTGCGCGAGAAGCTACAGGGCATTGCCGCTGAGATCGCCGAGGAAGGGTGGCGTTGGATCGTTGCCGACATCGAGCTTGATCGCGCGGCTTGGGCTCGTATGCGCCGCGTGTACGCCAAGCCTCTGCCGCTCTCCAAGGCGGAACGCAAGCGGCTTCAAAGCCTGCAAGCGCGGTACGATGCCTTGTGCGAGAAGCACCAGCATGACGACGAGATGCCCGCCAAAGCGGCAGAGCAGCTTGGACGGATCGAGGCGGCCATCGAGGCTCTGCGCCGCGAGGAATACAAGGCGAAGGACATCGCTCGGGCGGGAGCGTTTGTTACCCTTGCGGGTGACGGCTCGGTGCGCATCGAGCGCGGCTTTGTCCGCGCCGAGGATGAGTCGAAGTCCAAGGCCAAGGCCGAGGATGACGCGGGACAGCGTCCGGCCGAAGACGCCGATGGTCCCACGCCGCTGTCCGAGAAGCTGATTGCTGAACTGACCGCCTACCGCACGTCCGCTCTCCGCAATGAGCTGGCGCAGCATCCGGCGACGGCTCTGCTGGCCCTTGTGCATGCGCTGGCCTTGGCGACCTTCTTCCGAGGCAGCGCAGGTTCATGCCTTGAGATCACGCCGAGAAGCGCGTGGCTTTCGGGTCATGCTCCCGGCATCGACGAGAGCGTTGCAGAGAGGCAGACTGCCGAGCGCCATGCGGCATGGGCCAAGCGACTGCCGCAGGAGGCGGAAGCGTTGTGGACGTTCCTGCACGAGCTTTCGGATGCGGAGCGTCTTGGGCTTCTGGCGCATTGCGTGTCGTTGACCGCCAATGCGATCCGCAACCCCCGTCAGCTGGGCAGCGTGTCCGAAGCCCATGCAGCCGTCCTGGCTCATGAGGTTCGGCTCGATATGACGGCCTACTGGCAGCCGACCGCTGGCAGCTACTTCGGTCGCGTCAGCAAGGAGCGCATTGTAGAGGCCATGCGGGAAGGCGTATCGGCACAAGCCGCCGACACCATCGTTCGCATGAAGAAGCAGGCCATGGCCGAGGCGGCAGAGGCTGCCCTTGCTGGCAAGGGCTGGCTTCCGGCTTTACTGCGACCAGATCAGGTTGCGGCGTAAGCCGCCGTGGGCAGGAAGGAGGGCCGCGCAAGCGGTCTTCTTTTTGCGCGCCTAGCGTTCATTGCCACCTTGTCCTGAGCGGCATCTGCTCCAGGACGAGCAAGCCGCTCATGCCAGTCGGCGAAGATGTTCGCCTCGATCATCCAGGATGGCGCCATGCGGACCGAGGTCGACGCTGCCGATCGATGGACCATCGAGCGCGTTATATTAGACCTCGGCGTATCAAACCTTCGTCGCTGAAGCCGCTAACGCCCCAGACCCCGCGAGATCAGAGTTCCCACGACGATCTGACGGTTGATGTCGACTTGTATTTGACGGAATCTCGCCAACGTCATTTCAGAACTCGCGCTCTCAACATTGCTGGCCGTTTGCACGAAGGAGTCGGCAAATGCTTGAAGCATATCAGCCTGATCGGAAGTGGCTGTCGCCTTGAAGGGACCGAGGAACTGAAGAAGCAATTGCTGCTCGGGCGGCTGAAGGCGGGACATGTCAAACGGCTTTCCCTTTAGAAGGGGAGCCGCACGCGCATATTCCTCTCGGCTAGCACGAAACTCCGCCGCCGATTTCGAGAAAAGTCCTTTGGCTTCACCAGGAGTACGCTTTTCAAGTTGCGCCATGGCCGCGTAAAAATTCTGGTGTCCCGTGAACGCGTGCGCTGCCGCGGAGCGTGTGGCGTCTTCGGCTTGACCTCCATAGGCATTGCCGATGAACTCGGCTTGCGCGGACGTGGTGCTACGGAAGACGAAGGTGAGGCCAGCGATTACTACCGTCCGCCTATCCATTACAGTCGCTCCGCTTGATTTGCGCGAGCGTCTGAAACGGCTGGTTCGGCTTATCCGGCAAACGCTTGCTGATCTGAGGTAACTTGGCGAGAATACAAAAGTCGGCGACTAAGCTCTTGCGGAACTCCGGAGAGATGTATTCGGAGTTTCTCTCGACGAGTGTAGCGTTGTAAAAATTGAGCAGCACGCCGATCTGTGACGACAACTTTGCGCGTTCTTTGGCATCGTGCGTCGAAACATCCTCGGACTGGGCCGCAATCAGAGCACCGGGGTTGTCGGCAAGGAACCGCAGGATGTCGCGGGATTCCTTGTAGATGCCCTGCTCAGTCGTAAACACCAGCGTGCGATTCGTCTCACGGATTTGGTAGCCGGTAAAGAAGAGGCCGGCTGCGGCGAGACCCGCGCCCGCGAGCTTCAGAGACGACTCAAGATCGAACGGCATCGAGGTGTTCCTTGTCGGCCGCATGTTCGGCGAGGATGGCCTACGCTATTGCATGCAGCTAGCCGAATGCGGCCACGTTTCGCAAAGTGGTCAAGCTCGGCAGCAGCTGAATGGCCACGCCCTCGATGCGCACGAAATCGGTGACTCTCTTCACCGTCGTGGACGTTCCATTCTGTGATGGAATGCTGAAATCGGACGATGCGCCGGGGAAGGAGCTGTTTCCTGTCAGCGGATCCTGGCCGACTTGATCGGGAAACACCGGACTGAAGTCCGTCCGGCCCAGCCAGCGCATGATGGTGTAGAATTGCTTGTTGAGATTTGCGCACAGGAACATGCCGACAAGGCCGCGATCCACGCCATCGTCCTGCTCGCCGTCGAGGAGAGGGCCATATGGCATGCCGCGCCGGAGGAGCCGCGGATAGCCGCCCGGAAACAGTGTCTTGTTCACATCGTTCAGCGGCTGGTGACGCGCGTTGGCCACGCGAATGTGCGCGGCCAACGGACACTTGATGCCCTGGGGATCATCGGTGTAGTCGAAGTCATCGCGTAGTGCGGCTGTCCCGTCGGGCCGTTCCGGAGATAGCATCAACGGCGAGCCGTCGCGCCATCGCCCCATCATCTTCGCGGCCAAGTACTCCTCTGCGTCCGCTTGCGGCAATGTCGGTGCGACCTTTGGCGCGTTTTCGCGCAGAAAGCGGTTGAAGGCCGCGACATCCTGATACAGCATCATGAATGCCATGAACGACCCATCGCGCACGAAATCGCTGAACGGCGGTTTGTCCGGGTAGCTCGAGTAGTGCGGCGACGGATAGCCAAGCACAAAGTCGCCTCGGGGAAGAGCACCGCCAGTGGGGATATCGTTGTCCCAATCCACCGAGGGATGCGAGATGCCGTCCCGGTAACCGAAATGCAGCCGAAACCCGTTGACCGCGCGACCCGTGATCGGTTCGCCCTCGGCCGAGGTGAGAAGCTCCAGCAGGTCGGCGCGCTCAGCTGCTGTCCTCACACGGGTGGTCACATCCCGTAGATCGTCCTCGGAGCTGACGCTGAGGTGCACGATGACGTGTATGTCGGTGCTCAGGAAACGCTTCTTCCACCAATTCGCGGGCGTGCTGGCGCCTGACGCGCGCAGCGATTCCGAGAGCGGCGGTTCGTTGAACAGATAGAAAGCTGACGCGGCGGCGGCCTCGTCGCCCATCGTATCAAAGGCGCCCAGCGCGAGAAGTCCGTTCCAGCTCAGCGAGATGTTGAGGAGAGGAGCGGCGCCCAGGGCAGCGGGATCTCCCTTGGACACGGACGGCAACAGGTCCGACAGGAATTGACGTCCCCCGTCCTTCTTTTTCACCTGGAAAAGCAGGTGTCGGGTGATCGGATGCAGGCTCGACCCGAGCAGCAGGGATTGGACGTTGTCGCGACTTAAAGGGGCCATGGTGTCACCAGATCCCGGCTGCCCGCGCTTGGCCGCATGCGGCTGCGTCGTCGCAGCCGTAGCGCGGCCGTTTTATTTCAGCAGGGGGAGGATCTGTTTCACGGTGCGAGGACCGTAGGCGTGGAAGAGATATCCGTCCGTTTGCCCCCAAGGATCCTTCTCGTCATACACCGAGTTGCCCAGCGACCTGATTTGCAATTTCTTGGATGCTTCGAAGAAGGTCTTCTCGTTATTCACCTGGTCCCAGGATCCCGGGCCATTGGCGAGCGTGAAGATCTGCTTGAAGAGATCCGGAAGGTTCAGCCGGAAAAACTCGGCATATTCCTCATGACTGCCATCGTACTCGGTGAGCACGACGAAGTATTTTCGGTCAAGCGTGATAAGCACCCGCAGGAAGTGAAGGATCTGCGACTCCCTGGCGGCCTTTTCGATCAGTGGCTGATCGCGCGTCGCGAAATTCGCTTCGATATCAGCGAGCAGCTTTTGGCTCTCGGCATCTTGCAGGATCGGGACGAAGAGATTCAATGCGTGGGCCATCTGGGCACCTCACCTTAAAAATTGCTGTCAGTGGATACGAATTCAAGAACCAATATCGAAACTCTATGACAGGAAGCTGTCCGGCGCCAGAGCATCCCTAGATTTTTTTTATCCGGGAGCACTTTTCAAGGTTGTATTGAGCTGCGACAATGCCCTGCATTTTTTATTCACTTGCCGAGATGCCCTCAGGCTTCATTTCACGACGGTGCTGTATGGGACCCACGCCAGAATCCATTGCGCAGCGCGATACGAGCAGGGATGGCCTGCGCAACAAGATTGAGAGTTTTCTTCTGACGCACGGCCGGCCTTTTTGGAGATTTGTCAATCGACTCCCCTGGCTTAGCAGGATCGTCAACCGCGTCATCGTGAACGATGCGGTCAGCAAGGCGCCGTTTCGGCCGCTGCTTTTGAGCACGATGGCGGACTATCCCTCCTGGTCTTCGCTGACGGAACGCACGTGGTTCTCCCGCTATCTGCCGCCGAAAGACATGCCGAACCTGCCCCCCGTCGACGATTTCGCGTATCTTTATGTGACCCGGGCATCAGGTCCACGACTGTCGGATAAGTCCACGTTGCTGTTTCCGACGTTTGCGCAGTGGTTCACCGACGGCTTCATGATGACGTCCGCTTCGGACACCCGCCGGACCACGACCAGCCATCAGATCGATCTGGGTCAGCTCTACGGACTTACTGACGACGTGCAGCACGCGCTGCGGACTCTCGATAACGGACCCGGCAAGCGCGGCAGGTTGTTGTCCGAGATCGTCGGCGGCGAGGAGTGGGCGCCTCGCTTGTTCGACGACCACGGCGTCCGCATCCCGAGGTTCGACGCTCTGCCCGCGCCGATGAAGATGCCGGACAGCCTCCCCGTCGACCGCAAGGCGACGCTTTTCGCATTTGGCGGGGAACGGGCAAACTCGACGCTCTTCACGGCCGCGATCAATACGCTGTTCCTGCGCGAACACAATCGCTTGTGCGGCGTCATCGAGGCCGCGAACCCCGGCTGGGACGATGAGCGCGTTTTTCAGACGGCCAGAAATGTCAGCGTGGTTCAGCTGATCAAGGTTGTCGTCGAAGAATACATCAATCACATCTCTCCCTATTGGTTCAGGCTGCTGAGCGACCCCTCGCCGTGCTACACCGCTGGCTGGAATCGCGAGAACTGGATTCCGGTCGAGTTCAACCTGCTCTATCGCTGGCACAGCCTGGTGCCGGAAACGGCCGTCTGGAACGGCGCTCCGATGCCGATCGGCGGAGCTCGCTTCGGCAATCAGCCCTTGTTGCGAGATGGGCTGGGAATTGCGCTCGACAGCGCCAGCAAATCGCAGGTCTGGCGTCTCGGACTGTTCAATACCGCCGAATTCCTTCGGCCGGTCGAGGTCGCCAGCCTGAAACAGGGGCGCGATAACCGCCTGGCGTCCTACAACGACTACCGCGAAAGAATGAAGTACCCGCGCGTGACCCGGTTCGAACAGATTAGCGGAGATCCCGAGGTCGTCGCCGCCCTGAAGCGACTTTACGCCGACGATGTCGAGCGGGTCGAATTTTTCGTCGGCCTCTTCGCCGAGGATCCGCCGGAGCGTTCGGCAGTCCCGCCGTTGATCGGGCGCATGGTCGCGTTGGATGCCTTTTCGCACGCACTCACCAATCCCTTGCTTTCGCCGCACGTTTTCAAGGAAGAGACATTTTCGCCCGCAGGTTGGGCTTCAATTGCCAAGACATCTTCGTTGCGCGATCTGGCTGACCGGAACCTTCCGAACGGCACGGCGGGCCTGCGCATCTCGATGGACCTCCCGACACATCTGTCAGTCGCCTGATTGAGACGACCAAATCGGAGTATTGCCATGGCGCCCGAAAAGCCGGCGTTCGAAATCGGTTTTGTGCTTGCGGGAGCGATCTCGGCAGGTTGTTACTCCGCTGGTGTCATGGATTTCATCATCGAAGCGCTCGACGATTATTGCGCCGAAAGGGACAAGCCTGGGTGGGATGGCCCAACGCACGATGTTTACGTTCCGGTGCTGGCCGGTGCCTCGGCCGGCGGAATGACGGCCGGCATGGCCGCGTTGCACATGTTCAAACCGATTTCTCACGTCTGGCCGGGCGTCGCGCCGCCGCCGAAGGGCGAGAATCGGCTTTACGCCAGCTGGGTGACGGACATTTCCATCGCGCGGCTGCTCGAGACGAAGGACCTTGAAGGTAAGGTCGACGGCTTGTCGTCGGTGCTATGCAGCAATGTTCTCGACGAGATCCTGGCGAACGCATTCAACATCGATGGACCAACGCTCCGGCGGCCCTGGGTTGGGCGGGCCAATGGGCCTGCGCTTCAGGTGATGATGACGCTGACCAATCTGCGCGGCGTGCCGTATTCCTTCAGTCTCATCGGGGCCGATCCGCGCGATGCGTTCGGCATGCTCAACCATGCCGATGTAGGCGCCTTTCGGCTGTCGGCAGTCGATCCTGCGGATGGAGCGCCCTATCTGGACGTAGGCTCGACTGGTGCTCGCAACTGGGGATTCTTCAAGGCTGCGGCGCTGGCGACCGGCGCGTTTCCTGTCGGCCTCAAGCCGCGGGCGATTGAGCGGCTCGCGAGCGAACTCAGGACAATCAGCACGGTTGGCACCGTCGATGCTGCGGGAAGGTTTGTCATCATCCCTCCGGATTCGCGTTTTCCGGCGGACGGTCCTTTCAAATATTGGGCGGTCGACGGCGGCACGATCAACAATGAACCGCTGGAGCAAGCGCGCCGCTTCCTGACCGGTGGCGGTACCGAGAAACCGGATGGGATCGTCGCCGACAAGGCCGTGGTATTGGTCGCGCCCTTCCCGAACTACCAGGTCTACGAGAACGACAGGACGATCGGCACGCTCGCCAGCGTGCTGCCGAGCCTGGCTTCGGCGCTGATCAACCAGGCGCGCTTCAAGCCTGAAGAACTGGCCAAGGCGCGAAACGAAACCAACTTTGCCAGGTTCATCATTTCACCCGAACGGACGAACGCCAACGGCCCAGCCCCGAAATATCCCATCGCCAGCGGCGCCCTTGGAGGCTTCAGCGGCTTCCTCGATCAAAGCTTTCGCCGTCACGATTATCTTCTCGGACGACGAAATGCGCAGGCGTTCCTGCGCTGGAATTTCGGCCTTCCCAAGAGCCACGCCATCTTCGGCGGACGCGAGCTCCCGGCAGACTGGATCGTGCGGGAGGCCAGCCAGGTCACAAAAACGCTCGCTCCCGAAGATGACCGGACGCTGGAGGCCAAAAAGTTCGTGCTTCGCCAAGGCGCGAATGACAAGGAGATCGGCTACCCGATCATTCCGCTCACGAAGCGAATGATGCAGCCGATCGAGATACCAGCCGGAGAAATCCCGAGGCCGTCGCGTGACATTCTGGAGCCGCTGCGGCCGGCGATCCGCAAGCGGGTCGAGAAGGTCACGGATATTCTTGTCGATGTCGATCTTGCCGAACTCACGAGCGGGCTCGGGGTCTTCTCGTGGATTGCGAAGAAAGGGGCCAAGATGTACGGCACCGAGGTGCTGAACAACAAGACGACAAATATGATCGGCGAGGCGCTGGACGCACTGCGCGAGTCATTCCCTGATGACGGCCCGGCCAAAGCGTCTCCGGCTCTGTCTGGGTCAGAACCGGGGCGTTAGCATCAAGTCCGTTGACTTACTGGTGGGCCCGGCAGGACTCGAACCTGCAACCAGACCGTCATGATCGGTTGGGCTTGTCGGACGGGGCCTTCCGCTGTGCCTGTCGCCAGCTCTGGGTACCGCTAGGATCTTGGATGATGTGATCCAACCTAAAGTCTTTTCGCATCCAACCCGTCCACGGTTCTCCTTGCAACCGGTGGCGCTGTCGTGACGTTACGTATGCCGGCCAACATGTCTCAAGGCGTACGAACTTAGGCCTATTTCCGCCGCTTTTGAGAGTGGCGCTTCTCTATCGTTCTTGGCCTGCTGCCGAATCATAGGAGAGAGAAATGCCGAAGGTGTATGCGGTGATTATTACGGCCAACGGATATGAAGGCGACGGCCCGGATACCCTAGTCTCGGCAGGAGATTCTATTTGGTGGCTGAATGAAGATAACAGGCCGCATTCCGCCACTTCCGACGATGGAAAGTCATTCGATACGGGAGAACTAGATCAAGGCCAATCTGCCCGCGTCGTAATTAGCTTCAACAAGCGTTTGAACGCAACCTCTCAGGAACGGAAATAGAGATAAACTTACGACCCGGGCAGCGCGGCCTGCTCTATCAGGTGGTATTAAGGATGAGCACCGAAGCAAGGACTTGCGATACTCGAAGCAGGCATTCGGGCGACCGAACGTGCTCTCACCGCGAACGCAGTCCCACCGCCAGCCGCACGATGCTCTGGGACACGATCCATGCAACCAGTGATTACTGATAAGCTTTCATGCCTGGGCGGACTGATAGGGAAATTGCAGAAAGCTTATGAGTTGGTCTTAGGGCGCTCCCTTTGAAGCGAGCGTTCGGTGAACGATGTGGCGCGAGCCAACTTTGATCTTCAAAGCAGGGAAACGTACTCTGCTTCTTCACCCACCCATGTACGCTTTTGAAATCGCACGAAATGCGAACGCCCTCCGAGCGCCCCATAAACCCACAATAAAGGTTACGTCAGCCTTCTGCGGAAACAACGCGACGCTGAGGCGGT
>NZ_VITY01000024.1 GCF_007993935.1 Bradyrhizobium macuxiense | reverse complement strand
GCGGGAGACCGAGCCGGCTCACGGCGTCAAGCGCCAAGGACCCAACGGCTTCCCGCCCACCCCATCATGACAGACAATCCAGACACAGGGACCCACAACCACCGAACGCAGTTACTCGAGAACGCTGGGGCCACAGCATGACGTCCAACCACGCCCTGTGGTTATGGGTCCCTGCTTTCGCAGGGACGACAGTTGTGCCTGTGGCTTCAGCGGGGCGGACTACTTCGTGATCTGATCGATCTCCGCCATCTCCGCCGCGGTCAGCTTCCAGCCGATCGCTTTCACGTTCTGCTCGATCTGCTCGGGGCGCGTGGCGCCGGCGATGACGCTTGCGACTTGCGGGCGGGCGGCGAGCCAGGAGAAGGCGAGCTCGAGCATGGTGTGACCGCGCTCGCTCGCGAAGGCCTGCAGCTTCTCGACGATCTCCTCGTTGCGCGGCGTGACGTAGCGATCCTTCAACGCCGGCGCCTTGGCGAAGCGGGTGTCGGCGGGCGCGGCGGCGCCGCGCTGGTATTTGCCGGTCAAGAGACCGCTGGCGAGCGGGAAGAACGGCAGCAGGCCGAGATTGTATTGCTGCGCCGCCGGCAGCAGGTCCTTCTCGATGCCGCGCACCACGAGGCTGTATTCGTCCTGGCAGGACACGAAGCGGTTCACGTTCATCTGGCGTGCGGCGTATTCGGCTTCCGCGATCCGCCATGCCGGGAAGTTGGAGTTGCCGATGTAGCGCACCTTGCCCTGGCGCACGAGATCGTCGAGCGCGCGCAGCGTCTCGTCGATCGGCGTCAGCGGATCGTAATCGTGCTGCTGGTAGAGATCGATGTAGTCGGTCTTCAGGCGGGTGAGGCTCGCCTCTACCGCGGACATGATGTAGCGCCGCGAGGCGCCCTGCTTGGTGCCGTCGGTCGCCATCGGCTTGGAGAATTTGGTGGCGAGCACGATGTCCTTGCGGCGACCGCCGAGCACAGTGCCGAGCACGGTTTCCGAGCCCCCCATGCCCGCATAGATGTCGGCGGTGTCGAACAGGGTGATGCCGAGATCGATCGCCTTGTGGATCACCTTGCGCGAGGTTTCCAGATCAGTGCGCTGGCCGAAATTGTTGCAGCCGATGCCGACCGCGGACACGCGCAGGCCGGAGCCGCCGAGATTACGAATTTCCATGAGACAATCCTGTGGGATAGGCGAGGGAGTGCGCGGATTGTGACGCGCACGACGCAGGCCGGCAAGGTGCCGCCCTACCGCCGGTCACGCATGGCAATGTCGCAAAAAATGCAGTGTCACAAAGGATGCAGCGTCGCCAAGGACGCGGTGTCACAAAAAAAGCGGTCCCGGTCAGACGCGGCGACTGACGGGGACCGCTCGGGGCGAAGATCTGAGACGGGGGGCCTGATCTTACGCGAGCGGAAGCGTAGCGGGGCTTTGTAACGTGCCGGTGACACCTCTGTGCAATCCACAGGGTGCGAATGCGCGCTCAGAGAATCTTGCGATAGATGACGAAGCCGGGCTTGTCCGCGACCTTGTCATAAAGCTGCATTGCGGTGTGGTTGGTTTCATGCGTCTGCCAGTAGACGCGCGGCGATCCCGCGAGCCTGGCCTGCGTGTAGACGCCGTTGATCAAGGCGCGGCCGACGCCCTTGCCGCGCGCCGCATTGCTGGTGAAGAGATCCTGCAAATAGCAGGTCGGTGCGATCGCGGTGGTCGAGCGGTGAAACAGATAATGCGTCAGCCCGACCAGCCTGCCGCCGGCGTCGGCGACCAGCGCATGCATCGGTTCATAGGCATCAAAGAAGCGCTCCCACGTCATCGCGGTGATCTCGGGCGCGAGCGCGGTCGGTCCGGACCGTTCGTAGAAGGCGTTGTAGCCGTCCCACAGCGGAAGCCATTGGGCGTAATCGTCGCGCGTGACGAAGCGGATGGTGACGTCGTTGGACATGAGCGATCCCTGGATGATCCCGCGTGATGCGATGTCTGCGCATCGCTCGCAACGGTTCTAGAGCATGATCCGGAAAAGTGTGAAGTGGTTTTCCGGCAAGAACATGCTCAAAAGAGGTGTAGCTATCTCGTGGGATCAATTGCGGCGCGGTCGCCGTTCACTCGGCGGCGCGCAGCAGCCTTGCCAGATGGCGTTCGCGCCCGGCGCGTTGCGCCCGGTATTCGTCGGCACGGGCGGGATCGTCGGTGTGCCGCACGAGGTCGGTGACCGGCGTATAGCTCAGCATGCGGCCGCCGTCGGGCAGCGCCGTGCAGCTGAAGCGCAGCACCTGGCCGTCGGCGAGATTGAGGTTGATCGGCGTGGAATCGCCTGCGCGCATCATCTCGATGCGCTTGGTGACGAACGCGCTCATCTCGTCTTCCGGCAGCTCGTAGGCGCCTGTGTCGCGGCCGTGATACATCAGCGCGACGAAAGGCGGCTTGCTGTCGGCCTGCGCGTCGGACAGCGCGAAATAGTCGCGGAAGGCGCGATTGATGAATTCGGCGCGGGTGTCGGCGTCGAGCAGCACGATGCCGATGTCGACCTGGTCGAGCGCGGCGGCAAGCCGCTCCGAGGTGGCGTGATGCTGCTGGTCCGCGGCAAAGGCATCGATCCATTTCTGCCGCAGCAGCCCGGTGATCAGGGCGGTGCCGGCCGCGGTCGCGGCCAGCAGCAGCATCCGCGCGACGTCGGCTGTGTCGTAGCCGGGCAGCGCGCGGTGATCGAGAAAGAACAGCGCCGAGGCGGCCACCGCGATCGCGGCGGAGATCAGCCCGGAGGTGATGCCGCTGATCGAGCTCGCCAGCGCCACGATGCAGACGAACAGCGGCGCCGGATTCGGGACGGTGACCACCAGGCGATCGATCAGGAAGGCGGCAAGCGCAATGATCGCCGTCAGCGCAGGACCTGAAATTGCACGCCAGTCGAACCGCATGCGCGTTCTCGCTATGTGTCGAACAAACGATAAAGCCGCAGTTTGACGACAGAGCCGCAACGGCGCCGGGATTTTCGCCCCGACCGTTAAGCGGCGCTTGCGCGGTCCGAACCAGCTTTCGCTGCTTTCAAATCAAATGATATGGAGATCGGCATGGAACCCGTTTCCGTGCCCGCGGGTTACCGCGTGCTTTGCTTGCAAGAGGACATCGATGCCCGCCATTTCGCCGTCGCTGCTGCCGATCCTGATGCTGTTTGCCTCGAACGTCTTCATGACCTTCGCCTGGTACGGTCATCTCAAGTTCAAGGATCATTCGCTCCCTATCGTCATCATGGTGAGCTGGGGCATCGCGTTCTTCGAATACTGGCTGGCGGTGCCGGCCAATCGCTGGGGCAGCGAGGTCTACAGCGCGGCGCAGCTCAAGACCATGCAGGAGGTGATCACGCTGGTCGTGTTCGCAGCCTTCTCGGTGCTGTATCTGAAGGAGCCGCTGGGCTGGAATCACGCGCTCGGTTTCGCCTTCATCGCCGCCGGCGCGTTCTTCATCTTCCACAAATGGAGCTAGAGCATGATCCGGAAAAGTGCGAAGCGGTTTTCCGAAAAGATCATGCTAAAAAAATAGGACCCTAGTGGCGCGGGGCCTGCTTGGCTGCGGGCGTCGTGACGTGCGCGGGGTGGGCGCGGTCTTCGCCCTGCGTGCCGGTCACGATCAGGAGCGATGCCGCCAACAGGATCGCCGCCGACAGCGTCACGGTCACA
Source organism: Bradyrhizobium macuxiense (assembly GCF_007993935.1). Classification (GTDB taxonomy): domain Bacteria; phylum Pseudomonadota; class Alphaproteobacteria; order Rhizobiales; family Xanthobacteraceae; genus Bradyrhizobium; species Bradyrhizobium macuxiense_A. The sequence continues at coordinate 82,135 of NZ_VITY01000024.1, read as the reverse complement.
AGTCCCACGGGGGTCTTCATCATGTCGCGCCGCTGTCTCTCCCGCGCCTTGCCGCGGATAAGGTGCCAAAACGAACTTGCTGGATTACGCCGGGATCGATGTCGCCATGCTGATGTTGCTCGACAGCACCGTCACGGCCACGACCAGGCACAGCGTCAGCGCGCCAAGCGCGAGTGACGCGGCGATCGCGCTGGTCAGCCGGGATGATGCCACCGGGGCAGGGCGGCCATGGAAGCCTGCCGTGCCGGACCACCGTTTCATGGTCTAAATCCCTCAGGCCGCGAGCGAATCACTCGCGACATCCGAGCGAATCTGCCCACCGTCACCGGCAACATTGCGGCGGCGAGGCCCCCTGAAAGCGGCGAAAATGCGGCCCGCGTGGGGGTTTTGCCCGCTATTTGGGCAGTTTCCCCGCTATTCCCCCAATTCAGACCCGTTGTTCAAACGCCCGCCACGAGGCGGGCCTGAGGCTCGGCTTCGGGATCCGGCTGCCAATCCATCGCGACAAATCCGGGGGTCTGCTCGACCCGTTTCAGCCAGGCCCGGATCGACGGAAAGGTCGTCAGGTCGAAGTCGCAGCGGTCGGCGACGTGGGTGTAGCCATAGAGGGCGATGTCGGCGACGGTGAACTGCTCGGCGGCGAAAAACGTGTGGTTCTTGAGGTGATTTTCCATCACCTGCAGCGCCGCATAACCGCGCTCCATCCAGTCCTCCAGCGCGTGCGTCTGCAGGTCGCGCCCGCCCTTGACCAGCGACAGCCAGAAATAGGCGGCGCCGATATTCGGCTCCAGCGCGTGCTGTTCGAAGAACATCCACTGCAGCGCCTCTGCGCGCTCGATCCGCGACTCCGGCGCCAGCGGCGTGCCGATCGCAACATACCAGAGGATGGCGTTGGACTCCGCGAGATGGCGGCCTTCGGCGACCTCGAGCAACGGCACCTGGCCGCTCGGATTCTTGGCCAGGAATTCCGGGGTCCGGCTCTCGCCGCGCAGGATGTCGATTTCGATCGCCTCGTACGGCGTGTTCAGCACGGCAAGCGCCAGCCGGACCTTGTAGCTGTTGCCGGAGCGCTGCATCGAATAGAGCTTGTACATTGCGTCGGGGTTCACTCGATCAGGAAGACGGACTGCATGAGACGGTACGCTTGAAATCTGCGCGGCCTGTCACACCGCAACGCCGCTAAACAATGATGCCGACAGGGGTGCGTCGCAAGCCCTGCAATGTGGAAAAAGTCGAAACGTCTACCGCACTGCACGCGTGCAGAACGATTCCATCAACACGGCAGAACAACTCGGATCACGCCTCTGCGACGCTGTGCACGGTGCCGGTCGATGCCACCGGCGGCCGTGGCTGACGTGCTGCAATTCAGAAACGTTAACGCGGCATCCGGATCGCGGGGTGCGCTGTCGGGGCTGCGCTGGAGCACCTGCCGCCGGCGCCATCAGGCAGCTGCCGCGCGGCACATTGTCCTCGGAGCAATCCGCGCTCGAGCGCTTAGCCGGAAGCCTTGCCGGCTAGGCTGAAGCGGCCATCACAAGGCTTGCCGGATATGAGTCATTTGAGGGCGGAACTTGCGGAATATTGCGCATGTTGCGCGCCATGCGGGAAAGTTTTCGTGCTTTGCCGCCAAGCTTCTTGCGATGCAGCGGCGACAGGCCTAGGGTGCCGCGATCCCATTCAAATCAAGTCGTGGCCCAACGGCTCACGACGTTTGCCAGGAGATGATAATGGCCTTCCTGTCCGCTGCGCTCGACCGTGTGAAGCCGTCCGCGACGATCGCGGTCACGGACAAAGCACGCGCGCTGAAAGCCGCGGGCCGCAATGTCATCGGCCTCGGCGCCGGCGAGCCGGACTTCGACACGCCCGCCAACATCAAGCTGGCTGCGATCCACGCGATCGAGGCCGGCAAGACCAAGTACACCGATGTCGGCGGCATTCCGGAGCTCAAGGAAGCCATCATCAACAAGTTCTCGCGTGAGAACGGCCTGACCTACAAGCCGAACCAGATCATCGTCGGCACCGGCGGCAAGCAGGTGCTCTACAACGCGCTGATGGCGACCATCAATCCGGGCGACGAGGTGATCATCCCGGCGCCGTATTGGGTCAGCTATCCCGAGATGGTCGCGCTCGCCGGCGGCGAGTCGGTCCCGGTGGTGTGCCCGGCTTCGACCGGCTTCAAGCTGCGCCCGGAAGATCTCGAGAAGGCGATCACGCCGAAGACCAAATGGGTGATCCTGTGCTCGCCGTCGAACCCGACCGGCTCGGCCTATACGAGGAGCGAGCTCAAGGCGATCACAGACGTACTGGTCAAGCATCCGCATGTCTGGGTGATGACCGACGACATGTACGAGCACCTCGTCTATGACGACTTCGTCTTCACCACCGCGGCGCAGGTCGAGCCGAGCCTCTACGATCGCACGCTGACCGTGAACGGCGTGTCGAAGGCCTACTGCATGACCGGCTGGCGCATCGGCTATGCCGGCGGCCCGGCGCAGCTGATCAAGGCGATGGCGACGATCCAGTCGCAGTCGACCTCGAACCCGTCGTCGATCGCGCAGTGGGCGTCGGTCGAGGCGCTCAACGGTCCGCAGGACTTCATCGCCGCGAACAACAAGGTGTTCAAGGAACGCCGCGACCTCGTGGTGTCGATGCTCAACCAGGCGAGCGGCATCGAGTGCCCGCGGCCGGAAGGCGCGTTCTACGTCTATCCGTCCTGCGCCGGCACGATCGGCAAGAAGGCGCCCTCGGGCAAGGTGATCGACAACGACGAGGCGTTCGTCACCGAGCTGCTCGAGAGCGAAGGCGTCGCAGTCGTGCAAGGATCGGCGTTCGGCCTTGGCCCCGCGTTCCGCATCTCCTACGCCACCAAGACCTCGGATCTCGAGGACGCCTGCAAGCGCATCCAGCGCTTCTGCGGTAATCTGCGATAGTCGATTCCGAACCGAGAGACTAAAAAACGCTCCCGCACCTGGTGCGGGAGCGTTTTCGTTTATGCGCTGAGATGGCGCGCCGGTAAAATCGCCGAGTCAAATCACAACCTGCTCAGCTCACGCGCGTGTGTGCGAACATCAATGCCACACGCGGGAAGTTTTTACGGCCGCTTTGCGAACTGCCTTGTTTTGGACACGAGCCTTCCTTTGTGTCCGCCGCGCAAATTTGCAATTCAGTTCACCTTGCGGAGACAGACCAATGCGACTTTCGACCCTCACCTTTGCAGCGCTTGCGTTGCTGGCGCCGTTCGCCACCGCCAACGCGGCGCCTCAACAGGTTCAAGCCGGGGTCCTGCAGTGCCAGGGCGGCGAGAATGTCGGCTTCGTCGTCGGCTCTGTCGCCCGCCTCGAATGCGTGTTCCAGAGCGGCGGCCGCCGGCCCGAGCCGTATCTCGCGACCGTGAAGCGGATCGGCGTCGACCTCGGCTTCACCGGACAGACCCAGCTCGCCTGGGCCGTCAGTGCGCCGACCACGGTAGTGCCGCGCGGTGCGCTCGCCGGCAGCTACGGCGGCGTCGGCGTCAATGCTTCGGTCGGCCTCGGCGCCGGCGGTAACTTCCTGTTCGGTGGCCCGAACAACGCCTATGCGCTGCAGCCGATCAGTGTGCAGGGCCAGACCGGCCTCAACGTTGCGGCCGGCATCGCCGGGATCGATCTCGAGCCGGTCCGCACCAACGGTCCGCGCCGGCATCATCGCCACCACCGTCATCATCACCACCACTAGATTTGTCTTGACGCGTTTTCTTCACGCGAACCGGTATCCACTTCGCTCGAAAACGCTCTAGGCTGGTTGGTGTTCGATCAAAGGGGCCCGCGAAAGCGGGCCTCTTTTTTTGCGGTCTGTTGTTTGCTGTCCGTTGCTGACCAAACTTCAGCCCCGAAGGAACATAGCAACAGCGCCACATCCCCCAACAATCGGTGGCCGAGCACCGCAAATTCTGGCCGACCATCCGATGTTATGGCATAGGATGCGAACGGCGCCGCAGACACGGCGCCGTTCTGTTCTCTGCTCGCGTCATGCCTCTCAGCCGGAGACTCCCCAACATGCGTCGCCTCACTCTCCTCGCCGCTGCCGCCATCGCCACGCTGACCGCAATCGTTGGCGTCAACGCCCAACAGCCGAGCCAGCGCGTGCAGGTCGGCGTCCTGGAATGCCGCGGTGGCGCGAGCGTCGGCTTCATCGTCGGTTCCGTGACCCATCTCGGCTGCGTGCTGCGCGCCAATGGCCTGCCCGAGGACCGCTACATCGCGACCATCCAGAAGGTCGGCATCGACCTCGGCATCACCCAGGAATCGGCGCTGGCCTGGGGCGTCTACGCGCCGGTGGAGCGGCTCGGGCCGGGTGCACTCTCCGGCAACTATGCCGGTGCGCAGGGCAGCGCGACGCTCGGCGTCGGCGTCGGCGGCAACGTGCTGGTCGGCGGCTCCGACAACACCATCGCCCTGCAGCCGCTCAGCGTGCAGGGCCAGGTCGGTGTCAACATCGCCGCCGGCCTCGAGAGCCTGGAACTGCGTCCGGGTCGCTAAAGCGCGCGCGTAGCGTTCTTCAACCTGCCGAAGAAGCCGCGGGCTTCTTCGGCAACGATGCCGGGCGCTTCGGCGTGAACATAGTGCCCGGTGTCGACGAACCTGATCGAAGGTTCTCTCCAATAGTCCCCCAGCCGGTCCGACCATTCGGGTGAGATCAGCGGATCGCGGCGGCCCCAGAGAAAGCGCGAGGGCACCTCGATGCGCGGTTGCGCCGGAAGCCTGCCTTCCAGCCAGAGCCGGCGATTGGGTGCGGACGAGAGATACCAGTCGAAGCCGCCCTGGATGTTGCCCGGCTTCATGAAGTTATCGACATAGGCTTCCAGCAGGTCGCCGAACACGGCGGGATCGTCGCCCGACCAATGGTCGAGGAAGTGGCGGAAATAGAGCCGGCATGACTCGCGCGAGCTACCGACCAGTTGCGCCGCCCATGGCAGTTGCTGGAAGTATTGATACCAGACCTCGATCAGGTGAGCGGGCTCGCCGTAGCGTCGGCCGAGGCCCGGGTAGGGCGTGCAGAGATAGAGCGTGCCCGTCAGCCGCTGCGGCTGACGATGCGACATCGCCTGCATGACATAGGCGCCGAGATCGCCGCCGATCACGCCGAAGCGGTCATGTCCGAGCGCGTCCATGACCGCGAACATATCCTGCGCGTGGCGCTCCGCGGTCGCGGAGGCATCGGGTCCCGGCGTCGGCTTGCCGGTGTCGCCGCAGCCGCGCAGGTCGGGCGCGATCAGCTCGAAGCTGTCGCCGAGGCGCAGCATCAGCGGGCGCCACACCAACCAGAACTCCGGCCAGCCATGCAGCAGCAGCAGCGGCGGGCCCTTGCCGAAGCGCGCGACGTTGACGGATAGGCCGCCGATACCGATCTTCTGTTGCGTGATGCCTGCCGCGGCTGCATCCGCGAAGGCGTCTTCCAGTGCCGTCATGCCGACCTCCTGTGGTTTGCCGCAGGCTGTCCGCGTTGACGCGTCCGGTCCAATACTCGTTCGATACGGTTGCAGAGCTATTGCGTATGGCTGCCGTCGCCGGCCGCCGTGCTATAGCGGTGGCATGGAATTGCGACACCTTAGATACTTCGTGGCGCTCGGCGAGGAATTGAATTTCACCCGCGCGGCCGAGCGGCTGCATATCGCGCAGCCGCCGCTCAGCCAGCAGATCCGTCAGCTCGAGGACGAACTCGGTGTTACGCTGCTGCAGCGGAATAGCCGTCCTGTCAGGCTCACCGAGGCCGGCGAGCTATTTCTTGCGCGCGCCCGCGCGGTGCTCGCAAGTTTCGAGAGTGCGGTTGCCGACACGCGGCGCGTCGGGCGCGGCCAGGCCGGCAAGCTCGGAATCGGATTCGTCGGCTCTGCCATGTTTGCGGGACTGCCCGACATCGTCGGCGCCTATCGTGACGCCTGTCCCGATGTCGAGCTCGTGCTCGACGAGATGCTGGCGGCCGAGATCGCAGAGGCGTTGCGGCGGCGCCGGATCGATATCGGCTTCGCGCGTCCGGCACTGCTTGGCGAACCGGGGCTTGCCCAGCGGCTCATCGTCGAGGAGCCCTATGTTGCAGCGCTGCCGCGTGCGCATCCTCTTGCGACGCGGCGCGACATTGCGCTCGCCGAATTGTCCGACGATGCCTTCGTGCTGTATCCGGCACGGCCGGAGCCGTCGGTCACGGGCCTGATCGTCAACGCATGCCGGGCAGCGGGCTTCACGCCGCGGCTCGCGCAGGAGGTCTGCATCTGCAAACCGCGATCGGTTTGATTGCCGCCGGTGTCGGTGTGTCGCTCGTTCCGGAGGCCGCGGCGCGCGCGCAGACCGGTCGCGGCGTCGCCTACGTTCGGCTTTCCGCACCGGTGGTGACGGCCCCGCTCACGATTGCGTGGCGCGAGGAAGACGCATCGCCTGCCGTGCAGCGCCTGCTCGACATCGCCGCGCGCTGGCGCGAGATCGCTCCAGGGGTAGCGCGCTGAGGAACTGGCGCATCGGACGCAATTTTTCCGGAGAGGGGCGGCGCACAGCTCCGCGATCGTAAACATCCGCGACGCCGCACCGCAGCGACGTTTTCCCGCTTGCCAAATGTCAAACGCAGGCAGAGCATGAACGGTCGCCGACCCAATCATGGGCCGAGCTCCAACACGAGGAGGCGGCAATGGGACAAGACGTCAGAAGTCCCCGAGGTCCACGGTGTATCGCACTGGTGGGCCCTTTCCAAAGCGGTAAAACCACACTTCTGGAAGCGATCCTGGCGCGCACTGGCGCCATCAAGACTGCCGGCAGCGTCGATGCCGGAACCTCCGTCGGCGATGCCAGCCCCGAGGCGCGTCAACACAAGATGGGCGTAGGCCTGACCGCCGCCACCACCACCTTTATGGGGGACAGCTACACCTTTATCGATTGCCCCGGCTCGATCGAATTCGCGCACGATATGCGTGCCGCGTTGCCGGCGGTCGATGCCGCGGTCGTGGTCTGCGAAGCTGACGAGAAGAAGCTGCCGCAGCTGCAGATCATCCTGCGCGAGCTCGAGGAGCTCGGAATTCCCCGTTTCCTGTTTCTGAACAAGATCGACCGCGCCAACAAGCGCGTCCGCGAGACGCTCTCGACGCTGCAGCCGGCGTCGCGCGTGCCGCTGGTGCTGCGCCAGATTCCGATCTGGAACGGCGATCTGATCGAAGGTTTCGTCGACCTCGCGCTGGAGCGCGCCTTCGTCTATCGCGAGCACAAGCCGTCGGAAGTGATGGCGCTGGAGGGCGGCAATCTCGACCGCGAGAAGGAAGCGCGCTTCTCGATGCTGGAAAAGCTCGCCGATCACGACGATGCTCTGATGGAGCAATTGCTGGAGGACATCCAGCCGCCGCGCGATGCCGTGTTCGACGATCTCGCCCGCGAATTGCGCGAGGGGCTGATTTGTCCGGTGCTGCTTGGTGCCGCGAGCCGCGAGAACGGCGTGCTTCGCCTGATGAAGGCGCTGCGCCACGAGGCGCCCGGCGTCACTGAGACCGCCGGCCGGCTTGGCATCAAGGACCAGAAGGATGCGCTGGCCTATGTGTTCAAGACCGTGCATCTGCAGCACGGCGGCAAGCTGTCGCTGGCGCGCGTGCTCATGGGCCATCTCGACGACGGCGCGACGCTGCAATCCTCAAGCGGCGACAGCGGACGCGTCTCCGGCATCCTCGCGGTCTCGGGCACGCATGACAGCAAGCGGCCGTCGGCGGAGGCCGGCGACACCGTCGCGCTGGGCAAGCTCGATGCAATCAAGACCGGCGATACCGTATCGAGCGGCAAGACGGCCCCGGCTTCGCTGGCCAAGGTCGAGCCGGCCGCGGCCGTGCTGTCGATCTCGATATCAGCGACCGACCGCAAGGACGACGTCAAGCTCGGCCAGGCGCTGCTGCGGCTGAACGAGGAGGATCCGTCGCTGACGATGATCCAGAACCCGCGCACCCACGACACCGTGCTGTGGGGGCAGGGCGAGATGCATCTGCGCGTCGCGCAGGAGCGGCTGAAGGACCGCTACGGCGTCAACGTCAAATCGCATCCGCCGGCGATCGGCTACCAGGAAACCATCCGCAAGGCGATCACCCAGCGCGGCCGGCACAAGAAGCAGTCCGGCGGCCATGGCCAGTTCGGCGATGTGGTGCTCGACATCAGGCCGAAGCCGCGCGGCTCGGGCTTCGAATTCCACGAGAAGGTGGTCGGCGGCGCGGTGCCGCGCAACTATATCGGCGCGGTGGAAGAGGGCGTCGTCGACGCGCTGGCGCGCGGCCCGCTCGGTTTCCCGGTGATCGACGTCGACGTCACGCTGACCGACGGCTCCTATCACAGCGTCGATTCCTCCGATCTCGCGTTCCGCACCGCGGCGCGGATCGGGGCCAGCGAAGGGTTGCCGCAGTGCCAGCCGGTGCTGCTGGAGCCGATCCATATGGTCGAGATCGTCTGTCCGACCGACGCCACCGCCAAGATCAATGCGATCCTGTCGGCGCGCCGCGGCCAGATCCTCGGCTTCGACACCCGCGAGGGCTGGAGCGGCTGGGACTGCGTTCGCGCCACGATGCCGGAATCCGAGATCGGCGACCTCATCGTGGAGCTGCGCTCGGCCACCGCCGGCGCCGGCACCTTCACCCGCCAGTTCGACCGCATGGCCGAAGTGACGGGCCGTGCCGCCGACCAGATCATCGCCGCGCATCGCGACGCGGCGTGATGCTGGCGGTGATCACGCCCGCGCGGGGCGTGATCGTTGGCAGGATGGGCCGAGCCAGCTAGCTTGCGTCCCTATGGGGGCGCAAGGACATCATGCTGGAATCCCGCCGTAACCTGGCGCTGGCCTGCGCGCTCAGCGCGCTGGCTGGCTATGTCGATGCCATTGGCTATCTGCAGCTCGGCGGACTGTTCGTCTCCTTCATGAGCGGCAACTCGACGCGGCTCGGCGTGGCGCTGGCCGCGGGGCATTGGGAGCACGCGCTGGAGGCGCTGGCGCTGATCGTGCTGTTCGTCGCGGGTGCCGCGGCCGGCAGCCTGGTCGTGCTCAGCCGCATCGCGCATCGCCAGCCCCTGATCCTGCTTGCCGAGGCGCTGCTGCTGGCGGCCGCGGCGTTGGCCTATGCCTATGACCTGCCGAACGCCGCGGTCGCGGCCATCGTGCTGGCGATGGGGCTCGAGAATGCCGTATTCCAGCTCGAAGGCGGGGCTGGGCTCGGCCTCACCTATGTCACTGGAGCGCTGGTCAAGGTCGGCCAGCTGACCGCCGCCGCACTGACCGGCGGCGCCGGCTGGGCCTGGATGCCCAATTTGTTGCTGTGGGCGGCGCTGGTGGCGGGCGCGCTGGCGGGCGCCGCTGCCTACCACTGGATCAACCTCGCCGCGATCTGGTTTGCCGCGGGCACCGCCTTCATCCTCAGCACGCTGGTTTTCGCGAACGCGAAGCGGACGGATTGACAGCGCGCCTGCCTTGGCCGATGTCACGGCCATGACATCCTCAACCCCGACATCCCAAGGCAAAACCCGCGCCGCGTGCCTGATCGGCTGGCCGGCGGCGCATTCCCGCTCGCCGCTGATCCACCATTACTGGCTGCGCACGCTCGGCATCGAGGGCGGCTATGTGATCGAGGCGGTGCCGCCGGAGGATTTCAAGGACTTCCTATTCCGCCTGTCGCTGCGCGGCTTCGTCGGCGCCAACGTCACCCGTCCGCACAAGGAGCAGGCGCTGGCGCTGTCGGCGCCGGATGAGCGCGCCCGCGCCGTCGGCGCCGCCAACACGCTGTGGTTCGCCGATGGCGAGTTGCGCTCGACCAACACCGATGTTGAAGGCTTCATCAACAATCTCGACGCCTGCGCACCCGGCTGGGACAAGGCGGAGGATGCGCTGGTGCTCGGCGCCGGCGGCGCGTCGCGCGCGGTGGTGTTCGGCCTGATCGAACGTGGGATCGCGCGCGTGCATCTGGTCAACCGCACCATCGATCGCGCTCGCGCGCTTGCCGACCTGTACGGCGCGCGCGTCCATCCGGCGACCTGGGACACGGTCGGCGACTTGTTGCCGCGCGCGGGCCTGCTGGTGAACACGACGTCGCTCGGCATGCACGGCCAGCCCCCGTTGGAGATCGATGTCGGCCTGTTGCCGCAGGGCGCGGTTGTTTCCGACATTGTCTATGTGCCGCTGGTGACGCCGTTGCTTGCGGCGGCAACGGCGCGGGGGCTGAAGACCGCCGACGGGCTCGGCATGCTGCTGCATCAGGCGGTGCGCGGTTTCGAATTGTGGTTCGGGCAGCGCCCGCAAGTCACGGCGGAGTTGCGCGCGATCGTCGAGGCCGATCTCACAAAGACTTGAGGGCTGGAATAGCGTCTCCGGAACGGGGTCTGGTGTTAGTCCCCCCGCGTTCCCTCCCGGAGATCACTGATGCCTGCCAGCCGTTCCCATCTCATTCGTCCGTTCGTCGCGCTTGCGATGGTGACGGCGTCCACGCTTTATGCGCTTGCCCAGCAGCCGCCGACGCCGACACGGGTGCGTGGAACCATCGAAAGCGTCAACGGCGATACGCTCGCGGTGAAGTCGCGCAGTGGTGAAGACGTCAAGCTGCATATGGCCGGCAATATGGTGGTGCTCGGCCTCACCAAGATCGCCCTGGCCGACATCAAGGTCGGTTCCTTCATCGGCACGACCACGGTGCCCGGGTCCGACGGCGTGCCGAAGGCGGTCGAGGTGCATGTGTTCCCCGAGAACATGCGCGGCACCGGCGAGGGCTCGCGGCCCTATGATCTGAAGCCGAACAGCAGTATGACCAACGCCACCGTCGCGGAGTCCGTCGTCGGCAATGACGGCCATACATTGCTGGTCAAGTACAAGGACGGCGAGAAGAAGGTGCAGATCACGCCCGATACCCCCGTCGTGACCTATGTTCCCGGTGACAAGGCGGACCTCAAGGCCGGCGCCAAGGTCATCGCCTTCCTGAAGAAGCTGCCCGACGGCTCGTTTGAGACCGATCGCGTCAGCGTCGGCCGCGACGGTCTTACGCCGCCGATGTGAGGCGTAGCGCGTAGCCCGGATGGAGCGGAGCGAAATCCGGGAATCTTTCAAGGGAGGCGGTCCCCCGGATTGCGCTTCGCTCCATCCGGGCTACCGGCTTGCTGCGTCAAGCACATCACCTGTCTGTGACCGCAGTAACGGCCCCTCATCCGGTGCGTAGTTGTCGTGCGAGCCGTGACTCCGGCGAGGAGTTGTGGCTTGCACGGAATACCACCAATCCCCCGGTGTTCCCTGAATCGCCAGCCAAACCCGTGAGGAACACCATGCCGAAATCGCTGCCACTCGCTGCATTGCTTCTTGTTGCCTTTGCCTCGACCGCGTCGGCGCAGCAGCCGCCGACCGTACGGATTCGCGGCACCATCGAGGCCGTCGACGGTGCGATGCTCTCGATCAAGTCGCGCGACGGCGCCGACATGAAGGTGCGCACCACCGATAACGTCGCGGTGTTCGGCGTTGCCAAGACCGATCTGTCCGAGATCAAGTCCGGTTCCTACATCGGCGTCACCGCGATGCCCGAGCCTGACGGGACCCAGAAGGCGATCGCGGTTCACATCTTCCCGGAAAACCAGCGCGGCGCCGCTGAAGGTTTTCGTCCTTGGGACCTGCGCGCGAATTCGACGATGACCAACGCAACCGTCGCCGAGACGGTGCAGGGTACCGACGGCCAGAACATCACGGTGAAATACAAGGACGGCGAGAAGAAGGTCGTGGTGCCGCCGGGCACTCCGGTCGTCACCTTCGTTTCCGGCGACAAGTCGGAACTGAAGCCCGGCGCCAAGATCATCATCTTCGGCGCGGTCAAGAAGGACGACGGCACGCTGGAAGCCAACCGGGTCAACGTCGGCCGCGACGGCATCGCACCGCCTATGTGACGCGAAGCGTCATCCCGGGGCGATGCGTAGCATCGAACCCGGGATCTCGATCCGCAGGCTCCGCTGTCGTCCCTGCGAAAGCAGGGACCCATAACCACCGATGGTGATTGTTGAGAAAGGCTGTGGCTACAGCCGCGTTCAAATCTCGCACGGCTGTGGTTATGGGTCCCGGCCTTCGCCGGGACGACGATGAGTGTGGCTAAACCGCCAGCACCTTGTCGTCGATCTCGGCGATGGTGTTGACGCCGCACAGGCCCATCGTGGTGGTGAGCTCCTTGCCGAGGATGTCGAGCGCCTTGGCGACGCCCTCCTGGCCGCCGGCGCCGAGGCCGTAGGCATAGGCGCGGCCGATCATGCAGGACTTCGCGCCGAGTGCGAGCGCGCGCATGATGTCCATGCCGGTGCGGATGCCACCGTCGAACATGATCTCGAGCTTCGAGCCGACCTCGTCGACGATCTCGGGCAGCACCTCGATCGAGGACGGTGCGCCGTCGAGCTGGCGGCCGCCATGGTTGGAGACCACGATCGCCTGCGCGCCGGTCTTGGCGGCGAGCTCGGCGTCCTCGACATCGAGGATCCCTTTAAGGATCAGCTTGCCCGGCCAGATCGAGCGGATCCAATCGATGTCCTTCCAGTTCAGCGTGGTGTCGAACTGCGACGCCGTCCATTCCGACAGCTTGACGATGTCGTCCATGCCTTTGACGTGACCGGCGATGTTGCCGAAGGTGCGGCGCTTGCCCTGCAGCACGCCCGACACCCAGGCGGGCTTGGTCGCGAAGTCGATCAGCTTCGACAGCGACCATTCCGGCGGCACCGTCATGCCGTTCTTGATGTCCTGGTGGCGCTGGCCGATCACCTGCAGATCGACGGTCAACACCAGCGCCGAGCATTTCGCCGCGATCGCGCGCTCGATCAGCGACTTGATGAAGCCGCGGTCCTTCATGACGTAGAGCTGGAACCAGAACGGCTTGTCGACGGCGGCCGCGATGTCCTCGATCGAGCAGATCGACATGGTGCTCTGGGTGAAGGGAATGCCGGCCGCTTGTGCAGCGCGGCAGGCGTAGATTTCGCCGTCGCCATGCTGCATGCCGAGCAGGCCGACCGGGGCCAGGATCAGCGGCATCGCCGAGGGCTCACCGAGGATCGTGGTCGCCAGGGTACGCTTGGACACATCGACCAGGATGCGCTGGCGGAACTTGATCTGCTGCAGGTCTTCGGAATTGGCGCGCAGCGTGTCCTCGGTGTAGGAGCCGCGGTCCGCATAATCGAAAAACGCCTTCGGCACCCGGCGCTTGTGCAGCTGGCGCAGATCTTCGATGCAGGTAATGTGCTTCATGGACGTTCCCGGCCCTTCTTCTTGTCGCAAGTCTATTCGAGCAAGCCTTGTTGGTAAGCCTTGCAGCTGTTCGGTCTTGCCGTCATCTAGCATGGTTGGATGGCCCGCCAAATCGAAGACGGATGGGAGAGCACGATGATGCAATCAGGCACCAAGCCGAAGGCCGACGACAACGCCGAAAAGCGCCGGCTCGACGAGGCCCTTGAAGAGGGCCTGGAGGAGACGTTTCCCGGTTCCGACCCCGTCAATGTGACCCAGCCGGCCCCGACCAAGGGCGACCAGCACGTCAAGCGCAACGGCAAAGGGTAGGGGATAGCGCGCCTCCCCGGGGGATTGTCTGAGCGACCGGAATGTTATATTTTTCAGCGCCTTAAGGCCGAAAAATGCGGTTCGGCCGTGGTAATGATTCATCATATTTTTTGAAGTCATCTTAGCGCCTGGCAGTCTATAAGGCCGATGCACGCTACACTGGTAGGCGTTCGGGACTCTCTCGCCGTGTGGTTCGGGAGGTCCGTGTTGGGGGTTACATGAGCCGCAAATATTTCGGGACCGATGGAATTCGGGGCCGCGCCAATGGACTGATCACGCCGGAGCTCGCGCTCAAGGTGGGGCAGGCCGCAGGGTTGGTATTTCAGCGTGGCGACCATCGCCATCGCGTCGTGATCGGCAAGGACACGCGGCTGTCCGGCTACATGATCGAATACGCCATGGTGGCGGGCTTCACCTCGGTCGGCATGGACGTGCTGCTGGTCGGCCCGATGCCGACGCCGGCGATCGCGATGCTGACCAAGTCGATGCGCGCCGATCTCGGCGTCATGATCTCGGCGTCGCATAATCTTTTCGAGGACAACGGCATCAAGCTGTTCGGTCCGCAGGGCTTCAAGCTCTCCGACGATGTCGAGAAGCAGATCGAGCAGCTGCTCGACGAATCGCTCGACCGCCGCCTGGCGCAGAGCGCGAGCCTGGGCCGCGCCCGCCGCATCGACGGCGTCCACGACCGCTACATCGAATTCGCCAAGCGCACTTTGCCGCGCGACCTCTCGCTCGACGGCCTGCGCGTCGTGGTCGATTGCGCCAACGGCGCCGCCTACAAGGTGGTGCCGGAAGCGCTGTGGGAGCTCGGCGCCGACGTGGTGCCGATCGGGGTCGAACCCGACGGCTTCAACATTAACAAGGAATGCGGCTCGACCTCGCCGGAAGCGCTGTCGCGAAAGGTGCGCGAGATGCGCGCCGACATCGGCATCGCGCTCGATGGCGATGCCGATCGCGTCATCCTGGTCGACGAGCGCGGCCATATCGTTGACGGCGACCAGCTGCTCGCGGTGATCGCGCAGAGCTGGAAGGAAGAGGGGCGCCTCGCCAAGCCCGGCATCGTCACGACCGTGATGTCGAATCTCGGGCTGGAGCGGTTCCTGCAGGGCCAAGGGCTCTCGATGGTGCGCACGCCGGTCGGCGACCGCTATGTGCTCGAGCAGATGCTGAGCGGTGGCTACAATCTCGGCGGCGAGCCGTCCGGCCATATCATCATGTCGGACTATTCGACCACCGGCGACGGCTTCGTCGCGGCGCTGCAGGTGCTGGCCGTGGTGCAGAAGTTGCGCCGCCCGGTGTCGGAGATCTGCCGGCGTTTTGAACCGTTGCCGCAAATCCTGAAGAACGTGCGCTATCGCAGCGGCAAGCCGCTCGACGCCGCCGAGGTCAAGTCCGCGATCACCGACGGCGAGAAGCGCCTCAACGGCCATGGCCGCCTGTTGATCCGCCCCTCCGGCACCGAACCGGTGATCCGCGTCATGGGCGAGGGCGATGACCGCATCCTGGTGGAAGAGGTCGTCGACAACATCGTCAGCGCACTCGGCCACGCCGCTGCGGCTTAAGGACCTAGCTCTCCGGCCAACCTTTCCCGTCATCCCCGCGCAAAGGCTTCGCCTTTGTCGCTGGAGGAGCGGCCACTTGGCCGCGTCTCGAAGGATGCACGGCCACCAGCCGGGCCGCTCATCCTTCGAGACGCGCTGCGCACTCCTCAGGATGACGGGACCTAAGGTCAATCGCTGGCCCCACAGCGCATCGCTGCCATCGGCTAGCGCAACTGGTCCCGGCTACCTCCGCGTCGTACGACACGGAGGTATTCATGCGAATCCGTCCGGGAATGCTGCATTGAACAAGCCCGTCATAACCGAACAGGCATTGGGCGAACCGGTGCCGGTGCCGGAATTGACTGCCGCGAAGGCGGCGGCCGCCGCGGGGCCGGCCTATGTCGTGCTCGCCGGCATCAGCTTCTCGCACTTCCTCAACGACACGATGCAGTCGCTGATCGCCTCGGTCTATCCGATCCTGAAGGACAATTACGCGCTCGACTTCGCGCAGATCGGAATGATCACGCTGGCGTTCCAGTTCACCGCCTCGCTGCTGCAGCCGCTGGTCGGGCATTTCACCGACAAGAAGGCGCAGCCGTTCTCGCTTGCGATCGGCATGGGCTTCACCTTCTTCGGGCTGCTGTTGCTCAGCGTCGCGCATTCTTACGGGATGATCCTGATCGCGGCTTCGCTGGTCGGCCTCGGCTCCGCCGTGTTCCACCCGGAATCGTCGCGGATCGCGCGGCTGGCGTCGGGCGGACGCTATGGTTTCGCGCAATCGGTGTTCCAGCTCGGCGGGAGCTTCGGCACCTCGATGGGACCCGTGCTCGCCGCGCTGATCGTGGTGCCGTTCGGCCAGCCTTCGATCGCCTGGTTCTCCTCGATCGCGTTCCTCGCCATCGTGATCCTCTGGCGCATCGGCGTCTGGTACAAGCCGCAGATCGCGGGCAAGAAGGCGGTCGCCGCCGCGCGGCATCCGGACCATCCCGACCAGCGGCGCGTGATGATCGCGCTCGTCGTGCTGGTCGCGCTGCTGTTCTCCAAGCAGCTCTATGTCTCCAGCCTGTCGAGCTATTACATCTTCTATCTGATCGACAGGTTCGGCGTCTCGACACAGGCGGCGCAGCTGTACCTGTTCATCTTCCTTGCCGCGAACGCCGCGGGCGCGTTCATCGGCGGGCCGCTCGGTGATCGCTTCGGCCGCAAATACGTGATCTGGTTCTCGATCCTCGGCGCGCTGCCGTTCACGCTGGCGCTGCCTTATGCGGGCCTGTTTGCAAGCGCCGTGCTGACCGTCGTGATCGGCCTGATCATCTCGTCGGCGACGTCGGCGATCATCGTGTTCGCGCAGGAATTGATGCCGCATCGCTTCGGCATGATCTCCGGCGTGTTCTTCGGCGTCGCCTTCGGCATCGGCGGGCTCGGCGCCGCGGTGCTCGGCAAGCTCGCGGACCACACCTCGATCGCCTTTGTCTATCAGCTGTGTGCATTCCTGCCGGCGATCGGCCTGCTCGCGGTGTTCCTGCCGAAGATGCCGAAGGCCATTCGCTGACTCCCGGCAGTGAGACGGGCAGCGGCGGTTCCCGCATTAAGCATTCGCTAACACACGCGGCTCGCGTGCGCTGCAAACGCGCGCCCCGCGTCAACGCTTCATTAGCACCTGTGGCGAGATCGCCATCTTTCGCCGCTGCGTGCGTGCATTTATGGACTCATAAGCAACAGCCGCAGAAATCGGTGAGAGAAAATCAACCTTAAAAATTAGGGTTAAGTGCCGCTTAAACATTTGCTGCCATCGTCCGCCCGTGAGTTTCAGACGTGGGGCTTTTCGTGTCGCCTCACTTGGCCCAAAAGGACGAAGCCAATGCGTAGCGTAAAGACCCTGATTGCCGCCGGAGCGGCATCTCTGCTGTCCTCGGCGGCGTTCGCTGCCGACATGCCGATCATGCCGCCGCCCCCGATGGCGTATGCGCCTCCGCCGGTCCAGGATTTCGGCGGCTGGTATCTGCGCGGCGATATCGGCATGACCAACACCAAGGCGAGGCTGCACGTCAACGGCTACGACACGCTGCCGGCCGGCACTGCCTTCAATCAATTCGGCCACGGTTTCGACGGCGGCATGCTCTACGGCATCGGTGTCGGCTATCAGTTCAACAGCTGGTTCCGCGCCGACATCACCGGCGAGTATCGCTCGAAGGTGAGCTTCAACGGCACCGACTTCTTCACGTTCCCCGGGCCGAGCTCCTTGGGCGACACCTATCACGGCGGCATCCAGAGCTGGGTCGGCCTCGTCAACGTCTACGCCGATCTCGGCACCTGGGGTTGCTTGACGCCGTTCATCGGTGCCGGTGTCGGTGCCGCAGTGCTCAAGACCTCGGCGTTCTCCGATGTCGCCACATTCCCGAGCGGGTCGGGCCTGACCAGCTCCTTCATCGCCGACGGCGCCACCAAGACCAACTTCGCCTGGGCATTGCACGCCGGTGTCGCCTACAAGGTCACCAACAACTTCACCGTCGAACTGGCGTATCGCTACCTCGACATGGGCACCGCCGGTCAGGGCCAGGGTCACTTCTTCGACGGCACGCCGACCGGTCCTTCGAGCTTCCAGTTCCGCGACATCACCTCGCAGGACGTGAAGCTCGGCGTGCGCTTCAACCTGCCGTGCTGCGACGTGCCGCCTCCGCCGCCGCCGCCCCCGCTGATCCGCAAGGGCTGATAAGGGTTAATTTGGCCCCTTCACGGTTAACGATTGAAAACGGCGCGGGATCATCCCGCGCCGTTTTCCGTTGCCGATCGCGTCGCGAGCTTTTGCAACTTGCGTAGTCGAAAGCCGCCGGCGACAACGATTGGTTAAGGTTAACAGGCGATGATCGACGCGCATTCGATGAGTGGGATGGAGCGTTGCGATGCGTAGGTTCTTGCTGGCGGCGATGATGTTCGGGGCGGTGACCGGCGCGCAGGCGGCCGACATGCCGGAGTTCCTTCGCGGCAGTCTGCCCGCTTCCAGCGCACCAACCAGAAACTGGGACGGCTGGTATGTCGGCGGTCAGGTCGGCCAGACATGGATCAACACCGACTTTGGCGGCAGCGTTGCATCCCTGACCAATTCCATATTCCGCAACACCACGCTGCAGGCGCCGACATCCCAATTCAATCTGCTGGGTCGGGTCAATGCGCAAAGCTCGGGCTTCGGAGCGTTTGTCGGGCGCAACTGGCAGTATGACGACGTCGTGGTGGGTGTCGAAGCAAACTATACTTATTGGTCCGGACTTACGACAACGACCTCCGGAAGTCTGGGTCCGATTCAAGTCGCACAACCAACCCTGGTCCTGCCAGCCGGCGCCAGTGCCGCCGACGGCGTGACGTTGAACGGAAGCGCTTCGCTGAAGCTCAAGGATGAGATGACATTCCGCGGCCGCGCGGGTTGGGCAACCGGTGACTTCCTTCCCTACGCCTTCGGCGGCCTTGCGGTCGGCCGAATGGATGTTTCGCGCACGGTCACGAGCTCCGTGAACAGAACGATCAACTTTGCCGACGGAAGTTCGACCACCTTTGCACTCCCGCAGTTTTCCCAAACCGCAACGGATGCGAAGACGGACGCTTACGTTGCCGGATGGACCGCTGGTCTTGGCCTGGAATACATGCTGTGGAACTGTGTTTTCGTGCGCGGCGAGTGGGAATACGTCAAGTTCATGCCGGTCAAGAACACGTCGGTCACGCAGAACAGCGTACGTGCTGCCATCGGCTACAAGTTCTGACGCGCGCTGCGTCGCTTGACACCGCAATGTGCGGCTGATCCGATGTTGCTCCGCAAGCGGAGCGACCTCACATGAAAATCCTCGGCGACGCCAATTCAGGCAATTGCCTGAAAGTGAAATGGGTGTGCGACAAACTGGCGTTGCCATACACATGGGTCGAGATCGACACCATGAAGGGCGGCAGCCGGACGGCGGAATTCCTCAAGCTGAACGGCTGGGGCCAGGTGCCGACGGTCGAACTCGATGACGGCCGCACGCTCGCGCAATCCAACGCCATCATCCGCTACCTCGCGCGCGGCAGCGATCTGATCCCCGCCGATCCCTATCGCGCGGCGCAGATGGATGCCTGGATGTTCTGGGAGCAGAACAGCCATGAGCCCTATGTTGCCGTATGCCGTTTTCAGACCGTGTATCTCGGCAAGGCCGTCTCCGAGATCGATCCGAACCTGATCAAGCGCGGCTATGTCGCGCTCGATCACCTGGAGCGGCATCTTGCCGGCACGCAGTTCCTGGTCGGCGATGCGTTCTCGCTCGCCGACGTGTCGTTGCTCGCCTACACGCGCATGGCGGAGGACGGCGGCCTCGAACTCGAGCGCTATCCCATGATCCGCCGCTGGATCGCCGATGCCGAGCATGTGCTCGCGCTGCCGGCGGTGCGCTGACTTCTGGTGGACATCGATATGACTGAAGCCTCATCGATCACGATCCGCCGCGCGCGGCGCGAGGATGTCGCCGCCATCGTCGGCATGCTGGCGGACGATCCGCTCGGCAGCGCACGCGAGCGGATCGAGAATCCGCTGCCGCAAAGCTATTACGACGCCTTCGCACGGGTCGAGCGTGATCCGAACCTGCAGCTCGTCGTCGCGGTTGACGGGGAGGGCGCCGTGGTCGGCTGTCTGCAGCTTGCGGTCCTGCCGGGGATCAGCTCGCAAGGCTCTTCGCGCGGCCTGCTCGAGGACGTCCGCGTTGCAAAACACTGCCGCAGCCGCGGCATCGGCGAGCAGCTCGTGCAATGGGCAGTTGCCGAGGCGCGTGCGCAAGGCTGCATGCTGGTCGAGTTGCTGACGCATCACACGCGCGTCGACGCGCAGCGCTTCTATGAACGGCTGGGATTCGCGCGCAGCCATGTCGGCATGACGCTACGCTTTTGAGCTGCGCGCACGAAGTTGTGCGGCTCACAAGGCAATGCCTGCGGTAGCCGCTGCTCCGCGATCCGGTTAACAGCCAATAAACTAAGCCTGCCTCCGTGATTTTACGGGGCGGAACGAGTCCGGTATGTCGGACGTCTCCCACGGGGCGGCGGGCAACTGGGGACTGGAATGTCGGAATATTCGATCGTGCGGGTCGGCAACGAGTACATCGTGCTGGCCGGCGATAAGAGCATTTTGAAAATATCGAGCCGGCGCAAGGCAGTTAAGATCATGACTCTGGCGGCAGATTTGCTCGATCAGGAGACGATGCAGCAGGTCGAGAACGCCCCATCAATCAGCCGTGATCTCCCGATCGTTCCGGAAAAGTCTGAACTTCCTTGACGTTTGGGTACCCTTCCACTATCTCCGACCGCGGGAAACCTCTCCCCACCGAGAGGCAGCTATCTGGAAGGGTAGATTATGACTGCAGCGAAGCCCGCTTCGCGGCCCAACGTGCCGCATTTCTCCTCCGGCCCCTGCGCCAAGCGCCCCGGCTGGAACCCCAACAATCTCAAGGATGCCGCCCTCGGCCGTTCGCACCGTGCGAAGGTCGGCAAGGCCAAGCTCAAGCTCGCGATCGAACTGACGCGCGAAGTGCTTGAAGTGCCTGCGGACTACAAGATCGGCATCGTGCCGGCGTCGGACACCGGCGCGGTCGAGATGGCGCTGTGGTCGCTGCTTGGTGCGCGACCCGTCACCACGCTCGCCTGGGAATCCTTCGGCGAGGGCTGGGTCAGCGACATCGTCAAGGAATTGAAGCTGAAGGACGTCACCAAGCTGAACGCGGCTTACGGTGAAATCCCCGATCTCTCCAAGGTCGATCCTGCCTCCGACGTCGTCTTCACCTGGAACGGCACCACCTCAGGCGTGCGCGTGCCGAACGCCGACTGGATCAGCGCAACCCGTGAAGGCCTCACGATTTGCGACGCGACCTCGGCCGCCTTCGCCCAGCCGCTCGATTTCGCCAAGCTCGATGTCGTCACCTTCTCCTGGCAGAAGGCGCTCGGCGGTGAGGCGGCGCACGGCATGCTGATCCTGTCGCCGCGTGCGGTGGAACGGCTCGAGACCTACAAGCCGGCCTGGCCGCTGCCGAAGATCTTCCGCCTCACCAAGGGCGGCAAGCTCAACCAGGGCATCTTCGAAGGCGAGACCATCAACACGCCGTCGATGCTGTGCGTCGAGGATTATCTCGACGCGCTGAGCTGGGCGAAGTCGATCGGCGGCCTGAAGGCCCTGATCGCGCGCGCCGACGCCAACACCAAGGCGCTCGCCGACTGGAAGGCGCGGACGCCCTGGATCGACTTCCTGGCCAAGGATCCCGCGATCCGTTCCAACACCTCGGTGTGCCTGAAGTTCACCGATCCCGCGATCACCTCGCTTCCATCAGATGCGCAGGCCGACTTCTGCAAGAAGCTGGTCGCGCTGGTGGAGAAGGAGAACGCCGGCTTCGACTTCGCGTATTACCGCGATGCGCCGGCAGGCCTGCGGATCTGGTGCGGCGCCACCGTCGAGGCAAAGGACGTCGAACTGCTGACGCAGTGGATCGACTGGGCCTTCGCCGAGACCAAGGCGGCGCTGCCCAAGGCTGCTTAAAGAGGCGGCCTGGGCCGCCTCGCGTCATTCATCATCGTTATGGCCGGGCTAAAGCGCGAAGCGCGTCTTCGTTAGTTGACCCGGCCAACTATCGCGCAGAGTGGCCGAGCGGGCTTCGTGCCCGCGGCCGTCGTGTATTCAAACGCATCGTTCAGCAACGGATCATTCCGATGACAAAACCCAAGGTTCTCATTTCCGACGCGCTGTCCCCGGCTGCCGTGCAGATCTTCAAGGATCGCGGCGTCGAGGTCGACTTCCAGCCCAACCTCGGCAAGGACAAGGACAAGCTCGCCGAGATCATCGGCAACTATGATGGCCTTGCGATCCGCTCGGCCACCAAGGCGACCGCCAAGATCATCGAGAAGGCGACCAAGCTCAAGGTGATCGGCCGCGCCGGCATCGGCGTCGACAATGTCGAGATCCCGGCCGCGACCGCCAAGGGCATCATCGTGATGAACACGCCGTTCGGCAATTCGATCACGACCGCCGAGCATGCCATCACCTTGATGCTGGCGCTGGCGCGCGAGATCCCGCAGGCCGACGCCTCGACCCAGGCCGGCAAGTGGGAGAAGAACCGCTTCATGGGCGTCGAGATCACCGCAAAGACGCTCGGGGTGATCGGCTGCGGCAATATCGGCTCGATCGTCGCCGACCGCGCGCTCGGCCTGCGCATGAAGGTGATCGCGTTCGATCCGTTCCTGTCGCCCGAACGCGCCAAGGACATCGGTGTCGAGAAGGTCGAGCTCGATGACCTGCTGAAGCGCGCCGATTTCATCACGCTGCACACGCCGTTGACCGAGAAGACCCGCAACGTGATCGACGCGGCCGCGATCGCCAAGATGAAGAAGGGCGTGCGCATCGTCAACTGCGCCCGCGGCGGGCTGGTCGACGAGCAGGCACTGGTCGATGCGCTGAATTCCAAGCATGTCGCGGGCGCCGCCTTCGACGTGTTCGTCGAGGAGCCGGCCACGACGAACGTGCTGTTCGGTCATCCCAACGTGATCTGCACCCCGCATCTCGGCGCCTCCACCACCGAGGCGCAGGAGAACGTTGCGCTGCAGGTCGCCGAGCAGATGTCGGACTATCTGCTGTCGGGCGCGATCTCGAACGCGGTCAACTTCCCGTCGATCACGGCGGAAGAGGCGCCGAAGCTGAAGCCGTTCATCGAGCTCGCCGAGAAGCTCGGCTCGTTCGCCGGCCAGCTCACCGAGAGCGGCATCCTCAAGACCACGATCACCTATGAGGGCCACGTCGCCGAGATGAAGATCAAGGCGATCACCTCCGCGGTGCTGTCCGGCCTGCTGCGGCCGATGCTGGGCGAGGTCAACGTGGTCTCGGCGCCTGTCGTCGCCAAGGAGCGCGGCATGGTGGTGGACGAGGTCGTCCGCGCCGCGCAGAGCGACTATGAAAGCCTGATCACGGTCACCGTCGCGACCGAGCGCCAGGAGCGTTCGGTGTCCGGCACCGTCTATGCCGACGGCAAGCCGCGTCTCGTCGATATCAAGGGCATCCGCGTCGACGCCGAATTCGGCAAGTCTATGATCTACGTGACCAACGAAGACAAGCCGGGCTTCATCGGCGCGTTCGCGAGCTTGCTCGGTGATGCCAAGATCAACATCGCGACTTTCCATCTCGGCCGCGTCAAGCAGGGCGGCGACGCCATTGCGCTGGTCGAGGTCGACGGCGCGGTGCCGGCGGAGCTGCTCGCCAAGGTGCAATCGCTGCCGCAGGTGAAACAGGCCAAAGCGCTCACGTTCTAAGGCGCTGACGTTCTAAGAAGACGTTTCAAACGCTGTTTGAGCGGCTCTTCGTCGCCCGGGATGTGCCGGGCATGACGAGGGAAGATACCGTTCAAGCATAGACAAATTCCGATCTGCGGAACATGACGCCGTCTCCGGCCCCGGAGGCGGCGTTTGTCGTTCCAGAGCCTCCGGTATTGCTGTTGCGCCGCACGAAAAATGTGTACGAACGGGCCACGACGCGCCACAATGACCGTCATCTCAGAGGGAGAAAACAATGCGTGAAGCCGTAATCGTTTCCTACGCGCGCACCGGCCTGGCGAAGTCCGGCCGTGGCGGATTCAACATCACCCCGCCGATGTCGCTCGCCGCGCACGCCATCAAGCACGCGGTCGATCGCGCCGGCGTCGACAAGGATTATGTCGAGGACTGCTATCTCGGCAATTGCGCGCATGGCGCGCCGAACATCGGCCGCCAGGCCGCGCTGCTCGCCGGCCTGCCGAAGTCGACCGCGGGCGTCTCCGTGAACCGCTTCTGCTCGTCGGGCCTGCAGACCATCGCGATGGCTGCCAATTCCATTCGTTCGGATGGCTCCGATTGCATCGTCGCCGGCGGCGTCGAGAGCATCTCGATTCCCGGCGGCGGCTCGCCGAAGGAATCGATCGATCCGGATCTGCTCAAGACCGCGCCCGACATCTTCATGGCGATGATCGACACCGCCGACATCGTCGCCGAGCGCTACAAGCTCAGCCGTGAATACCAGGACGAGTATTCGCTGGAGTCGCAGCGCCGCATGGCTGCCGCGCAGCAGGCCAACAAGTTCAAGGACGAAATCGTCCCCATGAAGACCAAGATGAAGGTGGTCGACAAGGCGACCAAGGCCGAGTCGATCGTCGACTACGTGGTCGATCGCGACGAGTGCAACCGCCCCGAGACCACGCTGGAAGGCCTTGCCAAGCTCGAGCCGGTCAAGGGCCCGGGCAAGTTCGTCACCGCCGGCAATGCCAGCCAGCTGTCCGACGGCGCCGCCGCCGTGGTGCTGATGGAAGCCAAGGACGCCGAGAAGCGCGGCCTCAACCCGCTCGGCCGCTTTGTCGCCTGGGCCTCGGCCGGCTGTGAGCCCGACGAGATGGGCATCGGTCCGGTGTTTGCCGTGCCGAAGCTGCTCAAGCGCCACGGCCTGAAGGTCGACGACATCGACCTCTGGGAGCTCAACGAGGCGTTCGCCAGCCAGTGCCTCTATTCGCGCGACCAGCTCGGCATCGATCCCGAGAAGTACAATGTCAACGGCGGCTCGATCGCGATCGGTCATCCGTTCGGCATGACCGGCGCCCGGCTCACCGGCCACCTCTTGCAGGAAGGCCGCCGCCGCAAGGCCAAGTGGGGCGTCGTGACCATGTGCATCGGCGGTGGTCAGGGCGGCGCAGGCCTGTTCGAGATCTACAGCTGAGCGCGATCGATACTGATTGCATGAGAACGAGCGGTCCGGCGGTGACGCCGGGCCGCTTTTCATTTGAAGTCGATCAAGGCGCCGGCAGATCCGCCGCGCGCTCACCGAATTCGAGCGCGGCGACCAGTTCGAGCGTCTGCCTCAGATCTGCGGCCTGCCTGGCGCCAAACGCCGTCTCGAAGCGCTCCTGCGCCTCGAGCCAGGCGGCCCGCGACTCATCGAGCCTCGCTTCGCCGCGTTTGGTCAGCCGCACCAGCCGGCTGCGGCGGTCATTCTTGTCGACGTTGATGGTCAAAAGGCCGTCGCGCTCCAGCGGCTTGAGGTTGTGGTTCAGCGCGGTGCGGTCGAGCACCAGGGCGGCGGCAAGCTCGCCCATCGTCGGTGCACCCGAGCGTTTGACATAGACCAGAATGGCCCGTTGCGTGCCGCGCAGCCCTGATGTCGCAAGGATTTGATCGTATAGCTGCGACACGCGCCGCGTCGCCTTGCGCAACGCCGTGAGATTGCACCGGCTGGTTTCCATCTTCGCCATCACTGCCTCCAACACGCTTGACATATACATGCATATGCACCTAATAGCAATAGATGCATATGCACATATATGGAGGATGCGATGTCGGAGATCGAGGCGGAGACGATCGGGCTGGCTATCCGAACTGACGCGCGGCCGCGGGTTCGGGTCGCAACGGCCTCACCGCGTCAGGTACTCGCGATCGTATCGGTCGGCATCTGCCTCGCAAATCTCGACCTGTTCATCGTCAATGTCGGGCTGCCGAACATCGCGCAGGAATTCCGCGGCGCCTCGCTCGAGGATCTGTCCTGGATCCTCAACGGCTATGCAATCGGCTATGCGGCGCTGTTAGTGTTTTTCGGCCGTCTGGCGGAGCGCCACAGCCGCAATCTGAGCTTTCTGCTCGGCGTTGCGCTGTTCACGGCGGCGTCGGCGGCCTGCGCGCTTGCGCCTAACGTCGAATTGCTGGTCGTGGCCCGCGTCGCGCAGGCCGCCGGTGCTGCGTTGATGACCCCGACCTCGATCGGCCTGCTGCTGGCGTCGTTTCCGCCCGACCAGCGGGCAGGTGCGGTCCGGACCTGGACGGCGATCGGCGGACTTGCGGCCGCGCTCGGGCCGCTGGCAGGCGGCGTGCTGGTCACTTTCGACTGGCGCTGGATCTTCATCGTCAATGTCCCGATCGGCGTCGTCGCACTGATCATCGGCTGGCTCAAACTGCCCGAGGTGCCCGGCCACGACGTGCCGCGTCCGAGCTGGTGGGCGGCGCTGCTGGTGACTTCCGGCATCGGTGCGTTGACATTCGGAATCGTGAAGGCGAATGACTGGGGATGGAGCTCGCGCGGCGTCATGCTCGGCTTTGCCGTCGCGGGCCTCTCGCTCGCCGCCTTCGCGTGGCACTGTCTTCGTTCGAAGAACCCGTTCGTCGATCCCGCACTGTTTACGGTCAGGCCGTTTACCGGCGCGACGCTGGTCATGGCGCCTTACTCCGCGGCTTTCGGCGCGATGCTGTTGTCGGTGGCGTTGTGGGAGCAGACCGTGTGGGGGTGGTCGGCCCTGAAGACCGGCCTTGCGATCGCGCCGGGTCCGCTGCTTGTCCCGTTCACGTCTCTGTTGTTCGCCGGTCGCCTGATCGCGCGGTTTGGTGCGGCCGCCGTCGTATCCGCCGGCATCATGTCGTTCGCGGGCGGCCTCTTGATCTGGGCAACGCTGCTTGGTGCAGACCCCAACATGCCTGCTTTTGTGGTCGGCATGATGCTCACGGGTGTCGGCGTCGGGTTGACCTTTCCGACCCTCATGGGCGTCGGCGCCGGCTCGCTGCCGCCGTCGTCGTTCGCAACCGGCTCCGGCATCATCAACATGATCCGGCAGGCGGCGCTGGCGATCGGCGTCGCGATCTTTGTGGCAATCCTGGCTACGCCGGCCACAATGGCTGACAGGATCGCGGCATTCCAGCGCGGCTGGTGGATCATGATCGCGATCACCATTGCCGGCTTCGTGCCGAATTACCTGTTCATCCGGCGCAGATCGGATCGCTAGCGCCCGAAAACATCGCTGCGCCATCCGGCAGCCGCGGCGGCGCCATGCTCGCGCCGCAAGGAAACCTCACCGAAACCTCAATCGAACCAGTCCCTTCCTCGCTGCGTCTCACCACCAGAAACGGCGCGCCTTGAGCCCGGCGCGCGGTTCGTCTCGCGCGCGATGCGATGTTTCCCGGAGGGATGTGTGATGCGAAAGATTGCGAATTGTCTTGTGACCTCCAGCCTGGTGCTGGCGGGAGCGCTGGTTGCCGGGCCGCTGCATGCGGCCAATCTCGACGCGGCGTCGCAGGTCGACACCGTGACCGTCTATCCCGATGGCGCGAGTGTCACCCGCGTCATCACGCTGGATCTGCCCGCCGGCGACAACACGCTCGTCGCAAAGGATTTCCCGATGGGCCTCGATCCGACCTCGCTGCGGGTCGAAGGCGAGGCGGGCGACCGGCTGACGATCGGGGCCATCGACGCGCGGCCGCCGCGCCCGGTGCCGCCGGCCAACTTGCCTGACATCGACAAGCGGATCGAGGCGCTCAGGGATCAGCGCGAGGATCTGCAGGGGATCATCACCGCGGCCGAGGCACGGCGCAAATTCGCCGAGCATTTTGCCGAGGCCTCGCCGGTCGGCATCGGCGAGAAGGGCGAGGCGCGTCCGGTGAGCGAGTGGCGTGCCGCGTTCTCGGCGGTCGGGGGCGAGGTCGCGACCGCCGACAATGCGATCCGCGACGCCGCGCGCAAGCAGCGCGACATCGATCGCGAGATCGCGCGGCTTGACGCCGATCGCGCCGCCAAGCCGCCGAGCAAGCTCGAGGTGCGGATCGAGCTCGCCTCCGCCGCCGCGACCCGCGCGACATTGCGGGTGACCTACGCGGTGCGCAATGCGCGCTGGATGCCGATTTACGACGCCCGTCTCGACACCGGCGCAAAGGATCGCAAGCCGGCGATCGAACTGGTGCGCCGTGCCGAGATCACCCAGTCGACCGGCGAGGATTGGTCGAACGTGGCGCTCGTCGTCTCCACCGTGCGCGTCGCCCGCGGCGGCAACGCGCCCGATCTCAATCCGCTGGTCGTGCGATATCCGCTGCCGCCGCGGCCGTTGGCTGCGGGCCGAGCGTTCGACAGCGTGCAACAGCCCTCGGCGCTGATGCCCGCACCGGCTGCGCCGCCGATGGAGCAGCATCTGTCCAAGCAGGCCGAGGAGCGGGATGCCACAGCCGAGGTCGGCGCCTTCCAGGCCACCTTCAAAATCCCCGGCCGCGTCAGCGTTGCCGCCAATGAAGGCGCCAAGAGCTTGCGCATCGCGACGGCGACGATCACCCCCGATCTAGCGCTTCGCGCCGTCCCGGTGCTCGATCCGACCGCGTTCCTGGAGGCGAGCTTCGTGCAGGCCGACGACGCGCCGCTGCTGCCGGGGCAGGTCTCGATCTACCGCGACGGCATCTTTGTCGGCCGCAGCCGGATGGCCACCGCCGCCAAGGACGAGACGGTGCGGCTCGGCTTCGGTGCCGACGACAAGGTCAAGATCGAGCGCACGGTGGTGAAGCGCAACGAGGGCTCCGCGGGCCTGATCGTGACGACGTCGAAGACCGACGAGCGCGCGTTCAAGACCACGGTTCGCAACGGCCACGACTTCCCGATCAAGGTCGCGATCCAGGATCAGCTCCCGGTCAGCGAGAACGACGACATCGTCGTCGAGATGCTGCCGTCGTCGACGCCTGCGACCACCACCAATTTGCGCGACAAGCGTGGCGTGCTGGAATGGGCGTTCGAGGCCAAGGCCGGCGAAGTCCGTGACGTCAATTTCGCCTGGCGGATGCGCTGGCCGAAGGACAAGGGCGTCGTGATGGTGCCGGCCGGCTGACCTGCGCTGGCAGCCGGTGACTTCACTCTCGATCTCGGGCATCACTTTGCCAAGGGCAAAAATGCCTGAGATCGGGAGGATCCATGAGCTACCAGCACATCATCGTCGATGATCCGCGTCCGCGCGTCCGCCGTATCACGCTGAACCGCCCCGAGAAGCGCAACGCGCTCAACAACCGCCTGCGCGGCGAGATCTTCGAGGTGTTGGAGCAGGCCGATCGCGATCCCGAGATTTCGATCTCGATCCTGCGTGGCGCGGGGCCGTGCTTCTCGGCGGGCTATGACCTGTCCGCCGACAACCGCGTCGACCAGCCCTATCATTCGGCATCCGGCCCCGGCCAATGGTCGCGCCATGTCGTCGAGGGCTGGTTCTCGATCTGGGATCTCGCCAAGCCCGTGATCGCGCAGGTGCACGGCTATTGCCTCGCCGGCGGCACCGAGCTCGCGACCGCCTGCGATGTGGTCTATGTCGCCGACGATGCCCAGATCGGCTACCCGCCGGTGCGGCTGATGAGCCCGCCCGACATGCAGTATCACCCTTGGCTGGTCGGCATGCGCCGCGCCATGGAATTGATGCTGACCGGCGATGCGATGTCCGGACACGAGGCCGCCGAATGGGGTTACGCGACCCGGTCGTTTCCGCTCGTTGAACTCGAGGCGAAGACGCTGGACTTTGCCGAGCGCGCGGCGAAGGTGCCGATCGAGCTGCAGCAGCTCAACAAGCGCAGCGTGCATCGCGCGATGGAGATCATGGGCGCCCGCGCCGCGATGCGCGCCGGCACCGAGATCCAAGCGCTGGCCTTCACGACCGAGGCGAGCAGGGCTTACATGGCCGGCTTCCGCCGCGACGGCGGTAGCGTGAAGGCCCAGCTCGACCAGCGCGACACCACGTTCGGGGATTATCGAACAAAGAAGGAATGACGCTTGCCGGCGGACGCCGGCTAGAAACCCGCGTCCTCCTCCAGCCATTGCTGGTTGTCCCAGTGCGCGCGACGGCCGACGACATACTCGCGAACATCGTCCATGAAGCGCACCTTGCTGGCCAGTGCCCCGATGAAAGCCGCGATCACCGCGATCCAGGGCCATAGATGCGCGAGCAGGGAGGCGGGGATTTGATTGACGAACCCCGCCTGCAGCGCACTGGTTACCAGATAAGCCAACACGCCCCAAGCAACGGCCAACATTGTCGCCACGACCTCATAAGTGTTTTGATGAAATTTCACCAGTCGCCTCATCAAGCATAGGTAAGCAAAGTAGACGATCGCGCCGAGAAGCAAGGCGACGAGCCCCGGCGGAAGCCCCCAGCTTTGGTCCCAGGTCAGATATGCAATGAAGCCCGCGGCGATCAGCGCCTCAATATAGGTTAGCGTGGATTTCTCTCGCATGATTTGCCCCGACCGATTCAAGTATCGGCCGAGGCTAGCATCATCTAGCGCGGTGCTAGAAGTGTATTTGTAAAGCAACCTTTGGATTGGCTTGATCTGACGAACGGGCGCTCGCCGGTGCGAGGAGGACCGGACCCAGCTCCCGCAAATTTCGCTGTCATGCCCGCCTTGAGCGGGGGCATCCAGTACGCCGCGGCCTATCCGTTGAACCCGAAGGCCTCTGGAATACCGGGTCGCCCGGTCAAGCCGGGCGACGACACTGTTGGGTGTAGCGCGAGCAACAGCCTTACTTCGCCTTCAGGAAGTCGCCGACTTCGAGCAGCACGAACTCGTCGTCATCGGCCTTGTTCGGGTCGCGGCTCGAGGAGAACGGCAGGTTGTTGTCGTTGCCGACGATGATGTGGGTCTCGTCGACCCGGTCGACATTCTCGATGGTGAAGAACGGGAAGGTGTAGACGCCGTCGTTGAGCGGCTTGCGTGCCTTCTTGTTCGGATCGCGGATCTTCATCAGGTCGATATAGGCGATCTTGCGCACCGGCTTGCCGACATTGGCGTCGGAGAGTTCGATCTTGTAGACGCGCTTGAACTTGGCGAGATCAGGGAAGCAGTTCTCGCCGCGCTGGCCTTGCGGGCAGGCCTTGTCGGCGGTGCCCTCGCCATTGTCGCGCTCGATCACGAGGCCCTGGGTCGGATCGATCATGTTGAAGTCGCCGATCGCATTGCCGTTCTGCTCGAACACATACTGCCAGTAGCGTCCGGTGAACTTCTCCGTGGCGACGTCGAATTCGAGGATGCGCGAGGCT
Organism: Bradyrhizobium macuxiense; assembly: GCF_007993935.1. GTDB lineage: Bacteria > Pseudomonadota > Alphaproteobacteria > Rhizobiales > Xanthobacteraceae > Bradyrhizobium > Bradyrhizobium macuxiense_A. The sequence goes on along the minus strand of NZ_VITY01000024.1, from coordinate 51,231 downwards.
TCCTTGCCGTCGACCTTCTCCCAATCCTTCTTGTCGGCATCCCACAGCGGCCCTTCGAGCAGGCCGTACAGGAATTTGCCGTCCTTGGAGGAGGCGAAGCCCTCATAGCCCTTGGAGCGGCGCAGATTGACGTTGGTGTAGGAGGCACCGGGCGCGCCGGGTGACTGCACCGCCCAGTGATCCGGCGAACGCACCGGTTTGCCGTCGGCGACCGTCTCGAACACGGCGAGGATCTTGCCGGTCTTGTCGGCCTTCAGGATATAGGGCCCGAACTCGTCGCCGATCCAGAACGTGTCGTTGATGATCTGGAAGCCTTCAGTGTCGAAGTCGGCGCCGGTGAGGTAACGCTTGGCGGTGTCCTCATGCACGATGCGGAACGGCACCTTCTTGTCGGGATCGTGCAGGAACACGGTCTCCTGGCGTTCGATCTTGCCGCCCGTCCAGTCCATCTTGTAGCGGTTCAGATACAACATCGAGTCCGCCGAGTTGTAGCGCGAGCCCATGCCGTTGTCGGTGATCACCCAGAACGTGCCGTCGGGCATCATCTTGATGCCGGAATGGCCCTGCAGCGGCTGGCCCTTGAACGGCAGCGACACGCCGGTCGGCCGCTCATAGGACTTGCCCATCACGGTGCCGATCGCATCGACGCGCTTGCCGGTGGTGTACTTGCCCGAGGTCTTGAGGTCTGCCGGCGCATCGGCTGGAGCATCGATGAAGCTCTCCGCCGGCATCACGGCGTGTCCTGCCAGCGTCGCCGGAAATTCGCCCTCGCTCTGCGCGAACGCCGATGTGGCGAGCAGGATCGAGGCGACGGAACAGAGCAGGGACAGGCGCATGGTTGATCTCCCAAACGATAAACGATGCGGTGTTCTCCGAGGCGCCCGTTACAGCCGGCTGACAGTTTTGTGAATCCGGCGTGTTGCGGCGGGATAAGGCTTGCGGCGTTAGGTCGCCTCGATCCGTCGCGCCCGACCCTGTCTCCGCCTTCACCGAAGCTGCTGCCCCCGGCGCGGCCCCTCGTTTATGATATCAATGAGATCAACCGGCAGGGGCGCCGGCGGGCATCCGCCGCCAAACAGGAGAAGGTTTTCATGTTCATCGCAATGAACCGGTTTCAGGTGATCAGGGGCAAGGAGCAGGCGTTCGAGACGGTCTGGAACACGCGCGATTCCTATCTCAGCGAGGTTCCGGGCTTCATCGAATTTCAACTGGTCAGGGGTCCCGAGGCCGAGGACCACACGCTGTATGCGACCCATACAGTGTGGGCCAGCAAGACCGCGTTCGAGGACTGGACCAGGTCGGATGCGTTCCGCCGCGCCCATTCGCGCGCCGGCAACGAGACCGGCGGCAGCCTCTATCTCGGCCACCCGAAGTTCGAGGGGTTTGCTGTGCTGATCACCGAGCGGGCGAAGACCGTCGCGTGACGGAGGCCTTCACCGCAAGCTCAGCTACTCCTTCACCGCGCCGGTCAGCGACGATACGTAGTAGTCGACGAACAGCGAGTAGAACAGCGCGACCGGCAGCGAGCCGAGCAGCGAGCCGGCCATCAGCGCGCCCCATTGGTAGACGTCGCCGGTGACAAGCTCGGTCAGGATTGCGACCGGCACGGTCTTGTTGGCGCCGCTCTGGATGAAGGCGAGTGCGTAGATGAACTCGTTCCAGGACAGCGTGAAGGAGAAGATGCCGGCCGAGATCAGGCCGGGCACCGCGAGCGGCAGCGTGATCCGCCACAGGATCTGCAGCCGCGTCGCGCCGTCGACCAGCGCGCATTCCTCGAGCTCGTAGGGGATCGACTTGAAATAGCCGATCAAGAGCCAGGTGCAGAACGGCACCAGGAAGGTCGGATAGACCAGGATCAGCGCCAGCGGTGAATCGAACAGGCCGAACTGCACGATCACGGTGGCGAGCGGAATGAACAGGATCGACGGCGGCACCAGATAGGCGAGGTAGATGCCGAGCCCGACATAGGGGCTGCCGCGGAAGCGCAGCCGCTCGATCGCGTAGGCGGCGAGCGTCGAGGCGAACAGCGACAGGAAGGTCGAGCCGATCGCGACCAGCATGGTGGTCTTCAGCCAGCGCGGATACGAGGTGTCGAACAGGAGATGCTTGACATGCGCGAGCGTCGGCGAGGTGATCCAGAACGGATTGTGCTCCTTGTAGTTCAAGAGCTCCGCGTTCGGTTTGAACGAGGTGATCGCCATCCAGTAGAACGGGAACAGCAGGATCAGGATGAAGCAGGCGAGCGGCAGATAGATCATCACCACGCGCCGGGCGCGGCTGTCCCACGCCATCGTGTCGGGCGTGGCGCTCGCGACGTTGGATTGGGCTGCAACGTCAGTCATTGGCTTCTCCCTGCTGCCATTTGCGGCGGGCGAGGCCGAAGTAGCTGAACAATGTCGCGAACACCAGGAACGGGATCATCGAGACCGCGATCGCCGCGCCCTCGCCGAGCTCGCCGCCGGCGATGCCGCGCTGGAACGCCAAGGTCGCAAGCAGATGGGTCGAGTTGACCGGGCCGCCGCGGGTGATGGCGTAGACCAGCTGGAAATCGGTGAAGGTGAAGATGATCGAGAACGTCATCACGATCGCCAGGATCGGCATCATCATCGGGAAGGTGATGTAGCGGAAGCGCTGCCAGGAGGTGGCGCCGTCGAGCATCGCCGCCTCATAGAGCGAAGGCGAGATGGTCTGCAGCCCGGCCAGCAGCGAGATCGCAACGAACGGGATGCCGCGCCAGATGTTGGCCGCGATCAACGAGAACCGCGCCGGCCAGGGCGAGCCGAGGAAGTCGACATTGCTGTCGCGCAGGTGCAGCACGTCGACCAGGAGATAGGAGATGATCGAGAACTGCGGATCGTAGATCCACCAGAACGCCAGGGCGGACAGCACTGTCGGCACGATCCACGGCAACAGCACGATGGCGCGGATCAGGCTCTTGAACGGGAAATGGTTGTTGAGCAAGAGCGCCAGCCAGAAGCCGAGCGCGAACTTCCCGAAGGTTGCGACCGCGGTGTAGAAGATCGAGTAGAACACCGCGTTCCACCACAGGGGATCCTTGAGCAGATACTGGAAGTTCTCCAGCCCGATATAGATGCCGCGCTGGCCGATCGTGGTGTCGGTGAAGGCGAGCCAGATGCCGAGGCCGAGCGGATAGGTGAGGAACACCAGCAGCAGGCCGATCGCGGGCGCCAGGCACATCACGATCAGGAACGGCTTGTAGTCGAACAGGCGCGCGAGCCAGCCGGGCTGGCGAAGCGTCGCGCCGCGTGAAGGAAGGGTGGTTACGGACATTGAATGCTCGTCTTGTCGTCATTGCGAGGAGCGAAGCGACGAAGCAATCCATTTCTCCTTTGTGGCGCTATGGATTGCTTCGCTTCGCTCGCAATGACGGTTGATTTAAGTTTCGCAGTTCAATGACCGCCGTCACCGGTTCTGCCGGCGGAAGTACCGCTTGGCGCGCTGCTCGGCTTCCGCGGCGGCGGCCTCGGGCGTTGCCGCATCGGTCGCAACAGAGGCGCACATCTGCACCAGCACGTAGTCGGCGGTGACGGCACCGGTCGCGGTCGAGATCGGTCCCTTGTAGCCGTTGTAATAGGCGCTTTTCATCGTCTCCTTGAAGATCGAGACCTTGGGATCGCCCGACCACACCGCAGCGTCGGCGTAGGCCGCGAGCGGCTGCGACCAGTAGCCGGAGTTGGCGTTGAGCCACGGCTCGTACTGCTCCTTCTCCAGCATGAACTGCAGGAACGCCTTCGCCGCATTGGGATACGGGCTGTGCTTGAACGCCATCGCGTTCAGGGTCAGGCCCGACATCGGCGAGGTCGACGCCAGTCCCTTCGGCAGGAACTGATGCTCGGTGTCGTCGGCCACGGCCTTGGTGGCGGGATCGTTCTTCAGCGAGAAGTACAGCGAGACGCCATTGGCGGTCAGGCCGATTTCCTGCGACGAGTAGGCGCGGTTGTTGGAGACGTCGTTCCAGGACGGCGTGCCGGCGATGAAGGTCGGATAGAGCTCCTTCAGATATTTCAGCGCGGCGATCGTCTCCTTGCTGTTGATGATGATGTTGCCTTCCTCATCCAGCAGCGCGGCGTTGTGCGACCACAACAGCCAGTTGGCGAAGCCGTTGCCGTCGCCGACCGCGTTGCCGAGCGCGAAGCCCGCCGGCTTGCCGGCCGCCTTCAATTTCTTGCAGAGCTCGAGAATGCCGGCGTGGTCTTCCGGCACCTTGTCGAAGCCGGCCGCGTTGACCAGCGACTTGCGGTAGACCAGCGGGCCGCCGGAGGCGCCGAACGGCAGGCCGATCCAGCTCTTCGACTTCGAGCGCATGCCGTAGCGCTTTGCCAGCGTGAGCCATCCGCCGTAGCGCTTGTCGAGATAATCGGCGACGTCGGTCAGTTCGATCAGCTTGTCGATATAGATATGCGGCGCGTCGCCAAAGCCGATGATGATGTCGGGGCCGGCGCCGGAGTTCGAGGTCACCGCGGTCTGTTGATTGATGTCTTCCCAGCCGACGAAGTCGACCTTGACCTCGACGCCGGTCTTGTCGGTGAAACGCTTGGCATTGGCGCGGAACACGTCTTCGTCGGCCTGCACGAAGCGCACCGGCCGCAGCATACGCAGGGTCGCGCCCTTCTCGATCGGCAGCGACGGCGCCGCCACGTCGGCAGCCTTGACCTTCGACGCCTCCTGCGCCGAAACGCCGGTGACGGCCAGTGCTGCCGCGGATGCCCCCAGCGCCAGCGCGTCGCGACGCGTGATCTCGTACTTCATGTCGTTCGCACTCCCGTTCTTATTGTTTTGCTTTGTTTCGTTGTTGTTGCTCCCCGGCGTTGGCCGCCGGTGAAGCATCTTGTGGTCTCGGCATGCCGCCGCGCGAAAAGCCCGCACCGAGCGGGCCTCCGCGCGACAAGCGCAATCCCGCCTCAGCTGTTCGGACCGCGATCCATGCTGACGGGCTGCCAGCGGCGCAGCGCGGTGTTCTGCAGCACCGACGGGTTGACGCAGCTTACCGGCCACATGCCTTGCAGCACTAGTGACAATTCGTAGCCCACCCGGCGCTTGCGCGCCTCGTCAAAACGTGCCGATGCCGAGGCGACGTGGGCGGTCAAGGTAACATTGTCCATCCCGAGCATCGGATTGTTGTGCGACGGCGGCTCCTTTTCCAGCACGTCGAGCGCGGCGTGAGCGATCCAGCCCTCCTGCAACGCCTTGATCAGCGACTCCTCGTCGACGGTGGCGCCGCGGCCGGTGTTGATGAAGATCGCCGACTTTTTCATCTGGCGAAAATGCTTCTCGGTCAGCATGTGGTGCACTTCGGGACGCGCCGGGGCGTGCATCGAGACGAAGTCCGACTGCGACAGCACCTCCGACAGCGTCGAGGGAATCACGCCGTGGTCGTACATCAGCGTTTCCTGGATAAAGGGATCGTAGGCCATCATGCGAAGACCGAACGGCGCCGCGCGCTTGGCCACCGCGCGGGCGACGCGGCCGAACGAGATGAAGCCGAGGGTCTGGCCCATCAGCCGCGGAATCTTCAAGAGGGCCGGGCGGCCCTCGGCCCAGCGGCCGCTGCGCACCATCTTGTCCTGCTCGATCAGGCGGCGGAAGCCTGCGAGCAGCAGCATCATGGCGTGGTCGGCAACCTCCTCGATGAAGGTGTCGGGGATGTTGGTGACCGGGATGCCGCGCGCGGTCGCCGCCTTCACGTCGACCGAGTCGACGCCGACGCTGCCGAGCGTGATCACCTTGCAGTTCTCGAGTGCGTCGATCACCGCTTTGGTGATCGGCATGCCCTTGGCGTAGATCGCGTCCGCGGTCTTTGCCGCGGCGATGAACTCGGCCTCGTTGGCCGGCGCCTCGACGATCTCGGCGCCGATCGGATCGAGCGCCTCGCGCTCATAGTCGTAGCCGCCGCCGGCGACCGTGAAGCTTGCGCCCTTCGGCGTCACCACCCTGAATTTCGACATTGTCTGCTCCCGATGTGAGGTCTTCTGTTCTTGATTGTTGCTTCTTGCTGGGTTTGCTTCTTGATCTTCTTGCTTCTCCGAGCGCGGCTTGCTTGGTCGCTTTCGCCTACTTGTACGCGAGCCGGGTGGTCCTCTCCACAATTGCCGGTTGGTGCGCGGCCCGATTCTCCGGGCTACTACGGGGAACCACCGTAACCATCAGGTAAAGGGTCTCACATTACGGTGAGCGGAATCAATCCGCCAATCGCGTCGCGTTCCCCGCCTCTTCTGGAGATCCCCGTGAAGCTGTCAAATCTGAAGATCACCCCCAAGCTCGGCATTCTCGTGGGGGTGACCCTCCTTGGTCTGTGCACGGCCGGCATTCTCGCCGGTCATTTGATGCAGCGTGAGATGACAAATGCTCGCATCGACCAGGCCAAGGCCATCGTCGAGATGGCGAAGAACATGGCGGCGGGCCTGAAGAAGGAAGTCGATGCCGGCAAGATGACCAAGGAGGCTGCGCTGGCCGAGTTCGGCAAGCGCGCCAACTCCATGACCTATGACAACGGCGCCGGCTATCTGTTCGGCACCGACTATAACGGCATCACGGTGCTGGCGCCCGATCCGAAGCAGGTCGGAACCAACCGCATGGACGTCGTGACCAATGGCCGCAAGCTCTCGCAGGAACTGATGGACGGCGTGAAGGCCAAGGGTGAGATCCTGCTGTTCTATGATTATGTGAAGCCCGGCCAGGAGACTCCGATCCACAAGCTCGGCTATGCCGTCGCAGTCCCCGGCTTCGACATGTATCTCGGCACCGGCGCCTATCTCGAGGATATCGACGCCAAGATGCGGCCGATCGCCTGGCTGCTCGGCCTTGCGATCCTCGGCATCGGCATCATTTCCGGCTCGGTCGCCTGGCTGATCGGCCGCAGCATCTCGCGGCCGCTCAATCTGCTCGGCGGCCGCATGCGCGACATTGCGGACGGCAAGCTCGACGGCGACATCCCCGGCGTCGGCCGCGGCGATGAGGTCGGCGGGATGGCGGCGACCGTTCAGATCTTCAAGGACAATGCGATCCGCATCCGCGGCCTCGAGCAGGCCGAGGCCGAGACGCAGGCGCGCGCCACATCCGATCGTCGCAACGCGATGGAGAATATCGCGAGCGATTTCGAGCGCAGCGTGAACGGCATCGTCCGCACGGTGGCTTCCGCCGCCGCCGGCATGCAGACCACGGCACAGTCGATGACCGCAACCGCCAGCGACGCCAGCGCACGTGCCGCGACCGTCGGCGCTGCATCCGACAGCGCCTCCAACAATGTCGGCACCGTCGCCGCGGCGGCCGAGGAGCTCTCCAGCTCGGTTGCGGAAATCTCCCGCCAGGTGGCGCGCTCCAGCGAGGTAGCAAGCAAGGCGGTCGCCGATGCCGAGCGCACCAACGCGACCGTGCAGGCGCTGTCCACCGGTGCCGAGAAGATCGGCGAGGTGGTCAAGCTGATCCATTCGATCGCGGCGCAGACCAACCTGCTCGCGCTCAACGCCACCATCGAGGCGGCACGCGCCGGCGAATCCGGCCGCGGCTTCGCGGTGGTCGCCTCCGAGGTGAAGGCGCTGGCCAACCAGACCGCGAAGGCGACCGAGGAGATCTCGGCGCAGGTCGCCGCGATGCAGGCTTCCACCGGCGAGGCGGTGACATCGATCGGCGGCATCACCGCGACCATCGCGCAGATGAGCGAGATCACGGCGTCGATCTCGACCGCGATCGACCAGCAGGGCGATGCGACGCGCGAAATCGCGCGCAACATCCAGCAGGTCGCGGCCGGCTCGAGCGAGATCTCCGCCCATATCGGCGGCGTCACCACCGCAGCCGCCGCCACCGGCACCGCAGCGGGTGACGTACTGTCGAATGCACGCGAGCTCGACACCCAGTCCGGCATGCTGCGCAACGCGGTCGACGAGTTCCTGCAGAAGGTCCGTGCGGCGTAAGACCGGTGCGATCAATCGACATCATCACGATGCCCGGGCCTTGGCCCGGGCATTTGCGTTTTGAGCCGCCGACGAACTCCTCCGGCGCGCCGGCAGAACGCTACGATCCCGCCGGGAAGACCTGCGCGACGTGAAAAGCCTTGGTGGTGATGAGCCACCTGCCGTCGATCCGATGAAACACGAGATGGTCGATGAAGCCGGTTTGGCCGGCCCTGACGCGCACCTTGGCGATGGCCAGGTCGGGCGCGGTCTGGTCGATGCTGATAATGGCCTCATCGCGTGGCGATTTCATCGATGCCGGCGACGGACGGCTGCGGATGAAGTCGCGGAATTCCGCGGCCGACCGCACCGTGTGCTTGCCGTCCCGTATGCCGTGCACGATGGAGGCATCGGCGAAGACGTCGCGGAACCGGCTGTCGTCGACCTCATACATCAGGTCGAAATATCCATCGATCGCAGATGCGATGGCCCGGATGTCGCTCATGCAAATCTCCTTGAGGCGATGAAGTGGTGGTGGCCGCACCGGATCGAACCGGTGATCTGTGCCGACAGTGGCCGATATGGTGGCGGAGTGCTACGACTGGGCGGTCATCTCTTGGATGACTGAGAGGCATCGGTATGGATGAAGTTGACGGCCGGCTGGTTGGCGGCCTGGTGGTTCTCGCGGCGCTGGCGGATGCGCGCGGTTTTGGCCGCGCCGCCGAACGGCTCGGCATGACCCAATCCGGTGTGAGCAAGGCGATCGCCAAGCTCGAGGCGCGCCTCGACACGCGGCTGGTTCACCGCACGAGCCGCGCCGTCGAGCTCACCGAGGACGGACGCGCGCTGGTCGAGCGGGTTGCCGCGCATCTGGCCGGGATCGGCGAGGCGGCGGCGGAGACCTCGAAATCGCGCGATGCGGTCCGCGGCAGGCTGCGGGTCAATGTCGATCCGCTGTTCTCCCGCATGGTGCTGTCGCCGAAGCTGAGCGAGTTCCTGTTGCAGAATCCGGGCATGGAGCTGCGCATCGAGACCCGCGACCGGATCGCCGACCTGGTCAGCGACGGGTTCGATCTGGCGGTGCGTTTCGGCGAGCCGACGCCATCGGCGCTGATTGCGCGCCGCGTGCTCGATGCGCGCGTGCTCACCGTGGCCTCGCCGATCTATCTCGAACGACACAGCCGGCCGCTCGATCCGCGGGAGCTGGCGAGCCGCGAGCATCAGTGCATCCATGCAATCGACGCGGCGACCGGGCGTCCCTTCGACTGGGAGTTCTGGCGCGGCGGCGAAGTCGTGCCGGTCGCGGTCAACGGGCGGCTCACCGTGACCGATTCAGGAACCAAGCTCGGCGCTTGCCTTGCCGGCTTCGGAATTGCGCAGGTGATCGATATCGGGCTCGATGATCACCTGAAGAGCGGTGCGCTGATCGAGCTGTTTCCGGACTGGTCCGACGAGCGTTTCCCGCTCTATGTCTACTATCCCTCGCGCAGCCACGTGCCGGCGAAAGTGAGGAGCTTTATCGATTTCATTACGGGCAGCCTGAGCAGGAAGCCAGGCACAGCGTTGCCGGTTGACGCTCCCGTCGGGAGGCCGAAGGGGCATCGAGCAATGGCAGCGACGGCCGCGCGCCGCTAGGTTTTCGCCGACCCCTGCCGCGAGGCGATGATGACGCCGGCGAGCACCAGCGCGTAGCCGATCAAATGGAACGGCGCCAGCGTCTCGCCGAGCAGCAGGATCGCCATCGCCGAGCCGAACACCGGCACCAGATGGAAGAACGGCGCCGCGCGGTTCGGACCGATCAGCGCGACGCCGCGGTTGAAGAACAGATAGGCAAGCGTGGACGGGAAGATCAGCGTGTAGCCCAGCGTGGCAAAGGTCAGAACGTCGAGCTTCAGCGTCACGCCATTGGCGAATTCCCAGACAGCCACCGGCAACAGCATCAACGCACCACAGCAGGTGGTGAACGAGATCAGCGAGAGCTGATGGATTTTCGGCCGCCGCGGGATCAGCGCCGAATAGAGTCCGAACGACACCAGCGAGGCGCCGAACATGATGTCGCCCCGGTTGAAGCTGATGCTGGCGAGCGCCGAGAAATCGCCGCGCAGGATGATGGTCAGCACGCCGGCCAGCGAGATCGCGATGCCGGCAAGCTGCGCCGGCGTCAGCCGGACGCCGAACAGGACCAGCGACCACAGCGCCACGAACAGCGGCCCGGCCGACTGGATCAGCAGCGCGTTGAGCGCCTCGGTATATTGCATCGCCCAGTAGGAGATCGCGTTGTTGAACGCGAAGCCGACCGCGGAGAGCAGCAGCATCAGCGGCAGCGCCCTGCGCAGCTTCGGCCAGTCCTCTTTCAGGTGCGGCCAGGCGAACGGCAACAGGATCAGGAACACGCCGAACCAGCGGATCGTGGTCAGGGTGACCGGCGGCACATGGCTGCCGACATGCCGCGCCAGCACGATATTGGCAGCCCAGAACAGCGACGTCAGGCTGAGCAGCAGATAGGGCTGGTTGTTGAGCCAGTGCAGCGGGGAGCGGCGCGGGGTTGTGGCGGGAGCGGGCAAAGCGGTCATTATCTGGTGGATGTTGTGCCCGAATCCGCCGCCGCCACAAGACGAAAGAGCGGATTGGAGCCATGCGTGCCGGCGGCGCTTTTCTGTCGCCTGGCTCGAAGCTGTCATCACTTGAGAACAAATCCCAGAATACTCGACCTGTAGTCCGTCATCCTGAGGTGCGAGCCTCTTCGGCGAGCCTCGAAGGATGTGCGGCCCCGCTGGTGGCCGCGCATCCTTCGAGACGCGCTTCGCGCTCCTCAGGATGACGGGGATAGTTCTTGTGCGTGGCCCAGCACGCCCCTATTTCTGCGGCCCCGACAGCGAGATGTCGCGTTCGGCGCGAAACACGTTGCTGTAGAGATTGGCGATCCACTGCCGCCCGCTGGAGGTAATGTTGAGGTGGCGGATCGCCTTCTGCACATGCGGCGCGACGCTGTCCCAATAGAAGCGCGGATAGAGGTCGACGAGATCGGCCGGCGAATCGTAGCCGAGTTGGCGGTTCAGTCCGGCCTCCTCGAATTCGATGTACAGTGCGTTGGCCTTGCGGATGTAATGCGGATCGCCGAGCTGGCCGATCAAATCGGCGGCCCGCAGCAGGACAGCCTCCTCGCCGAACTCCTCATTCCCGTCCGGCGCGCTCTGCGGAAAGCGTGTGCCCTCGATGGCGCGCGCGATGCGCTCCTTGTCGAGCAGGGCGACGCCCTTGAGCCGCTCCATCACGAAGATCTTCGAGCGGTCGACGTGATAGGACATCAGCGCCGCGTCCGAGGAGCCGCGCGGCAGGATCACCTTGCGGCCATCGACAGCGACCAGATAGCCGTTATGGTCGTCGGCATCGAACAGCCCGCGCACATAGCCGATGTCGTGGGTCAGGCAGGCGATGATGACATGCGCATAATCCTCGGCGCTCATGTGCGAGTGCAGCGCGCGGCCGCGCAGGATGGCGTGGCCGGCGAGCGTCACCAGCATCGTGTGCTCGACATTGTGGTAGAGCGCGTCGCTGTTGCCGATGCATTCGATGGCGATCCGGGCGATCGAGGGCACCATCTCCACCAACTCGGTCTGCGAGGAGCCGAACCGGCGCTGCATGTATTCGCCGAGGAATTTGCCGAGCGCGTCGGCCGCAAGTTCGGGAAGGGTCATCACGGCATTGACCTCCGAGATCGGGTAGCGAGCTTACGGCCTGCCAGCATTTCAGGGTAGTCCCGCGATGTGACATAATGTTAGCGGCCGGACCGACCCGGCCCGGACTGACGCGACCTGGGGCGGGAGCTGGTGGATGGGTGTCGATCTCTTGAACGTCAAAGGCCTGAGCGAACTGGATCAAAAGGCTCCGGTCGTGATGGTCAATCTGATGCGATTTCGCCAGCGGTCGCTCGACGGCGACGGCTCGGGTTGGGACGCGTATCTGCGCTACAGCGCGCTCACCGTCCCGATGATCAAGGCGCGCGGCGGCACGCTGCTCTGGACCGGCAGCGCCGAGACGGTCGCGCTGGGCGAGCCGGCCGGCCAGCGCTGGGACTATCTCGCACTGGTGCATTACCCGAGCGTCGCTGATTTCCTCGACATGATGACCTCGGCCGACTACGAGACCCGCTGCGATCCGCACCGCCGCAACGGCTGCGAGGAGCACGTCATCATCGCGACGCGCGAGGCCTACAGTAAGTTCAAGGTGGGGTGAGATCGACTACAGTTCTCCCCGCGTCATTGCGAGCGAAGCGAAGCAATCCATTTTGCCGCTTATGCGGTGCAATGGATTGCTTCGTCGCTTCGCTCCTCGCAATGACGGCGATGAACGGTGCTCAGGATGACGGGTTTGAGAGCGTAAGCGGCTGCAGCGCCGCGCGGCAGGCCGCCTGCACCACCCGGCAGACCTCATCCCGCGACCGCCCGGCGGCGCTCAGCGAGGCGAAGGTCGGATAACTCGTCAGCGCGAAGATCAGGTCGACGGCATCCTTGCGGGCCTGCGGCGATGCCTGCCTGGCCGCTATGCGGTCGATCAATGCGGTGACGCCGCGACGGCGGCGCTCATTGCGCTCGCGCACCGCTTCGGCGAATTCGGGATCGGTCGCCATCGCGTCATGCAGGCGCCCGACCGCGGAATCCCGGCTCCAGAATGCGCAGAAGATCTCGACCATGCGGTCGAGCGCGGCGCGCGGATCGTCCATCGTCATGGCATCGGCGAGCTGATGCAGGCCGCCGTGGCGCGCGATCTCGTCGAACACGGCCTCGAGCAGCCCGCGCCGCGAGCCGAACTGGTTGTAGACCGTCAGCCGCGTCACGCCCGCGGCCTTCGCCACCGTATCCAGCGAGAAGCGCGCGATGCTCTCGCCTTCGCGCAGCGTGCGCGAGGCGGCCTCGATCACGCGCTCGCGGGTCTCGGCGGCGGCGGCGCTGCGCGCCGGGCTCACATAGCTGCGCGGCGGCATCGGTTGGCCTTGCTTTCGTCAGATTGAATATACATTATGTATATCTAATTTCCAATGCCCATTCGGAGCAACGTCATGCAGACCGTCGTCATCATAGCCTTGTCTCTCCACGTCCTGTCATCGGTGTTTTGGGCCGGCTCCAGCTTCACCTTGGCGCGCACCGGCGGCCTCGGCGGCGAAAGGCTGCTGGGCCCGCAAATCGGCGCGGCGACGGTTGCGATCGTGACCGGCGCCACGCTGTGGCGCCTGGTCCATGAAGGCTCGTTCGCGCTGTCGGAGCAGATCCTGGCGGGTGGCGCGATCGCAGCACTGGCGGCGATCGCCGTGCAGATCATCGTCGGCGGCGGCGCTGTCAGGCAGTTGCGCAATGGCGCGGCCGAACCATCGGCCGCCCGTTCGCGGCTCGCGGTCGCCCAGCGTATCGCGGCCGGGCTGCTCGCGATCACCGCGCTCTGCATGGGCGCGGCGCGCTATGCGTGATGGTTTCTTACCTCTCCCGCTTGCGTGGGAGGTCGCATTGCATCGTAGATGCAATGCGGGTGGGGGCTCTCTCCACACAATGAGATTCTCGCACGCGGAGACACCCCCACCCCAACCCTTCCCCGCAAGCGGGAGAGGGGGCCTGGTCCCGTTGCGGATGCAACATCTCTAGAACTTCCGCACCAGGTCGGGGGTGATCTCCTTCAGGCTGCGGATGCCGAGCAGCGCGAGGTCGCGGTCGATCTCGGCGTGCAGCAGCGAGATCGCGCGTGACACGCCGGCCTCGCCCGCGACCACGGCGCCATAGAGGAATGGACGGCCGATCCAGACGAAGTCCGCGCCGAGCGCCAGCGCCTTGATGACATCGGTGCCGCGGCGGATGCCGCCGTCGACCATCACCGTCATGTTGCCCTTCTGCGCGGCGATCTCCGGCAGCGTGCGCAGCGCGGAGACGGTGTAGTCGAGCTGGCGGCCGCCATGGTTGGAAACCATCACGCCGTCGCAGCCGTGCTCGCGCGCCAGCCGCGCGTCTTCCGGCGCGATCAGCCCCTTGACCACGAGCTTGCCGGGCCAGCGCTTGCGGATCAGCTCGACATGCTTCCAGGCGAGCTGGTCGCGGCTGCCGATGTTGCGCATCAAATTCTTCGACAGCACCGGCGGACCCGGCTTGGCGTCCATGTTCTCGAAACGCGGCATGCCGTGGTTGAACACCGTGCGCGCCCAGGTGTTCAGCAGCCAGTCCGGATGGGTGATGATGTCCCAGAACACCCGCGGCGTGATCGCGAGCGGCACCTGGAAGCCGTTGCGGATGTTGTTCTCGCGGTTGGGCGGCACCGGCACGTCGGCGGTGACGACGAAGGTGTCGTAGCCGGCCGCCGCGACGCGATCGACCAGCGGCTCGATGCGCTCGGGGAGGCCGGCGAGATAGGCCTGGTACCAGGCCTGCTGATTGGCGGCGCGGACATCCTCAAGCGTAATCAGCGAGGAGGCCGACAGGATCATCGGGACGTTGGCCGCGGCCGCGGCGCGCGCCAGCACGATGTCGCCGCGATAGGCGCACAGCGCGGACGAGCCCATCGGCGGAATCCCGAACGGCGAGGCGTAGGTCTTGCCGAACAGCGTCGTGGTCTGGTCGCGACCGGAGACGTCGTTCAGCACCCGCGGCACGAAACCGTATTCGTCGAAGGCCCGGCGGTTGTCGGTGCGTGCCGCGTCGGTCTCGGCGCCGCCGGAGATGTAGCCGTAGAGGAATTTCGGCAACAGCTGCCGCGCCCGCGGCTCGAAATCGTCGAGTGTGAGATAGCGGCGCAAATGCCGGGGCACGGCGCTCGTCGCGCGGTTGACGGTTGCGGGAGGCGGGGAGGGCGCTGCGGTCCGGTCGTGCACGTTGGGCGTTTCCGTTGTTCTTGGTTCTTGGTTGGAGCCCGACGTTAGCGCCTGCCGCCGCGCCCGGCAATTTTCTCGTTGAACGCGTTGACGGACTGGCTGACGTCGACGAGCGTCTTGCGGGTTTCGGCGATCATCGTGCCGGACTTCTTGTCGAAGCTCTGGATCAGCTCGCGCAGCGAGATCACGGTCGGCAGCAACTCGCCGCCATATTTGTCGCTGCCGAAACTCTTCAGGAACTTGTCGGCCGAGGCGAGCTTGGCGTCGACCGTGCTGATGCCGTCGTCGGCGGCGTCGATGAAGCCCGCGATCAGCTCGCCATTGCCCGACAGCGAGTTGGTGAAGTTCTCGAGCCCGAGCAGCGAGTCCTTGATGTCGGCCTCGTTCTCGGTGATGACGCGGTCGACATTGCGCAGCGCGACGCGCAGCTTCTCCTGGATGCCCATCGTGCCTTCGGCGTCGGCCGTCAGCTCGGGAATCCCGTCGGCGCCGACCGCAGGCGCCGGCGCATCGTCGGTGCCGCCGGTGAAGGAGATCGAGGCGATCCCGGTCAGGCCCTGGAATTCAAGGCCGGCCTGGGTGTCCTTCTTGATCGGAGCGTTGCCCTCGATCCGGGTCATCGCCACCACGCGGTGCCGGTCGAGCCGGATCGAGACCACTTCGCCGATCCGCACGCCTGCGAAATTGACACTCGCGCCGCGGCGCAGGCCCGACGCCGAGCCCTCGAACACGACGCGGAACGGCACCATCCGCTTGATGCCGGCATAGCGCTGATAGCCCAGCCAGCCGCCGAGCGAGCCGGCGATCAGGGCCAGCGTCAGGGTGCCGATCACGAGATTGCTGGCGCGCGCCATGCGTTTGGGACCTGTCCGCGAAGCAGATTGCAACAGATAGCGGATTTGCCGCCGATAGTCACCGCGCCTCGGGCCGCGGGATCAGGCCGCCGACTGCTTCCGCGAAGCCACGAAGACGCCGGCCAGCACCAGGGCGAAGCCGATGAAATGGAAGGCTTGCGGATGCTCGCCGATGAACACGATCGACATGATGGTGCCGAACACCGGAACCATGTGGAAGAACGGCGCGGCGCGGTTGGCGCCGATCAGCTGCACACCGCGGTTGAAGCACAGATAGGCCAGCGTCGAGGGGAACACCGCGACATAGAACAGCGACAGCAGGTTGTTGGCCGTGAGCTGCATCACCGGACGCGCGCCGAGTTCCCAGATCAGGAACGGGACCAGCAACAGCGCGCCGCAGCCGAAGGTGAAGGCCGCGACCGACAGCCCGTGGATCTTGGGCCGCTTCAAGGTCAGCACCGAATACAGCGCGAAGATCACCAGTGCGACGATGAAGATCAGGTCGCCCTTGTTGAACTCGATCTTCGACAGCGTCGTGAGATCGCCGTGCAGCAGGATCACCAGCACGCCGGCGAGCGACAGCGACACGCCGCACAGTTGCGCCAGCGTCAGCCGCGCGCCGAGCAGGATCAGCGACCACAGCGCGACCATCAGCGGCACGGAGGATTGCAGCAGCAGCGTGTTGAGCGCCTGGGTGTGCTCGAGCGCCCAGTATTGCAGCGTGTTGAAGGCGCTGATGCCGGTCATCGACAGCAGCACCATGATGCCGAGATTCTTGCGGATCGCAGGCCAGTCGCGGACCAGGTGCTTCCAGGCAAACGGCAGGATGATCAGGAACGCCACGAACCAGCGCAGGAACGACAGCGTCACCGGCGGAATGTGGCCGGCGGCGAGCCGCCCGACGATCGCATTGCCGGCCCAGCACATCGCGGTGATGCACAGCAGCAGATAAGGCTGGTTGGCGATCCAGGAGCCGGACGCGGGCGTTGCGGTGGAATCGGAGGCAGTCATGCGATGAGGCCCGGGTTCACGACGCCGCGGCCCGCCCGGCTGGTGTCACCGGGCCGGTATGGATTTCCCCGGCCCCTGTCAGAGACACGGATTTCGCCATTCCATCAATGGGGATGGACGCATCGCGACCATGCGCGAAGTCCCCCTTCCGGAAGACCCTCCGCACTTTCCGGATCGCGTCTAGCCGCTCTCCGGCGGCGTGGTCTGGCGCTTGACGATCTGCTCGGCGAGCTCGATCAGGATCCGCTTGGTGTCGGGGTCCTGCACGTCGCGGAACACCCGCAGCATGCGCAGTTCGAGCAGGGATTGCAGCGATTCTGCCGCTTGGCCGGTCTGTGTGGGCGCTGTCGTGGCGGGCCGGCGATTGAGCATGTCGGCGGCGATCCCGAGCATCTCGGCGACGGTCGCCAGGCGGCCGGTATCGACCTTCACCGTGCCGTCCACGCTGTTCTTTTGTAAGGAGGCGCCCGAGCACAGGATCTCGGCGAGATCGGCCTGGGACAGTCCGATTGCGCGCCAACGCGCCTGCACCAGTTGATCGATCTGGTCGTCCTGCGATGTGCTCATGGTGCGCTTCGGCGATCTCCAGCTACGTCCGTCGACAGCATGTCCGCGACAATGATTGGTAGCAAATGGAACTGTGGTTCGTCGTGACGGGACTTTTACGGATCAGCCGCATCGACCCACGGATTCCGCCGCGCCGGGCAGGCTCTGCGATGCGCACCCGTGGTCCGAGATGTCCGCATTGGCGTCATCCGGCCCTGATCTTCTTATCAAGACCGTGCGCGAATGCAATCTGTGGGCGACGACAGAGATGAATCCAACCCCGATGTGTGACCTCGCCACATATCGCGGCGCTACCCCCGAACAGGGCGGCGCCGTGCGAATGGCGGTGGCCCCGAGCGCGCCGCGATCGCTGCGCGGCACGGCTCACAAGTCGATGATCCCGAGCGCGATGCTCTTCGCCACCCCGTGCGTCTTGTTGGACGCCTCGAGCTTGCGCAGCGCCTGCTTGATGAAGCCCTCCACCGTCTCCGGAGAAATACCGAGGATCTGCGCGGTGTCGGCCACGGTCTTGCCGCGCGCCGCCCATGCGATCACTTCCTTCTCCCGCCCGGTGAGCTTGATGGTTTCGGCGGCGTCGGCGGGCTTCAGGATGGTCGGCGCGTTGCGCTGGTCGCGGTTGACGATGTCCATCGCCCGCTGCACCCAGTAGATCATCAAGAGATGCAGTTCATGCCGATGGCAGACGAACAGCTTGTCGAAGTCGTGCGGCTCGTCCTCCCAGAAGAACACCGTCGAGCTCGAATGTACGGCGCCGAGCCGGTCGCGATAGTGGAAGGGCACGACGAAGCCCTGGCGGAAGCCGTGATCCCGCGCGGCTTCCATCATCTTCAGCTCCGGCGGGCGCTTGCGCCCTTGCCGCTCCGGCAGCTTCAACTCGCCCCAGTGAAACGGCGTGTTGGTTCGCCGCACCCGCGTCAATGCCGGATCGCAATGAACGAAGTCGTTCTGGATGTAGGCGCGCTCCCAGGCCGGCGGATATGTGCCGGTATGGTAAGGCAGGTCGAGCTCGGGCCGGCCAGCATCGATGAAGGCGAAGCCGGAGAAGCCGTAGTTCTGGACGACCCGGTGCAGCGACAGTCGAAGCTCGTCGATCGTGCCCGACGCCTCGATACTCGAAATCGCTTCTTCCAGGACCATTGACTAAAACCCCCGGTTTCCGGGGGTACCACAATTAAGCCTTTTTGTCCCAGATGCCGGCGACATCTGGAGGCGGAGGAATGTCGCAGCTTTGGGGGGAATACCACGCGCTCGTCACCACCGAAGAGCGCTATCCGGCACATGTTCAGGCGATGCTGAGGCTGCGCAAGCGGCTGTTCGTCGATCATTGCGGCTGGCTTCTGACCACGACCGGCGACGTCGAGCGCGACCAGTTCGACGTCTGGTATACTGAACACTGCCTGCTGTTTCTCGGTTCGGAGCTGATCGGCGGCTTCCGCGCCATCCGCACCGACTATCCGTACCTCACCAAGTCGGTCTTCCCACAGCTGGCGCAGCGCCGCTTTCCGAGCCGCCGTGACGCCTGGGAAATCAGCCGCTTCGGCGTGCTGCCGGGGGCGGCAACCGCATCGGCCGCGCGCGTCAACTATGCGCTGATGTTTCGCTTCGCCGAGCTGCGCGGCGCGGCGGCGCTGGTGGCGATGGCCGACCTCACCTATGAGCGCTTCCTCGCGCGGATGGGCATCCGCACCCATCGTTACGGTCCACCGCAGGTGATCGGCAACGACCGCCACGGCCGCCCGCTGACGGCGCTCGCCGGCGAGATTCCGCTCGATGTCGCCGGCAATCCCGGCCTGACCAAATTCCTCGACCTTGGACGGCAATTGGAGATCCACGATGCCACACATGTTCTCGGACGTTCGAGCGTTTCGGAGCGACCCGCTCAAATTCCTGCTTGAGCGCGGCAACGCGTCGCCGCTCGGGCTGGTGCCGCTCCATCTCGGGCCCGCGCCGGTCTTGCTGGTGAATGATCCTGATCTGATCCGCCCGATCCTGAAGGCGCCGGAAACCGACGTCGGCAAGGGCCGGCTGATCAAGAAGCTTTCGCCGGTGCTCGGCCAGAGCTCGCTGATGCTGCATGGCGACGAGCACAAGCGGCGCCGTGCGGTGCTGCACAAGCACATGGCCAAGGGCAGCGTCGAAAAATACCTGCCGCAGATGTGCGCCGAGATCCGCGCGGTCGGCGCAAGGCTGGCGCGGCTCGGTGCGTTCGATCCGCATCGCTTCACCGCGACGCTGGCGCTGCGCACGATCTGTATCGCCGTGTTCGGCGCCCAGGTGATCTCGTCCGGCGACGAGGAGGCCCTGGTGCAGGCGGTCGGCACCATCGAGGATGATCTGGCCGACGAGATGTTCCGCGTGCTGCCGCTTGGACCGGTGTCCTGGTATCGCAGGCGGCAGAACCGGATTTGCGCCAAGCTTGCGATGTCGACCGTGGTGCAGCGGCTGCGCAGCAGCGCCGGCTCGACCAGTGCGCTGCGCGATCTCGAAGCGCTCGGCCTCAGCGATCGCGACCTGCACGACGAAATTCTCACGCTGCTGCTGGCCGGCCACCACACCACCGGATCGACCGCAGCCTGGGTGCTCTATCACATGGCGGCCGATCCCGCGCTGATGGACGAGATCGCGGACGAGGCCGCCGATTGCATCGGTGACGACGGCGAATTGCGCGTCGATGCCGTCAGGCGTGCGGATGTCAGCGCGACCCTGGTCAAGGAGGTCTGCCGGCTCTATCCCAGCGCCTGGTGGTTCTCGCGCGAGGTGATGCAGCCGGCGTCGATCGGCGGGCGCGACCTCAAGGTCGGCACCTCGCTGTTGCTGTGCCCCTGGCAATTGCAGCGCGATCCGAGGCACTTCGAGGATCCCGACCGCTTCCTGATGACGCGGCGCTACAACACCGACGCCTACATCCCGTTCGGCGCCGGTCCGCGCGCCTGCGCCGGGATGGGGGTTGCGATGCTCGAGCTGCAATTGCTCGCGCTCGAGATCGCCGCGGCCTATCGCTTTACCGCCGTCAGTCCGAATCCTGCGCCGTGGCCGAAAGCATCGGTGACGCTCGTGCCGCCCCCCATGACCATCGACATCGAAGTCCGTGAGGTCCGCTCGCGTATCCCGCAGCTTGGCGAGGAAGCCGCGCGGCTGCCGTACATTCCATCCGCCAGCGCGGCGTCCATCAGCACACTGCAATCGGTTTCCCAATGACAACACACATCACGACGGCCAGCATCGGGCAAAGGGCCATGGATCAAGTGCAAGTGCGCAGTCTGCGCGACGTCATCGCTGTCTTGATCGAACAGCGCAGCATCGTGACGGCGGCCGGCGCAAGCTTTGCCGCACATCTGCTCGACCTTGCGATCATGCAGCTCAGGCTCAACGTCAACGATATTTCGGCAGAGGAATTGACCGGCCTGTCCGACTACGTCGGCGCGGAGTTTACCAGGGACAAGTCCTCGCATTGATCGCGCTGAGCGCTTTCGAGCGAAGTGGACACCGGTTCGCGTGAAGAGAACGCGTCAAAACAGGAAGCCGGAGCTTCGGCTTTGATTCAATCTGAGCCGAAGCTCTAGTCCTGCGTCGCCACCAGCGCCTTCATCGAGGCGCCGGCGGCAAGCGCGGCGTCGTTCGGATCGATCTCGATCTGGAGGCCGCGCTGGCCGCCATTGACGAACACCGTGACGTGGGTGAGCGCGGTCTCGTCGATTGCCGTCGGCACTTTCTTTTTCTGGCCGAACGGGCTGATGCCGCCGACATGATAGCCGGTCAGCCGCTCGGCATCGGCCGGCCGCATCATCCTGGCCGACTTGCCGCCGAGCGCCGCGGCGAGCTTCTTCATGCTGACCTCGCAGTCGGACGGCACCACGGCGCAGACCGGCTTGCCGTCGACCTCCGCCATCAGCGTCTTGAGCATGCGGTTCGGGTCGACCCCGAGCGCCTCCGCCGCCTGCAGCCCGATGCTCTCGGCATTGGAATCGTAGACATAGGTGTGAAGCTTGAAGGCAATGCCTAGCTTCCGCAGCGCCATCGTCGCTTGTGTCGAATTGGGCATGGGCCCCGCCGGTTAACCCAGGTGAATGATCGCCGCAATTGGAGCTGCGATCAATCAGCAAGCACGCGCAGCGGTAGGGCTGGCGTCACGTGGCCGTAACATTAAATTCGCGGCAGCCCGGCGCGGCCGGGCGCAGGATGGAATTTTCAGGGGATATCAAAGGGTTGTAGCTCGTCTAAAAGGCGTAAATGACCCCGTTCTTGCTTGCGCAGCCGACCCGCTTCCGTTATCCGGTAGGCGCCTTGCGTGTGCGCGGCCGGGCGCCGCGATTTGGCTGGGCATATCAATGCATGATCGCTGTGGGCGGACGCGTTTTCGCCGTGATCATGGTCTCTGAAACACCTGAAGGGAACATCTTCGCAATGGCCAATGTTGTCGTCGTCGGCGCCCAATGGGGTGACGAGGGGAAGGGCAAGATCGTCGACTGGCTGTCGGAACAGGCCGACATCGTCGTGCGCTTCCAGGGCGGCCACAATGCCGGCCATACGCTCGTGATCAATGGCGAGACCTACAAGCTGGCGCTGCTGCCCTCCGGCGTGCTGCGCCCGAACAAGCTGGCGGTGATCGGCAATGGCGTGGTGTTCGACCCGCAGGCGTTCCTCGACGAGGTCGCCAAGCTGAAGGGGCAGGGCGTCGCGGTCGGACCGGACAATCTGCGGATCGCCGAGAACGTCACGCTGATCCTGCCGCTGCACCGCGAGCTCGATTCCTTGCGCGAATCCTCCAATGCCATCACCTCGATCGGCACCACCCGCCGCGGCATCGGCCCGGCATATGAGGACAAGGTCGGCCGCCGCGCCATCCGCCTGATGGACCTCGCCGACCTCGACACCCTGCCGCACAAGATCGACCGCCTGCTGGCGCACCACAATGCGCTGCGCCGCGGCAACAATCTGCCGGAGATCGAGGGCAACAGCATCCTGGCCGAGCTGTCGGCGCTGGCGCCGAAGCTTCTGCCCTATGCCGAGACGGTGTGGCGGCTGCTGGACCTCAAGCGCCGCGAGGGCAAGCGCATCCTGTTCGAGGGCGCGCAGGGCGCGCTGCTCGACGTCGACCACGGCACCTATCCCTATGTGACGTCGTCCAACACGGTGGCGGCGCAGGCCGCGACCGGCACCGGCCTCGGGCCGGGCGCCGTCGGCTATGTGCTCGGCATCTGCAAGGCCTACACCACACGGGTCGGCCAGGGTCCGTTCCCGACCGAGCTGAACGACGAGATCGGCGAGGAAATCGGCCGCCGCGGCAAGGAATTCGGCGTCAACACTGGGCGCAAGCGCCGGGTCGGCTGGTTCGACGCGATGCTGGTGCGGCAGACGGTCCGGACCTGCGGAATTGCCGGGCTGGCGCTGACCAAGCTCGATATTCTCGACGGGTTCGACAGCATCAAGGTGTGCATCGGCTACAGGCTCGACGGCAAGGAAATCGACCATCTGCCGGCGGGCGAGGGCGCGCAGGCCCGCGTCGAGCCGATCTACGAGATCATCGAAGGCTGGAAGCAGCCGACGGCCAACGCGCGGTCCTGGGCGGACCTGCCGGCCCAGGCCATCAAGTATGTCCGCCGGGTCGAGGAGCTGGTGGGGTGTCCGATCGCCCTGCTTTCCACCAGTCCGGAACGTGAAGATACTATTCTGGTACAGAATCCGTTCGAGGCTTAACGGGATATTACCTATATCCCACCAATTGTGTGGAAATGGCTGACTACTACCCGCTGATTGCCCGTGCCATCGCCGGATTGGACCCCAACGCCCCCGGCGAAGCCCGCCGTGCGCTGTACGCGCGGGCGCGCACGGCGTTGATCCAGCAGCTCCGCGGCGTGCAGCCGCCGCTCTCCGAGTCCGAGATCACCCGCGAACGGCTGTCGCTGGAAGAAGCGGTGCGCAAGGTTGAGTCCGAGGCCGCGCAGCGCGCCCGCGAGGCCTCGCGCCCCGGCGGCGCCGCTCGCAGCAGCGACCCGTTGCGCCGCGCCAATCCGAGGCCGCCTGAGGCAAACGCCAGGCCGCCCGAGGCCAGTGCCGCCGACACTGCCGCGCGCCCGCGGCCGCCGGCCGAACCGCGCCCGCCGCGCAATTTGCGCCCCGATGCGCCGCCGCCGGCCCCGCCGCGGCCGCAGAATCCGCAAGCCCCGCCGGATCCCCAGGCGCGGCCGGGCGCGCCGCGCCGCGCCGGCGAAGGCGCACCGCCGGTGCCGCCGTCCGCGCCGGGTGTCCGCGGTTTCCGCGACATCACCGCGGACGCCGACGATCTCGGCCGTGCCGCAGCACAGGCCAGCCGCAACGCGCGCAAGACCTACGCCAACGTGCCGTCGCCGTCGCCGGAATTCGACCGACTCGAGCCGAGCATGGAGAACCGCGGCGGCGATCCCGAGGCGCCGTACTCCTACGACGAGTCGATCGAGGAGGCCGAGCGCTACACCCCGCAGCAGCCGCCCCAGGCGCCGCCGCCGCGGTCGCGGGTCAGCAACGCCGACCGTGAGCCGAAGCCGCCGCGCGTCGGGTCGATGTTCCCGTTCAAGACGGCGATCGTGATCGGCATCCTGCTGATCCTGGTCGGCGCCGGCATCCTCTGGGGCAAGCCCGCCCTGACCTATGTCAGCACCCTGTTCAAATCCTCCGCTCCGGTCGAGGCGCCGAAGGATGCTTCGGCGACGCCGTCGAGCAAGAAGATCACCGACCGCGTCGGCCAGCCCTCGTCGGGCGAGCCGGTCGCTCCGGTGGCGCAGCGCGTGGTGCTGTATGACGAGGACCCTTCGGATCCGAAGGGCAAGCAGTATGTCGGTTCGGTGGTCTGGCGCACCGAGCAGGTCAAGGGATCGGGCAACCAGAAGCCCGACATCGCCGTGCGCGCCGACATCGACATCCCCGACCGCAAGTTCAAGATGACGATGTCGTTCCGCCGCAACACCGATTCATCGCTGCCGGCGAGCCATACCGCGGAATTGACCTTCATCCTGCCGCAGGACTTCGCCAATGGCGGTGTCGGCAACGTGCCGGGCATCCTGATGAAGTCCAACGAGCAGGCGCGCGGCACGCCGCTGGCAGGCCTCGCGGTCAAGGTCACCGACGGCTTCTTCCTGGTCGGCCTCTCGAACGTCGACGCCGACCGCTCGCGCAATCTGCAGCTCCTGAAGGAACGCTCCTGGTTCGATGTGCCGCTGGTCTACACCAACCAGCGCCGCGCCATCATCGCGATCGAAAAGGGCGCGCCCGGCGAGCGGGCATTCAACGACGCCTTCGCGGCGTGGGGTGAGTAGCGGCCTCGACACTCACCTCGGCTCACGATGTCGCCGCCCGGCTCTGTCCGGGCGCTTCCGTATCGCCGCGACATTGGCGGCGCGCTGTTGCAGCGCATCCGACGCGCAGCCCCCGGAACATTCCGGGCGCTTTCGATTTTCCCTAGAACCGTCGCGTGACTGCGTTAAACTCGCCTGACGTCGGGCAAGGGCAGGCCATGAAACGCTATCTGATCTTCGCAGCCATCGGGCCGTTCATCGGCGGCTTCCTGCTATTGCTCATGACCACCTATCAGTCCGGCTACTGGACCGATACCAATGGCGGTGAGGTGGCGAAGCTGCTCGTCGTGTTCGTGAAGTCGCTGCAATACAATTATCTGTTCGGCATCGTGCCGTCGCTGATGTTCGGCGCGATCGACGACATCCTGATGCATGTGCGGCGGATCTCGCCGCTGCTGCGGATGCTGATCGTCGGGGCGGTGGCGTTCGTCGGCGCGGCGCTGACCTACGCCTCGCACGGCTCCGAAAGCGGCGCGGTGCAGTTCATCCTCTACGGGCTGGTCGGCTTCATCCCGGGCGTGATCACGTCCTGGCTGGCGCACAAATACGCCGAGGAACTGTACCAGCCGGCGCAGCCGGTCTCGCAGCACTAGGGTACTCCGTCGGCGATAACTTCGCTGTTCGGGTAATCTTATCAATGAATTAGATGCTGGCTGAGGACCTGGCTGCGCTGTCTTCACATAACTGTCACATGGACGTCATGTAAACGTAGTCCCAATGTCACATGGCCGCTTTTGTCCTCCCGCGGCTGTGAGGGCGATCAAATGAGCGATGTGGCGTTACCTGGTTCGATCGAGCCCGCGCGACGCCGCGGCCCCGATCTCGAGAAGGGCTTTCATCCGCTTACCGGCATCATCTATCTCGGCGTGATCGGCGCCGCGCTGCTGTTCGTGGCCTACAGCATCTACGCGGATGTTGGCGCCACGGGTGCCGGCAAGACCTCTTATGCGGCATTCCTGCTGCTGTTCGTCGCGCTGTTGATCTCGCTCGGCTTCGAATTCGTCAACGGCTTTCACGACACCGCAAACGCCGTCGCAACCGTGATCTATACGCGCTCGATGCCGGCGCATATTGCCGTCGTCTGGTCGGGCCTCTTCAATCTGATCGGCGTGCTTCTCTCCAGCGGCGCCGTCGCTTTCGGCATCGTCTCCTTGTTGCCGGTCGAACTGATCCTTCAGGTCGGCAGCAGCGCAGGCTTCGCCATGGTGTTCGCGCTTCTGATCGCCGCGATCATCTGGAACGTGGGCACGTGGTATTTCGGACTGCCGGCCTCGAGTTCGCACACTCTGATCGGATCGATCATGGGCGTCGGCATATCGAACGCCCTGATGCACGGACGAGAGGGGACGTCCGGCGTGGACTGGTCGCAGGCCGTCAACACCGGCAAGGCGCTGCTGCTGTCGCCGCTGTTCGGATTCCTGCTTGCTGCCATCCTGCTCTACGGGCTCAAGACCGCATTGTTGCGCGCAACGCCGGCGCTGTTCGGCGAACCGCAAGGCGACCAACCGCCGCCATGGTGGATTCGCGGCATCCTGATCCTGACCTGTACCCTGGTCAGCTTCTTTCATGGATCGAACGACGGTCAAAAAGGCATGGGCCTCATCATGCTCATCTTGATCGGCGTGGTCCCGACCGCTTACGCGCTCAACCGCGCGATGCCTGCGAACCAGATCGAGGCATTCACGGCGAATTCGGCTGCGGCGAGCAAGGTCGTCGAGGACAAGGGCGCTGATCGCAAGGTGACCGGCGACCCGCGTCCCGCGGTGACGAACTACATCGCGCTTCGGCAGCTCACCGACGACACCTATCCGTCACTTGCCATCCTCGTCCGCGAGATCAGCGACCAGGTCGTTCAGTATGGTTCGCTGGCCAAATTCCCCGCCGAGACCGTCCGCAACACGCGCAACGATATGTATTTGGTATCGGAGGCGCTTCGCCTGCTCATGAAGACCAGCGACAACGGGCTGAGCGATGCCGATGCCGCGACGCTCAATCGCTACAAGGGCTCGCTGGATGCCGCCACCAAATTCATTCCGTCCTGGGTGAAGATCGCGGTGGCCATCGCGCTCGGCCTCGGCACGATGGTCGGCTGGAAACGGATCGTCGTGACGGTGGGTGAAAAGATCGGCAAGACCCACCTGACCTATGCGCAGGGCGCCTGCGCCGAGATCACGGCGGCCGCGACCATCGCTGCCGCGGATGGATACGGCTTGCCGGTGTCGACGACGCACGTGCTGTCGTCCGGCATCGCAGGCACCATGACCGCAAACGGGTCCGGCCTGCAATGGTCGACGATCCGCAATATCGCGATGGCCTGGGTTCTGACCTTGCCGATGGCGATGCTGATCTCGGGCCTGCTCTACTTTGTCTTCGCGCATTTGTTTTAGCAGAACGCAGAAAAGGGATTTCGAGTGGCAGATGCAAGCTTCAGCCTTCTGACGGGCAACAGTATCGAAACCCGCCTGGTTCGGGCCGGCGGCGTGATTTTTCGCGAGGGTGAGCAGGCCAACGAGCTCTTCGTGATCAAGAGCGGCTACGTGCGCATCCAGGTCGGCAACAAGACCATGGCGGACCTCGCGCCGGACACGATCTTCGGCGAGATGGCATTGATCGACAACGAGCCGAGGAGTGCGACCGCGACGGCGCTGACGGATGTCGAGCTCGTCCCGGTCTCGGAAAAGCAGTTTCTCTTCCTCGTCAGCCAGACGCCGCATTTCGCCCTCAAGGTGATGAGGACGCTGGCGCAGCGGCTCAGAACCATGAACAAGGGCGTCTATTAGGCGGGACGAACGGGCTCTTGATGACCGTCGGTGGATCTGTCTCGATTGATCGCTTCACGCATCTGCTCGTGCAAGGCTAGGCTGAAA
This sequence comes from Bradyrhizobium macuxiense, assembly GCF_007993935.1. Taxonomy (GTDB): domain Bacteria; phylum Pseudomonadota; class Alphaproteobacteria; order Rhizobiales; family Xanthobacteraceae; genus Bradyrhizobium; species Bradyrhizobium macuxiense_A. The sequence continues at coordinate 23,841 of NZ_VITY01000024.1, read as the reverse complement.
GCCTAGGTTAAAGGGCGAGGCAAATCGAAGGCCGGCATTTCATGCCGCCGCTTCGGCTTGACGCCGTCGGCGGCGCGCGGCACGTGATGGCCTTGCGCGTGACAGCCTCGAACGTGACACAGTGGTAATGTGACGCAACTTGAACCGCCTGCCTGCGTTACCATGTGATGGCCATGCCCGAGGACGACATTTTCACCCCCCACGCCACGCGATCGCGGCCGCCCTTCGGCGGAGCGCAGGCGCGCGGCAAGGTGATCGATCAGGACGGGCGCGAGCTCGGCGATGGCCCGCTGCATCCGCAGTTCCAAGGCTTTCAGGAAGGCTTCAGCTTCGACTTCCGCAACTCCAGTGCCAATCCGTTCGGCAATCTGACGCGCGAGGAACGGCTCGCGCGGCTGGAGATGATCGCAAAGCTGCTCGACGTCGCCTTTGTCGTGCCGGGCACCAATGTCCGCTACGGCATCGACGGGCTGATCGGCCTGATCCCCGTGGTCGGCGATCTCATCACGACCGCGATCTCGCTGTGGCTGGTGCGCGAGGCCCGGCTGCTGGGCGCGCCTTGGCACATCACCGCGCGGATGCTCGCCAACGTCGCCGTCGACGGCGTGGTCGGCATGGTGCCGGTGGCGGGCGATGCCTTCGACGTCATGTTCCGCGCCAATATCCGCAATGTGCGGATGCTGCGGCGCTGGCTCGACAAGCAGCCGCGGCTCTAGCGCATAATCCGGAAAAGTGTGCAGCGGTTTTCCGATCAGATTATGCGCAAGAAAGAGTCCCCAAAACAAAAGCCCCCGGATCGGTCCGAGGGCTTTTCGTTAGGTGACGAGTAGAAATCTTATGCGGCGTCGGCGTCGGTCTGGCTGGCGGCGGGGCGCGGACGGCGCGGCAGCGGAAACGCCTCGCTCTCATAGAGCGAGCGGATGCCGTTCTGGTCGAAACGGGCTTCCTCGACCTGCAGATAGGCGCCGTTCAGCGAATCCGCCGGCAGCTGCTCCATCGCGAACTGCACGGCCTCGGCAGCGGTGCCGAAACGGCGGTACGCGAAGCCCGCCCGCTTCTTCTTGCGGATCGCGGCAGGAAACAGTTCGGCAGACGTATTGTAGTTGAACGGACGCAGGGGACGCATGGTCGACGACCTCTTGTGTTCTTGGCAGTTAGCGTGGCGAAAGGGATTGGGGGACGGCGGCCTGTACTTGGCGGCGCGCCGTACATGTCATTTCGATCCCTAATATAGGCCTCTTTGACAAAAATGCGACCCCAGAAGCGCCCCCGGCAGGGCACATGCTGAATCCGCGCATGGCACGGCGTGCGGTCAAATAAGTCTATTTATTTCAACGACTTATGAGCATTAAATCTTGTCGAGCCAGGCCAGGATCGCGACCACGATCAAAATCACCCCGAAAAGCCCCATTCCGGAGTGGCCGAGACCATAGCCATAGCCGCGGATCCGGCCGCTATAGCCGCCCAGCAGGATAACCAGCAAGAGGATGATGAGGATCAATCCGAGCGACATGGCGCCCTCCTCAGAACAGGCGGCAGCCGCACGGCGAGACGCCGACGGCCCCGCGGATTCCAAGCAAAGCACATTCCGGCCCGCGAGTCGTTAACTTCGGCGTCATTTCGGGGCGGTGCGTGGCATCGAACCCCAATTCGCAATTGCGAATTGGGGAATCTCAGTCCGGAGCTCGTCACCCGGCGGCGAAAAGCGCCGACCGTTGGGACGGCCCCGGGGATGACGGCTTCGCCGTCACTTCTTGCTTTCGTCGATCGGGAGCACCTTCAGCGGGGTCGGATAGGGCTCGACCCGCAGCGAGTCATGGGAGATCAGCCCGACCTTGTGCAGCGGCGCCTGCTCGAGATCGCCGGCGGAGGATTTGTGCACGGCGTATTGCCAGACGCTCATCGAGCCCTTGGCGACCAGCATCTTGGCGATGCCGCCCGCGTTCTGGCCTTCGACCTGCGCGAGATCGGCATCGGTCAGGCCGATCACGATTTCGTCCTTGGAGGTAATGACCTTGAACAGCGAGATCTTGTCGGCGGCGAATGCCGGCATGCTCACCGTGCTCCCCATGATGACGCTGGCAAAACCGAGACCGAACAAAAGCTTTCCTGGAATCCGTGACATCAAAATTTCCTTGTGTTGAGGCGCGCGGAAGGGTGGCCGCGCCAAAACAAAACCCCGCGCGACCGGTTCTTGGTCGCGCGGGGCGGATCAAACGTTCGACGGGCCGATGGATTATTCGGCGCGCTAGGCCCGACGGCCGTTACTTCTTCTCGTTCAGCTTCAGCGCCGCCGAGTTGATGCAGTAACGCAGGCCGGTCGGGCCGGGGCCGTCGTTGAAGACATGGCCGAGATGGCCGTCGCATTTCGAGCACAGCACCTCGGTGCGGATCATGCCGTGGCTCATGTCGCGCTCTTCGTCGACATGGCTCTCGATCGCGGGCTTGGAGAAGCTCGGCCAGCCGCAGCCGGAGTCGAACTTCTGGTCGGACTCGAACAGCGTCTGCCCGCAGCCGGCGCAGACATAGGTGCCCTTGCGGGGATCATGCTCGTATTCGCCGGTGAACGGCCGCTCGGTCGCCTTCTCACGCAGCACGGCGTACTGCATCGGCGTCAATTCCTTGCGCCACTCGGCCTCGCTCTTGCGGACCTTGCCGTCGGTCTTGGTATCGGACATGGAAACTCCCTTGTTGGCGTCATTGCGAGCGAAGCGAAGCAATCCAGTGTAAGGGACGCGATGGATTGCTTCGTTCGCGGAGTTTATCATCGGGCCGGCCAAAAGGCCGGACCCGGTGGCTCCTCGCAATGACGGAGACTGTTCCCTCAGTTGGTGACCTTGGTGCTGCTCACCAGCGTCGGCTTCTCGATGTAGCTCTCCGCGAAGATCTTCTTCAGGTTCTCGACCTTCGGGATGTCATTATACGCAATATAGGGCTGGTTCGGGTGCAGCGTCAGATAGTCCTGGTGGTAGCCCTCCGCCGGATAGAACGCCTCCAGCGCGCCGACCTTGGTGACGATCGGCTTCTTGTAGACCTTGGCGGCGTTGAGCTGGGCGATATAGGCGTCCGCCACCTTCTTCTGCTCCTCGCTGGTGGTGAAGATCGCCGAGCGATATTGCGTGCCGCTGTCCGGTCCCTGGCGGTTCAGCTGGGTCGGGTCGTGCACGACCGAGAAGAAGATCTGCAGGATCTTGCCATAGGAGATCTTCTGCGGGTCGTATTTGATCTCGACCGACTCGGCGTGGCCGGTGGTGCCGGTCGAGACCTTCTCGTAGTCGGCATTCGCCTTGCTGCCGCCGGAGTAGCCCGACACCGCGCTGACGATGCCGGCGGTGTGCTGGAACACGCCCTGCACACCCCAGAAGCAGCCCCCGGCGAGCACCGCGGTCTTGATGCCGGTTTCAGGCGCGCTCGCCGCCGGCGGCGGGATGACAACGGCGTCCTCGGCGGCAAGCGAGGGTGCAACGGCAAAAGCGGCGACCGCCAGCGCGCCGATCGCGGCGGCGCAGAGCGAGAGACGGCTGAGGGGGCTCTTGGGCATGGGTTCCTCGTGGGATCGCAATTGGGGCCAGTCTAGAGCGGAGGCCGGCATTGGCAAACCGGGCAGAACTGCTCCGACGCTTCAAAATACGGGCGAGGGGACGTTTTGTTACGGCTCCGGCCACACGGTTTCGTGAGGGAAATCAGCGAGGTTCAGGGATAACGGTATGGATTTTTGCCCGCGGCCCCTCCACGCCGTCGTCCTGGCGAAAGCCAGGACCCATAACCACCAAATGTAACTGTAGGCGGGATCGTGGCCCCAGCGTCCCGCAACAACAAGCAGCCGGGGTAATGGGTCCTGGCTTTCGCCAGGACGACGCTGAATGCTGGTGTCATAGACTCACGTGCTGTCAGGATGACGTCGGTGCCTGCCGGACTCTCACACCACCACGCTCAGCCGCTTCGCGGCCCGCGTGATGCCCGTGTACAGCCACCTCGCGCGCGAGTCCTGGAATGCAAAGCTCTCGTCGAACAGCACGACGTCGTCCCACTGCGAGCCTTGCGACTTGTGCACGGTCAGCACATAGCCGTAGTCGAACTCGTCATAGGGCTTGCGCTGCTCCCACGGCACGCCCTCGACGCCGCCGTCGAAGCACTCGCCGCGCACCGAGACCTTGGTGACCTTGTAGCCGAAATCCTCGTCCGGCATCACGCGCATGGTGATGATCTTGGATTTCGACTGCGCGCGCGCCTTGACCCGCCACAGCCCGCCGTTGAACAGGCCCTTCTTGCGGTTGTTGCGCAGGCAGACCAGCTTGTCGCCGGCGACCGGCAGCGGATCCTCGATGTTCAGCCGCTGCCGCACCCGCATGTTGTAGGCGCGGCGGGTGTTGTTGCGGCCGACCAGCACCTGGTCGGCGCTCATCACGCGGTCCGGATCGAGCTCCTTGCGCGACACCACCTCGCTCTCGCCATGACGGCCGATCTCGAGCTCGCGGCCCTCGCGGATGTCCATCGACATCCGCACGATCGGATCGTCCTGTGCCTGGCGGTGCACCTCGGTCAGCATCGCGTCCGGCTCGGCGTCGGTGAAGAAGCCGCCGCCCTGGATCGGCGGCAATTGCGCGGGATCGCCGAGCACCAGCAGCGGGCAGTCGAACGACATCAGGTCGCGGCCGAGCTCGGCGTCGACCATCGAGCATTCGTCGATCACGATCAGCTTGGCCTTCGAGGCCGGCGCGTCGTCCCAGAGCTCAAAGCTCGGCTGCTCGACGCCGGATTCCCGGGCGCGGTAGATCAGCGAGTGGATCGTGGACGCGCTGTCGCAGCCCTTGTTGCGCATCACCAGCGCCGCCTTGCCGGTGAAGGCGGCGAACTTCACCTCGCCGTCGACGCCCTCGGCGATGTGCTGGGCGAGCGTGGTCTTGCCGGTTCCGGCATAGCCGAACAGGCGGAACACCGGCGGCGTGCCGTTTTGGCCGGGCTTGGCTTTCAGCCAGTCGGCGACGGCTTTCAGCGCGGAATCCTGATGCGGCGTAAAGGTGGTCATGAGCTTTCGGAGGAAGGAGCGCGCGACCGATAGCGCCGCGACTCACACCAAGACAAGCTAAACATTCATGCGTTCCAGGCAAGCCGCCTCCCGCTGCGCGGAATTGGAGTTTCACCCCCGAGGCTGGACTTGGTTCGCGCCACCACTAGACTGACCGACAATAACAAACGGTCGGGGACGCGACCTTGGGAGTGACGCCATGAAATTCGGCATCTTTTACGAGCTGCAACTGCCGCGCCCCTGGAACGACGGCGATGAGCTCAGGCTCTACCAGAACGCGCTGACACAATTGGAGACCGCCGACCGGCTCAACTACGATTATGCGTGGGTCGTGGAGCATCATTTCCTCGAGGAATATTCGCACTCGCCGGCACCGGAATCCTTCCTCGCCGCCGCGAGCCAGCGCACGAAAAATATCCGGCTCGGCCACGGCATCTTCCAGCTCACCACCAATCATCCTGCGCGCGTCGCCGAGCGGGTCGCGGTGCTTGATCTGCTGTCAAACGGCCGCTGCGAGTTCGGCATGGGCGAGAGCGCCTCGATCACCGAGCTGACGCCGTTCGGCCGCGACATGGAGACCAAGCGCGAGGTGTTCGAGGAGGCGGTACAAGCGATCTTCCCGATGTTCACCAAGGTCGGCACCGAGCATCACGGCAAGTATTTCGACATCCCGCTGCGCAATGTGGTGCCGAAGCCGGTGCAGAAGCCGCATCCGCCGCTCTGGATGGCCTGCTCGCAGCTGCCGACGATCGAACGCGCCGGGCAGAACGGCTTCGGCGCGCTCGGTTTCCAGTTCGTCAGCGCCGAGGCCGCGCATGCCTGGGTGCACGCCTATTACAACGCGATCACCAAGCGGCTGAAGAAGCTCGCCGACTACGAGATCAATCCGAACATGGCGCTGGTCTCGTTCTTCATGTGCGCGAAGACCGACGAGGAAGCACGCCGGCGCGCCGACGGCGCGACCTTCTTCCAGTTCGCGCTGCGCTATTACGGCCAGTCGCAGAACCGGCAGCGGCCGGCACCCGGCACCGTGAACATGTGGGACGAGTACAACAAGTGGAAGCGCGAGAATCCGGAGGCGCAGGAAGCCGCGCTACGCGGCGGCCTGATCGGCTCACCGGAGACGATCGCCAAGAAGCTGCGCCGCTTTCGTGCCTCGCATATCGACCAGGTGATCTTGCTCAACCAGGCCGGCAAGAACACGCATGAGCATATCTGCGAGTCGCTCGAGTTGTTCGGCAAGGAAGTGATGCCGGAGTTCCAGCACGATCCCGAGCACGATGCCTGGAAGAAGGGCGTGCTCGATGGCTCGATCCAGCTCGAGGAGATCGATACCCAGGCGTTCTCGGACCGCTATGGTAAACTCGCGGTCAATGTCGGATCGAAAGCCGCCGCTGCTGGCTGATCAATTGAAGTGCAGCGACCTCGCGATCTCGTGAGGAAAATAATTCGCTACACGCGATCTGCGCCTTAAAAGAAACGGCACGCGCGATGCCTGCACCGAAGTGCGGGCATCGCTATTTTTGTGCGGTGCTCGACAGCTTCATTCGCGCGCCCCATCATCCTGACAACACATGATCGTGCCGCGCGATAGCGCGCTTGATCGTCAGGAGAATCTTGGAATGAAGCGTCGTGAGTTCCTCCAGCTGTCGCTCGTCACAGCCGCAGCCGCTGCCCTGTCGCGAGGCGCGCAGGCGCAGGCGGACACGAAGGAAATTCGTATCGGCTACCAGAAGAACGGCGTGCTCGTCATCACGCGGCAGCGCGAGGCCTTGGAAAATCATTTCAAGCCGCAAGGCATCAGCGTGAAATGGGTCGAGTTCTCCTCGGGCCCGCCGATGATGGAGGCGATGAATGTCGGCAGCGTCGATTACGGCGCAGTCGGCGATTCCCCGCCGATCTTCGCGCAGGCCGCGGGCGCCGCGATCGTCTATGCCGCCGCGCAGCCGATCATCAATGGGTCGGGCATCCTGGTGCCGCAGAATTCGGCAATCAAAGACATCGCCGACCTCAAGGGCAAGCGCGTCGGCTTCACCAAGGGATCCAGCGCGCATAACGTCGTGATCCAGGCGCTGGAGAAGGCCGGGCTCACTTATGATGACATCACGCCGGTCTATCTGACGCCGCCGGACGCCGGCCCTGCCTTCGCCAATGGCGGCATCGACGCCTGGGCGATCTGGGATCCGTATTTCGCGATCGCCGAGACCAAGCAGAACGGCCGCATTCTGGTCAAGACCCGCGACATCACCAAGACCAATTCGTTCTACATCGCCAATCGCGACTTCGCGAACCGGCGCGGCGCGCTGCTGCAGCAGATTGTCGATGTCACGACGTCGAGCGCGAAATGGGCAGAGGCGCATCCCGACGAGGTCGCGAAGTCGCTTGCCGCCGTCACCGGCGTGCCGCTCGATATCCAGGCCATCGCGGCCAAGCGGGCGGGCTTTTCGGTCGGCCCCGTCACCGACGACATCATTGCGACCCAGCAGGGCGTCGCCGACCGCTTCTTCAAGCTCGGCCTGATCCCGAAGCAGATCGCGATCCGCGACATCGTCTGGCGCAATACCCAGACCTGATCGGCGTTTGGTCATTTCAATGCAGAGGATATTCCCATGACGCGTTTATTCCGGCGCTGGATTGCCCGCGCGGTGCTGTCGGTCAGCATCGTGGCGGCGACCGTCAGCGCCTCCTATGGTCAGGAGAAGGTCGTCCGCATCGGCTATCAGAAATACGGCAAGCTGGTGCTGCTCAAGAGCAAGGGCTCGCTCGAGGAGAGGCTGAAATCGGTTGGCACCAAGGTGGTGTGGACCGAGTTTCCGTCAGGGCCGCCGCTGCTCGAAGCGCTCAATGTCGGCGCAATCGATTTCGGCAATACCGGCGAGGCGCCGCCGATCTTCGCGCAGGCCGCAGGCGCGCCGATCCAGTATGTCGCCTATGAACCGCCGGCGCCAAAGGGCGAGGCAATCCTGGTGCGGAAGGACAGCCCGATCAAATCGGTGACTGATCTGAAGGGCAAGAAGGTCGCGCTGAACAAGGGCTCCAACGTCCATTATCTGCTGGTGAAGGCGCTGGAGAAGGCCGGCGTTAAATATTCCGAGATCGAGCCGGTGTTCCTGGCGCCTGCCGATGCGCGCGCGGCGTTCGAGCGCGGCGCGGTCGATGCCTGGGTGATCTGGGATCCGTTCCAGGCCGCGGCGGAAGCTGCGACCGGCGCGCGCACCGTGGCCGATGGCGCCGGCATCGTCGCGAACTATCAGTTCTACTTCGCTTCGAAGCAGTTCCTGCAGGCCGATCCGAAGATCGTCGAGCTCGTGCTGGCCGAGCTCAGCGAGGTCGACGACTGGGCCAAGAGCGACATCCACGCCGTCGCCGAGCAACTGGCGCCGAGCATCGGCCTGTCGGTGCCTGTCGTTGAGGTCGCTTTGAAACGGCAGGCCTACGGCATCAAGCCGGTCACCGACGCCGTGGTCGCGGACCAGCAGCAGGTCGCCGACACGTTCTTCGCGCTCGGCCTGATCCCCAAACAGATCAAGATTTCCGACGTCGCATGGAGGCCGGGCACGTGAGCACCCCAACCAACGCCAACATCCTCTGGTTCCTGCCGACCCATGGCGACAGCCGCTATCTCGGCACGTCGATCGGCGGCCGCGAGGTGAACTTCAACTATCTGCGCCAGATCGCGCAGGCCGCCGACCAGCTCGGCTACTACGGCGTGCTGCTGCCGACCGGGCGGAGCTGCGAGGACTCCTGGGTCGTGGCCTCAGCCGTCGCGCCCTGGACCGAGCGGCTGCGCTATCTCGTGGCGGTCAGGCCTGGACTGCAATCGCCGAGCGTCGCCGCCCGCATGACCGCGACGCTGGACCGGCTGTCGAACGGGCGTCTGCTGATCAACGTCGTCACCGGCGGCGATCCGATCGAGAACAAGGGCGACGGCATCTTCCTCGATCACGACGAGCGCTACGCGGTGACGCGTGAATTCCTCAACGTCTACAGCGATCTGCTCGCCGGCAAGACCGTCAATGTCGAAGGCAAGCACATCCGGATCGAGGACGGCCGCCTGCTGTTCAATCCCGTGCAATCGCCGCGCCCGCCGCTGTATTTCGGCGGATCGTCGGACGCCGGCATCGATGTCGCGGTCGACACCGTCGACAAATACCTGACTTGGGGCGAGCCGCCGGCGCAGGTCGCCGAGAAGATCGCCAAGGTCAAGGCGGTTGCCGCGCAGCGCGGCCGCAAGCTGTCGTTCGGCATTCGTCTGCATGTGATCGTGCGCGAGACCAATGCAGAGGCGTGGAAGGCGGCTGACGAATTGATCCAGTACGTCACTGACGACACCGTCGCCGCCGCGCAGAAGATCTTCTCGCGGATGGACTCGGTCGGCCAGCAGCGCATGGCGCAGCTGCATGGCGGCCGTCGCGACAAGCTCGAGATCAGCCCGAACCTGTGGGCCGGTGTCGGCCTGGTGCGCGGTGGCGCCGGGACCGCGCTGGTCGGCGATCCCGAAACCGTTGCGGCCCGGATCAAGGAGTATCAGGACGTCGGCGTCGATACCTTCATCATGTCGGGTTACCCGCATCTCGAGGAAGCCTATCGCTTCGCCGAGCTGGTGTTCCCGCTGCTGTCGCTGGCGCAGCCGGGCAATGTGACGCCGATCCGCGTCAACACTGGGCCATTCGGCGAGACCATCGGCAACGACTACCGTCCGCAAAAGCAGGCATCGCAATCATGAGTCTCATCGACAGTCTTCCGCGCGTTGGCGCACCCAAACTCCCTAAGGTCGACGGGCTGATCCCCTGGATCGTGCCGCTCGTCATCGTTCTGGTCTGGCAGGTCGCCTGCGTCACCGGCTTTGTTCCCTCGCGGGTGCTGCCGGCGCCGACCGATGTCGCGCTGGCGGGATGGAAGCTGCTGCTATCTGGTGAATTGGTTCGCAACATCTGGGTCAGCTTCTGGCGCGCCTCGATCGGCTTTGTGATCGGTGGCGGCATCGGCTTCGCGTTCGGGCTCGCCAACGGGCTGTCGCAGCTGTCGGCAAAACTCACCGACACGACGTTGCAGATGGTACGCAACATCCCGCATCTGGCGTTGATCCCGCTGGTCATCCTGTGGTTCGGCATCGACGAGTCGGCAAAACTGTTCCTGGTCGCGCTCGGCGTGTTCTTCCCGATCTATCTCAACACGCTGCACGGCATCCGCACCGTCGATCCGCAGCTGATCGAGATGGGCCGCATCTACGGCATGACCGACGGCGAGCTGTTCCGCCGGGTGATCTTCCCGGGCGCGCTGCCGTCGATCTTCGTCGGCCTGCGCTTTGCGCTCGGCATCATGTGGCTGACGTTGATCGTCGCCGAGACTATCGCGGCCTCGTCGGGCCTCGGCTACATGGCGATGCAGGCGCGCGAGTTCATGCTGATCGACGTCGTCGTGCTCTCGATCCTGATCTACGCCCTGCTCGGCAAGCTCGCCGACAGCGCCTCGCGGGCGCTGGAGCGGCTCACCCTGTCGTGGCACCCGGCTTTCCAGAAAAAGTGAGAATGAGAATGCAAGAAGCGCTTCGATTCCAACCCGTTGACGCCGAGCCGGTCGATCGTTCCGACATCCGCGTGCAGGCGCGGCAGTTGCGGCGCGGACCGGAAGCGGCGGCTCGCGGCCTGTCGCTGACCATCCGCGGCCTGCGCAAGGCGTTCGGCGACAATGAGGTGCTGCGCGGCATCGACCTGCACATTCCCGCCGGCCAGTTCGTCGCGATCGTCGGCCGCAGCGGCTGCGGCAAGAGCACGCTGCTGCGCTTGATCGCCGGCCTCGATGCGCCGACCGCGGGCAGCATCGCGTTCGGCGAGGAGCCGCGGGCGCAGGACGTCCGCGTCATGTTCCAGGAGCCGCGCCTGCTGCCCTGGGCACGGGTGCTGTCCAACGTCGAGGTGGGGCTGGGGCGCGAGCGCTCCTCCGCCGACGCGCAGGCGCGTGCCGAGCGCGCGCTGGTCGAGGTCGGCCTCGGCGACAAGCGCGCCCAGTGGCCGTCGGTGCTCTCGGGCGGCCAGAAGCAGCGCGTGGCGCTGGCGCGGGCGTTGGTCAGCCAGCCACGGGTGCTGGCGTTCGACGAGCCGCTCGGTGCGCTCGATGCGCTGACGCGGATCTCGATGCAGCAATTGCTGGAACGGGTCTGGCGCGACCAGGGCTTCACCGCGATCCTGGTGACGCATGACGTCGCCGAGGCCGTCGCGCTCGCCGATCGCGTGCTGGTCATCGAGGACGGCCGGATCGCCGAGGATGTCACGATCGATCTGCCGCGACCGCGCCGGCGCGGCTCGGCCGAGCTCGCCGCGCTGGAAGGCGAGATCCTGAAGCATCTGCTCGAAGGCAGCGAAGACACTCTGTGAGGTCGCCATGAATTCCCTCGTCCGCAACGTTTCGATCGAACCCGCGGTGGCGGCCGCCGAGTTTCGTGGCGCGATGCGCCATCTCACCGGCGGCGTCAGCGTCATCACGGCCGGGCGCGGCCGGGAGATTTCGGGGATGACGGTGACCTCGGTGTCGTCGCTGTCGGTCGAGCCGCCGTCACTGATCGTCAGCATCAACCGCGCCGCGTCCTCTTGGCCGCTGATCGCGCGCCATGGCGTGTTCGGCGTCAACATCCTGACCGCGGATCAGCTCGAGATCGCCGAACGCTTCACCGGCAAGGGCGGCTTGAAGGGCGCGGAGCGGTTCTCCGGCGCCGAATGGACCACGCGCGCCTCAGGCGTCCCGCTGCTGGTCGGAGCGCTTGCTGCGATCGACTGTGAGATCGAAGAGGTCATCGAGCGGCATTCGCACGCGATCGTCATCGGCCGCGTGCTCGACGTGATCGCATCGCAACGCACCGCCGCGCTGGCCTACTGGCACGGCGAATATGTCGCGATCGACCGGGACGAAGACGCCGCGCGGCTGGCCGAGGTCAGCCTGCCGTCGCGTCACGTCCATGCTCCGCGTGTGCCTAAAGCGCGATGAATTTGAATCGTCATCGCGCTTGAGATTCTCGTTCCCGCAGGATCCGGAAAGCCGCTTCGCACTTTCCCGGCCATGCTTCAGCGCAGCGTTGCCGGTCCGAATCGGCCTTCAGTAGACTGCGCTGAGGGACGCCGGGCTGTCGATGATCACATTGCTGCCGCGAACGCCAGCCCATACGGCCTGGATGGTTTGAGCCGTATTGCCCAGCGGAATGCCGACGACCAGCGTGGTCGGGACGCGGCCGAAGCTCGACGGGGTCCCTTCATTGTAGGTAAAGCTCGCGACGACCGGCGAGGCCGTGCCATTGACGGTGACGCCGAACACGCCGCCTGGAATATCGTTGCCCATGGCGTAGGGATTCGGAACGTTGAGGGTGATGATCGCGGTGGTGCCGACGCCCTCCGGGATCGTCAGGCTGAGACCTTGCATCGGCGTAAGAGTTGCGGAGTTGGTGGACAGGGTGCCGGCGGTCTGCACGTAAAGGGCCATATCACTCTCCAGTTGTCCAAATATAAAAGCGCAATATGGGATTGAATACGGCAACTGACTGCAAGATTCAAGGGATCAACGGCGAGGCAGCCGGCGCGGCATGTTGGCCGTGGCGCTTTCCCGGCAACCGCACTAAAAGCCGCGGATGTTTCGGAGACGTGACGGTTCGATGAAGCGCCTGGGAGCCTGGCTGTTCTATCTCGTCGGCGCAATCGCCGTCGCCTATCTGGCGCTCTATGCGTATGCGGCGTTCACCGGCCGCGACATTACGCCGGGCGATCCGATCCGGATCTTTCGCAAGCCCGACGCGCCCAGCTATTCGTGAGGCGGGGCGGGCGGCGGCATGGCTCCGCCGCCTCCCTTCTTCTTAACCGGCGTTCGCCATGCGCTGATAGTCGGGCGCGCCATTGCCGGCCGGGGTGATGGGAATGCCGCCGTCGGCATATTCATTCAGCTTGTTGCGCAGCGTGCGGATCGAGATGCCGAGGATGTTGGCCGCATGGGTGCGGTTGCCGAGGCAGTGCTTCAGCGTTTCCAGGATCAGGTCGCGCTCGACGTCGGCAACGGTGCGGCCGACCAGCGCGCGGGTGACCTGCTCGGCGGCCAGCGTCGCGTGCGCCACCGCGGGCGCGGTCTTGGCAAGGTCGAGGCGATCGCCGTCGGGGGTCAGGATCGCGTCCGGTCCGATCTCGTCGCCCTGCGCCATCAGGACCGAGCGATGAATGGTGTTCTCGAGCTCGCGGACGTTGCCCTGCCACCGGTTCGCGGTCAGAACGCGGCGGGCCTCGGTCGAGATCGGGCGGACGGGAAGGCCGTTGGCCTCGGCGTATTTCTTGGCGAAGTGCTGCGCCAGCTCGAGGATGTCGGCCGAGCGATCGCGCAGCGGCGGGATCTTCAAGTTGACGACGTTGAGGCGGAACAGCAGATCCTCGCGGAAGGTGCCTTCGCGCACCGCTTCCGACAGATTGCGGTTCGAGGTCGCAATGATGCGGATGTCGACGGGCACGGGCTTGGTGCCGCCGACGCGATCGATCACCCGCTCCTGGATCGCGCGCAAGAGTTTCGATTGAAGGCGGACATCCATCTCGGAGATTTCGTCGAGCAGCAGCGTGCCGCCGGTCGCTTCCTCGAACTTGCCGATGCGGCGCGCCACCGCGCCGGTGAAGGCGCCCTTCTCATGGCCGAACAGTTCGGATTCCAGCAGGTGCTCGGGGATCGCCGCGCAATTGATCGAGATGAACGGCCGCTTGGCGCGGGCCGAGCGGGAATGGACATAGCGCGCCAGCACCTCCTTGCCGGTGCCGGACTCGCCGGTGATCATGACCGACGCGTCGGAGCCGGCGATCTGCTGCGCCAGCTTGATCACCCGGCCCATCGCCTCGTCGCGGTAGATCAGGTCGCGCGCGTCATTGGCGACCGCGGCCAGCACGGCTGCGATCAGCTCGGGGTCGGGCGGCAGCGGGATGTATTCCTTGGCGCCGGCGTGGATCGCGGCGACCGCGGCGCGGGCGTCGTTGGAGATGCCGCAGGCGACGATCGGCACGTGGATGTGCTCGGCCTCGAGCCGCATCACGAGGTCGCGGATGTCGAGGCCGACATCGACCAGCAGGAGGTCGGCGCCCTTGCCGCCGCGCAGCACGTTCATCGCCTGTTCGGCGGCCTCGGCGTGGGTCACCGAAGCGCCGTTGTCCATCGCGATCTTGGTCGCGGTCGTGAGCTGGCCCTTCAGGGTGCCAACGATGAGAAGCCGCATGATGATCTCCTGTTCGTCTGGTCGCGCAGGTTCCGCGCGCTACCGCCTAGGTTCGTTTTAAGAGCGTTCTGCCTTGATGATTTCGGTCATGGTCACGCCGAGCTTGTCTTCCACCAGCACCACTTCGCCACGCGCCACCAGGCGGTTGTTGACGTAGATGTCGATCGCCTCGCCGACCCGGCGGTCGAGTTCAAGCACGGTGCCCGGTCCGAGCTTCAGGAGGTCGCCGACGTCCATCTTGGAGCGGCCGAGCACCGCCGAGACCTGCACCGGCACGTCGAACACGGCCTCGAGATCGGCCGCGATGCGCGCGGCGTTTTCGTCCTCGTTGTAGCCGATGTCGTCGATCCCCGGCGCGTCGGCGGCGTTGAGATCGGGAAGCGGGACTTGGGTGTCGGTGTCGCTCATGGTTCAGCCCTCAATCGCCTTCAGCCAGCCTCGCCGCGGGACGCCAGATAGCGCCCGACGAGTTCGTTGATCTTGCCTTCGATCGCAGCGCGTTCCAGCACGACGCCGCCATCGGCCCATTCGATCCGGCAGTCGCCAGTCGCAATGGTCGGCTCGGCCAGGATCACCAATCGGCCCTGGAAGCCGGAATGCGCCGCCATCTGCTCGATGTTGTGATGCGCCGCCTCATAGAGCGCGTCATTGATGCGAACCACGAGATGCGGGGTTGCCACCAGATGCGAGAAGCAGTCGGAGACCAGCGCGGTGATCTCGCCGAGCGGCTCGCGCGCGACCAGTTCGGCGCAGAGCTTGCGGGCGACCGCGACCGCGACGTCGACCGCCTCGGTCTCCATCCGCATCTCGATGCCGGCAAAGCGAGCCGCGATGCCCTTGATCGCGGTGCCGATCTCTTCCAGCGCCTGCGCCGCGCGGCGGTCGCTCTCGACCTTGGCCTCGCGCAGCGCCGCCTCGTAGCCGGCGCGATAGGCACGCGCCTCGGCGTCGGCGACCTTCTGGGCGACCTCGGCGGGCGTCGGCGCGCGCTCGCGGGCGCGGTCGGGCGCCGAGAAGTCCGTATCGAACAGGAATTTTGCAGGTGCGGCCATCAGTACACCAGCTCGTCGTCGGCGCGGTTCTTGGTCAGGGTGATCTCGCCGCGGGCGGCGAGGTCCTTGGCGAGGTTGACGAGCAGCGCCTGCGCCTCGTCGACGTCGCGCAGCCGCACCGGGCCCATCGCGGCCATGTCGTCCATCAGCATCTTCCCGGCGCGCGAGGACATGTTGCCGAGGAAGAAGCTGCGCACCTCCTCATTGGCGCTCTTCAGCGCGACGCCGAGCTTGTCCTTGTCGATGTTGCGCATCAGCGTCTGGGCCGAGGCGGAATCGAGCTTGATCAGATCGTCGAAGGTAAACATCAGCGCCTTGATGCGCTCGGCGGATTCGCGGTTCTCTTCTTCCAGCGAGGTGATGAACCGGGTCTCGGTCTGGCGGTCGAAATTGTTGAAGATCTCGGCCATCACCTCATGGGCGTCGCGGCGGCGGGTCTGCGACAGGTTCGACATGAACTCGGTGCGCAGCGTCTGCTCGACGCGCTCGATCACTTCCTTCTGCACCGCCTCCATGCGCAGCATGCGGCCGACCACGTCGAGCGCGATATCCTCGGGCAGGATCGCCAGCACGCGCGCGGCATGCTCCGGCTTCAGCTTCGACAGCACCACGGCGATGGTCTGCGGGTACTCGTTCTTGAGGTAGTTGGCGAGCACCTCTTCCTGCACGTTGGAGAGCTTCTCCCACATGTTGCGGCCGGCGGGCCCGCGGATCTCGTCCATGATGCCGGTGACGCGCTCGGCCGGCAGGTATTGCTGCAGCAGCCGTTCGGTGGCGTCGAAATTGCCCATCAGCGCGCCGGAGGCCGACATCCGCGAGACGAATTCCAGCATCAAATCCTCGACCACGTCGGCCTCGACGGTGCCGAGCGTCGACATGTGAACCGACAGCTCGCGGACCTCTTCGTCGTCGAGCATCGACCAGATCTTGCCGCCATATTGCTCGCCGAGCGCGAGCATCAGGATCGCGGCGCGCTTCGGGCCGGGCAGCGGCTTGCCCTTGGGCCGGGCGCTCTGCCGGTTCGCCAGCGTCGAGAGGACGGTGGCGATATCGTTGGCGTTGGTGGTCTGGGGTACGGCGGCCATGTCAGTTCTCTACCGGCTCGCTCAGCCATTGACGGACGATGGAGACGGTCTCGTTCGGATTGCGCTCGGCGAGTTCGCCGACCCGGTGCACGGCCTGGGCGTGGACCTGGCCCTGGATCTGGGCGACGTCGATCAATTGCGCCGCGCCGCTGCCGGCCGGAATCAGCGCCTGGCCGGTCGCGCCGGCGCTCTCGGCATTGGCTTCGGCCAGCGCCGGCAGGCCGCCACCTGCCAGCGCCGGAATGACGTCGGCGGCGACGATGCGCTTGACCAGCGGCCGGACCACCATGAACAGCACGACCAGGCCGAGCATCATCATGACGCCGAGCTCGATGACGTACATCACGTCATCCTTGGTGAATTGCAGCATGCCGAGCAGGCCGGTCGGCTCGGTGATCGGCTGCGAGGCGGGCGGCTCGGCGAAGCGCAGGTTGACGACCTCGACCTGGTCGCCGCGCTTCTGGTCGAAGCCGATCGCGGAACGGACCAGGGCGGCGATGCGGTCGAGCTGCTCCTTGGTGCGGTCCTGGTAGACCATCTCGCCTTTTTCGTTCTTGGCGTAGGCGCCGTCGACCAGCACCGCGACCGAGATACGGTTGACGCGGCCGGCCTCGGTCACCTCGGTCTTGGTGGTGCGGGAAATCTCGTAATTGTTGGTTTCTTCGCTCTTCTTGCTCTGGTCGCGGGCGCGGGCGGCGTTGTCCTGGTTCTGGCTGCCCGGCAGCTCGTTGGCGACAGTGACCTGGCCGGAATTGTCGGCGGTGAGGCTCGATTCCTCACGGGTCTGGGTCGAGCGCAGCACGCGGCCCTCGGGGTCGAACTTGTCCGAGGTCTGGGTGATCTTGTTGTAGTCGAAGTCGGCGGAGAGCTGGACGCGGGCGCGGCCGGCGCCGACCACCGAGGAAACGATGTCCTCGACCTGCTTGCGCATCCGCTTCTCGAAGGCGGCGCGGCGCTCGTCGCCGACCGTGGCATCGGCATCGGATTGGGCGCCGTCGGCGAGCAGCTGGCCTGCCTCGTCGACGATCGAGACCCGCTGCGGCTTCAGCCCGTTGACGGCGGAGGCGACGACATGGCGGATCGCCCGGATCTGCTGCGGCTCCAGCGAACCGCGGACCCGCAACACGATCGAGGCCGAGGGCTCCGGCGTCTCGCGCGAGAACAGCGGCTTTTCCGGCAGCACGAGGTGGACACGCGCGGCCTGGACACGGTCGATGGCGCGGATGGTGCGGGCGAGCTCGCCCTCCAGTGCGCGCAGATGATTGATGTTCTGGACGAAGCTCGTGGTGCCCAAAGCGTCCGATTTGTCGAAGATCTCGTAGCCGACGCCGCCGCCCTTGGGCATGCCGCCCTCGGCCAGCTTCATTCTGAGCCGTGTCACCTTGTCCTTCGGCACCATGATCGCCGCGCCGTCATTGCGCAGCTCGAACGGGATCGCCTGGCGCTCCAGCTCCTTGATAATGGCCGACGAATCCTCCGTCGACAGGTCGGTGAAGAGGGTGGTCATCTGCGGCGTGGTGACGCGCATGATGACGAAGGCGAAGAAGCCGATCAGGGCCGCGGTGACCGCAACCATGGCCGCGAGGCGGGCCGCACCAAGACCTCTCAGGAAAGCAACCAGACTTTGCACCAACGGCCCCCAGGGATTCGGCCCACGCGGGTCCGACTGGGCAAATATTGCCTAGGGTATGGTTTCCATATGGTTAACGAAGGTTAAGAACCGCGGCAAAAACGCGGACATGAAAAAAACCGGCTTCGCAAAGCGAGGCCGGTTTTCGTCAAATGCCACGGGTATTGGCAGGTCTACTGCCGGTATTGCTGGATACGTGTGGTGCGCAGTCCGGCCAGACCATGCTGGTCGATCGAGAACTGCCAGGAAAGGAATTCATCGACGGTCAACGTGTAGCGGCTGCAGGCCTCCTCGAGGGAGAGCAGGCCGCCGCGGACCGCAGCGACGACTTCGGCCTTGCGGCGGATGACCCACCGTTTGGTACCGGGGGCCGGCAAATCCGCAATCGTTAACGGGCTGCCGTCAGGCCCGATGACGTATTTCACCCTCGGGCGATGGGGTTCTGTCATGGCGTACTCACAAACTCTCAACCACTGAACTCGCAAGGGGTAAGCTACGCCTCCCGGTTTAAAATTTGCCTAAGCCCAAGCGTTCAATACGAATCTCGTTGGAACGGCCGGGAACAGGGGGCGGCTTGGGCATCGGATGCCGGTCTTGGCGGGTATCGTCAGGCCGCTGAGCAAGCGGCACCCCTCTCCCTAACCCTCCCCCGCAAGGCGGGAGGGAACCCGTCCGCCGGTCCGTCCCTCACAAATCGGATGCGTAATGACCAGCGCTAAGTGAGGTGAGCACACTCGTCGGGCTCCCTCCCCCCTTGCGGTGGAGGGTTGGGGAGAGGGGTGGCCCCAAGTGAGATGTTTGATTTGAGGATTGCTGCCGCGATCACGGTTGTGTGCGGCGAGACGCGTTTGATCAAACGTCGCACTTCCTGCCTGTTCAACTATCCTTGATCGTCGCGATCCGAGCGGCGCCGCGCGTAACCACGCGCGATTGCGTGCGTAGGAGAGGTTGTCCGCTCGCCGCCGCAGGTGGGCGCGCTTCGCCACTCCTTTCATCCGAGCCCTTGTCATGATGATGAACAGACGCACTTTCTCGACCGCTCTGCTTGCCGGCGCGGCAGCTTCGCTGGTGTCCTCGCGCGGCATGGCCGCAACCACGCCGCCGGTAAGGGCACGCAACGTCGTGCTGGTGCATGGCCTGTTCGCCGACGGCTCCTGCTGGTCCGAGGTCATTCCGCGATTGCAGACGGCCGGGCTCAATGTGACATCGGTGCAAAATCCGTTGACCACGCTGCCGGAAGCGGTTGCATCGGCGCAGCGCGTGCTTGATCGCCAGGATGGCCCGACCGTTCTGGTCGGCCATTCCTTCTCCGGCATGATCGTCACCGAGGCCGGCGTGCATCCGAATGTTTCGGCGCTGGTCTATGTCGCCGCGCGCGCCCCCGATGCGGACGAGGACTACACCGCATTGGCCAAAACCTATCCGACGCCGCCGGCAAGCGCCGGCATCGTATTCGATGGCGACGATGGCCGGTTGAGCGAAGCCGCGTTCCTGCGCGATTTCGCAGGTGACCTGCCCGAGGCAAAGGCCAAGGTGCTCTATGCCGTGCAGCAGCCGTTCCACAAGCAACTGCTCGCAGGCAAGACCAGCCATGCCGCCTGGCGCAGCAAACCGAGCTATTACGCGGTCTCCACCGAGGACCGCACCATCAATCCGGATCTCGAACGCTTCATGGCGAAGCGGATGGGCGCCACCACGATCGAGCTGAAGGCCAGCCATCTGGCGCTGATCTCGCAGCCCGATCCGATCGCGCGGCTGATCCTCGACGCCGCGGGACGGCCGGAGTGAGAGGTGCATCGAGTCGCAGACTTCGTTTCACCTCGCCCCGCCCGCGGGGAGAGGTCGGATCGCATGGAGCGAAGCGCAATGTGATCCGGGTGAGGGGAGTCTCCGCAAGCGCGACTGTCACCGCATGCGCGGCGAAAGCCCCTCGCCCTAACCCTCTCCCCGCAAGAACGGGGAGAGGAGCAGGTGCCATCGCCGATCTCAGCGCGCTTACAGGATATGCGTACCGTGACTGTTGAGGATGCCGTGATCGCCAGTGATCGGGATCAGATCATGGACCACAGTATCGACATCGACAGGCGCGCTCGCCGTATTGCCTGAGGCGATGTTGCCTGCCTGCGCATGGCTGAGGTTGAGGCCGCCGAGCAGATTGCCGACCAGCCCATCCGTTCCGGTGCCGCCGAGCGATGGAATGCTGAGCGGGCTATTGCTGCCGGTCAGTGCGCCGAGATCGAGCAGGTGCGGTCCGTTCGGCCCGACATCGACGGCGTTGACCTCGACTGTGTGATGATCGCCCGAGGTTGGCGCAGCCAGGATATCGATCGGTGTCCCGTTCGCCTGCGTCGGACCGACGTCGACCGTAACAAGATGGCCGCTGCTCGCGTTGCTGAGGCTGCCGACGATGCCGCCCAGCAATCCGCCATCGCCGGCATTGTTGCCGCCATTCGCGGTCACCAGCGGCAGGCTTTGCAGGTCGTGACCGAGATCGTGGATCAGATTGTCGACCGGATTGGTCGGGTCGTCCTTTCCATTGACCACACCGGTGAGCAGAGCGGCCGGCACGGCATCGAGCGCATGCGCGGTATCGGTGAGATCGGCGCCGAGATGCGTCACGGCGTCGGACGTGTGACCGGTGAGGACTTCGCCGGGGGTGTTGAGCACGTCGGTCAGGAGATTGGAGTGCCCGTCGGCAGCAGGCGCCATGCCGAGCTGGCCCAGGCCGACCGCGCCGGCGAGATTGGTGACGCTGTGAACCGCATTGTCGAGACCCGTCTCATGCCCGATCGTGGTGAGGAGACCGCTCGCGTCGGACGCCGCGCCGTTGAGCGCGTTCAGCACGGGTTGCAGCAGTCCGTTCTGTCCCGCGAGCGTGAGGCCGCTGTTCTGGCCGAGACCAGCCGGGATAGCGCCGATCGCATTCACGGTATCGGCGAGATCGGTGCCGAGATTGGAAACGGCGTCGGGCGCGTGACCCGCCAGGACTTCACCTGGCGTGTTGAGTACGTCGGTCAGGAGATTGGAGTGCCCGTCCGCAACTGGCGCGGCGCCGAGCTGTCCGAGCCCGACCGTGCCGGCGAGGCTGGTGACATCGTGGACCGTGCTGTCCACACCGGCCTGCTGCCCGATCGTGGTGAGAAGACCGCCCGCGTTGGTCGCGGCCGCATTGACCGGATTCAGCACGGGCTGGAGCAACCCGTCCTGTCCGGCGAGCACGAGGCCGTTGCCGAGGCCTGGCGATCCACCGCTTCCGGAGCCTCCGCCGGTGGACGTGCCGCCACCCGAAGCGGTGCCGCCGCTCGAGCCGCTACCGCCCGAAGCGCCGCCATCCGTTCCAGTACCGCCGCCGCCCGAGCTACCGCCTCCCGAACTGCCACCACCCGCGCCACCAGCGGAGCTGCCGCCGCTGGAGCTGCCCGTACCGCTACCCGACGCGCCGGAACCCGATGATCCCGTCATGCTGCCCGACGAAGAGCCGCCGCCGCTTCCGGCATCCGCGCCGCCACCACCCGCCGATTGTCCTGATGATCCGGAGCTGCCTGATCCAGAAGCGGCGCCGGGAGCAGTGCCCTGTCCCATGGCCTGATACTGATCAGCATACGCATTCGGGTCGCTCATGTGGTTTGCCTCCGTGTTGCGTCCAACCGGGGCAAAAACCGAAGCTTCAGCGGAATGGTTGCGTCGCGAACGCGCGCGCGCCTGAACATGGCAAATGGCCGATGTCGGGCACGATTCAAATTTTCATCAAGGGCGGTGCGTTGGTGAGGGGGCTGTCCGCCATGGGCCGAGGCGGAGGTCAGGCAGGACAAGCAAGGCGCCGTTAACGCAATGGCCATGATCGTGCACATCGTGCCGCATAAACGCTTAAGTTGCGTTCCATGAAACGAATTCTGCTTGTCACGTCGATGGTGCTCGTCGCGGCCTTCGCGACCTACAAATTCTTCTATCCGACCTACACCTATCGCTACCGCTTGACGGTCAATATCGAGGCGGACGGCAAACTCCATTCCGGCTCGAGTGTGGTCGAGGTGACCTGGTACGCGCACCTCCTGCCAGCGCTCGTCTCATTCTCCTCCGAACTGCGCGGCCAGGCAGCGCTGGTCGATCTTGAAGGGCATGGGGTCATGGTGGCGACGCTCACGGCCGAGCATTGGGGGGCGCATGATGGCAATGCGGGTTGGAGCGCATTGTGGCTCGTTCCCCGCGGATTTGGCGTCGATGATTCAATCGAGGGGTTATCCAAACTGGTCAATTTGCGTGGCAAACGCGAACTTGCCCTCGACAATCTCCCGCGCATCCTGTGGTTCTCAAATCCGCGAGACCCAACCACCGCAAGGACGATTCTCGTAGACGACATACCGTCCGTGCTTGGTCCATCCGCGCGGTTTGCCGGAGCGTCAGTGGAAATGACGACCGATCCCCTTGTGACCGACATTCGTCAAAAGCTGCCATGGATCGACTCGTACTCGGGGGCAAACACGTTGTACCTTCCGAACCATCTTGGCATCAGCGATTACATGTTTGTTGGGGCCGCTTCTTGATATCGGCATGACTGCCCGGGACAAGGACACGGGCGATGGGGCAAGCCCGGGCATGTCTCCGGAGCGGATTGCATGGGTTGCAAAGCAGCGTGATGTAGCTCACGGCGTGCGCGCGCGCGGCGCATCATGGTTGGGGCGTCGCATTGGAGCGACGAATGGAAAACGAAGGACCCCGACATCATGGCCAATATCGACCACAAGCAAGGCACCTATACGATCGCCGCCAATTCAAGCCAGAATTTCACGTTCTGGTGGGGAAAGGATTCGAAGGCGCCCAACGAGTTTTTCGACGTGTCGATCGCACCGCATTTCGAGAAGAGCCGAACCCCGATGGAGCCGCTGCACGAAACGGACCGGGCCGTGTACTGGGATTACCGCGGCGGTGTCGGCGTCGTGCTGATCCTGACCCTGAAGAACAGCAACAATTTTCCGGTCACGTTCGAAGCCAACCACGTCCGCATCTATTGAGGCGGCGAGGGCAAGAAGCGGGCCGCGCCCGTTGCGCGGCCGGCGCCGGGCGCATTGCCCGACCGCGAGGCGCGAGGGCCATCGGCCGGCTGCCTCAAGTCTGATATCCGACGCGCGCTTACTCGCCGGCTGCCGGCGGCAACCGTTCCCGGAGCGCTGCGATCTCGAGCATCACGGTAATCGCGATCGTCTTGAGGCGAGCATTCTCGGCCATCGTCTCGGCGAGCTGCGCAGGTATCGCTGCCGCATGCTGGCGGGCGTTCTGGGCGAGTTCTGGCGGCGTGGGGCGTGTCGTGTTCACGAGCTAACTCTTGCCGGTGGTCGAGGCGACCAGCCTGCGCTGCTGCGAAGTTTCAGGGCAGAATCGGCGCTCAAGCGCGCAAATGAAGATAGCGCCCGCTTGCTTACAGGCAGCTTACGCGGAACAATTTATTGCCGATTGTGTCTGTGGCGCCGCCCGGACAATGCCGGGGAGAGCAAAGCTCGGACAGATCATGTCGCGAGAACGCGGAAGTTTGCCCCACCAGCCGCGCAACATACTCGCTGTCGTCCCTGCGAAAGCAGGGACCTATAACCACGAATGGTCGTTGTCTTGCGGTGTCGGAACGACGAGTCCCTTTCACAACAGGAGCCGCGGCGTATGGGTCCCTGCTTTCGCAGGGACGACATGTGGGGAGGCCTGTGCAAGCACTCCGGCGTCATCGGCCGGCATGATGTTTAGACCGGAGACATTGCTGACACCTGTTCCGACACATCACTGACAGGTCCGCCATTGGTCAAGTCGATTGATGCGACCTGCCAGCTGGC
>NZ_VITY01000023.1 GCF_007993935.1 Bradyrhizobium macuxiense | reverse complement strand
TGCGACCGAGAACTCCCCATGCGTCGCCGTCACGTTGGAAGCCGACACCGCCGGCGCCGTATCGGGCCCAGGCGTTGCCGTGAACGCCTTCCATGCCCCCCACAGGTCGCCATCGTTGGCCCGGACATACAGCGTGTCCGGCGCACTGCCGGTCGGTCCGAACACGTAGCTGACTTGAGCCAGGCTGGCTGCCGACACGTCGATCTCGGTGCCAGCCGCCTGGACCACGCCGTTGACGACCCAATGACCGCTGCCGCCGGTGTCCCAGAAGGCATATTGAGCGATCGAGTCGCTCTCGGCATCGGTCACCGAGAACAGGCTCGATGCTGCGACCGAGAACTCGCCATGCGTCGCCGTCACGTTGGACGCCGCCACCACCGGCGCCGTATCGGGCCCCGGGGTTGCCGTGAATGCTTGCCACGCACCCCACAGGTCGCCGTCATTGGCCCGGACATACAGCGTATCCGGCGTCGATCCGGTCGGCCCGAACACATAGCTCACGTGAGACAGGTTGGTCGCCGACACATCGATCTCGACGCCCGCCTGCTGCGCCACGCCGTTGACGACCCAGTGCCCGTTGCCGCCGGTGTCCCAGAACGCGTATTGGGTGATCGTGTTGTTCTCGGCATCCGTCACCGTGAACAGGCTGGTCGCCGCGGTCGAGAACTCGCCATGCGTCGCCGTCACATTCGGCGCATGCACGACCGGAGTTGGTATGCCGACAAAACCGTCACCATTGAGATCCTGGTTGAAGACGGTCTCGATTGCCTCAAGCGCGTTGCTGTTACCTGCAACGGCGCCCAGCGCATTCGACAGATAGTTTGCATTGCTGTCGGTATTCCAAACCATATACTGACTTGTCTGCGAATTCTTCCAGGCGATCAGATAGCCGTTTGTTGCCTGAGCTACTGCGATTGCCCTCCAGGCACCTGATTCGTCAGTTGTGACTACGCTTCCGGACGACTTGAGTGGCGAAGCCACACCGTTGCTGTTGACGACATAGTAGACATTCCCGACGACGGCCAAGCTTCCATTGTTGATATAAAGGGCCGTGCCCGATGAGCCGTCGTTCCTGACTTCAACGGTCTTGCCCACGAAGCTGGCGGCAGGATCAAGTTGCACATCGCAGGTGACGCCGCTTTCGGCAACGCTCAACACGTTGTTGGCAAGAAGTTGCACGGTGCCGCCTGGTGCGAACGTTAGATCGGTGATATCGATGAAATCTCCGGTCTCAAATCCGCTAATTGACACTCCCGAAACCGCGGAGATGGTGATGTCCAGGGCTCCGCTTGTACCTGAGAAATTCACTGCACCGCCAGCAACTCCGCCAGCGGCAATCTCAAGAGTGCCTCCAGATATGGTGGCTCCGAATAACGAGCCTCCTGACCAAACGGCAGCTAAACCATTGTCTGAAACGAGCGTATTGGTCGCGCTCGCACCTGAATGTATGTCGAGCTCGCCTCCGCGAATGTTGGTGCTCGCGGCTGTACCATTCGACAATACATCTTCGAGGCCGCCGCTACTTACGACCGAGGCGCTTGCAATGCCTCCCGCTTCGATGACTTCATAGCCGCCGTTGCAGACCTGAGTGCCACTAGTGCTTCCATAGACGAACTGCTCGCCGCCACTGACGATGACGCCCGATGCTGTACCGCCTGCGGAAACAATCTGGATTCCCGGATCTTCCAACAGAGTGTTCCGGGCGACGCCGCCCGACTGAATATATTGGGTCCCGCCGTCAATCACGGTCGTGCCGGAGTCCACGCCGTATACATATTGGGCGCCGCCGCTGCTTATGGTTGCACTGACGGTGGTGCCAAATACGCTTTGCGCCTCCGCATTGCTGATCACCGAGCTCGAGAGGGTCTGGCCCGCCGATATCGTAGCGGACTGTACCAACGTAATCAGTACGCCGAGGCTACCGGCAGACGACAGTTCAAATTGATCGCCACCAAATTGCTGGTTTGGATCCAGATCGAGATCGTAGGAAACGCCGTTCTGCGTCACATCGAGGATGTTTCCCGACAGGAGGCTCACTGTCCCGGCGCTGTCGTATGCGACGCCAGCCAGATCAATCCGGTTTCCTGGATCAAAGCCGCTTATCAGGTTGGTCGGAACCGCAGCTGAATCGATGACAAGCATGCCGCCCGTTCCGGCGAACATGATTGGCCCGGCCATCGTTCCACCGCTGGCGATTTCGAGCGTACCACCGTTGATCAACGAGCCGCTCGCTAGTCCTCCCGACGTGACGTTCTCGTACCCGGCGCGACCAATGACTGTACCGATCGCCGCGCCCGCCGATAGGACGTTCTGTCGCCCGTTGATGATTGTCGCTCCGGTGACCGACGCCCCCGATAGGACATTTTGAGTGCCACCGCTGAAAACCGTGTTTACTGCAGCACCACCCGACGCGACATATTGTCGGCCACCTGAGCTCAGGACCGTGCCAACGGCCCTTGCGCCGGACTCAACGTCTTGTGTGCCTGTGTCGTTGACGATCGCCCCGCTCGCCACTCCACCGGCACCGATATACTCAAGTCCTCCGCTGACAATGATCGCGCCGGTCGCTGTACCGCCGCTGCTGGCACCGAAGGCCGGTCCTATCTCCTGGATTCCGCCACTGACGATCGTGCCGATCGCAAGGCCGCCGGATTCCACATATTGATAACCGCCGCTGGCTATCGTTGCAGCCGCGGCGATGCCCGAGACAACCTGGGCGCCGCTACCAATGGTCGTTGAAATCGCGAGCCCGCCGGCGCCGACAATTTCGTTTCCTCCGCTGAGCGTCGTTCCACTGGCATTGCCCGATGAGTTCACCGTTAGCTGGCTACCGTTGCTAACGATCGAGCCATTGGCGATGCCGCCGGATTGCACCAAGAGAAGGCTGCCGCTGCTGAGGACGAGGTTCGTGGCTACATATCCCGAACCGATCTCGAGATAACCCCCGGCGCTG
The DNA here is from genome assembly GCF_007993935.1 of Bradyrhizobium macuxiense. Lineage (GTDB taxonomy): Bacteria > Pseudomonadota > Alphaproteobacteria > Rhizobiales > Xanthobacteraceae > Bradyrhizobium > Bradyrhizobium macuxiense_A. Next base: position 102,952 of record NZ_VITY01000023.1, on the reverse strand, counting down.
ATCCGGGCGCCGCTCGCTACGCCACTAGCAAACAATTCGAGGCCGCCGCCGCTTGAAACGATAGGATTAAGCGCAGTGCCCCCGCCGAAGACCTCGAGGAGGCCCCCGTTCTCAACAATCGATCCTGTTACGAATGCGCCGGACGATGTCACCTGAACGCCGAACATATCCGTATTCACGGCACTGCCGGCACTGAGAACAGACTGGATTCCACCCGCACTCACGGTCGTGGCCAAAGCCAGACCGTTAGCCTCAACATATTGGCTGCCGCCGCTGCCTATAACTGTTTGCTTCACCAACCCGCCATAGTCCACGATCTGTTGACCGCCGCTTGCGATGGTCGCTGCGGACGCGATACCGCCTGCGCTGATCGAAGCTGCACGACCGACTACCTGCGTGCCACCGCCGCCAATTGCCGTGCCGTCGGCCAAGCCTCCCGAGAAGACGTATTCGGTACCGCTCAACAACGATCCCGCAACATCGGCCCCACCGGAAAATACGTACTCTGCTCCTCCATTGGAGACGGTCGTTCCGCTGACGAGCCCACCGGAGTACACCGCCTGTTCACCGCCAAGCACGGCAGTGTTGCTCGCAATGCCATAGACGTTTTCAACGCCGGCATTCAATCCGCCTTCAACAGTTGCGTTTGTGGCGATGCCGCCTGCGCCAACATCCTGCTCTCCGAACGCCTCGACCAGGGTTCGGTCAGCAATCCCTCCTGACGAAACAATCTCGAACGCGGTCTCGCCCAGCGTTCCGCTCAGGGTCGTACCGATCGCACTGCCACCGCTTGCGACGATCTGGGTACCGCCTCCACCGACGAAGACGTCTGTCGCGCTTCCGCTAACGTCCTGCTCGCCGGCGTTGATTGTGACGCCAACAGCGGCGCCGTCCGAAAGGATCTCCTGCTTGCTGCCTGCGAAAAGCGAAGCATTGGCGGCAAGGCCGCCTGCTGAGACGACTTGGTTGCCACCGCTTAGCAGAGTAGTTCCGGAGGCTACACCGCCTGTCTCCAGGATCTGGCTTCCGCCGTCATAGACCGACGTATTGAAAGCCGTTCCGTAGACATCTTGTTCTCCACCGCTGAGTACGACTCCATTCGCTGTGGCTCCGGCAGAGAGTATTTGAATCCCCGAGGACGTTACGATGGTGCCGCTCGCGCTGCCTCCGGAGGAGACATATTGAATACCATTGGCACTGACTTCGGTCCCGAGATCGGTGCCTCCTACGGTCTCTGCAGCGCCGGAACCAATCAAACTGTCTTGCGCCACCGCACCGGACAACACCCGGAGGGTCCCACCACGCATGACCTTGGTGCCAACGAGGTTGGTAAAGTCGGAGTAGGTGCTGCCGCTACCAACCGCAAGCGTGATCTCGGTGTCGGTCCGGCCCTCCCATTCAGGATCGGTTGCTGGCGTCAAGACGAACTGGAGAGACGACAGATCGATCCCCGTACCATCGAAGTCGAAGTTGTAGATGACGCCATTTTCGGTCATCTGCAGATAGTCTTGGGATTTGATTACGGTGAGCGCCAAGCTGCCGCTTGGATCATACGCGACTCCCGCGAGATCGATCGTATCTCCGAGCGAAAAGCCACTGATGACACTCAGCGCCGGACTCCCGTCCAGCCTGAGCTTGCCTCCCGTTCCGGAGAATACGACCGGACCGACGATCGAGCCGCCGACACCAATTTCCTCCTCTCCACCGTTTATGATCGAGTTGACCGCCGTTCCGCCCGAACCGACCCCCTCATAGCCGCTGCTGTTGATGGTTGTACCGGATGCGGTCCCACCCGCACCCGAAAAGCCAACCGGGCCCAAACCGATCTGGCCGATGTAGAGCTTGCCACCGCTGTTGACTGTCGTATTGATTGCCGTCCCGGCGCTGTCTACGTCCTGTTGGCCGCCTGCATTGATTGTCGTTGCCGTCGCACTTCCCTGCGCTGAGATGTCGACGAAGCCGCCATTGACGTTCGTTCCAGTGGTATGTCCGCCCGAGTAGACATATTGAAGTCCGTCACTATTCACCGTGACGGAGTTTGCGAATCCGCCAGAGAGGATTGTTTGCGTGCCATTGGCGACATTGTGATTGCCATCGACGATCGTGCCGCTGGCTATCCCACCGGCGTAGACCACCTCATCACCTAGATTGATGATTGTCGCGATTGCCTCGCCGCCCGAGTAGACATTATCAGTGCCACTGTCGTCGACGTCACTGGTTAACACCGCGCCGGAAGACACATTGAGCGTGCCACCGCTGCTTACGATAGCACCGTTGACGTGGCCCCCGGACGACACATTAAGCGTGCCGGCATTGAGGACAGCTAATCCGTTGCTTGTTTGCCCTTGCACGACATTGATAACATAGCCCGTGCCAATCTCAAGCATACCGCCAGGGTTCAAGGTCAGGTTGCTTGTCACCGCTCCGCTGAGCAATTCAAGCGCTCCGCCACTGTTAACGGTCGTCCCGACCGTGACGCCGCCTGAGTAGACGATCAGCAGACCCTGGGCGTCGATCGTCGTATTGCTCGTCGTGCCGTGATTCTGCTCCTGACCACCACCACTGATTACGGAGCTGCTCGCTGTGCCGCCAGCTTCGACGAGCTGAATTCCTCCATTGCCGATGATTGTCGCGGTCGCCGTGCCTCCGGAAGACAACGTCTGGCTACCAGCCGCGGTGATTGTCGCGGAGACAGCGCGGCCGCCGGAGAGGACGTATTGAACGCCTTGAGTTCCGATGGCGGTCTCGAAAGCGACGCCGCCCGACGACACCTGCTCGCTGCCGCCATTGCCGACGCTTGTGTTGGTCACCTGACCGCCGAAGCTGACGACGTCCGCGCCGCCGATATCGTACGTTCCTGAAGCCGCTCCACCGGACGAAATGATCTGGGTGCCGTGATTTGTCACGGTCGTGTTCAAGGTAGTCCCGCCCGAGGACACAGCCTCGGTACCGCCAATCGCAACGAGTGTACCGCTCGCAAATCCTTGCTGAAGGACATTGTCAGTGCCGCTCAGAACGACCGCGCCGCTAATGGACCCGCCGGACAGCACGTTGATCGTGCCGCTGGACTGCGCAATGAGGTTAATGAGGCTGTTGCCGGCCGCGACGTTCAAGACGTAGCCTGATCCGACCTCAATAATTCCGCCGGAATTGACTCGCAGGTTTGTGGCTGATCCGCCACCGAACAGCTCAATGATGCCGCCGCTATTGACGACGGTCCCGGTCACCGTCGCGCCGGATTGAACAAGTTCAAAACCGCCGCTGTTGATGGTCGTGTTGATGGCGGCGCCTCCGGACGAGACGATTTGAGACGCCTGATTTACGACAGTGGCGCTTGCCGTACCTCCGACAAACAGTTTCTGAGTGCCACCGGAATTGAGCGTAGTACTGATCGTCAAGCCGCCATAGGAAGCGTCCAGTTCGCCTTGGCTATTGACGATCGTGCCTATGGCGGTACCACCGCTGAAGGTGGAGCTGCCGGACTGCAGGCCGACCGATTCAACTCCGCCGCTGCTGACAATAGTGGAATACGTGGTTCCTCCCGACCAGACTTCCGCGACGCCTCCCTCCAGCAGGGCGTTGGTGGCTGAGCCGTTCGAATAGATGTACAGGGAGCCGCCACTGACAACAGCAGTCGCATTGGCTTGGCCGCCAGCGACATTCTGCGAGCCTTGATCGACGGCACCGCTCGCCAGGCCTCCTGCAAAAATGAATTCGTTCGCGCCGGCATTGATCGTCGTTCCGACGGCGCTGCCGCCGGCGGACGCGAGATCGGTACCGCCGCTGTTGACGGTCGCACCGCTGATCGTCCCTCCGGACAAAACGCCGACCGTTCCACCATTGAGAATGGTTAGACTGTTGCTGGTTTGTCCCTGACTAACGTTGAGAATGTAACCCGACGCAATCTCCAGCACGCCTCCAGGAAGTACAGCCAGGCCGTTGACGGAAGCGCCGCCGGTAAGCTCCAGTTTTCCGCCGCTGCTTACAACCGTTCCGGCGGCGGTGCCGCCGGAAAGGATGATCTCCAGACCGCCGCTGTTGATGATCGTACCGCTCGCCGTGCCAGCGTCTTCCTGCAATCCTCCGTAATCAATCGTGGTCCCGCTCGCCGTGGCAGATATCTGCACAAATTCCAAGCCGCCATTGCTGACCGTTGCCCCCGTCACCAATCCGCCGGAAGTGACTATTTGCGCGCCGCCGCTGCTAACGATGGTCCCCGAAGCCGTCCCATGCAAATTGACAGTATCAGTCCCGCCAGCATCTACCGCTGCACTGATGAGGCCTCCCGATAGAACATTGAGCGAGCCCCCGCTCAGGACTTCGATGCCGTTGCTTGTCTGTCCGGCCACAACGGCAAGGCTATAGCCGGATCCGATCTCAAGTATCGCACCGGGGGCAAAGCTGACGTTGTCGGTAGCCGCCCCGTTAAGCAGCTCGAGAGCGCCACCACTGGCGACGTTGGTGCCACTCGCGACGCCGCCGGATTGGACAACTTCCAGTCCACCACTGGCGACGTTGGTGCCGATTGTCGTTCCGCCGGCCACGAGCTGCGTGCCGCCATTGGCCACAATCGTGCCGCTGGCTATCCCCGCCGCGAACACTTCCTGTAAACCGCTGCTGTTGATGGTTGTGGCCGAGGCCGTTCCGCCGCCGAAGAAGCCACCCAGCCCCAATTCCTGCACGCCTCCGCTATCCACGGCAGCCGAATAGGAGGCGCCGCCAGCCAGCAAGACCTGGGAGCCTCCGCTCAAGACCGTGCCGACCGCGGAAGCCGTGCTCCAGACGTCTTGCGTACCGCCGGAGAGCACCGTGGTGCCGCTCGCGATGCCACCCTGCAAAACGTCTTCGAGGCCCGAAGCGCTTACGATAGTGGCGATGGCTCGGCCGCCTGACGAGACATAGTCAGTGCCGCCGCTGCTTACGATCAATCCTCCTGCAGTCCCGGACAGATCGATGGCTCCGCCCGCAAGAATGGCGGCGCCGCTTGTAAAACCTCCGGAATAGACGGTTTCAGTGGCCCCGCTGGTCAGCGTCGTGCCAAAGGCATCTCCGCCTGACGAGACAATGTCGTTGCCGCCACTGCTGACGCGCGTGCCGCTTATCGCGCCTCCTGAGAACACATTCAGGGAGCCGCCACTTAAGAGTATGATGCCTGTGCTTGTCTGGCCGGCAAACACATTGATGAGATAGCCTGATCCGATTTCAAGGAACCCACCCGAATTGATGGTGAGGTTGCTCGTTACTGCGCCGCTAAGCAGCTCAAGCACACCGCCACTGTTGACGATCGTTCCGTAATTCAGCCCTCCGGACTCGACGATTTCCGTGCCGCCGCTGTTGACCGTTGTGCCGATCGTTATTCCGTAATCCTGCTGCGATCCTGCATTGGCCAGGAACGCGCCGCTAGCCGTAGCGCCGGACTGAACTATTTCCACTCCACTGATGATGAGACTACCGAGGGCGGTCCCTCCGGATAGAACCGATTGGCTACCACCGCCTTCGACGATTGTTCCAGATGCCGTTCCAAATCGGCTGACGACATCGGTGCCGCCATTGTCGGTCGCGCTGTTGATCGTGCCGCCGGACAGCACATCGAGAACCGCACTACCCAATACTGCAATGCCAGTACTGGTCTGTCCCCCCGAAACGAAGAGCGTGTAGCCTGACCCGAGTGCCAGCTGGCCGCCTCCACCAACTGCTACACTGCTAGCGATTGCGTTACCGACGAGCTCGAGTGTCCCTCCGCTTGCCACGACGACGCCGCTCGCATAGCCGCCGCTGTCCACCAGCAATACTGCTCCGCTGCTCACGGTAGTGCTGCTGGCTCTCCCACCCGACTCGACAAAGACAACGCCGCTTTTGACGATCGTTCCCGTAGCGCTTCCGCCCGAGCCAAGCAGCTGGAAACCGCCATCGACCGTGGTCCCGCTCGCAACCCCGTTGAGAGTGATCTGCTGGTCGCCGCCGACGTTGACCAGCGCACCCTGGGCCACTCCGCCCGAGAACACGCTCTGGAAACCGCCGCTGACAATGGATCCGCTGGCAGTGCCGCCGATGACATCCTGATCCCCGCCGCTACCGACGACCGTCCCGAGAGCCGAGCCACCGGAATAAACAGTTTGAAATCCGCCGCTGCTGATCGTGGCGCTCGTTGCAACTCCGCCACTGGAGATGGACTCATTTCCTGCACTGTTGACGATCGTGCCACTCACGAAACCGGAGGAGTAGACGTTGTCGATTCCCGCACTGTCGACCAATCCAATCGCCGCGCCGCCCGACAGAACGTTGACTGCGCCCCCACTCAGAACAGTGATGCCGCTACTTGTCTGTCCGGCTGAGACATAGATCTGGTATCCAATCTCCAGGATGCCGCCTGATTTCAACGTAAGGTTGCTCACGAGGCTGCCACTTAGAAGCTCCACAATGCCGCCGCTGCTGACAACAGCGCCAGTTGTCAGGCCGCCGGATTGAACGAGCTCAATGCCTCCGCTGCTTATGATCGTCCCGCTGACGACACCACCAGAAAGGACCGTCTGTGATCCGCCTCCATCCACATTGGCCGAGACAGCCACACCGCCGGACGAGATGACTTGACGACCCTGGCTGTCGACGGTCGTGCTGCTCGCAACGCCGGCAACAAAGACGACCTGAAGACCACCACCGCTGACGGTTGTAGCGACCGTCGTTCCGCCGAAAGCAGCTCCTTGTTCGCCACCACTGCTGACGATCGTGCCTATCGCAGTTCCGCCGCTCAGGATGCCATTATCATCCTGGGTGCCGATCAGTTGATAACCCCCGCTGTCGACAAGGGTGGCGGAAGCGACCCCGCTCGACCATACCGCCTGACCACCTCCACTAAGTACCGTATCCGTGGCCAAGCCGCCTGAATAAACATCCTGCTCTCCGAAATGGACGGTCACTTGCGTCGTCGTGCCGCCCACAACTTCCTGGAAGCCGCCACGGATCGATGTTCCGCTTGCGGAGGCGCCGGAATAGATAAACTCATCCGAGAATGCGCTGATCGTTGTTCCGAGGGCCGCGCCGCCAGAGGAGACGTAGTCGAATCCTCCTGGCGCGAAATCAGTGCCACTGGCCAATATGCTGCTGACGACCTCGCCGCCGGCCGAAACGTTTACGCTGCCACTTACCGAGGCGCCAATGGCGATGCCACCCGATAGAACGACCAGCTCGCCGCCGCTTAGAACGTCGGCGCCTATCCGCGTCTGACCGACGGCGACGTGGTCTATCTGCCCGCCACTGACGACCGAGGGTGGTGATGAAATTGTGATAAGCGTGCCGGAACCGCCGTCCGGAGAGATCTGAAATACGTCACCCGCCAGGTTCTGTGCCGGATCGAGCTGCAGATCATAGTAGTTGAAGCCTTCTGCAACTTCGAGCACGTTGCCCGCCAGCGGTGGGTTGGTAATGGTTTCCGAGTTTTCGAACGCGACCCCCGTCAGGTCGATCGTGTCCCCAACCGCGAAGCCGCTAATGACTCCATTCGGCATGACAAGGCCGTCGATGCGGAGTGTGCCGGTGGGGCCGGCAAAGGTGACGGCACCGCCGATCTCGGCGCTTGCAGCAATCTCCACAACGCCGCCACTGATGATCGCACCGCTGGTCGTGGCGTTCGCCGCAACGTATTCAAAGCCGCCGCTCTCGACGAGTGAACCGCTTGCGCTTGCGCCAACTGTATGGCCATCGCCGATGTATTGCGTGCCGCCGAGACCGATAGTGGCTCCGCTCGCCGTTCCAAGATAAACATCTTGCACGCCACCGCTTCCGATCACCACTGCTGTTGCAGCGCCGCCCTCGATGTTTTGGTGCCCCAAAACGGTCGCGCCATAATCGTTGCCTTGGAGAACTTCGGTACCGCCGGAATTGATCGTTGCTGCACTCGCAGTTCCGGATGTCTCGACAAATTCGGTTGCGCCAAAATCGACCACCGTCGAGCGCGCCGTCCCGCCGGCGAAAACAACCTGGCTGCCGCCGCTAATCACAGTGTTGCTGGCAGTCCCGGAGCCATAGACGAACTGAGTCCCGCTGACGACGGTCGTCGCCATCGCGACCGCGCCAGACGATACGTACTCCGTTCCACCGCTGATCGTTGTGCTGACAGCAGCTCCTCCCGAGAGAATGTAGTCGCCTCCCCCGCCAGTAATCCGCGCTGCGCTCGTTCTGCCGAAGACGTATTGCAGGCCGCCCGTGATCTGTGCGCTGGTTTCCGATCCAGCAACGATCTCTGAGCCACCCGTCGCGATCGCGGTGCCGCTCGCCATGCCACCCGACCTGACGTCGAGCAAGGCGCCCCCATCCACTATGGTTGCACCAATCGCACCGCCGGACTGGACGTATGCGACGGCTCCGCTTTCGAGGGTGGCGCTGACTGCAGTCCCACCCGACTGCACTTCGAATGTTGTGCCATTGGGAACGACAGTTGAGCTGGCGATTTGTCCGCTCGAGACCAAATCAGTTGGACCGGCGACAACGTTGACGCTTGTTCCGCCGCTGCCGTCAGGTGTCAGCGTGAACTGAAGGCCTGCCAGGTCCTGTCCCGGGGCGAAATGCAGGGTAGTTTGCCCAGTTCCGATAATTGCCAGGGCCGGGTTGGATAAATTGGCGTTCGGAACGAGAACAGTCGTTGCGGCCGGATTAAAGGATGCAGAAGGCAGGTCGATGACGTCGCCTGCGATCAAGCCACCGATAGCGACACTAGGCGTCGCAGCGCCAGTGATTTGTAGCGTAACTGCCCCGGATCCCGCGATAAGGGTGTCGGCAGTACCCGCGGCAATCAGTCTTTCTGGTCCGCCGCCGCCGACAATGGTGTCCTGACTTCCGGAGACAAGAACGGTCGATATGCCAACCAGCTGATCTCCTGAAACCGCACCTGATTTGAGAGCCGTGCCCTTTGAAAGATCGACAGTAATTCCGTCGGCCGAGTAGGACGCAATTGTGAGCCCGGAGCCGCCCTCCAAAGTATTTCCGGACGCATTGCTTTCAAGCGTCGTGGGACCCGGCCCTCCGATCAGCGTGTTGCCGCTCGTACTGCCGCTGGCGATCAGTATGCTGGCACCTCCCCCGCCTGTCAGCGTGTCGTTCGTTGCTGAGCCGATGACCTGGAGCGTTTCATCGCCATTGCCTCCTGTGAGGCTTTCACCAGATGCCGCTATGCTTACCGTGGAAACGTGCGTCGAACCGTCGTCGACGTAGGAAGCTCCCGGCGCAAACTGCGCCGAAGAGCCGGACTCGTTGACCACAAGATCAGAGACACCGATGATGTTGTCACGAAGCGAGAGCTGGGCAAGGGTAACGCCCTTGAGAACCACCGTGCTGCTGCCCACGCTTATCTGGGTGCTGGCGATGCCGCCAATCGTGACGACACTGATCGAGCCGGTGGTAGCCGCGTCACCCAGAAAATCCAGGCGACTCCCATTGGCACCCGAGTGAAAGTTGGCGATCGTCGCGGTCGTGTGCGGCAGGATCGCGTAAATGCTTGGGCTCGATCCATCGGACAGGCTTTCCGAGCCCGTTGTGGGATTGCCCCTCGAATCGAACCCCGGAGCAACGATGACGAGGTCGCCTCCGCCGGCGGTAACGGTCGAGCCGTTCAGGGCGACCGTGACCTGTGTCGTTCCCCAGGATCGCGCGATTGCGGCGGCGAGAGACTGTAATGCGGAATCCCCGACGGCCAGCGCCTGACTCGCGGATCTCTGAACAGAGAACCCCTCTTTTGCTTCGAGCGCGGACGCAACGTTGTAGTATTTCCTGAGGGTCGTCTCGAGCGAGCTGAGAAGCTGCTGCGACTGGTTCATATCGGCGCCAGCAGACTTGAGCAGCGAGACTGCCCAGGCGAAGTCTTGCAGCGCGCCCATCCACTGCGTCTCGGTCGCTGCAGTATCGTTGTTGGCTATAACATCCGCCGGCGAGCCGATCTGAGCGTTCTCCGCGTTTACGGTAACCGCGTCAGCCTCGCTTTGGGTTTGGGCAGATGCAGCATTGCCGACTGCTGCAGTGACTGGAAGCATCGCCTTGAGAAAGACGTTCACAGCCTGCTCACTGGCGATGACACCGTTCGCGATCGACAACGAGGTCTGAACATTGCTGGTCGATCTGTAGACGACCGGGGTCGTATTCCCAGACCACGTGACAAGCAACTTCAGAGCCGAGGTGAGCGACTTCCCCGCCGCCGTTGCCATTCCTTCGGTTTGGGCGGCATTGCTGCTCAGGACGTGGTTCAGGAAAGATAATGCAGCCGCGCTCTGTCCCTGTAGGGTAGCGGACTTGGCAAACGTCTGTGACGTAACCGGGCTGCCTTGATCAGGTATTAGGCTGGACGTCGGACCGGAGGAGATAAGCTGCGGACCAGGCCCGGTAAGGCGCGCCTGTACTTCGTAGTATACGCTGTCGTAGTCGTCCTCTTCATCGTCCTGTTCGGAATAGCCGTCATCATCTTCATCGCCGTCTCCATCATCGAAACCCGTATAGTAATCCGGCGGTGGAGGCTGGTATACGGGCGGAGGATCAACGAGCTGGCTCGGCGAATTGGCGTCGACCCCAGCTTGATACGATGCACTTTGGTCGGCGCCCTCCGAATCGACGGAGCCTTCAACGATGGATTGAACGCCGCCGATGTCAGGATTCTGGCCCTGGAGATCAGGAGGCACTGTGCCTTGAACGATCTGTGATTGGTCGCTTGCGAATTGTGTTTCAGCAGTCGTGGTCGTGCTGAGGTTGATGCTCGCGTCTTGCTGCCCGGCTGTATTCGCGAGGTAGTACGGAATGGAAGTACCGTTTCCATTTTGAAAGGATTGACCATCGACCGTTGCCGCGAGCAGTTGAGGCGTGTTGTCTTGTCCAACTTGCGAGGAAAAGCCGTAATCAAGTGAGATAGGGCCATTCGCCGCGGACGCGTCCGTGAACTTTTCATTCGTTCCGCTTTGATCAACGCCTGCGGTTTCGGTCCATCCGGAGACGACGGGACCTGTCAGTGTCACGGAGTTTGTGGTGATATCGGCGGCAAGTTCTGGCAGATCCTTTGTTACGAGCTCGAACGCATTCTCTGTTGCCTTGCCAACACCCACTGTAGCTGCGGCCGTTGTTAGGATGGTCATGCCATCCGCTACCATTGGCGCCACGAACGAGGTTATCGCTGCAGTCCCGAACTGCGCATAAAGAGCGGTTTCGATCGTGCCAGTGATGGCTCCTTGAATCGCTATGTAGGTGGCGGAGCCAGCCGCAGCGGCAGCAATTTCCGGAGCGAGGAGCGCAGCCGCAAAGACACCTAGCACGCAACCCACAGCGGCTTCGGGATTTTCCTCAACGACAGTTACAAGTCCCTCAGCGGCGGCGTCGGTCGCCGCAAGTGCATTTTCGAGGTCTATGCCGCCAAAACCCAAGACTCCTGATGTGATCGAAAATACTACGCCGATGGCTTGAGTCGTAGTGAGGCCAAAATATGTATCAGAGTCCGGAGGATCAGAGATCAGTGTGCCGCCGCCGCTGCCGTCGGAAGCAACGGTGAAGTTTGTTGGACTGTATCGGCCGAGCACTGTGATATTTGCAGCGTGCGTGCCGTCCTGGACAGTTAGCGTCCCGCTCGTCGCGTTGGTCTGTGTCCAAGTTATCGGCTGCACTGACGCAAATGAAATATCGGCCAAATCGAGAACATCGGTTGGCGAGTTGAAACCGGCTAGTGTAGCGCCGCTACCAAGGCTGCTCGACTGGTCAAGGACGAGCTTGCCGCCGTCACCCGAAAAAGCAATCGTGCCTTGGATACTTCCTCCGGAAGTAACAATTTCGGTGCCGCCCGCCAGCACCACACCGGTCCCTGTACCTCCCGATGAAATCCATTGAACGCCGCCGGTCTCTAGGCGCGTGTTGCTAGCGACACCTCCGGCGAAAACCACTTCACTGCCACCACTGGAAACTGCCGTGAAATCGGCCTCGGCACCACCGCTCACGCCGACGCTTCCGCCACTGCTAACTATGGCGCTCGTTACAATTCCGCCGCTTGTAACGCTCAATTGGCCATCGCCGATGACAATATATTGCGCGTCATCGGGCGCGATTGCGGAATCCGCGTACGTCCCACTACTTACAAAAATCTTGCTCATGATCGGTCCGCAAGTACTTCGAAAGACATTATTCGCTGATTATCGGCAACTTGTATGACCTCTAAATTGATTAGCGTGGTGGAAGGCGATTTTGGCGACCATCGCCTTTGGTGCGTGACGTATCGCTTCACCTTCGCGATTGTACCGCGAGCAGTGTTGGCCTCTTGCCGCAGGGATGACGCTGCTGGTGTTGCGATCTCGTCGAGGATCTCCCCCGTTCGAACCGACCGCAATCGCGAAGTCGCCTGCGGCCAAATCTTCCCGCGCTAACGCTTTCGATTTCTGCAGAACTACGATGCATGCCGTAGCCGTGACCGTGGATGGCCGACGCTGCCGTGCTCACCAGTGAGCACGCAGCTTGTGCATCCGTGTTGGTCTGGGCGAGCGCGCCTTGGGGCGTCGTCGTAATGGTGACTTCAACACCGAAAAGATCGACGCTAGTCGTCATGAGCTCACCTATTTCAGCGCGTTTGCACCGAGCTCACGTTGCCATCCCGGCGCAACTAGTCGTCGTTAAGAGCTCGCTCTGACATGAGAGCGATCGCCAGCAATTCGCTGCTATACAGATCCAACGGCTGCACAGACGTGACAGATCGGGCGCACGCAAATCGTTTCCGCGGCGCGCAAACTCAATAAGCCTGCCCCATCCCGAAGGCGACTGCTGGATAGGGCAAGATCGAGATCTGGTCTCTGGAGAAAGGAGTCCTCCCCCTAAGAAAATTCATGTTGCCAATCGCACCGATCAGCCAATTCACATCAAATATTATGCGACATTATGCCCCATTTGCTGGAGCAATCAAGACACCTCGCGCGATACGAAAGTGCAATTTGCTGTCAAGGCCGACAAACCCAGAGAGCTTCGATGCTTGGAAGAGCTGGCATTGGAGACAAGTGACGCCAGCCTTCAGCATGCCATGGGACCCGTCGAGCTCAGTCTTCACCTCGCCATTCAACACTCAATCCGGCGGCCTACGATCGCCTAACCGGCGTCCCCAAGATGCGACAGGTCCGAGTAAGGGTATGGTCTCCTGGCCCGAGTTTGGGCCTGAGATCTGCTTCAGGCATGGCCGCGATTTGGTCGTGGCTCCTCGCACGACAGCGAGCAGGCTTCGATGCTTGCGTGTTTGGTGCCCGGGGCAACAGTCTCGCTTACGTGCCACCGTTCACCCGGCCCTTGATCCACAGGGCAACCGCGCCAATCAGCGCCGTCAACACCCCGCTCCACCAGATTGACCTCGGCCGCGCGGCGCTGATCGAGCTAAGGTACAAAAATGCTCCGAGCACGACACCATAGTGCTTACGAAACTCACCGCTTCTACGGGCAATTTCGACGAGGTCCGAAGACCTGGCCTCATGATTTGCCATCACAACCGCCTCACCCTTCTCTTTAGTCATCATGATAAAGGTGAGTTGGGTGTTTCGTCGAGTCTTGTTTCGTATTTTCCGAATAATGTGATCGCTGAGCACTGATCAGAACGCGAGGGATCGAAGCCGCCAGGCCGTGACGCGAAGCGGCACGGTTCAAGAGAGCCCGCCCGCATCCTACGGCGCGCAAACCGGCTCCGCCCCCTGCCAGCTCCAAGCGAGAAAGGCTGTCCCGCTGCTCGGGCGCTATCCACCCGCCCAAGACCCTATCCACAGGCACCTGATGCGGGGGCCAGTCCGATCGGGTAGATTGGCGAGCTTTCAACCAAAATGATCGTCCGCCGCTCGATATGACCGTCCAACCGCCCCTCGCCGAGATCGCCGGCATGTTGGAGCAATCCCCCGACTACCGGGTGTTGCGCCGGCTGGTACCCCGCTCCGAATTCACCCCGAGCAGCGGGCAATCGACCAAGACCGCGATCCTGCTCGACGTCGAAACCACCGGGCTCGATACCGCCCGCGACGAGATCATCGAGCTCGGGATGGTCAAGTTCACCTATCTTCCGGATGGAAGGATCGGCCGGGTCATCGATACCTTCAGCTGCTTCAACCAGCCATCGATCTCAATTCCAGCCGAGATCATTGCGCTGACCGGCATCACCGACGAGATGGTCGAGGGTCACAGCCTCGATGACGAGCGCATCAGGAAGTTCGCCGCGGATGCGGTCGTGGTCATCGCGCACAACGCGAGCTTCGATCGGAAGTTCATGGAGCGCTACGCGCCGCTGTTCACGCACAAGGCCTGGGCCTGCTCGGTCAGCGAGGTCGAATGGCGCGGCCACGGTTTCGAGGGGTCGCGCCTGTCCTATCTCTTGATGAAGGCCGGGCTGTTTCATGAGGCGCACCGGGCGGTCGACGATTGCCTGGCGCTGCTCGAGATCCTCGCGATCACCCTGCCCCAGCTCGACCGCACCGTGCTTTCTGTTCTGCTGGAGCGGGCCCGCCGCAAGACGATCAGGATCTGGGCCGAGCAATCGCCGTTCGAGCTCAAGGACGAACTGAAGCGGCGCGACTATCGCTGGAGCGATGGCGCCGATGGCCGGCCGCGGTCCTGGTACATCGACGTCGATGAACCGGATCAGGCTGCCGAAATCGAATACCTCCAGGGAACGATCTATCAAAGAGACGCCGAGATACGGACCCAGACACTCACCGCGTTCGACCGATTTTCCATAAGGGTCTAGGGACCATCCATGGCATCCACCGGATGTCGGCGTGTGGCCCTTGGACATTTTCCGCGCGCCGACCGCCTTGCAAGATTGACCTCTGGCCTTTTTGCTCTAGGCATTCACGAATGACCGCGCCGACGCTGGGGCGCGCACTCCAGCAACCTGAACTGCCTTTGGTCGGGCGACTTCACGCCCGGTTACTTCTTGGGCTTGATCCAAGGCAGACTTTGATCGGTTTATCTTTTGGGCAAACGCACCGGGTGACACAGGACACCCGGTGCAACGCCTTGACCAGCCACGGTGCGCTGAGAACGCTTTGGTCAAGAGGGTCGCGCTAGGCTATCACTAGCCGGACGTCAAAGCCGTTTTAACGCTCTCAAAGGTCGCCTTCAGGTTGGTGCCAACACCGCTGACTGCCCCGATGATCGCAATCGCAATGCCAGTCGCAATCAGCCCGTACTCAATGGCCGTAGCGCCCGACTCATCCCTCAAGAATGCACTAAAAACAGCCTTCATCATTGCACCTGCCCAGTTTCTGTCGAGACGCATTGTCGCGTCCAGAAACGAACTAGGGCGGCAAAGCCTAAGGTTGTTTAAATCGCCGATACACGGATTCGCGAGACAATCGAACTAAATTGTGACTCGAATTTTCGGGAAACCGCGCGATTGGATTCGAACGCTGCATCCATGCAACCTCAGATATGGTCACGGCATTAGCCAAATCGCGGTGATTGCAATGCCTTATGAGCTCGTATTTCGAACGCAGGCAATTTTGAGCGAGCTCGAATTGAGCTTGGGTGCAAGCGGAACTTGCAACAATTGCGACGCACGCGACGATAGTCGTGTGACAACTTGACGCTGCAGCAACCGCACCTACTCGCGCAGCGAGATACCGCATGGCGGTCGAAAAAACTGATGTACGAGGGTCGGCATTTGGCCAGGCAGACGTGTTTTCAGTTCGGCTTGTATTTCGCCTTGCGCAGGAATTTCGATCGTGAAGCCAAAGCCATCGCAGTCGCGAGCGGGAAAAGCAGCTCTGCAGTTGTTGCCGCATAGTGCACTCAACGCGGTCCTGATCCGGCGCGAGGGATCGAAGCCGTGAGGCCGTGACGCGAAGCGGCACGGTTCACGAGAGCCCGGCCCGCGACCAGCGGCGCGCAAGATCGCTCTGGATCGCCAGTCCCGCGCCATCCGGCACTGTCTCAGCCCCCAACGGTGGTGTCCCCGACAGTTCGACACTGCCTGCGCGAGCGACGGCACGCATGAGCATCGCACAATTGACAAAAGAACATAACAAGAACATACTGTAGCCGCCAACTGGAAGTCAAACCATGCAGACCGATGCAAACGCGCCTCAGGGTATCGACCCGCTGGATGCTGCTGCAGATCAGGTGATCATGGCCTGTGACGGAGACGTCCGCGCCGCGGTGCGAGCGCTGATCGTCGCCAAAGGACTGCTGGAGGCAGAATTGAATGAGGCTTATGCAGCGAGTTCGAGGGGATATGCCCGCAGCCGACCTCGCAGAACCAAGCAGGATTGAGCGCGCTCTCGATTTGCAGTGCCATTTTGGCGCGCCCCGACCGTCGTCGCAGGCGACGTCATCGCCTCACAACTGTTGCTTGAGGAGCGATGACAGTGCCAATGCGGGCGGATCAAAAACCGAATCCGCAGACCGCGGGCCGTCGCAAACACTACGGCTCGTTCGACGACCAGAACACCGTATTGATCCGGATTTCTGAGAGGATAGGACGGCCGTAATGCAATCTCTGCCGTTGGTTCCGTGATTTGCAGAGCATTTTTCACCTTTGATTTTTGACAGGCCTATTGCAGCCGGCCGGAAAGGACCGCCCCAGGGACGGTCCTTTTCGATTCAACGCCCATTCCAGCGGTCGACATTGCGAGGATTCACGTTTGACAAAAGAGCAACTCGCTCGCGACGCCGCAGAAATATTCCGACTGCTGCGGGCATTCCGCACGATCAAGGATCGCGCAACGCGACGACACGTTATTGAGACTATCGAGGCAATGGCCGAAGGCCGCACAGCCGACAAGGCACTCGACGACGAAGCCGGAACGCCTCATGTTTGAGTGATGTGTAATCTCTACAGCATCACGACCAACCAGGCGGCGATCCTCAACCTGTTTCGGGTGGTCAACCGGTATGTCGGCAACCTCGCTCCCATGCCGGGTGTCTTCCCTGATTATCCCGCTCCGGTAATACGCAACACAGGTGATGAACGCGAGATCGTGTTGATGCGCTGGGGCATGCCCCCGCCGCTGCGAACAGGCGGGCCGCCGGTGACCAACATCCGCAACACCTCCTCACCGCACTGGCACGCTTGGCTAAAGCCGGAAAGCCGCTGTCTGGTCCCGTTCAACAGCTTTGCCGAGTACGCGCCGGAGCCTAACCCCGAGACCAAGAAAAAGGACGTCGTCTGGTTCGCGCTTAACGACGATCGACCACTGACAGCCTTCGCCGGTATCTGGACCGAGTTCAGGGGTGACCGTGGGACGAAGTCCAAACCTATCCCTGGACCACACAACGTCTACGGTTTCCTGACAACGGCACCGAATTCAGTCGTCGAGCCTATTCACCCCAGGGCCATGCCGGTCATTCTCACCACCGACGAAGAACGCGACGTCTGGATGCGCGCACCATGGGACGAAGTGAAGGCGCTGCAACGGCCACTGCCGGACAACGTCCTCAAGATCGTCATGCGAGGTCAAGAAAAAGAGGACAGGATCGTCACCGCCTAATTGGCGACGAATACCGCTTCTGTTAAGAGTTCCTATCGGTTGACGGTCGCCCGGCGGAGGCACGTTCCGATGGCCAACGATTCAGTTGTGCGACGAGACGATCAGCGTAGCTCTGATATGACTAGGCGAGCCGCACAGTACGTCCGTATGTCGACGGACAAGCAGGATTACTCAACGCTAAACCAAGAGGCGGCGATTGCAGCATACGCCGCTGCTCGCAGCCTCAAGATCGTTCGGAAATATGCTGACGAAGCGCGGAGTGGATTGCACTTTAACAGCAGACCAGCGCTCAAGTCCCTGCTCGCGGACGTTCTGACCAGGCGAGCTGATTTCGGGCTCATGCAGCTGCGTTCGCGAACCCAGGGCCCATGTACGGTCCGAGCCACGTTGTACGAAGCGAGCTTGATGTTCTCAAAGATTCCGCACCCATGGAGACGCCAATAGTGTAAGCTCCGAAACGGATCGCAAAGGGGGGCCAGTCGAATGGGGGCCGATACCGGAGTGCGACCGGTCAAGGTCACCGTGCTGGGCGGGGGTGTGGCCGGACTGGCGGCTGCTTTCGAGCTGTCCGACCCGAGGCACGGGGGCCGTTTCCAGGTTACGCTGCACCAACTGGGCTGGCGTCTTGGCGGCAAATGCGCAAGCGGGCGCGATCTCGATACTGCGCTGCGCACCAAAGAGCATGGGCCACATATCTTCTTCGGCTTCTATGATAACGCTTTCGCCGTACTGCGCGAGGCCTACACGGCGCTCGCGGCGGATCCCGCGCGGGTATTTCCGACCATTGAGGATGCGTTGGTCGCCCATAACAGCCTCGCCACGATGGAGCAGCAAGACGACGGCTCTTGGCTGCCTTGGGTGATCGACCTTCCCACCTTGCCCGGCCGACCCGGCGATGGCTTGCCCCAGCCACAGGCGCAGGCCCTCGACGCGCTGATGGGCATCATCGAGCGAAACGCCACCGAGCTTGTCGCGCAGCAAGCGCCAGGCCCCAATGCGCTCCACAGCGCCTTGATCTTCTCGACGCTGGCGACGGTGAAACTGCAGGCAGACGCACTGATCAAGGCCAGTCCGGAGGGACGCGAGGCCGGCACCGCCCCCTTCGCTCACGGCCTCAAGCAGCTGCAAGGTGCCATTCAGGCAGCAAGGCCAGGGCTCGCTGGCCAATCGGTCTCGTGGCGCAGGCTGAAGATACTGGCCGACCTCGCCATTGCCACCGCCATCGGCATGGCCCTCGACAACCTGATCTGGCCGACGCGTCAATCGGTCGCCGCAGCCAACGAGTTCGAATATCGCGCGTGGTTACTGCGGCACGGCGCTCTGTCTGAGACTGCCAACTCGGCAATCGTCCGGGCGATGTACGACACTGTCTTCGCCTATCCTGGCGGGGACGTTAATGTGCCCGGCAACGTCGAGGCTGGTTCGGCGGTTCTCACGCAAAAGGGGCTGATCTCCTATCGCGGCGCGCCGTCCTACAAGATGCGTACCGGCACCGGCGATGTTACTGCCGCGCCGCTGTATCAGGTGCTTGTCCAGCGCGGCGTTACCGTGAACTTTTTTCACCGCGTCGATGAGTTGATCCCGGCCGCCGACGGTACCATCGAGAGCATTCGCATCGGCGTTCAAGCGACGGCGAACCCTGGCGGATATCAGCCGTTGATTAACGTCAAAGGCGTGCCCGCCTGGCCAGACCGGCCGCTTTATAACCAGCTCGTCCAAGGCGACGCGCTACGGGAAGGCCACATCGACCTTGAATCTTTCTGGACGCCCTGGGTAGACCCTGTGCCGCCGATCATTCTATCGCGCTCGGCCGGAGATTTCGACGCGGTCGTGCTGGCAATCCCTGTAGGAGCTCTCGGCAATCTCGCCACGAAACTCACCCAGCCCAGCTGGCTTGCGATGTTAGCCGGCTCAAGCACCGTGCGGACGCAGAGCGTGCAGGTATGGCTCAACCGCGACACCGGCTGGAGCACGGGCGCCGCGCCGGTCGTCACCGGCTACGACCGTGCCTCGATAGACACCTGGCTTGATGCGAGCGAGGTGATCCCGTTCGAGGACTGGCCCGCACCTGCGCCGGTTCACATGGCAATTCTGTGCGGCCCGCTGGTGCAACTGGGCGCCGCGCCGCCGCCCAGCGATCATGCGTTTCCCGGCGCCGAGGCAGCGGTCGTGGCCAATGGCGGTCAGCAATTCCTCAACGCCGCGGCGCCGCTCTGGCCCGCGCTCACCAGCGCCAACGGCTTCGACTGGTCGGCGCTCACCGCCCCCGCCACCAGCTCCGGCCCGCTCCGCTTTCAAGCTCAATACTGGGGGGCGGCAATCAATCCGGGTGATCGCTATGTGCTGACGCTGGTCGGCTCAAGCAAGACGCGGCTGCAGCCGGGTGCCAGCGGCTACGCCAACCTCTACCTTGCCGGCGACTGGACCGATTATGGGCTCAATCTCGGCTGCTTCGAGGGCGCGGTCATGTCCGGGCTGATGGCGGCAAACGCCATCACCGGCGATCCGCGCCCGATCCTGCGTAACCCATTCGACGAGAGCTGACCATGCCTGACCCACAGCCGGCAGGCGCGCTGCCTGCCTATGTCGATTATCCGAGCGTCCAGACACTACCCGGGCCGATTGCCTTTACCAACGTACGAATGTCCGCGTTCTACCTCGCTGCCGACGGTAGCGTATTGCAGACGCTGTGCGACCGCCTGATCGCCACGCCCAGCGGCGGGCGCGTGCGGTTCACGCCGATGCCCAGCGTCATCATGAGCTTCACCGAATTCCCACATTCGGTCTTCGTCAATTACGCCAACCGCGGCGTCGCGACCGAGCGCGAGCTTTCGTTCGGCATCCCCGGCATATTCACGACCTTCAATGGGTCAATTCCCGTCGAAATCGGCTTTGCCCTGTTCATGCCTTTCCTGTTCCTCGACAATCCAGTGGCGCTGATGACGGGGCGGGAGAATTACGGCTTCTTCAAACAGACTGGACAGATCGGCATGCCCGACGACCCCGGTAGCGCCGGGTTTTCCGCCGATGTCTATGGCTGCCCCAGCTTCAGCCCAAACGCAAATTGGGGCCAGCAGTGCCTCATCACCCTGCGGCGCGTGGCGGCGGCGGCGCCCCACCCGGCGCTCGGCCTGCCCTGGCCTGACCCGAAGGCAGCCGCACGCAATCTCGCTGCGGCGATGCAGGCGGCGGCCAGCGGCGCAACAATCGCGCCAGCCGCGTTCGCCGATTTTCTCACCGGCAGCCTGCCGCAGATTTTCCTCAAGCAGTTTCGCGACATCGCCGACGGCACGCGCGCCTGCTACCAGGCCGTCACGCTTGCCCGCTACAACGTCACCAGGCTGATCAGCGTCAGCTTCGAGGATCAGTACGCGATTGACCTCAAGACGCTCGACAGCACGCCCGTCGCCGCCGCGCTCGGGCTCGCGCCGGCGACCCAGACCAGTCTTGGAATGCGGGTCGAGATGGACATGCAACTGGATAACGGCAAGGTGCTATGGCAGGCATAGGCGCTCCGGCGACGCGGCAAAAAATCGCCATCGTTGGCGGCGGCATGGGCGCACTGACCGCCGCCTATTGGCTGACCGATCCCAGTCTCGGCGGACGCTACGAGGTCACAGTCTACACGATGGGCTGGCGGCTCGGCGGCAAGGGCGCCAGCGGTCGCAACCAGAAGCGCAACGGCCGCATCGAAGAGCACGGACTGCATATCTGGTTCGGCACCTATCACAACGCGATCGCGCTGATGCGGAGCTGCTACGCCGAGCTCGGGCGTCCCCCGGGTGCGCCGCTGGCGACGTTCGATGACGCGTTCAAGCCGCAACGACGCCTCGTGCTGCTGGAGGAGATCGAAGGAGAGTGCCACCCCTGGACCATCGATAGTCCCGACCTGCCTTTGATCGACGGCCTCACCGTGCTCGGCCTGCTGCGCAAGCTGATCGGCTGGTTGAGCGGCCACGTCGCCGGCATCCCCGGGTTCGAGCAACTGCGCGTCGCCGATTTCGCCAAGACCGCGCACCCAAAGGAAGCTGCTGCGATCGCAGCGATGGCCGGGCCCGCCGGGGTCACCAATCAAACGGCGCAGCACTTGATGGATTTTGCGAAAGCGCGGATCCAATTCCTCGAGCCGGGGACGGAAGACGCCAGCCGTCAGGCAGGGGTGCTCTCGGGCATAATGCGGGTTGTCGCCCGCATGCTGTTCCCTTTGCTGGAGCTGGAGCTACCGAAGGATGACGCAGCACGGCGGCTCTGGATTCTCGCCTATCTCGGCATCACCTTCGCCCGCGGCATGCTCGACGATCAGCTGTACGAAAAAGGCTTCGACGCGGTCGAAAACATCGAGATGCGCGACTGGCTTGCGAAGCACACCTCATTCGACCAGCCCGGCGATTCACCTCTCGCCGACAAGCTCGCTTTCTTCTCGGCTTGCCTGCAAGCTTTCTACGACGCGTCGTTCTCTTATGTCGATGGCGACGCAAAGCAGCCGAACGCCGCCGCCAGCGTGGCGTTGCGCTGCATACTACGCATCGCGTTCGACTATGCCGGGCCGATCATCCTCGAAATGCAGGCCGGGATGGGTGACACGGTGTTCACCCCGCTCTACCTCGTGCTCAAGCAGAGGAACGTGCGCTTCGCCTTTTTCCACCGCCTCACCAATCTGCAACTCGATGCTGACCTCAAGTCGATCGCAGGCATGACGTTCAGCCGCCAGGTCCAGATCCCCGACGGTACCGCGTACAAACCGCTCATCACCGTCAACGATCTCCTCTGCTGGCCCTCCACGCCGCTGTTCGGGCAAATCACCGACGGCGCCGCGCTGAGCGCATCCGGCGCCAATATCGAGCATTGGAACAGCGGCTGGACCGACACCGGCGGAGAGTTTTCTCTCGCGCGTGGCGTCGATTTCGACCATGTCGTGCTTGGCATCTCGTATGACGTCCTGCCGGACGTGACGCACGAACTCAGCACCGATCCCCGCTGGAAGGCCATGATCGGCGGGCTCGATAGTGCCGATACCCAGGCCGCGCAGCTGTGGTTCGCCGCCGACCGCGCCCAGCTCGGCATGGATGCAACGCCCGAGATTTTCGGTGGCTATTTTGAGCCATGGTCGAGCCTTGTCGACTTCTCTCACCTGCTGCCGCGCGAAGCGTGGCCCGCCGGCAATGCCCCGCGCTACCTGAACTACACTTGCGGTCCGCTGGCTAAACAGACCGCCCCGGGCGACGACGCGGTCTATGCCAGGCTGCGCGATTTCCTCAGCGCCGATGCAGCGCCGCTCTGGCCGAACGCCGTCGACGAAGCGGGTTTCAAATACGATCTCCTCTACGCCGACCCGTCCCTGCGGGGCGAGGACCGGCTCAAGGCACAGTACTGGCGCGCCAATACCGATCCGACCGAGCGCTACGTCATCGCCAAGGCGAACACCGCTTCGGTCCGAATTCAGCCCGGCCAGACCGGTTTCGACAACCTCTCGATCGCCGGCGAATGGGCCGATTCCGGTGTGAACATCTCGAGCATCGAGGCAACGGTGATCACCGGGATGCGTGTCTCCCGCGCGCTCACCGGACAGCCCCAGCGCATTGCCGGCGAGAAGGACATCTGATTGCGGCGCGGACAGGTGGTATCGCCTCGTCCGATCATGCTTTCAGCCGCTCCAGCGCTGCCCGCGCCGCGACGCCAGCAGCCGGTAGTTGCAAGCGCGCGGCCTCCGCCGCGGCCTGCTTCGTTAGCGCCATGGCCTGAGCACCACGACCGCGCAGCTCAGCGTAGCGTGCAAGCACGAGCTGCGCTCTAGGACGCGTCAATGGCTGGCGCATGCCGAAACACTTGACCCGGCGCATCATCCGCCAGATTTCCAAGTGCTGGGCAAAGTTCAGCCGGCCGCCCGTGCCGAGGCGATCAAGGAATACCTCGGCGGCGGCGAACACGCCGGCTTGGACATAGAAACCGAGCGACCGCCAATCGGCTAGTGCGCCCATCACCTGGCGGGCGTGCGCCAACGCCTCGTCGCTCCGCCCACGCCGCAGATGCACCAGCGCCAGCAGTCCCAGCGTCCAGATCCGCTCGTTGCGTCCGACGCTGTCGAGAAGATCGCTGGCGTCGAACAGCCGATGCTCCGCCATGCCGATGTCGTCGCTGCAAAGTGCCAGCCCGGCCGCCTCAAGTCGCGCCCAGCAACGCAATTGCGGGTCGCTCGCCTGATCCGCTTCCACCACGAACCGTGCCGCGAGCTCCGCGCCGTCGACGTAGGCGCCGGTTTCCGTGAGAGTCAGGATCAGCAGCGACGTGGCGTCGAGCTGGCGGCGGCGGTTGTGCGAAGTTGCAGCCAGCTCCAGCATGCCGCGTAGTTCCGTCTCGACCTCCGCGAGCCGCCCGGCCGTGAGCAGGAACAGCGCGATGTATTCGATCGTCATCAGCCGATCGTGCGGCTTATCGAGGTCCGGGGTCGTGCGCCGTGCGCGGGCGAGATAGCGTTCGGCCAGACCCGGCATGCCGGACAGCAGGAACACGAGGGAGAGCAGCCCGGCCGACCGCGAATAAATGGCGCCGTCGCCCGCGCGCTGCGACAGGTTGACCGCCGCCAGCGTCGCCGTCGCCATCGCCGCCAGCTTCGATTGGTGGCCGAACCCCTGCCCCAGCGTCTCCAATGCGAGCGCTGATTGGCGTACACGGTCGGTAGCGCCGTCCTGCGCCACAAGCTGCGGCAAGACGTCTCTTGCATCCGCCGGCCGGCGCCATTCCGACATCGTCTGCATCAGCGCGTGGCGAGCGAACGTGCAGAAGTTGCCGAGCACGCGGTCGGACCACCGGAAGCCGAATTTCGCAAGGGCGCTGGTCAGGTGATGGATACTCTGCGGCACCTCGCCTGCAAACATCAGCGCCTCCCCGCGCAAGCGGTGCAACTGCCCGGCACGATCGGCGTCGATCGCTGCCGCGCCCGGTGCGGTCTCGATCGCCGTGATCGCGCCGAGCGCCTCGCCCAGCGCCATCACGGCCTCGTGGTAGGCGCCGCCCGCGAGCGCGGTCGCGCCGGCCGTCTCCCAATAGGGCAACGCGCGGTCGGGCCGATTCGCTCGGCTCCAGTGCAGGCCGAGCAGTGTCGGCGCCGGACGATTGCCCTCGGCTTCGGCCTCGAAGAATTCGGCTACGGTCGTGTGCAGCCGGCGCCGCTGCTCGAACGGCAGGAGCTGATACACGGCCTCCTGGGTCAGCGCGTGGTCGAAGCCGTAGAGCGGATCGGCGCCGGGACGCAGCACGCCGATCATGCCGAACTCGACGAGCCGCGTCAGGCACTCGTCGGCGCCCAGATCCGCTGCGCCGAGCGCCGCGGTCAGCGCGCGGAATGAGAAGTTGATGCCGATGACGCTCGCCGCCTTGAGGGTCAATTGCAGTTCGGCCGGCAGCCGATCGACGCGCGCGACCATGGTGCGCTGGATCGATTCCGGTATTTGCAGCGAGGCCGCGTCGACCGACGGCGCAGCCAGTCGACAGATCCCGTCGCGCAGGCTCAGCGCCCCCTGGTCGCGCAGCGCAAGCGCGAGCTGGCGTGCGAACAAGGGATTGCCAGCTGCACGCTCCTGGATGACCCCGAGCAATTCCGGTGCGATCTCGCGGCAGCCGAGTGCATCGGCAATGACGTCGGCCACAGAATCGTGGTCGAGCGGCGTGAGCACCAGCCGTTCGACCGGAATGCTCGCCGCCAGCGCGCGCATGCCCGACAACGGGTTCACCGTGTCCGATCGCGACACCAGCACCAGCAGTACGCCTGGCATCGAGCGCGCAACATGGCCCGCCAACAGCCAGGAGGCGGAGTCCATTCTGTGCACGTCCTCGATGACGATCAGCACGCCACCGCCGATCCGATCGCGCAGCAGGGCTACGAGTGTCTCGCAAGTGACCCGCGCCATATCCTCGGGCGGCAGGTAGGGCGGAGCACGCGCCGGAGCGCGCATTGCCGGTAGTACGACGCTGGCGAGCGCTGCATGGTCTTGCGGCAGCCCCTGCCGCCCAAGAGCGGTGCGCAGCTGTGCTTCGCATAGCTCCGGGCCAATGACCTCCGCGGCGAAGGCGGCGGCGAACACCGGGCTCCAGGCCGCAAAAGGCTCAGCAATGCCGGCCAGCGGGTCGGCGGCACCACGCAAGCAAGGGAACTGGCCCTCCGTCATTGCGGCGAGCGCCCCGACCAAAGCCGATTTGCCGATCCCCGGCGGTCCGTCGACATGCACCACCGGGCGCTGAATCGGCGTACCGAGCTGGCTAAGCCGCTGCCGCAGCCAGGCACGTTCACTCACCCGATCAATCAACGCTCCGGCCACCGGCGCTGCCGCATGCCGATATTCAATCGGGCGGAATAGTGCCACGCCGTTCAGTATGCTCGCGTCGACCTGTTCAAAAACGATGCGCTGGCTTGTCATCTGCACGATCGCCGCATCGCAGAGCAGCGCCGGCAAATCGCGCTGATCGAGCAGCTTCGCGGCGCGGTTCACCGCATCGCCCATCGTCGTATAGACGTGCCGACTGCGATTCCCGACCACGCCGCAATAGGCCAGGCCGAACGTCACCGTGCACCGTGCATGCGACCCTTGCCGAGCAAGCGCCAACTGAATTTCCTGTGCGGCGCGCACCGCGCGTACGGCATCGTCGTCGTGAGCCTGGTCGGGCAGGCCAAAGGCGATCATCGCCATCGGTCCCTTGTCGTTGGCCGAGACACGGATCAGCGCGCCCTCGAACCGGGCGACCTCATCCTGGATCGAATGCACGGCCTGCTGAATGGCCGCGAGATCGTCGGCGGCGGTGCAGCGCAGCCCGGGGATACCGACGCAAAGCATTGCCAGCCAGCGGAATTCTGCCAGCCATTCCGAACGCAGCAACCCACGACGGCGCATCGCCCCGGGCAGGAAAGCGCGCACCAGTGCTGCCTCTGCAGCGAGCGGCGCGGCTGGGCGCACCACCTGCGTCGGCGATGCGCCGATCAGGCCGTTCAGCAGCCGCGGCGTCGCAATCTCCGGGACGAGCGGCAGCGCAGCGCGGATCGCACTGGCAACGCCTACTTGCCCTGGCTGGGCGAGCTGGAGCAGCGGTGAAATCTCGCCGAGGCAGTCGCCGCCCAGCATGAAAATCCACTCTCCGTCCCCACCGCCGGCCTGCACGGCGCAGAGATCGCCTGCTACCACCGCGACGCGAATGCGCAACGCAACGCCGCCCGGTGCAACGTGATTGTCGTGCCGGCCGACTATGTCGGCTGCACAGCCGAGCGCCAGGCGCGTAGCCGCCACCGGATCAGGCACGGTCTCTGGCCAAAATGCCAGGATCGCGTCGCCGTAGATATTCTCGATATCACCGCCCCATGTGAACACGCAGTCGATTAGGCGGCCGAGATACTCGCTGATGGTCAGCGAGAGTTCCTCAACTCCCTCATCGCCTTTGTCCTGGTACATTCGCGTCAGCCGGCTGAAGCCGGAGATATCGGCAAACAGCGCCGTGGCCCGCAGCGGTCTGATCCATGGCCGCAACGGCTCGGCTTCGCTGGACACCGCCTGCAATAGCCATCGTGGCATGTGCGCGTCCAGACCGTGCGGCGGCTGTGGCCGCATCGGCTGGGCCGTGACCGGTATCTCCCCGTGTCCCTCTCCGGCAACCATGGGAACTATCATGGCACGAAAAATGGCCGCCAAGTGGAGTTTCTGGCGGGGTATTTCGACGTCCACCGCTCAGGCGATAGGCGCCGTCTGCAGCAGCGCGGGGGGCACCTGGCGTCTCAACCCGGTGGATCGCCTTGGGCCGAATGTTACGACCGCCAATCACATGCCAATCGAGGCGGATTGGCGGAATGGTGCAGACGACTTGCTAATTGGTCGGGCGTCACGGCTGACGAGTAAGCGGCGAGATCAAACACCAGATATGCGTCGGCGGAGTCGTGGGCATGTATGGCAGCATTTGCGGCCAACGCTTGGGAATGAAACCGCAGGGATAAGCCTGCTCGTCCCGGCTTTTCCAAGGAACCATGTGGGCATTGTCGGCATTACCGACCTGCGGCGGTTGCACGGTTGCATCGATATCGCAGGTCTTCGACGGTGCCCAGGCCACGATCATCTTCTGCGAAATTCAGAGAACGTGCAACGGTTTCGCGCGGACGAAAGCCTGCAAGTACCCCCGCCGTTCAAGCGCGTCAGCAGTCGCCTCCGACGCTTCGCGCAGCACAATACGTGCGGATGTCGTCCGATCCTCAAAAATACTCGATCGAAATTCAAGTAGCCGCCATCGCTGTCTACGCAGCACGCCGAGGTATGGAAATCGTACGCACCTATTCTGATCCAGGGCGCAGCGGTCTTACCATTGCCCGCCGTAAAGGTTTGCAGCAACTCATTGATGACGTCGACAGTGGACGGTCGGATTTTGATTGTGTCCTCGTCTTCGACATTAGCCGTTGGGGGCGTTTTCAAGACACTGACGAAAGCGCCTTCTACGAGTTCATCTGCACACGGGCGGGAATATCGGTTCACTATTGCTCCGAAGAATTCGAGAACGATGGCAGCCTGTCATCAGTGATACTCAAGAACTTGAAGCGCGCGGGAGCTGCTGGCTTCAGCCGGGACCTGTCGCGAAATGCATTTATGGGTCAGTCGAATATCGTCGACCGAGGATATTGGCGGGGCGGAGCGGCACCCTATGGGCTGCGTCGGATGCTCGTCGACGCAAACGGCAAGCGTAAGGGAGTGCTGGAGCGTGGCCAGCAGAAAAACTTGAAATCAGAACGGGTCGCTCTCGTCCGAGGACCGAGCTCGGAAGTCAAGATTGTCCGTCGCATCTTCTCGTCGTTCGTGATTCAGAAGAAAAATAGGACGCGAATTGCGGAGGAGCTCAACGCTGAAGGCCTAGCAAGTCCCGGCGGGAAACGATGGACCGCGCTGACTATCAGCAATCTCCTCGCGAATGAGCTTTATTTGGGTCATATCGTTTTCAATCGCAGCTCAATGAAGCTAGCCGGGCGACGTGTCATGAACCCGCCTGAAATGTGGATACGCCACGACAACGCCTTCGAAGGTATCGTCGATCCCGGTCTTTTCGCTCGGGCACGAAAGCGGCTCGCTGAAGTCGCAAACAACAAGAAGGAAACTGATCAGCAGTTGCTCGATAGTTTGGCGGCTCTCCTGCGACGAAAGGGCCGATTGTCAGTGCACATCATCCAGGCGGCAAAGGGCGTGCGCCACCCCGCTGTATACACAAACAGATTTGGGTCGCTCATGAAAGCCTATGAACTAGTTGGCTACAGGCCCGGCAATCGGTACCGCTTTATGGAGATCGCAGTCGAAATTGATCGCACGATCTGCTCGGTCGTCGATGATATCATCATCAATCTTAGGGGGCGCGGCGTGAACGCCTCGTTTTTGCACGAGCTGTACCTTGTTACGATTTCCGGAGGATTGACTGTATCGGTAGCAGTGGCGCGCGCCGTTTCGGACGGTGACACCAGGTCTCGCCGATGGGAGGTACGGAAGCTCAAGTACAATAAGGCCGAACTTACGCTTTTGGTTCGTATGGACAGTGGCAATAGCCGCATTCGCGACTACTTCCTTCTCCCAACCGCTGCGCTTCCGTTGACGAAGGACAGAAAGAAGCTACGCGTGTCGGATCGTCTCTTCAGTCGAATGAGGCTCGACAGCCTTGAGGCCGTTATGGAAGCTCTCTATGGCAGGCTGCGTGCATCGCGAGAAGAATGCAGCAGGATTAACGCTCTCCCTCTGGCGACGCAAAATGAAAACGCGATAACCTCTTTCCGCGATCTCAGTCAGAAACCGGCGCAAACAACAAATCGCTCCGCAAGAAAGTCGGGAAGCGCACGCCACTGATCGAGCGCAGCATGGGGCCCCAAAACTAGCCTTGGCAGAATTTTCCTACCTTCATGTGCAGCCTCTACTCAATCACGACCAACCAAGCCGCCATCCTGAATCTGTTCCGGGTCGGAAACCGCTGCATTGGCAATCGTTCCAGTTGAAGCTCGGCGTATTGGGATTGGTGCTGAAGAACATCTGGATCTGCTTCGGACCGGGGTACTCCAGTCAACCCAGATGCGCTCGAAATTCAGCTGCAAGAGCGGAATATACTTCCCGAGGCCAGGCACCACGTTCGGCGTCGAGGTGAACGTCACGTTGCATGCAGCCGGCGTGCAGGAGCCTGCCGAGGCGCTGCCGTTACCAAACTGGACCTGGCCCAAAAGTCCGCCGCCG
The DNA here is from genome assembly GCF_007993935.1 of Bradyrhizobium macuxiense. Taxonomy (GTDB): domain Bacteria; phylum Pseudomonadota; class Alphaproteobacteria; order Rhizobiales; family Xanthobacteraceae; genus Bradyrhizobium; species Bradyrhizobium macuxiense_A. The sequence continues at coordinate 73,263 of NZ_VITY01000023.1, read as the reverse complement.
TCGACGCTGATGCAGGTCCCGACAATAGAGAATGAGCTCGGCGATCCGACCGATACGGAAATCGTGAAATTTGCCGGATTGATCAGAAACTGACCGCCGCCGTGAGACGACGTAAAGTCGATTTCCCAAAGTTCGGTTGCCGCGGCCGGGCTCAACTGTACCCCGACAACCGCCGCGACAGAAACGCGCAACCAGTATGTATTGATGCATCCCTTAACCTCGGCACACTTGTCGCTGGCGCCTGCTCAGCTTCCGAACCCACAGTATGATGCCGTCAGGCACCATCGCGGGTATCACATGAACTGCCGCGGATGTTCCTGATCCTGGCACGGCGGCCGAGCGCTGCGTCTGTCTGCAAGCGGCAAGTCGCGCGACCGATCAGACGCTGGATCAGGTAATCGACATTCATGCCGTCAACTGCAGGCAAGCCACGGCGCGCGACGACGCCGCAAGGTCATTGCCCTGCCGTGGGATGTTAGCGGCTATGCGGCCGACCGAGCCAGCGGCAACACCAACGCCCGCGACGTAGATCCAACCTTCTGTAAAATCGAAGAGATGCGAATTCAGCATCGAACTCAGCACGTTCTGCACGACGACCGTACCAATCCAACCCACCATATGAAGGTCGGAACGGAGTTGATGTTGCGGCTCGCGAACGACAGGCCGATGATGCCCGGCGCACCGTTGTTGTTCTCGGTGAAGCCATTCATCCAGTACGGGGTAAAATTCAGGCCTGCCAGCGGTGTCACATTGTAGTCGCCGAAGCGGTACTTGTGACCGCCCTCGAACATACCGCTGACGGATAGCTATTGAAGGTCCCGAGCAGATGCTCAGCAAATCCGGGAATCAGCGCAACCGACGAACTGAACAGCGGCGGTGACACTGTACCCGGAATGGACTCTCTACTCTCACATAGGCATGGCAGATAGGAATCGAACAAGAAGGCCTTTGTTGAGACTTTCGTCTAGTCCGATTGTCGCTATCGCGGCAACACTTCTTTCCTAAGAGATTTCGTTCGATCGAAGTCCCCGCGGCGAGGCCAGCGGATGCTTTGCTGTGCGGTAAAGTATTACTAAATTTTACTAGATCGTTTCTAGATATTGTCTATCTTGGGTTGTGATGCTAAGCAGCGCGCGAAATGAAGCGTGCCCTGCCCTGGCTGATATCCGCCATTCTCCTAGTCGCCTTCGGCGCATCGTTCTCCGAGCTCCAGCGCATACGAAAACGCTTCAGCGAAGCCACAAGGCCAGTGCACTATCATGTGCATGCGGATGTTCGCCGAGCGATCATCGCTCAGCAGTTGACGAGAGTTGAATCGCCGATCGTGGTACTTGGCGACAGCCTCATTGAAGCCGCGACATTTCCGAGCGCGATTTGCGGACATCCCGTGGTGAATGCTGGCATTGGCGGCGCCCAGCTATTGGACTTCCGATTTTCCGGCCTCGAGTTCCTTGATGGCACCCGCCCAGCTCTGGTTGTCGTCGCCCTAGGTATGAACGATGCGCTGGGCGGCAGTGACACGTTCGAGAGCGACCTCATCCAGCTTCTCAAACAAATCCGGCAGATCTCTCCCAACGTCGCAGCGTTCGGCATCTCGGAAGCAGAGACCGGACCACTCGTTGAGAACAGCGCCGCGCTGAACAACACAATCGCAATGGAGAACAGAACCTACGCAGAAATCATGGGCCCCGCATTCACGCCGTCCCCTTCGCTTGGGAGCCAGCACACTCTCGATGGTGTCCACCTGGCACCGGCAGCTTACCAGAAATGGGCCAACTCCCTCTTCGCTGCCATCGAAGCCGCAGCTTGCCCGTCTCCAGCGATCCGATAATCCGCATGAAACCTGCTTACCGACCCGACATCGATGGCTTGAGAGCAGTTGCCGTTTCGGCCGTCATCCTGTTTCACGCTTTTCCCGAGGCGCTTCCCGGCGGGTTCGTTGGTGTAGATATCTTCTTCGTCATCTCTGGATATCTCATCACCGGAATTGTGAGGTCCGAGCTGCACGACAAGACGTTCAGCATTGCAACGTTCTACGAAAGGCGCATCCGACGAATTTTTCCCGCCCTGATCATCGTCTTGATGGCCACCGAATTTGCAGGACTGCATCTACTGCCGCCAGACGAGCTGCATTCACTCGGAAAGAACGCAGTCGCGAGCGCGCTGTTCTCCGCCAACCTGATGTTGCTTTCCGAGGTCAACTATTTCGACATCAGCGCACATTCGAAGCCGCTTCTGCACCTCTGGTCCCTCGGCATTGAGGAGCAGTTCTATCTGTTATGGCCTCTTATCTTATGGGCCCTCCCGCACCGCAAGATGCCGGTCGCAGTGGGCATCGCGCTCATTGCGTCGTTTGCTCTTAATTTGACGCTCGTCCGCGACTACCAGGCTGCAACCTTCTATCTGCCATTCACCCGTGCTTGGGAGCTGATGGCCGGCGCACTTCTAACGTTCCTACCCTCACAGCCGAGGGCCATAAGAGAGCCGGCAGCGATCGTTGGCCTGGTTGCTATTGAAGCCTCATTCTTTCTATTCACGGACAAGATGACGTTCCCTGGCTGGGCGGCCGCGCTTCCCGTCACCGGCGCGTTGCTGGTGATCATGTCCGAGCGAGCTTTCGTAAACCGCTTTCTTTCGCTTAGACTATTTGTGGGCGTGGGCCTCGTCAGCTATTCCCTCTATCTGTGGCACTGGCCCGTTCTCGTATTCCTGCAGGTTTACCTTTTCCGACCGCTTAACGATACTTTAGGCTTGGTCGCGATTGTGCTGACGTCCGCCCTGTCGGTGCTGACTTTTTTCGCGGTAGAAAGGCCGTTGCGACGCCGAGCTACGATTTTGCCTACAGGCGCGGCAATGGCAGCGGCAGGGCTGTTCGGGCTATATGCCGCCGTTGCAAAGGCACCAGACCTTCCGGACGAGCTCCAGGCCATGATTAGCGCGCCCGATGGCGTGAGCACCTGGCGTGTACATGAATGCATCTTGCTCGACGGCGAAGATGGCGACTTCCGCAATTGTTCCGAGAGTAAGCGGCCACTGATCGCGATATGGGGGGACTCAACGGCCTCAGCGCTCGTTCCTGGATTTAGAAAGCTACAGCAAGATCGCGAATTCGGATTCGCGCAGCTTTCCGTAAGCTCCTGTCACCCGCTCTTGGTTCCAGCGCACTCTGCGAGCGAGTATTGCCTCAAAAAAAACTCGGAGATCGTACGTCGCATTTCAGAGATCAAGCCGGACGTTGTGGTGCTTCATGCCATTTGGGACGTGAACGATAGGATCGGAACCACCAGGCCGACCATTGACGCCCTACGCGCCGCCGGCGTTCCCCGGATCATAATTTTAGGACCGGTCCCCGTTTGGCGGGGCGGCCTTCCGAATGCCGCTGTGGATTATTTTCGGAGAAGCGGAGAGATCATTCCCGAACGGATTTCCCAATTTGTCGACGGCGACGCAGGCGACAAAGCCATGAGCGCCATAGCCGCTGAGCTGGGTGTCCAGTATGTGTCCGCAAGAAACGCGTTGTGCCTTGGCAACAAATGCCTGACGCATGTCAATGGAGCTATCATGGCAAGAGATATCATCCATCTCACAAAGGCGGGCTCAGAATTCCTGATTGGACAAATCGCACCGCAACTGGGCATAGAGTGAGAGGCTGATCGGACAAGCGAAGGCCCGCCGGCGTTTGTTGGCTCTGCTGATCAGCGGATGCGCCTAGAGAGGGTGCAAGTATAATACACCTGCCTGGGAATAGGTGATTCAGTCAGATATCCAAAGAAGTATCAGCGGCTAGCCGCCGGCCACTTCGTCGCGGCGCACATCGCGAGGCCCGACGGGGAAGGACGTCAATTTGTGAGGCCGGCAGCGAACGACAGGAATTGAGCCGGAAGTCACACGCTGTACATTGGAACTCTTGAAATCTCGCTAATCCATCATCGGCAACGGAAAATTCATATTTATCGTCAGTGACTTAGGGATTTTTCCGATTCAATACAACGGCAAGGGGCGGAATTTTCTCCTCGAAGATTCAAGGTCTTATCAATCCTCCAATCCATTGGGCCCTTCCAGTCCATTGGGTCCAATGACGACTATTGCTCCGCCTGCTGCGCCAACAACTCGGCAATGCGGTCGTCGGCGCGACGGAGCCTCCGGCAAAGTTCGCGGCTGATATTCTGAATGACCAAGACGTACGCGTGAATGTCCGCCTTGCAATAGGTGTAGAGGCTTCTAGCCGCGAGCTCATAGAGCACAGTCGGGCTGTTCGCGACGACGGAGGCCGATCGATTTTGCATTTCGATGAGCGTCATCTCGCCAAAGAAATCACCGGGCTCAAGACCTGACATCCGAATCGATCGGCCCGAACGCCCAAGCTTGCTCACTACGAGTTCGCCCGAGTGAACAATAAACATCGAACGACCCGGCTCTCCTTCCGCTACGATCGTGGCTCCGACGTCGAAGCGGCGCTCGACGAGCATTGAGATCAGTAGATCGAGGCTTGTATCTGACAACCCACCGAAGAAGGGCGTGGCGAGCAGGAAAGCTTTCAATTCGGGGGAGCTGATAGCCATCGCGCAACTATACTGCCACCCCCGGTGGCAGCAAGCCCAACGGTCCGCCGCCTTCAGATGAACCGGGGCCCCTCGCCTCGTCAAAGCAGAATCGCGCCGGGGAGCTTCGCTGTGCCGGTTAATGCGCAACTCCAGAGCCGGCATCGTTGCGAGCGCCGGCTCTGACATGCACCCGTTGATCACGCAGGAAACGGTCCGAACGGACCACCCGTCGGAAAGGTGGGTCCGGTGCTGGTCGGAAGCCACGGACCGCGCCCAAGAGTCGGAGAAACATAAATGACTCCTCCATGACCGTCGGAAACCGGGATTCCGAAGCAGCCACCGGTCACGGATTCAACTTCCTCGTCGGACAGCGGACGGACTGTCTGATGCTCATTCTGGTATGCACTCATCATAATCTCCATCTGTCTAAGGTGAACGGGTGAACGGATGATCCTTGTCATCCGGGTGCAGCTTGCCGCATCAACAACCAGCTCGCTGTGACTTTGATCACGCAGCTTGTCCAAGCGATACCGCCCCCCCCCCTTTTTCTGCCGGATCGTCGGCCTTGCCGCCGACCGAGACGCAGCGACGAACGGCGCAGAATCTGCTTGCCGCACTGCCGCAGAAGAATGCGAGGTTCTCGTTTCCGAGACCTCGCATCGATTGACCCCTTCGATAGCCCAATGGCACGAGCCAGACTCGAGCTAGCTCCGAATGGGTCCTCCCGGTGAGGTGGGAATGTGAAGTTGGCTCAAAAGCCAATTTATGAAATCGGAGACAGCCGAACCGCCGGTTCCGCCATTGCTGCGGCTTCCACCGCACGCGGAATCGAGTTCGTCACCGGTCAATTCCCGAATTTCCTGCATGGTACGCTCCTCTCATCTGTTGGGCTTGTGCCAGTTGAGATCATGCTCGCCGCCAAAGCGAAACCCGTGGTGCGGGCGCGGCCCGGTCTTCGCCTTGGCCGGACGGCATGCTCAAAAGAGCTGGCTGATGCAGTACCCGATCCCGCCGAGAAGGCCGCCACCAATGGCACCGGGTACGGCGCCAATGCCGCCAACCGCTGCACCACCCATGCCGCCCGTCACTCCTCCGCCTAACAGCGACTTGGCGAAATCTCCCCAACTCCACTTGCCGCCGGCCACCGCGTCGAGTTCGTCGATGGAAAGCTCGCGGGTCGCTGCATTGTCGTTCATGCTACGCGTCATCTCAGTCCTCCTTGCTGTGTTGATGGTGCGGGACCACCCCGCAACCGGAGTGCAGCATGTCCCCACTGCCCGGAGGCTTCCGTGAGGATCGTCACTCTGAGCTGCACCACACCGCAATCGAGCCGGCTGATCTGAGCCGCGCGGGTTCCAGGGGCGACGCGACTGTCGCGCCTTCCGGCGTCAAACACAGCCCGCACAATCGCGTCTCGTGACGCAAATCGCGCGCGCGATGTGAGCAGCAGACCTATTGTGCTGTGCGGAGTTCAGGAAGGGACAGTACGTCCGAACACACGGCAGAAAAAACGAAGGAGCGTGCACAATGCGGGGCCAGCGACCCTCGAATGAATCGCGCCTTCGGCGTCAACAAACGCCCGACGCGTTACAGGCGTTCGCGAATGGAGCTCAGGATGCCGGTCGTCGTATCGATGACCCTCAATGCCTCCTGCGCCTTTCCGAACCCCACCGGATTTTTGCTGCATTGCTCGGACAACTGAACCAGCCGCTTCCTCTCGCTGGTAAGAATGACATTGGTTTTATCAACCGCAAACTTGACGACACCTCGCAGCGGATTGTCGTCACCGACGTCGGTCAGATCTTTCTCCATCGTGATCAGATATTCGTAACTGGCGAGTTCGTCGGAAATCTGCAGGAGCTCACGGATCGTGGAGTTGATGCAGACGATGTCCCCGTTCGGCACGTCCGGGCGCTTGGCGGTCTCAACGAGATTAGTCATCAGATTCGCAAACAACGGCTTCAGGCCTTCCGCCTGCTTGAGGTCGCTCTCGGAAAGGACCCCCGCCCGCAACCCGGGGGACCACACCAGGCCCAGCGCCACACTCGTTACGAGCACGGCCCGCTTCGTGTGCGCTGCAAACAACCGCCTTGCCTTGCCGCTCAGCGTGCGCATTCAAGCTCCGCCCCCGGTTTTGCAACTGGCCTTTGTTGTGACCACGCCTGTTCTATGCGAAGATACCAGCATATTCATTCAATCAATTAAGTGCTTTGCGTGCTGATATGTCCACCTCGGAAGCGCTTCGCCAACCGGAGAATAGGAGTGCGAGCTCCGAGCCGCAACGGGCATTTCGGGCGACGGCACTCGATCGCGCGACCTCTCCCGAGCAGCTTGATCAGCTTGTCGTCGTCACCAAGCCTGCCGACTGGATTATCACGGTCGTTTTCCTCGTTGCGGTGGTGGCTGCGGTCGTGTGGGGCATTTTTGGACGCGTGCCTACCCGCGTCTCCGGCGAGGGAATCCTGATCAGCAATGGCGGCAAGGTGGTCGACGCGGTGTCGGCCGCTGCTGGCCGGCTGCAGTCCGTTGCCGTCGCAATCGGCGACCACGTCAACGTTGGTCAACCGATCGCCCAGATCGTTCAGACCGACATTGAGCAGAAGCACAAGGCGGCGGTCGAAGTATTGCAGGAACGCCAACGCGAATATAGCGACCTCAAGTCGAAGGTCGCGGCCGAGCTCGCCGCCAAGAGCCAGAATTTCGAAAAGCTCGAAGCTGCGCTCGAACAAGTCATCAAGGCGACCGCCCAGCGCATTGACTATCTGTCAGTCGACGTCAAAAACCTCGAAGGTTTGCTCGCGAAAGGCTACACGACGCGACGCACTCTGGAGGACCGGCGCCAAGAGCTGGCCGATGCGCAGCAGCGCCGCCTCGACGCGCAGAACGAGATTCTCAAGCTCAAGGCGCAGAAGACTGACCTGGAGACACAACGCGAACGCGACGTTCAGCAGTCCGAATTCACCCTGAACGAAGCGGGCCGGCAGGTGAATGCCGCCGCCGAGCAGCTCAGCCAGAATACGCAGGTCCTCAGTCCGATGGACGGCCGTGTCCTCGAAGTGAAAATCTCTCCCGGTTCGGTACTCACGGTCGGGATGCCCGTGGTCCAGATCGAAAGCGAGGGCAGCGGGCTCCAGGCCATCGTCTATGTCCCGGCTGAACACGGCAAGCAGATCAAGTCGGGGATGCTGGTTCATCTCGAGCCGAGTACGGTAAAGCGGGAAGAGTTCGGAATGATGCTCGGCACGGTCTTAAGCGTCTCCGACTTCCCGATGACGCCTCAAGGCATCAGCGCTGCGCTGCACAATGAAAGCCTTGTCTCTCGCTTCTCTCACAATGGCGCACCATATGCCGCTGAGGTGGCACTTCAAGGGGATGATTCCACTGCGACCGGCTATCGCTGGGCCGTGGGCAAGGGACCTACCACTCATTTGACGAGCGGGACGCTGGCGCGCGCGGAAATCACAACACGGCTGCAACGACCGCTCGATCTAGTGATCCCCTTTATCAGGCACCTCACGGGAATTGATGGATAGGCCCTCTCCTTCGTCGCCAAGCGCGCGACTCGGTCGCTTATCAGGACTGCTGCGCAAAAGGGTCGAGCGGACCCCCGTCGTCTTGCAGATGGAGGCGGTCGAATGCGGCGCCGCGGCGCTCGCGATCATTCTCGCCTATCACGGCGCCTGGATTCCCCTGGAGCAACTCCGCATCGCCTGCGGCGTGTCGCGCGACGGAAGCAAGGCCAGCAATATCGTCAGGGCGGCGCGGCGCTATGGCCTTGTTGCGAGAGGGTACAGTGTCGAGCCGCCGGCGCTGACCCAGCTTCCGACGCCCTGCATCATCCACTGGAATTTCAATCATTTCGTGGTCCTGGAGGGCATCAAGGGCGGGCATGCCTTTGTCAACGATCCTGCGACCGGCCGCAGACGCATCAGCATGGCCGAGCTCGATCTTGCCTTCACCGGAGTGGTGTTGGCCTTTGAGCCCGGCGCAGAGTTCAGGGTGGTCGGCAGCAAGCCTGACGGGCTCCGGCTGCTGCTGCGAGAGCTGCGTCACTCGAGGGCGGCAGTTGTTCTGCTGGTGATCGCAAGTGTCGCGCTTGTCGTTCCAAATATCCTTGCCGCCGGTTTTTCCAAGATTTTTGTCGACAATATTCTCATCCAGCACAGCAATGGCTGGCTGATGCCGCTCCTGATCGGAATGGCGTTGACGGCGGCTTGCCGCGCCGTGATGGTCGCAGTTCGTCAATCGGTGGTGCTACGGCTGCAAGCCAAGCTCTCTGTTGTCATGACCAGCCGCTTCCTCTGGCGTGTGATGGCGCTGCCGCTGGAATTCTTCAACCAGCGCCATGCCGGCGACGTTGCCAACCGCGTCGCCTCAAATGAACAGGTCGCGCGTCTGTTGTCCGGCGGCATTACGATGAACGCGCTCAGCTTGACGTCGGTGCTTCTGTTCGCTGCTGCGATGGCGGTCTATGACATTAGCCTGACGGTGCTGTGTGTCGCAATCGCCTTCCTGAACGTTCTCCTGCTTCGCCTGGTCGGAGCACGACGGCAGGACCTCAGCTACCGGCTCGCGGTCGAACAGGGCAAGCTCCTCGGTGCCACGGTGGGCCTGGTGCGCACCATCGAAACCATCAAGGCGAGCGGCCTTGAGGATGATGCGTTTGGCAAATGGGCAGGCCTTCAGGCCAACAACCTGAACGCTGAACGGAGTCTCGGTGCATCGGCCATCATCATGGACATGGTGCCGACGCTGCTCTCCGGGTTGATGGTCGCCGCGATCCTTGGGCTGGGTGGTTTGAGGGTCATCGAGGGCTCGCTGACGCTCGGCAGCCTGGTTGCATTCCAGTCGCTCGCGGCGAACTTCTCGGAGCCATTCGAGAATCTCGTCAACTATTTCGGCAGCTTGCAAACCATCAAGGGCGCACTCGAACGACTCGAGGATATTCGCAAGTATCCGCTGCGGCCCAACTCGCCCGGCAAGGTTATCGATAGCGTTCCGCCAAAGCTTGCCGGCAGGGTCGAGCTTCGCAACATCAGCTTCGGCTACTCGGTTCTCGAAACGCCACTGCTGGACGACCTGTCGCTGACGATCCCTGCGGGATCACGGGTGGCGCTCGTCGGAGTCTCCGGCAGCGGAAAATCGACGCTCGGCAAATTGATCTGTGGGCTGTACGAGCCGTGGGCGGGAGAAATTCTGTTCGATCGATGGAAGCTGGCGGACCTTCCACCCCAGGAGTTCGCCAATTCCGTCTCCTATGTAGACCAGGATATATTTCTGTTCGAGGGGAGCGCGCGCGATAATCTGACCCTTTGGGATACAACCGTGGATGAGCGCGACTTGATCGCCGCGGCGCGGGATGCGCTGATTCATCACGACCTCGCCACGCGTCCCGGAAATTACGACTGCCACATCAACGAGGGCGGCGGCAATTTCAGCGGAGGTCAACGCCAACGTATCGAGATCGCCCGCGCGTTGGTCTGCAATCCGTCAATTCTCGTCCTGGATGAAGCAATGGCCGCCCTCGATCCGATCACGGAAAAGGCCATCGACGACAACCTGCGACGTCGGGGCTGCACATGCATTATTATCGCACATCGCTTGAGCACGGTGCGCGATTGCGACGAAATCATCGTGCTAGAGCATGGCCGGATCGTGGAACGCGGTACCCACGAACAGCTTGTCTCGCTCCAGGGCGCCTACGCAAGGCTCGTGATAAGCGAATGAGCAACTCCATCGCCAAGGATGAGTTTGCGACCGGACGGCCGACGGCCCCCTCGGCCACTCGCCGCGTGGCGATCGATCCGCGGCATCCCATTCTCCTCAACGAACGCGATCAAGTACTGGAGGTGAGTGCGGGCCATGTCGACATCTTCGCCGTGGAGACGAACGGCGTCAGACATCATCTGCTTCGATGCGAAATTGGTGAAGTCATATTGGACTTGCACACGGCCTGTGAAAGGTCGGCGGCGATCGGGCTGCAGCTGGTAGCAGTCGGGGGCCCTGACGCCGAGGTCATCACGGTCCCGCGAAGTGAGATCGCCTCAGACCGTTTGTCCAACTGGATAGCCCGGTTGTCGATGCTTGCGGCCGGCTCGGCCCGATCGGACAACGCTTCCGAATTGATCGGCGGCGAAACGAGAGACCTGCATCCGGGCGAGCGCTGTCGCGGTCCGAAGCGGAACATCGTGTGGGCCCGCATCGAAGCAGGAAGCGTGAAGCCTCTGGATCTCGACCTCGTCTTCGAGGCCGGAATAGTCCGCATTCCGCTCACGGCGGAGGTCTGGCTGAAAGCCGGCGAGAGCGGATCCAGGATCATGGCGGAGTCGAACGCGCCCGAATTACCTCTGGTCTGGCCGGCACTTGATCGCTTCCATGCCGTGATTGCCGCCAGTCTGGAGCGGTCACTGGGACATCAACGGTCGTCGGAACGGCAGCAGCTCGCCCGGCGAGCGGAACTTACCCGCGCACGGACACTGGATGCCCTTGAGCGTCTATCCGAAGTTATCACCGCGCCGAGCGGTCGCGCGCAGGTCGAGCTGGATGCCGGCGATCCCCTGCTCGCCAGTTGCCGCCTCGTTGCGGACGCGTTGGGAAGCTCGATCACTCACGCGAGCCGAACGCATCCCGCAGGCCAGAACTTCGACGAGGTTCTACAAATCGCCCGCGCATCACGACTGCGAGTTCGCCGCGTCAAGTTGCGCGATCGCTGGTGGAGCTCCGATGCCGGTCCGCTGCTGGGATGGCATGGCCCCGAAAGCGCCCCGGTCGCTCTAATCCGGGACCGGCATGGCCGGTACACGATGATCGATCCGAGACAGGGGCGGCGCCAACCGGTCAGCAGCTCGGTTGCAAACGATCTCGCGCCGGAAGCGGTCAGCTTCTACAAGACCCTGCCGGCGCACCCACTCCGCTATCGTGATCTGTTGTCATTCGCGACCGGAGGCCTCTCCGGCAGCATGGTCCGCATGATCCTCCCGATCATTGCCATCGGGTTGCTCTCACTGATACCGCCGCTGGTGACGAATCTGCTGGTCAACTCCGTGATCCCCCGCACGGAGTTCGACCAGCTCGTCGTTTGCGCGGCAGCGCTCTCCATTACCGCGATCGCGATTGCGGGACTACAGGGAATGCAGGGACTGGTCACGCTCAGGCTCGAAGGCCTCCTCGATTACAAGCTCCAGGCCGCCCTAATCGATCGCCTGCTCCGGTTACCGGCGTCGCTGTTTCGCGACTACACCACCGGAGATTTGGTCGACCGCTCGATGGGGATTGAAGCGACGCGCCAGATCGTCACCGGTCGGACCTTGCGAGGCTTTACATCGGCGCTGTTCGGCATTTTCAGTATTGGGCTCATGCTCTACTATGACCTCAGGCTCGGCAGCATTGCGCTCCTGCTGATCGCCCTGCGGGCGGCCGCGATCGTCGCAACAAGCGCCGTGCGAATCTACTACGAAAGCCAGCACTTCAATCTGCAAGGCAAGGTCAGCGGATTTGTGCTGCAACTGATCGCCGGTGTCAGTAAGCTTCGCGTGGCGAACGCCGCAAGTCGCGCGCTGGCGCGCTGGTCGGGACAATTCGCTCTTCAGAAGCGCTACTTCATCGCCTCGCAACGAGCGGCTAACGTTCTGGTCGTCTTCGAGACGGCCTTTCCCCTGCTGGCCACCTTGACCATTTTTGCGATCGCCTCGCGCACCAACAGTCAGCTCTTGGCTGACCTTGGCGCCTTTCTCGGTTTTCTCTCCGCGTTCGGCCAGACCACGGCAGCGATCGGCAACATTGCCTCGAGCATGAGCGAATCCCTGGTGGTAATCCCCCATCTCACCCGGCTGAAGCCGATCTTTTCCACTGCCGCTGAAATCACAGAAGATCGACGGCCGTCGGGCGAGCTCCTGGGCGAGATCGAGTTCTCCGGCGTTACCTTCCGCTATATCCAGGGTGGACCGATCGTCCTTGACGACATCACCCTGCGTGTTTCGAGAGGGGAATATGTGGCGATTGTCGGCCCTTCGGGCAGCGGGAAATCATCGCTGTTGCGATTGCTGCTGGATTTCGAACGACCGGAAGCCGGGACGATCTTCTATGATGGCAAGGCGCTGAACACGATCGAGACCAATGACGTGCGCCGCCAGCTCGGCGTTGTGCTGCAAGACACCAAGCTGGCAACGGGTAGTCTATACGAAAACATTTGCGGCGGCGTCGACCTGACGCTGGACAAAGCCTGGGAGGCCGCCCGGCTAGCGGCGCTCGACGCCGATATCAGGCAGATGCCGATGGGTATGCACACGCTCGTTGCGGAAGGCATCAACACACTGTCAGGTGGACAGCGCCAGAGGGTCCTCATTGCCCGCGCGTTGGCACGTTCGCCACGCATCCTGCTTTTTGACGAAGCAACGAGTGCGCTCGACAACCAGACGCAGGCGATCGTCGGAGCATCGCTGGAACGGCTGAGCGTCACGCGGATCGTCATTGCACACCGGCTGAGCACAATCCGCCATGCGGACAGAATCGTGATGCTGGTCGGTGGCAAGATTGTGCAATCGGGAAGCTATGACGAGCTGACGAGCGGAGCCGGCGCATTTGCAGAGTTCGCGCGGAGGCAGCTTATGGCCTGATAACGGATGGAGGCAACTTGCTGCGCGATCGCTGCGCAGCAAGTCTTTGATTCACTGCGCCGCGTTGTGTATCGCCGATCGCGTGACAGTGCAGATTCCAGCGAAGATCAGAAAGGCCAAATCGACTTAACGATACCTTCCACGGCGCCGATGACCTGCTTGATTCCGCGAACCAGGCCGTGACCGCCATTACCCGTGCCGGTGCCATTGCCATCACCGTCCGCGCCGCCGACGACACGATCGAGGGCTTCCATCGACATTTCATGGTCGAACTTGTTCATAGCCATTCTCCTGTTTTCGGGAGGGGCCATCCCCTCGATCCGTGATCACATACATACGGGGGCGTCCGGCTGCTCGCTGTGATCAATGTCACACAGGGTTTACGCCGCGGCAAGCACCCATCGTTCTTGAGTTCGACGAAACGGAGCGCGTGAATGTCTCGCAAGAGGTGCCAAGCTTCCTGCGTCCGATAACCGAGGCTGCTCGTCGTCCGTCACTCACCCTACGCACCGAACGTTGTGTCATGCGCATCGGCCACTTCATGTCGCCTGGCCGGCTTCAGATGGCCTGCTCACATTTGCTATCACAAGGCTTTTCGTGATCTCCCGGTGCACACGTCGTGCACACATAGCCCTCTAACCGCTTGAGAAACCGAAACTCTCATTCCAATCCATCATAGACCAATTTGATCCAGCTCGAGCAACCGAGGTCCATCGAGACCCAAACGACGATGGGGATGCTCAGGTCCTCTCCGTAGGTTCAATTCCCGGAGATGCAACCATCGATACCAACATTCAGCTCGGCTTGCGATCTAACCGACGGTTTTCTCCTTTCGAGTCCGACGCCGAGCGGCGCTCGAGCTTTCTGCACCATGTTCTTGAACGGGAAAATCCGTCCTGCGACTCCACGTTCCGAAGCTACGGTTCGCACGGTGACTACGGGCGACATCGCAGAACTAGTCGCGACAACCAATGTAGCGCCATGTTCATGCTTTGCCGTCGTTTCAGAGAGCTGGATACAGTGGAGAGGCAGTGCGCCGGAGAGAGCCAACCGCACTGAAAAACTTGAGCTCTCGCTCCAATCCATCACCGCAACGGAAAATCTCCAACGCAAGTCATTAATTTCGCTGATCTATTTTGTCCCGCCCGGCCTCTATGTAGTTGGACGGATTGAGGAATTTGGCACGATCCGGCTTGCACAGATTGCTTCTTCTAGGATGATATATGCACCGATTGGAAGCAAAATCGCGCCTTCGGATTCTCAGTGCACACGAGGATGCGTGTGCACAGGCCACCCGCACAGCGCGCATCAGTCGGAGGGACAGCGCAGCGCTATCCGCGATGAGCCGTTTTGTGTAAGCTCACGAAATCCCGGTTTTTGGGAGAACGGCGATGAAGTCCTTTTTGCTCGCCTGTGCGGCCGCCATTGTTCTGGCAGCAATTGGGGCCGCGGTTTTAAACCGCGTGCAGGAGCCGGTGCAACAGGCCTTTGCAACGACGGGCGTGCGCCTTTAGTGGGACGCGCTAAACGTCTGGGGCTGCGTGCGCCACCTACTCCGCGGCAGTGGGCTGTGTTCGCGCGTCGTTTGCACCGGTCCGCGCGTTCTCCTGTTCGAGCCAGAGACTATGGTGCTCCTTCGCCCAGTTGACGTCGACGGTGCCGCTACCCATCGCCTCGAACGCCCCTTCCATGCCTATCGTACCGATATAGATGTGGGCCAGCATCACCGCCATGAACAGCATCGCCACGGTGGCGTGGACGACCTGCGCGAGCTGCATCCCTTCGATACCTGATAGATAGAACGGGAACATCAGCTCATATCCGGTGGCTGCCACCAGGCCCCCGCCAATCACAACGATCCAATAGATTGCCTTCTGGCCGGCGTTGAAACGATAGGCCGGCGGATGATCGTGACCCACGATGCCGCCGCCGCGCTTGAGCCAAGCGGCATCCACCTTATTCGGTATATTGCCGGCGAGCCACATCAGGAAGATCAGAACGACGCCAATCGTGAACGGGAAGCTTAGGTAATTGTGCGCATATTTCGCCCATTGCGACCATTCGGAAAACGCTTCGTGACCCATCAAGGGCAGAAGCAGCGTACGGCCGAAGGTGACGTTCAATCCCGAAAGCGCGAGAACGATGAAGCAGGTCGCCGTCATCCAGTGCACGAAGCGTTCGAATGAGCTAAAGCGCACGAGGGTCCGGCCCGAACGACCGCTCTGAAGCCGCACCATGCCCCGGGTCAGATAGAAAATGATCAACGCCGCAAGCATGCCAAGAATGGCGACACCGCCTATCCAGTGCAGCGTCACGTTCCGGAACTCACGCCATTCACGGCCTGCCGGCTGCTCGAGCACGCCGGAGCGCTGGTCGGGGATGCTGACGCGTCCCTGGACCCTGTTCAGCTCCTGGAGAAGCTGCTGCTCCTTGACTGAGCTCGCTGTCGGGTTGACCTGCTGGGCGATGGACGGTGAAGCCGCGCAGATGAGCAGCAGCAGCACGCCCGTGCCAATCACGAGACGGGCAAATCGTGCAAAACACACCATCAATTCCTCCCGATACTGGGCAATCGCTGGCGATGTGGTCTTTCAGGACTCGATCGTCTCGCGATACGCGGTCTTCCAGCCCCAGGCGCCAGAGCCGTAACCGCGCTTCATCACACGCTCCTTGTAGATCTGGGCAATGATTTCGCCGTCGCCAGCAAGCAACGACTTGGTCGAGCACATCTCGGCGCAGAGCGGCAACTTGCCTTCGGCGAGACGGTTTGCGCCGTATTTCTCGTACTCCGCCTTGCTGCCGTCGGCCTCGGGCCCTCCGGCGCAGAACGTGCACTTGTCCATCTTGCCGCGCGAGCCGAAGTTGCCGACCTTCGGATATTGCGGCGCGCCGAACGGACAGGCGTAGAAGCAATAGCCGCAGCCGATGCAAAGGTCCTTGGAATGAAGCACGACACCGTCGGCCGTCGTGTAGATACAATTCACCGGGCATACCGCCGCGCATGGGGCGTCGGTGCAATGCATGCAGGCCATCGAGACGGAACGCTCGCCCGGCTTGCCGTCATTGATGGTGACGACGCGGCGCCGGTTGATGCCCCAGGGCACCTCGTGCTCGTTCTTGCAGGCGGTGACGCAGGCATTGCATTCGATGCAACGGTCGGCGTCGCAGAGGAATTTCATACGTGCCATGGTCGTTGCTCCTTATGCCGCCGCGATCTGGCAGAGAGTGACTTTGGGCTCTTGCATGCCGGTCGCCGGATCGTATCCGTAGGTGGTGATCGTGTTTGCGCTTTCGCCGAGCACGATCGGATCGGTGCCCTTCGGATAATTGCCGCGCAGATCCTTGCCTGCGAACCAGCCGCCGAAGTGGAAGGGCATCCAGGCGACCCCCTTGCCGACGCGTTCGGTCACCAGCGCCTTCATCCTGGCGCGCGAATTGTTTTCGGCGCCAGTCACCCAGACCCAGCCGCCATCCTTGATGCCGCGATCGGCGGCATCAGCCGGGCTGATCTCGATGAACATGTCCTGCTGCAATTCGGCAAGCCACGGGTTGGTGCGAGTTTCTTCGCCTCCGCCCTCGTATTCGACGAGACGCCCCGACGACAGGATGAGCGGGAATTGCTTCGCGATGCCCTTCTCCACCGCGGCCTTCTGCACGGAAAAACCGATGTTCGGCAGGCGGAATTGCTTGGCATCGGGCAGCGTCGGATATTTTGCAACCAGATCGACGCGCGGCGTGTAGATCGGTTCGCGATGCACCGGAATGGGATCGGGCAGGCCGAACGCGTTCATGCGCGCCTTACCGTTTCCATAGGGCACACAGCCGTGTTTGAGCGCTACGCGCTGGATGCCGCCGGACAGGTCGAGGGACCATGAGACCGCATCCGGATTGGCGGAGTTGATCTTGGTGATGGTGGCCATCTCCGCCTCGCTGAGATCCTTGTCCCAGCCGAGCTTCTTCAGGCTCGCCAGCGTGAATTCCGGATAACCGTCCTTGATCTCCGAGTCCTTGGAGTAAGAACCGTCCGCAAGCAGGCTCACCTTGCGCGTGGTGCCGTCAGGCAGCTTCTCCTCGCGCTCGATGCCGAAGCGCGGACGGAACGTGCCGCCGCCATCCATCACACTCAGGTTGGTATTGTAGAGCAACGGAGTGCCGGGATGGCGCACCTCGGGCGAGCCCCAGCACGGCCACGGCAGACCGTAATAATCGCCGCCGACTTCCGGATCGTCCTTGGGCGCCCGCATGGTCAGGAAGTCGAACTTGGCCTGGTTCTTCATGTGCGCCTTGAGACGCTCGGGCGACTGTCCGCAATAGCCGGTCGACCAGCTGCCGCGATTCATCTCGCGCAGGATATCTTCGGCCTCCGGCAGGTTGTTCTCGACCTTGATATTTTTGAACATCTTGTCGACGAAGCCGAGTTTCTTCGCCACGAGGTACATGACTTCGAGGTCATCCTTCGATTCGAAGATCGGCTTTACGATCTGCTCGCCCCACTGCAGCGAGCGGTTCGAAGCCACGCGCGATCCCTTGCACTCGAATTGCGTGGCAACCGGAAGAATGTAGACGCCGTCCTTGCGTCCCGCCTCGACCGACAGCGATGCCCAGGTGGTTGGATGCGGGTCGGCGATGACGAGCAGCTCGAGCGCCTTCAGACCATTAAGGGATTCCGGAACGCGCGTAATGCTGTTGCTGGCATGTCCCTGCACGAACACCGCGCGCACGTTGTCCTTCTGCGCGACCTGCTCTTTCGGCAGGGTTGCCGCGTCAAACCAGCGGGTCAGCGGGATACCAGGGGTTTCCATGATCTGCTTGGAGTCGAAGCGCGACTTCAGGAAGTCGTAGTCGACCTCCCAAACCCGTGCCCAGTGCTTCCAGGCACCTTCGGCAAGGCCGTAGTAGAACGGCAGCGTGACGATATCGAGCCCGACGTCGGTCGCTCCCTGCACATTGTCATGGCCGCGGAAGATGTTGGCGCCCATGCCCGGTCCGCCGACATTTCCAGTCATTAGCAGCAGGATGCAACTCGCCCGCACATTGGCGGTGCCGACTGTTTTCTGGGTCTGCCCCATGGCCCAGATCAGCGTCGACGGCTTTTCCGTCGCGAACATCTTGGCGACACGCTTGAGCTGTTCGCCAGGAATGCCGCTGACGCGCTCGACTTCCTCCGGATTCCATTTCTCCACCTCTTTGCGGAGATCGTCGAACCCGTAGACCCGTTGCCTGATGAACTCCTTGTCCTCCCAGCCGTTCTGCAGGATGTGCCACATGATGCCATAGAGCACCGGGATGTCGGTACCTGGCCGCATCCGGACATACTCGGTCGCGTGGGCCGCGGTCCGTGTCAGGCGCGGATCGATGACGATGAAGTTTGCTTTTTGAAGCTCCTTGCCCTCCAGCAGATGCTGTAAAGAGACCGGATGCGCCTCGGCCGGATTCCCGCCCATGATCATCTGGGTCTTGGCGTTGCGGATATCGTTGTAGCTGTTCGTCATCGCACCGTAGCCCCAGGTATTGGCCACGCCGGTGACGGTCGTTGAGTGGCAGATGCGTGCCTGATGGTCGGTGTTGTTGGTGCCCCAGAATGCGCCGAGCTTGCGGAAAAGATAGGAGCCTTCGTTGGTCATCTTGGCCGATCCGAGCCAGTAAACGGAGTCAGGACCGGACTTTTCACGAATTTCGAACAGCTTGTCGCCGATTTCGTTGACCGCGGTGTCCCAGGAAACGCGTGTCCACTGTCCGCCCACAAGCTTCATCGGATAGCGCAGCCGACGCTCGCTGTGCACGAGCTCGCGCACGGATGCGCCCTTCGCACAATGCGATCCGCGATTGATCGGAGAATCCCAGCTCGGCTCCTGACCAATCCAGACGCCGTTCAGTACCTCCGCGGTCACGGTGCATCCCACGGAGCAGTGCGTGCAAATGTTCTTGCGAACCGCCGCCCCGGATGTGAGCGGACCTGCTATCGCCGCTTTTGCCGTCCGCACGCTGCCGGGCGGCAGCGTGGTCAACGCGGCGAGCGCCCCCCCAGCAAGGCCCGATCGGCGCAGGAAAGCGCGGCGGTCGAGACCGCTCCGTTGTCCGGACAAGCCTGCCGCGATGGATCCGCTTGAGGTGATTGCGGAACGCTGTTGTGTTCTCTTGATCAGCACGGCCGCCTCCCTCAACCAGGGTAACGATTGACGCGGTAATAGGCCTTCACGTGGTCGGTTTCCTTGTATCGCGCCTTGCGTTTCTCATCGTCGGTCTCGCTGTCGGCTTGTGCGGGCGCAATCAAGGGTGTCGCCAGTGTCGCTCCCGCGCCGATGGCGCCGATTCCGGCCTTGCGAAGGAAGTCGCGGCGGCCGGCTGTCGTTTTCCTCTCATCTCTCATCGCGTTACTCCTGGACCAGCGGAGCCGGTCAGTTGGCGAATGTGAAAGCTTCGGCTTCTATTTCCAGAAAGACCCGTCCGAGTGTCCCGACCGATCGGTAGAATCCGGCGTTTTCCGCCTTCTCCATGTCGGCGAACAAGCGTCCCATCCAGAGCGAGACGTGCTTCTCGAAGAAAACACGTTGTGCGTCCGGCGATGGCGTAGGGCTCGCCGCCGCGAGCTCCGCCATGATCTCGCACAACGTCCCCGCGTGATCCTCGGGCTCAAAATTGTTCTCAACCCGCTCGATGCCGAGCAGAGCCAGATCGTCGCGCAGGCGCGACAACGGACGTTCGTTGAGAAAGCCGGTCAGGTAATAGGACGCGTAAGGCAGCAACTCGCCACGGCCGAGACCGACGAACAGATCGAAATATTCGCGCTCGACCTCGGACACGACGGCGACCGATGCAGCATCGGCAAGAGCTGCATGGGCGCGCCCCAGCGGGGTCGCATCGCCCTTCAGCTGCGCGATCTGCTCAAGCAATGCGGCCGATGGCGCGGACCAAAGCAAGTTTGCAAGCAGCGCATATTCCCGGGCGCGCGCGGCATCGATCGGATCAACCGCGTCGCCAACCACGACGGGCTCGCTGTAGAGATCGGGGCGAAGCAGCGTGCGGGGAATGCCCGTTACGGCCTCGACCGCGATCACGCGTTGCGCAGGCACCCTGTTCCAGTTCGACACTGAAGGCTGGGCAATACCGATCTTACGGGCAAGCTCGGCCACGCCGCCCGCTGCATCAATTGCGCGTTCAAGTCCCGCATCGCGCACGCCGACCTCCCATTCCAGGGGTCAAATTGCGTTTGCGGACGAAAGATTACGGCGCGCGCCGGGAAGCGGTCAATCAACTGCTATAGCTTGAGGCTATCGCATTTAGTCGCAGCCTACCGGGGCAGCGCCCCGCCATGTGTGCGGCGCGGAACGGCAGTCTCATCGCTCGCAGCAACCGGTTGCGGTGCAGCAGAATCCGGCGGCAATTCCTCGACCGGGCGCTCCGAGAGCTGTTGAGGACTCATGATTGTCTTCACCGGGTTGGATGACGGCGCAAGATCGGGCGGCAGATGAACCGATTGCGCTCCCGCTTCGGCGGCCCCCGTTTGCGGGTTGGCGAGGCTTTTGGCAGCCTCTGCCACATCCCCGACGATGCGACGGACAAGCGCGCCAACCTGCTCGGCTGAATAGTCTAATGGGCCGAAACCCGCCATGGCGTTCGGGTCGTTGAAGTCCCAGGCGTTCTCCGCCAACCCCACGAAATCGCGGATGGCGGGATCGGCACTCCAGGCACGACGAAGCGCCGCCCGGCTCAACTCCTGCGGAATGCCTTTGCGCAGGAAGGCCGTGATGTCAGTGGCGGCATCAATCGATTCAATGGGAGGCAATGTCGAAAGATCCGGCTGGGGGAGATCCGGGACCGCCGGCGCGGGGTTTGCCGGCGCCGGCGCGTGCGCCTCGACCGCTTCTTCCGGCGCCGGTTGGACCTGGTCGGGCTTCGCCTCCTGCTTGCGACGCGACCAGCGCGCCAGGAAATGCTCGTCACTCATTCGTGCCCACCTTCGTGGTGACGCCGCGCAAGCGCCTCCGGATCGGCGCGTCGCCGCTCGCGCTTGACGAACTCCGTCTCGACGTGGTGCTGCGCGATGAAATTTTCAATCGCCTGACGTAGCACCTCCGGCATCGGCACCGCCTCGACCAGATTGGCACCGGCTTCGGTGAATGCCTCCCCTTCCGCGGGATCCGCGGTGACTGCCGAAACGACATAGGGCCAGGCGCCCTCGGAAGGAGTCAGTATAATCCAGACACTGGGATCACCGCTGGCGAGATTGTCGCGGTAGCGCGCTGCTTCCGAACGATAGAGATCGACCATCGCGCTCCCGGCATAAAACAGCGTCGTTCCCCCCTGCTCCCGTAGGACGGTCCACGGCGTCATGTCAGGCTCATCCGGCAACACGCCGGTGCCACGCCAGACGAAATCGGTCCACGGGGATTCCGCGCTTGCCCGCTCAACCACGACGCCGAGCGGAATGCGCAACAACGGCAGGGCGGCGGAACTCACGTCATGGCCTCCAGGTGCTTGATCGGCAGCCCCGTCAACAGATT
Organism: Bradyrhizobium macuxiense; assembly: GCF_007993935.1. Classification (GTDB taxonomy): domain Bacteria; phylum Pseudomonadota; class Alphaproteobacteria; order Rhizobiales; family Xanthobacteraceae; genus Bradyrhizobium; species Bradyrhizobium macuxiense_A. The sequence continues at coordinate 51,600 of NZ_VITY01000023.1, read as the reverse complement.
TTGCGGTTTCACCCGCACAACCTGATCGGGGCTCATTGCCAGTATCAGATAGACGCCCTCGCGCCTGACGGCGTCGACGACCAGATGCGCATCGGCGAAAGTCACCCGGAACAACGCCAGCACGCGTGCCATCGTTCGGTCATCGAGCGTCTCGCCATGCCACAGCCGGTCGCCGATCCCTGTGGCTTCGGCATCGAGCCCGACATACCAGGCGAGCTTCGCATCGCGCAGGGCGGCGAGCGGCTCAATTGCGACGTCGACCCCGAGCAAATGAGAAATCCAGAGTTTCATGACGTCCGCCAGCGCAGCCGGCCCCCGCGTTCCGCTGCCCAAGTCGAGCGCAAGATCGAACTGATCGCTGCGATGCCAGTAGCTGTCGGCATTCGCATCGCCCAAGACGTCGACCCCCGCTCCGGTCGCGCCCCCCAACATGGAGATCAGCGACAACACCGGCGTCGGACTGGCTCCGCCTATGACTTCTTCGTCACCCAGCAGCAACGAATGCTCGTGCGGAATAATGCGCTGAGGCCGGAAGAACAGCTCGGCCGCGCGCAGCACGAACGGGTCCTCACAGCCATCGAGTGCGTTGCGCAGGATGACGTGCACGAGCTGGTTCAGGAACAGGGGTGGCAGGTTGATCGATCCTGAACGAACCAGTGCAAGATATGCCGCCTCCAAGGTAGGTTCACGTAGCAAGAGGTCGCGGAATGCCAGTACGAAGCGCCAATTCTCCCGGGCATCCCCATCGACGATCGCGGCAACCTCTTCCCCGGCAACCGCCCGACGCGGATCGGCGAGCAAATCCCGATGCAGCCTGCGTTCGATCTCGCAGGCATCGTCCGGCGGCATCAACTCGGGACGAGCGAAATAGGCCTTCAGCAGCTGTTCGGTCGCCACGAGCCTGCCGCCCGCATCTCGATCGAGCAAGTGATGGCCGCAAGCGATCCAGAAGTCCCTCATCGCCGTGACGGCTCCGCGCTGATATTCGCAAGATTGAGATTGCTGTCGGGCTCGATGTCATCCTCAACTTCCATGAACGAGAACGCATTGCCGTGACGCTGCCCCTCGCGCAGTTGCAACCTGCGGAATGACTCACGGACCTCGCCATCACTCGCCGAGCGGTGAACGGCGATCAGCGCGCTGATTGGATGGGAGCAGAGGGACTGCGCAAAGGCGACCTCTTCCGCCGCGGCAAGGTGCGCAGCAGCAAGATCCGGCGCGCCGAACTGTTCTACCAACCGTTTTGCAAGAAGCTCCACCAACGCGCGGCGGTCGTCCTCTGTCGCAGGGACGATTTGCGCCAGCGTCGACCAGCCCCAGGACTGCACGCCAAGAAAGCCGCTGCGAAACGCTGAACGGGCCTTGCCGCCCAGCTTCGCGGGATCCTGATCGCAAAAGCGGAACGCGCCTGAAACCGCCCAATCTCCCGGCTCCGCGGCCACGTCGAATACGAACCTGTCGGACGGATCGAGCGCGATGGTGCGCAAGAGTTTCACAGGCGCGCCCCTCCGAGGTTTGGATCGAGCCATGAGGGAGACAGCAAGCCTTTTCTCAGGTCCTGCCGGACGGTCACTTCTGACCCGATCCGGCGGGTGATGAGGTCGCCATTGTCAGCGATCGCATGCGCGACCTGCGGCTCACGCGACAACCGCCCCAGGAATTCACGTGCGATACGGTCGAATCCATCGGTTTGCCAGCCGTCCAGTGCGCGCATCAGATGCCGCGCAAAGCTTTCCGTGACCTGAACCGCTCCGCTCTCGCCGAACCCCTCCTGATCCAGTGCGGTAGCGAGCGGATACAGGCCAGCTTCCGCGTCGGTCATCGCAACAGTCCGGATCATGGCGCCGAACACCAGCCAGCGCGGAGGCTTGTCCTCCTTCGCTGATGGCGGCCAGCCAAGCCGTCCACCGCCAACAAGGCCACCGTCGACACGGACCGTGTCGGGCCAGTCGATCGCGATCGCCTTGTTCGGCGGTGCGTAGGCACGCAAGGCATCGGTCAGCGCCACCATCCCCGCGTAGAAAGCGCGGCGCGCGGTGTGCAAGGGCTCGCTCGGTTCGAGCACGACTGCGAATTCGGCCAGATCGAACCGCCCCACATAGGTCAGTGTACCTGCCCCACTCGCCTTTGCGATATCGGTTGCGTGAGCAAAGGCGTCACGACTTTCGCGCAGCCTCACCAGCGTGAATGGCGGAGGCAGATTGATGGGCTCCGAAACCGCGGAGCGCCTGGGGGCTGTCGGTGTCAGTCGGACCTCCAGCTTCCTTTTCCTTTCTCGTGAGAATAACTTAATCGAGCAGAAGGATTGACGCGAGTCTGCTCGTGATCGTTCCCTGCCTCTCGGTGAGGTAAGCGGCTGCGCATGTCCGAACCGCCAAAAGCGATCCTGATCTGCTCGTGCGAGGACACGATGCGTCTCGATACGGGCGCGATCAGGCGTGGATGCCGCAAAAGCGAAATCACCGGATTCCGTCAGCTCTGCCGTGCTGAGCTCGACTATTTTCGCAACGCGGCGAAGGCCGATGGACCACTCATCGTCGGCTGCACCCAGGAGGCGGCGCTGTTTGGCGAGGAAGCGAAGGAGCGTGCCGGGACGATGGAATTCGTCAACCTTCGGGAGACGGCCGGCTGGTCGACGGAGGGAGCGAAGGCAGGCCCAAAAATGGCAGCTCTGCTTGCAGCGGCGTCGGAGGCTATGCCGGATTTTCCGTTTGTCACCCTGTCGAGCGGAGGGGTGGTCCTGATCTACGGCCGCGACGAAGCGGCAATTGAAGCTGGCCGACTGCTTGCCGAGCATCTCGACGTGACGGTCATGGTCACAAGGCCGGCGCAGATCATGCCGCCGGCAACGACGTCGTTTCCCATCGTCCAGGGAGCGATCCGCAACGCCAGGGGCTATCTGGGAGCGTTCGAGCTGACGGTCGATGACTATGCGGCCCCGCGCCCCTCCTCGCGCAACGCGCTTGTCTTCGAAGCTCCGCGCAACGGCCTGACATCGCGCTGCGACATCGTCCTCGATCTCTCCGGCGGAACGCCGCTTTTCCCGGCGCACGAGTTGCGCGACGGCTATCTGCGCGCGGACCCGCGAGATCCGGCTGCGATGCTGCGCGCCGTGCTGAGGGCGCGCGACCTCGTCGGCAGCTTCGACAAGCCCAAATACGTCAATTTCACCCCCGGGATTTGCGTCCATTCGCGCTCGAAATTGACGGGTTGCCATCGATGCCTGGATCTCTGCCCGACCGGAGCGATCACGCCGGATGGCGATCATGTCAGGATCAACGCGGAGGTCTGCGCCGGTTGCGGGCAGTGCGCCGCGGCCTGTCCGACGGGCGCGGCAACTTATGCCCTGCCGCCGGCCGACGCCCTGCTTCACAAATTGCGCGCGATGCTGCTGACCTATCGTGAAGCCGGGGGCTCGAATGCCGTTATCCTGTTTCACGATGGCCAACATGGCACCATGCTCGTTGATGCTCTCGCCCGCTACGGCGATGGGCTTCCCGCCAACGTGCTGCCTTTCACCGTCAACGAGGTGACGCAGGTCGGCCTCGAAGCGATTGCCGCATCCTTTGCCTATGGCGCGGCAGCAATCCGTTTTCTGTTGCGGGCTAAGCTGCGGCACGACATCTCCGGCCTTCGACAAACCATAGAGATGGCTGATGCCATTGTTTCCGGGCTTGGCTTTTCGGGCAAGCGCGTCTCGACGATCGAAACAGACGATCCAGATGTGCTGGGGGGCGTGCTGCGGGCCATCGAATCCGCGTCGGCCGTGGAGACGCCTGCAACCTTCAAGACGATAGGCAAACGACGCGACCTGCTTCGTTTGGCTCTTCACGAACTGCATCGCGTCGCGCCTGCGCCCACTGACGTGATCGCTCTGCCAGAGGGCGCACCGCTTGGAGCGATCAATGTCAACGTGGACGGTTGCACCCTGTGCCTGGCTTGCGTCTCGGCCTGCCCCACCGGCGCCCTCCGCGACGATCCCGAGCGTCCCGTGCTCAAATTCGTCGAAGATGCCTGCGTGCAGTGCGGATTGTGCCAGAGCACCTGCCCGGAAAAGGTCATCACCTTGAAGCCGCAGATCGACTTCCGCGCCGCCACCGCACCTGCCCGGATCATCAGGGAAGAAGAGCCGGCGCTTTGCATCCGCTGCGGCACGCCCTTCGGCGTGAAAAGCACCATCGAGAAGATCGCGGCGAAGCTCGAGGGCCGGCACTGGATGTATCCCGCGGGCGACAAGCGGCTGGACGTGGTCAGGATGTGCGCCGACTGCCGCGTCGTCGTCATGAGCGAGCAGCAGTTCGATCCGTTCAACGACGTTCCGGAACGCGCCCCGCCCCGGACGACGGATGATTATTTGCGCCAGCGAGAAAACAAGGATTAGCCGGAGATCACGAACAAGTAATCAATCGATAAGCAACAATGGGGAGTGCATTATGTTTCGTTGCACGAACGCAAGATTCTTCGTGACCGCGTTGTTTGTTGGTACCATTGCAATGCAGGCTGTACCGGCCGAGGCTGCCGTATCAAAGGCCGACAAGGCCGTCCTCAAGCGGGCGATCGTGGCCTGCAAGGCGGAAGCGAAGGGCAAGAAGATCAAGTGGCTCTCGCGCCGGAAATACGTCAACAATTGCGTCACGGAGGCAATGAAGGACCATCCCAACATGGACGTCTCCGCCATGCTCAAGAACCGTCCGAATTTGACGGATCTTCCGGTCGAGCGATGGCCCGGGTATTAGACCTTCGCCAAGATGCGTCATTTCGATGTCGCGCGCCCGAGAAAATCGGTTAGCGCTTTGCGATCCTCCGCAGATCCAATCCGCTGCTCCGGCATTTTTGTGCCGGGCGTATAGGTGTTCGGACCGAGTTCGAACAATTTCGACACCGTCTCGGGCGTCCATACGATATTCATGCTCTTGAGAGGGTCCGAGAAGCGATAGCCCGGCAGCGACGCAATCCTGCGCCCATAAAGGCCCGCAAGCGTGGGGCCAGCCCGTTGCGCGTCCTTCTCCGACAGAGTGTGACAGGCAACGCACGCCCTGAACACCTCGGCGCCGTGATCTCCGGCATAGGCGGCAAGCGGATCGCTCGGCGCGGCTTGCGACGGGCCGACGGCAGCGCCGGTCCGCGCGTTCCAACGCCGGACCTTGCCGTCGGCGCCCCCGGTCAGCAATGTCGCGCTGTCCGGCAAGAACGCGACCGACCACACGGGCGAACCGGAATCGGCCAGCGTTTGCGCGATGATCCGCGCTTTGCGATCAATCAAGGCAACGCTGCCGCCAATTCCCGCAGCCGCCACCGACGTGCCGTCCGGAGAGATGGCCAGCGCGACAATAGGCCTCTGCCCAGCTTGCACTTCGCCGCTCTCGTGGGCCTCCATCGTCAGAAAGCGCAGCTTCCCATCGGCACCACCCGCGACGATCTCGCCGTCAGGCGTGACTGCCACGGCGTTGAGGGGTGATCCCAGCGCAATGACGTTTGGAGTGCCGCCCGCCAATGGCCAGATCCTCAGCTCACGATCGTATCCGACACTCACCAGAGATCTTCCATCGGGTGTGAATGCGACGCCGTTGACCTGCTGCGAATGCCCTTCCAGCACCTGCTGCGCGCCATCGCCCAGTGACCAGACGCGAACCGTATGGTCCCAGGAGGCAGAAGCCAGTCTTGCGCCGTCCGGCGAGACGGCGAGTGAAACGATCGGCGCGGTATGGCCCTCGAAAACCTGGTCCGGCTGCTGCCGGCCAAGCGTCCAGATCGCGACCTTCGCATCCGCTCCGGCGGTCACCATTCGCCCGTCCTTGAGGAAGGCAACCGCGTTCACCGCATCCGAATGGAAGCGCAGGACCTGCTCGGCGGATTCTGTCTTGAGCGACCATCGGATTGCGGCGGTGTCGAAGCTGCCCGACAGCAGGCTGTTGCCATCGCCGGAGATCGCAATTGCCCGCACCGGCCCGCCATGACCTGCCAATTGCGCCTGCGCCGACGCAACAAGAAGCGCCAACAGAGCGGCGGTCATGCTCAGTCTGGTGGCTGCTTCATGGGCCATTCGCACTCGCTAGTCTCGTCAACGTTGGCGGCAGTTGCCCGGTTCAATGCTGCATCGCAGGAGGCAACATGCACCTGCTACTCAATGCCGCAACAGTCATTGCCAGCTTGAACCGGATATAGCCTGATCCTATGCTCAGCTGTGACACGTCAAGGATGACGTCATGCAAATACGACAAAAAACGTATCTGCATCTCATCTCTCTATGGCGATTGCTTCGCAATGCGATTTCGCCACACCATGAGGGTGTGCCCGCCGAAGCATCGCCGGAGCTGATCTTTACCGCGATCGTGCTGGCGCTTTTCCTCGCCATTCTGGAAATAGACGCGCATCGAGGCGCACTGCAATCGCTTGGTCTGTTGGCGGGCGATCAACTCGTCCCGGCTGCTTTTTATGGCCCATAAGGCTTGCCGGGTCGTAATCAGTGCTTGTTTTCCCTCGGATACACCAACGACCGATCCTCGAAGTCCTCAGCCGGCAAATTGTCCATGCTGCGGGCGCTTTGCATGTCATGCAATATCGACGTGCTTGCTGCACCGGCACGCCCGGTCGTCAAGCCGGAGTGTGATCGCGGGATGCCAGTCAGAGCAGCAAGCAGACCAACGGCGGCGGTGAGAGAGACAATGATCAGAAGCTTCATGCGAAACCTTCCGCTTTGAAATCCAGAAATATCGCGCAGCGATATCCCGCAGTGCTCTGACTAGCGCCAAGCACGGCACCACGGTGTGAACCGCCTCACAGCTCTCGCGATGTTGAGCTGAGCGCTCGCTGGTTCCCGATCTGGAACCGGAACGGATCACGGGTGAAATGCTCATGCAGTGAAGGCTCGTCGGGAACGGAGGAAAAATCTCTCCGTTACTTCCAGGGGCAGAGCATCCGCAGAAGGATGAAGCCCATGAGGAGCCCCATCATTGTCACCGCACTGGCAATCATGCTTGGCGGCACTGCGCTTTCGTCGGCGCAACAGAATGCGCAGGGCGCGGTTGAACTGAGCGACGGCACCAAGGTGCCGCAGACTCCATCGTTACCGAAGCTCAACCTCTCAAACTCCCAGCGCGAGCAAATTCGCAAGGCCGTGCTGACCGAACACAACGAGGTGGAATTCCGGCTGGCGGCCACCAAATCCGCCAAGGACTTCACACCTGCTGTTGGCGCCAAGCTTCCAAAGGGAGTTAAGGCCCAATCGTTGCCGACGCCGGTTCTCTCGCAAATGCCCGAGCTGCGTGACTACATGTACGTGAAGATGAAGAACCAGGTGCTGATCGTGAACGGCATGACCAGTAAGATCGTTGATATCTTCTCGGAGACGCAGCCACTTTCCTAGCTGAAATGGTGGTGACCTCTGCGCCCCGAGATTCCTCTGGTCGCCGCCGGCAATCATTACCTGAATGTCAGAGCTTGCACCGCAAGGCGGGCGCCGCAAACCTCCGGACGTCAATCTTCGCTGCGACTGCAGATTGGGTTAGCCCCTCGCGATCGACCGAACACCGAGAGCTCCCCTCGTGAGGACCTGCCTCCTCCACGTCACACACCAAGCCAAAAGCAACCGCCGACACTTGCGCTCGATAAATATCTCAACCAGCGATACCGACATTCGCTGCAGGTGCGATTTGACTGACGTAACCGCTGGGTCCTCGGCGCAAGTCAGTTTCGACGACCGATGTCTGCCGGTTGGATACCCGGGATCGCCCGTGTCGATGGCCGAAGATACTAGCGCGCCGCCCAATTCCTGGATGCTGCACCGCACTAGAGCCCGCCCTGGCCCGGGCTTTCGAACAGATCGAGCCGTGGCCCAGCGGAACTTCGATCGCCACCTTTGCTAGAACCATTCAAAATGTATAGGCTGATCTGGTCAACGGGCTTGAGAGAAAGGCCTGGGACGTTGGGGACATGGGACGCTGAAGGGTTGTTTGATCGGAAGGCGCGGTCGTCTTCGCGGCGCGTGCGACGGGTATGGAATCCGATTCAGGCGGCTGCCACGGCGGCCTGGAAGGATCTTACCGTCGAACTTTGCGTGAGCGAACCGGCAGTCGCGGCAAGCAGCCCCCCGCATTCAGGTGAATGATCGCACGGCCCGCATCAGCGGGTCCAGCACCTTTCACGTCGGAGGAGCCGGGATGGACCAACGAGAAGTGCTGGCGGCGTGGGAGAAGTTCGTCGAGCGCGGAGCGTTGTCATCCGACTTGAGATCATCGGTCGCGGCGTCGTGGCAGCGATCCAGGAACCATCACGTCACCGTCGACCGTGCGCGAGCACCGATCGTCGCGGACGCCGAGTTGTTTCGTCATCGCTCCAAATACGCATCGCTCCGTCATGCGGCCCGCTGCGCTCTCGAGAACTCAAAAACATTTCTGCGCGATGCAAACTCAATCATGATCCTCACCGATCCGAGTGGGCTGATCATCGATACGCAGGGCGATGACAGGGTCATTGACGCCGGGCGTGCAGTCCATCTCGAACACGGAGGTCGCTGGAGCGAGGCCGACATCGGCACCAACGCGATTGGCGCCGCGATAGCGGAATCGAACCCTGTCCAAATTCACGGTACAGAGCATTTCTGCTCGGAAGTGCAGCGGTGGACTTGCGCTGCCGTCCCGGTTCATGACCCGACCGATGGCGAACTGCTTGGCGTGGTCGACATCTCGGGCCCTGCAAGCACCTTCAATCCGCAGAGCCTGGCTTTGGCCGTCGCGGTCGGCCATCACGTGGAAAGCGTTCTGGCCCAATCAGTCCGGCAGGAACGCGAGGAGTTGCTGTGCCGCTTTCTCGGCAAGAGATCGCAATGGGCGACCGATGAATGCATCGTGATCGATCGTCGTGGCATGATCCTCCACGCCACCGAGCGTGCTCTGAACGCACTCCAGCATGATCGCCACGGCATTCACAACGACGCGCCAACCCGCTTTTTGAAGACGGTTCCCTTCGACGAGTGGCCGAGCAGACTGAAGGAGCTACTTCCCAACGCGAGCTTCAACTTCGTCGAGAACGAACGCACCGGCATCGGCGCCATCGTGGTGCTGCATGGGCGACGCCGCCCGTTGATCACGCATCGCGACGTCCAGAAATCGAGATCCGAATCTGACGGCCACGAGACCGCGAGCTCATCATCTGCCCGAAAGGATTCCAAGCCGGAACCACGGTCTCTTCAGAGCCCGGCCGCCGGCTTCGTTGCGCGCGACCCTGCGGTCCGAGCCATCGTCCGTCAAGTCGAGACCGCGGCAGCACGCAAGATGCCCATCCTCATCCGCGGCGAGACCGGAACCGGCAAGGAACAGCTTGCCCGCCACGCCCATATGGCGAGTGGGCGAACCGGCGCGTTCGTTCCTGTGAATTGCGCCGCCCTGCCGGAAAGCCTGATCGAGAGCGAGCTGTTTGGCTATGCTGAGGGAGCATTCACCGGTGCGCGGCGCGGCGGCGCGATTGGACTGGTCAAGGAGGCGGACGGCGGCACGCTGTTCCTTGACGAAATCGGCGACATGCCGATCGCGCTGCAGGCGGTGCTTCTACGTCTGCTTGACGACTGGACCGTGCGCCCCGTTGGCGGCGTCAGATCGAAGGTCGATGTATTCCTCATCTCCGCCACCAACGCCAGGCTGGACAAGGCCATCGCCGAAGCCCGGTTCCGATCCGACCTGCTCTACCGTCTCAATACGCTCGAGGTCACTCTGCCGCGGCTCCGGGATCGTAACGACTTTGATGCCATCGTTCGCCATCTGCTCAATACGATCGACCCCAACTGCGAAATCACGCCGACGGACATTGCGCATCTCGCCGCACGTCCCTGGCCTGGCAACGTCCGCGAGCTCCGCAACGTTCTGGCGCGATTCACCCTTGCCGCCGCGGACGGATCTATCAACGAAGCAAGCGCGGAGAACATCGTTCACCCCGCCGGAACGGAATCCGGATCACTTCACGACATCCATCGCGCGCGAATCCTTGTGGTCTATGCCGAGACCGCCGGAAACGTCAGCGAAACCGCGCGCCGTCTCGGCGTCTCAAGAAACACCATCTATCGGGCTCTCGGGCAGAAGAAGCCCGAGTGATGCGACAGTGCCTCGAACCGCTGGATGCTGGGAGTATCGTAGCACGCCCAGCTGTGGGCGGCGCGCCGGTTGCTTCGAACCGATGATCCGTTCCGTTCAAAGCAGCTCAGCACCGCCACCGCGGGCCGGGCCAGCGGTCGGATCGTAATCATCCGGCTTCTTGGCGATCAAGGTCTGCGTCGTCAGGATCAGTCCGGCCACCGATGCCGCATTGCGAACCGCGCTGTAGCAAACCTTGACCGGATCGATGATGCCGGCTTCGACAAGATCGACCGCCGAGCCATTGCGCACGTCAAGCCCGTGGCCATTGCCGGCCTTGGCAATTTTCGCGACTTCCGCCTCGCCGTTCAGGCCGGCATTGGCAGCAATGTAGAACAGCGGCCGGCTGAGCGCGCGTTGCAGCAGCTCGGCGCCCTGCCTGGCACTTCCATCCAGGCGATCGATCAATTCGTCGAGCCTTGCAGCGATCCTAAGCAAGGCCACGCCGCCGCCCGGCACAATGCCTTCTTCGATCGCGGCGCGGGTCGCGTTGATGGCATCCTCGATCAACTGGGTCCGGCGTTTTTGCTCGACCGGCGTCGCGCCGCCGGCGAGAATCATCGCCGTGCCGCCGGACAGTTTTGCGACGCGCTCCTGGAACTTGTCCCGCTCGATATTTTCGGGAGCGGCCTCGTATTGGCGCAACACCTGTTCGCGTCGCGCCGCGATGGCCTTCTGATCGCCGCCGCCCGCCGTGATCAGGGTCTTCGAGGCGGAAATGCGCACCTGGCGCGCGGACCCGAGGTCGTGCAGCTCGGCCTTCTCGAGCCGTCCGCCCAGATCAGCCGAGATGACGCGCCCACCGGTCGCGATCGCAATATCCTCGAGCATCGCCTTGCGCCAATGGCCGAACTCCGGCGGGTGAATCGCGGCGACCTTGAAATTGGATTTCTCCCGACGCGCCAGCAATTGCATGATGACCGATGGCGCCACTTCCTCGGCGATGATCAACAAAGGTCGCCCGCTCTTCTCGATGAGCGAGATCACACCAGCGAGTTGCTCCCCGGTCTGGATCTTGAGATCGGTCATGATGATGAACGGATTGTCGAGAACAACCTGCATTTTCTCGACATCGGTGACCATGTGATGTGAAAGATAGCCACGATCGAAGGCCATGCCTTCAACGATTTCCAGCGTCGTCTCGACCGTGTTGCCGAACTCTACCGCGACGATTCCGTGAGTACCGGCACGCTCGAAGGCTTCGCCCACCATGTCGCCAAGCGCTGTGTCGCTGGCGGCAATGCTCGCAACAGCTCGCAGGCCCGCCGGCCCCTGCAACGGTCTCGCCGACCGTCGTAACGCTGTGATGGTCTCGGTAACCGCCAGTTCCAGCCCTTCAACCAGCTCGACCGGATTGGCGCCGGCTGCCAGGCATTTCAGGCCTTCCTGCACAAGAACATCGGCGAGCACGGTGGCCGTGGTGGTGCCGTCCCCCGCCACCTCATTGGTTTGCGCTGAAACCTCGCGCAACACCTGTGCGCCCATATTCTCGAACGGGCACTCAAGTTCGATTTCGCTGGCAATGCTGACGCCATCGCGCGACACGATCGGCGTGCCGATCGGTCGATCCATGATCGCGTTCATGCCCTTCGGACCTAACGTCCCGCGTACCGCCTTGGCGAGCTTGGCGACGCCCCGGCCCAGCGCGGCCCGCGCAGCTTCATCGTGCAACATGATCTTCGGCATTGTATATCCCCGACTTTGCCTTGAGGTCGTCTGGTCTGGACAGGTTATCGATGCATCGCGCCCGCATCACGGCCCCGTGTTACGTACCCGGCGACGCCGGCATCGTCCTCGATTTCGGTACGAACGGCGTATCGAGGTCGAACCGCGCGGCAAGCAGGCCACGGCACAGCGCGCCGTTGAATTCGGCATTGATGCCGACGCGCCGCAGGCTCGATAGGTATCCGGCAAGGCCGTCGGCTCCTAGCCGCGCTCCGTTGGCGTCGACAAAGGCGAGCCCATCGCCGCTTGCCGGGCCTACGACCGAACGCCGCTCGAGATAGCGCTGAACCAGCTTCTCACCTGCGTCGTCGAGCGGCAGGCAACCCAGCTCCCTCAACGTCAGGCTCACGATCTCCGCTGGCGACAGCCCCAGCCCAACGAGGTGGTTGAGCAGTGCAACCTGCCGGCGCTGGAACGCCTTGACGAGGAATGTCTGACGCAGATCATCGAGGCTGCCATCGGCCTCGGCGCCAAACGTTTCCTGGAACGAACGCCCCTGGGCGAGGCCCGCATTGATCTTGTCGGCATACATGTGCTCGCCCAAGACCACGCTGACACCCTTGACCCAGTCCAACGCGCTGATGGCCCGGCGCATGTCGTCTGCCATCAGGAACGAGAAATTGGCGGCGCACCAATAGGTCGGCAAGCGAAACTCGATGTAGACGCGGTCCTTCGAGTCGACATCGGCCCTGGTCACGAAATTCAACTCAGTGACGGACTCGTCGAGCTCCGGATCCATCACGTCCCGCAAGCAAGCCCATACCTGGGACTGCTTGTCGCCTGACGAGCGGCTTCTCGGCCGCTCCCTCCCCTCGACGCCACGCTTCATGACCATCACCTCGGCGCGTGAACGGCTTCGGGCAAGTGGGCATAGCCGCCGCCGGCCCGGATCTTCTTCTTCTGCGCCTCGACATCGATGCCGTAGATGCGGGCGGCGTTGAGGCCGAGAATCTTCGTCTTGGCCTCCATCGACAACACCGAACCGGTCTCCTTGGTGACGTCGGCCGGGATCTCAAATGCCATGAACTTGTCGATCAGCCATTTCGGCGTCCAGATGCCGTAGTCGCTGCCGTAAAGGATCTTGTCCGGTCCGACCCAGAACAGCAGTTCGGAGATCACATGGGCGAAATACCCGGGCCGCGAATGGATGAAGGGCAGCGCCACCGCGAGACCCGCGTAGACGTTGGTCTCCTGGGTCGCGATCCAGCAGAAATCGTCAAGCCGCGGCAGGCCACAATGCTCGACGATGAAATTCAGGTCCTGGAACGAGGTCGCGACATCATCGATGTCGGCTACATCGAACGCATCCCGATTGAGCGGGATGATCGTCGGCCCCTTGTGGACGTGGATGTTCTTGATGCCAAGCTTTTGCGCAGCCTCGAGATACTGGTAGGACGCCTTGTCGGTCAGCTTGTAGCCCTTCGATTCGCCCCGCCATTCCGCGGTGTAGAGCTTGACGCCCTTGAGCTTGTGCTTCTCGGACAACGCATGAAGATCTTCCAGGCCCTTGGTGCCGTCACGCGGATCGAACGCGCCATTCAGGATGAAGCGGTCCGGATGACTCTTCTTCATCGCCGAGTTTCGCTCGGTGGTATTGAAGCCGTTCTTGTAGAAATCGGTGAGATAGGTCGGCTGCAGGATCGCCATGTCGTCGTAGCCGGTGACGAACAGGTCGTCGAACATCGTCTTGGCGTCGTACTTCTCGAACTTCTCCTTCTCCCATTTCTCCGACGGCGGGCTCAGGTTCGAGTGGTAGGCGTAGAAGCAGTCGATGAACTGCTTGCCGTGGATGTTCTTCTGGTTTGCCGGACTTCCATCCCAGAAATGCGTATGTCCATCGATGACAAAAATCTCTTCACCCTTGGCTGTCCTGTACATAGCGTTTCTCCCGATCCCGCTGGATTGCGTGTTGTTATGAGGCGCGATTGATGTCTTCGAATTAGCCCGGCCGGCGCCGTGCCGGCCAGGGCTTGTTCGCTGGTGGCCGTCAGACGATGTATTTCATCATCTCGTTCATGTCGCCGAACAGCATGACGGTGTTGTCATCCGTCATCACCATGCGGCCGTAGTGCGTCGAGGTCGAGATCTCGAACAGATGCGGGGTCATGACCCGGCCGAGTTCCTCGGAAATCTCGTCCATCTTGAATTCCATCTTGCCGTCGCCGTCGATGCGGATCATCGCAGGCATGTAGGTCACCCTGATATGGTCGTGACGGCTCATCACCTCGGCGATGGCGCGCGCCTCGACGCTATCGTTCATGGTGACGCCGCATTGATGCGACACCGTGTCCTCGAACGTGATGTCCTTCATCGATTTGAAGATGTTGTCATTCTCGTGCAGCATGTCGCTCTCCTGAAGAATTGAGTGAAGATGTGATGCAGGGTTGGTTATGACGCGAGATTTGCCGGAACCGTCAGGCCGAGCTCGGCGGCGATGCCCTTGATACGATTCTTCGCGTGCGCCAGCGCATCGGCGAAAGCCGCGACCTTGACACGCGGCTGCGACCAGATCGGCTGTAGATGATTGGCGGCATCGAGCGCGAGATCGGCATGCTTGGCCAGCCATTTGTTGAACAACGCGAGGTTCTGCGCCCCGTAGGTGGGATCGGTGCCGAGGATGTGGAACAGCTCGACGGTGTTGGCGAGATTGCGCTCATAGTCGGCCTCCGCGGCGGAGACGACGGCCGGAGTGATGAAGTCGTTCTGCGCAGATGCCGCCTGCATCAGGAACCCTGAGCGAAAGAGTTCGCCAATCAGCGGCTCGAACACCACGTTGGTCGCAAAATACTGCTCCAGGTAGTCGTTCGAACCCATTACCGACTCGACCGACTTGCGCACGCCTTGCCAGATCGGATCTTCCAGCCAATGCTTCTTGCCGGCGGCATTGTCGAAGCCTGGCAGGTCGAGGCCGATTTCACTCAGATAAAGCGTGATATCCTGCGCGAAGCGGAGCTTGTAGGACGAGTTGGTCAGGATCGCATTATTGACCATCTGCGTGTAGCCGTAACGCTGCGCCTGCATCGTCGAGGTGCCGAGTCCGAACTCGGCATGCTTGTAGGCACCGAGATGGTTCTGCAGGATCTTCACCCAGGCGGGATCGAAGCGGGTCGGCGCGCCCGACTTCCGGCCATTCTCGATGGTGTTCTGCACCATGCCGCAGATCGTCGACTGGCGCTGATAGTGGGTACGCTCCCATTCCTGGTCGACGGCGCGGAACTTGTGCCAGTTCGAACTTTTCGCAGCCGTCCAATCCTTGGAATAGGTCGGCGTTCCATCAGGGAACGAGATGATCCAGTCCTGCAAGAGATAGCGCTCCGGATCGGGTTGGACATCAACCGTCATGTCTTCGTAGTGGGTCGCCTTACGCCCCTTCGGCTCGAAGTAGTTGTACTTGCGGCTGCCGGAGCCCGGGAAGACCGCTGCCCCCGCAGCGCCGGATTTGGCGATCGCGATGGGCCTGGCCGCTGCTGCTCTGCTTGTCTGTGCGCTCATTTCTCACTCCCTTTTGCCATTCTGTTCTGCGACGAACTCTTGAACGCCGTCATCGCACCGCCGGCGTAAACTTGTCGAAGTAGATGTGGTCCGGCTCGACGCCGTTCATTTGCAGGACAGGCAACACGGCGTCGATCATCGGCGTCGGCCCGCACGCATACGCGTCGATGGCGCCGCTCAGTTTCTCCTCGCGCAGATGGCGCTGCACGACCTCGTGGATCAGCCCGGTCTCGCCGTCCCAGCCATCGCCCGCCTCCGCGTGCGACAGCGCCGGCACGAATCGGAAATTGTCGAGCTGCGCGGCGATCGCCGCGAGTTCTTCGAGATAGAACAGGTCGGCGCGGGTGCGTGCGCCGTAGAAAAACCGCACCGGCCGTCGCTCACCACTGCCGATGTGATCGGCCAGGATCGACCACAGCGGAGACATGCCCGAGCCGCCGCCGATCAGCAGCATAGGACCCGAGCGCTCCTCGCGCCGGAAGCAGGTGCCGTACGGCCCCCTGGCGGTCACGGCGTCGCCGACGGCCAATTTTCCATCAAGCTGGGACGAGAACGCCCCGTTCGGATATTTCTTGATAATAAAGCGAAGATGGGGGCTCTCGCTGGGTGGGTTCGCCATCGAAAAGGCGCGGGTAATGTTGCCATCCTGAAGCGTCAGATCGACATACTGGCCGGCCCAGAACTTCATCGGCCGCTCGATCTCGATCTCGAGCAATCTGATGTCCGATGTCAGCGTCTGGATCGCAGCCACACGCCCGGCAAACGCCTTCACCGCGATCGAACGGCTAAGCAGGTCTTCGTCATAATTGAGCAGCTCGACACTGACATCGCTGTAGACGTGCATACGGCACAACAGCACATGTCCGGTCTCGCTCTCGTAGTCCGGCAAGGCGAAGGTCGAGTACTTAAGCAACTCGAAATCGCCGTCGAGGAGTTTAGATTTGCAGCTGCCGCACTGGCCTTCCTTGCAGCCGTGCATCAGCGAGATGCCCTGACGAAACGCGGCGTCAAGGACTGTCTCGCCTTCCTCCGCTTCCATCTCGATACCCACTGGCTCGAAACGAACCTTGTGAATCCGCACGTCCGTCATCATCAGGGCCTTGTCATCGCGGTTGAAGAGAACGATCGGCAAAGCGCTCGCCGACCCGGCAAGAGGGGCCGCAATGAGCGGCCCCTCCCGTCGTCATTGCTAGTGGCAGGGATTGATCTTGAAGCCCTTGCGGTATTCAGCCGTCGCCACCTCGCGCTCGATCGGCGAGAGTGCCCTGAAGCCGCGCAGCGGACTGCCAAGCGTGTGTCCGCGCACGTGATCGAGCGTCCACATATCCTTGGCGTCGAACCGCAGATGCGGTTGCGCGATCATGGTCTTGCCGTCAGGCCGGACAAAACCGAGATCCTTGATCGCATCGGCGACATCCCAGCCGTGATAGCAATCTTCCCATTCACGGCGACCGCTGAAGCGGCCCATGGCCGGCGTCGCCCGCCCCTCGTACTCGGCGGCGAACGCCACCTTGTGGGTCCAACGGCAGCCTTCCGAACAATAGGTGTAGATCTTGCCGTCGACCTCGTCGCAGACGAAGTCTTCACGGATCAGACACGGCACCATACAGCTCCAGCACCGATGCGGGTACGAGTAGCCCACTTCGCTGTTGAACAGGATGTTGGTCTCGCCGGGCACGCTGAGCTTCGCGTGCCACTTCCAGAAGTCGCCGAATTCGGCATACCAGCCCGGGTATTTGTGCTCGAACCACTCGAAGTCCCGCTCGGTCTGGGCCTCGATGCGCCAGAAGTTCACCGACCAGCCGACCGTGAAGAACTGCGCGGTCTTGTGGACATAGTTCTTCTTGACGATCCGATCCCAGGCCGCGGCGACGTCATCGTGATGGATCTTGATGCCGTACTTCTCGAGCGGCAGCATGTAGGTCCGGTAGTAGTCTTCGTAGATCCAGCGATGCCAAAGCTCGGCATACGACTCCTTGTTCTTGTCGCGGTTGGTCGTGCCGTATTCGATGAATGTGCCGATCGCGGCGTCGACAATCGCGTGATTCTGCCAGAACGCATATTTCAGGTCGCGCTCGAGCAACTGGTGGTTCGACGGATCGTTGATCATCGCCATCAGCATCGAGTGGCCGTTGCCAATATGGCGGGATTCGTCCGACTGAACCGACAGGAACACCGTCGGCAACGCGTAGTCGCCGTTGCGAGCGGCTTCCGACGGCATCGCCACGAACAGGGTATTGGTGAAGGCGGTTTCCGCGACGACCGTCAGATAGACGTTGGCGGCGGTGATCGCGTCACCGGTCAGGAAGCCTTCGGCGAACTGCCGGCCGATCGTGGTCGCATAGCACTTGCCGAACGCAGCCTCGGTGATATCGAACCCGGCCGGATCGATATAATTCTCCATGTACCACTTCTTGAGATTCATCTGGATCGTCGAGTGGCGGAACTCATCGACCATCTGCATGGTGAATCCGGTGCGCAACTCCTCGCCGGGCGCGAGCCGTCCGACCATCGCCATCGAGCGCGCCGCCGAGATCTCCGGGAACGGGATGATCGCCAGGAACAGCTTCATCCACTCGACCCAGCGCGGCTCGACATTGCGAAACATGTCGCCGCGCAACGCCGCATCCAGCGCGCCATAGACGCGGTTGTCCTTCTCTTCCTGCATCGGGAAGTACGACCGCAGGACCTGCTTCATCGGGTCACGCGGCGTCTTCGATATCTTGTAGTCGGTCGGAAAGGTCATCGCCTCCTGCACGTAGCTTGGCGTCCAGCCAAGGTCCGCGACGCGGTTGGCCGCTTCAGCGATGCTGATCCCTTTCTGCGCGGTTATCTTGTTCAGTGTCAGACTTGCAGTCATTTCCAGCTCCTTTGAACGTTGCGTTGGTTCCGACATTCTCGCTTTGATCCCAGGTCAAAACCCCTGGTTCGCACTTTTGAAATTCTCGGCTGCAAAACCCACTTTGAGTCCGTTAAATGGATTGATCGATCTGCTGACTTCGTCGTTCCCGACAGTCCGGCTTCCCGGCGCTGGCGGTCTCGTCACGGTCCGCTGGTTCGTCTGATGAGAGGTTTTCCTTCGGCGACGAATTTCGCCGACAGAACCAGTGCGCCAGTGGCGAAATCCTTGCCGTGCGAGGCGATCATGGCTTCCACGATCTCGGCCAACCGGATGAAGAATGCGTCTTTCGACCTGTCTTCCTCGCTCATGTCCGGTTGCGGTGACGGCATTTGCTCCTGCTCCTCTGATGTGGTCATGCTCGCTTCGTTCGTCATGCATGTCCTGACCGCTCGTGTTCGTCTGGCGAAGGGCCATCGTCGATCTCGCGCAGGGACGTGTTGAGCCACTCGCGCTCGGCCACCAGGCGTCGATGCTCCTCCCGGAGCATCTCCAGACGTGCGATCGCTCGCTCCAGTTCGGCATGTTCTTCAGTTCGGGCTTCGGCACGCGCCGCCCCGCGCACCGCGCAGGCGAGTTCGATTTCGGCGCCGCCGCGCGCATGCTCATTCGTGATCTGCCGCTCGTTGTTGTCGACCATCTCGTCAATCACCTTGTCCCGGGCGATCATCCGATCGCGGGCGCGCTGCAATTTGTCCGCTTCCTCGGCGGTGATCTGTGGCCTTCGCAGGCTGTCGTCTGTCACTCGCACCACTCTCGCTCGATGACCCGGACTGAAGCTTCGCATCTCGCGGCACGCGCGCTACGGGATCAGCACCGCACGGCCATGAATGCGTCCATGATGCAGATCATGAAGCGCCTCATTGGCCTGGCTGAGCCGGTATTCCCTGGTGTGGAGTTCGACGAGACCGCGATCCGCGAGCGCCATCAGTTCGACCAATTCGGCATATGTGCCGACCAGATTGCCGACGATGGTCTTCTCCGACGTGATCATGTCGATGGTCGGGATATCGATCTTCCCGCCATACCCGACGATGTAGTAGTAGCCGCCGTTCGCTGTCATCGACAGCCCCTTGGCGATGGCGTCACCCTCGCCAACAAAGTCGATCACGGCCTCGGCGCCGTGCCCGCCAGTCAGCGCCAGCACGGCCTCGACTTCGTTGCCGTCCGCCTTCACGACGTGATGCGCGCCGCACTTCTTGGCGAGGTCGAGGGACTGTTCGGCGCGATCGACCACGATGATTTCTGCCGCGCAGAGCGCTGCGAGGACCTGGATGCCGATATGACCCAGTCCACCGGCGCCGATCACCGCGACATATTCTCCAGGCAACAGATGACGGGACGCCTTCTTCGCAGCGCGATAGGCCGTCAGCCCGGCATCGGTATAGGGGGCAACATCCTTCGGAGCGAGCGACTTTGGCAGCTTGATCAGGGAGCGCTGCCCTGTCAGCAGATACTGCGCATAGCCGCCATTGGCATTGATACCGGGAAACGAGCTGTCCAGCGCATGCATGTCGTCTCCGCGCCGGCACGCGAGACAATGCCCGCTGGTCACCAGCGGATGGCAAATGACGCTGTCGCCAACCTTAACTCCTTCGACACCCGGGCCGATCGCTTCGACCCAGCCGGCGTTCTCGTGGCCCATGATGTATGGAAGCTTGACGTCGACCTTGCTACGCCAGATGCCCTCAACGATGTGCAGATCGGTGCGACAGACGCCGGCACCACCGATGCGCACGATCACGTCCATCGGGCGCGAGATCTTCGGGTCGGTCACGTCCTCGAATTTGACGAACTCCTTCGCCGTCAGCTTCTCGTCGAACTCATGAAGCACCGCCGCTTTCATTGAATAGCCTCCCCGGCAAATTTTTTATTTTGTCGACCTGACGCGATCGCCATCCCGCAAAAGAGTTGAGCAAAGGCTGTGCCAAGCGCACAACAACCTGATCTTTCTATTGTTCTTGCAATCTCCGGAGTGCTCGCGCCGATCCGCCTCGGAGCAGACTTCGCGCGCGACTGTTCCGAGACGGAACAGTTCGGCGGCTGCAACACCGAGCGGGCAGAAATTTGGATTTTGTATTGTTTGATCTATGATCGCGAGAACCGCGCCACGCGCAAAAACGACCCGAAGCGGGCGGCTACGACCAAGAGGAATTCGCCAAGCAGCGACTCCGGGAGGAGCTATAATGCTGACCACCAGCCGACGCATCGACAATGCTTGGATGACGCTCGATCGGCGCGGCGCGCCGCCGGCAGAGCTTCTGTCGGCCGATATCTACGACAGCTGGATGCGCTGCATTTCGCTTGGTCTCGATACATTGCGCCCTCCATCGCCCGAGTTCGTGAGCACCGCAGTTTTGCGCCAGGAGCAGCAGCGCTGTTCACTGATTCGCGGCCTCGCGCTCGCGGAGATGCACACGCTGCATCAGCAGATTGCCGGCTCCAATTTCATGATCGCCTTTGCAAATGCCGACGGCCTGCTGCTCGACATCATCTCGGACTCGAGCTTCAGTGATGCTTCGAACGCAGCGAGCATTCGGCCCGGCACCATCTGGACCGAAGCAATTTGCGGCACCAACGGCCTCGGCACCGCCGCGTATCTCAAGCGGGCCATTGTCGTTCACGGGGGCGAGCACTTTTTCTCGCGCTACAACAATCTTACTTGCATCGCGGCGCCAATCTTCGCGCCCGATGGCGAACTGGCTGGAATACTGGACGCGTCATCGGATTGCATGTCGCGGCAGGCGCATACCCAGGCGCTCGTCGCGATGGCCGCAACCCAGATCGAGAATGGCCTGTTCCGCGAACACCACCGTGGAAACATCCTGATCGCTTTCCATAACCGCGGCGAGTATCTGCATACGTTGAGCGCGGGCCTGCTCGCCGTCGATAACGAGGGCAGGATCCTTGCAGCCAACAGGGCCGCAAGCGTCCTGCTGCATGGCCTGCCAGCCTCGCCGGGTCGTCGCTTCGCCGACGTCTTTCGTACGAAATTCAGCGCCTTTGTCGATGAGGGCCGGCGCAAGGAACGCCAACGTCTCGAGGACGAGGTCGGCAGCCAGTTCGTCGCAACAATCGAGAACGCGCGCCAGTTCTCGATGATGCAAGCCATCTCGCGGCCTCGGCTGCCGACGCCCAAGGACGTCTCCACCCAGTTCGTCTCCGTCGATCCGGCGATCGCTTCCGTCGTCCAACGGGTGGGAGTAGCCGCGGTCCGCAAGATGCCGATCCTGATCCGTGGCGAAACCGGCACCGGCAAGGAGCAACTCGCTCGCCATGCTCATACTGCCAGTGGACGGGCCGGCGCTTTTGTCCCGGTGAATTGCGCAGCGCTTCCTGACAGTCTGATCGAGGCCGAGCTGTTTGGCTATGCCGAGGGCGCTTTCACCGGAGCAAAAAAGGGCGGGGCCGCGGGACTGTTCAAGGAGGCGGACGGCGGAACGCTCTTCCTGGACGAGATCGGCGACATGCCGGTGACCTTGCAGGCCGTACTGCTGCGCTTTCTGGATGATTGGACCGTCCGGCCGGTCGGTGGCACCAAACGCCAGGTCGACGTTCTCCTGGTGTCTGCCACCAATGCCAATCTCGACGACTCGATTGCGATGGGTCGATTCCGATCTGATCTGCTGTTCCGCCTCAACACGCTGGAAGTGACGCTGCCGCCTTTGCGCGAGCGTTCCGATTTCGCCGAGATCGCGCGCCATTTGATCTACAAGATCGATCCCTTGATGGATTTGACCGAAGGCGCGATCGATCGTCTGGCCGAACTCGAATGGGATGGAAACATCCGCGAACTGCGCAACGTGCTTTCCCGATTGTCACTGGCCGAGCCTGGAGATCTGATCGACGAGACAGCGGTCGAGTCCGTACTTGCTCATTCAGGCGGCGAGCGCCCGACCGGCAAGGCCGCGGGTGGCGGACTCAAGGCCAATCTGCATGAGATTCAGCGCTCGCATGTGCTGACCGCGTATGCGGAGATGGACAACAACATCAGCAAGACCGCGCGTCGCCTTGGCGTGTCGCGCAATACGATCTATCGCGCCCTGCGCGGTAACAAGGACTAGCACAATCGCGGCGCAGGGCGCCGCGACGACAGCGCGATCCGGCGGGTGCTGGCAACGCTGAAGTCCGGCCCGTCGTCGGGTTCAATTGGGAATGTCGCCATGTTCGAACCGGAAAACAGTCTCGAAGCTCTGATGCAGGCCGCCGCAAGGGACGCCAGCATCGTTCCCGCATTCTATCGCGCGTTGCTCGAAACGGAGATTTACATTCTGACGCCGGAAGCACCGATGAAACCTGGACGCCGTCGCTCGTTGAAATTTCAAGAAGAGATCAACGTCGCAACCGTCGATTTCCAGAACCTGAGGTGGCACCCCGCCTTCACCTCAAAGAAGCGCATCTACGACTATATAAAGGAGCCCGAGGTGTGCCTTGGCGCCGCCGCGCGCAATCTGTTCGAAATGTTGCCCGGCTCTAATTTCTGGCTCAATCCGTTGTCCGAATGTCAGAAGCCGCTGCCCGCCACCGAGATCGCTCTCCTCATGAGTGGCAAGATCTTTGACATCGCGATGAAGTCTGCGCGATAGGCGCGGCGCGCATCACATCGCGGAAAATCGTAGTTTTACGTATGTAATCGCAGAATTGCCAGCGGGTGAGCGACTCAAACCCCCGACACCAGCTCTTACCTTCACTGTGGTTCTCAAGTTTCTTGGCGATTGACCGAACGCTAGCTCTGCTCATGGGGGCTATCAGCTATCAGGATTGAGATGGCGCCCTGCCCTTGCTGCGCTACTTCCAGCCGGCTCACGCTTCTGCGGAAGTCATTCGTTTCAAGGAGCGATGGTCGACACTTGCCCTCAATATATTTTTCTTGATCTCCCGGTGCACACGTCGAGCACACGCCGACTTCTAACTAGCTGAAAATCTTGAACTCTCGCCCCAATCCATCATTGGCAAGCTTGAGCTAACATAAGCAAGTTTGAGCCAGCTCCAAGCAGCGTAAGCTGATCGCTCCGGCACAGAATGATCATTTTTGCCGCTTGCTGACGATCAAGGAAAAATGAGCGCTGTCCTCTCGGTGGATATTATTAGAGCGACGGGATTTCTTATTTCTTTTGACTATCCCAATAGGGCCTTAGGTTCCCCGGCCTTCAATTGAACTCCTGCCAAATGTCGTGATTTCATGAGTCCGAGCACTCTCTCCGTCGGTGCGTCTCGACATGCTTGGACTCCACCAATGAGATCATCACCGATGTTCAGCGCAGAGATCGCTGAGCGTCTCGGCGTCAGTATCGATACGTTCTATCGCAGGAGGCCTCGACTGCATCGAGAAGAGTCCATGCCTTTGCCGATATGCTCAACCGGCAGGCCGGTTTGGGACCGCTTGACGATGGAGGCTTGGTTCGGCCGATTTCATCCAGCGCGCCCCACCCGGGCCGCCAACGACCCGCTGCCGCTACCGTCACCTCAATCTATCGAAGACTTCCGCGCGCGCTTCGCGCGTATCTATGGCAGATCCTCTTGACAGCCGCAGTCCCGAAGTCGCCTTGTAGGCCTACTGCAACTTGGGGCTCAGTGATGGCCAACCCGAAGTTCCCATATGTCGCCTGGCGCAACGGCCGGCCACGCTCCAAGCATGGCCCAAGACAGCGCAAGCGCGGCTTTGTCGACCAAGATCTCAAGAATGCAGATGGATCGTGGTTCGGCTTGGAACAGGCGGCTGAGTTTTCGGATCGCCGTGTAGCCGAGGTGAAGGCGTCCCGCGGCGCCAAGGCTGCAGAGATACGTCTTCGAGTCGCCGCCGCGGGTAAATTGACGCGTAGCACCGTCGCAGATCTACTGCGTGATTGGCAACACGCGTGGCCGGCCACGATGTCGGAGGCAAGTCGTCGCAGTTACCGCAAATCCATCAGTGCCCTACTTTGGCAACCAGAGACACCCGATCAGCGTAGGGCACGCAAGGACGCTGAGCGCTCGGGGCGTCGCATCGAGCGCCACCCAGAGGATATTGCATCAATGCCGCCGGCGGCGATCGGCAAGCCGGAATTCCGGGCACTGCATGAATATATGGTCCGCCAACGTGGTGCCCACATGGCTAGGGCGGTCGTTGCGGCGCTGTCGGCAGCCTGGACCTGGGGTACGGAAAGCACTCACTGGCGGCTTCCACCAAATCCGCGCCTCGATATGGAGTTCGAAACACCGCCAGGACGCATCGTTCAAGTCTCCATGCCTGAGTTCATGGCGCTCGTCGCTGCCGCCGATACGATAGGGCGCATGTCAATTGGCGACTGCTTCTACCTCGGCTTATTCACGGGCCAGCGTCAGACTGACCGTCTCCGTATGAAGGACGAGAGCGATGTTGATGGCCGGCACGCGTTTCGTCAGAGCAAGACTGGCCAGTTAGTTGACATCAAGGAAGCGCCGCAACTTGCCAAACGACTTGATCAAGCGCGGGCTCGGGTAGCCGCGACTACGCTCCGGCTTGGGCTCAAGCAGCGGCCGGAGGAAATTGTCGTCAACGAGGAAACCGGCACCCGGTATGCCGAGAAGACTTACGGAAATCATGTCATAGCTGTGCGCTGGCTCGCGATCTTTGGGCTGCCGGAAAGCATGCATCCCTCGGAAGGTATCGAGCGCGCCGAAGCGGCTGCGTCCGAGCTGCGAGGAGTATGGACCGCGCTTACGGAGAAATGCGCTCTTCCATCGGGCAGCACTCCTGAAGTCCGCTCCGCTGTCGTCGGAAGCCGATCATTGGCGCTCAGAGAGTGGTTCGAGAAATTCAACGCGCGGCAAGATAACGTCGGCTGGCGCCTGAAGCCCTGCCCGTCCCTGACCTTTGTGAATGATCGCGGTGATCTCGATTTCAAGCATGATCAGGATCTCCGCGACACATGCGTGATGTTGCTGGATCGCGCCGGCTGCGACCTCCTCACGATCTGCGACATCACAGGTCACTCCTACTCAAGCGCACAGACCATTGTGAAGCACTACCGCGCTCGCAATGCCCTGCGTGCGGATTTGGGTATTGATCGTTTGGTTCTGCAGGTTCGAAAGGAAGGGATGACGGGGTGACACGACAGCAAACAGTTCGAGCTGTCGAGATGCCCCAGTGCTGCATGCACTCCACCGTTGTGGATGCTTCAACCCTGGACTCGAGGGCCCGCCAAGAATTCGACGTGTCGGTTGCTAACTAAGCCGGTTGGACAAATCGGCCCCCTCCGGGCCTGCTCGGTGCTGTGAGATACCTCTCGCCATCGATATAGGGCCTCCAGCAACAGTTTTGGCCGGAACGCTACCTGAACAAACATCCAAAGGGTCGCACGGATGCGACCCTTTTTTCGTGCCGCGCACGGGTCGCATGGCTCGGAATTCACTCAATCTCAGAGCCGAGATTCGTCTGATTTATCAGACGATTGCGTGATGGTGGGGGAGGCAGGACTCGAACCTGCGAAGCCATGAGGCGGCTGATTTACAGTCAGCTCCCTTTGCCACTCGGGACACTCCCCCGTCCAACAGCATCAGACCGGCCGCGCGAGTGGCGGCGGACCGGGTCATCGAAATGACGCTGATAACCGGCCGACCCGAAGCGGGTGCGCGGTCGGGCGCGTTTATGGGGGAAGGCGGTCCCCAAAGTCAACCAAGCGGGCCGCCTATTTGGAGGTTAAATTGCCAATATTCGAGAGCCGTGACACAAGCCTCACATGAGCGATCGCGACCGCAAACCCAATTTCCGAGGCAAGGGCGGTAAACCCTTCCAAAAAGGGCCGAAATTCGGCCGGCCGCAGGGCCGGCGGGAACGCGAATCCGGTTCCGACGGACCGGTGATTCTGTACGGCTGGCACACGGTGGCGGCAGCGCTCGCCAACCCGGACCGGCAGATCCGCAAGCTTTACCTTACCGAGAACGCGGCGCGCCGGCTCGCCGAGGAAAACATCGCGACCCGCGTCACTCCGGAGATCGTCCGGCCCGGCGACCTCGACCGGCGCCTCACCCCCGATGCCGTGCATCAGGGCCTCTTGGCGGAGGCCGATCCCCTGCCCTCGCCCGGCATCGACACGCTGGCGCAGGAGGGCATGGTGCTGGTGCTCGACCAGATCACCGACCCGCACAATGTCGGCGCCATCCTGCGCTCGGCCGCGGCATTCGCGGTGAAGGCGATCATCACCACCGCCCGGCACAGCCCGGAGGCGACCGGCGTGCTGGCGAAGTCAGCCTCCGGCGCGCTCGAACTGGTCCCTGTTGTGACGGTGCAGAACCTGGCGCGCGCGCTCAACGAGCTGAACGAGCACGGCTTCCAGACCGTCGGCCTCGACAGCGAGGGCGCGGAGGATCTCGGCAAGGTTCAACTGCAAGCGCCGCTCGCGCTGGTGCTCGGCGCCGAAGGCAAGGGCTTGCGGCAATTGACCCGCGAGACCTGCCGCGTGGTCGCGCGCCTCGACATGCCCGGCGAGATCAAGAGCCTGAACGTGTCGAACGCCGCGGCGCTCGCGCTCTATATCGGCGCCAGCCGGCTCGGGCTGATGGGCTAGCTTGATATCTGGATGGGGCCGCAGCACTTGATGGTAGCACTTGCGGGCCGGAGGCGCTTGCGAAGCGGCATGATTTCGGAATATTAGAAATATACCCCTGATTTGCCCGACGCGTCAAGTCGTCCTGTCGAACGCCGCCGCCGCCAGCTGCTTTGCATGGGGTTGTTTTCGATATTTTGGCAGCGCGCACCTGCGGCGCTCGCGTGCGGGGGATGCGGCGCCCCTTCCAGCAGC
Source organism: Bradyrhizobium macuxiense (assembly GCF_007993935.1). Lineage (GTDB taxonomy): Bacteria > Pseudomonadota > Alphaproteobacteria > Rhizobiales > Xanthobacteraceae > Bradyrhizobium > Bradyrhizobium macuxiense_A. Next base: position 24,598 of record NZ_VITY01000023.1, on the reverse strand, counting down.
GGCCCGACTTCAAACGAAGAACGCCCGCTCGCGTCATGCGAACGGGCGTTGCCGGCTTCGACAGATCGCCGGATCAGTAGTAGCGACGCAGCACCGGGTGGCCGTAGCGATGCGGCGCGTAGCCGTAGCGATAGCCGTAGTGTGGGCGATAGCCATAGTGATGGCGGTAGCCGTAGTGACGGTAGCCATAATGGCGATGGCCGTAGTACGGGCGGCCGTAACCTTCGCGGTAGTACGGATGCGGTGCCCAATTGCCCGGGCCGGTGTAGGCCGGTCCCTGGTTGACGTAGTAGTACTGCTGCGCAGTGTCGGGATAGGCCGCATCCGGGTCGGGCAGCCGTTCGACCGCACCGTAACCGCCGTAGCCATAGCCGTAGCCACCGCAACCGCCGCAGCCGTAATTCACGACGGGCGCGGAATAGCCGCAGGGGTTGAAGCCGCACGCCATCGCGGGCGCGGTCACCATGACGGCCACGGCCGCAATCAGTCCTTTGATCATTTGACGCATTACTCTCTCCTGTAAATCTTGCCTGTAGGTCTTGTTGTCGTCGCGTAGCTCTTGGTGGCTATGAAGGGCCCTCTGTCCGAGGGCCCCTGGTTTAGGGGCCTCTCGGTCGCGGTGGCCGCATCGGCGGACCCGGCAGCGGCCGCGGTCCGTTGAACTCGGGCGCGTAGATCACCGGCGGCGGATCGACCGGCATGTTGGACTGTGCCGGCAGCGGCGCGGAGTGCGCGCCCCACGATTGGTGATAGCTCTCGGCCGGCTGAGGCAGCCGGCGGTTGGCCGGCGGCTCGATCTCGAGGCGGCCGTAACCCGGCATGCGGCCGAGGCTCGGATAATAGTGGCCGACATTCGGCTCGGGACTGATCGGGCGGCCGCCATAGACGGTCGGCACCAGCGAGTCGTTGCGGGCAAGCCCCATCGCGCTTTCGACCACCGCGTAGGAGGCGTCGACGCCATTGATGATGATGGGCACACCGGGGCGCACCGGCACGACGATGTCGAAGCCCCCGCCGGCCAGCGCCGTCGAGCTCATCGCAGCCAATATCGCCAGCGCAAGACTTGCGCGCATGTTCACCCAGCGTCCCGAATTGTTCCAGGTGCAGCCTAATGCAACGGCTCGCCGGAAGGGTTAAGGGCGCAGGCCAAACTGGCAGTAAGCCTAACGCGTAAGCATCGGCATCCGGTCAATGCGGCCGAGCGGGATCAGAAATCGTTAACGGCCGCGCCGGGGCGAGCCTGTGTCAGGTGAAGGCGTTCTCGATGATCGAGTGGATGCCGATCGCAATCGTGACCGCGCCGACCGCCATTTGCAGGCCGCGATTGGCCCAGGTCAGCCAGCGCGCCGAGGCCGCGAGCGGCACCGCGATCACGCTGGACAGCACGCCCATGCCGATCATCGAGCCGACACCGAACAGCGCGACATAGCCAAGCCCGATCGCAGGGCTCGGCGCCTGCGACACCGTCAGCACCAACAGCGCCGCCGAGCCCGCCATGCCGTGCATCAGGCCGACCAGCAGCGTGCGCCAGCGGAAGCCGTGCGCGTGGCTGTGCACGGTGCCGACATGCGGCCCGGTCTCGCCGGCGTGGCTATGGGCGTGGAAGTGCGTGGTGTCGCCATGCGAATGGCTGTGGAAATGCACGCGGTCGCGCCACAGCCGCCACCACACATGCCCGCCGAGACCGACCAGCATGACGCCGACCGCGGTCTCGATCGGCTGCGAAACGGTTTCGGGGATCGCGCGGCCGAGCAGGATCGCCACGCCGGCAAAGATGAACAGCGTCAGCGTGTGGCCGAGGCCCCAGGTCAGGCCATGCTTGACGATATCACCGACATGGGTGCGGCGCGCCGCGATGCTCGATACCGCCGCGATGTGATCCGGCTCCAGCGCATGCTGCATGCCGAGCAGAAAGCCAAGACTCAAGATTCCGAACATCAATCCCCCGCGCCGGCGCCGACATCAGATCGAACACCGCTGTACATGCAATTCCAGTCAAAGGCAGCATGATCCGGAACGCATCATGCGCGAGAGTTGCGGAACTTCACACTGGTTTGAACGCAGGCCAAGGCCGCGTCGGAACAGGCACCGCGCGGCGAGATTAGCTCGTCACAACGACGAGAGGAGACCTTGCATGACACAGCTCAAGATGCGCGGCGCCTTCCTGGGCGCAGCAGCCCTGCTCGCCTCGGTAGTGGCCGGCCCCGCGATGGCGCAACAGACCATCGGTACTGCCGCGCGCTGCTCGAATGCCGACCCGAACGCTCGATGCCAGACCATGGCACCGGGCGCCACGCGCACCACCTATCATCACCGCAGCTATCGGCGGGACCGCGACTGGCAAGGCAGCTACAACCGGTATGACCCCGGCCCCGCCGGCGTCGCGGCCGGCGTGGTCGGCGGCGCGGTCGGCACGGCGGCTGCGATCGCCACCGCCCCGTTCGGCGGCCCCGACTATTATGCCCGCGCCCCGATGGGCAGCGCGGAATATGTGCGGCAGAACGGCCTTGTCTGCACCCCCGGCACCTGGTTCCGCGGCAGCGACGGCCGCCAGCACCCGTGCCAATAGCTCAGGCGTAGCGTTGACGGCGAAAGAGGCGGCCTTCGGGCCGCCTCTTTGCCGACGGCCGATGGGAAAGGGCCCGTCGAACCTCCCGGGTTCTGGCCCCGGGTTCTGGCTCTGGCGCGCCAAGTCTGCTATGCGAGCGCGCAAATCATTCCATGTCGCCGGCTTAGCTCAGCGGTAGAGCAGCAGTTTTGTAAACTGAAGGTCGGGGGTTCAATCCCCTCAGCCGGCACCAGCCCTCCATGCTAGCCCATCGCACGCCGCCGAACGCCGGTTTGCACCGCGGTCTGGAAGACTTGGCGTTGGACAACCAGGTCGCAGAGGCTTGCGCTGGCTGAAAATAGTCCGCAAAATTGTAGAACAACGAGCCACATGCGGATTTCGGGCAGGTACCGGATGACGGAAAAGCAGTTGCGGGCGAGAACATCTTTGCTGAAGGCAATGCTGTTGGTCTCAGCCCTGCTGATGGGCTACTCGGATCTCATCACCACCAACGAGATATTGCAGCGCGGAATGGGCGAACTGAACCCAATCATGCGATTCACCCAGGAGTGGATGGGTGAATGGTGGCTGATTGCCAAGCTGGGCTTGACCTATCTCGTGATGTGGATGCTGTGGCACGGCAAGAGCGAACGCCAGATGGCCTATGTGGTCGCCTTCATCGCAACGCCCGTCTACAACAATCTGATCATCCTCGCGGGCTCCAACTGAACCGGCCTGCGCTGCGACGCCGGCAACGCCGCCTGGGCACCGTTTGCCGGCGCTCTCGATGTTACGGCCGTTACATCCCATTGATGTTTCGAAACATGTTCGGCAGGCCCGGCCTAGGGATAGCGTTGGACAAGACGCCCGAACTCGCCCTACCCTCGGTGCATTGCGATAATGGAGGCTGCCGGGCGCGGTTCTGACAATGGACTGGTCGTACTATCTCGTGGGCGCGGCTGTTGTCCTGCTGCTCCTCGCCTATCGCCTGCATGGCGGGCTGTTCAAGAAGGATTCGCTGCAGGACGAGAGGCTGAATCGACTGATCGATGAACGCATCGAGCGCATGGACCTGAAGCGCGAGAAAAAATACGACCCGTCCCAGCCATGAAGGCTGGGCGGCGATGCCGCGTCGCGTGGATCTTCAGTCCAGCGAGATGGACCGTCGACCGCGGCAGCCCCGCCAGCTCGCGGGAGAATACGGCAGCTCCGCGGGCGGGGACGAGAGCTTTGATGCTGGTGCGCCGGCCGCAGCTTGGTTCTTCGATGCCGCTGCCGACGCAGTCCGCTGCTGCAGATCTCTCGATGATCCCGTGAACGCAGACCGTCCCGCTGCGGATGTTGCCTTCAAACCGAAATGCCTGGGCATCGAGTCCTCCATCCAGATTTTTTGCGGCTCACGCCGAGCGTCGTCCCCAGGAGCAATCGAACACGTACTCGCTGCTCAATCAAAGCGCTTCGCTCGATTCCCCACAAGCACGGAGAGAGCCGTACTATTCCGGTCCACGGCCAGCGCTTCACATCATCGATCGCGCTGCTGCGCACCGGCATTCATTCGTCTCACCCGTCTGCCGAACGGCGACAACGATCGCGCCTGCCAAGCACGTAACCGGGCCAGCGGTTGGACGCGCCCGTACGCGGCGGAGGCAAACCTCTTGCGGACCGGCGCAGCGCGCCGGGGCCGGCTCGGAAACAGCACGGCCGCACTTCGCCTTGGCAGGAATCGTGGGATCATCCCCGTAGCTTCACCCATCCCTCGTCTTGCTTCTGTCCTTGCAGCCCAAAACGGGGTATGCAGAATGTCGGATGGGACTCAGCCAATGACCTATTTGATCCTTGCCCGGGATGGCACCAGCCAAATCGTGCTGAAGCGCGACAGCGAAGATGCGGCCGAGAAGAAGGCACGCGAGCTGAAGGAGATGGGCTGGTTCGAGGTCGAGGTCCGTGAGGACAAAGCGGGGAACGCGGCCGCGTCCGCGCTGACCGGACGTTCCCAGACCCTTCAATGACGGCTTGATGAACCTTTGCCGGATGGCCCTTACACATGTGTGAGGAGCCCACCATGTCCGACACAGCCCATTACCGCTTCCAGTCCGATCAGGCGCGGCGGCTGGCCCGCCAGGTCACCGACGCCACGGTGCGCGAAAAGCTGCTCGAAATGGCCGAGGAGTATGGCCGTTACGCCGACCTGATCGAGGCCCGGAGCGCCGAACCGCCGCCTGTCGAGGCGGTGACCGCCCACTAAGGCTGCCGACCCCGCTTGCGCTGTCGCGGTCAGGAAACTCACACGCAACGGACACAGTTGGAAGCGCTCGACGGCATCCTCTTCCTGCTCGAATCGATCTTGGGCTGGCCGATCCGCCGGTTTGGCCGGTGGCTGGATCGGCAACCGCATCGCGACCCGTTCGCAGATATCGACCCTTCACAAGATCGGCCGCCTCGCGCTTGCAGGGGCCATCACCGCCGCGATCCTGGTGCCGCTCGGCTGGCTCATTTTCTGATCGGGACGCCGCCAAGCATTCAGGTCGGCCCTGAGGCACTTTCTCAAGCCGCGGCCAAACTGCGCGAAAACGCCTTGAGGATTTGTTCGGAACATTATGCGCCCTCAGGCGATTTTCCTCGCATGAGGCTACGCGAGGCCAACCGCAATTTACTGCTTCTGGGCAGCTTCACGCTGCTCAGCGTGGCCGCTGCCGGCATCGTCGCCCTGCTCGATCCGGCACCCCTGCCGGCCAACGCCGCGCCCCGGTCCGCTGCGATTCAAGCGCCGGCTGATCGTCAGGCGCCGGTCCGGATCGTCGGTACCCCGTTCGTCCCGAACACCAATCCCCGCCAGCGCTGACGGTCCTCCCGCCCCGGGAATGTCACAATTATGTCACCGCACCTGTGAAACAGGCGTCTTCGTCAACCATCATGATGGCCGGCGCTTGATTCCGCGCGGTTGCTTTGCTGGAATCCGCGCGCTCAAGGTGCGCCATGAAGTGGATGAAAGAACGCGATCTCCTGATCGCGCAGACAATGGCCTTCGTACAGTCGGTGAAGGGCAAGCTGCCTGACGCCGAAGTGCCGGCGCCTGCCCGGCGAACCGCCGCGACGCCCGCCCCGCAGCCGGCCACCCCGCCGGTCGCGACCGAGGCCAAGCCTGAAGCCAAGGCTGAGACAAGGCCTACCCTGGAGACCGAAGCCACCGTGGAGCTCAAGCCTGCGGCCGAGGCCCCAAGGGAGGCCCCAAGGGTCGTCATGCCGCCCCCGCTTCCGGTGCCGACCGTGCTCGAGGGCCTGCCCCCCGCGCCGTCGCCCCTGGCGGTGACGGTCGTCGAGGTCCCGCCGCCGGCGCAGCCGCCGCATTTCCCGACACTCGACATCCGCGGCGACTTCGGGTCCGAGGTGCGGGAACGGGTTGCCAATTTCCGCGCGCAGCAGCAGCGTTTCCTGAAAGAGCGCGAGGAATACTGCACCACGACCATGGCCAAGGTCCGCGCCGCGATCCGCGACAACAGCGAGCTGCCGCGCTCCGGCAAGTAACCGGCGCGCCTTAACCTCCGAACCGACTACTGGACTTCATCCCCGCGGGCCGGATTTCACCGGCTCGGTCAGGAAGCGCCCGCTCGAGGGCGCCGGCGCCGGCTCTTCCATGGCGTCGACGCCGGGCTGCCTGCCTTCCACCATCGACCGCAGGCCAGCCATCGCCTGGGTCATGCGTTCGGCGAATTTGGCCGCGGCGCCATCGAGAAATGCTTTGTCCTTCGGTTTCGGCTTGGCGATCCGCAGCTCGAAACGGGACGTTCCGTCCGGACCGTCCAGAACTGCCCGGGTCATGATGATGCGCGGCGCGCCGGGCACCGGCAGCGTGATGCCGACCGTGAAGTAATCGACCGGACGCCAGTCGAGCGTCTCCTCGACGTTGGTATGGTTGCCGTGCGCACAATGATTTTTGGTGCCGACACCGCGTCGCCCCTTGCCTGACTCCTCGACGATATCGTCGGCGTCCCACCATTTCCGCCACTGCCCGGGCACGGTGATGAACTCCCACACGGTCTGCCGCGGCGCGGCGATATCGAACTCGAGGATCGCGTAGGCGTCTTCGCGCGTCACCTCCATCCGCGTTTGCGCGTCATCGTGTTGCCACGCCGCTTCGAGATCGCGGACCCACAGCGTCACATCGCCGATGATGTCGATGGTTTCCTGATGCGGCACGAGACCTTGCGCCACCGGATCGACGCCCATGGCGCGGATCGCCGCATCGCTGTAGAGCGCGTAGGCGCGTCCGCCGACCTTCTCGCCAACCGCATTCTTGAGCAGCCGGTGGACCAGGATGACATCGCGCCCGGCGAGCTCTTCCCTGCCGCCCATCTTCTGCTTCACCATCTCGCCGTGATGGATGACGAATTTGAAATCGAGATCGCCCATCGCGACGCAGGCCCTGCACTCGCACGTCGAGGCCTGGCGAACGTCGCGCAAGCGCCGGCGGAACTTGAAATAGGCGCCCTCGATCGCATCCTGCAGCAGCGAGCCGTCGATTGTCTCGGCGGTGGTGTAGACGAACGCAGCGTCGCCCTCGAACTTGGCGAGGCGAAATGGCGGGCGCAGCCCCTTCACCACCACATCCATGAAATCGGCGATGATATCCTGTGCATGGTCGAGTTCGACCGCGGCGAGGAAATTGGTGTAGCCGGAAATATCGGCAATCGCGAAATATGCCGCTTCAGCTTTCGGAAGCATCAAAACCTCCACCGCAACCGGTTCACGCCATACGCGTGGATGCGCAGTTGTCATATCCCGCCGCGCGGTCGAGAGCCACGATTATCGTTGCTTTCCGATGCCGGACGCGCTGGATTCCAGTCTCGAACAGGCCTGTCCCGGCGAGCCTGTCAAGATCACGGCGCAGCGCTTCAAGGCTGATCCGGCTGGCTTGCCGGCGATGCTCTGCCCAACGGGTTCACCCGATCGCCTGAGCGACACACAGAGGGGAAACAAACATGAAGTTCGCTTCTGCCGCCGCATTGGCAGTTGTTGGCTGCCTTGTCGGCTTCAATTCCGCAAACGCGCAAGGAGCCGCCATGAAAACGACGCCGACGACAAAAATTCTCGCGATCGGGACCATCAATCCCGGTTTTGAGCAATCGCAGGTGCGTGCTGTCCTGCCGGAGGAAGTTCGCGAAACCGTCGAGCTCTACCTCGATGGCAAGATCGAGCAGTGGTACTCGCTCCAAGGAAAGCCGGGCGTGGCCTTCATCATCAACGTCACCGATCCGGCCGTCGCGCACGAGATGCTCGAAAAGCTGCCTCTGGGCAAAGCCCATATGATGAGCTTCGAACTGATCCCGATTGGCCCGCTCAACCCGCTTCGCTTTTTGCAGGGTATGCAGCCGAAACCATGAATAGGCGGCGCCAGCGCTCTAGCGCCCGCCGATCTTCTCCAGCACCGGCAGCAGATGCTTTGCGAACTCACCGGGATTTTCGCTCATCGGGAAATGTCCGAGGCCTTTCATGATGGTGGCCTCGCTGCCGGCAATGCTGCCGGCCACTGCCAGCGTCTCCGCCGGCGTGCAGGAATAATCGTACTCGCCTGACAACAGGAACAGCGGGCAGCGCCTGGTGTCGATCTCGGCGACGCGGGCGCGGATGTCGCCGTCGATCTTGTAGAAATAGAGGTCGCCCTTGAACACGCCGGGCCCGCTCTGCATGTAGTGCCACAGCGTCTCCCACCTCTCGCTGTCGGGCGCGTCGGGCCCGACGAGGCCGGAGACGATCGCGGCCGCGACCTCGCCGCCGTGCACATCGGGCCGATGCAGGAAATTCAGGTCGTAATAGGGATCGACATGCGCGCCGGCCTGCAGGCCGATGATGGCGCGGAAGCGTTCGGGATGCTCGAGCGCGAGGTGCAGCGCGATCCGGCCGCCGATCGAGCAGCCGATCACGATCGGCTTGTCGAGGTCGAGCGCATCCATCACGGCGAGGATCATCGCCGTGTATTGCGTCGAGGTGAGCTGGTACTCCTCGTCGTGCCAGCCTTGCGGCGGCGACGACTTGCCGTGCCAGGGCATGTCGAAGGCGATGACCCGATGATTGCGCGTCACGCGCGGATCGTTCATCAGGCTGCGGTATTGCCGCCCGTCGGCGCCCGCGGTGTGCAGGCAGAGCAGCGGCGTGCCCTCGCCCGCCTCCTCGACATAGACACGGTGCGCCCGGCCGGACAGTTCGAGTTGCATGTAGCGGCCGATGATCGGTTCGAATTTGGCGCTCATGCGGCGGCTCCCTCGCGGCGCAGCTTGCCGAGCGCTTCCTTGAAGTAGCGCAGGTTCGCCATGAAGATCTGCAGCTCGCCCTCGGCCTTCAACACGCGGCGCTTGATCAGCGCCATCAGGTCGTTCGAGCCGGGCGGCGGCCTCAGCTTGCAGAACCTGTCCCACTCCTCGTCCGAGGTACGCAGCGCGAACGACCAGGACGGCATCACGAACGGCCCCTTGGTCACCGCGACGATCCGGCCCTCATGGATCGCGATCAGCCAGGCGGTCTTGCCGATCTCGAGCAGGAATGTCGTGGTGAGATAGTGGCCGCGCCGCACCAGGCCGGCGTCGCCGTTGACCCGTTCCTTCAGCATCTCGATCATGTCTGCTCCACCCCGCTTAGCGGCCCGTCCGCGCAGACCGCAGCGGGCACACGTTCTGCCGGCAATGATGGAAGGAACGGCCGAACCGTCAATCGCTACGGGCGTTGAGGGACCACGGCGTTTTCGCTGGGTGCACCGTCCGGCAAGACCGGCAACCGGTCCGCGTGAAGGGGAAGCTAGAGCCAGGACCAGACCAGCGCCATGTTCGCGGCGCAGGCCGCGAGCAGCGCAACCGCAAGCGCAAGCTGCACGCGTTCGTAGGGGGGCTGGTGGATCGCTCTCATGGGCCGGAGCATCCGGCGATTCTACCCGGAGAGTCCCGGGGATTCTTTTTTCCGGGGTTTACGCCCCGTTAAGGACTCAAGGCCCTCCGATGAAAGGGCCGAAATGACTCGCATTTTCAGATGCTTGCTGCATATCCGAGCTCACGGTTCCGTGATTGGAACGGGTGGTCCGCCCCGAAACCCGGGACGGCCACTGGCGTTGTCGCTGATTGGGGGAACGACACATGCCGTACGCGCTGTTCTATCAGGACGCCAAGCTGAGCAAGGCGTATCCGACCGAGGCTGACGTCTGGAAGCTGGCCCGGAAGTCGGGCCTGGTGGTGGATGCCGTCACCGAGGAGGAGACGTCTTCGCCGCGCCCGGTGCTGGACAATGACTACGAGATCCGGCCCTGCCAGCTCGAGCCGAACGAGGACCCGGTCAAGAACAAGGCCGATGCCGATCGGGAAGCGCGGCAGGAGCCGCGGCTGAACTAAGGATGGCGGATCGCCCGGTGCGCATGGGCGGACCGGTGCTGGTGCGATGGTCGCGTTGTCCCTACGGCGTCGCGGTTGCCAGCGAGGCCTGTTCGGCGGCGAGCGACACGCAAATCTTCCGCCGGTGCAGGCCCCGGATCGCGCCCGTCACCTTGAGCACCTTGCCGGCCGAGCAGGACGAGTCCTGCACGAACACGACCTCGTAAGGCGCAAGCGCCAAGGGTTCGGATTTGAGGATGGTCTGGGCAAAGCACGGCACGGAGACCGCAGAGAGGATCAGCCCTAACGCAAAGCTACGCATGTTTGTTTGTCCACCAGCCCGGCGATCGCATAATAACGGATCACGATGAAAGTTCCGTGCAATGCAGGAATTATTTTTTGCATTGCACGATCAGGCGTGAACAGGGGCTGAATGGAGCATGATCCGGAAAAGTGCGAAGCGGTTTTCCGAAAAGATCATGCTTAAACAACGAGCTGAAGCACAATAGCGATGCAGCCCCAGTCTCGCCGCGCGTCCGGCCGCGTGGGGCAACAAAAAAGGCCGACCCGAAGGCCGGCCTTTGATCTCGCTGCAACCAAACCGCGATCAGTAGCGGGAGCCCACCGGACCGCCCCAGCCGAAGCGGTAGTTGACCCCGACCTTGACGGTATGCTCGTCGTTCCGGAAGCTTGTGCCGACGAGGTCGGCCGGGCCGCTGGTGAAGTTGGTCTTGCCGAAATTGTAGTACTGGTATTCGGCCTTCGCCGACCAGTTCGGGGCGAACATGTATTCGAGGCCGGCACCGACCGTGTAGCCGTCCTTGTGGCCGCCATCGGTGGTGAAGGCCGCCGGCACGCCGCCGACCGTCGCCGAGATGTTGTTGTTGTCGCGCCAGGCATAACCGCCCTTGGCGTAGAGCAGCGCCGGACCCCAGGTGTAGCCAAGGCGGCCGGTCACCGAGCCGAGCTGGTCGGTGTTCCCGGTCACCAGCGTCCCGCCCGGGAGCAGCACGCCATTGTTGTTCGAGGAGCTCGGCAACCAGGAGTACTGCGCCTCGACGCCCATCACCCAGTTGGGCGCGAACTGATAGTCGAAGCCGCCCTGCACGCCACCCATGAAGCGCGCGTCGCTGCCCATCAGGTTGGTGCCGTCGGTGAACGCACCGCCGACATGGCCGCCGATATAGAAACCGGTCCAGTTGTAGACGAGCGCCGGTGCGGTATAGGGCGGCGGGGCCTTGGTATAGGTGCGAGCCGGCATGTCAGCCGCAAATGCCGGGCCCGCAAGGGCGGCCAGCGCGACTGTGCCGAGCAAAAACTTCTTCATTTCTGATCCCCGTTACTAACGCTGCGCTGTTAAGCCAAACAACGTGACCCCAATTAGGTTGCTTTGGGGCAATGCCGGACCCGTGATGTTTCTGAGCTGTAACGGGGTCGCAACACGCCCGTTTGTTCCTTGGCACAGAAGGTTTTTTCACCGGTTAAGCAGCCGTATTTCGGCTGTATGTAAGTCGCAAACGGCTAAGGTGAAGTTCAGCGCTCCCCGAAAAGTGATCGGAGTTCGCTAACGTTTCGATCAGGGCTGCGACGGGCCGCCGCGCCGCATAGGGCGGGCATGATCTTTTCGGAAAACCGCTTCGCACTTTTCCGAATCATGCCTAGCGCGCCATTTTCTCCAGATCCGGAAAAGCCGCGTAGGACGCGCCGGCGCAGGGCTCGGCGGCGTTGTCGAGGATGCGGTCGAGCCGGCCGTCGACGAACATGACGCCGCGCTCCCGCGCCGGGCGGTAATTGCCGTCGGTATCCTTGGCGCTGTAGCGCAGGCAGACCACGTAGCGCAGCCGGCCGCCGATCGTGCGCTGCACCGGCTCGGCGATCCCGGCCTCGCGAACCCCGACCGGGTTGTTCAGATAGGTCCGCATGAAGGCCACGATCTGCTCGCGGTAGCGGTCCGGAAACGGCTGGTTGGCGACGCCGCGATCATCGGTGAACGTGGTCGAACCGCCGCCGTCATCGCTGGTGAGACAGCCGGCGAGCGGCAGCGCGAGCAGCAGGATCGCCGCCAGTTGTGATGAAGTCCGCAAAGTCAGCTGTTTCATGTTGCCCCGGTCGCGTCTCATAAACCGCCGGCTGGCAGAAGGGAATTCGCAACTGGGTTATTTCCGCGCCAGGCGGCGATCGAAAGCCCAAACGCACTCCGGCCCGCCGCCATTGGGGAAGCAATGGACGGACGGGCCGGTTCTGCATCCCTGCGCAAAGGCTTTGCCTTTGTCGCGGAGGGCGTAGCGGGGCAATGTGGAGCGAACTACGCCCCCAGGATCAGATTCGAGATCAGTTCAGCCGTGCTCGATCAGCCGCGCTTGGCCGGCACGACGTGCTTGGTCGCGACCTTGGCGTGAACGTGCTTGGTCGCATGCTTCGGCGACTTCACCTTCAGCATGCCCATGTGCTTGTGGTGGCCGTGATGGCGATAGTGCTTGTGGTGCATCTTCGCGTTGGCGTTGCGCACCTTCGAGGGCAACTGCTCGCTCTTGATGACCGGGGCGGCCTTGGTCGCCGGGGCAGTCGTCGCCGGGGCGGTGGTGGTCGCCGGCGCGGGGGTTGCGGTCTTGCCGGTTTCGGCGGCGAGCGCGGGCGCTGCGATCACGGACACGGCGAGCAGCGCGGCGGAAATCGTCTTCAACATGGTGGTCCTCCTCTTCGGGATCGAGAGGTCTCCGGCCGGATGGTCGGCCTCACCGATCAATGCACGTGACCTTAGGAGCCGCGCACTGAACCCGTTCTGAAGGACATGGACGGAATTCATTCATGTGAATGACATCTTGGTCATGTTGCCCGCCCGTGCCGGTCGCAAAGCCTCACGCAATCGTGGGATCGGCCGGGAATGTTCTGCACCCTTGGGTGTTCAAGTCAGCAGGCTTGGGTGTAGGATTACCGAGCACGATCAGGAACGATCAGGAGCAACCAGGAATGAGCAAGACGACGAAGTTTCTAGGCCTCGCAGTGCTCTCGATGACGCTCGCCGCCGGGCCGGTCATCTCGGCCTACGCCGCAGGCGGCGACAATCCCTCGCCGCCGGCGTCCGACAGCGGCAGCAAGAGCAAGAAGGCGAAGAAGGACAAGAGCTCCGCGATCGACGATCAGAAGTTCCTGGCCGGCTACCACGCTGCCTATGCCACGATCTACGACAAGCACGACTATACCGCCGCGATCGAGCAGCTGAAGGCGCTCGGCCAGGACGACCGTGCCGACGTCGCCAATTTGATCGGCTACTCCTATCGCAAGCTCGGCGACTACAAGGTCTCGCAGATCTGGTACGAGCGCGCGCTGAAGGCTGATCCGACCCATGTGCGCACCTGGCAGTATTACGGCCTCTGGCAGGTCGAACAGGGCAACCGCGATCAGGCGCAGTACCATTTGAACCGCATCGCCCAGCTTGCCGGCACCAACAGCGATGAATATCGCTCGCTCGCCGCGGCGCTGGAGAAGCCCCCGGGCACGGGCCTGGTTTACTGAGCGGGCCTGCCGTCCAATAAAAGCCGGCGTGGTCGCAACGACCGCGCCGGCTTTTTGCTACGCATAGGAATAAGTGAGAGCCAACTCGCCTTGGCCTGTTACGGGTAGTGCTCGAGGCGCCGGTCGGGCTTTTTCGGATGGCCCGCGCCGACCGTGTTGCCATCGGCGCTCTCCCCCGGCTTGGCCGGGTGCGCCGCCTTCTCGATCGGCGGGCCGCTGTCGCCGGTCTTCTTGCTGGTGTTCAGCGCCTGGCCGGTGGTGGTCACATTGGCGGCCTGCCCGGCCCCCGCCGAGCCGGCCGACGGACCGGAGCTCTGCGCCAACACGGTTCCCGACAGCACCAATGCCACCATCAGTATTGCCGCGTTGACTGTCATGGAGGGGGCCTTCTGCACACGAATGATGCACAGCAACGCGCCAGGGCCGATCGCGTTCCAATGCCGCCGATCGCCGACGCGGTAGAGTTAACATCATCGACGGCAGCCGCTTCCGCCGGCGGGCTTTCGGGTCCTTGTGGTAGCCGAACGCAGAGCTTACGAAGGCAACATGCAACTCGTCTCCACCCTGACCTGCCCGGCTTGCGGCTTCGCCAAGGCCGAGACCATGCCGACCGACGCCTGCCAGTTCTTCTACGACTGCGCGGGCTGTGGCACCCGCCTCAAGCCGAAGGCCGGCGATTGCTGCGTGTTCTGCTCCTACGGCTCGGTGCCCTGCCCTCCGGTCCAGGCGGACGGAAAATGCTGCGGCGACGCCGCATGCGGCGGCCAGTGAGGACCTGATCATGCGGTTTGATCGACCGGCATGGCGCACGCCGCGACGCCGGCGATCGTCTCACTTCGCCTTCTGGATCGCCGTGACGGTGTAGCCGCCGTCGCCCTCCTGGGCTTCGAACCTGACCTTGTCGCCGACCTTCACCTGCTTGAGCAGCGCGGGATCCTTGACCCGGTAGATCATCGTCATCGGCTGCTCCATGCCGAGGCTCTTGGCCGGCCCATGCTTGAGCGTGATCTTGCCCGCGCTCTCGTCGATCTTCTTGACCTCGCCGTTGATATCAGCCGCCTGCGCGAACGCCGCGCCAAATGTCAGCGCCAAGGCGAGCGTGACCGCGCCTGCCGTCGTGGTGATCCCTTTCATCGTCGTTGTCCCTTCATTCGTCGTTGATTTCACTTCACGATGACGCGGCCGGTCATCCCATAGTCGCGGTGATCGGGGATCAGACAGGAATACTCGAACGTTCCGGGCTTGGTGAACTTCCAGACGATCTCGGCGCTTTTCTTCGGCGCCAGACGGACGCCGTTCGGATCGTCATGCTCCATGTGCGGATGCTTCTTCATGACTTCGGCGTGCCTGAGATTTTCCTCGGTGGTGGCAAGCAGGAATTCATGATCCTCGGTGCCGGCATTCCTGATCACGAAGCGGACCTGTTCGCCGCGCTTGACCTCGATGCGGAACGGCGTGAACTCCATCTCCTTCATCTCGACCTCGACGGTGCGCGACGGCTTGCTGGGATCGCCGGGCTCGCCGGCCGAATAGGATTGGTGCCCGTGCTTGTCGTGCGCGCGCGACGGGAGAGCCGCCGCCGACAGCGCAACGAGCGCGATGCAGGTTCTGGTGAAATTCTTCATTGGATTCTCCATTTCAAAGAATGCGTTTGTCCCAGTCACAACTGCGCCTGCCGGCGGGCGGCGGTTGCACCGATCTCCCGTTCCGGCACCTTCGCCCTGATCTCGATGCCCTTCACGATGGCGAAGATCGCGGGGATCACGATCAGCGTCAGCAAGGTCGAAGAAATCATGCCACCGATCATCGGCACTGCGATGCGTTGCATGATCTCGGAGCCGGTACCGGTGCTCCACATGATCGGCAGCAGCCCGGCCATGATCGCGACGACAGTCATCATCTTGGGCCGGACGCGCTCGACTGCGCCCTCGATGATCGCGCGATGCAAATCGTCGCGGCCGACCGTCCGCCGTTCGGCGGCACAGCGCGCTTTCGCCTCGTCCAGCGCGTGGTTGAGATAGATCAGCATCACGACGCCGGTCTCGGCGGCGACGCCGGCCAGCGCGATGAAGCCGACCGCGACCGCAACCGACAGGTTGAAGCCGAGCGCCCACATCAGCCAGAGCCCGCCGACCAGCGCGAACGGCAGCGACAGCATCACGATCATGGTCTCCGCCACCGAGCGGAAGTTGAGGTAGAGCAGCAGGAAGATGATCGAGAGCGTCACCGGCACCACGATCCTGAGCCGCGCCGCGGCGCGCTCGAGATATTCGTATTGGCCGCTCCAGACCAGATAGGCGCCCGGCGGAAACGCCACGCTCGCCTGCACCGCGCGCTGCGCATCCGCGACGTAGCCGCCGAGATCGCGCTCGCGGATGTCGACATAGATGTAGGTCGCGAGCTGCCCGTTCTCGGTCCGGATCGAGCTCGGCCCGCGCGCCGGCACGACATTGGCGACCTCGCCGAGCGGCACCGCGCCGCCAGCCGGCATCGCCACCAGGATGTCGCTGGCGATCGCGCTGGGATTGTCGCGCAAATCGCGCGGATAACGCATGTTGACGGCGAAGCGCTGCCGCCCCTCCACCGTCGTCGTCACGCTCTGGCCGCCGAGCGCGGTCGCGATCGTGTCCTGCACGTCCTGCACCGCAATGCCATAACGCGCGAGCGCCTCTCGGTTCGGCGTGATCTCCAGATAGTAGCCGCCGAGGCTGCGCTCGGCATAGGCCGACGAGGTCCCCGGCACGGTCTTGAGCACCTGCTCGACCTGCCGCGCGAGCTTGTCGATCACGGCGAGATCGGGACCGATCACCTTGACCCCGACCGGGGTGCGGATGCCGGTCGAGAGCATGTCGATGCGCGCCTTGATCGGCATCGTCCAGGCGTTGGAGACGCCGGGGAATTGCAGCGCCTTGTCCATCTCGGCGATCAGGCCGTCGAGGCTGACGCCCTTGCGCCATTCTTGCTTCGGCTTGAGGTTGACGACGGTCTCGAACATCTCCGACGGCGCCGGATCGGTCGCGGTGGCGGCGCGGCCGGCCTTGCCATAGACCGAGGCGACCTCCGGAAAGCTCTTGATAATGCGGTTCTGGGTCTGCATCAGTTCGGATGCCTTGGTCACCGAGATGCCCGGCAGCGTGGTCGGCATATAGAGCAGCGTGCCCTCGTTGAGATCGGGCATGAACTCGGTGCCGAGCTGCCGCGCCGGCCAGACCGTCACGGCGAGCACACCGAGCGCCAGCAGGATCACCAACGTCTTGGCCCGCAATACTCCGTTGATGACCGGACGGTAGATCCAGATCAGGAATCGGTTGATCGGATTCTTGTGCTCGGGAATGATCCTGCCGCGGACGAAGATCACCATCAGCGCCGGCACCAGCGTCACCGACAGCAACGCCGCCGCCGCCATCGCGAATGTCTTGGTGAAGGCGAGCGGCGAGAACAGCCGGCCCTCCTGCGATTCCAGCGTGAAGATCGGCATGAACGACACGGTGATGATCAGCAGGCTGAAGAACAGCGCCGGCCCCACTTCGGCCGCAGCCTCGATCAGGATCGCGACCCGCGACTGGCCGGGCTTGGCGCGCTCGAGATGCTTGTGCGCGTTCTCGATCATCACGATCGCCGCATCGATCATGGCGCCGATCGCGATCGCGATGCCGCCAAGGCTCATGATGTTGGAGCCGATCCCGAAAAACTTCATGGCGCCGAACGCCATCAGCACGCCGACCGGCAGCATCAGGATCGCAACCAGCGCGCTGCGCACATGCAGCAGGAACACGATACAGACCAGCGCGACCACGACGCTCTCCTCGAACAGCGTGCGCTTCAATGTTTCGATCGCCGCATAGATCAGGTTGGAGCGGTCATAGACCGGCACGATCTCGACCGATTTCGGCAGGCTGGTCGCGATCTCCCTGAACCGCTTCTTGACGTTCTCGATCACGTCGAGCGCGTTCATGCCGAAGCGCTGCAGCACGATGCCGCTGGCCACCTCGCCCTCGCCGTTCAGCTCGGCGATGCCGCGCCGCTCGTCGGGGCCGAGCTCGACGCGGGCGACGTCGCGCAGCAGCACCGGCGTGCCGTTGTCGGTCTTCAGCACGACATTGCCGAGGTCGTTGATGTCCCTGAGATAGCCCTTGCCGCGGATTACGTATTCGAATTCGGAGAGCTCGACGGTGCGGCCGCCGACATCGGCATTGCTGGCGCGGATCGCATCGCGCATCCGCTGCATGGTGATGCCGCGGTCGCGCATCCGCTGCGGATCGAGGATCACGTTGTACTGTTTGACGAAGCCGCCGACGCTCGCGACCTCGGCAACGCCTTCGGCCTTGGCCAGCGCGAATTTCAGATTCCAGTCCTGAATGGTGCGCGTGTCGGCGAGGTTCAGCTGCTTCGACATCACCGCATATTGGTAGACCCAGCCGACGCCGGTCGCGTCGGGACCGATGGTCGGTGACACGCCGGCCGGCAACCGCGACGTCGCGCTGTTGAGGAATTCGAGCACGCGCGAGCGCGCCCAGTAGATATCGGTGCCGTCCTCGAAGATGACGTAGACGAAAGAGACGCCGAAGAACGAGAAGCCGCGCACGACCTTCGATTTCGGCACCGTCAGCATCGCCGTGGTCAGGGGATAGGTGACCTGGTCCTCGATCACCTGCGGTGCTTGGCCCGGATATTCGGTGTAGACGATGACCTGGGTATCGGAGAGATCGGGGATCGCATCGAGCGGCAGATGCAGCAGCGCGTAGAGACCCGCGGCCGCCGCGAAGCCGGTGCCGAACAGCACCAGCAGCAGATTGCGCGCCGACCAGGCAATCACACGGGCAATCATGGCTTGCCTCCGTCCATCATCTCGCTTCCGCCCGCCGCCTGTTTCTCGCCGGCCTCGGCAAAGCCCTTGATCGCCGCCTTCAGATTGCTCTCGGCGTCGATCAGGAAGGTCGCCGATGTCACCACCGCATCGCCCTCCGCGATCCCGTCGCGGATTTCGACATAGCCGTCGCCGCGCCGCCCGAGCTTGACCTCGCGCGGCTCGAACCGTCCGTTGCCCCGGTCGAGCAGCACGGTCTGCCGGCTACCGGTGTCGAGGATGGAGTTGTCGGCCACGGACAGCACCGGCGCCGCGCTGCCGGTGTCGATCTCGGCGTCGACATACATGTCGGGCAGCAGCGCGAGGTCGGCATTCGCCAGGTCGATCCGCACCCGCGCGGTGCGCGTCTCCTTGTTGACCTGCGGATAGATCATGCTGATCTGGCCTGCGAAATTGCGGCCGGGATAGCTGCGCGCCCGCACCGTGACCGTCTGCCCGACCACGATGTTGCCGAGGTCGCGCTCGGCGACGTCGACCAGCGCCCACACCACCGAGACGTCGGCGATCCGGAACAACACGTCGCCCGGCTGCGCGCGCATGCCCTCGATCGCGGCCCGCTGCAGCACGATGCCGTCGCGCGGCGACGACCACGGAATGGCGATCGGAACGGTGCGGTTCTTCTCCATGTCGACGATGACGGCCTCGGGGACGTCGAGATTGGTCAGCCGCTGCTTGGAGCCTCGCCCGTAGGGCTCGATGCCCGCGGTCGCCTTCGACGTGATGGTCGCGACATATTCGGCCGCGGCGGACGATATCGCCGGGCTATAGACCTCCATCAGCGGCTGCCCTTTTGTCACCCGGCTGCCGGTCGTGACGTCGGCGACCTTCTGCACATAGCTCTCGGCGCGCATTGCGATGACGGAGACGCGGCGTTCGTCGAGCTGGATCGTGCCGGGCGCGCGGACCAGGGTGCGGATGCGGCGCATCTGCGCGGCTTCGGACTTGACGCCGCTGCGCTGGATCTTGCCGGGTGACAGCGTGATCGAACCGTCGTCGCTCTCGTCGCCGTCATAGACGGGAATGTAATCCATCCCCATCGAGTCCTTCTTCGGCACCGGCGAGGTGTCGGCAAGCCCCATCGGGTTGCGATAATATTTGACTCTGCGCTCGCTGTTCGCTGCCGCGGACTTCGCGTTCGCCGGCTGTTCGGGCTCGCCGGATTGCGCATCGCCCTCCGGGAACACCGGCAGATAGTCGCGCCCGTCGGGCGTCTGCTTCGGCGTCGCCGAGTAGAGCGGCTTGCCGTCGGGATCGCGGTAATAGATCGGCGCAGTCGTCTCCGCCGCCTGCGCGGCGGAGACGATGGCAGCGGTCACCGGCCGCGGCGGCAGGCCGCGGGCGGTCCATGCGACGCCTGCCGCTGCGGCGATCGCAGCAGCAGCGCCGGCCCATCTCAAGGGCCACATTGCTCGGCGGCTCATTGCTCGGCCGTGACGACGAGCTTGTTCTCGACCGAGCCGGTCTCGCCCTGCACCTTGGCGCCGAGCGACAACTGCCAGCGGCCGGCCATGCCGAAGGTCGCCTTGAACCGGTAGGTGCCGGGCTCGGCGCCCGGCATCGGCGTCACCTTGGTGGCCATCTCCTGCATGCCGTCCGGCGCCATGTCGAGCCGGGTCGAGAAGATGATCGCGTCGGAGACGGATTTTCCGGTGCTCTTGTCGACCAGCCGCACCGTCACGATACGGTCGGCCCCGGCCTTGACGGTCGGCTGCACCAGCTGGAACTCGTAGTTCTTGATCTCGGCGTGGGCGGGCGCGTGGGCCAGGGCAACGCCGATCAACGCGGCCGCAGCGGCGCGCGCGAGGTGGAAAGACTTCATGGGTATGATTCCTCGATACGTCTGATGAACCGCGTGAGCGGCATGCGGCGACACGCGCGCTATTAGGCGCACGCGTCAGCGATCAGGCGCTTTGAGCGCCTGTCAGGCGTTGATTCGAGGCGGATGATCCGGAGGCTTGGCGCCAAGCCCGTCGAGAAGACGGTCGTCGCCTGCCGCAAAGGCGTTTTGCAACGGCTGACGCGCGATGAGCGACATCGCGCCGCCGGGCGCCGGCAGCGAAACGCTGAGCATGCACAGCGCAAGGAACGGACAATCGTCGCACCCCTTGCTCTTGGTCTGGTCCGGACAGCACGGCATGTTGTCCGCCATCGCCTGCCCCGACATGGCTTCGTCAGACATGGCCATGTCGGACATTGCGTGGTCCGACATAGCCTGATGGTCAGACATCGTCGCCTGCATCGTGGCGGCCGACGCATCCGGCATCATGCGGGCAAACGCCGGCGCCACGGGCGCGAGCAACAGCCCGGCCGCGACGAACAGCAGAATCCAGAGATTGACGAGCCGCCTCACATGCATGCCCGCTTGTCGCACGGATCAGCGGAACCTGCAAATCCGTGCGACTTCACGATCGCGCCAGTGGCGCCGCTGCCGCCTCACGCCTGCTTCAACACCGCCGGATCGACTGGCATCTTGCGCAGCCGCTTACCGGTCGCCGCGAAGATCGCATTGCTGATCGCGGGCACGATTCCCGATGTCCCGGTCTCGCCCATCCCGCCGGGTGGCTCGGTGCTCGGTACGATATGGACCTCGATCGCCGGGGCCTGATCGATGCGCAGCATCTGGTAGCTGTCGAAATTGGTCTGCTCGACGCGACCGTCCTTCAGGGTGATCTCGCCATAGAGCGCGGCGGTGACGCCGAAATTGATGCCGCTCTGCAGCTGCGCCTGCACCGTATCGGGATTGACCACAGTGCCGCAGTCCATCGCGCAGACCACGCGATGGACGCGGACCCAACCGTCCTTGGCGACCTCGACCTCGGCAATCTGCGCAAGATAGCTGCCGAACACGAACTGCAGCGACACGCCGCGTCCGCGCCCGGCCGACAGCTTGCCGCCCCAGCCGGCCTTGCTGGCCGCAAGCTCGAGCGCCGCCTTGGCGCGCGGCGACTTGCCGAGCAACGCCTTGCGATACTCGACCGGGTCCTGTTTAGCGGCCGCCGCCATCTCGTCGATCATGCTTTCGGCGACGAACACATTGTGCGAGGGCCCGACGCTGCGCCAGAACGCGGTCGGAATGCCTGGTGGTTCGACCCGGACATATTCGACGTGGAAGTTCGGGATGTCGTAGACGAGATCGATCGCGCCCTCGGTCGTATCGGGGTCGAGACCATTGCGGAACGCCGGCGGCGCCCAGCGCGCGATGACCGACGAACCGGCAAAGCGATTGTTCCAGGCAACCGGCTTGCCGGATGCATCGAGTCCCACCGATATCCGATCGAACCAGTACGGCCGGTACATGTCGTGCTGGATGTCCTCCTCGCGGGTCCACACCACCTTGACCGGCGCATCGACCTGCTTGGCAATTTGCACGGCGCGGATCACTCCATCGACCTCGAGCCTGCGGCCGAATCCGCCGCCGAGCAAATGATTGTGTACCACCACCTTCTCCGGCGGCAGATTCAGTATCTTCGCGGCCACCGCCTGCACACGCGAGAGCGCCTGATTGCCCACCCAGATCTCGCAACCATCGGGACGCACATGCACGGTGCAGTTCATCGGCTCCATCGTCGCATGGGCGAGGAACGGCAGCTGATAGGTCGCCTCGACCTTGGTTGCTGCGCCCGCCATCGCCTTGTCGGTGTCGCCGACGTTCTGCGCGACGGCGCCCGGCTTGGTGGTGGCGGCTTCGAGCTCGCGCGCGATATCGGCCGTGGCGAGCTTGGCATGGCCTCCCTCGTCCCACTCGATCGTGAGCGCCGCGAGACCCTTCTTCGCTGCTCCCATGTGATCGGCCACCACGGCAACGGCGTCATCGAGCGTCACGATCTGGCGGACGCCCTTGACTGCCTTTGCCGCCGCATCATCCACGCGCTTCACCCGCCCGCCGAACACCGGCGACTGCGCCAGCGTCGCGACCTTCACTCCGGGCGGCCGCGCGTCGATGCCATAGACCGCTGTGCCGTTGACCTTCGATGGCGTATCGAGCCGCTTGGCCGGCGTGCCGATCAGCTTGAAATCGGCCGGGCTCTTCAGCGTCACGTTCTCCGGCACCGGCATCTGCGCGGCATCGGCCGCGAGCTCGCCATAACCCAGCTTGCGTCCCGAGGCGGCATGAAGCACCTCGCCGTTCTCGGCGCGGCACGACGCGGGCTCGACGTTCCAACGCTTCGCCGCGGCAGCGACCAGCATCGCCTTCGCAGTGGCGCCGGCCTTCCGCATCGGCTGCCAGGCGCCGCGCATCGCGTTCGAATTGCCGGTGGCCTGCACGCCGAGCAGCGGGTTGGCGTAGAGCTTGTCGCTCGGCGGCGCGTGCTCGAGCTGCACCTGCTTCAGGCCGATCTCAAGCTCCTCGGCGATCAGCATCGGGATCGAGGTGTAGGTGCCCTGCCCCATCTCCACATAGGGCATGGTCAGCACCACCTTGCCGTCGGCACCGATCCGGATGAAGGCATTCGGCGCAAAATCAGCGGAAGGCGCGGCCTCGCTTTCGCGGCCTGCGAACGGCAGGCTCACGCTGAGCAGCAGGCCGCCGCCTGCGATGGCGCCGGCGCGGAGGAAGTTGCGCCGCGACAGATCGGCGGCGCGCTCAGACAGATTGTCGATCAGCGTCATGGCTCAACCTCCGACTGCGCGGCTTGCTTGATGGCTTCGCGGATGCGGACATAGGTCCCGCAGCGGCAGATGTTGCCCGACATCGCCTCGTCGATATCGGCGTCGGTCGGCTTCGACTTGCTTGCGAGCAACGCGGCAGCGGACATGATCTGCCCGGACTGGCAGTAGCCGCATTGCGGCACCTCATGCGCGAGCCAGGCGTCCTGGATCTTCTTGCCAGCCGGCGTCGTGCCGACCGCCTCGATGGTCGTGATCTTGGAATCGCCGATGCTGTCGATCGTCGTGATGCAGGAGCGCACCGCGGTGTCGTCGAGATGCACCGTGCAGGCGCCGCACAGCGCCATGCCGCAGCCGAATTTGGTGCCGGTCATGCCGAGCACGTCGCGCAGCACCCACAGCAGCGGCGTATCGCCGTCGGCATCGACCGAATGACTGGTCCCGTTGATCGTGATCTGGAAAGGCATCCTGACACTCCTGTCCTGGTTCGAGCCCTCGCGCGGACCGCGCCCCTCCGGGCACGACCGGCCAAATTCCAAAGCAATCGCACGCGTCCTCGCGCCGATTGCCAACTCATGGTAATAAATAGAAATACAACGCCCTATAAGCGGCGCTTTGATCCACAGTGAAATAACCATTGGTTTATAATAATGGACCGATTGACCAGCATGTCCGTGTTCGCCCGCGTCGCCGATCTCGGCTCGTTCACCGCGGCGGCCAAGGAGCTGCGAATGTCGCCGACCATGATCGGCAAGCATATCCGTTTTCTCGAAGACCGGCTCGGCTCGCAATTGATCAACCGCTCGACACGGCGTCAGGGCCTCACCGAGCTCGGCCGCAGCTATCTCGATCACTGCAAGCACCTGCTGGTCGAGGCCGAGGCCGGCGATGCGCTGGTCGAGGAAGCCCTGAGCGCACCGCGCGGCAAGCTCCGCGTTGCGACGTCGGTCGCCTTCGGGTCGTACAGCCTGGCGCCCGCGCTGGTCCGCTTCAGGAAGAGATATCCTGAGGTCTCGGTCGACCTCGTCCTCAGCGACAAGATGGCCGACCTGCTCGAGGAAGGGCTGGATGCCGCGATCCGGGTCGGCACGTTGACCGACTCCAGCATGATGTCGCGCTCGCTGTCGCCCTACACCGGCGTGGTTTGCGCCGCGCCGAGCTATCTCGCCGAACGCGGCACGCCGACCCATCCAAGGGACCTCGTCCACCATGAATGCCTGCGCTACCCCGGCTGGTCGGACGCGCGGCGATGGAGCTTCTTCGGGCCGGAGGGTGAAGTGCATGTCGATGTCGAGAGCCGCCTGACCATCAACAACGCGTTCGGCATCCGCTATGCGGCGCTCGCCGGCGCCGGCATCGTGCTGATGCGCGACGAACTGCTCGCCGACGATATCGCCGCGGGCCGGCTTCAGGTCCTGCTGCCGAACTACACGACGCAAGCCCGCGCACGCCAGATCCTGTGGCCGAGGAATCGCAAGATGACCCCGAAGCTTCGCGCCCTGATCGACTTCATCGTGGAAACGTATGGGTGAGGCAAATTGACCCCGCGCGCAACGCCGCGGCCTCTCGGCTCAAGCACAAATGCCTCTGGAATACTGGATCACCCGCATGCTGTTTAGACCGGACAGATCACGGACAGGTGTTCGGGGACATAGCTGACACATCACAATTGGCTGGATTGGTCGATTCGGGAGGCCGTCCATGCCG
>NZ_VITY01000022.1 GCF_007993935.1 Bradyrhizobium macuxiense | reverse complement strand
TCATCGGTCATCGGCGGTTCCTCGAATCAGGTTGGTGTCAGCAACCCGACCCTACCGGCGAATCGCCGGTGACCACCGCAAAGCCGTCCGCCCGCTACGCCGCTATTTGAGGGCGCGCCTGCGGACGGCTTTGCTCTACCGAGCTACACCATCACCGGGGAGTACGTCATGCCAAGCTGATGATTGCTTGTGGGTGGAAGTCCCATCCGGCCAAAGCTGAAGCAGGCAGGCCGGGACCGAGTCTAGCGGGCGTCGCGGCAACGCGAGGTCTGAAGTGTAGACAGGAGCCATGCGGGGTGCGGGAATGAGCCTCGAAAGGTGGATGTTCGCGGAGGCCGAGTGCGTTCCCTAGTCACGAAGGCAGCATGAGCATCGTCGTTATAGCGAGACGATGCCGCTCCGTCGGGGTCGAAGGCCGGATCACGCATGGACGGTAGTCATTGGAACATGAGAGGCCCGATCGGGTCCATTGGATTGGTCTCCAATGGGGGACAGCGGCAAGGCACTGCCAGAGCCGTGGTCCGAGCTGAGGTCGGGAGTCGGACTGGTCCATAGTACCTGTGAAGTCGTCGAAGGAAACGAGACGCATGGAGGGAAGGGGCCAGCCCGAGAGGAGCCCGCGCGAGAAGGCCAGGGTCCGGACACAGAGCCGGGTTGCCTTGCCGCCGAACCTCGAGCGGGTGAACGCGGCGGCCAAGCAGGCTGCCCAAACCCGGTTCACGGCCTTGCTGCACCATATCGACGAGGACGCTCTGCTTCGGGCGTTTCGACGGCAAGAGCGGCAGGCCAGCGCGGGGGTCGATGGGGTAACGGTGGCGAAGTACGAAGAGGGGCTAATGGATAACATCCGCGACCTCTGCGGACGAGTCCACGCTGGTCGCTACCGGCCACAGCCGGTGCGGCGAGTCTACATCCCTAAAGCCGATGGCGGTAAGCGGCCTCTCGGTGTGTCGGCGCTAGAGGACAAGATCGTCCAAAGCGCGGTGGCCGAGGTGCTGAGTGCTGTCTACGAGGCCGACTTCCTCGGGTTCTCCTGCGGCTTCCGGCCGGGGCGGAATACTCACATGGCGCTTGATGCCCTGCATACGGCGATCATGAGCCAGCGCGTGAACTGGGTGCTCGATGCCGACATACGCAGCTTCTTCGACTCGGTCGACCACGAGTGGCTGTTCGTCATGGGCTTCGAGAACAAGGCAGATGCGCAGGAAATGCTCTTGGCCCTCAAGGCGCGGCTGGCCAACTTCGGCCTGACGGACAAGACGCGGCTGCTCGAGTTTGGCCGGTTCGCGGCCCTCTTGCGGCAGCGGCGCGGCGAGCGGCGGCCAGAGACCTTCGCCTTCCTCGGCTTCACTCACTACTGCGGGTGGACCAGAGATGGCCGGTTCATCGTGAAGCACAAGACGGAAGGGAAACGCCTGACGCGCGCTAGCTGACGGCGTTGCGCCAGGACGCTTGGCGGCTCATGCACGCGCCACTGCCCACGCAGCACGAGTGGTTCGCCGCCGTTCTGCGCGGACACTACGGCTACTACGGTAGGCCGCACAACTATCCAGCGCTCAACGGCTTCTACCGCGAAGTGCGTCGGACCTGGCTGCGTTGTCTGAGACGGCGCAGCCAGAAAAGTCGGCGCATGGATTGGCTGGAGTTCGAGACCCTGACGGCACGCTTCCGCCTGCCAACTCCGCGCATCACTCGCACATGGGCGCAGGCGCGGATATGACGCGGGTTACTCTCGGGAAGAGCCGGGTGCGGGAAAGCCGCCTGCGCGGATCTGTGAGGGCAAAGCCATATGCCGAGATACTCGACCACGACCTTGCTCCCTCCGCGCGCATTATTCCTTATTCCAGTTTGCGCTAAAGGGGAAGCGAGCATGACAATCCTGAGTTCATAACCAAATGATCATCTACAGCGAGTCCGTACTGATGGCGTGCGAGCATGTCACCCAGGAACGTGACCCTATCGGCGAGATCATGCAGAGCCAGCGCCACGATCTGAACACCGGCGGGGCGGGCCCGTCATCGACGGCTCTCTGGAACGACTGGAAAGCGCGGCGGCGGCTGCGCGGTCGCTGGGCTCGTACTGGTCCAACCCGCTTTCCTGCACGGCGACCCGACGGAGCTCTTCGTCCAGGCGAGAGCCGAGGCCCGCTGCAAGGACGACGGCGCGGTGTGGAAATTCGGGCGTAATGCTAACCTCTGCAATTCCAGGCACGCCGAACAACCAAGATTTCAGTTCCACGTGTTCAGAGTTGCGGACAGACGCCGCAAGCCCTTGTCGAGCGAGTTGAGATCGACGCCGTAGGAGAGTCGGACCCCGGCCGGGTCGCCAAAGGCTGTGCCCGACACTGTCGCGACACCAGCGTCCATCAGCAATACGTTAACGACATCATCGGCGTTGAACTCAGGGCCAGGGCCCTTGATGCACCGCTGCCAGCCTTTTAGATCGAGATAGAAGTGAAATCCGCCGTGGGCAGCAGGTTGGGGGATCGACGTCAACGTTGACAGGATCGAGAGCCCGAGCGTTCGAGCTTCGCCAACCTGACGTTGAAGTTTTTGTTGGAAGGCGTCATCGCCGGATTCCAAATGATGGAGCAGCGCGTGCTGAGCAATGACGTTCGGATTGTGGGTTGTATGGCTTTGTAACGCCTTGACCGCGCTAATAACCGCCTCTGGGCCGGCGAGATAGCCAATTCGCCAGCCGGTCAGGGCCAGCGATTTGGAGAACGAATTGACGATCAGAGTGCGAGCGCGTGCCGGAGGAGCGACCGAGACGATAGGATGGTGGGTATGTGGGGCATGGGCGAAAGCCCCATAGCATTCATCGAACACAATCCAGAGATCCCGCTCGATCGCAAGCTGGGCGATATCAGCAAGAGTATCGCGGTTGTAGATCGTGCCGGTCGGATTGTTCGGCGTGTTGACAACGATCGCTTTAGTCTTTGATGTAACGGCCGCGGCTAGATCTGAAAGCTTCGGCACATAGTTGTTGTCCCTGGTCTCGATGAAGATCGGGGTGCCGCCAGCCAGTAAGGTCTGCGCCGGGAACGCTGTCCAATGTGGGACGGGGATGAGCACCTCGTCCCCGGGATTCAGAAGAATCATTGCCGCATTGAAAAGAGCATGTTTGGAGCCGCCCGTTACTGCGACTTCGTCCGCCGACCACGGTTGATCGGTCTCAGCGGAAATTTTGCGAGCGATTGCATGGCGTAGCTCCGTCGGGTCGCCTGTCTCGAACTCGCGGTTGACATTGCGATTGATCGCGATGACCGTGCCCTCGCGCACCATTGGCGCAAGGTCGCTTCGGATCTCTTCGGCGGTCAAGTCGATGATTTGCTCGCCGCTCGCGGCGGCTGCTTTGGTCGCGGTCCACGCCACGGCAGTGTCCGACGATTTGAACAGGGCCGTTCGTTGCGCCAGCATGTGCGCTCTCCGTCAATCCAACGCGTCATGGTTATTGCTGCGGCGCAGAGCTTGCCCGCGAGCTAGAAAGAAAACCCGTTCATATTGAAGGTGACGGTTCATCGTCCACGTTGGCCGTTTTCGGTGATTGGATGACCGTTGAGACGGTGAGGCGATTGTGGCAGTAACTTTGGTGTGCGGCGGCAGAGCTGTCCCGCCATTTCACGCTATGTCCAATGTAACGGAACCTTGCGCCGTTTGCGCTGGATCGTATGGCAAGCGGTTTCATGGTATAGGTCCTTCAAAATCGTGGCTGTTGTGAGGATGAAAGCCTGAGCATCGTAGCTCAGGCAGATATCGTGCTTCGGCCCGGGCCAGCTCGTTGTATCTTAACAGTTCGAAGATCTCGTCGAGCGTCGCAATATTGGGGCCAATGCTGGCAGTGTTCTCCTCGGTGATGATGCGATGACAGACCTGCCGCATTGCCGCACGCATGGAATGATTAGCCCAGATCACTGTGGAGATGCGGGCTGTGCGATATGCGGAGACTGGTGTTCGATAGTATTTGGTTGGAACCATCACGACCGGTAACCTGTTCTGCGAGGCGCGTGCGAATGCAAGGATCTCGTCCGCGGCGCTTCTTCGCGAGCAAATGAGGATCGCATCGGCTCCCGCGTCGTAATAAGCGTGAGCGCGCAAAATTGCTTCGTCCAATCCATGGCCGCCGATCAGCGCTTCGATCCTGGCCACAAGGACGATGTCTTCCGCGACTGCATCCTTCGTCGACGAGTTGGCTCCAGGACGCTTCGTCGGCGTCACAGTAACCCAGAGAGCGGGCAATCGACAGACGCGATGTCCGGAGACCTTTGAAACCTGCGCGCCCAGCGAGCACGGCGGAAAGGCCGTCCTGCGCTTCCATCAGGATGCAGAACTCGCTGCTGGAGCAGACCTCGCCACGCAACGTTTCAGCAAGTGAGGAATCAGCCGATTGAACAGGGCCGCTGGCGAGGACAGATGGTGATTGGCATTGCATGCCGATTCCTTGTGCGCTTGACCGGCCGACGTTCGTTCAGTGAACGTGACTGTTTCTGTCATCTAGATCAATTGCGAGGGTGGGTAGTTGACGAGGCCACGAACTGTTGGGTCTCGCTGTAGATGCGCAGGAACCCCTCGCTAAGCCCATACGATCACAAGATGTTCGATCGTTGCTGGCGCAAATTGCGCTGATCCTGCAATCCTCCATGCGGCTATGAGACTGTGCGTTGGCACACACTATAAGACCATCGACCGCGTCATCGATGGAGATTCAATCAACTGGCCGGACGCCGCTGCTCAGCTTGGCACGCTCGCCGTGCAAAAAGGTAGTGATAATGTAGGGGGCCGGTTTCGTGAGGTCCGGCTGCCCGGGCCGTATCCCATGGAGATCTTCGCGATGACGGCCTCAGTCTGGTACAGCGCCTCGAACATCCGAGCATACGCCGACGTAACCCCTCTTGCCGCAGCGTAGGGCGAGCAGAGCATGGGATCCGGGTTATCCGGCGGGCCTGCGACCGCGATCCGGCGATCCAGCAGAGACCACGACCCCGACTGACTAGCCAGCCGCGAAGGAAGCTTGCAGCTCTTGCAGAAACAGACGGCGGAATGGCCGGGAGAGGACGCGCACCGGCAGGAAGAAGCCCGGGCCAGCAAGCGGCCCAGCATGCGCCGTCGCGCGAAGGTCCACCGCCGGGCACGACGCAATGGAGGAGGGGATGGTATTGCAGAGTCTGGCGCCAGGTGAAGCCGAGTATGCTGTGTTCACGGCAGCGAATTCTGGTGGCGACGGGATATCATGGCCGACACTCAACCCGATCGTCACGCCCTGCTAATCGATGCGGGCCGTTGGCGCCGTGGTCAACTACCAACGTTAGCAATTGATCCAAGCGACAAAAGCATGTCACCATTCGCTTAAATGAACGTCGGGCTGGTCAATGCAGCTGCAAGGAGTTCGGCATGCACCATCAAGCACAGCCTGCTATCGCCGATCCCTCTGATCGATACGCTCACTCCTTACTTGCAGAAATGCTGTGCGCTGTGATGTGCTCCACGCGCGACCTCTCTTTCCTCACGGAAGCACACGATAGCATCGCCGAGCGTGCAGGCTTCAAAGGCCTCCCAGAATCCAGCGCGTCGATTGCTGCGCTCTCGCCTACCGTGATGCCAAGAAAGCTTCGGGGAGCGCAATCATTGACGTGATCCAACGCATAGCGGACTCGATCGGGCTTCCTTTGCTCCTTGACGGCGGTTCCGGCCTCGGGAATTTCAACAATGCGCGCCTCCTGGCACGTAAACGCCCTCGTCGTGGTGCTGCCGGAGTTGGGCTGGATGACAGCTGCTTTCCGAAAATGAAGTCGTTTGTTGGCGATCGCCCCTCGCCGATATCGGTGAAGCTTCGCAGGGCTGACGCCGAAAAGCTATCGGCCGAAACAAGAAAACATGCATCGGCTGGAATACGGATGACATCGTTATCAGTGCGGGTGCAGAGCAAGGAGTGCTCGACACACTACCTTGACGGTGCTCGACGTGCATCGACTGGGGATTGCGTGCGCTGCCTGCTGCTTCGTGCAGCTTCACAATCACAAATGGAACGCTTTCAAGAGCAGTCGCCTTTTTGATCGAGGTACACAAGAACGACTACGCACTCGTGGGCACCACCCACTCAGTCCGGGCGAGTTCACCGCGGTCCGGCCCGGCGAGTGTCATCGCTTCCGCTCGTTGAGCGAGCTGGTGGAGGCGATCGAGATTTACTCACCGGCAGAGCTCGCCGAGGACATTGTGTCCGCAAGGAAGTCAGGAGGATTTTCGATGGAATACGGTGACGAAATCATGGGCTCCGGCTTGGCGCGCGGGGCTCACGCCCGTGGCGTCAAGATCGCCTTCGGCGACGGTCGCAAGATTATTTGGAACGAGTGCGCCCACTTGATTTTTCGCGGCAATCCAAACGTGGCCGCGCCCGGGCAGGAGCGGGCCGACAACCTCGAGTGGATCGAGCACTATAGCGGCGCGCGCAGATACTACCGGTTCGGTAGCGGCGAGCGCCGGCAAATGATTTTCGCGTCGGGGACGCAACGGCCGGGCGAGCTCTTTTTCGATCCCAGCGAGCTCGAATTCGCCGAGCGCGTCGGCGACGATTTCATCGTAGTAGAGCCCAACACCGTGAACGACGCGCCGAACAAGCAATGGGGCAGGCAGAACAAGCGATGGGGCCTCGATCGCTACCGCGGCGTCGCCCACCTCCTGCGCGATCGCGGCTTCCGGGTCGTGCAATTCGACGCTGGCGCGCAGGCGATCGACGGCATCGAGCGCATCGCCACCCCAAGCTTCCGGACGGCCTGCGCAGTGCTGGCGCGTGCGGCGCTCTACGTCGGGCCCGAGGGCGGCTTGCACCATGCCTGTGCAGCCAGTCCAGTCAACACACCGGCGGTCGTGATCTTCGGCGGCTTTGTGTCGCCGGCGGTGACCGGCTACGCGCAACACGTGAACCTGTTTACCGGCGAAGGTCTAGGCTGCGGCAACCTCGACCCCTGCGAACATTGCCGGGTGTGTATGTCGAAGATCAGCGTCGAGCAGGTCATCGACGCGGCGATGAGCCTTCTAAAATGAACATTTTTGAGGAGCCATGCTCGAGGACAGCCGATACGCAACATGGTTGCGATCGGGCTTCCGCGATGGGCCGGCGGGATTTACGCCATCCTGATGCTGCTGGCCAAGCTCGGTTTACGAGCCGGCGAGGTCGCGATCCTCACCCTGGATCAGATCGACTGTCGATCCGGCGAGATGCCTATTTGCGCCAGGGGGCGGCAGCGAGCACGAATGCCGATGCCTCCAGACGTCGGCGCGTCCGTCGTGACCGACCTGCGTGATACCTGCCCGACGTCATCCAAGCGCCGGCTGTTTCTGCCCACGCCGGTGCCTCGCGTGGGGATTTGCATCGGGTGGCGCGATTACGATGTCCGCCAGGACGGCCTAGGAACGTGCCGGCGTCCGTGGCTCCGCCTCTATCACGGGGCCTATATCTTATTGCGCCGCCTTACCATCGAGCTTCTCGGATTCGACGCGACTCTGTCTGAGATCGGCCGGTTGCTGTGATAAGAGAGCCATGATGCCGCCCGCGTGGATGCGAAGGCGAATATTGAGAGACCTCGCACATTGAGCCTGTCGTGGGCTGCAGGCGTGCAATGACCGCCACTCTGCGACCCGTACTCGGAAGCGGCACTTGCCCTGCCTCCTGCGGCCGCACTGCGGCGCTGGAGTTATCATTATCTGTTCGGGCGATCGCAGTGACCGCCATGCGTCTATCCGAGGCGATTGAGCTTGAGCGTACCGACGGCGATCTCGAGGAAGGCGTACTCGCAGTTCGAGAGAGTGAGTTCGGCAAATCGCGCCTCGCGCCCTTGCATCCGGCGACCCACAGCTGCGCGGAAAGGCGGGATGCTCACCTCGGATCACGCTGCGGTGCGTACTTCTTCGTGGCTGAGCGGCGCAGGCCAGGCCATGAAGCCGAGTAGCAGCCTCGCCGGGCTCATCGAGCGTTACTTACCGAGCGGCTCTTAGGCCAGCACGATGTCCGCGCCAACACGATTGCATCCTACCGAGACACGTTCCGGCTTCTGTTCACGTTTGCACGGATGCGGCTCTGCAAACCGCTATCGAGCCTAGACGATCCGATGCGCCTTTTGTCGACGCGTTCCTTGCCGATCTCGGGACCAATCGAGGCGCCAGCGTCAAGACGCGCAACTTGCGTCTGATTGCCATTCGCTCCTTGCTTGAGGTTTGTGTCTTTCGAGGCGCCCTGCGCACAGGTCCCGATCCAGCGAGTCCTGGGCGATATCAAGCAAGCGTCAGGTGCATTTCCTGACGCAGCCCGAGATCGAGGCGATTCCCGCCGCTCCCGATTGCATGACATGGCTCGGACGCCGTGATCATACTTTCTGCTGCTCGCGGCCCAGACCGGCTCGTGCCTGTCCGAACTGATCAGCGTAGATAACGATGCCGTCCACCCCAGTGTCGGCGCGCATGTGCGGTGTGTCTATTCGCGACAGAATGCTTCGACGCCGACGATCGGCATCGCCCTATTCGACGTCATCGTGGGCATTCGGGAAAGCGAGGATTTTCTCGACCGGCAGGTTCAATTGGAATCGCCCATGCGATCCCCGAAAAATCAGAGACATCGTTCGCACTCGGCGAGAGCGAATATCAGGTGATAAAGGGTGCTAGCCGGCATAGATGTGCTTATTGGTTCATCTTTATCAGACACATGATCGAGCCATCCCCCGCCCAACCTTTCGGGGCAATGAACATTGACAAGGCGGCCTAGCAATGCTGCGATGTCCTCACGATAATTACCGCTCCCTCGCCGCGTTTCCACAGCCAGGCTCTTCAGAGCTTCCGCATGCGGCCAGCTTCGACTCGAACGCCTCCGAACTGAACCGTCCTCACCTATTTCATCAACAATGCGGCCTTGCATGCGGTCGGTTCCAAGCGTCAAAGCCGATGAAACGAGGCGACGAACCTCGCTTTCAAGCGAAACTGATGCCAAGCCTTCATAGCGACGGAGCAGCCATCCCCACTCGAACTGGTGGCCCGGCTCGACACTGCCCGCGCCCGGCGCGGGAATGACTTGCCAGCGATCGTCGAAATACTCTCGTAAGACGCCGCGATCAGACCCTATGAACTTACGGCTCGCAAGTGCTACCAGCGCGCCCGCCCGATCAAGATACCGAGCCTGCGACGTCGCTTCAAATAGCTCAAGATAGGCTTCCAGCAAATGCATGTGAGGGTTTTGCCGCCGCAGACTGTCGGGGCGCGGCAGCGCATCCCAAAAACCACCATGTTGGCGATCCGCTAAACGGTCATCCAGAAAGAGGATTGTTTCCTCGATAGACCTGTAGAACAGATCGTCGGGCGATAGCTTAATCAGCCAAGCTAAGGCAAACAGCACGAATGCATGAGCATAAAGATCGCGTGGAGAGTCCGCAACCGTACCATCTCGGCGGATCGAGAACACCCATCCTGGCTCTCCGTCAACTGCCCAGAAAGATCGTATCATTGATCGGCCAGCGGCCAAGGCGATGTCGCGTCCGTGAAACCAGCCACGTTGGCTCGCCAACGCGTAGACGCTAATCTGGCGGGCCTGCACCATAACCCGCCGGTGCATCGATATCAGTGGACTAGCATCGAAATCGACCGCTTCCTCGAACAGCTTGGCGGAATGATCGAAGCCGATACTTGCCCACAACGGTAAGGCGCGCTGCAAGGCCCAGTTCCGGAATTTTGAGAACTGGTCCATTAAGCGAAACACCGTCCGATGACCAGCTTGATCATCTATATGGATCCTGCTCAGCCAAATAAGTTCTTCACATAGTCGCCAACCGCGCGCTCAAGCGACATAAACTCCGCGTCATCGCCGGCCTGGCGCAAATTATCCAGCGAAGCCTCGGTAAAACTGATACTTGTCTTGCAGGCTGGGGGCATATCGATATACTCAATGTTTCTCTTCATCCTCAGGGGGGCAAAAACGGCCTCGGCTAGGGCTCGAAAAGCGCGGGCCTTTTCCCGTGCCTACGTTGAAGATGCCGTAGCGCCCGCTAGGACCGGGGCCCCAAAGAACCACGGCGATCACATCTTTGATATAGACGAAGTCGCGCCGCTGCTCTCCATCTGCAATAGCCTCCCTGTGGCTCTTGAACAACGAGACAAATCCGCCCGCCGCGACGTCAGGAAATATCTTGGCAACTACTCTCTTCATGCCCCTTTATGATATTCGTTGGGTCCAAATACGTTGAAAAGCGAAACCCGGTGCACCTTGGTGGCAGCGGCCGACCCTTCGCGATTCTGTCTGCAACAACAAGGTCAAACTGGCGCTTGCTCCAGCCATAGAGGTTAAGGGGACGCAATGCCCTAATGGCATCCACTCCTATTATCGTCCGAACACGACTGGTTGCCGTCTCCATAGACCGCGGCCGACGACGCATATTCTCCACGGTACAATAGTCTAACAATTGCAGTGAATAGTCGAAGTTGTTCCGTATCACCTCATCGCCATCGACGGCTGTCGTTGCAGAGATTGCTCCCATGTGAACAATAGCTTCGATGTCTTTTCCGCTATCCAGCCACGCGAATAGCCGCTCCGGGTGAACAAACCCGGCGAATTGGCGTTTTCTAAGATTAAGCCATTTGTCGTCTTTGCCTAGCCAGTCGCAAACGACGATGTCGTTGCGCCCCAGGTCGTTCAAGACAGCAACGATGTTCGAACCAATAAAGCCGGCTGCGCCGGTCACGAGAATCATGTGACTCCTCTCTCGGCAATGGGCGAAAGTCCGACAGCTTGCCGGCCATGATCGCGATCGTACTTGGGATCGGCAGCAACTGACGTGGCCTGTCGCGCAGCGAGCGCACATCTCATATTGCTACTTACGTTTCTGAACCTGCGGCATTTGAGACTATTCCGCCGAGGCCTCTTCTAATGAGCGAGCTCGTCGACTGATGAGGCATAAGCGGCACCAACACCACCTTGCCGCCGAGCGCTTTGACGAACTCCGAACCAACGACCTGGTCCTCGGTATAATCTGCTCCCTTGACTAGGACATCAGGCTGCAGCGCCTCGACAAGCCTGATCGGCGTATCATCCTGAAAACTGACAACCAGATCGACCATGCGCATTTCACCAAGAAGATGGGCACGCGATTCTTCGGTCTGAATGGGTCTCGACGGTCCCTTGAGTCGCTTTACCGAAGCGTCACTGTTAATTGCCACGATCAATTTGTCGCAAGCCTCGGCCGCCTTACTCAGCAGGACAGCATGGCCGGAATGAAGCAGGTCGAAGCATCCGTTTGTAAAGCCTACCGTGAGGCCCTGACGGCGCCATCGCTCGCGTTGATCTAGGGCTTGATGCAACGTGACCAAACCGCCTCGTTCTCCGCGGGGACTTCCCATCTGCTTTTCTAGTGCGGCGTAGAGTTCCGGAAGAGTAACCACCGCCGTGCCGACCTTGCCCACAACGATGCCGGCTGCCGTGTTGGCCAATCGCATGATCTGGCTTACAGGTAGGTTGGCGCCGTAGCCGAGGGCGGTCACAGCAAGAACCGTATCGCCGGCACCGGAAACATCGAAGACGTCTTGAGTCGCCGTCGGAAGATGTAGCACGTGTCCGTCGGGTGAGAAGAACGACAAACCCTGCTCGGAACGAGTCAATAGGATGGAAGCTCCCGTATGTTCAATCGCACGTTTGCCAGCGCGCTCGACCTCCGCGTCAGTTTCGCATGGCATCCGGACAGCATTCATTAGTTCGTCTCGATTTGGCGTGATCAGAGTGGCGCCTCGATAAATCTCAAGCGAGTGACGCTTCGGATCAACTATACTTGGTCTGCCAGCACGCGTGGCACATTCAATGGTCTCTCGAATGACGCGATCCGAGCAAGCACCCTTCGCATAATCAGAGAGGACTACCACGTCAGCCTGCTCGGCGGCATTGCGAGCGGCGCCCACCAAATCCGCCTCAGTCTCGACTTGCACAAAATTCGACAGCTCATGATCGATCCGGACGATCTGATGTGCGCCGCTCGCGACGCGAGTCTTACACGTCGTAGGTCGATCCTTATCCACGACAATATCCGTGCGCACGCCTACCAGCCTTTCAAGCATGTCGAGCAGGCGGGCGCCAGTGCCGTCCGCACCAACAACTCCGACAAGATCTGTTTTGGCTCCGAGGGCCGACAGGTTGGCCGCTACGTTAGCCGCCCCTCCAAGCACGTCACGCTCACTCTGTTGCAAAAGCACTGCAACGGGAGCCTCGGGCGACAATCGCTTCACGAGCCCTTCGAGATAGCGATCAAGGATCAGGTCGCCCACGACGGTAATTCGCAAACCAGAAAAGTCAAAATACATGATATCCGAAGCCACTTCCTTGCAATGGTCCGAGAGATCAGCCAGCCCGACCGGTCTGTTGGTGCGAGCCAGACGCGCCAAGCCGCTCTCCGCAGCAGTGCGCGCCTCTGTACGCGAGCTTGTTCCTCTCTCAGAAACAAGTCTGCCGGCCTCGAGAAGGGCCGCACTGCTCATTCCGCGCGTCCGCGCGCAACCCAACGCTCACTCATTATTGCTGCACCTTGGCAACGGCCGTGCCAGCTCGTCGGTGCGCGTTGAGTGCCTGATTATGCTTCAAAAAGCCTTTAGAGCGCCCGACCACGAACGCTGTTTCAAACCTGACAACTTGGTGCCGCTGTCAAAAACTGAACACTAATCGTGCGCTTGCGCTGCCAGAAGAGCGTACTGTGCTCTTCCGGGCAGCCGAAGGGAACTTGCCAAGCCTATTCCGTGCGGGCCGGATTAGACGAGAGCGACGAGGCAGATCGGGTCGAAAGAGCCAGGACCGTGCGCTAGCGAAATGTGTCGCAGTCGTTGACGATCAAATCATTCGGAGGGCACTGTAAGTTGTGCCGAACGACAGCGAGCGCCAGGAGTTGGCAGGCCTATGACAAAGGTCGTCGACTGCCTGAAAACCGGATGCGGTCTCATGCGTCGATAGTCTCAGTCGCCCGCACTTGCCCGAACGCGGCGTTGGTCCGGCTTATTGCCGTGGCCCCACGGGCTCACGGATAACATCTGCGATTTCTGGCCGCGAGGCCTACGTGAACCTGTGGCGAGGTGCCACAATGTTCCCGCCGGTCAACTACCCACGCTAGTAATTGATCTACGTGATGGCATGTCAATTATTATTCGATGAACATCGGTCCAATCGCAAGGAGTTCGTCATGCAACGTCAGCCACAATTTGTTCTCGCCAGCCAAAGCTCTGATGGATTCGCCTGAGCCGTGGCCTGCAGAAAGTAACGAGCGATGCAGCGCCTCTACGGCGTTGGCGGCGTAGGCGTTGGTGGTGTAGATCATCTTGAGAGGGCGGACACGGAAGTCGTGAATGAGGGCGCTAGACCTGATCTAGAACGACAAACTCCCTGGTACGGCCTGGACAAGCCGCGTCCTTTGGGGCTTGATTCTTAATCTTAAACGCATTTTATCAAACCACCAAGGAGCGCTGGCCGAGATCGCGGTCTATAAGGGGAATTGCGGCTCCTTGCCCGCCTACTAGCCATGGCGTTCGGGCGGCTCCTTTGTCTGCGTGCCTACTTTCGAAGGCTTCGACTCGCGCCAATTCGAAGAGGAATTGGCGTCGACATGCAAAGCCGTCTTGAAGGATACCAGCCTGGAGAAAGCGCGGATCAATGTCGGCGACGATACTGTCTACCCCAAATTGCGCGGTTGTGGCGGGATGAAAAACCCATTTCGCCATTTGACGGCTCAGTGGAATCGGCTCGCCCGATGTTTGCCGTAGAGCTCTATAAGGGCGTGTCATTCAAATACGCGGGTTCGCGACGGGCCCCGCGTCTGCTCCCGCGTGCAAAAAGTTGAAGGTGGATGTTGCGGTCGACCGTGAGAGCGATGCTCTCGGGGACCACAGGTGATCAAGTCGCCAAAGTCGGCGACAAACTGTCCGGTCCGTCGGGACACGCAGCGCTCGTGACTTCGTTCCACGCGACCGATCGTTGCTGCGTTCGCCGCAACCTTCGGAGCATCGGATCGAAACTTGGTCGAAGGCTAGGACACAAACTGACGCGGTGCCCTTGCCGCCGAAAACGCCCG
Source organism: Bradyrhizobium macuxiense (assembly GCF_007993935.1). Classification (GTDB taxonomy): domain Bacteria; phylum Pseudomonadota; class Alphaproteobacteria; order Rhizobiales; family Xanthobacteraceae; genus Bradyrhizobium; species Bradyrhizobium macuxiense_A. The sequence continues at coordinate 107,753 of NZ_VITY01000022.1, read as the reverse complement.
CGCGATCGGGCGACCCCGACAAGGCATATGCGAACAGCAGCGCGACGCCATGATCTTCACGTCATGCAGGCGGATGGGTGGGCGAATTACCAGCACCGGCCGGTCCGCGCCGATAACTCGGGTCAGCGGCCGCTACACGACAGTCGAATTGGCCACCTGGTGGCAAAGACATCCAGTTTGAAAATAATCCCGCCGAATTTGGTATCGGTTTTGGCGGCGGCGAGGCAAGTACAAGAATGTCAAGCGATCGCCTTATCTGTGGTCGAGAGCGGGTGCTGCCATACTGAAGACAGCTCTGAGACAGGCATTGTGCGCCTCAAATATAACTTCATGGATGGCCGCGGAAGGAAGCGCTTTCTTGCCAGGCTAATCAGAATGATCCACCAGCGTGGCCGCAGCCAAATATTGTTGCACGGCAACGACCTCATCGGCAATGTCCTGACCCGCCGCGGAGTTTTCATCCAGCAGCGATTAGAGTCTCGGGGTCTTATGCTGCAGCGTGACCGAGCTGTGGACCACCAAGAACTCGAGTTTTTGCTCCGAGACTTTAACCGCTGCTGGATGAAAAGTTCAGGGTTAGGTCAACTGGCATCGGGCTTGCACGGTCGTGCTCCGGGGGCTTGTGACGTTTTGGAGCAACCATCATGGTCGAATTGGAGATCAGGCGCAGAGCAATTGAGGTTCTTTCCCTTTTGCGGCCCGTCTCAGTCATCGGACACGAGAAGGCCCGGCGCGGTGACAGCGGAGACGGCGGTTATGTTGTTCTTGATGACTTTAGGCCGGAACAGCCAGTCTATTCTCTTGGTGTCGGGCAATCCTGCTCATTTGATCTAGCATTCGCAGAACGCGGCCACATCGTTTATATGTATGATGGCACGGTTGAAGGACCGACAAAATGCCATCCGAATTTTCGATTTCATAAACGGATGATAGATACCGGCGAAGGAAGCTTGGCAAACATTATCACCAAGAACGGCCACAGCGACCGCGATGACTTGTTCATGCAAATGGACGTCGAGCATGACGAATACGAAGTAATTCCTGCCACGCCGCCAAACGTACTGGATCAATTCAAGCAGATCGTGATCGAGATTCACTGGCTACCGCACTTGGTACTGTATGACGTCTTCGAAAAGATGCTTGCTACGCTAAAGTCGCTCCGACGATCGCATGACGTGATCCACGTTCACGCCAACAACTACGGAAAGACAGAGGAAATAGAAGGTGTACACGTCATTGCAACGGCAGAAGTTACGCTTGTGCGACGAAAAGATTATTTGACCGTTCCATGTCTTCAATCATTCCCGACAAGGCTCGACACTCCGAATAATCCGCGCGAGCCAGACGTCAAGATGGGAAGAATCGGCATTAAGCCCGCCGATAAATGGTGCGTTCATTACGCGCCACTTATATTCTAGGCGTGCCGGCCCGTCTTGCTATGCATCCCTACGGCACGCGATAAGTACTGACCTCCCCCTGAGTATTTCCTCGACATGGAGTTAGAGGCACGAGGTATTCGGTCTCGATCGCCTGACCTCTGCCGCGTAGCGTTTTGACTGACGATCATGCACCGATTCCATCCAAATGGAGGAGAAGCCAGGATCTACGTCGGCCTCGATGTTTCCCTGAATTCCATTGCGATGTGTGGTGGACGAGACCCGAAGACTTATCCGGGAGGGAACGACGTTGGCGGACGATGGGCGGCGGCGTAGAGACGCCCGCCGCAGGGTGTGGGACGGTCGAGTTCGTATAACTGTCGTGGCGTCCGCCCTCCGGGCGGGTGACTACGCCGAAGAGCTTGAACCGACTATTCAATCTGATCTTATCATGTGGCGCCTTTGCTGATTGCGGTTCGAGTATTACTTTGGCACACCGATCCCAGCCATGCCGCAAGATCGCGGGCCTTGCGAAACTGTAGCCGCATTGCCGATTGCGGCAAGCATAGCAATCGGACCTGATGCGCCGCTACCAGGTAGCTGTCATTTCTTTCCAACGATGATTTTAGCTTTTCCGCGCGCAGGCTCGAGAGCTGCCTCCCACTTCAGATGCTCATTTGTCCCCGGTATCGGTTCTTTGTTCTTGAGATAGAATTCGTCACGAAGGACGAACAGCGCGACTTCCGCATCGTGCTCGATCGAGCCCTGATTTCCTTGGGGGCGGTCGGCGCGCTGCGGCCATTTCTCGTCCCTTTAGTCCGGCAGAGTCGAAGGACGAGAGCGCCTCGTAGAACTGCACTTGACCGACGGCCATCGCCTGGTGTTCCGAGACTTCGGACTCGCGGACAGCGCCCGCGATCCTACTTGGGATCCGCCTGGAGAGGCTCCTGGCACTCGCTGCAGGCGCTGAGGTCTGGGTGAAGCTGTCGGGATCGGGCGCGGTCCAGATGATTGGGCGAAGGCAGCGTAGAGTAGGCTGCTGGAGGAACTTGCGCCGGAACAGCTGCTCTGGGGCTCGGAGTGGCCCCACGTGATGGCCGCACACGCCTATGCGCCACCCCGATGCACAGACGCTGGCGTGGCTTGAGGAACTCGTGCCAGACGCGGGCGCGAGAGGACGGATCCTTGGCGAGACTCCGGCTGCCTTATACGGCTTCCGAAACTGAGAAAGACTGGCTGAACTTGCGGATTGTTGCCTGGACGCAGGAGCCTGCGGCTGGACCGTGCCCTCCGGTCCCTTCGGCGGCAATTTCGCCCAACTTGCCGAATTGAAGCGAATCAATCCGCAGCTTCGAATCCTGATTTCGTTGGGCAGCTGGAGCGGATTGAAATATTTCTCGGCTGCTGCTGCCGCGCCAACCGGCATTGGCCACGCGGCAGTCGGCGAGCTGTCGAGCCGTTCGAGCAAATCCACCGCGCCACCACAGGGGTCTCGGCTCCGAAATCGATGGTAATGTTTTTGCGTAAGGCCGAGATCTCCGGAGAGTTCGTTCTGCGCGAACTGTTCTGCCTCGATGGCTTGGCAAGCTTGTTGCTCCGCAGCTTGTGCCACGATGCCCCTTCCTGCAACCGCCGATTTGCGCGAATTGGATTCGAGGAATGAGGGCGGTGAGAGCCGCATCTTGCTCAGGTCGCGGCTGCACAAGAACGGCGAGTGAGCAAGGAGTCTTGCTCGGTCCGCCGGGCGGGGCTCCATTTTGCGAGCATCAGGCTTGGCGAATGTATCGCCGAGACCGAGCCTATCGAGACATAAGCGAATTTGCGCGGCAGAAAGCATGCCCTACGACTTTCTCCATCGCACGCCGTTCTCAGATGTCCAATCCAAGCTAGCTCGCTGCCTTGATCTTTGCCGCTTTCGCAACTGCTTCATGCCTATAAGTGCTGGTCCAGCAGTTGCAAGCGTTACGCCGCCTCAAGTCGTCTTGCTGATGTGCCCGCGGAGATCGTCACGACCATCCCAACGACCACACCGATGCGCTCCTGCGTCAGGTCCATCGCGCATCCATGTCAGCCGCGGGAAAGCCCTAAGCGTGAGCGCCAGAAATCACCCAGACCAGCTTTCAAGAGTTACGGAAGAGGCCAGAAAAATGGATGGGGAGTAACTGCGTATCGGGCTGTGCCTATCTAGCGGCCTCTCTTTGCGGGCCGTTTCAGGAACTCATCAGGCTCAACCTCGAGCTTGTCGGCAAGGCGACCGATGATTTTGATACTGACGTAGTACTCGCCCTTTTCAAGCTGGCTCAAATAGCCCCGGCTTATCTTGGCCTCGAAGGCAAGCTCGTCTTGGGACCATCCCCTCGCATTGCGCAGACGGCGCAAATTGGTGGCAAATGTCTCCCGCAAATCCATGCGGGAAAGGATGCCGCTTGCTCAATATACTGCACCTCGATATACTTGACAAACTGCCGTCTCATGAACGTTGTGAACGGAAACTGCTCCAACCTGCTGCGCATGCGTAAGATCATTCGGACGCTACCGCTCAATCCTCGCTGATTGTGCTCCGGCTAGTTCAGTGCTCACTGCCCATGATGAGCAGCTTCTGGTGACGTACTGGCGAGTTCTTGATGCGGAAGCCGATGGCCCCGAGCAGAAAGAGGTTGCTCGGATCATGCCGCACATCCATCCGGATCCTCGGGTCAGTGCGCGGCTCGCGAACCGCTCGTTAGCTATTTGGCGGGGCGTAAAATGGGTGGCCAACCGAGATTATCACAGCCTGCTTCGCGGCGGCGCGACCAAATAGGAAAATTGGCCACGTGAAGTTCGAAATTGAGAAGAAATTCTCGACAGCCGGCTGAGCTGCGCAGCCAATCATCGATGAGCGAGCACGCAACGAGGTTGTCCGCCAAACGGCCGCCTCGATCGCTCCCGGCAGGCCGTTGATCGCGCTCCGAGCGATATGGACTGTCATCAAATCCACAGTGGCCAAAATCGGACCGAGCGAAATGGAGACAGCGATGAGGCAGGGGCGTCAGGATCTCCGATCGCAGCCTCCAATCGAGGTTTAGGCGGGAAGTTCCCCCTGATCGCAACCGTCGGGCGGTACTAAGGTGCCATGAATGCGGCTACCATCGCTTCGATTTAGATAGAGGTTTTTCAGTTTGGTAGGAGTTCCAGGCAGTGCCGACCGATCCGAAGATCGCAGATTTGGCGCCCAGCGCGCCCGAGCTCACGCCATACGACGAGCAGCACGCCGTTACCTATATGCGCCTTCTCGATGCTGAAGCCGATAACGCTGATTGGCCCGAAGTCGCGCGCATTGTGCTTGGTATTGATCCGACCCTTGAGCCGGATCGCGCGCGCCGTGCTTTCGACAGTCATTTGGCTCGCGCCAAGTGGGCGGCGCGTCATGGCTATCGTGATCTCCTGCGCCGCGGGTCGCCGAAAGGAGGAGAGTGAAGGCATCTGATCTGCACGTGACTCCTTTCAAATCGCAAAAGTGGATCGTTCCATCGTGTAAGTGCATCAGTATTGAACAATTGCCTGAGCACAACCAGAAATCGTCACATTTGTCAGGCTGCAATTGCCTTTGCGTGCGTGTGCGCTTAAGGACATGGGAAAACAGCAGGATGCCAGGTGCCGACTGGAGATCAGAGAGCGCATACCATGCGGCCAAGACAGCAGATACTGTCGACATCGCCTGGGAGTGGCTGCGCCGCGATCGCGAGTATCAACAAGACTTTAGGGCCCTGGTCAGCAGCGAACATTCCAGCGCGACGGCGGATCACTTCCGTCGGAAGTGGGGGCTGACGTTTTGCGGCTGATCCGCAAAACACGTTCGACGAGCAAGCCGTTTTCTGGGCGCCCGAAGCGCTGTCGACCGTGCTGCCCGTTCGCGCGGCTATTGGCCCGGCGGCGTCCAAACGGTATAAGCTTGATTTCAGCAAAGTAGCGGGCAGCGAGCTTCGTCGTGCGTCAGATGGATGGCATGCCATCGTGCCGCTCGGTGGAGCGAAGCATCGCCTTTGGTTAAAGGAACTTCCGTCGAGCGGCTCATTGGTGGCCGTTGACCTGCCTCTCGACCACAACTGCGACATTCGTCCGCAGGCAGCACGCAGATTTTGGCTGGCGCTCGAACACCGCGCCATCGGGCCACCTCCTCTTGCTCTATCGATTCAGGCCCGGCATCGGCTCATCCTCGCTCTGCGTGCAGTCGATGCGTGGCTGGAAGGGAACAGTTATCGCAAAATCGCGCAAGGCCTGTTTGGCGAGTCTCGTATCCCCGATCGAGCTTGGAAAACACACGATCTGCGCAGCCGGACCATCCGCCTGGTCCAGATGGGGTTGCGTCTCATGCGGGGTGGCTATCGCGCGTTGCTCCGTCGCAATGGCAAGGACGACGCTTCCTGAGCTCTTCGCCGATCTTAGTCGTGCTGAAGTCCTGGCACCGAGGTGATCGGCTCCACCAATTCTGGGAGGAGATTGCGGGGCTCAGGTCAGTTAGAAGTTCGTCGAGGCTCATCCATTGGAATGAGGCCTCATCTATCAGGCTGGCAGGAAGGGGCCTGTGCCAAGAGCCAACCAATATGCGAACGGAAGGTTGGTCCGGCTGAATCGGACTTTGCTGGCTCTGCCCGACGGTGCCTATCCGGCCGGCTTGCATCATCTTGACCAAGCCAGTGTCATGGCCTCAGCCGGGCAGGCGGATCATGCCGCTGCCGCCACGCTGAAAACCCCCGCCAATGACGGAAATGATCCGAACGCTTACAGACAGCAGTGTTTCCTGGATCCCGTACGCCGCACCGCGCGGGCGGAGCAATCCTGCCGTGAAGGCAGGCAACGACAGGCGAACAGCCAGAAATGGAGCCGGCGGTGAAAGCTGTGATCCTCGCGGGTGGCTTTGGATCCCGAATCTCCGAGGAAACGCACCTCCGGCCCAAGCCCATGATAGAGATCGGCGGCAAGCCGATTCTGTGGCACATCCTCAAAATCTACTCGCACTATGGCATCAACGATTTCGTGATCTGCTGCGGCTACAAGGGCTATCTGATCAAGGAATACTTCGCCAACTACTTCCTGCACGTGTCGGATGTTACCTTCGACATGACAAGTAACCGCATGGAGGTCCACCAGCATCATGCCGAACCTTGGAAGGTGACGCTCGTCGATACTGGCGAGAATACGATGACTGGCGGTCGGCTCAAGCGAGTTGCCAATTACCTGACTGATGAGGACGCCTTCTGCTTGACCTATGGCGACGGTGTGGGAGACATCGATATAACTGCGTTGATCGCCTTCCACCGTCGTCAGGGCACGCTCGCCACTCTAACCGCCACCTATCCGCCTAGCCGTTTCGGCGCCTTCGAAATTTGTAGTGATCACCGTGTCGCCAGTTTCAAGGAAAAGCCTCGGGGCGATGGGGAAATGATCAATGCCGGTTTCTTCGTGCTTTCCCCGAAAGTAATTGACCTGTTGGCAGATGACTCCACTGTCTGGGAGCGCGAGCCACTCATGGTGTTGGCCGAGCAGCAACAGCTTTCGGCCTATCAGCACCATGGCTTCTGGCAGCCTATGGATACTCTGCGTGAGAAGACGTTCCTCGAAGCGCTCTGGGGCGAGGGCAAGGCGCCGTGGAAGGTATGGGAGAGATGAACGATTCTGGGCGCGCAAGCGCGTCTTTTTCACGGGGTACGCGCGCTTCAGGGGCGCAGAGCTCGCAGTTTGGCCGCAACATCTCGGCGCGCGGGGGGCCGGCTACGCGGCTCTGCCGTGCCGCACGCCCAGCCTGTTTGAAATTGCCCGGGTCGCGGCTGGCATGGACTCGATTCTGCGCGACATGACCAACGACGATCATTTGGCCAGCACCCTTCGTAGCGCTGCGCCCGATATCGCTATCCACGCGGTCACATAACGCCGTGATGCAGATCCAGACCGGTCTCGAGGCTCCGCCCGAGCTTCGTGCCGAGTTGGGCCACCGCGTCTTCTACGGCAATTCGCCGTGTTCATCATTCGACCTGATGGGCCATAGCAATTTCTGTCTTTAGGATGCGGCATGGAAAAGGTATTGGTGACCGGCGCACGAGGTTTCATCGGATCGCAGCTTTGCAAAAGGCTCGCGGGCTCGAGCGTCGAATTGCACGCGGTCTCGCGCCAGCCCCCGCTCGACGTACCGGCCTGGTGGCAATCAATCGATGGAGATGTCAGCCACACCGGACGCGCCACCGCTATTCGTTGGTGGAACGTCAATCTGATTGACCTGCAAGCAACGCGAGAACTGATCCGGACTGTCCGGCCTGACACGATCTATCACCTCGCAGGTCTGGTGACGGGTTCGCGCAGCTTCGAAATGGTGCTGCCGATCCTGCAAAATAACTTCCTCACCGCATTCAATCTACTCCTGGTCACCGCTGAAAGCGGCGCCGGCCGGACCGTGATCGCGGGCTCCGTTGAAGAGCCGGATAACCCCGATCCCATACCCGGCTCTCCCTATGCGGCGGCAAAGGGGGCTACGTCCGGGTATGCTCGGATGTTCGAGGCGCTGTACCGGACCGAGGTCGTCATCGCAAAGATCGCCATGGTCTACGGCCCGGCGCAGGCGGACCTCACCAAACTGGTCCCCTACGTTATCACGACCTTTTTGCGCGGTGAGCGTGCCAAGCTGGGCAGCGGCATCCGGCCGGTTGATTGGATTTACGTCGATGACGTGGTCGATGGCCTTATGGCATGTGCCCACGCATCTGGCGCCCAGGGCCGCGTGATAGATCTCGGATGGGGCGAGGTGTGCACTATCCGGGAGGTCGTACAGCAGTTAAGAGAATTGATTCCCGGTGCGCCCGAACCGCTTTTCGGGGCCGTTCCCGATCGACCGCTCGAGCGGGTCTTGATAGCCGATGTTGGCGCTACCCGCGAATTGATCGGCTGGAACCCGTCGACAAGGTTGCAGGCGGGCCTGCGCCGTACAGTGGAATGGTATCAATCCCGACCCGTGGCATGACCGGACTGCGGGGTCCGGGCGTCACCCGTTGCTCGATGACCACGAACGCGTGGCTCCTGTGCGCCTCGTCCCGACAATAATGGTGCGCTGCGGCTTGTGTGTCACCACGCGCCGCGCGTTTCCAAAGTGCCTCATCATGAGGGGACCTCGCAAAATGCCGGGCTCGGATCACGCAATCGCGACAGCTCCAACAGCACTGGAATTGAGCGCCGCCGGGCGCATCGATATCGGGTTTAGATCATTGTTCAATCAGGTATTGCGGAGAATCTGTATAGGCAAGGCATGGGCCGCCGGACAAGGTGACCAAGAACGTCTTCGTCGCTATCCAGGCGGCAAAGCTCCAAAGTCGGCGCCTCGTCTCGGTTTAAACGCATCACATCCCAAACGCCACCGAGCGGATCACTTGAAAGATGAACTCGCGACATGATGGTGTATCATTCGAGGTGCTTCGATCATTTGGGACGTGCGTGGACAAGTCCCGCGTCCAGGGCGATCCGCGCGGCGGACTCAAGCCGGGCAAAGGGGATGTCGGCCCGCACCGCCATTTCCAACAGGCCATGGTCGCCATCTGCAAGGTTGAGCAACCACAACAGGTCCATCTGCGTGGCGCCGCCCGCCTCGCGTTGCCCAGCGATCGTTCTGTAGAGACCGCGTCTTCCAAGCTGAGGCTCACATCGACCGTCGACGCGCTCGTACGTGCAGTCCGCATCAAGCAGATCCAAGACCGTCTCTATGAGCGAGTAAGATTGATGGAGAGCGTCCGGCCTTACGAAATCCAGATTGTCTGCCGACGTATGGTATTCGGGGAAAGCACCATGTACGCCGCGCATAAGGCAGCCGACCGGCAGATTGAAAGCAGGCGAACAAAACTGCCGCTCGTCATATCCGTAAGGAGCGAACGGCATTATTTCGTGGCGGAGGCTGGAATGCCTGAGGACATGTGCCACGGCCCGATCGATCATCGCTCCCTGGCGGCTCTGCTTATAGTGAAATGGCCCGTTATCACCCAAGCATGTCAGCACGAGGCCATGCTTGATGTTCGCCAATACCGCCTCGTTGCGAGCAAGCCAGGTGATGGCTCCGATCGTCGCTGGAATGAAAAGAAATCGATACCCTAGCCGTCGCTTTTGCCGCGCCTGCCGCATGGCCAGAGCGGTCATGACCGCGATTCCCGAGAGATTGTCATTTGCGAGGCTAGGATGACAGATATGGCTGCTGAGCAAGACTTCGTTCGGCGTCTCGCCGGGAATGAAACACTCACCAAACGTCAGTGAACCAGGCGAGATATCGCTGTTAATCTCGACATGATAGGCGTCATCATTCATGGTCTGCCAAAGATGATGAGACAGGCAGAAGCCCCAATCGTCGGCGTGATAGCCGGTCCTATATGGAATAAGATCCGGCTGATCAGGCAGTGTGTGGATGTGCCTGGCGAGTTCGGCACGCGAGAACACTCCCTGCACCGGCCTGCTATATCCCAGAACGTGAAGATTGTTGCTGGCAAAATCGACCAGGCATTTTCTGCCCAGTGTGGAGATCGAGCCGCCCCGAATATTCCACTCCATCGGAACGTGCCAGTCGAAGACAGAAGTTCCCGTTGGGACTTCATTGATCTCGAGATCAATGTGGTGGGCAATGATGCTCAGTGTCTTGCGAACTCCAGAGCCGGTTTGACTGCGGTTGATCGGAAACATCTCGCGGACCAGTTGATATAGGTCAATCGCTGGCTTCCTATCCGTTTCCTTGACGTCGATCTTCATTAGCATGTCGTTTCTGTCGGGATCACTACAGATCGCGATCTGCAAGCGATGGCCAAGGTGCAATCCTTTGTCGAAACATGGTCACGGCTCAGGCCGTCTAACAGAAGGCGCCGGATCGTCGACACGAAAGCCATCCGACCAACCTTCGATGCAGTCGATATCATCAGATGCTCCACAACTGTGCCAAGTGAAAGAGGAGACAGATCATCATGTTCGCCGCTGTCGCCGGCTTGAAATCCGCGGCGAAATCACGGGCGCCGAAATTGACCTTTGGGTAGGCCGACCTTGTTTGAAAACGCGATTTGGGATTTCGTGCAACGGCAACAATGGAATGTCTCTCCCTTTTAAAAAAAACGGGTGACCAGATGCCGCCCGTTGAATCCGCTCGCGCGCCGGTCAGCAGGACCTTCATGTCAGAACCTTCAATTCGGGAACCGCAATGACAAAATTGCCGCCCCACCTTCTGATCTGCTCGTGCTCCTTTATGACCTCGGCTGCGATGTTCCAGGGCAGGACGACGACCCAATCTGGCTTTCGCTTGGCGAGTTCTGCCGGCGGAAGGATCGGAATGTGACTGCCGGGCATGAACTTGTTTTGTTTCGACCTTGCCGCATCGCAGACAAAGCTGATCAGATCGTGCTTCAACCCGGCATAGTTCATCAATGTATTGCCCTTGGCTGCCGCGCCATACGCGGCGACCGACTTGCCGGAGCGCTTCTGCTCGATCAGGAAAGCCAGGAAATCGTTCTTTACCCTGTCCGCCTTTTGCTGGAATGCCCGGTACAAGCCGAGGTCCAGCAACCCAAGCCGTTGCTCTTCCGCCAGCATGTCCGTGACCGCTGCCGTTGTTTCGCGTGCATCATCGTTGTTACAGCCATAGATGCGCAAGGAGCCGCCATGCGTCGGGAGTTGCTCAACGTCGAAGATGCGAAGACCGGCCCTTTCGAAGATATGGATAACCGCTGTCAGCGATAGATACGAGAAGTGCTCATGATAGGCGGTGTCGAACTGGTTCTGCGCAATCATGTTCTCGAGATGCGGGAACTCCAGGTTCACCGTTCCTTGCCGCTTGAGCAGAATACGCAGGCCCAATGTGAAGTCGTTGATATCGGGAACGTGGGCATAGACGTTGTTGCCGCAGATCAGATCTGCCTGATGCCCGCGTGCCACCAGCCTGGTAGCGGTGGCTGCGCCAAAGAATTCGCGAAGCACCGGCACGCCAATCTGCTCGGCGGCATCGGCCGTGCTGGCAGTTGGCTCGATGCCCAGGCATGGCACGCCCATCGCTACAAAATTCTTGAGAAGATAGCCGTCATTGGAGGCGACCTCGACGACAAAACTGTCTCGGGTCAGATGCAGCATCTCGGTGATCTTTTCGCAGTAGATCCTGGCGTGGTTCAGCCAGCTCTGGGACGTCGAGGAGAAGTATGCATAGTCGTTGGTGAACAGTTCGTCGGCAGCGGGGTGGTCTTCTGTTTGTACGAGCCAGCATGCGTGACAGACGAGGATCTTGAGCGGAAAGGTCGTCTCCGGCTCGTGAAGCTGTGCTTCCGAGCGGTAGGCGTTCGATGGCGGCGCGTGTCCCAAGTCAAGGACCACATGTCTTAATTGCGTCTGGCAATTGCGGCACTTCATAGGTCCGGTCCCTTGAAGCCCGCATCAAGAGGCGCCTGGGTCGGGTCGCGTGCGGAAAGGATCGCTAGTGGCAAAGGGCATGCAAAGTCAGCCATCGGATCATCCAGGCGTATCGCTACTCATCGAACGGCGAATAGAACATCGTGCAGCCGCGACTTTTGGCGCAAACGATGGCATGGAACATGACGACGACGGCATTGGCCGAAGAGGTGGGCGGTTCGGTCATGAAACGGTACGAGCCGCCAGCGCCGACCAGGATCCACTCCAAGTGCGGGTGGATGCGCCCCGGCCGCGCGGCTAGCAGCAAACCGGTCATCACCATCGAGAGCGATTGAAGGGTGAGTGCGTAGTAGCCGGGCAGCATAGGTCGCAAAACGCCAGGATTGGCAATCCCTGCCGATAGCGCCACCGCATGCGGCGAGCCCGCCATCCAGAGACAGCGGATCATGAGGAAGCTGCAAATCCGACCCAGCGCCATGGCGAGCGCGACGTTTGCTATGGGAAGCGGTGCGACGTCGCTGCCTGCCCACTGATATGACCCCTGATAGACGGATCCGCAAAGGAGCGACGGAAGATTGGTGGCGCGGGGGGACGGGCTCGCGATGACGTTGGGGCATATGCATTGATCGGCTGGATTGAGACCGCAACTGCTGCGGTGTGGCCGCCAAGCGAAAAGGCTTGCTGTGGCTACGGCGGATCGAGCCAGCGACGTCCGATCCGGCAAGACTGATGTTTCGTTGGCAAAGGGGCGGGCGTCTCTTGCCATGGGTCCCTTCTTGTGCGCCTTGTCGACAGGACCCATTTCAATGAGCCTCGAGTCCCTCTACCTGGTCTGAGCTCTGCAATCTCCTCCCAGTACTGGTAGAGTCTATCATTGATGTGCAGCGAGACCGAAGTGTGGTCCCCAGATCGAGAGTTCATGCCTCGGATCACGCGAGGCGGGCAGGTTGCGCTGTCTTGATTTGCAGCAGAATCGGCGGCCGATTGCCGATTGTCCCGTTGGGCCTCTCGTCATTGCAGTACTTGCGCCAATCCTCCACTTTTCCTGCCCGGTCGTAAGGCTGAGGAACTAATGGATGTCGAGGCATTCGGCCCGGAAGCGACCGTCGAGTGCCTCGACGAACACATTGTCGGTCGGCTTGCCATCCGCGAGAAGTCCGGCGTGCCGCGCAGATAGACCACAAGTCGAGATCGCGCGGCACGAACTCGCTACCTTGATCGAGGGTCCCTGCAGGACCTTCCACCAGCTTTAGGCCTAGTATCTCCACGACGTCGGCGCCGCGAAAGGTGAACCTTGGCTTCACCGATGCGAACACCGGTCCATTCTTGAAAGGCTACACGACATGGTTGAGCAGTCACTTCGTTGAAGGCCATCTAGTTGTTCGGACGTGGCCGCAACGTCTGTCTCCACTTCTCTATCCGGGGATACAAAATGTTGTGCTCCGGTCAACTACCGGTGTTGGCAATTGATCTGGGCGACGGAAGCATGTCACCTATCGATGACGAACGTCGGCCGGTGGAACCGGCTTACTCGTGGCGTCACACCGGTTTCTGGGCTTGCGTGGATACGCAGTATGAGGATGAGCTCGAAGAGCTTTGAGCATCGGGTCGAGCCTCGTGGGTTCACTCCAGGAACGCCAGGCCTCTGGTTCGGAGCGCTTCGTGACAGTCAGCCTCGTCGTCAAAGAAGATATTGAGCATATCCATGCGGCGTTGTCGCGAGGACGCTTCGCGGGCGCAACGGTCCTGGTCACGGGCTGTGCCGGCTTCCTTGGATATTACTTTCTTCAATACCTCACGCGAAAAGCGGGCGAACTCGAGCTGAGGCGGATCATCGCGATTGACAGCTTACTGCTGCATCGGCCGCAGTGGCTGATCGATCTGAATGCGGAGTTTCCGGATGTGCTCGAGACGCATACGTTTAACATCGCCAGCGATGACCTCCGATCGGTCGATGGCGCTGATGCGGCGGACTATGTCATCCATATGGCCTCGATCGCTTCGCCGACATTCTACCGGCGGTATCCGGTCGAGACCATCGATGCGAACATCTGGGGACTGCGGCGGCTGCTCGAATGCTATCGGTATTCTAATCGTCTCAGGGGGCTGTTGTTCTTTTCAAGCAGCGAAATCTACGGCGATCCGCCGGAGGCCGCGATCCCGACTGACGAGGAATACCGCGGTAATGTCGCGTGCCTGGGCCCGCGGGCATGCTACGACGAAGCGAAGCGTTTCGGCGAGACGATGTGCTACGTCTTCGCCAAGACGTATCGCATGCCCATTACCGTTGCACGCCCCTTCAACAATTACGGGCCCGGCATGCGCATCGACGATCGTCGGCTGCCAGCCGATTTCGCGCGATGCGTGATCGATCGACGCGACATTGTCATTCTCTCCAACGGCAGACCGACCCGCACGTTTTGTTACGTCTCGGACGCGATCACGGGCTATCTCCTTTGCCTTCTGCATGGGAAGTACGATTATTTCAACATCGGGATCGACGAACCGGAGATCTCCGTCCACGACCTTGCCGAAATCTATCAGCAGGCTTCGCTGGAGCTGTTCGGACGCCGCAGTGAGGTCGTCTTCGAGAGGAGTTCCGACGCAGAGTATCTTGTCGACAATCCAAGCCGGCGCCGCCCCGCGATCAAGAAGGCGCGGGACATTCTCGGGTACGCTCCCAAGATTCTCGTAAATGAAGGCGTGCGCCGCTACCTGTCCTTTCTAAGCGATGAGTCGAGGGGGTGATGCGCATTGCAATTATCGGCTCCGGTTATGTGGGCCTCGTCTCGGGAGTGTGCTTCGCGGCCAAAGGAAACGACGTAACGTGCGTCGATCTGCGGAAGGATATCGTCGCTCAGCTTAACGTCGGCGTCCCGCATATCCATGAGCGTGGCCTCCCGGAACTACTCAAGTCAGTGCTTGCATCGGCCCGCTTCAGGGCGACCACGGATGTTCACAGCTCGATTGAGACAGCGGAAATCGCCTTGATCGCCGTCGGGACACCTTCCGAGAACGGCGCGATCGACCTTAACGCCGTCCGCCAGTGCGCTCGCCAGATTGGCGCTTATCTAGCGACTTCCCCTCATCACCTGTCAGTCGTCGTGAAAAGCACGGTCATTGCGGGGACAACGGACACGATGGTGCGCCAAGAGCTCGAGCACTCATCCGGGAAGAAGCTCGGGGCCTTCGGTTTGGGCATGAATCCGGAGTTTCTACGCGAAGGGGAGGCGATCGAGGATTTCATGGAACCCGATCGCATCGTGCTCGGTCACGAGGACGAGAGGACGCTGGTGCGGCTCCAGGAACTCTATGCGCCCTGGAATTGCGATAAAGTGCGGGTGAACACCCGCACGGCCGAAATGATCAAATACGCCAACAACGCAATTCTGGCCACCCAGATCTCCATTGTGAACGAGGTCGCAAATCTCTGCGCTGCAATAGGCGGCGTCGACGCCCTCGACGTCATGCGTGGCGTCCATCTCGACAAGCGTTGGTCGCCGATCACCTCCTTCGGCCGCCTCGCGCCACAGATCCTGACCTATCTCGTTCCGGGCTGTGGGTTCGGCGGGTCGTGCCTTCCAAAAGATGTACAGGCGCTGCGCACCCAAGGCGAGAGCCTTGGCCTGCCGATGGACATGCTGAATGCCGTTCTCGACGTGAACGCCGCGCAGTCGGGCCAGATCGTCTCCACCCTCGAGCGGAAGTTCGGAACTCTGTCCGGCCGACGAACCCTCGTTCTCGGCCTTTCCTTCAAACCGGACACTGACGACGTCCGCGAATCCGCCTCGATCAAGATTGTTCGCGATCTCCTGCGGGCCGAAGCGCAGGTTAAGTGTTACGACCCGCTCGCTGCGGAGAACTTCAAGCTTGCCATCGGAAGCGCCGCGAACCGCATTCAGTTCTCGTCTGACTGGCGGCACGAGATCGAGTGGGCAGAGATCGTCATCATCGCGACTCGCGCGCAGGAATACGGCGAACTCACCTCGCTGCAGGTAGCCGGCAAGACGGTGTTCGACGCGCGTCGACTGATCGACCCAGCCGCTGTGCCCACGGCGGATTACCTGACCATCGGGCGCCGCCTAAACTGAATCAGGCCTGATCTACGAACCCACCTCCATATCGCCCCCAGATCGGTAGCCTTTCTTCGTCAGCCACGAGCTTCGCGCCGCCGATCGCGGCTTTCCTACCCGCGTCTTCTGGGCCGCAAGGGTTTGGCGCGCGCCTGCAGCTTGGCGACAGGACTCCGACAGATCAACACCGCAATGTCTGCGCATGCGGGGGCGCGCGGACGCCGGCACTATCAGCTTGTGCCGATCGGTGAGACCAGTTGACGAACTGCACTCGTGGGTAGGAGGCTTCAGCCAGCGCTCGTACGAGAGGTCGTGCTTGCGAATGGCGAAGCCGGCCATCAGTCATGGCTGCGCTGGCGGCCCGGCTTGCCGTGTCCTCGTAAACAGCGCCAGGCTTGTCTTGCCCAAGTCGGCACGGAGAAGGTTACCACGACCATTCCGACCACATCGATGCGCGCCCCTGCGTCGGTCCATCTCGAATCCATGTCAGCCGCGGGAAGACTATGCGCGACCGCTGGAAGTCACTTAGAGCAGCTTTCGCGGATTACGGAAGAAGCCAGGAAAATGGATTTGGAGTAAGTGCGTGTTGGCCGTGCCTACCTAGCGGCCTCTCTTTGCGGGCCGTTTGAGGAACTCAGCAGGCTCAACTTCGAGCTTGTCGGCAAGGCGACCGATGATCTTGATGCTGACGTAGTACTCGCCCTTTTCAAGCAGGCTCAAATAGCCCCGACTTATCTTGGCCTCGAAGGCAAGCTCGTCTTGGGACCATCCCCTCGCATTGCGCAGACGGCGCAAATTGGTGGCAAATGTCTCCCGCAAGTCCATGCGGGAAAGGATGCCGCTTGCTCAATATACTGCACCTCGATATACTTGACAAAATGTCATCTCGTGCACGTTGTGAACCGAAACTGCAATCTAAGAAAATCATCCGGATCCCACCGCTCAATCCTCGCTCATCCTGCTCCGAATAGTTCAGGACCCGTGACGAGCAGCCTCCGGTGCGTACCGGCGATTTCCCCATGCGGAAGCCGATGACGCCGACCGGAAAGAAGTTGCTCGGATCGTGCTGCACATCGATCCAGATCGTGGGCCAGGGCGTGCTCACGAACCGTTCGTTGGCTAGTTGGCAGGCAAAACGGGCGACCAACCGATATGCCGTGGCATTCCTCGCTGCGGCGATCAAATAGCAAAAATGGGTCACGTGGAGTTCGAAATTGAGAACAATGTTCTCGTCAGCGGGCTCGACCGAGCAGCCAAATCATCCGCCAGCGAGCACGCAATGAGTTTGCCGCCAAACCACACGCGTCGATGCCATCTGGCAGGCAACAGGCGAGCAGGCGCTAGCAGGACGGCAAATCTGCTGCCGCGCTCCGAGCGATACGGACTGTAGTCAAATCCATAGTGGCCAAAATCGGATCGAGCGAAGTCGAAATAGACCACGAAACCAGGGGCGCCAAAATATCCGATGGCAGACCCCAATCGGGATCTCCGCGGAAAACAATTCTCGCAGCGCGACAATTGGACGGTGTCGTGAATAATTTCAGTTTGGTGGGAGTTCCAGGCCGTGCCGACCGACCCGAAGATCGCAGATCTGGCGCCGAGCGCGCCCGAGCTCACGCCATACGACGAGCAGCACGCCGCTACCTATATGCGTCTGCTCGATGCCGAAGCCGATCATGCGGATTGGCGAGACGTCGCCCGCATTGTGCTTGGCATTGATCCGAACCTTGAGCCGGATCGCGCGCGTCTCACTTTCGAAAGTCATCTGGCTCGCGCCAAGTGGGCGGCGCGTCACGGTTATCGTCATCTCCTGCGCCGCGGGTGGACGAACGGTGAAGAGTGAGGGCATCTGATCGGCACGTGACTTCTTTCAAATCGCAAAAGTTGATCGTTCCATCGCGTAACTGCATCAGCATTGAATAGCCGCCTGAGCACAACCAGAAATCGTCACATTTGTCGGGCTGCAATTGCCTTTGCGTGCGTGCGCGCTTAAGGACATGGGAAAAGAGCAGGATGCCAGGTGCCGACTGGAGATCACAGGATGATTATCCTGACGCCAAGACAGTAGAAAGTATGGAGATGGCCTGGGAGTGGCTTCGCCGCGATCGCGAGTATCAACAGGACTTTAGGACCCTGGTCAGCAGCGAACATTCCAGCGCGACGATGGATCACTTCCGTCGGAAGTGGGGGCTGACGTTTTGCGGCTGATCCGCAAAAGACGTTCGACGAACAAGCCGTTTTCTGGGCGCCCGAAGCGCTGTCGACCGTGCTACCCGTGCGCGTGGCTATTGGCTCGGCGGCGTCCGAACGGTACGACCTGGATCTCAGGAAACTGGCGGGCAGCGAGCTTCGTCATGCGTCAGATGGATGGCATGCCATCGTGCCGCTCGGAGGCGCGAAGCATCGCCTTTGGTTAAAGGAACTTCCGTCGAGCGGCTCATTGGTTGCCGTCGATCTGCCGCTCGACCGCAACTTCGACATTCGCTTGCGGGCAGCACACCGATTTTGGCGAGCGCTCGAACGGCGCCCCCTCGGACCATCCCCTCTTGCTTTGTCGATCCCGACCCGGCGTCGGCTCATCCTCGCCATGCGCGCAGTCGATGGGCGGCTGGAAGGAAACAGCTATCGCAAGATCGCGCAAGGTCTGTTTGGCATGCATCGCGTTCCCAATCGAGGCTGGAAAACACATGATCTGCGCAGCCGGACCATCCGCCTGGTCCGGATGGGGCTGCGTCTCATGCGGGGCGGCTATCGCGCATTGTTCCATCGCAAGGGTAGAGACAGCAGATCCTAGGCTCTTGGCTGATCGGATAGCTGCACGAGATGGAAAGCTGTATGGCTTTGTTCGGACGAACTGAAGCTGGCAGCAGTATCGGTCGATCACGGCAGGGGACCTCGAATGAAGGATGGTCGATCGCGGGATGTCACTGCGGTGCGGACGGAGAGAGTCGATCGTATTCTTGAGCAGCTCAACGTGAATCCACCCGAGATCGCCTCGTGGAGCGAAGTTCGAGACTCTGCAGTTGGGTGCGTGTTTTTCGCGCTCGATGAACCTTTCGCGGGCCAACGGAAGTGGAAATCCCTTCGTGGAGGTGATCGAGTCATCGGTTGGCGCAGACGTGCAATGCGCTGGAGAGACCAAAGTCGTTAAGCATGGCCGTTAGTCGTCGAACATTCGCCGCCGCCGGGTTTTCTACGCTCGGACACGCGCTGGTGCAGCAAGGGCTAACCGCGCCTGCCTTGGAACCCCGTGGTCGCCAGCTATTTGGCCCCTTGGAAGGCCCCCGGGCGGGCGGTCAAGCATCAAGACAATCGCGGTTCGCGGGCTGGCCCACTTCATGTCCGCGTTCGGCTCTGTCTCGGCAGAAGGACTGTCTGAACTTGCGGATCGTTGCCTCGACGATGGCCGAGCTGTTGTGGACGTTCCGCAGGAGGAGGGCGGCTCTTCCAGCATGGGGCGACAGCGAGCGGGGAGTGGGGAGGGAGCGACGGCATCGATTATCGGGATCTCGTTGCCCGGCGACCGGAGGAGCAGGGCTTTCGCCGGTACTGGAGCGACGAGGCCCAGGTGCCGTGGCTCTGTGACGCCGGGTGGCGCATATGGATCGGCTACGACGGCCCACTCTCCATCGCACGCGAAGCGATGTACGCGCGCGCCCACGCACTCGCCGGGATCATGATTTGGGACCTGTTCGCCGATGACGGTTCGCTGCTCGCAGCCCTTCGCGCCCGTCATGCGCGAAGGTCCGAATAGGAGCGTGGTCATCGCGCCGCACTGAAGCACGTCATCCGCCTGCCTCGAACGAACGAAATCAACCCATGTCGCTGCCGGCGTGCTTGCCTGCGGTCTACAGCTTCTACGCGACTGCCGTATCGGTCCGAAGAACGCCCAGATGGGTCCGGCTCGATCTGACGGCTCCCTTCAAGGCAAGCTCTGTTCGCGCGTAGCAAGCCGGGAGCACGGGCGCGCAGTGCAGATACGCATTTTCGTTTTTCCTCGAGGCAAAAGGTCTTTAGCTGCGGAAGCCGTACAAGGCAGCCGGAGTCTCGCCAAGGATCCGTCCTCTCGCGTCGGCGTCTGGGACGAGCTCCTCAAGCCACGCTAACGTCTGTGCATACGATGGCGCATAAGCATGGGCGGCCATCACGTGGGGCCACTCCGACCCCCAGAGCAGCTGTTCCGGCGTGAGCTCCTCCAGCAGTTTATCCGCCGCCGACTTGGCCCAATCATCTGGAACGCGCCCGATCCCCGACAGCTTCACCCAGACCTCGGCGTCTGCAGCGAGTGACAGGAGCCGCTGCAATCGAGGATCCCAGCTGGGATCGCGGGTGCTGTCCGCAAGTCCGAAGTCTCGGAACACCAGGCGATGGCCGTCAGCCAGCAGCAACTCTGCGAGGCGCTCTCGTCCTTCAACCCCGCCGGATATCTCCAAGTGGAAGCCCAATTCAAGGGCCGCCTCAAGGGACTCAGCCAACAAATCAACGTCGTCAAGCGTTACCGCCAAACCCACGGCGCCCGATCGGCTCCACTGCTCCAAGACCCAAGGCGCCAATGGTTGTACGAGAGGCGGAATCAGCCGCACCGGCATTTGGGCCTGGCTCGCTTGGGCGAAGAGTTCGGTCGGGTCGCCATCAAGGAAAGCGGGTTGGACCAGTACGAGTCCAGAGATCGCACAGCCTCGCGCCGTGCTTTCCATGTGTGCCAAGGAACCGTCGATGACGGGCGCCGCCCGCCGGGCCTCTTGGCGGAAGGGGTGGACCTCGCAGTCGATCCTCATGACGCACTCCCGCAGCAGACCACAACCGGCACAGCGCTGGTTAGGCCGTAGTACACTCGAAAGCGCAGGTCGTCGACGGCTGCCCGGCGGCGATAGACACTCGCGAGCTTCTGCTCAAGCGCGCGGCGGGCGACGTCCCGCCGCGCGTCCAGATCGTGGCACTGGCTCTGCATGATCTCGCCGATGGGGCCGCGTTCCGGGGTGGAATGCTCGCGCTCCATTGCAGTACGGGGATCGCTGTAGACTCATTTGATTGTTAGCTCAAGATCTCCATTCTTCGCCTTCTGTTAGCGCGAACCAGAAACTGGACAACGGGACGAGAAAGCAGCTCAAATCCTTCGTACGTTTCGGACGAATGTGACGCGCAAGTTCTGTACGTCAGGTAAAGACGGTTCCGGGTAGGTTGGAGTGAGTTCGAGAGTGTGGGTGCCAATGAAGCCAACATCCCTCTCGCGCCCACGACGGGCGCGGCCAACCAGTATCGAATCTGGCGCAAGGATTTTCGAAGGTAACCTCGAGATCGACACGCACATTGATAGGGTAATGACCACCACGTCCTACTCAACGAGCTGTCGAGCCGTGCGAGCAAATCGATCGTGTCACTCCTGCGGCGTGCGCCGATCACGATCCAAGCGGCTCATAACCTCGTTTGAAGTAAAGCCGAGCGCTCCGGATGGTTTTGTTCTGCAGGAAGCTTTTCTGCTTCCGCAGCTTGGCAAGCTCATGAAGCAACTTACGCCACAAACAACTCAAGCAGAGCTGTCGCCCAGTGCCGCTACGGGCCGCGCGCCATAAATTGGCACTCTTGTGACGAGGGCTATCTCGTCTTGCGACGTGGTCGTTTCGGCCTCCGACCTTTAGGCAAGGTCTTCGGAGCCGTCGCACCTTTGGTTGGCTGAGCAAAGAACTCGGACAAATGAACATTTAGCGTTTCAGCGATACGCTCGAGCAGATCAATTGTCGGGTTCTCCTTTTGCTGCTCAATGCGGCCCATATAGGAGCGGTCAATTCCGGCATCGTACGCCAATTGCTCTTGCGGAATGCCGAGACCCACGCGGATCCGGCGTACGTTCCAAGCCACAAGCGCACGAGCTTTCATGCGCTAAAGCAGCCATTTAGCTGACCATCAAACCACTGGCTATAACCCGCCTATTACGGTAAGTTGGTCCAGAATGTGGATGAGCTGTCTCCGCGCGCGTGAGCTTCGATGAAAAAGCCGGTCGATCCAGACGTCTCCGATATCACGCCAAATGAGCCAGTGCTGACGGCCTATGACGAGCAGCATCTTGTGGCGTACTGGCGGCTTTTGGATGCGGAAGGCGCCGTAGGTGACTGGAAAGAAGTCGCACGGACCGTGCTGCATATCGATCCCGATCGCGGGTCGTCATGCCCTCGCGAACGGGGCGTTGGCCATTTGGCGGGCGCAAAATGGGTGGCCCACCAAGGTTACCGCGATCTGCCTACCGGCGGCACGACCAAATAGCAAAATTGGTCACGTGGAGTTCGAAATTGAGAACGGCGTTCACGCCAGCCGGCCGGCCGCCCAGCTAAATCATCGACCAGCGAGCACGCAATGAGTTTGCTCGCGAAACCAACGCGTCGATGCCGTCTCGCAGGCAACAAGCGAGCAGGCGCCAGCAGGACAGCAAATCTGCTGACCGCGCTCCAAGCGATATGGACTGTAGTCAAATCCACACCGACGAAAATCGGAGCGAGGGAAATGGAGATAGGCCACGGAACCAGGGACGCCAAGATATCCGATGGCAGACTCCAGTCGAGGTCTTGGCGGGAAACAATTTTCGCAGATCGCGACAACTGGACGGTACCAAGGTGCCATGAATACGGCTACCATCGCTTCGCTTTTTAGGTAGACGTTTTTTCAGTTTGGTAGGAGTTCCAGGCAGTGCCGACCGATCCGAAGATCTCAGATTTGGCGCCCAGCGCGCCCGAGCTCACGCCGTACGACAAGCAGCACGCCATCACCTACATGCGCCTTCTCGATGCCGAAGCCGATCATGCGGATTGGCGCGAAGTCGCGCGCATTGTGCTTGGCATTGATCCGACCCTAGAGCCGGATCGCGCGCGCGGTGCATTCGATAGTCATCTCGCGCGCGCCAAGTGGGCGGCGCGTCACGGTTATCGTGATCTCCTGCGCCGCGGGTGGACGGACGGTGAAGAGTGACGGCATCTGGTCGGCCGCGTGACTTCTTTCAAATCGCAAAAGTCGGTCGTCCCATCGCGTAAGTGGATCGGCATTGAATAACTGTCTGAGCACAACCAGAAATCGTCACATTTGTCTGGCTGCAATTGCCTTTGCGTGCGCGTGCGCTTAAGGACATGGGAAGACAGCAGGATGCAAGGTGCCGACTGGAGATCAGAGAGCGCATACCATGCGGCCAAGACAGCAGATGCTGTCGACATCGCCTGGGAGTGGCTTCGCCGTGACCGCGAGTATCAACAAGACTTTAGGACCCTGGTCAGCAGCGAACATTCCAGCGCCAGATCGGATCACTTCCGTCGGAAGTGGGGGCTGACGTTTTGCAGCTGATCCGCAAAAGGTGTTCGACGAACAAGTCGTCTTCTGGGCGCCCGAAGCGCTGTCGACCGTGCTACCAATCCGCCTGGCTATTGGACCGGCAGCGTCCAAACGGTACGACTTGGATTTTGGCAAACTGGCGGGCAGCGAGCTCCGTCATGCGTCGGATGGATGGCATGCCATCGTGCCGCTCGGCGGGGCGATGCATCGCCTTTGGTTCAAGGACCTTCCGTCGAGCGGCTCATTGATTGCCATTGACCTGCCGCTCGACAGCAACTTCGACATCCGTTTGCAGGCAGCACGCAGGTTTTGGCGAGCGCTCGAACACCGCCCTCTCGGAGCACCGCCTCTTGCTCTTTCGGCCCTAACTCGGCATCGGCTCATTCTCGGCCTGCGTGCAGTCGATGGGTGGCTGGAGGGAAACAGCTATCGCAAAATCGCGCAAGGTCTGTTTGGCAAACCTCGCATTCCCGATCGAGGCTGGAAAACACATGATCTGCGCAGCCGGACCATTCGCCTGGTCCGGATGGGGCTGCGTCTTTCGCAGGGCGGCTACCGTGACTTGCTCCGCCGCAAGAACAAAGACGACACCTCCTGAGCTCTCGGTTGATCAGCTAGCTGCACGCAGGGGTCTCAAAATCAGACCACCTCGCAAGTCAGCGAGCGATGTCATCATGGCGCCCGATATCCTTCCGGGCAACGACTCGGCTCGGTCTTCGTGGCCGCGGAAGCGGTCATAGTCGAATGTGACGGGGCGAAGACTGGTTTGTACCATTCGTCTCGCCGCTTGAACGGACATCGGCTCTACCGGTTGAGCTATAGAGATCAAATCGAATCCATCGATCGAATTCCCGGGGCCGTCCGATAAGTTTAAGGGTTTTCCGCAATTGCGGCCTTTCTAAAGAGCCGAGCGACCCATCGACAAAGAATACGAGCGATTTCGGGATTGTCACGGCAGTCAAGCGCTCAGGCCCGATGCTGGATGCCACTTGGCGTGCGCGATCCTGCCATGACGTGCGGCGCGGCCGCGCACAGGAGATCGTTGACGATGATCTCAGGCGCGATCAGGAGGGCATTGTCCCATTAGGTGAGCAGCACGGGAGGGGAATTGTGATCGCATCGCACCCCTGACTTCATGTCTTTTCAGGTTCATCGTCGCCAGTCATGAGGACAGCAAGTCGGCGGGGATGTGATGTCAGAAGTGACATAAGCGCGCAGTTCAGAGTGTTTTTCCCGCGGCGAGATTTGGAGACCCGGCGCATACGAGTGTCTCGCTGTGGAGTTAGTGACATGCATCTTTCGTCCAGATCAACTGCCAACGTTGGTAGCGAACGCAGATTGTTGCGTCTCGCTGTGACGCTGCAAAAATGAGCGCCATTTTCTCCAACACGCAAGCTCTGAGTTGGGAATGAGCGAATGTTCGTCGCGCCTCATCACCGCAGTTTGCTGTTGTAGTACCTTCACGATCGACGGTTTTGATATGAACGTCATATTGACTACGTTCATCTTTAGCCACGCGAGTCGCTTCTGCGGCACGCTCGACCGATAACAACAACATTCGTCCCGCCGCTCGCCAGAAGCGAGTTGACAAGTTTTCGACTGCGCCAAGTTGAGAGAGCTTTGTCCGCGCGACAATATGACCGTCGCTGCGGACGCGCGCCGCGCGGCTAGCGCTGGTGTTGAAAACATCGACCATCACGAGCCCAGCGCATCGATCACGTCGCTTCTGCGCGAGTTGTCGACGGCGCCGTGAATGGCGATGCAATCGCAGCGTCACAGGCCTGAGACATGCGGTGTTTAGAGTAAAAAAGACTACCGCGGAATATCGTTATGGCACGTACGTTCTCTCAGTGGCTCGGCGACTACTCTGATGCAATGGGTCTGGATGACGTTGGCAGATTCACGCGGGATCGAACGTTGGTTGCGCACGACATCATTTGCACATTCGTTCATCCCTGCGGGGACCTGCACGACATAGCCGCCGTGCTGCTCGACGCGGGCATGATTTCGACGGTCGCCAAGCATGATTTGGTTGAGCTGGCATTATCCCGAAATCTCGAGAACTTCCTGCTTGGTGCACCGCTGTTCTTCGTCAATCCGTCGAGTCAACACCTCGTCCTGGGTCAGAAGTTCGAGTTTACGCAGATCGACCCGCCGGCATTCGCGCCGTTGCTTGATGCGCTGGCACTGCAGGCCAAAGCTTGGCGGGACGGGGGGAGCGCCGCGCGATGACGGACAATTCAAATGTCGCGGATTGTCCAGCGGCGACTGAGGCGCGATGCGGGTGCGCAAGCGATCCAACCCCTCAAGACAAAGCCGCGGCAGGCCAACGCCCGGAGGAACAGGCCGGGCACTGCGCGCCAATGGACATTTCAAAGGCGGCGGACTGCACAGAGACGGGGCCGGGCGAGTGCGCAGGCGACACCCCCTCTCTACGCGTGTGGGATCGAGACAGCGCGAGCGGGCCGCCGACGCTGACCGATGACCAGCGACGAGCGCACGAAAGCGCATCTGAACAACTGTCAATCGCGAATGAAATTGTCGCTGAGGGGACGTCGGACTTTGAAGATCCACGCGCCGAACGGGAGGTTGCTTCACATGCAGAATCGCCGTTCCTGGACGGCGTATTGCTGTCAACAGATGTGGACGCCGGGACGGAGCATCAAGACGTTCCCCCTGTTGGCCGCGCCCGATGGTGGGCTTGGACGGCCGCGCTATTGAGTGCGAACGGAGCATTGGGGGCGTTCGAGACCCTTGTTGGTCGCCTCGGCGGGGCGACGGTGCGCGCACTTTCCGGTCACCCGAATTCTGCACGGGACCTCGATACTGCGATGGCGGCACATGCCGCAGTCAACCTGGCGTTGGGATTGGTCGCGGCTGCAAGAGCGGGCTTGCACGTCTGGCGGGGGAGAGGCGATCCGGAAGCCTATGGGGCGGGGTTTCGCGGTCGGCGCAATCGCCGGCCCTTGCGATGGCGGGAACCCCTACCGTGCCCGCAAGTCAGATCTCGCGTCTCTTGTTCAGCGTGATAGCGGCGGTGCTTGTATTTGTCCTCGTGGCACACACCGGCATGTTCGCTGTTCGGCACCTTCGAAGCTCATCGAACGACAAGGTCGGTGCCTACCAAGCCCTGGTCCTCTCCAACGCGAACATCGCTTTCTGCTATGCTCGTGAGGTCGCAAACTTCGTCGCTTACGCCTTCCGGCTTGTTTCGCACGATGCCCTGCTGAGGCCACGAGGTTTTTTCTACAGTACCGCCGAATACGGCGTCAACTGGGCAGTACAACACGGGGTACGGGAGCGTACCGGCATCGACCACGCCAGAGGCTTCGATCTCCGCTGGCCGGCATTGTCCGCTGCAGCCGAGGCCGTCGACGTTGCCTTTGTCTCCGGAGCTGCTCGTCTTGCCGAGCCCGAGAGACCTGTACGAATTTGGCGTGGTCGTCTGGCCGAGGGGGCTTCCGCCGAGGCAGATTCGCCGTCAAGGCAGACTGTCATTGATGCAATCGATCGGATGACTCAACGCGCCGTTGGTCGGCAACTTGTTGGCGAACTCGCGAATGTCGTGCCCGAGGAATTGGGCGTGCCAGGGATTGGACTGCTGGCTGCCGCGGGAACGCATTTGCGCGAACTGATCTGGCAAGCCGAAAACGCCACTCGTGGCCATGGTGCTCGTCAGCTCACCAGTGATCTCGAGGCAACGCCGCGCGTCGGGGTGTCGCCGAATGCGGGCAGCAGCAGCGCGGAGGCTCCGGCGTTGCGGCAAGAAGGTGCGGAGCTTCCGTCGCCTGTGGATTTGAATACACCGCCGCCAGACATCGCTGGGCCATCATCGTCTGGCGAGGCTGGCCCGAGCTTCGTGGATCGATCCCTGGAGGATGTCGGATATCTCGTCCTGGGCTGGAAGCACGGCTGCCAACCGGCTCCGCCTTTCCTGATCGGCGCACTGAACAGAAGGGGCGAGGTGCCGAGGACGCCGTTTGAGCGCGCAAATTTGCGGATCCACGGTCAAACTTACACAGCGTACCTGGCGCCGGGGAGTGGGGTGCAGACGCTAGACAATCCGCTAGGCGGCAACATTATGCTCGTCCCGCAACCTGGGAACTTGGGCTGTAGCCTCGCAGATCAGCGGACGGCGCACATCGGTGAGTCGTCCTCCGCATCCGGGCAGGCCGATTCGGGCATCGGGGGAGGTTGCCGGCAGGACGGCGCGTCGTAGCGGACTGGCCGCTAATCCCCAATCAGCCCCTTGACGGCTCGGCTCGGGAACAGGTCGACAATGACACCTCGCAAATCAGCGGGCGTTGTCATCATTGCGCGGTATCCTCTTGCATATCACTTCGGCTTAGGTTTTCACGCCGGCAGAAAAGGTATAGTCGAACCTAAAGGGTGCAGACTGCTTTGCACCATTCGTTTGGCCGCGTGAACGGATAATCGCTCTGCCAGTTCAGCTACGGAGGCCAAATCGAATCCATCGATCGAATTTCTCATACCGCCGGACAGGCTGTTAGGTGGCTTCCGGAATTGCTGCCTTTTTACACAGCCGAGCGACCCATCGACAAAAAGCACGAGCGATCTCGGGGTTATCGCTGCGGTCGACCGCATAGGCCCGGTACTGCATGCCGCTGGAAGCACGCGATCCTGGAATCACGTGCAGCGCGCCCGCGCGCACGAGATCGCTGACAATGATTTCAGGCGCGACCAGCAGGCAATGTCCCGTTATGACGGCTGGGAGCGCAAGGTAATTGTGATCGTAGCGCGCCCCCGACTTTACGTCTTTTGCGCTCAGGTTCATCGCCCTTAGCCATGTCGGCAGGATGTCGGGTCGCGATGTGATGTTCAGAATTGGCATTGAACGAACAATTGAGAGCGTTTTTCCGGTTACGTGGTTCGGAGAGCCGACGCATACGAGGGCCTCATTGTAGATTTCCCAATCGTCGGCCGGTTCAATGACGGAAAGATCACGCGTAATCAGGATGTCGAAATTGTCGGAGGATGTCGGCGGAGACAGTGAACTGATCACGTCCACGATGACGCCACCCGTCTCAGCAGAGAAAGCCTGGAGATTCGGAATCAGAAAGGAGTAAGCGAAGGTAGAAAGCGACGTGCGAACCACAATCCGATTGGCGCCGGGTTGGGTCCGACGCCGCATTCTCTTGGCGGTGAAGCACACTGTATCAAGCGGTTCGGCAACGGTGTTCACGAAAAGCCTTCCGAATTGCGTCAATTCGCTCCGCCGACCCCGCCGTTCCACGAGATCCATACCGAAGTAGTCCTGTAACACGGCCAGGTACCGACTGACCGAGCTCTGCGTTGTTCCCAATGCGGTAGCCGCACGCGTTACGCTTCCTTCTCGCGCGATGGTCACAAACGCCCGGATTGCATTGAGGGGCACTTCATCGTGTTCGGCGGCCATCTTACGCTCCGGTAGTCTCTGGAATGTCCGCCAGCTGGCACCGCAGGCTAGTTCCAAAAATGAATGCTCCATCACATTATTCGATGCGCGCAGCTGGATTGCTGCTTATCATGGTATCTCGCGCGCAAAACCGGCTTTCTCGGTACGATCTGTACGGTTAGGCTCGCGACATCAATTGCCATCGGCCGCAGAGGCACTCTTCAAGCACCTGCGCATGTAGTCGCTGCGATCAATGTTCTCGCAGTCGACAGCGTACGACGTTCGAGGAGACGAGCCGCCTGTTCAAATCTTGCCAACGGCGTCAGGATAGCACTTGAGCGGAGATCGGGCGCTGAGGAGCGTTTCAAGATCAGCTGGTTACGGCGGTTGCTAGAGGCAGCGTTCAGCGCAGGAAGCGAGCTTCAGCCGCCTTGACCTCATACATATTCTGAAGCCTGAAGATCTGCTCCACCGGCAGAATGTCCTTGTGGACATTCTGGACCCCGCCATCGGCAATGATTCGGCGGAAGGTCTCCTGCATGGCGGTTGCAGCAGCGCGGATGCCGTAATTGCCGTAGATCATCATGCGGACATTGCGCAGCGTCTTGACCCGCTTGGCGTCGAGATCCGGGTAGGCGTTCGGCACGATCGCCAGCGGCACCGATCCGGTCCAGGCGCGCGAAAAGCTTTCGATCTCGGAAGGATCCTTCTGTTTCGAGTGGATCAGGATCATGTCGGCGCCAGCTTCCACATAGGCTCGCGCCCTATGCAGGGCTTCCGCTTCGCCGTGGCCAGCGATCAAGGCTTCAGTGCGGGCGATAACGAGAAAATCCGGGTTTCGCCTTGTCGTGATGGCAGCCTCGATCTTGCCCTGGAATTCCTCAATGCGCACTAGTTCCTGGCGCCCATCGGCAACAAGGCTCGTCACCTTTGGAAAGGTCTTGTCCTCGATGACCACAGCGCTGGTGCCGGCCCGCTCGTATTCACCGACGGCATGGATGACATTGATAGCGTTGCCATAGCCCGTATCGATGTCGGCGACGATTGGCAGCGTCGTGCGTCCGGCGATTGCCCGCAGCATATCCAGATGCTGTGTCATCGAAATCAGGCTCATGTCCGGCAGGCCGTAAAGCGCTGACAGCTCGAATCCGGATGCCCATAGGCCATCAAATCCGGCTTCTTCTGCGAGGATTGCTGAAAGTGGGCTATGGGCGGCCATAATGTGGACAAGGCCGGTTTCGGCCATGCGGGCGCGGAGGCGTTTGGCGGGGGACATTGGCGGAGCTTTCAGGACAGGGCAGCGCAGGCGGCGATGATGCGGTCGCAGGCGCGAGTGAGGTGCTCGAGCGACGAGGCATAGGAAATGCGGATATAGGGCGAGGCCATGAAGCCGCTGCCGGGTACGACGGCCACGGCAAAAGCATCGAGCAAATACATCGCGAAATCGGTGTCGGTTTCGATGACCTTGCCGTCCGACGTGCGCTTGCCGATAACGCCCGCGCAGGAGGGAAAAACATAGAAGGCGCCGTCGGGCACGCGGCAAGAGAGCCCCTTGGCCTGGTTCAGCTTGGCGACAACGAGGTCGCGGCGCTCCAAAAAGGCGCGCGCGAATTCCTCGACATGGTTCCGTCCGCCAGACAGTGCCTCAATGGCTGCATATTGCGAAATCGAACTGGTATGCGAGGAGGTCTGGCCCTGGATGAGGTTCATGGCCTTGATGAGCGCGAGAGGCCCCGCCCCATAACCCACGCGCCATCCAGTCATTGCGTCTGCTTTGGACACGCCATTGACCATCAGCGTACGCTCGTAGAGATCCGGCGCGACTGCGGCCATCGTAGCGAAGCCGACGTTATATGTGAGCTTCTCATAAATGTCGTCGGAGAGCACATGCACATGGGTATGGCGGCGCAACACCGCAGCCAGAGCAAGCAAGTCGCTTCGGCTGTAGACCGAACCGGTCGGATTGGACGGCGAGTTCAGCATCAACCACTTGGTGCGCGGCGTGATCGCAACCTCCAACGCCTCGGGGCGCAGCTTGAACCCGTGGAATTCATCGCAGGCGACGAGAACTGGCTTGCCGCCAGCGAGCGCCACCATATCGGGGTAGGAGACCCAGCATGGCGTCGGGATCACGACCTCGTCACCCGGATTGAGGCTGGCGAAGAGAGCGTTGAACACGACCTGCTTGGCGCCGCAGCCGACCGTGATCTGGTCGATACCGTATTCGAGCCCGTGATCGCGACTGAGGCTCTGGCGGATCGCCTCGCGAAGCGGCCTGATTCCGGCGACCGCCGTGTATTTCGTTCGCCCGTGGAGGATTGCCCGGATCCCGGCTTCACGGATCGGGGATGGCGTGTCGAAATCCGGCTCGCCCTGGCTGAGCGTGATCACATCGGTGCCCTGATCGCGCAGTTCGGCGGCACGAGCTGTCATGGCCTTGGTTTCAGAGGGGCGGACTACGTTGAGCCGTACAGCAACGAGAGACAAAATTGTTACCTGCGAAACTTCGAAGAAAAGTTCGAAGGCTTCTACTCGGTCTCAAGCAGGCGAACCAATTAGATAATCGCGTTTTTGAATGACATGATCGAAACTTGCGAACTATACGTCGGCATCGCCGGACAGGCCATCTTGCAAATGTGCCATCCAGCATCAGGACGGCCCGGCACGGGTAAGGATTCCGCTGCGATCGATCGCATAGGCGCGGTACCGCATGCGGCTTGGACGCGCGTGTCCGTCGAGCGGCGAAGGTACTTCGGGGCGCGGGTTTGAAGACGAACATTCTCACAATGGACCAGCGCGCAATTGCCCTGGAACAGCGCAAGCCAGTCTTAGCGCGCAGCGACCAGCATATCGTCGCCCTTCATTTCAAGGCGCGCAGACATCGGAGCCCTTCTCGCCGGGTAGGGTCAGAAGCGGGATAAGGTGGAGCGCCCCAATTTTGCGACGCGTACCTAACGCAAACCGGCCGTTCGTCATAGATGCCCATGGAGCCGAAGTCCAATATCACACACTCGCTAGTGGTTGGCGTGTCCAAGCTGTCCTGGGGTACGGACGATGCGCTTCTTCAGGCGCGCATCGGTGGTGGGCCCTGACCAGGCTGCCTCGAGGTTTGAGGCCAGAACGCTGAGCAGCGCTGGATCGATCGCTATTGGTGCGGTCGCCGCGTCATGCGCGGCAATCTTGCATCTCCACCCCCCGCAATGCGGGCAAGCGAGTGATTCAGCGGGCCTCAAGCTCCGCGGCAACCGGGCGGTTTGCCGGATCAGCCGCGTCAGATTGCCGGAAGGCGCGATCGGCGGCTTAACGGGTCGCTTCGAGATCACGCCCGAGCGCTTCGCGAACTTGATCCCTTTGATAAGTGGCTTGGGCTGCCGCGGCCGTGGCCGCTGCGACGACGCCGGGTCCGACGACGCCAGTGCCTCTTCGATTGCATCATCGACGCGCAAGTCTCCGAACGCGATGCGGCGCGCCGTTGTCCATCCAGGCGCGCGGGGGATGTGATGCTTCATGCCGCTGTAGCGCAGCGTCAGCTTGCGGCCACAGCACCGGTAGCGGATGGGTCCAGCGAGCAGCGCGTCGCCATGCTTGGGCGCGCCATGATGCCGGCTCTTGGGCAAGTTACTGGAGATCATTGTACCGATCGCTTCGAAACTCTCCCAATTCACATAGCCTTCGTGGGCGTCCGGCTTGAGGGCGAGCCATTCCGCGCGCCTTCCGGCGGATATTCACGCCTGCGCCATAGATGCCGCAACCCGTTGCAACCGATCGCTACGGCTGCTCTACCATAGGCATAGGCTCCGCCGTCGACCGGGTTCTCGACCGTCCTGTGGAGGGTCGCGTAGCTGGGCCAGGTTGTCGCGCCGTTCGGCTGCTTCACCGGTAGGTCGAGGCCGTGTTCATAGAACCACAGCAGTGCCTGCCGGTCTCGAGTTCCTCGATTTTGTCGAAAACGAGCGCAATGGCGTCCTGCACACGCCGGTTCGGATCATTCTCGTAACGACCACCGACCTTCACAGAGCCGACCGGCGTGGCCACAACCAGTTCCCCGCGGCGGGCCATCTCCTAACGTGCCGAGGGCGAGCATTGTCGCAAAGGTCTAGCTCATACTCGTTGAGCCTCCCCTTCAACCCCAGAAGCAGTTGGTCGTTGCCGTGCCGCAGAGCATAGATCGCTTCCTGGTCGACCAGCACCGTGTCGACGACGCAAGGCGAAAGCTTTAGTTCTGGGTGGTCCAAACTCCGGTCTCGGTGCATACGACGATGGTCTCTACCAATTCTTGGAGCAGATTGCGAGGCTCGGGTCAGGTAGAAACTTGTTGAGGCTGACATCCATGTGGAATGGGCCTCGTCTACGAGGCTGGCAGGAAGGGGCCTATGCCAAGAGATAACCACTTCGCCAAGGTAAGGACGTTGTCAGTCTTGCTGGATTGGACTTTGCTGGCTCAGATCGCCACCGTAGCGGAGTATGTTCCGCGCGGCCATTCTTTGAGCAGCGATACATAGCAGGGGCCATAGCATGAGAGTCCCGGCCAAACTGCCGACCAATCGACGCTTCGGCCTTGCATTCTGCGCCGCATTTCTTGCGTTGGGCGCATACGCTGCCATCAAGGGGCACGTGGCTGCCGCTTACGCGTCGTTCTTTGCGATCAGTGTCGCATTCGGCGGCATAGCATTGACCGTTCCGCGAATTCTCGCTCCGCTCAACCTACTCTGGTTCTACCTCGGCGAGTTGCTAGGACGAATAGTCAGCCCGCTGGTTCTGGGCATCATTTATTTCGGCCTTCTAGTACCAATCTCCTTCGTCGCTCGCTTGCTCGGGCGCGATGAGCTTCATTTGAAGCGACGACCGGTTGCAAGTTACTGGATCAGTCGTAACCCGCCGGGCCCGACAGGTCAGTCCTTCACACACCAGTTCTGAGGCGCATATGTATCTCTTCGTCAAGGAACTCTGGGCTTTCTTGCGAATTCGCAAAAAGATGTGGCTCGCACCCCCAATTGTGCTCATGGTTGTCATAGCTGCGCTGCTAATTTTAGCACAAGGGTCTGTCACTGCGCCGTTCGTTTACGCGCTGTTTTGACCCATGAATATCATGGGTATCTCAGCTTATTACCATGACTCTGCCGCCTGTCTCGTCTCAGACGGCGAACTGGTAGCTGCCGCGCAAGAAGAGCGCTTTACGCGAAAAAAGCACGATCCAAGCTTTCCTGCCAATGCGGCTCGTTACTGTTTCCGCGCCGGAGGGCTATGTCCAGCCGACGTCGACTATGTAGTCTTCTACGACAAACCCTTTAGCAAATTCGAGCGGATATTTGAAACCTATCTAGCTTTCGCGCCAAAGGGATTTAAGAGCTTCGCAACGTCGATGCCGGTTTGGCTAAAGGCCAAGTTGTTTCAAAGAGCGCTGATTACGGAGGCACTGAGCGAACATCTTGGGAGTGATATTGATTGGTCGAGGCGACTCCGCTTTTCAGAGCACCATCTCAGTCACGCCGCGTCGGCGTTCTTCCCATCGCCATTTCACGACGCCGCAGTGTTGACGATGGATGGCGTCGGAGAGTGGACGACAACCTCTCTTGCGATTGGTAAGGGAAAGGAGCTATCGGTCTACAAGGAGATCTATTTTCCACATTCTCTTGGCCTGTTGTACTCAGCGTTCACCTACTACAGCGGTTTCAAGGTGAACTCCGGTGAGTACAAGCTAATGGGATTGGCGCCCTACGGCGAGCCTAAGTATGTGCGTCTGATAAAGGAGCGCCTGATCGACATCAAGGAGGACGGGTCATTCCACCTGGATATGAGCTTCTTTGATTACTGTACCGGACTAACGATGACCAATGGTCGGTTCGAGACGCTATTTGGTGGTCCGGCCAGACGCCCGGAAAGTAGGCTGACGCAGAGGGAGATGGATCTGGCGGCCTCCATTCAGGCCGTCACCGAGGAGGTCGTCCTAAAGCTTGCAAAAGAAATCCGGACCATGACCGGGCAGAGAAAGCTTTGCCTCGCAGGAGGAGTAGCGCTTAACTGTGTTGCAAACGGAAAGCTCCTGCGGGAAGAGCTCTTCGATAACATCTGGATTCAACCGGCTGCCGGCGATGCCGGCGGCGCAGTGGGCGCGGCACTCGCTGCTTACCATCTCATGCTTGGAAAGCCCAGGAGCATCCATTCGGGCGACGGCATGAACGGCGCTTATCTCGGGCCGGAGTTCAGCCAGTGCGAAATCGAGGAGGGTCTAGGAAAGGCCGGCGCGGTATTCATAACCGAATCCGATGAAGCGCTGATTAACAATGTCGCACATGCTCTCGTCGACGGTAAGGCGGTTGGGTGGATGCAGGGTCGGATGGAGTTCGGCCCGCGAGCGCTCGGCGGACGCTCCATCCTTGCTGACCCCCGCTCACCGACTGTCCAGAAGCAGCTAAATCTCAAGGTGAAGTATCGGGAGTCTTTCCGTCCATTTGCGCCGAGTATTCTGCGAGAGGACGTGTCGCAATGGTTTCAGCTCAATTCCGACAGCCCATATATGCTCCTTGTGGCTGACGTGATGAGCACGAAGCAGTTGCCGATGTCCGAAAAGCAAAAGCAGCTCTTCGGCATTGATAAATTGAACGTCGTGCGCTCGGAAATTCCAGCCGTCACACACGTGGACTACTCTGCACGGGTACAGACTGTGCATAACACGACCAATCCGCGGTTTCATAGGTTGATATCGAAGTTCAAGGAGCTAACCGGGTGCCCCGTTCTGGTGAATACGTCGTTCAACGTACGAGGCGAACCGATCGCTTGCACTCCAGAGGATGCGTTCCGCTGCTTCATGGGGACCGAGATTGAACTGCTGGCCGTCGGCAATTCGCTCTTACGGAAGGAAGACCAGAGTAGAGCGTTAATGAAGGACTATCGCAGTTGCTATGAGCTCGATTAAAATGTGAGGCGCTCAAACTGTGCGCCTCGCAGCATCGCGATTTCTATCTCTCTCGCACGCAGGGGATGCATTTCGAGGAAGTCATTAATAGCCAAAAACGCAATCTTCGGAATACACCTATGGAAGAAAATGATGCGCAGCTGAGAAGAACCACAGCGAGGAAAAGGGTTATTCGCTTAGCCGCGCTGTTAAAGGGAATATGGGGAAGCCTTGGTGTTGTTCTTCTTTCAATGGCGGTTCTGGAAGTGTCGCTGACTTCCTACTATGAGAGAGCTGACAAAAAAGAAATTCAAATTGCCGCCAAGGCTGCAGCCAATTCTGGCCTATATGCAAATGCCGACTTAGCGGAAGGGTACTTCAAAGAAATCTATGAGTTTGTGCACCGGCCGCTACAGTGGGCTTCATATACGCAATCACGCCAGCCAGACTATACGGGTAAATTTATTAATGTAAACGAAGGCACCAGAAGAACGTGGAATTCCGAAGCAATCAACGATGATAAAAGTGCTAGGCTAAAAATATTCTTTTTTGGCGGGTCCACTTTGTGGGGCGTGGGGTCTAGGGACGACCTCACCATTCCCTCTCTTGTCGCCAAAAAGTTAGCCGAAAATGGAATCAGCGCTAAAGTCACAAATTATGCGGTCAATGCGGATGTAACCACTCAAAGCCTGATACGCTTCGTTCTCGAATTAAGAAAGCGGAATGTTCCCGATTTGGTGGTCTTTTACGGTGGACTGATGGACGCTGCCTCCTCATGTTCTGAAGGAAAACCGGGCGTTCCGCACCATAGCTCAAGCCTCGAAAGAATATTCTCTAAGAACGAGGCAAAAGCGCGTATAAGTATAAAGCTAGAGAACTGGGCGCTGACAAGACTGCTCGCTGGCAAGAAACAGTTCGTAGAAGGGTGCTTGGAAGAGTTGGACGTGCTGTCCAACGGAGCTGTAGATGTCTATTTGGGCAATGTTCGGCTTATAGAGGCTATTTCAAGGAGCAGCTTATCCTTTGAGGCGTTATTCTACCTTGAGCCCCTGTTGTCCGATAAAGCACACAGGACAGAATATGAAGAGGATCGGCTTTTAAAATCAGAGAAACGGTCTGCAGGAGTCCGCGATCTCTACTCTCTGATGAGAAGCAAGTTGTTCAAGAGAGAATATGAAGGTTTGGGGCAAAACGTGATCCATGACTTGCGTACCATCTTTTCCGATGTTGCCAGCCCAATTTACATGGACAGCTGGCATTATGGCGAGGACGGGAACGAGCGGATAGCTCGGAAAATTACGGCCGACATATTGGCGCTGTATGCTCCCGCGAAGTAAGCAACACCGATCGCGGCAGGGAGGCCGGTTTACCCGCGTCCCCCGCATAGATCCGTAGGTGGGGAACTACCGCATACGGCTCCTACCCAGAGTCATGGCGTAAAGCGCCGGTTGGGATAGGGATGCAGGGTTCGGACTTTGGTGATGTAGAGCGCGATCATCTGCTGGAATCGCTCCCAAGTCACGCGCGAGCGCTGGCCGCGTCGCCTATGGCGCGCAACCAAGCCCGACAGACCTCGGCGCGAAACATTCCGAGCCGCTTCAAGTTGAGGGATACGGCGTGATTGTTCAGGTAGCCGTGCACAACGTGTTTCAGCCATGCGTCGACCTCTTGATCGGCGCGTGCCGGAGGTTTGTCCGGATATCTTTCGGAGTCGCTGCCATCAGTTTATCCGTTTATCCACGATATGCTTTGGCCAAGCGAATTGGAGCCATTACGGTGGTAAGGTTCTGTGTGTTCTACAAACTGGGACAATCGTCACGGGCATCTCCGTCAGCGATTTTTTCCTCCATCTTCAAGGGCGTTTTGGATTTGCGACATCGTGAGGCAGTCCTATGATCTTGAGCCGACGATGCGTTCTACGGACTGCATTCGCTGGCACTCTAATGACTACCGGCATCCTTGCCTCCCGTGTTCTTGAATCGGTCTTTGAGGGCACGGGTTCGCGGAGAATTCCAATTCTTATGAGCCACGGCATCGATAGCGTGCCACGCTCAACGGAAAATGGATATCGATCACTTTCTGCGGTCGAGTTCGACGCGCTCTACAGGATTGCGCGAGAGCTCGACTATGAGACGATAGGCTACGATGAGCTCGAAAAATGGCTCGAGGGGACAGGCAGCTTGCCTCGGCGACCATTGATGATCGACTTTGACCATCCGACGATCACGATGCGATATGATGTCAACGACATCATGCAACGATATGGCTTTCGACCGACGCTGTTTATCAATACAGCCGGAATCGAGGCTCAGGCCAAGGAGCCACTCCCGAAAAGTGAGGAGCGCCAATTCATGACCTGGGACGAAGTTGGGGATCTGCTTAAGGCAGGGTGGCGCATCGGGGCTCATACGGTGAATCATCCAAATTTATCGGATCTGAGCATACAAGATCCGACCGGAGCCAGGATTGTCGAGGAGTTGGATCAGAGTAACGAAATCATCGAAAGCAGACTCGGATTAAAGCCGCGGGACTTCGCGTACACAGGGACAAGCTTCAGTACCCAAGCAGAGCGGGAGATACGGAAACGGTATCG
The DNA here is from genome assembly GCF_007993935.1 of Bradyrhizobium macuxiense. Classification (GTDB taxonomy): domain Bacteria; phylum Pseudomonadota; class Alphaproteobacteria; order Rhizobiales; family Xanthobacteraceae; genus Bradyrhizobium; species Bradyrhizobium macuxiense_A. The sequence goes on along the minus strand of NZ_VITY01000022.1, from coordinate 69,721 downwards.
CTTTGGTCGGCTGTGGATAGTCAACAGTCAATATAATATGGACGGCAAACGAGCACGCATGGCCGACGTGATGGGCATTGCAGGCGCTGATGAAGCTGACGGAGGTCCTCCAAGGGCGGCTCGGTATATCACGCGTAACTCTAATCGTTACCGTCTACCCTCAATGGACACCAACCATCTTATTCACGACCAAGGTCCATTTCGGCGCTATCTCGAGGAAGCAAACATATAAGAGCTGCGAGAAAGTGTTTGTCGATAGCAAGGTCTTTGTCACGGTAGGCCTTTGTCTGAAACAGGTAAAAATTGGAGTGTGTCGCCAGCAGCAGACGGACAAATCCGGTTCGCGAACTCAGAAGTCGAAATAGATAAACTTGGCTGAACTGCCGTGGCTCACCGCGATTGCGAGGGCCGAGACCGTCAGCAAGATTGCCCAGACGACAGGTTTTTGGGCTCTTCTGACAGCCAGGCGAACTCTTGCGTGGTCATCAAATCGATGTGCCGTAAGAAATGCCAGGAGAAGTACGAGCGGATAAGCGTGCTCAGAAACAAATGCCCAGAAGCCTGTCGATGAACTGGTGAACGGTCCAGCGATGACTTCATGTGCCGATGTGAGAGTCGGAGCTCGAAAATAGATCCAGGCGATCGTGACGAGGTGAAAGGTGATGAGGATCCTCAGGCAGGCAGGTAACTTGGTATTCGGCCAAGCGCGATTGAACAAATGATTGAGAGTGATGCCTACGCCATGCAAGCCGCCCCAGATAACGAAAGTCCAGTTGGCGCCGTGCCAGAGCCCGCCGATGAGCATGGTGATCATTAGATTGGCGAACTGCCGGGAGGCGCCCTGTCGGTTACCCCCGAGAGCTATGTAAAGGTAGTCGCGCAGCCAGTGCGACAAAGTGATGTGCCACCGCCGCCAAAACTCGATGATCGAGTTCGACGTGTAGGGAGAGCTGAAATTTCGAGGTAGACGAATACGCAAAAGATAGGCGAGGCCAACGGCCATATCGGTATATCCGCTGAAATCGCAATAAATCTGCATCGAAAAACCATATATCGCGAGCAGATAGTCATACGCGCCGTGCGCGCCTCGCGCGTAAGCGAGATCGACATATGGCGCAATTGCATCCGCAAAGATCAGTTTCTTGGCAAGCCCAAGGACGAATAGAGAAGAGCCAAGAGTAAAGCTGGCATCGAGCGCTTTGCTTGCTTTCGACAGTTGAGGAAGAAGTTCGTGCGGCCGCAGGATAGGGCCGGCGATCAGGTGAGGAAAAAACAACACGTAGCCGAGAATTGCGATGAGCCGCCTCTCGATCGGGAATTGTCCACGATACACGTTGACCACATAGGCCGTGAGCGTGAACGTGATAAAGGAGATGCCAAGCGGAAGCGCAAATCGAAGCTCGTCACCGAAAAGCTGTGTCCGCGCCGCCGTGAATGCCCCAGCGACATCGCAAACCAGGAAGTGCAAGTATTTGAAGACCGCAAGCGGTGTGAACAGGGCGGCCAGAACCACGAAGAGCCGCCACTTTCTAACACTAGAAGCTTTGGCTTGCTCGATCCAGAGTACACCGCCCCATCCAATGGTACTTAACAGATAAGGAAGCCAAGCGTACTCGGGTTTCCACCAAGCGTAAAATGCGGTGCTTCCAAAAATCAAAAGATGAAGTCGATACTGCGGTGGCGTCAGAAGATGAACGCTGAGATATAGAGCGAAGAAGAGGAGAAAGATCGGATCGGAAAAAAGCATTTCGTTCGCGTTTCCCGACTATTGATCGAGAACGGGAAGAATCGCGTCCGCCATCAGCTTGTGACCTAACGCGTTGGGGTGCGGGTCTCCCGGCATAGCCCAGACTTGATCTGGAGAAAGCTTTCCAAGCGCAGGCAATAAATCGACGAATCTGTATCCATTCGCTTGCCCAATTGACCGCATTTTATCGTGAATGAATCCAAACGGATAGTCTTTCAGATTGTGGACGTCCGGCGTCATGGCTAGGTACAGGTGAATCTTCTTTTTGCCAGCATAGTCGGCGAGTTGACGAAGCTGCCGCTGCATTTCGATAAAGCCCGGCTGATCATCGCGATAGACATCTTGATAGTGTTCAACGAGAGAGCGCTCTCCAGACTTGTTCAGAAGTCTGTTGACGGCGATCCAAATTGTTACTGCCAGTTCGCTATGTCTCAGGAACCAATTGCCCGCAGTTGGGTCGAGCTTCTCAGCATCGCGAAGGAAGTACTGCACGACGATATCGGTCGGCTCCAACCCCTTGAGCTCGTAAAAAAAGCGGTGTACGTATCGTTCACCGTTGTAGTTGCCGACGCCGCCGTTGAGCACGTCGACACTCTGGCCCTTCTCGCGCAGCGCCGCCTCGACGCGGGAGGTAGTCGTTTTGCTTTCGGGCACTCCCCAGCCGAGCGTGATCGAGCCGCCCAGAAACAAGATGCGACGGTTGACCTGATTGCGGGGCAAAACTGGGCCCCCGCGCAACTTCCATTCGTTCGTCCGGATCTCAACGGACTGGAGAATCGCTGAGGCGTTCTTGATGTGATCGTGACCAAGCTCAGGTCGCGGGCTTGGAGCCTTTAGCTCCCGTGCGTATCGCCACATCTCGATGTCGTAGTTCTTCATTGAGCTGTTCTTGAGGCGCAAAATCCCCTCCGCCGCGAGCGCTGATCCCGCCAACCAAAACACCAGCAGGAGTGCCGAAAGCAGAAAACGTTTACGCATTCAGTCGGGACCGTTTAACGAATAGCAGGCCGCCTCGGAGGCGGGATATCTGTGGCGTCATCAAGAAGTTCGCACAATGGGGGCGACGCCATGCCCCTTCATGCCCCTTTGCCGCTGTCCTGACGGCGTTCATGCCGTCGATCGAAAGATAAGCGAGGCGGCGTGCTTGGGCCATACGGGCCGAGTTCCCAGCCGGTGGAGCAAGGCCGGTTGAACATGATGAATTCGCTGGTCACAGACTCTGTCTCGCGGCTTGTTGCTGCTCGGAAGCCAGATCGTCGGTTTCCGGCCATCGAATCAATGGTCAATCGTTGCTCGCCGTGCCGAGTTAACAGGGGGCGGGGCCAACTACGACACTCGTCCCACTGGTTTGCTCGCGCGAGCCGGATGCTGAAAGGGGCACCTAACGAACAACGTCTCGCATCCTACCGGCGGGTGCTGTAGCGACAGCGAACCAGCACTAAGGCGCTAAGTTTCAGCACTGGCCGGTCATGCACCAGCGACAATGATCGCGACGATCAAGACCTCGTCAGTTAGCCTATACGGCGACCTGCTAGAGTGATGATTAAAGCAACTAACAATGAATCCAGACACTACTTAGTCTGGTGGGAGTCTTGGAAGGGGGCTGGCGCCCCGAGTCACAAGTTCGCAATCTTAGATCGGAGTAGAGTCGCGTCGGACCGCTGCCGCAAAATAAAGGGTCGGGGGAATGAGCCGCCGACGAAATTGATGGATCATGTCCCTGAGCGTGGTGTAACTGGCGGCGGGGCACCGCAATCGCCGGCAAGGGCCGGGCCGGTCAGCTGGCGATAGCCGGAAGGCTGACGGTGGGATCATCGCTCAATGGCGCGATGGTTTCCAGCGTCATGTAACGGGCACGCTGGACAGCCCATTCATCGTTTTGTTCGAGCAGGATTGCGCCGATGAGGCGAACGATGGCGTCCTCTTTGGGGAAGATGCCGACCACCTCAGTGCGCCGCTTGATCTCGCCGTTCAGTCGCTCGATCGGGTTGGTCGAGTGCAGCTTGGCGCGATGCTGGGGCGGGAACGTCATATAGGCCAGCTCGTCGGTCTCGGCGTCGTCGAGGAAGCCTGCAAGCTTGGGCAGCTTGGGGCGGAGCTGATCGGCGACCTTCCGCCATTGCGCTCGTGCGGCCTCGGCATCGTCCTGGGCGAAGGCGGTGGCGATGAAGCGGTGAGCGCAATCGACGTTGAGCCGTTCGGCAATGAGAGACAACAGTATTGCTACCTGCAAACTTCAAAGGAAAGTTTTGAAGCACTTCAACTCACTCTCGATCGAGTTAGCCAATCGGGTTATCGTGTTTTTGATAGAAAGCATCGAAGCTTGCGATACCTTAGCCGCGTCGCCTGATGACGTGCGTCCATCCAGCGCCGGAGGATATGGGCAAGACGAGGATTGCGCTTCCGATTGTTCGAGTGGGCGCAAAGCCTGCAGGGGGCACTCGTAGGGCATAGCGCTAGCCCCGGAGAAACCCATCACGCGCTATCGCCGCGATCTCGTCGGGTGCCGGTGAAGTAGATAATGTCAGCGAGCATGCGCGCGGCCGTGTCGCCGCTAGCTGCGCACCAGGTAACGGACACTACCAAACTTGAGAGGAGATCGTCAGGCTCGGGTCAGTTAGAAGCCCCTTGAGGATTCATTCGAATGGGCCTCCCCTACGAGGCCGGCAGGAAGGGGCCTATGCCAAGCGACAATCACTTTGCCAAAGATAAGAAATTTGTCATTCTTGCTGGATCACACCTTGCTGGCTGTGTCCGCCGCAACTAGCAATCCTTTACGCTTGGCTGCAATACTACAGCAATTGCGGTCTCGATCTTACCGACGAAGCTTTCTACGTCGACGTGCCCATTCGCCTGGCGACGACATGGCAGCGCGCACGCTAGCCGAGATTGTCTATTTCACCGGCGCCCGACGAGATTACAGCGATGGTTAACTCACAAAGCTGGATAACGCCGACGTCCCAGTAATCTGTCAACCTGAAGGACGTCCCTATGAGTCGCTTTGAGTTCGTTATGGTTTCGGCCGGCTTCGAACATGGTGGCAACGTTGCCCATCGTCACCTCGACGGGCATTCGCGGTTGCTAGTCTATCCCTTTGAGTCGCAGCTGGGAAATCGCAACTTCAGTGACTTTCTCGGGTCAGTCGAGCGAGTGCAGTACCGCTATCCGGAATTCCCCGAGGGGCTGACGGCGCTCGAGCTCTATGAGCAGATGATTGACGAGGAGCTCAAAACGTTTCTGCGCAAACGCAACGGCTCGAAGTTCCGCGATGTTGATCTCAAACTCAACGAGTCTAACCGCATTGCCGCGTTCGAGCAGCTTCTGGGCGGTCCTACTTACAGCCGCAGACGGGTCATTGAGGCGTTCTTCCGTGCCACATTCGTGGCGTGGGAAAACCATTGGGCCGAAATCACCAACGATAAGGTGTATGTCGGCTATTCGCCGGCCATCGGCATCGACGCCGACCGGATGATCCGCGACTTCCCCGGCGTGCGGATCATCCACATCGTGCGTAACCCTTTCTCCGCCTATCGCGATACCAAGCGCCGCCCGTTTCCGCAGCCATTGAGCAAGTATCTCATCACATGGAATGTCTACCATTCCACCGTGGAGATGTATGCGCGCATGTACCCAGGCAATGTACGAATTTTCCGCTATGAGGATCTGGTGGACGATAAGCGGACTTTCATGGAAGACGTATCTCGCTTCATTGGCGTCAAGTTTGAGCCGAGCATGCTCTATCCGAGCTGGAACGGTCGTGAGATGTCCGAGGATGTCGCTCCCTGGGGCACGGTGCTCAAAAGCACGGCAGACTACAACAGAGCCATGGCCGATGAACTCAACGATGCCGAGAAAGCCCAAATCGTAGCCGGTACCACAGCTCTGGCACGCCATTTCAAATTTGATGAGATCGACTACCTCAGGCAGTACTATCATGCTTAGCAAGCTGCGATACGCCCGCGTCTTACGGTCCAGCGCTGCTTGCGGAATTATACCAGCGCAAGATGTCGCTCGGCTCAGCGCCTCGCTCGGCAGCAGCGCGGCGACGCTTATCAAAGGAGGCACACTCGGCGCGGCGTTTCTCGTTCTTATCGACGGACGTCAGCGTGTTGCCAAGACGAACGCGTTCACCGGGGGCGAACCGGCGCTGCGCAAGGAGGGTGCCTTGCTGTCCGCCCTGTATGGCGAGCGCCTCCATGTCCAGACGGTCGAGCTTGGGGCTCGCTTTTGGCTGGTCACCGATGCCTTGTCCCACCCGCCGTGTCCGCCCACTGGAGAGCTGTTGCGTGCCTTGATTGCAAGTTGGTCCCGTAGGCTTAACGATCCCAAGGTAACTGCAGCCATTCCGGACCACGATGATTTTGCTACGCTACTGCGCGAAGGTCAGGCTGCTCTCAGTGGTTTGATTTCGGGCGCTCATATACACGGGAAGGCGCAGGGCTGGGCCTCGGCCTGCCTCGATCTGCTGGAGGACGAACAGCATCGCTTCGTTGCGGTTCCCTGCCATGGTGATCTTGGCGCTCGCAACTTAATGATCGACAGCGGAGGCCTCGTGGCCATCGATTGGGAAGATGCGCTCTGGGGAATCGAAGGCTATGACTATCTCTACTGGCTGACCTTCATGGCCCAGCGTCCTCATTATTCACCGACCATGTTTGGGCACACCCCTTGGAAGAAGGAGGTAGAGATTGCGGTCTTGATTCTGATAATCGTGCTCAAATCGTGGCTTTCGGTGCTTTTCGAGACTCATGGGAGCAGCAGCCTCGACTTCAACCGTCGCGTCCTGGAAATCGTCGCCTTCGCTTCGGACCATTGAGGTGCCTCAAATTGGCCGTTCCGCAAGCCGATCTCGATCTTGTCCTCAAGCACGCAAGCTCCGATCTCAGAGCCCTTGTTGGCGCGCGTATATTTATCACTGGCGGCACCGGTTATATCGGCCGCTGGCTGCTCGAAGCTCTGATCCATGCGGATCGCGCTCTGTCTTTGGCGCTTTCGATAACGGTTCTGAGCCGTGATCCGGCTCGGTTCGCCGCCACTCATCCTCACCTTGGCACCGATCCGGCCGTGAAGCTCATCGCCGGCGATGTGCGGGATTTCGTGTTTCCTCCCAGCTCTTTCACCCACGCCATCCATGGGGCCACCGACGTTATCGCGACATCCTCACCTTTGCACACTTTCGACGTTACCGTCGGCGGAACGCGGCGATTGCTCGACTTCTGCCGAAAGCGGGGCATCACCGACGTGCTGCTGCTGTCCTCGGGTGCGATCTACGGTCCCATACCCGCCCACATTGACCTTGTATGCGAAGACTATTTGGGCGCACCCGACCCGTCGGTCGTCGGTGCGGCCTATGCACTGGGCAAACGTGCCGCTGAATGGCTGGGCACCGCCTATGGTGCGGAAGCCGGGCTATCGTGCAAATCGGCGCGCGTCTTTGCCCAGATTGGTCCCTACCTCGCGCTCGACCGGCAATTTGCCGCTGGAAATTTCATCCGTGACGCCATCCTGGGTCAACCGATCGTTATTCGTGGCGATGGAACACCCCTGCGTTCATATATGTACGCGGTTGATCTGGTAATTTGGCTGCTAGCCATTCTCATGCGCGGTTTGCCATCACGCGCCTACAATGTGGGATCCGATCAGCCCGTTTCAATTGCGAGCCTGGCGATGGTCGTTGCCAGGGCCGCAGGTTTGGCGCAGCCGGCTATTGAAATTCAGGGCGTTGCCCAAGCTGATCGTCCGCCGGAGCGCTATGTACCGTCCATTGCCCGCGCCCACGACGAACTTGGCCTTTCGATTGGTATTCCATTCGACGTCGCCTTGGACCGCACCATCGAATGGTATCGGACGCGTCTACTCGAGGCAAAGTACCCATGACCATTGCTCTTGATGAATTCGCCCGTCGTATCCGTCTTGCGGCGCTTGACCTGTGCCATTGCAAGCGTACCTCACATATCGGAGGAGCCCTCTCGGTCGCCGATATCCTGGCCGTGCTCTATGGTGATGTCATGCGCATCGCGCCGGACCTTGCAAGCGACCCGGTACGCGATCGGCTGTTCTATAGTAAGGGTCATGCCTGCGTTGCGCTTTACGCTGCGCTTGATATCCGTGGTTTCTTTCCTGCGGGCGGGTTACGGGAGGGTTTCATCGCGGACGGCAGTCGCTTTACGTCTCACGTCAGTCACAGGCTGCCTGGGATCGAACTGTCAACAGGCAGTCTCGGCCACGCGCTCGGCGTCGCCTGCGGATCGGCGCTGGCGGGTAAACGTCGCAGCCTTTCTTATTCGGTGTTCACTGTTCTCGGCGATGGCGAACTGGACGAGGGTTCGAACTGGGAAGCGATACTATTCGCCGCCCACAACCGGCTAGATAATCTTATCGCCATCGTCGACTACAACAAGCTGCAGAGCTTTGGCACCGTAGAGGCCGTGACGGGACTCGAGCCGCTCGCCGGAAAATTCAGGGCCTTCAACTGGTCGGTCATCGAGCTCGATGGCCACGATCTGTCTGCTATTAAGTCGGCACTTTCCGTTGCGAAAGCTCGTCGGCAGGGCCGCCCTCACTGCATTATCGCTCACACAGTCAAGGGTAAGGGCGTCAGCTTCATGGAAGGCCAGCTCGCCTGGCACTACAAATCTCCCTCCGACGCCGATCTTCACGCGGCGCGCGTCGAACTCGGGCAGCTATAGTGCGCAACACTTTCATCAATACTTTGTGTGAACTGGCTGCCGCGCGCGACGACATCTTTCTGTTGTGCGGTGACCTGGGATACTCGGTTCTGGAGATATTTGCCGATCGTTTCCCCGATCGCTTCCTCAATGTTGGGATTGCCGAGCAGAATATGACGCAGGTTGCTGTGGGCTTAGCGCGCGAAGGCTACAATGTCTTCACCTACTCAATTGGGAACTTCTCGACGCTCCGGGCTATGGAGCAAATCCGCTATGATGTCTGCTATCACGAAGCCAGCGTGAAGGTGTTGGCTGTAGGCGCCGGCTATGCTTACGGTCCGCAGGGTGTTTCCCATCATGCTACCGAGGATATCGCCATGTTGCGCGTTATCCCCAACATGACCGTCTGTGCCCCGGCAGATCCTGTTGAGGCGCGCGCCGCCGCACACTTCATGGCTTCCTATCGTGGCCCCGGCTATGTGCGCATCAACAAAATCGGCGAAGAGTTGATCCACGATCCAGCGACTTCACTCGACTTTGCGCCCGGCCGCTTGCTTCCTGTGCAGGCGGGAAATGATGTTGCGATCCTCGCCACCGGCGCCATCGTGGCTCACGCCCTTTTGGAGGTCCGAGCTGCGGGAAACTCCTGGTCAGTATTTAGCGTACCTTTTGTCGGTGGATACGATCCTGCTCAACTGCGGGAAATCGCCCAGGCACACGATCTGCTAGTTACCTTGGAGGAGCATCAACTCAATGGCGGTTTTGGTAGCTCCATCGTCGAAGCGCTGAGCGACATGTACGCCGTCGGCAACCTGTCATCCATGCCTCGCGTCAGGCGCATAGCCATTCCGAATTGCTTCATCGGCACCGCGGGCAGCCAGGACTATTTGCGTGCTTCGGCGGGGTTAACGCTGGCGAGCCTTCGGCCTTGAACTGTCATGCGGTAAACCCTGGTCATCTTTTCGTCTCGACGAGGTGTGGGAGGACAATCGCGTTGTCAATCTTCTTTGCCGTTAGCACCCTATACACCTGCTGAGCAGCCAGTTCGTACATGAGTAAGACCATCAGTATTGTCACGCCCGTGTTTAACGAACAGGACAATGTCGTTGAACTGTGCAGCCGTATCGCAACAGTAATGACCGGCACCGGCTATGAATACGAACACATCCTCATCGACAACGCATCCACCGACCGAACCCTGGAAATCTTGCGCGGCATTGCAGCGAAAGACGTCCGGGTTAAGGTCATCGTGAACACCCGAAACTTCGGCTATATCCGGTCATCGTTCCACGCCATATTGCAGGCTAGTGGCGACGCCGTGGTGCTGATCGCTGCTGACCTTCAGGATCCACCTGAGATGATTCCCCAGTTCATTGCCAAGTGGGAAGAGGGTTACAAGACCATCATGGCCGTCAAGCCGGCGAGTGAGGAATCGCCATTCATGTTCCACCTGCGCCGACTCTATTATCGGATGATCTCGCGTATTTCTGACGTGCCTTTGGTGCAGAATGCGACCGGCTCGGGCCTCTACGATCGCTTTATCATTGATGTGCTGCGCAAGATCGACGATCCCTATCCCTACTTTCGTGGGCTTGTCTGCGAAGTCGGCTTTAAGATTGCCACCGTCCCCTTCCATCAACCGCGGCGCAATCGAGGATCTAGCAGTCAGAACCTCTATTTGCTCTACGACACGGCGATGTTGGGTGTGACGAAGCATTCCAAAGTCCCGGTTCGTCTGATGACTATGCTCGGCTTTCTCGTCTCGATCGTCAGTATGGCTATTTCTCTCGGTTATTTTGGCGTCAAGCTTCTATTCTGGAGCTGGTTCGAGTGCGGTCTCGCCCCGATTCTCATCGGAATCTCCTTTTTTGGCGGCATTCAAATGCTCTTCTTGGGCCTAATTGGAGAATATCTGGGATCAATACAAACACACGTAACAAAGATGCCTCATGTCATTGAAGCCGAGCGGGTAAACTTTGGGTCAGAGCATCTCTGATGTAAGCCGCGCGGCTCATTCGTTTATTGCTGAAGTGCTATGATTGTTTTCGGTTTGCAGTCTTGGGTTCGACACCATTTGAACGCTCTTCGGCGGCTCGGACAGCGCGCTGACATGCTTGCGTCCTGACTCGTCGCTGCGTATTTCCTCGAGATAGAGTTAGAATCCGGTCTGAAGAAGGACGGACGGATGAGGCGAGCAAGGAGCAAGGTTCACGGAAGCAGATTATCGCTGTATTGAAGGAAGCATAAGCGTGGAGCGAAGGCAGCTGACTTGGCTCGCAAACACGGGTTTCCGAGGTGACACCCACGAGGATCGCAGCTTTCACGACTGGCTCCGTTTCTAGCGATCCGGCCGTTGTCGCCTCGCTTCATGGCAGGATTGTTCCGCCAGCACGGCGGGGCGTACGGGCTTGAGCAAGGACTGCCTGTAAGCATCCCGATCATGCCCGTCATTGATCGGGGTTTCGAACGCCGCGGCGACGACATAGTCCGTCGGGTGAGCTCCAAAGGAGGCCATGATACTGGCTTGGTCAAGACGATGCGGGCCCTCTGGCTCGATTAGTACCCACGCTTTGGCCAGATCGGCGCAGCTCTCAAGTCCGAGCGCTACCACCGCGGCTACGTTACTGCCGGTATGTGGCACGATTGGCCATGGTTGACCGAAATGGGCTGGGTTACTGTCATGTGGGCCGACCAGCCATGGTAGACCGAGCGCTCGCGTCTCGAGCACATACAGCACGCCCGGCGAGCGGCCGGAGAGATCGACCGCGGGTGTGCCGATTTCAAGGCCGGCCGCACGAGCCTGGGCTCTGGCCGTGGCTAGATAGTCGTGGAGGGGCTGCGGGAGCACCAATTTTCCACCACCGGGCAGGTGTGTGACGGCGGTATAAGCGCGCAGATCCTTCACTTGGTTCCAAGGCTTGAGGATGGCAGCATTGATCACTGATGCAGTAAGCCCTTGTGCCAACACCGTCAGGGGCAGTAGGGCGGCGACGCTGCGTCCCTGTTGCGCAAGAGGGCTCAGGAAAGCAACGAGCGCGAGCATCCAGAACAAGGCGGCCATGGACCCCGCGAACCAGTAATTGAGATTGGAGCCCAGCGCGGACAGGTGCGGCAGTACTAAAAAAATTAGCGTTAGAGCGATGCTAGTGGGAGTCTGTGCGCACAGAATCAATCTCTCACGCCAGAACATCGCGCCAAGGCATGCGAAGGCCGGTACCAGGAATAAAGTCGTGAGCTTAATGCTGATCGGATCGGTCCCCAGCAGCACAGTCGCTATTGTTACGATCAACACCCCGGCGAGAGCCAGCGATAGGAACAACTTGTGCCTAGACCCCATGAGAATGCTGAGCAGAAGGGCTATCGCCATTAACACAGCCATAGCGAGTTGCCCAGGACTGGTTTCGAGCCAGTCGATCCGAAACATGAAAGACACCTCGTGCCGGGCCCCCAGCAGAATTTCAAAATCAGCGCTGTTGACCATACGGTTCACCAGCCCAGTGATGCCGCCATCGATCAAGTAGGCGGTAACGATCAGTAGAGTGAGAGCGACCAGCGCCGCGCCAAGCATAGGCAGCAGCGACTTTCGGCGCAAAACGACGACATAGAGCACAACGAGAAGGGCAATGGCCGCAGCGGTGCTCGGCCTGGCCATGAAGCAGCACCACCCGCCAACGCCCACAAGGATCCACCCCAAGACCTGGCGGATGCGTCCTGGCCGATCGGGTAGGAGCAAGCCGATCATCACGATCAAGAGCGATTGAAAGGTAAGTGCGTAGTAGCCGGGGGTGAGCAACCAGGTGCTAAACTGGACTAATGCCAGGCCGGCGATCCCTGCCGATAGCACCGCCGCATGTGGCCAGCCCGCTGTCCAGAGGCGCCGGATCATAAGGAAGCTGAGAATCCAACCCAGTGTCATGGTAAGCGTGACGTTCGCCATGCGAAGCACTGCGATGTCGCCACCCACCCACTGATATGGCCAGTGATAGACGAAGCCAAAAAGCGTCGGTGGACTATTGATTGTGTAGGCGAAAGGGTTTGCGATGGAGTTGAGGTAGAAGCCTTCGCCGCTGAGACGGAAACCGCAACTACTGTAGTATAGTAGCCAGGCGAAAAGGATCGCTGTAGTTGCGGCGGACAGAGTCAGCAAAGTCCGATCCAGCAAAACTGACAACGCCATTGCGTCGGTAGAGCGGTTATTTCTTGGCATAGGCCCCTTCCAGCTAGCCTCATAGGAGGAGACCCATTCCAATGGATACCTCGACGAGCTCTTAACTGACCTGAGCCCCGCAATCTCCTCCAAGAATTGGTGGAGCCCATCACTAGGTAGGGGATGAACTTGAAGTTGAGCGGGTTCACGGACGAGACTAGATGTTCCGTCCCGATCACCTGATCTATTTGCCGAGCGGCCTGACGATCACGTACCGATTCCATCAAGGGGAGGAAGGTCATGCGCCGGCCTCGATGCCTCGCTGAACTCCGTTGCGAGATGCGGGGTGGACTAGACCGGAAGGCTTGTTCTGGAGGAAACGACGTTGGCGGTGCGCCACCGACTGAGACGACGCGTCGGATCGTCGCCGTTGGTGAAAACTGGTTGGTTCAAGCCTGATCACGTCAAGAGTAATGTTGTGGACCATGCGGACGCCGGCTAACGGTTAGATAGTTTAGCCCATTGCGATCGAGGCGGCTTTGGAGGCCGAGCGCATGCACGCGAGCGACAAGCCGAACAAAGGCGCGTTTTGGATCTGAAGCTGCATCAGGCGCGTTACGAGGCCAATTTGGCAGAACGTCGCCAGGGCGCCTACGATCCCGACAATCGGCTCATGCGAAGTTGTGCTCGTCATTCACTGGCGCGGTGGCCAGCATTGCCTCGCGCAGTGGTTTGATTCCGGCGACGACCGTATATTTCGTCCGCCCGTAGAGGATCGCCCGGATGCCGGCTTCGCAGATCGCAGGCGGCGTGTTGAAATCCGGTTCGGCGTCTTACACCCAACGCTGACCAGCTGTTCATCATAGATGTTTGATCAACATGTCGAACTGTCCGGTTCGATCTTGGCTAATAGACGAGAACGCCTGAAGATTTGGAACCCGCAACCTGTCGACAGAGCGAGGCGCTGCGATTCACCTCCATTCTATCCCGCCCGGCGCATGCGCCGGGTGGTGAATAGGATCGTGCGCTCGGCGACTGCGTCGCCCAAGGCGGAAGTCGGTCAGTTCGCTGTTTTCGGCCGGCGAGATGGCGATTGACCGAGCGCCCGGTTTTTGTCGAAGGCCCGTGTGCCTCCGTTAGCGGACGATCTGCACAGGAGGCCGCTTTAGACGAAATTCGTCTCCCCGGGATGCCTTGCTCGGCAAGCTCGCACGTCATCGCATCTTGCATGAGTTTGTATCGAGTTATTCGATTGGTGTCATCCAGCTGTAGCGTTGCTGGTTTTGAAACTCTCTTGCCCCAACGCATCTCGCGAAAGAAATTCATCCTGGCAGGTAATGGCGCATGGCATGCGTTTTGATCGATAGCATCCGAAAGAATTACGGCCCGACCTCGGTCTTGCGTGGTGTTTCGCTGTCCATAAGGGATGGTGAGTTCCTGACGCTGTTGGGCCCATCGGGGTGTGGGAAGTCGACATTGCTGCGTGTCCTAGCGGGGCTCGAACTGCAGGATGGAGGTTCAATTTCGATCAGCGATGGTGTCGTGGATGGACTGCGGCCGAGGCGTCGAGACGTCGCCATGGTGTTTCAATCCTATGCGCTCTATCCTCATTTGACGGTCGCGTCCAACTTGGCGCTGCCGCTTCGGATGCGCCGGCTTTCCGCCTTTCAGAGGTTTCCTGTTCTCGGCCGCCTGTTGCCAGGAACGACGCGCATCGCCGCCGAGATCGACGTGGAAGTCACGCGCACGGCCAAGTCGCTGGGCATCGGGCACCTGCTGACCCGCAAACCCGGGCAGCTCTCCGGCGGCCAGCGCCAGCGCGTGGCGGTCGGCCGAGCGATGGTGCGCCATCCGGCCGTGTTCCTGATGGACGAGCCGCTGTCCAACCTCGATGCCAAGCTGCGGGTGCAAATGCGCGCCGAGATCAAGGAACTTCACCAGCGGCTCGGGGTCACCTTCGTCTATGTCACCCATGACCAGGCCGAGGCCATGACGCTGTCAGACCGGGTCGCGGTAATGCTCGACGGCGAGTTGTTGCAGGTCGCTCCTCCGCAGGACATCTATGCCGATCCCGACGACCGGCGCGTCGCCGAATTCATCGGTTCGCCCAAGATCAACATGCTCGACGGTGTAGTGCGCGAGCACCGGCTGATCGATGTGGCCGGATCGACGCTCGCGATCGAGACTGATGCACGCGCCGGCGCGCCTCTCACGCTTGGCATTCGCCCGGAGGGTTTTCATCTCTCCGACCACGGCGGGCAGGGCGCACTGACCGGTTCGGTGCGCATAATCGAGCATATGGGCTCCGACCTCTTCGTTCATCTCGATCTGGCGGGCGTCGATCATCCGCTTATCGTGAGGCTGCCAGCCGAGCGGACACCTCATATTGCCCTCGGCCAGACATTGCATGTCGGCGTCAGGCGAGACCGCGTGCTTCTCTTTGCCCGTGATGGGCGGCGTTTGCGCCCGGAAGCGGAATCCAACCGGGCATCGGTTACTCCCTTCCGGGAGGTCGCCCGATGAGCGATCCGCTTGCGCTTTCCAGCGTCTCCGACGGGGTGTCCGTGACCCGTGGAGTTCGAACAGCGCCATCGCCCACGGCTTCACCGGTCCGCAGACGCGCCTTTGCGGAAGTGGCGGCAGCCTGGACGCTGGCCGGGCCGGCAGTCCTCTGTCTGCTCGTCCTGTTCTTCCTGCCGGTGATCGGCGTATTCGTCATCGCGCTCACAGACTGGCAGTTCGGAGCGCGTTCACTGTCCTTTGTTGGTCTCGCCAATTTCCGCGAGGCATTCGCCGACACGGGTTTCAGGACTTCGCTTCTCAACACCGTTATCTACGTTCTGATCGTTGTGCCTGGCACTGTCGTCTTCGGCCTTCTGATCGCGCTTCTGATCGAAACTGGAAAGTCCTGCCGCTCCTTTTATCGCGCCATCCACTTTCTGCCCTTCATGACGACGCTCGCAGCGATGGCGATCGCCTGGGAGGCGCTACTGCACCCCACTATCGGCCTCGTTAACCAGACGCTCGCGGCTATCGGCCTTCCGACTGCCAACTGGCTGCGTGACGAGAATACGGCTCTCTCGGTGCTGGCCGTCATCGGCATCTGGCAGAATCTCGGCTTTGCCATGGTGCTGTTCTTGGCCGGCCTGAAGAGCATCCCGCAAGACCTCTACGATGCGGCCGACGTCGACGGTGCTGATCGTTGGTTCGACCGGCTGCGGACTGTCACCCTGCCCATGCTAGGACCAGTTTCTATGTTTGTTGTTATCGTTGTCGCGCTGAGGGCGTTCGATTCGTTCGACACCGTGAAGGTGCTTACCCAGGGGGGGCCTGGCCATGCCTCCGAAGTGCTGCTCTATACGCTGTACCGAGAGAGCTTTGTGTATCTGCGCACCGGATATGGTGCCGCAGTTGCCGTTGTCTTTCTCGCAATCGTCGTGACGCTCGCACTCGTCCAGACCAGCGTCATGGACAGGAAGGTGCATTACCAATGAGCATCACAAGAAATCGTCCGCATGGGTCCTTCTCCTTCTGGCTGGCCCGCCCAATTCTATGAGACAACTATACGAAGGCGCGGGCGGGCGAGATTTGTGAGCGCCGCGGCAAAGGGGCTGATTGCGAGTTGGTTACACTCAGAGGTCGAGGAAAAAGGGCCACCGAATGTCAGATGATGTCATGGGGCTCGAACGATCTCGGAGCGCCGCGCAGCCAAAAAGAACAACCCCCAAACGGGCGCTTATTCTATCGAGGGCCGGATAATGGGACGAATGCGAAATCTAGCTATCTCCTTTCTATTCCTAACAGTGTTGGCGCCCAGTGCGATGGCCGGCGACATCCCTTCAGCCCGGTCCGACGCCAGTTCGGAAGTCGTGAGCATGAGGCAGCTGACCCAAGCAGAGTATCGCAACTCCATTGCCGATATTTTCGGTAGTGAGGTTGAAGTGCGTGGATTCCTCCAGCCCACGATCCGCATTGGTGGATTGCTGGCAGCCGGCACTTCGGTGCTTTCGGTCACGCCTGTGGGCTTTGACTTCTTCACCAAACTGGCGGACAGCATCGCTACCCAGGTGACGGGCGCGAAATACCGCGTCAAGCTGCCTTGCGCGCCCAAGGCGCCCAAAGAGCCGGATGATGCCTGTACCGCGCAGGTGCTAAGCCACTATGGACGATTGCTGTACCGCCGGCCATTGACCCAGGACGAGATCACAAGCGCCGTCAATCTGAGCAGCGGCTTGGCAAAGTCGCAGAACGATTTCTATGCCGGCTTGCGCTTTGGTCTGGCCAGCTTGCTTCAGGCGCCGGAATTCTTGTTTCGTATGGAAAACGCTGTGCCCGTCGGTAACAAGCAATTTGCGCTGGACTCCTATAGCCGAGCGACGCGCCTCAGCTACCTGATGTGGGATTCAACGCCCGACGCCGAGTTGCTCCAAGCAGCCGAGCGGGGCGATCTGAACACCGCTGCCGGACTTGAGAAGCAGGTCGACCGCTTGATGTCTTCGCCGCGCCTGGACGTTGGGATGCGGGCTTTCTTCAACGACATGCTGGAGCTCGACAACTTCGATACGGTCTCCAAGGACAGCATCCTTTATCCCAAGTGGAACTCAGGAATTGCCGCTTCGGCGAAGGAAGAGACGCTGCGTACCGTCATCGATCTGGCATTGCATACCAATGGCGACATGCGCGACCTGATGACCACGCGCAAGACTTTTCTCAACCGCAGCCTGGCGGCCGATTATCAGCTGCCGTTTCAATTCACGGGCGAATGGACACCGTATGAGTTCGCGCCCGATTCTGGGCGCAGCGGCGTTCTTACCCAAGCCAGCATGCTGGCAATGTTCTCTCATCCTGGCCGCAGTTCGCCCACCAAGCGCGGTGTCGCAGTGATGGATATCCTGCTGTGCGAGCCCACACCCACACCGCCGGCCAATGTGGATTTCTCGGTCGTTAATGATACGAGTGGCCCATTGAAGACCGTACGCGAGCGCCTGACGGCGCATGCGACCAATAGCGCCTGCGCCTCGTGTCACCATCACAGCGATCCGATCGGCCTGTCGCTGGAAGGTTTTGACACAATCGGTCAGCGCCGCACCACGGAGAATGGAGAGCCGGTTGATCTTTCGGCCACGATAAAGGGCAGGCACTTTGTTGGCGCCGCGGGACTTGGGCAATTCCTGCACGACGATCCCAAATACACGGCGTGCCTTGCACGCAAGGTCTACGCGTATTCTCGTGGCGTGAACAGCGATGATGTCCCCGCCTCGGCCTTCAAGGCCGGCTATCAGGCTTTCGCGGACTCCGGTTTTCGCATGCGTTCCCTGCTCGAGAGCATAGTCTTGGACAACGACTACTTCAGCGCACCTCCGCCTTCTCCCGAAGCAACCAGCTCCGCGCCCAACGTCCCGGCCCAGTAGATAGGAAAGTCATGAAGATCGATCGCAGATTTCTGCTCCGGGGCACATGCCAGGGCGCTCTGGCCGTCATGGGGCTGCCGTTCCTTGACTGCTTCCTCGACAGCAAGGGCGAGTCGCTGGCCGCGACGGGAAGGCCGCTTCCCACCCGTTTCAACACCTTCTTCTTCGGCTGTGGGCTAACCCAGCAGTTGTGGATCCCCAAGACGGGCGGCAAGGACTATGAGATGACGCCCCAGCTGAAGCCGCTGGAGCCCTATCGCGCTAAGCTGAACGTGTTCAGCGGGCTGCGGGTCCCGCTCGATGACAATCCTAATATCCAGCATTGGTCCGGCGCGGCGGCTGCCGCCACGGGCATCTCACCCACCAAGCCAAACGAGTTCGGTTCCAAGACCATCGACCGCCAGATTGCCGACGTCATTTCGCACGGGGCCCGGTTCAAGTCGATTTCCGCATCCGCCGCCGGCGATCCGAAGCAAAGCTATTCCAGCTTGGGCGGGGCTAACACTTTGCCGGCTGAGGCTTCTCCCCTTTCGCTCTATACCCGCCTGTTTGGGCCGGGCTTCCAGGATCCCACCAAGGGTGACTGGAAACCGGATCCCCAGGCCCTGATCCAGCAAAGCGTGTTGTCGGCAGTGGCAGACAACCGCAAGCGGGTCATGCAGAATCTGGGTACTGCCGATCGCGCCCGCATGGATCAGTACTTCACCTCGGTGCGCGAGGCCGAATTACAGGTGGCCGCGCAACTGCAGCGTCCTGAAATCCAGGCTGAGGTCGCCATTCCCGCTGCGCCCGCCGAGATGGTGTGCAACAATTCCCTTCCCAACCTTCGAAACGTGACGCCGTTGATGGCGCGGCTTGGCGCTCTTGCGCTCGCAACCGACCAGACCCGGGTGTTCAACCTCAGCATTTCCGAGCCCACATCCTCGATGTTCGTGCCCGGCGACTCCTTGGGGTATCATCAGTCCACCCATGAAGAGCCCATCGATCCAGTACTTGGCTATCAGCCGCAGGTAGCGCAGTACAATTTGGACTCCATGGAGCTGTTCGCCATGCTCTTGAAAGAGCTGGATACGGTTCCTGAAGGCGACGGTACGGTTCTGGATCACAGCTTGGTCTTTGCCTTTAGCGAATCGGGCAATGCCAGAGTCCATGACGCCAACGGTCTTCCCATCTTCCTGGCCGGCGGCGCCAGCGGCCGCATGAAGGCGGGTTATCACGTCGCGGGCGACAGCAGTCCCGTATCGCGCGTCGGACTGACGATCCATAGGGCTATGGGCGTGTCGCTTGACGTCTGGGGCAAGGGCTCCATGGAAATCAGGCAACCGTACACGGATTTGTTGGCGTAAGGGCGTCCGCCAAATCGATGACATCAACGGTGCATCGGCCGGGAGTTGTTGTTCGTATGTTTGCGTTGGGCTTTCGCTGTGTTGCCGCAGGTATGTGTGTAGCAATTGGTCTTGCCGTCCTGGACGCTGCCGCAGGTCCGGCAGAGGTCGCTCAAATCAAGTCCCGCCAGGGCAAGTTCCGTGACATGGGCGGTGCACTAAAGGCGATCAATGACGAGCTGAAGAAGCGAACGATTGATTGGGACAATACGGTCGCGCCTAACGCTCAGACGATCAAGGATCGCAGCGGCTACCTGCCGAACTGGTTTCCGAAAGGGAGCGGTCCGGAGTCCGGAGCCAAGACATATGCGCTCCCGGCCATCTGGCAGAACAGTGATGATTTCGTAACGTTGGGCAAAGTAGCGCAGGTCGAGGCAGCGAAGCTGAATCAGGTTGCGATCAGCAAGGACGCGAACGCACTGAAGGAGGAGGTGGAAGCGATGGGCAAGGCCTGCAAGGCCTGCCATGACAGCTATCGTTCGCCCGACTACGCAAAACAAAACGACGACTAGAGTGGCCTATGACTTCCTCTGAGATGAGCCACATGCAATCGGCCGTCGCCGACACGACGGACCTGCGAGTCTGGGACCTTCCGGTGCGCGCCATGCACTGGCTGCTCGTGATCGGGATCGGGATTTGTTGGTGGACCGGCCTTCACAATGAACTCGAATATCATCTCTATAGCGGCTATGCGATCCTGTGGATCGTGCTGATGCGTCTCTATTGGGGGCTGGTCGGCTCCTCGACCGCGCGCTTCGTCAATTTCGTGAGAGGGCCTAAGGCCGTTCTCGACTATGCCAGCACGCTGCACCGGCGCGATACGCTCCACGCCCACGGCCACAACGCGCTAGGGGCGGTCAGCATTGTTCTGATGGTGGGCTTGGTGCTGGCCGTGTTGATTCTTGGCCTGTTTGCGGTCGATGTTGACGGGCTCTATTCGGGACCCTTGTCCAGCTACGTGACCTTCAAGCAAGGCCGTCATCTCGCGCATTTGCACTACTATTGGTTCACCATTCTTCTGTGGGTGATCGCGCTGCATCTGGCGGCCATGATCTTCTACTTCATCTACAAGCGCCAAAATCTCGTTGCGCCCATGATCTCCGGCAAGCGCCGACGCAATGCGGGCGACACCGAGATGGAGATTGCACCCCTGTGGCGATTTGCGATCGGCGGGGTGATCGCCACAGCGATCGTATGGGCGGTGTCGATCGGCTTCTATTTCTGAGGAATTGAAGGACGGAACAGGTAAGGAAGAATGAAACGCAGTTTTGCTATTGGCTTTATCCTCGCCGAGTTTTTCGCTTCAGCAGGAATTAGTATTGCTGCTGACGCGCCGCCCGCCGCGGCCGCTTCGGGACCAGCCAAGCTGGCCCAAGCCTCTGACAACCTTCCAATGGTGCCGCCGGCCAAGCCGGGGGTTTTTACGGCGCAGAAGAGGGATGACAGCCGGTTTCACCTGGTAGTCGCCGGCCACAAATTCACCACCCGCAGCGATATCGAGAAGTATCTCGCCTATCGCGCCGCCGAGCTAACTATGGAGCAAAAGGCGAGCTGGTTCACACTTGCTGAATCCCGCGCCAATGGCGACACGGCACCGATGCCCAAGCGCGATCCCGCAGGTCTACGCTACAGCTTCCGCATGGACTATTTCCGGCCCGTCTGGCGCTACAAGACCAGCAGCTCCTCGGCTTGGAAGACTTGGAGCCCTTTTGCGGGCGCGGCGTTCATTTCCGATGACGCCAAAAGCATCACCGATTTCGAGGTGAGCGCCGACATCGTGCTTCACAAGGGACAGATGGACGACGCCGACCCCCTGGCTTTTGAAGCCGGAGCGGTCTCTGACCTCTTGATCAACCAAGTATCTCCGCCGGAATAACCGCAAGGACGTTCCAATGAAGATTCATCGTCGTGCCTTTACCGAAATGTTCGCCGGTCTGGCTGTCGTCGTCGCGTCACCCGCGCTGGCCCAAGGCAAGACCGTCGAGGTCTCCATGAAGAACAGTCCGAAGGGCGCGTTCGTGCCCGCGACGGTCAATATCAGCGTAGGCGACACGGTGAAGTGGACAAATCCCGGCGTCATCACCCACTCCGTCACCTTCGATCCGGGCAAGGCGACCACAGCTTCCAACGTCCTTCTGCCGGCCGGCGCGGCGCCATTCGATTCCGGCGACATGGAGGAAGATGCCACCTTCACCCATACCTTCACGGTGAAGGGCACTTACAAATATGTCTGCAAGTTTCACGAGGCAATGGGAATGGTTGGAACAGTCGTCGTGTCCTAGATCCTACCCTTGGGAGGAGAATGTTAATGGCCCCGAAAACACGTCTCATGGTTTGCACAGTGGTCGTAGTCTTGACCGGCGGGACGGCGCTGCCCGTCGCTGCTTCTTCCTGGACTCGCGGTTATGTTGTCGGGACCTACCAATATGCCTTCCGCTATGGCGGGCGGCCTGATTTTACTCGCGGCGCGGAGATCGAGCCGGGCGTTGACTGCCCGCATGGAAGCACCACTAATTTCGCGAATCCTGACCAAACCAGGATCGCGCTGGCGCGCCAGAAGTGGCGTTCCAAGCAGGAGATCGATTGGATCGTTGCCCCCCCTGGGTTGGACCAGGTCCGAGATCCGGGATTCACGCGCTTACTTATCTGGGACCGCGCCATCTCGTATCGCGGCTACAAGCCCGGCATCGAGACCTACGTCAATCCTTGGGCCGCCGATGATCCCGGCCAGCCGGAAGTGACTAGCCGCATTGCTGAAGGTTTCAATCTCGATGGCAAGATCAATCCTACTGATTTTGTCAGTCCCGATGGCGAAAAGGGGATCGACAACGCGCTGTATCGTGCTGGGGGCTGCTATGCGTCCTGGCGCGCGAGGGATCTTACCAACGCATTCTCCGCCGCCCTCCACCAGCGCTATCTGGAGGGGGGCCTCTACACCATGGTGATCCGGATTTCCGGAAACCAGGACCCGATGAACGATAGTGACGCCACCATGGAGATCGGCTATTCGCCGGACAAGATCGTTAAGGATGCCCGCGGCGGCATCGCGGTGGATTATTCTTATCGCATTTTGAAGTCAGCCCAGTATACCAAGCTCAAGGCGAAGATCAAAAACGGCGTGGTGGAAACCGAGCAGGTGGAGCATCTGCACACGCCGCGCATCGCGCGGTACTATCACCAGACCGGCGACACTAACCTTACCAAGGGCAAGATCCGTCTCAACATCGTGCCCAATGGTCTCAGCGGCACCGGTTTGATCGGTGGCTATCGCAACTGGCGCGACCTATATGTCGAGAATTCGTTTCCTTCACCCCGAGGTGCCGGTTTCGCAGACATCCAGCTTCATGAGGATCATATCGCTCTTTACTACGCCTTGCGCCGCAAGGCCGATGGTATGCTGAACCCAAAGACAGGCCAATACGATGGCATCTCGACGGCGTACCGGATCACGTTGAGTTCGGCTTACGTGGTGGACGCCGACAAGTCTGTGAAGATTCCACTACAATCCGATTTTTATCCTCCGGAGTTGTGGCGAAGGAAGGCCTTTGAGTCCCTCAAGGCCAACATTATCAAGGGCATCGAGGCCCGGATCCCGCAGGCGGTGCCGCCCGGCATACTCGAAGCAGGCTACCCTCAGTTGGAGCAAAAATTTCCCGTCGGTCTTCCCGGCAAGGACTTTTTCCTCAAGACGCTGGATCGTCCACACTATCCGGACGGCGTTGGCAGGGACGACGACGGTAACCCGATTGATGACCAGGGTGAGCGCATCGACAGTCGCGGCGACAAGCTGGATGAGGAAGGTGATCCCCTAAAGCCTCCTCAAGCCCGACAGCAAGTCAGCAACGGCGCGCCCGCCACGGCAACCATGGCGCAAGAACAATGATGGTTGGACCAGCGCCCGGATGTCGGTCATGGCTCTGTTGATACCAACCGGCTTGGTCGCAAGTGCAGACATGTCGTTGTGGGCCGCTTCGCCGGAATGGGCTAACGGATGGGCCACGGCAAACTCCGATATGCAGAGCGTTCATGAAGTAATGGCCACGGACAGCACGCCCAGCAAAGCTCTCCACGACACTCCGATCTCTGTCACGGTCTTTGGGGAGGCCAGCTGTAAGACGAAGCCTACGTAACTCAAAGGAATTCGAAATGACACCCGTAATATTTGGCGAGAGTTCGCCAGCAGCGACGCTGTGGACGTCCGTCTGGCGGACAGTGTTAGCGGCTTTGGCCTACATTGTGCTCGTGACGCATACCGCGGTGGCTGATCCCTCACAAACTGGCGGAGATGTTGTCCTCCGCACCATCTCAAGTCGAGCAGACTCAGCGAGTGGTGGCGATGTGCTGATAGAATTGCGCTCTCCGAATTCTTCTACTTGGATTGCTCACTTCAATGGGCGTGATGTCTCGTCATCGTTCCGCCCGACTAAAGCGTCGCACGCCTATGTGGCCCTTTTGGACGGACTCAAGAATGGAAAAAACATCCTTGAGATTCTGGTCGATGGAACAGTCAGGTCGACCCTCGAGATTGTTGGCCATCCTTTGGCTGGTCCCATTTTTTCAGGTCCTCACCAACAGCCGTTCATCTGTGAGACCGATGTGGATGGGCTCGGTCCTGCGATAGACAGGGACTGCAACGCGAAGACCATTGTTCAGTACTACTATAAATCCACGGAACCGGTGTCCCAGAAACCTGATATCCAATTGATACTGGCTACAATCAATCGAACAACCTCCAAAAGCCTTCCGCAAGGATTCAAGCCATACGACACCTCGGCACCGCCTCCCGCGGATATGGCAAAAACTGTTACGTCGGAGGGTAACACGGTCAATTACGTTATCCGACGGGAGTTGGGTGTGATTAATCGTGCAGTTTACGAGATACAATTCCTACATCAACCGGGCGATCCTCTTCCGACGCCGTGGGCGCGGCCGAAAGGCGGGTGGAATGGCAGGCTTGTCTATGAATTCGGTGGCGGATGTTCAGCCGGGTATCGTCAAGGCACGCTGATCCCTTCGGGGGACAATCCGCAGCTTGTTCTTGCTCAAGGATACGCGTTGGCAACCTCTACGCTCAACATCGCTGAAAACAACTGCAATGACAGAGTCTCTGCGGAGACCTTGTCGATGGTAAGAGAACATTTCATAAAATCATACGGTATGCCGGTTCACACCATTGGCTTTGGTGCATCGGGCGGAGCGATACAAGTGCACATGATTGCGCAAAATTACCCGGGCTTGCTCGATGGAATAATCCCGAAAATGAGTTTCCCGGACATGCTAACAACCGATTTGCGGCGTACCGACTGCATATTGCTCGATCGCGCTTTTAGAAACTCTGGGGATGCCTGGTCGGAACAGCAAAAAACCGCCGTATCCGGTTTTGCTACTTGGCACGACTGTCTCGAAATCGCAAGGCGCGCGCCTTCTGAAACCGCAAAAGGCAGATACACTGAGAAATGCGACGCGTCTATCCCACCGGAACTCGTTTATGATCATATCACAAATCCGACGGGCGCACGTTGTGACTACTTTAGCACTGAAAAAAACGTTTTCGGCTTTGATCGTGAGACTGGGCTGGTTCGTCGGCCGCTCGACAACATCGGTGTTCAGTATGGCCTGAGGGCCTTCAACGATGCAAAGATCAGCGCCGAGCAGTTCATCGACTTGAATGAGAACGTCGGGGGAATTGATGGCGATGGACTGATTGTATCTGCGCGAACACGGGCAAACACCGATGCGCTCAAGATTGCATATACCCAAGGGCTCGTCGTTACAGGCGGCGGAGGTCTGAGTCAGATTCCGATCATCGATTGGCGCTATTATGTCGATGACCGCGCGAACCTGCATGACGCCTTTCGATCCTACGCTATGCGTGCCCGCCTTAGCGCTGCGAATGGGGACGCCGACAATCAGGTTATACTTGTCGACCCCGCATTTGATTACTTTCATATTTCTGGAAGGCTGGATCCTAACGATGGTCAGTATTCGCGACGTGAAGGGGAGCTCATTCGCCAGATGGACCGCTGGCTGGACAATGTCTCCGCCGACGCGAGCTCCCGGACGGAGCATGAAAAGGTTGTGGCTAACAAGCCTTCAGACTTGGTCGACGGCTGTTGGACGTTGGAAGGAGAAAGAATTAGTGAGCCTGCGTCCTACGGCGGACACCGCAAATGCAACGATATCTATCCGTCGCATGCGGATCCGCGTATTGCGGCGGGCGGTCCAGTCTCTGATGACGTGTTGAAGTGCCAGCTCAAGCCTATCGACTCGGCTGAATATTTACAACCTCTGACTGCCGATCAGCTCGCCCGACTCAAGGTTGTTTTTCCATCAGGTGTTTGCGACTGGGGTCGGCCGGGCGTGGGACAGGAAATCACGAAGTCTACTTGGCGGTTCTACTGAAACGTTTCGTTTGCCCCGGACAGCAAGGTACATTACCAATGAGCGCCACCAGCAACCACCTGTCGCCGCCCGTCGCCATTCTTCGACATGCCGTGCTGCTCGTCACCGGAGCGCTCGTTCTCGTTCCCTTCATCTGGATGGTGTCGCTGTCTATCAAGCCACCGGGCGAGATATTCCGCGCGTCCTTGTCCTTCTGGCCTGCGCAGTTCTATGGCGTCGAGAACTATACCAAGGCACTGACCGAAGCGCCGCTGCCGCGCTATCTGGGCAACGGCCTGATCGTTTGTTCTTCGATCTTGGCACTGCAGATTCTCGTCGGTGCCCCGTGCGCCTACGCGCTCGCCAAGCTCCGGTTTCCCGGACGCGATCTCCTCTTTGGCCTCGTGCTGATCGGTCTGCTGCTGCCGCATCAGGTGCTCTCGCTGCCGCTCTTCATCCTCGGCTACCAGCTCGGCATCCTCAACACCTATGCAGCGCTCATCTTCCCCTATGTCGTCTCGCCTTTCGGCATCTTCCTATTCCGCCAGTTCTTCAAGACCATTCCCGACGATGTCGTGCACGCCGCCCGCCTCGATGGTCTCTCAGAACTTGCCATTGTCTGGAGGATCATGGTGCCAATGGCGCTCCCGGCTGTCATCGCCTTCTCGATCTTCTCGGTGGTCAGCCACTGGAACGATCTGTTCTGGCCGCTGATCGCGGTGCGCGACCAGTCTCTGATGCCGTCGCCGCTCGGTATCATGGCGTTCAAGAACGAGGAGGCCGGCAACGACTACGGGCCCCTCATGGCCGCGTCTACTCTCGTCGTCCTACCGCTCGTCATCGCGTTCTTCGCTGCACAAAAATGGTTTGTCGAAGGAATGACCGGAGGCGCGGTGAAATAGGAGATGCCGATGCCTCTGACATGCGGAGATGTCCTCATCGAGGGCATCGACTCGGCGGTTTTGCCATCGTCGCGCGCCGCTGCCGCCAGCAAGGCAACATTGAAGATCAGCAACCTAATCAGCTCCAACAATACGACGCTTGATGGACTTAGCGCCCAGCTATCCTCCACAAACTCGATATCGTTCCGGCCGACACAGATAGAGATTGCCGAAATTTTGACTGACGTCATGCGGCAGGTGGTCATCTAACAAAACCGAAGGCCGCATTCGCTGTTATGGCCGAACAGACCCGCAAGCGGCCTATCCCCTGACCACCCGACTAATCACTAGGAAGACACCCATGAACGCGTCGCTTCAGTCGAACGCCCTATTTCTCAACATGAGTGGCAATTTGCCGCCGAAGGTGCCCCACGTCTTTAACGATGCCTATCGCGGTGCCGTTGGAGGGGTGCTCGCCGACTTCGAGCCGAACGACCTCATCGGTGCTCACCAATTCCGCGGCAGCGAGCGCGACCGCTGCGCCGGCGCGCGTTTCGTCGCCCGTCGCCTGTCGGAGATGCCAGCACCTGACCGGATTGTCGTCGCGAACGGCACCCAAAGCATTCTCTTGATGTTGCTCGCCAGCCTCGTCGGTCGGGGCAGGCGACTGGCACTAGAGTCGCTAAGCTATCCCACGCTTCGTTCATTCGCCGACCATCTCGGCTTCGACCTCTCGCCCGTACCCATGGACGAGGAGGGCGCTCTGCCCGACGCCTTCGAAGCGATCTGTCGCGCCGATCGTCCGGCGGCCTACTACGCCATGCCCACGCTGCAGAACCCGACCACAGGGATCATGAGTGTCGTGCGCCGCCAAGCTATCGCTGAAATTTGTCGCCGGTACGGCATTGCCATCATCGAAGATGACATCTATAGCCTGCTGCCTCGGGACATGCCGCTGCCGCTATCAACCTTCGCGCCGGAGCTCTCCTGGTACATTCTCGGCACTGCCAAGTCCTTGGCAGCGGCGCTTAAGGTCGCCTATGTCGTGGCGCCGACCGCTGCTGCTGCGGCGGAGCGGTTCTGGCCCGGTGTACGCGCCACTTACTGGATGTGCGCGCCGATGAACGGCAGCGTCGTGTCGAAGCTTATCGAGATCGGCCACGCTGACCGCATCATCGAGGCGGTTCGGGCGGAGACACGCGCCCGCCAGGCAATCGTTGCCGAGCGCCTCGCCGGTGCCGACCTCCGCACCCGGCCGGACTGCCTGCATGTCTGGCTTTCGCTGCCCGACAGCCGCCCTGCAAGTGACTTTGTCTCGGAGTTGCGTGCTCTCGGCGTCGAGGTGAGCACGAGCAGCACCTACGCAATGGGAGACACGCGCCCGCCTAACGCGATCCGGTTCGGTATGGGCACGCCGCGCGACCGGGCTGATTTCGAGCGCGGGCTGAACACTATCACCAAGGTGTATTTTAAATGAGGAGAAGGGTTCCATGAAGCAGTCGACCAAACAAGCGTCCAAGATCTGGACCGATCTTGATCTCGACGCGCCTGGCAAGCAGGTCGGATATCTTCGACTGCCGCTCGCGGTGCATGATCGCTCAGGTGATGACACAGGATACAACTACGAGCCGATCCCAATCGTAACGATTCGCAACAGCGAAGGGCCAAGTGTCTTGCTGATGGCTGGTAACCACGGCAACGAGTACGAGGGTCAGGTTATCCTCATGAATCTTATCCGCAGCTTGCGCCATGAGGACGTGCGCGGACGGCTCTTGATTCTTCCGGGAGCAAACGCTCCGGCTGTTCGCGCCGATCGCCGTAACTCGCCGCTCGACGATGGGAACCTCAACCGCCAGTTTCCGGGGGACCCGGACGGCGGTCCAACATCGATGATCGCCCATTTTATCGAAAGTGAACTGTTGCCGCGCGTCAACTACGCATTTGATCTGCATTCTGGCAGTCTCAGTACCGAGTATCTTCCTTGTGCCGTGGTCGCACAACCGTCCGATCCAGACCGGCTCGACGCCGTTGTTTCCCTGCTGCGTGTCTTCGGCATGCCAACCGGCATGGTCATTGACCACTCGACCGGCGGTGATAGAGCGCTGATCGGCGCCTGCCGACGTCAGGGAGTCCAACATCTATCGACCGAGTTGGGTGGTGGAGGTTGGGTGAACGCCTCCGCCGTGGAAATGGCCGAACACGGATTGGCTCGGCTTCTCCACCATATCGGGACTACGATCCGCCCTTTAACCGACCGTTCGCCGTCGGAATGTCGCGTGGTGCACCGCGTCCCTACGCCCGACTATATTTACGCCGACACGAGCGAGCGAGGCCTGTTCGAGCCGCTCGTCGGGCTCGGTGATGACGTCGTCGCCGGACAGCTTGTCGGCAGGATTCACTTCACCACTAGCCCTTGGCGTGAGCCGGAAAGAGTCGTTGTCAAAACTGGCGGCATCGTGCTCACCCGCCGGATTCCTGCCCGAACCGGTCGCGGCGACTGCCTCTTTGCACTCGGTCGCGACTGGTCATCGACGGCTTCAACATACAAGAACTGAATAGAAGAGGACGAGCATGAAGACTCAAGATGGAAATCGGACGCGGTCGTGCGGCGGTACCCCGGCTTGACCCAAGGGGGCCCGACCTGCACCCTCCTTGCGCAATCGCTGCCGTCAGCGAGGTGGTTATGGAGACCGTCACAGTGTCATCCGCGCGCGGGCCAACGCGCTTACGCGCTTAGGGCGAACGCGCGAGTGCAATAGGAGCGGATGAGACTGTCATGTGCTTACGAGACTTGCTGTCGGCGTGCACGCTGCTGTTGGCCCTCCCAGTAGCGGCCGGCGTCACGTCAATTGATGTCGCGCCGTTCATTTGTTGATGCCGGATGGCAACATCGCGGGCTTTCGCAAGGAGCATCCTGAGATCGAGGTTCGCAGTCGCCAGCGCACGAGTACGACGATCTGACCAAGTGCCTTGTGCAAGGTGCCGTTATCGGCTCCGTGTCGGACGTGATCTTCCAAGGCTACAACCAATCACGCTTAGCCACTCAACGTGGTGGTCTGCTGGTGTCACTCACGCTACTCCACGCCACTGACAAGGAACTGGGTCAACCAGAACTACCGCGCGATCTCGGACGCACTCTGCCGTCATGACGGCGAGTTCTACGGTCTGCCGTTCATTGTCGCAATGCCGATCATTAATCCGAACCTCGTCCGGGACGCAGCCGGTGATCCGAACGCGTGCCGCACAACCTTGCATTGAAACCCAGCTCGCGACGAAGATCACGCTTCGCCCGGTTGCAACCGAATCGGCGGCTTCTTGGATTACACGGCGCCGGCAATTGACCTTCATACCCATCGCTGCTCTTTTGGTTGGCCGCATGTGCGCGATCTGAAATACTCGGTGAATGTCATCCAACTGTAGAGTGCGAACTCTTCTAAGGCACCGCAAATTACGAACACTCCAAGCGAGATACGCGACCTCATACCGTGCTTGGCAAAGCCTACGTGTTGATTGACAGCATCCAAAAGAATTGCGGTCAGATATCTGTGTTTCCCCTGGGGACACGGGGAGTCAGCAGGATTGCGCATCCCGGCCGGGCTCGAGTCACAGGATGATCGGCCGACACGTTCAGCGACTGGTGCAGCGGGCACCTTTGGCATCGGCTTCGGCAAACACGCCAAAGTAGCTAATCCAACTCGGCTCCCACCACGGAGTCTTGTCTTGGCCAACTTGCTATACGGTCGCTCCGTTCGGCTTTGACTCGAGATAGGTCTCAGGTCGCAAGACAACGGCTGGTCGAACTCCGGTGATCAAGGCCCTTGCCAACGGCGTTACGGCCAATTCGCGCGCGATCTCCGACTGAGTGCCCGCCACAATCACCGAACGCGGAACGAATCATCGCATCCGCGCAACCTCGCATCCAATTATTCGATGAGCGTCATCCAACTGTGTAATTCCAGAGCCAATAGGACGGTCCAACGAGGCTTTGGACCGTTGAGCACGAGGCGGTTCAGTGGGAAAACAGAGGGGCTACAGATGCGAGTGTCGAGTACCGCAGACCGGCGGCGGATCAAGCGCCGCTTTATCGACGCCGCTCTTTGGTTGGCTGCGAGCGTTCCACCGGTGGCGGGGGTGACAGGTGCGCATGCGCAGACGACTGATCTCGGGACTGTCCAGACGTCCGACAGTGCTAGCGATGTCAATTCGGCGGTGTATCAAGCGCCGACGACAACGCCGTTGACGGTGACACAGCCGACCTCCGTCATCGACAAGCATTATATCGAGAACAACATTCCACAGACCGCCAACTTCGATAAGGTCATTAGTGTTGCGCCGAGCGTGATGGTCCAGCCGAGCGGAAAGGGCGGCGACGATGCCACCATCTCGATCCGCGGTTTCCAGAACGGCCAGTTCAACGTGACGCTCGATGGAATTCCGATGCGGTCCTACAGCCAAACCAATCGCAGCGGCACGTTCATCATGACGAACGATCTGGGGCAGGTCTCCGTCGACCGTGGCCCAGGTACGGCATCGAACGTGGGTGACGCGACGTTCGGCGGCACCGTGGCGCTCCAAACCAAGTCGCCAATGTCGACCTCGGCAATAACGGCGACCACGAGCTACGGCAGCTTCAACACGCAGCTCTATGGCCTCCAGCTCGATTCCGGCAAGATCGCAAGTACGAACGGCGCGTCGCTCTTCCTCGACACACAGTTCACAAAGAGTGACGGCTATTACACGAACACTGCCAAGGAGCGGGAAAACGCGGCATTGAAGTTCGTGCAGCCGCTCAGCGACAACACCACGCTTACCTTTGTATCGATCTACAATAATGAGACGCGAAACTATTTTTCGGGCGCGTCGCTCGCCCAGATTGCGGCCTACGGCCCGAACTATGGACTGTCCTCCTCCCCAAACCAGCAGAACTACGCGGGCTACAACTTTTGGAATATCAAGACCGATTTCGATTACCTCGGCCTCCAGTCCGACTTTGGCGACGGCTGGCATCTCGAGAACAAGGTCTACACCTACGGCTATTACCAAGCGCCCTACCTTGTGGGGGCGGATGTCAGTGGCAATTCCGGTCTTGGCACGGTCCTCGGCGTCAACGATGTTCCGGGCAATTCCGGTCCTGTAAACTACCGCTCCTATGGCGATGTGATCGCGATTGCCAAGGAACTTCCTGACGGAGCCGTGAAGATGGGGGCCTGGGCGGAGCACCAGCCCAGCTATCGCGGGTGGTTTAACGTCGACATGACGCTGGCGCAGAAATACATCTCCACCAACTTTAGCCAGAACCTCGCCTTGGACACCGTGCAGCCGTATGTGGAAGGCGACTGGAAGCCGCTGCCTGGCCTGACGATTACGACCGGCGCGAAATATGCCTATGTCAAGCGCAGCTACGATTCGCTCGTCGATCCGAACACCCACGGGCCGCTGGATTACTCCCAGACTTGGGCGAAGGCTCTGCCTTCGCTCGCCGCGAACTACAAGCTGTCGCCCAACTGGTCGGTTTATGCGCAGGCCGCGGAGGGGTTCTTGACCCCACCCGCTGCTTTGCCCGGCAGCGCCAATGTCCAACCGCAAACGACTTGGAACTATCAGGTTGGCACGAGCTATCAGAGTCAGAGTTTCACGCTTGCTGGCGACGTCTATTACATCGACTTCCAGAATATGATCGCATCGCGGAGCATTGGCGGCGTCACCAACTACTTCAACCAGGGGGGGGTAACCTACAAGGGTATCGAACTCGAAGGAACGGTTCACGTCGGCAACGGCTTCAGTGTTTTCGGCAATGGCAGCCTTAACAGTGCCAAGAGCGTCCAGACTGGGCAATGGATTGCACAGGCGCCCAACGCGACCCTTGCAGCCGGCCTGATCTACGAACAGGGCAACTGGCACGCCTCGCTGACGGACAAATGGGTCGGTTCCCGGTTTGGTGACGTCGGGCAAAAGCAACCGCTGTCACCGTTCAATCAGCTCGACATGGCTGTCACCTACAAGGTCAAGAACCCTCTGCCCAATCTGGCAGCGGTGACTGCAAAATTCGGGATCAGCAATATCCTCGATAGTCGAACGATCGTAGATTTCGGCGGCTATTCCGGCAAGTTGCTGACGCCGCTGTTCTACACGCAGATCGGCCGGAACATCTATAGCAGCCTGACCGTGCAGTTCTGACGCCAATCATCATCGAAGGAATTAGACATGACTCTGGATCGTCTCACCGAGCTCGCGGCGCAGTCCGACGGCAATCTCTATGTGATGGCCGTCCTGTTACTAATCGCGCTCACCGTGATTACCGATCGCTTCTGGTACCTTGGCCGGACCATCCGGTGCGGAAAGTACGTCACCAGAACCGTCTCGCGATTCACGCACCTGGACCGGAAGACGCTTGCAGACCTCGTCGAGGAATCGCCACGGCTGCCACACTGTGCCTTGCTAAAAGTGCCGCTGCATCATTCCGAGCTGAAGGACGCGCATCGGCCGACAAATGGGTCGGCAGGCGCTTTGGCGATGTCGGGGAAAAGCCGCCGCTATTACCGTGCAATCAGCTCGATATGGCCATGGCCGTCACCTACAAGGTCAAGATCCCCTTGCCTAATTTGGCCGCAGTGACCGCAAACTTTGGAGTCGACAACATCCTCGATAGTCGTTCGATCGTAGACCTTACCGGTCGTTCCGCCGTATCGCTGACGCCGCCGTACTACACACAGATTGGCTGGAACATCTACAGCAGCCTGACTGTGCAGTTCTGACGCCAATCATCATCGAAGGAATTAGACATGACTCTGGATCGTCTTACCGAGCTCGCGGCGCAGTCCGACGGCATTCTCTATGTGATGGCCGTTATGCTGCTCATCGCGCTCACCGTGATCATCGATCGCTTCTGGTATCTCGGCCGAACCATTCGCCACGGAAAGCGCGTGACGCGCATCGTTGCGAAACTCGCCCATCTTGACCGGAAGTCGCTCGGAGACCTCGTCGAGAAATCGCCTCGGTTGCCGCACCGCGCCTTGCTGGAAGTGCCGCTCCAGCATCCCGAGCTGAAGGATGCGCATCGGTTGTCGGAACTCTTGGAGGAAGCGATCCTCTGGCAGGTGCCCAGCCTGGACAGCCGGTTGTGGCTGCTCGACACCATCGTAACGCTAGCACCGCTGCTGGGCCTGCTCGGCACCATCGCCGGCATGGTCAAGGCGTTTGCGGTTCTCGGCGACGCCGGCAGTGCGCCCGCCCAGATTACTGGTGGCGTGGGAGAGGCACTGATCGCGACGGCGTGCGGGCTGCTCATCGCCATCATCGGTCTCGTCTGCTTCAACAGTCTGCACAACTGGACGCGACTCATCGTCCATCAACTCGAGACCTTGAAGGTTTCGATGGTCAATCGCCTTGACGCACCCCGGGTAACAACTGCGGAAAGGCGCACTTCCGGTCATGCGATCCACCCTGTCGCGAATGTGGGACACTGACCGATGCGTTATCTGGAGATGCGGAAAGCCCGCATAGAAATCATCCCGATGATCGACATCATGCTATTTCTGCTGGTGTTCTTCATCATGATCACGCTGCGGATGATTCCCGCGACGGGCATCGCCTCACAACTTCCTCAAAGCAGCACCACGCAAGACCTGCCCCACCCGAAGATCGTCGTCACGTTGTTTACCGACGGCAGCATTGAGACGGATGGCCAAAAATTGTCCATCGACGAGCTGGCGGCCAAATTGGCCAACGAGCCCGACCGCGAGAAGGCCGCCGTCACCATCGCGGGAGCGGGCACCGCCACGCTGCAGAATGTGCTCGCTGTCATGGATGCATGTCGCAAGGCGGGCATCGTCCAGGTCGGACTCGCGGCCAAGGATGCCCGGTAGGGGTACAATAGTTATGAGCATTGCGACGGCCGATCATTTCAACCCACCACACGAGCGCTCCGCGCTGCCCGTTTCGTTTGCAGCTGCGCTCTTGGTCGAGGGGCTCTGTGTTCTCGCCATCGTGGGCTGGTTGACCCAGCACCCGGCACGGCAGGAGGCGGCAGCGTCGACGATGCAGATCTCGCTCGAGACTGTTGCGCCCACGGCGAGCGAAGCGCCGGCAGATCCGCCTCCCATGGTTTCTGAGGCTCCGCCGGCGCCTGAAGATCCGCTGATCCCTCCACCGCCGACGGAGGTTCCGCCGGAACCGACTCCCCCGCAACCGGAAACGACTCCGCCACCGGAAGCTCCTCGACCGCCTCCGAAGCCAGAGGCACCGGCCGCGCTGCGGACGCCGAAACCGCCGCCGCAGGCCCATCGCAAACCGGCCGCGCGCCCGGCGCAGCAACAAGCAGCGGCTAGCGCGGCGCCGAGCGCGGCCGCGATGTCGAGCTTTCAAGGCCAGCTCCGGCGAGCCGTCGAAAGCGCGCTGATCTATCCGACATCTGCGCGCGCCTCAGGCCAGCATGGTCGCGCGCGCGTGACGTTCGATTATCTGGACGGACGCGTATCGGCGGTCAGCTTGGCCCAATCAAGCGGCTCTCCGGTTCTCGATCAGGCGGCAATAGCTACGGTCAGGAGCGCGCACTATCCGCTACCACCGCCGGAGATGAGCCACCGAACGCTTCATCTCGGCATCTTCGTCGAATTCAAAGGAGGGATGTGATGGCGAGCATAGCATTGAGCGAACGCTGCAGTTTAGCCTTTCGTCGTTGCAATGGCCTGACGCATTTCTGTTGCTTAGTTGCATCGCACGAGAACCCAAGACGATCACGTCGATCTCTTTGGTGACACTGCGACTGAGTATCCATGGGGACAGATCGAGTTCGGCCGGACGCGGAGGGAATCAGCGGACCACAGAGTCGCCGCTCGGCCTGTCGTTTACAATTGTGACGTAGCGCGGCAGGCCGCAACGCGTACAGGATTCAGCGAGCCCACCTCAAGGCAGAAGGCAGCGCGGATGCAGAGCTAAGTTATCGCGCATCATGCACGCGGCCAAACGCAATAGGCAAGCTCATAGCGATGCTCCTGCAAGTTCTGATGAGGACGTTGAAGACGTTGAAGTAACGACGTTGGTATCCGTGTTCATTGACAGCACCCGAATACGCTCGGAAAGTTGCGGTTGTTCTGCCCGCGATCTGCTTATGGGCATGCTGCTCATAGGCCTGCGGCCACGACGGCAAAGCGGCGGACGTTTGCTTTGGTGGGGACGGCGGCAGCGCATATAGCGTCAGTTTATCCTGGTGCAGCTGATCCGTGTCGCGTTGTCACCTGGATGTACCTGTCCACTGCTTAGATTGGAATGATAACGATGCCTGCGTCCGAGCACCGCTTTCTCATCGTCAGCTTCGACGGCCTACGTCCCGACTTGATCAGTCCGGAACTGACCCCCAATCTTTGGCGTCTGAAAGCAGCCGGGGTGACGCTCGAGAACCATCGCACCGTCTATCCGAGCGAGACCCGTTCAGCTTTCCCCAGCCTTGTCACCGGCGCCACGTCGGATCGGCACGGCATGGTCGGTAACAAATACATCGATCGGGCCGTCACACCATCGCGCTACATCGATACCTCTGACGCGGTTTTGCTGCGTCGGCTCGATATCGAGAGCGGCGGCCGGCTTTACTCGGCTCCCTCGCTCGGCGAAATCTTGGCAGCGAGCGGACGGTGCCTCGCCGTGCTCGCCACCAACACGCCGGGTACGACCCGGCTTTTCCACCATAAGGCTGAAGATTTCGGCCATGTCCGCCTCTCGGGTCATTTCCGCGAGGCCTGCACGCCGAACGATCTGCTCGACGAGATTGAAGCACGTGTCAGTCCATTGACTCCTGCTCAGCCAAAGACGGAGCCAGACCGTATCGGGCAAGATTGGATCACGTCGGCCTTCCTCGACGTCGTCTGGCCGAAACATCATCCTGATGTCACTATCCTTTCCTATGGCGAGCCAGACGTCACCTCGCATTTCCACGGCACAGGTGCTGAGGCGACGCGGTCCGTCATCGCCCATTGTGACCGCCAGTTTGGCCGTGTGCTCGACTGGTGGGACACGGAGGGAAGGCGGGCCGGCGTTCAGATTTTTGCGATCTCGGACCATGGCCATATCACTGGCCATACGCGCGTGTCGGTGGCCGACAGCCTGCGTGCGGCCGGTTTCAGTCCCGGCCTCGCGCCGGCTTCCGATGTTGACGTGGTGGTTGTGCCGGGCCAGGTCGGCGCTCTCTATCTCGCCGATCCGCAAGAGGCGAAGATCGCCCGGTTGGTTGCGATTATCACGTCCGAGCCGTGGTGCGGGCCGGTGTTCACGCGTGCGAAGGACGAGGTCAACGGAATCGCGGCCGGAAGTCTCTCGAACCGTCTCGTGTTCGCCAATCATGTCCGAGCGCCGGACGTTGCTTTTTCTTTCCGCGCCGACGATACTATCGACTCCTTCGGCCTCCTAGGCGGCACCTTCTACGACAATGATCGCCGGTCCGGCCTCGGGCTTCACGGCGGGCTGCATCCGAAAGAACTCGCAGCAGTGTGCATTGTCGCTGGATCAGCTTTTCCAAATATTGGATCCGTATCTTTCTCGCCGTCGGGAATTTGCGACGTGACGCCGACGATCCTCCATCTGCTTGGCGTTCACGCGCCGCCAACGATGAGTGGACGGGTGCTTGGCGAGCTTGTACGCCCAACAGCGAGCGCTGAACTTGCCTTTCGAGGCGAAATCTTCGAGGCACGACTCGGTAGCTACGGACAGGTTCTTCGTCGAGTCACGGTAGACGACACCACCTACGTTGAGAGCGGAACGGCAGAGAGCTGACACTCGTGACGCGAGCGCTCCCCTGGCGCCCTCAAGAAGCCAATTCAGGAACGACCGTCGGTGCAAATAAATAAGCTTTCAGGAGATCACTTGATGCGTAATGCACGTAGAACACTGCTTCGGGCCGGCGCTTCCGCGATCGGTCTACTCGCAATTCCAGCAATCAGCCGTGCTGCGAATAACGTAAGGCTGAAGATTAGCCATGGGGCACCGCCCTATGCGAAGATGCTGGCCGAGTTAGGCCAGAGGTTCTCCGGGAAGCACCCTGGGACTGAGGTGGAATTCATCGCAAATGGCGAAGGCTGGGACCCACTCTTACAAAACACGTTTCGCGGAGCAATAATTGGCGACTTGCCAGACGCTACGTGGCAGTCGCTTGCCTATACTCCGATCCTCGCCAAGCGCGAAATCTCACAACCACTCGATGAATTTTCAGGAGGTGTTGAAAGGCTTTCGATGATGGGACTTTCCCGCCCGTTGATCGATGCAACCTTGGTGAGGGGAAAGAACTATTCACTGCCGTTCGGAACGACCATTCCGGTCGTCTACTACAACATGAACCTTTTGAAGCGGGCGGGGTTCTCGAAGCCGGAGTTGCCGGAGTCGTGGGACGAGATCATCCAAATTGGAAAGCAGGTGGCATCCCTCGGCGGAAAGGTCAACGGCGGATATGTCGAGTATACAGCCACGAACGCTTGGATGTTTCAGAACATACTCGGAACGCTTGGCGGGCGCGTGATGAACGCAGAGCAAACGGATATTGCTTTCAATGGGTATGAGGGACTGCTGACGCTCGAGATCCTAGCCAAGTTCGGCCGGACCAGCAATTCCGATATGACGCTGGACCAAGCTCGTCAGGCTTTCAACTCTGGAATTAGCGGCGTTCATATTCGAACTGCCAGCGGCATCAACTCGGTTGCGAAGGCGGCATCAGGCCAATTCGAATTGCAGGTGGGGCAGTTGCCTGTCCCGAGTCCGAATGGGCGGCTCGTCGGAGCAGGCCACGGCTTCTTCATGTTCGCCAAGGATTTGGAGCGACAGAGGCGTGTCTGGGATTTCATCAGTTTCGCGACGGGCCCCGATGGTCAGGCCATCCTGGCCAAGCATACCGGATATTTGCCCATCAACATGATCACGCTGAATGATCCGAAGTTCCTTAAGCAGTATTTCGCGGAAAATCCGTATCACCGCTCGATCGTCGAGCGGCTGCCCATCACCGGTGATCAGTTTTCGTTTCCAACTAACAATACAGTGAAGATCGCCGACATGATGTCCGAAGAGATGCGCAAAGTGGTCACCCAACGATCTGAGCCGAAACAAGCGTTGGCTGAAATGGCTGAACAAACTCGAAAGCTGCTCTAGACCCTATGTTTGCCCTCTGAGGTGACGGGCGGCCCGCCCCGCGGCAAGCTCCTATCGAGGGTTGCGCCGGATGGTCCGGCGCCGAGCCTCAAGCATGGGGAGCGGGCCTGATGAACGATAGCATTTTCGTGGGGCTGGATGTGCACAAGGCGACGATTTCGGTTGCAGTGTCTGAAGCGATGCGCGGCGGGGAAGTTCGTAACTTGGGGATCATCCCTAATCGCGCCGATCACATCGACAAGCTGGCGAAGAAGCTTGGCAAGGGTGACCGGCAGGTAAGTTTTTGTTACGAAGCCGGCCCCTGCGGATATGGCCTGCATCGGCAGCTGACGGGGCTGGGGCACAACTGCATCGTGGTGGCCCCCTCGCTGATCCCGATGAAGGCCGGGGATCGGGTAAAAACCGACCGGCGCGATGCGGCGATGCTGGCCAGGCTGCACCGGAGCGGCGAGCTGACAGCGGTGTGGGTTCCGGATGCGGCGCATGAGGCCATGCGCGACTTGGTGAGAGCCCGCGCCACGGCGATGCGTGTGCTCGGCAAGGCGCGGCAACATCTCCAAGGCTTCCTGCTGCGACATGGGCGCATCTATGCCGGGAAGAAGGGATGGACTCTGGCTTATCGTCGCTGGCTCACCACGGTGCGCTTCGATCACCCGGCGAGCCAAATCGTTCTGCAGGACTACATTCATGCCGTGACCGACGCTGAGGCCCGTGTGGACTGCTTGACCACGCGGATCGAGGAGCTGGCGCCACAATGGTCGATGACGCCATTCGTAGAGGCCGTGCAGGCCATGCGCGGCGTCGCCTTCATCGTTGCCGTGACGGTGGTTGCCGAGGTCGGCGACTTCTCCCGCTTCGACAATCCCCGCCAGTTGATGGCCTTTCTCGGCCTCGTGCCATCGGAGCATTCGAGCGGCGCAACCATCCGACGCGGCGGCATCACCAAGGCTGGCAATGCTCTGGCCAGGCGGGCTCTGATCGAGGGGGCATGGACTTATCGCATGCAAGCCCGCGTCAGTCGCAAGCTCCATGACCGTAACGAGCGGCTGCCTCAAGCTATCCGCGATATCGCCTGGAAGGCTCAGGTCAGGCTGTGCGCCCGCTATCGCCGCTTGTCGGCGGCCGGCAAACCCAAGGTGATCGTCACCACCGCCATTGCACGCGAGATGGTCGGCTTCCTGTGGGCGATCACACGTCAAGTACGACTCAGGCCAGCCGCCTGAAGAGCGCTGCTCGACCATATCGGTGCCCAGGGCAGGAGGCAGGGCGCGGTGGGGAATCCTCGTGGCCTGTTATGAGCCGGCATTGCCGACGCTCGCCCCCTAGACCGAGGCAGCCCCAAGACGAAACCACGGTCATGCGGTACCCAACCCGCGCATGAGAGCTTGATCAACCGTCGTTTTTGGCCCTGCCTCCTACCGTGGGTACCTTCGAAGTCCAGCGTCCGGGCGCTCAGCCGGAAGCGGCTCCGCTTGATCGAGTCCCTTGACAGCAAACATGAGAGCAGGCTGTTGAAAAAGGCGCTCGCCGACGACCGGTGGCCGTGATTCATTGGTTCCGACGAGATTCGGAGATGGTGCGTGCGCGGCGGCGACAATCCAACGGGCGAACTGTTCAGCTACGTCGATCTGGAGGCGCGGGTGCGGCGCGATCATCGCATATTGCGTGAGTTCATATCTAATTATTCAATAGGTGTCATCTAGCCGTAGCAGTGCGGGTTTTGAAACTCTCATCCCCCCAACGTGAGCACACGGCGCCGGATCGTGAGACGTTCGAGTTCGTCCTTGATGCCATCGTTCGGGCATACGATGCGTAAGACCAACGCTTCAAGGCGAGGCTCTGCATGAATTCGCGGCACCAGTCCAGAAACGATCGATCTACCTTTTTTCCACGTGAGCGTTGCTCGAAGATCGAAGACGTCCCGCTCTTGGCATATTGCAGACCGGGAGATGTCAAGAAGCCGCTCGTGCTTTTCCTCACAGGTGGCGGCGTCCTGGCGCGCATCGTCTACGGTCATCCACGGGGCGAGGCGAGCGACTTCCTCGACTACTGGCTCGACAGACAAGGGTGGGGGCTGGTCACCGCTACCTACCCTGGCGACCACCCGGTGCTCGCAACACGGAAGCCGGACCTCCGACTAGAGGAATGGGCATCGGCGCTAGCAGGACTTGTAACGGAAACAGTGGGTGAAAGCGGTAAACGTCCGATCATCGCCTGCGGCTGGAGTATGGGCGGCAAGTTGGTTTTTGCCTTGACCCGTGCACTGCGCCTTCGCGGCCACGCGCTTGAATTCTTCGTCTCCTTCTGCGCGACTCCGCCATACCCGCGGATCGACGGTGGGTTGACGCCACCCGAGAGCCTTCTGTCGAACGGGCTTTGGAATCTTTCGGCTGGAAAGCGGGATGGTTCCGTGAGAGACCAGCGCTGGCTGGAAGAACTTTCCACGATCGCGCAGATGGAAGGGCGCAGCATCGTCGAGCCAGAAGCCTTCCGGGATCTTTATCGCACGAATGCCCCGTCGGGACTGTGGGGGCCCGAGATCGACCCGGTTTTTGAAGGCGAACAGCCGCAAGACCTTTCTCGCGCATTTCGCGCGGCATGCGTCTTTTCCGGCGACGACTATCCGATATGCGCGGCAATCATTCCAGTGGATGCGCTGGACTATCGGCACGCCTTGGCGGATGAGGCGATCTGGGGAGGCATCACGATCAAGGGTCTACTACACAATGTCCTGCCAAAATTGGCGCCATCCCAACTCTCTATCCATGACTGGGTACGCTTGCGCGCCTGCGTTGTCGAAGCGCCGCGACGTCTGACCAGACATCTGCCGGGCGGGCATTTCTTCTTTGTCGGAGCTCGTGGCGCGAGAGCCACCGTGACTCATCTCCTCGAGCTTCGTGACGAGGTGCAACGCCTTGAAGCTTTTTTCACCACACTCAGTGGCCCCGACGTTGCGAAAACAGCGCTTCCACTATAGTGGGTTTCGCGCTGTAGCGGACCCCCGCTCGAACCCCGATGTCCTACGCTTCGCGAACGCCGCCAACGCATGTGAAGCAACGTCGTTGGCCACCAAGCCTTGCCTGCTCCGAATTAGCGGTCTGGACGACTGGATACCGTTACTGCGTAGTCCGCACTGCAGTTGTAAGTTCGGTGCTGTAGGTCACATCTATGGCCCCACAGGCATCACAATGACGGGACAAGATCGACCGTAGCTCGTTGATGATGGTCTCGTTACCGTGTGCGGCCCGTGCCATTTTGAGTTGGATTGTGGATGAAGCGAATGCCTCAAAGCTCTGGGTGGTGAAAGTCCTTGGCCAGTCCCATTTCTGTACCATGACCGTTGAAAATCGATTATCTGAGGCAAGCTCAGCATCGAAGTTGGCGACCGAGTGTCCGCCCTGAGCATCCGCGTATGTGCCTGTTCGATAGCCGGGGACGAACGTTTCGAGGAACAGCTCGAAGGATCGGAAGAAGCCGCCCTCATGTCGCCGCTTGTTCTGCAATATTGCAAGGACACCATTATCTACCAGGACGCGGTGCGCTTCTACGTAGAAGCGCATTCGATCGAAGAGTTGTGCCGCACCAGCAGCCGTTATCAACCCAACGCTTCGATCGCTGAACGGAAGCTGCTCGGCCGGAGATTGGACGAATCGAATTGGCCGAATAGTCTTTGTTACTTCAATAGCGCGCTCGATCATGGTCGAGCTTGGCTCTAGGCCAATGACTTCAAAAGACCGGTCGAGCGCATCGGCCAGCATTCGTGTGAAGATGCCCGTCCCGCAGCCGGCGTCGACTACTCGGCGGGAAAACTGACGCAACGGCAGAGCCTGTGCTGCAATCTTATGAACTGCGCTGATAGGATAACCCGGCCGTTCATTGTCATAGTGCTCGCCAAGCGTCTGATAATGTTCGTATCCAGCGGATTGTGTTGAAACGTCTGTCGCCATCTGAGTGCTCCAAAGAAAGTTTTCGTTCGCTTCGACACCGATCCAAGGAGGGACTTACACAGCGCAGGCTAACTTCTGCGTACTGAGCTAAACCTGAAAGGAGTAGTAGCCTGCGGGACCGGTGCTAGCTTAACGGATTAGGGGTGACGGGACTGTTCGATGACTCGTCTGAAGCGGAAATGGGGTTGAAGGTCCGGCAACTGCCTCTCGCCGCCCATCTGTTCGAATTTGTGATATCGGTAGAAGGAGCTTGCCGTTGTTCGCCCGTTGCACCATACAAGTAGCCCACCACGCTGGCGGATTTCACGTAGACCATGGTCGAGTACCGCACTGGCAAACCCAAGGCGACGAAATTCTGTTGCCGTTGCCATTCCACGAATTCTCCAGCTGCGGCCGGATGACTGACTTCCCTGATCCGAGTCCATGTCTTCGAGCGTAAACGTACCGACGGACGCCAAGACCGATCCATAGTAGGCGCCGACGTGAAACAGGGCCTTGGCGTCAGGATAGGCGGGCACTGGTTTCGGAGGTGCGGGTGCCAATTCCGAAGTCCGGAGATCAAGGCCTGCTTCTTCGGAAATCAGG
This sequence comes from Bradyrhizobium macuxiense, assembly GCF_007993935.1. Classification (GTDB taxonomy): domain Bacteria; phylum Pseudomonadota; class Alphaproteobacteria; order Rhizobiales; family Xanthobacteraceae; genus Bradyrhizobium; species Bradyrhizobium macuxiense_A. Next base: position 26,443 of record NZ_VITY01000022.1, on the reverse strand, counting down.
CAAACGTGCAGGTCGGTATCGTTGGTTGGGAACTGGCCTGTTGCGCGGGCTTGGGGTAATTGGCCCTTCATTGCTGCAACTCCTGATCCGAGGGCGCATCAAGAAGTGATGCAATTACCTTCAATCCGCAAACAAGTTCGCCTTGATCCTGCGGCACGCCCAGACCAATCCGAAATTTGCGGTCGCCTTTTTGATTGTTAACGGCGAATGAATTGCCGGGCCCGACAGCTACTCCAGCTTCAAGAGTCGCCTTGACAAACAGGTTAAGCGGCCATGTGTCGGGCAAGTCGATCCAAAGATGATAATTGAAGTCGCTTGGGGATATCTCGACCCGGGGTAACATCGACGCAGCAACGGCCCGGCGTCTCAAGGTTTCTGCTCGCACCGTTCGCAGTATTTCTGTGCCGATCCCATTCGTGAGCCAATGAGATGAGACCTCCGCCACCAACGGGGCGACCATCCAATTCGTGGTCCGCACTCCCGGCCAAAAAACATCTTGCGAGATGTCGGAATTTGGCCCGACGACATAAGCCACCCGAAGCTGCGCGGCGAGAGATTTGCTAAGTCCTAAAATGTACCAGCTCCGCTCGGCCGCATAGAGAGAAAGTGGAGGAGGAGCCTCTTCTGGCAGCACGCCGTATATATCATCCTCAAAGAGCCAAAGATCATATCGGCGAGCCACTGCCGCAATGTCGTCGCGCCTTGCCTCAGACATCGTTGCAGACGTTGGGTTATGCAGTGTGGGCATGCAATAGAGCGCCCGGGCATCGTTGCCCAGCTCGATGCAGGCTTTGTCAAGACTTTCCGGATCAATCCCCTCGACATCCATCGACACACCGCGGAGCCCGATGCCGAATAGGCTCGAAAGTGGCTTGATTGCTGGATAGGTCAGCTCTTCCGTTAGAAGGACACCGCCGGGTTTGACGAACCGAGCCATTAACATCGCCAGAATGCTCTGTGAGCCGTTTGCGAGTACGACACGCTCCGCATTCGGCTTCTGGCCAAGCCGTTGACTAAGCCACGTTGCTCCCGCTTCTCGGTCGCCTACAGTTCCTGTGAAGCGCGGAAAGCGAATGGCATCCGCGATATTTGCACGTCCAAGATCGGCGAATGCCTCCGTCAAAGCGCGTTGAACCACGGGGCTGGGAGGCGGAAAGTTCCGGCTAAAATCGATCGGTATCGCTTTGGGTGACACAGGTTGCATTTGCCCAATCTTATTCACGTCGTCATTTCGCTCTCGGTGGTCACAAGCTTATGAGTTGGCTTCTGATCCCATTATTGAAGGCCGGATTGGGAAATCATCACCAAAGCGATAGAGCCCGCGATCGCGAAGGCGGTGGCGATCGGGACTGCGGTACCTCGAATGGCCGGAACCCGTATCTCAGTCGCGACATGAAGCAGTGCAAGCAGGATAAAGGCGATCGCCACGATGATCGGAAAGACATCGTCAGGGAGTTGCGGACGTGCAAGCAGGAGAACCGCAAGAAGCGGCGTATCGTACGAAACGGGGATACCCATGAACCGAGCGTCGGTAGTAAGACCCACATTCTCGAAATAGCTGAGTCTGATGGCACCCGCTAAAATGAGAAGTAAACTAGCCAGGAGCGACAGGACAGTTCCTCGACTGATAAGTATGATCACCGCAGCCGGGAAGACGACCCCGTGAAAGAAGTCGGCAAAGCCATCAAAGCTCTTTCCGAATTCCGCAACACCTGGACGGCGAACATGGCTGGTGTTGCGAGCAACATGCCCGTCCCAATGATCCAGAAACCAGGTCCAGAGCATTGCCGCAACGCCTAGCTCTATCTTGCCGTTTAGAGCCAGAAACAAGCCGATGACGGCAAATAGATAGGCGAGGGCGGTTATAGCATTTGCATAGTCGCGCAGATATTCGATCATCGCCTTGCTCCCTGCTGCCAGCGATATTGACGTTACCGTGGGAAGTGCGCGGCCCATCGGCGGTGTGAAAATCTCCTCCGCCAGGCGCACATGATCTTCGCTATCGTTATCAAACCGGCGGATATCGCTGCGATGCGCCGTCGTTCCTGCGGCAAGCATCGCGGCCCGCATACTATTGAGCATTTCAAGGTCTCCTTCTGGTGAGGTTTAGGCGGCGGGTCTCCTGGTCTTCAGACTGTTCAGAGTCTCGACTACCCGTTTCAGTCCGAGCTCCAGCAGGTCTGGGGTAGCGCCGAAGGAGAGACGAAGGCCATTTACGTCGCCAAAGGTGCTGCCGGCAACGGATGCCACACCGGCTTCGTCCAGAAGCAATCGTGCAACGTCGTCGGTCGATCGAAGGCGACCGGTAGCTGGCTGAGCGGAAACAAGCCTACTCAGATCGAGATAGAGGAAGAACGAGCCTTTCGCGCCCGGCGTAGCCACGTCATGTAGACCAGAAAGAAGGAGAAGACCCTTGTTGCGAGCCACGGAAAGGCGCTGATGCATCTCTCGTTCAAAGCTTCCGTCACCAACTTGAAGGTGGTGTAGGATCGCGTGCTGCGCGATCACATTAGCGTTCGAGGTCGTATGGCTCTGCAATTTCTTAGCGGCAGAAACGATCTCCGAGGGTGCCGCCAAGTAGCCCAGGCGCCAACCGGTGATCACCAGTTCCTTAGAGAAGGCATTGACCAGGATTGTCCGTGAACGTACGCCGGGATGCGTCATGACGATCGACTCATGGCGTGTACCGGTGAATACGAAGCTGGAGTAGCATTCGTCGGAAACGATCCAGAGCTTATAGTTGATTGCGAGATCGCCGATAGCTTGAAGGGTCGTTCTATCATAGACTGCGCCGGTCGGATTGTTCGGCGAGTTGATGATAATGACCTTCGTGCGCGGGGTGACAGCAGCGCGGATTGCGTCCATATCGGGAACATATGTCGGGGAGTGAGCATCAACGAAGGCGGGCTTTGCGCCGGCGAGAAGGACCTGATACGGGAATGTCGGCCAGCAGGGGCGGATGATAATAGCCTCGTCACCCGGATCGAGCACGGCCAAGGCAGCGTCGAGCAGGCCTTGCTTTGCACCCGCAGTGATAGCAATTTCATCCGCATTCCAGCTGAGGCCTGTTTGCGCTGACAGCTTCTCGGCGACAGCCTTGCGAAGCGGCATCAGGCCGATGGAATCGGTATAGCGGCTCGTCCCAGCATTGATGGCAGCGATCGCGCCTTCGCGCACGGATGACGGTGGCTCGATGATGACTTCACCGGACGCCAGGTCGATGATCTGGCGTCCCGTCGCGACAGCCGCCGTGGCAGCTTCCCGGGCAGCGGCAGTACCCGAATCAGCAAGCAAAGACATCCGTTTCGCCAACATTTGCGCTACCCCTGAGCTGATTGTCGCGTTTTAAGGTGATCCGAACAGCTTGGCAGCCGCTAGGCGGTCTCAACCCCGACGATGCCGCCAAGTTCACCTGTAGAGATGAGCGCCCATCATTTTGGCTAGGGCGACGCCCAGCGCTTCGACCGGGGCCCTTGGCGAGAAACGTTAACGTTGCATTGCCGAACACCTCCAAGTGACGTTTTGACGAGCGCGAAGCCTCACCAGCAAATCTGTGACATGCTTCTGTCATCTAGATCAATCGCTAGCGTTGGTAGTTGACGGCAGCTCAAATGCTTGCACGTCAAATATAGAAGTGGCGTTCGAGCTGCGGCGACCGTGATTACGATCGTGAGACTCGGATCGCTAGGTTGCAGGAGCTCGGAAGACGCGTCCGTTCGGCCTAGTCAATGAGCCGATCGCGAAGGTCGCTCTGCATTAAGCAGGATTTTTCAGTCTTTCGCGCGTCGTTGGATCCCCTGAAATGGTGATCTCGCATTCGTTCGGAGACGGTGTCAGCGCCGCTGGCGCCGAAGCAGCGATATATTTGGTCACTGACGTGGAAGGGGGCGGGTCGCCATCTTGCACATTTGACGACAGCTCGGTTGAGGGAGACGTTACGCAGGCACGCCTACATCTATGAGCAACTCGCAATGTCGCTCCCGCGGCCTCGTCGATGCTTCCGGGAATGTCTCGGTCGACGCGTGCTCGCTTCAATACCGGGACCGGTCATGTCAACTCACCATCCGCTCAGAAGCCTCGGCGCCAAAATTGCGTCTTGCCGCATCCCAAGTTGCTGAGGGCCGCGCAAAGGAAGGATTACGACCCTGCGCGCGGTCGCAGTCTCAGGGTGAGAGGGCGAGCGTAGCTGAGCTGGATCACAATAACAGCGGACAAGACGGCTCCGTAAATGGGACACCGAACCAATCAAGGCTCCTCCCCGGTTTCACAACATCCGAGCCGCGCTTCTTCGTGCGAGCTGCGGCACGCCACCGAGGTGGTCTGCCCGGCCCCGCCCATCACCAGCTCAATGCTCCGACAGATCGAGAAATGGTTTGCGGAAAGATAGAGGACCTCCGGCAGTTGCGCGTTCCAGAGGATCGTGATCACCAATTCCAGGCCATCGTGATCACTCATTCCAGAGCATCGTGATCACTGTTTCCAGGGGATTGTGATCGCCAATTCCACGGGATCGTGATCGCTATTTCCAGCGGATCGTGATCGGGGACAGCGAGCCGGACACCACTGACAGTCTGCAACCCAGGTAGCTTGGTCTTTTGCCCGACAGCAGAGGATCGAGATGCCGACAGAGAGACTGTCCATGCGCCACATTTGCGAAGTTTTACGCCTGCATTACAGCGTCGGCATGTCGCAGCGCGCCGTTGCCCGCAGCCTCGGCCTGGCCCAGGGCACGGTCAACAAGTACCTCAACCTAGCGCGCCGGGCCGGCCTGACCTGGCCGTTGCCGCCGGAGCTCGATGACGATGGCCGGCTCGAGAACCGCCTGTTTCCGCCACCGTCCGATCTGCCCAGCGATGAGCGTCCGCAGCCGGATTGGGCGCTCGTGCATCGCGAGCTGCGGCGGAGGAACGTCACGCTGATGCTGCTATGGGAGGAGTACAGCGACTCCCGCTCCGACAGTTTCAGCTATTCCTGGTTCTGCGAAGGCTACAAGGAATGGGCCGGCCGCCTCAAACCGACCCTGCGTCAGGTTCACGTCGCCGGCGAGAAGCTGTTCGTCGACTATTCCGGCCACACGCTGGAGGTGGTCGATGGGCTCACCGGCGAGGTGCGCACGGCGCAGATCTTCGTCGCCGTGCTCGGCGCCTCGAACTACATCTATGCCGAGGCCAGCCTCACACAGAGCCTGCCGGACTGGATCGCCTCGCACGTTCGGGCATTTGCATATTTCGGCGGCGTGGCCCGGCAGACGGTGAGCGACAATCTCAAGGCCGGCATCACCCGAGCGTGCTTTCACGAGCCAATGGTCAACCGGACCTATGCCGATCTCGCCCGCCATTACCGTACCGCCATCGTCCCAGCGCGGCCGTATCGTCCGCGGGACAAGGCCAAGGTCGAAGTGGGTGTCCAAATCGTCGGTCGATGGATTCTGGCTCGTCTACGCAATCGCCGTTTCTTCTCGCTCGCCGCCCTCAACGAAGCGATCCACGGGCTTCTCGTCGATCTCAACAACAGGCCGCTCCGGAGCTGGGGACGAAGTCGGCGTGAGCTGTTCGAGGAGCTCGATCGTCTGGCCCTCATCCCCTTGCCGGACGAACCCTACGAGTACGCGGAGTGGAAGCGGTGTCGAGTGAACCTCGACTATCATGTCGAGATCGCCAAACACTATTACAGCGTTCCCCACAACCTTGTGCATCAGGAGGTCGAAGCACGAATCACCGCGCGAACGATCGAGATTTTCTTGCGCGGCAAGCGCGTCGCCTCGCATCTGCGCAGCACCCTGCCGCACCGTCCAACGACGATCGCCGAGCATATGCCGAGCTCGCATCGCCGCTACCGCGACTGGACCCATGAGCGCATCCGCTCCGAAGCCGCTAAGGTAGGGCCCGACGCCGAGACCCTGATCGAGGTCATCCTGCGCTCGCGGCCGCATCCGGAACAAGGCTTCCGCTCAGCCATCGGCATTCTCGGACTGGTCAAACGCTACGGCGAGGAACGTGTCGACGCCGCCTGCGCCCGCGCCCTTTTGCTCAACGCCCGTTCCTACAAATCGGTCGCTGCCATCCTCAAGAACGGCACCGACAAAACCGCGCCTCCGACCCAGGAGGCGCCCATCCTCTTCCACGCCAACATCCGCGGCCGCAATTACCACAACTGATCAGGAGATCATCGTGCTCATTCATCCGACCGTCGAACGCCTACGGGCACTCGGCCTCACTGCCATGGCAGACACCCTCATCGAACTGCAGAACAATCCCGAGGCCGCCGAGATGCCGCACCCCGATTGGCTCGGCCTCCTTGTCGATCGCGAGGTCACCTCGCGCGACAACCGTCGCCTCGTACGGCGCTTGAGCAATGCCAAGCTCCGCCAGGCCGCCGCCATCGAGAATGTCGATTATCGCGCCGCTCGTGGTCTCGACCGTTCGCTGTTCCAAAACCTCGCCACCTGCCAATGGATCCGCGAGCACAACCATCTGGTCATTGTCGGTCCGACCGGCACCGGCAAGTCCTCGCTGGCCTGCGCGCTCGGCAACAGAGCCTGCCGCGATGGCTTCTCCGTCCTCTACAAGCGCGTGCCCCGCTTGTTCGCTGATCTCGCCCAGGCGCGCGGCGAAGGCCGTCTCGCTCGCCTGATTGCCGCGCTGGAGCGCATCAATCTGCTCATCCTTGACGACTGGGGACCCGAACCGCTCACTATCGACCAGCGCCGTGATCTGCTCGAGATCGTCGATGATCGCTACGACAAGGGATCACTGTTGATCACAAGTCAGGTCCCGGTGTCACAATGGCATGACGTGATTGCCGATCCGACGCTCGGCGACGCCATATTGGACCGCATCATTCACAACGCCCACCGCATCGAGCTCAAAGGCGACAGCCTGCGTCGCCGGGCCGACGATAGGACAAAAGCATGACCACCGCGCGCCCGATCGCCCCACCGGCCCACAGGTCCCTCCCGCGCGCGCCGCTGCGTCGCTCGTCGGGGCCACTCCGCGCCGCGCGCGGGGCCCTCCCATGGACCGCCGGAACGATCTCCAAACCCTCCCGCCCGTCTTGACCAGGAAGACCATTTCCAGCACACATCAACACGTCAGTCGTGTTCGCCTCCGCAAGTGATCACCATCGTCTGGAATCCCTGATCGCGATGGCCTGGAATCGCTGATCACCATCCCTGGAATACGCAGGCAGTTATAGGGCACCGGGGTATTATCAAGATCGGGGCTAATTAGCCTGCAACTTGTACGGTAGAACCGAGGAGGGCGAATCTGTGAAAATGCGCTCGGCGATGCGCAGATCCTCTACGCTGTCGATTTCGTACCACCTGAGCCCGTCGCATCTCGCCGCTGCGAGCTGTAGGCCACGCCTTTCCACGAGATAAGCAAGAAGCTCCTCTATGTAGCCCTGCGTTGCTCCAGCCCCGATGATATCGTCCAGAGCTGGAACGATTGTGGTTCTGAGGGTCGGCGCCGAGAGTCGTAGCAGGTTCATCGTCTTGAAAAGGCTTGGGCCGTTCGCGGCAAGGTTTGCCGCTGTTTGTTTCAAGCGGAAACTTGAGATAAATCCATCATCCGACAACAGAACTGCCGACCCTTCCATCAATTCACCGAAGCTAGCTACTGCGGCGATATCCGTCGCTTTGCCGATCGTCAGATAGTGCAACGCGTCCTCCTCGAAGAATACGTCGCCCTCAAGAAGAAAGCAGTCTCCGGAAAGAAGCGCATGGCGTGCCAGCCATAGCGAATATGCGCTCCCGGTACGGTCGAAAACGGTTGACTCGACATAGTTGATGTCCAACCCACTAAAGCGTCTGCCACAGGCATATTGAATCGCGTCCTTGCGGTAGCCGACGACGACCGTTACCTGTTCCACACCGATGGCTTCTAGGTTTCGCAGGGCGTTATAAAGTATCGGAGTGCCGTTGACCTCGACTAGCGGCTTCGGACGCAGGTCGGTGAGCGGACGCAGGCGAGAGCCGCAGCCGGCCGCGAGAATGACGGCGTTCTTGGGAGTATTAGTTGCCATTTCCTTTCCTCTCATCGTCGCAGAAGTGGCCACCGCTGCTCCCGGGCGACGAGGACGCCGACGAGTAGCCTCTGGCTGTTGCAAATAGTTGCGGAAGTGGCGGAAGACCTGCTGAAGCTCTTGAATGCATCCCACGAGCCACGGAGACAAAGACCCGTGGGTCTTCCTTGCAAGAGAAGCGGGCTCGTGTGTTTTTCTCGATATCTGGCGATCTGGATATGTGAATAGATCGGCTTGTGGGGGACGATAGTACGGTACGTTTCGGCCGCGTGAATGCTGTCGCGCATTTCGTTAATCTCCACGCGGACGTTTTAGGTTGCTGTCAGCTGCAAAAGGATCGTCCAGAGCAGCGCTGGGATCGAGACTGAATATGCTATTGTGGGACGAAAACCTATTGTCGTAGATCAGTGGGGTGAGGCAGGTATCGCGCTTCGGCATGGGCGAGTTCGTCGTACTTCAACAGCTCGAACACCTCGTCGAGCGTCGCAATATTTGGCTCAATGCTGGCAGTGCTCTCCTCAGCGAGGATACGATCGCAGACCTGTCGCATTGCCGCCATTGCCGCGCGCATGGAGTGGTTGGCCCAGATCACCGTAGAGATGCGGGATTTGCGATAAGCAGAAACCGGTGTTCGATAGTATTTCGTTGGAACGATCACGACTGGCAACCTGTCCTGCCAGACGCGCGTGAACGCAACGATCTCGTCCGCGGCGGTCCTTCGCGAGTGAATGAGGATCGCATCGGCTCCAGCGTCGGCGTAAGCGTGAGCGCGCAAAATGGCTTCGTCCATGTCATGCCCGGCGATCAACGCCTCGATACGTGCAACGAGGATCAAATCGTCCGCGGTTGAATCCTTTATGGCGCGCAAGCGGCCGGAGAATTCCTCGATATCGGCGAGGGGATGCCGATCACCAACAAACGAATTCATCTTCGGAAAGCAGCTGTCCTCCAATGCGACGCCGGCAGCGCCACGCTGACGGAGTTTGCGTGCCAGTAGGCGAGCATTGTTGAAGTTCCCGAAGCCGCCATCCCCATCAACGAGCACAGGAAGCGTGGTCGAGTCCGCGATGCGTTCAACCACGTCGACGAGTTGGCTCCAGGACGCTTCGTTGGCATCGCGGTATCCGAGGGAGCAGGCAATCGACAGACCCGATGCCCAGAGACCTTTGAACCCTGCGCGCTCGGCGATCGCGGCGGAGAGGCCATCATGCGCTTCCATGAGAAATGAGAGTTCGCTGCTGGAGCAGATCTGAGCGCGTAGCATGTCGGTGAGTGAGCTATCGGCGCGTGGATCAGAGCCACTGGCGGGAACAGATTGTTGTGATTGGTTCTGCATGCCGAGTCCCTGCCGGTGCGTTTGATCGGCCAACGTTTATCGGTCAATAGGTGACATCGTTCTGTCATCTAGATCAATGACCGTGGTTAGTAGTTGACAGGGCGCAAAAATGCTTCGTCTCCAACAGACGAGCAGGAATCATAGCCAAGTCAAAACGATCACAAGCCGGTCAATTGTTGATGGCGGAAATTAAAGGCGCGCGTGGATCCCACACGCCAATTGAGTTCTCCTCTCCTGCATCGTTGATCTTGTATTTTGCGCGGCTAGTGACCGACGGCGAGCCCCAACCCAAAGGAAGCGCTCTTTCTACCATCGGTGGCTGTCACCGCAGTGTCGATGGCGTCTACCAGGCCTCCAAATCCGTTTGCGATCGGCCACCAGATGGGCCAGGCGACACTGGCGACGACTTGCTTGGGGCCCATCGGGACCTTGCGATCACGGTAGAAATGGCCCGTCGCGCAGAGAAACCCAAGCATATAAACAAAGAGAAACGGCGAGGGTGCCTCGGCAAATTCCATAGCTTGCCCTTCTGAGCATAGATGATTGTGGTCGACGACCATGAATTCATTATTCGAGGCGGTACGTCCTGCCGTTGGTGTTCGGGTCGGTGTTGTCGCTTGAGGAAAACATCAGAACGGGCGCGGTTTCATCAATCTCTTTATATAGCCTGTAAAGGCCGCTACCTTTCACCCAGATCTCTTGCGGGTCGCTGTTCGGCGGACCAAGCAGTTTGTTATCTTCGTAAAGCCGCGCCTCCCTGAGGTGACGGAGCGGGTACTTGACCACGATGACATAGGCGTTCCCTTGCCAGCGACGAAACTCGCTATGAAGGCTGCGATCAATCGGTTGCGTAGGCAGCAGGTAAAGAAACCCGCTTGATGCGAGCGCGAACAGAATTGCGGCGCACGTGATGCGCAAGCTGACATTCTCCTCGCTCTCTGCTCTATCCGGCGCACGATCTCCAACTGCGCCGGCTGTCACGAAGAGGCTGTAGGCCTCCGACTGGCCTTGTCCGCGACCGCTATGGTAGCCCGCCGGTAGGCGATGTAGACGCACAGCAGAAGGAGCGCGCCGCCTGCAAAAGGAATGAAAAGAGTAGTCACAACGAACTACCTTTTGATTGCTGCTGAATATTTCAGCGACCCATATAGCCGTTCGCGGCGGTAGGTAAGCTGCGCGCTTCGTCATTGCAGCAGTGTTTTTGATCATTCTTTGTACGTTGCGTACCTATGCGGGAGGCGCTGATACCTGCCCATTTTGAAGAGTTGATCGTGCAGCGCGGTTAGGGTCGGGACGGTGAGTAGGGGCTTGCGGCCGGCGTGACAGACAGCTCATGTCGGCCGCGAACTGCTCAGGGCCGCTTTGGCGTAGCCATCGGTTCGCCATGCACATTCACCTTGGAAGTCGGGACGTTCTTCCCGTCACAGTATTCGCAATTTCAGATTATCAGAACCTCCATGCGGAGAAATCGCGCAAATTGACGGCACTGGAACGGCGCGGGGCTAGAAGGATCTTGGTCTTGGACCAGTCATCATCCTCTCCCGCGCACCCCAATGATCGACACGCAGGCGCACGATTTCCTCGACGCGTTGGCCGGCAGTCATGATCAGTTGCACAGCGCGAGGATAGGAGGGATGAACCGGCGTATCGGGGCGTTCCAGCCAACGATAGAGTTGCACGAACTCTTCCTCGTTGAGCCAGCGCGTGCTCTGGACCTTGGAGTCGGTCGGAATTTCCGAGGCCGGATTGGAGGGGACACGGAAGCGGCGCGGGGACGTATTCCGATAATCGTTGTCGGATTTCATCCCCCAAACTCTAAGCCGCGTGGATGTAACATCCACGTGGTCGGCCACTAGTGGAACTCGAGCCGCCGCAGGATCCGTCTGGCTTCGGCAGGCGGGAACCCAGATACAGGGCGCCGGCGGAGCGGGTCGATAGATTGTCTTGGACGACCTGGGGTCTCGGCGTCGGGATAGTGGATGTCGACGAGTTCGCGCCTGCATTGAGCGCAATCGTCTGCTGCACGTCGCTCAGTGACTTTGACCTTGCGCGAGGGGCAGTGCATCAGCGCGCCCTTGCGGTCGCTATTGGCGCATTTGTGAATTCCTCTGAGACCCGTCAGCTTCTCGAAAGCTAACCCTCCTACCGTGGAAACGTGGAGGTCTGAGGACTCAGACCTGTGAACGTCCCTCAAACTGAGGAATAGGGATGGATCCACTTAACAATATCAACCCATTGGATAATCCAGATTTCGCCCGGACATACGTCAGCAGACCGCGGACGCGCTTAGCTCGCTTGCGCGCGATCACGATTTCCAAAGCCGCCTTTGCGGATGAATTCGTGGCGCGCCCAGTCGGGTAACACCTGTCACAGGAGCATAGATGGGCGGCTGCATTTCACGACTGAGCGTACGGCACGAGAGCTGCCAAGACCATGAACCCGCCCAGGAAACCGAGTTTGCTGCTCACCTTGAGTCCGCGCGATCAAGTCCGCCTCGATCCAGTGTTGAATGGCAGCATTTGCGAGAGCCATCTCGGAACACCGACGTCGGAGACGCGTCGAGCAGTAGCCGCTCTCCACGCATTAACGAGAAACTCGAGTTGCTTGCTCAAGCTCTGGAGCGTGCCGGGCAAGCGGGAATTCCATCCAGTCTGATGGAATACGGTCAGCAGGTAGCTCACCATCTGTCCGCCAACATACAACCTGACGAGAAAATGTTGTCGCTCGACGTCAACAATTTTCATCACCTGGCGGACAGCTACAACAGGCGCTACCCGGACCTTGACCTTAGGCATATGGATTCACCTGCCACGTTTCTTGACGCATTGACTTGCCGGTCATCGGATAGTGCCTGGCGTGCAGTCGTACGGTTGTCAGACGGCGAGAAGCACCACTTTGCCGCCGACGTTCGGACGCGCGCGGGAGCAGCTCCGACCGTTATCGTGATGGAGGGGGCCAATTTTTACACCTTTGTGACCGCCTACTTCAAATTGCGGCGAGAATCGCCACGGCTGCTGGGAACTGAGTCGAAGTGGGCCTTTATCGAGATTGGCGCGCAGAAGTCGGCTGCTGATTGCGTGATATTCGGTTTACAGTTTGCGCTCGCCGCATACCGAATGTCATCGACGTTCGATAGCTGGCATGACAATCTGCGTCAGTATGGAACGATTGCGCACGAAGGTGACTACTCCAGCGACTATATGCCCTCGCCCGACGCCATGCTGGAATATGCTCAAATAAACCTGTTTCACGGGGAGAGGTTCCTTCCAGCGCCTTTTTACAAGCACTCCCACTCCAGCGGCGTGATTGAGGAGGTGGCAGGCCACCAACCTAGCCTCAAAGAAAAAGACCTGAGCACGAGCAGCCGCGATCCAAAAACGGAGTCGTTGGCCAAACGCCTCGAAGCGTTTGCTGTCCAGCGAGGCTCCCTTCAATACAGCGCATCGATCGAGACCTCGAGGGCTACCAAGATCCGGACGGCACTGGACACAATGCTGCGCGACGACTGATAGATTCTCTGTGTTAATTCGAGCGGAAGCTCCAGTTTTTCGCTCGGTACGTGCAATCGGACGCCAAACGCGCCGAGCCGGCCCCTACATCACCCGGCGACTTGGTGATGCGGCCGTGAACGGAGCAAGCAGCGTGCCGAACCGAGGCTGCGCCTACTGCAAGCATCCCCACGCGAGGACCGCCAAGGGGCTTGAAGCTTACGCAGCGTCAAGTTGTACATTCTCAGCCCTAGTGTTCTCCGAGTGAGCAAAATGGGCCGGGAATGGTAACAAGCGCAGGTGATGGACAAGACCGACCGCATACGATGCTCAACTTCGTCACCGAGCTCGGTCCGCTGATCGTCTTCTATGTTATCAACGCGAAATTCCGGCTGTTCGCGGCTACCGCCGCATTCACGGCTGTGACCGTCCTGGCAGGGATTGCATCGCTTGTAGTGAAGGGTCACATGTCGATCATATCGCTGATCACCAGCATCAGCGTGCTGGTGTTTGGTACGCTGACGCTGGTGTTGCATGACGAGAAGTTCATCAAGGTCGATGCAACCATCGTCAGCGGACTGCTTTCGACGCTTCTCGGTGGCGGACTTCTGTTTGACCGCTCCTTCATTGTGGTGATATTGGATCGCATTGTCAATCTGACACCGCAGGGCTGGCGTATCCTCACCTTCAGCTGGGCGATGTTCTTCGCAGGCATGACGATCTTGAACGAGGTCATCTGGCGAACCCAGACCACGGATGTCTGGGTGACCTTCAGGACGTTCGGTGTGACGATGTTGAGTCTGCCCTTCGGTTTCGTTCTGATACCGCTGACCAAGCGCTACCATGCCGCGCCTGTGTCGCGTTCCGCTCAATCATCTTATGTTCAAGTCCACCAGCAATTGCCCGATTCGAAATTCAGGATAGATGTCGAGGGCGTGCCAGTCGAACAAGAGTCGATAGAACGACGCGGCGAACATTGAATCGAGCGGCACACCGTTTAGGCATGATCCAGAGCCTGATCGATCTGGATCGAAAAAAAGGATGCACTGGCCCACAAAGCCGCAAGCGTCGGGCATCACCTTCCCGGTGAAGTTATCGCCCTGCGATCCGCTCGGCATTGTCCGGTCACAGCGATTCGCAGATATGAGACGCGTCAATGCCTGCAATTCGCGGCGGCGTTGCTGACCCAACCGGCACGCAGCGACTTAATGGCTGCTCCTGACTGAACGGCTCCGGCAGAGTGAGCGTCTGCTGGGAGCAGTACACCGGGACGTGCGGGAAGCAGGTCACCTTTAGCAGTCAGCGAAATAATGTGGAGGAGATCGTCAACCATCGCCGTGCAACGGCTGAAATATGGCGATCCGTCGCACTATGAGCGTCTGCCGATGACTTGAGGGCCTACGGGAGGACAATCGCGCCGTGGTCCGTGCCGCCTCGCTGGCCAGCAAGGTGGTCGGTTGGCTTCTGGGCGTCCTGCCGCCCGATGACCAGGCCCATCTCATCATCGACAGGAGGGCGGTATGATCCTCCTGCCGCCGAGATGCGCGAACACCTACTCGCTGACGGCCGTGAGCCTGACACTGACCATGCGCCAGTCGTCGAATTCTTCAACCCGCTCGTGCGCGGGAGTCTGGCTCGCCACCGAGCTCGACTCCAGTAGCGATACTCTGTTCGGCTTGGTCGATCTGGACGAACCCGAACTGGGGGCGTTCGGCCTGGCAGAGATGATGGCGGTCCGCCTGCCGTTTGGCATGGGAATCCATCTCGACCTGCTCTTCGAGGGCATGGTCCCGATCTCGGCCTGGGCCGAAACCGCCAGGACATCTCGTCGGCCTGGGCTGGGAGGTTTCCCAGAAACTCTCCTGGCAGCTCGGCAATCTGCTGCTGTTCCGCCACCTTGCGGCAATCCGATCTTTCTGATCAACGTGCGATGATAGCGAGAACCTGGCTTCGCGTGGAAGCCCGCGAGCAGAGGCGTGAGACCCGCCGGTCAGCTTGTTGTCAGCTTGGCTGTCTAACATTCTCCAGGGCCGAACCGGCTCGAACTCCATGCGAGAGAACAATCGCCGACAGGAGCGCCGCTCACCATGCACAACCGGACGATCAGCTCATCGAGTATTGAGCCGCAATCGGACGCATGGGAGGTTGATGAAACGAGACGCTCAGTAACCAGTGACGCGCAGCCTGATCCAAATGCCGACCGGTTTGCGGAAATGCTTGCAGGCGTTCGGTTGACACCGGATTCGAACGCTAGCTCGTCTTCGGCGGCTGAGCGGCCGTACTCCCTCGTTGGCCGACCTCCCGTGATCGAGATCAAAAGCTCCTCATTCAAGCAAAAAATAAAAGATTTTCATGGCGCCGAAATCAAGCATATCGCCGCGAACTCACAAGAGTACTCGCCTTTCGTATCCTCGAAAGCCAAACGTACAGCAAGTCTGGCTGAAGGCTCCGGGACCGCCAGAAGACATACCGACGACGCGCGATATTTCAGCTATGAGTTAGGCAACGTAAGTGTCGGGCTTCTAAGAACAGAATCCGGATTTCGCTTGAGTGATGTGTTCGAGGGAGAAAAGTGGCGAGAACTGTTGCCCGGGCGAACTGAAATCACATCCACCACAGTTCTTCGGATTACTCATCCGCTTGTCGACAACGCAGGCGATATTCTGCTGGAACATCAACTTCGGCTGGACGGCGAACGACCATTAATCAATTCCACTCCAGCCAGCCTCGAGGCGCAATCCCGCCTCGCAGCGATGGGTTTTGTTGAGGTGGATGACGCGAACATGGTGCTTGACCCTACCCAGCATCCCGAAAAGTGGACGAAGAATAGCGACGGTGAATGGCAGCGTGCAAACAAGCCTGCATTTTATCTTTTTAAAATTCGGGACGGCAAGGACAGCGATGCCGAGAGTGCAGCAAGTATCTCGACCGATTCGTGCGACGATGATTTTGATATAGACCGGCTCACTCACGCGCTCGACGATATTCTCGCTGAACAATAGATCGCTGAAGGCGGGTCGTCCCGGCCTATAGCGCGGCAAACTGGTTGACGCTCCACTTCCATCGAACTGCCGGAGCTTGCCGACATTGAGCCGGATCGCGGTGATGTCGAAGCGGGCTGGTCCGGCATGCTGAACCCATCAGCTTCCGGCCTTGCCGCCAATCGCCTCGTTCTGGAACGCTCTCCCGGAGATATTCAGTTGGCTCCACGGCCAGGTTGCGGCGCCGGTCCTGCCGACAATGGTGCTTATCGGTGGCGCGACCGCCGAAATCATCCGCGAGCGCATCGTCGGCCTTCCGGCAGGATAACGTGGCCAGACCTTCATCGAGACCACGGTTCGCCGCCGCCAACCGGCCACTCGTCAACCTTGATTGTCGAGCCTGAAGGGCAAGCGGTCGACGCGCACAATCGAAGCCAATTCGCTTCGCCGATCCCGCGCCAGCGATGTTCTGTTGATGGCGGTTCGCGTGGATAATGGTCGGTCGCGCAGCTATCACGTCGACAGCATCCGGGGGGCTCCTCAACACAAGCCAGCTTTTGCCTCGTTGTCCGCTCGAGCTGATGCCGACCGGCCCGCAATCGATCCCGCCAACATCGCGCCCCGCTGGAACTGTGGTGCCGCGAATCTCGACACATCGCCAATCGCGGCACGAGCGATCGCATAACTTATGTCTTTCGCTGCGCGGTTTGTGGCAAGCCTTTCGAACTCAAGAACGATGACGGGACGCCGCGAGCCCGTGAAAGCGGGACGGCTACTAGTGTTGCGGTGGGTATGCGACGCATGTTCGGGCCAGATATCAGCTCTGGAAGCGCATCAGCAGATTTCAAAAGGCATTTGCGCTTCTTGGCTGGTCGTCTTGCGAACATCTGCGTGAGTGAGAGGTTTTGCGCGCCCGGCAACAAACGAGCCGTCTATTGCGAATCTGAAAAAGCGAGTTTTACAGACACGATGAAAAAGAGTGGTTCTTGGACTCGCAGGATCGTTTTGTCTCTGAGAGTATTGAACGTCAATCAATGGTAATTGAGAGAAGGGAGCCCTGATGATTTGCAATATTCTCGTCGATGAGGCGGGAAGTTTCTGTGCGCTGGCGATGTCCTGTCGTGCAATGCACGCGTCACTCTGTTGACGATCTCAATCCTCCGTTCCTGCGCTCACACCGCAGATCGCGAATAGATCTTTTGCGTCTGGCCTGGCGTCGAATCCTGGCAGTCGCGCGGCGCTCTTCTCGAGCAGCGGGCGAATGCGACGCGCTACCTGCTTCAAGCTGCCGACCGTTCCATTCCGGCCAATTTACGAGGTGACAGCATGACCACGAACAACAACCCTGTTAAGTTCGCCTACTGGGTCCCGAACGTCTCTGGCGGCCTTGTCATATCCTCGATCGAGCAGCGCACCAGCTGGGACATTGACTACAATCGCAAGCTTGCGCAGATCGCGGAGAAGGCCGGCTTCGACTACGCCTTGAGCCAGATTCGGTTCACTGCAGGCTATGGCGCCGACAAGCAGCATGAATCCGTCAGCTTCTCACATGCACTGCTTGCCGCAATCGAAAAGCTCAAGGTGATTGCCGCTCTTCTTCCCGGGCCCTGGAATCCGGCCTTGGCTGCAAAGCAGATCGCGACGATCAGTCAGCTCACCAATGCGCGGGTCGCGGTCAACATTGTCTCGGGCTGGTTTCGCGGTGAATTCCATGCCATTGGCGAGCCTTGGCTCGATCACGACGAGCGCTACCGCCGCTCGGAAGAGTTCATCAACGCGTTGCGCGGCATCTGGACCGAGGAGACCTATACCCTCAAGGGAGACTTCTATCGGTTCACCGATTATTCGCTAAAGCCCAAGCCGCTCGACCCGCTTCCCGAGATCTTTCAGGGGGGCTCCTCGCGTGCCGCTCGTGACATGGCTGGTCGCGTGTCTGACTGGTATTTCACTAACGGCAACACGCCTGATGGCCTGAAGGCACAGGTCGACGATATCAGGACCAAGGAAAAGGCCTTCGGCAAGAGCTGGCGTACCAGGATCGGTATCAATGCATTCGGCATTGTCAGGCAAACGGAAAAGGAAGCCAAGGACGTCCTGCAGGAGGTCCTTGATAAGGCGATCCCGGAAGCGGTGCACGGCTTCCACCATGAGGTCCAGAATGCCGGCAATGCCAGCCCCGAGCGTGCAAGTCTACCTTTCAGGATCTCGTTCAGTACAATGATGGCTTCCGCTCGAACCTGATTGGTACGCCAGAGCAGGTCGCCGAACGCATCATCGAGCTCAAGCGCGCCGGCGCCGACCTGATCCTGCTCGGCTTCCTGCATTTCCAAGAAGAGGTCGAACATTTCGGTAAGCACGTGATCCCGCTGGTGCGCGAGCTCGAAGTAAGCCGGTCGCCGCACGTTCTGGCGGCAGAATAGGCCGGGGCGAGGGCGACGCATGAGCCTGATTGCGACATCGGGCGGCGACGCCCTGATCCTGGCGCGCGCGCCTGAGCGTGCTGAGGCCACGTGGGAGGCGGGCGCGACGCCTCCCACGGCTGAGGTGGTGCTGGCGACCGGCCTTGCCGTGCCGGTCCTGCGTCTTGAGGGCATCTGCCTCAGCTTTGACGGGATCACTGCGCTGGACGGCATTGATCTTGCAGTCGGGGACGACGAAATCCGCGCCATCATCGGTCCCAACGGCGCCGGCAAGAGCTTTCGCGGTGCCGTCGGCGATCTTGCGGCCGTAGTCGAGAACCGCGATCCGGTCGGACATGCCGATGTCGTGCTCCATCCTGATCGCAGGGCAGATCGATGGTGGCGCTGAGCTACGCCGACCGCGCCGTCGTGCTCGACGGTGCTGGCCGGAGACGCGGCCGATCTGCGCGGGGGTGTCGAGATCAGGGTGCTCTACCTCGGACGTCCCGAGAAGACCACGGCGCATCCTTCAGTGTCGCGTGCTCCTCACCAACCGATCACGCCGCCGCCTGAACAGTTTCATCGGATAGACGGAGGAGAATGGCAATGAGCCAGGACAGTCTCGCGCTGCTCGCACCGGATGACCTTTATTCCCGGCTCGATGCCGTCATCGAGACCACGGTCAGCCAGCATGCCGAGCGCAATGATCTTGAAGGCCGGTTTCCGCGAGAAAATCTGCAGGCGCTGGCGGCCGCGGGCTGGACCGGGGTCTTGAGCGCGCAGCGTTTCGGCGGGCTCGGGCTCAGCCACAGTGACTTCGCGGAAGCCGCCTATCGGATCGGCCGGCAGGATGCCTCGACCGGTCTCGTCTATGTCATGCATGTCGGCGCCGCGCAGACCATCAACCTGTTCGGTAACGAGGATCAGAAGGAGCGCTGGCTGAAAGCAAAGGGCGGCAGCCTTCTGGGCACCTATTCGACCAGCGAGCGGGCGAGCGGCGGGCATTGGTGGTATAATTTCTCCGAAGCCGCACGTGACGGCGAGGACTATGTTCTCAACGCGGAGAAGTCGTTCACGACGAGCTCGGGCCAGGCCGACTTCTACGTGGTGCAGACGCGCTCACCAGGCGCCAAGGACCAGGCCGATATTTCCTTCTTCATCGTCGACGGCAAGGCATCTGGAATCTTGCCCGGCCGCTGGGACGCGCTCGGCGTCAAGGCAAACCACTCCGGACCGATCCGATATGCGGGCGTCAAGGTTCCGAGCCGCGATCGGCTCGGCGCCGAAGGGCAAGGCAAGGAGCTCATCTATGACGGCGTCTCGCCGGTTTACCTCATCGGTCTTGGTGCCGTATGGGAAGGCGTCGCGCGCGGCGCGCTGAATGCGGCGGTCGCACATACCTTAAGCTTTGTGCACAAGGACAGGAACAAGAACCTGTCGGATTACCAGGCGATCCGCCAGGAGCTTGGCGCTGCCAAGGTGCTGGTGGAAGCCTTGCGTCCATGGCGCAACGAGCTTGCCGCCAGGCTGGACGAGCTGTGGCGCGCCGGCAAGCCGCAGAGCGAGATCTTGATTCCGCTCACCGAGTTCAAGGTGCACGCCGCCGAGGTCGCCAACAAGGTGGCGGCAACAGCCTTGACCGTGACCGGCGGTCACGGCTATCGGCGCGGGCCGATCGAGCGTTCATTCCGCGATGCGCGCGCCGCGATCGCGATGGGACCGTCGAACGTGATCGCGCGGGACTGGATTGGAAAGTCGTTGGTCGGCTTGCCGCTCGAGCTGTTCTACGAGGGCGGGGAATAGGTCGGGCTCTGTGGCTGACCCGTGGTTGGGCTCGTTACCGTGGCGTGCCCGATCACGAGAGCTTTTCGCAGTCGAATTCGCGCTCTTTGCGAACCATCTGCTCCAGAGCGGGGCCGTCGGCATCAGCGGCGCGGGTGCAAACCCGGTGATTTGCGCTGGCGCTCGTTCTATCGTCGTCATACCATTGCGCTAAGCCCTACAGGAGTGAACGAAACCGCATACGAGCCCCGAGTTCACTCATCCAAATGTCTATCCCGCTACACGCTGACACATGATCATTGTCGAGGGATTGAGGGCGTTCGAATGGTCGATTCCGAATTGGCAGCCCTGTTGCGCGCGGTTCTGGACGAGGTGTGCGAGGGTATATCGCGTCATGAGACCGGCGCTCGAACTCATGTCGCCTGCAAACTCCTGGAAGCCGCCACCCGCGAAGAGACGTCGGTCGATGACCTAAGGCAAATTGGCCGAGCGGCGTTGGCCAGTGCGCCCACGATGAGGCGTTAGTCTTCCCCAGCCGATTCCGACCGCAGAGTTCTATGAAGGCGTAGTTCTGCGGGCGAGCGACCGCAGGTACGGTCTGTACGTTTCGTACAAATATCGCGCTTTAACTCATTGCCGTTTGGGCTAGCTTACACAGCTAGCTGTGCGGTTTCCTCACTCAAACAGATGAGTGTCTGGAGATTGATCGTCGTTCGGTAAGAATCAATGGCGGGGTCAAAAGACCTTATGCGTTTTCTTCCGTTCATGGTTGTTGTCGCATTTTCCGTCTTGGTCGGCCTTGCATCGGGAGCGACCGCAGCCGCGCAAAACCGCTCAAAGCACATGCCGCCGCCTCCACCAGACCTTTACTGTCTGCAAGGGCGGAGCTGGGGCTATCCAGGCAATTGCCAGTTCTCAACCTACAGACAATGCCTGGCCACAGCATCGGGCACGTACGCATATTGCGGCATCAACCCCACCTATGCTTTCGAGCATGGATGGCGCCCGCGCTGATGGGGGGCTTTCTGCGGCCTGCGTCAACTCGGCCGCGAAGACACGAGGTCGTCGGCTGCTCGATCGCAGCGCGCACTATGCCAAGCGCGGAGAATTGTCATCAACGTCGTCTTGCGGTGCTTCCTGCGGCCCCGACCAGCCGCAGGATTGATCGTTACGCGGCCATCGAGACTCAGGGCAGAGCTTCGCGCGCTGCAGGCAAATGCCCCTCTTGGTTGGCATAATACCACCCAACGCCAACGCGGCAATCAACGCGAATTGCTGTCTGCCGCCGGTAGGTCCCGCTTAAACGAAGTCAGAGCCTGGGGCCGCTCTAGCAAAGGCGGGCTGGCTCGAGCGGAGCAGCGCGAAATAGACGATGCCCCTACTGTTGGAGCAAGCACGCTCACGGCCGAATGCCATGCCTGCCGAACCTTCGTTGAGCCTGATCGATCTCGCACCGCCTGGCCGTTTCATTCAGCTTGGTACTGAGGCTATCCGCATGCGGGTCAGCTCAAACTTTCGGTCTATTGGAGCACTAGATCGGTACGCAACGGACAGAAATGGTCTTTAATTCATAAGCGGTCCAGGCCTCAACAATGAGTCCGTCGCGCCATGCTGCGGACGCGAACTCATAGGTGTTGGCAGGCGGTCGGTACAATCAAGAGTTTATCTTTTGTCAAAGATTTGCCGCGAACCTCCACCGCTGGCGCCAACGTCGAAGCCAGCCTTGCGGGGTCCAAGAATGATGGCATATCTGAACTCCTATCTTTCGAAGCTGATAGCCGGAGACCTGGCGGCATTCGGCGGGCCGACCACCGATGAAGCGGTCGCAGGATACATTCGTGCCGAGCAGCTCTCCCTCGTGTTGGGCCATTCGCTGGCCATCATGCTGGCCAACGCCTGCAATGCGACCGTGCTCGCAATTGCCCTTTGGCATTCGCCCGACCGAAACTTCGCTTTGGTCTGGGCGGTGACCGTCGTCTGCGGCGCGCTATCGATCGGCCTGAAGGCACGTTCATCACGACGGATGACGAAGCCGCAGTTCGTGTCGCGCCAGGCCATGCACCGGCTCGTACGGAATGCGTTGGTTCTCGGAACCGCCTGGGCGATCGTTCCAGTGGCTTTCTTCGCGAACGCCTCCAATGGCGGGCAGCTCGTCATAACATGTCTGTGCTCTGGGATGCTTGCTGGTGGCGCGTTCGCCTTCGCGACGATTCCGGTGGCGGCGGTGGCATTCACGGCTCCGATCTTTGTCGGTACGGCAATCTGCCTCGGCAGAAACGGCGATTTCGTCTATCTGCTCGTCGCTATCCTGGTTGTGGCCTATGGCTTCGTGCTCCTGCACGGCGTTTTCGCCCATTCTTTCGAATTTACCAGGCGCACCATCGCTCAACTTGAGGCCGAAAGGAGGGGCCGGCGGGATCCCCTGACCCAACTTCCGAACCGTTTCGCCTTCAATGAGAGCCTCGAAGGCGCGCTCAACAGGCTCGCCCGCTCGGGCGAGGAATTCGCGCTTCTTCTTCTCGACCTCGATCGCTTCAAGGAAGTGAACGATAGGTTCGGCCATCCCGCCGGCGATGAATTTCTGGTGCAGGCCGCCTCGAGACTGCAGCGATGCGTACGGCAGATTGATACTGTTGCGCGCATCGGCGGCGATGAGTTTGCGCTTGTCATGACCAATCTGACCAAGCTGGAAGACGCGTTGGAAGTCGCCGAGCGGTTTGTCGGCGCCTTCGCCGAACCGTTCCCGATCGAGAAATGTGAGATCGCGGGGGCGACCAGCGTCGGAATTGCAGTGGCCCCGCGCGATGGCGACGTGCCTCATGAACTGTTGAGGAATGCCGACATTGCGCTATATCGCGCCAAGCAAGCGGGGCCGGGAACGATCCGCTTCTTTGAGACCAGCGATGACGAATCAGCGCGCGAGCGCAGGGCGCTGCTGCGGGATCTGGAACTCGCGGTCGACAGAGACGAGCTGTTCCTCCTCTACCAACCCTTCTTTGATATTCGCAAGAACCGGGTCACCGGCTTTGAGGCCTTGCTGCGCTGGCGGCATCCCGTCCGTGGAGTCATTTCCCCGACCGAGTTCATTCCAATCGCCGAAGAAACCGGATTGATCCACGGAATCGGCGAGTGGGTGGTCCGTCGCGCCTGCTCGACGCTGTCGAACTGGCCGTCGGACCTCAGGGTCGCGGTAAATTTTTCGGCAGCCCAATTCCATAACGCCAGCATTCTGCAGACAATCGTGCAGGCGCTCTCCCAAGCCAGAGTTGCTCCTCATCGTCTCGAAATCGAAATAACCGAGTCGATGCTGATTTCGAAGTACGCGCCGGCGTCATCGATCCTGAACTCGCTCCTGCAATTGGGCGTGACGGTGGCGCTTGACGATTTCGGAACGGGATATTCGTCGCTGACCTATCTGCTGAAACTGCCTTACACTCGCATCAAAATCGATCAGTCCTTCATTCGGGACATGCTGAGGCGACCGGATAGCGCGGCGATCGTAAAATCAATCATCGCACTGACGCGGGATCTGCAGATCGGCGTGGTCGCCGAAGGCGTCGAAACCGCCGAGCAACTTGACTATTTGCGTCAAACCAATTGTGATGAAGTGCAAGGATACCTCGTCGGTCGGCCGGTCGCGGCCGACCACGTCTTCGCTCTGCTCGATCAAAACAAGCAATGGTCGACGTCCGCGGCTTGAAAGGCGAGGTCGCTTCGCAAACGCTACTGCGGGATCTGGTGCCCTGAAGAGCCATCGCTGCTGAGAAGCGTCGATCCCGATCTATGCGGCACGCCGGGGAGCGCAAAAAACAAGATCGTTTCGAATTTGTATCGTGTAGATTCGGCCGCTTAGGTCGGGACAATCTATCCGCTCACTGAGCGGAATGCGGCTTATCCCAAAAATGCGGCTTATCCCAAAATGGTGTCGATTACAGTCGTTGAACCTCCGGCGGGTCGTGACGGTGCTATCTACGCTGGAATGTTTTACCCCAAATGGGACTGGCGCTTCCCCACGCACGACAGCACAGTTGGTGGAATCAGGGCGCTGGTTTCGGTAGCAGGGGCTTTATCAACGATCGTAATCGCGGGACGTGGTAGCTGTGACGAATGCATGGAGCGTCATCAGATAGTGTGCTCCTGATTGCCGACACAGCCTGTTGGCTGCCGATCGTACTTGCGGTTCGAGGGGGCGATGGCGGTTCATTCCAAGGCTGTGCTCGCGTTGGCGAAGGCATGCGCGATTAAGGCGAAGCGGGCGGATATTCGACTAGCCCTTACACCGCGGTATTCGGTGCGTTGGCTTCTCGTTCTTGCGTTGGCAGTCAACCTCGGCTTGTGGGTCGGCATAAGTTGGCTGATCCAGAGGCTTGTTTGACATGCGCCGTGAAGCCGCGCCGCGGGGACGGCCAAGCGATCGACTGTCGTGTGATGTTCCGACGTGACCTATGGCGAGGGCAAAATGACCGATCGTGTTGCGGAAGCTCGACGACATGGCCGGCGACAAACGAGATTATTCGTGCGTGAAGTCGTGTACATGGCGGACCTAATCGCGCAGGTGCTGATGCGCCATGAGCCGAACGAGCCCGGTGTTTGGAGATCTCCGTGACTAGTTCAATGAGGCCAATCGTCTGCAAAGCATCCGGGGTGGCCGCCGCAGACGGGAAGCCGCTAGCCGGTCTTCCGACGAGAGCCGATGAGCGCGCCCCAGCAAACCCCCGCGCCAGCAGGCCGCCCCTGTTATGACCGACCGCGTGCCCGCCGTCCAAAAGGCGACTGATGCCTCCGCAGATGCAACTGTCAAGCAGGTGTCAAGAAAGTGGCCGGCGCTGCGTCCTAACGCTCGAGTTTCTATCAAGAACGCGATCCTGGCGAGGATTTCTCTGCAAGATCTCGCGGCAATGGGCTCGCTCCTGGAGCCGATCGTCCTGAAAAAAAACGCATGGTTTTGCAGGAGCCGAAGAAGTGTCCCGATCACGTCTACTTCATAGAATCGGGCCTCGTCTCGCTGAGGCTTGTTGCGGAGGGCAGCATCCTTGAAACAGCGCTGATTGGTCATCGCGGCGCGGTCGGTGCTTCGCCGCTAATGGAAGGACATCTTTCGACGCATCAGGCGGTCGTGCTGGTTTCCGAAACCGCGCACAGGATCCGTTTCGAGGATCTGCATCGGCTGATGAATGAGCGCCCCGCATTCGGGAGCATTTTTTCAGTTCGTTCAAGCACGGATCTTGCATTGCCTTCAAACGGGATTATGCGGGATCCGGCACGATCGCGAAAGCGACTTGCAAGCTCGTTGTGTTTTGCGAGCGACGCCTTCGGTGCTCATGTTCTTCCAGTGACCCATGACTACATTTCGTCCGCCCTGGGACTGCGCCGCGCTGGCGTCACGCAGACCTTGATCCGATTCGAAGAACAAGGGCTGATTCGCAAGACGCGCGGCGTCTTGCAGATCGATGACCGCAGGTGCCTCGAGCAAAGGACGTGCTGTTGTTGCAAATTGATCTCAGCCGCCTACGAGTCCGTCAGACCCACAAGGGATCCAGCCGGAAAGCAGACTCGTCCAGCCATTCCTAATGAAAACGATTTATAGGACGCTTTTGTGCGAAACGCTCTGATCTGTTGTGAGGACAACACGCGGGACTGGTGAGTGAGATTGTTCGTGCGCTGTGTACAAAAGTCGACGGCCTAACCTCCCCAGCTTAAGCTTAGCCTCTGTGCTGAGCGCGCTCCCATTTTTTTATATGCACTTACTTGGGCGGACAAAGGTGCGGCATGGATCACGCGGCTAGGACTCGCCATGAAGGATCGGTCATGACGGACGAACAACGCGAACTCGAGCGCTACAAGCAAGAGATTGCGCGTCTCAGACGGGTGCTTGTGCAGCTTTCTGAAATTGTTTTACGGAACGCTGTAGAAGACGCCAAGGGCCGAAAATCGGAATGCGCGTGAGTCTCTCGGCGGCCTGCCAAATCGTAGGTCAGCGGAAAACGAACGTTGAACAGCCCGCTGAAATTCGCAGCGCAGTTCGCAGCTAGGGGGCAGGGGGCAGCAGCCCCGCCCGGTCTCCGGGCGGGGCTGCTCCTTTCAAGTCGATTCTTGAGTGTTCGAGGGCCGGCAATTGTGGATGTGGGCTTCCGCGGTTCGCCGCGATACCCTCGGTTCATGCAGCTTTCGGCGTCGTTTCCGATTTCCCTGTCCCACTTGTTGGCTCACTGCCGCCCCAATGATCTCCGCATTCGAAACTGCAATGAAACGACCTGGTTGCCGAAATCACCTCGCCCGCGCAAGATTGGTTCCTTCAGATGCGGTTATCGATCTCCTGGATGAGACCGCTTCAAACTGTTGCCTTATGGGCAAAGCCGGTAATGGGGAGCTGGCGGCAATTTGATCGCGCTCCTGCACCAATCACCGCCAACCCCACTCTCCATTACGAGGTAC
>NZ_VITY01000021.1 GCF_007993935.1 Bradyrhizobium macuxiense | reverse complement strand
TTGCCGTCGCTCGAAAGCTGCTCACCATCCTCAACGCGATGATGCGCGACCGAAAACCCTATCGGGCGGCTCCTTCAACATAACAGTTGCCGGCTCGCGCTTCGCTTGGCCGGGACGACGCGGCGATTGGGGTTGGCGCTTACACCACCAGCCCCTTCATCGGCTTCGCCGGCGCGCTGTCCGGAAACACCGTATCCGCCAGCACGCGCTCGCCGAGGCCGAACTGGTCGTGCAGCACGCCCTTGATCACGGCGCGGAGGTCAGTGGTCGGGGCGAGGTCGCGGGCCTGGTAGAGATTTGCCGGCTTCAGCCCCGGCCAATCGGTGATCATCCGGCCGCCATGGACCGCGCCGCCGGCGAGCAGCGCGATGGTGCCGGTGCCGTGGTCGGTGCCTTCGGTGCCGTTGATGCGCGCGGTGCGGCCGAACTCGGTGGCGACCACGATCACGGTGTCGCGCCAGCGCGCGCCGAGACCGCTCTGGAATTCGGCCAGCGCCCCATCAAGACCGCCGAGCAGTTGCGCAAGCCGGCCGACCGGACCGCCTTCATTGGCATGGGTATCCCAGCCGTCGAAGGCGAGCGCGCCGATCCGCGGGCCATCATCGGCCGCCATCAGCCTGGCGGCGCCGCGCGCCACCAGGCGCATCGCCGCCACGCCGCCGCCGCCGGGCTTCGGCTTCATCTCATCGCCCTGCGCCTGCTTCTCGAGCTGCAAGCCCTGCGTCAGCGCGCTCGCCAACGTCGGATCGCGATGCTGGTAGAGATCGAGCAGCCGCATCGCGGTGTCGTCGGCGGCCTGCGGCAGCGCGGTCGGGGCCCAGCCGACGGTCGGCGCTGCGCCGCGCAACACCAGCGGCGTGGTCGGGCCGACCGCCAGCGCACTCGTTACCCGCTCGCCCTTCGGCAATGCTTCCAGCGCGCGGTTGAGCCAGCCGGACTGCACGCGGCCGGGACCGGGGAAGCCGCTCTCCAGCACATCCTGGCCATCGAAATGCGAGCGGTCGCGATAGGAGGTCGCCACCGCATGCACCACCGCGGCCTGTTTGGCGCGATACATCCGCGCGAATTCCGGCATCGCCGGATGCAGGCCGAAGAATTGATCCAGCATCACCGCCGCGTTCGGTCCATCGGCCCTCAGCGCGATCGCGCCATGCAGGCCGGCATAGTCGGGATCGCCGACCGGCGCGACAGTGGCAAGGCCGTCGAGCGCGCCGCGCAGGATGATGGTGACGAAGCGCGGATCGCGGCCATCGGCGGCGCGCGCGAATTTCGGCAAGTACGCCCAGGCTGCAAAGGAGGCGCCGCCGAGCAGCAGCGCGCGCCGCGACGTCGCCTGCATCGTCAGGCTCTCGGAGCAATCCATCGTCATCTCCTCTGGAATTCCGGCGACATCAACAGGAGCGCCAGCGCCTGCTGCCGCGATTCCGCGCGCTCGATGGTGCGCCGCGTCTCCGGCGCGGCGGCATCCGCGGCAACGAGTTCGAGCAGGTCGCGCGGGTCGAACCGGTCGGCGAGTTGCGAGGCGAGCTGCGCCGAGATGTCGAGCCTGAGCTTGATGCCTTCAGGCGCCGCCCAGGCCGCCGAGGTGTCCGGGAAGCCGTTCGGCCCGGCCGGCGACCACAGCGGCTGGCCGAGCAAATTGAGGCCGTTGAGATAACGGCCCGGATCCTCCGGGTTGCGCGCCAGCAGCCGGCCGGAGGCGAGCAGAAATTCGTAAGGCGAGCGCATCTTCGTGAGCGGCGCCTGCCACGCCTCGTTGGACTGAACGAGCGCGGTGGTGAGCGTCCTGAGATCGCCGTCGGTCTTCGTGAACGTATCCTGCAGTTTCGCCACCAGTGCCGGCGGCGGATCGTCGGCAACGAAGTGGCGCGCGAACTTGGTCGCGATGAACTTCGCGGTCGAGGGATGCCGCGCAATGTCGGACAGCACCGCCTCACCCTGCGCGATGCCGGCCTGCGCATAGGTCTTGCCCAGCACCTGCTGCGGCCCCGGCTGATGTGCATTGGCGTTGAACACGAAGCTGCCTGGTGTGCCGAGCTGACCTTTGCGGCCGGCGAAGGTCCAGCCGGTGACGACGCGCGCCAGCGCCGTGACGTCGTCCTGGGTGTAGCCGCCGCCGACGCCAAGCGTATGCAGCTCCATGATCTCGCGCGCGAGGTTCTCGTTCAGGCCGCGATTGCGGTTGACGCCGGCGCGTGACTCCGGCCCGAGCGATTGCTGGTTGTCGAGGAAGAACAGCATCGCCGGATGCTGCTCGACCGCCTTCAGCATGTCGCCGAAGCGGCCGAGCACGTGCGGGCGGATCGCCTCGCGTTCGAACGAGCCGGCCCACATCCGCGCCAGCGCGCCCTTGTTGGCGGAGATGCAGAAGTGGTTGGACCAGAACACCACGAGCCGCTCGACAAATCCGCAATCGGCGACCACGCCGCGCTGCAGCCGCGCCAGCGCCTCGGCGCGGAACGTCTTCTGGATGATGTTGAGCGGCGGCGCCGGCGGCTTCGGCGGACCGGCTTGTGGCTGCATCGTCGCGGACGGCGACATCGCGCCATTGGCGTTGTCGGCCGGTTGCATCGCCGGATCCTTGCCGGCGATCTCCTTGGCCGCTGACGAAAGCGACAGGTTGCGCCGCTGCTGTGGCTTCGCGTCCGGTGCCTGCGGCGGCGTCTCGCTCGCGCCTTGCTGCGCCGCTTTCGCGGCGTTGCGCGCCTGCTGGATCTCGAACTGATAGTCGAACACCTGCCTGCCGAGCTCTGGCGTCGAGAGCAGGCCCGGCACTTCGAGCAGCGCGCCGTTCGGGCGCGCCAGTTCCGCCAGCACGAAACCGCGCGGATCGGAGGCTGCGTTGATGAAGTCGCCGGACGCCCCGCCGCGGGCGCCAAATCCAAACCGGTTGAGGGCAATCAGCGCGGCTTGCGAATCACGGGCCATCAGAATTCCCTTAACGGCCTATCCCGGCTATATCTGTTACACGGCATCATAGCGCGGTCCGGGATGAACCCGAGATTAATTCGTGCATTAAATCGCGGTTAGAAATGGACCTCTCGTCAACCGAACGTTCCGAACAAGCATCACCACGCCGGCTCGCCTGCACGGCCTGCGGCAGCGAGTTTTCCTGCTCGCTCACGGGTTCGTGCTGGTGCTCCGACGAGAGCTTTCGCCTGCCAATGCCAACCGATAGCGCCGACTGCCTTTGCCCGGCATGCTTGCGGAAACTGGCGGAACAGCAAGCAGCGGTGACCGGCAAGTGAACATACACGTGAACGCACCCTGGTCCGTCGACGCTGTCCTGCTCGACATGGACGGCACGCTGCTCGACACAGAGAAGGTCTACTTCGAGAGTCTGGTGGCGGCACTGAATGCGTGCGGCTACGCCGACGATGTCGTCGCGCTGTGCCATTCGATGGTCGGCCTTCCCGGCCCGGTCTGCGAGGCGATGCTGCGCGATCATTACGGCACTGCATTTCCGCTTGCCGAGGTCAATCGCACCTTCATCGTTACCCGCGACCGCATGTTTGACGCCGGCCTGCCGCTCAAGCCCGGCACGATCGAGCTGCTCGACGGCCTTGCCGCCGCCGACTGCCGGACCGCGATCGTGACCTCGTCATCGCGCCGTACCGCCGAGCGCCATCTCACCCTCGCCGGGATCCGCGACCGCTTCGACACGCTGCTGACGCTTGATGACGTGACGCACGGCAAGCCCGACCCGGCGCTCTATCTCAAGGCCGCCGCGCGGCTTGGTGTGACGCCGGCAGCCTGCATCGCGGTGGAGGATTCCAACCACGGCGTTGCCGCCGCGCATGCCGCCGGCGCGATCACATTGATGGTCCCCGATATGGCGCCGCCGACGGAAGAGACCCGCGCGAAATGCGCGGCCGTGCTGCCCGACCTCAACGCGGTGCTGGCGCTGCTGCAGGAGCGCGGCGCGCTTTAAGCGTTATTGCGAACACTTTTGGGTACCACGCTGGTGGGTTACGCTGGAGCCGTCATCGGACCACGCTTTGCGTCGCTCCGGTGGGCTACCCCACCATCCGCACCATCGCGATCCCGCTCAGATCGTTCGCACCTTCGATGACTTCGCGGTCTTTGCGCGTTTCGCCGCGGCGTGACCAACGCGCGCCGCGTGGCGGCTGCGCGTCTTCGCATCCAGCGCCGCCTGTCGCGTCTTGCCGCCACCGCGGTGAGCGGCATATTCCTTGCCATCGATCGGCGCCAGATGAGGCGGGTCAAAATCGAGATAGGGGCGCGCGACGCCAAACTCCTTGCCGTGCGCGTCGACCCATTTCCAGAGCCTCTCCGACGATCTCCAACGGTCGTCGCGTGTCGCGCCGTCGATGCTGACGATGTCGGCCGCGAGCCCATGGCCGTAGCCGCCACGGAAGCTGCCGCCGTGATACGACTTGTTGCTGGCCGCCTTCAGCCCGCTTGCAATCGACTGGCGGTAGTCATCGCGGAAGGCGCTGGTGATGCCGGGCGACAGTCCGGCCTGTTCCGCCGCGAGAAGCGCATGAAAGAGCTTCAGCTTGAAGCTCCGATCGACGCCTCCCATGACGTAGTCCATCATCGGCATGCCGGCTCTTTCGGCCGCCTTGGTGTCCTTCCAGGCGAAATCCTCATCGACGAGCCTGGTGAAGGTTCTGGTGACCGTCACCATCTTCTTCTTTCTCTTGACCGTCACCTGCCTCTGCTCAGGCACCTTGATGGTGTCTTCCTTGGGCGTCCTTTGATAGAGCGCCCACAGATAGCGATCGACGCAGGCGTTGACGTCCCAGCACTCGTCGAGAATTTCGACGGAGTCCACCGCCGGCTTGACCACGCGAGGCTCCGGATCCGGCGTGTTCGCTGCCGGCGCCTGCAGCGGCTGAATGTCCGCCGGCAGCGCCGGATCGGTCAACGCGGCCTCGACGACAGGTTCCGCCTCGTGCACGGCCGGCGCAGCATCGGCGGTCGCCACCGCTTCCTGTTCGCTCATGGTCGGTGCATGAGGGCCGTCGACGGCAGCGTTCGACGTGGCAGTTGCTGGTGATGTCGCCGATACGGCATCGGCGACGACTTCAGGTGCACGGGAATCATCAACTGATGCACCGGTGACCGACGCATCGGTGACTGACGCACCGATCTTCTCGATGCCAGCCGAACCGAACGCCGCAAACCATGAGACAAGACAGCCTGACAGAACGACCGTCCCGCTCAACGCTGCCGCCCGCACCCGCCGCGAATTCATTATCCCAGCCTCCACGGGCTCCTCGGGAGCCAGATTGCAAGCATGTGACGATGCGATCATCTGCTCAGGGCGTGGTCGCGCAATGGCGAATGAAGGTTAACGCCCCATCTTTCCGGACGATGTTGCCCGAATGCAACTCGTATCTGCGGGAACGGTGGAGGAACTCGCCGCCCGCAGGCGCGCCGCCAAAATATCGAAAACAACCCCATGCAAAGGAGCCGGCTGCCTCCAGCGTTCGGCCGGGCCGCTTGACACGTCGGGCAACTCAGGGATATACTTCTAATATTCCGAAATCGTGTAAGTGCCCTTCGCCCTAAAGGCGCCCGCGTCTCGGCTTCTCCAACGCTGTCTTGATCAGCCTGCGCGCGGCCGTGCCGCCCGACCTCGACGCGGTGCTGGCGCTGCAAGAACGATCCGCGCCGTCATTGCGAGCGACGCGAAGCAATCCATCATCCCGCATATGCGAAGCGATGGATTGCTTCGTCGCTTCGCTCCTCGCAATGACGGACCCTGATCGGCACGGGTGCTTTCTCATAGGACCCGCTTCTGAAGGTCAAACGGATGCCACTCGGCTCGGCGGCCTTGGCGGCTTTCGACGCAGAGCCGATGTCAGATATCCACTAAGGATCGCGCTTTGCCCACCAGGCCAGCGCCTGCTCGGTCCCCTTATCTCTGAAGAAGGCGGAGAGTTTCACGACGGCATCCCAGTCGTAATCCTCCCTGGATGCACACAATTCCTTTCCATTCTTGTCGAGCAGAGACAGATAGTATCGCCCGTCAAGGGTGCGCTGCCGTCTTAGTTGATCGACAACCCTGGCTGCGGGACTGATCAGTATCTGCACATCGTCAACTGGAAGCTCTATTTGGCAAGTGATCGTCGGGTGCCCCTCTGGGCAAATCAGATCAGAAGCGTGCTCGTCTTCAGTCTGCTGTCGTTGGACAGTCCACCGATGTCCGTGGTCGCAATGATAGTGCCGAAAAACTCTCATTCAGATGCATCCTATCCGGATTCTGGGTCGCGTTCTTGGGAGCGTAGCGGGCGCCCTTTACAAGTGCACGCCCTACCCGCGTTTCCGCCCCGGCTTCTTCAGCGCCGTCTCGATCAGCGTGCGCGCGGCCTCGCCGGCGGTCTCCATGTAGCTGGCGTCGCGATGCAGCTGCACGACGGCGAATGATCCGTCCAGCAGCAGCAGGATCTGCCGAGCGAGCTTGAGCGGATCGGCGATCCCCTGCTCCGCGAAGATCGCGCGCAGCCAGTCCTCGAATTTCTTCTTGTGCGCGGCGCCGATCCGGATCGCGGGATGACCAGGCATGTTGGCAAGCTCCGCGGAAGTGCGCAGGAAGCCGCACCCCTTCCACTTCGGATGCCGCGGCGAGCTTTGACCTCACATGAGCATCCCCAAAATGTGCTAAACTGGCCAACGAGTTTGTTTCCGTCGGGGAGGCAGGGCATGGATGAGTCCAGAAAGCTTGCCGCGATAATGGTGACAGACGTCGTTGGGTTCAGTCGGCTAACCGGCGCGGACGAGGACCGTACCCTGGCAAGGTTGCGCGCAGTTCGAAGCGACCTGATTGATCCGACAATCGCGGTCTACAAAGGACGGGTGGTGAAGCGTACCGGCGATGGAGCGATTGTCGAGTTTCGAAGCGTCGTTGATGCCGTTCGTTGCGCCATCGAGATTCAGAACTCGATGATCGAACGTAACGCCGGCGTGCCGCCTGAGCGTCGGATCGAATTTCGCATCGGCATTCATCTCGGCGACGTTGTCGAGGAAAGCGATGGCGACCTGATGGGCGACGGCGTCAATATCGCGGCACGACTGGAGGGCGTCGCCCAGCCTGGAGCGATATGTCTTTCGGAGGATGCTTATCGACAAGTGAAATCGCGACTCGATCTGGCAATCAGTGATCTTGGTGAGACAAGGCTGAAGAACATCGCCGAGCCTATTCGCGTCTATTCGCTTCAATTCGGCAACGCGACCGC
The DNA here is from genome assembly GCF_007993935.1 of Bradyrhizobium macuxiense. Taxonomy (GTDB): domain Bacteria; phylum Pseudomonadota; class Alphaproteobacteria; order Rhizobiales; family Xanthobacteraceae; genus Bradyrhizobium; species Bradyrhizobium macuxiense_A. Next base: position 138,708 of record NZ_VITY01000021.1, on the reverse strand, counting down.
GGTAAAAGCGCCGGCCGGGGCTACGGCCTCGACTGCGCCCAGACTATCGCTCCCCGACAAGCCATCAATCGCCGTCTTGCCGTTTCAGAACATGAGTGGCGACCCCGAGCAGGAATACTTTGCCGACGGGATCGTCGAAGACATCATCACTGCATTATCGCGGTTTCGTCAGCTATTCGTGATCGCTCGCAATTCATCATTCGCCTACAAGGGTCGGGCTGTTGACGTCAAGCAAATCAGCCGCGACTTGGGCGTGCGCTATATCCTTGAAGGGAGCGTTCGCAAGGCAGCAAACCGCATTCGCATAACAGCGCAGCTGATCGATGCATCAACGGGCGTGCATCTGTGGGCAGAGCGCTTTGACGGCGGACTTCAGGACATCTTCGAGCTGCAAGACCAGGTTGCGGCGCGCGTCGTTGGCGAAATTGCGCCAAAGCTGGAACAAGCCGAGATCGAGCGCGCGACGCGCAAGCCGACCGAGAGCCTCGATGCTTATGATTATTTTCTACGGGGAATGGCAAACGTCAACCATTGGACGAGAGCTACCAATGACGAGGCGTTGCGCCAATTCTACAAAGCTATGGAGCTGGATCCCGAGTTTGGCTCTGCTCATGGCATGGCCGCATGGTGTTATATCTGGCGGAAGCTTAATGGATGGGTGGTTGATCGCGCGCGCGAAAATTCCGAAGGCGCCCGCTTGGCCAGGCGCGCCGTGGAGCTAGGCAAGGACGATCCCGTCGCACTGTCCAGGGGTGGGCACGCGATCGTCTGGTTTGTATCTGACCTGGACAACGGCGCCGCTTTTATTGACAGGGCACTGGCACTGAATCCGAACTTGTCGGCTGCGTGGAACCTCAGCGGCTGGGTAAGGGCCTATCGAGGCGAGTTGGACCTGTCGATCGAACATCATGCCCGGGCAATGCGCCTGAGCCCACTCGATCCCATCCTCTACAACATGCATGTCGGAACTGCGTTTGCGCATTTTCTCGCGGGTCGTTACGACGAAGCGATCGTATGGGCAAATAGTGCGCTTCGCGAGCAGCCGAACTTCCCAGCTGCCAATCGCATTCTCGCAGCCAGCCACGCGCTCGCTGGTCACATGAATGAAGCACGAGAAGCGATGGCCCATTTACGTGAACTCGATCCGTCGTTGTGCATCTCAAATCTGAGCGAGGTATACCCTGTTCGTCTATCGGTGGATCTCGCCAAGTTAGTCGAGGGCTTGCGCAAGGCTGGGCTTCCCGAATGAGGGGTACAGGTGCTGTCCTTTCCCTTAAGTCGGAGATGCCGGTTTCGCGTCCGATCCTCATTTCCGGCTTTGCACGCCTACCCGCGTTTCCGCCCCGGCTTCTTCAGCGCCGTCTCGATCAGCGTGCGCGCGGCCTCGCCGGCGGTCTCCATGTAGCTGGCGTCGCGATGCAGCTGCACGACGGCGAATGATCCGTCCAGCAGCAGCAGGATCTGCCGAGCGAGCTTGAGCGGATCGGCGATCCCCTGCTCCGCGAAGATCGCGCGCAGCCAGTCCTCGAATTTCTTCTTGTGCGCGGCGCCGATCCGGATCGCGGGATGACCAGGCATGTTGGCAAGCTCGGCAGAGGTGCGCAGGAAGCCGCACCCCTTCCACTTCGGATGCCGCGCCGAGCGCGCGAGGTTCCTGAAGATCGCCTCGACCTTCGCCGGCAGGCCGCCCTCGGCCTCCGCGAACCAGGTCCGGAACAGCGCGAGGTTGGGCTGGTCGCGTGCGGCGAGATAGGCGGCGACCAGATCGTCCTTGCTCTTGAAGTGATAATACAGCGTGCGCTTGGTGAGGCCGGCCTTGGCGGCGACCTCGTCGACGCTGACGCGGCGGATGCCTTCATTGTAGAACAGCGCGCTCGCCGCCTGGACGATGCGCGCGCGGGTGGGCTCGGAGGGTCTGGGCATCCGCCGTATGTATACTAACCAGTGAATATACACAATTTGCAGCTAGCCCTACATTCCACTCCGACGCACACGAATGCCGGAGACTGCACATGCCCGAACCCATCCTGCTCGAAATCAAAGACGGGATCGCCCTGATCACCCTCAACCGTCCTGAGCAGCTTAACGCGCTGAACTACGCGCTGATCGATCAGCTGATGGCAGCGCTCGACCGCATCGAGGGCGATGCCGCGGTGCGCGCCGTGATCCTGACCGGCGCCGGCGAGCGCGCGTTCTCGGCGGGCGCCGACATCAAGGAATTCTCTCACAGCGTCAAACAGGGCGCAGCTGTCGCGGTGCGCGACTTCGTCCGCCGGGGACAAGCCATGACCGCGCGGCTGGAGGCATTCAAGAAGCCCATCATCGCCGCGGTCAACGGGCTCGCCTTCGGGGGCGGCTGCGAGATCACCGAGGCCGTGCATCTCGCCATCGCCAGCGACCGTGCGCTGTTCGCAAAACCCGAGATCAAGCTCGGCATGCCCCCGACCTTCGGCGGCACGCAGCGGCTGCCGCGGCTGGCGGGCCGCAAGCGCGGGCTCGAACTACTGCTCGCAGGCGATCCGTTCCCGCCCGAGCACGCGCGCGAGATCGGGCTGATCAACCAGATCGTGCCGCAGGATCAATTGCTGACGGCGGCGCACGAGCTCGCCGGCCGCATCACCAGGCATTCGCCCGTCGCCGGCACCATCACCGCGGTGACGCGCGGGCTCAACATGCCGATTGCCGAGGGCCTCTTGGTCGAGAGCGAGCAGTTCGCCGCGCTGGTGCCGAGCCGCGATCTCGCCGAGGGGCTGGCGGCGTGGAAGGAGCGGCGGCCGGCGAAATGTGTGGGAGCGTGAGCTCCAATTCTGACGCATCCGTCATTGCGAGCGAAGCGAAGCAATCCATCGATCCGCGCGCGCGGAAAGATGGATTGCTTCGTCGCTTCGCTCCTCGCAATGACGGAGAGAGAGTGGGGCCTACCGCACCACTGCCGCGGTCTGTCCGAACAGCAGCTTGCGCTCTTCCTCGGTGCGGATCGCGGGCTGGCCGAAATTCGGGTTGACTTCCTTGGCCTTGGCATAGGCGCGCTCGGTCGCGGGGCGCTTGCCGATCGTCTCCAGCCAGCGCTTCAGATGCGGGAAGTCGTCGATCTCCTGGCCCTGGTTCTTGTAGGGCACGACCCAGGGATAGCTCGCCATGTCGGCGATCGAATATTCGCCGGCGATGAATTCGCGGTCGGCAAGCCGCTTGTTGAGCACGCCGTACAGCCGGTTGGTCTCGTTGACATAACGGTCGATCGCATAAGGCAGCTTCTCGACCGCGTAGTTGCGGAAGTGATGGTTCTGCCCGGCCATCGGCCCGAGCCCGCCCATCTGCCAGAAGGTCCACTGGATCGCGTCATAGCGGCCGTAGAGATCTTCGGGCAGGAATTTTCCGGTCTTCTCGGCGAGATAGAGCAGGATCGCGCCTGACTCGAACAAGGAGATCGGCTTGCCGCCGCCCTTCGGGGCGTGATCGACGATGGCCGGAATGCGGTTGTTCGGCGCGACCTGCAGGAAGTCCGGCTTGAATTGATCGCCCTTGCCGATGTTCACCGGGAAGACCTTGTATTCGAGCCCGGTCTCTTCAAGAAACATCGTGATCTTGTGACCGTTCGGCGTGGACCAGTAGTGGAGATCGATCATGGGCGTGATCCTGCATTTGCAAGGGATTGCTGACGCATCGCGAGAAAGATGCGATTGCATGAAGTTGGGCGCAAAGCGGCGGCCAAGTCAATGGCGGCGCATTGCACAGCGCGCGAATGTGATCTGCAAACAGTGCAAGCGCCCGATTGAGCCGCGCCCCGATTGCACCTAGGCTCCGCGTGCTTCGTATTGAAAAATTTTCAGAACAAGGGGGACTATGATGACACGTGATTTGGCACGACGCGAATTCCTGAAAGGCTCGGCGGCGATCGCGGGCGCGGCGGCCGCCGGCGCATTCTCCTGCGTCGAGATCGCGAGCGCGGCGCCGATCGAGGTGCCGACCGTCGACAAGCTGTCGATCCGGGTGCTGGTCGATTCCAGCTTCGACATCTTCTTCAAGCCGAAACAGGCCAACGGCGTCTCAATCGTTCCGGCGTCGCGCAACGCCGATTACCAGCGCTCGCTGCACAATGAATGGGGCCTGTCGCTGTGGCTGGAGTCGGAGGCCAAGGGCGCGCAGCGCACTCTGATGCTCGACTACGGCTATACCCCGGACGTCCTGCTCAACAACATGGCGCTGGTCGGCGTCGATCCGTCGAAGCTCGACGCCCTGATCGTGAGCCACGGGCATTACGATCATTTCGGCGGCCTCAACGGCTTCCTCGACAAATTCCGCGACAAGCTGCCGGCCGACGTCAAGCTCTATGCCGGCGGCGAGGATAATTTCTGCCACCGCGTCAGCCCGACCCCGACCAAGGGCCAGTTCGCCGATTTCGGCACGCTGGATCGCCGCCAGCTCGCCGCGCAGCGCGTTACCACCGTGCTGTGCGAGACGCCGACCGTGATCGCCGGCCACGCCTTCACGACCGGCAAGATCACCCGCCGCAGCATCGAGCGCGTGCTGCCGCAGACCTGGGTCGAGTTCGGCATCAAGGACGGGCTCGGCTGCAACGCCAGCCACTATCTGCCGGCCGAGATGGACGGCAAGATCGTGCCCGACGAGCACATCCATGAACACGCGACCTGCTTCAATGTGAAGGATTTTGGCTTGGTCGTGATCTCGTCCTGCGGCCATGTCGGCATCGTCAACTCGGTGAAGCAGGCGCAGGAGGTCTCGGGCATCCAGAAGGTCCACGCGATCGTCGGCGGCTTCCACCTCGGACCGGCGCCGAAGGACTACCTCACCGAGGTCGTCGCCGAGATCAAGAAGCTGGATCCCGACGTCGTGGTCCCGATGCATTGCTCCGGGCTCAACTTCGTGCAGGAGGCGACCGCGCAGATGGGCGACAAGGTGATGGTCACCACCACCGGCAGCCGCCTCTCCTTCGGCATATGAGACGAAATAAACTGCGCTCGATCGCGTGCGCCGGCGCCGGCCTCTGGCTGACGCTGGCGCCCGTGCTGGCCGGCGATGCGGCACAGCAATCAGCGCGCTCGGCCGCGGAGATCATGGACATCCTGATGTGGAACAGGGAGCCGGTCGGTGGCCCGTTCACACTGACCGATCAAGCCGGCCATGAGCGCACCGACAAGGAGTTTCGCGGCAGGCTGATGCTGGTCTATTTCGGCTTCACCTATTGCCCCGACGTCTGCCCGACCGATCTGCAGGCAATCGGGCTGGCGCTCGATAAGCTCGGCCCTGACGGCGATCAGGTGCAACCGATCTTCATCACGGTCGATCCCGAGCGCGACACCGCTAGCCATCTCGCCGAATACGTGCCGCTGTTTCACCCGCGCCTGATCGGGCTGACCGGCAGCGCTGAAGCGATCCGCCAGGTCGCCGATGCCTACAAGGTCTATTACGCGAGGGTGCCGCTCAAGGACGCCGGCGACTACACCGTCGATCACACCGCCTACATCTATTTGATGGACCGCGACGGCAATTATCTCGGCTTCTTCCCGCCAGGCACATCCGCCGACCGGATGGTCGAGATCATCCGGCCGCGACTCGCCGAGCCGGCGCGCTGACGCGTCGCGTCAATGCATCCGTCCATGCGCGCGCAAGAAGGTCTCGCCGGTTTCCGTCACCATCACCCGCATGCCCTCGACCGAGGGACGGCGCGCGACATAGCCGCGGTCGACCGCGTCTTCCCAGATCGTCAGCCGCGGGCATGAGGTGCGCCAGACCTCGAGCACCTCGGCATAGCGCCGTGGCTCGCGGGCGACCCATTCGACGAGATCGAGCACCAGGGCGTCTGTGGTCTCAGTCATTGGGTCCTCGCCGGGTCAGCAGGGATTGTCTGCATATTTCTGCGCCGCTTGGCCTCGTTCCGCAAACTGAGTTATCTTGCCCTTGCATCAGCTTTCCTGAGGGTTCATGCGGCGGCTGCTCTTTCTCAACGGCATCAAGGCATTCGAGGCCGCGGCGCGGACCGGCAGCTTTGCGGCGGCGGGCGGCGAGCTCAACGTCTCGGCCGCAGCGATCAGCCGGATGGTGCACCTTTTGGAAGAACGGCTCGGCGTCGCGCTGTTCGAGCGCAAGGCGAACCGCCTCGTCACCACGCCGGCCGGCCGCGCCTATCAAGGCGGCCTGACGCCGATCTTCGACGCGCTGGCGGGCCTCACCGCGCAGGTCACGGCGTCGGCGAGTTCGCGCGTGCTGACCGTCGGCGTCGGGCCGACCTTCGCGATGAAATGGATGATCCCGCACCTCGCCGAGTTCCGCAAAGCCGAGCCCGACATCGAGGTGCGGATCACGACCGGCGGCATGGCGGTGCCGTTCGCCGACGATTGGAGCTGCGGCATCCAGCTCGGCGACGGCCATTGGCCGGGCCTCGTCGCCGAGCCGCTGTTCGCCGCTGACCTGATGCCGGTGTGCACGGCGCGGCTCGCCAACGGCTTGAAGCGTCCCGGCGACCTCAAGGGGCCGAGCCTGATCCGCGTCGCGCATTCGCCCGACGACTGGCCGTCCTGGCTGAAGGCCGCCGGCGTGCCGCGCCTGACCGCGCGCGGGCCGGAATTCCAGTTCTACGGCCAGGCGCTGCAGGCAGCGAGCGACGGGCTCGGGATCGCGATGGGGATCCGGCCCTATATCGATGACGATCTCGCCGCCGGCCGGCTGGTGGCGCCGTTTGCGCTCAGCGTGCCGAAGGGCATGCGCTGGTATCTGGTCTATCGCGGCTTCCACGCCGAGCAGCGCGATTTCGCCGCGTTCCGGCGCTGGATCATCCGCGCCGCGACCGAACCGGCCGCTCGCCGCAAGGGAGCGCGCAATGCCTGACGAGACGGTCGATACGCTGGTGATCGGCGGCGGCCAGGCCGGGCTGACCATGAGCCACCGGCTGAAGCAGCGCGGCGTCGGCCATCTGGTGCTGGAGCGGCGGCGGATCGCCGAGCGCTGGCGCAGCGAACGCTGGGACGGATTGATGTTCCAGTTTCCGAACTGGTCGGTGCGGCTGCCGGAGTTCGCGTTTCCGCACAGCGATCCCGACGGCTTCTCGGACACCGCTGCCATCATCGCCTTCATCGAGGATTATGCCGCGTTCGTCGCGCCGCCGCTCCGCTGCGGCGTCGAAGTCACCCGACTGCGCCGCGATGCCGGCGGCTTCCTTGCCGAATGCGCCGGCGGCAGCATCGCCGCCCGCAACGTCGTGATTGCTACCGGTCCCTATCAGCGGCCGCTGCGGCCCGACGTGCTGCGCGAGCATCCCGGCCTGTTTCAGGTTCATGCCAGCGGCTACAAGAATCCCGCGCAATTGCCTGACGGCGCGGTGCTGGTGATCGGCGCCGGCGCCTCGGGCGCGCAGATCACCGAAGAACTGGTGCGCGCCGGCCGCCATGTCTTCCTGTCGGTCGGACGTCACAACCGCCTGCCGCGCCGCTATCGCGGCCGCGACCTGTTCTGGTGGCTGGCCGAGATGGGTGTCGACGAGACCCCGGTCGAGCAGCGCGGCCCGTCGCGCCTGCTGCCGGTGATCTCGGGTGCCCATGGCGGCCACACCATCGATTTCCGCCGCTTCGCCGCCGACGGCGTGACGCTGCTCGGCCGTGTAACGGCGGCGCGCGACGGCGTGCTCGCGATCGCGCCCGATCTCGTCACCAACATCGCCAATGGCGATGCCTACTACGCGACCTTCCTCGGGATCGTCGACGACTTCATCGCGACGCGCGGCCTCGATCATCCCGGCGATCCCTTGGCGCGCGTCCGCCTGCCCGATCCGCCGTGCCTCACTGCGCCCTTCGAGACCATCGACCTCGGCGCCGAGCGAATCGGCAGCGTGATCTGGGCCACCGGCTATGGCCTCGACCTGTACTGGATCGAGATACCGGTGCTGGACGCCAATGGCGCACCGCGACACCACCACGGCGTTTCCGAGGTGCCGGGCCTCTATTTCCTCGGCCTGCAATGGCTGTCGAAGATGAAATCCTCGTTCCTGTCCGGCGTCGGCGACGACGCGGCCCTGCTCGCCGACCATATCGCGGCCCAAACAAAAGGCTGGAACCGCATTGCACCGCGGAAATAAACCGCGCGACTTGTGATCTGGTTCACATAGGGCGCCGCGCGCCCGTGCTTCCTTTGAGAAGGGCATCCCGAGGTCGCCATGATCTATAGCGGTTTTGAGATCAAGTCGTTTGAAGTGGGGAAGGGGCAATGGCACGCCAGGATTCAACGGGTCGATCAAAGGCCGGTCGTCATCGATGGCATGCCGTTTCCGATGCTCGACATCGGCTTTGCGTGGTCCGATCCGGATGCGGCGATCGCCGACGCGAAGCAGACTATCGACCGGTTCCCACAGCGCTACGGCATGACGATGCCGGCAACCGAAGCGTCGGCGTAACCGGCAACGTGGTGCTCGCCGTGGTCCCGCAATGCGAGCCGGATCCGGTCTGGCCGGCGCAGGTCCGCACCAGCTGCCCGGAATGCGCAGCCCGGCTCTCGCTGCTGCGCGTGATTCCCGGCCGCGCCGCCGAATACTGGACCATGCGCTGCGACGGCTGCGGCGGGATCCATCTCGATATCGTCGACCGGCCGCGGGCCTGACGGCCCGACCGGCTTGCTGCTGACACCCTGCTGTCAGCAGCCTCGCCGGCAGGCAATTCCAGGCGCCGATTGCCCTTTTCTCGCTGCCGGACTCGTCCCATATTCCGGCCATGGCGAAGACACCGAACACCCCGAAAAAGCCCGGCAAAACCCCCAAATCCAAAGCACACCGGCCCGAGGTCCAGCCGATTGGGCCCGCGCTTGCCGAACTGCTCAATCCCGCGATCAATCGCGGCGACGCCGGCATGGGTTCGGGCACCGGCCTGCAGCCGCCGCCGGACAATTCCTGGGACCGCCGCGCCGGCGGCGAGGCCGCGGCGCATCGCGCCCGGGCGTCGACGCGCGAGACCAGCGAGGGTGTCGCCAAACGTGATGCGAAGCGCGACGCGTCCGGCCTCGAGGAGGCCCCGCAGGCCAATTACGGCACCTCGGCCACCATTCCGACGCTCGATCCGGAACTGGCGCGGCAGCTCGGCCTGCCCACCGCCGAGGATGATGACGAAGCCCTCGCCCGTCCGCCGCGCAGCAAGATGGAGGCGCTCGGCGTCAAGGCGACCGCCGACGCGCTGGAAAACCTGATCCGCGACGGCCGCCCGGAGTTCCGCAAGGATGACGGCTCGATGCGGGTGTGGACCCCGCACCGGCCGCCGCGCCCGGAGAAATCCGAAGGCGGCGTGCGGTTCGAGATCAAGTCCTCCTATGAGCCGAAGGGCGACCAGCCGACCGCGATCGCGGAGCTGGTCGAAGGCATCGGCCGCAACGACCGCACCCAGGTGCTGCTCGGCGTCACCGGCTCCGGCAAGACCTACACCATGGCCAAGGTGATCGAGGCGACGCAGCGCCCGGCGCTGATCCTGGCGCCGAACAAGACGCTGGCCGCGCAGCTCTATGGCGAGTTCAAGAACTTCTTTCCCGACAACGCGGTCGAGTATTTCGTCTCGTATTACGACTACTACCAGCCGGAAGCCTACGTCCCGCGCACCGACACCTATATCGAGAAGGATTCCTCGATCAACGAGCAGATCGACCGCATGCGCCACTCGGCGACGCGCGCGCTGCTCGAACGGGACGACGTCATCATCGTAGCTTCCGTGTCCTGCATCTACGGTATCGGCTCGGTCGAGACCTACACCGCGATGACCTTCGCGCTGAAGAAGGGCGAGCGCATCGATCAGCGGCAATTGATCGCCGACCTGGTCGCGCTGCAATACAAGCGCACCCAGGCCGAATTCACCCGCGGCACCTTCCGCGTCCGCGGCGACGTCATCGACATCTTCCCGGCGCACTACGAGGACCGCGCCTGGCGGGTGAACCTGTTCGGCGACACCATCGAGACCATCGAGGAGTTCGATCCGCTCACCGGCCACAAGCAGGACGAGCTCGAATTCATCAAGATGTACGCCAATTCGCACTATGTAACGCCGCGCCCGACGCTGGTGCAGGCGATCAAGTCGATCAAATCCGAATTGAAGATGCGGCTCGACCAGCTCAACGACCAGGGTCGCCTCTTGGAAGCGCAGCGGCTGGAGCAGCGCACTACCTTCGATCTCGAGATGATGGAAGCGACCGGCAGCTGCGCCGGCATCGAGAACTATTCGCGCTACCTCACCGGCCGCCGCCCCGGCGAGCCGCCCCCGACGCTGTTCGAATATGTGCCCGACAACGCGCTGGTGTTCGCCGACGAAAGTCACGTCACCGTGCCGCAGATCGGCGGCATGTTCCGCGGCGACTTCCGCCGCAAGGCGACACTCGCCGAATACGGCTTCCGGCTGCCCTCCTGCATGGATAACCGCCCGCTCCGCTTCGAGGAATGGGACATGATGCGGCCACAGACGGTCGCGGTGTCGGCGACGCCGAGCGGCTGGGAGCTGAACGAGAGCGGCGGCGTGTTCGTCGAGCAGGTGATCCGCCCGACCGGCCTGATTGATCCGCCGGTGGACATCCGCCCGGCCCGCACCCAGGTCGACGATCTCGTCGGCGAGGTCCGCGCGACGGCCGCGGCCGGCTATCGCTCGCTGATCACGGTGCTCACCAAGCGCATGGCCGAGGACCTCACCGAATATCTGCATGAGCAGGGCATCCGCGTCCGCTACATGCACAGCGATATCGACACCATCGAGCGCATCGAGATCATCCGGGATTTGCGCCTCGGCGCGTTCGACGCGCTGGTCGGCATCAACCTGTTGCGCGAGGGCCTCGACATTCCCGAATGCGCGCTGGTCGCGATCCTCGACGCCGACAAAGAAGGTTTCCTGCGCAGCGAGACCTCGCTGATCCAGACCATCGGCCGTGCCGCGCGCAATGTCGACGGCAAGGTGATCCTCTATGCCGACGGCATGACCGGCTCGATGGAGCGCGCGATGGCCGAGACCACGCGGCGCCGCGAGAAGCAGGTCGAGTACAACGAGGCCAACGGCATCACGCCGGAGAGCGTGAAGAAGTCGATCGGCGACATCCTCAATTCGGTCTACGAGCGCGACCACGTGCTGGTCGAGATCGGCGACGGCGGCATGGCCGACGACGTCATCAGCATCGGGCACAATTTCGAGGCCGTGCTCGGCGATCTCGAAACAAGGATGCGCGAGGCCGCCGCCGATCTGAACTTCGAGGAAGCCGCCCGCCTGCGCGACGAGGTCAAGCGGCTGCGCGCCACCGAGATGGCCGTGGTCGACGATCCCACCGCCAAGCAGCGCAATGTGCAGAAGCAGGCCGGCGCCTATGCCGGCACCAGGAAGTACGGCGATGCCGCCAACCTGCCGGTCAGCGCGCTGAAGAACAAGTCGGCGCAGACGTCGCTCAAGGCAAGCCGCGGCGCCAAGTCCGGCTCCCGCGTGCACAAGCCCGACCTCGACGAGATGCACGGCCCGGAATCGCTGCCGTTCCGCCCCAGCGGCGCGCTGCCGGCAAAGCCATTCGGCACCACGAGCCGCATCATCCAGCCGACCGACTCGCGGCAGTCGGGGCCGGAGTTCGGCCCCTCGCCGCGAAGCAGCGGAGGAGCACCGGGGAAACGGGGTGGGTGGAAGAAGCGGTAGGCCCTGACGCGCGCCGCGCTTCTGGCATTCCTGCGGAAGCATCGGGTCGCTGTGGTCAGCACAGTGCACGATGGCGAACCGCAGGCCGCCGTCGTCGGCATCGCAGTCGGCGACGATCTCGAGATCATCTTCGATACGCTGACCACCTCGCGCAAATACCAGAACGTCCGCGCCGATCCCCGCGTAGCACTTGTGATCGGCTGGGACGCCGAGCAGACCGCGCAGCTCGAGGGCGTCGCCGACTTTCCAACCGGCGCGGAGCTCACCGCCTGCAAACAGGTGTATTTCGCGGCGTGGCCCGACGGCCCGGAGCGCGAGGCATGGCCGACCATCGGCTATGTCCGCGTGCGGCCGCGCTGGATGCGGTTCAGCGATTTTGGCGCGGTGCCGGCGCGGGTTGAGGAGATCAAACTGGCGTAGACGTGTAGCGCTGGAAATTTGGTTCGGTTTCGCTACGCTGGCCTCATGAAACTCGGCTTCGAAGAATCGCAAACCTCCTACACCAGCGGCTCCCAAAGCGCCCGCGCCTGGACGGAGGCCTGGGTCAAGGCTTGGGCCTATTGTCCGCACTGCGGCACTGCAAAGATGTCGCAGTTTCCGAACAACAGTCCGGTGGCGGATTTCCTGTGCGGATCGTGCAGCGAGGAGTTCGAGCTCAAGAGCCAGAAGGGGAAGTTCGGCCCCAAGGTTGCTGACGGCGCCTACAAGACGAAATGCGAGCGGCTCGCGGCGAGCAACAATCCCAACCTTCTGCTGATGAACTACGATCTGAAGACGCTAGCAGTCGTCAATCTGTTGATCGTCCCGAAGCACTTCTTCGTCCATGACATCATCGAGGAACGCAAGCCGTTGGCCGCGACTGCGCGGCGCGCGGGCTGGATCGGGTCAAACATCCTGCTCGGGAAAGTGCCGGAGTCGGGGAAAATCCACATCGTCCAAAACGGCGTCATTCGCGACAAGGAGCTGGTTCTTGCGGAATGGCAGAAGACACTCTTTCTCCGCGATCAATCGCTGGAGTCGCGGGGGTGGCTGCTCGACGTGATGAAATGTGTTGAATCGCTGGGCAAGCGCGACTTTACCCTCGAAGAAGTCTATGCCTTTGAACGCCACCTCGGCGATTTGTATCCGGGCAATCAGAACGTCCGGCCGAAGATTCGCCAGCAGCTTCAATTCTTGCGCGATCGTGGGTTTATCGAGTTCCTGGCTCGAGGCAATTACCGATTGAAATCTTGAGAGGTCGACATGGCTTGGTTTCTCAATTTCTATAGATGTGAACGTTGCCGCCGCCGCTGGACAGGCGAATGGTCCTGCACGTGCGACGACGACTGCCCTCATTGCGGCGCGCGTCACATGGCGCCGACCAGAAGTGAAGACCTTACCGAATTCATCGAGGAAGAGAACGGCGAATTCATCGTGATCCGTTCGCCCGTCTCAGCAGAGCATGATCCCGACTATCAAGAAGTCGCACGCTTCCCTACGCGCGCGCAGGCGGAGGAATTTTTGGCCTCGACGGAGTTGGGCTAATCTAAGGCGTTCTTCACCGAACGCTGACCACCGCGACCGCCAGCAGCGACATCATGATCATCGTGGTCATGAGTTGCAGCGAGACCGTGGGCTGGCTCCGCCATTGCGCGATCTTCTCGGAGAACGACAGGCTGGCATCGAAGAACACCGGCGCGTAGGCGTGCGCGAGACGGTTCGGAAATCTCGCGGCGAGCCATGGCGTGATCGCGGCGTAGACCAGCGAAGCGAGCACGACGTAGATCACCGCGCCATAGCGTTCGCTGACGATTTCCGGGGCGTCCATGATCTTCAGCATCAGCACGGCGGCGGCGAAGATCGGCAGGCCCTGGAGCATGGCGGTGAGCGCAAAGCCTTCGAGCCGGTTCTGCGCAGGCGATTTCGGTGCAGCGATGGCGTTCATGGCGGCGATCCTTGGCGATCGGGTGATCCGATGCCGCTACGCTAACGGCGCGCGCTCGCGGGTGCCGTGATGCGGATCACGCCCGGACGCGGATCGGGCAATCGGAAGCGCAGAATCGTAGGATGGGTGGAGCGCAGCGATACCCATCAATTGTGCAGCGTGGCGAGGTGATGGGTATCGCTTCGCTCCACCCATCCTACCGGCTGGAATACTGGATCACACGCATGCGCGAGTGATGACACTGAACAAGCTGTTTGGCAGGTTGAAGCGAGCTATCCACATCGTCGCCCCGGCGAAGGCCGGGACCCATTACCCCAAATGCACATTGTTGCACGACGCTCGGGCCGCGATCCCGTTCACGATCGAAGGCGGTGGTTATGGGTCCCTGCTTTCGCAGGGACGACACTGAGGATGCGGCGCCGCCACGCCCTACCCTGACCGCTTGTTGCTGGTGTTCTGGGTCAGATTGCCGTGCGCGGCTTGCTCGCGGATGTTGTGCTTTTCGTCGTCGCGATGGCCCTTGGTGGTGTCGAGGGGAACGCCGGGGGTGCTGCCGGGGCCCTTGTGGCTCTTGTTGTCGTCGGGAACGGGCTGGATGGTCTTGGTTTTTGGTTTCGTCATCATCGTCTCCGTTACGTAACAAGACAACGCCGCCCCCGCGGGCGGCGTTCCGGAAACGTGACTTCACGACAGGCTGGACCTTACAGCTTCTCCTGCTGCGAGGGCTGCGCCTGCTGCTGGCGCTGACGTTCCTGCTCCTTGGCGTGATGGCGGCCGTAGAGGCATCCGGCGGCGGCGCCGAGCATGCCGTGATGGCCGGCATAGTGGCCGGCGACACCGCCGACGACCGCGCCCTTGATGCAGCCCTTGGCGTCGGCGGGCGAAGTTGCGGCAAACGCACTGACGGCAAGAATGGATGCGACAAGAATCGATTTCATGATGAGCTCCAATGGAATTGTCTGGCGTCAACGGCCAAGCCACCCTGCCGGTTCCCGCCGCTTCGCCGCAGAAATGCGCTGCGCACGCGTCTCGATCATGCTCTAAATGCCGCCGCATTGCGGACAGTGTTTTGAAGATCATGCGGACATTAACGATTGCTATTGCCCTCCTCTCGGCCGTTCTCGCGCCCGCACTTGGCGTGCTGTTCATCATGAGCCCTGCCCGCGCAGAGGACAGCGACCACGCGCTGCTCGCGACATTCTGCGCGAGCGCCAACATCAAGGGATCGACCTGCACGCGGGCGAAATCCTATCCCGGCGGTCGGGCGTGCGATGTCAAACTGACTACGGAGCATTACGCCGGACGCTTCCTCGCCGCGAGCAGCGCGCTGCTGGTCGTGAACTATGAAAGCGAGTGCGAGCCGCATGCGACCGATTTCGGCGGCGTCGCGCTGTTCGAGCAGGACGGCAAGGCCACCCGTTTCTTGCGCTTCCTGCCCGGCGCGCAAGGCCACGACTGCATCGTTGTGGCCAAGGACACGCAGCAGGATGTGCTGATCTGCACGGTCGGCCACATGGGCCAGGGCATCGTCGAGAGCGCGGTGGCGCGGATGGAGTTTTCCAGCAAGCCCGGCAAGCGGATCGAGATCACGCCGGACTTCCTGCTCCGGGCCGAGGATGCGGTCAGCGCCTATGGCGCCAATGTCGTGACGTGCAACGAAGGGCCGAAATATTTCGGTCTCTCCAACCTCGCCGCCGGCCCGCGCCGCAACACGGTTGCGGTCGATGTCGACTACGCCGACGACGAGATCATCCGCACCGCCTGCGGCGAGGGCTTTCCGAAGTCGAAGGAGCTCTATTACGACCTCCAGGCCGGCGAGGCCTTTGTGCCGGAGGGCTCGGAGCGGAAGAAGCGGTTCATCATCGACCTCGTGACCGGCAAGGCCGCGCCAGCGAATTAAAGGCCGCGCCGGCGGATTAGGGCACCGCGACAGCGAGCCGGCGCGATCTCACCGGCCGGCCCCGGAGGAGCTCAAGGCCTCGACCGGCGCCAGCGCCGGCTCACCGTCGCGCGGCGCGCGCTCTTGATCGGCTATTTGGAGGCAACCGGCATGACGGCGACAGCAAGCGGCACGGTGTTTCTCATCAGGAACTCCTGGTCGCGGATGCGTCGCCCGTGCGAGTCCAACCGGGGGTCCGCGCGGAGGTTTCATTAATTCGAGGTCACCTGCCGCCGCGCGCTTCACGTCTTCGAGACGCGGTCGGAGCGGCGGCGCCCGGCACTCCCTGCGCAATTTGTGCCACAATGCACGCGGTGGTTGCCGAACCTAATCGCATTTCGCGCGTCAAACATGTGTTTGATTGTGGAACGCGCTTCGGCTCAGAATGTGGGCGAAGGCAGATCAAAGGCGAGTCGGATGGAACCGGCGGAGTCGATCATGGGCGAGGATTCGAACCGGCAACGCGTCTTGAACTTCCTCGATGTCTATTACGCCGGCGGCATCGAGGGCGCGCTCGACCGCTGCAGCGACGATGTCGCGTTCCTTGCCAACGCCCCGGTCGACATCCTCCCGCATATGGGCCAGCACCGCGGCAAGGCCGCGCTGCGCCAGATGTGGACCACGATCCACGAGCGCTATTCCGACATGCGCTATGAAGCGCCGATCGTGGTGGCCGAAGGCGACAAGGTCGCGGCGCAGCTCCGCGTGTTCTTCCGCAAGCGCACCAATGCCCGCGTGGTGCAGTTCGACGTCGCGGTGTTCTATACGCTGCACGACGGCAAGATCACCGAGATCCGCGAGATCATCGACACATTCGACCTCGTCCAGCAGGTGCTGGAGCGTGACGTCGCGGCAGCGCTGACCGGGCAGAACGCAGACTAGCTTCGGCGAAACTGCGGCCATGCATTCCGGCGCCCCGCCCGGCAAATTCGCGACGACTGCGTTGAACCTCGAAGGCCTGCCGCTGACCTATCACTGGGCTTGTTGCGGTCGGGGCTGAAATCACCATGAAAATCGCATTGCTCGCTGTGCTTGGTCTTGCACTGGGCGCCCTCGGCGGCGCCGCTCTCGGCATCGGAGCCGGGCTCACCTGGATCGGAATGGCCAGAACCTCGGGTCTCGACAGCGGAACGCTGGTGTTCTTCACCTTCATGCCGCTCGGCGCCGCGATCGGCGGCATCGGCGGTGCGCTGCTGTTCGCCGTGGTGGCGATCCGCGACGCCGAGATCGTGATCGAACGGCAGCCGGTGCGGCAGCGCGACCGCTGAATTGTGTGACCGGAGCGCTTTCGAGCGTCACATTCCGGTCAAATCCGGCGCAATTGTGCATTGCAAAAAAGTCATTTGCGTTTTGGCCGTTCCGCACTATTTGAGCCGGCAATAGCGATGTGCAGCAACCTGGCAAGGCGTCGGCGCTGACCGCCTGCCATTCGTTTGCTTTGAAAATCCAGTTTCAGGACGAGACCACAAATGACAGAGCATAGCCTCTGGCGTTTTTCGCGCGCGTTGCATCGCGCGATCAATGAACGCCAGCTTGCAGACATCGAGCTCATGCTCGATGACGAGGTCGAATGGGCCATCTACGGACCGATCGACCTGTTTTCCTTCTTCGGCTCGCGCCGCGGCAAGGCCGCCGTGCTCGAGGTGATCCGGCAGATCGGCGAGAACCTGCGGGTGCACCGCTTCGACCGGGAGTCCATCATGCTTGGCGTGGATTCCGCGGCCTCGATGCTGCGCTACTCGCTGACGGCGCTCGACTCCAACAAGCCGATCTCGCTCAGGATCGCGCATTTCGCGCAGTTCAGGGCCGGCAAGCTCACGAGCTTCCGCGTGCTGGTCGATAGCTTCGACCTGGTCGAGCAAACCGTCGGCTACCCGATCCATCTGCCGCGCATCGCGGTCTGACGGCTTCCTGATTTCACGCCTTCGTCATGTCCGGGGCCGCGCCTTCGTCAAGGTGCCCCGGCAGCGCGGCCAGTTTTGCCAGCCCCGAACGGCCGCGCCCGGGCGGCGTGATGCGCGAGCGCGCGCCCGTCCTGGACATGACGATCACGCGTCTATCACTTGCTTTCGCGATGCCGTTGCCGCAATTTTGCGCCACGGCAAATGCGTGCTGCCGCTTTGGAATTTGCGGGCTGGGAATGACTTCCACATTGCGATTTGGCTGGGCGAGGCTGCCGGTGCTGGCGGCCGGCTTCAGCGTGGCGATCACGTTTTCGGCCGGCGCCCAGAGCTCACCATGGCAGATCGCTCCCGCCGTCCAGGAGACTGCGAAAGACCCCGCAAAGGACACCCCGGCCGACAGCGCCGAGGCCGAAGCCGGCGAGGCGCCGCCGGCGGCGGACTGCAATGACGCCGACATCCTGAAGGACATCGACCAGAGCAAGCTCGACTGGAGCCAGCTCGACACCGATTCCACCAGCCTGCCCACGTTGGCGCCGAGGAGCGCCGCCAAGCGCGGCAGCGTCGCCGGCAACGATCCGTCCTGGACCACCAACAACAACGCCAACGGCTCGTCGGCCGTATCGGTCAAGCAGTCGATCTCGCCGTTCCTAGACACCCGCGTCGGCGCCGACATGACAGTCGCCAAACCGGGGGCGACGACGACCTCGGAGCAATTGTCGGAGCGGCTCGCCAATGGCGGCAGCCTGCCGCAATCCGGCGGTTCGGCCTGGGCCTCGATGTCCGCGCCCGGCGTGGCGTCGATCTGGGACAAGACCTCGGTCGAGGCGCGGGTCGATCCCGGCGCCGACCAGAGCAAGGTCGGCACCTCCCTGAGCAAGTCGGTCCCGCTGTCGGAGCAATATTCGCTGACGCTGCAGGGCGGCTATAATTTGATCCAGCAGGGCGTGGTCCCGGTGCCCGGCATCATCGGCACCCCCTCGCACAGCTACGACACCGATCAGTCAGCCCGACTGTCCGTTACCGACACCGGCACCAGCATCACCGCAGGCCAGACGCTGTCGTCGACCTCCGACGACCGGTGGCTGCGCCGGATCGGCGCCGAGCAGAAGCTGTTCGACGGCGTCACCGTCTCGGGCTCGGTCGGCGAGACCCCCCAGGGCACGATCAACAAGAGCATCGGCGCCGGCTACAAGCACTCATGGTGAACGATCTGTTAGCCCTGTCGCGCTAATGATCAGGCATTGCCCCAACTTGGCCCAGATGCGGTCAAATTCGGCGGCACTGATAGGTCCGTAACTTCATCAATTCGTCGTGCGGGGGACAAGCCGCGCTTCGCTATTGCGAACCAGGGGAAAGCCGATGAACGCCACCAACCGTACCGAGGAAGCCACAGAGGCGACGTCCGAGGTCGACACCAACCTCGCTGCGGTCTCGGAAGTCGAAGCCGGCATCCGCGATTTCGTGCGCAACGATATTGCCTATCTGCGCCGGCCGGTGGCGAGCCCGGAGACCGCGCCGACCGACACCAACACCGACGCCACCGTCAGCAACGTCAACTCGCTGATCCAGCGTGTCGCCGGCACCTCGCTGGCCGAGATCGAGAAGCTGATCGGCGAGCTCGAGAGCCTGCGCGACCTGCTGCATGCCGAGGGCCAGCGCGTCCAGCGCGAGATCTCCGGCTATGCCCAGCTCAGCCAGGCCGCGATGAAGTCGACGCGGATGATCGCCGACAACGTCTCGCAGTGGAAGCGCGCCGCCGACGGCCTGCGCAACAGCTGATACCTGATCAATTCAAAAAGCCGGCGCCGCCGCCTCCCGACCGGAAGGCGGCGGTTTCGTTTTGCGTGGCGGATTCAACGCGGAACGTTTCGTTATTCAGCGCGGTGTAAACTCCGCGGCGTCAATTCTTGCAGAAGCCGATTTGAACTTTCGGTGCCGAGCCCGCGTCCAATCCGGAATTCGTGTCCGGACCGCGCCTGGCGCGGCATCCATTTGGAGAGAATTCATGCAGAGCGTCCGGCCGGATAACGCCGATCCCATACCGCTGCGCCAGCCGCAGCAGGGCATCGGCACGATCATGATCCGGTTCATCGGCATCCTGGCGGCCGCGACCGTCGTCATGGTGCTGATCTGGAATCGCTAGAGCATGCCCAAGCCCGAAGGGCCGCGTTGCCGCAAAGTGCGAAGCGGTCTTCCGAAAAGATGATGCCCAACCAAGAAGCTTCTGGAAGAAGTGTGACGCAGCCTGCCGAGGGGTCACATTGAAAGGCGCAACTGCGCGCAGTTGGCGCTGCCAGCAGCGCCCGGAGTTACAGACGGTCGATCAGCGATCGATGCTCGCGGTGGTCTCGAAGGAATAATTGCCGTCGGCAAAACCCTTCACCACCATACCGGTCGCCAGCATCACGACAACCGTTACCGTCGCGAAGATAATTCCGACGAGTTTCAGCGCGCTGCGATCTGCCATGGTATCCCCAGTGGTGCTTGCCCGGATGTCCGTGCCCTCAAACATAAGGCAGGGACAAAGGTTCAAAATGCGTTAGCAAAAAATGAGTTCCACGCAACGCACAACTGCGTCGGCGGCAGACTTAGTCTGCCACCATGGCGTCCGTGCAACATCAGAGGCGTGCGGGCAACATCAGGAACCGGGATTCCGGCGCGGCACGAAGGCGGTCGCGAGGAACGAGAACACCACCTCATTGCGCTGATTGACGCCGGTGTTGCGCGCCTGAAGGATGCCCCATTCGGGCCGCTTCTCGGACGTGCGCTTGGTCTCGACCTGGTTGGTGAAGCTGATCGTATCGCCCGCCAGCACCGGGCGGATCCAGCGCAGCTCGCGGAAGCCCGGCGAGGGCCCCCAGACCGCGACCTTCTCACCACGCGCGGCGGCTTCCGCGGCGAGCCGCTTGCCGTCGGCGACCAGCAGCTTCATGCAGACGCTGGCGACATGCCAGCCAGACGCGGCAAGCCCGCCGAACAGCGAGTTGCGCCCCGCCTCCTCGTCGAGATGGAAGCGCTGCGGATCGAACTGCGCGGCAAAGCGCTTGATGTCCTCGGCGGTGAAGGTGAAGGAGCCGAACTCGCGCCGCGCCCCGATCTCGATATCTTCAAAGAAACGCATCTGGTCTATGTCCTGAGCATGATCTCCGCGCAAACGCGTTCCGCGTTTGTCGCGAGGGAAAACCGCTTCGCACTTTTCCGGATCATGCTCGCTTACCCGCGCCGTCCCGGCGGCTGACGATGATCGGCGACTCCATCTCGCACAGCATCTCGCCGCGCGCGTTGCGGATCGTGCCCTTGAAGGTGACGATGCCGGTCTGCGGCCGGCTCTTCGAGACACGCGCCTCGACCACGTCGACGTCCAGCGTCAAATCGTCGCCCGGACGCAGCGGCGCCACCCAGCGCATCTCGTTGACCCCGGGCGAGCCGAGCGAGGCGGTGCGGCCGATGAAGCCGTCGAACAGCATCCGCATCATCAGCGAGCCGAGATGCCAGCCGGAGCCCGACAGACCGCGGAGCATGGATTTCTGCGCCGCCTCCTCGTCGAGATGCATCGGCTGCGGGTCGAACTCGGCGGCAAAGGCGAGGATTTCCTCGCGTGAAACATGGCGCGGGCCGAACGTGCCGAAACGGCCGGGCTTGAAGTCTTCGAAGGTCAGCGTGGTCATTGGGTGAGGATATGCCGGAGGGAAGCCCGATTGTGGCCGTTATTTGCAGCAATCACAACCGGCCCACTCGCATAGCTCGCCCCTGGACTGCCGGCGCCCGGTCCGGGGCCAGGCTTTGGCGGGACCGATTGGGCTCCTGCGGTATCGATCCCACAGGTCGCGGAGGCGCTTTGGCGCCGTCCCGCACCATTTGGCCCGGCGAAACGCCTCGTCCCGATGGACGCCTCCCCGCAGGCTCCCGGGACGAAGTGATCACGCCGGGGGTGACGCAGTAGGATGAACGAGACGCGAATCATATTTCGGCTGGCCGGGAGAACCATGATGTTCGATTTCCAGGATCTGTTTCAGTGGGACCGCTTCATCACGCCCACGATCATCAAGACGTTCTACTGGCTGGTGATCGCGGTCATCGTGCTGTTCGGGATCTCCGGCATCCTGTGGAGCCTCACCGCGATGGCGATCAGCCCGTTCGTCGGCTTCATCCAGCTGCTTGCGTCGATCGCCAGCGTCTTCGTCGGCATCGTGTTCTCGCGCATCATCGCCGAGTTCATCCTGATCGTGTTCCGGATCAACGAGCATCTCGGCGCGATCCGCGATCGCGATGCGGGAATGCACTGAGGCTCAGCCTCCGGCCGGAGGGCTGCCGCCGATGCCGTGGTTAATCCGAAGTAGTCCCCGCGCACAAATGCCAGCGAAATTCCGACCGGGATCTTAAATCCGCTCGCGTATCACCCCCAGCATTGCCGAGACCAACGCGGGGGCGTCGTGACTTCCAGGAATGGTTTTATTGCCGTGAGGCCGGGCACCGCGCCGGGCTTCACGACCGAGGATATTCTATGGGCTGTCGGCATCTGGTCGGTGATCCTGACCCTGGCGCCGGTGATCGTGTTCTATCTGCTGATGGTGGCGTAACGCCACCTGCTCCGTCATTGCAAGCGGAGCGAAGCAATCCATTCCACCGCTGGCGGAGACATGGATTGCTTCGTCGCGGAGTTTGTCATGGGGACGACCAGAGGTCCGGACCCGTTGGCTCCTCGCAACGACGCTCACGATAAAAAACGCGCGGGTACCGCGCGTTCTTTCCAGTTCGAACCAAAGCGGCGTTGTTACGCCGCCTGCTTGTGCATCGCGCCGGACGCCGACGCCGTGCCGCGGATCGCCTTGATCGAACGTTCGATCGCGGCCCACAGCCGATTGATCTCGGCCGCGGCGCGGCCTTCCGCGTAATATTCGCGGGCGCCTTCACCCTGGCCGAGCGCCATCAGAAGATCGGCGCGGTTGGTGATCTGGCCGCTCCACACCGGTGCGCGGAATTTCGCCAGCGCTTCGCGCGCGATCGCGACGATGCGGCTTTCGGCGCCGTCACGCTGCGCGGGCGCGCCGTTGATCACGACGGCATAGGGCTTGCGCATCGAGCGACAGGTCTGAATGGTTTCCTGCACTGCGTTGACGTCGAACACGCCGGGCCGCGCCGGAATGATCACCATCGTGGCGTTCTTGATGGAGTCGTCGACCACGGCCGACAGATTCGGCGGCGTGTCGATGAACACCCACTCGATGCCGTCGCGCTTGGCTTGCGCAATGATCCCGCTGACCGAGTTCACCGCGGTCTTGATCGCCGGCTCGTTGGTGC
This sequence comes from Bradyrhizobium macuxiense, assembly GCF_007993935.1. GTDB lineage: Bacteria > Pseudomonadota > Alphaproteobacteria > Rhizobiales > Xanthobacteraceae > Bradyrhizobium > Bradyrhizobium macuxiense_A. The sequence continues at coordinate 115,998 of NZ_VITY01000021.1, read as the reverse complement.
CGCGCAGCTTGTGCCAGAGCGTCAGCGAGCCCTGCGGATCGGCATCGATCAGCAGACAGGGCTTCGTCGCCTTGTGCACTTGCGCAGCGAGGTGAGCAGCCAGGGTACTTTTTCCCGAGCCCCCCTTACGCGAAGCGAAAACAATCACGTTCATACGTTGGCCTCCAGATTGACCCCAGGAGGCGAAAATGAATCAGCACGCTGATTCGCGAAAGAAAAAATTTCTTGCAATCCGCAAAGTGGCCAAGATTACCGGTGCATTTTGCTTTTTGAGTCACACCATGCTTATGACGCAACCGCAAATGGAAGCGCTAAGCGTTTGATATGACTCACGCCTAGCGCTTTTCGGCAGTTTTGGCGCGCTCACGCGCAATCCATTTGCGCTCGATCCAGCCGAGCAATTGCGCCGTCGGTTTCTGCAAGAACGGCACATCCTGCGCGAACAAAAGGAGTCCGAGCGGCAGCATCCAGAGTCCGAGCACCGGCAAGAAGCTGAAGATGCCGCCGATGATCAGGAGGATCGCGAGCGGAATCCGCACATAGCGCGACGACGGCTTGCGCAGCCACGCGACGAAGCGCGCCGGCTTGTCCGGCAGCTTGGCCTCGAACCAGGCGAAGTGCCGATCGATCTCTTGCTGGTAGTATTCGCTCACGCGTCCCACTCCGTCCGTTCCACAGGCGGGAACGGATTTGGCAAACAACACAAGCCTCAGAGATGATGCTGCGTGACAGCGTCACAAGGCGTCAGTCTGTCGCGCATCGCAGCCTTGAAATCGCGGCCCAGCAATCCACGCGCGTTTGCGCGTGAAGTGACGTCGGTTCGCGTGAAGACAACGCAGTAAGCGAGCGACGCTTGCGCGCGCGCAATGGGAACTAGGTCAGTGCGTGGACTTCTTCGTCTTGTGCGATTTGTGGACCTTCCGCTTGGCTGCGACCGGCCGCCGCTCCTCGCGCTCGCTCGCCTCACGCGGCTCAGGGCCGCCGCGGAAGAACACACGGCAGGCCGGCGACAGCTGCGCCTTGTTCCTGATCATGCAGGCCGTGATGCGATCGACGTCGGGAATCTCGGGGCCGCAGAGCCGGAACGCATCCGGCGTACAGGCCTGCTGCTGGTCGGGCGTGTAGGCCTCACCCCGGCCCGGAAGCAACAGCGCCGCAAGCGCGACGGCTGATATCAACGCAAACGAAAAACTCCTTGAACCGGCGGTCCCCATGCGTCCCCCCAAGGTGGCACTAAGGCATCGTTAAGGCGTCGTTGCGCGGAGTGTGGGTGATGCGACGAAGAAGTGCAAGCGGACGAGATGACACGCCGGCGGCGATCAAGGAAGCGGCGAGCGATCTCGCGATGGCCTCAGCTGGCGATGTCCCGCTGGGTGATGATTGCGGATGGTACAGTTGGGTGGGCTCGAACCACCGACCTCCTGTTCCACAGACACGGCAAGGGCTCCGCCGGTGCTACGCCACTCCCGCCTTCCGTACGAAAATTGGAGTATTATCAACTAATAAGCCCCGCCGGGCCCCGCCTTGTCTGCGCTGCAATTCGCGCTATGGTGGTAGCTACGTGGTAGCTACCGAGGCGATAGATGGCTGTTTCGAGTATAACGATCCGAGCAGTGCAAGCACTCAAGCCGGGCGAGACTATTTGGGACGCGGACCATCGCGAAGCGGTGCGGGGCTTTGGCGTTCGGCGCCAACGCGATCAGGCGACCTACGTCCTCAAGTACCGCGTATTCGGTCGGCAGCGCTTCGTCACGATCGGCCCTCACGGCGCGCCGTGGACACCCGAGCGGGCACGCAAGGAAGCCAAGCGGCTTTTGGGCCTGGTTGCCAACGGCAAAGACCCCGCGGACGAGAAAGCCAAGGCGCGCCTGCAGGCGGCCGACACGCTTTCGGTAATCGCGGACCAATATCTCCGGAACGCCAAAGAAAGACTGAAGCCCCGGACCTATTCAGAAGTCGAACGCTACTTGTTGGTCAGCTGGAAACCCCTGCATCCGGTCTCGGTTTTCCAAATCACCCGCCGTCATATCTCGGCTCGTATCGCTGACATCGCATCAGTTCATGGAGCGGTCTCGGCGGCCCGCGCCCGGACAGCCCTATCCTCAATGTTCAACTGGGCAATACGCGAGGGTCTCGACATTCCCGCGAACCCGGTCCTCGGCACCAATCGACCAGCGCAGCCGGGAAGTCGCGAACGGGTCCTCACGGAGATGGAACTATCAGCCATCTGGCAGGCCTGTGACGGTGACGATTACGGGCGCATCGTGCGTCTGTTGCTACTCACAGCTCAACGCCGTGATGAAGTAGGCAGTATGCAATGGCCCGAACTTGATACTAGTTGGGGACTCTGGACACTGCCACCCAGCCGGACCAAGAACCATCGCGAGCACTTGCTGCCATTGGTTCCCGCCGCCTTGGCCCTACTCCCACTCCGCCGAGATGGCCGAGACTTTCTCTTTGGTGACGGACCCCGACGCAGCGGTGATCCGCATCGCGGGTTCTCGGGCTGGTCAAAGTCGAAGGCGGCGCTTGATGCGCGCATTGCGGAAGCCATGGGCGAACCCCTACCCCATTGGACCGTCCATGATCTTCGCAGATCGGCGTCCACTGTGATGGCCGACCGGCTTGGCGTCTTGCCACACATCGTGGAAGCGATCCTAAACCACGTCAGCGGCCACCGGGCGGGCGTTGCTGGTGTATATAACCGCGCGCGGTACGCGGTAGAGATGCGCGACGCGCTCGAACGCTGGGCAGAACACCTCACGGCCTTACCAGCCCAAAGCCGGGGCGGTGATGGGATTCGCCGGGACCGGCTTGGGCCATCGGCCGCGCATGGCGCGCCATCACTACTTTAGTAGCGTGATGGCCCCGTACTAACCAGTGGTTGTACGGCTCGCCCTCCCGTGGTTGGCTGATCCACAACCAACCACAACATTCGGGGGACCCTAAGAATGAAGCAAGTCGCTCTTGCAGCCGCGTTGATGCTGACCGCCACCGCCGCGCACGCACAATACCTCGGCTCCGGGTCCAATCCGAACAGCCACGGGGTTTCCGGCTACACGCGCAGCAATGGCACCTACGTGCAGCCGTACCAGGCCACAAATCCTAACGGCACCCAACGCGACAACTACGGCACCAGCGGCAACGTGAACCCGTACACCGGCGCCACCGGACATCGGACGCCGCGGTACTGAGTTAGACTCTGATCGGCGCACCCGCCGTCAGGTTAGCGCCCCGGCGCCACAGCAAGGATTGCAATTCTCTCCGCTCTTTTTGGAGCTTCCATGGCTATTCGCTCAGGAGACGATTTCTACAACCGTGTTGGCGGTGACAGAATTGGCAGCCGGCAGATTGACGAGTTGATTGGCATCGCTCGAGGGCTCGTGGCGGACAATCAGATCAACCAGGCAGAAGTCGAATTCCTTCAGAAATGGCTCGCCGCCAACCTCCACATAAGCGATCAGCCGGTGGTGCGGGTCCTCTACGAGCGCATTACCGAAATGCTAGCCGACGGCAAACTCGACGACGACGAAAAGGTGGAGTTGCTCGACACGCTAAACCAATTCTCCAACCGCGATATCGGCGGCTTGGGAGAAATCCTCAAGTCGACATCCCTACCTCTGAACGACCCAGAGCCAGCACTGACGTTTCCGGGTCAACGGTACTGCTTCACGGGGACCTTCAATTTTGGCTGTCGCAAGGAATGCGAGCGCGCGGTCGAAGACCTAGGAGCCGAGGTCGGGACCTTAACTCAGAAGACGAATGTTCTGGTGATTGGCATCTATGCTACCGACTCTTGGAAGCACTCATCCTTCGGCAATAAGATCATGAAGGCGTGCGAGTGGCGCGACAGCGGTTGGCCCATTTGCATCGTCTCGGAGCCTCATTGGAGAGGGTACCTTTCAACTTGAGGATCACACTTGACCGGCGAGAGGCGTGCCATCCACGACCTTGTGGCATTGCCAAGCTTCTATTCGACGCATTCCTCCTGACCGCCCCGCTTCTCACCGCCATCGCCTTATCGCTCTGTATTGTAGGACCGGCGGCCGCGGAATGCGGACAACGAGGCGGCCCTGGTTATCGTGGCCCGAATGGTAAATGCGTCGGGTGGGCTGAGATGGGGCGCGTATGCGGCACTCCGCCCGAAACTCGATGCAGAGCCGAGGCTGTAGCACCGAACGCGTCTGAGGCTGCCGGTCACGGGGCGAAGATTGAAGAGCTGCGCCAGCCGCAGAAGAAGTAAGATGTTGTTCGCTCAACTCCCGCAGGGGCTGCCAGGATCCATTCCTAGATCAAGGAGGGCATAGGGCTGGCCCAAGCCGTTCGCAGCAGACGCTCGTCGCGCGAAGCACGGTCAACTGGCCATATTGGTACTCGTCCGCTCGTCCGTGACTGACCACCCGTTCATAAGGCCTCACAGCACTTATCTGTTCGGGGGTAAGCTGCTCTCTTCGCAGGCATAGTGATATCTACCTGATTTTTCCGTGCGGAGAGTCATGCCGCCGAACAGTTGCGATGGATTTATCGCGTCTTGGCTGCACCGCCCGGATTCTGCGGACCTTTCGAGCTCATGCACCGCCTTCACATTGCAACTTATGGGTGATAGCATTCAGCCATTGCCTAGGGGGAGGATTACATGTTCCGTTTTCCGCTTGCCTTTTTCGCCCTTCTCGTATTTTGCAACGCAGCATTCGCCTGGGGAGATACCGGCCACAAGATTGTCTGTGAGATCGCCTTCAGGCTGGCCCTGCCAGACACGCGCGCGGCAATCCGGAAGTTGATCCGCGCCGATACCGAGTTCGACACATTCGCGGAATCCTGCGTTTTCCCGGATCACCCCCGCAGGCGCAAGCCGGAGCATTTCATCAATTTGCCCCGCGACTCGACGGGACTGAAATCGGATGAATGCCCGACGGCCGACAAGTGCGTGCTCACCGCGATATTGAACGACTCTGAAGTACTTTCTTCCAGGAACGCGAAGGCCGCGGACAGGCTTATCGCCCTTAAATTCCTTGGGCACTGGGTCGGCGACATTCACCAGCCGCTTCACGTTTCATTCAAGGATGATCTCGGTGGAAACGAAATAGACGTACAGGGCGAATGCTCGGGCAACCTTCATTCGGCCTGGGACACCTGTCTGCTCGAAGACGCGGTCGGCACCGATATATCAGAGGCGGCTTCAAGCCTCATTGAAGAAATAACTCCGGAGAAGAAAACGAAGTGGGCCGCCTCCGACCCCCGGGACTGGGCCAACGAATCCTTCGCGCTCGCGGAAGCCATCGCAACGAAGTATTGCGAAAAGCACGGACAGTCCTGCGACAAGCCGGACAGGAGCGTAACGATTGACGCAGACTATCTGAAAAGCAACGAACCTATAGTGAAGGAGCAATTGCAGAAAGCCGGCGTGCGATTGGGCAAACTTCTTGACACTGCATTCGGAGATTGACTGTTTCGCGTTCAAGGTTTGCCGGCATTTTTGCAACCAGGCTCTATTTCGAACTAACCGTGCGCATTGGTTGCAGCGAACGACCGGGTCGACGTCCGGAAATAATTCACCTTAAAATTGCATCTATCAAGCGCATTGAGGGCACAGATGAGGAAGCAGGAAGCTGACGGGCCGTTGCGCGTGAGCGCCATTGCCGGGACCCGTGTGGTGCTGATGGCGATCGACATCACCCCCGCGGATCGTGAGGGCCTCAGGGGGTTTGCGTTTCAGGTCTCAAGCGGGGGACAAACCCATTGGCTGACCGGCACAAAGTACTTCGAGAGTCTCGTTCCAAATCCTGTGCAAGGAGCCAAATACTCGACGCTTCAACACCCGATCCAGAGCTTTCTCTGGTCCGACTACGAAGCCCAGCCAGATACCGAATACGAATATACGATCATGGCCATGTACGGCGGCCCTGGGGCGCTCGTTCCAAAACACAAAGTTACCGTTCAGGTCACTACCGAAAAAGAAAACGACGGCAAGCACGGCATCTGGTTCAATCGCGGCGTGGTGGCAAGCCGCGCGTACTCGGTCGAACTTCAAAATCGGGAACTGACCGAGGAGATGTACAATCAGGTCGACGACAAAAACCGGGTGACCGAAGAAACGTCACAATGGCTCTCGCGGGGGCTTGAGGAAGCCTGCGTCGATTATATCAACGGCGTCCCGCGGGGAGAGATGCTTCGCGTCGTCGCTTACGAGTTCACTTACCTGCCTTTGCTAAACGCGCTCAAGGCGGCCATCGGCCGCGGCGTAGACGTTAAAATTATCTACCACAAGACCAGCGCGAATGACAGCGCGATCGACAGAGTTGATTTTCCGCGGTCAAGATTGATCGAACGGACACGGCCGCAAACGCCGCATAACAAGTTCATGGTTTGGCTGGATAAAAGCGAGCGTCCAAAAGCGGTCTGGACGGGGTCAGTAAACTTTACTCCCTCCGGCTTTCTCGGGCAGACCAATGTCGGGCACGTCGTCACCGGCGGCAGCAGGGACGCCTCTGCGATTCCCAACAAATACTTTGAATACTGGAAGGACTTGTCAGGGAATCCGACCGGAGTACCGGCGCGTGAAGCCGCGATACGCCTCACGCCAAATCCGCCGAATGTCGTGCCGGAGGAGCCCGTGACGGCATTCTTCTCTCCGCGTATCGCCGACAATCTTCTCGACTGGTACGGGAAGCGGATCGAGGACGCGCGGACCTCATCGATGTTCACCGCGGCCTTTACCGTCGATCCCATCCTTCTTCGCTCGCTTGGCAAACAGCAGGACTCTATGCGTTTCGTGCTGCTCGAAAAGCCCGCGACAGCGGACGCGCGCAAGGCCGAGCGGGACAGCCACGGCCGTCTCATCATGTCGAACGGATCGGTGCTCGGGAAGGTTACGAAGACTTCATTTAAGAATGAGAAGGGCGCGGGCGGAACGAAACTCGTCCCCATTCCGAATTTCCCGCTCGAAAAATGGTTCGTCGAGGAGGAACTGGCGCGCAAGGACGGCAAAGGGTTCGTATTCTTCGTTCATACGAAATTCCTCCTGATCGATCCGCTGTCGGATGACCCGCTCGTATGTACGGGCTCGGCCAATTTTTCAGGCGCTTCGCTCACGGCGAACGATGAGAATATGCTCTTCATACGGGGCGACACCCGCGTCGCCGATATCTACATGACGGAGTTCGACCGCATCTTCCGTCACTTCTTTTTCCGGATGACAGCCAACCGCGCGGCGATGAATCATGAGGATGAGGAAGAAGCCAAGAGAAAAGCGGCCATCCTGGACACCGGCGCGGTCTGGGTTGCGCCTTTCTTTCAGGATGAAAATTTCAAGTGCATCCGCAGGCTCATGTTTTTCGCGGACCCCAGTCTGACCTGGGTGCCCCAGGCGGCGCGTGACCCCGATGTATTCGACAATGAAGAGCAGCGCGCCAAGGACAAGCGCGCCGCGGCAAAGGCGCGCAGGGACGCCAAGAAGGCGGCAAAGGGAGAAGGCGTCCCCAAAAAGAAGAAAAAGGCCGCTAAAGCGGTAGAGAGAAAAGCCGTGAAGAAAAAATCGAGGAAGGCTGTGAAGAAGAAGACCGTAAAAAAGAAGAAGGCGGTCAAAAAGAAGACAGCCGTAAAAAGGAAGAAAACCGCCAAAAAGAAGAAAGCGGCGGGAAAGAAGCGAGGGTAACGGCGAAACCGTGTGGCCATTACGCGCTTTATCTTCACAACGACCGGGAAAACGCATTCAAGTTTTTGGGCGTCATCATTCTCGACGAGGCGGTAGCCTTGACCAACAGCGCAGAACGGCAAACGCTCATTTTTAAGGACTTTGGTCTCCTGAAAGTTTTTCAATGGATTCGAACGACTTATACGCTCACGCAGGATTGTCGGAGTCCACCAACGGAAAGTCGTCTCTTCTCAGCATTAATGGCGATCACCGTTTGTGTTTCTGCGTGAGCCGCCGCCAGTCGAGAGCAACGCGCTGATGACTTTTGCCAGGATGAGCAGGACTTGCGCTTTGCTTCTCGGCCTTGTCGCGGCCGGGTGGATGCAGTCTGCTTTCGGCGAAAGCGGAGACGCCTGGCCGGTCAAACACAAGCTACTCGGAAAGGACGGCGGCAAGGCCAAGGATGTCAGCGGCGTCGCCTGCGCGGCCGCGCAGGGGTTTCCGCGTTCTTGCCTTGTCATCGACGACAACGTGCAGGACGCGCAATTCGTCACCGTTACCGACGGAGAACTCGTTGCGGGCAGCACGGTCAGTCTGATCGGCGACAAATTCGAGGGCGAGGCGCTTGAGCTTGACGGCGAAGGCGTCGCCTTTGCCGGCGGCCGCTATTACGTGATGGGCTCACACGGGCATCCGCGAGACAAGAAAGGCAAGCTGGGGGCTGAAGAAATCAAGGCGCGGATCTCCGCAAGCAGCCAGATCGTCCGCTTCCGTGCCACGGGCGAAGACGGCACTGCTTCGGAGATCGAGCGCACGCCGAGGCTGAGAGAGATCATCACGGCGGAGCCTCTGCTTGCTCCTTTCATGGACCAGCGGCTAGAAAACAATGGTCTGACGATCGAAGGCGTCGCGATCAAGGATGATCTCTTGCTGCTGGCCGGCTTTCGCGGCCCGGTTCTGGACGGCAACCGCGCCGTCGTTCTGTCGGTCCGTCTCGATACCCTGTTCGGCGGATCAGGAACGAACCACCAGGTTTTCCGGCTGCCTTTGGGAGACGGCCGCGGCGTGCGCGACCTCGCGGTGTTTGAGAGTGGCATTCTTATTCTCGCGGGGCCTGTCAAGAACGGACCCGGCGCGTATGCGGTCTACGCCTGGGACGGAGAAAGCGAGAATGTCCGGATGCTCGCCGAACTGTCTTCCTTCGATCCCGCGCGGAAGCCCGAGGGTCTCCTGCCGCTGGACCGAACCCCATCCGGGCTGCGCGTCCTGATCCTCTTCGACAGTGAAAAGGAGGGTGCGCCGACGCCGGTTGAGATCGAGGCCCCGTGATGCCGCCGCAACTTTCACAGTGAAAATTATCGGATGTCACGCCCCGGAGGAGCTATGAAAACGATCTGGTTAGCAATCCTAGCGCTCGCGCTGCCCTGCGAACAGGCCTTCGCCTGGGGTCAGGAGGGTCACTCCATCGTCGCCGAGCTTGCGGAGCATCGGCTCGACCCGCCGACCCTTGAAAAAATTCGGTTATTACTTAAGTCGGAGATTCCGGGAGCAACGCAGGATACAAACGTATCGCTGGCGTCAATCGCCAGCTGGGCCGACGACTACCGGGCGGAGCATGACGAGACCCGCAACTGGCATTTCGTCAACATTCCACTGGAACGGGGCACCTACGATCCGCAGGTCGACTGCAAGCCCGACCCTAAAAACGGCGAATGCATCATCAACGCGATCGAGCGAAACCGGGTTCTCCTCGCCGACTGCGCGAAAACGCCGGCCGAGCGCGCGCAGGCGCTCAAATTCCTCGTTCATCTCATCGGCGACATTCACCAGCCGCTGCACGATACCGACCACAACGACCATGGCGGAAACGATGTCGTCGTCACGTTTTTCGGCAAGAATGTGAAGCTGCATGCGATCTGGGATACCGACATCATCATGCACACGGTCTTCGCTTGGGGCGCGCACGTCACCCGGCTCGAAACGACGTGGTTTCCCGGACGCGACGTGACAGGCCTTGACGCCGGATCCCCGGTCGACTGGGCGCTTGAGGCGCACCAGTTTGCGCGGGAGACCGCTTACCGGATTCCGGACGGCAGCGCGCTGGAGATGAATTACTATACTACGGCGCTGCCGGTTGTGGACCGTCAGCTTGCTGTCGCCGGCATTCGGCTCGCGAAGTATTTGAAGGATACGCTTAAACCGACAACCACTTGTCCCTGATTTTTGGACCCGACATGCATGGGAGCCCGGAATGAAGCTTTGCAACATGATCGCAGTCGCGGCTCTGACCGCATATGCGACCGCCACCACCGCTCGCGCCGAAACCTCCACCGAATGCACGCCAAACGCGCTCTGCTACTGCGTTCAGAACGACCTCAAAAGCGTCATCGCTACCCGCGTCGACGAAATCCGCGCCCGCATCTCCGCGCAGCGTCAACAGGGGAAAGCCATCGGATATCTCAGCATTCCGATTTCAACCATTCAAGGCAGCTATCTTCCCGTCAACGTCAAGATAGCGGCGCAGACGAAAGAGCGGGTTGAGGAGCGTTTCGGTCCCCGGTCCCTGTGGCTCCTGAACACCGCCGCGAAGGAGTTTTCACTGCCCGGGACCGCGAAAGGCGAGGACTATATGCTGATGTGGACGCGCGTCCTCGAAGGCACCGACGGCTTCGGCCGCGATTTCGATTTCATATACTTCGCGGGACCTTCCGATTTTGCATATTTTTTTTCCTTTGACGGCCGAGCCGATCTGGAGAAATTGGAACGCTTTTACGAGGAGCTCGCCAAAACCGACAGCAAGCTAGCTGAAATCAAAAAGGCGGACTTCCGAAACTATTACGGGCTCCGCGCGTCCGTAGCTTTCAGCTTCGGGTCTCACGACGAATGGAACATCGTGCGGACGATCAATGCCAAGCGGACGGCGAAGAGAGAGGGCGAGGATGCCTTTGGCATCGCAAAGCAGATCGCCGTCATGTTCAACGGCACGAGCGTAGCCCCTGGCCTGTTCGACGCATTCACCGCGACAGGCAACGAAGGACAGTGCCTTTTGCCTAAGAAATGAAACGTCCCCAATCTTAGAAGGTAAGCTTCCCGAGAGCGCTGGAAACTGATCGTCACCGGGTCGGATGCAGAGGAGTTCCGAGTCGCTCCAATATGCTCCAAAGAGGCGCGCTTAGCGTGTCGAGAGAACGGCCACCTATCTTGAAGTCGACATAGATCTCGTTGTCCTTGGAGGCCGGGACTTCGACAAACGCGGTCGCCGACGCGCCGTTTGAGCCGATGAGGCTATTACTTGACGGCCTCTCTTTATGAGGTGGCAGGCAACAGAGCGCTCCAGACCGAACGCTAGCGGGAAACCGTTGGAGGCACGAAGCCGCGGCCAACCGAGCAAGCGACCTAATTCTACTCACATCTTCGCTGGTAAGCGCCTAGTTGACGACCAAGGCGTTAAGCCGCTCGACGCTTCGTTCGGAATCGAGCAGTTCGAAGCCGCGCGCAAAAAGTAGCCCCGGGTGCTCCAAAAGGCTGTTCGCCGTCAGATCATCGAAATGTTCTAAAATCGACTCGAATCGCGCAAACTGCGCGCCGAGGTTTGATGCCTTATCTGTCAACCGACACACGTGCAACGGTAGTGCTGCTTGAAGTAGCAGCTGGTGAGCCCTGCGCAGCGCGACCGCCGATTTCCAGATAGGTTGCGACAAATCTATCGAAGCGGCATCTTGCGGCGCAGCACCCACACGCCACCAGGTGTCCCAGCCCGGCTCGCGTGGAAAGCCGGCTGAGGCAAAAATCGCCAGTGGATCTTCAAGGAGCCTTCTGTGAGAGGGCCTAGCATATGCTTGAGCGATGAATTCCTTGCGCGCCTTCCGAAATCGCGCCCTAATGTATAATCGCGAAGTCTCTGCGTGTATTTCAAGACCAGAAGGCAGGTATTCTCGGTGCAGCCCGCCCCACAAGAAATAGTCGCTCAATCGGAAAGATGATAACTTATCGTCGATTAAAATGTCGTGCGCCTCGTCGACCATGTGCGGGAAGAGTGGCCGATCGGTCTGCTCAACTGCGCCTACATAGGCCGGGTACCTTGCCGGAAAATCGAGAGGACGCAGGGACAGTCCCTCTAGCATGACGTTCTCGCCGACACGGTCGGCCGCCGCTCTCAGCAGGTCAGCATAGAATGGGCAATACTCGGTGTCGGCATCCACTTGAACAATAAGCGTTTTCTGATCAGAGACATGGCGCTCTTGCGCTATTTCTTGTGCGAAGGCTATCCCAGCGCGACGGGGCGGAACGTATCCTCGTTCTGCTTCATGTCGGATGATCACCGTATGAGCCGGCGACCGAAAACGGATTTGCGACATGATGTTTGGCGTGTCGTCGACAGATCCATTATCCACCATAACCAGGACGGCGTTGGCCGGCTGATTTTGGCCATCAAGGCCGAAACCAAGCGAATTGCAGGTCGCGGCAAGCGTCTTCTCTTCGTTGAGGCAGGGCAGTACGAGGACAACTAGCTCAACTGGCGCGTGAAGCATGCCTTTGGACTCCTGCCTATCTGCTCGAAGCCTGGCCGCACGGCGAAGCCGTTTGAGCCGACCAGGTCTGAATGGTGAATTCGCCAGTTGATTCCCAAAAAATTACTACCTATGTTAGCAATTCCAAGAGGGAGAGAATGAATCGTGTCGATTAGGGAAGAAACTTCTCAAGCGGCGGACCTTCGTGGCGCCGTTTTGAAATCAACGTTTTCGAATCCCGCGCTGCAGCGGCTTCAGGCGCGTGTTCTTGAGACGGCAGAGGCCAGCGAAGTAATCACGAGTTACGATCGCATGCATCACCGTCACAGCCGTTCGTAGGGAGAACGGCTGGATTGGTGGGGGCCAGGTTCACATCGTTTCTGGTCAAGGTCGCGTCCCGTTGCAATCTCGATTGCGAGTATTGTTACGTCTATCATCACGCTGATCAGTCGTGGCGTTCACTGCCGCGACTTTTGTCTGGCGACAATCAGGCAGAGTTTGTCTGCCGTTTGGCCGAATACGCTAAGGAAGTTGAATTAGAGCACTGCCTGGTCATCTTCCACGGCGGCGAGCCGCTGCTGCTGGGAGCGTCAGAGCTATCAGCGTTCGCCAAGGCAATCCGCGCCGCTCTCGAGCCGGCAACACGGGTAGATTTTGGCCTGCAAACGAATGGGCTGCTACTCACAGAAGACGCAATCGATATTCTGAAGAGCGAGAATATCGCTATTTCGTTGAGCCTGGACGGGCCGCGGGAGGTTAACGATCGGCACCGCGTGACCCGAAAGGGACGCTCGTCTTTCGTGCGGACCATGAAGGCGCTGAAACTTCTGAACGAGCATCGTTCCATCTTCGCCGGCGTTATTGCGGTGATTGACCCGCACTTCGCGCCGAGTGAGCTTCTTGCGTTCTTCGCGGAGCACAAAGTTCCCAGGCTGGATTTCCTCCTTCCGGATGCGAATCACCTCCGCCAGCCACCGTTCCGAGAACAAGACCCCGACATCTTTTCTGCGTGGCTTAAGCAGGCTTTTGATACCTGGTTCGACGAGTACTCCACCCTCCCGATACGGACATTCGATGCTTTGTTGGACGCAGCTGCTGGATTACCGTCCAGGACCGATGCATTCGGCCTCGGAGACGTGAGCCTGCTCACAATCGAAACCGACGGATCTTACCATGATCTCGATGTTCTCAAGATCACCCGCGATGGAGCAACCAGCCTCGGCGAAGATCTGGCGAACACATCAGTCGCCGCGATCGCTGCTTCTCCGGCCATCGAGGCCCATAGGGGGCTCCTCCGGAAGGAGGGATTGTCCGACACCTGCCAAAAGTGCGTCGAAGTCGACATCTGTGGCGGAGGGTCACTCCCCCATCGCTACGGGTCAAACGGTTTCCGAAATCCCACCGTCTATTGCGGAGAGATGCAGAGCCTAATCGCCCATATTCGGCAACGTCTTGCAAAGGCGCTCGGCTCGAGCGAAGGAGAACGGAGAGATATCGGGCTTCCAAGCTTCTCGCTCGAAGAGTTCGAGCTCGCAGAGACCTCGCCTGCCTGCGTCAGCGGTTTGGTCGATTCAGCAGGTGCTGCCCAGTCAAGGGAGCTCTCGGATCTGGTCGAGCGTCTTCGCGCCGATAGTCTAATCGACGAAGAAGTCGCAACCAAGTTCAGGATGCTCGACGAACAAGAAGTTCGCAAAGTATCCCTGCGCCCCGCCACGGTTGCATGGACTCGAGCGATGTGGGCGGCTATCGCAAAACGACCCGTATTCTCGGTCGACGGTTCTCCTCTTACACCAACTGCGGGTGAACTCGTAGGCTTTTTGACTTCTTCGGAATCCGGAATTGAGATAGCTCAAGATGATGAGTGGCTGCGGAAACCATTCGGCACCGCTATCGCATTTGAGCCGCCGGATGTTAGCTTAAATGCACAGGCGCTCGTCGATCATGCCCTGGCGATCATCCACCAATGGCGTCCTGCAATCGCAACAGAGATTGTGAGCATTTGCCGATCCATCCAGTTGGTGCGTGATCCAGGTGCCCACCCTGACAAGATCGTATCCTTCAGCGACAACACGGTACCTGGAGCGCTGTACGTATCGGTTACCAAGGCCGAAGGATTCATCGACGCTTATGATTTGGCCGACTCCCTGGTGCATGAATACAGACACCAGAAGCTCTATCTGCTGGAGCGGTTATTCCCGATGGTTCAACCGAACAGCCTCAAGGTGGTCTCGCCTTGGCGCCAGGACTTGAGACCCCCAAGCGGCTTGCTGCATGCGATATTTGTCTTCGTTGAGCTCCGCAGATTCTGGCAGCATGTTCGCGACCGCGGTCCTGCGCGCCTTCACAATCGCGCGATAAATCAATTAGCTGACACCGATCGACACCTCGCCGTCGGCATGGAGACATTGATGGGTTGCCCATTGACCGAGGCGGGCCGTACCCTTGCACAGGTACTCGACCGTGCCAGAGTCACCTAAAGGAAGGTCCACACCGATTTTTCGGATCCCGAAAGACCGTCTTCCGGGATCGACGACCGCTCGGCACGGCGCATTGAGAGACTATTTCTGTGACAAAGATGCTGACGCGACGCTAATTGGTGACAACTGGGAGGTCTCGCTGTACTGGCCGACCTCCACAGACCGGCATGTAGACCCAAGGTTATTGGATGGGCTCGCTTGGTGGGATTCAACCGTATCGCCAGGCACGATGGCAATGTCTCGTCGCCGAGACCGCTATATCCTGACGTCACTGTACGATACTTGGACCCTGTACAGTTGGGCGCAGTGGCTCAATCAGAATCCTCGCCGACCGGGACAAAAGCTAACCCTTCTACATTTCGACGATCACCGCGACTTCGGCAGCCCTCGGCTCTTCGCGACAGAGACTGGTTACGTCGATGCCATAGCAGGCAAGGTGGTCGATATCCGGCAGCCGAACACCATTCTCGACGCGATCGACAGCGGCGCAATCGGAATGGGAAGCTTCTTCACCCTGCTATTTCACACGTTCGACCATCTGGACGTCCGGCATTTCTGCCAACCGCCAAAAGTACGATCGACCAGCAAGTATGAGATCGAGCGATATCACGAACGGGATACTCTACTTGATCCCACAGCCTCACGTCCTGCGGTCAAACCGGTCCCCAGGACTGGTCGGGACGGTGCCAACATTTATCTCGCGACTAACGATCCCGAGGTCCTTCTTGCCGACATTCCAGCTGATGCACCCATCCTGGTCCACATCGACATGGACTATTTCAATAATCGATACGACGGTGACAACGCTTGGCTCGAGCGCGCGGAAGCACTGAATCCACCAGCCGAAGAGATCCTTCAAGAGATTGATCGCGTCGGACGCATACTTCACGATGAGCGAGTTTTAAACGGCATATCAGACGTGTCCGTCTCCTTCTCGCCAGGCTTTTTCCCCGCCGAATTCTGGTCAGCCGCCGATGCTCGTCTCCGACCACTGTTGGAGAAGCTCCGATGATGGTCAAAAAAGCGAAGACCACGAAAAAGAGGACCACTTCTAAACGGCGCGCGCCAAGGCGTCCAACACCGAAACCTGCACCCAAGAGATCGCGCAGTGCGTCGCCAGTCGATCCGAAAGATGTCGCGATCGTACGAACAAAGGGAGCGACGGGACGCGGGGGCGGACCTAAAGGCGAAGCTTGGCGAATTGAGCTCAAGGGCAAGCGCGCCGGCATCGTATTTATCAACTGGATCGACGAGGAGCCAATAGGAGAGCACGCCTCAATACAAATTTATCTCAACGAGATCAGCCAGGGTCGACATGTTGGGCGTATAGGCTACCGGCTCGCAAGCGACGCAAGCACCTACGACCCGATCTATGCGCACATGCGAAAGTCGAACGTTGCGTCTCGACGCGCGGCGGAGGAAGCAGGTTTTGTGGATGCCGGCATTCCGGGCGTTAAACAGCTAATCATGGTAAGGCGGAGAGAAGCGGCCAAGTAGATGAGTATTCCCGTGGCACTAAAGCCATCGGCGCGTATTGACTTGCTCCACCTGCATTTTGGTATTCGCCCCGCGATCCGTACCCAATTGCTTCTGCACGAAGGGCCCAAGCAGGCCGAGTGTATTCGTTGGATTCGTCGTCGCGGGCTGCACGTAATAAATGATCCTGATGGATTCGTGGTGATCTCGGATTCGCCGGCGTTGAGTCGGCACATATTAGCTATTGATCGCAGTCCAGTTGCTCACACGTATCATCTGGGTCGGGCCTTGGGCTACCCGCATTGCTGCTGCCTGAAGGCTGCTTCCTTCGGAGATGAGGGGCTTGAGAAATGGGCACTCGCACTTCGTCGGCGTTCATTCGACGGATTGTTCCGCGCAATAGACCCGCGAGGCTACACGGATGGCAAAGGTTTAATTAGCCATCTTCCTTGCTCACCACGCTGCCACGCTTCGCTGCGGATGGCCATGCAGCTGTGGCAATCGCTTCTGCGCCACGGCTATCCAGCCATTCCAATTGATGGCGTGCTGCAGCTATTCCGCGGCCGCAGGTCGGCTGGTACTAAGGACTAAGCGCTCCCGGGCGTCCCAGACCAATCGAACCAATTCGTCCTATTCATACGCCACGCCTAGCCAACAGCCGTACGTGCGCACTTGATTCTTTCTTGCTGGATCGGCCTAGGATTTCATTGCCTTAGGCCCATCAAAACTCAAGACGAAGGCATGTGCAGCAAGGACGAAGAGACTCGGATCGAGTCAGTTGAATTCGCAGGATCTAGCAAAATGCCGAGTGCCACGAAGCGTAATCGTGAGAACCGTGGCATGCCGCCGCCCGCGACGTTCGATATCGATACGTTGCCGGGCGGCTCTAATTTGACCGCACGAGAGGCGGCCGCGATCATCCGACGCACGCCTGGAGCGCTGGAGCAATGGCGGCGCGATCCGAACCACCCGCTGAAATGGCGCTACGTCGACGGCCGCCCGCTTTATCGTGTCGACGCTGTCCGCGACTATTTGGCCGGATGCGACAAAACCACTAAGCCATCTTAGCCGCATAGTGTTCCCGGAGACGGCCGAGCAGTTCGGCCTTGATCGGATCAAGCGGATTCGTCCGCTGCAGGCGCACGACTTTGCCAACCCTTATCGCGCCGATCAATTCCGCGATGTAGTCATGAGCTGCTTCGAATGCCATTTTGCGGATGATCCACCGTTCGTCGTGATTGTAGACCTGATCGATACCGCCTGGCTTTTGCCCGACGCACAGGCGCTGGATCTCATTGTCGTAGCCGCAGCGCGACATGATGGTACGCAGACTGCGCCTCAAGTCATGCATAGTGAACTTGGCGACACCAGCCTCTTTGACCAAACGGTCGACCATCTTGGTGAAGCCCGACATCTGGCCGCCGGTCTTTGGCGAGGGGAAGACATAGTCGGACGTCGCGCGCTGGAAATGCCTCGCGCCCGCGAGCACCTCATCAACAAGGTGAGAGCGCGGTACATCGTGGTGCAAACCCATCTTGGTCCAGGCCGCATCGAAGGTGATGCGGTCATCCATGATGTGCTTTTGCCATTCGATCATGGTTGGCTCGCTCCGGCGCGGGCCACCGAGTAGGCACATCCTCGTCAGCAGCCCAAACGTGCCGAGCTTGCCGGATGCATGCCAGACCTTGATGATTTCTTCGTCAGTCAGGGCGCGGCCCCTCGTTCTGCGTCCCACCCTTTGCGCGCGGGTTTCCTTGGGCTCGCGATAGCCGGCAAGTACATTGTGGTCGACATAACCCTCGCCAACACACCATTCGAGGAATGTGTGGGTATGCTTGCGCAGGTCCTTGGCCGCGCCACGCTTTCCGGTTTTGGCGACTCGGTCGACTGCAGCCATAATTTGCCGTCGCGTCAGCTCACCCACACCACCCTCGGCGTGCTCCTTGAGTCCACGCCGCAACGCCGACATGGCCGGCTTCCAGTTGACGACTTGGCGCCCGGTCAAGGACGTCTGGTAGGGACTATCCTCAACAATGAGGTCTGCCAGCGTTGTGCGGTGCTTCTCAGCCACTTGTTGCCGCCTCGCCTCTCGTTTCGCGTCATTAGGGTCCGTGCCCTTGAACACGTCGCCAGCGGCAATAGTGGCGGCCTTGCGTGCAACCTTCTCATTATACTTGGGCCATGGTCCGAGCGTCTTGCGCTGGGTGCCCCTCACCCCCGGCTTGGTGAAGAGGTAAACCCAAGTCCGGCCGCCGGTAGCGCGCATGCGCAGCGCGAGGCCGGGCAGCTTATCGTCGTGGAGATAATGCTGCGCCTTTCCGGGTGGCATCGTGGCGCTGCGGATCACCGCGTCGGTGAGTGTCAGTTGGTTGCTCGGCTCAGGCATGAATCCCTACGCTCCTCGTCACGGTGTGCCCCCGTGGGCGCCCAGATCATTCAAGCAGCGGGAAAGCACCATTGATTTTCTTCGCTTTTCCGCCCCCGGGGCACACGAGCGTGGAAGGACGGTGCCTTCGAGAATAACCGAGGCACAGACGCTTCCCCGAATTGTGTGCCCCACGGGAAAATCTGTGGTGGGCACAACAGGGGCACACAAAATGCAGTATGGTCGCTTATGGCCTACTGGGGTCAAATCGAACACAATCCACTGTAATAAAATGGATTATTCAGACAAAACTGTGGCCGGGCGTGGTCGGGCCAGATCTACATATTGTGGTTCACACGGGAGAGGTCCAAGGTTCGATCCCTTGTGCGTCCACCATTCCCCTTCCCAAATCGCCGGGTGCGGACGATTGTCGACATTCTGGCGCCGTTCGGGACCGCCTCATCCAAAATGTCGAAAACAACCCCATGCAAAGGTGCCGACGCGCGTGCGATGCGGCCGGCATTCCGGCTCACTGCCGGCGGCGGTGCGGGGCGGGTGACGGGTTGGCGGTGCGTCGGCTGAGTTCGCCGAGCAGATCGCGCACGGCGCCGTCGAGTTCGTCGGATGGCGGGGTGGCCTGATCGGCGGGTTGCGTGCCGGTCGGCCGATACCAGCCGCGGGCGGACGTGTCGTCATTCGCGGCCCGAAGCCGCGGCGCGCGAACGCGCGGGGAAGACCGCCGTCGGTGGCGCGAGATCAGCTCGCGGACGCCGTACCCGGCTACGAACCCGATCCCGGTGACGACAACGACAATCAGAATTTCCAGCATTGCGCTGTCCCACCATCACCCGCCGCGGTGCAATAAGCGCGACAATGCGGCAGGGGCTTGACCGGGCCGGTTCCTTTTCACTGTATCGAGCAGACCCTGCCCTCCACGGAGTCCTACGGGGTTTTGTTTGCAGGCCTCCTCGGCTACCTTCCCGGAACTCGCGGAGGCCGGGAAGTCTCGATGCGCAAGGGCAACGACTACATTCTGAAGCTGCGGCCTTGGTCCTTGTCGACGTTCGTCGTCGCCCTGCTGGCCGTGGTGCTCGCCACCGCAACGCAGGAAATGTTCGCAAGCTTCGGTATGCAACTCTATTTCGCGGGCTTCGTGCCGGCGATCCTGATCGCCGGCCTGATGGGCGGCGCGCCGGCCGGCGCCTTCGCCACGATCATCACGGTTCCGATCGTCTGGTGGGCGTTCATGCCGCCCTATTTCGAGTTCGCCTGGCCGACCGCCGCCGATTACGACAGCATGGCGATGTTCCTGCTGTCGAGCGCGCTGCTGGTGTGTTTCTCGCAGCTCTATCGGGAAGCGCTGGTCATCCTGCGAAAGTAGACACGCAACCGCTCGCCGGCGGGTCGCAAGCCGAACGCCGGCGCGAAACGCCTGCCCTCAGATCCCGAACATCCAGACCGCGACGATGGTGGCGAGCGTCGCCACGCCGCTGACCGTCCAGCCCACCGCGTAGAACGTGTTCTCCGGGGCGGTGTCGAGCACCGTATTGGTGGTTTCCGTCATCGACCGCCAGCGCATGGCGTCTCTCCTCGGAACTCCTGCCCGGCGACATAACGCAGCTCCCGGTTCCAGGTTCCGCCCGGATCGCACCGGGGGGGGGGGCCGATCACGCTGAGCTCACGGACTGCTGATCGGGCTCGCGGAACCTGCGACATTCTGTCCCGTTGAGGGGCGCCGGAAACCAACTTGGGAGAACCATCCGATGCGAACACTGATCCTCGCCGCCACCGCCCTCGCCTTCGTCTCGTCCGCTGCACTCGCGCAGGACAAGGCAGGCGGCACCACGGCCCCTGCGGCGCAAAGCGGCGACACGGCGGCCAAGGGCGAGGCGACCAAGATGGCGCCGAAGAAGAAAGCGAAGAAGACCGCAAAGAAATCGAAAGCCAAGACAGGCGCCGCCGCGACCGGCGACGATGCGACCAAGCAATAAACAGAAACAATCGCACACCGCGATCACGGACAAGACGAAACGGAAAAGGCCGCCCGAAGGCGGCCTTTTTACTGTCTCGGTGCGGATGCTGCCTCGGCCTTTGACGTCGCATTCAGCTGCGCCGCCGGCTTGAAACAGTAGAGCTTGGACCAGTGAGCTGGGCCAGCGAATTGAAGTGCGGGAGGGGGAGCGAAAGAGGCGCAGAGCCGATAATCCGCACCGCCATCGGATCGTTCTGAAAAATGACCACCGGCTCCAGGAATTGCTCCACCTCCCGCACCTTCTGTTCTGCCGTGCGTGCAGCGGCGACGCATGATCCAAACGGGCTATCACTGCAATCCGCAGCGAGAATCGTCGATAGGCTTAACGCGGAGCGCCATTGTCGTGCCGTGCCGCGAGCCCGCTCTCTTGCACGCGCTCGGCAAACCAGCGCGACGCGGCGCTGTCGATCGTGCCGCCGGCATAGACTTCGGAAAAGCTCACGCCGTCCTGCCCGACGATCACCAGCACGCCCATCGCATAGGCAAACCACACGTTCGGATCGGTCAGCGCGGCCAGCTTGCGCTGATCGTGCTCGAGCGGCTGGTGATTGCTGTCCTTGCGCAGCTCGATGGCGAGCAGATTGTTCGGGATATCGCGCTGATGCACGACGATATCGGGATAGATCGACTTGCCGAGATGGTCATCGGTCGAGCTCCCCGAGCCGCGCGGCAGCCGCAGCGTGCGCTCGCCGAGCCGATCGTAGTTGCAATCGACCTGCCAGCCGGAGAACTGCCGCTCGACATAGACCGCCAGCCGGTGAGTGAGCGTTCGCTCGCCGAGATCGCGCTCCAGCAGGAACGTCTCCTGCGCGTAAAACTCCTGCACGGCGGCGATCACCTTGTTCAGCTCGGTCTGCATTGGCGCCTCCGACTGGACAAAAGCGCGATGAGCTTCATCGCACTTTAGCTTCTTTTGAGCATGATCTTTTCGGAAAACCGCTTCACACTTTTCCGGATCATGCACTACCGCCGCCGCGGCCTTTTCAAATCATGCGTGCTACATCTGCACTTCGATCAGCCGCGGGCCCGGCTCGGCGACGGCATTCGCCAGCGCCTTGTTGAACTCATCCGCTGATGTGACCGCCACCGCCGGCACGCCCATGCCCTTCGCGAGCGCCACGAAATCGAGCGTCGGCCGATCGATCTTCAGCATGTCCTGCGCGCGCTTGCCCGGCTCGCCGGCGCCGACGCCGTCGAACTCGCCACGCAGAATCTGGTAGATGCGGTTGGCGAACACGATGGTCACGACGTTGAGCCCCTCGCGCGCCTGCGTCCACAGCGACTGGATCGTGTACATCGCGCTGCCGTCGCCGACCATGCAGATCACCTTGCGGTCCGGACAGGCAACCGCAGCGCCGGTCGCCACCGGCGTCGAGAAGCCGATCGAGCCGCCCATGTTCTGCAGCCAGTCGTGCGGCGCAGCCCCCGCCGTCGGCGGAAAGAAACCGCGGCCGGTGGTGACGGATTCATCGACCATGATGGCGTTGTCGGGGATCGCACAGGCGATCGCCTGCGCGATCGTCGAGTGGTTGAGCGCGCCGGTCGGCTTGACGAGTTCGGGATGCTGCTGCGGCTTGACGTCCTGCGCCGTCGCATGCAGCGCATTGGCCAGCGCCTCGAGGGCTGCGACCGAATTCTCGCCCCAGGCGGTCATGCGATGCACCTCGCAGCCTTCCGCCTTCAGCATGCTCGGCTTGTTCGGATAGGCGAAGAACGCCACCGGATCGTTGGCCTCGACCAGTACAATGTGACGGAAATTCTTCAGGATCGGCAGCGCCTGCTCGATCACATAGGGGATGCGGTTGATCGAGAAGCGGCCGCGGCCGCGCGCCATGCGCGGGTGATAGGTCTGGCCCATCACGGTGCAGCCGGTCTTGCCGGCGATGCGCTCGGCGAGCGCCAGCCCGTGGTCGGTCAGCGCGCTGCCGGTGACCAGCAGCAGCGTGTGCGCGGCATCGCCGTGCAGGATCTTCGCCGCGGTGTCGACCGCCTGCGGCGAGTAGCTCGGGCGCTGCGTATCGACAGGCACCTCGGCGATGCCGTCGGCCTCGTTCCAGGCGGTGTCGGCCGGCAGGATCAGCGTTGCGATCTGGGGCGGCGCGCTCTTTGCCGCGGCGATCGCCGCCGCGCCATCGGCCGCGACCGACTTGGCATCCGGCGACGTTCGTACCCAGGACGACATCGGCCGCGCCAGGCCCTCGATATCCGATGTCAGCGGCGCGTTGTAGCCGATGTGGTAGGTGGCGTGCTGGCCGACGATGTTGACGATGCCGGAATGCGCCTTCTTGGCATTGTGCAGATTGGCAAGGCCATTGGCGAGGCCGGGCCCAAGATGCAGCAAGGTCGAGGCCGGTGTTCCCTTCATGCGGAAATAGCCGTCGGCCGCGCCGGTCACCACGCCTTCGAACAGGCCGAGCACGCAGCGCATGCCCGGGACCTTGTCCAGCGCCGCGACGAAATGCATCTCCGAGGTGCCCGGATTGGTAAAACAGACATCCACGCCGCCCGCGACCAATGTCCGTACCAGACTTTCCGCACCGTTCATGCTCTCGCTCCCGTTTCGAGATGTTCTTGTGGCCGCTCCAGATCAACCATTCTTCATCCGCTTCGTCAAAGGTTTGGCCGGACAATGCTGGTATCGCCTGCGGTCTGTTGCCTTTTTAAACCGTGTTGCCGGAAAGTGCCTAAGGTCACGGCTTCGTCGCTTGCGAAACGCCGGTAATTGTGGCCTGTCTGAGCACATATTTGATTGTTCGCGAGGACGACGACCATGCGCCCGTTTGCCTTGATGTTTGCCGCGCTCACGATCCTGGCAGGTGCCGGCCAGGCCCAGGCTCAGTTCTTCGACTCCCGTGGCTACCAGTCCGAAGCCCCGAGCTTCTTCGGCGGCGGTGGCGCAAGCCCGATCCCGCGCACCACCGTCGACTACCCGACCAACTACGCCCCCGGCACCATCGTGGTGAACACCGCCGAGCGCCGGCTCTATCTGGTGCAGGCCAACGGCCAGGCGCTGCGCTACGGCATCGGCGTCGGCCGCGACGGCTTCCGCTGGAGCGGCGTGCACCGCATCAGTGCGAAGAAGGAATGGCCGTCCTGGACGCCGCCCTCGGACATGCTGCGCCGCCGCCCCGATCTGCCGCGCCACATGGGCGGCGGCATCGAGAATCCGCTCGGCGCGCGGGCGATGTATCTCGGCTCGACGCTGTACCGCATTCACGGCTCCAACGAGCCGGAGACGATCGGACAAGCGGTCTCGTCCGGCTGCTTCCGCATGACCAATGAGGACGTCAAGGACCTCTATGATCGCGTCTCGGTCGGCGCCACCGTCGTGGTGAAGAACTGATCGCGGCGATTTCAACGGAATCGGGCGCCGCCATCCGGCAAGTTCGCCGATCCCGCCTTGCGCTGCCGCACACCTTGCGGCAGCGTTGTCATGATGTCCCAGCACCGCCCTTCGATCCTGCTCCTTCTCCCCGCAACGCTCGCCGCTTGCCTCACTGAAATCCCCGTGCCTGCCGCTGCCGAGGTGCCGGCCATCGTCGCGCGCCAGCGCAACGAGAAGAAGGCCTTCACCGACGCCGAGATCGTCGAGGGTTTCCTGAAGACCGCGTTCGGCGCCGAATATCATCTCGCCGGACGGGTCGACCGCATCCGCAAATACGACAGGGCGGTGCGCGTGTTTGCCGACGGCAACCGCGCCGACCGCAAGGCCCAGCTCGCCAAGGTCGTCGCCGACATCCGCAGCAAGGTGCAGCATCTCGACATCGCGATGACCGATAATCACGACACGGCCAATGTCGTGGTCAAGATGGTGCGCGACCGCGAACTCAACCGCACGATCGCCACCTATTACGGGCAGGAGCGCGCCAAGGAGATCCGCTCCTCGCTCGACCCGCAATGCCTGTCCGGCTTCCGCAAGAACGAGAACTACGAGATCGAGCATTCCGACGTCATCCTCACCGTCGACAATGGCGACTTCGTCTTCCTCGACTGCGCCTATGAGGAGCTGCTGCAATCGCTCGGCCCGATCAACGACACCGCGACGGTGCCGTGGACCATGTTCAACGACAGCGTCTCGATGGGCTTCTTCGACGTCTACGACCAATATCTGCTCAATCTGCTCTACGACCCCCGCATCAAGCCCGGCATGAACGTGCAGGAGGTCAAGGCCGCGCTGCCCGACGTGCTCACCGACGTCCGCGCCTGGGTGGCGAAGGTGAACCATCTGGAGTGATGGTGGCTGCGCCCGCGATCGGCGCACACGCTCGCGGCACACACAGCTGTCGTCCCGGCGAAGGCCGGGACCCATACGCCGCGGCGGCTGTTGTTGAAAGGACTCGTCGTTTTAGCGTCGCACACCAATCGCCATTCGTGGTTATGGGTCCCTGCTTTCGCAGGGACGACATCGAATATGTTGCACGGCTGATGGATCAAACATTCCCATGCAGGGGCCTGCGCTGTCGGGCAACTCGGTGATTGGCGCGCGAGGTGAGCACCGGCGGCAGGGCTCCCTCCCCCCTTGCGGGGGAGGGTTGGGGAGAGGGGTGCCACGCGACGTGCGCTATCCGTATCTGTCAAAGCGAAAAGCGAACAAACTTGCGAGAGCTGTGCCCTCATCGATCGTCTCGCCCGGGGCACACCCTCTCCCCACCCTCTCCCGCCCGCAAGTCGGGCCTGCCCGACTTGCGCAAACTTATGACGCGCAACCGGGGTAGACCCCGGTTGCGTGGGAGAGGGAGCCTGGGAAGCGTGCTCACCCCACCGGATTCAGCACAGCCCCCCTCCCCGCTTGACCTTGCCCCTGCGGCCGCCTCCATAGAGGCGCGGTCAGACGACGCGAGGTGATTCGATGAATGCTCCTGCTGCCCGTTTCCTCAGCCCGTCCGAAGCTGCACGGCAGCTCGGCATCTCGGCGAAAGCGCTGCGCCTCTACGAGGAGCGCGGCCTGATCGCGCCCGGCCGCACACCGGCGGGATGGCGTGCCTATGGTCCGGCCGAGATGGCCCGCTGCGCCGAGATCGTCGAGCTGCGTGCGCTCGGCCTCAGTGTCGGAGAGGTGGCGCGGATCCTGAACGGCGACGCCGCCATCCTCGGCCGCGTGCTGGCCGCGCACGAGGCCACGCTCGAAGCACGCATCCGCCACTGCGGCGACAGCATCGCCCGGGTGCGGCGGCTGCGCACCGACCTCGGCCGCGGCAAAATGCCCGCGACGCGCGACCTCATCGGTGCGGTCAGGGCACGGCCGGCACTCCGCGTCGCATTCGACCTGCCATGGCCGTGGGGCGGCGAGCGCTTCGAGCTGCGCGACGTCAAATCGCTGAATTACATCGTCGGCCCGCTCGGCAGCGGCAAGACGCGCCTTGCGCAGCGGCTCGCAGAAGCGCTGCCCGGCGCCAGCTTCGTCGGACTGGACCGTGCCGCCGACGGCGGTGCGGCGGTTCGCGCGCGGCTCGACGCCGACCCGGCGCACAAGGCGAGGGTCGAGGCGAGCCTTGCCGTCCTGCTGGCAGATGGCGCCGTGGACTCTGCCGCGCTCACCACCCTGCTCGCATGGCTCGAGGCCGACGACGGCGCGATCCCGGTGATCGACATGCTCGAGCAGGGGCTCGATGCGGCCAGCCAGGAGGCGGTGATCGCGCATCTGCGCCGCCGTGGACCGCAGGCGCGGCCACAGTTCTTCCTGACGCGCTCAAGCGCGATCCTGGACCTCGACGCCGTCGGCGACGACGAAGCGATCATCCTGTGCCCGGCCAATCACAGCCTGCCGATCTGCGTCAGGCCCATTCCCGGTGCGGCAGGCTATGAAGCGGTTGCGACCTGCCTCGCCTCGCCGGAGGTGCGCGCGCGAACCGAAGGCATGGTGGCGCGGCTGCCATCCTGACTTCTCGCATGGGTTGTATTATCATCATATGACAATGCATGACGCAGGACGGATGCGCTCAGGAAAAGTGTGCTATAAGCACACGCGATGACCGAGCTTCCCCGTACCCAGGCCTTGCGTTGCTTCATCACGGTTGCCCGTGAGGGCACTGTATCGCGCGCTGCAGCGATGCTGAAACTGACCCAGCCGGCGGTCAGCCTGCAACTCAAGGCGCTCGAGGAAAGCACCGGACTGCAGCTGTTCAACCGCACACCCGGCGGCTTCACGCTGACCGAGGCCGGCGCCGCGCTGCTGCCGCTGGCGCACCGGGCGGTGGCGGCGGCATCCGACTTCAAGGCGATGGCGGATTCGTTGAACGAGGCGCAGCGCGGCACGCTGCGCGTCGGCACCATCCTCGACCCCGAATTCACCCGGCTCGGACCGTTCGTGCGCAGCCTTGCGATGTCCTCGCAACGCACCGAGGTCTTCCTGCGCCATGGCGTCAGCGACGACGTGCTGGCACAGATCGGCAGGGGCGAACTCGACGTCGGCTATTACGTCGACGCCACGCCGCAGGAGCACCTCGTCCATCACAGCTTCGCCGAGCGGACCATTGCCGACGGCCGCTACCAGCTGGCGCCGCTGCTCTGCTACGACTACCGCGTGATCGCGCCGATCGGCTGGCGGGACCGGGTCATCGGCAAGGGCTGGGCGGAGCTCGCCGAGCTGCCCTGGCTCGCGACACCGCCGCATTCCGGTCACCGGCGGCTGCTCGACGACATTTTCCGGCCGCTCGGCGCCTTGCCGAAGCGCATCGGCTACACCGACCAGGAAGAGGCGATGATCGACTTCGTCGAATCCGGTCTCTGCCTCAGCCTCGCGCGTGACAGCGTGCTGGCGCCGCGGATGGCGCGCCCGCATCAGTTCGTGGTCGCCGACAAGGTGAAGCTGACCTGCGATCTCTCCTTCGTCAGCCTCGCCGCCCGCCGCCAGGAGCCGGTGATCGCCCACGCCTTCGCCGCCGTGCGCGCAGTGTGGAATATCAAGCCGGCAATCGCCGGCGCCGGCCCGACACGGACCAGGAAGGTCGCGAAGAACGTGTGACGCGGCGCGCTGAGGCCCGACGGTGTTCTCCGGCCCGGTGTGGATTGCGGACCAGGGGTCCCGGACCGCAGTTCCATTGGTCAGCGCGCCGCTGAGAAAGGGGGCACGGCCATGACGCCGCTGGTAAAGAAAATCACGCTGACAATCGCCGCCGCGCTGATGTTAATCCCGCTTGCTGCGCGCGCTCAGTCCATTGATCCAGCCACAGATAGGAGTGCAATCGACAGGCTGATGCACGAATATTTTGAGGCATACAGCCGCGGCGACATGGCTGCCGTGGCGCAGATCATCAGTACTCCATTCGTCACCGCAGGACCGCGAGGTTTCACGTCCTTCGCGACAAAGGATGAGGCGTTAGATTGGTACAAGAAGTATCGCGACGCGGCGGTGAATCAAGGCTACGCCAAAACTGAATGGATTGATTTCGGAGTAAAGCTCCTTGGCCCCGCACACGCCATCGCAGGCGGCACATACGCGCGTTACAAGGCGGACGGCAGCGAACTCAACAGATCGGGCGGGACCTATTTGCTGAGCAAGATAGATGGCGCCTGGAAGATAGGCGTGAATCTGGGTTATCCCGTGAAAGACGCCTTTCGGCTCGAATAGTTGGCGAGCGGAGACGACCGACGGCAGATCCGCTCGGGGCTCGGAAGCGGATCGACCCGGCTCGATCACTTTGCCCGTGTCCAAATCACTTCAACGACATCGCCGCCCGGGGGACGGACAGTCAGCGTCAGTTGATTTCCCGCAATCGCGACAAAGCGCTTTTGATCTGAACCATTCCAGTTCGGAAAAGAACTGCCCTCGACGTGGATCGAGATGCTGCTATCGGCCTCGTTCGCCGAATAGGTCCCGAAGTAGGTTATCGTGCCCTCGGCAGTTTCCTTGTATTCTTCAGGGGTGCCCTGCCTGAGGGCATTGCTCGCATACCTGGCGCGATCCGACTTCATCACCGTGATGATGTACCGTCCATCCGCATCAAAGAAGGCGATGCCCTTTGGAGCCTTCCCATAATGCTCGAGCGTAGTGCCATCAGCCTTCTTCTGCTCCCAGGAGAGCAGGGTCCAGGTCCCCACCAGCTGCTCTTTGAAAGATTGCTTTTGGCCCAGCACGTCGGATGCCATCGTGAGAACTCCAAGAGCTGCCATCGAGCATGCTGCAAGAATCGCGCGCAAGGTCATTGATGCCTCAGAGAAGATCGAAGCCAATCGGTCAGGTACGCAGTCATCCAACGTTAGCACAAACCGCTACTACGACGTAGCGCGCGTTCGCTTGGAAGATGCGTCGGATCAAAGCGCATTCCGCGCCGCTGCGATATCCGCTCTGGTCAAGATGAGACCATCAGCAGCTTATCGATGAGCCAAGACCTAGGCTGCGACGACCAGCGGCCGCATCATGTCGGCCATAGCCGGCACCAGCGATGGCGCCTCGCAATCCTGCAGCGACAATTCGTCCATGAGTTCGCGCAGCCTTGGCGGCAGATCGGCGTAATCGCCGCGCAGGGCATAGCGCAGCCTCTCGCCAATCTCGTCGCAGATGGCGCGCGCGTGCTCGGGCGCGATCGGATGAGGTTCACTCATGGACGTCGACCGCTGGCGACGGCGGCGCGCCGTCAAACTGCACTTCCGCTACCACGGATCCCGCATACGCTGATGCGATCAAGACGAGGATCCGAACAATGCTGAACATGGTTCGTACTCCCTTTTCCGATCCCTGGATAACAGGCGGAGATTGCCGCCCGATTAGGGAAACTGGTTCCCGCGGCCTTTAGGGGATTGGTAAACGCGAGGTTCAGGACGCTTCGGGCAACGGCGGTTCTGGCCGCCCGGCTGTCCCCAATCAGGGGGACAGACCGATGCGGCGGAATCAATATGATGCGAAACCGGACACCGGTCGGCTATCATCGGCCGCCATTCTACAAAAAGAACATGCTGGGAGGATTTGCAATGAAGCTGGCTGTGGCCGGACTCTGGGTACTGGCGGGCGCGATGCTGGTCGCGCCGGATGCACGTGCCGACATCAAGGTCGGCGTCGTGGTGTCGGGATCCGGACCGGGCTCGGCGCTCGGCCAGCCTCAGATGCGCACCATCGCTGCGCTGCCGAAGGAGATCGGCGGCGAGAAGGTCACCTATATCGCGCTCGACGACGAGTCCGATCCCACCAAGGGCACGCAGAACGCCCGGCGGCTCGTGATCCAGGACGGCGTCGACATCCTGATCGGCTCCTCGCTCACCCCCGTGACCATGCCGATGCTCGACGTCGCCTTCGAAGCCAAGACGCCGATCATCTCGCTCGCGGCGGCGACCGCGATCGTGCAGCCGATGGACGAGCGCCGCCGCTGGGCGTTCAAGGTGGTACCCAACGACGACCTGATGGCGGCGGCGATCCTGAAATACATCGCGAAGTCGGGCATCAAGACGCTCGGCTATATCGGCGTCTCCGACGGCTATGGCGAAGGCTATTACAAGGAGGTGTCGCGGCTCGCCCCTCCGCTCGGGATTACCGTCACGACGCATGAGGTCTATGCGCGTTCGGACACCAGCGCGATGGGCCAGGCGCTGAAGGTGATCGCAACCAACCCGGAGGCGGTGTTCATTGCGTCTGCCGGCACGCCGGCCGTGCTGCCGCAGGAAGCGCTGCGCAGCCGCGGCTATGCCGGCAAGATTTTCCAGACCCACGGCGTCGCGTCGGAGGAATTCATCAAGCTCGGCGGCGCCAATGTCGAGGGCGCGATCTTCACCGGCGAGGCCTTCACGATCGCCGACGATCTGCCGGCGAGCGATCCGTTCCGCCAGGCGCGCGACGCGTTCGTGTCGGCCTACGAGAAGGCCAACGGCTCGAGCCCGAACATCTTCGGCGCGCATCTGTGGGACGCGGTCACGCTGTTCAAGCGGGCGGCGGCCAATGCGCTGAAGACCGCTAAGCCCGGCACGGCTGAATTCCGCGCCGCGCTGCGCGACGAACTGGAGCGCGGCAAGGACGTCTATCTGAACAACGGCCTCTCGACCATGAGCCCAACCGACCACAACGGCTATGACGAGCGTTCGGCGTTCCTGATCAAGGTCGAGGGCGGCAAGTTCCGGCTGGTGAAGTAGGCGTACAAAATTGGGCTAGTCGCCGCCCCAGCGCCAGCGCGGCGGCTCGCCCTTCCACCAGCACACGGCGGTGAGCAGGACGCTCAGCACGACAACGTAGGCGACGAAGCGCGCCGGAGAATGCGGCAGGATCGTCGCGGCGCCGACGGCGACCAGCGCCACAAAGCCGGCGAGGACCGCCCAGCCCTGCCAGTTGCTCGGAGGTCCCCAGCCCCAGCCGTAGCGCTTGGCGGGAAACCAGTATCTGTCGTCACGCGGCATGGGATTGCTCCAGCGTCGAAATCCCCTCGCCTCACGTCTTGCCCGATGCGCACACGCCCTTCAGCGCCTGCCATTCGGCGGCCGACAGCAGTGGCTTGCCGATCGTCAGAGTGTCGGCGTCCGCCCGGCCCATGCGTTCGAGGCGATCCTCGGTCAGCGGATGGCTGGAGACCAGCGAGAGTCCCTTGCCGCCTTCCTTGCCGGTGACGCGGAACATCAGTTCGCCCATCGGCTTGGCCGGGCGGCCGAGCTTGTGCATGGTCTCGATCGCGAACGTATCGGCGTTGGTCTCGGCATCGCGCGAATAGGACGACGTCACCAGCTGGCGCGAGGCGAAGATCAGCGCGCCGGACCCGCTGATGTCGCCGAACAACAGCCCGATCAGGAACGAGGTGCCGCCATTGTGGATCAGCTCGCGCATGCTGTCGCGATGGCGGAGATGGCCGAGCTCATGCGCGACGACGCCGGCGATCTCGTCGGGGTTCTCGGCCTTCTCCAGCAGCCCTTCGAACAAATAGACCTTGCCGCCGGGCAGCGCGAAGGCGTTCGGCACCGGCGTTGCCAGCACGCCCGACTGCACCGAATTGTCGAGCCCCGCGGTTTCCCGCAGCTTGCCGATCAGCTTCTCGAACGCCGCTTGTCCCGCCGCGTTGCTGCACGGCTTGCCGTCGAACACCACCTTGACCTGCGCTTCCGCGACGTCGCCGAGGCGGCGCTCGAAGGAATCAGGCACCAGCGGCGTCAGCCGCTCGGCGGCGAGCGGCACGCCGAACAGCACCACCAGCACGATCGACACCGCGGCCGCGAGCGACCAGCCGACGATGCCGGCGACGCCCTTGCGGTTCGGCAGGTCCTGCTCGAGCTTGTCGCAGCGCGCGACCAGCGCGGCGATCAGCTGCGCGTCGCGGATCTCGAGCCGCGCCAACGCCGGAGCCGTCAGGCAGCTCAACCGCAGCAGGCCGGACGGGCTGTCGGCACGGCGGATGTCGGCGAACGCCCAGCGCGCGAGCAGTTCGCCGTCTTCCCTGATCTCCAGCGCATCGGACAGTCTGAGCGCGACGCTGCGCCGGCGGCTCGATGCGCCGTCGAAGAACACCGCGCCCGGGACCGGCGACGCCGCGGAATTGGCCTGGTCGAGATCGGATTCCATGACGCTAGAATCCCGCGACGTCGAGGCCGTCGGCAAAACCTTCACCGAGCGCATTGGCGAGATCGCCGCGCGCGGTGACGTTGGCCGCCGCGCCGATGTTATGCACGATGGTCGTCGACAGCACCCGGACCCAGAGATCGCGCATCAGATAGACCCGCATCACCACGTTCATCGCGAGTGCAAGGGCGAGATAGCCGATGCCGAGCATGACCATCAGCGGAATGCTCTTGGCGAACGCCTCGGTCTTGAAGAAGGTCTCGATCGAGGAGCCGTCGATGCTGGCCGCCAGGAAGATGCAGAGCACGAGATAGACCGAGAACACGGCGCCGAGCAGCATGGCCCAGCCGATCACCTTCCAGTACAGGCCGATCAGCGCGCTGCGCCGCATGGTGGATTCAAGCCTGACCTCGCCGAAACGGATGCCCGACAGCCACCAGCGCCACTCGATCGCCTTGAACGCGGCATAGGCGAACGGGCCGAAGATCGTCACCATCGCGAACGGCATCAGGAGCCAGAGCCACCAGCCGCGCTTGAAGAAATCCCAGCCGCGGCCCTCGAACGAGCCCTGCAGATCGCCGTAATAGGAGTGCCGCATCTTGTAGCGTTCGAGCGCCGCCTCGCGCCATGGCAGCGCAAAGCCGAACGTGATCACGACCAGGAAGCCCCATAGCGAGGCCTTCAGCGCATAGATCCAGCCCGAGCCGCTCATCCAGAAACGGACGCCGCGCCACACCGTGCGGGTCAGCCGGTAGCGCCGCGCGCGGTAGATCGCGAACTGGCCGAACAGATAGAAGAAGGCGACCAGCGGAAACGAGGAGAAAGTCTGGCCGTGCTCGGCCTCGATGACGAGCAGGGCGTAGCCGAGATAGACCGGCACCAGGATCGCGAGCGCGACCAAAAAGCCGATCAGGAGCTCCTTGCCGCGGCCGGTATATTCCGCTCCGTCGCCGTCGATCAGGGTGTTCGACCAGAGGTGGCGGCGGATGTCGGTGGTGAGCCAGAACCGGTAGAAGCCGACCGTGACGAGCTCGAGCCCGGCGCCGCGCGCGACCAGGCGGAAGAACTCCTTCCGGCTCCCTGAAAACGCCACCGGCATCGGCGGCGGAACCGGTTGCGGCAGCGGCGGCGGTGGCCCCGGCGGGGTCCAGCTCATGTCGTTCACGGAACAGCTCCAGGACGGGACAATCTCTGCGCATCAAAAGCACAGGTTTGTCGCTGCGAGTGTGATCCAGGTTTCACACGGGGTCGAGAGCCAGGGGCGGTTTTTGGCCGGGTGCGGTTGGCTATGCCTTAACGGGACCGCCGGAAGCGGCGCGGTCTTTCCTGCCCCATTTGCCGGTCGAGCGTGAGCTTCGAACCCAGGGAGGCAATTGCATGACTTACGAATCAGGCGATGAACACGCCGCCGCACGCGAGGGAAGATGGCGATGAACAAGTGGATCTTGTCGGCATGGATTTTGGCGATCGCGGCAGCTCCCGCTGCGGCCGCCGATATACGCCTCGACTCCTACCGCAATCCGAAGGGCGAGAACTATCGCATCTTCAATTATATGTACCTGGACGGCGCAAGGGGCGGCATGATGGCTTCCAATGCCTGGCTCAAACGCCATGGCGGCCAAATGCTGTTCTGCATGCCCGGCGACCTCGCACTGACCACCGAGCAGACCGAAGAGATCATGCTCAAGTCAGCCGAAAAGCGGGCAGCGAAGGGCGATGTCGCGATCGCGTCGCTGCTGCTGTGGGGAATGCAGGACACCTACCCCTGCGAAAAACCCGCCAGCGAAAAGACCGGCGGCGAAAAACCCGCCAGTCAATAGCTGCCCCTGCACTGTTCGCACGACACCATCAGACCAAATCAAACGGCGTTTCAAACGGGCGTGGTCACCGCCATGCCGCTCCACGGCCGGAAAGGCCCGGATTCGGCCGCTTTGGCCGGCTACCAATGCGGCCAAATGCGCGTTGAGGCCCCTTGCGCAAACCGCGGAATGAGAATGTAATTCGGTAAAACATGGCGCGCCGGCGATGCCCCGGCTGCTGCAACGGTTGAGGAGCCGCTCATGCACGGGACCATCGATCTCGTCGACACCACCGATCTGGATGCCGCACGCGAACGCGCCAACACGCTGGCGCTGTCGGACTACGATCCCGGCCATCCCGAGCTGTTCAAGACCGATACCTTCTGGCCGTATTTCGACCGGCTGCGCCGCGAGGATCCGGTGCACTACTGCAAGGACTCGATGTTCGGTCCATACTGGTCGATCACCCGCTACAACGACATCATGGACATCGAGACCAATCATTCGGTGTTCTCCTCGGCCGCCTCGCTCGGCGGCATCACCATCCGCGACGTGCCGCCGGATCTGCGCCGCGAGAGCTTCATCGCGATGGACCAGCCGCGCCATTCGGCGCAGCGCAAGACCGTGGCGCCGATGTTCACGCCGACGCATCTCGACGAGCTCGCCATCAACATCCGCAAGCGCTCGACCGAGTGCCTCGACAATCTGCCGCGCGGCGAGGTGTTCGACTGGGTCGACAAGGTCTCGATCGAGCTGACCACCCAGATGCTCGCGGTGCTGTTCGACTTCCCCTGGGAGGACCGCCGCAAGCTGACCCGCTGGTCCGACGTCGCGACCACCCTGCCCGGCGCCGGCGGCCTCGTCGCCACCGAGGATGAGCGGCAGGCCGAGCTGATGGAATGCGCCGGCTATTTCGCGCGGCTCTGGAAGGAGCGCTCTGGCCAGCCGCCGAAGAGCGATCTGCTCTCGATGATGGCGCACAGCGACGCCACGCGGAACATGGATCCGAAGAACTTTCTCGGCAATCTGATCCTGTTGATCGTCGGCGGCAACGACACCACGCGCAACACGCTGTCCGGCAGCATCTATGCGCTCGCCAAGCATCCGGAGCAGTACCGCAAGCTCAAGGAGAACCCCGCGCTGATCGACAGTTTCGTGCCCGAGGTGATCCGCTGGCAGACGCCGCTGGCGCATATGCGGCGCACCGCGCTCGCCGACTTCGAATTCCGCGGCCGCCAGATCAAGAAGGGCGACAAGGTCGTGATGTGGTACGTCTCGGGCAATCGCGACGAGGAGGCGATCGAGAAGCCCTACGAGTTCCTGATCGATCGCGCCCGGCCGCGCACCCACATCTCGTTCGGCTTCGGCATCCACCGCTGCGTCGGCCTGCGCCTCGCCGAGCTGCAGCTCAAGATCATCTGGGAGGAGATCCTCAAGCGCTTCGACACGATCGAGGTGGTCGAGGAGCCGCAGCGGGTGTATTCCAGCTTCATCAAGGGCTACGAGACGCTGCCCGTGCGCATTGCCGCCTGACGCGTCGCGAGCCAACCGGGATCGAGAGCCATGAACGTCCAGACCGCCATCCGTGCCGACCGGGCCGAGCTAAAGCGCCAGGCGCGCGAGGAAGCCTATGCGACGCCATTGAAGGATTTCCATCCCGGCGCGCCAAGGCTATTCCAGAATGACACGCTGTGGCCGTGGTTCGAGCGGCTGCGCAAGGAAGAGCCGGTGCATTACTGCACCAATGCGCCGATCGAGCCGTATTGGTCTGTGGTGAAGTACAACGACATCATGCATGTCGACACCAGCCACGGCATCTTCTCCTCGGATTCCACGCTCGGCGGCATCTCGATCCGCGACGTGCCGCCCGGCTACGACTATCCGAGCTTCATCGCGATGGACCAACCGAAGCACGCCCATCAGCGCAAGACCGTGTCGCCGATGTTCACGCCGACCCATCTCGACGAGCTGGCGAAGCTGATCCGCCAGCGCTCGGCCAGCGTGCTCGACAATCTGCCGCGCAACGAGACCTTCAATTTCGTCGAGCGCGTTTCGATCGAATTGACCACCCAGATGCTGGCGACGCTGTTCGACTTCCCCTGGGAGGAACGGCGCAAGCTGACGCGCTGGTCCGACGTCTCCACCGCGTTGCCGAAGAGCGGCATCGTCGACTCGCCGGAACAGCGCCGGCAGGAGATGGACGAGTGCTACGCCTATTTCTCCAAGCTCTGGAACGAGCGCGTCAACTCGGCCCCGCGCAACGATCTGCTGTCGATGATGGCGCATAGCGACGCCACGCGGCACATGGATCCCGACAATCTGATGGGCAACATCATCCTGCTGATCGTCGGCGGCAACGACACCACGCGCAACACCATGAGCGGCTCGGTGCTGGCGCTGCACGAACATCCCGACCAATTCCAGAAACTGAAAGAGAACCCCGAGCTGATCGACACCATGGTGCCGGAGGTGATCCGCTGGCAGACGCCGCTGGCGCATATGCGGCGCACCGCCCTTGTCGACACCGAGATCGGCGGCAAGACGATCCGGAAGGGCGACCGCGTCGTGATGTGGTACGTCTCCGGCAATCGCGACGACGAGGTGATCGACCGTCCCGACGAGTTCATCATCGATCGCGCCCGGCCGCGCATCCATCTGTCGTTCGGCTTCGGCATCCACCGCTGCGTCGGCATGCGGCTCGCCGAACTGCAGCTCAAGATCGTCTGGCAGGAGATGCTGAAGCGCTTCGACCGCATCGAGGTGGTCGGCGAGCCGAAGCGGGTCTATTCCAGCTTCGTCCGCGGCATCGAGAACCTGCCGGTGCGGATCCCGGGCTGAATAATCCTTGGCTGCAATGGCGATCGGCCCTATGTCTTGCCGCGTCTTGCAGCCTGGGCCAGTTGACGGATCATGAACCGAAAAGAACGGCGTGCGGCCGGTAAGCAGCGGGACGTGTCCGGCAAGAGTGCACCTGGCTTCGGCTCCGCAGGCCTCAGCATCGCCGACCTTGCCGCCGAGGCAAGCCGCGTCTATGGGATGCGCCGCTTCAACGAAGCGCAGCAGATCTGTCGGGACATTCTTGCGCGCGAGCCTGCCCATGTGCAGAGCCTGAACCTGCTCGGCCTGATGGCGCAGGCCGCCGGCGACCACCGGGCCGCCGTGAAGGCCTTCGCGAAAGCGATTGCCGCCGACGACGTGAATGCCGCCTGCCACTACAATGCCGGCAATTCTTACCAGGCGCTGGGCAATCGCGGCAAAGCCGCCGCGCATTTCAGTAAGGCACTTGCGCTCGGCATGGACGCGAAGGCCGTCGGCTTCATCCTGCAGAGCCCAACCGTCACCCGCTATGTCCAGCGGATCGCCGGCAAGTGGCCGCTACCGGTGACGAACGCCGACTTGTTCGGCACCGAAGGCGTTACTCCGCTGGCCAGCGATCTGTTTCTGCGCTGCGCGATGGAAACGACGACGCTGGCGAGCATGCAGCTCGAAGTGCTGCTCGGACATGCACGGGCGGAACTGCTGCGGCTCGCGAGCGAGCAGGAGCAGCATGAAGCCGACGATGATATCGTTGGCTTTGCATGCGCGCTCGCCCGGCAATGCTTCATCAACGAATATGTCCATGCACAGACCGAGGCGGAGGCCGAACGCGCGGGCGCACTGCGCGAGCGATTGCTGCAGGACCTGGCATCCGGCGCCGCGATCACGCCGCTCACGCTGGCCGTGGTCGCGGCTTACTTCCCGCTTCATGCCCTGCCGGCGGCGGACGCGCTGCTGCGCCGGGACTGGCCTGCGGCCACAACCGGCCTGTTGCGGGTGCAGCTTCGCGAGCCGCGCGAGGAGATGGACGAACGCGGCGCCATTGCAACGCTCACCCCGATCAAGAACGACGTATCGGTCGAGGTGATGCGCCAGTACGAGGAAAATCCCTATCCGCGCTGGACCGTGAACCCGCTGACGGCATTCGTCGCAGATCGGACGCGGGGAAAGACGGTCGCGACCGCGGAACAGCAAGCCGAACGGGATATTCTGATCGCCGGTTGCGGCACCGGCTCGCACGCAATCCAGATCGCGCAGGTCTATCCGAACGCACGCCTGCTCGCGGTCGACATCAGCACGACCAGCCTCGCCTATGCGCGCCGCAAGACGCGCGAGCTGGGCTTGCGCAATGTCGAGTATGCGCAGGCGGACATCCTGGAATTGGGCTCGATCGGCCGCGCCTTCGACAGCATCGAGTCGGTCGGCGTGCTGCATCATCTCGCCGAACCTTTCGCCGGCTGGCACGTGCTGGCCTCGCTGCTGCGGCCGGGCGGCACGATGCGCATCGGCCTGTACAGCGAACTGGCGCGCCGCGTCATTGTGGAAGCGCGTGCCCGCATCACGGCGCGCAACTATCGCGCCAGTGCCGACGACATCAGGCGGTGCCGGCAGGAGATTTTCCGCGAGGCCGAGCAATGGAGACCGCTGATCGGCGCCAAGGATTTCTACAGCATGAGCGGCTGCCGCGATTTGCTGTTCAACGTCATGGAGCACCGCCTCACCATTCCGGAGATCGCCGCGTTCCTGAACGATCATGGCCTGTCGTTTGGGGGTTTCGAGCCGTTCGACGATCCGGCGCTGCTGGAAAAATTCCACAAGCAGTTTGCGGGCGCGGCCGACGAGACCGATCTGGAGCAGTGGCACCGCTTCGAGGTCGATCATCCCGAGACGTTCTGGGACATGTACGTGTTCACGGCGCAAAAGCGCACGAACTGACGGCAAGGAGCCAGAGCGTGACGAGACGACGTGCGCAATGATTGCAAACAAAAGGCGCCCCGTAGGACGCCTGGTAACTCTCGTAAGCCGTCCGTCAGTACAGCCGATCCCCATTACTCTTCCGGACCGTCACATCGAAGCCCTTCCCGGTCATGCATTCCTTGTAGATGCCGCCCTGGGCATAAGTCGCCTTGCGTGCCGAGAAGATGGCTTCCGTCGTACCAGCCTGCGCGAGGCAAGCAGCGCGAGCGGCAGCGTAGCCCTTCTTGGCTGCTGAGGCTGGAGACAGGCTGAGCGCAAGCGCAACCGTGACAAACGGCACGAGTGCAATTGTTCTCATATCTCCCCCCTCTTCGTTTTCTTATTGACACAGGCGACGCCAGCCGGAGTCCATTCAGTCGAAGCCGTCCCTACGCTGAACATGATGGATGCCACCGAAGCGGCAGTAAAAACCAATAGTTTCATGAGCACTCCCTAAAGAAACGTCCGAGGCTAACCTCTCAACTCAAACGGGTAAAGCAAGCGGCATAAATTAGTTTGCCGCTCCTCTTGTCGCCGCTTCCTTCACAGTGAAGACATCCCTCTAGCGAGCGTGCTGGCCCTTGTTGGTCGGCAACGGGCAATTGGTGCAGACCCGGTCGTCGCACATCCGACAGATCGTGAAGCGATCCATCTCGGAGGTGTCCTGCCTTGCCAGCAATTCGTGGATCAGCGTTGCAAGCTGCTTCCGTTCGGCCGATGACAGCACATCCAGCAGCGACGTGACGGCCGAAATCCGCGACGCCAGCAGCTCGTTGCGAGATGCAGCGCCTGACGGCGTCAGGTGCAAGGCGACCTCGCGGCCGTCCTTGCCGGCCCGGCGCTCGACCAGCCGATCGGACACCAGGCGATCGACCAGCCGGACCGTTCCGGAATGCGACAGGCCGAGGATCCGCCTCAGCTTGTCGTTGGTCATGCCCTGGCCATAGCCGATGACGATCAGCGCCGCGGGTGTCTCGCCGCCGCGGCCGACCACCTCGCGCGCACCCTGCTCGATGCGATCCATGACGGCGAGCGACAGCGCGCCCAGCAGATTGGCGATTCCGTTTTCCATGCCGCCAACAATATGTGCGCTGCGCACAAAAAACAACTTGACCAGATATGTGCGCTACGCACATATTTAACCGGAAGAGCGACAACGACCAAAAATGGAGAGCGGCGATGACGACCCGAAGCAGCGCAATGGCAACGCCTGAGACCGCAGGCAGCGAACCCGCCCTGAAATACGTGCAGGCCAACGGCGTGCGGTTTGCCTATCTCGAACAGGGCAGCGGACCGCTGGTCATGTTCATGCACGGCTTTCCCGACAACGCCTGGTCATATCGCAAGCAGCTGCAGGCGTTCGCGGCTGCCGGCTATCGTGCGGTCGCGCCGTTCCTGCGCGGCTATGCGCCGACTGAAATTCCGGCCGACGGCATCTTCGATCCGATCGCACTGGGCCAAGACCTCGAAGCGCTGATCGCCGCGCTGAGCGACGACGGACAGGCTTGCGTCGTCGGCATGGATTGGGGCGGCACGTCAACCTTCCAGGCGCTGGCCACGGCACCGTCGGCGATCAAGGCCGCGGTGGTCATGAACACCGCGCACCCGATCACAATCCCGAGCCTCAGGAGCGATCCCGATGCCGTTCGATCGGTTTTCCATGTCTATTTCTTCACGGTGCCCGGCGCTCACTCGGCGGTCAACATCGAGGGACTTCCCTTCGTCGACTACCTTTGGAAGCTGTGGTCGCCAACCCTGCAGAACGACGAGCATCTCCGCTCGGTCAAGGAGACGCTCAGCTCTCCCGGTACCATGAAGGCGGCGCTGAAATACTACAACGGCCTGGTCGATGCGGGAGTTGCGGGCCGGCTGCCGATCAAGGACATGCATACGCCGACGCTGACGATCTATGGCGGCAACGATCCGACAGCACGGTATTCGATGCAGGAAGAACCGCTCTTCAAGGGGCCACATCAGCGCGTTGTCTTGCCCGATGTCGGGCACTTCCCGCACCTCGAGCGTGAGGCCGTGGTCACCGGTCTGATCATGGACTGGTTCACGACGCACGCCGCCGCCTGAGCAGGCGCACCGCAACCAGCGGCCGTGCCAACCAACGCGATTTTCAAATTCTCTGAGAAGGAGTGCGCGCAATGGACGCCACGACACAGCAACACCACGCCGAAACGTTTCGCAGTCTGCACAAGCAGGGCGATCCGCTCGTCCTGTTCAATGCCTGGGACGTCGCCACCGCCAAGGCCATCGCGAAGAGCTCGCCGGCGGTGGCGACCAGCAGCGGAGCGGTCGCGGCTGCGCTCGGCTATGCCGACGGAGAGAACGCCCCGCTCGACATGGTGGAAGGCCTGGTCTCGCGGATGACCGCCGCCGTCCCGGTTCCGGTGTCGATCGATCTGGAGGCGGGCTATGGCGACACGGCGGAGGCCGCCGCGCATTCGGCAGCGAGGATCCTGAAGGCCGGCGCGATCGGCATCAATCTCGAGGACGGGCTTGTTGGCGGAAAGCGGCAGCTCGTCGATCCCGCGCAGCAAGCCGCGAAGATCACGGCTATACGGGGTGCCGCGCAAAAACTTGGAATTGATCTCTTCATCAATGCGCGCACCGACCCGTTTCTGCTGAAGTTCGGCTCGCCGGAGCAATGCCTGGATGAGGCGGCACGGCGCGCGAGGGTCTATGCCGATGCCGGCGCCGATGGAATCTTCGTGCCCGGGCTCACCGACCTCGCGCTGATCGAGCGGTTCGTGCAATTGACGCCGCTGCCCGTCAACATCATGGTGACGCAGGGCGTTCCCGAAATCGGCGATCTCGCCCGCGCCGGCGTGCGCAGGATCAGCCTTGGGCCCTGGCCCATGATGGCGGCGATGCGCGTCATCGGACAGGCCGCCGCCGCGGTCGCGGCCAGCAAGCAATACGGCACGTTCCTGCAGCCGAACGGCTGAGTTCGACGGTCACTGGCCGCGCTGCTTCCCCGTCATTGCGAGGAGCGAAGCGACGAAGCAATCCATCCCTCCGCGCGTGAGGAGAGATGGATTGCCTCGCGTCGCTCGCAATGACAGAGATATACAATTCCGGCATAGCTGCGCGAAACAGATGCGACGGGAGCTAAACCTCCCCGCACGCTAAGGCTTCGGTATGAGGACGCGCCACTGCGCGCCCCTTACCGAGGCCATGATGGACCAGATTGCCGTTCACCAGGACAGCGCGACCAGCACCGACTGGCCGGTTGCGATCTACCGCACGCTGAAGAGCTTCGGCGTGGCGCAGGTGTGCTACGTCCCCGACGCCGGACATTCCAAGCTGATCAAGCTGTCGCACGCCGATGCCGGCATCAAGACCACGGTGCTGACCACCGAGGAGGAAGGCGTGGCGCTGGCCGCCGGCGCCTGGCTCGGCGGCGATCGCGCGGTGCTGCTGATGCAATCGAGCGGCGTCGGCAATTGCGTCAATATGCTCTCACTGATGGCGAGCTGCCGCTTTCCGCTGCTGACGCTGGTGACGATGCGCGGCGAATGGGCCGAGTTCAATCCCTGGCAGATCCCGATGGGCCGCGCGACGCCGCAGGCCTTCGAGATCATGGGCACCACGGTGCTGCGGCTGGAGAACCCCGACGACGCCGAGGAAGTGATCTCGGCCGCCGCCTCGCTCGCCTATGACGGCGACCAGCAGGTCGCGGTGCTGATCTCGCAGCGGATGATCGGCCGCAAGAAGTGGACCAAGGAGACGCACTGATGTCAGCAACCGGCACACTCGACCGCCGCGCCGCGGTGAAGGCGCTGCTTGCCGACCGCGGCGACCTGCTCGTGATCTCCGGGCTCGGCTCTTCCTCTTACGACGTGTTCGATGCCGGCGAGCATCCCGGCAACTTCTATCTCTGGGGCGCGATGGGCGGCGCCGCGATGGTCGGGCTCGGCCTCGCGCTGGCACAGCCGAAGCGCCCGGTGCTGGTCGTCACCGGCGACGGCGAGCAGCTGATGGGGATCGGCAGCCTCCTCACGATCGCCACCAAGCAGCCCGGCAATCTCTCGATCGCGGTGCTCGACAACGGCCATTTCGGCGAGACCGGCATGCAGCCCAGCCACTCCGGCTTAGGGGCAAAGC
The DNA here is from genome assembly GCF_007993935.1 of Bradyrhizobium macuxiense. Lineage (GTDB taxonomy): Bacteria > Pseudomonadota > Alphaproteobacteria > Rhizobiales > Xanthobacteraceae > Bradyrhizobium > Bradyrhizobium macuxiense_A. The sequence goes on along the minus strand of NZ_VITY01000021.1, from coordinate 73,352 downwards.
TCGAGGTGATCGCGAGCGGCGCGGGCATTCGCAATGTCTCTGACATCGCCGACATGGCCGGCATCGAGAATTTCCGCAACAGCCTGCGCGATCTCGCCGGCGGCCCACGGCTCGCGCGCATTCGCATTGCGTCCGGCGAAGTCGAGCGCGCGCTGCCGCCGCGCGACGGCACCTATCTCAAGAACCGCTTCCGCGGCCATCTCGGCTTCAAGGTGAGCTGAGCACGTGTACGTTATGTCGTCATTGCGAGGAGCGACAGCGACGAAGCAATCCATGCCTTCGCGTATGCCGTGCGATGGATTGCTTCGCGGAGCCTGTCATCCGGCGGCGCTACGCGCCGACCGGGTGGCTCGCAATGACGGAAATGAGTGCCGCCGCGCTCAGGCGAGCTGGATATCCCAGAGCCCCTCGGCGCGCAGGGCGGCGACCTCGTCGCGCAGCAATCTTGCGATCAACGTCATCGCGTTGGAGCCGGGATGCTCGACCGGCGAAGCCAGCGTCAGCTCGCGCCGCGGCGCCGGTCGCGCGATCGGCGCGGTCTCGAGCCGGCCGTCCGCGACCTCGGCGCGCACCGAGGACGGCGGCAGCATGGTGTATCCGAGCCCCTCCTCGACCAGGCTGGTCAGCACGCGGAACGAATCCGCCTCGAGCTTGACGTCGAGATCGATCTTCTTTCTGGCCGCTGCATGTTCGAGCAGCGCACGAAGGCCGTGCGAATGACTGGGCAGCACCAGGCGCTGGCGCATCAGCCAACCGAATTCCACCTGCTTCTTCTGCTTCAGCCCGCTGCCGCGCGGGCCGACCGCGACGATGCTATCGCGGCCGAGGCTCTGCACCGCCAGATGCAGGTCGACCGACGGGCCGTAGATCACCGCAAGATCCATCTCGCCGCGATGCAGCCACTCGATCAGATGGCCGCTGTAGCTCTCGACGATGCAGAGCGAGATGCCGGGATAGCGCTCCACGGTGCGCCGCGCCAGCCGCGCCGACAGCACGCAGCTCACCGTCGGCACGAGGCCGAGCACGACGCGCCCCGACGGCGCGCCGCCGGCGGACTGGATGTCGTCGCGGATCTGGTCGATCTGCCGCACGATACCGCCGGTGCGCGCCAGCAGCAGCCGGCCGGCATCGGTCAGCACCATGCCGCGGCCGTTGCGCGTGAACAATTCGGTGCGCAGCTCATGTTCCAAGAGCTTGATCTGCCGGCTCAGCGCCGGCTGCGCGACCCGCAAGGTATCGGATGCCTTGCTCAGACTCCCGAGTTCCGCGACGCACGCAAAGGTCCTAAGCTGGCGGAAATCCATACTTGCCAATCCTGGAAGGCAGGTTCATACGCTATAACAAAACAGCATAGGGAGTTTACCGGGACCCCACAACAGCGGGCGTTTTCTTCACGCGAATTGGCTTCCACGTCGCTCGAAAACGCTCTGGCGCAACCTCTCGGCAAGACAGAACCCAACAAGACGAAACAATGACCGCACACGATCAACACACCGACGACCATTCCGACATCCGCGACGCCGTCGCAAAGCTCTGCGCGCAGTTTCCCGGCGAATACTGGCGCAAGCTCGACCGCCAGATGGCCTATCCGAAGGAATTCGTCGATGCGCTGACGGAAGCCGGCTATCTCTCGGTGCTGATCCCCGAGGAATATGGCGGCGCCGGCCTGAAGCTGTCGGCGGCGGCGGCGATCCTGGAAGAGATCCAGCGCGCCGGCTGCAACGGCGGCGGCTGCCACGCCCAGATGTACACGATGGGCACCGTGCTGCGGCACGGCAACGACGCGCAGAAGGCGAAATATCTGCCGAAGGTCGCGACCGGCGAATTGCGGCTGCAGGCGTTCGGCGTCACCGAGCCGACCAGCGGCACCGATACCTCATCGCTGAAGACCTTCGCGCGCCGCGAGGGCGACCATTACGTCGTCAACGGCCAGAAGATCTGGACCAGCCGCGCCGAATATTCCGACCTGATGGTGCTGCTGGCGCGCACCACGCCGAAGGAGCAATCGAAGAAGCGCACCGACGGGCTCTCGGTGTTCATCGTCGACATGCGCGAGGTGAAGGGCAAGGGGCTGGAGATCCGCCCGATCCGCACCATGATGAACCACGCCACGACCGAGGTGTTCTTCACCGACATGAAGGTGCCGGCGGAGAACCTGATCGGCGAGGAAGGCAAGGGTTTCCGCTACATCCTCTCAGGCATGAATGCCGAGCGCATCCTGATTGCGGCCGAATGCGTCGGCGATGCCAAGTGGTTCATCGCCAAGGCGACCAACTACGCCAAGGAGCGCAGCGTGTTCGGCCGGCCGATCGGCCAGAATCAAGGCATCCAGTTTCCGATCGCCAAGGCCTACGCCTCGATGCGCGCGGCCGAATTGATGGTCAAGGAAGCCACCCGCAAATACGAGGCCGGGCTCGACTGCGGCGCCGAGGCCAACATGGCCAAGATGCTGGCGGCCGACGCCTCCTGGGAGGCGGCGAACGCCTGCGTGCAGACCCATGGCGGCTTCGGCTTCGCCGAGGAATACGACGTCGAGCGCAAATTCCGCGAGACGCGGCTCTACCAGGTGGCGCCGATCTCGACCAACCTGATCCTCTCCTTCGTCGCCGAGCACGTGCTCGGCATGCCCCGCTCCTACTGAGTTGTCTGATCATGCTGCCGCTTGAGGGATTGACCGTCATCGCCGTCGAACAGGCGGTTGCCGCGCCGTTCTGCTCGTCACGCCTCGCCGACGCTGGCGCCCATGTCATCAAGATCGAGCGGCCCGAGGGCGATTTCGCCCGCGGCTACGACGCCGCCGCGAAGGGCCAGAGCAGCTATTTCGTCTGGCTCAACCGCGGCAAGGATTCCGCGGTGGTCGATCTCACCACCAAGGAAGGCCGCGCGCAGCTCGAGGCGCTGATCGCAGGCGCCGACGTGCTGTTGCAGAACCTCAAGCCCGGCTCGATGGACAAGCTCGGTTTCTCGCGCGAGCGGCTGCGCAAGGCCTATCCGAAGCTGATCATGTGCACGATCACGGGCTATGGCGACACCGGACCGTATGCCGACCGCAAGGCCTATGACCTCTTGATCCAGGCCGACAGCGGCCTTGCCTCGATCACCGGCGGACCCGAGGGCGCCTCGCGCGTCGGCATGTCGATCGTCGACGTCGCGACCGGCGCCACCGCGCATGCGTCGATCCTCGAGGCGCTGATCGGCCGCGGCCGCACCGGAGAGGGGGCCGACATCCGGATCTCGATGTTCGACGTGATGGCCGACTGGCTCACCGTGCCGCTGCTCAATGCCGAGGACGGCAAGGCGCCGAAACGGATCGGCCTCGCCCATCCCTCGATCGCGCCCTATGGCGTGTTCCGCTCGAAGGACGGCAAGGAGATCCTGATCTCGGTCCAGAGCGAGCGCGAGTGGAAGGCGCTGTGCGCCAAGATATTGGGCCAGCCCACTCTCCCCGACGACCCCCGCTTTGCAAACATGGTCGAGCGCGTGCGCAACCGCGCCGTGACCGACCAGATCGTCAGCGACAGCTTCGGCAGACTGACGCGCGAGGATTTGCTGGCCAAGCTTGTCGAGGCCGACATCGCCTTTGCCGAGGTCAACAGCATGGACGACCTCGCCAGGCATCCGCATCTGCGCCGCATCGAGGTCGACACGCCGAACGGCCGTGTCAGCTATCCGGCACCGGGCGCGATCGTGGTCGGCGAGCACAGGCACTACGGCAAGGTGCCCGCGATCGGCGAGCGCATCAAACGTTCCTGAGATTTCTCCTGCCCGGGCAACACAGTCATGACCGACAAACTCGACCTCGATCATCTCCGCCAATGGATCGGCAAGACGACGGAAGCCTCCGACGTCGTCACCAAATATCTCGTCATGGGGCTGCGCGCGACGCTGTTCCAGGAGATCGGCGAGCCGAAGGCCGGCGATGCCGCGCCGTGGACCACGCATTGGTGCCTGGCGCAGCCGGTGTTTCCGATGTCGCAGCTCGGCCCCGACGGTCACCCGACCCGCGGCGGCTTCCTGCCGCCGGTGCCGCTGCCACGCCGGATGTGGGCCGGCGGCGAGCTTGAATTTTTCGATGCACTGCGCATCGGCGATGAAGCCAAGCGCACCTCGAAGATCGCCGACGTCACGGTGAAATCCGGCTCGACCGGCACGCTGTGCTTCGTCTCGGTCAATCACGAGGTGACCACCTCGCGCGGGCTCGCGATCCGCGAGCGGCAGGACATCGTCTATCGCGAGATGACGAGCACGCCGGCGGCATCGCCCGCGAAGGCGCCGCCGCCCCCGGTCGCGCAGCACCGCGAGAGCCACGTCTCCGATCCGGTGCTGCTGTTCCGCTATTCGGCGCTGACCTTCAACGGCCACCGCATCCACTACGACCGCGACTACGTCACCAAGGTCGAGGGCTATCCGGGCCTGATCTTCCACGGCCCGCTGCAGGCCTCCTTCATCGTCGAGCTCGCCGCGAAACTCCGTGGCGGCAAGCCGCCGAAGAAGCTGTCCTATCGCGGCGTACAGCCGCTGTTCGAAGGCAGCGAGTTCTCGGTCAATGCCAACGACAAGGACGGCGGCATGGAGCTGTGGACCGCCAATGCCGAGGGCCAGCCGACCATGAAGGGCACCGCGACCTGGTAAGGCGCGAGCTCGACACCTATCAGAGTGCGAGGGGAAAAAGAGGCGCTTTCATCAGCGCCTCGTCTTCCGTATTGTGATCGCATTCATCCCTGGATCGCAGATCATGAGTCGCTTCTGGAGTTCGGTCGTCCACAATCTGTCGCCATATGTGCCCGGCGAGCAGCCCAAGATCGACGGCCTCATCAAGCTCAATACCAACGAGAATCCCTACCCGCCGTCGCCGCGCGCGCTGGCCGCGATCGCTGCGACCGCGGATCGCCTGCGGCTCTATCCGGATCCGCGCGCAACCGCCCTGCGCGAGGCGATCGCGACGCGCTACGGCGTCACGTCAGACGAGGTATTCGTCGGCAACGGCTCGGACGAGGTGCTGGCCCACAGCTTCCCGGCGCTGCTGAAGCACGACGCGCCGCTGCTGTTCCCCGACATCACCTACAGCTTCTATCCGGTCTATTGCCGCCTCTATGGCGCGCGATACGAACTGGTGCCACTCGATGCCGCGATGCGGATTGATCTCGCCGACTACCGGCGGCCGGGCAGCGCCATCCTGCTGTGCAATCCGAACGCGCCGACCGGCGTCGCGCTGCCGCGTGCCGCGATCGAGGCGCTGGTCGTCGAGCATCCCGACCGTCTCGTGGTGGTCGACGAGGCCTATGTCGACTTCGGCGCCGAGAGCGCGGTGCCGCTGGTCGCGCGCCACGACAATCTTTTGGTGATCCAGACGCTGTCCAAGTCGCGCGCGCTGGCGGGATTGCGGGTCGGCTTCGCGATCGGCCAGCGTCCGCTGATCGAGGCGCTGGAACGCGTCAAGGACAGCTTCAACTCCTATCCGCTCGACTGCTTTGCGATCGCGGGTGCGGTCGCCGCGATCGAGGACGATGGGTGGTTTGACGAGACCCGGCAACGCATCGTCAGCAGTCGCGAGGCGCTGGTCCGCGGCCTCAGCGCGCTCGGCTTCGAGGTGCTGCCGTCCCTTGCGAACTTCGTGTTCGCGCGCCATGGCGGCCATCGCGGCGCGGATCTCGCCGCGAAGCTGCGCGAGCGCGGCGTCCTGGTGCGGCATTTCCAGAAGCCGCGGATCGAGGATTTCCTGCGCATCACGGTCGGCACGGACGATGAATGCGGCCGCCTGATCGAGCTGCTGCGCGACATGGTCTGATAGCCGTTCGGCAACGGCGCAGCTTGCGATCGATGGCGCCAACCTGCATAGTGACCGCGCGGCAAGATGCACGGTTCTTCGGGAAGGAGCTGTCATGCGGTTTGCGATCGGCGACGCAACGGTCGATGTCATCGTCGACGACGACGATTTCGGGCTTCCGCTGTCCGAGTTCCTGCCGGGATACGATCGCGGATTGATCGAAGCGCATCGTGATGTGCTGGAGCCGGTGTTCATCGATCTCGCCCGGGATATCGCGAAGCACGCGATCCAGAGCTTTGTGATCCGAGCGGGCGGACGAACGCTGCTGATCGACGCTTGCATCGGCGAGCACAAGGACATCCCGGAGATTCCGGCTTGGCATCGGCGGTGCGGCAGCGGCTTCCTTGATCGGTTGCGTGCGAGCGGCGTCGATCCAGGCGATATCGATCTGGTGTTCTGCACCCATCTGCATGTCGATCACGTCGGCTGGAACACGCGCCAGGACAATGGCCGCTGGGCGCCGACCTTTCCCAACGCGCGCTATCTGTTCGGCCGCCGCGAGCTTGCCGACTGGATGACGCAGCATGATGCCGGCCGCGCTCCGCCGATCCACGCCCGCGCGCTGGAGCAAAGCGTCATTCCGATCGTCGAGGCCGGCCGCGTCGATCTGGTCGACGACGGCCATGAGTTGGGACCGGGCCTGCGGCTGGTCCCGTTGCCGGGCCACACCAGCGGGCAGATGGGGCTACGTATCGACTACGCGCAGCATCGCGCAATCTTTTGCGGCGATGCCGTGCACAATCCGGTGCAGATCTTCCAGCCCGATCTGTCCACCTCATCCTGCACCGACCCGCAGCTCGCGCGCGAGACACGCGTGAAAATCCTGGCAGAAGCAGCGGATAGCGGCCGGCTCGTCATACCAGCCCACTTCCGCGGTGCCCGCTGCGCCCATATTCGCCCAGACGGCGGTGGCTTCGCACCGGTGTTCGACACCGTGCCTCGGTGAAGCTCCAAGGCGCGTGCGTCGCGGCTGACGGTTAGTGTGTGCGAAGTTCTGCCGTATGATCCGACCCGCTGGAACCGAATGCCGGCCTGCGCGTTCCCCGCCCTGACGGAGGACGCCATGCTTAGAGACGAACAGGTCGCGGTTCTCTGCGACATCGCGCAATCCATCGCCTTTGCCGATGACGTGCAGGGCGAAGTCGACCGGCTCATCAAGGAGGGGTACGTCGCCAAGGACGGCGACCTCTACGAGCTGACGCCGAAGGCCGAGAAGGTTTTGTCCGAGCGCGGCGCCAGCCTCAACCGGGCATGACGCCGCTCGCAACGGCACCTAAACGGCGGGCGTGCACCGCGTTGCGGTGATCTTGATGCCGAGCCCGGCGCTCTCCTCGCGGAACTGTGCGATCGATCGCGCATTGCGATGCGCCTCGAACGCGGCGTCGTCCTGATAGACCTCGTAGATCAGCAGCTTCGACCCGTCCTCGCGCGGCACCAGGATGTCGAAGTGGAGCGTGCCCGGCTCATCCCTGAGCGAGCGGGCGCCGTGCGCCGATAGCAGCGACAAGACCTGGTCCCGCTTCTCCGGCGCGACCTCGACCGTGGCGATAAGTGCAAGTTTCGGCATGACGGATGTTCCTTTCAATTCTCAGATCAGGCTGCGGAGCGGCCGAAACGCGTCCCGAACTTCTCTGCTGAAGATGTCGGGCTGCTCCCATGCCACGAAATGCCCGCCGGCCTCGGCCTGATGGAAGTAGATCAGCTTGTGATAGGCCTTTTCCGCCCAGCTCCGCGGCGCCACAAAACTCTCGCCGGGAAACGCCGTGACCGCGGCGGGGATCGTGACATTGGCAGGCAGGTAAAGGTTGGTCTTGTTTTCCCAGTACAGGCGGCCCGAGGAGATCGCGCTGTTGGTGAGCCAGTACAGCGTGATGTTGTCGAGCACGTCGTCGCGGGTCAGTGCACCCGCGGAATGGCCGTTGACGGCATGTCCGAGCACGGCTGATTGCATCGCGGAAGCCGGCTGGGCATAGCCGTCACCGTGATCGAGCAGCCAGGCGGCAAGGCCCGCCGGTGAATCCGCGAACGCCGCCAGCGACTGCGGGCGGGTGCCCATGATCTGCGCATAGGCACGCCGCTTGGCGAATTGAAGCTTGATCTGCTCGAAGGCGTGCTGCTCTTCCGCCGACAGATTGTCCGGCGTGGGACCACCCGTGGAGACGGCCCTGAAGACCTCGGGCGGAACGACGCCGGGCAGATTGACGTGGATGCCGAGCAGCTCCGGCGCACCGAGCTTGGCCATTTCGTTGGAGACCGGCGACCCCCAGTCGCCGCCCTGCGCCACGAACTTGCTGTAGCCGAGCCGCTTCATCAACTGGACCCAGGCCCGCGCGATGCGCTGGGGATCCCAGCCGACCGTAGTCGGCTTGCCGGAGAAGCCGTAGCCCGGCATCGACGGGATCACGAGATGGAACGCGTCCGATGCGCTGTCGCCATGCGCGGTGGGATCGGTCAGCGGGCCGATGATCTTCATCTGCTCGATGACAGAACCCGGCCAGCCATGCGTCACGATCAGCGGCAAGGCATTGTCGTGCTTCGAGCGAACGTGAATGAAGTGAATGTCGAGCCCGTCGATTTCGGTGATGAACTGCGGCAGGGCGTTGAGCCGCGCTTCGACCTTGCGCCAGTCGTAATCGGTCTGCCAGTAGCTGACGAGATCGCGCAGCATCGCCTGCGGAACGCCCTGCGAGTCGTCATTGACGGTCTCCTTGTCGGACCACCGGGTTGCCGCGAGACGGCGGCGGAGGTCGACGAGGTCTTCCTCGGGAATGTTGATATGGAACGGACGGATCGCATCATTGGCGGCCGCGGCAACCGGGCGCGCCGGAAACAGGCTGGCAGCGCCGGCGGCAGCCAGGCCCAGCGCCGCGCCGGTGAGCAGCCTGCGTCTGTCCTGGTCGATGGCTTCCCGGTTCGATTGGCTTGCTGCGATTGCGCCTGATGTCTCAGATGTCGGGGTCATTGCACTGGCTCCTTTGAGCGAGATGCCGCCGGCAAAGCCGCGATCACCTCCGTGGTTGTCTGGATGGAATGCGCGTAGGTCGGGCCGTTCAATTCATGCGCGGCGTGCATCATGTCGTGCGAGAAGGCTGCGGTCGCATCGCGCACCAGCGTCACGTGGTAGCCGAGCTCCATGGCGAAGCGGGCGGTCGACTCGATGCAGGTGTTGGCGAGCAGACCGACCACGATCACATGCGTGATGCCCTTTTGCTTGAGCAGGAAATCCAGATTGGTGTTGGCAAAGCCGCTCTGCCCCCAATGCTCCCCGGCGATCAGATCGCCCGGTTTCGGCGCGAAGTCCGGATGCCATTCCCCGCCCCACTCACCGCGCGCGAAGCTGTGACGCTGCATGATCAGCCGCTGGCTCGGGTTGGGGTGATCCCAATCCTCATAGTCGCCCGGCTCCCAGCGCCGGTGCGGGACGATCACGACCTGCACACCGGCGGCGCGTGCCGCGCCATCCAGCCGACGCAGATTGTCGAGCAGCCCGACCTCATCGGCGATCGGCTTGATGCGGGGAAAGACCTTGCCGCCCTTGGAGAGGAAATCGTTGTAGGGATCGACAAGCAGCAGCGCGGTTCTCTCGCGCGGATAAACGGTCTCAGGCATCGAATGTCTCCCTGGCCGCGCGCGGCCTGTTGCGAGTGTTGTGGCGACCTTCCGGTCATTCGGGCAGCGGCTTGCCGGCCTGCTCGCGGACGATGTATTCGGCGTACCAGTCCGGCCAGTTCGCATCGTGTCCGCCGGTCCGCTTCTCATGCTCGCCATGGGCTGCCGCTGCGCGGCGGAGCGCGGCGGCGAGATCCGCAGATGAATTGAAAGTCGTGCTGTTGCCGTCGACGCGGCCCGGCAGCCGCTGCGTGACCTGCTGCAGCAGCCAAACATTGCCGTCGGGATCGTTGAAGGTGGCGAGCGAGCCGTAGCTCGGGCGCTCCGGATCCGGTCCCTTGATGCGACCTTCGGCGCCGCGATGAAACACCTCGCTGACGTCGGCGCCACGCGCGATCAGCTCGGCGCGCGCCCTCTCAATGTCGTTGACGATCAGGAAGCGCGGCAGCCCGGCTCCCGAGCCGAGATGGATCGAGGTCGGCGAACCCGGCGGCGTGAGTTGCACGGCGCGCGAGCCGTCGGGCCTGACGAAGTCGGCATCAAGCCGCCAGCCGAGGTCCTGGTAGAAGCGCTTGGCACGGTCGACGTCGGCGGCGGGAATGACGACGACCTCGAGCTTCAGATCGACTTTCGCCGCTGCCGGCGCCTGTTCGGTGGTCATGGCTCGCTCCTTGGTGATGAAAGACCGGGCCGAATGCGGCCCATTGCATTTGCGACGATGCCGGGCCATATTGCTATGAAATTCATAGTCACAAGACCGATGAAGAAATCGTGATGGCGAAAATCAAGGACAACACGACTGACCAAACGCTGTGTCCGGTCGCCCGCGCCGAAACCGTCGTAGGCGACCGCTGGACTGTACTGGTTTTGCGCGAATTGTTCGCGCGCAGTCATCGCTTCGAGGAAATCCAGGCGCAGACCGGCGGCACGCCGCAGATGATCGCTGCGCGGCTGAAAAAGCTGGAAGCGGACGGCATGGTGACGCGGCGCGTCTACAACAAGCACCCGTTGCGCCACGAATATCACCTCACCGAGAAGGGCGCGGCGTTCTTTCCGGTGCTGATGGCGCTGCGCGCCTGGGGCGAGACCTGGTGCAAATCACCGAGGGAGGGGCGCTCGATGAACTACACACACCTCGTCTGCGGCAAGCCGGCCGGGCTCGGCCCGGTCTGCGAGTCCTGCGGCGAGCCGGTACATCGCGAGGACATGGCCGGGGAACGGACGCCGAAATACCAAAGGGAACGCGACGCGCGCTGGGAGGCCTTCAAGGCGGCCCGCTGAATTTCCGACGCCGCCGGCGCAGGCGGACGACGCGCAAAACATTCGCGCCGCCGCAGCGTCTCGATCACACGGGGCCGATCCGGCCGGGTCCCGCATCATACAGGAGACCACCATGCCATTCGTTCGTATCGACCTGAAGCGCGGCAGGTCCGCCGAGTATCGCAAGACACTGGGCGAGATCGTCTACAAGGCGATGCGGGAGATCATCAACGTGCCGGAGAACGACAAGTTTCAGATCATCACCGAGCATGATCGCGGTGACCTGAACTACGCCGACAACTATCTCGGCAACACCTACAGCGACGATCTCATCTTCATCCAGATCACCCTGAATGCCGGGCGTTCGATCGAGATGAAGAAAGCGTTCTACAAGCGGATCGCCGACGATTTCCAGAGCCAGCTGCAGGTACGCCCGGACGATGTCTTCATCAACCTCGTCGAGGTTGCCAAGGAAAACTGGTCGTTCGGCAACGGCATCGCGCAATACGCGAGCTGATCGCAGAACAGGCATGCGCCGGACGGCGGGTCGCCTTGTCCGGCGGCTTGCCGCCGGCCGCTTGCTCCCGGCGTTGCCAGCACGCATAGTGCGGCCCGTGCACGAACAATAACAGGCAGGGGAGGCAAAACCATGAGGACGATCGCAGCCGCGCTGTGCGCGCTCGCGCTGATCGCAACCGGTGCGCAGGCACAGACGCTGAAGGATTTCATGGCCACGGTCATGAAGAAATGGACCGCGCCGTTCGAACCGTATGAGCTGATCGACAACATCTACTATGTCGGCACCGACGGGATCGCGGTCTACATCATCAAGACGTCGCAAGGCCTGATCCTGATCGATACCGCGATGCAGCAGTCGACCGGCATGATCAAGGACAACATCACGAAGCTCGGCTTCAAGGTCGCCGACATCAAAATCATCCTCAACAGCCACGCCCATCTCGATCACACCGGCGGCTTTGCCGAGATCAAGAAGGAGACCGGCGCGCAAATGATCGCCGGCGAGCGCGACAAGCCCCTGCTCGAGGGCGGCTACTATCCGGGCGACGAGAGCAACGCCGATCTGGCCTTTACGCCTGTCAAGGTCGACCGCACCGTGAAGGAAGGCGACAAGGTGACGCTCGGCGACACCACGCTGACCGCGCACGCGACGCCCGGCCATTCGCCCGGCTGCACCAGCTGGGAGATGACCGTGAAGGACGGCAACGCGCAGCGCAACGTGCTGTTCTTCTGCAGCGGAACCGTGGCGCTGAACCGGCTGGTCGGCCGTCCGACCTATCCCGGCATCGTCGACGACTACCGCTCGACCTTCGCCAAGGTCAAGGCGATGAAGGTCGACGTGCTGCTCGGGCCGCATCCGGAGGTCTACGACATGCAGGCCAAGCGCGCGCAGATGAAGGACGGCGCACCGAACCCGTTCGTCAAGCCGGGCGAGAACGCCAGCTATGTGGCGGGGCTGGAGCAGGATTTCGACAAGCAGCTCGCCAAGCAGACCGCGGCGCTGAAGGCCAACTAGCTGCACAGCGGGAACGTCATCCGTCATCCTGAGGAGCGCGCATCAGCGCGCGTCTCGAAGGATCGACGGCCACACTCGGGCCACGCATCCTTCGAGGCTCGCTCCGCTCGCACCTCCAGCGACAACGGCGTAGCCGTTGCGCGGGGATGACGTGGACCGCCTTGGCAATTTTCAGCCGTTGCCGCGGCAACCAGGCCGCCGCGGCTTGACATCGTCAGGCAATCCATCGACAGGTGGATTGCCTTTCCGCTTTTGCCGCGCGCAATGACGGAACCAAACAAGACAGAAATGGGAGCCGCCCGATGTCGTCGCGCAAACCCGCCGCCAGCAAAGGCAAGACCGTCAGCGTCAAGGACGCCACCTTCGGGCTGCTGCGCGCGTGGGGCATCAGGAAGGTTTTCGGCAATCCCGGCTCCACCGAGCTGCCGTTCCTGAGCGACTGGCCCGACGACATCGATTACGTGCTCGGCCTGCAGGAGGCCTCGGTCGTCGGCATGGCCGACGGCTATGCGCTGGCGACGCGCAATGCCGGCTTCGTCAATCTGCATTCGGCGGCCGGCGTCGGCAACGCGCTCGGCAACATCTACAACGCCTACCGCAACCAGACGCCGATGGTGATCACCGCGGGCCAGCAGGCGCGCTCGATCATGCCGCTGCAGGCGTTCCTCTATGCCGAGCGCGCCTCCGAATTTCCGCGCCCTTACGTGAAATTCGCGGTCGAGCCGGCGCGCGCCGAGGACGTGCCGGCCGCGATCGCGCGCGCCTATTACGTCGCGATGCAGCCGCCCTGCGGGCCGACCTTCGTCTCGGTGCCGATCGACGACTGGGCGCACGCGACACAGCCGCTCGACGCCCGCCAGGTCAGCCGCGAAATCGGCCCCGATGCGGCCGCGATGCAGGCACTGGTGGCCGCGCTAGGCGAGGCCAAGCGCCCTGCCCTCGTCGTCGGCCCCGCCGTCGATCGCGCCGAGGCCGTCGATCTCATGGTCAAGGTCGCCGAGAAGACCAAGGCCGCGGTGTGGGCGAGCCCGTTCTCGGCGCGCTGCTCGTTCCCCGAACGGCATCCGCAATTTGCCGGCTTCCTGCACGCCGCGCCTGGCCAGCTCTCCGATGCCTTGCGCGATCACGATCTCGTCGTCGTGGTCGGCGCGCCGGTCTTCACCTTCCATGTCGAGGGCCATGCCGCGATCTTCGACGGCGCGACCACGATCTTCCAGATCACCGACGATGCCGACGCCGCCGCGATGACGCCGACCGGCCACAGCATCGTCGCGACGATGAAGCCGGCACTGACGGCGCTGCTCGAGCTGCTGCCCGAGACCAGGCGCATCGCGCCGGCCGGCCGCATCCTGCCGCCGGCGCCCGCGGCCGGCGATCCGATCCCCGCCGAATACGCGCTGCACGCGCTGTCGGCCGCGATGGGGCCGCATGATGCGCTGGTCGAGGAAGTGCCGTCGCATCGTCCGCTGATGCAGAAGGCGATGCCGATGCGCGGCCAGGACAGCTTCTACACCATGGCGAGTGGCGGCCTCGGCTACAGCCTGCCGGCGGCGGTCGGCATGGCGCTCGGCCGCGGCACAGGTCGCACGGTCTGTCTGATCGGCGACGGCTCGGCGATGTATTCGATCCAGGCGCTATGGACCGCGGCGCAGCGCAAGCTGCCGCTGACGGTCGTGGTGATGAACAATTCCGGCTACGGCGCGATGCGCTCGTTCAGCCAGGTCATGCAGGTGCGCAACGTGCCGGGCCTCGATTTGCCCGGCATCGATTTCGTCAAGCTCGCCGAAGGCATGGGTTGCGACGCGGTGCGGGTGACCAAATCGGCCGAGCTTCCTGGCGCCTACCAGCGCGCTTTGTCGCATCAGGGTGCCAGCCTGATCGAGGTGATGGTGGATTCCGCGGTGCCGCTGCTCTACACGCAGAAGAGCTAGGGGATAAGCGCGACTCCCACGCACTCGTAAGGAAGGCACCGGCGGCCAGGTTCCCTCCCCCCTTGCGGGGGAGGGTTAGGGAGAGGGGTGCCACACGGCGTGCTCTCTCAATGTGAGTCTCAACGAAACCCGATCGGAATTGCGAAAGCGAGACTCACCGCAATCATCTCGCCCGGGGCTTACCCCTCTCCCCAGCCCTCCCCCGCAAGGGGGGAGGGAGCCCGATTAGCGTGCTCACCTCACGAGGGCGTTCTCACTCTCCAACACAACCGCTGACGGCGTCGGCACCTCGCAGCCGGTGGCGCAGCAGCGGCCGGGCTGCTTCGACACCCGCTGGCCCTCGTCGACGAGGCCGCGGCCGAGCAGATTCTCGACCAGCTCGGCCTTCTCCATGACAGGATAATTGCGCCAGATCTCGCGCTTCATCGCCTCCGGCGAGCCGCCGCCGTGCAGCGAGATCACTGAATACCAGCCGGCTTCATGCGAGACCGTGAGGTCCTCGATCAGCCGCGCCACCTCGGCGCGCTGCTCGGCCGGAATATCCGGCCGTCCGCCCATCACGGCAGCGAGCGAGGCGCGCGTCTCGGGATTGTGGTCCTCGTCGGGGCCCGGCAACGCGACGATCAGACCGCCGGAGACGTAATGCGCGACGCGGTGCATGTCGTAGATCTTGGTCGCCAGCAGCAGCTTGCCGATGTTCGAGAACACCGCATCCGGCATCACCGAGCCCGCCGGGTCCCTGGTGCAATAGACTGAGGAGGCGACCCCGCAGGCATAGAAGCTCTCGGTGATGGTGATCAGCTCGACCATCGCCTCGCGGATATGGGCGTGCTTCTCGGCATCGAGCCCGTTGGCCTCGATCATCAACGCGCCGGCGCCGATCAGGAGATCGCCGAAGCCGGCGCGTGCACCGATGCAGGAGTGGCGGTGATGCGTGGCGTAGGACGTGGTGAGGAAGCCGCCCTCCTCGGTCTCTCCGGCGAGGAAGACACGGTCATGCGGCACGAACACGTCGTCGAACATCACGACGCCGACCGACTGGCCATACTTCGCCGAGAACTTTGCGCTGGCCTCACCGGGCCGGCCGGCCGGGCGTGCGACGATGGTGACGCCGGGCGCATCGACAGGCACGGCGCAACACACTGCAAAATCCTTGTCGTCGGGCACGTGGGTACGGCACGGCATGACCAGGAATTCGTGCATGTAGGGCGCGCCGGTCACGATCGCCTTGGTGCCGCGGATCACGATGCCGTCTGGGCGACGCTCCTTGATATGAACGTAGACGTCCGGATTGGCCTGCAGGCCCGGGCGCCTGGAGCGGTCGCCCTTGGCGTCGGTCATCGCGACCCCGAGCGTCAGGTCCTGGTCCTGCACCTCGTGCAGGTAGTTGAGGAAGCGCTGGCTGTAGTCGGTGCCGTGCCGATCGTCGGTCAGCTTCGTCGCCTGGTAGAGCCCGTTCAGCGCATCATGGGTGAGATAGCGCTGGGCGCAGCCCGAGGTCCGGCACACCAGCCGCACGGCCTCGAGCTTGTAGAGCAGGTCCTGCGCGCTCTCATTGATGTGGAGCATGCGGTTGACGGTCTTGCCCGAGGTCGCCTGCCGCGCCGTCATGATCGGCATGTGCTCGGCGCGATGCGCGAAATCGTAGGTCACGCCGACACCCGCGACACCGGGCGCCAGCAGCGGCTCGTCCGCGACGCTCGCCACGGCCGCGCCGTTGACGAACACTCGCGGCTTGTAGCGGCGCAGGGATTCCCGGTAGTCCGCGGCCGTCATCAGCATGGCGCTTCTCCCTTGCTCATTTATTTGAACACTGTTAAATTATTGAACACTGTTAGAATTGAGTCAAGAACGGATTCGGCCCGATATGCAGATGCGCGAGAGCAGGAAGGAAGCGATCAGCCGCCACAAGCGCGAGCTGATCCTCGATGCGGCGCGCAGCGTGTTCGCCGAAGAAGGCCTCGAGGGCGCGAGCCTGCGGGCGATCGCGACGCGGGCCGGCTACACGCCGGCGGCGCTGTATTTCCATTTCGAGTCCAAGGAAGCGATCTATGCCGAGGTGCTGCGGCAATCGCTGGCCTCGCTCGGCGAGGCCGTCAGCGCCGCGGTCGCGACGACGCGCGGCGCCAAACAGCGGCTGCATGCGGCGGGCATGGCCTTCTTCCGCTACTACGCGGAGAACCCGCGCGACCTCGATCTCGGCTTCTATCTGTTTCGCGGCGGCATGAAGCCGGCCGGTCTCGGCCATGATCGCGACCACGAACTGAACGCCGCGCTGGAGGCCGCGCTGCATCCGATTGCGGAAGCGTCCGAGGCGCTCGGCGCGTCCAGGCAGAAGGCGAACACCGTGATGGTGGATTGCTTCGCGCATGCGACCGGCTTGCTGCTGTTGCTGCACACCGGCCGCATCCGAATGTTCGGCGCCTCGGCGCCCGATTTGATGGACGCCTATCTGCGCGAGAAGATCGCGCAACTCGGCAAGGAGTGAGGCCATGCTGACGATCGATCCGAGAAGGTCGCTGCTGCTGATCGTCGACTTCCAGTCCCGCCTGATGCCGGCGATCGATCAGGGCACGACAGCGGTGAGGAATGCGCGGCGATTGATCGACATGGCCGGGCTCGTCGATATTCCCACGGTCTTCACCGAGCAGAATGCCAAGGGCCTCGGCGCGACCGTCGCCGAGCTTGCGACCACCGAGGTGCGACTGATCCACAAGATGACCTTCGACGCCGTCCGCGAGCGCGAATTCCTCGGCGCGGTCCCACCCGACAGGCACCTCGTCGTCGCCGGCTGCGAGGCGCATGTCTGCGTGCAGCAGACCGTGCTCGGCCTCATCGACGCGGGCCGCAAGGTCTATGTCGTGCGCGATGCGCTGGGCTCGCGCCGCGCCGAAGACAAGGAAACCGCGATCCGCCGCATGGAGCGGCACGGCGCCGAGATTGTGACCACCGAGATGGTGGTGTTCGAATGGCTGGAAACCGCGGCGCATCCCCGGTTTCGCGAGGCGATTGCGCTGATCAAGTGATGAACCTCCGCACGCACAAGTGAGGAGGTCACCAGCGGTTGGGCTCCCTCCCCCCTTGTGGGGGAGGGTTGGGGAGAGGGGTACCACACGGGTGCTCTCTCGATTGTCGCAGCGGCACGCGAGCGAGATTGCGATAGCGACGCTTCGATCGATCATCTCGCCCGGGGCCACCCCTCTCCCCACCCTCTCCCGCAAGGGGAGAGGGAGCCTGACGAGGGTGCTCACCTCACATCACCGAGACATGCGCGATCAGTCTCAGCCACGAGTCACTTCCCGTGCGCTTCCCGCATCTTGGCCTGGATCTTGGCCATGCCGCCGATCCAGCGGTCGTAGTTTTCGGTCTTCTTGCGCATGTAGCCGAGCACCTGCGGGTGCGGCAGGATCAGGAAGGTCTCCTGCTCGATGCCCTTGAGCGCATCCTGCGCGACCTGCTCCGCGGTGAGATCGCCGTCGCCGGATTGCGGACCCTTCGGGATCGAGCGCAGCATGTTGGTGTCGACGCCCTGCGGGCAGAGGATCGAGACCTTGATGTTGTCGGCGCGGTGCGAGATCGCGAGGTTTTCCGCGAAGCCGACCGCGGCGTGCTTGGTGGTGGAATAGGCCGGGCTGCCGACCTGCGACAGCAGGCCCGCGGCCGAGATCGTGTTGAGGAAGTAGCCCTCGCCGCGCGTCTTCATGCGCGGCACCAGATGCCGCGCCGCGTAGACATGCGCCATCACATGGATCGCCCAGCTCCGCGACCATGGCTCGTCCGAGGTGCCGCCGGCATTCTTCGACAGCGGATCGAAGCCGCCGCCGATGCCGGCATTGGAGCAGAACAGCGCGATCGGGCCGAACATGCGCTCGGTCTCCTCGATCACATGCAGGATGTTCTTCTCCTGTCCGACGTCGCATTTGAAGGCGGCGCCGCCGACTGTGGCTGCGACCTTCTCGGCCGCCGCATGATCGAGGTCGACCACCACGACCTTGGACGCGCCCGCGGCGTGGAACGCCTCGCACAGCGCCTTGCCGATGCCATTGCCACCGCCGGTGACCACCACCACTTTCCCTGCCACCTGCATGGCCATCCTCCCGATATCTTTGCTTGCACGTTGTCAATTTGCTCACCCAACCCTGCGCCTCCCGTCATCCTGAGGAGCGCGTAGCGCGTCTCGAAGGATGCACGGCCAGGCTGGTGGCCGTCGACCCTTCGAGACGCCGCTACGCGGCTCCTCAGGGCGACGGTGAGAGGGTTGAATGGGCCTATCGAGAACATGATAGCCCATCTACGGCTGATGGCGAGAACTTCAGCTCGCCAGCACGACGTCGAACACGGCCGTATAGTGGCAGGCGGCGCCGAGCAGCACGAAGCAGTGCCAGATCGCGTTCTGGAAGCGCAGCCGCCGCCAGGAGTGGAAGATCACCCCGAGGCTGTAGAGGATGCCGCCCGCGAGCACGAAGCCGAGCGCCATCGTGGGCAGCGCCTTGACGACGCGGTCGTAGAGCATGATGCCGCTCCAGCCCATCGCGAGATAAAGCCCGACCGAGAGCCGGTCGAAGCGGCCGGGATAACGCAGCTTCAGCCAGATGCCGACGATCGCCACGCACCACACGCCGACAAGCAGCGCGATCGCAAAATAGCTGTCCTTCAGTTCCACGATGAACGGCGTGTAGGTCGCGGCGATCAACAGGTAGATCGCGGAGTGATCGAAGCGCCGCAGCACCCATTTGGCGCGCGACACCGGCCAGAGATTATAGGTTGCCGACAGCGTCAGCATCCCGAGCAGGCCTGCGACATAGACCGACACCACGGCAACGTCGAACGGGCCGGCATAGACCGCGGTCAGCACGATCAGCGCGGTGGCGGCAACCAGCCCGAAAGCGACGCCGACGAGATGAACGACGCCGTCGGCGATCAGCTCGGCGCGGTCGTAGTTCCACAGCGCGGCGCCGGCCGCGTGGATCGAGGTCGAGGCAAGTTGCTTCAGGCGAAAGACCGTCATGCAGGCTTTCCTGTGGGCCGATGAATATGGGTAGCGCGGGTGATGTGATGCGTTCAATTCCCTCACCATCCCTCGCCTGCAAAGGCGCCGGAAATGTGAAGCTTGATTTTGGCCCGATAATCGCCACCTTGCGGATGATCGCCCGCCTTTTTGGTCCCTCCTGCCGGGTTTGTCGTTAACCCTCCATGCCCCCCAGTTTCTCTGATATCGTCGAGGAAGCCCGTCTCTCGGCGCGGGCACTGCTCGACTATGGCGAGGGTTTCTTCAACCCGACCGTGCGGCTCGGCGTCACCGGCCTGTCGCGGGCCGGCAAGACCGTGTTCATCACCGCGCTGGTGCATGGGCTGACGCGCGGCGGCCGCTTCCCGGTGTTCGAGGCCTATGCCTCGGGACGGATCGCGCGCGCCTATCTCGCCCCGCAGCCCGACGATGCGGTGCCGCGCTTCGCCTATGAGAACCATGTCCGGACATTGGTCGAGGAGCTGACCTGGCCGAGCTCGACCACCGACATCTCCGAGCTTCGCCTGGTGATCGAGTATCAGCGGCAAAATGGCGCGGACCGCACGCTGACCCTCGACATCGTCGACTATCCCGGCGAGTGGCTGCTCGACCTGCCGCTGCTGAGCAAGAGCTACGAGCAATGGTCGGCGGAGAGCCTTGCATTGTCGCGCGAGCCGCTGCGCGCAAAACTCGCCGCGCCCTGGCACGCCCATCTCGCAACGCTGAAGCCCGAGGCCCGCGAGGACGAGCAGGCTGCGCTCACCGAAGCACGCCTGTTCACCGACTATCTGCGCGCCTGCCGCGACGAGCGTTTCGCGATGAGCCTGCTGCCGCCGGGCCGCTTCCTGATGCCGGGCAATCTCGCCGACACACCGGCGCTGACCTTCGCTCCGCTCGACGTGTCCGTGGACGGCAGTGCGCCGGATCACTCGCTATGGGCGATGATGCGGCGGCGCTACGAGGCCTACAAGGACGTCGTGGTGCGGCCGTTCTTCCGCGATCATTTCGCGCGGCTCGATCGCCAGATCGTGCTGGCCGATGCGCTCGCCGCGTTCAATGCCGGTCCCGAGGCGCTGCACGATCTCGAGGCCGCGCTCGCCGGCATCCTCGACTGCTTCCGGATCGGCCGCAGCACGATCCTGAGCGCGCTGTTCCGGCCGCGGATCGACCGCATCCTGTTCGCGGCAACCAAGGCCGACCACCTGCATCACCAGAGCCACGACCGCCTCGAGGCCGTGCTGCGGCGGATCGTGGCCAGGGCCGCCGAGCGCGCCGAATATGCCGGCGCCGGGATCGACGTGGTGGCGCTCGCCGCGGTGCGCGCCACGCGCGAGGCGCAGGTTCAGCGCGGCCGGGACAAGCTGCCGTCGATCCTCGGCACGCCGGCACCGGGCGAAGTCGCTAACGGCGAGATCCTGGACGGCGAGACCGAAGTCGCCACCTTTCCGGGCGACCTGCCCGACAATCCCGAGGAGCTGTTCAACGGCGGATTCCGCGGCCTCTCGAGCTCGGGCGCCGAGGCCGCCGATTATCGTTTCCTGCGTTTCCGCCCGCCGAAGCTGGAACGCAGCAGCGATGCGGAGCCGACCTTGCCTCACATCCGCCTTGACCGCGTCCTCCAGTTCCTGATCGGAGACAAACTGCAATGAACGAGAAGACGCCTCCGCGGCGGCCGGCGACGTTCAAGCTCGACGATCCCGGCGTGGTCGTGATGGATCCGGACGACAGCGGCCGCCTCATGCGCGGTACGATCCAGATCGTGCCTGAAGCGGAGCCCGCACAGCTGCCGGTGCCGGTCGATACGCCGCTGCTGCCGGCGCGCCGCGGCTTCCGCTGGGGCACCCTGTTCTGGAGCGCGGTCGCGGGCCTCGTGGTGCTCGGCACCGGGCTTGGCGTGCTCAACCTGGTCGAGGACCTGTTCGCGCGCAACGAAGGCCTCGGCTTCCTCGGGCTCGCGCTCGCGCTCGTCGCCGCGGTGGCGCTCGCGGTCGTCACCACGCGCGAGCTCGTCGGCCTCGCGCGGCTTGCCACCATCGAGAAACTGCATCTGCGCGCCGCCGAGGTGCTGATCAGCGATGACCGGGCCGCGAGCCGCACTGTGGTCGCCGATCTGCTCAAGCTCGCGCACCGGACCCCGCAGCTCGCCCGCGCCCGCAGCGCTCTGCAGAGCCACACCGATGACATCATCGACGGTGCCGACATGATCCGCCTCGCCGAGCGCGAGCTGATGACGCCGCTCGACGAGGAGGCGCGGCGGCTGGTATCGTCGGCCGCGCAGCGCGTCTCGGTCGTCACCGCGGTCAGCCCGCGCGCGCTGTTCGACGTGCTGTTCGTGTTCGTGGCGTCATTGCGGATGATCCGGCAGCTGGCGCGGCTCTATGGCGGCCGGCCCGGCGCGCTCGGCATGATCCGCCTGCTCCGCCACGTCATCGCGCATCTCGCGATCACCGGCGGCATGGCGGCGAGCGACAGCCTGATCCAGCAGATGCTCGGCCACGGCATCGCGGCGAAACTGTCACAACGCCTCGGCGAAGGCATGCTCAACGGCCTGTTGACCGCCCGCCTCGGCCTCGCCGCGATCGACGTCACCCGCCCGCTCCCCTTCAACGCCCTGCCGCGCCCGGCGCTGACCGATCTGGCGAAAGACCTGATCCGCAAGCGCGAGGAGGACGAATAACGGCGCAGGGTCGGCAAAGACACGTTTGCGCCGTGCCCACCATCTACGTCGTGGTCGCGACAAACACAGCTGTCGTCCCTGCGAAAGCAGGGACCCATACGCCGCAGCGGATATTGTGAACGGCGCTCGCCGTTACAGCAACGCAAGACAGCCGGCATCGGTGGTTATGGGTCCCTGCTTTCGCAGGGACGACATCGAGTGTGTTACGCGAGTATCTCTCCGCAAGCTTCACCCGCGGAGCGAGACCCCTCATCCGGCAGCCTTCGGCTGCCACCTTCTCCCACAAGGGGAGAAGGTGATCTCGCAAGGCTCTGAGAGCATCGCCAGCACGCGCCAGCGGAAGAAGGTGGTGTCCGGCGGCGGCGAGAGATCGGGGGTCCAGCCTGAGATCTTCTCCAGCGCATAGGTGTCCATCACCATGCCGCGCCAGCTCCGCGTCACGCGCTCCAGCGGCTGCCGCACCGCTGATGTCTCGCTCCACAGCGGCAGATTGTTCTCCGGCTCGCGCCCGACATAGACGCCGATATGATCGCGGATCTTGCCGATGCCGGGATCGGCAAAACCCTGGAAGCGGCCGCGCTCATTGATCTCGATCACGGGCACCCGCCCGCGCAGCATCCAACGCAGCATCGCGTAGGTGCGGTAGTCCGTGGTCGCGACCCAGGTCGCGCCGGTCGCCTCGACCTGCGCCAGCGTGCGCGCAGCCACCGCATCGTAGCCCGCCTCGGTGCCGATCGGATCGGTACGGCCGATCAGATTCCACGGCGCGAACATGTAATAGAGGAAGACGCAGACCACGAACACGATGCCGGTGGAAATCGCCGTCCGTGCCCAATACACCGTCGATTTGACCAGCCCGACCGACCAGCCCTCGAACGGCATCCGCGTCACGTTGATGGCAACCGCGGCAAAGCCTGCTGGCCACAGGAACATCGGCCAGGTGTCACCGACCCGCAAGGTCAGCGACTTCCAGAGGAAATAGACGAACGGCACCAGCACCGCGGTCGCCAGCAGGATCGCGACCGGCTCGCGCTTGCGATAGCCGCGCCATGCCGTCAGCCCTGTTGCGAACAGCGTTACCGGCAGCAGCACGAAGCCGACCAGGCCGAACTGCATGCCGACGAATTCGCCGAGGGTGCGCAGCGTCAGATCGCGTTCGACGGTGGCGCGCACCGCCTGGAAGCGGAACGAGGCCCAGGCATGCTCGGCATTCCAGATCAGTACCGGCGAGAACACGACGATCGCGATCAGCGCGGCAAGGTACGGATACGGGCTGCGCAGCCAGCGCCAGCGCCAGTCCGGCACCAGCGCGAAGGCGAGCACCGCCGGCACGAACGTGACCGCGGTGAACTTCGACAGCAGCGACAGCCCGGCAAACAGCCCCGCGGCAAGCCACCAGCGTCCGTCATTGCCTTGCGCGAGCCGCACCAGCGACCACAGCATCGCCACCGAAAACGGGATCAGCGCCGTATCCGGCGCGACCTTGGCCATCAACAGCCCGTAATAGAGCGCCGCCTCCGGCAGCAGCAGCGCCAGCATCACGGCGCGGACATTGTTCGATGTCACGCGGCGGACGATGTCGGCGAGCAGAAGCTGGGTGGCCAGCATCGCCACGATGCCGCCGAGCCGGACACCGAGATTGCTGTCGCCAAGGATTGCAGTGCCGAAGCGGATAAACCAGGCGACCATCGGCGGATGGTCGAGGAAGGACAGCACGTTTTCCTTCGACCAGGTCCAGTAATAGGCCTCGTCGGTGCGCAGGTCGAGCGCATGGGCATAGACCAGCCGCATCGCGGTCATGGCAACGATTACGGCGATGACGCCGCGCCAGTCCGGCGTGCGCGAACGGGCCGGTTTAACACCGATGTTATTGGAAGGGGCTATCGTCACGGCGCGCTTTTTGTTCGACTCTTAACGGAGTGTCAACGTTCCGCCCGGCCCGCCATCCCGGCGCGGCCGGACCCGTGGTGGTGTTCAGCGCGGGAATTAAACATTAGACTTGCCGATCATGAATCACATGGCCTCCCCCTCGCGCGAGCACCTGCAGGACATGGCCCGCGGCATCGGCCAGCGGCAGGTCCGCCTGGTCACGGGGGCGATCATGTTCGCCTACCTGATCAGCCATTTCCTGAACCATGCGCTGGGCAATATCTCGACCGAGGCGCTGGCGATCGGGGTGCACTACCACACCAGGTTCTGGCAGTTCCTGCCGGTCGCCATCGTGTTCTACTCCGCCTGCCTGGTGCATGCCGCGCTCGGTATCTGGACGCTGTTTGAGCGACGCGAGTTCCACTGGAAGGCGATCGAGCCGTTGCAGCTCACGCTCGGCCTCAGCGTCCCGATGCTGATCGTTGCGCACGTCGTCGGCGTCCGGCTCGGCCAGACCCTGTACGGGCACGAGAAGCTCTATCCGCAGGAGCTCTACACGTTCTTCATCGCGTCGCCGAACCGGCTGTGGACGATGCTGGCGGTGCTGGTGATCGCCTGGGTGCATGGCTGCATCGGCCTGTATTTCTGGCTGCGGATGCGCGCGTTCTTCAAGCGCGCGGCGCCCTTCCTGCTCGCGACAGCCGTGCTGATCCCGACGCTGGCGATGCTCGGCATCTATCAGGCCGGCCGCGCCACGATCGCCGACTACCAGGATCCCGACTGGCGGCGCGAGGAGTTGTCGGTGCAGAAGCTCGGCACGGCGGCGCAAGGGGCCATGCTGGAGAAGATCACCGATGACCTGACGATCGGCTATCTCGGCCTGCTCGGCCTGGTGCTGCTCGCGCGCGGGGCGCGGACCCTGCTCGAACGCCGCGGCGGCATGATCGCGCTGTCCTATGGCAACGGCCGCACGCTGCGGGTGCCGAAGGGGCTGAGCGTGCTGGAAGCGAGCCTGCGTTACAACGTGCCGCATGCCAGCGTCTGCGGCGGCCGCGCGCGCTGCTCGACCTGCCGCATCCGCATCATCGGCGATCACGCCACGCTGCCCGAGCCTTCGCCGCGCGAGGCCTTCGTGCTGCACCGGGTCGGCACCGACGATCCGTCGATCCGGTTGGCCTGCCAATTGCGGCCGACCGGCGACCTGACCTTCTTCCAGCTGTTCCTGCCGAGCACGACGTCGGCGAACGCGCATGCCGGCAATCCGACGCGGGTCGGCCAGGAGCGCTATCTGGTCAGCATGTTCGTCGACATGCGCGGCTCGACGCAACTCGCCGAGAAGCGGCTGCCGTTCGACACCGTGTTCATCGTCAACCGCTTCCTCGGCGCGGTGTCGCAAGCGGTCCTGGAGGCCGGCGGGCGGCCGAACCAGTTCATCGGCGACGGCATGCTGGCGCTGTTCGGGCTCTCGACCGACCGGCACGAGGCCTGCCGCCAGGCGCTACGCGCCGCGGCAATGATCGCCGCCAATATCGACGAGCTGAACCAGTTTCTGAGCCACGATCTGCGCGAGCCGATCCGCTTCGGCATCGGCATCCATGGCGGCGAGGTGATCGTCGGCGATATCGGCTATCGCGACCACATGGTGTTCACGGCGCTCGGCGACGCCGTCAACGTCGCGGCGCGGCTGCAGGACATGACCAAGGCGCTGGCCTGCGAGGCCGTCATTTCCGACGAGGTGCGCGTCACAGCGGGCCTTGCCGTCGATGCCCTGCCGGCGCAGGAGGTCGCGATCCGCGGCCGCAACGAGCCGATGACCGTGCGCACCGTCGAGGCAACGCGGGTGCTGTCCGCGCTGGTCGACGACCGGCGTGCCGTCGCCGCCTGACCGGTTCACCCCCTTCACCGAGTGTGACCTGCCGCACATCCGCGGATGCGTTCAACGGCGATGCTCGAACGCGTCCCGTGCCGGATGCGACTGACTGGCGATGGGTAACACTGCAACCGCGCCGCGACAGAGCTCAACGCGCATCTGAAGGAGACGACCATGCTTCGCAAAGTCACGCTTGCTCTCGCTACTGCAGCAACCCTCGGCGCCGCCGCGCTGGCGCCGACCTCGGCGTCCGCCAAGCCGTTCTTCTGGCATCCGTACCACCATCACTTCTGGGGTGGCCCGGGCATCTCCGTCGGCTTCGTCGACTCCGGCTGCTACGTCACCCGCCTGGTGATGACGCCCTACGGCTATCGCTATCGCACCGTGAACGTCTGCTACTGATCGACCCTTACTGTGGAATCGAAATGCCCCGGTCGCCTGATGCGGCCGGGGCTTTTCGTTGTTGCGACGCACCGCGGCGAAAGCTCAATTGACTTGGGGTTGTCAGGTGCGACATTTGTCGCCGCGCGCATTCCATGATGCGAAGGCGCGCAACGCAATCTGAGCCTGGTGATGACCGGCTCGGGACAGAACAGCTTCGGAGGAAGCGGAATGCTCGATCGACGAGACTTGATGAAGCGCGCCGGGTTGGCGGCTTTGGTGACGGGGCTGGGATCAAGGGGCGCGTTCGCCCTCGACACCGTGACACTGCCCTTCGACAACGGCGAACGGCCGCTGGTACGCTACCCGCAGAAGCGCCCGATGATCGGCCTGACCAGCCGGCCGCCGCAGCTCGAAACCCCGTTTGCGATCTTCAACGACGGTCCACTGACGCCGAACAACGCGTTCTTCGTCCGCTATCACCTCGCCGGCATCCCCTACGAGCTCGATCCGGACAAGTTCACGCTTGAGATCAAGGGCAAGGTCGACAAGCCGCTAGCGCTGTCGCTGAAGGACCTCCGGAAGCTGAAGGCCATCGAGCTCGTCGCCGTCAACCAGTGCTCCGGCAACAGCCGCGGCTTCTTCAATCCGCGCGTCGCCGGCGGCCAGCTTGCCAACGGCGCGATGGGCTGCGCGCGCTGGCACGGCGTGCCGCTGAAGACTGTGCTCGACATGGCCGGCGTGCAGGCCGGCGCCAAGCAGGTCACCTTCAACGGCATGGACGGCCCCGTCATGGAGACGACGCCCGACTTCGTCAAGGCGCTCGACATCGATCACGCGCGCGACGGCGAGGTGATGCTGGCCTGGGGCATGAACGGCGAGGACCTGCCGTTCCTCAACGGCTTCCCGCTCCGCCTCGTGGTGCCGGGCTATTACGGCACCTATTGGGTGAAGCACCTCAACGAGATCACCGTGATCGACAGCGTGTTCGACGGCTTCTGGATGAAGTCCGCCTACCGGATTCCGGATACACCGAACAACGCGGTCGAGCCCGGCACCGCACCGAAGGCCACGATCCCGATCAACCGCTTCACGGTGCGCTCGTTCATGACAAGCGTTGCCGACGGCGCCAAGCTGAAGGCCGGCCGCACCACGCTGCGCGGCATCGCCTTCGACGGCGGCAAGGGCATCAAGGAGGTCGTGGTCTCGACCGATGGCGGCAAGAGCTGGACACCGGCGAAGCTCGGCAAGGATCTCGGCAAATACGCCTTCCGTGAATGGAAGCTGAAGGTCGCACTTCCCGCCGGCCCTTCGGAGCTGAAGGTGCGCGCCACCAACAATGCCGGCGACACCCAGCCGATGGACCCGTTGTGGAATCCGGCGGGCTATCTGCGCAACGTCGTCGAAACCGTGCGCGTCACCGCGGCGTGAGGAGAAGCATCATGACCAGCAAGCTGCTTGCCTCTCTCGCTGCGATCGCGACACTCTCGATCGGCGCTGCGATCGCCGCGCCCGTCAACTACACGCTTCCCGAGGAGACCGCGGCCTTCAAGCCGGGTCCCAACCTCGACGTGGTGCAGAGCAATTGCTCCGGCTGCCACTCGGCGGACTACATCAAGACCCAGCCGCAGGGTGAGAAGTTCAAGAAAGACTTCTGGCAGGCCGAGGTGACCAAGATGATCAAGGTCTACGGTGCGCCGATCGACCAGGCCGACGTCGGCAAGATCGTCGAGTATCTTTCCGCGACCTATTGAGACGGGTCGGTCAATCCCCGCGCGCCCGCCAGAAGGCAGCGCGCGGGGCCATTGATCCAATTCGGGTCAGCGGAAGCCGGTCTTTTGCACTGCATCAATTGACCACGAAACAGGCAATCCGGCACCAAAACCCTGCAAAGCGGGTTGTTTCCGGGCAAAAACACACCGTGGTTTGATCTACCCAGCTTTTTTCAAACTGCTATCCTGTGCGGCACGGACAAGCCGGTTTGTGCGGGGACCGGCAGGTCTGTTTTCGATTGATTCCGCGGAGACGACTGGAATGCCCAAAGGTACAGTGAAGTGGTTCAACCCGACCAAGGGTTATGGATTCATCCAGCCCGCAACGGGCGGCAAGGACATTTTCGTGCATATTTCAGCAGTTCAGAAGGCCGGCCTTCAAAGCCTCAACGAAGGCCAGTCGGTTGAATACGAAGAGATCGCGAATCGCGGCAAGACGTCAGCCGAGAACCTCAAGGTCTAGCGCTCCGCGCGAGATCCAGCGGCGCACTCTCGGACACCATCCGGGAGTGAGGGCCGATCCAACATCACATGCGTGACGTTCGGCGGAGCGGGCACGATGCCCGCGCGCCACGGTATTGTACTTTTTCCGGCCGCCATCGATCGCGTGCCGACGCCTATCCTTTGCGCCGGGAAGACGTGCTGCTGCTGCGTTGGCGCGTCACAGACAGGTGCCGCCCTGCCCGGTGCCGCACGGCACCCGCTTCGACAATTCCTCGATCTTGCGCTTCGACTCCGCTTGCGCCAGCACGTCGAACACGCTCGACGGTGCGAGCTGCGTCGCCTTGCGGAAGTCCTCGGTGGCCTTGTCGGTGTGATTGAGCGCCTCATGCGCCTTGGCGCGGGCGAACAGCCCCTCCACCGTCTCCTTCTGCGCAATCGCCCGATCGAGATCCTCGACCGCCTTGTCGTAATTGCGCAGCGCCGACCAGGTGATGCCGCGCAACGTCAGCGCCGGCAGGTAATCCGGCCGCGCCGCGAGCACGAAGTTGAGATCCTTCATCGCGTCGTCCGGTTTCTTCAGCCCGAGATAGGCGCGCGCGCGCAGCACATGCGGAAAGGCGTCGTTGGGTGTCTTCGTGACGATCTGATCGAGCGCGGCGACGGCGCGATCGAATTGCGAAGACGTCAGCATTGCAAGCCCGCGGCCGAGCTGGGCCGTCGGATTGTTGGGGCTTCGCTCCAGCACGCCGTCGATATCGACCAGCCCTTCATCGGTACGGCCCTTGAGCATCAG
Source organism: Bradyrhizobium macuxiense (assembly GCF_007993935.1). Lineage (GTDB taxonomy): Bacteria > Pseudomonadota > Alphaproteobacteria > Rhizobiales > Xanthobacteraceae > Bradyrhizobium > Bradyrhizobium macuxiense_A. Next base: position 44,377 of record NZ_VITY01000021.1, on the reverse strand, counting down.
CGCCAGGCCGCGCCACGATTTGGCGACCAGATTGGTCGGCACCAGCGCCAGCGCCTGATCGAAATCCAGCAGCGCCTTGTCGAGCTGGTTGAGCCCGACATAGACGAGCCCGCGTTCGGTGTAGGCCAGCGCCTCCTTGGCATTGAGCGAGATCGAATGGTCGTAGTCGGCGAGCGCATCCTGCACCTTGCCGGTGCCGGCCTTGACGAGGCCGCGCGCCAGATAGGCCAGCGCATTGTTCGGATCGAGCGTGATGGCGCGGCCGGCATCAGTCATGGCGTCATCGAACTGCCGCATGCCGGCGGCATTGAGCGCGCGGAAGGCCAGCAGCTGCGGATCGTTCGGCTTGAGCTTGAGCAATTCCGTGAGATCGTTGCGCGCCTCCGCCATCCGTCCGAGCCGCGAATAGGCCAGCGCGCGCAGCCGCAGCGCGGCCTCGTTGCGGGGATCGCCCCTCAGCACCTGGGTGAGATTGGCGACGGCACCCGCGTGGTTGCCCTGCGCAACGAACTGCCTGGCCTGCTCGATCTGCTCGTTGCCCGCGGCCGGCGCCGGCGTGGCTGGCCGTCCGGGTGTTGCGCCAGGAGCAGGTGCGGCTTGCGATGACGCGGCCGCACCTGACTTGGCCAACTCGGCCTGCATCGCGAGTGCCTGCTGGCGCTGCTGCTGGATCTCCTTGTTGTCGGGAAGAACCTTCAACAGTAGATCGAAGTCGCCGATGGCTCTGACGTAGTCGCCCTTGGCGCTGTAGAGCTGGGCGCGGGCGAAATAGGCGTTGCGTTCAGTCTGCGGCGCCTGCGCGATTGCGCGCGAGAAATCCTCGATCGCATGATCGATGTCGCCCTTGCGACGATAAGCCTGGCCGCGCCAGTAAAACGCGTTCGGCGTGCTGGCATTGACGGCGATCGCGGTATTGGCGTCGGCCAGCGCCGCATCGGGCTGGCCGGATTCGACATAGGCCCGCGCGCGTCCGACATGGGCGGCGGGAAGATCCTGCCGCAGCGTGATCGCCTCGCCGTAATCGGAGATCGCCTCGGTCCAGGCGTGCTGGTCGGCGCGCAGATTGCCGCGAGCCAGGAAGCCGAACGGATTCTTCGGCTCGAGCTCGATCGCGCGATCGAAATCGGCGTGCGCCTGATCGAGACTGCCTTTGCGCTGCCGAAGATAGCCGTGCGCGATCAGCGCGGGCACGAATTGCGGGTTCAGCTGCAACGCCGCATCGGCATCGCTCAAGGCCTGATCGATCTTGTTGCGAGCGATGTAGAACCGCGAGCGGCCGGTGAACGCCTTGGTCCGATCCTCAGTGGAACGTGCAGCATCGTTGATGATGCCCGAACACGCGGCCTCGGCCTTTTCCGTCGGTGGGCCGCCGCAATCCTCGACGTCACCCGCGCGGGCCGGGTCGGCGAAGGCAGGCCACAACAACAGCGCAAGCATCGGCAACAATGGGAAACGAACACCGCTGATCGCGGCATCGATGCAAATCGAACGTGAACGCATGTCGTAGCCTCGGGTTGACCGAATGCTGCCCGTCTTAACGCGTCAGTTGGTTCTTATGGTGATGCGGCGCGGTATGTTGACCCGAATCCTGGAGTTCGGTTCCAGCGTCAATGACGCAGACCGCCATCCCTACAATCAATGCGGATGGAACACCACGGAACGCGCACGGCAGAAGCGATCAGCCGTTCAATCTTCCGTCACCCACTGCGCAACGGTCATGACGTCGGGCGGTTGCAGATAGCCGCGTGGCCAGAGATCGACGGCCCACTCCACCTTGGTGGCGCGTTCGAGCAGAACGGCGGTGTTGTGCGGCGTCTGCCCCAGCGAAAACCCGCGGTAGTGCGGATTCCCGACGTCGTGGAACTTGAACAGGTTCCAGGTCTGCATCACCAGCATCAGGCTGGTCGTGTTGCGGGTCGTGTCCCAGCAGTCGTAATTGTGCTGGTCGTCGTTGGCGCGGAAGTCCGCTTTCGCGACGCGCTTGTTGGTGCCGAGAATCGGGCCCATCCGGCGGTCGAACCAGATCACGGCCTTTTGCACGGCCGCGCGTTCGGCGGCGGCATTGGCACGGCCGGTGGCCATGATCCGGGTCAGGGCGGCTCTGTCGGCCGCGCTGAAGTCGAGCATCTCGCGGCGCCGGCAGACGAAGCCGTAGCAGACCGTCATCGTCGACGCCGTTGGCGGATAGATCGAGACCGACGAATAAAGCTGCATGACGCCGGCGCTGAGCTCGGCCGCGGGAGCCGGCGTCATCGCGAACAGGGACAACATCGCTGCGCATAACGCGCCGGCAGCCCCGGTTCGCTTCGCACGTATCGGCTGATTGGTATCGTCCATGTCGCGGCCCCCAAACTGGGGGAGAATTATCGCGGGTGCGCGGCTATGCCAAGACATCCGGCGCATGGCTGTGGATCAGATCAGCCGACCGGCAGCGGCGCATCGCGCTTGACTTCCTCCATCACCGCGTAGGTTCGCGTCTCGCGCACGCCCGGCAGCGCCAGCAGCGTTTCGCCGAGAAACCGGCGATAGGCGGTCATGTTGGCGACTCGCGCCTTGACCAGATAGTCGAAGCCGCCGGCCACCATGTGACACTCCAGCACTTCCGGCGCGGTCTGGACCGCCCTGGCGAACTTCTCGAATACGTCCGGCGTGGTTTTGTCGAGCAGCACCTCGACGAACACCAAAAGACCGAGCCCGAGCCGGTGCGGGTTGAGCCGCGCGCCGTAGCCCTCGACGAAGCCGTCGCGCTGCAGCCGCTTCAGCCGCTCGCCGACCGAGGTCGGCGACAGGCCGATCCGCTCGGCCAGCTCCACATTGGCAATCCGCCCATCCCCTTGCAGGATCGAGAGGATTTTGCGGTCGGTCTTGTCGATCTCTGTCATACCTACGGCCAAAACTGAGATTCTCCAGATTTTCTAAGGCAAATCTGCTAATTTGTCTATCGAACTACGGTCCACGGGCGCGTAGGTGTTCCCGTGCAACCCGTCCAAGGAACTGCCCGAGGAACCGCCATGCCAGACCCGCTCCCGCCCCCGTTCAGCGCGCCCTACGCCCCCGATGACACGGCGATCGCCGGCCGCCTGCGCCGGGACGCCAGGCTGGGTGCGGACCAGGAGGCCAGGGTCGACCGCACCGCGACGCGCCTGATCGAGGCAATCAGGGCCAATGACGATCCGCTCGGCGGGGTCGAGGACATGCTGCGGGAGTTCGCGCTGTCGACCAAGGAGGGGCTGGCGCTGATGGTGCTGGCCGAGGCGCTGCTCCGGGTGCCCGACGCGCGCACCGCCGACCAGTTCATCGAGGACAAGCTCGGCCAGGGCGACTTCGTCAATCACGAGACCAAATCCAGCGCGTTCCTGGTCAACGCCTCGGCCTGGGCGCTCGGCATGTCGGCGCGCGTGATCCAGCCCGGTGAAACACCACAGGGAACGATAGGCCGGCTGACCAAGCGGCTCGGCGCGCCGGCGGTGCGCGCCGCGACGCGGCAGGCGATGCGGCTGATGGGCAGCCATTTCGTGCTCGGCGAGACCATCGAGGCGGCGCTGTCGCGCGCGCAATCGCACACCGCGCGCGGCTCGCGCTATTCGTTCGACATGCTCGGTGAGGGTGCGCGCACCGCCGACGATGCCCGCCGCTATTTCGAATCCTACGCGCGCGCGATCGAGGCGATCGGCAAGGCGGCCGGCGATCAGCCCCTGCCCGACCGGCCCGGCATCTCGGTCAAGCTCTCCGCGCTGCATCCGCGCTTCGAGGCGGTCAGCCATGCGCGGGTGATGAGCGAGCTGGCGCCGCAGCTGATCGACCTGGCGCGCCGCGCCAAGGCCTACGACCTCAACTTCACCGTCGATGCCGAGGAGGCCGACCGGCTCGAGCTCTCGCTCGACGTCATCGCAGCCGCCTTCGCCGACCCGTCGCTCGCCGGCTGGAGCGGCTTTGGGCTTGCGATCCAGGCCTATCAGAAGCGCGCCACCGACGTGATCGACTATGTCGATGCACTGACGCGCGCGCTCGACCGAAAGATGATGGTGCGCCTCGTCAAGGGCGCCTATTGGGACACCGAGATCAAGCGCGCACAGGAGCGCGGGCTCGACGGCTATCCGGTGTTCACCCGCAAGGCGATGACCGACCTGAACTACATCGCCTGCGCGCGCAAGCTCTTGGCGCTGCGGCCGCGGCTGTTTCCGCAATTCGCCACCCACAACGCGCTGACGGTGGCGACCATCCTCGAACTGTCAGACGATCCCAATAGCTTCGAATTCCAGCGGCTGCACGGCATGGGCGAGGCACTCTACGCCCAGCTCGGTCAGGATCGCCCTGAGATCGCCCACCGCACCTATGCACCGGTCGGCAGCCACCGCGACCTGCTCGCCTATCTGGTGCGGCGGCTGCTCGAGAACGGCGCCAACTCGTCGTTCGTGGCGCTGGCGGCGGACAATCGCGTCTCGATCGTGGACCTGTTGCGCCGCCCTGCCGACATCATCGGCGCCGACAACAATGCGGCGCATTCCGGAATTCCGCTGCCGACCGATCTTTATCGGCCGCAGCGCGAGAATTCGCACGGCATCGAGTTCGGCGAGCGAAAGGCGCTCGATGCGCTGACATCGGCGATAGCAGCAGAAACCAAACCGGCGTCTGGTGCGGTCGCGACGTCGACAATCGAGCAGGCGAATGCCGCCGTCGCCGCTGCGCGCGGTGGCTTCAAGGCCTGGAACGCGACGCCGGCCGCACAACGCGCGGCCATGCTGGACAAGGCTGCCGATCTGCTCGCGCAGCGTCGCCCCCACTTCCTCGCTCTGCTGCAGAGCGAGGGCGGCAAGACGCTCGACGACGCACTCTCCGAGGTGCGCGAGGCGATCGACTTCTGCCGCTACTATGCGGCACAAGGCCGGAAGCTGTTCGAAGGCGAGACGATGCCGGGCCCGACCGGCGAGAGCAACGTGCTGGAGCTCCACGGCCGCGGCGCGTTCGTCGCGATCTCGCCATGGAATTTCCCGCTCGCGATCTTCCTCGGCCAGGTCACGGCGGCGCTGATGGCCGGCAATGCGGTGATCGCAAAGCCGGCCGAGCAGACGCCGCGCATCGCGGCCGAAGCTGTCGCTCTTCTGCACAAGGTCGGCGTGCCGGCGTCGGCGCTGCATCTGGTCCAGGGCGACGGCGCTATCGGCGCCGCGCTGGTCGGCCATCCCGCGATTGCCGGCGTCGTCTTCACCGGCTCGACCGAGGTCGCGCGCACGATCAACCGGACGCTCGCGGCCAAGGACGGTTCGATCGTGCCGCTGATCGCCGAGACCGGCGGCATCAACGCCATGATCGTCGACGCCACCGCGCTGCCCGAGCAGGTCGCCGACGACGTCGTCACCTCGGCGTTCCGCTCCGCCGGCCAGCGCTGCTCGGCGCTCAGGCTGCTGTTCGTGCAGGACGACGTCGCCGACCGCATGATCGAGATGATCGCGGGCGCCGCGCGCGAATTGAAGATCGGCGATCCATCGCAGCCGTCGACGCATATCGGACCTGTCATCGATGCGGAGGCCAAGCAGCGGCTCGACGCGCACATCGCGCGAATGAAAAAGGAGGCGCGGGTGCATCTCGCCGGCGAGACGCCGGCCGGGAATTTCGTCGCGCCGCATATCTTCGAGCTGTCGTCGGCAAGCCAGTTAGCCGAAGAAGTGTTCGGCCCGATCCTGCATGTCGTGCGCTATCGCGCCGAGCGGCTCGGCGACGTGCTGGCCGCGATCGAGGCGACCGGCTTCGGACTGACGCTCGGCGTCCATTCCCGCATCGACGACACGATCGAACACGTGATCGAGCGCCTCCAGGTCGGCAACATCTATGTCAACCGCAACATGATCGGCGCGGTCGTCGGCGTGCAGCCGTTCGGCGGCAGCGGCCTCTCCGGCACCGGCCCCAAGGCCGGCGGCCCGCATTACCTTGCGCGCTTCGCGACCGAGCAGACGATCACGATCAACACCGCCGCTGCCGGCGGCAACGCCGCGCTGATGGCGGGGATGGAGTAGTCGGACGCGTCATTGCGAGGAGCGAAGCGACGAAGCAATCCATCTATCCCCGAGATGAGGTATGGATTGCTTCGCTCCGCTCGCAATGACGGTCAACAACCCGTTGCATCATCACCCCGAGATGGGTCAAATGGCCGCTCAACGGGATCATCGCACACGATAATTCCAGCTACCGGAAAAACACCAACAAGCGCCACGGGAGCGACGGCACGATGGAAAAAGGCATTTTTGACGGGCTCAAGGTCCTGGACTGCGCGAGCTTCATTGCGGCGCCCGCGGCCGCCACCGTGCTGTCCGACTTCGGCGCCGACGTCATCAAGATCGAGCCGCCCGGCGCCGGTGACCCCTACCGCAATCTGCCCAATTTGCCGGGTTATCCCGCAAGCGAGCACAATTTCGCGTGGATGCTGGAGGCCCGCAACAAGAAGAGCCTCGCGCTCGATCTCACCAAGCCTGAAGCGCGCGAGGTGCTGTACAAGCTCGTCGCCGAAGCCGACGTGTTCATCACCAACATGCCGCCGCAGGTGCGCCAGAAGCTCGGCATCACCCACGATCACCTCGCCCATCTCAACGACCGGCTGATCTACGCGTCCTTCACCGGCTATGGCGAGAAGGGCGAAGAAGCCAATAAGCCCGGCTTCGATTCCAACGCCTATTGGGCCCGCTCCGGCCTGATGGATCTGGTGCGCGCCGACGAGGACACCACGCCGGCGCGCTCGGTCGCCGGCATGGGCGACCATCCCTGCGCGATGGCGTTCTACGGCGCGATCGTCACCGCGCTGTTCCAGCGCGAGAAGACCGGCAAGGGCTCGCACGTCTCGACCAATCTGATGGCCAACGGCGTCTGGGCCAACGGCGTGCTGGCGCAGGCCAAGCTCGCCGGCGCCAAGTTCAAGAAGCGCAAGCCGCGCGAAGAGGCGCTGAACGCCGTCACCAACCACTACAAGTGCAAGGACGGCCGCTGGCTGATCCTGTCGCTGCTCAATGAAGACCGGCAGTGGCCGACGCTGGCGCGCTGCATGGGCCGCGAGGATCTGGTTGCCGATGCGCGCTTTGCCACCAAGGCGGACCGCCATGGGCGCTCGGTCGAGCTGATCAAGATCTTCGACGAGGTGTTCGCCAGCAAGGATCTCGCCGAATGGCGCAAGATCCTCGATGGCAACGGCCTGGTGTTCGGCGTCGTCGGCATCCTCGACGACATCCCGAACGACAAGCAGATGATCGAGAACGAGGTGCTGGTGCGCTTCGAGAACGACACCATGCTGACCGTCAACAGCCCGATCTTCATCGACGGCGCCAAGAAGGTGCAGCCGCGCAAGCCGCCCGAGGTTGGCGAGCATTCCGACGAGATCCTGCGCCAAGCCGGCTACGACGAGGCCATGATCCAGAAGCTGCGCGCGTCGGGCGCGGTGGCGTAGCGAACCGACCACCGCTGCGAGTAGCCCGGATGGAGCGAAGCGAAATCCGGGACAGATCTCGCAACGGGTTGCGATCCCGGATTGCGCTACGCTCCATCCGGGCTACGTAGTATCCACTTCGCTCGAAAACGCTTTGGCTATCGCTTCATCCAGGCCCAGACGATGGCCACCACGATGATGCCGATGATAACCGTGAGCCCGATCGCCCAGCTGCTGACGCGGACGGCGCTGACCGCCTGACGCTCGGCCTCGTTGGCCGCGATCTCGCGGTTGCGCTGCTTGTTGTCCTCGGAAGCACTCATCGGGCCGGTCTCCGGTCAGAGCTGTCAGGTCCAGGCAACTCGGGTGTAGCATCAAATAATGACGCGCAGCCGCTCCGGTTCCGGCTGAAATCAGCGGCCCTTTACGAAGCACATGTCCATGCGGGATGTTTTCCCGGCGACCGAGCCTTCGGCACATGTCCAGGCCTGAAAACTCCGGTCAGCGTCGGCTTGTCACCTGGCAGCCGGTAACCGGCGTGAGCGCGGCGACATGGGGGCCCGTTCGCTCCCGAACGGATGTCCCGGAGATCGCGTCGCCGAACCGAGCTACCGCTTAACCGCAATTCGTCGCGTCACCGAACCCGGTGGCGTTGGGTAGGCGGATTGGTCGAATAGTCCCAGTACCATTCGCACGCTTGCATTGCGATCGGAGCGGCACTGGCTTTGGTAAAACGCCACGCCGTTTCTACCGCATCCTTTGGCAAAGCACCTCGATGCGGCGCGATTTGGATCACACGATTAACGTCGTCAGTCGACTCAAGCAGCGTCTCGTCATTGTCGAGAGGAAAATGACTGTGAAGAAGCGTTATCCCGAATCGATCTGTTGCATCGTGCTTGATCAAGACGTTCCGAAGCGCCTCGAAAACTGCGCCATCGCTTTCGTTGAGAGGAACAACCTGATCCGGCAACGAGAAGGCTTGATTGTCATCAGACATGATGTCCACCTCATGCAACCATGAAAGCCATATGCAACTATAGCATGTTTCAAACAAACTGCGCAACTCGACCGTCCGGCCGAATTGCGGCGTCGACAAGCGCAAGACGTCTTCGAGTGGCGTCGCTTCGACGATCCCGGTTACACGGTGTCAGGTCGTACCTGCAGTCTCGCATCAAATATTGACGCGCAGCCGCTCCGGTTCCGGCTGGCGGATCAGCGCCCCTTCACGAAGCACATGCCCATGCGGGATGTTTTCCCGGCAACCTGGCATGCAAGCCCCTCGGCACAGGTCCAGCCGCGGAAGCTGCGGTCGGTCTCGGCCGGCTTGGCGCCCGGCAGATAGCAGTGCGCGCCCCAGCCGTCGCTGTATTCGGTGCCCGCGAGCTCGGTGCCGGCGCGCTGCTGCGGCCGGTTTGAGAAGCCGCGTGAGAAATCCGGCGCCTTGCCGTCGCGTAAGCTCGCTAGGATATCGCGGCGGCGAGGTTGGTCGCCGAAGAAATGCGGCGAGGCCGGCACCACGGTGGAGTTCGACGGCTTTGCCGCCATCCAGTCGACGCCGGGGAAATGGAAGCCGCCGATGCCGCGGGTCTGATGGCAGCCTGCGCAGGTGACGTCGTTAAGGCGCCGCTCGAAGCCGGCCAGTGACTGGATGTTCTGCAGCTTGGTTCCGTCGGCAGCAGCCTTCTGCAAGGCCCCGACGACGTCGCCCTCCGAGAACACCGCATCGCCGGCCCCGCCCTCGCCCTGCACCATCCCGAACTCCGGCTGCAGATCGCTGATGTCGAAACCGATCGGGGTCGGCGCCACCGCGCCGGTTGCCAGGAAGCGATCGGGAACCAACAAGGTGCCGCGATCGAGTTCGGCGAAATGTCTGGGATCCAGCAGCCAGGCCTTGAAGTCGCGCTTCAATCCGTCGTCCGCGAGAATGCGGTCGCGATCGATCTGGTTCTCGAGCGGCGCCTCGGCAAAGCGCTTTGCCGCGCCGTCATAGTCGAACACCTTCAGCAGATAATCGGTTCGGAAGTCGCGCACCGCGGATTTCGGCGCGTGCGCGATCTGCAGATTGGTCTCGATGCGATCGATATTCCGCACGTCGATCAAATCGAGCGGCCCGTCCTTGCCGAACAATTTGTCCATCGCAGGCTGAGCGCCGGCGGTCGTGAGCCAGCGCCGTGCGATCTCGCGGCAGCTGAGCGACGCGTCATTGCCGTCGCCCTTCGCCTTCAGCACCAGGTTCAGCGTCATCGGCAGCCGCTGCGACACCGCGTTCTCGCCGATCAGCGGAACATCGGTGCGGGTCAGCCGGTAGATCAGCCGGATCTCGCCGCAGTCTTTCAGCGCCACATAGGCGCGATCCATACGGTTGACGATGCCGGCCAGCACGAAGCGGACGTCAGAAGACTCGAACAGGCCGCGATCGAACAGCTGGAACGCAAAGCCGTCGCCGACCCCGATGCTCTCGTCCGGCAGGCTCGCTTTGTGCTTTGAGACGTAGCGATCGAATTCGCGATCGAGCGCCTCGCGCACCGGCACCATCGCAGGCAAGGCGAACAACTCGCGATTGGACAGCGGCGTATCCGCGGAGCGCTCCGGCGCGAGCATCCGGCCGAGGCCAAAGCGGCCATGATCGAGCTCGCGCAGAACAGCGGGATCGATCACCGCCGCGCCGCGTTCGAGCGCGCGATCCTCGGCGGCACGTGCGGCCACGACGCCGCCGAGCAGAACGGACATCAGCAGGAGGCATTTCAGCGCGCGGCCCATGCCCCACTAACACCGCACGGCAAATCCTATTCAAGAAAAAAGGCGCTTCACATCGCGGTGAAGCGCCTTGGTGTTGTCGCCTCTGGGCAATCATAGCGTTTTCGAGCGAAGTGGGCACCGGTTCGCGTGAAGAAAACGCGTCAAAACTTTAACGCGAGACGATCAGGCCCTTGCTGGTGACGACCACCCAGCGGCCGTCCTGCTTGCGGATGGCGTCGACGCGGCCGAGGCCGGGGACGGGATCGCCGGCATAAACCTCGTAGATGCCGCCGCGGCCCTCGATCAGCGCGCCGCCATTGCCGACGTCGCGCAGCGCCCAACCATCGACCACCGGTAGGCGGCCGACCTCGGGCTTCGGGGCGGCAGGCGCTGCCGCGGCAGTCGCCGGCGGGACCGAGCCGGTGACCTCGCGGGCGGGCGTCGCCGCGGCGACGGTCGTCTGCGGGGCGCGGAGCTTGTCGACGGTCTCGCTGAGCTTGTTGAGCTTGGCGATCGGTTCGGCCTGGGCCTTCTCGACCTTCTCGATCCGGTCGCTGGCCTTGCTGAACTGGGCCTGGCCGGCCTTGGCGGTCTGCTCCACGGTGGCCTTCAGCGCGGCGATCTCGGATTCGACCCGGGCGAGCGCGGCGTCGGCCGCTTCCTTTGCAGCGTCCTTGGCCGCGGCGTCGTTGTTGGCAGCCACATCCCTGACGGAGGCAGCGGCGGGGGCGGCGAGATGGCCGAGCCCTGCGGTCGCGAGCGCGCCACCGATGGCGCCTGCCACGGTCGCCAGGGCAATCACCGCGGCCATCGCCCCGAACCGGCGCGTGCCGGCCGGTTTGCCGGCGGTCTTGCCGGCCTGCTCGGCACCCGGCTTGGAGGCGGTCGCTTCATGGTCCCAGGTCCGGTCACCGGGCGCCATGATCATCAGCCTGCCCGGGAAACGTGGCTCTTCACGCTTGCCGGTCTCGACCTTGGGCACCGCCATATTGGTCGGCTCGATCTTGGGGTCAATCTTGGCGTCGATCCTGGCCTCGATCGCGGGATCAAGCCGGGACGGCTCAACCTTGGAAGCTTCGGCCTTCGGCGCATCCATGCCGGGCGCGTCCGCCTTCGGCGAGGTCTCTTCCTGCTCGGGCGCGAGCCGCGGAGCCTCGACACCGGCCACGGCCATCGCGGGCTCGCTCTTCGCCGCCATTTCGGCGCCGGCTTGACCGCTGACCGGCTCGCTCTGCTGCACACTCACGTTCAAAGTCTCCAGACTGGGTTGAGAATTCGGTAACTTTTATTGCTTGCGAAATGGTTACCCCGCTCCGCCATTACCTAAATTTTAGGGAGTTTTCCGGGCCGGATTTGGGCGATGCTGCCCTGCGGCAATCTGCGACAGCTCCGTTTGCGCGCGGCGCTTTCCCGATTAACATGCCGTCATCTTCCAGCCAGAAGGCAGGGGAGCACCATGACGATCGAGAAATGCATCAATGAATTTGGTGTCGATGACGTCATTTTTGAGGAAGGCTCGACCGGCCGCGAACTATTTGTCGTGCTCGACGGCACTGTCGACATCGCCAAGATCGATGGCGGCAACAAGACGGTCATCGTCAGCCTCGGCAAGGGCGAGTTCTTCGGCGAGATGGCCGTGATCGACGGCTCGGCGCGCTCGGCGACCGCCATCGCGGCCGCGCCCGCGACGCGCGTGATGCGGATCAACCACGCCCGCTTCGTCTATCTGGTCAGCCAGCAGCCGGCCTTCGCGCTGATGGTGATGGATGCGCTCTCGAAACGCCTGCGCGCCTCCAACGCCGTCACTTACCGAGCGGCAGCCGCACCATGAGCGAGCGCAAGCCGAGCCCGTTCAAGACGCTGTTCGACGCCGACGTCGCCACGCTGATCCAGGCGGCCGACGATGTCTACCAGATCCGCTTCAAGAACCGCGCGGCGAATGCCTATCTCGTGCGCGGCAGCAAGCGGACCATCATGATCGACGTCGGGCTGTCGACCAATTATCCGTCGCTTGTCGCTTGCCTCAATCACCTCGGGGTCACGCCCGAGATGATCGACATGGTGGTGCTGAGCCACGAGCATCTCGATCACATCGGCGCGGCCTATCATTTCCACGGCTCGGCCTATATCGCCGCGCACCGGCTCGCCGCCAACAAGATCATGCTGCGCGACGACTTCTCGATGCTGCGCAAGATGTTCAACGAACCGAACGTGCCGATCGACATCGACATCTGGCTCGAGGAAGGCAACCTGATCGACCTCGGCAATTTCCGCCTCAACGTGATGTACACGCCGGGTCATACCTCGGCCTGCATCTCGCTGTTCGATCAGGACAAGGGCCTGCTGTTCGCCGCCGACACGCTGATGCCCGGCGGCGTGATGGGCGGCGTGTTCGGCTCCGGCTCGATTGCCGACTACATCCAGTCGCTGGAGCGGCTGAAGGGCCTCAATTCGAAGATCCTGCTGTCGGGGCACGGCCGGCTGTCCGACACGCCGCAGGACGACGTGCGGATCGCACTGCAACGCTCGCACGCTTTGCTCGAGGACACCGCGCAACTGTTCGACGCCCTCGATGCGCGCTCGAACTTCGAGCCGATCATGCAGTCGGTGCGCGACCTCAACAAGCTCGACGATTGAGGCTCGGTCCCAGCCGAAGCCGCCCGTTGTGACCTGCCATGACTTTGCACTAGGATCGGCTCGCAACGATAAGAATCACAGCCGCGGCGATGCAAGCCGTTGCCGACAGCGGGGAGACGAAGCGGATGCAGGCTGACACGATGGCGCTGATGCGCCGCCGGGTGGTGATCTCCTCCACGATCGGCAATGCGCTGGAATGGTTCGACTTCACCGTTTTTGGCCTGTTCGCCGGCATCCTGAGCAACCTGTTCTTTCCCGCTGACAATCCGCATTCCTCGCTGCTGCTCACCTTCGCGACATTCGGGATCGCCTTTGCAGCCCGGCCGCTGGGGGGCCTGGTGTTCGGGCTCTACTCCGACAAGCACGGCCGCAAGAAGGCGCTGGTCGTGATGATATCGCTGATGGCTGTCGGCACCGGCCTGCTCGGCGTCCTGCCGACCTATGGCGCGATTGGAATCGCCGCGCCGCTGTTGCTGCTGCTGGCGCGGCTGATCCAGGGCTTTTCCGCCGGCGGCGAGTTCGGCAGCGCCAGCGCGATGCTGATCGAGTTCGCGCCGCCCGGCCGGCGCGGCTTCTACGGCTCGTTCCAGATGGTGTCGCAATCGCTGGCGTTCGGCCTCGGCGCCGCGATGGCGATCGGCCTCAATCTCGGCCTGTCGGCGGACGCCTTCGCGAGCTGGGGTTGGCGCGTACCGTTCATCCTCGGCATTCTGATCGGGCCGACCGGATGGTACCTGCGCCAAAGGTGCGACGAGTCGCCCGAATTCAAGGCCTATCTCGCCGAGAGGGCCGCGACGGCGCAGCCGGGCAGGCAGACCACGCTCGGCCAATTGTTCTCCGAACATCCACGCGAGTTGATTGCCTCGTTCTGCCTGATCGCGGCCGGCACGGCGATCAACTATGTCAATGCGATCTTTCTGCCGACCTATGCGGTCGCCGAGCTCAAGCTGCCGATCCTGAATGCGCAGCTCGGGCTGCTCGTCGTCAGCCTCATCAATGCGGCGGTGGCGGTGGCCTGCGGTGCCCTCTCCGACCGGATCGGTCGCCGCGCAGTCCTGGTTCCGGCGCTCATCATCTACAGCTTGCTGTTCTATGTGATCTTGCAGCGGCTCGTCGCCGCGCCGACCACAGCGAACCTCTGGCAGTTGCAGATCGTCGCGGTCCTGCTCGGAGCCCTGGCCGGGCCGATGCCGGCCTTCATGACCGAGATATTCCCGGTCGGCGTACGCTCGACCGGGGCATCGCTGATGTACAATCTTGCCGTGATGCTGTTCGGCGGGCTGGCGCCGTTCATCAACACCTGGCTGGTCCAGGTCACGGGCGACAAGGCTGCTCCGGTCTACTACATCCTCTTCGCCGCAGCGGTGGGCCTCGTTGGTCTGTCGGTCTATCGCGGACGACCGTCGGTGCCGGGAGTAGCAACTCAACCGGCGCAATGACCGCGACCGGTACGACGGCTGACGCCCGAGCTTGCGCGACCGGGCATGCGGCGCTGTATTTGACAATCCCGCTTGTGCGCTGTTCAACAGCGGCAAGAATAACGCTGAAGAACAGGGAGCGAGGACCATGAAGCTTTACGACTCGATCGGACCCAATCCGCGCATCGTGCGCATGTTCATGGCGGAAAAGGGCATCGAGATACCCAAAGAAACCGTCGACCTGCGCAAGGGCGAGAACCGCGAGGAAGCGCATCTGAAGCGCAATCCGCACGGCCAGATGCCGGCGCTCGAGCTCGACTGCGGCAACTACCTCTCGGAGATCACGGCGATCTGCGAATATCTCGAGGAGAAGCACCCCTCGCCCGCGATGATCGGCAGCACGCCGGAAGAGCGCGCCGAGTGCCGGATGTGGACGCGCCGGGTCGACCTCAACATCGCCGAACCGCTTGCCAACGGGTATCGCTTCGGCGAGGCGCTGAAATTCTTCGAGAAGCGAATTCCCGTCGCGCCCGAAGCCTCGCCGGGGCTGAAGATGATCGCCGCCAACCGCATCAAGTGGCTTGATAGCCAGATGGCCGACGGCCGCAACTACATCTGCGGCAATCGCTTCACGCTCGCCGACATGCTGCTCTACTGCTGGATCGATTTCGGCAACCAGGTCGGCCAGCCGCTGGACCAGTCGAACGCCAACATCGTCGCCTGGTTCAACCGCGTCGCCGCGCGGCCGTCGGTGAAGGCGTAGATGCTCCCTCGGTCATTGCGAGGAGCAATAGCGACGAAGCAATCCATCTCTCCGCAAGTGGAGTTATGGATTGCTTCGCTTCGCTCGCAATGACGCGGAGAGAGCCGGACTCAAATCACCACCGGCCTGTCCGGCAGCTCGTTCGGGCCGCCCTCGGCGTGCGGAAAATACTTCGCCAGCTCCCGCGACACCGCCGCGATCCCCTTGATCACGCCCTGCTCGAACCGGCCGGCCCGAAAGTCCGTTTCCATCGCGCGGCAGATCGCTTCCCAGCCGGCGTGGCCGACCTTCGCGTCGATGCCGCGATCGGCGACGATTTCGACGTCGCGGTCGGCGAGCAGGAGATAGATCAGCACACCATTGTTGTGATGGGTGTCCCAGATCCGCAAATGCGAGAACACGTCGAGTGCCCGCTCCCGCGCCGGCTGATTGCGAAACAGCGGCACACCGTCGAGTGCGCCCTCGACGACGAAACGGATCTGGCCCGAATGAGTGGCCTCACCCGCTTTGATCGCCTGCTCGATCGAATCGAGCACGCGCGGCGGGAACTCACGCCGCACGCGCCAGCGATGCTCGATCAGATGCTTGCCGATGCGCTTGATGCTCATATCCCTACCAGCTCCCCGAAGCGCCGCCGCCGCCGAAGCTGCCGCCTCCGCCGCTGAAGCCGCCGCTGTCGCTCGAACTCGAGCCGCTGCTCCAGCCCCCGCCGCCGGACCAGCCCCCGGAATAACCGCCGCCGCGCCGGTACGGTCCCGAGCCCGCCGCCGGACCGCCGAAATTCAAGCCGCCAAAGATCAGCGCCGCAATGCCGGCGAACAGGCCGACCACCAGCGCGGTGGCGAGCGAGCCGGCCAGCATCCAGGTGAATGCGCCGACGATGCCGCCGGTCGCGACCGAGCCCAACAGCCGCCCCAGCAGGCCGCGCAGGAAGCCTGCCACGATGATGACGCCGAAAATCACCACCGGGTTGGCGAAGTCGACCAGATTGGGCGCCTGCCAATGCTCGGGCTCCGGTGCCGGCAATTGCTCGCCATTGACCAGCCGGATCATCCGGTCGATGCCGGCCGAGATGCCACCGGCGAAATCCCCGGCCTTGAATTTCGGTGTGATGTCCTCGTCGATGATGCGATGGGTGACGACGTCGCTCAGCACGCCCTCGAGGCCGTAGCCGACCTCGATGCGCAGATGCCGGTCGTTCTTGGCAACGACGAGCAGCGCACCGTCGTCGACTTTCTTGCGCCCGATCTTCCAGGCCTCGGCGACGCGGATCGAGAACTGCTCGATCGTCTCCTCGCCTGACGTCGGCACGATCAAGACCGCGATCTGGCTGCCCTTGCGGGTCTCCAGATCCTTCAGCCTGTCGTTCAGCGATGCGACATCAGCAGCCGACAGCGTCCCGGTCTGATCGACGACGCGGCCGGTGAGCTGAGGTACTGCAACCTCGGCCCACGCCGGACACACGAAGCCCAGCAGCAAGGCGAACAAGATGACGCGTGCGGCGGTCATCGCGATCGGCGCCCGCCGTTGCTATTTCGACGGCGACGGCGACGGTGCCGGATTGAAATCGACCTTCGGCGCGGTCGATATCTCCTTCTCATTGTCGACCGTGAAGTTCGGCTTCTCCTTATAGCCGAACGCCATCGCGGTCAGATTGTTCGGAAAGGTGCGGATGCCGACGTTGTAGTCCTGCACCGACTTGATGTAGCGATTGCGCGCCACCGTGATGCGGTTCTCAGTGCCTTCGAGCTGCGCCATTAGGTCGCGGAACAGCGCATCCGATTTCAGCTGCGGGTAGTTCTCCGTCACGACCAGCAGCCGCGACAGCGCGCTGGTCAGCTCACCCTGCGCCTGCGTGAACTTTTGGAACGCTGCGGGATCGTTGAGCACCTCGGGCGTCGCCTGGATGCTGCCGACCTTGGCGCGCGCATTGGTCACGCCGAGCAGCACGTCCTTCTCCTGCTGCGCAAAGCCCTTCACCGAGTTGACCAGGTTCGGCACCAGGTCGGCACGCCGCTGGTACTGGTTCACCACCTCCGACCAGCTCGACTTGACCTGCTCGTCATTGGTCTGGATCGCGTTGTAGCCGCAGTTGGTCAGGCTCAAGGTCGCCAGCGCTGCCAGCACGGTCCAAAGCTTGCGCATGAAGATGGTCCTCCCGGTGGATTCTCGCTCACGGTAACAGATTTCCGCCTGATAATCCCGTGGCGCGGATTTCGCGCGCGCTTTTGCGGATGATGGCCCTTGCCTATCCCTCCCTGCGCCGTTCATCATGGCGAAAAAATCGATCGCGGGAGGATCCATTGGCGTCTGAACAATTCGAGACGATTGTCGTCGAGCGGCCCGACCCCGCGATTACGCGGATCGTGATGAATCGCCCTGAGGCGCGCAACGCCCAGAACCTGCAGATGACCTACGACCTCAACACCGCCTTCGATCGGGCGGTGCAGGACGACGCGGTCAAGGTCATCATCCTCGCCGGCAACGGCCCGCATTTCTCGGCCGGTCACGATCTCAGGCCAGGAGCCAAGAATGAGGCGGGCGTCGATTTCCCGCCTGTCGGAAATTGGGGCGGCTTCGCCGAACCCAACGCGCATGGCCGCTTCGCGCGCGAGCAGGAGATCTACCTGCAGATCACGCGACGCTGGCGCAATCTCGCCAAGCCCACGATCGCGGAGGTGCACGGCAAGTGCATCGCCGGCGGGCTGATGCTGGCCTGGGCCTGCGACCTGATCGTCGCGAGCCATGATGCCGAGTTCTGCGATCCCGTGGTGACGATGGGCGTCTGCGGCGTCGAGTGGTTCGTGCATCCCTGGGAGCTCGGCGCGCGCAAGGCCAAGGAGATGCTGTTCACCGCCGATGTCTGGAGCGCCGACGAGGCGCATCGCCTCGGCATGGTCAATCACGTGGTGCCGCGCGGCGATCTCTCGTCGTTCACGCTGGCGCTGGCGCGCAGGATCGCCGCAAAACCAACTTTTGCGCTGAAGCTCTCCAAGGAGGCGGTGAACCGCTCGATCGACATCATGGGGCAGCCCGCGGCGATCGATCAGGCGTTCGCGCTGCATCAGCTCTGCCACGCGCACAATCTCCAGGAATTCGGAATGGTGGTAGACCCCGCCGGTCTGCATCCCTCCGTCAAGAAAACCGCCAACGTGTAGAAAGCCAGATGGACCTCACCCTCAGCGACGAGCAGCGCCTGCTGCGCGAAAGTGCCGACCGCTTCGTGGCGGAGACCTTCACATCAGAGCATCGCAAAAAGGCGGCGAATGACCCACTGGGTTATTCGCCCGCGATCTGGAAACAATTCGCCGAGCTCGGCTGGCTGGCGCTGCCGATCGCCGAAGCCCATGGCGGGCTCGGCGGCGGCGCGATCGAGATCGGGCTGTTGATGGAAGCGTTCGGCCGCGGCCTGGTGTCCGAGCCGTTCCTTTCCACCGTCGTGATCGGTGCTGCGCTGGTCGCCGAATGCGGCACCGAGGCGCAGAAGCAGGCGATCCTGCCCAAGATCGCCGAGGGCGCGCTCACGCTCGCCTTCGCACATTCGGAGCGCGCTGCGCGCTTCGACCTCGCCCATGTCGACACGACGGCGACCAAATCCGCCGGCGGCTGGCGGCTGAACGGCAGCAAGGTCGCGGTGCTCGACGGCGCCGCCGCTGGCCAGATCATCGTCTCCGCCCGCATCGCGAACGCCAATGGCGCATCCGGCAAGCTTGGCTTGTTCCTTGTGCCGGCCGGTGCGCCCGGCCTCACCTCGCGCGACTATGCGCGGCTCGGCGGCGGGCGCGGCTGCAATCTCGACCTCAGGGATGTGCAACTGCCTGCCGACGCGCTGCTCGGCGATGGCAGCGATGCGCTGCCCGCGATCGAAACCGTGGTCGACCGTGCGATGGCCGCGCTCGGCGCGGAAGCGGTCGGCATCATGCAGACGCTGCTCGACACAACGCTCGAATACACCAAAATTCGGAAACAGTTCGGGCGGCCGCTGTCGGCCAACCAGGTGATCCGTCATCGCCTCGCCGATGTGGCGATGCAGGTCGACGAGGCACGCTCGATGGCATTGCGCGCCGCGCTGATGGCCAATGCCGAGCCGGTCGCCCGCGGCCGTGCCGCCTCCGGCGCCAAGGCGAAGATCGGCAAATGCGCGCGCTTCGTCGCCGAGCAGGCGGTGCAGCTGCACGGCGCCATGGGCGTCACCGAGGAACTCGACATCGGTGCCTATTTCAAGCGGCTGCTCGCCTTCGACACCCTGTTCGGCGGCAGCGCCCATCATTATCGCCGCCACGCCGCGCTGAGCGGCCGCGTCCACGCATAACGGAGAGCGCACATGGATCTCACCTTCAGTGCCGAGGAACGCGCCTTCGAACAGGAAGTCCGCGACTATATCGCCGAGAGTCTGACGCCGGAGATGAAGCGCGCCACCGCGCTGACGCCGTCGGTGTTCTCCGATCCCGACATCGGCATGGCCTGGCAGCGCGCGCTGCACAAGAAGGGCTGGGGCGCGCCGGGCTGGCCGGTCGAACATGGCGGCCCGGACTGGACGCCGGCGCAGCGATGGATCTTCGAGGCCGAGTGCGCCCGCGCCGGCGTGCCGAATGTCAACGTGATGGGCGTGAAGATGGTCGGCCCCGTCATCATCGGCTTCGGCTCGCCCGAGCAGCAGAACTTCTATCTGCCGCGGATTCTCTCCGGCGAGGATTACTGGTGCCAGGGCTATTCCGAGCCGGGCTCCGGCTCCGACCTCGCCTCGCTGAAGACCCGCGCAGTGCGCGACGGTGACGACTACATCATCAACGGCACCAAGATCTGGACCACGCATGCGCATCACGCCAACCGCATGTTCGCGCTCGTGCGCACCAATGAGGGCGAGCGGCAGCAGGACGGCATCAGTTTTATTCTCATCGACATGAAGACGCCGGGCATCACCACGCGCCCGATCCTGACCATCGGCGGCGACCACGAGGTCAACCAGGTGTTCTTCGACGACGTCCGCGTGCCCGTCGCCAATCGCGTCGGCGAGGAAGGCAAGGGCTGGACCTACGGCAAGTACCTGCTGGAATTCGAGCGCGGCTCCGGCATCGCATCGGCAAAACTGCGCGAGGCGCTGAAGACGATCTCCGATCTCGCGGAGTCAGATGTCACCGGCCGCGCCATCGATGATCCCGATATCGCGATGCGGATGTCGGAGGTCGAGGTCGACATCGACGCGCTGGAGATGACCGAGCTGCGGGTGCTGTCGGCGCTGCAGACCGGGCAGAATCCCGGCGCGGTGTCGTCGCTGATCAAGCTCCGCGTCAGCGAAATCCGCCAGGCGGTGACGCGGCTCGGCGTCGACGTGATCGGCCAGGACGGCCTTGCGGTCGAGCCGGCGCGGCCGTTCTACCGGCTCAACCACGAGCCGGCGATTCCCGAGGAGCTGCTGCCGGTGGTGCCGGAATATCTCAACGGGCGGGCGTACACGATCTTCGGCGGCTCGTCGGAGATCCAGCGCGACATCATCGCGAAGATGGTGTTGGGGTTGTAACGCTGCCCCCGTCAATCCGGGGCCCGCGCCAGCGCGGTCGTTGCCGGACAGCGGTCGGCAGCCACCTCGTGCTGCCGGGCTCGACAATTCCGACGCGAAGATCAGCGGCAACATCTACAGCCTGTGAAGACGACGACATCCCCCCGCTACTCCAGGGAGATTCCTTTTGGGGTCCCCAGCGCCACATCGCCATAGGCAGGCCAGCGTGGCCGCCCGCCCAGCGTCAGGAAAAAATTGACATCCCCCTCATACCATTCGGCCAGGATGGTGTTATTTTAGGAACAATTAAGGAACGCTTCGACGTGGCAGAACAGCAGCAATATCGCTTGAAAATCGACGTTTTCAGCGTCGATAGCCTGCCTATGGCCCGCCTGGCGGAGTACATGGCGGAGCTGGCCGTTCTGCTGGGCGAGTGCGAGCGAGTGCATTTCTCGCACATGGAGAAGGGCAGCGCGGTACTCGTCTCGACCATTGAGCCGGTCGCCTTCCCGAAGGTTGAGGAGCGCGTGAGCCGCGTCAGCCGGGGCGACGGGCCAAAAGACGCCATGCAGGCCTTCAAGAAGATCGACAACCTCCTGGCCAAGGACGGCGCCGTTGCGACGCTGACCGGACCGACGGTCGGCCAGGTGATTGAATTCCCCGGCCGCACCCGGCCGAAGCCCGTGAAGTACGGGCCGTTCCGCGAGGTCGGCACACTCGACGGCCGGATTATCCGTATCGGCGGCCGCGATGAGACGATTCCGGTTTGGCTCAAGGACGGTGACGTTGAGTATCATTGCAACGTGCGCGGCGAAGAGGTCGCGCGTCGGCTCGCGCCCTATTACCTGAACGGCGTCATCCGCGTGCATGGCAGCGGCAAGTGGGTGCGCGAGGAAAGCGGCGCCTGGAATCTCGAACAATTCGACATCAATGATTTCGAGGTGCTAGATGACAGCCCGATGGCCGACGTGGTCGGCAAGCTGCGGGCGGTCGAGGGCGGCACCTGGCACGAAAGCGACGACGCGCTAAGCGACATTCTTGGCCTGCGGCGCGATGACAAGGGCCGTCACTAAATGGCGGTGGTGGTCTTCGATACATCGTTCCTGGTGCCGCTCTTAGACCCCCGCGTAAAAGGTGTCGGCGAGGTCGATGCAAAACTCACGCACCTTATCGAAACCCTCGATAGGCAGAAGGACGTCGTCATCATCCCGACGCCAGCACTGAGCGAGGTGCTGATTGGCGCGGGTGATGCGGCGCCGCAGTACCTGGAGATCCTCAGCAAGACGCCGCGCTTCCGTATCGCATCGTTCGGGCCGCGCGCAGCGGTCGAGGCCGCTGAACGGCACCGCCAGGCGGTGCGCAATAAGGATAAGAAGGAAGGCACGGAAAGCTGGGCCAAGGTGAAGTTCGATCGGCAAATCATCGCGATTGCCCAGGTCGAGGGCGCTGAGCGGATATATTCGAACGACGACGACATTTTCCGGTTCGGCAAGGCGGAAGGCTTCGAGGTTATCCGGTTGCAGGATTTGCCCGACCCGCCTGAGAAAACGCCCGACCTGTTCGATAAACTAAAGCCGGAGAGGCCTTAAGCGGCTAACATCGCGGCTCCTCAAGGGCAACACCGCGCTAGCGCCCATCGGCCACAATTTGCTCTGAGCCAACATTGTCGCACAGGACGTAGGCATAAAAGGGACCCCTTAAGCCCCTATACTCGAACGGAACCAATGTAACGCCGATATCTCTTCTGACGACTCCTGAGGGAAGTGAGAACGATTCAGGTCGTCTCTTTAATGGTCTGCGGCTCGCGGTCGTATAGCATTTCAATACGGCAGTTTCTCACCAGCTCTGCGCCAACCTTCGTCAGTGTGAAGCTGAAAACGAAACCTTCCGGCGTATCGTGCGGCCGTATGTTGTTCATGTCCCGATCTTCTTTCAAGACGAGTTTCAGTTTCGGCTCATCCCTTGGCGTCAAGCCGAAAAACTCACCGATGGCGCGTACGTTAGCCAGCAGCGCCGCCAAACCAGCAATGAGCGCAGCGCCAATCGGCACCCACTTATAGGCCCGACGCCACCAAAGCTTTACCAGCCGATAGGACGAGCTATCCGAAGCGTCTTCCACGACCCTGCCCCCTGTGATCATCGCCGCCGCGCAACAGTCCGCCTATGCGTAACACAGATGTTGAATTAGGCAGGAAACGTTCTAGCGCGATTTTTAATTGCCTCACAGGGCCAGCGGCTTTTCTATCTGACTGGCTGACTAAGCCGGATTCCGGCTTGGCGCATGGAAAGCCCAGTGCTGTGCCAGGCTAGGCGCGTCAAGGCCGCGATGTGCTTTCACTGAACATGTCCGGCAATTCCAGGGCCTTAGCCGTCTATGTAGCTTCCCAGGACTGGCAAGCGCCGCAAGAGCGACTATGTCTTGGCTCGGGCATATCCGGCGTTGAACGCCCAAATCGGAAGGCGAATCGTGTAGCATTCGGACTACGAGGAGGCTGGTCAGATGCTGAACAAAGGTCTGATGCCGCTGAGCGCAACGGCGTTCGTTTTGACAAGCCTCAGCATTCTGCTTTCCGATGCCCAGCAGCATGCGTTGGCACTGTGGAATATCCGGGCTTGGTCTTTCTTGGATGAATGTCGCGCTACCGCGCTGTCCACACGCTTTGCCAAAGCTATGCGCGAAGACTCTCCGGTCGTCACGACTTTGATGACCATCGCTATGCTCCTGACCGGGGCAATTTCAGTTGCCGTCTTCTTCTGTTACTTTGCAGTGAGCTCTGCGGCCGTCCTAGGTGGCCTTCTCCTCGCGTATGATGGCAGGGTACTAGACAACAAGGACATGCAACTCATCGCGCTGTACAGCGTAATGGCCAGTGTCTCTTTCTTCGGTGTGGTTACGGGGATGAAAGGATTCCTATTCTCCGTTACGGTGGTAGCCGTCGCGGCTTTGCTGCTTCCGCTGTCAGCCATTGAGTTCGTCGCAAGACGCGTCGCCGAATACGAAAAGGGCCCCCTGGTTGCATTGGGCGTACTCGTTGCGGCAGCTTTCACTTTCCTGAAGGCAGTTTTTTGAATGGCCTCCCAGGGAAAGATGGCGCCTCTCATCGAGGACTGGAAGGCACACTGCGAACAGATTGGCGGAACGGCCGATGCGATCTTCGCAACTGCCGACGTCAAAATCACGGAAAAAGGCTTCGCCGATCCCACATATCTAAGCCTGACGCTACTCGCGCGTACAGTCTCAAACCTCAAAGCAGCGCTCACCCTCCTGCATGCCAGCAGGATAGTCGAGGCGCGCACCATCACGCGCTGTGTTCTCGAAAATCTCTATTGGACTGTCGGCCTCGTGGAGGACGGTGATACGTTCGTCAAACAGATGCGCGACGATGAACTGAGCCATCGCCGTTCCATGGGACAGGCCATATTCTCCGGCGAGCACCAGCTTGACGGAAAAGTTGAGGAACGGCTGCGCACCCAGATGCGCGACCTCAACCGGAATGGGCCGGTTACTAAGGTGCTCAATCCGAAAGCTGTCGCGGGCATCCGGGGCGACTTCAAGCGCAGCTATATCTTCTATGCGCAGCTCTCATCGGACTCAGCCCACCCGTCCGTAACGGCGCTCAACCGTTACGTTGTCGCTGATCTCCAGGGGCCCGGCTTTGACACCAATCCCATCGTCCGGCCCAACGAGGTCGCGGAAACGCTGGAGTATCTGTCAATGTCGGCGCTCGGGGTATGCGTCGGCGTCAACCAGATTCTTGGGGGAACACCGGGCGGCGAACAGCTCCAAGCCCGCGCCGCGCGCCACGACGAGCTGTCGAACCGGACGCGTGACGGAAGCGAGCGCGACGACTAGGGCCAAGGTGTTGGAAATACCCCCCGCGTTAGCGGCCCTTTGCCTTACCGGCTACGTTCGAGGCGGAAATGACAGCAGGGCTAGGCCCCCGCCTTCGCGTCCTGGATCGCCTGCCAGATCTTCACCGGCGTCAGCGGTGTGTTGAGCTGAGCGATCCCGACCTCGCTCAAGGCATCCATCACGCCGTTGGTGATGCAGGGCGGCCCGCCGATCGCGCCCGACTCGCCGCAGCCCTTGGCGCCGAGCGGATTGGTCTTGCAGGGCGCGGAGGGATCGAGCGTCACTGACATCGGCGGAATGTCCGAGGCGCGCGGGATGCAATAGTCCTGATAGCTTGCGGTCAGAAGCTGGCCTTCCTCGCTGTAGGCGACGCCTTCGTAAAGCGCCTGGCCGATGCCCTGGACAACGCCACCATGCACCTGCCCGGTCACCAGCATCGGATTGACGGCGACGCCGACGTCGTCGACCGTGGTGTAGCGCACCACCCGCGTGACGCCGGTCTCGGGATCGATCTCGACCTCGCAGATATGCGTGCCGTTCGGCCAGCTCGGGCCGTCGACATTGCCCTCGCTCTCGACCGAGAGCTTGGCGCCGTTTTCTTTCTTCGCGATCTCGAACAGGCTGATGCGCCTGTCGGTGCCGACCACGGTGAGGAAGCCGTCGCGATATTCGATGTCCTCGACGGAGGCTTCCAGCAGGTTGGATGCCCTGTCGCGCGCCTTGTTGATCATGTCGTTGGCGGAGACCGCGACCGCGGTGCCGCCGACGAACAGCGAGCGCGAGCCGACGCTGCCGAAGCCGGTGGCGAGATCGGTGTCGCCCTGGATGACGTCGATCTTGTCCATGGCAATGCCGAGCGTATCTGATATCATCTGGGTGTAGGTGGTGGCGAGGCCCTGCCCCATCGCCATGGTGCCGGAATGCAGGACGATGCGGCCTTCGGCGGTCGCATGCAGCGAGACGTTTTCGGTGTGGGCGCGGCCGCCGGTCCATTCGATGTAGCTGGTCAGCCCGCGGCCGTAGAGCAGGCCCTTCTTCTTGGCCGCCTTCTTGCGCGCGGCAAAGCCGTTCCAGTCGGCGAGATCGGAGGCGCGCTCCAGCATGTGGGCGAAGGCGCCGGAGTCGTACACCTGCCCGACCGCATTGGTGTAGGGCAGCTGCGCCGGCTTGATGTAGTTGACCTTGCGGATGGTGCGCGGGTCCATGCCGATCTGCCGCGCGGCGGCGTCGAACAGCCGCTCGACGATGAACACCGCCTCCGGCCTGCCGGCGCCGCGATAGGCACCGACCGGCGCGGTGTGGGTCATCACCGACTTCACCTCGAAATGCACCAGCGGCAGATCGTACACGCCAGTTTGCACGAACGGGCCGAGCACCAGCGGAATGATGTTGGCGGTGCCCGACGAGTAAGCGCCGGTGCCGCCGATCGAGCGCACCCGATAGGCCAGCACGCGGCCCTTGGCGTCGAGCGCGAACTCGCCGGTCGAGGTGAGGTCGCGGCCGTGGGTGCCGCCGACGAACTCGTCGGTGCGGTCGCCGCGCCAGCGGATCTTCTCGTTCAGCTTGGTCGCGGCATAGGCGACGATGCCGTCTTCCGGATAGAGGCTGGTCTTCTGGCCGAAGCCGCCGCCGATATCGCCGACCAGCACGCGCACGCTGTCCTTCGGCCGCTTCAGGATCGATTCCGCGAGGAGATCGCGGGTCGAGCCCGGGGTCTGCGACTGCACGTGGAGGATCAGCCGTCCGGTCTTCTTCTCGATTTCGGCGATGGTCGAGCGCGGCTCCATCGCCGACGGCACCAGGCGCTGGCTGATGAGATCGAGCGACACCTTGTGGGCGGCGCTGGCGAAGGCTTGCTCGACCTTGGCGGCGTCGCCGTAGCTCATCGCAGCGACGATGTTGTCGGGCGCCTCCGGCCAGACCGCCGGCGCGCCTGATTTGATCGCCTCGACCGGATCGACCACCGACGGCAGCACCTCGTAGTCGACCTCGATCGCCTCCGCCGCGGTCTGCGCCAGCGTCCGCGAGGTCGCGACCACGGCCGCGACACCCTCGCCGGCGTAGCGAACCACCTCATGCGCCAGCAGGCGCCGCGGCGGCACGGTCATCGGCGAGCCATCGGGCCGCTTGAAGATCGCGAGCGTCGGCAGCGTGCCGATATCGTCCTTGACGAGGTCGGCGCCGGTATAGACCGCCTTGACGCCGGGCATCTCCAGCGCCGCCTTGGCGTCGATCGCCTTGATGTTGGCGTGGGCATGCGGCGAGCGCAGCACGTGCAGCCAGAGCGCGCCGTCCTGCGGCTTGTCGTCGATGAAATGCCCCTTCCCGGTGACCAGCCGCTGGTCTTCCAGACGCTTGACGGGCTGGCCCGCACCAAAACGCATATTGCCGGGAAGAATGTTCATCGAATGGTCCTTGAGTTCAGAAATTTCGGCGGGTTTTAACGGATTTTCGGCGCGAGACAACACGCCCGGGAAAGACGGCGTAATGCGCTTTATGCATCCCGCAAGCCAGAGGCAACGCGCAAGCCAGTTTCAGGCAAGATCGCGCAAAGCGGCCTCGACCACCTTGCGTTGCTCGGCGGTGAGCGGCGCCTGCGGCGGCACGGGGTCGCCGACATCGTAGCCCTGGATCGCGAGCCCGGCCTTGATGCAGGCGGCGAGGTTGAAGCGGGCGAACGCCTCGTTGATGCGCCAGAGCTTGCGCTGCACGGTCATCGCCTCGTCCCAGCGGGTGCGGCGGCAGAGATTGTAGAGCTCGACACTCTGCCGCGGGATGATGCAGGCGGGGCCTGCCATCCAGCCATGGCCGCCGATCAGCATCACTGCGGCCGGAATATGAGCGGATGCCGAGAACACTTTCAGGCTGTCGCCGCAGCGGTTCATGATCGACAGCAGCCGGCCGGTATTGGTCGAAGCATCCTTGATGTAGCCGATCCGCGGATGCTCGGCGAGACGCGCGATGACATCGAGCGTCAGGTCGGAGCGCTGGAAATTCGGATTGGTGTAGATCACGACGGGAATATCGACCGCGTCGGCGATGGCGCGGAAATAGGATTCCACCTGCGCATCACTGAGCGGAAAATACGCCTCCAGGATCGCGAGAATGCCGGCAGCACCCCGCTTCTGGTAGGCCTTGGCCTGCGCCACTGCATCGGCCGTCGAGGTCGAGGCGACGCCGGCCACGACCGGCACGCGGCCCTGCGCGGCCTCGATCGTGGTCGCCACCACCTGCATGCGCTGCGCATTGTTGAGATAGGCGAATTCGCCGGTCGAGCCGAGCGGCGTCAAGCCGTGGACGCCGGCCTTGATCAGATCGTCACAGAGCCGGCCCAGCACCTCGGTGCGGACATGGCCTGCGGGATCGACCGGAGACACCAGATATGGAAAGACGCCGTGGAAGTCAGCCATTTGCAAGCCTCGTTGACGGCGAGACATAATCGGGATCGTGCGCAAAGGGAAGCGGCTCGCCGCTGCGCAGGGCGCCGAGCACCGCTGCAAAGTCGGTTACCGCACGGAAACCGAGCAGCCGTTCGGCCTTGCTCGCGTCATAGATCCGGCCGATCGATTGAGGCAGCCGCCAGCCGCGCTTTGCAAACAGCGCCGGCGCATCGGGGAAATAGCCCGCGATCACGCCGGCCGCGTCCGTCTTCAGGGCAGCAACATCGCCGCGCGCAAATGGCGTCGGCGCGCTGATCACGAAGACCTCGAAGCCGCGGATATTCTGCAGCGCCACGACATGGGCATCGGCGGCGTCCTCGACCGTGAGGCGGCGGTACAGCAGCTCGGTCGCCTTCAGGTTCTCGCCATGGATGTCGCGGATGGTGTCGTCATCCTCGGGGAAGAAGCGGCTGGTGCGCAGCACCGCGCAGTTCAACCCATGCTCGCGGCTGTACAGCCGGCACAGCGCTTCGGCGGCGAGTTTTGTCACGCCGTAGATGTTGCGCGGCTCGAGCGGCGCCGAGGCCTCGTCGAGCCAGACCGCCGCATGGCCTTCCTCGTCGCGGATCGCCTGCGATATCATCAGCGAGGTCGTCGAGGTGAACACGAAACGCTCATGGCCGGCGGCCGCGGCCGCCTGCAGCAGATTGAGCGTGCCTGATACATTGACGTCGACAAAGGCCTGCGGCGCGAACCGCGCGATATCTGGCTTGTGCAGCGCGCCGCCATGGATCACGGCCTCGATGCCGTGGTCGCCGAAGACACGGTCGATCACGGACCGGTCAGCTACCGAGCCGATGACATCGGTCGCCGCACCCGGGACAACGTCGAGGCCGACCACATCATGGCCTGCCCGCTGGAGCCGCGGCGCAAGGAAGCGGCCGAGCCAGCCGGAAGAGCCGGTCAACAACACGCGCATGACTTCCGCCCCGCCTCGCGCCTTCAGAATACCTTGGCGATCGCGGCCTGCGCGTCGCCCTGGATCTGCTTCAGATGATCCGGCCCGCGGAAGCTCTCGGCGTAGATCTTGTAGACATCCTCGGTGCCGGACGGACGCGCGGCGAACCAGCCGGCCTCGCTCTCGACCTTGATGCCGCCGAACGGCTGATCGTTGCCCGGCGCCTTGGTCCTGACCGCGCGCACCGGATCGCCGGCGAGCTCGGTCATGTTGAGCTGCTCGGGCCCGAGCGCCTTCAGCGCGTTCTTCTGCTTCGGTGTCGCCGCGACATCGATGCGCTCGTAATAGGGCACGCCGAGCTCCGCGGTCAGCTCCTTGAACAATTCACTGGGATCGCGGCCAGTCTTCGCGATGATCTCCGCTGCCAAGAGGCCGAGGATGATGCCGTCCTTGTCGGTGGTCCATGCCGAGCCGTCGCGCTTCAGGAACGATGCGCCGGCGCTTTCCTCGCCGGCAAAGCCGAAGCCGCCGCTGCCGAGCCCGTCGACGAACCATTTGAAGCCGACCGGGGTCTCGACCAGCTTGCGGCCGAGCTTCTTGGCGACGCGATTGATGATCGAGCTCGACACGATGGTCTTGCCGATCGCGGCGTCCTTGCTCCATTGCGGCCGGTGCGCGAACAGATAGGCGATCGCGGTGGCGAGGAAATGGTTCGGGTTCATCAGTCCGTTCGAGCGGGTGACGATGCCGTGGCGATCGGCGTCGGTGTCGTTGGCGAAGGCGACGTCGAAACGATCACGCATCCCGATCAGGCTCGCCATCGCGTAAGGCGACGAGCAGTCCATCCGGATCTTGCCGTCCCAATCCGCGGTCATGAAGCGGAAGGTCGGATCGACTGCATTGTTGACGACCGTCGCGTTGATGCCGTAGCGCGCGATGATCGGTTGCCAGTAATGCACCGCCGCACCGCCGAGCGGATCGATGCCGATCTTGACGCCGGCAGACTTGATCGATGCCAGATCGACGGTGTTGCCGAGATCGGCGACATAGGGCGTGATGTAGTCATGCAGATGCGTGGTCGCGGCCTTGCGCGCGCGATCATACGGCATTCGCGCGACGCCCTTGAGGCCAGCCTCGATATGGCGGTTGGCGTTCTTCTCGACCACGGCGGTGACGTCGGTGTCGGCCGGACCGCCATGCGGCGGATTGTATTTGTAGCCGCCGTCCTCCGGCGGATTGTGTGACGGCGTGATGACGACGCCGTCGGCAAGGCCCGTGCTACGTCCCTTGTTGTAGCTCAGGATGGCGTGCGAGATGACCGGCGTCGGGGTGTAGCCGCCCTGCGCGTCGATCATGATCTCGACGCCGTTCGCCGCGAACACCTCGACCGCGCTGGCCAGCGCCGGCTCCGCCAGCGCATGGGTGTCGATGCCGATGAACAGCGGCCCGGTGAGCCCCTTCTCGCGCCGGTAATCGCAGATCGCCTGCGTGGTGGCGAGGATGTGGTCCTCGTTGAAGGAGTTCTTCAGCGACGAGCCGCGATGGCCCGAAGTGCCGAACGCGACACGTTGGGTTGGATCGCCGGCGTCGGGCTTGCCGGCGAAATAGGCCGTGACAAGCCGCGGCACATTGGCGAGCGCTAAGGGATCGATGGGTTTGCCGGCGGCAGGATTTGGTGCAGTCACGTGACCTCTCAGATCTGGTATCGCCGACCGTCAGCACAACGAGTGAGGCCGAGGCTTGATCGCTCGGCGTGCTACCATGGCGGCTTACGTTCAATCAAGCCGAGGGCATTTCGTTCCGTGCCGTCAGCGGCAATCCGCTATTCGACGTCGATCTGCTGCACTTTCTCGCGCAGCTCGTCGACCAGCACCCGCTTGTTCTCGGTATAGTCGATCGGCACCACGACGAGGTGCACGCCGCCGCCGGAGAAGGCCCGCTCGAGGGTCGGGACGATCGCCTCCGTGCTCTCGATCCGCGAACCCTTGGCGCCGTAGCTCTCGGCGTATTTGACGAAATCCGGATTGCCGAAGGTCAGGCCGAAATCGGGGAAGTTGTCGACCGCCTGCTTCCAGCGGATCATGCCGTAGGCGGAATCTTCCAGGATCAGGATCACCAGATTGAGCTTGAGCCGGACCGCGGTCTCCATCTCCTGCGAGTTCATCATGAAGCCGCCGTCGCCGCACACCGCGAGCACCCGGTTCTTCGGATAAAGCATCGCCGCCATCATCGCCGACGGCAGGCCGGCGCCCATGGTGGCGAGTGCGTTGTCGAGCAGCAGCGAGTTCGCGAGCAGCGTGCGGTAGTTGCGCGCGAACCAGATCTTGTACATGCCGTTGTCGAGCGCGACGATGCCGTCCTCGGGAATGACCTGCCGCACATCGTGCACGATGCGCTGCGGCGTCGGCGGCCAGCGGCCCTCGGTGGCGCGATCGGTGATCTTGGCCAAAATGCCTTCGCGCAGGCTGAGCAGCGCACTGGCATGCGGCAGCTTGCCCTCGACCCGATCGGCCAGCAATTCGAGGCTCGGGCCGACATCGCCGATCACCTCGCATTGCGGGAAATAGACCTGCTCGACATTGGCCGGCATGTAGCTGACATGGATCACCTGCGGCCCCTTCGGGCCCATGATGAAGGGCGGCTTCTCGATCGTGTCGTGACCGATCGCGATGATCAGGTCCGCCCGGTCGATCGCCTCATGCACATAGTCGCGCTCGCTCAGCGCGGCGGTCCCCATGTATTGATTGGTACCGCCGGACACCGTGCCCTTGCCCATCTGTGTGGTGAAGAACGGAATTTTCGTGCGCCGCACGAAGTCGCCGATCCCCGCGGTCGAGCGCGGGCGCGATGCCGCGGCACCGAGCATGATCAGCGGTCGCTGCGCTTTGAGGATCATGTCGGCGGCCCGATCAAGCGCGGCGGCGTGCGCGATCGGAATCTCGATCGGATGCGGATGAACCAGCTCGACCGGTTCGGTCTCTTCCCCCGCGATATCCTCCGGCAGCTCGAGCAGAACCGGCCCGGGCCGCTCCTGGGTCGCGATCCGGAAGGCGTCGCGGACCAGCGTCGGAATGGTCGCGCCGCTGACGATCTGCAGCGACAGCTTGGTCAGGGGTCGGAAGGTGTTGACGATGTCGACGATCTGGAACTTGGCCTGCCGGCTGCTCAGGATGCCCTTCTGCCCGGTGAGCATCACCATCGGCATCGCGCCGAGCAGCGCGTAGGCCGCGCCGGTGGTCAAATTGAGCGCGCCCGGGCCGAGTGTCGTGATGCAGACGCCGGGCCTTCCAGTCAGCCGGCCATAGGTCGCGGCCATGAACGCCGCGGCCTGCTCGTGGCGGGTCACGATCAGTTTGATCGAGGATTTGCGCAGGCTCTCGACGACGTCGAGATTCTCCTCGCCGGGGACGCCGAACACCCGTTCCACGCCCTCATTCTCGAGGGCCGCGACCAGCAAATCGGAACCTTTGACCATCTCAGCCTCGCATCGTTGATTGCATGCCGCCCGCGCAGCATAGCCGCATCGCGCGCCGCCGGAAACTCCCTCGCGATCTCACGGCTTGTGCGCCCTGATCCAGGCGTCCGCCGCAGGGAG
This sequence comes from Bradyrhizobium macuxiense, assembly GCF_007993935.1. GTDB lineage: Bacteria > Pseudomonadota > Alphaproteobacteria > Rhizobiales > Xanthobacteraceae > Bradyrhizobium > Bradyrhizobium macuxiense_A. Next base: position 12,123 of record NZ_VITY01000021.1, on the reverse strand, counting down.
CACCCGCGCGGCGAGATCGGCCGAGATCGCGATCGCCTGCACGGATCGCGCCACCATCACCCGCCCGCCGCTGGTCGATTGCGAGGGCGCGAAGGCGGCGAGCTGCGCCGCATGGGCCTCATCGGTAAAATTGGTCATGAAGTTCGGCACGAACTGGTCGCGGAAATTCGGCCCCTGCCTGGCCAGCAGCGTGTCGAAATTGGCCTGGACGAAGTCCCACGCAAGCTGCGGCTGCTCGCCTGCGGATGCAACCGTGCTGATCATCCCTGTGACGATCGTGTCGGGCAGTTCATTGGTCAGCGTCAACGCCAGCGTCGCGCGCGCCAGTTCGGCGTCGCGGGCACTGGCCGCGGCATAATAATAGCGCAGCCGTTCATTGGTCGCCGTGCTGCTCCGCGCGAGCGTCAGCAGTCTGTCATAGGTGGCCCGGTCAGCGGTGATGCCGACGACATGGGTGACCGCATCGCGCAGCGTGGTCGGCAGCGAGCTGGGGTCGTCGAGGAACGCCGCGAAGCGTCGCTTCGCTTCCGCTACGACAGCCGCATCACCAAAATCGCCAAGCGCCGAGATCAGGCTCGCACGCAGCAAGGCCGTGTCGTCATCGGCCGGACCGCGTCCGTCCCATCCGATCCGATCCAGCACCGGGCGCAGCTTGGCGCGGGCGTAGGCCTGGATTACCGGCCGCTCGCTGCGGTCGCGCGACAGACGGTTGAGCGTAGCGAATGTCGAGATCACCTGGTCCCACACTGCGCGATGATCGCCGGCATCGAGCGCGTCGAGCAGCGCGAGGTAGGACGGCGGCTCGGCGCGGCCCGCCTGCACCAGCGCCCAGCTGTCGGTCACGACATTGAGCCGGTCAATAACCTGCATTTGCGGGAAGGCGTTCAGCAGCGCCGCACGGTTCTTCAGGCCGTATTCCACCCTGTAATAGCCGACGTCGCCGAGATTGACCTTGATCGCATCGCCGCAGGCGCCGGCCGGCATATCGGCGCTGCCCTTCAGCAGGATCTCGTCAAACGGCTTGCCGTGCGCCGGCCCGGTCGCGACCGGAATCTGCCAGCCGTGCGCCGGCAGCGGCGGATCATTGGCCGGCGCGATCACGAAGCGGTCCTGCCGCAGGGTCAGGCGCTGCGCTGTGCCATCACAGCTCGTCTCGGCCACGACCAGCGGCACGCCGTCCTGCTCGGTGAAGGAGGCGGCGATGCCGGTGATCGTCTTGCCGCCGGACGTCTCGAGCGCCTGCCAGAGATCGGCGGTGGTGGAATTGCTGTAGGCATGCGCGGCCATGTATTTGCGGATGCCGTCGCGGAACGCCTGCTCGCCGAGATAGGTCTCGAGCATACGGATCAGCGCCTGCCCCTTGTTGTAGGTGATGGCATCGAACGCCGTGACCGCCTCGCTGTGATCGGCGATCGGCTGCTGCACCGGATGCGAGGTCCGGCGTGCATCGAGGGTCATCGCAAACTGCTTGGCGCCATAGCCGTTCAGCCAGCTCTGCCATTGCGGATAGAACTGCTCCGACGCCTTGGTCGCCATCCAGCTGGCAAAGCCTTCATTGAGCCAGAGATTGTCCCACCATGCCATGGTGACGAGATCGCCGAACCACATATGCGCCATCTCATGCGCGATGATGGCGAAGATGCCGCGCCGCGCGGTCTCGGCGTTGGTCGCGGGGTCGAACAGCAGCCGGCTTTCGAAAAAGGTGATGCCGCCCCAGTTCTCCATCGCCCCGCCGAACCCGCCGGGAACGGCGATCAGATCGAGCTTCGGCAGCGGATATTTCACGCCGAAATAGTCGTTGTAATAGGCGAGCAGTTTCACCGCGCTATCCAGCGCAAACCGGCCCTGCCCGCTCTTGCCCGCCGTCGTCACCACGCCGACGGTGACGCCGCCGGCATCCGCGGTCACGCGCTCGAGTTCGCCGACCGTGAGCACGAACAGATAACTCGACATCTTCGGCGTCGGTGCGAACGCAACCTTCTTGAGATCGCCGGCGACCGGCTCCTCGCTCGCGATAGGCATGTTGCCGATCGCGAGCAGATTGCGCGGGATCACGACGGTCAGCGCAAAGCTCGCCTTGAACGACGGCTCGTCCCAGCACGGAAAGATCCGCCGCGCATCGGCCGGCTCGAGCTTGCTGGAGATCAGCCGCTTGATCCCGCTTGGGGTCGGATAATCGACCGAGAACAGGCCGGTGCCGAATTTGTTGATCTGCGCCGTGAAGGCGATGCGGAGCTTCTGCCGGCCCGCCGCGAGCGGCTTGGCGAAGGTCAAGGTCGCGGTCTGCGTAGTGGCGTCGGTCGAAACCTCTGCGCGCTGTGCGCCGTCATCGATCGTGGCTTCGGCGAACGTCGTGTTGACCGCATTCAGCGTCAGCTGCGCGGTGGCCTCGCGCACCTCGATGTCGACGGTCTCGATACCCGGCAACGCGAGGCTGGTGAAGTCAGGCGTCAGCTCGATCGCGTAGTTGAGCGGGACAACCGTTTTCGGCAGCTTTCCGGGTGTGCTGTCGAACGAAAAAGTCTGCTCGGCCTGCGCGCCCACAACCGTGACCAGCAGCAAGCAGATTGCCGTGGCAAGACGACGCGGCAACGCAACTCGGACATCGCTGGCAGGCTTGTTCATTGGGCGCGGCTCACAGGGATTTTCGGATGTCATTGCGGAAGGACGTAGCAGGCAATCTAGTAGAGAAAATGTCGCCACAAAACTGACAACTCCGCGACATTGACATCACGACGGGTCGCGTTGATTGGTGCGCCGTTCGCCACCGCGCTGCGGCCTCCCGGCCGTTGTTGCTCAACCGCGGGGTGGAGGGCTAACCTGCCGCTGGCATTCCAGCCGCAGCGTCCGTCGACGGGAGACAATGATGTTCGGTAAGTTCTCGCGCCGGCAGTTTGCGGGCCTCGCAGGCCTTTCGGCGCTCGGCCTATCGGCCCCGGCACAGGCGGCGAACCACGCTCCACGGCCGGACGGCGCGAACTTCCCCGCCGGCTTCGTCTGGGGCACCGCGACCTCGTCCTACCAGGTCGAGGGCGCGGTCAATGAGGACGGCCGCGGCCCGTCGATCTGGGACACATTCACCCACACATCGGGCAAGATCGAGGACGGCTCGACCGGCGATCGCGCCAATGAGCACTACCACCGCTACAAGGAGGATGTCCGCCTCATCAGGGAGCTCGGCGCCAAGGCGTATCGATTTTCAATCGCCTGGCCGCGGGTATTTCCCGATGGCAGCGGCGCGCCGAACCCGAAGGGCCTCGACTTCTACAACCGCCTGGTCGACGAGCTCCTGGCTAACGGCATCGAGCCCTACGCCACGCTCTATCACTGGGACCTGCCGCAGGCGCTGCAGGACCGCGTCGGCGGCTGGCGCTCGCGCGACACCTCGAAAGCATTCGGCGACTATGCCGGCTATGTGGCGCAGCGGCTAACCGACCGGGTCAAGAACATCTTCACCCTCAACGAGGTCGGGCGTTTCCTGCCCTTCGGCTATGCGCTCGGCGTCGATGCGCCGGGGCTGACGCTGCCGCCGGCCGAGGTGAACCAGGCACGCCACCACGTCGCGCTGGCGCATGGCCTTGCGGTGCAGGCGATCCGTGCCAAGGGCCGCGCCGGCACGCGGGTCGGCCCGGCCGAGAACATCACCGCCTGCGTGCCCGCGTTCAACACGCCGGAGAACATCCGCGCCACCGAGATCGCGACGCGCGAGCTCAATGCAGGTTTCCTCGGCGTCCTCCTCGAAGGCAAGTACACCGAGGCTTTCCTGCAATATGCCGGCACCGACGCGCCCAAATTCACCGCGGAGGATCTGAAGATCATCGCGCAGCCCAACGATTTCGTCGGGCTCAACATCTATGCGCCGCACTGCTATGTTCTCGCCACCGACAGCGCCCCGGGCTGGAAGCCGCTGCCGATGCCGGCCTCATTCCCGCACATGAATTCGGATTGGCTGCGGATCGCGCCGGAGACGATCTACTGGGCGCCGCGGATCGCGGCCAAGCTGTGGAACATCAAGAGCATCTATATCAGCGAGAACGGCACCTCCGGCGAGGACAAGGTGGAGCCCGATGGGCAGGTCTACGATCTCGACCGCATCATGTTCCTGCGCAACTACCTCGCCCAGCTGCAGCGCGCGACCGCCGACGGCGTCCCGATCCACGGCTATTTCCTGTGGAGCCTGATGGACAATTTCGAATGGATCTTCGGCTATGCGAAGCGCTTCGGCCTCTATCGCGTGGATTTCGAGACCCAGGCGCGGGTGCCGAAGCTGAGCGTGGCGTTCTACCGCGACGTGATCGCGCGCAACGCGATCGGGGTGTGATCTATCCGGCCTGCGGCCGCGCGCCCGACCATGCGCGCCTGAGCAGGTCACGGATGCCGCCTTCCTCGATCGGCCGCGGATTCCAGTAGGGATTTTTGGTAGCAAGCGCGGCCGCCTTCGCGATGCCGTCCTCGGGCATGCCGATCTCGGCGAGCGAGCGCGGCGCTCCGAGCTTTGCCGACAGACCGAACAGGCCGTCGGCCGCGTCAGATGCGCCAAGCGCCCGCGCGGCGCGGCCGATCGCATCCCGTGCGGCCGGCGTGTTGTAGGCGATGGTGTGCGGCAGCAGCACCGCATGGGTCTCGGCGTGCGGCAGGTCGAACAGCGCGCCGACGGTGTGACAGAGCTTGTGATGCAGCGCCATGCCGACGGTGCCGAGACACACCGCGCACAGCCACGCGCCATAGAGCGCATCGAAGCGCGCATCGAGATCGCGCGGCCGCGCGATCACCTCCGGCAGCGATGACGCGAGTTTTGCGATCGCTTCCTCCGCCATCAGCGAGGTGATCGGGTTGCCGTCCCGCGCATACAGCGCCTCGGCCGCATGGGCGATCGCGTTGAGGCCTGAGATCGCGGAGAACTTCGCTGGCATCGACAGCGTCAGGTTGACGTCGTAGATCACGGCCTCCGGCAATATCTTCGGCGAGGACTGCGTGGTCTTGACGCCATCCACGGTCTCGCCGAGCACTGCCGTCATCTCGGAGCCGGCATAGCTGGTCGGCACGATCAGTTGCGGCAGGTCGGTGCGCAGCGCGATCGCCTTGCTCAATCCGGTCGCCGCGCCCGCGCCGATCGCAACCACGCCGTCGGGCTTCAACTCGCGAACCATCTGCATGGCGCGTTCGGTGACTGCGACCGGCGTGTGCACCACCGCGCCATCGAACACACCGGCCATGCGGCCGCCGGTCAAATCGGCGAGATCGCCGAGCTCGGCCTGCTGCCGCCGGCTTGCCAGCACCAGCGCGCGCCTGATGCCGAGCCGGTCGAGTTCCTCCGCCAGCTGCGCGACCGTGCCGCCCCCGAATACGACCCGCATCGGGCTGACTTGATAGGTGAACGGCTGCGGCATGGTGATTTCCGAAAACGTTGGTCAGCCGCGACGCCAGTCGCGCGGCGTGCAGCCGAAGCGATGCCGGAACCGCCGGGTGAAATGCGACAGGTCGGAGAAGCCCCAGTCGAACGCAATGTCGCCGATCGCGCGCGCGGCGATCGCCGGATCCCTCAGGTCGCGCGCCGCGCCGTCGAGGCGACGATCCATCACGTGGCTGGCGAACGTGGTGCCGGCGCGCTCGAACAATTTATGGACGTAGCGCTCGCTGATGCCGATCGCAGTCGCGATGGCGGCAACGCCGAGCCCGGGCTCGCGCAGCCGGCGGTCCACGGCGCGGCGCAGCGCCAGCCACGTCGCATCCGCCAGGCCCGCGCTCTCGGCGACCCCTTGGCGGCCGCTGCGCGACAGGCTGAGCGCGACCAGATCGAGCAGCACGCCGAACAGCCGGGCATTGTCCGCATCAGTTGCACGGAGTGCCGAATTGTTCAGGACCTGCGCGGTCTCGGTGATGAGATGACCGACGAAGGCATCATCGGACACCCGCGCCGGGGCCACCTCCGGCGCCGACGGCAGCCGTTCATCCAGCGCTTCGGCCGGCACCCAGAACGAGGCGACCTGCAGCGCGGGTCCGCGGTCGTGCAGCAGCGCGAAGCGCCGACCGCTGTCGAAGATCCCGACCTGCCCCGGCGACAGGCTGACCTCGCGGCCGGCCTGCTGGATGCGGCAGCGGCCGGCGAGCTTGAGGTTGAGATAGTAGCAGCGCCGGCTGGATGCGGCGATGTCGGCAGCCGAGCGCCGCACCACATGCTCCGGGAAATTGACCCGGTTGACCGCCCCGTCGCCGAGCCCGACGGTCTCGACCCGCGCAATGAAGCCCGGCGTCGCCGGCGGCTCCGGCGTCAGGTTCATGAAGGCTTGGCAGATCGCCTCGCGATAATATGCGAACTGCTCGCCCGGCCTGGTGTCCGCGGTATTCCAGCTCACCCTGCGCGAGCGATCCGCGGCGGCGATTTGCTGCATCAGTTCACTCCGAGCCAAGTCCGGTTCGCTTACAGCCAAGCGCGTTCCACAGGTCCGGGTCAATATCCATCGGGAACTGCTTGAACTCGGTGCGTGCCCCGGGCCGTCCCGGACGTCGCAACCGATCTAACCAAACCACGCAGGGAGGTACAACATGTCGACCTATGTTCTCGTCCATGGCGCCTGGCATACCGGCGCCGAGTTTGAGCCGGTTGCGGCAGCCATCCGCAAGGCCGGCCATGTGGTCCATACCCCGACCATCAAGGGCAACCGGCCCGGCGACCGGAAGGATTCCGGCCTTGCCGAGGCGATCCAGTCCATCGTGGACTATCTCGCCGAGCACAATCTGAACGACATCGTGCTGGTCGGCCACAGCTATGGCGGCATGGTCATCACAGGCGTTGCCGACGCCGCCGCCAATCGCATCCGCCGCCTCGTCTATTGGAACGCGTTCGTGCCGAACAATGGCGAGTGCCTCAACGATATGGTGCCGCCGCACTATCGCGGCCTGTTCGACGCCATCCATGCCGAGCGCGGCGACGGCTCGGTGGTGCTGCCGTTCCCGATCTGGCGTGAGGCCTTCATCAACGACGCCGACCTCGAGACGGCGCAGCGGGCTTATGACGTGCTCAACCCGCACCCGCTGAAGACCTTCGAGGACAAGATCGTGCTGCGGACCAATCCGGCCGAGATGCCAATCGCGAAATCCTACGTCAACTGCACGGAGGATACGGCGATGCCGCACAGCCTGCCCTGGCATCCGCGGCTGTCGGAGAAGCTCGGGCTGTTCCGCCTGGTCCAGGTACCGGGCAGCCACGAGCTGTGCTTCTCCAATCCCGAACGCCTGGCGCAGGCCTTCCTCGACGCCGGCCGCGATTAGGCGGCCGCCATGTACACAGGTGCGGTCGCGAGGAAGCGCGCATAGGCGTCCGCGTCCGGCGGAGTGAACTTTTCGACGAGCCGGTTGCGGCGCGACGCCTTGGTGCCGATGTCCGCGAGCAGCTCGTCGAAATGCTTGAAGTGATAGGGCGCGACGCACAGCCCGCCATAGACGCCCGCCGCCGGACGCTCGACCCGCTTGAAGTTCAGCATCATCGCGATGTTGTCGTGCATCTCGGCCGCGCTCGGCTGCCGCGCGAGCTGTCCGTCGGCGTAGCGCACCAGCCAGTTCGCGGCGAGATCCGCACACAGCACGGTGCAGAAGCTCGAATTGAAGCCGACGAAGCCCATGTCCGGCAGATCGGGATTGGCGATCAGCCGATAGAGCCGGTACTGCCCGTCGGGCTCGACCAGCTTGTTCTGATACTCCGCGGGCAGGAACGGCACCCCGAGCTTGTAGCCGATCGCGAGCACCGCAACATCGGCCGCGACACGCTGGCCGCCGCTCATCACGATGGTGTTGCCGTCATAACGGTCGAAGGTCCCGAGCACCGCCTTGATCCGACCGTCGGCCACCATCGGGTAGAAGCCGGGGGTCGCGATCGGCACCGAGCAGTTGACGCCGTCCTCGATCCGTTCCTTCGGCACCATGCCGCACTGCTTCAGCTTGAGCTGCATCTTCAGCATGCTCTCGAGCCCGCGCCAGTTCGCCCAGACGAACGGCTTTGCCACGACGTGCGCGAGGCGCGCCATCGGCCCGATGCCCCAGCTCGCGAACATCTGCTCCTGCGCGCGGATGTAGAGGATACGCTTGAAGTTGACGAGACCGCCGATGAAGTAGGGAATCCGCCACACCGGTTCGCGAAACACAATGGTGACTTCGCTGGCGCCGGAATTGACCGCATTCACCGCGATATCGGTCGCCGATTTGGAGCCGCCGAGGACGACCACCTTGCGCCCCTTGGCGAGATCAGGGTCGCCATATTGCGACGAGTGCAGGATCTGGCCGCCCTGCGCCTTGAAGCCGTCCTCGCCGGGAAGCGGCAACGTCTGCGGCTCGTTGAATTGCCCGGTGCAGACCACAACAAAGTCGAAATCCTCATGGCCGGTGGCACCATCAGTCGAGCGCAGCGCGAGCGTCCAGCCCGGTTTGCCGTCGGCACGGCGCTTCATGCCCTCGACCCTGGTGTTGAACCGCATCGCGCCGTCGAGCCCATGGCTGCGCGCATAATCGCGCAAGTATGCATGGACCTGCGGCCCCTTCGGCCATTCCGGATAAGCTTCCGGCATCGCCTTGTCGGTGTAGCGATAGAGCTCCTTCGGGCTCTGGGTCTGCACATCGGGATAGGAGCGTGCCGGCTCCCAGACCCCGCCGAGATCGCCGCTGCGCTCGATGATGGTCACCCTGTGACCGCGACCGGCAAAGGCCTTGCCGGCGGCGAGCCCGGAAATGCCGGCGCCGATCACACACACATGCTTCTGCTTGACCATGAAACCGCTCCCATATGAATGAACAGATGCAAATTTCGTCGGCGCGCACATCCCCGTCATCGCCGGAGCAAGCTCCGACGATCGCCGCCTCGTGTGCGTCGTCTGTTTGGCAGCCGGCCTAGTCGTTGGCTTCCGGCGGCAGGAAGTCCACCTCGTGCTCGGCGGAAATGCGCACCACCTCGACGGGATCCTGCAGATTGTGCAGCTTGTCGAACAGCGCCTCGAGCTTCTGCATCGGCGACACCCAGAACAGCGCCCGCGCCGGCTTGTCCGACTTGTTGAAATAGCCGTGCGGAATGCCGCGCGGCATGCGCACGAGGTCGCCGGCCTTGGCCTGCACCCAGACGCCGTCGAGCTTGAGGTCGAGCACGCCCTCCTGCACCAGGATGAACTCGTCCTGGGTCGGATGGATGTGCACCGGCACGAACTGGCCGGGATCGCTGTTGGTCTCGAACGCGAAGGTCGAGTCGGTGACCGCCTTCGGATAGTAGACCTGGCCGAGGATATTCCAGGTCTTGCCGCCGTAGCCGGTGCCGGTGCGGGTAATGCCTTTTTCGAGCGTGCCCATGTCAGCCTCTCCAGTTTTGATGCGTATTGCGGACACGGAGCCTGTCGCCAGCCGGCGGGGCTGTCTAGCCGATAAACGAATCCGCACCGCGCGCGATCATGCTGCAATGCGGGAGCAACTTTCTGCCCAAAGTCGCTGCATCCGCCTGCGCGCCGATCGGGCAGTTTGCGCGACGAAACGGCGTTCCCCTTTGCCCGCGAATGGACTAGGCTGCTCGATATTTTAGACCTCAAACAACTCGGACGGCCGGCGTGACTGCTGTTGGCAACGAGGTTTCGGCAAGGGCAAGTTCGGCAAGGCTGAAGGATTTCGCGCGCGTCGCGACCGCGCGCGTCGACGATGCGGCCGAAGCGATCGGCCGCATCTTCTGTCCGCACCAGCTGACGCCGGTCGATCATTCCGAGCGCGATTTCTCCGCGCACCACAATTGCGCAGACTTCGACGGCTTCTCGGTCAACTACGTCGCCTATGGCGGGTCGGTCGCGATCAATCCGGGCTGCCTCGACCGGTTCTTCCTGTTGCAGCTGCCGCTGTCCGGCTCGGCCTCGATCCGGACCGCCGCGCGCGAGCTCACCACCGGACCGCAACACTGCGCTTCGCTGCTGTCGCCGACGATTCCGACCGAGATGACCTGGCGCGACGACTGCGCCCAGCTCATCGTCCTGCTCGACCGCAAGCTGGTCGAGCATCGTGCCGCGGCGCTTGGCGGCGTGGCGGTGCGGCCGGTCGAGTTCGATCCGGCCGTCGCGCTGAGCGGGCCGCTCGGCGAGATGCTCTCGGCCAGGATTGAGCAACTCGTGACGACGGCCGAGCAGGTCGGGCCGCGCAAATCGTTGTCCGCGGTGGCGGCGGCCGATTGGCGCGAACAGTTTCTCAACGTCCTGCTCGACGGGCAGCGGCACAGCCTGAGCTCGGCGATCGATGTCTTCAACGGCCGCACCGAGGCCCAGCCGGCGGCGCTGAAGCGCGTGCGGGCCTATCTTGAGACCCGCGCGACCGAGCCGCTGGATCTCGCCGAGCTTGCGGAGATCGCGGGCACCGGCATCCGCGCGCTGCAACTCGGCTTCCGCCGTCACTTCGGCACCACCGTCTCCGAGATGCTGCTCGACATCCGCCTCGCCCAGCTCAACGCCCGTCTCAAGACGGCGCGACCGGGCGAGCGCATCGTCGATATTGCATTCGACCTCGGCTTTACCCATCTGAGCCGCATGGCGAGCGCCTACCGCGCCAAGTTCGGCGAAAGCCCGAAGGCGACCCTGCAGCGGTTGAGCTGAGCGACGGTTCCGGGCAACGCGTCCTGGCCCTGCCCATCCGGCCAGTTTCGCCGCCAGCCGCAACATCCCAGATTGCGGGAAGCCAACGGAGTTTCTCATGACCGAACCGAACATCCTTGCCTCGCTGTCGTCAGCCCTGTCGGAGACCATTGCGCGCGCTGCGCCCTCGGTCGTCTCCGTGCATTCGCATCGCGCGCGCGCCTCGGGCTTTGTCTGGAAGGCGGGCCTGATCGTCACCGCCGACGAAGCGCTGGCTGACGAGGGCGAGATCGAAATCCAGTTCGCCGACGGCAGCCGCCGGCCAGCGACCGTCGCTGGACGTGACCACACCACCGACGTCGCACTGCTGCGCGTCGATGGCGACGTCGCGCCGATCAAGCTATCGACCGAAGTTCCGGCGCTCGGATCGCTCGCGGTGCTCGTCGCGGCCGACCGCGGCGCCCCGATCGCACGGCTCGGCATGGTCGCGCGGTCGGGCCCGGCCTGGCGCAGCCTGCGCGGCGGCGAGATCGACGCACGGATCGAGCTCGACGTCCGGCTGCGGCACAGCCAGCAGGGCGGATTGGCGCTGAATGCCGCGGGCGCGCCGTTCGGCATGGCGGTGCTCGGCCCGCGCCGCGTGCTGACGATCCCGGCCGCGACCATCGAGCGGGTCGCAGCCCAGCTCGAGAAGAGCGGCCGCATCGCGCGCGGGTATCTCGGCGTCGGGTTGCAGCCGGTCCGCCTCGACGACGGCCTCGGCGCGATGGTGATGAATGTCGACAAGGCCGGCCCCTCGGCCACAGCCGGCATCCGCCAGGGCGACGTGATCATTGCCGTCAACGGTGAGAAGCTGTCGGGCGTGCGGGCGCTGTCGCGCGGCCTCGGGCCGCAGAGCGTCGGCAGCGTCGTTGAACTCACCGTGCATCGCGGCGGCGAGCCGATGACCTTCAAGGTCACAGTCGGAGAGAGGCCCGAGACGTGAGCAGCGAGCCTGCCGCCGACATCGTCGTCGCGCTCGAGATCGACGACCCCGTCCTCGCCGACCGGCTGGCGACGTTGCTCGGCAGCGTCGCCGGCCTGCGGCTCGCCGCGCCGGGCGAGCAGGCGGCGGCCGCGATCGTCGCACGTAACCGCGAGGCCGCCGGCGGCGACTTCGAGCTGACGCCGCGCGAGCTCGACGTGCTGGCGCTGCTGGCCGAAGGCGCATCCAACAAGATGATCGCGCAGCGGCTCGGAATTTCCGTCCACACCGCCAAATTTCATGTCGGCTCCCTGCTCGACAAGCTCGACGCCACCGGCCGCACCGACGCCGTCGCGCATGCCGCGCGGCGCGGGGTGATCAATTTGTGAGGCATGCTATTCGCTGTCCTACGCCACTCATCTCCGGTGTCATCGCCCGGCGATCACACCGGAGTGTGGTGAGCACACGGCTCCTTCCGCGCGTCGTCCCGGCGAAGGCCGGCAACTGTTATGTTGAAGGAGCCGCCCGATAGGGTTTTCGGTCGCGCATCATCGCGTTGAGGATGGTGAGCAGCTT
>NZ_VITY01000020.1 GCF_007993935.1 Bradyrhizobium macuxiense | reverse complement strand
AGCTCTTGCGTGCCATCATCCGAGCCTTCCTCGAGACCATCCCGGCGCCAAATATCGCCTGAGCCCGGCGGCGCGCCGGTTCTTCACGAACGACTATCTACCACACGGATAGTCTTTTGATTCAGACACGAATTGATCAAGCCCGCTCGCTGATATTGGCAGCCGACTTCCTGATTCAGGGGATGCCATTCACGCTTATGATGGGTAAGCCAGATAACCCAGGAGCGTTTGGAGTATGGAGGCCTGGCCAACTCGTCTTTAGAGCGCCGCCGGCAACCCTGCTCGTCAATCTCTCATGGAAAGGTAGCGGTGCAGGCGAACCGATTGTGTTGACACGGACCGGGACCTTTGACCGGCATCCTCCGAGTTGGAAGGATTGGGAAAGGAACGGCTAGGCCGACACAAGTCGTTGGTCATGGTGCTGTTCAAGGAAAGAAGGACCTGCTGGGGGCAGTGACCGCGACGCCGGAATGCAATGAAGCAGGACCTGAGGGTGAGTGCCTCCGGCGAGCGACACCTAATATATGCAATGAAATTGACGAGAAATCGAAAACGGCCGACGATGTGACGCGGCTTACCTTGCTTGCTGATACTGGCAGGCTTGTCTTTGTCCCGCTCGAGTTCTGCCTCGGCACGAGCCGGACCCAGGCCGAGAAGCTCGTCCTGGTCGGAAAGTGGTGGGATCAGCAATGCTGGCGACCAGAGCTATTGCCAGCGCTGGGCTATGGCTGGCCTATCTCGCGAGGTCCATAATTGAGCGCACCTCGATGCTGCCGAGGCGCGCCAGCGGGATTCGGGAAGCCACCTCGACCGCTTCATCTTGGTCCTTGGCTTCGATCAGAACGAAACCAAGCAGCTGCTCCTTGGTTTCGGCGAACGGACCGTCGGTCACGAGGACCTTTCCACCCCGCACTCTCACCGTGGTCGCCGTCCGAACGGAATGCAGGGCGTCGGCAGCGATGAAGTGACCGCTCGTGCGGAGCAAGTCGTTGTAGGCCAAGGAGTCTTGCGTGAGGGCGTCCACCTCCGCTCGAGATATGGGGTTGGGGTTTTGCGTCACGGGCAAGCTGTCTTCAGTGCCGTAGACGAGACACAAGTACCGCATAACTACCTCCAAAAAATGTGGCTATTGGACGTCTGCTCTGACCTGAGGACGAACCAGTCGGCAGCGGTCCGACACCGGTAAATATTTTTCTGTGTGGCCCATCCGCCGGCTCCGACCCCGATGGGCTCCCGGCAACGCAAAGCTGGGGCGCGCCGAAGGTAAGACAGCCGTTGTTCTCGATCCACGCCGTGACCGCAGCGATTATGGGCACTCACGATCGTGCCGGGAATGACCAGCATCAGCAAGCGGCCGTCGCGGCGTGAAGCCATCCTCGGGAAAGTCCTAGGGACTTCGTGACGTTGCGGCGACGTCGATCCGTGGACCCCGTGAGGTTCCTAGGAGGCGGCATCATCACTTTCGGCCATGTTCGATCCGAGGAAGCGCCAGATCGGGGAAATGGACAACATGGCCATCCATTTTACGCTTGAGCGGAGCGGTCACATATTCAATTCGCGCGCCGATGGCGGGGCACCATTCTTCGTAGGATGTCAAACCAGCTATCGGGAGAAATCTTCCGGAGACGAGTTCGAGGGACTGTACAACGTTCCCCGGCGCGAACTGCCGAAATTGATTTATCGGGCAGCCGATTATCGCGGCATGTACAGATTTTGGGCCGCCTTCATCGAGCCGACATCGAAATGCGAGGGCGGCAACTTCCTCACTCTGAATACATATGATCGGGCCCGCTTCACCTGGGGCTTCGGTCAGTTCGGAGCGCACGTCCCGGACGGTGATTTCGTAATGTTCTTCCGCGACATGGTCAGCCGGCCTGAAAACGCCGACTACTTTCCCGACCTAAGCGTCAGAGATGGTCGCATCGTAAAGACCTCGGGCGGTGGCGTCGTGCCAATGGAGACGGCGAACTCGACGGTGCCGCTGATGGACTATCTGAATCCCACCATGTCCGCGGTGGAAGATTCCGAGGTCGCCTCGGCGGCGAAGATGATTCATTGGGCGACGAACGTCGCGCCGGCGCGGGATCTGCAGGTGATGCACATGGTGGGCGTATTCAAACGCCTGATGCGAGAAGCCGACGGCCGGCTGGGTCTCGACGGCTGAAGCGCCGACGTCTGCCTAGCGATCTGCGATATCAGGCACCAAGGCCGCGCCAAATACCCGGCAATTCAATCGGCGCTCGGTTCGAGCCGGCCGCTGGCCAATCTCCTGGCGCTTGGCGGTATAGCCTATCCGGAGCGGTGTGCGACGCTGAAAGCGGAGGTCGCCGCAAAGGGTGCGCTGCTCACCTCCACGAAATGGAGCCGACAGAACGGAGACTTTACCTAGATGCCGATCCAATCCGAACTCCTGAGCGCCGCCGCGAACGAATGGAAGCGATGGGGATTTTCCAGCGCGCCTATCCACGACCCGAAAAGAATCGGGGGACGCGAGTCCGAGCAACCCTTCGTGCACTTCGCGAATGACTATTGGGTCACAGTCGACGAACCTACGAGGAACGGAAACTCGCCTTACCCGTGGTCGGCCGCCTTCGTTTCGTTCTGCTTCAAGACCGCGGCGGCCGGGACAGGCTTCCCGTACAGCGGGTCACACTGGGGCTACTGTGCAGCGATCGTCTCGAAACCGAATACATACTCTAAGCTGAAGTTGATGGATCCGGCTTCTAGCACGCTTCAAGCCGGAGACTTGCTCTGGGCAGCCAGAGGTGGCTCGAATTGTCCGAAGCCCCCAGTATCCGCGGCGACAGCTACCGGCTCCGCGCCAAACGGAAGAGCGGCCTCATCAAGCCGCCGCCCGCCGGGGACGGCCCTCCGGTCGGCTCCGCCTCCCTCCGTCCCGTCACCGGCGGAAGCAACCTTCAACCAAGCTCATAACCCGATGGTCGGGGCAGTTCTTCATGACGCAAAGGGGGCAGTTCCGGACGGCGTTTGACAATCAACGCGTGAAACATGCAACCATGAGCGGCTACTTGAATGAGGTTCAAGCAGACCTTGGGCCTCAGCGGCGTGGAGCGCAACAGCGAGAAAGGAAGACCCAGGGGTCGTCGCATTCTCTATTGCTACGTCGCATCTCGTGATCCCCCCACAAACGAGCCTTGCGGCCGGTTTTGCAGAGGGGAAATGGGCCGGTGTTTGCGCCTTGCAAGGCCGACGAGACCATGATGCGTTGGCTGGCGTCGGACTTGAACGGCTCAACGCCGGAATCTTGGCCTCCTCGCTAGGTAAGAGTGAAAGAAACCTCGCCGATCCCATCGATAGCGGCTCGATAGGTCGCCGACCGATCGATCGCAATCCGGAAGAAGGCGCCCGTGATGACATATTGGCCGGCCTCGACCCCGCGATCGTAGTCGTCTAGCGCGGCGCAAAGCCTCGACAGCGACAAGTAGGGATCGTCCATCACCAGGTCGGGCGGACTTGTTCGTTCGAGCCTGTCGTCTACGAATAGCTCGGCTTTGGGAGCCGAGCGAAAGGGCACCGGAACCTTGCCGTTCCCCACCACCAATCCCCAATTTGAGAGGTCGTCGGCGACAAATAGATTGTTTCGTCCAGGCATCGGCACGCGCGACTGATTGATCTCGAAAGACGCCCTGACCGCCTTCACCGCGGAACGGCAGTGCTCGATGGACAGATGCTTCCCGCGCAAAGGGGACGCTATCTCGAGACATATCTCCGGCTCGATCTGAAGTGGAAGGCCGGGCGGCCGCCTTAAATTGGAGTCGGACGAGAGCGAGCGTTCTGCCAGTATGTATCCGACCGGCCGCACCCCAGGTCCCATCAAATCGTATGCCGCCCCGGAGGTCAGTCCGATCTTCCAGCCGCTCACGTGAGCACCGCTAGCCAGCAGCTGATCCAGGACGTCGAATTGAAGTTTCTGGGCATCATGGAGGCTGCCATCCAAGTCCGGCAGATCCAGCCGACTGCCACGCAACCTTGCATCAACCAGCTTCGCGATCAGGCCTGGCTCGTCAAAAGAAGTCATCGTTCGTTCCTATTCGAAATCCTACGTTGGTCCTTTCGGTCCAACTGTTCGCTTAAGACGTACGGGAAGTTGGATTTTGGCATCGGTGTCCCGCCAAGTCACACTCGCCGTAGAACAAAACGGTAAACGCATTCACAAGTGTGCTCAAGGCTCGTTTCCGGGATACAGAGACTAAATTGCTTCATCGCCGTGGACTGCTGGCAATACCGCCGCGGGCAGCGACCTGATCTCGATCAGCTTGCGCACGCGATCAAAGAAAAAAGGGGCTCGACATGCTTGCCGAGCCCCAGATGCCGAGACACGTTCTGTTTCATGCCTCGGCCCGGCGGGAGGAGCCGGAAGCTGTTGTCGAAGAGGTTCAATGCTTCGTCTCAGCCACAAGATCGTGGCGATGACTATCCTGAGCGAAAAGGGGTCTCACGATCCGAGCCCAATAATGATGTTTTTTTCCTGGGTGAAAGCGAGCAGTTCTTCCAAACACTCCTCGCGGCCGAGGCCCGATTGCTTGTACCCTCCAAACGGTGAGCCCTGTGCGTGGCGTGAGGCCTCGTTGATCCAGCAGAAACCAGCTTCAACGCGCGACACGATGCGATGTGCTCGCGTCACGTCGCGCGTCCAGACGGAGCAACTCAGGCCGAATTCCAGTTCATTGACTTGTCGCAGCATTTCGGCCTCGTCCGTCCATTTCAGAACGGCTTGGACCGGACCGAATATCTCGTCGCGCGCGATGCGCATGTTCATCGTCACGTCAGCGAAGATGGTTGGAAGCATGAAATAGCCGGTCGAGAGGGCTGGGTCGGTCGGAGGGTGCCCGCCGTATATTAGCTTCGCGCCTTCCTCGATCCCGATTGCGATGTAAGATTTGACCTTCTCGAAGGCGGTTCGATCGATGAGGCTGCCCATCGTTGTTTGAGGATCTTCGGGCAGGCCGGGCCGAACCTTAGCGAGATGCGCCGGAAGGCGCGCCAAGACCGCATCGCAAATGTCAGCGTGCACGAAGGCCCGTGTGGGCGAACTCATTGACTGTCCACACCAAGTATAATTCATGCCACGCACCATCCCTGCGGCAACTCGCTCGGGATCGGCGTCGGGGAGCGCGATCAGTGCGTTCTTGCCGCTGAGCTCCATGATGGTTCTTTTGATGGTATCTGCTGCTGCGTGAAGGACCGAACGTCCGGCGTCGCTTCCTCCAACCAAGCCTACCATGGCTACGCCGGGATCCGACGCCAGCGCGGCGCCCACCTCTCGTCCACCAGTAAGCACATTGAAAACGCCCGGTGGAAGCAATCCGTCGAATATCTCTGCGCTTCGAAGGGCCGATAGTGGTGCTTGATGCGGAGGCTTGATGACAATCGAGTTGCCCGCCGCCAAGACTGCGGCCGCCTTTCCAACGGTGAAGAGCAGGGGATGATTGGACGCGGCGATGCGGGCAACGACACCATAGGGCTCTCGGACCGAAAAGCTGATCGAGTCGAAGCCCTGGGGCACCGAATGCCCCTTCATCTCCGTGACCAGGCCTGCGAAATATTCGAGCACGAAGCCACACCGGTCAGCCTCATAGTCGAGATGACGCAGCGGACTACCACAATTGTGAGCATCGAGGAGCGCGAACTCCCTGGCATGGTTGCGGACCAGCCGGGCCATTTCGCGCAAAATCCCTGCGCGCTCCAACGGTGGAACACCTCTCCAAACGTCAAAGCCGTTGCGCGCCGCCGCGACTGCCAATGGCACGTCGCTGGCCGACGCCTGCATTGTTGTCGTCAGCACCTTGCCGGTTGCCGGCGCGATGATCTCGACCCAGCTGGGAGAGACCGGATCTCTCCAGCTCCCGCCATAGAATATTCCCTTATGGCGCGGCAGCGCCTCTTCAACTGAAGGCATCCAATCCCCGCAAGTCTGATCCCCGTACGGGGTGATCTTTGAGTCGCCCTCGATACGTGTATCCCTGGCCGCGCAACTCTACTCACGTGCTACCGCGGGCTTTTCGGCGTCGCTGCTTCGTCGCTGCGCCCCTGTCGTTGCGTGCAGGCTGCGCCCGAGCCGATCGATCGGTCCGGTGAGTTCGTGCTGCTATTCAATCTCGTCGCGCAGATAGCCGAGCTTCCTGAGGAATCCTCGATCGGTCACGATGAACAACTCGGCACTGTCGCTGGTTGCCTGATGGGAAACCCATTGCCAGTGGGGTATCGTGAAGATATCTCTCTCTTTCCAGGTCAGCTCATTGTCTCCGAACCTGGTCATCCCCGAACCAGAGGCTACGACACAAACCGCGCTGGAAGTCGACCGCTGTCTGCGCGTTGCGGTTCGCGCGATCCGGACCACGTAACAATCCATTGTTTGCATCGCCATCTCGCCTCCCGCGGGGTTGACCAGGCGAAGCCAAGCTGAGCCATCGTCCCGAACAGGGGCGACCGCAAGGGCCGCGAGCGTGTCGGACCACGGGTAACGAAAGCGCGGCGAATATGCTGCTGGAATCGCTTCCGGAAGGACGGGACTGAGTCCAGTACCGACAAAGGCCGAGTCCGGCATTGTTTCCGGAAAATTGCGAAGGTTGGTTCCAGGCTCAAAAAAGCCTGTATCGAGATAACCGACCAATCCCGAGTCGAGCGCGTCGAACCAGACCGACCGCCCCTTGCCCTTGTGAAAGTGACTATGCCACGTGTTGGCCGGCGTGAGCACGATGTCGCCGCGCTGCATTAGACATTCCTTGCCGTCAACCACGGTGTATGTCTCGCCGCCGTCCTCAAGCATGAAGCGCAGCGCGTTTGGCGTATGGCGATGCGGCCTCGCGCTCTCGCCGGGCATAAGGACCTGATAGGCAGCCTGAAGCGTCGTTGTGGTTTTCGTTTTGCCCAAGCCTTCGGCAAAAACCGGGTTGGCCATCAAAAGCACCCGACGCTCCGCATGCGTGGTGGACGTCGCTTGCACGGCTCCCTCGATGAGGTTTTGGACTTCTTCCCATCGCCACAGACAGGGAGCTTCGGGGCTCGGCTGACCGGTCTGGTGAAGCGTGGTCAGTTCCCAAAGCGGGTAGAGGTTCATGCCCACGGTTCGGGTCTGAAAGCGTTCAGGCGGCTGATCGGTTGTCGTTTGTGCCATGCTCAGTCCTCGTATCGAAATCGTGAATGCTTTTACCAGAATGATTACGCGAGTCAAACTCCTCGAAGGCCGCGGCTGGTCCGGTATTTGACTTGACAGTCTTGCACAAAATAGTGAATCCATTCACGACATTGAATCGTGTTGAGGATGAATTTGTCATGCACGCTCTGATTGCCGGTGCGGGATGCGGGGGGCTGGCCGCAGCGATCGCGCTGCATCGCGAAGGCTATTCTGTCACGGTCGTCGAGCGTGCGCCGGCCTTAACCGAGGTTGGCGCCGGCGTTGTCATGGGCCCCCACGCGATGCGGGTCCTGGATCATCTCGGCGCGGCAGATCATGTTCGTAAATTGAACACCGCGCCCGAGATAGGAACGTACTTCGATCTCGCGAGTGGCGAGCTCCGCGTTCGGACTGCGTTGGGTGACGCCGGCAAGCAACTCTACGGTGAGAAGCTCTACTCGACCCATCGCCGCGACCTGATCGACGCGCTGGTCGGCAAGCTTGGCGGCGTTGAAGTGAGGTTGAACTCAACTATCGTCAACCTGGAGCAGGACGCCCAGGGCGCGACGCTCGTCCTCGCGAGTGGGGAACGGATCCGCGGTGACTTTGTCGTCGGAGCCGATGGCCTGCGTTCTACCGTTCGGACGGTGTTGTTCGGAGAAAGTCCGGCTGTGTTTACCGGCTTCCTAGCGTGGCGAACGATTATGCCAATCGAGGTGCTCGGTTATTCGTTGCCTCCGCAGACCAAACTGTGGGCCGGAACTGGCCGCCATGTCGTCCACTATCCGATTCGTCATGGAAGGCAGTTCTATGCTGCGTTCTACGTGCCGGCCGATCAGATCCATCGAGAAGATTGGTCAGTCTCGGGTGACGTCGACGACCTGCGCGCATCTTTTGCCGATGCTTGCATCGAGGTGCGTCATCTGACCAATACCATAACCGAGGCCTTTATCACGGGCATCTACTATCGTGATCCGCTGCCCAAATGGCACAAGGGGCGCATCGTTCTGCTGGGTGACGCCGCACATCCGGTCCTGCCGACGTCAGGTTCTGGCGCTGCGGTAGCCCTGGAAGACTCAGTGGCCCTCGCCGCCTGCCTGCGACGGCATCAGAGCGATCTTGCGGCGGCCTTCGGTGAATTCGAGGCCCGGCGCAAACCCAGAACGACCCAGCTTCTGATCTCATCTCGTGCAGATCTCACGACCTATCATGAGGATGATCCTGTCAAGATTGCCGCGCGCGGGCCGATGAATCGCGCCATCATGCAACTGGATCCTACCGGGGTCCAGCGATTGAGCTGGCTGTATTCCTACAATGAGGTCGAGGAATCGAGGAAGACCTTTGAGCAGTTCAGTCGGAGGACAGTTGCGCGGCCGCAGCGGCCCGAAGCACAA
Organism: Bradyrhizobium macuxiense; assembly: GCF_007993935.1. Classification (GTDB taxonomy): domain Bacteria; phylum Pseudomonadota; class Alphaproteobacteria; order Rhizobiales; family Xanthobacteraceae; genus Bradyrhizobium; species Bradyrhizobium macuxiense_A. The sequence continues at coordinate 146,168 of NZ_VITY01000020.1, read as the reverse complement.
CGGGCGTTCGACTTCTGGGCCAGCGCGGTGCGCGCCGAAGACGGTGTCGGCGGCTGGACCAGTGAGCGGGAAGCCTACAATCGGGCACTTGTGACCGCCTTCCAGGCTCCGGCGGACGTTTTTGCCGAGGTGGTTGACTGCGGCGGCCTGCCGGCTCTGCGGGTGACGCCACCTGGCGGTGCGAAGGGACCGGCTGTTCTCCACCTTCACGGCGGAGGCTTCATGTACGGTTCGGCCGCATCATCGATCCAGCTAGCGGCGGAAATGGCGCGGAGCATCGGCGGTTGGGCCTTGGTACCCGATTTTCGCGTGGCTCCCGAATACAGGGCCGAAGATATGCAGGCCGACGTGAGAACGGCGCGGGATTGGATCGTGAAGCGGAACAACACGTTCTTTGTCAGCGCGGAAGGGTCGGGAGCGAGCCTTGCGCTTAGCCTTGCCCTCAGCCTGCGCGACGCAGATACAGTCTCTGCGTTGGCGCTCTATCTTCTGTCGCCCTTTGTCGATCCGTCGCTTTCGGGCTCGAGCATCGATACAAATTCCGGGACCGAGGCTTGCCATACGCGATTGCGCCTGTTGCGCAGTGCGGCCGCTTATGTGCAAGACCACCACGTGTCCCATCCGATCGTGGCTCCGCTCAAGGCCTCGCTCCACGGACTTCCACCAATGCATATTGCGGCCGCGCAAGACGAGGCCCTCGTCGACGATGCCCGCCGCCTTGCACAAGGGGCTGGAAGTGCCGGCGTAGAGGTGCGGCTGACCCTTGTGCCCGACAGCGTACACGCCTTTGCGCATTTCGTCGATCTGCCAGAAGCTCGTCAGTATTTCAGCGAGGTAGGCCAGGATGCGCGCCGACGGATGAAGGACCTGGCCCGGCCATAGAATCATCAAGCGTGAGGTTGCTTGACCAAGCAATCCGTCCCGGCAACGTTCTGAAATACGGCGACGTTTCGATAAACATCGCTGGGACGCATAAGAATCTGGGCGCGGTAGAGGTCGACGGATATTGCGATCCACCCCTGTAGCCGAGGTTGCATAAGGGGCGGGCGCCCTAATTCCCCAGGAGCGTGAGCAGATCGAAGTCAGGGCTGAGCGCCATGTTCGGCTCAACATATTGACCGTATGCGCCACGCGATCAGCTCTGCACCGCCCCGCGCGCTTTCACGATGTCGGCTTGCCTCACGCCGTTCCTGACCGTTGGCAACGGCGGAAATTATTCGGCCGGCGCGGCGGCCAAGCCGCCACTCTCAAGAGCGGCCTCCAGCCGTCTCCCCTCGGCGATCACCCGCTTGATATTGGCTTCTTTGATGTGGCCGAAGCCGCGGATCGTCTCGGGCATGCGCGCGAGCCGCGTCAGCAGAGGGAGCCGCGTCGCATTGAGCCCCACGGTCCATTTGTCGATCATCGCCAGATAATCCTCGATCAGCCTGCGCTCGGCCTTGCGTTCATCCGTCCAACCGAACGGGTCCAACGTCGTCCCCCGCAGGAACTTGAGCTTCGCGAGCAGCCGGAAGGCGTGGATCATCCAGCCGCCAAATTCTTGCTTCCGCAACTGGCCGGTCGCCTTGTCGCGCCGTGCGAAGATCGGCGGTGCGAGGTTGAATCTGAGCGTGAAATCGCCCTCGAAACGGTCTGACAGCTTGCTGGCAAAGCTGCCGTCGGAATAAAGCCGCGCCACTTCATACTCGTCCTTGTAGGCCATCAGCTTGAACAGGTTTTTGGCCACAGCTTCCGTGAGCTCCGTCGAGGTGGGACGGGCCGACGTCTCGGCATTGCGCACCTTGGCTACCGTCGCGAGGTAACGCTCTGCATAGGCCTTATCCTGGTAGTCGGTAAGGAACTCCGAACGTGTGGCGATGACTTGGTCGAGCGGCTTAGTCGGCGTTCCGGCATTGCCGTCGAATTGGAGCAGGCTGCGCACACGCGACATATCGTGCGCTGCGAGCCGACCCCAGCTGAACGCAAGTTTGTTCATCTCGATGGACGTGCCATTGATCTCGACGGCGCGCAACAGAGCTTCCAGCGAGAGCGGGATTGCGCCCTTCTGGAAGGCGAAGCCGAGCATGAACGGATTGGCCGCGATGCTATCGCCCGCAAGCTTCGCCGCAATGCCGGTGGCGTCGACAATGTCGAGGCTGTTTTCGTCAATCGCCCGGCGCAGGGTAGCTTCCATGCCGCCTTTCTCGAAGTCGAGATCGGGGTTCTGCAAGAAGCCCGCCGTCGGCTGAAGGTTGGCGTTGACAATGGCCCTCGTCGCGTCACGCGCGGCACAACTCAGCGCGATCGGGCTCGCAGCCACCACCATATCGCAGCCCAGTATGACGTCAGCTCCGCCCGTCGAGATGCGCACGGCCGAGATATCGTCCGACTTTGGTGCGATCCGAACATGGCTCATGACCGCGCCGTTCTTCTGTGACAGGCCGGTGAAGTCCAGTACCGAACAGCCGCGCCCCTCCAGATGTGCTGCCATGCCGAGCAGCGCGCCGATGGTGATGATACCGGTACCGCCGATCCCCGCGACGAGGATGTTATAGGGGCTGCCAAGCTGTCGGGCAGGGGGCAGAGGCAAGTCCGAGAAGGCCTGTCCGGAATCAATCACTGACGGCTTGATGCGCTTCAGCGAGGCGCCATGCACGGTCACGAAGCTCGGGCAAAATCCCTCGGTGCAGGAAAAATCCTTGTTGCAGTTCGACTGGTCGATCTGCCGCTTGCGACCAAACTCGGTCTCCAGCGGCTGGATCGAGACGCAGTTCGAGGTCTGCGAGCAATCGCCGCAGCCCTCGCAGACTAGATCGTTGATGAAGGCCCGCTTGGCCGGATCGGGATAAGTTCCGCGCTTGCGGCGGCGCCGCTGTTCGGCCGCGCAGGTCTGGTCGTAGATGATGACGGTGAGGCCATCGATGTCGCGCATCTCGCGCTGCACTTGATCGAGCTCGCGGCGGTGATGGACACGCGCGCCTAGGGGAAAGTAGCCGCCGCCTGTCGGATATTTCTCAGGGGCATCGGAGACGATCGCGAGCCGCTTGACGCCCTCGGCCCAGACCTGGTGCGCGATCTGCGCGACGGTAAAACGGCCCTCGACCGACTGGCCGCCGGTCATCGCGACTGCATCGTTGTAAAGGATCTTGTACGTAATGTTGATGCCTGCCACGGCTGCGGCTCGCAGCGCCAGCAGGCCAGAATGGGCGTAGGTGCCATCCCCGAGGTTCTGAAAAATATGTCGTTCGCTGGTAAACGCGGCTTGTCCAATCCAGCTCGCGCCTTCGCCGCCCATATGCGAGATCAGATCAGTCCTTCGGCTCGGTATCCGCAGCGCCATGCCGTGACAGCCGATACCGGCCATAGCACGACTGCCTTCCGGCACGCGCGTCGAGGTGTTGTGTGGGCAACCCGAGCAGAAGAACGGTGTACGCGACAGTCCGATCGGCGCAGACGTGGTAGCGGCGGTCTCATAAGCTTCAAGCCGAGCGAGGCGTTGTTCGAGCCGCGGGCTGTGATGGCCAAGGCGGCGGAGCCGTGCGACCAGAGCAGAGGCGACCACCGCAGGTCTCAACTCTCCTTCGCTGGGCAAAAGTGGCGCCCCACGCTCGTCTCGCTTTCCCGCCACAATTGGCCGTTTCGAGGCATCGATGTTGTAGAGAATGCGCATCAGCTGGTCTTCGATGAAACCGCGCTTCTCCTCGACGACCAACACCTCCTGCAGTCCTTCCGCGAAACGCCGCGCGCCGCTCTCCTCCAGGGGCCAGGTCAGCGCTACCTTGTAGATGCGAAGTCCCAGATCCTGCGCATCCTTGTCGCTGATGCCGAGATCGCTGAGCGCCTGCCGCAGATCGAGATAGGCTTTGCCGCTCGCGATGATGCCGAGGCGCGCGGGCTTCGAATCGAGCACGACGCGATCGAGCTGGTTGGCCCGGGCAAAGGCCTGCACTGCGGCCATTTTCGGCCCGAACAGGCGGCGTTCCGCCTCCAGCGGAGGGTCGGGCCAGCGGATGTTGAGTCCATCAGGGGGCATCTCGAAATCGTCGGGAAGCGTGATCCGGATGCGCTGTGGATCGCTGCAAATCGAGGCGGAGCTTTCCACCGTCTCGCTGATTGCCTTGAAGCCGACCCAACAACCCGAGAAGCGCGAAAGCGCAAACGCGTAGAGACCAAGGTCCAGGTAATCCTGCAACGTCGCCGGGTTGATCACGGGGATGAGCGCCGAGGCGAACACCTGCTCGCTCTGGTGGGCCAGCGTCGAAGACTGGCAGCCGTGGTCGTCGCCGGCAACCGCCAGCACACCGCCATGGCGCGAAGAGCCAGCGGAATTGGCATGCTTCAGCGCATCGACCGAGCGGTCGACACCCGGTCCCTTACCGTACCAGATGCCGAATACGCCATCGACCTTGGCGCCTGGAAACAATCCAACCTGCTGGCTGCCCCAGACCGCGGTTGCGGCGAGATCTTCGTTCAGGCCGGGCGCGAACGAGATGTCGTGTTGGTCTAGGAATGGCTTCGCGCCCCATAATGCGTGGTCGTACATGCCCAACGGAGATCCGCGATAACCCGAAATAAATCCTGCGGTGTTCAGTCCCTGGAGCCGGTCTCGTTCACGCTGCAGCATGGGCAACCGTACCAGCGCCTGCGTGCCTGATAGGTAAATCCGTTTGGACTCGAGCCTGTATTTGTCGTTCAGCTCGACCTGCATCAGCGTCATCTCTTCGTTCCTCCCGCTTTTCTTGCCCGAATTTGCCGCCCGCACGCAGGCCGGCACCTATACCCGAGTTCTATTGAGAATACAAAACAGGAAATACATTTCCTAAAATAGGAGGGTGGATGAGCTGACAGATACTCGGAGCGCCTGGCCGGCGCGCGACGTGCACGTTTTGGATTCGTAGGCAAGCTGCCTGTCCCAGTTCGTGGCCAACGGCAATTGGGGCCTCGACCACTCGTGCTCTCCAAGCCAATGAACGGCAAACCAGCTGGCGCAATCCTCAGGTGATTAAGTATCTGATCCGCCAACTTGCGGGGCGCTGGCGATGCCGGCGTGAACGGATCTCCAGCAGCATCGGAACTCGTCACATTACGATTCGGACAGTTCGAAATCGCCGCAACCTAGCCACGCACCAGGCAACCTGACGTTCCCCAATTGACATTTTCCAAGGCAGGAAACATATTCACGAAAATGATGTTAGCTTGCGTGTCACGCATTACATCAAGGGAGGACAAGCGATCGCGATGAATCCCGGTGCACATTAGGTTCGGGCATTGAGCAATGCCCGTGGGGCCGACCTGTCCGTTCGCAGCCTTGCGCGGGGCAAGGGCTGAGGGACGTCGCGGCTGGAGCCGTCGCCCACACGAAATGCCTCGCTTGCACTGGTGCTGGCCGTCTTGGAGCTAGCGGTATTGCGTAGTCGCCAAACCATTCGGAAGCAGAATTCTAGGAGGGGAAATGATGTCGAGAATGATGTCGCGTTCAAGCTGGGCCGCGCTGACGGCCGTTTTGGTTCTGCTTGGACAGACAAGTGCCGCGCTATCATCCGAAAAAAAGTATGATGAGGGGGCAACGGACAGCGAGATATTGATTGGAAATATCGCGGCCTATAGTGGGCCTGCGTCAAACCTGGGGGTCATCGGTAAAACCCACGAAGCATACTTCAGAAAGATAAACGATGAAGGCGGCATTAACGGCCGCAAGATCCGACTGATCTCGTACGACGACGGATATAGCCCTCCCAAGGCAATCGAGCAGGCACGTAAGCTGGTGGAAAATGATGGTGTCCTGCTCATCTTCAATTCGTCTGGAACGCCTTCGAACCTCGCCATTCAGAAGTATTTGAACGGCAAAAAGGTGCCTCAACTCTTTGTCGCATCAGGTTCATCAAGGTGGAATGACCCGGAGAACTTTCCCTGGACCATGGGCTGGCAACCCAGTTTCCTGCTCGAGGGACGCGCTTACGCAAGGTACCTGCTGGATCAAAAGCCCGACGCAAAGATTGCGGTTCTCTACCAGAACGATGATCTTGGAAAGGATTACCTCAGGGGATTGAAGGATGGACTCGGCGCCAAGGCAACGATGATCGTTGCCGAAGAGAGCTACGAGGTTTCCGAGCCCACGATTGACACGCACATCGTGAAACTGAAAGCGAGTGGCGCAGATGTCTTCATCGATGTGGCGCAGGCGAGGTTCGCCGCGCAAGCGATCCGAAAGATCAGCGAAATAGGCTGGAAGCCACTCCACATTGTTGGAAGTATCAGCGCTTCGATCGGCACTGTCATGCAGCCCGCCGGCTTCGACAAGTCGCAAGGGATCATCTCTGTAACATACCTGAAGGATAGCGCGGATTCCCAGTGGGACAATGACGAGGGTATGAGGAAGTTCAACGATTTTATGGCCAAGTATGCCCCACAGCTCAACAGGTTCGATTCGGTCGTCGTCGGCAGCTACGGGGCCGCACAGGCTATTGTCGAAGTGCTGCGCCGGTGCGGAGACAATCTGACTCGTCAAAACGTCATGAAGCAGGCCTCAAGCCTCTCCGGATTCAGGACTGATGTGATGCTGCCGGGAATCAGCGCGAATACCACCGCCGCGGACTTCGTTCCGATCAAGCAAATCCACCTCATGCGCATCAAGGACAGCGGCTGGGAACTGTTCGGCAATCTGATAGATGCAGCGGTCGCTAGATAGTTGTGGTTACGGAGTTGCTCTTACCGACACCTTGGGTTTCGAGAAGGTGCAGGTCTCGGATCGATTTCATAGCGAGATGGAAGCTGTCCACCCGGTTTCGGTTGCTGCGCGATGATGGCGCGTCGGGCCTAAAGCAGTTACGGAGCCGCAAAACGGTCGGCGCTCTGAATCTCTGGTGCGCGCCGATGATCTTGCGACCAAATGAATCTAGCGCACGTCACGGTCAAAGGAGTGCTTGGTGAAAGCGATTGTGATTGAGGATGGCGAAGTTGGCGCTCGGCTTGTTTTGCGCTCGGTTCCAGAGCCGCGGCCTGCTCCGGATGAACTGTTGGTCCGTATCATGACCGCAGGTCTCAACAGGGCCGACTTAGCATTGTCGAGCAATTCCCACGTCGCCAATCCGCTTCGAATAGCGGGGGGTGAGATGGCAGGCGAAGTGATCGAGGTGGGGTCGGCCTGCTTCGGCTTTTCGGCTGGTGACAGGGTGATGGGGCTGACCCCTGGTTGCTATGCAGAGCAAGTCTGTATCGATCATCGGATAGCAATCAGGATACCGGACAAGATCGACTGGAAGACCGCCGCATCGCTGCCGGCGTGGTTCATGACTGCACACAATGCCCTGGTGACGGAGGGCAATTTGCGACGCGGCGAAGCGGTTATGGTGCAAGGAGCGGCGTCGGGTGTCGGCATTGCGACCGTGCAGCTTGCTCGACACTTTGGAGCGTCTCGAGTTATCGGCGTTGCCCGATCACTAGCGAAACTCGAGCGGCTCAAGCCGTTTGGCCTTGACGTGGCGCTTGTCGCCGAAGATGACTGGCCCGGCTCCGTGCGACGCGTGACTGATGGCAACGGTGTCGAGCTCGTTGTCGACATGGTGGGCGGCGGTGCGCTTAACGGCAACCTTGAAAGTGCGGCTTTGCGCGGCCGGATCGTGGCCGTAGGTCGGCTCGGAGGGGCTGTCGATCAACTGGACATCAATCTGTTGGCCTTCAAGCGCCTCAAGCTGATCGGTGTCAGTTTTCGTTCGCGGACAATCACTGAAAGGGCTGCAATAGCTCAGCTTTTCGCAAATCAGATCGTCCCGGAGATCGCCGACGGCGGGCTGTCGCCGGTGATCGATGCTGTCTTCCCATTGGCCGACGTCGCTGCGGCGCACGAGTATCTCAAGAGTAACGCCCATTTTGGCAAGTCGTTGTTGGAGATTGGATATGACAAAGCCGCGAATGGCTGAACGACACATCGTGGTGTGTGGTGGCGGTAGTGGTATTGGTCGCGCAACCGCGCTGATGTGCGCGCGCGAGGGCGCCATGGTTACCGTCGTCGGACGGCGCCGTGCATTGGTCGAGGATGTCGCCAGAGAGGCGGGCGGTTATGCGCTGAGCTATGACATGGCCGATGAGACCCAGGCATTTCAGGCGGTCAACGAGGCGGCGGCGCAAATGGGAGAGATTGATGGACTCGTCAATACCATCGGTGGAGGGGATTACGCCAGCCTGGAAGATATCGACATGGCATATTGGGAACGAAGTTTCCGGAACAATTTGGTGCCGCATTACCTGGCTTGCCGGGCGGCGCTCCCGCATCTTCGTAAGGCAACAAACGCGTCAATCGTCAACGTCGCGGCGCTCGCAGCAATCATGCCAGGCGTGGCGAGCGCGCCCTATGCCGCGGCCAAAGCCGGCGTCGTGCAATTCACGAAGATGATCGCCGTACAGCTTGCCCCAACCATTCGAGCAAACAGCGTCAGCCCAGGTGCAGTCAGGACCCAGCGCATGATCGATGGGTTCCTCGCCAACAAGTCGGAGGAGCAAATCGCGGCGTTTGTCGGCCGGTACGCTTGCAATCGTTTGGCCGAACCCGATGAAGTAGCCAGTTTGATACTCTTCCTGCTCAGTTCGGAAGCATCGTATCTTACTGGCTGCAACTATATCGCTGATGGAGGTCGGTCTTATCGGTGAGGTAGATCCGCGTCTGCTCGTTCCAAGTGCTCACCTGGGCTCTTTGAAGTGCGCGGCACGGTTGGGGGAGAGCCGGCCGCGATCGTTCGAGTGTTAAGGAACGGATGGCCGCGCTGCGCCAAGTTCCAGGGACAGACGATCGGTCTGTAGAAGCGCGATTTCTCGATCGTTGAGCCGCTCCTGTATCGTTGCTTGCGGAGGCGCCTCATCCTTGCTCCCGATCTCATCCAGCGCCCATACGTGGTCGGCTGCCTCGGCAATGATGCGATGTCCATGCGTCGGCAGTCTATCGATCGCCATGCAGCGGTGTCGGCCGCACCGCAATACGTAGGCAACTCTTCTTGACGCAATGGATGCATCAGCCCGGATTTGGCGAACTTTCTAGTTCTGACCGCCGTGCTGTGAGCGTCCGTTTCGCTCGCATAGGTTGACAGGCGGTTCAAAAGAAGAAATACATTCACGAATATGAGTTGTCGGAGCTCTGCGCGGGCACTCAGATTCTCCTTATGGTTCCTCGTTCAGAAGGCGTTCCAATGAAGCTGGCTCTGTTCAACGACTATGTACTCGGCATCATCAGAGATAGTGAGATCGTCAGCATCCAGAAGCTCTTTTGGGAGCGAGAGAGCAGTCCTCAGAGCCGAATGGAGGACTTGATTGCGCGCTGGGATCATTACCAACCACAGATTGACGTTTACCTAAACGACGCGCCTGGTGTGCCATTATCGTCGGTTCGATTGCGGGCGCCCCTGCCGCGGCCGTCCAAGATCCTTTGTGCAGTAGCCAACTACAAGGAAGGGATTGAGGGCAATGTGAGCGAGCTCGATTTCTTTCACAAATCGCCTTCAGCGGTTATCGGTGACGGCGAGACGCTCGTGTTGCCGCGGGCCAACGTTACGATCGTCCATCATGAGCTTGAGCTTGGCGTGGTGATTGGTAAGACATGCAAGGACGTGTCGGAGAACGATGCACTTCAAATGGTGTTCGGCTATACCATTGTTCAGGACGGTTCCGCCCGAGGTTTGCTCACGAATGGCCAAATGTCGTTCTTCACCCAAAAGAGCTGGGATACATTTGCTCCGATCGGCCCAATGATCGTCACCGCCGACGAGATTTCGGATCCGCACGAACTTCAAGTGCGCCTCTGGGCTAATGGTGAGCTCAGGCAGGATTACAACACGAGCGACATGGCGCACCGGATCCCGCGCTTGATCGCAACGGCCTCGACCTTCAACACGCTCTATCCGGGCGACATCATTGCGACCGGGTGCAACCGGCAAGGTCTGGGTCCAATGCAGGACGGCGACGTTATCGTTCAGGAGATTACTGGTTTGGGGAAGCTCACAACTTTGGTATCCGATCCCTTGAAACGAAAATGGCCATATGGGATCGATGCCGAGTTCGCCGATTTTGTGAGAAAGCCTCGATCGCAACGTGGTTCCATGGGGCCGCCACGCATCGTGCCCGCTGGATCCCGAACGCAGGTCTGAGGATCTAGGATCGGAGTAGCGACGCGCGTTGCCAGCGACGACCGTTGGCCGATGGCATTCGCCAGTCAAAGCAATATCTGGCACCTGCGATTGCGAAGGACATCGCGCTCGGGCGGATCGGAAGAGAGCCGCAGCATTTGCGTGCGCTTCGCGAGGCGGCGAGGTCGGCTCGCTCGATGAGCCGGCGCGGCGCGAGGCCAGCAGAGTATATGGGCGCAATCCGCCGCAGCTCTCACGTGGCGAATCGCTGTCTGCGGCTGTCTCACAGGACGCTGAGATGCCGGCCAGGACAGGCCTTGTTGTCGGTATCGCGCGAGAGCGGCCGCCAGTGAATTAACCGGCTCCCAGCCGCCGAGATGCCTTCTGGGCTGCCAATCGCAATTCCTTTTGAAGTTCGGCATCCTCGTTGATCGACGGACCGTCGTCCGCGCCGAAGAATGTCAGAGCCATCGGTACCCGGCCCATGTGGTCGAATATCGGCACAGCGGTTGTCTCCAGCGCGAGACGGTACATCCTTGGGAAGACCGGACCGAAAAGCTTATCCAGCTTGTGAGAGGGAACGGAGGACGAGAGCCCATGGCGGCGTACCGCGGTGCACATTTCGACGACCTCTTCCCGGTCAATTTGCCGTTCGGAATGTTCTCGATTCCAGGCCGTGATCTCCTGCTTGACCAACGATGCGACGTCTTTGAAGTCCCGGTAAGCCATCAAGATACGGCCAGTAGCGGACCAAAGGAGAGGCAGGACCCGGCCTTCCTCAATCCGAAAGTGATATCCAAGGCGACCTGATTGCCAACGGACAACGGTCGGCCCGAACGTTCCCCAAACCGATAGATGACCATCGAATCCGGTACGTTCACTGAACTCGACCAGTGCATCAGTGCCTATCTGGATCGAATCTAACTGTCCGAGCGCTAAGAGCCCAAGCTCCACCACGGACTGACCTAGCGAGTATTCCCCCGACGACGAGTCCTGCTCAATGAAATTGGCTGCAACCAGGCTGGACAGATAACGATGAACTCGGCTTGGTGTAAGACCGCTGGCTGCTGCAACGTCGCGTAGCGGCAACGGTCGTCTTTCACGGGCCACTGCCTGCAACACCGAGAGGCCAACCAGCATAGCTCGAATGCCGTTAATGGAATCGCTGGAGCTGTCCGCCTCTTGCCGGTTGGCTTTTGATTTTGCCTGTTGCAACTTCCGCTTCGGAGCTCCGGTGCTACCCAATCTCGGACGGCCAGTCATACCGGCTCCCCCTGAGCGGGACGCGAGGTTACACTGCGTGATCGACCTGCCAACATTGAGCCTCCGAATCCAAAGTAGTGACGTTAATGATCCCTTCAAAGCCTAATTGAAAGGCGAGCGGACGCAAGGGGGCGGGTTTCCTCCAATGTTGAGACCCGATTCCAGGCAAACCGCGTTGTCCACCACAAAGGCGCTCCTTCGAGCTTTGAGAATGCCTTGAGCGATATCCTTCGTGAGGGCAGTGTTGATCACTACAGAATGCGTGCAATAAAACCACAGTTATCAAAGAGCACGCGGCACTCCATCAAAGATCGACCGCTAGCAATCGCGCCGCCATGCGCGTGTTCTTGGCGATTGATCGCAACGCGGCATTCAGATCCGTGAGCGACATCTCGTCGAGATCATTGAAGATCGTAGAGTTCAGGACGCCCTTCTTTTTCGATAATTTTCCCATCTCTGCGCGTGCTTTTGCAGTCAGTGACATTAGGATAAATCGCGCGTCCTTTGAGGAGGGCTCTCGCGCAAGGAGTCCTTTTTTTTCGAGGCTCTTGGTCTGGTTGGTTACAAAGGCAGGATGGATTCTCAGTTTGCTTGCGACGTCGACTCCAGCAACCCCGCGACCGTCGTCGAGTTCATCGATCGCCATCAAGATCAGCCATTGCGGCTCGCTGATCCCAAGCATCACCGCCCAGATGTTATTGATTTCCTCCAGCTGGGAGTGGACTTCGACGATGTTCCAGATGAAATCCCTGATTGCTCTATCGAGTTTCTTCTCGATCATATTGATTCTTTCGCCGTAGTGATCGCAATGCGTTTGCCTTCTCGCCTTTTAGCGAAATCCACCCTCTTAGTCTCGCACGATTGCACGGATTGCCGTGCGAAGCTGTTGGTAGCTCTTGGGACGGGTGGATATACTGCATCGATGTGCTTGACAAAAACAATTAGTTTTGTCATTTATAGCGTGCTCATAGCGAATAGCCGCGCTGCGCCTTTCTAGCCGAAAGGATCCCGAGGCTCAGCCGGCCACAGAAACCTCCAAGGAAAACCTCCGAGATGCCCCTCGGAGGTTTTTTCTTGTAATATTAGTCATTTATTTGGTGTCTTCAGCGGTAAATTTCGCTTGCAGGGTGCCGAGCGTTGAGCGCTCGCGTGTGGTCAGGCGGCAACAGTTCGATTGTAAAAAACAATTAATGAAATTAATCAATTGAACTGGCGCGATACTTGAGGCTAAACGGCCATGGCGGCGGAGGGGGGGACCTCGAAGTCGTTCCTCGACCGGAGATCCTTGCGCGCGCGAAGCGCCGAGCGAGCTGCGGATCGGAAATTGCAGGCGGGAGCTTCTGGGGAAACGAGGCTCTGCCAAGAACCAACTTGGAGGTTACGCAAATGAAATTGACCAAGAGTCTTGCTCTCGGCGCGTCGGTCGCCCTCGGCGGAGTTGGCGGAGCTTCCGCCGCCGATCTTCCCGTGAAGGCGAAAGCTATCGAGTACGTAAAGGTCTGCTCACTGTACGGCCCCGGATTCTATTACATCCCAGGTACTGATACTTGCATCCAGCTCGGCGGTTATCTGCGCGCCGAGGCCGCGATCGGAAGCAATGTGGATTGGATTGCGCCCGATTCCGGCGCCGCCGGGGCTCGCAATCGCTTGAGCAACTACTATACAATTCGTTCGCGCGAAGGCCTCACCGTCGATACGCGTACCGCGTCCGAGTACGGCGTCGTCCGCACGTTCTTTAATGCTGCCTTCTCGTGGACGACCGGCTCCTACGGCGGCAACGGTGCGGCTCCCGGCTCGACCGTTTATGCGCCGCTCGGCGGTGGTGGCACCGTTGCTCCGGCTTCGGCGCCACAAAACGCCAATCCGGGCGCGGTCGCCGGCGGTTCGCTTGGCGTGTACTATGCTTTCATTCAGTTTGCCGGCTTCACGATGGGCAAGGCGGTCTCTCAATTTTCCACTCCGTGGGTAAACTACCCGGCGAACAACTTCGATGGTTTGCCGGGCGGCGGAGGCTCCATCACGGGGGTAAGCCAGTTCACCTATACGGCTCAGTTCGGCAATGGCGTGTCGGCCGCAATCTCGGCGCAGGATCAGGTCGCTTACACTACGACCAGCATCTGGAACGTCAGCCTCGCAGCCAACGCTGGGCTATTGGCCGGAACGTACGGTGCCAGCGATATTGGGGGCACTCGCTCACCCGACATTGTCGGCATGGTCCGCGTCGATCAGGCTTGGGGCCTCTTCCAGGCGTCGGTCGCCGCGCATGACAACCACGCCGCCTACTACGGTGGCGGCGCCCTTGCCGGCACGGAGCCCAACGGCTATCCGGCTGACAAGTGGGGTTGGGCTGGTCAGTTGGCCCTATCGATCAAGAACATCCCGACTGGCGCCGGTGACAGTATCAATATTCAGGGCGTCTACACCAACGGTGCAAGTCGCTACAACTTCCAGGACCTGATGGCTACCTCGTACGCGATGTATGGTGGCACGAGCCTGCCGGGCGCCTACCAGAGCCTCGGCATTGGCGGCGTGTCTGACGCGGTGTTCGTCAACGGCTCCGGCATGGAGCTCACCACGACCTACGGCTTCCGTGGCGGCTTCAACCACAATTGGAATCCGTACTGGAATTCGAGTCTCTACGGTGCTTGGGCTGCTGTTCGCTACAATGGCACGGCCAAGAGTTACATCTGCGGCGCGATGGTTACCAGTGCTCTGCTCTCATCCGGCCTTGCTGGATGCAATCCGGACTTCAACTACGCCGTAGTTGGCGTGACCACCGGCTGGACCCCGGTCAAGAACCTGACGTTCTCGGCTGACCTTGCGTATATCATGCTCGATCAGAAGTATGCTGCTGGCAGCACGGTGGCGCAGACGGCGAACAGCGCCAGCGTTGCCAAGCCGGCGGCGCTCTACGAACTGAAGGATCAGAGCGCTTTCACCTTGCTGCTCCGCGCGCAGCGCAACTGGTAAGCTTCGGACGCTGAGGGAAGCCCCGGTCGTGCGACGGCCGGGGCTTCCGTCGTAGACACTCGATGTTAGGCTGGAATTTGCCCGCCGTCGACCGCTCCAAAGAAAATCTCCGCCTCCGGGCCATCGCCCTCGAGCGAAGCTGGCGTAACCACGCCCGATCTCGTCTCAATCGAGGCGATATCGGCCTAGCTAGAGGGACAGGGATGCGGAATCAAGGGTTCCTCGCGACAGAATCTCGTTTCGGACGCCAGGTGATCGAACGGCTTCCCATTGATCAAGTATCCATTTCGTCACCGCGACCCTAGAAGCCGCGGGCCTTGACGACGAGATTGATGCTTCGCCGATGCTGTTTTGGCATGGCTCCCGAAACGTTCTCAGATGTCGGCGTTGGAATTACGACTATGACGTTTGTCGCCAATCGGGACGCAACACTTGTCGTGTGGTTGGTCGCGCTCCGGGCGATGCATCGGACAATCGGGGTTCAAAGAAACCCTGCTCCCGCAGTGGCAATAACGGTTCTGCAGGCTTGCTGCGGCCATTCGTGAGACCCGTCGTAGAGCCCGCCCAATTCCGGCGATCGAGCCTTTGGGGCAACTGCGCGCACGCGCGGCGACAACACGCTCCGACAAGGCAATTTGCAGGTCCGAACGCGTTGTAACTCTGCGCTAGGTGCGCTCGCTATAGCCGCAAGCATCCAGCTTCTTCTCCAGCCAGTCGAAAACGAAATTGTCGGTGGTTACGAAGTTCTCCAAATCTCCCGTCGACGTGCGAATCGTGCGCGGTAATGCAAGGGTCATATCCACTCCGGCGCTTACGCAGTCGGAATGGAGGTGAATTGCATCAAGTCCCCTGTGCAAACCGCTACCTCCCGCGACCACCAGGAAGGGGCATCGTATCCGGCGAGCGAATCGCAGTGCTGATATGGCCTTGGACTTTTGCATCGCTGCTCGAGTTCCAGCCATCCAGCGCAATGCACTACGTTGTCGTAACGACTCCAAAAGCCCGCCGTCGCATACAGCCGCGGCCAACCTGTCGTCGGATGCCGCGAAGCTGGAAGCTTGCCAGGCGGCCATTCCTTCGCCGTAGACCGCAATCCGCCCGCTGTCGATATCCGACCGACCGGCCAAGTGGTCAAGCCAACAGCTGAGCCAAACACTGGCTTCACGCGGCGGACATCTAAGCGTATCGCTTCCGTCGACGACGAGCAGCGATATGCCCCGGCCGATTGTGACCGGCGACAACCGACGCAATATGCCGTCAACCGATATATCCGCATCGGCTATGCAAATGAGTGCAGGAGCAACGGCGCGCGAACTCACGGCCGGCAAGAAATAGCCGGTCAGTCTTTCATCGTCGAAGGAATTGATCTGGATCCGTTCCAGCGGTCGAGTGAGGCAGAGCTCGAATTGCTGGAAGCACGCGTTGCTCCGATGTGAGAGACGAAGTCGGGCTTGACTGCGTGGGTCTGTCAGCCACCTTGCGACCTCGAAGGCCGTAAATGCGCACAGCCAGTTTTCCCTGGCTTTGTCGGCGTCTTCGCTTCGGAACGCTCGACCGGCCAGTGCGCTATACCGATTCCCGAGACTAACCCAACTCCCAACCCATCGCGCACGGCTCTTCGCCCCCAACATTGAACTCGGCGACAGATTGTCAATGAACGAGGCGACCCGCGTTCGCAGGTGGGCAACGTCTGCCCCAGCGTGGTCTTCGAATGCGCGCATCCGGCCACGTCGCTTCCGCTGATCAAAGCGTATCATTTCCCCCTCGCACACTGCTTTCCGCATACAGTGTTGCAATTTGGTGAAAGAATTTCCTATTTTGATTAAGAAGTCAATTTTATAGTGTGGGCTATGCATTCACGGGTATGGTGGGAGCGAAGCCCCCCTGTCGCCAAAACACGGGCGGGAATAGCAATGAACCGACGAGTTAACTATCCGAGCTTGACCGCTCGGCGGAAGTTCTCAACCTCGCGCCAGCCGGCTCAACCCCATCTAGCCAGGGGGCGGCGCCTGACGTAAATGCGTCGAAACGTGACGCCGATAGCATAAGCTCTCGCGACTACGGCCGGCACCGTCCGATGAAGTTGTTCGGCGGTTGATGCAACAGACGCGCCCGAAATAACCAGCTGCCGCAGCCGTTCGTCTTCGTCAGGCGTCCACAACTTGCGTTTGTCTTGCGCCATTCTTACCTCTGCCTTCAGCTTTTCGATCGATGTCGCTCTATTCTGCTGTCGAACGATGTGAGCGCCTTGGCCACCATCGAGATAGGTGCCGGACGGGGCGCGGCGGATCCACCGAGAGGAACGCCAAGGGCGTGGAGCATGTCGTTTCAAGGAACGGACGGGCTTGCCTTGAGCCGGTCGCCAGCCGCCGCGGGCGCTGTTGGATCGACGAACAGATCGATATGAAGATCGGCCTCCGGATCGGTCGCGTATTCGGACAAATCGTTCAGTCCTTCAGACCAAAGGACGTCGTCATCAAGATAAAACTGACCCTGCATTACCGCGCCGGACGGTTGAATATCGCCTAGGCCGCATCGGAGGGAATACGGCGAAGCCGATCGAAGTACCAGCACCAACGACGCCGAGGACAAAGCCTAGCCGACAGTCGAACCATAGCGCTAGAACGCCGAAGTAGACGAGCTGATAGCTTGCCGCGCCCGCCATTCCCAACGTCGCGCACTGCGGGGAAAAACATCGGTAGAGTTGCTGGCAACCATGCAAAGGTGGGGACATGAGAGACAACAGCGATATGCCAGCAAACAACACCTTCCGTGGCCGGTATCCATCGACGAGCCGTCCGATCAATGGGCCGCAAAAGCGGAGCGAGGCGGACAGCGTACCCGGTGGTGACTCCCGTTCGCGTATCGCCGATTGTGTCCCGGGTGTACGTCAGCATCACCGGGAACGTTGAAAGGAACATCGGCGTTAGATTGACGGAGAGGCCCACCGCGCAAAACAGCACGACGCGCCCCGCGAGGCCTGGTGACGTCGGTGAGTGCGCGAACGCATCCGTGGCGCCAAAACGACCAGCCAAGTCAATCTGCGCTTCTGTAGTCGCCAAGCTTCCTCCATCGACGAACCAATCCCGAGCAAGTGTTTCTCAGCAGAATGTCATTTTGGTGAAAGCATTGTCTGGTTCGAACGACCTTGTCAATCTGAACAATAGTAATCCTTGCCGCACGAAGGGGGCGGGTTACGCTGAGAAGACCAAATCCGGCTCGATTGGAGGTGCCGACTGAACGGTGCGTTTTTGAGTAAGCGTGCCTTCGTGATGCCGTCGGGGGAGCCAACTCCCTTCACCCTATCGACGCCCCACCAAATCCGCGTAATGAAACCCGGGCGTGCATAGTGCCTAGAGCCTCGGGCCTGCCAATGAACGCGCAAAGCCAACCGTTTGGCCGCCCGCCGCGATCAAGTTCTTTGCGACCTGTTTAGCGCCAGTGCCACCCGCTAGCTCGAACGCAAGCTCCTAACATGCAACGTTATCGCTCCGTTAGAAGCCGAGTTATCGCTGCGCCTCGTAATCTTGCTGGGGCACACCTTCGACGGGTCCGTTGGAGATGCCGAGCGCTTCCTGCAAGGTCACCAACAAGGGGGAAGATCTCCTGCGGCCAGCCCTTCCCGTATGCGTAACTAATGCTCGCCTTCCAGGCATACGTGATCGTGGACGAATTGTACGACCTTTTCCAGGGCCGCAACCGAGGCCGGGAGCGTGGGATGTGCCGTGGTAAACATCATGGGCGCATCGAAATAGAGCAACTCGATCTTGCCGCCTGCCTGCGCATAGGCTGCGGTAAATCTCTCCGCTTCCGCGAGATTGGATCCGGCATCTTTATCGACGTAATTATGGACTTCGTCCTGCTGGCTCTGGATCCACATTGCCGGTGGCAGTTCAACGTGCTCGCCTTTCTCCAGGGCCAGCATTGGGTTGCCTTCGGCCATGTTGTCCTCGCTTCCCCAATAACCGTCGTGAAAATGGATGATGCGGTCGACCCACTCTGGCTTCGATTCGTGTGCGCTCAGTCGCTTAGCGTATCTATATCGGCCGAGCGGATTGATGACCGGCCAGAGCATGACGACACACCGGACGCCGGCGTCCCATCGATATTCAGACTGGAGGGGAATGGCGCTGTACCGCGGATCCCGCGGTCTCATCGCTGTGAGCATCGCGAGATGGCCTCCGCTCGAGTTGCCCGACAATCCCACCAGACCAGGATGCGTTTTCAACACTGACGCGTTCGCCTTCACCCATCGTATCCCGTAGTTGACGTCAGCCACGGAGAGAGGGTAGGCCCCTTGATGCCCTTGGCGGAAATCAAGGGCCACGACCACAACCCCACTGCGGACGAGAGCCTCGTGGACCGATTTGCCCCGCGTTCTATCGAATTGACTCCATGCCCCGCCATGAAGTTCGACGATGCAAGGGAAGGGGCCCTCACCTCGAGGGCGGAATACACGAGCCAAGAGCGATTGGCCCGGGTGCCTTAGGTATTCGATGTCCTCGACGTCAAAGTCAAACTCGCGCATGATATCCTCCCTTCGGATTCCAATCCTGCTGCTACCACCCTGCTATCCGATTGATCAGGGCGGTGCAGTCCTCAGGCAATTCGTTTCCCCGCCAAGCGACGTGACCATCGGGCCTCACCAGCACCAGGTCGCGCTCATAGAGGTCACGTATCTGACGATGGGGTATATCCACGATCTGCAATGGGACAGAGCGGTGTTCGGCGGCGCGTTCAATATCCGCTATCAGATGCTTTCCAAAGCGCAGCAGGACAAAGCCGCGGCCGAATAGATCGAGTGTCGATTTGCCGCCTTCCAACCAAGCGTGCGGAGCCCGGCTGCCAGGCCAAGTGGATGGATAGTAGATCATGTGATCGTCGGGCGGCTCGAGCGAGCCATCCGGCACGCAAATTGGAGAATGACGATAGCGGTAGCCTAGCTGAACGCCAGCAGTGCGAAATTCGCGGAGGCGAAGCGCGAAGTATTGCTCGCAAACGCGCTGCCTGGCAGCGCGCCCCCGTTCGTTGGTTTCATCAAGCAGCGTGTCGGGTGATATTTGGGCGTCTAAATGCCTGTTGTTCGAGGCTTCATTGACGTTCCGGACCGCGATCGGACGACGTTCCGCCTCATAGCTGTCAAGCAGGTTCGGGCCGCCCCATCCGGTGAGCATTGCGTCAAGCTTCCACCCCAGGTCAACCACGTCGCCTATCCCGGTATTCGCTCCGAAGCCGCCCTTCGGCCAACGCAGGTGCACCGCGTCGCCCGCGAGGAAAACGCGATCACGATAGTAACGCTCGGCCACAACACGGTTGCCCTTCCACGGTTGAGCGCGAAGGACTTCAGTCGCTATTTCTGGTCCAAGAATCTTGTTCAGGGTTGCGCCGGCGTCCGGGTTCTCGTCCGCGAGGATGTACATCGACATCCGCCATAACTCTTGGCCATCGACGGCGACAAGGTAGGGACGATGCTCGACATTGAGCATGTGAAGTTGCGTGGGCATCGTTCCGAAGCGCCTCTCTAACTCGCCGCGAAGCTTTGGCGCACGAAAATAGATTGCGAAGTTATGACCTTCGGCGAATGAGCCAACGTAGGAGATACCAAGCCGCCGCCTGACAAGGCTTCGCGCGCCGTCGCACCCGACAAGATAGCTTGCTTCGATCGTGAAGACGTCGCCGTTCGTCAAATCCTCGACCTGAGCCAATACGTGATCGTCGCGCTGCGCGAAGTCCAGCAACCGGTGGCAATATGCAATCCTTCCAAGGTCCCGTCGTTCTGCGCCACGTCTTAGAGCGGGATCAAAGGCCTTTTTCGGACAGAACATCCCGCCTTCTGGCGAGTATGGATTCAGGCGAGGTTCTTCGGCGTTCGATAGTCCGTCGAAGCGTGCCAGGATTTGCCCCTCGAATCTGGTGGCAAAGATGATGACCCTCTTCTGATCTGGCGGAAAGTCGCTCGCGTTGCGCAGATCCTCCGATAGGCCCCACCGTCGGAGGTGCTCCATGGTTCTTGCAAAGATGCCTTCGCCTGCTGGGAAGACAACTGATCCATCGCCTTCATCGATCAAATGATAGGCGACGCTTCGGTAACCGAGTTCATTAGCGAGGGCGAGCCCCACCGGTCCACCACCGACGACCAAAACAGGGATTTGTGACGGACGTTTCATGCGGCCTTCCTAGCGAGATTTGACTGAGAGCGGTGATTACTATATAGGACATGCATTATCCAATACGCAATAACCGTTCAAGGGAGGAAGCTCCGATGTCAACGATGCCGCTCGACGAACTCAAGAAGGCAACCTCCACTCTTTCCGGCACCTGGATTTCGGAGGTCGTTCTGCAGACTGCGCGCTTCGATGAGATGAAGACTTGGTACGAGGCCGTGCTCGGCCGCCCGTTCAACTTCGAGACCGCTCCGAAGGATCCGACAAAGGCGAAGCGCCCTGATCTGGGGGACAAGCAGGTTCGAGCATCTGACATTCGAGCCTGCTTCATGAAGCTGGATCCGTCGTTTCCTTACGGTGGCACGTTCGCATTGTTTGAGCTGCCCTGGCTGGACCGAGCGCCCGGAACAGACCCCGGTCTGAACCATATGCAATTCAAGAATGCCGACCTCGACACGCTGATAAAGCGGCTTGAGCTGTTGAGAGACGGCGGAATTCATCCTCAGCGCTCCGCCAATCACGGTCCCGGCCTGAGCTTCTATTTCAAGGATCCCGACAAGAACGTCGTGGAGTTCTGCATCAACAATTTTGCGTCCCTGGAGGAGACTCTGAAGTTCACGCAATCGGAGCGGTTCAGAAATAATCCCTCTGGACTTGAACTGGATCGGGACGAGTTTATTGCTCGCTATCGGAGCGGTGTGCCTCAAGATCAGCTCCTAGCCATCTGATCCTGCGCTCTACATCGGCCAGAGCCGCGCTAGCGGCGTGTAAGTTGTGTGCCCGAGCGGAGATCCAACCGTGGCGTCGTTTGTGGTCCTCACGATCAATGGGCTGTCCTTTGGTCTCATCCTCTTTCTTCTATCCGCTGGCCTCACCTTGACGCTCGGCTTGATGAGGATTGCAAACCTTGCGCATTGCGGTTTCGCAATGCTCGGTGGATACATAGCGCTTTTCGCAGTCACGAATCTCAAGCTGGGCTTGCTGGAGGCCACGCCGATCGCACTGGTGGGCACGATGTTGCTGGCGCTTCTGTTGGACCGAACCGTTTATCGCTGGGCCCGCGAAGTATCCCAACTCCAACAGGTCATGCTGACTATCGGCCTGACGTTTGTCATGGTGGCCGCAGTGAATCTCATTTTTGGAGCGTCGATCAGGGCGCTGCCGATCCCGGAAGTTTTGAGTGGGAACTACTTCCTGGGTGCATTCGCGATCCCTATTTATCGATTGTTCCTCGTGGCTCTTAGCCTTTTGGTAGCGGGAGCCATTTGGTTCGTGATTCGGTTCACGAACTACGGAGCGCGCCTCCGTGCTGCAATTGACAACCCGCGCATGGCACAGTGTATCGGTAGCAATGTCGATGCAATCGTTAGCTCGGCATTCGTTGCGGGATGCGGACTAGCCGCTCTCGGAGGTGCGTTGGGTACATCGATGTATCCGTTGGAGCCCACATATGCGCTGATATATCTGGTTCCTGTATTGTTGGTCGTAGCCGTCGGTGGCTTGGGAAGTCTCGAAGGTTCACTTCTCGCGGCGATCTTGGTCGGCTTACTCGACACGTATTCTCGCTACTTGCTGCCAGCCATGGGAGGTGCCGCTATCTACGCGATCGCAGCAGGGATTCTCCTGATGCGTCCCCGGGGCCTACTGGGGCAACACAGATGAACAGCCCAGAGCCAAGCGCGACATTGGACGTCGCAGCGTCCGCGGTCGCCAACAGCCTTATCACGCGCACGGTAAGCGCTTGGCGTGTCGAGTTTGCGGTTCTCGCTGCGGTGATGATCTTTTACGCCTTTGGGCAGGATTATCTTGCCCTTGCCAGCACCGCTTTGGTGACGGCCATCTTTGTACTGTCGCTTGACCTCATTGTCGGGTACGCCGGAATTGAGACGCTCGGCCAAGCCGCATTCTTCGGCATCGGAGCTTACGCTGCCGGACTCTATGCGCTGCACGTCGGAACGGATCCGATCATTGGTCTAGCGGTCGGCGCGATTGCGGGCGCGCTTGTCGGCTACCTATCGGGTGAAGTCATACTTCGCACCGGCGGTCTTAGCCTCTTAATGCTCACTCTCGCGGTCGCCTCTGTCATACAGGAGATTGCGAACACCGCCACTTCGATCACGGGGGGCGCGGACGGTCTGTCGGGTTACTCGATTGCTCCAATCTTTGGGCTCTTCCAGTTCGACCTGGCTGGCAAGACCGCCTACTTCTATTCCGCAACCGTGTTAATCGTTGGGCTTGCGATCTGTCGATTTATCGTCGAATCGCCTTTCGGGCTGAGCTTGCGCGGTATCAAGGGTAACGTTACGCGCGCCGCACTGCTGGGCATCGGAACCCACCGCTGCCTGGTTGCTGTGTATGTGATCTCTGCGGCTCTGGCCGGTTTGGCAGGCGCGCTTTCGGCCCAGATTTCGGGGGTGGTGGGTACCGATAGTCTCAGCTTCGTCGTCTCGGGGAATGCGATGGTGATGCTGATACTCGGCGGGGTAGGCAGATTGTACGGCGCCGTAATCGGCGCGATTGTCTTCGTGGTCATCTCCGATCAGGCTGCGAGTGTCGATCCTAAGAACTGGTTGCTGTTTGTTGGTGTTCTCTTGATCCTGGCAGTCAGGTTTGCCCCGACAGGGCTCGCGGGAGTTTTGACGGCGTTGGGAAGGAGGATGGGATGATCCAATCTCCAGCCCTCCAGGTCGTTGACCTTTGCAAGAATTTTGGAGCGCTGCGTGTAACTCAAGAGGTGAGTTTTCATCTGCCGGTAGGCCATCGGAGAGCTTTGATCGGGCCGAACGGCGCCGGAAAGACGTCTTTGATCCATCAGATCACGGGCGTGCTGCGTCCTTCGAGTGGCACCGTCTCTCTGGAGGGGACAAATATCGTCCGGCATTCTATTCAGCAGCGCGTGCGCCAGGGTCTGGTACGCACGTTCCAGATCAATTCGTTGTTCCCAGATCTCACGGTGATCGACAACGTGAGGCTCGCTGCATTGGCAGCCCGAGGCCTGCACCGCAGCTTCGGATTGACGGTCGACCATCGCAGCTTGATTGCAGTCGAGATCGAAAGGCTGCTTTCAACATTGGGACTCGTTGAGTTGGGGACCGTGAAAGTCTCTCACCTGGCTTATGGCAAGAGGCGCCTCGTCGAGATCGCGCTCGCGCTCGCGCTGAAGCCGAAGGTGCTCTTGCTGGACGAGCCCGCGGCCGGTCTTTCACGCCAGGAGATCTCTGTTCTTGTTAGAGTGCTTAGAGCGCTCCCCAAGCATATCGCGGTCCTGATCGTGGAGCATGATATGGAACTCGTCTTTGAGTATGCTGAGAGTATCAGCGTTCTCGTCCAGGGGCGCTTGTTGCGGACCGGAACCGTCGACGAGGTGCGCTCGGACCGCGAAGTTCGCGACGTATATCTAGGGCGACGCCATGTCTAAGCCACTGTCGGTGGAAGCGCTGACGAGCGGATATGGTGACGTGCCTATTCTGACCGGACTATCGATGCGGATCGAGGCCGGATCCTCTATGGCCGTGTTGGGTAGAAATGGCGTAGGCAAGACAACACTTCTTCTGTCCATTCTCGGCTTAATCACCCAGCATAGCGGTTCGATAACTCTGGGCGACCTGCGGTTGGAGCGTATGCTGCCTTTTCGTCGGGCTCGGTCGGGTCTGGCGCTTGTTCCGCAAGAGCGTGAAATCTTTCCGTCACTGACGGTTGATGAAAACCTCGCGGTCGCTCAGCGACACGGGCAGTGGAGTGCCACCGACATTTACGAGCTGTTCCCTCCGCTTGCGCGCAGGAGAAGGAATTTGGGCGACAGGCTTTCGGGAGGAGAGCAGCAGATGCTCGCGCTTGGTCGCGCGCTCGTGACCAATCCTCACGTCTTGCTCCTGGATGAGCCATTTGAGGGTCTCGCCCCCGTTATAGTAGACGTTATCGTCGAGGCCTTGCAGGCCGTGCGCAAAAGGAGCGGATTAACAAGCGTTCTCGTCGAGCACAGGACCGACCTCGCTCTTGAGATCACGGAGCGCGCAATGATTTTGGACCACGGCGCGGCCGTGTGGGAGGGCGCGTCGCAAGCACTTGCGTTGCGAACGGATCTCCTCGCTTCCCTCATTGGTCTCGATGCAACAGGAGCCGAAACGAAGCAGGGGACGAAACATGCAGCGGTATGAACAACGTGATGTGAAGTCGGCCGGGCGGCGCTGGTTGCTTTGGACGATCCTATCCGTAGGGTTTCTGGGCTGGTCCGCGAGCTATGGCAACGCGTCCGAGAGCGTAAAAGTAGGATTACTTCTGCCGATTTCCGGGACGGCAGCGGAGTTCGGAGAGCGCATGAAGCAGGGTGTTGATTTGGCGTTGGAAGAACGCGGCAAAGCCACCGGTAAGAATGATATCGAGATTGTGCTCCGCGATACGGGTGACGCTTCGCTTCAGCGGGTTCGCCAACTCGCGCAGGAACTGGTCGTGCGAGAGAATGTCAAGTACCTGGCGGGTTTGGATACAACTCCCGCAGTCTTGGCCGTTGCCGACGTCGTCAACCAGGCCAAGATCCCTTTCGTTATCTTCAATTCCGGCACGTCCGGCGTGACCAAGAAGTCTCCGTACTTCGTTCGGGCCGGCTTTACGCAATGGGCGATCTCTTATCCCCTCGGAAAACGGCTGGGCGTCGATGGGAAAAAGCGCGTCGTCATCATCATTCACGATTTTGCGCCTGGCTACGATGCCGCGTCCTCTTTCTCAGCCGGCTTAACCGAGTCGGGAGGAGCCGTGCTGGACACGCTCAAGGTGCCGCTTGGAACGTCCGATCCATCCAGCTATCTTCAACGCATCCAAGACGTCTCGCCCGATGCTGTGTTCATGTTCTTCAAGGTCGGACCGTTTGGAGTTAACTTCGTGCGGGATTACCTTGGCAAGGGACTGCGCAGCAGAGGTATCGAGCTGTTCGGTACGGGAGAACTCGACGAAACCAATCTCAAGGCGATCGGTGCCGGCGCGGTGGGAATCGAGACCTCATTTGTCTACGGGCCGGACTTGAAGAGCGCCAAGAACGCGAGTTTCGTAACTGGCCTGCAGAACAAGTACGGTTCAGAGTTTCTGCCGTCCCCGTTTAACGTTCAAGCCTATGACGGGATGCAACTCGTGTTTCGGATGATCGATACGGCAGGTGACAGGCGGGCCGGAGCGGATCCCATCGATTCGATAAGGGACTTCTCCTGGGAAAGCCCGCGTGGGCGGGTCAGCATCGATCCGGAAACGAGAGAAATTGTTCAGCGTGTATACCTTCGCAAAGTCGTTGATGACGGCGGTCGGCTCGTCAACCGTGCGTTCGACGATTTCGGCGAGATTCGCCCGCCGGTGAACTAAGTGGACGAGCCGAGCGCCTTTGTAGGCCCGGCAGCGGCATCAAATCGCGATAGGAGATCCTGCCCGGCTCCGATCCCTCTCGAAATCTCCTGGGTCGTTGCCCGCAATTCCTTCAGTGGTCCGCTCCCCGGCTCCGACCCGATCCTTCCTTCCGTTCCCAGGAGGGTAACCGTTAACACGATCTTTCCGTCCCTGTCGAAAACAGGGGCGGAGAGGGCATCTATTCCGGCCCGTCGCTCGCCTCTCGAGAACGAGACCCCGCTATGAACGATGTCGTCCACGAGCTTGGATAGCCTGTTCCGTATTTCATCCTTTGCGATGCCCTCCTTCGACGCTGCTGAAGCGATTTCGCGATCGAGGAGTGGCTTCAGCAACTCCGAGCTTTGAAACGCACACCAGACCCGCCCCGTGGCTGAGGAGATCAGCGGCAATACCAGGCCCTCGCTGACTTTCACAACAACATCATCCGGTCCGCCGCGCCAACGTAGCACCGTTGGTCCGGCCGTACCCCAGATAGATAGATGGGCGTCCGTTCGAGCAGCTTCGGTCAGTTTTGGGAGGCTTTGTAACGCGACATCGATGGCGTCGACGCGCCGCAGCGCGGCCAACCCGAGCTGGATTGCGAGCGGTCCAAGATCGTAGCGTCCCGTGGCGGAATCCTGCAACGTCATCCCTGCGTCCGCAAAGCTCACAAGGTAGCGATAGACATTGCTGGCCGCCATGTCCGCGGCGGCGGCAATATCGCGTAGATACATAGGTTTGCGACTTTCGATCAGAACCTTGAGCACCCGAAGGCCGACCGTCGCCGATTGAACGCCCAACGGCTTCTGTTTGCCAGGGGTATCCTTCTTTGGCATCTTTGCTCCCGTTGGCCCCGCTGCTGGGAATTGACTTGCTTGTGAAACTGCAATCCGTCCCGCCAAGGCTAGCTGAGTACGGGCAATAAACCCAGCCGCTTGCCTGGATTGTCATACGCTTGTTTTAGTCGAGCTGGCCTCATCCGAAACAAGAAGAGCTTGAGGCCCAATCGATCGTGCTCGACGCCGAGCCTGCAGTCTACTGGTCGAGGTCAAGACCGCTCCACCATGTGAGGTCGACTAGGATCGATGCATTGGTTGAGGTCGTTACGTGGCATTATGCTTGTCGTTAAGTCGCTCTCCAAACCCAAGGGAGTCAGGCTATCGGCGGTTCGGTCACAGAGGCTGCTTGACCGGATTTCGCCTTCGTGAAGGCTGCAGTAGGCACTTCTTCGGCCCCTCGGCCCTGTACGGGTTCCGCGGCCCCATAGACGAGCGAATGCAGTGATTCGACCTCAGTTTCGAGCTCGCACAAGCGGAAGGATACATTCTGCAAATCGAGCACGTGTTGCCCGAAGATGGAGTGGTTGGCGGCTTACTCGCGTGAGATCGCCGATCCGTTCAGACGCCCGCAGTTGGACGGCAGCGCCCCCGAGGCGCTCGAGTTGGAACCACGACGTCTGGTAGACGAAGCTCTTTCCCGTCTTCCGGGATACGATTGACCCGCGGCAGTCGGACATCCTCGAAGGAGATCTACGTCGTTCCCGATGACTGCATACCGACCTTCTTGAACTGAGGGGCAGTCGCCATGCCGCACTTGTCCATCGGGACGCAGATCACGCCGTATTGCGATGATTTTGGGTCGTCCTGTTATACGTTCACCAGCAAGCAGAATCCAGTCCGCCTGCGTGCCGTTGGTCGCCCTCATCTTGGTGCGATTGACTTATAGTCGCTGTCAGCCGACCGCCGATGCAGTCCCCGGAGAACAGCCAATGGGAAGTACGCGGGCGATGCCGTCGGGATGCGGCAATCGCGCAAGGTGGAACGTTACCGGACGAAGGAGTTTGGGCCCCGAAGGATCTGCAAGGGCCCAAATGACAGTCTAGGTGAAAATGGCCACCGTCGGCGATGGGGACCATCGTGGGACTCAGGCCTGGCGAAACTGCGGATCAGGCTGTCCTTGAGGCTCAACGCGGCACGGAATCGAGATTTTGGTCGCCGACCAACCAACGCGTGCATTAGCAATTGCCATGGGCGGGCCGCCGGCGCTGCCGGTGCTCCTTCATTTCAGCTCCGTGCGTCGGAGGTACATTTGGTCGCCACTATTCAGGCCGAGCCCGTAGCTCCAAGCGATCGGCTCGCCAATGCCGCGACTGCTCGGCAAAGCTCGAGAGTGAGCTTCACGAGCCGCTCTCAAACCTGTCGCTCTCCCGCGCAACCGGATAGGGGATGACGTCTCGGATCGTTGCGAATACCGGTTCATCGAACCGCACTTACCGGCGTTAACGTCACAAACGTCGCGGCAAATGGAGTGCGCCCAGGTGTTGCGAGCCGATCGGCAGGTCTGTCACCGGCAAGCATCGCAGCGAAGCGCAATTGCCGGTTTGGAAGAAAAAAGCCGGTGTGGGGACATCCACACCGGCAGTCGCTCAGGTAATCGTTATGGTTCTTGTTGAGGTAACAGCTCTCCTAGAATTTGGATGTAATGCCCGCATAGACGGTTTGTTCTGTGCAGCTGTTATTGCTGGCACCGTTAGCAAAGGAGCACACGGGGCTGGCCGGATTGCTTCCATCGAAACCGTACTTGTTCTTCCAGTATCGATAGGCGACGAAAGTTTCGAGGAAATGCGAATATTTCGGTCCCCATACGGCCTTGCTCACGTCGAACGTCAGCCGAATTGGTTCGAGATTATATTCGGTTGCGGTGTTCCAACTCGACGGAAGAGTATATCCGCCATACGCACCATTGCCTTTCGCCCCGTAGATCCCGGCGTGCCCACTCCATGAGAAGTATCGAAGGTTCTCCGGCAGGAATCCAAGTTCTCCGCCGTAGTCAATTTCCAGGGCCCAGGTCGGTCGATAGTGCAGATTGCCGTCGACCGTCCCAGTAAAGCCCGCAGGTAGCAAGCCCACATATCTCGGCGAACCAAATACGAGGCCGAACGGCGAGTTTCCAACATTGTTGGGGTAAGCGAAGGTGGAATGGTTCCATTCTTGATAGTAGAGCGGTGCAACGTTCAAATAGCCCTTGTAAGGAAGGTCGAACGCAAACTGCAAACCAGCCACGATCGCCTTCCTGTCAGGTGACGAATAGAGTTGCGTGGAGCGGAAATCACCACCAAGCTCCAGCGAAACATTGCGCAACGGTCCCGCCCTGAAGGCGGTGGTGTTGAACACTTCGTTGAAGCCGAACGTGCTGCGCAGCTTTGCGTTCATTTCATATTCACCCATGCAAGGGCCGTTCTGACCGAACACGGGCTTGTTGTAGGCCTGCGAACACGGAGCAGCTGGGTCCCGCCCATCGGACTTCAAAAGCTCTGCGTACACTTGATTCGTTCCGTAGGACCAGACATCGTTATGCGTGAAGGCATAAACCTGCTTGATCGTCTTGTCCGTCGCACCGGGCGAGGTTGCGTTCGGCAGCACGCCAACGGTCAACATGTTGTCTACGCTTTTCACGAACGGAAGCCCAAAGGCGGAAGTAGACGGCGTGCCCGGAATCTCCGCACCAAGCTTCATGGTCATGCCGTAGTAAATGCCGCTGTCATTGCAGCTTCCGTTGGGCACTTTGTTCGTGACGCAGTTCGGATCGACAGAAGGATTGAATCCCGTGATATTTCGGTCGTATCGCCAAGCTGCCCACACATCTACGAGGTGAGCATACTGTGGCCCCCAGAACAGCTTGCCGGCATCCAATGTCAACCTGATCGGTTCTAGCGCATAGCCGACAACATGATCGTAGGCCGGGTTGCGGTTATAGCCGCCTGTACCGTCCGCACCGCGCACGACAGCTCGCCCGCTGATCGCGAAGTACTGAAGAGACGGCGGCAAAAAGCCGAGGTCCATGTAGTAATTCAGATCGACGCCCCAAGTCGGATCAAATTTTGCGATTCCGTCTGGAAGGAAGCTGTACGGCGGCCTGGGAGCAAAGACGGCGCCAACAACGCTCGGATCGCCAAAAATGGAGTTGTACTGCCATCGCTGGAAATAGAGCGGGCTAATGTTGAGATAGCCCTTGTAGGGCAAGGCAAATCCAAACTGCAAGCCGGCAACGACTGCTGTTTGGCTGACTGCAGCACCCACATTCGAGACCATTACATCTGCCCCGCCCAAGAACGAGATGTTGGTCAACGGACCAGCGGAGAATGCATTCGTGCCAAACAGTTCGTTCCAACCCAGCGTACTGCGAAGGGAGGCGATGTTTTGTGTGGCTCCGGCGCACTGACCGACAGGAAAGCCGATTGCAGGTCCCACGCATGGAGTCATTGGAGCCGAATGATCCCACTGATTCCTCAGCAACGAAAAAGTGTTTGTACCGTAGGCCCAGGCATCGAAGTGGGTGAACGCGGTGGTTATGAGATTGGACTTGGCGGAAAAACTCGGTACCGCGACCGAAGGAAAGTTCGCCACCGTGATACGATTGTCGTTGATGAAAAAGAATGGCTTCTCAGGCGCTGGTGCCTTCTTTGCCAGCGGCGCTTTGGTCGGTTCTTTGCGTACGTCGGCGGATTGATCGGCCGCTGCCGCCAAGCACGTCATAGAAATCAGTCCGGCTATTGATCCGAACAGTCGCCTCGTCAAGTTCATTACAAGTCCCCCTTTAGAAAGCGTGATAACAGATCCAGCTCGATTTGAAGATCGCTTGGTCTGCGCACTCTGATCCCTCCCGATCATCATGCGCGTTATTTAGGAATTCGGTTTCGGTACAAAGCCGCGCTAGCGAGGTTACGATCCAAATCGTGGTGGTATGCAATTTCCAGAGTTACTGAAGTCTCATGGCCTCGAGAGGCAATGAGCGTTGCGAAAGCAGGGAGCAGACTCCCAAGTTGATGAAGCCAGGTCTTGAAGCTAACCGCGTTTACGGCTCTGCGATTGGAGTTGAATGGAGCCCACGGCGTCGCAGTAACCGAATCTCTGGTCACGGCGTCACGTTCCGGAGTTGCGTTTGATCGTGTACGTGGAAATGCGCCGCCCCGGTGTCCCGAGGCACTGGCGTAGCACTTTCGATCAAGGCGTCTCTTCACTTCTCCCCCCTCCAATCCCGTTGGATAGCTCAAGCTCAAGATTTCGGATTTTCTTCTGAGCCTAACATGGCCGAAACGGCGTCGAGAGGGGCGTGAACGCGCATTCCGCCTGATGGGATTTGTTGTTAGGGTTGTTGCCTGGATTTGGCTGCCTTGGTTAAACCCGAGCGAGCCAAAAAGGCACGTGCAAGTGCAATCTGAAGAGGGGAGGGACCTATGATTGAAAAAGCTGGCAAAGCCCTGTTAGTCGCTGCTGCGCTTATTGCCGGGGCGGCACCTGTGTTCGCCGAGTCTTCCGTGGTTTGCGCAATAGCCGCGCCCACTCCCTCGACCGGAAACATCTTCTACGCTGTTGCGCAGGAGGCCGGATTCTTCAAGGATGAGGGATTAAGTGTCGAATTCCGATACACGGCAGGTGGCCCGATCGCCACACAGATGGTCGGCAACGGCAATGCGGACGTCTCGGAGGTCAGCTTCGAGCCTGTAGCCGCGGGTTATTTGAACGGTGTCCGCGGCAAGTATGTCTTTTCGGGTTGGAGCAAGCTGGTCTATGCGATCGGCGTACCTGAAGAGAGCCCCGTCAAGGCGCTGGCCGATCTCCAGGGAAAGCGGCTAGGCGCAATTACGATCGCAAGCGCGTCCATTCCAATCGCTAAGTCCATCTTCAAGAGCTCCGGCATTCAAGTCGACAGTTCGAATTTTGTGCCGATCGGGCTGGGCGCCAGCGCGCTCGCCGCTCTTCAGTCAGGCCAGGTCGCGGCCTATGCGGCGAATAGCTATTCGTTTGCGGTGTTGGCCCGCTTTGGCATGAAGTTTCGGTACTTCGAGCATCCCCGACTGTCGCGCGTAGGGAACGGTGGGTTCTTCGTGTCGACTTCGCTGATGCAAAATAGACCGAAGGATGTCAGCGGCTTTATGCGTGCGATTGCGAAGTCGTACGTGTTCACCGCGGCGAACCGAGAGGCCGCGGTCCGCATGCTTTGGAAGGCCTATCCAGCCGTTCGCGGAGCTGGATCAGACGAGGAAGCGATGAAGGCGGCAATGGCGGAACTTGACGTGGCTTTGCCGTATTTTGATTTGAACCCGGCATCTGGCAAGTTCGGGCTCTTCGACTCCAAGGCGGTCGACGAATATCTGCAGACGCTCCGCGAGGAAGGTGTACTGAGCGGGAGCGTCACGGCTAACGAGATCCTCACCGATCAATTCCTCTCGACAATCAACGAGTTTGATCGCGGAGCCGTGCAGCGGATCGCGCGCGGATGGTCGAAGAGCTAACTGCGTCCGTTCGACCGTAGGAGACCCAATGGCGGAACTTACAATCATGCGAAAGAGCGCCCAGGCGCCGAGCGGAGAGCCCGAAGCAGCCATTCTGCAGGCAAAGGACGTCACCTGCTCGTACACATCCCGTGACGGGTCGTCGGTCACGGCTATTCAACGCGCCAGCTTTGATATCCGGCAGGGTGAGTTTGTATCGATCCTCGGCCCATCGGGATGCGGGAAGAGCACTCTTCTCATGATTATGGCCGGATTGCTCAAGGCGAGCGGAGGGTCGGTGTCCTTCAAGGGAGGCGAGATCGTAGGCCCTCCCGAAGATTTCGGCTTCGTCTTTCAAGATCCAGTTCTTCTTCCTTGGAGGACGGTCCAGAAGAATGTCGAGCTGCCGGGCGAGCTCCGAGGCATGTCGGGGCCAGAACTTTCGCGTCGGGCGGTGGCGATGCTCGAATTGGTAAAGCTTGCTGGATTCAGTGCCAAGTATCCGCACGAGCTATCCGGTGGCATGCGCCAGCGAGTTGCGATCGCGCGCGCACTTGTCATGAATCCATCCTTGCTCTTGATGGACGAGCCGTTCGGTGCCTTGGACGCGATGACGCGCGACAAACTGAATCTTGACTTGCAGCGAATCGGGATCGAAACCGGCGCAACGATCATGTTCGTCACGCATTCCATCCCAGAGGCGGTGTTCCTTTCGGATCGCGTGCTTGTCATGTCTTCCCGGCCGTCCACGGTCAGCGCAGTCGTCTCCATTGAGATTCCGCGTCCGAGGCCAATCGAAATGATGAATACTGATGCGTTCGGCAGCTATGTCAGTGAGCTTCGCCGGCGGCTTGATGGAGGTCACAACGAATGACCCAAGCTACTGCAACGGCGACGGATCGCCCGGCTAGGTCTATGAAGTTTCCTCAAAGTCTCACCGCGGCGATCTCTTTTGTGATTCTGCTTGCCGTGGCTGAAATTGCCATTTCAGCCTTCCACGTCGCGCCCTACATTTTTCCGGCTCCCTCCGCAATCGCGGTTCGGCTCGCTCAAGATGTTCAGTCTGGCGAAGTCTGGATGAACGTTGGGATAACGCTACTCGAAGTCGTGCTTGGCTTCTTCGCAGGGGCGATTGCGGCGGTTGCGCTTGGTACGGCCGTGGCGCGCATTCGCATAGTGGAAGTCATTCTCCTGCCCTACGTCCTGGTTATTCAGACGATTCCGAAAATCGCGATCGCGCCTCTTTTTCTCATTTGGTTCGGCTTCGGACTGTCGGCAAAGGTCGTGTCGGCGGCGCTGCTCGCGTTTTTTCCGATCTTCGTCAACGTCGTATCCGGGCTCAAGGACATTGACGAAAAGCGCATCGTGCTGATGCGGGCCTTGCGCGCGACTCCTGTTCAGATTTTCCTCAAGGTGCGGCTCCCAAGCATGCTGCCATACTTCTTCGCAGGGATGGAAACGGGGATTGTCTTCGCGGTTCTGGGGGCGCTGGTCGGAGAATATATCGGCGGATCGGTCGGGCTTGGCGCCCTCGTCATCCAACGTCAGGCCGCCATGGATGTCGCCGGCGTGTTCTCGACATTGGTGTTTCTCTCCTGCATGGGCGTGACGCTGAACGGCGTTGTACGCGTTGCAAAGCGCAGGCTTGTGGATTGGTAAGCGTTCACGGGTAAGCGGAACGATCGTCTGAAGGTGGGGTCCCATGGACTATCAGCTGATAACTAACCAACGCGCATTTTGGCAGGCCGTCGGTATGCGGGCAATCGGTACCGCCGTCGTCACGGCTCAGGGTCCTGACGGCCCAGCCGGCTTTCTTGCATTGTCGACCGCTCATCTGTCGTCAGAGCCGCCGCTTATGACAGTTTCGATTGGGCGATCGACGTCGGCGCTTGCCGCTGTTCTGCACAGCAAGCACTTTGCGATCAATTTTCTGGCGGTTGGCAGCGAGGATCTGGCCGCTGAATTTGGGGGGCGAGGCACGCGACAGGGCACCGATCGCTTCTTGCTTGCCGAGTGGACCACGATGATGTCGGGAGCTCCAACCCTTGAGGGTGCCGTTGGCGTCATTGATTGCAAACTGGAAGATACAATAGACCGAGCCAACACCATCATCGCTGTTGGGCGAATCCTCTGCTTTGCGTCCGATAGTCAGCGCGCTCCGCTTGTTAGCTTCGGCGGCAAGTTTTTAGGTCAGTGAAAGACACCTAACAAACACAGGCCTTGGTACATCAAAAGGCGAGTGACACGAGGTAAGCAATCAATATGCGGATCGACTCAGGATACGGTGGTGATGCCGCATGAGTAGCTCGGAGGTGCGAAACGTGCTGCAGTTTCGTGGACGACAGCAGCGCGCGTTGGTCAATCCCGCTGAGAATAGCGGCGACGAGCCGGGGTTTTGTCGCGCGCGCGTCGACGAGGAGATGCGCCCTGAACATCCGACCGCTGCCCCGATGGTTGTTGTTCTGGGAGAGATAGTGGCCTCATGGTGTTACGCCAGCTCGCTCGTCTGGGGCCAGTTGCTCCCGCCCCACAGCGATCCCCAAGAGTAAGGTGTTCCCATGTCACTAGGTCAAGTGTTGCCCGGCAGCGAGCCAGATGTAGGCGGATTCACAATAGTTCGGCGTGAGCCTGAAATTGTGCGCTATAGACTTTGGCTCGCGGCAACCCGACAGCTTTCATTCGACAGTTACGATGATCTTTGGAGGTGGTCGACAGCAAATCTCGAAGAATTCTGGCAAAGCATATGGGACTATTTCGCCCTTCGATCTCCGACGCCGCACACGTGCGTTCTTGCGGAACGGCGCATGCCCGGAGCGAAGTGGTTTCCGGGGGCTACCGTCAACTATGTCGAACAAGTCTTCCGTCACGTTGATAGGGCGTCTGCGGCCGGCTTGCCGGCGATTGTGTCTCGGAACGAAAAGGGCGATCATCGCGAGGTCGCTTGGCCTGATCTCAGGCGGCAGGTCGCAAGTCTCGCACTCCACCTGAGATCGCAAGGTGTGCAGCCCGGCGATCGCGTGGTCGGCTATCTTCCCAACATTCCAGAGGCGATAGTCGCATTTCTGGCGACTGCCAGCATTGGGGCAGTTTGGAGTATCTGTGCCCCAGACATGGGAACGCAGGCGGTCCTCGATCGGTTCAAGCAAATCGAACCCAAAGTTTTGATTGCATGTGACGGCGTAACTTATTCAGGTGTGGTTTACGATCGAACCGAGGTTTTAGCGCAGATTCGAGCCGCACTTCCTTCGGTCCGCCACGTCATTGTCCATGAGAATATTGGCACCGCATCGAGCGTCGCCGACTGTGTGCGGTTTGACCGCGTGGTGTCGCGGGATGATAACGCAACGGCATCCTTCGAGCCGCAGTGGTTGCCGTTCGATCACCCGCTCTGGATCGTGTACTCCAGTGGCACTACGGGGTTGCCGAAGCCGATCGTTCATGGCCATGGCGGCACCGTCATCGTGGCGCTCACAACCCTAGCCATTCATTGCGACATCGGTTGCAGCTATAAGCAAAGCTCGTTTGGCGAACGCTTCCACTGGTACAGCTCGACGGGCTGGGTGATGTGGAACGCCCAAATTGGCGGCCTGCTCAATGGTACGACGCTTTGTATCTATGACGGCAATCCTGGTGGGACGAAAGCGAACCCAGACTGGACGACATTATGGCGCTTCGCCGCGGACCTGAAGGTGTCATTCTTCGGAGTAGGCGCTGCGTTCTTCGCCAATTGCATGAAGGCTGGCGTTGAATTTTCAAAGTGTGGCGATCTCTCTAGCATTCGGGCACTTGGTACGACGGGATCTCCACTTAGCGAAGAGGTGCAGAGTTGGGGTAGCAGGCAGTTTGCGGCTTTAGCGCTTTCGAACGGCAACCAGGAACAAGCGGATATTTGGTGGTGTAACATTTCCGGGGGGACCGACTTCGCGGGTGCCTTCATCGGCGGAAACCGAGAGTTGCCCACAATTCCTGGAGAGATGCAGTGCCGGCTGCTCGGGTGTGCGGTGCAAACGTTCGACGAGCACGGCAAACCCGTCATTGATGCGGTAGGCGAACTCGTTTGCACCGAACCGATACCCTCAATGCCGCTTTTCCTTTGGGGGGATACGGACGGCAAGCGGCTCATCGCAAGTTACTTCGACACATATCCAGACAATTATGATGGGACAGGACGTGGACCCGCTTGGCGCCACGGTGACTGGCTGAAGATAACCGGCCGTGGGACCTGCATTATCTATGGCCGCAGCGATGCAACGATCAATCGACACGGTCTGCGGATGGGTACGAGTGAACTCTATCGTGCGGTCGAAGCGCTTCCCGAGGTCGTAGATTCGTTAGTCGTCGATATCGAGTACCTTGGACGAGAGAGCTTCATGCCGCTCTTTGTCGCCTTGGGTACAGACGTCGTACTTGATGAGAAACTCAAGGGAAAAATCAATGATGCGATAAGGATCGCCTTGTCGCCGCGTTTCGTGCCGAATGCTATCTATCAGGTGGCGGAGATTCCGCGTACCCTTTCTGGCAAGAAGCAGGAGTTGCCGATCAAGAAGCTGTTGCTTGGGCAGCCGCTTGAGAACGTGATCAACAAGGATGCGATGGCGAATCCAGGATGTCTCGAGTGGTACCGCGGCTTCGCCGAGAAGTACTTGAACCGCGATAGGACGAACGCATAGAGCTGTCACGGTGCCAATGACGCGGATTGGCTGTTGTTGCCTTCCGCCATAGTGGCTTAGGGGTGGCTAAGAGAGGGTCACTCTTGCGCTCTCAAGGCGGAGCAAATTCACGGCTCTCGGGGAGCCCAGTTATAGACCCGGCTTAGAGTGTCTCCCATCAATTTGGCAAGGTCGCTTTCGGATAGCCGCGTGGATCGGCGGAACGCGTCGACACCCTGACCATAGCTCAACAATGCCGTGGCCCGGGTCCAGTCGGTTCCCCACAGGCAACGATCGAGTCCATACGCGTCGAAGATCCGTTTAAGCGGTGCCCAGATATCGTCGTAGGGATAGCTCTGATGGGAAAGTGTGCAAGCGCCGGAGATTTTGATCATTACGTTGGGATGACGGGCAAGGTGCAAAACCTTGGGCAGTTCGGCCCACGGGTCTGGTGGAGCTGGCGGCGCAATGGGCTGGGGGAGGCCAATATGATCAATCACAATGATGGTATTCGGATTGCGCGCGGCTATTGTATCGAGCCGGTCGAGTTGACCCCAACAGAATACATTTACCGGCAATGCGTGGTTCGCCGAGGCCGCAAGCATTTGGCCGATGCCTGGGTTATCAACGGCGACCTTTGGATCCAACATTAGCCGTGCACCTATCGCGCCTTTCGTCGACCTCCAATCGGCGATCTGCTCAGTAATGGCGGGATTAAGAGGATCAAACGGGCGCACGAGACCAAAACGAGTAGGGTGCCTGGCGTGCGCTTCCAGCGCGTAGCTTGCATCATATCGGTAGAGGGAGAACGGGGAGACCAAAATGGCGCCATTCACGCCAACTTCAGTCATGGCTCTAACCATGTCCTCGGCTGTCACCTCTTCAGGGCCGGCAATTGTGGCAGCCCATGGTCGCTCCGGTTTGTTGCGCTCGTACGCATGGACCTGGGCATCGATGATCATCGCTTGTGTCGACTTTTGGTGAATCCCTCGAACTAGGATCCGGTACCAACTCGCCTTCGTCAATCGGACGACTCGAGCGTTCCGGCAGGTGGCATCTTCAATAAAAGGAACCCAATTGAAGCCGAAAGGGGCGAACATGGGTCGCCACCGTCACAAATGACCAGATCCCAACGACTACAGTGGGTAGTGCGGTCTGGTGCGCGAGGGGCTGGATGGCGGTGAGCATGCGAGGGAGGCATATCATATGCGAAAACGGGCGCTTGCACTCAAGACCCTTCTCGAGAGCGTTGAACCCTGCATTATGCCCGGTTGTGGCGATGCACTGTCCGCTCACCTGATCGGTGAGGCCGGATTTGGAACCGGTTTCATTTCGGGAGCCAGCGTCGCAGCAGCGCAGTTGGCACTTCCAGATATGGATATCCTGACGTTCGTTGAAATGCTGGACTCGGTTCGACGGATCTTGATGGCTGCGCCTGAGGTTCTTTGGCTTGCCGATGCCGATACGGGATACGGCAACGAACTGGCTGTTCAACGGACTATTCGCAATTTCGCGAATGCCGGAGTCGCAGCGGTCCTGATTGAAGACAAGGTGTGGCCTCGTCCACACGGCACCGGCGGAGCCAAGTGCGTTGTGGACCTTGCGGCTGCGCGCACAAGGTGCCGGGCTGCCGTCGAAGCTTGTCGAGAGCAGGGAGTCCTCCTGTTGGCGCGGACCGATGCTCGCAGTTCATTGGGCTTTGAGAAGGCAATGGCTCGGATAAGCGTTTTTGCAGAAGAAGGTGCCGATCTCTTGTTTCTTGACTCGCCCAAGAGCGAGACTGAAGTTCGGGAGTTCGTGAAGGCCTGCGGATCAATACCCGCCGTTGCAGTCCATTCGCAAGCTCCGCTCAGTGATGCACAGTTGGCGGAAGCAGGAGTAAAGCTGATTCTTCATCCATACGCCGTTCTGGCGACGACAGTGCACTACGTCCGTGACGCGCTTAGAAATATCAAGAACGGGACAACCGGCCGAATGGCTGACCAGATCGAAATGTCGATTGCAACGCGGCGTGAGGTATTCCTAAAGCAGGACGCCCGCTGGGCTCTTCAGAAAGGGAACGATTAACTCGCATCCTCGCGCGTTCTAGAGCGCTTTCTGATCTGGCGGAATCGCGAGGGATTTCCTTCTGGGAAAAATCGTGCTTCACCATCTTCCACGGCCCGAATAGCGCGAAGGCGAAGGTCCGGCGACAGAGGTCTAGCCATGATGGGGCTGGCCTCCATCACCAGCCCTCACGATGAGGGCATCAGCCGTCGGGGCGCCGCTGAATTGCGTCGCGGTTGCCTTCGTTGACGAAGCCACTGAGAGGCCGCCATTCACCTAGTCCCACATTCAAAGGGAGGCTTTAGCTGGCGCTTGCCTGATGGCCTCGATGCGATCTTCCACATCTTTTCCCAGCTTCAGCAGGGGACCCAGGTAAAGCTCAAGAGCTTTGGAGCGTGGCATCGCGGATGTGAAGTAGCTGAGTCCAATAGCGCCCAGCACTTCGGCGCCCTGAAAAACAGGTACGCTTACCGAGCATGACGATTTCGGCTCCACGTCGCGGGATCTCTCCGCAAATCCATTCCGTCTTACCTTTGCAATTATCTCCTCAACTTCATCGGCTCTGTGCACAATCTGATCTTCAGGCTCATCAGAGACCCTCAGAACGTCCAAAATCTCGTTGCGCTCTGAGTCGGGACAGAACGATATGTACGCTCGGCCGACGGCCCTGGTAAGCATACGCAGCCGTCTCAGGCGCTGATACATGCCTGGGTGAAACGGCGACATCTGACTGTCTCTATCTGTTTCATAGCGCACGACCATCGCATCGCGATCGAAAACGCAAACGGCAATTGGAATCTTCAGTCGCTTCGTGAGATCTTGGGCAAGCGGCTTTACCGCCTCGACAAAAAGCGAGTCGTGGCAAAACCCAGAGCTCAGGGATTTGACTCCGGAGGAAAGAAGATAGCCACCCTGCCTGGGATCGTTCGTCACGTAGCCAAGCGTGACCAGCGAATCCAACAGCCTGACGATGGTCGATTTCGCCAACCCGGTATCCTTGTGCAGGTCATTTACACTGCTGATCCTGCGGCAGTTCAGCAATTCAAGTAGCGTAAATGCGCGCCGAACTGCCTCCACCGGGGGGTGGGCTAGCGAGCGCTTCCTCATATGTAACTCGTCATTATTTTGTCGTCATACCACAAGGTGGAATGCATGTCCATTGGCGCACCTCGTGGCTGCTTTTGCGGTAGCACTGCATACAGGAGCGCCGACGGCGCTCGCAGCCAGTACCGAGGACAGCCATGAGCGCACCGCAAGTTGCCAACAAACCAAGAATGCACCTTGCGCTAGATATTTCGTGGCAGGCAGTCGATACCGACTGGCGCAGCGCGACGTCCTGGGTCAACCGCAGCTACCCCGATATTGGACTGTTCGAAGATATCGCCAGAACCGCAGAGCGGGGCTGCTTCGATCTGCTCTTTTGTGGCGACAGCACCGGGATCCCAAATACCTGGGAAGGCTCGATCGATGCGGCAGTCCGGACCGGGGTTGCTTGGCCTCGCATGGACATGAGCCCCTGGATTGCGCGGAT
The DNA here is from genome assembly GCF_007993935.1 of Bradyrhizobium macuxiense. GTDB lineage: Bacteria > Pseudomonadota > Alphaproteobacteria > Rhizobiales > Xanthobacteraceae > Bradyrhizobium > Bradyrhizobium macuxiense_A. Next base: position 105,810 of record NZ_VITY01000020.1, on the reverse strand, counting down.
GGCCGCTGTGACCAGCCACATTGGGTTTGGGCTGACCTACTCGTCCACATTCATGCACCCGTTCTACGTGGCGCGGCTGCTCAACTCGCTCGATCACGTCACGAATGGGCGTATCGCTTTCAATGTCGTTACTTCCCAGCGAAAATCCGATGCCGAAAACTATGGCTTCGACGAGCTCATGGAGCACGATCTGCGCTATGATCGCATGGACGAGTTCATGGACGTCTGCCGTGCGCTTTGGGGTAGCGTCGCGCCTGACGCTTTTCTCTGGGACAAGAAGACCGGCATTGTCGCGGATACGACCAAGGTCCATCCGATCAACCATGCTGGAAAGTTCTTCAAGGTAAAGGGGCCGCTAAGCGTGATGGCCTCGCCCCAGATCACCCCTGTGCTGATCCAGGCCGGTGGATCGGCTCGCGGACTGCAGTCTGCCGCGAGATTTGTCGATCATGTCTTCGCCTTCAGCGGCAGTGTTCCGCAAATGGTCCAAGCGCGATCCAAGCTCGATTCCGCACTGAAGGGCGCCGGGCGGGATCCGGCCAAGATCGGCGTGTTCTGGGGGGCGAGGCCCCTGGTGGCCGAAACCGAAGCGGAGGCAATTCGCCTGAAAGAGCGGCTGATCGCTGATGTCCCGATGGAGGCTGTCGGCGTGTTCCTGTCGCACAATACTGGCCTCGATATGTCAAAGCTCCCGCAGCACTTCACGCTGAGGGAGCTGAATGAGCGCATCAAGGCGGCCAATGCGTCTCCCGTCGGTTACATTCATAAGCTCGCTCAGCAGTATGGCGAGGACAAGGAAATCTCACGGTCCGAGTTCCTGGAGCAGGGCTTGCACCTGGCGACCGGCTATGCCGATACCCGTCCCGGGACCGCGAGCCAGATTGCTGACTATCTTGAAGAGGCGTTCGTTGCGACCGGAGAGCGCGGCGGCTTCATGCTGTTTCAATCTCAGTCGGCCGATCGCGCGCTGCTGCAAGGCTTGACGGGTCTCCTGATACCTGAGTTGCAGCGGCGAGGGCGGGTCCGTACCTGCTACGAAGGGCGGACGTTGCGCGAGAATCTGGCGCAATAGCGCCGCCTCCGCCTCCAACCAGCGAGATGACATGAGCAACAGTGGCGCTTCCTCTCGCGACAGCCAGTTTCGCGAGCGTCTGCTTGGGCACGACTTGCTGACGGGGGCGCTCGTGAAGACGCCGACCGTCCATGCGACCGAAATTCTGGGGGACCTCGGCTTCGATTTCGTCATCGTCGATGCCGAGCATGCCCCAATTGACCGCACGACAATTGACCACATGATCCTGGCCGCCAGAGCTTGGCGTCTGGCAAGCGTAGTCCGGCCGGCATCGAACTCGTCCGAGCATCTCCTCACAGCGCTTGATTGCGGTGCCAGAGGGCTTCTCCTGCCTCACGTGGCCACGCCACAGCAGGCCAGTGCCTTGGTGGCGGCATGCCGCTACAGAGGAGGGCATCGTGGAATATCCAACTCACCCCGCGCAGCCAGATATGGGGGCGCGTCAATACAAGACCATATCGACGATTCTGATCGGCTCACCGCAATCATTGCGCTGATCGAGGGCATCGAAGGTGTTAACAATGCCGAGGCCGTCGCCGCCGTCAATGGCGTCGACGCTTTGTTCATTGGCCAAGGTGACCTCACGCTGGCTTTGGGCGAGAGGTCTCCGGACGCCATATCGGTCCGCAAGGCTGTCGAGACTATCGCCCAAGCCGCAATCCGGCAATCGAAGCCCGTCGGCGCCCTCGCGCGTGACGGCAACGATGCACAATGGCTGCGATCAATCGGCGTAACCATGCTCGCGCTCGGCACCGACCAAGGCTTCTTGAGAAGTGCCGCCAAGAGCATGCTTTCGGGACTCAAAGCCTAACTTCAACCGCTCTCGAACATTGCAAACATGAAGACCGTATTGATGACGGATCGGGCGTGGCCCGATACTGAGCTTGAAGAGGCCATCCTGACCGCGGCGGGGCATCGGCTTGTCGCCGGCGCCGACACGCCGGCCAAGGCTGAGGACGTCGAACGTCTGGTCCGCGACCTTGAGCCGTCCGCAGTATTGACGTGCTGGTCTCGGGTTTCCTCTGCCGCGATCCAAAGCTCGCCTCGGCTCGAGATTGTCGCACGGCTCGGCGTCGGCTTGGACAATATCGACGTCGCTGCAGCGACGCAGACCGGCGTCTGGGTTACCAATGTACCGGACTACTGTGTCGAGGAGGTCTCCGATCACGCCATCGGAATGCTGCTGGCATGGACCAGGGGCATCGTGGGCCTCGCCACCGATGTTCGTGCGGGCCACTGGGATCCGGGTAAAGCGCGGCTTCGCCGCCTTTCCGCGCTAACGGTTGGAATTTTGGGCTTTGGTCGTATTGGGCGACGTACCGCATCCAAGCTCGAGGGATGGGGAGTTCGTCTGCTGGCGTATGACCCGTCGGCCAATATCGAGCCGCCGGTCGAATCGTGCAGCTTAGCGGAACTAGTTCGGCTGAGTGATGCCATCATCGTTCACGCTCCGCTGAATGCAGTCACCCGCCATCTGTTCAACGCGGATACGCTGGCGTCGATGCGGCCCGACAGCATGCTCATCAATGTCAGTCGGGGCGCAATCGTGAGCAGCGCTGCGTTGGTTGCCGCACTTCAGGCAGGTCAGATTGGCGGCGCTGGGCTCGACGTCCTCGAAGACGAACCTGCGGTCCCGCTTGAACTCCGAGAGCTACCCAACGTCACCATGACGCCGCACGTCGCCTTTTCCTCGGATGTCTCGCTGATCGAGCTGCGCACGCGTGCATGCGAGGAAGTGGTTCGTGTCCTGCGCGGAGAAAAACCCCTTCACGCGTGCAATCGGCCGAACGCGGACAAGCCTTGAGTGGTGACAATGCGTCGGTTCAAGGCTCTGACATGGCTATTCGACGTGACGACGATTGTTCGTCAAGGAGGCAGGCAATGGTAGTCGATGCCGACCGTGAGCCGGCCTATCCGGCACAATCGATCCTGGACTTTCTGGTTGCCAACCGGCTGCTACAAAACGTTCAGCAGACCACGTTCATCCCTCTAGCCGGAGGGGTGTCCTCCGATATCTGGAAGATCACCACCGACGGCCGCATCTTCGTCGTCAAGCGCGCGCGGGAGAAGTTGCGGGTCGCCCAGGACTGGCGAGCTCCGACTTCACGGAGCAGGAGTGAGGTCGAGTGGTTTATCGAGGCCGGACGGATCGTCCCGGGGGCCGCACCAACCGTCATAGCAAGCGACTCCCGAGCGGGGATCGTGGCGATGAACTATTTTCATCCAGTTGAGTATCCCAACTGGAAAGACGAGCTCTGGGCAGGACGGGTTTCGCCGGACTTCGCATCCAAGGTTGGGTCAATGCTGGCATTGATTCACGCCTCAACAGCCGGTTTGAGCGAACTCACAGGCCGCGTCAATGACGACCAGGTGTTCAAGGCGCTACGAATCGAGCCGTACCTGGAAGCGACCGCACAGGTCAACCAGGATGTGTCTCAATCACTGCTGGAGATCGCAGCAAGCGTGCTGGAGAACAAGCGGGCCCTGGTGCACGGTGATGTGAGTCCAAAGAACATCCTTGTCGGCAACCGAGGGCCGGTGTTCCTCGATGCAGAGTGCGCTTGGTACGGAGAGCCGGCCTTCGACTTGGCATTCTGTCTCAATCATCTGTTGCTGAAATGCCTAATCGTGCCCTTGCGGCACGAAAGTTTGCTCGCCTGCTTTGATTGTCTCGCACGGCACTATTTCGACAATGTGGGTTGGGAGCCTAAGGAAAGCCTCGAAGCACGGGTTTCACGGCTGCTACCGGCGCTGCTGCTCGCAAGGGTCGACGGAAAGTCACCTGTTGAGTACCTTTCGAATGAGGATGACAAAATCCGCGTAAGGCGTTTTGCGAAGCGGTTCATCGTCGAGCCCTCAGCACGATTGTCCACGATAGGAATGGCTTGGCAGGAGGAGTTGCAGCATTGACTGGCACCAAAATAATCTCAGTTCGTGGTCGACGGGTATGGGATTCTCGGGGACGGCCGACTGTCGAAGCTGAAGTCGCGCTACAGTGCGGAGCCGTCGGTCGTGGGATCGCTCCGGCCGGAGCATCGACCGGATCCGGTGAGGCCGTCGACCTGCGCGACGGCGGCACTCGTCACGGTGGGCACGATGTGCGCAAGGCCGTTGGCGCCGTGAATGAACTGATCGCCGCAGTGCTGGTCAATCGTGATGCGAACGACCAAGCCGCGATCGATGAGTCGTTGATCACTCTTGATGGTACAGCGAACAAGTCGCGCTTGGGAGGCAACGCCACCATCGCCGTGTCGATGGCTGTACTCAGTGCTCGAGCATCCGCAAATGGACAGGCCGTATGGGAACATCTGAGTTCCGGTCGGGACGTCCGCTTGCCGCTTCCTGAGATCCAGATATTCGGCGGAGGAGCACACGCGTCCCGACGCGTTGATGTCCAAGACTTCATGATCATGCCACTCGGTGCAGGCTCGTTTGCAGAAGCACTCGATTGGACCTCCGAAGTCTATCGCGCAGCCGGTGCAGCGATGAAAACTGCAGGTAAGCTCCAAGGCGTCGCGGACGAAGGTGGTTATTGGCCCAATTTTCTGTCGAATGAAGAGGCGCTGGAATATCTGGTGCGCGCGATCGACCAGGCCGGTCTCAAGCCCGGTGCGAATGTAGGTATTTCACTTGACATCGCGGCGAACCAATTCGCAACTGCGGGTCGGTATCGGCTCGCGCTCGATCAGCGTGAACTGGACGCTGCGGAATTGATCTCGCTACTTTGCCGCTGGATCGACGCCTATCCGATCGTGTCGATCGAGGATCCCGTCGCGGAGGACGACGCCGCAGGATTTGCGGAAATAACGCGACTGGTCGGAGCGCGGTGCCAGATCATTGGAGATGATTTTCTGGTTACCAATGCGGACCGAATTGACGCCGCCGTTGAACGCCGTTCGCTGACGGCCGCCCTGATCAAGCCCAACCAAGCTGGCACGATATCCGAAACGCTCGCGGCTTTGGCCAAGGCCAAGGCTGGCGGGCTCGGCACGATTGTTTCAGCGCGATCAGGCGAAACGGAAGACACCCTGGTGGCTCACTTGGCTGTCGGGTTGGATGCCGGTCAGATCAAGGTAGGCTCATTTGCGCGGTCCGAGCGGATGGCGAAATGGAATGAATGTCTGCGGATCGAAGAGGCGCTCGGGTCAAAGGTGGCGTTTGCGGGCCGCTCGGCGCTTGCATTCTCCAAATAATTCAATCCTGTTCAGCTCAGTGTCACTGCAGGCCGTACCGGTCACGAAGGCGTTGTGGCCGGTGCGGGCTGTTCCATAGGGCGGAATGGCAATGCTGGGTCGGCACTTGTATGTTTGATCCGGTTATGCTGGTCCCATAACTCGCCAAGTCAAGGAGGCGTCGTGCTCTCTCTCCCTCTCATAACGGATGATAGAGAACTCCGGGATCTCTATGGATCTTTCGCTAGCGGAGTAATCGCCGTGTGCGCGATATTGAACGGCGACCCCGTTGGAATGACGGTCAGTGCGTTCGTCCCAGTGTCGTTGCGGCCGCCGCTTGTCTCCGTTTGTATCCAGAACGCGTCGACTACCTGGCAAGCCTTGAGAACGGCGCCCAGGGTCGGAATTAGTATTCTGGCCAAGGATCACGACCGTGTCGCACGTCAATTGGCAGGCAAGAGTGTCGACCGTTTCCAGGGCATTCAGTGGGACGCAACGTCGGAAGACGCGGTTCTCATATCGGACGCCACCGCATGGGTCGATTGCTCCTTGCACAGCGAAATTGAGGCAGGTGACCATGTCATCGCGCTGTTCCGTGTGCACTCGGCCACGCGGCATCCCGAGCTTAGCCCACTGATTTTTCATGGGAGCCGCTTTCACCAGCTTCACACCACGGCGGCTGTCGGGACAACCTAGCAGCTGCGGGTTTTGAGCTGATCGAGCTAGTGCACGCGAATGCGTTTCGCGTGCCAGCTAGGGGATGGGTCAGCGCCGTTGGAGCCAGGGCGATCGCTCGAATTCCTGCCAACGTGCCACGGCACGCGGCGTCATATCGCTCAATGCGTAACCTGCAAGGTCACACGGTGCCACACGTCGCTGTATGGCGATGCTACGGGTGCTGGCAAGATTACGCGGCATGTGTCGGACGGCCGCTAAGAGCGTTGGCTGGACGCAATATGAGGGCAGGCGTCTGATCCTGCGCTTGGGGAGCGTCGGCAGGCCAAGCCGCCGCACCGGGCCCCTAAATCGATAGTGTTGAGTTGAGGCGCGACGACCGAGCTCGGGATCTCATTGTCGAACAAGCTGGATTCACTGGAGGAATGCGATGTCAAAAGTCTACGTAGCCGGCGTTGGAATGATTCCCTTCGCTAAACCAGGCGCGAGCGACCCTTATACGACGATGGGAGCCGAGGCGACGCGCCGCGCTCTTGGTGATGCCAATCTCGACTACGGCGCTGTCCAGCAGGCATATGTGGGCTACGTATACGGCGACTCCACGGCAGGTCAGCGCGCAGTGTATCCTGTCGGGATGACCGGAATCCCGGTCATCAACGTCAACAACAATTGCTCGACCGGCTCGACGGCGCTTTACCTTGCGCGCCAGGCGGTGGAAAGCGGCGCCGCAGATTGTATTCTGGCGCTCGGGTTTGAGCAGATGAAACCTGGCGCCCTGGGCGCAGTCTTCACGGATCGGCCGAGCCCATTCGAAGAGTTTGACGCCTTGGCCGACAAATTGGTCGAGGCGCCCGGCGTACCGATTGCCCTGCGCTATTTCGGCGGCGCCGGCCTTAGTCACATGAAGAAATACGGCACGTCTTTGGAAACATTCGCCAAGGTCCGGGCCAAAGCAAGCCGGCACGCCAAAAACAATCCGCTCGCGCTGTTTCGAAAGGAACTCACCTTCGAGGACGTCATGGGCGATATGATGATCTGGCCCGGGGTGATGACCCGCCTGATGGCCTGCCCGCCAACATGCGGTGCCGCGGCCGCGATACTTGTCTCCGAGCAGTACGCGTTGCGTCACGGACTGCGCATGGACGTCAGCATTCGCGCACAATCCATGACCACCGATACGCCATCAACTTTTGCGTCACAAGACATGATGAAGTTGGTTGGATACGACATGACCAAGGCGGCCGCCTGCAACGTATACGAACGCGCGAGCATCGCACCCAACGACGTCGACGTCGTCGAGCTGCACGACTGCTTCGCCCATAATGAGCTGATCAGCTACGAAGCACTCGGGCTGTGCCCCGAAGGCGATGCGGAGCGGTTCATCGTGGATGGCGACAATACGTACGGCGGCAAGTGCGTGACAAACCCCTCCGGAGGGCTACTTTCAAAGGGACATCCTCTTGGGGCGACTGGACTGGCCCAATGTTACGAGCTCACTAGGCAACTGCGTGGCACTGCCGAGGCGACGCAGGTCGAGGACGCCCGGATCGGACTACAGCACAATCTCGGTCTCGGCGGCGCCTGCGTCGTCACGCTTTACGAACGTGCTGGCTGAGAGATCGGCGCTCAGCTCTTCCGATCTAGCGGCTGGTTCCAATTGTGCTCGTCCGCCGTCTCCAAGCATGGCAATTGGTCCGACAAGTCTCAAGGGATTTCTAGGCCCGCTCCGCGATAGCGGAGCCATCTTCACATCTTGGTCGGCGCAATCGCCACGACCGGGGGTATTGTCAGCATTTAGGTCGGCCCGCCGCAATCGTAACGGAGCGCGACGGGCTCACCGAATTGCAGGCCAACAGGCCAGTGTAACGCTCTTCGAGCGGCTCGGGGGAGCAAAATCGTCAAACGCAGTCGAAACGCGTATGCCGATGGGCGCACGCGGGCAGGCTGCCACCGACTATTGGAGCGCTTGCGCAACGCTTATGCCGAGCTTTGAAGCAAGCGCCGCCAACCTGGATAGGGTTCCTGCGGGTACCGGAATTCCCGAACGCAGTCGGCGTTCCATCTCGTTAAAGCCTCGTTCGCCTGGAAGATAAAGTCCTTCAGTGTCGACCGCCGGGGGCAGCTTCTTGATCGCCTCGCACAGCTCGCTAACGCTCCCCGCGAACGAAGTGTCGGAGCAGAAGGCTGTCGGATCGAGCGCGACAACCAATCCGTTTGCTCCAGGATCGCCACCCCGGTTCAGGGCCGCGGCGACGAGCGGATTGCCGGATAATACGCTGGCAAGGACCTCGATCATGAGTGACAGGCCCGAACCCTTCGGACCGGCCATGGGTAGAACAGCCTTGACCTTCGCTGGATCTGTCGTTTCCTGTCCAGTCTGATCGACCCCCCAGCCCGGTGGAATGGCGACGCCGGCGTCCTTGGCGGCCATAATCTTTCCGAGTGCGACCGCTGCGGTCGACATATCAAGGAGAAGAGGGCGGTTGGGATCGAGGGTGGGGGCTGCGATCGCGAGCGGATTGGTCGACACGCCTTCAGCTCTGGAGCCGAAATAAACCATTAGCGGCTTCGATGCCGTCATGACGATTGCAACGCGGCCCTGTTTGGCGATCCTTTCGGCATAGAAACCAATGGCTCCTGCATGGGTCATCCCGCGCACGGAGCACCAGCCAAGGCCGTGATCATCCGCCCGGAGCAGGGCCATCCGCGTAGCGTAGTTCATCGCTACTGCGCCGGGAGAACAATCCGCGTCGACCACGCACATTGCTCCCTTGGAGGTTACCTCGGAGATCTCTGCGGATGGATTGATCAGGCCGAGCTCCACCATTTCGACATAACGCGGGATGCGCAGAACTCCATGTGAGTCGATGCCGCGCAAATTGGCCCAGACCAGGATTTCAGCCGTCTGGTCTGCCTGATGCGCCGCAAAACCACCGGCCTTGAGGAGCGCGGCGGCGAATGCAAGCAAGTCCGAGTGTGCGATATTCTTCTTGGTCGAGGACGCCGCGCCCATCCTAGGCTCCCAGCGGAGACGGGAAGAATTTTTCGAGCCATCCCTTGATGATGGACTTTGTTCGCGGCGCATCTTTCTCCGCGAGAGGAAAATGAGATGTACCGGTAATCAGAACGAGTTCGGCCGGATTACCGGCTTTCTCAAACATGCGGATCGATTGCTCAGTTGGAGTGATGACATCGTTGGCCGTGTGGAGAAACAGGATCGGACGCGGTGCGATGTTGGCGACGACGTCATCGGCGCGGAAGTTGTACATACTCCATGCAGTCTCTACTGGAATTTCCATGATCGCTTTCGGAGAAAGGTTCTTGCGCAGCGCCTCGGGAATCGGAACCGCATCGAAGCGGGAAATCCACATACTCTCGCCTGTCTCTCGCTTGTGTTTGCGTCCGCTATCGAGAAGCCCCGCAAACTTTTCCCAAGCGTCAGGCGTAGGGTGCTGCCCCCGGAACTTGCGTTCGCCATCGCCCCAGCCGCAGGACGAAATAACGCAGGCGAAGCGGCTGTCCACGCCAGCGGTGTACACCGCGACCGCCGCGCCAAAGCTATGGCCAACAACACCGATGCGTTCGGGATCGATCTCCTCGCGCGTGGCCAGAAAAGTCAGCGCATTCTTGGTATCCGCGACCTGGTCGAAGCAGCGGACTTGCGCTCGCTCACCTTCGCTTTCTCCGCAGCATCGAAAGTCGAAACGCAGTGCCGCATAGCCCATCTGCTCGAGCATGCGCGCTTGAATTTCCGCATGCGACTCGTCCTTCGATCCCACAAAACCATGCAGAACGATAAAAGCCGGAAGTCGCTGACCCGGCTTCCTGCTCTCCGGGATGTGGAGGACCGCCGATAACTTCAGACCATCCGAATAGAACGAAAGCTTTTCCAGCATGAGCGGGTACCTTGCTTAATTACGAGACCGTAGTTGGGCTACGACTTGGGAAGGCGGGATTGGGCTGCTGCTCAATCGATTGAGGCAAAAGGAAAATGAAACTCGCGCCATTCGAGCGGCGCAGGTGTCCCCCAGACGTTCATGTCACGGACGTTGCCCGGCCGTGCCAGGTTGGTGATCACGTTGGGCGTGAACGCGGCATCATCCGCGATCAGGGCCATACTGCCCGAGCATTCGACCATCGCTCCGCTGGGGTCCGTGTAGTAGGCATATGTGTTGTCGCCCGGGCGATGGCGCCCCGGTCCCCAGAGCATCTGCTTGTCGAAGCGATCCAAGGTATCCCCGAGCCGCAGGTATTGGTTGAATTCGAGGAACTCAAACGAATAGTGATGAAGGCCAACCTTTCCCTTCACCAGCCCGAGAATGTGATGCTGACGATTGCCACCGTACATCCAGCTCAGACTCTCGTTCACCATTCGCTCCGAGAGCCTTAGGCCGCCGATGACTTCGAGCTGAGCGCGGGTCGCCACCGGATCCGGCGAAATGATGTTGATGTGATCCATGCGGCTGGCGCCAACCCCTGTCGTCGCATGGCGCCTGTTGTAGATAACATCGCGAACCGGCGTGTGAATCTCGAACCGCAACCCATCTGGGGTGGCAAAGGTGACGCCAGCGGCCATACAGTCAAGGCTCGGCTCGCTTGAGAGGATTCGGCATCCAGCCGCTTCGACCCTCGATGCTGCTTCCCGCACGGCATCGCGTGTCAGCGCCTCCAATCCGATCGTATGCGTTGAGTTTTCGTTGGCGCGTAACAAGACCAACTCCGCAGCGCGTCCGTTCGAGCTCAACCAGACCTGTTTTTCGTCAGAATGGGTGACGTGGAGCCCCAGTATTTCGGTTGCTTCCCTTACGGCGGCTTCGGTGACGGTTGTGTTGATCTTTAAGTGCCCGATTGCGTGCACAAGATGCGTCATTGTGCTCTCCCGATGTTCCTATGTCAGTTTTCCTGTACCGAACTGGCGCGCCGAGGGCAACTATTTTCGAAAATAATTTGGTGGGCTTTAGTGACGAATAGGCCGTTGAAGTACCATAACGAGTGCAAAAATCGAGGATTTGACGATCTTCAACGATCCTTATGGCTCACTGGTGGAACTGGCCATTTGCATTTTTTCGAAAATACCTGTAGCGGGTGATGGGGCTGAAATCCGCAGCCGAAGCGACTTGCGCGTTCAATTTGAACCACCATGAGAAAGCAGTATGGCAAACGTGAACGGCCAGACTTCCTTCGTTTGGCATGATCCGCTCCTCATTGAGGAGCAGTTGGCCGAGGACGAGCGTATGATCCGCGACACTGCACGTGCTTACGCGCAGGGGCGCCTGGTTCCGCGGATCCGCCAAGCGTTTCGCGATGAGCGAACTGATCCCGCTATATTTCAAGAGATGGGCTCGCTGGGTCTGCTCGGTGCGACCACGCCGGAGACTTATGGGGGCATCGGCGCCAGCTATGTGGCCTACGGCCTTATTGCCCGTGAGGTTGAACGGGTCGATAGCGGCTACCGCTCGATGATGTCCGTGCAATCATCCTTGGTGATGTACCCGATTTGTGAGTACGGCACGGAGGCGCAACGGTCGAAGTATCTTCCGAAACTGGCGGCTGGCGAGTGGATCGGGTGTTTCGGTCTAACTGAGCCTGATGCCGGCTCTGATCCAGGTGGAATGAAAACACGAGCCGTCAAGATTGCTGGTGGATACCGGCTGATCGGCACGAAAATGTGGATCACCAACGCGCCGATTGCCCATGTCTTCCTCGTATGGGCAAAGTCAGATGCTCATGAAGGACAGATCCGTGGCTTCCTCCTGGACAAGGGGACCGCTGGGCTGTCGGCTCCGAAAATCGAGGGCAAGCTATCGCTGCGCGCCTCGATAACCGGTGAAATCGTGATGGACAATGTAGAACTTGGCGAGGACGCGCTGTTGCCCGGTGCTCAGGGCTTGTCGGGCCCGTTCGGTTGCCTGAACAGAGCTCGTTATGGCATTGCCTGGGGAGCCATGGGCGCTGCGGAGACCTGCTGGCACGCCGCGCGTCAGTATGGCCTGGATCGCAGGCAGTTCGGGCGTCCGCTCGCCAATACCCAGCTTTATCAGAAGAAATTGGCGGACATGCAAACCGAAATCACGCTCGGCCTTCAGGCGGCCCTGCGCGTGGGCCGGCTGTTCGACAGCGGACAAATGGCTCCCGAGGCAATCAGCTTGATCAAACGAAACAATTGCGGAAAGGCACTCGATATTGCGCGGATGGCGCGCGACATGCATGGGGGCAACGGCATCTCAGACGACTTCCCCGTGATGCGGCACATGCTGAATCTCGAAACAGTCAATACGTACGAAGGCGCGCACGATGTTCACGCCCTGATCCTCGGGCGCGCCCAGACGGGGTTGCAGGCCTTTTTCTGACAGGGCTCCCTGCGGTGAACTGGCGAAGCCTGGAGAGAATAGCGTCTTAACTAGCTCGTTCAGAAACCGATCAGGCATGCGGACGTCTGCCCTTGAGTGCGATTGCTTTGTAGAGGCAATCCCGCTCCTCGAAAAATGCACCAGAAAGGACACTTCGATATGAGGTTGCTGTCGTTTTCCGAAGGCGGAAAAGAGGGGTGGGGGGCCGTTTCAGGGGAGGACATCGTCGATCTGAGTCGGGCTCTTCCAAACTATCCGACGCTGGCCGATTTCATTGCCAGCTCCGACTTTGCCCGGCGCGATGCCATCGTGGCAGCTCAGCGGCCTGGCCCAAAGCTGTCCGACGTTTCTTTCCTTCCGGTCATTCCGCGGCCTGAGAAAATCGTCTGCGCCGTGCGCAACTATCTAGATCATCATAACGAGTCACTGGCCTCTGGAATCCAGCGCGAGATCACGGGCTATCCGCCGATTTTTCTGCGCGTCTGGCGTTCCCAAGTCGGGCATAACCAGCCAATTGTCCGTCCGAAGGTTTCACTCGATCTCGACTGGGAAGGCGAGCTTGCGGTAATCATCGGCAAGTCCGGACGACACATAAGCCGTGCCGATGCATGGAGCCACATCGCAGGGTATTCGATCTTCAACGACGTGAGCGTGCGCGACTGGCAGCGTCACGCCCAGCAAATCGCCTCCGGCAAGAATTTCGTCGGCACTGGTCCATTTGGGCCCTGGTTGGTTACGCCTGATGAGATTGGGGATCCTTCAAAGTTGAAGATCGAAACGCGCGTTAATGGCGCCGTCATGCAATCTGCCAACACATCATTGCTGATCTTTCCAATTCCGCACCTCATCGAATATTGCTCGACCATCTTCGATCTGGTGCCTGGCGACGTGATTGTGACGGGAACTCCAGCGGGCGTTGGCGCAGCACGCAAGCCGCCGGTGTTCCTAAAGCCTGGCGATCTGGTGGACGTGCAGATCGAAAATATCGGAACGCTGAGCAATCCGGTCGCGCAAGAAACGGACGGATAGGCTCATGGCCGGGCTCGCCCGTGTGGGGTGCGGTGAGATCACTCGGGTTGAGATGGCACGAACGGGTTGAAGCAGGACTGCAGGACGTTTGCGCTCCCGCGAACGGAAGGATCAATTGCTTCAGCTTTCGCTTCGAATTGAAGAGCACGGGAGCTGCACAGATCCAGCGCGGCTCCGTCGAGCGCCGGTCTTCACACCTGGTGTTTTGCTTCGAAAAAAGAGCCGGGGTCTCGGATAGAGAGACCCCGGCCTAGTCTCGGGAGGTAACGTCGCCAATCAAATAGGTGTCTCGGTCGCAGCTTCGCTAGGCAAATTCCGGAATTGTCGGCGAGCTATGCCGCACCCCCTTCGCAGCGCTAGCTCGTCTCGTACAGCCAACTCGCGAATGCGCCCTTGAAGCTGCGGCCGGACCTGAATAAGGTACCGGACGAGATTTTCGAAATCAATAAAAATTTCGAAATAATCAGCGAATCGTCGATGGTGGATCGGTCGATGTCGTAGTCCTTGCTGCGCCGAAAGCGGGCGCGTCTGCTCGCGCCCGGTTCAATAGTTGGGCAGGGCTTCGTCGTTGCGCAAACGAGATGATGATCAAAGGTCTTCGGGAGCAAAATATGAGCTTAAAATTTTCCAATGTAGAACGTAAGGGCCCAATCACTATTGTGACGATGTCGCGCCCTGAACGGCACAATGCCCTGCATAGTGAGGCGCATATTGAACTCAGCAAGGTGTTCGACCAATTCGCCGTGGATCCTGAGCAATGGGTTGCGATCGTCACCGGTGCGGGCGACAAAGCGTTCTGCGCTGGTGACGATCTGAAAGCGCGCGCGGCCGGCGAGAGCCAAGCGTGGGGGAAGGGAGGCTTTGGTGGAATCACAGCTCGATTTGACTGCGACAAGCCCATCATCGCCGCTGTCAATGGCCTTGCAATGGGAGGGGGCTTTGAAATCGCGCTTGCCTGCGATCTGATAATCGCCGCCGAGAATGGCACTTTCGGGCTACCCGAGCCCCGTGTGGGACTCGCTGCGCTTGCGGGTGGTCTACACCGGCTGCCGCGACAGATCGGGCAGAAACGAGCTTTGGGAATGATCTTGACGGGACGCCACGTCAACGCCAGGGAGGGGTACGATCTAGGCTTCGTCAACGAAGTGGTGCCGCAGGGCGAGGCCTTAGCCGCGGCCCAACGATGGGCCGAGACAATCTGCAAAAACTCTCCGATGTCGATTCGTGCTTCGAAGCAGGCCGTCGCGAAGGGGCTTTCCGTGTCGCTCGAGCAGGCGCTGACGGATCAGGATCGTTATCCAGCAATAGAGGCGATGTTCGCTTCGCAAGATGCCATCGAGGGGCCTCTGGCGTTTTCAGAGAAGCGTGCACCGAAGTGGCAGGGCAGGTAGATCCCGACATGAAGTACGACGAAAGGCGCGGCACCGAAGCGAATCGTATCCTCCCTGCCGCGTGTCGTGCAGGGGGGCTACTTGATTGGGAAAGGGGCTTGGTTCGTCAGTCGAGGCCGTGCAACCGTGTTGTCTAAGGGACGGCGCCACGCGGCCTGATCGAGTGCGGACCCGCTTTGCATCGGGCCCCTGCGAGGTGGCAAAAGTGTGCCCGCTTCGGATGCAGATATAAGCCCCGTGGGGCTGGGGCAAGCCAGTATCGATGGAGAAAAAACGGCATGGGTCACTCCTGCGCGTGTGTATGTGAGTTGTTCCGATGACAGGCTCGGTCGTCATCGTTGGCGCCGGCCACGCCGGCTTCCAGCTCGCGGCGTCGCTGCGCCAGGCAGGCTTTTCTGAGCGCATCGCCCTGCTCAATGACGAAGGCCATTTGCCCTACCAGCGGCCGCCGCTGTCGAAGGCCTATCTGAAGGGCACCGGCGGGCCCGAGACCCTGATGTTCCGGCCCGACAAGTTCTACCAGGACAACAAGATCGAGCTGATCACCGATCGGGCGCACGCGATCGACCGCAAGGCGCGGAAAGTGGCGCTCGCTTCCGGCGCGTTGCTCGGCTACGGCCATCTGGTGTTCGCGACCGGCGCGCGGAACCGGCTGCTGGATATTCCGAACGCGAAGCTTGATGCAGTCCGCTATTTGCGCATCCTCGACGAGAGCCAGGCGCTGCGCGATTTGATCGCGCCCGGCATGCGGGTCGTGGTGATCGGCGCGGGCTTCATCGGGCTCGAATTCGCCGCAACTGCGCGGGCCAAGGGGCTCGAGGTCGATGTGGTCGAGCTCGCCTCCCGCGTGATGGCGCGCGCGGTGACCGCGGAGATTTCCGAGTTCTCGCAGTCGCGCCACGCTGCGGCCGGCATCCGGATCCATCTCGGCGTGCAGGTCATCGCGATCGAGGCCGATGGCGCCAAGGTCACCGGCGTCAGCCTGAGCAACGGCACGCATATCCCGGCCGATCTCGTCGTGGTCGGCGTCGGCGTGCTGCCGAATGTCGAGCTCGCCGCGGAGGCAGGGCTCCGGGTCGCATCCGGTATCATCGTCGACGAGCATCTTCTGACCGCCGATCCCAACGTCTCCGCGATCGGCGATTGCGCGCTCTACACCAGCAAGCGCTTCCGCGGATCGCTGCGGCTGGAATCGGTGCAGAACGCGACCGACCATGCGCGCTGCGTGGCGGCCCGGCTGACCGGCAACACCGAGGTCTATGACGGCCTGCCGTGGTTCTGGAGCGACCAGGGTCCCGACAAGCTGCAGATCGCGGGGCTCACCACCGGCTACGACCGCGTCGTGGTGCGCGGCGATCGCGCGCAGGGCGCGTTTTCGGCGTTCTGCTATCGCGGCGACAAATTGCTCGGCATCGAGTCGGTCAATCGCGCCGGCGATCACATGTTCGGCCGCAGGTTGCTCGGCGCCGGCGCCTCGATCACGCCGGAGCAGGCGGGGGATGCGAGCTTCGATCTCAAGAGCGCGCTGACCTAATAGAGAGGGACGGACCAGTATCTATGGGACGGTGCGCGCCTGGTTCTTGGCAGATGCCCCAAGACGCCGGAGCTGCGGGCGGGACCGGCCCAGGACGAGTTTGCCCTGAAGTCTCTATCGCGCTTCGGCAATACGCGCGCAGAGCGCAGCTCGCATCGTTACGGATCGCTCGCCACACTACCTACAGGTAGTACCGCACTTCCGAGCTCTTGTTTTTTAATCCGATAAGCGCTAATTTTCGAAATTGAATGACTCGGATCAAAACGCCATGAATGTGCACACGCTCGGTTTGCGGAAGGAATTCGGTAAAACTGTCGCTGCCGATGTAGCCCATCGCTTTCGCGAAGAGATCATTACTTGCAGGCTAAAGCCGGGCGAGTCGCTCAAATTTGAAGATCTTCGTAGCCGATTCGGAGTGAGTTTTTCCACTCTACGCGAAGCGCTAATGACGCTCGTCTCGGACGGGTTTGTCATTAACGAGCAGCAGCGTGGCTTCCATGTTGCTCCTGCGACCCTCGAAGAGTTGGTCGACATAACGGAAGCGCGGGTGCTAGTGGAAAAGGAAGCGCTCCGCAAAGCGATCGAGCGCGGTAATGATGATTGGGAGATTCGATTGATATCGGCTCTTCATCAATTGAACCGCATAGAGGAAAGGACGAAGGGCAAGCTTTCGCATGATGTGGAGTGGAGAAGGGCCCATCGAGAGTTTCATCAGGCTCTCGTTTCGGGCTGTGCCTCTCCAACGCTCATTTCATTTCAGTCGGTTCTTTTCGATCGCTCTGAACGTTTCCGAAGTCTATCTGCCTCCTACCGTCCCAATCCCAGGAACAAGTCGGGCGAGCACAAGGCCTTGATGAAGGCGGCGATTGCCCGAGATGCCGACGAGGCAACCATGCTGATAGAGCGGCACATTAGGGCCACGACTGAAAACGTGAAGAAGTATGCGCTCAAGGCTCTCACCGGGGTGGCCGAAAAATAGACCTCACAGCCGGAACAAGCCGCCGTCTTGGCTGCACGATGCGCAACACGGCAATCGATCGTTGCCTTTAGCAACTTCCACGCCATCGTTCGCCGACTTCATGAAGTTCATGACGCCCGCCTCCGTCAGCCTTTGATCGCGGCTCTGATCCCGTTTCGACCCGCAGAGGTTGGTGCCCTCCGCTGGAAGAAGCCGGCATGTTGTCGCCATCGATGTTCAAGCGCCCGATCACCGGAGCACTGTTTAGTCGACCGGCCCCGGTCGCGGCGCACTCGGCTGCGATCGCCGTCTCGAGATCTGGCCGGCGCGCGGCCCGTTGCCGGGCAAATGTGCGGTCCCTGACCGCCGTGTTATCCAATCGACAAGCAATGGCGCCTCGCGGTTCGCGCCACACGGTCGCGTGGTTTTGGCCTCTCAACGCGAAGTTTGAAGGATTGTCAGAGCATTTTCGAAATTAATATTTTGCCGCTGAAGCGGATTCGAGTTGGGTTCGGACGCGCGATGGCGGTCTAAGTTCTTATTATTTTTCCTTGGGTTAGTGCAATTCTTCGTATCCTGCCCCACGGCTTTTGGCCATTGGCGCAGGGTGAGATTCGTTCAAAAAAATCTTGCAATTTCGAAAATCGTGGGATACCCGAGATGGACGGACGGGAGTCGCATTGTGGCCGACGCCGGTCGGGGGACTGCCGAGGAAGCGGCTACCGAACAGGGAGGTTTGAAACATGACGTACACGGACATCCAATACGAGGTGCGTGATAGCGCCGTGCGAGTGACGATCAACCGTCCGGAGGTCTATAACGCCTTCCGCCCGGAGACCGTCGAGGAGTTGTTGCACGCGTTTGAGCGCGCGAACGACGAGTCTTCTGTCAATGCCCTGGTGCTTGCCGGCGCTGGCGAGAAGGCGTTCTGCACGGGCGGAGACCAGAAGGCCCATCACAGAGATGATGGCAAATATAGCTCGCGCGGCCTCACAGGCATGCGCATGGAGGAGTTGCAAACCGCGCTGCGCGACCTCCGCAAGGTAAGTATCGCGCGAGTGCAAGGCTTTGCGATTGGCGGCGGTCACGTCTTGGCGTCGATGTGCGATCTCACGATCGCGTCTGACAAGGGCGTTTTTGGCCAGGTCGGTCCTCGCGTTGGGTCCGTCGATCCCGGCTGGGGTACCGCCTATCTCGCGCGGCATATTGGCGAAAAGCGTGCGCGGGAAATGTGGTTCTTGTGCCGACGCTATAGCGCGGCCCAGGCTTACGAGATGGGGCTCGTCAACAAGGTGGTTCCGTCGGACCAGCTTGATGCGGAGATCGACCAGTGGTGTCTGGAAATCGACGCCATGAGCCCGACCGCGCTGCTTATGGCTAAGCGGTCGTTCAATGCCGATACGGAGAATATCCGCAGCATCAATTTGCTCGGAACCCTATCGCTGAAGCAGTACTTCCAGAGCGAGGAGGCGAAGGAGGGGGTGCATGCATTCAATGAGAAGCGCAAGCCGGACTTCAAGAAGTATGTGACTTAAGGCGCGCATTGCGCTTTGTCCGCGTAGGTCAAATCGGTAAGCGAACTCCCGGGTTCGCTTACCTTTCGAAATGAGTGCGATTGGCTCGCTTTGCGAGAGGTTGGTATGTGGCTTTACCCCGAAGCAAAGAGCGTTTCCGACGTTGTGCGGTACCATGCTCGACGTCAGCCCGAGAAGGCGGCGCTGATCGAGGGAGACGCCAAGAGGTCATTTGCGGATCTTGAAGCGTCGACTGACAGGATCGCTGCAGCGTTAATGCGGCGGGTCCCGAAGGCGGCGAATGTCGCCTTTATCGGGAAAAACTCTCTCGAATTTTGGGAGCTGTTCTTCGGAGTCGCGAGCGCGGGGTGCGCCCTGCTTCCGCTCAATTGGCGACTGTCTGATGCAGAATTGGCTGCAATCATCGAGGATGCGGGAGCTCCGCTCGTCTTCGTCGAGTCTCAATTCTCAGAGACGCTCGCTCGCGTGCGGGCAGGCACACGGCAGCAATTCGAGGTCGTTACATTCGATCCTGCTTCGCGTGGTTCGTTCTCGTTAGAGGCGTGGGCCTCGGATCCAGAGGTCAGGCCTAACTTTGAAATCGCGCCCCAGGATACTGCGCTTCTGATTTATACGTCGGGGACGACTGGAAAGCCGAAGGGGGTGCAACTCAGCCATCAATGCTTCAACTTCCGGCGGCTATGCGACCATTTGGAGCCGGCCTTCCAGTTGCGGCCGGACGATATCGTGCTTACCGTCATGCCAAACTTTCATTTCTTTGGCATCGATATCCCCATGCAGGCGCTGTACCACGGCTGCTCAGTTTCGATCTTGCCCCAACTGGATGTCGGGCAGATGCTGAGCGCGCTCGAGGCGCACCGGCCGACGGTGACCGCATTGGTGCCGACCGCGATTCAAATGCTGCTCGATCATCCGGACGCCAAATCGTCCGCTTTTGCGTCGTTGCGGCGCGTGGTCTACGGTGGTTCCTCGATCGGCAAAGAGCTGCTGAAGCGCGCTCTCGTCGAAATGAATTGCGAGTTTCTTCAAGGCTACGGAGCCACCGAGACCACAGGGGCGGTGACCATCCTTAGGCCCGAGCAGCATGATCTCAAAGACGAAGCCAAGCTAAAGTCCTGCGGCACCCCGCTTCCTTTAATCGAAATCAAGGTGCTGGACCCCGATGGGCAGGAAGTACCGCCCGGCACTGTCGGAGAATTTGTCATCCGCACTCCCGGGCTTTTCGAGGGGTATTGGGGAAAGTCTGAGGCGACAGCAGAGGTCGTAGGTGGCGGTTGGTATCGTAGCGGCGACGCTGGATATAAAGACGCTGACGGTTTGTACTACGTCGTCGATCGCGTCAAAGACATGATCGTAACAGGTGCCGAGAATGTCTACTCGGCGGAGGTTGAGCAAGCGCTCTTGCAGCACGCGGCCGTGAGTGTTGCGGCAGTGGTCGGTGTTCCTGACCCGCGCTGGGGTGAGAGGGTTGCTGCGGTAGTCGTGCTCCGGGAGAGTGCCACGGCAGACGCTGACGAACTGATGGCGCATTGCCGCACGCTCATCGCGGGCTTCAAAGTTCCCAAGGAAATTCACTTTACCACTTCATTACCTCAGAATGGAGCAGGAAAGGTTCTCAAACGATCTTTACGCGACCAACTTTGCGAGGGCCGACTTGGGGCTGTATGACCGCCGTCGCATCCGTTGGACGCGGCCGTCGAGCCTGCAGTGTACCATCCCCTTGTCAGGTGGCGAGGCTCGATCGTAAGCGTTCGGTATGACCCGAATGACGTTGTTGGCCGGGTCCGCATTCTAGGTGCTGTTTGCCACTGGCAGCGGAGATGGGAGAAATGAAATGCTGATGACGGACGATCAACTTGCAGTGCGTGATCTGGCGCGCAGGTTCGCGGCCCATGAACTGCGGGGACGTTATCAGGAGCACGACAAATCGGGAGTTCTTGACCGCTCCATCGCGCAGGAGATGGGCAAGCTCGGCTTTTTGGGGTGCGAATTGCCAGAGGAGTATGGCGGCTCGGGCGCCCCAAGCGTGACTGCCGGCATCATTGCCGAAGAGATCGCTCGTGGCGACTTCAATGTGGGCACCGGCATATTGCTGAGCACCTCACTTTTGGGGACGATCTTATCGCGCAGCTCGAACTCAGAACTCGCGCGCCACTGGGTCCCGAAGATGGTCGCGGGTGAAGCTATTGTTGGCCTTGGGATTACCGAGCCTGCAACCGGATCAGACGCCGCGAACCTGAAACTTCGCGCTCGGATCGATGGCGACGATTATGTTCTGCGGGGCGAAAAGACATCTATCACCTTTGCCACCGAAGCGGATGGCTTCGTTGTGCTGGCCAGAACCGGCGAAGCTGCTGAAAAGGCCAGGGGCATTACCGCGATCTTCGTCCCAGGAGATGCGGCAGGATTGTCGCGAACCGGCATCGACGACGTCGGTGGTCGGATCTGCGGTCGCGGCTCACTTTTCTTCGACGACGTGAGAGTGCCTCGACGCCATCGTCTCGGCGACGAAGGCAAAGGGTTCGCGCAAGTTATGATTGGCTTCGACTACAGCAGGGCGATCATCGCGCTGTTATGTATCGGAGCCGCGCAGGCGTCGCTCGACGACGCATGGGCTTATACCCAGCAACGACACGCCTTCGGCGGGCCGTTGTCTCAAATGCAAGGCATAACATTCCCGTTGGCCGAAGCCGATGCAATGATCCAGTCTGTGAGGCAGCTGTCGTACCACGTTCTCGAGCTCAGGGACGCCGGTTTGCCTCATACCGCCGAGGCGGCCATGGTCAAATGGCTGGGTCCCAAGACCGCATTCGAAACCATTCATCAGTGCCTTTTGACGTGCGGACACTACGGCTATTCGAAAGAGTTGCCTCATCAGCAGCGACTGAGGGACGTTATGGGTTTTGAAATCGGTGACGGAACTGCCGGGATCATGAAGCTCATCGTGAGCCGCGAACGGCTGGGGGCATTGCCGGCGAGCGCTCCAGCCGATGCTCGCAAATGATTCCCCGGCGATCTGCTGACCACTGTTCAGGAGTCTCATCTTGACTTATCGCTCCGTATTTCGCGAAGGCCTGTTTGCTGGGAAGGTTGTCATTGTAACCGGAGGAGGCAGCGGACTCGGGCGATGCACGGCACATGAGCTTGCCTCGTTGGGGGCGACGGTCGCCTTGCTGGGACGCAACGCGGAGAAGCTTGAGCTTGTCAGAGCGGAGATTGAAGAAGATGGTGGGATGGCCACGGCGCACGTCTGCGATATCCGTGACGAGTCCGCCGTGAGTGCAACGGTCGATTCCGTGCTTTCCAGCTGCGGAAAAATTGACGGATTGGTCAATAACGCAGGTGGTCAGTATCGTTCTCGACTTGCGCAAATCACCACCAAGGGATTCGAGGCGGTTGTAAGAAACAATCTCACCGGGACGTTCATCATCTCGCGAGAGGTCTACAATCGTTCAATGCAGAATCATGGCGGATCGATCGTCAATATTATCGCTGACATTTGGCATGGTTGGCCGATTTACGGCCATTCCGGAGCGGCACGCGCGGGTGTCTTGAATATCACCGAGACCGCCGCATGCGAGTGGGCATCATCCGGGGTGCGCGTGAATGCTGTGGCGCCTGGCGTGTTTGCTTCGAGCGGTCTCGACACATATCCGCCCGACGTCAAGCCCGCCATTCTCAAACGTCCCTTGAAGATCCCGTTGCAAAGGTTTGGGACAGAATCCGAGATCTCGGCAGCTATCGTCTTCCTACTATCTCCTGCGGCGTCATTTATCACGGGGGCCTGCCTCCGCGTCGACGGCGGCGCGCCCAACGTGCGCCAGGATTGGGAACTTGAGGCACATGCCAAATCCCAACCATTCGAGGGATTTCATCGGTCCGTTCGTCCGGGGTTACTTGGTGACTCCAGCTAGTGACACGGGCTGAGCGTCACCGGTCTCCTCCTTACCGTTCTTTTGAAATTTCGGGGCTACACAATGGATGCTGAGGGCTTTCTTGCAAAAGTGTTGGATGGACGGCTTCCAAGAGCGCCGATCATGAATCTACTTGGCTGGAAGTATCTTGATTTCGATGAAGAGAAGTTGATCCTTAAGGTCGAGATGCGCGCGGGTCCCGAGTTCATCAACCCGGCAGGCTTCATTCACGGTGGCATGTTGGCAGCCATGCTCGACGAAACGCTGGCGCCGACTGTCGCTGCAGTCCTGGCAGCCGGCGAGTTCGCTCCTTCGCTGGAGCTCAAAGTCAATTTCATATCGCCTGCTAAGGTCGGCAAGATCCTCGGCACTGGAAAGGTCATCAGCAAGGGTACTTCGATTTGCTTTGCCGAGGCGCAGCTGCACGATGAAAGAGGAGCGCTGCTAGCCACGGCTTCGAGCACGTCCAAGATATCTCGATCTGTGAAGCCTAAATCTGAGCATATCACAGATTGGTCGAGCATCGTCGGGGGCTAACGCGAACTGCTATCGCCTCAGGAGCCGGCAGCGCTCGATCGGCTTACGATGCCGTTACGCAAGACGTCGCGGCGCAGAAACCGTGCATATCGGGCGCGGCACGGTACGGAGGCGACGATGCGGAGTACAAGGGGGCCTGCAATGGACGCCGACGACACCAATGTGCCACCGCGTGGACCGCTGGCGGGCGTGCGAGTGATAGAGATGGATGCTCTCGGTCCAGTTCCTTATTGCGCACTGCTTCTCGTCGGAATGGGGGCTGATGTCGTCCACGTCGCGCGACCGAAGGCTTCCGATCCGCTCGCGGGGATCGACATCACTAGGCAGGGACGGCCATCTGTCGACGTGGATTTGAAGGCGCCCGATGGGGTCGCCTTCGTGCGTCGCCTCGCGGCGAGCGCCGACATTTTCCTCGAGGGATCCCGCCCAGGTGCAATGGAGCGGCTTGGCATCGGGCCTAAGGATCTTGCAGCTGCCAATCCCCGACTTGTCTATGGCCGCATGACAGGTTGGGGGCAAAATGGACCGCTCAGCCACACGGCCGGCCATGACATCAACTACATCGCGCTCTCGGGAGCGTTGAGCACGATCGGGAGGCCAGGTGAAAGGCCAGTGCCGCCCCTCAATCTCGTAGGCGACTACGGCGGGGGGGCGCTTTTCCTAGCCATGGGCGTGTTAGCTGCGCTTCTGGAGGCTCGCAGGTCTGGGCGAGGGCAGGTCGTTGATGCTGCTATGGTGGACGGCTCAGCCAGCTTGATGACGCTTTTCTACGGTTTGGCGGCATTCGGCAAATGGAGCGAGACGCGCGGCACGAACTTTCTCGACGGCGGGGCGCCTTGGTACGATACCTACGAGACCGCCGACGGCCGTTATGTCGCAGTGGGAGCGGTTGAGGAACCATTCTGGTTGGTTCTATTGAGCGGGCTCAGAATCAATCCCGATGAGTTGCCGCGGCGCACCGACAAGGAGGGGTGGCCACGCATCCGCGCAGAATTGGCCAAGGCTTTCCGCAGTCGTACGCGTGACGAATGGGAGGCGCATTTTTCCGCAACGGACGCTTGTGTGTCGCCGGTATTGACGCTGGCTGAGGCAGCTCTTCACCCGCACCTCGTTGAACGGCGAACTTTCAGGATGGGCAATGGAGTAATGCAACCTGCGCCAGCGCCGCGCTTTGACTATCCAGCGCCGCTACCGGAGACGGCCGGCAACATTGCCCTGGCGGACGCGTTAGCGCGCTGGGAAGACGCTTCAACCTGACGGTCTGAGCATTCGGTCCGTCCTAGATTAGCAGCTGGCGGAGTAAGTCCGCCAGCCTCCTTTAGCCTCAATCCGTGAGTTGGGGCCGACGAGAAATTGGAGGTTGCCGCACACCATGCTCACATTCAATTTGCAGGATGCTTTACGTTGACCCTTACGTTCGAAGATTTTCGACCTGGTCGATTCGGAACGTTCGGTCCGCACCATGTAACGCGCGACGAAATTCTGGCCTTTGCCGCTGAATTCGATCCGCAGCCAACGCACCTGGACGACCAGGCCGCAGACGGTAGCATGCTGGGAGGGTTGTCCGGCTCGGGCTGGCACCTTTGCTCGTTGATGATGCGGATCATGGTCGATGGCTTCATCCATCGTACCGCCTCTTTAGGCTCTCCCGGTGTGGACGAGGTGCGCTGGATGTCGCCGCTGCGGCCAGGGGACGCTCTCACCTTGGATGTCGACGTCATCGAGGCGCGCATCTCCAAGAGCCGCCCTGAGCTTGGCATTCTGAAGTTCAAATGCACAGCGCGCAATGCCAAGGGGGAGGCGCTCTGCGAGATGATCGCGCCGATTCTGATCAAGCGGCGCGAAATGGGGCAGCGCTGATGTGTCGTTTTGAGGACATTGAAGTTGGCCAGCGCCGCGAGATCGGCTCGTCCACATTCACGGCGGAGGCTATCCGAAAGTTCGCCGAGCGGTTCGATCCACAGCTTTTTCATTTGGACGAAGAGGAGGGGCGTAAATCGCTCTTCGGCGGGTTGGCGGCCTCCGGTTGGCATGTCGGATCCGCCTGTATGAGGCTGATCGTAGAGGACGCCGACCGGCTTGCGGAGGAAGCGGCAATTCGTTTCGAAGAGTTCGCGCATTGGGACGTATCGCCGGGCTTCCGCGAATTGCGCTGGATCAAGCCGGTGCTCGCTGGTGATACCATTACTTTTTTCAGAGAGGTGTTAGACAAACGCCTTTCGATGTCGCCCCCGGCTTTGGGAAGCCTGCAGGTCCGCACGACGGGCATCAACCAGCGCGCTGAGGAAGTCTTCACGATCCGCAGTAACGTCTCGGTCTCACTGCACGGCACGGGTGGGTAGGCCGCGTTCCGCCGCCACCTGCTAGATTTTCGAAATTTATTAGGTGGTCGCTCTCCCGCGAGGATGGCAGGCTCTTCGCAACCATGGCAGTCGTTCGTTTAGCTGATTGCTAAAATTTCGAAAATATGATCATGGTGCGCAGGATGCGTCTTGGGTAGGTCAGGATGTCACAGGCAGAAGTTGATGTAGCAGTAATCGGTCTTGGCCCTGTCGGTGCGGTTTTGGCCGCCCTGCTCGGGCAACAAGGCATGACGGTTCTTGCAATTGATAAACAGGACCATGTCTATCCGTTGCCGCGAGCAATCGGTCTCGATCATGAAGTGATGCGCGTATTGCAGGGGCTGGGACTGGCTGAACGAATTGCCCCTTACGTGATGCCGTATCGGCCGACTGAGTATCACGGATTGGGCGGTGAGATCATTGCTCGCTATGACTCCGTGCCGCCGCCTCATGCACAAGGTTGGGCACCAGGCTATGTTTTCAATCAACCCAAGCTTGAGCAGATCATTCGAGAAACCTTGGCAGAGCTGCCTGGCGTGACTGTCAGGCTCGCGACGGAGCTCCTGGCCCTCACGCAGCATGACGATCATGTTGGACTCTCGGTCGCAGCGCCTCACGGCAAGATCGAGACCCATCGCGCTCGGTATGTTGTCGGTTGCGACGGCGGACCAAGCTTCGTTCGCAAGATCCTCGGTGGCACGCTTCAATCCCTGGACTTCGATGAACCGTGGCTGGTCGTGGATGTGCTCGCCAATGAGGAGGCCCTAGGTCGACTGCCGCAGACGATGGTGCAGTATTGCAATCCGGCCAGGCCAATGACCTATGTCGTCGGCACCGGTAACCATCGGCGGTGGGAAATCATGCTTCTGCCCGGGGAGCGGCCGGAACAAATGAACCAAACTGAGGTCATTTGGCGGCTGCTCGAGCGATGGCTGAAGCCTGGTGATGGCGAGTTGTGGCGTTCCGCGACCTATGTATTCCACGCTCTCGTCGCGCACGAATGGCGAAAAGGCCGCGTGCTCCTTGCTGGTGATGCCGCTCATATGACCCCACCCTTCTTGGCACAAGGGATGTGTCAGGGGGTCCGCGATGCCGCCAATCTGGCATGGAAGCTTGCAAGCGTCATCAGACAGGGTGGATCCGACGTTCTTCTGGATACATATCAGGAGGAGCGCCGTCCGCATGTCATGACGACGACATCCACTGCGAAGATCCTTGGCCGGGTCATTTGCGAACTCGATCCGAAGAAAGCACTTGAGAGAGATCGAAGCATGCGAGCGCCTCCAGGTCAGCAGCTGCCGGTCAAGTATCGCCAAGAGTTTCTGCCTCCGCTACTAGCGGGCGCCTTGATGCGTGAACAAGGACTTCCGGTCGGTACGCTAATCCCGCAGCCCAAGGTTCTCGTGCCGGGGGGCGTCACTTTGCTGGACGATCTCGTTGGATCGCAAATGCGACTTGTTGTCCGCGCCGACGTGGACGACATTCCGGCCGCACTTTGCGGCCTCATGGATCGCTTGAATGCATCGGTGTTGAAATTGACGCGTAGCGGGGTCTCGCACCCGGTTAGCAAGCGCGAGTTCGTGATCGTCGAAGGTGACGGCCTATTGGAAAATTGGTTCGTGAGACATCAACTGCTGGCCGTGTTCGTGCGACCCGACAATTACGTCTTTGGGGTCGCGAGAAGCAGCTCGGAGTTCTTGAATCTCGGTGAGAATATTGAGCGCGTTCTTCTTCGGGATGAGCAAGCGAACTTGCGAAATTTCGCTACCCGCCAATAGGATGTCATTGGTGCAGAACGAGGCGGGACTCCGGCACTTCCCACCGCGGCGATATTCGTTGGACAGAAGAATGCGCTGCGAGGCCATCAAGCGAACTGCCTGTCGACGCCGAGAATGGAAGTATTGCTGACCACCAAGCAAGACGGGGTTCGTGCAGCCGTGCCGGCGTCATCGCAGGCGCCCCGCCGGTCGACCAGCGGACGCGTGCCTTATCGTCATAAGTCGTTGGGCCGCGCTGCTTCTTAGGCACCTCCAGCCGCCAATCCGTCAAAATCTTCTGTCCGATCGATGATTTGAAAAGATCCAGGGGCCCTTTTTGGGCAGCCAGGCCGATTTCGAAAATAACGCTGAGCTTCATGCGCGATCCTCCTAATCGCTCCGAGGGAAGGTTGAGATATGGCCGATTTCTATTGACTTGTAATAGGTTTGACATGGTGATAGGTTTTCGAAAATCAAAGCATCATCGATGTGATGCCATTCTATAGGGGCGGGAATTGAGAAGGCTAATTCTGCTTGTCGTTGCCCTGTTCGCCCTCGTTCAGCCTGCGAGGGCTCAGGGCAAAATGGTCATTGGCATCGATGTCTCAACGACCGGGCCCGCAGCGGCTTTGGGCGTGCCTGGCCAGAATGCGCTTGATTTTGTTCCACGGGCGATAAGCGGTTTGCCACTCCAGTTGATGGTGCTGGATGATGGTGGAGATCCCACAGCGGCCGCCAATAATACACGGCGCTTTGTTATTGAAGCCAACGCGGACGTACTCATCGGCGGCTCTACGGTTCCGCCAACGCTGGCGATGGCGGCGGTCGCTAATGAGGTCGGGGTTCTTCACCTTGGGCAGTCGCCCTTCATCGTGACGCCGAAGCTGGCGAAGTGGTCAGTCTCGCTGCCTCAGCCGGCCCGGATCGCTGCGCAAGCGATCTACGATCACATGAAAGCCAATGGTGTGAAGACCGTCGGGTTCATCGGTTATTCCGACGCGTTCGGAGATCAGTGGCGCAATGATCTTGCGACCTTCGGGGCTCCCATGGGGCTCAATGTCGTGGATGAACAACGTTTCGCTCGACCGGATACGTCCGTTGTCGGGCAAGTGCTGCGTCTGATCGCTAGCAATCCTGATGCTGTCATTGTTGGCGCTTCAGGTACCGCGGCCGCGCTTCCGCAATTGACGTTGCGCGAGCGAGGCTATCAAGGGCCGATCTATCACACCAATGGCACCGCTACCGATCTAATCCGTATCGCAGGAAAAGCTGCCGAAGGCGCGTATGTGGCGACCGGGTTGACCATGGCGCCAGAGTCGCAACCGGAGAATTCCGAAACCAGGAAATTGGCTGTCGCATTCAACGGACAATATGAAGGCAAGTACGGCCCGAACACCCGCAATCAGTTCGCGGCCAATATGTACAGCGCCTTCTTGATACTTCAGCGCATTGTCCCTGTCGCCCTGGAGAAGGCCAAACCGGGCAGCAGCGAGTTTCGCGAGGCGCTTCGGCGGGCTTTGCTTGCGGAACGCGACTTCGTCACGACAGAAGGGGTCTATAACTTTACCGAGAATGATCGTAACGGGTTGGATCCGCGTTCGCGCGTTCTCGTGACGGTCAAGAACGGGAAGTTCGAAGTGGTGAGGTGAATGCGGATCGCGCCACGCGATGAGTGCGGA
Source organism: Bradyrhizobium macuxiense (assembly GCF_007993935.1). Classification (GTDB taxonomy): domain Bacteria; phylum Pseudomonadota; class Alphaproteobacteria; order Rhizobiales; family Xanthobacteraceae; genus Bradyrhizobium; species Bradyrhizobium macuxiense_A. The sequence continues at coordinate 76,865 of NZ_VITY01000020.1, read as the reverse complement.
AGGTGCGCTGCGATCGAAGACAACGACGGTCCACCATCCTTCGCACGCTCAGGCCATGGAACACTTTCGAGGAGAGGATTTCGTTCCTCAAGGAATCCCGCTGAAGGGGGAAAGCTAATGAATCTGATTGAAGGTCACCTCGCGATCGACCCTCCTTCCGGCGTGCCGGTGTGGGATATTGATCCGTATGACCCGGCCATCTTGTCGGATCCCAGGGAATATTACGCTGAGCTGCGATCCAAGGGCCCCTTTGCATACATTCCGCGTTATTCGATTCTGGCCTGCGGCCGTTATGGAGAAACCAAGGAGGTCTTTTCGGATTGGAGTCGTTTCGTTTCCTCACGGGGGGTGGGCATTCTGGATTTGAAGTTCGCGGCGCCATTTCAAGCCAGGAGCATCATAATCGATGTCGATCCTCCGTATCACGCGAAGACCAGAACGGTTCTGGCAAGAGCGATGTCGCCGCGGGCGGTCGCAGAACTCAAGGAGAAGTTCCGTGAGGATGCCGAGCGGCTGGTCGATTCCTTGATCGGAAGGGGGACTTTTGACGCCGTTCAGGACCTTGCCGAAGTGTTTCCGACGAATGTGTTCCCGAGGGCTGCCGGCCTCAAGGAGACTGACCGCCGCCGTCTGATCGACTACGGGGCTATGGTCTTCAACGCGATCGGTCCGGAAAACGACCTGCGACGGAAAGCCATGAAAAGGGTGGAGGAAATCCTTCCCTGGGTCATGGAGCGAACAAAACGCGACATGATCGAGCCGGAAACGTTCGGTGCAACCATCTACGCTGCCGCCGACGAGGGGGAAATCACCGAGCAGGAGGCAGGCATGCTTGTGCGCGCGCTGCTCGGGGCAGGAATCGACACAACCGTGACCGGGATTGGCAACGCATTATGGTGCCTGGGGCAAAATCCGGACGCTTTCGAGTTGCTCAAGGAAGATCCAAACTTGGCGCGGCCGGCGTTTGAGGAAACGCTGCGCTACACGTCACCGGTATCAGCCTTCTACCGTACGGCCAATTGCGACACCGAGGTCAGCGGCACAAGAATCGTCGAGGGCTCAAAGATTCTCTGCGTTTTGGGCTCTGCCAATCTCGATGAGTCCCACTGGCCCAACGCTGACCGCTTTGATATCAGGCGCCGCCCATTTGGACATCTTGCTCTCGGCACTGGAATTCACGGGTGCGTTGGTCAGAACGTAGCTCGTGCCGAGGTCGACGCTGTTCTGACGGCCATCGCCCGTAAGGTCAATCGAATCGAATTCGCCGGAGAGGCCGTTTGGCGTCCGAACAACGCGATGCATGCGCTCGATCGCATGCCTATGACCTTTGTGCCCAACTAGATGGTAAGCCATGAAAGTGACGTATGTGATGTCGAGCGGCGAGAGGATCGCGCTCGAAGCTACCGATGGTGACACCCTCATGCGCACGGCAATCGTCAATAACGTTGACGGTATTATCGGCGAATGCGGTGGCTCCATGATGTGCGGCACTTGTCATGTGTTCGTCCACGAGCCCCATTTAGCCCAGTTGCCGGAGCCATCGGTCGGCGAGCTTGAGCTGCTCGATTGCGCGGTCTTGGAGCGACGAGAGAACAGCCGGCTGTCGTGTCAGATCCAGGCATGCTCCGATTTGGACGGCATTGTCGTCACGGTGCCTGGTTCTCAGCGTTGAATGCTAGCCGTATCGCGCGCAGGAGTCCGGCATCTCGGCCGGGTGCGACCGCGGAATCATTCGCACAGATTCCGCGATCGTGCATACGTGAGAGGGGCCCAAAGGTGTAAATCTCCTTGCTAATTGAAAGGGTCTGTAATGCATCCCCTGTGGAGCACCGAAGGTGATGGAGTTGGGCAGCTATCGGCCGTCGAGACTTGGCTGTTAGCCCTGGCAGGCGTGCTAGCCAATCTTGCATTGTTGATCGCAATTTTTCTGGCAAGTAACAGTTGATGTTTGAAGCGTCTCGCAAAAGCGGAAACGCGGCCCGCCACCGCGCCCAATGCCGCTGGCGTGCCGCCGAGACTATTTGGGGCCGTTTCAGACTTCGACGGACATCGAGATAAGGGCCGCTCCCGTTGCAGGCAGCGGCCCTTGCCTCTTTGACGAGTTATCCGGATAGTTTGCCGAAGCGGAAGCTCGATAGCGCCCAGCTGTCCAGAAAATCGGGCTGATGATAAACCAAGGTGGCAGTTTCCTCCTCTGCGGCGCCAAGCGCAACCATCAGCGGGATCAGGTGATCCTCCTGCGGATGAGCGAGCCGCGCATGCGGTGCCTGGGTCCAACCCACGACCCGCTGCCGGCGTTCGGCCGCCGAAACCTGGAGCAGCGTCTGCTGCAACCATTCGTCAAACTGGCGGGATGGTTCGACCGCGACAGGCCCGCGCAGCCCGAGATTGTGGAAGCTCGAGCCGCTGCCGACGATCATGACGCCTTGGTCCCGGAGCGGAGCGAGCAAACGGCCGACCGAAAGATGTGTTTGAGGATCAAGATCCTGCCGGACCGACAGTTGTACAATCGGCACATCGCCGGCGGGGTAGAGCGGCTGCATCAGGCTGAATGTACCGTGATCGAACCCGCGTTCGTGGTCGCTTCCGCAAGCGATGCCACCTGCCTCCAGCATCGCGCGGACCTGCATCGCAAGTTCGGGTGATCCAGGTGCGTCGTATTTGATGTGATAGAGGTGCTCGGGGAAGCCGTGATAGTCATATTCCATACCGGGGAAAGCACTCGAAGAGACGGCAAACTCCGGTGTTTCCCAATGACCCGATACCACGAGCACTGCCCGCACGGCCGTGCCCCATTCCTGGCGGATGGCGAGCAACGCCCGCTCAAGCTTGTCGAAGCGACCGCGCATGGCTCCTTCCATGTAGGGCCAAGGGCCACCGCCATGCGACAGATAGTACGTCGGAAGTCGTCGCGTGGACATGGTCATGCCCTCACAAGGTTCGAACGCGTGGTCGACAGCCGGTCCAGACTCCACGCGCCGGCGCCGGCAAACCCGAGATAGAGGAATACGAAGCAAAACAGGATCGCGGGCTCGCCATTATTGACCGCCGGCCAGAAGCTCTGGGGCGCGTGAAAAAGGAAGTACGCAACGGCCATTTCGCCTGAGCAGATGAAGGCTGCCGTTCGGGTGAACAGGCCCACGGCGATCAGGGCACCACCAGCGATTTCGAGGACCGCGGCGACGACCAGTATCAGAGGAAGGGGAGTCGGCAGCCCGGGTACAGGGGCGGGGAATTCAAAAAGCTTCATCAGTCCATGCTCGATAAACAGCAGGGCGGTGATGATACGTACGACGGCGAGCACACGGGGGGACCAGGTTTCGAAACTAATCATCGGCTCTAAGCTCCAGTTGAAGGAGCCTCATGGTTACTGTTTCTTGCCAATTGATCATCAGCGATGTTGTTGATGCATCATTTCCATTTTGGAAATGGTCGTGCTAGGGTACCGAATGGATACGCTGATGAATATTCGCGTGTTTTGCGCCGTGGCCGAGCTCAAGAGCTTCACGTTGGCGGCCCGCCGCCTGGGCGTCTCTCCTGCGATGGCGAGCAAGCATGTCGTGCATCTTGAGGCACGTCTTTCGGCGCGCTTGCTCAATCGCACGAGCAGGCACGTTAGTCTCACCGAAACCGGCGCGTTGTTCTTCGAGCAAGCGCGGTTGATGATGGATGGATTTGACGAACTGGAAGCCGCCGTCCGTCAGACCGCGGTTTCGCCAAAAGGCCGCTTGCGGCTGACTGCACCGGTGTGGATGGCAAGTGCGCTGTTTGCGCGCGTCTTGGCCGATTACCGTGCACGCTATCCGGACGTGACGCTAGAGGTCGACCTCAGCGGCCGATTGGTCAATCTGATCGAGGATGGATTCGATCTCGCGCTGCGGGTAACGGCTTCTCCCGATCCCGGCTTGATCGCACGGACGATCGCCAACGTGCCGTTCTGTCTGGTCGCTTCACGCGGCTTCCTGGAGGAACATGGCCGGCCTGTTTCGCTCGAGGCTCTGAAGGGGGCGCCCTTGCTCGCCTACAGCTTGGCGCATGCCGACGGGACCTTGACGCAAGATACAGCGCAAGGGCGCAAAGTGATCAAGTTTAGGCCGGTCCTCCAGAGCGCTAATGAAACGCTCATGCACCAGGCCTGTCTCCAAGGTATGGGCTACGCCTTTTTGCCGAAGTGGTTGATTGCGGATGATCTGGCCGAAGGGCGGTTGGAATGGGTACTCCCAGACAAGCTGCCTTTTGCGGGCCGTCTGCTCGCCGTCTATCCAACTCGCAAATATCTGTCGGCCAAGGTGCGCAGCTTCCTTGACTTCATCGCGCGCGATGCCCGATTGAAATAACGGCCGACATGTAGGGTTGGTCGAACGTGGCCATTCGTCCTGACGGTACATTTGTGCATTGTACCCCAATGCTGCCGCGGTTCGGCAGCGGCGCGGCTGTCTTCCGCAGCGGGCTGCTACAAGGACGCCGTAGCCGAGATTGCGGCAGCGATGCGGGACAAGGCGGCAGCAGGTGGTGATGCTCGGTTCAAACCGATCAGACGGTTCTCGAGATCGGTAACCGCTATCTCGGCCAATTTGCTCGCAAACTAACCATCCCGTGCGGACCATCAGTTTCTTGAAGGCAGTCTCCACCGGAGAGTGTCGGCTCGCTCGCCGAGACGCTGGTCTACGGGTGGGCCACCATCCATGTAGCCGGCAGCGCAGTATCCAGGCGCGGCGTGAAGGGCAGGACGACCGGCGAGATTGTCCGGGTGCTGCTACTTCTGGCACTGGTCTACGCACTCTCGATCCACAAGCAGAAATGCTGCGGGCATCACTCTCGCATTCATTCAAGTCGAGAAAGAATGTCTTGCAATTGACGCATTTCTTGAAGGGAAGCGCACGACTAGAGTTGCCGCACCCCAGCAAACGACCAACAAGGGGGGGCGCGATCGCCAAGCATCAGCAACGCGATGACCGGCGTATTCGAATTCTGAGCCCGAAACGCTTCCCCGTGGACACATGTCGACCGCGGGGATCTCCAGTGAGGCCGCCGAGATGGGGAAATGGTTCGAGCAGGTCAAGCAGTGCTTTGGCGAGCTGACGAGTAAGCGTGTAGCGAGCGATTAGATGCGCATTTGGCACCAGTCCGTCACAGAACTCGAGGCGCTTCCTCACTATGCGGAATCGCTTGCGCGCCGCTTTGCGGCTGTTGCAGGGCCGGGTGTCGAGATCGTCCTTCATGGCGTACCGATCGGGACTTACGGAACCTCCTCTCCCGCACAGGCTCTCGAGTATCCGCGTGAGAGAACTCGTGTTGCGAATGTCGTGCTTGGGCAGGTCGAACGTGCCGAACGTGAAGGATTCGATGCTGTCATGATCGCTTCGTTTGCCGAGCCCGCGCTGCGCGAGGCTCGAGCGGTTCTTGATATCCCGGTTACCTCGATGATGGAGAGCTGTCTCCTGGCCGGCTGCTCAGTCGCGCCGCTGATTGGAATCATAACGATCTCGCCAGCAGGCGCGCGGATGCTGAGAGAGTGTGTCGACCGCCATCAACTTCATACACGAATTGTAGGGATCGTCAGCCTCGATCCAGCTTTCGATGAATTCGATCTACAGCGCGCTTTTGGCGAGCCTGAGAAGGTTCGGGCGGCCTTCGAGAGCGCTGCTCGCAAGGTGATCAATGCGGGGGCGGACGTCATTATTCCGGGAGAAGGCGTGCTGAACGAGCTCGTCGCGCATTTGGACATTCGGGATCTGGACCGCGTGGGAGTGATAGATGCGACCGCGCTCACGCTGATGCATACCGAGATGTTGGTACGAGCTTATCAGAGATCCGTGCTGCGCACTGGACGACGGTGGGCGTACCCCAAGGTGCCGGCCGATCTCAGAGATGCGCTCGACACGCCTAGGAGGAGGGGATGAAGCACGCCTCGCCTATGGATACAGGTGCAGCTTCATCTGAGAGCCTTTCAGATAGATAGCAGGAAATACTCATGATCAAACGAAATGTCCCTTTTTGCCAAGTGCCATTTGATGCGGTCCGATCTTGGCTTGAGCGGGCGCGCGCAGGTCTCGCCCCCTCCTCCGCCGCCGCCGTCACAAGGGTCGTGGCATTGGGGCGCGCCGTGGGCGCGGCTCCGGGCGCGATTATGAACCCACAGCATCGCTCGCTCGGGTTGGGGGGGCTGCCGCAATGATCAAGATCAAGGTGGATTTCGCTCGATGCGATGCCAACGGCTCGTGTGCGGCACTTATGCCCGATGTCTTCGAGATCGGTGAAGACGGCGCCTTGAAGCTACTCAAGAGCGAGGTCGAGGAGAGCCGTAAGAACGAGGTCGAGGAAGTGATCTTGTGCTGTCCGATGGGGGCAATCTCGCGCGTATCGGACACACTCCCGGTCATGGAGCCGTTCTCGGCAGAATCGCAGGTGCATATCGGGGGATCGCTCGACGGCAAGCCGCTGGCCTTCGGCTCGGCGGGATATGTCGTGCTCGGCTACGCACTTGCCGCCCGCGTGCTTCGCGATTCGCGGTTCAAAAATGCGGCGCTCGATCTGATGGAGAAGTTTGGCATTACGGCCGGGCCCGTGCATGAATTCCGTTCACGAAGCGTCCTGATGGCGGAAGGCCCGCAACATATGCGGCTCAGGGCGCCCCTGGCCCGCTTTATGGGGCCCAATACCGTGGAGGCCATCAGGGACGTTCTCAGGGGCATCCTCGGGGACATCATGCATGGCATGAGCGGACAGATCCCGTTTCATACGGCCGTCGCGGACCCTATTCCCGCGCGCATCTACTGTCATCTGGCCGGTGCTCCAACCACCGACACTCCGAAGGTTGCTAGCCTTTCAGCGCGTACTTTGTCGCTCCTCAGCCGCGACCGGAGCCTCGCTCCGGTGATCTTGGCGGCGTACGACGAGCTGTTCGACTACTTGCGAAACCTGTTCGCACGCAAGAAAGCGGACGGTCTCGGTAGTGATATGCTTTCCTTTCTGATCAAGGAGCAGGAGGCCGGCAAGCTTTCGCCGGAAGAGCTCCTGAATGAGGCGACGGCGATGCTCGAAGCCAGCTCCGTCAATACCTCCCACCAGATTGGCCTTACCGTGTGGGCTCTCCTGCGCGATCGTGACGTCTGGTCCAAGATCAGAAGCGATCCATCGCTCATCCCCGCGGCTGTCGTCGAAGCCACCAGGCTGTTTCCGAGACCGGGCGTCGTGAGCAGGATCGCCACGGAAAGCATCGATCTCGACGGAACCGTGATCCCGCAGGGCATGGACGTTCACGTTGCAATTTGGTCTGCCAATCGCGATCCAGAGCGTTTCGAGCGGCCTAATGAATTCGACCTGCATCGAGAGAGAAACCAACCGCTCACATTCAGTACGGGTGCGCACGGATGCTTGGGCCAGAGCCTAGCACGGGTCGAGATGGAGGAAGTCGTCCGTTATCTCGCAGCGCACTACCCGAACTCGGTTGTCGTCGACGATGCGACCGAGGTCGCACAGGTTGGTGGTCGGTGGCTGGTCAAGTCGCTTACCGTCGATCTAAGGTAATGAATACTACGATGCCGCAGACGACTTGTGATGTAGCCATTGTCGGCGGGTCGATCGCTGGGTTGCGTGCAGCGCAGACGGTCGCCGGCTATGCACCCGACCTCACCATCACAATGATCAGTGACGAAGCGCATCTTCCATATGAACGGCCTCCTTTGTCGAAGGTCGGCCTGACGAACCCTCTGTCGCTCGATACGCTGACTTATCCGGCCGTTAACGACCTAAAGAGCCATGGGGTCAACTTCATGCTCGGTACGAGGGCCGTCGGACTGGATGTCGACGCGAGAACGATACGCCACTCGTCCGGAGCACTCCAGTATCGGTCGCTCGTGATCGCCACGGGCTGCGAGGCAGTCATACCACCTGCATTGTCCGGCCGGCCGGATACCTTCCCACTGAGATGCTACGACGATGCGGTGTCTCTTCGTAGTGCACTCGCTGATCCCGTAAAGTCGGTGGCTATAGTAGGCGCAGGCTTCATCGGCGGTGAACTGGCGTCGATGCTGGCGACTGAAGGACGACAGGTCTCGCTTGTCGATCTTGCGCGAAAGCCACTCGGTAGGTTCGGTGAGGCCGTATTCAAAAGCTACGAAGCGCTCCATCGCAAGGCCGGTATCGAGCTCTACTTCGGAGAACAGGCGGTCGGTGTCGAAAAGCAGGACAGTCGCCGTGTCCTCAATCTCGGCGACGGGACTGGAGTTCCTGCCGACGTGATCGTCGTCGGCGTCGGCGTTAGGCCATCGACCGGATGGTTGGAGAGATCGGGGTTGCGCCTCGACGATGGCATTCTCTGTGACACCACGTTGCGCGCGGCCGATCATGTATTCGCGGCAGGTGATACGGTCCGATGGTGGAACCAGCGTTGGGGGGCGGACATGAGGGTCGAACATTGGACCAACGCGGCGGAGCAAGGTCGCGTAGCCGGCGTCAACGCCGCAAATGACGTTCTTGGATGGCCGCTAGAGGTCTGCGCCAACATTCCATATTTCTGGTCGGATCAGCACGGCGTGCGGATCCAGTTTGCCGGCTATCGCACCGGCGACGAGGAGATCACCGAAAGTCAAAACGCCGGAGGCTCTCTTTTTCTGTACAGACAAGGCGACATCGTCACGGGAGTGTTGGCGTTCGAGCGTCGTGCGGAGTTTGTAAGGATCCGAACGATGCTGAGAAATGAACTGAGCTGGCAGGCGGCCAGTTCGCTCGTCTCCTGAGCAGGCCTGTGACGACGAAGGCTACATGGTCGGCAAGTTTCGGCGAGCTGCCGGCGCATCAGTCGGTTCTGATTGCGCGACGAACTGCGGGGAAACTGACGCAGCTCGACGACAGCGGGGATAGCTGGCGGGGCTTTCACCTCGCTCGAAGCCCAATGCGTTTAACAGATCCAGGAGAGGCGAAACATGACGGGTAGGCTTTCCGGCAAGACGGCCATCGTGACCGGCGCCGGATCGGGGATCGGTCGCGCGACTGCGATTCGTTTTGCGCAGGAAGGCGCCTCCGTTGTTGCGGCGGGCCTACCCGAGGGGCTTGACGAAACCGTCGAGTTTTGCCGGGAGGCGGGGGTCCGCGCCGTCGCCGCCGTCGCGGATGTCAGTCAAGCGACCTCGGGAGAAGCCATCCTTGAGGCTGCGCTCGGCATTTCGAGCTGTGCCAATGTTTTGGTGAACAACGTAGGAATTGCCGGGACGACTGCGGCTTACGATACCACGGACGAAGAGTTCGACCGCGTCTTCGACGTCAATCTCAAGAGCGTGTTGCGCGTCTCACGACCGTTTCTGCAGTTATGCCGCTCCCAAAGTGCCCCTGCGTCAATCGTTAACATTTCCTCGGTCCAGGGGATTCTTGGTTTCCCCAACAACGCCTCCTACGCGGCGACGAAGGCCGGGATGATCGGCCTGACCAGGCAAATGGCCAACGACTGCGCCCGCTTTAACGTTCGCGTCAACGTCGTCGCACCAGGCATTATCGACACGCCACGGACAGAAGAACGTCTTCGCGACAGCCCCGCATTCAGAAAGCTGTCCGTGCAATCGACTCCCTTGGGGCGGCCGGGCCGAGCGGATGAGGTTGCCGCGGCGTGTCTCTTTCTCGCCAGCGATGACGCCAGCTTCATCACCGGACAGATCCTCGCTGTCGATGGGGGCGCATCTGCCACAGTCTTTCGGTCCTAGTCGAATGCAAATGTACGATTGCACGAAGGTCGTCCGCTTCGGCGGAGGGCCGCATGACGGCTGCTTCTTTATCACGCAACTCCAACTGTTGAGTAAAGGCATTTGCTCGCGGCTCGCGCCGTACAACTCCGTAGAAAACCGTGATCCATGTTGAATGAAGACGGAAAGGACAATCATGACCTGCGCAGAGACTGTCACGATCGTCGGCGCTGGCCCTGTCGGGCTTATCGCTGCACTCGGATTGGCGAAGTCCGGAGTCAGTGTCACTGTGTTGGAGCGGGCGAACGGCATCATCGAATCGCCGCGCGCAATCACGTACCATTGGTCTTGTCTTGAAGGCTTGTCAGAGTTGGGTCTGCTCGATGATGCGTTGCGGGTTGGGTTTTCGAAGCAAGACTACAGCTACATCGAATTTGCGACCGGTGAACGCATCGATTTCAGCTTGGACGTGTTGGAGGGTCTCACCAAGTTTCCATACAACCTTCATCTCGGTCAGCACCGGCTCGCAGAGATCGCTCTGCGGAAGCTCGCGGCTTGTCCGAATGTGACCGTTCACTGGGGCGTCGACGTCACGGACGTCAAACAAAATGCCGAAGGCGTTTCGGTTGATGCCATTGGACCTGACGGAAAAGTCGAGTTCCGCAGTGGCTGGCTTGTTGGCGCCGATGGTGCGGGTAGTACGGTTCGAAGCAAGATCGGCCTGGAATTCGACGGCATCACTTGGCCGAAACGCTTTGTCGCAGCGAATCTCCGTCTCGATTTCGCCAAGTACGGTTTTGCTCGAACGACATTTCTGATCGATTCCACGTATGGAGCCATCATCGTCAAGCTCGATCAAAAGGACCTGTGGCGATGCACCTACAGTGAGGATTTGAACCTCCCCGAGGAGAGTATTCCGGAGCGCCTGAGGAAGTTCTTGGAGGTCATCGTCCCGGCGGCAAAGGACGACTATGCGCTGGACGCCTATTCACCCTATCGAATGCACCAACGTGCCGCCTCGACGTTTCGCGTTGGCCGGGTGCTGCTCGCTGGTGACGCGGCCCATGCTACCAATCCCAGCGGTGGCTACGGCCTGGTTGGTGGGCTGTTCGATGTGTACGCGCTCTACAAAGCCCTTGCCGCCGTGGTGCAAGGCCGTGCAGGCGACGAGACGCTCGACAGGTATGCGGAAGATCGTCGCCGGGTCTTTCTGGAGATCGTCTCGCCGGCTGCATCGGAGACCAAGCGGATGATTTTTGATACCAGCGATCCGGTACAACGTGCTGCCGATATGGCGAAGATTCGAAGCCTTGCCACGGATCGGGCCACGTTAGTCGATCGGTTGTTGCTGACGTCGCGGATGAGCTCGGAGCCCGTGACCCTATCCAGAACGTCTCCGCAGCGCGAGACGATTTGAGTTTTTCAACCGATCCGCACAAGTGGGCTCTGGAGCGCCTGCTGGCGCTGCGAAGCCGGAGGATCCAACGCCGAATACGACATGGAGCATCTCTTGAGCAAGCATAAGATTATCTTCGTTCCTGGGTTGGCGTCCGATGGGCGCCTGTGGCAGCCCGTGATCGACCCGCTTTCCGATATAGTAGAATCAACGATTGCCAGATGTAGCGGCAAATCGATCACTGATTTTGCTGACGAGATTCTGGCGGATGCGCCCGACGGATTTGTGATTGCCGGCATTTCGATGGGAGGGTACGTGGCGCTTGAGGTAGCTCTGCGAGGCGACACGCGGCTGGCGGGCGTTGCCCTTCTGAATACGAATGCGAGACCGGCTTCCACGCTCCAGTTGCAGCGCTCAACTGCGCTTCTTGAGGATGCCAGGCGTGGTTTGTTTGACGCGGTCGCCGGTAAGCTTGCGGAGACCGTTGCAGGGGGAAAAGTCGAAGTCGCGGCCTTCGCCGCTGCGATGGCTCGTAGGCTTGGGTGCGATGGGTATCTGCGACAGCAACAGGCTGTACTCAATCGTCCAGATCAACGCAGCCTATTGCCGCAGATCGCCGTTCCGACGCTGGTGATAGCCGGTGATGACGACCGCATTTGTCCACCTAGCCTGGCCAATGAGATCGCGCGATCGGTGCCAGGGGCCGAACTGGAGATTTTCCCTTGTGGGCATCTCTCGACCGTCGAAGTTCCGGAGATGGTGTCGGCAAGCCTGCGCGATTGGCTTTCACGGCGAATCGAGGCCCGGGCGTGATCATTTCCGTAGCCAAACCCGATCGCGTGCGCCGCGGGCATGGCCAGCCGATTGGCGACCATTTCTGCCGACGAGCCGTCCGCAGACCGGCGCCATGCGGGTGTAGGGCGCATGGGTGTTGGTCGACGCAGGGATGCGTCCCGGCCCTTTCGCTCTTTGGACAGGGCTAGCGGGGCACCCATGCGAAATCTGGATCGCAACACGATCACGGAAGCGGTGCTCGCACGTCACGCTGATACGACGAACCCGCGCCTCAAAGAAATCATGACGAGTTTGGTAAATCACCTGCACGACTTCGCACGTGACGTGAGATTGACCGAGGAGGAGTGGCTCCTGGGCATTGAATTTCTGACCAGGTGTGGTCAAATCAGCGGCGACAAGCGCCAGGAATTCATTCTGCTATCCGATGTCCTCGGCCTTTCGATGCTGACGGTGGCGCTCAACAACGACAAGCCCGTTGGCTGCACCGAAGCTACGGTGTTCGGACCCTTTCATGTCGAAGGCGCGCCCCGCTATGAGCTGGGCGCGGATATTTCCAACGGCGCGCGTGGCGTTCCTTGTTTGGTGCGAGGCACCGTGCGTGGCCTCACTGGAGAGGCGGTCGCCAACGCACACATCGACGTTTGGCAGTCGGATGAGGATGGCCTCTACGACGTTCAGCACCCCGAGATCGGCCACGCGCAGGCGCGAGGTATTCTGAGCTCGAATGGCGAGGGGGAGTACTGGTTCAAATCTATCCTCGCCGTTCCCTATGCAATCCCGCACGACGGGCCTGTTGGCGAGCTGCTCATCGCCACAGGGCGGCATCCGTGGCGGCCGGCTCATCTGCACTTTCTGATCAAGGCGGCCGGCTACGAGACGTTGATCACGCATGTGTTCCGCAGCGATGACCAATATCTCGACTCCGACGCGGTGTTTGGGGTGCGCCAGTCGCTGATCACGGATTGGACGCGCCAGGCAGACGGCACGTACTTGCTGGAACATGACTTTGTGCTGAATCCGACACGGGTGACGGGGTAATCGGCTATGCGGGATTTCGTCTTTCATGCTCAGCCCTCGCGCGTCGTGTTCGGCGTGGGCTCGTTGCGCTACCTTGAGCGGGAAATCGATCTGCTCGGCGCGCACCGCGCCTTGGTGTTGTCCACCCCCGAGCAGCAGGCGCAGGCACAGCAGCTGGTGGACCGACTGGGGTCGCGGGTCGCGGGACTCTTTCCTCGTGCGGCGATGCACGTCCCCGTTGAAACCGCCCGCGACGCCAGAGACGAAGCTCGCCGCCTGGGTGCTGATTGCGCCATCGCCATCGGCGGTGGCTCCACCACGGGCCTGGGCAAGGCCATCGCGATGGAGACTGCTTTGCCCATCCTGGCCATTCCCACCACCTACGCCGGCAGTGAAATGACCCCCATCTACGGCGTCACCGAGGCGGGGCTGAAGAAGACCGGACGCGACCCCCGCGTGCTGCCACGCACTGTGATCTACGATCCAGAACTGACGATTCAGTTTGCCGATCGGACTGAGTGTGACTAGTGCTATGAACGCCATTGCGCATGCGGCTGAAGGTCTGTTTGCACAAGACAGCAATCCGGTGATGGATTTGATCGCCGAGGAGGCCATCCGCGCGCTGGCCCAGGCGATACCGGGGATTCGGGCCGACGGCAGAGATCTGGAGGCTCGAGGCGCTGCGCTGTACGGTGCCTGGCTATGCGGCGTGGTGCTCGGCAACGTGGGAATGGCGCTGCACCACAAGCTTTGCCACACGCTCGGCGGAAGCTTCAACCTGCCCCACGCCGAGGTGCACACCATTGTGCTACCGCATGCCATTGCCTTCAACGCGCCGGCGGTGCCGGCGGCGATGGAGCGCATTGCTCGGGCACTGGGCGCCGCCAATGCTGCGCAAGGTCTTTTCGATCTGGCAAGCGACAACGGCGCCCCGGTGGCTTTGCGCCATATCGGAATGGCGGAAGAAGACTTGGACCGGGCGGCAGACATCGCGGTCAGCAACCCGTACTGGAACCCCAGACCGATCAGTACGGCCCAGCGTGGTGAAATCCGTCAGTTGTTGCAACACGCCTTTGAAGGTGCTCGCCCGGATGCGAGAGGGCCGTGAATTATGCGGTGCCTTGATTATTTGAGACGCCGAAGAGCAAGGTGGCGAACACCGCCCGGTGCATTCCACGACACGGCTTCACGACGCTGACGCCCCCCCGTCGGTACCTTTTCAGGAGGCAGTACGAAATGAGCGACGCAACTATCGATTTTTCGCACCTCCGCCAATGGATCGGACGGAGCGAGACGCTGAATGATGAGATCACGCGCGCGCCGGTTCGGGCCCTGAGTGCGACGTTGGATCTTCCTGAGATGGAAATTTCTGACGGGATGCCGCTTCCGCCATTGTGGCATTGGCTGTATTTTCTGCCAGCTCACCGGCAAAACGAACTCGGTTCAGATGGCCATGCTCGCCGAGGCGGCTTCTTGCCGCCGGTGCCGTTGCAGCGTCGGATGTGGGCTGGCGGGCAATTTGAATTCCACTCGCCGCTAAGAGTGGGCGACTCGGCAGAACGAGTCTCGACGATCGACGATATTGTCACTAAGGACGGGCGCACTGGTCGGCTGGTATTCGTCAAGGTGCGGCATGAATTGCTCCGCGCTGGTCATGCTGGACCGGCGATCACCGAGTTTCACGACATTGTCTATCGTGCAGCGAAACATCCCGCCGATGCGGAACCCGCTCCGACGCCAGCACAGACTGGTGCTCCCTGGCAGCGTCATGTCGATCCCGACGACGTTCTTCTGTTCCGCTACTCAGCCCTGACGTTCAATGGCCATCGCATCCACTATGACCGGGAATACGTGACCAAAGTTGAAGGTTACCCCGGCCTGGTGGTTCACGGTCCACTGATTGCTACGCTTCTTGTTGATCTGGTACGCCGGCAAGCGCCCGGTCGAGAGATTGCCCGCTTTCAGTTCAAGGCTGTTCGCCCCACGTTCGACGGGAAATCCTTCAGCCTTAACGGCGCACCGTCCGCGGATGGCCGCTCTGTTGGCCTGTGGGCGGCTGATCATGAAGGTTGGCTGACCATGCAGGCAACCGTGACCTTTGCCTGAACGATAGAGCTCCCTCATGTCATTGCCACTGGAAGACATCACCGTCGTGTCCCTCGAGCACGCCATTGCCGCGCCTTTCTGCACCCGCCAGCTCGCGGACTTGGGTGCGCGTGTTATCAAGGTCGAACGGCCTGGCACAGGCGATTTCGCCCGCGCTTACGACGATCGGGTCCGTGGCGAGGCCTCGCACTTTGTTTGGACCAACCGTGGCAAGGAAAGCTTGGTCCTGGATCTGACGCAGCCGGAGGCGCTGTCGGCCTTGAAGACCTTGGTGGGTCAGGCGGACGTGCTCGTACAAAACTTGGCGCCCGGCGCCACGACGCGCATGGGGCTCGACTATGCTTCGCTCAGCGTCGCGCATCCGCGGCTGATCGTCTGTGACATCTCTGGCTACGGCAGCGACGGTCCCTACCGCGACAAGAAGGCGTACGACCTCCTGATCCAGAGCGAAGCAGGTTTTCTCTCCATCACCGGCACGCCCGACACGCCGAGCAAGGCGGGCAACTCGATCGCCGACATCGCCGCTGGCATGTACGCCTACAGCAATATCCTTTCCGCGCTGCTGTTGCGCAATAAAACGGGCGAGGGGACACATATCGATCTGTCCATGCTCGAAGCTCTGGCAGAGTGGATGGGTTATCCGTTGTATTACGCTTTCGAAGGCGCATCGCCACCCTTGCGGGCAGGAGCCTCCCACGCCAGCATCTACCCCTATGGACCATTCGCCACTGGGGACGGTGGCACGGTCATGCTCGGCCTGCAGAACGAGCGAGAGTGGAACGCGTTCTGCAAGCTTGTTCTCGACGATGAGACGCTCCCTCTCGATGAGCGGTTCGACAGCAATACACGACGCAACGCCAACCGGCAGTCGCTCGATGCTATCATAGTTGGCAAGTTCAAATGTCTGAACCGTGCCGAAGTGCTCGAACGGCTGGACTTGGCGGGCATCGCCAATGCGTCGGTCAATGATATGGCCGGGCTGTGGCGGCACCCCCAGTTGGGGGCCCGCGACCGCTGGCGTTTCGTCGGCAGCCCGGCCGGAGAAATTCCGGCCCTTCTTCCGCCCGGGCGCAGCAATCGCTGGGAGGCTCGAATGGGACCAATTCCGCAATTGGGCGAGCACACCGAGGCAATCCTTCAGGAGCTCGCTGCTGGCTCAAAGCCAGCCTGACGCACGAGCTGCAGAGGTAAACCATGGCATTTGACACCGACGGCATTGGCACCTTAACCGAGCGCTTCGCGGCACTGTGGTCAGGATTGAGATGGACCGACGTTCCCGAGGCGGATATCGCGGGCATCAAGGATCACGTCCTTGATACGCTCGCCGTTGCGCTTGCGGGCGCGCGTACCTCGGAAGCCGCTCGTGTTATCCGCGTACTCACGACGGCGAACGGGCGCAAGGCTGGCGCAACCGTGTGGGGCACCGCGGACCGGTTGCCGCTGTCGCAAGCCGCGCTCGCGAATGGTACATCGGCGCACGCCCGTGACTTTGACGACGGTGGCGGGGCAGGACATGCCGGGTCGACGGTTATTCCGGCTGCTCTGGCGGTTGCCGAGTCAACAGGCGCCTCGGGGCGTGACTTCCTGCTTGCAACAATCGCCGGCTACGACGTCGGGTATCGCTGTCTGCTCGCTATCGGGGGATTTGCGGTGCACACCGGCCGAGGCTGGCACTCGTCGGGCACCATGGGAAGCCTTGGTGCTGCGGCCGCCGCAGCCAAGGTGCTTGGGTTGGACGCGGAGCAGTTTGCCGATGCCTTAGGCATCGCGGGCTCCTTTACCGGAGGTGTGTGGGCATTCATCGACGACGGGGCGATGACGAAGCGCCTTCACCCCGGAAAGGCGTGCGAGACTGGCGTGGAGGCAGCCTTGCTTGCTCAGGGCGGCGTTACCGGTCCGCGTCGGATTTTCGAGTCGGAATTCGGGGGGCTTTTCACTACGTACAATAGCGGTGTTGGCTTCCGGGAGAAAGCCCTGGATGGTCTCGGCGTTAATCTCAACGTTGCCTCTTCTTACCTCAAACCCTACGCTTGTTGCCGCGGCAGTCACTCCACAATCGACACGTTGCTTGCGCTGATGAGCAGTCGCGGCCTGCGGTCGGACAACGTGAAGCGCATCGACATCGCCGCTGGTCAGACCGCCTATGACATGATCAATGTCTATCCGATCGAAACAGTCTTTGATGCGCAGTTCAACCTGCCCTATGCGGTGAGTGTGGTGCTGGTCAGCGGCGAGGCTGGCCTCGGTCAGTTTGAGCCACCGAGGCTCAACGAGCCCGAGGTGCGCAGTGTGTTTGACCGGATCAGCTTTACGATGGACCAATCAATTGGCTTGGAAGATGGCCCTCGATTGCACATCGAGCTGACTGATGGCACGATCATCGCCACACCCGCAGGAAATCCGACGCTCGCCAAGGGATCGGCTGTGCAGCCGATGACGCACGTCGAAGTGGTTGCGAAGGCGCACGCCCTGGTCGATCCGATTGATCCCGCCTTGGCCGACGCGCTCATATCAGCAGTGGAGGGGCTAGACCAGGCGTCGGACGTCACGAGCCTGCTCAACGCACTGAAGGTAAGGAGTGAACTCCCATGATAGCGGGGATGTAGCGGGACCGGGCTACAGCAAAGTACCCGGCCTGCGCTAAGCCGAGGATGCCTGGGGCCGACACTGAGGCCTAGCTCTCGTTGATCAAGCCGCGGCTCGTTGGCCGTCGGCTTCCTCTCGCGCAGCCTTCACCCGGCGCGGTCCTGCGCCGAGATCACGCTGAACAAAAGCCCCAAAGCGCGACGGCGATTCCACCGATCGTATCGCGGCTTTGACACCGGATCTGATGCGCAGAAATCAACCGTCCGATCAGTCATCCGGCTCTGCCACAATGGTGTTGGACAGCACGCCGACACTGGATATGTCTACCTCGATCGTGTCGCCCGGCTTTAACCATACCTGGGGGTTACGGAACGCGCCAACACCGCCAGTCGTGCCGGTGATAATGACGTCGCCAGGATTGAGAATCGTGAAGGCCGAGCAATAGGCAATCAGTTGCGGCACGTTGAAAACGAGATCGGAAATCGGCGCCTTCTGCATCATCGCGCCATTGAGCCGCGTCTCGATCGAAAGCGTCGCGGGATCGGGGATTTCGTCGGTCGTAACCAGCCAAGGACCGAACCCGCCGGTGCCGGGGAAGGTCTTGCCGGGAGTAAACTGCGTCGTATGAAATTGCCAGTCGCGAATACTGCCATCATTGTAGCAAGAGTAGCCGGCCACGTGGTCGAAGGCCTCACTTGTTGGGATTCGCCGGCCCCGCTTGCCGATGATGACCGCGAGTTCGCCCTCGAAGTCGAACTGTGACGATTCGCGCGGGCAGATCATCGGCTGCTTGTGGCCGACCTGGCTGTCCGGATAACGCACGAATATCATCGGCTTCTCTGGCGTGGGGAGACCGGCTTCCGCGATGTGAGTTGCATAGTTTATCCCTACGCAGAGGATCTTGCCTGGGTTCGGGACGACAGGCTCGAAATCGATCTCGGAGAGCGGGAGGGGAGGCGGCGATGCTGCAGCCAAATTGGCATCATCGAGCCCCTCGGACGCGAGCAGATCCTTCAACGTCGGCGCGCGTGCTCCCATTGCAGCGCCGATGTCCCTTATGATCGCGCCATCGACGATGCCGTAACTTGATTGCCCTTTATGCTTGAAGCTCGCCAGTTTCACGCTGTTCTCCTCTGTTCTTCGGGTTGCGGTTCAGTCATTTTTGGGAAGTTCGACGAACGGCGCACAGCTACAACGGCCACTTGGTGCCCTGGATCGCCGGCTGGCTTTGTCAATGTCTTGCCGTTCCTCCGGCTCATCGTAAGTCAAGGGCAGAGGATGCTGCGCGTAACCGTGATCAAATGCTGGCGCAGCAGGTCGTCATTTCGGATCGCTGGTGCAAACCGCGCGATGTGTTTGCGCGTTGCCAGCGTCATTCCCATCGCGCTAATGGCACCAAAGAACGCAAGATTCGCGTCGAATTCCCGATTGCCGACCTCGCCATGGACAGTCTCGACAAGCGGCACCACGATCCGACGCAGCGGCTCGGTCAAAAGGTTCTGGAGCAGTTCTACTTGCTCGCTCCCCTCGCCCTTGACGAGTTCCCTGACAATGAACTGGGGAAATTGAGGCCTTTGGCAAGCCAGGACGATCAACTGCTCAATGACGGCGTCGAGACGGTTACCCGACGAAACCTCGGCATGATCAACTTGCAACGTCGCCAAGGACGCGATCGCCTCACGCGCAAAACGTTCGACCACCGCCTCCCATAATTCGATCTTTGATCCGTACCGGTAGGAAATCAGCGCCACATCAACATTCGCCGCGGCTGCGATTGACCGCAGGCTCGCCTTGTCGAAGCCGTGTTCGGCAAAGGCATCTAGAGCGGCCTTGAGGAGTATTTCCTCATTGCGTTCCGCCCCTTTGCGCGGCCGACCGCGCGTTTTCGGTACCTCACGGACTTTCAAGAACACCTCCACGATCCGCGGCGAACCTTGACCTTAATGCCGTTGCCGAATATATTCAACAGTTGTTGAATTTAAACCGCAGCTTGCTCCGGCCCCATCCACAGGGCGATAGGGCAACATCTGTTTCTGCCCAAAACTCTCGACTATTGAGGGGCTTGGGCTGAGGTCCAACGACGGTGAGCGGCATGTGCGCGCGCCATACAGCGCACTGCGCCCCAAGCGTTGGTTGCGCGGGGATCAGATATGGAAGGCGGCGATCAGGTGCCGGTGCGCTCACAGAGAAGGTGAAGGTGCTGCAGCGTTCGCTGCGGCGATAGATCGATCGCTTGATTAGATCGATTGTGATGGACGACGACGTATCGCTGCGAGAAGGCGTGAACCGGCGGAGGGGTTCGGTGGATCGGCTAACGGAACTGGAGATGTTTGTTCGGGCGGTTGAGCTTGGCAGCATTACGCGTGCAGCTGAAAAGCTGGGCTTGTCGGATCCAAGCGCCAGTCGCTGTCTCAGTTCGTTAGAGCAGCGGCTTGGCACTCGTCTGTTAGAGAGGACGACGCGCCGACTTTGGCTGACCGATGCGGGGCGAAGCTACTATCAACGTTGCACGGAGCTGTTGGCCGAGCTCGCGGAGGCGGATGCGGAAGCCGCTGACTCCACGAAGCGACCGTCAGGCATACTTTCCGTCACGAGTTCGCCGTCGTTCGGAATGATGCACCTCGCTCCGATTCTGCCGCAGTTTCAGCGTCTTTATCCCAACATCTCCGTTCATTTGATGGCAGCAAATCACTATCAAAACGTGATCGATCCGGGCGTAGATATCGCTATTCGGACCCGTCCTTTCGAGCGAGATTCGAGCATTACAGTCCGGAAGCTAGCGCGAACGCGGTATCTACCGGTGGCTTCACCAAAGTACCTGAAGGAGCGTGGTAGCCCTTCGGAACCAAAGGACCTCCAAGATCATCCTATGCTGCTATATGGATTTGCTCGCGGGCTGCAGCCATTTCGTTTCGCGCGTGGGGACAGAAAAGAAACCGTACGTCTGAACCCTGCAATTCAGTCCACCGAAGGCCGCGTGCTTTGCGCAGCGGCACTTGCGCATGGTGGCATCCTTATTCAACCCATGTACACCATCTATGACGACCTTCGGGCGGGACGGCTCGCGCCCGTTCTTGAAGGATGGAAACTCGATCCCATGACCATCAACATCGCATACCACACGCGCAAGCATCAACCTGCCAGGATCCGCATCTTCGTGGACTTCATTCTCAAACAGTTTGCAGAGCGACATTACGAGCAGAAGTGGATGAAATGAAGCTGTCGCGCAGTCTACAAGCTGTGAGTAAGCTGATGCCGGCGGGACATCGTAATCGGGCATCCGCTTCGCCCGCTTGAGTTGTTACGATATTGCGCATGTGAGCTCAGCGCACCAAATCCCATTAAGCCTCACTTCCCATTGCGACTTTCGAGTAACCCTCGCGTCGAGGCCATCCAGCCGCCTGTGGAGGTCGCACGAAGCGCACGGTCGCATGCGGGCGCGGGGCGGTCTCGCGCAAGGATAGTTGCGGATACCGCAAGACTCTCTTTCCGTCGCAGCATTTCTGGCGCTTGTCTTGCCCAATACTGTGATGGGCACGCAAGCCTAAGGGAGCAGGCGTGGCAGCCGGCTGACAGATGGCGCGCGATTTGGCCGTCTTCGGTGTTCGAGCGGCGCGGGGAGAGCCAGCGTCAACAAGAAGGTTTATGAGATCCCTGCCCATCGCGACCTCGACGACATTGCCCGCATCATGGTCTCGGGGCTGCCGTTCGGTGCCCAGAAGCGCCCCAAATGAGGAAGCCCCTGGCATGGCGGTCGGTGGCGTCAGCCGAATGCCTGGCTCGACTGCCGCTTCCGCTCTCATCCTCCTCTGGTTGGACACCGTGGAAGGCACTTCCAGCCGCGCTGTGGCGTGCGCCGATCGGTGCGCTCGTGCTGCTCGCTATCCGGCTCAAGGCCGCGTGGTGCCAGGCAGATCGCGATCGCCGACGAGCGTGAATCGTGAATTACCGAAAGCATTTTGAAACCCTAGCAAGGAGCCATGAAAATGATTGAGAGGACTCTGCGGTGTATCCTTCTCGCCGTAGCGACCACCGTGTTCGTTACGAGCGTAACATTCGCCCAACCAAAATACGACGCCGGCGCTACCGATACCGAGATCAAGATCGGCAATACCTCGCCCTACAGCGGTCCAGCCTCGTCCTATGGCGTGATCGGGAAAACGGAAGAAGCGTTTTTCAAGATGATCAACGACAGGGGCGGTATCAACGGCCGAAAGATCAAATTCATCAGCTATGACGACGGCTATTCTCCGCCCAAGACAGTTGAGCAGGTTCGCAAACTTGTCGAAAGTGACGAAGTGTTGGCCGTATTTAGCTCGATCGGCACTCCAACCAACACCGCAATCCAGAAATACCTCAATATCAAAAAGGTCCCGCAGCTCTTCATCGCTAGCGGCGCCAAGAAGTGGGATGACCCGAACAACTTTCCCTGGACCATGGGCTTTCTATTGGACTTTCAGACCGAAGCCCAAATCTATGCCAAGTGGCTGACGAAGGAAAAGCCAGACGCCAAGATCGGAATTCTTTATCAGAACGATGATTTCGGAAAGGAGTATCTGAGGGGCGTCAAAGAAGGGCTCGGGCCGAAGGCATCGAACATCATCATGGAAGAAAGTTATGAGGCGTCCGAGCCATCGATCGACTCGCACATCATCAAGCTTAAGGCGGCAAACCCCGAGGTGTTGATGATTTTCGCGACGATCAAGTTCGGCGCGCAAGCCATCAAGAGAACGGCCGAGCTCGGTTGGAAGCCGCTCCAAATCATCAACAACGGAGCATCCTTCGTCAGCAGCGTCATGAAGCCGGCCGGGTTCGAAAATGCGCAGGGCGTCTTGTCTGCGGCCTACGCCAAGGATGGCTCTGACCCGCAGTGGAACGACGATCCGGGAATGAAAAGGGTGTACGACTTCTTGGACAAATATATGCCGGGTGCGGACAAGACCGATGGCGGCATCATTCATGGCTACGGAGTGTCTCAGACGCTCGTTAAGGTCCTCGAAATGTGCGGCGACGATCTGACCCGTGCCAACGTCATGAAGCAGGCGGCGAGCTTGAGAGACTATGCACCCGACACTCTGCTGCCCGGAGTAAAGATTAACACGAGCGCGACGTCCTACGCTCCGATCACGCAGCTCCGTATGCAGCGTTTCAAGGGTGAGAAATGGGAGCTTTTCGGCGACCTTCTCAGTAGAGACGCTCAACGCGAATAGCGTGCGTCTGCGTTAGTGAAACGATCCTGTTGTGCGCTCCTCGGCTCGAGTCTGTGCCATCGGCGCATGGACTCGAGTGTCGTAGCTCCAAGTGACGGATTCGGTATAGCCGAAGTAGGGCGAGGGGCGCCGTCCATTCGTTCAGGCGAGGAAATAGTCTATTGCGGCGCGGGCATGTTTCGGATGATCCCTGAAGACTAAGCTCTGTTCACGACAAGAGCGGAATCGGTGGGAGGATATAGTGTTTCTAGGCGACGGCGCCGATATGCGCGCATTTTCTCATCGCCGGTGGACTGCTGCCATCGCGCGATCCAGCCAAACCCAAAGTTCGAGTGCGTGCGATGGATCTCACCAATTCCGTGCCGTCGGAGCCTCGCTATGAATGGCGGTCGCGCTGCGTTATGCGTGGAACAGAAAGAGCTCGTCGCGGAGGGCGTCGTCAGACTCCGTCTGGTTGATCCGCGTGGCGTACGCCTCCCGGACTGGGCACCCGGAGCACATATCGACCTGAATCTTTCAAACGGCCTCACTCGTCAATACTCGCTCTGTGGAAATCGCTGGGACGCGATGTCGTACGAGATTGCCGTGCTGTTGGAGCCAAACAGCCGCGGCGGGTCTGAATTCATCCACCGGCAGCTACAAGTCGGCGACCTCGTGCAAATGGGGGGGCCGCGCAACAATTTCAGGCTCGTGCCTGCGGATAGCTATCTCTTCGTCGCCGGAGGAATTGGCATTACGCCGCTGCTCCCGATGATCGAGCATGCAGCGAAGATGGAAGCGCCATGGACCTTACTCTACAGCGGCCGGCAACTGTCTTCGATGGCATTCATCGATCGGCTGCAGTCATACGGTGACCGAGTCGTGATCAGGTCTCGAGACACGCAGGGACGCTTTGACCTTGGTGCCGCGGTCTCAAACCTGCGGCAAGGAGCCAAGGTCTATTGCTGTGGGCCGACATCGATGATCGATGCACTAGAACAGTTCTGTCGTTCTCTTCCGACCGGTGCGCTCCGAAGAGAGCGTTTCACCGCGAAGGTGCAGACTAGCCCGGCGCGCTCTACCGCTTACGAGGTCGAACTCGCGCGCAGCGGAAAGGTGCTGACCGTCGAGCCCGGTGAAAGCGTGCTCAATGCCATCCTCAAAGCTGGCGCACCATTGCTTGCTTCGTGCCGCGAGGGGCTGTGCGGGACCTGCGAAACTACGGTCCTCAGCGGAGTTCCCGACCACCGGGACTCGATCTTGAGCGATACTGAGCGGGAGCGCAACCTGTCGTTCTATCCCTGTGTCTCGAGGGCGGCCTCGGACAGGCTGGTCATCGATCTCTGAGATTCCAAGGAGCACCGCAATGGCGCGACTGAGTCAACTCGTTCCGAGCTCTGGGCATGAGCCGCCCATCCTTGTTGACGACCCGTTCAGCGAAGCGGTGTTGAGCAGCCCGTTCGAATTTCAACACGCGCTCCGAGAGGCGGGACCCGTCGTCTATCTGTCCAGCCACAACGTCTATGCTATGGGCCGCTTTGAGGAAGTGCGCGCGGCGTTA
The DNA here is from genome assembly GCF_007993935.1 of Bradyrhizobium macuxiense. GTDB lineage: Bacteria > Pseudomonadota > Alphaproteobacteria > Rhizobiales > Xanthobacteraceae > Bradyrhizobium > Bradyrhizobium macuxiense_A. The sequence continues at coordinate 52,538 of NZ_VITY01000020.1, read as the reverse complement.
GTCAACTGGCAAGGTTTCGAATCCGGCAACGGTGTTGGGCTGTTTAACCCCCGCCACGAGACACCCTACCGGCGTCCGCCCAGCGCGATCCTGGAGCTCGACCCCCCGATCCACGATGCCCCCCGGCATGCGCTCGAACAGGCGCTCGGTCCTCGTATGCTGACAGGTTTCAGGGATGGTTGGGCGCGCACCGCGGAAATCATGGTCGAGGAACTCTTGAATCGCGAGGTGATAGACGCGGTAGCCGACCTCGCGGAGGCATTTCCCTTGAAGGTATTTCCCGAGGCGATGGGCATACCGGAAGAGGGGCGTGAGAACCTGCTGCTCTATTCGGACCACAACTTCAATTCCTTCGGACCCAACAACGCGCTCGTTGAAAACGGGAGAGCGGCTTTCACCAAGCTGGTCGGATGGATGGGTCAGCAAGGCAGCCGAGAGTCGCTTCGTCCCGACGGTCTGGGAGCCCGCATCTGGGCGAAGACCGATGAGGGGGATCTCACCGCCGCGCAAGCGGCGGGAGTCATAAGATCTCTGCTCATCGCAGGACTTGACACGACGGTGCATGCGCTGGGCGCAATCATCGACGCATTTTTGTCTGCGCCCCGACAATGGGAGCTTCTGCGCGCAGAGCCGACGCGCGCGCGGGTCGCGTTCGATGAAGCTGTTCGCTGGGCATCGCCGGTCCAGACATTCTTCCGCACAGCCACACGGGACATTGGTGTCGCCGGGACGAAGATACCCGAGGGGGAGAAAATACTCATGTTCCTTGGTGCGGCGAACCGTGATCCGCGACGATGGGACAATCCCGACCAATTCGACCTCAATAGGGACCCGTCGGGTCACGTGGGCTTCGGAATGGGAATTCATCGTTGCGTCGGGCAGCATGTTGCACGGCTGGAAGCGGAAGTCGTGTTGCACGAGCTTGCGCGACGGGTTGCACGGATCGAACCCTCGGGTGAGCCAAAGCCGCATTTGAACAACACGTTGAGGGGGTGGAAGACGCTGCCTGTGCGGCTCATTCCCGCCTAAATGTCACCTCTAGCCGATCGCGCCTGCGAATTCGATTGCCGGCGCGGGTCGAATGGTGAACCCAGTAAGTCGCCTCGAATTTGTTCGATCAAAGATGAGTCCTTGTCCGGTGTCATCCGGCGGCAAGCGTGGTGCCTCGATCCGCAGTTGCTCGTTGAAAGTCTGTGGAAAGTTTATCGAATTCTAATCCTAACCGGAGACCAAGATGGCTCTATCTGCCGCGCTCCCTCCAACCTTCGTGCTGGTACATGGCGCATATCACGGAGGTTGGTGCTGGAAACCACTTGCGCGACTGCTGCGCGCAGCCGGTCACGAGGTATATACGCCGACCCAGACCGGCCTCGGCGAGCGCCGGCATTTGATGTCGGACAAGATTACAATGGAAACCTTCGTGCTCGACATCGTGAATTTGATCCTCAGCGAAGATCTGAACGATGTCGTGCTCGTCGGTCACAGCTATGGTGGCCGATCGAATAGTGGAGTGGCGGACCGCATCCCCGAGCGGTTGCGCCGGTTGATCTACATCGATGGCGGGTTAGCGCCGGATGGCCGCAGTTTTTTCGATGCTCTCCCCGAGGAAATGCAGAAGACGTTTACAAAAACCTCATTCGATTTCGACGGCGGGATCAGTCTCCCCCCTCCCTGCGCGACCGTTTTTGGAGTGCAGGACCCGGAGCAGGTAGCTTGGCTCAATCGCTTTCTGACGCCGCAGCCGTTGAGCGTGAATCGTTCGACGTTGCCGCTCGTCAACCCCCTCGCCAACGGCTTGCCCGTGACCTACGTCGAATGTGTATCGCCTCGCTTGCCATTCGCCGCCAGCAGCGTCGGATATGCAAGGAAGCAGCCGGACTGGCGCGTGCTCGAATTCAATGGCGGTCACAACGCAATCGTTACACACGCGAAGGAAATGGCCGAACTGTTGCTGCGGGAGGGCGCTATCGCGCGGCCGGCGAGTTCAGACGCGGCTGAATAGCAAGCCGGATTGCTGCGAAAGCTCAACGGAAAAGTGACCATGGATCTACGAATTTCAGGTCGAAAGGCCATCGTGTGTGCTTCTTCCCAAGGGTTGGGGCTCGCTTGCGCCGTGGCACTGGCTCAGGAGGGAGTCCAGGTCGTGATCAATGGTCGCAACGCGGAAAAACTCGAGGCGGCGCGCGAGACGGTAGCGGCGGCATCGTCCGACCGAGCGTGCCTAACCGTGGTCGCCGACATAACGACAGACCCCGGGCGCGCCGCGCTCATCGAAGCTTGTCCGGATCCCGATATTTTGGTCAACAATAATGCGGGACCGCCGCCGGGAAGACTGGAGAACTGGGATCGCGAGGCTTGGATCGGGGCGTTCGATGCCAATATGATTCCGGCCTTGTTGTTGATGCGGTCGGTAATCCCGGGCATGCGGGCCAGAAAATTCGGACGCATTGTGAACATCACATCCGCAATGGTGAAATCGCCCCTCTACATGATGGCTCTCTCAACCGCCGCAAGGACCGCTCTGACGGCCGCATGCAAGGCCATCTCTCGGGACGTCATTGAAGACAACGTCACCATAAACAACCTGTTACCCGAACGCATCGATACGCCTCGCCAAGAATTCATGGCACGGCGGTTGATGGACGAGAAAGGCATCACCTACGATGAAGCCCGCCGTCGGATGGCAGACACGATTGCTGCGCGACGGTTCGGCCGGCCAGAAGAATTCGCTACGGCGTGCGCGTTCCTGTGCGGCGTTCACGCTGGTTTCATCACCGGACAGAACCTGCAACTGGACGGCGGCTCGTACTCGGGATTGATCTGACGGGCAGGCTAGCGCGCCATTTGCCTTTTAGAGACACTTAACGCAGCCAAGCGCGGGGCGGGATCGTTTCACTAACGCAAGAGGAGTCTAAATTGCTACCTGTCAAACGTCTCAGCCATATCGTCATGGAATCTCCCGATGTTCTGCGGGAGGTTGCGTACTACGAACGTGTCATTGGACTGGTTGAACTCGGTAGAGACGGCTCCGCCGTTAACCTCGGGACACAAGCGGGCACTTTAGCCGTCACGCTCCAGAAAGGGCCTGCTGCACGACTGCGCCGCATCTGTTTGCAGGTGGATTCCAATATGGAATTGTCGGATGTCGACCGCATTCTTCGTGACGATGGAATATCACCGGCGACGCAGACGGGGTTCTATCCCGGAATTCCGGCGACGCGGAGTTTCACTGGGCCCGATGACGTGACCATTGACATTTTCAGCTCGGTGACAAACCAGGCTCAGCAGCCCGGGCGAGGCGGCGTGAATCCCGTAAAGCTCGGCCATGTTGCGTCCTGTACGCAGGGCCTCGATCCGCTGATTGAATTCTACAAAGACGTTTTGGGATTTCGGTATTCTGATTCCGTTGAGGGGTCCTTTGTATTCCTCAGATGCGGAGCAGATCATCATTCGTTGAACTTCCTTGGTCGTCCACGAACCGGCCTTCACCACATAGCGTTTGAAGTGCAGGATCGAGCAAGCCTGATGGACGCCTGCGAAGTTCTTGGCGCCCATGATATCGACATAGTTTATGGGCCCGGGCGCGCCGGTCCCGGTCACAATCTCCATGTCTATCATCGTGCGCCGGATGGCTACATGGTCGAAATCTTCACTGAGCTGGACCAGATGTCTGACGAAGCGAACGGCTATTTCGACCCTCGCCCTTGGCATAGGGACGACCCGCAACGACCGAGAGATTGGAAGTTTGGTAAAGATCGGTTGGCGGTGTGGGGCGCACTCCCGCCTGCAGATTTTCTGGACTAACGAGCCGCCGCCGCACCGAACTGCCCGCCGATCGGCAGCGTCACGCGAAGATATTTCTCGGAGCGCTCGCCGTCGCCCAGCCATACGGCGAGAACCGCGGCGACGGCTGCGTCTAGTTGATTGGGGCGATCTGATCGTGAGCGACGAGGAGGATGCTCCGAAACCCCGCATTCGGACGAGATCGGTAGCTCCGTCGATCGGTCAAAAAGATGATTGGACGGCGCAGAGCACCTCTGAATCAATCAGATACGTGATGTTCTGGCTTGCAAGGCGAAAGCGGCACGAAACTGCGGGTATGCAATAAGCTCTGGCCATCTTTAGTCTTGACTGCCCTTCCTCAGGAATACGCGGGAGCAAAGACAAATGAAGCTGATCTCACGAATGGCATGCATCACGTTCGTGTCGGTGCCCTTGATGAGCGCTGTGACATCTGGCAGCGCGCAAACAAGATACGAGACCGGCGCAACGGATGCGGAGATCAAGATCGGCAACATCATGCCCTATTCCGGAGCGGCGTCCGCTGGAGGGGCCATCGGTCGGGCCGAGGCGGCATATTTCGCGATGATCAATGGCGCTGGTGGGATCGACGGCCGCAAGATCAACTTCATTACCTATGACGACGCCTATAGTCCTCCGAAGGCCGTAGAACAGGCGCGAAAGCTTGTTGAGGGGGACGAGGTACTGTTTGTGTTCTCGCCATTTGGAACGCCTTCAAATGCGGCGATCCAGAAATACCTCAACGCAAGGAGAGTGCCGCAGCTATTCGTGTTCTCGGGCGCTTCAAGATTCGCGGATCCACGCAACTTTCCATGGACTATGATGGGTTGGTTGCCCACATATCGACTCGAGGCGAGCATCCATGCCAAATACCTATTGAAAGAGAAGCCGCTGGCCCGGATCGGCGTGCTCTACCAGAACGACGACGGCGGTAAGGACTATCTCAAAGGCCTGAAGGAGGCTCTTGGCGAGAAGGCCGGCTCGATGATCGTGGCGGAAGAAAGCTTCGATGTCGCCGAGCCAACGATCGACACCCATATCGCCAAGCTCAAGGCGTCCGGTGCAGACACACTGATCGACCTGGCGCCGCCGAAGTTTGCCGCGCAGGCAATCAAGAGGGTTGCGGCCTTCGAGTGGCGGCCACTGCATATTCTTGCCAGCTTCTCCAAGTCGTTGGGCGGCGTTATCAAGCCAGCCGGGCTCGAGAACGCTCAGGGCATCATCTCGGCCACTATTTCGAAGGATCCCGAAGACAGGCATTGGGAGAACGACCCTGGGATGAAGGCCTACAATGAATTCCTGACGAAAGCGTTCCCAGAGGGCGACAGGCGTGACTCCAATTCCCTGATTGGCTACGGCTTGGCACAAATGCTCGTCCAGGTGCTCAAGCAGTGTGGTGACGTCCTGACGCGCGAGAATGTCATGAAGCAAGCGACGAACCTGAAGGACTTTCGCAGCGAAGTGCTCTTGCCTGGCATTAAGATCAACACCTCGTCCACCAACTACACACCCGTGAGCCAAATGCAAATGATACGCCTCAATGGAGAGGAATGGGAGCCAGTCGGCGACGTCATCTCCGGTGACATAGATCAATAGTCGGGAGAGTTCTGTGAGCGTTGCTACCGTCGAGGAGATCGGAAGCCGCGGCCCTTGCGCCGGTCGGCTGAAAGATAAGGTGGCTTTGATTACCGGTGCAGGCGCCGGCATGGGTCGAACGGTATCGCTCCTGTTCGCCGAGGCCGGAGCCAAGGTGCTTGGCAGCGATGTGAATGCGGTTGGGCTGGATGAGACCGCGCGTCTGGCCTCGCAACGCGGCCTGTCGATTGAGATCGCGACGGTCGACGCCTCGTCCGAGCAACAGGCGATAAGTTGGATCGCGGAGGCGGTACGCAAGCACGGACGTGTCGACGTGCTCTACAACAATGCCGCCAGCGTGCGGATGGCGCCGTTCTCCGAAATGACAGCACAGCAATGGCAGGAGACTCTACGCTGCGAGCTGGACGTCGTATTCTTCCCTACCAAGGCGGTCTGGCCGCACATGGTCGCCCAACAGGGTGGCTCGATCATCAATATTGCGTCAGTTGCCGGCATGCTCGGCGGCGAAGGAACGGGTGCCAGCGCGCATGCAGCCGGCAAGGGCGGTGTGATAGCTCTGACGCGGCAGCTTGCAACGGAAGGTGCGCCGCATTGGATCCGTGTAAATTCCATCGCACCCGGTCCCATCCTGACGGAGAACATACGCCCGCGCTATGAAGCCGACATGCGCCTGCGAGCGCAGTTCGATGACACTCCGGCCTTGGCGCGGACCGGATGTCCGATCGACGTCGCCTACGCGGGACTGTTTCTTGCGTCGGACGAAGCGTTGTATATCACCGGAGTTAACTTACCGGTCGATGGGGGAAAAACCTGCAAGAGCGGCCCTATGGTGAATCGGTCGGCCGTAGCCTAAAGGAGCCGATCGTCGCCCGAGCGAAGCATGGAGACGCGGTATGTAGAGTCGCGGGCGACAAGAATGGCGTCCACCGATGCCAATCGCGTGATGACCTCGTGAGTCAGATGTGCATGGGAGGCGAAAGATGCCCGGCCGAACGATGTTCCAGAAGATATGGGACGACCACGTGCTCGCCGATCTCGGGGACAGTTTCTATCTGTTGCACATTGACCGTCACATCATGCACGACCTAGGCGGACCGGGAGGGATACTTAGTGTCGAGCAACGTGGACTACGCATCCGCAATCCCGAGCTCACATTCGCGACCGCAGACCATGCCATTTCCACGGCCAAGGGGCGCGCAGGCACCTCGGGGGTGGGAGTGCGCCTCCTGGAGGGTCTGCGCACTGGCACGCGTTCTGCCGGCATTCGCCTCTTCGATATCGGCGAACCGGTGCAGGGAATCGTGCACGTCATTGGACCGGAGCTTGGACTGACCCTGCCGGGTGCGCTGCTAGTTTGCGGCGATAGCCACACCTGCACGCATGGCGGGATCGGAGCCATGGCCTTCGGAATCGGAACGACGGAGGTAACTCATGTGCTTGCGACACAGACGTTGGTGCAGCCGCAGCCGAAGACGATGCGCGTGCACCTCGAGGGTGACATGGCAGTGGGCGTGACGGCCAAGGATTTGATGCTTCACGTGATTGGTGCGATCGGTGTCGGCGGAGGCTCCGGTTACGCGGTGGAATATGCTGGCAGCGCTATCCGTAACATGAGCATCGAAGAGCGGTTGACGATTTGCAATCTGTCGATCGAATTGGGTGCCAAGATTGGTATGATCGCACCCGATGAAAAGACCTTTGCTTATCTGAAAGGACGCAAGTTCGCGCCGGCCGGCGAATTGTGGGATCGCGCGATCGCCTATTGGCGAGCGCTGCCTTCGGATGCTGACGCGGAGTTTGACCACGAGGTCGAGATCCAAGTTGACAACGTTGCGCCGCATGTCACTTGGGGCACCAGTCCGGAGCAGGTTCTGCCAGTCGATGGCATGATTCCCGACACCGCCACCTTGGCGGATGCCGGCAAGCGTGAGGCTGCCGCGGCGGCGTTGAAATATATGGGCCTTCAACCAGGCAGGCCGATCATAGGGACGCCAGTCGATTGGGTCTTTATCGGTTCCTGCGCGAACAGCCGGATTTCCGACCTCCGATCGGCGGCCAAGGTGGCGCGCGGGCGCAAAGTGGCCTCGACTGTGCGGGCCTGGGTCGTACCAGGATCGGAATCAGTCAAGCGTCAAGCGGAGGCCGAAGGCCTCGACCACGTCTTTAGAGATGCTGGCTTCGAATGGCGGGAGCCTGGCTGCTCGATGTGCGTCGCGGCCAACGGCGAGACGGTTCCGTCCGGTCAACGTTCGGTCTCGACCTCGAACCGCAACTTTGTGGGTCGTCAGGGGCCCGGGGCGCGCACTCATCTTGCGAGCCCGGCAATGGCTGCCGCGGCTGCTATTGCCGGGCATATCGCCGACGTCCGAAAGTTTGAGGAACTGACATGAAGCCTTTTGGCGTACTGACCGCCACAGCGGCCCCGTTTCTGCGCGACAATATCGACACCGACATCATCATTCGGATCGAAAGACTGGTCGGTTTGATGGGGCACGCGGATTTGGGACATTGGTGTTTCGAGCTCCTTCGTTATTTACCGGACGGCTCCGAGAACCCGGATTTCATTCTTAACCAGGAACCCTATCGCCAATCGGAGGTTCTCCTGGCCGGCGCGAATTTCGGGTGTGGATCTTCGCGCGAAGGCGCGGTGTGGGCCATGATGGGAATGGGCCTCAAGGCCGTGCTGGCGCCGAGTTTTGGCCAGATCTTCTACAACAATTGCTTTCAAAACGGCTTGCTCCCTATCGTGCTGCCTCGCACGTCGATCGAAGAGATCATTTCCGAGCTGAGGCCGGATAGTGGGGGGACGTCCGTTACGGTCGATCTTGAGCGTCAGTTCGTCGTGTCTCCGGGCGGCAGGGAATATACCTTTGAGACGCCGCCGCTGCGGCGGCAGGCTCTGCTGGACGGGGTCGAGGCGGACGACCTCAGCCTCACCCTCAAGCGAGAAGCAGAAATAGCGGCTTTCCAGGCGCGTGATCGCTGGCGCCGGCCGTGGATCTATGAGTCTGTGGAGGTACTGTCGTGACACCTTCTGACAATCGAAGTGTTGCCATCGTCGGCGGAGATGGCATCGGCCCGGAGGTGACGGCGGAGGGTCGTCGCGTCCTGGCCCTCGTCGCCGAAAAACGCTCGCTGCCGATGAAGCTCGTGGATGGAGACTACGGTGTCGAGGCGTACGAAAAGCGCGGCAGGATGTGGCCCGAGCCGACGCGTGTCGCGATGGCCGAGGCGGATGCCGTACTTTTCGGTGCCATCGGCGGCCCGGCACAACCGTTGCCTCCCGAAATGCATAGGACGGATAGTTTGCTCGCGGTGCGCCGCAGCCTCGACGTTTTCGTCAATCTGCGGCCGATCAAGACGGCGCCTGCTCTCTACGAAGCGTCGTCTCTCAAACCACGCGTTCTCAAAGGCGTTGATTTGATCATCGTGCGTGAGCTCCTGGGCGGAATCTATTTTGGTGAACCGCGAGGTGTCGAAACGCTTCCGGGCGGCGAGCGGCGCGGGGTCAATACGCACATTTACACGTCGTCGCAAATTCAGCGTATTGCGCGCTTCGCATTTGATATTGCGCGTACGCGAAAGGGACGAGTGTGCTCCGTTGCGAAGGAAAACGTCATGGAGGCCGGCCAGCTCTGGCGTGAAGAGGTTCAGGCTGTTCATGATAATCAATACCCCGATGTGGAGTTGACCCATATGCTCGTCGACAACTGCGCAATGCAATTGGTGCGAGCGCCCGCACAGTTCGACGTGCTGCTTACCGACAACCTGTTCGGCGATATTCTCTCGGATTCTGCTGCAATGGTCACCGGCTCGTTGGGAATGCTACCGTCCGCCTCGCTCGGGGCTGTTCGCGCCGACGGGCGACGTGGAGCTCTCTACGAGCCGGTGCATGGCAGCGCTCCCGATATCGCGGGCAAGGGCCTGGCCAATCCAATCGGATCGATCTTGAGCGTCGCGATGATGCTGCGGTTTTCGCTTGGCATGCCGGAAGAAGCAGATCTTGTCGAGCGTGCCGTGTCCGATGCACTCGAAGCCGGAGCGCGTACGATCGACATAGCCGTCGGCAGAACGTATGTCTCGACGAGGGAGATGGGAGACGCCGTTGCATCAGAACTGACATCGCTCCTGAACTGATTACAAGCCAAAGGCCACGCGCGTGAACTTGCGGGTGTGCCGTTCCGTCACGAGCACCGGCTCAAGCGAGTGGCCAGAGCTAGTGACGCTAGAGACGATGGGATACAGAGATGGCTGCGTTGGAAAATAAGTTGATCAAAGGGCACTCCGTTCTTGCGAAGGCGCTCATCGACAATGGCGTGGACACGATCTTCGGCCTGATAGGCGATGCCAACTTGTTTTTCGTCGACAGTTTTGTCCGCGAGCATGGTGGCAACTATATCGCGGCTACCAATGAGGCGAATGCCACCTCCATGGCGATTGGGTATGCGAATGCTTCGGGGAGAATCGGGGTCGCAACTGTTACCCATGGTCCAGGGCTCACCAATATCTGTACGACCTTGGTAGAGGCCGTGAAGGGCCGCGTTCCACTCGTCGTGATGTGTGGTGACACAGCAGCTGAGGATCGAGAAAACATTCAGGATATATCCCAACGCGATATCGTCGTTGCGACGGGCGCCGGCTTCGAGCAGCTCCGCTCGGCGAGGACGATGGCGCACGGCGTATCGATAGCGTTGCGACGCGCGATCGTTGAGCGTCGTCCAGTCGTCCTCAACATGCCCATTGATATGCAGCAGGTCGATATCACGTATAGTCCTGTTCGCTTCAAAGTGTCAGAAAAGCGAGGCCTCGTTCCGACCGGCACCGACCTTGACAATGCGATTGGCATCATCGCTGCTGCCAAAAGGCCGATCGTCTTGGCAGGCTATGGCGCATCGAGCTCCGAGGCGAGATCGGCTCTTCTGCGTCTTGCCGAGCGGACGGGGGCCCTGCTAGCCACATCGCTCAAGGGGAAGGACTTATTCCGGGATCAAGATTTCAATATTGGTCTCTTCGGTACGTTGAGTACACCTGTTGCCGTCGACCTGATAATGGAAGCAGACTGCGTCATTGCGTTTGGAGCAAGCCTTAACAAATATACGACGTCAGGTGGTGTGTTCTTGAAGGGCAAGCGTGTCATTCAGGTTTGTGATGAGCAAGCGGAGGTCGGCAATTTCGCCTCTCCCGACGCAGGCCTGGTCGGTGACACGGTGCTTGTGGCCGAGACCATATTGCATTGGTTGGATGAAGCGGAGATTCCGAGTTCCGGTTTCCGCAACGAGGACATAAAGCGAAGGCTGCGGAATTATACGCCTGGAGAGAAGTCAGGTAAAAGCAAGAGCTCCGATAGCGCGATCGAGATCACCGACACTCTCTTGCAGTTTAATAAGCTTCTTCCCGAGGACCGCTTTCTCGTAACGGATATTGGCCGGTTTGCCCTTGCCGTATTTCGATTAATTGATGCGCCGGACGTTCACTCGTTCATGCTTCCAAGTCACTTTGGAGCGGTTGGCCTAGGGATGTCGCAGGCAATCGGTGTAGCGAAGGCCGTGCCGGGCAAGCCCGTGGTCCTGTTTTCGGGCGACGGCGGGTTCATGCTTGGGGGAATGGCCGAATTTAATACTGCCGTTCGGTACCAACTCGATTTGATCGTCGTGGTGTGCAATGATGGAAGTTATGGAGCGGAGCACGTCCAGTTTCGTGCGAAGGACTTGGATCCCAGTCTGTCGATTTTCGATTGGCCGGATTTTGCCTCGGTAGCGAACGTACTTGGCGGCAAGGGATTGACGGTAAGGGCCGAAAACGATCTGCTGGCTGTAGCTGAGGCAATAAAGACAAGAAATAAGCCGCTCTTAATTGACCTCAAGCTCGATCCGGATCGTTAGGCGCGGCTGATCACTGAAACCTAAGATTGTCTCAGGCTGTATCTGTCCAGCTCACGGTAAGCCTGCGTTACTCCTGCGGCCGGCCGACTAGGTTCTCGTACCAAGAAAGAGCCCAGCAACAACTTGTCGTTGGCAAGCACTCACCGGCGCGCGTCGCGCTATGTGACAGCCGGCCTGGATGATGACCGTATCGAAGCAATCCGTATTTCTACAGACCCCTGAATAAGTAATATGTAAATTTTCGAAAATATATGATCGAGAGCGTTATACGTCACCTGATTGGATTCGAACATGCGCGTCACGCTCAAAACTGCCCTTCTAGGTGTTCTCTCGACCCTCCTTGTCCTGCTCGCCGTTCAGGGTTGGCTCGGAATTTCGAAAACCCAGGCAGTCAACGCGAATGCGGAGGATCTGGCGACAAACTGGCTGCCATCGGTCAGGGCTCTCAGCGAGATCAAGTTTTTGGTAACTCGGCTCCGCTTGGCTGCGGGGCGTGCGGTCATGACGTCTGTCGCCGAGCAGCGTCGCGCGATCGGTGTACAGGCGGCAGAGTACGATCGGATGTTGGGTCGAGATTTCAAGGCGTATGAAGCGCTGATCGCGTCTCCTGAGGAGAGCAAGATTTGGGCGGATTTCAAGGACAAATGGCAGGCGTACCTTGTCACGCAGAAGAGGTCGCTCGACGCCATGGCTGCGGGAAACACGACGGCTGCCGTAGAGTTGTTTAATACCGAGTGCGTCAAGACGTTTGATGAGGCATTGGCTGTTCTTGATTCCGATGTCGACTTGAACAACAAGGGTGCCGAACGCGCCGTCGCGGATGCTCAGCAGACTTATGGTTCCGCGCGACTTGCAACGTTTGTGACCGCGAGCGTGGCAATTTTGATTGGTGGGCTGGCTGGTCTCTTCATCTTCGTGCGCGTCACGACGCCACTGCAGCGGATGACCCGCATGATGAGCGAAATCGCCGACGGCAATCTCGATGCCAAGATCGCCTATACCGAGCGTCACGACGAAATCGGTGCCATGGCAAAGGCCCTTCTGGTTTTCAAGGAGAACGGTCTCCGCGTCCGTCGCATGGAAGGGGAGCAGAAAGAGGCCGAACAACGTGCCGTCGCACAGCGCAAGGCAGACATGGTCCAACTTGCCGATGCCTTCGAGGGGGCCGTTGGGGAGATCATCCAGACCGTTTCGTCAGCCTCGACCGAGCTCGAAGCTTCGGCATCAACTCTGACCTCGACCGCCGAGCGCGCCCAGGAGCGCGCCACTATGGTCGCTGCAGCTTCGGAAGAGGCGTCGGCAAATGTGCAATCGGTCGCGTCGGCTACAGAAGAGCTGTCGTCCTCGGTTAACGAGATCAGCCGTCAAGTGCAGGAATCGGCTCGAATCGCGAGCGAGGCCGTCAAGCAGGCCGACGTCACCAATGATCGCGTGAGCGAGCTGTCGAGAGCCGCTACGCGAATCGGGGATGTCGTCGAGTTAATCAATACAATAGCGGGGCAGACCAACCTGCTCGCGCTCAACGCCACGATCGAGGCGGCGCGGGCCGGCGAGGCTGGCCGCGGCTTCGCGGTGGTGGCGTCGGAAGTGAAGGCACTGGCTGAGCAGACTGCCAAGGCGACCGGCGAGATCGGTCAGCAGATCTCTGGTATCCAGGCCGCGACCCAAGATTCCGTCAAGGCGATCCAACAGATCAGCGGGACGATCAGTCAACTGGCCGAAATATCTTCGACGATCGCTGCCGCAGTCGAAGAGCAAGGTGCAGCAACACAAGAAATCTCGCGGAACGTACAACAAGCCGCGCAGGGAACCGAGCAAGTCTCGACCAACATCACTGATGTACAGCGAGGGGCGACCGAAACTGGCACGGCGTCTTCACAGGTGCTGAGTGCGGCGCAGTCCCTCTCAACCGACAGCAATCGCCTCAAGCTTGAAGTGTCGCAGTTCCTCGACACTGTTCGGGCGGCGTGACGCGGCCCGGGAAATCCGAAAGCCGCAAGAAAGATATCGAAGTAAAGGCGCGACCCCGTCCAGGCGGGGGATCCGAAGATCGTACCAGTCAATTGTGACGCCTGTCGGGCTCGTCAAAGCTGTCCGAGAGGGCGAGCGGGTCTGATCGTCTTTCAGGATCGATTGCTAAGATTCGATGACTGACAAGCAATGGGCCCACCAAGGAACACAAGGCGGCCAAATCAGCCCACCTGAATGGTCTCGAAATATGTACTGCGTAGTTCTATTTACTTCCTTGGGAACGAAGGATAACACTCTGCTTCGCAACGCGACTTGTTGCGGAGCTCCTTCCGAAATAGCAGAGCCAAGGGGGATAAATGGAGACAGAACGCAGGCCAAAGTCTAAGCAAAAGACTGTTCGCATGGGACGCCCCCCGAAGAAGCTCGCCTCCGAAGTAGACGCGCGGATTCTCGAGGCGGCACGCGAACTGTTCCTTGCGCGCGGACTAGGTGTCAGCGTCGGGGAAATCGCGCGGCTTGCGCGCGCGAGCAAGGGGACAATCTACGCTCGCTTCTCAACAAAAGAGGAGCTGTTCGCCGCTATTGCGATGAACAACGCCGAACGAGTGCGGGAGGGATACGAGCACGCTGTGCCGACCGGCGATACGATCGAAGAGCGGCTCTCGATGCTCGGAAGCGAGATACTCAAGCACGTTCTAACCCCTGATACTATTGATTTCATCCGGCTTGCGGCCACCGAAGCGCGCCGCTTTCCAGAACTGGCGAAGGTCGAGCGATTGATGCGCGAACGTGGGGCCCATCATGCAGCATCCGTCCTGAAGGATGTGACCGGGCCGGAGCAGGGCGCTGCCTACGCCGCTTTTGCTCCCGAACGCTTAACTAGGACCGCTCAGTTTTTCCTGGACCTCGTGGTCGCGCCGTTGGTGATGCGAGCCGTATTCGGCGACGATCCCAAAAGGCTAAGGGCCTCTGTCCGTAGCCATGTGACTGAGAGCGTCTCGTTTTTCCTTGCAGCTTGCCGCAACCAGGAAGCCGGCTAGGACCGACACAAGCCGGGCCGGTTGATGGGGAACAGCCTAGACGTTGTCCCTGGGCGGACTCGCGTCGGCACGCCAGATCAGAGCGTAGCGGTCGCCCCGCCTTCGCTTCTATCTAAAATAGAACTCCTTGGTATCTTTAGTCGGCGCGATGCCGGGTCGTCTATGATAGTACCGAACCCCGCATGGTTCAGTTTCATGCTCGAAAGAGCATCGTTTGCGAAGAGGTAGGAATTTCACAGCGGGCCACTGCGTCCGAGGGGCGGGACTGCGTGGTGGCTGTCGATCGCATCCTTGAGCGTAGGTGCACGCATCGTAGTGCCGGCCCTTTTGCTCGCTTCCTGAGTGGTCGGGCCAATTTCGCCTGTGCCAGACGCTCCGTTAGTAAGTCGGTGCGCGCCTGAGCCTCGTTTGGCCCCGACGGCGGGTGCCGGAACCCCGGGCTGACATTCACGGTCGTTCGCAACGGGAGACAGCGTCTCCGACCGCTCGCCGAAGCTCACTAGGTTCGTTCGTCGATGAAGCGGCTCGCCGTTAACGTAGGCCAATAAAATCGAGCTAATGTGAAGATTTGCGTCCGCTAGTTCGCCGAACCGCCTTTCGCTTTCGGTTTCGCTTCGAGTTTTTATTTCGCACGCCATCGGGAAGTTGTATCAGTCGCTGCTTCAGGCTCTCGGATGTGAAGTCGTTAGAACTCAGGCGTCCGACCAGCCATTGGCCTGCCGGTCCCAAGGGGTAGTCGTTGCGCCGGGCGAGAACGATAGGAAATCGTGCTGGGCCGCTAAGGTTCGTTGTCAATCTTAGAGGGACGAGGCGGCCGGCCAACAAATCATCGCGCGCGAGATGGACGGGGAGGGTGCCGAAACCGAGGCCTGCGCGAAGCATCTCATGCTTCGCTCCAAGATCGCTGAGCCGGCAAGTTTGACCAGTGTAGACGCCGTAGTCTCGTGAGCCGGTCACTCTGGAGCGATCTGCCAAGACCAGCTGCACGTATTGCTTCAGTATCTCGATGTCAATGTTATCGGCAATCTTAGCGAGCGGGTGATCGGGGGATACGACTAACACCAACGCGATCTCTAAAAAGGGAAGGCTAGCCAGATCAAGTCCCGAAGCGGCGAATTCCGTAACGAGCCCAATTGCGCAGTGCCCCTCTGCGACCAGTCGTGCCGAACTTCCGAGGGTCTCTACGATAATGCGGAGCTGGACACCCGGAAATCTCGCCTGAAACTCCCGCAGCGGTGCTGAGAGCAAACTCATCGGAAACATTGTGTCAATGGCGATGGACACTTCGGGCTCGAGACCACTAGCGATTCCACGAGCCGCTATGCGCAAGCCGTCGATCTCATCTACTACGCGCCTGGTGCGGGGGAGCAGTGCTTGCCCTTCCTCTGTCAAGCGCGGTCGATAACCCGTCCGATTGAACAACTGGACGCCGAGCTGCTCCTCCATCTTGTCGATGGCGTAAGTAATTGCGGAGGTCGCGCGGTTCTGTCTTCGAGCGGCCGCCGAAAAGCTGCCAGCATCAACCACAGCAAGGAATGTCCGGATTTGATCCAGAGTAAGAGCATCCATCATGTTCGAATAATCTGAATATCTATGCCCATATCTTTGCAACTTTCTTGAAGGCAGAGAGCGGCTTATGTGACGGTGATGTTAGCTCATTGAGCCACAGGTCGCCACTTCGCAAGGAGCGATGTTATGTCTTCGAGTTTGTCTGCCCTAAGCCGCCCGCGCTGGAAAACAATCGCTGCTTGGTCTTTGAAGATCGTGTTCGCCTTGGCGTTTCTCGGAGCTGGACTTTTCAAGCTCTCTGGCGCCGCGCCGGTTGTCGTTGAGTTCGACCAAATCGGATTGGGCCAATGGTTCCGCTACTTTACCGCTGCGTGTGAAGTGGTTGGTGCTGTTCTCCTCCTTCTGCCGGCAACAACGGGCTTTGGTGCATTCCTTCTGGCTTGCGTAAGCGTTGGCGCGTTCGTCGTACAGCTACTGGTTTTGCATGGAGACGTCGTGCACACTATCATCTTTGTCGTCGCAATGGTCGGGTTGGCTTGGGCCAACCGAGCACAAATTGCTGGCAGGCTTATCGGGGAGCGCCGATAGCATTCTCGCCGTGCGAGGCGGGACGATCCTTAGATCCAACCGGTGAGCTGTTGTTCGAATGTCAGCTTCCGTCCTTGGATCAGGACCCCGCCCCGACTCTCCGACAAAGCCGACTTCTCAACGAAAGACGGAAAATGCATAGCCTATCGCTCGCCTCAAGCCACTACATTCGTCCGCGACAGCGGCGCATTAGGTTGTCAGCGGCAACCTGCCTTGTTTTCGCTATGCTTGTCTTACCGTCTTGCGCGAGCGCGGGGGAACGCGTGTCTCGTCCCGCCTCGCCAGGGCATCGGATAGTCATCCTTATTGATTCAGACAACGAAAAGGTCATGGGTCACTCGATTAGCTACTCGATGAACCTCGTCCGATACTTCGCGTCGAGGGGAGAGCAAGTATCGGTCGAAGTTGTCGCTAACGGAGCCGGGATCAAGTTGCTCAGGGCGGATACGTCGCCTCTCAAAGAGCCTCTGGCGATGCTGCGCCAAGCTAATCCCGACATTGTACTCAGCATGTGCGATTCCTCGCGTCTTATCGCGGAACAGAAAGAAGGTCACCCAATTGAATTGGTGCCGGGGGCCCGTTTGGTTCCGTTTGGCATTGGACGCGTGGTCGACCTTGAAGAAGCTGGCTGGACCTACATCCACGGGTGATTGCATGAGCCGTTGCTTACCCTCTCGTCGAAAGTTCTTACTTGGCGCAATTTCGGTTGGGGGGGCGCTGTCGTCGATTTCGCCAACGAAGTCAGCCAATTTTGACCTGCCGCCCGTTCTCAGCAACGGCCGGCATCAATTTGAAGTCCTCGTGCCATCTCGGCAGCTTCCGTCGATTTCACTTCCGTCTAGCGACGGTAAGATGACTAGCCTTGATGGACAACGCGGCGCGACTCTGCTCGTCAATTTTTGGGCAACCTGGTGTGCGGCGTGTCGGTCGGAACTACCGATGCTCGCAAAAGCCCAGTCCGCCATGGGGGACCTCTTGTCCGTAGTCACGGTATCCACCGATGAAGGAAATCCTGCAAGGGTGACTACCTACCTTCGATCTCTGGGAGCACTCGGCCTGAAAACGGTCATTGATGATCGCGGACAACTATCCAAAGAAAGTGCCGACCAACCACCCGTTTTCCCGCTCTACGGCATCCCGGTTACATACTTGGTTACGCGATCGAGACGCATCGCGGGCGTGATTTCAGGCGCGACCGACTGGTTGACGCCCGAAGCACAGCGGCTGCTCGCCTATTACGCCGCTGTGTGATTGTGGTGGTTCGTGCCGCGATACGAGCGTAGGCGTTTCATTCGTGCCGAGCGTGTATGGTGGCAGCACAGCTGGCCGGCTTTGTTTGGCATCACGGTCACTCTTTATGTTGCGCTTGGAGCAATCGTCGTTGCGCTTCTGTCTGTCGTGTTCGGACTTCGTGAACCCCCTCGCAGGCCAGCCACACCTGTCTATTCGAATAGAACCCAGTCGCGCAGGCCATCGACCGTGTGAAATCCGTTGGCGGCGTAGCAGCGGATCGATGGAGAGTGGGCTTGCATCATTTCGGCAAGCGCATGTCCTGGACCCAGACCCAGCACACGGTCGACCCCGAGCTCTGCAAGAGCCTCCAGTGTCGCCGCCCGGTCGATAGGGCGCCTAATTTGGCAGGCCAGCTTCGCTAGTGCATCTGATGCGGAGAAGATGCGATCACCATCGCTACCGGCGAGAAGGATCTCCCGGCTTGTGATCGGGAAGCGTCTGCCGGATGCGAGCGCCCGTTGCAGAGGCGGGCAGGCCTCGTCGAGCAGAGGCGTGTGCGAGGGGACTTTCACGGAGAGAAGACCGGAGTAGGCGGCGCCTCGCATTGCCGCCTCGCGGCGAGGCCGTTCGATAGCGAGCGGCATCCGCTGTCTGGGACGGCGCTTTGCGTTCTCTCCAGAAATAGAACTTCGTGGTGCGATTATTGACAGGCCAGCATTGCTGGTGTTAATAGTACCGAACCGTACGGTTCGATTATTTGGATGAGAGAGTATCGATTTGAGAAGACTGCGGAACTTCGCAAGGCGACGGACCGAACGCTGTATTCGTGCGTCGATAGTTCGGCGCGCGAGTCTTGTGGTCTGCGTCGCCGTGCCGACCATTCTGCTCGCCTCTTGCGCGGCCGGACCGAATTTCGTCGCGCCCGACGCCCCAGCCGTCAGCCGCTATACCCGGGAGCCTCAGCTAGCCGCGACAGAGAGCACCGGGACGCTGGGCGGCAATTCGCAGTCCTTCTCGCCGGGAAACGACGTCCCGGGCGTCTGGTGGACACTCTTCCGCTCGCGCAAACTCACGGGGTTTGTCGATGAAGCGGTGCGCAACCATCCTGACGTGCAATCCGCCGAATTCGCCCTGCGCGCCGCCCGCGAGAACGCCCTCGCGGAGCAGGGTGTCCTATTTCCGCAAGTGAGCGGAAGCGGGTCGGCCGCGCGCGAGCAGGGGCCGCTCTACAAGCTCTTCAACACGTCGGTTAGCGTGTCCTATGCGCTCGATCTCTGGGGAGGCACGCGTCGGCAGGTCGAGGCGCTCGAGGCGCAGGCCGACTATCAGGCTTTCAAGCTAGAAGCGACGTATTTGGCGTTGACCGCGAACGTCATCACGGCGTCGATAACCGACGCCTCGCTACGAGACCAGATATCCGCGACCGAGGACATCGTCAAAGCCGAGACAGATCAGCTCATGCGCATCCAACGTCAGTTCGAGATCGGCGCCGTCTCCAAGTCCGACGTGCTGGCTCAGGAGTCGACCCTCGCACAGGCCAAGGCGACGCTACCTCCGCTCCAGAAGCAATTAGCGCAGCAGCGCAATCAGTTAATGGCCTATCTCGGGCGGCTGCCGAACGAAGACCGTGGCGAGCATGTCACACTTGCCGAGCTGCATCTGCCCGGGCGGCTGCCGGTGTCCCTGCCGTCTGAGCTTGTCCGTCAGCGTCCGGATATCCGCCAAGCCGAGGCGACGTTGCATCAGGCGACCGCGACGGTCGGCGTCGGTGTCGCAAATCTTCTACCGCAGATCACCCTGTCGGGCAGCTACGGCGCAAGCGGGGCGGGCAAGCTGTTCTCGCCCGGTACAATCGCATGGGACGCAACCTCTACCATCACGCAGAAGCTGATCGACGGAGGTACGCTCTACCACACCAAGGAAGCGGACGTCGCGCTCTTCGAGCAGGACATGGCAGCCTACAAGAGCACGGTGATCACCGCATTCCAAAACGTCGCGGATTCGCTGCGGGCGATTCAGTACGACGCCTCGACGCTGAGGGCGCAGGGGCAAGCCGAGAAAGCCGCATCGGACAGCCTGTCCATGTCGATCGAGCAGTTCAAGACCGGTGCGGTGCCCTACGCCAATATCATCACCGCTCAGCAATCCTACCTGAACGCTCGCATCGCGCGCATCAAGGCGCAAGCCGCGCGCTTCTCAGATTGCGCGGCGCTATTCCAGGCGCTCGGCGGCGGCTGGTGGAACAGGACCGATCTGACGGCCGATGCCTCGCCCCGCGCAAATCCCGGCTATTTCGCCGGCCCCAACCGCTCAACCCAGGAAGCCGCGCGATGATAAAGCGCATGACGATCATGCTGGCCGTGATGGCCGTTCTGTTCGGTGTCCTCTACGGCTTCCAGACCTTCAAAAACATGATGATCCGGAAGGCGATCGGCGCCATGGCGAATCCGCCGCAAACTGTCTCCGCCGTGACTGCGGCCACTGCACCGTGGCGGTCAACGCTCTCATCGGTCGGCTCGCTGCGCGCCGTGAATGGCGCCGACTTGGCGCTGCAAGCATCCGGCATCGTGCAACGCATCCAGTTCAGTTCCGGAGACGAAGTAGCCGAGGGGCAGCCCTTGCTCCAGCTCGTGGCGACGGACGATGTCGCTAAGCTGGACTCGTTGCAGGCGACCGCCGAGAACTACGCGATCGTGCTCAAGCGCGACGAGGAGCAGATCAAATTCAACGCGGTCAGCCGGGCAACGCTCGACAGCGACAGGGCCAATCTGAAGAACGCCAGGAGCCTGGTCGAGCAGCAGAAGGCAATCGTCGAGCAGAAAGCGCTCAAGGCGCCGTTCGCCGGCAGGCTCGGAATCCGCGCCGTCGACATCGGCCAGTTCCTGAGCGCCGGCTCCACCATCGTCACCCTTCAGAGCCTCGATCCGATCTATGTCGATTTCTACCTTCCCCAGCAGGCCCTGGCCTCGATCAGCATCGGGCAGGACGTCACCGCGACGGTCGATGCCTTCCCCGGTGAACGCTTCAACGGCCGCGTCTCGGCGATCAACGCCAAAGTCGATAGCGCCAACCGCAACATCCAGGTCCGCGCGACGATCGCGAATAGTCCTGCGCGATTGTTGCCCGGCATGTTCGCCAGGGCTGAGATCGACATCGGCAAGGTTGAGGACATCGTCACCGTTCCGCTCACCGCGATCGTCAGCAACCCCTATGGTGACCTCGTCTATGTCGTCGACAATCTACACGACGGGCAGGGCGCGGCACGTCAGATGTTCGTTAAGACCCGGCCGGCAAAGGGTGACCGCGTTGCCGTCACCGACGGAATCAAGCCCGGCGAGAGCGTGGTGATCGCGGGCCAGATCAAGCTCCGCAACGGTAGCCCGGTCAGGATCGATAATTCGCACGTTCCGCTCGCCGAGGCGGCGCCGACCGTGGTGGACCATTAAGCGACACGCGAGAAGAACCGATACGATGCATTTCACGGACATCTTCATACGCCGGCCGGTGCTGGCCATCGTCCTCAGCGCGCTGATCCTGGTCCTCGGGTTGCGGTCGATGACTTCGTTATCGATCCTGCAATATCCGCGCACCCAGAACGCCATCGTCACGGTGACGACGGCTTATGCCGGGGCGGATTCCGACATCATCGCCGGCTTCATCACGACGCCGCTGGAAAACGCCATCGCCCAGGCCAATGGCATCGACTATATGAATTCCAGCAGCATCACCGGCACGAGCACGATCACGGTGAACCTGCGGCTGAACTACGACTCCGGCAAGGCGATGACGGAGATTAATGCCAGGGTCAATTCGGTCCTCAACCAGCTTCCGGCCGGCTCGCAGCAGCCTACGCTCACGCTCAAGGTCGGCCAGACCATCGACGCGATGTATGTCGGCTTTGCGAGCGGCGTGCTGGCTCCGAACCAGATCACCGACTACCTCACGCGCGTGGTGCAGCCGCGTCTGCAATCCGTGCCGGGCGTGCAGACCGCAGAGCTACTCGGCGGCAAAAAGTTCGCGTTGCGCGCATGGCTCGATGCCGACAAGCTCGCTGGCTATGGGCTGACGGCGAGCGATGTCTCCACCGCGCTGTCAGGCAACGACTACATCGCCGGGCTCGGATCGACGCGGGGGCGTCTGGTCCAGGTCGACCTATCGGCCACGACCAACCTTCATTCGCTTGAGCAATACCGCGACCTCGTCATCAAGCAGGTGAACGGCGCCATCATCCGTCTGAAGGACGTGGCGAACGTGACGATCGGCAACGACGATTACGACAGCTCGGCGAAATTCAACGGCAGGACAGCCGTCTACCTCGGCATCCAAGTCGCACCGACTGCCAACTTGCTCGACGTCGTCAAGGGCGTAAAGGCGGCCCTACCGGATATCGATGCCAATCTGCCGAACGGTATTACGAGCGAGATCCTCTACGACGCTACGGAATTCGTGAACAGCTCGATCGACGAGGTCGTGCATTCACTGGTCGAGGCGGTCGTCATCGTGACGCTGGTCGTCTTCCTCTTCCTCGGCTCTTGGCGGTCCGTCCTGATCCCGGTCATTGCAATTCCGTTGTCGCTGATCGGCACGTTCGCGCTAATGTTGCCGTTGGGCTTTTCGATCAATCTTCTGACGCTATTGGCGCTGGTACTGGCGATCGGACTCGTCGTTGACGACGCCATTATCGTGGTCGAGAGCGTCCATCGCCTGATCGACCGAGGGCAGGCGCCGATCGAGGCGGCGATCCAATCGGCGCGCGCGCTCGGCAGTCCGATCCTCGCGATGACCGTGGTCCTGATCGCAGTCTACGTGCCGGTCGGATTCCAAGGCGGGCTCACCGGTGCCCTGTTCACCGAATTCGCGTTCACGCTGGCGGGCGCGGTTACCGTGTCGGCTGTCGTTGCGTTGACCCTGTCGCCGGTGAATTGCGCTTGGCTATTGCGTCGGACGGACCCGGATGCCGCGAATTTTGAGGCGCGCCTGGTGCGCGGGATCGACCACGCACTGGAGCGGCTGACCGACGCCTACCGCCGCCGGCTCGAATCCGTTTTCGTCACCAAATCCGTGGTGGTCGTGTTCGCGCTGCTGCTGCTCGCCGCCATTCCCTGGCTCTATGCGAATTCCCAGAGCGAGCTCGCGCCCGATGAGGACCAGGGCGTGGTCCTCTCCATCACCAATTCTGCGCCATCGGCAACGCCCGAGCAGCGCCAGTTCTATGGTCAACAGCTCTATGATCTGATTGCCAAGCGTCCCGAGACCCGCGTGGTCTTCCAGATCGACACACCCGCGCAAGCGATCGCCGGTTGGGTGCTCAAGCCGTGGGACAAGCGGACTGCGCCGACCAAGACGCTGCAGCCCGAACTGCAGGGTCTACTCGATGGTATCGCCGGCACGCGCTCGGTGGCCTTTCAACCGCCGTCGCTGCCCGGCAGCAATGGCTTGCCGATCCAGTTCGTGATCGGCACAACGGGCACGTTCAACGAGCTCGGCGAGGTCGCTCAGAGCTTTATGACCGAGGCGCTCAAGACGGGACGGTTTATCTTCCTCGACAACGACCTCAAGATCGATAAGCGGAAGAGCACCGTGGTGTTCGATCGCGACAAGGCCGGCGATCTCGGGTTGAAGATGAGTGATCTAGGCGGCGCGCTGGCGAGCATGCTGGGTGGCAACTACGTCGAATATTTCAGCCTCGACGGCCGCTCCTACAAGGTGATCCCGCAGGTTCGTCAGATGGATCGTCTCACGGCCGAGCAGCTCCTGAGTTACCAGATCCGCACCAGCAACAACACGATGGTGCCATTGGCGACGGTCGCCCGCCTCGACGACAAGACCGTTCCGCAGACGCTCAACCATTTCCAGCAGCTCAACGCCGCGACTATCTCGGGCGTTGCCATGCCGGGGGTGGCGATGGGTGATGCGCTCGCGACCTTGAAGAGCCTCGCAAAATCACTTCCGGCCGGCTACTCGGTCGACTTCGCCGGCGCCTCCCGACAGCTCGAACTAGAGTCAGGCGGCTTCATCACCACGTTTCTGTTCGCGCTGATTATCATCTATCTTGCGCTCGCCGCTCTCTTCAACAGCTTCTTGGATCCCCTCATCATCCTGATCTCGGTGCCGATGTCGCTCGTCGGCGCACTGATTTTCATCGACGTCGGTCTCGGGGGCGCCAGCATCAACATTTACACCCAGGTCGGTCTTGTCACCCTGATGGGACTAGTCAGTAAGCACGGCATCCTGATGGTTGAGGTGGCGAACGAATTGCTCGCCGAAGGGAAGAGCCGCTCCGAGGCAATCATCGAGGCTGCGACGATCAGGCTCCGACCGATCCTGATGACAACGGTAGCCATGGTACTCGGCGTCGTGCCGTTGGTCACGGCGAGCGGCGCGGGCGCGGTGTCCCGCTACAATATGGGCCTTGTGATTGCCTCCGGCTTGTCGATCGGAACGCTGTTCACGCTGTTCGTGGTACCGGTTGCCTACACGCTTATCGCACATCGTCGCGAGGTAAGCTCCGCCGGGTATGGGAACTGAGATTGCAGTGCGGGCTCCGAGTGACGGCAGCGTCGGACGGATGCCGAGGATCGGCCCCTTTCAATAGCGATACTGACATCGTGTCGATGACGCCACAAACCATCCTCATCGTAGAAGACGACCGGGAGACGGCTAGTTTGATCGCCCGTTATTTGCGGGAGCATTCGTTCTCGGTCGCTCTGGCGTCGGATGGCCGCGAGATGGTTCGCTATATGTCGCACAAGCGCGTCGATCTGATCGTACTCGACATCATGCTGCCGGGAGAGGACGGCCTTAGTCTATGCCGGCGTTTGCGAGTCAATCACTCGACGCCGATCGTCTTTCTCACCGCGAAAAGCGACGAGGTCGATCGAATCCTCGGGCTCGAGATGGGAGCGGACGACTATCTCGTCAAGCCGTTCAACCCTCGCGAGCTGCTTGCTCGCATCAAGGCGATCCTGAGGCGCCGAGCCACGGTTTGGGCAACTTCGTCCGGGAACACCACAAGGCGGCTGACGTTCGAGGGCTGGCTGATCGATTTCCGGCTGCGCGAGCTGCGTGATCCAGGAGGAGCGAAGATTGCGCTTACCAGCGCCGAATTTGAGCTCCTGCAAGTGTTTTGTGAGCGCTGCGGCGACATTCTCAGCAGGGAACAGCTCTTGAGCATGACCGGACGACAAGGCGGTTCGTTCGAGCGCAGCGTCGACGTGCTCGTCAGTCGATTGCGCGGCAAGCTCGATCGGATCGAAGGTGCATCGATGATCCGGACGGTGCGCGCGGGAGGTTACATCTTTACGCCGCGTGTGGATGAAGCGTGATCAACTTCCAGCGCATGCTGCCGCTCAGCAGTGGGCGCTTCGTCTCGATCGAGCGATGCCCTGAAATTCGTGCTGGCTTTGCATGGTGCAGGTGCGTTGGTCCTCGTTCCATCGCCTGAACGCCATGCCATTCACAAGCTGATCGTCGGCTCCGCCGAAGAGGACCGCGACGCCACGGCGAAAAGTGCGAAGGACCGGCGCCAGGCCCGATCGATCATCGAAGCGATGACGGCCAAGCAGGCTGATCTTGTCGCCGCCCATACCCAGGCATGAGATCGCGGCGATCAGTGGAGGAGGCGATCCGCACCAGCGTCGCGACCTATGACAATGGCTTCGCGGCGTTGCTCCGAACCGAACTTGAGCAAGACATACCCGGGTTCGACTCACGTCCAGCCGATTATGATTCTCGCAGATAATTCAACCAGCGCGCCGAGAGCTCGTCCGAAATGACCGTGGGCGGCTGAAATGTCGGGCCACATCGATGACCTCGTCGACGCACGTCGGCGAACCCTAAAGCATTTCGTGACGGACTGTTCCCTGGTGGAAATCCCAAGAGCGCATCCTTCTGATCAGGCCTACGACAGATGACTTCGGACCCCAACCATCGGCGAGACCAAATGAAAAATCGATCCTTGAATACCGGGCATGACACTCTCGGTTGGACGATGAGTTGCGGTTCTTCTCGGCTCGCCTCGTCTCGGGTCCAAAACCCGACATCGAAACAGAGGATCTCGGACCAGCTCGGCTCGTAGAGTGGCAATCCCGACAGCTTCTCCAGAGCCGGCGTCGGAGGGCTTGACGCGATCAAGCGAGTATCAACGGTTTGAGAACAAGTCTCTGCGGCCAACGCGATGTCGATCGGCATGGACCTCGCGGTGGATGAACCGGCGAGGATCGCTGCGGGCCGGATCTTTGCAGCAGCAGACCATCCCCAACGCAGATCTAACCATCATCCATGAATGATGCGGCCATTGATGTCGATTTGGGTGATCAACTTCATGTCGTTGAACAGGGGCGATGTCTGCCGACCGTCTCCCCATCGGATGACGACTCCAAATCGGTCCACGCTCCTGACAACTCCCGTCTCAGGAGTATCTAGCCAGCAAACATAGTCGCCCGGCTTCAATCGTCTTGCGTGATCCCCCGTCATGCAGCGTCTACCACATGGCTGCAGTACGAAAGGACCAGACCCGAAATCGATAATCGTCCGGACAGCGGGTCGAGCGAATGTGTTCGGCTTCCGCGGTCCATTTCCGATTCCGATCTGTTCCCATCAGAGTCCTCTGTTCGTTCATATCGAGCTTGATGCGAAGGCAAGGACCGCCTCGGATGGGAGCCGGTTATCCCATATAGCTCTACCGCCGGTGGAAGGACTGTGGCCATCCTGGGCTGAAGGTAAACGAGCTTGCCCGAGTTGCAGAGGCCAACCCGCGTATCGCAAAGGCTCAGAAATGCCGGTGATCTATCTGCTGAATGCGACGCGCCGGAACGCATCCACCAGTGGACTTTCCAATTTCCCTTTCATGTCGAATAGAATCTCATAGGCGGCGTCACGCGACATGGTTGGCCTGTACGGCCGCTGCTCGATCAGCGCCGCGAAAATATCGGAGATCGTAAGGATGCGCACAATGTCCGAAATATTCTCGGCACTGAGACCATCCGGATAGCCACTGCCGTCGAGATATTCGTGATGATGTTTCACGGCATGGAGAATCTCCTTCGGGATGTCGGCGGTTCCGAGAAGCATCCGATATCCGGCCATAGGATGCGTTTCGATCAGCGATCGTTCTCGGTCATCGAGCTTGCCGGGCTTGTCCAGCACCGCAAGTGGGATCGTCGCCTTGCCGATGTCATGAAACATCGCGGCAGAATGCAGCCGATCAATGTCGCGCCTCGCCATGCCAAGGCTTAGGCCAAAGTCCACGGCAACGCCGGTAACGAGCAAGCAGTGCTGATACGTGCCTTCGTGGTGAAGACGAACAATCGCGAGCCAGTCCGTTAGACCGTGCTCGCTAATATAGTCCGTGATCTTATTGCCGGCACGCCTCGTCTTTGCCACATCGATCGGCGAACCGCGCATCACAGCCTGGAACATCGCTGAAAAACATGCCGCTCCCTCAGCAGCGACCTCCTCGCCAAACGAAGGAATCTCGGTGGCGCCGGTCGGTAGAGCGCATTTGTTGGCGAGCTTTTCGAGCAACTGAGCGGGTTGGACAGGAGACACCAATACCTGGGTCGCGCCCAACGCGTAGGCTTGAGCCCTTGCGAGGCGGGTAGATTGTTCAACGACGAAGACACGTTTGGGCGCGGACAACAAGCTTGCCAGCCTGGCTTTCAAAGTGGCAATATTCTCGAGGACGCGTAGATCGACGCTAACCACTACCGCTTCCATCGCAGCGGAAAAAGCCGCGCCAACGCCAAGCATCTCAGCCGTAACGTCGTATTCGTGCATCAGCATGCCGGAAATGGCACGGAGTTTTGCGGGGCTATCTGCGACAACGTGAACGGACATTGAAACAGCTCTGTTGTTTCATCAAAAGCCTGCACCGCCATCGCTGGCCGCGACCGGTCTTCGCACCTAGCAGATCGATGCGTGGACCTGTTCCCCGAAGCGACAACGCAAACGTTCGCCGGCAATTCGGCGAATTCATTTGCAATTGATCGCTTCTGTTCCGCGTCTTCATTCTGCCGGCCAGTCGCAGCGATGCCGGCGCCGCGGTTATCGAAAGCGCATAGCATTTTCGGCGATTGGCGCGTTCGCTCGGCCGGGTACAGGCGTGATTGCCCAAAGCCGAACCCGCGCGTCCTTATCACTTGTCTTAGGGCTACACCGACTTGATTACTATCAAGCAGCACAGGGCGTATCGATGTCATCCCCAATATCGACGCAACAATCGGTCTGCGAGACTCTGCGTCTTGACTGCCGCTCGCCAAATGTCGGTGTCTTAATCGTCATTCTTACGGACGCCGAGGACCGTAATCGCTCCAAGCGTTGCGTCCAATACATACAAACGTTTACAGCTCTGACGGCGTGACGAGTAGTCCCAACACTCCATCTGCGAACGAGGTTAGAACAACGCGTGTCGTAACGCCGAACGTAAACAGGCGGCGCAGAATTGGCGCGCCAAAAGCCGGTCTTTGCGGCGCTTGCCTCACAGACAAAATCAAGTTGTGCACGATGCCGCGCGTCGGACCCGGAACGGAGGCCGCGAGTGTAGCGCTGCGTAACAGGCTCAAAGCGCAGGCTTACGGATGCTAGATTCGAGGCGTCTCCCGGTCTCTGCCGAGCTGCTCCGTCCGCTGTGGGTTCCAGGCAGTTGCAATGATACCTTATAATATAGTAAATAGGTGTACTAAATGGAAGGGCCGGCATTGAGCGTGCCGGACGGGGAGGCGCCATGAACCGACGTACCGACCAGCGAGGATCATCGTGCGCGGTGCGTTTTGATATGGCGAGAGCTATGGCGCCGATCCTGAGCGTTTTGCTCGCCGCTCAGGCGCTAGCGGGCGAGAAACGGTACGGTCCCGGGGCTAACGACACCGAGATCAGGATTGGCAACACATCTCCCTATAGTGGCCCGGCATCGGCCTTCAGCATGGTCGCCAAGACCGAGCAGGCATATTTCCGCAAGGTCAATGCGGAAGGCGGCGTCAACGGACGTCGCATCGTATTCTTGTCCTATGATGATGCCTACTCACCGCCGAAGACGGTCGAGCAAACGCGGCGCCTCGTTGAGAGCGACGAGGTTCTATTGGTCTTCAATGCGCTCGGCACCGCAGCTAACTCAGCCGTCCAGAAATACCTGAATTCGAAGCGGGTGCCTCAGCTGTTCGTCTCCAGCGGAGCGGCCAAGTGGAACGATCCACAGAACTTCCCCTGGACGATGGGATTCACTCCGAGCTATGAGACCGAAGGATTTATCTACGCAAGATATGTGCTCAGCGAGCGACCCGCCGCGAAGATCGCGATCCTGTTCCAGAACGACGATTTCGGGAAGGACTACCTAAAGGGAATCAAGCAGGGTCTTGGTGACAAGGCCGCATCGATGATCGTGGCCGAAGAGGCGTTCGACGTCTCGGAGCCGACGATTGGCTCTCATATCGTCAAGCTGAAGGCGACCGGCGCCGACGTGATGTTCGATATTGCGACGCCGAAATTCGCAGCGCAGGCGATCAAGAGGATGTCGGAGCTGGGCTGGAAGCCGTTGCATTTTCTCAGCTATGTGTCGGCATCGATCGGCAGCGTGATCAAGCCCGCCGGGTTCGACAATGCACAAGGCCTGATCTCGGCAGCTTATTTCAAGGATCCGAACGATCCAGGATGGACGGACGATCCTGGCCTGGTGCAGCTCAACGCATTTCTCGATGGCTATTTTCCCGGCGCCGATCGCAGCGATACCTTGATCGTGAACGGCTACAATACGGCGCAGGCGCTCGTGTACCTTTTGAGGCAATGTGGCGACGATCTCACGCGCGAAAACGTGATGCGGCAGGCAGCCCATCTAACGGACGTCGAGCTAGGGATGCTGCTTCCTGGTATCCGCCTGAACACGTCGCCGGGCGATTTTGCGCCCATCAAGCAATGGCAACTGATGCGCTTCGAGGGAACCAACTGGCGTCTGTTCGGCGACCTGATGCGCGCCGACACAAAGAAATAGAGCAAGGAGACGATGAATGGGACGACTATGTGTCGGGCGGGTGGCGATCGTGACCGGAGCCGGCCGCGGGCTCGGGCGCGAATACGCGCTGATGCTGGCCGAGCAAGGCGCCAAGGTGGTAGTCAACGATCTCGGCGGCACTGCGGCCGGAGAGGGAGTCGATCTCTTGCCTGCCCAGCAGGTCGTCGACGAGATCAGGCGTGCCGGCGGCGAAGCCATCGTGAACGGCAACGATGTCAGCGATTGGGCTGGCGCCAAAGCGTTGATCGATGGCGCCGTCAGCACCTTCGGCCGGCTCGACGTGCTCGTCAACAACGCCGGTATCCTGCGCGACCGCATGATCGTCAACATGACGGAGGCCGAATGGGACACCGTGATCAAGGTGCATCTCAAGGGCACTTTCGCGCCGTCTCATCACGCCGCGCAATATTGGCGTCAGGAAACCAAGCGCCGCGGAGCGCCGGTCACCGCTCGTCTGATCAACACCTCGTCGGCCTCGGGATTGTTTGGCAATGTCGGCCAAAGCAACTACGGCGCCGCCAAGGCGGGCATCGCCGCCCTCACCATCATCAGCGCAATGGAGCTTCGGCAGTACGGGATCACGGTGAACGCGATCGCGCCGCGCGCGCAGACCAGAATGACCGAGGGATTGCGCGAGCGCACCGAAGAGGAGATCAAACGCCGGAATCCGCGCTGGGTCGCACCGATCGTGGTCTGGCTCGCAAGCGAGGAATCTACCGAGGTTACCGGCCGTGTGTTCGAAGCGGGCGATGGGATTTTGAAAGTTGCAGAGGGCTGGCATGCCGGCCCTGGCACCGATCCCGTCGAGGATCCCAGCGAACTCGGTCCTCGTGTCCTAGACATGGTGCGTCATGCGCGTCCAAATGCCGACATCTGGGGGCGCGACGTCGTCTCATAACTTTGACTTGCGAGACGCTCCCGAAGTGCCGCTCAGGCGGGCGGCCAGACTCTTAGGCTGCCGCCCGCCGCTTTTTCCGTGCTTTCGCGGACTGGACTTCTCGTTCGTCATCTGCGCTGACGGCCACCGTCCCATCCGACATGGCGAGCAGATTGTGCTTCATGGCAAGCAGCGCCTCGGAGGTTGCCTCAAGCTGCTTGCGATCGATGCCATTGACGATCTGCGCGTTGAACTTGTCGGTCTCCTTCCTGAGCTTCTCCAGGAAGCCGCGCGCCTGTTTGGTGACATAGACGCGCTTGACGCGCCGATCGACCGGATCGGCCTGACGCAGCACGAAACCGGAGGCCTCGAGCCGGTCGATCAGGGCGCCGACCGCGACCTTGCCGACGTCAAGCTCATTGGCCAGCTGCGTCTGGGGTAGGCCATCTTTGCGAGAGATGAACGCCAGCACCCACCATTGCGAGCGGGTGATGCTAAGCGGCGCCAAAGCTCGATCGAACATCATCCTCCTGAGCCGCGAGACGTCATGGATCAAGTATCCGAGTCGAAGATCCCAATCGGGCTGATCAACCATGCTGTTTCCCTTTGAAGCCCGAGTCGGGGCCTAGAGTCTGGCAATACCATACGCCAGTGTATTTTAAAGGAAAGGCCACGAAATGGGTAAAAGACCTCCGCAGCACGCGGCATCCGACGATTTACAAAATCAGTATGCTAGTGTATTAATATCCGCATTAGCGCTGATGCGTCCGACCCTGCGGGCCAGCTGACGGCCAGTATCAGCGACAGGAAGGGAGCGACCATGTTCGACGCCGCTGTGCTCAAAGGAAAGCGCATTCTGATCACCGGCGGAGGGACCGGGCTCGGCAAGGAGATGGCGGTTGGCTTTGCCGCCTACGGCGCTCACGTCTATATCTGCGGAAGACGCAAGGAGGTTCTGGATCAAGCGGCGCAGGAGATTTGCAGGCGGTCGGGAGGGCAAGCGTCCGCGTTGCTCGCCAATGTACGCGACCCGGACAGCATCGAAGCGATGATGGACAGCATCTGGGCGGAAGGGCCGCTGACCGGGCTCATCAACAACGCCGGCGCAAATTTCCTGGCGCCGACCGAGAGCCTCTCGCCACGGGGCTATGAGGCAGTTCGTTCGACGGTGATGGACGGCTCGTTCTACGCCTCGCTCGCCTGTGGCAAGCGGTGGATCGCCGCAAATCTGCCCGGTGTCATTATCAGCAATCTCGTGACGTGGGTATGGACTGGGTCGGCCTATGTGGTGCCGGCGGCGATGGCGAAAGCGGCCGTGCATGCCATGACGATGTCGCTCGCAGTCGAGTGGGGCCCCAAGAACATCCGCGTCAACGCGATCGCACCCGGGCCTTTCCCGACCGAAGGGGCCTGGGACAAGCTCAATCCGCTGGCGGAGACCGGCGTCGGTGCGACCCAGGCCGACGAGGTGCCGCTGCGCCGGTTCGGCAAGATGGACGAACTGCGCAATCTCCTGATCTTCCTGATGTCGGATGGCTCCAGCTACATCACCGGCGCCACGATCAGCATTGACGGCGGCCATCATCTGGCGGCACCGAGCACCTTTGCCGGGCTCTCAAAACTATCGCCGGCCGACTGGCAGCGAGCACGCGAGGCTATCCAGGCCTCGGTGCAGAAAGAAAAGCAGGCGCGGTCGATCTGAGCATTGAGGCGTGGACGCTCCTCGAGTGCCTTCGAAGGGAATAGCCGATGGGATTGGCAATACAGACGAAGAGCTTCGAGTGCGTGATCGATGATGGTCTTGCGCATATGGTTCTGGATCAACCCGCCCGGGGCAATCCGATCGACGGCAATTTTTGCCGCGAGTTCGGCTTGGCAATCGCCGAGTTGAGCGAGCGTGCCGACGTCCGTGCGGTGCTACTCTCCGCACGCGGGCGGCTGTTCAGCGTCGGCGGCGACCTGACGGCGCTGGTCAACGAGGGCGAAGCCTTGCCCAGAACGATCAAGGCATGGACCGCCGACCTTCATGCCGCGATCGCACGAATGGTTCGGATGCGCGCCCCCGTCATCGCCGCCGTTCACGGCAACGTCGCGGGCGGCAGCGTGTCGCTGATGGCGGCTGCAGACCTGGTGGTTATGGCGGAATCGGCGCGGATTTCGGCGGCATTCTCCAGGATCGGATTCAGCCCGGACAGCGGTTCGACCACCACGGTCACGCGCCGGATCGGCGTTGCGCGCGCAAGGCGCTTCTTTCTGCTTGGCGAGACGCTCGATGCCGGGACCGCGCTTTCCCTTGGTCTGGTGGATTTCGTCGTTCCTGATAGCGCCGTGCAATCCGAGGCCGAACGGATCGCGAAAGAGCTCGCCGCGGGTCCGACGGAGGCGTTCGGCGCGATCAAGCGGCTGTTCTGCCAGGCGGCGGAGCGATCGTTTGAAAGCCAGCTCGAGGAGGAGGCGCAGACGCTGGCTGCGATCTCGCGAACGGCGGATGCGCGTGAAGGCGTCAAGGCCTTCGTCGAGAAGCGAAAGCCGGTGTTCGCCGGGGAGTGACCGTAGCCTTGTCGCGGCAAGCGACAATCTAGACCATTGGCAATCAATCGTACTCTGAAATAAAGTACACCAATAAACTAAATAATCCGATCGTGAAATCGGACAAGACGATGCCGCAGGAGGGAACAATGACCGTGGCCGCCACCGTACGAGATGCGCCGCACGCCAGCTTTCGCGAAGCCGGCTATTGGCTCGACAAGACCGTCGATCAGCTGCTGACCGAAGCCGCTGCACAAGCGCCGGACAAGGTCGCGATCGTCGCCGACCGGGCGGATCGCGAGCAAGCGCGGCGCTTCACTTACCGGGAACTGGAGAAGCTTGCGGAGCGTGCCGCCAGCGCGTTGCTCCGGCTCGGCGTCGGACGCGGCGACGTCGTCACGGTGCAACTGCCCAATTGGTGGGAATTCGTGGTCACGGCGTTTGCATGCAGCAAGATCGGCGCGGTGATGAACCCGGTGATGCCGATCCTGCGCGAGCGCGAACTGCTCTACATCCTGAATTTCTGCCAGGCGAAGGTCTTTGTCGTCCCGAAGACCTATCGCGGCTTCGACTATGCCGCGATGGCGCAAGGCATGCGCGCCGAGCTGCCCCACCTCAAGCACGTGATCGTCGCCGATGGCGAGGGCGAGACCAGCTTCGAGCGGATGCTGCTGTCGTCCGAGGCCGACAAGCTGCCGGCGGGCCTGAGCCCGGATGACATGGCGGTGCTGATGTTCACGTCGGGCACGACCGGTGAGCCCAAGGGCGTCATGCACACGTCGAACTCGTTGGTCGCCTGCTGCAAGGCGCTGTCGGGGCGGTTCGGGCTCGATACCAGCGATGTGCTGCTGGTGGCGTCGCCGGTCGGCCACATGACCGGCTATGCCGCGATCGTGCTGCTCTCGGTCTATCTGCGCGGGACCATGATCCTGCAGGACGTATGGGAAGCGAAGCGCGGCGTCGGCCTGATGGCGCGCGAAGGCGTCACCTATACAGCCGCCTCGACGCCATTCCTCAGCGACATCTGCGACGCCGTGAAGGCGGGGGCGCCGCAGCCGACCAGCCTCCGCTCTTTCCTGTGCGGCGGCGCCCCGATTCCGTCGGTCCTGATCGAGCAGGCGGCCGCCGAACTCGGCCTCACGGTCTGCTCGCTCTGGGGCATGACGGAGGTCTTGTCGGGCACGCTGACCGAGCCTGTACGTGCGGCCGAGAAATCCGCCGGCACGGACGGCCGGCCGCTCGAGGGAATGGAAGTGCGGATCGTCGACGCCGAGGGCCGGCCTTCGCCGACGGGAGAGCCAGGGCGGCTGCTGGTTCGCGGCGCCCAGATGTTCAAGGGCTATTACAAGCGATCCGAGCTGACGACGTTCGACCACGAAGGCTGGTTCGATTCCGGCGATCTCGCCTACATGGACAAGGACGGCTATATCCGCATTTCCGGCCGTGTGAAGGATATCCTGATCCGCGGCGGCGAGAACGTGCCGATCGTCGAGATCGAGAACCTGCTCTACAAGCATCCGGCGGTGGCCGCCGTCGCCGTGGTCGGCTTTCCGGATTCCCGGCTCGGCGAGCGCGGCTGTGCGTTCATCGTCCCGCGTTCCGGAACCACGATCGATCTCGCGACGGTGCAGGTCTATCTGGGCGAGGCCAGGATGGCAAAACAGTTCTGGCCCGAACGCGTCGAGGTCGTGGACGAGCTGCCGCGTACGGCGAGCGGCAAGATCCAGAAGTTCAAGCTGCGCGAGATCGCGGCCGCGTTTGCAGATGTAAAGTAGGTCACTGATCGGAATAGGTCGGATCCCGTCGCTCGCGAAATGCGGCGACGGCTTCCGCGTGATCGTGCGTCTCCAGGAGGATCACCTGTTGCCGGTCTTCCAGCATGAGTGCCGCATCGAGGCTCGGTGCGTCGATCAGCGTGTTGAGCGCCTGCTTGGTCATGCGCAACCCCATCGGCGAGACCCGCAGCATCTCCTCGGCGAACGCCAGCCCGGTTGCGAGCAACTCATTCGCGGGCACGATGTCACTGACTAGGCCGATGGTCCTGGCGCGCTCGGCCTTGAGGAAGCGCCCGGTGAGCAGGAGTTCAGAGGTCACTGAGAGGCCGACGAGGCGGGGCAGCAGGTAGCCCGAGCCCATGTCGCAACCGCCGACGCCAATGCGGATATAGGCGGCGTTCATGCGGGCGTCTGGTGCGGCAAAGCGGACGTCGCAGGCGAGCAGGAAGGAGAAGCCCGCGCCGCATGCGGCCCCATGGGCAAGCCCGATGATCGGCTGCGGGCATGATCGCATCTGGCGGATCACGCCGGAGTAATTCTGCTGCATCTTGAGTTGACGCTGCGGCCGGCCCTTCCCAGGCGCCGCAAATGCGTCTGATCCAAGTTCGGCGCCGGCGGAAAATTCAGGCCCGTTGCCGCGCAGGATCACAACGCGCGTCGTCGGCCGGTCGTGCAGCCCTGCGAAGTACGCGGTCAGTTCCGTAATCATGGCGGGCGAGACGGCATTGCGCTGGTCGGGGCGGTTCAACGTCAGGATTTCGATCGCGCCGCGGGTCTCGATCGTGATGGTCGTCGGTTGCGTCACGGGAGCGCTCCCTTGATTGCCTTTTGCTGGCATATAGTAATATAGTGTACGATAATTGGAGGCAATGCTCGCGGTCCCCCTCTTTGGGGTGGGCCGCGCGCCGGCGACAAGAGCCCAGGGAGATTTCGACATGCCATATCAGTCGGTGTTCAGGCCGGATCTGTTCAGAGGGCAGACCATCATCGTGACTGGTGGCGGCAGCGGGATCGGGCGCTGCACGGCCCATGAGCTCGCCGCGCTCGGTGCCAATGTGGCGATTGTCGGCCGGACCCCGGAGAAGCTCGCCGAGGTGCGGCAGGAGATCGAGGAGGATGGCGGGCAGGTGATGACCCAGGCTTGCGACATTCGCGATGAGGCGATGGTGGCGGCGGCGGTCGAGGCGGTGCTGGCGAAATATGGGCGCATTGACGGCCTGGTCAACAATGCCGGCGGCCAGTTTCGCTCGCCGCTGAGGGCGATCTCCACCAGGGGGTTTGAAGCTGTGGTCCGCAATAACCTCACCGGCGGCTTCATCTTCATGCGCGAAGTCTATAACCGCTGGATGGAGGCGAATGGCGGCGCGATCGTCAACATCATCGCCGACATCTGGCATGGCTGGCCGGAGTTCGGCCATTCGGCCGCGGCGCGCGGCGGCATGTTGACGCTGACCGAGACGGCCGCGTGTGAATGGTCGGCCTCTGCTGTCCGCGTCAATGCGGTGGCGCCCGGCGGCATCGTCTCGAGCGGCTTCGACACCTACACGCCGGAAATGCAGAAGAAGCTGCACGACTTCACCGAGCGCGTGCCGCTGCAGCGCTTCGGGACGGAAGCGGAGATATCGGCCGCGATCACCTATTTGCTGTCGCCGGCGGCGGCCTATATCACCGGCTCCTGCGTCCGCGTTGATGGCGGCACGCCGAATGCCCGCACGACCTGGAAGCTCGAACCGCACAGCCGCAGCGCGGCGTTCGAGGGCTTCCATCGCGCGAAAATGCCCGAGGTGATGAAGCGGAAGGCGAGCGCTTAAAGCATGATCCGGAAAAGTGCGAAGCGGTTTTCCGAAAAGATCATGCTCAAAGAACTAAAGCCGCTCAGTCGACAGCGATCATCAGCTTGCCGTGGTTTTCGCCGCGGTAAAGCCGGGCAATTGCACCGGGGGCGTGCTCCAGGCCCGGCAGGATTTCCTCGTCGTGAACGATCTTGCCGGCCAGCGCGAGCTCGGCGAGGCGTGCCGCCGCCGTTTCGAACTCGGCGAGATGATCGAAGATGATGAAGCCCGACCAGCGCAGGCGCCGGGTCAAGATCTCGCGTTCGGGACGTGGGCCTTGCGGGGCGGGAGTCCAGGACGCGTTCGCGGCCGTGCCGCACTGGATCACGCGTCCGCGCAACCGCATCGTGCGGATGGCGGCATCGGCGATCGGACCGCCGGTATTGTCGAAGAAGATGTCGTTGCCATCAGGACAGGCCGCGCGGATCGCCGCGCCAAGGTCGGCTGCCTCGCGGTAGTTGATCATGTCCTGATAACCGTAACGCGCTTTCGCCAGCGCGGCCTTGTCTGCCGAACTGGTCAGCCCGACGGCGCGGCAGCCCGCGATCTTCGCGAGCTGGCCGACAAAGCTGCCGACGCTGCCGGCCGCTGTCGACACCAGCACGTGCTCCCCTGGCTTGGGATCGCCCAAGCCATGAAAGGCGAGATAGGCGGTGATGCCGTTCATGCCGAGCACGCTGAGATTGGCACTGAGCGGCAGGCGCGATGGAATGACGCGGCGCAACACCGCGTCCGGCGTGGTCACGCAATAGCGTTGCCAGCCAAACCATCCGAACACCTGCTCGCCCGGCCGAAACTCCGGTGCATTGCTGGCGAGGATCTCGCCGACCGCGAGCGCCCGCATCGGCGTGCCGAGCGGCACCGGTGCGCTGTAGTTCCCCTCGTCATTGGCCCATCCGCGTTGCGCCGGATCGATCGAGAGATAGCGATTTTCGATCAGGATCTCGCCCTCGCCGGGCGCGGCGACCGGTTCCGTGACCAGCGCAAAGTGCTCCGCGTGCGGTATCCCGTGCGGCCGCGCCACCAGCCGGACCTGCCGGTTTTCACGAAGGGCCATGTGCGCTCTCCATAATTAGTACGCTTGTGTACGATATCACTATACGGTAGAAAGCACACGGGAGACAAGGACGTCCCGGCGGACCACGCCGCCGAGGCACCCTGC
Organism: Bradyrhizobium macuxiense; assembly: GCF_007993935.1. Classification (GTDB taxonomy): domain Bacteria; phylum Pseudomonadota; class Alphaproteobacteria; order Rhizobiales; family Xanthobacteraceae; genus Bradyrhizobium; species Bradyrhizobium macuxiense_A. The sequence continues at coordinate 14,739 of NZ_VITY01000020.1, read as the reverse complement.
GAGATATAACCTGCTAGACATAACAAGAGGCAAGCAGCATGGCGGGGCTCTTCTTCGAGCAATTTTCGGTCGGACAGACCTTTGTCCATGAGATCCGGCGCACCGTGACCGACATGGACAACATCCTGTTCTCGTCGCTGACCTACAATCCGGCGGCGGTTCATATCGACCACGAATATGCCAAGGGCACCGAGTTCGGAAAGCCCTTGATGAACTCGATCTTCACGCTCGGCCTGATCATCGGGTTGTCGGTGCAGGATACCACGTTGGGTACGACCGTCGGCAATCTGGGCATGGAGGACACGCGATTCCCGAAGCCGGTGTTTGCCGGCGACACGCTGCGGGCGGAGACCAAGATCGTCGCCGTCAGGGAGAGCAAATCGCGTCCAACGCAGGGCATCGTGACCTTCGAGCATCGCGGCTTCAATCAGCGCGACGAGGAAGTGGTCTATTGCCGCCGGAACGGGCTGATGATGCGGAGGCCGGCATGAAACTGCGCTCGCTTCTGTTCGTGCCGGCCGACAGCGAACGCAAATTCGCCAAGGCTGACGGGATCGGCGCCGATGCCCTGATCCTGGATCTGGAGGATTCGGTCGCGCCGGGTCGCAAGGCGTTTGCGCGCGACGCCGTCAAGGGCTTGTTGGGCGGCGGTCCGAGAAGCTGGTTCTTCCTGGTCCGGATCAACCCGTTCGGCACCGGACTGACGCTGGAGGATCTCGCCGCCGTGGTTCGTCCCGGGCTCGATGGCCTGCTGCTGCCAAAGGTCAACGGCATCGAGGACGTCGATCTCATCTCGCATTATGTCGATGTGCTCGAAGTCGCGAACGGCGTTCCAACCGGTCACGTCAAGCTGCTGACGGTCGCGACCGAAACCCCGGCCGCGATGATCGGCTTCAGCGGTTATGCGCGCGGCAACAAGCGGCTGGTCGGCGTGACCTGGGGCGGCGAGGATTTGAGCGCGGCGCTCGGCGCGCTGACGCCGCGAGAGGCCGATGGGAGCTGGACCTTTCCCTATCAGGTGGCGCGCGCGCAATGCCTGTTTGCCGCCGGCGCCGCCGGCGCGGCTGCACTCGAAACCCTGTATGTCGACTTCAGGGATCAGCAGGGGCTCGCCGAAAGCTGCAGGATTGCCCGGCGCGACGGCTTTGTCGGCCGCATCGCGATCCATCCGGATCAGATCGCGACCATCAACACCTGCTTCACGCCGTCCGATGACGATCTGGCGCATGCGCGGCGCGTCGTTGCGGCATTCGCGGCTGCACCCGATGTCGGCACCGTCGGGATCGACGGCAAGATGTACGACATTCCGCATCTGGTCGCCGCGAAACGAACCTTGGCGTCGGTCGGGGAGGGCCATTCGGATGGATAGATCCTTTGCCAATCAGCTCGACGTGCCGGAGGATCACGCCGCCATTCGCGAGGGCGTTCGGAGCGTCGTGTCGCGCTTCGATGACGAGTATTGGCTGGCCCGCGACGAGGACGGCGAATTTCCCCGCGAATTCCATCGCGCCATGGCCGATGCCGGCTGGCTCGGCATCACCATGCCGGAAGAATATGGCGGCGCCGGCCTCGGCGTCACCGAAGCCGCGATCATGATGCATGAGGTGGCAAGCCATGGCGGCGGCATGACCTCGGCATCGGCTGTGCATATCAACCTGTTCGGTCCGCATCCGATCGTGGTGAAGGGCACCGACGATCAGAAGCGGCGCTGGGTGCCGCGGCTGGTGTCGGGCGAGGATCAATGCTGCTTCGGCTTCACCGAGCCGGATGCCGGGCTGAACACCACGCGCATCAAGACCTTTGCCGAGAAGGTGCCGGGCGGCTACCTGGTCCATGGCCAGAAGGTCTGGACCTCGACCGCGCAGGTCGCCAACAAGATCATGCTGCTGACGCGGACCACGAAGTTCGAGGACTGCAAGCGGCCGACCGATGGCATCACCATCTTCTACACTGATCTCGATCGCTCGAAGATCGAGGTGCGCCGGATTCCGAAGATGGGCCGCAAGGCGGTCGATTCCAACGCCATCTTCATCGATGGTCTGTTCATCCCCGAGGCGGACCGGATTGGTGAGGAAGGCAAGGGTTTTTCCTACATCCTGCACAGCCTCAATCCGGAACGCATCCTGATCGCGGTCGAAGCGATCGGGATCGGTCAGGACGCATTGCGCCGGGCAACGCGCTACGCCAGGGAACGCGTGGTGTTCGACCGTCCGATCGGCCAGAACCAGGCCATCCAGCATCCGCTGGCCGAGAAGTGGATGTATCTGGAATCGGCATGGCTGATGGCGATGCGCGCCGCCTGGCTCTACGATTCCGGCAAGCCCTGCGGCGCGGAGGCCAACAGCGCCAAATTGCTCGGCGCCCGCGCCGGGCACGACGCCGCCTGGCAGGCTATCATGACGCACGGCGGCTTTGGCTATGCCAAGGAGTATCATGTCGAGCGGCTGTTCCGCGAAGTCACCATCACCCGGCTTGCGCCGATCACCGAGCAGCTCATCCTGAGCTTCATTGCCGAGAAGGTGCTCGATCTGCCGAAGAGCTACTGATCCGGATCGCTAGCAGTGCGGGTCAGAGACTGCGCGAGATCAGCTCGCGCATGATCTCCGAGGTGCCGCCATAGATGCGCAGCACCCGCGCGTCGGCGAACAGCCGGCAGATCTCGTATTCGCGCATGAAGCCGTAGCCGCCGAAGAATTGCAGGCACTGATCGACCAGTCTGCCATGCATCTCGGTAACCCAGAGCTTTGCGGTCGATGCCGCGTAGGTGGTCAGCTCGCCGCGGACATGCTGACTCAGACACTGATCGACATAGGCCCACCCGACGGCAAGGTCGGACTTGAGGTCGGCCAGCCTGAAGCGCGTGTTCTGAAAGCTGCCGATCGCCTGCCCGAACGCCTTTCGCTCCTGGACGTAGGCCTTGGTGATGTCGAACGCCCTTTGCGCCGACGCGATCGAATGCAGCGCGATGGTCAGCCGCTCCTGCGGCAGTTCGCTCATCAGCGCCGCCATCGCGCCGCCTTCCGCACCGAGCAGGTTGGTCACGGGGACGCGGACCTCGTCGAAGAACAATTCCGAGGTGTCGGAGGAGAGATGGCCGAGCTTGTCGAGGTTGCGGCCATGACGAAAGCCGGGGCGGTCCGCTTCAACGAGGATCAGGCTCATGCCGCGCGATCCGCCGTCGGTATTGGTGCGGGTCACCGCAATGACGAGGTCGCACATCTGGCCGTTGGAGATGAACGTCTTCTGGCCGGAGATGACATAGTCATCGCCGTCGCGCACCGCGCGGGTGCGCACGCCCTGCAGGTCGCTGCCGGTCCCGGGCTCGGTCATGGCGATCGCGCAGACGGTCTCGCCGGAGACCATGCGCGGCAGCCATTTCCGCTTCTGCTCTTCCGTGCCGTAGCTCAAGAGATAGCCGCAGCACACGTCATTGTGGACCGAGAAGTCGGTTGCGGGACCCGCGAAGCCCGAATAGGCGAGCTCCTCGATGACGACGGCGTTGTGGCGGAAGTTACCCCCGATGCCGCCATATTGCTCCGGCACCTGCGGGCAGAGCAGGCCGGCTTCACCCGCCGCCGGCCAGAGGGCGCGGTCGATGATGCCGGCCTTCTCCCATTCCTGAAAGCGTGGCTCGATCCTGGCCGCGGCGAAGCGGCGGACGCTGTCGCGCAGGAGCGCGTGCTCTTCGTCGTAGACCGGGCGATTTGGCAACATGTCTGTCGAGCCGTCAGTTGAGAGCTAGAAGGCGACCTTGTCGCCACCCTTGAGCTGGAGGATGTCGCGGGCTTCGTCCGGGCTCGCAATCTCGAGTCCGAGCCCTTCGATGATCTTGCGCACCTGCGTCACCTGGGCCGCATTGGTTTCGGCGAGGCGTCCGGCGCCGAGCCAGAGGCTGTCCTCAAGCCCGACCCTGACATTGCCGCCCATCGACGCCGCCATTGCAGCAACCGGCATCTGGGCGCGTCCGGCGCCGAGCACGGACCAGCGATAATTGTTGCCGAACAGCCGATCGGCCGTCCGCTTCATGTGCATCACATCGTCCGGATGCGAGCCGATGCCTCCGAGCAACCCGAAACAGGTCTGGATGAACAAAGGCGCCTTCACCAGTCCTTCGCTCCAGAAATAGTGCAGATTGTAGAGGTGGCTGGTGTCGTAGCATTCGAACTCGTAGCGCGCGCCGGAGCCGTTCAGCGTCTCCAGCGCGTAGCGGATATCCCTGAACGAGTTCCGGAAGACGAGATCGTGGGAGCCCTCGAGCATCTGCGGCTCCCAGTCGTGCTTGAAGCTCTTGTAGCGTTTCAGCATCGGGAACAGCCCGAAATTCATCGATCCCATGTTGAGGCTTGCGACCTCGGGCTTCCAGGTCGCCGCCGGCCGGACGCGCTCCTCGACCGTCATGTAGGGCGAGCCGCCGGTGGTCAGGTTCACGACCACGTTTGAACTCTGCTTGATCACGCGCAGGAAAGGTTCAAACGCTTCCGGCGATTGATCCGGCCTGCCGTCGACGGGGTTGCGCGCGTGCAGATGCACGATCGCAGCTCCCGCCGCCGCGGCGCTGAGCGCTGATTCGGCGATCTCCGCCGGCGTCACCGGCAGATGCGGTGACATCGACGGCGTGTGGATCGATCCCGTGACCGCGCAGGAGATGACGACCTTGTGCGACGCCATGGCGTTGCCTTTTCAGCTTGTGGGCCGTGGCCGTCAGCGCGTGAACTTGTGGAAGTCCGGATCGCGCTTTTCGTTGAATGCCGCGACGCCTTCCTTCGATTCCGCCGTGTCATAGAACAGCTTCACGGCGTGCAGCGCGAAGTTGCTGATGCCGCGGATATTGTCGGAATCGGCGTTGAACGACCGCTTGGCGAGTGCGATCGCGGTCGGCGAGCGCTGGGCGAGCTTGTCGGTCCAATCCTTCACGGCGGCGTCGAGTTGCGCCATCGGGACGACCTTGTTGACCAAGCCCATCTCGCGCGCCTGCTCGGCGGTGTAACGCTCATTGAGGAACCAGATCTCGCGGGCCTTCTTGTCGCCGACGTGGCGGGCCAGGAAAGCGGTGCCCCAGCCGGCATCCACCGAACCCACCTTGGGACCGACCTGGCCGAACTGGGCATGATCCGCGGCAATGGTCAGGTCGCACAGCGTGGCAAGCACATTGCCGCCGCCGATCGCAAAGCCGTTGACGCGCGCGATCACCGGCTTCGGCACATCGCGGATCAGGCCCTGGATTTCGTCGATCGGCAGTCCGACCACGCCGCGGCCATCATACTGGCCCTCATGCGCGGACTGGTCGCCGCCGGTGCAGAACGCCTTTTCGCCCGCACCGGTCAGCACGATGCTTGCGACCTGCCGGTCGTTGGCGGCGAGCTGGAAGGCCTGGATCAATTCCTCCAGCGTCTGGCCGCGGAAGGCGTTGTACACCTTCGGCCGGTTGATGATGATCCAGGCGGCACGGTCGCGGACCTCGTAGATGACGTCGGTGAATTGCTTCGGATCGGTCATGGCGTTTCCTCTCGCGCTTAGATCATGTTCATTCCGCCGGAGACGGAAATGGTCTGTCCGGTGATGAATTTGCCGTCGTCGGACGCGAGCATCGCGACGATCCCGCCGTAGTCGTCGGGCTCGCCCATCCGCTTCAGCGGGATGCCGCGGACCATCGCGTCCTTCCATTTCACGGCGTGCTCGCCCTCGCCAAGCACCGCCGCCATCATCGGCGTGTTGGTCGGGCCGGGGCAGACGGCGTTGAGCAGGACGTTCTTGCGTGCGAGCTCGCGTGCCAGCGACTTGGTGAAGGAGATCAGCCCACCCTTGCAGGCGGAGTAGACGGCCTCGTCGCTGGTGCCGACGCGCGCGGCGTCGGAGGCGATATTGACGATCCGGCCGCCGCCGCGCTCGACCATCAAGGGCGCAATCGCCTTGTGCGTGTTGAGTGGCCCATAGAGGTTGATGCGGATGATCTTGTCCCAGAGCGCCTGGTCGGTCTTCAGGAACGGCATCGGACGATCCCAGCCGGCATTGTTGACCAAAAGCCAGATTGGACCGAGATCGGCCTCGACCCTGGCGACCGCCGCATCCACGGAGGCCGCGTCACCGACGTCGACGGCATAGGTCTTGATAGTGGCCTGCGGCGCGAGCTTGGCGGTCTCCTCGCCGCCCTGCGGATTGATGTCGAAGATCGCGACCTTGCAGCCTTCCTCGGCGAGCCGCAGCGTCAATCCCCGCCCGATTCCCTGTCCGCCGCCGGTCACGATGGCAACTTTTCCAGCTAGGCCCTTCAACGCTGATCTCCCTCGTCGTTTGTCGTTTGATAGTCTCGCGCGCAATCTTCGGTGTTCCGAAGAAGAGGGGCCTATGAGGACGACCCGTTCTTCTGAATGTCAAAGCCGCGCTGCGCGTACATCTGTCGCGCGATAATCGTCTTCATGATCTCGATCGAGCCGCCGGCAATCTTGACGATCCGCGCATCCGCATAGGCCCGCGCGATCGGGTATTCCCACATGTAGCCCCAGCCGCCGAACAATTGCAGGCATTCATCCACCGTTTCGCAGTGCACCTCGGAGGTGAACATCTTGGCCATCGCCGCATCGACGGGATCGAGCTTGCCCTCCATGAACAGCGCAATGCACTTGTCGGTAAAGACCCGAGCGACGGCCGCCTTGGTCTTGAGCTCGGCCAGCTTGAACTGGGTGTTCTGGAAATCGGCGAGCTTCTGGCCGAACGCGCTGCGCTCGGAGGTGTATTGCAGCGTCCAGTCGATCACGGTCTCGGTGACGGTCGCCGAGCGGATCGCCTGTGCCAGCCGCTCCTGCGACAGCTTGGTCATCATCTGGGCAAAGCCCTTGCCCTCCTTGCCGAGCAGATTGCCGGCGGGAATCCGCACATTGTCGAAGAACAGCTCTGAGGTGTCCTGCGCCTTCATCCCCAGCTTTTCCAGGTTGCGGCCGCGCTTGAAGCCGGGCCGGTCGCTCTCGACGATGAACAGCGTAACACCCTTCGCGCCGGCATGGCTGTCCGTCTTGGTCGCAAGCACGATGAAGTCGCAGAGCTGGCCGTTGGAGATGAAGACCTTCTGGCCGTTGACGACGAACTCGTCGCCATCGCGTACCGCGCGGGTCCGGATCGCCTTGAGATCGCTGCCGGCGTGCGGCTCGGTCATGCCGAGCGAGCCGATCGCCTCGCCCGAGACCATCTTGGGCAACCATTGGCGCTTCTGCGCCTCGGTGCCGAACGACAGGACATAGGTCGCAACCAGGTCGGTATGGATCAGAAAGCCAGGTCCGCTGGCACCGGAGCGCCAGAGTTCCTCGAACACGACGACATCGAACAGGTAGTCCAGTCCCATGCCGCCATATTCTTCCGGAACGGTGCAGCACAGGAGCCCCGCGGCACCCGCCTTCAGCCACAGCTCCCGCGGCACAATGCCTTCTTCTTCCCATTTGGCGTGGAAGGGTACGATCTCGCGGTCGACGAAGCGTCGCACCGTCTGCCGGAAAATTTCATGCTCTTCGCGAAAGATCGTGCGCTCGATCATTGTCAAAACGCGTCCCGTCTGATTTAGTTTGCTAGTGTACAGTATTCGGTTTGGGTATACAACCGAAGGCGGGATCAGCGCAAGCCTGATCGTACACCAATGAACTTTAATCGGGAGGCTAGGGATGCCGATCGGACCGGAGCTGAAGCAGTTTCGCATGGAGCTTGCGGGAAACGGCGTCCTGCACCTGATCTTCGACATGCCCGGCCGCTCGATGAACGTGTTGTCGAACGCGGCGATCGAGGAGCTCGGCGTGTTTGCCGACTGGCTCACGCAGAGCGACGTCGCGGGCGTCGTCATCAGCTCCGGCAAGTCTTCCGCGTTCTGCGCCGGCGCCGATCTGGCCGAGCTTGAAACCGCCTACGACACGATCATGGCGGCACCGCCGGTTGAACGCGATCGCCTGGCTTTCGACCATTTCTTTCGGCTGAGCCACGGATTGCGTCGGCTCGAGACCGCGGGCAAGCCAATCGCGGTGGCGGTCGCCGGCCTCGCATTGGGCGGTGGCTGTGAGTTCGCGCTCGCCACCCATCACCGGGTGGTCGCCGACCACCCGCAGGCGACGTTCGGCCTGCCGGAGTCGCTGGTCGGATTGTTGCCGGGCGGCGGTGGAACCCAGCGGTTGCCGCGTCTGATCGGAATTGAAGCGGCGCTGCCGGTGCTGCTCGACGGCGCACGGATCAATGGACAAGCAGCGATCGCCGCGGGCCTCGCGCACGAGTTGGCGATGCCGGGCGAGGAGGTTGCTGCTGCGGAACGATGGGTGCTGTCATCTCCCGCTGCCACACAACCCTGGGATCGTCCCGATTGGCAGCCGGCCGCCGCGCAGCGTGTCTCAAGCGAGACCGACTTGTGCCGAACCAAAATGCTCGTCGCCACCCTCGGACATTATCCGGCCCCGTCTGCGATCCTCGACTGCGTCGCGCAGGGATTGCCGCAGAACTTCGACACGGCGATCAGGACTGAGATGCAGATCTTCGCAAGACTGATCCAGCGCCGGGAGCCACGCAACATGATCAGGACGCTGTTTCTCGGCAGGCTCGACTACGAACGGTTGAAGAAGAGAGGGCTCGATCCCAAGATCATGCAAGCCGTGGATGCGGTCACCAATGCGCTTGCTGCGCGCTTGGAAAGCGGACAGGAGCTTTTGGAGGCGTTCGCCCGGTCCGGCTTCCGCATCGAGGGGCAGCGCAAAGCCACTTATGACGGCCGGATCGCAGCTGGCGCCTATTGGCACGACGACGAGCCGAAGACCTGGGGCAAGGAGCTGCTGCGTGCACGGCTCACGGCTGCGGACTCCGTCGCCGCGCGCTGGCGTCCTGAACTCGACGAGGCGGAACGACGCGCTGCCGACTACATCCTGGTCACGCAGCGAGGTTTTCCGGCCTATATCGGCGGCTTGTTTGCCGCAGGGTTGAACTGAACCGGTTTCAGAAGGAGAGACGATCGTGTCAAGACCGCTCGATGGCATCAAGGTTCTCGATCTCTCGAAGGTGCTGGCTGGGCCGCTCTGCGCGCAGTATCTTGGCGACCTCGGTGCCGAGGTCATCAAGGTCGAAGCGCTCGGGCAGGGTGATGAGACACGGGGATGGCCGCCATTTCCGGCGCCTGGCCTCGGCACGGTGTTTCTGAGCGCCAACCGCAACAAGCGCAGCATTGCGATCAACATGAAGTCCGACAAGGGACGCAAGCTGGTGCACACGCTTGCGAAGTCCGCCGACGTCGCTATCGAGAGTTTTGGCACCGGCGTCGCCGAGCGGCTCGGCATTGATGCCGTGACGCTTTGCGCACTCAACGACCGGCTGGTCCATTGCAGCATCTCCGGCTTCGGTCGGACCGGTCCGCTCAGGAATTCGCCAGGTTACGATGTGATCTTGCAGGCCTTTGCAGGCATCATGTCGATGAGCGGCGACGAGGGCGGCGGCTATATCCGCAGCCCGATCTCGCCAATTGACCAGATGACCGGTGTGCATGCCTTCGGCGGCATTCTGGCCAGCCTGCTTGCGCGGGAGAAATCGGGCCGGGGCGGGGCGATCCAAGTTTCGCTGTTCGATACCGCGCTTGGGTTGCTCGGCTACAATCTGCAGACATATTGGCAGCGCGGGACGCAGCCGGCCAAATGCGGCTCCAGCCACGAGTCGCTGTGTCCTTACCAGGCGTTCGAGGCCGCGGACGGACCGATCATGATCGGGGTAGCCAACGACAATCTCTGGCGCAAGTTCTGCGCGATCGCAGGCTTGAGTGCGATCGTGGACGATCCGAGGTTCCGGACCAATGCGGACCGGGTCAGGAACCGCGCCGAAACGCTGCATCATGTGCAGGCGGTCATCGCCACCCGAAAGGTTGCGGATTGGAATGGCGCGCTCAACGAGGCCGGCATTCCATGCTCGCCGATCAACACGCTCGCCCAGTTGCTGGACCATCCGCATACCAAGGCGGACGAGCTGATCATGCAATACGATCATCCGGCGGCCGGCCGCTTGAACTGCGTCGGCTACCCCGTGACGTTCGTCGGCGAGGAGCGCGCACCCGGACTGCCACCGCCTATGCTCGGGCAACATACTGACGACGTCCTGAAGGAGATGGGGTTGACCGATACGGCCATCGGTGATCTGCGCCGCGATGATATCATCAGCTGATCGGCAAAGTGCGGGCGGCCCGCGAGCGTCAAGGCTTGTTAATGTGCTCTCTTTTTTTAAGGAGAGGGTACTAAGGGTATTGCAAATCTGACCCTTGCCCTGCCGAAAATCTCTACCTATCCGACCGCCTACGCTTTTCGGAGCAAGTCAGGGCATTTCAGGTGACTCGCGCCGTTAGTCGGAAGCTTGGGTCGAAGCCGAGCTCGCTTCGCGCCTTGTCGATGGTCAGATATCGGTTTGGTTCGGCGATGTTGTAGATTCCGCGCCGCGCGTTCTCGATTGCCAGCAAAGCGGCCGAAGCCGCGGCATCGACGTGCAACGACGGTATCTCAGCGGCGTCCGCGCCAGTGCCCGGCCCGTAGAGATGACCGTAGCGGAGGACGACACCTTCGATCGGTGGTGACGCAACGGTCAGCCGCTCCAGCGTTGCGACGCCGTCCGCCGTATCCGCACGCGGCCCCGCCGCCTGCACGTCGAGCGGGTCGTCTTCGGCGTGGGGCTCCGCTCCGGGCGCGTACATCCAGGCGATGCTTTGCGAAATGAGCCGATGCACGCCGGCAGCGATCATGGCGGCAACCAGGTTGCGGGTCCCCTCGCGGCGCATGCGCGCGTTGCGCCGCGAGCCCTCGGCCATCCGCGCCGGATCCAGGCCGTGCGGGAGGTCGGTCAATTGATCGACCACAATGTCCGGCCGGGCGGCGTCAACCGCCCGCGACAATGCCGGCGCGTCGAAGATATCGAGGACCACGGGCTCGACGCCAGCCGCGCGCATCGCATCCGCTTTGTCCGCAGAGCGCGTCGTGCCGACGACATGGTGTCCGGCATCGAGCAGCAACGGGACCAGACGCTTGCCGATGGCGCCTGCAGCTCCGGCCAGGAAAATCTTCATGACACGATCTCCTCAACATTAACCGTCAGATCGGCAGGTGGTTTCGTCAGATGTGCGCGGCCCGTCGTCGGACTGCTGGATCGACGTCAGCGCCAGCGCCAGCGCGACGCAACCGAGGCCGACCGCGCAGACGAGCGTCCATCCGCCTTCCACCCACGCCATGCCGGCGAGCGCCGAGCCGGCAGAACCGCCGACAAAAAACAAGCCGGTGTAGAGCCCGTTGAGCCGGCCGCTCGCCTGCGTGCAAGCCAGGTGGACGGCGCGGCGGCCGAGCGTCTGGTCGCCGATGACCCCGAAATCGAGGGCGACGGCAGCGGCGGCGAGCAAGCCGAGCGACAGCACTGGCCGCACGGCTGGATCGAAGCCGAACCAGCCGGCGCCGGCAGCGCCAGCGAGGAACAACGCCGCGATCACCGTTGCGTGGGCGAGCCGCGTCGCGCGCATTGTCCACCCCCGATCGCCTGCCCAGCCCGCAATGGGGGCGACGACCGCTCCGCCAACGCCGGCCAGGGCGAACAGCGCGATCCCGACCGGACCCAATCCAAATGGTGGAGCTGCGAGGCGCAGGGCGACCGCGGTCCAGAAGATGCCAAAGGCGCCCATGCACAGCCCCTGATAAAGCGCGCGGCGGCGCAGCACGGGCTCCTTGACCGGCAGCATCCACAGCGATGCGATCAGCGCGCCATAAGTGACCCCGACCGCCGGCTGACGCCGAGGCAGGACCCGTTGCAGAGCGACCACGATCAGCGCCACGGCAATCGCGTCGATCGTATAGGCGCCACGCCAGCCGAAGGCGGCGGCCCCAAGGCTTGCAATCGGGCGCGACAGCAGGATGCCGATCATCAAGCCACTCATGACGTTGCCGATTACCCGCCCGCGCTGCGCCTCGTCGGCGCGGCTTGCCGCAACCGGAACGACCATTTGTATGGCGCTGGTTGTGCATCCGCCCGCAAACGCCGCGAGCAGAAATAGCGCCACGGAAGGCGCTGCCGCCGCGCCGGCGAGGGCAACAACGTCGACGAGGAGCGTCAACAAGATCACGCGCCGGTTCTCGAGGATATCGATCAGCGGCACCAGCAGGACGAGTCCTGTCGCATAACCGAGCATGGGCGTCATCGCGATGAGCGATGCGGCGCCCAGCGAGAAGCCCAGCGACGACCCGATCAGGTCGATGAGCGGCTGCGGCGCATAGAGCGGCAGCACGATCACGCCGACCGCCGCCGCAAACAGCAACTCGAGGTCTCGCGTCAGTGCGGGTGACTGCCTGGCCGCCTGTGGCGGTGTGTGCGTGCCAACCACTGGCGGACGATGCGCCCCGACATGCGCATTGGCCATGGCTTGCTCACATCGGCTTCATCAGGTCGGCCGGGCCCGCGCCGGCCGGAGCGATATAGATCGCGAGGAGGGTCGCGGCCTGGGTGGAGCTGGCGTTGCGCGAGACGCGATGGACCGCGCCTACCGGTTCCCACCATGCATCTCCGGCGTGGAATGTCTGCTCTGGCCCGTCGCCGACCTTCGAGCGGATCGCGCCCGAGACGACGAATGCCATGACACCGTTGGCATGCATGTGCGGCGGCGATCCGGATCCCGGCGGATAGGTCACCTCAACCAGGGTGATGTCGCGCTGCGGTTCGCCAGGCAGGCGTTGCTTGATCACCTCGCGCCGCGTGGAGGCGCCACCTTCGGGAGCTGTCGCCGCGACAGCGGCGCGCGGCAGTGTCGCTGCCACGGTCAGGATCAACGGGAGGGGGGAAGCGGTGTTGAATCCTCGTCTTGTCACGGTGGCTTCGATCCTGGTGTCAGGGGTCATCACGGCCTCCTTTGTCTCCGCTGCCGAAGAGCCGGCAACGCCCGACAGCTAGGCGTCGGATGGCCTAGTTGGTAGTGCCAAGAGGTGCTATATCGACTAGGCCATGATGCGATCGCTGGACAGACGCCTGCGTGGCCTGGCGCTCGTGCGCGATGACGTCAACCCGCTTTATCGCCAGGTGTACGAATACATCCGGACCGCGATCAGCTCGGGTCAGCTACGGCCGGGCGATCGTCTGCCGTCGACACGCAGCCTCGCCGAGCAGTTTGGTACTGCGCGGGGCACGATGGACGCGGCCTATGCAATCCTCGCCGGCGAGGGCTACGTGGTCGGCCGCGGGCCGGCGGGCACCGTGGTCAGCGCAGATCTCGACCGCTACGTCGTCGCAGATGCCGTCAGCAGGCAGCGCTTTTCGACATCGGCCCGGAGATTTGCGGTCCAGGTGCCGCGGCCTTTTCAAATGGCGCTGCCGGCACTCGACGCGTTTCCGCGCAAGGTCTGGTCCCGGCTGGTCGCGCGCCATGCGCGCGCCCTCTTACCTGCCAACATGGCATATCCCGATCCGGCCGGCTATGCGCCGTTGCGTGAGGCCATTGCCGGATACCTCGCGACGTCCTGCGGCGTCCGCTGTTCCGCCGACCACATTCTGATAACTAACGGCTACCAGGATGCCCTCAACGTCGTTGCCGGCGTTCTCCTGCGAATGGGCGACCAGGTCTGGATCGAAGACCCCAGCTATCCGCCCGCCGCCGAGGCGTTGAAAGCCGCGGGCGCGAGGCTGGTTCCGATCCGCGTGGATACCGAGGGCCTGCGCGTGTCAGATGGCCTCGCACGGGCGCGCCGCGCGCGGCTCGCCGTGGTCACGCCGTCGCATCAGAGCCCGCTCGGAGTCGCGTTGTCGCTGCCGCGGCGACTAGCGCTTCTTTCCTGGGCCGGCGCCGCCGGTGCCTGGATCATCGAGGACGACTACGACAGCGAATTCCGCTACGTGGGCCGACCGCTGCCTGCGCTCAAGAGCCTCGATCGCGACCAGCGAGTGATCTATGCCGGCACCTTCAGCAAGGTCCTGTACCCGGGCCTGCGTCTTGGATATCTCGTCGTGCCAGAGCAGCTCATTGCAGCGTTCACGCGCTTCAATCGCCTCCGACACCTGGGGCATGCGACGCTGAAGCAGCGCGTCGTCGCCGATTTCATCGGCGCAGGGGCGCTGGCCTACTTCCATCCCTAGTGGCCTGTTTTGAAAATTCGAGTGGCCTAGTTTGGACTTAACCCATCCTCAACCCATGCGGCGCACGACGTTCACAGTAGTCCTACCGAGAAGCCTTATTCCCTGTTCTGGGCACATAGATTTTGATGATCCCCGATTCGTTCCAAATCCACTGCGGAGATGGATTACCGGGGTTCTCCGTGGGTGAATGGAGTTCCGGGCACCGGCAGGATCAGAGGGCGGTATGGCAGGAAATGAGGCCGCCCCGTAGGATTACGGTGGTGAACCGATTGGCACAGATTGCACTTTCCGCGAGAAAAGTTCCGGACCTACACTGAGGCGTTCCCTCAGGTGTGGGGATGCGCCATGGCAGAAACCCTTTTCCGCGCCGGCATCGTGATATGGGGACTCTGTCCCGTCGCTATTGCGGCACTCGCACTGCTTTTATGAGGACCTGGCCCACCACGCTACAGGGCCGGTAGATGGTCCCAGCAACAAGCCTTCCCCTACAAGGCCCCCAAAGTTGCTGGGGCCGCTCAATACGGAGGCCGCCTCAGTTGGCGGCCTCTTTCATTAGTCGTCCGTGAAGAATGCGGATTGACCTGAAAAATAAGCAAAAATTGTGTTGAGAAAGTATTCGATTTTGCAGGAAAGCGGTGTGTGGGACCT
>NZ_VITY01000019.1 GCF_007993935.1 Bradyrhizobium macuxiense | reverse complement strand
AAAACCCTCGGCTGGAAAACACCGGCAGAAACCCTCGACGAACTGCTCCGAGTGAGCGATACACAAAGTGTTGCGACGAGCGGTTGAATCCGCCCTGGATCGCCCGGTCGAGCCGGGCGATGACAATGTGGGTGGGGACGCAGCATCGCAATCGCGCGACGTGAATCGTCCGAGCTTTGCTTTTCGTCTCGTGCGGACGCGACAAACCTGCCTAAAGTCTTACAACACCTGATGCACGTCGATCACGACGCGATCGGCGTGGCGGGCGGCGGAGCCGATGAAGATGTGCTGCATCAGCCAGCGGTATTTTTCGGCACCGGTTTCGAATTTCGGCACGGTGCGGAAATAGATCAGCTTCGGGTCGACCGGCTCGCCGCGCTTGAGCTTCTGCAAGAGTTCGACCGGCCCGAAACGGATGCCCTTGTTCTCGACATAGACGACGGCGCCGTCGTCGGTCTCGAAGGCGTATTTTGCCTCGAGCTCGATCAGCTCATTGGGCCGAATGATCTGGAAATCGGCGCCGAAGGGAAGCACCTTGCCGTTGATCCCCTCGCCTTTCACCTCGCCGCCGATGATCGGAATGATGCGGCGGACGCCGGTGCCGATGTCGCCGGCGGACGTTACGTCGGCGATGCGGGCGGTGATGGTGAAGGCGTATCGGGTCTGAAGTTCGGGACTCATAAGCCTAGCCTATCATGCGCTGCGGCAGCCAGGTCGCCAGCAGCGGGAACAGGATCAGGATCACCAGCCGGATCAGGTCCGTGATCACGAACGGCAGCACGCCGACAAAGATCGTCGACATGTTGACGTCCTTGATCACGCTCTTGATCACGAACACGTTCATGCCGACCGGCGGATGGATCAGGCCGAGCTCCACCGTCATCACGATGATGATGCCGAACCAGATCGGATCGAAGCCGAGCGAGGTCACCACCGGAAACACGATCGGCACGGTGAGGATCACCATCGCCATCGCATCCATCAGGCAGCCGAGCACCAGATACATCAGCAGGATCAGCGCCAGCACGCCATAGGGGCCGATGCCGAGCCCGGTGAGGAATTCGGTGACGTTCTGCGGCGTCTGGGTGATGGTGAGGAAATAGCCGAAGCACAGCGCGCCGATCAGCACGGTGAACACGGCAGCCGCAGTGCGCGTCGCCTGCAGCAGCGATTGCAGGATGCCGTCCTTGGTGAGCTTGCCTCTGACAATGCCGATGATGAAGGCGCCGACCGCGCCGACCGCGCCCGCCTCGGTCGGGACGAAGAAGCCGCCATAGAGGCCGCCGATCACGAACAGGAACAGCAGCAGCGGCGACCAGACGTCGCGCAGGGCCAAGACGCGCTCATGCCACGACGCCTTCTTTCCCGCCGGCAGGAAGCCCGGCCGCGTCACGCCGATGATGCCGATCGTGATCATGTGCATCAGGATCGCGAGCAGGCCCGGCACGACGCCGGCGATGAACAGCTTGCCGATGTCCTGCTGGGTGATGATGCCGTAGACCGCGAGCACGGTGGACGGCGGCAGCATCGCCCCCAGCGTGCCGCCGACCGCGATCACACCGGTGGCGAAGGACTGCGGATAGCCGAAGCGGCGCATCTCGGGATAGGCCACCGCAGAGAAGGTCGCCGCGGTCGCAACCGAGGAGCCGGAGATCGCGGCGAAGCCGCCGCAGGCCGCGATGGTCGCGATGCCGAGCCCGCCCTTCCAGTGGCCGACAAAGGTGTTGGCAGCGCGGAACAGCTCGCGGCTGATGCCCGAGACGGACACGAAGGCGCCCATCAACAGGAACATCGGGATCACGCCAAAGGAATAGTCCGTCACCGTACGCATCGTGGTCTGGCCGACCAGTTTCAGTGCCGGGGCAAAGCCGGTGAGATAGCCGAAGCCGGTGATGCCGACGAGGCCCATCGCCATGCCGACCGGCACGCGCAGCAGCATCAGCACGAACAGGCTGACAAAGCCGATGACGGCGACGGCCTCGGGACTCAAATCGAGACTCATGGCCGTCTACTCCGCGGTCTTGATCTTGGCATCATGGATATCTTCCGGATGGAAGATCAGGCGGTAGGTGCGGATCGCGATCAGCAGCACTGCGGAGACGTCGCCGATCCACGACACCAGGAAAAACGGCCAGACCGGGACGCCGAGATCCATGGTGACGATGTGACTGTTCCTGGTGTCGATCACCTTGTCGACCAAGGTGTAGGTCTGCACGCTCACCACGAACAGCAGCACCAGCGTCGCGAAGATGTCGATCCAGCGCTGGTAGCGCGGCGTGGCGTTGGCCCAGACCAAGTCTACCGTGATGTGGGTGCCGCGATAGCTGGTCGCGGCGATGCCCCAGAAAATCAGGATGCCGAGCAGGAACTGGCCGAAATTGTAATAGTCGGGGATCGTCACCGCGAAGAATTTGCGCATGAACACCGCGGTGAAGGTGTTGAGCGCGACGACGCCGACGAAAAAGGCCGCCACCCATTCGATCGAATCGATGAAGCGGTCCATGAAATTCTTGCGCACCGGCTCGGGTGGACCGGTGATCGCGCCGTCTGGGGAGACTTCGGCAGATTGCGTCATGCGCTGCTTCGATTGGCTCCCTCGCCCGCTCTTGCGGGGAGAGGGTTGGGGTGATGGCTGCTTCCACGACTCGTGAATGCGGTGAGACCTGTACCCCCTACCCGGATCGCATCTGACGATGCGATCCGACCTCTCCCCGCAAGCGGAGAGAGGTGAAGGGGAGCGAAATCAGATCCCCGCCTCGTACTTCTTCAGCGTGGCCTGCAGATCGGCCTCGATCTTCTCCGCATCGCCGCCGGCCTTCTTCACCGCCTCGGCCCAGCTGTCGCGCAGCGGCTTGACCGCTTTCTTCCATTCGGCGAGCTGATCTGGTGTCAGCTGATAGACCTCATGGCCTTGCAGCGCCTTCATCTTGGTGCGGCCATTGGCTTCGAAATCGGTCCAGGGATCGGTGACCTTGGAGGCCCATTCCGGCGAGCAGTGATCGTCGATCACCTTCTTCTGGGCATCCGACATCGAATTGTATTTGGCGAGGTTCATGTTGTAGGTGAACACCGTCGTATAGAGCGGCACGTCCATGTGGTACTTCACCACCTTGTCGATGCCGAACAGGAAGATCGAGCCCCAGGGGAAGGTGATCTCGTCGGCCACGCCGCGCTCGATCGCGTCGCGCGATTCCGGCGCGGAGGCCTGCACATTGGTGCCGCCGAACATCTTGACCATCTCGCCGATCGTGCTCTGTGCGGGACGCACCTTGACGCCGGAGAGGTCGCTCGGCAGCACGATCTTCTTCTTGCCGTGCAGCGCGCCCGGATCGTGGATGAAGGCGAAGCAGAGCTTGGTGTCCTTCATCTCGGTCGGCGCGTATTTGTGGTACCACTCGTTCAGCGCCAGCGTGCCCTTCTTGCCGTCCGAGAACACGAACGGGAGCTGGCCGGCGGCAGCGATCGGGAAGCGGCCGGGCTGATAGCCGGGATTGACATAGGTGACGTCGGCGATGCCGTCGCGCGCCATGTCGTAATGGTCGAACGCCTTGCCGAGCTGCTCGGAGGGAAACACGGTGACCTTGATGGTGCCGCCCGACGCCTTCTCGATGTCGGCGGCCCAGGCCTGCGTCGCCGGCACCAGCGGATGCGCCGGCGGCACCCAGAGCGACACCTTGAGATTGACGGTCTTGTCCTGCGCTAAGGCAGGTCCAATGGCAGGGACTGCGGCCGGCACGATGGCGGCTGCCATCAGCAGCGCCAACAAACTCTTCCTCATCACGTCTCCTCCTCTCCAGGACGGCGGGCTTGGTGCCCGGTCTCATTACTTAACATGTTATCTAATTCGCACGGATATTCAAGACGAAATCCACCGGGCGGACGCCTCGTCGCACCCGGCCCTCCGGCATCTTGCGCTGCGGCGAAAGCATTCCGCGGCAAATCGGCCTTGCCAAACCTGTTATATGATATAGTTGCCATGGCAAGTTGACGGCGGCCGCCCCGGCGCGGGCGCCCGGCTCGAACCTATCCGATCGGGAGGAGCAGGTATTGCGGACAAAAGTAGCAATCATAGGCGCAGGTCCGGCCGGACTGTTGCTTGGGCAACTACTTCATACTTTCGGCGTAGATAACGTCATTCTCGAGCGGCAGACCCCGGAATACGTGCTGGGGCGGATTCGCGCCGGCCTGCTCGAGGAAGGCACGGTGTCGCTGCTCGACAGCGTCGGCGCGGCTGCCCGCCTGCACCAGGAGGGCCTGGTCCATCACGGCGTCGAGCTGGCGTTCGGCGGCGCGCGGCACCGCATCGACATGCATGCGGCGACCGGCAAGACCGTGACCATTTACGGCCAGACCGAGGTCACGCTCGATCTGATGAACGCCCGCAAGGCCGCCGGCCTGACCTCGATCTATTCCGCCGCCGACGTCAAGCCGCATGATTTCGACACCGATCATCCGCGCGTCAGCTACATCAAGGACGGCGTCAGCCACGAAATCGCCTGCGATTTCATCGCTGGCTGCGACGGCTTCCATGGCGTCAGCCGCGCCAGCGCGCCGGCCTCCGCCATCACCAGCTACGAGCGGGTGTATCCGTTCGGCTGGCTCGGGATCCTGTCGGAGACGCCGCCGGTCTCGCCGGAACTGATCTACAACAACCATGAGCGCGGCTTCGCGCTCTGCACGATGCGCTCGACTCATCGCAGCCGCTACTACGTGCAGTGCCCGCTCGACGATCATGTCGATCAATGGTCGGACGAGCGGTTCTGGGATGAATTGAAGCGACGCCTCGACCAGAAGGCCGCCGACGAGATCGTCACCGGCCCCTCGATCGAAAAGAGCATCGCGCCGCTGCGCAGCTTCGTCGCCGAACCGATGCGGTTCGGCCGGATGTTCCTGGCCGGCGACGCCTCGCATATCGTGCCGCCGACCGGCGCAAAGGGCCTCAACCTCGCCGCCAGCGACGTGCATTATCTGTCGCAAGCGCTGCGCGAATATTACGACGAGAAATCCTCTGCCGGCCTCGACGGTTATTCGGCCAAGGCGCTGGCGCGGGTCTGGAAGGCGGTGCGCTTCTCCTGGTGGATGACCTCGATGCTGCACAAATTCCCCGACGAGGGCGAATTCGCCGCACGCATCCAGATCGCCGAGCTCGACTACCTCGTCAGCTCGAAGGCGGCATCGACCTCGCTGTCGGAGAACTATGTGGGGCTGCCGTTCTAGCGAGGAGACGACTCCAGACCCGGTCATCCTGAGGAGCCGCGAAGCGGCGTCTCGAAGGATGCACGGCCACCGAGCCGGGCCGTCGACCCTTCGAGACGGCCGCTCCGCGGCCTTCTCAGGGTGACGGTGATGGGCCCCACCGAATCCAAGATCGTGCTTGCATCGCGCGATTGCGACGTCCAGCCTCAACACCGGAGACCCCCGGGAGCAGCCGGCATGTTCACGCTGTACTTCGCACCGGGCGCGAGCTCGATGGCCGTCCACATCGCCTTGCACGAGATCGGTATCGGCTTCGAAGCCCGTCCGATGTCGTTCAGGCGCAACGACATGCAGGCACCCGGCTATCTAGCGCTCAACCCGGAAGGCAAGGTCCCGACGCTCGTGATCGACGGCCGCCCGCTGACCGAAGTCGCGGCGATCCTGTTCTATCTCGCCAGGCGCTTTCCCGAGGCCAAGCTGCTGCCGCGCGACGATCTCGAGGCCGAGGCGCAGGCGCTGTCATGGATGTCGTTCATCGCGTCCACGCTGCACCCTGCAAGGGCGCGCGGACCCGACTACGCGAAGGCGGTCTGGGGGATCGCCGACCGCCGCTTGGGCAACGGCTGGGCTATCGGCAACTACTCGATCGCCGATATCCATCTGTTCCGCCTGTACTGGCGGCTCGCCAGTTCGCTCAAGCTGCCGCCGGAGACGTTCCCTCACCTCACGGCGCATTACGACAGGATGATGGCGCGGCCGGCGGTGCAGAAGACGATCGAGATCGAGAGCGAAGCCGGCTACGAATTGCCGGCATGACCGGCCGCCGCGCTGGCGCTTTCAAACATCCGCGCAAATCCCGTTTAAAACTTTGTAGGCGGTGAAACCGTCATCGACATCGCGTTCAATGGCGTCAACCCAACGTCATAGGCGAGATTCAGATGACCACCGAAACGCAAGTCGCACCGGACATTCCCCAAGACAACTGCCAAGATATCCCGCAAGGCTTCGAGCCGCTGTTCCGCAAGAGCCCGCTCACCGAGCCGTGGGAGCCGCTTTACCAGAAGAAGACCGAGCGGTCCGTCATCATCGGCCTGCGGCTGGCGAGGCCGCACACCAACGGCCGCGGCCTGATTCATGGCGGGCTGATCGCAGCGCTTTCCGACAACGCGATGGGCTATAGCTGCGGCCAGGCCACCGGCTGGACCACATCGTATGTGACGATCTCGCTCACGGTCGATTTCGTCGGCTCGGCCAATGTCGGACAGTGGCTCGCGATCGAGAGCGATGTGATCAAGACCGGCAGCACGATCTGCTTCGCGCAAAGCCTGATCAAGGCCGACGGCGTGACGATCGCGCGCGCCAGCGGCACGTTCCGCGTGGTGCCGAAGAAGCCGCCGGTAAGCTAAGCACTTTCGCTAGCCGAAGTGCCAGTCGGTGATCTCGGTGACGAGGTCGATGAAGGTCCGCACCTTCGCCGACAGCAGCCGGGATGTCGGGTAGACGATGTGGATCGGCACCGGCGGCTGCTCGAAATCGGCGAGCACGATTCGGACCCGCTTCGCCTTCAGCGATTCGGCGGCCTGGTAGGCCATCACCCGGGTCAGTCCGCCGTCCTGCTCGGCGAACTGGATGGCGGAATCCGAGCTGTTGCTGGTGAAGCGCGGCGTCGGCGTGATGCGGATTTCCTGCCCGTCTTCAATGAAGCGCCAGTCCGGCGTCGCCGTCATGGCGCCGAACTGGATGGTGTCATGGGAGGTCAAGTCTGCCGGCCGCTTCGGCTCACCGCGGAGCTTGAGGTAGCCATGCGAGGCCACCACGATGCGGCGCATCTGGCCGACATGCCGTGCCACCAGCGTCGAATCCGGCAGGTGCCCGAGCCTGACCGCGAGGTCGACGCCATCCTCGACGAGGTTGATGCGGCGGTCCGACAGCCGCAGGTCGACGCCGACATCGGGATAGCGCTTCAGGTAGGCGGAGACGACCGGGCTGACATGCAGCCGCCCGAAGCCGAACGGCGCCGAGATCACGAGGCGGCCTTCGGGGCGGGTGCGCTCGCTCTCCACCGCATCCTCGGCCTCCTCGACATCGGCGAGGATCCGCCGCGCGCGCTCCAGGTAGCGCGAGCCGGCGTCGGTCAGCGTCACCTGCCGCGTGGTCCGCTGCAGCAGCCGCGCCCCCAGTCGTTCCTCCAGTGCGGCGATCAGCCGGGTGATGGCGGAGGGCGACAGGCCGAGCTTGCGGGCGGCGGGGGCAAACCCCTCGAGGTCCGCCACCGCGACGAAGGCCTGCATGGCATCGATCCGGTCCACGGCACTATTGCATAATCGGCAACAGTGAAGTGTCAATTCACAAGATTGCTTGCGATCCGGAAACGCCCATCTTGTGCTCTCAGGACGCCCGTTACGGGAGGCCCAGATGTCCGATTCCCACACCTATCCCAGCGATGTCGCCTTCACTCCGGCGGTCAAGGCGATCCAGGCCCGCAAGGGCTCGCGCGACGCCTACGCCGAGGTCGAAACGCATGGCGGCTGGCGCAGCGAGATCGACGAGCAACTCGCCGGCTTTCTCGGCGAGGTAAACAGCTTCTATTTCGCGACTGCCTCGGCGGACGGACAGCCCTACATCCAGCATCGCGGCGGACCGAAGGGCTTCATCAAGGTACTCGACAAGCACACGCTCGCCTTCACCGACTACAGCGGCAACCGGCAGTTCATCACGCAAGGAAATCTCTCGGAGAATGCGAAGGCGTATATCTTCGTGATGGATTATGCGCACCGCCGCCGCGTCAAGCTGTGGGGCGAGGCGCGGGTGGTGGAGGACGATCCGGCGCTGACACGCGCGCTGATGCCGCGAGGCTATCGCGCGCGGCCTGAGCAGGTGATCCTGTTCAAGGTCACCGCGTGGGACACCAACTGCCCGCAGCACATCCCGCAGAAATTCGACGCGGCCGATGTGGCACAAGCCCTCGCCTCACGCGACCAGCGCATCGCCGAGCTCGAGGCGGAGCTCGCCGCATTGAAGGGCGAGCCCGCTCCCGCTACGCCGGTTTAAGCGGCCTGCTGTTGCAACGGCGACCAGGCGAATTCCGGATAATATTGCTGCATCATCCGGCCGACATAGGCGGTGAGATTGTCGAACTTCTCGGTGCGCTCGCGCAGCGGCGAATCGAAGAACGGCGTCAGGATCCCCGCCAGCGCGCCGAACGCGGTGGCATCCGTGCCGCAAGGCGCGTTGCCCATCAGATAGGGCTTGTCGCCGAGCTGCACCGATAACGCAAACAGCGAGCGCATGGCGACGTCGACGTCCTCGTCGGGCCCGTGGCGGCCAAGCCCGCTCAACAGATAGTTCTCGGCGACGCGGAACTGGGCGTCCTCGCGCATCTTGTCGCGCAGATGATCGGGCGCGCCGTCGAAGAAATGCGCGGGTCCCTTGGCGAAATTGGTATCGTCGACCCAGCGCGCGCCGACCAGCGCCCAGTAGACGTGATGTTCGATCATGCGCTCGAAGGCCCAGGCCTGGGCGCGCGCCTGCAAGCTCAGCGGCGCATCGAAATCGAAGCCGTATTTGCCCTCGATATGGGCGCGGATGAAGGTCGAATCGGCGATCGTCTCGCCGTCATCGGAAATGAACGGCAGCTGGCCCTTGGGAGAGGCCGGCGGCATCGCCTTCTCCTTCACATAGGCAAGCCCGGCCATCTTGAGCTGGACCTCGGTCTTGGTCACGAAGGGGCTAATTTCCGGCAGACCGAAGCCCGTGCCAAAGCCAAAAAGCGTAATCATATGAAGCTCCCGATCGCCTGTGGTCGTAAACTGAAGCTAGCTGTCCCCTGCTGCCAGCATGGTGTCAGCAGTAGTGGCATTCCCTGCCGAGCGGGCCTGCGGGTGCGAGGCGGCGAACCGCCTCGCGAACCCGCTTGACCAGCCGTGCCCGCCCGTAGGACCAGGCTGCGCCGATCGACTGTGCGACCAGCGCGACCAGGGCCCAGCGCAGGTCGCCGGAGGTGGAGTAGACCGTGACCAGTTGTTCCAGCGCGAAGCTCTGCGCCTGCCTGAAACCGAGTTCATCAAGATTCGTCATGGACAAATTCCCTTCACTTGAGGTGTTGTCCTGATATAGCCCCCACCTGCTGCCAACATGCTGTCAGCAGCAGTGACAGGGGGCGCGAAAAGCCGACGCGTCGGGACATCGCGAGAACCGTCAAGACGCTCGTCAAGACAGCTGCAAGAGAGCGACCAAAGAGAACTGCCATGAGACGCGCCGACCGGCTGTTTCAGATCATCCAGGTGCTCCGCCGCACCCGTAAGCCTTTGACCGCTGATGCAATCGCAGCCGAGCTCGAGACATCGAAGCGGACGATCTATCGCGACATCGCGAGCCTGATCGAGCAGCGGGTGCCGATCCGCGGCGAGGCCGGCATGGGCTACATCCTGGAGAAGGGTTTTGACCTGCCGCCCTTGATGCTGACGCCAGACGAGATCGAGGCCTGCGTGCTCGGCGCGCAATGGGTGGTCGGTCACGCCGATCCGGCATTGGCGCGCGCGGCCGAGGACCTGATGGCCAAGATCGCCGAGACCGTGCCCGACCGCTTACGTCCGTTCGTGCTGGAGCCGGCAAGCCGCGCCCGCTCGGCCTGGAACCGGGAGCCTGACCGCATCGACATGGTCAGGACCCGCAGCCAGATACACGAAGGCAAGAAGATCACGCTCAACTATCGCGACGAGCATGGCCGCGATAGCGAGCGAACGATCTGGCCGATCGCGGTCGGCTATCACGAGGCGGTGCGGCTGCTCGCCGCCTGGTGCGAGCTGCGCAAGGATTTCCGCAGCTTCCGCACCGACCGCGTGGTCACCGCGGTTTACCACGACGAGAAGTACCCGGAGCGGCGCGACCTGCTGAGGGCGCGCTGGCGGCGCAGCCTGGTGTGGGAAGCACCGAGGGACACCTGATGGCCGGCAACGCGATCGAGGCGGCGGACGCGAGCCCCTGCCAATCCTGCGGCGCCTGCTGCAGCTATTCGGCGAACTGGCCGCGCTTCACGATCGAGGACGATGCGCAGCTCGACCTGATCCCGGCGCAATTCGTCAACGCGCGGCAATCGGGGATGCGCTGCGAGGGCGACCGCTGCTCGGCGCTGTCGGGGAAGATCGGAGAAGCAACGCGCTGCGAGGTCTATGCGGTGCGGCCGGAAGTGTGCCGAACCTGTCTGCCGGGCGATGCGGAATGCGCGATGGCGCGGCGCCGGCACGGGCTGCCGCTCATCGCGAGCGCGCAGCCGGATTAAGCACGATTTAAGCCGTCACAGTCACCGTCTCGCTGACGTCCTCGTCGTCGAGTTCGTCATCAACGATCGGTGCGAAGCTCGACAGCGGCTTGGTCGACAGCGTGATCGGCTTGCGGCCGCCATGCGAAGTTGTCGTCGCGCGAGCCGGCTCGCGCGACAGCGCGTACAGCGTCGACCCGACACGGCCGCCGGAATTGACCAGCTCCCACTCGCTGCAGCTCGACGCAATCGCCACCGCGAGCGCGTGCAGATGGCTGCGACGATAGCAGAACAGCGCCAGCCTCGCCCTGATATCGGGCGCGACATTGGCGACCAGCAACGAAAGCCCGTTCGGATTGGCGCGATACATCTGGCCGAGCAGGTCGTCCGCAACCGGGCAGGCATCGTTCTCGAAGGCGTCGCGGCTTGAAAACATTTGCAAATCCCCCTCGATCGGGAAGATGCAGCGCAATCCTCTAACGAAAGGTTAACCACGGCCTCCGGTCGTCTCCGGAGAGGCTTGCCCGTTGCACGCGAATCACATCCGCCCGCCGCGGCCGGACGGTCGATTGCTTGAAATGAAGGAAGCGGCGTCCGTCAGCCGCTCAGTTCGCGGCCATGTAGATCGACAGCGCGAAGCCGGTGAGGTGGTGCAGCGCCTGGTCGACCCCGATCAGGGTCCAGAACCAGGGATGGCCGGATTCCAGCGTCACGCCGAAATGCGAGGCGCAGTATCCCTTGCAGCGATCGACGATGATGTGGATCACGAAGTCGACGAAGGCGACGTACCAGAACCGCGGCGCCACCACCAGGATCAGCGCCAGCGCGACCGCGAGATGGACCAGGCAATGCGCGAGCAGCGGCATGGCCCAGCCGGTCTTCTGGTCCTTGCCGATCGCCATCCAGGCGTTCTGCAGCATGAAGTCGGCGATGATGTGCTTTGCGGTGAGAAGCAACATCCATCCCACCAGGGCACCAACCGACACCGACGATGACATGGCAGGAAACAACAAGCTGACGCCCTTTTACTGCGATGAATGTGATTGCAAGAAATCCGGGTCAGGCCGTCAGCACAATTCCGCAAACCGAAGCTTGTATCATTTATGACATCTCCCGCGGCGGAATGCACCTGCGGTCCCTCGAAAATCACATCTGGGTTCGGCCGTCGATAGTGGCGATGGTCATGTGGCATCGCGGCGCAGGCGAGCCGAGATTAAGGTTACGGCCGGTGACCGGTTTGCATTCCCGCCGGGGCGGTATATCGTCGGCCGCGCAGGAAATTTTCTTTCTTTTATAGTCATTTACGGAATCAGCGGGCAGCGCGGCGCCGTTCCGGCAACGGGCCGTCCCGGACGCGTGATGAGCCTCGTGATCAGTCATGAGTGCCGAAGCCCCCGCGCCTTCGCCGATGCCGCCGCGGCCGCGCGCTCCGGTCGCCAAGAGCAACCGTGCGCAGATCATCATCTTCACCCTGCTGACACTGCTGCTCAGCGCCATCACGGTGATCGGCGGCCGGGTCTGGCTGCGCAATTCCGAAACGCTGGTGTTCGCGGTCGGCGATGCCAACGGCCCGGAGGCGAAGTTCGCCGCCCGCCTCGCGACCGTGCTGAAGAACAATTCGTCGCGGCTGCGGCTGAAGATCACGCCGAACGCGGACAACGCCAAGGCGCTGGCGCAGTTCGATCGCCGCGACGCCTCGCTTGCCATCCTGCGCACCGACGCCAAGGTGCCGCCGCGCGCCCGAGCCATCGCGATCCTCGAGCATGACGTGGTGCTGGTGCTCAGCCCCGGCGGCAAGAAGATCAAGTCGCTGCCCGAGCTCAAGCGGAAGAAGATCGCTGTCGTCGGCGACGGCGAGAACGGCGTCAATTTCGTCCGCAGCGCGCTCGAGATTTCCGACAGCCCGGATGCGGCGCAGCGGGTGCAGCAGGCGCCGCCGAATACCCCGTTCGACAGACTGTTCGCGTCGGGCTTTGCCGCCGTGGTCGTGATCGAGCATGCCTCGAAGATCGTCAAGGACAAGACCTACGAGCAATACGCCAAGCGCGCCGGCGGCTTCACGTTGAACGCGATCGACGAGGCCAAGGCGCTGGCGCGCAAATATCCGGCGATCTCGGAGGAGACGGTCTCGACCGGCATGCTGTCGTCCTCGCCGGCGATCCCCGATGACGAGGTCGACACCATCGGGCTGGAATGGCTCCTGGTGGCGCAATCCTGGATGCCCACGACGACAGCCGCCGAGCTCGCGCGCATCGTCTATGAGAACAAGTCGGAGCTCGCGCTCGACAACGGCTTCGCCTCCAGGATCGAGCCGGCCGCGACCGACAAGGACGCCTTCATCGTCGCCCACCAGGGTGCTGCCGAATACATCAACGACGACACCAAGTCGTTCATGGATCGCTACAGCGACGTGATGTATCTCGGCGCCGCCGCGCTCAGCATCATCGGCTCGATCTTCGCTGCGATCTACACCAAGATCACCCGCGTCGCGCCGGCGCGGGCCAGCGAGCTGGCGGGCCGGATCCTCGACATCGGCGAGCGCGTCGAGCACACCACCTGCAGCGAAGACCTCGACGAACTGCAGGACGAGCTCGAGGCGATCCTGCGCGGCGCGGTGATCGGCCTGCGCGACGGCACGGTTTCCGGCGACGGCCTCGACACCTTCAAGCTCGGCTACGAGCTGGTCCGCGACGAGATCGCCCTGCGCCGCGATCATCTCAAGCGCCACCCGGCGACACCGGATGACAACCTCGTGGTGGTGAAGACCGCGAACGGGTGAGTGATCGTCGCCCCGCATATTCGCTGTCGTCCCTGCGAAAGCAGGGATCCATAACCACAGGATTGAGTCGTTGAGACGCGCTGGAGCCACAGCCGCGCAAACCAATATCGATCGGTGGCTATGGGTCCCTGCTTTCGCAGGGACGACATCGGGTATGCGGCACGTTTGCGCGGCTTGTTCGGTGTCATCACCCGCGCATGCGGGTGATCCAGCATTCCCGAGGCGGCTGTGGTTGAGCCGAGGGGCCGCGGCGTACTGGATCGCCCGGTCCCGCCTCCGCCAAGGCTTCGGCGCGGCCCCGAATCCCCTTGATAGGCGCGTTTCTGCGCGACCTATGGTCAGTGCGTATGCCCCAAAATAATAGGAACGGATCGGTAATGGCCTGATTGGGCTTTCATATCCATTCCGCGGAACGCCTTCGGAGCGTTACCTACTCACTGCGGACCTGCCCGACCGATCGGGCGAAAGGTTGCGCATCGTGGACAATCCTCTTCGTAACGATCTCCTGGCGCTTCTGCCTCGTCGGGACCTGCAGTCACTGACGGCGAAGTCGGACGTCGTGAGGTTCACCCAAGGCGACGTCGTCCAAAAGGAGCGCGAGGAAGTCACGGACATCTACTTCCCGTTATCGGGCATGCTCTCGCTCCTGGTTGTCCTGAGAGACGGGCGGATGGCTGAGACTTCGGTCGTCGGGCGAGAAGGCTTGATCGGTGCCCGCGCAGGCCTTGGCTCGCAGGTATCGCTGGTCCGCATCGTCGCTCAATTGCCCGTGCGCGCCTTGAGGATTTCGATGGAGGACTTCCGGGCGATCCTGGCAAGCAGTAGCGCGATGGCGGAAATATGCCTCAAGAATGCTGACATATTGCTCGACCAAGCCCGGATTACCGCGGCCTGCAACTCACTCCACCTTGTTGAGGAGCGGTTCTGCCGCTGGCTGCTTCACACGGCGGACCGGGCAGAGAGCGATCAGTTCGACCTTAAGCAGGAATTACTCTCCCAGATGCTCGGAGTGCGCCGCACCACCATCACGGATACTGCGAAAGATATTCAAAAGCGGGGCGCGATCACCTATTCGCGCGGGAAGCTGCAGATATTGAATCGCCGCCTTCTGCTGGCCAATTCGTGCGAGTGCTACGAGCTGCTGAAGCGAGCCGGTTCCTGATTGTTTTGCCCTTCCCCCGCAGAATTGAGTCGACAACCCGACATATCGGGAATCTACTGACCCCATCACTGCACCGCCCTCGGCAACCATCAGTGATGAGAACGCCAGTTGCGCTCCCGCCCGATTCAGGGGAGCTGCGCCATGCAGAAGCGACGTCGTTTCGAGCAAACCAAAACACTTCGAGATCGCCTCATCTGTTACGCGCGGCAAGCGCGCGAGTATGCTGCTGTGCTCCCGCCCTGCCCCAGGAAGGAGGATCTGCTCCGCAAGGCGCGGCAAGCTGATACGGCAGCGCATCTCGACGAGTGGCTCAGCTCGCCTGGACTGCAGCCGCCGAGATAGTCATGAACGAGAGAAAATCTTCCGTCTTCACGGTTTCGGGCGCCGGGCTTTCCTCAACGTCGGTCATCGTTCTCGATCTCACGGACGAGGAAGCCGCGCTCGACGCCGGGCGCCGGATTGCGGCACTCACCGGACGGACGCTCACCGTCCGGAATGAGGAGGGTCTGCCTCTCGCGACATTCGAGGGCGCGCGCAAAAATTAGGAACCTCTTTTGGTTCCAAACATTTTATCGCTATGCCACGATTCTATTTCGACTTCCACGACGACGGCGGGACCTCGGTCGATGAGACCGGCGCGGTATTCCCGAGCCGGGAAGCAGCGAAACGAGAGGCGCTGGAGACACTCGGCGTCGTTGCTCGCGATTTTGGCTATCGACACGCGCAAGGCCGTGTCGCAATCCAGATCCGGGACGACGACGCTCCGCCTTTTCTCGAAGTTGTCGTCACGTTTGAAGCCAGGCCTCTTGGTAAATAGGGATATCTGGTTCCCAGCCAGCTTTCCGCGACGCAATCGCTTGCGACGTGATGGCCGGAGGAGCGATAGAGGCAATGGCGATAGAGGCGATAGCGACAGAGGCAGCAGCGGCTCGTGTGTCGGATTTCCGACTTATAGCAACCTTCCCTCGGCCAAGCCGTTTGCCCCCATCACCGACCAAGGCATGGCCCGTGGGCGTCGGTGACTGAGAGACCAAGAGTGCTCCCGCCTGCATCAACAAGGGAGCAGCGTCATGACCAAGCGTCGTCGTCGCGTGCGCCAAATCCAGTCGCTGGAAGAACGCCTTGCCCAACAGGCAAACGATCTGCGCGAGGAGGCGAACGCCCTTCCTCTCGGCCCCAAGCGCGATGCGCTGCTCCGCAGGGCTCGTCAGGACGAGATGGCCGCAGAGATGACCGAGTGGCTGACTTCGCCGGCCTAACGCCGCCGATTGCGGGAAGCATCCGGATCAGCAGAAAGCGCACCGACCGATTGAAGATGGGCGAGCCCGAAATGCCAGTCGACGAGATCGAATATCAGGGGTATCGACTAACCATCGTCGAGCAGCGCGGCGGCGGCTATCTGGTCGAAATCACACCCCTTGCCGGCGGTCCAACGATCAGGACGCAGACCTTCCAAAGCACCCAGGAGGCGATCGCCAGGGCCAAGGCCACCGTTGCGAAGCATCCCGTCACGCGATGAGCTGCGTTGGCGCGGCTGATACAGATCGAAAACTTGCACCCAATAGACAACACGCTGTTGGCGCGCGCCGAGAGCCGTCAGCTACTCCGGTTGAGACCACCGGCGAACAGAAATTAGGAGGCCCCGTTTGGAACCAAGGGGAACAGCGGGAGTCGACTCGAAGCTCCCGACTTCAGCCCCCAAGCCCATCGGGAGTAGTGATCCCTGGCGTTGTGAAACCTCCGGCGCCGGGGGTCGCTGGTTGACCGGACAGACCGGGCATCCCGAACAGAAGCAAGCGATCTGCGACTCGAACAGAGGCAGCCTTATTGCCTTGGATGACGGGTTTCGAAAATGAAGGCAGCCTTGAATACGGGGCCGCCTTCCGTCCGCACCTCGATTGCAACGTCGTGCCGGTCGTCCAGCGCCGCAAGGTCCCTCGCCAGTTCGCCGAGGGTGCGGGCGGCTTCCATCTCGGCGGACCTTTGATCCGCAAATTCCAAGCCCTCTTCATCCGGATAGAGCCCGGTGCCATCCCTGATATCGAAGAAATAGCGCACCATACGATCGCCTCCGTCATGGTCGGCGGCCACGGTCAACAACTGGAATCACAGGGAAACCGTTCCTAGCTGGGTGGCAACCGCCACTGGCTCATGTGAACTGCGACGCGCCCGATCCTGCTAGCGCCCGTGGAGCACTGCGCGTTGCGCCTCCCCCAAAGGTCGCGCCGGTCATCCCGCTGCAGCGTCTGACCGGGTCCCGACGGCGTCGAGCTGCCGCCCCTCGTGATCCATATGCAGGTAGTTCGGATTGAACAGGCCCGCACTCATCAGCCGGTCGAGGTTGGGGACGGACAGGGTCTTGCCCTTGAGCACGATCAGTCCTTCGGCGCGCAGCTCCTGCAGGGTCCGGTTGACGTGGACCTTGGAAAGCCCGGTGGCGTCGGCGAGATCGCCCTGGGTCAGCGGGAAGTCGCAGCTGTCGCCCTGGGTCAGGCCTGCGAGACGCAGCCGAAGCCAGATCTCGCACAGCAGATGGGCGATCCGCTCCAGCGCCGTACGCTGACCGAGGCTCATGGTCCATTCGCGCTGGATCGCGGCATTGACCAGAGTTTCCCACCAGAACGCAGTGACGATGCGCGGATGTTCGGCTGCGACCTTGTCGAAGAACTCGCGCGAGAGATCGGCGATCGACACCGCGGTGATGGTGCCGATCGAATGATCCATCTCGCGCAGGATAAAGACATTCACGTCGCAGATGTCGCCGGGCAGGAAGAACGACACCACCTGGCGCCGGCCGTCCTCGAGCTGCTTGTAGCGATAGGCCCAGCCGGACAGGATTAGATGGACATCCTTCGGCTTCTCGCCTTCACGGACGATATCGACGCGCGGTGCGAAATGGCGGACACGCTCCGTCGCCGCGCGATTGAGAATGACGTGGTCGACCGGCGAAAGCCGTACAAACTGCTCCAATTTCCGGACTAGCGACGCCAACGACATTGATCTCCCCGCATGTTTAATCGGGTAACTGCCGGGCCGTTTTCAATAACGTATGTTACATTGCACAGCTATTGACGTATGTGCACTAGTGTACTGACGCCGGAAGACGCGACGGTTATTGTCCTCATGCGCCGTATAGTTCGGTCGCTGTCAGGGCATCGCCGCCGTTGGCGTCCCAAGAGCCTTGCAAGGGGGAGCCTGCAAAGAGCGAGCCTCGCAGGAGCCGTCGTCGCTCAGACGAGCGGCACACCGTAGTAATCGTTCACCGCCCGCGTGGTGCCGATGTCGGCCCAATTCCAGTCCCGCTCACTGCCGTATTTCGGCGCGCCGCGCAGCTGGCTCTCGGTCACGCCAGTGACATAGCCACCGAGCCGCGTGTCGTATTTGAGCGATTGCCAGGGCAGCGGATAGTGGTCGTTGCCGAGTCCGAGGATGCCGCCGAAGCCGAGCACGGCATAGGACACCCGGCCGCTCTTCTTGTCGATCATCACGCGCTCGATCGAGCCGATCTTGCGCTCGTCCGATCCATAGACCGCGGTGCCTTCGACCTTGTCGCTGCCGATCAGGTTCCCGAGCTCCCTCTCGTCCATCGCCATATCATTCTCCATCGATCTCCCCGGGCCAACGGTGGAGCAGGGTCTTCGTTCCTGTCAGGTTGCCGCAGTTGCTGCACAGCAAAACACGGTTCAGCCGCGGTCGGGGGATCTCCGCGATCATCAGCCGTCATGCCGGATCCCGGAGTTTTGTCCGCGTCGTTCAACTTCGGATCGCGCGTCGCTTCGGGCTTTGCCGGCTTTCGCCGATCCGTCTTGTGGGCGGTCTGCGCGCGCGCCTTGTCGGCCGGCTGCTCCTGGCCCTTGTCGTCCTTCACGATGCCGTGGTTCGAATGTGCCATTGCTCGTCTCCCTTGGTTCGTTTCCCTTGGTTGGTATCCTTTGACTCAATTGCCTGAAGCGATGCGGGCCCCGGCGATGCAATTCGCCGAGGCCCGTCACCGGATTGGTCCACTGCCTTCGGGGAGCAAGCAGCGAACGTGTGAGCGTTACGCATGGCGCCGAAGATCGTTCCTGCGGTGCTGACGGCGATTTCGTTTAAGCCGATGTCATGGGTTAACGACGCCCTCCAGGGAACATGCCTAGTATTGCTGGTTCCAGCGAGGAGGCGGCATGATCAAGAAGAAGCGCAACAGGTCACGACCTCCCGGATCATTCGAGGAACGCCTGCAAAAATTCGCCGAGGATTCGCGCATCGCAGCACGCAAGCTGCCGCCGGGGCGGGAGCGCGAAACGCTGATGAAGAAGGCCAGACAGAGCGAGACCGTGATGGAAGTCAGCGAGTCGCTGACACTCCGCAAATAGCCGCAAGGCCGGAGCAAGCTGCGATGGGAGAGCCGCGATGATCGAGGAACGATTTGACTCACGTACGCTCGCCGCCATGAATTTTGCGCTCGAACGCGTCTGCGCCAACGCGCTTCACGGCGAGGAACATGACACCCGCAGGCGCGTTGCCAGATACATCATCAAATGCGCCAAGAGCGGCAGGACGACGCTCTCCGAGCTCACCCAAGCCGGACAGCAGGCGCTGGCCAAGGTCACCGCGGTGGCGGGATAATCGGCACAACCTGCCTTGCCTGCGACCTGCCTCGCAGCCTGCCGTGCTCCTGGCCTTCAGGAAAGGCAGAACCCCATGCGCATTGCAATCAGCATCGGCCTGCTGGTCTTCCTGGTCGCCGTCGGCGTCTACGCCTATGAAGGACTCGCTGTAGACGCTCCGGTGCCGACCTACGGCATCGTCATGTTCACGATCGGAATTGCGGTTCTGGCCACGGTCTGCGTCGGCCTGATGGGCCTCTTGTTCTATTCCAGCCGCCGCGGCTACGACGAGCCGCCACACGTGAAGCGGTAGGTGGTTTCGAGGAAGGCTTAGCTCCGCGATGTCCGTCCCGTCATCCTGAGGAGCGCGTAGCGCGTCTCGAAGGATGGACGGCCATCAGCGGGGCCGATTCATCCTTCGAGGCTCGCTCCGCTCGCACCTCAGGATGACGGTACGCATTCCATCCCCGCGTCATTGCGAGCGAAGCGAAGCAATCCATCGTGCCGCAAGTTCAGATATGGATTGCGTCGTCGCTTCGCTCCTCGCAATGACGGCGGAGAGCGCCTGCCCCGTTCAACGCGACGCCGCCGCCGGCACCCGCGCGCGAATCTCGGCGATCTTGCGCTTCAGCGACGCCTGCCGCGGATCGGGCATGATGGCGGCGCGGGCCTCGGTGATGGCGCCGGCAAGGTCGGCAAGCGCGAGCGCGCCGTCGAAGGTCGGCTTGACCAACCCGTCGATGATCACGTGCCAATCCGCGATGCCCTGGCGATAGGGATCGCCGTAACCCTGGATCATGGTCGCGGTCTCGACGATGGCCGGGGCTGCGGCCGGCTGCTTGGTCAGGCTGCGGTCGATCATGTGCAGCCAGCGCTCGACCCAGACGCGCTCCTTGGCATAGCGCCCCGAGAACAGCCGCCAGCGCTTCAGGCCCGCCTCGATCCTGAGCCGGCGAACGCTGAAGCGGGTGTTGGCGCTGAAGCGGATCGAGACCCGGCGACGGCGCCAGCCGAACTGATCGAGCACGCCGAGGACCGGATCGGCCACCATCTCGGGCAAGGCGTCGATCAGCTCGTCGAGGCGCAGCTTCTTGACGTCGTCGGCGGAGCGCGCCGCAAGGCCGCCCGCCGCATTGACTTCGCCGAGCTTGAGCTGCGCGATGCGGATCGCATCCTCATAGGCCATGCGCTCGGCCATCAGCCGCGCGATCTCGGCAAGCAGGGTGTCGTCAACGCCGCGGCGCCCGACGAAGCGCTTGAGCCGGTCGATATAGAGCTGGGCGTAGCTCGTGCTCTGATAGACGATCAACAGGTGGATGGCCGCGGTGACCGCCGGCCCGAGATGGTCCGGGCAGGCCTCGGGCAGCACCGGCGGCCCCTCGTCCTCATCGCCGATGATATCGGCAAACAGGTAACGGAGCGAAGCCAGCAGACTGTCGTCATCCGGCACTGCGACGCCTCCAGAACTGGTCGTGGGGCTCATGCAGGTTTTGGCTCCGCGACCTGCGGGGTGGCGTGGTGCGCGAGCCGCTGCTCGAGCGTCGCGATGTTCTCGAACAGGCGGGCGCTGAACAGACGCAGCAGGTAGAAGCCGAACGCCGGGTTCTGGACGTAGAGCTGCTCGACCTGGTCATAGGTCACCGACAGCACCATGCCGGTTTCGACGCATTCCAGCGTCTGGGTTCGCGTGTTCGACGGCGACAGCATGCCGAACTCGCCGACGAGGGCGCCGACCGGGAGCTCGATGCCCGATTCGACCAGGCGGAAGCGGCCGCTGACGATGTAGAACATGCTGTCGGCCTTCTCGTCCTTGTAGAACAGGACCTCGCCCGCGGTGCATTTGCGCTCCGTCGTGAACGGCCGCAGCCAATCCATCGACAGATCGCTGTTGACCGATTTCTTCACGTTGCGGACCAGTTGCAGCATCTGGTGCAGACGATAGGTGTTCACCGGCAGCAGGACGGCATGCAGGATCAGCGTCGCGTAATTGTGGGTCGGGACCGCGGTCGCGATCAGGATGATGTTGGTCAGGATGGCGAAGACGCGCAACGGGATCATGGTCCGCATCGACAGCGTCGCGACCACGAAGATCGATGCGAAGAAACTGCCGGCGGCGCCGGCGTGCTCCGCGAGATGTGAGGTATCCATCGGAAACCAACCAATTCTCAAGAAGTGTACAAGATCGCCCTATTAGTCGCTTCATTCCTGCCGAGGTTGCCTGCCCTCGCGTCGGCGGCCAGCATCCCTGATATACGGGGAAAAAGCGATGATTTGTCTGATTTCTCACATTCGCGGGCGCAAAAACGGGCCAACATGGTTAGGCCATTTGTCCAGCATATGGGACTTCGCCGCGATCATGCCGTCGCGGCCTGCGCGTTGACGGCCTCAACCGGGAGAGGCAGTTTGTGACACAGGCTCCGCCGCTCGCAGGGCCTTGATTCCAGCAGTTCAGCGACAGGCAAGCTCCGTTCCGATGTCCAAGCCGCTCGTCCTTCCGGCCTTGACGCGCTTCGTTTCCGCCACCGCCGGCCGCAACATGACCACGGCGGCCTATGTCGCGGTCACGGTCGGCGTCGCCATGATGACGCTGCTGACGGTCGCGCCGGCCTATGACGCGGTGCCGCACTGGGTCGATGCGCTGCTGTGGGCCTGCCTTGCCTATTTCGTGTTCGAATGGCTGGTGCGGCTGCGTCACATGCGGCGGCAGGACAAGTTCTGGTTCTACCAGCTGTCCAGCGCCGGCATCGTCGATGCGATCGGCGCACTGGCGGTGCCGCTGGCGCTGCTCGCCGGCCTCGAGCCGAAGACCGCATGGCTGCTCGGCGTGCTCTGGGTGCTCAAGGTGGTGCCCGGCATTCCCGGCCTGCGCCAGCTCCGCCGCGTGCTGGTGGTCGAATCCGGCCCGCTGCTCAGCGTGCTCGTGATCTTCCTGATGGTGGTGTTCCTGGCCTCGGTCGCCGAATACTTCCTGGAGCGGGACGTCCAGCCGCAAACCTTCGGCAGCGTGCCGGCGGCGCTGTGGTGGGCGGTGGTGACGCTGACCACGACCGGCTATGGCGACGTGGTGCCGATCACCCCGCTCGGCCGCATGGTCGCCGCCATGGTGATGATCTCGGGCCTCGGCGTGTTCGGGCTGTGGACCGGTATTCTGGCGACCGGCTTTGCCAACGAAACCCGCCGCGACAATTTCCTGAAAACCTGGGAGACCGTCAGCAAGGTGCCGTTCTTCGCGCATCTCGGCCCCGCCGCGATCGCCGACGTCACCCAGGTGCTGCGGACCATCGACCTGCCGCCGCGCACCATGATCATCCGCAAGGACACCAATGGCGACTGCATGTATTTCGTCGCCGCCGGCGAGGTCGAGGTCGACCTGCCCGGACGCAAGGTCAAGCTCGGCGAAGGCGCGTTCTTCGGCGAGATGGCGCTGCTCGGCAACGCCAAGCGCGGCGCCAGCGTCGCGACCAGCAAGGTGACCCGGCTGTTGGTGCTTGACCTGGTCGATTTCCGCCTGTTGATGGCAAGGCATCCCGATCTCGCCGAGACCATCGACGCCGAGGCGAAGCGGCGCGAACGTGAGAACCAATGATGGAGACCAAGATGGCTGATGCGGCCGACACCGCCAGCGGACCCGTGCTCGAAATTGCGGGCGCGCGCGCCACGATCCGCCTCAACCGGCCGAAGCATCTCAACCGCCTGCAGGCCGAGGACCTCGGCGAGCTCGTCCGCCTGTTCGACCGCATCGAGGCCGATCCTGCGATCCGGGTGCTGGTGCTGACCGGAACCGGCCGCGCATTCTCGGCGGGCTACGACCTCAACTCGGTGGCCGAGCGTGCGGTGAGCGCCAATGAGCAGCAGAGCGCGGGTTCGGCGTTCGAGGTCGTGGTCAACCGCCTCGAGGATTTGAGCGTGCCGACGATCTGCCGGCTCAATGGCGGCGTCTATGGCGGCTCGACCGATCTTGCGCTCGCCTGCGACTTCCGCATCGGCGTCGATACCGCCGAGATGTTCATGCCGGCGGCGCGGCTCGGCCTGCACTACTACAAGAGCGGTATCCAGCGCTACGTCACGCGGCTCGGCGTCGACAACGCCAAGATGCTGTTCCTGACCGCGCAGAAGATCACGGCGCCGGAGATGTTGCGGATCGGCTACCTCACCGCGATGGTGTCGCTCGACCTGCTCGACGAGGAGGTCGACAGGCTTGCGACGATCCTGGCCGGCAATGCGCCGAAGGCGATGGCCGGCATGAAGCGCGCGATCAACGAATTCGCCCGCGGCGAGCTGGATGAGGCCGCCGCCGACGCCCGCCACCGCGACAGCATGCGCGGCGACGAGATCAAGGAGGGCATCAAGGCCTTCACCGAGAAGCGGGCGCCGAGGTTTTAGCGCGGCGCATGGCGCTACCAATACCGTCACCCTGAGGTGCGAGCGGAGCGAGCCTCGAAGGGTCGACGGCCCAGCTGGTGGCCGTGCATCCTTCGAGACGCGCTACGCGGGGAGCACCTCACGCTCGCTTCGACCGCATCGCGCGGGTCTGCGTGATGTCAGGGTCGTGCGCCAGCGCCTGGTAGCGTTTGCTGTCGACGGCGTAGATCGCGATGCGGCCTTCGGCATCGGCGTGCACGCCCCAGCCGAAGCGTTTTCCGAGCGGCGAGGCGCGCATGCAGGCCTGGCCGCGGGAGAAGAAGATCTCCCTGGCGAGGCTACGCTCTTTCTTCGCGGCTTTCGCATCAAGCGCGCGGCCGGCCGACGACGTGGCGAACACCACGTCATCGGAGGTGTATTTGTAGGGCGCGCCTGAAATCATCCGGAATTGCAGCACGGCGACCGTCGGCTGGCCGCCGCGCGGCTGCGGCTCCTCGCCGCGCTGTGCCGGGCAATCCTCGGCGACGCGGATCAGGGTGTTGAAGCAGTTGGTGCTGTGCAGGACTTTCGCCATCGGCACGATCCGTATCACACTCCCACGGCGGCCGCATGCTGCGCCGCCATCTCATCGTCGGCCTTCGAGATCCGGACAAAAGCCGGGCGCGCGGTGATGCGTTCGGCGTAGCGGACGAAGACGTCCCTCTTCGGCACGATGCCGAACATCATGGTCCAGCTCAGCGCGACGCCCCACAGGATGTCGGCCGCCGTGATCTCATCGCCGAACAGATAGGGCCCCTTGGCGAGCTGCGCCTCGAGCGCACCCAGCATGGTGTCGTAATCGGCATAGGGCGACTGCGTGATCGGCGCCGGCACGCGCTTCATGAAATGGTCGATCACGGCGGGCTCAAATGAGGAGCCGTAATAGGCGATCCAGCGCAGATACGGGCCGCGGCGCGGGTCGTCCAGCGCCGGCGTCAGGC
Organism: Bradyrhizobium macuxiense; assembly: GCF_007993935.1. Taxonomy (GTDB): domain Bacteria; phylum Pseudomonadota; class Alphaproteobacteria; order Rhizobiales; family Xanthobacteraceae; genus Bradyrhizobium; species Bradyrhizobium macuxiense_A. The sequence continues at coordinate 146,727 of NZ_VITY01000019.1, read as the reverse complement.
CGGCCTGCGGAAACAGATCGGCGAGATAGATGAAGATCGCAACCTGCTCGGTCACCAGCGCGTCGCCGTGGCGGATCGCCGGCACCTTGCCGAGCGGATTGATGGCGAGATAGGCGTCCTTGCGCTGCTCGCCCGCCTTCATGTTGAGGATGTGCAGGTCGTAGTGCGCGCCGAGTTCCTCCAGCAGCACGCGGGTGCCGGTGGCCCGGCTCTGCGGCGAGTAATACAGCGTGACGCGGTCGGTGGTTGCAGCGGTAGTCATGGGCAGGTCTCCTTGCGCCGACAGGGGCATGGCCTCCTTATGTCCGCCTATACCTGACATCCTGCGTCAGGTATGATTTTCCCATGCGCGCGAGCCGGCTGTTTTCCATCCTGACCACCCTGCAGGCGCGGGGACAGGTCACCGCGCCTGAGCTGGCGGAAGCCTGCGAAGTCTCGGTACGCACGATCTATCGCGACATCGACGCGCTCGCTGCCGCCGGCGTGCCGGTCTATGCCGATCGCGGCGCCGAGGGCGGCTACCGCCTGCTCGACGGCTACCGGGTGCGACTGAACGGCCTGTCGCAGGGCGAGGCCGAGGCGCTGTTCATGGCCGGGCTTCCGGGGCCCGCCGCCGCGCTCGGCCTCGATGCCGCGATGGCCGCGGCGCAGACCAAGCTGATGGCGGCGCTGCCGGAGAATTTGCGCTCCAACGCCAACCGATTGCAGCAGCGCTTCCACCTCGACGCGCCCAACTGGTTCGGCGAGTCTGAGGAGCCGAAGCATCTGCGCGCGATTGCCGGCGCGGTGCTGCGCGAAAACCTGATCGAGATCCGCTACCAGAGCTGGAAGGCCGAGAAGCGGCGGCGCGCGGCGCCGCTCGGCCTCGTGCTGAAGGGCGGCAGCTGGTATCTCGCGGGCCTCGTCGACGGCAATGTGCGCACCTACCGCGTCGCGCGCGTGCTGGATTGCACCGTCCTGGAGACGCCGTTCGCGCGGCCGGCGGACTTCGACCTCGCTTCCTATTGGCGCGCCTCGATCGAGCGGCTCGAGGCCGAGCTGCATCCGAACGAGGCCACGGTGCGGCTGTCGCCGCTCGGGTTGAAGCTGTTCGATGCGCTGGCGCATCCTTACGTGAAGGCGCGGATGCAGCTCGCCGATGGCACCGACGCCGACGGCTGGCATATCGCCACCATGCCGGTCGGCAAGACGGTGTGGCATGCCGCGACCGAGCTGCTGCGGCTCGGCGCCGAGGTCGAGGTGATCGCGCCCGACGGGCTGCGCGAGAAGATGGCAGAACTCACCGGCGCGATGGCCGCACGCTACGCCGATGCGCCGCCGCGCCGCGCGGCGGCAGGACGCAAGGGCTAGTACCGGCTGTCGGAGCTGATGACGAAGCGGTCGAGAAAATTGACCGGCAGGATCTCGAACTTGTCGAGCGTCAGCGTAATCCCGGTCACGAAATCGACGCCCTTGATCGTGCCCTGGAGATCGATCCGCCGGCCGCGGCGCAGGCCGCGTGTTTCCGGATGTTGCTCGACGTCGATATAGGCATAAATCGGGTTGTCGAGCCGCGAATGGCGGTGCCAGCCGCGTTGCAGAAAGCTGAATTGCAGCACCTGGCCCGCGCCCCAGTCGATCGCGTCGAAGAAGCGGGTCTTCCAGGCAACGGGCTGTCCCAGATAATGCGCGGCGATGAACGCGTCGCGATCGAGCGCAGGCAGGCGGTGCAGTTGCCAGCTGATCTCGGCCGGCGTCGGAGTGGCGTTATTCGCCATTGTTCTTCTTGGGTTTTTCTTGTCGCTTCTTCTTGTCCTCGGCGGGAGGATACATCCCGCCTTGAGGAAACTATACATCAACGAATGTGACAGTATCAGCCACAGTTGCGCGCGAGGTGCGGTAGCTGTTCACCTTGTGCGCATGGTCCGCATAGCCGAACGAGATACCGCAGACAACCCGGCGGTCGTCAGGCAGGTTGAAATGGCGGCGGATCAAGCCGGAATGGCGGGCGAGCGCGGCCTGCGGGATGGTGCCGAGCCCGAGCGCCTGCGCGGCCAGCATGAAGTTCGAGACATAGCCGCCGCAGTCGATCGCACCATAGATGCCGAGCGGCTCGTTGGTGTGGATGACGGCGACATGCGGCGCGCCGAAGAAATTGTAGTTCTCCAGGGCCTGCTTTGAATAGGCCGCCTTGTCGCCGCGCGCGATGCCGAGCGTGTTGTAGAGCTGGAAGCCGCTCTCGCGGCGCCGTTCCAGATAGACGCCGACATATTCGCGCGGCGGCGTGAAGTCGTGGTCGTCCTTGGCGCCGGACGCAGCCTCGGCATAGATCGCCTTGCGAAAGCGCTCCTTGGCCTCTCCGCTCGCAATCAGCACCTGCCAGGGCTGGCTGTTGCACCAGGACGCGGTGCGCTGCGCGACGCTGAGGATATGTTCGATGACGTCGCGCGGCACCTCGCGCGGCAGGAACGCGCGCACCGAGTAGCGCTCGTTGAGCAACTCCTCGAGCGCGCCAATGCGGTCCTCGGATGAATAGCGCGTGTTCGTTTTCGCATCCATGCTCAGCGCCCCTTGGTTGGGATCTTGTTGTAGGGCACGTCCTTGTCGACCCGGATATCACCCGGCAACCCGAGCACGCGCTCGGCGACGATGTTGCGCAGGATCTCGTCGGTGCCGCCGGCGATACGCATCGAGGGCGACGACAACAGCATCTGCTGGAACTGGCCGTTGGCCTGTTCCTCATCAGTGCCAGTGAGGCTGCCGGCGGCGCCCTCGAGGTCCATCGCGTAGGTCGCGATGTCCTGCAGCATCAGGCCGGAGACGAGCTTGCCGATGGAATTTTCCGGACCTGGCCGCTCGCCCTTGGACAGCGCCGAGATCGCGCGGTAGCTGGTGTATTTCAGCCCACTCGCCTTCACCGCCCAGCTCGCAAGCTTGGAGCGCACCGCCGGATCGTCGATCGCAAGGCCATCTTCCAGCATCAGGTTCGAGCAGAACTCGAACATCTCGGGCACGCCGGTCGCAAGGCGCGCACCGATCGACATGCGCTCGTTCATCAGCGTGGTCAGCGACACGCTCCAGCCTTCGCCGACGGCGCCAAGGCGCTGGCTGTCCGGGATCACGACGTCGGTGAAATAGACCTCGTTGAACTCCTGCATGCCGTTGGCCTGCTTGATCGGCCTGACCTCGACGCCGCGGCTCTTCATGTCGAGGAAGAACATCGTGAGGCCCTTGTGCTTCGGCACATTCGGATCGGTGCGCGCGATCAACAGGCCGTAGTCGGAGTAATGCGCGCCTGAGGTCCAGATCTTTTGGCCGTTGATGACCCAGTTGTCGCCCTTCTTCTCGGCGCGGGTGCGAAGCCCTGCGACGTCTGAGCCGGCCGACGGCTCGGAGAACAGCTGGCACCAGATCTCCTCGCCCGCAGCGAGCTTCGGCAGATAGCGGCGCTTGGCCTCCTCACTGCCCCAGGCCATCACGGTCGGGCCGCACATGCCTTCGCCGATCTGGAACGGCTGCGTCAGCTTGCCGTAGACGCCTTCTTCCTGCTGCCAGATCACGCGCTCGATCGGGGTGGCGCCGCGGCCGCCATATTCCTTCGGCCAGTGCAGGCAGGCCCAGCCGCCCTCCGCCTTCTTCTTCTGCCAGGCCTTGCCGACCTCGACCATGTTGTGCTTGGCGAGCCGGATGCGGCCGAGCGAGGACTTCGAGAGTTCCTCCTCGAATTCCTTCGGCGCGTTGGCGGCGATCCATTTGCGGGCAACGGCGCGGAATTCGGCTTCCTGCGGCGTGTCATCGAAATTCATGGCGAACCTCTCTCGTTGTTCCGGCGCCGTTACGCGCGGCCCTTGGTCGGGATCTTGTTGAAGGGAACGTCCTTGTCGACCCTGATGTCGCCGGGCAGACCCAGCACACGTTCGGCGATGATGTTGCGCATGATCTCGTCGGTGCCGCCCTCGACACGGGTGCCCGGCGCACGCAGCAGCATCGCCTGGAATTTGCCGGCGACCTCGGCATCCTCGGGCCCGCTCAAGGCGCCGGCTGCGCCCTGCAGATCGAGCGCGTAGGTCGCGACGTCCTGGATCATTGAGCCGGCGACCAGCTTGCCGATCGAGTTCTCCGGTCCCGGACGTTCGCCGCGGGAGAGCGCGGAGATCGCGCGCATGCTGGTGTATTTCAGCCCGCTCGCCTTCACCGCCCAGTTGGCGAGCTTGGAGCGCACCGCGCGGTTCTCGATCGCGGGACCATCTTCCAGCATCAGGCTGTTGCAGAAGTCGAACAGCTCGGGGAAGCCGGTGGCGACGCCGGCGCCGATCGACATCCGCTCGTTCATCAGCGTGGTCAGCGACACGTTCCAGCCGTCATTGACATTGCCGAGCCGCTGCGTGTCCGGAATCCGCACGTCGGTGAAATAGACTTCGTTGAAGTCGGACGCGCCGCTCGCCTGCTTGATCGGCCGCACCTCGACGCCCGGGCTCTTCATGTCCAGGAAGAACATGGTCAGGCCCTTGTGCTTCGCGACATCAGGATCGGTGCGGGTCAGCAGGATGCCGTAGTCGGAATAATGTGCGCCCGAGGTCCAGATCTTCTGGCCGTTGATGACCCATTCGTCGCCATGCTTCTCGGCGCGGGTGCGCAGGCCGGCGACGTCGGAGCCGCCGGCGGGCTCGGAGAACAGCTGGCACCAGATCTTCTCGCCGGAGGCGAGCGGCGGCAGATATTTCCGCTTCTGCTCCTCGCCAGCGAACGCCATCATGGTCGGGCCGCACATGCCGTGGCCGATGATGAACATCGAGCTCAGGCGGCCGAACGGGCCCTCCTCCTGCTGCCAGATCACACGCTCGATCGGCGACGCGCCGCGGCCGCCATACTCCTTCGGCCAATGCAGGCAGGCCCAGCCGGCGTCGGCCTTCTTCTTCTGCCAGGCCTTGGCGACCTCGAGGATGTTGGCGCCCTTGAGCGCGACGCGGCCGAGCGAGGCCTTGCGCAGCTCGTCCTCATACTGCTTCGGCGCATTGGCCGCGATCCAGGCTTTCGCCTCGGCGCGGAATGCGGCCTCCTGCGGGGTATCGTCGAAATTCATGACTGTACCTCGCTTACGCCGCGTTCTTCTTGCGCATGCGGTCGATCAGCGCGTCTTCCCAATAGGACAGGCTGCCGAGACCGAGCGCGACCGCATTGGCGCGGCGATAGTACATGTGGCAGTCGAACTCCCAGGTGAAGCCCATGCCGCCGTGAACCTGGATGTTGTTCTTGGCGCAGTGCTGGAACGCCTGCGTCGCGCTGATGCGCGCGGCGGCCGCCGCCTCCGGCAATTCCCCGGCATTGGTCGAGAGCGCCCAGGCGCCGTAGTAGCAGTTCGAGCGCGCCAGCGTCGCCGAGACATACATGTCGGCCAGCATGTGCTTGACCGCCTGGAACGAGCCGATCGGACGGCCGAACGCGATACGGTCGAGCGCGTAGTCGCGGCCCATCTCCAGCGCGCGGTCAGCACCGCCGACCTGCTCGAACGCGGTCAGCACGGCGGCACGATCCAGCACCTGGGTGATCACGCTCCAGCCCTCGCCGGCGGCGCCGAGCGGCTCGGCCTTGGCATCCTTGAAGGTGATCTCGGCCTGGCCACGGGTGAGGTCGATGTTGGTCAGCGGCTTCACCTCGACGCCGGCGCCCTTGAGGTCGACGATGAACAGCGAGATGTCGGACTCGCGTCCGCTCGAGCCGGTGCGCGCCGCGACCACGGCGAAATCGGCGATCGCGCCATCGGCGACCGGCTTCTTGACACCGTTGAGCACGCCGCCATTGGCCGTGACCTTGACCGCCTTCGGCGAGGGATTGCCCTTGCCTTCGAACAGCGCCAGCGTGCCGATGGCGTCGCCCGAGGCGATCTTCGGCAGCCATTTCTGCTTCTGTGCGTCGCTGCCCGCGATCAGGATCGCTTCGGCGGCGAGATAGACCGTCGAGGAGAACGGCACCGGCGCCAGCGCGCGGCCCATTTCCTCGGCGATCACGCAAAGCTCGAGATGGCCTGCGCCCGCGCCGCCGAACTGCTCAGGGATCGCGACACCGAGGAAGCCCATCTCGGCGAGGCCCTTCCACAGCGACTTGTCGTAAGGCGCCTTGCCGTCGAGCACCTCGCGCACGGCCTTCGGCGGGCACTGCTCGCTGAGGAACTTCCGCGCCTCGTCGCGCATCTGCTTCTGTTCGTCGGAGAAATCGAAATTCATGGCGTTTACCCGCGTTGCTGTTGTTTTTCGTAGGATGGGTGGAGCGAAGCGATACCCATCGGTTGTTTCGTCAGGAGTGATGGGTTTCGCTGCGCTCTACCCATCCTACGATCAGTTCAAGATGATCACGTCGTCGCCGGGCTTGCCGGCGTAGAGCTTCTCCACCAGTGCGGCGCGGCGTTCGAGGCCGGCGCGCTGGTTGATGTAGCCCTTGTCGGTGAGCTCGTTGCCGTCGATCGATGGCGGCTCGACCATCAGCATCGCACGCGCAATCCGCATGCTGCTGCCGGTGGTGGACGCGTTGTGCGCCTGCAGGCCCTTCTCGAGACAGGCGATCACGTCGGGATGCCGGATCACCTCCTCATAGCTCGCATCCGCATTGCCGACGAGCTGGCGGCAGGCATGCAGGTTCGGCCAGCACAGCAGGCCGATGAACTCACGGTCCTGCCCCGCCACCAGCGCATCATGCACGACCGGCGTCGCGGCGGCGATCGCGTCCGTACGCAGCGAGCCGACATGGACGAAGGTGCCGGTGGTGAGCTTGAAGTCCTCGACCACGCGGCCGGCAAAGATGATGCCCTGCAGCGGATCCGCAGGCTCCACGAACACGCCGGCATCGCCGATGCAGTAGAAGCCTTCCTCGTCGAACATCTTCGCCGTGAGATCGGGCTGGCCGAAATAGCCCGGCGTGACGTTGACGCCGCGCAGCCGCAATTCAAACTTCGAGCCGCACGGCACCATCTTCAGCTCGACGCCGGGGAACGGCAGGCCGATCAGGCCGACGCGCTCGGTGTCCCAATAAGTGCCGGTCGAGGTCGGCGCGGTCTCGGTCGAGCCCCAGCCCGTGTAGAACACGATGCGCTCACCGGTCGTTTTCACCGCCAGCGCCTGCATGCGGTCATAGAGATCGTCGGGCAGGCGGGCGCCGCCATATGCCATGATCGAGAGATTCTTGAAGAAGCTTCGGCACAGCGCCTCATCCTTCTCCATCGCGGCCGCGAGCGCGGCATAGCCGGCCGGCACGTTGGCGTAATAGGTCGGCGAGACCTCGCGCAGATTGCGGATGGTCTCCTCGAGCTGGCCCGGCATCGGCCGGCCATCGTCGATGTAGAGCGTGCCGCCATCGACCAGCACCGGATTGAATGCAGCATTGCCGCCCATGGTGTGATTCCACGGCATCCAGTCGAGCACGGTCGGGATCGGCCCTGCCGTTTCACGCGGCCGCACCTGCATCATCATCGCCGCGTTGGCGCACATCATCTGCTGGGTGTTGATGACGGCCTTGGGCATGCCGGTCGAGCCCGAGGTGAACAGCAGCTTGCCGACCGTGTCGGGCGTGATCTTCGCGATCGACTTGTCAACATCAGCCGTGACAGGCGTTGCCGCGAGCTCGGCAAAGGCCACGCTCTTGATGCCCTCGCAAGGGCGCAGCACGTGGACGACCGTGATACCGGTGAGGTCGATCGCCTTCAGCGCCTTCTCGAAGGCAGGTCCATCCTGCACCATCACGACGGCGGGCTTGATCAGGTTGAAGAGATATTTGAGCTTGAGATGATCCTGGCTCATCAGCGAATAGGCCGGCGACACCGGCGCGGCCGGCAGCCGCGCCTGCATCGCGGCCTGCGTCATCAGCGCGTGCTCGATCGAATTGCCCGAGAGGATCGCGACGGGCCGGCCGTCGGCAACGCTGAGGTTGAGCAGGCCTTGCGTCAGCGCATCGACGGTGCGCTTGGCTTCACCGTAGGAGACCTTGCGCCACTGCCGGTCGGGGCCGCCGCGTTGCGCGAGCCAGATGCGCTCCGGCGCCCGCGTCGCCCATTTGGCGAGATAGGCCGGGATGTGCGTCTCATAGGCCTGGAGCGGAATCCGCGACTTCAGGACGACGGTGCCGTCGGCGCGCCGTTCAATCGCGATGTCACGCGCGAGCCAATCCACCTTGCGAAAGGCGGGTTTCGTCAGCATCGCCGCGTCTCCATCCATTTTGCGTCTCCCGGAATTCTTGTCCTTTTGAGGATCTGTTCTCAGCGCCTGATATAGACAGGCTTTCGTTTCTCAAGGAAGGCCCTGATGCCCTCCTGGAAATCTTCCGAGCGGCTGCACAGCACTTGGTTGCGATCCTCCATCGCAATCACGGCCTCGATCGAGCCGGCATCGACGCTCATGTTGATGCATTCCTTCGAGAGGCGCAGACCGACAGGCGCGGCCGTCATCATCGCGTCGACATAGGGATTGGCAGCGGTATCGAGATCGGCGGCCTCGACGACTTCGGATACGAGACCGACGGCGAGCGCGCGATCGGCGTTGATGAAGCGCCCGGTGAGGATCAATTCGGAGGCGACCGACACGCCGACGAGGCGCGGCAGGAAATAGCTGGTGCCGATGTCGCAGCCCCCTAAGCCGAGCTTGATGAAGGCGCAGTTCATCCGCGCGTTCTTCGCCGCGATGCGGATGTCGGCGGCAAGCGCCAGCGCAAAGCCGCCGCCGGCGGCCGCGCCCTGCACCAGCGCGATGATCGGCTGCGGAGCGCGCCGCATCAGCATCACGATGTCGGCAATGCGGCGCTGCGAGTCCAAGGAGTCAGCGACGCTCGGCGGCTCGGTCTGTCCGCCGCGGCGGGCCATCGCGTGCTTGAGATCAAGCCCGGCGCAGAAATTCGCGCCGGCGCCCTTCAGCACCACGACGCGGGTGTCGCGATTGCGCTGCAGGCCCTGGAAATAGGTGTTGAGCGCATCGATCAACGACGGATCGAGTGCGTTCAGGCTCTCCGGTCGATTGAGTGTGACCCAATCGACTCCGTCGTGATGTTCGATCAGCAGCGGATTTGTCACGCGTCACACTCCTGCATCTGCAGATGCGGTGCCGGTTGATGCGCCCTCTCCCCTTGCGGGAGAGGGCATGCGCGTCGGTGCCGCGTATTCGCTTCGGAGAGGGGTGGCCGCGGAGAGAACCCCTCTCCCGGCAGCCTTCGCTGCCGCCCTCCCCCGCAAGGGGGGAGGGCAAGAGGCGGCGCTCGCGCTAGCGCGGCGCCATGCGGATGGCGCCGTCGAGACGGATGGTCTCGCCGTTGAGCATCGGGTTCTCGACGATGTGGACGGCGAGGTTGCCGTATTCCGACGCGTCGCCGAGGCGGGCCGGATGCGGCACCTGGGCGCCGAGGCTCTTGCGGGCTTCCTCGTTGAGACCCATCAGCAGCGGCGTCAGGAACAGGCCGGGCGCGATGGTGTTGACGCGGATCTTCAGGCTGGCGAGGTCGCGCGCGGCCGGCAGCGTGAGGCCGACGACGCCGCCCTTCGAGGCCGAATAGGCGATCTGGCCGATCTGGCCCTCATAGGCCGCGACCGACGCGGTGTTGATCACGACGCCACGCTCCTCACCGATCGTCTCGGCGGTGGCGAGGCGTTCGGCGAACAGCCGCAGCACGTTGAAGGTGCCGATCAAATTGACGTTGATGATGCGGACGAACTTGGCCAGCGGGTACGTTCCGTCCTTGCCGATAATGCGCTGCGAACCGCCGATGCCGGCGCAATTCATCAAGACGCGCGCGATGCCGTGCGCGGCCTCGGCCTTGGCGATCGCCGCCTTGATCGCTTCCTCGTCGGTGACGTCGGCGTGCAGGGCAACGCCCTTCACCTCACTGGCGACCTTCTCGGCGTTTTCCTTGTTCTGGTCGATCACGCCGATCTTGGCGCCCTTGGCGGCCATGGCGCGCGCGGTTGCGGCGCCAAGGCCGGAGCCACCGCCGGTGATGAGAACGGCAACGTCTTTCAACTGCATGAGAACAACCTTTCCTTGGGCGTTTCTTCTCTAGACTCGAACTTTTTTATCCGGCGGCGATCGCTGCCGTTTCCTTATCGGGATTGAGCACGCCGCCGAAGATCAAGGCTTCCATGTGCTTGATGTATTCGCGGCAGACCTCGTCGGTGACCGGACCGACGCCGACCGCGCGCGACATCGCGTGGCGGCCGAAGAACAGGTGATCGCAGGCGCCGATCAGGCTGGTGTAGAACAGCACCGGATCGATCTTGCGGAATTGACCGGCCTTGATGCCCTCTGCGAGCAGCCGGCGGTGAAAATCCAACAGCGGTGCGACGAAGAATTTCGACACTTCGTCCGCGGCGCCGGCCGAGCTCTCGTGCAGGAGATAATGGATCAGCCGGTTCATATAGGGGAACTGGTGATAGGCGCGGATGATGCCGCCGATATGCAGGCGCAATTTCTCCGACGGCGTGATCGGCTGCGCCAGCAAATATTCGAGCTGCGATATCTCGGTGGCGGCGTCGCGCGCCAGCAGCGCCAGCAACAGCCCGTCCTTGTTGCCGAAATGATATTTCACCAGCGCGGCGTTGACCCCGGACTTCTGCGCGATGTCGGACAGCGAGACCTCGATCGAGGCGCGTTCGATCATCAGCTCGCTGGCTGCGACCAATAGCTTGTCGGCAGTGGCGTTTCTGCCCGCGGCGAGTTTCGTCGGTACGCTGGTATTCAACTGCGCTCTGGTCCCGCTCTGTGTCTGGACTCGACGGTAAATCGAGGCCGCACATAAGCCCATGGCGGGGCTGCACTCAAGAGTTAATTGATTGATTGACTAAATGCTGAGCCGCCCCTTAAATCCGGCCCAACTTTTAGGACCCCAAATCCAGAAAACATCAGGGAGATCAGACATGGCCGAGGCATATATCGTCGCCGCCGCTCGCACCGCGGGCGGCCGCAAGGGAGGGCGTCTCGCCGGCTGGCATCCGGCCGATCTGGCCGCCACCGTGCTCGATGCGCTGGTCGAACGCTCCGGAGCCGACCCGGCGCAGGTCGAGGACGTGATCATGGGCTGCGTGATGCAGACCGGCGAGCAGTCCACCAACATCGCGCGCAACGCGGTGATGGCCTCCAAGCTGCCGGAGAGCGTGCCGGCCACCTCGATCGACCGGCAGTGCGGTTCCTCGCAGCAGGCATTGCACTTCGCGGCGCAGGCGGTGATGTCTGGCACCATGGACTGCGTGATCGCCGCCGGCGTGGAATCGATGACCCGCGTGCCGATGGGGCTCGCCTCGTCGCTGCCCGCCAAGAACGGCTTCGGCCACTACAAGAGCCCGGGCATCGAGGCGAAGTATCCCAACATCGTCTTCAGCCAGTTCACCGGCGCGGAGATGATGGCCGAGAAGTACGGCCTGTCGAAGGATGAGCTCGACGAATACTCGTACAACAGCCACCAGCGCGCGATCGCGGCGACCCAAGCCGGCCATTTCAAGGACGAGATCGTGCCGGTGAAGATCACCCGCGCCGACGGCTCGACCGACACCCACCACATCGACGAAGGCATCCGCTTCGATGCCAGCCTCGACGGCATCAAGGGCGTCAAGCTGATCGCCGAGAACGGCAAGCTGACCGCGGCGAGCGCCAGCCAGATCTGCGACGGCGCCTCCGGCGTCATGGTCGTCAACGAGAAGGGCCTGAAGGCGCTCGGCGTCAAGCCGATGGCGCGCATCCATCACCTCACCATGATGGGCGGCGATCCCGTGATCATGCTGGAAGCGCCGCTGCCGGCAACCCAGCGCGCGCTGCAGAAGGCCGGGATGAAGATCAACGACATCGACCTGTTCGAGGTCAACGAGGCCTTCGCCTCGGTGCCGACCGCGTGGCTGAAGACCACCGGCGCCGACCCAGCCCGGCTCAACGTCAATGGCGGCGCGATCGCACTCGGCCATCCGCTCGGCGGCAGCGGCACCAAGCTGATGACCACGCTGCTGCATGCGCTGAAGCAGCGCAACAAGCGCTACGGCCTGCAGACCATGTGCGAAGGCGGCGGCATGGCGAATGTGACGATTGTCGAGCGGCTGTAAAGTAGCGTTAGGCGAGCCCAAGGCTCTCCACACAAAAGATGTCGTCCCGGCGCAGGCCGGGACCCATAACCACAGCCGTTTGTGGTTAGGCCCGGCTGGGGCCACAACCCAGTCCAACAACAATCATTAGTGGTTATGGGTCCCGGCCTTCGCCGGGACGACCAGCTTGTTTGAGGAAACATCTTTGACCCATCCGTCCATCCACGCGCGCAACACCCCGAACAAGATCGCCTACCAGATGGCGGCGTCCGGCAAGGCGATCACCTATCGCGAGCTCGACGAGCTCTCGAACCAGGGCGCACACCTGTTCCGCTCGCTCGGCCTGAAGCCCGGCGACCACATCGCGCTGCTGATGGAAAACCGTCTCGCCTTCATGGAGATCTGCTGGGCCGCGCAGCGCTCGGGGCTCTATTACACGGCGATCAGCCGCTACCTCACCGAAGAAGAGATCGCCTACATCATCAAGGATTGCGGAGCCAAGGTGTTCATCACCACCCCGCAGTGTGCCGACAAGGTGAAGGGCCTGATCAAGGGCGAGGCGGGCGAACCACTGTTCTACATGATGGATGAGCCTGCACCGGGCTTCCGCTTCTATGACAAGGAGGCGGCCGCGCAACCGACCACGCCGGTTGCCGACGAGGTCGCCGGCTACGACATGCTGTATTCCTCCGGCACCACCGGCCGCCCCAAGGGCATCAAGAAAGAGTTCGAGGGCAACCGGATCGACGTGCCGAACCCGTTCCTGCGGATCCTCACCGCCGACATGTGCGGCATGAACGCTGACTCTATCTATCTGTCGCCGGCGCCGCTCTATCACGCGGCTCCCTTGCGCTTCAACATGATGGCGACCGTGCTAGGCGGCACCTCCGTGATCATGGAGCATTTCGACGCCGAGGAATTCCTGAAGCAGGTCGAGAAGCACAAGGTGACGCAGTCACAGCTGGTGCCGACCATGTTCGTGCGCATGCTCAAGCTACCCGACGAGGTGCGCACCCGCTACAAGGTCACCTCGCTGAAGGGCGCGATCCACGCTGCGGCGCCCTGCCCGGTCGACGTCAAGGCCAAGATGATCGACTGGTGGGGACCGATCCTGATCGAGTACTACGCCGGCTCCGAAGGCAACGGCGTCACGGTCTCGACCTCGCAGCAATGGCTGACCCATCGCGGCACGGTCGGCCGCGCGGTGGTCGGCAAGGTCAAGATCCTTGACGAGAACGAGGAGGAGGCACCGACCGGCCAGATCGGCCAGGTCTATTTCGCCGACGCGCCGGCTTTCAGCTATCACAACGATCCCGAGAAGACGAAGAAGGCCTACAACGCCAGGGGCTGGTCGACGCTCGGCGACGTCGGCTACCTCGACGAGGAAGGCTTCCTCTATCTCACCGACCGCAAGAGCTACATGATCATCTCCGGCGGCGTGAACATCTATCCGCAGGAGACCGAGGACGTGCTGATCACGCACCCTGCGGTCTCCGACGTCGCGGTGTTCGGCGTGCCGAACGAGGAGATGGGCGAAGAGGTCAAGGCCGTGGTGCAGCCGCACGACATCGGCAAGGCCGGCAAGGAGCTCGAGGCCGAGCTGATCGCGTTCTGCCGCCAGCATCTGTCGCCGATCAAATGCCCGAAGAGCATCGACTTCGAGCAGGAGCTGCCGCGCACGCCAACCGGGAAACTGGTGAAGCGCCATCTGCGCGACCGCTATTGGCCGAAGGCGCCCGCCAAGGCGTAATCGCGCTTCACCCTCCCCTGGAGGGGACGCCTCTTATCCTCCCCTGGAGGGGGAGGATCGGTTCGCATGAAATGCGAACCGAGGTGGGGTGAAGGTCTCTCATATCGAGCGCTGCCCGCGTGGCGAGATCACCCCACCCCGCCTCACATCTCGCTTCGCTCGCTGTGAGCCGACCCATCCCCTCCAGGGGAGGGTGAAGGTGCACGGGGATGCTGCTTGCTCCCAACCTGCCGACTTTGCTGACCCAGACCTACAACTCCGCCGCCGGCTCGCAGGCGGCGGAGGCCGCGGCGCGCAGATGCAGGCGGCCGTGCTTGCCTGATGCCGTGGTGGTCCACTGTGCATCGATCTGCTGCAAATCCTCCGACAGCTTGCCGCGATGGCTGCCCTCGGACTCGAACGCACCGTCGCCATCGGGCGGCCGTTCGAAGATCTCGACCTCGAGATCGGACAGCCGGATGAACATCTCGACGCCGATCTTGGTCACGTGGCGACCGATCTCGTATGAACCGCAGCCGCGCGCTTCCGCGTTCTGCTCGTTCAGCGCTTTGACCTTGTCGAAGGTGATGACGACGTTCTGCACCGTGGTATCGCCGTCCCACAGGAATTCGCCGATATAGGCGCGCGGCAGCTTGTCGGTGAGCTGCTTGATGTCGGCGGCGCGCGCGGCCGACATCAGCAGCAGGCTTGCCGCCACGATCGTCAGACCGAGACGCGACATCCAGCCGGGCAGCTCTGCAATCCTCGCGTGGCGCATGCGGTATGCATCCCCTGGGCAATGTTGCTATCGTGAGACAATGGCCGCCAGCATACAGCAAATTGCGCTGGTTGTGCGGCGATGCCCAACAGGTGATCTCAGATGGAAGCCCTCTCCGACGTCCCGCTGCCCTCCACCATCCGCTCGCGTTATGTCGACGGGATCAACGGCTTGCGCATGCATGTGCTCGAAGCCGGCTTCGAGACGTCCGGCCGGCCCTGCCTGTTGCTGCTGCACGGCTTTCCGGAGCTGGCGTTTTCCTGGCGCAAGGTGATGCCGAAGCTTGCCGCTGCCGGCTATCACGTGATCGCGCCGGACCAGCGCGGCTATGGCCGCACGACGGGCTGGAGCGCGGATTATGACGCCGATCTCGCCACCTTCCGCCTGCCCAATCTGGTGCGTGATGCGCTCGGGCTGGTCTCGGCGTTCGGCTACAGCCACGTCGATGCGGTGATCGGGCACGATTTCGGTTCGTCGGTCGCGGCGTGGTGCGCGTTGATCCGCCCCGACGTGTTCCGCGCGGTCGTGATGATGAGCGCGCCGTTCTCGGGCCCGCCGGCGCTGCCGTTCAACACCGCCAACGAAACGGCAAGGCCCGCGACTGACGACCCCGTGCACCGCGAGCTCGCCGCGCTGCCGCGTCCGCGCAAGCACTACCAATGGTACTATTCGACGCGTCCGGCGAATGACGACATGCATCGCGCCCCGCAGGGCGTGCACGACTTCCTGCGCGCCTACTACCATCACAAGAGTGCGGACTGGAAAGACAACAAGCCCTACCGGTTGGAGTCATGGTCTGCGAGCGAACTGGCAAAGCTGCCGACCTACTATGTGATGGATCTCGCCAAGGACATGGCCGCTACGGTCGCCAAGGAGATGCCCTCGCGCGAGGCGATCGCCGCCAACACATGGCTGCCGGACCGCGAGCTCGCCTATTACAGCGCCGAGTATCAGCGCACCGGATTCCAGGGCGGGCTGCAATGGTATCGCTGCGGCACGTCGGGCGCGTTCACGCCGGAATTGCAGACCTGGAGCGGCCGCAGCATCGACCAACCTTCCGCCTTCATCTCGGGCAAGCAGGATTGGGGCACCTATCAGCGGCCCGGCGTGTTCGAGGCGATGCAGACGAAGGCCTGTACCAAAATGATCGGTTGCCATCTGGTCGACGGCGCTGGCCACTGGGTGCAGCAGGAGCAACCGGATGAAGTGGCCCGGCTGCTGCTTCAGTTTCTCGCGCGTGCGGCGCAGTAGCGGGCTGACGCAAGAGGAAATTCCCGGGAAATCTCCGGGAAATCGTCGGGACATTTCCGGGAACATTCCATGGAACCTGGCGTTGCAGTCAGCCGGTCTTGTCCGGCGGACCGATCTGGAGGAGGACTATGGAAAAGAAGATTGCCGGACTGTTGGGAGCGGTCGCATCGCTGGGCGCGCTCGGGGCCGCGCAAGCTGCGCCGGCACCCGCACCGACTGACGTACTACAGGCGAACTCCTACGCAGAATTGCTGGAGCCGATCACCAACGCCTCGGCAAAGCTGCAAGCCCTGGACGAGGCGACGCCTCCTCCGGCGCGCGAGACCGTCCAGCTCGCGCAGTTCTATCACCACCACCATCATCACCATCACCACCACCATGGCTACTATCGCGACTATGATCGTGGCTATGGACCTCGGGTTATCGTGGTGCCGCGCTATCGGCGATACCATCACCATCATCACCACCACCATCATCACCACAGCTTCTATCGGCGCGACTACTGAGCCGCGGCGGTTGGGCGATACGACAACGGGGCCTGCGGGCCCCGTTTGTTTTTGCCTGCAATGATGCGACCGCGCCTCAGGTCCCTCGCGCCTTCTCCTTGGCGGCGCGGTGGAGATGGCGATAGGTGCCGTCGAACACCGTGTCGGTCGACGAGGTCCATTCGGTGCCGGCAGCCAGTTTGGGCCGATTGCTGTAGATGCGGCGCGCCTGCAATTCGCGCTCGGCGGCTTCCTCCTCGCCCATCGGCTCGAGCTGGAAATCCGCCTCCTCCGGAATCACGATGATCTGCGCGAACGGCTCATTCGGCCGGAAGATGTGCGTGCGTCCTTCCGCCGGCGCCTTGAACACGCAGAAGAACATCATCGGCCACCAGTTGCGGATCAGCGCCGGAACGGCGATCGGCACGGTGTCGGTGCGGTCAGTGTAGAAGCGCGGATGTGGTTCGGTGCGCACCGCCATGCCCCGTTCGACCTTGAGGTCGAGCAGGATCTGGTAGGTGTAGAACGTGGTGCCGAAGTCCCGGAAGGGCGGCCACTGCACGCCGCTGTCCGGCGGCTCGCCCCAATCCGCATCGAGGTGCAACCGGCCGTCGCGCGTGGTGACGTGCAGCTCGAAGTCGTAGGGGTAGAACAGCTCGATCCCATACTGCGCGCCTTCCGAGAACGGCACGCAGTGCCAGACCTGCTCGCGTGAACCGTCGGTGCGCGGCTCGCGTCGTCCCGCCCAGCCCGGAATCTCGAGCTTGGTCCGCCGCGGTGCCAGGCGTGGATCATTCAGGCGATATTTGACCGTGCTCATGGAGTCTCCGCTGATCAGGGGTGGAACTCGAACGGGCGCGAGATCGCCTGGTTCCCCTGTTCGTGATCAAAAACGCAACGAAGGCAGGGCCCTTTGGATTGACCACGGCATCGCCAAGCAATATTAGAATTATTCTAATTCTAAGTTAGGTGAAGAAGGCGTTGCTGTGAAGAATTTCGCCGATCTGACCGAGCGCGAGGTGCTGGCGGTCGCGATTGCCTCCGAGGAGGAGGACAGCCGCATCTATATGTCCTTCGCCGAGGACCTTGCCGGCCGCTATCCCGATACCGCAAAGATCTTCGAAGAGATGGCGGAGGAGGAGCGCGGCCATCGCCACCGGCTGCTCGAAACCTACGAGCAGCGCTTCGGCCCGCATCTGCCGCCGATCCGGCGCGAGGACGTCAAAGGCTTCCTGCGCCGGCGTCCGATCTGGCTGACCAAGAACCTGCCGCTCGACACCATCCGCAAGGAAGTCGAGACCATGGAGCTGGAAGCCGAGCGCTTCTACGCCAAGGCGGCGGAGAAGGCCGAGGATACCGGCGTCCGCCGTCTGCTCGGCGATCTCGCCGAGGAGGAGAAGGGCCACGAGAAACTCGCGGTCAAGCTGACCGGCGAGATCCTCAAGCCCGATGTGCGCGCCGAGGAAGACCGCACGCGGCGGCGGATGTTCGTGCTGCAATATGTCCAGCCGGGCCTCGCCGGATTGATGGACGGCTCGGTCTCGACACTCGCACCGCTGTTCGCCGCCGCCTTCGCCACGCATCACAACTGGCAGACCTTCCTGGTCGGCCTCGCCGCTTCGATCGGCGCCGGCATCAGCATGGGCTTTGCCGAAGCATTGTCGGACGACGGCTCGCTGACCGGCCGCGGCTCGCCATGGCTCCGCGGCCTGACCTGCGGATTGATGACGACGCTCGGCGGTCTCGGGCATACCATTCCGTATCTCGTGCCCGATGCCTGGCCGAATGCATTCTGGATCGCGACCGCGATCGCCGGGATCGTGGTGTTCTTCGAATTGTGGGCGATCGCCTTCATACGCTCGCGCTACATGGACACGCCGTTCCTGCAGGCGGTGTTCCAGATCGTGCTCGGCGGCGCGATCGTGCTCGCAGTCGGCATCTTGATCGGCGCGGCGTAGCAATTCCGATCAAACACGGCGGAAATCCCGCGGCTAAGCGATGTGTGACGGCCCGCACGCTGCGTTGATCGCGCAGCGCTTGCGGGCGGCAGCCAAACTGCCCATCATCGCGCCAACAACAAACCGGGAGCACGCCGTGGCCAAATCACAATACAGTTTCAAGACCGCCGTCGAACTGTCCGAGGCGCTGCGCACCAAGCAGGTCTCCGCCGTCGAGCTCGCGGAAGATACGATCGGCCGCATCGAGCGTCATGACGGCAAGGTCAACGCGGTCTGCGTGCGCGATTTCGAGCGTGGCCTCGCTGCCGCCCGCGCCGCCGACGCCGCGATCGCGCGCGGCGAGCACAAGCCACTGCTCGGCATCCCCATGACGGTGAAGGAATCCTTCAACGTCGCCGGATTGCCGACCACCTGGGGCTTCCTGCCGCAAAAGGATTTCGTGCCGACCGAGGACGCACTCTCGATCCAGCGGGTAAAGGACGCCGGCGGCGTGATCCTCGGCAAGACCAACGTGCCGGTCGCGCTCGCCGACTGGCAGAGCTACAACGAGATCTACGGCACCACCAACAACCCTTATGACCTCGGCCGCACGCCGGGCGGCTCCTCCGGCGGATCGGCGGCAGCGCTTGCCGCGGGCTACGGCGCGCTGTCGCTCGGCTCCGACATCGGCGGCTCGCTGCGCGTGCCGGGCTTCCACTGCGGCATCTATGCGCACAAGCCGACCTTCGCGCTGCTGCCGTCGCGCGGCCACACCCCGCCGCCGCTGCCGCCACTGCCGTTCGATCGTGATCTGTCCGTGATTGGCCCGATGGCGCGCGGCGCAGCCGACCTCGCACTCGTGCTCGACGTGATGGCCGGCCCCGATCCGCTCGAAGCCGGCAAGGCCTACCGGCTGGACCTGCCGGCGGCGCGCCACACCGCCTTGAAGGATTTCCGCATCCTCGTGATCGACAGCGATCCGGTGCTGCCGACCGACAAGGTGATCCGCGGAAGCATCGATAAGCTCGCAAGCAATCTCGACAAGTCCGGCGCGAAAGTGTCGCGCTCGAGCCCGCTGCTGCCGGACTTTGCTGCGTCCTCGCGGCTCTATATGCGCATCCTGCTGTCGTTCCTGGCAGCGACCTTCCCGCCGGAGGTCTATGCCGGCGCCTGCGCGGCGGCAGCCGCGTTGCCGGCCAGCGACACCAGCCTGCAGGCCGAGCGGCTGCGCGGCATCGCGCTCAGCCATCGCGACTGGGTGATCGCCGACGGCGGCCGCGCGCGGCTGCGTGCGCAATGGCGCGAGCTGTTCAAATCGTTCGACGCAGTGATCTGCCCGATCATGCCGACGCCGGCCTATCCGCACGATCATTCGCCCGATCAGGAGCAGCGCAAGATCCTGATCGACGGCGAGCCGCACGTCTACACCGACCAGCTCGCCTGGCCCGGCATCGCGACCCTGCCCGGCCTGCCCTCGACCGCGATCCCGACCGGCTTTGCGCCCGACGGACTGCCGGTCGGCGTGCAGATCGTCGGCCCCTGGCTCGAAGACCGCACGCCGCTCAAGCTCGCCGAGCTGATCGAGCGCGAGTTCGGCGGTTTCGCGCCGCCGAAGATGTTCGATGATTGAGAGCCGGCCGCATCGTCATTGCGAGCGAAGCGAAGCAATCCATATATCCGCGTATGCGGAGGCATGGACTGCTTCGTCGCTTTCGCTCCTCGCAATGACGAAGGGAATAGGAAGAAAACCAATGGGCACAGACCTGGAAGAGCTGACGAAACTCAACAAGGACTAC
This sequence comes from Bradyrhizobium macuxiense, assembly GCF_007993935.1. Lineage (GTDB taxonomy): Bacteria > Pseudomonadota > Alphaproteobacteria > Rhizobiales > Xanthobacteraceae > Bradyrhizobium > Bradyrhizobium macuxiense_A. The sequence continues at coordinate 126,735 of NZ_VITY01000019.1, read as the reverse complement.
GTCGATTCAGTTCAGAACTGCGACGTCAAGCGCTTCGATGAAATCCTGGCGCAGGACTTCTACGCCACCAATCCCGACAAAAGCCTGGTCGATCGCTCAGCCTTCCTCAAGCAGACGGCGATCCCGGTGAAGATCAAGGGCCTGAAGGCCGAGGACGTCAAAATCCGCATCCTCGGCGATTTCGCCATCATCCACGCCCGCACCAGCTACACCAACGCCGACGGCGAGCAGGCCTATGGCCGCTACACCGATTGCTGGGCGAGGCAGGACGGAAAATGGCTCGCCGTCTCGGCACACGTCGCGCGGTAAGAGAGCGTCGCCCTCCACGACCGTGCCCGGCCATGTGCCGGGCATCCACGTCTTCGCTCACCCCAAGACAGAGATGGCCAGGACAAGCCCGGCCATGACGCATGGTGCTAGCTCTCGATTTTCCAGAGCAGCAAGTCCAGCCGGTCACTGCCGAAGAAGACCTCATCACCGGCGACGAAACTCGGCACACCGAATACCCCGCGGGCATAGGCCTGCCGGGTGACCTCGGCCAGATCGGCGCGCGCAGCATCATCGAATGCGGCATCGAGCAGGTCCGTCCCGGCGCCCGCGCGCGCCAGGCACGCTCGCAGCACCTCCGGCGTCGAGATGTCCTGCTGCTCCTGCCACAGCGCATCGAACACGGCAAAGCTGAAGCCCTGCCGCTCCCGATCGTCGAGCAGACGCGCCAGGCACAGCGCCGGAATCGGATTCGGCCGCAGCGGCCTCGGCGCGCGCAGCGGCAGGCGGTGATACGCCGCAAGACGCCGCACATCGGCGATCAGATGCGCCCGCTTCGGCCCCGGCAATGGATCGACATAGGCCGCCCACGGCTCGCGGCCGGCCTGCAGGTTGAGCAGCACGTCGATGGAAACCGGGCACCATCGCCAGTCGTAGCCCCGGCGCACGATCGCGTCGCCGCGCAGACGGTGCGAGGCAAAGTAGGCGTAGGGCGACCTGAAATCGTAGAAGACTTCGACGACGGTGGTCATGGCGGGAGGATGGGTGGTGGCCTGGCAGCAGATGCCCACCATACTACGGCAGATATCGAACTATCAATGTGATCTCTGCAAGGCGGCGCGCGGATTCACCTCTCCCGCGCTTTTGCGGGGAGAGGTCGACGCCGGAGCGCAGCGGAGGCGGCGGGTGAGGGGCATGGCACGCTGCCAACCGCGGCTTCGATCTGTGCCGACAGGTCGATCGCGGAGTCGGAGAGACTGTCCGTGTTACAGAATCGTGCCCGGCCCCTCACCCGGATCGCTGCGACAATGCTGCGCATTGCCGGGGCGATCCGACCTCTCCCCGCAAAGCGCAGGGAGAGGTGAAGAGTCCGCGTCAGCTGTCGAACATGATTACGCTGCGCAGCGTCTTGCCGGCTTTCATGTTGGCAAACCCCTCGTTGATCTCGGAAAGCTTCAGCTTGGCCGAGATCCAGTCTTCCAGATGCAGCTTGCCGCGCATGTAGAAGTCGACGAGGCGCGGCATGTCGACGCGGAAGTGGTTGGAGCCCATCGACGAGCCTTGGATACGGCGCTCGCGCAGGAAGTCGAAGCCGTGCAGTTCGATCTTCTGGCCGAACGGAATCATGCCGACGATGGTCGCGGTGCCGCCCGCCGCCAGCATGGCGAAGGCCTGCTCGGCGGTGTCCTTGCGGCCGAGTACCTCGAAGGAGTGCTGCACGCCGCCGCCGGTGAGCTCGCGTACCTGCTGCACCACGTCGCCGCGAGCGGGATCGACGATGTCGGTCGCGCCAAGCTTGGTCGCGAGCTGCAGCTTGGCTGGATTGGTGTCGATGGCGATGATGCGGCCGGCGCCGGCGATCTGCGCACCGTTGATCGCGGCCATGCCGACGCCGCCGCAGCCGATCACAGCCACGGTTTCGCCCGCGGTCACCTTCGCGGTGTTCACCACGGCGCCGTAGCCGGTGATGACGCCGCAGCCGATCAGCGCGGCGAGGTCGAGCGGCATCTCCCTCTTGATCTTCACGATGGCGTTCTCATGCACCAGCATCTGCTCGGCAAAGGACGACAGATTGAGGAACTGGTTCAGCTTCTCCTTCCTGCCCCAGGACAAACGGTTGGAGGCGCCGGGCAGCATTTTAACCGTGGTGTCGGTGCACAGCACGGTGCGGCCGGTGGTGCAGTTGTCGCAGGTGCCGCAGAACACCGAGAGGCAGGTGACGACGTGATCACCGGGCTTCACGTAATTGACGTCGGAGCCGACCTTCTCGACCACGCCGGCCGATTCATGGCCGAGCACGGCGGGCAGCGGATGCGGATAAAGGCCTTCCATGAAATGCAGGTCGGAATGGCAGAGGCCCGCGACCGCGGTGCGGATCAGGACCTCGCGCGGCCCCGGATTGGGCACGCTGACATCCTCGATCACCAGCGGCTGATTGACTTCATGCAGGACGGCGGCCTTCATCGGAATTTCCTCTCATGTTTTTTGTTGCGCACGCTCTCCACCTCTCCCAGGGGGAGAGGTCGGAGCGCATCGAAGATGCGGTCCGGGTGAGGGGTTCAGGTCGGTCGATAGAGCGCAACCCCTCACCCGGATCGCTGGCGCGATCCGACCTCTCCCGATGGGAGAGGTGAGACTGCGCGAGCGGCCACGACGAGCCTACGCTGCGATGAGCAATTCGCCAACCTCGGCCATGCCGATGGCGCGATCGCCGAGCAGGTGCTCGGTCATCCTGCGCTGAACGGTATTTTCCGTTAGCCGGAACGGATCGCCCGGCGTCACGCGGTGATCGACCACCATCCGCGACAGCAACAGCCGGCGCGCGTCGCCGCGCATCTCGTGAATACGTCCACCTTCCCACGCCAGCGCCACCGCGCTTGCGACATGATAGAGCAGGCTGGTGGCGCGTCGCGCATCGCCCTCATTGTCGATGCGGCTCGCGACCTCGCGCGCAAACGCGATCGCGCGGTCGCTGAGATCGCGCAGCCGGTTGCGCCATGCTTGCGGCACATTGGGACTATCGTCGAGCCGCGCGTGCAGATCGGCGGCAAGCGCATTGTCGGCGCCATGACGGCCGACCGCGCGCTTCAGCGCATCGATCGCGACGATGTTGCCGGTGCCCTCCCAGATCGAGCCGAGATGCGCGTCGCGCAGCAGCCGCGGCGTGACGAATTCCTCGATGTAGCCGATGCCGCCGCGCACCTCCATCGCGTCGCCGCAGACCTTGCGGGCGTCGCGGGTGGCGCGGAATTTCAAGGTCGGGGTCAGGATGCGGAGCAGCGCCGCGGCATCCTGGCTGCCGGCCTCGGCGCGGTCGAGCGCATCAGCGGTCAAAAAGCTCATCGACAGCGCCTGCTCGGTCGGCAGCATGATCTTCATCAGCTGCCGTCGCGCCAGCGGCAGATCGATGATGCGCTGGCCGAATACCACGCGGCCCTTCGCGACCGTGATCGCATCGTGCCAGGCGCGACGCATCAGCGCGGTCGATTTCACGCCGTTGGAGAGCCGCGACGAGTTCACCATCTCGGCCATCTGCACGAAACCGCGATCGAGCTTGCCGACGGCATAGGCGATCGCACCGTCGAACTTGATTTCGCCGGAAGCCATCGAGCGCGTGCCGAGCTTGTCCTTCAGGCGAACGATCCGGTAGTGGTTCTGCGAACCGTCATCGAGGAAACGCGGCATCAGGAACAAGCCGACGCCTTTCGTGCCCGGCCCCGCGCCCTCGGGGCGCGCCAGCAACATCACCACCTTGGCGTCGGCGTTCGAGCAGAACCATTTCTCGCCATAGAGCCGCCAGTGGTCGCCGTCCTGCACGGCGCGCGTGGTGAGCGTGCCGACGTCGGAGCCGCCCTCCTTCTCGGTCATGAACTGGCCGCCCTGCGTCAGTTTGCTCATGTCGGTCTGGGTCAGGCCGTCGAGATATTTCGCCTTCAACGCCTCGCTGCCGAAATTCGCCAAGAGCTTGGCGCACCCGTCGGTGACGTTGATCGGGCAGCCCATGCCGAACTCGGTCTGGTTGAACAGGAAGGTGAAGGCGTGCTTGGCGACGACGGGATATTTGTCGGGCCAGCCCATGATGCCCTTGCGGATCGACAGCGCGTGGATGCCGAATTCGCCGAACGCGGCCTTCTCGATCTCGCGATAGGCCGGATGATATTCGATTGTTTGCACGTCGCGGCCGAACTTGTCGCGCTGGTGCAGCACGGGCGTGTGCCGGTCGGCAAGCCGCGCGCATTCGTCGAGAGTGCCGCCGGCCAGGCCGCCGAGCCGGTCGAGATGCGGCTCGATGTGGCGGAACAACGCTTCGGGAAGATGCAGTTTCAGAAGATCGGTCAGCGCCGGATCGGCCCGGTAGAAATTCATTCCCGTCGTATCGGGCGCCAACAGGCCCGGCTGGCTGGTGGATGGCGTTTTCGGATCCTGCTTGTGCGGCTGCATTGAATTTCCGGCTGCGGTGCTCATTTGTTTGGGCACGACTATCCTCCTCCGGCCGAGCAAAGGAAAGCCCAATGGATATTCCCAAGTACAAGATCGCCCTGATCGTCGGTGCCGGCGCGGGCCTCAGCGCCTCGCTGACGCGGCTATTTTCGCGAGAGGGAATTCGCGTGGCGCTGGGCGCCCGCAGCATCGAGAAGCTCGGCGCGCTCTGCACCGAAACCGGCGCGCGCGCCTATGCCTGCGACACCACCAAGGCCGAGGATGTCGAACGTCTGTTCGGTCTGGTCGAGCGCGAGATCGGAACACCCGACCTCGTGGTCTACAACGCCTCCGGCCGCTCGCGCGGGCCGTTCGTTGAACTCGTCCCCTCCGAGGTCGAGCAGGCGATCGCGGTCTCGGCATTCGGCGGCTTCCTGGTGGCGCAGGAGGCGGCGAAGCGCATGCTCCCTAACAAGAAGGGCGCGATCCTGTTCACCGGCGCCTCCGCCAGCGTCAAGGGCTATGCGCAATCGGCGCCGTTCGCGATGGGCAAGTTCGCGCTGCGCGGCCTAGCGCAGAGCATGGCGCGCGAATTGTCGCCGCAGGGCATCCATGTCGCGCATTTCGTGATCGACGGCGGCATCCGCAGCGCAGCGCGCGCCGAGCCCGCCGATCGGCCGGATTCGATGCTCGATCCCGACGCGATTGCATTGAGCTACTGGAACGTGCTGCAACAGCCGCGCAGCGCCTGGACCTGGGAGCTGGAATTGCGGCCCTGGGTTGAGAAGTTTTGAGATGACGGAGATCATGTAAGCGGCGTAGGCTGAGGGCAAACCGCAACCGCATTCGTCATTGCGAGGAGCGAAGCGACGAAGCAATCCATTTCTCCACTTGCGGCGCTATGGATTGCTTCGCTCCGCTCGCAATGACGACGGAAACAGGGGAAGGAAACATGACCAGCGAAATCAAGATCGAGACCGGCACCGACGAACTGCTCTGCGTGATCCGCGACCGCGTCGCCGTCATCACGCTGAACCGCCCCGATGCCCGCAACTCGCTGTCGGACACGCTGACGCCGGCGCTGCGCACGATGATCCGGACCTGCGGCGAGAACCCCGAGGTCGGCGTTCTGCTGATCACCGGCGCCGGCAAGGCATTCTGCGCCGGCGGCAACGTCAAGGGCATGGGCGCCAATCGCGATCCGAAGAAGCTCGAAATGTCCTATGAGGACAAGGTCGCGGATCTGCAGGAGCGCCAGCGCCTGCTCACCGGCGCGCTGGCCTCGGTGCGCAAGCCGACCATTGCCGCGCTGCCAGGTCCCGCGGTCGGCGCGGGGCTTGCGATCGCGATGGCCTGCGACATCAGGATCGCGGCGCAATCGGCCTTCATCTCGACCGGCTATCTGCGCGTGGCGCTGAGCGGCGACTACGGCATGGCCTGGCTCTTGACCCGCCTGGTCGGCACCTCACGCGCCCGCGAGCTGATGTTCACCTCCGAGAAGGTGGACGCCGCAAGGTGCGAGCAGATCGGCCTCGTCAACCGCGTGGTGCCGGACGAGACGCTGCAGGACGAAGCCTTTGCGCTCGCGAAGTCGATCGCCGAAGGCCCTACGCTGGCGCTGCGCTACATGAAGGACAATCTCGACGAAGCGCTACAGTTCGATTTCGCCACCGCGCGCGACCACGAGGCCGAGCGGCTGATCCGCCTCACCACGACCGCGGATCACAAGGAGGCGGTGCAGGCCTTCATCGAGAAGCGCAAGCCGGTGTTCCGGGGGAACTAGGCGCGTAGCGCCCTTGGAGTCACCTCTCCCCGAGTGGGAGAGGTCGGATTGCATCGCAAGATGCAATCCGGGTGAGGGGCTCAGGTCCCTCCTGGGGGCGAGCCTGCCGAGAGACCACACCCCTCACCTGCAACGCATTCCGCTGCGCTGCATCCGTTGCGGCCTCTCCCACAGGGGGAGAGGCTGCAGCAGAGCAAGCTGTAAGGACAGAGCAATCAAAAAAGAAAAGGGCCCGGTTCTGGAGGGGCCAGAACCGGGCCTAGTCAGTCAAACCGCAAGCGAGGACATCGCGGCCGAGCGGGAAGTGGCGGCAAGCCGCCAGCTGGCACATGGAATGTCTTGCGGTTCGACGTGGATCTCCTTCGCAAAGCGCACCAGCTTCCAGTCGCCGGGGCTTGCAGCGAAGGCGTAACCGGATTTGCGGGCAAGGCCGATCATCGTCGCGTTGGACCGCAACGTGTCGCCAAAGATGCGCTCGGCTCCAAACGACGCCGCGCGGCATTCGAGATTCTTCAACAGCGCCTTGCCAATGCCGTGGCGCTGCCACCGGTCATCGATCGACAGGCCGAACTCGACGCTCGACGTATCGGCATGGAAGGCATAGCGGGCTTCGCCGACGATGGTCTCAAAACCATCGACCAGCATCGTCGCGACCACCGTGAACCGGTCAGCCTCGCCGACGTGAACGAAACGCTCGAGCTCCGTCTTCGGCAGCTCGCTCAGTGCACCCAGGAAGCGGTTGTAACGGGACCCCGCGGAGAGCGAGCGGATGTAGCTCTGCAGCTCTTCGCGGTCGCGCGGCTCGACGAAGCGCACCTTGATCTCGCTGCCGTTCTTGGCGCGCAGCAAGTCAGAGTATTGCTTGAGATCGTCGAGATGCAGCGCAGTCATGACACGCTCCTCGGGTGAAAGTATTGGCCCGGCGCCCCTCAATCGAGGCGGCGCCAGCGATGACGGCCTATCAGGCCCGCCAGAACGGCTTCTCGGTCTCGAAAACGATGTCGCTGCGGGACATGCCGATGTCGTGCAGGTCGCGCTCGGTCCACTGCGACAGCTCGCGGCGGCGCTCATAACGCTCCCACCAGACATGGAGGGTTTCGCCGACCTGGTTCAAAAGCCCCGACGCATGATGATCCGGCGTATGATGATTTGTCATCGATTCATGGGTGAAAATGGACATTTACGGCTCCTATCGGTAACCTGTTGGCGGTAATATCGGAGCTATTCGGCCCGTTCACAAACGACACTTTGTACCGTTTCGCATGAATTAAAGTCATGTATTTGGAGACCACCCAGGGATGACCAGCCGCCTGCCTTCGCTGAACGGCCTCCGGGCATTCGAGGCCGCCGCGCGGCACATGAGCTTCACGTTGGCGGCGTCCGAGCTGAACGTGACGCAGACCGCGATCAGCCATCAGATCCGCCGCCTCGAGGAAGAGCTCGGCGCCCGCCTGTTCATCCGCCAGAACCGCTCGCTGAGCCTGACGCCGGAGGCCGCCGAATACCTTCCCGGCGTCCGCGCCGCCTTCAATGACCTCAGGCTCGCGACCGACCGGCTGCTGCGCCGGGACGACGATCACGTGCTCACCGTCTCGACGCTGGCATCGCTCGCGGCGAAATGGCTGCTGCCGCGGCTGTCGGCCTTCCAGGAGGCGCATTCCGGCATCGATGTCCGCATCACCACCTCGACCAGCCTGGTCGACTTCCAGCGCGACAAGGTCGACGCCGCGATCCGCTACGGCCGCGGCCAGTGGGCCGGCCTGCGCGCCGACTGGCTGATGGCGGACGAGCTGTTTCCGGTGTGCAGCCCGTCGCTGCTGCAGGGAACCAGGCCGCTCAAATGCCCTGAGGACCTCAGGGACCACGTGCTCCTTCACACCAGCAACGCCAACAGCGACGACTGGCGGCTGTGGCTGACCGCGGCCGGACTGCCGACCGACATCTCGAAGCAGCCCGGCGTGACCTTCGACCTGCTGTTCGTGACGATCCAGGCCGCGATCGACGGCATCGGCATCGCGATGGGCCGCACCTCCTATGTGCAGGACGACATCGCCAAGGGCCGCCTCGTGGTTCCCTTCAAGATCGCGCTGCCGGCCGACGCCGGCTTCTATCTGGTCACACCGCAGGGCCGCGCCGATTCACCGAAGCTGTCGGCATTCCGCTCCTGGCTCGGCGCCACGGCGCATACCACGGCCTGATGCGGCGCACGCAGTTTTTTCTCTACGGCTTTTTTCCGATAGCGGCGGCGCGATTTCGGGTTGGTCACACCGGACGGGCGTGCCAAATTGCCGCATATGGCAGTCAACTGCCTTGGCCGGCGAGACAATTTGCGCCGGCCGTTTCGTCACGGGGAGGAAAGGGCGTTATGTCGCAGACGAGTCCATCGCAAGCACCGCAAATCAAGTCACGTCTCGGCGCGATCCTGCGCGCGACCAGCGGCAATTTCCTCGAGCAATTCGATTTCTTCCTGTTCGGCTTCTATGCGCCCTTGATCGCCAAGGCGTTCTTCCCATCCGAGAACGAGACCGCCGCACTGCTCAACGCATTCGGCGTGTTCTGGCTCGGCGCGCTGATGCGCCCGGTCGGCGCGATCGTGCTTGGCGCCTATATCGACCGCATCGGCCGCCGCCAAGGCCTGATCGTGACGCTGGCGATCATGGCTGTCGGCACCGTGGTGATCGCGATCTGCCCGACCTATGCGACGATCGGCATTGCCGCCCCGATCATCGTGCTGATCGCCCGCCTGCTGCAAGGCTTCTCCGCCGGCGTCGAGCTTGGCGGTGTCTCGGTGTATCTCGCTGAAATCGCCACGCCCGGCAATCGCGGCTTCTACACCTCGTTCCAGTCGGCGAGCCAGCAGGTCGCGATCTTCGTTGCCTCGATCCTCGGCTACATCCTGAGCGAGAGCATGCCGGCCGCGACCGTTGCGGCCTGGGGTTGGCGCATTCCGTTCTTCGTCGGCTGTATGATCATTCCGGTGATCTTCTTCCTACGCCGTACGCTGGAGGAAACCCCGGCATTCCTGGCGATGAAGAAGCATCCAACCGCAAGCGAGGTGTTCGCCTCGGCGATTGCCAACTGGCGCATCGTCATTCTCGGCATGATGATCGCGGTGCTCACCACCACCACCTTCTACTTCGTCACCGTCTACACGCCGACCTTCGGCAAGACCGTTCTGAAGCTCTCGACCCAGGATGCGCTGCTGGTGACGCTGCTGGTTGCGGTAACCAACTTCATCTGGAATCCGGTCGGCGGCGCGGTCTCCGACCGGCTCGGCCGCAAACCGGTGCTGCTCGCGATCGCCGGCCTGTCGCTGGTGACGGCCTATCCGGCGCTGCACTGGCTGGTGACGGAGCCGACCTTCGGCAAGATGCTGGCGGTCGAGATGATGTTCTCGTTCTACTTCGGCGTTTACAGCGGCACCATGCTCGGCTGCCTGGTCGAGATCGTGCCCGCGCATGTCCGCACCACCTGCTTCTCGCTCGCCTTTGCGCTGGCGGCCGGCCTGTTCGGCACCTTCACGCCGTTCGCCTCGACCTGGCTGATCCAACACACCGGTGACAAGGCCTCGCCCGGCTACTGGCTGATGTGCGCCGCAGTGCTCGGCATCGTCGCGGCGCTGATCGTCTATCGCGGCGGCCAGACCATCGAGCAACGCGAGACGGTCGCGGCCTGATTGGCATATGCATTCGGGGCAGGCCGATCGCCTGCCCCGACATGTTGCTTTCCATGCCGACAACGATCACAAGAACGCATGGTTGATCTGACGCGCAGGTTCGACGTGCTGGTGATCGGCGGTGGCAACGCCGCCCTTTGCGCTGCGATCAGCGCACGGCGCGCCGGCGCCTCCGTGCTGGTGCTGGAAGGCGCACCGAAATTCTACCGCGGCGGCAACACCCGCCACACCCGCAACATGCGCTGCGCCCATGACGCGGCGACCGAGATCCTCACCGGTCCCTACACCGAGGAGGAATTCTGGAAGGATTTGCTGCTGGTGACCGGCGGCCAGACCGACGAGGAGCTGGCCCGCTTCATGATCCACGAGTCCAAGGACATCTTGAACTGGATCGTCGAGCAAGGCGTACGCTGGCAGCCCTCGCTCGGGGGCACGCTGAGCCTCGGCCGCACCAACTCGTTCTTCCTCGGCGGCGGCCGCGCGATGCTGAACGCGCTCTATCGCACCGCAGAGGAGCTCGGCGTCGACATTCTCTACGATGCCGAGGTGATCGATCTGAATATCGAGCACGGCATGTTCCTGTCGGCGCAGCTGAAGCAGCCGGTCGGCGGCAGGACCGAAGTGCGCGCCTCGACGCTGGTCGCGGCCGCCGGCGGCTTCGAGGCCAATATCGAATGGCTGAAGCAATATTGGGGCGAGGCTGCCGACAATTTCCTGATCCGCGGCACGCCGTATAACCGCGGCGCCATCCTGAAGATGCTGCTGGCCAAGGGCGTGCAGGAGATCGGCGATCCGACGCAGTGCCACGCGGTCGCGATCGACGCCCGTGCGCCGAAATTCGACGGCGGCATCATCACGCGCCACGACTCGGTCGTGTTCGGCATCGTCGTCAACAAGCATGCCGAGCGCTTCTACGACGAGGGCGAGGACATCTGGCCGAAGCGCTATGCGATCTGGGGCCGCCTGGTCGCCGCGCAGCCGGACCAGATCGCCTACATCATCTTCGACTCGACCGTCGTAACGAGCTTCATGCCGACGCTGTTTCCGCCGATCGCGGGCGCCACGCTTGCCGAGCTCGCCGGCAAGCTCGAGCTCGACGCGGCCGCGCTGGAAAAGACCATTGCCGACTTCAACGCCGCGGTGCAGCCCGGGACGTTCGATCACACCATCCTCGACGACTGCCGGACCGAAGGCATCACGCCGGCGAAGACGCATTGGGCGCGCAGGATCGAGACGCCGCCCTATCTCGCGTATCCGGTGCGGCCCGGCATCACCTTCACCTATCTCGGCACCCGCGTGAACAAACAGTCACGGATGCTGATGAAGGACGGCAAGCCGTCGGCCAACATGTTCGCCGCTGGCGAGATCATGGCCGGCAACGTGCTCGGCAAGGGCTACGCCGCCGGCATCGGCATGACCATCGGCAGCGTGTTCGGCCGCGTCGCCGGGCGGGAAGCGGCGAAGAATGCGCGGAACTGAGTTTCGCGCCTTGCTTACCTCGCCCCGCTTGCGGGGAGAGGTCGTATCGCATCGAAGATGCGATACGGGTGAGGGGGAGTCTCCAAGAGCGCGGTGCTGGGAGAGCCCCCTCATCCCGACCGTCTCCCCGCACGCGGGGAGAAGGGGAAGATTGGAGGAACGATGTCACGCCTTGCGATTGTCACCGCTGCGGCTGTCCTGATGGCCTCGGCCACCGCTCACGCCGCCGAGCCGATCGCGCTGCGCGACATGGGCTCGTTCCATGTCGGCGGCCGTCTGGTCGAGATTACGGGCAAGCCGGTGAAGGAAGTCACCTTCACGCCCGGCGGTGTGCCCGCGAAAGTCGACCCGAACGGCACCTACCAGGTCGAGCAGATGTACGTGCAGTACTTCCTGCCGCAAAACGAGAAGGGCGCCTATCCGCTGCTGCTGTGGCATGGCGGCGGCCTGACCGGCGTCACCTATGAGACGACGCCGGACGGACGCGAGGGCTGGCTGAACTATTTCCTGCGCAAGGGCTGGAGCGTCTACAATTCGGACGCGGTCGAGCGCGGCCGCGCCGGCTGGGCGCAATATCCTGACATCTTCAAGGGCGAGCCGGTGTTTCTCACCACCGCCAATCCGTTCGAGCGCTTCCGCATCGGCGACGGCGCGGGCTCCTACGATCCCGATCCGGCCAAGCGCAAGCTGATGCCCGGCAGCCAGTTCCCGAACGAAGGCTACGAGAACTTCGTCAAGCAGAACGTGCCGCGCTGGACCACCACCGATGACGCGACGATCGCCGCCTACATTGCCGAGATCGACCGCGTCGGCCCGTGCATCATCCTGTTCCACAGCCAGGCCGGCACGTTCGGCTTCAAGGTCGCGCAGGCGCGGCCCGACAAGGTGAAGGCGCTGATCGCGATCGAGCCGGCCGGCGTCGGCGATCCCGCCAAGGTCGAAAGCTTGAAGAACATTCCGACGCTGATGGTCTACGGCGATTATATCGAGCGCGATTCGCGCTGGCCCAAGATCCGCGCCACCGGTGGCGCCTTTGCCGACGCCATCCGCGCCGCCGGAGGCAGCGTCGATGTGGTCGATCTGCCCAAGGTCGGCATCAAGGGCAATTCGCACATGATGATGATGGACAAGAACAACGCCGAGGTCGCCGGCCTGATCCAGACATGGCTGGAAGGCAAGGGATTGACGAAAAAGTAGCGAGATACGGGATACACTAGCGATGCACGGGACGAGGACATTGCAGGAAGCCGACCGCCTGATGACGGTATGCAATTCCTGCCGCTACTGCGAGGGCCTGTGCGCGGTGTTTCCCGCGATGGAGATGCGCCGCGCGTTCTCCGACGGCGACCTGAACTATCTCGCCAATCTCTGCCATTCCTGCGGCGCCTGCTACACCGACTGCCAGTTCTCGCCGCCGCACGAGTTCAACGTCAATGTGCCGAAGACGCTCGCGGTCGCGCGCGCCGAATCCTATGCGGCCTATGCCTGGCCGCGTGCGTTCTCGGGCGCGTTCGCGCGCAACGGCCTCGTCATCAGCCTGATCGCGGCGCTGAGCGTTGCCGCCTTCATCTTCGGCTTCGCCGCGCTCAACGACCGCGGCGTGCTCACCGGCAGCCACACCGGCCCGGGCGCGTTCTACAAACTGATGCCGCACAATGCGATGGCGCTGCTGTTCGGCGCCGCCCTGCTCTACGCGATCCTCGCGCTCGCGATGGGTGTGTGGGCGTTCTGGCGCGATATCGGCGAACCGGTCGGCAGGACGACGAATGCGAAATCGCTGCTGCAGGCGGTCCGTGACGCCGGCGAGCTGCGTTATCTCGACGGCGGCGGCGTCGGCTGCTTCAACGAAGACGACCACCCGACAGACCGGCGCAAGCTGTATCACCACTTCACCTTCTATGGCTTCCTGCTGTGCTTCGCCGCGACCTGCGTCGGGACGCTCTATCACTACCTCCTGGCGCGCGAGGCGCCCTATGCGTGGTGGGACCTGCCGGTCGTGCTCGGCACGCTCGGCGGCATCGGCCTCGTGGTCGGCCCGATCGGGCTCTTGTCGGAGAAATGGAAGCGCGACCGCGTGCTGGTCGACGAGCAGTCCATGGGCATGGACACCGCGTTCATCCTGATGCTGTTCCTGACCAGCATCACCGGCCTTGCCTTGCTGCTGTGGCGCGAGAGCGCCGCGATGGGCCCGCTGCTGGCGCTGCATCTTGGCGTGGTGTTCGCGCTGTTCATCACGATGCCCTACGGAAAATTCGTGCACGGCATCTACCGCTTCGTCGCACTGGTGCGCTACGCGCGGGAGCGGCAGATGATGGCGGAGTGAATGGAGTGAACGTAGGGTGGGTTAGCGAAGCGTAACCCACCACCTTTGTTTTCCGCACAAAGACGGTGGGTTACGCCTTCCGCCTCCGCTCGTTGAGCTACGGCGGACGTAGTCGGCTAACCCACCCTACGAAGCCTTTGTCGCCAGCGCACAGAAGCGCTCGTCTCCGTCCATCAGGCGAGCCGCCGTGAAACCAGCGGCCACGATCTTCTCCACCACTCCTTCCCTGGGCTGTCCGGAATGAGACGTGAAGCCGAGCGCGATCCTGCCGCCCGGCTTCATCACGCGCCGGATCTCTCGCAGTCCGGCGACAGCGTCCGGCCAGACCTGCATCGAATTGATCGCCAGCGCCTTGTCAAAACTGCCGTCGTCGAACGGCAAGTGCTCCACCGAGCCCAGCCTCAGATCGATACGGCCATCCCCGACCGCGGTCGTGTTCCGTGCGCGAGCCTGCCCGACCATCTCCGGTGACGCATCGATGCCCGCAACCGAGCCGGCCGGCACCAAACTCGACAAGCGTTGAATGACGACGCCGGGGCCGAACCCCACTTCCAGCACGCGGTCGTCCGATTCGACCTCGAGAAGATCCGTCACCCACGCGCCGCAATCGGCATTGGTGCGCGCCATGATGACACCGCCCAGCCTGCCCAGCAGGCCCCGCGGGCGGCCAAACGCGCGCAACAGAATGCTTCGCATCACGCTCACCGATTGACATCTCCGGTGAACTGGATTCCGGGACGATCGCGGCTACAGATCCACCACCACGTAGTCGCTCTCCACCGCGACCTTGATGGTCTCGGCGACATACGGTCCCTTCACCACATTGGTGCCCGGCTCGACACTGACGGGATAGGCGCGCACGCGGAAGCGGCGCGGATCGCAATAGGACTGGCCGGTGCGGATATCGAACTCCCAGCCGTGCCAGGGACAGCGCAGGATCTCGCCGAGCTTGGTGTATTCGATCTCGCCGGGATCGGACGACGACGCCAGCCCGATCAGCGGTCCCTCGCACAGCGCCGCGCCCTGATGCGGGCAGCGATTCAACAGGCCGAAGAACTCGCCCTTGACGTTGAAGACGGCGATCGGCCGCCCGTCGATCTCGAGGAATTTTCGCGAACCCGGCGGCAACTCGTCCACGGGAGCGATCACGTGCCTTGCCATTAGTTGATCTCACGCATGATCTGATTCGAAAAACCGGTTCCCACTTTTTCGGATCATGCGATACCGTACAGCTGCTTCGCATTGTCGAGATAGAACGCCTGGCGGTTGGCGTCGCTGACGCCGGCCGGCAGCACGCGCGACGGCTCGTCGTAATCCCAATGCGGATAGTCGGTCGCGAACAACAGCTTGTCCCAGCCGATCCACTCGATGGTCTGGAACAGGTGGTCGCGGCTCTCCGGATCCTCCATCGGCTGCGTCGTCCACCAGATGTGATCGCGGATATATTCCGACGGCTTGCGCTTCAAATGCGGCACCTCGCTGTGCAGCCGCGCAAACACCTTGTCGAGGCGCCAGGCCAGCGACGGCGCCCAGCCGAAGCCGGCTTCGACCATCACCATCTTCAGTTTCGGGAAGCGCTCGAACACACCCTCGAGCACGAGGCTCGCCAGCGCGGTCTGCTGGCACTGCGAATGGCCGACCATCTCCTCGATATAGTGGCTCGGCCAGCCTGAGGCAGTGATCGGGTTGCCGCCGAAGCCGAACGCATGCACGCCGATCGGAAGGCCGACCTCCTGGGCCGCCTCATAGATCGGCCAGTAACGGCGCTGGCCGAGCGGCTCGACATTGCGGCTCAACAGCAGCACCTGAACGAAATTCGTGTCCCCTGCCCGCTTGCGGATTTCCGCGGCGGCCGACACGCCATCCTCATTGGCGACGACGACCGAGCCCTTCAGCCGGGAGTCCTTGCTGGTCCACTTCTCGATCTGCCAGTCGTTGATCGCCGAGCAGACCGCGCCGGCGAGATCCTGGTTGCGCAGCCCCTGTCCGGTGGCGAGCGGGTTGAGCACGCCAAGCGCGACATTGTTGGGATCGAGATGCTGCTTCTGCATGAAGGACAGCGACGAGCCCTGTGGGCCGCCTTCCGGCGGATAGGCATCGCGGCGCGACGCGTTGGGCTGCGCCTTCGGATAGGGCCGGCCTTCCATCATGCCCTGATAGGCCTGAATGCCGAAGGTTTCGAGATGCGCGTGCCAGCGCTTTTCAAGGTAGGGGAACAGCTCGTCCTTGGTCGCGCGCGCCGGATGGATGTCGCAATCCGCGATCGCGGTCTTGATACCGGTTGACGATGCCGCGTCCGGGCGCTCCCGAATCTGCACATTCATCGCGTCGTCTCCTCTTTAGTTCTGGGCATGATCTTGTCCGAAAACCGGGGACCACTTTTCGGGATCATGCCCCACCTCGAGGCGCGGATAGGTCGCATGCGGGTTGTCGATCATGATCTTGCGTACCAGATCCGGCGACAACCCCTGCGGCAGCACCTCGTCGCCGTCGAACTGCCAGTGCGGATAGTCTGATGAGAATAGGATCAATTCGTCCGACTGCATATGGTCGAACAGCCGGTTCAAGGTGTCAGGTTCCGGCGGCGCATCGACCGGCTGCAACGAGAAGCGGATGTTGCTGCGCACAATCTCCAGCGGCGCGCGGTCGACCCACGGCGTTTCCATGCGCACGCCGCGCCAGAACTTGTGCAGCCGCCACAGGAACGGCGGCAGCCAGGTGAAGCCGGACTCCAGCATCACCATTTTCAGGGCCGGATGCCGCGCGAACACGCCCTCGACGATCAGGCTGGTGAGCTGGGTCTGGAAGGCCTGCGCCTGCGCGACATAGTCCTCGATGTGGTAGGAGCCCCAGCCGACCGAGGTCGGCGGGTTGTGATAGGCGCTGCCGGCATGGATGCCGATCGGCAGGCCGAGCCGCTCGGCGGCGGCGTAAATCGGCCAGTAGTGACGCTTGCCGAGCGGCATGTCGCCCATGACCAACATCAGCACCTGCACGAAGCGCTTGTCCTGCGCACAGCGCTCGATCTCGGCGACCGCCTTCTCGATGCTCTGCACGGGGATCACGATCGAGCCGCGCAGGCGATCGTCCTTGTCGAGCCATTCCTTGACCAGCCAGTCGTTCAGCGCGCGGCAAAACGCATCGGCCATGTCCTCGGAGAACACCATCTGCACGCCATAGAGCGGGTTGCAGATGCCGTACGCGGAGCCGAATTTATCGAGCGCCTGGCGCTGCATGTCGGCGAGACTCGAGCCCGGCTTGCCCTGCGCGGGGCGCCAGTCCGGCCGCGATGAGATCGGTGAATTGGTCGGATAGGATTGTGAGATCAGGTCGGTCATGCCGCGCGTCGTCACCTGGTCGCGCCAGTAGTCGTTCATGTATGGCAGCAGGCTGGTGAGGTGAGGCACGGCGGGATGCAGATCGCAATCCACGCCGCCCGCGATCGGCGACGTCATGTTGTTCCCTCAGCGTGTTTCCTCGGCGAGTTTCCTCCGCGCAGGCTCACAACACCTTGTGAGGCGCAGCTTGATATTGTCCGATATTCAAGCAGGCCGTACCGCGATCCGCAACTCGGCAGGGACCGATGTGGTGTGCTAGGAAGGCAGAACGCCCTACAGGAATTTCATGGCACGCAACGAGAAAGAGCGCCGATGAACGCACTCACATCCATCGCCGAACAGGTCGCCGCCAAACTGATCGCGAACAAGCAGACGATTGCGGTCGCGGAATCGTCCACCGGCGGGCTGATCTCGGCATCGCTGCTCGCAGTACCGGGCGCGTCGGCCTACTTCCTCGGCGGCGGCGTGATCTACACCCGCGATGCGCGGCGCGTGTTGATGGATATTCCGGACGACGCAATGCGCGGGCTTCGCTCGTCGTCGGAACCCTATGCGCAGCTGCTGGCGCGCCAGATCCGCGAGCGCCTCTCGACCGACTGGGGATTGTCGGAGACCGGCGCCGCCGGCCCGACCGGCAACCGCTACGGCGACGCCGCTGGCCACAGCTGCATGGCGGTCGCAGGTCCCAAGCAGCAGGTGATCACGCTGGAGACCGGAAGCGGTGACCGGCAGGCCAACATGCAGGCGTTCGCGAAGGCGGCGCTGGAGCTGTTGTTGACGAATCTAGCGCGATAGTTTCTGGCGTCGTCCCGGGCAAGCGAAGCGCGACCCATAACCACGAATCTCGCCTCTTGAACGACGCTGGAGCCACAGCCGTCGCTTACAACCTCCAATGGTGGTTATGGGTCCCTGCTTTCGCAGGGACGACTTGGTGGAGGGAGATCGCACTCCAGCGAAGACGGCGTAGCCCGGATAAAGCGAAGCGTAATCCGGGACAACTTCATCCGCTGCACCACCGCTCCCGGATTTCGCTGCGCTTCATCCGGGCTACGCGAACCGTCGCGCGAACTCACTTCTCGCGGAACGAGCGCATGAACTGGTCGCTCAGCGGCTTCATCAGATACGACAGCATGGTGCGGTCGCCGGTCTGGACGAAGGCTTCCACCGGCATGCCGGGGATGATCTTGACCTCGCTGCCGAGGCGCTTGACCTCCTCCGGCGGCATCGAGACGCGGATCGTGTAGTAGCTCTGCCCGGTACGCTGGTCAGTTGTGGTGTCGGCGGAGACGCGGGTAACGACACCGTTCAGCTCCGGCGTGGTGCGCTGGTTGAAGGCGGAGAGCCGTAGCACGGTCTTCTGTCCGACCTGAAGCTTGTCGATGTCCTGCGGATTGACCTTGGCCTCGACCGACAGGTCGTCGGCCCTCGGCAC
This sequence comes from Bradyrhizobium macuxiense, assembly GCF_007993935.1. Classification (GTDB taxonomy): domain Bacteria; phylum Pseudomonadota; class Alphaproteobacteria; order Rhizobiales; family Xanthobacteraceae; genus Bradyrhizobium; species Bradyrhizobium macuxiense_A. Next base: position 108,297 of record NZ_VITY01000019.1, on the reverse strand, counting down.
GATCATCATGATGGCGTCGCCCGCGGTGATGACGCCGCCGACGGTGTGGACGGTGGATTGCAGCACGACGCCATCCTGCGGCGCGCGGATGTCGATGCGACGGAGCTGGTCTTCGGCGGTCACCTTACGCTCGACGAACTCGCCGATCTTGTCGTTGGCCTCGCGCAGGTCCTTCGAGACCTCCGAGAGCATGTCCTTGTCGACCTGGATGATCTGCAGCTCGGTCTCGGTGATCTTGCCCTTGGCCTGGGCGCGCGACGCAATGTACTGCGCGCGCTCGCCGGAGAGCCGCGCCGCGTCCCGCTCCAGTGTCGTCAGGCGGGTCAGTTGCACCAGATGCTGCTCATAGAGCTGGCGGACGCCGACCAGCTCCTGCTGCACCAGCGCGATCTCCTTGTCCTTGGCGGTTTCCTGCGCCTGCAGGCCGGCGATTTCCTCGTTGAGCTGGGTGACGCGCTCGCGCAGCTGCGCCTTCTGGCCGGCGCGGCCGTTGACCCGCACCTCGAACAGCTTGGTTTCGCTCGCCATGATATCCCGAACGTCGGGATCTTTGGCCTGTTCAGTGAGCTGCGGCGGAAACGCGATCTTGTCGAGGCCTTGCTGCTCGGCCTGGAGCCGGGCCGCGCGCGCATAGAGACCGTTCAGGGTCTTGACCACGATCGCAAGGCTCGCCTTCACGACGGTCTCGTCGAGACGCACCACGACATCGCCCGCCTTGACCGTGTCGCCGTCGCGCGCCAGGATTTCGCCGACGACGCCGCCGGTCGGATGCTGCACCTTCTTGACGTTGGTATCGACCACCACCGAGCCCGGCGCGATCAGCGCACCCGAGATCGGCACCGTCGCCGCCCAGCCGCCGACGCCGCCGCCCAGCACCAGAACCACGGCGAGGCCGACCACGAGGTGCTTCCTGATCGAAGCATGCGCGTTGCGCGGTTGATCGGTCAGGCGGCCGCTCATGACTTGGCCGCCCCCGCATCGGCGACGATCTTGATCGGCGTGGGCACCGGCGGCGCGGCGCGCTGCAGCACCTGCGCCAGCACGGTTTCCTTCGGCCCGAAGGTCTGCATGCGGCCGTCCTTCAGCACCAGCAACTGGTCGACGCCCTCGATGCCGATCGGCCGGTGCGCGACCACGATGACGACGGCGCCGCGCTCGCGGGCGCTGCGCACCGCGCGGGTCAGCGCTTCGTCGCCTTCGCTGTCGAGGTTGGAGTTCGGCTCGTCCAGCACGATCAGGAACGGACTGCCGTAGAGCGCACGCGCCAGCGCCACGCGCTGGGCCTGGCCGGCGGAGAGCGCGGCGCCCTGCTCGCCGACCTGGGTGTCGTAGCCCTCGCGCATCTTGATGATCATCTCATGCACGCCGGCTTCCTTGGCCGCCGCGATGATGCCATCGGACTTGGCCTCGGGATCGAACCGGCAGATGTTCTGCGCGACCGTGCCGGCGAACAGTTCAACATCCTGCGGCAGATAGCCGACATGGCGGCCGAGCTCGTCCGACGACCATTGATCGAGCGCGGCGCCGTCGAGCCGCACCTTGCCGCGCGCCGGCACCCAGACGCCGACCAGCGCCCGGATCAGCGACGACTTGCCGGACCCGCTCGGGCCGATCACGCCGACGCCGCTGCCGGCTTCGACGGCGAAGCTGACGTCCTGCACGATGGGGCGCTGGTCGCCCGGCGCGACCATGGTCACCGCCTCGACCGTGAGCTTCTTCTCCGGCGCCTGCAGCAGCGTCTGCTCCGGCCGTGCCGGAATCTGCTGCAGCAGGCGGTTGAGGCGGTGCCAGCTCTGCCGCGCGGCGACGAAGCTCTTCCAATGCGCGATCGCAAGATCGACCGGCGCCAGCGCCCGCGCGCTCAGGATCGAGCCGGCGATGATGATGCCGCCGGTGGCCTCCTGATGGATCACGAGATAGGCGCCGACCGCGAGCACGGCCGACTGCAGCATCATGCGCAGCACCTTGGCGACCGCACCGAGCCCGCCGGTGACGTCGCTGGCGCGCTGGTTGCCGGACAGATACTCCTCGTTGGCCTCGTTCCAGCGCTTGTTCATGCGCCCGGCCATGCCCATCGCCACCAGCACTTCGGCATTGCGGCGGCTGGAGGCGGCGAGATCGTTGCGCCGCGCCGCGAGCGACATCGCTTCCCTGGCCGGCGTGCGCGACATGTATTCGGTGATCAAGGTCAGCGTCACCAGGATGATGGCACCGACCAGCGCCGTGACGCCAAGCAACCAGTGGAACGCGAAGCAGATCAGCATATAGAACGGCAGCCAGGGCAGGTCGAAGAACGCGCCGGGGCCCATGCTGCCGAGGAAGGAGCGCACATTGTCAAGGTCGCGCAGCGGCTGCAGGCCCTCGCTGCGATTGCCCGCCATCAGCGGCAGCCGCACGATGGTATCGAACACCCGCGCATTGAGCGCCTCGTCGAGCGAGGTGCCGACGCGGCCGAGGATTCGTCCGCGCAGCAGATCGAGCACGCCCTGGGCGATGTAGAGCACGGCCGCGATGACGACGAGACCGACCAGGGTCGGAACGCTGCGGCTCGGCAGCACGCGGTCATAGACCTGCAGCATGAACATCGAACCTGTCAAATAAAGCAGGTTGATCATGCAACTGATGAGGCCGACGCCGATAAAGGCACTGCGGCATGCGCGCAGCGCCTCAGCCAGTTCGGAACGCCGGACAGCGGGCGCGACTGCCATAAAAACCGATCTCTGCAAAACAAAAGAGCTACGTGATCACCACGTTGTATAGACGTTTGCGACCACCGTCCATTTCAAGTCGCGCCGAGCAGAGCACGGTTCGCCAGCTATTTTTGTGAACCCACAGACAGTTGACGGAATAATTAGGGTTAACCGGCCGCGGAACCTTGGCCTGAGCCGGGGACGCTTCCCGGAAAGGGCACGAGAATGACCGACATCGAGACCCGGCCGATCTCGCCATCGACATCGAGCAAGACGCCGCTGCCGACGCCAAGCCCGGCCTCCGGGCGCCAGCGCGCCTCGGCGCGAACGCCGATCCACGCGCCTCGCGGCGGCCTGAACAGCTGCACCGCGAGGTTCGGATTGGGATCGGCCACCACGTTCTGCACCGGGCGCGCGATGCCGTGGGTCCAGTCGGCCGGACCGAGCACCCGCGCCAGCGGGCCGGCATCCGCAATCACGTCATGATGCATGCGAAACCAGACGATGTCGCCGCCGGCCCGGGCCTCCATCGCGTCCATGAACCAGCTGCGGCCATGGACGGCGTGCGGGCTGCGCAACGGACAGCGCATGGGATCAATCGGGTCGGCTGCGTCGCGATGGAAGCCGGGGACCTCGACCGCACGTTCGCGCGACAAGGTCACCCGCACCGTCGCGCAGGGCTGCGCCTCGCTGGCCGGCCAGAGTGTGTTGTCGACAACGCTGACCCGGCCGCCTTCGGTCACCACGGCCATTTGCGTGCGCAATTCCGCCATCGGCGTCGGCCGCAGGAACCAGGCCGACGCCGAGATCGCGGTGCCCCAATTGCGCGCATTGGCCATGGCCTCGACCTCGGCGGTCAGGAGGCTCGCGACCGCGCCGCCCTGGAGGCCAGCGAACGGCCCGGCCGCCAGCGCGGCGGGCTTCCAGTGATGCGGCGTGGCTGTAGGTTCGAAGATGGCCAAGGCGAGCAGTCCCTGAGGTGAGCAGGATTGAGCGTTCGGCCAATCTGATCCAAGAATAGCGGCCATGACAAAAGGCCATTCATCACTCGAGGTGAATAGGATTCACCTATTGGATGCCCCCGATCCGCGGGTCATCCCGCCGCTTGCGGCGCTGCTCGCCTTCGAGCGCGCCGCCACGCAGCTCAGCTTCCGCCGCGCCGCCCGCGACCTGTCGCTGAGCCCGTCGGCGATCAGCCACCAGATCCGCGGGCTGGAGCAGCAGTTCGGCACCAGGCTGTTTGTCCGCGGCGCGCGCTCGGTGCGGCTGACCGCGGACGGCGAACGCTACCTTGCAAAAGTGTCGGCGGCGCTGGCGACGCTGGACGAGGCGAGCCGCGACATGCTGCGGCAACGCGGCGAGACCGGCGGGGAACTGTGGATCAGCTCGCTGCCGTTCTTCACCAGCGCGGTGCTGCTGCCGGCGCTGCCGGAGTTCAAGCGTCGCTATCCGCAACTGACGCTGCGGATCGAGGCCACCCATCAATATGCCGACTTCAACAGCTCCCGCGTCGACGTCGCCGTCCGCTACGGACGGGAACATGCCGCCGGGCTCAAGGTCGAACCGCTGGTCCAGGTCAGGGGATTGCCGGTCTGCACGCCGGCGCTGGTCAAGGCAGGGCTTCGGACGCCCGCAGACCTGTCGCGCGAGGTGCTGATCCACGTCACGACGCAACCGCGGGCGTGGCCGGCCTGGCTGAAGGAGGCCGGGCTGCCGCACCTCGCCCCGCGCGGGCATCTGTGGCTCGACAGCGTGCCGGCGATGCTGGAGGCGGCCGAGCACGGGCTCGGCGTCGCGCTCGCCATGGCGCCGCTGATCAGGGCGCGGCCGGGCTTCGGCAAGAAGCTGGTGGCGCCGTTTGCATTCGAGCCAGCGCAGCACGAGACGATCTACCTGGTCTCCCGCACCGAGCAGGCCCGCGACCGCCGCATTACGGCGGTGCGGCGCTGGATCGCTGATGCGGTGGCGCGCGCGAGCTAGACCGTAGCGGGCACGGGCTCTGCCAGGACGCAGCGTGCCTGGTGGCCGGGCGCGACTTGCACGTTGGGCGGCAGGCTCTCGCTGCAACGCGGCTCGGCGAACTTGCAGCGTGGTGCAAAGGAGCAACTGGCCGGCGCGTGGTCGAGCGAGGGCGGCGTGCCCGGGATGGTTTCGAGCCGCTGGCCGCGCATCGCGCCGTGAATGGTCGAGGCCAGCAAGCCCTTCGCATAAGGATGCACCGGTGTGCGCACGATATCGCGCAAGGCGCCCTGCTCCACGATCTGGCCGGCATACATCACCGCGACCCGGTCGCAGATCTCGATCGCAACGCCGATGTCATGGGTGACGAAGATGACGGACATGCCGAACTCGCGCTGCAATTCACGCAGCAGCAACAGGATCTGGATCTGCACGGTGGCATCGAGCGCCGTGGTCGGCTCGTCCGCGAGCAGGATCCTCGGCTTGCAGGCCAGCGCCAGCGCGATCATCGCACGCTGGCGCATGCCGCCCGACATCTCGTGTGGATAGGACTCTAAGCGCCGCTTCGCCGACGGGATCCGCACCACTTCGAGCATCTCAAGCGCGCGGGCCGTGGCCTCGCGCTCGCTCTTGCCCTCGTGACGCATCACCGTCTCGGCGATCTGGCGGCCGATGGTGTAGACCGGATCGAGCGCCAGCGCCGGCTCCTGGAAGATCATCGAGACGGTCTGGCCGCGGAATGCGGACAGCGCCTCGTCGTCCATCGCCAGCACCTCCCGGCCCAGCACTTTCGCGCTGCCGGATATCTGCGTGCGTTTCCGCGGCAGCAGCCGCATCAGCGCGCGCAAGGTCACGCTCTTGCCCGAGCCGGACTCGCCGAGCAGCCCCAACACCTCGCCTTCGCCGAGCGACAGGCTGAGATCGTTCACGGCATGGACCGTGCGATCGCCGGTGAAGCGGATGTTGAGGTTGTTGATCTCGACGAGGTTGGTCATGCGAGCTTGGGCACCCTGGCGTGGAAATCGGTCGCGCGCTGGAAGCCGGCGCCGATCCGGAGCAAGGTGGCTTCCTCGAAGGAGCGGCCGATCAGCTGCATGCCGACCGGCAGACCTGTCTTCGTGAACCCGCTCGGGATCGAGAGCGACGGCAGGCCGAGATAGTTGACCGGCCGGGTGAACCGGGTCAGCCGCTGGATCACCGCTTCCGCGCCCGGACCGTTGCCGACATCGCTCTCGGCGATGGTCGGCGCCGGCACCGGGGCCGACGGCGCGATCACGGCATCGACACCGCTGACCGCCGCGTTGTGCGCGGCGAGCGCAGGGCCGCGCCAGCGCATCGCTTCGAGATAGGTGACCGCCGGAATGGTCAGGCCATTCTCCAACCGCATCAGGACCTGCGCGCCGTAATCCTGCGGCCGCTCGATCATCCAACGCTTGTGGAGCGCCGCGGCCTCGACCGCGAGCACCAGTTGCGACGCGGCGCTGAGCTGGCGCTGATCTGATAGCTCGACCTTGACAATCTCGGCGCCTTCCTTCTTCAGCGTCGCCACCGTCTCATCGAGGATGCGCGCCACCTCAGGATCGAGGTCGTCGACATAGAACGCGGTCGGGACGCCGATCTTGAGACCCTTCAGCGACTGCCTGGTCGCAGCCATGTAGTCCGGCACCGGCTGGGTCGACGCGGTCATATCCTCGGGATCGGCGCCGGCCATCAGGCCGAGCAGCAACGCGCAGTCCTCCGCGGTCTGCGCCAGCGGACCGACGGTATCGAGCGACTGCGACAGCGGCATCGCGCCGGCGCGGCTGACGCGGCCGACGGTCGTCTTCAAGCCGGTGACGCCGCAGAAATGCGCGGGCATGCGCACCGAACCGCCGGTGTCGGAGCCGAGCGCGGCGAAGGTGAGTCGCGCGGCGACTGCCGAGCCCGAGCCCGACGACGAGCCGCCAGTGATGTGCTCGGTGTTCCAGGGATTGCGCACCGCGCCGTAGTGCACGTTGTGGCCGGTCGGCCCGTAGGCGAACTCGACCATCTGCAGCGAGCCGAGCCGGACCTGTCCGGCATCCTTCAGCCGCTGCAATGCCGTCGCTGTCGTCTTCGGCACGAAGTCGCGGCGGATCAGCGAGCCGCAGGTCACGACCTTGCCGGCCTCGTAATACATGTCCTTGTGCGCCAGCGGCACGCCGTGCAGCGCGCCGCGGCTACTGCCCTTGGCGAGCGCGGCATCAGCCTCGGTTGCGGCGGCAAGCGCCTGTTCGGATTCGACCGCCATATAGGCATTGAGCCGCGGCTGCCACTCGGCAATCCGGTGCAGCACGGCGCGCGTCACCTCATGCGAGGAGACCTTCTTGTCGGCAATCGCCTTGGCGACCGCGGTCAGCGTCATCAGGGCCGGATCGGAGCTCATTTCGACACCTTTGCGATCTGCGCCAGCAGGAAGCTCGCGGGTTCGAGATCGAAGGGCAGCGTGCCGGAGATCGGCGCGAAGCCGTCGAATGCAGGTCCGATCGAATTGGCGATGCGGGTGGCGGTGTCGTCGTCAGCGGGCACGTCGGCGACGTGCGCGATCACCTTGACGTCCTTGGCAGTGGGTCTGGTCATGCCGCGTTTTCTCCTTTTGCTTTTGCCGGCGCGCGGCTGTGCCCCGAGCCGGGAATGGCCATGAAGCACGCCGCTTGATGACCCATTGTATCGAGATCGCTGAGTTTTGGCGTGTCGTTTGCGCAGAGCGGCTCCGCAAACGGACAACGGGTGTGAAACCGGCAGCCCGACGGCGGATCGATCGGATTGGGCGGATCGCCCGAGATCGGCGGCACTTCGGTGCGCCTGTCGGGATCGGATGACGGCATCGCTGCCAGCAGCGCGCGGGTATAGGGATGCGCCGGCGCGTCCCAGACCGCATCGACCGGACCGAGCTCGACGACTTCGCCGAGATACAACACCAGGACGCGGTCGGAGATATAGCGCACGACATTGAGATCGTGGCTGATGAAGAGATAGGTCAGGCCGAATTCGCGTTTCAAATCGGCGAGCAGATTGAGCACCTGCGCCTCGACCGACTTGTCGAGCGCGGAGACCGCCTCATCGAGGATCACGAGCCGCGGTGACAGCGCGAGCGCGCGGGCGATGTTGACGCGCTGGCGCTGGCCGCCGGACACTTCATGCGGATAGCGGTTGGCGAAAATCTCCGGCCGCAGGCCGACCTTGCCGAGTAGCTCGCGCGCCAGCGTCCGTGCCGTGTCATCGGCCATGCCGTGGACTTTCGGTCCGAAGGCGATGGACTCCTCGATGGTGAGGCGAGGATTGAGCGAGGCGTAGCTGTCCTGGAACACCATCTGCACGCCGCGCCGCAAATCGCGCAACGAGAGCGACGGACCGACCTGCCTTCCGTCATAGATGATGTCGCCGGCATCGCGGCTCATCAGATGCATCAACAACCGCGCGGTGGTCGACTTGCCACAGCCGGATTCGCCGACGATGCCGACGGTCTCGCCCTTCATCACCGCAAAGCTGACGTCGTCGACGGCACGCACGGTCTTGCTCGGGCTAAACAGCCCGCCGCGCACCGGGAAGTGCTTTGTCAGCCCCTTGACCTGCAATAGCGGCTGCGCGGCACCGCCGATGTCGGCGACCGGCTCCAGCATGTCGATTGGAGTTGTTGTATCGATCATGTCGAGCACGCGGGGATTACCTCTCCCCACCGGGGAGAGGTCGGCGCGTAGCGCCGGGTGAGGGCCTTAGGTCTCACGAGAGGGCGTAACCCCTCACCCAGATCGCATCTAATGATGCGATCTGACCTCTCCCACAAGGGGAGAGGTGAACCGTCGTTGCGGGGAGAGGTTGCGAGTATGGTCATCGCACTAGTTCCTGATGTCCATGGCGCTGCGCATGCCGTCGCTGAGCAGGTTGAAGCAGATCGAGACCGCGAAGATCATGGCGCCCGGCAGCGCCGCGACCCATGGGTTGACATAGATCGCGGTGCGCAGCGTGTTCAGCATCAAGCCCCATTCCGGCTCCGGCGGCTTGGTGCCGAGCCCGAGGAAGGAAAGGCCGGCGGCGAGGATCATCGACACCGAGATCAGGCCGGTGGCATAGACGAAGATCGGGCCGAGCACATTGCCGAGCATGTGCACGCGCATGATCGTGAACGGACCGGCGCCGGAGGCGCGCGCCGCCTCGACGAAATCCATGTTGCGGACGCCCGTGGTGACGCTTTCGGCGACCCGGGTGATCTGCGGCACGAACACGATGGTCAGCGACACGATCGAGTTGGTGATGCCGGCGCCGAGCGCGCCCGAGATCGCGATCGCCAGCAGCACCGACGGAAAGGCGTAGAACACATCGACCGTGCGCATGATCGCGGTGTTGAGCTTGCCGCCGACATAGCCGGCGACGAGGCCGAGCGAGGTGCCGATCACGAAGGCGAAGATCACCGGCAGGATGCCGATGACCAGCGAGAGCCGTCCGCCATAGATCAGGCGCGCCAGCATGTCGCGGCCGAGCTCGTCGGTGCCGAGCGGATAGCCCGGCGTGCCGATATGGCGGAGACGGCGGATCATCGAGCCCTGATAGGGATCGGCGAGATGCAGCCACGGCGCCAGCAGCGCCGATGCGAAGATCAACAGCAGGATGATGGCGCAGGCCATGCTGACCTTGTCGCGCCGAATGCGGCGCGCAACCGTCGCCCAATAGCCGCGCGCCTTGCCCGCCGGTGAGGCCTGCAATGCGGTATCTGACATCGCACTCATGGGAAGGCTCTTAGTTGGAGCATGATCTTAGCGGAAAACCGGTCCCCACTTTTCCGGATCATGCTCAGCTCCGCTTGATGCGCGGATCGATCGCGGCCTGCGCGATGTCGACCAGCAGATTGAGCAGCACGAAGAACAGCGCCAGCACCAGGATCGTGCCCTGCAGCAGCGGCAGGTCGCGCTGGAAGATCGCCGAGTTGAGCAACAGGCCCGACCCGGGCCAGGAGAACACCGTCTCGATCAGGATCGAGCCGCCGAGCATATAGCCAAGCTGCAATCCCATCACCGCGAGCGCGGTCGGCGCCGCGTTCTTGATAACGTGACGAAACACCTCGGTCTCGCGCAGGCCCTTGGCGCGCAGCGCCTCGACGAAATCCTGGCTCAGGATATCGCCGGTCAGCGCACGCACGGTGCGGGTGACGATACCCATCGGGATCACCGACGTGGTGATCGCCGGCAGCACCAGATAGCGCAGGTGCTCCCAGTCCCACGCCCAGGCGCCGGAGCCGCCGGGGCCTGCGCCGACCGCGGGCAGCCAGTTGAGCTGCACCGAGAAGATGATGACCAACACCATGCCGAGCCAGTAATGCGGCAGCGAGACGCCGGCGATGGCAATTGATGTCGCGACCTTGTCGACCCAGGTGTCGCGGAAATAGCCGGCGATCAGCCCGAACAGCAGGCCGAGCGTAAAGCCGATCATCGCAGCCGCGATCGCCAGCATCACGGTGTTTCCGACGGCGCGCATCACCTCCGACAGGACGGGCCGCCCAGTCGCGATCGAATTGCCGAGATCGCCATGGATCGCGCGCCATAGCCACAGACCGAATTGCACGGGCAATGGACGATCGAAGCCATAGGCGGTGCGCAGTTGCGCGGCGAGCTCCTGCGAGGCATCGGCCGGCAGCACCGCGACCAGGGGATCGCCGGGCGTGATGTGCACCAGCAGGAAGCACACCAGCGCGACGCTGAGCACGATCGGAATGACGTAGACGATCCGTCTGGACGTATAGGCGAGCACGAGACTACCTGACGCTTTTGAGCGTAACGAGATGCGAGGGCTCCCCTCCCCCTTGTGGGGAGGGGTTGGGGAAGGGGCTGGCCGCGAGGTCGGTGGGTGTGGCTACCCCCCTCCCTAACCTTCCCCCACAAGGGGGGAGGGAACGAGATAGCGTACCGAGCTGCTGCTCACGGCGCGACCGTGACCGGCGAGAAGTCGACGAACCAGCTCTTCGGCTGCACGAAGCCCTTGATCTTCGGGCTCATCGCGCGCGGCGCGACGTCGTGGGCGACATACAGGAAGGCCACATCGTCGACCGAGGCCGCATGCAGCTCGGCGAGCGCCGCGTCGCGGGCGGCGGGCTCAAAGGTCTGGCGGGCCTTCTTCACGAGCTCGTCGAACTTCGGATTGTTGTTGAAGCCCCAATTGTTGGAGACCGGCGGCGCCATGCCCGATTGCAGGAAGCGCACCAGCGCGAAGAACGGATCCATCGCCGCATAGGTGACGTTGATCGCGTTCGAGCCGTTGGCCGACGGATCCTTGGTACCGCGCCGCCAGTTGGTGAACAGCGTGTTCCACTCGATGACGTCGAGCTGCACATCGAAGTAGCACTCGGCCAACGCCTGTTGCAGATACTCGTTCATCGGCAGCGGCAGCATCTGGCCCGAGCCGGACGCCGAGGTCTGGATCTTGACCGTCAGCTTCTTGTTCGGACCGAAACCTGCCTCCTGCATCAACTTCTGCGCGGCCGGCTTGTCGTACTTGATCTGGAACGTCGGGTTGCCGCGCCAGGGATGTCCGGGCTCGAACGTGCCGGTCGCCGGCACCATCAGTCCCGCGAGCAGGCCGTCGCGCAGTCCTTCGCGATCGATGCAGAGATTGGCGGCCTTGCGGACGCGGATGTCATTCCACGGCGAGCCCTCGACGCGGGAGAACTGCCACGGCCAGACATGCGGCTCCTCGTTGGAATAGAGATTGAAGCCACGCTGCTTGATCTCGGGCAGCGCGTCCGGCGCCGGCGCCTCGATCCAGTTGACCTGGCCGGACAGCAGCGCCGCGGTGCGCGCATTGGCTTCCGGCATCGGCAGCAGCACCATCTTGTCGGTCTTCGGCACCCGCGCCTTGTCCCAGTACTTGTCGTTCTTCACCAGCTCGAGCCGCTCGCGCGGGGTGAAGCTCGACATCTTCCAGGGGCCGGTGCCCGACGCGTCCTTGGCGAACGCGGCCCATGCGGCCTGCGACTTCGCCTTGGCATCGGCGCCCTCGGCCTTGTCGTAGAATTGCTGCCACTTGGCCGGGCTTGCGATGAACAGATTGGTGAGGTTGATCGGCAGGAAGCTGTCGGGCTCCTTGGTGGTCAATTCCACCGTCATGTCGTCGATCTTGCGCGCCGAGACCAAGGTCGGCATCCGCGAGGCGGTGACGCCGACCTGGCTCGCGTCATGTTGCGGCGCGTCCTGCTTCAGCACCTTGTCGACGTTCCAGACCACCGCATCGGCGTTGAACGGCGAGCCGTCGTGAAAGCTGACGCCGGGACGCAGCTTGAATATCCACTTGGTCTTGTCGGAATCGTCGACCTTCCACTCGGTGGCCAGGCCCGGGATCATTGTGCTCGCCTTGTCCGACGAGGACAGGTCCCACATCGTCAGCGCGTCGTACATCGTGAGCCCGGTGAAGCGATTGCCCTCGAATCCCTGGTCGGGCTGCCCGAGCGTGCGCGGAATATCGGCAGCCGTCATGCCAATGCGCAGCACGGTCTCGGCGCCGGCGATCGCCGGCACACAAGTGGCCATCGCAAGCGCCAGCATGATCGCCGTCGCATTGGTCTTCCTGTTACGCATCTGAGCAACCCCTTCGAAGTCTGGTGACGTTTTTGGTGATTATTTCTTGGGCAAGCGTATGCAATGCCTGTGCCAAGGGGAATAGTTCTTCAGCAAAATACCGTTGGGCGCGTCATTTCTTCCCACTTCGCACCGCAGCGGCGCGAAGCTGCCTATTCTGGCATCATGCTTGCTTGATTTGGCCCCGACTTCCCACCAACGGAGCCTTCATATGCGCACGCGCAATTCGATCCTGATGGCGGCAATGGCGCTTGCCGTGACTGCGGGCTGGCCCGCCATGTCGGCGCGAGCAGAGTCCATTGTGCGCTACGGCATTTCGATGGCCGACATTCCGCTGACGACAGGCCAGCCCGATCGCGGCGCCGGCGCCTATCAGTTCACGGCCTACACGATCTACGATCCGCTGGTCGCCTGGGAGATGGACGTTGCCGACCGGCCGGGCAAACTGGTGCCGGGGCTTGCGACCGAATGGAAGGTCGACGACAGCGACAAGACCAAGTGGCGCTTCACGCTGCGCAAAGGTGTGAAATTCCACGACGGCAGCGACTTCAACGCCGACGCCGTGATCTGGAATCTCGACAAGGTGCTGAACGACAAGGCGCCGCAATTCGACAAGCGGCAGAGCGCGCAGGTGAAGACCCGCCTGCCCTCGGTCGCGAGCTACGCCAAGATCGACGACTTCACCGTCGAGATCACGACCAAGACGATCGATTCCTTCTTCCCCTACCAGATGCTCTGGTTCCTGGTCTCGAGCCCCGCGCAATATGACAACCTCGGCAAGGACTGGGACAAGTTCGCCAGCCGGCCCTCCGGCACCGGTCCGTTCAAGCTGACCAAGCTGGTGCCGCGCGAACTCGCCGAACTGACCAAGAACCCGGACTATTGGGACAAGAAGCGGCTCGCAAAGGCCGACAAGCTGATCCTGATCCCGATGCCGGAGGCGCTGACCCGCACCAACGCATTGCTCGCCGGGCAGGTCGATTTGATCGAAACGCCGGCGCCCGACGCCGTGCCGCAGCTCAAGGCCGCCGGCATGAGGATCGTCGACAACGTGACGCCGCATGTCTGGAATTATCACCTAAGCGTGCTGCCGGGTTCGCCATGGACCGATATCCGGTTGCGCAAAGCGCTCAACCTTGCGATCGACCGCGACGCGGTGGTCGGCCTCATGAATGGTTTGGCGAAGCCGGCCAAGGGCCAGGTCGACCCGTCGAGCCCGTGGTTCGGCAAGCCGACCCTCGAGCTGAAATACGACCTCGCGGCCGCGAAAAAGCTGGTGGAGGAAGCCGGCTATTCCAAGGACAAGCCGCTGAAGACGACCTTCATCATCGCCCAGGGCGGCACCGGGCAGATGCTGTCGCTGCCGATGAACGAATTCCTGCAGCAGAGCTTCAAGGAGATCGGCATCGATATCGACTTCAAGGTCGTCGAGCTCGAGACGCTGTATTCGCATTGGCGCAAGGGCGCGGCCGACGAGATGAACGCCGGCATCACCGCCAACAACATCGCCTATGTCACGTCGGACCCGCTCTACGCCATCGTGCGGTTCTTCCATTCCGGCCAGGTGGCGCCGACGGGCGTCAACTGGGGCGGCTACAAGAATCCGAAGGTCGACGCACTGATCGACGAGGCCAAGCAGACCTTCGACAGCGCCAAACAGGATGCGCTGCTGGCGCAAGCCCACGCGCTGATCGTCGACGATGCCGCGCTGGTCTGGGTGGTGCACGACACCAATCCGCATGCGCTGTCGCCGAAAGTGAAGACCTTCGTGCAGGCGCAGCACTGGTTTCAGGATCTGACGCAGATCGGGGTAGAGTAAGTTGCTGGTCGTCGCCGCGTAAACCTCTCCGCCGTCGTCCCGGCGAAGGCCGGGACCCATAACCACGACCAGGTGTTGTTGGAAAGCCGTCTAGCCGCTTGCCCATCACGCCGGCCGCGGCGTATGGGTCCCGGCCTGCGCCGGGACGACACCAAGTTTGTGGCGTCTATGTCGCCTTCGCCGGGACGACGACGAATGTGCGGCGCCTATTTCGTCGTCAAAGCGAAGGCGCCGTCCCAATCGTCCGGCGGCGGCTCCTTCTGGAAGGCGCGGATGCGCGCCTCATAGAGGCGGTAGAGATACTGCAGCGTCTGCGCCTCGTCGGTCTTGCGGCCGCGCTCGATCGCAGCGAGTGCGCCATCCCAGTCACGGCTGCGGTAACAGGCCAGCATCTCGATGGTCAGGTTGCGCAACCGCTGGAAGCGGCCGGACCCGGCGACGTCCTCGCGGCCGGCAATCGCATAGATCACCTCGGGCTCCTTCTTGCCCTTGACCATGATGAAGTCGAGCTCGAGGATCGCGAACTTCTCCTTCACGGCAAGCGCGGTCTTCGATCCCACGATGATCGGGAAGCCGTACTCCTTGGATTGGCCCTCCAGCCGCGAGGCTAGATTGACGCTGTCGCCGAACACCGAATAGTCGAAGCGCACGTCGGAGCCCATATTGCCGACCACGCAGGTGCCGGTGTTGAGACCGACACCGATGTTGAGCGGCACATAGACATGGCCGCCGTCCTTGGCCTCCTGCTCGCGCGCACGGTTGAGGTCGTCGACGCGCTCCAGCATGTCGAGCGCGGCGTCGCAGGCGTTAAGCTGATGCTGCTTGTCGTCGAGCGGCGCATTCCAGAACGCCATGATGGCGTCGCCCATATATTTGTCGATCGTGCCCTTGCGGGCGAGGATCGCGTTGGAAAGCGGCGTGAGGAAGCGGTTCATCAGCGCCGTGAGGCCCTGCGGATCGCGCTTGTAGGTTTCCGAGATCGAGGTGAAGCCGCGCATGTCCGAGAACATGATGGTCATCTCGCGCTCCTCGCCGCCGAGCACGAGCCGCTCTGGCGACTGCGCCAGCTGCTCGACCAGGGCGGGCGACATGTACTGCACGAATTGCGACCTGATCTGCCGGCGCTGCTGCTGCTCGCGCACGAAAGCCGAGAAGATCAGCGTGAGATAGATCGCCGTGGTCGACATCAGCGGATAGGTGAAATCGATCAGGAGCCGGTGCTGGGAATAGAAATACCAGGACGTGCCGGTCAGCACCGAGGCGAACATGCCGCCGACAATGACCAGCGTGATCGGACCGAACTTCGGCGCGAAGGCGATGACCAGGAGCCCCATGATCATCGCGGCGAGGAATTCGATGCCGATCCCGTAACTCGGCTGCGCAACGACGTCGCCGGTCAGCGCGCTCTCCAGCACCTGGGCATGAACCTCGACCCCGGGCATGGCCGGCGTCACCGGCGTGGTCTTGATGTCGTTCAACCCGACCGAGGAGGTGCCGATCAGGACCAGCTTGCCGGCGATCCGATCAGGCGGGACCCGGCCATCCAGCACATCGACGGCCGAGACATAGATCGAAGGGTCGCGGCGGGCGTAATGGATCCAGAGCTGGGCGTATTGGTCGGTCGGGATCGCAAAGCCCTTGATGCCGAGGCTCTGGATGCCGCCCTTGTCGGCCTTGATCAGGATGGTGCCGGAGCCGCTCGCCACCCGCAGCATTTCGAACGTCAGCGACGGCATGGTGACGCCCTGCGCGACCATCATCATCGGCACCCGCCTGACGATGCCATCGCGTTCCGGCCTGATCGTGAACAGGCCTCGCCCGGCGGCGGCTTCCTCGAGCACCGGGACGTTGCGCAACAAACCCGGAAACTGGAACATGAACTGCTGCGGCTCCTCGCCGAGCATCGCAAGCCCGGTGACCGGCAGCTTTTCGTTGAGGTCGGCGCGGACATTGGGACCGCCGGATTCGCCGAGCACCACGCGCGAGTTCTTGATGGCGTCGGCGAAAATGCTGTCATTGCTCGGCAGTTGCCGCAGCCTCGCACGCATCTCCTCGTCGAGGCTGCTGAACGTATCGGCCGCGATATCGGGATTAAGACGGTCCGGCTCCGAGAACACCGCGTCGAACGCGATCACCACGGCGCCGAGCCGGGTGAGATTGATGACGATATCGGCGAGCCGTGTCCGCGGCCACGGCCACTGCCCGAGCCGGGGATCGGCGAGGCTCTTCTCGTCGATATCGACGATGGTGACGGGCCGCGCGGTCTTCTGGCGTGGTTCGAGCACCTGGAAGGTGTCGAACGTCCTGACGCGCAGCTCCTGCACCGGAGCCGGATCCACGGCCCGCAGCGCGGCAAAGCCGACCAACAGCACCACGCAGGCCAGCCGCGCATAACCGAAGCGCCGTGCGAACCACCTCCGTATCGCCTTCAGCCGTTTCATGCCGTCTGGATATCACGCGCGGAGGGTTGTTCCAATGGAGCAGGCATGCGCGGTGCGCAATGAGCCGGCCGGGCGCGCCGCCAATGGTGGCTCGGCCGGATAGCCGTCACGTCACGTGAAGCAGGAAATCGTTGTGGCCGAGCGCCGCGGGACTGATGTTGCGAAGCGTAATGGTGTCGGCGCTGTCGATCGTGATCAGCGTATCGGCCGCATTGGTCGGCGACTGCGCAACGTGCTGGCTGATCCAGGTATCGACGCTACTGGTCGACACCACCGCGGTGAGGTCGATGTGGTCGAGGCCAGGCTTGAAGTTCAGGATCGTGTCGTGGTTGAAGTTCGGCGCGAACACAAACTGGTCCTGATAACCCGCCGTCCCGAACAGCACGTCCTTTCCGACAGTGCTCGTCAGGGTCACCGGCGCGGTCGGATTTTGCTGGACGTTGAAGATCAGGTTGACCGTATCGCTCGCGCCCTGGGCGTCGGCGACAGAGACGGTCACGACGTCGGTCGCTAGAGGCTCTCCGCCATCGCTGTAGCTGAGGCCGGAAGCAAGAACACCGTTGACCTGGGTCAGATACCCGCCCGCGGACAGCGGCGTCACCGTGCTGCTGCCCGAGCCAGCGGTCTGGGCCGTCAGCGTGAAGGTCTCGTCGGCGCCGGCGCCCGCGTCGGTCACCGTCAGGCCGGAGATGGTCTCTCCACCCGATCCATTGCCGGTCACGACCAGATTGTCGGTATGAATCTCCAGCGGCGACGTCGGGGTCACATTGATCGCGAGATCCATCGTGGCGGTCAACGCGCCCTGATCGGTCGCCGAAACGTGCAGGGAATCGGCGCCGTGGTAGCCCGACGACGGCGTGTAGACCACCCCGCCCGCCAACGCCGCGTCAACCGCGGCCACCGTGCCGTTGAACGTCAGCGTGCCGTCGGCGCCGTTTGCAGAGACCACGACTCCGGCAGCGTTTGCGAGCGCGAGCGCGCCGTGGCCGACATTCAGCGTCACCTGCTCGGTGCTGCCGGCATCGACATCGGAGACATTCAGACCTGTGATCGAAAGCGCCGTGCCTGCCGCGGTGGAAAGACCGGTGGCGGGCCAGCTGGCGTCGCCGTTCACCACCCAGGCGGGATTGCCATGAACCGTCAGATTGCCGGCGCTGCCGACCAGGTCGGCTGCATTGGTGCCGCTGCCATCGTTCAGCGGGAAATACGCCGCAAGGCCGCTCTCATTGCCCGACAGCATCGTGGATTCGAGTGCCTGGATCTGCGACGGCGTCAGCGCCGAATTCCACACGCTCACATCGGCGATGGCACCTGTGAAACCCTCCGCCGCAAAGCTGCTGCCGTTCTCCGAGGAGACGCCGCCGATCAAGGTGAAGTCGGTATGAGAACCCGGAACGCTGTTGACGTTCGCGTGGGTGGTGAATTCGGCGGTACCGTCGACATAGAGCGTGAGGTCGCCGTTGACGTGGGTCAGCGCGATATGGTGCCACGCGCCGCGCGCTATGGTGATTCCGGTATCGATGCCTGCGATGCCGCCGTTTTGAATCTGCAGGTCCAGCAGGCCGTCGGCGGTGACCACGCCGTTAACGCCGAGCCCGGCGTCGGACGTGCTTCCGTTGTAGAACAGAAGCTGGGAATCGCCGGCATTGCCGTTGCCGTTCCAATCCACCCAACCGGCAAGCGTGACGCCGTCCGAGCCGTTGCCGACATGCGTCGTCGCGACCGCGCCGACAGCCGTCGTGCTGCCGTCGAAATTGAGATAGGTCGGGTGGAAGGCCAGCGTCGGGGTGTCGTTGGCGCCGATGACGTCGACCGTCAGCGTCGCCGTTCCGACAGCGCCATGCGCATCGATCGTCTCGACGGTGAACGTGTCCGCGTACGTCCCCTTGGCCAGCGCGTTGATCGCGGCAGCGTCGGGAACATAGCTGTAGGTGCCGTCCGGGTTGACAGTCAGCAGGCCGTAGAGACCCGAGATCTGCGTGACCGCCGCGTGGTCGGAATTGAGGGCGGCATAGGTCAGCGTTGCCGTCTCCCCGTCGTCGACGTCATGGCCGTGCAGCGTGCCGGTCAGCGGGCTGAACGTGTCATAGGCGGCGGTGTCGGTGAGCGTGCCGGCATTGACGTCGGCGAGCGTCGGCGCGTCGTTGGCGCCGTGGATCGTGATCGTCACCGGCGTGTTGGCCACGCCGCCATGATGATCGTCGAGCTGGATCGTGTAGGTCAGCGTCAGCGTCTCGCCGAGGGCGAGATAGTCGAAATTCTGGTCTGCGGCCGAGAAGGTCCAGGCCTGCGATCCGGTCAGCCCGCCGGTCGAATCCGTCAGCGTCCCCAGCGACAGCCAGTTCAGGATGGTGGACTGGTCCTCGGGCAGGCCCGCGGTCGCTCCGGCTTCGGCGACGCCGGTGATGGTCATCGTGTGGGTGTCGCTGAGGTCCACATCGGTGAAGGTCACAGTGCCCGATGCGCTGTCCGGCTTGGACGAACCCGTGGTGTCGGGCTGCTCGGCGATGGTAGCCGTCTGCGCCTCCGACGTGACCGTCGGCACATCATTGCTGCCGGTGACCGTGATCGTCACCGGCTGGCTGACCACACCGCCGTGATGATCGTCGACCTGGATCGTGTAGGTCAGCGTCAGCGTCTCGCCGGCGGCGAGGTAGTCGAAATTCTGGTCCGCGGCCGAGAAGGTCCAGGCCTGCGACCCGGTCACGTGGCCGGTCGAATCCGTCAGCGTCCCCAGCGAGAGCCAGTTCAGGATCGTGGACTCGTTCTCGGGCAGGCCCGTGGTCGTCCCGGACTCGGTCACACCTGTGATGGACACGGTGTGGGTGTCGCTGAGATCGACGTCGGCAAAGCCCACCACGCCCTGGGCCACGTCCGGCTTGGATGAACCCGTCGTGTCGGGTTGCTCGGCGATGGTGGTGGTCTGGGGCTCGGCGGTGAATGTCGGGACGTCGTTGGTGCCCGTGATGGTGATCGTGACGGGCTGGGTGACGACGCCGCCATGATGGTCGTCGACCTGGATCGTATAGGTCAGCGTCAGCGTCTCGCCCGCGGCGAGATAATCGAAACTCTTGTCCGCAGCCGAGAACGTCCAGACATTGGATCCGGCCACGCCGCCGGTCGAATCCGACAGCGCGCCGAGCGACAGCCAACTCAGGATGGTCGCCTGATCAGGCAGCCCCGTGGTGACGCCTGTTTCGGTGACGCCGGCCACGGTGACGCTGTGGGTGTCGCTGAGATCGACGTCGGTGAAGGTCACCGTGCCTGACGCGGTATCGTGGTTCACCGAGCCGGTCGTCTCCGGGACTTCGGTGATGGCGGCGGCCTGGGTCGGCGACGTGATCACCGGCATGTCATCCGTGCCGACGATCGTGATCGTGACCGGGACCGTGACGACGCCGCCATGCTGGTCGTTGATCTGGATCGTGTAGGTCAGCGTCAGCGTCTCGCCCACGGCGAGATAATCGAAACTCTTGTCGGCCGCCGAGAACGTCCAGGAACGCGATCCCGTCACGCCATCGGTCGAATCGGTGAGCGCGCCGAGCGACAGCCAGCTCAACACGGTGGCGTGGTTGGTCAGTCCGCCGGTGTAGCCCTCCGCGGTGACGCCGGTGATGGTGACCGTGTGCGTGTCGGTCAGATCCGCATCGGTGAACGTGACCGTGCCGTGCGTGGTATCCGGCGCGGCCGAATTCGTCGTCCATGGCAGCTCGGTGATCGAACCGGCCTGCGCCGCGGACGTCACGACCGGCGTGTCGTTGGTGCCGGTGATCGTGATCGTGAAGGTCTTGAACGCGGTCTCGTTGCTCGGCGCATAATTGTTATCGACACGCGCAACATAGGTCAGCGTCAGCGTTTCGCCGGCGGCCAGGAAGTCGAAGGCGCCGTCGGCAAGGCTGTAGGTCCAGGTCGCCGAACCGACGTTGGTGTTATTCGGATCGGACTCGAGCAGCAACGGGACCTCGACCGCCTTGATGGCCGCCTGTTCCACTGCCGTCAGCTGCGAGGTCACGTCCTTGCCGCTGGCGTCGTGGAAGCTGAACGTGCTGAAGCTGACCACCGCGCTGGGCTTGTCGCCGAGATTGACGTCCGTCCAGGTGATCTGGCCGGTCACCGTGTCGGGCAGCGCGCTATGGGTCAGCCCGGCCAGTTCGGTGAACGAAGCATTCTGGGTCACGACATGCGGCGCACCGGGAGCGTGGTCGGGCTTCGCGGAAGGGGCCTGTGGCCCGGCATTGCCGGTCAGGGCCAGCAGGAAGCTTGTCGGCAGGATCACGTCGCCGGTCGCGAATTTGAGGCTGGTCGTGACCGGGACGACGCTGTCCGTGAAGTTCGTCGTGAGCTTGGTGTTGGGATTGTTGTTGTCGGTGAACTTCAGCGCGAAGACGTCGGAGATCAGCTTCTGCGCATCGGTCGACAATTGCGCCGACGACACGAAGCTGACGCTGCCCTGGCCGTTGACGATGGTCTGGGTGCCGGCCTGATCGACGGTTGCGATCGGATTGAGCGTCGTCTTGTCGAACAGGATGTAGGAGCCGGTGCTGCCGTCGGGCTCGACCAGCACCTGGAATTTGGCCGGCGGCACGCCGCCCGAGCCCTGCACGTCGAAATCGATCTCGACCAGTACAGCGGTGCCGCGGATGCCCATGGTCGCGACCGGCGTGTCGACCTTCATGTCGCCATGCTTGGCGGTGGCGCCGGCGACGAACGAGATGGTGCCCGAGACGAGGCTCATCAACGACGAATTGCTCGACCCGTTCGGGTCGTAGATCATCTCGTTCAGCACCATCTTGGCGTTCGGTCCGAGACCGAACACCGTGCCGTCGATGAAGGTGATGCCGAGCGTCGAGTCGCTGCCCGACTGGACCACGTCGCCCTTGTTGACGTTGTCACCCTGGTTCAGGACAACAGCGACGCCGTTGCGGACGGCGGTGGCGCTGCCCGTCAGCTTGGTGACATGGCCGATGACCTTGGCCGGCTCGGCCGCGCCGCCCGCCTGCGCATATTGGGTGTAGCCGGTGAGGGCGTTGACGAGCTCGCCGGTGAGATGGGCGCCATCAGGCGACGCCAGCGCCGCGCGTTTCTCGCCCTTGAAATAGTCGTGCAGGACGAGCTCCCGATCGTCCTTCGAGATGACGAGATCGAGCCCGGTCCGTTTGAAGTCGCCGGTGAACAGCAATTGCCCGTCGTCGACCGTGATCGCGCTAGGCGGAGCATTCGAGGTAACGCTTTCGACGTATACCGATCCGCGGGCATAAGCGTCCGCGCTCGGCAAATGGCCGTCGAATTTCCCGACAAAGTTCACTGCGGATCACCGCACGAGGGTTAATATTGGTAAAATATCCGAATGATTACGCCTGCATATCATCGGATAAAGCTTGGCGAAACCATCCTTTGCTTTCGCAAGGTGCTCTGGTCGCGCCGTTTGAGCGGGTGTGACTTGGCTCACTCTCACATGAGTCGTGTATTCCGAACTTACCTGACGGTACCATGAGATGGGATTTGAGCCAAGATGGGTAGTGAGCCACGTATTCGTGGTATTGACTGGCATTTCTGTACTTGCCTTTATTTCCCCGCAGCCCCGAGAGGGCATTTGACCCGATTTTTCCGGCTAATGCTGTGACTTGGCTTACAATCGCAGCTATCCCGTGCGCGGACTGGCTGGGTTAACCAGTAGGCAAGGATGAGGCGTTTCGCGGTGGAAAAAGGTTCGCCGGTTCGTTTCACAAACCGGTAAAGTTTTCGGGACCCGGACCACGCGCCCTTTAGCGTCCGGCCCGGTTTCCCCACATCTTAAGTCGATTCGAAGGGATCGCTGGTCATGCTCGCGGCATGAAACGATCCGGTCGCGTGTGCGGTGTAGTGTCCACCCGCCGATGAGCGGACAGGGGGTGTCACATGGGATTCTCGCTTCGCTCGTTTGCGCTGCGCTCCGTCATGTTGGGCTTCGGCCTGGTTCTGGCGGCGCCAATTGCCGAGCTTAATGCCGCCTCGCTGCTGTCGCCCGGCCCGGCGACCCTGCTCAGACAGTCAACCGAACCGTTCGGCCTCGCGACCAGCCTGCTCACGAGTGGCGGCCTGCACGACAAATGGCTCGGCGTGCAGCGCCAGCTTGCCGACGAATTGATGCAACTCGCAGCCTGCGAGAGCGACCGCGCGGGGTGTGCGTCGCCCGAGGCGCTGCGATTCCTGGCAATCGTCGATGCCGGTCGCGCGCGCAACGGCCGCGCCCGGCTCGGCGAGATCAACCGCGCCATCAATCTGGCGATCCGCCCGGGCAGCGATCTTGCGACTTACGGCGAGCCCGACGTCTGGGCCACGCCGCTCGCCACCTTCGCGCGCGGCAGCGGCGATTGCGAGGACTATGCGATCGCCAAGTTCGTGGCACTCGCCAAGGCCGGCGTCGCGCCGGAGGATTTACGTATCGTGGTCATGCACGACCTGCTGGCCGGCGAGGACCATGCGGTGGTCGCGGCGCGGCTCGACGGCCACTGGCTGACACTCGACAACCGCCGCATGGCGATGATCGAGGACGCCGACATCAGGAGTTTCCGGCCGACCTTCGTGATCGACCAGAACGGCGTCAGCCGTTATGTCGATGCGCCGCGCGTCAGCGAGGCCGCGTGGCGGCCGGCCGCGCGGGTGCATTAAGAGACATTGGTCCGCCGTCTGCGGCGCGAGCCACAGATACCACCGACCGTCATTGCGAGGAGCGAAGCGACGAAGCAATCCATGCTTCCGCTTGTGGGACTATGGATTGCTTCGCTGCGCTCGCAATGACGGTGGCTGAGGTCTGAGCCAAGACCTCAGAACATCAGATTGTCCTTCACCAGAACCCAGCGACCGCCCTTGACCTGCTGCACCTGGGTGATGGTGTTGGCGAGATGATCCGTCTTGGAGAACTTGGTCGGCGGCGAGCTGAAGATATCGAGGAACTTGTCGCCTGACTCCAGCGCATCGAGCATCTTCTGGCCGGTGAGATCCTTGCCCGCCTTCTGGGCGTAGAAGGCAAACGTCATCACCGCGTTGTAGCCGATGATCGCCTGGGTGTTGGCATCAGAGTTGAACATCTTCTTGTAGTTGACCAGCCAGTCCTTCACCTTGCCCTTGGCTGTGTCTTCGTACGGAATCTCGAAGCCTGACGCTGCATAGAGGCCCTCGACGGCTTCCTTGCCGAGCGCCGGCACCTCGAGCACGTTGGTCGGCGTGGCGCCGAGGAAGGTCACATCCCAGCCGAGCTTCCTGGCTTCGTTCATCGCGCCGATGGTCTCGCGGATCACGGTGCCGAGCACGACGAGATCGCAGCCGTCCGCCTTCATCTTGGCGACCTGCGCCGAGAAATCGGAGGCGCCGCGCTTGTAGCTCGTGATCGAGGCGGGCTGCACCTTCATCGCAGCGAGCTGCTGATTGAAGCCATCGAGCACGTTCTTACCGTACTCGTCGTCCTGGTGCATGATGCAGGGCTTCTTGAAGTTCTTCCAGTCCATCATGTATTTGAGCGCGGCGCGCGTGCTCTCGACATAGGGCAACAGGTTGTTGAACTTCAGCCGCTCCTGCGGCTTGGCGGGATCGAACTTGAAGGTGAATTCGGCCGCGGTCAGCGGGAACAGCTGCAGCACGCCGGCGTCGAACAGGATGTCCTGCGCAGCGAGCACGGTCGGCGAGCCCATCGGACCGATCATCGCGAAGACCTTGTCGCGCTCGACCATCTTCTGCGAGGCCAGCACGGCCTTCTTCGGGTCGTAGCCATTGTCCTCCAGGATCATCTTGATCTTGCGGCCGTTGATGCCGCCGCTGGCATTGATCTCCTCAACCGCCATCTTCATGCCGTTCGACACCGGAACGCCCCAGACCTTGATCGGGCCGGACAAATCCTGATGCGTTCCGATCACGATCTCGGTCGGCGAGATGCCTTCATTGGTGACCTTGGTCTGGGCTGCGGCCGGCAGACAGGTCAGCGCCAGCGCGCTCACCGCAAGGCCCAGCGCCTTCAGCGATTTCGACATTGCAGTCTCCTCCTTAACATGGCCCATGTTGAGCGAAGGGTCGGGCCTGCTCGCTCCTTCGCCAATCTCTTGTCGGCTCTCTCCCTGAGCATGATCTATTCGGAAAACCGCTTCACACTTTTCCGGATCATGCTCTAAGCCACCGCCCGTTCGCCATACATGGCGTCGATCTCGGCCGCGTAGCGCTTGTTCACGAAACTGCGCTTCAGCTTCATGGTCGGCGTCAGCTCCTCGTCCTCGGGCGTGAGCTGGCGTTCGATCAAATAGAATTTCTTGATGGTTTCGACGCGCGCGAACTTGGCGTTGACCGCCTCGACCTCGCGCTGAATCAGGTCCTGGATCTCGCGGGCACGGCACAGGCTCGCATAGTTGGTGAAGGGGATGTCCTGGTCCTGGGCGTACTTCTCGACATTCTCCTGATCGATCATGATCAGGCAGGTGAGGTACGGCCGCTTGTCGCCGATCACGACCGCATCGGAAACATAGGGCGAGAATTTGAGCTGGTTCTCGATCTCCGACGGCGTGATGTTCTTGCCGCCTGAGGTGATGATGATGTCCTTCATCCGGTCGGTGATCTTGACATAGCCTTCATTGTCGATCGCGCCGACGTCGCCGGTGTGCAGCCAGCCCTTCGCGTCGATCGTCTCGGCGGTCTTCTCCGGCTGGTTGAGATAGCCCATGAACAGGAAGTCGCCCTTGATCAGGATCTCGCCCTTCGGGCAGATCATCACCTCGCCCCAGGGCGCGGCCTTGCCGACCGAGCCGAGCTTGATGCGGTCCGCCGGCATCATGGTCGCGACACCGCAATTCTCGGTCTGGCCGTAGACCTCGCGCATGTCGATGCCGAGCGCGAGATACCAGCGGATCAGATCCGGCGAGATCGGCGCCGCGCCGGTCAATGCGATCCGACAACGGTCGAGCCCGAGCATGCGGCGGATGTTGCGGAACACCAGCCAGTAGGCCGCGTGGTTGGCTAGCCGCAGCGACAGCGGCGGCGTCTCGCCCTCCAGCCGGCACTCGGTCATCCGGTTGCCGATTGCGAGCGCGCGGGCATACATCCAGTTCTGGAACGGGGTCGCATCCTTCAGCGCGATGGTGATGCCGGAATAGAACTTCTCCCAGATCCGCGGCACTGCGAGGAACGCGGTCGGCTGCACCTCGCGCAGATTGTCCGGCACCGTCTCCGGGCTCTCGGCAAAATTCATCACCGAGCCCAGCGCGAGCGAGATGTAGTAGCCGCCGACCCGCTCGGCGACGTGGCAGAGCGGCAGGAACACCAGCCGCTCCTCGCTGTCGGTCGAGGGGTAGAGATCGTTGGCGTGGCGCATCTGGTGCGTCACGCTGCGGTTGGAGTGCATCGCGCCCTTGGGCGGGCCCGTGGTGCCCGACGTATAGACCAGGATCGCGAGATCGGAGGCGGTGCGGCTGCCGGTCATTTCATCCCACAGGGCATCGTTACCCTGCGCATGATTGCGGCCGAGCGCGGTGAATTCGGCGAGCGACAGCACCATCGGATCGGAGAAGCCGCTGAGCCCCTCCATGTCGAACACGACGACCTTTTCCAAGGTCGGACAGCGCGACCGGCAGGTCAGCACCTTGTCGAGCTGCTCCTCGTCCTCGACGAAGATCACCCGGGTGCGGGAATCGTTGACGAGGTATTCGACCTGCGCCGCCGAATCGGTCGGATAGATGCCGGAGGACACGCCGCCGGCGCACAGGATGCCCATGTCGGCATAGACCCATTCCGGCACCGCGTTGGCGATAATCGAGGCGACGTCGCCGGGGCGGAAGCCGATCGCATGCAGGGCGAAGGCGATGTCCTTGGAGATCTGCAGCCATTCGCGCCAGCTGGTCGGTTGCCAGATGCCGAACTTCTTCTCGCGGATCGCGGGCCTGTCGCCACGCGTTTGCACCGCGAGCAGAAAGCTCCTCGCGATCGTGTCGGCGACCGTCAGCACCGCTGGTCCTGCCATGCGCGCTCCCTCCTCTGCCGCCTGCTTCGCGCGCCGGCTCGGGTGCCGGTCTTGTTGGCGAAACAGGCCCGAAATCTAGCTCCAACTCGCTCTCAGTGCCAAACCAACTTTAGTCAGCGCCAAGTCTTCCCTAACGCCAGGTCTTCTTTTTCTTCCAGCGCCGCTCACCCCGCGCGCCGGCTTCCTTGGCGCCGAGATAGAACTCCTGGATATCGGGTGAATTGAGCAGCCGCTCACAGGTGTCGTTCATGACGACGCGGCCGATCTCCAGCACATAGCCGTAATGCGCCGTCTCCAGCGCGATCTTGGCATTCTGCTCGACCAGCAGGATCGACATGCCCTGCTCCTCATTGACGCGGCGGATGATGGTGAAGATCTCCTTCACCAGGATCGGCGACAGCCCAAGCGACGGCTCGTCCAGCAGCAGCAGCGTCGGCCGGTTCATCAGCGCGCGCCCGATCGCCAGCATCTGCTGCTCGCCGCCCGAAAGCTGTCCGGCCGGCTGGCCGAGCCGCTCCTTCAGCCGGGGAAAATAGCCGTAGACGCGCTCGAGGTCCTGCGCCACACCGTCGCGGTCCTTGCGCAGATAGGCGCCCATCATCAGGTTCTCGCGCACCGACAGGAACGGAAACACTTCGCGTCCTTCCGGCACATGGCTGAGGCCGAGCCGCACGATCCGGTCGGCCTCCATGCGCTGGATCGGCTTGCCGAGGAATTCGATCGAGCCCTTCTGCGGATCGAGGATTCCGGAGATCGTCTTCAGCACCGTGGTCTTGCCGGCGCCGTTGGCGCCGAGCAGCGTCACGATCTGGCCGCGCGGCACCTCGAGGCTGATGCCGCGGATCGCCATGATCGGCCCGTAATAGCTCTCGATGTTGGAAAGCTTGAGGATGATGTCCGATGTGCTCATGGCATCATCCTCATGCGCCGAGATAGGCTGCGACGACGTCGGGATGGTGCTGCACCTCGGACGGCGAGCCCATCGCCAGCACGCGGCCGTAGTTCAGCGCGATCACGCGGTCGGAGACGCGGTTGACCAGCGTCATGTCATGCTCGACCATCAGGACGGTGATGCCGAGCTCGCTCTTCATGTCGCGGATCCAGAACGACATGTCGTCGGTCTCCTCGACATTGAGGCCGGACGACGGCTCGTCGAGCAGGATCAGCTTCGGCTCCGAGCACAGCGCCCGCGCCAGCTCGATCACCTTGCGCACCCCGTAAGGCAGGCCCGAGATCAGCTTGTCGCGGTAGGGCTCGAGATCGAGAAATTCGATCACCTGCTCGACCCGACGGCGATGCGCCTTCTCGCCGGCGCGCACGCTCGGTAGGAACAGCAGCTCCTGCCAGAGCCGGGTGGTGGAATGGCGGTGGCGACCGACCAGCAGGTTGCTCAGCACGGTCGCATTCTCGAACAGCTCGATGTTCTGAAAGGTGCGCGCGATGCCGAGCTTGGCGATGTCGTAGGCCGGCTGCTGGGTGATGTCCTGGTCCTCGAAGAAGATCCTGCCCGAGGTCGGCGGATAGATCCGCGAGATCAGGTTGAAGATCGAGCTCTTGCCGGCGCCGTTCGGCCCGATGATCGAGAGGATCTCGCCCTTCTCGACCGCGAAGCTGACGGCATCGACCGCTTTGAGGCCACCGAAATGCAGCGACAGGTTCTCGGCGCGGAAATAGCTCATCTGTTCCGCTCCGATTTCACGTAGATCTTCTGCCGCTTGAAGGTCGCGCGCTTGTAGAGCGGGAACAGCTGGAAGAAGAGCTTGATCTTGAGCCAGCGGCCATAGAGTCCCAGAGGTTCAAAGAGCACGAACACCACGATGATGACGCCGTAGATCGCGCCCTTCAGCCCGTTGGCGGAGGCAAAGGCCGCGACCGCATCCTGGATGTGGCCGGCGCGCTCGGTGCCGGCGCCGAGCGTTGCCGCGGCGCCTGCGATCACGCCGGGCATGTCGTCCTTCAGGTAGGTCAGGAACGGATCGATCATGACCAGGAAGATCGCGCCCAGCACCGCGCCGTGCAGGCTGAACGTGCCGCCGATCAGGATCACGATGATGAACTCGATCGAGAGCTGCAGCGTGAACATCTCCGGCGAGATGAATGAGAGCTTGTGCGCGAACAGCACGCCCGCAAAGCCGGTGATACCAGCCGAGATCGCGAACGACTTCACCTTGTAGAGCGCGACATTGATACCCATGCTGCGCGCCGCTGTCTCGCTGTCTCGGATCGCGACAAAGGCGCGTCCGGTCGGTGAGCGCAGCAGGTTGAGCGTGCCGACGATGGTCAGCACCAGCACCGCAAGACAGAGATAATAGAACGTCGGGCCATCGCGCGACACCGTGGTACCGAGCAGTTGCATGGCCTTGACCCGCATGCCCTCGTTGCCGTTGGTCACGCTCTCCCAGCGCGCCATGATCTCCTCGACGATGAAGGCAAACGAGATCGTCGCGATCACGAGATAAATGCCCTGCAGCCGCAGCGCCGGAAATCCGACCAGCGCGCCGACCACGCCGGTCAACAGCCCCGCGGCGAGGAAGTAGACCGGAAACGGTACGTTGAATTGCTGCAGATAGGCCGCGGTGTAGGCGCCGATCGCCAGAAACGCGGCATGGCCGAGCGAGGCCTGTCCGGTGAAGCCGGTCAGGATCATCAGCCCGACGCCGACGGTTGCATAGATGCAGACGAAGACGAGCTGGCTCATCAGGTAGCTTGACAGCACGTAGGGCGCGATCAGCAGCACCGCGAGCAGCAGGCCGTAGGAATAGACGTAGCCGGAATGCGGAAACAGCCTGATGTCGTCTTCATAATCGGTCTTGAAGAGAAACCGCATGCGTCGCTCCTCAGACCTTTTTACGGACGTGAAGGCCGAACAGGCCCTCGGGCTTGAGCAGCAGCACGGCGAGCAGCACGATGTAGGGCGCGACGTCCTTCCATCCCTGCGGCAGATAGAAGCCGGCCATGCTCTCGATCACGCCGATCAGGACGCCGCCGACCACCGCGCCGGGGATCGAGCCGAAGCCACCGAGCACGGCGGCCGGAAACGCCTTCAGCCCCAGCACCAGGCCGACATTGGAATGGATGAAGGTGATCGGAGCCAGCAGTACGCCGGCGCAGGTCGCCACCGCGGCCGAGATCGCCCAGACGATCGAGACCACGCGCTTGACCGGGATGCCCATGTAATAGGCAGCCAGCATGTTCTCGGAGCTGGCGCGCATCGCGGTGCCGAGCGTGGTGCGGTTGAAGAACAGGTAGAGCAGCGCGCATAGGATGATGGTCGCCGCGATCACCGACAACTTGTCATAGGCGAGCACCAGGCTGCCGATCCGCAGCACGCCCTGGCTGAACGGCGTCTCGATCTTGAAATCGTCGGTGCCCCAGATCATGCCGGCGACCGAGCGCAGGAAATAGCCGAGCCCGATCGTCGCCATGATGATGGAGAACTGCGGATAGCCGAGGATCGGCCGTACCACGACCCGCTCGGCCAGCATGCCGAACAGCGCCATGCAAATCACCGCGCCGGCGAAGCCGACCCAGTAATTCAGCCCGAGCATGCCAATGAATGTGAAGGCGAAAAAGCCGCCCAGCATCATCAAATCGCCTTGCGCGAAATTGACGACCTCGGTTGCCTTGTAGACCAGCACGAAGCCGAGCGCGATCAGGCCGTAAACGCAGCCGAGCGCGATGCCGCTGACGAGCTGCTGAACGAAGTCCAGCATCGTTCCCTCCCCGATGCCCGGCGATTCTTGTCGATCGCTCGTTGCATCCCGCCTTCACGCCCTTGTGTCGGAAGCGCTGAAAGCCGCCTATGTCCGCCCGGATTGAGCCAAAACGCCCGATCCCTGTCAACAAACCGCTGATCCGGCTGTATCATCACATTTACGGAGATATGCCGCAGCACGGACTAATACGGATATCGCGTTCGATTTGCCCCGTGCGATTCACTGCACCGAAACGGTTTTTGTCCAAGGTCACGCAACCGACGAGCGAACTCCCGGATCGCCACCACATCATGACGTCGCAACTGTCCGCACTGGCCCTGCGAGGGTTAACCAAGCGTTTTGACCGCCCGGCGGTCGACGCGCTCGATCTCACCATCCGGGTCGGCGAGTTCTATGCGCTGCTCGGTCCGAACGGCGCCGGCAAGACCACGACGCTGCGCATGGTGGCCGGGCTGTTGCGGCCCGATGCCGGCTCGGTGTCGATCCTCGGCATCGATGCGCTGGCCGATCCGGTCGCCGCCAAGCAGATCATGGCCTGGGTGTCCGACGAGCCGATGATCTACGACAAGCTGACGCCGCTGGAATATCTCGAATTCGTCGCCGGCCTGTGGGGCATCGATCCCCGCGCATCGGAGAAGTCGGCCCGCAATCTCCTGATCTCGCTCGGGCTCGAGCCGCATCTCAATGAGCGCTGCGAGGGTTTCTCCAAGGGCATGCGCCAGAAGGTGGCGCTCGCCGGCGCGCTGGTACACGATCCGCGCCTGATCATTCTCGACGAACCGCTGACCGGCCTCGACGCGCTGTCGGCGCGTCACGTCAAGGGGCTGTTGCAGGAGCGCGTCCGCACCGGCTGCACCGTGATCATGACCACGCATATTCTCGAGGTCGCCGAGCGCATGGCCGACCGGATCGGCGTGATCGCGTCCGGCAGGCTGATCGCCGAGGGCACGCTCAACGAGCTGCGCGAGCAGAACGGCCGCAACGACACCACCCTCGAGGACATGTTCATCGCGCTGGTCGACACCGAAGCGGCGGCCGCGTGAGCTCGACCGCCCATCTCACCTGGTTCGTCCGCCACGAATTCCGCCTGGCATGGCGGGAATGGCTGGCGATGATGACCGGCGGCCGGCGCCGGCGCAATCGCGCCGTCATCGGCCTGTTGGTCTTCGCGGCGATCTTGCATCTGCCGGCCTATGCCGTGGTCGCCCGCTATGTCGACTTGCGGTTTCCGCTCGATCCGTCCTCGCTGATCGTGCTGACCGCGACGATCTTCCTGTCCTGGGCGCTGATGCTCTCGCAGGCGATCGAGTCGGTGACGCGCGTGTTCTATGCCCGCGCCGATCTCGATTTGATCATGTCGTCGCCGGCCAAGCTCACCAACATCTTCTCGATCCGGATCGCCGCGATCGCGCTGACGGTGAGCAGCATGGCGCTCTTGCTGTCGACGCCGTTCATCGACGTACTGGTGTATCTCGGCGGCGCGCGCTGGCTCGCCGGTTTCGGCGTCGTGCTTGCGATCGGGCTGTCGGCGGCTGCCGCGGCGATCGCCGTCACCGCGTTCCTGTTTCGCGTGATCGGGCCGAGCCGGACGCGGCTGGTGGCGCAGATCGTCTCCGCCGTCATCGGCGCCGGCTTCGTCATCGCCCTGCAGGTCGTCGCCGTGCTGTCCTACGGCACGCTGTCGCGCTTTGCCTTTCTGACCTCGGATACCGCGGCCCGAATTGCTCCCGCGCCCGACAGCCCGCTGTGGTGGCCGGCGCGCGCATCGCTCGGCGATGTCGAGATCATGATGCTGCTGCTCGCGGCAAGCCTCGTGCTGCTTGGCGTCGTGATGGCGGTGTTCGCGCCGCGATTTGCCGACACGGTTGCAAGCGTTGCCGCCAATCCGGCGGCGGTCACGCAAGGACGGGCCCGCGCATTCCGGTCCGGCTCGCGGCAGCAGGCGCTGCGCCGCAAGGAATTCCTGCTGTTGCGCCGCGATCCGTGGCTGCTGTCGCAGAGCCTGATGCAGATGCTCTATCTGTTGCCGCCGGCGCTGATGCTGTGGCGAAGCTTCTCCGGCACGTCGACCGCGATCGTGCTGATTACGCCTGTCATCGTCATGGCCGCGGGCCAGCTCGCCGGCGGGCTCGCATGGCTGACCATCTCGGGCGAGGACGCGCCCGATCTGGTCGCGACCGCACCGCTGCCGCCATCACGCGTGACGCGCGCCAAGATCGAGGTCGTCCTGATTGCCATCGCCACCGTGTTCGCGCCGCTGGTGCTGGCACTCACATTCGCCTCGCCGCAGCAGGCCGCGGTGACGGCGATCGCGATCATCATCGCGACCGCATCCGCCGCCGCGGTCCAGCTCTGGTTCCGCGCGCAGGCCAAGCGCAGCCAGTTCCGCCGGCGCCAGACCTCCTCCCGCATCGCTACCTTCGCGGAAGCCTTCTCCTCGATCGGCTGGGCCGCAACCGCGGCGCTGGCCCTGACAATCCCGGTGGCGGCGCTGGTCAGCGGCATTCTCACGCTGCTGACGCTCGCCATCGCCTGGAAGATCAGCCCGCGCCAAGCCTGACATGCCAAGTCTGATACGCCAGGCCTGACACCGCGTTACGCCTTCATCACCTCCATCACCGCGGCGGCGAAGGCTTCCGGCTGCTCCTGCGGCAGGTTGTGACCGGCGCGCGGGATCACACGATAGGCGCGGCGGGCGGTGTACCTGGCGGCGCTGGCACTGCCGTCGGTGGCAGCCGTCACCCCGTCATCGGCGCCGTCGAGCGTGATGGTGGGGACCGCAATCACCGGCAATGCGTCGAGCCGCCGCTGTATGTCCGCGTATTGCGGGTCCCCTTCGACGACGCCGTAGCGATGGCGATAACTGTGGATCACCACATCGACATAATCGGGATTGTCGAATGCGGCGGCGGTGCGCTCGAAGCAGGCCTCATCGAACGCCCAGGTGGGCGACCATTGCGACCACAGGATCCGCGCGATGCCGCGCCGGTCGGCGGCAAGCCCGGCGCGTCCCCGCTCGAGCTGGAAGTAATACTGATACCAGAGCGGCACCTCGCGCTCCGGCCGAGCCGGCACCATGGCGTGCGCGATGTCCTGGATCATGTAGCCGTTGGTGCAGACGAGGCCAATGCACCGTTCCGGCCATAGCGCCGCGCCGATCGAAGCGGCACGACCGCCCCAATCATAGCCGGCGAACACCGCGCGCTTGATGCCGAGCGCATCCAACAGCGCCATCATGTCGGCCGCGATCGCCGCCTGCTCGCCCGAACGCGGCGTCGCCTTGTCGCGGAAGACCGTTGGCCCGTAGCCGCGCAGATAGGGCACGATGACCCGGCAGCCCTGCGCCGCCAGCTTGGGCGCGACGTCCACATAGGCGTGGATGTCGTAGGGGAAGCCGTGCATCAGCAGCACGGCCGGTCCGTCGGCCGGGCCTGCCTCGTAATAGGCGATGTCGAGCACGCCTGCGTCGACATGGCGCAACGGCTCGAGCCGCTTGGTCGATGATGCGCGCGGCGCGGGGGTATTATCGGTCACGCAGAACTCCCTGATCGCTGTGATCTGTGCGGCATGATAGCGCTTGCCTGCTGAATAATCGCCCGGATCGTATTGCAGCCAGCGCCGTGGAGCGATGCGCCGGCCTCATCATGACGGCACGCCGATTGCGCGCTAGTCTGACTCCGGCGGATATTGCCGCAGACGGAACAGCTCATGCTGAGATTGCTCGCCGCGCTCGTCTTGCTGGGAACGCTGACCAGTCACGCCGTCGCACAGGACGCTCAACGCAGCGAGTGCCTGGCGATGGCCCATGCGCCGCCGCGCGCCACCCCGGTGAGCTACCGGCGCGTCGCGGCCAAAGTGGATGAGGTCGCGATCACCTATGCCGGTCACTCGACCTATTACATCGACACGCCCGGCGGCATCCGGATCGCGACCGACTACAACGGCGTCTATCAGACCGGGCGATTGCCCGACGTCGCAACGATGAACCGGGCCCACGCGACGCATTACACGCTGTTTCCAGATCCCCGGATTCCGCATGTGCTGCATGGCTGGGGCGAGAACGGCCAGGCCGCGCATTACGCGGAGCGGATCGGCGACGTCTATATCCGCAACGTCACCACGGATATCCGCCGCTACTGGGGCGAAGACTCCGGCGGCGAGATGATCAAGGACGGCAATTCGATCTTCATCTTCGAGGTCGCCGGCCTCTGCATCGGCCATCTCGGCCACCTCCACGTCAGGCTCGACGACAGCCAGTTCGCCGCGATCGGCCGGCTCGACATCGTGATGGTGCCGATCGACGGCACCTATACGATGTCGCTCGACGGCATCTCCGAGATCACCAAACGCTTGCGCGCCTCGGTGGTGCTGCCGATGCACCGTTTCGCGACCCCGCTCGACGAGTTCATGCGCCTGATCGGCCAGCAGTTCGAGATCGATCGCCGCGGCGGCGAGCGAACTTTAAGGATTTCGCGCGACACGCTGCCGGCGACGCCGACCGTGATCATCCTCGACGGCGTGTAAAGCTCCACGCCATCATTCGGCCGCCACCTGCGTGCGCTGGTAGTGCCGACGCGATTTGGCGAGATTGCCGCAATCACCCATCGAGCACCATCGCCGGTTCTGGGTGCGGCTTTCGTCGACGAACAACCAGCCGCAGCCCCGCTCATCCTGACACTGCTTCACCCTCCGCGCACGGGGCCCGGTGAGAAGGCTCGCGGCCGACCATGCGATCGGCTTGAGCAGCGCCTCGGGGGCAACTTTCTCGGCTGTCGGCAGCCAGCGCAGGGTGTCGCCGACAGGTCCGAGCGCGACACTGCCTGATGCACTTCCGAGCCATCGGTTGAGATCGGCCAACGCGGCCGGATCGATCCGGCCGCCTTCGATGCGGGCGACAAAAATCCTGTACAGCGCCTCGCGCAGGCCGTGCGCGGCATTCAGAAACGCATCCGCCTCACGTGGTGCGGATTTCCATCGCGCCCTGAGTTGCGCGACCATCCGGCGATCTGCCAGTTCGGCGTCGGCGAGCCATTTCAGCGCGGAATCAGGGCTGGCGATCCGATCCTCAGCCTGGTCGCGCAGGCGCCATGCGACGGTATTCACGAACTGGATACTGAGCTCTTCCCGAGCCAGCGTTTCCGGCGAAGGAACACGTGACATGATCCGGCGGCTCCTCTGGAACGTATAACCCTTTACTTGGTTGGATTTCACAACCTGTTAAACGGTTAGAATCTAGTCCCGGAGCCTGCCATGTCCAAGCGTCTTTTGATGGTCGGCGCATTCGGCGCCATCTATCTGCTTTGGGGTTCCACCTATCTGGCGATCGCGCTCGGCCTGAAGACGATACCCCCGTTCCTGCTGATGGGCCTTCGTTCGCTCGGCGGCGGCGTGATCCTGATCGCGCTCAACGGGGCGGAAGTCATGCACGTACCGCGACGGAACTGGCTGACTGCATCGCTCTGCGGCGTGCTGTTCTTCGTCGGCTGTCACGGCGTTCTCGCCCATGCCCAGCAATCGGTCCCGTCCGGCATCGCCGCAATCGTGCTGGCCACGATTCCGTTCTGGGTGTTGCTTATTGATTTCCTGTTTCCGCAGGGCCGGCGCCCCAAGGCGTTGACGCTGGCCGCGTTGCTGCCCGGCCTTGCCGGCGTGGCAATCGTGGCCTGGCAGTCCGCGGGACAAGGTCACTTCAACGTCATTCCCATCCTGCTGCTGCTCGGCGCGGCGTTCTCTTGGGCGGTGGGCACGGTGCTGTCGCGCCGGACATCGGATCATGACTCGCCAATATTGTCGTCCGGCTTGCAGCTGTCGATCGGCGGCGCCGTCCTGCTTGCGATCAGTCTTGGGTCCGGCGAGTTGGATGGCTTCTCGCCGCGAAGCGTTTCGGCGTCCTCGCTCGCAGCCGTGATCTATCTCGCCATCGCCGGCAGCGTCATCGGTTTCACGGCGTTTCGCTGGCTGCTCGACCATGTGTCGACGTTCATGGTCTCGACCTACATTTTCGTCAATCCGATCATCGCCGTGCTGCTCGGGACACTGGTGCTGGGCGAACCATTTTCCGTCACGATGCTGCTCGGCGCGTTTCTTGTCATCGCCTCGGTCATCATCACCTGGCGCGCCGAGCTGGCGTCGCCGTCACCCGCGAAGCCAGCCCGGTCGACGATCTGTGCGCGATCGGCACTGCGATCGAGTTGACGGTATGCGAAGATGCGTAGTTGTGTTCGCAGACAGCGGTTTGACGCACGCTTGCTCCCCTCGTTATCCTCCAGCAGCCGACATCGTATCGGCGGCCGACAAGAAGCAAGAACAGGGAGCACCATCCATGGCCAGCACTCTGCCCGCCTCAGCCAGCGGGCTTTATGCCAATCCGCGCGAAGACTGGCTCGCCCAATACACCGAGGAGATCATCGATCCCGACAGGCCGATCGTCGACCCGCACCACCATCTCTGGGATCGCGGCGGCCTGCGCTATCTGATCGAGGAGATGCGCGACGACATCGCCTCCGGCCACAACATCGTGGCGACCGTCTATGTCGACTGCCGGTCGATGTATCGCGCCGACGGGCCGGAGGCGTTCCGCCCGGTCGGCGAGGTCGAGTTCGCCAACGGCGTCGCCGCGATGGCGGCGAGCGGCGGCTATGGCAAGGCCGCGATCTGCGCCGGCATCGTCAGCCACGTTAACCTTCTGATCGGCGACCAGGCCAAGGCGGTGCTGGAGGCGGAGATTGCGGCCGGCAACGGCCGGTTCCGCGGCATCCGCCACTCCTCGGCCTGGGACGAGGACCCGAACGTTGCCCACATGTATGCCAACCGGCCGAAGGGCATTCTGCTCGATTCCACCTTTCGTAGGGGGTTCGCGTGCCTGGCGCCGCTCGGCCTCAGCTTCGACGCCTGGTTGTTCCATCCGCAGATCGGCGAGCTGACCGATCTCGCCCGCGCCTTTCCCGACACCAAAATCGTGCTCGACCATTGCGGCGGCCCGGTCGGCACCGGCCGCTTCGCCGGCAGGCGCGAGGAGACTTTTCCGGTCTGGAAGGCGTCGATCCAGGAGATCGCCAGATGCCCGAACGTCGTGGTCAAGCTCGGCGGGCTGGCGATGTGCCTGCTCGGCTATGACTTCCACCTCCGCCCGAGGCCGCCCGCGTCGGAGGAACTCGCCGCCGCCTGGCGGCCCTATGTAGAGACATGCATCGAGGCGTTCGGGCCGAACCGTTGCATGTTCGAAAGCAACTTCCCACCTGACAAGGGACAGTGCAGCTATCAGGTGATCTTCAACACCTTTAAACGGCTTGCATCACAATATAGCGAAGCCGAGAAGACGGCGTTGTTCTTGAAGACGGCAAAGGATGTCTATCGGCTCGATATCGGGTAAGCTTCCGACTCATGGATGACGGCATCACCATCCGGCCGCTTCGAGAAGCTGATGCAGAAGCGGTGGTCGAACTTTACGCAAAGGCAGCTGCGGTGGAACCGCGGCTGGGCCCTGTTACGCTGCCGCAATGGGACCAGTTCCTGAAGCTGCCGCAGAACCGTGGCGGCCGCGACTTTCGTGTCGCCGAGCAGAATGGCCGGCTCGTCGGCCTCGCCGAATCCTCGTTGCGCGACCAGGGTGCGCACCATTCCCGGTTCCTCAAGATCGTCGTGGCGCCCGAGTTGCGGCGCCGCCGCATCGGCCTCGCGCTATTCGACGACGTGCTTGCGATCGACACCGACGCGGATCTCACCGTGCAGACGCTGGCGAGCAGCGACTGGCCGGCAGGAATGGCGTTCGTGGCGGCCTTCGGCTTTGTTCATCTCGAGTCCGAAATCGGGATGAAATGCGTCGAGCCGTTGCAGCCGGCGCGCACCCTCGCGGCCGCCCGCGCCACCATTGAGCAGGTCAGCGACGTGACCGCCTGCGCGGCCGAGGTCGCACGCATCCACAATGCCGCCTATGCCTCGGACGCCGCCTTCCGCCTGTACTCGCGGGAGGAGATGGCGCAGGTCCTGACCGAGACCGAAGTCTGGATCGCGTCGGAAGA
Organism: Bradyrhizobium macuxiense; assembly: GCF_007993935.1. Taxonomy (GTDB): domain Bacteria; phylum Pseudomonadota; class Alphaproteobacteria; order Rhizobiales; family Xanthobacteraceae; genus Bradyrhizobium; species Bradyrhizobium macuxiense_A. The sequence continues at coordinate 70,089 of NZ_VITY01000019.1, read as the reverse complement.
CGGACAGATGTCAGGCTTCTGCCTGACCGAGCCGGAGCGGAACTCGATGTGGATCGAGTCGGTCGCCGTCGACCCGGCGCGGCAGGGACGCGGGCTCGGCCAGCTCCTGGTCTACCGCGTGCTCAGCGCGCATGACGTGTCGGTCGAGCATCCCTGCTGGCTCAACGTCTCGAGCCGCAATGCTCCCGCGCTGAAGATCTACCGCCGGCTCGGCTTCAAGCCCCAGCACGAAACCTGCCGCTTCAGCGCCAGGCGAGGCGAGCTGATCGCTGCGAGGGAGCGGCGGTTTCAGTAAGAGCGCGATGAGATTGGGTCGATAACGAGGGCGACGGAAGTGCGCTCCCTCGCCCCGTTCTTACGGGGAGAGGGTTGGGGTGAGGGGCCGTCTCCGCGTATTCGGTGATAGCTGCGATTGCAGAGGCTCCCCCTCACCCGGATCGCATCTGACGATGCGATCCGACCTCTCCCCGCACGCGGGGCGAGGTGAAGAGCGTTAGCCGTTACGCCCACTCGCCCTTGCGGAACACCGGCACGCTGCGGCCGTCGGCGTGGATGCCATCGATGTCGGTGTGGGCGGAGCCGATCATCCAGTCGATGTGGATCAGGCTCTTGTTGCCGCCCTGCTCGGCGATCTGCTGCGGCGTCAGCTTGTCGCCGTTGACGAAGCATTTCGAGTAGCACTGGCCGAGCGCGATGTGCGAGGCGGCGTTCTCGTCGAACAGCGTATTGAAGAACAATAGGCCGCTCTTCGAGATCGGCGAGGAATGCGGCACCAGCGCGACTTCGCCGAGGCGGCGTGCGCCCTCGTCGGTGTCGAGCACCTTCTTCAGCACTTCCTCGCCGCGCGAGGCCTTGGCCTCGACGATGCGGCCTTCCTCGAACTTGACCGAAATATTGTCGATCAGCGTGCCCTGATAGGACAGCGGCTTGGAGGAGACGACATGGCCGCTGACGCGGCGGCAGTGCGGCGTGGTGAAGACCTCCTCGGTCGGGATGTTGGCGTTGCAGACGATGCCGTTCTTGGCGGTCGAGGCGCCGCCTTCCCATTCATGGCCGTCGGCAAGCCCGATCGTAAGGTCCATGCCGGGGCCGGAATATTTCAGCGCGTGAAAGCGCTGGCCGTTCAACCATTCGGTGCGCTCGCGCAGTTTCGCGTTGTGCTTTTCCCAGTTGGCGAGGGCGCCGTCCTGATCGACACGAGAGGCAGAGAAGATCGCATCCGCGAGCTTTGCCACCGCGACGTCCTCGGCATCATCGGGGAACACCTGCTTGGCCCAGGACGTGCTCGGATAGGCGATGATGTTCCAGTTGGTGTCGAAATTGACGATCTTCTCCAGCGCCGGCTGGTAGGCAATCGAATTGGCCTTGCTGGCGCGCGCGACCTTGGTCGGGTCTTCGCCCGACAGCAGCATCGGATTGTCGCCGACGATCGCGAGCCGCGCGGTGTTGGCGCCGAACGCCTTCGCCATGCCCTCGTAGAGCCAGCCCGCGGCACGATCGAAGCTCGCATCATTGCCGTAGCGGTAGCGCGCCAGCGTCAGCTCTTCATCCGAGAAGAACGGGGTCACGAGACCTGCGCCGGCTCTGTAGGCATGTTCCACGACGCGCCGCACCAGCGGCATCGCCGCGGCGGGCGCCGTCAGCAAGAGATCCTGCCCCGGTTGCAGCTGCAGCCCGACCTTGATTGCGACTTCGGCGAGCCGATCGAGCTTCACGGGATCGATCGAGGCGGAGAGGTTGCGTTGATGTGCGGTCATGAAGCGTCCGGTCGTGTCGTTTGAGGGATTTTCCAGGATTCGTAGTCCAATTCGATCCGCATTCGCAAGGTTCCTGCCCGCCGCAGAGGATCACGCGACGGCGAGCAATTGCCGCGAATTTTACCGCTTCACCGAGGCCAGCACCCGGTCGACCATCTCGGGCGCGAGGCCAAGGTAGTTTTTCGGCGCGGTGAGGCGGTCGATCGTCGCCCGGTCGATCCGGCTCGCGACGCGCTGATCGGCGGCCAGCGCCTCGGCCAGCGTCAGGCCCTTGTCGTTGGCGGCGCGGCAGGCGTCGTAGACCACGTCATGCGCCTCCTGCCGGCCGATCGCGGGTGCAAGACCCATCATCACGGCTTCGGCGACGATCAGCCCGCGGCTGATGTCGAGATTGTCGGCCATCCGCTTCTCGTCAACGATCAGGCCGCCGAGCGCGAATTTGGCCTGGTGCAGCGCGCCGGCGGTGAGCACAAAACTTTCCGGGATCGCCATCCATTCGGCGTGCCACGGCCCGGTGGCGCGCTCGAAATCCTGCACCATCGCATCCAGCATCAGGCCGGCATGCTGGCGCACCGCTTTGGCGGCCGCGAGCATCAGCTCCGACGAGATCGGATTGCGCTTCTGCGGCATGGTCGAGGACGCGCCGCGTCCCTTCACGAACGGCTCATAGACCTCGGCGAACTCGGTCGACGCCATGATCATGATGTCGAGCGCGATCTTGCCGAGCGTGCCCGTGACCAGCGCGAGGAAATTCACCGCTTCCGCCAGACCGTCGCGCGCGACGTGCCAGGTGGAGACGGGAACGCCGAGGCGAAGCTCCTCGCACAGCGCCTTCTGCACCTCGAAGCCCTTGCCGCCCAGCGAGGCCAGCGTGCCGGCGGCGCCTGCGAACTGGCCGACCAGCACGCGCGGCTTCAGCTCCGCGAGCCGTTCGGCGTGGCGATCGAATGCTGCGAGCCAGATCGCGGTCTTGTAGCCGAAGGTCACCGGAAGAGCCTGCTGCAGATGGGTGCGCCCGGCCATCGGCGTGTCGCGATACTTTTTCGAGAGACCGGCGAGGATGCCGCGCAGCGCGCTGATGTCGTCCTCGACGATCTTGAGGCCGTCGCGCAGTTGCAGCACCACGGCGGTGTCCATGATGTCCTGCGTGGTGGCGCCCCAATGGACGTAGCGGCCGGCCTCGCCGCACTGCTTCGCCATCTGATGCACCAGCGGCAGGATCGGGTAGCCGACCACGTCGGTCTCCTGCCGGAGCAGATCGAAATCGAACGCGGCGACATCGGTTCGCGCAGCGATCTCCTCCGCGGCTTGCGCCGGGATCACGCCGCAGCGGGCTTCGGCCCTCGCCAGCGCGACTTCGACCTCGGCATAGCGCGCAATCAGCCGCAGGTCGGAAAATACCTCGCGCATCTCGCTTGTGCCGAAGGCGTCGCGAAACAGCACGGAATCGAGCACGGTGGTGGAAGTCGGGAAGGCGGACATCGGGAAGGCAGGCATGGGCAGATCCTGTTGCCGGTCGCAGTCGGCAACGTCCCTATCACGGCGCCGGCCGCTGCCCTACCCCTCAGGCGGCGCCTCGCCGAACACCTCGGCTGCGATCTTGCTGGTCTCGATCGCGGCCGGAATGCCGCAATACATCGCGACCAGCAGCAGCACGTCCTGCACCTGGGCGGCGGTGCAGCCATTGGCCAGCGCGCCCTTGGCATGCACGCGGAACTCGGCAGGCTTGCTGCTCGCCGCGGTGATGCCGAGCATCACGAGGCTGCGGATCTGGTCGGACAGCCCGTTGCGCTCCCAGACGTCGCCATAGACGTAGGCGTTGATGATGTTCTGCAGCGGCGTGCCGAAATCGCCCGCGGCCGCCATCCGCTTGGCGACATCGACCTCGCCGAACATCTTCTGGCGCCGGCGCAGCCCGCGTGCATGGAGATCGCTGATGTCCACCATCGTCGTCTGGCTCCCCTATGTGGGCTATTTATACGGATAAATATGGCACGCCTCAATATTTGGTTAGGCCTCGCGCTTGCATTCCCGACGTATTTATCCGTATAAATTTTATCAAAACGAACCAGGAGGGGATCGGGATGACGTCACGGCTTGGGCTGCTTGCCGTCCTGCTCCTTTCCGCGCTTTCGGCCCTCCCGGCGCATGCGGCGGACGATTTCCCGCAACGGCCGCTCAAGATCATCGTGCCCTTCCCGGCCGGCGCCGGCCCCGACAATGTCGCGCGGCTGGTCGGCCAGCATCTGCAGGACGCGTTCGGCCAGACCGTGCTGATCGAGAATCGCGCCGGCGCACTTGGCAGCATCGGCGCCCAGGAAGTCGCCCGCAGCGCGCCCGACGGCTACACGCTCTTGATGGGCACCAACACCACCCATGCCAGCAATGTCGCGACGCTGAAGAGCCTGCCCTACGATCCGGTGAAGGATTTTGCGCCCGTGATCCGCACCACCACCACGGCGATGGTGCTGCTGGTCAACCCGAAGCTTGCGGCCAAGGACCTGCCGCAGTTCCTCAGCTACGCCAGGGCCAATCCCAATCTGACCGCGGGCTACGGCTCCGGCGCATCGCAGATCTCGATCGCCCAATTGCAGTCGCGCGGCGGCCTGTCGCTGATCGCAGCGTCCTATCGCGGCGTGCCGCAGGCGATGACCGACGTGATGGCCGGGGTGATCGACCTGACCTTCGGCGATTTCTCGGTCGCGATCCCGCAAATGCAGGGCGGCACCTTGCGCGGGATCGCGGTGACGTCGGCGGCCCGCAACGAGCTGACGCCGGGACTGCCCGCGCTTTCCGAAGCGATGCCGGGCTTCGAGGCAACCATCTGGTACGGGCTGTTCGCGCCGGCCGGCACGCCGGAACCGGTGGTCAACAAGCTCTACGCCGAGTGTGCGAAGTACCTCGCGATGCCGGAGACCAGGAAGAAGCTCGCCGATGTCGGCGTGATGGTGGCGCCGCTGGCGCCCGCCGAGTTCGGCGCCTTCGTCAAGAGCGAGGTGGTGCGCTGGTCGGCGGAGGTGAAAGCGGCCGGCATCCAGCCGCAATAGCGCGATGCGGCGGCGCATCATGGCTCGCGAGACACCTGTAGGCATGATCGGCCTGGGGCTGATGGGATCGGCGCTTTCGGCGCGGCTGATCGACGCCGGCGTCGGCGTAATCGGTTTCGACGTCGATGCGGCGAAGACGGACGGCTTGAGGGCCAGCGGCGCCGAGTTCGCGGCCTTCGCCGCCGACGTCGCGGCGCGATGCCGGGTCATCGTCATCGCCGTGTACGACGCCGCTGAGGTCAAGGGCCTGCTGCCGGACCTTGCGAACGCGACGCTGCCGCCGCTCGTGATCTGCACCACCACCTGCGCGCCGGGCGAGATCACGGCGATCGCCGAATTCGCGGCGCGGTCGCGCCTTGCCTTCATCGAAGCGCCGATCTCGGGCACCAGCGCCGAGGTCCGCGCCGGCACCGCCACCGCGCTGGTCGCCGGCGATCCCGACATCATCGCAGCCGCCGCGGCGACGCTCGACATCCTCTGCCCGCAGCGGATCAATGTCGGCGCGATCGGCAATGCCAGCCGCACCAAGCTCGCCATCAACCTGATCCTGCAGAACAACCGCGCCGCCTTGGCCGAGGGCATCGCATTTGCCGAGGCGCTCGGCCTCGACGGCGGGGCCTTCCTTGCGACCGCGCGGCAATCGGCGGCATATTCCGCCGTGATGGACAGCAAGGGACCGAAGATGCTGGCGCGGGATTTCTCGCCGCAATCGCATATCGCGCAGACCTTGAAGGACGCCGAGCTGATCCTGCAAGAGGCCGGCCGGCACGGCCTGCCCTTGCCGCTGACTTCGGTGCAGACCGAGCTGCTGCGCAGAGCGATTGCGCTCGAGGGCCCGGACAGCGACAGCGCTGCGATCATCGAGGCGATCCGGGCCGGACGCCGCCGGGATGAGGACCATTCATGATCAATTGTGCGATCGCGGGCCTCGGCCGCTGGGGCCGCGCACTGGTCGAGGCTGCGCAGGGCGAGCCGCGGCTGAGGATCACGCGCGCGGTGGAACCAGACACCGGCGGCGCCGCGGGCTTCTGCGCGGCACATGACCTGTCCCTCGCCGCGAGCCTGGACGATGTGCTCGCCGATCCCACGATCGACGCTGTGCTGCTGGCGACGCCGCATTCGCTGCACAAGCGCCAGGTGATCGCGGCCGCGAGGGCCGGTAAGCAGGTGTTTTGCGAGAAGCCGCTGGCGCTGCGGCACGGCGATGCGGCCGAGATGTTCGCGGCCTGCCGCAATGCCGGCGTGACGCTCGCAGTCGGGCATAACCGAAGGTTCTGGCCGTCGATGCAGGCACTCCGTGCGATCGCAGCCAGTGGCGAGCTCGGAACCATCCTGCATGTCGAGGGCCACAACAGCAACGAGAACTCGCAGGCCATCACGCAGGGCTGGCGGCTGTCGCCCGAGGAGTCGCCCGGCGGCGGGCTGACCGGTGCGGGCCTGCATGTGCTCGACGGCTTCGTCAGCCTGCTTGGTCCTGCCCGACAAGTTTATGCCCGGTTGAGTGAACGCGCGGCGGGACCACCGCCGCTCGACACTGCAACTTTAGCGATTGAATTTGTGAATGGCGTGAGTGCAACCCTTGCGACGATCCGCGCAACACCGTTCTATTGGCGCGTGCATATGTTCGGGACGAAGGGATCCGCAGAGGTGCTCGACGAGGGGACGATGGTGCTACGGACATCCGGCGGCGCGCCTGCAACGACGCGCTATCCGGCGGTCAACACGCTCACCGCGGAACTCGCGGCCTTTGCCGACGCGGTCGAACGCAAGCAGCCATTCCCGGTGCCGGAAGCCGACGTGCTCGCGACGCTCGCCGCGTTCGAGGCCGCGCTGCAGTCGATGCAGTCGGGACATCCGGTCGCCTGCCATATGGCATACCAGTGATCTGCCATGTCTGAACAACCGGACCGGGCGAGATCATCCCGCTATCGCGACATCGCCACCGGGCTGCAGAAGGACATCCGTCTCGGCACCTACGCGGTCGGCAATCTGCTGCCGACCGAGACCGAGCTGATGGCGAGCTATCAGGCGAGCCGCCAGACCGTGCGCGAGGCGCTGCGCATCCTGATCGACCAGGGCCTGATCGTGCGCCGCGCCGGCCTCGGCTCGGTGGTGATCGCCTCCGAGCCGCCGGTGCTGTTCACCCACAGCGTCAAGTCGCTCGGCGAATGGCTGCGCTATTCCAACGAGACCTACCGCGACGTGGTTGCCAGCAGCGACATCGTCGCCGACCGCAAGCTGGCCGCGCTGCTGAAATGCGAGCCCGGCAAGAGCTGGTTCCTGATCGAGGCGGTGCGCCGCTCCGACCAGTTCGCCGCCCCGCTCGGCTGGACCGAGATCTACGTGCTGCGCCGGTTCGCCGATGTCGTGACCCGCAGCGACCACGGCCGCACCCCGGTGCATGAGCAGATCGCCAAGATGTACGGCCAGGTCACCGAGCGTGCGCAGATGGAGATCTTCGTGCGGGGGATGCCGGCGCCGATCGCCAAGGCACTCGGCGTCAAGACCGGATCGCCGGCACTCACCGTGGTCCGCCGCTACTACGGGCTGCGCGAGGAACTGTTCGAGGTCACCATCACCACGCACCCCGAAGGGCGCTACACCTACACGATGGATATGCAGCGCTCGCTGCGGCCGAAGCTCTAGGCTTCCGTTTCGGGAGCGTTCTCCTGACGCGACCCCGGTTCCGAAAACGCGCTAGCGCGCCCGTGCGAGATGCGTATTGGCGGAGGTGTGTGCCATCTGCGGGGTGCCGCTCACGCCCCAGATCACGACCGCGATCAACGCGGCCGCCCAGACATATGGCACAGCATTCGGCTTCTTCATTTCCGGGATCACCCCAACGTCTCGGCAGGACCGCCTGACCTCACGACCTCCGTCGTGAATCTCACGACCGCAGTCGTCAGCGTCTCACCAGGCACCCGCTCTTCACAACGCTACTAAGGTTAGACCTTGTCGGTTTCAGGACGTCTTCATGCGATTCCGGAAATGATTTCGTGGGAACCGGGCTCTCTCATCCGAATTGATGAGACCGCAAGCCCGACCGTATTCGGCTCTATCAGGGCCAGGGCCTGAGTCGAGGCTTGAGTCGGGGCTGGGGATGCTGTGGAGAATTTCCTGCTCAAATTAGAGTCAGATGCACAACAAACCTTCCAAACGACGCCCGCTGAATTCTTTTTGATTGTCGCCGCGACTCCAGCCGTGGCATGCCTGCGCCTGTGACACTGTGATGACAAGGGTTCTCCCGTGACTGCCCAACCGGCCAAACCGCAAGGCGGCTCCCGCCGCCATTCCCAGCAAACCCAGGACGAGGTTGCGCGGTCGCTGGAACGGGAGCTGAGGTTCTTGACCGAAGAGCGCGAGGAACGCGCCCTCCGACTCGGGCTCGACTTTTCGGCCAAGACGCCGAAGGTGGACCAATGAGGTCCGCCTCGATGCGCGGCTTCTGATTCGACCTGTCAAACAGCTTGCTCAGTGTCATCGCCCGGCTCGACCGGGCGATCCAGTGTGTGAGTCCACGGCTCTTACCCCGTGTCGTCCCCTGCCTAGTGCGCAATTGCGCACGGGAGCAGGGACCCATAACCACAAGTTTGAGTTGTTGAAACGCGCTGTGGCTCCAGCGCGCAAACCAGTTGGCTTTCGTGGTTATGGATCCCGGGTCGCGCTTCGCTTGCCCGGGACGACATCGAGTTTGTGGCCTGCTGTTAGTCATACATCCGCGGTCACGCCCTGACGGCTCAGAGTTCTCCAGGCGATCAGGCGGCGCTGTAGCCGCCGTCCACCACATGCGACGCGCCAGTCATGAAGGACGCCTTGTCCGAGCACATCCAGACCACCGCTTCGGCGATTTCCTCCGGCACACCCAGGCGACGGACCGGCACCTTGGCGATGATCTCGTCGTAACGTTCGTCCATCGTTTCCTTGGTCATCGGCGTCTTGATGTATCCGGGATTGACGCAATTCACGCGGATGCCGTCCTGGGCATATTCGATCGCAGCAGACTTGGTCAGCCCGACGACACCGTGCTTGGTCGCGACATAGTGCGCCGACGTGGCGAGGCCGACCAGCCCGGCGATCGAGGCGGTGTTGACGATGGCGCCGCCACCGCCCTGCTTGAGCATCTGTGCGACCTCGTATTTCAGGCACAGGAACACGCCCATCAGATTGACCGCGAACATCTTCGCCACCGACGGCTGCGTGAGCTCGTGAATGCGTTGGCCGGGCGGGCCGACGGAACGCCCGGCGACGCCGGCATTGTTGAACGCGCAATCGATGCGCCCGAACGCCGAAACCGTGCGGGCCACCATGTTCGCGACATCTGCCTCGTCGGTGACATCGCCCTGGATCGCGATCGACTGGCCGCCCGCGGCGTTGATCAGGGCGACCGTCTCCTCGATGCCATCCTTTGAGAGGTCGGACACCGCCACGCGCGCCCCTTCGCGCGCCATGGCAATCGCGGTTGCCCGGCCGATGCCGGAGCCGCCGCCGGTCACCAACGCAGCCTTGCCGTCCAGAATGCCTGCCATGGGAAACTCCTTCAGCGCGGTCAGCGCTTGCCTTCAATTGCGATCTCGACGAGATACGGCCGTTGAGCCGCCACGGCCTTTGCAACTGCACCGGCGATGTCGTCGGCCTTCTCAACCCTGACCGCCTCGACGCCCATGCCCGCTGCGAGATGCACGAAGTCGAGCACGGGGCCGGTGATATCCATATTCTGATAGGGATGCTGGGTGCCGGCTTCGAAATTCTGACGCCAGACATCCACATTGTGCTTCAGGATGCGGTACTCGCGGTTGGCGAGCACCACGAACACGATCGCAAGCTTGTGGTGCGCGGCAGTCCACAGCGCCTGGATCGCGTACATCGCCGAGCCGTCGCCCGAGACGGCGACAACCGGACGGTCCGGCATTGCGACCTTGACGCCGATCGCGCCGGCAAGGCCCTGCCCGATGCCGCCGCCACGGCCGCCGAAATAATCGCCGAAGCCGCGATAATCGAAGGCGCGCGCGAGATCGAGGCTCGCCGTGATGCTTTCATCGACGATCACGACATCATCGGGCAGGCCGCGACGCAGCTCTGCGGTGACGCGCGGCATCGAACTCGGCTCCCGGTTCCAGCTTTTCTCGATACGGGCGCGATAGGCTTCTTTCTCCTTCGCTTTTAGTTCGGCCAGCGCGGCGTTGCGGTGCTGCGCGGCCTGCCTGAACTCCGCACCCGCCTTTGCCCGTAACGCGTCCGTCAGTGCGGCGAGGCTGACGGCGATGTCGCCGACGACGCCGGCATCGAGCCGGTTGTTGAGCGCGAGACGCTCGGCCGAGGCCTCGATCTGCGACAAGCATGCGCCGTCGGGAATGTGGCCGCCCGGCGCAAACCAGATGTCCTCGAAGAACGGACCGCCGATCAGCAGCACGAGATCGGTATCGCCGAGCGCCTTCCGCACCTGCCGGGCATCGCCCGGGAGCGCCTGACGATAACTCGGATGGCTGGTCGGGAACGACGCGTGATGCCGCAATCCCTCGAACCACACGGTGGCGCCGAGCGCTTCCGTGAGCGCCACCAGCGCCTGCTCGCCGCCCGACCGCGCGACGTCGTCGCCGGCGATGATGGCCGGATTTTTCGACTTCAGCAGCAGCGCGACCAGCGCCTCGATCCCTGCCGGATCGGGACGCGTCGATCGCCACAAATGATCCGGCGTCGACGCATCGACCGCGGTTTCCTGCTCCAGGACGTCGATCGGCAGCGAGACGAACACGGGGCCTTGCGGCGCATCGGTCGCCACCTTGAACGCGCGTCGCATGATCGGGGCGATCTCGTCGGCGCGCTCGATCTGCACGCTCCACTTCGTCACGGGCGCGGCCATCGCGACGAGATCATGGCCGAGCAACGGATTGTTGAGCCGCATCCGCGTATCCTGCTGGCCGGCCGTCACCACCACGGGCGAGTTTGCCTTCAGCGCGCCGTAGAGCGAACCGATGCCGTTGCCGAGGCCGGGCGCGACGTGCAGATTGGCAACGGTGACGCGCCCCGACGCCTGCGAGTAGAAACCGGCCGCGCTGACCGCGACACCTTCGTGCAGCGCCATGATGTATTCGAGTTGCGGAAATGCCGGCAAACTGTCGAGCAGTGGCGTTTCTGTCGTGCCGGGATTGCCGAATATATGGCGCACGCCGTGCGACACGAACGATTCCATCAGCACACGACGCCCACGCATTCGCTTCCTCTCGATCGGCTTTGATCCGTTTTGCGCATCATCAGCCGGAGAGCGGCCCATGGCAACCATGCGGGACGGTTGGCGTGCGCGCGGCCGGTTGCGTCTTCCGCATGGCTTCAAAGGCACGGACGCGCATCGCGCGGTCGACATCGTTCCGCGACGCGGCAATGACACGGGACGACGTTGGCAACCGGCGATACCGGCGTCAGGTCCTGCGCTCGTCGCGCTATCGCGAGCTCTCCACGAACGCAACCGGCGTGCCCTTGGCGACACCGGCCGCGACCCTGAGCGCGTCCCAGTTCGTGAGCCGGACGCAGCCATGGGATTCGGCCTTGGAGATCTTGCCGGGATTGCCGGTGCCGTGGATTCCGTAACCCTCCCCCGAGAGGTTGATCCACACCACGCCGACCGGGTTGTTCGGGCCGGGCTTGATCGTGAACGGCCTCTTCGATTTGACGCCCTTGAACTTGTATTTTGGATTGTAGTGATAGGTCGGATTCTTGTTGATCGCCGTCACCTTCAGCGTGCCGCTCGGCGTCGGCTTCTCCGTGCTGCCGACCGTCGCGGGATAGAAGGCGATGAGCTTCCCCGCGGCATCGAAGGTCCGCAACGTCTGCCTCGTCTTGTCGACCTCGATACGCGCGACCGGCGCCGGCTTTTCGGTGTCGAGCACGTTCGCAACCGCAATGCTGTCACCGGGCTTATCGAACTTCTGGCCTGGATTGAGTGCCTGCAGCAACGCCTCGCTCATGTGGAATTTCTCGGCCAGCGCTTCGCGCGGGCTGGTGTAGTTCAGCGCCGGCAGGTCCTTCATGCTCTCCATCTTCACGGGGACCTTGTTCAGGAACGGACCTTTCACGTCGGCATCGACAATCGTATAGGTGACGACCGCGGCGCCTTCGCTGGCGGCGACGAGCCTGGTCCAGAGATCCGCCGTCACCGCCTTGTCGAAGGACAATCCATTGGCCTCGGCGAATGCCGCGAGCGCCTTCTGCGCGTTCTCCCCGAACTTGCCGTCGATCTCCCCGGGGGAGAAATGCGCGCGATCGAGCAGGATCTCGAGCCTGGCAATGGAAGGGCTGAGCTGTTGACGGTCCGGCAATCTTGTCGGCGGCGCCGCGGCGTCATTGATCGAGGCGGCATCGAGACCTGCTGCAACCACGGGCGTGGTCGACAAGAACAAGAGGGCAGCGGCAAAACCTGCTAAGGCAAAACGTCGGAACATCGCGCATCCCAACATGGCCACCCTTCCGTCAAGCCACAGAAGGCCGCGAAGTTCCAACATGTGTTTCGCTGCACTGCGTCGGGCAACAGAAGGCGCCGGAGGCGATCCGCCTCCAAACGCACCGCGATGCGTCACGCTCCGCGTGACACGCCGGCCAGACTCATTTCCCCCAAGAAAATGAGAGCTCTGGTATACGTTACCGATCGTTTTCAGATCGCGTTTCTTGCAATTCATTTTTAAGTGGGCGCTGTCATGACATTGATCGATGGCTTGGGTTACCTGGCGTCGGCTCTCGTATTGCTGACGTTCTGCATGAGCACCATGTTGAGCCTGCGCTCTGTGGCCATATGCAGCAATCTGGCATTCATCAGCTACGGCCTGGGCGCCCGGATCTACCCGGTGCTCGCCCTGCACGTCATTCTGTTGCCGCTCAACGTGCTGCTGCTGTTCCAGATGGTCCGGCTGCTTCGCAAGGCGAAGCTCGCCGCATCGACTGATCTTTCCCCGAGCTGGCTGCAACCGTTCATGCGGCCGAAGCACGTCAAGGCGGGAGAGACGATCTTCAACAAAGGTGACGATGCCGATCTGCTGTACATGGTCGTATCGGGCGATGTCAGGTTTCCCGAAATCGATCGCGGGGTATCGGCGGGCGAATTGTTCGGAGAGATCGGACTGTTCTCCCTCGAACGGCGCCGCACCCAGACGGCGCTCGCCGCGACCGACGTGGATCTGCTGTGGATCAGCGACGGTGCGCTGAGGAAACTGTGCGAACGCAATCCAGGACTGTCGCTGTATTTCCTGCGACTGACGGCGACCCGGATGACGGAAAATGCAGCCCGCGCAATCGGAGTTGCCGCAGCCGCGCGCTGATGACGCCCACCCGGCGTCAAGATGGCGCGGTGAAAGAAGCGTCGCTCGCCAATCCTACGGCGCGGACGACGCCGCAAGGTTCGGCAGCGGCGCGAACTGCATCTCTGCGACGGCCGAGCCGGCATAGGCACTGGCGATCAGGATCATGACTCGAATGGCGACGAACATAGTGGCCTCCTCAGTCTTTTTCTTGATCCCTTGATGCCAGAGACTCCTTGCGGGCTGGTGAGGAAAGCTGGTTGCCGCAACCTTGAAGGCGTTGGTAAGCGAACGGTTTATGCATCGCGTTCACCAAGCGGGAACCGTACTGGCCGATCGAGCCGACAGCTAAACGCGCGGTTCACCGTCGCCGGGCATTGTTCGCCTCAATCAAGAGGCGCAAACACAATGCCGATTTTCAGGACGATCCTTGTTGCCGTATCGATTTTTCTTGCCGGTTTGTACGTCTACGATACCTGCCGCAGCGACAGTATCCTGTTGGCGGTTCCGGTAAACGACATCATCGCACGGCGGTGGCCGGAACCGGATGCGTTTCGTTCGACCGCGGCCGCGGTTTCCATGGCCGCGACCGAAGCGACACCGGCGGCGCGTGTTAGGGAAACGTTTGCGATGTTCCTCGCCAGGGACGCGCGGCGCCACACCATGCAGCGCAGTCTCTGAAGCTCGGTCAGCCCAGGGATACGCCGGCCTTGGCGCGGCTGATTCCGAGCGTCACGATCCGGTTCAACAGACCCGGGTAATCGAGCCCATCATGCCCGGCGGCCGTCGCGAACTCCTGGCTCTTGGCGATCTCGGGATTGGGATTGGCTTCGATGAAATACGGCACGCCATTGGTGGACAGGCGGAAGTCGATGCGCGCGTAGCCGTCGAGTCCCAGGGTCCGGTAGATGCGTTTCGCCAGCCGCTGAATGTGGGCGGATAGTTCCGGCGTGAGGTCGTCGGCCGGGCCATCCGCAATCCCGATGCGCTCCTGATAGCTGGTATCGTGCTTGGCCTTTTCGGTCGCGATATGCCGCGCGCCGGGGCCGCCCATGCTGCCGAATTTCAATTCCCACACCGGCAGCACCCGCAGCCGGTTGTTGCCGAGCACGCCGACGTAGAGCTCGCGGCCCTCGATGAACTGCTCGGCGATCGCGGCCGTTCCGATCCGCTCATGGATGAAGGCGACGCGCTCCGCGAGTTTCTCGTCGGTATCGACGATCGACGCCTGCGAGATGCCGAGCGATCCGTCGCTGCTCAGGCTCTTGACGATCAGCGGCAGCTCGAGACGCGGCGGGCGCTTGACCTTGCGGCGCATCGGGAACACGGCGAAGGCCGGCACCGGGACCCGGCGATGATGCACCAGCGTCTTGGACAAATCCTTGCCGCGCGCCAGGATCAGGCCGCGCGGGTTGCACCCGGTGTACGGGATCTTCATCAGCTCGAGATAGCTCGCGATGTGCTGGTCATACACGACGTCGTAGTGAAACTCCTCCAGCAACGTGAACACGATGTGCGGCTTGAAGCCTTCGATCTCGTCGCGTACCGGCTTGATTTCTTCCTGCACGCCGAGCGGACGAACCTCATGGCCGGCCGCGCGCAGCGTGCTCACGACGTCGTATTCGGTCTTCCACTCATTGATCTCCCGCGCGGAGTATCCATCGCTGCTCTCGGGAGGCACACAGTCGGGATGCATGAGCACCAGGATGCGAAGGTGTTTCATAGCGCGATCCATTTACGGCGCGATGGGCCGAACAGCGCGTGCATGGTCTTGGCGGTCAGCAGGATGATGAAGTTGGTCACGAGCTTCTGCTCGGGGCCGACGGCACGCAGATTAAGCTCGCGGCAGCGCGATATCATGTCGTCGAGCACGGCATCGAGCGTCAGCTGGTTCTCGCCGGTCCAGCGCGCGACCAGCTGCCTGATATGAGCACGATGCCGCCTGATGAACACCGCAGCTGGCTGATACCGTTGATGCCGCGGATCGGCGGAGAACAGCTTGGACAGATCGCGGTCATAGGTCTTCGGCGGCGTGAACGCATAGAACGCCTGCTTCTTCTTGTAGTGCTCGCCGAGCGTCTGCTTGAGCTCACGCAGCGGATCGACGCGCTCGCGCGTCGCAAGCAGCGGCCGCTTGCCGGCGATCTCGCCCATCAGCTCGTCGACATATTCGAGCTTCTTCAGCGCCGGCCAGCCGGCATACCGCGTCCGCCAGTTCGAGCGCGGCCGCAGCCACACCGCGAAGGTCTCGGCGAAATCCTCGTCAGGATGGCTCTGTGCGTACCAGAGCCGAAGATGCTGGACATAATTGCGGCTGGCCGGATTGGGCCGATAGTAGCGCGGGTAGTGCTGCGACGACGGACCGAACAGCTGCTGCCAGCGCCGGCGCCGTTGCAGCTGGTAGCCGTGCTGCACGGCGTGGCCCGCCTCGTGGCGGAGAATGGCCATGCATTCGGACCACGAGGCGCCCTCGACGTCGAGCATCATCTTCTTCTCGAGCTTCATCAGGCGGGGATGGGCCAGATAAAACGGAATCGCGATGCCGGGCACATCCGCCGGGCTGAACCATTCGCTCGATATCCAGGTGTGCGGCCGCAACCGGATGCCGCGCTCTTCGAGCTCCTCGTAGAGCGTGCTGACACAATCCGCGATCCAGGTGCCTTCGACTGCAACCCTCAGATTGCAGAGGCGCTGCTGGAGCAACTGCTCGTCCGTAAGGTTCTCCCAGGCATATTTGCGACGCGGCATAGGCTTCCAAAAGTCAAAAACAAACCGGAATCGGGATGGTGTCATAGGTTGCCGCCGGCAACAACCGCCGGGCTTTTGCGGCAGGCCGTGGTCCATCTGGTTCTGGGGCAACCCCGGTCCGCTTCCGCCGTGAGCCGGCCGCCCCCGCGGCGCTGCACACCCGGCTCATTGCAAGACCCGCCACCGCGACCCCAGGTCACTGACGGGCGTCCTCGTACTTGTCTGCTATGATCGGCCATTGACCGGGCGATCATTTGAGGGGGGCGGGAATGGATTATCGGCGGCGGCTGCTGTTTCACGGCATGGCCTTGTTCCTGATCGGGCTGTTGACCGGCCTTGCCGAGCAGCACTTCACCAATGTGCGGATGGCGCTCACGGCGCATCTCGAAGGCGTGATGAACGGCACCTTCCTGCTCGCGGTCGGGGCAATCTGGAGCGAGGTCAGGCTGGCGTCCGGTCCGCGCGCTTTCGCCTACTGGGCGCTGCTCTGCGGGACCTATGGCAACTGGGCCGTGACGACGCTCGCCGCCGTGCTCGGGACCGGCGCGCTCTCGCCGGTCACCGCGGCCGGACGCGGTGCCGCGCCGTGGCAGGAGACGCTGGTGACCGCGGGATTCATCTCGATCGGCCTTGCGATCATCGCGGCATCGGTCCTGCTGCTGTGGGGGCTGCGCGGCAAGGCCGCGCCGGTTGGACCTAACGCTTAACCCAGCGCTGCACGGCAGCAGTGGTGTCGGTCGGGTTGGTGGTGAAGCGCGGGCTACGCGATCGATGGGCCTGAGCTCAAGGCCTGCGTCAGGGATCGCGAAGCCGTCAGCGCCGCCCGTGGTCCTGCGCCGCACGTGCAGCGGCGGCGGCGCGGCGCTTGAGAAACTCACGCTCGCGCGCGTTGCCGGCCAATGCGGCGGCGGTCTCGAACGCCGTGTGCGCCTCCGCGAAGCGGCTTAGGCGATGCAGCAGATCGCCGCGCACGCTCGGCAGCAGGTGATAGGATTTCAGCGCCGGCTCATCGGCGAGACCGTCGACGATCGCAAGCGCGGCCTGCGGCCCTTCCGCCATGCCGATCGCAACCGCGCGGTTGAGCTCGATGATGGGCGAGTCGAGCAGCGCGGCGAGATCGCCGTACAGCGCGGCGATGCGGCGCCAGTCGGTCGCGCCGGGCGCATCGGCCTCGGCGTGGCAGGCGGCGATCGCAGCCTGCAGGGCGTAGAAGCCGCCGGCGCCGCCGAGCTCGCGGGCGCGCGCCAGCGCCAGCTGCCCGCGGCGGATCTGCAGGCGATCCCACAGCGCGCGGTTCTGGTCCATCAAGAGGATCGGCTCGCCGGCCGCATCGGTGCGCGCCGCCATCCGCGAGGCGTTGAACTCCATCAGCGCCAGCAATCCGTGCGCCTCCGGCTCCGACGGCGCGATCGAGGTCAGCACGCGGCCGATCCGCAGCGCCTCGTCGCAGAGCTGCGGCCGCAGCCATTCGTCGCCGCGCGCAGCGGTATAGCCCTCGTTGAAGATCAAATAAGTAACCTCGAGCACCGAGGCGAGCCGCTCGGACAGCGCCGCGCCGCGCGGCGTCTCATAGGCGAGGCCGGATTCCGACAGCGTGCGCTTGGCGCGCACGATGCGCTGGGCGATGGTCGCTTCCGCCTGCAGGAAGGCGCGGGCGATCTCCTCGGTGGTGAGGCCGCAGATCATCCGCAGCGCCAGCGCGGCGCGCGCCTCGCGCGACAGCAGCGGATGGCAGGCGGTGAAGATCAGCCGCAGCAACTCGTCGCCGATATCGTCGTCGAGCGCGGATTCGAAATCGGGCATGGTCTCCTGCTCCCGCGCCAGATCATGCGCCAGCATGCCGTGCTTGCCGATCAGCATGCTGTTGCGCCTGAAGTGATCGAGCGCACGCCGTTTGGCGGTCGCCATCAGCCAGGCGCCGGGCTTTTCGGGCACGCCGTCGGCCGGCCAGTGCTCAAGCGCGGCGACCAGCGCTTCCTGGGTCAGATCCTCGGCGAGCGGCACGTCGCGCAGCATCCGCGACAGGCTGGTGATCAGCCGCGGCTGCTCGATGCGCCACACCGCAAGGATGGTGGCCTGGATGTCGGCGGCCGTCATCACCGCCGACCTGCATTGTGGCCTGGACGCGTTGTCTTCACGCGAACCGGAGGCCGCTTCGCTTGAAAGCGCCCTGTCCGCTACGCATCAAGCGATGGCGGACACATCGGCCTGGCAGGCGACGTCAACGCCTGGGGTCGCGAGGTGGCGCACCTCGCAGGTCCCTTCCCAGCCCGGCATATGCTCCTTGTGCAGTTGCATGAATTCGACGGCGGCGGCCACCGCCTCTTCCTTGTTGCGCAGCTCGAAGATCGCGTAACCGCCGATCATCTCCTTGGCCTCGACGAACGGCCCGTCGATGACGTTGAGCTTGCCGTCGGTGATGCGGACCTGGGCACCCGTCGCGACCGGCAGCAGCCCGCCGGTGTCGATCATGCGGCCGGCCTTGATCTCGCGCTCGGCGAGCTTGCCCATCGCCTCCATCAGGGCCGGCGTCGGCGGCCCGGGGGGCTGCGGGGAGGTGACGATATACATGAAACGCATCGGAAAACTCCTGTTGGGCGAGAAGCGACGATCACCGCCGCAAGACCTGCTCGCTATTGGTGACGACGATCCGGCACGAACCGGATCGACATGGGGTGGGGAATTATTTTCGGGCTGGACGACGGAACAGGGCACACTGCGAACGCATCGGCGGCGCGCCCTGTTCCCCTTTGCAGCCGCCGCGGATGCGTGGGGCCAAAAATATCGAAAACAACCCCATGCAAAGGAGCCGGCGGGCTGCCGGCGTCCGACACGGGCGCCTTGACACGTCGGGCAAATCAGGGACATATTTCCAATATTCCGAAATTGTGTAAGCTTCCCTTCGCCGGCAAGAGCGAGCGTGCAGATCGAGAGCCAAGACGGCTCCTTCCCCGATCGTCGTCCCTGCGAAAGCAGGGACCCATAACCACAGGGCCGAGTTACTGAAGCGAGCCGTGGCCAAAGCTGTGCAAGCCAACTTGCATCGTGGCTATGGGTCCCTGCTTTCGCAGGGACGACAGTGGTTTTGTGGCCCGGCCAGCGGACCCGCCATGTCGCTCCGGATATGTAAGCAGCCCCTACTGCTCCCGCAGCATGATCAGCGGGTCGGCGCTGTCGGGGACGCGGCGCCACTGGGCGTTGTCGTCGGCCTCGAATTGCCAGGTCTCGCCCTTGGCCGACATCAGGATCATCTGGCCGTGGTCGAGCCGCCACGTCGTCGGGTTGAAAGCCGCGACTGCGGGATCGCATTTGCCTTTCATGAACACCTGGAAATTGTCGTTGCCGGCGTCGGTGTTGGTCAGCACCAGGGCGCAGATCGCCTGGCCGTTGCCGCGGACCATCGACCAGTCGCCGATCATCTGGTCCATCGATTTGGCGAGCGAGCGGGCAGCCGCGAGGTTCTGCAGGATGTAGACGCCCTCGTTGGTGCGCATGCCCTCGAAGATGCCGGTCTCGACCTCGGTGAAATCAATCACGGCCTCGCCGGCGGCGTTGTGCAGCCGCACGATGTCGCCGAGACCCTTGATGCTCCAGCCGGTGATGTCCTTGGTGAACGGCAGCGCGGCAGCGCAGGCCGGCTCGAGCTCGAGCTTGAAGCCTTGCGGCGTCGCATCGCTCTTCAAGGTCACGACGCAGGTCTTGCTGCGCTCGGTGGTGGCGAGCTCCCACTGCCCGATCATGTCCTTCTTCAACGTCGTGACATCCTGCGCGGCGGCCGGACCGGATGCGGCCAGCAGCGCGAGCAGCACGACGTTGAAGCGGGACAATGCCATCAGCGATCCTTGACGGGTGTCTCGGCAACCGGCGTCAACGGCGGCTTGCCGGCGAACCAGTTCGTGATGTTGTCGACCACGAGCTGGTCCATCGCGTTGCGCGTCACCACCGAGGCCGAACCGATATGCGGCAGCAGCACGACGTTCTGCATCGCCTTCAGCTCATCCGGCACGTTCGGCTCGGCCGCGAACACGTCGAGGCCGGCGGCGAGGATGGTGCCGGATTTCAGCGCGGCGACCAGCGCCGGCTCGTCGACCACCGAGCCGCGCGCGACATTGATCAGCACGCCGCGCGGGCCGAGCGCCTTCAGCACGTCGGCATTGATCATCTTCGCCGTCGAGGCGCCGCCCGGCACGATGACGATCAGGGTGTCGACCGCCTTCGCCATCTCGATCAGGTCGGGATAATGCTTGTAAGAGACATCCTTTGACGGATTGCGCGAGTGATAGGCGACCTGCACCCGCGAGGCTTCGAGACGCCGCCCGATCGCCTGGCCGATCCGGCCCATGCCGACGATGCCGATCTTGCGGTCGCGCAGCGAGCCGACGCTGAGCGGATAATTCTGGGTCTGCCACAGGCCGGAGCGCACATAGCGATCGGCCTTGACGAATTCGCGCAGCGTCGCGATCAACAGCCCCATCGCAACGTCGGCGACCTCCTCGGTCAGCACATCGGGCGTGTTGGTGACCACGATATTGTGATCGCGCGCATAGGCGGAATCGACATGGTCGTAGCCGACGCCGAAGCTGCCGACGATCTCGAGCTTGGGAAACAGCGCCATCGCGGTCTTGTCGGTCGCCATCGTGTGATAGGTGACGGCGATGCCGCGGATCTTATTCATCGTGTCCGGCGTCAGCCGTTCGAGGTCGCCGCGGCTCTCGGCCTTGTGCAGCACGTATTGATCGGAAAAGCCGTTTTCGAGGATTGGCCGGATCGGTCCATAAATCAGCAGATCGATCTTTTCGGAAGAAATCGGGGCCATCAACTGTCCTTTCCTAACGCGCTCTCATGCCAACGCCGCAACAACAGGTGCGAAACTAGCGCCAGCACCCCATAGATGACAATCCCGGCCAGCGATAGCAGCAGAAGTGCTGCGAACATGCGGGGAATATTCAGCCGATAACCGGATTCAGCGATCCGGAACGCGAGGCCCGAGCCGGCGCCGGCGCTGCCCGCCGCGATCTCCGCGACCACGGCGCCGATCAGCGACAGGCCCCCGGCGATGCGCAGACCACCGAGGATATAGGGCAGCGCCGCGGGCAGCTTCAGGAACAGCAGCGTCTGCAGCCTTGACGCGCCATAAAGTTGAAACAATCCGGCGAGGTTGCGATCGACCGAGCTGAGCCCGAGCGTGGTGTTCGACAGCACCGGAAAGAACGCCACGATCCAGGCGCAGACGATCACCGCGGTTTGTTGTTGCAGATAGATCAGGAGCAGCGGCGCGATCGCGATCACGGGCGTGACCTGCAGCACCACGGCATAGGGAAACAGAGAATATTCCAGCCATTTCGACTGGTTGAACAACAGCGCCAGCACGACGCCGCCGACCGCGGCTGCAACGAAACCTTCGAGCGTGGTCAGCAGCGTGACGCCGAGCGATTGCGACAGGATCGGCCAGTCCGCAACCAGCGTCTTCAGCACCAAGAGCGGGCTCGGCAGCACATAGGGCTGGATGCCATAGGCGCGGACGATCGCTTCCCAGAGCAGGAGCCCCGCGGCAAACACCGCGACGGGAAGCAGAAAGCGGATGAGGTCCTGCGGAGACTTCATGCGCCCGCCTGCCCTGCATAGGATGGCGCCAGCGCACGGGAGACCTCGCGGCAGAACGCGGCGTATTCGGCCGAGGTGCGGAACTCCTCGCCGCGCGGCTCGGTCGATGTAATGCGAAACTCCGCGCCGATCCGGCCCGGCCGCGCCGTCATCACGATCACGCGCTCCGAGAGATAGACCGACTCGAACACCGAGTGCGTCACGAAGATGACGGTCTTGTGCAAGTCACGCCACAGCGACAAGAGATCGTTGTTAAGGCGAAAGCGCGTGATCTCGTCGAGCGCCGCGAACGGCTCGTCCATCAGCAGGATGTCTGGATCGGTCACCAGCGCGCGCGCCAGCGACACCCGCATCTTCATGCCGCCAGACAATTCGCGCGGATAGGCCCTCGCGAACTCCGCAAGCCCGACCTGATCGAGCGCAGCACCGATGCGCATTTCGGCGTCAGCCACCGGCGCACGGGCCAGCTTCAGCGGCAGACGGACATTGTCGCGCACGGTGGCCCACGGCATCAGGGTCGGCTCCTGGAACACGAAGCCGATCCTGTGGCTGCCGCGCCGTTCGGTGTCGTGATGCGCGAGCTCGACCGTGCCTATGCTCGGTGCGGCGAGGCCTGCGATAATTCGCAGCGCGGTGGATTTGCCGCAACCGGACGGCCCGAGCAGCGAGACGAACTCGCCGCGTTTGACATCGAGGTCGAGCGGCCCGAGCGCCATCACACCGCTATCATAGGTCTTGGTGACGCCGCGCAGGCGCACGGCGGAGCTGCTGGCATCGGCTTCCGGCACCGTGCTCTCTACCATCTGCGGTTGGATATGGCTGAGCGCGATCGCGCCGCGGGGAACACCTCTCCCCACCGGGGAGAGGTCGGCGCGAAGCGCCGGGTGAGGGGGCGCAGGTCCCACGAGAGAGCGTCACCCCTCACCCGGATCGCATCTGACGATGCGATCCGACCTCTCCCACAGGGGGAGAGGTGGACCGCCGATGCCGCGATATCCGGGTCAGATTTCATCGCGTCCGCAGCCGTCAGTTCTTCGGCCGGAGCTCGACGCCGACCGCCTTGTTGACGAAGCGCAGCGTATAGCCCTGGTGATAGTCGATGGTGCTCTTGACCACGCCGGCGCGCACCATCTTGTCGAAGAAGCTCGCCATCCGCTCATCGGTCATGGCGCCGATGCCGTTCTTGATGGAGTCGCCGGAATCGACGATGCCGTACTCACGCATCTTGGCAACACAATAGGCCAGCAGCTCGTCGTTCATGTCGGGATTGAGCTTCTTGATCATCGCATTGCCGGCCGAATTGTCGCCGTAGACGTAATGGTACCAGCCAACGATCGAGGCATCGACGAAGCGCTGCACCAGGTCCGGCTTCTTGTCGACCAGGTCGCGGCGGGTCTCGATCAAGGTCGAATAGGAGTTGAAGCCGTAATCGGCGAGCAGCAGCACGTTCGGCTTGAAGCCGGCGGCTTTCTCGACCGCAAAGGGCTCGGAGGTGACATAACCCTGCATCGCGGTCTGCTTGTTCACGATGAAAGGCTGCGGGTTGAAGGTGTAGGGCTTCACCTTGTTCTCGTCGAAGCCGTATTCGGATTTCAGCCACTGGAAATAGCTGGTGATGCCCTCCTTCGAGATCAGCAGCGTGAGCGGCCTCAGATCCTCGATCTTGCTGACCTTGACCTCCGGATGGGTCAGGAAGACCTGCGGGTCCTTCTGGAACATGGTCGCGACGGCGACCAGCGGCACGTTGTTGGTGACGGCGTCGAAGGTCTGCAGCGAGTTCGCGCTCATGAAGAAGTCGAGCTTGCCCGCGATCAGGAGCATGCGGTTGTTCTCGTTGGGACCGCCGGGCACGATGGTGACGTCGAGGCCGTACTTCTTGTAGGTGCCGTCGGCGAGCGCCTGGAAGAACCCGCCATGCTCGCCCTCGGCGACCCAATTGGTGCCGAACGAGACCTTGTCCAAAGTCTTGTCCGAGCTCTGCGCCCGCGCCGGGACGAGGCCTGCGGAAACGCCGAGGGTGGCGGCCAGCAGGGCGGTGGTTAACGCTCGCAGCAAAAAGGCCGGGATCATGGTTGGACTCCGTCGATCATTATGGCCCATGATGGAAGGCGGGAAGACGTGGCCCGCGCCCGGAGACGCGAACGCCCCACCGATGTTAAACAAACTGGCCTGCAAATCCACCCCATGAAACGCTTGTATTGAAACGACCGGCTTGATGACCTCGACGCTTCCGCCCCGTGACTGGACCGCCATGCACTGGCCCGATATCGCCAAGGGCGCGGCCGCGCGCTGGATCGCGGTGCTGCCTTTGGCCGCGACCGAGCAGCACGGACCGCATCTGCCGCTTGGAACCGACGTCATGATTGGCGAGGCGTATCTGGCGCGGGTGCAGGCGCTGCTGCCGGCCACCATCCCGGCAACCTTCCTGCCCTTGCAGCCGGTCGGCATCTCCACCGAGCACATCGATTATCCGGGCACGCTGACGCTGCCGACCGACGTGGCGCTGAAGAGCTGGATGGCGCTCGGCGAGAGCGTGGCGCGCGCCGGCGTCAGGAAGCTCGTGATCGTGACCAGCCATGGCGGCAACTCCGCCGCGATGCAGCTCGTCGCGCAGGATCTGCGCGCGCAACATCACATGCTGGTGGTGACCACGAGCTGGTCGCGCTTCGGCACGCCCGACGGGCTGTTCGAGGCAGACGAATTGCACCACGGCATCCATGGCGGCGCGGTCGAGACCTCGATCATGCTGGCGAAATATCCGCAGCATGTGCGGAAGGATGCGATCGCGGACTTCAAGCCAGCGAGCATTCAGATCGAGAAGGATCATCGCTTGCTGTCGACGCAGCGGCCGGCGCCGTTCGCCTGGCAGGCACAGGATCTTCATCCAAGCGGCGCCATCGGCGATGCGACCAAGGCCACGGCCGACAAGGGTGAGAAGGTGATCGAGCACGGCGCGCGTGCGTTCTGCGAGCTGCTTGCCGATGTCGACAGGTTCGATCCGGGCGTATTCGGGGGCAACTGACGGAGTCTTGCTTCATCCCGGCAGGGGCGACGAAACAATCCACGAAACCATATTTCCCGGCCGGGCTTCGAACCGGAACCGGAAAGCCTCCGTCCAACGGGCATGCGGACCACACCGGCGCCGCGCTCAAACAGGATGGAGTATCCCATGTCGATCAAGACCAAGTTTGCCGCCCTCGCCCTCACCGCGCTCGCCGTGACCGGCACCATCGCGTCCACCACCTCGCAGGCCGAAGCCAAGCCGTATGGCTGGGGCTGGGGCGTTGGCGCGGGCCTCGTCGGCGCCGCCATCGTCGGCAGCGCGATCGCGGCCAATGACGGCTACTACGACAACGGCTATCGGCGCTGCGTCTGGGTGCGCCAGTTCGACGCCTACGGCAATTACATCGGCCGCGTGCGCTCCTGCTACTGATCGACAGGTTTGCATAGTGTTTTCGAGCGAAGTGGGTACCGGTTCGCGTGAAGAAAACACGTCAAACAGGAATCTAGAGCCGAATAGGCTCTAGGCTGCGGATCCTGCGTTCGGCACGGGTCCTCATCCACCCCGTGTCGCACACGACCCGTCCGGCGATCCCCCGGGCGGGTCAACCCTTGTCAGTCCGCCTCATGCGACCTTGCGTCACAGATATTTCGCGATCAGCCTGAAGTCGCGCAGCATGTTGCGGCCCTTCGGACCCGACGCCTTCAGCGTCTCCTCCAGGCTGTGGCCGATGTGATCGTGGATCAGCGCCTTCTTGGCGCTCTCGATCGCGCTCTCCACCGCCTGCAATTGCTGGGCGATCTGCGCACAGGGCCGACCCTGCTCGATCATCTCGACGATGGTCTCGAGATGGCCGTTGGCGCGCTTCAGGCGCCGCGCGATCGCAACATGCGGATGGTCGTCGGGCATATGGTTCTCCTATCCTCCCGGGAGGATAGTCATGATCCTCCCCGGAGGATAGCAGAATCGGGTTGACAGGCCATTGTGACGGGCGTAGTGCCCGAGCGTCAGAACATGCGTTCCGCACCGGGGTTCTGCCCCGGACATCAACCGGACCACGAGCCAGCACAGAAGGCACATGGGCAGTAGCAACTCAGGCGACAGTAGACCCACGACGGGACTGTTGACGCCGCAACACAGCAAGACTGATCGCGCAGATATCGCCTGCGTGGATGGGTGGTCGCGCCTTAGCTGACCGCCGCCTCCTCACCGGCCTGCCGCGCGACAGCGGAAGTGGAGGTGAGCGATGTTCGAAAAGCTCGCAAAATTCCGGCAGGCAAGCCCGCGGCGCGTTGTCGAGCCGCGGCAGATCCCGCCGCGGGCGGCCAGCTATTCCAATGACAACCAGCCGGGTTTTCGCCGCCCGGCGGACCGCCGGCGTCCAACCCCGGCCTGCCATTGGATCCTGATCGACGGCCGGCTGGAGTGCCGGTGGATCGTCGAAACCACCCTCGGATCATCCACGAATGATCTCGACCGACAGCGGCGCGCGGACCGGCATTCCGGCCCGCGCGCAACAATCGCGCGTTTCGCCGCAAAGCTGACCGCAACCGCCTGAAGGACCGACATGGACGAAGGACCTAGTTGTCCCGTTGCGCGCCATCGCGGCGCGGCAACGGGGCTCCCTCCGGGGAACGACATCACGTTTGGAATAGCCGCTGCTCACGGCAGCGGAGGTTGCGCGCGCGCCTAGCTGCTCCGCGTCCCTCGTGCCGTGCCCAACGGGCGGCGAGGAGACGATCGGAGCAAGCATGACAGAGACCGCAAGACATATCGCAACAGAACAGTCGCGCCGGCAGAGGCGCTTCGCCCAAGGTCCGCTCGGCCCGGTGATGCGAAGCCTTGCCGGCATCATCGGCGAAAGCGCCGGCCTCGTGGGCCACCTCGCAGCACTCGGCATCGTGCTCGTTTTCGATACCGGCACCACGACAACGAGGCGCCGGCCCGCGGCAACGCCACGGCCGGCGCCCGATGCGGCCAACATCATCCGTTTCCCGACCCGCCGAAACGCCAAGCCACGCAACTGAGAAGGAATGAGTCATGACCGTCGTCAATGACTTGAAAATGCGCGCCTCGTGCTGCTGCGGATCGTCCAGCTCGCCACGGTCGGGGCGTGACCACGCTTGGCCGCGGCCAGCGATGGGGCGCGATCGTGTTGTTCAGGCTGGCGAGCGCCATCCTGCGCGGCGCAACCGCGCTCCATCGGCGACGCATGATTTCAGGCGCCGGCTTAAGGACGGCGCTGTCGGTGACGCGACGTGTGGAACGAGCCGGCGCCAGGATCGTGCTCGGCAGGGCATTCCAACCGGCATTCATCAAGACAAGGGACGAAGACGATGGTGGCGTCGATTGAAGGGCCGGGACGCGGCCGATTTGCCACGGGCGGGGGTCGATCGCAGCCAGCGAGGGTTGCTGCCGCCGGCTGTTGCGCGACTGTCATAGTGGCGTGCAAATCGAAGGGGTATCCGGTGCACCCCAGTTGCTATTGCGAATGACTTGCAATAAGGAATGGGAAATGCCAGGTGCTGATCTGGCTTTGGATGGGACGACACGGATCGGACCGGGGACGGCGGGCGATGACTTCAAATCTCGGGTGGCAAGTGGCCGCCAAATCTGCAATGCCGGGCGAAACCGCCAACCGTTCGCGGAAAGCCGCGTCATGACCTGCGTCCACCTCTTCCGGATTCGGATCGCCGCCGGCGCAGCGCTCGGCGCGGCCGCATTCGGCACGCCGGCCGCCGCGGCCGATCTGCCGCTCAAATCTCCCGCCGCCAAGGCGGTCTACAGCTGGACCGGCTTCTATGTCGGCGCCCATGTCGGCTATGGCGACGGCACGCTCGGTCCGGGCACCAATCCGATCCTGGAGCAGGGCGTGGTGTTTCCGCCGACGATCACCGGCGGGATCGGCGGCTTCCAGGTCGGCTACAACAAGGAATTCGCCAACCGCTTCGTGCTCGGCGTCGAGGCGGACGCGACCTTCACCGGCCCGACCGATCCGGTGCGCCGCCCGCTGGGCCCCTTCAACGCATCGATCGATTATGTCGGCACGGTGCGCGGCCGCGCCGGCTACAGCTTCGGCACCTGGATGCCTTATGTGACCGGCGGCTTCGCCTGGGGACACAGCCAGGTCAGGGTCAATGATGGCGGCGGCAACGTGATCTCGGAGCCCGGCCAGTACCAGACCGGCTGGACGGCCGGCGCCGGCGCCGAATTTGCGTTGAGCGGCAACTGGACCGCGAAGCTCGAATACGAGTACATCGACCTGTCGCGCCGCAGGCTCGGCCTCAATGATTTCGGCATGCCCGGCGTCAGCATCGACCCGCGCATTCACTTGCTGAAATTCGGCCTGAACTACCAGCTCGGCGACTCGCCATGGTCGGCGACGCCGACGCGCACCGCGCTGCCGGAATCCAGCGACTGGAGCGTGCACGCACAGACGACGCTGCTCGGTCAGGGTTATCCCTCGTTTCGCGCGCCCTATTCCGGCACCAACAGTCTTCCGGGCGTGGGACAGGCGCAGCAAACCTGGACCACGACGGCGTTTCTCGGCGTGCGGCTGTGGGAAGGCGGCGAGTTCTACTTCAATCCGGAGACGGCGCAGGGTTTTGGCCTCAACGGCACGCTCGGCCTTGCCGGCTTCTCGAACGGCGAAGCGCAGAAGGCCGGCGCGCAGTATCCGAAGATCCGGCCACAGCGCTATTACTTCAAGCAGACCTTCGGCTTCGGCGGCGAGCAGGAGGACGTTCCCGACGGTCCCAACCAGATCGCCGGCAAGCGCGACATCGACCGCCTCACGATCGTGGTCGGCCGCTTTGCGGTGGGCGATTTCTTCGACGGCAATTCCTACGCCAAGGACCCGCGCGCCGACTTCATGAACTGGGCGATGTGGGCGTCGGCCGCCTACGACTTCCCGGCGGACCTGCCCGGCTACACCCGCGGCGCCGTGGTCGAGCTCAACCGCAAGGATTGGGCGGTGCGCGCCGGCGTATTCCAGGTGCCCAATGCACCGAACAGCGACGTCTTGATCTCCAATCCCAACAATGGCGGTGCGGTGGTCGAGTTCGAGGGGCGCTATTCGATCTTCGATCAGCCCGGCAAGCTGCGCGTCGGCGTGTTCGGCAATCGCGGCAACACCGGCAATTATCGCCAGGCGCTGGCGATCGAGGACGCCAACCCGGCGTTCGACATCAACGGCGTGATGGCCGGCATCCGCAAGGACAACACCAAATACGGCTTCTACCTCAACGGCGAGCAGCAGATCGTAACCGATGTCGGGCTGTTCGGCCGCCTGAGCTGGAACGACGGCCGCAACGAGATCCTGTCGTTCACCGATGTCGATCGCAGCGTCTCCGGCGGCCTGTCGATCAAGGGCAGCCGATGGGGCCGGGCCAATGACACGATCGGCATCGGCGGCGCGGTCAACGGGCTGTCATCGGCGCATCGCGACTATCTCGCCGCCGGCGGCCTCGGTCTTCTGATCGGCGACGGCGCGCTGAACTACAGTCCGGAGCGGATCTTCGAGACGTATTACGCCTACCAGGTGAACAAGAACCTGACGCTGACCGCGGACTATCAGTTCATCACCAACCCCGCCTACAACGCCGACCGCGGCCCGGTGCACATCTTCTCCGGCCGCATCCACGGCGAGTTTTGATCCTGACGCAGCTGCTGTAGCCCGGATGGAGCGCAGCGAAATCCGGGGGCCGCTTTCTCGTCGGTAAACTGTCCCGGATTGCGCTTCGCTCCATCCGGGCTACGAAACTGACAGGCACCGCCTCCCCGTCATTGCGAGCGAAGCGAAGCAATCCATAGCGCCGCGTATGCCGAAGCATGGATTGCTTCGTCGCTTCGCTCCTCGCAATGACGGCTGAATTGGTTGGGCAGCAAACGCCCTCTCCCCACTCAGATATATGTAGACCCCCCGGGCTTGCCGCAAGCCCGGGGACATCCCGTAGAACGCGCGCCCAATCGAACGGAGGAGTGCGGGATGCGGGAACATGCTGTGGTGATTGCCGGCGGAGGTCCGACCGGGCTGATGCTGGCGGGCGAGCTGGCGCTGGCCGGCGTCGATGTCGCCGTCGTCGAGCGGCGCGCGAGGGCGGACCTGATCGGCTCGCGGGCGGGCGGCCTGCATGCCCGCACCATGGAGGTGCTCGATCAGCGCGGCATCGGCGACCGCTTCGTCGCGCAGGGGACGCGCCATCCCGCGGTGCTGTTCCACTCGCATCTGGTTCCGCTTGATATCACCGACTTTCCGACCCGGCGCAATTTCACGCTCGGGCTGTTCCAGACCCATACCGAGCGCATTCTCGGCGAATGGGTGGGCGAGCTCGCGGTGCCGATCTATCGCGCGCGCGAGGTGACCGGCTTTACTCAGGACGAGGCCGGCGTCGACGTCGAACTGTCGGACGGCCGGCTCCGGGCGCAGTATCTGGTCGGCTGCGACGGCGGCCGGAGCATCGTGCGCAAAGCGGCCGGCATCGAATTCACCGGATGGGATCCGACCAGGAGCTGGCTGATCGCCGAGGCCGAGATGTCCAGCGAACCGCAATGGGGCTTTCGCCAGGACGACACCGGCACCTATGCGATCGGCAAGGTGGAAGACAGCGGCCGGGTGCGGGTCGTGCTGACCGAGCGGCAGCTCGGCACCGACAGAGCGCCGACCCTGCGCGACGTCAGCGAGACGCTGGCCGCCGCGTACGGCACCGATTTCGGCATCCACAGCCCGGCCTGGATCTCGCGCTTCACCGACATGACCCGGCAGGCGGTGACCTATCGCAGCCAGCGCGTGCTGCTGGCCGGCGATGCCGCCCATGTGCATCCGCCGATGGGCGGACAGGGCCTCAATATCGGCGTGCAGGACGCGGTGAATCTGGGCTGGAAGCTCGCCCAGGTGGTCAAGCTGATCTCGCCGGACGGCCTGCTCGACAGCTATCAGGCCGAACGGCATCCGGTCGCGGCCCGCGTGCTGCGCAACACCATGGCGCATGTCGCGCTCAACCGCACCGATGCGCGCAGCAAGGCGCTGAACGAAATCGTCTCCGATCTGCTGCGCATGGATGAGCCGCGCCGGCGATTTGTCGCGATGATGTCGGGCCTCGATCTTCATTACGATTTCGGCTGTGGCCATCCGTTGCTCGGACGCCGTATGCCCGATCTCGACCTCGTCACCGCCGGCGGCCCGCGCCGGGTCTTCGCGCTGCTGCACCAGGCGCGGCCGGTGCTGCTGAATTTCGGCGAGCCCGGCAGCATCGACATCGCGGGATGGACCGACCGGGTTCAGCTGGTCGACGCCGATGATGCCGGCGCCTTCGAGCTTCCAGCGCTCGGCCCGGTTCCGACACCTGCCGCGGTGCTGATCCGGCCCGACGGCTACGTGGCATGGGTCGGAGACCGGACCCGCACCGGCCTCACGGAAGCGCTGACCAAATGGTTCGGCGCGCCCAGCAGTACATAGCAAGCGTAGCCCGGATGAAGCGAAGCGTAATCCGGGACGGTCACCAACGAATCCTGTGGCCCCGGATTTCGCTCCGCTCCATCCGGGCTACGGATTGATGGCCCCGACTACCCGGCCGGCTGGAACGAATCCGCGCGCGCCATCGCCCAGGCGTCGCGGAAGCGGGAGTCCTGGGTGCCTTCGAGCAGTTCGCCCGGGCGCAGCGTCGGATAGAGCTGCGCGAAGGTGCGGACGTCGGTGGTCGAGCTCCGCTGCGAGAAGTGGATCGGGCGCAGCTCCTTGGTGTGCTCGAGTCCGGCGGCGGCGAGCAGCTCGGTCAGCGCGTGCAGGGTCGAGTGGTGGTAGTTGTACACCCGCTCGATCTTGTCCGGCACATAGAGCGCGCGGTTGCGGATCGGGTCCTGCGAGGTGACGCCGGTCGGGCAGCGGTCGGTGTGGCAGCTCAGCGACTGGATGCAGCCGAGCGCGAACATGAAGCCGCGGGCCGAATTGCACCAGTCGGCGCCGATCGCCATCGCGCGCGCCATATCGAAGGCGGTGGCGATCTTGCCCGAAGCGCCGATCTTGATGCGATCGCGCGCACCGATGCCGATCAGCGCGTTGTGGACGAAATTGACGCCCTCGCGCATCGGCATGCCCAGATGGTCCATGAACTCGAGCGGCGCGGCGCCGGTGCCGCCTTCATTGCCGTCGACCACGATGAAGTCGGGATAGAGCCCGCTCTCCTTCATCGCCTTGCAGATCGCCAGGAACTCCCAGGGATGGCCGATGCACATCTTGAAGCCGGCCGGCTTGCCGCCGGACAGCTTGCGCATCTGGGCGACGAATTCCATCATCTGGATCGGCGTCGAGAACGCCTTGTGATAGGCGGGAGAAATGCAGTCCTCGCCCATCGGCACGCCGCGGATCTTGGAGATCTCCTCGGAGACCTTCGCGGCCGGCAGCACGCCGCCATGGCCGGGCTTGGCGCCCTGGCTGATCTTGAGCTCGACCATCTTGATCTGGTCGTCGCCCGCGACGCTTGCAAAGAGCTCCGGATTGAAGGTGCCGTCACGGTTGCGGCAGCCGAAATAGCCGGAGCCGACCTCCCAGATGATGTCGCCGCCCATCTCGCGGTGATAGGGGCTGACGCCGCCCTCGCCGGTGTCGTGGGCGAAGCCGCCCTTCTTGGCGCCGGCATTCAGCGCCCGCACCGCGTTCGGGCTGAGCGCGCCAAAGCTCATCGCCGAGATGTTGAAGACCGAGGCCGAATACGGCTTGGTGCAATCGGGCCCGCCGATCGTGATGCGAAATTTCTCGTCGGCACGCGGCTTCGGCGCCACCGAATGATGCATCCACTCGTAGCCCTCGCGATAGACGTCCTCCTGGGTGCCGAACGGCCGCTTGTCCAGCACCATCTTGGCGCGCTGATAGACCACCGCGCGGGTGTCGCGCGAGAACGGCATGCCGTCCTTCTCGCTCTCGAAGAAATACTGCCGCATCTCCGGGCGGATTTCCTCGAGCAGGAAGCGGACATGCGCCGAGATCGGGTAGTTGCGCAGCACCGCATGGTTCTTCTGGGTAAAGTCGCGGATGCCGAGCAGCGTCAGCGCGCCGAAGATGACCAGCGGGATCAGGATGATCTTGAAGACCTTGTGGTCGAAAATTCCAACCAGCAGCAGGAGCGCGGTGACGACGGCGCAGATCGTCAGCAGGATGAAACGCGGCGAGAACGGAAGCAGAAGCGTGTCCATGGAATCCTCCGGTCTGCCTGGAATACCCTGTCGGCGTTGAGCCTAATCCAACTCGCGGAACAAGTGCACTACGGTTATACGGCCGAGCAGTCACAGATGTGACAACCGCCCGGATGGGCGGGTGCACGAGCCGCGGTCTCGCTGCTGCAGTGCAACGAAGACGCGCGAAGGTCACTTGTTGCTCCCTCACCCCGCTCTTCGCGGGGTCGAGACGAGCGCAGCTCGCTCTTGGAGGGTTGGGGTGAGGGGCCGCCTCCGCACACACGGTAGCAGTTGCGTTCGCGGAGAGTCCCCCTCACCCGGATCGCATTCCGCTAGCGCTGCTGCGATCCGACCTCTCCCCGCAAGCGGGGCGAGGTAAGAGCCCCTTCAATGGTCGTGCGGCTGCAATTCGTGCGGGATATGCCCCGGCTTGAGGCCATCGCTGGCAAGCCACGCATTGGTGGTGTCGAGGGCGCGTGCGATGTGATCTGACGTTCGGGAGAAATCGTAGGGCGAGCCGACCAGCGGGCAGAGCGGCGGCACCACGAAATACTCGACATCGGGGCCGATATTCTCGAGCTCGTTGACGAGCTGCCGCGCGATCAGCAGCGTCAGCGCATGCAGCGCATTGGCGAGCGCGCCGACCGGCGGCGCCTGGTTGGCGCAGGCATGTCCGGTCGGCAGCACGATCAGGCGTTTTGCCCCATGCTTCACGGCGACGCGAACCGGCGTGTTGCTGGAGATCGCGCCGTCGGCGAGGAAATGATCGCGGTAATGCACCGGCGTGAACGCGCCGGGGATCGCGGTCGAGGCCACGATCGCCTCCGCGGCGGAGCCTTCCGACAGCACGACGCTGTCACCGCTGATGATGTCGGTCGTGACGATATAGATCGGCATCCGCGCGTCCTCGAGATTGCGGAACGGGATGTAGTCGTCGATCAGCTTGCGGACGCCGTCATGCGGGATCAGGAAGTCGCGCCGCCACAGGAAGCTCACCAGCGTCCGCCAGGTCACCGGAAACACGTCCTGCCGGTTCAGGCCGCGCCAGATCTCGGCCAGCCGCGCCACCCCCGAGACCGACGGGTCGCCGGCATAGAACGCGCCATTCAATGCGCCGACGCTGGAGCCGACCACCATGTCGGCGACCACGCCATGCGCGGCGAGCGCCTGCAGCATGCCGACCTGGATCGCGCCAAAGCTGCCGCCGCCGGCGAACACAAAGGCGGTCTTCGGTGCATCCGGATCGGTGATGGACAAGGTGCGGCTCCCCGGTCGCCGCGTTCGGAAAGGGCTGCGCGGCGTTGCGGAGAGTTATAGCAGCGGGGCATCGGACGGCGCCACATACACAGGTGTCGTCCTGGCGAAGGCCAGGACCCATAACCCCAAATGCAAAAGGCTGGAGCCCGATGGGGCCCCAGCCTTCGTCAAATCAGCAGCGATGGTAATGGGTCCTGGCCTTCGCCAGGACGACGATCTTAAAGGCCGTCAGTCTTAAAGGCCCGACAGTCTCAGCGCTCGACGAACGCCTTCTCGATCACGAAGTGACCGGGGGTGTTGCCGCTGCCTTCCTTGAAGCCGCGGGTCTCGAACAGCTGCTTGAGCTCTTCCAGCATCGCCGGGCTGCCGCACATCATGATGCGGTCGGTCTCGATGTCGAGCGGGCCCTGATGCAGATCGGTGAACAGCTGGTTCGAGGTGATCAGGTCGGTGATGCGGCCGCGGTTGCGGAACGGCTCGCGCGTCACGGTCGGATAGTACGACAGCTTCTCGGACAGCAGCGGTCCGAACAGCTCGTCGTCGCGCAGCTTGGCGACCAGCTCCTCGCCATAGGCGAGTTCGGAGACCTGGCGGCAGCCATGCACCAGCAGGATCTGGTCGTAGCGATCATAAACCTCAGGGTCCTTGATCAGGCTCGCGAACGGCGCAAGGCCGGTGCCGGTCGACAGCAGCATCAGCCGCTTGCCGGGAATCAGATTGTCGGTGATCAGCGTACCGGTCGCCTTGCGGCCGACCAGGATGGTGTCACCCTCGCGGATCTTCTGCAGTTTGGAGGTCAGCGGGCCGTCCTGCACCTTGATCGAGAAGAACTCGAGCTCTTCCTCGTGATTGGCGCTCGCCATCGAATAGGCGCGCAGCAGAGGCCGGCCGTCGACCTCGAGGCCGATCATGGCAAACTGCCCATTCTGGAAGCGGAAACCGGAATCGCGGGTCGCCCGGAAGCTGAAAAGCGTATCGGTCCAGTGCTGGACGGAAAGAACTTTCTCTCGATAGAACGCGCTCATGTGTTTTCGTTTTCTCGACTGACCAGATTTAGAATGGTTTGATTTCTAGACTGTTCGCGACGGCGCAGAAGTGGCCGAAATCACTGAAGATCTCGCGTGTCCATTGCGCCAATGCGTGAGATAGTCAAGATCAACTGGCGTGCAATTGCGATCTCAGAATGGCAGTCGTTCGATTTCGCGCAGAGGTTCAGCCACGACATCGTTAACACGCGGTGCTGCACGTAATTTACTTGCTGAGATCAGCACCGATCTGGCAATTAATTGCTACGAAAACCACGACGAAGGGAAAATGATCTCGTGGTCCTGATCAGCCAGCGAATCTTCCTGGAAACCATCAAAAAATATTGTCTGGCGCGCTCGATTGCGGTCGAGGTGCGGTCAGGCGGCTGGCTGGTCATCATGACCAGGGGCAGCGAGCGGCGGCTCGCGATCGGCTACGACATCGGGCTGAACAGCGCGGTTGCGCATCAGGTCGCCAACGACAAATCGGCCTGCGCCGAAGTGTTGGCATCGGCCGGCGTATCAGCCATTCCGCATACGCTGTTTCTCGGCGACAAGCTCAGCAAGCACATCCCGGGATCGGACTCGCTGGATGCGATGCAGCGTCTGCTCGACGCGCATCCGCATGGGCTCGTCATCAAACCCAATGAGGGGACATCCGGCGAGCTCGTCTTCCGCGTCACGACGCGCATGCAGCTGGAGACTGCGGTGGCGCGCATCCTTGCCGCGCATCCGAGCCTTGCGATCTCGCCCTATGTCGCGATCGAGGACGAGGTGCGCGTGGTGCTGCTCGATGCACGCGCGCTGATCGTCTACGGCAAGACGCGCCCAATGGTGGTCGGCGACGGCATCCAGTCACTCCGCGCGCTGGCGCAGGCGACCGCGACGGCCGAACAGCTCAAGACCCTGACTGAGGATTTCGACACCGCAGCGCTCGACGCCATTCCGCCGGCCGGCGAACGGCTGCTGCTCAACTGGCGGCACAACCTCGATGCCGGCGCCGAGCCGGTGCTGCTCTCGGATGCTGCGACACGCGACGCCTGCATCGCGCTCGCGATCAAGGCCGCGCAGGCCGTCGGCATCCGCTTCGCTTCCATCGACGTCGTGCGCGCCGACGGTGCGTGGAACGTCCTTGAGGTGAATTCAGGCGTGAAGATGGAAGCACTGGGCCGCCAGCAGCCGGCGCTGGTCGAGGCGGCGTATTCCGCCGCGCTGGACGCCGTGTTCGCGTAAGCTACGTGCCACGCCCCCCTCGAGCCCCCCATCAGTCTCGCGGGTGTTCCTTTTCATGGGCGGCGACGATCAATTCGGACTGCTCGATCTGTGCCGTGAGACGGTCGATCTCGGCTTGCGTCTCCGGAAACACGTCAGCCCCCGCCGTATTTCCGGATTCCAATTCCGCGATCAGCTCACGGTTCTTCTTGATCTGCTCGCGGTGCCAATCGATCTCGGGATCGTCCTGCATGAGCCAACATCCAGCCGGCAAGAACTACAGCGCGAGCTCACGCAGCAGCGCCGGTGGATAAACCGGCTTCGGAAAGAACTTGACGCCGTCAGGCAGAGCGCCGACCAAGGGCAGGCCCGAGATCACCATAACGCGCACGCCCGGATCGCAATCGAGGGCCAAACGTGCAAGCTCGATGCCGCTCATTTTGCCCGTGAGCTTGACGTCGGTGACCACCAGCGACGGGTGACGCATCTTGATGGCCAGTGCCGCCGTCTCTGCGTCTTCGCATTGGATGACGTCGAAGTGACCTTCTTCCAGCAACAGCGCAATCATGTCGCGCTGGATTGTATCGTCTTCGACCACGATTGCGGTCTGCCGAACTAGCCTCGCGTAACCCATGGCAACCTCCAACGATCGACCACAGTCATCAACCAAAGTTAATCATTGAGAACGCGTATGGTTCTGGTTCCAGACTCGATGGCTGACTGTTCCGTGGGATGTTTGCAAGTTCCGTCCGGAACAACTTTCGAGGTTTCGGCGTCATTGATGTGCGGCGAGCCGAATGGCTCGGGCTCGAGGAAAGGAAGTCGTGCCAGGAGGCAAAACGCATGAAGAACGCCGGACAGCCGGATCAGGACTTTGACGAACCTTCCAGGGCCGACGCGACGGCTGGGGCGCCAGGCTATCCGTCCTCCCGACGACTGGTCGAAGATCATGCCCTCGAACGTCATGCCCGCG
Source organism: Bradyrhizobium macuxiense (assembly GCF_007993935.1). Classification (GTDB taxonomy): domain Bacteria; phylum Pseudomonadota; class Alphaproteobacteria; order Rhizobiales; family Xanthobacteraceae; genus Bradyrhizobium; species Bradyrhizobium macuxiense_A. The sequence goes on along the minus strand of NZ_VITY01000019.1, from coordinate 33,008 downwards.
TCGTGCGGCGTCAGACGATGGAGCAAAGGACCGCTGATCCGGTTGGCGTACGCCTGCCGGACGACATCATTTCTGAAATGGAAGCGGCACTGAAGCAGCAGGTCGATCGGCTTGTCGCGAAGCGACATTAGCCGGCGAAGCGACGAGCTCGCAGACTTCAACAGCACAATCTCGTTTGCCGATGATGCTCCAGAGATCGCGGCGCGTGGAAACTCGAAGCAAGATCCCCGCCGGATCGATGGAGTCTTGATGGGAGCGATCCTTGGACGCGCGCTCTTCCAGGTCATGGTTGTTCTGGCGGCGGTCGGCATCGTTGCCCTCGCCTGCATGGCGGTCCACGGCGGCTACGCGCGTGCGGCGACGCAGCTTGCGGCAAAATTCACTCCGCCATTTTGATCCATTCAGCGGCTTGCTCCTCCGGCTCAAGGGAGTACGCTGATGCGGATTAATCGATCCGGATACAAATTATGCGCAAACTCCTTTTGAGCTTCATCGCAGCCACGGCGTTCGCCGCCGCTTTCAATCCACCGGCCGCCCACGCCGTGTTCTGGCGCGGCGTCACCGCCCCGACGAACATCGACATCCACGGATATCCAATCATCAAGGAACCGCCGCCGAGCCCATGCCAGTTGATCCATGTGAATGGATACTGGGTGCGGCAGTGCCTGGACCTGCGGTATCGCCATTGGCGATGAGCGAAGCCGCACCGTACTTTCGACCTCTCCCACTTGGGGAGAAGCCGAAGTTCGAGCCTAAAGCGTGATGAGATTAGGTTGAACCGGATCGGCAGCGGAGTTTCACCTCTCCCTTGGGAGAGGTCGGCGCGTACCGCCGGGTGAGGGGTTACGGTCCCTCGTTAGGGCTGCGGCCCCTCACCCGATTTGCTTCGCAAATCGACCTCTCCCCAATGGGGAGAGGTAAAGCGAGCACGCAGCCAAACCCACTCGATCTAAATTCATCGCGCTCTAGTTCGCACCACCAGCCGAATCGTCGAGCGCCTTGAAGGCTTCTTCGAGCTGCGGTGACAGCGCGACGTTGAGCTTCTCGCCGGTCGGCAGACGGGCGACGAACCATTTGTTGTAGAGCGGGACGATGTCGCGATTCGAGGCGAGCTTGCGGAACGCGCGCTCGACCACGTCCTTCATCTGCGGCTCGCCCTTGCGGTACATGATGCCGTAGGGATCGTAGGACAGATAGTCGCCGGTGACGCGGAATTTGTCCTGCGACTTGTGCCGCGCGATCAGGCCGTAGAGCAGGATGTCGTCGGTCGCGAACGCATCCGCCTTGCCGTCCACCAGCATCTGGTAGGACTGCTCGTGATCAGGGGCGGTGACGATGTTGAGGCCGAGCTGCTGCTTGGCGTCGACATTGTGCATCGCCTGCTCGTTGGTGGTGCCCTTGGTGACCACCACGGTCTTGCCCTTCAGGTCGGCGACCTGGTTGACGCTGGAAGCCTTCGGCACCATCAGCTTGGTGCCGGCCACGAACATCAGCGGCGAGAATGCGACCTGCTTGCCGCGCTCCGAGTTCGCCGTGGTCGATCCGCATTCGAGATCGATCTTCTTGTCGACGATCGCCGGAATGCGGTCGTCGGAGGTGACCTTGACGTAATCGATCTTGAGGTCGGCGTCGTCGACCTCGGCCCCGATCTCGTCGACGATCGCATCGCACAGCTCGAGGCTGTAGCCGATCGGCCGGTTGGAGTGGTCGAGGAACGAGAACGGCGGCGAGCTCTCGCGATAGCCGATCCGCACCATGTGCGTGGCCTTGATGTTGGCGAGCGTGGGGCTGAGCCCCTCGCCCGCCGGCTGAGCGGTGGCCGGTCCGCCGAGCAGGCTTGCCACCAGCAGACATGCCGACAGCAGACATGCCGACAGCAGGCATGTCGACAGGTGAGGCCCCTCAGCCCGGATCGGCCTCCAGCGGGCGCGATGCATGCATCCCTCCCGTCAATGGCCGGCCATGACGGCACCAGGCACCGCATCCTGCGGCACCGCATCGTCGGGCCCGAGCTCGTGCTCGGCCTTCAGCTCGCCCTCCCACTTCGCGACCACTGATGTGGCCAGCGAGTTGCCGATCACGTTGGTGGCGCTGCGGCCCATGTCGAGGAAGGTGTCGATGCCCATGATCATCAACAACCCGGCCTCGGGGATGCCGAACTGCGACAGCGTCGAGGCGATCACCACCAGCGAGGCGCGCGGCACGCCGGCGACGCCCTTCGAGGTGATCATCAGCGTTGCCAGCATCGCGAGCTGCGTGCCGAGCGACATCTCGATGTGGTAGGTCTGCGCGATGAAGATGCTCGCGAAGGTGCAGTACATCATGGTGCCGTCGAGGTTGAAGGAATAGCCGAGCGGCAGCACGAACGCCGAGATCCGCGAGGAGGCGCCGAACCGGTTCAGCCCCTCCAGCGTCTTCGGGTAGGCCGCCTCCGAGGAGGCGGTCGAGAACGCGATCATCAAGGGCTCGCGGATCAGCCGCAGCAGATGGCTGTAGCGTGGCCCGATCACGACGAAGCCGACCGCGACCAGGATGCCCCACAGGATCAGCAGCGACAGATAGAACCCGCCCATGAAGACGATCAGCTTCCAGAGCACGCCGAGGCCGTTCTTCGAGACGGTCGCCATGATCGCGGCCCACACCGCGATCGGCGCGAACAGCATCACGTAGCCGGTGACCTTGAGCATGATGTGCGCGAGGTCGTCGATCAGGCTCATGATCGGCTTGGCCCGCTCAGGCATGGCGCCGAGCGCGACCGCGAAGAACACCGCGAACACCACGATCTGCAGGATCTCGTTCTGCGCCATTGCATCCGCGATCGAGGTCGGGATCAGATGGGTCAGGAACTTTTCGATCGAGAAGGCCGAGACCGGCAGGCCGGTGGACTGCGCCTTGTCGGGCAGCGTGCCGGGGAAATTGGCGCCGGGCTGCAGCAGGTTGACCATCACGAGGCCGAGCAGCAGCGAAACGAAGGAGGCGGAGACGAACCAGCCCATGGTCTTGGCGAAGATGCGCCCGAGCTTGGCGCCGCTTCCCATATGGGCGATGCCGCCGACGAGGGTCGCAAACACCAGCGGCGCGATGATCATCTTGATCAGGCGCAGGAACAGCATCGCGATCAGGTTGACGTCGGCTGCGATCTCGGCGCGGCTGTCAGGCAGATAGTTGAAGACGATCGTCCCCATTGCGATGCCAAGGACCATCGCAATCAGGATGTACTGCGTAAACCTGTTCGACATTCTCTTACCCCCGTAAGTTCCCGGCGAAAGGCAAGTGTGGCAGATTTACGCAGCTACGCAACACGCTTCGCGTCCAGCGGGACTTTGCCAATCTGTTCCCGTTGTGGAATGCCAGCGTGGGGACTAGCGTTCATGCAGCGCACAATCTGTGCACTAAGCTGCGCGCGTCGCAGTCAAACTGCATGCGAAACGACCAACGCGAGGGGGAGACACCACAATGAACGACACCGTCAATCGCCAGATCCTGCTTGTTGAAAAGCCGACCGGCAAGCTTGGCTCCGAGCATTTTCGCCTGACCAAGGGCACGGTCCCCGCGCCGAAGGACGGCGAGGCGCTGGTGCGGACGCGCTACATCTCGCTCGACGCCGCCAACCGCGCCTGGATGCACGGCGCCACCTACCGCGCTGCGGTCGAAGCCAACACCGTGATGGCCGGCGGCAGCATCGCCGAGGTGGTGTCGTCGAATGACCCCGGCCTGAAGCCGGGCGATATCGTGTTCGGCGACACCGGCTGGCAGGATTACGCCGCCGTACCCGCCAAGCACCTGGCGAAGATGCCGAAGCTCGAGCCGATGACGCATCTGCTCAGCGTCTATGGCGTCGCCGGCCTGACCGCCTATTTCGGCCTGCTCCATGTCGGCAAACCCAAGGAGGGTGAGACCGTGGTGGTGTCGGCGGCCGCCGGCTCGGTCGGCTCGATCGTCGGCCAGATCGCCAAGATCAAGGGCTGCCGGGTGGTCGGCATCGCCGGCGGCAAGGACAAGTGCCACTGGCTGACGTCGGAGCTCGGCTTCGACGCCGCCGTCGACTACAAGGACGGCGCCACCTACAAGGCGCTGCGTGCAGCGGCGCCGAAGGGCATCGACGTCTATTTCGACAATGTCGGCGGCGACATCCTGGAGGCCTGCCTGGCGCAGATGAACAACCGCGGCCGGATCGCCTGTTGCGGCGCGATCTCGCAGTATGACGGCGTCCCCTCGGCGCACGGCCCGCGCGGCGTGCCCGGCCTGATCGTGGTGAAGCGGCTCGTCATGCAGGGCTTCATCGTGATGGACTACATGGACCAGCGCGACGCCGCGCTCGCCGACCTGCAGTCCTGGGTCTCCTCGGGCAAGCTCAAGGTCCAGGAAGACGTCATCGACGGCATCGAGAACACCCCGCAGGCGCTGATCGGGCTCCTGGCCGGCGAGAACCGCGGCAAGCGCATGGTGAAGGTGTAGGCGGGAAGCACGGTGCGTAGGGTGGGTTAGCGCAGCGTAACCCACCGACTTCGCGCCGCGGAGAAGATGGCGGGTTACGCCTTCGGCTAACCCGTCCTACGCGACTGTTACAAACTCCGTCATCCTGAGGTGCGCGCTCTTGCGCGTCTCGAAGGATGCACGGCCCGGCTGAGCGGCGTGGAGAAAGCCGGGCCGTCGACCCTTCGAGACGGCCGCTTCGCGGCCTCGTCAGGGTGACGGGGATAGAGTTTGGGTGCGTGGAGCCTAATGCACCGTGCTTGACGCCTGCGGGGCGGCTCGTGGCCCGGCCGCCTTGCCCTTCTTCGCCTTGCGCCAGTTCTCGAAGTTCTGCACCACGACGAAGAACGCCGGCACGAACAGCACCGCGAGGCAGGTCGAGGCGATCATGCCGGAGAACACGGTGATGCCGATCGACTTGCGGGCGTTGGCGCCGGCGCCGGTCGCCAGCACCAGCGGCAGCACGCCGAGGATGAACGCAAACGACGTCATCAGGATCGGCCGGAACCGGGCGCGCGCCGCGTCGATCGCCGACTCCAGCACCGGCTTGCCGTCCCGGATGTGATGCTCGAGCGCGACCTCGACGATCAGGATCGCGTTCTTGGCCGACAGCGCGATCAGCAGGATGGTGCCGATCTGGGTGTAGAGGTTGTTCTCGATCCGCAGGCTCAACAGCACCAGCGTCGGACCGAGCAGCGATAGCGGCACGGCCAGGATCACCGAGATCGGCGCATACCAGCTCTCATATTGCCCGGCGAGCACGAGGTAGACCAAGAGCAGCGCCAGCGCGAACACATAGTAGATCTGGCTGCCGACCTCCTTCTCCTGATACGACATCGCCGTCCACGCAAAACCCGCGCCCGCCGGCAGCGTCTTTGCCGCGATCTCCTCCATCAGCGTCATCGACTGGCCGGACGAGTAGCCCTGCGCCGGCAGGCCGATGATGGAAGCGGACGGATAGAGGTTGTAGAGGCTGATCAGCGACGGGCCGACCGACGGCGTGATTTTGGCCACCGTGCCGAGCGGGATCATGTCTCCGTTGCTGTTGCGCACCATCATGTTTTCGATGTCGCGCAGCGACAAGCGATACTGTGCCTCGGCCTGGGTGTAGACCTGGAAGGTGCGGCCGAACTTGGTGAACTGGTTGACGTAGCTCGCGCCCACATAGGACGACAGCGCCGCGAAGATCTGGTCGGGGGTGACGTGGAGGGTCTGCGTCTTGATGCGGTCGACCTCGACGTCGAATTGCGGCACCATCGAGCGGAACGACGACTGCACCCGCTGCAGCGCGCTCTGGGTCTGGGCGTTGGCCACGATCGCCCCGGTAATCGCCTGCAGCTTGCCGTAATCGGCGTTGCCGTCGCGCAGTTCGACCTGCATGGCAAAGCCGGCGGCGTTGCCGATGCCCTGGATCGGCGGCGGCGGGATCACCAGGATGCGCGCCTCCTGGATCGCCGCGAGCTTGTCGTTGAGCCCGTAGACCAGCGAGCGCAGGTCCTCACCCGGCCCCCGCGCGCCCCAATCCTTCAGGATCAGGTAGGCGACGCCGGCATTGGCGAGGCTCGAGGAGTTGTCGAGCGCCGAGATGCCGGCGATGCTGACCACCTGCTCGACGCCGGGCGTCTTGCTGGCAATCTGGGTGACCTCGTCCAGCACGTGCTGGGTGCGATCGAGGGCTGCGCCATCGGGCAATTGCACCGCGGCGAGCAGATAGCCTTGATCCTCGATCGGAATGAAGCCGGTCGGCACCCGCGACAGCCCGTAGCCGGCGAGCCCGATGATGACAAGGGCGACCGCGACCGAGGTCTTGGCGTGCCCGGCAATGCCGCTCACGATGCGGGTATAGCCGCGCTCCAGCCGGTCATAGACCGCATTGAAGCCGCGATAGAAGAAGTTGCGCTGTTGGGGCGGCGCCGGTGGACGCAGCCATAGCGCGCATTGCGTCGGCTTCAGGGTCGCGGCATTGATCGCGCTGAGCAGCGCGGTCGCGGCGATGACAAGCGCGAATTGCGCATACATCCGCCCGGTCAGCCCGGGCAGGAACGCCGCGGGCAGGAACACCGAGATCAAGACCAGCGTGATGCCGACGATCGGCGCGAACAATTCGTCCATCGCCTTGATCGCGGCGTCGTGACCGTTCATGCCGCGCTCGATATTGTGCGCCGCGCCCTCGACCACGACGATGGCGTCGTCGACCACGATGCCGATCGCCAGCACGATCGCAAACAGCGTCGACAGGTTGATGGTGAAGCCGAGCGCGGCCATGCCCGCGAACGCGCCGATGATGGTGACCGGCACCGTGGTTGCCGGCACCAGCATCGCCCGCCAGTCCTGCAGGAAGACCAGGATCACGACCAGCACCAGGAGGCCGGCCTCGATCAGGGTCTTGTAGACCTCCTCGATCGAGGCGTTGACGAACTTGGTGGTGTCGAACGGCGTGTCGTATTTGATGTCCTGCGGGAACTGCTTTGCCAGCTCCGCCATCTTCTTCTCGACCGCCTTCTCGACCTGCAGCGCATTGGCGCCGGGCGACTGGAATACACCGATGCCGGTCGCCGGCTTCTGGTTCAGCGAGAAGATCTGGCTGTAGGTCTGCGCGCCGAGTTCGACCGAGCCGACGTCGCGGACCCGGGTGACGTCGCCGACAGTGCCTGATTTGACGATGATGTCCTCGAACTGACTCTTGTCGTCGAGCCGGCCGTTGACGTTGAGCGTGTACTGGAACGCCTGCCCGGCCGGCGTCGGCGGCGCGCCGACCTGACCGGCAGTGACCTGCAGGCTCTGCTGCTGGATCGCCTGGATGACGTCCTGCGGCACCAGCCCGCGCGCCTGCAGCTTGTTCGGATCGAGCCAGACCCGCATCGAATACTGCCCGGCGCCGAACACCGTGACGTTGCCGACCCCCGGCAGGCGGGACAGCTCGTCGCGGATGTTGATGGTGGCATAGTTCGACAGGAACAGGCTGTCATAGGTCTTGTTCGGCGAGGTCAGCGTCACGAACAGCAGGATCGAAGTCGACTTCTTCTGCACCGTGACGCCCTGGTTCTGCACAGAGGTCGGCAGCTGCGCCAGCGCCGAGGAGACGCGGTTCTGTACCAGCACCTGCGCGAAGTTCAGATCGGTGCCGATCTTGAAGGTCACCGTCAGCGTGTAGGTGCCGTCGGCGCCGCTGTAGGACTGCATGTACAGCATGTCCTCGACGCCGTTGACCTGCTGCTCGATCGGCAGCGCCACGGTGTCGACCACCGTCTTGGCGGATGCACCGGGATAGCGCGTCGTCACCTGCACCGTCGGTGGTACGACGTCGGGATATTGCGCGACCGCGAGATTGTACAGCGCCACGCCGCCGATCAGGATCATCAGGATCGCGATGACGTTGGAAAGGACCGGCCGCTCGATGAAGAATTTCGAGATCATAGCGCGCCCCTCACTTGGCCGGTGCCGGCGTCGCGTCGCCCTTCTGCATCTGCGGATCGACCTTCTGGCCGGGGATCGCACGCAGCAGCCCGGCGGTTACGACGCGGTCGTCGGCCTTCAGTCCGCTCTCGATGACGCGCAGCCCCTCGTCGAGCTGACCGGTCGTCACCTTGCGCTGCTCGACCAAATTGTCGGCATTGACGACCAGCACGTAGCGGCCGCTCTGGTCGCTGCCGATCGCAACGTCTGGCACCAGCAGCGCGACGTCCTGCTTGGTGAAGGGCACGCGAACGCGAACGTAGAAGCCGGGCAACAGGACGCGATCGGGATTGGGTATCAAGCCACGAACCGCCAGTGTTCCGGTCGACTGGTTGAGCGTCGGAGACGCATAATCGAGATTGCCTTTGTGCGGATAGCCGGTCTCGGTCTGCAGGCCGACCTCGACCGGCAACGACTTGAGGTCGTTCGCGGTCATGCCACGGCGGCGCGCCTCGTCCCGGACCCGCTGCACGTCCTGCTCATTGACGTTGAAATTCACATAGATCGGGTCGAGCTGCACGATGGTGGCAAGCTGGGTGGGCGAAGCCACGCCGACCAGTTCGCCGACCGAGACAAGATGGGTGCTGACGATGCCATCGAACGGTGCGGCCACGTTGGTGTAGCCGTAATTGACCGCGGCGATCTTGGTGTTGACCTGAGCCTGCTGCAGATTGGCCTGGGCGTTGTCCCGCGTCGATGTCGAGGTTTCCAGCGTCGCCTGCGACACCGCCTGGCGCTGCACCAGATCCTGCTGCCGCTTGAAGTCCTGGTCAGCCTGCTTCACCGTCGCCTGCGCGCCGACCTCGGCGGCCTGCGCCTGCTCCAGCTTCAGCTTGTAGGTCTCCGGCTCGATCGTGAACAGAGTGGTCCCCTGCTTCACGAAGGAGCCATCCTGATAGTTGATCGACTGCAGAAAGCCCTGCACGCGCGCGACCAGATCGACGGTCTGGATCGGCGCGGTATTTCCGGTGGCGTCCAGATAGCGCGTGATGGCGCGCTGCACCGGCGGCGCGACCTCGACCTTCGGTGGTGGCGGCGCAACAAAACTGTTTTGCTCGCAGGCACTTAAACTGACGGAGGCCGATACGACGCAGATGATGCGCGTCAGCGGCGCATTTCGCAGCCGCAAAAAATTGCTCCGATCGAAATGTGCCGACGCGCGCGCGTGCCTCATTTCCGAGCCTCAGTTCAAATGACTTAACTCAAACGTGGTAGGCGGCAAAAAAATCAACCTGCGTCTTCCATAGCAACAATCCGCTTGCAGCGGAACTCGAAAGCGAAAATGATGCCGCTCGCGAAGGTTGTCACAGCAAGAATTTTCAGAACGCAGTTCAGTTGAGCCGGTAGCTTCCGGCGCGACGAGAGGATTTATTCAAATGATCAATGCGTTGACACGTGCAACGAAGCTTTCCGCATGGCTCGCGCTCGCGGCATTCGTGAGCACCGCGCCGGCCTTGTCGCAGGCGCCGACCCAGGCGCAGCGCGACGCCATCAAGTCGCAATGCCGCAACGACTACATCGCGCATTGCTCCAGCGTTCCGCCCGGCGGCGAAGCGTCGCTGCAGTGCTTGCAGAAGAACATGGCAAGCCTCGGCCCCGGCTGCGCCAGCGCCGTGAAGGCCGTGGAGGCGCCGGCCGCGGCGCCGGCGGCAGCCAAGACCGACGCTGCTCCCGCGGCGGCGACCGCCAAGCCCGCTGCGGAGGCCGCGGCGCCGAAGACGGCCGGGGCGCCGTCCAGCGCGCAGATCTCGGCGATCCGCAGCGCATGCCGCTCCGATTATCCCAAGGTCTGCGCGGGCGTGCCGACCGGCGGCGCACCGGCGCTGCAGTGCCTCGAAAAGAACAAGGCGAAGCTGTCGCCGGCCTGCGAGAAGGCGGTCGCTGCCGCGGGCGGCGGTGGCGCCGCACCGGCCGAGGGCGCGGCGACGGCGGCGGCACCGGCGGCCGCGCCGGCGGTGATCATGTTGCGGCCGCTGCGACCGCGCGAAGAGCTGTTCGTGCTGCGCTCGGCCTGCGGCGCCGACGTCCGCTCGGTTTGCGGCGGTGTCCAGCCCGGCGGCGGACGGATTGTGCAATGTCTGGCGACCAATGCCGGCTCGCTCTCGCCGGCATGCCGCGAGGTACTGGCGCCGTTCGCGGCGCGGTAATCCTGCTGTCACGCGACTGACCAAAGGAAGCGATCAATGCTGCGTATTGTCCTGACCGCCGCCTTGCTGTGCGGCACGTCCGCCGTCTACGCCCAGGAGCTCACGACGGCGCAACGCGACGCCTGCATGGGCGACTACCAGAAGTTCTGCAAAAGCGTGACGCCCGGCGGCGGGCGCATCATCGCCTGTCTCGCCAAGGAAAGCGACAAGCTGACGCCCGCCTGCAAGAAGGTGCTGGCGGAAGCGGAAAAGAAATAACCGCACAAGCGGAGGCGACATGTGCCCGGCGAGTGCCGGGCACGAAGCCGCAGCACCTTGTTGTCATCCAAAGGCCAACCATACCTCACTCCGGGAGAGGGAATATCATGCGCTCATTATTGCTGATCGCTGCGGCCCTGCTGTCCTTTGCCGCGACCATGACCTTCGAGTCCTCCGACGCCAACGCCGTGGTGTGCGGGCGCGGCCCGTATCGTGCCGGATGCGCCAGCACACGCGGCGCGGTCGTCGTCCGCAAGCCCGTCGTCGCCGGCTGCCGCTGGGTATGGGTCGACGGGGTCAAGGTCCGCCGCTGCTACTGAACTTTTCGGCTCCACGCGGATAAGCATGATCCGGAAAAGTGCGAAGCGGCTTTCCGAAAAGTTCATGCCGAACAGGAATCTAGAGCGCGATGAGGGTTTAACCCATCGCGCTTTGGCCACCGCGCGCATTTTCCCTCTGGCGTTCCCGCCAGAGGGCGATTAGTCTGGACCCAAATTGTAAGTACACTGTCAATCTGGGAGGCAGACGTTGCGGATCGCCGTGATTGGCGGAGGGCCCGGCGGGCTCTATTTCGCCTATCTGTGGAAGAAGCGTCATCCCGACGCCGAGATCGATCTGTTCGAGCAGAACGCCGCCGGCGCCACCTGGGGCTTCGGCGTGGTGTTCTCCGAGCAGGCGCTGGACTTCCTGCGCGCCGACGACCCCGAGACGGTCGACGCCATCACCCCGCGGATGGAGAGCTGGAAGAACATCACCCTCAATCTGCGCGGCGAGAGCGTCGAGATCGACGGCGTCGGCTTCTCGTCGATCGGCCGGCTGGCGCTGCTGACGATCCTGCAGGAGCGCGTGCGCAGCACGGGCATCACGCCGCGGTTCGACACATCAGTTCAATCGGTCGATGAGCTCAGGGGTTACGACCTGATCGTCGCCGCCGACGGACTGAACTCGATGGTTCGCCGCGGCCACGAGGCCGCTTTCGGCGCGTCGGTGTCGCAGTCCTCCAACAAGTTCGCCTGGTACGGCACCACCAAGCCCTTCGCGACGCTGTCGCAGACCTTCGTGGCGACCGACCGCGGCAGCTTCAATGCCCATCACTACCGCTATGCAAAGGACATGAGCACCTTCCTGGTCGAGTGCGACGCGGCGACCTGGGCGGCTTACGGCTTCGCCGACAAGAGCATCGAGGAGTCGCAGGCGATCTGCGAGGACGTGTTCGCCGCGACGCTGGACGGCCACCGGCTGATCTCGAACAAATCGGTGTGGCGCAATTTCCCGTGGATCTGGAACGAGCGCTGGTCGCACGGCAACATGGTGCTGATCGGCGATGCGCTGCATTCGGCGCATTTCTCGATCGGCTCGGGCACGCGGCTGGCGATCGAGGACGCGATCGCGCTGACCAAGGCGCTGGAGACCGAGAACGGCATTGCCGCCGCGCTGGCCCGCTATGAGGTCGAGCGCAAGCCGATCGTGAAGAAGCTCGTCACCGCGGCGCGCACCAGCGCCGACTGGTACGAGCATTTCCCCGCGCACATGAAGCACGATCTGATGGATTTCGCCTACAGCTACATCACCCGCTCCGGCCGGATCGACGACGCGCGGCTGCGCGCGATGTCGCCCGCCTTCATGGCCCGTTACGAAGCCGCAAAGGGACGCTCATGACTGGGATCGCCGACCAGGTTCCGCCCGATAATCCCGGTGCGCGCGAGATCGGCTTTACGATCCCCGAGCGCTACAATGCGAGCCGCATCCTGTTCGACAATCTCGGCAATGGGAATGCCGAGCGCCTGGCGCTGACCGGCCCGGCCGGCACGCGGACCTATCGCGAGCTCTGCGCTGACGCTGCACGCTGGGGCCACGCCTTCCAGTCGCTTGGACTTAAGCGCGGCGACCGCGTGCTCCTGTTCCTCGACGACACCCCGGCCTATCCGGCAGCGTTCTTCGGCGCGGTGCGCGCCGGATTCGTGCCGCTCCTGATCAACACGCTGACGACGCCGGAGCTGCTGCAATTCTATTTGTCCGACGCCGGCGCGCAGGTCGCCGTCACCGATGCGGAGTTCTGTTCGCGCTTCAACGCCGAAGCCTGCAAGGACACGCCGCTGCGCACGCTGGTGGTGGTCAACGGCCCCGCGGGCGACCACGCGGTAGCGGAAAAGCGCGAGGCGAGCGACTGGCTGCATGCGTTTCCGACCGAGCTCGACGCGGCCGACACGCACCGCAACGAGATGGCGTTCTGGATGTATTCGTCGGGCTCGACCGGCCGTCCCAAGGGCATCGTGCATTTGCAGCACGACATGGCCTATAGCGAGCGCGCCTTTGCCCGCAACGTCTTGAGGCTTTCGCCCGGCGACATCTGCTTCTCGGTGCCGAAGATCTTCTTCGCCTACGGCTTCGGCAATTCGATCACGTTTCCGTTCTCGGTCGGCGCCGCCACGCTGCTGCTGCCGGGCCAGCCGAAGCCGGCCGCGATCTTCGCGGCGATCGGGCAGTACCGGCCGACCGTGTTCTTCGGGCTGCCGACGCTCTACATCACCCTGACCAAGGCCGAAGGCGCCGACGCTGCCGACTTCTCCTCGCTGCGGATGGCGGTCTCCGCCGCCGAGGTGCTGTCCGCCGATGTGTTCAACGGCTGGAAGCGGCTGACCGGGCTCGAGATCATCGAAGGGCTCGGCTCGACCGAGGTGCTGCACGTCTATCTCAGCAACCGCGCGGAGCAGAAGAAGCTCGGCGCCGCGGGCCTGCGCGTGCCCGGCTACGAGATCATGCTGCGCGACAGCGACGGCCGCGAGGTCGGCGACAATGAGGAAGGCATTTTGTGGGTGCGCGGCGATTCCGCGACACCGCTGTACTGGAACCGGCCGGACAAGACCGCCGAGACCGTGCGCGAGGACGGCTGGATCTACACCGGCGACCGCTTCATGCGCGACAGCGACGGCTTCCACTTCTTCCGTGGCCGGGCCGACGACCTGATCAAGATCTCCGGCCAGTGGGTCTATCCGCTGGAGGTCGAGCTCTGCCTCGCCGACCACCCCGACGTCCGCGAATGCGCGGTCTACGCCGCCGAACTGCCGGACCGCCGCATGACGCTGCGCGCCGTCGTGGTGATGAACAAAGGCGGCTTCGACGCGGCCGAAGCAACGCGGCGGTTGCAGGATTACGTCAAGACGAAGCTCTTGCCGTACAAATATCCGCGCGAGGTGCAGTTCACCGACGAGCTGCCGAAGACCGGAACGGGGAAGATCGACCGTCAGGCGGTGATGCGGATGTAGCGGCGGCGCGGGGATAACGCGCCACGAGCTGCTTTCGGGCCGAAGTCTCAACCGTCTCGCCCGGGGCCACCCTCTCCCCACCCTCCCCCGCAAGGGCAGGGGAATCGCATATGGGTTTTGGCTAGCTATTGCATTGGCGGGCAAGAAGGATTCTGAAGACGACTCCCGGATTCTGGAGGGAGTCGGATGCAGAAGTTCAGGAGAGCGTTTGGGCGCTTGCCGGACCCGCGCGCAGGCAATGCAAGTCACGAACTGCTGGAAGTTCTGTTCATCGCGCTGGCGGCGGTTCTGTGCGGAGCCGGCAGCTGCGCCGAGATGGAGGAGTTTGGACAGTCCAAGGAAGGCTTGTTGCGCCTCTTCCTGAAGTTGGAGCACGGCATCCCCAGCCACGATACATTCAGCCGGGTGTTCCGTCTGCTCAAACCGCAGGCCTTTGAGCTCGCCTTCCGCCGTTTCATGGCGGCGTTCGCCAAGGCCAATGGACTCAAGCTTACCGGCGTCATTGCGGTCGATGGCAAGGCTCTGCGGCGCGCCTACGAACGCGGCGGACGGGCAACGCCACTGCATCTTGTCAACGTCTTCGCGGTCGAAGCGCGCATGGCTTTGGCGCAACAAAAAGCGCCGGGACGCAACGAGACGGCGGGTGCCTTGGAGGTGCTGGATCTTCTCTCGCTCGAAGACTGCACGGTGACAGCCGATGCCCTGCATTGCCACCAGTACTTGATCGGGGCGGACATTATGTTCTGACGATCAAGGCGAACCGCGGCCCCTTGTTCAAGGCGGTGACGCAGCAGTTTGCGCGATCGGGGCAGCGCAGCACCGTCCAGCAGACCAACCGCCCGGCTCATGATCGCAGCGAGGCACGACGTGCCACCGTGATGCGCAACACCACACTGGCCGAACGCTTCCCTGGCGTAGCGGCCGTGGGCCGCGTCACCTTGCGCAGGCGGCTGCGTGACCAGCGCGCCGACCCGGTGGTCGTACGCTACTATCTGCTGTCCAGATATATCTCCGCCAAGCGGCTGCTCGACGTTACCCGCAGTCACTGGGCCGTTGAGAACCGGCTGCATTGGGTGCTCGACGTCCATTTTGCCGAGGATCGCAACCGCGCCCGCAAGGACGACGCACCGGAGAATCTCGCCATTCTTCGACGCCTCGCCCTCAACATCCTGCGAGCCCACCCCGACCGCAAGTCCATCAACCTCAAGATCAGACGCGCAGGTTGGGACGAGACCTTCCTCATGCAGGTTCTCAGCCATATGCGATAGCCCTGCCCGCAAGGGGGGAGGGAGCCCGACTAGCGTGCTCACCTCACACCTACCCATCCGATGCATAATTTGCCGCCAGCGATCGATGCGATTCAGCACCGACGCAAGGGACGCGCCGGCGGCAGGGTTCCCTCCCCCCTTGCGGGGGAGGGTTAGGGAGAGGGGTGCCGCGCGGGTGCTCTCTCCGCATCCATTCATGCGACAGGATCAGGCCTTCAACCCCGAGCCGCCATACAGCCACGAGATATCGTCGCACCATTCGTTCTGCGACTTCGCGCTCATGATCGCATTGCGGATGCGGGCGTGGTCGCCGGCGGGATGATAGACGTGCTCGCCGATGGCGCGCGACATCAGCTGGACCTTCGCGGTGCGCGGGAAACGCTGGGCGCGATAGGCATCGAGCGCCGCCGACTGATCATCGTGACTGGCCAGCATGTGCGACAGGCAGACCGCATCCTCCATCGCCTGGCAGGCGCCTTGCGCAAAATATTGCAGCATCGGATGCGCGGCGTCGCCGAGCAGCACCACACGGCCGTCGATCCAGCGCTCGGTGGGATCGCGGTCGCACAGCACCCAGAGCTTCCAGTTGGTGCCGTGGCGGATGATGTTCTGCGCCCGCTCGTGGACGTGGGTGAAGCCCTTCATCACCTCTTGCTCGGAGACCGGCTTGCCGGCGACCGGCTCCGGCGCATCATTGTGATAGGTGACGACGAGGTTGAACACCTTCCAGCCCGACAGCGGGTAATGCACGATGTGGCATTTCGGGCCGGCCCACAGCGTCGCCGCGTTCCAGCGCAGATCCTCCGGCATCTGCTCGGTCGGAATCACCGAGCGATAGGTGGTGTGGCCGGAGACGCGAGGCGCGCCATCCGCGGTCACCTGCTTGCGGATGTTCGACCACAACCCGTCGGCGCCGATCAGGAGGCGCCCGGTGACGCGCTCGCCACTGGCGAGCTTTGCGGTCACGGACGAACCATCCTGCTCGTAGCCCGTCACTTCGCTCGATACGCGCAGCTCGATCAGCTCATGATTCTGGCAGGCGCGCAGGAACACGCCATGCAAATCGCCGCGATGCACCACGGCATAGGGGTTGCCGAACCGCGTGCGAAACGTCTCGCCGAGATCGATGTGCGTGATCTCATCGGCGGTCAGCGCATCCATCAGCCGCAGCTGATCGATATAGACCGCCATGTTGCGCGCGGCCTCGCCGACGCCGAGATAGTCGAAGGCGTGGAATGCGTTCGGCCCGAGCTGGATGCCGGCGCCGATCTCGCCGAGTGTGGCCGCCTTCTCCAGCAGGATCGAGCGGATGCCTTTCTGGGCGAGGCCCAGCGCCACGGCGAGGCCGCCGATGCCGCCGCCCGCGATCAGGACCGGCTTGCCGTCCGCCATCAGCCCGATCTCCCCAGATGTTCGAGCGCGTCCTCGGCGCGCAAAGGCACCCGCGAGGCCTCGTTGTTGAGGTCGACAAGTTGGGTCAGGAGCGAGAGAAGCGTCTTGCGGTCGGCCGGCTTCAGCGGCTGCAGCATCCGCGCCTGCGCCTTGTCGACCGAGGGCATGATCTCGTTCAGCACGCCGGCGCCGGCCTTGGTGAGGTAGAGCAGCTTGACGCGCTTGTCCTCCGCCGCCGGCTTGCGCACGATGTAGTCCTTGGCCTGCAGCCGCTCGATCACATTGCCGAGCGTGGAGCGGTCGAACGCGATCACCGCCGAGAGCCTTGTGGCGTCGATCCCGGGATGGGTCGAGATCGTGACCAGCGCGGCGTATTGCACCGGCGTCAGATCGAACGCCTTGCATTCCTCGATGAACAGCGCGACCGCGATCTGCTGCATCCGCCGAAACAGATAGCCGGGCGCGGTGTAAACCGCGTCCATGGTGACGGGCGTGGGCTTGCTACTCGGCATCGGGCTGCTTGTCCGGGGCGGCGTCGGCGAACGCCTTGACTTGCTTCGCCGCCGCTTCGGCCTTGAGCAGGCGCGGATAGGCCGAGACGTCGACCCCGAACCGCCGCGCATTGGCGAGCTGCGGCACCAGGCAAAGATCGGCGAGCGTCGGCACATCGCCGAAGCAGAACGGCCCGGCCTCGTCAGCGATCAGGGTTTCGCAGGCCGCTAGGCCCTCGCGATTGGCCCAGGCCGCCCACTCCGTCACCTGCTCTTCGGGCAGGCCGAGCTTGCGCAACCGCGCCAGCACTTTCAAATTCTGCACCGGGTGGGTGTCGCAGGCGATCGCCTGCGCGAACGCCCGCACCTTGGCGCGCCGCAGCGGGTCGTTCGGCAGCAGCGGCGGATTGGGATTGGTCTCGTCGAGCCATTCGATGATCGCGAGCGACTGGGTGAGGATCGCGCCGGCGTCGCTCTCAAGCGTCGGCACCAGCCCCTGCGGATTGATCGCGAGATAGGCGGGCGCGCATTGCTCGCCCTTGCGCAGATGATGCGGCAGGTGCTCTGAAGTCAGCCCCTTCAGATTGAGGGCGATCCGAACCCGATAGGACGCGCTGCTCCGGAAATAGCCATGCAGCTTCATCGGAACCTCCCTTGCATTTTCGTCATTGGTCTCGTTGATTGACGCTAGCCATATTGTGAGTATACTGTCAATTAAATTGCACCAAACAAGAACGATGGGAGGCTTGCCATGGAAGCCGTGCAGAAGACCCCGGAGCGCGAGGCGTTCTACAAGAAGATCGACGGCCAAAACCTCTCGGCGCTGTGGAACGTGATGAACGATCTGATCACGCCCGAGCCGAAAAGCGCCTGCCGCCCTCATCTATGGAAGTTCGACCAGATCCGCGACTACATGAACGAGGCCGGCAAGCTGATCACGGCCAAGGAAGCCGAGCGCCGCGTGCTGGTGCTGGAAAATCCCGGGCTGCGCGGCCAGTCCAAGATCACGACCTCGCTCTTTGCCGGCGTGCAGATGGTGGTTCCGGGCGACATCGCCCCCGCCCATCGCCACGCCCAATCGGCGCTGCGCTTCGTGCTCGAGGGCAAGGGCGCCTTCACCGCGGTTGACGGCGAGCGCACCGCGATGTCGCCGGGCGATTTCGTCATCACGCCGTCGATGACCTGGCACGACCATTCCAACGAAACCAACGAGCCGATGTTCTGGCTCGACGGGCTCGACATCCCGATGGTGCAGTTCTTCGATTGCTCGTTTGCCGAAGGCGCCAAGGAAGACCAGCAATCGATCTCGAAACCCGCCGGCGCGAGCTTCGCGCGCTACGGCCACAACCTGCTGCCGATCGACCAGAAGCGGACCTCGAAGACCTCGCCGATCTTCAACTATCCCTATGAATACACCCGCGAGGCGCTGGAGAAGGCCAAGGCCAGCGACGAGTGGGATGCCTGCCACGGCCTCAAGCTGAAATTCTCCAACCCCGAGACCGGCGATTTCGCAATGCCGACCATCGGCACCTTCATCCAGCTGCTGCCGAAGGGTTTCAAGACCGCACGCTATCGCTCAACCGATGCCACGGTGTTTGCTGCGATCGAGGGCAAGGGCCGCACCAGGGTCGGCGACCAAACCTTCGAATGGGGCCCGCGCGACCTGTTCGTGGTGCCGAGCTGGCACTGGGTCACCCACGAGGCTGATACCGACTCCGTGCTGTTCTCGTTCTCCGACCGCCCGGTGCAGCAGAAGCTGGATCTGTTTCGCGAGGATCGGGGGAACGCGTAAGCCGAAACGTGTAGTCGCCGTCGTCCCGGCGAAAGCCGGGACCCATAACCACAAATGTATGTGGCGCGACGGCTGGGGCCCCAGCCCTCCTTAACAACAAGGCCCTGTGGTTATGGGTCCCTGCTTTCGCAGGGACGACAGCAGTGGTTGTGGCGAACGGCACCGCCCTTCACCGCCAGTGCAGCAGCCGCGTCTCCAGCAGATTGATCAGCTTCCCCACCACAAGCCCGAACAGCGACAGGATCACGACGCCGGCGAGCAGCTGGTCGGTCTGCATCAGATTGCCGGCCTGCAGCACGAAGGCGCCGATGCCGTATTGCGCGCCGATCATCTCGGCGCTGACCACGAGCAGCAGCGCGACGGATGCGGTGATGCGGAAGCCGGCGAGGATCGAGGGCAGCGCGCCCGGCCAGATCACGCGGCGCACGATGGCATGAAACGGCACGTTGAAGCTCTGCGCCATCCGGATCAGGTTGCGCGGCACCGCATCGACGCCGCTATAGACCGAGATCGCGGTCGAGAAGAACACGCCGAGCGCAATAGTCGCGATCTTCGGCTCCTCGCCGATCCCGAGCCACAGGATCAGCAGCGGCAGCAGCGCGATCTTCGGGATCGGGAACAGCGCCGAGATGAAGGTGATGCCGACGCCGCGCGCCATGGTCGACAGCCCGATCGCAAAGCCGACGACGACGCCGGCGGCCGTGCCGATGATCCAGCCGGTGCCGATCCGCATAATCGACCACGACAGATGCTGCCACAGCGCTCCCGACGTCGCGAGCTTAGCGATCGCGACCGCGATCGCCGACGGCGCCGGCAGGAACAACGGATTGACCCACCCCGCGCTGCCGGCGAGCTGCCAGACCGCGATGACCAGCGCGAGCGCGATCCAGCCGGAGTAACGGCTGCCGCCTGATGTGAAGCCGGCGCCGCGAAACGCGACCGGCCGCGTCGCTTCCGCCGATTGGTCTTTCGTCTCTGGCGGCGCGCGGTCAAGCATGCTGGACCTCGCGCTCGGCATCGATCGCCTCTTTCCGGATCAGCGACCACAACTCACCTTGTAGCGCGGCCATCGGCCCGCGGGCATCCGCCGTGCCACGCTCGGCGCGCGTCATCGGAATGGTCACGATTTCCCGGATGCGGCCAGGACGGCGCGACAGCACAACCACGCGGTCGGCGAGCCGCACCGCTTCCTCGAGATTATGCGTGACATAGACCGCGCCCATCGCGCCGTCGGCGAGCAGGCCCACGAAATCCTCCATCAGCAGCTCGCGGGTCTGCGAGTCCAGTGCCGACAGCGGCTCGTCCATCAACAGGATCGCCGGACGAACCGCGAGTGCGCGTGCGATGCCGACGCGCTGGCGCATGCCGCCGGAGAGCTGCTTCGGGTAAGCAGCGCGGAAATCCGTTAAGCCCGTGCGACGCAGCGCGTCGTCGATCACGGCGCGGCGCTCGCCGGCGCTGAGGCCCGTGTGCAGCAGCGGAAACGCGACGTTCTCCTCGACCGTATTCCACGGCAGCAACGCAAAATCCTGGAACACGAAGGTCAACGGATTGAGGCTGCCGGCCGGCGGCGCGCCGCGCAGCTCGGCGGCGCCCTTGCTCGGCCGCAGCAGGCCTCCGAGAATGGATAGCAACGTGCTCTTACCGCAACCGGACGGACCGACGATCGCGACGACCTCGCCGGCGCGGACCGTGAAGGAGACATCATCGAGCACGTCGAGCGCGCCGAAGCGATGGCTGATATGGTCGGCGATCAGGTCCATCTCACCGCGACCCCGCTTCCAGTCCCGTCATCCTGAGGAGCGCGCAGTCGCGCGCGTCTCGAAGGGTGAACGGCCGAGCTGCATCCGGGCCGTTGACCCTTCGAGACGCCGCTGCGCGGCTCCTCAGGGTGACGGGGATAGAGTGGCGCGCGCGGCTCATCATCAATCCGCCTTCACATAATCCTTGGCGATGATCGCATTCGCATCAAAGCCCTTGTCGGCAAAACCCTGCTCCTGCAGCCATTTGATCTGGTTGTCGACGTTCTTCACGTCGAGCTTGCCGTCGGGGTCGATATAGGCGCAATTGCCGACCACCTGCTCGACCGGCAGGTTGGTGTATTTGGCGATGATCTCGAGCAGCGGTTTTGTTTTCTCGTTGATCGGCGCCACGCCGTCCTTGATCGCGGTCAGGATCACGTCGTGATATTCGTGGTCGGCGCGGGTCAGCGCGGTGAGCAGCCTGGTCACCAATTGTGCGTTGGTCAGCGTCTTCGGCGACGCGAAGATGGCGCCGAGCTGCCACGGCGTCTCGTCGCCGACCCAGCCGAGGAATTTCGCGCCGTTGGAATCCATCAGCGTCCGCGCGGTCGAGACCGGCAGCAGCGCGGCGTCGACGGTTTCCCCCTTCAGCGCCGCGGCCGCATTCGACAGTGACTGCAGCGGCACGATCTTCACGTCCGACAGCTTGAAACCGTATTTGTCGGCGAGCAGGCCGAGCGAATAATGGAAGCTGGAGCCGACCTGGGTCACCGCGACGCGCTTGCCGGCGAGATCCTTCGGCGTCTTCAGCCCGGCGGCATAGGCGTTGTTGCTGGCGAAATAGCCGATCAAGGGATAGCCGGCCTTCTCGCGGCTCATGCCGCCTATCACCTTCAGCGTCCCCTTGCCGGCGAGGTTGTAGAGCCCCGCGGTGAAGGCGGTGATACCGAAATCGACATCGCCCGATGTAGTCGCGACCGCGATCGGCTGCGCCGCATCAAAGAACTTCAGTTCGACATCGAGGCCGGCGTCGCGGAAGTAGCCCTTGTCCTGCGCGATGAACACCGGCGCCGAGGACGACAGCCGCAACACGCCGATCTTCGCCTTCAAGAGATCGTCGGCCCGCGCGATGCCGCTCGCGGCCCACACCATGAGACCCGCGAGTGCGAGCCGCGCCCAACCCTTCATTGCCGTCTCCACCTATAGCCCCTCAGGCACGGCTTGGCCGCGCCCGATGAACGCGCCCTGCGCCGCGAGCTGTTGTTGCAACTTTTCGACGGAAATGTCGCGCGGAATCGTGTTGCCCGAAAGTGCGAGCGCAGCCGCGGTTCCCGCCGCCTCGCCCATCACGAAACAGGCACCGGAAACACGCGCCGCCGATTGCCCCTCATGGGTCATCGAGGCGCAACGGCCGGCGACGAGGAGATTGTCGACGCCATCAGGCACCAGCATGCGATACGGCAACTCGTTGTAGCCGCGGCTCTCCGGGATCGGCGGAAACTCGAAGGTCACATCGCCGGGCACGTGCTTTTCCATCGGCCAGCCATTGACGCCGATCGAATCCTCGAACGAGGCGCAGCCCAGCACGTCCTCGCCTGTTAGCATGTAGCCGCCGATCACGCGTCGCGTCTCGCGAATGCCGAGCTGCGGCGGCAGATCAACGATGTAGGAGTTTTCAAAGCCCGGCACCGTGCGCAGGAACTTGAACGCCTCGACCGCCTGGCGACGGCCCTCGATCTCGCCGCGCGTCATGTCGTCGGGATCAATCCCGGAAATGGCGCCGCCGTCGCTCCGCGTCACCTGCGTGAAATTCACCCGCCATTCGATCTGCGATTTCTGCGGCCGTACGATCGCGGACTTGCGCGGGAATTTGTGAGTGCCGGCAGCCTCGGCCTGCGCCATCCGCTCCGGAATCGTCCGCCACGCATCGCCTGCCTTCGCCGGATCGATGCCGTTGAGGCGGAACATCATCGAGGGGTAGAGCATGCCGCCTTCGTTATCGCCGACTTCATAGGGCGCGCCGGCCCACACCGCGAGGTCGCCGTCGCCGGAGCAGTCGATGAAGATGCCGGCGCGCACGGCCTGGCGGCCGGCCTTGGTTTCCACCATCAGCGCCCGGATATGCGTGCCATCCATGACGACACCGGCCCCGAGCGCGTGGAACAGGATATCGACCTTGTGATGCGCCAGCAGGTCGTCGGCGGCGATCTTGTAGGCCGCGGTGTCATAGGCCTGCGCGAAGATCTTGCCGAGGATCAGATGCGGCGCGTTCAGCCCGCCGAGCCGATCGATCCGCGCCAGCAGGTCGGAGGCGATGCCTTGCACCACCCGATGCATCTCGCCGAAGATGTTGGCGTGCAGGCCGCAGAAATTGGTCACGCCGGCCGCGGTGCCCATGCCGCCGAGAAATCCGTAGCGCTCGATCAACAGCGTCCGCCGCCCCGCACGTGCCGCGCCGACCGCGGCTGCGATGCCGGCCGGTCCACCGCCGAGCACCACCACGTCATACTCGCCATAGACCGGCACCTGCCGCGCAGGTTCTTCGATCGTGCTCGCTCGCATCATTTCCGCCCTGAACAAAGTTGATTGGGCCAACTATGAATTGATGCGAATTGCAGTACAATCCACCAAATTATGTAATCAGCTTTCGCGAATCGAGAAAAGTCCGGGAAGGCAGATGGATACGCTGGTCAACCTCGAAGCCTTCCTTGCCACCGCCGATGCCGGCGGCTTCTCGGCCGCGGCGCGCAAGCTCAACGTCGCGACATCGGTCGTCGCCAAGCGCGTCACCCAGCTCGAGGAGCGGATCGGCACCGCGCTGTTCCACCGTTCGACCCGCCAATTGCGGCTGACCGAGGCCGGGCAGCAATATGTGCACCGCGCCCGCGGCGTGGTTGCCGATGTCGGCGATCTGCTGTCGCGGATGGGCGAGAAGCAGCGCGATCTCACCGATCATCTGCGCGTCAAGGCGCCGACCTCGCTGACGGTGGCACGGCTCGCCGATGCCTTCACCATCTTCCAGCGGCACAATCCGAGCGTGAAGCTCGAGATCGTGATGATCGACCGCCCGGTCGATCCGGTGACCGAAGGCTTCGACATCGCGATCGGTGCCTTCCCGCATTCCTTCGGCGGCGTCGTCGACGAGCCGCTGTGTCGCTTGCCGCGGCTGTTGTGCGCCTCATCGGCATATTTGAAAAAGCACGGCACGCCGAAGCATCCACGCGACCTGGTCGATCATCGCTGCCTCAGTTTCCTGCCCACGGGGCCGGAATGGCCGTTCGAGGGGCCGCGCGGCCGCATCAATGTCCAGGTCCGCCCGATTCTCTCCTCGAACGAGGGCCGCGTGCTGACACAAAGCGCGATCGCCGGCAACGGCATTGCGCTGCTCTCGCATTATCTCGTCGCGGACGCGCTGCGCGACGGCGCGCTGCAGCCGATCCTCGCCGAGTTTCCGATCTCCGAACTGTGGGTGAAGGCCGCCGTTCCGGAACGCCGCATCAATGCCGCCGCGGTGCAGGCGCTGCTGAAGACATTGAAAAAGTCGCTGTCGCAGTCGCTTTGATGCGACGGCAGCCTTGCCCGGCGCACGCCGACCTGAGACAAGGACGCGAAAGGAACGCCCGCTTGAAACTCCTGCTATCAGCTTCGCTTGGCCTCATCATCGCAGCGACACAAGCGGCGGCGCTCGAGACCTGCCGCTTCATCGAGCCCAAGGCGGAGCGCGAGGCCTGCTACCATCGCCAGGAGCAGGAACTGGCGGCCAAGCGCAAGCCCGCGCCGACGATCACGCAGTCAGGCGAAGCGAAGACATTCGAGTCCCTGGAACAGATGCGCCGCGACGACGCAGAGGTCTATCGCAGCATTCGCGGCATCTGCAACGGCTGCTGAGCTGAGTGGCCGAGAACAGCGGCGGGTTACGCCTTCCGCCTTCGCTCGTTGAGCTACGGAGGACGTGGCCGGCTAACCCGCCCTACGAATTGCCGCCGCCCCACCGACCGGCGCGCTTCTCGGCAAAGGACGCGAGCCCTTCAGCCGCTTCCGCAGTCTGCCGCTTGGCCGAGTGCAGATGGACGAGGCGCTTGTAGGCAGCATCGTCGACGGCCATGCCGCCGAACGAGCTCTCCATCGCGAGCTTCTTGGTCTCGGCCAGCGCATCCGGGGCATTGCCGAGCAGCTGCTCCACGACCTTGGCGCCGGCGCTTTCGAGATCGGCTAATGGCACCACCTCGTGGACGAGGCCGATACGGCGCGCATCCTCCGCGCCGAAACGTTCGCCGGTCAGCGCGTAGCGCCGCACCTGGCGCACGCCGATGGCGTCGCAGAGCTGCGGGATGATGATCGCAGCGGTCAGGCCCCAACGCACCTCGGTGATCGAGAACAGCGCGTTGTCGGCCGCGATGACGATATCGCAGGCCGAGATCACGCCGGTCCCGCCGCCGAAGCAGCCGCCCTGCACCAGCGCCACCGTCGGCACCGGCAGCGTGTTGAGGCGCTGCACCGCCTCGAAGGTGGCGCGCGACGCCACCTCGTTCTCCTCCGACGATTTCGGCCGCACGCCGTTGATCCATTTCAAATCGGCGCCGGCCTGGAAATGCTTGCCATTGCCCTTGAGCACCACGACACGGACCGGCTTGGTCGAGAGATCGTCGATCGCGGCCAGCACGCCCGCAATCAGCGCGCCGTCATAGGCATTGTTGACCTCGGGCCTGTTCAGCGTGACGGTCGCGACCCCGCGCGCATCGAGGCTCCACAGGACTGGGCTGGCCGACATGACGTATCTCCCTCGTTCGGCATTGCTATTGCCCGCACTATGGCGACAGGAGTTGCCTTGATCCATCACTTTCGAGCGCGCGCGGCCGCGCCCCGCGCATGACGGGTTGCGCGATGCCCCGCGCTTGTGGAAACTGACGCGGCACGTTGCAAGGACCAGTTCCACTGATGCGTATTTGCATTTTCGGCGCGGGCGCCGTCGGCAGCCATTTCGCGGTCCGCTTGGCACGCGCCGGCCACGATGTGTCCTGCGTGATGCGCGGGCCGCATCTCGACGCGGTCAGGACCAATGGACTGACGCTAAGGGTCGGCGACACCAGCGTCACAGCGAAAGTAAAGGCATCGGCCGATCCTGCCGAGCTGGGGCCGCAGGACGTCGTCATCAGCACGTTGAAGGCCACCGGCGTCAGTGCGCTCGCAGCCGGGCTGATGCCGCTGCTTCAGCGCGAGACGGCAATCGTGTTCGCGCAGAACGGCATTCCCTGGTGGTACGATCTCGGCCTGCCGCCGCAGCATCCCGCGATTCCCGATCTCGGCTTCCTCGATCCCGGCGGGCGCTTGCACGGCGCCATCCCGAAGCAACGAATCATCGGCGGCGTGATCTTCTCCTCCAACCAGGTGATCGCGCCCGGCGTGGTGGCGAATCTGTCGCCGGATCGCAACCGCCTGCTGATCGGCGAATGCGACGACCGGCAGAGCGAGCGCATCGCCCGGCTGCGTGCGGCGCTCAATGACGCCGCGATCGAGTCGCCCGAGGTCAAGGAGATCCGCGAGACGATCTGGTCGAAGCTATTGACCAACATGTCGATGTCGGTGTTCTGCCTGCTGACCGGGCTGACCGCACGCGGCGTCCGCGACGATCCTGACATGCAGGACGTGATCCCGCGCCTGCTCGACGAGGCCAATGCGGTGGCGACACGCTATATCCCCGAGGTCAAGCGCGTCACCCGCTCAGGGCCCGCGCCGGACCACAAGCCGTCGATCCTGCAGGATTATGAGCTCGGCCGCGCCATGGAGATCGACGTGCTGTTGCGCGCACCGGCGGCGTTTGCCCGCACAGCCGGCATCGCGACCCCGATGCTCGACTTGATGGCCGCGCTCGCAATCCAGAAGGCGCGTGACAAGGGGCTGTATCAGGGCTGACAATCCGGACAGCACGATAACAAGCAGGGACATCGAACCATGCACGTGAAAGACAAGGTCTGCGTCGTCACCGGCGGCGCCAGCGGGATCGGCGAAGCGGTGGCGCGGGCCTATGCGGAGGCCGGCGCGCGCGGCGTCGTGGTCGCCGACCTCAAGACCTCGCGCGACCGGCTCGCCAGCGTCGCCGGCGATATCGACGCCCTCGCGGTCACCGCCGATGTCGGGCTGGAAGAGGACATCAAGGCGCTGATCGCCGCCGCCGAGGACAAATATGGCCCGGTCGACGTGTTCTTCTCCAATGCCGGGCTGTCGCGCAAGGGACAGGAAACCGCATCCGATGCCGACTGGGACGTGAGTTGGCGCGTGCATGTGATGAGCCACGTCTTCGCCGCGCGCGCGCTGGTGCCCGGCATGCTCGCACGCGGTTCCGGCTATTTGCTCAACACAGCATCGGCCGCGGGGCTGCTCGCCTCGCTGAACTCGATGCCCTACGGCGTGACCAAGAACGCCGCGGTCGCGCTCGCCGAACATCTCGCCATCCGGTATGGCGATCGCGGCATTCGCGTCTCCGTGCTTTGTCCGCAATCGGTGCAGACCGGGATGACGACGCCGGGCCCGAGCGCGGCGCGGGTCGACGGGGTGCTGCAGCCGGGCGAGGTGGCGCGGATGGTGATCGAGGCGATGGCGGAGGAGCGCTTTTTGATTCTCTCGCATCCCCAGGTGCAGGAATACATGCAGCGCAAGGCCACCAATCGCGAGCGCTGGCTGTCCGGCATGCGCCGCCTGCGCGACCGCATCTATGGCGGCGCGGCGTCGTGACGGCTCCATCGTCATTGCGAGCCACCCGGTCGGCGCAAAGCGCCGCCGGATGACAGGCTCCGCGAAGCAATCCATACCGCCGCTTGCGGAGAAGTGGATTGCATCGTCGCTTCGCTCCTCGCAATGACCAAGTCGCTACTTTGGAGCTGATGGCTCGAGATTCGTAGCCCGGATGAAGCGCAGCGTAATCCGGGGACAGTGGTACACATGGAAAGGAACCACACCCAGGATTGCGCGGAGCCTGTCATCGGGCGCGCGTTCGCGCGACCCGTTGGCTTCATCCGGCCCACAGAAATCTACGAATGCTTCACGACCCACGCCGCGAACGAATCGAGCACCTCGGCCATCACCTCGCGGTCGTCGCGGCCGGAGCGCTTGAGGACGTGGAAGGAATGGTCGGCCTCCTGCACGAGATGCAGGGTCGCCCGGCTGCCCAACTCCTTCACCACAGGCTCGAGCAGATCGAGCTCGGCCAGCGCGTCGCGCGTGCCCTGCAGGAACAGCATTGGCACCTTGACCTCGGCGAGATGCTTGGCCCGCTCGCGCGACGGCTTGCCGGCGGGGTGCAGCGGAAAGCCGAGGAACACCAACCCGCGGACGCCTTCGAGCGGCGCCTTGGCCTGTGCCTGCGACGTCATGCGCCCGCCGAACGACTTGCCGCCGGCGAACAGCGGCAGTTCGCCGCAACGGCGTGCGGCTTCCCGAACCGCGGCACGCACTGTCGCCTGCGCGACGGCGGGCGGATCAGGCCGCTTGCTGCCCTTCTCCATGTAGGGAAACTGATAGCGCAGCGTCGCGATGCCGCGCGCCGCCAACCCCTCTGAGATCACGGCCATCGACGGATGCGCCATGCCGGCGCCGGCGCCATGGGCGAACACATAGGCCGCGCGCGCCTTTTCCGGGCGCAGCAGCAGCGCGGACACCGCGCTGTCGTCCGAGACCGTGATCGTGAGCGGTTGTGCGCCTGGCGCGTTCAAGATGACATCTCGAAGAATTGTTGCTCCGGCATTTCTAGCCGCCGGCGCCGACGCGCGCAAATGCCGCCGAGGAGAGCACGCCGCAAGTGAACCGGCTCACAGCCAATCAAATTTTCCTTTGCAACATTTCCGTTGGTAGACCAAGCAGCGCCGCTATAGGATAGTGCACGACGCGACACACGCTTAACGCGAACCTATTTCGGCGATTTTTAACATCTCAGCAATATGACGCGCGGGTACCGCGAATCGGGGGACGGGGCATGCCTCGCAAGACGATCTTTTTCATCGGACTGTTGATTGTCGCCGGCGTGCTCTACTTCAAGGACGATATCGAGACGGTGACGAGCGGCTTCCGCGTCAAGGTCGTCGACTACCAGCCGCCGGCAAAGACCGTATGGCTGGATCAGAATGTCAGCGCCGAACGGCTGCGCTGGTTCTATCACGCCGACCAGGGCACGCGGACCTTCGGCATTCCCCTTGAATGGTTCATGGCGCTGGAGCAACCGACGGTGTGGCCGCTGTTCACGGCGGCGCCGAAGCTCGGCGAGACCAATTATCTCGGCCGCTTCGGCTTTATTCCCGACACCGTGATCCCAGGCAGCCCCGATCCGCTGCCGATCGGCTTCGCGCCAAGCGGCCCGATGGCCGATGCCAACGGCGCGCCCTGGCGCAACCCGCACACGAAGGTGGACATGCACGGGGTCGGGCTGACTTGCTCCGCCTGCCACACCGGCAGCTTCAGCTATCGCGGCACCGAGATCGTGATCGATGGCGGGCCGGCCAACACCAATCTGTTCGAATTCCAGAAGAGCGTCGGCGTCTCGCTGCTGCTGACCCGGTTCTGGCCTGGCCGCTTCTCGCGCTTTGCCGAGGCGATCCTCGGCAAGGAGGCCAGCCTCGATGAGCGCATGGCGCTGCGCGGCCAGCTCGATCTCGTGCTCAAGCAATACGCAAACATCAACGCACTGGAGGGCAAGGTTGCCGCCAACAGCGTCGAGGAAGGCTATGCGCGGCTCGACGCGCTGAACCGGATCGGCAACCAGGTGTTCTCGATCGACCTGAACAATCCCAACAACTACGCCTCGCATTCGGCGCCGGTGCATTTCCCACGGATCTGGAACGCGCCCTGGTTCAGCTGGGTGCAGTATGACGGCTCGATCATGCAGCCGATGGTGCGCAATGCCGGCGAAGCGCTCGGCGTCAGCGCCGAACTCAATCTGCTCGATGAATCCAGGGGCCTGTTCAAATCGAGCGCGCGGATCGACGTGCTGCATGAGATGGAGCGGATGATCGCCGGCGAGCCGCCCAGCGAAGACAAGGGCTTTGGCGGCCTGGCATCGCCGAAATGGCCGGAGAACATCCTGGGGCAGATCAACATGGATCTCGCGAAGAAGGGCGGCGAGCTCTACAAGACGCACTGCCAGGGCTGCCATGGCCCCGCGATCGACAGCAAGGCGCTGCCCGCAGGCGAAGCCTTTGCGCTGTTCAAGGACAAGAAGCGCTGGATCAAGAACGACGCCGGCCAGCCGCTGCTCGACGTCGAGATGATCCCGATCAGCCATATCGGCACCGACAGCGCGCAGGCCGAAGGCCTTGCAAGCCGCACCGTCGAGACGCCGGCCGATCTGAACATCAAGGACGGCGGCTTCGGGCCGGCGCTCGGCGAACTGGTCGAGAAGACCGTCGACTACTGGTACGACCAGAACAAGATCCCGGCCGAGGATCGCAAGCGCATCAACGGCTACCGGCCGAACGATATCCAGGCGCCGCTTGCCTACAAGGTCCGGCCGCTCAACGGCATCTGGGCGACCCCGCCCTATCTGCACAACGGCTCGGTCCCGACCATCTACGCGCTGCTGTCGCCGGCGAAGGAACGTCCTCCGATCGTTTATCTCGGCGGCCGAGAATATGATCCCAAGGATCTCGGCTATGTGTCGAACGACAAGATCAAGAACGTCTTCGCGCTCGATACCACCAAACGCGGCAACAGCAATGCCGGCCACGAATTCTCGAACGACAAGCGTAACGGTGTGATCGGGCCGGAGCTGAAGGAAGACGAGCGGCGTGCCTTGATCGAGTTCATCAAGACGCTGTAGCCGTCGCCGGTCAACACACCTGCCGTCATGGCCGGGCTTGGCCCGGCCATCCACGTCTTCTGCGCGGGCGACATTGAAGGCGTGGACGCCCGCGACAAGCCCGAGCACGACGAATGGCGGGTTCGTGTGTCCAGCCTTGCGCTCCGTAACGCTTGCTCTCAACTGTCCTTCAACTTCGGCACGGGCTGCCGGCGCGCCGGGCGGGTCATGGCTTCGAGCTCGAGCAGCTGGTTGAGCTGCTCCTCGGTCAGCAGCTTCTCCTCCAGCACGATGTCGGCGACCGAGCGGTTCTCCTTCAGCGCGCGGCGCGCCACACGCGAGCTTGCCTCGTAGCCGAGCGCCGGCGCCAGCGCCGTAATCAGGCCGATCGAGCCCTGCACCAGGCTGCGGCAGCGCTCACGATCGGCCTCGATGCCTTCGACGCAGCGCTTGGTCAGCGTATCGATCGCCGCCGTCAGCATGCGCAGCGAGCTCAGCACGCAATAGCCGATGGTCGGCTCGAACGCATTGAGCTGGAGCTGGCCGCCTTCGGCGCACATCGTCACCGTGAGATCGTGCCCGATCACGAGGAAGGCGACCTGGTTGACGACTTCCGGAATCACCGGGTTGACCTTGCCGGGCATGATCGACGAGCCGGCCTGCACCGCAGGCAGCCTGATCTCGCCGATGCCGGTACGCGGCCCCGACGACAGCAGGCGCAGGTCGTTGCAGATCTTCGACAGCTTGACCGCGACGCGCTTCAGCACGCCGGAGAACAGCACAAAGGCGCCGAGATCGGACGTCGCCTCGATCAGGTTCGAGGCCAGCACCATCGGCTGCCCCGAAAGCCGCGACAATTCCTCGACGGCGAGCGCGGCATAGCGCGGGTCCGCGTTGATTCCGGTCCCGATTGCGGTGGCGCCGAGATTGACCTCGCGGAACAGCGCGGAGATCTCGTTCAGCCGCGCGATGTCCTCCTTTACGGTCACGTGAAAGGCATCGAACTCCTGGCCGAGCGTCATCGGCACCGCATCCTGAAGCTGGGTACGCCCCATCTTCAACACGTCGGCGAACTCGACCGCCTTGCCCTTCAAGGCGTAGGCGAGATCGTCCAGCGCGCGCACCAGCGGCTGGGTGGCGAAGATCACCGCGAGCCGCAGCGCGGTCGGATAGGCGTCGTTGGTCGACTGCGCCATGTTGACGTCGTCGTTCGGATGCAGCACGTGATAGTCGCCGGGCTTGCGGCCCATCAGCCGCAGCGCGACATTGGCGATCACCTCGTTGGCGTTCATGTTGGTCGAGGTGCCGGCGCCGCCCTGGATCGCGTCAACCACGAAGGATTCCGCATAGACCTTCTCGGTTGCAACCTGGACGCAGGCCGCCTCGATTGCATCCGCCTTCTCGGGTGCGAGATAGCCGAGCCGTTTGTTGGCCCGCGCGGCAGCCTGCTTGACCAGCGCCAGTGCGCGGACGAACTGCGGAAAGTGGCCGACCGGCACGCCGGTGATCGGAAAGTTCATCACCGCGCGCTTGGTATGAATCCCCCACAGCGCGTTGACCGGCACGTCATCCTCGCCGAGCAAATCGTGCTCGCTGCGGGACTGCGCCTGCTCGATCGGCACGGTGCGGACGGTCGCGACCGCGAGATGACTGGGACCGCTGCTCTCGCCGGAGGGTGGCGCGGCGCCTGCAGTGGTGGCGGTCTCAACCTTCGATTCGGCCATTGGTCCCTCCGTTACCTGCTGAAAATCCTGTCGTCAGCGACACCAGCCATGATGCGCTCGACAGACTTCGAAAGCCAATGCCTATCGGCAAAGTCTTGCACACTGGCGAACGGAAAAACGCGGAAAAGCCGGATCGGAATGCGCGCCGCACCGGGAATCGAGGACTTACCTTATCCGTCATGATAACAACAACTTATAGCTCCAGACCGCGAGGCGCGTCGCGACGGGCGCGGTTGCTTTCTCCGCCCCGTCATCGCGTGCTAGATCAGCACCGACTGGCGCGATGGCGCTGCCGACATTGAACGAACCAGGGACCAAAACCGTGTCCAACAACAATGAAGCGATCACCATCAGATTCCGCTGCCCGGCGGAGCTCGAGGGCAAGATTCCGGAGCCGGTGCCGGCGTCGATGGGTCTTCCCGGATGGCTCAAGGCGATGCCGACGCAAGCCTTCAATGCGATGAGCAATCGCGAGGAGGATACCGTCAAGCGCTGCCCGCCATTCGTGGATGCGATGACGTCAGGTTTCCTGCTGCCGCTGGTCTGCGATCTCAAGGTCGAGAATGGCGAGATGACGTGGGACAACGACCTTCCGGCGGGGGGCGCGCTCGAATTCCCGCGCTCGCCGGTCGGATTCCACGACGAAAGCCAGGTGGCCGGCTCGCCGCTGTTCGAGCCGGACCGCTTCGTCATCAAGTTCGTCAATCTGTGGACCATCGAGGCGCCGGCGGGCTATTCGCTGTTCTTCACGCATCCGGTCAATCGGTTCGACCTGCCGTTCACCACACTGACCGGCCTTGTCGATTGCGACCTGTTTCGCGACGGCTGGGTTCATTTCCCGGCACGCTGGCACGACACCAATTTCAACGGCGTCTTGCCCAAGGGCACGCCGGTTGCGCAATGCTTCCCGGTGAAGCGCGAAAACTGGGTCGCACAGACCGCCGCGATGACGCCGGATGAAACATCGCGCGCGCAGGAACTGTCCAACAGGATGTCCCGCGAGACCGGACTCTATCGCCGCCAGTTTCGGTCGTAGACCGGGTGCGCGAGATTGCTGCGCGGCGATGACCGGCGCTGGCGCGGGACAAGACCCTCTCCACGCGTCGTCCCGGCGAAAGCCGGCAACTGTTATGTTGAAGGAGCCGCCCGATAGGGTTTTCGGTCGCGCATCATCGCGTTGAGGATGGTGAGCAGCTTTCGAGCGACGGCAAT
>NZ_VITY01000018.1 GCF_007993935.1 Bradyrhizobium macuxiense | reverse complement strand
TTTACGCCGAGCGGGTTGACGGATGGGTCGCATACCATCGTCGCCAGCGAGACTGATACGGCCGGCAACACCGGCACCGCATCGCTGACCTTCACTTTAGATACAGTTGCCCCGGTGATCACGAGCGAGATAAGTACGGGAGGCAGTGGCAAGCTCACTCTCTCCGGAACTTCGATCCCAAGTGGCGCAGTCTCGGTCTATGATGGAGCCACGTTGATCGGGACGACAAACACCACCAGCACTGGGGCCTGGAGTTTCAGCACGGCCAAATTGAGCGACACCGTGCACACGTTCAGTGCGACCGACGTTGCCGGAAACACGTCCAATCTTGCTATCTTTGGCAGTTCCGCAGGCGACATATTGAATGGCGGACCAGGCAATGACTTGATCATCGGAAACGGCGGCGCCGACACAATCAAGGGCGGCGCCGGCGCCGATCAGCTTACGGGCGGGGCTGGAAATGACATCTTCGTTTATGCCGCCACGTCGGATTCGACTGTGGCTAGCCACGATACGATTACCGACTTCACTCACAACGCGGACAAATTCGACTTCTCGGCCATCGCCGGTCTGAATAGTCTCAATCAGAATGTGTCCATCAACATCATCAACGGGAGCGCTCCAGTTAATCTTGCAGCTCACACAATCGACGTGGTCATCAGCGGCGGAAATGCCGTCATGTACGCCAATGCGAGTGGTGCAAGTGAGTCAATCAGCGCTGGCGGAGAAGACATGCAGATCAACCTCTTGGGAATCTCATCACTCACCGTGAATGATTTCATTTTGCACCACTGAGCTGCTGAACGCGCGTCGTTAGCGCGAAGTGTAGTTCACGCTGACGATGGTCCACTGAATCGTTGAAAAGGAACACCATGCCCGAAGGACGTCATGAAAAGACCTCGCCGCAGCTTAAGACGACTTTGGCGATCGTCCCGAGCTAAAGGAGACGTTTGCCGGTGCTCTTGATGGCAAGATCCCGAGGCAACATCGCCGCGAATTCGGTGCCAATGGATTCTCCAACAGAGTGGCCGTGAACGACTGGTCGTCGAAACGACAACCGATGCGCAATATTGCTGTTCCTCCGGATTTCTGGGCAGCCGTGCCCATCTGGGCGATGGCCTCCGGCAGAATGAACGCGGTCGACAAAATGGCGGCAAGAAAACGACGGCGAATATGGTCGAAGATCGTCTGCGCCGAGCTTGAGGTACGCGAACTGCGTTTCGTGAGGTAACGGAGGATCGTTATCTTCGCGAGGAATGTTGTCAAAAAATGCTCATGTGCCTTGGCTCCTATCAGGAGGCATCTAACCATGTGCAATCGAAACCAACCTGTTGAAATGACATTCGACATAGCGGAGTTATTTGGCGTTCGCGTGGTTGACGATTAAGCGAGTCATCTGAGGCAGCTTCCGCATCAAGGCAGCGCAGCGCCGCAGCCTAGCCTTGCGGCGTGTGGAACGGCGTGACCGGGACGATGAGAAGCCCCCGTCGCAGGCTTAACCATACGCAACTCGAAGCTACGCATTGAAACGGCAGCCGCTATAATGGGGCTTATTTGGTGATCGCATGCTCGACGATCAATTTAACAAGCAGCGGACCACTTTGGTCCGCGACCTCGCCAGCCGCGCCGACCCGTTTATCAAGCGGCGCCTGCTCGATCTGGCCTCGCGTTACGAGAAAGGGCCGCCCAACACCAAGCCGCTGCCGATCCTGTCGCTGAACGACCAGCGCACTTCAGACCGGTCGGATAGCAGCGACGCCGACTAGGTCATTTGGAGCTGTCGTGTTCGGTCTTAGGCTCGGAGCGTTCACACCTGCCGTCGCGCGCCTGCTCAGCAAACGCGATAACGGCTTCGCGGACTTGCGGATCCTTGATTTCCGAGAAGGCCCGTAACAGCCTCAACGCCTGCAACTGCTCTTGTGTGGCTTTCATCATCCCTCCGAACCAAAGTATACGACGGAGAGCGCGCGCCGGATCACGAAAGTGCGGCGCGCTTCGACTTATCCTTAAATCCGGGCACCGTAGTTCAACGGGCTAGGCAGTTTCAGTACTGCGGACGCCTGCGGAGTACAGCAACCGCGAAGTAGCCCTGGCGATCCGTCGCGCCTCTTCGCGCGAGAGGAAGTTGTTTGCGTATTGGTGTTTGCCGCGGTGCAGGTCGTGACGGTGCCCGCTCCCCGCAGACGAAGAAGCCATTGAGCGTCCTTCATCCGAAATCCGTCCTCGTGCTCTTCCATCACCCAGGGCACCGTCCGGGGATTTCGAACAGGAAAGTGACTTACATTGTGAGTCCGCGTCAATGTCGATCGAGGCCAAGCTTTGGAATTTTGCAAAGCTCTCGAAAGAGCGCCTCCACCGGAATTCACCGTAGGAATCTGCAGCCAACTCGTGCGCCTCGCGCTCGGTCAGCGACTTCGGGCCAGTGCGCAAGTTCGCCCATCGCGCCTCGAGCTCGGCCAGTGCCTTGGCGTGGCGCACCTTCGCCTCAGCGGGATCTCGGGTTTGAAGGCTGAGCTTCTCCTCGCGCTTACCAACGAGCTTGCGCAGGTCGTCCGGTACGACTTTGCGGAGCTGATAGATCCCCGTTTTCGGGTGCTTCCAAGGACGTGACATTGCGAGCGGCATTGTACCACCTGTTTGTACCAACGGAGTAGCGTCAAGCCGTTGAAATTGCTGAATTGCTTTGGATATCAGGCCCTTAGGAGAGCCATGGTGCCCAGGGCGGGTTCAGACTCGCGAACGACTGCTCAACGCGCGCAACACCGGCAAAGCGCAGAACGCGGCGCCGACCTTTGAGCAGGAACGCCTAAGCGCCATCGTCAAGGAGCATGTGGGCTTTGACTTTGAGACCACGAGCAATCCGGGCAATGTTGTCGATCGAGACATTTCGCTCAGATCGTTCAACGCCACTGAGATAAGTACGGTTGATCCCGCACTCGTGCGCCAATGTCTCCTGGCTGAGGCCCTGAGCAGCCCGAAGCCGGCGCATGTTTCTCGCCAACACGTCCCGAAGCGGCCCCTTGTGAGTCCTTTTCACACAGAGATTTCGAGCAACTTACCGCTTTTAAGACTACCGCTTTTAAGTTACATTCGTTCCGCGCGCAGGAGCGATCGATGGACAGGTTAGACGGTCATGCATCTAGGAGTTTGATGACCATGCATTCGGCTTTTGCCGCAGTTGGCCTGATCGTTCTCGCGATGTCATTCCCTGCCCACGCACAGCAGAGTCCGTCCACCGCAGTTGACCAATTGCTGCAATGGACAATCGAGGACGTTGCTCGGCAAAGGACTAGGGCCAGAGAGCAGGACGAAGAGGAACATGTGCGGCGGAAGCTCCCGGACCTCTCGCAGTACGGTGTTCCTTTTAGAACGCCCACACGTCCCGCCGACAGAAGCTCCCGCGCGCTACACTGCACAACGATCGACATGGGCGGTGGCGATAGCGTCACAGATTGTTTCTAGGAGCTAGCGCGGCGTCGTGGCCTCGACGGACGATCAGTTCGTTAGTTGCCGATCGTGCGGCACGAAAAACAAGGTGCCCGCTTATTCCATTAGGCGGCTACCCTGGTGCGGGAATTGCGGTGCGGCACTTCCAGAGTCGCCCCTGATGAGGATCACTCGACGCCTGTACAGCATCCGATATTTGATAGCCATCACCGCCAGCGCCACGCTGCTTCTGATCTGGCAACCAACAATTCTGCCGATCAGTTCCTCGAGGATGACGAGCGCAACAACTTCGGGGCCATCACCGAGCTCCAGAGATGCTTGCAATGGTCGTACGCAACCTTATGAGGGGCTTTACGCACGGTATTTCAATTACCCAGACGCAACTACTTTGACCCTCAAAACCGCGCACGGATCCAATTATTTTGTAAAGATCAACGATGCTACGAGCGGCAGACCAGTTCTCGCGCTTTATCTCTATGGCGGATCAACGGTCGAAACTCAGGTACCGCGCGGAGCATTCACTCTAAAATACGCCACCGGCGAAACTTGGTGCGGCGAGAGCGAACTGTTCGGCTTGTCAACCGTAACCTGGAAAGCAGACCGCGTCTTTCGGTTCGACTATGAACACGAATATACGGTCGAGCTAATCGCTCAAAGAAATGGAAATCTTGCGACCAAAAGGATTAGCCGAGACTCTTTCAACGCCAACAATTGAATGGGCATTCGTCGTCATCGGTAGTCGGCCTCGCCGGCAACGCACCTTGTCGTTGTTCTCCTCAGGTGCCGTCAGGCATCGTCGGTCAAGTTGTTGCTTCTACGGCTTTCGCTTCTTGAGGCGCACACCCGCCCCGCCGCCATTTTCAGGGATGAATTCGACCCCGGCGTTCTCGAGGGCTTCTTGCATTTTCCGAACCGCCTCTTCCGACACGGCCCTTCGCTGCCGTTCGAAATCAACGATCGTTGATAGGCCGAGACCGGCGATCGACGCCAACTGAGGCTGAGTTATACCCAGGAGCGCTCTTCCTCCACGGCACTGAGCAGGGGAAATAAATTCCAACATTTTATGTTGATTACTCCGGCGCGATCCTGTATCAACATTTTATGTTGAAGTTCTTTTCCGCACCCGGAGAATGCAATGATTCCCCACCAAAGGCCTCAAATTAGTTTTGGACCGGATCGCCGTGGTTTCGTAGGAGGGTCCGACGCCCGCATAATTATGGGTGACGATGAAGCCGCCCTGCTGCGTCTCTGGCGTGAGAAGCGCGGCGAAGCCGAACCGGCGGATCTTTCAGCCAACTTGATCGTACAACTCGGCACCGCAACCGAACAGCTCAACCGGCATTGGTACGAGAAGAATACCGGACGTGCCATAACTCAAGTGCAGCGGCGGATCTTTCATCCGGTCAAACGTTGGATGGCGGCAACTCTCGACGGCATGGTGGAGAGCACCGGCGCGGTTTTTGAGGCAAAGTTCATGCTGCCATGGTCGTTCTCGGAGGAGAGCGCAGCGGAAAAGCACATGGCGCAATTGCAGCACAACATGTTGGTCACGGCGTCACGAACTTCGGCGCTATCGATCATAACCGGCGGCGGCAAGTGGGTTGAGATGACCATTCCCGCCGATCCCCTATACCAGCACCTGTTGCTGACTGCGGAAAAGAAGTTCTGGCGCTGTGTTGAGACCGGCGAGTTGCCTCACCGGTTCGACATTGAGCCCCCGCGGCCTCGGATTGAAGCAGTTCGATCGGTCGATATGAATGCCTCTAACGCCTGGGCTGAGTTTGCCGGGATTTTTCACCGCACGCGCTCGGCTTATCTCGAGCACGACGCCGCAAAATCCGAGTTGAAGAAGTTGGTCCCAGATGACGCCAAGGAAGCGAGTGGTCATGGACTGAAGGCCACGCGATCGAAATCCGGTTCAATTACCTTTCATGTTGTGAACTAAGGGGTCGGTCATGCAACAGTCCAGCGAAACGATCGGCGCAATTGCCAGCGCACTAGCCAAGGCTCAGCTGGAGCTTTCCAATCCAGAGAAGGCACTTACTGCGACTATCCCTGCAGTCTTTCCGCGCGAAGAGGCTCGCAGCTTCAAGTACGCCTCATTGGCAACTGCATTAGATTTGGTCCGCAAGTGCCTCGGGAGCCACGAGATAGCAACTGTTCAAACGACCGGTATCGACCAAACGACCGGCCTTGTTCGTTTGACGACGCTCCTGGCGCATTCGTCCGGAGAATGGATGTCTTCGGAGTGGCCGGTGTGTGCCGTCAGTGACATCAATGCTCCGCACCGGATGGGAGGTGCCCTTACTTATGCACGGCGCTACGCTCTCTTTGCTCTTGTGGGGATCGCGGGCGAAGACGACTTAGATGCGCCGGCCCCCACAACGGATCCGCCGCCCGAGCTTCGAGTTGGCAATCGGCCCGACGTCGTCAAAGGAAACAAAGGCGCTACGCAGCGGCCCCCACTACTCAGCCTGGATCAATCAGCCCAACTAAGGGGGCAGATGTTGGCAGAGCTCGATTGCTTAACGAGTGAGAACAAACTCCTCGCCTGGGCTCAAGTCGGACTACCTAAGAAGAACAGCCTCTTGGTGGCAGATGCCCGCATCATTGAAGCTGCCTACCTTGAGAAGTTGGCGGCCTTGCCGCAGGCGCTTCCTGACAAAAGCGATAGCTTGAAACCGGCTGCGTCCGTCGCGGACATCCCAAGCGACGCGACGGCTAAGCTTGCATTTCCCAAAGAGCCCGTGCGCAAACGCAGCAAGGCCCACCTGCTGTTTGTCCGCGAACAGCCTTGCCTCGTTTGCCAGCAAAGTCCGTGCGATGCCCACCATTTGAAGTTCGCCCAACCCAAGGCTCTCGGCCGCAAGGCCAGCGACGAGTACACCGTTCCGTTGTGCCGCGCCCATCACCATGAGTTGCATCGACACGGAAACGAAAGAGCCTGGTGGGCGAATCTGACGATCGAGCCATTACGATTGGCGCATGACTTGTGGATAGCTAGTCCGATCCACAGCCCCCTGTCCCCCGCTCCCTCGCGCCTAGGCTCGGAGGCTTCGCCACAATGAACGGCCCTTCCAAACCGCGGACTGACCGCAACAATCGTGCCGGTCGAGTTTGAAGGTTCGGCGCCATCTCCCCTCCCCTGTTGCTCCCCGTGGACGCCTTGACCACTAATACATGCTACGCTAGGCGATCTTCGGCGATTTGGCGCCGCGGCCTGCCATCGAATAGCTGCTCGCGATCGAAGTCACCGAACTCTGCTAGGTAATCCAGCGCTACTGCCTTTTTACGCCATCGCTTGCTAGTGCCCCATCAAAAAAGGCGATTGAGGACGCCTAGCGCCGGATCGATATCGCGAGCATCGCGCCTGAGTTCGTAGACGAGGCCGAGCACCACACACGCCAAAACGCACTAACTCGGTCCTTCTGACGCGACGGAAATCGAGGCGCATCTTGCGTCGTACGGTTTCGATCAGCGTTCCATCAACATGGACACTTACGTCCAGGCCCGCGCGGTTTCCGTCTTGTTCGAGGGCCTGCTCAATGCCGCACAGACAAGACGACTGTTGCTCATCAGGGATGATCAAGAGACATCGGCTCTAAGATTGAACTACGCTCCGACGCAATTTTTCGGAGAAACCTGAACCCATCCCAAGAAGACCAGGCGAAGAGCGCTCCGACCGCTCGCGGGCCAAGTTGTACAAATCAGTTCGAAGCTCACCTAGCGGACTATAACGGACAGCATACCGGTCCTAACGGCCACAATTGTACACCCGTAAAATCACGGCTTGCGCCCGCCCGAAAGCTAAGAAAAAATGAGGCATTTCAACCTCAGGGGGACAAATGCTCCCGTCATT
This sequence comes from Bradyrhizobium macuxiense, assembly GCF_007993935.1. Lineage (GTDB taxonomy): Bacteria > Pseudomonadota > Alphaproteobacteria > Rhizobiales > Xanthobacteraceae > Bradyrhizobium > Bradyrhizobium macuxiense_A. The sequence goes on along the minus strand of NZ_VITY01000018.1, from coordinate 169,193 downwards.
TCTTACCGATAGTGCGGTTGGGCGCACGGCTGGCTACGCGGCCTTATACTTGGGAATTTACTATTGCACTCGCCTTTTGGAGAAAAGGTGGCCCATTGCAGATATTCCCCGCTCCGAGTTTCGTGATGATTGGCTGGCAGTCATTGTGAGCGTCGGGCTGGAAAATATGCTGGCTCCGGTGGCTGCAATATGCGCTGCCACGATTGTGGCCCATACCGGGTTTGGGTGGATCGAGTTACCGACCGAAGGTTATTGGTGGTACGCCTCCCTCGCATTCGTCGTGGTTGCGGTGGATCTCTACAAATACGCATTCCATCGACTGCAACACGCGATTCCGATCCTTTGGTCGATGCATTCGTTTCATCACAGCGCGAATGCCGTCACATTCATCACCGGCGGCCGACACTATTGGCTCGAGCGGGTGCTGTCTGACGCCTTTCTCCCAATCATCGTCATCTTGTTTCGGGTCCCGGCGGACATGGCACTAGCCGTGGGTGTTGTCATCTTCATCCCCGATACGTGTTCTCACCTAAACGTCCGCATGCCGTTCGGTCGGTTTGCGACATGGATCAACAACCCGCAATGGCACCGAATCCATCACTCGGCGCGGCTGGAGCATCGAGACAAGAACTTCGCCGCCGTTTTTCCGTTCTGGGACATTCTGTTCGGCACGGCGTGGGTGCCGCGAGCGGATGAGTATCCTGCTACGGGGCTTGTGCCCGCTGAGCGAGTGGACATCATCAATAGTGTGATCTGGCCAATCCGGCATCTCCGGCATCGCCCGGCTCAGAACGAATTAGCTGAGCCATCCCGGATGCCCGACGCCAAGCGCAGTTCTAACTAAGCGAGATCATCGAGCTGTTCTGGACCAGGTTCAGATAACGAATAAAGCGCTGCAATTGGCTGTGTTGCCGGAATCGTCGGTCGCGTCTCGCTCATTTCGGCCTTCTCGCGATCGCCGCCGCCGCCCTACCGGAAACCATCGCTCACAGCTTTGAGGCTGCGCCGCAACACGGGCTCAAGCTCCGGGGCGCCGACACTGTTTGCCGATAGATCGGCTTGCCGTTTGTCAGGCTCGTCACGACGGCCTTCCCGTCGCAGAGGGCATGATTAGAACGAAACCGCCGTTCCAGCGAGACGCCACCTCTGCTACGGCTGATTGTTCGGCGGCCGCTCGATGAACTTCCGGCTGCCGTTGAGAAGCTCGAGGTTGTTGGCGATGACCGGATTGCCCGGATCGAGCGCATACGCCTTCTCGAACTTGCGCCGCGCGCCATTCAAGTTACCGCGCAGCATGAGCGAATAGCCCTGGTCGTTGAGGATCTGGACGGTCTCGCCGCCGATCCGGATCGCCTGCGCATAGGCCTGATCGGCAAGATCGAAACGGCGGATCTTGTCATAGCTCGCCGCAAGCCCGACCCAGGCGGTCACGTCCTTCGGCGATTTCTCGACCGCGTCCTTGAAATAGCGCTGCGCTATACCGTAATTGCCGCGGTTGTAGTGCTCGAGGCCCATCCGCACCGGCTCATCGGAGGGATAGTATTTGACGTCGGTGGGCTCTTGCACGGGGTCGCCGCCCGGTGGATCCACGGGCGAGACGATCGCCGCCTCGCGCGTGGTGTAGTCACAGGCTCCAAGACCGGTCGCCAGGCAGCAACAGATCAACGCCGATACGAGGCGATGCAATCCTCGCCCCGTTCCCCAAGTCCAGCGCATCTCTTGCCCCATTCGAAATATCATCGCGAAACTACCTACGAAAGACAGACGGCACGACCGAAACACTGAGGCTCGTGCCAGAAGCGGGCCAGGCCCTTCAGCTACCTGCTACCTGACGCCCCCTACCCCGACGGCCACCGACCCTCCGGTCCCCGCTCCCAATCCAGTTGTGTTGACATCCTGAATGGTGTGCACGGGCGGCGGCTGGCCCATCGCCTTGGTCGGATCGCCCATGTCGGGAAGCTGATCCACCGGCCGGGCCGTGGTGCCGTAGCGTTTCACAGCCTCACCCGTCCGCCGCGCGTCGTAGGCGATCCGGCGGTCGCCGACATAGGCCGGCCACGGGTGGATCGTATGCGTGACCGCGTTGACGTCCTTGGCATTGCCGGCACTCATCGTGATGGTGTCGGAACGCTGCACGTAGCGGTCCATCTCGTCATGCCCGTAAACGCCGTAGCAGCCGCCGAGCAGGAAGGGGGCGAGCAGTGCCAGATATCGGATGGTCATCTCCCGCCTCCTCTAGTTCAGCGTCTTCACGACCGGCTGGTCGACAACCACCGCCGGCGGCGGAGCGCGCACGACCGCATCGGGCGCGATGATGTGGCCGTAGGGCCCCTTCACGTCGCCGCCGGAATTGACATAGTCGTTGTAGCGTTTGCGGACTTCCATCTGGCCGTTGAGGAAGAAATCGACGTCATTGGCCGGCAGGCGGGAGTCGAGCGGCGATGCCAGTTGCTGGCCGGGTGCGGCCGGAGCAACGAGGCGCGGCGTCACGATGATGACGAGGTCGGTTTCCTGCTGCTGGTACGACTTACTGCTGAACAGGGATCCAAGCACCGGCACCGAGCCGATCCAGGGCAGTTGCGAGACGTCCTGCTGGTTGCGGGTTTGCAGCAGGCCGGCGATGGCAAAGCTCTGGCCGTCGCGCAACTCGACCGTGGTGCGCGCGTCGCGCCGGGTCAGCGCCGGGATCGTGGTGCCGGCGATGGTCACCGCGTTGGAGAAATCGAGTTCGCTGACCGAGGGCTCGACGCGGAGGTTGATCACCCCGCGCGAAAGCACAGTCGGCACGAAAGCCAGCTCGACGCCGAACTTCTTGTAGTCGATGGTTACGGTCGGCAGTGAGCCCGCGACCTGCGTCGAGGCGACGGGCACCGGGAATTCGCCGCCGGCCAGAAAGCGCGCGGCATCACCCGACAGCGTGGTCAAATTCGGCTCCGCCAGCCGGCGGGCCAGTCCCTTGGTTTCCAGTGCGGTAATCAGCAGGTCCACGGAGCTGCCGTTGCTGGTCCTCAAGATACTGGTCAGCAGGCTTCCGAACGGAGGCGCTGCCACGCCGCCGGCGGTGGTGGCGAGCGTTCCGAGCGTTCCGAGCACGGGAAGGCTCCCGGTCGGAAAAGCACCGACGTTATTGGTACTCGTCGTGGTCGTGTCGGTGACTGATGGATTGGTCCCAGTAACAGTCACGTTTCGATTGCTGTTTATTGAATTCCCGCCGATCGCCACGCGCCCCGCGTTCGTAACTCCGCCAAGCCCTGAGTTCCCGACGTTGGTGCCATTGGCGTTCGCGGCATACAGGTTCACGCCGAGGTCGCGTCCCGCTGCCCGATTGACCTCGAGGAAGCGCACCTCGAGCATCACCTGCTGCGGCGCAGCAACGCTCATGGCGTTGACCACGATGCCGCCCTGCGGCACGCTGCCCTGGGCAATCGTCATCGCGCGCTCTGCGGAGACCGCATCGGCGGCCACTCCGCTCAGCACCACCTGGCCTTCGGACGCGGACACCTTGATGCCGCGGGTACCGGTACCATTCTGGATGTTCTGCTGCAGGTTGCCGATATCCAGTGTCACCTCGACATCCAGGATGCCGATCTGCTTCATCCCGCTGTCGAACAGGATGACGTTGGTGGTGCCGGTTTTCTTGCCCTGGACATAGATCAGATGGTCGCTAAGCGACTTGACGTCGGCGATATCAGGCGAACCAGCCACGATCGTCGAAAATGCCGTGTCGACCCTGAAGGTACGTGACTTGTTGACCGTCACCCTGACGCGCTGGACGTCGCTCATCTCGCTGACGAAGACGCCGGAGGAGGCGGATGGCGCACGCCGGTCCGCGGCAGCTGCGGGATCGATGCAGTGAAACAGGGCAATTGCAGCGCCAAACGCCATCGCGCTCAAGGCAACCAGCCCAAGTCCCGCATCAACTGAAACGCGACTTCCCATCATGCCATCCCCTTCGCCGCGTCTCCGCGACGACCCCCGTAAATCTACGACCTCGGCCCGATCACTCCCGTTCGTGCATCACGCCGTAGAGCTTACAGTTTGTCCGACTACAAATAGTTACTTGCGAATTCTCATTCCCCGGCACGCGGAGCGAAAGCAAAACGAGCTCGCTCTGGTTGCCCCACGCCAGGCCGCTAACGGCGGCCCGGAGATCATCCCCCGCCACGCACCCCGATTGCAAGGAAAGAGCCCTTCGGCACCGCGGTGACCCCTGAGAAAACTCGGCGATGTTGCCAGTGCGCACCACTTCCGTAGCCCGCCTGGGCTATTTGCGGCCTGCCCGACGGCAAGAGGACAGCGCGCTGGCTGCCGGCCCCGGACAGCCGGCGAACCCAGCCAACGAATCGACGCCCTCAAAACGGAATCTTGGTCGTCACGCTCGGCGCGTTAAGCTTGGCGCCCCAGATCGGCATCAGCATGGTGAAATTCGGTGAAGACGCCGTCACGACGATCGGGCTGCTCGCCGTCGCTGGGACGCTTAGTGTCGGCGTCAGACCGCCGGCATAGAGAAATGGAGCGACCATCTGTTTCGCCGAAGTCGACAGCGGATCGCCGCTGCAGCTGGACGGAGAATTCTTCTGGATCACTGCGTTCGAATAGCAGTTGATCATAATGGAACGGGCGCCAGCATTCGCGAGCGCCTGCAACGACTGCAAGGTGAGCGCATAACGTCCGAGATCGAAGATCGCGAAGATCAACGTGAAGAGCGGCACCGCGATCAGGCAAAACTCCAACGCCGCGACGCCGCGCTGATCGAGCCTCCTCATCACTGCACCAACTGGACGTACTGCGGCGGGCTCTTCACCTGCACTTGGCTCGGGCAACCAGAGCTGTCGAGCGTAGCATTGCCATTGAACGCGACCGACGCGGCGATCAACTGGCCGCAGCTTGTTCCATTGCCCATGTTGATGGTCGGATTACCCTGAAATGTCACGGCCGCGTTTGGCGCGTAAATGGTTCCTGTGAGATTGATGTTGGTATTACCGCCAAATTGCACAGGCGCCGCTGAAGCGTCGTACATGGACATGTACTGGAATAAGCTGGCAGAAGACTGAAGTGCCGCAGGAAGCGACGAAGGGGCAGTCGATGGCCCCGCAATGTTGATGACCGCGTTCCCCTGGTTGTTGATTGTCGCCCCTGGCAGCAGAATGAAGGTCGCCGTACCGGAAATCGTGGGGGTTCCTGTGATCTTCAAAGTACCTGAGATGAAGTATACGCAGAAGGATGTCGTGGGAGTGCAGGTAGAGGCTGCTCCGTTCAGAGATATGGCACCATTGGACGTGATGTGGAGGTTATCATTCGTGCATGGGGTGGAAGCCGTGTAAGCGACAAGCCCCAATCCTGTGCAGACTGGGAGGCCGCACTTGGTCGGGAGGGCCGGACTGGATCCACACAACGTGGTCAGGGCGCCATCGAGGGCGGCGTAGGGATTTTGAACCGGCAGCTGATAAAGGAAAGCCTTATTGCACCAAGTTGTAGTCCCCGTGCAACCGCCCGCAGCAGACAATGGGCCGGTGAGAGTCATGCCGCCGCCCGTGAAGTCTAAAGCGCTGTTGGTCGTACTGTCCGAAAACATGCCGCAATTCTGCGCATTGATGTTGGGGCTCCCTTGGAAACTCAGAGAGCCTGACAAGGCAAGAACGCACGGTGGATTTGCCGCCAACCTGTTAACTTTGGCGACGGCGATCGCGCCGATCGTGACGGTGGAAAGGCCGAGCACCTTCGCTAGATAGGCCGGCTGCGTCTGGCTGACAGTGGCTTTGACGTAGCTCCCGGCCGTCCCGCCATACGTCGTGAGAGAAGCGATCTGGACGTTCTGCGAGATGCCGCTCGGTAGGCTCGTCGAACATTTCGAGCCTGGATAGGACGTATCGCCGGAATTGCAAAACGTGTTCTGCGCGGCAAATTGCTTGCCGCTATAGTCGACCGTAGTCGCCGACGCGGTGCATGTGGCCCCGGAATCGATGCAGGCCTTCTGCAACCCGCCCGAATAGGCGGCCGCATCGGCAGCGTTCTGCGCGCGCTGCTGGGTGACGTACCAGGAGCCGGCCTCGCCGCCGAGCGCGAGCACGCCGATCAGCGGGATCAGCGCGACCACGGTCGCGAATGCGGCCGATCCTCTGCGGCAACGGAGCAGGTTACGCATGGGACCCTCCTATTGAAACCGTTCGGTATAAGGCAGCGTGAATGCGCAGGAATTGCTGTTGCCGCTGGTGCACAGCACCGATTTCAGCACCATCGGGTTCAAGGTAACGGTTGTGCTGTACGAATAGTACATTGGCGACACGGTGTTTCCGCCCGCGCACGCGGCAGTGCCGCAAATCACCTGAAAGCCTTGAATTGGGTAGCGGCTATCAGCCTTGGCGATTGCTGCCGATGCCCAGCTCGAGGTGCTCGTCACATCGGGCGGCGGTGAGTACTGGATGGACTGCCCGAACGCACGCAACGCGTCCCACGCTGATGCATATTGGTAGCCGGCGACAGCAAGATCGGCGAGCGGAACAAGAAGCGTCAAGATAAGGAAAGAGAAGACGAACAGCATCTCGAACGCGACGGCGCCGCGCTTATCCCGGATCAGGGAACGTTTGCATCTCACAGGGTTTTGCCGGCTGTGCATAGCCACTCACCAGACATAGGGGATCAGTCTCCAGCGCGACGCCTCGTAACTGGAATATTCGGGAAGCGTACGTCGAAGCACGTCTTCCTCGTAATGAATTCGCCAAACCTGTATGCCGACGTGCAGGACAAGCAACGCGACCGTCATCCAGCTTAGATGCTGCAGCACGACGCCCAGGAACACGATCTCTTCCGACAGATAGAGCGGATGCTTGATCCAGCGGTACGGTCCGCTCTGCACCACCGAACGCGCTTGCGGCACCAGGCTGAACGACCGCCCCAGATGCCGCACGGTGACCAGCATCATGATCAACCCGGCCAGCACAAAAAACGTCGACGCCAGATTCGGTAACGTCGCCTCGGTCTTGGGAAAAAACGTGATGGTCCACGGCCAATACGAGCCGACGAATGCCGCCACCCTCGGCAACACCCCCCCCGCCTGCGCCTTTGCAGGCGCCCGGGTCAGCACCATCAGTGCAAGCAACAGATAAAACACCACAACAAGCGAGCTCGAGAGCAGCGACGGCAAAGGCTCGTGAGCCGTCACGAGCTTGCTCATCACGATAAGTCCCAAAAGAAGGAACCAAGCGCTGCCCAGGAATCGGGTCAATCGATCGTAAGCCAGGCTCGTTGTCGGCGGGGTCATTGCATTAGCACTCATGGCTTACTTACCGATGCTGGAGAATGTACGCACGAGATGAAGGAACGGGCTCGCGCCCAGAATAACGAACATTGCGGGGAGCAAGAACAACACCATGGGGACGGTAAGCTTGGCGCCCAATTTGTGCGCCCGCTCTTCCAGCTTGGTGATGCGCTCCCGGCGCAAATCGACGGCGATGCTGCGCAGAGCCTGACTGAGCGGTGTGCCGTACTGCAGGCTTTGACTGACCATGGTGCCAAAGCGACGGAGCCCCTCCGACGTGGACGCAAGCTTTTCGAATGCTTCAGCGCGGGTCGGCAGGACTCGGAGATCATCGAGAAGGCCGCGCAGCGCCTGCGCAATCGCAGGATTGGTCTCCCGCATTTCAGCCCCCACGCGTTCGAGCGCGCTCTCCAGGCCCATGCCGGCTTCACTGCAAACGACGAGCAGGTCGATCATATCGGGCGTGCCCAACCGAATAGCTGCGTCGAACCGCCGCTTCAGCACCAGCAAGATCAGGCGCGGGATCATGATTCCGAACGCCAGACCGAGCAACGTGAAGATCATCACGTCATTGAACGGCCTTCCGAGAAGCTGGGCGATGGAAAACGCCGCGATCGGGAATGCAAACGAGCTGACCGTCTTAAAGCCGATCCAGATCGGCAGCATGCGATAATGATTGAAGCCCGCCGCCTGCAGCACCAAGCGCAGCTGATCGAGGTTCTCCTGGGCATAGAAGCGCCGGTAGCGCGAACCGACCGACGAGAGCCAGCCGATCAGGTCCTTCGACGAGCTTGATCGGTCGGGAATGCCCAGCACCGCGTTGGAGACACGGGTGTCCAGGGCACGGAGATGGATTTCGCGAATGATCAGCAAGAAGGTCGCCGTTGCGACTGCGACGGCAAGGGTGGCAAAGCCGAGAACACCCGTCATAGCGAAGTTTCCCTTCGGACCATCCAGCGGATCACGAAATGCCCCATCAGAACCGAACACACCACGTAAGCGAGCAGCACGCGACCTTGTGGGTCATAAAGAAGCATATCGATCGACTCCGGATTGATCAGGTACAGCAGCCCGCCGACGACGACCGGCGCGAAGGTGAGCGCGCGCGAGGAAAAGATCACCTCTCCTGCCAGCGCTTTCGCTCGAGCTGCAAGAGCAACTCGCTGACTCACAGTCTCAGCAAGCGTCTGCAGTGTCTCCGCAAGGCTGCCGCCGGTTTTCAGTTGAACCGCGAGCGTAACCGCAAACATCGCGTATTCCGGGACTCGCGTGCGCTGATAGACGGCTTCCACCGCCTCCTCCGGTGACCTTCCGAAGTTCAGCTCGCTGCAAACGACGGCAAACTGCGCGGCGGTCGGTTCCGGCATTTCGCGCGCGATCGTGCGGAATGCCTCGTTGACGGGCAGGCCGGATCGAACTGTGCTCGTCACCAACTGAATCGTGTCGGGCAGCTGACGGAAAAGCTGATTAGCGAAACGGCGCCGCTGCCATGCGAACAGGCCGCGGACGACCATGAAGGCCATAACTCCGGCTACGATTGATACATAGAGGCCAGGAAACTTCAGCACAGTATTGGCATAGAGAATTCCCACCGCCGCCATCCCCGCAGCAAGCAGCACATAGGGCGGCCGCACCAGGTAAACGACATCAGGGCTGTAATTGAAGAGGCCGTGGATCAAATCCCAGCGCGAGATCCTAGCCGCTCGACGGATAGAAGGCGGAGCCAAAGCATCAGATGTCGGCAACGCGATCTCGAGCTGGCGATCCATTCGCCGCTGCCGGCGGTCGAGCCACAGCGTATTGACCGTCGCGCACAGCAGAAGCACCAGGACGATCATCAAAGCTGTCGACATCAGATCTGCCTCATCGCCTCGGCCCAAGCCTTATCAAGCCCGTAATAGACGAGGCGGCTCTTGAATTTCGGGACCGCGTTGGTCGACCTGTACGTGCCCGATATCCGCCCGTGAATGTCCTCGTCCTTGTACTCGAACAGCGCAATGTCGTTGGTGGTGATCACTTCGCCTTCGAGGCCGATCACCTCGCTGACCTGGACGATGCGCCGTTGACCGTCGCGCATGCGCTCGACCTGCACGATGATGTCCAGCGCGGCGACGATCTGGGAGCGAATGGCGCGCGACGGCAGATTGACCTGCCCCATCTGCACCATGTTTTCCACGCGGGTCAGGGCATCGCGCGTGCTGTTGGCATGCACCGTGGAGATCGAGCCGTCATGACCGGTGTTCATCGCCTGCAGCATGTCGAATGCCTCGGCGCCGCGGACTTCGCCCACCACGATGCGGTCCGGCCGCATACGCAACGCGTTCCACAACAGATCGCGCTGATTGACCTGTCCCGTGCCTTCGAGGCTCGGCGGCCGCGTCTCCAGGCTGATCACATGCGGCTGCTGCAGCTGGAGCTCGGCCGCGTCCTCGATCGTGACGATGCGCTCGCTGTGGTCGATGAACTGGCTCAAGGCGTTCAGGAGGGTCGTCTTGCCCGAACCGGTGCCGCCGGAGACCAGAACGTTGAGCCGGCAGCGGGATGCGATCTCCAGCAACTGCCCGATGGCTGAATTCATAGTTCCGTTTTCGATCATCCCGGCGATATTGTAGCGCCGGCTCGGAAACTTTCGGATCGAGATACAGGGACTGTGGATTGCCAGCGGCGGCAGGATGATGTTGACGCGGCTGCCGTCAGGCAGACGACAGTCCACCATCGGGCTGGACTCGTCGACGCGGCGGCCGACCTGCGAGGCGATCTTCTGCGCGACGGAGGCGATGTGGTCATTGTCGCGAAACCGGACCGCGACCCGCTCCAGCTTGCCGGCCCGCTCGACATAGACGTTGCTCGGCCCGTTGATCATGATGTCGTTGATCGTCTCGTCCAGCAGCAGCGGACGAAGCGGCCCGTAGCCGGTCATGTCGTCGGCGATTTCCTCCGCCAGGAAGAGTTGCTCGCGGCCCGACAGCTCGAGCCGCTCCTGGTTGGCGATGCCGTGGATGATTTCCTCGATCTGCCGGCGGAGGACGTCGCGGGACACGGTCGTGGCCACCGACGGCTCGATCTGCTCGATGACCCGCTCGCGCAGCGACGCCGGCATCACCGGGTGTTGCGAAGGCCCGTCGTGCTTCGGCGCGGACGCAAACAGGCTGCCGGTCGCCACCGGCGCCACGCTGGGCTCCGCCGCCGGCAAAGGTGGCGGGACCGGCTGCACGCTTGCTGCCGGGGGCGGCGCGACAAGCACCGCACCGGGCATCCGCACCGGCATTTCGTCTGCGCGCCTGCCGAACTTTTTCATAGCCCAAGCCACCTCTTCCACCCGGCCTTCTTGTTGGCGCCGACGCCGGTGATCTCCCGTACGATCGGAGCCAGGTGACGCCGCAAACCGGATACGTGCTTGAGCGCGGGAACGCCGAGATTGACCGCCTGGGTCATTCCCTTGCCGAGATCGGGGATCACCATGTCGGGCTCGGCACCAAGCGCCTTGACGATCGTCGCCCTGGGCAGGCCGCCGGGCCGGCCGGAACGGTTGAGCAACGTGAAGACCCGGTCCTTGCCCGCGATGTTGGTGACGGCGTTGCGGAGCGCGTGGGCGTTGCGCAAGCCGGTCACCTCGGCTTCCAGCAGCACGAGCACGTGACGCGACATCTGGATCACCGGATAGATCGATGCCGGGAACGGCACCGGTACGTCGACCACGACGTAGTTGAACCGCTGGCGCAGCAAGCCCAGCACGTGCCGCACGCCCGCCTCGGTGATGTCGAGCTTGGCGTCGAGGTCCTCGTCGCCAGCAATCAGGCAAACCCGATCGTTCACCTCGATTGCCGTCCGCTCCAGAAACAGCGTGTCTGCCCGCATCGGATTTTCGAGCGCTATGCGCAAACCAGGTCCCGGACGGACACCCAGCATCACCGCGGTTTCGCCATTCTGCAAATGGAGATCGAGCAGCGCCACCTTGGCCTTGGTGGTCTCTGCCAGTTGTATCGCGAGGTTGATCGCAATGCTCGTCGCGCCTGCGCCGCCCTGCGCGCCACAGATCGACACCACATGCCCGCCGCGGTCATTATGAACGGGCGCGACGTCGCCAAGCAGCTTCGGACGCAGCTGGTCCAGTACCATATCGCGCGTGATCGGCGTCGGAAGGTACTCGGTAAGGCCGATCTCCATCAGTTCGCGATAGAAGGTGATTTCCCGGTTCTCGCCGATCAGGCACACCCGGACATCGGGCGGGCAGACGCTCGCCAGACGCTCCAGCTCAGTGAATGGATCATCGATGCCGCTGATGTCAGTCACCAGCGCGAAGAGGTCGGTGTCGGTCTCTAGCATACGCGTAGCATGGCGAATGGTGCCACGCCGGATCACCAGATTGCTGCCCTCGAGGCCTTTGCGTAGCGCCGCAGCGCTCAGCTCGTCGTTGACGAAGCAAACGATACGGTTGCGCGCAACAAGGGACGCCGTGTCTTCGGGTTGTTCCACAACTGCCATGTTCACACTCATCACCGCTTCTCCGCCGCTTTGCCAGTGTCACTGGCCGCCGCTGTCGTCTGAGCCTCGAGCGGGGACGGCCCGTCACAACCTGCACGGTAGTCGTCGTCCGCATCCTGCTTCCTGACCGAGTATTGCTTCATGCCGCTGGCGGAATAGATCGCCACCGTGGTGCTCTGGCCCGCAACCGCACTCTGGCGCGCCAGCTCGGGCGAGACGTCGCAACTCGATGTCACACCGGTGTCGGCCTTATCCCACTGCTCGGCCGCAGCCCGGACGACGAGGGAAAGCGTTCCAAGCTGCTTTGCGACGGCGACCTTCTTGACCTGATCCGGCTTAAGCTCGAGCGATACAGTTTGCGCTGTCTTGCCTGGGACAGCGTTGGTGATGGGACGACCGCCCTGCGCAATCTCCTGGTCGATCGCGATGACGCGCACATTGGATAGAACGGTTTCGCTGACGGCGCGCTTCACCGGGTCCGCCTTCTCGAACACCTGAGTCAAGACCACGTCGACGTTGTCGCCCGGCCTGATCAAGCCGGAGACGCCAGTCTCCTCGTCGACCTTGATGCTGATCGCGCGGCTGTCCGGCGCCAGAACGCTGGCGAGGAAGCCCCGATCCTTCGGACGCAGGATGTCATCCAGGGTGATGGCGCTGCCGGCGTCGACGAACTTGCGAACCAGAGACCCGGGAAGCCCGGCCTTGCTGTCGGGCGTTTCGAGGATCGCGCCTGCCGGGACACGGTTCGGCGCCGCCTGGCGCACGGAGAAATCCTCGTCCCGCGCCAGCGTCCCCTTCGACAACGGACGTGTCGCGACGAAGTAGCCGACGGTCGCGGACGCGGGCGCGGGCTGAGCAGCCGGCTTCTCCGCGATCGCCTGCGCAACGACCGGGTCCTTCGGCTGGTTCAGGCCGAAGGCAATGATCCCAAGTGCCGTTGCTGCAAGCAACAGCACCATGATGATGGAGACGCGCAATGCGGACGACATGTCAAAATCCTTTGCTCAAAATGATCCAGATACCGCCGCATGCGATGGCGACCCCGTAAGGCAGCGGCGCATGTCGTAAATGCCGCCAGCGCTCGACTGCATAGACCCGGCGCACAAGTGACGACCCGCCGGGCGCCAGACGCGGAGTTGGGAGGCGGCGCATGATCAGGTGCAACGCGGCCAGAACGCCGCCGGCCAATGCAGTCGCCGTCAGCAACTCGATCACACCGGTCAGCGGAAGACCGATCGCAAGGGCAACCAGCAACTTGACATCGCCGCCGCCGATCGCTCCCCGCTGATAGATCACGAAGAGCACCAGAAACAGAATTGCGGCGACGATCAGCGACTGGCCGATCTGCATCGGACTGGCCAATTGACTGACGATCCCAAGGAATGCCAGAGCCAGACAAATTTCGTTTCGGATCAGCCGTGTCGCGATATCGATCGTTGCGACATAGAACAACAATACGATTTCCAGACACGAGGTCGTGGACGCAATCCAATTCATGAAAAAATCGCCTCAGAAGAAGGCGGGGGACACGAAATAATGCCCCCCTCCGTAGAGCCGCCTCTAGACTTAGGCGGCAGGCGTAACCGCGGTGCTGACGGCGGTGCCGATGTTGGTGATGGCCGTATTCAGCACCGAAGTGATCCCGGCAGTGTTGGCCGCGCCGAACGCCGCAGAAACGGCGGCGACGATACAAGCCGCGACGATGACGTACTCGAACGACACAACGCCGCCCTGGTCCGTGCACAGTTGCTTCAACCGTTCCGTGATCTTGATGTAAGACTGCAGCATAGAAGACACTCCTCTCAAGCCTGCACACATCAATCCCGCTAGTTGACAGCTGTTGGCAGAACAACCTGCCAACAGCGCCCAACCTGGAATTACGCGGCCGGAGTGACTGCGGAGCTGACGGCGCTGCCGATGTTGGTGATCGCCGTCTTCAGCACGGACGAAATGCCGGAGGTATTGGCGGCACCAAACGCGGCGGAAACCGCGGCGACGATGCAGGCGGCGACGATCACGTACTCGAACGACACAACGCCGTCCTTGTCCGAGGCGAGACGCTTGAAGGCTTCGGTGGTCTGGATGTAGAGCTTCAGCATAGGAAAATATCCCTTTTACATGAAATTTGCGCAATGTGTTGGCAGGGCAAAATCCAAGGCCAACTAGGAATTTCTTATAATGCGTCGCGAGAAAGCTGTCACTTGGTAATCGTTTATTAACCCTACCGGCGTAGCGGCTGGCGCCCTCTTCGGGTATCCCGCTCCAAAGTCATGCGCACGAAACCTCTTAAATTATAGGCATTTCGGCATTTCGCGACATTTGAGCCTAACCGCTCCGTGCGAATACGGTGACGGCGTCCAAAGCGCGAAATCGAGCGGGAGACGGGTAAGCGACGTCAGGTGACCACGAGCAGCTGCGAATGAAGCTTCTGCATCTGGATGTTTCGCGCGAGGAGGGACATCGCTCTTGCTTGAACCTGCTCTGCCAATGCCTGCGCAGGGCGTTCTCCCGATCGGGCAGCCCGGAAACGGCAACAGCGGCCATACCAGTTCCTTGATGACGCAGGCCGTTCGCGCCACCGCTTGCGTGATCTGATCAGGATAGGCATTTCCCTTTGAACCAGAATCAGCAGACAGTGCGGTGCGGCTAACAGATCTCCCCTACGAGAGCCTAGCTCAAACGCGCCTTTGGCCATGAGGTGCGGATCCAGCAGGCCGCCTGGTTTCCGGCGCTCGCGGTGGCTCACCTCACGTGTTCGAGAGCTCGGAGCCGGCGCTACGCTGGTATTCGGATCACCAATTGCACAGGGAATACCTGGTTGGTCTGCACCAGCGCCAGCGGTGACAACGGTTGGCTCCGCTCAACTGACGCGGCGATAACCGAGGCCGAAAGAGCTCTGGCGCAGTCACAAGGCGTCCGCGCGCATAAGCGGTGATCCGTTCTGGCACGGGAGTTAACATTGATCCGCAAAAATACGAATTTGACTCCTTTAGCCCGAAACCGGCTGACGAGTTCGGCCTGCAGCCGTGGCGCGCGCAGCCTAGTAGGTTGCCGCCCGCTGCGCTGCGGTCGGACTACCGCCAAAGACCCAAATGACTTGAGGCCTTTCTTGGGGTGGAGTAGAATCCGCGCATTGGCTAAGTCCTTCTAAAAAACTGTGTAACCGCTTCGAATAGGCGTCTTTTACATGCGCCGCGCGATCGACACCGCTCCAAAGGATGGGACATTCGTCATTCTTGAGGATGACGTAAGCGCAAGCTTCGAATCTGCTCAGTGGTCGGCTGAGGGGCGTGGGTGGGTTCGGAAAAATGGCGAGCCAAGCGAGATCAGGCCGACGCATTTGCAAACAATGCATCTTCCAGAGGAAGGTGACGAATTTATTCTGCAAGATGAACTTATCCCGCCAAAGGTAACTGGATCGATCGCCTCCCCGGCATCGCCAGGGCCCCGCACCTTTTGCTTTCCCTCGGGCCTAGCCGAACGTGCGAGGGTGAGGGAATTAACTCGTCTGGTTGCGAACGCGGACCCTGTCGCTGGCGTCCGGGTTGAAGCGCAGGCCCCGCAGAGCAAACAGGCGCGCGGACCGACAGCGCGGCGCTGGTTTGCCATCTCCTCGATTGCCGCAGTGATGGTCGGGGCGCCGTTCATCGGCTGGTATTTCCACGCCGAGGTCGTCGCCTACGTGACGCGATACATTGGTGAGCAGGATAACGTCAGGCCTAGCACAGCACATGTGGAGGCCGTCAAGCAAGAGACGCTGGTCCCAAGCCAAGACAAGCAAAAGGCCGGTTCATCGGCGCGGGATCCGGCCCTTCATCAGCAGGCCGACCGGGCGATCTCACAGGCACCGCGGGATATTGCGCAAGGCAAGCAAGGTGTGGGGGCAATGCAGCCGGAAGCGCAACAATCTTCTGAAAAGGAGCGGCACCGCGCAGAGGCTCTAGCAAGTGAACTGGCGAAGGCGCAGCAGATCATTGAGATGCAGGTAGCGCAGGCGAACAGAGCGCGCGATCAGGCGACGCAGCTCAGTCAGGCCGCCGAGAGCGGGATGTTGGACCTGCGACAGTCTCTGCAGAAGGAACACGACAGGGCCGAGACGCTGACCGGCGAGCTTGCGAGAGCGCGACGCGACCTCGAGACCCAACTGGCACTGTCAAGCAAGGCAGGTAACGAGACTGTGCAGGCAAAGAAGGCAGCCGAGAGCGCCATGGCCGAGCTGCAACAGTCCTTGAAGACGGAGCACGACAGGGCCGAGGCGCTGACTGGCACGCTTGCGAGGGCTCGGCGAGACCTCGAGACCCAGCTGGCGCTGTCAAGCAAGGCCGGCGAAGCGATGCGGGTGAAGAAGGCCGCCAAGAGCGCGACGGCAGAGCTGCGACAGTCTCTGAAGAAGGAGCGCGACCGGGCCGATGCGCCGGCACCGGGCCGCGAATCCACGCTGACTGAAGCTGCGGAGGCGGCCGCGACAGAGCAGCCAGCGGTCGCTGAGGCGCAAGGCGGTCCCGAGGCGGCCAGGTTGCTGGCACGCGCCACCGCCCTGCTCGGCCAAGGAGATATTGGCGCAGCGCGGATCGTGCTCGAACTCGCTGCCGAGACGGGTAGCGCACAGGCGAGCTTCATGCTCGCGGAGACATATGATCCCCTCGTTCTTTCCGCGTGGAAGACCTACGGAACGCGCGGTGACGTGACGAAGGCGCGCGAGCTATATGCGAAGGCGCTTGCCGGCGGCGTCCAGCAGGCAAAGGATCGATCTGTCGCGTTGCATTAGGTGAATGATGTTCAACGTCACGAGAACTGAATTCCTCCTCCATGTCATCGCCCTACTGACCATTGCAGTGCTCATCGCTTGGGACAACCCGTGGATCATGGGACGAATATGAAAGTATTCTTGAGAGACCGGCACGCGATGCAATCCGCGGCCTTGCGGGATAAGCTCGCTTCGCAATAGAAATGCACACGGGTAAACCGGCTCGCGATCCGTTCAGCGGACCGGCGCATGCAAGTCACCAAAGCGTCGACTTTCGGAAAGAGCGAAGCTCTCCTTCCGAGCCAGTTTCGGCGATCGCGCTGTGTTTTTCAGCTTCGCGACGTCGATCCCGACAAAGCATCCACTATCTGCCACGGCTCATCGTCCTGTGAAAGGATCGGCACGGACCGCCCAGGTTCCCTTCGGACGCACAAGGTTAGCGAGCCACTTCGCGGAAAGAGGCCGGACACAGCCTTTCGCTCAATAACAGCTCCCCGAATCGCCTCCGAGCCGGCCACACCCCTCCGGGTTGGATTGTCGCCATTGCGTGACCGCCGCCGGCGGCTTGCTCGCGTCGGCCGGCGCCGGCGGCAGCCTGCTGTGCTCTTCGTCGAGCAGTTGCGCATGGAGCTTCTGGATCTGGACGTTTCGCTCGAGCAGGGACATTGTCCTTGCTTGCACCTGCTCGGCCAGCGCCTTGCGCAGCGCGTTCTCCCGATCGAGCAGTTCAGGAAACGGCAGCAGCGGCCGGACAAGATCGGTCGCCTTGATCACGCATGATGTCCGCGCCACCGCCTGTGCGATCTGATCCGGAAACGCGCTGCGGCATTCCGCGAGCGCGCCGTTGAGGTTGACGGTTTCCGCAACCTTGGCCGCTGCGGGCGCGGTTGCCGTGTCCGGCGTCGGCTCCGTTGCGCTCGCCGTCGCCGGATCCGCCTCCCCTTCGACAGCCTGGCGAGCCGCACCGCAACAGGACAGCAGAATGCAGAGCGAGAGAACGGCCAGGCGTCTGGCGCGCTTTCGCCACGTCTCGCCGCGCCGCTCCTCGACCGCAGCTCTCGCTTGCGCGTCGGTCACTGCAAGCCTGCCAGTGCGAGCCGCCTCCGCGCCGGTCGAGCCGCGCGCGCAGCGTGATGCCTGCGCCGCTGGCGCCTGCTGCTGTTGATGGTGCTCCAAACCGAGCGATCCGAAACTCGTATCGATAAAAAATCGTATCTGCAAAAAAGTGGTATCTCGAAATACCGCATCGGCGCGAAACAGCGTCGGTACATTGCAATCATTTTAGATGTAGTTTCGTTGGCGGCGCAATGATCACCTTGCGGGCGGCTGCTCGTCAGTGCGATTGCGCCGCACCATTGCCTGATGCCGGCACGCGCCCCGACGACGCAGGCATCGCCGGCGCGCGGATGGCAGCATTCTTGCGCGGCTACGACCGCTAGGGCCGCAAGGCGAGGTTCGGTCCGGTCGCTCGACCGGCGCCTTATCAATACGCGCACGATCAGGTTGGCCCCGCTATGAAAATCGGCCCGCGTCGCTCCGGCCCGCTATCGGATCAGCAACTGCCGGATGAGAGAAGCGCATCGGCGATGTTGAAACTTTCCGCTTCTTCCCTGCGGGTTCCATGTTCTAGGATTAGCCATTTCAATGAGGGCGCTCCCCCACCCGGCGCTCGAGGAATTTCAGAACCAAAGCGTACAGCAACTGATCCGGGGCTCATGGGGACTTGAGATGACCGATCGTATTGCACTCTTCATCGACGGTGCGAATCTGCACACCACCGTCAAGAGTCTCGGTTTCGAGGTCGACTTCCGGCGACTGCTCGCGGAGTTCGGTAAACATGGGCAAATCGTCCGTGCATATTTCTACACGGTGGTGAGGGACGACGACGAGTTCAGCAGCCTCCGGCCGCTGGTGGATTGGCTCGATTACAACGGGTATGCGGTCAGGAGAAAGGCCGCCAAACAGCACGACGACGGCGATGGACGGCGGCGCATGAAGCGCAGCATCGGTATCGAGCTCGCGGTCGACGCCTTGGAAATCGCGCACCGCATCGACCATGCGTTCCTGTTCTCGGGCGATGGCGACTTGCGCGCCGTTGTCGAAGCCGTCAGGCGGATGGGCGTGCGCGTCACCGTCGTGTCCAGCATTCGAACGAAGCCTCCGATGATCGCCGATGAGCTGCGCCGGCACGCTGACGTGTTCGTCGAGCTCGACAACCTCAGGCCATCGATCGAGCGTCCGGCGCATCCGATCGCGCCGGAGTGACGGCTCGTCTTCCGACGTCCCATCGCGATCACCTGGAAACGGGCGCGCAGCCTACCCGGCCATGTCCGTACATCACCGAGTTGCGCGGGCCGGGCCGAGCCACCAGTATGATTCCAACCAACGCAACTGCAGAGGGGAAAACCAATGTGGAGGTCGGTCGGCTGCGTCTTGTTGTTGCTGGCGACGACAAGCGCAGCGATAGCTCAGCCTTCAAGGTTCACCTGTGACACGCCGCGAGGCAAGCGGGTCGAGGCTGGGCCCTCGGGCAAGGCCGGCGACGTTCAGTGGATCGACGACGATCTGGATACGATCCGGCCATCGGTGGTGATCGATGGCGAAACCTTCTCGGTCACCTGGGGGACCTCTGTGGCGACGGAAGGCAAAGGAGCCAAGCTCACCACCTATGTCTTTGCGGCCGCCCACCGCACGGCTGCGTCGGTCTTTGCGACCCGCGTGGACGAGTCCACAGCCGAGATCTTCCGGTTCTATTTTGCCAGCAAGTCGCTCTACAAGCTGACCAGCCAATTGGCCGCCCCCTCGCCGGACGCCAAGGCGACGCCCTTGGTTGCAACCTACCTGGCGACCTGCCGTGAGCAGTAGGCGGCTGCTCGCCGCGCGTTAACACGACCTTAACTGACCTCTCCGGTTCCGATCGCCGGTGTTGCCGGCGGGCACCAGCTCCAACGGTCACGGAACACCAGTCAAAACATTGAATTTTAATAAAAATCTCAATTTCTTTGTCCGCCAGCGCACGATCCATCGAGCCCACTTAGAGCCGCTGTGTGGCGGAAATGTCATAGGTTGCGGAACCGTCCGCTGTTAGCCTTCGCCAGATTCTACGTAATATTATTTGTGAGTAGGGGCGGGGATAATGAGATCGGCATACACGGTAATTGCGTGCCTCTGCCTGGCGGCAACGTCAGCGCGTGCCGAGGTTTTTTCCATTAACGATGCGTTGCGCCAGGCAATGCAGACGAACCCCGGCGTGGGTGAAGCTTCCGCGAATCGGCGCGCGACGGAAAGCGAGCTGAGACAGACGCAGAGCACGCTGCTGCCGCAGGTGCGCATCGATGCCAGCTATGGACCGGAAAAATTCGATCAACCTCCGGGCGTTATCAATACCGTGCAGACACCGACGGTTGGCTCAGGACCCTGGCGCAATGGCAGCCAGGAATCGGTGGTTGTGCGTCAGCTGCTGTGGGACGGTTTCTCCTCGATCTATGACGTTTGGCGCCAGACCGCGCGCGTGAATGCTGCGGCCTCCCGCGTCAAGGAACGTACCGAGCTGCTGGCCCTCGACGCAGCCGAAGGCTACATGGACGTCGTGCGCTACATCCGGCTGGTGAGCCTCGCGCAACAGAACGTCGCCAACCACGAAAAGATCTTTGCGAACGTGAACTCCCGCTTCTCGGGCGGCCGCGCCGGCGAAGGCGACCTGGAGCAAGCTCGTGAGCGTGTCGAGAGCGCGCGCGCGGCACTTGCCGAATTCCAGCGCAGCCTCGATGACGCCAGGGCGAAGTATCGCAAGGTTGTCGGCCTCGAGCCGATCAATGTCCGCTTCCCTGCCCCGCTCGGCGGACTGCCGCACAGCCGCGACGAAGCGCTGGCGACCACGCTGCGGTTCAATTCGACGATTGCGGCGGCCCAGTCCGACGCCGACGCCGCCAAACATGCGTTCAAGGCGACCGACGGCACGTTCGGCCCCAAGTTCTATCTCGAAGGACGGGCGACCCACTATGACAACTCCTTCCCGTACGTGACCGCACCGGGAAATCCCGCCGTGACCCACGAGGATTACAGCGGCAAAGTGGTGATGTCTTGGGACATCTTCCGCGGCGGCCAGGACGCCTGGAACAGGTCGGAGAAGGCCGAGCGCTATACCGAAGCCACCATGCGCCACGCGCGCTTGCAGCGTGACGCCTATGAATCGATCGACAAGGCGTGGAATGCCCGTACGATTACGGCAACGCGCATCGCGGCGCTGACGCGTCAGCTGGAAGCCGACCGCAAGACCATCGCGGCCTTCCAGAAGGAATACGAGCTTGGTCAGCGCTCCCTGATCGACCTGCTCAACGCGCAGAACCAGTTCTTCAACGCATCGGTCTCGCTCACCTCCGCCCGCAGCGTCGTCGTTTTCGCCGACTACCAGCTGCTGGCCGCGATGGGCACCCTGATCGAATATCTGAAGGCTCCTCCGCCGGTCGACGCCGCGCCCACCGACATGCTGTCGATCGGCCTGCCGCGCTACTCCTTCCCCACCCTTCGCGTGAACCTGCCGCAAACCGGCTCCGAGCCGCTGCACGTCGCCGTTCCGGGCCCGACTGCCACGGTCCGCCCGGCCAAGGGCTACAAGGGGGGCTATGCGTCGGCCCAGCCGGCGAAGGATGTCGGGTTTGCCGACCGGTTCACCGGCTCGACCGCGACCGCTTCGGTGCCCGGCTCCGCCGAATGGATGCAGCAGCAGAAGAGCGCTGCGGACGGCCCGAACGTGATCTACGCGGATCCGTCGGTCACGGCGAATGCGAGTTCTTATGCCTCGACGAAGCCTCACTGGCTGCTGTCGGCCTTCCCGAGTTCCGCTCAATAGCGGCCGCCAACCAGAATCAGGACTTCCGGAAGGGCCCCAAATGGGGCCCTTTCGATTCCCGTATTAATACTTAAAGCAAGTTTCGCTGATTTTGTTCGCCGTTTGTTGTAGCCTGCCCGAAATCATCGAATGCGATTTCTGCATTTCCATTTTGGTTGTCGAGGTTTCAGTTGTTGTTTCGAACCCCCAGCGCGGCGGCTGACGCCGTTCGCACTTCGCCGGATGATGCAACTTCGAAGCCTGCCGCGCCCGCTCGGCCGCGCGCACTCGGCGACGATCCCCTTACCGCATCGCTGACTTTTCTCGCGGCACATCACGGCCGCGCCGTCAGCCGCGAAGCGCTGCTCGGCGGACTTCCGATCACGGACGGGCGGCTGTCCGTTTCGCTCTACGATCGCGCGGCAAGGCGCGCGGGTCTGGAGACCGAGGCGATCAAGCGCGATATTTCGAACATTCCCGCGCTGGTCTTGCCGGCCGTCCTGATCATGAAGAACGGCTCTGCGCTCATCCTGCTCGGCACGGACACAGCGAGCAAGACGGTCAAGATCGTCGATCCGGCCGCGCCGAATGCCCCGCGCGTCGCCGACATCGCTTCGCTTGCCTCGGACTATACCGGCTACGCGTTCCTGGTGAGAAGCGCCGCGCAGGCCGACGCACGCACCGTCGCCGCAGGGGACATTCCCAACAACCACTGGTTCTGGTCGGTGGTGAAGACGCACTGGCGCAGCTACGGACACATCGCGATCGCCGCCTTCCTGACCAACATCCTCGCGCTGGCGACGCCGCTGTTCACGATGAGCGTCTACGACCGCGTCATCCCCAACGGCGCGATCCCCTCCCTGATCGCGCTCTCGATCGGCATGGGGCTCGGCATCGTCTTCGATTTCATCTTCCGCATGGTCCGCAGTCGCATGATCGACGTGACCGGCAAGACCATCGACGTCGTGCTCGCCGCCAACATCTTCGAGCACGTGATGTCGGTGAAGATGGCGCAGCGGCCGACCTCGGTCGGCATCATCGCCAACCAGCTCCGCGACTTCGACTCGGTGCGCGAATTCTTCACGTCCGGAAGCGTGGTTTCGGCGACCGACCTGCTGTTCGCGATCCTGTTCGTCGGCGTGCTGTTCATGATCGCCGGGCCGCTGGCCTGGATCCCGCTGGTCATGCTCCCGCTGGTCATGCTGATCGGCTTCCTGCTGCAGCGCCCGCTCGATCGCGCGATGAAGCGCCTGCAGGCCGAATCCGCCGCCCGGCACGGCGTGCTCGTCGAGTCCCTGTCCAGCCTCGAAACCGTCCGCGCGACCGGCGCCGAGGCGCGGATGCAGACCCTGTGGGAACGCTCGGTCGCGGCGACCGCCCGATCCGGTGAAGACGTTCACTTCTGGTCGTCGATGTCGCTGACCAGCGCGAGCACCGCCCAGCAGATCACGAGCCTGCTCCTCGTCGTCGTCGGCATTTTCCTGATCCTCGACGGCAAGCTGAGCGTCGGCGCGCTGGTCGCCGCAAACATGCTCGCCGGCCGCATCCTGGCGCCGATCGCGGGCATCGCCTCCGTCATCACCAAGGGAACGCAGACGCTGTCATCCCTCAAGGCAATCGACCGCATCATGTCGATCGAGCGCGAACGCTCGCCGACCCGATCCTATGTCGCAAGACGGATCGACGACGGCAAGATCGCCTTCGAGAACGTGTCGTTTGCCTACCCCAACGCGCCGGGCAACGCGCTCGAGAAAGTCAGCTTCAGGATCGAGGGCGGAGAAAAGGTCGGCATCATCGGCCGGGTCGGATCCGGCAAGACCACGGTCGGCCGGTTGCTGCTCGGATTCTACGAGCCGAAGGAAGGCCGCATCCTGGTCGACGGCGTCGACTCCAGGCAATACGATCCCTCGGACCTGCGCGCCGGCATCGGCTTTGCGATGCAGGATACCGACCTGTTCTACGGCAAGCTGCGCGACAATATCGCCCTCGGCAAGCCGGAGGCGACCGACGAGGAAATCCTGCTTGCCGCGCGGCTCTCGGGCGTCGAGAGCTTCATCGCCGGCCACCCGATGGGCTATGACATGCCCATCTCGGAGGGCGGCCGCAGCCTGTCGGGCGGCCAGAAGCAGGCGATCGGACTGGCGCGCGTCCTGATCCGCAAGCCGCGCGTGCTCTTCCTCGACGAACCGACCGCGCATTTCGATATTCGCAGCGAGCAGGAATTCCTCGAGCGGCTCAAGGGGCTGCGCGACGACCGCATGACCATCATCATTTCGACCCATCGTCTGTCATTGCTGAACATGGTCGATCGCCTGCTGCTGTTCGACAACGGCCGCCTGGTGGCCGACGGCCCGCGCGACAAGGTGCTCGCCCTGCTCCAGGGCAAGCCTGCATCCGCGGCGCCTGCGCCCGAGAATACGATCCAGCCGAAATCTGCATAACGAGCGAATATTATGGCGTCTTCCGATTTTGCGTTTGCAAACGACATCCGGTCCGCGGCGCTGCTGCGCACGCCCCGCACTTCCCGCATGCTGTTGTGGACGTCCTGCGCGCTGCTGGCGACGTTTGTGGTCTGGGCGCATTTTGCCGTGCTGGACGAGGTCAAGCGCGGCAGCGGCCGCGTCGTGCCGTCGCGGCAGATGCAGGTGGTGCAATCGCTCGAAGGCGGCATCGTCGGCGACATCCTGGTGCGCGAAGGCGACATCGTTCAGCAGGGCCAGTCCCTGATGCGCATCGACGATACCAAGTTCGCCTCCGAGTTCGGCGAGATCCGCGAGCGCCGCGCGGCGATGGCGGCGCGGGTGGCCCGCCTCGACGCCGAGGCACGTGGACGAAGCGAGATCACTTTCCCGGACGATCTCGACAAGATGGTTCCCGCAGCGGTAGCGACCGAGTCCAGCGTGTTCAAGATGCGGGGTCAGAAGGTCGCGCAGGATATCGACGTGCTCAATCAGCAGGTCACCCGCCTCACCGGCTCGCTGAAGCTTCTGGAACGCGAGCAGACCCTGACCCGCAAGCTCTATGAGCAGAAGGTGGTGCCCGAGATCGAAATGCTGCGGCTTGACCGGCAGGCCACCGAGATGAAGGGCCAGCTCGCCGAGGCGCAGTCGAAGATCGCAAACATCACGGCGTCGTTCCGTTCGCAGGCCGATGAGGATCTCGCCAAATCGCGTGCCGACCTCGCCGTTCTCGACGAGAACATCAAATCAGCCCAGGACCGGGTGCGGCGTACCGATCTGAAGGCGCCGGTCCACGGCATCGTCAATAAATTGAACATCAGCACCATTGGTGCCGTCGTGCAGCCCGGCGCCAACCTCATGGATATCGTGCCGCTCGACGACACCCTGCTGGTCGAGGGCCGGATCCGTCCCCAGGATATCGCCTTCATCCGTCCGAACCAGGACGCGGTGGTGAAGATCAGCGCTTATGACTCCTCGGTCTACGGATCGCTCAAGGGCAAGGTCGAGCGCATCAGCGCCGACACGATCGTCGACGACAAGGCGGAGAGGACCGAGCGTCAGGAAACCTTCTATCGGGTGATGGTGCGCACCGATAAGAACCATCTCGGCACCGAGCAGCATCCGCTGCCGATCATTCCCGGCATGGTGACCACGGTCGAAGTCCTGACCGGCGAGAAATCCGTGCTGGACTACATCGTGAAGCCCGCCCGCCTGCTGCGTGACGAGGCGCTGCGCGAGCGCTGATCCGGCCCACGGACTCCGTGGTTAACCGACATGACTTCAAGTCGTTCAATTTCGAACGAACCAGCAAACCCTGGATTGACCGCCTTCTCGACAATCCAGGGTACGGCCCCCTCCACTTAACCCGGCTTAAGCGGCCAAGGCGCCAGTCTGCGTCCCGATAACAGCGGGGACGCAGATCGACGCACAGACGTTGACGGTCCCCGGCATTGGGGACGTCATATGAAGTCGCTGAAGTTTGCTTCGTCGGCCGTCATGGCCGTGACTGCATTTTCAATAAGTCTTTGCGTTGCGCCGTCCGCGTTTGCCGCGGACGAACTCTCTTTCGGCGCTCCCGCCGGCGAGCTTGCGCCGGCGTCGGATGCCGCCTCGAACCGCCCGCCTGCCACCTTCTTCACCATCACCGACGTCCTGGCCAAGCTCGACCGCCAGCGCGGCCGCGGTCCGAACGCCATTCGCACCGCCTTGCTGACGCCGCCGAATACGGCGACCGATGCGTTGCCGGCGGCCAAGCCGCTTCCGCCCGAAGGCACCGAGCCGTTCGGCCTGTTCACCTTTCGCGCGCCGGAGAACGGCCTGTGGCGCAAATGGCGCGGCCTCGAATCCGATCTCGCCAGGGAGCGGACCGTCCTCGAGCAGTGCCGCGAGAACGCGACCGGCTGCCCACCCAATGCCGCGCAGTTCCTTCGCCTGATCAATGCGGTCAAGGCCAAGACCGGACGCGACCGGCTCGATGAGGCCAACCGCGCCGTCAACCAGGCGATCCGCTATGTGAGCGACTTCGCCCAATACGGCGAGGCCGACCGCTGGACCGCGCCGCTCGCCACCTTCGCCACCGGCAAGGGCGATTGCGAGGATTACGCGATCGCAAAATACATCGCGCTCAGCGAAGCCGGCTTCCCGCCCGGGGAGCTGCGCCTGGTGCTGGGCCGCGATCGCGCCATCCGCCAGGATCATGCCGTGCTGGCGGCGCGGCTGGATGGCCATTGGCTGATCCTGGACAGCCGCCGCTCCGAGCTGATCGACGACGGCGACCTCGCCAACTTCACGCCGATGTTTGCGATCAACGAGCGCGGCGTGCAGCTGCTTGCGGCGCCCTACGCCAGGCGGCTGCCGCTTGGCGACGAGCTCGACGCCGCGCCGGCCGCCGCCAATGCCGCAGACTCCGAATGGACCGGCGTGGAACCGCTCGAGGCAGCGAGCCCTCTTCCAGGCTTCCTGCCTGTGCTGATGTAGCACTGCGCGAGCAAGGCCAGATCGAATAAAAAAATCCGCGGAGTCGCCTCCGCGGATTTTCGTTTTTGCCGCAAGCCTGGCCTAGTAAATATGAATGTTCGCGGCCGCCGGCACGCCGGTGCTCAGATGGGCGAGGTCCACCTTGTCGGAGCCGGTGCCATTTGCCGAGTACCAGAGCTCATGCGTCGTATTATTGAAGAAGAACTTGTTGGTGCTGGCGCTTTCGTTCCAGGCAGACGCGGCGTTCTGGTCTGCACCAGTCGCGGCCGATGACGTGAACTGGTTCGCCGGGAGCGGATTTGAAGTTCCTGCCGGGAGGCTTAGACCGGGCACGTCGAGAAGGACCAAGTCGCCGCTGTTGAAATCACTGATGGTAAAGTGGGCGGAGAGATTGAGGACGAACTTGTCGTTCCCACCATTACCAGTCAGCGTTTCAGCGCTTGCTCCGGCGACGATGACGTCATTTCCAGCAGTGCCCGTAAGGGTCGTTGCGCCATTGACGTTGACATCAAACGAGCCCGAAGTCGTGTCTCCGTCGCCGTCCTTTACACCCACGGTAAAGGGGACGTCAGTTTGACCATTGTTGACGAGCTCCGTAATTCCGGACAACAGGATCTTTGACTTGCCGGAAAGCTCATACAATTCCACGTAGTCGATATTTCCGTGTCCGTTGGCCGTAAGAGTGGTTCCATTGACCGACGAATCATAGACGCCGTGGGTCACCGTGCCGTCGAGGCTGTGCACGACATAGTCGATGATTGCCGTACCACCGATGGGGTTGACGGTGAATGTGATCTGATTTCCCGTTGCAACGGAAACAGCACCAGGCGCTGCGCCGTAAGTCCAATGATCGAGGTTGCTGTTATCGCCGACAGCCCCAAAATCAAACCGCATGAAATCGCCGGTATTGAAGTTGTTGCTGCTGACGCCTTCGCCCGACGCACTTGCGTTGACGAAATCCTGGGTCACCTGGAGAGACGTCAGCGTGTCGTGGGTCTCGTTGAGCCAGCTATTGACATTGAACAATCCGGTTGTGTGGTAGCCCGTCAAATTGGTTACGGGATTGCCGGTGGTGTCTGCCAATGTGGCATACACAACCGGTCCGGAACCACCCAGATTGGCCGGATTGACGGACAGCGACGTATACGCATCGAGGGTATGCAAGAGATCGAACGAGTAGGTCGATGTTGCCGAATTGAGGGTTACGGTAAAGACGTCCGCCCCATTGGCAACGCCATGCAGGACGCCGCTTGCATCGACATATTCCGAAACCGCAAATCCACCCGCCTGGATCGTCGTTGCTGTCGGATGTAGCGGATCCAGGGATACGCCCGTGAAGTACAGGGACGCAAGACCGTCCGCGCCCGTTATATATTGCAGATCTCCCGTGACGCTGAAGCCTGCCTGATTGGCAAGCACGCCGTGTTCTGCCGACGTCCAGGACGGACCGTCGTCGTGGAACGTGACATGCGTGCTGAGGTCGAGGTTCTGGCTGGCGCTGTCGCCGTCCTTGTCGGTGACCGTCGCTGTCAGCGTCACCAGACCACCGGTCAGGCTGATGCCTTCGCCGGTATCCGGGCTCGACGCGGTGTTCTCATGCACCGCGCGGTCCTGTGTCAGCGTCACGTTGCCCGTCGCCGGGTCGACCGCGAGCGTGAACACCAGCCACGCCGCCTGGTTGTCATGGCCGGCCACATAGCCGGACACCGTGTTGCCGGTCTGGTCGAGCACGACGCCAAGACCGGACGCGCTGTCGATCAGGTTGGTCGCGATACCGTTGTTCGCGATGCTCAGCGCATAGGCCGTGGTCGCGCCGTCGGCACCGGTCACCACCGTGAACGCGCCCGCGAAGCTCTCCTTGTCGAGCGTATGGCCCTGGGTCGGCGCCGCGTCCGGCGTCGAGCCGTTGATGCCGGCATTGGTCGCAGCCGAGAGGTACGCTTCGTAGGTGTTCAGCGACGCAACCGTCCCGCTCAGCTTGATCGACGGACCGTCGTCGTGGAACGTGATGTGGCTGCTCAGATCAAGGTTCTGGGCGGCGCTGTCGCCGTCCTTGTCGGTGACCGTCGCGGTCAGCGTCACCAGGCCACCAGTCAGGCTGATGCCTTCGCCGGTATCCGGGCTCGACGCCGTGTTCTCGTGCACCGCGCGATCCTGCGTCAGCGTCACACTGCCGGTCGCGGTGTTGACCGACAGCGTGAACACCAGCCAGGCGGCCTGATTTTCATGGCCGGCCACATAGCCGGAGATCGTGTTGCCGGTCTGATCGAGCACGACACCAAGACCGGAGGCGCTGTCGATCAGGTTGGTCGCGACCCCGTTGCCCGAGATGCCCAGCGTGTACGCCGTGATTGCGCCATCGGCGCCGGTCACCACCGTGAACGCGCCGGCGAAGCTCTCGGTGTCGAGAGCGTGCCCCTGCGTCGGCACCGCATCCGGCGTGGAGCCGTTGATGCCGGCATTGGTCGCAGCCGACAGATAGGCCTCAAAGGTGTTCAGGGAGTTGACGTTGCCGCTCAGCGAGATCGACGGGCCATCATCGTGGAACGTGACGTGCGTGCTCAGGTCGAGGTTCTGGGCGGCGCTGTCGCCGTCCTTGTCGGTCACCGTCGCCGTCAGCGTCACCAGGCCGCCGGTCAGGCTGATGCCTTCGCCGGTGTCCGGGCTGGAGGCGGTGAGCTCGTGGACCGCGCGGTCCTGTGTCAGCGTCACACTGCCGGTCGCCGTGTTGACCGTCAGCGTGAACACCAGCCACGCCGCCTGGCCCTCATGGCCGGCCACATAGCCGGACACCGTATTGCCGGTCTGGTCGAGCACCACGCCGAGACCGGAGGCGCTGTCGATCAGATTGGTCGCGACCCCGTTGCCCGAGATGCCCAGCGTGTACGCCGTGGTTGCGCCATCGGCGCCGGTCACCACCGAGAACGCACCGGCGAAGCTCTCGGTATCGAGCGCATGCCCTTGCGTCGGCACCGCATCCGGCGTCGAGCCGTTGATGCCGGCATTGGTCGCAGCCGACAGATAGGCTTCGAAGGTGTTCAGCGAGTTGACGTTGCCGCTCAGCGAAATCGACGGACCATCATCATGGAACGTGACGTGGGTGCTGAGGTCGAGGTTCTGCGCGGCGCTGTCACCGTCCTTATCGGTCACCGTCGCCGTCAGCGTCACCAGGCCGCCGGTCAGGCTGATGCCCTCGCCGGTGTCCGGGCTCGAGGCAGTGAGCTCGTGCACCGCGCGATCCTGCGTCAGCGTCACGTCACCGGTCGCGGTGTTGACCGCCAGCGTGAACACCAGCCACGCCGCGTCACCTTCATGGCCGGTCACATAGCCGGAGACCGTGTTGCCGCTCTGGTCGAGCACCACGGCAAGGCCGGAGGCGCTGTCGATCAGGTTGGTCGCGACCCCGTTGCCCGAGATGCTCAACGCATAGGCCGTGGTCGCATTGTCGGCGCCGGTCACCACCGTGAACGCGCCGGCAAAGCTCTCCTTGTCCAGCGCATGCCCCTGGGTCGGCACCGCATCCGGCGTCGAGCCGTTGACGCCGGCATTGGTCGAAGCCGACAGATAGGCTTCGAAGGTGTTCAGCGAGTTGACGTTGCCGCTCAGCGAGATCGACGGGCCGTCGTCGTGGAACGTGACGTGCGTGCTCAGATCAAGGTTCTGGCTGGCGCTGTCGCCGTCCTTGTCGGTGACCGTCGCGGTCAGCGTCACCAGACCGCCGGTCAGGCTGATGCCTTCGCCGGTGTCCGGGCTGGAGGCGGTGAGTTCGTGCACCGCACGATCCTGCGTCAAGGTCACGTCACCGGTCGCAGTGTTGACCGTCAAGGTGAACACCAGCCACGCCGCATCGTTGTCATGGCCGGTCACATAGCCGGACACCGTGTTGCCGCTCTGGTCGAGCACGACCGCGAGGCCGGAGGCACTGTCGATCAGGTTGGTCGGGGTGCCATTGGCCGCGATGCTCAGCGCATAGGCCGTGGTCGCATTATCGGCGCCGGTCACCACCGTGAACGCGCCGGCGAAGCTCTCCTTGTCGAGCGTATGACCCTGGGTCGGCACCGCGTCCGGCGTCGAACCGTTGACGCCCGCATTGGTCGAAGCCGACAGATAGGCTTCAAAGGTGTTCAGCGAACCGACGCGTCCGCTCAGCGAGATCGACGGACCGTCGTCGTGGAACGTGACATGCGAGCTGAGGTCGAGGTTCTGGGCGGCGCTGTCACCGTCCTTGTCAGTCACAGTCGCGGTCAGCGTCACCAGGCCGCCGGTCAGGCTGATGCCCTCGCCGGTATCCGGGCTCGACGCGGTGAGTTCGTGCACCGCACGATCCTGCGTCAAGGTCACGTCGCCGGTTGCGGTGTTGACTGCCAGCGTGAACACCAGCCACGCCGCGTCATTTTCATGACCGGTCACATAGCCGGAGATCGTGTTGCCGGTCTGATCCAGCACGACCGCGAGGCCGGATGCACTGTCGATCAGGTTGGTCGGGGTGCCATTGGCCGAGATGCTCAGCGCATAGGCCGTCGTCGCATTGTCGGCGCCGGTCACCACCGTGAACGCGCCGGCGAAGCTCTCCTTGTCGAGCGTATGCCCTTGCGTCGGCACCGCATCCGGCGTCGAGCCATTGATGCCGGCGTTGGTCGCAGCCGACAGATAGGCCTCAAAGGTGTTCAGGGAGTTGACGTTCCCGCTCAGCGAGATCGACGGACCGTCGTCGTGGAACGTGACGTGGCTGCTGAGATCGAGCTTCTGGGCGGCGCTGTCGCCGTCCTTGTCGGTCACCGTCGCGGTCAGCGTCACCAGGCCGCCGGTCAGGCTGATGCCCTCGCCGGTGTCCGGGCTCGAGGCGGTGAGCTCATGCACCGCGCGATCCTGCGTCAAGGTCACGTCACCGGTCGCGGTGTTCACCGCCAGCGTGAATACCAGCCAGGCGGCGTCGCCCTCATGACCGGTCACATAGCCGGAGATCGTGTTGCCGGTCTGGTCGAGCACGACGGCAAGACCAGAGGCGCTGTCGATCAGGTTGGTCGGGGTGCCATTGGCCGCGATGCTCAGCGCATAGGCCGTGGTCGCATTGTCGGCACCGGTCACAACCGTGAACGCGCCGGCAAAGCTCTCGGTATCGAGCGCATGGCCCTGGGTCGGCACTGCGTCCGGCGTCGAGCCATTGATGCCGGCATTGGTCGCAGCCGAGAGGTATGCCTCGTAGGTGTTCAGGGAGTTGACATTGCCGCTCAGCGAGATCGACGGGCCGTCGTCATGGAACGTGACGTGGCTGCTGAGGTCGAGATTCTGGGCGGCGCTGTCGCCGTCCTTGTCGGTCACCGTCGCGGTCAGCGTCACCAGGCCGCCGGTCAGGCTGATGCCTTCGCCGGTATCCGGGCTCGAGGCGGTGAGCTCATGCACCGCGCGGTCCTGCGTCAAGGTCACATCGCCGGTTGCGGTGTTGACGGACAGCGTGAACACCAGCCACGCCGCGTCATTTTCATGACCGGTCACATAGCCGGAGATCGTGTTGCCGGTCTGATCGAGCACGACGGCAAGGCCGGAGGCGCTGTCGATCAGATTGGTCGGGACCCCGTTGGCCGAGATGCTCAGCGCATAGGCCGTCGTCGCATTGTCGGCGCCGGTCACCACCGTGAACGCACCGGCGAAGCTCTCGGTGTCGAGCGCATGGCCCTGGGTCGGCACTGCGTCCGGCGTCGAACCGTTGATGCCGGCATTGGTCGCAGCCGACAGATAGGCCTCATAGGTGTTCAGGGAGTTGACATTCCCGCTCAGCGAGATCGACGGACCGTCGTCGTGGAACGTGACGTGGCTGCTGAGGTCGAGGTTCTGCGCGGCGCTGTCGCCGTCCTTGTCGGTGACCGTCGCGGTCAGCGTCACCAGGCCGCCGGTCAGGCTGATGCCCTCGCCGGTGTCCGGGCTCGAGGCGGTGAGCTCGTGCACCGCGCGGTCCTGCGTCAAGGTCACGTCGCCGGTCGCGGTGTTCACCGACAGTGTGAACACCAGCCAGGCGGCGTCATTTTCATGACCGGTCACATAGCCGGAGATCGTGTTGCCGGTCTGATCGAGCACGACGGCAAGGCCGGAGGCGCTGTCGATCAGATTGGTCGGGACCCCGTTGGCCGAGATGCTCAGCGCATAGGCCGTCGTCGCATTGTCGGCGCCGGTCACCACCGTGAACGCACCGGCGAAGCTCTCGGTGTCGAGCGCATGCCCTTGCGTCGGCACCGCATCCGGCGTCGAGCCGTTGATGCCGGCGTTGGTCGAGGCCGAGAGGTATGCCTCAAAGGTGTTCAGCGAACCAACTCGGCCGCTCAATCCAATTGACGGGCCGTCGTCATGGAACGTGACGTGGCTGCTGAGGTCGAGGTTCTGGGCGGCGCTGTCGCCATCCTTGTCGGTGACCGTCGCGGTCAGCGTCACCAGGCCGCCGGTCAGGCTGATGCCTTCGCCGGTGTCCGGGCTCGAGGCGGTGAGCTCATGCACCGCGCGGTCCTGGGTCAGCGTCACGTCGCCGGTTGCGGTGTTGACGGACAGCGTGAACACCAGCCACGCCGCGTCATTTTCATGACCGGTCACATAGCCGGAGATCGTGTTGCCGGTCTGATCGAGCACGACGGCAAGGCCGGAGGCGCTGTCGATCAGATTGGTCGGGACCCCGTTGGCCGAGATGCTCAGCGCATAGGCCGTCGTCGCATTGTCGGCGCCGGTGACCACCGTGAACGCACCGGCGAAGCTTTCGGTGTCGAGCGCATGGCCCTGGGTCGGCACTGCATCCGGCGTCGAGCCGTTGATGCCCGCGTTGGTCGCGGCCGACAGATAGGCCTCGAAGGTGTTCAGCGAGTTGACGTTGCCGCTCAGCGTCACCGACGGACCATCGTCGTGGAACGTGACATGCGAGCTGAGGTCGAGGTTCTGCGCGGCGCTGTCGCCGTCCTTGTCGGTGACCGTCGCGGTCAGCGTCACCAGGCCATTGGACAGGCTGATGCCTTCGGCCGTGTCCGGGCTGGAGGCGGTGAGCTCGTGGACCGCGCGATCCTGCGTCAGCGTCACGTCGCCGGTCGCGGTGTTCACCGCCAGCGTGAACACCAGCCAGGCGGCGTCGCCTTCATGGCCGGTCACATAGCCGGAGATCGTGTTGCCGGTCTGGTCCAGCACGACGCCAAGACCGGAGGCGCTGTCGATCAGGTTGGTTGCCGTGCCGTTGCCGGCAATGCTCAGCGTGTATGCCGTGGTCGCATTGTCGGCGCCCGTCACAACCGTGAATGCACCGGCGAAGCTCTCGGTATCGAGCGCATGGCCCTGGGTCGGCACCGCATCCGGCGTCGAGCCGTCGATGCCGGCATTGGTCGCAGCCGACAGATAGGCTTCAAAGGTGTTCAGCGAGTTGACGTTGCCGCTCAGCGTGATCGACGGACCATCGTCGTGGAATGTGACATGCGAGCTGAGGTCGAGGTTCTGGGCGGCGCTGTCACCGTCCTTGTCGGTGACCGTCGCGGTCAGCGTCACCAGGCCACCAGTCAGGCTGATGCCCTCGCCGGTGTCCGGGCTCGAGGCAGTGAGCTCGTGGACCGCGCGGTCCTGCGTCAAGGTCACGTCGCCGGTCGCGGTGTTCACCGCCAGCGTGAACACCAGCCACGCCGCGTCACCTTCATGACCGGTCACGTAGCCGGACACGGTGTTGCCGGTCTGATCCAGCACCACGCCGAGACCGGAGGCACTGTCGATCAGATTGGTCGCCGTGCCGTTGCCGGCAATGCTCAGCGTGTACGCCGTGGTCGCGCCGTCGGCGCCAGTCACCACCGTGAACGCGCCGGCGAAGCTCTCGGTATCAAGCGCATGGCCCTGGGTCGGCACCGCATCCGGCGTCGAGCCGTCAACGCCCGCGTTGGTCGCCGCCGACAGATAGGCCTCGAAGGTGTTCAGCGAATTGACGTTCCCGCTCAGCGTGATCGACGGACCATCGTCATGGAACGTCACATGCGAGCTGAGGTCGAGCTTCTGGCTCGCGCTGTCGCCGTCGTTGTCGGTCACGGTCGCGGTCAGCGTCACCAGGCCGCCGGTCAGGCTGACGCCTTCGCCGGTGTCCGGGCTGGATGCGGTGAGCTCGTGGACCGCGCGATCCTGCGTCAGCGTCACGTCACCCGTCGCGGTGTTGACCGCCAGTGTGAACACCAGCCAGGCGGCGTCACCTTCATGGCCGGTCACATAGCCGGAGACCGTGTTGCCGCTCTGGTCGAGCACGACGGCAAGGCCGGAGGCGCTGTCGATCAGATTGGTCGCGGTGCCGTTGGCCGCGATGCTCAGCGCATAGGCGGTGGTCGCATTGTCGGCGCCGGTCACCACCGTGAACGCGCCGGCAAAGCTCTCGGTGTCGAGCGCATGCCCCTGGGTCGGCACCGCATCCGGCGTCGAACCGTCGACGCCCGCGTTGGTCGCCGCCGACAGATACGCCTCAAAGGTGTTCAGCGAGCCAATTTTTCCGGTCAGCGCGATCGACGGGCCATCATCGTGGAAGGTGACATGCGAGCTGAGGTCGAGCTTCTGGGCGGCGCTGTCGCCGTCCTTGTCGGTGACCGTCGCCGTCAGCGTCACCAGACCTTCGTTCAGGCCGATGCCTTCGCCGGTATCCGGGCTCGACGCCGTGTTCTCGTGCACCGCGCGATCCTGCGTCAAGGTCACGTCGCCGGTCGCCGTGTTCACCGTCAGTGTGAACACCAGCCAGGCGGCGTCACCTTCATGCCCGGTCACATAACCAGAGATCGTGTTGCCGGTCTGGTCGAGCACAACGCCGAGACCAGAGTTGCTGTCGATCAGGTTGGTCGCCGTACCGTTGCCGGCAATGCTCAGCGTGTACGCCGTGGTCGCGTTGTCAGCGCCGGTCACAACCGTGAACGCACCGGCGAAGCTTTCGGTATCCAGCGCATGGCCCTGAGTCGGCACTGCGTCCGGCGTCGAGCCGTTGACACCCGCATTGGTCGCGGCCGACAGATAGGCCTCGAAGGTGTTCAGCGAACCAACCGTCCCGCTCAGCGAGATCGACGGACCATCGTCATGGAACGTGACATGGGTGCTCAGGTCGAGCTTCTGGCTCGCGCTGTCGCCGTCATTGTCGGTCACGGTCGCCGTCAGCGTCACCAGGCCGCCGGTCAGGCTGATGCCTTCACCGGTGTCCGGGCTCGAGGCGATGTTCTCGTGCACCGCGCGATCCTGCGTCAGCGTCACGTCGCCGGTTGCGGTGTTCACCGACAGCGTGAACACCAGCCAGGCCGCCTGGCCCTCATGGCCGGCGACATAGCCGGAAATCGTGTTGCCGCTCTGGTCGAGCACCACGCCGAGACCGGAGGCGCTGTCGATCAGATTGGTCGCGGTGCCGTTGGCTGCGATGCCCAGCGCATAGGCCGTGGTGGCGCCGTCGGCGCCGGTCACGATCGTGAACGCATGGGCAAAGCTCTCGGTGTCGAGCGCATGCCCCTGCGTCGGCGACGCATCCGGCGTCGAGCCGTTGATGCCGGCATTGGTCGCGGCCGACAGATAGGCCTCGAAAGTGTTCAGCGAGCTCGCCGTCCCGCTCAGCGAGATCGCCGGGCCGTCGTCGAGGAAGGTCAGATGCGGACCGACATCGGCGGTCGCGGTGCCCGTCTGGTTGAAGACGTCGGTCACCGTCGCCGTCAGCGTCACCATCCCGGCCGGCAGATGCACGCCTTCATTGATGTCACCGCCAACCTCGCCGGTGCCCTCGTGCATCGAGCGAAGATCGGTCAGCGTGATGTGGCCGGTGGCATCAACCGAGATCGTGAAGTCAGCGAGGCCATTCTGGCCGCCTTCCCGGCCGACGATCTGTCCGTTCTCCTGGAACAGGAACACGTGATTGCCGGTCTGCGAATCGATCAGGCCGGAGTCAACGCCTTGCGCGCTGATCGACAGCGCGAACGCCACCGACTTCTCGCCACCGGGCGCCGTGATGGTGAACGGCATCAGCCCGGTCGCCACGGTCGCACCTGCCGGTCCAAGCCCGGAGCCGGCGATGCCGTTGGTCGCAACAGTCAGGAAGCTCTCATCCACCGCGAGGTCCGGCGCGACGCCGAGCGAGATGGTGGGTTTGGCAGGTGTCGAGCCCTGCGGAAGCGTGGTACCGGTCGGGCCCGTGTCATTAGAACCCGGCAGTCCCTCCGGTCCAGCCAGCACGTTGGTGGGCACGGGATCCAG
The DNA here is from genome assembly GCF_007993935.1 of Bradyrhizobium macuxiense. GTDB lineage: Bacteria > Pseudomonadota > Alphaproteobacteria > Rhizobiales > Xanthobacteraceae > Bradyrhizobium > Bradyrhizobium macuxiense_A. The sequence goes on along the minus strand of NZ_VITY01000018.1, from coordinate 132,723 downwards.
CGGATCAACCGCGAACGGACTGAAATTCGCGCCGCTCGCCTGCGCGTTGCCGTTCGAGTTGCCGCCGTTGTCGGCCGCCGGCAACACGGAGCCATCCGTGCCGATCGGAAACAGGCTTGCAAATTCCTGCACCGAGACGTCGCGACCAGGCGCCATCTCGATGGTGATGCCGTCCGCACGGGAGTCGAAGAACGGCTCAACCGTGACGGTCGACTGGTTGTCGAACAGGATGATCAGCTTTTCGCCGATATGAACCAGCGTGATCTTTTCGTTGGCGATCGACGAAAAGTCGACCTTCGCCTTCTGGTCGTATCCGAGATTGACGACCACTGCCTGATCGGTCAGCGGCTTGGTCAGCTTGTAAACTCGTACGGGAGCTGAATTGGTGGAAGAATTGCCGGTGCCGGTAGCCTGAGCGACCTGAAACGAACCCTGCATTATCAACTCCGCAAAATGCGATTAGAGGAAAAGTTGTAGAAAAATTTAGTTTTAGGCTATTGTTAACCCTCCCCCCGGTCAAGGAATGTATTTGGTTAATCAATGCTTTCCGTGGAAGTGTGGTAAAGATCGGACAGGTCGGGGCTGCAAGAACAACGGCTTAGCCCGTTTAACTTGGTCGAAAGGCAGTATTTGCCCGGCCCTGCTCGTCCTGATCGGCGATTTGGAGCGGTCGATGCGTGTGATTCTTCAGGCGTGTGCCGCCGTTTTGATTTGCGGCTCTTTCGGTGCGGCGGCCGCGCAAGCCCCACAACAACCAGTCCCCTCCGAGACCACGGTCGAACGCCAGTATCGGGCGCTCGCCAACCGGGACACCCAAATCGGCATTTACCTCAACGTATTGCCTGATTGCACGTCGGGGCCGCTGCCGACCATCCGGCTGGTCAGTCCACCTACTGCCGGCAAGGTTGTGGTGAAGTCAGCGAAGGCCAAAGCGACCAATTACAAGGCCTGCCTGGCGCTCGAGGTGCCCGCCTATGTCGCCTTCTACAAGGCGCCGCCCGAATTCCTCGGCGACGATGTCTTGACCATCGAGGTCAAGTACCAGGGCGGCCGCACCGAGATTCAGAAGATCACCGTCAAGGTCAGCGGGCCCGGCGGCCAGCAGAAGATCTGACGGCGCCGCAGGCGATCTTGGCCCCGCCGATTTAACGGGTGCATCGGCACAAAGCCGCGCCGGGCCTGAACGCCGCCCTAGAGCGGCTCGCCCTCGGCCGTCTCCTGCTCCAGATCATGCGAGGCCTCGGTCGGTGCGGCGGCCGGCTGGCCAAGCTGTGCCCGCTCCTCGTGACAATCGCTGATCCGGCGAGCGACCACCCGGTCCGTCCGCGGCGCCTGGCCATGGACTTCATTGACCTCGGTATAGGCCTCGTCGCTCAGCACCGTGATGACGGTGCTGACCGGCCCCATGTAGTCGCAGCGGTTGGAGAAGACGTACCTGTTATTCACCTTCTCCGGCCTTGAGGAATGGCAGTTTCCGATCGACGGCGACGAGAACGTCGCCTTCATCGCCTGGGTCGGGTCGACACAGCGCAGCATCTCGCGCTCAAGCAGCTTTTGCCGGACATTCGTGGGCGACACGAGCTCCAGCGTCCGCACGAACCGCCACATCCCTTTCCGGAAGGTCGGCCCGCTGAAGCTCTCCTCGGCCACGGCGCCGTGGGAAGCGAGCAAGGACACGGAAAGCGCGATCACGGCGCCAAGCGCGCAGGCGAAGACCCTCGACTGCCCGAAGCCCTCACGCGAAGTCATTTGATGAATCCTTATCGGCTGCACGATGCGCATCGCGTGACTTCACTTGAAGCACGCCAAACCTCACTTCATTCCAGAACACTTCGCGTTAAGGTCGAGTAAATACTGGCCCTTTTTGGTTGAGGTTCTCGGCTGTCGGATCGAAGCCCCACGAAAGAGCCTGGTCCGGGCCCGCCGCGAATCGCGGCCCATTCCTCAGCGCCCCAGGAGCTGATCCTGGCAAGCTCGCCGACTAGCCTTTCTGGCTGATCGCCAACCTAGTGCTGCAAACGCGCCGGAGCTGACTTTTCGGAGTTGGCGGCACCCCCGTCGTCGCAGTCGCCGATCCTGGTCGCGACGACCGTGTCGGTCCTCGGATTCTCTCCGGTGCTGACCTCGTTGAGCTCGGTATAGGCCTCGTCGCTGCGTACCGTGATGACGGTGCTGACCGTGCCCATGTAATCGCACCGATGCCCGAAGGTGTAGCGATTGCCGACCTTTTCCGGCTTGTCCGAGACGCAGCTTCCGATCGGTTCTGGCGAGAAGGTGGCCTTCATGGCGAAGGTCGGGTCGACGCAGCGCGTCGTCTCCGCGTTGACCACCCGATACTTGAAATTCTTGTTCGCAGTCCTGACGACGTCGAGCGTTCGGATGAAGCGCCACAGGCCCTTGCGAAAGCTGGGACCAGAGAAGGAATGAGTGTCCTGAGCGGGCTGAGCCGCCGTGTCCCGGCCGCTCGCCGGTTGAGGAAATGGTGCCTGTGCATGCGCCGTCAGCGACGACGCGGAGACAATCATCAAGGTCAGCAGCGAACCTGCAATGGCACCACGGAAGTTCATTCCCACCCCCGACGTTCGTCCGAACCCGTTCGCGTTGCGATCCGGTCAGGCTCTCGAAGCAGTCCCACGAAACGACTCAAGCACCCCTCACCACTTGCAGGCCAATTGTGGCCAGTAAAGGCACGTTGTCGCAGCAGGACTGCCGTCAACCTAATTCCGTTCCACTGCAGCAAACTTGCAACACCCGGCGCTCGAACCCTGTGTCTACCTCTGCCGCAGGTTTGACCTTGGAGCCTTTTTTTGCTCATTTAGCGCGAGTTATTTTTCCTCAATTACTTAGCCTATCGCTGCACGAGGGGGCACTGATGCGTATTCGAATTGGCTACATGGTCGCCGGCATTTTGGCTTTGGGTGCAGCACTCTCGGGCACTTCCGGGACGGCGGCGGCCGCGGATCTCGGCCTGGTCACGAAGGCACCGGTCGGCACCTGCACCGAGATCGTGTTCACCTGCGAGAACGGCCATCAGTATCCGCTGTGCCCGCGCGCCGTGTCGGTCGAGGGCGAGGTGGTCACGGCCTCCCTGCTCACCGGCCGTGGCGGCATCCATGTGCGGCACGTTCCGATGGGCGTCGGCTATCGCTACGCGGGCCGCGGCATCTGGCTGGACGGCTTCCGGGAAAACGCGCTGCTCAACTTCGGCAAGCACCATCAGGTGGCCTGCACCATCGCGCACTCATGAGTGCGCGCTCTGCGTCGATCCAATCGGCGTGACGCAGAGCAGCTAAGCCGCTGGGCTGCTCCTCACCCCTTGGTGCGGAGCACGACGCGCGACGATCGCGAGAACATATACGCCTTCGGATGGACATAGACCGGGCAGTAATCCTGCCACTGGTACAGCTGCCAATTCCATTTCCAGCAGCCCGATTCAATCTGCGGCTCCTGCACGTAGTCCAGCCGGTACGGCGGATCGCCAAACGGATAGATCTCGCCGGATCGCGCGGCCGTCGACGACAGGACGACGATGGAAGCGGCCGCCGCAATGATCACAGAAAATGACTTGTTCATAACGCCCCTCGATCGAATGACGTGACGGCGCGAGAGTGCCAAATCCACCTGGCCTGATCAAGGTGCCGGCGGCCACACTCCGACACCAATCGACCGCTCCAGAGCGTTTTCGAGCGAAGTGGATCCCGGTTCGCGTCAAGAAAACGCGTCAGAAAAAATCTAGAGCCGCGTTCCGTTTTAATCGGAACGCGGCTCTAGACCGCGCGATTCTGCGTCGGCGAGCGGCCACCGCCGTCCGCGACCAGCACCGCCCCCGTCACGAACGACGCTTCGTCGGAGGCCAGGAACAGGCAGCATGCCGCGATCTCGGCAGGCTCAGCCATCCGTCCCAAAGCGATCCGCCGTTCGACGCCGCGAAACTCGGTCTCGGCGGTGGTGCCGTTCTGGTCCGCGAGCAGCTGCATTTCATAGGCGCTCATCGGCGTCCGCACCCAGCCGGGCGCGACGGCATTGACTCTGACGCCATCGGCGCCGTGGGCGTAGGCCAGCGAACGCGTATAGGCGACGACGGCCGCCTTGCTGGCGGCGTAGCTTGCGCTGTCCGGGCTGGCGTTGAACGCGGCCACCGAGGCGATGTTGACGATCGCGCCGCCGCGCTGCCGCAGCAGCGGCAACGATGCCCGGCAGACCCGCATGGTCCCCGTCAAGTTCACATCGAGCGTTTTGGCCCAGACCTCGTCGGAGACGCTGGCGGGCTGATCCGGCACGATCAGGCCGGCGGCGTTGACGACGATGTCGAGCCACGCGCCGCACGCAGCGACGGCTTTGGCAATGTCGTCCGGACACGTGACGTCGCCATGGACCGCCTGCCCGCCGCACTCCGCAGCGGCGACCTGAAGCTCGGCATCACCCAAGCCAAACAGCACGACCCGCGCGCCGCTCAACGCCAGCAGCACAGCGGTGGCCTGGCCGATCCCGGTGGCTGCGCCGGTCACCAGCGCGGTCTTTCCGTCCAGCCGCGGCATCAGAGCATGATCCGGAAAAGTGGAAACCGGTTTTCCGAAGAGATCATGCCCATTTAGACTCCCCACTGCCGTTCGACGGCGAACCCGGTCTCCGGCAAGGTCGAGCCGCCGTCGACGACGATGGTCTGCCCGGTGACGTATCTGGCCTCAGCGGACGCGAGATAGAGCATCGCGCAGGCGATGTCGTCGGCGCTCCCCATGTGTCCCATCGGAATGAAGCGTTCGAGCCTCGCCTTGTTCTCCGGCGCGCTCATGGTGCCGCGGCCCGGCTTCTCGATGAAGCCGGCCTCGACGCCGTTGACCGTGATGCCGTCGCGAGCGAGCTCGAAGGCGGCACCGCGGATGAACGCGTTCGCGCCGGCCTTGGCCGCCGAGTAATGCGCACCGCCGCCCATCGCAACGCGCGCGGACACCGAGGACGTCACGAGGATGCGTCCGAACTTGTTGGCGCGCATATGCGGAATCGCCGCCTGTGCAAGCCAGATACTGGCGTTCAGGTTCAGCGCCAACGTCTCGTCGAGCTTGGCTTCGTCGAGTTCTTCCAGTGGGGCCCACGGACAACCGCCGGCATTGTGCACGACGATATCGAGCCGGCCGCATCTGGCGGCGATATCGTCAACCATTGCACGCAAGCTGCCACGATCGAGCTTGTCGAACGGGACGCAATGTGCCGTCCATCCATCCGCCGCCAATTCGCGCGCCAGCGCCTCGGCCACATCAGGCGTGCGGTTGGCGATCACCACGGTCGCGCCGGCCTGCGCGAGCCGCCTCACGATCGCGGCGCCGATCCCCCTGCCGCCGCCGGTGACGATCGCGACCCTGCCGTCAAGATTGAACGGAGGCGCCGGCATCAGATTGCTCCCGCTCCGCGCAGCAGATCGATGAACTGCGCGAACACCGCGGTGTGCTTGTCGACGTCCCGCGCCGAGGTCGCCGGACACATCAGCAGCATGGTATGGAATGGCGTCACCAGAATGCCCTCGTTCATGTAGAACGCGTGCAGCAAGATCTCGAGATCGGGTTGACGGCCTGCAATCACGTCGGCGCCGCTGCGCGGCGCCTGCGGCATGAACATGATCTCGGCGCGCGCGCCGATCTGCGTGACGTGCCAGGGCAGACCGGCCGCCGCGATCAGCCGGCGCGCCTCCTGCGCGAGCGAGGTCGCGGTGCCGATCATCCGCTGGTAATTCGCTGAGGTCAGGACTTGCTCCAGCACCGCGCGCATGGTGGCGACCGTCAGCGCGTTGCCGGCGAGCGTGCCGCCGAAGCCAAGATGCGCGGACTGCCGCTCGCGCGGATTGACGTGCGGGACGAGCTTCCACAGCCGCTCGGCGATCTCCTCGCTGAGGCCGAATACGCCCGCCGGAATGCCGCCCGCGATCGCCTTGCCCGCGACGAAGATGTCAGGCTCGAGCCCGTGGCTCGCCGTGTAGCCGCCCGGTCCGCAGGACAGCGTGTGGGTCTCGTCGATGATCAGCACGGTGCCGGCGCGCCGGGTCAGGTCGCGCAGAGCCTTGTGAAAACCGGGATCGACCGGGATCATGCCGAAATTCGTCATCAGCGGCTCGGTCAGCACGCAGGCGACGTCGCCCTGCGCCAGCGCCGCTTCAAGTGCCGCGACATCGTTGAATTCGACCACCCGGCTCACGGCGTCATGGTCGATGCCGTTGGGATGGATCATGTTGCGCAGGCCGACCCGGCCGTCGCGGATCTCGACATGCGCCTCCTCGACGCCGCCATGATAGCAGCCGGAGAACACCAGCACCTTGCGCCGGCCGGTGATCATGCGCGAGATGCGGATCGCTGCGCGGTTGGCATCGGTCGCCGACGTCGTCAGTGTCCAGTATTTCGGACCAAAGCGGCGCGACAGCTCGGCGCCGACCCAGATGCTGTCCTCGGTCGGCAGCATCATGGTCGCGCCGCGCTTGAGCTGTGCCAGCGCGGCTTCCGTCACCGCCTCGGGCGCGTGCCCGCACATTCCGCCGGTATCGCCGAGGCAGAAATCGATATAGTCGCGCCCGTCGATATCCCGGATATGCGCGCCCTGCGCTTCCTCGGCATAGATCGGAAAACCGCCGGCCCAGCGCCGCATCCAGTGCGACGGACCGCCATAGAGATAGTGCTGCCGGCCTTCCTGCCACGCCGCAGCCGATCGCGGATGCAGGGTACGAAAGCGTTCCTGCTCGGCATCGAGCAATCGGTTCAGCACGCCGGTGCGTGCGGCAGCCAAAGATGTCATAGCGCGATCCAGGCGGTCTTGAGGTCGGTATAGGCGTCGAGGGCGTGGAGCGACCTGTCGCGTCCGAAGCCTGATTGCTTGAAGCCGCCGAGCGGCACCGTGATGTCGGCGCCGCCATAGGCGTTGACGTGCACAACGCCGGCCTTGATGGCGCGCACCATGCGGTGCGCTGTCGACAGGCTTCCGGTCCACACCGCCGATGCAAGTCCGTACGGCGTTGCATTCGCGAGCGCAGTCGCATCGTCCTCGCCGTCGAACCGCGTGACTGCCAGCACCGGGCCGAACACCTCCTCGCGCCAGACCTCCATCGACGGCGTCACCTCGGCGAGGATCGCAGGCGCCATGAAGTTGCCGCCGCTCCCGGCGCGAAGCTGCTCGCCGCCGATCAGCCGCTTCGCACCCTGCGCTTCCGCGCGGGCAACCGCGTCCAGGTTCTTGCGCAGCTGCACTTGGCTCGAAATCGCGCCGACATCGGAAGTCAGGTCGAGGGGATCACCAACCCTGAGCTTGGCGGTGGCATCGAGCAGTTCGGCCATGAAGCGATCATAGACCTGCGACTGCACCAGCAGCCGCGAGCCGGCGACGCAGACCTGGCCCGAGTTGCGGAAGATGCCGTTCGCAGAGACCTTGGCCGCATGCTTGATGTCGGGCACATCGGCGAACACGATGTTGGGCGACTTGCCGCCGAGCTCGAGATGAACCCGCTTCAGGTTCGACCGCGCCGAGCATTCCAGCAGGCGGCGACCGACCGCGCCCGAGCCGGTGAAGGCGAGCACATCGACATCCATATGCAGCGCGAGCGCCTCGCCGGCCGATGCGCCTCGGCCGGTGACGACGTTGAGCACGCCGTCCGGCAGCCCCGCCTCGCTCGCAAGCTCGGCAAGCCGCAGCAGCGTGAGCGACGCCAGCTCCGGCGGCTTGACCACGACCGAGTTGCCGGCGGCAAGCGCAGGAGCGATCTTCCAGGCGCCGATCATCAGCGGGAAATTCCACGGAACGATGACGCCGACGACGCCGAGCGGCTCGCGATGCACCAGCCCGAGCACATCACCCGAGGTCGGCGCGATCTCGCCATACACCTTGTCGATCGCCTCGGCGTAATAGCGGACAGTGCCCGCCGCCGACAGCGGCTCGGCCTTGTAGGCCATACCGATCTCGGTGCCGTTGTCGCGTACGCCGAGCACCGCGATCTCGAGCGCGTGCTGCTCGATGAGATCGGCGAACCGCAGCAGCACCTTCTTGCGGAGCGCGGGCGCCGCGCGCGACCAGCTGCCCTGCTCGAAGGCCTGCCGCGCCTGTTTCACCGCACGGTCGACATCGGCCGCATCGCCATCTGCGATGGTCGTCAGCACCTGGCCGTCGATCGGCGATACCACATCAAGCCGCGCTTCACTGACCGCCCGCGCAGGCCGGCCGCCGATGAAGAGCTGCTGGGCCGGAATTGCGGCGGATCGGTACAGATCGATCTGGGCTTGCTGCATGCGGGATCATTGTGACGGTGACGAAAGCTAATCCCGAGTAAGGATCGCTGGCATGGCGCAATCCTCGCCAAATCAATGCCTTGGCAGCAATCAACCGATAGGTGGATGTCACGGCGGCTACTCCCCTCATAGCGTGATCGCACGATGGCCGAACGCTCTGCACGCTCGGTGCAAACCAGTCGCCCACGATCATTCACGCCTGCCGGCGAGCACTGACAAGGTCATGCCTGAGATTACGCAGCCCCGCATTCTCCTGATCGGAACGGGAGACACCAAGGCCGACGAACTGCTGTTCATGAGCGAGTGCATCGCGCGCGCCGGCGGCACAACCATCATGATGGACATCAGCGTGCTCGGCGATCCGCCGTACCAGGTGGCGCATGACAAGCACGCGGTGGCGGCTGCCGCGCAAACCACGATCGCGGCGATTGCATCGAGCGGCGACGAGAACTCCGCGATGTCGCTGATGGCGATTGGCGCCGCAAATCTGGCGCGCGAGCTCGCGGCGCGCGAAGCCATCGACGGCGTGATCGCGATCGGCGGCACGATGGGCACCGACCTCGCGCTCGACGTCGCGCAGGCGCTGCCGCTCGGCCTGCCGAAGCTGATCGTCTCGACCGTCGCATTCTCGCATCTGATCCCGCCCGAGCGCGTCGCCGCCGACCTGATGATGATCCTGTGGGCCGGCGGCCTCTACGGCCTCAACGGCACCTGCACCGCGGTGCTGTCGCAAGCCTGCGGCGCGATCGTCGGCGCGGCACGGAGCGCGATCAAGCCTCGCAAGGACCGGCCGGTGGTTGCGATCACCTCGCTCGGCAAGAGCTGCCTGCGCTACATGGTCGAGCTGAAGCCTCAGCTCGAGCGGCGCGGCTACGAGGTGGTCGTCTTCCACACCACCGGCATGGGCGGCCGCGCGATGGAGTCGATCGCCGCGCAAGGCGGCTTCGCCGCCGTGCTCGATCTCAGCCTGCAGGAAGTCGCCAATCAGCTCACCGGCTCGGTGGTCAATTCCGGCGCCGATCGGCTGGAGAATGCAGGCAAAGCAGGCATTCCGCAGATCGTCGCTCCCGGCGCGATCGACATGGTGGACTTCCCGGCGTGGCTTGGGATTCCCAGCGAATTGTCGGATCGTCCGTTCCACGCGCACAACCGGCTGCTCGCGTCGGCGACGTCGGGGGCAGCCGATCGCCGCAGGATCGCAGGCGCGATTGCCGAGAAACTGGCCCGCGCCAGTGCGCCGGTCGCCTTCGTACTGCCCGGCGGCGGCATCCAGCAATGGGACCGCGAGGGTGAAGCGCTGCACGACCCCGACGCCCTCACAGCCTTCGTCGACGCGATGCGATCGGCGATCCAGCCGCCGGTCGAACTGCACGAGATCAAGGACCACATCAACAGCACGACGTTCAATGAAACCGTGCTCGGCATCTTCGACCGCTGGGTCGCCGCCGGCATCATCCGTCCCGGCCGCGCGACGGTCGCCGCATGACGAGACCGCTCGCCAAGGCGCTGGTGCTCGACTTCGGCGGCGTGATCTCGAAGACCCTGTTCGAGACCCATGATTTGACCGAGCGCGCGCTCGGGCTCGCACCGTGCACGCTGAAATGGCTCGGACCGTTCGCGACCGACAGCGATCCACTGTGGGCGGCGATGCAGCGCGGCGAGATTTCCGAACGCGACTACTGGCTGACCCGCAGCCGCGAGGTCGGGCGCATGGTCGGCGAGGACTGGCGCGACATGGAAACCTTCGTGAAACGCGCGCGCGGCGCCGATCCCGAAACCGTGATCCGCCCCGAGGCGGCGCGCGCGATCACCCTCGCCGCCGACGCCGGATTCCGGCTCGCCATCCTCTCGAACGAGCTCGACCTGTTCTATGGCGCGGATTTCCGCAGCCGGCTGTCCATCCTCAAGCGCTTCGATACCATCGTCGATGCGACCCATACCGGGATCCTGAAACCCGACCCGCGCGCCTATCAAAGCGTGCTGGACGAACTGGCGCTGGAGGCAGACAATTGCGTCTTCGTCGACGACCAGCGCCGCAACATCACGGGCGCCGCCGCATGCAACATGCGCACGGTGCTGTTTGACGTGCGCAACCCGGCCGCGTCTTACAGCGAGGCGCTGCGGCATTTCGGGCTGCAATTCGAGTAACGCGTTTTCGAGCGAAGTGGATACCGGTTCGCGTGAAGAAAGCGCGCCAAAACCAGAAGCTGGAACCCCGTTCCGATTCCATCGGAACGGAAAAGGCTCCAGCCGGACAGAGAGCGATCATGCGCGACAGAAACTTCCTGGTTGAGAACAACGCCAAGCCGATCTGGCACCCGATGGCCCACCCCGCCGAGATGCGGGCGCAGCCGCCGCGGATCGTGATGAAGGGCGAAGGCGTTCATGTCACCGACATCGACGGCAAGACCGTGATCGATGCGGTCGGCGGCCTGTGGAACGTCAACCTCGGCTACAGCTGCGATCCGATCAAGCAGGCGATCGCAGACCAGCTCAGTGCGCTGCCGTATTATTCGGGGTTCCGCGGCACCTCATCCGGTCCCTCGATCGAGCTCGCCTACGAGCTCACCGAATGGTTCAAGCCGGAGGGCATGGTGCGCGCCTTCTTCACCTCGGGCGGATCGGACTCGGTCGAGACCGCGCTGCGGCTGGCGCGGCAATACTGGAAGATCAAGGGCCAGGCCGACCGCACCAAATTCCTGGCGCTGAAGAAGGGCTATCACGGCACCCATTTCGGCGGCGCCTCCGTCAACGGCAACGCCAATTTCCGCCGCAACTATGAGCCGATGCTGCCCGGCGTGTTCCATATCCCGGCGCCGTCGACCTATCGTAATCCCTTCAACGAGACCGATCCCGCAAAGCTCGCACAGCTCTGCGCGGCTGCGATGGAGGAAGAGATCGCCTTCCAGGGCGGCGACACCATCGCCGCCTTCATCATGGAGCCGGTGCTGGGCGCCGGCGGCGTGATCGTGCCGCCGGACAGCTTCATGACACTCGTGCGCGAAATCTGCGACCGCCACGGCATCCTGATGATCGCGGACGAGGTCGTCACCGGCTTCGGGCGCACCGGCGCGTGGTCGGGCTCGCGGCTGTGGGGCGTGAAGCCCGACATGATGACGATGGCCAAGGCGATCACCTCGGGCTATTTCCCACTCGGCGCGACGCTGATCGGCGAGCAGGTCGCGGAAGCCTTCGAGGCTGATGCGACGACGTTCGGCTCGATCGGCCATGGCTACACCTATTCGGGCCATCCGGTCGGCTGCGCCGCGGGCATTGCGGCGCTCGCCGAGACCCGCCGCCTCAAGCTCGACGAGAATGCCGCCGCACGCGGCAAAGACCTTGCGCAGGCGCTGGCTGCGCTCAAGGCCAAGCATCTGCTGGTCGGCGACGTCAGGGGCAAAGGTTTGATGGCCGCGCTCGAGCTGGTGGCCGATCGCGACAGCAAGAAGCCCGCCGACAAGAAGACCATGGCGAAGGTCGCAGATAGCGCCTACGAGGCCGGCGTGATGCTGCGCGTCTCCGGCAACAACCTCATCCTGTCCCCGCCCCTCATCCTCACCTCACTGGATGTGAAGGCGATCGCCGAAGGGATCGACGCCGGCCTCTCGGCGGCCGGCTGATACGCGCTGAAGCGACGATGCAATCCATGCCTCCCACAAGCGGCCCGATGGATTGCTTCGCGTCGCTCGCTATGACGGGGATAGGGCTACGCAAAGATCATCGCGCGCTGACGCACGCGATGGCGCGCTCAAATGGCGCGCCGTCCGCCTTATCGTGATCAAGGCAATCGGCCAGCGATGCCGCAGACATCCTTTGATCGGTGCAGAATATCCGCATGAAGTCCTCAGCAAGTGCGACCTTGCGCGGCGCGGATTGGCGCTCCCAATCGCTGCTGCTCAGATACAGCAAGGATGCATCGTCAGCGCTGCTGTCGGGCGAAATGGCCGCGGCGGGCGCCGCCGCCAACAGCGCCAGCAGCGCGCCGGCCATCGCGCCCAGGCGATGCGCGCGACCACTCATTTGCTCTCCCTGGCATTCACCATCGGCGGCACGTCGAGCGCGGGATTGCGATCGAAGAAGTTGAACGGCCGCAGCCGGAAGCCATGCCACAGGCCGGGCATGACAGGCCAATCCTCGGCGCGCGGCACGTGGCGGAAGCCGACCGTGTACCACAGCACGAGGTCGCGGTCCTCGATCGGCCGCTTCGCCGCGGTCCATTTCGGCAGGCCGTCGACGTCGGGGTTTTCGTTCGGATACATGCCCGCGGCGTAGCGCTCATCCCTGGCGTAGGCCGAGGTCCAGAGCGTGTAGGCGCTGAAGCCTGCGCGTAGCTGAATCGGATCGTCCTTGGCGAGCAGCGAGACGTCGGAATGGCCCGGCATGATCTGATAGCTCGTCCGATAGCCCTGCTTGTTGGTCTTGCCCGTACTCTCGATCCTGAACTGCGCGGCGCTCAGCGGCGTGGTGACCGGGCCTTCGGTGGCGACCGGCTTGGTGTCGACCTGCCACAGGCTCTTGCGCTGGCCCTGCTCTAGCTGCCGGACGCTGAAGCGATCCTCGACCAGCCGGTTCGAGGTACCGTCGACGTCCATATCGATCCGGAACGTCATGTAGTGATCGTGATTGACCGCGAGCAGCCGCTCGTCGACCAGCGTCCCATAGGCCGTATCCTGCGCGGCGGTCGGGTCGCTCAACGTCTTGCTCGCCACGCCCTTGGTCGCGTCAATGCCGTAGGCGCCGAGCCGGACGTCGATATTGCCGGCACGGTCGAACACATAGTCCACGAGGTAGTCGTAATTGCCGACCACCGGGGCCATCCGCACCACCAGCTCGTTGTTCGGCCGCACCTCGGCGGTGTTGTTGATCAGCTCGCTGTGGCGCCAGATCGGATCGCCGGTCGGACGCTCGAAGATGCAGACCGCGCCCTTGGCGACGACCGGATTGCCCTTGGTGTCCGAGATCGTCAGGTCGAGGAAATGCGCCCCTTCAGGACAGTCGATGCCACGCTGCAATTCGCTGGAGAGCACGCCAAAACCGTATTCGCCGATATCCATATAGGCGCGGAACGACCAGGTCGGCGCCGGATCCATATAGGGCACGAACATCTCGCTCGCAGAGATCTGATAGGCGATGTCGCGGAACGTGCCGTGGTCGTCGTAGCGGATCAGCGACAGCACCGCGCCGACGCGCGGCTCGAGGCGGACATGGAACGACCAATTGTCCCAGCGGACCTGGCCGCCCTCCACTTTCACGTTGCTGCCCTCGGGCGCCGTGATCTCGATCGGCTTCGGCGGCTTGCGGTATTTTCCGGAGTCGGCATAGGCGTGCGAGGGCGACTGCGGCGGTGGCGGCACCACGCCGAGATCGGTCACCGACAGCACCGTCTTGCTCTTGAGATCGACCTGGGCCACCAAATTCTCGATCGGCTTGCCCCAGAGATTGTTGGCAGCGCCCGTGGTGTCAACACAGGGCACGTTGAGCAGGCGGCGGCCTTTCATGGCCGGGTCGCTCACCGGCCCGACCGTCAGCGGTAGGCACATGACGTTGCGGAAATCGGTGATGCCGCGCTTGGCCATCGCGGCGATCCAGCGCGGGTCCTGCTTCGGCAGGTCGCCTGCAGACATCAATTCGTCGATGGTCAGCGCGGCTTCATGATCGCTGACCTCGTCCCAGCCGACCAGGCTGCGCGCGGCGAGATCGATGTGGGCTTCGTAGAGATGCCCGCCGCTCAGCAGCGTCGCGTTCGCCCGGCGTGCGAAGGGCTGTCCGGACTTCCACGCCCGCACCTCGTCCTTGGGATCCTCCTCGACAGTCATCGAGACGACGCGCGCGGCATCGTCGAGCTTGCCGGCGCCACGGAGGATTTCGGAGACCGAACGGATCTCGTCGGTGGTCAACCCATCCATCGGGTGCGTCGCGGCCGCCTGCGGCCACATCCTGCGCTCGGCCTGCGCCGGCAACGGCGCCGCCATCGTCGCCGCAACCAGGCCCGCCACCGCCCATCCGTATCCCCGAAATATCAGAGCCATCACGCCCTCCACTCAAAGCCAGAACTATCAGAATACAAGCAATGGTGACGGCGTGAAGGCCTGCTTCATCCGGTAACCCGTTCCGACGCGTCCGGCAGGATGATCTCCGTGGCCGGACGCGGTGCGGCACGGTGGACATCGAGCAGCCGCACGCCGAGGCGATCGCGCAGCGCCGGCCAGATGCCGCGCGGCGCCACGATCATCACAACGACGGCAATGATGCCGAGCCCGACCAGATACCAGCCGCCGGACAGGCCGAGCGGCCCGGTCATCAATTCGCGCAGACCGAAGAAGATGATGACGCCGAGGATCGGGCCTTCCAGCGTCCCGATGCCGCCGATGATCACGATGAACATCATGTAGACCGACCAGTTGACATCGAATGCCGCGAGCGGCGCGATGAACAGATTGCCCATGAAGCTGAGCGCACCGGCCAGCCCGCATCCCGCCGCCGAGAGCACGAAGGCGATGAAGCGATTATGCCGGACGTCGACGCCGACGCTCATCGCGGCAAGATCGTTGTCGCGCACGCTCATCAGCCCGAGCCCGAAGCTCGATGTCATCATCTTGTACAGCGCCGCGATGGTGACGAGCGTCAGGCCGCCGGCGAGCCAGAACATCGTCGGCTCGAACCAGTCGAAATCGATCAGCTTGCTTGTCGCCAGCGGCATGCCCGAGGTGCCGCCGACCTCCTGCGACTTCATCGTGAACGCGCCGATGATCTCGGCAAACACCCACATCGCGATCGAGAAATAGGCGTCGCGCAAACGAAACAGCGGAAACGCGATGATCGCGGCGACTGCGCCGGCCACCAGCGGCGCGACCGGCAGCACCCAGATCGGCGTGACCTCGAGCCAGCCCGAGGTCAGGAACAGCGCATAGGCGCCGAAGGCGATGAAGACCTGGTGACCGAGCGACACCAGCCCGGCGTAGCCCGCCAGCAGGTTCCACATCTGCGCCATGGTCAGCAGCAGCAGGCATTCGGTCGCGAGCCGCAGGAAACCCTCGTTCAGCACGAAGGGTGCACCGGCGATCACCGCGATGAGTACGATCGCGCAGGCCATCAGAAATGTCCGCGTCGGCATCGGCGTCACACCCTGCTCGACACGAGACCCGACGGGCGGATCAACAGCATGATGAAGAACAAGAGGTGCGCATAGAGCAGTCCCGCATTCGGATCGATCTTGAGCCCGATCAATTGCGCCATGCCGAGCGCGATGCCGCCGAGCAGCGCGCCCCAGAACGAGCCGAGCCCGCCGAGCACCACAACCTCGAACGCGATCAGGAGCCGCTCGGCGCCCGAGAACGGCGTGAAGCTCGACCGCACCGCGAGCAGCACGCCGCCGATCGCGCCGAGCGCCAGCGACAGGCCCATCACGTAATTATAGACCCGGTCCGGCTTGACCCCGGACAGCCGGACGATGTCGCGGCGGTCGGCGGTGGCGCGCACGATCCGGCCGAACTCGGTGCGGCGCAGCACGAGCTGCAGCGCCATGAACAGCAATGCGGCGAGCACCAGCGTCAGCAGCGGCATGATGCCGATGTTGAGGCCCGCGATCTCTAGGCTGGCGCGCGACAGCTCGCCGACC
Source organism: Bradyrhizobium macuxiense (assembly GCF_007993935.1). GTDB lineage: Bacteria > Pseudomonadota > Alphaproteobacteria > Rhizobiales > Xanthobacteraceae > Bradyrhizobium > Bradyrhizobium macuxiense_A. The sequence continues at coordinate 116,847 of NZ_VITY01000018.1, read as the reverse complement.
TGGAGGCTGCGCACGTCGGCGCCGAAGATCTCGACCATGACGTTGCGCAGGACCACCGAGACGCCGAAGGTCAGGAGCAGCGGCGACAGCGGATCAGGCGACGTCACGACGCGGTTGACGATGACGGCCTGGTAGAGCCAACCGACCGCAAAGGACAGCGCGATCACCGGGATCAGCATCAGCAGCGGCGACACCTGCGGAAACAGGTTGGACAGCAGCACGGCGCAGAACGCGCTCAGCACCATGAATTCGCCATGCGCGATGTTGACGACGCGCATCACGCCAAACACCAGCGCGAGCCCGATGCCGAGCAGCGCGTAGAGCCCGCCCAGCAGGGCTCCGTTGATCAATGTCTCAACCCAGATCATGTTCGTTGCCAATCCTGGCTAGTTACCGAAATAGGCATGCGTCAGCTGCTCCGGCTGCAACCCTTGCGCCGGGCCGGTCAGCGACACCCGCCCCTTCAACAGGCAATAAATCCGTTCCGAGGTCGCGAGCGCGCGCTTGACGTCCTGCTCGACCAGCACGACGGCGGTGCCCTCGCGGCGGATGTCGGCAAAGGAGCGGTAGATCTGCTCGACCACGACGGGCGCGAGCCCGAGCGAAATCTCGTCGCACAGCAAGAGCCGTGGGTTCGACATCAGCGCGCGACCGATCGCCGCCATCTGCTGCTGGCCGCCGGAGAGTTGGCCGGGAAACATCCGCCGCCGCTCTTCCAGGATCGGGAACAGGTCGAATACCCGCCGCAAGGTCCAGCTGCCCTTGCGCCGGTTGACGCTGCCCATCAGCAGGTTTTCCTCAATGGTCAGCGAGTCGAACAGCAGCCGGCCCTCAGGCACCATGATGAGGCCGAGCCGCGACACCTGTTCGGCCGGCATCTGCAAGATGTCGATGCCGTCGAAAAGCACCGCCCCGCGCCGCCCCTCGTTCAGCCCGACCAGCGCCTTCAGGAATGTGGATTTGCCGGCGCCGTTGGCGCCGACCAGCGCCACCGCCTCGCCGTCCGCGACGGTGAAGTTCATGTCGAACACGGCCTGGAGATCGCCGTAGAAGATCTGCAGGCCGTTCACATCAAGCAACGCCATCGGCCTTCAATCCCATATAGATCTCGCGCACCACGGCGCTGTCCATCACGTCGGCCGGCGGCCCCTCCAGCACCTTGCGGCCGAAATCGAGCACCAGGATACGATCCGACACCGCGCGCAACGCGTGCGGAATGTGCTCGATCCAGATCATGGCGTGATCGGCCTTGACCGATTTGATGATCGCGACGAGGCGCTCGACCTCGGGCTCGGTGAGCCCAGCGGCGATCTCGTCGAGCAGGATCAGCTTCGGCTTCGAGGCCAGCGCCTTGGCGAATTCCAGCCGCTTGCGGTCGATCAGCGGCAACGCGCCGGCGAGCTTGTCCGCCTTGGCGTCGAGCCCGGTCCGCTGCAACACCTCCATGGTCCAGGTCGACGCCGCCTCGCCGTACAGGCCCGCACCGTAGGACGCCGCCACCAGCGCGTTCTCGTAGACCGACAGATGCGGAAACGGCTGCGGGATCTGGAACGCCCGTCCAAGCCCCATCCGCGCCCGGCGGTGCGGCGGCAGTCCCGTGATCTCCTTGTCGTCGAGCATGATCGACCCGCCATCGGCCGTGAGCAGGCCGACGATCAAGTTCAGCAGCGAGCTCTTGCCGGCGCCGTTCGGGCCGATCACGCCGAGGCATTCGCCGCGCGCCAGCTCGAAGCTGACCTTGTCGGCGACCACGATCTCGCCGAAGCGCTTGGAGAGCCCGCTGACGCGCAGAAGCGGTGCCATCTCAGGCCAGCTTGGAGAGCAGCTGGAGATCGGCCTGCTTCGGAATGAACGGCGCCGTGCCGTTGTGCACGATCAGGAGCTCGTATTTCGACTTGCCGCCCTTGCTCTTGCGCCATTGCCCGCCGGACAGCGAGGTCACCGCGACGTTCTTGATCGGCGTTCCCTTGAATTTCACCGGCCCGACCACAGTCTCCATGTCGAGACCCGCGATGGCATCGCGCAGCGAGTTCTTGTCCTTTGGATCGCTGTTCTGCAACGCGGCGAGCGCAACCTCCCACAAGGCATGGGCGTAACCGATCGGCTGAGTCCATTGCTTGCCCGTCGTCTTCTCCCATTCCGCGGCGAGTTCGGCGGCGGTCTGGCCGGTCAGCGACGACTTGAACGGATAGGCCGGCGTCCACCACACTTCGGTGGACATGCCGTCGCCCCGATCGCCGAGCGCGTTCACCGCACTTGGAAACAGGAACGCCGCCGCGACGGTGCAGATCTGCGGCTTGAAACCGGCCTGCGCCGCCTGGTTCCACAGCGTCACCCAGTGATTGCCGTAGGTGAAACCGGAGACAATGTCGACGCCGTTGTTCTTGAACGACGACACCTGATTGGTGAAGTCGTCGGTCGCAATCTGGAATTTTCCGGCAGAGAATTCCTGATAGCCCGCCTGCGTAATGCCGCCGGGCAACCCGACCTTCGGGTCGGAGAACGCCTGGCCGGCTGGATTGTCGATATAGAGCGTGCCGACCTTCTTGTTGGTCTCGACCGACTGCCACATGCCGAGGAAGTTCTTCACGACATCATCGGCGCCCCAGAAGAAGTGATAGCTGTAAGGGAAGCCCTTGTCGGGAGTGGACTTGCGCGGAAACATCCAGCCCTGCCACGGCACCATGGTCGAGATCGAGGGAATGCCGCGGGCATCGGCGAGCTCCTGCACCGGCGCCTGCGCGTCGCCGTCCTCGATCAGGATCAGGTCGCATTTCTCCCGCAGCACCAGCTCGCTCGCCACCACCGACGAGCGGTTCGGATCGGACTGATTGTCCTTGAAGACAAACTCGACCTGCCAGGTCTTGCCGCCGATTTTCAGGCCATCCTTGAGGCGAGCCTTGATGCGTTCATGAATCCAGGTGTCGGGTTCGGCAAACGGCGCGCGGACGCCGGAGAGGCAACCGACCCAGCCGATCTTGATGGTGTTGCCGGCGGCGCGTGCGATATTGACCAGCGGCACGTTCATCGCCGATGCGAGACCGGTTGCGCCAGCGGCTTTCAGCAGCGTGCGTCGGTTGAGCCGGCCGATGGACGAGTTGGTCTTCGAATTCTCCGTCATGTCCCTCTCCCCTGAAACAATTGTCTGAACCAAATTCCGCCTAGGCCGCGGATCGCTGGATCGCCGCACGGCTCACCGCGGCAAATTTGCACAAGGTGTTCTCGACGATCTGGCGCGGGATGCCGCGCACGATGAAGACGAGCCGCGAGCGGCGGTCCGCCGACGGCCAGCCGGCAAGCGTGATCGGTGGATGGAACACGTGCTGCACGCCGTGCACCACGATGGGCGTATCGGGCTGCTCGGCGACATGCACAATCGCCTTGAAGCGCAGCAGGTCTTCGCCCCTCAGCGCCGCGACATAGTCGAGCCAGCGCGCAAACGCGTCGCGCTGGATCGGCTCGTCGATGATCAGGCTGTAGGACGATACATCAGTGTCGTGCGCGTGGTGACTGTGGTGGTCGCACGCCTCGCCATGGCAATCGTGTTCCGCATGGTCGTGCGGCGCATTTGCCGCCTGCGCTGCCCGATCGAACCAGCGCACGACATCGGCCGATCGGGCCGACGGATCGAACAGCCCGGCATCGAGAACCTTGGTCGGATCGACCATTCCATTCCCGACGCGATGACGAGCTGCGACCGGATTGATCGCCGCAAGCTGGGCATCGAGCCGGGACAATTCATCATCGGCGGCCAGATCGATCTTGGTCACCAGCAGCCGGTCCGCTACCGCGACCTGCCTGACGGCTTCGTCATGCGCCGCAAGCGTGTGCGCGCCATTGACGGCATCGACGGTCGCAACCACGCCGTCGATCCGGTATCGACCGACGACATCTGGGGCGGTCATCAGTGTGTGCAGCACCGGCACGGGATCGGCGAGCCCGGTGGTCTCGACCAGCACGCGATGAAACGGCGGGATCGTGCCGGCGGCGCGGCGAGCCGCGAGATCGGCCAGCGTCTCGATCAGATCCTCGCGCACCGAGCAGCAGATGCAGCCATTGTCGAGCAGCGCCAGACGGTCCTCGCTGCTCTCGACCAAAAGATGATCCAGCGCCACCTCGCCGAACTCGTTGATGATGGCGACGACGCCATTGAGCTCCTTCTGGCGCAGCAGATGGTTCAGCACCGTGGTCTTGCCGCTGCCGAGGAAGCCGGTCAGCACCGTGACCGGGATCTGGTCCGCTGCCGCCATCACTTGCCCCGCTCGTAGACCTTGCGGCCCTCGAAGAAGGTCATCTCGACCCGCGTATCGGCCAGTTGATCCGGCGGGATGTCGAAGATCATCTGGTCGAGCACGATCAAATCGGCCGATTTGCCGACCTCGATCGAGCCGATCGACTGGCCAAGCCCGGCCGCACGCGCTGCGTCGATGGTGTAAATGTCGACCACGGTCGCAAGATCGAGCGCCTGCTCGGCCCACAGCGACTTGCCGGGAAAATCGCCGGTCGGATTTTGCCGCGTCACCATGCCTTCGATGCCCTGCCAGGGATCGGGGATCGGGATGACAGGCCAATCGGAGCCGCCAGCCATCAGCGCGCCGGCCGCCTTCAAATCCCGGTTCGGCCAGAAGCGCTGCGCGCGCTCCTCGCCCATCGCGGCCTTGTGCGCCTCGAGGAAGATGGTCGGATACCAGATGATCGGCGACAGGTCGGCGGCGACGCCGAGCTCGGCGAAGCGCCTGATGTCGTCGGGCGCGATGTAGCTCGCATGCGCGATCTGGTGGATCAAATGGGTCGGACCGTTGAAGCTGCGCACCACGTCGATGGCGTCGAGCGCCTGCGTCACCGCGGCATCTCCCGCGCAATGGATCTTGGCGGCAAGGCCGAGCTTCTCGCAGCGCCCGAGCCAGCGGATCAGGTCCGGCACGGTCAGCATGGTCGCGCCACGGAAGCAGCAGCCGCGTACGGGATCGGCCACGTAAGGCTCGTGGAAGGCCGCGGTCTTGGCGCCCGGCACGCCGTCGAGGAACACCTTCACATAATCAGGCTTCACATGCGCGCCGCGATACTGCTCGCGCAACGCAAACAGCTCCTCGCCGGCCTTGCCGAACATGAAGCCGGGCTCGACCACCGGCATCGCGCAGACCGCCCAGGCGGTGAGCTCGCCGCGGTCGTCGAGCCCTTTCAGCGCCGCCATGATCGGCTGCATGCTGGCGGCGTCGATGAAGGCCGTGACGCCATAGGTATTGAGCACCGAGATCGAGCGCGCGACCGCCGCACGGTCCATCTCGGCCGTATAGTGACCGGAGGCGGCGAGCGCCCGCTCGACCAGGCCGGAGGCGGCCTCGATCATGATCCCGGTCAGCGTCCCGGTCTTGAGGTCGCGGCCGATCTCGCCATCGGTCGGATCAGGGGTGTCGGCCTGTACGCCGGCGAGCCGCAGCGCCGCCGAGCTTGCCCAGCGATTGTGATAGGTGTCGTCGCGCAGCACGACGGGATGCCCGAGACATGCGGCATCCAGCAGCGCGCAGGACTCCGCGGTGTTCATCTCGTTCAGCAGATTGTTGCCGAACTGCCCGCCGACGATCCAGGCCCCGGGCGCAGCCGCCGACGCCGCCTTGTGCAGGGTCTCGGCGATCCGTGGAATGCTGTCGGCGTTGGAGAAGCGCAGCTCGTAGAGATCGGCCTGCCCGCCCATCATGATGTGGTTGTGGATGTCGACGATCCCCGGCATCGCCATCCGCCCGCCGAGATCGACGGTTGCAGTCCCCTCGCCGATCAGCGACGCGACGTCGCGCTCTTCGCCGACCGCGATGAACCGGCCGGCCTTGACCGCCGCGCATGCCGCCCAGGGCTGCCCTGGGTTCGACGTGTAGATCCGGCCGTTGCGGAAGACCGTGTCGGCAAATGTCCTGTTCATGCGGATCAACTTCTCGATTGGGAAAGCCAGGAGCGCCCACCGTGCGGTGCACAGCGGCCGAACCGCGCACGACACCAGCGTGACGCCAAACGTTCGGCATGTCGGCATTTGGAACAATCCACCGTCCGGTGGATGCTCCGCCGCCTCCCGCAATGCGGCTAAGCGGCAGCAGTTTAGAACCCCAGCGCCAGACCGTCCTTGCGGTGGTCGGAGGCGCCGAACAGAACGCCCCTGGCATGGTCGATGCGGATCGCCTGACAGCCGCCGATCGGCTCTTCGGAGAAGCGGGCCTCGTGACCGCGAGCGCGCAGCTCGTCGCGGATATCAGGCGATACCGTCGTCTCCAGCGACAACGCGCCATCGAAGGCAAACGAGCGCGGTGCCTCGGCCGCGGCCTGGATGTCCATCTTCAAGTCGAAGATGTTCGAGATCAGATTGGCATGGCCCGCGGCCTGGTAGTGCCCGCCCATCACCCCGAACGACATCACGGTCCTGCCGTCCTTGCGCACGAGGCCCGGGATGATGGTGTGCATCGGCCGTTTGCGCGGTCCGAGCGAGTTGAGGTGTCCGGGCTTGGCGCGAAAGCTCCAGCCGCGGTTGTGCAGCAGGATGCCGGATTTCGGCGCATAGATGCCGCTGCCGAATGGATAGAACAGCGAGTTGATCAGCGAGACCGCGTTGAGGTCGCGGTCGACCACCGTGACATAGACGGTGTCGCGGTGCTCGATATCGTCCCAGGTCGCGGGCGCGGACGCGCTGTTCATGTCGATCTTGCTGCGGATCCTTCCGATGTAATCTTCGGCAAGGAATGCAGCCGGATCGACCTTGCTGGTCGCGGGATCGCAGAAGAAAGCGTCGCGCGCGCGATAGGCGGCCTTGGTCGCTTCGGCGAGCAGATGGATGCGATCGGCCTGCGCGAGCGAACCGACATCGTAGCCGGCAAGCGTGCGCAGGATCATCAGCGCGGCCAGGCCCTGCCCGTTCGGCGGACACTCGACCACGTCGTGATCATGGTAGCGCGCCGAGATCGGCTGCACATAATCCGAGCTGTGTGCGGCGAAATCGTCGGTGCTGTGGGCGCCGCCCAGCCCCCGCAAGATGCCCGTCATCTCGTTGGCGGCCTCGCCCGCGTAGAACGCCTCGCGCCCGTGCTGCGCGATCCGGCGCAGGGTGCGGCCGAGCGCAGGTTGGGCGCGGATATCGCCAACCTCAGGCACCTTGCCGCCGGGAAGGAACTGGGCCGCCGCGTTGGCGTCGATCTCGATCCGCGCCTGGAAGCGGCGCCAGTCCTCGGCAACGCGCGGCGTGACGCAAAACCCCTGCTCAGCAGCTAGGATCGCCGGCCGGAAGATCTCCTCCAGCGATTTGCTGCCGTGATCGGCGACCAGCCGGCACCACGCGTCGATCGCGCCGGGCACGGTCACCGCCTCGGGTGCGGTCGGCGGAATGTCGCGCGTGCCGGTTGCGGCATATTTCTCGGCATTGGTAGCGGCCGGCGTGCGGCCCGAGCCGTTCAGCGCGATCGGCTCCCCGGCCTTTGGCGAATATAGCGCAAAGCAGTCGCCGCCGATCCCGGTCATCTGCGGCTCGACCACACCCTGCACCGCGACCGCCGTCACCGCGGCATCGACGGCATTGCCGCCGGCCTTCAGCATCTCGACCGCGGCAAGCGTCGCCTGCGGATGCGAGGTCGCGGCCATGCCGCGCTCCGCAACCGCCACCGAGCGGCCGATGGCCATGAAATCACGCATGTCGCTTCCTCTGATGTTGCGAGCGGCAGCCGCTCGCCAACATTGTCGAATACGACACCGGTCCTTCGGGGAACTTTCGGCCGGCAGCACGATAAGCGGCAATCCACCGTAAGGTGGATCAAGCGGACAAATCATGTCGCGAGAATATGGACGTATGACTCAGAGGCCGCCCCGCTCACTCGGTGTCGTCCTGGCGAAAGCCAGGACCCATTACCCCAAATGGCAATTGCTGTGCGACGCTGAAGCCACAACCCCGCTCACAATCAACGGCGGTGGTTATGGGTCCTGGCTTTCGCCAGGACGACGCCTGAAAGGCAGCTAGCGCAACACCCGCGCCCTAATGCGGACGCGACATCATCGCCACCACCGCCGACCGCGTCTCGACGCCGAGCTTCTCGAAGATGTGGATCAGATGCGTCTTCACTGTCGCGAGCCCGATGTTCAGGCACTCGCCGATCTCGCGGTTGGTGCGGCCGCAGCACAACAGCTCGACCACCTCCATCTCGCGCGAGGTCAGGCCGTAGCGCGCCGGCTCGTCGGGATTCGGCGACAGGCGGCTGGTCAGGTTGAACTCGAGATAGTCGTGGATCTTCTCGGCGATGTGCATGCTGCCTTCGGGGATCGCGCAGCCCGGCGCCCAGAGCACGCTCATGCCGGCGACGATCCGGTCGTTGCGGCGGAAGAAGAACTCGATCATGTCGGCGACGCCGCATTGGCCGGCGAAGGCGCGATAGGTCGCCGCCTCCTGGGACGCGCATTGGGCGAGCGCCGTGCTCAGCCGGGCAATCGACCGGTTGCTCGCGGAGCGCGGATGCAGCGGATCGAGCCGATTCATGCCGGCAAGATACTGGTCGTGGAAACTCGGCGGAACGTTGCTGGAGAGCACGAAGCGGCTGAGGGTCAGATTGCCGTCGACCTCGTAGAACGCGGTCGCGGAACCCTCGAGAATCCCGCGCGCGAACTGAATGGCCTGCGTGGTTGCCGGATCCGGTCGGCCCAGAAGCGCGATCATGACCTACCTCCCGATGTTTCCCGATGGCGAACGTCTACGCGTCGCATGGCTGGCACGCTGGGGCAGACGCAGGGCGTAGTCAAGCAATTTGCGGGCCAAGCGCACATCCTGGAAACGGTTACGACGGAGTAACCTCAGGCCCCTCTCCACCATCCGGTTGATTGCGGACGGCGCGACCCATGCGGAACTTTCGCACCTCCCCATGTCATCATTGGATCAAGAATGAATTCGCGTCGCATCATGGCCGCCTTCCCGTCGGCGGCCGACGAACAAGTCACGCTCGCCAACTGGCGTCAGCATCCCTATAACGAGTGGGCATTCCGCAATGTCCGCGAACTGCTGCCGACCGCAAACATCGCACGCGCCCCGACGCCGGCGCCGCTATCCTTTGCGCCGCGCTATCTCGACGACGTCAGCTTCGCCGATCCGCGCGGCGAGACGGTCGGCGTCGGCCAGGCGCTGCGCGCCAGCCACACCGACGGCATCGTGGTGTCGCATCGCGGCCAGGTCGCGTTCGAATGGTATGCCCATGGTATGGCACCGGATACGCCACACCTGATCTTCTCCGTCAGCAAGTCGGTCGCCGGAACGCTTGGTGGCATCCTGGCCGATCACGGCAAGCTCGATCCCGACGCGCCGGTGACGCGCTACATCCCGGAAATGGAGGGGTCGGTCTATGGCGGCAGCTGCACGGTGCGGCATCTGCTCGACATGAGCGTCGGCATCCGCTTCGACGAAGACTACATGGCGCGCGACGGCGACATCATGAACTACCGCCGCTCGACCGGCTGGGAGCCGCCGGATCCGGCGATTCCGCCGAGCAATCTGCGTGACTATCTGCGCACGCTGCGGCCGAACGGCGCGCCGCATGGCGAGACCTTCCACTATGTCTCGACCAACACCGACGTGCTCGGCTGGGTCTATGAGCGCGCCTGCGGCATGTCCTATGCGAAGATCCTCTCGCAATATCTGTGGCAGCCGATGGGCGCCGAGCACGACGCCTACATCACCGTCGATTCGCGCGGCGCGGCGCGCGTCGCCGGCGGCGTCTGCGCGACGCTGCGCGACCTCGCCCGCTTCGGCGAGATGATGCGCAATCACGGCATCAGCAATGGGCGGCAGGTGGTGCCCGGCTGGTGGGTCGACGACATCAGGCAGAACGGCAATGCCGAGGCCTGGTCGCGCGGGGACCTGACCAAGGTGTTTCCAAACGGCAATTACCGCAACAAGTGGTACACGCTCGACCGCGGCGAAACGCCGTTCGCGGCCGTCGGCATCCACGGCCAGTGGATCTACATCGATCCGGCCAATGAGACCGTGATCGCCCGCGTGTCCTCGCAGCCGCTGCCGATGGATCTCGATCTCGACCACATGTGGATGCGCGGCTACCGCGCGATCGCAGCCAGGCTTGCCGGCAAGGCCTGACCGATCGACGGTGACCTCATTCGACAGGAGGCCGCCGCGTATGCCAGTCCGTCACCGACTGGAACGCGGCGCCGGCGTGGACCAGCACGTCCTCGGACAGATGCGGGCCGACCAGCTGCATGCTGAGCGGCATCTGGTCCGAGGCCATGCCCATCGGCAGCGTGATGGTCGGGCTGCCCGAGAAGTCGAACACCGCGGTGAAGCGCAGGATGCTCAAGAGCACGTTGGGGTCGGCGCCGTACTCGCTCATCTTGGTCAGGGTCGGGATCGGCACCGGCATGGTCGGGATCAGCAGCAGGTCGATATCCTCGAACATCGCAGCAAGGCTGCCGCTGAACTTCAGCCGCTCGTGATGGATCGCGGCAATGTCGACGCCGCTCGTCGCCCTGCCCTGCTCGATCAGCTGGGCGAGGTCCGGCCCGTATTCCGACTTCCGCGACGGGTAAGTGTCCAGATGCGCCTCCGCCGTCTCCACCGAACACATCGCAATCCACTGGCTGACGAGCTTCTGATAAGGCGGGACATGCACCTCGCGGATGTCGGCACCGAGATCGGCGAGCGTGCGCTCCGCTTGCACCAGGGCGGTCACGACCTGCCGGTCGATACCCTCCTGGGTATACCTGCGATCAACGCCGATCCGCAGGCCCCTGATGCCCTCTCCTGCCTCGGCCAGATAGTTCGGCACCGGCGCCCGCAGCGCGGTCGGATCGTTGGCGTCAGCGCCGGCGATGACGCCGAGCATCGCCGCGGCGTCGGCAGCGCTGCGGCACATCGGCCCGACGTGATCGAGCGAGTCCGCCAGCGGGAAGATGCCGTGCCGGCTGACGCGGCCCCAGGTCGGCTTGATCCCGGTCAAGCCGCAGGTCGCCGACGGAAACCTGATCGAGCCGCCGGTGTCGCTGCCGATCGAGCCGTAGCAGAGGCCGGCCGACGTCGCGACGCCCGATCCGCTCGACGAGGAGCCGACCCAATAGTTCACGTTCCACGGATTGAGCGGGGCCTCGACGGCCGGATGGTGGCTGGTGTAAGCGCCCTCCGTCATCTTGAGCTTGCCGAGCGTCACCGCGCCGGCGACTTCGAGCCGGTCCACGATCGTGGCGTTGAAAGACGGCACGAACTTGGCGTGGATCGTGGTGCCGCCCGTGGTCGGCGCAAACGTCGTATAGCAGAGGTCCTTCAACCCGATCGGAACGCCGTGCAGCGGGCCGCGCCAGATGCCCCTGGCGATCTCCGCATCGTGCTGTTTCGCCTGCGCCATGGCGCGCTCCGCAAGGACGTGCGCGTAGCCGTGAAACTGCCCATCCAGTTTCGCGACCCGGCCAAGGATCGCCTCCGTGATCTCCGAAGACTTCACCTCGCCGCGGCGGATGAGCCCGGAGATCTCGGTGATCGACTTGTAGTGCAATGGATCCGCTGACATCTGACGTCCTGCTGTTTTCGGAAAATGCCTGCCCGGACCGCCGCTCCGGGCGGCGGTTCATCACTGTGCTGACGGCGTGTCGCGCCTAGAACTGCACGCCGCGCGTCAACGCGCCGTCCACGACGAGGTTGGTCCCCGTGATGAAGCTCGCCGCCTTGCTCGCAAGGAACACCGCGGCATTCGCCATCTCCTGCGGCGTGCCCATGCGGCCGGTCGGGTTGAGCGCCAGCGCCGACTTGTACAGTTCGGGATTGCCGTCCTTGATCATGTTCCAGACGCCGCCCTCGAAATAAGTATTGCCCGGCGACACCGAATTGGCCCGGATGCCCTTGGCGGCGAGCTGGTAGGCGAGCCCCTGCGTGTAGTGGATGATCGCGGCCTTGAACGTCCCGTAAGGACCGCTGGCAAAATCGACCTCGCGGCCCGAAACGCTGGAGATGGTGACGATCGCTGCCGCCGCGCTCTTCTCGAGATGCGGCATCGCGGCGTTGACCAGCCGCACCGTTCCCATCATGTCGGTGGAGAATTCCTTCTCCCAGCTCTCCTCGTCCTGCCCGATCGAAAGCGCGCTGACATTGGCGACCACGACATCGATGCCGCCAAGCTTGGACGCCATGTCGGCGACCCAGGCCTTCAGTGCCGGTCCGTTCGCGACGTCGACCGCACTGCCGAACGCCGCAACGCCCTTGGCCTTGATCGCGGCGACCGCGGCATCGACATCCGCCTGGTTGCGCGCGCAGATGCCGACATTGGCGCCTTCGGCGGCAAACGTGTCGGCGATCGCCCTGCCGATGCCCTTGGTGCTGCCGGTGACGAGAACCCTTGCTCCCTTGAGTCCCAGATCCATGTCCATTCCCTCCGTTATTATCGATTATGGAAACCGCACTTCACCACATGGCGCAGCCGATCAGAGCAACAGCTGCGCGCGAACATTGTCTTCGTTGACCTCCTCACCGGCCAGCGATCGCGTGATCTTGCCCTTCTCCATGATGTAGCAGCGCTGGGCGACGGCAAGAATCGTGTCGAGGTTCTGCTCGACGATGACGATCGTCGTCCCGAGTTCGGAGCGGAACGACTGCAGTGCTTCGCAGATATGCTGCACGATCGAGGGTTGGATGCCTTCGGACGGCTCGTCGAGGATCATCAAGGAAGGGTTGCCGATCAGCGCGCGGCCGATCGCAAGCTGCTGCTGCTCACCGCCCGACATGGTGCCGGCGAGCTGCCGCCGGCGCTCCTTCAGGCGCGGAAAATACGCGTAGACCAGTTCCGGGAGCTTCTTTCCGTCGGGGCCGCCGATCAGCTCGCCGACCTGAAGATTCTCCTCGACGGTCATTTGCGGGAAGACGTCGCGGCCCTGCGGGATGTAGCCGAAGCCGGCGCGCGCCCGCGCGTCGGCCTCGAGCTGCGTGACGTCCTGATCCATGAAGGTGATGGTGCCGCGCCAACTCTGCAGCAGGCCGATCAGGCAGCGCATCAGCGTCGACTTGCCGACGCCGTTGCGGCCGATCACGCCGACGATCTCGCCGCGCGAGACCTGCATGCTGACGCCCTGCAGGATCGGCGTCGCGCCGTAGCCCGCCCAAAGTCCCGAGACGTCCAGAATGCGATCAGTGGGCATGGGTCTTACCCAGATAGATTTCGGCGACCTTCTCGTCCTCCAGGATAGCCTGGAGGCTGCCGCGCGCGAAGATCTTGCCGAGATGCAGCACTGTGACCCGCTGCGCGACCTGCCGGACGAACGCCATGTCGTGCTCGACGACCAAAACGGTCATGCCCCCGGCGTTGAACGACTTGATCAGCTCGCCGGTTTTGTGGGTCTCCTCCGGCGACATGCCGGCGGTCGGCTCGTCCAGCAACAGCAGCTGCGGCTGCAACGCCAGCGCCATCCCGATCTCCAGCCATTGCTGCTGGCCATGCGACAGGGCACCGGCGAGCTTGCTGCTGTCCTCGGCCAAATTCAGCAACGTAAGCAGCCGCTCCTCCTCAGCTTCGCGTTCGGCGCCCGAAAGGCGTTCCTGCAGCGCGACCTGGATGTTCTGCCGCACCGGCAGTTCCTTGAACACGCTCGGCGCCTGCATCTTGATGCTCATGCCACGCTGCACCCGCGCGTAAGGACGCTCGGCGGTGATGTCGACGGAGTCGAAGAAGATGCTGCCCGTGGTCGGCGGATAGAGGCCGACGATCAGCTTGAACAGCGTGCTCTTGCCGGCGCCGTTCGGCCCGATCAGGCAGTGGACCTCGCCGGCATTGACCGTCAGGTCAACGCCAGAGACCGCGGTCAATCCACCGAAACGCTTGGAGACGCCCTTCACATCGACCAGTGCCATGAATCAAGTCTCATCCGATTGCAGACGGGCCGTATCGGCAAGCGCAGGAGCCTCGTCGCGCCGCCGGCGCCTGCTCCACCAGTCGACCACGAGCTTGCCCATACCAAGCACAAACCCCTGCGGCGCCAGCATCACGGTGGCGAGCAGCAACACCCCCATCAGCACCAGCGCGGCCTGCTGGCTGTAGACGGTGATGGTCTGGAAGCCGAACAGCAGCAGGAACGAGCCGACCAGGGTCGCGGTCAGATCGTTACGCCCGGAGAACGCGACCCACACGATCGGCATCGCCGCCGCCGGCAGGCCGATGCTGGACGGCGTAATGAACTGCCCCCAGGACGTGTACAGCGCGCCGCTGAGGCCCGCGAGGCCACTGCCGATCACGAATGTCAGGAGCTGGTATTTGCGGACGTCGTAACCGAGCATCTCGGCGCGCTGCGGATTCTCTCGCGTCGCCACGATCACGTTGCCGACGCTCGAGTTCACCAGCATGCGCAACGCGATGTAGACGACCACGATCAGCGCGATCATCAGATAATAGAGTGCCGATCCCTCGATATCGAAGCTGCCGACGGTGAGCGGGTCCATCCCCTTCATGCCGTTGAAGCCGTTCAACCGCGCCGCACCGATATGCCATTCGGGTCCGGCCGTCTGCCCAAGGAAGAAGGCAAGGACGAGCGTCGTCGACAGCGTCACGATGCCGAAGAAGATGCCGCTGATGCCGCCCCAGATCATGAAATAGCCGAGGATTCCGGCCGCAATCATCGCGACGACAACCGAGAGGACAAGCGCCGCGATCGTCGTCGTTCCGCCGCCCATGTTGATGGCGAGCACGCCATAGCCGTAGCCGGCGATACCGAAGAAGAAGGTCTGGCCGAACGACAGCATGCCGCCATAGCCCCACATCAGGCAGAGCCCAAGCGCCATGAAGATCCAGATCAGGAAGTAGGCAAAGTTGCCGACATCGTAGGAGTCGGCGAACAGCGGATAGATCAGCGCACACGCCAGCACGGCAAGGAAGCAGGACCAGAAGATCCTTCCACGTCCGAGCGTCTGCGGACCGTCGAGCAGCTTCAACATCACAAATTCCCGTCTAGCGCCCACGACGCACCAGCACGCTGGATAATCCTTCAGGCAGCACCCGTATGATCAGGATGACGGCAAACAGCATGCCGATCTGGCCGATGATCTGGCCGTAGCTTGCATTCAGCGCCATCCGGATCATCGCCAGGAACACCGCGGCCGGCGCGGTTCCGAGCAGCACATTGGCGCCGCCGATCACGACGGTGACAAAGCTCTCGACCACGAAGGTCGCGCCCATGGTCGGGATCAGCGTCATGGTCGGCGCGTAG
Source organism: Bradyrhizobium macuxiense (assembly GCF_007993935.1). Taxonomy (GTDB): domain Bacteria; phylum Pseudomonadota; class Alphaproteobacteria; order Rhizobiales; family Xanthobacteraceae; genus Bradyrhizobium; species Bradyrhizobium macuxiense_A. The sequence goes on along the minus strand of NZ_VITY01000018.1, from coordinate 101,646 downwards.
AGTGCGCCGCAGAGCCCCGCGAGCGCCGTGCCGATTCCGAAGCTGATGGAGTAGATGCGCCCGGTACGCGCGCCGAGCGCCTTCGCCATCGCGGCGTTCTGCATCGTCGCCCGCGCGATCACGCCGAAGCGCGTCTTCATGAAGATGATGTAGAGACCGGCCAGCACCGCCACCGCTGCGCCGAACAGCACCAGGCGGTAGGTCGAGAACGTATAGCCGCCGATCGCGAAGCTTCCTTCCGGCGTGCCAATGCCGCGCACCGCGGAGCCGACGATCAGCAACATCGACTGCGTCACGATCAGGCTGAGCCCCCAGGTGGCGAGCAGCGAATCGAGCGGACGCTTGTAGAAGCGGCGCACGATCAAAAGCTCGACGATCATGCCGATAATCCCCGCCGTCAACGCCGCCAGGATCTGGGCGATCGGCAGCGGCACGCCGAGATTCACGAGCCCGACGGTGACATAGGCGCCGCACATGATGAACTCACCATGCGCCATGTTGATGACGCCCATCATGCCGAACACGATGGCAAGGCCCGCCGCAGACAGGATCAGGAACGCGAAGACGTCGGCGAACTGATAGAATACCGAGAAGAGTTCAGCCGACATTCCGGTCTCCGTGATCACGGCGCCGCATCAAAGCGGCGCCGGTTCGCTTGGAAGTCATGACGCACAACACGAGCAAGATTTGTGCCCGCGCATCACGATTTGCTGGGAAGATGACTCGGCGTGTACTGGTCCTTGTCGTTCTTCTTGGTGAGATCGCAGCCGATCTCGCCGAGCCAGTACGGCTGGATCGTCCCGTAGTCCTTCTCGACGGTCACCTCATGCTTGGGCCCGACCGAGATCAGGCGCATGCGGTGCGACGTGTGCTGGCTCTTCGGATCGATGCAGACCTTGCCCTCGGGCGCGTCGATGCAGGCATCGCCTGACGCGATCACCTTGCGCATGTCCTCGAGCTTGGTCGACTTCGCCTTCTCGACCAGCGCCTTGTACATATAGAGCGCGTTATAGGCGTTGTAGCCCATGTCGTTGATGTAGAGCTCGTCCGGGAACTTGGCGTGCCAGCGCTTCTTGAAGTCGTTGGCTTCGGGCGTATCGATCTCCTCGAACCAGTTCGCGGTCGCGTGCATGTTGTTGAGCGCTGGCGGCTTGAACCGCTTGTGCTCGAAGCCGAGCATGATCTTGATCGAGGACCCCATCGGCAGATTGAGATTGGCCGCGGCGGCCTGCTCGAAGAACGAGTCCTGTGCGGCGCCGACATTGATCGTCAGCAGCCAGTCCGGCTTCGCCTTCTGGATGTTCTGGATGGTCTGCGCGAATTGCGAGACGCCGAGCGGGATGAATTCCTCGCCCACGACCTCGCCGCCGAGGTCCTTCATGATCTTCCGATTCCACTCCGCCGAGATCTGCCCGAAATTGTAGTCGGCGGCGATGACGTAGACCTTCTTGCCGAACTTCTGGACCATCCAGGGGATCAGGGTCGAGAACTGCTGCTCCGGCACTGCGCCCATGCTGACCATGCTGGCATCGCAGACGCCGCCTTCATACTGGTTCGTATAGAAATACGGCGTGGTGGTGCGATCGACGATCGGACGCAACGCCTCGCGCGAGGCCGAGGTGATGCCGCCGATCAGCACATCGACCTTGTCGCGATTAAGCAGCCGCCGGCCGAACTCCTGATAGCGGGCGTTGTCGCCCTGCGGATCAAGATGGATCAGCTCGATCTGGCGTCCGAGGATGCCGCCGCTCTTGTTGATCTCCTCGACCGCGAGCTGCGAGCCGTGCAGCTTCGGCATGCCCATGAAGGCAAGGTCGCCGGAGACGTCCTCCAGCAGGCCGACCTTCAGCGGCGGTTCTGCCGCCTGCGCGCTATCTATTGCCGCGATTCCAAGCATTGCACCAAGCAAAGCCATTCCAACTATTCGCCCCGAATTCATCGCGATGTTCCCTGTCGTTGAATGATGGTTGGAAGTTCACGCCTTGAGGTAATTCTTCAGGATCGACGCCCCCATCGTGTATTTGGGGTCGACCATGTTGCCGAGCCGCATCCGGCCGGCCTGGCTGAGCAGCATGTAGGCGTCGATCTCATCGAAGCCGTAATCGGCACTCATCCAGCGCACCAGTTCGCGATAGGCGATCCGCGCCGCGTCCTCGAGCGGACGTGCGCTGCCGATCGTCATGATGAAGTCGCGCGTCTCGAGCCGCGGCCAGGCGAAGCTCCAGTTCTTGATCAGATCGATCTGCAGCGTCACGGTGGCGCGCTGTTCGAGCGCGACGCCCGAGAGCTCACCATCGCCCTGCGTGGCGTGGCAGTCGCCGACATAGAGCAACCCGCCTTCGGCATGCACCGGCAGGTAGATGATCGCACCAGGTGCGACGTCGGGCAGGTCCATGTTGCCGCCGTGATAATCAGGCTGCAGCGAGGAGATCGCCTCGATCTCGGGCGACACGCCGATCGTGCCGATGAACGGCTCATAGGGCAGCGTGATCTTGTCGTTCCAGCGGACGCCGTTGCGGTCGACATGCAGCTTCTTGACGCGCTCCGGCAGCGGCGGATTGAGCAGCGCCGTCGATGCGGTCCCGACCAGGCCGCCGAACTCCGGAATGATGCAGGTGGTCCCGGCCGGCTGCGCGCCGCGGGTCTCAACGTCGCGGATATAGACGGCAAGACAATCGCCCTTTTTGGCGCCCTTCACCGCGATCGGCCCGCATTGCGGGTTCAGGTAAGGGAAGTTCAGCTTCGCCGTGGGGCTGTCGCTCTCGCTGGTGAGCACTCCGCCGAAGGCATCCTCGGTCTCGACGACGACCACCCCGCCGGGATCGATCGACAGCGTCGGCTTGGCATAGGGTCCGTAGACGTAGTGGAAGCCACCCTGCTGCTCGATCGTCAGATTATGGGTCGTGCCCGTCGCGCCCTTGGCGACTGCACGCTTGGCCATGATGGAACTCTTCAACCAATCTTCGGACATGCGAGCGGCTCCTCAATTCAGATCGCGGGATGGCGCTTGTGCCAGTCGGTGACGCGCTGGAAGGCATCGCCTGCACGGACGAGACTTGCTTCATCGAAGTGACGGCCGACAAACTGGAAGGCGACCGGGCCGCCGTTCGGCGCGAAGCCGCCGGGAAGCGTCACGGTCGGGCTGCCTGTCATGTCGAACGGACAGGTGAAACGCAGCAACCCGGTGATCAGCGACGGGTCCTCGCCAAGCGCCGCCATCTTGGCCAATGTCGGCGCAGCGAACGCCTGGGCCGGAACGGCAATCAGATCGACCGTCTCGAACAGCAGCCGCACCGCGCCGCGAAACGCTTCGCGCCGCAGCACGATCTTCTGATAGTCCATGCCGGATTGCGCCCGGCCGAGATCGAGCAGGCCCGCAAGTGCCGGACCGTATTCGTCCTTGCGCGCGGGATAGGTCTCCTCGTGCGCAACGGCCACCTCGATGCCGCACAGCGGGAACCAATCTTCGATGACGGCCTTGGGATCGGGGAATGTGATGTCCTTGATCTTGGCACCGAGATCGGCGGCGACGCGCAGACCTTCACTGAGCATCTTGCCGGCGGCCTCGTCGGTGCCCTCGCTGGTCCAGCGCCGATCAACCCCGATCGACACGCCGCGCAGATCTCCGGTCAGGCCTGCGAGATAATCCGGCACGGGCAGCGGCACCGAGGTGGCATCCTTGGGATCCTGCCCTGCGATCACGGCGAGCATCGCGCCGCAATCCGCTGCGTTGCGCGCCATCGGACCGATATGATCAAGCGTGGCTGCGAGTTCGAACGCGCCGTAACGGCTGACGCGTCCCCAGGTCGGCTTCAGGCCGGTGATGCCGTTGGCGGCCGAGGGAAAGCGGATCGACCCGCCGGTATCGGTTCCAAGCGAACCGAAGCACAGCCCCGCGGCGGTGGCGACGCCGGAACCGCTCGAGGACGCACCGGACCACAGATCGGCATTCCAAGGATTCTTCGGCGGATCGATCTTCGGATGATGGTCCGCATAGGCGCCCTCGGTCTGCTGCAGCTTGCCGAGGATAATGGCCCCGGCATCCTTCAGCCGCGCAACCACCGTGGCGTCCTCATTCGGACGGAAATCGCGATGAATGGTCATGCCGTGCGCGGCGGGCGCGCCCTTGGCCCAGCACAAATCCTTGACCGCGATCGGCACGCCGTGCAGCGGCCCCTTGATCTTGCCGGATGCAATCTCCTTCTCGGCTGCCGCCGCTTCGGCAAGCGCTGCCTCGCCCATCACATGAGCGTAGCTCTTGAGCTTGCCGTCGAGTTGCTCGATCCGCCCGAGCATCGCCTTGGTCACCTCGACCGGCGAGAGCTTCCTGGCCTGGATTTGCTGCCCGACCTCAATCAGTCCGAGATAGTGAAGATCCGTCGTCGGCATCGTTTCGCATCCCCGCACTTGGCACCGCATGTGGCACGACGCAAGCGCAGGCACTGCCCATCACCGCGCATGCGCCTCCGGCTTGGCGGCACGGGCGTGTCGCCAATTGTTTGGCGGCAAAAGCAAAAAGCCACCCGCCCCTCCGAAACGAAGGTGACGAATGGCCCAAATGCCGCGGCTATGATCAATCGCAAGGGACCGTGATCGAACGGAGCACTCTGCGCGGCGATCGGGACGTCATCGGCCAGATCGACGCACGCAAGGTTCGACAGGAAGCCCTGTAGCAGAAAATTCTAAGGAGGTGTGCAGCGCGTTGTCAACGAGGCTGGCTGCACAAATTTCGCAAGGTGCATGCGCAGCAAATCGGCATGACCTCTTGCACCGACCTCTGCGAAGATGATTTCCTTCGCAAGGTGCACTGAAAGTCGTCGATGACAAAGCCGTCCATTCCCGTTGGCATTATCTGCTCGCAGCATGGGCCCTATCAGGCCATGGGACGCGAGATCCTCAAGAGCGCCATGATGGCGGTCGACGAGATCAACGAGCAGGACGAGTTCGACTTCTCGATCGCTGCGCACGTCCGCGATCCCCGCGGGATCATTTCGGAATACCATACGGTCTGCGACGACCTCATTCGCAATGTCGCGGTCGAGCACATCATCGGTTGCTACACGTCGGCCTCGCGCAAGCAGGTGCTGCCGATCGTCGAGCGCACCGACCGCCTGCTGTGGTATCCGGCGCGCTACGAGGGGTTCGAATGTTCCGACAACGTGATCTATGTCGGCGCCTCGCCCAATCACAACGTGCTGCCGCTGGTGCGCTACGTGCTCGATAATCTGTCGCGCGAGATCTTCTGTGTCGGCTCCAACTATGTCTGGACCTGGGAAACCAATCGCGTCACCCGCGAGCTGGTGACGGCGGCGCGCGGAAAGATTCTTGCGGAACGCCTGCTCGAGCTCGGTGAGAGCGCGGTCACGCACATCGTCGACGAGATCGTGCGGCGCCGGCCGCCGGTCGTCTTCAACACGCTGGTCGGCAGTTCGAGCTATGACTTCATCCGCGCCTTCCATGCGGCAACCCTTGCTGCGGGTCTCGACATCCCGATGCTGAGCTGCAGCCTGTGCGAGCCCGAGCTGAAGATCGCGGGCCCCGCATCGGCCGGATGCATCACGTCGTCGGCCTATTTCGAAAGCATTCGCCTGCCCGAGAACCAGGCCTTCGTCGCGCGCTGGAAGGCGCGTCACGGCGAGCACTCCAGCCCGTCGGTAGACGGGCAATCCGCCTATGTCGCGGTCTATCTGCTGGCCCGCGCCCTGCAGCGCGCCGGCACATCCGACATCGGCGAGGTGCGGCGCGCGGCGGCCGGCCACCGCTACAATTCGCCGCAAGGTCCGGTGTGGATCGACGGCAGCAACAACCACTGCGTCCTGACGCCGCGGCTCGCCGTCTCCAATGCCGAAGGACAGTTTGACATCTTCTGGGAAGCCGACGCTCCGGTTAAGCCGGATCCTTACCTGACGCAACTCGACATCGCCGCCAGCCCTGCACGGGATGGAACGTTGCCGAATGCGCCGCATTTGCGGGTCGTGAAATGAGCAAGCCGTCGTCGTTTTCGCTGCGCGGACGCAAGGCGCTCGTCGCCATCAAGGACGAGCGCGACGCCACCATCGTGAGGCGCCAGTTCGAGCGCCTCGGGATCGACATCGTCATATGGGATGGCGGCGGCACGATCGACTGCCGGCCGGACGTGGCGCTGATCGACGACGAGTTCCTGCCGCTCACCTCACCGGCGCAGCGCAGCTCGCTTGGACGCAGCCCGGTCATTGCTTTGCTGGGCACGGAAACGCCAAGCCGCCTGAAGCTGGTGCTCGACCTCGATCCGGCCTCGTTCCTGGTCAAGCCGCTGCGCTCGGCCGGCATCTATGCCGCGCTCGTGCTGGCCTTCGAACGACGCGAACGCACCAACGAGCTGAAGCAGCAGGTGGTGAAGCTCGAGCAGCGGCTTCGGTCGCGCCGCGTTGTGCTCGCCGCGGTGCTTCAGGTCATGCACACCCACGCACTGGCCGAGCCGGCCGCCTTCGCGCTGATCCGGCGCGCCGCCATGGAGCAGCGCAAGACCATCGAGGAGCTCTCGGCCGAGATCACGGCCAAGGGCTCCCTGCCCCGGGCGACCGGTTAGCCGGTGTCGCCCGACGCATGACGGGTCCGCGGAGCGATCGAGCACGATCGCCGTGGCGCCGCAGGTGCCGCGCTGCCAAAATATCGAAAACAACCCCATGCAAAGGCGCCGGCGGCTGCCGGCGTTCGATCGAGCAACTTGACACGTCGGGCAACTCAGGGGTACATTTCCAATATTCCGAAATCGCGCAAACCCCCTCGCCCGCGAGATGAAGCGGAGCCTGGTCGATTCAAAGTCAAGTCATCGCGCGTTAGCTCTTTGTTTGAGCATTATCTCCGCGCAAACGCGTTCCGCGTTTGTCGCGAGGGAAAACCGCTTCGCACTTTTCCGGATCATACTTCAGTTCACCACCTGACGCCGCTCCTCCGGCGTCAGCTTCTTCATCTGCTCCGCGCTCAACTGGCCATCGCCGATCAACTGGAAGGCGCTGTTCGGGTCGTATTGGCTCTGCTTGTCGCTGCCGCGCCGCTTCGGTTCATCGCCACCGTCGCCCCCGCCGTAGCCGAGCACTTCGACGATGATGACCGAGGGCTGATCGTTGGTCTGCGGCGGCGGCACTGCCGCCTGCTTCGCAGCGGCCCCCGCCGTGTTCGAGGCTTCGCTCAGGGCGCCCATGTTGGGCGCCTGAACCACCGGCACGCCGATCACGCCGCCCTGCGCCTGAATGTTGGCGGCATTGACGATATGCAGCGCCGCGATGTTGACGAAGCTCGACGCGCGGATGCCGGCCTCGCCCGCATCGACGGTGCCGAGCGGCGCGATCAGATCGACCGTGCCGCGCGGCACCTCCGGGATCGGTTGCAGCGTTGCGATGCCGGCGCCGCTCGACGGCACCACCGGCGATATCGTGATGTTGCCGTAGTTGTCGTAGGCCCGCTTTGGCGGCGTATAGAGCACCGTGGTCTTGGCGCCGCGGCCGGCGTTGATATCGCCCTCCGCCGACCAGATCACGATGTTGCCGCCGAACGTCGTCATGATGCGCGACAGGCCCATCAGCACACTGTTTTGCGAATAGATCTGGATGTTGCCCGCGCCTTGCGTGATCAGACCCGCATCGGCACCCGGCAGCAGCCCCTCGGTCCCGATCGTGACGCCGCCGCCCGGGGTCAGGAACTGGATGTCGCCGCCGAAATCGGTGTGCACGAAGCCGCTCTGGATCTTGTAGTTCGCCGCGCCCGGCGTGCCGGAGGCCGCGGTGAACATCGTGATGTCGCCACGATAGGCCCCATCATGCGGAAACAGTGCTGCGATCGCCTCGCGTCCGCGCAAATAAGAGCCCGGACGCGGGCCGTTCGTATCGTTGTACTCACGCCCGCCCGCGCTCAACTCGGCGTAGTAGACCTGCCGCAGGAAGACGCGCTGCTGTGCATCGGCCAGCGTGAAGAAGTAACTGAGCGCATCGGCCTTGGCGCCGCTATAGCCGAAGCGCTCCTTCAGCCAATCGTAGAGCTCATCGGCGTAGGTCTTCGCCACCTTGCCGTGCTGGTCGGCGAGCGGGCCGGCGCCTGCGAGATTGTTCGGATCGAGATAGAGCCTGGCAAAACCGGTCCAGTCGACTTGGCCAACACCGATCTCGCCCGCGCCGATGCCGGCCTGCATGACCACGTTGGCGCCGGGCCGCTTGTCGCCGGCGGCGAGCGCCCCGATGCTTTCGACCGTCGCGGTTGAGCCCTGATAAATGTTCCTGGCCGCCGTGATTTCGAGCGTACCGGGGCCGGCAATCGTCCAGCCTCCGTTCACTCCGGAATCGAGTCCCGGCCAGCCCGCATAGATGATGCTGCCGCCGGCCGCGATGGTGGACACATCATTGGGATCGTTGTGGAAGATCAGGCCCTTTGTATCGACGATGTCGCCCCCCGCAAGCATCCGCAGCGGTCCTGCCGCCTGATAAAAAACATCGCTGGAGGCAACGCCGTCAGTGGTCTTCCGCACCGTAATGGTCTGCCCATAGGTGATCCCAGTGATATCGCCGTTCACCGCATAGATGCGTGCCGGGTCGCCCTGGTTCGGCGCCGGATTGCCCTTCACCGTATTTGCACCAAAGGCAAAGGGGTACCCGCCCGTTGCGTAGGAGTAGACGCCAAGCCCACTAATCATGTCATTCACTTGAAGATAATTGCCCCAATAATTGGAGGCCGTGATGAGCTGTCCCCCCGGTTCGTCGATCGAGATCGCCCAAGCAGGGTGGAATGGTGTTGCGAGAGCCGATGTCGGCGCCATCGACGCGCCGATGGCGTTCGTGTTACTGAAGATCGATCCTTCCGCCAGCATCTCGAACGCGCCGTTCTCTGACGGCAGCAGCATTCCACCCAACGAATTGTAGATGTTGCCGTTCGCGGCGATCGCCCGCACGGTCGAAGGCAGGAACTTGAAGCCGAATGGCGCACTGCCCGGCGCGAGCGAACCGCCCGCGGCGAACATGTTGACGGCGGTTTCCCCCGTCCACAGCGTGAACCAGCTGGCGCCCTGGCCGCTCGTGCTGCCGTTGTCGGCGGCCGTCACGCCGGTGACACCGACCCGGCCAGGATCGAGGATGGCTCCGACAGCCAGATCGCCGCGTGCGCGGATGTTGATCACGCTGTCGCCTGGCGCGAAATCCCCACCGGCGACCGTGATCATCGAGTAGGACGTCAACGGATTGATCGGCCGCGGATCCGCTCCGCTATCATTGCGGACATTGCTCGCGACCATGCTGCCGAAATCACCCGTGGCGACATCCATCGCGCCGCGCAGATTGACGAATTGATTGCCGCCGGTGCCGATATCGCCGGCCCTCACCGACAGCGTGCCGCCGCCGGTCTGCACCAGGCTGCCATCCGCCATCACACGGCCGCTGCCGCCGACAGCGACGATCACACCACGGCCCACGTCACCGATCGTGCCGCCGGCCTGCAACGTGACATTGCCGCCGCCGAGCGTACCGAGGCCGGAGAAGGCGGAGAGGTTGAAGGACATTCCACCACCGCCGAGAGTTGGACTGAACGCATAGCTGCCGAAGTTGATGCCCCAGGCGGTCCGCTGACCGATCTCCGAACCGCCCTGGCGCCACAGCCAACTTCCGATTTCGGTCCCTCGATTCGCCAGCGCGCCTTTGACATCGGCTTGCGCGACGAGCAAGAAATCGCCGCCATGCTCGGGGTAGTACATGCGCTCCGCGCCGAGCGTCGATTCGTAGTTCGTGTTCGCCGATCCCAGCACCGTGCCGTCGGCCAATTTGCCTCGGCCGAGGTTGTAAGGATCATTCGCTGCCGTCCCGGTCTCTCTGATCGCGGTGCCGGCCGTGTAGACGCCGAACGGCGTCATCTGATCGTAGTTGCCGCCGGCGAGAATCTCGAGATCGCCTGTGCCGGTGCGCACGACGCTGACGCCTGGTGTCGTCGGCTTGTTGATCGTGACGATGAACGGATCGTTCAGCACCACGTTGCCTGAACCGGCAAGCGCGTCGGCCGTTCGCAGCATCCGGCTGTCGGCGCTCGCAAGATCCGCGCCGCCCACCAGTCGCATCGACCAGGATTGCGTACCCGCCGCGAGCATGGGGGCGGTCGGCCAGACCTGGCGATCGCCCGGTCCGATCAGATTGACGTTCGTCATGCCGGCCGGCAGCACCGTACCCTTGGGCAGCAGCGTATCGGCGCTAAACGTGTATCCCCCAAACAGGACAAGACTGGTCCCCGCCGGCAGATTTACAGGCTGAAGCGCCAGGTTGTTGAAGTTATTGATGAAGATCGGCCCTGTAAAATAGACGCCCTTCTCGAGCACGGTGCCGGCCGGAAATACCGTGTTGCGCAGAATCGTATCACCCGGATTGTAGATCTTGTCCGGCGTGATGATATGCCCGCCGTTCAGCTTCCTAGTCTGAACGGGTGGCCCTCTCACCGTGAAGTCTTCCGCCAACGTGATTGCGATGGGAAGCGGATTTGCGGCGCTCGGGCTCTGCGTGATGCTTCCGTTGTCGAGTTCCAGCACCATGTTGATTGTGCCGTTGCTCGGAATGGTCGAGCCATTGCCGAGAACCACTCCACCCGTCTTGACCATGTAATCGGCCGACAGGGTGCCGGAGGCGATCACCGTCACCGCATCCGGGGACGCCGGCGGCGGAGCGAAACCATCCGTGATGCTGCCGTTGATCTTGAGATCGCTGGCAGCACGGACCACGAGCACCCCCGGTTCGCCGGAGCCACGAACGGCCGGATCGGCATTGGGCCCATAGCGATAGCCGGAGAAATCGAGATCGCCCTTCGTCGACAGATCACCGCTTGAGGTGATGGCAACGCCGGGCCGCAGATGGAAGGCGGAGCCATAGGCCGCGAGCCCTGCAAGGCGGTTCCGCAAGTCGCCGTTCTGGAGCGCCGAGTTGATGAACACCGTGCTGTCGTTATGCAGGCTGTCGAGATAGACCTGATCGATGACGCTGCCGCCCGGGAGATCGTAGGTGCGAAACCCGTTCACCGCGATGCTGCCAGCGCCGCGAATATCGAGCGTGCCGCGGGCGTCGATTGCGATATCATTGGCGCCCGCACCGTCGCCGCCGGTGCCGCCGCGGCGCGGCGCATTGAGCTCGATCTTGCCCCGCGATACGCCGTCCGGCGAGCTCATGTCGATCGTCGCGCCCGCGGCCAGCGTCATGGTGCCGTGCGTGGTGGTGAGCTCGACATGCGCGATGTTGTTGGCCTCGATCGCCGCACCATAGCTGTCGGTCTGCAGCACATTGCCGTGGACATCGAGCACGGCATTCGCGGCAAGCCTGAGATCGCCGAGCGCGGACAGGCGGATGGTGCCGGGCTTCGCCCCGCTGGCGTCGATCTTGCCGGCCAGTGTGAGACTGCCTTGATCGACCGAGACCGTCACATACCGCGCCTTGACGCCATCACCGATGACGAGGCTCCCTTGGCGGAGATCAAAGCTGCGGGCTCCGAAGAAATCGGCATCATTGAGCTTGGCATTCAACGCAGCGAAATCGCCGAAATTCTGTGCCGCTACCGTGAACTGGCCGCTATCGAAAGCGCCCGTCGACGATCCCTTGAGCGTACCGCCGAACGCAACCTGGCCATGCGCGGCCTCGATCGCCTTCGCCGCGATCGAGCCCGCCGTGTTGTAGGCGGCCGAGACATCGATCACCGAACCCGCATTCTGGATGATGTTGCCGTTGGTGGAGCTCAGGATGAGGTCGCCGCCCCAGCTGAACTTGGTGACGTCGAAGAAGGCGATGCCGCGGCCGGAGAGGTCAACGGTTGCGTTTGCACCGAGCACGACGTCGTGCGTCGCATTCAGCGTCAGCTTGCCGGACGGCAAGGCGAATGCGGTGTCGACAAACACGCTGTCGCCGGTGAACGAGAGCGTGCCGCCGAGATCGGTCACGCCATGCGTATCGGCGGGAGCGGCCCCTCCCGGCGCGACCAGACGCAAGGCTGCGCCTGCGCTCACATCGAGCTTGGACCCGTTGCTCGCCGTGACCATCGGGGTCGCAATGGTGAGCGCGCCGCCCTGCAAGGCGCCGTTGCTGTCCCTGCTGAGACCCACCTTCAAGGCGCCGTCACTGTTCGCCGTGACGCGCTTGGTCGCCGCCAGGGCGACATCGGAGAAACCAAGCACGAAACGGTTCAACGTTGCGCCATCGGTCGGCTTGCTATGCGCAGCGTCGTAGCCGAACAGAATCTCGTTGGCTGTGATGGCGAGATGCCCGGATCCCGTGCCGGGCCCGCCGGGCAAGACACTGGCCGGCGGCTGGCTGCCATAGGGGCTTGAGACGGAGCCGTTTCCACTGCGGATGCCATTCCAGATCAGAGTATCCGCGGTGATGCTCGCCGTGTCGCTTGCCGAGCCGAGACCATAGATGCCCGGCGTATTGAGAACGAATTTGAGCGAATCGGAGGAAGACGCGCCTTGGCGCGTGGTGTCCAGACTGGCACTGCCGATCAGATTGAAGGAGCCGCTCGCCGTGATGATGAGCTGTTCGAGCGCGGGGCTGCCCGCGCTCGTCGACGGCCGCAATAGCTTGTCGAGCACGCTCTGGGTAAGATTCCATCCCGACGGCAGCTGGCCGGCAGCCTGCGCCGCCGCCAGAGCGGCCTCGGTGCCGACATTGACGCGCTCCTGTGTCACGTTCAGATAGCGCGCGCCGAAATTGACGTCACCCATCGTGAGCCCGCCCGGCGCGGCCAGCACAACACTGCCGTCGGTGAGCAGCGAGGCACCGCTGGCGACGTTGATGCTTCCGGATCCAACGGCGTCCAGAAATTGGAACCAGCCATTCGCGACCGCGAGCACGGCCGGCCTGTCAGCGGTTACACCGGGCGACGTGGGGTCCACGTTGCTATACGTGTAGCCGAGCGTGGAATCGACCGCATTGCTGCTCAATCCGCGCGTATCGATGGTTGCGCCGCCAGCCATGTTGACCGACTTGCCGACCAGGAAAACCTGTCCGGCGCGGATGCTGGCGCCATCGAGGAGATTGACGGCCACTCTTCCGTCAAAAAAGATTTGCGCGCCCGCGCCCGGATCGCCGTCCGGTGCGGAAAACACGCTGACGCCACCCAGCAAGAGCGTGGATGCCCTGAAGGCATTGATGTCGTCGCTGGAGATCGACGTATGACCGGCTATCGGCGTTGCGCCCGGCGCCGTAATGTCGAGTGCGGCAGTACTCGCCATGAGAGCCGACGGCCTGACGACCAGGGTGCCGTCAACACCACCTTTGGCGCCGTCGAACAAGGCCGTCCCGGCGAACGACAATGATTTCGTATTATCCTGCTGAGGGAACAGACCTATATCAAGGACCTTGCCGTCCTCCGGCAGACGAGGCCGGAACCCGCCGAAGGTGGCGGCTTGCGCGCGCTCGAAATCAGCGTAGCCGGTTTCGTTGTATTGCGAGTAGAGCCGCGTGGTCTGGCCCGACGTGAGGATCACCCGCGTCGGCAGCGTGTCCTGGATTGCGGTGTTGGCAACTCCGAGATAGCCCGACGTGACGACGGAGCCATTGCCCGCCCGCCCAGGCGCCATCACGGTCGTTCCGGTCGAGCCGAGCTCGACGCGATAGCCGCCCGGCAACAGCGCGTAGCTGGAAGGCAGCAATGTATAGGTGCCCGCAGGCAATCCCGGCACACCCGAGGGAAGCGTGATCTGCTGGCCGATCACCGGGTCGCCCGCGCCATTGGTTGCGATCGCCGGCGCATAGTCGGCTGCATAACCAGGCAGGATGGCATAGACCTTGTTGCCGGCAGCGCTGTAGCTGTTGACCGGATTGGCATTGACGAGCGCCGTCTTCAGCGCATCGACCGAGCCGCCACGGCCGGAAATGAAGCCCGCACCGGTGAGCGTGCCGCCGCCTGACAGGTCGAGCACGGACCCGGGCTCACCCACCACCGAGGCGGCATTGATCGAAATGCCGCTTGCAATCAGATATCTGCCCTGATGATCGTCGTAAGTCGCGCTGGCCAGGTTGCGCAACGTGCCGTCCGCGCCTTGATAGGCGATGCCATCCGAGGTGCCGCCAAACGGCATGATCAGGCCGGCCGCACTCGCGGAGGTGATGCTACCACTGCGGAACGTGATGCGCGCGTTGGATGCGGGGGAAACGAGCGGACCGCTGACGAGCCGGGTGTCGTTGAACGAGATGCGGCCAAGCGGTGCGCGAACAACGCCGCCCTGGTCAATGTCGGCGGCAATCAGCACCAAATCACCGAAGGCCGAGGCCGGGACCGGCGGCGTCTCGTCGTCATTGCGGCGAATGACGAGATGTGCATCGGGGTCATAGATGGAATATGTCCCGCTTGGACGGAGCCCAACCTTGATGAGCGCAAGGGCGCCGCTCAAGGGATAGATCTGGTCCGCGGTCAGTGCGAGATTCTCGACATCCAGACCGCCGCTGCCGAACCTGATATCGCCATTGCTCTGCAGCGCGACCTGACGAAAGCCGCGGGCATCGAATGGAATGCTGACGGGACGTCCAATGTCCACGGCCCCGCTGCCCTGTTGGCCAGTGGCTCCGAACTGGACTGGCCCATACACGTCGATCAGGTCGCCCGCGACGGTGAAGCTTCCGCCCGCCGCCGGATTCCGAACTCCGACATTGTTGATCCCGGGGGAATAGCCCACCGCCGTCTGCGAGTCCTCCGCGTTGTAGACGCCATCAAGACGGACATAGGGCGCAGACAAATTGATTGTGCTGTTTGGCGTGCCGGACGCTGCGGCGATGACACCGCTCGACAACCGAAGACTGCGAGACAGGCTGAGGTCCACATTGCCGTCGAAGACGAGAAGATCGCGCGTATACAGCGCCAGAGAGCCGAAGCCCCCCTTCGCGACCTGGTTGACGCTGATCACGGTCCGCCCGAATTGCAGCGCTGGATCGGCCTGACCGGGCGACAGATTGGCGCCGAGCCCGCTGCCCGTAGCGTTTTGCACCAGCGTGATATCGCGCGACCTCTGGAACTCCGGCGGCAGTTCGTTGCTGGCATAGGGCGAACTCGTGTTCGGCTGCCCCACGACATAGCCGCGCCAGGACATGGTCAGGTTCAGCGAACCGCCGGACGCGCCGCTGCCGCCGGCCGCAGCCCGCAAGGTGCCGTCGAGCGCCATGCCGAAACTGGAATAGAGCGAGATCGTCCCGCCGTCGCTTGCGGCGAGCGTCGGCACATAGGTCTTGCCATTCTGGACATCGACCACCGCCGAGGTACCAGACGCATCGATCAGCGCGCCCGGACGAACGATCACGAAGGCGTCGCTGACGACGGGATATTTTGGATCGAGCGCGCCGGTGCCGCCGATGCGTATCGTGCCGCCGTCCGGCACGGCAGCATAGGAAATCCCGTCGTCGTCGCGCCCGACCGCATCGCGCGCCGAGACGTCCAGCACCGCGTCGTCGCCGATCCAGAATGAACGCGTCAGGCCGAACTCGCCGTATCCGGAATTGTATCGGGTGTCGCCAGGGGCGTCCTGCAAGCTCGTGATCAGAATATTGCCGGCGGGCGCCGTGATCGCGCCGTCGATGACCGTCTGGCGATTGGCGTAGATCGAAACCGAGCGCCCCGGATCGACGTTGATGGATGCGCCCTTGGCCAGCGTGAAATCATGCAGGCTCCAGAACGTTACATCGGCGCCGACGCGCTGCGTGGCGCCATGCGTGAAGGAGTTGACCGAGAAGCGCGGCGGCGTCCAGAGCGTTGCGGCATCGGCAACGGGGCTGCCGCTCGGCGCGCCGAAGCTGCCCTGGGTGAAGCGATAGACCGGCACCTCGGCGTCGACGCGGGTGCCTTCACCGATCCGGATGCCGGTGTTGCTGCTGATGTTGTAGGCCGTGAAGCCGGACTTGAAGATCGCGGGATCGAGCACCAGCGCATCGGCCACGGCCTCGCCGATCGCGATCGCTTGACCCGCGTTCAGCGTCAGCGTGCCGCCGCCGGCAAAGCCATAGGCGCGGATCGTGCCATCGAGGATGAGCGGATTGGTGAAGAACTGGGTCCAGACCAGATGCGAATAGTCATTGGCCACGAGGCTGACATTGCCGCCCTTGCCGCCTTTCGTCTTGCCGGTCGCCAGGATGGCACCACCCGAGGACACATCGATCAGCGACCCGCTCGCAAGCGTGATGCCGCCGGTCGTCGACACGGTGAGATTGCCGCCATCGACATGCGCCTGACCGGAGACATCGGCTCCGGTCAGTCCGTTGCTCCACAACCCGCTGAGATCGACGGCGACGTTCTGGCCGATCGTGACCAGTGCCTTGCCGTCCGCGTCGCGAAGCGCCCACCATTGCTCGTTCTGGTTCTGGCCGAGCAGCGCATGCATCAGATTGGTCAGCGTCACGCTGCCGCCATGCGCCGTGACGTTGGCGCCGAGTTCGACATGCGGCGCCGCGAAGATCACTTGCGCGCCCGGGGCGAGCTCGAGCGGCGCCTCGACGTGGATTTCCTTGCTGCTCGCAACATTGAGCCCGCCCAGTTTGGCGGCATTGAGCGCATCCGAGTTGAACAACGCGGTCCCGATGCGATCGTCGGGCAAGACAGACGTGACGTTCAATGTCTCGGATATCTCAGGCGTCCGGCCGAAGACGACCCGCGCCGCGGATGCATCGGTGAGGCCCAGTCCCGAATAGCCGCCGAGCGCGAGCTTGCCCTGCAGCGGGGCGACATTCTGCGACAGCTTGTAGCCATCGGTCGTGCCGTCAGGCCGAGCCGTCGTCTGGCGTGAGCTGGTGACGACATCAGCGACGATATCGGCTTCGAAGACCGCCGTCGGCGTCGACAGGATGAGAGAGCCGGCGTCGCGGCCGATGGTGTAGCCGTCCTCCCAACGGGTCGTCACGCGCCCCTTGCCGAACGGGCTGGTCCAGATTTCAGTCAGATTCGGCGCAACCTTGCCGCCGAGCTTGTGCTCGCGAATGAAGCCCGCGCCAATGCCGTAGAACTGCATGTCGGCGCGGGCCTGGTTGGCGCTGTAGAGGCGGCCGTCCGCACCCAGGAAGTTGGTGGTCCGGATGTAACCGCCCTGGTAGCTGACCGAACCGCCGGAGACGTCGAACACGGCTCCCTTCTGCGCCACGACTTCCGGCGCCGACAGCGTGACGCTGCCGCCGACCGCGGCCCATTCGCCGATCCGGTGCACGGTATTGGCGAGATAGCCGGAAACCTCGAGCAGGCCACCCGGCGTATAGTAGCGGTCGGTCGCATAGCCGCCGGTGCCCGCCGGCACCAGCACCAGGTCGCGGGCATCGATCCAGACATCCGCGTTCTTCAGACTGTCCTGATCGCGGTTGACCGGCGAGTCGCGCAGCTCGTTGCCCTGCACGTTGATCAGGAGGTTGTTGGTCGACATCGGCAGCAGCACGCCGCGCACGCCCGAGACGTCGATAACCGATCCGCTCTCGGCGAAGACGCGGTGACCGGCGTTGACCGCCACCTGGCCGCCCTGCGCCTGCGTGGTCGAACCGGCCTTGAAATTGACCGTGCCGCCGCTGACGATCTCGATACGTCCCTGATCGAGCCGGTCGGAGAGCTGCGAAAGATTGTCGAACTGGGCGTTGGCGACCGGGGCGTGGGTGAAGGCCTTGGAATCGGCGACCAGTTGGTTGCGTTGGCTGTCGAGCGCGGTGTCACTGCTGCCGAGCTCGGGCAGGATCGCGGTCAGGCTGCCGCCGGCGAGCGTGATGCTCCCCGCAGCATCGGAGGCGGCGTTCAGCAAATGGATCGTGCCGCGGGTGTTGACCGAGGTGGTGGCGACAAGCGCCCCGTTCTGGTTGACGCTGCGGCCCGCGAGCGTGATGTCGCCTTGCTGGGCGAAGATCAGGCCGGAATTGCCGACGGCCGCGATCGCGTCGCGCACGATCGGCGATATCTCGTTGCCGCGCGTGGTCGAGGCCTGGTTGGCGTCCGTGCTGTAACCCGGCCGCAGCAGAAAGTCGTTGCCGGCCGCGAGTTGCACCTGGCCGCGCGGCGCGGTGATCGAGCCGGCATTGCTGACCTCGGTTCCCATCAGCAGGACGAAACCGCCGCCTTGCGTCACCGAGGACGGCGCGCTGGTCGAGATCAGCGCGCCGGGCTCGACCCTCACCGCACCACGGGCATCCGTGAAGCTCGGCACATATCGGCCGCCGGCCTGCTGCGCGTACATGCCGCTGGTGAGGAACTGGGTATCGGTGATGTTGGCGCTTGAGGCGATCAGCGAGCCGACATTCACCTGGCTCGCGCCGCCGAAGATGATGCCGTTCTGATTGATCACATAGACCGAGCCGTCGGCCTTGATATTGCCGAGGATCTGGCTCGGCGCGGTGCTGCCGACCACGCGATTGAGCGCCACCCAGTTCGTATTGCCCTGCTGGTCGAAGGTCAGCGTGGTGCGTGCGCCGACGTTGAAGGAATTCCAGTTGAGGATCGCCTGCGCCCTGGTCTGCGCGATGCCGACCTGGGTCTGGCCGGCGGCATCGACCGCCTGCGTCGGCGCATTCGCTCCCTGCCATCCCGGCGCCACCTGCAGGCCGCCGGGGGCAAGGCCGTTGGGGACGGCGACCTGCGGCAGCGTCACCGAACGCTGCGAGGTCTGCGCCGCGCTGCGCGCCGCGTTCTGCAAGCCCTGGATCGCCTGGATGGCGCGCGTGGCCCGTGCCATCGCATCCTGGCCCTGCTTGGCGGCCGCCGCAGCGTCCTGCGCTGCCGACTGCGACGCTGCCATCGCTGCGGCCGACGGCGACGACGTCCAGCTCGACCCGAACGGGCGCGCGACCACCGGCGTATTGGCCAGCAGCGCCACGACGCTGACGCTGCCGAACAATGCGGTGCGAACCGTCGCGCGGGATAGGGACCTGGAGAGGCGGGGAACCATGGGATCGCTTTCTTGCGCCGGGCGGCAACAGCCGAACATTTCGCGTCTCAGCGCCAGCACCGAGACCCTCGCGGCTGAGACGATCCCGAACGGGCCGACCCGCACGCCGGATCGGAATTTTTTTGCCGCCCTGCGTGAGGCCTCCTCAGCTCAGCAGCACAATGCCGCCGGGAAGCGTTTTCGCCTTGACGCCAAAGGCTTGCTCGAGCTGCACGAGAACCTCGTCGATCCGGTCGATATGGAAGCGGCCGTTGATCAAATGGGCGTTCAGCCCGGCATTGACGATGAAGATTCGGCCCGATCGGTACCTGTTCACCTCTTCCACCACCTTGGGCAGCGGCGTGTAGCGGAAGACGAGCAAACCCTCTTGCCAGGCCGATTCGACGGCCGGGTCGATCGCAACGATGTCGCTCATGCGCCGCTCGTCGTAGGCGATCTGCTGCCTCTCACGAACAGTGCGGGCATTTCCCTGATGCTCGACGCGGACCTCGCCGCCGAGACAGGTGACGCGCACCTCGGCTCCGAGATAGCGCACGTCGAACGAGGCTTGCGTTGCAACCGCTTGACCGCTCGACGCAATCACGGTCACCGGCCTCGACTGTTGCGGGGTCGTCGCAATCGACGCCTGGCCCGTGATCAACTCGATCCGGCTGCTGTCGCCATGGTCCGGGCGCAGCGCGATGCTGGTCCGCGTGTCCAGGTTGATCGACACGCTGTCGTTCAGCGCTAGCTTGCGCTGCTCTCCGGTCCCCGTCCGGTAGTCCGCAGCAAGCTCGGACCATGACGGCCAGAGCTCGAGCGGGGGACGCAACGTCACCGCTCCGACGGCCGCGGCGGCGGTCGCAAGTCCGCCGCCGAGCACCAGCCTGCGGGTCATCACGCGCCTGGCTTCGCCATCGAGCAGCACGCCAAGCGATGCAGGGTCATAGCGGAGGTTATGGCCGGCGCTGCCGACCGTCTCCCAAAGCTGGCTGGCCTTCGCAAACGCAGTCGCATGGGCTGCGCTCTGCTCGCGCCACACCTGGAACGCATCGGCGTCCTCGACCGTCGCGTCGCCGGACGTCAAGCGCCTGACCCAGGCATGTGCCTCCCGCTCCATTGCGCCGAGCCCCATCGTCGATTTACCGCCTTTGCTCGTCATGCAGGCTTGCCTCGCAGCGCCCCTCGTCTCCGCAGCCGGGTCGTCCGCTTGTCCGTTTGACGTTCGCCATAGCCATCAACCGCACAACTATTTTCCGAGCTTCAGCGCGCAATGTTCCTGGGCGAGGCGGAGTTCCTTCTCGACCAGGCGCAGCGAGACCCCGAGCCGGCGGGCAATTTCCCGCTGCGGCATGCCCTGGAGCCGTGCGGCCAGCAGGATGATCCGGCGCCGCGGCGTCAGTTCCGCGATCGCCTTCTCCAGCGCCTCGATCTCGAAGCGGGCCTCCGCGATCTGACCCGGCCCCGGCGCATCGTCGACAATATGGAGCAGATCCTGAACCTCGTTGTGCGCCAGGCGCCGCTTCTCGGCCCGCTGCCGGTCCATTGCGACGTTGAAGGCCATCCGGAACAGATACGCGGCCGGGCTTTGCACCGCCCCCGCCACTTCGGCCCGGTCGAGACGCACATAGGTGTCCTGCAACGCATCGCTGGCAAGCTCCGCCGAGCCCAGACGACGGCTCAGCCGCAGCTTGAGATCATCGTAGCGGGCAGCCAGGAAGCTGCGGAGCATGGTCCGGTTTGCGTCGCTCATCCCGGCACGCTCAGTTCGCCTCGCCGCCATAGCGGATTGCGTCAATCCCAACGCAGTCCTGCGTCTGTTCCGGCGAACGCGGCGCAACGACCATCGTGAGGGGTTGCGAGATGCCTTGCGGCGGCGCCTCCTTGATTCTCAATCCACGAAGCGTCGTCTCGATCGCGCTATCGATGCGGTCATCGCCGGTCTTGCTCAAAATCTTGGTCTGTTGCACGGATCCTGTTGGAGCGATCCAGAACTGCACGGCGATCCGATACCGCCCCGGCCGCAACAGGCTGTCCCTGCAGAAGGCGTCCCGGACGCGCTCCTGCACTTGCGCATAGTAGCGGGCCCGAATGATCGGATCGCCCTTCCTCGCATCGACGTCAGGCGTCGTCGGCTGGCCGGCGGCTGGAGACGAGGGCACCACCACCAGCGCGTTCTCCGACGTCAGACGGCCGACCAGGCCGGTGCCATCGAGCAGGATCTGCAAGGCTTCGGACGGCGCGAATACGCCCTTCACCTCGCTCGAGCGCCGGCCGGTCGCAAGCCGCGCGTCATAGAGCACCTCACGCCGCGCCGTGGCGCCGTAGCTTTCCAGCGCGGATGTCAGGGCTTGAGACGGAATATCGAAGGTGATGCGCGCCGCCGAAGCGTTCGGGCTCTCTTGTCCCATCGCGAGATCGGCGCCGGCGCCAAGCATGCAGAGGCAGATCAAAACGCACAATCGACAAGCGTCTGAGGGGCGCCCTGCCCGGCCCCTCGAAAGATATCCAATGCTCATCGTGTCCGCGTCGATTGTTCCCAGGCGGGCCGCTGTGTCCAATCTGCAACGTTAGCGTCGAAGTGTGACAGCGGTGCGTAGGCGTGTGGACGACGATCCGGGCCGGCTCCGTGACGGCAGGACCCTCTATTTATTTCTTCAGTTCCGCGTAGAGCTGCATCACCCGGTGCGGCAACACCTCGATGCGCGGTACGCGGAGCGCGTAGCGCTCGCCGAAAATGCGATCGAGCTGGGGAAATCTGTGTTCTCCGACACCGAAGGCAAAAATATCGGTGCCGCGCCGCCGCAATTGCTGCGCGGCCCGGCGCGCGTCCTCCACCAGGTATTGCGGATCGGGCACATCGACGTCGGACGGTTCGCCATCGGTGAGCACCAGCAGCACCTTGCGGAACGCACGTCGTTCCGCAAGGTAGCCCCCGGCATGGCGCAAGGCCGCGCCAAGCCGGGTGGAATGGCTGCTGCCGAGCCCCGCGAGGCGCGAACGCACCACGGCGTCCATCGGCTCCTCAAAGCCCTTGATGCGCAGATAACGCACGCGCTCGCGGCCGTCGGAGCTGAAGCCATGCACCGCGATCGCGTCATTGGCGGCCTCGACCGCCGCCGCCATGATCGCGGCCGCCTTGCGCTCGACGTCGAGAACCGTCCGGCCGCGACGGTCGCGATCAGCGGTCGATTGCGACAGGTCCAACAACAGCAGAATGGCAAGATCGCGCGGCCCCGGCGCATCGCGTTGATAGACTCTCGGCTCGCCGACGCTGCCGGCGCGCCGCTCGATCGTCAGCGCGATCGCCGCGTCGATATCGAGCGCGTCGCCGTCGCGCTGGCCCTTGTGCCTGATACGGCGGCCGATCGACGCGTCGCGAGTCAACCGCGTGATCCAGCGGGTCGTCTCGGTGTCCGTCGGCAGCTCGAACGGCTGCGCGGAGACCGCGGCATCAGCCTCCAGGATCGTCGTCCAGTCCGCCCGCTCGGTCCGCGCGGCGTAGTCCCATTCCGGATAGGTGGCGACCGGAAATCCGTCCAGCAGCGTGACCGCGCTGGCCTTCGCGCGCAGCGTCTCGTCGGGCCTTGCGTTGTCGTCGGTGGACTGTCCATCGGCGTCCTCGCGACGCTCCATGCGCACGGAATCGACCGCAAGTTCGATCGTCTCGGTCGGACTGTCCGGCTGATCGCCAAAATCCCACAGCGCCAGATTATCGTCGCGGTAAGCGGGCTCGACGACGTAGCTCTTGGCGTTGAACTGCAGCCGCATCTGGCCGATGTCGTTGCCGAGCAGCCCGCCGATCTCGCGGCTGATGGCGGGATCCGTCCAGCGGCCGGCGGCAGCGGCAAACAATTGTTGTCCCTTGTTCACCCACGCATCCGGATCCCGATAGTCCGGATCGATCAGCGCGCGCGCCAGTCGCATCATCAGTCCGGCCGCGGTTGCCTGGCCGGATGGCGTCGCGCTGTGAAACGGCAGCCACAACCGGCGCAGCCCAGGCATCTCGCGCAGCGCCAGCGTCTCGACCCTGGCATCCTCGATCAGCGAGACCAGCGCGATCTGCAATGCCTTCAGTCGCCCCACGGGAAAGCGGACGGCGGAATGCACGAGGTGGGCTCCGGCATGCGCGACCGCCGCGAGATAGATGGTGTCCGCCGCCTCGCCCGCAAAGCCGGGAAAGGTCTCGGGGAGACCGATGAAGCCGGCAGCGAGCGAGGTGCGCCGCGGC
Organism: Bradyrhizobium macuxiense; assembly: GCF_007993935.1. Taxonomy (GTDB): domain Bacteria; phylum Pseudomonadota; class Alphaproteobacteria; order Rhizobiales; family Xanthobacteraceae; genus Bradyrhizobium; species Bradyrhizobium macuxiense_A. Next base: position 78,556 of record NZ_VITY01000018.1, on the reverse strand, counting down.
ACCGGCGTCGGCGCAACGGCAAGCTTGCGGAAGCGAGGCTTTCTGTTCCACAGCGCGATCGTTGTTGCAGCGAGGCGCTTCTCCAGCCGTGCAAAGTCATCGCCGGTTCGCCCCACCGCGAACAGCCGTACCGAAAGCGGATCGTCGAGCGCGAAATAGGCACGCCGGCGCGATGCGCGACCGCCGCTTGCGCGCAAGCCTGCGGAGACCCAGGCGGAGAAGTCATCAGCCCCGGCATGCGCCAGCAGCGGCTCCAGCCGGCCGATCGCAAGGCCGACCGATTCCGGACCCGCATCTGCGAGTTGGCGGAGCGCAGCGAGAACGGCGGTGAGTTCTCCAGGACCGGCAAGCCGCGGCAGCACCTTGGACAATTCGGTCAGCAACCCATGGGCGGCACGGCTTCCGGCGCCGCGGCCGATATCGCCGGCGGCGCGCCCGACCGCGATCAGATCATCGATCGATCGCTGCGCCGGCCATTGCTCCGATAACCGCAGAAAGCCCAAAACGACGGCATGGCCAAGATTGGCCCCGAACAGGTCGTGGACCGCCTCGTCCCAGGCCGCGAGGTGATCAATCGCCCCTGCGCGCTGCAATGCGGCCCGCGCCGCCTGCACGGCCGAGCCGATCTCATCGTGGCCGCGCAGCAGTGCCGCAAGCCGGCGTCCGGATCGGAAGCTATCGAGCGAACTGATTTGCGCGACCGCCACCTGCGAGCGTCCATTCACGCAGAGGCCGAGATCACGTCGCGCAACGTGTTCCTGGTGTCCGCATCATCGGTCAACGGGACCACGATCGTGGTCTCGCAGGCCTTTTCAAGGCTGATGCCGCAGCCGATCAGGCGGCCGGCATTGACCAGCATCCGGGTCGACGCGCCTTCATCGAGCCCCTGGCCCTTCAAATTGCGGCTGTGCTGGGCGATCTTCACCAGGAGGTCGGCAAGGTTCGGTTCGATGCCGGCCTCGCGCGACACCACCTCGGTTTCCGCAGAGCGGTCGGGATAGCCGAAATCCAGCGCCGCGAAGCGCTGCTTGGTCGACTCCTTGAGGTCCTTGATCGCGCTCTGGTAGCCCGGATTGTAGGAAATCACGAGCTGGAAGTCGGAATGGGCGTGGATCAGCTCGCCCCGCTTTTCCAGCGGCAGCACCCGGCGGTCGTCGGTCAAGGGATGGATCACGACCGTGGTGTCCTGCCGCGCCTCGACGATCTCGTCGAGGTAGCAGATCGCGCCGAGACGCACGGCCGTCGTCAGCGGCCCGTCGCTCCACACCGTCCCCTCCGCATCGAGCAGCCAGCGTCCGACCAGATCCGCCGCCGTCATGTCCTCGTGACAGGCGACCGTGATGAGCGGACGGCCGAGCCGCCAGGCCATGTATTCGATGAAGCGGGTCTTGCCGCAGCCGGTGGGGCCTTTCAGCATCACCGGCATGCGGTTCGCATAGGCCGCACCGAACAGTTCGACCTCATCCTTGAGCGGCCGGTAATACGGCTCCTGGCGGATGCGGTACTGGTCGAGCAGCAAAGCGGGATTGGACAAGCTCACGCCTCCCATGATCGCGCAGGCAGCCGTTCGCAATCGTTCGAACTCACGATGCGAGCAATTCCTTGAGCTTGGTATCGATGAAGGCGACATCGACGGGGTTGGTCCCCGGCCCGCCCGCGAAGTGACCCCAGATCGACGGCACCGGCACGAACTTGGCGTTCGGCATGTTCGCGACCTCGTTCTCGCTGTCTTCAGGCGGGAAGTAGAGATCGGTCTGCCCCGGCATGACATAGGTCTTGGCCTTGATCGCCTGCAGCGCAGCCTTGAAGTCGCCGTTGTAGATCTCGTTGGCGCTGATGTCGCCGTTCTGCCAGGTCCACAGCATGGTGAGCAGATTGTTGGGATCCTTCGGCAGGAAGAAGCCTTCCCAGAACGCCACCAGGAAATCCTCCAGCGACGAATAGCCCATCGTCTTGATGTCGAGCTGCTCACGATAGAACGCCTGCGAAAAGCCCCAGCCGGCATAGACCCGCGCGGCGGCGCGCAGGCCGCGGGCCGGCTTGTCGGTGTACCAGCCCTCCTTCCAGGCGGCATCCGCCGTCAGCGCAGCCTTGACGCCCTCGAGGAACACATAATTGTGCCGCGAGCATTTGGCCGAGCCGCAGAACGGCGCCAAGAGATCCATCATGTCGGGATAGAGCGCACCCCAATGGAACGTCTGCAACGCGCCCATCGACCAGCCGACCACCAGGCGGATGTGCTTGATGCCGAACTTCTCGGTCACCAGCCGGTGCTGGGCGCGCACATTGTCATAAGCCGTCACCTGTGGGAACCGCGGCCCGTTATACGGCTCCGGCGTGTTGCTCGGCGATGACGACAGGCCGTTGCCGAGCATGTTGGGGATGATGATGAAGTACTTCGCCGGATCGAGCGCCATGCCCGGACCGATCAGCCACTCATTGTCGTAGTGCTGGCCGGAGTACCAGGTCGGATAGACGATCACATTGTCCTTGGCCGCGTTGAGCTGGCCGAACGTCTTGTAGGCGAGCTTGCAGTCGCGGATGGTCGCGCCGCACTGCAAGGTCAGATTGCCGAGATCATAGATCTGATAGTCGACGCTCATTTGATGTACCCTTCTTGCTTGATTGAGCTGATCGCTTAGGCGGGGCGCGCCACCTTTTCGGTCGAAGATTCCACCCGCGCGATCGCCCCGTACACGACGCCGGCGACCAGCGCGGCTGAGATCGCAGTGGACAGCCCCGGCATCAGGTTTTCAACTGCAAAGGCGCACAGCGACCCGATGCCCCAGGCGATGAACGGCTTCGCACGCCAGTCCGTGTCCGCGCGCGCCTCGGTGCGCAGCAGATACTGATCGACCAGGATGATCGCCCCGATCGGCGGCACCAGAATGCCGAGCAGCGACAGCCACTGGATGAAGAACGCCCAGACATTGCCCGCGGCGACGACAATGCCGATGGCGCCGAGAATCACGGCCATCAGCCGCATGTTGGTGCCAAGGATCCGCGACCAGCCGGTCGCCGCGTTGTAAAGGCAGTGCGAGCACACCGATCCGAGATTGGTGTAGAGGAAGATGAATGCGAGAATGCTGAGCCAGGTCAGCTGCTTGCCGTTCATGAAGCCGAACATGTTGTCGACACCGAACGGATTGGCGTTCGGCACGGCGAGCGCAGCCGTCATCACGCCGCCGACCAGCATCGCCACCAGGTTGGCGAACGGAAACGCGCTGAACGTGGCGAACAGCGATGCCCGCGGGCTCGGCGCCCAGCGGTTGAAATCCGCCGTCACCGTCCCGGCGTCGATGAACAGCGCCAGCACCACCGTGAGGCCGACGCCCATCGACATGCTGGCCACGCCATTGTTGCCGGCATAGCTGAAGATCGCCGCCGACGTCGTGGTCGACGCAGCATCGGCGGCGACCCAGAGGCCGAGCACGACAAACAGCGGCACCGACGCCAGCCCGATATAGTGCAATCCCTTCACCCCGACGAAGGTGATCCCGATATAGAGCACGCCGGCGACGATGGTCATCGCCACATAGTTGAGGCCGTAAGTCGAGGAGATCAGTGCGCCGGTGATGCCGGTCTGCACCGCGTACCAGCCGAGCAGCAGGGTCGATAGCAGGCCCGACGCCAGCACATAGCCCTTCTTGCCGAATACGATGCTCGCGATCAGCGCGAAGTTCATGCCGCGCCGCGTGCCGATCAGGCCGAGCGCGCCGACATAGGCGAACATGATCAGATTGCCGATGATCATCGCCACCAGCGCATTCTTGAACCCCATGCCCAGCACCAGCAGCGATCCCGTCATCGCGCCGGTGATGATCATCGGAAAGCCCAGCCACACCATGGTGACCGAGAAGGCGCTGCGCCGGGCAGTCATTGGCACCGGCTCGTGCTCGAATTCATGACCGAGAAGGTCGTCGATCTGCCCCTCGGCCTGATGAACCAGTCCGTTATTCGCTTGGCTGCTCATGGTAACCCCCGTTTCCCCTTGCAACAGTTTTCAGAACCGCGCCGGCGCAAATGATCGCGCCGGCACGGCTCCACTTCTCCGATCAACGATGTGCGACTTTCTGGTTCGGAATGCCCTCGATCGGACATTCGTCGGTCCCGACCGTCGGACGGGTCATGGCCTCGACCATCTCCCGCGTGCCTTCGGGGTCCGTGATCCAGTTCTTGTAGAAGGTGTACGGGCAGACCGCGTGGCCGCGGTCACCGTCTCCGGAGTTGATGAGGCCGGTGTAGCCGCGGTGCATCAGCTTGAAGAGATGGTTCTGCGACTGCATGTTGCGGCGGGCGTCGCGGATCAGCGACACCGAAAGCTGCGCGTACTGGATGCCGTTCTCCTCAGTGCCGCACTCGCCGAGCGTCCGCCCGTCGAAGCCGATCAGCGCCGAATGGCCGAAATAGGAATAGACGCCGTCGAAGCCGGACGCGTTGGCGACCGCGACGTAGCAGTTGTTGGCCCAGGCCATCGACTTCGAGATCTGGATCTGCTGCTCCTTGGCCGGATACATGTAGCCCTGGCAGCGCACGATCAGCTCAGCCCCGCGCATCGCGCAATCACGCCAGATCTCCGGGTAGTTGCCGTCGTCGCAGATGATCAGGCTGATCTTCAGGCCCTTCGGCCCTTCCGAGACGTAGGTGCAGTCGCCCGGATACCACCCCTCGATCGGCACCCACGGCATGATCTTGCGATACTTCTGGACGATCTCACCCTTGTCGTTCATCAGGATCAGGGTGTTGTACGGCGCCTTGTTGGGGTGCTCCTCGTGGCGCTCGCCGGTCAGCGAGAATACGCCCCAGACCTTGGCCTTGCGGCAAGCGTCGGCGAAGATGCGGGTCTCCTCACCCGGCACCGACGACGCCGTCTCGTACATCTCCTTGGAGTCGTACATGATGCCGTGGGTCGAGTATTCCGGGAAGATCACGAGATCCATGCCCGGCAGGCCGAGCTTCATGCCCTCGACCATCTTGGCGATGTTGCGCGCGTTATCCAGCACCTCGGCCTTGGTGTGCAGACGCGGCATCTTGTAATTGACCACGGCAACGCCGACCGTGTCCTTGCTGCTCGATATATCTCCATGCAACATGTCTCGACTCCCTTTCCTGATAATTCCCGCTACACGGCCATGTGCAGCTGGATGAGATCATCGGTGAGCTCACCGATCGCGCCCTTGGCGACGACGCGTCCCTTTTCGAGCAGCGCGAAGCGGTGAGACGCACGCCGCGCGAACGCGACATTCTGTTCGACCAGCACGACCGTGATGCCGCGCTCGCGGTTGAGCCGCGTGATCACGTCCTCGATCTGCTCGACGATGTTCGGCTGAATGCCCTCGGTCGGCTCGTCCAGCAGGATGACCTTGGGCTGGGCGAGCAGCGCACGCGCGATCGCGAGCTGCTGCTGCTGGCCCCCGGAGAGATTGCCGCCGTAGCGATTGAGAAAATCCTTGAGCACCGGAAACAGCTCGAACACCCACTCCTCGATGCCGCCAGCCGATTTCGCCGCGAAGGTTCCGAGCGTCAGATTCTCGCGCACGGTGAACTTGGGCAGGATGCCGCGGCCCTGCGGCACATAGGCGATGCCGGCCTTGGCGCGCTGATAGGTCCGCAGCGGCGAGATGTCGGCGCCGTCGAGCGACAGGCGTCCGGTGACCCGGTCCATCAGGCCGAGAATGCTGCGCATCAGCGTGGTCTTGCCGACCCCGTTGCGACCGAGCACCGAGAGGAATTCGCCGTTGCCAACCATCAGGTTGATGCCCTGCAGGGCGCGGCTGTTGCCGTAGAACGCGTCGATGTCGGTCAGCTCAAGCATGGCTGATGCCTCCCGATCCGAGATAGGCGCGGCGCACTTCCGGATGCGCCTCCACTTCCGCCGCGGTGCCCTCAGCCAGCATCTGGCCCATGTGCATGACGGAGATGATGTCGCCGATCGCCTTGACGAAGCCCATGTCGTGCTCGACCACGATCAGCGTGTGCTTGCCCTTCAGCCGCGCGAACAGCTCGGCGGTCTTGCGGGTTTCCTGGGCCGTCATGCCCGCGGTCGGCTCGTCCATCAGGATCAGCTCGGCGTCCTGCGCGACCAGCATGCCGATCTCGAGCCACTGGGTCTGGCCGTGCGACAGATAGGCGGCCGGGCGGTCGAGCTGCTCGGTGAGCCCGACCAGCTCGGCAAGACGTTCGATGTCTTCGCGCCCGGAGTTGCCGATATTCCAGCGCAAATTGCCGAGCACCGAGGTGCGGCGTGCGCGTGCCACGTCGAGATTCTCGCTGACCGAAAGCTCCCGGAACACGCTCGGCACCTGAAACTTGCGGCCGACGCCGGCGCGGGCGATCTCGTATTCCTCGAGATCCTGCAGCGCGGTGCCGTCAAAGCTGACGGTGCCGGCGCTCGGCTTGACCTTGCCGCAGATGATGTCGAGCGCCGTGGTCTTGCCGGCGCCGTTGGGTCCGATCAGGCAGCGCAGCTCACCCTTGCGCACGCTCATGTTGAGCGCGTTGAGCGCCTTGAAGCCGTTGAAGCTGACCGAGACGTCACGGAGATCGAGGTGCGGGCTCATGTGCTGCCCTCCGTCTGGCCGACGCCTTGGGCAACGCCGCGGCCAGCGGCCTGGCGGCGCTGCACGATCCAGCGCCATACGACCTGCGCGAGGCCGGCGAGCCCCTTCGGCAGGAACAGCACGACGAGCACGAACAGCGCGCCCATCACCAGCGTCCAGGTTTCCAGGAACGCCGCGGATTCCGACAGCGCGCCCTGCATGCCCGCCACCAGCACCGCGCCGAGGAACGCGCCGACGAGGCTCTGCCGGCCGCCGACGGCGCACCACACCACCACCGAAAGTGAAAGCTGCACGCCGAGGAAGGTCGGCGAGGCAAACTCCATCACGACCGTGTAGAGCATGCCGGCAAGGCCCGCGATCGCGGCCGAGAGCGCGAACACGAAGATCTGGTAGAGCGCGACGTCGTAGCCGAAATAGCGCACCCGGCTCTCATGGTCGCGGATCGCCTGCACGATCAGGCCGGCCTTGGTCCTGGTGAAGGCAAAGGCCACCAGCAGGCTGAGCAGCACGCAACTCGCCACGAGGTAATAGGTTGCGCGGCCATAGGCATCGAACGCGACGCCGAAGATCTCGAGCTGGGCGAGATCGGTGATGCCGTTGAAGCCGCCGGTGTAGCTCTGCTGGTCGATGATCACGAGATTGATCACCACCATGGTGGCGAGCGTGATGATCGAGACATAGACGCCGGTGACGCGTCCGCGGAACATGAACCAGCCGAGTGCCGCCGCAACCAGTGCCGGCACGATCAGGCCCGCGGCGATCGCGAAGGTGAGCGAGCGGAACGGCTCCCAGAACCACGGCAGATGCTGGACGTTGTTCCAGACCATGAAGTCCGGCAGCCCGCTGGCCCCCGTGTGCACCGGAACGGTCTTGAGCTTCAGCGCCATCGCCATGGCGTAGGAGCCGAGCCCGAAACTCATCGCCTGGCCGAGATTGAGGATGCCGCCGAATCCCCAGGACAGCCCGAGCGATATTGTAAGGATGCCGAGCACCAGATAGCGCGCGACCTTGTTGAGCAGGAAGTCGTTGTTGAGCAGCACCGGCAGCGCGAACACGATCGCGCAGACGATCAGCAGAGGTGCGAGCTGCGCGATCAGGCGCTGCAATCCGCTGGAGTGAGGAGCATTCGACGGCATAGATGAGCGATCTGTCTCAGGCCCGCACGCGTGCGGTGAAAAGCCCTTCGGGGCGGAAACGGATGAGGACGACGATGGCGAGCAGCACGATCGCCTTGGCGACCGTGTCGTTCTGCAGGAAGGCTATGCCGCCGGAGAGCTCGCCGAGGATGAAGGCGCTCGCCACGGTGCCGGCGAGGCTCTGCACGCCGCCGAGCACCACCACCATGAAGGCATCGACCACGTAACCGGTGCCCATATCGGGCGACACGCTCTTGAGCGGCGACACCAGCGCGCCGGCAAGACCCGCGAGGCCCGCACCGTAAGCGAATGTCAACGCGTAGACCCGCTTGGCGTTGATGCCGAACGAGGCGGCGACCGAGCGGTCCTGGATGATGGCACGCAGCTTCATCCCGACCGTGGTGCGGTTCATCAGCAACCAGGTCGCCCCGAACAACGCGATCGACGCGACGAACAGGAACACCCGATATGACGACACCGAGATGCCGAACACGTCCATGCTGTCGGACAGCGCCGGCGGCAGCTGCACGTAGCGCAGCTCGCTGCCGACCGATAGCCGCACCGCCTGCTGCAGCATGATGCCGACGCCCCAGGTCGCAAGGATCGTATCCAGCGGCCGGTTGTTGAGCAGGCTGAGGACGTAGCGCTCGATGACCCAGCCGAATGCGGCAACCACCAGGAAGATCGGAACCAGGCTCGCCAGCAGGCCGAGCCCGAGATAGGTGTGGAACACCCAGGCGGCGTAAGCGCCGAGCATCACGAACTCGCCATGGGCGAGATTGATGATGCCCATCGAGCCGTAGATGATCGACAGGCCGAGCGCGACCAGCAGCAGGATCGACCCGATGCTGAGGCCCGTGACGATTTGTTCGATGAATTGGTCCACGTCGGGATCCGCTCTTCACAGTGGTTTCGTGCGCCCTGCCCCTCGCATCCATTCATGCGCGAGGCCGCATTCGTTTCGGGACGCTGGCCGCCGGCGCCGCACGCCGACGGCCCGCGTCAGCCCCGCCGTCAGCTCTTCTCGACCAGGCCCTTCTCGGTGCAGGACTGCCCGGGATAGGCCGCATAAGGCACCGGCTTCAGCCACTCCTTGGCCTCGACGAGAATCTCGAACTGGCCGTTTGATTTGGCCTGCGCGATCTTCGGCCACAGCCAGGTGTGCAGATTCTCCGGCTCGATCTCGACCTTGCCCTGCGGCGCAATCATGCTCTGGCCCTTGACCGCGTCGCGGATGTTCGGCGGCGTGAGATCGCTGGTCGCGAGCTTCTCGACCGCCTGCTTGAACAGATAGGTCTGGAAGTAGCAGGCCTCCGACACGAAATGCGTCACCTTGTCGGCGCCCCAGCGCTTCTTGTAGGCCTCGACGAATTTCTCGTTCTCAGGCGACTTGTGCACCATGAAGTACGGCGCCGAGGTGAAGTGACCGGCGGCAGCCTCACCGCCCATCGCCGCGACCTCGTTCTCTGATGTCGTCAGGCTCGCCATCGGCATCTTCTCGGGATCGAGGCCAGCGGCCTTGTACTGACGATGCAGCGCGACCACGGAATCGCCGACCACGGTGGAGAAGATCACGTTCGGCTGCGTCGAGCGGATCTTGTTGATGACGGACGAGAATTCGGAATGGCCGAGCGGCACATATTCTTCCGCCACGACCTCGCCGCCGAGCTTCTCGAGCAGCTTCTTGCAGTAGTTGTTCTCTTCCTTCGGATAGATGTAGTTGGAGCCGATCAGATAGAATTTCTTGCCGAATTTCTTGACCAGCCAGGGCACGAACTCGTCCTGCTGCTGGTTCGGCACCGCGCCGGTGTAGATGACGTTCTTCGAACACTCGCGGCCTTCATAGAGCGTCGGGTACCAATAGAGATTGTTCTGCCGCTCGAACACCGGGAGCACCGCCTTGCGGCTCGCCGAGGTGTAGGAGCCGAACACGCTGACGCATTTGTCGCCGACGACGAGCTTGCGCGCCTTCTCCGAGAAGGTCGCCGGATCGGACGCAGGATCCTCGACGATCGGCACGATCTTGCTGCCCTTGATGCCGCCGGCGGCGTTGATTTCCTCGATCGCGAGCAGCGTCGCCTTGTTGAGCGATTCCTCGATGATCGCGGTCGTTCCGGTCAGCGAGAACAGCACGCCGACCTTGATCTCGCCGCCCGCGGCGTAAGCGAGGTCGGCGTTCTTGATCCAGATGTGCGGCAGTCCGGCGCCGGCAAATGCGCCAAGCGCCGCGGTATTCCTCAGCAAAGTCCGCCGTGAAATGCTCATCCCTTGCTCCCTTCAGGACTGAAAAAACAAAAAGCCCTCCCGATGCGCGCTTACGCGAGCATTGGGAGGGCTTTGTTGCCGGTTGTGTCGAAGGCGGCGCTGTCGCCGCCGGCCCCGCTATTGGGGCTTACTGTTGATGATCGTAGCCAAGCAGTTCGAACGAGTCAACAATCGCCGCGGCGACTGCGCTTGCCGACACGCGACGATCCATCGCCTGCCGTCTGATGAAGCCGTAGGCTTCGGTTTCCGGCATCTGCCGCGTCGCCATCAGGATGGCCTTGGCGCGCTCCACCGTGCGCATCGAGCGCAGATTGTCGTCGAGCTTCTCGATCTTGCTGCGCAGCCGCCGCTCGTAGCCAAACTGGCTGCGCGCCAGCACGAGGCTCGACAGCACCGCATTCTGCGTGAACGGCCGCGGCAGCACGGCGTTGGGCGTCGCGTGACACAACGCGTCGGCGTGAACGGCTTCCGTCGCCGGCAGGATCACGACCAGCGCCGAACGCGCATCGCCGGGAATCCACGGCAGGCGCCGCGCCAGATCGGGAGAATATTCGCAGTACACCACGTCGGCATCGGCCGGCACGCTTTCCGGCATCGGCCAGACCTGACGCACCCGCATCCGGAAGCGCTGCAACTCGCGCAGCAGCATGCCGACCTGATCGTCGACCGGTGCGACCACGACCGCCGAGAGATCGGCAAGCTCCTGAACCATGGTCTTGCGTCCGCCGACGTCTCGGCTCAGCTGCGGCTTACGCGACTGCTCGTTCATTGGACGCTTCCTGTTTGCGTTGCACGACCATATCCGATCAGGAACGGATCCGCATGCACCGGCTCTTTTGATTGGCTGACGACATCGAACTGCCCCTGGCGGTTGGCGCGCCCGATGCGTGTCCAGAGATCAGTATGCCCCGACATCGGGTTGACGGTAACAGCACCTTGCGGTGCATCGAAGCTGGTGCCGAACACCATGGAGCGGAGCACTTCGGTGTCGAGCGAATTGACCTGCTCGAGCGCCTTCGCAAACAGATGCAGCTGGAAATAGGACGCCTCGGCGCACATGTTGGTCGAGATGTCGGCGCCGAACCGCTTCTTGAAGCGCTGCACAAACGCGTTGTTCGCGCTGCCCTCCACGCCCTGGAAATAGGATGCCGCGGTCACGTGCCCTTCGCCGACGTCGAAGCCCATGGCGGCGATTTCGGCTTCCGTCGTGGTCAGGCTGGCGATCGGGACCTGCTTCGGATCGAGCCCGACATTGGCATAGGCCTGATAGAGAAACACCGTTCCCTCGCCGACGACGGTCGAGAAGATCACGTCGGGCCTGACACGCTTGATGTCCTGGATGATCGGGACGAAGTCCTGCCAGCGCGCGTAGACATTGACGTAGCGTTCGCCAACGACCGAGCCGCCGTTGCTCTTCAGCAGCTCCCGCATCACCCGGTTGGACTCGCGCGGATAGATGTAGTCCGAACCCACGAAATAGAATCGTGTTCCGAACGTATCCATCAGATAGCGGCACAGCGCGAGGCTGTTCTGGTTCGGCGAGGCGCCGGTGTAGATGACGTTCGGCGACGCCTCGAACCCCTCATAGAGCGTCGGATACCAAAGCAGGCCGTTCAGCCGCTCGACGACCGGCAGCACCGCCTTGCGGCTCGACGAGGTGTAGCAGCCGAATATAGTGCTGACCTGATCCTCGACCATCAACCGTTTGGCGTAGTGGCCATAAGCGGCCGAATCCGAGCCGGGGTCGTAGGCGACGGGAACCAGCTCGCGGCCGCAGACCCCGCCCGCCTCGTTCACCTCCTCGATCGCAAGCTGCGTGCCCTGATACTGAGTTTCCTCGATCACCGACATGAAGCCGGTTCGCGAAAACAGGACTCCTATCCGCCACGGAGCGGAGGTCGCTTGGGTAGGATTCGACATGATCAGGCCCTCGACAGAATTGGAGGGACGAGAGGGATTATTGTTCTTGTTGCTCTCGAACAGCATTGCCGGGAGCGGAAGATTGCATGTCATCTGCCGCGAGACAAGGACCCTCGCAGCTCATCCTGTCAGCGACGCTGACGCGAAAGCAGGCAGACCGGATGTCACCCGCGACGGATCACAGGTGCAGCGGATCGTGGATCAGCTATCTCCGGTAGCCGCACGATCGATTGCCCGTACCAGGCGCAGGGATGGATAGTAACTCCGGGGAAACCTACGGCCGGCGCCATTGCAGCAAGGAGTAAGGCGGATCCTGCTCCGGGTGATGCTCGAAGACCCCTTCGACATCGGCGCCGATGGCAACCGCCTGTTCGGGATCGCCGAGCAGATTGCCGACCATGCGAATGCCGCCGGCATGCGGCAGTTCGACAAGCACCGCGATGTAGGGTCCATGGCCCTTGAGCGCCGCATGCGACGGATGCCACGCACGTTCCCAGCTGTAGATTCGCCCGCGCGGCTCGACCTCGGTCCAGGCCGGGTCGAAGGCGTGGCAGCGATGGCAGAGCCATTCGGGTCCGAATTGCCAATTGTTGCAGCGACCGCAGCGTTGCACCAAGAGCTTGCCCTGACGCAATCCCTCCCAGTAAGGCGCAGACAGGCCGTCAGGTTCTGCAACCGGGATCGGCAGACCTGCCGGGAGATAGCGCGTGCTCGGGTTGCTCACAGGGTGGCCTCCGAACCCAGAATGAGATTGCTCGCGGGAGAGACCATCGGACCACCGATCACCAATGCGACGTCGCTGCGCCGAGCCTGGCTGGTCGACATGCCGCGCACCTGGCGAACCGCCTCGAGGACGAGCTCGAAACCGTGCATGTAGCAATCGGCGAGGTTGCCGCCGCTGGTGTTGAGCGGCAGCGGCCCGGACGGCGCGATCAGGTTCTCGAAGGTCAGGAAGTCGTTGGCCTCCTCGGGCTTGAAGAAGCCGTGCTCCGCCAGCGCCATCACGACACCGCCGGTGAAATTCTCGTACGCCTGGACCACGCCGACATCTGATGGCCCCACCCCGGCCATGCGATAGAGATCGGGCGCGACGGTGTCGAAACTCGCGGTGGCGTAGAGCGGCGCGTTGTGCGCCGTCGCCGCCGCGCGATGTCCGGACCCGAAGGCGGCACCGAGCAGATAGGCCGGCTTGTGCCGGAATTCCTTGGCGCGCTCCGCCGAGACCAGCACCAAGGCCGCTGCGCCGTCATTTTCCATGCAGCAATCGTAGAGATGGAACGGCTCCACGATCCAGCGCGAGGCATCATATTTCTCGACGTCCAGCGGCTTGCCGTGCATCACGGCACGCGGGTTGGCCTGGGCATGGTGATAGGAGGCGAGCGCAATCGCCCGCAACGCCTCCTGCCGCACGCCGTGCTCGTGCATGTAGCGCTGCACCCGCATGGCAAAGCGCTGCGGCGGCGCCAGCACACCATAAGGCATCAAATAGGATCGTTCGCCTGAAACGGTGTGAATGCCGCCCGCCTGCCCGAACCGGCCATACTGGCCCTGCGCCAGCGAGCGGAACACCACGACGCAATCGGCGAGGCCCGCGACGATTGCGGCCGCCGCATTGCCAACCGCGGCACAGCAACCGCCGCCGCCTCCGCCCCATTGCATGGTCGCCGAACGCAATCGATGCGTCCCCAACGCCGCGGCCAGCCGCGAGGCCTCGCTGCGATCGTCGCTGTAGGACGAAAACCCATCGATCTCGCGGGGATCGAGCCCGGCGTCCTCGCACGCCGCCAGAATGGCCTTCAGCGCCAGCTTGAATTCCGGGTCGGGCGACGCGCCATGGCGATAGTATTCGGTTTCACCAATTCCGATGACCGCCACACAGCCTCGCAGTGTCCGCTCGTTCCGCGCGCCCCCCGTCATGGCTTGCCATCCTGTCGCGAGGCCTGGCTGCCGAACGCCCCGCCCTTGGCAAGCCGCGCGATCTCCGCCTCATCGTAGCTGAGCAACTCGCGGAGGACATTTTCGGTGTGCTGCCCAACGGCCGGTGCCGCAACAGGATCGACGATCGGCGTCCGCGAATAGCGGATCGGCAGGTTCACGTTCGGCACCCAGCCCACCGTCTCGTGCGGGATCCTTGTGACGATCCCGCGTTCCCTTGCCTCCGGGGAGCGGATCGCCTCGCCGACGGTCCGTACCTGGCCGCAGGGCACGCCGGCTGCCCGCATCCGCGACTGCCAGTGCGACCAGGGGTGCCGGGCAAAGGCATCGCCGAGAATTGCGAACAACTCCTCGCGCCGGCGGATTCGATCGGAGCCGGTCGCATAGATCTCGGCCGTCGCGAGATCCTCGCGCTCGAGAACCTGCGCCATCAGGCGTTGGAAGATCTTGTCATTGCCGCAGTTGATGTAGAACGAGCAATCGCTCGCCAGGAACACGCCCGACGGACACGTATCCGGGCTGGTGTTGCCGCTTCGCTTTGGATCCGCATTGTTGAAGAGCGACTGCATGGTCGCGTAGCCGGTCATCAGGACGGCGTTCTCGAACAGCGACACCTCGATGGCCTGGCCCTGCCCGCTACGCTCGCGCGCGAACAGCGCGCCGAGGATCGCATTGCCGGCCATCATCGCGGTGCTGATGTCCATCACCGGCGACAAGGCCCGCACGCCCTCCCGGTCGGCATAGCCGTTCATCGAGACAAAGCCGCTCTCGACCTGCGCGATCGGATCGAAGCCGAGCCGGTCGGAGAACACCCCGTCGCGGCCATAGGCCGACACCGAGCAATAGATGATCTCGGGCTTGATCTTGCGGCAGCTCTCGTAGTCGAGCCCGAGCCGCGCCATCACGCTGGTCGAAAAGTTCTCGACGAGAACGTCCGCCGTCGCGATCAGCTCACGCGCGACCTTCAGACCCTCGGGCGACTTCAGATCGAGGGCGACGCTGCGCTTGTTGCGGTTGGTCCAGAGGAACGGCGCACCGTGCCTGAGATCGGGATGCACCGGAGGATAGCGGCGCAAATCGTCGCCGCGGCCGGGCGCTTCGATCTTGATCACCTCGGCGCCCATGTCGGCCAGGATCATGGTCGCAAACGGTCCGGCGATGAAATGCGAGAAATCGATCACCCGGACCCCCTCCAGCGCCCTGGGCGCATCGACAGAGCGCGGCGTGTGCTCGGGGAAGTCGGCTTCAAGCTGATCCAGCATTGGGACGTCCGTCAGTTTGAGAAAGTGTTGATCCGCGGGTCGCGGCCGTGGTCGTCAATTGCTCTTCGGTGGCTCGACGAGCGAGCAACCGCCCTGGTCGAGCGGCCGGAACGCTTCCGGCCCTGTGAGCACGCCGACCTGCTCCAGCAGATCCCACTTGCTCTTCGACGCAGTCGGGCTCTTCACTTTCAGGATGTACATGTTGTGAATGGCGCGGCCGTCGGCGCGCACCACAACCGGCCCGAACAGGGCGTCGTCGATCGGCGTCTCCTTCAGCTTCTGGATCACGGCCGGCGCGTCATTGGTTCCCGCGGCCTGCGCCGCGTTCAGATAGGCCAGCACCGAGGAATAGACGCCGGCGTGAAAGGCGGTCGGCGACTGCCCATGCTGCCGCTCGCTGAATTTGGCCGACCAGGCACGGCTGGCGTCGTTGAGGTCCCAGTAGAACGGCTGGGTGATGATCAGCCCCTCCCCGACCGCAAGCCCGCTCGATTCGACATCATTGGTGGTGGTCAGCAGCGCCGCGAAAGTGCGGCCGCTCTGCTTCAGCCCGAACTCGGCGGATTGCTTGATCAGGCTGACGGTGTCGCCGCCGGCGGTCGCGAATGCGATCACATCGGCGCCGGAGCTGTCCGCCTGCAGGATGAACGAGGCATAATCCGCATTGTTGATCGGCACATTGACCGATCCGAGAACGGTGCCACCGCCGGCACCGATCACGGCCGTCCCGTCGCGCACCATCGACTTGCCGAGCGCATTGTCGGTGGCGATGAAGTACCATTTCTTGCCGCCATGGCGCACGAGATAGGCGCCGATGGTGTGCGACGCCGCCCAGGTGTCGAAGGTCCATTGAATCGTGTTGGGCGAGCAGTACTTCCCGGTCAGGTCCGAAGACGCCGCGCTCGATGCGATCAGCGCCGCCTTGGTGCCGCGCACGACCTCGTTGACGGCGAGCCCGACGGCCGAGTTCGGCACATCGGCGACCGCATCGACCTTCTCCTGATCGATCCAGCGGCGCGCGATCGCGGCGCCGACATCCGCCTTGTTCTGGTGATCGGCCGAGACGATCTCGACCTTGAAGTCGGGATGAAGCCGCATGAAATCCTCGGCGGCCATTTTTGCCGCCGTCACCGAACCTTCGCCGGCATTGTCCGAATAAGGGCCGGACGCGTCATTCAGCACGCCGATCTTCAGGGAACGCGCAGCGTCCGCCGATGCCGGCGAGGTGGCGCAAGCGGCCAGCAACGATAGCGCGAGGATGCGAGAAAGATAGTTCACTTGTTTCCACCCATCTTGTGTTGTTGCTTTCAGAGATCGAGCACGAGCGTGCGGGACTTCGCGCCCGAGCAGCAGATCATCACGCTCTTGTTCGCCGCCTGCTCCTCTTCGCTCAGAAACTGGTCGCGATGGTCGGGTATGCCGTCGAGCACGCGCGTCTCGCAGGTACCGCAGACCCCCTCGGTGCAGGCGTAGTTCGCGGCGATCCCGGCATCCAACAACGCATCAAGGATAGTCTTGCCGGCCTCGACCGCGATGGTGCGATTGCTTCGCGCGAGCCTGACGTCGAAGCCACCTTCAGTCGCCGGAGCTTCCCGCGCCTTGAAATATTCGACATGCACGTGATCGGCCGGGCGACCAGCCGTCGCCGCCTCGAATGCCGCGAGCATCGGCACCGGACCGCAGCAGTAGAGATGCGTGTGCGCCGGTGCGTTTCCGACGATGGTTGCAAGATCGAACACGCGTCCCGCGCGCTCGTCGTCGAAATCGAGATGTACCCTCGATCGATACGTGCCGAGCTCGTCGAGAAATGCGGCCGCGGCGCGCGTCCTCGCGGCGTAGAACAGCTCCCAGCGTCGTCCAAGCGCTTCCAGACGCCGGACCATCGACAGCAGGGGCGTGATGCCGATCCCGCCGGCGATCAAGACCGAATGCCCGGCCTCTTCGCAAAGCGCGAAGTTATTGCGCGGCACGGAGATCGTCATAACGTCCCCGACCCCGACCGTGTCATGAACGAAGCTGGAGCCGCCGCGGCTCTCAGCATCCTTGTTGACGGCGATGACATACCGATGTCGCTCGCATTGATCGTTCACCAGCGAGTAGCTGCGGATCATACCGTTCGACAGATATAGGTCGACATGGCTGCCGGCCGTGAACGGAGCCAACTCGCTGCCGGTCCGCGCGATCAGCTCGTAGGAGTGGACCTGCTCGGCCTCGTAGCCGATGCGCTTGACCAGGACCTCCTGGTTGGACGCGTTCACAGCTCGTATCCGAAATCGGCACCGAGCTTCGCCCGCATGAACGGCGCGCCGACATCGACCCAGGAATCCTCCGGCGGCAGCCGCAGCGACACTGCCCGCACCATGAACACGTCGGGGTCCGAGACCCCCTTGGGCTTGATCGCGTGATCACGATAAGCGCCGAGCGCCTCCAGGATGAAGCGCCGCGTCATCGCGATGCCGGTATCGCTGGAACAGAGTGTCTCCTTGGTGCGATCGAAGATCGGCGAGACGCCGCTCTGACAGGCGCCGTCCTGCACCCAGAGCCCCGGCAGGCCCGAGAACCAGGTGGTCCGCTGTGCCTCGTAGTCGAATTGAAAGCCGTTCTGCGGATTGTATTTGGTCCAGTAACCCGCATACGGCACCGTCGGCGGATGCTGCACCAGCGCGTGGCGGCTGGCATGCCCGCTCTCGCGGCCCTTGTGGCCTTCCGCAAAGACCAGCCGCGTCTTCTCCGGCAGCGGCTCCGACGGATGATAGGAGAACATGATGCAGAGCGTGTTCTCGTCGTCGATCGGCACCCAGGCATGCCCGCTCAGATCCGGGAATGGCGACAGCGGGGGCACCAGCGTATAGAACGGCAGCAGGAACTGGTTGACCCGCCAGTACAGCGTGTTGGCATCGTAGTTGCGCCGCGCGGCGATGCTCATGCCGAAATCCTGCTTGATGCATTCGAAGGTCGGCCGCAGGTCGCGCTTCTGGATCCAGGCGCTTGTCGTGCCCTGCGCATCCAGCCGGCCATGCAGCAGCGGCGCATGCGCCGAGTCGATCTCGCCCTCGACGGCCTGCAGCCAATTGCACTCCTGCACGCGAACCGAGATGTGCACCTGCTCGGCCGGCACCAGATTCCATTCGAGGTTCGGCAGCGGCGGCAGTTCGGCCTGGTCGGGACCCATATAGGTCCAGATCATTCCGTTGCGCTCCTTGCAGGGATAGGCCTTGATCCGCACCCGCTCCTTGAGGCGGCTGCGCACCGGCTCGGCCGGCATGTCCGTCACCGCGCCGGTGACGTCGAATTTCCAGCCGTGATAGACGCAGCGCAGCCCGCAATCCTCGTTTCGTGCAAAGATCAGCGGCGCGCCGCGATGCGGGCAGGCCTGATCGACCAGCCCGACGCGTCCCTCGGTGTCGCGGAACGCGACCAGGTCCTCGCCGAGCAGCCGGATGCGCTTCGGCTGTCCGTCCTTGGCAAGGTCCGCCGACGGCAGAAAGGGTATCCAATACAGCCGAAACAGATCGCCGAGCGGCGTGCCCTTGCCGACCCTCACCAGGCGTTCATTGTCTTCGCGCGAGAGCATGGGTTTGCCTCCTTCAATTGCGTGTGGTCGGGACCGCTACGCCGCCGAGAAGCGCGGCGACGCGGTCTGACAATCCGAGATCCCTTGCGGTCCAAAGCGGATCGGATGCGGTGAGCGGCTTGCGTGGAATCGGAGGCTGCTTGCCCTGCTCCACCAGGCCGACGATCAATTCGATGCGACGCCGCTCGAGCTCCCGCAATGCGTCCTCGACGACGGCGGCTTCCGCCGTGCATCCCGGCAGCTCCGGATAGGCCAGCCGAACCCGCCACTGCCCCGGCTCGGTTTCGACCGCCTCGGCCTCAAGCAGATAGGGAATCGACAGCAGCTCACGCAGGTCCAAGTTTCAACCTCCCTGAACGACGTCTTCGCATCGCTATTTGATACGTATACGTACTACATTGACAGGCGGCTGACAAGAGCCGTAAGCCATTGCATCGTGCTGGGAACAGACCGGGGCGCACTTCACCGCAGGGTTGAGGACGTCAGGCCAAGCTGATAACGGCTAACGCGAATTCGCAAAATCGGAGTCCAACGACGGCATGGCAGCCGACAAGGGTATGAAAACGAGCTCGGCAGCAGATGTTGCGCGCGACTGGCAACTCGAAGGCGGCGTCGGATTTCTGCTGCGGCTGCTTGAGGCCCGCTATGACGGGCTCTACCAAAGCATGACGCGCCAGAGCGACATCACGCCGCGACAATTCGGCGTGCTGATGGCGCTGTACCAGCTGGGTCCGCTCACCCCCTCCGTGCTGGCGGAGCGGATCAGTTGCGACCGCAACACGCTGAGCGAAATGCTGAAGCGCATGGTCGCGCGCAAACTGGTCTCAAAGAAGGACAATCCGGACGATCGCCGCTCGCTCCAGGTGCAGATCACTGCCAAAGGCGAAGACGCGCTTCTTGCCGTCATTCCCGCCGCGGCCGAGCTGCAGAACATCATGCTGGCTCCCCTGCGCAAGGAAGACCGCGCGCATTTCCTGAAATGCCTGCTCGCGATCGCGAAGGCTCCGCCGCCGGACGCTCCGTCCGATAGTTGAGATCGCGGCTAGGCCTGGGCTCTGCCGAACGTGCCCGCAGCCGCGAGCGCCGCGATTGCGTCCGGCGACAATCCGAGGATCCGCGACAGCACATCGTCCCGCTGCGCGCCGATCCCGGGGACATGACGTCCCATCGGCGTGTCGGCCCCGGACATTTGCCATGGCGCATTGACGCCGACGAAGTCACCGGCGCCATCCGAGACCGTCGCAAAGACACCACGCTCGCGCAAATGGGCATCGGTCAGCGCGGCGCCCGGCGTCCGGTATTCGGCGCAGGGAACACCGGCGCGATCTAGCGCCGCGATGCACTCGGCGACCGTGTGACGCTCGGTCCATTGCTCGATCACCTGCATCATGGCGGTCCAATTGGCGCCGCGCGCCGGAATGGTCGCAAAGCGCGGATCGTTCGCCAGCGCTTCCTGCCCGGTCACCTCGCAGAGCGCGGCAAAATTGCGCGGCGTCACCGGGGCGATCAGGATATCGCCGTCACGCGTGCGCACCGGCCCATAGGTCGGCCGCGGCGCGCGGATCGGGAATTGAGCTTCCTGAAGCTCATAGACCAGCAGGTTCAGCATGCAGTCCATCAACGCCACATCGACGCGCTGCCCCTTCCCGGTGCGTTCGCGCTGGACCATCGCGGTCTGAATCGCCGAATAGCCGAAGATGCCGCCGAGGATGTCGGCGACAAAGATCGCGCCTGCCGCAGGACGCTCCCGGTCACCGGCATAGCGCATCAGCGAGGTATCGAATCCACTCTCGGCATGCACGATCATCGCGTAGGCCGCGCGCTCGGCGGCGGGGCCCGACTGGCCATAGCCCGAGATCGAGCAATAGATCAGCCGCGGGTTGATCTCGCGCAGCGCGTCGTAACCGAGGCCGAGCCGCTCCATGACACCGGGGCGGAAATTCTCGACGACAATGTCCGCTTCCGCGACCATGCGATGCACGAGCTTGATGGCGTCGGCGTTCTTGAGGTCCAGCGCCACGCTGCGCTTGCCGGCATTGAGCTGGCCGAAATAAGTGCTGTGACCGTCGCGCAGCGGCGTCCGCAGCCGCATGTCGTCGCCCTCCGGCGGCTCGATCTTGATGACCTCGGCGCCGACGTCGGCCAGCAGCCGCGCGCAATACGGCCCCGCCACCATGATGGAAAAATCCAGCACCCGCACCCCGGCGAGCGGCGCCCTGTCGCCATCCTTCTGCATCCGATCTCTCCTATCTCGGCAGCCCGAGCGCGCGTTGCGCGATCAGGCTGCGCTGGATCTCGTTGGTCCCGATGCTGATGACCCACATCAGCGAATGCCGCAGGTTTTGCTCGAAGCGGCCGTTGTCGATCGCGCCCGGCATCTGTTCGGACAGCGCGGCGCGCATCCCGAGAATGTCGAGCGCGACCTCGCCGAAACGTTCCATCAGCTCGCCGGAAAACACCTTGCTGATCGCGCCATACTCCGGCGGCGTGACGCCATCGGCGGCGAGCTCGGCACAGTGCATCATCAGGAGACGGCCGATCTCGATCTCCGACGCCAGGGTCGCCATTTTGTCGCGGACGATGGGATCGTCGGCGAGAGTCCGATCGCCGTGCTTCGCCATCACGTGCGAACGCAGCTGCTCGAAGGCGTGCGCCACCTTGAGGACGATCCCGCCGCCGACCAGCCCGCGCTCGAAGGCGAGCGCACCCGTCAGCACCTTCCAGCCGCCATTGACCTCGCCGACCAGGTTCTCGGCGGGAATCTTGACATTGTCGTAGAAGATATTGGCGAACGTGCCGTCATACATCGTGGCGGACGGCCGTATCGTGATGCCCGGCGCATCCATCGGCACGATGAACATGCTGATGCCGGCATGCGGCGGCTTGGCGTCCTTGTCGGTGCGCGCGGCGAGGAACATGTATTTGCCCCACCAGGTGGTGGTCCAGATCTTCTGGCCGTTGATCACCCAGTGATCACCGTCCCGGATGGCGCTGGTGCGCAGCGCCGCGAGGTCCGAGCCCGCCTGCGGCTCGCTGTAGCCCATGCCGTGCATGGCTTCGCCGCGCAGGATCTCCGGAAGATATTCTTGTTGCTGCTCGGCCGTGCCGAACATCATCAGCGCATTGGCCTGGATCGCGGCGCCGATCCGCGGCGCCTCGCCCTGCTCCATCGTCTCCATGAAGGCGATCTGTTCCAGCGGAGAGCGCGCCTGGCCGCCGAATTGCGCCGGCCATCCGAGGCCGATCCATCCCGTTTCGCCGATATCGCGGGCGAAGCTGGCATCGAACTCGCGCTTGGCGAACGGCCTCTGGTCGAACGCCTGCTTCGCGTCCCCGGTCCAGTTCTGCTCGAGCCAGAGCCGGACCTGTTCACGAAACCCATTTCCGGCGGACCCGAGGTCGTATTGCGGCAGCCCGTCGCCGCCGGCATCCACGAGCCGTGCGGCCAACCTGCGCTTCGCATCCGATGCACCGCCGAGCGCGATCGTGTCGAGGTGCACGCGCTTGAAATGGACTGGCGCCTCGTGTTCCTCGGCATAGCCGATCGCCCCGAACGTATGCTGAGTCTCCAGCGAGACCTGCCGCAGCGCGTTGCCGGAAAACGCCGATGCGCAATCGGCGAAATAGCGCCAGTCGGCGTCGCCGCGGTCATATAGACTGGCGGTATGCGCGAGGATCAGCCTGACGCCTTCGAGTGCGATCAGGCAGTTGGCGAGCTTGTGTTGGATCGCCTGGAACTTGCCGATCGGCTGCCCGAACTGGTGCCGTTCCCTGGCGTAGTCCACCGCCAGCTCAAACGCACGCCGCGCCGCGCCATTGGCGCGCGCGATCAGCGCGACCTTGCCCGTGATGCGGAGATCGTCGAGGTCGACCGTCCCCAAGGGAATGCGTGTGAATGGCGCCGCGTTCAGCGTGACTTCGTAAAACCCCCAGGCCCCCATCGCGCGGGACGCGACACATGCGACACCGGGACCGCCGAGATCGATCAGCGCAAGATGCCCTTCGTCGAGCGCGACCAGAAGGTGCGTCGCGCTCCCCGCAGCCTCGACAAAGCGAAGCACGCCTGTTGCCGCGACGTCGGCGACCTCAACCGAGCCCATCCCGGCGTCGGGATCCAGAGCGCCGAACGAGAAGGCGACGATCGCCTTCCCGGAGTGCAACCGCTCAAGGAGATCCGCCACGATCTCGACCTTTGATCCGGCGATCGCAAGATTGGTGAGCGCGACGGACCACATCGGCGCCGGGCATCCGGCGCGGCCAAGCTCCTCCATGACGACGAGGATTTCGGCGAGCCCGCCTTCGCCACCATCGGCACCGAGAGCGGCGACGCCCTGCCCGACCAGCTTGCGCCAGATCGCCGACACCTGGTCCGCCGAGGACGACGCCGTTGCGCCACGCGGACGCCATTGCTCGTCGAGGAAACCGCGCAAGGAATCGCGCAGCATTCCCGTGACATCGTCGCTCGACAATTCGGTCGCCGCCATGAGCCCGGCCTATGCCTGGCCGAACCTGGGCTTGCGCTTCTCCTTGAACGACATGGTCGCTTCCTTATGGTCGGCGGTCTCGAACGTCACCTGCTCCAGCGCCATCGAGGCCTCCAGCAGCATGTTGACGCGCTCCTTGACGATCTGGTTGATCGACAGCTTGGTCCAGCGAATGGCCCAGGTCGGACCGTTGGCGAGTTCGACCGCGATCGCGCGGGCCTTGGCCAGCACCTCCGCGCGCGGCGCGACATGATTGACCAGCCCGATCCGCTCCGCCTCGTTGCCCTTCAGCAGCGTGCCGCGGATCAGGAATTCCTTGGCCTTGTTGA
Source organism: Bradyrhizobium macuxiense (assembly GCF_007993935.1). Lineage (GTDB taxonomy): Bacteria > Pseudomonadota > Alphaproteobacteria > Rhizobiales > Xanthobacteraceae > Bradyrhizobium > Bradyrhizobium macuxiense_A. The sequence continues at coordinate 55,091 of NZ_VITY01000018.1, read as the reverse complement.
TGCCGATCAGGAGCGGCCAGATCACCGTACCGCCGTCGCCTGCGACCAGGCCGACGCGCGAGACATGGGTGTCGCCGATCCGTGCATCCTCGGCCATCACGGTGATGTCGCAGAGCAGCGCGTGGGTCGCCGCAAGGCCGATGGCGTCGCCGTTGATCGCCGCGATGATCGGCTTGTCGAGCTCGAGCTGGCGGGTGACGCCGCGCCGGCTGATCATGGGATCGTGCACCTCGCCTTCTTCGAGGACGTCGCCGCCGGGCCGCTCCGACATCGCCTTCACGTCGCCACCGACGCTGAAGAAGTCTCCGGCGCCGGTCAGCACCACGGCATTGACGGCGTGATCGTCGGCGAGGTCGTCCCAGATCGTCCGCAGCTCGCGGATCAGCTTCTGATTGATGGCATTGCGCGCCTGCGGGCGGTTCAAGGTCACGGTCGCGACCTTGTCCGCGACCTCGACCGTCAGGCATTCATACTTGGCGTAATTGGACACGTTTGCCTCCATTGTATTGCTGTTTGAGTTGTTAATTGACTGACAGGGTTGGCGCGCTACCGGCGCATCCCGGGCTGCACGTCGGCCAACGCGACGTGGAGCGACATCGCCCCCGGATCCTGTTCCAGCATCCGCTGCACGGATTCCAGGTGCGACCGCAGCAGCCGGCTTGCCAGCGCCACGTCTCGCTCGCTGAGCGCCGCAAGGAATTGGCGCCGCTTCTCCGCGAGCCGCGCCATCGCAACTCCGCTCGAGGCGACCTTGGCGTAGACGAATCGCATGTGGATCTCGGTGACCGAGTCCACGATCATCGCAATCACCTTGTTGCCGGTCGAGGCCGCCAGCAGCTTGTAGAACTCGCGCGAACATTCGACGCGGTCGAGCAACCGCCCCTCCTTGGTCGCAAGCTCCGTCCGCTCGATATTGGCTTCCAGCGCATCGAGGTCGGCCCGGCGCGCGTTCGCGCAGGCCAGCTGCACCACGAGGTCGAGCACGTGAACCCGCGCCTCCGACAGTTCCCGCACCGAAATCGTCCCGAGGCTCAGCATGTCGCGCATGACCTCGTTCATGCGGCGGGTGTCGCCCTGCTGGATGAAGGCGCCGCCCTTGACGCCCTTCTGCAGCCGCAGCACGCCGGCCATCTCCAGGCTGCGCAACGCTTCCCGCAGCACATTGCGGCTGACGCCGAGCTGCTGGGCCAGTTCGCGCTCGGCCGGCAATTTGTCGCCGGGCTTCAGCACGCCGAGCGCCAGCTGCTCGCGAATCCGCTCGCAGATCTCCTCGAACGTCCGCCTGGTGTGGATCGGCTTGAATGTCGGCGCAGCCGACGCTCCGGCCGCCCGGTGATCGACGGCCCGCTCCCGCCGGTTCGGCGAGGCGGTGCGGGAGCGCTGCGGCGCGCGAGGGCTTGACTTGGTGCTCATGCGGTGAATTATTAAATGGATCACCCATTCAATGGAAGCCCCTTTTTCGGCTTCCAACAAAGAAAACGCAACGGGAGTCCGCATGAGTTTTTCCGAGGAGCAGGTCGCCTTCCGCGACAACGTGCGCAGGATGGTCGCGAGGCACGTGGCGCCGATCGCCGCCGAAATCGACGAAACCGACCGCTTCCCGACCGAGCTGGTCAAGCTGTTCGGCGAGATGGGGCTGATGCAGCTCTGGGTGCCGGAGCGCTATGGCGGCCCGAACGGCAATCTGACCATGGCCTGCATCGCGCGCGAGGAGATCTCGAAGGTCTCGCCGGCCTGCGCATCGATCGCGGCGCTCAACACCATGTTCATCATGCCGCTGCTGCATTTCGGCTCGGAAGAGCAGCGCCAGAAATACCTGCCGATCATCGCCCAGGGCGGCGTGGTCACGGCGATCGCGATCTCGGAGCCGCAGGCCGGCTCCGACGTCGCCGCGCTCAACACCCGCGCCCGCAAGGACGGCGACAGCTACGTGCTCAACGGCCGCAAACAGTGGTGCAGCTACGGCGTCGTCGCCGACTACATCGTGGTGATGGCACGAACCAGTGACGGCGCCGGCGCTGATGGCATCAGCGCCTTCATCATCGAACCCAAGAAGATGCCGGGCATCACGTTCGGCCGCCATGAGCGCAAGATGGGCTTTCGCGGCGCCCCCAATACCCCGATCTTCTTCGACAATGTGCGGGTCCCGGCCGAAAACCTCGTCGGCGAGGAAGGCAAGGGTTTCCGCGCGTCGATGCGCGCGCTCGACCTCAACCGCCCGACCATCGGCGCGCAGTCGGTCGGCCTTGCACAGGGCGCGCTCGATGCCTGCATCGCCTACGCCAAGGAGCGCAAGCAGTTCAAGCAGCCGATCGCCGAGTTCCAGGGCGTGCAGTTCATGCTCGCCGACATGGCCATGCAGATCGAGGCGGCCCGCGCCCTTGTCTATGAATGCGCGCGCGCCGGCGATGCCGGCGACTGGAAGCGGCTCAACGTGCTTGCCAGCATGGCGAAATGTGTCGGCAGCGACATGGCGATGAAGGTCACGACCGACGCGGTCCAGATCTTCGGCGGCTACGGCTACACCATGGACTACCCGGTCGAGCGCATGATGCGCGACGCCAAGCTGACCCAGATTTTCGAGGGCACCAACCAGATCCAGCGCGTGGTGATCGCCCGCGAGCTGCTGCGCTAGGCATGATCCGGAAAAGTGCGAAGCGGTTTTCCGGAAACGATCATGCTCAGACAACGAGCCAAAGCGCGATCTCATCGCGCTTTGGCTCAGTTCGATTTCAACAAGAAACGAATTACAGGGAGAACGACCTTGAACCACCTCATCGACCGGGCGTTGGCAGTTGTCGCGCTGTCGGCCCTGCTGGCGGCGCCCGCTTACGCGCAGAAAGCCTATGGTCCCGGCGTCAGCGATACCGAGATCAAGCTCGGCCAGTCGACGCCGCTCAGCGGCCCGGCATCCGCCTTCGGCGCGGGCGCCGGGCGCGCCGTGGTCGGCTATTTCGAGATGCTGAACGCGAAGGGCGGCATCAACGGCCGCAAGATCAACTTCACCCAGCTCGACAACGCCTACAGCGCGCCGAAGGCCGTCGAGCAGTCACGCAAGCTGATCGAGGACGTCGGCGTCCTGGCCGAGGTCGGCACGATCGGCACCGCGCCCAACGTCGCGATCCAGAAATATCTCAACGCCAAGCAGGTGCCGCAGCTGTTCATCACCGCCGGCGGACGCCGCTTCAACGATCCCAAAACCTTTCCGTGGACTATCCCGCTCTATCCGGACTTCGAGACCGAAGGCCGCGTCGTCGCCAAGTATATCCTGAGCGCAAAGCCCGACGCCAAGATCGGCGTGCTCTACCAGAATGACGACTACGGCAAGGACTATCTCAAAGGCCTTCGCGCCGGCCTCGGCCCGAAAGCCGAGCTGATCGTCGCCCAAGCCTCCTATGAGCTCGCCGATCCGACGATCGACTCGCAGATCGTCCAGCTGAAGGCCGCCGGCGTCGACACGCTGATCGAGCAGTCGTCGTCCAAGGCCGCCGCGCAATCGATCCGCAAGGTGTTCGAGCTCGGCTGGAAGCCGCTGCACGTGATCGGCGGCTCGACGGCATCGGTCGAAACCATCCTGAAACCCGCAGGCCTCGAAGCATCGAAGGGGCTGGTCACCACGCAATTCCTCAAGCAGCCGGGCGACCCGGCCTGGGCCAATGACGACGAGGTCAAGGCCTACAAGGAGTTTCTCAAGACGTACGCGCCCTCAGCGAATCCGGACGACTACTCCGTGCTCGTGGCCTACATGAACGTGCACGCCCTGGAGCTGGCGCTACGCAAGTGCGGCGACGACCTGACCCGCGAGAACCTGATCAAACAGGCGACCTCGCTGAGCGGCGAGCGGCTGCCGATGATGCTGCCGGGTGTCTCGATCGGCACCCGCCCCGGCGACTACACGCCGTTCCGGACCTTGCGGATCGCAACGTTCGACGGCGAAAGCTGGTCGCTGACCGGCGAGCCGCTCTCGGCCGACTAGGCCGGTTGGCGAGAACCGTCTTCGGCGGCACTCGCCAACGTCACCTCACGCGCGCAAGCTCGGCAGATCGAGCCCGTTGGCGCGGGCGCATTCGATCGCCGTCTCATAGCCGGCGTCGGCGTGGCGCATGACCCCCGTCGCCGGGTCGTTCCACAGCACGCGCTCGAGCCGGCGCGCCGCCTCCGGCGTGCCGTCGGCGACGATCACCATGCCGGCGTGCTGCGAATAGCCGATGCCGACGCCACCGCCGTGATGCAGCGACACCCAGGTGGCGCCGCTCGCGCAATTGAGCAGCGCGTTGAGCAGCGGCCAATCGGACACCGCATCGGAGCCGTCGCGCATCGCCTCGGTCTCGCGGTTCGGGCTCGCCACCGAGCCGCTATCGAGATGATCGCGGCCGATCACGATCGGCGCCTTGAGTTCGCCGCGCGCCACCATCTCGTTGAAGGCGAGGCCAAGCCGATGGCGGTCGCCGAGGCCGACCCAGCAAATTCGCGCCGGCAGCCCCTGAAACTTGATGCGCGCCTTCGCCATGTCGAGCCAATTGTGCAGGTGGCCGTCGTTGGGCATCAACTCCTTGACCTTGGCATCGGTCTTGAAGATGTCCTCGGGATCGCCCGACAGCGCCGCCCAGCGGAACGGACCGACGCCGCGGCAGAACAGCGGACGGATATAGGCCGGAACGAAGCCCGGAAAATCGAACGCCTGCCTCAGGCCCATGTCCTTGGCCATCTGGCGGATGTTGTTGCCGTAGTCGAGCGTCGGGATTCCCTGCGCGTGGAAATCCAGCATGGCCTGGACGTGATCGACCATCGAGGTCTTGGCCGCAGTCTCGACCGCCTTCGGATCGGCAGCGCGCCGAGCTTCCCAATCGGCGAGCGTCCACCCCTTCGGCAAATAGCCGTTGATCGGATCATGCGCGCTGGTCTGGTCAGTGACGATGTCCGGGCGCACGCCGCGCCGCACCAGTTCGGGAAAGATTTCCGCCGCATTGCCGAGCAGGCCGACCGACACCGGCTTTCCGGTCTTGGTCGCGTCGGCAATGATCGCCAGCGCTTCATCGAGCGTCGCCGCCTGGCGGTCGAGATAGCCGGTGCGCAGCCGCATCTCGATGCGGCTCGGCTGGCATTCGACCGCGAGCATCGAGGCGCCGGCCATGGTCGCGGCCAGCGGCTGCGCGCCACCCATGCCGCCGAGGCCGGCCGTGAGGATCCATTTTCCGGCGAGGCTGCCGCCATAGTGCCGGCGGCCGACCTCGACGAAGGTCTCGTAGGTCCCCTGCACGATGCCCTGGCTGCCGATATAGATCCACGAGCCTGCCGTCATCTGGCCGTACATCATCAGGCCCTGGCGATCGAGCTCGTTGAAATGGTCGAGTGTCGCCCAATGCGGCACCAGGTTCGAGTTCGCGATCAGCACGCGCGGCGCGTCGGCATGGGTGCGGAAAACGCCGACCGGCTTGCCGGACTGCACCAGCAGCGTCTGATCGCCTTCGAGCGTGCGCAAGGAGGCGGCGATCCGGTCAAAACTCTCCCAGTCGCGCGCCGCGCGGCCGATGCCGCCATACACCACGAGCTCGCTCGGGCGCTCGGCGACATCGGGATCCAGATTGTTCATCAGCATCCGCAGCGGCGCTTCGGTCAGCCAGCTCTTTGCGCTGATGTCGCTGCCGCGGGGAGCGCGGATGATGCGTTCGTTATCCAGTCGGCGGTTCATGACTGATATCCCTGTCGGCTAAGCAAGTTTTGGAAATGGATCGATCGAAAGGGCCGCGATCGCGGCGGCGGGCAACGCGTCGGCTTCGATTAACTTCGCCGCCCGTGCGAGATCGTCGGCCATGTAGCGATCCGCGGTGAGTGCCGGAACGTGCTCACGCAGCGCGGCAATGACCGCAGCGAGCGCTACACTCGTTGAATGCGGGGCGCGCAGCGTAATGCCCTGCGCCGCGACCAGCAGCTCGATGCCGAGGATGGAAGCGAGGTTGTCGGCCATGTCGGACAGCCGGCGCGCGGCATGCGCGGCCATCGAGACGTGATCCTCCTGATTGGCGCTGGTCGGCGTCGAGTCGATCGAGCATGGCATCGCGCGCTGCTTGTTCTCGGCATAGAGCGCCGCAGCCGTCACCTCGGCGATCATGAAGCCGGAATTGATGCCGGGATCGGGCGTCAGGAACGGCGGCAAGCCAAAGTTCAAGGCGGGATCGACGAGGGTCGCGATCCGGCGCTCGCTGGTCGCGCCGATCTCCGAGAGCGCCAGCGCGATCTGGTCGGCGGCGAACGCCACCGGCTCGGCGTGAAAATTGCCGCCCGACACGATCTCGCCGGTATCGACCAAAACCAGGGGGTTATCCGTGACGGCATTTGCCTCAACCACGAGGCCGCGCGCGGCCTGCGCGAGCAGGTCGAGCACGGCGCCCGCGACCTGCGGCTGGCAGCGCAGGCAGCATGGATCCTGCACGCGCTCGTCGCCTTCGAGATGCGACTGCCTGATGTCGCTGCCGTCGAGCAGCGCGGTCAGGGTCGCGGCCGCGGCGATCTGCCCATCATGGCCGCGCAAGGACTGAATCTCGGGACGGAACGGCACCGTGGAGGCCATCGCCGCATCAACCGAAAGCGCACCGGTCACCAGTGCGGCACACGCCAGCCGATGCGCGCGCAGCAGGCCGGAAATCGCATAGGCAGTCGAAAACTGCGTGCCGTTGATCAGCGCGAGCCCCTCCTTGGGACCGAGCGTCAGCGGCGCGAGACCAGCAGCGGCAAGCGCGTCTCGGCCCGGCACGACCTTGCCATCAAGGATTGCCTGTCCCTCCCCGATCATGACCGCGGTCATATGGGCGAGCGGCGCCAGATCGCCGGAGGCGCCGACCGAGCCCTGCTGCGGCACCAGCGGCGAGACGCCGCGCGCCAACATGCCCTGCAACTGCTCGATGACGTCGCGCCGGACGCCGGACGCGCCGCGGCCGAGCGAGATCACCTTCAACGCCATCATCAGGCGCACGATCGGCTCGGGCGTGGCCGGGCCGACCCCGCAGCAATGCGACAGAATGAGGTTGCGCTGAAGCAGCGCGGTCTGATCGGGCGCGATCCGCGTCGATGCCAGCTTTCCGAAACCGGTATTGATGCCGTAGGCAGGAATGTCGATCCGCGCCGCCTTCGCGACGATCTCCGCCGCCGCCTCGACGCGCGGCCAGAATGATGGATCGAGCTCGATTGTCGCACCGGCGAGCACGCGCGCCAGGACGTCGAGCCCGACCGTCCCGGGCGTGACGATATCAGGCGCGTTGGAAGCGCTCATTGTCCCCTCCACACCCGACGGTGCAGCGGATTGAAGCCGATCCGGTAGACCAGCTCGGCCGGACGCTCGATGTCCCAGATCGCCAGATCGCAATATTTGCCGGCTTCGAGCGTACCGGTCTCGGCGAGCATGCCGAGCGCGCGTGCCCCTTCCCGCGTCACGCCAGTGAGGCATTCTGCGACCGTCATCCGGAACAGAGTTGCGCCCATGTTCATGGCAAGCAAGAGAGAGGTCAGCGGCGAACTGCCGGGATTGCAGTCGGTCGCCAGCGCCATGGGCACGCCGTGCTTGCGGAACAGCTCGACCGGCGGCTTGTGTGTTTCGCGAATGAAGTAGAACGCGCCGGGCAGCAACACGGCGACCGTTCCCACCTTCGCCATTTCAGCGGCGCCGGCTTCGTCGGTGTGCTCCAGGTGATCGGCCGACAGCGCAGAGAATTTTGCGGCGAGCGCCGCGCCGCCGAGATTCGACAGCTGATCTGCATGCAGCTTCACCGGGAGCCCCGATGCGCGCGCCGCCGCGAACACCCGCGCCGTCTGCTCACCGGAAAATGCGATGCCCTCCATGAAGGCATCGACGGCATCGGCGAGGCCCGCCTTGGCCACGGCCGGCAGCATCTCGTTGCAGACCAGATCGATATAGCGGTCCTTGTCGCCATTGGCCTCGAGCGGCAGGGCATGCGCGCCGAGAAACGACGTGCGGATCGCGACCTGCCGCAAGCGGCCGAGGCTGCGTGCCGCCGCAAGCTGCCGCATCTCGGTCTCGGCATCGAGGCCATAGCCGGACTTGATCTCGACGGTGGTCGCGCCCTCGCTGATCAGTGCGTCGAGCCGCGGCAGCGCGCCCGCTACCAGCTCGGCCTCGGTCGCCTTGCGTGTTGCTGCCACCGTCGAGACGATTCCGCCGCCTGCACGCGCGATCTCCTCATAGCTCGCGCCCTTCAGGCGCAGCTCGAACTCGTGCGCGCGGTTGCCGCCGAAGACGAGATGGGTGTGGCAGTCGACCAGTCCGGGCGTAACCCAGCGGCCACCGCAATCGATCCGTTCGACGGCATCCGCATCCACGGGAAAATCCGCCTGCGCGCCGGCATAGACGATGCGGCCGTCGCGCGCCGCGATCAGGCCCTGCTCGATCTCGCCGAGATCGGCGCGACCATCGCGCATCGTAGCGAGCCGGGCGTTGTGCCAGATGCGGTCGAAGCGCTCTGCCATGCGATCGTCCCCTCGAGGTGGGATGCTTGACTTATATGTCTAGACATATAATCGTGTCGCGGTTCTGTCCAGCCGGCATGGAAAAATGACCCGACTGCATTTCGCATTCGCGCTGCTGCCCTCGGGCTGGGCCAATGACGTGCGGGTCGAGCTCAGCGGCGGCGCGATCGCGTCGGTGACGGCAGGCGTTGCGCCAGCCGCCGGCGATGAACGTCACCAATTGGCGGTTCCGGGACTGGCGAGCCTGCACAGCCACGCGTTTCAGCGCGGCATGGCCGGCCTTGCCGAGCAGCGCGGCGATACGACGGACACGTTCTGGACCTGGCGCGAGACGATGTATCGCTTCGCGCTGACCATGACGCCGGACGACGTCGCCGCGGTTGCAACGCTACTCTATATCGAGATGCTCGAGCGGGGCTTCACCCGCGTCGGCGAGTTCCACTATCTGCACCATGATCGCGACGGCTCGGCATACGCCAATCCGGCCGAGATGGCTGTGCGCATTGCGGAGGCGGCTGGCGCCTCCGGCATCGGGCTTACCCTGCTGCCGAGCTTCTATGCGCACAGCACGTTCGGCGGCGCGGCGCCACACGCCGGGCAGCGCCGCTTCATCTGCTCGGTCGACCAGTTCGCCACGCTGATGGCGGCCTCGCGCGAAGCGATCCGAACGCTCCCCGGCGCCAATATCGGCATCGCGCCGCACAGCCTGCGCGCCATGGCGCCCGATGAGTTCGGGGCGATCATCCCGCTTGCCGGACCGGATCCAATCCACATCCACGCCGCCGAACAGGTGCGCGAGGTGGAGGATTGCATGGCCTGGTCGGGGCAACGGCCGGTCGAATGGCTGCTCGAGCATGCGCCGGTCGACCAGCGCTGGTGCCTGATTCACGCGACTCACATGACGGAGCAGGAAGTCACGGCGCTCGCCGACAGCGGCGCGGTTGCCGGCCTCTGCCCCATCACCGAAGCAAGCCTCGGCGACGGTATCTTCTCGGCGCGTGAATTCCTCGCCGCGGGCGGACGGTTCGGCATCGGAACCGATTCCAACGTGCTGGTCGGCGTCGCCGACGAGCTTCGCCAGCTCGAATACGGCCAGCGGCTCAAGCACCGCGAGCGCAACGTGCTCTCGGGGCGTCCGGGCGCATCGACCGGCCGCGCCTTGTTCGATCATGCGTTGGCCGGCGGCGCGCAGGCTCTGGCACAAACCAAGGTTGGGATCATGCCTGGCGCACGGGCCGACATCGTCACGCTCGACACTGCGCATCCGTCCCTGGCGGGACGGTCGGGCGATGCAGTTCTCGACGGCTGGCTGTTTGCTACCGGCAGCGACGCGATCGATTGCGTCTGGGCCGGCGGCGACAGACTGGTCGCGGGTGGACGGCACCGGCTGCGCGACAAGGCGCGCGAGCGGTTCAATGCCAGCATCCGGAGGCTCGTCGCATGAGCCTCGCTTCCGATCGCGCCAAGCCGCGCGCAACCGAAAAGCCGACGCTCTACAAACGCATCAGGCTCGACATCGAGACGCGGATCCTGACCGGCGAATGGCCGCCGGGCCACCGCATCCCGTTCGAGCACCAGCTGATGGCGCGCTATCGCTGCTCGCGCATGACCGTGAACAAGGCGCTGTCGGAACTGGCGCAGGCCGACCTGATCGAGCGGCGACGGCGTGCCGGCTCATTCGTGCGCCGGCCGCAGCATATGTCCGCGGTACTCAAGATCGCCGACATCAGGGCCGAGATCACCGCGCTCGGCCGCGCTTACGGCTATCAGCTGATCGATTGCCGGCGGCGCACCGCGACATCGGCGGATCGCGCCCGGCTCGGCGTGAGCACGGCCGGCAAGGTGATCGCGATCGCCTGCCGCCACAGCGCCGACGATGTGCCGTTCGCCGTCGAGGACAGGCTGATCGATCTCTCCACCGTTCCGGAGGCCGCAACCGCGGATTTTGCGCGCGAACCGCCGGGATCATGGCTGCTGCATCACGTGCCGTGGACCGAGGCTGAACATACGATCAGCGCCGTCGTTGCCGACGCTCGCACGGCGAAGGCGCTCGACATCGCGGTCGGCGCGCCCTGCCTCGTGATCGACCGCTACACCTGGCGCAGCGCGCGCACGGTGACCGCGGTGCGGCTGCACTATCCGGGCGAGACGCACCGCCTGGTGGCTCGCTTCAAGGGAGGTTGAGGACGTCTTGCGCGGCATATTTCATGCAATGCATCATAGGCCACCATCCACCAACGTTCCTGATACGGCAATCCGCCGCGACTGACGTGAAAGCAATCAACAGGGTTCAATCCATCGTTCAAGGGGTCAACAATCATGCGTTCCTTCAAGCTATTGCCCGCAATGGTCGCGTTGCTCGCGTCCACCGCTGCGTTCGCGGATGACGTCAAGGTCGGCGTCGGCATCTCCGGATGGACCGGCTTCGCGCCGCTGACGCTCGCCAAGGAGGCCGGCATCTTCAGGAAGAACGGCCTCGACGTGACCTTGAAGAAGATCCCGCAGAAGGACCGGCATCTCGCGATCGCCTCGGGCGACATTCAATGCGCGGCGACCACGGTCGAGACCTGGATCTCCTGGAACGCCAACGGCGTCGCGACCAAGCAGATCTTCCAGCTCGACAAGAGCTATGGCGCCGACGGCATGGCCGTGCGTAACGACGTCGCCGCGATCAAGGACCTCAAGGGCAAGACCGTCGCGGCATCGGCGCCGGGCACCTCGCCCTATTTCGCGCTGGCCTGGATGCTGAAGAAGAACGGCCTCTCGGTGAAGGACGTCACCGTGGTCAATCTGGAGCCCGCCGCCGCCGCGCAGGCTTTCGTCTCCGGCCAGAACGATGCCGCGATGACCTACGAGCCCTATCTGTCGACGGTGCGTGCCGCGCCCGACAAGGGCAAGATCATCGCCACCACCCTCGACTATCCGATCGTGATGGACACCTTCGGCTGCACGCCGAAATTCCTCACCGACAATCCGAAGGCGGCGCAGGCGCTGGCCGACAGCTATTTCGAGGCGCTCGACATGATCGCCAAGGACCAGGCCAAGGCCTATGAGATCATGGGCGCCGACGTGAAGCAGAGCGGCGAGCAGTTCGGCAATTCGGCAAAGTACCTGCGCTGGCAGGACAAGGCCGCGAACCAGAAATTCTTCGCCGGTGATTTCCTCTCCTTCAACAAGGATGCCGCGGAGCTCCTGCTCGAGGTCGGCATCATCAAGGCCGCGCCGAAGGTCGAGGACATCTACGACGCCAGCTTCATCAAGTGATGCGTCCTCTCGAGCCCACCACATCGAAGCAGCGCGTGGCCTATGGCCTCGCGTTCTTCGTGCTGTTCGTCGCGCTCTGGTCCTGGGCAACGTTCGGCGGCCATGTGTCGAAGACCTTTCTCGCCAACCCGCTGACCATGGTGCAGGAAGGCTATGAGCTGCTCGCCAAGCAGGGCTTTCTGTTCGACATCGGCATGACGATCTGGCGTGTCATCGGCGGGTTTGTGCTTGCCGCCGTCATCGCGGTGCCGCTCGGCGTGCTGATGGGTGCGTACAAGCCGATCGAGGCCTTTCTCGAACCCTTCGTGTCCTTTGCCCGCTATCTGCCGGCGTCCGCCTTCATTCCGCTGCTGATCCTGTGGGCGGGCATCGGCGAGCTGCAGAAGCTGCTGGTGATCTTCATCGGCGCGGTGTTCCAGATCATCCTGATGGTGGCCGTGACCGTCGGCGCGACGCGGCGCGATCTGGTCGAAGCCGCCTACACGCTCGGCGCCCGTGACAGTGGTATCATCCGCCGCGTGCTGCTGCCGTCCGCCGCACCGGAGATCGCCGAAATCCTCCGCCTGGTGCTGGGCTGGGCCTGGACCTACGTCATCGTCGCCGAGCTGATCGGCTCGTCCTCGGGCATCGGCCACATGATCACCGATAGCCAGGCACTGCTCAACACGGGCCAGATCATCTTCGGCATCATCGTCATCGGGCTGATCGGCCTGATCTCCGATTTCCTGTTCAAGGCGTTCAACGCCTGGCTATTCCCTTGGAAACTCGCATGACCGCGCTTCGGATCGATCAGGTCTCGCGAACCTTCCCCGCCCGCGCCGGCAATGCGCCGACCCGGGCGCTGGAGCCGACCACGCTCGATGTCGGCGACAACGACTTCGTCACCATCCTCGGCCCCTCAGGCTGCGGAAAGTCCACCCTGCTCCGGATCATCGCCGGCCTCGACCGGCCGACCAGCGGCCGCGTCACGCTCGACGGGCGCGAGGTCACCGGCCCCGGCGCCGATCGCGGCATGGTGTTTCAGTCCTACACCCTATTTCCCTGGCTGACCGTGCGCGAGAACATCGCCTTCGGCCTGCGCGAGCGCGGCGTGCCGGAGAAGAAACGCCACGAGATCGCCGATGCCTTCATCCGCCGGGTCGGGCTATCGGGGTTCGAAACTCACTGGCCCAAGCAGTTGTCGGGCGGCATGCAGCAGCGCACCGCGATCGCCCGGGCGCTCGCCAACGATCCAAAGATCCTGCTGCTCGACGAGCCGTTCGGCGCGCTCGACAACCAAACACGGGCCTTGATGCAGGAGATGCTGCTCGGGATCTGGGAGCGCGACCAGAAGACGGTGCTGTTCGTGACGCATGACATCGAGGAAGCGATCTTCCTCGGCAGCCGCGTCATCGTCATGAGCGCGCGCCCCGGCCGCATCAAGGCGGAGATCGCGGTCGATCTTCCGCATCCCCGCTCCTACAAGATCAAGACCACGCCCGAATTCGTCGCGCTGAAGGAGCGGCTGGTCGAGGAGATCCGCACCGAGGCCCTGAAGGTCGCCGAACAGGCGTGACGATCGGCCGCTTTGTTAGTGGCTGATCATCCAGGGGCGCGCAGTCGGAAAGCCCTTGGCGCCGCTCCTGGTCTTGGTCATCAGTCGCGCCGGCTTCTTCTTTCCCGACGAGGAGCAACAGCCGCAGCCCGGGCCGTGCGCGGCCTTGTATTGATCGAGCGTCTTCGGCGCATGCCGGCTCTGCTCATTGGTGGCGTGCGCCTTGCGCTTGTCCGATGGCATGCAGAAGAATGCCGGCGCGGTGAGGATCACGCGCGGCGACGTCGTTTCGCATTGCGGACAGTCCTGCGGCAGGTCGCATTCCGCCATCGGCCGCATGTCGGTGAACGGGCCGCAGTCGTTGCAGAGATATTCGTAGATCGGCATTGTCTTAATCCTTGCGCAGTCGTGTGACATGCGGCGATGGATGCGGGGCGGCCAATACGCAGCCGTCCCGCACCCTTCGCGCAGGGATTCACTTGTCGGGCGAGATCGGCATCTGGACGTCACCCTTGATGTGCTTGATCGGTCCCGCCGACGACGGCATGACGTCGAAATCGAAGATCTCCGTCGGCAGCCACAGCGTGGCGCAGGCGTTGGGCACATCGACCACGCCGGAGATGTGGCCCTGGCACGGCGCGGTGCCGAGGATCGAATAGGCCTGGGCGCCGGAGTAGCCGAATTTCTTCAGATACTCGATCGCGTTCAAACAGGCCTGGCGATAGGCGATGTGGACGTCGAGATAGTGCTGCTTGCCGGCCTCGTCGACCGAGATGCCCTCGAAGATCAGATAGTCCTTGTAGTTCGGCGTGATCGGCGACGGCTTGAACACTGGGTTCTTGATGCCGTATTTCGACACGCCGTCCTTGATGACGTCGACCTTGATGTGCAGCCAGCCGGCCATTTCGATAGCGCCGCAGAAGGTGATCTCGCCGTCGCCCTGGCTGAAATGCAGGTCACCCATCGAGAGCCCGCCGCCCGGCACATAGACCGGGAAATAGATCTTCGAGCCGCGCGACAGATCCTTGATGTCGCAATTGCCGCCATGCTCGCGCGGCGGCACTGTGCGGGCACCTTCGAGGCCGATCTTGGCCTTGACGTCGCCCTTGGCCTGGCCGGCATGCGCGGTCGGCGCGAACGGCGGGTTGGCGAGGCCCGGCACGCGCGTCGGATTGGTCGCGATCAACTCGGCCTCGCGCGCATTCCAGGCCGCCAGCATCTTGGCGTCGGGCAGACAGCCGATCAGGCCGGGATGGATCAGGCCGGCGAAGTTGACGCCGGGGACGTGACGCGACGAGGTGTAGAGGCCCTTGATGTCCCAGATCGACTTCTGCGCCAGCGGGAAATGGTCGGTGAGGAAGCCGCCGCCGTTCTGCTTGGAGAAGAAGCCGTTGAAGCCCCACAGGCTCTCCTTCAACGGACCGACGTCGAGCAGATCGACGACCAGGAGATCGCCGGGCTCAGCGCCCTTGACGCCGATCGGGCCGGACAGGAAATGCACGATCGACAGATCGATGTCGCGCACGTCATCGGCGGAATCGTTGTTCTTGATGAAGCCGCCGGTCCAGTCGACGGTCTCGATGATGAAGTCGTCGCCGGGGCTGACCCACTCGACGATCGGAACCTCGGGATGCCAGCGGTTGTGGATCTTGTCGTTCTCATAGGCCGACTTGCTGAGATCGACCTTGATCAGTGTATCTGGCATCGCGATGCTCCCCTTGGGTTACTGATGGTGGTTGGTTACACGGACAGATATTTCGAGATCTGCGCGGCATCGACGCTATCGCGCGGATCGTCGCGAACGATCTCGCCGTTCTCGATGACGAGCACACGGTCGGCGATGTCGAGCGCGAAGCTCAGCACCTGTTCGGAAACGACGATCGACAGCCCCCGCTCGTCGCGGATCCGCTTCAGGGTGCGCGCCATGTCCTTGATGATCGACGGCTGGATGCCTTCGGTCGGCTCGTCGAGCAGCAGCACCTTCGGTTTGGTCGCGAGCGCGCGGGCGATCGCGAGCTGCTGCTGCTGCCCGCCCGAAAGATTGCCGCCGCGGCGGCCCTTCATCTCGAGCAGCACCGGGAACAGCTCGTAGATATCGCCGGGCACCTCGGAGCCGCCTGACACCACGAGCCCGGTCTCGATATTCTCCTTCACCGTCATGGTGGAGAAGATCATGCGGCCCTGAGGCACATAGGCGAGGCCTTTCGCCACCCGCTCGTAGCTTTTCATCGCGCCGAGCTCGGCGCCGTCCATGGTCACCTTGCCGCTCTTGGCCGGCAGGATGCCCATCAGCGACTTCATCAGCGTGGTCTTGCCCATGCCGTTGCGGCCCATGATCGCGACGATCTCATTGGGCGCAACCGACACGTTGAGGCCGTGCAGCACCTCGCTCTGGCCGTAGGCGACGTGAAGATCATTGATTGCCAGCATCGACGCCGCTCCTTAATGGCCGAGGTAAACTTCAATGACCTTGGGGTCGTTCTTGACGTGCTCCATCGTCCCCTCGGACAGGATCTGTCCCTGGTGCAGCACCGTGACCTTGTGCGCGATGTCCTCGACGAACTTCATGTCGTGCTCGATCACCAGCACCGAGCGATCCTTGATGATGCGGTTGAGCAGCTCGGCGGTCTTGGCGCGCTCGGAGACGCTCATGCCGGCGACCGGTTCATCCAGCATCAACAAATCCGGGTCCTGGATCAGCAGCATGCCGATCTCGAGCCACTGCTTCTGGCCGTGGCTGAGCTGGTCGGCATAGGTGTTGAGCCGGTCCTTCAGGAAGATCATCTCGGCGACCTCCTCGACCCGCTGCTTGACGGTGTCGTCGCGCTGGAAGGTCAGCGAGCCGAACACGGTGCGCCCGCGGGGGAAGGAAATCTCGAGGTTCTCGAACACGGTGAGATCCTCGAACACCGACGGCGTCTGGAACTTGCGCCCCACCCCGGCTTGCACGATCTCGTTCTCGCGCAGCCTTGTCAGCTCCTGGCCGCGGAACTGGATCGAGCCTGACGTTGCGCGGGTCTTGCCGCAGATCAGGTCGAGCACGGTGGTCTTGCCGGCGCCGTTCGGGCCGATGATGACACGGATCTCGTTCTCCTCGACATAGAAGGAGAGATCGTTGACTGCCTTGAAGCCGTCAAAGGACACGGTGAGACCGGAGACCGCGAGCAGGAAGTCTTTTGGCTGATGGCCGACGAGCATGATGATCCCCTCCTCACTCGGCCGGTGCGCCGTCGGCGATCATGCCGGCCGCCGATTTCGATTTGCGTGATGCCAGCAGGCGGTCGATGCGGGGCTGGACGTGGTCCGCCCAGATGCCTGAGAGCCCGTTCGCGAAGGCGAGCACGACCGCGATGAACAGCGCACCGAGGCCGAACAGCCAGAGCTGCGGGAAGGATTCCGAGAGGCTGGTCTTGGCGAAGTTGACCAAGAGCGCGCCCCAGACCGCGCCGAAGATCGACATCCGGCCGCCGACCGCGGTGTAGATCACCATCTCGATCGAGGGCACGATGCCGACGAAGGACGGCGACATGAAGCCGACCTCGAGTGTGAACATCGCGCCGCCGATCGCGGCGAACACCGCCGCGGCACAGAACGCGAAGATCTTGAAATTGGCGACGCTGTAACCGGAGAAACGCACACGATCCTCCTGCTCCCGCATCGCCACCAGGATGCGCCCGAGTTTTGTCAGCCGGATGAATTGCGCGGCGACGATGCATCCGAACAGCAGCACAACCTCGACGAAATACAGAATGAACTTGGCGTGATCGGTGCGGATGTCCCAGCCGTGCAGCGTGCGGAGATCGGTGATGCCGTTGATGCCGCCGGTGTAGCCCTGCTGCCCCACGATCAGGATGGTGAGGATCGCGGCGATCGCTTGCGTGATGATCGCGAAGTACACGCCGCCGACCCGGCGCTTGAACATCGCGGCGCCGATGATCAGCGCGAAGAACGCGGGAACCAGCAGGATCGCCAATAGCGTGATCGGGAAGCTGTGGAACGGTTTCCAGAAGAAGGGCAGCGAGGTCAGCTGGTTCCAGTCCATGAAGTCAGGAATGCCCGGCGTCGACTGGATCTTGGTGTTCGCGACCGACGACGCCTCGAGCTTGAGGTACATCGCCATGCAGTAGCCGCCGAGGCCGAAGAACACGCCCTGCCCCAGACTCAGGATGCCACCATAGCCCCAGCACAGCACGAGGCCGATGCCGACGAAGGCGTAGGTCAGATATTTGGCGACCAGATTGAGACGGAAGATATCCAGCGACAGCGGCAGGATGAGAAACAGCAGCACCGCGAGCGCAAGGAAGCCGAGCAATTCGGAGCGATTGAAAAAACGCGAGTTGATCATGACCAGCCTGCTTGTTCTTATTTGCGGACCTTGAGCGCGAAGAGCCCCTGCGGACGCACCATCAGGATCGCGACGATCGTGAGCAGCGTGATCACCTTGGCCATCGATCCCGACAGGAAGAATTCCAGCGTCGACTGGGTCTGCGAGATCGAGAAGGCGGAGGCGATGGTGCCGAACAGGGAAGCGGCGCCGCCGAACACCACGACCAGGAAGGTGTCGACGATATAGAGCTGGCCCGCGGTCGGCCCGGTCGAGCCGATCATGGTGAAGGCCGAGCCCGCAATCCCGGCGATGCCGCAGCCGAGGCCAAAGGTGTAGCGATCGACCTTCTCGGTGTTGATGCCGACGGCGCCGGCCATCACGCGGTTCTGCACCACGGCCCGCACCTGCTTGCCCCAGCTCGACCAAAACAGGATGTAGAACACGACGATCGTGATCAGGATCGTCAACCCCATCACGAACATGCCGTTGATCGGGATCTGGATCGCGTCGGTCGCCTGCCAGGAGCCCATCATCCATTCAGGCAGCTCGACGCCGACCTCGCGTGCGCCGAAGATCGAACGATAGGCCTGCTGCAGGATCAGGCTGAGACCCCAGGTCGCCAGCAGCGTATCGAGCGGACGTTTGTAGAGATGGCGGATCAGCGCCCACTCGACCAGCATGCCGAGCGCGCCGGAAGCGATGAACGCCAGGATCATCGCGATGAAGAAGTATCCGGGGAACAGCCAGGGCGCTGTGTGCTGCACGGCGTTCGAGGTCATCCAGGTGACGTAGGCCCCGAGGATCATGAACTCGCCATGGGCCATGTTGATGACGCCCATCTGGCCGAAGATGATGGCAAGCCCCAGTGCCATCAGCACGTAGACGGAGAACAGGATGAGCCCGGCAAATCCCTGCATCGCAAGGATGGCGCCGAGATCGCTGATCGAATAGTCGCCGAACATCTGGTTCTCCAGTCCAAGGGGCCAACGCCGCGACAAAGCGGCGCCCGATCAGCGGCGTGGGCGATGACGTCCACGCCGCGATGCGTTTGAAGTGAGGTCGCGCCTTACGCGAAAGAACTCACTGGTAGCCCTTAGGGAACGGATCCGGCTCGACGAGATCGGCGGTCTCGTAGATCAGCTCATACTGGCCGTCGGCCTTGGCGCGTCCGACGCGGGTCTTCGACCACAAATGATGGTTCTCGTGGATCCGGACGTAGCCTTCCGGCGCGCCCTTGAACTCGACGCCAGGGGAAGCCGCCGCGATCTTGTCGATGTCGAAGCTCTGCGCCTTCTCCACCGTCAATTTCCACAGCCACGGGCCGAGATAGGCGGCCTGGGTGACGTCTCCGATCACCGTCTTCTCGCCCCACATCTTCTTGAAGGCGGGCACGAAGGTCTTGTTGTTCGGATTGTCGAGCGACTGGAAGTACTTCATGCAGGCATAGGCGCCAGCGATGTTCTCGCCGCCGATGCCGTCGATCTCGTCCTCGGTGACCGAGATGGTCAGCAGCGTCTGCTTGGACAGATCGATGCCGGCCGCCTTGAGCTGCTTGTAGAACGCGACGTTGGAGCCGCCGACGATGATCGCGTAGATCACGTCGGGCTTGGTCAGCTTGATCTTGTTGATCACAGAGTTGAACTGGGTCGAACCGAGCGGGAAGTATTCCTCGCCGACCACCTTGCAGCCCTGCAGATGGTTCTCGATGTGCTTGCGCGCGATCTTGT
Source organism: Bradyrhizobium macuxiense (assembly GCF_007993935.1). Lineage (GTDB taxonomy): Bacteria > Pseudomonadota > Alphaproteobacteria > Rhizobiales > Xanthobacteraceae > Bradyrhizobium > Bradyrhizobium macuxiense_A. The sequence goes on along the minus strand of NZ_VITY01000018.1, from coordinate 35,758 downwards.
TCGAGGTGCGCGGCCAGATGTAATCGGAGCCGAGCAGATAGAAGCTCTTGGCGCCCTTGGTCTTGTTCACCCAGTCGAGGCCGGCGATGATCTGCTGCGTCGCCTCCTGGCCGGTGTAGATCACGTTCTTGGACTGCTCGAGGCCTTCATAGAAGGTCGGGTAGTACAGCATGCCGTTGTACTGCTCGAACACCGGCAGCACCGCCTTGCGCGAGGCCGAGGTCCAGCAGCCCATCACGGCGGCGCATTTGTCGTTGACCAGGAGCTTCTTGGCCTTCTCCGCGAAGGTCGGCCAGTCGCTGGCGCCGTCCTCCTGGATGAACTTGATCTTGCGGCCGAGCACGCCGCCGGCGGCGTTGATCTGCTCGATCGCGAGCTTCTCGGCCTCGACCGACCCGGTCTCGGAGATCGCCATGGTGCCGGTCACCGAGTGCAGGATGCCGACCGTGACTTCGCTATCGGTGACTGCAAGACCCGTGGTGTTGACCGCGGAGGTTGCAGGAACGTCGGCAAATGCCGGACGGCCAAGCATCGAGACGGCCGGCAATGCCGCCATTCCCATCAAGAGCTTGCGCCGGAGCGGAGACTTCAGGCCTGGTTTGGTTTCGTCTGACATGAGCACCCCATCTGGTTCGAGAACGCTTATTGATGAGGCGAGGATTGCTTACTTTTGTGCACCGCACTGATACGTGAGATCGCGTATACTGCACCGCAAAATAGCGACGTAGGTTTTTGGTACGGGATTTGCCCGCGATCAGCGCATCGTGGACCAGGAGTAAGAACGAGTGGCAGGGCGGCAGCGGATAGACCGCGTCAGGCGCCAATACAATCAATGGGTCGCCAACCAGACGCTGGAAGACTACGCGCTGCGCTTCACCGCCAAGAGCGCGCGGCGCTGGTCCGCCGCCCGCGTCGCCAATACTGCGCTCGGCGCGATCTCCTTCCTCGCGCTGGAGGCGATCGGCGGCACCATCACGCTGAACTATGGCGCGATCAACGCCTCCGCCGCGATCCTGGTCGTCAGCGTCATCATCTTCCTGTGCGGGCTGCCGATCGCCTACCATGCCGCGAAAAGCGGCATCGACATCGACCTGCTGACCCGCGGCGCCGGCTTCGGCTATATCGGTTCGACCATCACCTCGCTGATCTACGCCTCCTTCACCTTCATCTTCTTCGCGATCGAGGCCGTGATCCTGGCCAGCGCGCTCGACATGTGCTTCGGCATCCCGCGGCCGATCGGCTATTTGATCAGCGCGGTCGTGATCATTCCGCTGGTCATCTACGGCATCACGCTGATCAGCCGCTTCCAGCTCTGGACCCAGCCGCTGTGGATCATCCTCCACATCATGCCGTTCGCGGCGATCGCCTGGGCCAATCCGCATTCGTTCACCGAGTGGCGCAAATTCGCCGGCGAGCACGGCGATCCCGCAGGGAATCTCGATCTGCTGCTGTTCGGCACCGCGGCCTCGGTCGTGTTCGCGCTGGTGGCGCAGATCGGCGAGCAGGTCGACTTCCTGCGCTTCCTGCCGCGCGATCGCCGCACCTCGCGCAAGGCCTGGTGGATCGCACTGCTCTCCGCCGGCCCCGGCTGGATCGTGCTCGGCGCGCTCAAGCTGCTGGCCGGCTCGTTCCTGGCCTTCTTCGCGCTCAGCCACGGCGTCTCGGCCGAGCATGCCGCCGAGCCGGCGAACATGTACCTCGAGGCGTTCCGTTACGTACTGTCGCAGCCGGATCTCGCGATGGCGCTGACCGGGACGTTCGTGATCCTGTCGCAGGTCAAGATCAACGTCACCAACGCCTATGCCGGCTCGATCGCCTGGTCGAACTTCTTTTCCCGCCTCACCCACTCGCATCCCGGCCGCGTGGTGTGGCTGGTGTTCAACGTCGTCGTCGCGCTGCTGTTGATGGAGATCGGCGTCTACAAGGCGCTGGAGCAGACGCTGGCGCTCTACTCCAATGTCGCGATCGCCTGGGTCGGTGCGCTGGTGGCCGATCTCGTCATCAACAAGCCGCTCGGCCTGCGGCCGCAGCACATCGAGTTCAAGCGCGCCCATCTCTGCGACATCAATCCGGTCGGCGTCGGCGCGATGACGATCGCGACCGTGGTGTCGATCAGCGCGTTCTACGGCCTGTTCGGCCCCACCGCGAAGGCGCTGTCCGCCTTCGTTGCGCTCGCGGTCGCGTTCGTCGCGGCTCCCCTGATTGCCTGGGCGACCGACGGCAAATACTACATCGCCCGCAAGCCGAAGCGGAGCTGGCAGAACATTGAATCGATCCAGTGCTGTATCTGCGAGCATGCGTTCGAGCCCGAGGACATGGCCGCCTGCCCGGCCTATGCCGGCCCGATCTGCTCCCTGTGCTGCTCGCTCGACGCCCGCTGCCACGACCTCTGCAAGCCGCACGGCCGGATCGGCGCGCAGGTCTCGGACGCGCTGGGCAAGGTGATGCCGCAGCCGATCTACGCCCGTATCAACTCGCAGCTCGGCCATTACCTCGGCGTGTTCGCGGTCTCGGCCGGCCTCGTGGCGCTGGTGCTCGGCCTGATCTATCTGCAGACCACAGCGGCCGTGCATGCCAACGAATTACTGGCCGACGTGCTGTGGAAGGTGTTCTTTGCGCTGACCCTGATCATCGGCGTCGTCGCCTGGCTGTTCGTGCTGGCGCAGCAGAGCCGGCGCGCCGCAGAAGACGAAACCCGCCGGCAGACCACGCTGCTGATCCAGGAAATCGACGCCCACAAGCGCACCGATGCCGAACTGCAGCGCGCCAAGGAAGTCGCGGAATCGGCCAACCTCGCCAAGAGCCGCTATGTCGTCGGCCTCAGCCACGAGCTCCGCTCGCCCCTGAATGCGATCTCCGGCTACGCGCAGCTGCTGGAGCAGGACGATAGTCTACAGGTGCGCCCCCGCGAGCAGGTGCGCGTCGTCCGCCGCAGCGCCGACCATTTGTCGGGGCTGATCGACGGCATTCTCGATATCTCCAAGATCGAGGCTGGCCGTCTTTATCTGTCGCGCGACGAGGTGCGGCTGAACGATTTCCTCGAACAGCTGGTCGGCATGTTCCGCCTGCAGGCGGCAGCAAAAGGCATCGACTTCGTGTTCAAACGGCCGGCCGTGCTGCCGGTCGTGGTCTATGCCGATGAGAAGCGGCTGCGGCAGATCCTGATCAACCTGCTCTCGAATGCGATCAAGTTCACCCAATCCGGCCAGGTGCAGTTCGTGGTGCATTACCGCAGCCCGGTCGCCGAGTTCGATGTGATCGATACCGGACCCGGCATCCAGCCCGACGACCTCGAGCGGATCTTCGCGCCGTTCGAGCGCGGCGAGCTCGGCGTCACCCAGCCGCAGACCGGCACCGGGCTTGGCCTCACCATCAGCCGCCTGCTTGCGGGCGTGATGGGCGGCGACATCAAGGTGCTGAGCACGGTCGGCACCGGCAGCGCCTTCAAGGTCAAGCTGCTGCTCTCCGAGGTCACCAATCCGCGCCGTGAAGCGCCGGTCGACGCTCCCGTGTACGGCTATCACGGCCCGCGCAAGACGATCCTGATCACCGACGACGACCCGACCCATCGCGACCTCTTGCGCGAGATCCTGGCACCGCTCGGCTTCATCCTGCTCAGCGCGCCGGACGGACCGGGCTGCCTTGCGCTCGCCCAGCATTGCCGGCCCGACATGTTCCTGCTCGACATCTCGATGGCGGGCATGGACGGCTGGACGGTCGCCGAAACCCTGCGCTCCGAAGGCCATCACCAGGCCCGCATCCTGATGATCTCGGCCAGCGCGCTGGAGGCCCACGGCGCGCCGCTGGCGCAACCCTTCCACGACGGCTATTTGATGAAGCCGATCGACATCCCGCGGCTGCTCGAGACCATCCGCCAACTGCTCAAGATCGAATGGCAGTATGAGGCCGAGCAGGCGCCGCCGCCTCCGCAGTGGAAGCCTGACAGCGGCTCGCGACCGCCGGTGAAACATGTCGAAGAGCTGATCAGCCTCGGCCAGCTCGGCTATATCAGGGCGATCCAGCTCAAGCTCGACGAGATCGGCAACGAACATCCCGAGCATGCCGATTTCGTCGGCCAGATGCGCACGCTGATCGACCGGTTCGATCTCGATCAATATATGGCGACGTTGAAGACATTGCACAGCTATGACCATTGAACAGAGAAAGCGCGACGTCGCGCTCGTCGTCGACGACTCGCCGGAGACGCTGCGCCTGCTCACCGACGCGCTCGACGGCGCCGGGATGACCGTGATGGTCGCGCTCGACGGTGCCTCCGCGATGCGCATCGTCGACCAGATCACGCCCGACATCGTGCTGCTCGACGCCGTGATGCCCGGCATGGACGGGTTCGAGACCTGCAAGCGGCTGAAGCGCGATGCCGGACTCGACGGCGTGCCGATCATCTTCATGACCGGGCTCGCCGAGACCGAGCACATCGTGCGCGGGCTGGAGGCCGGCGGCGTCGACTATGTGACGAAGCCGATCGTGATCGAGGAGATGCTGGCGCGCATCCGCGTCCATCTCGCCAACGCGCGGATGACACAGAGCGCCCGCGCGGCGCTCGACGTCTCCGGCCGCTATCTGCTCGCGGTCAACAGCGCAGGCGCGCTGCTATGGGCGACGCCGCAGGCGCAGCGGCTGCTGTCGGATACGCTCGCTGATGCCGCTGACAATTTCGTGCTGCCGGAGCCGATGCCGCAATGGCTCGAGCAGGCGCAGAAAGGTGCGGCGGGAAAGAAGACCGCGACGGTCGCGTCATTCCCCGGCAATGAGCAGCTGCGGCTGCAATACATGGGCAAGCTCGGTCCTAACGAATTCCTGCTGCGGCTCGCCAAGGACACCAGCGGCGACATGCCGGCCGAGTTCTCCAGCGAGCTCGGCCTGACCACCCGCGAAGGCGAGGTGCTGTCCTGGCTCTCCAAGGGCAAGACCAACCGCGACATCGCGCAGATCCTGGGCTTAAGTCCGCGCACGGTCGACAAGCATCTCGAGCAGATCTACGCCAAGCTCGGCGTCGAGAACCGCACCGCCGCCGCCGCGATCGCGGTCAACGCAAGGCATCGGAAGTCGTAGCGCCCCCTCCGCCCGGCATCGTGTCTGGACATGGCCAACGGCCGTGACAGGATGAGCAATGTCGCTCATTCCCGGAGAGAATAGGTATGGATCGTCTGGCGGCGATGGAGACGTTCGTGCGGGTGGTCGAGACGGGCTCCTTCTCCGAAGCCGCGCGGCAGCTTCGGGTCGGCCAGCCGGCGGTCTCGAAATCGGTCGCGCAGCTCGAGGAATTTCTCGGGGTCAAGCTGCTCACGCGCTCGACCCGCGGCCTCACCCCGACGGAAGCGGGCCTGGGCTATCTTGAGCGCGCCCGGCGCGCGCTCGAAGAAGCGGCCGAGGCGGAGATCGCCGCACGGGGCGCCGGGGCCGGACTCAAGGGCCGCCTGCGGATCTGCGCCGCCGTCACCTTCGCGCGGATACATCTGATTCCGATGCTGCCGAAATTCCTCGCGCAGAACCCGGAGCTCGACCTCGAGGTCGTGCTGGACGACCGCCAGATTGATCTCGTGCAGGAAGGCATCGATGTCGCCCTGCGAATGGGCAAGATGACGGACTCGATGCTGACAGCGCGCCGCATCGCCCGATGCAAGCGCATGGTGCTCGGCACGCCGGCCTATTTCAAGCGCGCCGGGACGCCGTCGACGCCGAGCGAGCTGAGCCGGCATCAGGCCGTCGTCTATCTTCGCGAAGGCAGTGTATGGTCCTTTCAACGCGAGAGTACCGAGCTGGCTGTCACGGTGCGGAGCCGGTTGCGGGTGACTGCGGCGGAGGGCGTTCGGGCGGCAGTGCTCGCTGACGCCGGGCTCGCGATCGCGTCGGAATGGATGTTCAGCCCGGAACTCAAGACAGGCAGCGTGCGTGCGGCGCTCCCGGAATGGAGCCTGCCCGCGCTCGATCTCTGGGCCGTGCTTCCGACCGGCCGCGCCGCAACCGCCAAGGCACGGGCCTTTGTCAATTTCTTCGAGCGCAGCTTCAATGGGTGAGCGGTAGCGGCGATCGGTATCAGCTATTTATTCCTGGCTGGAATAAATACTAATCCGACGACGCCGCTACCCGGCTCAGCCATCTCCTTTAGCTTCTCGCGTGTGTTCAACGAAGCGGACGGCTCAGTCGTCCTCCGCGCAGAAGCCAAAAAGGAGAACCGTCATGTCACTTCAAGCCAAGCTCGATGCCTTCAAGGCCGATTTCGAAGCCGGCAAACCGCCCTACAGCGTTCCGCGCTCGGTCATCGATGTCATGCACCGCGCCACCGAGGAGCTCGTCGAATCCGGCGCCGCGCAGCGCTCCAAGAAGGCCGGCGACGTCGCACCCTCCTTCTCGTTGAGCGATGCCGAAGGCAACATTGTCAATTCCGCTGATCTGCTGAAGCGCGGCCCGCTGGTGCTCAGCTTCTACCGTGGCGTCTGGTGCCCGTACTGCAACATCGAGCTTCAGGCACTGGAAGCCGCCAAGCCGGAATTCGACAAATACGGCGCTTCGCTGGTCGCGATCTCGCCGCAGACCGCGCCGAACAGCCGCAAATCGGTGCGCCAGAACGAACTGTCCTTCGCGATCCTGTCGGACGTGAAAGGCAAAGTCGGCGAAGCCTTCGGACTGCGCTTCCGTCTGCCCGATTATCTGATCGAACTCTACAAGCAGCTGAAGAACGATCTGCCGGCATTCAACGACGATCCGAGTTGGACGCTGCCGATGCCCGCGCGCTACGTGATCGGACAGGACGGCGTGATCCTCTACTCCGAAGTCAACCCGGACTACACCCGCCGCCCGGAGTCCGAGGACATGATCCCGGTGGTTCAGCAGGCTGCCGCCGTTCGCGCGTGATGGCATTCGAAGCGGCCGATGGCGATCAGGCCGTCGGCCGCTTCTGGCTGACGGACTATCGATGAGCATCCGGCGACATCGCACTCGGATCGACCGCTGCGGCAAGGCCCGCAGCCGCAGACGCCTCCTGTCCAGAATGCTGCGCTCTTCGCCACTGCGCCGGGGTTACGCCCATGTGGCTCTTGAACGCCCGCTGAAAGGCGGCCTCGGACTGGTAGCCGACGGTCTCGGCAACCGCACCGGTCGAGAGCGATGAACTCCGCAACTCGTTCGCCGCAAGCGTCATCCTGATATCGGTGAGCAGATCGCTGGCCGATCGCCCGAGCTTGTCCTGGAACTGCCGGGCCAGCGTCGCGCGCGACAAGTTGCACAGACGCGCAAGCTCCGGCAGCGACCATGCGCGGGCGGGCTCGTTGAACATGGCGGCCACCGCCGGCGCAAGGCGAGGATCACCGGCAAGCGCAAGCAGACCGCGTGACGTGGCGTCGCTCTCGCTCGCGAGCCGCAGTACCAGCGCAAACATCGCCGTGGACAGCGCGTTGAGCATGGCGCGCCCGCCGAGATGATCGTCCGCGGTTTCGCCGCGCATCAGCGACACAAGTCCGGCGAGCTGTGCGGCCGTCCCCTTTCCGATCCGCGGACCGGCATGCACGACAAGACGCGGCGGAAGATAGCTGCTCAACAGACGGTCGTGCGGAGGTGCAAGCGCGAAGTGTCCGCACAGCAGGTCGAGCCGTTCGTCCGAACCCAGGTTTTCGCTGATCGTGAAATTCTGCGCCGCCCGGTTGCGCGGCGACAGCGGTGCCGCTCCGCTGCCGTCATGCATCACGTGTCGCGGGTTGCCCGGCAGCAGAAGAATGTCGCCGGTCTTCAGCAGCAGCGGCCGACCATCCGCGGGATCGTCCAGGATCGCCGAACCGGCCAGCACCGCATGATAGGGGATCTCGTTGGTCGCGCCTGGCCCCTGCTCGATACGCCAGGGGACGCTGTAACTGCAGCGAATATCGAGCCGCCCGCGCACCGGCATCATCTCGAACAGCCGGCTGAGCCAATCCATGGCCGATCCTCCCCCAAGAGGCTTCACGAGACGATCGAGCATATAATCGAGATATATGAACATTCAATGTCTCAGGCCGCGCTCCTACTGTCCACTGCGCAATCGTTTCACCAACCCCAACAAGGAGTGCCACCATGTCGCGTCTCTCAGTCCCCAATCTCGAAACCGACACCGGCCCGTCGGGCCAGATCTACGCCCAGATCAAGAAGGCGGTCGGCGGCGTACCGAATGCCTATGCAGCCATCGCCGCCCACGGCCCGGCCGCGCTCAAGGCGATGGTCGCCGCCGATGCGGCGCTCGCCGGCGGCAGCCTGTCCAAGCGTGATCGGGAGATCATCAAGCTCGTGGTCAGCGCCGTCGGCGGCTGCGACTACTGTGTCGCCGCGCATTCTCACTTCGCCAAGCTCGCCGGCGTGAAGGCCGATGCACTGAAGCAGATCCGCGACGGCGCGCCGACCGGCGATGCCAAGGTCGATGTGCTGATCAATTTCGTTCGCAAGCTCGCGCAGTCGAGCGGCACCGTCAGCGACGAGGATTTCGCCGCGATCAAGGCCGCCGGCTACAGCGACGCGCAGCTGGTCGAGATCAGCCTGGCGTTTGCGACCATCGTCTTCACCAACGTCTTCAACCGCATCAACGACACCGACATCGACTTCCCCGCCGTCGCATGATGCGGCCGAGTCAGTCGAATGGAAGGATCGCGATCATGACCATGCTTTCCAGCACCACGCAAAATCCGCTCGTCCGCGCGCTCGACAGGTCCGGCCTGCTCGCGGAGGATCTCGACTACCACATCGTCCGGGCCGCGATGGTCACCATGTTCCTGTTCTTCGGCTACCAGAAATGGTTTCCGTACGAATTCGAACGCCTGGTCCCGTTCATCAGCAACGGGCCGCTGATCTGGTGGCTGTATCCCGTGTTTGGCCACGCCGGCGCCAGCTATTTCCTCGGCGCCTCGGAATGGACGTTCGGCTCGCTGCTGCTCGCGGGCTTCTGGAACAAGCGGCTCGGCATCCTCGGCGCGCTCGGTTCGACCGGGACGTTCATCGCGACGGTCACCATCATCCCGTTCATGCCCGATGGCTGGGACGTTGCCGCGGGAGGCTTTCCCGCGATGACCGGCAACGTGCCCTTCCTGATGAAGGACGTCGTTCTGCTCGCGGTCTCGCTCTATTTGCTGCGGCAGGACGTGGTTCGCCTGACGCGGCAGTAGGTGGCATCCGCTGATGGCGATGGACCGCCGGCGAACCCTGCGTTCGCCGGCGGTCGCGCGTTGCCGAGCGATTGAGCAGACGCAACATCGGCCTCGAGCGCTGCAGCATGGCAGCCGATATCGCCGCGCAAATCCGATCGCCTATCTCCTTTAAGGCCACGCCGTAACTCATTGCCGAATTTACGGAATGGCTCGAAATTGGACCACCCGTTCAGCGCGATCGCTTGCGCCGCCTCCCGCTCGACGCGGACGCATCCTTTATTCCCATGCAGGAATGATCCGTAGTTCTCCGCCCATAAACATAGTTCCGCCGCGCAGTCTGCGCTAAAGAAGGATCGCCGGTGTTGTTCTGGGGTAAGTTAATGAAGAAGGACGACGTCACGTGTCCGCGCTGCGGGGCCGGATTCCGACGCCTTGAGCTGGCATCCGGATCAGCAAGCAAGGGCGAGTATCGCTGCCCGGTCTGCGAGACGACACTCGAGCAGTTTGACGGTGACAAGCTCGTCGCCTATCGCCTGACCATCCAACCCTCGATTCGCGGGTTGAAGACCTAAAGCGCGATGATCGCGCTTTAGCCTTTTGTTTGCGCATGATCATTTCGGAAAACCGCTCCGCACTTTTCCGGATCATGCTCTAGCAGCGCCCGCTGCAGGCAATCTCCGGATCACGACCTCCGCTTCAGGACGTAGCTGTCCATGATCCAGCCGTGCCGTTCGCGCGCATCCCGACGCACCGCGACGATGCGGGGGCCTGTCTCCGCGAGCTCCCCCGCCATGATGATCTGATCGGGCATGCCAAGATAGGCGCCCCACCAGATCCTTATGCCGGCAGGATCGAGCGTCTGGAAGGCGGCGCTGCCGTCGAGCATCACGACGACGGTATCGACACCGGCCGGCCAGCCGCCCTCGCGCAACCTCCGGCCGGTCGTGACCAGGAACGGCTCGCCGATCTCGTTGAGCGGCAGCGCATGCGCCGCGCACAGCGCCTGGATCGACGTGATGCCCGGGATCACGTCGATCGACGGGCGCGGATCGAGCCGTTGCGCAATCCGCAGGCTCGAATCGTAGAGCGAGGGATCGCCCCAGATCAGCAAGGCGACGCGCCCCTCGCTGCCGAGATGCCGCGCGATTTGCTCCGACCAGCTCGCAGCCACTGCATCGTGCCAATCGTCCACGCCCTTGCGATAGTCCTCCTCGCCGGCGTCACGCACCGGCAGGTCGAACTCGGCAATGCGCGTGCGGTCGTTGCTCAACGCCTCCGCGCAGATCGTTCGGCGCAGTTCGGCGAGGTCCGACTTCGCGGTCCCCTTGCGCGGGATCAGGATCAGGTCGGCAGCGTTGATCGCGTCGATCGCGGCGAGGGTGAGATGCTGCGGATCGCCGCATCCGATACCGATCAGGGACAGCGTCAACATGGCCGCATCACTTTTCTTCCGGTGCCAGCGCGCCGAACAGAATAATGGAAGCCGCCGTGGCAGCGCCGGCATGCGCGAGCTGTTCGGCCAGCCCTGCGATCGTGGTCCGATGAAGCTGCTCGTCGGCATGACCGAGGGACTCCGCCAGCAGCGCCGGCGTGTCGGGGGCGAGACCATGCGCGATCAGCCCTGCGGCCAGAGCCGGGAACGTGCGCCGCCCCATATAGACCACCGTGGTCGCTTCCGGGTCGGCCAGTGCCGCCCAATTCAGATCCGCGGGCAACCCGCCGGTGACGTCGGCGCCGGTGACAAACTGCACCCGGCGCGAGGTCAGCCGTCGCGTCAGCGGAATGCCGGCCTGCGCGGCGGCAACCGAGGCCGAGGTCACGCCGGGAATGATCTCGTAGCCGATGCCTGCATTGCGCAGCGCCTCGATCTCCTCTTCGAGGCGCCCAAAGATGCCGGCATCGCCGGATTTCAGCCGCACCACCCGCACGCCCGCCGTCGCGTAATCGACCAGCAGCCGGCTGACATGATGCTGCTTTGCCGAGAGGCGGCCGGCGCGCTTGCCGACCGCGACAAGATTGGCGCCGGAGCGCGCGAGATCGAGGATCGCGCCCGAGGCGAGATCGTCGTACAGCACCACATCGGCCTCGCGCAGCCGCGCCGCTCCCTTCATGGTCAGAAGCTCGGGATCGCCGGGACCGGCCGAAACGAAGGAGACGAATCCGCTCATCGGTCCTCCGCAATCAGATGGAAGAATGTCCCCGTTGCGCTACCTCGTCGCGATCCGGTTTCCGCAACGATCGCGCCGGTCGCATCGCGCACCACCGCAAGCGGCCTATCGGGCTGCGCGATGATCGTCGAATAGTGAAACTCGTGACCGCGCAGCCGCGCGCCTGGACCGTGTCCTGGCACCGGTGCGGCAAGCTCGGCGAGCCGGTAGCCCAGATGCATGCGCCGTTTGGCGTAGCTCGTCTCGAGGCCAAGCAGGCCCGCCATCTCATGGCGCACGCCGTCGGCATCGGTGAGCGCTGTGCCCAGCACCATGTAGCCGCCGCACTCGCCATGCACCGGATTTGTTTCGGCGAAAGCGCGCAGCCGCTCAAGAAATCGCCGGTTGGCGGCAAGCCGGCCGGCATGCAGTTCAGGGTAGCCGCCGGGCAGCCAGCACACATCGGCGTCCGCATCCGGGCCTTCGTCGGCAAGCGGCGAGAACGTCACGATGTCAGCGCCGGCCGCACGCCAGGCTTCCACCATATGCGGGTAGACGAAGGAGAATGCGGCATCGCGCGCGAGCGCAATGCGCTGGCCGGGCGGTGTGATGTCCAGACCGCGCGCGGCCGGTTGCGGCGACCAGACCGGGGCCGATTGCAGCACGGCATCGAGATCGACGTGCTCGGCGACGAAACGTGCGGCCTCACTGATCAGGCCATCGATCTCGGCCTGCTCTTCGGCCTGCACCAGGCCGAGATGACGCTTCGGCAAGGCAATCTCGGCGTGGCGCGGCAGCGCGCCCAGCACGGCAATGCCTGCCCCTGCCATGGCATCGCGCACCAACGCTTCGTGCCGCGCACCGGCGACGCGGTTGAGAACGACACCGGCAAGCCGCACGCCGGCGCGAAAATCGCGCAATCCCGCCGTGATCGCCGCCGCCGTCTGAGCCTGGCCGGAGGGATCGATCACGAGCAGCACCGGCCATCCCATCATCTCGGCAATATCGGCGGTGGCGCCAGTGCCCGAGACGCCGCGCGCGGCGACGCCGTCGAACAAACCCATCGAGCCTTCGGCCAGCACGAGATCGGCATCCGCGCCGCGGCCTGCCAGAGATGCGATCGCATCTGATGCCATCGCCCAGCTATCGACGTTGACTGAGGCGCGTCCGGTCGCCACCGCATGAAAGGCGGGATCGATGTAGTCGGGCCCGCTCTTCAGGCATTGCACCTTCAACCCGCGACTGCGATAGGCGCGCGCCAACGCCAGGGTCAGCGTCGTTTTGCCGACACCGGATGCGGGTGCCGAGATCACGAGCCCCGCGGTCATTGCGACGATTCCGGCGATGACCCCGGAAACCGTGGCGCCGCACCGACCGGGCGGTAGCGGCGGTCATAGTCGGCGGCGTAGAGACGGCTCTCGCCGAAGTCGCCGGCGCCGAGGGTCTTGCCGACCAGGATGAGCGCGGTGCGTTCGAGCTCCGGGCCAAGCGCGGCATCCAGCGTCGCGAGCGTGGCGCGCACGATGCGCTGGTCCGGCCAGCTTGCGCGCCAGACGATCGCCACCGGGCAGTCCGCGCCATAATGCGGCGTCAGCTCGGCGATGACCTTGTCGAGCAGATGGATCGAGAGATGGATCGCGAGCACCGCGCCGGTCGCGGCGAAGGCTGCGAGCGTCTCACCATCAGGCATCGCGCTCGCCCTGCCCGGCGTGCGCGTCAGCACCACCGATTGGGCAAGGCCAGGCAGCGTGAGCTCGGCCTCCAGTGCCGCCGCGGCCGCCGAGAAAGCCGGCACGCCGGGCGTCACCGAATACGGAATCTGCAACGCGCGCAGCCGGCGCAGCTGTTCGCCCATCGCCGACCAGATCGAGAGATCACCCGAATGCAGCCGCGCGACGTCCTTGCCTTCCGCATGCGCCGCCGCGATCTCGGCGATGATGTCGTCGAGCGACAACGATGCCGTGTTGACGATGCGCGCATCCTTCGGGCAATGCGCCAGCACGCCTGCGGGCACCAGCGATCCGGCGTAGAGACAGACCGGGCACGAGGCGATGAGATCGCGTCCGCGCAAGGTCAGGAGATCGGCGGCGCCAGGTCCTGCGCCGATGAAATGCACCGTCATTCGCCGTCTCCTTCCGCGATCGCGGCAGTCGCCATCCGATCCTGCGAGACGGCCCTCGCGGAGATCAGGCGCGCGCCACGCCCTGCCGCCGCGATGGCTGCAGCTTCGGCGATGGAACCTGTACCAAACTCGGTACGAATCAACTCGGATTGCGTCACAGTTTCGACCTCGGCCAACGCGTCGGCGGGAATTCCCCGGATCGACAGTCCGAGTTCCTGCGCCAGGACTCTCAGCGCCGTTGCATCGGACTTCTCACTCACCGTTGCAAGCGCCGCAAGGCCTTCGGCCCCGCCGGCCGCGTCGAGGGCTTCGCGCAAGGACGCGACACTGGCCTCGCGCCTGAATCCGAGACCCGCGACCTTCATTTGATCACACTCCATTGCACGATCGGCCGCGCGGCCTTCCAGGAACGATAGCGGCCCAGCGGCTCGGCCTGCGCGATCTCGACGCGCATCAATTCGCCGCCATGCCGCTGGTGCAGACCGGAAAGCAGCGCCTCGGTTTCCAGCGTCACCGCATGCGCGACCAGCCGCGTGCCCAGAGCGATGTGCGACCAGATCGCGGCGAACATATCAGCATCGAGGCCGCCACCAATGAATACGGCATCGGGTGCCGCGAGGCCCGGCAGGATGCCGGGCGCCTCGCCTTCGATGATCGTGATCCGGTGGGCTAGGCCGAAGCTCGCAGCATTGCTGCGAATGTTGGCGGCCCGTTCGCCGCGCGCCTCGATGGCAATAGCTGTCCCGCCGCAGAGCGCCCATTCGATCGAGATCGAGCCGGAGCCGGCACCGATATCCCACAGTCGCTCGCCGGGCCGCGGCGACAGCGCCGACAGCGCAAGCGCTCGGACCGGTCGCTTCGTGAGCTGCCCATCATGCACAAACAATTCGTCGGGAAGACCCGAGCTGCGCGCGAGTCCTTGCGCTCCCCTCGCCTCCAGCGCAACCGCGACCAGGCTGTCGCCGGAATCGTCCGCATAAGTGTCAGCGCAATGTTGCGTGATGGATTCACGCGGGCCGCCCAGCGCGGACAGCGTCCACATCGCCGACGATCCCCAGCCATGCTCCGCAAGCCAGCGCGCGAGATCGGAACCCGCCTTGCCGTCGCGCACCAGGCAGACGATCCGTACGCCCCGCGCAAGGTGCGGCAACAGCCGTTCGAACGGCGCCGCATGAAGACCAAGGCAGACGACATTCTCGAGCCGCCAGCCCAGACGCGCCGCCGCCAACGAGAATGTCGACGGCGCGGAGTGCGCGATCCATTCATCGGACTGCAGCTTCTCGACAAGGCTACCGCCGGCGCCGTGCCAGAACGGATCGCCCGAGGCGAGCACAACGGTCGGACGTCCCCGGCATTGAAGCACGATGCCCGCATCGAACGGCACCGGCCAGGCGCGGCCACGATCGGTGATGCCGGCCAGCGCAAGGTGCCGTTCACCGCCGAAAACCACCTCCGCTTCATCAAGCGCCTTTCGGCTTGCGTCCGGCAGCCCCGCAAGGCCATCTTCGCCGATGCCGACGATGGTCAACCAGGGATTACCCATGATGCGCGCCCTGATCCTGGGCGGAACGGCCGACGCCAACCTGCTCGCCGCTGCGATCGCGCGCGCGGGGATCGACGCCGTCTATTCCTATGGCGGTCGCACCGCCGCCCCTGCCGAACAACCTTTGCCGACCCGGATCGGCGGCTTCGGCGGCGTGAGCGGTCTTGCCGACTATCTGCGCTGCGAAGGCATCACCCATGTGATCGATGCGACGCATCCGTTCGCGGCCGAGATGAGCCGCAATGCGATCGCCGCCTGTGCGCAAACCACGACGCCGCTGCTCGCGCTCGAACGCGCGCCGTGGGACAAAGCCTCTGGCGATCATTGGATCGAGGTCGGAGACGTCGTATCCGCGGTCGCGGCCTTGCCGGAGTCCCGTGCCAGCGTATTCCTCGCGATTGGCCGCCAGCACATCGCGCCATTTGGGAGCCGGCCGCAGCATGCCTATACGTTGCGTTTCGTCGACCCGCCCAAGCACGCGCTGCCATTGCGGGATGCTGATGTGATTGTCTCGCGCGGACCATTCACCCTCGAAGGCGAGCTCGAAATGATACGCACGCGCAATATCGAATGGATCGTCGCACGCAATTCCGGCGGGAGCGGCGCGCGCGCCAAGATCGACGCGGCCCGCTCGCTTGGCCTCCCCGTCATCATGATCACGCGGCCGCTGCTGCCCGAGAGGCCGCGGGTGGAAAGTGTCGCCGACGTGATGGAATGGCTCGGTCATCGGACCTGCCTCGGCGCATAGACCCAGCGGCCGACCCGGCGCGTCGCCGAATTGCCGACGATCACGAGCGTCCGCATGTCGGCCATCTCGGGCCGTGCATCGCGCAGTTCGACCATCTCGATCCGCTGCTCGGGCGTAGAGACGGCGCGCGCGAAAATCACGATCCGCTCGTCACACCCCGCCTCGCGCAAGATTTCGAGTGTTCGCGCAAAACCTTCCGGCCGGCTTGCCGAGCGCGGGTTGTACACCGCAATAGCAAAATCGGCTTCGGCGGCGAGCCGCAGGCGCTTCTCGATCAGCGACCACGGCTTGAGATTGTCCGACAAGTTGATCGCACAGAAGTCATGGCCGAGCGGCGCACCAGCGCTCGCCGCCGCCGCCAGCATCGCCGTGACGCCGGGCAGCACGCGAATCGGCAGATCATGCCATTGCGGCATGTCCTCCAGCGCTTCGAACACGGCGGATGCCATCGCGAACACCCCGGGATCGCCCGACGACACCACGACGACCTGCCGTCCCTCGGACGCGAGCCGCAGCGCCTCGCCGGCGCGCTGCAATTCCACACGATTGTCGGACGGGTGCAGCGTCAGGCCGGCACGCGGCGGCACACGCGAAACATAGGGTGCATAGCCGATGATGTCGGTCGCCATTGCGAGTGCAGCGGAGACTTCAGGCGTGATCAGCGCCTCGTCGCCCGGCCCCAATCCCGCGATGGTCAGCGTGCCGGTCATGGCGCCGCCTCCCGGCGCCGCCCCTGCCCGTGCACCAGCACGATCGCAAAATACGGACAGTCGGCCTCGGCGATATCAGCGAGCTTGATGACCCGCTGATCCGGCATGGTGCCGCGCTCGACCAGCCACGCATCGTCGAGACGGCCCGCGGACGCGAGCGCGCGACGGATCTTCGGAAGATTGCGGCCGGTCTTCATCACGACCAACGCGTCGGAACTGCGCATCCGCTGCGCAAGCTCCGCCTCCGGCAGCGTGCCCATCAGGACTGATGTGACATCGTCGGCCAGCGCGATCGGCTGGCCGACCGCATTCCAGCAGCCGACCATGCCGGGAATGCCGGCGATCACCTCGATCTCGACACGGCCCTGCAAGCGCGCATATAGATGCATGAACGAGCCATAGAAATAGGGATCGCCCTCGCACAGCACGACAACGTCGATCTCGCGCGCCAGCCGCGCCAGCCGCTCGGCCCATGCATCGTAGAAATCGGCCAGCAGCCGCGCGTATTCGGGATTGTCGAACGCAATCTCCGTGGTGACCGGGTACTCCATCGGATATTCGCTGACGTCAGCGGCAAGCAATCCCTCCACGATGCGCCGCGCCTGCCCGGGTTGCCCCTTCTTGCGGAAATGGGCGACATGTTTTGCCGCGCGCACGATCCGGTCGGCGCGCACGCTCATCAGGTCCGGATCGCCAGGGCCAAGCCCACAGCAAATGATGCGCCCCATCGCTATTCGCTCCAGCTCGCCAGCGCATTGACGGCGGCAACGGTGATCGCCGAGCCGCCGAGACGTCCCTCGACCGTCAGCGCCGGCACAGGCGGTTCAGCCATCAATGCCGCCTTGGACTCGGCAGCTCCGACGAACCCGACCGGGCAGCCGATGATTGCCGCCGGCCTTGGGCAATCGGCATCCTCCAGCATGTTGAGCAAATGGAACAGCGCCGTCGGCGCATTGCCGATCGCGACGATGGCACCGGCCAGATGCGGCCGCCATAGCTCCAGCGCAGCCGCCGAGCGCGTGTTGCGCATCGATTGCGCGAGCGCGGGAACCTCGGCGTCACCGAGCGTGCAGATGACTTCGTTGCGGGCCGGCAGCCGCGCGCGCGTAATGCCCTCCGACACCATGCGCGCGTCGCAGAGGATCGGCGCGCCCTCCTGCAAGGCTGCTCGCGCACGCGTGGCCATGCCGGGCGTGAAGCGAATATGGGCTTCCAGGCCCACCATGCCCGCGGCATGGATCATGCGCACCACCACCGGCTCTTCGTCTGGCGTAAAGCGGGCAAGGTCAGCCTCCGACCGGATGGTGGCAAAGGACTGGCGGTAGATCGCCGCGCCATCGGTCTCATAGACGTGCGGCATCAATGATCTCCCGTCAGCACGGAGGGATTTGCGACGAGGTAAGAGCCGGTCAACCCGCGCATGACCGGCGTATCTCGCGTCGTGCCGCGGCGGATCAGGTCAAAGCCCTCGCGTGACGCAACGAGGGTGACATCAGCAGAACCGGAATAGGCGCAGCCCTTGGCGCAGCCGGAGACGTGAAGCCGGGCGCCAGCCGGGACAAACGAAGCAAGCGCAGATGCCAATGCGCGCGTATCGGCATGCGCCTCTGCGCAGCGCGGCGCGCCGCTGCAGGCGATGACGCGGAGCGCCGGATCATCGGCATCAGTGACGAGGTCCGCCCCACGGGGCATCTCATGCATTCCCTCCGCCAGCACCATCCGCCACGGCGTCAGGCGAAGCGCCTGCGCGCGCGCGGCAAGATTCTCGAGCGTCCCGTGCGGCATTTGCCCGAAGGCCACACCGACCATCGCACCAATCGGAGTGAGACTGGGAACGGGGTTCGCCGATTGGGCTACAGGTTCGGCATCGCCCCGAAGCGGCTCGGGAAGGCTCGCACCGCCGGCCAGATGCGCCGCCATCCGTCGCTTCTCACCCCTGGCTCCGCCCGAGGCAATGAACCAATCGGCCAGCGCCAACGCGACCTGCACGGCCTCGCCACGCGTGACGGAAAGCCCGAATTGTGCGCCATCGGCGCGCACCAGCAAGCCCCCGTTGCGAGCGCGTTCGATCCTGATATCGGCCGATGCCCCCGCCAGCACCCGCTCGCGGCCGTCATCGATTGCGAAGCCGAACTTGGTTGGAAGATCGAGTGCCGTGCTGGCTAGCGCCCGCTCAAGCTCGGCCGCAAGCGAGTGCGTATCGTCAGCGTCGGTCCAGAACGGCGTCACCAGAATGTTGCGCTGGGCCTCGATGTTGGAATCTGCGTCCAGCAATCCGAGCCCGGCGAGCCCATCGATCAAGGGCGGATAGCTTTCATCGCTGACGCCGCGGATCTGGAGATTGGCGCGGCTGGTCAGGTCGATCAGGCCGTTGCCATATCGCGCAGCGAGATCAGCTATTCCTGCCGCCTGCCTCGCGTCCAGCCGACCACCGCGCGGGCGAACTCGCACCACGAGGCCATCGCCGGACTGCATCGGCCGCAGCGCGCCGGGACACCAGCCTTTGATCGCGACCGCGCTCATGAGGCCTCCTGCAGCGATGCCGCAATCGAGTTGCGCCGCGTCTGCCAGAGCGAGGCGTCGTGCAGCCGGGTGAAGCAGGTTTCGATCGCCGCCAACGCCGCGGGATTCTCGCGCGCCATGAAGCCACGGACCTCGTCATTGCCGAGCGTCGCGTCGTAATAGAGGTCGAACAGGTGCGGCGGCACCGCGCCGGCGAGATGCGCGAATGCCGCCATATGCTCCAGCGTCGCCGTGATCTCGGCGGCACCACGGAAGCCGTGACGCATCATGCCGGCAATCCATGCGGGATTGGCGGCGCGCGCGCGCACCACCCGCGAGATTTCCTCGGTCAAGGAGCGGGCATGCGGCTGATCCGGCCGCGTCGCATCGAGGTGATAGAGCGATGGCGTCTTTGTGCCAAGGCGCCCGGCCGCGGCGGCGATACCGGCCTCATGCGCCGCATAGTCCGCCGCCAGCAGCAGATCGGTCTCCGGCAGGTCCTGGCTATGGACAAAGCTGTCGGCCGCGGCGAGCCTGGCCTCGATGCCGGCGCGATCCGGCCGGATCTCGCCGTCGGCCGCGATGGCCCAGGATGACGCCGACAGCCAGGCTTCGCCGGCCGCCTCGCGCGCCTCCGCTGTGAAGACATCGGGAATAGACGCAATGCCGGCACCGTAATGTCCGGGGCGCGGACCGAACACGCGCGCGATGCGCAGCCGATAGGGATTCTCGTCCGCCTCCTCGCTGCGTTCGGACAGCGCCTCCGTCGCAGCTTCGAACAATTGCGCAAGCCCCGTAAAGACGTCGCGGAACAATCCCGACACGCGCAGCGTCACGTCGATGCGGGGCCGGCCGAGCTCCGCCGGCGCGATGATGTCGTAGCCCGACACCCGGCCCGATCCATGATCCCAGCGCGGTGCGATGCCGGCAAGATGCAGGGCCATCGCGAAATCTTCGCCGGCGGTGCGCATCGTCGATGAGCCCCAGAGATCAACGACGAGTCCTTTCGGCCAATCGCCGTGATCCTGCAAATGACGGCGAAGCAGCTCCTCGGCGAGCTTCACGCCTTGCGCATGCGCCGACGGCGTCGGCACCGCGCGCGGATCGACCGCGAACAGATTGCGTCCGGTCGGCAGCACATCGCTGCGCCCACGATAGGGCGAGCCCGACGGCCCCGGCGCCACGCGCCGGCCGGCGAGCGCCTCGCGCAACGCGGACTTCTCCGCCTCACCGCAGGCGCCCTGCCCGAACACATGCAGGCCATCGCCGAACTGGCTTTCCTTGAGATCGCAGACGAAGCGATCGATCTGCGGAATGGCCTCGGCTGCCGAGACCGATGTCGCAAGACCCAGGTCGTCTTCCAATCCCGCGATCCGCGCTTCCTCACGGATCGCAGCGATCAGGCGCTGCCGCCTAGCGGGATCGAGACCATCGGCGGTCGAATATTCATCGAGCAAGCGCTCGAGACTTCGCAGCCGCTCGGGCAGCGCTGACGGCGCCAGCGGCGGCGGCAGATGGCCGATCGTCACGGCACCGATCCGGCGCTTGGCCTGCGCCGCCTCGCCGGGGTCGTTGACGATGAAGGGATAGATGACAGGCAGATCGCCGATCAGTGCTTCCGGCCAGCACGCCGACGACAGCGCAACCGATTTGCCGGGCAGCCATTCCAGCGTTCCATGCGCCCCCATGTGAACGACGGCGTCGATACATTGCCGCCGGAGCCACAGATAGAACGCGACATAGGCATGGCGCGGCGTGCGCGAGAGATCGTGATAATCGGCATCGCGATGGCCAGCATCGCCGCGCTCCGGCTGAACGGCAATGATCGACTTGCCGCATTGGATCGCCGCAAAGTGGAATGCGCCATCACGGCAATCAGGATCGTCTTCCGGCGCGCCCCATGCCGACGCAAGATCGTCCTGGAGCTGTTGCGGCAGGCCAGAGATCGCCGCGCGATATTCGGCCACGTCCCATGTCAGCTTCCGGCGCAGGAGCACGTCGCCCAGCGACGCCGTCGGTTCAAGGTCAAATCCCGCAGCCGCGAGATCGATCAGCAACGCCTCGACCGAGGCAAGTGCATCGAGGCCGACGGCATGCGCGATCTGGTGCGGGCGGCCCGGATAGTTCGAGAGCACGAGCGCAAGCTGCTTGTCTTGCGCCGGCTTGCCGGCAAGCCGGTGCCAGGCGGCGACCCGCGCGGCAATCGCCGCGACCCGCTCGGCGTCCGGCCGATGCGCAAGATGCTCGAATTGCAGATCTGGATCGCGCTCACCGGGCGACTTGAAGCTCACGACGCCCGAAAACAGGCGGCCATCGACTTCCGGCAACACCACATGCATCGCGAGATCGCCGGGCGACAGGCCGCGCAGCGACAGGGCCCAATCCTCGCGCCGCGCGGTGGACAGCGCGACCTGGAAAACCGAGCACGACACGGCATCGAACGGCGTCGTGCCGTCGTCACCGGCCGCGGAGAACGCGGTCGCGTTGACGATGGCGGCAGGCGGGCATTGCTCGAACTGAACGCGCAACCAGTCGGCAACGCCTGCCGCCTTCAGCGAGGTGACGAAGACACCGTGGGCATCAAACCCCCTCTCGAGCAACGCATCGATCAATGCATCGACCGGCGCGGTGTCGCCGGCCGCGAGATAAGAACGATAGAACGTCACCAGCGCCCTCGGCCGGCCATCCGGCGCCGGCAGCGCCGCGATGGCGCCGCGACGGGACTCGTAGGCGCCGATCTCGGGAAGATCGATCTCGCCGACCACCGGCCCGGCATAGAGTCCGGACGCCAGCGCCAGCTGCGCGATCACGGCCTGCGCGGCAACGGGGCCGCCCTTGTCGCAGAGCACTTTCAGACGGCGCAGTGTCGAGACCGGCAGCGTTGAAAATTCATCCAGCCGCAGATCGTCGCGGCCATCCGCCGGCAGCACCACCAGAGCGATGCCGCGCTCCCTGGCCAGCCGATGCACCGCGGCAAGCCCGTAGGACCAATAGGGTTCGCCGCCGATCAGCCGCACCAGAATGCCGCGCGCGTGCGACAGCGTCCGCTCGATATAGGTGTCCACCGACAGCGGATGGCGCAGCTCCGCGAGATTGGCGAGCCGCAGCGAGGGCAATGCGGCGCGCCCTCGCCGCCAGCCGGCCGCGAATGCTGCGAGATCGCTGTCGGAAAACGACAGCACCACGAGATCGGCCGGATCCTGGCCGAGGTCTCTTGGTGTCGCAGTCTCCTCAAGGCCGCGACTCTCGCGGAAAACGACGTGCATCAGACACCAAGCCGTGCCCTGATCGCGGCTTCATCGATATCGCCGTGTTCGCCGATCACGACGAGCTTCGACTGCCTCGTCCGCGCGCCCCAGGGCATGTCGAACTGATGCCTCACCCGCTCGCCGACCGATTGCACCAGCAAGCGCATCGGCTTGCCTTCGACCGCAATATAGCCCTTGGCGCGCAGCACGTTCTGCTCGCGTGCCAACCCCTTGATCGAGGCGACCAGCGCATCGACATCGACAATCTCGGGAAGATCGATCACCACCGAATTGAAATCGTCGTGCTCGTGCTCTTCTTCGCCATCGTGATGCGACGGTCGCGACGCGAGGTCATTTTCGGCCGCGGCGCCGAGCCCCAGGATCACGCGCGCGTCGATGGTGCCGTCGACGACAGGCAACATCGGCACCTCGCGCGGCATTTCGGCCGCGATCACTTCCTTGGCCGCCCTGATCCCTTCCGCGCCGGCGAGATCGGCCTTGGTCAGCAGCACGATGTCGGCGCAGGCGATCTGGTCCTCGAACACCTCCGACAGCGGCGTCTCGTGGTCGAGATTGTCGTCGGCAGCACGCTGTGCATCCACCGCGGCAACGTCAGGCGCGAAGCGGCCGGCCGCAACGGCCTCGGCATCGGCCAGCGCGATCACGCCGTCGACGGTGATCCGCGAGCGGATCTCCGGCCAGTCGAACGCCTTGAGCAGCGGCTTCGGCAGCGCGAGCCCCGAGGTCTCGATCACGATGTGATCGGGCTTCACCGGGCGCGCGAGCAACTGCTCCATCGCCGGGATGAAATCGTCGGCGACGGTGCAGCAGATGCAGCCATTGGCGAGCTCGACGATGTTCTCGGTCGGGCAATTGGCGTCGGCGCAGGATTTCAGGATGTCGCCGTCAACACCTTCGCTGCCGAATTCGTTCACCAGCACCGCGAGCTTCTTGCCGTTGGCATTGCGGATCAAATGCTGAATCAGCGTCGTCTTGCCGGATCCCAGAAAGCCGGTCACGACGGTAACCGGAACCTTGGCGAGTGTGGTCATTCTGCGGCCTCCGGCACGACGGGAAGAGGTGGAATGCGGGCAAGCGATTGCTTGCGGAAAACTTCCGGGCGGCTGCGCCACGGCACGATGCCGTCAGGTGCCGCCGCATAGGCGGAGGCGCCTGCGATCACATCCCCGGCATTGGCTTCGGACAGGCGCCCATAGACATAGGACCACCGGCCGGGCGCGCTGAGCGCGACCGAGCAGCCCTGGCTGCAAGCCGACAGGCATTCGACGGGAACCAGATTGACGCCATCGGGCACGCCGGCCTCGACAAGCGCGGCATGCAGACGCGCACCGGGCGCGACGTCACCTTCCGCCAGCGTTTGGCCGGCGCGGCAGGTGATACAGACATGAAGGGTAACGCTCATCGGTCTTCCTGGATTGACAGCGGGAAGCGATGAGGCACACGAACCGGATGGTAAATCGGTTCGTTCCCCGTCGCGGAACACCCCGTCCGCCGGTCTCACAACATGCTGCGTTGGCAGGTCTCCCGGCTTGCGGAGTAGGATTTTTCCTTTGATGCCCACCTTCCCGACTCCTTACGGAATCAGTGGCCTGGGCATCTCTCCGGTGACGGTCGCGGGGGCGGCTGCGTTTCGGGCCGACCTTGCGGTCTCAGCCCTATCGCATTCCCTGTTCGCCTGTCGTAGGACAGGAACCAACGCGGGCCCACCATTCGTCCAAGCCCCGCACTTGTCAAGCCGAAGGAACGTGATGATTTCTGATGGAAACGACGCTGAGGACGGCGCCGTCGGCGCCGA
The DNA here is from genome assembly GCF_007993935.1 of Bradyrhizobium macuxiense. Classification (GTDB taxonomy): domain Bacteria; phylum Pseudomonadota; class Alphaproteobacteria; order Rhizobiales; family Xanthobacteraceae; genus Bradyrhizobium; species Bradyrhizobium macuxiense_A. The sequence continues at coordinate 11,794 of NZ_VITY01000018.1, read as the reverse complement.
CCCATCGCTGGACGCGCGCCATGCCGACAAGATGGCGAAAAAGAAGGCCGCCCGGGATCGCATCATGGCGACCAAGAGCGGCGAAAAGGGCCTGATCATCGTTCATACCGGCGCCGGCAAAGGAAAATCCTCCTCCGCCTTCGGCATGATCGTCCGCTGCGTGGCGCACGGCTTTCCCTGCGCCGTGGTGCAGTTCATCAAGGGGGCCTGGGATACCGGCGAGCGCCGCCTGCTCACCGGGCATTTCGGCGATCTCTGCCAATTCCACGCGATGGGCGAAGGCTTTACCTGGGAAACGCAGGATCGCGCCCGCGACATCGCGGCAGCGCAAGCCGGCTGGGAAAAGGCCAAGCAGCTGATATCAGACCCGAGCCTGCGCATGGTCGTGCTCGACGAGATCAACATCGCGCTGCGTTACGACTATCTCGCGGTCGCCGATGTCGTGGAATTCCTGACGACGTCGAAGCCGCCGATGACCCATGTCGTGCTCACCGGGCGCAACGCCAAGGAGGAGCTGATCGAGATCGCCGACCTCGTCACCGAGATGACGCTGGTGAAGCATCCGTTCCGCTCCGGCATCAAGGCCCAGCCGGGCGTCGAGTTCTGACAGACATCGCCATGGCACGCGCATTGATGATCCAGGGTGCCGGCTCGGACGTGGGCAAGTCGCTCATCGTCGCGGGCCTCGCGCGCGCCGCCAGACGACGCGGCCTGCGCGTGCTGCCGTTCAAGCCGCAGAACATGTCGAACAATGCGGCCGTGACCGTCGATGGCGGCGAGATCGGGCGCGCGCAGGCGTTGCAGGCGCTCGCCGCCGGCGTCGAGCCGCACACCGACATGAACCCGGTGCTGCTGAAACCCGAGACCGATGTCGGCGCCCAGATCATCGTGCACGGCAAACGGATCGCGACCGCCCGCGCGCGGGAATATGCCGGCATGAAGCCACAGCTGATGGGCGCAGTGCTGGAGAGTTTTGCGCGGCTGAAGGAGCGCGCGGACCTCGTGCTGGTCGAAGGCGCCGGCAGCCCGGCCGAGGTCAACTTACGCAAGTCCGACATCGCCAATATGGGCTTTGCTCGCCGGGCCGACGTGCCCGTGGTGCTGGTCGGCGACATCGACCGCGGCGGCGTGATCGCGCAGCTCGTCGGCATCAAGACCGTGATCGATCCCGACGATGCCGCGATGATCCACGGCTTCGTCATCAACAAATTCCGCGGCGATCCCTCACTGTTCGATGACGGCTACCGCCTGATCGAGGACCGCACCGCCTGGCGCGGCTTTGGTGTGCTGCCGTGGTTCGGCCGCGCCGGCGAATTACCTGCGGAAGACGCGCTCGGGCTCGGCGACGCGCGCAAGCCCGGCCAGTGCAAGATCGCGTTTCTGGCACTGTCGCGGATCGCCAATTTCGACGATCTCGATCCGCTCAAGCTCGAGCCCGGCGTCGATCTCGTGATGGTGCGTCCGGGCGAGGCCATCCCCGGCGATGCCAGGCTCGTCATCCTGCCCGGCTCGAAATCGACCCGCGGCGACCTCGCCTTCCTGCGCGCGCAAGGCTGGGATATCGATCTGTTGGCGCATCATCGCCGCGGCGGCCATGTCCTCGGCCTGTGTGGGGGCTACCAAATGCTTGGCGAGAGCGTCGCCGATCCCGATGGGATCGAGGGCCCCGCCGGCGAAACGCGCGGCCTCGGGCTGCTCGACGTCACCACAACCATGACCGAGCAGAAGACGCTGACCCGCGTCAGCGCCGTGCACGCGGCGACCGGTCAGCCGATCAGCGCCTACGAAATCCACATCGGGCGCACCGACGGCCCGGATCGCGTGCGGCCGTTTTCGATGCTTGGCGGCTCGCCGGAAGGCGCCAGGTCGCGTGACGGGCGCGTTCACGGCAGCTATCTGCACGGCCTGTTCACCTCGGACGAATTCCGCAAGGCATTCCTTGCGCAGCTCGATATCCCTGCGGCGGATCAGCCGTACGGCGCCAGGGTCGAGAGCGCGCTCGACGCGCTTGCCGAGCACATCGAAGCCCATCTCGATGTCGACGGCCTGCTCGCGCTGGCGCGCTGAATCAACGCGACAACACGGCTAAGAGCCGAGACCATTCGGCCTCATTGCCGGGCAGACCAAGACGCAGCCATCCCGGCTTTTGCTGGAAGACGCGCGACCAGATCAATCCGCGGGCAAGCGTCTCCTGCGCGGCGAGCGCATCGCCGGTCTCGTAGAGCCGGAACAGCGGCGTGCCACCGACCAGCATCCAGCCCCGCGATTGCGCCGCCGCGTCGAGCCTGACGCAGTCGTCCGCCAGCCGGGCGGTCGTTGCCCTCGCCCAATCGTGGTCGAGCAAGGCCCGCCGACCGATCGCGATCGCGGCCCCCGAAACCGGCCACGGCCCGGTCATTGCGGCAAGCGCGGCGATATCAGCCTCGCTGCCGACAGCGAAGCCGAGCCGCAAGCCGGCAAGCCCGTAGAACTTGCCGAAAGAGCGCAGGATCACGAGCCCCGCGCGTCCTGCTTCTGCTGCAAGCGAGATGCCGGGTACGGCGTCCGCAAAACTCTCGTCGATCACGAGCCGGCCGACGCGTGGCAGCAGCGCCAGCAGGTCGTCCCGATCATGGCGTCTTCCGTCGGGGTTGTTCGGATTGACGACGACGGCAACATCGGCTCCCGCGAGCGCCGCAAGCTCGGACACCTCGGCAAGGTCCCAGCCCGCCGCCGACAACACGCCGGCATACTCATTATATGTAGGCGCCAGGATGCGGGCCCGTCCGCGCGGCGCCAGATGCGGCAGCAACTGAATGGCGGCCTGCGCACCGCCCATCGCCACGATCGGCGCGCTGGTAGCGTAGGCCCGCCGCGCGGCGTCGTGCAGGGATTCGATTTCGGATCGCGACGGCAACGCACTCCATTGCCGCTGATCCACGCCGACGTCAGGATAGGACACGCGATTGATCCCAGTCGACAGGTCGATCCAGTCTTCCGCTGTGCCGCCGAAGCGTTGCTGGGCGACGTCGAGATTCCCGCCATGCTCACGCATCCGCCGCTCCTTCACGCCAGCGCCAGGGCCACGAAGGCCGCTGCCAATAGGATCATGGCGTAACGATAGAGTTTCAGCCCGGTGAGGACATCAGCGGCGGCCGGATCGCGCGCGCCGTCATTCAGCCAGGGCTCGTCCGCGATGCTGCCGTGATAGATGCGCGGTCCGCTGAGCCGCACCCCGAGCGCGCCGGCCATCGCCGCTTCCGGCCATCCGGCGTTGGGCGAGCGATGCCGTCGCGCATCGCGCAGCATGCATGACCATGCCTGCGAGCGGTTTGGCGCGAGCAGCACGAACAGAACACCGGTCAGCCGCGCCGGAATGAGATTGGCGAGATCGTCGATCCGCGCCGCGGCCCAGCCAAAGGCTTCGTGCCGCTCGGTGCGATGGCCGATCATGGAATCCAGCGTATTGATCGCCTTGTAGCCGAGGATGCCCGGCAGGCCGAACAGCGCGCCCCAGAACACCGGCGCCACGATACCGTCGGACGCATTCTCGGCAAGGCTCTCGATGGTCGCGCGCGCGATGCCGGCATCGTCGAGCGTGGCCGGATCGCGTCCGACAATCTGCGCAACCGCTGAACGCGCGGCCGCGATGTCGCCGGAGACAAGCGGATGGGCCACTGCGGCGACATGGTCGTGCAGCGAGCGCAGCGCCACCAGCGGCCATGCCAGCACACCCACGACAACGACATGCACCCATCCGGATGCGAGCGCGGACTGAACGGCCCAGCCCAGCGCCGCCGCCAGCGCGATCACCAGCACGGCCGCCGCAACACCGGCGGCGCGACGCAGCGCGGGCGGATCGGAGGCCCGGTTCCAACTGGTATCGAGCAGATGGATCAAACGGCCGAGCCAGGTCACGGGATGGCCGATGCGGGCAAACAGCCACGCCGGCCAGCCGATCACGGCATCCACAGCCATCGCCACCGCCATCGCTCCCGCAAAACCCACTTAACCCTCTCCTCGCCGCGATCCCCCTGATGCGCAAGACATTGCGCGAGCGCAAGCCCTCCGCGGGCGGATTTCGGCTTTGTGTTTTACCGCGATTGGTGGTTAGAGCGTTTTTGAGCGAAGCGGATCCCGCTTCGCAGCAGGAGACCATATGACCGTCATTCTGATCACCGGCGGAGCCCGGTCCGGAAAGAGCCGGCGCGCCGAACTTCGCGCGCGCAGCTTTCCAGGTCAGCCGGTCTATGTTGCGACCGCCGAGGCGCTGGATGCTGAAATGGACGAACGCATCGCTAGGCATCGCGCACGGCGCGGCGGCGACTGGATCGAACGCGAGGTGCCGCTCGATCTGGTTGATGTGCTGTCCGAGACCGATCGCGGCGGCGCAAGGCTGGTCGATTGCCTGACGCTGTGGCTGTCCAACCTGCTGCATGCGGAGCGCGACTGGTCGCAGGAAGTCATGCGCCTTGCGGAGGCACTGCCGCGCCAGCACAGCCCGGTCGTCCTGGTCACCAACGAGGTTGGCCTCGGCATCGTGCCCGACAACGCGCTGGCGCGAACTTTTCGCGACGCTGCCGGCCTCATGAACCAGACCATCGCAGGTGTGGCTGAGGAAGTGGAATTCGTCGTGGCAGGCTTGCCGATGAAGCTCAAATGATGTCCGCTATCAAGCGTATCAAGGCCCCGCGATGATCTCATTCGACGACGCGTTTCGCCGGCAACTGCACGAGCTGTTCGTGTGGCGGCGCGACGTGCGGCGCTTCCGGACCGATCCACTGCCGGATGGCTCGATCGAGCGGCTGATCGAGATCGCCTGCCTGTCGCCTTCGGTCGGGTTGAGCCAGCCCTGGCGGTTCGTCATTGTCGACGATGCAGCACGGCGCCGCGCCGTGATCGACGACTTCAAGACCTGCAACGCCGAAGCGCTGCGCTCCTATTCGGGCGAACGCGCCGCAAAATATGCCGCGTTGAAATTATCAGGCCTCGAGGAAGCGCCGGGCCACCTTGCGGTGTTCGCCGAGAAGAGCGACCAGATCGGCTCCGGCCTCGGCCGCGCGACGATGCCGGAGACGTCTGAATATTCCGTGGTGGCCGCGATCTGCTCGATGTGGCTTGCCGCGCGTGCCGAAGGCATTGGGCTCGGCTGGGTCTCGATCCTCAATCCGGGGCGTGTTCGTGACATCCTGGAGATACCGGACGGCTGGAAATTTATCGGCTACCTCTGCATCGGTTACCCCCAGGCAGAGTGTGACCGTCCCGAGCTCGAGCAGGCCAAGTGGGAATCGCGGCGAGGTCCCGGTGAATTCACCATCCGGCGCTGACGAATCTCCGACCGGCAGCGGCGCCGCGAACAGCGCCGCCCACTGGCGCGCCGACATCGCCTCCTTGGCGTTTCCCGTCCCGGAGCACGGTGCGATCTGCGCGGTGCATCGGGGTGCGTTTCGGACGCTGCTCGGCGCAGAGCCGGTGCCGGAGGCCTGCCTCAGTTATTTCGAGCGCCATACAGGCGCATTCAGAGCCGCGGCACGCGCCAAGATCCTGCGCAAGCGCATCCCTTCTGGAACAAATCTGCATCTTACCAGTCGCGACATCGCCCGAAAGGTGCTAGAAGCCGACCAAATCGAACGTGGAGAACGATCATGAGCCAGTCCCAGACCGCGCAAGCCCAGCATCTGCCGGTTGCCACCCGACAGGTCGGCCGGCTTGCCCAGTCCCTGATGGCGATGACGCTCGGCCTGTTCATCGTCGGCGTGGTCGGCTTCTCGCACATCGACGTGATCCACAACGCCGCGCACGATGTGCGCCACTCCAACGCATTCCCCTGCCACTGACCTCGTCGGCATGAGCACGTTTCGCTCGATCGTCTTCTCGTCGGTCATCGCCGGTTTCATCGTTGGCCTGATCGTCACCGCGGTCCAGCAGTTTAGCACCGTTCCCCTGATCCTCAGGGCCGAGGTCTATGAGAAGGCGGCCGAGCACAAGCACGAAGCCTCAGCGCCGCCGCAGGCCATCCTCGTCCACGATCATGCCGACCATGATCACGGCGCCGAGGCCTGGGAGCCGAAGGACGGGCTGGAGCGCAATCTCTATACGGCGGGCGCGAACATCCTGACCGCGATCGGCTTTGCGCTGCTGCTCTGCGGCTTCCTCGCGGTCCGCAGCGGCGCGACCGGCGAGCCGATCTCGTGGCACGAAGGCCTGATGTGGGGCCTCGCGGGCTTTGCCGTCTTCACCATCGCCCCCGGCCTTGGGCTGCCGCCTGAATTGCCGGGCGTGCCCACTGCTCCACTGCTGTCGCGTCAGATCTGGTGGACGATCGCGGTGCTGGCGACAGCAGCGGGCCTCGGGCTGATCGTGTTCCGCCGCTCGATGCCGGCCGCGATCGCCGGCGTGGTCCTGATCATGCTGCCGCATCTGATCGGCGCGCCGGAGCTCGAGCATGTCGAGACCAACGTGCCGTCGTCATTGTCGCATCAGTTCGTGGTCGCGGTCACGCTGACCAGCCTGGTGTTCTGGTCCCTGCTCGGCGGCCTGACCAGCGCCGCCTTCGCCTATTTCGACCGGCCCGCGTCGGCGTAGCGCCGCAACCGCAGCGGCAGGAATCATTTGAGATTCGTGGCCGAGCCTGATTAGGATCGGCTACGTCGTCCGCTGCACGCCGCAACTGGCGCGCCTGGCGACGGCATTGCCGAACCGACAGGGCCCGACCACGAATGACAAAGGCGCGACGGACACGACCGACGATTCGTGACGTCGCCGCCGAAGCCGGCGTGTCGGTTTCGAGCGTCAGCCGCACGCTCAATGGCGGCATCTATACCAGCGCGGAACTGCATGCCCGCATCATGCGCGCGGTGAAGCGTCTCGGCTTCGAGCCGGACCAGGCGGCGCAGGCGCTGCGCTCGCGGGCCTCCAACACCATCGGCTGCATGGTGGCCGACTTCTCCAATCCGCACTATACCGGCATGGTGAGCGCGGCGGAGGAGGAGTTCCAGCGCGCCGGCTTCCTCCTGATGCTGGCCGCGACCAAGCACGAGGAGGCGCGCGAGGCCGCGTTCCTGTCGGCGGTGCGGCGCCGCCAGATGGATGGCTTGCTGCTGTTCGCCGGCGACAATTCCCACAAGGACTTCATGAAGGGGCTCGCGACGCTCGACCTGCCTTGCGTCACCGTCGACCGCGAGGTGCCTGATAGCGTCCCGGTTCGCGTCGATCACCGCGGCGGCGCGCTGGAGGCGACGCGCTATCTGATCGGCCTCGGCCATCGCCGGATCGCGCTGCTCACCGGAAGCGCCGCGGTGCTGCCGAGCTCGGAACGGCTCGCGGGCTACCGGCAGGCGCATCAAGAGGCGAAGATCGAGGTCGATCCCGGCCTGATCCGCCCGCATATGCAGGGCGCCAACACTGCGTTCAGCTCGGTGTGCCAGCTCTTGCAAATGACAAAGTCGCCGACCGCAATCATCTCGCTCGGCACCAGCATGCTGGCCGAGGTGCTGGAAGCGATCACCAGCAACGGCCTGCGCTACCCGCAGGACGTCTCGATCGTGTGCAGCGGCGACACCGACCTCGCCCGCCATGCGACGCCGGCGATCTCGGCCTTGAGCTGGGACATGAACGAAGTCGGCCGCACCGCAGCGCGGCTGCTGCTGGAGCGGATCCGCGACAGCGACAAGCCCGGCAGCAGCGCACCGGTATTCCTGCCGACGCGCCTCATCCTGCGCCACTCCTGCGCCGCGCCGGCGACGCGCGGGCGGAAGTAACGCCGGTTAATCGGCCTGCGGCGCCGCGGCGTATTGCGCGTCGGAGACGTGCTCCATCCACGTCGCGTAGTCACCGTCGAGCGCTTCGTGGATGGCGATGTGGCTCATGCCCGTGGTTGGCGCCGCACCATGCCAATGCTTCTCGCCCGGCGGAATCCACACCACATCGCCCGGACGGATCACGCGGATCGGGCCGTCCCAGCTCTGCACATATCCCGCGCCGGCGGTGACGTAGAGCGTCTGGCCGAGCGGATGGGTGTGCCAGGCCGTGCGCGCCCCCGGCCCGAACGTGACGCGCGCGGCCTGCACCCGCGCCGGTGCGGGCGCATTGACAATCGAGTCAGCCCAGACCGTGCCGCTGAACCACTCGGCGTTGCCGCGGCGGCTCGGGACCGTTCCTGCGCGCTTGATGTCCATCTTCAGTCCTCCAACTCTTCCAATCTGGAAACGGTTCCAATTCTATCCGTCATTGCGAGCGAAGCGAAGCAATCCATACCTCCGCCGACGCGGAGCGATGGATTGCTTCGTCGCTTCGCTCCTCGCAATGACGGAGAGCAAAGCGCCCGCCTCAGCGCAACTCAAAACCCTCGTAACCACGCTGCGCGATTTGCGCGATGCGATGGCGGTAGCCCTGGCCGACATAGGGCATGAACACCCGCGGCTTGCCGGCGATGTTGGCGCCCTGGTACCAGGAATTGGCCTTCGGATAGAGCGTGCGGCTGGCAGCGTCAGCGACATGCGCCATCCAGGCGCGCTCGGCATCGCGATCCGGCTCGATCCGCGTTTGTCCGTTGGCGCGCATGCTGTCGAGGCACGCTGCGATCCACTCGACATGGTTCTCGCAGGCGTGGATCACATTACCAATAACTGATGGGCTCCCCGGCCCGGTCACGACGAACAGGTTCGGAAAGCCCGACACCATTAGGCCGAGATAGGCGCTGGGCCCGCCGGCCCAGGCCTCGTTCAATGTCGCGCCGTCGCGGCCGCGGATTTGCATCGCGGCGAGCGCTCCCGTCATCGCGTCATAGCCGGTCGCCAGCACCAGCGCATCGACCACGAAGGACCGTGTCGCGGTCTCGAGGCCGGTCTCGGTGACCGCCGTCAGCGGTTCTGTGCGCAGATCGACCAGCTCGACATGCGGCAGATTGTAGGTGGCAAAATAACCGGTATCGATGCAGATGCGCTTGACGCCGAGCGGATAGTTCTTCGGCGACAGCGCCTCCGCCGTCGCCGCGTCGTTGACGATGCCGCGGATCTTGTCCCGCACGAAGTCGCAGGCGACGTCGTTGACGGCCTCGTCGGTCAGGATGTTCGGGAACGCGGTCAGGATGCCGCCGCCGCCCTGCTCCCACAGCTGTTCATAGCGCGCCCATTGCACGTCGCGGTCGGGCACCGCAGCGTCGAATGCGTTCGCGGGCACCCGCCCGAATTCCGGCGTCTCGAGGCTTTCGCGATATTTCGCGATCAACGGCTCGGCGGCCGCGATATCGGTGTCGGACAGCGGCGCATTGCGTGCCGGCACCGAGTAGTTCGGCGTGCGCTGGAACACGGTCAGGCGGCTTGCCGCCTTGGCGACCATCGGGATGGTCTGCACACCCGACGAGCCGGTGCCGATCACGGCAACACGCAAGCCCGAAAAGTCGACCTCCTCATGCGGCCACTGCCCGGTGTGATAGACCGGCCCGCCGAAGCGCTCCAGTCCCGGCAGCTTCGGCTTGTTGGGCACCGACAGATTGCCGGTCGCCATCACGCAAATGGATGCGACGATGCAATCGCCGCGATCGGTGCGCACCGTCCAGCTCTCGCCGGCTTCGTCCCAGTCGGCGCTGGTCACGCGCGTATCGAAGCGGATCAGGGAGCGCAGCTCAAACCGGTCGACGACATGCTGCGCATAGCTCAGGATCTCCGGCTGCGCGGCGTATTTCTCGCTCCAGCGCCATTCCTGCCGCAGTTCCTCCGACCAGGTGTAGGAATAGAACAGGCTCGGTATGTCGCAGCGCGCGCCGGGATAGCGATTCCAGTACCAGGTGCCGCCGACGTCGGACGCCGCCTCGATGCCGATCACCTTGAGCCCGAGCTCGCGCAGCCGGTAGATCGCATACAGCCCGCCGAAGCCGGCTCCCACCACGACGGCATCGCATTCGGCGACCAGCGGCGGCCTCGCGCCATGGTCCGGGCTCGTCTGCTCCAGTCTGCTCATTTGTCACATCTCTCCGGCCGCAGGGAATATTGCCATCGGTGGCAACACGCGCTAATCTGGAAACGTTTCCAGACCGGAAGCGCATACGATAATTGTTGCCGGGCGTCAACGCGCAGGCCGTCCAGGCCCGCGCACGTCACAAGGCGATCAGCGAATAATCAGGGAGTGAACGAGGGATGTTGGACGGATTTTGTCTTCGCGCGTGGCTTGCGGTCGCGGCAACGCTCAGTGCGCTGTCGCCGGCGCTCGCGCAGAAGAACTACGGCCCGGGGGTCTCGGATGCCGAGATCAAGATCGGCAATATCATGCCCTATAGCGGCCCCGCGTCCGCCTACGGCGCGATCGGCCGCACCGAAGCGGCCTATTTCAGGATGATCAACGATCAGGGCGGCATCAACGGCCGCAAGATCAATTTCATCAGCTACGACGACGGCTTCTCGCCGCCGAAATCGGTCGAGCAGGCGCGCAAGCTGGTCGAGGGCGACGAGGTGCTGCTGGTGTTCCAGCCGCTCGGCACCGCGCCCAATGTCGCGATCCAGAAATACCTGAACGGCAAGAAGGTCCCTCACCTCTTCATCGCATCGGGCGCGACGCGCTTCGGCGATCCCCAAGGCTTTCCGTGGACGATGGGCTGGCAGCCGAACTACCAGAGCGAAGGGCGGATCTACGCCAAATACATCCTGGACAAGTTCCCGAACGGCAAGATCGCGGTGCTCTGGCAGAACGACGATGCCGGCAAGGATGCGCTCAAGGGGCTGCGCGACGGCCTCGGCGACAAGGCCGGCAGCATGATCGTCGCCGACAAGTCCTACGAGCTGACCGATCCGACGCTGGATTCGCAGATCGTGGCGCTGCGCGCCTCGGGCGCCGACATCCTGTTCAGCTGGGCAGCCCCGAAGGGCGCGGCGCAGACCATCAAGAAGGTCGCCGAGCTCGGCTGGAAGCCGACGTTCTTCCTGACCTCGACCGCAACCTCGGTCGCTTCGGTGATGCGCGCCGCGGGCGTCGAAAACTCGCAAGGCATCATCTCGGTCGCCTACCTCAAGGATCCGACCGACAAGATCTGGGCCGATGACGCCGAGACCAAGGAGTGGCGGGCGTTCATGGACAAATACATGCCCGACGGCGACAAGACCAACGGCAACCACGTCTATGGCTACGCCGCCGCGCAGACGCTCGCGCAGGTGCTCAAGCAATGCGGCGATGACCTGACGCGCGAGAACGTGATGAAGCAGGCCGCCAGCGTGAAAGACTTTGCGCCGAAGATGATCCTGCCCGGAATCCGGATCAACACCAGCGCGACCGACTTCCGTCCGATCGAGCAATCGCAGCTGATGCGATTCGAAGGCGAGAGTTGGACGCTGTTCGGCAACATCATCACCGGCGAGGTCGGCAGCGAGTAACCTCGGACAATCATGTCACGAGAATGCAGCGCCGTGGTCCACCGCCCGCGCAACACACTCGGTGTCGTCCCTGCGAAAGCAGGGACCCATAACCACAGATGCGGGTTGTTGCGTAGTGGCAGAACGACGAGTCCCGTTCACAATCTCCGCCGCGGAGTATGGGTCCCTGCTTTCGCAGGGACGACGCGCGGGAAGAGTTGTGTACTCCTCCAATGTCATCGCCCGGCTCGACCGGGCGATCCAGGGCGGATTCAACCGCTCGTCGCAACACTCTGTGTATCGCTCACTCGGAGCAGTTCGTCGAGGGTTTCTGCCGGTGTTTTCCAGCCGAGGGTTTTGCGGGGCCTGGTGTTGAGTGCAAGAGCCACGGCCTCAAGATCATCAGCATCGTGCATGCTGAGATCCGTCCCCTTTGGAAAGTACTGGCGCAGCAACCCATTCGTGTTCTCGTT
>NZ_VITY01000017.1 GCF_007993935.1 Bradyrhizobium macuxiense | reverse complement strand
AGCTCTTGCGTGCCATCATCCGAGCCTTCCTCGAGACCATCCCGGCGCCAAATATCGCCTGAGCCCGGCGGCGCGCCGGTTCTTCACGAACGACTCATTACATCCTCACAAGCCCGGCAGCCTTGGCGATTGGCGCTCCTCTTCGGCAAGTCTCTGGGCGCGTCTGAAGCGGCTTTTCACGACTTCATAAGGATCATCAACGACCCGTTGGATTCGTATCGATTTGCGCGCCTCTAACAGAGCCGGTGCAGCGGAATAGGTTCTCATCTTCCTCTCCCCATGAGGGAGCAAGAGATTAGCTTCACACAATCTCTTGAGATCGCGCGATGCGGTGATTTCCGTAACTTCTGTGTCGCGCCGATAGCGCGAGTTGGAAACCCTTATGCCTAGAGCGGCATCGAACATCGGAAACCAAAATCGCTCATTCAAACCGTGCTTCGCGATTATATCCATGATCTTGTTGTATAAGGCGTCGGCTTCCTGAACGCGACGGATCATCCTTGCTGCTTGCTGATAATGCGCCCTCAAGCAGTATCTAACCCAAGGCAACGCATCATTGGTGGGATTCCACTTCTCCTTTCCCACCTCAGCTAGCACGTCGTAATAGCTCTGAATGTTGGCGCCAAGCCACTCTTCGATTGAGGAGAACACCGGATCAAGGATGCCATCGCTAGCCAACACAAGAGTCTGAACAGCGCGCGCCAAACGCCCGTTACCATCCGAGAACGGATGGATCATAGTAAAATTGAGATGAGCCATTGCAGCTCGCACAATTGAAGGGCCGCGCGTTTGTCGTTTCAGCGACAGAACAAGCTCCTCGATCAGATCGTTGACGATCTCAACGTCAGGCGCTTCGTAAGCGGAAATCACCGTTCGCTATCTGGCGGACTACATGGCGGCGTCCGAGCGTCGTCGCCGTTCCATCATTGAGGGATGCAAGTATCGGCCCCTTGCCAGGTTGCTCCAGCACAAGGAGGCGCAGATCACGATTTCGAGCGCGCTCCAATCCGGCGCGCCCGATCCCAAGACTTTGGAAAAGAAAGCGGATTTCATCCGCAATAAACTTGCAACGGGCGATTTCGAGGCTCTCACGAATGAGGCCAATGCCGATTACGTCGAGAGATTCAGCGAAGTCGTCGCTAGCATCAAATTGCCGAACGCGGAGATTTTGCCCGGCAAAGTCTTCCCGGCCGCAGAAATTCAAGGCGTGAAAGTGCGCTTCTCTCCGCACCTCATTTTGAGACGCGTGGATAAAAGCAATAAGCAACGCAACGGCGCTTTCATGCTCCGCTATGCGAAGGGTACTCCCCTCGATCCCAGCGTCGGCAACTATCAGTCGGCGGCAGCGTTCGGCATGCTCAAAGAGTACTTCACAGAGGAAGGCGCAGAGGCGGGATAAAGCGATCTGCGTCACCTTGGATGCCTTTAGCGGGACGCTTTACCCGGCACCGGGAAGCGCAGTTAGGATGTTCGCGAACATGAAGGCCGCATGCCAAACAATCGTGGAGAGGTGGTCGAATATCCCACCGTCAAAGAACGCAATCATCTAGTCGGATTGCGCCTGTTCCGCTCACGACCGGCGGTCCCTGACGGGGACCGCTTTTTGCTAGTGGCCTATTTCGCATCTGCGAGTGGCCTATTTCGGCCAGTACCGGCGCAGGCTATTTCGCGCGGCATCTTAGACGCATGCGGGCGCTTTACGCGGCGCGTCGCCGCGCAGTTGCGGATGGCTTGTCGGCGCTATTCGGCGATCACATCACGGTGGATCTTCGGCCCGGTGGGATGCATTTGATCGCGCGATTCGCTTCTGGCATCAGCGATTTCACATTGGCTGATCTCGCACAGGAGGGCGGCCTCTCCGTGGAGGCCCTGTCGCACCGTGCGACAACACATGCGTGCGGACCAGGCCTGCTGCTGGGATCCACCAACATCGCCGAAGCGGATGCGCCTGCTGCTTGCTATCGGCTTCATCACATCATTGGGAAAGCCGTTGCATGAGGCGCCGAGCGGTCAGCGTCGGCTATTGAGCCAAACCGGTCGACAACGACGTCGCTGGGTTCCGGCTGGAACGAATCACCATCCGCAACGGTCCCTTTCGAACTGCAAACTCGGAAAACTGGAACAAACACGTGCCTTCAAACTTTCCGTCGAACGATCAGCCAATTTTCCGTCGCGCCAAGCGCACGCGGCCGTTGGGTAGTTCCGGAGGATAACGCCTTGCCGGTCCGAACATTCTTGGGGGCGGACGGGACGGCCGGCGCCCAATCTGCAATCGCACTGTCATCCCGGAGGAAGAGGGTACGTTGTTCCGCACGCTCGCAACCGTCATCGCCCTGTTGGGCGGCTCCGCCATCGCTCACCGCGCCAAATCCGACCGCATTCGCCAACCGAGCACCGGGCTTGCCAGCCGGGTTCGAGCGGCAGTTCACGCAGCGCTACACCGAAGCCAATGGGACACGATTGCATTTTGTCGAGGGTGGCGACACGAACGGACCATTGGTCGTCCTACTGCATGGTTGGCCGCAGACCTAGTACACCTGGCGCAACGTCATGCCCAAGCCGGCTATCGGGTCGCGGCCGTCGACTAACGCGGCGCTGGACAATCCGATAAGCCGGCGACCAGCTACGACAAGGCAAACAAGGTAGGCGATATCCGCGCGCTCGTACACTCGCTCGGCGCCGCCAAGGCAAATCTGGTTGGCCGCGATATCGGCGTCATGGTCGCCTATGCGTATGCCGCGCGATGGCCGCCGAGGCCGAGACGATGACCATGCTCGACGTTCCCATACCGGCCGCCCGCTTGGAACGAGGCCAAGCACAAGCCCGATCCCGCACTGTGGCACTTCGCCTTCTTCCAGCGGCTCGACTTGCCCGAGCTGCTGATCGCGGGCCATCAATTCACTTTCGTCCGCGACTTCATCCATGACCGCGAATATCGCCCGATCGCCGACGACGACATTCGAGTCTACGCCGATGCCTACGCTTCGGCCGGTGGCTTGCGGACCGGTTTCGAGCTCTATCGCGCCTTTCCGGAGGACGAGACCCGCTTCGCCGAGTTCGAAAAGACCAAGCTGTCCATGCCCGTGCTGGCGATTGCCGGCGACAAGAGCAACGGCATGGTGGAGCTGACCATGGCCCAGGGCCTGGCGCGCGACGTGAACGGAGGCACGGCGCCGGATGCCGGCCATTGGCTGCCGGACGAAAATCCCGAATATTTGTCGGCACGACTGATCGACTTTCTGCGGGAGAACGGAAAGTGAGGTTTCACGGAATTCAGCACGCCAGTGAGCGTGGCCCATCGATCTCGTCGGTCAAGACAGACGAAGCCAGCGTGGCAATTCTCAAGCGGTCCGCTCATGCCGCGGTCGAAAGCCTGCGGCCTCGAGGAATTCAGCTCATTTGCTGCGGCTCTTGCCGTAGCGCTCGGTCATCACTGGAAAGCGATGCCGCCGACGCAGTTGTACGAGTTCGTCATCGCTAATCACACCGATGTTGCTACTGCACCGATTTAGTCGGGTGCGGCGGATTAGATTCTTGATCCAAGCCATCGCCGTCTCAATGGCCCAATCGGTTTGATGAGAAGTCAAGGCGGGGATGGTGGCGTCCGCGCCATGGCCATGCGGGTTCCGACCGTGAATGAAGTAGGCCTTCAACGTGTTTCCCTCCCACGGGACAAGGAACCGTCCGTTCTGACAGCTAACAAGGTTGTCAATGTAATTGGCGGCGGCACGCTCGCGGCCCGTCGACCAGCTCTTGTCGTCGGATATGATCTTGATGGTGCTCTCGAGCGCCTTTGCCGCGTGAAAGGCTGCATCTTGGCGCTGTAGCGGGGTGGTTGTGCGCAGCTTTCGCGCGGCCACCAAATTCCGGACAGCATCAACCGGACCCGCACGCGTGGCGACGGCCCGCCGTCCAGGCTGCCTCCGCCGAACGCCTGTCCCCTTGAGGCGAAGGGAAGGCTCAAACCGGTGTAAAGAACGGCAAAGGCGCCCCGTCCGTCGGCTTCCACGACAGTTTCACCTTCTGGCCGATCCTTATCATTTCCAGGTCGCAATCAATAATGTTCGTCTGCAGCGATGGGCCTTCCTTCAGCGTCACATAGGCGATCGCATAAGGTCCGCTCGGTGACTTCCGCATCAGGCTGAACGTATAGATCGTGGCTTCGCCCGAACTCTCTTCCCAGACCGTCTGCTCGGAGAAGCAGAACGGGCAGATCGAGCGCGGAAAATAGTGCGCCTCGTGGCAAGCGGTGCAACGCTTGATCATGAACTTGCCGGCCTTCGCCGCTTCCCAGAATGGTGCCGTTTCGGGATTGGTCACAGGAGCCGGATATGTCCTGGTTTCGTTCATCACACGCGCTCCAGGATGGCCGTTGAAGCGGCGTGGCGGACGCCGAGCAGCCCGCCGGTGCCGTGCGCAATGGCGAGGTCGCAGTTCTTGACCTGCACCTTTGGATGCGCCTCGCCACGCAACTGCCGCACGGCCTCGATGATCTTGGTCATGCCACCGCGGTTGACAGGATGGTTGCTGCAGAGGCCGCCACCATCGGTGTTGAACGGTAACTTGCCGACGCCGGAGATCAGATTGCCGTCGGCGACGAATCTGCCACCCTGGCCCTTCGCGCAGAAGCCGAGGTCCTCGAGCTGCATCAAGACGGTGATGGTGAAGCTGTCATAGATCGAGGCGTATTTGATGTCCTTTGGCGTCACGCCAGCCTCCTCGAAAGCGCGCGGGCCGGACCAGACGCCGGCGGAGTAGGTGAGGTCGAAGTCCTTGCCGCCGTTGGGACCCTTGAGGGCTTCGCCGTGACCGATCAACCGCACTAGTGGATTCTTCAGGCTCCTGGCAATCTCCGGCGACGTCACGATCAATGCACCGCCCCCGTCGGTGACGACGCAACAATCGAGCCGGTGCAGCGGATCAGAGATCATCGGCGAGTTCACGACGTCTTCGACGGTGACGACATCCTTGAGCAGCGCATGCGGATTGTATTGCGCGTGATGTGAGGCCGCGACCTTGATCCAGGCTAGCTGTTCGGCTGTGGTGCCGTAATCGTGCATGTGACGCATCGCGCACATGCCATAGGCGTTGTGGGTGGTCGCGCCATAAGCCGCCTCGAAATCCGCTTCGGCGCCGGGTGAGCGCACCGGACTATGGCCGGTGCGCGGCTTGCCCGCCAGCGTGATCAGGGCGACCGAGCATTTGCCTGCCGCAATCGCTTCGGCTGCGTGGCCGAGCTGGATGATGTAGGAAGAGCCCCCCGTATCGGTGCTGTCGATATGGCGGACCTTCAGGCCGAGATAGTCAACCATCGGCCAGGTCCCGCCCGGTGCATCGCCGGACAGGAAATATCCGTCAACATCATTCTTGCTGAGACCTGCATCCTCGATAGCTCCTCTGGCGACTTCGGCGTGCAGCTGCGCGATGGATTTGTCTGGCGCATGCCGAGTGGGATGCTCATAGATTCCCGCGACGTAAGCTCTACCCTTGATGGTCAACTCGTGCTCCATTGGCGTTCTTGCCTGGTGCTGGCTTGCCGGAGGAAATCCCTGGCAGAGACGAGGCTCGCGTCGCTATTCGTCGAGAAGCTTCCAGGACGTCTTTTCGAACACTGCCATCCGCAAGGCGCGGTAGGGGGCATGGTTCTCCTTGGAATTGGTCAGCTCGATTCCCGGCAACAGCATGTCGACTCGGTCCTTGTTGAAGCTCGTCGCCTGCGCGAGCAGGTTCTCGCGCGTCAGATTGTCACCGCATCGCTGCAAGCCCTTCGCGATGGCCTGCGCATTGATGTAGCCGGACAGCGCGACGAAATCGTACGGGCTGTCGTTCGGTGCCCATTTCTTCATGAAGGCGATGTAGTCCTTCACCTCCTGGTCCTCGGCCCAGGCCGGATCGCTGGCCTGCTTGGCGAACTGGGTGGTGTAGGCGCCCTGGACGTTGTCGAGGCCGGCTGGCGTCAGCACGCCCTGGATCGAGTTGACCGGACTGGCGAGGATCTGGACCGGCTTCCAGTTGATCTCGTTGGCCTTCTTGATCGCCTGTGCGGCAAACTTCGGCGTCGCGAAATAGATCAGTGTATCGGCGCCCGACGCCTTGAGCTTGAGAACTTCGGAGTCAACCGTGGGATAGCTGAGCTCGTAGCTCGCTTCCGCCACGATCTTCGCCGCGCTGCCTCCGCCCAATCCCGACTTGAGGCCGGTGAGGTAGTCCTTACCGTAATCGTCGTTCTGATAGAGGACCGCGATCTTTGCATTCGGCATCCTGTTAAGAATGAATTTGCCGAAGGTTGCGCCTTCCATCTCAAACGGCGGATAGAACGGGACGGTCCACGGGAAATTCTGCGGATCGTTGAAACGGCGGCCGCCGGCCGAAATGAAGACCTGCGGAACCTTGTTCTGATTGAGATACTTTTGAACCGCAACGTTGGGCACGGTGCCGACCGTCCCGACCTCGGCGAGCACGCCATCGTCGTCGACCAGCTTGCGGGTCTGCTCGATGGCTTTCGGTGGGCTGTATGCGTTGTCGAGCGAGATCAGGATCACTTTCCGCCCGTTGATCCCGCCAGCTTCGTTCAGCATCTGGAAGTAGCCGGTCATGACCCGGCCATAGCTCGAAAAGGCCGACGCCGGTCCGCTGTAAGGCACGGTCTGGCCGATCTTTATTTCGGTGTCCGTTACGCCTGGGCCATAGTGCTTCTCTCCAGCAATGGCATCGACTGCATGGCAACCCAGCGACAGCGCCGAGATGGTGACCAAGGCTGAGACCTTCATGTTTCCCCTCCTTTTGTGGTTCTTGTGCGCGATCTCAAGGAAGTCGCATCAGTACATGTGTGTACGATATACTATAAAACAGAGATTGCGTCATGCAGTATTTGCGGGGATCTGCTGCAGCGCGAAAGTCGGATTTGGAGCCTGCGGCGTCTTTGGCCCTTGAATGCGAATCGATCTATGTTATATATAGTAATAAAGCGTACTAATTTTCTCGATCGAGAAGTGCCGCGCAAGGGCTGTCCTTGGTCGAAGGCCGTGGGAGCAAACATGGGGACCTCAAGCGCGACGGCTCTGGCCGCGTTGAAGATCGGAGGGCGGGTGGCCTATGAGCGGCTGCTGCGGCCGAAGGCACGACAGCGTGACGATGTGCCGTGCTCGCCCGATGCGATCACCCCGGAGTGGCTGACCGCGGTGCTATGCGACAAGGTACTGGGGGCGATTGTGACGCAGGTCGAGGTCAAGCTCGCCAGCGCCGGAACCCATGAGCGGCATCACCTGGTCGTGACCTACAATGAAGAGGGCAGACGTGCGGGACTGCCTGGTTCGATGTTCACGAAGTCGCTGCCAAGCATTGTCACCAGGATGATCGGCGGTTTCAACGGAACCGCCCGCGCCGAGGGGCGCTTCTACACGCAATTGCGACCGCAACTTGGGATCGAGGCGCCGGCCGGGTATCACGCTGCCTTCGACCCGCGAACGTTTGCCTCTATCCTTCTGCTGGAGGACTTGGTGGCAGCAAAGTCGGCCAGCTTCTGCAATCACAAGACCTACGTCTCCCGCGCAATGGCAGAAGACATGATTGATCTGCTCGCCGCGCTGCACGCCCGCTTCTACGGCGATTCCGCGTTGGCAACCCAGTATCGGTGGGTCGCCCCTTACCCGCGCTGGTTCAGTATCGGCGCTCAGAAGATGGACCTTGAGTATTACACCTGCAAGGCTTTCGATGCCGCCTCGCACGTCATTCCCCAAAGTGTGCTGACACAACGCGAGGCCGTCTGGCCGGCGGCCTTGCGCGCGCTCCCCGTGCATGAAAACCAGCCCCAAGGCCTGCTTCATTCCGACGTGCACATTGGGAATTGGTATCGGACCGGCGCGGGGAAGATGGGCCTGTGCGACTGGCAATGTTTGGCGCGCGGTCACTGGTCACGTGACGTTGCCTACGCCGTGACGGCCGCGCTAACACCGGACAATCGCCGCAGGTGGGAGAGGGATCTGCTGGCCAGGTATCTCGAGCGCTTCGCCGAACTGACCGGTTTCAAGCCGGACTTCGAGGAAAGCTTCCGCAACTACCGGCAACAGATCGTGCACGCGCTGCTGATGTGGACGATCACACTCTGTCACTCGCCATTGCTGCCGAATATGCAGCCGGAGGACACGACGCTGACGATGATCGAAAGAATATCAACGGCGATGGCCGATCTGGATTCGCTGAAGGAGTGACGTTCCTCTTCTTACATTGGCCGAGCGCGCCGTCCCAATCAAGATGGAAACAAGGGAGTCAAGATGTCAGCACAGAACTCTTTGCAGACGCAGGCTCAAGCGGATGGGACACCATGGTTGTCGGGTGGAGCGCCAGGGGCTCCTGTCGCGCGCGCGCTCGTGCGCTCGCACGCCGACATTCGCGCGATCGAACAGGTTCCGATTGATCATCTGTTCACCAGCCGCACGATCCTGCAGGCGATCGAGAGTTCGAAGAAAGCTGATCCGGACAAGGCCGCGATCTTACAGCTCTTGTCGTCTGATCCCGACGCCGCGCCGCGCAGATTGACCTACGCGGAACTGACAAGGGCGGTAATCCAATCCGCAAATCTGTTCCACAAGCTTGCGAGCCCCGAGAAGCCCTCGGTCGTTGTAATTGCACCATTTTTGCCCGAAGCGCTGATAGCGACATGGGCAGGAGCAACCGCTGGCTGCGTCACACCCATCAATCCGGCCCTGGACAACGTCCAGCTCGCGTCGATCATGAATGCGGTCCACGCGAACATTCTTGTCGTTGCCGACAGGAGTTATGGCTCCGCTGCATGGTCCCGACTCAGCGAATTTGCCTCGAGCGTTCGAACACTGAAGCATGTCTTGACCATCGATTCGCATCGTAGCGACGATTTTCTCTCGTCGTTGGAAGATATGCCCGGAGCTTCGCTCAGCTTTGACGAGAATGTCAGTCCTGATGCGGTCAATATTTATATCCCGACCGGCGGCACGACGGGAGCGCCAAAGCTCGTCAAACTGACAACGCGCGGCCAGCTCTTGAACGCATGGTTGTTTGGCAGTCTATCCGTAGCGAGCAGCGACGAGGTTGTCGGCCACGCGATGCCAAATTTTCACGTCGGTGGCCTGATCGCGATTTCGCTGCGTGCGATGCTGTACGGTCAGACCTTGCTTACGCTCACTCCGTTGGGGTTCCGTGACCCCGGTGTCATCAGGAATTTCTGGAATATCGCCAGGAAATACGGGATGACAAACGTCATCATGGCGCCAACCACGGTTGCGTCATTGTTGGACCAGGCGGAAGGGACATCCAAGGGGCATTGCTTCAAAAGCTTCATATGTGGTGGAAGCACAATCCCCGTAGAGCTTCTCAATGAGTTCTACGAAAAGACGGGCATATACCTGAAAGAAACTTGGGGAATGACCGAATTTCAAGGTCCATGCTCCGGTCACCTGACGGGTCAGGCCAGGCCCGTCGCGGGTTCCGTCGGAATCGCCTATCCTCATCACCACGTGCGCGTGGCTAAGCTGTCCGACAACCGCTTCATCGAAGAGCTGCCAGCCGGCGAACGGGGAGTCCTGATTGTCTCGGGGCCCACGGTGACACCCGGCTACCTGGACGAAACTTTATCAACGGATCTGTTCGTGCTCGGCGGACCCGACGGTCAGAGGTGGGCTTCCACTGGCGACCTCGGTGCCGTCGACAGTGATGGCTTCATCTGGGTCTATGGTCGCGAGAAAGACGTTATTATTCGTGCCGGCAACAACATCGATCCCAAGGTAATAGAGGAGGCTCTGCAGCTTCACCCGTCCGTTTTGATCTCCGGGGCGGTTGGCCGCCCCGACGCGCTGAAGGGAGAGTTGCCGATGGCCTATGTGCAATTAAAGGAAGGCGCATCGGCCGAGCCCGACGAACTCATCGAGTTCTGTCGCGATCGAATGGAGCGCGGTGCAATTCCGGTCGAGGTGGTACTGATTCCCGCGATGCCCCTTACCGCCATGGGAAAGATTTCCAAGCCTACTCTTCGCGTCGATGCCATGAAGCGCGTTGTGCGAGAACTCCTAGTCAAGGTTGTGCCTGACGGAGACAGGATCCCGTTGAAAGTCGATGACGCGGGCAAGCGACCCGCCATGGTGGTGTTGCTGGAGCCTGAGTCGTTTCGCGACGCGGCTCTGGTGCAAAAGCTTCAGGAATGCTTCTCGCGATTCGCTTTCAAGAGCGAGATTCGCGAGCTTAGTGCTCAATAGGTCGGCGTGCTGGGCTCACGCCGTGCTTTTGCGTTCCATCGTTCGGGTGTCCCGCTGCGCGCGGGCTATCTTAGCAGTGGGCAATTTCCGTCCGACAACGGGCGCGTTGCGACGTTGGCCGGAATTTCTGCGACCAACTTGGCGATATCCCACTCGCTGGTCGACTCGCTCGGCCTCTTCACCTGCATCACGTACATGCCGTGTTCCATTTTTCCATCGGCGCGAAGGCGTCCGTTGTGCGCAAATACATCGTTGATCGGTGCAGCGCGCATCGTCGACATGACCAGTTCCGCGTCCTTGCTTCCTGCCTTTTGCACCGCTTTCAAATAGTGGCCGACCGCGCTGTAGCTTCCGGCCATGTTCATGTTTGGCACCTTACCGGCCCGGGCCAGAAAGCGCCGTGAGAAGGCCCGCGTTTCGTCGTTCAGATCCCATTCGAATGCCGCGGAGTAGACGAGCCCCTGAGCCGTTCGCAGGCCCATTCCCCGTACGTCGTCCGGCATGGTGAAGCTGCCAGCAAGGCGCATCGAGTTTGATACTCCGAATTCGGAGGCCTGCTTCACGAGATTGACGGCATCAGCGCCGGCTACGCTGAAGAACAGCACGTCGGCGCCGGATGCTTGGGCATGGAGCAAGAATGAAGAAAAATCCGCAGTGTTGACAGGCACCCGCACCGATCCGGCGACCTTGCCGCCACCAGCAGTCAAGACTGCAGTGGCGTCCCTCTCGATAGCCGTGCCGGCGACCGTGTCCATGGTGATGAAGAACCATTTTAGGGCGCCGCTTTTTACCAGAGCCCACGCCGTCGAATTGGCAATCCCGTAGGTATCGTAAGTCCAGTGAGCGACGTAAGGCGAGCACTTCGTTCCGGTAATGTCCGAACTCACCGCGCTCGTCGCTAAAACAATCTTGCGGCGAGGAAGCGCCAGGTCCGCTACTGCAAAAGTTATCCCGGAATGCGGTATGTCGACCACGGCGTCGACGTCCTCGACGTCGAACCAGCGTCGAGCGATGTTAGCGCCGATATCCACTTTCAATTGGCAATCCGCGTGGATCAACTCGACAGGCCTGCCCAGCGCCTGGCCACCGGCGTCTTCGATCGCCATTTTTACCCCTTCGAGGAGGGCGGTGCCGCCGACGCTCGCGTACGCCGACGAATAGTCGCCGAGCACGCCGATCTTTACCGCCCCCGTCGCGGCTGTTGCCCTGCGAACCACCGGAAGCTGCGATACTAGGGTTGCGAAGCCTGTTCCCAACACCGTTCGTCGATTAACTGGCACCTGTTTCCTCCGTGCTCCAATGCGCGTGTTAAGTTCATTTGCTATTCGGGCGGCCCTTCTCGTGAGGACCTTGCGGCAATCCCGGTCCGCTTTGGCCGGGCATTGGCATCCTGCAGGCACAACTCTCGTCGCGCGCTAGTTCTGGGCGTAGGCCTGCTTCGAACGAAGGCTGCTTTCTCGCAACGCCCTAGGCTGCTGAAATGCCGCCGTTGATGCTGATGGCCTGGCCAGTAATGCGCGCAGCCTGCGGGCTTGCGAGAAACGTAATCATCGCTGCAATGTCGTCGGCTTCCGGTACTCCAAGGTGAGCAAGGCTGGCCGCCTTTTCAAATAGCTTGGCGCTGAAGCCCTCCTTCATGATCGTCTCCGTTAGCGGCGTTCCGGCAATCAGCGAGGGCGTCAGCACGTTTACACGGATTCCGTCGCGCTTCGCTTCGACCGCAAGAGCCTTCGAAAACATAACGATCGCAGCCATTCCGGCGCCGATGATCGTCTCGCCGGGCGTTGCCGATTTGGCGGCATCCGAGGCAATATTGACGATAACTCCGGTGCCGCGTTGCCGCATGTCCGGGAGAACGAGCCCGCACATTTGGAGAGGAGCTACGACCAGCTGATTGATGATGGTGGGAATATTCGCGACAGGCGTCTTGTGAAACAGCTCCGGTGCGAAGCTGCTCGTGGTGCTGTTGACCAGGATGTCGATGCTGCCGATGATATCCTTGACCTTGTCGTGCGCTTCGCGCGCCCGCGCCGGATCATTTGCGTCTCCGGGCACGAATCGGACGTCGGAGTCGGGCGCCACCGCGAGAATGGTCTGGCGGGCACGCGCGCCGCGTTCGACATTACGCGCCATGAGCGCGATCCGTTTGACACCCGACGCTACCAGTTGCCTAGCGGTGGCCAACCCGACGCCAGACGTCCCGCCCACGATCAATGCGCCGCTTTCGGCAAACGATAGCGGTCTAGGCTTTGGAGTGCTCACGGCGCGTAACCCCGGTTGGTTGCGCCGGAAATTCTCGTGCGAAACCGTCGCACTGGAAATTCCCAGCAGACAGCGCAAATTTTTATTGAACGAATGTGTATGGTACACTAGCATACCAATTGTGCAAGAGCTCGATCGGTCAAATTGCCGAGACGCACAAGACGCCGCCCGGCGTGCTGTTCTGGCCAACCATGCCGATAGATCGGAGCGATGGACCATGTCTTATTTGCAGCCAAGATCACAACTTCGGACCCATACCGTAGAGAACCAGCCGCCGCCGCTCGAATACGTGAACGCCTATGAAAGCGATACGGCGCTCAGGGAGGCCGTCGCGCGAGAGGGCGGAGCTTGGGCAAATGACAATCTGAGTGCTCTTGGCGGCAAGGTGTTCGATCCGGAATGGATCGAAAAAGCTAACCTGGCGAACAGGATCGTTCCGGAGTTGCGGCGCTTCGACCGGTTCGGCCAGCGTGTCGATACCGTCGAGTTTCACCCGGCTTGGCATGACATCATGGGACTTGCCTTCGAACATGAGGTGCACGCCCTGCCGTGGCGAGCCAAACGGAACGGCTCTCACGTCGCGCGTGGTGCTGCCGAGATCCTGTTCTCTCAGCTGGAGTGTGGGGTCCTGTGCCCTGTAGATATCACGTATGGGATTGTGCCCATGCTGCGCAAACAGCCAGATCTCTCCAATGCTTGGGAGCCGATGATGCTCTCAAAGCAATATGATCGGCGGCCTATCCCGCACTGGGAGAAGAAAGGGATCACGATTGCCTTCACGTCCACCGAAAAGCAAGGCGGCTCCGACATCCGCCGAAACTCCACCTTGGCCACGCCAGCCGGTCAGCCTGGGCCCGGCCGCCAGTATCTTTTGACAGGGCACAAATGGTTCTGCTCGGCCGCCGGGGCGGACATCATCTTCGTGGTTGCCCAGACCGAGAAGGGGCCAGGGTGCTTTCTCGTACCGCGCTGGCTTCCAGATGGCACCCGCAATCCGATTTCGCTCGAGCGCCTGAAAGACAAACTTGGCAACAAGTCAAACGCCTCCACAGAACTCGAGTTCGACGGAACGCACGGTTGGCTGGTGGGAGAAGAAGGACGCGGCATTCCGACCGTTATGGAGTTCATGCTGCATACGCGCTTCGGCTGCGCGCTGATCCCGACGGGCATGATGCGTTTGTCGCTGACGCAGGCAATCCATCATTCACGGAACCGTTCGGCCTTCCAGCGGCGGTTGGTCGATCAACCATTGATGCGCAACGTGCTCGCGGATCTTGCGATCGAGTCGGAAGCCGCAACAACGTTGATGATGCGCATTGCACGCGCGTTCGATTCCTCGGCGACCGACGAGCGGGAGCGGGCGTTCGGCCGCATTTCCGTTGCCGTGGCGAAATACTGGGTCAACAAGCGTATCGTTCCATTCGTGCACGAGTGCCTGGAGACGCACGGGGGACCAGGTTACATCGAGGAATCGGTCATGCCACGCGTGTACAGGGAATCGCCGATCCATGGCATTTGGGAAGGGCCAGGAAATGTCATCAGCCTGGACATTTTGAGGGCATTTCGCAAGGAGCCTCTTTCCGGCGAGGTATTTTTCGCCGAGCTTGAGGAGGTGCGTGGTCAGGACACTCGACTCGATGCCACGATCGATGAATGTCGCTCCCTGGTTTACGATGAGCATATGCCCGAGGGGCGCGCGCGTTATCTCGCCGAACGCATGGCGGTTGCGATGCAGGCGGCTACTCTGATCCGCAATGCTCCAAACTTCGTGGCGGACGCATTTTGTATGACCCGTCTCGGCGAACAAGGTGGCAGGGCATTCGGTACCTTGCCGATATCGGTCGATATGGGGGCGATCATTGGCCGCGCATATCCGGGCTAGCCCCCAGTCCCGTCGGCGAGGGGCACCCGCGCTACTACGGATCGGGTGCCGGCATAGTTAAGGCGGACGCGAGGAGCGGAGTCATGCGCATCACATCCCTGCTTCGACGCTGTTTGCAGACAGGCCCGGACTCGACAGCGACTGTCTTTCGAGGACGCGAGACGAATTGGCGCGATACTTATGAGGAGATCCAAAAAGGAGGAGGCGCGATGCAGCGCCTCGGCGCAACTCCGGGAGACCGTGTTGCGGCACTCGCGCTGAATAGCGATGTATTATTTCGTGCACTTTTTGCAATCCCATGGGTTGGCGCGGTCGTCGTGCCGCTGAACACGCGCTGGTCGGTTCCTGAACTTAGTCGTGCACTTGAGGACTGTGATACGACGATATTGCTGGTAGACGAAAATTTCTTGAACGAAGCTAGCAGGCTGAAGGCGTCCAATGAGAGGTTGAAGGTGGTCTATATCGGAGCGGGTGAGTGCCCGTCGGGCTTTCTCGACTACCGACGGCTCGTCGCCGCCGCAAGCCCGGTACCCGAGCACCAAGGGAGTGGTGATGAACTGTTCTGCGTTCTATATACCGGCGGCACCACTGGTCATCCCAAAGGGGTGATGCTGTCCCATACCAACCTTTTTGTCGCTTCGCAGTTCTGGCTTTCGACCTGCCATTTTAGCAGCGAGACGAAATACCTGCATATTGCAGGTTTTTTTCATATCGTGGCGACTGTACCTGCCATCGCTGTGATGATGGTGGGAGGGTCGCATGTCATCGAGCCGAAGTTCGATCCGGTTCCCACCATGCGCGCCATTCAAGAAAGCAAGGCGAATTTCGCGACGTTTGTTCCGGTCATGATCAACATGATGCTTCAACATCCGGATTTCGATCGGTACGATCTGACAAGCATGAGGCAATGCGTCTACGGCGGTTCGCCGATTCCGGACGCCTTGATCGATCGGATGATCGAGAAGCTGCCAACTTGGCAATTCATACAGGGCTACGGGCAAACCGAGTCGAGCGGAATTCTGACGAATCTCCCTTGGCACTCCCATTTCGGGCAAGGTTCCGCGTGCAAGCGCAAGGCGACGGGCCTTCCAGTATATGGCGTGAACCTCAAGATCGTCGACCCCGAAGGCAAGGAGGTAGAGCCAAACGAGCAGGGGGAGATCGTTGTTTGCGGTCTCAACGTGATGCGTGGATATTGGGGTAACGAGGAGGCGACCAAAGCCACGATACGGGACGGCTGGCTCCACACAGGTGATGCGGCACGAATGGATAATGAGGGGTTCATTACCGTGGTGGATCGGATTAAGGACATGATCGTGACCGGAGGCGAGAACGTCTTTTCGATTGAGGTCGAAAATGCCGTGGCCGCTCACCCCGCCGTGAGCCAATGCGCGGTGATAGGAGTGCCGCATCCGAAATGGGGAGAATCTGTCCACGCCGTTGTCGTATTGCGCGCAATGATGTCGGCTACGGAAGAAGAACTCATCGATCACTGTCGTCCGCTAATCGCGAACTACAAATGTCCGCGTAGCGTCGAGTTTGTGTCCGAGATGCCGATGTCCGCTGCGGGAAAGATCGTCAAGGGGCCGCTTCGCGAAAGGCACTGGCGCAATCAACCTCGCAGGGTGAGCTGACGATCGATACTGGTATGGGCCAATCATCGAATGCCTCAACATTGAGCGCCGCGGCCCGGATACTGCCGCCTCGAGCGATTGGAATTGAGCGGGTTAGAGACCGCGCGATGATGTCGCACAGGTTCACTTCGAGCGACGCCACTTCGTTCTCGGGCTGACAGGGAAAGTCGCGGCTACGCTCTCCAGCCTATGGCTACGACCGGGCGCATGCTGAATTCTGTCTTATTCCTCACCCAGAGCAGCCGGCGTCCGTTGACGTTGGCAGGTTAGGTCGGCTCAGTTCGCGTGAGGTCAAATCGCGCAAAGCAGCGTCTTCCATCAGAGGCGCACCGAAAGGAAAAACAGCGGCAGCTGTGCCTCCGGCTATTCGGAAACAATCCAGTTGCGCAGGCCCTCGATTGCACGAAACCCATCGGCCGCGTAGCAGCGGATCGAGGGCATGACGGCCTGTGCCATCTCGGCGAGCGCATGTCCGGGACCGAGGTCCAGCACCCGCGTGATCCCGAGCTCTGGGAGCGCCGTCAGCGTCGCCGCCCAGTCGATCGGCTGAGCGACCTGGCATGCGAGCTTTGCCGTTGCGCGGCTTGGCGTGAAGATGCGTTCGCCATCGCCGCCCGCGAGCAGGATACGCTGGCCTGAGACGGGGAAGCGCTTGCTGGCGTCGAACGCCTGTTGCAGCGGGTCGCAGGCCTGCGCGAGCCGTGATGTGTGTGAAGCGATTTTCACCGCAAGAAGCCCGCTGCGCACTCCCGCTGCTGCGGCCTCATCGCAGAGCGCGATCACATCAGGCTCTGCGCCGCCGACCACGAAAAGAAGGTCCGGATTCCTGATCGCGATCTCGCAGCGGTGTTTTTCGAGCAGCCGGTCGAGCATGGTCTGGTCGAGCCCGCGGACATAGCCGAGGCGGCCATCCGGTCCCGACGCGTTGTCCATCAGCCCTGCGCGAATCTCCGTCAGCCGCAAGGCCTCGTCGGCGGTCCATATTCCCGCAACACTCCAGGCCGCCATCTCTCCGACGCTGTAGCCGGTGACGGCAGTCTCGCCGGTGAGCAGGTCGGCGAGGCAGGCATGAATCGCGAGAGCTGCCGTGACGGTCAGGATCTGGCTGACGCGATTGGCGGACAGTTGGTCGGCGCTTCGTGCCCTGACAAGCGTCCGTGGATCCTCGCCGAGACGGGCCGTAGCTGCGGTGAAAACCGGCTCCGCGGCGGGCTGACCGGCGACCAAATCGAAGATCGTGTCGGAGAGGGTGCCTTGTCCGCCGCAGAGCAGTGCGAGCATCAGCGTTCCATCCGGTCGATGAACAGCGCCATGGCCAGGAGGTCGGCCGAGCCGCCGGGGCTCAGATTGCGGGCTACGAATGCGCGATGAATGTCGGCGGCGCGCTCGCGCCAGCGGAACGATCCGACGCCTCCGGTGGCCAGAAATGCCGATGCGCTGGCTTGCGCAAAGCGCAATCCTTCCGCGCCGCCGCGATGCAGCAGATTGGTATCGGTGACCTCGGCGATCAGCGTCATGCAGGTCTGAACGCGCACAGCTTCCTCATCATGTGGTGCCAGCGTCCGCGCTGCATATAGGGCGGGAAGGGCGATGTCATAGACGGAGCGGAAGCCACCGGCTGCTTCAGCCCGGGCGCCGCCGGCGCCGTGGCTGCGTGCGGCCACCGAGCCATGACTGCGCAGCGAGACCGGGCCGGACAGGATGGCGTCGCCCCAACGTTGCGACACCAGCTCGCCGAGCGACTTCCGGATGCCGAGCGCGCCGCGATATCCGGCCGCGGCGCACAGCAGGCCCAGTCCGAAGATCGCGCCGCGATGCGTGTTGACGCCGGAGGTCGCAGCCATCATGGCGCGCTCCGCGGCAACGCCGATCGCGCGCAGCCGGTTCATGCCGGCACCCTCGGCGCCGGCGGCCGCCAGATCGCCGAAGAAGGGCGCCAGCGTGTCGGCGCTCAGGTACAGCAGCGCGGCGTCCATATCCGCGTGCGCGCCGTTGTCGAGATGGCTGACCAGGCCCGGCTTCGGATAGGTAGCGACCTCGAGCTTCAGGCACAGCGAAGCAAGCTGACCGATCTGCTCCGCATCGGATTCGCGTCGAGGCTGTGACTGCCATTTGAGTGCGGCGTTCATGATATGCGACCCGAGAGAAACGCTGCGCGCGTCGTGCCGGTGACGCCGACAGGTCCCTTCACGATGACTTCGTCCTCGTCGCTACCGGTCAGTTCGCGCCACTGCACGCCGCCAGCCCAACCGACGATCTCTCCATCGAGCCGCATCGGCGCCCGCTCCGCAATCGCGGCGATGTCGGACGGCAGGGTGTGCGCTTGCCGGGCTGACGACAGCGGCCAAAGCAGATCGAGGTCCGAACTGTCAGAAAGATAGGGCAGTCCGGTGAGGTGCTGCCACGCCAGGCTGCCGAAGGTGCGGGTCTCCGGCACCAGCCGCACGAGATGCTCGATCGTCTCGCGCCACTGCGCGGGCGCTGTGGCGGCCGCGTCAGTGAGCAATGGCGGCGGGGCGGATGCGACGATGTCGCCGCGCGCGAGCGCCAGCGCAATGCGTCGTTTGCCGTGGCTCGGCGGCAGCGGCAGGCCGAGCGCAATTATGCCCGCTCCATCGCTGCACGCCGGCCGCCGGACAATGAGCGGACGATCCGCGCGCGCCCAGCCTGCGATGATCGGCTCATCGGCGAGTTCGGAATATCGGCGCATCGCGGCGCGCCATGCCGCGGCCGAGACTTTCACCATGGTGTGGCGATCCAGGGCGTCAGCCATGTTGCGCTCCCTGCGGCGCGGACGCCGCGAGCATGACCACCCGGTCGGCGATTTCGGCAGCTTTCCGCCGTCCGCCGCGCTCGGCACCGAACCGGTCGCGTTGGTCCGGCGCCTGCGGGCGCTCGAGGATGGCGGCGAGCTGCGGCGCCAATGGCGATTGATCGTCCAGGACCAGGTGAATGCCGCCGGTTTGCACCATGTTCTCGAGACCCGGAGCGAACACCGGGGTCGCTTCCGCCTTGGCCTTGAGCACATCGATCGGAAGCTTGGTGACCCGCGCCATCGACGGCAGATCCATCACCGCCGGATGCGCGCCGGGCAGCGCGACCAGCGTGCCAGTGGCAAGCGCGGTGGCGATGAACGCGCCGGCCGCGCTGCCGCCGTAGAGCAGGCCGACCGTGCGGTGTCCTTCCGCTTCCGCCAGCAGCAAGGCCTTGGCGAGATGCGCCAGGTATTCGCTGAGGCCGAGCAATTCGTCGCGCCTGCTCATGCGCTGGCTTGAAGAATCCACTAGGAACAAGATCGGCGCACGATCGCCCGATTTGATGATCTCGATCACGCGCCTTGCGAGCACAATCGCCTCGTCGACGCCGAGTGGCTGTCCCCGGGTGATGCCAAGCACGTGGACCAGGCCTGCACCGGCAAGGACCGCCGTTCCCGAAATCATCGCGCCGGCAACGCCGATGTCGCTGCCGTTCGGAAACAGGCCGGCCAGGATGTCATCGAGCGTCATCGGCATTCTCCCTGTTGTTCGCCGCGGCAAGAAACGCGTCGGTCGGAAGCGCGGGGATGTCGGTCGGCTTGTCGATGCCGAGCGCCTGCCAGACATCGACAGCGTCCCTGGCCGCGCCGAAGCGTTGCAGCCGCCGCTCCAGGCGCGACTGCTCGGCTTCGAGATTCGCCACACCGTAACCGCGCGTGACCTCGAGCGCATCGATCGCGGCCTGCCGAACTGCCTGCGCCTCGTCGTCGACGAATGCGTCGGCGCCGCCGATCAGGTAGCGGTGCTTGCCGCCCATCGTGCGCCAGACCAGCGCGCGGTCGCGCGAGTCGAACTCCTCGATGCCCTTGTTGGTCTCGATCACCTCGGGACCGCTGACGCTGATCCGGCCCTGTTCGGAGACGATCAGGCGCGAGCAGGTGCCGGCGATCAGGCTGCCGCCGCCATAGCATCCGGCGCGCCCGCCGATCACACCGATCACGTTGACGCCTGCGCGCCGCGCCTCGACGATCGCGCGCATGATCTCCGCAATCGCGAGCTCGCCGGCATTGGCCTCCTGGAGGCGCACGCCGCCGGTGTCGAACAGGATCAGCACGTCCTGCCGCAGCGTGCGGGCCGCGCGTAGGAGGCCAGTGAGCTTGGCGCCGTGCACCTCACCGAAGGCGCCGCCCATGAAGCGTCCTTCCTGGGCTGCGACGAAAACCGGCGAGCTGTCGAGACGGCCGCGTCCGATGACGATGCCGTCGTCGAATTGCTCCGGCAGGTCGAAGATCGCCAGATGCGGGCTCATCTCGCGCTGCTCGGGACCGATGAATTCGACAAAGCTGCCGGGATCGACCAGCGCATCAATGCGCTGCCGGGCGCTCGCCTCGTACCAGCTCAGCGAATCCGTGTTGGCGGTGGCTGCGGTCATCGCTCCGGCTCCTCGATCTTGCGGACGCCCTGGGCGAGGCGCAACGCGACCGTGTCGGGCCGGGCACCGCCGTCATTGATGGAAATGCGCAGGCCTCCGGCAGGGCGGCGGTCGACGAAGTCGCGCACCACAGCCTCCCAGACCGCGCCGAAGCCATGGGCCGCAGTTGTGATGTCGATCATGCAGCTGTCGGCCGGCGCTGCGCGTTCCAGCAGCACCTCGAGATTGCCGGAGGCGACGACGCCGACGATGGCCTGCATGCGGGTGCCGCCGGCGCGCGTCGAGGCGGATAGTCGGAAGCTGAGCGTTTCCATGCGAAACTCCTCACCAGTTGCGGAAGCGGCTGGGCGGACGATAGAGGCCGCCGGAAGCCAGCATGAGATCCTTGATCGAGCGGGCGGCGAGCAGGCGGCGATCGGCGTCGAGCGGATCGATGCCGAGATCTTCGGGGCGCCGGATCACGCCGCGTGCGCGCAGCTTTTCGACCAGCTTCGGATCGCGGGCGCGGCCGATGTCGGTGTAGCCGGCAACACCGCGGATGGCCTGCTCGCGCTCGTCCTTGTCCCGGCACATCAGGAGGTTGGCGATGCCTTCCTCGGTGACGATGTGGGTAACGTCGTCGGAATAGACCATGACCGGCGCGAGATCGAGCTTGAGCGCGCTTGCGAGCTCGAGCGCATCGAGGCGCTCGACGAACAGCGGCGCGTTGCGCTCGCCGAAGGTTTCGCCGATCTGCACCACGAGCTTGCGGCCGCGGCGCAACGCGGCGTCGGACCCGGGCGCCGCCTCGGCGCCGGCCTTGAGCCAGGGTTCGCTCGGGTGCCGGCGGCCGCGCGGGTCGGAGCCCATATTGGGTGCGCCGCCGAAGCCGGCGATGCGGCTGGTCGTCACCGTCGAACTGTGGCCTTCGAGGTCGATTTGCAGGGTCGACCCGATGAACATGTCGCAGGCATAGAGGCCCGCGGTCTGGCAGAAGGCGCGATTGGAGCGCAGCGAGCCGTCGGGCCCGGTGAAGAACACATCCGGGCGCGCGGCGACGTAATCCTCCATGCCAACTTCCGATCCGAAGCTGTGGATCTGCTCGACCCATCCAGCTTCGATCGCCGGAATCAGCGTCGGGTGCGGATTGAGCGCGAAGTGGGTGCAGACCTTGCCCTTGAGGCCGAGCTTCTCGCCATAGGTCGGCAGCAGGAGCTCGATCGCGGCGGTGTTGAAGCCGATGCCATGATTGAGCCGGCGCACGCCATAGGGCGCGTAGATGCCCTTGATGGCGAGCATCGCGGTCAGGATCTGGGTTTCGGTGATCGCCGCCGGATCGCGTGTGAAGAGCGGCTCCACATAGAACGGCCGTCCTGCTTCCACCACGAAATGCACGAGGTCGCCGGGGATATCGACGCGCGGCACCTTGTCGACGATCTCGGTGACCTGGGCCACGACGAGGCCATTCTTGTAGCTCGTCGCCTCGACGACGGTCGGCGTGTCTTCGGTGTTGGGCCCGGTATAGAGGTTGCCATCCTTGTCGGCGCTGACAGCCGCGATCAGCGCGACGTTCGGCGTGAGATCGATGAAGTAGCGCGCGAACAGCTCGAGATAGGTATGGACGGCGCCGAGCTCGATCTTGCCGCCGAACAGCATCCGCGCGATGCGTGCCGATTGCGGGCCCGAATAGGAGAAGTCGAGCCGGCGCGCGATGCCCTTCTCGAAGATGTCGAGGTGCGACGGCAGCACGATGCCCGACTGCACCATGTGGAGATCGCTGATTTCGGCAGGGTCGAGGTTCGCGAGCGACGAGGCGAGGATGTCGGCCTGCTTCTGGTTGTCGCCCTCGAGGCACACCCGGTCACCTGACCGGATCACCGACTTCAGAAACGCAGGCAGGCTCGGGATCGGGACGACCTTTCCGTTGGCGTGTCGTTGGCCGGCGGCCAGGCGCTCGCCCAGCGCGGCCTTTTGCATACCCCAATCGCTCATTTCGGGCTCCTCGGCATGCGAGATTGGCTTCAATGCCGGTGAATGTATGCGTATTGCCTTCGAATGTCAATTAGTGTATACTAATTGCCATAAGATAGCGAAATTCGCATACACAGGAGGAAATTGACGATGCGAATGCATACCAAGTGTCCAGGTCCTGCCGGCCGCCAAATGCTCACAGCTGGGAGGCGCCCGTGACCATTTCCGGTGTCGCGCTGCTCGCGATCTGCACCCTGCTGGGGGGCTTCCTGGGAGACCTGCTCGGCGTCGCCCTCGGCGTGAAGGCCAATGTCGGCGGCGTCGGCATTGCGATGATCTTTCTGATTGCGGCCCGGCTCTGGCTGGTGCGCCGCAAGCTGCTCAGTCACGGGCTCAAGACCGGTGTCGAGTTCTGGGGCAGCTTCTACATTCCGATCGTGGTTGCGATGGCCGCGCAGCAGAACGTCGTCGCCGCGGCGAAAGGCGGCCCGATCGTCATCATTGCCGGCGCCGGTGCCGTCGCGGTGTGTTTCGCGATGGTGGCCCTGATCGGCCGGCTCAGCGGCCGGGTCGAGACGATGGACGAGATCGAAGCGCGCGAAGCCGAGACGCTTGCCGCGCCTGTGCCTCAGTTCAAGTCCGGGAGGGTCGCATGACCATGCTGTCTCACGTGCTCGTCGCGAATTCGCTGATCACCGCGTTCGCCGCAGTCGGAATCCTGATGTGGCTCTCCGGAGCGATCTCGAAATACTTCACTTTCGGGCGCATTCACGGCTCGGCGATCGCAATCATGCTGGGTCTCGCGCTGGCCTTTCTCGGCGGCCTCTTCACCGGCGGTGAGAAGGGCGTCGCCGACCTGCCGGCGCTGGCCGGGATCGGTCTGATGGGCGGCGCGATGCTGCGCGACTTTGCCATCGTCGCCACCGCCTTCGAGGTCGACGTCGTGCATGCGCGCAAGGCCGGACTGATCGGTGCGGTCGCGCTCGGGCTGGGAACCGTGGTCCCGTTCATTCTCGGCGTTCTCGTTGCCGCGGCGTTTGGCTACACTGATGCCGAATCATTGACGACGATCGGTGCCGGCGCGGTCACCTACATTGTGGGACCGGTCACCGGGGCAGCAATCGGTGCATCCTCGCCGGTCATCGCGCTTTCGATCGCGACCGGTGTGTTCAAGGCGGTGATCGTGATGATCGGGACGCCGTTCGTCGCCAAGATGATCGGCCTCGACAATCCGCGGAGTGCGATGGTGTTCGGCGGATTGATGGGCACGGTCAGCGGCGTTTCCGGTGGACTTGCCGCGACCGACCGGCGTCTGGTGCCTTACGGAGCGTTGACGGCGACATTCCATACGGGATTAGGATGTCTGGTCGCACCGTCCATCCTTTACTTCGCGGTGCGTGCGATCACAGGAGGCTAAATGGCGGGTTTGCTCAAGGTCGCGACTGATCCGGAAGACGACGGCGGATTGCTCTCCGACCGGATCCGGAACGCATTGACCGACGAGATCGCGTCGGGCGCGCTGGTTGCCGGTTCGGCCCTGGAAGAACAGCAGCTCGCCGATCGCTTTGGCGCGTCCCGCACGCCGGTGCGGGAGGCGCTTCGGCAGCTCGTGGTCAGCGGTCTCGTGGAGGTGCGCGGCCGCCGCGGCCTCGTCGTGGCGCGGATGACGCCGGAGCGCATCATGGACATGTTCGAGACCAGCGCCGAGGTGGAGGCGATGTGCGTCAGGCTCGCGACCTATCGCATGACGCCGCTCGAGCGCAGCGATCTGATCGAGCTCCACGAATCCTCGCGGGCGATGGTCGAGGCGAGCGACGTCGATGCCTACGACGCCTTCAACCGCCAGTTCCACGAATGCATCTACAGCGCGACGCACAACTCGTTCATGGCGGAGCAGGCGCAGGATGTGCGCGCGCGGCTCAGCGCCTTCCGCCGCACGCAACTGCGGCAGGGCGACCGCATCCGCAAGTCCCGGGATGAGCACGAGGCCATCATGCAGGCGATCGCGGAAGGCGATGGCGAGACCGCATCGCGCAGGATGCGTGCGCACATGTTGAACGCCGCAGCGGCGCTTCGACGTTATATCGATGATCGTGTCGGAGGTCTGGCCGACGGGACCTTACCCGATGAAATCTCACAATTGCGGTGATCGGCCGCCATTGGTTTTGAAGCAAATCGTCCCGTACGGAAATCGCAACACAAATGAAGCGTCGAATACGCTGGAGACGGCCGTAGTCGTTATGCTGGTTGGTCCTTGCAGACGAGGTCTTGTGGCGCTTATGGCGGGATCGTGTCCATTTCTATGGTCATCGAAATGGTGGCGGGGGCACTGGAGAAGCCCTTTGTGGCCGAGTCCGGGGGGCGTGAAACGCGCCGACCAGGCCTACAGTCAGTCAGGATTCAGGACATTGCTCATCATACGGACGTGATCGTCTATTCGCTGAAGCACGGAAGTCGGCACGACCCCGCGCTCGGGGAGTTTCCACCAATGCGCGTTTACTGAGGCTACAACCTCTTCTACGGCCAGTAGTACGGCCTTTTCCGGAAGTCGCGCGCGGTTGCTGAACTTGCGCCAAACGATCGGAGTAAGTGCCTTAAATGGCTTCTCGCCACCCAGGGAGAGCGCCATCTGGTCTTTTGGAAGATATGGGACCGAGGACAATACGTCATATACAGGGGCAAGCGCAGGGGTCAGTCCGTCGCCAGGATATATCGTCGACCAATTCTTGAGATGCATGTCGCCATTTCCAATGAGCGCGGTAAATGCGAGGCGACGTACGAACTCTATCGCAGCCTCCATCGACACCGCTACGTTCAATGCATTGGCGATATCGTGATACGAAGCTCCGTCGTATTTCCGGGAAGGCGGGAGGCCGAAAATTTGAGCGAAGTCTTCAATGTGAATGCGTGTACCTTTAGCGCCCCGGTCAAAGCGTTTGACGAGGAGCACCTTGCCGGTGGAGAGGGTGTTGAATTCTTCGGGAATCCCCTCGAAATCGGACTTGTCGACTAGCTCGCGTTCGGGCACCTCCATTCCCAGCGCCTCGGAGAGAGCGAGCATCGCAAATTCATTCTCCGACAGTCCTATGTGATTGGTTGATGGGAATTTTGCGATGTATTGGCCCTGTCCATCGCCGATGCGCAATGTCAGTCCCCCCTCCTTGCCTGTGTTTTTCATTACCGAGAGCTTCATTTGTACACCGGCCAGAGAGAAGCGGGCCTGGATGGCTCCTGCGGCGCCTGGAGGAGGGGATGTGGCGCTTCCGTCAGTTGGCAACACGCGCACTGCACCAGGCAGATCGCCGCCGAGTGCCGCTAGCAGATCAAAATCGTTCCCGGGACGGACTTTTCCAGCGTGGTGTTTCTCCATTGCTTCGCGGAGCCGTTCTTCGGGTAGCATGTTCGCAAAGAATGCGGGGAGCGCGTGCAATGTCGGTTTTGGATCGTTGCGGAGTCCTCCGTTTGCGGACCTGAAAGACAGGCTCACTATGGGCGGCTTTCCGAGCTTTCGGTATTCCGTTTCGAGGCTGAAAGCGTTGAAGTCACCAGGAGTTCGGACGATCGTGCCTACTTTGAGGTCGTGCAGGAATACGTCCAACGATTGAATCTCGTTAGGGGCACTGATTTTAGGCATGATCATTATCGTCAGGTTCAATGGTGAATGCCGGGTGGTCGTCGTCTGCAGAAGGGCGGAGCAGCGCTTGCACTGCAGGCACCATGGCTTGCGGGATCAGCATCAACTCCATACCGAGCGCGCGAGCGATATTGATGAGTGTAGTCGCGCGAGCCGCCGCTCCGCCGTTCTCGATATCGCGATAGCTAGGCCGGGAAATGCCTGCACGCTCGGCGACCTGCTCTTGCGTGAGCTTTGCCTGCCTCCTGGCATCCTGCAGGATCTTTCCCAAATCACGTATCGCATCAAGGGATTTCATGATGGGTTTTCCTATCTTTTAATACTAAAAGATCGGTTTATATATCATTCTGCGCCAAGTAGGTCAAACCTATTGATAGGTAAAGCTATCTTTTTTGGAAATATGATATCTAAACCTTCCATCCTCGCGTCTGGCTTCTCAGCACCGGCATCGCGCTCAAACCGCGAGAGCGTGAGCCCACAGCCGCATTTGGGCGCCGGAGTACGCGCGCGCGACACGTCGCCTCAGCGATGGAAGCTGTCGCTAGAGTCGGTCATCTCTACCAGCATATCGTCGAAGCCGGCTTGCCTTCAAAATAGAGTGCGCTGCTGCGCTCGTAAGGGTCCGTGCATTTTGCTTGTGTAGCGGCGCCGTTCGGCGTGCGCGCATCGTTTTCCGCGATGTTCTGGTCATCAGACTGCGGAAAGCGATCGTCCTTAACCGCGGTTGCGTTTCAATCGCACATAATCGACCCTGTATTGGGAAGGATCACGGGATCATCGGATCGGAAACAGCATCCGATCCAGGAAAATGCGATAAATGAGTTCTGGGCGGCCGGCGCGATGGCGCGCGCCTAAACCGCACTCCTCAACGAATCCACGGTCTTTCAAAAGTGTCAGGAGCCGCCGGGCACTCCGCGGTTGGATGCTATAGCTTTTTGCAAGTTCCGCGGAGGTAAAGCCGTTTGGATCCAACTCTTGGAACACGACTCCCAGCCGACGAATGACAGCAGGCGAAACTTGCAGATTACGCGCGGCTTTCAGGTCGCTTTGTCTCTCTTCGCGAGCTTCGTTCGGGTCCATTTTTTCAACAATGAAGGCGGTTTGCTGGATTTGAAAATATCGAGTGGCTGGACTGCTAGTTCGCTGCTGCGCCTGCCTTGCAAAAGCTTCCGCCTGATCGGCATTTGGTCCGATACCGATGCCCAAAATGAAAGCGGGATCACGCACGGATACGCTTGATAAGGGGAGCGCTTTCAAGTGGCGATCTATCGCACCTCTTGTCGTTATCCAAAGTGCTTCATTCAAATCGATCTTAACGATGCGGCCGCCAAGCAAGTCCGAACATAACCCGGCCGCCTTCGAAAGTCGCTTGGTCGAGTGCTTCCCACGTGTGTTCGAAGCCGAGCGCTGTGACAGCACGCATATCGCAACTTGTGACGCCTCGGCCTGAACCAATTCGTGGCGAAGCTGAGCCCTCAGAAGCGCCTGTCGCACTGAGATACGGGCATGATTTATTCGGAAAACCGGAAGTCTGGACGCTGAAAGAGTTTCGAAGACGCTCCTAATGCATGTGAAACAGTGCTCAATTTTGCCTTGTTCAAGTAATGAGCGATGGGTGGAGATAATGCGGTCAAGGTTGATCTCGCTTGAGTCGCTATCGATCTCGAGTGGAATGACGTGATAATCGTCCGACAATCGTAGCTCGTCGTAGGCTTCGCTGACGTCGCGCTCTGCCATGCAATCGAAACTGAACTTGGGAAATTGACCAGTATATCCTTTACCCAACGCTACAAGCGCGAGCGCGCGAAATAGATCTGTCCCTTCGTGCGGAATATAATCGAGATTGTCCGGCGCGAAGCCCGCAGAAATGGCGAGTCGATATGGAAGGCGCCCGCTGAAAAGGATGACCGGACAGACTGGCTGAAGCGCGCGAACAAGCTCCGCGGTCTCGCGTGGCGACTTATATTTCGCCACTACCAGGATCGAATTTAGTCCGATTTCCTCCGCGACCCGCTCGATCATCGCGACAGTATCGTCAGGTCCAACAACGCCAATCAAAGCAGCTTTCCTTCGCTGACATGGCCTTGAGGAAATGTCATGGGGCCCATGGCCGTAATATGACCGTAATTTTTATTGACTCAAGCGCTCCGAATGACCTTAATAGGACCGAAATATAGCACGTCAGTTGTTTCGGAGAGATGCCAATGGGATGCGATGTTTCTGAACGGGGGGCGCGTTCCAAGACGCAGCTCGTGGCAGACAGGCGCGAGCTCCATCGTTTAGCAGAGCCCGGCTGGTGCGAGGTCTTCACGGCCAGCAAGGTCGTGAAAGTCTTGCAGGAATCGGGATGGCAGGTTCGTTGCGGTGCTGACGTCATTTCGCGGGACGCTCGAATGGGCCTCCCTCCGCAACGCACTCTCGATTTTTTTCTTAACCGGGCGTTGGATCATGGGGCGGATCCCGTCACGGCCGAAAAGCTCCGAGATGGATTCACCGGCGTTGTTGGCACTCTAAATGGTGGAGCGGCCGGACCGGTCATCGCGTTCCGGTTTGATCTTGATGCCAACAATGGAGGTGAGGCGACGAGTCGCGACCACCGGCCAGTCCGTGAGGGCTTCAGTTCTATCCACGAGGGCTTTCACCACAATTGCGGGCATGATGGTCATACGTCGATGGGCCTTGGTCTTGCGCGGACCCTCGCTCGCATTCGCCACGAACTGGCTGGTGAGATACGTTTGATATTTCAACCGGCAGAGGAGGGGTTGAGGGGCGCGAAGGCTATGGTCGCGGCTGGCGTTCTCGACGGCGTAGATTACTTCGTAGGCTGCCATCTCGGCGTGCAGGCTCTTAGTGTCGGAGAAGTCATCACGGGCTACAAAGATATTCTTGGCAGCATCAAATTAGACGTCAATTTCACGGGTAAGAGTGCACACGCCGCGATCTCGCCGCATGATGGCCGCAATGCCGTCCTCGCCGCATGTGTCGCCGCACAGAATCTGATGGCTATTCCTCGCCATGGCGATGGGGACACGCGCGTCAATGTCGGTCGCATATCCGGCGGAGACTCGCGAAACACAGTTCCGAGTTCTGCTGACCTCTCGATAGAACTGCGCGCGGACAATGCCGATACTCTCCAATTCCTGAGAGATACCGCGGCCCGAGTTGTTGCAGGCGCTGCATTGATGCATGAAGTGACTAGCCGCTCCGACTTGGTCGGTGAATCGCGAGCGGCGAGCAGCGACCCGGAGTTGGCGAAAATCGTCCATGAGGCGGCGCGCGAGGTCCCACAAGTCAAGGCGATTCGGGACTGCGTTGAGTTCAGAGGCAGCGACGACGCCGCCGAAATGATGCGAGCTGTTCAAGGCCGTGGCGGGAAGGCTGTATATTTTGGCATTGGTACAGAACTAAGCGCAATACACCACAATCCTCGCTTCGACTTTAACGAGGATGCCCTCCCGATCGGACTCGAAATCCTGGAGCGGCTCACTTGCTTACTAGGCGCGCCTGGCAGTGGAGCGCGTCCTCGCAATTGAACGCGCGAACGCATCAGTTTGAGCGTGTTGATGCGTTTGGCTTCGAATTCGCGGTTTACTCTTGCGGTCCTGCAAGGCAGACAACAACCCCAGAGATATCTGATGTCAGCACAAGTTCAATCATCCGACCGGGGCGCCTTGTCTGTCGCCACGGTGCGCAACCCTTGGAAAGAAATTTGCGCGGCTAGCATCGGCAATGCGCTCGAATTTTACGATCTGCTTATTTATGGCTATTTCGCTGTGGTCATCGGCAAACAGTTTTTTCCCACGGCTGACGAAACGACGTCGCTGTTGCTCAGCGTTGGCACATTCGGAATTTCCTTCGTGATGCGCCCGCTGGGCGCGATTATCCTAGGCTCGTATACTGATCGGGCAGGGCGCAAGGCGTCGCTAACAATGTCAATTGCGATTATGATGGCGGGTACGGCGATCATCGTTTTCGCGCCGACATATTT
Organism: Bradyrhizobium macuxiense; assembly: GCF_007993935.1. Taxonomy (GTDB): domain Bacteria; phylum Pseudomonadota; class Alphaproteobacteria; order Rhizobiales; family Xanthobacteraceae; genus Bradyrhizobium; species Bradyrhizobium macuxiense_A. The sequence continues at coordinate 170,562 of NZ_VITY01000017.1, read as the reverse complement.
CCAGATCGGCATCCTATCACCGCTGACCATCATCGTCGCACGTATGCTGCAGGGCTTTTCGACCGGCGGCGAATTCGGCGCAGCAACGGCCTTCATGGTAGAGCATGCGGATTCCAAGCGACGCGGCTTCTTCGCAAGCTGGCAATCGTCAACGCAAGGGTTGGCGACCGTGCTTGCGGCCGGCGTCAGCGCACTTATCAGCTACACTCTGACAGAGAGTCAGGTGAACGATTGGGGCTGGCGGGTCGCCTTCGGCGTTGGCCTGCTGGTGGGGCCGGTTGGTCTGTACATCCGCAGCCAGATAGACGAGACGCCAGAATTCACAAAACTCGCGGCTGTCAAACAAGACAACTCGCCGCTGAGCGCGGTACTGGTACGTGACCGCATGAATCTATTGCTCGGCATAGGCGTCGTCGCAGGAGTTACCGCGTTCAACTACGTTCACAAGGTGTACATGCCGACTTATGCCTTGACGCAATTGCATATTCCGGCGACCTCTTCGTTTGTCGGCGCATTGGTGACCGGCGTCGTTTTGATGGTGACGGCGCCGTTGTTCGGCACGCTGTCGGATCGCTATGGCCGACTTCGGGTGCTGTCGATTGCGGTGTTGATGGCTTGCCTCACTTCGTATCCGCTCTTTCTGATGCAGACCCTGTGGCCGACGGTGATCACCCTGCTCGCGGTGCAGGCATTGGTCGGTCTGCTGATCGCAGCGTGTCTTGGGCCGATACCTGCAATGCTTTCGGAGATATTCCCGACCAACACCCGCGGCACCGGATTGGCACTGACCTACAACTTCTCAGTCACGTTCTTCGGCGGATTCGCGCCTTTGATCGTCACCTGGATGATTGCCGCGACCGAAAACAAGATGGCGCCCAGCTTTTACGTGATTGCGACGTCCATCATCAGCATTACCGCCCTGCTGGCTCTCGGTCAGCGCTTGGGTGCGGTGGACAAGTTTTCGCGCAGTGGAACTCCCAGCGCTGACCATGCCGCCAGGTCGGATAGCTCCTACAGCGAGCTGATTTCATGAGAACGCTACCGCCGGGAGGGCTTCTGCGGCGCAATCTCGGCGGCTCTTTATTCGCTGAGGGGAGGTGCCAAGACCGCATCTGCCCATGATTTCAAGGTGACGTTCTACAATACCCCTGCGGGCACGTTTCCTCGTCGTTTTCACCAAGAGATTCACGAATATTTTAGCGAGAGGCCCGAATGAGCAGACGACGCGAGCATGATCTTTTGGGCGAGCGAGACGTTCCCGCGGCTGCCTACTATGGCATCCACACTCTGCGTGCGGTGGAGAATTTTCCGATTAGTGGAGCCCCAATCTCGAACTATCCAGATCTAGTTGCGGCGCTGGCTTCCATCAAGTCAGCTGCCGCACGGACCAACCGCCATCTAGGTTTGCTGGATGAGACGCGTGCGGATGCCATCATCGCTGCCGCCGACGAAATTAGGACGGGCCATCTAAATAAGGAATTTGTAGTTGACGTCATCCAAGGCGGGGCCGGGACGTCAACCAACATGAACGCCAACGAAGTCATCGCAAACCGCGCACTGGAATTGCTGGGGCGCGCTAAAGGTGACTATAATTTTCTGCATCCCAACGAACACGTAAACATGAGCCAAAGTACGAACGACGTCTATCCGACGGCGCTCAAGCTTGCGTCCTATTCCGGGATCATGCGGCTCGTAGAGGCTATGGCGACCTTGCGTCAGGCTTTCGAGGTGAAGTCCGAGGAATTCAAGGGCATCGTCAAAATGGGGCGCACTCAGTTGCAGGATGCCGTTCCAATGACTCTCGGGCAGGAGTTTTCGACCTATGCAGTGATGGTCGGAGAGGACGAACAGCGGCTGAAGGAAGCGGTGCTTCTGGTTTGTGAGATTAACATGGGCGCCACTGCGATCGGCACGGGCATCAATGCGCATCCGGACTATGCTCGTCTAGTTTGTCAGCATTTGCGGACGACGACGGGTATTCCGGTCGTGACCGCTTCAAACCTGATCGAGGCGACCCAGGACTGCGGCAGTTTCGTGCAGCTCTCCGGCGTTCTGAAGCGGGTAGCGATCAAGCTTTCGAAAACCTGCAACGATCTGCGTCTGCTGTCTTCGGGACCTCGAGTGGGACTTGGCGAGATCAACCTGCCAGCGATGCAGGCTGGTTCCAGCATCATGCCGGGCAAGGTCAACCCGGTCATACCGGAGGTCGTCAACCAGATTGCCTTTGAGGTGATAGGAAACGACGTCACCGTGAGTTTTGCGGCTGAGGCCGGTCAACTGCAACTGAATGCCTTTGAGCCGATCATCGCCCACAGCCTGTTCAAGAGCATCACGCACCTTCGGTCAGGCTGCTTGGCGCTAGCTACGAGGTGCGTGAATGGGATTACCGCCAATCGCGAGCATCTGCTTCGAGGCGTGGAAAGATCGATCGGAATAGTCACCGCGCTTAATCCATATATCGGTTACGCCAATGCGACGAAGATAGCTCAAGAAGCACTCATCACAAGCCAAAGCGTTTACGACTTGGTGTTGGCAAAGAAGCTGCTCACCCCTGAACAGCTTGATCATATCCTCGAGCCCGAGGTGCTGACCCGTCCGCGATCGTTCTCGGGGCCTGTACAAGGCGGTGCGGACGAAAATCCGTCCAGCTAGAATGGCGTTGGAACAGCGGAGCGGGCGGAGGGTACGCTTGACCGGGCTGGGGCGAGCATCATGCCCCCGTGGCGCTCAAACTTTCGCCAGTCGAGCCCGCATGTGGACCGATCGGGCGGCTACCGCCGCGACCGTGCGCTCGCCCCACGACGCCCTTTCAGGCTGAGCTACGGGTGTTTACCGCTTACGCAGTGCTTACCGGATTTCCGTGCGAGTGAACCCCAACGCGTAGCGCTCGCAAGCCATTGCTATGCAACACCCTTTTCTCCTCACCTTTCGCATCAGCCGGGCTTGACGTCTGCCTTGGGAGGTTTTTGTCAGCGAATTTCTTGCAGGTGATGCGTGTGCCCGCATTGTGCCCCGTTAATTTCGGGGCACATCAAGAGGGAAAGTATTTTTTAAGCTATTGATTTTATTGGTCTAATGGTGGACGCACAAGGGATCGAACCTTGGACCTCTCCCGTGTGAAGGGAACGCTCTCCCGCTGAGCTATGCGTCCGGGATATGACGTGCCAAAGGCCGCTGGTCGGCGGCCGGTCGAAAAGTGGCGCTTCGTCAGAGCGTGCGATTTACGAAGTGCCGGGTAGGGGTGTCAAGCCAAACCCTGCGTAAATCAGGCTCCCTGCTGACGGGCGCGGGAGGCGTGCGACTGCAGCGCCCGGATGCGTTCGGCGAGCGTGCCGCCGCCTTCGGGCATCCCGCTGCCCGGCGAGACGCCGTTTGCGGCACCGTTGGCCGGCTTGGCGGCGGGCTGCGAGGCGATCTTGGCCGGCACGGTCGGCTCCGCCGCCAGCATGGCCTCGATCGCCGAATTGGGGCCCTCGAGCTGGATCGCGAGCTTGGCCACCTCGGCCGCGATGTCGTTGATGCGTTCGCGCAGCAGCGCGTTCTCCATCCGCTCGGTCGCCCAGGAGCTCTCGGCCTGCTGCTGGATCGCGTTGATGTCGCGCTGCAGCTTGCCGCGTTCGTCGCGGGCTGTGCGCAGTTGCTCCTCGACTGCGGCCTTCTCCTGGCGCAGCTTCTCGAGCACGGACGATTTGCCGCCGCCTGCTGCGGCGATCTCCTCGCGCAGCTCCTGCACCGTCCGCTCGGCGGCGGCGTTGGCCTGCTTGAGCTGGCCGTTCTCAAATTCGCGCTCGGCGAGCAGCTTGCCCTGGGTCGCAAGCCGCGTCTCGAGGTCGCTGACGCGGTTGCCGAGCATCTCGGCTTCCTTGACCTGGACGATCAACTGGCGGTCGAGGTCGGTGACGCGCTGGCTCAGATTCTCGACCCGGCCGCGCGCATCGGTGAGATCGCGCGTCACGGTTTCCGACTGGCTGCGCTCCTGGGCGAGGCGGGCCTCGGTGGCCGCGAACTCCCTGGCGGCGTCGCCGACCCGGTTCTTCAACTCCTCTACCTGGGTCCGCACCGCGACCAGTTCGACCTGGCGGCTGTCGGCGGTCATCGAGCGGTCGCTGAGCTCGGCGTTGATCCTGCCAAGCTCGCCCTGCTTGTCGGTCAGCGCCTGCTCGGCGGTGCGCAGCAGCTCGGTCTTGGCGCCGAACTCCTCCTCGGTGGCGCGAAGCTGCTCCTTCATCGCCTTCTCGCGCGCCTCCATCGCGAAGATCGCGGCGTTCTTCTCGCCCAGCTCGATCTTCATGCGGTTGATCGCGTCGGTCTTCTTGCCGAGCTCGGCGAGCTGGCTCGTGGTCTTGCTTTTGAGCTGGTCGACGCTCATCTCGAGCCGGCGGGCCGACATGGCGAATTCGGCGCGGAGCTGGTCCTTGTCGGCCTGGATTTCGGCCATCGACAGCGGGGTGGCCGCCTCCATCCGCCGCGTGGTCAGCCGCACCGCCCGGTTATGCACCAGGGGCACGATCATCAGGCCGCACAGCATCGAGATCAGGAAACCGATCGCCGCGTACATGATCGGCTCGATCATGAAGGGTCACTCCAAAGAAAGAAGGAATTTGTTAATCACAATGCCACGGCGGGCCAGCCGAAGGCCAGCCCGTTTGCCACGTTAAGGTGAATCGCTAACGGTGCCGGCGCGCTTGGCGCATCACCCAACCGGGGGCTTGCGACCTAGAACGGGTTCCAGGTCGCGCGTGGGGTGTATTTGAGATAGCCGACGCTGGCGCCGAGCCTGAGGCCGATGCCGGAGCGAATCGGGACCAGCACGATGTTGTTGGCGGTCAGTGCCGTCATGCCGAAGCCGCCGACGATATAGGCGGAGCCGTCGATGCCGACGAAGCGCTGGTAGATCGCCTGCGTCGAAGGCAGGTTGTAGACCAGCGTCATGGTGCGGGCGCCGTCGCCGCCCCAGTCGAAGCCGACCGAAGGACCCTGCCAGTAGACCCGGAGGTCGCCAGCGTTCTTGGTGTAGAGCGTGCCTTCGCCATAGCGCAATCCGGCCACGAACGCGCCGGAGCCTTCCTCGCCGAGCACATAACCGTTGGGCAGACCCCATTGGCTGACCGCGCGCTCGATCACGGAGGCGAGCCCGCGCGAGACGTTGCCGAAGAACTTGTGGCCGGCGCCGACCAGTTCGTCGGGCCCGTAAGTATACGGGGTCGGTTCACGCTGCGGCGGCGGATATTGCGGTGGTGGGGGCTGCTGCGCGGACGCCCCTGCGCTCCAGCACATCAGCGCGGCAAACGCGACCGCGGCAAGGCGTGATGCGAAAGTCATTAAGAACCCCTGCTATCGAAATCCGGGCGTTGCCCTTTAACCTGATGCCAACAGGCACGGCTCTAGGTTGCGCCCGGTGTCCCCTCGACTCGGATGTTATCGGTATCAACTATGACGGCACAACGGCAGGAAAGATATGGATCACGCCGGGGCATGGCGTTTTTCGGCCTGTTGGCGGGCATTTTGGCGGCCATCTGCCCTGCTTTGCCGGTTCAGGCCACCACGACCGAGCGCGTGGTGACGAACCGCTACTCCGGCCTTGCGATCGAGGGATTCGATCCGGTCGCCTATTTCACCGACGCCGCCGCCACCCAAGGGCGGCCGGAATTCGAGGCCGCCGAAAGCGGTGCGGTCTGGCGCTTCCGCAACGAAGGCAACCGCGCTTCGTTCGTGGCGCATCCTGAAATCTATGGTCCGCAGTTCGGCGGCTACGATCCGACCGATCTGGTGCGGGGCGTGACCTGCGCCGGCAATCCGCGATTCTGGGCGGTCGTTGGGAACAGGCTCTATCTGTTCAACCGGGAACGCAGCCGCGATGCCTTCGCCGCCGATCCCGCGCGCTTCCTCAAGGAAGCCGCGGCGCGTTGGCCGGAGCTGGAAGAAGATCTCGCGCAGTAGTCAGCTCTTTGTTTTGAGCATGATCTCCGCGCAAACGCGTTCCGCGTTTGTCGCGAGGGAAAACCGCTTCGCACTTTTCCGGATCATGCTTCAGGCTGCGGCGGGGTCGCCCCAGGCAATGAATTCCGGTACCAGAAAATCCTCGCGGCCGAGCCCGAAATGCAGGGGGTGCCCGTGCGAATCGGTCACCTTGCCGCCGGCCGCAACGACCACCGCGTGACCGGCCGCCACGTCCCATTCGGACGTGGGCGAGAGGCGGGGATAGATATCGACCGCACCCTCGGCGACGCGGCCGAACTTGACGGCCGAGCCCAGCACGGCGCGGACCGCGCCACTGCGTTCGTCGATGAAGGCTTCGGTGCGCGCATCGCCATGTGAACGGCTCACCGCAACGGTCCAGGGCGCGCCGCGTGGCGGGCAGGGACGGGTCCTGATCGCCACCGCCTGCGAAGCCGTGCCGCCCTGCAACGTCAATCGTTCCGCGCCCTTGCCGACGATGCCGCGCCAGATCAATCCGAGCGCCGGCGCACCGACGATGCCGAGCAGCGGCACGCCGTGCGTGACCAACGCCACATTGACGGTGAACTCGTTGCGGCCGGCGACGAACTCCTTGGTGCCGTCGAGCGGATCGATCAGGAAGAAACTGTCCTTGTAGGGCGGCGTTGCCAGGTGGACGCGCTCCTCCGACAGCAGCGATACATGCGGCGCCAGCCGCGTCAGCCCTTCGACGATGATATGGTCGGCGGCGAGATCGGCCTCGGTGACCGGCGAGCCGTCGCTCTTGCCGGTCACATTCATGGCGGAACGGTTGACCGCAAGAATCGCCTCGCCGGCGCGGATCACGAGCTCGGTCAGTGATTCGAGCAGCGTGGCGGCCTTGTCGCAGTCGACGGTGGGCGATTGTGCCTTATTCATGGGCGGCTCTCATATCCTGTTCGTCTTCCCCTGAGATCATGATGCCAGCCCCGCCGCAAGCTGGCAGCATCCGTCTGCCCGGTGTATCAAGCCGACAGGCATGCGTGATTCGCACTCCTCGGTCGGCGTGCGGCTTTCCAGGAAACAATTGATGTCTGGCACTTCGTCTCCCGGTCCCGCCCCCGACGCACTCGAGCTCGCGGCGCTGTTGTGCTCGCGGGTGTGTCACGATCTCATCAGTCCGGTCGGCGCGATCGTCAATGGGCTTGAGGTCCTTGACGACAACCCGAAGCCCGAAGATCGCGACTTCGCGCTCGATCTGATCCGCAAGAGCGCCAAGACCGCGTCGGCGCGGCTGCAGTTCTGCCGGCTGGCATTCGGCGCCGCCGGTTCCTCCGGCGCGCAGATCGACCTCGGCGATGCCCAGAACATGGCGAAGGGGCACATCGAGGACGGCAAGGTGACGCTGACCTGGAATCTGCCGCGGCTGCTGTTGCCCAAAAATCGCGTCAAGCTGCTGCTCAACATGCTGGTCATCGCGCAGCAGACCATCCCGCGTGGCGGCACGCTCACCATCGATCCGGTCGGCGAGGGCGAAGCCATGAGCTTCCGCATCCAGGCCGCGGGCCTCAATGCGCGTGTGCCGCAGAACATCGTCGACCTGCTCAATGCAAGCTCGCCGAACACCGTCGATGCACATGCGGTGCAGCCGCACTACACGCGCCTCTTGGCTGAGGCCTGCGGTTTGAAAGTGACGCTCACGCTCGACGGCGACAAGGTCATTATCGCAGCGTCCTGAACGCGGCCGCGGCAACATCATTAATCAAAGGTTACGACAGGCCGTGCGTTCAATCGCGCGGCCTTATCTCTTTGTTGATCCCGTTCTTTTCCATTTACTCAACCAAACTTAAACGCTTTGCGGAGAAGCTGACCCAAGTTCCGTCAGGCGCGTGGATGTCGCGCGCCGCAGCGTTTTCGGCGTTTTTCGAAGGTTGGTTTCATGGACGATCTGTTGCGCGAGTTCCTGACGGAGAGCAGCGAGAGCCTGGATACGGTCGACAACCAGTTGGTGCAGTTCGAGCAGGATCCGAACAACGCGAAGATCCTGGACAACATTTTCCGCCTTGTGCACACCATCAAGGGGACCTGCGGGTTCTTGGGCCTGCCGCGGCTGGAAGCGCTGGCGCATGCCGGCGAGACCTTGATGGGCAAGTTCCGCGACGGCATGCCGGTGAAGGCGGAAGCCGTGACGCTGATCCTGTCCTCGATCGACCGCATCAAGGAGATCCTGGGCGGGCTGGAGGCGACCGAGGCCGAGCCCGAAGGCAACGACCGCGACCTGATCGATCAGCTCGAAGCGATGGTCGAGCGCGGCATGGCCGCAATGGCGGCTGCTGAAGAAGATGTGCCGGTCGTCGAAGCGCCGTCCGTGCAGGCTGACATGACCGAAGGCACGCTGGTGGTGCAGACGCTGGAGCGCCCCTTACGTCCCGGCGAGGTCTCGCTCGACGAGCTCGAGCGCGCCTTCCGCGAGACCGAGACCGAAGTGGCGGCGCCCGCGCCGGTCGCGAAGGCCGCCGCTGCTGCTGCGCCCGTCGAGCCGGCCGAAGCCGCGAAGAAGCCGACCCGCAAGGCCGCCGCCGAGGATGTCCAGGAAGGCGACAAGATCGCCAACCAGTCGATCCGCGTCAACGTCGACACCCTCGAACACCTGATGACCATGGTCTCCGAGCTGGTGCTGACCCGCAACCAGCTGCTCGAGATTTCAAGGCGCAACGAGGACACCGAGTTCAAGGTGCCGCTGCAGCGGCTCTCCAACGTCACCGCCGAGCTGCAGGAAGGCGTCATGAAGACGCGGATGCAGCCGATCGGCAATGCCTGGCAGAAGCTGCCGCGCATCGTCCGCGACCTCTCCGGCGAACTCGGCAAGCAGATCGAGCTGGAGATGCACGGCGCCGACACCGAGCTCGACCGCCAGGTGCTCGACCTGATCAAGGATCCCCTGACGCACATGGTGCGCAACTCCGCCGATCATGGCCTCGAGACCACCGCGGAGCGCCTCGCCGCCGGCAAGCCGGAGCAGGGCACCATTCGCCTAAGCGCCTATCACGAAGGCGGCCACATCATCATCTGCATCGCCGACAATGGCCGCGGGCTCAACACCGAGCGGATCAAGGCCAAGGCGCTCCAGAACGGTCTCGTTACCGAGGCTGAGCTGGAGAAGATGACCGAGGCCCAGATCCACAAGTTCATCTTCGCGCCGGGCTTCTCGACCGCCGCGCAAGTGACCTCGGTGTCCGGCCGCGGCGTCGGCATGGACGTGGTGCGCACCAATATCGACCAGATCGGCGGCACCATCGACATCAAGAGCGTGGCCGGCGAGGGCGCCAGTGTCACCATCAAGATCCCGCTGACCTTGGCGATCGTCTCCGCGCTGATCGTGGAAGCCGGCGGCGACCGCTTTGCCATCCCGCAGCTCTCGGTGGTCGAGCTGGTGCGGGCCCGCGCCAACTCCGAGCACCGCATCGAGCGGATCAAGGACACCGCAGTGCTGCGGCTGCGCAACAAGCTCTTGCCGCTGATCCATCTCAAGAAGCTCTTGAAGATCGACGACGGCGCCACCACCACCGATGCCGAGAACGGCTTCATCGTGGTGACGCAAGTCGGCAGCCAGACTTTCGGCATCGTGGTCGACGGCGTGTTCCACACCGAGGAGATCGTGGTCAAGCCGATGTCCACCAAGCTGCGGCACATCGACATGTTCTCCGGCAACACCATTTTGGGCGATGGCGCCGTGATCATGATCATCGACCCCAACGGCATCGCCAAGGCCTTGGGCGCCTCCGGCTCCTCGGCCCATGACATGGCCGAGGACAATGCCAGCAGCCATGCCGCGAGCGGCGAGCAGCTGACCTCGCTTTTGGTGTTCCGCGCCGGCTCCTCGCAGCCCAAGGCAGTGCCGCTCGGCCTCGTCACCCGCCTGGAAGAGATCGCAACCGACAAGATCGAGCTCTCGAATGGCCGCTACATGGTGCAGTACCGCGAGCAGCTGATGCCGCTGGTGCAGATGGCCGGCGTCGAGGTGCAGACCCAGGGCTCGCAGCCGATCCTGGTGTTCGCCGACGACGGCCGCTCGATGGGGCTCGTGGTCGACGAGATCATCGACATCGTCGAGGAAAAGCTCAACATCGAGGTCGCGGGCAGCCAGGACGGCATCCTGGGTTCGGCCGTGATCAAGGGCCAGGCCACCGAGGTGATCGACGTCGGCCACTTCCTGCCGATGGCGTTCGCCGACTGGTTCTCGCGCAAGGAGATGCGCCCGTCGGCCTCGGCGCAGTCGGTGCTCTTGGTCGACGACAGCGCGTTCTTCCGCAACATGCTGGCGCCGGTCTTGAAGGCTGCCGGCTACAAGGTGCGGACCGCGGGCGGCGCGCAGGAAGGGCTCGCCGCGCTGCGCTCGGGACAAAGCTTCGACGTGGTGCTGACCGACATCGAGATGCCGGAGATGAACGGCTTCGAGTTCGCCGAGAACATCCGCTCTGATCACAACCTCAACCAGCTGCCGATCATCGCGCTGTCGGCGATGGTGTCGCCGGCGGCGATCGAGCGCGGCCGGCAGGCCGGCTTCCATGACTATGTCGCCAAGTTCGATCGTCCCGGGCTGATCGCGGCGCTGAAAGAGCAGACCGCCGAACTGCGGCGCGCCGCTTGAAGGAAACAGGATCGATGACCAAGACCGAGAGCAGTGAAGGCGCGATGGCCGAATACGTCACCGCCGTGATCGGCGGACAGCTGTTCGGCCTGCCGATCTCGCGGGTGCAGGACGTGTTCATGCCGGAGCGGCTGACCCGGGTGCCGCTGGCCTCCAGCGAGATCGCCGGCGTGCTCAATCTGCGCGGCCGCATCGTCACCGTGGTCGACATGCGCGCCCGGCTCGGGCTGCCGAAGGCCGACGACGGCAAGCTGCCGATGGCGGTCGGCGTCGACCAGCGCGGCGAATCCTATGGCCTGTTGATCGACCAGATCGGCGAGGTGCTGCGGCTGCCTGACGACAGCCGCGAGGACAATCCGGTCAACCTCGATCCCCGCATGGCCAAGCTCGCCGGCGGCGTCCACCGCCTCGACGGCCAGCTCATGGTCGTCCTCGATGTCGATCGCGTGCTCGAACTGGTGCCCGATGCCAAAGCGGCCTGAGACCGGCCGCTGCAATTGAAGAAACTGAAACATCCCACCGGGGATGAGGAAGTAGAGGTCGCAGATGAGAACATGTCTTGTTGTCGATGACTCAAGCGTCATTCGCAAGGTCGCCCGCCGTATCCTGGAAGGGCTCGATTTCACTATCGTCGAGGCTGAGGACGGCGCGAAAGCGCTCGAGGCCTGCAAGCGCGCGATGCCCGAGGCCGTGCTGCTCGACTGGAACATGCCTGTCATGGACGGCTACGAGTTTCTCGGCAATCTCCGCCGCATGCCCGGCGGCGATCAGCCCAAGGTCGTGTTCTGCACCACCGAGAATGACGTCGCGCATATCGCTCGCGCGCTGCATGCCGGTGCCAACGAATACATCATGAAGCCGTTCGACCGGGACATCGTCACCGCGAAGTTCCAGGAAGTCGGGCTTATCTAGATCTACGTTCGATCCGGCGGCAGAAGCCCTCGGCTCAACGGTTGTTGTGCGTCGTGTTGCGTCGCTGGTGAAGTCATGAGTGTTGCGTTGACAAGTACTGCGGTTCCGACATCGACCCGGTCCGACAAAGTGCGGGTGATGGTGGTCGACGATTCCGTGGTGATCCGCGGGATGATCTCGCGCTGGATCGGCGCCGAGCCCGACATGGAGGTCGTCGCCTCGCTGCGCACCGGCCTCGACGCCGTCAATCAGCTCGAGCGCATCAATCCCGACGTCGCGGTGCTCGACATCGAGATGCCCGACCTCGACGGCATCTCGGCGCTGCCGCAGCTGTTGGTGAAGAAGCGCGATCTCGTCGTCATCATGGCCTCGACGCTGACCCGCCGCAACGCGGAGATCAGCCTGAAGGCGCTCTCGCTCGGTGCGTCCGACTACATTCCGAAGCCGGAGAGCACGCGCGAGGCCACCGCCGCCGAAACCTTCCGCCACGACCTGATCCAGAAGATCCGTCATCTCGGCGCCAAGGCGCGGCGCGGCACCGTGCACACCACGGCAAGCCCGCCGCTTGCGCCCGGTCACGACAGACCGCGGACTCTGGCTCCCGTCGCTGCGCCCACGGCGCCGGCCCAGGTCGCGCGCCGTTCGTTTGGCCTGTTGCAGCCGAAGGTCTTGCTGATCGGCTCGTCGACCGGCGGTCCGCAGGCGCTGATGTCGCTGGTTGCGGAGATCGGCCCGGTGATCGATCGCGTCCCGGTGTTGATCACCCAGCACATGCCGCCGACCTTCACCACCATTCTCGCCGAGCATCTGGCGCGCGCCAGCAAGCGGCCGGCGCATGAGGGGATCGACGGTGAGACCATCAAGCCGGGCCGGATCTATCTGGCGCCGGGCGGACGCCACATGCGCATCGTCCGCCACGGCGTCGACGCCACCATCGCGCTCGACGACGGGCCGCCGGTCAATTTCTGCAAGCCCGCGGTGGATCCGATGTTCACCTCCGCGATCGACGTCTGGCAGGGCAGCATCATGTCGGTGATCCTGACCGGCATGGGCTCCGACGGCATGCGCGGCGGCAAGGATATCGTCGCTGCCGGCGGCAGCGTGATCGCCCAGGACGAAGCCACTAGCGTGGTGTGGGGCATGCCCGGTGCTGCGGTCAATGCCGGGATCTGCGCCGCCGTGCTGCCGCTCAATCAGATCGCACCGAAGCTTGTTCGCGTGTTTGCGGGAGATCGTTCGTGACGCCGCTGGACTACGAGTATCTGCGTAAGCTGCTGAAGGAACGTTCCGGGCTCGATCTGTCGAGCGACAAGCAATATCTCGTCGAGAGCCGCCTGCTGCCTTTAGCGCGCAGGTCGAACCTTGCCGGCATTCCCGAGCTTGTCCTGAAGATGAAGGGCGGCGCCGAGATGCTGACCTCGGAGGTGGTCGAAGCGATGACCACCAACGAGACCTTCTTCTTTCGCGACAAGATCCCGTTCGATCATCTGAAGGAAGCGGTGCTGCCGGCGCTGGCACAGGCACGCGCTGCGCGCCGTAGCCTGCGGATCTGGTGCGCGGCGTCGTCGACCGGTCAGGAGCCGTATTCGATCGCGATGCTGCTGAAGGAAATGACCGCGCTGTTCAGCGGCTGGCGCATCGAGATCATCGCCACCGACCTGTCGCAGGCGGTGCTGGAAAAGTCCAAGGCCGGCCTGTTCAGCCAGTTCGAGGTGCAGCGCGGCCTGCCGATCCAGCTGCTGGTGAAGCACTTCACGCAGCAGGGTGAACTTTGGCAGCTCAACGCCGACATCCGCGGCATGGTGCAGCATCGGCAGCTCAATCTGCTGCAGGACATTGCACATCTCGGCACCTTCGACGTGATCTTCTGCCGCAACGTGCTGATCTATTTCGATCAGCAGACCAAGGCGGGCATCTTCGGCAAGATCTCCCGGATGCTCGAGCCCGACGGTGTGCTGGCGCTTGGCGCGGCGGAATCCGTGGTCGGCATCACCAATTTGTTCAGGCCCTATCCCGACCGCCGCGGGCTCTATCAGCCCAGCAGCGCTCCGGTCGCGCGCGCCGGTGCCGCGCTGCATGTGCTGAAGGCGGTCGCGTCCGCTGCGCGGTGAGATCAGCTCTTGCGTTCAAAGCCTGGCTAGGCTTCTCCCGTCATCCTGAGGAGCGCGCTTTTGCGCGCGTCTCGAAGGATCGACGGCCACCAGCCGGGCCGTGCATCCTTCGAGACGCCGCTTCGCGGCTCCTCAGGATGACGGTGAAAGAACTACGCTCGCTCTAACTGTTCTCGGCGCTACAAAATCGCGTGCGGCAGGAAGCGCGAGGTGTTGCCGGTGATCGGATTTTCATCTTCGCGAATCGAGAGCCCGCAGGGCGTGTGGTCGACCAGCCAGCTTCCGAGCACCGGATACTGCCCGGAAAAATTCGGCAGCGGTGCGAGTGCCTGGCGGATGAAGCCTTCGGCGCCGTAGGGACCTTGCTCGGCGACCAGCGTGATGCCGGCGCTGACCAGTTCGACATTGGCGCCCTCGCGCGAATAGATCGGCTTGCGCACGAAGGAGGTGCCGAGCTGCGCCGCCTGCGGGTCGTCGTCAAAATAGGCCGGCAGCAAATTGGGGTGGTTTGGGAACATCTCCCACAACAGCGGCAGGATGCCCTTGTTGGACAGGATCGCCTTCCACGGCGGCTCGATCCATTGCGTCGGCGCGGAGCTGAGGTTCTTGCCGAATGCGTCGTGAAACATCCACTCCCACGGGTAGAGCTTGAAGGCGAGCGCGATCGGGCTTTCGTCGAGGTCGACGAACCGGCCGTCATCGCGCAGTCCGATCTGCTCGATGTCGAGCACCGTCGTCTTCAGCCCGGCTTGCGCCGCGGTGTCCTCGAGATAAGCGAGCGTGCCAGCGTCCTCGGCATTGCCGGTCAATCCGGTGAGATGCAGCGGATGGTTGGCGCCGATCGTCTTCCAGGCCTCGATCAGCCGCTCGTGGATCGAGTTGAACTGGTCGGCGCGCTTCGGGATGATGTTGCGTTGGATCGCCTGTTCGAGCCAGGTCCACTGAAACACCGCCGCCTCGAAGATCGAGGTCGGCGTGTCGGCATTGTATTCGAGCAGCTTGGCCGGGCCGCTGCCGCTGAATTTGAGGTCGAGCCGGCCGTAGAGGCTTTGATCCTCGCGGCGCCAGCTTGCCGCGATCAGGTCCCAGTACGCCTCCGGAATCTTGAGCCGGCGCAGATAACGCTCATCCTTGACCGCGCGTCCGGCGAGTTCGAGGCACATTGCATCGATCTCGCCGGTCGGCGCCTCGATGTCGCGCTCGATCTCGTCGAGCGTAAAGGCGTAATAGGCGCGCTCGTCCCAGTAGCGTTCGCCGTCGATGGTGTGGAAGGTGAAGCCGGCGTTCTCGGCCGTTGCTTGCCAATCGTCGCGCTCTGGACATGCGATGCGTTGCATGAGGGGGACCGTGATCGCTACTCAGCTTGGTGTCAGCTCTGTTTGAGCATGATCTCTGCGCAAACGCTTCGCGTTTGTCGCGGGGAAAACCGGCGTCCACTTTTCCGGATCATGCTCAGCCGCCACCATGCGCGGGATGGCCGAAGTGGGCGAGGCCGCGCGGCGCGCCGCCGAAGCCGCCGGAGGGTGACACTGACACTTGCTCCGGGTCGCGCTTTGTTTTGTGTCCGGCATGGTGATGACGGTTGCGGGCATGACCCGGCGTCAGGCCGATCGACGCCGCGCCGATCGCGACGCTGCCCATCAATTTCAGCCAGACGCGGCGCGAGCGCTTCATCGGCGCAATCCTTGCCTTCTGCCCTGCCGTTTGCGGAGCAGCGCCAAGTTTCCATCAGCTCCGAGCGCCGGGCAAGTGAAAGCGCACGACGACACACCAAAGTGCTCATCAGCCACCGCCGAAGCCGAATGCATGCGCGAACGAGCCGAAACCGCCGCGGCTCACCGACGAGCTTGACGACGAGCTTGACGAGGATGAGGAGCCGCCGGACGAGGAGCTGCCGCTGTAGAAGCTGCTGCGCGACGAGCCGCCGCCGCTGCCGCCCGATCCTGACGACGAGCTGCGTTGCGTGCAATCGGCGCCGGGTTGCGGGACGGCCGGCGCGGTGACGCCCGGCGGTGTCGGCGGGATCGGTTGGCAATTCTGCCGCGGCATCAGCGCGTAGGCTCCGCCGCCGACCGCGAGCGTGCCCATCATCAGCAGCGCGACATGGTTGGAGCGCTTGGAGGGCGGATCCGGCCGCGGCGGCACCGCTGGCACCACCGGCCGCCGCTTGCCGAATTCCGGGTTGGGTTTGCGCGCCATGGCTTGGCTCGATGGCTCAGTAGATCATGCAGGCCGCGTTCAGCGCGCCTGCGGCCAGTGAGGACAACCCGAGCCAGATCGCCGCCGCCATTTCGCCGGAGGCGATCCGCGCCGACAGGTTCGGCACCGGGATCTTCACGATGTAATAGACGATGATCTGCACGATCAGCGCGATGATGCTCCAGATCAGGCAGTCGATCACATTGGCGGAATGGGCGATGGCGCTGACCACCGGCAGCACGAAGCCGAGCAGGCTGAGGCCGAGCGCAATCGCCGCCGCGGAATCGTTGTCGCGGATCAGCTGGAATTCGTCATGCGGCGTGACGCGCGTGTAGACGAAGAGGTAGGCGACCACGGCGATCAGCGCCGTGCAGAAATAGACCAGGAACGCCGGCAGGCCGGCGAGGGATTGCAGGATCATGTGATGCGCCCGAACAGCCCTGAAAGCGCGATGAGATCAGGTTAAATCGTCATCGCGCTTTTACTCGTTGTTTGAGCATGATCCTTCCGGAAAACCGCTTCGCACTTTTCCGGATCATGCTCCAGATGGTCATCCTATAGCTGATTGGTCGCGGTTCGCGAAGCTCCGGTTCGATCCGGCGACCGGCTTGTGCACCGGCGCGCGCGGACGGCTGCCGGAAATTGCCGCGCCGGTGTGAGCCGCTTCACAGCGGTCCTTGCGATAGCCGTCTATAGGGTATGCAACCAGAAGTGCATGTCGCGAATGGGCTCGGTGATCCCGATGACGATCAGTTTTGGCAACGACATCCTGCCGATGTTTCGACCGGGCGACATCGCCTGCATGGCGCCAAATGGCGTTCGGCTCGGCGACGCCGACTGGATGGGCGACCCGGCCGGCAATGACGACTTCGCCGATCACGCCAACGCACGCCGCGTCTTCGCCGCGCTGTCGTCCGGCTTCATGCCGCCCGGTCACCGATGGACGCAGGACTCGCTCGATCTCTATGCGAGCTGGATGGGGGACGGCTTCCAACCTTGAACCTCAATGTGGAGAGCAAAGATGAGAAGGTCGATCGACACGCTGCTCGTCTGTGGTCTGCTTGTGCTTCCCGCCGTCCCGGCCGCGGCGCAGTCGCCGCCGAATGCCGCGATGACCGCGCCGGATCAGGTCGCCTGGCAGCTCTTCATCCAGGCCAATACCCGCGCCGGCGGCAGCAATTCGACGTTCGAGACCTGGGCGAGCGATACCGACCTGTTCCAGCCCAATCCGCAGTTTCCGGCGGCTGCGACGCCGCCGTCGCTGCGCCCGCCGATCCTGCCGCAGGTGGCGCGAGAAGGCGTGCAGCAGAGCGGCGGATTGCTGCCGGCGCTGCCGCCGGGCGCCGCGCAGGGGCAGATGGAGGAAACGCGCCACAACAGGGCGACGTTCGACTTCATCGTCCAGAACAACCTCTACAAGCTGTCGGGCGTGAAGGCCGCATTCGGCAAGACGCTGTCGTTCCCGGTCGATTCGATCGAGGTGAAGGGCAACTGGGTGCCGGTCAGCGACATTCCGCAATTCACCAACAACAAGGCGACGGCGGCGCAGGCGCCGCAGCTCTATCACGTCAACAGCGCGGCCGGCGTGCAGTACGCCCTGGTCTCGATGCATGTGATCAGCAAACAGGTGCCGAACTGGACCTGGGCGACGTTCGAGCACCGCTTCAATCCGGGCCGCTGCGATATCATCGGCTGCCGCGATGGTTTCGGCGCGCAGACTGCGTTCGTGCCGTCGAACCGGACCGCCGGCCAGGGCTATCCGGATTGCGTCAAGACGCCCGCACTGGCGGCGATGCTGTCGAGCGCGGACATCGATCCCGTCTACAACAACTACTGCCTGAAGGGGTCGCAGGTGGATTTCGTCGACAATGTCGGGCTCGACATCAGGGTCGGCAATTCCGTCACCGAGGACGGCTTCGTCGCGACGTCGTCCTGCATCACCTGCCACGGCCGCGCGGCGTTCAAGGCGGACGGCACGCCGGCGTCGCAGGCCGGATTCCTGTCGTTCGGTCCGAATGGCCCGGTCGCTCCGCTCGGGCCGCTGCTGCCGGAATGGTACTGGAAATTCTCAAGCCAGCCGCCGATCTTCGAGGGCAAGCCCGGCCTCACGCGGACCGCGACTGCGGCGGACTTCGTCTGGTCGATCCCGTTCTGCGCCTATGACGATACGCAAAGTCCGGTGCAGCCGACGCCATGCGCCGGGAAGTGAGACCGGACTGATGGCCGGCTCGCACGAGCACAGGATTCCGCTGGCGGGCAGCGAGCGCGCCGCGCCTGACGGCGCGACGCTGGTCGGCGATGTCGATCCGAACGAGCGGATCTCCATCGTGGTCTATGTCAAGCGGCGCACCCCGGACAAGTTTCAGCCGGGCAGCGCCGGCGATCTGGCGCGGCTTGCCAAACCGGTCACGCGGCACCAGCTCGCGACGCAGCGCCACCGCAGCCATGCCCGCGCCGCCGCGCGGATCGCACGATTGGCGGCGGAGCGGGGATTGAGCGTCGTCGGCACCGATCTTGTCGCGCGCACCGTCATGCTTGAAGGCACGGCAAGGCAGATGGCCGAGACCTTCGGCGCAACGCTTCGCATCTATCGTGACGGGCAGCGCGAATTTCGTGCGCGGGTCGGCGGCCTGACGGTGCCGGCCGAGATCGCGCCATGGACCCGCGCCATTCTCGGTTTCGATCAGCGCCCGCTCCGGACCAGGACGCCGCTGGTGCAGGCCCGGGCCGACACGGGAAGCGACAGCGGGTTGTGGCCGACCGACATCGCGGCGCTCTACGGCATTCCGCTGGATCGTGACGTGTCGTCGATCTGCGTCGGCATCGTCGCGCTCGGCGGCGGCTATCTCCAGAGCGATCTCGCGATGGCGCTGACCGGCATGAACCGGCAGCCGCCGGTCGTCGTCAATGTGCCGCAGAGCGGTAACGACAGCGGTCTCGGCACCAATGATGTCGCCGATCAGGAGCTCGCGCTCGACCTCCAGGTGCTCGCCGGGCTGCTGCCGAAGGGCAAGATCGTGGTCTACTTTGCCGAGAACTCCGCCGCCGGTCTCACCGACGCGATTCATCAGGCGGTGTTCGATGAGCAGCATGCGCCGCAGGTGGTCTCGGTCAGTTGGGGCAGCGCGGAGAAATTCTGGACCGAGCCGGGGCGCGATGCGATGCAGGCGGTGCTGGCCGACGCCGCGCGGCTGCGCGTCAGCGTGCTGTTCGCCTCCGGCGATCAGCTGGCGACCAGCGGCCTGACCGACGGCAAGCTTCATGTCTGGTTTCCCGCCTCGAGCCCCTATGCGACGAGCTGCGGCGGCACGCAGCCGGTGCTTGCCGCGGGCAACGGGTCGGCCACCGCGGAGGCGGTCTGGAACGCCGGCGCGGTCGGCACCGGCGGCGGCATCAGCGATGCGTTTCCCGTCCCCGATTATCAGTCGCATCTGACGCTGCCGAAGTCGCAGAACGACGGCGCGATCCGGCGCGGCGTCCCGGACGTTGCCTGCGCGGCCGCGGCGAGCCCGGGCTACCGCATCATCGTCAACGGGCAAGCGATGGCGATGAGCGGGACCAGCGCCGCGACACCGCTATGGGCCGCCCTGGTCGCGATTGCGATCGCCGCGCGCGGCGAGCAGATCGGCTTCCTCAATGCGGCGCTTTACGCCAATCCCGGCGCCTTCCGCGCGGTCGAGCAGGGCAACAACCGCGTCGGCGGCAAGGGCTACGATGCCGCCCCCGGCTGGAGCGCCTGCACCGGGCTCGGCGTTCCCAGGGGCGCGGATGTTCTCGCCGCCCTGGCCGCGGTCCCGGTGGCGTAGCCTCCCAAAAACAAAAACCCCGCCATTCGCGGCGGGGTTCAGGAGGTTTGCTGCAGAAAGCGTCAGGCGGGAATGCGCTCGTCGGCCTCGTGCGGCTCGCGCAGCACGTAGCCGCGGCCCCACACGGTCTCGATGAAATTGCGGCCCTCGGAGGCGTTGGCGAGCTTCTTGCGGAGCTTGCAGATGAAGACGTCGATGATCTTCAGCTCCGGCTCATCCATGCCGCCGTAGAGGTGGTTGAGGAACATTTCCTTGGTGAGCGTGGTGCCCTTGCGGAGCGAGAGCAGCTCCAGCATCTGGTATTCCTTGCCGGTCAGGTGCACGCGCTGACCGCCGACCTCGACCGTCTTGGTGTCCAGGTTGACCACGAGATCGCCGGTCTGGATCACCGACTGGGCATGACCCTTGGAGCGGCGGACGATCGCGTGGATGCGGGCGACCAGCTCGTCCTTGTGGAAGGGTTTGGTCATGTAGTCGTCGGCGCCGACGCCGAGACCCTTGACCTTGTCCTCGATGCCGGCGAGGCCGGAGAGGATCAGAATGGGAGTCTTGATCTTCGAAACCCGGAGCTGCTTGAGCACGTCGTAGCCGGACATGTCGGGCAGGTTGAGGTCGAGCAGGATGATGTCGTAGTCGTAAAGCTTGCCGAGATCGACGCCTTCTTCACCGAGGTCCGTCGTGTAGACGTTGAAACTCTCGGATTTGAGCATCAATTCGATCGACTGCGCGACGGCGCTATCATCTTCAATCAGCAAAACGCGCATGCCAGTCCCCTATAGTCGCCGCTCCGGGCGTCAGGTCGGCCGCACTTGCGGCACTCACAAAACGCCTTTGAACAACTGATTCGGATCCTGACGAGATATGGTTAACAAAAACTGATTCCTCGACGCAAGCTCTAACCGTGCAATTTTTGTCGAATCGCCCTAAGATATTGCGTAGAAGAAGCTTTTCCTAACCGCGCTCGTTCAGTTTCCACATTAAGAGACGGGCCTAACCGACTCTCGCGACTCGCCCTTCTTCTGATGGGCAAGCGACCTCAGTCACCAAAGACAGTGACGCAATGATTAATGATGCGGGTAAACACGAAGTTAAGCGGCTGGAGCAAAATCGCGGAAACTTAAGGTTTTCGCAATGAAGGCCCTCGCGGAGCAGATCGGCGACATCGACGGCGTCAATATTTATGGCCGTGTCGTCGGCGTCCGCGGGCTGATGGTCGAGATCGCCGGACCCATTCACGCGATGTCGGTCGGCGCACGCATCGTGATCGACGTCGGCGCCGGACGCTTCATCCCGGCCGAGGTGATCGGCTTCTCCGGCGAGAACGCGGTGGTGATGCCGTTCGGCGGACTCGAAGGCGTCAGGCGCGGTTGCCGCGCCGTCATCGCCAATGCGGCGAGCCAGGTGCGGCCGTCGCCGGCCTGGCTCGGCCGTGTCGTCAATGCGATGGGCGAGCCGATCGACGGCAAGGGCCCGCTGCCGCAGGGCGCTTCGCCGATGTCCTACCGCAACTCGCCGCCGCCGGCGCATTCGCGCAAGCGGGTCGGCCCGCCGCTCGACCTCGGCGTCCGCGGCCTCAACACTTTCCTGACCTGCTGCCGCGGCCAGCGGCTCGGCATCTTCGCCGGAAGCGGCGTCGGCAAGTCGGTGCTGCTGTCGATGCTGGCGCGCAATGTCGATGCCGCGATCTCGGTGATCGGGCTGATCGGCGAACGCGGCCGCGAGGTGCAGGAATTCCTCCAGGAGGATCTCGGCGAGGAGGGGCTGGCGCGCTCGGTCGTGGTGGTCGCCACCTCGGACGAGCCGGCGCTGATGCGGCGCCAGGCGGCGTACCTGACGCTGGCCATCGCCGAGTATTTCCGCGACGAGGACCAGGACGTGCTGTGCCTGATGGACTCGGTGACACGCTTTGCGATGGCGCAGCGTGAGATCGGGCTCTCGGCGGGCGAGCCGCCGACCGCCAAGGGCTACACGCCGACCGTGTTCACCGAACTGCCGAAGCTGTTGGAGCGGGCAGGGCCGGGCACCGCCGCCGGCACCATCACCGCAATCTTCACGGTGCTGGTCGACGGCGACGATCACAACGAGCCGATCGCCGACGCGGTGCGCGGCATCCTCGACGGTCATATCGTGATGCAGCGGGCGATCGCCGAGCGCGGCCGCTATCCCGCCGTCAACATCCTCAAGTCAGTCTCGCGCACCATGCCGAAGTCGGCCGACCCCAACTTCCTGCCCTTCATCAACAAGGCGCGGCAGGTGATGGCGACCTATGCCGACATGGAGGAATTGATCCGGCTCGGCGCCTACCGGCCGGGTTCCAGCCCCGAGGTCGACGAGGCGATCCGGCTGCATGAGCCGCTCGAGGCCTATCTGCGCCAGGCCAAGGACGAGGCGACCAGCCTGGGGGACGGCTACCGGCAACTCGCTCAAATCCTGTCGGGTTTGGAAACGGAACGCTAACTTTGTCAGGCCATCATCCCCGGCACACCATAGCTATGCCGGCGGGGCCCAGCGGGGAGCCGGCTCTGTCCCGCGTTCGGATTTGGGACTTCTGGGGAGTATGAGTCGATGAAGTCACGTGAAACGCTGATCCGCCTGAAGAAATTTCAGGTCGATGAAAAGCGCCGTCGGGTTACCCAGATCGAAGGCATGATCGCCGACTTCCAGCGCATGTCCGTCGAGCTCGAGCGCGAGATCCAGACCGAGCAGGAGCGCGCCGGGATCAACGATCCCTCGCACTTCGCCTATCCCACCTATGCCAAGGCCGCGATCCAGCGCCGCGAGAACCTGACCCGCTCGGCCGACGAGTTGCGCGCCCAGCTCGACGACGCCAAGGCGCTGCTGTCGGAAGCCTTCGAGGAGCTGAAGAAGGTCGAACTGCTCGACGAGCGCGACCAGGCGCGCGAACGCGCGGAGGAGAGCGCTCGCGAGCAAGCCGACATGGATTCGATCGGCCTGATGCGGGCCCGTCTCGGCGTCATCGCCTGAACCCTCGCTCCCTCCGCTGACCATCTTGCGAGCCCGGGCCGATCGCCCGGGCTTTTTGTTGGGCGCTGTCCACAAGCCGGCCCTTGTCGGCCTCTTGTCAGCCACTTGGCGGATCGTGCTGTCCCAAAATATGCTACCAACCGGTCCGGACCGGATGATCGGCAGCGCGGTGGCAATGAGGCGATGGGGGATGCAGGCTTGGGGGGCGCTGAATGCTGACGCCGGCTGAGCTCGTCTGGCTGATCGCCGCCGTCGCCAAGGGGGATGAGGCCGCCTTCGAGCGGCTGTACGCCGCGACCCGCGCGAAACTCTTTGGCGTGGTGCTCCGTATCTTGCGGCGACAGGACCTCGCCGAGGAGGTCATTCAGGAGGCTTACGTCAAGATCTGGAACAGCGCCGGGCAGTTCAACCCAGCCCTGTCGTCCCCGATCACGTGGATGACGTCGATCGCGCGCAACCGCGCCATCGATGTGGTGCGCAAGCGAGGCGAGTCCTCGCTGGAAGAAGAGCCGGCCGCGATGGAAGTCGCCGCCGACCAGCCCGATCCGCTGGCGCGACGGGAGATGACGGAAGAGTTGAAGCGGCTGCTGGAGTGCGTCGGTCGCCTGGAGCCCGATCGTCAGAAGCTCGTGCTGCTCGCCTATTACAACGGCTGGAGCCGCGAGCAGCTTGCCGCAAAGTTCGAGACACCGGTGAACACGGTGAAGACCTGGCTGCGCCGCAGCCTGATGGATATCCGGGAGTGTCTTGGACTCTGATTGATGGCCTATAGCGAAGACCATATCGCGCTCGCCGCGGAATATGCGCTCGGTACACTCGATGCCGACGAGCGCACGCAGGTCGAGACCATGATGGCCGTCGACACCGAGTTCGCCGCGCTCGTGCAGGCCTGGGAGTTCAGGCTCGGGCCGCTGAACCAGATGGTCGGCCTGGTCGAGCCGCGCCCAGAGGTCTGGGAGAACATCAAGGCGGCGATCGGCCATGCCACCACGCCGCAGGCGCCGCTGGTGCTGCCCGAGACGCCGGCTGCGACGGTGACGCCGCCGCCACCGACGCCGATCGCAGACGATGTCGAGTTCGGCTCGGCGTTCGATCCGGAGCCTTCGCAGCCACCAGGGGTCCAGCAGCCGGCCGAGGCCCGGCGGGCATCGGTCCGGGCACGTTTTGGCATCGACGACAGCCAGGTGATCTCGCTGACGAGCCGCGTGAAGCGCTGGCGCGGCATCGCGTCGGCCGCGACCGCGATCGCGGCCGCGCTGCTGGTGACGCTCGGCCTGCAGATCTACCGGCCCGATGCCTTGCCGAACGCGATCCGGCCGAAGCCGCGCATCCAGACCGTGGAAGTGAAGACGCCCGCGCCGGCCTTCACGCCGTCGGCGCAATATGTCGCGCTATTGCAGGGCCAGAATGGCGGGCCGGCCTTCATCATGACAATCGACGGCGCGACCAAGAACTTCACCGTGCGCAAGGTCGGCGCCGCCTCGGAGCCCGGCAAGAGCTTCGAGCTCTGGCTGATCTCCGACAAGCTGCCGCAGCCGCGCTCGCTCGGTGTGATCGGCGCCGATGATTTCACCGCGCGCCCGGTGCTGTCGGGCTACGATCCCGATGTGATCAACGGCGCCACCTACGCGGTGACCGTCGAACAGGCCGGCGGTTCGCCGAACGGCCAGCCGACCTCGGCGCCGATCTTCACCGGCAAGCTGATCGAGACCGTGCCGCCTGCGTCGGGCACGCCGCCGCGGTGACTGCGGTCAGCGGCCTCGCCGAAGCCGGGCCTTGAGCGCCGGAATCCAGTCGGCGGCCCGCAGCGCAGCCTTGACGCGAAACCGCGAGAGGCTGCCTTCGGCGTGGAAGCGTTCCATATCTCCAAGCGAGGTCTGCACGGCACCGAAACCGTATTCGATCATCTCGCGCTCGTAATGCGCCAGCGCGGGAATCAGCTCCTGTGCGCCTCGGGCCCATGCTGAAAGGGCGCTGCGGAGTACAGCCGCCCCGCGCAGGGCGGTGTTGGCGCCGATTCCACGAAACGGCGTCATGTTGTGGAGCGCATCGCCCAGCAGCGTTACGTTGCGCGTCGCCCAGGGGCCGATCGGAACCGAGGTCTTCACCGCGAACGCCGAGACCGTGGATGGATCGGCCATGTCGACGACGCGCATGAGCGCAGGATGCCAGCCCTGCATTCTCGCTCGCACAACATCCTTCAAGCCCTCACCATCGAACTTGTCGAGGTCGACCGACGCGAACGCCTTGCGCCGGGCGGAGAAGCCCCACATCACGAATGCCTGCCGCTCCTCCGGGGAAATGTCCCAGTCCGCTGGCCGATTGCCGTCGGCGTGAAGGTATTGCACTGCACTTGCGAATAGAAAGCCGCCATCCGGGCCCAAGACCGGTGTCGGGCCGCGTAGAATTGGCAGTGGAATTATCGCCCGGTTGTCGTCGTCCAGCGGGAATCTGCCGTTGATGGCGAGGACATCCGTTTCGACGCGGCGGGCCTGCGGCAGAAGCTGCGAGCGCAAGCGGGAGGCCGCGCCATCCGCACCGATCAAGACATCGCCTTCTGCGGTGCTGCCGTCCTCAAAATGCGCGGTCACGGATCTGTCCGGGTTGTCGGCGAAAGCGGAGAACGTCTTACCGAACTGCGTGATGGCATCGAGGCCATCGAGCAGAATGCGACGAAGAGCCGTTCGCGTAATCGGCCGCTCCGCGTCGGGATCGTTGCGGTCGCCATGCGGAAAGTCGATCGCAAGCAGACGGTTCAGCCGGTGATCGACAAACGTGATGCCTTGGCTCGGATCGGCGGAGCTCGCGACCAGCCTGTCGAACACCCTTGCAGGCAAGCAATCGCGAAGCGCGGCAGCGCCGGTCGCGCTGATGCTCAATCGATAGCCTCCCTGACGATCGGTCGCCGAACGATCGCGCTCGAACACCTCGACGTCGATACCGTCCGATTTCAGGCCATGCGCCAGGCAGAGCCCGCCGGTTCCAGCCCCGATGATGATGACTTTTGGCCGACGTTTCACGGTCATCTCCCTTGTCAGTGTCGTATCGGCAAAGACGCGCGATGCCCCACGATTGCCAAAGGAGTTGGCAATCCATAATATCAGCCTCCTTATATATTATATCAGGGGCCTGATATGTCAAGTACGCCCGGAATGCCGGCGCCGGTTTCCGGTGCCTTGGGTTACACCATCAAGCTTGCGCAGCATGCGCTGAGGCTGCAGGTTGATGACGCAATCCGGCCGCTCGGCATCACCGCGCCGCAATTCGCGGTTCTCGTTGCTGTCGACCTGGACCCGGGCATTTCAAATGCCGCGCTGGCGCGCGCTGCCTTCGTGACCCCGCAGTCGATGCAGGGCATCGTTGCCAATCTCGAGCGCGACGGCCTGCTTCGGCGGAACGCCGATCCGTTGCATGGCCGGATATTGCGCAGCGAACTGACCCGCTCAGGGCGTAGCGTGCTCGGGAAGGCACACGCCGCCGTCGCCGAGATCGAGGCGCGGATGACCAATTCGTTGAAGAGAGTGGAGATCGAACAGCTCTCGCTGCTGCTGCAGCGCTGCATCGACAATTTGCTTCGGCCGTGACGCGCGCATCCGCAAAAAAAAGAAAACGCCCGTGGGGAGCGGGCGTTTTCGATAGTCAACTTGGGGGTAGTTGGGGGTCTTAAATATCCACGTAGCGACTTTGGGGGGCTGTAAAGAACACCACGTGAATTCGTGAAACTCTCCTGTTAGCGAGCCTGCCGATCAACGGACCAGCGAGTTGCTCGAACTCGTGATTGCCACCGGCTTGCCGGCCTTCATGACACGTGCAGTCTGCGTGTAACCCTCGTCCGACGAATTATGTGCCGCAATGCCGAAGCCCGCGACCAGGATACCGGCGAACAACGCCACGACCACAATCTTCAGATGCGTCATACGATCGGCGCTGTAGATCGAGTGGTTCATGGAAGTCTCCTGCCGCCTTCCTGCTCTCAGTAAATCTGTCGGTCTGGTCTGTTGCCCGGTTCAACGTCTCGTGCCCCGCTAACGTAGGATTTGCCGATTCCGTTCCCCAGAGGTCATCACAAGGGCGTGATGAGACGTGATCGGGCGCGATCAAAGATGACCCTTTGGTAATCTGGAGTCGCATTAAACCAATGTAATATCAGTATCTTGAGCAGACGCTGGGATGCTGCATCCCAGATAGGACCGTTTCGGTCTGTTCCACACAAATCAGTTGCCTGTGGCGAGAAAACACAGGCGAAAACGCAAGTGATTTGCGGCCGCTAGAGCGTTTTTCAAACGATGTGGACGCCCGGTTCGCGTGAAGACAACGCGTCAATAACAACCCAGGGCATCGGTTCCGCCCGGTCGGAATCGAGTCTTTTAGACGCTGCCGACCGTCTTCAGCCGGGCCCGCGGATGGATCTCGGCCTGTGACAAAACGGTGGTCTGCGAACGGAACCGCTCCACCAGCGAACGGACGAACGGCCGGATCGCAGCCGACGTCACCAGCACCGGCGCCTCGCCTTCGCGCGCCGCCTGCTCGAAGGCGTTGCGCACGGCGGTCATGAATTCCGAAAGCTTCGAGGGCTGCATCGCGAGACTGCGGTCGTCGCCGGTGCCGACGATCGACTCGGCGAATGCCTGCTCCCAGCGCGCCGACAGCGCGATCAGCGGCAGGTAGCCGTTCGGCGAGGTGTTCTGGGCGCAGATCTGCCGCGCCAGCCGGGCGCGGACGTGCTCGACCATGGTCGCCGGATTGCGCGAGAACGCCAGCGCGTCGGCGATGCCCTCGAGGATGGTGGAGAGATCGCGGATCGAGATGCGCTCGGCGAGCAGCAATTGCAGCACCCGCTGGATGCCCGACACCGTGACCTGGCTCGGCACGATGTCCTTGATCAGCTCGCCCTGCTCCTTCGGCAGGTCCTTCAACAGCTTCTGCACCTCGCCGTAGGACAACAGGTCCGACATGTTGGTCTTGAGCAGCTCGGTCAGGTGCGTCGACAGCACCGTGGCAGCGTCGACCACGGTGTAGCCCTTCAGCGCGGCCTCTTCCTTCAGGCCGGCATCGACCCAGGTCGCAGGCAGGCCGAAGGTCGGCTCGATGGTGTGGATGCCGGGCAACTGTACCTGGTTGCCGGCGGGGTCCATGACCATGAACTGGCTCGGCCAGATCTTGCCGGTGCCGGCGTCGACTTCCTTGATCTTGATGGCGTAGCTGTTCGCCTCGAGCTGCACATTGTCGAGGATCCGCACCGCCGGCATCACGAAACCCATCTCGATCGCCAGCGAGCGGCGCAGCGCCTTGATCTGCTCGGTGAGGCGGTCGGTGCCGTCCGGACCGTTGACCAGCGGCAGCAGCGCGTAGCCGAGCTCGATCTTGAGGTCGTCAATCTTCAGCGCGGCGGCGATCGGCTCTTCCGCGGCGGCTGCGGCGGCGGCCGCGGCTGCAGCGGGGGCGGCGGCGGCTGCGGTTTCGGCCGCCTTCGCCGCGCGCTTCTGCTTGCGCGCGTTCCAGGCCAGCATCGCCGCGCCGGAGCCCAGCGCCAGGAACGGCAGCGTCGGAATGCCCGGCAGCAGCCCCAGCACCAGCATGACGCCGGCCGACATGCCGAGCGCCTGCGGATAGCCGGAGAGCTGGCGCATCAGCGCCTTGTCGGCGGCGCCGCTGATGCCGGCCTTGGAGACGAGCAGGCCGGCTGCGGTCGAGACGATCAGCGCCGGCACCTGGGTGACGAGGCCGTCGCCGACCGTCAGCACCGTGTAGGTGCGGGCGGCTTCGCTGAAGGACAGGCCCTGCTGGGCGACGCCGATGATGATACCGCCGACGATGTTGATGCCGACGATCAGGAGGCCGGCGATGGCGTCGCCGCGGACGAATTTCGAGGCACCGTCCATCGCGCCGAAGAAGCCGCTTTCGTCTTCCAGCGCCTTGCGGCGCTCCTTGGCGGCCTTCTCGTCGATCAGGCCGGCGGAGAGGTCGGCGTCGATCGCCATCTGCTTGCCGGGCATCGAGTCCAACTGGAACCGTGCCGCGACTTCGGCGATGCGGCCCGAACCCTTGGTGATGACCACGAAGTTCACGATCACCAGGATCGCGAACACGATGATGCCGATCACGAAGTTGCCGCCCATCACGAAGTTGCCGAAGGCCTCGATGACGTGGCCGGCGGCCGCCGTGCCCTCGTGGCCGTGGCTCAGGATCAGCCGGGTCGAAGCCATGTTCAGCGACAGCCGCAGCATGGTCGAGATCAAGAGGATGGTCGGAAACGACGAGAATTCCAGCGGCGCCTGGATGAACAGCGAGGTCATCAGGATCAGGATCGAGACCGTGATCGAGACCGCCAGGAAGAGGTCGAGCACGATCGAAGGCAGCGGCAGGATCAGCACCACCAGGATGGTGAGGACGCCGACCGCCAGCGCGATGTCGCCGCGCTTGAGGATGTCGCCGATCTCGCCGAGGCTCGGTAATCCGCTCTTGCCTGCCGTGCCCTGACCCGCCGTGACGTCGACCATGGTAGCCGCTCCCCCTCGCGACTGGCGGCCGCGGCCGCCAAGCGTCTGCGCGACGGCCGCAGGGCCGCCGTTCCGAAAGTGAGGCACCGCGCTGGCGTTCACGGGGATCTCCGCCCGTTAGACGCGTTCGACGACACTCGACTTCACTCGGCAATTCTTGCCGGGTGTATGGTTAGCAAAGGGTTAATAAGTGCCCTTTAAGGAGCTGCGCGGGACGTCGCAGGGGCCAGGGAATGCGATTCCGGGCCGGCAAGGGCGGGGCGGACCGTCCGGCTGTTCCGGGGGGAGGGCGCTTGCGGCCGCTATCTCAGCGCGCCGAGCACGACGCCCGATGCGGCGATGATGCCGAGCGTGATGACGCTGGCCCGCCACAGCAATTGCTGCCGGGCGGCGCGCCGGTCGTGGAACGCCAGCCAGTCGTGAACAAAGCCCGCGGGGATGTCGAACACCACCGCCGACTCGCCGCGATAGTGCGTCTCATGCTCGCTATACATCGTCCGGACCGTCGCCACGCCCAGCCGCTCGAGCTCGCAATGCCACTCCCAGGCATGCTTGCCGTTGGTCCAGCGATTTTCGAAAGGGGTCACGTGTGATTCCATGACGAGCCTCCTGGCCCACCCTTGAACCTCACGTGGCAATTCTAGCTCAATATCCGGGCCGGTGCGAGGCCGGCGTCGGCTGCATCGGACCGATCAGCGCGGCGCTAGTTGGCTGACTCCATCCATTTGCGCCAATGCGTCGGCTGGATGTCGAGGTGCCTGCTGCCGGCATGGTCGACCCACTCGGTGCCGTCCCGGTGGCACGGGAACATCAGCGCATGGACCATGCCGTCATAGTCGAGCACACAGACCTCGAGCTCCCGGTCCGACGGCGCTGTTGCAACGGGTAACCACTCTGCTGACGACGAATGCATGATGAGCCTCCGACAGTGTGCGCTTCGATCCTCATAACCTGCGAACTGCGCGCCATCCGGCGGGATGATAGGTCCGGATGGCGAGCCGCCAGTGTGAACCGGCTCGCATTGTATCAGTTTTTCCTCGTCAGCATGGATCACGGTTCGGCCGACGATATTCCCGGCCGGTCGGTCCGGCCGCGAGCATTGCGGTCCACACCGCCATTGAACTTTCGCGGCCTCGTCGTCGACGAAAGCGCCAGCAAGGCAATTCAGCCGCCGGAGGCATCCATGATGAACCGCGCAGGTCGAACCGTCACGGCAGCATGCGCCGCGGCAACCGCGCTGCTGTCGGCGCCGGCCTCGGCCGCGACGCTGCCCGACGATCGGACCTGGCTGATCCGCATGATCGCCTGCAATGGCAACGGCGTCCTGATGGAGGTCTATTTGCCGCAATCCGTCGTGTTCGCGCCGCATGGCGGCATGGCCGCGGGCACGACGGCGGAGGGCTATTACACGCTCGATCTGACCGAGCTCAACAAGGGCAAGGGCCTCGAGCCGGTGCATGTGACGATGAGCGCGGACAAGAAGTTCGTGACGGTGGATCAGTACACGCGCGGCCTGCCGCCGACCCGCATCCCGGTCGGCGGCGGCACCGTCGATTTCGATCACCGGTTCGGGCTCGATGCGAAGTGCGGCCCGTTCCAGGCGCAGGATCCGAACTACGGCAAATGAGCCGCTCACGCGCCGGTGAAGTTCGGCGCGTCCCCTTGCTGCTGCATGCCTAATCTCTCGGCAATGTGGCTTGACCCGGAGGCAATTGCCGACGAAGTTTCGCCTGCCGTGGTAATTTCTTCTGAATATTCCCCTGAAGCCGTAACGTTCATTCCCGACTCGAGCCGGGCATGGCTGCGCCTTGTCGTGGCCGTGGTGATCGGCTCGCTCGGCAGCGTCGGGATGTGGTCGGTCGTGGTGGCGCTGCCGATGGTGCAGACCGACTTCGGCGCGACCCGTGGAACGGCCTCGCTCGCCTTCACGATGGTGATGCTCGGCTTCGGCCTCGGCCAGGTCGTGACCGGCAAGATCAGCGACCGCTACGGCATCGTCGCGGCAATCGGCGCCGGGATCGGCATTCTCGGTCTCGGCTATATCGGGGCCGGCTACGCGCCGTCGATCCTGGCCTTCATCCTGCTCCATTTCGCGATCGGCCTGTCGTCGGCCGCGACCTTCGGCCCCTTGATGGCGGAGGCCTCGCACTGGTTCGAGCGCTACCGCGGGCTTGCGGTCGCGATCGCCGCCAGCGGCAATTATGTCGGCGGCACGGTGTGGCCGCCGCTGGTCAATTTCGGCATGCAGAGCGTCGGCTGGCGCACCACCCACATTGCGATCGGCATTTTCACCGCGATCGCGATGGCGCTGGCGCTGGTGGTGCTGCGGCTGTTGATGGGGGCGGCGACCCGGCGCAGCCATGTCAACGCGGCACCGCCGCGGGTCGACCTCAAGCTCTCCACCAACGCGCTGACCGTGATCCTGTCGCTCGCGTCGATCTCCTGCTGCGTGGCGATGTCGATGCCGCAGGTTCACATCGTCGCCTATTGCGGCGATCTCGGCTACGGCGTGGCGCGCGGCGCCGAGATGCTGTCGCTGATGCTCGGCTTCGGCATCATCAGCCGGATCGGCTCCGGCTTCCTTGCCGACAGGATCGGCGGCATCCGCACGCTGCTGATCGGCTCGATCGCGCAGGGCTCGGCGCTGCTGTTCTATCTGTTCTTCGACAGCCTGACCTCGCTCTACGTCATCTCGGCGATGTTCGGCCTGTTCCAGGGCGGCATCGTGCCGAGCTACGCCATCATCGTGCGCGAGGCGATGCCGGCCTCCGAGGCTGCGACCCGGATCGGCATCGTGATCTTCGCCTCGGTGTTCGGCATGTCCTTTGGCGGCTGGATCTCGGGCGTGATCTTCGACGCCACCGGTTCCTACGCGGCCGCCTTCGCCAATGGCCTGGCCTGGAACCTGCTCAATGTCAGCATCATCCTGCTGCTCCTGCTGCGGTCACGGCAGCGGCTGGCGATAGTGTAGCCTTACAGCAGCAACTCACACCGACTGGCCGGCCTTCAGCAATGAGCAGCCGGTAATCTTCAAACTGCCGTCGGCCTGCCGCTCCAGCGTGTAGAGCGCCTCCCACGCCTCGCCATTGGCATCGACGATGTGAACGCGCTGCGCAATCCGGTCGCCGTCGCTCTGCGCCGCGCCGAACTCGAAGCTCCTATGGCGATAGACCGGCGCGTATTGGCTCTGCACCATCGACATGAAGATCTCGGCCTGCGGAAAGATCCGCCGGATCGCGGGCGCGGCATAGGAATAGGCCGCCGCGGCGTCGTCGCGGCCGAACGCCTGCTCCTGGGCGCGGATCACATCCTGCGCGGCGCCGGCGTCGTCGGCCGTCGCAGGTGAGGCGAGGGCGAACAGAATGGCGGCAATGAGGACGATCGCGCGCATGCGGGACTCCAACTCGGATACCAGCTGCTACGGATGACACCCCGGGCCGGTTTCCGCTGCAAGCACAAATGCGGTGCCTTGGCGCCGAACCTCCTTGCACGAAGCCTGGCCGCCCGCGCCATGACCGCGCCGCATGATCCGGCCCAACGCGGAGCGAGGTGTCAGTTGATCCGCCAGCTGCCGCGCCGCAGCGCGTCCGCGGTCGGGCATCCGGCGTCTCGCGCGCGGCGCGTGACGAAGGGGCGTTCGATGGTGACGATCTGGCAGCCGAATTGCTGCGCCACGTCTGCGACGACGTTCGCCACGGCGTCGTCGATCTGCGATCCGGCGAGGTGTGCCACGATCAGGTCGCCGATGCTGAGCCGCTTGCGGACGCGCAGGTCGCTGTCGATCCGGTAACTGAACAGGGCATGAACCACGCCGCGGCGGTCGCGGATCGCAATCAGCCTGGAGCTGCCCCGGCTGTGCCGGCGCACGAATTGCAGCCATTGGCCCGTGGTAATACTGGCATCATGCATGAACACGAGCGGATAGGCTGAATTCGCGTGCCGATCGTCGATCGGAAGTGCCTGAAATTGCTTGTTCATCGTCCGAAATCCCCGATCTCCGTGAAATTGCCGGGGGATGGCGGCGGGGTCATTGATTTGCATCAATGACCCCGATGGTTGATCCAGCTCAAATAGCGGCCGATAAAGGTCGATATCGAACCATGCGGACCCCGAGCCATGAGGATTGCCGACCCCCTGCAGGATTCATGTGCCGGCGCGGCGACGCGCGACTGCAGGCATGGCCTGGCCACGAATGGCTGCGAGGACTGCAAGGTCAGGCTGTTCAGCGTCTGCGCCGCGCTGGAGGTGCCCGAGCTCGAAGAGCTCGACCGGATCAGCCAGGCCCGGGAGGTCCCGGCGAGGACGACGTTGTTCGAGCAGAGCACGCTGGCGGGCAGCGTCTTCAACGTTACCGACGGCGTGGTGCGCTTGTACAAGTCGTTGCCCGATGGCCGCCGGCAGATCGTCGGTTTTGCGCTGCCGGGCGATTTCCTCGGGCTCGCGTTGCAGGACCGCTACGGCGTGACCGCCGAAGCCGTCACCGCGGTCGCGGTGTGTCGTTTTGCGCGACCGGCGTTCCTCGCCTATGTCGACGACAAGCCGCATCTGTTGCGCCGGTTGCACGAATTCGCCGGGCATGAATTGAGCCTTGCACAGGAGCAGATGCTGCTGCTCGGCCGGCGCACCGCCGAGGAGAAGATCGCCGCATTCCTCCTCAACATGCAGGCGCGATATGCCCGCATTGGAACGGTCTCCGTCACCGTGCCGTTGCCGATGAGCCGGCAGGATATCGCCGACTACCTCGGTCTCACCATCGAGACGGTGAGCCGCACCCTGACGCGGCTTGCGCGCGAGAAGGTGGTGTTGATCGTGCCCGACGGCGTGCGGCTGCTCGATCTGGAGCGGCTCAAGCTCGCAGGCGCGAGCTGATCGTCCCGACCTCTGGATTTGATCCAGCACAAGGCAATGTGCGTTGCCGCACACTAGGTTTTCTCCGCAGCACGCAGGAGAAGACCGATGTCTCTCGACACCATCCTTGTCTTGATTGCCACCGTCGCGATGTTTGCCACCGTTGCCGCCGTGATCGCCTGGGGCGATCGGCAGACGCGCGACCTGTGATGATGTGATGACCGGCGCTGGCGCGGTTATCTGATCGAGCCCTTGAAATTGTCGATATCGGGCGAGGGACGGGCGGGAAACAGCCGTGCGGTCGAGGAGTTGTCGAGCCGGCGCCTGCATTTGGCCTCGTCGGCGCTGTCTTCAGCGCCGTCCTTCCCGGTGCGCTTCTTGGCAAAGACATCGTCGAGCCGGTTGACGATCAGCATCGCATGGTCGCGCTCGAGCGTATCGGGATTCTTGCGCCGCTCGTCGGAGCGGAACGCGCCGCCGGCCATCTTGCCCGTCATCTCGTAGTCGCAGCCGGCCTTCCAGTCGCCCTGGTCCCATTTCCATCCCTTGGCCGTCACGGCGCCGTTGCCGTCGGCGGTGACCTTGATGATGGCGTTGTAGGCGAGCCAGACGCCGGCAAGTCCGCTGCGCTTGTCGTCAAAGCCTTCGAGCAGCGCCAGGCGTTCGCGCTGCAAGCCGTCGACGTGATCGCGTGCATCGACGGTGAAGTGGACCTGCGAGCTCTGCTTGTTCCAGGCCGGATGCAGGAATTCCGGGAATTGCTCGGTCTGGCTCTTCACCCAGTTGCGCTGGTCGTCGATCAGCGCGCGCCGCGTCGCCTCGTCGAGCCGCGGCTGCAATGCCTTCCAGGCGCGGTTCAGCCGCTGGTCGTTGTCGGCGAGATCGGGATCGGCGCAGATTTCCTCGTCGGTCGCGGTCTCAGGTTTCGTGCAGTCGAAGGTCGGCGCGACGAAGGCGGTGTCCGCTTTGTCGGATGCCGCATCCTTGCCTGCGGCAAAATAGCTGCCGGTGACCTGCCACATCGACGAGCAGTCGTTGAGGGCGTCAAACTCCTCGTCATCGATGGTCCCGACGATCCGCAAGGTCTCGCCCTGGCGGCGGAGTTTGATTGACGGCGGCTTGGCGGGCGCGGCGGTTGCGTCCGTCTTCGGCTTGTCGGCCGGTGCATCCGCTTCGATCACCACGGTGCCGGCGAGCCATGCCGTCCCCGATGGCTTCAACTCGGCGGTCAGCTTGCAGGTCCGCCTGCGGTCGCCGCCATAGTCGCCGCGCAGATCGGCGGCGAGGCGATAGGCGCCGCCATCGGCCGGCGTCAGCGTGGTGCTGCCGAAGGCATTGACCCATTTGCCGGCAAGGCCGGGCCGGCCGGATGCGATCCCCTCGAGCGCGGCCGCGCGGCGGCGCAACGCTTCAGTGAAACTCTGCTTCAGTTCGTCCTCGCCGGAATCGGCCAGCACTTCGGCGGCGTCGATGATCATTTCGTTGAACCAGGCCTGGTCGCGCTTCAACAGCGGCCTGACGTTTGCCGGCATCTTGGCGAGCGCCGCGTCGAACGCCTTGTCGATCTGCGCGACTAGTTTGTCGTGGCCGGCCTTCTTGCAGTCGGCGGTCTTGATCCGGGCGTCGCCGCCGTCGCCGCACAGGCTGATCGCGGTCGGCGCGCTGCTCGATGCGCGCAGGAAATCGTCCATCGCAAGGGACGGGGCGGACGCAAGGACTGAGATGGCCACGACGGCGGCCGCAAGCCGAGGGGAGCAAGGCATGGATGTCACCCGCGAGGCCGCGATAAATGGCCTCTGCGGCTTGGGTCGTCCGCGAGCTGCGCCGGGTTCAAAAAGTCGGCGGCGTGCAGGCCGAAATCACCTCGCACGGCTTGGCACCGATGCAGCGGAAGCGGTGCGGCCGACGGCTTTCGAAGTAATAGGCGTCGCCGGCGTTGAGCACCCGCCGCTCGTCGTCGACCGTGACCTCGAGCCGGCCCGAGACCACGATGCCGCCTTCCTCGCCCTCATGCACCAGCGGCACCCGGCCGGTGTCGCTGCCGGGCTCGTAGCGCTCTTTCAGGATCTGCAACGCACGTCCGAACAGGCTGTCGCCGATCTGCAGGTAGGAAATCGGCTTCTTGCCGATCTCGGTCAGCTCGTCGGCGCGGTAGAACGCCTTGCGCGGCCGCTCCGGCTCGATCGCGAAGAATTCCGCAAGTCCCATCGGGATGCCGTCGAGGATGCGCTTCAGCGCGCCGACCGACGGGTTCATCTGGTTGGATTCGATCAGCGAGATCGTCGAATTGGTCACGCCGGAGCGCTTGGCGAGCTCGCGCTGCGACAGCTTGTGCCGCGCGCGGATGAATCGAAGCCGACCGCCGATGTCGACGCTCATGACTGGATCCCTGTTGCAGGTGTTGCGGATCGAACAAATCTTCGCAGACCGCCTCAACAAGATCAATGGCTTGCGGTGCGACAGAAAAGGACTTGTTGAGTGCCGTGAAGAATGGTCCGACTAGGCTAACCAACAATGGAGCGCCGCCGTGACCGTTCATCAGATTCCGAACACCATCAAGACCGATTCGTTCTGGATGCCCTTCACGGCCAACCGGCAGTTCAAGAAAGCGCCGCGGCTGTTCTCCTCCGCCAAGGGCATGTACTACACCTCGGTCGACGGCCGGCAGGTGATCGACGGCTCCGCCGGTCTGTGGTGCGTCAACGCCGGCCACGGCCGCCCGCAGATCGCAGCCGCCGTCGAGCGCCAGCTCTCGACGCTGGACTTCGCGCCGTCCTTCAACATGGGCCATCCGCTGGCGTTCGATTTCGCCGAGCGTCTCGCCGAGATCGCCCCGAAGGGGCTGGACCGGATCTTCTTCACCAATTCGGGCTCTGAGTCGGTCGATACCGCGCTGAAGATCGCGCTGGCCTATCACCGCGCCGCCGGCCAGCCGACCCGCACCCGCCTGATCGGCCGCGAGCGCGGCTATCACGGCGTCGGCTTCGGCGGCATGTCGGTCGGCGGCATGGTCGCCAACCGCCGCCAGTTCGCGACCCACCTGCCGGGTGTCGACCACATCCGTCATACCCATGATCTCGCCCGCAACGCCTTCGCCAAGGACCAGCCGGACCATGGCGCCGAGCTCGCCGACGACGTCGAGCGGATGGTCGCGCTGCATGGCGCCGACACCATCGCCGCCGTGATCGTCGAGCCGGTGCCGGGCTCGACCGCGGTGCTGCCGGCGCCGAAGGGCTATCTGCAGCGGCTGCGCGAGCTCTGCACCAAGCACGGCATCCTCCTGATCTTCGACGAGGTCATCACCGGCTTCGGCCGCCTCGGCACCCCGTTCGCCGCCAACTTCTACGGCGTGACGCCGGACATGATGACCACCGCCAAGGGCATCACCAACGGCACCGTGCCTTGCGGCGCGGTGTTCGCCAGCCGCCAGGTCCATGACGGGCTGATGGTCGGTCCTGACAACGCCATGGAGCTGTTCCACGGCTACACCTATTCGGCGCATCCGGTGGCCTGCGCGGCGGGTCTTGCCACGCTCGACATCTACAAGGACGAGGGCCTGTTGACCCGCGGCGCTTCGATCGCCGATTACTGGCGCGATGGCCTGCACTCGCTGAAGGGCCTGCCGAACGTCGTCGACATCCGCAACCAGGGCCTGATGGGCGCGGTCGAGCTCGCGCCGCGTGACGGCGCTGTCGGTGCGCGCGGCTACGATGTGATGGTCGATTGCTTCAACCGCGGCCTCTACTTCCGCATGAGCGGCGACTCGCTGGCGCTGTCGCCGCCCTTGATCGTCGAGAAGTCGCACATCGACGACATCGTCTCGATCCTCGGCGATTCGATCAAGCGCGTGGCCTGATAATTGCTAGAGCGATAATTGCAAGCGAGATAGTCGCTCGCTCTACAAATTGCTGTCGCCGTTGCGAAGCAGAGTGGTTTCGCAGCGGCGATTGCGTTTTCGCTGCAGGATGTGAGGAAAAGTGAAGGTCCTTGTTCTCGGCAGTGGCGTGATCGGCGTCACCTCGGCCTATTACCTTGCGCGCGCCGGCCATGAAGTGACGGTGATCGACCGTCAGCCGAATCCCGCGCTCGAAACTTCCTTTGCCAATGCGGGCGAGGTGTCGCCGGGCTATTCATCGCCCTGGGCCGGCCCCGGCGTGCCGGTCAAGGCGGTGAAGTGGCTCTTGATGAAGCACGGCCCGCTGGTGATCCGCCCGAAGCTCGATCCCGTGATGTGGTTGTGGCTCTTGAAGATGCTGCGCAATTGCACCACGGCGCGCTACGCGGTGAACAAGAGCCGGATGATCCCGATCGCGGAATACAGCCGCGACTGCCTGCAGGCGCTGCGCAGCGAGATCGGCATCCGTTACGACGAGCGCGCGAAAGGCACGCTGCAGCTGTTTCGCTATCAATCGCAGCTCGATGGCACCGGCGACGACATCGCCGTGCTCAAGCAATATGGCGTTCCGTTCGAGGTGCTCGACCGCGAGGGCTGCATCGCCGCCGAGCCGGCGCTGGCCGGCGTGAAGCAGAAATTCGCCGGCGGGCTGCGGCTGCCGCATGACGAGACCGGCGACTGCCACATGTTCACGCAGGCCCTGGCGCTGGAAGCCGAGAAGATCGGCGTTCGGTTCAATTTCAATACCGGCATCGACGGGTTGAATGCGGACGCAACCCGCATCACCGGGGTTGCGACCAGCGCCGGGATGATGACCGCCGACGCCTATGTCCTCGCGCTCGGCAGCTATTCGCCGCATCTGGTGCGGCCGCTCGGCATCTCGCTGCCGGTCTATCCGGTGAAGGGCTATTCGATCACGGTGCCGATCAAGGATGCGTCCGGCGCGCCGGAATCGACCGTGATGGACGAGAGCTACAAGGTCGCGATCACGAGGCTCGGCGATCGCATCCGCGTCGGCGGCACGGCGGAAATCTCCGGCTACTCGACCAAGCTCTACGCCGCGCGGCGCGCGACGCTGGACCATTCGCTGACCGATCTGTTCCCGCGCGGCGGCGATCTTCCGAAGGCCACCTTCTGGTGCGGCCTGCGCCCGATGACGCCGGACGGCCCGCCCGTGATCGGCGCGACGCGCTTTGCCAATCTGCACCTCAACACCGGCCACGGCACGCTCGGCTGGACCATGGCCTGCGGCTCGGGCCGGGTGCTCGCCGACATGCTCTCCGGCAAGAAGCCCGAGATCGACACCAAGGAGCTGTCGATCAAGCGCTACGATCACAGGTTCGGGTAGCAGGCCTCATCGCAGGCGGACTGCTATTCGGCGGCGTTCCTCACCGGCGGTTCGGCATCGTCGTCCTTCTTCGTTGCCGTCCAGCTCGACAGCGCGTTCGAGAGCCGGTCGAGGTAGAGATAGACGACCGGCGTCGTGAACAGCGTGAGCGCCTGGCTCACGAGCAGGCCGCCGACCATCGCATAGCCGAGCGGCTGACGTATTTCCGATCCGGTTCCGGTGCCGAGCATCAGCGGTACGCCGCCGAGCAGGGCTGCCATCGTCGTCATCATGATCGGCCGGAAGCGCAGCAGCGCCGCTTTCCGGATCGAGTCACGCGGCGACAGATGCTCCTCGCGTTCGGCGGCGATCGCGAAGTCGACCATCATGATGCCGTTCTTCTTCACGATCCCGATCAGCAGGATGATGCCGATCAGCGCGATCAGGCTGAAATCGAACCCGAACGCCATCAGGATCGCCAGCGCGCCGACCCCGGCCGAGGGCAGCGTGGACAAGATCGTGAGCGGATGAATGTAGCTTTCATAGAGCATGCCGAGGATCAGATAGACCACGACCAGCGCGGCCAGGATCAACAGCGGCACCGAGCTCAGTGATTGCTGGAACGCCTGCGCGGTGCCCTGGAAGCTCGAACTGAGCGTGCCCGGAGCGCCCAGGTCGGCGACGGCGTTCTGGATCGCGTCGGTGGCCTGGCCGAGCGCCACGCCTTGGGCGAGGTTGAAGCTGATCGTGGTCGCCGGAAACTGCCCCTGGTGGGCGATCGCGAGCGGGCGCACCGGAACCGTCGTCCACTTGGCGAACACGGAGAGCGGCACTTCGTCGCCGGTCGTCGGCGACCTGATGTAGAGCTTGTTGAGCGTGTCGAGCTTGCCCTGCAATTCGGGCAGGATCTCCAGGATGACGTGATAGCTGTTGAGCTGGGTGAAGTATTGCGTCACCTGGCGCTGGCCGAACGCGTCGTACAGCGTGTCGTCGATCAGTTGCGGCTGGATGCCGAAGCGCGAGGCGGTGTCGCGATCGATGGTCATCGTCAGCGTCGTTCCCTCGGTCTGCTGGTCGGTGGCGACGTCGCGCAGCTCGGGCAGGGTCTTCAGCCTGGTCAGGATCTTCGGCGCCCATTCGTTCAGCTCGGCGAGGTTGGCGTCCTGCAGCGTGTATTCGAACTGCGTCCGCGTGGCGCGGCCGCCGAGCCGGACGTCCTGCGACGCCTGCATGTAGAGCCGCGCGCCCTCGACCGCCTCGAGCTTCGGCCGCAACCGCGCGATGATCTGCTCGGCGTTGGCGTCGCGCTCCTCGCGCGGCTTCAGCGTGATGTACATGCGGCCGGAATTCAGCGCGGTGCCGCCGCCGCCGATGAACTCGGCCATGCTGTCGACCGCGGGATCGGCCCGGACGATGCTGCTGAGCTCTTCCTGATGCCGCTTCATGTCGGCAAACGAGATGTCTTGCGCCATCTGCGACACGGCGATCAGGAAGCCGTTGTCCTGTTGCGGGAAGAATCCCTTGGGAATGATCACGAACAAATAGACCGACAGCGCCACGGTCGCGAAGAAGATGCAGAGCGTGGTGCGGCTCCAGCGCAGCGCCAGATCGAGGCCGCGCTCATAGCCGTGCAGCATCCGATCGAATGCCGCTTCGCTCCATTGGTAGAGCCGGCCGTGCCTGGTTTCGGCACGCGCGCGCAGGAAGCGCGATGCCATCATGGGCGTCAGCGTCAGCGACACCACCAGGGAGACGAAGATCGCCATGGCCAGGGTCACCGCGAACTCGCGGAACAGCCGGCCGATCACGCCGCCCATCAGCAGCAGCGGGATCAGCACCGCGACCAGCGAGATGCTGATCGACAGGATGGTGAACCCGATCTCGCCCGCGCCTCGTAGGGCCGCGGCGAGCGGCCGCTCGCCGTGCTCGACATAGCGCGTGATGTTTTCCAGCATGACGATGGCGTCGTCGACCACGAAGCCGACCGCAATCGTCAGGGCCATCAGCGACAGATTGTCGAGCGTATAGCCGAACACCCACATCAGCGCGCAGGCGCCGAGCAGCGCGAGCGGCACGGTGACGGCCGGAATCACCGTGGCCCAGAAGCTGCGCAGGAACAGGAAGATCACCATGACGACGAGGACGATGGTGATCAGCAAGGTGATCTGCACGTCCTCGACCGCCGCGCGGATCGTCAATGTCCGGTCGCTGATGATCTTGATCTTGACGGCGGGCGGAATCGCGGCAATGAGCCTCGGCAGTTGCTCCTTGATCCTGTCGACCGTCCCGATGACGTTGGCGCCGGGTTGCTTGAAGATGACGAGGAACACGCCGCGTTGGCCGTCTGCCCAGGCGGCCTGTTTCATGTCTTCCGGCGCGGCGACGGCCTGGCCGATGTCGCGGATCCGCAACGGGCCGCCGTTGCGGTAGGCGACGATGATGTCATTCCAGTCCTTGGCATCCGGCAGTTGATCGTTGGCGTAGATCGTGTACGCGCGGCTCGCGCCGTCGATGTTGCCCTTCGGACTGTCTGTCGTTGTGATGGCGATCTGGCTGCGGATGTCTTCCAGCGAGAGCCCCTTGGCGACCAGCTTGGCGGGATCGACCTGCACGCGAATGGCGGGCTTCTGCTGGCCGCCGATGAACACCTGGGCGACGCCGGAAATCTGACTGATCTGCTGCCCGAGCTGGGCGTCGACCGCATCGCTCACCTTGATCAGCGGCAGGGTGTCCGAGGTCGCCGACAAGATGAGGACAGGCGAGTCCGCCGGATTGACCTTGCGATAGGTCGGCGGCGACGGCAGGTTCTTGGGCAACTGGCCG
This sequence comes from Bradyrhizobium macuxiense, assembly GCF_007993935.1. Classification (GTDB taxonomy): domain Bacteria; phylum Pseudomonadota; class Alphaproteobacteria; order Rhizobiales; family Xanthobacteraceae; genus Bradyrhizobium; species Bradyrhizobium macuxiense_A. The sequence goes on along the minus strand of NZ_VITY01000017.1, from coordinate 128,589 downwards.
CCCGCGGCATTGATCGCCGCCTGGACATCGTTGGCGGCGCCGTCGATGTTGCGGTTCAGATCGAACTGGATGGTGACCGCGGTCGACCCGAGCGAGCTCGTCGAGGTCATCTGCGCGATGCCGGGAATCTGCGCGAATTGCCGCTCTAGCGGCTGCGCGACCGAGGAGGCCATGGTTTCCGGGCTGGCGCCGGGCAGGCTTGCGGAGATCTGGATGGTCGGAAAGTCGACCTGCGGCAGCGGCGCGACCGGCAGCAACGGATAGGCGACCATGCCGACGAACAGAACGCCGGCCATCAGCAGCGAGGTGCCAATGGGGTAGCGGATAAACGGAGATGAGATGCTCTCGTTCATTTCTGCAATCCAAATGAACGGCAGGCGCATCTTTTCCCGAATACCGGGAGTCGTCCTCGAAAGCTCGAGCGCGAACGCGCGTTTTCCTCGCCATGGCCAATCGGCAGATCGAGGAGTTGGCCTTCGCGTCTGCCTGTTTTCTTGCCAGCATAATCATTCTTGAGGGCGGCGTGAATGGAAACATCGGACGGTCCATTCGACCTTCGTTCAAGTGCCCCTGTTGGGCAGCCGTCAAACGTGTGCCCTGGCGCGCGATATATCTTATTACGATATATCCGTGCAGTTCGGCCAAATGCGCGATGGATCAACGAAAAGCCCGGCACGATGGCCGGGCTGGATCGCAAATATGAACTAGAGCAAATATGAGCTTGGACGCGTCAATGCGACGATCTAGCCGGACGCCGGCCGGGCCGTCTGTGCACTTTTTCACATTTTGCCGATTTCTTTTTTCGACAGGCTCCGGCAGCTATGCGTTGCGCGGCGGTTTCTGCCCGGCGTTCTTCGCAGGCTTCGCCGATGCCACCTTGGCCACAGGCTGCACGCGCAAACCATCCACGAACACGTCCAGCAGCCTGAGCGCGGTGGTCTGCCAGCCCGGCTGGTCGTGCATGTAGCACATCCCGATCAGCGCCCGCAGCACGTCCTCGGCGCTGATGTCGTCGCGGATGACGCCGGCTGCGACGGCGCGCGCGAGCAGGGTGCCGATCGCCTTGGTCAGGCGGTCGAACGAATAGGCGTGCAGCTCGGTCGAGCCATGCGCGACCAGCGCAAGGGCGGCGACCATGCCCTTCTTGGTGGCGACGAATTCCACATTGGCGCGCAGCCAGCGCCGCAGCGCCTCGACCGGCTCGGGGGCGCATTGCAATTGCTCGGCCAGATCGCCGAGCTGCTCGACCTCGCGGCGATAGACCGCCTCATACAGCGCCTCGCGGGTCGGGAAGTGGCGGTAGAGCGTGCCGATGCCGACGCCGGCCTGGCGCGCCACCGCCTCCAGGCTCGCCTCGCTGCCGCCGGCCGAGAACACGGCCTTGGCCGCTTCCAGCACACGCTCGCGGTTGCGCACCGCATCGGCGCGCGGCTTGCGGACAATTTCTGGTGATGGACCGGCCATTGCTTTTTCTTTTCACCCTCCGTTGTAAACGGAGGATGCCTCCGCATATGGCGACCAGCACCGGGCCTGACAAGGCGCGCCGATCATGCATCGGCGGCCACGGGTTCCTGTTGCCTCGATTCAACCCGACCATACACGGATCGGAGCCCTGCATGAATCTCCCACTCAGTCTCACCATCAACGGCGTCCGCCGGGAAATCACCCTCGACGACCCCCGCGTCACCCTGCTCGACCTGCTGCGCGAGCGGCTCGACCTCACCGGAACCAAGAAGGGATGCGACCGCGGCCAGTGCGGCGCGTGCACCATCCTGGTCGACGGCCGCCGCATCAATTCCTGCCTCGCGCTCGCCGTCAGCCATGACGGCGCCGAGATCACCACCATCGAAGGCGTCGGGTGCGGCGGCGAGCTGCACCCGGTGCAGGCCGCCTTCATCGCCCATGACGGTTTCCAGTGCGGCTTCTGCACGCCGGGCCAGATCATGAGCGGCATCGGCATGATTGGGGAAGGGCAGGCCGGCGACGATCCGGAGCGGGTGCGCGAATGCATGAGCGGCAATCTCTGCCGCTGCGGCGCCTATCAGGGGATCACCGAGGCCGTGCTCGAGGCACAATCCAACATGACCGCCACCAAGCAGAGGCGCTCCGCATGATGAACTTCGATTACGTCAGGCCGGCCAGCGTCGCGGACGCGATCGCGGCGGCCTCCGAAAAGGGCGCGAGCTATCTCGCCTCCGGCACCAATTTGCTCGATCTGATGAAGGGCGGCGTCAGCCGGCCGAGCCGCCTGGTCGACGTGACGCGGTTGCCCGGGCTCGATCGCATCGAACGTCTCGCCGACGGTTCGCTTCGCATCGGCGCGCTGGTGCGCAATGCCGATCTCGCGCATGACGCGGAGTTCGCGCGCAACTATCCCGCGGTCGCCGAGGCGCTGCTGTCGGGCGCCTCCGCGCAGCTGCGCAACGCCGCGACGGTCGGCGGCAATCTGATGCAGCGGACCCGCTGCGCCTATTTCTACGACGCCGGCAGCGCCTGCAACCGGCGCTGGCCGGGCGCCGGCTGCGACGCGCTGAAGGGCGAGAACCGCCTGCATGCGGTGCTCGGCTGGAGCGAGGGCTGCATCGCAACCCATCCGTCTGACTTCTGCGTGCCGCTGGTCGGGCTCGATGCGATCGTCGAGATCGAGGGCAAAGGCGGCCGGCGCGAGCTGCCGCTCGAGGCGCTGCATCGTCTGCCCGGCGAGACGCCTGAGCGCGAGACCGCGCTGGAGCGTGGCGACCTGATCGTCGCGCTGCGCCTGCCGACTGAGGCGAAAGGCTTCGCCAGGCATGCCCGCTACATCAAGGTGCGCGAGCGCACGTCCTACGCCTTCGCGGTGGTCTCGGCTGCGGCTAGCCTGCGCATCGAGGACGGCAGGATCCGCGACGCCCGGCTCGCGCTTGGCGGCGTTGCGGCAAAGCCGTGGCGCGCGCGCGAGGCCGAGCAGGTGCTCGCGGGTGCCGCGCCGGATGCGGCTGTTTATCGCGAGGCGGCGCGCGCCGCGCTGTCAGGCGCAAAGCCGTCCGGCGACAACGCCTTCAAGATCGAGCTCGCGCAGCGCATCGTCGTGCGCGCGCTTACCCTTGCTGCCAGAGGCACGCCGGATCGTATTCCGGCGCTGCCCGGCTCTCCCTTCTCATCCGTTGCAGGAGCGTAACGCATGACGGTTGAACTCAGTCTGACCCGCGACCCCGCCCATATCCGGCATGGCTCGAACATCGGCCAGCCGATGACCCGCACCGACGGCGTGCTGAAAGTCACCGGCAAGGCCCGCTATGCCGCCGACAATCATCCGGCCGGCATGGCCTATGCCGTGATCGCGACCAGCTGCATCGCGCGCGGCCGCGTCACCGCGCTCGATGTCACCGCCGCCAAGCGCCACCCCGGCGTGATCGACGTGATGACCCCGGCGCACAAGCCGGAGCTCGCGGAAGACCCCGATGCCAAGGGCAATCCGTTCGCGTTCCGCATGGAGCTGTTGCAGAGCGACGAGGTGCGCTATGCAAACCAGGCGATCGCGGTCGTGATCGCCGAGACGCTGGAGGCCGCGACCGAAGGCGCGGCGCTGCTGTCGCCGCGCTACCAGGTCGAGATCGCGCGCGTCGGCCTCGACGCCGGCGAAGCTTACGCGCCGCCGGTGGTCGGCATCGGCAATCCCGCCGAAGTCCGCCATGGCGACATCGACGCCGGCATGACTGCGGCTACGAAGCTGACCGATGCCACCTACCAGACCCCGGCGCAATATCACAACGCGATGGAGCCGCATGCGATGGTCGCGGTGTGGGATGGCGACCGCCTGTTCATCGACACGCCGAGCCAGGGCATGGGGTTCGCCCAGATGCGGATCGCCGGCCTGTTCGGGATTCCGCCGGCGAACATCCACATCAACAGCCCGTTCCTCGGCGGCGGCTTCGGCTCCAAGGGGCTGATCTCCGGGCCGCAGGTGCTCGGCATCATGGCCGCGAAGCTGATCGGGCGTCCGGTCAAGCTGGTGCTTCGGCGCAGCCAAATGTATGGCCCGGTCGGCCATCGTCCGCCGACCCGCCAGCGCATCCGGATCGGGACCGACGATGCCGGCGTGATTGCCGTGATCAATCATGAGGCGCGGGTCACGACGTCGAGCTTCGACGATTTCTACGAGCCCGCGGCCGACGCCTCGCACACGCTCTATGCCAGCCCCGCGATCCGCACTGCGCATGAAGCCGTGCGCGTCGACACCGGCACGCCGCTGTTCATGCGCGCGCCGGGCGAGGCCACCGGATCGATCGTGCTGGAAAGCGCGATCGACGAGGCGGCGTTCGCCTGCGGCATCGATCCCTTGGAGTTCCGGCTGAAGAACTATGCCGAGGTCGAGCCGACCACCGGCAAGCCGTTCTCCTCCAAGGCGCTGCGGCAGTGCTACGCCAGGGCCGCCGAACGTTTCGGCTGGGCGGGACGTCCGCTGCAGCCGAAGCAGATGCGCGACGAGAACGGCTTTCTGGTCGGCTGGGGCATGGGGACCGCGACGTTCCCGGCGATCATGTTCCAGGGCAATGCGCGCGCGGTGATCCGCGCCGATGGCAAGGGCGTGATGGAGACAGGCGCGCATGACATGGGGCAGGGCGCCTGGACCGCGCTGGCGCAAATCTCGGCCGACTCGCTCGGGGTGGATTTCGACCAGCTGACGTTCCGCTCCGGCAGCTCCGATCTGCCCGATGCCGGCATCGCCGGCGGGTCGGGGCATACCGCGACCGTCGGCGCCGCAATCCACAATGCCGGTGCGGCGGTGATCGCAAAACTCGCCGAGCTTGCGACCACGGACGAGCGCTCGCCGCTGTTCGGCGCCGGCAATGCCGGCGTGGTGGCGCGCGGTGGACGGCTGCATCGCCGCGACGATGACGCACGCAGCGAGAGCTATGCCGAGATCCTGGCGCGCGCCGGCCTCGCCGAGGTCGACGCCACCGGCAGCGGCGCAGCGGATGCGGCGGCGCAGTCGCAATATGCGATGCACGCGCATGGCGCTGTGTTCGCCGAGGTCAAGGTCGATCCGGAGCTCGGCCAGATCCGCGCCACGCGGCTGGTCGGCGCGTTCGCGGCCGGCCGCATCATCAATCCGTTGATGGTGCAGAGCCAGCTGCGCGGCGGCATGATCTGGGGGCTCTCCTTCGCGCTGCATGAGGAGGCGGTGATGGACCATCGTTCGGGGCGCATCCTCAATGCCAACCTCGCCGAGTATCATGTGCCCGTAAATGCCGACGTGCCGCCGATGGAGGTCATCACGGTCGACGAGCACGATCCGCACGTCAACCCGCTCGGCATCAAGGGCGTCGGCGAGATCGGCATCACCGGCAGCGCCGGCGCCGTCGCCAACGCCGTGTTCCACGCCACCGGCATCCGCGTGCGGAATTTCCCGATCAAGATCGAGGAAGTGGTGATGAGGCTGGGCTGACGCGTCTTGACGTGAGGGCTCCGCAACAACAGGTGTCGTCCCGGCGAAAGCCGGGACCCATAACCACGAATGTGAGTTATGGCGCGACGCTGGGGCCGCAGCTTTTTGTTCGACAACATAATCCTGTAGTAATGGATCCCGGCCTGCGCCGGGACGACGGTGGAGAGAGCGGGGCCTCACCCCGCCGCCGTCACGCAGTTCACCCACAGCACCACGGCCTTCGCATCGCGCGCCGGATTGGAGAAGCGGTGCGGCCTGCGGCTTGCGAAGCGAAAGCTGTCGCCCTGCTTCAGCGTCCAGGTCTCGGTGTCCACCGTCAGCGTCATCTCGCCCTGCAGCACAAGGCCGGCCTCTTCGCCGTCATGGGTATAGAACTCGTCGCCGGTGTTGCCGCCGGGGTCGAGATGCACCAGGAACAGATTGAGCCGGCTCTCGCTGCCGGCGGGGCTGAGCAGCTGCTTTGAAATGCCGGTGCGCCACAGTTTCAGCTCGGCGCGCTGCACCTCGCGGGTCACGACGCCGCCGGCGCTCTCATCTTTCGGCGCCGCGCCGAACAGCGCGGCGATGCCGACGCCGAGCACGTCGGCCAATGTCGCCAGCACGCGCAGCGAGGGCGACGACAGGCCGCGCTCGATCTGGCTGATGAAGCCGATCGACAAATCGGTGCGTGCGGCGACCAGCTCCAGCGACATCTGCTTGGCGCGGCGCAGATCGCGGATGCGGCGTCCGACCGCGAGATCCATCGCGGGCTCGGCCGGCTCCATCACGGGCTTTTTGGCCGCGCGGCGTGCCGTCGCAGGCTTCGCTGCCGCACCTTTGCGCATTCTCTTGCCGCCGCTCACGTCACACAGCTTCCTTCATGTGCATGAAAACCGCTTGCATTGGCCGCGGTTTCGTGACCACAATTTCATATTGGTGAAAATAGGCCGGAACGGCGTCGCCCGCAACCAAAAGCGCTGACACAGCGGGCGAGGCGGCACCGGCGCCAGTTTGGGAGGTGGTGCGATGTCGTTTCAGCGTCTCGTTCAGGCCGCGGTGGCGGCGCTTGCCCTTGCCGTGAGCGCGCCGTCGGTGGCGCAGCAGGTGCTCAAGGTCGGCTCGACGCCGACCGGCATCCCCTTCACCTTCCTCGACACCAAGACCAATTCGATCCAGGGCATCATGGTCGATCTCGCCTCCGAGATCGGCAAGGACGCCGGCTTTACCGTGCAGATCGAGCCGATGCAGTTCTCGGCGCTGATCCCCTCGCTGACCGCGAACAAGATCGACATCATTGCCGCCGCGATGTTCGCCACCGCCGCGCGCAAGGAGGTGATCGACTTCTCCGAGCCGGTCTATACCTACGGTGAAGGCTTGGTGGTGCCGAAGTCCGACACCAAGGCCTATGCCTCGCAGGAAGATCTGAAAGGCACCGTGGTCGGTGCCCAGGTCGGCACCGCGTTCGTCGATGCGCTGAAGAAGACCGGGCTGTTCAGCGAGGTCAAGGTCTACGACACCATTCCCGACATCCTGCGCGACGTGAATGCCGGCCGCCTCAAGGCCGGTTTCGCCGACTATCCGATCCTCGCCTACAATCTGCAGCAGGGCAATTTCGCCGACGTCCGGCTGGTCGACGGCTACAAGCCCGTCACGGTGGGCACGGTTGCGATCGGCGTCCGCAAGAGCGACACCGAGCTGCTCGGCAAGATCAACGCCTCGCTCGCGAAGCTGAAGGCCAGCGGCACGATCGCGAAGATACTGGAGAAATGGGGCCAGAAGGCCAGCGCGTCGTGAGGGCTGCGCTTTCGCTGGCACCTCGAGTGATCCGTCATCCTGAGGAGCGGCGTCTTCGCCGCGTCTCGAAGGATGCACGGCCCGGCTGGTGGCCGTCGACCCTTCGAGACGCGCTACGCGCTCCTCAGGGTGACGGAAACAATGTTCGTGCACGTGACCGAACTGGATAAGTCTAGCTGAGCCGATGCAAAAATTCTTCCATGACGCCGTCGAGTTCGTGCCGATCCTGTTGCAGGGTGTCTGGCTGACCATCGTCGTCACCGTCGGCTCGCTGTTGCTGTCGACCGTGCTCGGCCTAGTGTGGGCGCTGATGCGGGTATCCGGCATCCGCATCCTCGTTTGGCTCAGCGCCGCGCTGATCAATGTGATCCGCGGCATCCCGATCATCGTGCTGCTGTTCTACATCTATTTCGTGATGCCCGATTTCGGCATCGCGCTGTCAGCGCTGCAGGCCGCGATCATCGGGCTCGGCATCGCCTATTCGGCCTATCAGGCGGAAAATTTCCGCGCCGGCATCGAGGCGATCGACAGGGGACAGATCGAGGCGGCGCAGACTATCGGCATGGGCTGGTGGCTCACCATGCGCCGCGTGGTGCTGCCGCAGGCGGTCAGGATCATCCTGCCGCCCTACGGCAACATCATGATCATGATGCTGAAGGATTCCTCGCAAGCGTCCACCATCACGGTCGCCGAGCTCGCGCTGCAGGGCAAGCTGATCGCCTCCTCGACCTTCAAGAACACCAGCGTGTTCACGCTGGTTGCGCTGATGTACCTCACCATGAGCATTCCGCTCATCCTGCTGGTTCGGCATTTCGAGAACAAGGCGAACCGCAAATGATCGAGCTCAACGACGTCCACAAGAGCTTCGGCAAGGTCGAGGTGCTGAAGGGCATCACGGCGTCCGTCGCCAAAAGCGAGGTGGTCTGCATCATCGGCCCGTCGGGCTCCGGCAAGTCGACCATCCTGCGCTGCATCAACGGGCTCGAGAGCTACGATCGCGGCGAGATCAGCGTCGAGGGCGCGCGCGTCGACAGCAATGACCGCTCGATCGTGTCGATCCGCACCCAGGTCTCGATGGTGTTCCAGCGCTTCAACCTGTTTCCGCATCGCACCGCGCTCGAGAACGTCATCGAGGGCCCGCTTTATGTGAAGAAGGAGCCGCGCGAACAGGCGATTGCCCGCGGCCGCGCGCTGCTCGCCCAGGTCGGGCTCGCCGACAAGGCCGAGGTGCATCCGCCAAAACTCTCCGGCGGCCAGCAGCAGCGCGTCGCGATCGCACGCGCACTGGCGATGCAGCCGAAGGCGATCCTGTTCGACGAGCCGACCTCGGCGCTCGATCCCGAGCTGGTCGGCGAGGTGCTGTCGGTGATGCGCAAGCTCGCCGATGACGGCATGACCATGGTGGTCGTCACGCATGAAATGGGCTTTGCCCGCGACGTCGCCGACCGCGTGCTGTTCATCGACGGCGGCGTCATCGTCGAGCAGGGCGCCGCCAAATCCGTCCTCAACCAACCGCAGCACCCGCGCACCCAGGATTTCCTGCGCCGCGTGCTGCATCCGCTGTGATCGATGATGGTTGACTTGAATCGAGACGTTGCCATGCCAACGGTCCACCTCTCCCCTTGTGGGAGAGGTCGGATCGCATCGTCAGATGCGATCCGGGTGAGGGGTGACGCTCTCTCGTGGGACCTGAACCCCTCACCCGGCGCTTCGCGCCGACCTCTCCCGATGGGAGAGGTAAGACGAGTGCTTCAATCATGACTCCGCCCACCCGTCTGCCGCTGCCACCGAGCCTCTATGCCGACACCGCGGTCGAGGCGACGCCGACGCCTCCGCTGACGTCAGACAAGAGCGTGCCGGTCGCGATCATCGGCGGCGGCTTCACCGGCCTGTCGACCGCGCTGCATCTCGCCGAGCAGGGCGTGCCCGCGACCGTGCTGGAGGCGCAGGAGCCGGGCTGGGGCGCGTCCGGCAACAATGGCGGGCAGACCAATCCCGGGCTGAAGCACGATCCCGACCAGATCGAGCAGGATTTCGGCGCCGAACTCGGCCGCCGCATGATCGCATTCTCCTACGGCACCACCAACTTCACCCATGATCTGATCCGCCGCTATCAGATTCCCTGCGAGGCGCGGCAGAACGGCACGCTGCGCGCCGCCTACAACGAGGCGAGCGCCGCGGCGATCGAGACCACGGCCAAGCAGTGCATCCGGCGCGGCATGCCGGTCAAGCTGCTCAACGCCGCCGAGCTGCGCGAGATGACCGGCAGCGACCGTTACCTCTGCGCCATGCTCGATGCGCGCGGCGGCGATTTGCATCCGCTGAGCTATGCGCGTGGGCTGGCGCGCGCGGCGATCGGCGCCGGCGTTGCCGTCCACGGCGAGACGCCGGCGCTGTCGTTGCGCCGCGACGGCGGCCGCTGGCGGATCGAAACCCCGCGTGCAATCGTGCACGCCGACAAGGTACTGCTCGCGACCAACGGCTTTACCGATGATCTCTGGCCTGCGCTCCGCCGCACCATCGTGCCGGTGTTCTCGTCGATCGCGGCGACCGCGCCGCTGTCCGACGAGGTTGCGCGTTCGATCATGCCAACGCGTCCGGTGCTCTACGAGAGCGGCCATATCACGGTCTATTACCGCATCGACCAGCACAATCGGCTCTTGATGGGAGGTCGCGGCCCGATGCGCTGGATCAGCAAGCCGGCCGACGTCGCCTATCTGATCCGCTACGCCGAACGGCTGTGGCCGCAGCTCAAGGGCGTCAACTGGACCCATGGCTGGAACAGCCGTCTCGCCATCACCGCCGATCACTATCCGCATGTCCATGAGCCAGCGGAGAATTTTCTGATCTCGCTCGGTTGCAACGGCCGCGGCGTCGCGCTCTCGACCGCGATGGGCGCGCAACTCGCCCGCCGCCTGATCGGCGGCGCGAAGGCGGAGATCGACATGCCCGTGACCGGCATCAAGCCGATCCCGATGCACGCCTTCTGGCGGGTCGGCGTCACCACGGCGGTGCTGACCGGGCGGGTGCGGGACAAGCTCGGGGTGTAGGCGATCGAAACCGGGGAGTGCTCGATCGGCGCGATGACCCCGCAGCTGGCTTCTCAGGCCTTACGCCGCCTTCGGAAACAACGGCCGGAAAAACGACCGATCATAGCGCGTGAAGCAGCCGGTCTCCTTGGCGAAAGCTATTGCTTTCTGCACGTCCGGATCGGCGGCGGAATCCTTCCGATATTGCTCGTAGGCGGCGAGGCTCGGAAAGCTGAACATCGCCAACGCGACGTCGCTCGCGCCTTCCGATGGCAGGAAGTAGCCGTGATGGATACCGCCAAACCGCGGCAGCAGCTCAAGCCACATGGCAGCATAGGCTTCGAAGTCGGCGAGCTTGCCCAGCCTGATCTCATAACGCAGGTAGCAGGTAATCATTCTGCGGTGCTCCAACCCATCGTTGACCGAGGCTTCCCACTATAGCGCAGCGATGGATTCGTGCCATGGGTACGATCGGCACCCGGCTTTCCCTGCGCCCTCTGTTTGAGGAGCGGCGAAACAAGAGGCAAGACTCGGACAGTTCGTGTCGCGAGAATGCAGATGTTTGACTAACCAACCGTGCAACATTCTCGATGTCGTCCCGGCCTAGTGCGCAATTGCGCACGGGGGGCCGGGACCCATAACCACCGATGCTCATTGTTGCGCGACGCCGTGGCCGCAGCCTTCTTCAACAACACACCCCTGTGGTTATGGGTCCCGGCCTGCGCCGGGACGACAAGGTGGGTGATGCGCGACATCGGCTTCAAGCACAACGGTCTCCGCGCCGCGACCCCGCTTCACTCCGCCGCCGGCCACCACGGATACTGGCTCGGCATGTCCTGCGAGACCTTGCCCGGAAAGGCGGGTTTGCGCTTTTCGATGAAGGACTGCACACCCTCGCGCACGTCGGCGTGGCCGCCGCGCTCGACCGACATCGGCTTGTCGATCGCGAGCAGTTCGAACGGGTCGGGTGCGCCGGCGAAGCGCCAGAGCATCTGGCGGGTCAGCGCGACCGACACCGCCGAGGTCTCCGCCGTCATCTCGTGGGCGATCTGCCGCGCCCGCTTGAGCAGGGCGTCGGGCTCGACCACCTCGCTGACGAGGCCGCCGGCCTGCGCCTCGTCCGCATCGAAGGTGCGGCCGGACAGGCACCAGCGCAGCGACTGCGGCAGGCCGACGAGCTTCGGCAAGAACCAAGCGCTGCCGGCCTCCGGCACCAGCCCGCGGCGCGCAAAGATGAAGCCGATCTTGGCGCCGCGAGACGCGATGCGGATATCCATCGGCAGCGTCATGGTGATGCCGACGCCGACCGCAGCGCCGTTGATCGCGGCGATCGATGGCTTCCGGCAGTTGAAAATCGCCTCGACGAAGCGGCCGCTGCGCTGGCCGGCGCTTGCGAACACGCCGGCGCCGTGGCTGCCGGAGGTGTCGAAGCTGTTGGCGCCGCCGGAGACGTCGGCGCCGGCGCAGAACGCACGGCCCGCGCCGGTGACGATGATGGCGCGGACATTGTCGTCCTCGTCGGCGCGCTGGAACGCATCGGCGATCTCCGCGCCCATCGTGCCGGTGTAAGCGTTGAGCTTATCGGGGCGGTTGAGCGTGACGATCATCAGGGGGCCGTCGATGTCGCATGTGATCTGTTGGTAGTTCATGACGGCCCTCCCGAGATTGTTGTTGTTATGCGCGCGTCGTGACCTTCTCACCGCTCAGCGATTGCATCGCTCCACGGATGAAACGGCTCGGTGGCGCCGCTGTTTGTTGTGCCGTCGCGCAGCACGATGCTGGGGCAAGCGAACTTCTTCGGCTGGGTCTGGATGCGTGCCTCCTCATAGTCGAAGCGGCCGCGCAGCGCCTCACGCACGGCTTGCGGGAGGCGGACATCGCCGATTACGACCGCGCCCTCGCTGGCGTCGATGCGTGGCTGATGGATCGCGGCGTCGAGATCCATGCCGAAATCCATCACGAAGGAGATGAGCTGCGACACCGCGGGCAGGATGCGGCGGCCGCCGGATGCGCCGGCGGCGAGACGGCGGCCATCGGCCGCTTCCGCGACCACGGGCGTGTAGTTGGTCAGGCAGCGCTTGCCGGGCGCGAGCGAGTTCGGATTGCCCTGCACCGGATCGAACCACATGATGCCGTTGTTCATGGTCAGTCCAGTGTTCGGCGTCACGAATTTGGAGCCGAAGGTCGACAGCAGGGTCTGTGTCACCGCAGCCATGTTGCCGTCGCGGTCGACCGCGGAGAAATGCGTGGTGCAGCTTGGCGCGATCGCCTCCGTGCCGAGCGCGCGGCGGCCGTCGACGTCGCCCATGTCCTTGAGGCGCTCGCGATACGCCGCTTGCAGCGCCTCGGCATAGGCCGCGTAAGCCGCCGCATCCGGTCCGCCTTGCGCCGGCGCGAGCGCCTTCTGCAGGAGACCGAGCGTGCGCGCCATGGTGGGCCCGGCGGTCAGTTCCGGCGTCGCGTAGACCGTGCCGCCGCGATAGGGAATTTTCAGCGGCTCGCGCAGATGAGCGCGGAAGGCGGCGAGATCGTGCACCGACAACGCGCCGCCGGCGGCCTGGATGTCGTCGGCGATGCTGCGCGCCAGATCGCCCTCGTAGAAGTCGCGCGGACCCGCCGCGGCAAGCTGCGCCATCGTCGCCTTCAATGCGTCCTGCGGCATGCGGACCACCGAGCGGATGCCCCATTGCGCGTTCGGCGGCAGGCCATCCTGCAGATAGGCTGCGGCGCTGGCCGGATAGCGCCGCAGATCGGCGGCGGAGCTAGCGATCATGTCGGTGGTCCACCAATCGACCAGCAGGCCCTCGCCGGCGAGCTTGACGCTCGGCGCCAGCAGATCCCCCCAGGGCATTCTGGCGTGGCGGCGATGCGCCTCTTCCATGCCGGCGACGACGCCGGGCACGGCGATCGAGCCGGGGCCGTGCAGGTTGCGGTCGTCCTTGACGCGGGCCCACGGGAACAGGTCGGAGGCCGCGCCGCCGGTCAGCGGATAATCCTCCAGGCGGAGGCCGTCGGGCGCGCGCATGCCGTAGTCGATCACCTCGACGCGGTTCTCCTTGGCGCGATACAGCACCATCGCGCCGCCGCCGCCTGCGCCGCTCATCCACGGCTCCAGCACGCCAAGGGCAAAGGTGGTTGCGATCACGGCGTCGACGCAATCGCCGCCCGCTGCCAAGACCTCCGCGCCGACCTCGGCCGCCTTGCGCGATTGCGCCGCGACGATGCCACCCTTGGCGCTGACGGCTGGCTTGCGGATCACTTGCGAGTTGGAGAACTGGTCAGACATGGCGTTGCTTTCGCTGTTCTTGTTGCGGGTGGGGCACGTTGGCGTAGCATGTCAGGCATGGCACTGTCAGTGCAACAACAAGAACCAATTTCAGGGAGCGGAAAATGAGCGGTGTGAAGCGCGAACGGGACGGCAAGGTCGGCATCCTGACGCTGAACGATCCGGCCAGCCTGAACGCGATGACGCCGGAACTGCTCGGCGATCTCGCGCGCGCGGTCGGCGAGATGGGTGTCGACCCCGGTATTCGCGCACTGGTCCTGACCGGGGAGGGGCGCGGCTTCTGCTCCGGGCAGAATCTGAAGGCGTTCAACTCGCTCGGCGACAACATCTATGTCGGCGTGATGAAGCACTATTGGCCGGCGCTGCAGGCCTTGCGCGAGTGCCGGATGCCGGTGGTGGTCGCGGTCAACGGCGTCGCGGCCGGCGGCGGCTTCAGCCTTGCGATGTCCGGCGACATCATCCTGACCGCGCGCTCAGCGAGCTTCATCCAGGTGTTCAGCCGGATCGGCCTGGTGCCCGACCTCGGCTCGACCTGGCTGCTGCCGCGCCTGATCGGGCGCCAGCGCGCGCTCGACCTGATGCTGCTGAACGAGCCGCTGTCGGCCGAACGGGCCAAGGAGTGGGGATTGGTGCGCGACGTCGTCGACGACGCGAAGCTGCTCGACGAGGCAAAAGTGCTCGCCGGTCGCCTCGCCGATGGCCCGACGCGGGCGCTGGTCGCGACACGGCAGCTGCTCGAGGAGAGCGAGCACGCGAGCTACGCCGAGCAGTTCCGCCGCGAGATCGAGCTGCAGTCGATCATCCGCGAAAGCGCCGACGCACAGGAAGGCCGCAATGCCTTCGTCGAGAAGCGCAAGGCCCAGTTCACGGGGCGCTAGAGTTTGGCCGCGCCGATACTACCCGATCGCAATCGCGATCTTGCCGAAATGCGCGCCGCTCGCCATGTGAGCGAACGCGTCCTTGACCTCATCGAACGCGAACACCTTGTCGATCACGGGCTTGACGCCGTGCATGCTGATGCCGTCGCACAGCGCCTGCAGATCCTCGATCGAGCCGACGGTGACGCCCTGCAGCCGCTGCTGCTGCATCACCATCAGCGGCAGCCGCGAGTCGGACGAGGCAGGACCTGCGAGCACGCCGATGAAGGCGATGGTGCCGCCAATTCGTGTTGCGCGGATCGACTCGTTCAACGTGCCGACGCCGCCGACCTCGACCACGAGATCGACGCCGCGCCCGGTCAGCTCGCGCGCCTTCTTGCCCCAGTCGGGCGTGGTCTTGTAGTTCAGCGTGACATCGGCGCCGAGCTGTTTCAGCCGCGCGATCTTGGCGTCGCTGGAAGAGGTGGCGATGACGCGGGCACCGCACATCTTGGCGAATTGCAGCGCGAACAGCGAGACGCCGCCGGTGCCCTGGGTCAGCACCGTCTGTCCCGGCTTGATGTCGCCGAGCTTGACCACCGCGCTCCACGCCGTGAGGCCGGCGCATGGCAGCGCCGCAGACTCGATGTCGCTGAGATGGTCCGGCGTGCGCACCAGCGCGTGCGCCGGGAAGACCCGGTACTCGGTCAGCACGCCGTCGACGCTGCCGCCGAGTGCTGCGCGCATCCGCGCCTCGCTCGGCTCGCCGCCGAGCCAGCTTTCGAAGAAGCTGCCGGTCACACGATCGCCGGGTGCGAAACTTCTTACTCCGGGGCCGACCGACTCGACCACGCCGGCGCCGTCGGAGACCGGTACCAGCGGAAATTTCTGCCGCGAGCCGTAGCCGCCCTTGACCGTGAGCAGGTCGCGATAGTTCAGCGTCGCCGCCTTCAGCCGCACCAGCACTTCGCCGTGGCCGGCCTGCGGAACCGGCTTGTCGACCAGCGCAAGCGCGTCGACGCCGCCGGGGCCTTGCAACTCATAGCATTTCACGGGACGTCTCCTGGATGTTTTTGTCCTGGGCAGCGGTTCCGGCGCTGCCGCACCTGCACCGAGCATATGTCATGGCTGCCGCGGGTGGCCATAGCGCGGTGCCCACGCCCGAACAACTTGGCGCTGCCGAAGATTACCGCCAATCTGTGCCGTTGATGAAGTGACCGGGCGGAGGTGACCATGGCTGCCTTGCTTGAGACGAAACGCGATCCGATCGCCACGCTCGCACGCAGCGTGGTCCGCGTGCTGCTCGCCGCTGCGTTGACTTGTTGCGGTATCGTGATAGCGGCCGCCGACGACAGCCTCTACCGTGCGCAGACCGTCGTCACCGGCCAGGGCGAGCCGAACCGCATCATCGGCTTCGGTGCATGTCTGGAGGACGTCCTGATCAAGGTTTCCGGCCAGCCGATGCTGGCAAGCGACCGCCGTCTCGCAGGCTACAAATCCAGGGCGAAGGAGTTCGTCAGCAGTTTCGACTATCACGACCAATATGCCGGCAAGCCGCATCATGACGAGCAGGGCACCCGCGACCGGCCCTACGACCTGACGGTGGCGTTCGACGAGACCAAGATCGACGGCATTCTCGGCAAGCTCGGGCTCAGGCCGTGGCGATCGCAGCGCCCGGTGCTCGGCGTCTTCGTCGAGATGCAGCACGGTCCGAAGGACACCATCGTGACATCAGACGGGACGCAGTCCGATTTGCAGCGCGATGCACTCGCGGCTGCGGCCGGCAAGCGCGGCATGCGCTTCGTGCTGCCGGATACGGCCGCGTTGACGCGCGCCAGCGTCACGGCCGCGGAGCTCCTGAAGGTGCCGCCCGCAAAGCTGAGTTCGATCGTGGCGCCGCAGGGCGGCGAGGCCATTCTGATCGGACGGCTGCTCTGGGATGACAACGATCTCGGCTGGGCCACGCAATGGCGGACGGCCTGGCACGGCCGGGACTACAAATGGCAGTTCCGCGGCGTCACCTTCGATGAAGCCTTCCGCCGCGGTATCGGCGGCGCCGCGCAGGTGCTGTCCGGCAATGGCGATCCGGGGCGATCGAAATGAGCCGCGCGGTCTAGCCGGCGTAACCAAGCGTCTGCGACGGGTATTCCCCGAACATCGCGCGGTAATACTGCGAGAAACGTCCGAGCTCGATGAAGCCCTGTTCGATCGCAACCTTGGAAACGGTGGTCTGCTCCGGCCGGCTTTCGCGCAGGATCGAACGGATCATGCAAAGCCGCTTGTAGCGCAGGAACGTCACCGGGCCGACGCCGAACACCTCGTGGAAGGCGCGGTGCAGGCTGCGCCGCGACAGCCGAAGCTCGGTGCAGATTTCCGAGACATGGACCGGACGGGCGCCCGCGGCGTGCAGGTAGTCCTCGACGTCGCGCACCAGCTTCATCGCCGACGGCAGATAGCTGGTTCCGTCCGGCGGCAGCGACGTGACAACCGTCGCGGTCACGCAGTCGATGATCGCGCGCTTCCAGAATTCGGCCGACGCCTCCGACAGCGCGTCCGGATACTGGGCGAGATGCGCGATGATCTGCGGCAGCCGGTCGGCGGCGCTCATGCCGATGGCGGGGTCGGCACGAAAGTGGTTCTTGGCCTGCCATGCTTCGGCATCGGCGAGCCGCGGCTCGCCGCCGAACAGGTCGGGAAGATCGGCCATGTCGAAGCGGATCGCCGCATAGGAGGAGGCCTTGTGAAAGACCCCGTCATGCTCGACCGATGGAGGGATCACCAGCACGTCGGCCGGCTGCATGTCGAATGCCCAATGCGTGACCCGATCCGTCGCGTTCAGCAGCATTCCGATGATCAATTTTGGATCGGTCGAGATGCGCTGGGTCCGGACCCCGACATTGAAGGCGCCGATGCTGAGCGAAAAATCGCCGATCCCGACATGGGACAAGGTGCCGCGCAGCTTGCCGCGCTCGAGCTGCATGACTTCGACATGCGAGCCTTTGACGGCGTCGTGAAGTCCCTCGAAGCCGTCAAGCTCGCCGGTGTGAACCGACAGGTGCTTGCCCATATCCACGCGTCCCACGGCTGAATCGTGAATGGGATTCTTGCCGGTTTTGCTCGGGAAGGCAACGCGGACGACAGCGCGGAATTGAAGGGGCGGGGACGCTGTTTTGGCAGACCGCGCGCACCTTCGGGGCGGGACTGGCACAAAGTGCATATCGCCCGCTGCACGGTGGGCAATCGTTTGATCTTAAAGCGAAATGCGCAGCTTCTGGCAGCGGCGCGCCGGCGGTCAGGCCGCCATCAAGTGCTCGAGCGCAACCGCTTGCTCGCGGGTCTGGAATGCAATGGCGGTGTGCGTGAAACCGGTCGAGGCCTGGGTCTGCGCGATGTGATTGAGCACCTCGTTGCCCTTGACCACATGAAGGTCCATGCCGGGGCCGGCCGGGAAAATGCCGAGCACGACGTCATAGGCATCGACGATGGCCTTCAAGGCGCCGCCCTTGTCTTCCGATGCGTCGATGAAGATACGAACATCCGCGGCGATACTACGAAGTTCGTCAAAGTCGATCACTGGAAGTCTCCCATACGCAACGCACTGATCGATCCTAGCTACAACTTGCTTACTGAAACATAAATTACGCCCGGTTCCCTCGCGCACTCACCGCCACGTGACGCGTATTTCGAGCTGCGCGCTCGCCGTCTCGTCGGCCTACCGCTTTCAGGCGCCGCTCGGCGGCCTCCGTTTCGCAATCCGCTTGACCGGTGCGTGCGCCGGCACGGCATCTCCGGACTGGTCGGCCATGTGAGGAATGCGGTGCTCGATGTGATCGACGACACTGAAGAAAGCATCGAGCATCCTGGCGTCGAGGCCGGCCGTGAGGTTGCTGTGCCGGCGCAGGATTTCGTCGAGGCTGCGGTCGAGCAGCGCCACGCCCTGAGCCGTCAGGCGGATCTCGGTCCGGTTCCGGGCACTGCCCCTGACCGGGGTCAGTTCGATCAGACCCTTTTTCTTCAGCGAGGTCGTCTCGCGGCTGACGACGGCCTTGTCGAGCTGCGCATTGGTCCAGATGTCGTAGGCGCTTGCGGGCTCGTGCTCCCTGAGGAAGGACAGCACCCGCCATTCCGCGAGCGACACGCCATAGGCCTGCGGGAAGAACGCGTTGGCGTTGGCGCGGAGCTTTGCGACCAGGCTCGACAGCACCGTCGGCACGTAACGCTCGAAATCGATCACCAGTTCGGAGCGGGCGTCCTCTTGCGGGGCGCGACGCGGGGCAGTCGCCTTGGTTCGGCTTGTGGCAGTCCGGCTTTTCATTCTTTTACGAGCTGAGAGCGGGCGATCAAGACCAGGACCGCCGCGAGGAGGAGGACGCCTGTTACCACGAGGAACCCGATGGTGAAACTGCCCGAGGCGTCCTTGGCGCGTCCGATCACGATCGGGATTGTCGCGCCTCCGATGCTGCCGATCATGCCGACCAGGCCGATCGCGCCCGGCGCGCTCTGCCGCGACATGTAGGATTGCGGGATGGTCCAGAACACGGCCTGCGTGCCGTAGACGCCGACATTGGCGACCATGAACCCGATGATGATCCAGATGGGCGATGTCGAGAAGGCGGCGATGGCAAAGCCCGCGGCGGCGATCACGAAAGTCGTCGCCGCATAATAGAAACGCTCGCCGACATGATCAGAGTGCCGCGACAGCGCGATCATGCCGATCAGGCCGGCGATCGGCGGGATCGCGGTGACGAAGCCGACCTGTGAATTCGGCAGGCCGAACGACTTGATGATCTGCGGCAGCCAGGGGAACAGCGACGCCAGCCCGCAGAACAGGCCGAAATTGCACAGGCCGAACAGCAGCACCATCGGCTTGGTGATGGTCCTGAGCACGCCCTCGGCATGCACCACCCCGGTTGCCTTGGCGTCACGCTCCAGCGCGCCGGTCAGCCAGTTGCGCTGCGCCGTCGACAGCCATTTCGCCTGCTGCGGGCGGTCGGTCAGATAGAAGATGCCGACGATCCCCAGGATGATGGGCGGCACGCCTTCGAGGATGAACAGCCATTTCCATCCGGAGATGCCGAACGTTCCATTCAGCTCGAGGATGGCGCCGGAGATCAGCGAGGCGAAGATATAGGAGATCGGCACCGCATAATTGAACATCGCATTGTAGCGGGCGCGGTAGCTGAACGGAAACCAGAGGCTGAGCAGCAGCATGACGCCGGGAAACAGGCCGGACTCGGCAAAGCCGAGGAAGCCGCGGAATGCGTAGAGGCTGAGCGGGCCCTGCGTGAAGGCCATCAGCACCGTGGCGATGCCCCACAGGATTGCGATCCGCGTCAGCGTGATGCGGGCGCCGTACTTGCTGAGGATCAGATTGCTCGGAATCTCGAAGATCGAGTAGGTGAAGTACATGATGCCGACCGCGATGCCGAACATCTCGGCATTGAGCCCGAGCTCCTTGTTCATCTGCAGCGCGGCAAAGGAGATGTTGCCGCGGTCGAGAATGGCGAGAAAGTACATCGCCATCACGAACCACATCAGGCGCAGCGCAACCTTGCGGATCGTGATGCGTTCGATCTCTGCATCAGCGGTCGTTATCGCCGCCTTGTCCATCACGACTTCGGTCATCCCAGTTTCCCCCGATTTTTGGTTTTCTCGTTGGTTGGATTATGCGGGCAGGCAGACTTCCAGCCTGTCGCCTGCCGCGCGGACCGGATAGGTCTGAATGTCGATCTCGACCGGGCTTGACAGTGCCTCACCGGTCCGGATGTCGAAGCGGCCCATATGCAGCGGGCATTCGATCTCGCAGCCGTCCAGCATGCCGTCGGACAGCAGCGCCTCCGCATGGGTGCAGATATTGCTCGTGGCGTAATATTCATTGCCGACGCGATAGAGCGCGATGTGATGATGGCCGATCTCGATGCCGTACGGCTCGCCTTCGCTCAGCGCGCTGAGTGCGGCCGCGTCGTGCCAGGTTCCCTGATCCGTCATGTGTTCTCTCAGATGCTGTAGAAATCGAGCACGGTCGGAACCCGGTCGTTGACCAGCGTGATGACCTTGCGCGCGATCTTCCAGGTGTCGCCTTCACGTCTCAGGGTGTGCTGATAGCGCCCGTGACGCAGATGCTCCTTGGCGACGCGCGGGTCGTAGACGTGAATCGAGAACACCGAGTGACAAATGATTTCGTCAGGGCCGGTCTCGGAGGCTTCGAGGTTCGAGATCTGATGTACGGTGCGCGGCAGCGGCAGCGCGGTGATCGATTTGCGCGACTCGATGCGCGCGATCCGCTCCTCCAGCCCGCGCCGTGCATCGTGATAGAGCAGCGAGACCTGCGTGTTGGGGTCATTGGTGGTCGTGTATTCGTCGAGCCATGCCGGCACCCAATAGACGGCATCCTCACTGTACATCGCGACCCAATCGGCCCATTCACCGGTGTCGAGCAGGCGGGCCTCGCGGTAGATGGTAGCGGCAGCGATCGCGTGGACATCTGCTTGTTCGATTGCGCTGCCAGCCATCACACCGTCTCCCCCGCAGCGCGCTGCAACAGCCTGCGCCATTCGCGATAGCCGGGGTGGAAATTGGTCTCGCCGCCGAAGCTCGGGGGGCCGAACGACCATTCGGACGGGGTTACGCCGAGCTCGCGCGTATGCGCGCTCTCGCCGCGGCCGACGTCCGCGACGCCGCGCAGATAGCCTTGCGTCGGCGCTGCGGTGGTCGCCTCATAGCCGGTCTGGCAGAATTCATACATGACGTTGTCGTCGGAGCTCGCGAGCCCCGAGGCGTTGAAGAAGTCCTCGTAGTTGCGAATGCGCATCGTCCGTGCCGCGGCGCTTTCGCCGACCGGTGCCAGGCAATGCGACACCATCTCGGTCTTGTCCGGCGCCAACGGCCGCCAGGTCCGCACCTGCGCCGACAGGATGTCGATGACCTGCAGGTTCGGAAAGATCGTGAGGTTGCGTTGCCGAAGCATCCACTTGGCGCGGGTGCTGCCGACGCGCTGACGCACGGCATCGAGGCGCGCCGGATCCATGCCGAGCGGACGGCCATAGAGCTGCGTGCGCTTGATCGACCAGTTGACGGCGTGGCCATGGTCGAAGCTGAAGCTGCCTTGCCCTTCCTGCTCGCCCTCCGGCTCCGCGGTAAAGCCCGCGTCCGGTCCGGCGGTCGTGTTGCGCTTCTTCAGGATGTCGACGTAGGAGCTGTGGGTGGTTGCGAAATGATAGTAGTCGAGGCCGTTCTCGAACTGCAGCTTCCAGTTGGCGTCGAACGTGTAGGTGCTGGCGCCGGGCACGAATTCGACTTCACCGCTGTCACTCTGATCGATGATGAGGTCGAGGAAGGCGCGGGTGTCGCCGAGAAAATCCTCCAGCTGCGGAACGTCGGCCGAGAGGCTCGCGAACAGGAAGCCGCGATACGAGCCGAGCCGTGCGACCGGGAGCAGATCGTGGTTCTGGTTGGAGAACGACGGCGGATACTGTCCGCTCGCTTCCTCCGTCACCGAGATGTTGCGGCCGCTCGAATCGTAGGCCCAGCCGTGATAGCGGCAGACGTGAAACTTCTGACGGCCCTGCTTGAAGGGGCAGACGATCGTTCCGCGATGCCGGCAGGTGTTGAGGAACGCACCGACCTTGCCCTCGGCGCTTCGCATCACGAGAATCGGATGCCGGCCGATATGGGTGGTGACGAAGTCGTTGGGGCGGGCGATTTGGGATTCGAGGCCGACGAAATTCCACGTGGCCTCGAAGATATGGCGCAGCTCGGCGTCGAACACCTCGGGATCGGTGAAGATCCGGCGATCGACTTCGAAGATGCATTCGCTGGGCCGGTCGTCAATCAGCCGGGAAATCTCCCGCAGCCGAGCCGCGTGGTTCTGCGAAGCAGCGTTCATCACGTCCTCCCTTCGACTTGCCGCCGGCTGTGCAAGGCAAACCCCAAGGTCGCCCGCAGAGCGATTGCCGCGTCACGGCTCTCGTCCGTCCTTGGGGAAACAGCCGGCTTGATCGCCAATCTTGGAATGACTCTATAGTTGTCATGACAACTATGGTCAAGACGTTTGGTCGACCGGAAGGGCGGAGCGGGAGAGCGTTCAGACCTTGCGCGACGGCGCGGTCAGGATAATTCCCTCATCGATCAGCGCGCGGCAGATCTTCTTCAATACGGTAATCGCCTCGCGCGTTGCGCGGCTGACCGGCCGGCCGCGCGGCAGCGCCAGCACGCGGTCGGCGTGCATCCATGGCAACAGCGCTGCCGACAGCGCTCCGGTAGTCACCTCCTGGTGAATGCCGGAGAACGGCAGCAACGCGTAGCCGAGGCCCGAGGCCACCATGCGCTTCATCGGGGTGCTGTTGTCGACCCGCACCGCGCAGAGCATGGTCGGCGGGAACGGGTTGCGGCTGAGCGGCGCCACGGCGGATGGCAGGGCATCGAACTCCTTGCGGGTCAGCCTGCCGCGCTTCAGCAGCGGATCGCGCGGCGGTCCGATCACGAACACCTGCTCGACGACGAGCATCTCATAGTCGAGGTGATCGTTGGGGGACGGGGTCGTCACGATTGCCAGATCGAGCTCGCCCCGCAACAGGCGTTCGGACAGGTTCTCGGTCAGTCCCTCACTCAACTCGAGCCGTACGCGCGGAAACTGCTTCACGAATGTCTGGGCCAGCGGCGCGTAGATGACATCGCCGAGGCTCGGCGGCGCGCCGATCCGCACCGTACCGCTGGGCTCACGATTTTCCGTGCGCACCTCGGCCTTGATGTCGTCGATCGCGCCGAGCAGCCAGCGCCCGCGCGCGAGCAGCACCTTGCCGGACTCCGTGACGGAGACGCCGCGTGCGCCGCGTTCGAGCAACGCGCCGCCCAGTTCGTCCTCGAGCTCCTTGACGTGGCGGCTGAGCGCCGACTGGGCAACGTTCAGCGTGCTGGCTGCGGCGGCAAAGCCGCCGCGCTCGGCGACGGCGACGAAATAGCGGATCTGTCGCAGGTCCATGATGCCGGCTCCATCTCAAATCGAGATGGAAACCATATCAAACATATTCTTGTGAGATAGCAAAAAGAGAGCAGTCTCCGCTCAACGATCAAACCGAGGAGACACGAGCATGGGCATCGCCAGCGACGAGGCACGCCAGACGTCCGTATTCATCGCCGGCGGCGGGCCGGTCGGCCTTGCGATGTCGCTGCTGCTCGACCGCTTCGGCGTCGACTGCGTGGTGGTCGAGAAGAGCCCGACGACGACGGATCATCCCAAGTCGCGTGGCTGCTGGGTCCGCACCATGGAGATCTTCCGGCAGTGGGGCATCGAGCAGGCGATCCGCGATCGCGGCCTGCAGGACAATTCCGACATGTTCGTGTTCCTCGACAGCATCGCAGGTCACGAGTTCGGCCGCACCCGTCCCGAACCGAATGTCGGTCATACGCCGGCCTGGAAGAGCCTGGTCGCCCAGGACGCGGTCGAGGAAGAGATCCTGCGCGTGGTCGAGAAGTCCAAACACGCCACGGTCCTGTTCAACACGTCCTGCGAATCGTTCGAGGAGACCAACAGCGGCGTCAACGTCACGACCCGTTGCGAGAAGACCGGCGAGGTGACTCATTGGACGGCGACCTATTTGATCGCCGCCGACGGCGCCGGCAGCCAAACCCGGCGCAGCGCCGGGATCGACATGGTCGGGCCGTCGACGCTGGCGGTGATGTCGAACGAATATTGGCGGGCCGATCTGTCGCGGCTGCCTATCGCGCGCGAAGCCGCCGGCTTCATCATCGTCCCTGAAAGGCCCGACCTGCCGCGCGCCGGCATCCTGAACACCAACGGCCGGGATCGCTGGCTGACCGTGACGCAGATCGGCCTGACCAAGGACGATCGCGAGCGGCCGTGGACCGACCAGGAGTTCATCGAGATCGCGCGCGGCCATGTCGGCATTCCGGATCTCGATGTCACGCTTCTGAACCGTTCGATCTGGCGCGTCAGCATGCAGGTCGCCGAGACCTTTCGAAAGGGCCGGGTGTTTCTGGTTGGTGACTGCGCGCACCGGTTTCCGCCGACCGGCGGGTTCGGTCTGAACTCCGGCGTTCAGGATGCGCATAATCTCGCATGGAAACTCGCCTTCGTGCTGAAAGGCCTCGCGGATGAAAAGCTGCTCGACAGCTATTCCAGCGAACGCCGCCCGATCGCGCAGTCCAACGCCAATTTCAGCTACGGCAACCGGCTGCGCTTTGGGCTGACCGACGATGCCGTGCGATCGCGCAATCCGGACCGGATCAAATTCTGGATCAACGACATGGACAATCATCTGCACAGCATCGGCCAGAACCTCGGCCACAATTACGAAGAGGGCGCAGTGATCCCCGACGGCACCGTCGCGAAGGCGTTGAACTCCCGCTACTACACGCCGACCGATCGCCCTGGCGCGCGCTTTCCGCATATGTGGCTCGAGCCGTCGCGCAAGAAATCGACGCTCGACTGGTTCGACAAGGAATTCACCGTCGTCACCGGTCCGCTCGGCAGCGAGTGGCTGGAGGCGGGCAAGCAGGTATCCGAGAAGACCCGCCTGCCGCTCTCGCTGAAGCAGTTGCCGTCAGCCGACCCGGCGGACGGCTTCCAGCTCGGCATGCGCGGCGCCGTGCTGGTGCGCCCCGATGGACATGTGGCGTGGCGGATGCCGTGGCTGCCGTCGGATCCGGCGAAGGAGTTGGCCGGCGCGCTCTCGACGTTGCTGCATTGACGGGGGCTCCGATGCAATCATTCGAATCGAACGGCGTCGTTACAGCATATGAGAAATCCGGACGCGGCGAACCGATCGTGCTGCTGCATGGCGGTGAGGCCGATCACTCGATGTTCGATGGCCTTGCACCGGTGCTGGCGGCGCAGTTCACCGTGATCGCCTACGACCAGCGCGACTCCGGCGCCACCAGGAATCCCCCGTCGTCCTATTCGCTGGCCGATCTGGCCGACGATGCCGCCGCCTTGATCCGAGGGCTCGGCTACGATCGTGCCCATGTCTTCGGAACCTCGCTGGGTGGGCAGATCGCGCAAGTGCTGGCAGCGCGCCATCCCGGCAGCATCGACCGCCTGATCCTGAGCAGCACCTGGAAGGTCAACAGGAGCCCGCTGGACGTCAACGCGGATGCCTTCCGTGCCCTCGCGTCGTACCGCGGCGACACTGCAGGCAACGCACCAAAGATTGCGGAGTTCTTCTTCCCGCCGGCGTACCTGCGCGCCCGGCCCGAGCTGATCGAGATCTTCCGTGGCTCCAGCCGCGACGAGGGCCAGAAGGCGCGCCGCGGCGCGCTGCTCGCGCAACCTGTCGCCGCCGACCTGGCCGGTTTCGATCGCCCGACGCTGCTGCTCGTGGGCGGCGAGGACCGGCTGATCCCGAATGCGGAGACATTCGCACTCGCCCGCGATCTTGCCCACGTCGAAACCAGGACGATCGCAAACGCGGGCCACGTTGCCTCGATCCAGGCCCCCGAGCGGGTGGCGGAGGCGGTGGCGGCATTTCTGAATTCAAAAAAGAAGGCGGCTTGACAACAACAGGGGGAGACCATGGCAGAGCAAACGAACGCGGTGCCGTTCGACGAAGCGCCGGTGACGACGCGCTATTGGCTATCGATCATCATCTTCGCCATCTCCGGCGTGGTCGATTTCTTCGATTTCTTCGTGGTCGGGTTTCTGGTCTCGGTGCTGGCGCCGAAATGGCACCTGACGTTCGGGCAGACCTCGATCATGCTGATGAGCGCCGGGATCGGGGCGATGCTCGGGGCGTTCGCCGCCGGGATCCTCGCCGATCGTTTCGGGCGCAAGCCGCTGGCGGTGGCGGGCGTCATGCTGTGCGGCCTGACCTCGGGCGCGATCGCGTTCATTCCGGAGGACGGCTGGATTGCGTTCGCGGTCCTGCGCTTCTTCGTGGGCTTCGGCCTTGCCGCGGGCGCGGCGGCGGCGGTTCCGGCCATCGTCGAATTCGCTCCGACCCGTCATCGCACGCTGGTCACGAGCCTCGTGGTCGTGCCGGTTGCCTTCGGCGTGCTGTCGGCGTCGGTGACGGCGAGCTTCCTGTTGCCGCTGGTCGGCTGGCGCGGACTGGCGGCGGTCGGCTTCCTGCCGATCATCCTCGGAATTCTGACCATGATCATCATGCCGGAATCGCCGCGCTGGCTGATCAGCAAGGGCTGCGTGCGCGAAGCCCAGGCGAGCATCCGGAAACTCTATCGGGTCGGCGGCGATGAATTCGCGTTGCCCACGCTGCCGCAGGCGAGTTCCGCAACATTTGCCGATATCTTTGCCGAGCAGCGGCGCTTCTGGTTGACGGTGCTGATCTGGTTCGGCGCCAGCACCGCGAACTACGGCGTGTTCCTGTGGGGGCCGACCATCGTCGCGCTGCTGCTTGGCGTCGCGCCGCAGGAGGCGGCCAAGATGTTCATCTATGTCAGCCTCGCCGGCGTCCTCGGCCGAACCGGCTTCGCCTTTCTGGCGCATCGGATCGGCCGCAAGCCGTGTGGCCAACTGATGGGCTATGGCACCGCGGTTTCGCTGGCGCTGGCCGCCTATTTCCACAACGACTTCGCCGGCTCGGTGCCGCTGTTCCTGGTCTTCCTGATCGTCGGCGCCGTGTTCTTCGATGGTGGATTTTCCAACATCGGGCCGTATCCCGCGGAGATCTTTCCGGTTCAGCTGTCGGGACGCGCGGTCGGCCTTGCCCAGCTCTCGAACGGGGTCGGCAAGATCGTCGGGCCGCTGTGTCTTGCATTGATCGCCGGGGCCGACAATCTCGTGCATCCAAGCGCGACCGCCGCGGCGGTGATGCCGGCGTTCTGCTTCCTTGCCGGCGCGGGCCTGTTGATCGGGCTCGCCTTCACGTTCCTTGGCGTCGAGCCGCACGGCCGCCCGGTGGCCTTGTTCGGCGAGAACGCAGGCGCCACACCGAAATCGTTGGCCGCGAAAACCGCAAGCTGAGAAGACGAAGGATCATACCATGGACAACGCGTTCGACACCATCGCAACAACGGCGCCGTTCGATACCGCGAAGCTCGATCGGCTGATGGATGAGGCGCGGCTCGACATCCTGATCGCAACCTCGCGTCACAACGTGCAGTATCTGCTCGGCGGATATCGTTTCTTCTTCTTCGACGTCATGGAGGCGATTGGCACGAGCCGCTATCTGCCGGTGTTCGTCTACCAGAAGGGACGCCCTGAGAACTCCATCTACATCGGCAACCGCATGGAGAAGTTCGAGCAGGAGCTCGGACGGATATGGACGCCGCTTGTCAAGACAGGCAGCTGGGGAACGATCGATGCGATGGCCCTCGCGATCGATCATGTGAGAAGGCTCGGCGGTGCGGCGAGGCGTGTCGGTATCGAGGCGGGCTTCCTGCCGGCCGATGCGAGGGATCATCTCCGTGCTGGATTGAACGATGCCGAATTCCACGAGGCCCATTTCATGCTCGAACGCCTTCGCGCCGTGAAATCTCCTGCCGAACTCGATCTCATCAGGGAGGCTTCCGAACGCGTCGTCGATGCCATGATGGCGACGTTTAGAAGCTGCGCGCCAGGCATGACCAAGAACGATGTCGTCGCCCGCCTGCGCCGTGAGGAGCAGGAGCGCGATCTCGTCTTCGAATACTGCCTGATCGCCGCCGGCAAGAGCCATAACCGCGCGCCGTCGAACCAGCGTCTTGCGGAAGGTGACGTGATTTCGATCGATTCCGGCGGAAACTACCGGGGCTATATCGGCGACCTCAGCCGCATGGGCATCCTGGGTGAGCCCGACAGCGAATTGCGGGAGCTGCTGCAAGAAATCGAGGACATCCAGCAGGTGGCGCGGCGCGCGATCCGGCCGGGCGCCATGGGTGGCGACATCATTGCGGGGGGCGAGGCTGCGGTCAAATCGTCGCCGCATCGCGCGGTGCTCGACTTCACCGCCCACGGCATAGGGCTCGTCAGCCACGAGGCGCCGCGCCTCACCGCAACCGGCCCGGTGCCTTATGCGCCGTATGACGCCGACCGGCCGCTCGAGCGCGGAATGGTGATCTCGATCGAAACCGCGCTGCTGCATCCGGCGCGCGGCTACATCAAGCTCGAGGACACGCTGATCGTCACCGAGTCGGGCTGGGAAGCACCCGGCGACCATGGCCGGGAATGGAATTCATCGCGTCTCATGGCGTGAATCGGTCAGCGCCTGGACGGCATGTTTGGATGGGCCACCGATTGGCTGTGGCGTTGGAGGCGTACGTCGGCCTATTTCGGAATATTAGAAATATATCCCTGAGTTGCCCGACGTGTCAAGTTGCCGGCCGCCACCAGTTGCTTTGCATGGGGTTGTTTTCGATATTTTGGCAACGCCCCCCTGCCGGCGGTCTTTGCTTCACTCGCGCCTCCGGTCATGCGATGCTTCGAGCTGGATGCAGCGGCGGTTCCGTGCCGTCTGCTCGCCAGGTCGGCGCCGACGATGGGCAGGTGCAACCGATAAGGATTGCGTCCCATCGACAGAAGCGACCCGATGACCGCCAACGCGCTCCGCGACTATGCCCAAAGCATCCTGACCGCCCGGGTCTACGACGTGGCGGTCGAGACGCCGCTCGATCCGATGCCGCGGCTCTCGGAACGCTTGTCGCGACGTGTGTTGCTGAAGCGGGAAGACTTCCAGCCGATCTTCTCGTTCAAGCTTCGCGGCGCCTACAACAAGATCGTCAGGCTGCCGGACGCGCAGCGCAGGCTGGGCGTGATCTGTGCGTCGGCGGGCAATCACGCGCAGGGCGTGGCGCTGTCCGCGCGCAAGCTCGGTATTCCCGCGACGATCGTGATGCCGCGGACGACGCCCGCCATCAAGGTCGAAGCCGTCCGCCGTCTGGGCGGCGACGTGGTCCTGCATGGCGACACCTTTGACGATGCGCAAACCAAGGCCAGGGAGATCGAGGTCGCGCGCGGCCTGACCTTCGTGCATCCGTTCGACGATCCTGATGTGATCGCCGGCCAGGGCACCGTCGGGATGGAGATCTTGCGGCAGCATCCCGATCCGATCGAGGCGATCTTCGTGCCGATCGGCGGGGGTGGGCTGGCGGCCGGCGTCGCCGCCTTCGTGAAGTTCCTCAATCCGTCGATCAAGGTCGTCGGTGTGGAGCCGGCAGATGCTGCGTCGATGGCGGCGGCGCTCGCCAAGGGAAGCGTCGTCGCGCTGGATCAGGTCGGACTGTTCGCCGATGGTGTTGCCGTGCGCAAGGTGGGAGCCGAGACATTCCGGCTCTGCCGCGACCTGCTTGACGAGGTCGTCACCGTCGATACCGACGCGATGTGCGCGGCGATCAAGGATGTCTTCGACGACGTGCGATCGGTTGCCGAGCCCTCCGGGGCTTTGGCGCTCGCGGGCCTCAAGGCCTACGCCGAGCGCGGCGCGCTGAGCGACGGCAGCCTGATCGCCGTGAACAGCGGGGCCAATCTGAATTTCGACCGGCTGCGCACCATCGCCGATCGTGCCGAGGTCGGTGAGCATCGCGAGGCCTTGCTTGCGGTCACCGTGCCGGAGAAGCCGGGCAGCTACCGGCGCTTCATCCGCATCCTCGGCTCGCGCGCCATCACCGAGTTCAACTACCGCTTCAACGAGACGACCGCGCCGGCGCAGCTCTTCGTCGGCATCGCGCTGAGCCGCGGCGAGGCCGAGAAGCGGGAGGTCATGGAGTTGCTGCGCCGCGAGGGCTATCCGATCCTGGACTTAAGCGAGAACGAGATGGCCAAGGACCATGTGCGCTACATGGTCGGCGGTCGCGCACCGCTGCTCAGGGACGAAGTGATCTACCGCTTCGAGTTTCCGGAGCGGCCCGGCGCGCTGCTGAAATTCCTCGAAAGCCTGGCGCCCGACTGGAATATCTCGCTGTTCCACTACCGCAACCACGGCGCCGACTACGGACGCATCCTGGCCGGCATCGAGGTCAAGCCGCAGGAGCGCGCCCGGTTCGTCCAGGCGCTGGATACGCTCGGCTATCCCTACTGGAACGAGAGCGAGAATCCGGCGTATCGGCTGTTTCTCTCCGCCGAGCAGGGGTGAAGATCCACTCGCAGTGATTCAAATCCTGCCAACGACCAGCTTGAGCGAGCCGGCAATTCCCGTCGCGATCACAAGGATCACCGCCATCCCGATCATGCCGGCGTTGAACGAACCTGTCGCGTCCTTCAGGAAGCCGACCATGTAGGGACCGACGAAGCCGCCGAATGCACCGACGGAATTGATGAACGCGATGCCGCCGGCGGCTGCGGCGCCGGTCAGGAAGCTCTGCGGGATGGTGTAGAACACCGTTCGCGCCGAAATGGTGCCGACCAGCGCCAGCGTCAGGCAGGCGAGCGCCGGAACGAGCGAGCCGAAGACAACCGAGAGCGCAAGGCCAAGGGCGCCGAGGATCAGCGCGGCCATGAGATTGTAGATCTTCTGGCCGTTGCGATCGACGAGACGCGCCCAGAACAGCATGCCGATCGTCGCGAACAAATAGGGGATCGCCGAGAGCCAACCGACCTGCATGTTGCTCAAGCCGTGGCTCTTCAGGATCAATGGCAGCCAGATGCCGATGCCGTAGGAGCCGATCGTGAAGGCGAAGGTGATCGCGGTGAGCATCAGCACACGGATATCCTGCATGGCGGCCCACAGATCCTTTTTGGGCTTGTCGTGCTTGTTGCCGGCGAGCGCGGCGAGAAGCGCGTGCTGCTCCTCAGGCGTGAGCCAGCGGGCTTGCTCGGGCGTGTCGGCGAGCAGCCCGAGACAGAGAATTCCGAGCAGGCAAGCCGGAAGACCTTCGAGCAGGAACATCCATTGCCAGCCTGCGAGCCCCCAGAATCCGTCCATGCCGAGCAGGGCCGCCGAGATCGGGCTGCCGAGCAGCGAGGAGAGCGGCGTTGCGGCCATGAACAGGGCAAGCACGCCGGTCCGGTGCTTCTCCGGAAACCAGATCGAGAGGTACCAGATCACGCCCGGAAAGAAGCCGGCCTCGAACACGCCGAGCAGAAAGCGGATCGCGTAAAAGCTGTAGGGTCCGACTGCGAAGGCGGTCGCCGCGGCCGCCAGGCCCCAGGTGATCATGATGCGGGCGAGCCAGCGCCGGGCCCCGAACCGGTACATCATCATGTTGCTGGGGACTTCCAGCAGGCAGTAGCTGAAGAACAGGATGCCGGCGCCCCAGCCGAATTGCGTGGCGCTCAGGCCGATAGCCTTGTTCATTTGCAGCGCAGCAAAGCCGACGCTGGTGCGGTCGAGATAGTTGAAGAGATAGGCGAGGCCGAGCAGCGGGACCAGGCGCCAGGTGTTTTTGGAAAGGGCGCTCGCGAGCAACCCTGCGTCCGGATGGTCTTCCGTCGACGATCCGTTAGCCGAGATCTCGGTCATCCGCTGATCCTCCCCTGCATTCCCGGCCGGTTACCCTGACGGGTACCGGCTGTGTTAGGGTCAGGGATGCCAGAAAGAGCGGACAGCGGTCCAATCGCTAATGTTCAGGAATCGATAACCGGGAGGAAGAGGTGGACCTTCGCGACCTCACCTATTTCGAGGTGATTGCCGATCTCGGGCATATGGGCCGGGCCGCGGACAAGCTCGGCCGCACGCAGCCCGCGCTGACCAAATGCATTCAGCGCCTCGAGGAAGCCGTGGGTGCCGACCTGTTCGAGCGGACCGGGCGCGGGATCACCCTCACGCGCGTCGGTGAAGTGCTGCTGGCACGTGCCCGGCGGATGCGCGAGGCGATGGAGGAGTCGCTGCGCGAGGTTACCGATTTCGCCGCCGGTGCGGCCGGTCGCGTCAGCATCGGCTGCGGTGCGACGATGGGCGAATACCTGCTGCCGCAGATTTGCCGCGCCATCATCGCCGATGCGCCGGGCCTCGCGATCGAGGTGCAGATCGGAATGAGCGGCGTGGTCAGAGCGGCGCTGCGCGAGCGCACCCTCGATCTTGCGATCGGCCCGATCCTTCCATCCGACGAGCAGGAGTTCAGCCACGAGGCGTTCGGCATGGACGACGTCGTCGTCGTCGCGGCAAAGGACCATCCGCTGTGCGGCAAGCGGCTCACCATCGAGGACCTCGTCGCCGCGAAATGGGTGCTGCCGGCCCGCACCGTCGCGATGCGGCAATGGCTCGACAACGTCTTCGAAGCGCATGGTCTTGCGCCGCCGACGGTCCAGATCGAGACCAATTCGATCACGACGCTGCCCAAGCTGATTGCCGACACGGCGTTGCTCAGCTTCACGTCCACGCGGAACCTGCATCCGCTTCGGTTGGGCAGCCAGCTCGACCGCCTGATGATTGACACCACCACGATGCGAAGGCCGCTCGGCTTCGTCACCCGCCGCGATGGCTATTTGTCGCCGGCCGCGCAGCGGGTGGTGAGCCTGCTCAAATCCAGAGGGCGTGACTTCCTCGAACAGGTCACGCTGCCCGGCATGACGGACGCCGCAACCACCATCCCGGCCATCGTGGTCAGCCGGGCCGAGCGAGCCCATAAACGCGTGCGGCAGTCCCACTGAACAGGTTCGCGCGATCGCTCTCGCTGGCATGGCGCGTCAGGCGCTTGAACGCATTCCACACCGATCCATAGCCATAGGAGCCCTTGTCGACCGGAAAGTTGCTTTCGAACATGCACCGTTGTGCGCCGAATGCCTCGATGCAGGCTTCGATATAGGGCCGCCAGGCCTCTGCAAGGACTTCCGACGCCGGCGGGGCGTCGCGTGTCTCGAAACCGAATCCATTGATGCGCATGCCAAGGCCGCCGAGCTTGACGCAGACATTCTCGCATCTTGCGAGCTCACGGATCGCGCGCGTCCATTCGATGAAGATGTCATCGCGCCGATCCTTGTACGCGCCGATGCCCACGATCCCGCCGAGATGGTCGAGCACAACAGTGGTGTGCGGAAACGCACGCGCGAGCTCGGTCAGCTCAGGAATTTGCGGGTGGAACAGCCATGCGTCGAACACGAGTCCCAAAGGGGCCAGCCGCGCAAACCCGGCGCGAAACTCGGCGTCGCGGAGCAGGCCGGGCGGACCTGCACTCAGCGGATTCATCAGGCTTCGATCCGCATCCCACACCGAGATATGCCGGACGCCGCGAAACCGGTCCGGCGCGGCGGCGATGTGGGCCTCCAGCACCGGCGTTACATCGTCTCCGAGACGTAAGTCCGCGTGCCCGACGATCCCGGCGCAAAGCTGCCGCGGTCCGTAATTGCCGCTCGCGCTCATGGCCGCGATGCCATTGACGAACTCGGTTTCGCCGACGACGCGCATCGCGGCCGGTCCGTCGGCGCGGTACATCGCCTGGCACTGCATGAAGACGCTCGCCATGACGTTGTGGCCGCTGCCGGTGATATCGGCGAGGTACTCGTCGAACAGATATCGCCAGCCTTGCCGGTCCCAGAGATGATGGTGGGCGTCGATGATCGGCAGCTCGGGTTCGAGCGCCGCCTCAACGCCGCGCGCAAGCCAGTCCGGCCGCACGGCAAGATAGTTGCCGCCTCCGCCCGGCGACGCGATCACTTGGCGAAATCCCGTGGACCCGGTCCGGTGTAGCGATAGGGGATGCCGGGCGGCATCGGTCCCTTGATCCGGCCGCCTTGCTGCGATTGCTCCCAGGCATGTGCAAGGATGCCGACGGACCGCGAGAGGATGAACAGGCCGCGGCCCAGCGCAGGCGAAAAGCCCAGCTCCGAATAGATGACCGCGGTCGCACCGTCGATGTTCATGGGAATCTTGCGGCCCTTGCGCTGCTGCATCTCGGCCTCGACGCCGCGGCCGATCTCGGCGAACCGTCCGGACACCACGTTGTCCCTGCGGGCCGCGTCGACCAGTTCGAGCAGCCGTGGCGAGCGCGGATCGATCGGATGAAAGCGGTGCCCGAAACCGGGCACGATCTTTCCATTTGCCGCGGCGAAATCGTCGAGGCCCTGCTGGATGGCTGCCTTCAACTCAATGCCCGCGTCCTGGCGACGCGCGATATCGGCGTACAGCTCCATGCATTGCTCACCGGCGCCGCCGTGAATGTCGTCCAGCACGTTGATGGCCGAGGCCATCGCGCCGTTCAGGGGAAGGCCACAGGTCACGGCCATCCGTCCGATCGCGATCGACGGCGCCTGGGGACCGTGATCCACGGCGGAGACCAGCGCAGCCTCCAGCAGCGCGCCTTGCTCTGCCGATGGGAGATCACCCTTCAGCATCAGCCAGATCATTTGCGGGAACGAGACCCGGCCGATCAATTGCTCGATCGGGAAGCCGCGAAACCGGATCACGCCCGGCTTCATGTCGATGATGTCGGTCGACCACCATTGGGTGGCCTTTTGCAGCAGGTCTGCGGAGCCTTGATCGGTCATGGCATCTGTCCTCGATTGCGTCTTAAGTGCTTGACGTCTCGGCGCGCGCCTTCAGGTCCGGCATCTTGACGGTCTCCTTCACGGTCGGCCGGTTGTCGAAGGCGACGACGCCGCGCTCGCCGAGCGCTCGGATCTCGTCGCGTGTGAAGCCGAGCTGTCCGAGCCATTTCTCGGTGTCCTGACCGAGGCTCGGCGGCGGCGATGGTTCCGGATAGTCGGTCTCGAGCCGGAAGCCCGGGCGGGTGACCCGCATCGTCTGGCCGCCGGAGACCTCAGCCTTCAGGCTCTCGACGAACTTACGGCCGACGATCTGCGCCTCGTTCAGCACCTGCGGCACGCTCAGAACGCATCCGGCCGGCACGCCCTTGGCGTTGAACAGCGTTTCCCATTCGGCGGCAGACTTGGCGGCGAGAGCGACCTCGAGCTCGCGCTTCAAGGCGACGCGGTAATCCTTGCGTGACTGCCGCTCGCGAAACAGCGGATCGGTCTTCAGCTCCGGCCTTCCGACGATGTCGCAAAGCGCTTCGAACTGCTTCTGTTCGTTGGCCGCAATGTTGAGCGGTCCGCAGCCCGTCGCGAACGTGCCGGAGGGAGCCGCCGTGAAATTCTCGTTGCCGATCGGCTGCGGATCGACATTGCCGTTGAGGTGGTTGGATACGACCCAACCCATCGCGGCCAGAGTCGATTCGAGCAGCGAGACGTCGATCTTCCGTCCGCGCCCGGTCTGTCGCTGTTCGACGAGGGCGGCCGTGATCGCAAAGGATGCGGTGAGGCCCGCAATGGTGTCGGCGATCGGAAAGCCGGTGCGCAGCGGTGCGGTTTCGGCATCGCCGGTGACGCTCATGACGCCGGAAAGCCCTTGAACGATCTGATCGTAGGCCGGCCGACCGGCCCATGGGCCGTCCTGGCCGAAGCCCGAGATCGCGCAATAGATGATGCGCGGGTTGCGCTTGGCGAGCACCTCATAGCCGAGCCCCAGCCGCTCCATGACCTTCGGCCGGAAATTCTCCAGCACCACGTCGGCGGTTTCGACGAGGCGCAGGAAGATCTCCTTGCCTTCGTCGGCCTTGAAATCGATCGCGACGGACTGCTTGTCCGCGTTCACGGCGACGAACGACAGGCCCATCAGGTTCTTCGCCATCGCCGGATCGGCGCCGAGCCGCCGCGCGAGATCGCCGCCCTTTGGATTTTCGACCTTGATGACCTCGGCGCCGAGGCGTGCGAGCTGATAGCCGCAGAACGGCCCGGCAAGCACGTTCGAAAGGTCGAGGGTACGAATGCCGGCGAGGGGCAGTGTCATAGGTGTTCTCCGGATGATGCTTGATTGATCAGACCAGCCCGAGCCAGTGCCACCAGGTCGCGGCGCACAGGGCATAGAGCAGGCAGGCGGCGATGCAGACGATGACGCCGACCCGCGGGAAATCCTCGACGCGCAGCCGGCCGGTGCCGTAGACGAGGATGTTCGGCAGCGTGTTGTAGAACATCAGCAGCGGGTAGCCGCCGATGATCATGCCGGCCGGCAGCGCCAGCGCGACCGGATTGACGCCCGCGGTCGTTGCCATCGCCAGGATGATCGGCAACAGCGCAGTCGCCATGGCGGTCGTGCCGACGAACATGATGTGCATGAATTGCACGATGAACATCACGACCACGATGACGACCAGCGCCGATGCACCGGCGAGGCCAAGCGCATGGAAGATCGAATTCGCCAGCCAATTCGCGGCGCCGGTCTTGAGAAGGATATCGCCGAGCGACACGCCGCCGCCGGCAATCAGCAGCACCTGCCAGGACACACCCTTGTTGGCATCGCTCCAGTCGATCACGCCGAAGCGCGGCAGGAACAGCAGGCAGGCTCCCATCAGGCACACCACAGTGGTGTCGAGCCCGGTCAGACCTTGCGTCGCCCACAGGCAGGTCACCAGCACGAACACCGCCAGGGCGCGCCATTCGGCTGACGACATCCGTCCCATCGCGGCGAGATTCTGCGAGATGCGGGCGTCGGCCTGGTCATGGCCGGCCTTGAACTCCGGCGGAAAGACGCGCTGGATGACCCACCAGGTGAACATGGTCATCACCAGCGCCGGCGGGAATCCGTAGAGCAGCCATTCGGCATAGGTGATGGTGTGGCCGCTCATCTTGGCGACGAACTCGACCGTGACGGGATTTGGCACCGTCGCCGTCAACACGCCGGCACCGATCGTCGCGTTGGTCATCGTGAGGGTCAGGAGCAGATTGATGGCGAATGGCGAGCGGGCTGTCGCACCGAAGATCGTCAAGATGCTAAGGCATTCCGGCAGCAGGATTGCCGTGCGTGCGGTCGACGACGGAACGAGAAAGGCGAGCGCAATATTGACCAGCGTCACGCCGAGCGTGATCCGCGTCGGCGCGCTGCCGAACCGCGCCAGGATGATGTAGGTGATGCGCTCGGCAAGCCGGGTCTTCACCATGGCGGTCGCGAGGATGAAGGCGCCGACGATCAGATATACGGGCGAGGCGGCAAAGCCCTCGAGCGCGGTTCGAAGCGGCGCCGTTCCGCTCAGCACCGCGAGCGGCACCACCATCAGGCTGGCGATCGCCAATGGGATCGCCTCGGTCAGATAGAGCACGAAGATGCCGCCAAACAGCGCCAGTGCCTTGTGTCCCTGCAAGGACAGCGTCTCCGGGGTCGGGCTGAACCAGATGGCGGTGGCGACGACAAGGGCGACGGGAACGCCGATTGCCTTCAGCGTGGCCTCCAGCGATCGCGGCGCGCCTTCGCTGGTCTCCGCGTGAGCGTGAGATGACACGTGTTTTCTCCCTGTCGAAGCATGCGGCGATGGATCGGTGCCATCACGGATTTGGAGGCCATGCTTCGCGGTGGGAGTAGCCTGCGGGTCGAACCAGCGTCCAATTGCAAGTTTTCAGGAGACGATAACCGGCGGGAATGTGCGTGGCCGGCGAGGCCGCCGCCCTTGCAATCAGGCGCCTGGTTGCGGCGACGTCAGCCTGACGGACGACGTTAGCCGGTGGATCAGCGATCGGCAGTGAGCTGCCGGCGATAGCGCTCGGCGTCCCAGTTCAGCAGCGCATGCTCATTCTCCGCCGTCAGGTAGTTGACCCGTGCAGTCAGGGGCAATCGGCAGGTGACCAGCGCGAGACAGCTCAGCATGGCTTCGGCGCCGTCGCTCGCGTCCTCGCGGATGAGGCTGCCGACATCCGGAATGAGAAGCGCAACCGGCGGCGGCAAGCCGTTCGCGATGATTTGCGCGGTCATGACGCTCAGACTCTCGTGATGCTCCAGGACCGGCAGGGCAGGGCCTAGGAAGACGACGTGATCAGGATAGAGCGAGCCGCCGGTCGCGATCGCGCGGCTGTAGCGGTCGGTGGCAACGTCGTGGCTGCGCGGATCTCGCGGCAGGCGATAGGTCGTGCCGACGCTGATGGTCCGGAGCGCGCCATGATCCGCAGCCGGCGCGCGACGCTGCTCCAGTGCGAGGCGTTGCTCGACCTCGGCGACCAAAGCCTCCGCCGCGTCGCAGGTGGCGGCGCCGACCACCAGGCCGTGATTGCCGAGGATCAGGACGTCGACGGCATCCTGCGCGATCGCCTCGCTGACCGCGCGCGCCAGCGGCAGCCCCGGATGATGATAGTCGAGATAGCGCCAGGCCAGGCCGTCCAGTCGCCGGGCAAACTCGTCGCGGGCGTCGGTGCGCACCGCCCATGCGATGGTGTTGACCGAATGGACATGCAGCACGATCCGGTGCGGCATCAATGCATGCAGCGAGGTCTCGATCGAGGCGCGCAGCGTCGTTCCGGCATTCGGCACGAGCGGCACGCGCTCGTCGCCCTGGGTCAGCGCCGCGCGCGCCGCCGACAATGCGACCGGCACGAAAATGTCCTTGTCCTCGGCATCGGCGAGCCAGGTGCCTGACGCCTTGACCCACAGCACGTCACCATCCTTGACCGACGAATTGCCGCCGGCGCCTTGCACCAGCAGGATATTCCGACCGACGCGTGCCGACATGCGGCGCAGTTCGTTCAGCGTTTGAGGCGGTCGCATCTCGGCTCTCACCAGGTCAGATGGTCCATGGTCCAATGCGGCATCCGCGCCGCTGCGCCGGCGGCGGTCTTGACCGCCTGCGGCAGATCGCGCGCCTGCGCAAGCGTCGCGCGGTGTGCGCCGGAGCCGATCAAGAGGGTCAGCATGCCGGCGGCGCGGCCACCGGCGATATCGTGATCGAGGGAGTCGCCGATCACGAGGATCCGTTCCGGCGGTGGGTGTCCCAGTTGATCGCGCGCGGCGGCGAACATCGGCGGATACGGTTTGCCGACGAACAGCACGGTGCCGCCGAGCGATTGGTAGAATGCGGCGAGCGCGCCGGGCGCAGGGATCAGGCCCGCGGCGCCGAACATCACGAGGTCGGGATTGGCGCACAGCATCGGCAGTTGCCGCGCGGCGGCCGCCGTCAGCAGCGTACGCCAGCGTTCTGGCTCGGCCGTATCATCGTCAAGGCCGCCGAGCAGGACGAAATCGGCCTCGTACACGGTCGAAGCGACAGTGAGGCCGGTGCCGTCGACGATCGAGCGGTCGCCGTCGCGCGAGATCAGGAAGCAGGCGGGTCCGAGCTCGGCGAAGGGCGCCTGCTCGCGCGCATGCAGGCCGCGCCAGGTGACCTCGCCCGATGACAACACGCCATCATACGCCTCCGGCGGCAGGCCGAGCGTGGCGAGGCGCCGCTGGTTGCTACCGGCGCGCTTGCCGGAATTGGAGAGGATCAGGATCCGCTTGCCGGCCTCGCGCAACCGCGCCACGCAGTCCAGCGCCGCAGGGAACACCGCCAATCCTTCGTGCAGCGTGCCCCACTGGTCGAGCAGCACATGATCGAAGCGGTCGGCGATGAGGTGAAGGCCGGCGATCGCGGTCGCATCGGCCTTCATGGCGGACCTCCGTTCAGCGCCAGCAGAGCGGCGCCGTAGCTGGCTTCGGTCTGCTCGGCGACCGAGACCGGAACTCCGAGCACGCGATGTCTGATCCTGGTCCATGCATCGTTCTTCGCGCCGCCGCCGATCCCGATGACGCGGCGCAGGCGCGGTGCGCCGAGCCGCGCGAGCTGCCGGTAGGCGAGGGCTTCGACCGAGGCGATGCCTTCGAGCAGGCCCTGGAAGAAGCGGCAATCTTCCGCCGGGCGCGGCGTGATCCGCGCGGCCAGCCCGGGATCCGCGATCGGGAAGCGCTCGCCGGGCTTTGGCAGCGGATAGTAGTCGAGCCCGGTCGGTGCATCAGGCTCCACCTGCGGTGTCAGCCGCTCCATCTCGTCGGCGGTGAAATGCAGCAGCAGTGCGGCGCCGCCGGAGTTCGAGGCGCCGCCGGCGAGCCAGCGTTCGCCGAGCCGGTGCGAATAGACGCCCTGATCGGCCGCGAAGATCGGTTGGGTCGCGAGTTGCTTCACCACCAGCGTGGTGCCGAGCGAGGTGACGGCGTCGCCCGGCTGGTCGGCCCGCGTCGCGATGAAGGCCGCAACGCCATCGGTGGTGCCCGCCGCGACGTGCGCCGTGGCGGGCAGCCCGAGCGAGCGCGCGATCTGCGGATCCATCTCGGAAAATGGCGTTCCCGGCACCAGCACTTCGGGAAGCAGATCGTCGCGCACGCCGAGCTGATCGAGCCAGGACGGCCAAGCGCGCGCGACCGGGTCGTAGCCGAGCTTCAGCGCGTTGTTCTCATCGCTGATGCCATGATGGTTCGCGAGCCGTCCCGCGATCCAGTCTGCCTGGTGCACCGCGTGGCGCGCATCGCCGACATAGCCGTCGTTCTGCAGATAGAGCAGCTTGGCGAGCGCGCTGCTCGCGCCATGCGCGCCGCTTTCAAGCGGTGCGATCGCCGCCACGCGCGCGGCCTCATGCGTGGCGCGCGCGTCGTTGTACATCAGCCCCGGCGAGCAGGGGCGGCCGGCCGCGTCAACCAGCAGCAGCGTGCCTGATGTTCCGTCGACGACGATGCGCGTGACATCGCCAAGAGGAACAGTCTCGCCGAGCTTGCGGATCGCGGCGATCGCGGCCTGCCACCAGAGTTCCGGTGTCTGGTCGATGGCGTTGCCGTCGACGCGCGGCGCAGGCAGCGCGATCGAAGCGAAGCCGCGAATGCCGGCCTGCGGATCGATTGCACAGGCGCGGACGCCGCCGGTTCCGACATCGATGCCGAGATACAAACCTCCCATCCGACTTCACCGCTCTCTCGTGCCCGCGCGTCGACGTTGGTTGCGCTGCAGCACGTTTAGGGGATTGACGCCCCGTTCGGCCTCTGCAATTTTTTGCAGGACGTGAAGAATTTTGCAAGCGGACTTTTCCGGACATGGCCACTCCGCCCGACAGGCTGCCGACGATCGACGGCGAGGCGTCGCTCGCGACCCGCGCGGCGTGGCTGTATTTCGCGGCCGGGCTGACCCAGTCGGAGGTCGCCGACCGTCTCAACATCCAGAGCACCAAGGCGCACCGCCTGATCGCGCGCGCCAGCCGCGAGGGCATGATCCGCGTCTTCGTCGAGGGGCCGGTCGCCGAATGCGTCGCGCTGGAGAACGATCTCACGCAGCGCTTCGGCCTTGCGTTCTGCCGCGTCGCGCCTGATCTCGGCGAGAGCGATCTGCCGCTCAAGGCGCTCGCGCTGGAAGGCGCGAGCTTCCTGCGCCAGATCCTGGAGCGCGGCGACGACAAGGTGATCGGCGTCGGCCATGGCCGCACGCTCGCCGCCGTGGTCGAGCAGATGCCGCAGACGCCGGCGCGTGACGCGCAATTCGTGTCGCTGCTCGGCGGACTGACGCGGAAGTTTGCCGCCAATCCGTTCGACGTGATTCATCGCCTCGCCGAGCGCACCGGCGCGGAAGCCTATCTGTTGCCGGTGCCGGTGTTCGCCAATTCGGTCGCCGATCGCGCCGTGCTGATGCAGCAATTCGGCATCGCGGACGTGTTCGCGCTGGCGCGCCAGGCCTCGCTGCTGTTCGTCGGCATCGGCCAGGTCAGCCATGACGGCTTTCTGGTGGCGAGCGGCATGATCAAGCCGGACGAGGTGGCCGAGCTGAAGCGGGTCGGCGCCTGCGCCGATCTGCTCGGACATTTCTTCAGCGCCGACGGAACGGTGCTGGACACCGATCTGTCGGCCCGCGCCACCTCCATGAGCATGGCCGATCTCAGGAAGCACCGCATCGTCGCCATCGCCGGCGGTCCGGCGAAGGTGACCGCACTGCGCGGCGTGCTGCGCAGCGGCGTGCTGCACGGCCTCATCATCGACGAAGCGACTGCGAAGGCGCTCGCCACCGACAAGCCGGAGACCACATCCGGCAAGACAAGAAGCAAGACCCGGAAGGACAAATAAAACAAGCGTCAACAAGGAGAGGAAATACATGTTCGATCGCGAGAAGAATCTGTTCGACTCCTACGCTGCCAAACGCATCAGCCGCCGCGATCTCCTCGACGGCGCCGCCAAGCTCGGCATTGCGGGCCTTGCCGCAAACGCCGCCTTCGCCTCCTCGATGTCGAAGGCGATGGCCGCCGACTTCAACTGGAAGGCGCAGAGCGGCAAGAGCGTCAAGCTGCTGCTCAACAAGCACCCTTATGTCGATGCGATGATCGGCGACATCGAGGCGTTCAAGTCGCTGACCGGCATGAACGTCACCTACGACATCTTCCCGGAGGACGTCTATTTCGACAAGGTGACGGCGGCGCTGTCGTCGAAGTCGGACCAGTACGATGCCTTCATGACCGGCGCCTACATGACCTGGACCTACGGTCCGGCGGGCTGGATCGAGGATCTCAACACCTACATCAAGGATCCCGCCAAGACCAATCCGGCGTTCGCCTGGGACGACGTGCTGCCGGGCTTGCGCGCCTCCACCGCATGGGACGGCGTCGCCGGCTCCGAGCTCGGCTCGGGCAAGGCCAAGCAGTGGTGTATCCCGTGGGGCTATGAGCTCAACAACATCACCTACAACCGCAACGTCTTCGACAAGGTCGGCGTCAAGCCGCCGAAGAACCTCGACGAGATGCTGGAGGTCGCGGCCAAGATCACCAAGGACGCCGGCGGCCCCTACGGCGTCGGCGTGCGCGGCTCGCGCTCCTGGGCGACCATCCATCCGGGCTTCCTGTCGGCCTATTCGAATTTCGGCCAGAAGGACTTCGTGATGGAGGGCGGCAAGCTGAAGGCCGCGATGAACACCAAGGCCTCCAAGGATTTCCACGACAAATGGGTGAAGATGATCCAGACCTCGGGCCCGAAGAACTGGTCGACCTACACCTGGTACCAGGTCGGCACCGATCTCGGCGCCGGCGCCTCCGGCATGATCTTCGACGCCGACATCCTCGGCTACTTCATGAACGGCGGCGACAACAAGGAGAAGGGGCATCTCGGCTACGCGCCGTTCGCCGCCAATCCGGCTGCCAAGGCGCCGACCCCGAACGTCTGGATCTGGTCGCTCGCGATGTCGACCTTCTCCAAGCAGAAGGACGCCGCATGGCTGTTCATGCAGTGGGCGGCTTCCGTCGAGCATGATCTGTTCGGCGCGCGCAAGATGGACTTCGTCAATCCGGTGCGCACCTCGGTGTGGAAGGACAGCGAGTTCCGCGACCGCATCGCGAAATCCTATCCCGGCTATCTCGAGCAGCACGACATGTCGTCGCCCGGCGCCAAGATCTACTTCACGGCGCAGCCGCTGTTCTTCGACCTGACGACGGAATGGGCCGCCTCGCTGCAGAAGATGGTGGCGAAGGAGGTCAGCGTCGACGAAGGGCTCGACAAGCTCGCTGACAGCATCAACCGCCAGCTCAAGCAGGCCGGTCTCGGCTGACGGGTCTACTGTGCGGTGCTTGATCCCCGCACCGCACCCATCCGCCGGCTCGGAGCCTTGTCCCATCCGAGCCGGCGGCGTTTGCCAGCGGAACGCGATCTCCTATCATCATGAGCATGGTCCAACTTCTCCAGACGAACGCGCAGGCAGCGCCGGC
The DNA here is from genome assembly GCF_007993935.1 of Bradyrhizobium macuxiense. Lineage (GTDB taxonomy): Bacteria > Pseudomonadota > Alphaproteobacteria > Rhizobiales > Xanthobacteraceae > Bradyrhizobium > Bradyrhizobium macuxiense_A. The sequence continues at coordinate 84,935 of NZ_VITY01000017.1, read as the reverse complement.
CAAGCCAAGGCCGCGCGTGCGCCTCTTGCCCTATCTGCTGAGCCTGCCGGCGCTGCTCGTCTGCGTGGCGATCCTGGTTCCATTCGTGACCGCGGCGGTGTATTCGCTGCAGCGCTACCGGCTGAACCTGCCTTATCTGCGCGGCTTCATCGGTGCCGGCAACTACATCGACTTTCTGTCCGATCCGGCGTTCTGGAATACGTTCCGGATCTCGATCACCTATACCGCGGTGACGGTCGTGCTCGAGCTGCTGCTCGGGCTCGGCATCGCGCTGCTGCTGCGGCGGCCGACCCGCTTCCATAATGCGGTGTCGATCATGCTGCTGCTGCCGCTGATGACGGCGCCGGCGATCGCCGCGCTGATGTGGAAGCTGATGACCAATCCGAGCTTCGGCATCCTGTCCTATCTGGTCGGCCTGTTCGGCGTCACCGACTTCAAATGGGCCTCCGATCCATCGAGCGCGCTGTTCACGGTGGTGCTGGTCGACGTCTGGGTCTACACGCCCTTCATCATGATCCTGCTGCTGGCAGGCCTGCGCTCGCTGCCGCGGCAGCCGTTCGAGGCCGCGGCGCTCGACGGCGTGCCGGCGAGCTTCGTCTTCTTCCGCATCACCTTGCCGATGCTGGCGCCCTACATCATCACGGCATCGCTGTTCCGCCTGCTGGATTCGATCCAGCAGTTCGACATCATCTACGCGATGACACAGGGCGGGCCGGGCGACCGGCTGATGGTGTTCCAGGTGCAGGCCTATCTGGAATTCTTCCAGTACACCAATGTCGGCAGGTCGGCGGCGCTGTTGATGATCCTCTGGCTGATCACCAACATCCTGTCGAACATCTTCATCAAGAACTGGCTGCAGCTGCGCGCGCGTGCGCACGGCCACGCGTGACGGGGAGCGGCGCGATGGAACATTCCAGCCTTGCCGGTCGCATCTTCCGCGGCGTGGCGCTCACGCTGATCCTGATCTTCTTCATGTTTCCGATCGTCTGGATCTTCCTGATGTCGTTCCAGACCAACGAACAGATCTTGAGGATTCCGCCGCGGATCCTGTTCGAGCCGACGTTTGCGAACTACGAGGCGCTGATCTCCGGCCAGTTGCGCACCGCGGCCGGCAATCTACAGATCTCCTTCATGCGCAATCTCTTCAACAGCGTCGTGCTGTCGAGCGCGGCGGTGCTGCTGGCGCTGCTGCTCGGCGTGCCGGCGGCCTACGCCTTCGCGCGCTTCAAATTCCGCCTCGGCGAGAGCATCGCCTTCACGCTATTGTCGTTCCGCTTCGCGCCGCCGCTGCTCGTGCTGCTGCCGCTGTCGCTGTACTACCAGGAGCTCGGCCTCAACGACACCTACTTCGGCATCGTCTGGGTCTATCAGCTGATCGCACTGCCGTTGATCCTGTGGATCGTGCGCGGCTATTTCGAGGATATCAGCCCTGACATCGAGCATGCCTACCGGCTCGCCGGGCATTCCTGGCGCGAGGCCTTCACCCGCATCGCGGTGCCGCTGGCAGGGCCGGGCATCGCCGCGGCGGGGTTGCTGTCGTTCATCTTCTGCTGGAACAATTTCGTCTTCGCGCTGATCCTGGCCTCCGCCGACAAGCAACCGGTGACGGTCGGCGCGCTCGCCTTCGTCACCGCGTCGGGAATCCAATACGGTCAGATCGCGGCGGCGATCGTGCTGTCGGTGACGCCGACCTTGTTGCTCGCGCTCTATGCGCAGCGCTATCTGGTCGAGGGTCTGTCGCTCGGCGCGGTGAAGGGCTGATCCAATGGCGCGTCTTGAAATCAATTCGGTGAGCAAGGCATTCGGTGCGGCGCGGCCCGCCGACGGATTGTCGCTGGCGGTCGAGCCCGGCGAGATCGTCGCCGTGTTTGGTCCATCCGGCAGCGGCAAGACCGTATTGTTGCGCATGATCGCGGGCATGTTCGAGCCGGACGACGGTGACATCCTGATCGGCGGCCGCTCAGTCGTCGGCGCCCCGCCGGAGCGGCGCGGCATCGGCATGGCGTTCCAGAATTTTGCCCTGTTCCCGCACATGACCGCCCGCGACAATATCGCAAGCGGCCTGCGTGCCAGCGGCAACGAAGTTGCCAGACGTGTTGCCGCGATCAGCAAGCTGCTCAAGATCGAGCACGTGCTCGGCCACGCGCCGCGCGAATTGTCGAACGGGCAGAAGCAGCGCACTGCGCTGGCCCGGGCGCTGATCGGCAATCCGGATGTGCTGCTGCTCGATGATCCCCTGCGCAATGTCGATGCCAAGCTGCGCTACGAGATGCGGCTCGAGCTGCCGAACCTGCTGCGGCGTGGCACCGCCGCCGTGCTCTACGTGACCCAGGACTATCGCGAGGCGATGGCGATCGCCGACCGCATCGCCGTGCTGATCGATGGAAGGCTCGCGCAGGTCGCGACGCCTGCCGACATCTATGCCCAGCCCGCCTCGGTTGCGATCGCGCGGCTGTTCGGCGATCCGACCATCAATCTCGCCGAGGTATCTCCAGTCGCGGAGCACGGCATGCTGTCGGCCGAGGTTGCCGGCGCCAGGATGCGGCTCGCTGCGGCCGATGGCACAGCGTCGCTCGGTTCATGCTGGCTTGGCGTCCGGCCGGAGGATCTCGCGGTCTCATCCGCGTCCAGCGACGGCGCCATCCCGGCGCGCATCCTCGCGATCACGCCAATGCACGAGAAGGCGGTGCTGCTGCTTCGTCTCGCCGATGGAACGGAGTGGCTGGCGGCGCTGCCGCCGGATGCGCCGCAGGGTGCGGCCGACGATGGCGTTTTCGTCCGCTTCGCGAGCGATGCCGCGATGCTGTTCGATCGCGCGACCGGGCTGCGGATCGGGGCCTCGCCCCGGCTCAAGGCGGCATAGGAGCCGATGGTCATGGACATGCTCGAGCTTCGAGGCATCGACAAGGTCTACCGTAGCCGCGGTAAAGAGCCGGTGCACGCGGTGCGCGCGCTCGACATGGCGGTCGAGAAGGGCGAGATCGTCGCGCTGTTGGGCTCGTCGGGCTGCGGCAAGACCTCGACCTTGCGCATGATCGCAGGCTTCGAGGACGTCTCGGCCGGATCGATCGCGCTCGGCGGGCGGCGGATCCACGAGCTGCCGCCGGCGCGGCGCAAGGTCGCGATGGCCTTCGAGGGCTATTCGCTCTATCCGCCGCTCACGGTCCGCGAGAACATCGCCTTCGCGCTGAAATCCGCCCAGCTGCCGCGAGCCGAGGTGGCGCGTCGGGTGGACGAGATCGCCCGCCTGGTCGAGATCGAGGACATCCTCGACAGTTATCCGCGCGCCATCTCCGGCGGCCAGCAGCAACGGGTGTCGCTGGCGCGGGCGCTGGTGCGCGATGCCGATCTCTATCTGCTCGACGAGCCGATGGGACAGCTCGAGCCGCAGCTGCGCGCGGTGCTGCGCGGCCGCATCAAGAGCCTGCTCGCCGAGCGCGGCATGACCGCGATCTTCGTCACCCACGACCAGACCGAAGCCAGCGCGCTGGCCGACCGCATCGCCGTGATGGAAGGCGGCATATTGCAGCAATTCGCCAGCGAGAAGGAGCTGAAGGGCCGGCCCGCCAATCTGTTCGTCGCGAGCTTCATCGGCGAGCCGCCGATGAACCTGCTCGACGCCAGCGTGACGCGGTCGGATGGCGGCTTCCGCCTGTCGGTCGGAACCGAGATGGGCTTCGACATCGGCGGCGCCGGCCTGGACAGCGAGGCGGCGAAGGTGCTTGCCGGCACGCCGCAGGTGCGGATCGGCATTCGTCCGCAGAAGATCGCGGTCGGGACCGGCGACGTCAGGGTGAAGGTCGTCTCCAACCAGTGGCTCGGCGATCAGTCGCATGTCGCCGGCGATTGCAACGGCCGCATGCTGATCGCGGTGACGCCGGGCCGCGTCGCCGCGCGGCCGGGCGATATCGTGCCGTTCGCGCTGGAGCCGCGTCACCTGCATATCTTCGGCAGCAATGGGGCCTGTATTCGCCATGCGGAGGTGTCCTGACCATGGCCGCTTCCGCAAGTCGCGACGTCATCATCGGCATCGATGCCGGCACCTCGCTGATCAAGGCGGTGGCGTTCACGCTGGCCGGCGAGCAGCTTGCCGACGTCTCGCGGCCGAACGCGTATAGCAGCCTGGCCGGCGGCCATGTCGAGCAGGACATGGCGCGGACCTGGACCGATACGGTCGCGGTCATTCGTGCGCTCGCGAAGTCGGTGCCTGATCTGTCCGCACGCATTGCGGCGATCGCGGTGACCGGGCAGGGCGACGGCACCTGGCTGATCGACGACGACGGCCGGCCGGTTGCGCCGGCGCTGCTGTGGCTGGACTCACGCGCCGGCCGGCTGGTCGAGCAGATCCGCGCCAGCGAGCGCAACGCGCCGCTCTATCGCCGCACCGGCTCCGGGCTCAACGCCTGCCAGCAGGGGCCGCAACTGGCGTGGCTGCAGGCGCACCTGCCTGAGGCGATCGCCCGGGCGACGACGGCGTTCCATTGCAAGGACTGGCTCTATTTCCTGCTCACCGGTGAGCGCGCCACCGATCCGTCCGAAGCCACGTTCTCCTGCGGCGAATTCCGCAAGCGCGGCTTCGATGCGGAGACCGCGCGGTTGATCGGGATCGACGGCCTGACGCATCTATTCCCGCAAGTCGTCGACGGCGCGGTCACGACACATCCGCTGACCGCGGCCGCCGCCATCGAGATCGGCCTGCCGGAAGGTGTGCCGGTCTGCCTTGGCTATGTCGACGTGATCTGCAACGCGCTAGGAGCCGGGCTGTATGACCCGTCGCCCGATGTCGGCTGCACCATCATTGGCTCGACCGGCATGCATATGCGGTTGGTGTCGAGCGCCGACGCGGTGACGCTGAACCGCGAGGCCACCGGCTACACCATGCCGTTCCCGGTGCCGGGTCACTATGCCCAGATGCAGTCCAACATGGCGGCGACGCTGAACATCGACTGGATGCTCGATCTCGCCTGCGACTTGCTGGCGGCGGAAGGCGTCACGCGGACGCGCGCTGAGCTGATCCGCCGGCTCGACGATCAGGTGCTGCGCGCCAAGCCCGGCGAGGTGCTGTTCCATCCGTTTATTTCCGATGCCGGCGAGCGTGGCCCGTTCGTCGCGCATGAGGCCAGCGCGCAATTCTTTGGCCTGCGCTCGCGCCACCGCTATGGCGACCTGATGCGCGGCGTGATGGAGGGCCTGGCCTTCGCCGCGCGGGATTGCTACGCCGCGATGGGGTCGCTGCCGCGTGATGTCCGGATCACCGGCGGCGCGGCGAAGAGCCGTGCGCTCGGCGCCATCCTCGGCGCCGCGCTGGATTGCGACGTCCGGATCTGCAGCCGCGCCGAGGCCGGCGCGGCAGGTGCGGCGATGATCGCCGCGGTCGCGATCGATGCCCATCCCGACATGCGCGCCTGCGCCGAGCAATGGGTCACGCCGCATCTGAGCGCCCCGCAATCGCCTGACGCCGCGCTGGCGAAGCGCTATGCCAGCATCTTCCCGACCTATCTCGATGCAAGGCTGGCGTCGCGGCCGGTCTGGAAGCAACTCGCCGCGCTGCGCGCCGGAGGCGACCATGCCTAAGTCCATCGCCATTATCGGTGACCGCTTCATGCTGCCGTCGATGTTCGCCGAACATATCCGGACCGCCTGCGGCAATGGCGTCGACATCCGTTCCCTGGAGCAACCCTGGCCGGACGAGCCGATGGAGCATGGCTACGCTGGCTCGAAGCTCGATGGCCTGAAGGAATTCATGGGGCAGCCGGACGAGATCGTCGACTTCATCGGCGATGCCGAGCTGCTGGTCACCCATCTGGCGCCGATCTCGCGGTCGATGCTGGAGCGGCTGCCGAAGCTGAAATTCATCGCGGTGTCGCGGGGCGGGCCGGTTAATATCGACATGCAGGCGGCGCGCGACCATAACGTGCTGGTGGTCAACACGCCCGGCCGCAATGCGAGCGCGGTGGCGGAGTTCACGATCGGCGCCATTCTCGCCGAGACACGCCTGATCCGCAGCGGTCATGAGGCGCTGCGTGGCGGCGAATGGCGCGGCGATCTCTATCGCGCCGACCGTACCGGGCGCGAGCTCGGCGAGATGACGGTCGGCATCGTCGGCTACGGCGCGATCGGCAGCCGCGTGGCCAAGCTGCTGAAGGCGTTCGGCTGCAGGATCCTGGTCGCCGATCCCTATGTCCAGCTCAGCGCCCAGGATCGCAACGACGGCGTCGAGCATGTCGCGCTCAGTGAATTGCTCGGCCGCGCCGACGTCATCACGCTGCACGCGCGGGTGACGCCCGAGACCACTCGCTTCATCGGACGCGACGCGCTGGCGCGGATCAAGCAGGGCGCGTTCCTGATCAACACCGCGCGCGGGCCGCTGGTCGATTACGAAGCGCTGCATGATGCGCTGGCATCGGGGCATCTCGGCGGCGCCATGCTCGACACCTTCGCGGTCGAGCCCGTCCCCGCAGACTGGCCGCTGTTGCAGCTCCCCAACGTCACGCTGACGCCGCACATCGCCGGCGCCTCCGTGCGTACCGTCACCGTGGCCGCCGAGCAGGCGGCCGAAGAGGTTCGCCGCTTCCTGGCCGGCGAGCCGCCACGCAATCCGTGCTGAAGAAGCAATCTGCGCTGAAGAAGAAAGGCAGTCCGAATGACCCGTGAGGAACGACAATTGCGCGAGGCAATCATCGCCAAGTGCCGATGGATGAATGCGTCGGGTCTCAACCAGGGGACATCAGGCAACATCTCCGCCCGCTACAAGGACCGGATGCTGATCACGCCGTCGGCGACCCCCTATGATTCGATGAAGCCGGAGATGATCGCGTCGATGCCGCTCGAAGGTGACTACGGCGCATGGGAAGGGCCGCTGCAGCCGTCCACCGAATGGCGCTTTCATCTTGATATCACACGCGCCCGGCCCGATGTCGGCGCCATCGTCCATACCCACTCAACCTATGCGACCGTGCTCGCGATCGCGCGTAAACCGATCCCGGCTTGCCACTATATGATGGCGGCGTTCGGCGGCACCGACATCCGCTGCGCCGGCTACGCGCGCTACGGCACCAAGGAATTGTCCGACCATGCGATCGCGGCGCTGGAGGGCCGCAATGGCTGCCTGCTCGCCAACCACGGCATGATCGCGCTCGGCGCCAATCTCGACAAGGCGATGTGGCTCGCGGTCGAGCTCGAGACCATCGCGCGGCAATACTACCTCTCGCTCGCGCTCGATTCGCGGATCATCCTGTCGGACGAGGAGATTGCCGACACCGCGAAGGGCTTCTCGACCTACGGCTTGCAGTCGCCGAAGCCGAACAAAGCCCGTGCGACGGCAAAGGCGGCGCCGCGCCGCGCCGAGAAACGGCGTAGCAGCAAACGATGACGGGCGCTGCGCCGGTCGCAGGCAGGGATCATGGGCTGGTCGATATCGCGGTGATCGGTGGCGGCATCAACGGCGCCGGCATCGCCCGCGACGCCGCCGGCCGTGGATTGAAGGTGCTGCTCTGCGAGAAGGATGATTTCGCCGAGGGCACCTCGTCGCGCTCGGGGAAGCTGATCCATGGGGGCTTGCGCTATCTCGAATATTACGAGTTCCGTCTGGTGCGCGAGGCGCTGATCGAGCGCGAGGTGCTGCTGGCGTCCGCGCCCCACATCATCTGGCCGATGCGCTTCGTGCTGCCGCATTCGCCGGAGCAGCGGCCGGCCTGGCTGGTCCGCACCGGGCTGCTGCTCTACGACCATCTCGGCGGCCGCAAGCAACTGCCGGCGAGCCGCAGCCTGGATCTGTCGCAGGCCCCGGAGGGCGCGCCGCTGCGTCAGGAGTTCCGGCGTGGTTTTGAATATTCGGATTGCTGGGTCGATGACAGCCGGCTGGTGATCCTCAACCTGATCGATGCCGCGCAGAACGGCGCCCGCATCCTGCCGCGGACGCGGGCGGTGCGCGCGCGCCGCGACGGCGAGCTCTGGCTGCTGGAAGTGCGGGGCGACGACGGCACGGAGCAGGTCGTGCGGTCGCGCGCGCTGGTCAACGCCGCCGGGCCATGGGTGCAGGATGTCATCCAGGGCGTGACCGGGCTGAACTCTGCCCAGAACGTGCGGCTGGTGAAAGGCAGTCACATCGTGGTGCCGAAATTCTGGGACGGGCCGCAGGCCTATCTGCTGCAAAATACCGATCGCCGGGTGATCTTCGTCAATCCCTATGAGGACGATCTCGCATTGATCGGCACGACAGACATTCCCTATCAGGGCCGTGCCGAGGACGTCGCGATCGGCGAGGACGAGACCGACTACCTGCTGCAGGTCTTGCGACGCTATTTCCGGACGCCGCCGCAGCCGAGCGAGATCGTGCACGCCTTCTCCGGCGTTCGGCCGCTCTACGATGACAACGCCGACAATCCGTCGGCCGTGACACGCGACTATGTGTTCGAGGTTCACGGCGCGGAGGGCGCGCCGCCGCTGCTCTCGATCTTCGGCGGCAAGATCACGACCTACCGCCGGCTCGCCGAGCAGGCGATGCAGCGCCTCGCGCCGTGGTTTCCAAAACTGTCGCCGGCCTGGACCGCGGATCGGCCGCTGCCCGGCGGCGACATTGGCGGCAGCTTCGATGATTTTTCCCGCGCGCTGGCGAGCGACTATCCCGATCTGCCGCAAAAGCTGATCCATCACTATGCCCGCCTCTACGGGACGCGCGCGCGCGAGTTGCTGGGCGCGGCCCGCATCGTGGCCGATCTGGGCCGGCATTTCGGCGGCGACTTCTATGAATGCGAGGCGGCGTATCTGCGCGCGAAGGAGTGGGCCAAGTTGCCTGCCGATTTCCTGGATCGGCGCACCAAGCACGGCCTGCATTTGACGCCGACGGAGCGGCTAGCGTTCGAGAGCTACATCTAGGACGGCATCTGCATCAAGGTGACCTGTTTCGATCTAGCCGGTCGATCCGGCTGTCCGTTCTTGTGCCGGTGCAGCGGAAAGCTCGTCGTGATCCCCACCCCTCTTGCAAAGGGAGACGATTGGCCGATCGAATCGGTCCGGATCGATTGGATCATCGCTGATCCCAATATCCGGTCGGCTGCAGTTAGGCGGGCGACAGCTCCGTGTCGCCTCCTATCGCCGAGGATAGTCCACGGAGTGATGTTCGTCACGGAAAAGTCGGGGATGGGAACGAGAATCTATGGCAGGGAGCTTGGACTTGCCGGTCAAGCTTGCGCGCCTGCTGTATATTTGGCGATGCATGGGGTGGCGCCGTCCCGGCCCCGGTGATGTCTGCGATGATTCCGGTGCCGCTTGAAGGAGGCTGGATGGTCGCGGTATTCCCGTTCACCGACCTCCGCTCGCCGAGTCTTTCGTTCGGCTTGACGGGCGCAATGGCTTCATCCGGAATAGCCGCTGCCGGCATTGGCTTACACAACTTTTTTTTGGCGAAACCAAATGATGATCAGCGCAGACGTGTCCAGCATACTGGATCGCATTCTCGATGCGGCAACCGACAACCTCAGGTTCGCGAAGATTCTGATTCAGATCGGTCTCGATCCCAATGACGTGACTTGGAACGCCATCTTCAGCCGCCTGCTGGAAATCTTTCTGCACAACATCACCCTGGCAAACATGTTCGCTTTGGTCGGTGCGGCCTTCTTTGTAGCCACTCTTCTGACGCAGACCATGGTCCCGCTCCGAGTCGCCAACATGATCGGTTGCGTATTCTTTGCCATCTTCGGTGCGCTCACTGGAGCCATCACAACGTTTCTGCTTTATCTCCTGATGGTTCCCATCAACGCCTACCGCCTTCATCAAATGCTCGCTCTGGTGAAGAAAGCGCGCACGGCAACGCAGGGCGACATGTCGATGGAATGGCTCAAGCCGTTCATGACCCAGCGCAAGTACCGCAAGGGCGAAATCTTGATGAAGAAAGGTGACGCAGCCAACGAAATGCTGCTGACAGTTACCGGCAGATTCCGGGTCATTGAAATCAACGTCGATGTTCCGCCGGGCCGCCTGATGGGCGAACTCGGTTTCCTCACGCCTGACAACCGCCGGACCGCGACCATCGAGTGTATCGAGGACGGACACGTTCTAACCATCACTTATGAAAAGCTGCTCGAGATCTACTTCCAGAACCCGCAGTTCGGCTATTATTTCCTTGTCTTGACGAGCCAGCGCCTCCTGGAAAATCTCGCGCGGGCCGAAGCCATCATCGCGCAGAACAAGATCGCGGTGCAGGCCGCCTCCGCGAGCTGACGGCGGAGCAGCACGAGCAATGGCGAGCGTCAGGCGTTCCGCGCGGTCAGGTCAAAAAGCCGTCTATGACGGCCAAACCGGATGGCGGATCTTCCAGGTACTGTCGCATCGACTCATCCTGCGAGTTGGTCTGACGCCCTCGCGAACGAACGAAAAGTACACGTATCTGGTGCGTTCGTCGCGCGACGGGCAACGAGGACCCAGTACGGCACTGATACTCTTGGTGGGCCCGGCAGGACTCGAACCTGCAACCAGACCGTTATGAGCGGCCGGCTCTAACCATTGAGCTACAGGCCCCGCCGCCTTGCGGGCCGCGGGAGCGGCCGGCAACGGTGCGGGCTCCGTTTACAGGCTGCGTCGGGTTTCGGCAATGCCGCCCCGGTCCGCCCATGACGGCCATTCGCGCCTCAGTCCACCGAGACGCCGGCGAACTCCACCACCTTGCGCCATTTCTCGGTCTCGTCGGCCACCAGTTTGCCGAATTCGGCCGGGGTCATCGGCTTCGGGATGCCGCCTGCCTCGGCGAGGCGCGCCACGAGCTTGGGGTCCTTCAGGGCCTCGCCGACCGCCTTGTTCAGCGCGTCGACGATCTCCGGCGGCGTGCCCTTCGGCGCGGAGATGCCGTAGAAGCCGACCGCCTCGAAGCCTGGCACCGTTTCGGCGATCGCCGGCACGTCGGGCACGCTGGGCCAGCGCTGCGGCGAGGTCACGCCGAGCGCGCGGACGCTGCCGCCGCGCGACTGCTCCAGCGCCGACGGCAGATTGTCGAAGATCAGCTGCACCTTGTTGGAGATGATGTCGGGGAAGGCGATGGCCGATCCCCGATACGGCACATGCTGCATGTCGCACTTGGTCATCGCCTTGAACAGCTCGGCCGACATGTGCACCGAGGTGCCGTAGCCGGACGAGGCGTAGGCGATCTTGCCCGGATTGGCCTTGCAATAGTCGATGAACTCCTGAACCGTCTTCACCGGCATCGCATTCGAGACCACCAGCATGTTGGTGAGCTGCATGATGCTGGCGACCGGGGTGGTGTCGCGCAGGAAGTCGTAGGGCAGCTTCTTGTAGAGCGAGGTCGAGATCGCGTTGTTGGGTGCGACGAACAGCAGCGTGTAACCGTCCGCCGGCGAGTTGATCGCGGCGGCGGCTGCGATGTTGCCGCCGGAGCCGGTGCGGTTTTCGACCACGAATTGCTGGCCGAAATGATCTGACAGCCACTGGCTCATGATACGCGCGACGATATCGACCGGGCCGCCGGCGGCAAACCCGATGATCCAGCGCACCGGACGGTTCGGATAGTCGGACGCGGACGAGGGCGCCACCGAGGCAATGCAACAAATCAAACCGAGCAAGGCAGCACGTGCGAACCGGAACATCATCTCTCCCGTCATTTTCTTGTGACTGTTGCCGTCATGGTTTCACAAAACGCTGCCTTTGCCTACGACCCCGCCCGTGCGACGATAGTTGGACTCGTGTGCAATGCTTGAGGCCCGGGATGAAATTCGCTGTTATGTTCTGCGCCGGCGCGCTGCTGCTCGCGAGCGGTGCGGCGGCGCAAGAGGGGAGCAAGACCATTTCCAGAACCACGATCAGTTTCGCCACGGCGACGCCGGGGGGCGGCTTTCCGCTCTATGGCAATGCGCTTGCCGAGGTGATGAACGCAGCCGATCCGACGCTGTCGATCGAGCCGCGCAACACCAAGGGCTCCAACGAGAACATTCCGCTGCTCGAGGCCGGCAGCGTCGACATCGCAACCGTTGCGGGCGAGCCGTCCTATGAAGCCTTCATGGGCATCGGCCGGCCGAAGGCGACCAAGCTGAATATCCTCACCGCGATGTACTCGAGCCCCGGCATGTTCGTGGTCCGCGCCGACAGTCGCTACAAGACGATCCAGGATCTGGTCGGCCAGCCCGTCGCGTTCGGCGCCAAGGGCTCGGGCCTGCCGATCCTGTCGCGCTACATCCTCGACGGCATCGGGCTGAAGCAGGACGAGGACTTCAAGTCGATCTATCTCGATCGCGCCGGTGATGGTCCTGCGATGGTCGAGGACGGCCGCGCCGCGGCGCTGTGGGGCGCCGGCATCGGCTGGCCCGGCTTCAGCAAGATGGCCGAGAGCGCGACCGGCGCGCGCTTCATCGCACCGACCGCGGACGAGATCGCGCGCATCCGCGCCAAGCACACTTTCCTGAAGCCGCTGACGATCGCGGCCGGCAGTTATCCGAAGCAGACGGAAGCAATCTCTTCGGTCGGCTCCTGGAGCTACATCCTGGTGCGCGAGAGCCTGCCCGACGATGTCGCCTACCGGCTGGCGAAGACGCTGCACGGCGTCGAGGCTGATTTTTGCAAGAAGCTCGCCCAGGCCTGCGAGACCACGGCGGCGAACACCGTCGCCGCCGCACCCGACATCAATCTGATCCACCCCGGCGTGCTCAGATATTTCCGCGAGATCGGGGTGGCAAAGTGAAGAGGGCGAATGGCGAATGGAAGATCTGATTCATCGCCATCGCTATTCGCCACTCCCTGTTCGCTATTGGCCTATTTCTTCACCATCGAACACGCCGGGTCCGGCGGGCCGAACGCGTCCTCGCCCGAGATCTTGGCCAGGATCTTGTAATAGTCCCACGGATATTTCGACTCGGCCGGGGTCTTGACCTGGACCAGCCAGAGGTCGTGCACCATCAGATTGTCTTCGCGCAGTTTGCCATTGCGGGCGAAGAAATCCTCGACCGGCTTCTCGCGCATCTTGGCCGCGACCTTGAGCGGATCGTCGGTGCCGGCATCCTTGATCCCGTTCAGATAGGCGGTCACGGAGGAGTAGACGCCGGCCTGCCACATCGTCGGCATCCGGTTCATCTTGGCGAAATAGCGCTTCGACCACTCCCGGGTCTTGTCGTCCATGTCCCAGTAGAACGAGGTGGTCAGCAACAGGCCCTGCGCGGCCGACAGCCCGATCGAGTGGATGTCGGTGATCAAGGCCAGCAGCGCCGCCATCTGCTGGCCGCCGGCGAAGACGCCGAACTCGGCGGCGGTCTTGATCTCGTTGGTATTGTTCGGTGGTCCGCCGGCAATGCCGATAATCTTGGCCTTCGAGGCCTGCGCCTGAAGGATGAAGGACGACAGATCGGGCGTCGCAAACGGCGGCCGCACCGCGCCGAGCACCTTGCCGCCGTTCTTGGTCACGATCGCGGAGGCGTCCTTCTCCAGCGAATGGCCGAACGCATAATCGTCGGTGATGAAGAACCAGCTGTCGCCGCCGCGCTTCACCACCTCCTGCGCGGTGCCGACCGCGAGCGCGCGGGTGTCGAACACCCACTGCATAGCGTAGGGCGAGCAGAACTTGCCATGGAAATCGGTCGCGCCGGTCGAGTGCGTGATGAATAGCTTCTTCTTCTCGTTGGCGATGTTCTGCACCGCGAGGCCGACCGCCGAAACCGGCACGTCGACGATGAGGTCGACCTGATCGACGTCATACCAGCGCCGCGCGATGGTCGCGCCGATGTCCGGCTTGAGCTGGTGATCACCGACGATCACCGAGATCGGCTTGCCGAGCACCTTGCCGCCGAAATCATCGACCGCCATCTGCGCGGCGGTGACCGAGCCCTGTCCGGTCGGCGTCGAGGCCGGGCCGTTCATGTCGGTCAGCACGCCGATCTTGACGATGTCGTCGGATACCTGGGCTGATGCGGCCGAGGAGGCCAGCAGCGCGGCTGCGAGCGTCCCGAACACGGCTAGTCTGGTGGCGATCATTCTGTCTCCCTCCTGAACTGGCGCATTGGCCATTATGGTTGTCCCGGGCCTCTGGAACCCGGTTATATTGGTTTCTTTTGCAACTATATTGGGGGCTCCGTCAACGCGCCATCGGTCTAATGACGCAGGTCCGGACCGGTGCGAGGCGGTTTCTTTCGGGGTCGATTCGGTCCATAGCGGGCCATGGTCACTGCCCAGCGCCTCCCGGCTTCGCTCACCCCGCTCGATGCGGCGCTCGCGGCCGTGCTGCGCGACCTCGCGCCGGTCCGGCCGATCGAGCTGCCGCTGACCGAGGCCTTGCGATGCATTGCCGCCGAGATGCCGGCCTTGCGCGCCTGTCCGCCGCACGATGTCGCCGTCGGCGACGGCTGGGCGATGCGCGCCGATGACCTGGTCGGTGCGTCCTCCTATGCGCCGTTGCCGCTCGCCGCACTCCCGGTCTGGGTCGAGGCCGGTGCGGCGATGCCCGACGGCACCGACTGCGTGGTCGACGCCGATGCCGTCGATGTTTCCGGTCCGCTTCCGCAGGTGCTTGCCGAAGCCGTTCCGGGGCAGGGCGTCCGGCGTGCCGGCAGCGACATTGCCGCCGGACGTGCCGTGATCGCCGCCGGCGAGCCGCTGCTGCCGCGCGGTCTGCTGCTCGCACGCGCGGCCGGGCTGGACCTGTTGCGTGTACGACGGCCCCGGCTTCGCATCGTCAACATCTCCAACGGTGAGCTGACCGCGCAGCTGATCGCTGACACTGCGCAGTTCGCGGGCGCTGCAATCGCCTGCGCCGAGGCGGCGCCGGATGTGACCGCGATTGCCAACGCGCTCGCGGCAGATGATTGCGACCTGATCATCACGATCGGCGGCACCGGTGTTGGGCATACGGATGCGATGGTCAACGTGCTGGCAACGCGCGGCACGCTGATCGCGTACGGCATAGCCCTGCAGCCCGGCCGCACCGCGGCGGTCGGCCGGATCGATGCAACGCCGGTCGTCGCCTTGCCGGGCGCGCCGGATCAGGCTTTCGCGGCCTGGTGGGCGATTGCGCTTCCCCTGCTCGATCGCCTGTCGGGCCGGCGCCCGCGCAAGACGCTGGCGCTGCCGCTGGAACGCAAGATCGCCTCCGGCGTCGGGATAGCTGAGGTCGTGCTGCTGACGCGTCAGGAGGGGAGCTGGGCCACGCTTGCGATCGCCGATCTGTCACTCGACGCCATCGCACGCGCCGAAGCCCTGCTGATCGTGCCCGGCGGCGCGGAGGGCTTCGCTGCGGGCACGGTGGTCGATGCCTATATGTTGCGGGAGTGAGTTCCCGAGATGACTAATATTTTCACGCCGAAACCCAATCCCTCCGTTGAGCAGGACCAGTTCCTGACCATCCTGTCGCGCGAGGAGGCGATCGCGCGCTTCGAGGCGGCGCTGTTCCCGCGCCCATTGCCGTCGGAGACGCGGCTGCTCGCCGATGCGCTCGGCCGTGCGCTGGCGGATGACGTGACGGCGCCGATCGACGTGCCGCCGTTCGATCGCTCCAATGTCGACGGCTTTGCGGTGCGCTCGGCCGATCTTGCGCGCGCAGGCGAAGGCGCGCCGGTGCGCCTCGCTCTGAACGACGAGACCATCGCCTGCGGCACCGCGCCGACCCGGACTGTGGTTCCGGGCACCGCCACCGCGATTGCGACCGGCGGCCCGGTGCCGCGCGGCGCGGACGCGATCGTGATGGTCGAGCACACCCAGCCGGTGGGCCAAGGGGGCGGCAACGGCGCCATCGAGGTCCGGCGTGCGGTATCGCCCGGACAGTTCGTGTCCTATGCCGGCTCCGACATCGCGCGTGGCGAGGCGCTGCTGCGCGCGGGAACGATCATCGGCTCGCGCGAGATCGGCATGCTCGCGGCCTGCGGCATCGCCGAAGTTGCGGTGGCACGCCGTCCGCGCGTTGCGATCCTCTCGACCGGCGACGAATTGGTGCAGCCGGGCGAGGTGCTGCGGCCGGCCGCGATCTACGACACCAATGGTGCGATCGTCACCGCGGCGATTGCCGAGAACGGCGGTGACGCGGCGTTCCTCGGCGCCATCACGGACAATGAGGCCACGCTGGAAGCCGCGATGCGCGAGGCACTGGCGGACAGCGACATGCTGGTGCTGTCCGGCGGCACCTCCAAGGGGGCGGGCGACGTCTCGCACCGGATCATCGCAAGGCTCGGCAAGCCCGGCATCATTGCGCATGGCGTGGCGCTCAAACCCGGCAAGCCGCTGTGTCTTGCGGTCTGCAACGGCAAGCCGGTGGTAATCCTGCCGGGCTTTCCGACCTCGGCGATGTTCACCTTCCACGACATGATCGTGCCGGTGCTGCGGCGGTTGGCCGGCCTGCCGCCGCGCTCCGATGCCAAAGTCGCGGCGAGGGTGCCGGTGCGCATCGCCTCCGAGCTCGGGCGCACCGAGTTCGTGATGGTGTCGCTGGTCGAAGGCACTGATGGCCTGATCGCCTATCCCGGCGGCAAGGGCTCGGGCGCGATCACCTCGTTTGCACAGGCCGACGGCTTCCTCAAGATCGAGGCGCTTGCCGACCAGTTGCCGGCCGGCAGCGAGGCCGAGGTGACGCTGTTCACGCCGCATGTGCGGGTGCCCGATCTCGTCATCGTCGGCAGCCATTGCACCGGGCTCGATCTCGTCACCGCGCCGCTGGCGCATGCCGGCCTCGTGGTGCGTTCGATCGCGGTCGGCAGCCTTGGCGGGCTCGCGGCCGCCAAGCGCGGCGAATGCGATCTCGCCCCGATCCATCTGTTCGACGACAAGACCGGGACCTACAACACGCCGTATCTGGCCGACGGCCTCGAGCTGGTGCCGGGCTGGCGGCGCATGCAGGGCTTCGTGTTCCGCCAGGACGACACGCGCTTTGCCGGCCTGAGCGCAGCGGAGGCGGTGCGCGCCGCGCTCGCCGATCCCGCCTGCATCATGGTCAACCGCAACCAGGGCGCCGGCACGCGTATCCTGATCGATCGCCTGCTGGCAGGCAGCCGGCCCGACGGCTACTGGAATCAGCCGCGCTCGCACAACGCCGTTGCGGCCGCGGTGGCGCAGCATCGCGCCGACTGGGGCATGACCATCGCGCCGGTCGCGCACGCGTCCGGGCTCGGTTTCATTCCGCTGGCCGAAGAGCATTACGACTTTGCGCTGGTGACGGCGCGCAAGCAACGGCCCGCGGTGCAGGCCTTTCTCGACGCACTGGCATCGCAGGAGGGCCGCGCTGCGCTGACGGCGGCGGGGTTCAGGCCGGCGTAGTGCTCCGCATCCACCGCTGTCGTCCTGGCGAAAGCCAGGACCCATAACCACCGCATTGGATTGCGAACGGGATCGTGGCGCGGCCTCGCGACATGGAGGCTCCGGCTCAGTGCCGCATGGCGGTCTCCACGAACTCCAGCACGGAGCGCGGGACCTCCTCATATTCGACGAAACGGCGCCGAAGCTCGTCGGCGATGTCGGTCGTCACGTCGCGGGACCAGCCCTCGTTGGTGTTGAAGGCCACGATGCGGACCGGATGGCTGTATTGGTCATCCAGCAGACGCCGGATCAGTGTCTTCCGGTCGGCGCCTTCTTCGTCGGTTTCGCACCAGGCACGGCCAAGCCGGCCGAAATCGTTCAGCACCAGATAGGTGTCGTGGTCGATTTGATGCGGCACGATCGAAGGCGAGCGCGGCATACGTGATCCTCCGGGGACGCATTTTATCGTGTTCCGGTCGCGCGGCGCATTGGAAACTTCGAGGTATATCCGTTGGATAGAGGGATGGCGCGCGACATGAGACGGAGGCGATGGTGCGCTTGGAGCAAACCGTCCCGTCGTAGGTTATCCATTATCGCCGACGTGAGCTGTGTCGCAGGCGGCGTGGCTGAGTGGGGCTTCCGCTCAGGGAGCGGTGCGATGTTGAGAAGGCTTCGTTTTAGGAACACAACGCTGGAAGAGGTGCTGGCGGTCGCCACGCAGCGTCCGCGGAAGCGGCTCCGGGCGCGTTTCCAGCCTCCGAGGGAGAGCCGGTCGGCAAGGCCTGCCAAGCCGGGGCGTCCTGTCAACTCGTAGCAGGGGCGGGTGTGCTCAGGAGCCTAGCCGGATCCAATCCGCCGGCGAGGCTGGCATGACATTGCGTCAAGGCTGATATAAGCAGCGCAGACGCTATGTGGCTTCGGAGACGCGGATGAAAGTGATTGGCCTCGCAGGGTGGAGCGGCGCCGGAAAGACCACCCTGCTGTCGCGGGTGATCCCCCATCTGCTGGGCCGGGCCCTGCGCGTCTCCGTGATCAAGCACGCGCATCACGAATTCGATGTCGACGTGCCCGGCAAGGACTCCTGGGTGCACCGGCAGGCCGGCGCGACCGAGGTGCTGGTGTCCTCGACCCGGCGCTGGGCGCTGATGCACGAGCTGCGCGGCGCGAGCGAGCCGCGGCTGCCGGAATTGCTCGCCAAGATGGCGCGCGTCGACCTGGTCGTGGTCGAGGGATTCAAGCGCGAGCCGGTCAGCAAGATCGAGGTGTACCGCGCCGCCAACGGCAAGCCGCTGCTGTTCCCCGACGACCCGCGCGTGGTCGGGATCGCCAGCGATGTTGCCGTTGAGACCACGCTGCCGGTCGTGCATCTCGACGACATCGAGGACGTGGCCGAATTGATGCTGCGTTCGGCGATTCCGGTCGACGATGTGCTCGCGTCGGCCTCGGCCGAAAACTGACCAGGGTGGGACCGTGCCGCCGTTGACGATGCGCAGCCGCTTCGCCATGGTCGCGCCATGACGACGACCAAACTCGATCTCACCGGCCTGAAATGCCCGCTGCCCGCGCTGAAGACGCGCAAAGCCCTCCGGAGCGTAACGGCGGGAGATTTCCTTGAGGTGCACTGCACCGATCCGCTTTCGGTGATCGACATCCCGGCCCTGATCCAGGAGACCGGCGACAAGGTCGAGATCACCGAACGAAGCGATGTCCGGATCGTTTTCCTGATCGAGAAGATGAATGGAGCGATAGGTATTTCAAATGCTGCAGCGCCGCGTACGCGCTAGATGCATCTTGATATCTACCATTTGCCTATCGACACCTATTTTCCATTCTGCGCGAATTGATAATCTCCGCCGGATCGCGGAGGTGGAGTTGTGCCCGGATCTGGGCACATCGGCGGACAACGGCCGGCCTGCGTCCAGTTCAGGCTGCACGGCTTGGCATATCCGATCGTATTGGGGGTTAACATTCCCGGAATGCGCGTGGTTGGTCCCGGCGCATCGAGGGAATGTGCGGCGCAGCTGCCTGACGGCGGCCGCAAGGGCTGAGACGGGATCGAAGACGCAGATGCGCCTGACGTAATGGCGGCTGCAGGGGAGGTATCAATGACCGCAGTGAGCAGCGCCGGACGCGTATCCGCGGCAGGCGCAGGTTTCCTAGACAAGGAACACACGATCGCGACCGCCGGCTTCAACCGTTGGCTGGTGCCGCCGGCCGCGCTGTGCATCCATCTGTGCATCGGCATGGCCTATGGCTTCTCGGTGTTCTGGCTGCCGCTGTCGCGCGCGATCGGGCTGACCGCGCCGAAGGCCTGCCCCGACATCTCGCTGGTCCAGGAGCTGTTCACGACCACTTGCGACTGGAAGGTCGCGAGCCTCGGCTGGATGTACACGCTGTTCTTCGTGCTGCTCGGCGTCTCCGCCGCGATCTGGGGCGGCTGGCTCGAGAAGGTCGGTCCGCGCAAGGCCGGCTTCGTCGCGGCGTTGTGCTGGGCCGGCGGCCTCGTGATCGGCGCGCTCGGCGTCTACACGCACCAGCTCTGGCTGATGTGGCTCGGCTCCGGCGTGATCGGCGGAGTTGGCCTCGGCCTCGGCTACATCTCGCCGGTGTCGACGCTGGTGAAATGGTTCCCCGACCGCCGCGGCATGGCGACCGGCATGGCCATCATGGGCTTCGGCGGCGGCGCGATGATCGGTGCGCCGCTGGCGGACAAGCTGATGAACTATTTCAAGACCCCGACCTCGGTCGGCGTCTGGGAAACCTTCCTCGTCATGGGGGCGATCTACTTCGTGTTCATGATGATCGGCGCGTTCCGCTACCGCATCCCGCCGGCCGGCTGGCAGCCCGAAGGCTGGACTCCGCCGGCCAAGGCCAATGCGATGATCTCGACCAAGAACGTTCATCTCGACAATGCGCACAAGACGCCGCAGTTCTGGCTGATCTGGTGGGTGCTCTGCCTGAACGTGTCGGCCGGCATCGGCGTGATCGGCATGGCCTCGCCGATGCTCCAGGAGATCTTTGCCGGCAAGCTCATCGGCCTGCCCAGTGTCGGTTTCAACCAACTCGATGCCGGACAGAAGGCGCAGATCGCGGCGATCGCCGCCGGCTTTGCCGGCCTGTTGTCGCTGTTCAACATCGGCGGCCGCTTCTTCTGGGCGTCGCTGTCGGACAAGATCGGCCGCAAGAACACCTACTACACGTTCTTCATTCTCGGCATCGTGCTCTACGCGCTGGCGCCGACCTTTGCAGCGATGGGATCGAAACTGCTGTTCGTGCTCGGCTTCGGCATCATCTTGTCGATGTACGGCGGCGGCTTCGCCACCGTGCCGGCCTATCTCGCCGATATGTTCGGCACCCAGTTCGTCGGTGCGATCCACGGCCGGCTGCTGACGGCATGGTCGACCGCGGGCATCATCGGTCCCGTGGTCGTGAATTATCTGCGTGAGTTCCAACTGGCTGCCGGCGTGCCGCGCGACCAGCTCTACAACACCACGATGTACATCCTGTGCGGCATGCTGATCGCGGGCCTGATCTGCAATTACCTGATCAAGCCGGTCGATCCGAAGTGGCACATGAGCGACGCCGAGGTCGCCAAGCTGCAGGACGCGAGTGCGAGCGCGGCCGCGGCCGGACCGCACGGCTCCTACGGGATCGGGTTTGGCGGGCTCGACGCCAAGGCCGCGTTGTTCTGGCTGTTCGTGGGCATTCCGCTGGCCTGGGGCATCTACATGACGCTGCTCAGCGCGGTCAAAATTCTCTGATCGCGACAATCATCGCCGCAGGTTGCCGATGCTCCGGCGCCTGCGGCGTTGGCCTTATTCAATGAAATGAGATTGGGGGATTTCAATGTTACGCACCCGGATATGTCTTGCCGCCGCGCTGCTCGCCCTGGGACTTCATACCGCGTCGGCCCAGACCGCAGCGCCAGCCGCGCCGGCACCGGCCGCCACGACGGCCAAGCCGTCGAAGATGAAGCTGACGATGGAGAAGCTGAAGGCGATGAAGGCGCAGTGGCGCGCCAACAAGCCCAAGCTGAAGGCCTGCCGCAAAGAGGTGAAGCAGAAGGGCCTGACCGGCGACGACCGCTGGTTCTACATTTCAGATTGCATGGGCAAGAGCTGAGCGCCGTCGCTCTGAGCGCGACGAGGATCGAGTTGAGAGAGCGCGCCGTGCGGCACCCCTCTCCCTAACCCTCCCCCGCAAGGGGGGAGGGAACCCTTCGGCCGGTGCCTCCCCAACACGTACGCGGCAGATGCCTTCAAACGAAGTTGGTGCTCATAGCGCTTCGCATGCATGAGAGATTCATGCAGCTACCCAGACATCGCCTGTGCTTTTTGCGCGACGTAACGTCAGGTGAGCACGCTGGTCAGGCTCCCTCCCCCCTTGCGGGGGAGGGTTGGGGAGAGGGGTGGCCCCGGGCGAGATGTTTGAGCCTTGCGCGGCAACCATCACTCCGCCGCGGCGGGCGTCGCCTTGGCGGGTTCGAGCGCGGCGGCGATCGCCTCGTCGACCCGTTCGAGCCAGATGAACTCCAGCTTGGCGCGGGCGCCCGCGGGGATGTCGTCGTAGTCGCGCTTGTTGCGCGCCGGCAGCATCACCCGGGTCAGGCCCGCGGCCGCGGCGGCGACCACCTTCTCCTTGATGCCGCCGACCGGAAGCACGAGGCCGCGCAGCGAGATCTCGCCGGTCATCGCGGTGTCGCTGCGCACGGTGCGGTCGGTCAGCAGCGAGGTGAGGGCGGTGAACATCGCGACACCTGCGCTCGGGCCGTCCTTCGGCGTCGCGCCGGCAGGCACGTGGACGTGGATGTCGCTCCGCTCGAAGATCGCCGGGTCGATGCCGAGCTGCGATGCACGGCCCTTCACCAGCGTCAGCGCGGCCTGCACGCTCTCACGCATGACGTCGCCGAGCTGTCCGGTGATCGTCAGTCCGCCGCGGCCCGGCGTGCGCGAGGCCTCAATGAACAGGATGTCGCCGCCGACCGGGGTCCAGGCAAGGCCGGTGGCAACGCCGGGGATGCTGGTGCGCTGCGCGATCTCGTTCTCGAACCTGGGCTGGCCGAGCAGCGACACGATGTCCTTTGGCGCGATCGTGACGTGGCTGGTGCTGCCTTCGGCGATCTGCACCGCGACGTTGCGCAGCACCTTGCCGATCTCGCGCTCGAGGTTGCGGACGCCGGCCTCGCGGGTGTAGCTCTTGATGATCAGCCGCAGCGCGTCCGGATCGATCTCGACCTGCTCGGCCTTGATGCCGTTGGCCTCGAGCTGGCGGCGCACCAGATAGCGCTTGGCGATCTCGAGCTTCTCGTCCTCGGTATAGCCGGCGAGGCTGATCAGCTCCATGCGGTCGAGCAGCGGGCCGGGGACGCCGTCGAGCATGTTGGCGGTGGCGATGAAGACGACGCGCGACAGATCGAACGGCACGCCGAGGTAATTGTCGCGGAACGTGCTGTTCTGCTCGGGATCGAGCACCTCTAACATCGCCGCCGACGGATCGCCCTGGATGCCGCGGCCCATCTTGTCGATTTCGTCCAGCATCATCACGCAATTGCGCGCCCCGGCCTTCTTGATCGCCTGGATGATGTTGCCGGGCAGCGCGCCGATATAGGTGCGGCGATGGCCGCGAATCTCGGCCTCGTCGTGCACGCCACCAAGGCTGACACGAACGAACGGCCGCGACATCGCGCGCGCGATCGATTGCCCGAGCGAGGTCTTGCCGACGCCGGGCGGCCCGAGGAAGCAGAGGATCGGCGCCTTGCCGCCGGGCGCGAGCTTGCGCACCGCGAGATATTCGATGATGCGGCTCTTGATCTTCTCGAGGCCATAATGGTCCTGGTCGAGGATCTTGCGCGCCTCGGCGATGTCGATCGGCTTTTCCTCCGGAATGCTCCAGGGCAGGTCGATCAGCCAGTCGAGATAGCTGCGCACCATGCCGGATTCGGCCGCGGCCTCCGGCATCCGCTCGTAGCGGCGCAATTCCTTTTGCGCCTGGCCCTCGGCTTCCGGCGGCATCTTGGCTTCTGCGATCGCCTTGGTCAGCTCGGCGACTTCAGCCGCCTTGCCGTCGCCTTCGCCGAGCTGGCGCTGGATGGTCGCCATCTGCTCGCGCAGGATCGCCTCGCGCTGCCGCTCGTCGAACACCGCCTTGGTCTTCTGCCCGATCTCCTGGCTCAGCCGCAGCACCTCGATGCGCTCGGCGAGATGCCGCGAGACCTTGTCCATCCGCGCCACGAGGTCAATGGTCTCGAGGATGTCCTGCTTCTCCAGCGGCTTGATGTCCATGTAGGAGGTCGCAAGATCGGCGAGGGTTGCCGGCGACGTCGTGCCCTGAAGCGCTGCGATCAACTCGGGCGGCGTCTGCGGCAAGAGCTGCGCGGCCTCCAGCGCCTGGCGCTGCAAATTGAGGAAGCGCGCCTCGATCTCGGGCGAGGTGGTGGTCGGCTCCGGGATCTGCAGCACGCGCGCCGCAAGGAACGGCGTGCCGGGCAGGTAATCGAGCACGCGCATGCGCTGCACGCCCTGGCAGACCAGGTGATGGCTGTCGTCGGCGCCGGTGATGTAGCGCACGATGTTGGCGATGGTGCCGACGCGATAGAGTCCGTCGGGGCCGGGATCGTTGGCCTCGGGATCACGCTGCAGCAGGATGCCGATCGGCCGCTGCTCGCGCACCGCCTGCTGGGCAGCGGCAATCGAGGTCGCGCGGGCGATCGTGATCGGGATGATGACGTCCGGAAACAGCACGGTGTTGCGCACCGGGACGATGATCGTCGCGTCGCTCGGGATCGGCGCCGAGCTCGCCGGGCTTGAAACGTCTGAAGCAGCCATGGCGAAATCCTCTAGCTCGATTTTCCGAGCCGCAGGCCGACGCAGCCATGCGCGACAAAGCGGCTGATGGTGTAGCGGCCGGTCGGCAGCGCGATGCGCCGCTCGAAGCGGCCCTGCGGCAGCTCGAGGCGCAGGATGCGGGCGTTGCGCAGCTCGGAGGGCAGGATGCGGCGGCCGGAGATCACCAGCGTGCCGCCATCGAGCGCGGCCTCGACCTCGTCGGGATCGACGCCCGGCAGCGCGACCAGGATCAGGATCTCCTCCTCGGTCTCGATCACGTCCATCGGCGGTTCCCAGCTCGGCTCGCTGGTGCCCGCGCTCGGGTGCAAATTGAGGAAGCTCTGGTGCAACCGTTCGGCGCGGGCGAGCGCCTCGATCGCATCCGTCAGCATCCAGTTGATCTGATCCTTGGGCCGCATCGGCACTCTCCACGTCGCATTGGGAGGCAACGTTACCGGTCTTGCAGCCGACCGTAAACCGGTGGCTCCGGGCGCTGCCGAGCGGCGGCAGGATTGTCCAAAAATGTCACGATTTGCCGCATGGCTGCGATGCGCCGCAGCGATTTGCGTGGGCCGGGTTGGCTCAATGTCGGTCGCGGCCTACAGCCAGCCTGAACGCCGGAATCGCCAGAACAGCGCGACGCACGCGGCCAGCATCAGGCCCATCACGACGAAATAGCTGTACTCCCATTGCAGCTCCGGTATGTACTTGAAATTCATGCCGTAGATGCCGGCGACGGCGGTCGGCACCGCGACGATCGCCAACCACGAGGCGAGCTTCTTGGAGATCGCGGTTTCCTGGGCCTGACCGACCAGCAGGCTTGCTTCAAACGCAAAGGCGAGCACCTCGCGCAGCGAGTCGATCCGCTCCTGGATGGTGCGGACATGGTCGGTGACGTCGCGGAACAGCGGACGCATCGTGACGCGCACCATCGGCAGGTCGTCGCGCTCCAGCCTGCGGCAGACTTCGACGAGCGGCCCGACTGCGTTGCGCAGCCGCAGCAGGTCGCGTCGCAGCAGGTAGAGCCGTTCGATCTGGGCTCGCGTCATCGCGCTCGCCAGCACCTCGGCCTCCATCCTCTCGACCTCGTCCTGGATGGTCTCGAGCACCGGCGAGTAGTTGTCGACGATGAAATCGAGGATGGCATAGAGGATGTAGTCCTCACCGCGGGCAAGCGCGCGCGGGCAGCTCTCGCAGCGTTCGCGGACCGGCGCGTAGGATGTCGAGGCGCCGTGGCGCACCGAGACGATATAGCCCTCGCCGACGAACAGATGCGTCTCGCCGAACGAGATGTTCTCGCCCTCGAGCTGCGCGGTGCGCGCCACGATGAACAACGCGTCGCCGTATTGCTCGATCTTCGGCCGCTGATGCGCGTGATCGGCGTCCTCGATCGCGAGGTCGTGCAGCTGGAATTGCCGCTGCAGGCTTTTCAGCAGCGTCATGTCGGGTTCGTGCAGGCCGATCCACACCACGTGATCCGGCTTGTTGCGCCAGCCTGCGGCCTCGTCGATCGCGATATTGGCGACGCGTCGGCCCTCGACATAGGCGCCTGCCGCGATCACGCCATCGGAGTGGACGGGCCCGGCGGTTGCGACATTTGGCGATACGAGGTCCATGGTCTTCACCCTCGACGCGGCCATCGGAAACGACAATTCGCAATCGAAAAGGCTAGCACCGAATAGAAGCTGGTCAACACGCGCCGGGACGTCGCGTTCCGCCTTGCCGGGCTCGTCACGACGGGTTGCCAGGGGCTGGCCGGTCTTTATGCGGCTCCTATGCCGCACCGCGGCGTGCCCTCTCGAATTCCTACGGCCGTCCCAGCATCTTTTTGCCATGACGAGGTGCGCTGTCGCGCGCCGCCGACAGGAAGGTGGGACATGAGCTCGCTCCGTTTACACGACGTCCGGCCGCGCGGTTCGACCGGTGCGGTCGGTCCGGTCCTGAAGCGGACGGTCCGGCGGATCGGCGTGGCCTTCAGGACTGTTCACCGCGCGATTGCCGCCGCCAAGATCCATCGGCTGCGCAACGAGCTGCTGCTGCATCGTGGCCATGAGGATTGGGCGCGGACCCATCTCAATGCTGACATGCCCGGCGTCGATGCCGAGGGATATCCGCGGGCACCGGCCGTGCTCGGCGAGAAGTGGGACTATTGAGATGCGCGCAGCGTCGTTTATGGCCGCCGTGCTGCGTCGGGCCGCAGAGGGGCTGCTCAAGTTCCTGGCCTGGATCGGCGAGGAGCCGATCAGCGGGTACCGGCCCGAGGCGCATTACATGCGCGGACCGGGGCCAGCCTGGCGGGCCAAGCATCGCGGGCATTAGCAAGCCCGATCACGTCGCTTCACGTCGCGGCGCCAGGTGATCGAGCAGGTTCATCGGCAGCGGGAATACCACGGTTGAGGAGCGCTCGCCGGCGATGTCATGCAGCGCCGCGAAATAGCGCAGCTGCATCGCCTGCGGCTCCTGGGCGAGGATCCGGCCGGCCTCGACCAGCTTCTCGGCGGCCTGCTGCTCGCCCATCGCGTTGATCACCTTGGCGCGCCGCAACCGTTCTGCTTCGGCCTGCTTGGCGATCGCCCGCACCATGGTCTCGTTGATGTCGATGTCCTTGATCTCGACCGCGGTGACCTTGATGCCCCAGACGTCGGTCTGCTTGTCGAGGGTCTCCTGGATATCGGCGTTCAACTTGTCGCGTTCGGCCAGCATCTCGTCGAGCTCGTGCTTGCCGAGCACCGAGCGCAGGGTGGTCTGGGCGAGTTGGCTGGTCGCGGCCATGTAGTCGCCGACCTTGATGATGGCGCGCTCGGGATCGACGATGCGGAAGTAGAGCACGGCGTTGACCTTGACCGAGACGTTGTCGCGGGAAATCACGTCCTGCGGCGGCACCACCTGCACCATCACCCTGAGATCGACCTTCACCAGCTGCTGCACCACCGGAATCAGGATGATCAGCCCCGGGCCCTTCACCCCGGTGAAACGGCCGAGCGTGAAGATGACGCCGCGCTCGTACTCGCGCAGCACCCGCACCGCCTGGGTCAGGAAGATGATCACGAGCAGCGCGACCGCCCCGTAGGTGAAATAATCAAGCATCATGCTGTACCTCCTTCGCCGGCGGATGCCGGCGCACGCCGCACGACCAGCGTCAAATCGATGATGTTGGCGACCTCGACCGTCTCTCCCGCCTTGAACGTCTCGGTGCCGCGCGCTTGCCAGCGCTCGCCATTGGTGAAGACGTGACCTGATGTCTCGGACCAGTCGAGGACCTCGGCCGATAGCCCGCGCATGGCTTGCGCACCTGTCCGCAGCGGGCCGTTGCGTGCGCGGCGCAGCGCGCCCAGCACGACGAGGATGAGCCCGGTGAACATCGCCGCCACGATGGCGATGAGCGGCCACGACAGGCGGTATCCGGGCGCCTCGATCCGGAACAGCATGGCGGCTCCCAGCACGAAGGCGACGATGCCGCCAAGGCCGATCACGACGGTCGGGTTGAAGGCCTCGATCGCGAGCAGCGCGATCCCGACCAGCATCAGGGCGAAGCCGGCGTAATTGATCGGCAGCATGTTGAGCGCGTAGAGGCCGACCAGCAGGCAGATCGTGCCGACCACCCCGGGTGCCACGGCACCGGGCGACATGAACTCGAAGATCAGGCCGTAGATCCCGACCATCAGCAGCACGAACGCGATGTTGGGGTCGGTGATGACCGCGAGCACGCGCGAGATCCAGGTGGGATCGATGGCTTCGATCACGTCATCCCTGGTCGCCAGGCGCTGCGTCTTGCCGCCGGCGAGCTCCACCGTCCGGCCATCGACCTGCCTCAGCAGGTCGGCCGGATCATGCGCGGTGAAGTCGATGACATGGGCCTGCAACGCGGCGTTGGTGGAGAGGGTGGCGGCATCGCGCACCGCCTTCTCGGCCCAGTCGGCGTTGCGGCCGCGCAATTCAGCGAGGCTGCGGATGAAGGCGACGGCGTCATTCGTCACCTTCGCCGTCATGGCATCTTTCGGCTCGGCAGCGCTGCTTCCGTCCTTCTGCTCCTTGCCACCCTTGTCCGGCGTACTGCCCGGCAGGCCCGGTAGCGGGCCGCCAATCTGCACCGGCGTCGCGGCGCCGATATTGGTGCCGGGCGCCATGGCCGCGAGGTGGGTCGCATAGAGGATGTAGGTCCCGGCGCTCGCGGCATGGGCGCCGGAGGGGGCAACGTAGCCGATGACCGGGACAGGCGAGGCCAGCACATCGGTGATGATCTCGCGCATGCTGGTGCTGAGACCGCCCGGCGTGTTCAGGCGCAGGATGACGACCTCGGCGTGCCGCTCGGCCGCCTTGGCCAGGCCGTCCTTGATGTAGCTGGCCGATGCCGGGCCGATCGCGCCGTCGATCGAAATGGTCAGGGCAAGGCGGTTGTTGTCCGCGGCCGTACCGGGACCGATCCAAACCACCAGAGCGACCAGTGCGATCGCCACAACGAGAGCCGCCTTGAAGGTCTGCACGGCAAGCACTCCCTTGCCGTTGATATGGGGCGCGGTTCCGTAACCTCAATATGGTGCAGCGTCACGGGCGGAGCCGACGCGTGCCATTGTGCATTGCGATGGCTCGCGGCGGCTCGGCGAACTCACTGCGCCGCGGCGAGATATTCGTCGGCAAGCGCAGCCATAGCCTGGGCGACCTCGGCCTTGTCAGTTGCACCCAGTTGCACGATCGGCAGTCGCGTCGCCGGCTGCATGAAACCCAGCAGCGCCAGCGCGAATTTCAGGGCGGCAGGATGCTCGCGCTCCAGCAGGGCTGCGAGCGGCACCAGCCGCTGATGCAGCTCGCGCGCCTGATACAGCTGGCCGGCGCGGAAATGCCGGTAAACGGCCACGTAGAGATCGGGCGCGACGTTCGCCACGGTCGAGATGCAGCCGTCGCCACCAGCGGCGAGCCAGGCGAGCGATGAACTATCGTCGCCGGTCAGCATCCGGAACGTGGCGGGCAGGCGCGGGCGCAGGCGTGTGAGGCGGGCGACATCTGCGCCGCCGTCGCGCAATCCCGCGAAACGCGGCGATGCGGCGAGCTCGAGCAGCGTCTCGTCCGCGAGGCCCTTCACGGTCCGCGACGGAATGTCGTGCAGGATCATCGGCAGTGTCGTGGCCGCGGCGACGTCGCGGAAATGCGCCGCCATGCCCCGTGGCATCGGCTTGTTGTAGTAAGGCACGACCGACATGATGGCGTCGGCGCCGGCCGCTTCCGCCGCTCGTGTGAACGTGACGGCGCGATCCGTCGCGTTCGAACCGGCGCCGGCGATGATGCGCGCCCGCTTGCGCGCGACACGGGCGGCGATCTCGACCAGCTGCACGCGCTCGGCGGGCTCCAGCGTCGAGCTTTCACCCGCGATCTCGCCGACCACCAGCGCCGAGGCGCCGGCCGCGATCTGACGCTCGCACAGCCGGCCGAACGCATCGGTGTCGATCTCGTCGCGGTGGTTGAAGGGGGTCGGAAGATCGGGGATGAAGCCCGACAGCCATTCGGCCGGATCAGCCTTCGATGCCCATCTCGATGTTATCTGAGCGATCATCGGGCGGCTCACGCCACGCGGCTCGCGGGGAGGGGCGCGGTCTCGCCGCTGATATCGAGCTCGATCTCACGCGACAGCTCGACGATCATTTCGGGGTGCTGGCCGTTCTCGAACAGCGCGTATTTGACGGCCTGGGCGCGGTTGACGAACAGGCCGCCATAGAGGCCGTTCTGCTGCTGGGCGACCCACTGGCCGCGGTGATTGCGGCCGATGAAGACGATGGTGGACGCTGCGCTACACGAGGGAGGTTCGACGAGTTTCACGTTGGTAGTCCTTCAAGTGGAAGTCACGCGTTCAATGTCTGTTGTGCCGGATATGAAATCGAGCGCTAGCGGCGGACGACTTCATAGGAGCGGCATAGGATTTGAGGGATGACTTCAGGTGTGTTGGACGATGCCGGTACCGAGCGCGCACAGCGCGACATACGCGGTCATCTCGTCCCAGTGATTGAGGTTTGCGGCCAACGGCATTTCGCGCTTGGCAATCCCGGCGAAGGCGCAGATCACGGCCGACATCCAGAGCAGCGTGATGAGGCCCCTGCCGAAACCCGCGCCGGCGAACACGGCGAAACCGATCATGATGGCAAGCCGGAAGCCGAACCGGACCATGACATGGACCGACTGCAACTGCTGCGGCAATTGTTTCGCGTTCACGATCGTGCTGCCGTCAGCCGATATTGTCGACGAGCAGCGGCTCGTAGGGCGTATCGGTGCCGCGACGGACGGTCGGCACGCTGGTGCGGTTCTCGGGCGTCGAGATCCGCTGCGCCTCGACAAAGCCGGAGAGGATCGCGAGCGCGAGATCCGTGTGATGGGTCTCGATCGACTGGTCGAGCCAGTCGGGCAGCTCGCGTTCGCGCGACAAGGCGCAGTGCCACACGCCCTCGTCATAGACCAGGCGGCGGATCTGCCATTGCGGCAGCTCGAGATCGAGCAGCGCGATCGCCGCATCCGTCCACGCGCCGGACTGGATCAGGCGCTCGACGCGGGAGGTCTTGCCGCTCTGCATGGCCGAAGGAAAGCGCCGGCAGGTCTGGTTGACGATCTCGGCCATGAATTCGGCGGTGACCGCGTAAGCGTCGCGCAGCCGTTCGCCGAGGTCGGCGGAGGTGTTTTGCGATAGCACGGACATTGTGTCATCTCGTTTTACACGCGGCCCAACACACTGGCCGCACGGTTCAAAATGGCCCTGATGGCCGTTGGAAAACGAGATGAGGGAAGGGGCCGAGATATAGGGATTCCATAAAGACCCCAGCGTCGTCCCGGCGAAGGCCGGGACCCATAACCACCGATTTCAGTTGTCATGTCGCGCTGGAGCCTCAGCCATCGCAAAACTCGGCCCTGTGGTTATGGGTCCCGGCCTTCGCCGGGACGACGGCTGAGAACGTTGGCGGCACTTAGGCACTTATACGATTCCTATAACGTCCTTATGCGTCACCTCTCGAAAACCTATGCGTCGGATGGCACCTCACGGCGATCCGGTGCGGAGCGCTTATAGGGTCGCCCGCGCCGCTCGGATGCATAGGAGTCTCTCATGATGGACATTCTCATGGCGGCGCTCGCGATCGGTTTCTTCGCGGCCGGCATCGGCTACGCCTACGCCTGCGAACGGCTGTAACGGAGGCGACGATGATCTTTGATTACTCGCTCGCCGGCCTCGTCTCGCTCGGCCTGTTGTTCTACCTCACCTACGCGCTGCTGCGGCCCGAACGCTTCTAGGCGGCCCGCGATGTCAGCGCTTTGCACAATTCTGTTGGCCGACGCGGTGCTGACCGGGCTGTTGCTCGGCATGTTCGCGTCGCTGCTGCGCTTCGTTCCCATTCGAAAGGTTTGACGCGATGACCGTCATCGGCTGGATTCAAATACTTCTGTTTTGCGCGATCGTGATCGCGCTGGTCAAACCGCTCGGCTGGTACATGACCCGCGTCTTCAACGGCGAGCGCACTTTCCTTTCCCCCGTGCTGCGCCCCCTCGAGCGCGGCATCTACTGGGTCGGCGGCGTCGACGAGCGGCGCGAGCAGCACTGGCTGACCTACACGGTCGCCATGCTGCTGTTCCATGTCGGCGGCTTCGCCCTGATCTACGGCCTGATGCGGCTGCAGGCGGTGCTGCCGTTCAACCCGGCCGGACAGACGGCGGTTGCCGAGGATCTCTCGTTCAACACCGCGATCTCCTTCATCACCAACACCAACTGGCAGAACTACGGCGGCGAGAGCACGCTGTCCTATCTGGTCCAGATGCTGGGCCTCACCCATCAGAATTTCCTGTCGGCGGCGACCGGCATCGCACTGGCGATGGCGCTGATCCGCGGCTTCACCCGTTCGTCGATGCGCACGGTCGGCAATTTTTGGGTCGACGTGACGCGCTGCACGCTCTATGTGCTGCTGCCGATCTGCATTGTCTACACGCTGTTCCTGGTCTGGCAGGGCATTCCGCAGACGCTCGGCGCCTATGTCGATGCCACCACGCTGGAAGGCGGCAAGCAGACCATTGCGCTAGGCCCGGTGGCCTCGCAGGTTGCGATCAAGATGCTCGGCACCAATGGCGGCGGCTTCTTCAACGCCAACGCCGCGCATCCGTTCGAGAACCCGACCGCGCTGTCGAACCTGATCCAGATGATCTCGATCTTCGCACTCGGTGCCGCGATGACCAACGTGTTCGGCCGTATGGTCGGCAACGAGCGCCAGGGCTGGGCGATCTTCGCCGTGATGGGCATCCTGTTCGTCGCCGGCGTCGCCGTCACCTATTGGGCGGAAGCCAACGGCACCTCGGCATTGCAGGCGCAGGGTCTTTCCGGCGGCAACATGGAGGGCAAGGAGGTCCGCTTCGGTATCGTCGCGTCCTCGCTATTCGCCGTCGTCACCACCGCGGCCTCCTGCGGCGCGGTCAATGCGATGCATGACAGCTTCACCGCGCTCGGCGGCATGATTCCGCTGATCAACATGCAGCTCGGCGAAGTCATCATCGGCGGCGTCGGCGCGGGCTTCTACGGCATGCTGCTGTTCGTCGTGCTGGCGATCTTCGTCGCCGGCCTGATGGTCGGCCGCACCCCGGAATATGTCGGCAAGAAGATCGAGGCGCGCGAGGTCAAGATGGCGATGCTCGCGATCCTGGTGCTGCCGCTGATGTATCTCGGCTGGACCGCGGTCGGCGTGGTGCTGCCGTCGGCGGTGGCCTCGATGGCCAATGCCGGCCCGCACGGCTTCACCGAGGTGCTCTATGCCTTCACCTCGGCGACCGGCAACAACGGCTCGGCCTTCGCGGGCCTGACCGGCAACACGCTGTTCTATAATCTGACGCTTGCCTCGGCGATGTTCGTCGGCCGCTTCTTCATGATCGTGCCGGCGATGGCCATTGCAGGTTCGCTGGTCGAGAAGAAGTCGATCCCGGCCTCGGCGGGCACCTTCCCGACCACCGGCGGCCTGTTCGTCGGCCTCGTCATCGGCGTGATCCTGATCATCGGCGGTCTGACCTTCTTCCCGGCGCTGGCGCTCGGGCCGATTGTCGAGCACCTCGCCATGAACGCCAACACCCTGTTTTGATCTGATATGTCCGGAGTGACATCCATGGAAACCACAAGACTGCAGAAGCAGGTGACGGCGTCGACCATGCTCGACCCGAAGATCCTGGTGCCGGCGATCAAGTCGGCGTTCGTCAAACTCGATCCGCGGTTGATGGCGAAGAACCCGGTGATGTTCGTGGTCGAGGTCGTGGCAGCATTGACCACGGTCATCTTCGTGCGCGACCTCGTCACCGGCAACGCCAACCTCGGCTTCACCTTCCAGATCATTCTCTGGCTCTGGTTCACGGTGCTGTTCGCCAACTTCGCCGAGGCTGTGGCCGAAGGCCGCGGCAAGGCGCAGGCGGAGTCGCTGAAGAAGACCCGTACCGAGAGCCAGGCCAAGCTGCTCACGGGCACTGACCGGACCTATCGCATGGTGCCCGGCACCTCGCTGAAGGTCGGTGACATCGTGCTGGTCGAGGCGGGGGACAACATCCCGTCCGACGGCGAGGTGATCGAAGGCGTCGCTTCGGTCAATGAGGCCGCGATAACAGGCGAGTCCGCGCCTGTGATCCGGGAATCCGGCGGCGACCGTTCGGCGGTCACCGGCGGCACCCAGGTGCTGTCGGACTGGATCCGCGTCCGCATCACCGCAGCCCAAGGCTCGACCTTCATCGACCGCATGATCAAGCTGGTTGAGGGCGCCGAGCGGCAGAAGACGCCGAACGAGATCGCGCTCAACATCCTGCTGGCCGGCCTCACCATCATCTTCGTGTTCGCGACCGTGACGATCCCCAGCTACGCGGCCTATGCCGGCGGCTCGATCTCGGTCGTGGTGCTGGTGGCGCTGTTCGTCACGCTGATCCCGACCACGATCGGCGCGCTGCTGTCGGCGATCGGCATCGCCGGCATGGACCGCCTGGTGCGCTTCAACGTGCTGGCGATGTCCGGCCGCGCGGTGGAAGCCGCCGGTGACGTCGATACGCTGCTGCTGGACAAGACCGGCACCATCACGCTCGGCAACCGCCAGGCGACTGCGTTCCGCCCGATCCGCGGCGTCTCCGAGCAGGACCTCGCCGACGCGGCGCAGCTTGCTTCGCTCGCGGACGAGACGCCGGAAGGCCGCTCAATCGTGGTGCTCGCCAAGGAGAAGTACGGCATCCGCGGCCGCGACATGCATGAGCTTGCCGCGACCTTCGTGCCGTTCACGGCGCAGACCCGCATGAGCGGCATCGATGCCGGCGCAATGTCTGTCCGCAAGGGCGCGGTGGACGCCATCCTGAGCCATGTCGACGGCGGCGCGCCGCGTGCGGTTGCTTCCGGCAATACCGTCCGCGCGGTCGCTGCGACGATGAGCGCCGAGGCGCGCGAGATCCAGGCCATTGCCGACGAGATCGCCAAGGCCGGCGGCACGCCGCTCGCGGTGGCCAAGGACGGCAAGCTGCTCGGCGTCGTGCACCTCAAGGACATCGTCAAGGGCGGCATCCGCGAGCGTTTCGCGGAGCTGCGCCGCATGGGCATCCGCACCGTGATGATCACCGGCGACAATCCGATGACCGCGGCCGCGATCGCGGCTGAGGCCGGCGTCGACGACTTCCTGGCGCAGGCAACCCCTGAGGACAAGCTCAAGCTGATCCGCGACGAGCAGTCCAAGGGCAAGCTGGTCGCGATGTGCGGCGACGGCACCAATGACGCGCCGGCGCTCGCGCAGGCCGATGTCGGTGTCGCCATGAACACCGGCACGCAGGCCGCCCGCGAAGCCGGCAACATGGTCGACCTCGACTCCAACCCGACCAAGCTGATCGAGGTGGTCGAGATCGGCAAGCAGCTGTTGATGACCCGCGGCGCGCTGACCACGTTCTCGATCGCCAACGACGTCGCCAAGTATTTCGCGATCATCCCGGCGATGTTCCTCGCGTTCTATCCGCAGCTCCAGGTGTTGAACGTGATGCATCTCGCAAGCCCGCAGAGCGCGATCCTGTCGGCGATCATCTTCAACGCGCTGATCATCATTGCGCTGATCCCCTTGGCGCTGAAGGGCGTCAAGTATCGCGCGGTCGGTGCCGGCGCGCTGCTCAGCCGCAACCTGATGATCTACGGCTTAGGCGGCATCGTCATTCCGTTCATCGGCATCAAGGCGATCGACCTCATCGTCGCTGCTTTGGGCCTGGCGTAACCCCGTAACCGTCATTGCGAGGAGCGAAGCGACGAAGCAATCCATCCATCCGTTGTGCCGAGCCATGGATTGCTTCGCTTCGCTCGCAATGACGAGGAGACATAGGAGACACATCATGTTGAGAGAAATCCGCCCCGCCATCCTGGTGCTGGCCCTGCTGACGGCGATCACGGGCCTTGCCTATCCGCTCGCCATGACGGCGATCGCCGGCGTCGTCTTTCCGAAGCAGGCGCAAGGCAGTCTGATCGAGCGAAACGGCACGGTGATCGGCTCCGCTCTGATCGGGCAGGAGTTCAAGGAGGAGAAGTATTTCCACGGCCGGCCGTCGGCGACGGTGGCACCTGATCCGAACGATTCCACGAAGACCGTGCCGGCGCCCTACAATGCGGCCAATTCCGGCGGCTCCAACCTCGGCCCGACCAGCAAGGCGCTAAGCGACCGGGTCAAGGAGGATGTCGAGAAGCTGAAGGCGGAGAACCCGACCGCCTCCGTGCCGATCGATCTCGTCACCACGTCGGCCAGCGGGCTCGATCCCAATATCTCGCCGGACGCCGCGCTGTTCCAGGTGCCGCGGGTCGCCAAGGCGCGCAGCATGTCTGAGGATGCAGTGCGCGAACTGGTGACGCAGAATACGCAGGGCCGCTTTGCCGGCGTGATCGGCGAGCCCCGCGTTAACGTTCTTGCGCTCAACCTGGCGCTCGACGCGGCCAAGGCGAAATAGGGGAGTAGGCCCGCTCTCGCAGGATGACTATATTGCGGTATGGCCAATCAGCGCGACCCCCATAAACGACCGTCGCCGGATGCGCTGCTGGAGGCGGCGCGCCGGGAGACCGATCGCTCGGGGCGGCTGAAGATCTTCATCGGCGCCGCCCCCGGCGTCGGCAAGACCTACGAGATGCTCTCGAGCGCCCACGCCCGCCTCAAGGCGGGCGTCGACGTCGTGGTGGGCGTCGTCGAAACCCACGGGCGAGTGGAGACCGAGGCGCTGCTCAGGGGTCTCGAGGTGATACCGCGGAAGCGGCTGGCCTATCGCGACCAGACGCTCGAGGAGATGGACCTCGACGCGCTGATCGCGCGGCGCCCCCAGCTCGCGCTGGTCGACGAGCTGGCCCATACCAACGCGCCGGGCAGCCGGCATCCCAAGCGCTATCTCGATGTCGAGGAACTGCTGTCACACGGCATCGACGTCTACACCGCGATCAACATCCAGCACATCGAGAGCCTCAACGACGTCGTCGCGCAGATCACCCATGTGCGGGTGCGCGAGACCGTGCCGGACTCGGCGGTCGATCGCGCCGATGCCATCGAGCTGATCGACCTCACCCCCGACGACCTGATCCAGCGGCTGAAGGAGGGCAAGGTCTATGTGCCCAAGCAGGCCGAGCGGGCGCTGGAGCACTATTTCTCGCCCGGCAATCTCACCGCGCTGCGCGAGCTGGCGCTGCGCCGCACCGCCGAGCGGGTCGACGAGCAGCTGCTCAACCACATGCAGGCCAATGCGATCGCCGGCCCCTGGGCCGCCGGCGAGCGCATCCTGGTCTGCCTCAGTGAGGACCCGCGTGCCGCGGGCCTGGTGCGCTACACCAAGCGCCTGGCCGACCGGCTGCACGCGCAATGGACCGCGGTCAGCATCGAGACGCGGCGCAGCCTGCAACTGACCGACGAACAGCGCGACCGGCTGGCCGACACCATGCGGCTAGCGGAATCGCTCGGCGGTGAGGCGCTGACGCTTCCCGGCGTCGGCCGCCGCATCGCCGACGACGTCATCAATTTCGCCCAGGCCAACAACGTCACCCAGATCATCATCGGCAAATCGACGCGCTCGCGCTGGTTCGAGCTGACCCACGGCTCTGTGGTGCACGATCTGGTGCGCCGCGCCGGCAATATCAGCGTCAACGTGATCGCCGGCGACGAGCTGCCGGTCGGCAAGGCCGCGGTGCAGACCGCGCAGCGGCAGGAGCCGTTCAACCCGCGGCCCTATCTGATGGCGCTGCTGCTGACGGCGATCGGGCTCGGCGCGGCCAAGCTGATCCAGCCGGTCTTCGGCATCGAGAATGTCGACCTCGTCTTCATCACTGCGGTGGTCGGCGCGGCGGCGCGCTACGGCCTGTGGCCGTCGCTGCTGGCCAGCGTCGCCGCCTCGCTGTGCTACAATTTCTTCTTCCTGCCGCCGGTCTACACCTTCACGATCACCGACCCGACCAATGTCGCGGCGTTCTTCTTCTTCATGCTGATTGCGCTGTTGGTCTCCAACGTCGCGGCGCGGGTGCGCACCCAGGCCGATACCGCGATCGGCCGCGTCCGCACCACCGAATCGCTCTACGCCTTCAGCCGCAAGCTCGCTGGCACCGCGACGCTCGACGACGTGCTGTGGGCGACCGCCTACCAGATCGCGCTAATGCTCAAGGTCCGCGTGGTGCTGCTGCTGCCGGAAGACGGAATGCTCACCGTCAAGAGCGGCTATCCGCCGGAGGACCAGCTCGATCAGGCCGATCTTGCCGCCGCCAACTGGGCCTGGGGTCATGACCGCCCGGCCGGCCGCGGCTCCGACACGCTGCCGGGGGGAAAGCGGCTGTTTTTGCCGATGCGCACCGGCCGCGGCCCGATCGGGGTGATCGGCATCGACGACGATCGCACGGGGCCGCTCTTGACGCCGGACCAGCGCCGGCTGCTCGATGCGCTGGTCGATCAGGGCGCGCTCGCGATCGAGCGCGTGCTGCTGGTCGAGGACATGGACCGGGTCAAGCGCACGGTCGAGTCCGACCGGCTGCGCGGCGCGCTGTTGACCTCGATCTCGCACGACCTCAAGACGCCGCTGGCCTCGGTGCTCGGCTCGGCCTCGGCGCTGCGCGATCTCGGGGCGAACCTCAGCGACGCCCAGAAGCACGATCTGCTCGCAACCGTGATCGACGAGTCAGAGCGGCTCAATCGCTTCATCGCTAATCTCCTCGACATGACCAAGCTGGAGTCAGGCGCCATCGTGCCCAACACGGCGCGGCACGATGTCGGCGAAATCGTCGGCAGCGCGCTGCGCCGCGCCGCCAAGATCCTGGTGCATCACCGGGTGTCGCTCGAGCTCGCAGCCGATTTGCCGATGCTGGAGCTCGACGCCGTGCTGTTCGAGCAGGTACTGTTCAACCTGCTCGACAATGCCGCCAAATACGCACCCTCGGACACCACGATCTCGATCCGCGGCGCGCGCGACCGCGACGCCATCGCGCTCCAGATCCTCGACGAGGGCAACGGCATCCCGGCCGCCGAGCTCGAAAGCGTGTTCGACAAGTTCTATCGCGCCGAGAAGGGCGACCATGTCCGCCCCGGCACCGGCCTTGGGCTCGCGATCTCGCGCGGTTTCGTCGAGGCGATGCGCGGCACCATCGCGGCGGCCAACCGCTCCGACCGCAGCGGCGCCGTCATCACCATCCGCCTGCCGATCCCGGCCGACACCAACGCGCTGGACACTGCTGCATGAACGCAACGCCGATCAAGGTCCTGGTCATCGACGACGAGCCGCCGATCCGCAAGCTCTTGCGGATGGGGCTGAGCACGCAGGGCTACGACATCCTCGAGGCATCAAACGGCAAGATCGCGCTGGAGATGCTGGGCGAAGGGCCGGCGCTGATCATCCTCGATCTCGGACTGCCCGATATCCAGGGCCACGATCTGCTACGGATGATCCGCGGCCGCAACGAGAGCGTTCCGATCGTGGTGCTGTCGAGCCGCGGCGACGAGGCCGGCAAGGTGCAGGCGCTCGATCTCGGCGCCGACGATTATCTGACCAAGCCGTTCGGCATGGACGAATTGCTGGCGCGGCTGCGCGCGGCGCTGCGGCACCAGCTGCAGGTGCAGGGCGAACGGCCGGTGTTCCGCTCCGGCGATCTCTCGGTCGATCTGGTGCGGCGGATCGTCAAGGTCGGCGAGAAGGAGATCAAGCTGTCGCCGAAGGAATATGACCTGCTGCGCGTGCTGGTGCAGCATGCCGGCAAGGTGCTGACCCACCGCTTCCTCTTGAAGGAATTGTGGGACGAATTGACCGACGCGCAGTACCTGCGCGTCTATGTGCGCCAGCTCCGCCAGAAGATAGAGGCCGATCCCGAGCGCCCGCAATTCGTGTTGACCGAGACCGGCATCGGCTATCGGCTGCGCGCGGCGGATTAGCTTCGGAACCTTCGCTCCGATCGAGGCTTGTTCTCCCTTACCGGGAGAGAAACCATGGCAAGAAAATACTCGCGGAAGGCATCAAGCGATGTCGAGCGTGTGATGAAGAAGCGCAAGGCCGGGACGCTGCGCAGCGGCCGCTCCAAGAAGAAGGTGAAGAGCCGCAAGCAGGCGATCGCGATTGGGCTGTCTGAGGCGCGCGCCAAGGGCCGCAAGGTGCCGAAGAAGGCGTCCAAGAAGACAGCGAAGAAGAGGAAGACGGCCAAGAAGCGGAAGAGCTCGAAGAAGCGGTAACATCTATCGCCCCGTCATTGCGAGGAGCGAAGCGACGAAGCAATCCATCTCTCCAAGCGCGCGGAGAGATGGATTGC
This sequence comes from Bradyrhizobium macuxiense, assembly GCF_007993935.1. GTDB lineage: Bacteria > Pseudomonadota > Alphaproteobacteria > Rhizobiales > Xanthobacteraceae > Bradyrhizobium > Bradyrhizobium macuxiense_A. The sequence goes on along the minus strand of NZ_VITY01000017.1, from coordinate 45,146 downwards.
TTCGCTTCGCTCGCAATGACGTGGAGAGGGGTCACCCCGCCTTCCGCGACCGCGCGCTCGACCGGTGCGCCTTCTTGGCAGTACGACGAGGCGAGGTCGGCCGGCGCGCAATGGAGCCTGCGCGCCTTGTGCCGCCCTTTCCGCTCTTCAAGCTCTGCTTCAGCGCGTCCATCAGGCTCACAACATTGCTCGGCTTCTCCTCGCGCTCGGCCGCCTTGATCGGCTTGCCGGCGGCCTTGCGGCGGACCAGCGCCTTCAGCGCGGTCTCGTATTCGTCCTTGAATTTCGACGGATCGAAATGCGCGGCCTTGCTGTCGAGAATGTGGCTCGCAAGCTCGATCATGTCCTTCGTCACCTTCGGGCTCTTGATATCGTCGAAATAATCGTCGGCATCGCGCACCTCGTAGGGATAGCGCAGGGTGGTGCCTAGCATGCCCTTGTCGAGCGGCTCGATCGCGATCACGTGCTCGCGATTGGTCAGCACGATCCGGGCCAGCGCGACCCGGTCCTGGTCCTTCATGGCGTCGCGGATCACCGCGAATGCGTCGACGCCGGCCTTGCCGTCGGGCCGGATGTAATAGGGGTGGTCGAGATAGCGCTTGTCGATCTCGCCCTCGGGCACGAAGCTGTCGATATCGATGGTGTGGTTGCTCTCGATCTGGACCGCCTCGAGCTCGTCCTTTTCAATCTCGACATATTTGCCCTTGCTCACCTCGTAGCCGCGGCCCTTCTGGTCGCCCTCGACGATATCGCCGGTCTCGGTATCGACCATCTGCTGCCTCAGCCGGTTGCCGGTTTCCCGGTTGATCATGTGGAAGCGGGTCTTCTCGACCGTGGTGGAGGCCGGGTAGAGCGCCACCGGGCACGATACCAGCGACAATTTGAGCGTGCCTTTCCAGTAGGCGCGGGGAGCGGCCATGGTCGCCTCCAAACAGCTTGAGTTTGGAACTTGAACGGATACCGTAGGTTTTGGTTCCTGACGGCCGCGCGTTCGCGGCGGCCGTGATTTGCGCCGAGGCCTGCACGTGTCGCTGAGAAATCTCACCACCTATCGCAAAAAGCGCGACTTCGAGAAAACCGATGAGCCGTCGGGCGACGTCAAGGTCGCACCAGCGAAGCAGCGGCGCTTCGTGATCCAGAAGCATGACGCGACCCGGCTGCATTATGATTTCAGGCTTGAGTTCGACGGTGTCTTCAAGTCCTGGGCGGTGACGCGCGGGCCGTCGCTCGATCCGCATGACAAGCGGCTGGCGGTCGAGGTCGAGGATCATCCGCTCGACTATGGCGATTTCGAAGGCACGATTCCGGAGGGCCAGTATGGCGGCGGCACCGTGCAGCTGTGGGATCGCGGCACCTGGGAATCGGATGATCCCGAGCGCGGCTTCAAGAAGGGCGATCTGAAGTTCACGCTGCACGGCGACAAGCTGCATGGCAGCTGGGTGTTGGTGCGGATGAAGAACGACCGCTTCGGCGGCAAGCGCACAAACTGGCTCTTGATCAAGCACCGCGACGAATATGCCGTGGACGGTAACGGCGAAGCGATCCTCGACGAGGACCGTTCGGTTGCCTCCGGCCGCTCGATGGACCAGATCGCGGCCGGCAAGGGGCGGGCGCCGAAGCCGTTCATGCTGGCCAAGGGGAGCGGGAAGGGGAGCGGCAAGGCCAAAGCGGACGCGGTCTGGCAGTCCAATCACGGCATGGCGGCGGAGGCGCGCGCGAAGACCAAGGCGCCGGCGCCCAAAGAAAAACTGAAGGCAAAGTTGAAGGCGCCGCCGAAGGCGAAACCGAAGCAGGTCGCGGAGATGCCGGATTTCGTCTCGCCGCAGCTCTGCGCCGCGGTTGAGAGCCCGCCGAATGCTGCGGGCTGGTGCCACGAGATCAAGTTCGACGGCTACCGCGTGCAGCTGCGGATCGAGGACGGCGAGGCTGTGCTGAAGACCCGCAAGGGGCTCGACTGGTCCGACAAGTTCGGCGCGATCGTGAAGGAGGCCGGCAAGCTGCCGGATGCCCTGATCGACGGCGAGATCGTCGCGCTCGACAAGAACGGCACGCCGCATTTTTCGACGCTGCAGGCGGCGTTGTCCGACGGCAAGACGGACCAGCTGATCTTCTTCGCCTTCGACCTGCTGTTTGCCGGGAAGGAGGATCTCCGCCAGCTGCCGCTCACCGAGCGCAAGGCGCGGCTGAACGCGCTGCTCGCGGCGCGCAAGGGCAGCAATCGCCTGGTCCGCTATGTCGAGCATTTCGAGGAGCGCGGCGATGCCGTGCTGGATTCGGCGCGCAAGCTCGGCCTCGAAGGCATCGTCTCCAAGCGGCTCGCCGGCGCCTATCGCTCCGGCCGCTCCGACGACTGGACCAAAACAAAAATCCGCGCCGGCCAGGAGGTCGTGATCGGCGGCTGGAAGACCACCAGCGGCAAATTCCGCTCGCTGATGGCCGGTGTCTATCGCGACGATCATCTCGCCTTCGTCGGTATCGTCGGCACCGGCTTCGGCCAGGACACCGTCCGCCGCATCATGCCGGCGCTGAAGGCGGCGGAGGCAGACACCAATCCGTTCGGCGGCAAGGACGTGCCGAAGAAGACCCGCGACGTGCACTGGCTGAAGCCCGAGCTGGTTGCCGAGATCGAGTTCGCCGGTTGGACCGACGCCGGCAATATCCGCCAGGCCGCGTTCAAGGGCCTGCGCCGGGACAAGCCGGCGCATGAGGTCGAGGCCGAACGGCCGGTCGTAACCAATTTGGTGAAGCCGATGGCGAAAGGGAAAGCGTCCAGCGCGGTGATGGGTGTCGCGATCTCACACCCGGACAAGGCATTGTGGCCCGACGCCGGCGACGGCGCGCCGGTGACCAAGCTCGATCTCGCCAACTATTTCGAGGCGGTCGGCGAATGGATGATCGGCTATCTCAAGGGCCGGCCGTGCTCGATCGTGCGTGCGCCCGACGGCATCAAGGGCGAGACCTTCTTCCAGCGCCATGCGATGGCCGGCACGTCGAAGCTGCTGAAGCTCGCCAAGGTGTCCGGCGACCGCAAGCCGTATCTGCAGATCGACCAGGTCGAGGGGCTTGCTGCGGTCGCGCAGCTCGGCGGCCTCGAGCTGCATCCCTGGAATTGCGCACCCGATGCCTATGACACGCCGGGCCGGCTGGTGTTCGATCTCGATCCCGCACCCGACGTCGCATTCTCCGACGTGATCGACGCTGCCAAGGACATGCGCCGGCGGCTCACGGCGGTCGGCCTCGAGAGCTTCTGCAAGACCACCGGCGGCAAGGGTCTTCACGTCGTGGCGCCGCTGCTGTCAGGCGCGAAGGACAAGGTGACCTGGAAGGAGGCCAAGGCGTTCGCGCAAGGCATCTGCCAATGGATGGCGCAGGATGACCCCGAGCGCTATCTGATCAACATGTCGAAGGCCAAGCGCACCGGAAAGATCTTCCTCGACTATCTGCGCAACGACCGGCTCTCGACCGCGGTCGCGGTGCTGTCGCCGCGGGCGCGTCCGGGCGCCACGGTGTCGATGCCGCTGACCTGGACCCAGGTGCGCGGCGATCTCGATCCGAGGAAATACACGGTGCGGTCGGTGCCGGCGCTGCTGGCGAAGACCAAGGCCTGGGACGGCTATGAGGAGGCGGCGTCGTCGATCAAGGCGGCGATGAAGAAGCTCGCGGCGCAATGAGCGCTTTCTCCTGGTCATACCCCGCGAAAGCGGGGTATCCAATACGCTGCGGCCCCTCGGTTCAATCTCCAACGCCTCTGGAATACTGGATCACCCGCTTTCGCGGGTGATGACAGGTGTCGATGCGGATAGTCCGCGGCACGCGCGCGGCGCTATAGCCGCCCGAGCAGCAGCAGGATCAGGAGGATCACGATCACGAGGCCAAGGCCGCCGCCGCCGTAATAGCCGGTGCCATAGAACGGTCCGCCGCCGATGCCGCTGAAGCCGCCAAGCAGTGCGATGATCAGAATAATAAGAATGATCGTTCCAAGTGACATCTCAATCCTCCTCAGCCCCGCGGGCTTGTCGTCTCTGCCCTTCGGGGGAGGAAACAACCCGCAACTATGAAGGTTCCGGGTCGAGCGGCGTGATAAAGCCGTGTGGTCTTCCGTTTGCGATGGAACGGAATTACATGAACGGAATCCATGGAGGAGTGCACCGCGATGTCGGCTCCGCTGATCGTCTCGATTCCCCACAGCCTCGGCCGCGACGAGGCCATGCGCCGCCTGAAAACCGGCCTGTCGCGCGCCGCGGCGAACGTGCCGGTCATGAGCGTCGAGGAGGAGCGCTGGGACGGCAACCGCATGAGCTTTCGCGTCCGCGCGCTGGGGCAGGTCGCCGCCGGGCATGTCGATGTCGAGGATAAACAGGTGCGCCTGGAGGTGACGTTGCCGTGGCTGCTGCAACGCTTCGCCGAGGTCGCGCAGGCCGCCATTCAGAAGAGCGGGCAGTTGCTGCTGACCAAGCGCTGATGCGCGGCGCTAGCTGTGCTGGCGCGCACGCCTTGCGGCTTGCTTCGCTCCCGCCGCGGCCTTCGCCTTCAGCGCCGCGACCGGCAGCTTGGCGAACAGCGTGGCGAGCTGAATGCTGCTGTCGCCGCCCGAGACCGCGTATCCGGTCAGGTCGATCTCGCCTTCAAAGGCTTCCGCGCGTGGCCAGCTGCGACCGCCCTGCGTGAACGGCGCAAATGATTTCACCACCGCGACGATGACCGCTTCGCGGCCATCGCGTCTTGCGAAGGCGGCGACGTGATCGCGATGCGGGCCGCCGACGGTGAGCGGTTCGTAGCCGCCGCTGGTGAAGACTTCGGGCAGCTCGTTGCGCAATCGCAGCAGATGCCGCGTCCACGCGAATTTCACGCGGCCATCGCGCCAGCTCTCCGTCAGCGCGTCCCAATCCGGCGCTTCCAGCGCGGCGAGCAGCTCCGCACGTTCGGCAAAGTCGACCGGACGGCGATTGTCGGGGTCGACGAGCGAAAGGTCCCAGCTTTCGGTGCCCTGGTAGAAATCCGGCACGCCGGGCATCGTCGCCTTCAGCGTGATCTGGCTGAGCGAGTTCAGCGCGCCGATCAGCGCGGTGCGCTGCGCCAGCGTGTCCAGCGCGTCGAGGAATTCGGGCGAGGCCTTGCGATCGAGGATGCGGTCGACGAAGGTCTTCACGCCGGCTTCATAAGGCTCGTGCGGATTGAGCCAGCTGGTCTCCTGCTTGCCCTCGCGCGCCGCCTTCAGCGCATAGGCCTGGATGCGCGCGAGCAGCGATGGATCGTCCGGGTCCCAGGCGCCGATCAGGGCCTGATAGAGCATGTATTCGAACGTCGCCGACGGTGCGCGCATCTCGCCATCCAGCACAAGATGCGGCGCGTTCAGCACCTTCCAGCGCGCCACCGCGCTGGTCCATTCGCCGGGGATCTCCGCAAGCGCCATGATCCGCGCGCGGGCGTCCTCGCCGCGCTTGGTGTCGTGGGTCGCGGTCGAGGTCATGCCGTGCGGCCATTCGCGGATGCGAGCCTGCATGATGGCGTGGAAGGTCTCGGGCGCGATCGCGCTCGCCGCCGGATCGCCGCCGACCTCGTTGAGCGCGAGCAGGCGGTGGTAGCGGTAGAACGCGGTGTCCTCCAGCGACTTCGCCATCATCGGTCCGGTGAATTGCTGCACCTTCAGCGCGAAGCGCCGCACCCGCGGCGCGCTGTGCGGCGGCCGACCGGGCTTCAACAGGTCCATGGTCAGGGCATCGCGCAGGAAGTCGAAAATGCCTTCGTCGGCGGCGAACCAGTCGGCGCGGGCCCGCTCGATGGTCTCGCTGATCAGCGCACGGTCATGCGCGGCTGGTCCCGAGCCGGTGAGGTAGGTGCGATAGACCGGGAAGTGCAGCACGTAGAGCTCGAGCGCCTGCCGCAGGCTGTCGGCGGAGAAGTCGCGGCTCGAATAGTGCCCGCTGGCGATGCGCGCGACGAGCCGCGCCAGCACGGTGAATTCGCTGGTCAGCAACGTCTCCAGCACGCGGCGCTTGGCCGCGCGCAGCACCGGCGTCAGGTTCGGCGACTGGTTGCTGATCTGGCGCCAGATCTCGCTCAGCGGATCAAGGCCGCTGCCATCGACCAGCACCTGGCTGATCGTGTTCATCCATTCATAGCCGGTGGTGCCGTGCACGCCGGCAAATTTCGTCAGTCTCTCGTCCTCGCCGAGGATCTTCTCGATCACCATGTAGAACGGCCTGGCCTTGGTGCCCTGCACCGAGCGGATCAGGCGGCGCAGCCGCTGGAAATACTGGGCGGGATCGCGCAGGCCGTCGATATGATCGAGCCGCAAGCCCTGCAGCCGGTCTTCCGCAACCAGCCGCTTGACGAGGCTGTGGCTCGCCTCGAAGGTTGAGGCGTCCTCGACCCTGAGGCCGGCCAGCGTGTTGACGTCGAAGAAGCGCCGATAGTTGATGTCGCTGGAGGCGAGCCGCCAGTGGCCGAGCTTGTAGTGCTGGCGTTCCAGGAGATGATGCAGCGCCAATGTCTGGGCGGGGCGATCCTCGCCGGCACGATAGGCATCGAGCCCGCGCGCGATGGTCTCGGCACTGCCCTCGATCGCCTTGATCGCGGCCTTCAGGGCCGGCGCTTCCTTGCGGTTCGGGTGACGCAGCCCGCGATACCTGGCGGCGAGCTCGAGCAGAGCGCGCCCGGCTGCACTCTCTTCCGCGCCGGCCTCGCGGACGATTGTCCGCAGCACCTCGCCATAGCGCTCCGGCGCGATCGGCAGGCGGTGCTCGAAATACCAGGCGGAGAAGCTGCCTTCGTTCGCGTCGAAGCGCAACTCGATCTCGCCGCGCTCCAGCGCCTGGCCATAGGACGAGCCGAGGATCGGCAGCAGCACGCCGCCGCGCGCGCGATAGGGCAGCTGGTCCCAGTCGATGTCGAAGGAGACCGCATGCGGCGACGCCGGTCCCCATTCCAGCACGTCGAGCCACCACGGATTGTCGGCGAAGTGCACGCCGACATGGTTCGGCACGAAATCCAGGATCAGGCCGAGGTCGTTGCGCTTCAGTGCGTCGCTGAACCGCGCAAAGCCTGCCTCGCCGCCGAGCTCCGGATTGAACCTGGTGTGGTCGACCACGTCATAGCCGTGGGTCGAGCCCTTGCGCGCCTTCATGAAGGGCGAGGCGTAGATATGGCTGATGCCGAGCGCCTTCAGATACGGCGCCACACTGGCGGCGGCATCGAAGTCGAAATCGGCAGTGAGTTGCAGTCGGTAGGTCGCGATCGGGATCGCCGGAGGCATTGTGCTATCCGATGTGCCAGCGCACCGCCCAGCCGGGGAGGTCGCCCGACAACGCGCCGCCCCAGATCGCAGTTCCCTTCGGTTCCGTCACGCCGCCGATATCCCGATCCGACAGATTGGCCGTCAGCCACAGCGTACGGCCGTCGCCCATCTGCCAATGCGCGCTTAAGAGATCGCCCGTGACACGGTCGCCGCCGAAGCGCGCCCCGGTCAGCCGCGGCGTGATCTCGCGCCGCCGCACGGCGAGCAGGTTGCGCACCAGTGCCAACCGTGTACGCGCCGGATCGTCGCCGAGCGCCGCCCAGTCGAGCACGGCCGACCGCACCGTCTCCTCGGCGAGCGGGTCGGGAATGTCGTCGCCATATTTGGCGTAGGCCCAGGCGAACTCGCGCCGCCGTCCGGCGCGGACCGCGTTGGCGAGGTCGCCCTTGAAATCGCAGAAGAACGGGAACGGCGTCGTCGCGCCCCATTCCTCGCCCATGAACAGCATCGGCGTGTTCGGCGCGATCAGCGTCACCGCCAGCGCGGCCTCGATCGCCGCAGGCTTTGCGATGCTCTCGAGCCGGTCGCCGAGCGGCCGGTTGCCGATCTGGTCGTGATTTTGCAGGAAGTTGATGAAGCAGATCGGCGGCAGCGTGCCGCTCGGCTCGCCGCGGGCCTTGCCGCCCCAGAACTCCGAGATTTCGCCCTGGTAGATGTAGCCCGACGACAGCGCGCGCGCGAGGTCCTGCTTCGGCGCCCGGTAGTCACCGTAGTAGCCCTGCTTTTCTCCGGTCAGCAGCACGTGCCAGGCGTGGTGATAATCGTCGTTCCACTGGCCGCGGAATTTGCCATGCGGCGGGTCCTCGGCGGCATCGAGCAGGCTTGCGATGTTGTCGCCGTTCTCGAGCACGAGGTTGATCTGCCGGCCGGTCTCGGTGGCGAGCTGGCCTGCGGCCTTGCTGAAGTCGTGCAGGATGGAGACCTCGCCGGCTTCGACGATGGTGTTGACCGCGTCGAACCGCAACCCGTCGAAGCGATAGTCGCGCAGCCAGGACACCACGCTGCCGATCGCGAACGCACGCACCTCGGGCACGCGGTAGTCGATCGCGCTGCCCCACGGCGTGTGCGCGTCGCTGAAGAAGGCGGGCGCATAGCGGCCGAGATAATTCCCCTCGGGGCCGAAATGGTTGTAGACCACGTCGAGCATCACCATCAGCCCGCGCAGATGCGCCTCGTCGATCAGGGTCTTGAGGTCTTCGGGCCGGCCGTAGGCGCCGTCGGGCGCGTACCACAGCACGCCGTCATAGCCCCAGTTGCGGCGGCCGGCGAAATCCGCCAGCGGCATCAGTTCGAGCGCGGTGATGCCGGTTGCCACCAGATGATCGAGCTTGTCGATCATGGCGCGATAGGTGCCCTCCGGCGTGAAGGTGCCGACATGGGCCTCGAGAATCACGGCCTCATGCCAGGGACGTCCACGCCAGTCCGCCGCGCGCCATTTGAAGGCGGTGTGATCGATCACCTCGCTCGGGCCGAACACGTCATCCGGCTGGAAGGCGGAGGCAGGGTCGGGGACGTCGACGTCGTCATCGATGCGGAATTTGTAACGTGTACCGGCGCGTGCGCCCGGGATTTCGGCGACGTACCAGCCGGCCGCATCGCGCGTGAGTGGATGTGGCTTATCGAGCAGAAGGTCGACGCGCTTCGCCGCCGGCGCCCAGAGCCGGAAGCGCGCGCCATCAGCGGTGAGTTCGGGTCCGAAATGCTGCGCGCTCATGCGGAGCCTGCAAATGCCAGCACCGAACGCGGCGGTGCGGTGGCGTCAGCGCCGGATACGATGAACTCGCCTGTCTGCTCCGCCTTGGTCGTGTTCAAGACCTGCTGCCAGCTATTGTATTCCGCCATCCTCGGCATCCTGAATACGATCTCCTGCGGCGCGGCATTGAGCACGATAAAGATCGGCGCCTGCCCTTGTTCCATCGGCCCCAGCACGTAGGCGAGGAACCGGCTCTCGGGGAATTTCCAGTCGGATTCCTTCATCTCCTCCGCTGCCGGCGTCAGCCAGAGCACGCCATAGCTGCCATCGGTGCGGCGGCCGTCGAGCCAGCTCTGGCAGCGGATCTGCCCGAAGCGCTGGCGCAGCGCGGTGAGATGGCCGATGAAATCAATGGCGTCATCGTCGGTGCCGAGGTTGTCCCAGCCGATCCAGCCGGTCTCATTGTCTTGGCAATAGGCGTTGTTGTTGCCTCCTTGCGTGTTGGCGACCTCGTCGCCGGCGAGGATCAGCGGCGTGCCCTGTGCGAGCAGCAGGCAGGCCAGCGCGTTCTTCCTGAGCTGCCGGCGCAGCGCGATGATCGTGGGATCGTCGGTCGGGCCTTCGTGGCCGCAATTGTTGCTGTGATTGTCGTTGGAGCCGTCGCGATTGTCTTCGCCATTGGCCTCGTTGTGCTTCTCGTTGTAACTGAAGAGGTCGGCGAGCGTGAAGCCGTCATGCACGGTGATGTGATTGACGCTGGCGCGGGTCGCGCGGTTGTCGTGATGAAACAGATCCGAGGAGGCGGTCATGCGGCCGGAGATGTCGCCGATCAGGCTGCCTTCGCCGCTCCAATAGCGCCGCATCGCGCTGCGATAGCGGTCATTCCACTCCGACCATTGCGACGGAAACGCGCCGACCTGGTAACCGCCGAGGCCGAGGTCCCAGGGCTCGGCCACCATCTTGGCGGTCGCCAGCACCGGGTCCTGGCGGATCGCGGTGAGGAAGGGATGGTTGCGATCGAACCCGTTCGGCCCACGCGCCAGGGTGGTGGCGAGATCGAAGCGGAAACCGTCGACATGGCAGACCTCGACCCAGTAGCGCAACGAATCCATCACCATCTGCAGCACGCGCGGATGGGTGAGGTTGACCGAGCTGCCGCAGCCGGTGAAGTCGTCATAGAAGCGCGGGTTCTCGCGGTTCAGCCAATAGTAGGAGGCGTTGTCGATGCCGCGGAAGCACAGCGTCGGGCCCATATGGTTGCCCTCGGCGGTGTGGTTGTAGACGACGTCGAGCAGCACCTCGATGCCGGCATCGTGCAGCCGTGCGACTGTTGTACGAAACGAGTCCAGCGCATTGTCCTGGGCGTAGCGCGCCTCCGGCGCGAAGAACGCGATGGTGTTGTAGCCCCAGTAATTGGAGAGCTTCTTCTCGACCAGCACGCGGTCGTCGATCAAGCCGTGGATCGGCAACAGCTCGATGGTGGTGACGCCGAGCCGCTTGAGGTGGTCGATCATCGCCGGCGACGACAGGCCACCATAGGTGCCGCGCAAATTCGGCGGCACGTCCTCGCGCTTCTGCGTCAGGCCCTTGACGTGGGCCTCGTAGATGATGGTGTCGGCCCAAGGAATATGCGGCCGGATCTCGCGGCGGCCCCAGTTGAAGGTCTCGTCGACCACGACAGCCTTCGGCATGCCGCGGGCATTGTCGCGCCGGTCAAAGGAGAGGTCCTCGCGCGCGCTGCCGGTGCGATAGGCGAAATGGGCGTCGCTCCACACCAGCCGGCCGGCGAGCCGCTTGGCGTAGGGATCGAGCAACAGCTTGTTGGCGTTGAAGCGGTGGCCGCGCTCCGGCGCGTAGGGCCCGTAGACGCGGTAGCCGTAAAGCTGGCCCGGCGAGACGTCGTTGAGATAGCAGTGCCAGACGTCCTCGGTGCGCTCCGGCATCTCGATCCGCTCAAGCTCGCGGCGGCCCTGGCCGTCGAACAGGCACAGCTCCACCTTCTCCGCATTGGCCGAGAACAACGCAAAATTGGTGCCTCTGCCGTCCCAGCTTGCACCGAGCCGTGCGGAGGTTCCCCCGGTCAGTCGCATGAATCAGCTTTCCGGTACGAGGAAGATCGCAGCCAGCGGCGGGATGGTCAGGCTCAGTTCCGGCGTGGCGTCTTCCGAGGCGCGCACTTCGCCGATGTTGCCGACATTGGTGCCGCCGTAATGCGCGGAATCCGAGTTGAACACCTCGTGCCACTTGCCCGCGAACGGCACGCGGACGCGATAGTTGCGATAGACGTTGGGCGAGAAGTTCGTGATCACGAGGCAGCGGGCGCGCGCATCATTGCCCTTGCGGATCCAGGCGAACACGTTGTTGTTGGCATCGTCCGTGACGACCCATTCGAAGCCGGCCTGGTCGCAGTCTAGCTCATGCAGCGCCGGCAGCGCGCGATAGAGACGATTGAGGTCGCGGACCAGGTTCTGGATGCCACTGTGCCGCGGTTGTTGCAGCAGATGCCAGTCGATCGAGTAGTCGTGATTCCACTCGCGCTCCTGGCCGAACTCGCAGCCCATGAACATCAGCTTCTTGCCGGGGTGGCCGAACATGAAGCTGTAATAGGCGCGCAAATTGGCAAAGCGCTGCCAGTCGTCACCGGGCATGCGGCCGAGGATCGAGCGCTTGCCGTGCACGACCTCGTCGTGGGACAGCGGCAGGATGAAGTTCTCCGAGAAGGCGTAGTGCAGGCCGAACAGGATGTCGCCGTGATGGTATTTGCGGTGGATGGGATCCTTGCCGATGTATTTCAGCGTGTCGTGCATCCAGCCCATGTTCCACTTGTAGCCGAAGCCGAGCCCGCCATATTCGACCGGACGCGACACCTGCGGCCATGCGGTGGATTCCTCCGCGGCGGTCGTTGCCTGCGGGAAATGCGCGAACAGCTCGGTGTTGAAGCGGCGCAGGAAGTCGATCGCCTCGATGTTTTCGCGGCCGCCATATTTGTTCGGAATCCAGCCGCCCGCGGGACGGCTGTAGTCGAGATAGAGCATCGAGGCGACGGCATCGACGCGCAGCCCGTCGATGCCGTAGCGATCGAGCCAGAACAGTGCGTTCGACACCAGGAAGTTGGTGACCTCGGTACGCCCGTAATTGTAGATCAGCGTGCCCCAATCGAGGTGCCGGCCCTGCAGCGGATTGGAGTGCTCGTAGAGCGCGGTGCCGTCGAAATTACCGAGGCCATGCGGATCGTCGGGGAAATGTCCGGGGACCCAGTCGAGCAGCACGGCGAGGCCGGCGCCGTGGCAGGCGTCGATCAGCGCCGCGAAATCGTCGGGCGATCCGAACCGGCTGGTCGGGGCGAACATGCCGGTCGGCTGGTAGCCCCAGGAGCCGTCGAACGGATGCTCTGATATGGGCAGGAATTCGACATGGGTAAAACCCATGTCGCTGGCATAGGCCGGCAGCTGCTCCGCCATCTCGCGATAGGTCAGCCACTCATTGCGGCCCTTGCGCCGCCACGAGCCGAGATGGACCTCGTAGATCGACATCGGCGAGCTCAGCGCGTTGACGCGATCGGGCGCCGGGCGCGGGTGCGGGATCCTGCGCTCATCGATCACGATCGAGGCGGTCTTCGGACGCACCTCGGCGGCGAACGCCAGCGGATCGGACTTCAGCGGCAGATGCTGGCCGTTGCGCCCGATGATCTCGAACTTGTAATGATCGCCGACCCGCGCCCGCGGGATGAACAGCTCCCAATAGCCCGGGCCGCGCACCCGCATCGGATGCCGCCGTCCGTCCCAGAAATTGAAGTCGCCGACCACGCTGACCCGCCGCGCGTTCGGCGCCAGCACCACGAAGCCGATGCCGTCGACGCCGTCGAGCGTCATCGGATGCGCACCTAGCGTATCGTACACCCGCTGATGGGTGCCTTCGCCGAGCAGATAGAGATCGAAATCGCTCAGGATCGGCGGAAAGCGGTAGGCGTCCTCCAGTTCGACGACATTGTCGCCGAACCGGGCGCGGAGCTGGTAGCGCGTCGAGCCGTTCGGCAGCGGACCTGCAAACAGACCGGCGTCGTGGATCCGCGCCAGCGGCGCCGTCTCGCCATGCTCGCCGATCGCCTCGACATTGGCGGCATCGGGCAGGAAGGCGCGCACCACGTTGCGATCCCCCTCGGTATGGAGCCCGAGATAGTGGAACGGATCGGAGTGGCGGCCCTCGATGATGGCATAGGCCTCGGCGGGCAGTTTGCTCATGCAACCTCATGCGGCTGTTGCGCCAAAATCCTTAACAGGCCGGTCAGCGGCACCCGCAGCCAATCCGGCCGGTTGGCCAGCTCATACTCGATCTCGTAGAAGGCTTTCTCAAGCAGGAAAAAGCTGAGCAGGCGATCGGCCGCTCGGGCGTCGGTGGGCCACAGGCGTTGTCCGGCGATGGTCTCGCGATAGGCGGCCAGGAGGGCGTCCGTGGCCTGTTCGCGCCATTCGGCCAAAGCAAGGCTCAACCTGCCGCTCTCGTCGGGCGAAACCTTGAGCGCGCGTTCCAGCGCCGCGGTGGCCGCATAGTCGATCGAGCGGATCAGGCCGGCGACATCGCGTGCCGCCGGCGCCTTGCGGCGCCGCTCGGCGATGGTGCGGCCCGGCCCACCGTCGAAATCGATGATGAAGACGTCGTCCTTGACCACCAGCAGCTGGCCGAGATGCAGATCGCCATGATGGCGGATGTTGAACCCGTCGCTCTCGCGCGGCAGCAGCGTCTTCAGCCGCTCCGGCAGCATGTCGTGCTGGGCCTGCAACTGATCGGCCAGCAGCCGGTCGGCCTCCTTCAGGGAGCCGCGCCGTTGCTTCAGCGTGTCGAACACGCGCTCGGCGCGCGCCATGATCTCGTCGTTCCAGCGTTGCAGATCCTCGGGCCTGGTCGGCTCGGGCGCGAAGTCCGGCAGGTCGCGGTTGCTGGCGAGCGCGACGTGCAGCTCGGCGAGACGCTTTCCGCCATGTGACAGGTGACGCAGATAGGTGGCGTGATCGCCGTTCTCCTCCGGATGTTCGCTCGCCGCCAGCAGGCGCTGCCGCTCCACGAGGCGGTCAAGGTGCGATGCACCGACATTCCAGAGGTCACCCTGGTTGACCACCATGGCGTGCAGCACCGCGATCGCGCTGCGATTGTCGCCGTCCACCAGTTCCGAGGTGCCGAGCAACGCGGGCGTGTTGGGGAAATTGACCACTTCGGTGAGGAAGCGGCCCATCTCGATTTCCGGATTGATGCCGACCTCGAGCTTCCGATAGATCTTGGTGACATACTCGTTGTCGACCAGCGCGGTCGAATGCGGCTGATCGTTCTCGAAGACGCGGATGCGCTCGGGCTGCCGCACCGGGCGGTCGGAGAAGCGGCTGGTCGGCCGGAATTCGAGCTTCAGGCCTTGCTCGCCCTCGTTGACCGTGAGGTTTTCCCGCAAGTTTCGCAGGAACAGGCCGGTGAAGATCTGGTCGGTGGCGACATCGAGCAGCGTGCCTTCGCGCGCGCCCTGACGGACGGCGGCGAACGCGCGCGGGTTGTAGCGCTCGCGGTCGAAGCGCACCCACTCGATCTGCATCGGCAGCACGTAGCGGCTGGTGTTGCCGCGCTCGGTGGTTTCGAAGAAAATCAGCCAGGGCCGGTTGTCGCCGATGTCGCAGAACGGGATCGCGGACACCAGCGACGGCTGGATCGCCTTGGCGGAATGCTCCGGGTACCAGCGCGTGCGCGCGAGATGACCGGGCAGCACGTCGTGCTCGAACACGCCGCGCTCACGCGCCAGCGACGTCCAGGTCGAATTGAGCGGCACCACCAGGGTCTCGAATTCCGGCACCGCCCGCGGCTTCACCGGCTCGGACTTGTCGCGCTCCTGCAACTGGAACCAGTAGAAGCCGTAGGGCGCCAGCGTGATCATGTAGGGCAATTCGCCGATCGCGGGGAAGCGCGTGCGCCCGAGCATTTCGAGCGGGATGCGGTCCTTGAAGGCGGAAAGGTCGAGCTCGGTCGCCTGCGCCGAGCGCGACAGGTTGGCGACGCACAGGATGACCTCGCCCTGATACTGCCTGACATAGGCCAGCACCGAGCGGTTCTCGGGGCGGATGAAGGTCATGGTGCCGCGCCCGAACGCCAGCGTCGACTTGCGCACCGCGATCAGGCGCTTGGTCGCGGACAACAGCGACGACAGGCTGCGCGACTGCGCCTCGACATTGACGGCCTCGTAACCGTAGACCGGGTCCATGATCATCGGCGCGTAGAGCCGCGCCGGGTCGGCGCGCGAGAAGCCGCCGTTGCGGTCCGGCGACCATTGCATCGGCGTCCGCACCCCGTTGCGGTCGCCCAGATAGATGTTGTCGCCCATGCCGATCTCGTCGCCGTAGTAAACGATCGGCGTGCCGGGGAACGACAGCAGCAGCGAGTTCATCAGCTCGATCTTGCGCCGGTCATTGTCCATCAGCGGCGCAAGGCGGCGGCGGATGCCGACATTGATGCGGGCGCGCGGGTCGTTGGCGTAGGTCGACCACAGATAGTCGCGCTCGACGTCGGTGACCATTTCCAGCGTCAGCTCGTCGTGATTGCGCAGGAACAGCGCCCATTGGCAGGCCGACGGGATGTCGGGCGTCTGCCGCAGGATGTCGGTGATCGGAAAGCGATCTTCCTGGGCGATCGCCATGTAGATGCGCGGCATCAGCGGGAAGTGATAGGCCATGTGGCATTCGTCGCCATGGCCGAAATATTCCTGCACGTCCTCCGGCCATTGATTGGCCTCGGCCAAAAGGATCTTGCCCTTGGCATAGGCGTCGAGCTCCTGGCGCAGCCGCTTGATGATGGCATGCGTCTCCGGCAGGTTCTCGTTGTTGGTGCCGTCGCGCTCGCATAGATAGGGAATGGCGTCGAGCCGGAAGCCGTCGACGCCGGTGTCGAGCCAGCGCTTCATCACCTGCACGATGGCGCGCACCACGCGCGGATTGTCGAAGTTCAGATCCGGCTGGTGCGAGAAGAAGCGGTGCCAGTAGAATTGGCCGGCTTCCGGATCCCAAGTCCAGTTCGACTTTTCCGTGTCGGTGAAGATGATCCTCGTATCGAGGTATTTCTGGTCGGTATCGCTCCAGACGTACCAGCTGCGCGCGCTCGAATTCGGCGGGCTGCGGCGCGCGCGCTTGAACCAGGCATGCTGGTCCGAGGTGTGGTTGACGACGAGTTCGGTGATGACGCGCAGGCCGCGCTTCTTGGCTTCCTGGATGAAGCGCTTGAAGTCCTTCATCGTCCCGAAATCGGGATTGATGTCGCCGTAGTCGCCGATGTCGTAGCCGTCGTCGCGGCCCGGCGAGGGATAGAACGGCAACAGCCACAGCGCGGTGACGCCGAGCTCCTGCAGATAGCCGAGCTTCTCCGTCAGCCCCGCGAAGTCGCCGATGCCGTCATTGTTGCTGTCGGCAAACGCCTTGACGTGCAGCTGGTAGATGATCGCGTCCTTGTACCACAGCTGGTCGGTGGTCTCGGGCGCGACCTTCGCCTCGGTATTGACGGAGGAGAATACGTTCATGACGGCTCCTTCAGGCGACACAGCGCAACAGCAACGCGGGATCGCGCGCAGGATCGAGACGCAGGCGGATGCCTCCCCATTCGAGCGCGTGGCGCTCGCCGGTGACAAGGTCTTCCAGTTCCGTGACGGGGCGGCGGGCATCGCCGCGGCCGACCATGACGTCGCCGAGCGGAAGCCAGACCTCGCGCGGCTCCGACGACAATGCAATCGCGGCCGCGATCACATTGCCCTGATCGGCCGCCTCCTTGACGAAGCCGATCACGCCGCCGTCATCGACATTGATAAAGCGCAAATCGGCGAATTGTTGCAGGGCCGGATTGCCGCGCCTGATCCGGTTGAGCGTTGCGATATAGGGCTTGATGTTCCCGTGCTCGTCCCAGTCGCGCACCCTGATCTCGTACTTCTCGGAGTTGAGGTATTCCTCGCGGCCGGGCACCGGCGCGTGCTCGCGCAGCTCGAAGCCGCTATAGATGCCATAGCTGCTTGAAAGCGTCGCGGCTAGCGCGAGACGCGACTTGAACATCCAGGATTCGCCGCTTTGCAGGTGGAAGGGCAGGATGTCCGGTGTGTTGACGAAGAAATTCGGCCGAAAGAAGTCACGCTCGGGATACGAGGTCAACTCGCCGAGATACTGTTCGAGCTCGGCGCGCTGCGTGCGCCAGGTGAAGTATGTATAGGATTGCGTGAAGCCGAGCTTGGCGAGACCCTTCATCAGTTTCGGCCGCGCGAAAGCCTCGGACACGAACAGCACCTCGGCATCGCGATCCTGCACCTCGCGGATCAGCCATTCCCAGAATGCCAACGGCTTGGTGTGTGGGTTGTCGACCCGGAAGATCTTGACGCCCTGCTCGACCCAGAACAGCACGACATCGCGCAGCGCGCGCCACAGTGCAGCGGCATCCTCGGATCCGAAATCCGGATTGACGACGTCATCCCAGCGTTGCGGCGGATGTTCGGCTGCGCGCATCGAGCCGTCCGGGCGCCGCTTGAACCACTGTGGATGCTCGGTCAGCCAGGGATGATCGGGCGAGCACTGCACGGCGAAATCGAGCGCGACCTCCATGCCGTGCGCCTGGCATGCCGCCACGAAGGCACGAAAATCGTCGAGCGTGCCGAGCTGTGGATGCACGGCATCGTGGCCGCCCTCGGCCGCGCCGATCGCATACGGGCTCCCGGGATCGCCGGCATGCGCGATGGCGGCGTTATTGCGGCCCTTGCGATGTGTCCGCCCGATCGGGTGGATCGGCGCCAGCAGCACGACGTCAAAGCCCATCGCGGCGATATCGGGAAGCCGCGCGATGCAATCGTTGAAGGTCGCGTGCGCGCCTGGTGTCCGGCCCTGACTGCGCGGAAACATCTGGTACCAGGCGCCGCTGCGCGCCCGCGGACGGTCGGCGGTCAGGGGATAGAGCGGTGACCGCATCAGGTCGCCGCGAAACTGGCTGCCGGCCATCGCCTCGCGCAATTCGGGCGCCAGCAGCGCGCCCGGCTCGCCGCTCTGTAGAAAGATCTCGCACTGCCTGATGATGACGGCAGCCGCGGCAAGCCCTCCGGCCTGCGCCTGGGTCAGCAGGCCGGCGCCTTCGAGCGCGTCCAGCGCGTGATCGCCGCCGTCGCGCTGCTTCTGCTCGAAGCGATGCCGCCAGCTGGCGAAGTCATCGGTCCAGGCTTCGATCGCGAAGCTGTAGCGGCCGGGCCGGTCGGGCACGAAGGCGCCGCCCCAGCGGTCATTGCTGTGCAGCGTCATTGGCGCGGATTGCCACGCGTCGTCGCCTTCGCGCCGCCACACCAATGCCGCTGATATCACATCATGTCCGTCCCGGTAGATGTCGGCCCACACCTCGACCGGTTCGCCCGCGATGCGCTTGACCGGAAAGCGGCCGCCATCAACCGACGGATAGACATCGGTGATATGAAAAGTGCCATGGGCACTCTCGACAGGCCGGAGGGTTTTGTTCACGGTGATGCCGCCATTGAAACTGCAAATGACGTCCTGGCGCCGGGAAGGAGGCGCGCCAGACCCATATAGAAAGCCGCTCGCCGGGCAATGGTTCCCGGTGGGAACGCCGGATAGGGTAGAGCGTTGAACATCAACTATCCCTTTCCCGTATCTGTACAATTTAGCAACGATCCCAATACCGTTGCGAGCAGGCAGCGTGCCGAATGGACCTTTACGCCAAAGCCCAGACCCTGGGAATCCAGACCGAGTATATCGATGGTAGCGGTCACCGCCGTGTGACAACCCCCGAGGCGCTGACGACGATCCTCGCCGCGCTGCCGCCCCACACCCCGCGGCGGATCGTCATCGATCCCGTGGTCGTCAGAGGCGGCCATGGCGGGCAAACGCAGCTCTCGGAAGCAGCCCAGCTTCCGGTGCAATGGAAGCTCACCGATGGCGCCGCGGTGCTTGCGCAGGGCGAGGCGCATGCGCGGAACGTGACGTGGCCGGCCGGCCTGCCCGAAGGCGTGCACCGGTTGCAGCTCAAGGACGCATCCGGCAGCGAGGAACTGCCCCTGTTGGTGGCGCCGGACGGCGCGTTCGGCGGCGCGTTCGACCGCTGCTGGGTGATCGCGGTCCAGCTCTACGGCGTGCGGTCCGCGCGCAACTGGGGCATCGGCGACTTCACCGATCTGGAGGGCTTGCTCGACTTCGCGCATCGGCTCGGCGCCGACGGCGTCGGGCTCAATCCGCTGCATGCACTCTTCGACGATCGGCCCGGCGATTGCAGTCCGTATTCGCCGAACAGCCGGCTGTTCCTCAACGCGCTCTATATCGACGTCGAGAAGATTCCCGAGTTCCGCGTCGATGCGGCGACGCAGGCCGCGCTTGCGCATCTGCGCAGCAACGACATGGTCGACTATGTTGGCGTTGCGGCGCTGAAATGGCCGGCGCTGCGCGCGGCCTTCGCGGCCTTCAAGGCCAATCCCGGCCTCGGCCGCTGGCAGGATTTCGAGGCCTATCGCAAAGAGCAGGGCACGTTGCTGTCGCGCTTCGCCTGCTTCGAGGTGATGCGGCACAAGTTCAACACGCCGTGGTGGGAATGGCCGGATGAATGGCGGCAGCCCGACGATGCGGCCTGCGCGAAATTGCACCGGGCGCGCGACACCGCCGCCGAGGTCGAGTTCGTCGAATTCGTGCAATGGACGGCGGACCGTCAGCTCGGTGCCTGCCAGGCACTCGCGCACAAGCTCGGCATGCGGGTCGGACTTTATCTCGACGTCGCTGTCGGCGTGCAGTCGGACGGTTTCGACGCCTGGAATGAGCAGGTCGCGATCTCGCGCCATCTCGGCGTCGGCGCGCCGCCGGACCCGCTCAACACCGCGGGCCAGGACTGGGGACTTGCCGGCTTCAACGCCGCGGGCCTCGAGCAGCGCTCGTTCGACCCGTTCAGGCAGATGCTGCGCGCCTCGATGCATCACGCCGGTGCGATCCGGCTCGACCACGCCTTCGGGCTGAAGCGGCTTTATCTCGTGCCGCGCGGCTTCGGCCCGGCCAACGGCGCCTATGTGCTGATGCCGTTCGAGGCGCTGCTGGCGGCGACCGCGCAGGAGAGCGCAGCGAGCCGCTGCGTCGTGATCGGCGAGGACCTCGGCACCGTGCCGCCTGGTTTCCGCGAGCAGATGAACGGCTGGGGCATCTGGTCCTATCTCGTGATGATGTTCGAGACCGACGACCAGGGCGCGTTCCGCAACGCCGACTATTATCTGCCGAATGCGCTGGTCACCTTCAACACCCACGACCTCTCGACCTATGCAGGCTGGCGCTCGTTCAGCGACCTCAAGACCAAGCGCGCGCTCGGGATCGATCCCGGCGAGACGGACCAGGGGCGCTGGGATGCGCTCGGCCATCTCGACGACGTGCTGCGCCGGCACGACATCCACCAAAACGATTTCTATTCGGTGGTGAGCTTCATGGCGCGGACGCGATCGCGGATGATGGCGGTGTCGATGGAGGACCTGCTCGGCATCGTCGAGCAGCCGAACATCCCCGGCACCGTCTACGAGCATCCGAACTGGAAGCGGCGGCTGCCGGTCTCGATCGAGCATCTCGCCTCGGCGATCGACATCGACGCGCTCAGGCGCGCAACCCGCGAGCGGTCGCATGCCTGACAACGCGGAGCACGGCGAGTGGCTTCTCGGATCGAAGACTACGGACTGATCGGCGATTGCGAGACCGCGGCGCTGGTCGGCCGCGACGGCTCGATCGACTGGCTGTGCTGGCCGGCGTTCGATTCCGATGCCTGCTTCGCCGCGCTGCTCGGCACCTCAAAGAACGGCCGCTGGCTGCTGTCGCCCGAAGGCGAGATCAAGCGGACCACGCGCCGCTATCGGGACGATACGCTGATCCTGGAGACCCGGTTCGAGACCGCAGATGGCGTGGTTGATCTGATCGACTTCATGCCGCCGCGCGGCAAGGCTTCCGACGTGGTCCGTCTCGTTCGCGGCGTCAGCGGCCGCGTCAAGATGCACATGGAGCTGGTGATCCGCTTCGGCCTGGGCGTCGATGTGCCGTGGGTGAAGAAGAACCCGGACGGCGAGGGGTTGCTGGCGATCAGCGGGCAGGACATGACCGTGCTGCGCACGCCGGTCGAGACCCGCGGCCAGGATCTGACCACGCTCGCCGATTTCGAGGTCGGCGAGGGCGACACCGTGCCGTTCGTGCTGACCTACGGAGCATCGTTTCAGCCAGTGCCGGAGCCGATCGATCCCGAGGCGGCGATGAGGGATACCGAGGACTACTGGACGGACTGGTGCCGCCGTTCGACCTATGACGGCAGCGTCCAGCGCGACCTCGTGATGCGCTCGCTGATCACGCTGAAGGCGCTGACCTTCAGGCCGACCGGCGGCATCGTCGCGGCAGCGACCACGTCATTGCCGGAAAAGCTCGGCGGCGCGCGCAACTGGGACTACCGGTTCTGCTGGCTGCGCGATGCCACCTTCACACTGCTGGCGCTGATGAATTCGGGCTACACCGAGGAGGCGGCGGCCTGGCACAATTGGCTGCTGCGGGCCGCGGCCGGCGCGCCGGCCAACATGCAGATCATGTACGGCATCCTGGGCCAGCGGCGTCTGCTGGAATGGGAGGCCGGATGGCTGTCCGGCTATGAGGGGGCGCAGCCGGTCCGCGTCGGCAACGCCGCGCATGCACAGCTGCAACTCGACGTCTATGGCGAATTGATCGACGCCTTCCACCAGTCGCGCATGGCGAGGCTGAAGCTCGACGAGGAGAACTGGTCGCTGGAATGCACCGTCGTCAATCATCTCGCCGAGGTCTGGGACCAGCCGGATCACGGCATCTGGGAGCGCCGCGGTGTGCCCCGGCACTATGTGTTCTCCAAGGTGATGTGCTGGGTCGCCTTCGACCGCGCCATCAAGAGCGCGGAGCGGTTCGGCTTCAAGGCGCCGCTGGTCAAGTGGCGGGTGCTGCGCGAGGCCATCCATGGCGACGTCTGTCAGCGGGGCTTCGATCCCAGCCTCAACAGCTTCGTCGAGAGTTATGGCTCGAAGCTGCTCGATGCCAGTCTGCTGCTACTGCCTTCGGTCGGCTTCCTGCCGCCGGACGATCCGCGCATCCGCGGCACCATCGCGGCGGTCGATCGGCACATGATGCGCGACGGCTTCGTGCTGCGCCATGATCCGCGCGAGGCGGCAGGTGAAGTCCAGCCGATCGAGGGCGCGTTCCTGGCCTGCAGCCTGTGGCTCGCCGACGCCCATGTGCTGGCGGGAGATCTCGACAAGGCGCAGACCATGTTCGACCGCGTGGTCGCGGTCGCCAACGATCTCGGGCTGCTGGCGGAGGAGTTCGACCCCGGCTCCGGCCGGCAGACCGGCAACTTTCCGCAGGCGCTGACCCATATCGCGCTGATCAACACCGCGCACAATCTCAGTGCCGCCAGGGCCGACACCGAGAAGCCCGCGGTGCAGCGGTCGAGCTGAAGCGGGCGGTCAAAATATCGAAAACAACCCCATGCAAAGGAGCCGGCGGGTGCCGGCGTCCGACCCGCAACTTGACACGTCGGGCAACTCAGGGATACATTTCCAATATTCCGAAATCGTGCATGTGCCCTTCGCCCGTCGTGCTATCGCATCGCGATGGGACATTTGTGCGTGGCTCACGACATGTTAAGCCCTCAAGGCTGGTGACCTAACCTCACGATCATCTGCGGATGACGTTCGCTCAGGGCCTTCAACGCAAGCAGACTCTTCCGCTCCTCGTCCCGGTCGTATGTAAAGCTGCCAGGTTCGACGCCGTGCTCCCAGCCCCAGCGGGTATGACAAGCGTCGCCGGTGAGCAGCACCGGACCGGACGGAGTGCGGGCAAGATACGAGACATGGCCGGCAGTATGTCCGGGGGTCAGGATTGCAAACAACGAGCCGTCCCCGAAGACGTCGATCACGCCGTCGAACTTCCCGTCCGGATCCCTGGTGAACTGAAACTCTTGAATGGCGGGTCTGCCTTCAAAGAAGGCATCTTCCATCCCTTCGACGAAGACGTTCTCGATCTTCTTTTCCGCAGCTTCTCCGGGACCGGTATAGAACGGCACGTCTTTTGGGATGTCTGACATCCCGGAGATGTGATCGAGATGAAGATGGGTCATGAGCACCCCTTTGAGGGGAGCCGCTTCCGACTTGATGGCCGATAAGGTGTCTTCCCGGACTTGCATCTTGTCGAGCTTGGCGAAGTTGCGCACCACCCATCCAACTCCCAAGCTCTTGGGGTCCTCGACAAACCGCTTCGAAACGCCGGTATCGACCATGTAGAACCCCTGCGTCGGATGCCGCACCAGATGTGTGTAGATCTGGATCGGCTCCTCGTGATCCTTGAGCCCCGCCTCAATGGCCTGGGGGTCCTTCAGATTGATCAGCCCGGACAGATCGGCGACCCACTCTGCGCTGGCGACCGTCCTGACCTCGATCGGTCCCGGCTTGTCGATCAACGCCTCCATGACCGACGAGCCGATCGGCTTGCCGAGGCTGGCAGACGTCGATGGATGGGACGTCTGTGCGCACGCCGAAAGCGCGATGACGGCAAGCGAACCAATGAAACACTGTCCTAATTTACGGAGCATGATCTTCCTCATTTCTGCTGCCGCTTTTTGCCGTGGACAGTGCGAATAGCAATCGCCTAAATTCCGATATGGTCATACATAAATGAATGGCCGGCCACGAGCCAGGGAGAGCGAATTTGGACCTTCAATGGGACGACTTGCGGATATTCCTCGCCGTGGCCGACGCCGGGAGTCTGAGCGCCGCGGCGCGTCGCCTCAAGGCGAGCCAACCCACTTTGAGCCGGCGGATTGCAGAGATGGAGTACTCGCTCGGCGAGCCGCTTTTCGTCCGCAGGAATCAGGGCATCACCTTGACGAAAACCGGAGCAAGGCTGCTCCCGGCAGCCCAAGGCATGGCGCAATGGGCGACTGAAGCTACGCGCGCACTCGATGCGAAGAACTCGCCCGTGAGCGGCCGCGTGCGCATCACGGCGGCACCGTCATTCGCTTTTGATTTGCTGGCTCCAATGGCGGAGAAGCTCAGGAGAGAACATCCACAGATCACGCTCGAAGTTCTTGCCAGCACTGAGCGGCTGAACCTCTCGCGCGGCGAAGCAGATATCGCGCTCAGGAGATATCCTTCGGATGATCCCGATCTCATCACGGTCGATGAAGTTATCGTTCCGATCGGCGCCTACGCGAGCAGGGACTATGTTCGGAGACTGCCTGCGAAATACGATCTGCGTGACCTTGATTGGATCTCATGGGCCGGAGCGCTCGAGATGGTGAGCCCCAATCCGGAGTTCGCCGACAGGATTCCGAATTTTCGTCCCGCCTTTGCGTCTGACGATTACAGCGTGCAGGTCGCGGCCTGCCAAGCCGGTGTCGGCGCGATGATCCTTCTGAAGACCTCTCATCGGCTCAAACGACCGGGCGAACTCGTCGAGCTGGACCTTGTGCTTCCAACCTCGCTACGCGCGGAACTCGCAATCATCTGCCACAAGCGCATGGCGGACCTGCCCAAGGTCAGAACCGTCCTGGACCTGCTTCGGCAAGAGTTCGCCGATCTGAGAAAGCGCCAAGGCGCGCAGAAGCTCCGAATGGCGACATCAATAATTCCAAGGAAGGCCAGGAAATAAGGCTCACCCTAAACGTTGGGGCGAGAGATCCAGGGTGTGGAATCATTAACGCGCAGTCAGCCACATCCGAATGGATGCAAGCTGGACGAAGGCAAGATAGTTCGCTGCAAGTTTGTCGTATCGCGTCGCGCCCGACGACATTGCTTGATCCTATTGAACCGTTCGGCCCGATCGCGAGCGCGGTAGAGATATGGGCTGTAAATGACCCTTAGCAGACTTCGTGCGCATCGCGTCCAGTTACGGAACCAATATCGCAATTGATAAAATTCGATCTGCTCGGAAAGTCTTTCTTTGGAACGAGCCGATAAGACCTTCGGGCACGAAGGATTATGTCGATGTACTTCCTCGCCGCCTGTCTGATCGTGGTCGTCTTGAGCTTCGAGGTATCGTTTCGTCGATCCTGGAATCTATCACGGAATTCTCGGGGCGCTGCCCCGGCCCAGCGGCTCGTGGCGCGGCGGCGGGCGCTTTGGCCCGCACTCTGCGCTCTGATTTGTACGCTGCTGGTGCTGATCGGATTTGATCATGTTCAAGACAAGCTTGGACTCTCCGTAACGACCAATCTCATGATGCTTGGTGCGTCATTCTTCAGTGGCTGGTTTCTTGGCGTCATTGCCGGGATGGATCGGGGTTGAGGCAGCGATCAACGCAAAGCGAAAAAAGTGCAAGAAACATCTCGCTCCAGGTCGACGGGCAACTCGCGATTGGGGAGCGCGACGCCAGTGACCCATTACGGACCAGACGAGATCGTTGTTGGAAATTAACTATGCTCGCTACGAGAGCATCAAACACCGGACCTGTCGTGCGACAATAAGGAATGAAACGACTGGTCGTGTTCTTCCTGATTGGACCGCTTGTCCTTGGTAGCGCGCTCGATGCGCTAATTGGGCCATCCAGTGGATTTGGCTGGATGGTCGACGGCGGCGCCAAGGCGGATGTGTTCAAGCCGATCAGAGAACGACTGACCGTATCGACCGACATGACTCCGATCGATATCGAAGTCGTCGGATCTACGAGCCTAGTCCCCCAGTTCCACGAGCTTATTCCCGAACTCGTTGTTCGGTTTCGGCTGGAGCGTGCCTACGTTGGTCTCTACGCCGAGCGTGAACCTGGATTTGAGATATTCAACATTGGCGTTGATCTGGAGACGGCATCGCCAATCTCATTATTCGAGGCGGTGATTCTGGGGCCACGGTTTGGGAGAGACATTCCCGGTATTCCAAAGCTTTTGCCGGAAGAGTTACGTCGTCGCAATATGCGTCTCAGCATCCATAGTAATTACCGCGTCGAGCATATGCGGAAGTTCAGCGACATACTTGCTGGCTGTCGGGGCCAGACTGCCGAGAATGGCCTGTGGGTCTACGAGCGGAAAACGGACTGTCCGGGGCTCAGCGCGCAGCGATTTGGCAGGGTCGGGCAATTGGAAGACACGTTGTTGACCGACATTCAATGCGACGAAGTCCTACCTGCTTCGTGGGCGCGATGTGAAACAAGTTTTCCATTTGAAGGCTTTAGGGTCGGCCTGAATTTCGATCGCGATCTGCTTCCGCGTTGGCGAGAAGTCGTCGATTTTTCGGCGGGGTTTCTAAAATCAAAGCAGTATCGACCGATTGAATCGCGTTGAGCGAGCAAGGCAGCTATTGGCCTATCGCGTCATTGGCTGCGGTTGCACAAGAGTGGTCGTTATCGGAGCGAAGCGGACATGGCCGACGTTGACGTTTATGTGTCCACGGCCTGGTTCGTCAGTGCAGGTCGACCGGCGGGTACGGCGTTCCCGGCGGGACGCCGAGATAGAGATATTCCAGGCCGTATTTGGCCGCGAATGCAGAGGCCGTATCGTCGAGCAGGATTTGCCCCGATCCGTTCAGATGCAGTTCCGGCCGGGTGAAGCCGTTCAGCGTGAACGCCGGGAGCGTATTCTCGTTGACGAACAGATTGTCGAATGCGTGCGACACCTTGCCAGGGTCGGCAAGGTTTCCGGCGAGGTCGGTCACAACAGCACCGTTGGCGTTGAAGCCGGTGATCGCCAGCGGTGACGTCGGCGGATTGCCGGCCGCCACGACATGGTCGAACACCAGCTTGCTCGCGTCGCCGAGCAGGGCGGTTGCCGCGGCATCGAAGGTCGCGGTGCCGCCATCGTTCAGCGACAGGGCCGGCGATCCGCCCGCGAGGTGAACCGCCTCGTCGAAATCGAGGGTGAACTGGATCAGCGATCCGGCCGTCTGGGTGCCGCTTGTGGGCAGGGCGGTGATGTCGGTCAGATGGGGCGCGATCGTATCGATCTGGAGGACGCCGGCTGGGTTGCCGACGGCGCCGGCAAGGTCGGCGTCATTGCCGGCCTGGTCCTTGATCGTGCCGCCACCGGTTCCGACGACGGCAAGGTCGGGGGTGTTGTCATGCGCTCCGACAACATAGCGATAGACGAGCGTGTCTGTGCCGTTGCCGCCGGCATAGACAGCGGCTCCGCCATCGTTGAGAAGCAAAATCGGGTTGCCTGCGACGGTCACGTTCTCATCGAACTTCAGCGCAAAATCGACCTCCTTGTTGGCACTCAGATCGCCTGACCCGGCGGTGATCCCGGTGCCCGAGGTGGTGACGGCGGTGACAAGCGGAACCTTGAAGATGAAATCGTCGGCGGCGAGATTGGCCTTGGTGACATGCTCGAGTGTCAGCCTGCTGCCGCCCCCGAAGTCGATGACGGTGTCGGTGCCGGATTGGGTTGCAAGTGCGAGGATGTCAGCGAGGCCGTGGACGCCGGCCCCTGCAAAGGCACGGACGTCGATCTTGTCGGGAGTGCTTGCTCCGGCAACGAAGTCGGTGATGGTCTCGGCCCCGGCCCCGGGCTTGTAGATGTAGGTGTTGTCACCCCCATCGCCGTCAATCAGCAGCTTGATCTGGTTGGGCCCGAGTGCCGATCCGTCGATGATATCGTTGCCGGCCCCTGCGTGAATCTCGAGCGTGTCGTTCGCGGCTTCCTGACCTGTGATCGTGACGTCGGCATGCAGGCCATCGACAACTATGTTTCCGCCGCTTTCCGTGACGGTGATGTGATCGGCGCCGGCCGAGCCGGCGACGATCACCGTATCCGCGGCGCCGTCGCCACTGCCTCCGCTGGCCTGCAGGTCGACGGTCACGTGCCTGACGTCCGTGCCACTGAGGTCGTTGACGGTGACCCGGTCGGCGCCTCCCAGCGCCTTGACGTTGATATTCTCGATGCTGTTGAGGTCCATCGTGACGTTGGCGACGTCACGGGTGAGCCGTACCCGGGATCCATTGGCCGAGATGTCGATCTTTTCGGCGATATCGGCGCCGTTGAACTGCAGGGTATCGTTGCCGGCCCCGCCCTCGACCGTGTCGCTGCCGTCGCCGGGATTCCAGATGTAGGTATCGTCGCCGTCGCCGAGCAGCGCGGTATCGTTGCCGCGTCCGCCGGTGACGATGTCGTTGCCGGCGCCGCCGATCAGCAGATCGTTACCGTCGCCGCCGGTGATGGTGTCGTCGCCGTCGCCGCCATCGAGCGTGAGCGAGATCAACGCGCTCAGCCCGTTGCCGGCGGTGATGATGTCGTCTCCGCCGCCGGCGTGGACAACCAGGTGTTCCGTCGTGCTGATGTCGACGGAGATTGGGTCGGGGCTGGTCCTGAGAACGCTGACATGGCTGCCGTTGGCTGCGATGACGAAGGTCTCGCTTGTGTCCTCGCCCTCGATCACGGCGGTATCGCTGCCCGCTCCGCCGTTCAATGTGACCGGCGGCAGCGCGCCCTGGCTCGCATCGAGCGTGACGGTGTCGTTGCCATCCTGGCCGAAAATGTCGACGGCAGTCGTGTTGGCCGTCGTCGCAGGCCCGCCCATGATCGGAACCGCGCCTCCGTTGACCGCGATGACCCCACCCGCGTCGCGGCTGGTGGTGATGGTGTCGTCGGCGGCATCGCCGAGGACGGTGAGGACTCCAGCGGCGAGGTTGGCGGTGACGGTCATGAATTGCACTCCAGTCAATATTGGCGTGTCCCAGGCCGGACTCGCCGAATTGATGTGATCGGTTGCCTCCTGAAAAATTCCTGGATGCGGGCGGTCGCGCGCGAACGTGAAGGAAGGGCGTACGAAATTGACTGCCGATGGATCGGTCGAGTGGAGCGGGGCTGACCGGGCGGCAGACATCGCCGCGACAAATGGCCGCGTGATCAGTGTGATGCGATCACATGATCAATGTGACTCGGATCGGATGTGACGGGCAGGAATGGCGATCACGCCGCCGCCCGCGTTCGATCGCGCGGAGCGGGTGATCGTCCGAACCCTTCAGCGAAGCTGCAGCACCGTGTCCATCGCGCGCGCGAAGCCGTCGTGCTCGTTGGTTTCGGTGACATGCGTGGCGCGCGCCTTCACGTCATCGCTGGCATTGCCCATCGCGAACGAGACGCCGCTTCTTGCGAACATCGGCAGATCATTCTGCATGTCGCCGATCGTGGCGACATTCTCCAGCGACACGCCGAGGCGCTTGGCGATGCCCGCGACGAAGGTGCCCTTGTCGTGGCCGGGCGGGGTGACGTCGAGATAGTAGGTCTGCGAACGCACCGCGGTCGCATCATTGCCGACCATCTGCTGCATGTCAGCCTCGCAGCGCTGCAGCAGGGCCGCATCCGAACTCGCGCCGACGATCTTGCAGGCCTGGCCGAGATATGGCGTGAAATCGCTCACGATGGTCGGATCATGCTTGATCGCGAGCTTTTCGTGCGCGTTGTACTCGCCGTCAGGATTTCGGGTCAGCCAGCGGTCGTTGGTGAACAGCCAAATGTCGATGCCGCGCTCGCGAAGCAGGTCGATGCTGCGCTTTGCGATCGCCGCGGGGATCAAATGCTGTTCGAGCGGCTTCAATTGCGGGTCGACGATCGAAGAGCCGTTGAAGGCGCCGATCGGCAGCGTGATGTCGAGCGGCGCGATCAGAAAGCCCATCCCGATCGTCGGCCGGCTGGAGACGATGGTGAAGCCGATGCCGGCCTCATGCAGCCTGCGCACCGCAGCCCCGGCGCCGTCGGTCAGGGTCTTGTCCTTGGTGAGCAGCGTGCCGTCGACGTCGGACACGACAAGGGCGATACGGTTCATGGACGGTCCAGCTTCAATTGAGTGACGATGTCTTCGATGATGGTGTCGACGGAGCGGTCGATCGCGACCGTGATCGGGCGTTCGTCCGGCGTCGGCGGCTCCAGCGTCTTGAACTGGCTGGCGAGCAGTCCCGGCGGCATGAAATGGTCCTTCCGCGCGGCCAGCCGTGTCGCGATCAGCTCCTGTGTGCCGTCGAGGAAGATGATGCGGATATCGTCGCGGCCGTGCACCAGGATGTCGCGATAGGTGCGCTTCAGCGCGGAGCAGGCGATGACGGCGCGCTCGCGGGTGCCGCAGGTGCGGTCGATCTCGGCGGCGATCGCGCGCAGCCAGGGCCAGCGGTCCTCGTCGGTGAGCGGCTGGCCGGAATGCATCTTGGCGACATTGCTCGGCGGATGAAAGCTGTCGCCGTCCTCGAAGCGCCAGCCGATCCGGATCGCGAGGCGGTCGGCGATGGTGCTCTTGCCCGAGCCGGAGACGCCCATCACGACCAGTGCGCAGGGATTTTGCCCGTCACCCAAGAAAGTCACCCAAGAAAATCATCCAAGAATATCACCCACGAAAATCCTCCGGCAGCGCCGCCTGATCGATCAGCCAGACGGTTTCGCCCAGCGATCGCGCGCGGTTTGCCGGCAGGTTCTCGCCTGCGAACAGGCGCGTCAAGATCGCGCGCTTGTTTTCACCTGACACCTCGAACAGCATCTCGCGGCAGGAGGCGAGGGCGGGCAGGGTCAAGGAGACACGCGGCACGAACGGCTCGACATTGGCCTTGGGCACCCCGACCACCCAGCGCTGGGTTTCCTCGACCGCCGGATAGCCCGGAAACAGCGAGGCGGTGTGGCCGTCGGGGCCGATGCCCATCAGCACCAGGTCGAACAGCGGCCGCTTCGGATCGAGCTGTTCGGCGCCGTAGAACGCCATCAGCTCGTTCTCATACAGCGCCGCGCTGACGTCGGGATCCCTGAGATCGGCGGTGTCGGTTGCGATCGGGTGGACATTGGCGGCCGGGGCGCAGCGGTCGAGGAAGGCCTCGCGCGCCATGCTCATATTGTGCAGCTTGTCCTTGCGCGGCACCAGGCGCTCGTCGCCGATGAACCAGTCGATGCGGTCCCACGGAATCCGCGCGCGATAGTCCGGCGTCGCCAGCAGCTGGTAGAGCGCCTTCGGGCTGGAGCCGCCGGTCAGGCAGATCGCGATCCGGCCGGGGTTTTCGTCGACCCTTGCGATCACCCGCTCGGCGGCCGTCTTCGCCAGCGCCGCCGGATCGGCGACTGTGATGATCTTGCGCTCGCCGTTCGTGGTCATGGTCAGCCCAGCTTTCGCCAGCTGCGGCCGTCGCGCGTCAGCAGCGCGTTGGCCGCCTCCGGGCCTTCGCTGCCGGCCTTGTAGGGTTGCAGGCCGCGGCCGCCGGCGCTCTTCCAGGCATCGATGAACGGCTGCACCGCCTGCCATCCGGCCTCGACGCTGTCGGCGCGCTGGAACAAGAGATTGTCGCCGATCATGCAGTCGTAGATCAGCGTCTCGTAGCCGGTCGACGGCTCGGCCTTGAAGTAGTCCTTGTAGCGGAACTTCATCTCGACGCCATCGATGTTGATCGCCGGGCCCGGCACCTTGGTGTTGAACTGCAGCTCGATGCCTTCGGTCGGTTCGGTGGAGATGACCAGGTAATTCTGCGACAGGCGGTCGACCGCGGTGTCGCGGAACATGGCGAACGGCGCCTGCTTGAACTTGATCGCGATCTCGGTGCGCTTGCTGGTCAGCGCCTTGCCGGTGCGCAAATAGAACGGGACGCCGGCCCAGCGCCAATTGTCGATGGTCAGCTTCAGCGCGGCATAGGTCTCGGTCGAACTGTCGGGCCTGACGTCGGGTGTCTTCAGATAGTCTACGATGTCGTTGTCGCCGATCCGGCCGCCGCGATACTGGCCGCGTACCGAGTTGTATAGCGCCTCCTGCTCGGTCTGGGTCTGGATCGCGCTCAGCACCTCGGCCTTCTCCGAGCGCACCGCATGGGCATCGAAGCGCGCTGGCGGCTCCATCGTCACCAGCGACAGCAGCTGGAACAGATGGTTCGGCACCATGTCGCGCAGCGCGCCGGTCGAGTCGTAGAAGCTGCCGCGATGGCCGACGCCGAGCTTCTCGTCCACCGTGATCTGCACGTGGTCGATATGGTTGCGATTCCAGATCGGCTCGAACATGCCGTTGGCGAAGCGCAGCACCAGGATGTTCTGGACGGTTTCCTTGCCGAGGTAATGATCAATCCGGTAGATCTGGTGCTCGTCCATCAGCTTCAGCAGCGCTGAATTCAGCGCCCTGGCCGAAGGCAGATCGGTGCCGAACGGCTTTTCGACGATCAGCCGCCGCCAGGCGCCGTTCTCCTCCAGCATGCCGGTGCGTCCGAGCTGCTCGCTGATCGGCAGGAAGGCCTTTGGCGGGGTCGCGAGATAGAAGAGCCGGTTGCCGCCGGTGCCGCGCGCGGTCTCGAGCTTGTCGAGCCGTTCGTTCATGGCATCGAACGAGGGGGGATCGCCCGGATCGGCCTCGATCGAGGTGACGCATTCGAACAGCCGTGTGACGACTGCTTCATCCACGGGGCGGGTCGCGAATTTGCGCAGCCCCTGCAGCAGGCTGTCCTTCATCTGGTCGCTCGACATGCCCTTGCGGGCGATGCCGACGACGCAGAATTTGTCCGGCAGCAGGTTGCCGGCGGCGAGATTGTAGAGCGCCGGGATGACCAGCCGGTGCGTCAGATCACCGGTGGCGCCGAAGATGATGAAGGAGCAAGGATCGGGTTTCTTCTGCACGTGACCTTCCGTGGTAAACTTCTAGACGCGCTTTCTTCACGCGAGCCGGTGCCCACTTCGCAACGCTGTTAAGCCTTCTTCGGCGGCTCCTTGTGGCCGCCAAAGCCTGCGCGCATCGCCGAGAGGATCTTCTCCGCGAAGGTGTGATCCTTGCGCGAACGGAAGCGGGTGTAGAGCGCGGCCGTCAGCACTTCGGCCGGCACCGCCTCGTCGACCGCGGCATTGACGGTCCAGCGGCCTTCGCCGGAATCCTCGACGAAGCCGGAGTAATTGTCGAGCGTGTGGTTCTGCGCCAGCGCCGAGGCGGTGAGGTCGAGCAGCCAGGACGGGATCACGCTGCCGCGCCGCCAGACTTCGGCGATGTCGGCGATGTCGAGATCGAAGCGATGGTCCGCCGGCAGCGCCTCGATATTGGCGTTCTTCAGGATGTCGAAGCCCTCGGCATAGGCCTGCATCAGGCCGTATTCGATGCCGTTGTGGATCATCTTGACGAAATGCCCGGCGCCGATGGGACCGGCATGGATGTAGCCCTGCTCGATGCGCGGGTCGCGGCCCTCGCGGCCTTGGGTGCGCGGGATGTCGCCGATGCCGGGCGCCAGCGTCTTGAAGATCGGGTCGAGCCGGTCGACCACGGCCTTGTCGCCGCCGATCATCATGCAGTAGCCGCGCTCGATGCCCCAGATGCCGCCGCTGGTGCCGACGTCGACGTAATGCAGCCCGCGCTCCCGCAGCGCCTTGCCGCGGCGGACGTCGTCCTGCCAGAAGGTGTTGCCGCCGTCGATGATGACGTCGCCGGGCTGCATCAGCTTGGCGAGCGCCTCGATGGTGGCTTCCGTGATCTTGCCGGCCGGCAGCATCACCCAGGCGGTGCGCGGCGCTTGCAGCTTGAGGACGAAATCCTCCAGCGACGAGGCGCCGGTGGCGTTGTCCGCGACCAGCGCGGCGACCGCCTTGGGGTCCTTGTCGTAGACCACGGTGGTGTGGCCGTTGCCCATCAGGCGGCGGACGATGTTGCCGCCCATCCGCCCGAGGCCGATCATGCCGAGTTGCATCGCGCGCCTCCGTCAGTTCAGTGCGGCCGAGATCGCGGCATCGAGTGCTGCAAGCCCGGAGCTGAGGTCGCCCTTGAGATGCACGCGCAACGCCCGCCGGCCGCGCTCGGTGAGCACGTCGAAATCGCCGCGCGCCTGCGCCGCCTTGATGACGCCGAAGCTCGCCTTCTGGCCCGGCACCGGCAGGTCCTGGCTATCGTCGGTCGTGACCTGCAGGAACACGCCGCTGTCGGGCCCGCCCTTGTAGGCCTGTCCGGTCGAATGCAGGAAGCGCGGGCCGAACTCGGCGCAGGTCGCAAGGTGTTTGGCGTCGCGCAGCTTCAGCCGCATCGCCTGCAAGGCGTCGATGGTGTCGCCGTCGCGCTCGATATAGGCGAGCAGGGCGACGTAGTCGCCGCGGCCGGAGCGCGAGAGGTGCGCCTTGATCCAGGAATTGAGGTCGCCATTGGCGCCGGCCTTGCGCAGGTCCTCGGCGTTCTGCGCGTCGGTGAAGAGATCGACCCCGTCCGCCGACACCACCGGCTCTTCCGCCGGCAGCGATCCGGTCTTCTCGAACGCCGCCGTCAGCTCGCGGGTCTTGATCTTGGCGGCCTCGACGTCGGGCTGGTTGAACGGATTGATGCCGAGGATCGAGCCCGCGACCGCGGTCGCGATCTCGAAGCGGAAGAACTCCTGGCCGATATGGTCGATCGACTTCATCACGATCCGGACCACCGGATGGCCGGCGGCCTCGAGCGCCGCGAGCTTTGCCTCATGCGCGGCGTCGCTCTCGCTTTCGGTGCGCAGATCGATGAAGAAGCGGTCATTGCCGTAGACCGCGGCGTCGCCGATCGTCTCGCCCTCGATCGGGATCAGGCCCTTGCCGTCCTTGCCGGTCGATTCCGCGATCAGCTGCTCGGCCCAGGCGCCGAAATCGGCGACATCCGGGGAGGCGAAGATCGTCACCTTGTCGCGGCCTTCGAGCCCGGCGATGCCCATCGCCAGCCCGAGCTGGACGCCCGGGTTCTCCTGCGGCGGCACGTCGGCGCCGCAGGAACGCACCATGGCGAGCGTATGGCCGAGCAGGCTGCGGACGTCGATGCCCGCGGCCGCCGCCGGCACCAGGCCGAACGGCGACAGCACCGAATAGCGGCCGCCGATCGCAGGATCCCCGTAGAAGATCCGGGCAAAGCCCTGCTTGATCGCGACCTTCTGCAGCGAGGAGCCCGGATCGGTCACCGCGATGAAGCGGTGGCCGGCCTTGTCCTTGCCGATCGCTTTCGCCACCCGATCGAAGAAATAGTCCTTCATCACGTTCGGCTCGGTGGTGCCGCCGGACTTGGAGGAGACGATGAACAGCGTCTTGGCGATGTCGACATACTCCTCCATCGCGCGCACCTGCGCCGGATCGGTGGAGTCGAGCACGTGCAGCCGCGGGAAGCCGGACCGGTGCGGGAAGGTTTGCGCCAGCACCTCCGGGCCGAGGCTCGAGCCGCCCATGCCGAGCACGACCGCGTCGGTGAAGCTCTGGCCCTTCACGCGCTGCGCGAAATCCTCGTAGTCGGCGACGTCGGCGGAGGCGGCGCTTGTCAGCCAGCCCAGCCATTTGTCCTCGTCATCGCCGGTCCAGACCGACTTGTCCTTGTGCCAAAGCCTGCGGATCTTGGCCGAGGCGCGCCATTCCTCGGTGCTCTTCTCGACCGCCTTCTCGATGCCGGCGCCGAGCGCCAGCTTCTGGTGGTCGATGCCGCCGCCGAGCGAGCTGGCGCGCTTGTGGGCGACCGCGCCGTACAGCTTGTCGGCGGCGTCGGCGAACAGCTTGACGCCGTCCTTGACCAGCTCCTCGGTGATCGCATCGAGCGAGATGCCGGACTTCTCCAGCTCCTCCAGCACGCGGCGGGCGTCCTCGACATTCTCCTCGAGGCTGTCGCGGAGCTTGCCGTGGTCGCGGAAGGCGTCGAGCGTTGCCGGCGGCACGGTGTTGACGGTGTCGGGGCCGATCAGCTCCTCGACATAGAGCACGTCGCTGTAGTCCTTGTTCTTGGTGCCGGTCGACGCCCACAGCAGCCGCTGCGGCTTGGCGCCCTTGGCGGCGAGCTTGTCCCAGCGGCTGCCTGCGAACAGGCGCTTGTAGTCCTGGTAGGCGAGTTTTGCGTTGGCGATCGCGACCTTGCCCTTCAGCGCGGCGAGCCGCTCCTTCTCGGAGGGGTCGTTGGCGCGCGCGATCTTCTCGTCGAGCTGCTTGTCGACGGCGGTGTCGATGCGGCTGACGAAGAAGCTCGCGACGCTCGCGACATGGGAGGGATCGCCGCCCTTGGCGACGTACTTCTCGAGGCCCTTCAGATAGGCCTCGGCGACCTGGCGGTAGACCTCCTGCGAGAACAGCAGCGTGATGTTGATGCTGATGCCTTCGCCGGTCAGATACTCGATCGCCGGCAGGCCCTCCGGCGTTGCCGGCACCTTGACCATCAGGTTCTTGCGGTGGACGTCCTTCCAGAGCCGCTCGGCCTCCGCGATCGTGCCCTTGGTGTCCATCGCAAGGTACGGCGACACTTCGAGGCTGACAAAGCCGTCGCCGCCATGGCTGTGGTCATAGACCGGGCGCAGCACGTCGGCGGCATGCTGGATGTCCGCGACGGCAAGATGCTCGAACAGGTCGGCGACCGAGCGGTCGCCCTTCTTGAGGGCCTGGCCGATCGCCCCGTCATACTCGTCCGACGAGCCGATCGCCTTCTCGAAGATCGAGGGGTTGGAGGTGACGCCCTTGACGCCGTCGGTCTCGATCAACCGCTTCAGGTCCCCCTTGGCGACGAAGCCGCGGGCGAGGAAGTCCAGCCAGACGGCCTGGCGGTGATTTTCGAGTGCTTTGACGGGGTTCATGGGTGCCTGTTCTCGTTCGATCGAGGGTCGATTTTTGGGTTCCCGGGCAGCTTTCGGGGGCGGAGGAGGATTGTCAACATGGCTGGGGGCCCGGGCGGAATATCAGCATTCCCAAGGGATAACGCCATTCACAACAGTTCGATCCCCTCGGACGCGGGTGCGAGCAGACCCCGAACTCAGCACATTTTTATGACGCGTTGCGGCGCACGCCGCGCGTCAGGGCCGCAGGTAGAGGTAACCCTGGGATTGCAGCTCGGCGAGGCGCACGACGCCGCCGCGCTCGGCGGCGACGAAGCCGGGCAGCAGGTCCTTCAGGCCGATGTTCTGCGATTTCATGGTGTTGCCGCAGGCGGCAAGCTCGATCCCGTCCCTGGTGAACTGCCCGACATGCTTTGACAGGTCGGGATTGGCCGCTGCCGAATGAAACGCCTTCAGCGCCTGGCCGTGCACCACCAGCGCGATCGTGACATTGCCGGGGCCGCCGACGCCGTCGAGATGGTTCTGGATGTTGCCGATCACGAAACCGACCTTGTCGAGGTCGTCGAGGTGATAGACCACCTTCAGCTTTTGCGGCGGTGCTTCGGCGGCGGCGTTCGCCCGTGACGCCGCGAAGGCGGCGCCGATCGCCGAGAGCGTGCCCCACAGGATGCTGCGTCTGTGCATGGGCGTCCCTCGCGCAATTGTTGTTGATCTGACCGAGCCTATCACTTGTGGCGGAGCGCCGCGAGTTCCTTGCGGTCGGTCACAAGTTCGGCGCATTCGCGGGCGTCCGCGCGATCGACCCGAAAGATCTTGTCGTCGGCCCCGGCGAGCAGCTCTTCGCTCGCGTCGTCGTCGGGCTTGTTGCGATTCCACATCCGGATGCTGCTCAGGCGTGCGATCGCGGACTTATCGTCCTTCGACAACGCCACGCTGATACCGCCGCCCTCGCAATCCACGCCGCATTCGAAGCGGATTTCGTGTCCGGATTCGGTCGCGACCGCGTGGTTGCAGTAGCCGCTGGAGTCGAAATTGCCGGAGCGGTGGCGGTAGATGACA
Source organism: Bradyrhizobium macuxiense (assembly GCF_007993935.1). Taxonomy (GTDB): domain Bacteria; phylum Pseudomonadota; class Alphaproteobacteria; order Rhizobiales; family Xanthobacteraceae; genus Bradyrhizobium; species Bradyrhizobium macuxiense_A. Next base: position 7,636 of record NZ_VITY01000017.1, on the reverse strand, counting down.
CCGAGGCGGAAGGAGTAGTTGGTGGTTTTGTCCTCTGGTGCGTCTTCCGCCGACACCAGAAGCTTCATCGCGCTGACCTTCTGCTTCGGATGCTGCGCCAGATGATTTGCATCGTATCGCCGCACGAAGCAGGCATAGGCTTTCGCCCCTAGCGGCCCTGCGAACATCCTGTTGTCGAAGGCGGCTGCCGTGGCCTTGTCGACCGCTTCCTGCGCCTGGACGGCTGACGACGCGCCAGCGCAGGCTGCGGCGGCAAGTGCGACAACAAGGAGCGTGTGCTTCATGGCGGCCTCGGGAATAGCCTGCGCCTCCAAGGTGTCATCTTTACAGCGCGGCAATGGTGCCGCGCGGAACTGCGCGGGCTCGTTGCCTTAGTCGCGGCGACAAGGAGGCACGTTCAACGGCACATGAACCTTTGTTTATGCTGTTCGTAACCTTTGTTTATGCTGTCTGTGACGTACGCATCTTGACGCCAAGGCGGGACGGCCACACCTTTTCAGGGAAGCCCAACGTTCATCGCCGGACGGGAAGTTGCCCCGCTCGGATGTCCACTTGGGAGGGCTGGGCCCCGGTAAACCACGGATGTGGCGAAGGGGTTACAACCACCAAAAACAAGGGGATATTGATGAACCATTAAGCTTCCTGCCTGTTGATAAGGCAGAGGCTGCACGCGCCGTGCATTGCCGAAGTGAGTCGGTCGAGTGTCCAATGGACCCAGCGTGCCGACGCTGATTCGATCCTAGGACGCTCTGGTTACGACTCGTGTCAGTCGTGCGGCGATACATATCGTGGAGAGAGGGATCATGTACAACGATTCTTTGTTCAACGCCTTCGCAAGGTCGTTTGAAGCGCGAAGCCAGACCGACATGTCGATGGCCGAATATCTGGAGTCGTGTCGAAGTGATCCGATGCGATACGCCAATGCGGCCGAGCGGTTATTAGCGGCAATCGGTGAGCCCCAGATGATCGACACGGCCAAGGACCCACGCCTTGGCCGTATCTTTTTGAACCGTACGATCAGGTCGTATCCGGCCTTCGCCGGCTTTTACGGAATGGAAGATACGATCGAACGTCTCGTCGGCTTCTTCCGCCACGCCGCGCAGGGCCTCGAAGAGCGCAAGCAGATCCTCTATCTGCTCGGACCGGTCGGCGGCGGCAAGTCGTCGCTCGCCGAGCGCATCAAGTCACTGATGGAAGTCCACCCCATCTACGTGCTGAAAGCCGGCGATGAGCTCTCGCCTGTGTTCGAGAGCCCGCTCGGCTTGTTCGATCCGGAAACGCTCGGTCCGATCATCGAAGAGAAGTACGGCATTCCGCGGCGGCGCTTGAGCGGGCTGATGTCTCCGTGGGCCTACAAGCGGCTTGAGGCCTTCGGTGGTGACATTTCGCAATTCCGCGTTGCTCGCATCCAGCCGTCGCGGCTGCGCCAGATCGCGGTTGCCAAGACCGAGCCCGGTGACGAGAACAACCAGGACATCTCCTCGCTGGTCGGCAAGGTCGATATCCGCAAGCTCGAGACCTACGCCCAGAACGACCCCGACGCCTACAGCTATTCCGGCGGCCTCAACCGCGCCAACCAGGGCGTGCTCGAGTTCGTCGAAATGTTCAAGGCGCCGATCAAGATGCTGCACCCGTTGCTGACCGCGACGCAGGAGGGCAACTACATCGGCACCGAGAACATCGGCGCGATCCCGTTCACCGGCATCATCCTCGCGCACTCGAACGAGGCCGAGTGGCAGAGCTTCAAGACCAACAAGAACAACGAGGCCTTCATCGACCGCATCTGCGTCATCAAGGTCCCCTACGTTCTGCGGGTGACCGAAGAACAGAAGATCTACGAGAAGCTGATCCAGGGTTCCGAGCTCGCCGCCGCGCCCTGCGCGCCGGCAACACTGGAAACGATGGCCCGCTTCTCGGTGATGTCGCGCCTGCGCAAGCACGAGAACTCGACGCTGTTCGGCAAGATGCGGGTCTATGACGGCGAGAGCCTGAAGGAGTCGGATCCCAAGGCGCGCAGCGTGCAGGAATACAAGGACGCCGCCGGCGTCGACGAGGGCATGGACGGCGTCTCCACCCGCTTTGCCTTCAAGGTGCTGGCCTCGACCTTCAACCACGACACGACGGAAGTCGGCGCCGACGCGGTGCACCTGATGTATGTGCTGGAGATGGCGATCCGCCGCGAGCAACTGCCTGACGAGACCGAGAAGCGCTATCTCGAATTCATCAAGGCCGACCTCGCGCCGCGCTATGCCGAGTTCATTGGCAACGAGATCCAGAAGGCCTATCTGGAATCCTATGCCGACTACGGCCAGAACCTGTTCGACCGCTATGTCGACTACGCCGACGCCTGGATCGAGGATCAGGACTTCAAGGATCCCGACACCGGCCAGCTGATGAACCGCGAGCTTTTGAACCAGGAGCTGACCAAGATCGAGAAGCCGGCGGGCATTGCCAACCCGAAGGACTTCCGCAACGAGGTCGTCAAGTTCTCGCTGCGTTCGCGGGCGCACAATGGCGGCAAGAACCCGAGCTGGACCTCCTACGAAAAGGTTCGCGACGTGATCGAGAAGCGGATATTCTCGCAGGTCGAGGATCTGCTTCCGGTCATCTCGTTCGGCTCCAAGAAGGACGGCGAGACCGAGAAGAAGCACGGCGAGTTCGTCGAGCGGATGGTGGAGCGCGGTTATACCGAGCGCCAGGTCCGCCGGCTCGTCGAGTGGTACATGCGGGTGAAGCAGGCCGGCTAGAGCATGATCCGGAAAAGTGCGAAGCGGTTTTCCGAAAAGATCATGCTTAAACAAGAAGCTAGTGCACGATCCGGAAAGCTGGCAGCGGCTTTCCGTCTCGTCCGGTTCCGTCCAATAAGTCCGGTTCCGTCCAATAAGAATGCGATGCGACTGTCATGATCGCATCCGGCGCGAGGCAGATGCAAAGTGGTCATGCACATCGTCGATCGGCGGTTGAATCCGGGTAGCAAGAGCCTGGAGAACCGGCAGCGTTTCCTGCGGCGCGCCAAGGCGCTGGTGCAGGGAGCCGTCAAGAAGTCGTCGCAGGACCGGGACATCAAGGATGTCCTGGAGGGCGGCGAGGTGACCATCCCGCTGGACGGCATGGATGAGCCGCGCTTCCGGCGCGAGGGCGGCACGCGTGACATGGTGCTGCCCGGCAACAAGAAGTTCGTCGAGGGCGACTGGCTACAGCGGCCGAACCAGAGCGGCGGCAAGGGTTCCGGTGCAGGTGAGGGTGACAGCGAGGACGCCTTTCGCTTCGTGCTCAGCCGCGAGGAGTTCGTCGATCTTTTCCTCGACGATCTCGAGCTGCCTGATCTCGCCAAGCGCAAACTCGCGGAAACCGAGAGCGAGGGCCTCCAGCGCGCCGGTTATGCGACCTCGGGCTCGCCGGCCAACATCTCGATCAGCCGCACGGTGAGCCGGGCGCTGGCGCGCCGGGTGGCGCTGCGCCGGCCGCGCAAGGACGAGATCGAGGCACTCGAGGCGGAGCTTGCGGAATGCGACGACGATACGCGCCGCCGCGAACTGCTCACGCTGCTCGAAGCGCTGAAGGCCAAGGCCAAACGGATCCCGTTCATCGATCCGATCGACATCCGCTACCGCCGCTTCGAGACGGTGCCGAAGCCGGTGGCGCAGGCCGTGATGTTCTGCCTGATGGACGTCTCGGGCTCGATGTCCGAGCACATGAAGGACCTCGCCAAGCGGTTCTACATGCTGCTCTACGTCTTCCTGAAGCGACGCTACAAGCATGTCGAGATCGTGTTCATCCGGCACACCGATCGCGCCGAGGAGGTGGACGAGGATACGTTCTTCCATGGACCGGCATCCGGCGGCACGCTGGTGTCGAGCGCGCTGGTTGCGATGAACGACATCGTCCGCACCCGCTTCCGCCCGGCCGACTGGAATATCTACGCGGCCCAGGCTTCGGACGGCGACAACATGACGTCGGATAGCGGGCTGACCGGGCTTCTGCTGACCGACAAGATCCTGCCGGTCTGCCAGTTCTTCGCCTATCTCGAGGTCGGCGAGGCCGCCAACTACACCTTCGACATGCCGGACTCCTCGCTCTGGACGCTCTATGAGCGTCTGCGCAACGACGGCGCGCCGTTGTCGATGCGCAAGGTGAGCGAGCGCGGCGAGATCTTCCCGGTGTTCCAGGACCTGTTCAAGCGCCGCACCACCAGTCAGGAAAGGGTATAGTTTGATGGGATCTTCCGGGGGACGGCTGTTCGAGGGCGCCGACTGGGATTTCCAGACGCTGCAGCGAGTTCACGACGCCTGCGAGAAGATCGCGCGCACGGAGCTCGGGCTCGACGTCTATCCCAACCAGATCGAGGTGATCACCGCCGAGCAGATGCTCGACGCCTATTCCTCGGTCGGCATGCCGCTGTTCTACAAGCACTGGTCGTTCGGCAAGCAGTTCGCCTTCCAGGAGGCGTCCTATCGCAAGGGCCTGATGGGCCTCGCCTATGAGATCGTGATCAATTCCTCGCCATGCATTTCATATCTGATGGAGGAGAACACGGCGACGATGCAGACGCTGGTGATCGCGCACGCGGCGTTCGGGCACAATCACTTCTTCAAGAACAACTATCTGTTCAAGCAGTGGACCGATGCCGACGGCATCCTCGACTATCTCGAATTCGCCAAGGGCTACATCTCCGCCTGCGAGGACCGCCATGGCCGCGAGACCGTGGAGCGGACCATCGATGCCGCGCATGCCTTGATGTCGCATGGCGTCGACCGCTATCCCGGCAAGAAGACGCTGGACCTGCGCGCCGAGGAGAAGCGTGCCGGCGAGCGCCGCCAGCACGAAGAGGCCGTGTTCAACGATTTGTGGCGGACGGTGCCCAACACCAAGCACAAGAGCAAGGCTACGCTCACCGTCGAGCGCCGCCGCGCGCTGCTCGGTCTGCCGCAGGAGAACATCCTCTATTTTCTCGAGAAGACCGCACCGCGCCTTGCGCCCTGGCAGCGCGAGCTCATTCGCATCGTTCGCCACATCGCGCAGTATTTCTACCCGCAAGGGCAGACCAAGGTGATGAACGAGGGCACCGCGACCTACGTCCATTACCGCATCATGAACCGGCTGCATCAGCAGGGCCGGATCACCGACGGCAATTTTCTCGAATTCCTGCAGTCGCACACCAACGTGGTGTTCCAGCCCGAGTTCGACGACCGCCGCTATTCCGGCTTCAACCCTTATGCGCTCGGCTTTGCCATGATGCAGGACATCGAGCGGATCGTGAAGAACCCTGAGGACGAGGACCGCGACTGGTTCCCCGATATTGCCGGCAAGGGCGACGTCGAGGGCGTGCTGCGCGAGATCTGGAGCAATTACCGCGACGAGAGCTTCATCAACCAGTTCCTCAGCCCGGCGCTGATCCGGCGCTTCCGCATGTTCCATCTGCACGACGATCCGGCCGAAAGCCAGGGGATCAAGGTCGATGCGATCCATGACGAGCGCGGCTATCGCCGTGTGCGCCGCGAACTGGCGCGGCAATACGACGTCGGTTTCGTCGACGCCAATATCGAGGTCATGGATGTCGATCTCGACGGCGATCGCCGCCTGATGCTGCGTCACACCACCGTGAAGGGTGCGCAGCTCAACGAGACCGACACGCGGCGCGTGCTGCAGCACCTTGCCGATCTGTGGTCCTACGACGTTGCATTGACCGAAGTCGACGGCACCGACAAGGTGCTGAAGGAATACGTGGTCAGCCCGCGCGCGGCGGCGGTCGCTGCCTGAGCATCACGTGATCGAGAACAGCAACGCGCGGTGACTGCCGCGCGGAATGCGTGTCTTGCTTGGTGAACCTTCATTTCCATCGATGGCTCACATCATGAACATCACGGCAACATTCGAGCTTCCGGTCACGCAGATGTTCCGCGCGCCAACGTGATGGCCGGCATGCGGAAGTCTTCTTGGTGATTGCCTGCGCGGGCGCGATTGATAATGTGCGCCGCGTCAAGAAAACCAAGAAAAGGATATGCCCTTGTCAACTCGCTCCCGCCTGGCGGGCCTTCTCGCCGTCACCGCGCTCACGGCCTCGTCGATCTCGCCATCCATTGCCGCCGATTCCGCGATCAGAATAGGGAACACCGCGCCCTATAGCGGCCCGGCGTCCGCCTACGGCACGATCGCGCGCGCCGAAGCCGCCTACTTCCAGATGCTCAACGATCAGGGCGGCATCAACGGCCGCAAGATCGAGTTCGAGAGTCTCGACGACGCCTATTCGCCGTCGAAGACCGTCGAGCAGACCCGCAAGCTGGTCGAGCAGGACGAGGTGCTCGCGATCTTCAGCGCGGTCGGCACCGCGCCGAACATCTCGGTGCAGAAATATCTGAACATCAAGCACGTGCCCCAGCTGTTCGTGTCCTCAGGCGCGACGCGCTGGAACGATCCGAAGCAGTTTCCGTGGACGGTCGGCTTCAATCCGACCTACGAGCTCGAGGGCCGGCTCTATGCGAAGTACATCCTGAAGACCAAGCCGGATGCCAAGATCGCGGTCATCACGCCGAACGAAGACGCCGGCAAGGACTATCTCAAGGGTTTCAAGGACGGACTTGGCGAGCATGTCGGCCAGATCGTCGCCGAGACCACCTACCTCACGACCGATCCGACCATCGATTCCCAGATGGTGACGATGCGCGAGTCCGGCGCCGACGTGTTCTTTGCCGAGGCGACGCCGAAATTCGCCGCGCAAGCGCTGCGCAAGGCGGCGAGCATGGGCTGGAAGCCGCTGACCATCCTGCCGACCGTCTCCAACTCGGTCTCCGCGGTGCTGGAGCCGGCCGGGCTCGAGAACGTCATCGGCGTCGTGACCGGTCTCTATTTGAAGGATCCGACCGATCCGCGCTGGGCCAACGATCCCGCGCAGCAGGAGTTTTCGGCCTGGATGAAGAAGTACCAGCCGAATGCAAGCCCGGGCGATCTGTTCAACGTGCAGGGCTACACGGTCGCGCAGGTGATGACGGCGGTGCTGAAGAACTGCAACGGCGACTACAGCCGCGCCAACATCATCAAGCAGGCGAGCAATCTGAAGGCGCTCGAATTGCCGATGCTGCTGCCCGGCATCAAGGTGCAGACCGAGTCCGACAATGTGACGCCGATCCGCCAGATCCAGATGGCGCGGTTCGACGGCAAGTCCTGGGCGCTGTTCGGCGACGTGCTGAGCGACAAGTAGCCGTCACCAACTCTGCTGTCGTCCCTGCCTAGTGCATGATCCGGAAAAGTGCGAAGCGGTTTTCCGAAAAGATCATGCTTAAACAGGAATCTAAAGCGCGATGACGATTCAGCCTGATCTCATCGCGCTTTAGTGCGCAATTGCGCACGGGAGCAGGGACCTATACGCCGCGGCTTCTGTTGTGAACGGAACTCGTCGTTCCAGCGTAGCTCGACAATCCGCATCGGTGGTTATGGGACCCTGCGTTCGCAGGGACGACACGGAGTTTGCTGCACATCCTTGCCGCGTCTTTGCGACGGAGAGTCCCGGGCGCTGTTCGGCGATGTCTTGAGCGACACATATTGCGGCCACCAATTCCGCTGTCGTCCCTGCGAACGCAGGGACCCATACGCCGCGGCTTCTGTTGTGAACGGGACTCGTCGTTCCAGCGTAGCTCGA
>NZ_VITY01000016.1 GCF_007993935.1 Bradyrhizobium macuxiense | reverse complement strand
CATCCCGCGGTTTGCTCATCGCATTCCCCAATGTCGACGACGCCGTCAGGGAATCACGAACCGCCCAAAAACGAAATCCCAAAACGCAGGAAAGCCAGGTCCCACACACCGCTTTCCTGCAAAATCGAATACTTTCTCAAGACCATTTTTTCTTATTTTTCAGGTCAATCCGCATTCTTCACGGACGACTGCTTAGTGAAGGCGAGCAGCGTGAGAGCGCGAACGTAGCCACCGCGCCCGCGGTCGCAACCATGATGCCGCCGATGGCCGGGCCTATGCAGCGCGCGGCATTGTAGCTGAGTTGAAGGCGCTGTTGCGCGCCGCGGCAGCGCGCACCATACCCGATCTCTGGCAAGCAATCGCCAGCGCTCTCTCAAACACTTCTCACCTGAGGAATGTCAAAAATTATCTCGTCGCAGCCGGTTACGACGCAACGTGATCGGAAAATGCTCCAGCAGCGGTGATCGGCGGCGAAAGTCGCCGAACAGTGTTAGGTCATTCTCGATGACAACTGAGAACTATGGTCTATATCCGAGCAACGTGGTGACGTGGCCTCGTTCCGTGAAGGGACCAGTTGCCGAATAGGTCAGTAACAACCGACGGATACGCGTCGTGAACTCGTCACGACGGGTCCCGAGAACACCTGGCGCACCCAAGGATATTGAGTGCAGATAGCCAAGAAGGTCATCAATATTCCAGTGATGCTCGTAATAGTGACGAAGCTCTGTGATTTCACTGAAATCGGAAGCGCGAAGAACGTCCCGGTCAGGTCGAACGGTTCCAGGACCTGCCGGCAAGGTTCCTCCCCAGAACTCTTTGATGTCGCTCAACATCGCAGTGCGCCATTCTCCAGGTTCAGAGCCATCCCGCTCCCGGTTGATGATCGCTACGCAACCATCCGGCTTGAGCATTTGGGCTAGCTTTGCCAACACCGTCTCTCGATCCATGTGAGGGAAAGAGCACGCAATCGTTGCGATATCAAATGACGACATTGATTCGTTTAGGTCTTCCGACCTCGACACTATAAATTCTATATTCCTCACTCCTGCGGCCTTCGCGATTCGTTTGGCTTCCTGGAGCATCTCGTCGCTTGGATCGACTGAAGCCACGTGCGCTATCGAGTGCGCCAGGCGAATTCCGATCAGCCCTGTGCCGGCACCAAGATCGAGGGCACGACTGCTGCTGGCAAGCCTACAAACCCGAAACAATGATCGGAAAATGTCTTCTGAATAAGGTTTCACGTGCCGTGCGTAGTAGGGCGCCGCGCCACGATACAGTTCACTCGCTACGATCATGCCTGCCTCCGTAGTCTGGTCATTTGTCCACGGGGCTGCTCAAAATGTGCGAGCGGCTAAACCTGCCGGCGAGGTGACGTCGAAGATGCTGATTGTCTGATAACCCTGCCGCGGGGTCGCCGCCCCTAGAGTCCTCGAAAGCTGCGCGCTCAGTGATCGCGCCGGCGTTCCAGCGAGGAAGGAAAGGTCGCGGCTCCAGCATATCTGAAAGCACGGCAGTACTGTAGGCGACCAGTCAGCGCGTCGATCAGCACTGTTGGAGAGCACAGATTCTGGTTGATGTTGCATGCCAAACTCTTCGCTAGTGAAGCTATTCAACCGATACTTGGCATGTTTCTCATGTAGATCAATCGCTAACACTGGTAGTTGACCGAGGGCTGGAGTGTCCCACCGATGTTGAGATAGGAGGAGCGCGGTTGCACGGGTCGAGCCTGCAAGCTCCAAGTGTCGAATCCGCGGAGGAAACGACGCCATGAAGAAGACTATCACGACATCGAAGCCGAACGCGACCGCGATGGTGGAAGCGCCCCCGCAAACTCAGTCGGGGAAAGCTTCGACCATTTCTGCCTGACGGCGGGCATCGCACGCTGGCGGGGATGATGGAAGAGGACGTCGAGCAGCTCTGTGGACTGCGCCACGGGCGGTTGAAGGAACGAGACGGCCAACGTGGGACGGAACGATGGGCCGCTTGGCTTTCCACGGCGGGATGGTCCCGGTCCGGCGACCGCGTATGCGCGGACGCGACGGTGTGCTCGCATTGCCGATCTGGGAGGCCGCCCGATCGGAGCTCGGCAAGTGGGCGACGAACCTGATGCTGCTGAACGTCTGGACCCGCAAGTTTTTGCCGCGCCATTCGCCTGCCTGAGGGCGATGTGCCGGTGGCACTTGGCGACAGCCGATCCAAATCGGCGGTGTCGCGTTCGTCGAGTTGTCGGCTGCGCGGATGGCTGAATGGATGCCGTCCGATCGGTCGCAACTCGGTCTGCTCGCCATCCAGACCGACGGGCTGCACATCCGCGAAGAACTGACGCTGGTCGCCGCGGTGGTGATCGATAGCGAGGGACGCAAGCACCAACTGGCTGTCGTGGAAGGCGTGACGGAGAACGCTGCGACTGTGCAAGCGACCGCCCAACAACCTGATCGGCCGAGGCCTCAATCCAGGAGGCAGTCGTGTCTTCATCGTTGGCGGAGCGAAGGCGCTGACGAAGACGATCCGCCGGAGCTTTGGGCCACACGCGCCGATCCGACGCTGTCAAATTCACAAGGCACGCTACATCATCGAACACCTGCCGAAGCATCTGCATGCACCGGTTCGCAGAGCGCTGCGCCAAGCCTGGCATATTGATGATGCGCATCGCGCAGAGCAATTGATCAGAAACCCAGCTTGTGGTTTGGTGAAGGAGATCCGCCTCAACGAAGAAACTCCTTCGCCTAGCCGCGCGTGTCAGTCTGACCTGCCGATACCGCAAGCAGCGAACGCGCACAAGAGTCCGCATCCGCTGGATCTCCGTGAAATTTGCGAACGCGCTAGACGACGTTCGCGGGCGGCGGCTCGATGACCTTGACACGTGCTACACTGCGCCGGCCGTCGATGCTGACGGGCACCTCGCCATCGATGGCTGCGCGATAGACGAGGCGAGGCTGGTCCCCGTAATCCTTGGCCGCGTAATGCATTGTGGCTCGGTTGTCCCAGATGGCGACATCGCCCTGCTTCCAGTTCCAGCGCAGAGTGTTTTCCGGCGCAGTAATATGAGACTCGAATAGATCGAATAGCCTCTGGCCGTCATATTTCGGCACGTCAACGAAGCGTTTCGTATACATGCCGAGCACCAGCGTGCGCTCGCCGGTCTCGGGGTGGACACGTACGAGGGGATGCTCGGTCTCGAACCTCGCTCTTGTAAGGATCTTCTCATAAAGCTTCTTATCGGCTTCGGTAGGGCGGGCAAATATGGCGAAATCGAACGCGTTGTTGTGAACAACCCAGAGGTCGTCGGCAAGTCGCTGCAGCGGCGGTGGCAAGTCGAGATATGCGGCCGCGGTGTTTGACCACACCGTGTCGCCGCCGGTTGGTGGGATCACAACGCCTCGCAGCACCATAATCTTGGGATAGGCATCCATGTAGGCCATATCGATATGCCAACAGTCAGTCCGGAGACCTCCGCGCACCGAATCTATCTCAACTACCGAAATCGTTCCCTTGATAGCACCCACCGTCGGAAGAGGCGGCACAGGCTTCCCCAAGCGACGAGCAAAGCGCTCTTGTTCTGCGTCGTCGAGATGCCCCTGCTCACGGAAGAAGATGACCTTGTACTCAAGCATCAGGGCATTGATCGCAGCGATGGTCTGGTCCGGCAAATCGCCCGACAGCTTGATATTCAGGATTTCAGCGCCGATGCGCCCCGCGCGTTTGACGACATCGGTACGCGGAATGACGTTATTGATCAAAGCCATTTCACTCATGGTCGCATTCTCCAACTTGCTTTTGCACCCGACAAAGCTATTCAGCTGTGACACCAAAGGCATTCGTGGCGTTGGTAACCGATCTGACCAACATGCAATTCGGCTATTGTGTGTCGCCTAAGCGTCTTCTCGAATTTCGCAGCGATGATTGACCTCAGAAACTGCATTCAGATTACGTGATCGCGCACTGAGTAGGAGCAGTTGCCTGCAATACCAGTAAGAGGACCAGAAAACGGAACCAACATTCCGGATAACTGAACCCCTCCTTGTACCTTTAATCGGGCTTCAAGGTGACGCCTCTCGCTCGCTCATGATCGATCGTTATGGCTTGCTCCATATTGCCTCCCGTTCACAGGTTGCCTCCTCTAGGTTGCCTCAGGTTGCCTCCTGTTCTTTGGTGGCTAGTGTTTCATGTCTCTATTGCCACTGCACCTACCTTTCCTGGTGGGCTGATCTCATCCCATGGAGGTCGACGACATCCAGCTGGAAAACAGTCTTGACGCCGATCTATGGACCACGCGCGCATTGCAGGAGGAGTCGACAAAAGGATGTAGCGGTCTGCGCCAATCTATCCGGCTCTAGCTTGAGGCTAGATGCATCCGCTGGTGCTCGTGATGCGGCTGTCCAGATGATCGATAACCTCGATTATCCTCCAGCATCAGTGCGGACCGCGCATCACCTCGAACAGGAGGCAGATCCATGGGACGGTCACGGGGCGGGCTGACCAGCAAGAACTATACGCTGATTGAACCCAATGGCCCTGTACGCCCCGCAGCGAGGCCACTACAATCGGCTTGGCTTTCCGATAAGAGGAATGGGTTGCGCAGACGCATTGCAACTGCGCATAGGAGATGGTACCGAGCAGGACAGAGCAAGCCCGAGCGCGCGATCTTGCGCGAATCTCCTGATCAAGTTCGGCGTTCTTGCATGAGGGTTCCATACCACCTAGGCAAAGGGTCTTTTGCCGCGTGTCTTTTTTGGGGGCGAAGCGCGTCACGAAAATTCAGCCAAGCAGCGTTTGCCCATACTTGGCGACGGCAACTTGGCGCTCTCTAACGTGCGCTTCGAACGAAATCGAATTGCCATCTTTCCAGAGGTCAACTGTAATGATCTCACCCGGGAACACCGGCGCAGAAAAGCGAACGCGATGACGACGGAAGGCAGAGGGGTCGTAGTCGGCATACGTCTGCAACACGGCCCTGCAGGTCAGTCCGTACGTGCACATGCCATGGAGAATGGGCTTTGGAAAACCGGCCCGATGCGCGAATTCCGGATCGCTATGCAAGGGATTTCGATCACCCGACAGACGATAGATCAACGCTTGGTCAGGCCGGATCTGGATATCAACTGATTTGTCCGGCACTCGGCGGGGTAATTGGTGCGGCTCGGGCATTCCCTCCGATGGCCCGCCAAAGCCGCCGTCGCCCCTAGCAAAGACTGAAGAAACGATCGTGACGATCTTCTCACCGTCGCCATCTTTAGCGACGACTTCGTTCTGAATGATAGCGCCTTTCTCCCTGCCCTTGTCGTACACGCCGCGCACGCGCGCATCCGCGGTAACGCTGGCCGCGACAGGGATAGACTTGTGAAATGTGATGTCGCGCTCGCCATCAAGGACCATGGCGCGGTTGAGGTTGATGATTCCGGGTCGCGCCCCCCAGACGCAGACCGAAGCAAAGGTCGGAACGACCTTCAGGGGCTTGGGTGTTGCAAATGCCTCGTTGACAAACTGCAGCTCTTTATCGTTCAGGGAATCGGATCCCATGCCGATACCAAGCGCGTAAAGCATCACCTCGCGATCGCTCCACGAATAGGGAGCGGCTTCGGTCTTGAGATTTAGTACTGCGGGATAGTCGATTGGCATCGGGTCCCTGTCGGTTGTCCCTTGGCGTCACGCCAGGGAGGAGCGCCGGCTCCCCTCAAACAAGATCTGGCTGGCTGCGCTCTCGCCCCTCTCCTTCACCATCTGCGAACGGCATCTCATGACCTCGGGCTTCGCGGGATGGGCGCCCGCGGACACCGCTTCTTTGCCTGAGGTGATGACGACCTCATTGAGCGCGGTCGTGATGTCTTCGAGCTCGTTAGCGAATTCATTAACGACCTGAGATGAGCGATACCAGATAGCCTGTCGTCTGAGATCGCGTGCCATGAGGCGCTCGCCGGCTTGGATGTGCGTGCCCGGAAAAACGAGACCCACATCGTCTTGCGCGTTCTGGAGCTCGACGACAGAGAACCCTGATGCTCGGCTGCTGGCGATGGCGTCCTCTGTCAAAGGAATGCATTCGCCCAGGCCAAAAACTGCGGCCAACGAGGATGAGATCTTCCCTCATGCTGCGCGCTTGTCTCTCTGCCTCTCCCGGAAATCAACCCGGGTTTGAAAGACGGACAGCATCGCTCGGTTTGCGCGGTTGAATGCACTCGGCGCTCAATCAATGTTGCCGCTTCTCGATAGCAACGCTCGTGCCAACACCGTTCAGATGCATTATGCTTCTGGTTACGCTGAGAGATTTGAAACCGCTGGCGGCGTCCCTGTGTTTTGGACCCGACACTCGTCGTACAGCTGTCAGAAGCCGAACAAGGATCAGCTGGCATTTGAACGAAACGCTGTCGCTTCGTGGCGATTGTCGCGGCGGCTGGCGGAACAGAACTTGTTAGCCGCTGACCTCGAGATCATTTGCTCACTGGTTCGGTCGGGTAGGCCTCGTGATCCGGTTCTTGTCCATCGGGTTGCAGATTTGCTCCACGCTCTCAGGCCCCACCTCGCGATGACTCCCTTGCCCTCCGCGAACCCTTCGCTGCCATCAGGCTGGCTAGGTGCGCTACACAAGCAATCTGACCGGTGTGGGCGCTGATATCGCGGAAGATGCCACGTCGACATCGGCGAGGGTGCCCGCGGGACGTCGATTTGCGCGAGGTCGTCCAGACGATCTTCTACATTTTGTCGATCGGCTGCCAATGGCGAGCTCTGCCGAGCGAGTTCCCGCAGTACTCGACGGTCCAAGGGTTGACACCAGCAGATGGTACAGGATCGTCAGGGCCCTGGTCCGGCAAGCGCGGCGGAAACTGGGCTCAAGCCGGGCCCCACGGCTGCCGTTATCGACAGCCAAACGGCTCCGGCGACGAAGGCCGGCGGGCCAGGGGGCCTCGTTCCTGGCAAGCGCCACATTGTCCCTAACACCAATGGTCTGCTGCTGGCAGTCCACGTTCATCCTGACAATGTTCTGTCCCGCTGCTGGAACACCTCAGAGAGCGCTTTCCAGGCTCCGGCACGTCTTTGCTGACCGGTTTTTTACCGCGGAAAACGGCTCGTCGACCCACTCACCCACAACGGGCCTTGGACAATCGATGTTGTCGAACGGCCGCTCGGGGGTCAAATCCCAGACGCTGAGTTGTCGAGCGCACCTTCGCTTGGTTTGGTTGGTGCCGACGCCTCACAAGAGACCTCGAAGGCTCCGCTGTCACCGAACGCGCTTGGCCATCTCAGGCTCCTGACCCGCCGTCTCGCCAGACTCCGAAAATGCTGCTCGCTTTTAGAGTCAGACGCTCGGAACGGCAACAAATGCGGATCGCAAAAAAGGATGTCCACGTCGTGGATTTCGCTGTGTGCAGTTTGCAGCATCATCGCGGTGCCTCCACCGAAGTTCCAATGGTCTATGATTGCTCCTTGAGAGTTAAAATCCGAGCTGATCTTAGCGGTTATTCGCTGCAAGCGAGTAGCGCTCACCGGAATAGCTGGAAAACTCCCTTGCGGAAGAAACGAGCTCCACCCCCGCTGATGGCTTCAGCTGAGGCGCCCTCGCGACCCGCCGATCATGTGGCACTCCTGACTAGCACGTAGCCAACGTCCGCCAGAACAAAGTTCCCTGCCCTTGCGTTCCAATTGAGCAGAACCAAAGTTACGGAATTTTCAATCTGCGATCTCGCCGAAGCCCGCCAAGTTAACCCGACTCACGATAGCGCCTATAGAAATATCGCAGCAAGCGTTCCAAGCGCGCCGAACGCCAGCCCGATCAGCGAACCGGTTGTCGGTACTTCCCGAAAGAGCAGAAACGTGAGAATCGGTTCTACCACCAAAATCGCTCCCACGGATATTGCGACAATTATCCAAATGTTCTTGAGATGCATGTAGCCGAGTGCGTATCCGCAGACGAGCAGGGTACCACCGATTGTTATCAGCAGGAACATCGGCAGGAGCGTTGTCAGATACTCGCCGGCCTTTCCAAACTGCTTTGAGGCGACCAACTCCGCGATTATCGAAAGGGTTTCCCCTACGAAAATTGCCCCTACCGCCACAAGCTTCGACATTGAGCTCATCGTGTGAGCGTACCGAAAAGGAAGGATGAAAGGTACCCCCAATCTTCATCATCGATTCGGTTTCTGGGCTGCCTTTGGCAGCTGGAACCGCGATGACATGAAAACGCGATCGCATTGCTCGCCCACGCACCGCAACCGGTAACGCGGGGATGTTCGATCCAGTGGTCGATGCTTGAGAGCGCAATTATGCGTGGACAGCGGATTGATCGGGGCATCACTGCGCTCGAAGTTCTTAACGAGGGCTTTGGCCATCGCGCCATTCCAGACGGGATACCGAGCCTATGGTTTAGGGCGGCGGCGATCATAGAGTACGATTGGTAGCGAAAAAGCAGACCCCTTGTCGGTCGACCGTCACATGGTACATCCCGCAAACCGCTGCTCAACAAAATGCACCATCATAACTCTGATCATCTCGCTGGAGATTCCAGCTGTTGTGCTCACCCAGCTGACGACCGCGCGATGAAGGTTACGCGCATGAAGGCCAAGGCACAGTCTCACCACGCTAGCATGGTGAACTCCAATTCATCCGCGTACCAGCGCTCGTTGGGAGCGGCATGTGAGGAGGTCCCGTCTTGAGCACGAACGGCGCGCTGCTCCAATATGCTCCCTGGTCAAACGCCGTTCATCTTAGCTAGCCGGTGGCTCGCTTGGCGTCAAAACTCTGGCCGACAAGAGCTGCTCGCCCCTTATGCCAATTGACGCTCGGGGCTCATGAACTCGGCCGCTTCCCATTGATCACCCCTTCGCGCAATGCGCGATCGAGTGGCCAAAGACCTCGAATCCATCGAACCCTCGACGCATGGCTTCTTCGGCGTTCTCATGGACCCTGGTGATTGAAATCAGAGAGCCGCCCATCGTGGTCGGCGCAGCGAAGGACCTCACGAGCAAACGCGAATCCGGCTTGACGACTGGCAGCCTCCTGGGGCCATTTGCTTAAACCGTTCACCATCGCAAGTCCCTGCTGGGTATAGTCCGGGAGACGGTCGGCGCAACGAACGACCTCACTCACGATTACGACTGTGGCTTGGCGGCATGCAGGATCTTCCGGCCACTTGCTGAAACCATCACCAGGATCGTTAGATCCTACTCGGTAAACTGACAAAGCTGAGCGACACGACAAAGAATCTCATTCGCGACTGCGACTATTGCTTGGCGAGACGTAGTCTCTTCTGGCCGCTTGCCGAAGCCGCTCACGAAGTTCGTCAGATCCTGCGGAGCAACATCGCCGACTTGATCGCAACCGCGAAGGACCTCACGACCAATTGCGATTGCGGCCGCCGACACGAAGACTCTTGCGGCCATTTGCTAAACCCGTTCACCAGATTTGCAAGTCCCTGCTGCGTCAGAGAGCCGGTCGGCGGAGCGAACGAGTTCAGCCGCGATCACCATCGTGGCTTGACAACAGACAGCGTCTCCCGGCCACTTGCTGAAACCGTCCACCAGGTTCGAGAGATCCTGCTCAGCAAACTGAGAGAGCCGGGAGACACGACAAAGTACCTCGTTCGCGATCGCGCCTATGGCTTGACGAGACGCGGTCTCCTCCGGCCACTTGCTAAAGCCGTTCACCAGCTTCGCCAAGTCGTGCGGATTAAAGCAAACAATGTGATCCCCGCGGCTAAGAACCTGACGGGCGATCGCGATCGCGGCTTTATGACAAGGGGGCTCTTCCGGCCACCTGCTGAAACCATTCAGCAAGTTCGCGAGTTCTTGCGGCACAAAACGAGACAGTTGGCCGTCGCGGCTTAAAACCTCGCCGGCGATTGCAACTGTGGCTTGACGACAATCTTTCTGTTCCGGCGATTTTCTGAACCCGTTCACGAGGGCCGCCAGCCCCTGCGGAACAAATTCAGAGAGTCCGATGTCGGCGCGATCAGCGCGGCGCCGAACTTCACCGGCAACAGCGACTATCGCCTTGCACGCCCTCTCCTCCCCGTCCCACCTGCTGAACCCGTTCACCAGCGTCGATAATCCTTGCGGAGAAAAATCAGAGAGCCGCGCGCGGCGGCACCCGCGGCGAATGACCTCATTCGCTATTGAGGCCGCGGCCTTGCGAGAGGTCGGTTCTTGGGGCCACTTGCTGAAACCATTCATCAGCAACGACAGATGCTGGCTGTTCAGCCGTTGAACTGTTCCGCGTTCATCCAGGAAAAATTCGGCGATTCTGATCGTTCCGCCACGACATTCGGCGATCCAGGAGCGCCGACCGAACGATGATGCCAAGAGCGAAAGCGCCTTGACTTCCATTTTCCTTATCAGATCGTTATCCAGCCTCGATACTCGAGCCGCCAACGCCTTGCAGGCTTCGATGCCTGGTTGACCTGCGACCTCCCAACTTACCGCGTTGCATGTCTTGGCGTACCCCCACGATTGTCCGGCACGAATGTCTTCCTCAAAGCTTGCCACAAACCTAAGTTGGAAATCCGCGGCAGCCTTTTGTAGGAACATTGCGCGATCCGCGACTATCCGCAATTGCTTGCCATGCTTGACCACTGCGGTCGAGAAGTCGTTGATGTGGCAAGCAGAATAAATCTCGCTTAGGGCTGCATTAAGCCTCAACGCACAATCCTTTCCGAGGTGCACCGCCGGTGCTTTGCGCGGTTGCATCTGGTCGTTATCTCGGTCCTGCCCCAGACTAGACATTGACAGCCTCCACAGCGCGAGAGCAGTGGTTGAGAGCTTTTGGCGTTTTCGACCCTCTTGTTGCCTGGCTCCCGCGCAGGTCCAACACGAGCAAATTCGATTCCAACTCCGTCACCACGCATCCCGGCGCCACATCCCCGCACTTAACATCATGAGAATGCGCGCGGCCCATGCACCGGGATATCCTCATCTTCCAGGCGACTGCGTCGCAACAAACTAATCCATTCGCAGGAGCTCTCTTGATTTGCCTGTTAGTCATCGACGCTCGCGTGCGAGCCATAGCTTACGTCACCGCTTTGCCAAGTCTACGACCTGACGCTACGTGCGATTCAAGCCATCAATAGTGATTCATATTCGAACGGCGAGATTTCATCCCAACGGTCGGTCTTTTGCCGAGGCTCGCTCGTATGTTCGCAAACCATTGGAGCCATCATTTGTGGCTGCTAATCGTTCCGCTCTTTCATCGTCATTGCATCCTACCTGCTGACGACTGGTAGTGAAAGCTGTCGACCAAACGCTTTGATGACGCCTCAACGAGTCACTTGTCCCTCGTTCCGCCATGTTCGCATCCAAAGCAGACCCCTGCCGCTGGCGCATTTCGCGTCGGCGCGAGAGCGAGTGTCTAAGGGGAATTCCATGGTGAAGCCAGTTGTGATTGTGGTCGGCGCGGACAAGGGTGGCGTTGGAAAGACGACGGTATCGCGAACGCTTCTCGACTACTTCAGCAACAATACCGTGCAGACACGCGCTTTCGACACGGAGTCACCGCGGGGAACGTTGAAGCGCTTTCACCCTGACATCACCGAGATCGTCGACATGACGACGACCGCGGATCAGATGAAGATTTTCGACACCTTAAATTCTGGGCTGTCCGTCACGGTGATCGATGCTCGCGCTGGTTTGCTCTCCTCAGCGTTGGGTTCCTTGCGCGACATCGGATTTTTGGATGCCGCGCGGTCCGGCCAAATCACATTTGCCGTGTTCCATATCCTGGGGCCTTCCATCGCCTCGCTGGACGAGATCGCCGAGACCGCCGACTTCATGAGCGGCGCGAAATACTTCCTGGTGAAGAACTTCATCAACGACACCCAGTTCTTCCAGTGGGACCAGTCGACCTACAACTCCTATTTCCATCGCATCAAGTATGCGACCGAGCTGACCATACCCAAGCTTGACGCGATGGCCTATGAGCAGGTCGAAGTCGCCTCCGTGCCCTTCGTCGACTTCGTCGCAAACAAGGGCCGACGCGATGAGCCGGCGAACTACTCCTTCGTGCTGCGCGGCTATGTCCGTCACTGGCTCGCAAATGTCTGGAGCGAATATGACCGCATCAACTTGACCGAATTGACCGGCACCAAATCGGTGACCCGCGGCGGCGAACACTAGCCGCGTACTCGGCGAGCGACGGGCTGAGCCCACGTACGAAACTCGATTGATTCTGCGGCTATGTTAGCAACGCCCATCTACATCATCTGCTCTCCTAGCCCGCAGGTCGGCAAAACCCTGATCGCTCGCCTCGTAAGCGAGTTCCTGGTGCTGCAGAACGGCACGGCGCTCTCTTTCGATGTCAATCTGAGGGAACCGTCATTGCTCGATTACCTCCCCCACATCACCGAGACCGCCGATGTGATCGATACCTATGGCAAGATCCAGCTGATCGACCCGCTTATCGTCAACGATCGGGTGGCTAAGGTGATTGACCTCGGCTTTCATGCCTTCGACGAATTCTTCAAGACGTGCGAAGAGATCCGCTTCATGAAGGAGACGGTGCGCCGTTATGTCGTCCCGATCGTCCTGTTCGTCGCAGGCACTGATCGTGTGTCCTGGCGCAGTTATGAGATGCTGCGGCGACAGACCCGGCCAGGGGCGCTCGTCACCGTCCACAACGAATTCGTGCTGCGTGGCCCACTACCTGACATCATGGATGGCGGGCGTGTTTTCCGCATCCCTGCGCTGCCGACATTTCTAAAGGCCTACATTGACCGACTGAGTTTTTCCTTCACTGGATATCTGCGCAACGAGAAGGATTGGTCGACCGAGCTGCATCAATGGATCCGAGGGAACTACACCCTGCTTCGCGACCTGGAACTAAGTTTTCAGATGCGGAGATCATACTAGACTGAGGATGCAATGTCGCTGGCCGAGGTGGCACCATTGCTAGTGACGCTAAATCGGGTCGACTGCATCAAATGTCCAACTACGAGAGCAGTCTTTGGTCGGCGGCTAAGACGACCTCCGCTATGGGCGGCCACCGCGCGACCTGCGATAGGCAGTCGCACGGTCGGTGCGATGACTGTCGAACCTGCCGAGCCCTGAAATTGGCGGAATGAGTTGATCTCGCTTCGACCTACATAATCCAGTCCATGGATCTTCTCATCAAACTTGGACTGTCTGGTCTTACTCCGCCCGGATCATGAGGGCGCGTGCGTATGGATCTGATTGCGGAATACGGAGATCCGCGTAGCCGAGCTCATCAATAGGCCCGCGAAATACTGCCGCACAGTAGCGACCGACTCGGCATGAGGGGCTCCGTTCTGAGCGGGGGACGCGGAAATCGTCGCATCATTTCGAAAACCCCACATACGAGTTTGTGACGTTCGATTACCCTTCGCAATGACTAGCTTTGCGGTTGCAACGCGTGGTGTTGTCGGAAGGCAAACGCGCCTGGTGTCCGGATTCTGCCAAGCTGGTTAGGGACACGACGCCGGGCAAGTTGGCGCTTGCGCGCAATTTGATTCCTATCGAGGAGAATACCATATGCAGTTCAGTGGCAGATACCTGTCGATCCTGTTGTCCCTGCTGTCGGCTGCAGGCGTGAGCGCAATCGCCAGGGCCGATGAGCCCTCGCCGAAATACGCCGATGTGCTAAGTGCCCTGCAGGACGGCAAGAATGTGAAGGTCATACTGGACCTGAGCCGGTGCACCGCCGCCGATGGCGGCAAGCCCGGGCCGGCCGTGCAGGGCGGGCTGGCGATCCGCGCCTTCAGGGTGTCCGCACAGAACGGCATCAGCTTCGCCGATGCGCATCAAACCCTGGACAGCTCGGGACATCCGGTGACCGAATACATTCGCCACAGCCTCGGCCGCGACGGCAAGCTCACCGTGCGGGCGTCCAAGCTGGCTGCCGGAGCTGCGGAAGCCGTGAACCAGGGCGAGTTCATCTGCGAATTGCCGGACGGCGCGAAGTTCGTCTGGTAGATCGGAGAAAGCGCTGCCATCTACCGGTGTGCAGTTTCGCGCATCCTGCTGATGGCTGGCGCGCTTCCTACTCTCGTCCACGGTGACTTTGCCGGGCGATAGCCGATGTATCGTCCGCCACGAGATCAGGCCATGAACTCCGCCGATACCATGGCGGCAACATCTAGCTATAGGCCGGGCGCGCTCTCCGCGTTCCCGGCACCCGATCTGCGTCCGCCATCCACTGCCAGACGAAACGCGAGATTCAAGCTGAAATGCCAATCCATCAGCCGGCGGCGATGTCGCTGATGGCGATCGAAGAATCACGAGCGGCGCCATGTTCCTTCGCCGATACTGCTCGCGGAAGAAACACTGCCACTTACCCCGTCTTATTCGGATGTCCCGACATCGGTGGGTCGGTCTTCCTTGTTAAGTCGCTTGCGTAGGTTCGCTTGGTCGAGTTCGCCTTCCCACCAGGACACAAACATTGCGGCAACACCGTTCCCCGTGACATTTGTCAGCGCACGCACCTCACTCATAAACTTATCGATCGAGAAGACAATCGCGATGCCCGGCACCAGCACGGGACTGACAACCGTCAGGGTCGCTGCGAGCGTGATGAAACCGGCGCCGGTGACACCGCTTGCGCCTTTCGACGTAAGCATCGCTACAATTATGATTGTGAACTGCTGGCCTAAGGTCAGATTAATGTCGAGCGCCTGAGCGATGAACAACGTCGCCAACGTCATGTATATGTTGGTACCGTCGAGATTGAATGAGTATCCAGTCGGCACAACCAGGCCCACCAACGGCTTCGAGCAACCCAGCCGTTCCAGCTTTTTCATCAGCTGCGGCAGCGCGCTTTCCGAAGACGACGTACCCAGCACGATCAATAGCTCATCCTTGATATACGCGATGAACTTGAAGATGGAAAAGCCGATCAAGCGCGCAATCAGGCCGAGGACAAGCACGACGAAAAGCGCGGCCGTCGCATAGAATAGGATGATCAATCCGACCAGATTGCCGAGCGCAGCTGGTCCGAATTTGCCGATCGTGAAGGCCATAGCGCCAAAGGCGCCGATCGGCGCCGCCTTCATCACGATGGCAATGACGCCGAATACTGCGTGTGCGGCATCGTCAATGATCCCACGCAACCGCTCACCCTTCTCGCCCAGAGCCATCAGCGAAAAGCCCAGCAGAATGGCAAACAGCAGCACTTGCAGGATGTCGCCCCGGGCCAGCGCCCCGACCACGCTGTCCGGAATGATGTTGAGGACGAAATCGACCCCCTTCTGCGCTTCTGATTTGTTGACCAGGCCGGCCACAGCCGCGGCATCGGGCTTGACCGCGAGTCCATGGCCAATCGGGAACAGATTGCCTATGACCAGACCAAGTAACAGGGCGAAAGTGGAAACAACCTCGAAATAGACTAGCGCCTTGATACCGACCCGGCCGACCTTTCCGGCATCTTGAATGTGTGAAATGCCGGACACGACGGTGCAAAAGATGATCGGCGCGACAAGCATTTTGATCAGCTTGATGAATCCGTCGCCGAGCGCCTTGATCCAGTCATTTGTCGCAACAGAAGGCCACAAGTAGCCGACCATGACGCCGATCAGGATTGCGATAAGCACCTGGACGTAGGGGATTTTATACCAGGAGCGCGAGGGCGTCGCTGGCGGAGCGGCTGCGATGATTACCATGATGGTCCCTTCCCAAACGAACAAGGACACGCGGCGCAGCCCCACGCGGTAGATCTTCTCCTCTCGGTGGGATTACGTGAAGCCCGCCTGTTCAGGCCAGCCGATGCTGTTTGTGGCCTTGTGAGACCGAGCGAGGGGAAAGTGCCGGGGCGCGCCTTACCCGGCCAACATGCGATTGGCGCCCTGAGCAATATCTTTTCAAAGACAGACGAGGCTCTAATGCGGCGCCGGAGGCGCCGGCATAGAGCCAGAAGGCAGCTACGGCGAACAGGATTTCGGAGCGCGGCCCGCAGCAAGCTATAAATCAGGATGCGGATGATTTCCGCATAATCGCACTTGACCGCCGCGATTTCGTCACCGTCGAAAGTCGCGACCGCGCGAACCGCGACAGATCCTACACAAAGCTGGTCGGATTTTGCGGCTGTCGTTCGATAGTGCGCACTGCGCCGGGTCTGTCCGTTGACGGCGATCGGAAAGCGGATGACATTTCGGTCATGGACCGGATCGAGGTTATTCGCCGGTGCCACGACATGGGAGTAGCGATGACGGGATCCTGAGCACGGCCAACGAATGCCGGCACGCCTTCGCAGGATAACGATTTGTCGTATCTTCCTTATCAAGCCACCTTCGACGAATCTCTTCGCCACGTCCGACCTCCCTGACCGGCGGCTGCAAGGCTTGCAGTGGTCGCCGCTTATTTTGTTCTCCCCATCCAGCAAATGGCATGCCGCCAAATTAAGAGTGCGCGCTTTGCCTTAATCGGGCGAAATACCCCGCGCTTTGCGGACGTTCGCGCGGGACGCTTGCACCTTAGTCGGACTTGCGACATTGATGCCTTCAACTGGACATTGCGGGAACACGACAAAGCAGTTCACAGGCCGGCGCGCTTTTCGTGCCGGTCTCGACCCTCTGGACCACGTCCTCCTATGGAAATCTCTCACTCAGGGGGCTTGCCTAGCGGCTTCCGCGAACGAGCCCGGTCCGAGATTTTCAATTCAGCACCGTTCGAATCTGACACGGCCGGCGACAAAGCATCACCGGGGCCGGCGCGGCCGGATCGAGCGGGTTTCCCAAGTCTGCTGACGAGTTTTCGGCGCGGGCAGTCCGCTGTCTCCGCTCATCTTCGTTGATCGATCACGTGTCTAACGATAGTTCTCGGACGGTCACAGCGGCAGAGCTCCTCCGGACCGGGAGGTCCATCAGGACATCAATCTTAGATCTTGCAGTAAGCTCGAACGTCATGCACCTGAGAAGCAGGTGCAACATCCTCGGACGTCCGCGAGATCCGCCACGTCATCGGCGTCAATATCAAGCTCGCGGGGCGGAAACTCCAAACTCACCACGGCGCGACGATGGGCCGTCGCTGCTCGACACTCACGCCTGGAAAATGCCGGATAGGCAAACTGGTGTTTTAGGAACTGATTCATCAAACGAGCACATCTCGTCCGAATACCGGTTGTCAGGACAATAACCGCGAATGCCTCATGCACGACAATTTCCTTTCTTGTCCCGCAATCGATAGAGACCGCATTCCGCGTCAATTGAGAGCGATGCTGCTCGCAACCACAGACCTCTTCGAGGCCTGCATACGGTGAGATTCCGCGACTCACGGAGCATGACGTCTCCAATCGAACACTCGCAAAATTCGCAAGGCACTGAAGCGTCACAATATCGGTACCTTTATCACTCCACGAGCGCATTGCCTTAGAAACTCCTTAAGGACTTGCGGCTTCCGCCGCGACCCAGCCTCGGTTTAAGTCCTTAGCTGCTATGTGGTGTGTACCCAACCTCCCCGGGGCGGTGCAGGAATTCCCCAACGGGCACGCCGACAATGCGGATAAAATTCGTGATCTACCACAAATGACCATCAAACGCGCGGTGACAGAGTGATATCGATTGAACGCCTCGCATATACCGAACTATTCGCAATGTCCCCGAAGCAAATTGGCCCGCGCCTTGCAAAAGCTTAGACACGAAACCAGTCGGCATAACGCGGCGTGATGGGGCGGTGGCTTGTCGCGTAGCGGCACGATTGGTCATTTCAAGGGTTAGTCGGAAGTTAGTCGGCGTGCGCGATGAGCTCGGTTGATGATAAGCTCAGTGAGATCAGATCGGTACGCAACCACATTTGGCGTTGTCGTAAGTTGCTTCAGGCAGAATTACCTGATGCGGATCGGAAACTCATCGAGAATCGCCTTCTTGAACAGCATTCTGCCTTTGAGAAGCTGTTAGCGAAAACATTTCCTTTGACTTTCCGGCTCTGAAATAAGTTCGCGGTCGGTGCCGTCAAACCGTGCGATGAATGTTTGGATGCTTTCTGGACCATGGCATATCGTTACTGAGAGTTGCCTTAAGCGCACTTCTTCGCCATCACAGTGCAGTTTCATTAGAGAATGCCGTAATCGGCACAATTGCCGATTCCAGAAAGATCGTTGGAAGCTGACGTAGACGGCCTTTCTTCCTCGATCCGATGACCGCTCCTCGATGTCAAGCCGAACCGCTCCCCGTCAACAATCCCGCAACAAAGGCACCGCCTCCCGCATCTTCGCGGGCACCGTGAACTCGGCGGCGTGCGGCAGAAGACCAATCAGATCGAGCGCCACTCGATAAAACTGGAACAGAAACTTCGCCCACCAACTCCACAGGGGCGATGGCAGCTTCACTGTTGGATCAAGGTTCGCGGAGTTGCCTGCACCGCCTCCAATGATCGCAACTGCGGCGGCCGCCCAAGACCGTACTCCAGACCGCATCGTAGCCCCACTGTCGCGACGTGTGCCATCTATCGATGGCCGGATGACAATTAGTTATGCTCGCAGTCACGTGTCCGTCAGGGGACCAGCTACCAATCTTGGCGGGGCGAGGTCTCTTTCTTCCCTACCGATCGCTTCGATTCCCTCGGCGCAACAACAGTCTGGGTCCCATCAGTTCGACGGCTTGTCGCGATACTGTCGCGATCTTGCAGCTCGGACGCTCTCTTCCGAGCGGAGACGCTCAGAGGCGGCCGTTTGTTAATGCCACCTCGTCGCAAGCCTCCCGTTCTCTCCGTCGCGCCTGGAACCACGCGACGACATTCTTCACGCAGAGTTTTAAAGTTCTCTCTGAGACAAAACATAGCGGCGTCTGGGTCATCACGCCCAGTAAAGTGGTCACAGAAGCGTATAAAGTCCGGCCTGCAAGACGCCAATGTCTCTTCCGGCCTCAGATCTCGCGCTCGAGCGTGTTTTGTGTGTACAGTTGTTGTCGCTAGAACAGCGAGGGCTACTGCAAAGCGATATGCCATGCAGATCCAATAAGTGCGTCGCTTTTGATTCACCATATTTCTCTTAAGCTGGATGTCCTTCGCTATTGTCTTGCGCGATGTGCAACATGGCCTATCAACCAGAAAGCGAGCCGAAGCTCTTGAAGCATAGACGGCAGGGGACGCGCTCTCTTACCTCCCCAGATCAAAGCAGCGCTCTCAGCTAGTTGACGCCACGCAATACTCGCAGCCGAGACCAACTTGATTTGCGGCCCGAGCAGCGGCAGAAATTGGCATACGAAGCTCGCGCTGCTGGCCTGAGCGCGCGATCAGTCTGAGGGAGCGACTGGCGACTGTTCATAATCTGACCATCAGGCGACGACCGGTTTGGCTCGCGCGCAGACCCAAACGATCTTTGCTGCGATGGGAGCTGAACGAACGACATCCTGACAAGAGGATCGAATCCGGGCCGGGATGCCGGGTGATCCCGCGTCAGTCAAATCCAGTGCGTCGATGATGATATAGCCGTTTGAAGAGAGTAAGCAGTTCACCCCGGTCGGCACCTGACGTGCATGATACGTGCGGCCAAGCCAAATTCGACCATCTGCGAAGAGTGGCGCGCGGAACATCGAAGACCGCACCTCGCCCCGGGGTCCGCTCTCCAATCCAGCAGCGCCAACGCCAGGAGGTTCCGCTCGGATCTCGCACTGCTCGTCCTGCTTCGGTGCAGCTTGACCCGCACCACCTATGCCGAGCAATCCCACTTCGCATAGTGGGCTCTTCACAAGGATACACAAAGGGCCTTGCGAAGTGCGCTTTCCAAGTGACATTCGAATTCTTTACTGCCCCGACGTGACGCTTCGAGAGGCGACAGCCGCCCGCTTTCGATTGTACAACCTGACGCTACGTACGCTTCAAGCCCTTTTTGCGCGCTGGGTGCGACGATATTCTTCCTCGTACGTCTCGAAGCACTTGGTCGGGCCACGAATGTTCAAACCGACGGTGCAGAGAGATTCAAAGCCATGACCGTCTCGTCCTGCGCTGCAAACGGGTTGATCTCAGTTATCCGGCGGCCCTGCCCGACCAGATCATCCGTCCCGATCTCGACAGCGATCGAGGCCATGCGGTCACTTCCAGCGATCCAGCGAGGAGGCGGACGACCTCGCCCGCGTTGACGGTTCGTTGGCGGTGGCGGTAGTCCGGTGCAATTGACCCACTGCCGATGATCGAACCGGTCCTCGCGTCGATGCAGATGCCCCCAAAGGCGTCGCCGTCGAGTTCGAGTCCGCCTCTCGTCGGCTGTCCGTGTCCGGTTGGAGACACCAACGTCGGAAGCTGGACGGATACCGCGCGGCCATTCCAGGACGCTGCGCCAGCTGTGCTTGCGAATTTCACCACGATCAAGCAACGCGCGCACATTCCTCGAGCGGCACGCAGATTGCTGTGATGAGGAGCCAAGAGCCGCCGCAAGGAAGCGGCGCGACAGCTCGCGCTCGGGGTTCCCGATGAAGCTGAGACTAGCCCAGTTGATTCTGATCGTTGCAGCTCTGATGCTGCTCACGCTCGGAAGCGCTGGAGCGGTGAACATCAATGTGGCGGTCAGAGCGCACCTAGCGCTACCCGCCCAGGAAATTGCAGCGCCGCTTAAACCGAAGACCCGACACGAGGCCCTGGTGAGCTATGGTACGAGCCGATCGTTCTACATCCAGACTATCCAAGCCGATGCAATTCAGGTGTCTCTGCCTGCCGACGACTCCCGCCCGAGCGGAGTGATCGGCCATGGCGCCGCAGTTCCGCCAAGCAACTTCACCTGTCCGATCGGTGGCCGCGCGTCGCGCAATTCGGTTGCGGCGTTGATGAATGACACGGAGGCGCTCAAAATGCCGCGCATCATAAAGCCGATGGTCTGCAATCCTGCCCCCGCTCCTTATGGCACAGCCGCGGGGCAGACGTCGTCCTCAAGCGAGACAAGCTGGCCTGCCGGCAGCATCGTGATGTTAGGGCATGCGGTAGTCTTGATCGTAACCTTGATCGAACGATACCGCCCGGGCACGAGCACGTGAGGACAGCAAAACCGGGCCGTATCGAAGTCGCCTTCGGCGGCTCTCTCGCGAGCACTCCGCTCGATGCGCAATTCAGCGTACCGGCAACTGGCTTGACGGCTATTTTCGGCCCACCAGGCTGCGGCAAGACCACGCTGGCGCGTTGCATCGCTGGCTTCCAGCCACTGCTGACTGGTTTCTGCAAGATCGACGGCGAGGTGTGGCAGGATGAGACCACGTTCCGCCCGGCGCATCTGCGTCGCGTCAGCTATGTGTTCCGGTATCCGACCATTTTTCCTCATTTGTCTGTCAGATGCCATTTGCTTAATGCCGCGCCTAAATCGGAACCAATGCTGATCGGTTTTGAGGAAGTGGTCGACTTGCTCAGCTTGGCGTCGCTCCTTGACCGTTCTCCCTCACATCTCTCCGCCGCCGAGCGGCAGCGCGTCGCCTTAGCCCGCGCGCTGTTGTCCCAGCCCCGATTACTTGTGATGGATGAGCCGCTTACCTTGCTCGATCGCTCCGCCAAGCGCGAGATTCTGCCGTTCCTCGAGCGCATGCATGAAACGCTCAAGCTGCCGATGATCTATGTCAGCCACGATTTGGCTGACGTCGAACGCTTTGCCGATCATCTTGTCATGGTGGAACACGGAAGGGTGACTGCGGCTGGGCCGTTGCATGTCTTGCAGACGGATCCAGCGCAGTGGCTTGCGGGGCGCGACGAAGCCGCTGTGAGCCTTGACGCCGTGGTCGGCGGCTATGACGGACGTTATGGGCTCATCATACTCCGCCTCAAAGGTGCGCGCCTGTTGGTGCCGGGACCACCGCTCAGACCCGGCGCACGTCAAAGGCTGCGCATCGCAGCCGGCGACGTCAGCATCGCTCGCGAGGCACCCCGCGCAAGCTCCATCCTCAATGTCTTTCCAGCGCGCATCAAGGCCTCTTTGCCGTTCAGCGCGGCCGAGGTTACATTGGTGCTTGCGCTCGAGACTGGAGATTCAGCCGCACAGATCCTCGCGCGCATCACCTGCCGCGCCTTTCATGCACTGGGCCTCAGGGATGGAATGAACATATTCGCCAAAATCGAACGCATCTCTCTGGTCTCGGCCACTGAACGGCCACTGCATGCCATTTCGACCTCGAGCTTATCGACAGATGCTGGACCGACAAGCACCGTGAGGTGACGCCACGATAAAATAGGATGAAGCCCGCGACTGCCGGCCTCGGTCCAGACGCCTGCCGCAGCGCCTCGACCCAGCATGTCCTTTGACGAGAGGAGGTCAGGAACAGAAGTTCAGCAAACGTGCTGACGACACGGCGGGCACGATCACGCACCTTTGAAGGCTCGTCAGCGCCTGCCGACTTACCCCGGAATGTAAACGCATCCCGGATCGTCGGGTGGACAGTCGCAATCGCCGATAGTCTGAGCTAAATTCGCGAGTTCCGGCCTCTCTTTCACAAAGCCCTTGATCGCCGTCAGGCTTTTGCGGTGCACCTTGACGAACTGTCCGGAACCCGCAAGGTGCGCATTGAGCTCATCACCCAGGCCGGCGTTGTGTATGGCAGCCATGATCTTTCCGAGGCCATGCACTCCGAAGTCGACGTGGGTTCCTCCCGAACGGGCAGGCTTTGGCGGAGCGGCCTTCTTGCTCGCTTTCCGTGCCTTCCGCGCAGGCGATGGTTTGCGGGTCTTCGCCTTTTTGACTTTTGCCATATCAGACTCCCTTATAGTGCTGGCTTGAAAATCTTCAGTGCTAGAAACTGCTGAACTGCCCGCGCGGCGCCTAGTTCAGCTCTTCCACCTGAAGCGGTGATGAGCGAACCTTCATAAATCGGACCTCGGGCCACATCGAGGATCTTTGCCTCACCCTTGTCCAGATATAAGCCCACCGTCAGCTGGTGCGTATCCTTGCGCGACACGGTAACGGGAAAGCTCACATCAGTGACTTGCAGCTGCGGCCCTGAGGGCGCGAAGACGATCTTGGGCGATGCCCCGCCGCCGATGGCCGTGGTGAACTGAAGCTGCTGCACCATGCTCGGCGGCCCTTTCTTCACTGTCGCA
Source organism: Bradyrhizobium macuxiense (assembly GCF_007993935.1). Classification (GTDB taxonomy): domain Bacteria; phylum Pseudomonadota; class Alphaproteobacteria; order Rhizobiales; family Xanthobacteraceae; genus Bradyrhizobium; species Bradyrhizobium macuxiense_A. The sequence continues at coordinate 188,688 of NZ_VITY01000016.1, read as the reverse complement.
ACGTCCTTGTTGAGCTCATCGAGATTCTCAAACAGGCTCATCAAGGTGAATTCCTTGATCAACTTGGCGAGCCCGACCTTTCCCGCGATCGGGTAGACGTAATCCTCAGTTCTCACCAGATGGTTCGCGCAATAGCTCCCACTCGTCTTTTGAACGAGGTTTCCGAAGTTGTCCGTGATCGTAAACGACCATTCGTTCTGTCTCTGCCTGTCGAAGTTTCCGGTGAGGCCGAGGGTCACCAGTGATGTCATGGGGGTCGGCCGGATGAGGTTCGCAGCCGGATCTATGTTGTTCGTCTCCAGGCCCGTCAGATCGTAATAGTAGGCAATGCCCGTGCTGTAGAGCAGCTTTGTCACCGTATGGGCGAAACCGGTCACTTGAGAGGGATCGAAGGCTCTGATCGCCTCGGGATTCTCGTTGTAGGCCCGTTTCAGCTCGGTACCGATGGCAAAGGAGTAATCGTCGAGCTTGTTCTTGTTCATGTTGTTGTCGGAGCTCGTGAGATAGCCGAGCAGCGCGTCAATGACAGCCTGCCGTGCTTCACAGCGAATCTGCCTCGCAATATTGGATGCTGAAACATGCGCGACGTCATCCGTGACCGGCGCAATGGCGCATCCGCTCAATACGAACAATGCACTGAACAAAAATGGGCGATTGCCCTTCGTCCGGAATATCATCGCGTCCCCCGCAACAAATCATTGAAAACATCCGAAAATCTTGAAGCCAAAAATCGGCTTAAGTAACAGAAGATAGAGAAATCCGATCTCGCAGGTTATGGATCGAGCCTTCGAAAACAGAGGCGCGTGCTGGTGCTGCGAGCGGACCACGCCAGCGTGGTCAAGCCGATGCTCCAGAAGGCGCTGAGCCTTCTCCTCCGAACGGTAAGCAAAGAGCACGATGCGGCAGACCGGTCCGACGTGCTTTTCGCGCCATGCCGCGGTCTCATCGTAGAATAGAGCTCCCCCTTCGGATCAAGGACGACGGCCCGGCGGGCCTGGCTCACCTCGAGGCAGCGCCAGCGTTGGGCCACCAGCGCTTCGACCCGGCGACAGACTTTTGAACGCACGGCTCTTTTTGAGAAATTCAACAAATTGCTCAAGTGCGGCCACGATGCTCCAGCCGACGCGCTCCCTTGCTGTGGTTGCCGGGCAGATCAACTTGTCTCGCGTTCTCCTCGGGGCGAGGTGCGGATTATCCGGTCCATGTCTTGTCGCTCCACCGTCAAAAGGCGGAGAGATTCGCCTACCGCAAATTGTTAACGCGTTGGGCCTGTCGCCGCGCGCTGCAGTCCGTCGGTAGGCGTGGAAAATTGGACGGCGGACCTTGGATCAGTCGAGCTTCTTGCAGTCATTGCAGCGCGGTCTCTCAGCCTTACCTGCCTTGCGGTGCGCTTGCTTGATCGTCTTTCCGGCGGGGCAATTGTCGCGGTCGTGATAGACGTTACGGTGGGACGGCGGATATTCGGGCGAGTCAGTGTGGTAGGGAGCTATTTTCGACATTAAACCTCCTCTAATAGCGACGATTGAACAATTCTTGATAACAATCAAACGTTGACCGCGCAATCAGACACCCTGTCCGAAACGTACGATGTCAGCCCAGCTGCTGGACGCCTGTCCGTTCCGTAGACGGTGCAGCGCGGACGGATGCATCCTGAAAATCGCCGCGTCGATGACGGGCTTGAGCGTGAGCGGGGTCAAGAAGACGCTGCGCACGATCGACAACCGCGGCGACGTTGACATCATCATCGCTCTCGGGATGGCAAAAGAAGGCTTTCACCGAATTTGGTGCGACACGCCCTGATCATCGGATGTCGCGGCTCGCTTACAGAGGTTATCCAGTTCATCAGCTTTGAAGCAGCTGTTCAAGGCGGCGAAGCGCGCCCAGCGCCGCGCCGGCGTGAATCGTTCTGATCCCCCCGGCATGGCCGGTACCTCAGACTTTGAGGAGCTCCAAGGCTTCGCTGCTCCGCACCTCGCCGATCGGAATGCGGTCGGGGCGCAAACGCAGGGAGGATCAGACCAGATCGGACAGGGACGCGACGCCATCCCTGGTGCGCAGCGCGACCAGATTCGGGGCGCGGCACTGCAGCTCGCGCGTGTCCTCGATCAGGACCACGCGATCGGTGGTGCCGGCGATCTCGAAAGAGCAGTTCGTTGGTGATCCGCGTCATGCTCAACGCTTGCACCAGACTGACGGAGCGGGTGGAGACGCCTTACGCGCAGCCTTCCTGCACCACGTCGGCGGCTCCTTGAATCAGGTTGGTCGTGGATGCCGGGCCTGCTGATCTGAGGAGGTGACGCTCAGCAAGGCGATACGCTCCATGTCGATGTCCGCTTCGTCGGCGGCACGGCGCGTTCGCCTGATTTATCGCTGCCGACGTCATGTATCGAGTTGCGCACGACATCGTATAGGCGAGGTCGATCACCTCTCAGGTTCTATGAATTGGCCTTGATGGCTTCCTTACGCGCCAATCCTCGCTGTTGTACCTTTCCACGGGCAACTGCAATCTTGTGGCTCGTTCGTGGCGGTCTTCTTTTCGAAACTCGCGCTCGCGGTGCTCGAATTTTGTCAGCTCGTCATTCGCCGCTCGCATGAAATCAGCGTGCGAGCGACCGGCGCCTTCGGTGCGGGCAGGCATACTCGTCTCCTGACAATTTGGTCAAAATGTAAGCCGAAAGATGCCGGCGAGCGACCCTTTTTAGCTCTGATTATCTTGAGAGTTCCGCAGCTAAATCGCGATGAATCGTGCGCAATCCTGAGCGAAACGTGGCGGGAACACCTAACAGAGCACGATGAATCAAAGACTTAGCAGCTCTTGCTGTCGCACACAGGGACCTGCCTCGACAAGGCCTGTGGCCGACGCCGGGCGCCGACTGGCCTTGTCGGATTGGATCGCCTTGACGATCGCAGCGCCAACGCGTCCGTCACGCATCGGCCCCATCCAGCTCTCTTACGGTAAACTGCGCCATCGCCGCCGGTGTGAGCATCGTCCCGGCTTCATAATTTCATCAGGCCCGGCTCGCTTAACCACACGCCATTCAACAGCTAGCTATCTTGAACGATCCGCCGTACAAACGGGCTTATTTGGTGATCCCATGCTGGACGATGAATTCAACAGGCAGCGGGCTCGTCTGGTTCGCGACCTTGCCGATCGGGCCGACCCATTTATCAAGCGGCGGCTCCTGGATCTTGCGTCCCGGTACGAGCAGCCCCGGAAGACCAAGCCGCTGGTGCTCCCCTCCATAAACGTCAAGGAGCATCTCGACCACGGGGACGACGGCTAGGCTCACCCGCTAAACGAGCCGGCCCGGCTCCTATTTCTTCTTAGGATTCTTCTCAGGCTCGGCTTCGGCCTCGACGTGTTCAAGCACGGCTTTTCGTTTGTATTCGTCGTCGATCTTCGAGAATGCACGCAATAGCCTGAGTGCCTGCAAATTTCGCAGCATCGTCTTCATTCTATTCTTCCACCGGTCTTATATCCGAAGGCGCGGGAAGCGTCCTTCTATTTCGGCTTGACTTGACACTCTTCGCATTTCACGGCTTCGCCGCTGACGATGATCGGGATGGATGTCCGGTGCGGGACGTCCAGTTGGACTCTTCCGATCGGTACCATTGTGACGATCCTGCGCCGCCCGGCCAAATGACAAGCCTGGCCCAGGACTGGGCGTTAATGGGTCGGACCATCAGATCGTTGCTCGTCGACCAGTTGATTGCCGGTCGAATTGGCGATGCCGTCGTTCGTAGCACCGGCGAATGTTTTACCTGACCGACGCGCTTTGGACGTTAAGGGTTTCGAGTTGCGGGAACGCGCAGGCGAGAATATTGCCGGGAAGGAATGCCGATGCTTGCGGTTTGTCGACCAGCGCATCTCTTTGTTCGATTTGGATCCGATCAGCAGCCTCTGAATCATGCCGAAACGGGGGCCGCTCAGTCGCAACGTTCGCCGCGTCGGTCAATCGGTTCTTGTTCGACCGGCCCGCCCTCGACATCTCCCCTGAATTCCGACTCGGGCAGTCGTCGGCGGACTTGGACAAAAGATGATTGAACGGAAGGCGACCCAGCCCCGGCATAGTAGCGCTCGGTCAGCGGCATCAGAATGTAACCGAGGAGCAGACTCAACGTCGTCACGCCCAACGTCCTGAAATTCACCCAGGCATCCGTGGTCTGGGTTCGCCAGATGACCTCGTTCAAGATCGCTATGCCTGCGAAGAACATCGCCCAGCGAAAGGTAAGGATACGCCAGCCCTGTGTTGTCAGATTGAAGATGCGATCCAATGTCACCACGATGAAAGAGCGGCCAAACAGAAGTCCGCCACCGAGAAGCGTCGAAAGCAGTCCGCTGACGACGGTAGCCTCGACCTTGATGAACGTATCGTCATCCAGCACCAGCGTCAGCGTACCGAACGCCAGCACGCCGACGCTGGTGATCAGCGACGTGATCGGCATGTGACCTTTCACCATGAGGGATGCGATCCCGGCCAAGACGGTCACGACCATGAATGCGGCGGTAGCCGTAATAAGCCGAAATTTCATGTTCACAACATGGAAGATGATCAGCGGACCGAGCTCGGTGGCGAAGTCGAGCATCGTATGCGGTTCGTCTTGTCGATCACCTGCGCTGACTGCCATCCTCTGACCCTTTTTGCTCACTCGGAAACCGCTAGGGCTCGGAATGTACAATCTGACGCTGCGTGAGCTTCAAGCCCCTTCGAAGATGATCCTCTCATGGCATGCTTGCGGTAGCCGCAGCCTTGGTTCGGCACGGTGCCTGCTCCGTTCAAGGCAGCATCACCAAGTCGCCCGATGATATAGAGGTCTATTCGACGCGTTCGGGGTCAAATTGTGCGCCCCCCGGCGGAAGAACTGGAGCTTCCGCCAAATCAACGTGAAGGATCCTATCAATCCTGACGGAACACTATGTCTCCACTGCCGTCCGGATCCGTTGCTGTCGACGTCTAGATAGATGGCTTGTATTGAAGGGAGCCTTGCTGGACGACAAAGGCTTCTAGGCGTTCGGCCAACTGGTTCGTTCTGGGATCGCGCCTGCCAGGACCTCTGCACACGGTGATTTTGACCGATTGAGCGCCAGATCAAAGCAGGTCCGGTAGCTGGCTGGGATCAACAAGCACTTCGATGCACCGGGGACCTCGGCGGCCTTCCGATGAAGGCTCGCGTTCGAGCGTCAGCACCATCTGGTGAACCGATGATAAGTTAACGTGCGTATTCCCGCATGTCGGTTTCGGCCGGAGAGCGGCTGTGCGACCGCGTGCAGACCTAAAGAAAACCTGGAAGGCCCGAAATAGCCGGTCAGCTTGACGAGTGCGAATACGTCAGGACCTGCAGCCATGCACCGTTCTTTTACATCAGCTTGTTGTCAGCTCGCTCGCCTAAATTGCTGACTGGTCTTGAGCAGACCGACATCAACCAGGACCCAATGCTGTCGATAGGAGAACTAATCTCATGTATGGCAGAATCACTGGACCGTTCATCCCATCCACAAGCGCGGGCCAAGCCGATGAATCCGGGCAGGAAGCGGATGACCGGATGTTCAGGCAGACGCTTGCAGACGCAGCGACTGGTTCATCGTCGGCGACACGTACGTATTCCCTCACCTCCGAGCCTCCTATTTACGAGATGAACAGGAATACATTCAGGCAAGAACTGAGGAACTTTTACGGTGACGATGTCAAGCAGATAGCCGACAACCCGCAAGATTACTCGGATTTCGTGTCCTCCAAGGCCGAGCGCACCGCGATGGTCGCTAGAGCCGGCGCGACCGTAGATCACAAGACGGGTTCGCGGTACTTCAGCTACCAGCTGGGCGATAAGAGTGTCGGACTCCTAAGGACGGATCCAGGCGTCCGCATCAAAGGCGAGGCGTGGCAGGAGGAACACTTTCCGGGTCGTAAACACATCTCATCTGTCGTCGCTCTCCGAGTTACTCATCCGCTCGTTGAGAACGCGGGCGATGTCCTGCTCGAACATCAACTTCGGCTTGACGGCAAGCGGCCTTTGATCATGTCGCGTCCGGCTAACGATGAAGCGAAGCCCCGTCTGGAGCAGATGGGCTTTGTTGACGTGGGTGGGAACCAGTTCGTGCTCGACCCTAGACAACATGCTGATAAGTGGACGAAGAACGACCAGGATGAATGGCAGCGTGCCGACAAGCCTCGACTGTATCTCCAGGCGGAGACCGAGGATCCTGTTGAAGGAAGTCAGGACGATAATTCGAACGAAGAATATATCGAGACAGATTCGTCTGGGGAGATCCGTCTTGGTACTTCGATCGCCTCAATTTGGGCCCGCCGACGAGCTAGCATCTCGGCACAGCGGTTTGGACTGGTCGAAATGGACCTGATTTGACCGGGCCTCTTCGGTTGTGCCACTTGAGCCAGCGTCTTGGCATTGCCGCGTTTCTTCCAGTCGGCCGTCTCGGCGACGAGGCGGCCGAAACTGTCGATTATTTCTTTTTAGGATTCTTCGAAGACACGGCTTCGGCTTCGACGTGTTCAAGCACGGCTTTTCGTTTGTCTTCGTCATCGATCTTCGAGAATGCACGCAATAGCCTGAGCGCCTGCAATTCCCCTTGCGTCGCCTTCATCCTGTCCCTCCACCGGTCTTATATCCGAGGGTCCTTCCTTTTTTTTCGACTTGACCTGACATTCTCAGTAGCTTCACGGCTTCCCCGCTGACGACGATCGGCATGGATGTAGCCGTTTCTCGTTGTCGGGGGCCCGGCCTCCACGTCGCACTTCTTGTTCTGGAATTCCACAACGCGGACCGGAAAAGTGGTCAATCTGCGCCGTGGCCCGGTTGTCGAGGCGGACCTTGTTGCTTTTGTCATTGCGGCGCATCCATTGCAACGAACCGCAGAAGAAGTCCTGCGGCCGCTCGATGCAGTTACCGCCGGCATGCAGGAAATTCCGTCGTCGAGCATCGGCACACTAAGCAACGCCGGCCGCATGTGGTCGTGCCTTGATGCCGGCATGCCGCGCGAGCTGGATCGCTGGTCCCGCCGCGGGTTTGGAAGACTTCACCAGATGACCTCGTTCAAGATCGTGCGACCAAGATAAGTCCGCCACCAAGGCTCGTTGAAGCGGTCCAACGATCGTCGGATTTTGTCCGCTACCTGCGTTTGTTACCATCCCAGGCCCCATTTTGCTCAATCGCAAAACGCTAGGGCTAGAAATGTACGACATGACGCTGCGTAAGCTTCAAGTCCCTTCGAAGGCATCCTCGCGTTGACATGCTCGCAGTAGGCGCAGCCCCGGTTCGGCACGCTGCTTGCTTGGTTTAAAGGCAGCATACCCAATCGCGCGATGAACGGAGCGACAACGATCAGAACCAATCGAGCATTCCGGACCACTTCGCTCGCAAAATGATCAAAGTGGTCCGGTGGCGCAGCATGGCGCGTCAGGGGCGATGTCCGGCATTACAACAGTCCGGCTCGTATGCCCCGTATGCACAGGCAATGGTCACCGCAAGTTTGTTCATCCCCAATCGAGCGCGCCGCCGTTCTGATACTCGATGACGCGGGTTTCGAAAAAATTCTTCTCTTTCTTCAGGTCCATCGCCTCCGACATCCACGGAAACGGATTCTCCGCCTCCGCGAACACCGGCGTCAGGCCGATCTGCGCGCAGCGGCGGTTGGCAATAAAGTGCATGTACTGCTCGCACAATGCGGCGTTAAGCCCAAGGAAGCCCCGCGGCATCGTATCACGGCCATAGGCGGCCTCGAGTTCGGCGGCCTCGCGGATCATGTTTTGGACTTCGTCCTGGAACGCCGATGTCCACAGATGCGGGTTCTCGATCTTGATCTGGTTGATCACGTCGATGCCGAAGTTCAGGTGGATGCTCTCGTCGCGCAGGATGTATTGATACTGCTCGGCGATGCCGACCATCTTGTTGCGGCGGCCGAACGAGAGGATCTGCGCGAAGCCGGTGTAGAACCACATGCCCTCGAAGATCACATAGAAGGCAACGAGGTCGCGCAGGAACGCCTGGCCGGCCTGCGGCGTCCCGATCTTGAAATCGGGATCGTCGAGATGCTGGGTGTGCTTGATCGCCCAGGCCGCCTTGTCGGTGATCGAGGGTACCTCGCGGTACATGTTGAACAGCTCGCCCTCGTCGAGGCCGAGGCTTTCGACGATGTACTGGAAGGTGTGGGTGTGCACCGCCTCCTCGAAGGCCTGGCGCAGGAGATACTGCCGGCATTCGGGGTTGGTAAGATGGCGATAGATCGCCAGCACGATGTTGTTGGCAACGAGGCTTTCAGAGGCCGCAAAGAAGCCGAGATTGCGCTTGATGGCGCGGCGCTCGTCCTCCGAGAGGCCGTCGCGCGACTTCCACAGCGCGATGTCGGCCTGCATCGAGACCTCGGTCGGCATCCAGTGATTGTTGCAGGCGGCGAGGTATTTCTCCCATGCCCATTTGTATTTCAGCGGCAGCAGCTGATTGACGTCGGCGCGGCAGTTGATCATCCGCTTCTCGTCGACCGAGACGCGGCCGCCATGGCGGTCGATCGTGCCGAGGCCGGTTGCCTCGTTCTCTTCGGCGGGCGCCATCGTAAAGCACGGCGGCGTGAAAAGCGGGCGCTCCTGGCGGTCTGTGGTCGCAGTTTCTGAAAAGTCGAGCATCATGTTGATCCTTTGTTTCGCTTACTGGCAGGCTTCGCAGTCGGGATTGTCGATCGTGCAGGCAATGGCGTCCGATAGATCGGGGACCGGCGCGGTCAGCGCCACTGGCGAGACGGCGTTGAGCTTGCCGTCGGTACCCTTCAGCGTCGATTTCTCGACATGGGTCGCACTGTGCGAGCGCAAGTAATAGGTGGTCTTCAGGCCCAGCGACCAGGCCAGACGGTAGAGCGCGTCGAGCTTCTTGCCGGAGGGATTGGCGATATAGAGGTTGAGGGACTGCGCCTGATCGATCCATTTCTGCCGCCGCGCGGCCGCCTCGACCAGCCAGCGCGATTCTATCTCGAAGGCGGTCGCGTAGAGTGCCTTAAGATCGGCTGGGATACGGTCGATCGCACCGACGCTGCCGTCAAAATATTTGAGGTCGTTGACCATCACCTCGTCCCACAGCCCGCGCGCCTTGAGGTCGCGGACCAGATGGTCGTTCACCACCGTGAAGTCGCCAGACATATTGGACTTGACATAGAGGTTCTGGTAGGCGGGTTCGATCGACTGCACGACGCCGCAGATATTGGAGATCGTCGCCGTGGGCGCGATCGCCATCACGTTCGAGTTGCGCATGCCGACCGAGGTGACGCGGCCGCGCAGGGCTGCCCAGTCAAGCGTGCTGGTGCGATCCATCGCAACCCCGCCGCGGGCATCGGCAACGAAGTCGATCGAATCGATCGGCAGGATGCCCTGGCTCCACAGAGAGCCTTCAAAGGATGGATAACGTCCTCGCTCGGCGGCAAGATCGACCGAGGCCGAGATCGCATGATATGAGATCGCCTCCATGCTGGTATCGGCGAAGGCGACGGCGGCATCGGACGCTACCGCAATGCGCAGCATATGCAGTGCGTTCTGGAACCCCATCAGACCGAGACCGACCGGGCGATGCCGCAGGTTGGAGCAGCGCGCTTCCGGGATGGTGTAGAAGTTGATGTCGATGACGTTGTCGAGCATCCGCATCGCCGTCGTCACGGTCTTCTTCAGCCTGACATCGTCGAGCCGGCCGTCCTGGATGTGGTTGGCGAGGTTGATCGACCCGAGATTGCACACGGCGGTTTCGTCGTCGGATGTGTTCAGCGTGATCTCGGTGCAGAGGTTCGAGGAGTGGATCACGCCGGCATGGCGCTGCGGCGAGCGCAGGTTGCACGGGTCCTTGAAGGTGATCCAGGGATGGCCGGTCTCGAACAACATGGTCAGCATCTTGCGCCAGACGTCGACGGCGCGGATCTGCTTGAACAGGTGCATTTCGCCGCGCGCGGCCTTGGCCTCGTAATAGGCGTAACGCTCGGCAAACAACTTGCCATAGAGATGGTGCAGATCCGGCGTTTCGTCCGGCGAGAACAGCGTCCATTCGCCGTCGGACTCGACACGCTGCATGAACAGATCGGGCACCCAGTTGGCGGTATTCATATCGTGCGTACGGCGGCGGTCGTCGCCGGTGTTCTTGCGCAGGTCGAGGAATTCCTCGATGTCGACATGCCAGGTTTCGAGATAGGCGCAGACCGCGCCTTTGCGTTTGCCGCCCTGGTTGACGGCAATCGCGGTGTCGTTGGCCACCTTCAGGAACGGAACCACGCCTTGGCTTTCGCCATTGGTGCCCTTGATATGGGCGCCGAGCCCGCGGACGCGGGTCCAGTCGTTGCCGAGCCCACCGGAATATTTGGCGAGCAGCGCGTTGTCCTTGATCGACTTGAAGATGCCGTCGAGGTCATCGGCCACGGTGGTCAGGAAGCATGACGAAAGCTGCGGCCGCAGCGTGCCGGAGTTGAACAGCGTCGGTGTCGAGGCCATGAAGTCGAACGACGACAGCAAATCGTAAAACTCGATCGCGCGGGCCTCGCGGTCGATCTCGCGCAGCGCCAACCCCATGGCGACGCGCATGAAGAAGGCCTGCGGCAGCTCGATGCGGTTACCGCGGACATGCAGGAAATAGCGGTCGTACAGCGTCTGTAGACCGAGGAACTGGAACGACAGATCACGCTCGGGCTTCAGTGCAGCGGCGAGCCGCGCGAGGTCGAAACGGCCGAGCTCGGCGTCCAGCAGTTCGGACGTGATGCCAGTCTTGATATAGGCCGGGAAATACTGGGCATAGCGGGTGGCCATATCGGCCTGTGACGCGCTGGTCGGCACGTCGTGCACATAGGACAGCACCTCGGTGCGCAGCTTGTCGAGCAGCAGGCGGGCGCTGACATAGGTGTAGTTCGGCTCCTGCTCCACCAGGGTGCGGGCCGCCATTACCGAGGCGAGCGCCAGCTCGTCCTGGCCGATGCCATCATAGATGTTGCGCTCCGTCTCGGCGATAACGGGCGCAGCGTCGACGCCGTCTAGGCCGGCACAGGCCTCGTTGATGATCAGCGCCAGCCGGGCGTGGTCGAGCGGCAGCTTGGTGCCGCCACGCAGCGTGACCTGGATCGCTGGTCCCGCCGCCGGCTTTGCCGTTTTCGCCGCCTCCTGCTCGGCGCGCTGCCTCGTGCGCTCCTCGCGGTACAGCACATAGGCGCGCGCCACCTTGTGGTGCTCGCTGCGCATCAGCGCCAGCTCGACCTGATCCTGCACGTCTTCGATGTGGAAGGTGCGGCCCTCGCTCATCCACCGCGACAGCGCGGTGACGACCTCCGCGGTGAGTTGCTCGACGATCTCATGCACCCGGCGCGAGGCGGCCGCGGCATGTCCCTCGACCGCCAGGAACGCCTTGGTCATAGCCACCGCAATCTTGCTGGCGTCGAATTTCGACACTGTGCCATTGCGGCGGATCACCTGCATCGGAGGCGCGGCTTCCGGCGCGGCGAGCGATTCCGGGCGCAACAGGATGAGTGGCGCGGGCTTTGTTTCGCGATCGAGAGAGAGAGACATCGTGCAGACCCCGTGATGCTTGTTGGGGCTGGATGTCGAGAGGACGCTGCGTCATTCCGGCAGACAAGCGTCGCCGGCATGGCTGTGCAAGCGACCGCCGGGACACCCCGCCCGTGGACGTGTTGGTGTCGCGGCAGGTCTCCTGGCTCGCAGGTCGCCGTTGCTCCCTCGTCTTCCCAATACCTCGCGGCATCAGTGACTTAACAGGGCGAGAGCAACTCACTGCTTACAGTTGCGGGGGCAGCGCCGGATTTTTACGGATCGATCCGCAGTTCACCGGCTTCCCTCTTAGCCACCAAATCTAGCGATATGGCGGACCGTGACGTCCATATCTGGTGCGATTTGAGACAGGATGTCAACGGCCGCAAGACGGTCTTTCCAATTTTTTTGGAAGCGTCATCCCAAGGCTCGTGAGCGTCTGTGGACGGAGCCCCATCAACTCACGTGAGTTGACGCGCCCGCGATGTTGTCTGTAAGTGACCTCGTCGTGGTTCTTCGAGAGGCAGTTTCTCTCGAAGCTAAGAGGGAAGCCGGTGCGATGCCGGCGCTGCCCCCGCAACTGTAAGCGGCGAGCCATCGTCCATTTCAGCCACTGAAGCGCAAGCTTCGGGAAGGCCGGACGACAGCTAGGACCCGCGAGCCAGGAGACCTGCCTCGACAACATAAACGTCCTCGGGCGGGGTGTCCCGGTGGTGCGGTTGCGACCCGCTTGCGCCTCCATGCGTCTTTGCGAGTCCAGACGTGTCACTACGGCCTTTGCCCCCAACTTTTGGGGTTAAGCCAATGTCCTCTACATCTATCTCCTCACTTGCGATCGCAACTCTTGGTACGCCGCGGATCGGTCCACGCCGCGAACTCAAGCTTGCGCTCGAAAGCTTCTGGTCTGGCGCATCGAACGAGAAGGCATTGATCGAAGCCGGGATCGGATTGCGTGCCGCCAACTGGGCGCGGCAGAAGAAGCTCGGTGTCTCGGTGATCCCGTCGAACGATTTCTCGTTCTACGACCAGGTGCTCGACACCTCGGTGATGGTGGGCGCGATCCCCGCGATCTATGGCTGGACCAGCGGCCCGGTGCCGCTTGCGACCTATTTTGCAATGGCGCGCGGCAGCCAGGGTGATGTCCAAGGCAACCCGCACGATGCGCCCCGCGGCCATGCCCATCATGGCCACAACGTGTCGGCGCAAGAAATGACCAAGTGGTTCGACACCAACTATCACTACATGGTTCCGGAACTCGCGAAAGATCAGCAATTCCGCCTCCTCTCGCGCAAGCCGATCGAGGAATATGAGGAAGCCAAGGCGCTGGGCTACCAGACCCGACCCGTGCTGGTCGGTCCGGTCACCTTCCTCAAGCTCGCCAAGAGCAAGGAGGCCGGCTTCGAGCCGCTGTCGCTGCTGGACCGGCTGCTGCCGGTCTATGTCGAGGTGCTGCGGGAGCTTGCCAGCCGCGGCGCGGAATGGGTGCAGATCGATGAGCCCTGCCTGGTGCTTGATCTCGACGGGGCGGCGCAGGACGCGCTGCGCCGTGCCTACGCCGAAATTGCCAGGGCAGTGCCGCAGATCAAGATCATGCTGGCGAGCTATTTCGGCGGCCTCGGCCAGAACCGCGACACGGCGTTCGCGCTTCCCGTGGCCGGTCTGCATCTCGACCTGGTGCGCGCGCCCGGGCAGCTCGACGACCTCGCCCGCCTGTCCGCCGACCGCGTCGTCTCGTTCGGTGTGCTCGACGGCCGCAACATCTGGTGCGCCGATCTGAGCAGAATCCTCGACCGGCTTGAGCCAGTCGTCGCAAAGCGCGGCAAGGACCGCGTGCAGATCGCCCCCTCCTGCTCGCTGCTTCATGTGCCGATCGATCTCGCCCTGGAAGGCAAGCTCGACGCCGAGGTGAAGAGCTGGCTTGCCTTTTCCGTGCAGAAGATCGAGGAGCTGGCTGCCCTCGGGACGGCACTTGCAAGCGGGCGCAGGTCGATCACAAAGGCTTTGAAGGCATCCGACGCCGCCGCAGCCGCGCGCAAGACCTCGCCGCGCATTCACGATGCGAAGGTGGCACGCCGCATCGCCGCCATCGACGAGGCGATGCTCCGGCGCGCCAGTCGGTTCGAGGAACGAGCCGAGGTGCAGCATGCGCGCTTCAACCTGCCAGCTTTTCCCACGACGACGATCGGCTCTTTCCCGCAGACCCACGAAATCAGGAAAGCACGCGCCGCGCATGGCAAGGGAGATCTGAGTGATACCGCCTACAAGACCTTCCTTCAGAACCAGACAGCACGCACCGTGCGCTGGCAGGAAAGCATCGGTCTTGACGTGCTCGTCCATGGCGAGTTCGAGCGCAACGACATGGTGCAGTACTTCGGCGAGCAGCTCTTAGGGTTCGTCTTCACCGAGAACGCCTGGGTGCAGTCCTACGGCTCGCGCTATGTCAGGCCGCCGATCCTGTTCGGCGACGTGTCACGCCCGAAGCCGATGACGGTCGAATGGTGGCAGTATGCGCAGTCGCTGACTGCAAAGCCGATGAAGGCGATGCTGACCGGCCCGGTCACCATCCTCAACTGGTCGTTCGTCCGCGACGACATTCCGCGCAGCCAAGCCTGCCGCCAGATCGCGCTTGCGATCCGCGACGAGGTCACCGACCTCGAAGGCGCCGGCGCCGGGATGATCCAGATCGACGAGGCCGCCCTGCGCGAAGGTCTGCCATTGCGGCGCACTGAGTGGACAACCTATCTCGACTGGGCCGTGGAATGCTTCCGTATCTGCTCGTCCGGCGTCCGGGACGAGACCCAGATCCACACCCATATGTGCTACTCCGAGTTCAACGACATCATCGACGCGATCGGCACGATGGATGCCGACGTGATCTCGATCGAGACATCGCGATCGAAGATGGAGTTGCTGGACGCATTCCGGAACTACCGCTATCCGAACGAGATCGGACCCGGCGTCTACGACATCCACTCGCCGCGGGTGCCTGAGGTGACCGAGATGACCGAGCTGCTCAAGCTGGCGCGGCAGCGCCTGTCCGACGGCCAGCTCTGGGTCAATCCGGATTGCGGCCTGAAAACCCGCAAATGGGACGAGGTCAGGCCGGCGCTCGTCAATATGGTTGCGGCCGCGCGCGAGCTGCGGGCCGCAGGCTGATTGTCGCGGAGGCTGCCGATGCAGTTCTGGATCAAATGCACCCGCTATGGCAAAGCGGAGCCCTACTATGTCAACATCTCGCTCGTTAGCGGCATGTCGCGCGAGGGCGACAAGACGATCCTAAAATTCGTCGGCGGCAACACTCAAACCATCGAGGTGAACGAAACGCCGGAACAGGTTCTGGCGCTTCACCTCGGTGCGTCCGCCGGACATGGCGTCTGACTCGCAAGACTCTCCGGTTCACGTGACCACTCCGCCACATTTTGGTGCCACGCGGCCGCTGGGGCCACTTGCTTGTCTTGCCTCTAAAGCCTGTTATTCAGGTTTGTCGCCGGTCGTGCCGAATGGTCAATCAAGAAAATAGTGCGTCTTCTCGGACAATGCCGGAGCTGGCTCTCGCGACTGTAAGCGGCAAACTGACGTTTTTAAACCACTGGGTCCGTTCGGTTCGTTTGCAAAAATGGTCGGAGGCGTCAGCCCGCAAGCCACGAAAACTCGCTATCCGTCGGGGTCGCGTACTGGCGCGTTGGGCGAGGCGCTCCAAGGAGTTGCAAGCCAAGCGAGAGCTGCCCGACCTCGGGATCAAGGGCAGACGCCCGCCGATGAGGGTGCGTGACGGCTTGAACTTTTTGGTGTTGGTCGCACTATCTTAATTTCAACTATCGATATCTCTCCCGCGACCGGTGTGAATTTCGGCACCTTTCTTGATCTCAGCCAAACACGCTGATGGTCCGGTTCGGCAGTCACCCTTTCCGCCAGTCAAGGCAAAAAATCAAAAATTTCAACGTTTGGTGATTTCTACTCACAAAACGCGACTATCCCGCGCCGCAACTGCTCATGAAGCAGGTACTGGAATTTCCAGCATGTTGGCGATCGGCGTGTAGATGTCGATGTTTGCTCCTGGAGCTCTCACGGAGACGACCAGCGCATAACGTGCCGAGCGATCCCAACGCTGAAGGGCAGGCTTTTCCTTCCACCAGCCGCTGACGGGAAACACCCCGATCGCATCGCGCTCGGCTAGTTCCGCCGCACTTCCGCGCCAAATATCCGAGTGGATCGATCCCTTATCGCGGATCGTACCGAGCACCCAATTGTCGCCACCCGCCGCGGCTCCAGCCTGCCCCTCCTCTTCCGCCTCCGCAGCCTTGTTGATACGTTGGCGAAACTGCTGGAGACTCTCCAATGACCGCTTCACTGCAAAACGCAGCGAGTGAGATGAATAGCGGTGTCGTCTCGTCCATCCTCGCTCTCCGGGGTTGGGCTCGACGAAATAGGACAAGGTGATCCGCAGCTCGACATCTTGCTCTCCCAACTCCAGCAGCTCGTCTCGGGGCCACGGCAAGCGGTGGAGGTTCATGCTGCGAGTC
Organism: Bradyrhizobium macuxiense; assembly: GCF_007993935.1. Classification (GTDB taxonomy): domain Bacteria; phylum Pseudomonadota; class Alphaproteobacteria; order Rhizobiales; family Xanthobacteraceae; genus Bradyrhizobium; species Bradyrhizobium macuxiense_A. The sequence continues at coordinate 172,652 of NZ_VITY01000016.1, read as the reverse complement.
TTGATGGTCGAACCATCCTTTCGGAACGGGAGAAGAGCATCTTCGACCATCAAGGTCGCATCGTCAGTCGCACTCATCACAGCGCGACCGATATCAGGCACACCCCATCCGTATCGGCGAAGCATGGCCGCCTTCTGTGCCTGAGCAGCCCGCTTGATCCGTGCGCGCATGGCGGGCGTCCACTCGGCCGAGTGCACCGCGAGAGCTCGCACCGTTTCTGGCCAAAGCTGGGGCCGGGCAACCAAAACTCCGGCGCAAAGATGCGAGCCTAATGCTGCGGCCGCACTGGTATCGCCAAACGTCTCGAAGAGACGCATTTGCGGACGATAGTGCGTTGTCATAAGCTGGAGGTCGTCGATTGCTGACGCCGGATTGACACCGTCATGGGCAAAGTTGCCGCCTTCGAACACGACATCCGGTCGGATCGGCCACTGACGATCCCAAACACCAGACGTTCGGCTCGCCGGAGACAATTCGCCGGCGGGCGCCACTGGCTGCCAGCCATTGAAGTCGGGATGAAAGATGCCGATCTTGTCGGTGTACGCTCCGACAACTAGCGGATTCCACGCCTGAGCGGGGCTCTCGACCTCTTCAAGGTCGTTCCGGTCCGGGTAGTCCGGAGCCGCAATGTCACCTCGCAGATTCCCAGCGGCGAGCACCATGAGGCGTCGACGGTCGCCACCTCCATAGCAAAGCTGGTCGATGGCCGCCGACCACGAAGAAGGGCGACCGCGACCAAGACCGACTTGGCTCGTCACCGCCATGCAGAAGACCCGCCGACGACGCGGAGCCTGTGCCTCAGCCTTGTTGATACCGACTTCCGTGATTGCTCCATAAAGTTCGGGATCGTTCTGGCCAGCTGGCGGCAGGATTTTGACCGTCTCCAATCGATGGCGCAGGTCAACTTGACCACCATGGCTAAGCGCCGCTTCAAGATCGCCATAGAGTGCGACGCCTGACATCGACGTGCCATGACCATTCCAGTAAGAGCTATCGCCTACGCCCCAGCCCTTGTCATAGGCGTGCTGGTCGACGGCATCTAAGCCCGGCTCGATCAACGGATGCGTCCGGGTCGCCCCGCTGTCGAGAAGACAGATGGCCGGCGCCACCGCATCAGGTGCGTTAACACGATCGACGAGATTGCCCGCCCAGTCTGCTTGTTCGACCGGGCGCATCTCGAGAAAGAGTCGGCATATCCTTGGCAATGCGCAGTTCGGCTACGGCGTCACTATTGTCGACGAGCCTCGCCATCGATTCCTCGTTGGCAAGCGCCAGAATCACATCGCGCTCGGGGAAGCTGATGGCATGTTCCTTCAGGGTCACATTGAGGCGTTGTGCGACGTGCCGAAGGGTCTCCAAACGACCGTCGCGAACCCACACCTCCCACCACGCCTGACGCCCAACCATCGGAAAAAGCGCCATGTCATCGGTGAAGAGCGAACGAACGGCTCCAAGGCGGACATCCTCGATTCGCGCGACCAAGGCTTCGTTCCTGGGCTTTCCCGACTTCGTGTTCTCGTCGCGATACGTCTCGACCTTCTTGGCAAAGAATTCGGCCGAGCGCTCAGGTACGAACACGGTGGCCGAAACCATTTCCTGATTATCGGCGGTAGGCCTAACGGCAACGAGCTCAATTTTGGCAGGCCTATTCTCAAGACCTTCCACAGCGTCCTGTTCCGCCGCCGGGATCTCGAATTCGAGATAGAACCCCTTCTCGCCTTCAGCGATCGCTTGGTCGCGGGTTCCAAGTTTTTGCCGGGCCTGCTGGACGGCTGCACCGATCGCGTGGCCGAGCTTCTCTGCGTGCTGCGCTCTTACCCGGGCGGGAGGCAGTCCTGTGATGACAATGCGAGGTGATGTGTACGGCTCTGCTTCACCGCCACCCTCAACATGAAAATGCGGCCGATTGCGCGGCGGTCGTGCCATCTATCGTCTGCACCTCAACTCGTGGCGGCTCTGCGTTCCGCCAATGTCGAGAGCAGCGTCGGCGTCCTGATCTCGCTTCTGTCCTCGAGTACGGCGATCTTCGCCGCCTCGTCGGCAGCCCGTGATACTTCCGCCTGGCTCAAACCCGCAGTGGCTTCCAAAATCGACGACCAATTGACGTCCGAGACGTCAAATCCCGTCAGATGCGATTCCAATATGCCGCGAGCGATCTCCGGGTCCGGCAATCCATAAATAATGACGTCGTCGAAACGCCGGAAAACGGCTTTGTCTAGCAGCTCTGGGTGGTTGGTCGCAGCAACGATCAGGCTCGGGCCGTCATCGTTCTCCAAAAACTGGAGGAATGAATTGAGCACGCGCCGGATCTCGCCGACATCGTTCGCGTGCGATCGTTGTGAACCGATCGCATCGAACTCGTCAAAGAAGTATACGCCGCGCTGAACTGCAACAGCATCAAACACCAAGCGAAGACGCGTCGCCGTTTCGCCCATGAGCTTGCCGATCAAGCCCTCATAGAGAATTGTGAATAGCGGTAGCTTCAACTCGCCGGCAAGAGCGGACGCCGTCATCGTCTTGCCCGAACCCGGAGGTCCAATTAACAGCAACTTCCGTCGAGGCGTCAGGCCGCGGGCGCGCAGGCGCTCCTGTTGGCGCTGTTCGGTCAAAACTCGCGTCAAGCGCTCCTTTAGATTTGGCCCCAATACCATGCTGTTGAGGCGAATATCCGAATATCGCGCCGACAACAGGCTACTCAGTTCGCCTTTTGGCTGCGCGAGAGGAACGGGACCCGCACCGCGCCGGCCGACATGCGCAGTCTTGCCCTTTGCCGCGTCGATCAGCTCGCGCAGTTCCTGGGCGAGTTTGCCGTGTCCTTGCCTCGCCTCGTGCGCGGCAAGCTGCGTCGCCACGGAGAGGAAGCGGTCGTCGTCTCCGTCGATATGGCAGCGCAGCAACGCGACGATGTGGCGAGCGGTCGACATTCTTCCCTACTTCTGTTTCCAGCGCGGAGTTCCTCCAAGACCGACACTAACGATCAAGCCTGGGGCTGTATCGGACAAAAGCGCTTACATCTATTCGAGCCGGCCCTGATTTCACAGGATTCAGCGACCCCGGCAGGGCTTTAAGGCTAATCACTAGTCTACCGATGAGTGGTTAAGTGTTTCCGGTCATATCCCTGGACGGAGCGTGGCTACCCTGCCGCGGGCAGAAACATGCACCTTCGATAGTGACAGAACATAACGAGAACATTATACTCATTGGTCATCTTTGGTCAAGAACCAGCAGCCGCGATCGCGCTGGCCAATGCCACTGCGGGTGCGGCCTAAATGACTCCTGGGAGATCGGCGCAAACAACCATGGGTAGCCGTCGCCACAGAACGACCGTGCCAGACCATGGCATCACCGAACGGGCAAACGTTCGGCCTCCTGTGTTTGGCGGTCGTCTACAGCCGATTTGCTTTGACGGACGCCGCTCATCGGGTCACCATTGCGAGGTATTTCAAGTGGTTATGGGGCATGCATGAGCGGTCAATTCGAGATCGCCACGCATCAGGACCTTTTCCGTCACGTCACCGCTGATAATGCGGCGCTGTACCGGTGCGTCCTGGATGTGTGCGCGGCAGCAGAGCGTCAACTGCTGCTTTACGTCCGGCCTTCCGAGATTCTCGCGCAAGCAAAGTGGCTGGGCGAGCCGCCGACCACCTCCGAACTGGACGCCATCCTCGACAAGCTGACCGAGTGGGGCAATCTCGACTGCCAGGCCGACAATTCGCGCGTTACCTCGTTGAGCGGGTTCTATCGCCGCCGCATGCTCTACCGGCTTTCGAAGGGCGGCGTCTCCGTCGAGATGGCGCTCAGCGCCTTCGCGAAGGAAATGCAGCGCCGCGGCGAACTGCAGACGGTCGCGCTTGAAGACATCGGCAAGAGCCTCCTCACGCTGATCCACCTCGGCCGAAGCAACGATCCTGACGTCGCCAAGATCTACGAGACCCTCAACGGTCTGATGACCGTGTTCAACAACATGGCCGAGACCGCGCGAGCCTTCATGGCCGGCGTCCTCCGCGGTGTCGATTTGCAGGACGGCGACGTGGACGCTGTGCTGAACTACAAGCAGCGTCTCATCGAGTACATCCGCCAATTCGTTGGCGACTTGGTCAGCCGAAGCGGTGCGATTTCGGAAGACATCAATGCCCTTCAGTTGCGTATCGACGCGATGCTCCAGTCGGTGGCCCGCCGTCAGGCACGCAACGCCCCTCCGGGCGAAGAGCTGGCGGCCTACGAAGCGGAACTGAAGATGTGGGACGAGCGGTGGCAGGGCTTGCGTATGTGGTTCGTCGGCGGGTCGAACGGCGAGCGGTCCCAGAGCGAACAGCTCAGAAGTCGCGCCCGCGCCGCGATTCCGCAACTGCTTGCAGCAATCATCGCGATCAACGAACGCCGAAGCGGCCGCAGCGACCGCTCGGCCGACTTCAAGAGCCTCGCTCACTGGTTCCTCGACTGCGACGGTGACGAAGACGCCCACCGACTTGCGCGAGCCGCGTTTGCGCTCAACCCAGCGCGTCACTACGCCGAAAACACCGCCGCTGCTGACGTTACCGGTGTCATTCCGTGGCATAAGGCGCCGTCCATCGTCGTTCCGCTGCGGCTCCGCGAGACCGGCTACAGCATGCCCCGCGGACGGCTCCCGCACGTTCATGATCGAAGCGCCGGACGCAAGAAGCTCGAAGCACAGGTCGGTGAAGAGCATGCGCAGATCGAAGCAGCCAGACAAAAATTTGCAACAGGGTGTCCCCTGCTCCTCTCGGAGCTCTGGCGTCTAAACTCGCACGAGTTCCGATTTTTCCTCGATCTATTGGGCGAAGCCATCGCGACCAAGGCCGCCGGCGACGATGGCGTCACCGAGATCCAGTCCAACGACGGTCTCTATCTCATCCGGCTTGAACCGCTCGACGCGGACACGGAAGCCGAAATCGTCACCGAAGACGGCGTGTTTTGTGGCCGTGACCACCGCATCACCATCACACCGACGGATGCCGCATGAGCGCCGCCTCGTCCACGCGGCGTGAAGCACCCGTTCAGACCGGCCGCCCTGGTGGACGCGAGATCCTGCGCCAGCAGGAGACGCAGGAACACGCCGAGCGCAGGGAGGCCGTTCGCGCGCTCCTGATGCGTCCGTTACTGACGCCCACAACCGCCGAAGCAAGAGAGGCTCTCCGTCTGGTGCGACGTCACTCCGCGTATCTCAGGGAGTGGTTCGCCCGCGAGGCCGGATGGCCGCTGCGCGTAGAGCGCGACTACGCCAGACTGTGGAAACGCCCGAGCGATACAAGCGATCCAACGCGAGGATGGGCAAATTTCAACCGCAGGCGCTACGCGATCTTCTGTCTGGTGTGCGCGGTGCTCGCGCGGAGCGAACCACAGATCACCCTTTCTGCCCTGGGTGATCAAATCCTGTCCCTTGCAAAGGATACCGATCTCCTCAACCGCGGTTTCATTCTCGACATGGCAGACATCCACGACCGACGCAACCTTGCATCGGCCTGCGTCGCGCTCGGCGAACTCGGCGTACTCAATGCCATCGATGGAGACGCCGAGTCGTTCGTCAAGTCCGGGCAGTCGGAAGATCGGTCCCGCGACGTCCTCTACGATGTTAATCGCGGGCCGCTTGCGAGCATTCTTGCATGCGTTCGTGGGCCATCCACGTGGCCTGAGAACGATGAACCGAGGACAACCGTCGATCGGATCTCCGCCATCACGGCAGAAATTCAGCCGGAGACCGACGAGGGCCGCCGCGATGTCAGCCGGCACCGCATCTCAAGGCGCCTTCTCGACGATCCCGTTGTGTACGACGGCACAGTTGACGAGGCCGACATGCAGTACTTCATCAATCAGCGCGGCGCGATGGCCAACCGCCTCGCGCTTGGCACCGGCCTTGTCGTCGAACTCCGTTCCGAGGGCATTGCACTTTGCGATCCGGACGGCAATTGCAGCGACGTCGCGATGCCGGCGGACGGCACCGATGCTCACGTCACGCTCCTTGTGGCAGACCACCTGGCACATGCCGGCGGCGGCGTTCCCGATCGCCTGCGAATCGAAAGGTTCGTGGCCGAATCGGCCGAGCGATACGGCCGATATTGGCGGCGCAGCGCCCAGGGCGAAGCCGGCGCGCGGGAGCTGACGGCGATTGCCATCTACCGTCTCAGCCAACTCAAGCTCATCACCATCGAAGGCGACCGCATCGGGGTTCTGCCGGCGCTTTCTCGCTACAAACTGGGCGACCCGGACATCAAGCATCGCGATGACAACGATCGGCTGCCCGACGTTTCCGAGGAGGCCGACGAATGAACTCCGTTCTTGCTTTCAACCCTCAAAGCACCGGCCCCGTCCTGCCGCTTCCCGGAAAAAAGCGCTGGCAGCCTTTGCGGACCGGCGTCGTGGAGATATTTTTCTATGACGTGGAGGAATTCTGGTTCATCGACGGACACATCGTGTATCGGGGCAATAACGGCGCCGGCAAGTCCAAACTCTTGGCACTCACGCTACCATTCCTCTTCGACGCCAATCTGAGCCCGTTCCGCGTCGAGCCGGATGGCGATCGAACCAAGAAGATGGCGTGGAATCTCCTCATGGGGAGGCACAAGCGCCGCGTCGGATATGTATGGGTCGAGTTCGGGCGCGTCGACGAGGAAGGCAACAACCAGTTCGTCACGCTTGCGTGCGGACTGGAAGCGGTCGAAGACCGCGCGAACGTGGAAAGCTGGTTCTTCATCATCGACGGAAGTCGTGTCGGTCAGGATTGCTCGTTCATCACGCCTGAAAGAGCTGTGCTTCGCCGAACGCAGCTGAAGGATGAGCTCTCCGACAAAGGCGGACACTTCTTCGACCGCGCCGACGACTACCGCCGTGCCGTGGATCAAAGACTTTTCCAACTTGGAGAGGAACGTTACCGCATCCTGGTCGACACCCTGATTCAGCTTCGCCATCCGCAGCTCACAAAGACCCCCGACGAGACGCGTCTTTCCAACGCCCTGACTGCCGCCCTACCTCCGGTCGCGGCTGAAATGATCGACACCATCGCGGAAGCCATGAGCCGCCTTGAAGAGGATCGCAGCCAGCTCAGATCCTATGAATTGGCCCACGCCGCCATTGGAAAATTCGAGCAAACCTACCGCCGCTACGCAGGCGCGCGGATTCGTACGTTTGCGCGCGAGGTCCGTACCGCAAGAACCAAGTTTGAAGAAGCAAGCGCCGAGGTAAACAAGGCCGCCGCGCAATTGGCCTCTGCGCTTCATGAATTGACAGCGGCTGAAACCGCCAACATCGCCGCGAAACGCGAAGTCGAGGCGGCGGATGCGGCGTATAAAGGCATCCTTCAACATCCCGACGGCCTCAAGGCGGCAGATCTTGCGACCAAACGGAACCTGGCGGAAGAGGCCGAGGGGCGACTGACTGCATCCGAGAAACGCTCCGCAACGGCGGCTGCAGATCTGAAGACGGAGTCCGAACGCCGGCAAACGGCAAGGGCCGACCTTGACCGCGCGATGGAAACGCTTGCCCTCAATCGAAGCAAGGCGCTCGATCTCGCCAGATCCGTCGGCATGATCGCACAATTTGAGCATGCGAAGTCCTACTCCGCGTGGCCGAACGAACTTGGGCTCGATGGGCAGACCTCTCTCCAATCCGAGCGTGGCAGTCTACTGACCGCGATCAGGGGCCGCAGAAGCAGCATCGATGCGGTTGTCGAGCTGCTTCGCGAAGTCGACAACAAGATTTCGGCGCTGGCGAACGCGGAGCGCGACGAGAATACTGCCCGTGGTCTGCTTGACGAAGCCGGCAAGACTCTTGTTGCCGCCGAGAATGCGCTGAACGGTGAGATCAACGCTCTCGGTACGGCGTGGCGCCGCCATATCGGCGCCTGCGGACATCTCATGGCAATAGCGACCGAGGACGCAGTGGATGCCCTCGTCGAATGGGCTCACTCGCTCGAAGGCGAAAACCCGGCCGCGCGCGAGCTCATAGCCGAGTGCCGACTTGCATACAAACGGCTGACCGAGGCGCTGGCCACGCTGAGACATCAGAAGGCTGCGGTACGCGCTGAACTGGAATCCATGGCAAAGCAGATCGCGGATCTGCAAACCGGCTCATTCGAGCGCCCTCACATCCCGTACACACGCAGGGCTGATCGCAAGGACCGCAAGGGCCAAGCCTTGTGGCAGGCCGTTGACTTTGTATCGGAGGCCGACGACGGCGTTCGGGCTGGCCTCGAAGCCGCACTTGAGGCATCCGGACTTCTCGACGCGTGGATCCTCCCCGACGGCAGGATGTTCATCGGCGAGACCGAGCATGACGTGTCGCTTGTTTCGAGGCCCTTGGTCACCGGTAGGACCCTCGCCGACTGGCTTGTCCACTGTGGAGAACCGTCGGTCCAGGATGCCGTCGAGACTTTTCTGTGCGCAGTCTCCTGCACCGACATCGACGATGGCGCCGAGATGTGGGTATCGCCGGCCGGCCACTTCCGCCTCGGCGCTCTCTCGGGCACATGGGAGAAATCCCGCGCCACGTACATTGGCCATTCCGCTCGGGAGAGAGCCAGACTGAAAAAGATCGAAGAGCTTGAGGCCACCGCGGCCGCTCTGGGCGAGCAACTTGCCGATCTCCAAACCGCCATCACGAGCAATGCCGCCACGACGGAGGCCATCGAACAGGTCGAGAGGACCTGCCCGTCGGACACCAATCTCCGCAAGTCGCACGACACCGTGCGCTCGGCAACCAACGATCTACACCGGGCCACTGAAAACGTCGCAGCAAGGGCAAACGGTACAGTGGTCGCACGACAGGCTCTGAAAGCGTGCAGTGAGTCCGCCGAGCAGGCCGCGCTCGACACCGCTCTTCCGTGCGACAAGCGGGCTCTCGAACAGGCCCGGATTGCCTGCGATAGCCTCAGCGAAGCCCACCTCGTGGTCGTCGAACATTGCTCGAATTCCATCCGCGCCGCGCAAAACCTTCAAGACACCAACGAACGTGCGGAAACCGCCCGGAGCCGCCATCATGCCGCAGCAGAAGACGTCAAAGCCGCGGCGATATCGGCGACATCGGCGCGCGCCATATACGATGCTCTCAAGGAAAGTGTGGGAGCAACCTCCGAACAGTGGGAACGCCGCCTCATTGACGCGCAAAAGCGTCTCAATGATGCCAGGGCCGACGTGGACAGCACGGACGGGCGCCGACTCTCGGCGGTGGCCGTCCATACCCGGGCGGTCGGTGCGCACGAAACTGCGACCCAAGCTTTGGCGACGCGCGTAGAGGAGCGGCAGCGAGCCGCAAGCAATCTGCAAACGCTCGCAGCAACAGGTTTGATGGCCGCCGGCGCCCCCAACGTAGCGTTCCCCGACACCGGCCGGACATGGACGGTCGACGAGACGCGGGGGCTTGCCGCAGAACTGAACCAAGCGCTCAGCGACATCCGCGATAACGAGTGGGACGGCCTGCAGTCCAAAATCTACGGTGAATTCGTCGATCTCCAGAATGCACTCGCTCAACTAGGATACGTCCCCTACAGTAACAATGTCGATGGATTCGGCCTGGTGGTCACCATCGCAGTCCAGAACAAGACCGGACTGTCTCCCGCTGAGGTCCTTGCCCAGGTCGACACCGAGATCACGCAGCGCCGAACCCTTCTCACCGAAAGCGAGACGAAGATTCTGGAGGACCACCTCCAGTCGGAGATGTCCGTCCAAATCCGGAATCTCATCCAGGACGCCGAGCAGTATGTGGACCGTGTGAATGCGGAGATTGAAAAGCGCCCGACCTCAACGGGCACCTATTTCCGCCTAAGGTGGATCCCTCTCACTGAAGCGCAAGGTGCCCCAGCCGATCTGGAGGACGCCCGTAAGCGTCTCCTCAAGACGAACGCGGATCTGTGGACCGAGAATGACAGGCAAGCCATCGGGGCCATGCTGCAGCGACGCATCGAGCAAGAGCGGCTCAAGGCCGAAGAGTCGGGCGGCAGCAGTCTCCGCGAGCAGCTTTCGGCTGCCCTCGACTATCGCCAGTGGCACCGCTTCGTCGTCGAGCGCAATGCAATGGGTAGGTGGATTTCCATTTCTCAGCCTGCCTCCGGCGGCGAACGTGCGTTGGGTCTCACCATTCCCATGTTCGCAGCCGTCGCAAGCTTCTACGGCGACGAGCACAGCACCCGGCCGCGCCTTGTCCTGCTGGACGAAGCGTACGCCGGCATCGACGACGGCGTCCGGGCGCACTGCATGGGCCTGATCCACGAGTTCGATCTGGATTTCGTTATCACGAGCGAGCGCGAATGGGCCTGCTACAAGACGCTTCCGGGCGTCGCGATCTGCCAACTCCAGAGACACGACAAGTTCGACGCAATTCACGTCTCCCGCTGGCGATGGAACGGAAAGACGCGCTCAAGGATGGAAGAGCCGGCGCGGCTGATGTTAAATCGTAGCGCATGACATCAACTATAGACGAACGACTAGTCCGGCTCCTCGGCGGCGCCGAGCTTTCCGATCTGCGCGCGCGGCTGCGCAGGCGCTACGAACTCGGACCGGCCGATGGCCAGCTCCCATCGATCCAGGTGGGCAGGCTGAACGAAACGGAACGCACCGCACTTGCGTCCCTGGTCGGCCGCAGAGGCGGCGTGGCAGCCTCAATCTCCATCGACGTCAGCGCAGTCGACCGAGCGCTTTCCGATGCCGGTATCGCACCATCCCTTCGAACCGCACTCGAACTTCTTGACGGTCCGATCATCCACCGCGAAACCGAATTGAACAGGATTCGCGAAAGTTGGGCGGCCGTTCTGGCCGGCTGCTCGCACACCGATCTGATCGCCTATTTGGCCTCGCCGCTCAACTTTGGCGTCCTGAAGCGCCTATCAGGCAATCAACCGGATTCCGCGTCCCTTATCTGTAGACAAACCGAAGACATCCTCAGACGGCTTCCCGCTGCGGGAGTACCGCGGGCCCAAATCGCGGCGGAGCATCTCGGAGACGCTCACGGCCTCGACAGCGCCCGCCCGGTCGCCACTCTCACGCTGGCCGTCCTTCGAAGCCGCTCATCGACCGACACAGGCGATGACCGCGATACATGGGCTGCGGTCGGCATCCTGGTGAACGAACTGGCCAAGCCTGCCCTGTTCTTGAATGTGCCGTGCAGCGGATTGCCAGTCTCACCCGGAGAACCACAATACGCATCACTGCGGCTTCTCGCTCGGCGGCCGTCGGAATGGACGGTGGCGAGAAGATCCATTTTGGTGTGCGAGAATCCGAATCTCGTCGCAATCCTCGCCGACCAACTCGGGACCGCCTGCCCTCCGGTCGTTTGCGTCGACGGCCATCTCGGTGCGGCTCAGCGGACCATTCTCAAGCAGCTCAAGGAATCGGGAGCAGACCTTCGGTATCATGGCGACTATGATTGGCCAGGAATTATGATCGCCAACTACGTAATAGCGAAATACGGCGCCGTACCGTGGCACTTCTCAGCGGCAGACTACGTCGCCGCGTCCAAAAGCGCTCCTCAGCTCGCGATACCACTGAGCGGCCGGCCAGTCATCGCTTCATGGGATGCAGATCTCACCGCGGCCATGATAAAGACCGGAATCAAGATCGAAGAAGAGGCCATTGCCGAGCGGATCATTGATCTTTTAGGCAAAGAGTCGCTACACGCCTGACTAAATCCGAGAACGCACTTCTGTCCGGACGATCGACTGCGAGTGCGTCGAGGGTGAGCAGATCTCGTCGGTTCGGCCCTAACGGAGACTCTCGCGCACGCGATTGCTCCTCACCAATTTACATGCTTATGGCGATTTCAAGGAACCTGCATCGGGGATCCGGAGGCGAGCAACGCTACGCTCGCGTAGTACGAGGCCAAAGTGCTGCCGAACAAGCCGCGACGGGATTCCTCGAGTGAACGACCAACATGCCAATGGCATCAGATCCCCCACAGCAAGTGTCCCGCTTGCTGCTAGACCAATCGCCTCGCGAGATCACGTGGCACATAGCTTGCTTCGCTCATGGCGGAAGCACGGCTTCCGCCATGAGACGAACTTGGGAGGACAATATGCTTGGAATTGGAAGCAAGTTGCCGTCGTTCGAAATCACAGGCGTAAAGCCTGGCTTTCACGCGCCAGAGGAAGAAGGACAGAGTGCATTCGAAACGTTGACTGAAGACAGCTTTTCCGGGAAATGGAAGATCATCTTCTTCTACCCGAAGGATTTCACGTTCGTCTGCCCGACCGAGATCGCCGAGTTTGCCCGGCTATCCAAGGATTTTGCCGACCGCGATGCGGTCGTACTGGGCGGTTCGACCGACAACGAGTTCTGCAAGCTCGCCTGGCGACGCGCACACCAGGACCTGCACAATCTGCCGATCTGGCAATTTGCCGATACCACAGGGGCGCTGGTCGATGGCCTTGGGGTGCGTTCGCCCGAGGGCGTCGCCTACCGCTATACCTTTATCACTGATCCTGACAATACCATCCAACATGTCTACGCGACGAATCTCAATGTCGGCCGCAGCCCCAAGGACACGCTGCGCGTTCTGGACGCGCTGCAGACCGACGAACTCTGCCCGTGCAATCGCGAGATCGGCGGCGAAACGCTGAACGTTGCTTGAGGCAGCATGTTGTCGATCGAGCAGTTGAAGGAACAAATCCCCGACTTCGCAAAGGACATCAGGCTCAACCTGATGTCGATGGTCGCCGATGAGACGCTGTCGCCGCAGCGCCAGTATGGGCTACTGTTGGCGAGCGCGATAGCCACCCGCAATCCGGCCGTGATCGCCGCGATGGAATCGGCTGCCGCCGCCGTGATGACCCCAGTCGCGATCGCGGCAGCGAGATCGGCAGCTTCCGTGATGGCGATGAACAACGTCTACTACCGCTTCGTTCACCTCGCCACCAACCCGGAGTACAAGATGATGCCGGCGCGGCTGCGGATGAACGTGATCAGCAATCCCGGCGTGGACAAGTCAGATTTCGAACTGTGGTCCTTGGCGGTATCGGCCATAAACGGCTGCGGCGCCTGTATTGACGCGCACGAGAAGGCGCTACGTGCGGCAGGCGTCAGTACTGAGACGATCCAGACTGCGGCGCGTTTTGCAGCCATCGTGCAGTCGGCGGCAGTTGCGATCGAAGCGGCGGGGCACGGCGCTGCTCCGACGACGGGGTGATCTAACCTCACTGCCCGCTCTTTCCAGGTGGGTGAGGGCAGCATTCGGAACTCGATGCTTGCCCAGAGGCTACCCTCACCCCTTCGTGAACGAGGCCTGAATCGCTCGAGCGGAATTGGCGATCGAGAGAACACTGAAAATGGCACGCCTTGCATCATCTGACAGTGCCCCACGGGAAGAGGACGGGGCCGCTATGCCCTCAAGCGGCCAGTGTACTAGGACACTATCCTCAATTTCTGCCAGATTGATTTTGTTAGTTCATTATAGTTTGCACTGCGGGTCGCATAAGCAATAAAAGGTTCGGCAGAGCCAAGCCATCTCCGGGCTGGCGCTGCAAATATCCGACTCATTCACGACCTGCGCATTGCTGTCGACCGGTCCGGCGGCCTCAGCAACGAAAGTCGGAACCGCCGCTGCAAGCGCCACGGCGCTCGCAGTCACAAACAACCATTTTTTCATTCGAGCGTTACCTAAGATTGGCCCCCAGCCGCTCTCAACCTAACAGCACGAACGCGGAATGCAAATCTGACGCTAGGTCAGGGTTGGCTTGGAGATTGTTACCAAGCGCGCCACAGCGCAGGTTTCCGATGGCGCATTGGGCTCGGCTTCCGATCGCGTTCGCGGATCCGAATCTCGGCGATTGAAAGCGGGACTGCGGCCGCAGCAGGTTAACCCGCACAACGTTCTCATATGCTGCGCTCTGCCAATCCTCTGATGTCGTAGTTGAGGAACGTCTTTCGATCGCTATCTGAAGGAAGGGCTATGGAAGCCGCGCGATGAGCACAGTTGGGTATGGCAGGTGATAAGGATTTTCCTGCGCTCTGGTCGCGACGGCTTTATTGCCTTCCGGACACTGACCAAGGAAGCCTGCTCGTTTGATGCTGCTTGGTATAAGCCAATTTCATATGATCTCCGGAACACCTCGGTTTGTCCCCGCGCATGTGTGGCCGGTAAGTTCGAACAGATGTGCGCGCCAACTCGAGTTGAGAAAGTGGCGCTGCCACGCCTTCGCTGTGCCTGAGCTCGCCGGATTTCGACCTGGAGTAACTATGCCGCCTGGCGGCCTCAAGCCAGTGATAGGCGAATTGAAGCCGTGGCGGGATCGTCTCGCTCAATGGCGTCACACCGCGATCTTTGATCCCCTCATCCAAACTTGAATAGCACGCCATATCCACCGCGCGGATAACTCCATTCGATGTCGCCGGTCGGCTCGCCGATGACGCGGCAGGTGCCACACTCGATGCAGCCGTCGACGGTGACTTCGACCTGCCCCTTGTCGTTGAGCTCGTAGCAGCGCGCGGGGCACGCTTTCAAAAGTGCAAGGAGCTGCGGCGAAGGCGTCGTGTGCGCGCGGACCTTGACGTGGGGTCGGCCGACGTCGACAAGATACCGGTTGTAGTACAGTTTGTCCTCGACGCGCACTGAGGGCAGCTCGGCATTCATGTTTTAGCCTCCTTTGTTCGGCTCGACTTTGTTTGTCCGGTTCGACCTTGGTCAGCGCCAGGCGCGAGCGAAACGGAATGCATCGCCGAACAGACCTGTCCACGACCGCGCCTTGACAAAGGATTTCAGTGTCATCTTCTCCTTCTCGGCCTTTGGCGTACCATCGACACGCACAAAGTTCTGCATCGCCCTTGAGAGGAGTTGCGGATAGGTGAGGAAAAAGTTTTGCGAATTGGTGTGCATCAGCGTCGGCAAATCCTTGTATTTCTTGAGATCCTTGATGACGAAGGAATCATCCAGCATCTTCTTGTAGAGCGACAGATTTTTTGCAGTCATGCGATCGCCACGCGATTTCACCTGGAAGATTGTTTCGGCGGCGATCCGGCCTGAGGTCATCGCAAGATTGGAACCTTCGCGATGGACGGCGTTGTTGAGCTGCGCCGCGTCGCCTGCCACCACCCATCCTTCGCCATAGAGCTGCGGGATCGCCTTGTAGCCGCCCTCAGGAATGAGATGGGCGGAATATTCCTTGACCTCGGAGCCTGCGATCAGCGGCGCCACGGACGGATGCCTCTTGAAGTGATCGAGCAACCCGTAGGGCGTCTCACCGCTGCGCTGGAAGTCGGCGACAAGGCAACCGATACCGAGCGAAATGCACTCCTTGTTGGCATAGATGAAACCCATTCCGGTCATGCCGCGGGAAATGGTGCCCGCGGCCTCAATCACGAGCCCTTCGTCGCCCTCGAGATTGAAGCGAGCCTCGATCGTCTCGCGCGGCAAGAAGTGCATTTCCTTCACCGCCAATGCCACCTTGTCGGGCTCAGGCCGCGCGCGCAGGCCCGCACGCGTCCCAAGCAGGCCATTAACCCCTTCGGCCAGCACCACGACGTCGGCGTGTATCTCGCCGTCGCGGCGATCTGTACGAACGCCAATCACCCTTCCATGATCGTCTCGCGCGAGCTCCGTGACTGTCGTCTCGCATAATACGGTCGCGCCAGCCTCCCGCACTTTTGATGAGAACCATTTATCGAACTGCGCGCGAATGATGGTATAGCGGTTCGGCCGCTCCTCGTTGAAGTCCTCGGAGCGATACTGCATGGCAAGGTGGGAGCGATCGTCCATCATCCAGAACCGTTGTTCGACCAAGTGACGTTCGAGCGGCGCCTCCTCGCGAAAGTCCGGTATCAGCTTTTCCATCATGTCGGCATAGAGGATTGCACCCTGCACATTCTTCGATCCGGCGTATTCGCCGCGCTCGAGCTGCAGGACCTTCATGCCGCGCTTGGCCATGGTCAGTGCCGCCGCGTTGCCTGCCATCCCGGCGCCGACCACGATTGCGTCGAACCTCTCCTCGATCATGACAATCTCCTAACTCGCGATCCGGGCGCGCGAATGCGGCAAAAGCCGCGCTCGAAATGCGGCCGTCAGCGCCGGCAACAGCTGCAGGGCGTCGTTGACGATGGCGATATGGGCGAAATCGAATATCGGCGCATTCTTGTCGGTATTGATTGCGACGATCAGATCGGCGCCTTCGACGCCGACCCGGTGCTGGATCGCGCCGGATATGCCGGCAGCGATATAGAGCTTTGGCCGAATGGTCTTGCCGGTCTGGCCAATCTGCCGGTCGGTCGAGACCCAGCCCTTTTGCACCAGAGGGCGCGAGCAACCATACTCGGCGCCGAGGACCGTTGCGAGCTGGCGCACCAGGTGGAAGTTGTCCTGCGATCCCAGCCCCAAGCCGCCGGCGACCACGACATCGGCGTAGGCAAGATTGGACGTTTCGGAATCGCGGTCCGGAATGAACGACAGCACCTTGGTGACGATGTCGTCCTCAACGAGACCAAGCGGGTGGATAACGATGCGGGCCGCATCGCGCTCGACACGTTCGGGCATCGGCATGACGCGCGGGCGGACGGTTGCCATCTGCGGCCGATAATTCAAGGTGTAGATCGTGCAGAGCAGCGAGCCGCCAAAGGTCGGACGTGTGGCCGCAAGCGAACCATCAGCATCGACGTCGAGCTCGGTGCAGTCGGCGGTCAGCCCTGTCAGGAGCGTCGTCGCGACAGATCCCGCCAGATCGCGGCCGAGCGTGGTGGCGCCGAGCAGCAAGATCTCTGGCTTGTAGGCGTTGACAAGTTCGGTCAGCGCCTTGGTATAGGATTCATTGCGATACTCCGACAGAATGTTGTCGGGCACGAGATAGCTCAGATCGGCGCCATAGCAGAACGATTCGAGCGCGGCATTGCGCGTCGCCTCCCCCTCCGGACCGATTACGATTGCGGCGAGATCAACCTTCAGCTTGTCGGCAAGCCTGCGGCCCGCCCCCATGAGCTCCCAGGAAACGGGATGTACCTGGCCGCGCTCCTGCTCGACGAAGACCCAGACGTGCTTATAGGCCTTAAAGTGCTCCGGCAATTCTCTTCTGGCTGCGGCACGGCCGCCCACGGCCGGCGTGGCAGCTTTGGTGACGTTGCTCATACCTTTGAATTCCCTCAAAACCAGCGCGCCTGCGCCACAGGATCGCGCTCTAGCTTCGGTTGCCCCTTGAAGATGGATTGATCAGCGCCGGACCGGTTTCTCGGCTGCCGCCACCGGCTCCGCCTTCCCGGTGCGGCCCCAGCGCAAAACGGAGCGCTCGGCCATGGCCGGTTGCCGCACAGGTCACGTTTCGACAGGTCATGTTTGAAGATGTCCTTGGCTCCGGCCTCCTTCGCGCCCCATGTCACCGCCGGCGCCCGCGCCAGCCGCACGGCGTCGGCCGTGCCGCCGCGACCAGTCCGGCTCATCGCTTCCAGCATCGTTGACCAGGCAGCGCCGATTTGTGCGCAACACTCGCGCGCCGCCTTCGACCTGACGCTACGCGCTGACTGTGGTGAGCGCGGTAATCTTATCGCCGAACCCGTCGTGTAATTGGTGCACGTCTTCCGGTGCAAAGAAATCGCACACCACCATGATGATCTGTCCTCCTGACACATGATGCTGCCGGTCATGGGGTGTTGGAAGATCAGCGCAAAATCAGTGACGTGCTTGATGCAGACGGCCGTATGCA
This sequence comes from Bradyrhizobium macuxiense, assembly GCF_007993935.1. GTDB lineage: Bacteria > Pseudomonadota > Alphaproteobacteria > Rhizobiales > Xanthobacteraceae > Bradyrhizobium > Bradyrhizobium macuxiense_A. The sequence continues at coordinate 155,032 of NZ_VITY01000016.1, read as the reverse complement.
TGCCTTCTCCAGACGGTCGCGTGGATGCTTGAGTTACCGATGGATCGCCACCTCCCGCTCAATCCCTGACCTCGATTACGTCGAAGGCAATTGCGAACGGAGCTAGCGCGAGCGTGATCCAGGAGATGATCGCGGCACTGGCAGTGAGCAGCAAAGGCAACGTCATTGATCTTCCTCCAAATCTCATCTGGAACAAAAGGTCGGCAGAGCCGTCGTCAACGACAGACTTGGCAGCAGAACAGCAAGTGTCGTACCAATCGTGGCGCCATCGAAAATCAGACGTCAAAGCAATGGTTTGAGATGATTTGGTGAAGATAACCTACAACATCACCGGCACGACAACTCCTGACATGGTCGCGAATCCAACAACGCCGCCTTGCGCATTGGTGCAGAGAGTTGACCTTGATGAAGACGAAGACCGCACAACTGGGCCGTAACAGCAACGTGGCGCGGGAACAATCCGCACCGAGGTGACGGCGCGGCTACTTCAGGACACTCAATGGCACGAAGGCGGCGGACTTCTTTGGCTCTGCGTTCTTGGGCTCTGCGACCGCATCCTTCAAAACCTTGAACACTCGCTGGTCGATTGGTGACGACACCACGAAATCGGCATAGGCCTGCTCCAGCATTGCCTTGCACCGGGCCATGACCTCTGGTTCCGAGACGCCGGCGAATTGTTCTTTGGCGAGATATTGCCCCATGCGCCCCAGGATATGCAGGCGTGCGACGTTGAGGATTTTGGGGTCGTAACCGACGTCAAGGAGCGCAAAAAACTCCTCTGCTGAAGCGGCCGCGTTGAGCCGCTCCATGATGCCGGCTGTCGCCCGTGTGTCGCTCATCGAAAACTCTTCCTTCTGTTAAGCCGCCGGCGTGCGGCCGGGATCCGGCGCAGCCGCACAATCCTGCCGTACCTTGCCTTGCAGTGCCCCAACGTATCGCCCACCCAAGGCTTCAGAAACGCGAGGCGGTCGAGTAGCACTGCATCGCCTCCTCGAGGCGCCGCGCGAGGTCGGCCACCTGGACGCCTGCAATGGCCGGCGGGGACAATGCTGGACGTGGCCTCACGCGCGATGGCTCAATGAGCGTTCACAGACGTCGCGCCAAATCGCAACCAATGTCTCGCGCTCGACCGGCAGCTTGTTCTCAACGGCATATTTCCGTACCCGCGACAGAATCTGTCTTGCCTCATCGGCGCTGGCGGCAAGCTGCAATTCGTCGAGCAGCGTTGTGATCGCCGAAAGTCCAGAATGTTTGCCGATCACAAAACGGTTGGAGCGACCTAGCAAATGGGGGTCAAGCCACTGATAGGTGTGTTGATCCTTCAACAGACCGTCGACATGAATGCCGGATTCGTGGGTGAATACATGCTCACCTACGATCGCCTTGTTCAGAGGAATCGCACGTGCTGCCGCGGCCGCGACCACCGCAGCGACGTTCTCGAGCTCCGGAAGTATGATGCTGGTCTGTCGTCCGTAGAGCTGTTTGAGCGCGACTGCGACCTCCTCCAGCGGCGCGTTGCCCGCACGCTCGCCGAGCCCAATGACCGTCACCGAGGCATGGCTCGCACCGGCTTTGATGGCAGCGAGCGTGTTGGCGGTCGCAAGCCCGAGATCGTCGTGACCGTGAAACTCGAGCTCGAGATCAGTGGCCGCACGCAAATGTCCGACCAGCGCGTAAGCTGAATCTGGATCAAGCACGCTGAGCGTATCGGCAATGCGAAAGCGCCGCGCACCTGCCGCCTTTGCAGTTGCGACCAGTCTGATGAGAAACTCGACATCGGCACGGGAGGAGTCCTCGCCGCCGACAGCGACCTTGAGCCCTCGCTCACAGGCGTAGCCAACCACTCGCTTCATCTGCTCCAGCGCCAATTCGCGATTTCCGCCAATCTTGGCCGCGATCTGCACGTCGGAGGCCGGGATCGACATATTGACCATGGATACCTTCGCCTCGATCGCCGCATCGACATCGGCCTCTCGCATCCGGCACCAGCCAATGGTGGTGAGCGGGAGACCGGCTTCGACGATGGCGCGGATGGCCGAGATCTCCTCACTGCCCATGGCGGGCGTTCCGGCCTCGACTTCGGTGACCCCGGCCCGCGCCAGCGCCCGCGCGATCGCCAGCTTTTCTTCGGCGGTAAACGCAACGCCAGGCGCCTGCTCGCCATCGCGCAATGTCGTGTCGTTGAGCACGATCGGCTTGGCCGGCGCCATCTCGGACCACGACGGTTTGGCAACAGTTGCGGCAACGATCACGAGGAACTCCTTGCTATGTCTGACCACGGAATGTGCTTCAGCAACCGGCATGCCACGCCGGCGACCACATCAACCGATTGACCGATATGTGGTTTTTGTCGGGATTGGATTGTCGCAAACGCGACATCGTAGCAGAACAAGCTCGTCAAGTTGACTTGCGCCTCCCTGAGCGGGGGTCGACCCGGGCTTGCCACACGGGTCGGCTCCTGGTCGCGAAGCCTGGGCAGTCATCGACTGGAAAGCCGGCCAACAGATGATCCCGCGCCCGCCTCAGATGGGCCAGTCACCGGCGACGATCGGGCTCGCCGCCTGCAACAGAACGTCGCGCCGGCGCTCGGCCATCCGGCTCTCACCGCTTTCATCGCCAAAACAGACGTTGAAGTCGTTGCATTGCGTGCACACCGGCGTCGTACACATCACGAGGCCCTCGTCCTCGCATAGCGTGCGATAGAAGAACCGCTTCCATCGCATATTGTTGATATTGCACGCCGCGAGCGGCGCAAAATGGCGACTTAGAAGCCGAGAGAGTTCGCCTCGGTTGCGCAATCCGAGGTCTTCCCATAAGTGATCCGGCTCGATGGCGCGTCGCGCGATCATCGCAGCCAGCCAGCGGCCAATATCCCCTTCCGTCGACCGTCGCGCGAGCAAGAGATCACGCACCATTGCGACCTCGTCGGTCACATTGGACTCAGAACACGACTGTTCGGTTTTGATCTCAATCGACGGGAAGTACTGTTCCAGCAACGCCGCCAGTTCATGGCCAGCCAGGCCGGCCTTCTCGGGAAGTGGGCCACCGTCCATCGAGGCAGCCGCCAGAATAGACGCCAGCACGTGGCGATCGAAATCACTGTCGGCAGCTATCTCGGCGTCTGCGGGGGGAACCCCAGTCAGCAGGCGGTAGGTTGCAATTCCCTTATGCACGTCTTCGCTCGCGCCGATCGCACCACCAATCAACAGCGGAGGCAACTTCGCTTCAAACATGCCGGCCTTTCCACCGCGGGTCCAAGTATGTGCCGGCGTATCCCACCGCGCTCTCGCCGGAATGCCGGTCTCCCGGGGATGGGGGAAATTGGGGAGACCGGCACCCGCTCGCGCGCCCTTACGAGGCCACGAGTCGCCACCTTTACGAGGCAGCGAGTTCGGCGGCGCTCTTGCCGACTATGGACTCGTCAACCGCCTTCATGATGCCGTGCTCCATCAGCATGTCCTCGAGCTCGTCCATGGAGATGGGCGTCGGGATGACGCCTTTGCCGCCATTGTTGTGGACCTTGGTCGCGAGATTGCGATAGTGATCGGCCTGCTGAGAGTCCGGCGCATACTCCAGCACCGTCATCCGGCGCAATTCCGCATGCTGGACGATGTTGTCGCGCGGCACGAAATAGATCAGCGTGGTTCCAAGCTTCTTGGCCAGCGCGTCCGCCAGTTCCAGCTCCTTATCGGTCTGCCGCTCATTGCAGACCAGGCCGCCCAGCCGCACACCGCCGGAGTTGGCATATTTCAGAATGCCCTTGGAGATGTTGTTGGCGGCGTACATCGCCATCATCTCACCGGACATCACGATATAGATCTCCTGCGCCTTGTTCTCGCGGATTGGCATTGCAAAGCCGCCGCAGACAACGTCGCCGAGCACGTCGTAAGAGACATAGTCAATGCCTTCGTAAGCGCCGTTCTCCTCCAGGAAATTGATCGAGGTGATGACGCCGCGCCCCGCACAGCCGACACCCGGCTCGGGCCCGCCCGACTCCACGCAGCGGATGTCCTTGTAGCCGATCTTCATCACGTCCTCGAGTTCGAGGTCCTCGACACTGCCGGCGTTCGCTGCCAGACTCAAGATCGTGTCCTGCGCCTTGGCATGCAGGATCAGGCGGGTCGAGTCCGCCTTTGGATCACAGCCCACAATCAGGATCTTTTGACCCATCTCCGCGAGCGCTGCCAGCGTGTTCTGCGAGGTGGTCGATTTTCCGATGCCGCCCTTGCCGTAGAATGCGATTTGCCTCAGTGAAGACATGTTGCTCTCCATCAACCGATTTGCCAAACATTGCGCGCTGCTCTGTGCGCGAGCTTGTTTCTTTCTCAGAAACGGGGGCCACGGGTTCAAGGGAAGGAGCGCATCGCTCGTCTTGTGCGTCTGCGTGCACTCAGCCCTCACTCAGTGTTGCGTCATCCCTATAGCAACGGCCGTGCCAACGCCTATCCGTGCTCGTTAAGCGCCTGAATACGTTCTGCAAACTCACGACCCGGCGGAAGATCCCGGCTTATCCGGCGGAAGGTCCCTGCTGCTTTTTACCTGACAGGACTCGTGCGCCTGTCGGAAACCGAACAAGCATCGCAAGCATCAAACGGGTCAAGGCCGGCTTGCCGCGGGCACTTTCGATGCATTCAAGCGTGGAACGGGAATTGCCAATCGGTCTTTGCGGTGGATCGTTGGCGGAGGAACGCGACAATGCAGGTCGGGAGCGAAACATCAACATGGATGGACCAGCGACCGGTGTTCGTGATCGATGATGACGAGATCGCCCGCGCGGCCCTGCGATTCATGTCGCATGATGGAATCGAGACGCACCAGCTTACAACGCCGGAAAACGCTCCTGCCAGGGGCGTCGATTGGCCGGAACCGAATGTGGTGCTGCTCGGCGGCTGTCTTTTGGAGCAAAAGGAGCCGGCGCCGATCGGCGAAATGGCGGCCCAATGTCCTGGCGTTCGAATCCCGATCGTCTGCGACGCATCAGACGAGGCCACCACGGTCGGCGGCATCACGGACGGCGCGCCTGACGTGCGCGGCAAGCCATCGACCTTGACAGCAGTCCGCAACAAGGTCGATGCCGTTCTCGAATGCGGTGGCGTCGCGCCGATCGCTCAGCCTGGCGCGCTCGAATAGGTGAGCCGTGGCAACGATCATCTTCTATCAAAAGGGCGGCTGCGTCACCAACGCCCGACAAATCCGCTCGCTGACGGCCGCAGGCCACCGCGTGATTGCCAAGGACATCTTGAAAGAGCCGTGGCGCACGGAGGAACTGCGCTCGTTCTTCGGACATACGCCGGTCGCATCCTGGTTCAACCGTGCCGCGCCGCGCATCAAGTCAGGCGACGTCAATCCCGACACGATCGATGCGGCGAGCGCACTTGCGCTGATGCTCGGCGATCCACTTTTGATCCGACGCCCTCTGATCGACGCCGACGGCGAAAGATGCGCGGGATTTGATCGTGAGCCCGTGCTGTCGCTGCTTGGGCGGACCGCGCCGGATGATCTCGAAGGATGCTCGCGCGAGGGAACGCTCATGGACTGTCCGTCCAAGTGAGACGATTGCACAAACTCCGGCCATGCCGATAGACAAGACCGACGCTCCCTCTCCTCGTTCTTTGCGGACGCGCGCGACGCGCAACGCTCGCTGAGAAGATTGGAAGATGAGAGGTGGCTCTATCAAGCGCTGCAGGTCGGGAGAGAGACCGCTCGGGGCAGATCTGTGCGTCGCGCAAAGCGAACCTTCCGCGCATGCGGCAGGACATGACAGGCGCAATGCAAGCTTGAGAAACTTCAACCGCGCATTACCGACGCGACTTAGCGACTAAGCGACTTAATTGCGTCCGTGAGCCGGTCGATTTGATCCGCATCAAATCCCTCGCCATCCCGATCATGTGACAGAGGGCTCGCGTGACTATCCACGCGGACTTAGGAATGGAGACTTTGATGAAAGCGAAAACAATTCTGACGAAGGCGTCCCTGCTCCTGCTTGCGGCAGCGGTCGACGGAGGCGCCATGTCGCTACACGCTGTGGATCTCGCACCGGCGCGGGTCTACGCTAGACCTCCATTGGTCGAACCCTTCAATCCCCTCATGATCCGCCTGCGCGTGCTCGGCGTGCTGCCGGATTCCGAAGGCAGCTCGGTCAATGTCGGCGCCGTGCCGCCCCTGTCGTCACCGAATTCCGGGCTCTCGATCAGCGATCGAGTCGTACCGGAGCTCGACATCACCTATTTCTTCACCCCCAACGTCTCCGCTGAACTCATTCTCGCCGTGACCAGACATCAGATCAGCGGAACTGGGATGCTGAGCGGACTTGATATCGGCAAAACGTCGCTGTTGCCGCCGACGCTGACCCTGCAATATCACTTCACTCAATTCGGCCCGTTCAAGCCGTATATCGGCGCCGGCATCAACTACACCGCGTTCCTCCACCAATCCGCGGCCAAGGCGCCGTTTGCGGGCCTGATGGTGACAGATTTACACGTCAACAACACAGTTAGCCCCGCGATCCAATTCGGCTTCGACTACATGCTCGATCGCCACTGGGGTCTCAACTTTGACGTGAAGAAGTTGTGGCTGCGGCCGGATTATTCGGCGACCGTAAACGGCGCGATCCCCGTCACCGGGCGCGCTAATATCGACCCATGGCTGGTCAGTGGCGGCGTCACGTATAAGTTCTGAGTCAAGAGCACGATCCGAGAAAGTCGAATAGATTTACTTACACGAGGAGGTCGAGCGAGGTGACGATTCGAAGAAGCGTCATCACGCGCAGCGCCGGGAGCCGGGCCCGACGCCGCATTCGCTTCGGTTGTGCGCAATTGACGAAGCCAGCACGAGGTAACAGATGCGATCGAATTGCGTTAAGAGTGATCGATTAAGTTCGCGCCCAAGATCAAAGCGAGGACGGATCAAGCTTCCTTAAGACGCCGCAAATTCTGCCGTTGGGCGATTGATCATCTCAATGGCGAAGTTTTGGAATACTTGTTGCAGCGCTCGATGTTGAAGGAAATGGCACCCCTGCTCTCGTGTTGTTTGGTGATCTTAGCTTGAGCATGCGGAAGCGCACGGGCGCAGAATTCGTCGAGTGCTGGGTCCAATGAACCGCCTGTTCAGATCAATACGTGCAATAATCCGTTACATTCCTTGGAGGACGTTACGCTGGCAGATTGTTCGCGATCGCCGCGCGAACGGACTTTGTACGGCACGGACGAACGAGCGCGGCCCCTCGGCAAGCGTATTCCAATGAAGTCATAACGGTACGTTTCGTACCGAAATGCCAGCAGCCCACTACCAATTTCGAAGTCTTAGACCACCAAGCGTCTTGCCGCGCGTCACGGCGGGCCGCATAAGCTTGCCAGTGTCCTTCGAATCCGAAGTTCGCTAACGTGTCCACCACAGAATGAAGCGAACTTCGGATTCGAGAGACTAGCGCACTGGTCCAGTCCAACCATGGCACTCGCACCGCTGATCGCCTACGCCCATGTCAGGAAGAGCTTTGCCAACGGTCATGACGCCGAACGCGTCGCGGCCGTAGACGATGTCTCGCTCGATATTGCCGCGGGGGAATTCCTGGCGATCGTCGGCGCCTCCGGCTCCGGCAAATCCACCCTGCTGCGGCTCGCCAACCGCCTGCTCGCCCCCGACAGCGGCCGCGTCATGGTGGAGGGCGAGGACGTGCGCGACGTCGATCCGGTGCGCTTGCGCCGGCGCATGGGCTACGTGTTCCAGAGCGGCGGGCTGTTTCCGCATATGCGCGTCGCCGATAATATCGCCGTCACGCCGAGACTGCTCGGCTGGCCCGCCGCCGAGATCGCCGCGCGGGTCGATGAACTCCTCGAGCTGGTGCGACTCGATTGCTCCCTCCATCGCGATCGCCTTCCGCATGAACTGTCGGGCGGGCAGCAGCAGCGTGTCGGCGTGGCGCGGGCGCTCGCCGCCCGGCCTCGTATCATGCTGATGGACGAACCCTTCGGCGCGCTCGATCCGCTGACCCGCGACACCCTCGGCGACGAATACCGCGCCCTGCATCGCAGGCTCGCCTTGACCACGGTCATGGTCACTCACGACATGACGGCGGCCTTGCTGCTTGCCGATCGCATCGCGGTGATGCGGGCCGGACGGGTTGTGGCGCAAGGCCAGCCGGCTGAGCTGTCAAACGACAACGAACCCTATGTGGCGGAGCTGTTGCGCACGCCCAGGCGGCAGGCCGAGCGGCTGAACGCCCTGCTCCCGGGAGCAAGTGCGGGATGAGTTTCCTGGCCGACCCCCGCTGGCGCGACGCGGCGGCGCACCTGCCGGACTACCTCGGCAGCCATGTTCAGGTCAGCCTGGCAGCGCTGGCGCTCGGGCTCGTGATCAGCCTGCCGCTCGCAATCCTCGCACGCAACCATGCCGTGATCCGCGGCATCCTGCTGGGCCTCGCCAGCGTCGTCCAGACCGTGCCGGGACTGGCGCTGCTCGCGCTGTTCTACCCGCTTCTGCTCGCCATTGCGTCGTTGACGCTTCGCTGGTTCGGCTTCGACTTTTCCGCGTTCGGATTTTTGCCCGCTATGCTGGCGCTGGCGCTCTATTCCATGCTCCCGGTGCTGCGCAACACCATCACCGGGCTGAACGGCGTCGATCCCGCGCTGCTTGAAGCGGCGCAAGGGGTCGGCATGACGCCGCGGCAATCGCTGTTCACGGTGGAATTGCCGTTGGCGCTGCCGGTGATCATGGCCGGCATCCGCACTTCGGCGGTGTGGGTGATCGGGACCGCGACATTATCGACGCCGATCGGGCAGACCAGCCTCGGCAACTACATCTTCGCCGGATTACAGACCCAGAACTGGGTGCTCGTGCTGTTCGGCTGCGTCGCCTCGGCGCTGCTGGCGCTCGCGGTCGATCAATTCTTGACGCTCATCGAACGTGGATTGCGCGAGCGCAAGCGCCTCCACACCATGCTCGGCAGTGTCGGGATCGCCGTACTGGTCACGGCCACGCTGATACCTTCGATGGCACGGGCGCCGTCGACCTACGTCGTTGGCGCCAAAACGTTTGCCGAGCAATATGTGCTCTCCGCGCTGATCGAGCAGCGGCTGCAGGCGGCGGGATTGCAGGCCTCGACGCGCGAAGGCCTCGGCTCCAGCGTGATTTTCCAGGCGCTCGCGGCCAACAACATCGACGTCTATGTGGATTATTCCGGCACGCTGTGGCTCAACCAGTTTCACCGCACCGATATGCCGCCGCGCGAAAGGTTGCTTGCCGAGTTGAAGGAGATCCTGGCAAAGCAGGACGTCACCCTGCTCGGTGCGCTGGGTTTCGAGAACGCTTATGCGCTGGTGATGCCGCGGCAGCGCGCCGATGCACTCGGTATTCATTCAATCACTGACCTGGCTGCGCACGCGCCGATGCTGTCGATTGCGGGCGACTACGAGTTCTTCTCGCGCCCCGAATGGAGCGCCCTGCAAAAGGCTTACGGCCTCTCATTCCGCAGGCAACGACAGATGCAGCCGGATTTCATGTATGCGGCAGTGGCTAGTGGCGACGTCGACGTCATCGCTGGCTATACCAGCGAGGGGCGGATCAAGGAATACGACCTGGAGACGCTGGCCGATCCCAAGCACGCGATCCCGCCCTATGATGCGGTCCTGCTGCTGGCACCGCGGCGCGCGCATGATGCGGCATTGCAGGAGGCGCTGAAGCCGCTCCTTGAGCGGATCGACATTGCGACGATGCGCGAAGCCAATTTGCGCGCCAGTGGCAGCAATGCGAACTCCTCGCCCGCCGCGGTGGCGCGTTGGCTGTGGCAGAGGATCGGTGGGCAGTAGGCGCAGGCCCTCCGGCTGGCCGATTGCCAACTTTGTGCGGAGGAAGTCTGACGGGCTCATCAGAAGCTCTTGCACCAAGGCGCGCGATTTCGAACATCTGGGCGCGCTGCGGAAATGGAAGACACGTCGAATTCGGTAGACTCCGCTCTTTTCCGCCGCGACGTCGACCTCGCGCCTGGTGAGCCAGAATGCTGTGCGTTCGTGCCCTCAAGAAGGGCTCGCGGAGTAACGCGGTGGTAGGGGTAGGCGGCAAGCGGCCGGCCGCCATGAGAATTAACGATAGCTGAGGACGTTTGCTTGTGAGATCTCGTCCTTTCCTGTTCGCCCAGGACGATACCGTGGTCGCGCACGATCGCACGCGCTTTGTCGGCCTGCGTGCCGCTCTCCTTCAGTCAGCACGACGAGCTGCGAGCGATGCTTGATATCGAACCATGGGTCGAGCGAGTACGGCACCCGACGCCAGCAAGACTCAGATCGCGGCCGAGTCTGCACGCCTCAAGCCGATACTGATTGCCGCGTTGCGACCTCATTGCCGGGAGTGTCCGCTTGCCAGGACCAAAACATTTTCACGGACCATCAGCCGTTCGCCGGATCTCTTGTTCGCCCGCTCGGAGGGGCAGCTCCTGCGCGAGATCGCAGCTACCCTGCCTCGCGCCAGTCAATCGGGTTGTTTGGAACTCGACTCTACCCCACGCCCGCAGCACTCATACAGTGCCGATCCTGAGCATCACGTCGTAGCGACACAACATCACAGAACATCGCGAAATGACGCGAACGACATTTCAAACCGTCTTTGGGCCAATAAGGCCTTTGCATGGTCTGCCTCCTCGATCGAAATGACACCTGCTCGAATTGCGAGCAAGAAGATGCCGGGGGTGGTCAATATGCGACGTTCACCCAATCGCTTGATTGCTTCGCGCCGAAACACCCTCTTTTCATCGCATGCGATATCAATGCTTCGCGTGACGGCCACAGCGAGTGACGCCGCTTCTCCCTTGCCCATGATCGCGGATAGCTCGGCGAACAAGCTGAGACTTTGAAGGTCTTTGAGACGTTCTCGTTGTGCCCAGCCGCGCGAAAAAGCCGTTGTCAAAGCTGCTGCCTGCTCGGGAACGGTGATCTCGGCAACGACCTCCTCGAGCACAAGGAACTCGTACCCATCAATTGATCCAAGCAGGCGCAGTGCATCTGAATGGATCAGATTGATTAGCACGTTCGCATCCGTGACAACGATGCGACGCGGGACCGGCGGCAATACTACCCCCCAGGAATGGAAACGCCGGTTGGCTTCTCTCGCTCAATCAATTGAAACTCATCCAGAGAGATGGCCGACTTCGGCTGCTTCAGCACGGCCGCGAAGAGCTCTTCAACCTTCGAACGACTGATCGCTTCGCGCTCATAGGCTTCGAGCGCCAAACTCAGGAAGCGATAGTGAAAGCGATATCGCTCTTCATCGTGGGCGGGCTTCGGCAGTCGCATCAGTCGCTCTAATTCGCGTCCTCTCCCTTCGCGCTCTTGTGCCAGAAGCACTTGCAGTTCACGGTCTGAAAGGATGTGCAGGTTACGTAACCGGTACAATGCGACGGTTCGACTAACGCCAAAGCGGTGGGCCAACAAGACCACATCGTGGAGACGCACCTCCTGAGAGCCCGTTCCACGTGCCTCAATCCCGATCGCACTATCGTCGCCCGTTGGCGTCTCGGCAAACAGGCGCGCCTGTCCGCCCTTTCCCAAGGTCCCCAGGAACTCGCGAACTCCACCCTCCGGCATCAAGAAGTTTGCAGCGAAAGAATTGGCTCGAACTTCCATGAGTTCGGTATTCTGACTATTTCGGCTGATGGTGCCCTTGACATCCGAGTCGAGAAGTACGTGTGCGTACTCGTGGGCAAACGAGAAGGTCCGCCGAAGAATATGCTCTTCGCAGTTCACAGCGACGAACGGACCAATATCAGGATCGAGGAGCGTCAGGCCGGAAACGTCCTCAGGAAGGCTGACCATCGCCGTCCGCACGCCCTGCGCTTGAAGGAGCTCATTGATATCTTCAATCGGAGCATCGCCTATGGCCAGACGGCGCCGCTCTTGTTCGGCCACGGAACTCCCTTGCCTAATTGCATCGTAGCGAGAGCGAGGACTGGGAACTCCATAACGGACCATTGAAGCCAGATCACGATTGGCTCCCACCAGTTTTTCGAGATGCGTAAGCTCTCGACTGACAGACATGCAGTCGCGAAGCGCATCGGCGGCATTTTCATCAGCTAATGCCTCGGCAAGCCGGAAGGCAACCAGAGCAGTCTCCTGACGGAAGTCCTCCGAGAAGAACTCGCGAATGTCTCGCCCGTAGAGCCGCGCCAGTTGGTCAAGCTCCAAGCTCCCAACGGCACGATTGCCAAGCTCGATCTGTGCGATCGCCGAGCGCGAAACACCAAGATGGTCGGCAACTTGGTCCTGGGTAAACGACACGGCTTCGCGGGCGTCCCTTAGACGCCTTCCTAACTCCTGCTGCGTGAGGGGCATGCTCTCTCCCGGTTGGCTCCGGCGGAGGACGCTGGGGTAACCCCAGCGTCCTCCGCCGGAGCCGGCAAATAGCCTTTACCCGATTCACCTAAATTTGTCAATTTTGACCTTGCGCGTTCGAAATTCGAACATTTCGCTTGAAATTTGTCGGAGGAGCGCTATTATCCTGCTGCAGGCAAAAGGCCAATATTGCGGGAAAACCTGCAGAATACGGCGAGATCGGTCGAATGTAGCGTTCCCAAACCCGAACGCCGCAATGCCAAAAATGACAGCCGAAGTTAGAATTTCGACATCCAAATCCGACTGATACTGCAGTCCGATAACGAAGTTGCCGGCAGGATCGGCAAGAAAGGCAAATTGATATGGAACCGGAATCCAAACTGGAAATTGTGGTTGCCTACCCAGCTGCCCGGGATGACCTGAAACAGACCGGCGTAAGCCGGGAAGAAACACTGGCTCAGCTAAAGGCTCGCGTGCTGATCGCGTTCGAGCTTACGGAGGGGACCGGCCCGGACGGGACGGTTACCTCCTACGTCTTCTACCATGAGAAGACCAAGCTCGAGGATCTCAATCGGACCCTGGGGCAAATCGCCGGCCGAGAAGACATTCTTCGGCTGAAGCTGGCGCAGCAGGTCGTCTATGGCTAACGAGCCGCGCCGGAAATCTCTGGCGATCCTGAACTTCGAAGATGACTTGAAGGCCGCGTCCGAGGCGCGAGGCGCGGAACGGTGGAAATTCGACCGGCGCGGCGATCTCGAGCTCTGGGTGACCGTCGCGCCGGCCGGCCACGAGGCCGATCTTTACGTCGCCAGGCTATTCTGGCTGGACTACCCGGGCGAAAAACCACCTTCCGTGAAATTCGTCGATCCATCGACAGGGCGGCTCGACATCGCGAAGGCTTGGCCGATGGCAAACGGGTTTCGTCCCGGGAGCTTCGACATTTGCGCCAACTGGACTGCCGAGGGCTTCGTCACGCATCCCGAATGGGCCACGAGCGACAGTCGCTGGAACTGCACGGGCAATATCATTCTCAAAGTCATCCGCTTTCTTCAGCAAGAGCTCGACAACACCTACTCGGGACGCTGCAATGGCTAAATTCTTTGAAGAACCCCAGCTTTGGCGTATCGGGCGCCAGGTATTCGCGGAATCCATGTCCGAGATGGCTCGCGATGGCATCCATGGCAACGAAGGTGTGGCGATGTGGCTGGGACGCTATGAGGGCGACGTCGCTGTGGTGACGCATGTCGGCGTCTTGCGTGGTCCGCATGTGCGCAAAGAGCCGCGGCTGTTGATGATCGGTTCGGACGTCATCAATGACCTGACGGATCTCGCCATCGAAGACGGCGTTCGATTGATCGGGCAGATTCATTCCCATGGTCCGTATTTTGGCACCGACCTCTCCGAAACTGATCGCCGTTATGGCATCGCCGTGCCCGGCATGCTGTCGCTGGTCGCGCCGGACTACGCGCTGCGGCGCGTCACCACCCTTGCCGACTGCGGTATTCACCTTTTCCAGCCTGGCAGGGGCTGGCGCCGTCTATCGGCCGAAGAGGCGCAGCGGAGGCTATCGCTGTCCGATACGGGCCATGCTCGAATTCTTAACGCGGGTTCGCAGCGATGACCGACGCCATTGAGTTTAGCCGGCCAGCCGCGGTAGCGGTAGCTCTCGGAGGCGAGGATGCTCAGGATTTCACCAAGAAGCGGGCATTGTTGTGCGGCGAGGCCGCAACATTACAAACACTAAATGGCCAAGAGGCCTTTCGAGCTTCGTTTCTGTTGCTAGTTCGTGTCTGCGAAAACGTATCGGTTATGCTGCCGCCGGAGTGCACCGCGCTGCGCGCCGAAATCGATCGCCTGATCGAACAGTTTGTTCCGAAGCGGCGCCCGCGCATCCTGCCCGAAACCCATAGACTCGATGAGTTCGACGCAATTCTGTCGGTCGGAGCAAAAGGGCGAAGGGATTTGCCCTGGACGGTCGTAAATTCCGGCGGCTGGCTGGCTCGAGTTTCGTCGCTCGGCGGCGACTTACCAGACGCGGGTCGACGAGCTAACGCTATCGCAGCGGTAGGAGCCGCATGTCTCGGCGTGGCGGAAGTGTTCAAGCGCCTCATCAAACTTCGACCGGAACGAGGCGCACTGCTTGATGTAACCAGCTTCTCGCTGTGGACATACGAGCTGGCAGATAACGACACAGGACCGGATCTCGAGCCTTTCACGATCGACGCCATGCTGATCGGATGCGGCGCGATCGGCAGCGGAACTGCCTATCTGTTGTCGCGCTTGCCGGTGTCGGGAAGAGCGATTGCCGTCGACCCCCAGGACTTTCGCCGCGAAAACTTCGGCACATCGATTATTTTGGGCGAGGGCGGATATGAGCGTGCCAAAGCCGAGATGGTTGCGAACCTTTTGAAACCAAAGCTGGACGCCACCCACCGAGTAGTCGATGTAAAGGGGCTCGAAGACGAATATGACGGCAGTCTCCCCGACATCGTGTTGGCCGGTCTCGACGAGGTAGATCCTCGGCATCAGGTGCAGAACCTATGGCCTGGTCTTGTCATCGACGGAGCGGTTGGCGGCGATCTCACATGCCAAGTCAGTTGCCATCCGTTGCAAGCGGAAACTGCGTGCCTGCTTTGCGTGTTTCACAAGCCCGTCAGAAATCTTTCGGAATTGAATGCAAGAGCGACGGGCCTCCCCGTAAGGGTAGCCAACGATCCCGACGCGATCGTTACCGACGAGATGATAGCTGCGGCAGCAGTAGAGAAAAGGCCATGGCTCCAAGAGCGCCGCGGCAAGCGAATTTGTTCCATTACGTCAGAAGCTGTCTTGAACTTTCTCTCGGCTGAATCGCAAAAGGAAGGAGTTGCTCCGGCCGTTCCATTCGTCTCTTGTCTAAGTGCTTGCATGACCGTCACGGAGCTCTTCCGCTATGTAACCACCGGCAGCACGCTACCGGCGCCAAGATTTCAGCTCAATCTTCTATGGGGGCCTCACCGCGGGGTCCATTTTGAAGAGGAGCGTCGGAAGGACTGCTTCTGTGTCGCGCGAGCCGCCAACATAGATCACGTCCGGTCGAGCCGTGGTCACGGGAACTAACCCCTTCCCGTGAGGAGCTTTTCAGCGGCCCGTGTGCCTACGTTTCCCGGGTAACCCGCGGCGTGTGCCCCCCATGATCCCTTCGCGGGAACAGTTTTCGTCTTCCGTTCAAAGCGAGCGGACGTTTGAAGATTTTGGATGGCGACGTATGCGCGTTCTTCAGCCACGTTCGGGGTAGATGCGAACGCGTCGGCGGCCGCCCGTTTCGTCCAATTCGCCTCTGTAAGGCACGCCGTGGATATTGAAATACGTCGGGTTCTCGGCGTCCGGCATCAGGTGCTGGCCCTCCAGTGCGCGGACGAGGTAAGGCGGAAGCAAGCGTTCGCGGTGCTCCCATCCTCCGCGGATGGGATACCCAAGATCCACTACGCCTTGGCGTGATGCCCCAGCGTCACTTATCTGCGGCGGGTGATGGAGTTGCTGCGATGGGCCGGCCGCTTCACAATGGCATCGACCGGACAGACGGCGGACACCTCAATATCATGGCTCCCCATATTGCCGATGATCCCTTCGCTCATCTCGCCGTCACAGCTTCCTGCCTGAAGGCATCAACCGCAGCCCGGGTCAGCCGAAATACGCCACGGCCGCCGGCCAGCGGACGATAGGCATGGCCGGCACGCGCATTGAGGACATCAAACCACTGGTGCGGTGTGAGCCTCGCCGGCCGCCCGCTGATCTGGACCACGGTCCCGTTCGGAGCGAAGCGGACGTGGATGATGACCTGCTGCGAATCCATTCAGTTTCCTTTTTTGAGTTTCAGACCTGCGCCGAGGCCGAGGAGCTTGACCGTCACGTGCTCGGCTCCGAGCACTATGGCTTTTGGCGTCAAGCCGCGACGTGGCGCGGTCGTCTACCCTGGTGTCGAGCGTCCGATTTTCTCCGCTGGCGACTTACGACAGTCGTTTGCGAGCTTCCGGGACGAATAGCTGGCAGCAGCTGCATAGGGTCTGTCCCCGCATTCGTAACAGTGCTCTCCTGGCCACAGCACCGCCGCAAGCGATGTGCCGCATGGTGACCGCAATCGTCTCGCGCAACGGCAAACCGTCACTATGGCCATTCAATCTTCCCTTGGGTGTATGGGACGATGAGTGTTCAATAGATCGCAGCGCCAGCGCCGACGTTGATCGACGCATTCTTTATCGTCTCCACGATAAACTCGATCTGGTTGCTCGTGAGATGGGCGTGAAACGGCAGCGCCACGGCGCGATCGGCGATCTTCTCGGTGACCAGGAAATCGCCACGCCGATAGCCGAGATCAAAATAATGGCGCTGCAAATGCAATGGATGGCAATAAGCGGCGGCTTCGATCTGCTCGACGCGCAGATCATCGACAATGGCGTCGCGGCTGGATCGCGTGAAGCGCGTCCCGAGATGGACGAGATAGAGCAACCAGCTCACCTCGGTCACATCGGGGCCGATATAGGGCGGCTTGATGCCCTCAAATGATTGCATGTGCGCAGTGTACAGCTGCTCGACCAGCCGGCGCCGCTGCAGGATGTCATCGAGGCGCTTTAATTGCGCAAGTCCCAACGCTGCTGTGAGATCGCTCATGCCGGCTTGGTAAGGTGCCACGCTGCCGACGACAACAGAGGAGCGCTCATCCAGCCGGTGCGCGCGATGCCGACGCAAGCCGAGGGCCACCTCGATATCGTCACACACCACCATTCCGCCTTCGCCACAGCTCAACGCCAGCGGCTGGGCAAAGTCGAACACCGCGATATCGCCAAAGCGGCCGACGAGTTCGCCCTTGTATCTCGATCCGATCGCCTCGGTGGAGTCCTCCAAAAGCGGCAGCTGATGGCGCTGCGCGATCGCGCGTAGTTCCGACCATGGCGCCGGATGGCCGTTAGGATTGCCGGCAATAATCGCCCCTGTGCTGGCGGTGATACGCTCTTCCACCTTCGCCGGAGCCAAGGCGCCCGACCAATAGTCGACGTCGGCAAATACCACCCGTGCACCCGCAAGACGGATGGCATGGACCGTCTCACGCATCGAATAGGGCGAGGCGATCACCTCCTGTCCGGGCCCGATGCCCAGAGCTTTCAAGGCAAGCAGAAGCCCGAGCGTGCCGCTCGGGACGGCAACGGCATATTTGCGGCCAAGATGGGCGGCGAAAGCCTGCTCGAATGCCTCGGTAACCGGCCCATTGGAAATTCGCGGCGAACACAGCAGCGCTTCCACGGCAGAGAGTTCCGCGAACGTAATATCGGGGTCGGAGAGCGAAATGAAGGATTGATCCGCCTCCCCCGCACCCGTGGCCTCGTCATGATCCCTTGCTAGTCCAAGGCCCGTCACCGCCCGGCATTCCTTTTGGCCAGCACGATGCCGATCGCCCGCGCCGGGTCGGCCGTAATCTGCATGCAGTGGTCGGATCCATCGACCAGATGCAGGTCAAAACGCGCAAAGCGCCGGAACGGCTGCTCCGTGACGTCAGACGCATCACAGCGTACGCAGGCGAGCTGCGGAAAGCGGCGCCGTAGTTCGACAACCGGGCCCGTATCGGCATCAGCTGCCGCAATTAGCCGTTCGATTTCGATCAGGTCGTCGGGGCCGAGCGCCATTATGGCTCCTGTTTGACTGGTCCAGAACGGGCATCATTGCCAGAACAGCCGCTCGGGATCCGCGTTCAATTCGTCGAGTGCTGAGGCCAGCCGGTGGTAAATGCTGTAGAATTCCCAGATTCCTCGCGCATGATTCTTGAAGAACGTCTTCCAGGCCCCACTCGCGACATCATAATGGATCAGCGCGACGTCAATCAGACCACCGTTCCTATCGATATTGCCCGAGCAGCAGGGACTCTCGATGAGATAGCCCCCTCTTACCGGCGTCACATGCGGCGAGACAAAGCGATAGCGCTTGCGCGAGTCCAAAGCGCGCTCGATCCGCTTGCGATCGACCTCGTTCGGGTGAGGGATCAGCCCGACTACCTTTCTCATCACCGCGGCATTCATCGCCAACGCCTCCCTTCAAAGCGCTTTGATTTCGTCCTCAAAACAGCCGATGATCAGGTGCTCACCGAAATCCACGAGATAGATCGGCACGTTCGCTTCCGTATGCATGCGGACTCGCATGATCTCGCCCACCCGTCCGGCGCCGATCAAGACCCCATCGGGCGGCGCATCGGGAAAAGATTCGTCATTAATGACGTCGACCGCGGTTTTGACGCGCTGGCCTGATCGATATTTCGGAACGCCCGGCTCAATCATGACAAGGCCTCTTCCTCCGGCAATGGCGGATCATCGAGCTCTTCACCCGGACCAAGCGCATCGAGTTCCTTTCGCTTCATGCCAACGCGGTAGCCGCTTTCAAGGAATGCGACGCCGTAGATATAGAATTGCTGCAGGAACGTGCCGATGGAGACGACGTGACCAACCTCGCCTTTTTTGACCAGAACCTCGCCGATCTCCTTGCCGGGATAGGTACCGTCATTGCGGATCGAGCGGTTGGCGCGCACCTTTTCACCAAAGCTGAAGCAAGGAAGCCCGCTTAGCTCGACCACGTCACTATCGCGGACGATGTTGTTCATGCACCGATCCCTTGCGGACTTTAAGAACGAGCTGCCACGCGCGCGCAAGCCAAGCAAATTGCCCGCTGTGCCCGCTTCATCGGCAGCTTTCCTCTCCTAATGGGCGGTCCGTGCGATGGCCGGACCGGCCGCCTGGCTCGGCGAAAGACGGGTCGATGACGGGGATCAGCGTCGGCCAAATCCATGGGGACACCGCCGCGCAGCAAGCAGCGTTCGGCATTGAGAAGCAACATTCGGCCATTGCGCTCGGCGACTTGCTCGCCGGGCCGCGGGTGCTGGTACCACGCCGATATCGGCGAACAATCGCAAGCGAGCGCCTTTTATGACGGCGAACGAAATTCGGAATCTGGGTGCCAGCAAGGCGCAGCAGAAAACTTGTAAGCTTTTCAGCGCCCGATCGAAGCGTGACGTTCATGGGCCTCTCCGATTTAGGCCGACGCCTGGCGGCGCGGCCATGAGGTGTCGACGACGCAGGTGTCGTCGACCGGACAAACCGCAACGCATTGCGGCTCGTCGAAATAGCCGACGCATTCGGTACATTTCTTCGGATCGATCGTGAAAGTTCCGCCCTTCTCGTAGATTGCAACATTTGGGCATAGGGGCTCGCAGGCTGAGCAGCCGGTACATTGCGAAGCGATGATCTTGAACGGCATTCGCTATCTCCTCACGCCGCCGAGGTCAGTGCTTTCTGACGGATTGCCGCATCATCGCGCTTGACGTGCAGGATCTCACCCGTTCGCAGCTTGTCGAGATAGCAGCGGAACCAGGCGATCGCCGA
The DNA here is from genome assembly GCF_007993935.1 of Bradyrhizobium macuxiense. Taxonomy (GTDB): domain Bacteria; phylum Pseudomonadota; class Alphaproteobacteria; order Rhizobiales; family Xanthobacteraceae; genus Bradyrhizobium; species Bradyrhizobium macuxiense_A. Next base: position 135,315 of record NZ_VITY01000016.1, on the reverse strand, counting down.
CTTCTCGATGAGCTCATGCGCGTATTGATCGACCGGCTCGATGCCGGCCTTGATCAGATTGCTTTTCGGGCAATCGCCGATCTTGGCTACGAACACAGCATGGCAGTCCTTGATGGCGCCGATGATGTTTGAAAGCCTATCCTCCTCGCCGTGTCCGCCCTGGCAGTAGACATCGGCTCTGCGGTGGCCGACGAATTTGGCGCCGGATGTCGAGAGTTCGTAAACTTGGAACTCCTTGGCATGGCCAAAGTGCTCATTGATCAGGCCCGAACCCTTGGTTGCGACAGCGACCAGAAGCGTGATCTCGCTCTTCCGGCCAGCGAGTTCCGCAAGCTCCTCCTCCCTGGCCGCGACCTTGGCCGCGCGCTCATCCTCGACCTTGGCTTGATGGGCCCGGCGCATTTCAGCGTCATATTTGACGTCCATGGCCATGATCCCCTCGGTGGTGAACTCCGCGCTGCGATCCTCGCCGAGCAGGCCGACCGCGTCGGCGCGACACTGCCGGCAATGCCGCATCACGTTCGTTTCACCTTCGCAAGCATCTTGCAGCGCCTTCAATTCCTGCGCCGTTGGGCCCCGCTGACCGTTGAGACCGAATACAGTGCCATGCTCGGATGCGGAAATCAGCGGCATGATGTTGTGCAGGAAGGCACCCCGTGACTTCACCGCTTTGTTGACCTCGACCAGGTGCTGGTCGTTGATGTCAGGAATCATCACCGAATTGACCTTGCACAGGATGCCCCGTTCCGTGAGCATCTGAAGACCTTGCAACTGGCGATCAGTGAGTATCTTCGCAGCTTCGATGCCGGTGTAGCGCTTGTGGTTGAAGAAGATCCATGGATAGATCTTGGCGCCGATTTCGGGGTCGATCGTGTTGATGGTGATGGTGACGTGGTCGACCTTGGCGCGAGCGATGCTATCGACGTAGTCTGGAAGTGCCAGTCCGTTGGTCGATAGACAGAGCTTGATGTCGGGCGCCGCCTTGGCGACGAGCTCGAACGTCTTGAAGGTCTTTTCCGGATTGGCCAAGGGATCGCCGGGGCCGGCGATTCCGAGCACGGTCAGCTGCGGAATGCTGGTAGCGACCGCAAGCACTTTCCTCACCGCCTGTTCAGGAGTGAGCTTCTCGCTCACCACGCCCGGACGCGATTCATTGGCACAGTCGTATTTGCGGTTGCAGTAATTGCACTGGACGTTGCAGGCCGGTGCCACCGCGACATGCATGCGGGCGTAGTGATGATGCGCCTCTTCGCTGTAGCAGGGATGGTTCTTCACCTTTTCCCAGATTGTCTTCGGCAGATCGCCCTGGCCGGCCTGTGATCCGCAGTTCGTCCTGGTGCCGCCGGGCGAGGTGCGGCAACCCTTATGCTCGGCGATCTCGCCGATATACTCCGCAACTCCGGTACGTCTTCCGCGCCCCGCGACCGCGTTCATATTCAGTTCTCCCTGCACGGCGAATAGGCTTCTCAGGAACAGTCCTGAGCGAGCCACAAGGAGAGCAGTTAGCAACCCGTGTGCCATCGCGGCCGGCGCTGCTATTTCTGATCCGTGTCAATGACTTAAAAGATGCGATCGGCGTTGTTGCAGATATAGCAATGACGCTGCCGCATGTCGGAACTCCGACACACATCACGCCTGCGATCGCGCTTTTGCTAAGGTGCCATCTCTTGGCATCATTGTCTCCAAGCGGCGTATTCCGCACGAGGACGAGGACGCGATCGTGGCGCGACCGAGACGTACAACAGCCGAAAAGCTTCGATGTGGTTGCCGACGTGGCCCACGAACCGGCCGTGCCCGCGGCGTCAAAGCCCGATCCACGCCTCGTCAATCTGGTCCGGCTGCTGGCGCGACAGGCCGCACGTGACTTTGTTCAAGCCGAAACGGACAACCGAACGCGAGACCGCCTCCCGGAGTAAGGAGGTCGCCTCATGAGGGTCGCGCCCTACGCCTGCTACTTGCCGGATAACCAGCGAGACGCCTCGGTTGAGGATCAGTTGCGGGTCTGCTGCCTTGACGCCGAAAAGCAGGGTTAGAGTCATCGACAGCTATACCGATCGCGATCTCTGGCGCGTCGTTGCTGCGCCCCGGCATTCAAGAGCTGATCGGCGACGCGATCCGCCGCAAGTTCCTTATTGTGCTGGCCGAAGCGATGGATCGCCTCTCACCCGATCAGGAAGACATCGCCGGACTATTCAACCGCATGGCTGTCGGTGGGGTGCGTATCGTCACGCTGTCCGAAGGCGACGTGCCGCATCTGCACGTCAGTCTCAAGGGGCACGATGAGCGCCCTTTTCCTGAAAGACCTGGCCGACAAGACGCGCCGTGGGCTGCTCGGCCGCGTCGAGGACGGTAAGTCCGGCGGTGGATTGTGCTTTGGCGACGATGTGGTCAAACAGTTTGCATGCGCTGCCAGAAACTTTGCTGACGCAGCTGGGACCCTGGTGCAGGGTCGACCTGGACGACAACCCGCTGCCCGAGCGGGTGCTGACGAACCTAGCAACGGCAATCAATGCGCCGGGCTACGTCGGTCCTCGAGTCTTCTTTTCGATCGGCGGAGAGGCGGGGCCAAGTCAGCCGCCACCGTTGCACGCAGTCGTGGCGGATTGGGTTGGCGGTGAGCCGGAGGTGATGACGACCTGGCAGGGGTTCGCCGAACAAGAAGGAGCTCAGGAATATGCCATCTTTCTCGACCGGCTCCGACGCACCGTGAACTATGGCAGCGCCGCGTTTCGGCAAGCGGTGGCTGAGGATCTGCAGCAGGTGGCAACAAGGCCACGATTGCGCGAGCTGTACTTCCAACAGGCTTTGGGGGCGAGCGCGAGCTGCGAGGATCGCATCACTTTGGCCTGGAACCATATGCAGAGCGCGCGCCTGACCGCCGATGTCGAGGACGGGGCGTATGATGATCGGCTCGACGAACTCCTCGAGCAGGCTCGTGTCCTGTTCCGCTTGGGCGTACTCGACCGGATCGCCCGCGAGAAGGTCAGCTCGCTTCGGTTTGTTGATGAGATCGAGGTCTATCTTGCCTATCAGGTCAAACTGCGCGAGCGGCTGAAATTGCAGCTCCTCGCCCCGAACATGGACTTCTTCGAAGTATCCCATGTCACCGACGACGACCTCGCCGTGGCCGAGACGCGGGTGCGACATGAGGAGGCAACGCAGTTCGACGACTATCTGGCAACCCGCTGGCAACCCTGGGAGACGGTGCTGGGCCGCATCGAGCCCGAGGCCCACTCAGCGATGCAGGAACGGCTTCTCAAGGCGATGGAGGAAGAACTCCCCAACCGCGTGCAGCAACGGCTCATAGCCGATGGCCTAACCGGCGACGAGGCTGAGATACAGCTCGGAGCCCTGATCCGCGACCAGATCGCCCGAGAGATCAAGGGCGCGCTGACGCGCCAGGTGCGCAGGGACCGCGGCCTCTAAAGATAGGTGAGATCGGCGATCCACTTCTGGTAGAGACGCTCGGCCCCGAACCTTCGGTCCAACAGGTTCGCTGGCACGGTCTCGATGTGTCGATCGCCACTATGCTTAGGCAAGCGTCAAGCGCCCGTGGCGTAGCCTCTGCGGCAACCGATCGATCTCGTCGCCACTGTTCGCGATCAAAACGCTCGGTCGGGGTCGGCGATAATCGTGTCGGCCGAACCAACGATCGCCGCCGGAACTGAATTGCCTGTCATTGGATCGGTCAGCAACATGGCACGGCCGTCTTGCAACCGCCCCCCTCGCTCGCTGCAAAGGGCGGCTGACCGCCGAGGGCTGATACTGTCATTTGCGTCCCCCGTCGCCGTCCCCAATCGGGTTGACGATCTCAATGCCGAAGAAGTCTTTTTCGTTGTCCGTCACGACGACGCAGTCGTTGGCTTCCGCAACAGCGGCGATAATCGTGTCGAGTGCGCTTCTAGGTCGCCCCTTGGTTCTCCCATCGGCCATGAGCCGCGCCCATATCAAGCCAGCCTTCTCGTCGAATGAGAGAACTCGGCCTGCGAACAAAGCCTGCGGGCCCTCGGGTCCGGCGAACCAAGTGTCAAGCGCCTCACGCTTTCGACTTTTTGGCTTTTGGAGAATGCCGCGACGGATTTCGGCAACCGTAAGCACGGAGATGAAGAGATCCTCATCCTTCTGCTCACCCATCCAGGCGAGCAGCGATCTCGACGGTTCCGGCTTGATAACGTTGCTGATAATGTTGGTATCGAGGAGGTAGCGCGTCACAGGTCAACCTTACGCCCCTCTTCGCGCGGCCGGCTCAGGTCGAGATTGGCGCCGACCAGCGGCGAGCGACGCAGCGCCGCGAGAATACCGCCCGCTCTTGGCGGCTCACCCGCCACCGCCTGCTGTATGGTTCGGCGAAGCTGCCCGGCTTCCGGACCCTCCTCCGTCAATTTCCGGGCAAGGGTTCGGAGAAGATCACGGTCAGCGTCGAGCGCCTGGATCTCGAACCGCGCGATGCCGCGCTTCGTCAGGCGCGACCGATAGTTCTCGATGGCTCTCTTCTGCGCGCTATTGCTCATCGATTGCCTCAATGCTATATCTGGATATATAGCCGCGCTTACTGGGAAGCGCAAGGCTCTGAGAGGCGCACTTATCTCGACAGACCAAAATGACCGTCGCGGGGATATTAGAATGCTAGGAGCTTCGACCGTGATGAAATGGGCTTGCTGCGGCAGGCGATCACAAAGGTATTTTCGGTGCGCCTGAATTCGTCTCGTTGCGAGCGACTACGTCCATGCTCACTGCCTTCCGCTCCGCCCCTCCCAGGCCATTGATATACATGTTTGGTGGCAGCGAGAGATACCGGTTCCGGCCCCATTCATTCGCCGGCTGAGGGCGCGCAGCATCCCGCTCAACCAGGGCTGCACCTATCGCCCCTCTCTCCCGACAGCTCGGCCGGCGTCCTCGGCTTGAACTTGGCAGCGCCGGCTAACTGGCGAGCAATAGCTCCACCGCGCGCGGGAGCTCAATTGCGAGCGGCATCAAGCCTTGCGCGGCGAGAAAGCAGAGTTCGTTGCGCGAAAGCGCTTGCGGATCGACAATCACGTAATGGACATCGGACGAGCGCTTGGTGATCTGCCGCGCATAGGCACGTAACAGCTGGTCATTGAAGCGACAGCCGATGAACAGAAAGCTCCGCCCGGTCCGCCTTTCCTTGATGATGTCGGGAATCGGCGTTTGGATGTCGATCTCCGTCAGCACCTCGACATAATCGGCGTCGGAGATCAGGAAGTTTTTGGCCGGCTCTACGCTACCATGCGGCTTGTACAGCACCGTCGCCCAATTGCCGGCCACGGCACTGTCGACCTCTTGGCCCGCCGAATCATAGAAGCGGTAAAAGTGGTCCGTGTAGAGGCCGGCGCGGCTGACGCCCTGCACCTCGCCCCATCCGTCACGCTCGCCGAGCGCCGCACGCATGGCGCCGTCGTACCAAGCGTCGACGATCATCGGCGGCGATAGAGACGCAAGATGATAATGCAGCGCCGTCGGCTCGACCGGTACAGCAAAGGCCTGAGCCATTAACCTCGTCAGGGTGAGACGATGTTTGTTACTCTCGATATATTGCGCCGATGCCCACACATTGCCCTTGGCCCGGCGCGGCAGTGCAATCTTGGTGGCAAAGAAAGCGGCCAATGCCTCAGGCGTCGTCGGCACATCCGGCCGGGACAATTCGGCAAGGCCAGGTCCAAGGTAGGGAATAACGCTGCCCGCACTCAGCCTGGCCGCCAGTTCAGTGAGAATCGCCTCCGTATCGGCTGCACCGGCAAAATCGATGCGGGGAGGCGCCTTCATCGGTCGTTACCATCCTCGCCGCGCTTCCTGGCGTTGATCGTGATCGGCAAAGGCGTGTCGCTTGCCATCTCGGGCAGGTCGAGTACCCAGCCATTGGCGATCCTGATCCAACCGCCCCAAAGCGTCTCATGCTCGGACTCCACGATCGGCTCTTCGAGATCTTTCTTCGGCACGTAAATCGACAAACCCGCGTCCGGAGAGCGGCGGATCATGATCTTCATGACGTCAACTCCCTGGACTGCAACGCATCGCTGGGTGGATTTGAATACTCCCGCGACATGGCGCGCAGCTGAGCCATGATGTCGGACAGTACGTGCGCGACCTCGGCGACCTCTTCGACCGTGGTCTCGCGCGACAGGGAAAAGCGCACCGCGCCGCGCAGGCTCATTGCCGGCACGTCCATGGCGCGCAGAACATGCGATGGCTCCAATGAGCCGGAGCTGCAGGCCGATGCGACCGAAGCGGCAATGCCGGCACGATTGAGATGATGCACAATGGCTTCGCCCTCGAGATGCTCGAAGGCGATGTTGGTCGTGTTCGGTAGCCGGTTGCCGACATCGCCGAGCACCGAGCAACCGCCATTGTGCAGGATGGCCTGCTCCAGGCGATCGCGTAAGCCACCAATGCGAGCGCGCTCCGGCTCGAGCCGCTCCGCCGCAAGCTCTGCAGCTTTGCCAAGACCGACGATGCCGGGGATGTTCTCGGTTCCCGCGCGGCGCCCTCGCTCCTGCGATCCGCCCCAGATCAGTGGTCTGAATTTTGTGTCTTTGCGCAAATAGAGCGCGCCGACGCCTTTGGGACCGTGCAATTTGTGGGCAGACAGCGACAGCATGTCGAAAGCACTGTCACTCAGGTCGATGGCCACCTTCCCTATGGCCTGCACCGCATCGGTGTGAAACAGGGCGCCCGCCGCGCGCGTCAACCCGGCCAGGAACTCGACCGGGAAAATCGTGCCGGTCTCGTTGTTGGCCCACATGACCGACGCAATCGCCGTGCGTGGACCAAGTGCGCTGCGAAACGCCTCGATGTCGAGCCGCCCGCGCGAGTCCACGCCGATCACATGGGTCTTGACGCCCTTTGTCGCCAATTGCTCGACCAGGGCAAGGACGGCGGAATGCTCGACGGAGGTGGTGACGATCTCGTCGCGCCCGTCCTGGGTCGCAAGCGCAGAGAGGATGGCGGTGTTATTTGCCTCGGTCCCGCCGGAGGTGAAAACGATCTCGTGATCGTAGGCACTGCCTAACAATCCCTGCAAGCTGCGGCGTGCCTGCTTCACGGCCTTCGCGACCTCGCTGCCGAAGGCGTGAGCAGAGGAGGCATTGCCGAATTGCTCGGCGAGGTACGGCAACATGGCTTGCACGACAGCGGGATCCGCTCGTGTGGTGGCATTGTTGTCGAGATAGATCGGCATCCAGGCCTCGCTCAGTTCCGCGCCTTGGCCGCAGCTGCGACGGGGATCAGGCCGACGAATTTGCCGAGCTTTTCGATCAGCCGCGCCTGAATGCTTTCGAGCGTCGCGAAAGAAAGCTTGCAGAGCACGGATGTGCCAGTCGGCTTGACCATGCTCCTGCTGCGGCCAATCTCGACCAAACGGCCGTCGCTGCCATCGCATCGCAGATTGGGCCGGGTCTCCTCAATCACGGCGCGAATAAGTTGCTCCTGATCCGTCTCGGTAAGCAGCGGGTGCTTCAGTGGCTCGGGGACAAGCATGCTTTGGTCCCTTGTCATCAGCTGAACGATTTGCCGCAGGAGCAGATCGAGCCGGCATTCGGATTATCGAAGGTGAATCCCGAGCCCTCCAGCTTCACCACGAAGTCGATGGTCGTGCCGGCGAGGTGATCACGACTCATATCGTCGACGAAGACCCTGATGCCGTCCCGCTCGATCACGGTCTCGTTGGGTTTCGCCTGCTCAGCCAGGTCCATTGCGTATTTGAACCCGGCGCATCCACCGGCCTCAACCATGATCCGCAGCCCGCGCGTTGGCTGCGCCGACGTTGCGAGCACGCTCTTGACCGCATTCAACGCGCTGTCTGTCAGATTGATCATCACTCACCCTCCACTTAACTGAGCTGGCGCTTGCGAAGTGGCAATTCGCGTGCCAGCCCGCCGCCCCTGACAATACTGGCCTTTTCGGACCGCGCCGTTTGCTTTGCAACGCGTGTCGGCTTCCTGACAAGAGTATGGACGGCGCGGCGGCGAGCCGGCTGGTTCCTTATGGATTGCGCTGCTCCAGCATGAGGCGCGTCACGGCAGCGAATTTGCATCGCGCCTCGTGCCGGCGGCCCGGCCCGGTGATCACGTTCGACGAGGACGATTCGCATGACGCATATGCCCGAAGAACACGAACGCTCACCGGGGGTTTTGATGGACCCGGTCTGTGTAAACGCTGAATCCATTCAGCTTGTTTTTCACAATGACGACGACACGCCTGTCGGTTTCGTCGTTCGCCTGCTGCGCGAGGTATTCGGAAAGCAGCAGCGAGATGCCAGTGCACTTGCCGAGTTCGTCTGGCAGCAGGGCAAGGCCGTCTGCGGCCCCTATCCACCCTCAGTTGCGAAAGCGCTGATAGAGGAAGCACAGAATCGCATTCGCGCCGCAGGATTTCCCTTGCTGATCACGAGCGAAGCCGCTGGCAAGGCGGACACAGCCGACCTGTCCGATGTGCAATTCGAATACGCCTGTGATGCGCTGGACTGGCACTTTTTCGATTTCCTGCCCGGAGAACTCGCCACCACGGTGCGGCACCTGCCGGCCTACATGCGCGCCGATGTTCAGGTCGCTATCGACAGGCTTTTTGCCGACCCAATCCGCTTCTTTGGCGCGTATGAAAGGCATTGGGATGAGGCGCTTTCACTCGCTCGAATGAAACGCCGTGGATCTGATGCGATTTCACTGGTGCCGCCGCAATTTGACGAGATCGATACCGGCGAGTTGGCGCCAGTCAAATGCTTGCGTAACGGCTTGTGGCTTTGCCAAGCGAGCGAATTCCCATACGCCGTCGTGCTCTCCCATGATCGCGAATTTGGCCGCGAGGCCCTGATCCGCATCGAAATAATCGTTCCTGCGCGCGAGACCGGCGACAGCTTCGTACAATGCTGCTTTGATGAACTGGAACGGACCATCCACTCCGCGTGCTCCTATCGTGGCAAGATCATCTCGCTCGACGGGGGCGCGGATTGCCCTGGCCGCATCAGAGGTGTGACGGTACATCGGCTGCCGAAGGTCAAGCGTGAGGACGTCATCTTGCCCGAACGGGCACTCAAGCTGCTCGATCGCAGCGTGCTGGACTTCGTCGATGCGCGCGATGCACTCCGCCGGCTCCGCCAGTCGACCCGCAAGGGCATTCTGCTCTATGGCCCGCCCGGCACCGGCAAGACCCACACGGTCCACTATCTCGCCACTAACCTGCCGGGATACACCACGCTGATCATCACCGCCGAACAGCTCGAGCTGCTGAGCGCCTATATGGCACTGGCGCGCCTGCTGCAACCGACAATGGTGGTGATCGACGACGTCGATCGGACCGCGAGCAGCCGCAGCATTTTGGCAGCATGCGAGGTGTCCTTGCTGAGCAAGCTGCTGAATGAAATGGACGGCTTGAAGGAGGATGCCGATATCCTCTTCGTGCTCACCACCAACCGCCCCGACCAACTCGAGGTCACCCTCGCCGATTGCCCCGGCCGCATCGACCAGGCGATCGAAATGCCGCTGCCGGATGCAGCCAGCCGCGGCAAGCTGATCCGGCTTTACAGCGGAGGCCTGCCGCTTGAGGGGGAGATCATTACTGAGGCCGTACGCAGCACCGAAGGCGCCAGTGTCACTTTCATCAAGGAGCTGATGCGGCGCATCACGCAATCAAGCATTGCGCGTGACGGCGGACATTCAGTGATCACAGCCGATATCCACGAAGCGCTCGATGATATGTTGTTCGCCGGCGGGCGGCTCAACGCGAAGCTGCTCGGCGGCTCCCAAGCGATGGCTGCGGGGGCTCGAAGCGGGGCGACTGGCGCAATCGAATCGTCTCGAAAGTCAAGGAAAGCGCGGCATTAAGCCTGACGCCTATTGGCACGCCCGCAAACCCGCAAGAGCAGGACACCGAGCGCGGCTGCCAGGATTAGATGAGGCTCATCCTCCGAAGGACGCCGGCGGACCAAACCGTAAAGCACTGCAACGAAAACGACCAGTTTCACGACCGAGATCCGATAGCCGTAGCCCACGCGGTCCGACAATGCTTACATTTTCGAAGCACTGACGCTGCAACGCGCGTCGCGTTTCTGACGCGCTTGTTCGGCGATCGCGGCCCACTTCCCGCATTTTCTCCAGGAATACCCCGATGAACCGTCGCGCTTGCAACGGCAAGACCTTTGCATTGCCTGTCACGCCGGCAAAAAAGTGTCCGGCGATCAGCTCAGATTGAGGACGATCTTCATGACTGCAATCGAGAACACCGCGCTCGGCCGGCTGGAGAAGGAGGGGCGCCTGCTCAACGCCGTACTCAAAGGCGGGACCACCAAGCCGGGCCGGTTTGGCTTCCGCGGCGATATCGCGCTGAAGTTCCAGGCCCAGCTCGCGGACGAGAAGCGGCCGCCGGACTATTCGATCGAGCAGGTTCTGACGGTCGCGCAGGAAGGGGAAAGCACTATTCAGATGCTGGCCGGCTATCTGCACTCTTTCGCTTATCTTGCTGACGTCGCAGACGTGCTTGACGGGGCGCTCAGCCCGGAGGGGCGCTACTTCATATTCTGCAACAACATTGACCTGTTGGCGAAATACCGCATCAAGCTGGGTAATGTCACCTTCCACGTGCTGCCATGCGATGAATCCACAGTCTGGAAGGAGATGATGGATCTGGTCGGGGTCAACAAGGATGACATCAAGAAGCTCGACGCGGGCGGCAAGCTCGACTACCTGCTCGATGCGGCAAGGGATCTCGATGCATCCTATGATGAGATCTCTTACCAAGACGGACTGGAGCGAATGGCACCTGTGAAGAACCGCAACGAGAACCGGCCGGTCTGAGCGCGCCGCTTCAGCTCTCGCCGGCACGATCCTCCTCGACAAGTCGCACGCCAATGACGCATATGTCGCCGTCCAGAACTGTCAGCGCGACCGGCGTGAGCTCTCCGCCCTTACAAGGGCCGTCGATGCAGCGGCCAGTGCCGAGCTCGAAGGTTGAGCCGTGCTTGCCGCACATCAGCCGGATTCCATATGGATCGAAGAACTCGTTGCGCTCCCAGTCCAGATTGACGTCGTTGTGTGGGCATTTGTTGAGATAGCCAAGCACCTTCTTGCCCCAACGCACCACAATGATGGACCACGGCCTGTGCTTACCGTCCTCGCCGACAATCATGAGATGGAAGCCCATCGCCCGGCGGCTTGAAATGTCGTTGAAGCCGCAAATCGCATAGACGGTATTGGGCTGCACCGCTTGCTTGGTCATAACCACACACCTTTGATTGATCATCCTGCGATCAGGCCTGCAGCAATCGCAGAGCCGCGGATCGTCCACTTTTTTACCAATCCGCGGCGCCCGAAGTGGCGTCCGCACCCGATTGGACCAGAGACATGATCAACAAACCACGCGAGCATTCGCGCTGTCTCGCTCCACCGCAGATGCAGCTCCGCGGCTGCCATGGAAATTGATCGTCGCGTTTCGGTTTTCCGGCTAGTTGCTGGGCTGGCCAAATTCGCACTTCGGCGGCAAATGAGGTTCTTCAGTATTTGCGCGAACCATCAAGCTCGTGGCCTTCAGATCGCAGCACTCCACGACATGCCCGGTATCGAAAGGCGCTGCGATTTTCGCCAAGCTGCACCATTGCGACGTTCATCTTGCCCACGATTATCCTACTTCCGGGAGAGGCGGACATAGGCCGCCTCAAGCCGCTTCCGCTGCGGCGGAAACGTGGGTCTGGCAATTGGTCGGGCAAACCCTGGCGCAGGCGCCGCAGCCGATGCAGGCGCCCTGGTCATTCATGACCATAATCTTCTTCTCGACCTCATCATCGTCGTCGAGGTCGACAAGTTCGCCCTCCTCGTTGATGCCCTTCAATGTCATGACATCACGACCGCAGACCTTAAAGCAGCGGCCACAGCCGATGCACTTCTTGGCATCGATCGCGCTCAAATAGTCGGGCGTCCAGTCGCGGCCATCGCGCGTTGCAAATGACATGATGGGGATCCCCTCTACGCCTTTTCCAGCGCCTTCAGGTCCTGGCTCCTGCGCTCGAGTTCGGCGTAGGCATCATGCGCCCTCTCGGCCACCGCCATGATCGAGGTCCAGTTGACAGGCAATTCTTCTGAAAGATCGTGCAGATCCATTTTGGCCTGCAGCGCTCTGGACGACAGTTTCTTCAATTCAGCTATCAGTATCTCGCGATCGCTCATGCGCGGCCCTCAATAGTTCGCCACATCGGGAAATTTCCTGATCATCTTGATTCCGTCCCGGACATACTTGTTACCTTCACTCGCAAGCTTTGCGAGATTGTCGAATCCGAAGCGATGCACATCCCGCAGCTGCTTGTTCACCGCGACCAGCCGCCCCCCGATCAGCACCATGCGACCAAAGCCCTCATGGTGCATCTTCAGCATCGGCTGGATCATCACGTCGGTCGCCTTCTCGATCGAAAGCGCGACGGCATTGAAAAACAGCTCCAGCCGCCAGACCGTATCGGGATCTGGATCGCCGACAATCGGCAGTGCCCGTCGCTTCTCCTTGTCCAGGATATAAGGCTCGAGCAGGTCGAGATCGCTCTTGCCGGTCCAGGCCCCACCCATGTCCTCAGCCCGCCAAATCTTGACCAGCTCTTTGACGAATGGTGCATCGAACCCGCCAGCGGGTTGCATTACGTCTGCAGCCTCGGTCATGTGATCCTCATTCGTCGAAATCGAATGTACGCTTCTTGTCCTTGGCCAAGGCTTTGCGCAGCCATGGCGGCGGCGTTCCCTTCAGCACGCGCTCGAGCTTTTCCAGCAGTACCTGGATACTTTCGGGCTTATTGACCTTGATGGGATGGATCTTTCTGGCCACCACCCGCGCAGCGCCGGAGCCGCCGATGGCACCGACATAGAGGATAGCGCAATCCTTGATCGCCTCGATCTTGGGCCCCAGCTTGTCCTCGTCGCCGTCTTCCTTCAGTTCGCCGTCGAACTGGACCGCTTTCAGAAACACGTGCCCGCCTGGCCCGACATCGTAGACGGCGATATTCTTCGCCCAGCCAAAATGCGCATCGACGCGCCTGAGATCTTGGGTAGCGAACGCAACTTTCATGCAATCGACCTCTCTGTTGAGTCGATGGAGCTTCGGCGGCCGCCCCTTAACGGCAGCGTCGAGTTCCGCCAGCTATCGGGCGTCGGCGCATGATTTTCCTCGCGGTCGGCGATCACCAGGTTGGCGATATCGAAGATCAGATCGCGCGTGCCCCGATAGCCGACGGATAGCTGGTGTCCTGACCCGAGCCGATCAAACATCGGAAAGCCCGCCCGATAGAACGGAATCTTAAGGCGTGTCGCGGCTTGCCGACCATGCGAATGCGTGATCAGCAGATCGCAATCCCTGGTCCTGGCAAGCTCTTCCAGATCCTCCAGATCGCCGATCTGCACCTCCTTGGTCTTGATCTGCTCCAGCACCGCCGACTGCGTGGTCGTCACGGCCGCCGTCACCTGCGCGCCCATCTCGTGCAGCATGCTGGACAGGTCAAACAACAGGTCAGGCTCGGCACCGATCGCAAGTTTGCGGCCGCCGATCTGGAAATGCGCGTCCAGCATCGCATCGACGAGCTGCCCGCGTTGCCGCCGATATCTTGACGGCACAGGGCGGGCGCTGATCTCGCTCAAAAAGGCGATGAAGTCATCATTGGGGATCAGGCCGCACAGTCGTTCAAACAGGCGAAATGGCACCCCGGTCTTGGCCTGCATGGCCTCTGCCGCCCGCCGCATCTGCGCACCGATCGCAATCGTCCAGCCGGCACGGCCCATGCGCGCGACGTCATCGATCCCAATACCGCCGATGGTCGTCGGCGTGAACTGATCGGGGATATGCCCATCCAACGAACCCGCCAGATCGGGCAGGAAGGATGGCTGCAGGCCGAAATCCTCAAAGATAATCCTTAGTTCGTCGAGATCACCCGGCGTGAGGTGACATCCTGGAAGGACATTCACCTGCGCAGGATTGCGCTCGGTCCCGGTCGCGGGCGCCTCGACCAGCACCTCGACCATGCGCGCGACCGTCTTCGCCCAGCCGTCCTGGAATGCGTCCTTGAAATCGGGCGTCGAGACATAGACCAGAGGAAGCTTGGCGAGCTGCGGATGCTTCTCGCGGATCAGCTTGATGTAGGCGTCCACATCGTCGCCGTTGGTTTCCGTCACCCCGGTCGAACAGATCCCAATGATCTCGGGCTTGGCGCGATTGTGGATATTGAGGATCGCCTGCTCGACATTTTCATAGCCGCCGAGCACGGTCGTCACCTCGCTCATCGCTGTGGTCTGCAGCGGCACCGGCTCCCGGAAATGCCGCACAAACAGTGTGAGCCCAAAGGACGTGCATCCTTGCGGGCCATGCAGAAGCGGCATCGCTCCGCGAAGCCCCATAAAGGCGAAAGCACCGCCGATCGGCTGACTCATCTTGAGTGGGTTGACCGCACAGGCCTTCTTTGATGCAGTGACAAGGACCATGACGCCACCCTATTCCGCGGCCTGCAGCGTGGCCGGCCACCAGGAGATCGGCCTGCCCGCCAGGATGTCCTCGATCCGGCGTCTGCAGCAGCCACCGACCGCGGGGGTATGCTGTGTGACCGCTTCAACGCTGGTCAGGCTATGCGAGCGAATCGCATCTTCGATCGTGCCGAGGTCGACCGTGTTACAGAAGCAAATCCTCCTCGCGCGCGGGGTCTTCTGCGTCAGTGTCCGATCGGCGACGATCTCAATCGGCCGCACGTCGAGCTGCGCCATAGCCCTGGTCTGCCAATTGTCGGCACGACCGTCCCACGGCGCCGGTCGACGCAATTGCTCCCACATCGGGTTGAACAGCGCTTTGTCGATCTCCTCGACCAGCCTGACGATGCCGACATAGCCCATATAGGCGTGGCAGCGCTCCTGGTTGATATCGAGCCAGGGCATCGCCGCTTTCAGCGCGACGAACTGCGACTTGCCGCCCGAGAGCATGATGTCCGCTTTCGCGTCCTTCAGCATCTTGTACATTTCGCGCGGCGTCATGTCCTCGATCATATGGGCGTCCTGCCCCATCAAGTGCTTGATTCGCTCCTTGTCCTCTTTTGTGGATTTTTTTACGCTGGTTCCGACCAGTTCGAGCCCGGCTTCCTGCAGCGCGGCAACGACCGACCAGGACTTGACGCCACCGGTCATCAGCAAGACCTTCTTGCCTTTGAAGCCCGGCCTGTACGGCTCGATTGCGGCCCTGGCCCGCGCTTCCTCACGCGCAATCACCGCCTCGGTGCGCCCGATCAGATCTTCCGGCGCGCCGCGCTCGACCAGGAGCCGCGCAATCTCGCGCAGTGCGTCGCTGGAGTCCTGGATGCCATAGAACGAGCCTTCGAAGAACGGGATGCCGTAACGCTCCTCCATCTTGCGCGCGACATTGATCATCGCCCTCGAACATACCATCATGGCAGCGCGTGCCCGGTGCGAGGAGGCGACTTCGTGATATCTGCCATCACCGGCGATGCAGGACAGGATACGGATGCCGAGTTCGTCAAACAGCGGCTTGACCTGCCAAAGCTCGCCGGACAGATTGTATTCCCCGATCAGATTGATGTCGTAGGGCGTGGTGCAGTCCGGCTCTTGCGTTCCGATAACATGCTCGAGCAAGGCCTCGCCGGCCAGCTTGTTGCCGAGGTTCTTGGAACCGACGAAGCCCGGCGAATTGACGGGGATAACCGGCTTGCCGAATGTTTGCGAAGCGGCCTTGCAGACTGCGTTGATGTCGTCGCCGATCATGGCGGGAATGCAGGTCTGATAAACGAAGATGGCCGGCGGGTCGCATTTGTCGATGATCTGCTTGATCGCCTTGTAGAGCCGCTTCTCGCCTCCAAATACAATATCGGTCTCGGCCAGATCGGTCGTGAATCCAGTGCGCCACAAGGTCGCCCCCGATGATGCCGAGCCGCGATTGTCCCACGAATTGCCTTCGCACGCGATCGGGCCATGCACCAGGTGGGCAACGTCGGTAAACGGTTGCAGCGCGATCTTGGCGCCGTCGAAGGCGCAGCCGCCGGCGGCGCTGCCGGGCTGCAGCTGCCTGGTGCAGCCCTTGTTCCGCTCGGCCTGCGACTTGTTGGCATTCTTGGCGCAGCCCGGCTCGTTGAAGACATCTAGCACCGTGGCTGGTAGCGAACTCATCCGTCTTTTCCTCTCACGCTATCTGCAAGACTTGATGTGTAAGGCTTGCCCATCCTGCGCTTCTGCCACCGCCGATATTGTCCGGCGATGGCACGCGCGTTGCTCATCATCAACGAATGATGTCGAAGCTAAAGTCGGTCTTGCCTAGAACGTTCGTCTTCTTGTCGATCTCGTCGAAGATCTTGTCGAGGATCTTCACCAGCACGTTCATGCCGCCCTGATAGCCCCACACCGGCGAGCGGTGATGATGATGGCGATCAAAGATCGGAAAGCCGATGCGGATCAATGGAGTGCCGGTGTCGCGTTCCAGATACTTGCCATAGGTGTTTCCGATCAAAAAATCGACCGGCTCGGTGAACAACAGCGAGCGCATGTGCCAGAGATCTCGACCCGGATAGGCGTGGCAGCTGTGCCCGTAAGGCGAGCTCGCAAATAGCGCCCGCATTTTCTCGTCCCAGGCCTTGTTGCCGTTGGTGGACAGCACGTGGGTTGGTTCGGCGCCGAGTTCGAGCAGGAAAGTAGCCAACCCATGGCAGAGGTCCGGATCGCCATAGATCGCAAACTTCTTGCCATGGATGTGCGCGCTGGAATCAGCCATCGCGTCGACCAGGCGACCGCGCTCTCGAGCGAGTTGCTCCGGGATCTCCCTGCCGCTGATGCGCGACAACGCCATCAAGAATTCATCCGTTGCGGATACGCCCACCGGATAGTTGAAAGCCAGGACCTCCTGGCCATGATCGGCGATGAACGGCAGCGTCTTTTCCGTGCACCACTGCTGCATGGAGATCGTGGCCTTGGCATGAAGGGCGTTGGCGGCGTCCTCCAGCGTGGTGCCGCCGTCATACATCCGGAACTCGCCGTCTGTCGGCGTATCGAAAACTTCTGAATTGTCGGCGAGGATGGTGTATTCGATACCCATCAGTTCGAAAATGCGCTTGATCTCGCGAAGGTTGCCGACAGTATAGCCGTCGAAGCCACCGATGAGGTTGATCTTGCGGTTCGGCTTGCGCTCTAGCTTGTCTGCTGTTCCGGCCTTGCCGTCCCAAAAATGCTCCAGGATCCCCTTGAGTGCATTGTCATAGCCGGTGACATGACTGCCGACGAACGCCGGGGTGTGTGCGAACGGGACGTCGAAATCAGCTGGCACCGAGCCTTTTTCCTTCGACGTCTTGATGAAGGCGTTGAGGTCGTCACCGATCACCTCCGCCATGCAGGTGGTGGAGACCGCAATCATCTTGGGCTTGTACATATTATAGCTGTTGGCGAGCCCATCGATCATGTTGTTCAGGCCGCCGAATACCGCGGCGTCCTCCGTCATCGACGAGGAGACGCAGGAGCTCGGCTCCTTGAAGTGCCGCGACAGATGGCTGCGGTAATAGGCCACGCAGCCCTGGGAGCCATGGACGAAAGGCAGCGTGCCCTGGAAACCGACGGAGGCGAACACCGCACCGAGCGGCTGGCAGGCCTTGGCCGGATTTATCGTCAGAGCCTCCCGCGCGAAGTTCTTTTCGCGATATTCTGATGTCTTCGTCCACTCCTTGACGCGTTCGACGTCGGCAGGATCGCGAGGGTTCTCAAACATCTTCTTGTTGTCCAGCATCTGCTGGTATTCCGGCCCGCGAAACAGGTCGAAGTGATCGAGCACATGGTCTGCACTCTGCGCCATGGTAAAAGCCTTTCAGGTATCGTGATTAACGTCGTCCCGTCTCTTGGCAGAGAGCAGGGTTGTTTCGCGTCATTCGGCGGCCAAGAGCTGCGGCCTTGGCACGTCCTTCCAGGGCGCCTTCAGTTTCTTCCAGATCGGCGAATTGACCGCCATGTCCATGTCGCGCGCGAAGATCGGAAACCCGTCATAGCCGTGATACGGGCCCGAATAGTCCCAGGAGTGCATCTGCCGGAACGGCACACCCATCTTCTGGAACACGTATTTTTCCTTGATTCCCGAGCCGACCAGGTCGGGCTGGATCTTCTCGACGAAGCGCTCGAACTCGTAGCCATTGACGTCGTCGTATATGAGCGTGCTGTCTTTCACGTAGTGCTGGGCGGTGCGCTGGTAGTCATCGTTGTGTCCAAACTCATATCCGGTGCCGACGACTTCCATGCCGAGGTCCTCGTATGCGCCGATCACGTGACGCGGACGCAATCCGCCGACGAACAGCATCACCGTCTTACCCTCCAGGCGCGGGCGATATTTTGCGATCACAGCGTTCACAAGCGGCTGGTACTTTTCGATCACCCGCTCGGCGCCCTCCTTGATCTTGTCGTCGAAATAGCCCGCGATCTTGCGCAGCGATTCTGCGATCTTTGCAGGCCCGAAGAAGTTATATTCGCACCAGGGAATACCGAACTTTTCTTCCATGTGGCGCGAGATATAGTTCATCGAGCGGTAGCAATGCAGGATGTTCAGCTTTGCCTTCGGCGTTGCCTCGAGCTCGGCCAGCGAGCCGTCGCCGGACCACTGGGCAATCACGCGCAGACCGATTTCCTCCAGCAGAATTCGAGACGACCAGGCGTCGCCGCCAATATTGTAATCGCCGATGATTGCGACATCGTAGGGGGTCGGCTCGAACCTGGGCTTGCTCTCCGGGCCACCCTTGTCGAAGATCCAATCGCGCACCGCGTCGTTTGCAATATGATGGCCGAGCGACTGCGATACGCCACGGAAACCCTCGCAGCGGACCGGCACGATCGTCTTGCCGCCGAATTCCTTGGACTTCGCTCTGGAGACCGCCTCGATGTCGTCGCCGATCAGGCCGATCGGGCATTCCGACTGGACGGTGATGCCGTTGTTGAGCGGGAACAGCTCCTGGATCTCATCCATGACTTTGATGAGCTTCTTGTCGCCGCCGAACACGATATCCTTTTCCTGGAAGTCGGAGGTGAACTGCAAGGTCACGAAACTATCGATGCCCGTCGTACCCACGTAATAGTTGCGGCGCGAGCCCCACGAATATTGGCCGCAGCCAACCGGGCCATGGCTGATATGAACCATGTCCTTGATCGGCCCCCAGACCACACCCTTGGAACCCGCGTAGGCGCACCCGCGAATTGTCATCACGCCGGGTATGGATTTGATGTTGGACTTGACCCCGCAGTCCGACCGGCCGGCCTCGTGAATGTTGAGGTGCTTGGCGCGCCGTTTCGCGGTCTTCTCCGGATAGACCTTCAGCACCTCCTCGATCAGCTCTTTGTTGCGCACCCTGATCTGTGCGGTGCTATAGGTCGTGGCGAGACTCATGCTGATGTCCTTTAGGATTTCCTGTTGCAACGGCGGCTCTTGCCACGACTTTTGCAACGCGCGTGCCAGCAGAGCGTGAACACAAAAGTCAGCGCATTTCCAAGCGCTTAGCGTGCACCACGCGCCGGGACGGACGGTTGTTGCGAACCCGACATCGCACCTGGTCCAGAAAGGTGCCCGTTCGGCCGTGTTCGAAATAAAACACGGCGAGCTCGGCGTGACATGGGCCAAGCAAAACGCCGAAGACTAGCGCGATTTGGCGGGCACGACTTGAGCGGACGCGAGACGAGGCGAGCGAACCGCACGGCTGCCCAGCCCATTCCAGCTTGCCAACACCGTCCAAGGCGTCAAATGCCGGCAAGTGCTCGGCTTCGTCGGTCGCGGTGCTGTGCGCTTCGTTGCGTAGTCTTACCCGTCCTGTGCCCACTCCTCTCGGGCCGCGCTGAGCCAGATCGTGGCAAGCTCGGACACTCAGGAAAACAGGCGCTCCGCCTTGATCAGCGCGCGCGCCAGCGCATCGATCTCTTCAAATGTGTTATAGAGGGCAAAGGAAGCGCGGCACGTCGCAGGCACGCCAAAGCGCGCGAGCAGCGGCATCGCGCAATGGCTCCCGGCGCGCACCGCAACGCCAGAGCGATCAATGACGGTCGCGATATCGTGCGGATGCGCGACCCTCATGTGAAAGGACATGATCGCGCCCTTCTCGGTCGCCGTTCCGATGAGGCGCAGGGAATCGATGCTCTGTAGCTTCTCCTGCGCATAAGCGAGCAGAGCGCCCTCGTGTTCGCGGATCCGTGCCTTGCCGATCGAATTAATGAAGTCTATAGCCGCGCCCAAACCGATCGCCTGGACGATCGGCGGCGTGCCCGCCTCGAACCGGTGCGGTGGATCACCATAGATGACGCCCTCGCGCGAAACCTGGCGGATCATCTCACCCCCGCCATTGAACGGTGGCATCGCAACCAGATTGGCATATTTACCGTAAAGCACGCCGATGCCGGTTGGCCCATACAGTTTGTGGCCCGTCATGACGTAGAAATCGCAATCAATGTCGCGGACATCGACGTCCAGATGGACGCACCCTTGTGAGCCGTCGACCAGCACCGGAATGCCGCGGTCATGCGCCAGCCGGACCACGTCCTTCACCGGAACCAGCGTACCGAGCGCGTTCGACATCTGGGTGATCGCGACGATCCTGGTGCGCGGGTTAAGGAGCTTCTCGAACTCCTCGATCAGGAAGTTGCCCTCGTCGTCGACCGGTGCCCATTTGATCACGGCACCATGGCGCTCCCTCAGGAAGTGCCATGGCACGATGTTGGAGTGGTGCTCCATGATCGAGAGAACGATCTCGTCACCCGGCATGATGCGCTCACGGCCAAAGGTTTGAGCAACCAGATTGATCGCCTCGGTAGCGCTGCGGGTGAAGATGATCTCTTCGGTTCGATGTGCGTTCACAAACTGCGCTACCTTGGCCCGCGCGCCCTCATAGGCCTCGGTCGCGGCGTTGGCGAGGTAATGCAGCCCGCGATGCACATTTGCATATTCGCTGCAGTAAGCCTGCATCATGCGGTCGAGCACGGCCCTCGGCTTTTGCGCGGATGCGGCGTTATCGAGATAAACGAGCGGCTGGCCATGGACCGTTGTGGCCAGCACGGGAAACTCCTCGCGCAGACGGTCGACGTCGTAGCCATCATTGCTGACCGCAGGATGCGTGCTCATCGCCGCGCCTTGAGCCAGCGCTCGGTTTGCGCGGTCGCAAAATCGCGCAAATTCTCGTTGGCGACCCCCTCAATCGCCTCACCCAGGAACGCCTGAATCAGCAGCGCCTGCGCATCGTTCTCGGACAGACCACGAGAGCCGAAATAAAACAGGAGACTCTCATCCAGCCCGCCTGATGTCGCTCCGTGGCCGCAATTCACGTCGTCGGCAAAGATCTCGAGCTCCGGTTTATTGTCGGCCTCGGCCTGGTCCGACAGGAGCAGCGCCCGCATCGTCAGTTTGCCGTCGGTCTTTTGCGCCTCGGGACGAGCGATGATTCGACCCTGGAACACCGAGCGGCCGGCCCCATCGACGACCGCACGAAAATTCTGACGGCTAACGCAATTCGGGGCGGCATGATCAACCACGAGTGTCGTGTCTGCGTGCTGCGTCTCCCTGAGCAGGTTGACGCCGTTCACGGCAAGCTCAGCCCCTTTGCCCGCCAGCGTGACGAAACCCTGATAGCGGCTGACCGCGCCGCTGTGGATCATGTTGAACAGATTGAGTTTCGCCTTGGCACCGACTGCGATGATCTCCGAGGAGATGTTCACTGCATCGGCCGCATCCGCCTTCACGCGAAGATGCGAGAGGCTGGCCTGATCACCAACCAGCGCGATCGTGACATTGTTGGCTTGATAGCCGCACGCGGTTTCGGCCGAGACAAAGCTTTCCACCACGGTCGCATGCGCGCCATCACCGAGGTGGAGATACGAGCGTGTAAAGTGAGATGCCGAGGACGCGGTTGCGACGTGAATGACATGAAGCGGACGCCTCAGCACTCTGCCTTCCGCGATCGTCATCACGACGCCGTCGGTTGCCATCGCGGTATTAAGCGAGATCATCGCATCAGCCGTCGTCGACAGCACCAAGCCGGCCATTGCGTCGCTTGTCGAAGTCTCCAGAACCTCGCGCAGCGTCCCTACGTCGACGCCCTTTCCGAGCCTGGCGACATCAGATAGATCAGACGCGAACATACCATCAACCAGCACCAGCTTGATCGCGGGCTCGAATGCCGATTGCTCGACCGCAGCCTGCGCCCGCCTTAACGCGGGCGCGTCTGGTTGCTGTGCGAGCGGCAGCACATCGCGCATCAGAACGCGAAGATCTGTGTACTTCCACTCCTCAACGCGCCGGTGTGGCAGGCCGACCCGCTCGTAAGCCTCAAATGCCCTCGCTCGAATATCGGCGATACGGCCCGCGCCGGGCAAGCGCCCATGCGCAGCCGCGAAGACATTCCCCACCGCCCGTTCCGCATTAGCTTTATCCTCCGGCATAGCTTTAGCCAGAACCAGATCCATCCGAAAATCCCCTGCGCGTCAGGCCGCGTCCTCGAATTGGGCGTAGCCAGAGGCCTCGAGCTCCAGCGCGAGCTGCTTATCGCCGCTCTTCACAACCCGCCCTTTCGACATCACGTGCACGACGTCCGGCACGACGTAATTCAAAAGCCGCTGATAATGCGTGATCACGATCATCGATCGGCTCGGTGAGCGCATCGCGTTGATGCCCTCGGCCACGATCCGCAGCGCATCGATATCGAGACCGGAATCTATCTCGTCCAGGATGCACAGAACAGGTTCGAACAGCGCCATCTGCAATATCTCGTTACGCTTCTTCTCGCCGCCGGAAAAGCCGACATTGACGCCGCGCTTCAGCATGCTCTGTGGAATGTTGAGCTGCTTGGCGACCGTGCGAGCCCTCTTCAGGAAATGCGGCGTCGAATATCCGCTTTGGCCGCGCGCCCTGCGCTGCGCGTTGAGCGCGGTACGCAGGAAGTTCATGGTGGTCACACCTGGAATTTCTACCGGATATTGGAAGGCAAGAAAGATCCCCTTGGCGGCGCGCTGGTCCGGCCCCAGCGCGAGCAGGTCTTCGCCCTTGAACAGGATCCGGCCTGCGGTGATCTGATAGCCGGGCTTGCCTGTGATGACATGGCTGAGCGTTGATTTTCCCGAGCCGTTCGGCCCCATGATGGCGTGCACCTCGCCCGCATTGACCGTGAGGTCGAGCCCGTGGAGGATTTCGCGACCCTCGACACAGACGTGCAAATTTCGAACTTCGAGTAACGGCATTCGAGCTATTCCCTGACGTACATTATCGGACCGGCAAGCCACTTTCGGCAGGGCTCGCCAATCCTGTAACTATCCGGCCGATCCCTCGAGCGAGATCGAGATCAGCTTCTGTGCTTCCACTGCGAACTCCATCGGCAGTTTCTGCAGAACCTCTTTGATGAAGCCGTTGACGACAAGGCTGACAGCTTCCTCCTGCGACATCCCGCGCTGGATGCAGTAGAACAGCACGTCCTCGGAAATCTTCGACGTGGTCGCCTCA
This sequence comes from Bradyrhizobium macuxiense, assembly GCF_007993935.1. GTDB lineage: Bacteria > Pseudomonadota > Alphaproteobacteria > Rhizobiales > Xanthobacteraceae > Bradyrhizobium > Bradyrhizobium macuxiense_A. The sequence goes on along the minus strand of NZ_VITY01000016.1, from coordinate 111,852 downwards.
TGCTCGAATGTTACCGAAGAATTCTTGGCCTCGACATAGGGCACAGTGTGGGCACCGCATTTGTCGCCGATCAGAAGCGAGTCGCAGGTGGTGTGGTTGCGCGCGCCGGCGGCGTTCCGATTTGCGCTGACAAGACCGCGATAGGTATTCCGCGATTTGCCGGCGGCGATGCCCTTGGAGATGATCCGGCTCGACGTGTTCTTGCCGAGATGGAACATCTTGGTGCCAGAATCGACCTGCTGGAAACCGTTCGAGATCGCGATCGAGTAGAACTCGCCGCTCGAATTGTCGCCGCGCAGGATGCAGCTCGGATATTTCCAGGTGATCGCTGAACCGGTCTCGACCTGGGTCCAGGAGATCTTCGAATGCTTGCCGCGGCAGTCGCCACGCTTGGTGACAAAATTGTAGATGCCGCCCTTGCCTTCCGAGTTGCCGGGGTACCAGTTCTGCACCGTCGAATATTTGATCTCGGCGTCGTCGAGCGCGACAAGCTCGACCACGGCGGCATGCAACTGGTTCTCGTCGCGCCGCGGCGCCGTGCAGCCCTCGAGGTAGGAGACGTGGGAGCCTTTGTCGGCGATGATCAGCGTGCGCTCGAACTGGCCGGTGTTGCGCTCGTTGATACGGAAATAGGTCGACAGCTCCATCGGGCAGCGCACGCCCGGCGGCACGTAGACGAACGAGCCATCGGAGAACACCGCCGAGTTCAGCCTCGCGAAAAAATTGTCGGAGATCGGCACCACCGTTCCGAGATACTTTTGCACCAGCTCGGGATGCTCGCGGATCGCCTCCGAGATCGGCATGAAGATCACGCCGGCCTTCTTCAGCTCCGCCTTGAAGGTGGTCGCAACCGACACCGAATCGAACACGGCATCGATCGCGATCTTGCGATTGGCCGACGGCGGTCCGCCCGGCGGCGGCTCGACGCCTTCCAGGATCGCGACCTCGCGCAGCGGGATGCCGAGCTTCTCATAGGTCTTGAGGATTTCCGGATCGATCTCGTCAATTGAGGCGAGCTGCTTCTTCGGCTTCGGCGCCGCGTAATAGTAGATGCCCTGGTAGTCGATGTTCGGATAGTGGACGCGGGCCCAGGTCGGCTCGGTCATCGTCAGCCAGCAGCGATACGCCTGAAGGCGCCATTCCAGCATCCAGGACGGCTCGCTCTTCTTTGCGGAGATGAAGCGGACGGTGTCTTCCGACAGCCCCTTTGGGGCCTTGTCGGATTCGATCAGCGTCTCAAACCCGTATCGATACTGATCGACGCCGATGCGAGCGACGCGCTCAACCGTCTCTCGTGCTGCTACCATTGCCCGCTCCGCTCGCCCAGGGACAATTCCGGCGATTTCCAGCGCCAGCTGCGGCGTGCTCTCCTAGCCGCAAAGGCGATCGCGTAAGTCGCGAGCTCAGGGCTCAAAACCGGCTGAACCAGGCGACCGAGCACATAGCTCGCCGTCTCCAATAGCGTCTTGACCTTGCTGCGCGCCGAGGACCCGCTCATCGACCGCTCCTCTAGGCCGGCACGCAGGTGTCGGGCACCGGGCAGACAGCCGCGCATTGCGGCGCGTCGAAATGCCCATCGCATTGGGTGCACTTCGCCGGATTGACCACATAGATGTCGTTCTTGAGACTGATTGCGGCGTTGGGACATTCGAACTCACACGCGCCACAGACGGTGCACTGGGACGCGATTATCTTGTAGGCCATGCGCTTCCTTGGACAGGAGATGCGGGACGGCCTCATCCCTTCAAGCCTCGTGCCAAGCGCCGAGCCTTGATTTATCTCGGCTATCTTCCGTCGCATGTTACGACTTGGACAGCTTGTCGCAAACCCTACAGTCCGCAACACAGAGGCTTGATTTCGATGCTGTCCTTGTTCAGCGCGTAACTGGTCCGCCGCCCACACCGGGCAGCTATCATAGCTGAGCGAATTGGCTCTAGGTCCCAGAGCAATTTAATCCGCGCTCAAGAGGTCGAAGGAGTCCAAAAAAAGGGGCCACTCCGAACGAGTGGCCCAAGTCAGGGAGGAAACGCCCCTAGGGGGCCTCTGGGATCAGGCCGCAGCCTGTTCGATCGGTGAGAATGGCAGGCCGAGGCTCTCGGCCACAGCCTTGTAAGTCAGCCGGCCCCGATGGACATTTAGGCCTGCGCGCAGGTGCGGATTTTCGAGCACGGCAGCAAATCCCTTTTTGGCGAGCGCCAAGCCGAATGGCAGCGTGGCGTTGTTCAAGGCCTGGCTCGAGGTGAGCGGGACGGCTCCGGGCATATTGGCTACGCAATAATGAATGATGCCGTCCACCTCGTAAGTCGGATCATCGTGGGTTGTCGGGTGTGACGTCTCAAAGCAGCCGCCCTGATCGATAGCGACATCCACGATCACCGCTCCCTTGCGCATCGAGCTCAACATGCCGCGGCTGACAAGTTTCGGTGCGCTCGCGCCCGGAACAAGCACCGCGCCAATGACCACGTCCGCCGCGAACACCTCCTGCTCCACGGCGTCGATCGTCGAGAACCTGGTACGAACGCGCCCTTCGAAGAGTTCATCCAGCTCACGAAGCCGGGGTATCGAGCGATCAATGATCGTAACCTCAGCGCCCAAACCGACCGCCATGCGCGCCGCATGCGTCCCGACGACGCCCCCACCGATCACCACGATGCGAGCCGGCGGAACACCTGGCACGCCACCGATCAACAGCCCCCGGCCGCCCGCATACCGCTTCAGGGCGCTACCTGCCGCCTCGATCGCAAGCCTGCCCGCGACCTCGCTCATCGGCGCCAGCAGCGGAAGGCCGCCATGCGCATCAGTTACGGTTTCATAGGCGATCGCGGTGCAGCCGGATTTGAGCAGTCCCTTGGCCTGCTCCGGATCTGGAGCCAGATGCAGGTAAGTGAAGAGGATCTGGCCCTCTCGCAGCTGAACCCATTCGGACGGCTGGGGCTCCTTGACCTTTATGATCATCTCGCTCGAGGCGAATACCTCGCGCGCAGACTCCAGAATAGTTGCGCCGGCGTTGCGATAATTGTCGTCGGTTGCGCCAATACCGGCGCCGGCGTTGGTCTCGACCATCACGCCGTGACCGGCTGCCACATATTCGCGGACGGCTCCCGGGGTCAGGCCCACGCGATATTCGTGCGCTTTGATTTCCTTGGGAACACCGAGCTTCATTTGCAATCCTCCCTGCCTCGACTTCCGTTCTAGTCGGAAGGACGCTGCAATACTGATGAGGAGGCGGCCAGATGGCGCAGAAATTCTGCAACGTTTAAGCTGTTACGCAGGATTTCGGACAAACGGATCCCGGCTGGATGGATATGACATCTTTGCGGAGCTTGCCACGGTCCAGCAACTGTCGAGATCGTGAAACGATCCACAAGGGCAGCGAAGAAAGTCCGATGATGAGCAGAAAGAAGACGTTGCCCACCCATAGCTTGAGGGTTCGGCAACATTTTCGCTGATCCCGGTCTGCCGAATGCCAGGAGCACCATCTCAAAGCCGCTGTCGTTGTTCAGCTGAAGCGGCTGATGGCGGAGCCGAAGACCACCCAGATTGAAACCGCTGGGCTGGTCGACATGAAGCGCCCCGGTCTGTCCAAGCTGCTTCGTTGGCCTTTGAAGCTGGTTTCAGTGGAAAAGCTGCTGCGCGTGATTACGGCATTCGACCAAGACGTTGAAATAACGGTAAAGCCATATCGGAAGCGGAGCGAAGCTGGGCGGATCACGTTTATCCCGGCCTAGCCGCAGACCGGGAGGGTTCATGACATTTAGTGCGACCGCGGCCACCAGCGCCCATGAGCCCACCCTTCATTGTCCGAATTGCAACCACGAGATTAGGCTAACCGAATCGCTCGCCGCCCCGCTTCTCGCGGAAACCCGCCAGCGCTTCCAAGAACAGCTCGCCAGCAAGGACGCGGAGGTCGCGCGCAAGACCGAAGCACTGCGACAGGAGCGCGAACAGCTTCAGAAGGATCGCGAGCTGATCGACGACCAGGTGGCTCGACGGTTGGCGGCCGAGCGGAACCAACTTGTCGCAATGGAGGCCAAGAAAGCGCGCGATGCGGCCGCAGCTGAACTGCAGGCACGTACAACCGAATTGGCCGAGCTCCGGCAGATTCTCGAGGCCAACAACGCCAAGCTTGCCGAGGCGCAGCAGGCACAGGCCGAACTTATCCGCAAGCAACGAGCGCTCGATGACGAGAAGCGCGAGCTTGATCTGACCGTTGAGAAACGTGTTCAGGCTTCAGCTGAACAGATCCAGGCAAAGGCAAGGCAGGAAGCTGACGAAGCCGCTCGACTGCGCGTCGCGGAAAAAGACCAGACAATCGAGTCGATGTCCCGCACAATCGAGGAGCTAAAGCGTAAAGCTGAGCAAGGATCACAACAATCGCAGGGCGAAGTCCTGGAGCTTGAGCTGGAAGGTCTTCTTCGCGGCCGCTTTCCAACTGACCTGATTGAGCCAGTGGGCAAAGGCGAACTTGGCGCAGACGTTGTGCAGCAGGTCAATGGCTCTATTGGGCAGGCCGCAGGCATTATCCTCTGGGAATCCAAGCGCACCAAGGCTTGGAGCGACGGGTGGCTTGGCAAGCTCCGGGACGATCAGCGCCGCTGCGGAGCCGATGTTGCGCTCATCGTATCGCAGGCGCTTCCAAAACATGTTGAGCATTTCGACCTGATTGATGGAATATGGGTGACGCACCCCCGATGTGCTCTGCCGGTCGCGGTGGCCCTCCGCCAGGCACTTATCGACGTCACCGGCTCGCGCCTCCTGCAGCAAGGCCAGCAAACGAAGATGGAGCAGGTCTACCATTACCTGACGGGGACGAAGTTCAGGCAGCGGGTGGAAGCCGTAGTTGAGAAGTTCAACGACATGCGTGATGATCTCGACAAGGAACGAAAATTCATGGGGCGGCAGTGGGCCAAGCGGGAAACGCAGATTTTGGCCGTTGTCGACTCGACGGTCGGGATGGTCGGAGACCTTCAGGCCATCGCGGGCAAGGCCATGCCGGAGATCCCAAGTTTGGACATCCAGCTGCTGGAGAATGACGTCGAACCCGAACGAAAGGCAGGATGAATGACAGCCGGCACGCCAGGCGCGTATTCGAACCCTTGGGCCAGTATAGCGTTCCCGTGCCGCCTGAATGGCCAGACACGCCGTCGGCTCGTGGAAAGTCGCCTCGTGAAAAGACGGCAGCTTGCGGAGGCAGCGGATGAACTATCAAAGGCCAAATTTGCAAGAGGCATCCACACCACAACTCAGTGACGGTCCGCGACCACGATCGGCGCCGTGAGCGTAACGGTGCACAGGAGCAGGCCCAGCATTGCGAATGCCAATGGAAGGCCAGCCATGTTTGCGACAAGGCCGACGATAGCGGGACCGACGAGCATACCCGTGTAGCCGACCGTCGTGGTGACTGCGATCGCAAGGCGAGCCGGCATCGTCTTCTGTTTGCCGGCCCGGCGGCACAGCACCGGCACAATATTCGCAGCACCCAATCCGATAAGCAGGTATCCCGCCATGGCAATCGCCCCAACGGACGCCGCTAGTAGTGCCGCGAAACCCGTCATGATCGGCAGAGTTCCGAACAGCAATGTGGCGCGATCGCCGAATCGCGTCACGACGGCATCTCCGCCAAGGCGGCCTGCTGTCATGGCAATGGAAAACAACATGTAACCGAAGCCGCCATGCGCCTTCGAGACAAGGCCTCGATCAACAAGAAACAAGGCGCTCCAGTCGAGCATTGCGCCTTCGACAAGAAAGGTCATGGCCGCAAGCGTCGCTATCAGCAACACGCCGCGATCGGGCAGGACGAGCCCGAGCCGTTGCTCGGTCTGAGCTGTTGCGAGAAACCGCGGCCAGGCCAATACAATTGCAATCGTCATCAGCGCCGAACAGATCAATGTTGAAACAAGCGCGTCAGTCCGCAGCGAGAGGGAGGTGGTCATAACAGCGGAGCCAGCGACTTCGCCGATGCAGAACTGGGCATGGAAGCCGGACATCAACGGACGGCCGGCGGCGCGCTCCACTTCGGTTGCATGAACGTTCATGGCTATATCGATTGAGCCAAGCGAAACACCGAAAGCAAACAGCACGGCGCCGAGACAAAGAGGCGTGCTGGCCACAGCAAGCCACGGCAGGCCGAACGCAAGGCCAAGACCACCACCAAGGATGATGGTCCGGCTGCCGTAACGCGCATTCGGCGCGCCGGTCACAAGCACAGCGACGGCGGATCCAACGCCAAGGCAGAGCAACACCAGACCAAGCACGCCATCATCGACCGCAAGCCGCTCCTTGGCGAGCGGCACCAGAGGTGCCCATGAGGCAAAGCCGAATCCGGCAACAAAAAATGCTAATCGGGTCGCGAGCGAGCCGGCTGGCCGATCGATAGACGATAACACGGGGCACTCCGGCGAGAAAAAGCCCGCAAGCGTGGCGCCGACCACCTTTGGGCGCTCGCCTACGGGCGATGCACGGCTCGACGATGATACGTCGGGCTGAACATTCCACTCGGTGCAAGTGTGATGCCATTGTGAAGATGACGCGCGGCGTCCCATGGTGCGAGCCTCAGAGCGGCGTCGAAGGCTCGATAGCGTGCTGCCGCTTGCTTTCTCGGATGGGCGGGTGCGACCGAGGCGACCGCGCTGCGTTTGCACATTGTTCATGTCAGTCGCAGCCACAACAACGCTGGTCGGCTATGTCGCAAAGCAGACAAAGCCGATGCCGCGGCTCCTCCCTGGTCGAAGTCGCGCGATGCGGCGTGCACACAAACTAAGGCCTCCGATCATGCGTTTTCAACGCGCTGCTCGGATGCCTGCTACAGCTGTCGAGAACTAATGAGACGTCCCGGAAGCCGAACCAATCCTTCGCCCCGACGCTGGCGCCCTCAACAAATCCGGGGCAGTTGCTCGCCCGACAGCCAATCGACAATTCGTCCGCCGCCAAAGCTGGTCGACATCTGCACCAAATGATGATGATCAGCCACCGCCTCGCCGATATCAGCCGCATCGCACCCGAGCGGATGCGCCTTCATGGCGGCAAGCACGGCATCCGCCATATCCGGCGCCACGATTGCAACGAGTTTGCCCTCGTTGGCGACATGGAGCGGATCAAGCCCAAGGAGTTCGCAGGCTGCCGCAACCGCCGGCTTTACCGGGATAGCCTCTTCCTGCAGGCGGAATCCGAGGCTCGATTGATGCGCAATCTCGTTGAGCGTTGCGGCAAGACCGCCGCGCGTGGGGTCGCGCATCACCCGGATGTCGGCGCCGCCGGCCGCAACCATGACGGCCACGAGATCATGCAAAGCCGCGGAATCCGAGACAATGTCGATCTGGAAAGCCAGGTTCTGGCGTCGCGACATGATCGCAACCCCATGGTCGCCGAGGCTGCCGGAAACCAGCACACGATCGCCGATCGTTGCCCTTTCGGCGGACAGGTCGAGCCCGGCGGCCAGAACGCCTATGCCCGTCGTCGAGATGAACAGACCATCCGCCTTGCCCCGCTCGACGACCTTGGTGTCGCCAGTGATGATGTGAACGCCGGCAGCACGCGCTGCTGCGCCCATCGAATCCGCAACCGCCTTCAGTTCCGAGAATCGGAAGCCCTCTTCGATGATGAAGCTTGCCGCCAGATAGAGCGGCCGCGCGCCGGCCATCGCGACATCGTTGATTGTGCCGTGCACCGCGAGTGACCCGATATTGCCGCCGGGAAAGAACAGCGGTGAAACAACATAGCTGTCAGTCGTCATCACCATCCTGCCCGAGCGGACACCGAAGGCGGACTGATCGTTGCAACGGGCGAGCCATTCGTTGCCGAACGCTTCGTGAAACAGGCCGAGCACCAGCTGCGTCGTGGCGCGCCCCCCGGAACCGTGGGACAGGTCGACGCATCCATTCTTGATATCGAGCTTGCGCTGATAGGACTTCACTCGCATGACGCCCGCCGCACCTGATAATCGCGGCCCCGGCCATACGTCCAGTGCGCGGCACAGGCGCCTTCCGATGAAACCATGCAGGACCCTGTGGGGGTTTCCGGCGTGCAGACCGTTCCGAACAGCTTGCAGTCGACAGGCCTTTTCACGCCGCGCAGGATGGCCCCGCACTCACACGCCGGATTGTCGGCGGCGGGCAGTTCGTGCATCACGAAACGCATCTCGGCGTCGAATTTGGCGTAAGCCCGCTTCAGCTTAAGCCCGCTATCAGGTATGAGCCCGAGCCCACGCCATTCGAACTGGTCGCGGAGCCCGAAAACGTTGGACACCTCTTCCATGGCGCGGTGGTTGCCTTCACGCCTCACCGCACGGCTATATTGGTTCTCCACCTCGAATCGGCCGTCATTCACCTGCCGAACCAGCATCAGGATGGCCTGCATCACGTCGAGCGGCTCAAATCCCGCGATCACGATCGGCTCGCCGAATTGTTCGGCCAAACGCCCGTAAGGCTCCGTACCGATGATGGCGCTGACATGCGCAGGTCCGATAAATCCGTCGATTTCGGCCCGGCCGACTGTCCGGATATCGGGACTCTCGAGAATGCTTTGCATCGCCGGGGGAGTCAGCACGTGGTTGCAGAACACACTGAGATTCTTCAGCCGCTTCTTCTTGGCAAGCCGGATCATCACTGCCGTCGGAGGCGTCGTGGTCTCAAATCCAATGGCAAAAAAGACCACCTCCTGATCCAGCGCCTGTTCGGCGATCCGGATCGCATCGAGCGTCGAATAGACCATCCGAATGTCAGCGCCGAGCGCCCTGGCTCGCAACAGGGATTGTCCTTGCGAGCCGGGCACGCGCATCAGGTCGCCGTAGACACAGAGCGTGACCTGCGGCCGGGCGGCGAGCCGGATCGCCATGTCGATCCGGCTGGTGGGGAGAACACAGACCGGACAGCCCGGCCCGTGGATCATGCGGACATTCGCCGGCAGCAAGTCGTCCAGGCCATAGCGGGAGATCACATGCGTGTGCCCACCGCAGAACTCCATGAACCGGTAGGCCCGTTGTGGATCGGCCTCAGTGCCGATCGCCTGCGCGAGCCCCTGGGCGATGGTCTTGTCGCGAAATTCGTCGGCATATTTCATGATCCGAGTTCCTGCCCGACGCTACCTAGCTCCTGCAGGAGCTCTAGCGTGCGGCTGGCTTCCGCGGGGTCGATTTTGGCCAGGGCGTAGCCGACATGGACAAGGACGTAGTCCCCCACGACGAGATCATCGATGAGCGCGATCGAAATCTCCAGGCTGACGCCATCGATGGACACGATGGCCATGTCGCCGGGAAGGAGTTCGGCGACCTCAGCCGGTACCGAGAGACACATATCAGGCTGTTCCTTCCAGAGCTTGCGGCTGCTCAGCAGTCTGAAGGGCGGCGATCCACGCTTGCCCGAGGCTTAAGCCACCGTCGTGAGGCGGAACCTGCCGTGGCAACAGCGGAGTGAGGCCGGCCGCAATGCAGCCGCGCTGAATTTCATCTGCGAGCACCGCGTTCAGGAAGCAACCGCCGCTCAGAACGACGGTTGTGACGCCGGTTGTCTGCGCAGAGCGTACCACCCAATCAACGCAGGCGGCGGCGAACGTGCCATGAAACAGCTCGGCACCCTCTGTGGCGCCGATATCGCTTGCAATCAAGCGGGCAAACAGCGGACGAAATGACAGCACGCCGCCATCGATCATCCAACCCGCTTCGAGCACTGCAGTCTGCCGCACATGCGCCTCGAGCTTCATCGCGGCCTCGCCCTCATAGCTCTGCAAAGTGGCTACCCCGAGCAGCGCCGCTGCTGCATCGAACAGCCGGCCCGCGCTGGTCGTGGTGGTCCCACAAGGTCGCTCAAGCAATGCCCGCAGCTGCTCGGCCTGCGGCTGCGACGCAAAGCGACGCGCAATTTCATGTCCCCGTCCCAGCATCTGAAGTATCGCGCTCGCCATCCGCCAGAGCTCGCGGGCTGCGCGATCCCCGCCAGGCATTTGCAAGGGTTTAAGATGCCCGATGCGTCGAAACCGGGCGCCTTCGCACAACAAGAGCTCGCCACCCCAGTTGCCGCCGTCGCAGCCATAGCCATAGCCGTCGAGCAGAAGGGCGAGCGTAGGCGCGGTGAGACCATGCTCTGCGATGACGGCAGCAGCGTGCGCGTGATGGTGCTGGACAGCGATCAGAGCGCAGCCGCTTGCTTCCGCAAAGCGGGTGGACGCCATGTCGGGATGCAGATCATGGGCCATGACGACAGGTCTGACGTCCAGGGTCGACGTGAGATGGTGGACCGTCTCCTCGAAAAAGCGAATGCCTTCAGCCGTATCGAGATCGCCGATGTGCTGGGAGACGAATGCCTCGTTGCCCCGCGTAACGGTGACAGTCGACTTCAGCGCGCCGCCGACCGCGAGCAAGGGCGGCACGGACCTCGCAAGCCGGATCGGTTCGGGAACATAGCCACGGGCACGGCGAATGAACTGGCACCGTCCGGCCACGACCGACACTACGGAATCATCGGCACGCGTCAGGATATCGCGATCATGAGTCACAATAAGATCGGCGATGCCGGCAAGCCGCCGCAGCGCCTCCCCGTTGTCGATCGGGAGCGGTTCGCCTCCGAGATTGGCGCTGGTTGTGACGACGACCGGACCGCCACTCCCGACGACCGGACCGCCACCAGCAGGCCTTGCGCCAATCGAACCAAGCGCATGGAAGATAAGGTGATGCAGCGGGACCACGGGCAGCATGACGCCGACGCGCGACAGGCCGGGGGCTATCGCAGGCGCAAGATTGTTGCGCGAGCGCAGCAGAACGATCGGGCGGGCTACCGATTCGAGCAGAGCGAGCTCGGCGGCGTTCGTCTCCGCAATCTCATTGGCCTGCTCTATGGAACCGAGCATGACCGCGAACGGCTTCTGGTCGCGCTGCTTCCGCTTACGTAAACGCCGCACCGCGTCATGATCGGCAGCGTCGCAAAGCAGCTGATACCCTCCAACCCCCTTTATCGCCACGATCTGGCCGCCGGCGATCGCCGCGGCAATATCGGCGATCCCATGACTGAGCCGAGGGCCGCATATCGGGCACGCGATCGCCTCGGCGTGAAAACGACGACTCGCCGGATCGGCATACTCAGCCGCACAGGCGGCACACATCGCGAAGACCTTCATCGCAGTGTTGCGGCGATCATACGGGAGCTGTTCGGCAATGGTGTAGCGCGGGCCGCAATGGGAGCAATTGATGAAGGGGTAGAGGTAATAGCGGCTTGTTGGGTCGAACAACTCATCCAGACAATACTGGCATGTTGCGGCATCGGCGACGATCCGCGTCGACGACCTGCCCTGTTCGCTGCGGCGGATCGAGAAGTCTCTGGCCCCAAGCGCACCGATCTCCTGAACCGAGATGTGATCGATGCGGGCCAATATTGGCGTTTCGAGCGGCAAAGCGGCCAAAAACTCGGACGTACCGTGGCCCTCGACCTCGATGATGACGCCGCCGGGATCGTTGGCGACGAACCCGGCGAGCCCATAACGGGCAGCGAGACCATATACATACGGACGAAAGCCGACGCCCTGAACGGCGCCGCTGACGCGCACGCGCAGCCGCGTTCCCTCGCCGGCGATTGCCTCGCTCATGGCGTAGTGCCCGCGACGGGATGGGTCTGATCTGCCGCTTGCTTCCCAATCCAGGCGTAGAGCGCGGCAAGGCCCTCGCCGGTACGCGCTGAAACCGTCAGCACTTCAATCCCTGGATTGACGCGTCTCGCATACTCGACGGTCCGGCCCAAATCGAAATCGACCAGGCGCGCCAGATCAATCTTGTTGATCAGCATGAGCGACGATGCGGCAAACATTTCCGGATATTTGAGTGGCTTGTCTTCACCCTCGGTGGTCGAGAGCACCACGATCTTGCAGGCCTCGCCGAGATCGAACGCCGCGGGACAAACCAGATTGCCGACGTTTTCGATGAAGAGAATACCGCGCTTGAATGGCGGCAAGCGCCGATAGGCCTCGCTGACCATTGCAGCATCGAGATGGCAGCCCTTGCCGGTATTGATCTGAATTGCAGGCACGCCGGTCGCGCGAATGCGCTCGGCATCGTTCGAGGTCTGCTGGTCGCCTTCGATGACTCCAAGCGGCCAGCTCCGCTTGAGCTCACAGACGGCGCGGACGAGGAGCGAGGTTTTTCCTGCGCCAGGGCTTGAAACAAGGTTGAACACGAGCATGTCATCGGCCAGGAATTTGGCGCGGTTGTCGGCCGCGATCCTGACGTTCTTGCCGAGGATATCGCGCCCGACCCGAATGACCCGCTCGCTGCTCATGCCCGCAACCTTCAAACCGGCCGGGTCAGCCGCGCAATCCACAAGCCCCGGTCCGCCATGAGCCTGCTGACGGCCGTGATCACGATGGCGGTGATGCTGACGGCGGTGAGAATGATGCACGTCCTGGCCGGTATGCACATGATCAAGGTGGTGACCGTGATCATGTGCATGGCGATGACCATTGGCATGCGCACCCTGCGCGTGGGTGGGTTCGGTGGAGGGCGCGCCTTCGCTACAGCCGCATATGCTACACATCAGTCGATCTCCAGCTCCTTGACCCGCATCTCTTCGCCGGCAGTCACCTGCAGCTGGTAGCTGCCGCAGCGGGGGCACGGCTCGCAGCGGCGGGCAATCTCGACGCTTGCCGAACAGGCCATGCACCAGGCGAGGCCAGGCTGCTCAACGATCTTGAGAACCGCGCCGTCGGCGATGGTCCGCGCAGCAACGGCGGCAAAGCTGAGCTTCATCGCTTCCGGAACGACATAACTCAGCGCTCCGATCTCCAGACACACGGTCTTCACCTTCGAAAACGATCGCCGGCGCGCCTCTTCCTCGACAATCTCGATGATGCCCTCACAAAGCGCCATTTCATGCATCGCCGACGTCGCGAAAATTGAGGGTGAAGGCGACGCACGGGTCGAGCGATTCAATCACCCTGCGAATGGCAGCTCGTGCGTGCGGCCTCGCCGTCAGCCCCGCGCCCTGCAGGCTGCGGACAAGCGGTCCGCGCGAGTGGAAATTCCATTCGGTCGGCGCAAGACATTCGAAGCGCGATATCTGCCCCTGACGGTCGAGCTCAACCGCGTGATAAAGACGTCCCCTGGCGCATTCGACCGCGGCCGCACCACGGCGCGGTCCCAGTCCGTAGCTTTCGACGATTCCATCCTGCGCTATCTCGATATGAGCCCCGGCTTTGAGCCAAGCGCACAGCCCGACGATTTCGGCGATCCTCGCCTTCAGCCGCTCGGCTGGGGCCGACCGGCCTGACGAAAGCCGGCCACGCTTCATTTGGCGCGCCCACGGACCCGTCTCGGGAATACGGCCCTCCAGGTCGGGGCAATGGCAAGCGCTCACGTCATTCACGAGCAGCCGTTCAATGATGTCGTGGTCGTCGGCAGCGGACAGGAATGAATGCTGCATCGGCACAGGCTTCAATATGACCTCCTCGAGCGCGGCGATGCGAAGTGCAAGCGGGCTACCGGGCATCGGCGCGCCGTCTTCATTCGCTATGCCGAGCGCAGCCAACGCGGCTGCGATGCGCACTGCTGCCTCGCTGAGAGCGAGGCGGCATCCGGCCTTTGCGCTGCCGACAAGCACCAACACGTCCTGGATCAGGGCGCGGATCGCGTCGGCACTTGTGGGGTCCTGCGCGAGATGGGCGACAAACAGGCCCCGGAGCAGTTCCGCCAGTCGCTCGGCAACGACCAGGGTCATACGATGCTGCCTCGTCGCAAGGTTGAGGCCTGCGCCGCGCGCCGCCCCGATCGCGGACAGGAATGCCACCTGGTGCGCGGCGGCACACAACGAAAACAGCCGCGGCAGCACATTGAGCAACGAACTGGCCGGTTTTCCGGCGAACAGCCGCGCCAGTGGCGGCTGGACCCGTGGCAGGATTTCGACCGCGCCAATTGCGTCGTCAGCAAGCGATACGGTGACCTGCATCTGGTTGCGGATGGCGAGGCTCATGCGCGGCCCCTCGTGCCCGCTGCCAGATCGTAGACGATCCAGCAGATGCCGCACCCCATGCGCGCGTCGTCTCCGAGAGACTGCCGGACGGCAAAATTCACGAGGCCCGTCATTTGAAGTAAGCCTCGATGATTTCCTGCATGCGTTCGCCGGAATCCTCGAAGTCCTCGTCGGCTGCCAACGCAACCGTCGGCACGCCGCCAACCTCAAGCGTATTTAGGATGATGCTGTCCATGGAGTTGAAGAACTGCACCGACCAGACGTTTTGGATGCCGGTCGCCTGCACGCGGCACGTGCCGTAGCCGCGCGAGGTGAGCAGGATCGGCCCGTTGCCGACGCTTTGCTGCAGAAACGCCCGGTCGACCGGGCTCATCGGCAGGAGTGTGAAATTGATGATGTGAGCGCGCATGCCGGGCCGCCAGGCCAGCGCCCGTTCACGGATTTCCGCGAGCACCGGCAGCACGTTCATCGCGCCTTCCGGCGCCGCATTGATCGTAAGATCAGTCGCCGTCAGGTCGGTTGCCGCGCGCCGCACGATCTGTGGTATCGCGCCAACTTCGATATATTCGTGCGCCGGGTCGGCCCCGATGCGCACGCGCCAGATTCCCGCAAGCACCGATTCCTGGATCTGTGCCACGGAGCCATCCGGCAGCGCGACGACGCCGGCGATTTCGCCCCTCCCAAGCACGTCGGCAATCAGCTTGCGCTCAAGATCGCTGAGATTAGCAAGCCTGAACAGCTGCGTTTGTGCGGCGCTCTTCTGGCCGGCAACGGCAGCGGCGACGTTTGACAACAGTGCGACGGCATTCGGACAATTCCTTGCCAGCTCGACGCCATCGAGCGAAGCGAGCTTGGCGAGCGCGGCAGCAATCGTCGGCCCGTTATGGCCTGCCTCGAGGCTTTCCGCTTCAGTCGGAAGCACGCCCAGCGGATGCTCGGCGCCTTGCGCAAAGGAAAAACCTGCTTTCATGATGCGACGTTTGCTCGTGCAGGCTGAGGAATGACGTTCTTGACGACAGACACGCCTTCGCGCAGGTGATCAATCAGTCGGAAGATGCGGCTGGTACAGATTTTCCAGACCTCGGTCTCGACGATCGGGCCATGCGTCTCACCCTGGAGCCACAGGATCAGCGTCGACTGGACGCGCAGGCCGAACCGCTTGGCCAGCCTGCCTTCAGCGTATCGGGCAGTCACCATGCCGACCACGCGCCGCTGAAACGCCTGGAACAATTCAGAAGGCGAGACTGTGACGTGGATCGCCTCGATCCAGGTTAAGGGATCGCCAGCCGACAGCAGCACCGCGATCGTCCCCAAAAGAAGGGCCACGGCCAGCGGCGCGTCGATGCTTGCGGTCACGGCTTCGATCAGGCCGAGCCACGTCAGATCATGCTTTCCCGACTGAAAACCCATCAGGCTCCTTTCTATCGTCGCGGTCCACGGGATGGGGTGTTAGCAAGGTGTGTGCCAATCACCGTTTCGTCGCAGTTTTGCGTTCCGCTCGGATCAGCAGTGCAAAGCCGCTTGAGATCCTCGGCGCAGAGCTTGTTTCGGCACGACGCATGCTATCCGTGAACAATGGCGAGTTGAACAATCGCAAATGGGCAGGACGGCGGGCGACGCCGGCTAGCGGAGGTGCTCGGGCAGAAGCGGCTCGCGACCGATCAAGTCCGCAAAGAAGCGATCGCAGTCGTGGCCATTGAGGGCCGCATCGAGGCCGTCGAGCGCCTCTGCGATCAGCCGCGCCTCATCGTCCTCCAGGACCCGCACCGCGGTATCGATATGGACCAGCACCTTGGCGCCGACCGGCGGCTTGGACAGCAGCATGACCGAGACGAACCGCTTTTCAGTGCCATACTCGCACAGGGCCCGGATGCCGTCGGTCTCAATAATCGTCATTGGCAGGCCAAGGCACATTGTAACCAGCACATCGTAACCTGCGAGCCGCTAGATCGGCCTCGCCCTCATCTCATAGTTTGCATGGTCGATATCGTTCGCGAGCAGACGTTCCGAGCTAGGCAACGGCGCGGTCCGACGTCTTGCCGGCGCCCCCCACTGCATCAACAGTTCGCAAGCCAGTTCGATCGCGGGCGCAATCTGGGTGCGCACCGGAGCGGTCAGCGGCCCGCCCCAATCCTCCAGATCCATCGGCTGACAGCCGATGAGCGCGAGCTCTCGCGGGCAGCGGCCAAGCAGCTCGGCCGCACTTAAGACCTCCTGAAAGCCGGTCTGATGCAGGCTCATCTTCTTGGCGGCGGTGAACCTCGGCACCTCGTCGTCTCGCACGAGCTTCAACTGACCGGGCGCAAGTCCATAGTCGATGGCATCGAACACAATCAAGTAGTCGGCTTCCTCGAGAAAATTGACCAGATAGAGTCCCTGCGTACCGCCATCGAGGACGGTGACGTTGTCAGGGACGGCGTAGCGGCGGTGGAACTCTTCCACCACCCGCACGCCGAATGCCTCGTCGGCCCACAGGATGTTGCCGATGCCGAGCACCAGGATCCGTTCTGGGTTCTGCGGGGTCAGCATCGGCATCCTCAATCAATCACGGAATTCGCGCTCGCCCGAAATCAGGGAGGAAATGCTGCTCCGGCGCGACATGACATCTTCCCAGATCGCCGCGTAGATGTGGACGAGCGCAAAGCACACGATCACCCACATGCCAAGACGGTGCCAGGTATGAACGTCCTGACTATTCGGCCAGATCGCAAACACCCAGCCGCACAACTTATACTGCCAGCTGTCGTTGCCGGAGCCCTGCGCATAAAGTGCAAAGCCTGTAACGATCATGAACACGGTCGTCAGCGTAAACATGAAGAACATCGCGAGCTGGGCTAGCGGATTGTGCCCGAGATGTTTCTCCGGCTCGGCTGCAAGCAAGGCGTACCAGCGCACCGCGCGCCAGAGCTCACTCCAAAAGCACCGCCGCCAAATCGGCACGTAGAAGATCTGCCTTGCATGGGAGTTTCCCACCAAGGCCAAATAGATGCGCAGCAGGAAGCCGATCGCGAGCACATAGCCTGCGGAGAAATGCGCAAAACGGACATAGCCGAACAGAAAATTGTCGCTTGCCTCTCCCGGCGTTACCTCTGTCCCGGTCCCGATGAAGTAGCCGGTTATGCCCAAGACCAGAATGGCTGCCGCATTGACCCAATGCCACAACCGCAGCGGCAGTTCATAGGGATAGACGACATCTCGCTCGACGCTGCGATCACGCCGTGCCGCATCGTTGGCAATACGGATGGTAACGGCTTGCGGCATCTTGTCCAGCACGGCAGCCTCCCTATCGAACCTTGACCGAAGCCATTTCTTGGCCGTCCGGGCTCATCACGTGGGTCGAGCACGCCAGGCACGGATCGAAGGAATGGATGGTGCGTAAAATCTCCAGCGGCTTCTCTGGATCGGCCATCGGCGTATCGATCAGCGAGGCTTCAAATGCGCCGATATTGCCCTTGGGATCCCGCGGCGAACCGTTCCAGGTCGTCGGCACGACGCACTGGTAGTTGTCGATCCTGGTGTCCTTGATCTTGATCCAGTGGCCGAGCGCGCCTCGCGGTGCCTCGGTGAAACCGTATCCCTTGGCCTCCCTTGGCCAGCTTTCCGGCTTCCACTTGCTCGTGTTGGCCGTTGAAGTGTTACCCGCCTTGATGTGGGCCACCAGCTTGTCCTGGAAATAGCGCAGCTGATGCGCCGCCCACTGGCATTCGAGTGCGCGCGCTGCGGTGCGGCCGAGCGTCGAGAAAAGCGCCGTCACCGGAAGATCGAGCGTCTTGAGCAGTCTGTCGGTCGGATCCCTGAATTCGGCTTTGCCTTGCGCATAACCTATGATGTATCGCGCCAGCGGTCCTACCTCGACAGCGTTGCCGCGCCAGCGCGGCGCCTTGATCCAGGAATACTTGCCGCCCTCGTCGAGTTCCCTGATGTCGGTCCTCGTACCCTTGAACTTGGCCCCGAGCTGGAAATTCGGCTCAGTGACGCCATCCCAGGGATGCAGCCCGCCGGACTCGTCGGAGTACTTGTACCAGGAGTGCGCGACGAATTCCTGGATCTGCTCGGGATCACCGTGATCGATCGGCAAGACCTCCTTGAGATTGCCATCAAGGATGACGCCGCGCGGCAGCTTGAGACTGGTCGCGGAATAGTCGTTGGCGGTTTCGGGGATGTCGCCATAGGACATCACGCTCTTGGCCGACAAACCGCCGCCATAGAGCCAGTCTTTGTAGACTGAGCCGATCGCCGCAACGTCGGGCAGATATACCTTTTCGACGAACTCGATCGAACGGTCGATGATCGAGGACACCAGGTTGAGCCGCTCCATGTTGATTGCACCCACTGCACCGGTGCCATCGACATTGATCGCGCAGGGCATGCCGCCAACCAGCCAGTTCGGATGCGGGTTCTTGCCCCCATAGACGGCGTGGATCTTGACGATCTCCTTTTGGAAATCGAGCGCTTCCAGATAATGCGCCACGGCCATGAGGTTCGCTTCCGGCGCAAGCTTGTAGGCCGGATGCCCCCAATAGCCATTCTTGAACGGGCCGAGCTGCCCTGAATCGAAGAACTTTGTGAGCCTGATCTGCAGATCCTTGAAATAGCCCGGTGATGAAAGCGGCCAGGACGAGACCGACTGCGCCAGCCTCGAGGTCGCTTTGGGATCGGCCTTGAGTGCTGAGACCACGTCGACCCAATCCAGCGCGTGCAGGTGATAAAAATGCACGAGATGATCATGGACCTGCAGGCAGAGCTGCATGATGTTGCGTATCGAGTTGGCATTCTCCGGAATCGTGATGCCAAGCGCATTCTCGACCGCGCGGACGGAGGTGAGCGCATGGGTGCCGGTGCAAACGCCGCAAATCCGCTCGGTAAAAGCCCAAGCGTCGCGCGGATCGCGCCCGCGCAGAATGGTTTCGATACCGCGCCACATCGTTCCGCTCGAGACCGCATTGCGGATCACGTTGTCCGAATCGAGGTTGACCTCGACACGCAGATGACCTTCGATCCGAGTTAGCGGATCGACGACAACGCGCTTGCCGGACCCATCGAGCTTGAACCCATTGGGTGTCTTCACGCCCACCTTGTCCGCCCCTAGCCTCGATGATTGTCCTGAGCTGCGCCATCCCGTTTAAGGGTGAGCCGCTTCGCGGCTGTGACCGCCGCATGCGCGGCAACGGTAAGACCGGCCACGCCGGCAGCTGCCATGCCGATTTGATCGGCGTTCTTCTCGATGCCGAATTGCTTGATGGTCGTGAGGTAGTCATAAGTCGAGCCCCTGTCCCAAAAGCCGTCTTCAGCGCAGGCGAAGCAGCCGTGACCGGACTGAATCGGGAAGGAAATGCCGCCGTTCCAGCGAACGGTCGAGCAGGCGTTGTAGCTGGTCGGTCCCTTGCAGCCCATCTTGTAGAGGCAATAGCCCTTGCGCGCGCCCTCGTCGTCCCACTCCTCGACAAATTGGCCGGCATCGAAATGGGAACGCCGATAGCACTTGTCGTGGATGCGCTGGGAATAGAACATCTTTGGCCGCCCCTGGCGGTCGAGCTCGGGAAGTTTTCCAAACGTGGTGATGAAGGTCACGACGCCCGTCATGACCTCAGCGATCGGCGGGCAGCCGGGCACCTTGATGATCGGCTTGTTCGTGATCACCTTATCGATCGGCACAGCCCTTGTCGGGTTCGGCTTGGCCGCCTGCACGCAGCCCCAGGACGCACAAGTGCCCCAAGCGATGATCGCCATGCAATCGTCTGCCATCGACCTGAGCTTTTCGACGAACGGCTTGCCGCCATCAATGCAGAACATTCCGTCTTCGTTCAGCGGTGGGTTACCTTCGACGGCAAGCACATACTGGCCTTTGTACTTGGCGCGGGTCTCCTCAAGGATGGCTTCGGCCTGATGTCCTGCCGCCGCCATGATGGTATCGTCATAATCGAGCGAAATCATCGACAGCACCGCGTCTTTGACCAATGGATGGGCCGAGCGGATAAAGCTCTCCGAGCAGCAGGTGCATTCGAGCCCATGCATCCAGATCACGGGCATACGCGGCTTGGTCTCGAGCGCGTTGGCAATATGGCTTGGCCCAAGCGGGCCGAGCCCGAGGCTCACTGCCGTCAAGCTGCAGAATTTGAAGAAGCCGCGACGCGTGATACCCTGACGTCTGATCACATTGTAGAACGTCTCCGTTGCCGCGCCCATCGCCCCTCCAGTGATCTGTTATCGGCTGTGACGAATTACCGACGTTCGGATAGCAAGAAGCAGGCCAATCGCACTGGGCACTGAAAGATATTACCCCGTCCCTCTGCCAATTGCGGTGAGACTGGCGAGCCCTGCGCTAGCTGACAAACGATTTGCCCCGCAACCAGATGACGGTGCTCGCGACGTCCGCGAACGCCCGCACGAAGCGTCGATGCTACAAAGCGCACGATGCCCGGTGATGCACCCATGACGAGCACTCGGTCGTGAGGTCGCAGGAAGGCACGTCATGCTCGAGCATGATGTTCAAGTCCTGTACGATGGACAAGCGGTCGCCCATTCTTTCGTGCCATTCCTGTCTGATTTGAAACGCCGATGTGAGAAACCGCACCAAGCAGCACGATCGTTCCGCCGCTGTAGCGGCGAGGGGTTGTTTTTCGTTCGTTAGGCACGGCTGCAACACTTTCGCGTGCGGCACGCCGATTGCTGAAGAAGACTCTGCAGTTGAACGACGCAGCAAACGTCACGGGGTCAGGAGTTTACAATGAGGCTTGCTCGATTGATCCTGACCAACGCGGGGTTGAAGCCAAGCAAAATTGCAGGATACGGTCCTGAAAGAAGCGCCGCTCCGGCGCATTGCCTGATTTGCCGACCGAAGAGACGGCATTGATGAACCCAGGACAGTACCAGCCGGGGGACGGCGTTACTCCTGAATCTTCCGAACGAGACCAACAGCAAGGCTGCCTATGCGGCCTCACCCGGGCCGCGACGCAGTGGGTCGGGGCTTTGACCAGGACACGTTCCTCTGTCGCCGGCCCCGCCCGCGATCCGACGAACCGGGAAGCACGGGCTGCTCGCGAGACATCGCAGGACCAGGTCCTGGAGGGCTGGGCTGCCGAAGAGGGACAGGGCGAACAGGACAATCTGCAAGAGGCTGTAAGACGAACGAGAACCTGGCTTGACGCGGCCGCGGCCCATGCGCCGCTGGATCTCTCATTGCTGTCCCTGACAGCCTTGCCCGCCGCCTTCCCCGCCGCGCTCCAGCGCCTGAGCGTCTGGGGCAATCAGCTGACCAGCCTGCCCAATCCCCTTCCGAGCGATCTCTTGGTGCTCGCAGCCAGCGACAATCGGTTGACCAGCCTGCCGGATCCGCTTCCGGCCGGCCTCCGGCTGCTCTACGCCATGCGCAACCAGCTGAACAACCTGCCCGCCACCCTCCCAGCCGGGCTGCTGCGCCTGAACGTCCAGGGCAACCAGCTGACCAATCTGCCCGATAACCTTCCGGCAACGCTTCAGGAGCTCAACGCCAGCCACAACCGGCTGACCAATCTGCCGGCACGCCTCCCGGCCGGGCTCGAATTTCTCGACGCGAGCAACAACCAGCTGACCAGCCTGCCCGAGACGCTGCTGACACGATTGGGCCCTGACTGCGTCGTAGATCTGGTGGGTAACCCGCTGTCCGAGCGGGTACGGACCAATCTGGCGGCAGCCGGCAATGCGCCGGGCTATACCGGCCCGCACGTCTACTTCTCAATCGGCGGAGGATCGGAGCAAGCTCAGCCGCGGCCTCTGCCCGAGATAGTCGCGGACTGGCTGGACGGCGAGACTGAGGTGGTGGCCGCTTGGCAGACCTTCACTGATGAGCCGGGCGCGCAGGAATACGCGGGCTTCCTCGACAGGCTGCAGCACACCGTGAGCTATAGCAATGGCGCATTCCGGCAGGCGGTGGCTGACGATCTGCGGCAGGCGGCGATCAGGGCGCGATTGCGCAAGAAATACTTCCGGCTCGCGTTAGGAGCGAGCGAGACCTGCGAAGATCGCATCACTTGGACATGGAATGGCATGCAGACCGCACGGCTGGAAGCTGATGTCAAGGAGGGCGCCTATGACGAGCGGCTCGACGAACTCGTCCAGCACGGCCGCGTCGTGTTCCGCCTGAAGGCGCTGGAGGCAATCGCCCACGAGAAGGTCCGCTCGCTCAGTTTCGTCGATGAGCTCGAGGTCCATCTTGCCTACCAGGTCAAGCTGCGCGAGCGGCTGGAGCTACGGCACATCGCCCCGGACATGCGCTTCTTCGATGTCGCCTACGTCACTGAGGACGACCTCTCTGCGGCCGAGACGCAGGTGCGCAATGAGGAGGCGGCGGGGTTCGCCGACTTTCTCGCAACAGGCTGGATCCCGTGGGACAAGGTGGTGAGGCGCATCGCGCCCGACGCCTATGAAGAGACGCGGGACCGGCTGATCGATGCCATGGGCGAGGAGTTCGAGAGCCGCCTGAGGCAACGGCTCGCCGATCTTGACCTGACCGACGACGCCGATGCCAAACTGCAGCTCGGAGCCGTGATCACAAAGGAAATCGCCTGCGAAATCAAGGGCGAGCTAACGAGCCGGGTGCTTGGGGACCGTGGCCTCGCGCTGTGAAGCGCGCCGTTCGCTTGCGAGGGGCCACCAACCCTGTTTGCAAGCGACCTCGCTGCGATCGTGATCGTTTCGGAGGCCCCGCGCGCCGGATGGGCCATCCGGCGAAGACGTCGTCGTCAATTTTGCATTGCGTGATGCGCGCGGGCGATCACATCACATCACACAGGGGAGACAATCGTTCTCGGTCGCACGATCCAGACGAGAGGCTATTCCCACTTGGCAGCTCCGCCGGGAGACAAATTGCGGCAGCCGTGGTCCGCCATCCATTTTTCTCGTGTCGAAGACGGTGCGGGCTGCGCTACCGGTTCGCGATCCAAAGAGCTGCGCGGGACAATCCGAGGTCTTCTTTCCGGCCGGCGCATTCGGCCCCAGCATCAAGCAGGCGCCAACAAGCAGGCGCCAATACGTCACCGGATGCCGCTCATAGGCCGAGAGCCCAGGATCCTCAGGAGTAGACCCCGCGGCCGTAGTGGCGAGCCCCCTCAACGGCAAGGCCACTCTGCTGCCGGCCGCGGCGGCCCGCCGCGAAACCACGACTGTTGTCGTGGAAGGCGTTGTGGCGAGCCTAGACCGCGTCCGGGCGATGCAGCATATCGACCGTGATGGTGCCGCGGGCGCGCGAGACACATGCGCAGATCTTCTCGTTAGCGCGCTTCTGATTCTCGCTGAAGAAGACGTCACGATGGTCAACCTCACCGTCGATATGGACGAGGTCGACGGCGCAGACGCCACACTCGCCGCGCCGGCAATCCGAAATGACCTCATAACCAGCCGCATTGAGCGCATCCAGCATTGAGCGATCGCGCGGAATCTCAAGCTCGATGCCGCGGTCCGCGAGGCGCACCCGGAAATCTTCGGTCGGCAGCAAGCCGCTCGAACCGAAGGTCTCGTAGCGCAGGTCGGACAACGCACGCCCCGCGCCGGTCCAGGCCCGGCGCGCAGCATCAAGCATCCGCATCGGGCCGCAAAACAGCGGCATGGCATCAGGCGGCAGCGAGGCGAACAACGAGTCGAGATCGAGCCGGCGCCCTTCATCGCCTGCATGGACAACGAGGCGCTCGTTTAGCAAGGTACCCAGAACGTCCAGATAGACGGCATCTTCACGCGAACGTACCGCATAATGCAACGTGAATTCGGCTTTGCGGCGGGCGAGCGCCTGTGCGGCCCCAATCAGCGGCGTGATGCCGATGCCGCCGGCGATCAGGCAATAATGCCGGCGCGCCCAGTCGATTGGCAGCAGCGAGCTCGGCAATGTGATGGTCAGCCGCGCCCCGGGCGCGAGCGACCACATATAGTGCGAGCCGCCGCGGGAATCCTCCGCACGCCGCACCGCGATACGGTAGCCGGCGCGGTCGGCTTCACCGATCAGCGAGTAGGACCGCGTCTCGGGGCGGCCATCGACGGTGACGGCGACATCAATATGACTGCCGACCGGGTAGGCCGCACCGTCGAAACTTTCCGGCCTGATCAGGAACTCGCGGATGGAAGAAGTCAGATCGCGAGTCGCAATCAGGGTTGCGGGAGTCCAGGTCTCGATGAAGCGCATGCGCTCCTCCTTTAATCGCCTGCGGTCCTGATCAGCGCCAGCCCCGGCAGCAGGTCAAAATACGTCTTGTTCTTGAGCACCAGCCGCAAATTGCGCGACGCCAGCCGCGCGTGCTCGCGCATGATCGCCTCGGCCCGCGCACCCTCGCGATTTTCGATTGCGTCGATCACGACACGGTGTTGATCTTGCGCAATCAAGAGCGTCTCGTGCGCCTGCGGCAGTTCTGATTGGGTCATGACAAAGCCGCTTGGCGAGGCAAATGGCAGCGCGGACGCGCGATCGATCTGCCGGATCAGGGGCGGGCTGCGCGACAGTTCGGTCAATAGCGCATGAAATCGCGCATTCAGCGTGACGTAGGAGGAGAAGGCCTCGATCGAGATCCGATCCTGCTGCACCAGGCCGTCGATCTCGTCGAGACATCCTTTCAGTGGCTCGAGATCGCGCGACGAGACCCCGCGCTCGGCAGCAAAGCGCGCGGCCAGACCTTCCAGCGTGCCGCGCAGTTCGATCGAGTCCAGGACATCTCGCTCGGAGAACGCCTTCACCGTGAAGCCGCCGGAAGGGATCGCTTCGAGAAGCCCTTCCTCCTCCAGCCGAACCAGCGCCATTCGTACCGGGGTGCGCGAGGCGCCGGTCGTTTCCACTGCCTGCAATTCGGAGATCCGCTCGCCAGGCCGCAGATCGCCCGACAGGATCAGATCGCGCAGGCGGAGCTGCGCGCGCACGGTCTGTGAGACGGAGCGATCACTGTCTCGCTCGGCCATGCCCTACTCCGCAGCCTGCCGATGTGGCGGCGGATTTTCCGCCTCGATCATGCGATCAATCAGGCGGCGCGCCCACATCGCGCCCGCATCGATATTGAGGTTGTAGAAAATTCGATCGGGGTTTTCGTCGATCGCGCGCTGCTGCGCCTCGAGAATGAGCTCGTCCTCGCGGAAGATGCCGGAAACGCCTTCGCGGAGTTCGGTGGTCAGGCGCTGTTCGCCCAACCGATAATTGCGCACAAATGCCCAGAAATAGTGGCAGCTCGTTTCCGTCTCGGGCGTGATGGTGTTGAGAACAATCCCGTTGACGCCGGCCGAGCGATCGCCTTCGGGCGCGCCGGTTCCGGCGGGCGCAACACCGACGTCGATATTGATGGTGCACGGCGCCGCGAAACGAATGATTTGCCAGCGGTCCACCGGGCCAGGCTTTTGCAGTTGCTTGGCCCAGAATGGCGGCGGAGCAATCCCCCTCATCCAGCGCGTCACGGTGGCGGTCATCTCGCCATGAGTGACGTCGAACGGCGCTTCAGCGATGGCGGCATTGCCGATGCTGGCACCGTGCACGAAGGTTTCGTGCGTCAGGTCCATGAGATTGTCTACAACCAGACGATAGTCGCATTTGAGGTGAAGGGTCTTGCCGTCGCCGGCCCAAGCAGGATCGTCGTTCCAGTGCATGTCGGGCACCAGCCCTGGGTCAGCCAGCGCCGGATCGCCCATCCACAACCAGATGAAACGATGGCGCTCGACGACAGGATAGGCACGCACGCAGGCGGACGGGTTGATCGTCTCTTGCGAGGGCATGAAGGTGCAGCGGCCCTGCGCGCTGAACTTTAGCCCATGATAGCCGCAGACGACAGTGTCGCCCTCAAGCCGACCTTTTGAGAGCGGCACCAGTCGATGCCAACAGGCATCCTCCAGTGCAGCCACCTCACCGTTGCTGCGGCGATACATCACGATGTGCTTGCCGCAAATCGTGCGCGGCAATAGCGCCTGTTTCACGTCGGCGTCCCAAGCGGCGGCATACCAAGCATTCATCGGAAAACAGTGACCCATTCGCTCGCTCCTTCCCTCGCGTCGAGGATACGTACAGTATACATGTGGCGAAAGTGCGCGGTGAATATGAGTATATTTCGTCGGAAACAGGCGACAATATCCCAAATATTGATGATTTCTATGGATCATTTGTATACATCATTCCGGCAAATGTGATCGCGCGCGTCCGGAGAGGAGGAAAGCCCGGCCCAGTGGTTTCAGACCGTACCGGTTCTCCTCGGCGAGCTTTGCCTTGGCGAAGTTGCGCAAACCGTTCGTCGAGCAGCTAGCCCATAAGCAACGCCACCCAGGGGCTGGGTCCTTGGCGCACGGGGCACTGGCTCGCGCTCATCCCGCCGCACGTCGTTTCGATCATGTAGAGCGTGGCGATCTGTTCGAGCGCTTCGATGCGATCGGCCAATTTTCAAAACGGGCCGCGAGCTCCCCCTCCGGTGTACGCAGGAAGCGCGGGGATAGGCCGGCCATCGGATCAGGCATTTGAGAGCTCCAGGGTGACAGGTGCGCTGCGAACGGCGGCGCCAGCGTGCGGTCATCATAGAGAAGCGCGCTCTCGGAGGGGGATAGCGAACATTGAGGAGGCAATTTTCGACATCCCTAAGCAGCAAGGGCTATTTGTCTCGGCGCCGCCCGCGCCAGGGGGGTCCAAACGGCATGGGAACTTGGAGGCAGCATCAACTGTCGACGCTTATGCGTGCCTGCAGGGTCAGGAAGGAAAGCGCCGATTAGCGGCGTCGAAAGACCGCAGGCGATCCATGAGCGCTTCGAGCGAGAGCTTGAAACCTCTAAGCGGCCGAGATCTGCGAAGCTGCCGCTGCGGGAGCGCAAAGCTGTACTGAAGAAGCTGATCGTCGGCACCGCCATCCAGTTCAGTGAGAGCTTCGAAGTCGACGGGCCGGAGATGTTCTCACACGCATGCAAATTGGGTTGTGAGGGCGTCGTGTCGACGATCGCAGACAGCTTTTATCTACCGGATACACTACGTACCGAAAGGCAATTCAGTCGGCTAAGTCGAAGGGGCTGGCCGATACTGAGATCGCGAACAACGTCCCGAAAGTCGAAGGCATCAGTCGAGCTCCCAGCGAATTTCAACAGCTTGGTTCAACGGCTTGGTGCTCGAATTACCAACGAGGATTTGTGAAATCGTGATCCTGCGTTGCTGAACCGTGGGTCGGAGATTGCCGAAACCCGACGCAGCCTGTAAACGGGGCCCGCACCGTTGCCGGCCGCATCATGCGGCCCGCCAGGCGGCGGGGCCTGTAGCTCAATGGTTAGAGCCGGCCGCTCATAACGGTCTGGTTGCAGGTTCGAGTCCTGCCGGGCCCACCAGTGGCTTCAAGTATGTTGGTCCACTTTAAGAACGACTCGCTTGGGCCATAAGAGCGACTCGATTCCGGACCATCCGAACGACGCGATTCTGTAAGATGTTGCTGCGAAACACAAAATCAGCAAAGGCCAACATTAACGCCGCAAAGATTCTGCCGTAAGCGTAAATCCTTGGCGCGGAATCTCGTGCGGCCAGCAAGCGCTGACGCTGATGCCTGCATCGGCGGCGCGAAGCAAGTTCGATACCTACTGGTGCTGGTGCTGTTGGCCGCGGCCGTCGGCACTGCCGACGATGCTCATGATGCCAATGATCATCAGCATGGTGGTGATGCTGTCGGGCAGCATGCTTACGGCGCCGAAGATGATGATCATCGTCAGCTTACCGTCAATTGGGAGTCTAGCCCTGACTGCTGTCCAACTCCGCCAGTCGTTCCAATACCTGGTCTAGCGACCGGTCGTCGGGCTCTTTCTGTGCGCGCAGGACATCGTGGTCCAGTTGGTAGACTAGGTCCGCAAGCTCCCGATCGTCCAACGATGGGACCAGATCGAAAGCCTCGTTTTCGATCACGACGAGCGGCATACCCTCTTGACCGTACAGTTTGAACGCTTCGGCCGTTTGCTGCGGTAGCCACCGTTCGTAGTCCGACAGCGGGACGCGGAAGGCACTGTCATATGTTCTGAGAGCCAGGCGCCTGCTCAATAGGCCTTTGTAGCCGTCGTTCCGTTCAGCTCGATGCCTGGCTTGACGGGCCCGCTCGCAAACTGCGCGTCGCACCGCGCGAACGGCATCTAACTCTGCCGCAGTGGCGTTGCCGGCAAAGGCTAGTCCACTGCCCTTCGCGGTTCGTGCCAGAAAATCTCGCTTCTCGGTCAGGCTGCCATTGTAGCCTACTTTGTTCGTGCAAGCCTGCCAAACCTCCACGACGGTCGCGACGCCGGCCCTCGAAGGGCCTGGGATGGCACCTTCTTCAGACTTAGCGGATGATGAGCCAAAACAGAATGCCGGGACCCCGACGGGACATCCGTCGATTCTTCGTCAACGAATCCTTCGAAATCGCGGGAGCCATTGGTTCGAAAGCAACGGATTCTGTTCGGCGATATGAACCGGAGCTATTTCTCGTCGCGACGTTTCAAAATTTAACGATCACGCATAACGCGGACCGTGGCGAACGAGTTAGTCAGCGGATCGTCGGCTTGGAGAGGGATCCCTAGCCTCGACAGGGGCGTGGTGACGTCTGGTTCGTAAGTCAGATGCCGGGCTTCCGGCCCAAGTGCTGCGCGATATGTTGCGCTTTCCACCGGAGCGCAGGAAAGGCTTCGATGCGTTTTTTCACATCGTCGTTCGCAGGAAGCGTATCGACTTCGATGTTTCCGCGGTCATAGAGCGCGTCGAGGAAGGCCAGCTCTCCGTCATCGTGCTTGAAGAGCGGCGCCAGTTTTTCTTGACATTCCGCTAGGATCCGGTCGCACCATTTCTGCGGGCCGCCCTCCGCGTCAAACATGCCGTTCTTGACCACGGACAGCAGCTTGTTGTTCAGGTCGTTGAGATCGTATTTGTAGTCCTTCAGCGACACCGTGCGCCAATCCAGATCCCTGGAGGCGGCGCCGATCGCAAGCGCTCCGACCTTAACTTGCGTCCAGTCGATGTTTTCGTTCTGCAGCAGCCTCCAGGCGTCGTACAGATCGCGCGACGCCCGCCGGGCCACCAAGGCGACGATCTTGCCGGCGGCAATTTCGTGGAGGTCGACCACGCCGACGTTCTTCGCTTCGTAGTCGCCGAGCTTTGCGGAATTCAGCCTTTCCCAGCCGAAGAACGGTGTCCGGAAGAGGTAGTTCACGTCCACTTCCAGCGTGCCCGGGCGCTGATAGGCCGAGACGTACCTGAAGCGCCACTTGCCGCCGGCGTGTTCGCCAGAAGGATCGCGGCCGATTTCGTACCCCTTGCTCTGCAGAAGCGCGGGAAGTCGCTTGTTGACGATCTCGGAATCCCGCAGCATGGCTTCCCTATCCGCGGCACCGACGTAGTTCAGATCGATGTCGACGGAAAGTCGGTCTAGTGCGAGATAGAACAAGTTGAGCGCGGTGCCGCCCTTGAGTGCGAGCAGCTTTCCGAGCTCGCGGTCGTTCGCGATCTGGTGGAGCACATCGATCAACCGGATGACGCGCTCGACCGAGGCCGGTTGGAAGGAAACGTCGGTGGCAATCTTTTCGAGGCGTTCGATCGAGATCACGGCATCATCTCCGGCGACATCCCTTCGAAGGACGGGTTGAGGAAATCCGGAGGCAGGATGACGTTCCAGCCTTCCTTCGCATGACCTTGGGCGTCACTTCCCAACGCGGGTCGCGGTGCCGGCGGGGCGGCCCCCTTCAGTTCGTCTAGTACCTGCGTGTCGACGAAGAGGTCATCCTTCCGGCTCTCAAGCCAGGCACCGCACACGCCGACGAGCGTCTGGTTGTCGCGAACGAGCGCGAACTTCGCGAATTTGCCGACGTCGAACGCTTTAACGCTGTGGAGCGCGTTTGCGAGTTCCTCGACACCGCCGGTCAGGTCCGGGCGCTCGATGCAGTCGACAAGCGTTCGCTCGACGCCGGTCGCGATAACGTCGAGACCGCGGCGGTCCATCGTGATCGTGCCGGACATTTCCTCGGAGCGACGGCGCAGCGAGGCGGGTTGCGCGACGAACCTGACGGGACCAACGAGCGTTTTCATCTCGCCCGGGCGACCTCTGCTTAGGAGTTGGGTCTGAGAGCTTTCCGAATAGGCGAGCCCGTGCAGTTCGAGTGC
This sequence comes from Bradyrhizobium macuxiense, assembly GCF_007993935.1. Classification (GTDB taxonomy): domain Bacteria; phylum Pseudomonadota; class Alphaproteobacteria; order Rhizobiales; family Xanthobacteraceae; genus Bradyrhizobium; species Bradyrhizobium macuxiense_A. The sequence goes on along the minus strand of NZ_VITY01000016.1, from coordinate 81,834 downwards.
GGTGTGGTACGCGAGGACACCATCGGCGCGTATGCGCGATGCGACCAGAATCCGGTCGGGATGGAAGTTCGCCGGATCCAGGTGCGGCGGGACGGAGGCATACACACCCGGCGCGACATGACGTATTCGTCCAGAGGCGGCGTGGTACTTAAGCAGTGAGTCCGACGACGAGAGCGGCTGGCCGGGAGACACGGTTTTGCGAAACTCGGTCCGGGTGAAGACCGGGTGTGAAGATAGAAACCTTTCAACTTTCCCTTTCGGGCCTACCATCTTGGCGCGCTCCTTGGGGTATATTATACCCCAAATCATGCACTGCGCAAGAAATCGTAAGTTCAATGCTAATTTTAGGGTATATAATACCCCAAAATCTACATCGAACAGAATTGCCCGGGATATGCTCAACCGACCACCGTCTCAGATGAGCCCGCAAATCAGCAACTAAACCTGGCGCCATCATGCGCCGCCAGCATTACCCCCGGTGCCGCTGCCGGCCGCTCAACGATTGGCGGCACGAATGCCGGTGACGATCATGATCGCACCGGCCGTTTCTGTGCTGCTGCTAACCAGGGAACACTCCGGATCAATGGCCCGGCGCCGCCTCGCGCGAATGCCTTTGGCTGAAGCGGCCAAACTTGACGGCAAGCAGCGGACTTCTTGCGTGCGTCCACCGAAGCCGTGATAGCGGCTTCGTCGACATGTCGATGAGGCTCCCTCGCCCGCTGCGGTGCCCTCTCAGCCCACTCGACATGCAGATGCTGCTGCTCGGCGGCACCGGCATGTCATCCGACATTGGCAGATCGGCGCCGATCATTTCGGTGCCGATCATATTGCCCACGGCGCGGGCGATCGCGATCATGCCGATCGCCATCATTCCCCTCTCCCCTCTTGGCTCATCGGCCGGTTCCGCAGTAGTGCTTGAGCAAGGCACGCTCAGGAGCCGGAAGACCTGCTGGAGCACGACGAGCCTAGTCGATCTTCCGACCTGGCAGTGACGAATTGCAGAGGAGCTAGGAAAATGACGGATCGGCGTCAAATGGCGGAGGGCCGATGACACTAATCTGACGAGCAAGCTTCTCGGTGCAGGGCGAGATCAGCCCCGACTATCCGGCTTTGAGGGCTGCTGCAAAGCGCTTCCCGGCCTCAATGCCTGAATAAGTGTTAGATTCTTGCTCGCGATGATCGAACTCTTTGCTGCGACCTCGCGATTGACATCATGAATTTGATCGGCGCTAACTTGTACACGGGTCGGCAGGTCCGCCCGCCCCAGGAGAACTGCCGCAAATCGGGGCGTAAAGGCCAACCATACTTCGACGGAAGCATCGCGGAGGTCCGTCGGACCATTGGACGTCTTTATAACATTGGAGCTGCCGATTATGTACTCGGAATTGCGCGAAGCTTCAGCAATCACCAGTGACTTTTCCTGAAAGGCCCTCAGCACCTCGCCGCTTGACTTCTTGAGGGCTCGCCCTGGGATCCCCTTCAGGAGGTCTGGATTATCGAGGCTATCAATGAGACGGGCCTTCTCGTCCTCGGGCAACGGTCCCTTTCTTTGCTCGTAGTTCACGATCGCAGTCTCGATCCGCGAGCGAAAGGTCTCGTAGTTCAGTACTCGCGCATGCATATCCGGCACACGTCGCCACTGTTCATAGATGAAGTGATCAAGCAAGCGACGGCTCTGGGCCGAAAGAACCGGACTTTTTCCTGCATCGAGCTTCTGCTCAATTTGATCGAAAAGCTCACTCGCCGCCGCTTCAAGGCGGCTATATCGCACCTCAAGAGAAAAATCTCGCTCGCCTGCAGCGTTCACGGGCGAGTACAGATAGCGCTGGTGTAGAATATTATTTGGAGTAGATGGCCGAATTAGATTGTCGTCCAATCTTCGATCATGGAAAAAGAATTTGCCGTCCGGGCGGGCGAAGCGCTTTGAAAGCATTTCAGGTATGAAGTGCTGCTTCTTTGTCGTGTTCATGAGAGAGATCCTTAGCGCTCACTTCTCAGACGTTGAGACGAGGTCTTGCAGATATCGGTCGTTGATAGACACGATGGAGAGTCATCAACAGCCTCTATCGGTACTCCCGCGTTGATGTCTCCTCGTCCCACTTCATGATTTGACGCGGTAGCTTGAGAGCAACAATTTCGCTCATGATTTGAAATCGTGCGATGTTGATGCGGACGGCCTCCGTCCACCGGACCGAAGCAAAGTAGACCAATTCGAACAGCGGCACCCCACTGGCCGGCTGGGAGCAACCACCGATTGTTGACCGTCCCACCGATTGGCGACGATCCTTTGTTATGCACGCGCCTCGCATTGCCTCAAGACAGCTGTAAGGATGCTTTTCGGTATGGCGCTCCAATTTGTCCTCGCTGTGTCGGCTCGCGGCAGATGCCTGTCGCCCGTCCAATATCAATTGGTGCCAGTCTCGACTAAGCTGAAATGTCCCCAACGGGCGGGTGGAAATCGAATGACGGTGGTTCTAAGTGCCAGCGCACCAGATCATCCATCGCAATAAGCACGATCCTGTCTGTCAGAGCCGCTGAGTGGATGGCGTCATCGGTGAAACTGGATGTCGTAATGATGAAACCACGGTGAGCGCTTTGTTCTTCAGCGACTCCCTTGAATTGTTGGACGGTTGGACGGCCCACTTTGTTTTCCGCCGAGTTTCGCTTGCATTGCACGATAATCAATCCGTCAGGGTGGACGGCAAAACCGTCCACGCCAAAATCGTTCGATTTTCGTGTAGCCCACGCTTCGAGTCCCGCCCTTTGAAAAAAGCTCATGCTATGTCTTTCAAAATTGAACGGATCCATGTCGAGCAAATGCTGTCGCAGCGCCATCTCCTCCTTCGGCATTGCGAAACGGGTGGGATCCATCGGCTGCTCTTTCATCGCAGCCTTCATTTCAGCGCTGGTGCGACGCAACCGTTCATCTGAAATAATCACGTCGATAATTTCCGCAACGTGAGTTTGGGCCTCTGGGCTTGTCACGACAGCTTCAATGATTGAGGTGATGCCCGCGGTTCCGAGAAAAATCAGTAGAAGCACCGGGACGCCGAGAGCGCCGCCAAATGCTGCGATCCCGGCCGCATGACCACCAACCAACGGAATCGCGGCGAGGGTTGCAGGCAGCGCGATCTTCATGGACCAAGGCAGGTTCGATTTGCGGTAGCTCGAGACTGCCTCCGAGACACTGTTCGCAACTGCTACGATGGCCGTGCGCGAATTGATGAGCGCGTTCAGTCGTTTGAATTTGTCGATGGTGCCGATGTCGCTCGCAACAACATCGCGCGACTGGCTGAGCCATCGGATCGCAATCACCCGATCCTCCGGCCGGGAAGTGTGTTTGATTGCCGCGGCGAAGACGCCAATCAGCCACTTTTTAATGCCGTCAGTTACATTGTCGAACACGGCCCCTCCAAACGGGCATAGCTGCGATGTAGGTACTCTATTTGCAACTGATCTCTAAATCGTCCGTATCGCGCGGCAATTCCCCTTTCTCATTCGCCTTTAGGCTTACGAATTTCATATTGACCCGAGGCGGAATGGCGAAATCTACATCGAGGTAAGCTGTGCCGAGCTTCATGGTGTTCTGGATGCGCTTCGCCGTTGCGGCGCTCGTAATGAGAGCAGAGATCAGAGCGCCGCCGCTCGTGCCCTTTGCGGCGATGGCGTTCACTCTTTGGATTTCCGCGTTGCCATTCGATTTCAACCGCAACCTTGCCTTCGGCGGAAGTCCCCAGGTCACTTTGAAAGTCGTGACCTCGTAACCCATTTGTTCGAGGAGCGGCAGTGCATCGCCAACTTGTTGCGTGAAGGTATTGAACTCGGTCATGAGTTTGCCGGTCGTGTCGGAAAAATCAGGCAGCGGCAAATCTGGCATCGATGGCATCGAGACGGATGGCAATGAACGCATCGCGGGTATCATGTCCCGCGCCGATTTGGTGATGGTGTCGATCCGGCTGGGCGCATCGTCAGCCTGAGCGGGGGCCAAACTCGAAATTAGCGCAGCTATCACGAGAAGCGGTCTCATTGCATCTCCTTCGGGCAGGACGGAGTTTCTTACGCCAAAATTGACGCCAAAACGCCAGGTTGTCGAGAGGGATATGTCCGACTTGCGGTCGCGCAGGCCGCGAATTCCGTCAAAGAGTCGGAGGCGGAGCGGACATCAGATTTCCCAATCAACGACATGGCCGCACTCGCGACAGACGGATGAGCCGAACATTCCGGCTAGGTAATCCGAAGCCTGGCCCTCGCTCATGTCGTCGGAATCTTCGTCAATAAGGTCTAACGAGTCCGCGGCATTGCACGCTGGGCAACGAGCAGGTGAATGATGCCCTGGTCCAGCGTCAGAATCGTTTCGCGTTGGCGGCTGCTCAGAAGTGGACTGGCGCTCCCTCCAGCGAGTTCTTGCGCCCTTCGCCTCAGCCACCGCATCTTGATACGGTCCCCAATCGATGTCCCACTCGACCTCTGAACGCCGCTGGTGGATGGACAGCGCGCGTTTGGTGCGACGGTCAAAATCCACCTGCCGACAGCGATTGACCCGGCGGAAGTGTTTGCGGAGCGCCATGTGAGTCTCGTGGCTTATCGCGCCGCTGAGGATCAGGCGAACCGTATTTCCCCAATGAGCAATGGCATGGCAAGACCAGCAAATGATCTCGACGCGAACCAGCGTTGCTTTGCCGCGCTTCAATCCCTCCTCATACTTCCACACTTCATGACCGTGCAGCCTATCGCTGGATCCACAGATGGAGCATTTACCGCCAGCTTCGTTCAATAAGCGGCGGCGAAGCGCTTTCCATCGCTGTGGACCAAGCCCGTGTTCCGACGAGCGAAGATTGTGACCCCACAAGGTGCGAGGCACGAGGTCAAGCTTTAGAGCAGATGGTTTGGCCATGGGGCGTCCCGTTATCCGCATACGCGACGACCTTCGCATATTCGACGCAAGACACGCTTCGTTGTTAATTCAGTCGTATCGACAATTCCAGATATCGACAAAACGCATTCGCCAGTTGCATCTGTTTCGGCGTTCGACACTCCGCTTCGAATAGTCGTGGCGATGCAACGATCACGCAAATACACTTCGCGCGCGAGGTCGCGACATTCAAGCGATTGGCGCTGTACAGAAACTCCATACCGCGGGGTGCATCGGCATGACTTGACGTCGTCATCGAATAGATCACGATCGGGGCCTCTCGCCCCTGGAATTTGTCCACGGTGCCAATGCGGGCGCCGGGAAGGCGCTCCTGCAACTCGAACACCTGAGCGTTGTAGGGAGCGATAATCAATATCTCGCCCAAGCCTACCGGCGCTTCGATGCCTTCGCGGTTTATCCAGGTCGTCCCGCTTCCCATAATGTCCATGACGAGGTCGCGAACGCAGTCGGCCTCTTCCCGCGACGAGCTCTGATTGCCCTCGTGCTCCACGGAAAGGTAGCGAAGACCCGTTCCTTGCAATCGCCCGCTGGACCGAATCGACTGGTTATCCAGTCCCGGGCGAGGATATAGACGGCTTTCGTAGAACATCTCCGAATTGAAGCGGCATATCGAAGGATGAAGTCGCCACGTTTCCGGCAGAAAGAGGCCGCGGTCGACCGGTACGGTCGCGTGGACGCCGAGAATGTGATCGAGGGAAGAGACGTCGACGCCGTCCGGATGACTGCCCTGGATAGGTTGCTCGAGTTGCCGGGGATCTCCGAGCAGAACGATGCTCTTGGCGGCCTGTGACACGGCCAGGACGTTCGCAAGCGACATCTGAGCGGCCTCGTCGATGAAAAGAACGTCGACGCTGCTCGCGGCATCGGTTCTCGCCCAGAACCAAGCCGTCGCTCCGCCGACCTTGCAGTCCGAATGCAGGGCGTCGAGAAAGTCCGCATTGTCGGTCGTGAACCTTAGCGGCGGCTGGTCGTCCTCTCGGTCGGATACCTTCTGGATGCATCCGATCGAAATACCCTCGCTGCGGGCCGCCACGACGACCTCGTCGAGAAGATTGCGGATCACCTTGTGACTGTTCGCGGTGACACCGACGGACCTGCCGCCCTTCGCCAGTGCGCAGATCATGCGAGCACCCGTGTAGGTCTTGCCCGCGCCGGGCGGTCCCTGCACCGGAAGGACGCTTTCCTGGAGATTCAGCGCGGCTCGAATGGCCGCGGCGAGGGTCTCCTCTCCCGCGATCTGGAGCGCTTGTCCGCGCAGGCGGGGTGCGACGCCCATCAGCAGATCTCGGGCCGCTCTGTGCTCGCCGACGCCCTCCATGCCGTGGTCCGCGGCATACTCGCCGAGCCGCATGAGGGAATCGGAAAGCACCTGGGTGTCGACGTAGCTATGGGCGAAGACGGCCTCGGGATGCAACGTGGCGGTATCTCCTCGCTTCTTGATATCGATGGTGCGTTCTTCGAGCGAAATCTCCACGACGCGCCCGAACTTGTCGCCTCCGATGCTCCTGAGTTCGTCGCCATCGCGGATGTCCGTGTCCTGGAGCGCGAACCCGTATCGATGAACGGGTACCTTGGCCGTGCCGCCGACCTGTTTCAGGAATGTCATGTCCGACAGGCCATCGCGTTCGTGAAGCAGGTCCTCGGCGGACAGGTCGCGAAGCCGAAAGTATTCCCACCAGACGGCCTTCTTCTCCCGGCCGTGCCAGTCGAGCATGAAGGCGAGGAGCCAGCGGGCCTGCTGTTGCGGGCTACGTTGTAATATGTCGTCCGGCACGCCGAGGGTAAGCCTCGCCACGAGCGCGGCAACCTTCTTCTGCCACTCGTCGAGCTCGGCACTGATCTCGGCGGTCGGGGCCGCCGGCCTTTCGATGGTCGCCCCGTCGGCGACCACGGCCGTTCGAACCATTTCCAACCAGTTCCGCAAACCCTTTGTGGAGACGCAGTCGTCACAATTGTAGCCCTTGATGGCGATCTTGTCGGCTTCGGGAATGCCTGAAGGATCCGCAAGTTCGAGACGCGCCTGCGTCCGGGTCATCACGGCTCCGACGTCGGCCAACGGCACGTTACGGACAAAGCCGTAGAGCGGCTCGAGCTTCTTGATCGAATAGCTTTCCACGCTGGCTCTGATGGCATGACGTACGACCGAGAAGAGATCGACGAAGATCTCCCCGCGAAGAAGATTGTCGACCTCGTTTTCGCGCGTCGCGTAACGACCCATCAGGCGCTTCATCGCCGCCGGCTCATACGGAGCGAAGTGATAGATGTGCAGGTCCGGATATTGCTTCAGACGCAGCGTCACGAAGTCGACGAAACGCTCGAAGGCCGCCCGCTCCTCCTGCCTGTCGGAGGCCCAGTCTCCGACGTATCGCTCCGACCCGTCCGCATCGGCGTAGACGTATCCAAACAGGAACTCGAGGCCGCCGTCGCCGACGAACGGATCTCCCTCGAAGTCGAAAAAGATATCGCCCGCCGACGGCTCCGGAAGACGCGCCAATCCGAACCCTGCCGCAGGAGCGAGCGTCTCGTACAGGGTTCTGCCGGCCTTGATCCCCTCGATCTGGATTCTCGCCTGCTCGCGTATCTTTTCGAAGCTCTTGGCAGCCCCACGATCGGGTCTCCATTGCAGCGGCAGAGGCACCGCCGCGAGCTCCGTGGTCGTGCGGACCCCTCGTCTTTCCAATTCGCCGATCTGGGACTTGCTGATGCCCGCGACCAGCGACATGTGGTCGTCGGCCCTCCGCTTCTCGTCGCAATGAACGCGCCAACGGCAGATTTCGCAATGCTCGATCGGCTCCGGATAGGCGGCGACGGCGTCCTGACCCGACACGGCCTTCTCGAGGCTGGCCCTGACATGGCGGTAATAGGCCGCGTAGTCGGCAACCCGGTATTCCTCAGGCGTGAAATCCGTTCCCGGAGTGACGACGAAAGCCGAGTCCGCTTCGCAACCTTGCATCTCGGAAAGGAGATCGGAATACAGCGATATCTGCAGGATCGTGTTGCCCTTCGTTTCGCGGGACAACTTCGTGTCGGTGACCTGATACGACCACGCGCCTAGCCTGCTGGGCTTCTCGACGCGGCGAAGGACGTCGGCCCTGCCGCTCCACACGCCGCTTTGCAGCGCCGCCTGCACGATGATGGGGTCGCCCCTGCCAAGAGCTTCGCGGGTGGCAGCGACCGCCGTCGCGTCAACGCCCACACCGTCGATCGAGGTCGCGACCGTACCGGTCGAAGTCAGATGATCGACGTAATCGCGCTCGTGCAAGGCACCGCGCTCCGCCAGCGTTTCGAGCACCGGGTCCCAGATCTTCGGCTTGGTCAGTTCGCCGTTCGCCACCTTGACGTCGAGCGCGGTCAGGTACCGGCAATTCAAGTGCCCGACGAGGTCGCCGGCGCTGAGAAAAAGATTCCCGCTCGTTCGGTACATATTGTCCCTCCCCCTCGCGGCCGAAGCTCGGACGGCTACCTGCCGCCGGCCATCGCCGATATGTCGGCTATCTTTGCGCGGTTCTGCTTGGCCCAGAGCGACCGCGCCAATCCTTCGGGGACCTGCTCTCTGAATTTTCCGACCTTGATATTGGCGACGAATTCCGAAACGTCCTCTGGATCAATCTCCCGCATCTGCGCGAGCTTGTCCAAGATCGGCCGGAGCTCTTCCTGTTTTATCTTGGACACCGACACGCCCAGTTCGTGAACGCCGGATTTGAGGCCGGCCATCGCCAAGGCCGCACTGAAGACGGCCGTCGCCTGAGAACCTCGCCAGAGAAAAACGTGCATGTCCCGATCCTCGGGGACGAGCCATCGGTGTTCCAGATCCAGATTTCTGAACATCTCGCGCCCGTCGGACAGCAGGCCTCTAGCCTTCTCGTCGAGGTAAGGCGGGACATCGTTCGCGAGATAGACCGATCGCATCTCCGCAACCAGGCGGTCGTGCGCCGGCTCACCGGCCGCAGGCTCGAAGCGTGGCACGACACCGCCCGGATGCGGCGCGACCACCAACGTCATCGTCTGTTCGTCCAGCTCCAGTACGACCCACCGTCGTCCGGCGAAGACGACCAGGCCATCAGATTGATCGCGCTGGAGCGGAAGTGTGTCACCGTCCATGCGGATCTGGCACCGGACCGGCGCATCCATGCCGGCGGTGGCCAGGCCAGGGCACTGTATTCCGAAGCGGTCCGCAACATGGCTACGCGGACGAAGCCGGAAGGCGGCGCGTTGGCGGCCGTCGTGGAACGGTTGGTGACGGACGGCGTGAAGGAAGCGGGAGAACGGCAGATCGCGGTCGAAAAGGTCATCGACGAAAAATTGGCGCCGATACAGGAATTCGTCGGCGGCTACGATTTCGCCACCGTCCTGAAGGCATATTGGCGCGGCAGCGAGACGTCGAACGAGGACCTCAAGACGGCGGCGCTGCGGTGGCTGCGCGGGGAATTCTCGACCAAGACGGAAGCCAACAAATCGCTCGGCGTCAGGACGATCGTCGACGACGACAGCGTGTACGATTCCTTGAAATCCCTCGCATGCCTGACGAAGGTGGCGGGCTATGCCGGGCTTCTCGTCATGTTCGACGAGATGGTGAACATCTACAAGCTGCAGAGCGCCCAGGCGCGGAAGCTGAATTTTGAGCAGATCCTCCGCATCGTCAACGACGCGCTGCAGGGCAACACGTCCAGCATCGGCTTCATGATGTGCGGCACGCCGCAGTTCCTGATGGACACTAGACGAGGGCTGTACAGCTACGAAGCGTTGCAGTCGCGGCTCGCGGAGAACCAGTTCGCAACGGGAGGCCTGGTCGATCTTTCGGGACCGGTCATCAATCTTCAGAGTCTGACGCCTGAGGATCTTCTCGTCCTGCTGTCGAACATCAGAAACGTCTTCGCGGCCGGCGATCCTTCCAAATATCTGGTCCCGGACGAGGCGTTGCCCGCGTTCATGCATCACTGCGACCGCCGGATCGGCGAAGCCTATTTCCGCACGCCACGGACGACGGTCAAGGCGTTCGTCCAGTTGCTGTCCGTCCTGGAACAGAATCCGGGCGCCAGATGGCAGGATCTGCTGGGGCAGGTGCAAGTCGCGGCCGACCTCCACGGTCAGGAGGAGATGGTCCCGGAGGGGGGCCCGCAAGCGGGAGATGGCGATGAGCTCACCAGCCTCCGCATCGGGACTTGAATCCGCCTATCACAGGCTCCATCCGAAGATCCGCCGCTGGATTCGCGACCAGGGCTGGGATGAACTGCGTGAGATCCAGGCCCGCACCATCATGGAGGTGCTCGACGGCGACCGCGATATCCTTATCGCGGCGACGACCGCCGCCGGCAAGACAGAGGCGGCGTTTCTGCCGATCCTGACTTCGATCGCGGACCGGAAGGCTTCGGGCTTCTCGGTTCTCTACGTCAGTCCGCTCAAGGCTCTCATCAACGATCAATTCCGGCGTCTGGAGGAGCTCTGCGAAAGCATGGAGATCCCGGTCGTCAGGTGGCACGGCGACGCGCCGCAAGCCGACAAGAAGAAAGCGATGAGCAAACCAGACGGGATCGCGCTCATCACGCCGGAGTCCATCGAAGCGATGTTCGTCCGTCGCCCTGCGGACGCCAAAAGGCTGCTCTCGGCCGCCGACTTCATCGTCGTCGACGAACTCCACTCGTTCCTGCAGGGGCCGAGGGGCCTTCACGTCGCGAGCCTGCTCCGGCGCATCGACGCGATGGCGGCGCGCCCTGCGCGTAGGGTGGGTCTTTCGGCGACCATCGGCGATTTGGGACAAGCGCGCGCCTGGCTGCGACCGGCCGATCCAGATCGCGTCGCAGAACTTCTGGCGAAGTCTGATGCGCCCGAGTTGAGGCTTCAGGTCAGAGGATACGTCGAGCCACTCGATCTGGACGATCCGGATCACGCCGAGGGCGGGACAGGGAGCGAACAAGATCTGCCCCGTCGGATCGCACTAGATTCGATCTCGGACCATCTTTTCGAGACGCTGCGAGGCGAAAACAATCTCGTCTTCGGCGGATCGAGGCGAACCGTCGAATCGACCGCCGACCGGTTACGACGACGCTCCGAAAAGCTGAACGTGCCGAACGAATTCTATCCCCACCATGGAAGTCTTTCGAAAGTATTGCGGGAGGAGCTGGAGGACCGCCTCAAGGACGGGAGGCTGCCTACGACGGCGGTCTGCACTTCGACCCTGGAGCTTGGCGTCGACATCGGCTCGGTGAAGTCGGTCGCCCAGATAGGGGCGCCGCGTTCGCTGGCGTCGCTAAGGCAACGGCTGGGCCGGACCGGCAGACGCCGCGGCACCCCGTCGGTCCTGCGCATCTACCTGAGAGAGCCCAACATCGACCAGAAGTCCGGAATTCTCGACCGTCTTCGCCCCAACACGATCAGGTCGGTCGCCGTCGTCAGACTGCTTCTTCAGGGATTCGTCGAAGAGGCCGGCACGTCGCCCGAGATCGCATCGACGTTGATCCATCAGATACTCTCTGTGATCGTTGAGCGGGGAGGAATCAGGCCCAAACCGCTATACGATCTTCTGTCCGGGCCCGGGCCCTTCGCGTCCATCGCTCCCGCCGACTTCGCGAACCTGCTGCGCCATCTCGGATCCCGCGACGTGCGTTTCGTCGAGCAGGCCGAGGACGGCACGCTGATGCTCGGACAGGAGGGCGAAAAGACCGCGCAGTCGCGCAACTTCTTCGCGGTCTTCGAGTCCGGCGAAGAATGGCGACTGACGGTCGGCGGACGGACGCTAGGGACTCTGCCGATCACCTATCCCGTCCACAAGGATGAGGTTCGCGAAAAAAGTCTTGCCGGCGCCGTAGTCGCCGATCACGAACCTGACGGCGGCTCCGCCGTCGGCGATGCGGTCGATGTCGCGCAGCAGGGCTCCGATCTCCGCGGCTCTGCCGACCTGGATATGCGGAAGACCTATTCGCGGAACGACGCCCGCGCTCAGCGCCTGGATGATCGTATCCCGTTCCTTCGGCTTTATCGCCTTCGGAGCCTTGCTCATGTCGTCGTCTCTCTCAGTTCAGCCAATCGCGGTCGCAGTTGCGGCGCCATGACGATTTCGTCTCCCTCTTCCAAAAGAGGTTCGTCGAAGCGGTCGAAGGACCAGTCGTTTATCCGCTCCAGTGCGCCCTCGGGGAGGAGCTTCATCGCGCGAGCCCGCTCCTCGAATTCGACCTTCGGTATGGATCCCTTCAGTTCGATCAGCTCCAGCAGCTCGGTATGCGGCCCGTCCAGGCCTTCGAAGGATGCGCCGTTCGCCGCAGAGGCGACCGGCGTCTCGACCGTGGAAGGCGCCGGCTCTTCCTCGAAGATGTTCGCGAGCAGCTCGGAAACCACCGCCGTTTCGCGCTGAGTTCGGGCGAGACGCACGGCGTCGATCTTCACGCCTGCCGTGAAATCGGGCTTCGGAGGCGCCTCCTTGGGAATCGGTATTCCGGCTTCGCGCCTTTCTTCCGAGATCGCTACCGGTTCATCGTTTCGCGGTGCCGCTCGGTGCAGCTCGGAATAGACGCGCTCCTTGGGTAGGCCCAAAGCCTTGTGGAGCCGCTCGAGGAATCTGACCTCGTCCGGGTCGACGCTGCCGCTGCCCCTTACGACGGCAAGCGCGGCGTTGGCAATCGCCTCGCGCTCGGCGTCGCTTCGCTCCGCCAATCGTTTCATCACCCTCGACAGCTTCGGCGGGCTGTTGAAGGTCGTCACGGCGAAGGCAATAAGACGGGCCCGCTCGATCGCGCTGAGGTCTTCTTTCCCGTCCCGGATGCCGGCGATCACGCGCGACATCTCGTCTCCGGACGTTTGGCCGTCCGCTGCTGCAGCGAGTACGGCGACTTCGACCTGAGCTTTCATCGTCCGATAAGCCGGACGCTCGGGATCGACATGCCCGCCGCCGGGAGCGCTGAACAGGAAGACCTGATCGTCCAACTGCGGGACGGCGCTCCCGAACCGGCGATCCGGCTCGATGGCGACATCGACGAGGTCAAGCACCTGGCTCAATTGGTCGGCGAGCCCCGGCGATACCTTGCCCTGTTCCTGAACCTCGAAATTCGCCGCCTGAAGGACCGTCCGCATCTTGGTGCTGGCGCGACCCTGGCCGCCCATCACCTCCGACAGGCGGGCCTTGAACTGGTTCAATGCCTCGAAACCCGTTTCCGACAAGAGATCGGGCGGAAGCATGAGCGCAGCCTGCACCGAATTTCTCGCGTCTGGCCGTTTTCCCAGCAATCGGCTGAAGCTATCGAGTTCGTCAGTACAATCCTGCACGAGCTGCCTCAATGGTTCGGGAGATTTCGTCGCCTTCCGTCGTGCTTGAGGACCAACCTGGCTGGAAGACCGGCACCGTCGAGGTCATGGGAATTTCTGCAAAGGAAGGCCATCGCTAGTCCGCGGCGGCAACCTGGCTCCGCCGATCAGCGGCGCCGAGAAGCCGCATTGCGGGAGAGTCCGCAGATCCTTGCCACCGCTTCCAGCTCGAGCAACAGACCAGGCCGCCGGCGTGTCGCCCTAAAGAGACGCTTTCCGTGCTCCTCGATGGCTCGCTTCTCGTCATCCGACAGCCTGAAAGATCTGGAGCCGACGAGCACGGAACGTGTCCGGTAGGCGAACTGCACGTTGCTTTCGGACAGCTTCACGACGCCGCCCTCCCACACGCGGAAGATGCCTTCGTACCTCGGCCTCTTCTGATCCATGTACGAGCAGTCGATGAGCCAGGCCCCCGCAGGCATCTTGCGCCAGTCCTCGTAGGCGGCCATTCCGCTCGACTTCACGACCAGCCCATCGGCGAAACGCTCCGTCGACTTGAGCGACTTCCATTTTCTTTCGGCCGCAGCCGCTTCTTCGCTGACATCCTCGTCATACATCGCGAGGAATATCTTCTGGTCGCGGAAGGCCGCAGGATCCTCGACGAACGCCTTCAGCAGCGTCTTGTTCTCGATCGAAAGGATCTTCGTTTCCTTCGCCCGCTCCTTCCACTTTATCCCGGCATCCTTGAGGCCCTGGTCGGTGATCGGCTTCGCTTCCTTCCAAAGATCGTTGAACCGCTTTCCGACGTCGCAAAGCAGATCCGCCTGATCGACCCAAAGGTTCGCCTCGCGCCATCCCTTCGCCTCGGCGGCCCCGACGACCAGACCGTTGGCGGAAACGTTCGACGAGCCGATCACCGCCGCTTGCGGCGACCAATAGATCTTCGCGTGCAGTCGCGGGTGGCTCTTCATCTTGAATTTTTTGGACGCCCGACGAAGCTTCCGGATTTCCTTGGGGTTGCAGGCGCCAGATTCGAGATTGCAGATGATGCGACCGTTCCTGGCGCCTTTCAGCGACAGCGTTTTGGCTCCGTCGGCTCCCCAGAAGGCAACAGCGACCCGCAGGTCCCTGCCCCCTTTCGCGATCTTCCGAATCGGGGCAATGACGCTCTTTTCATCGTAAAATTTCGCCATTTTCTCTCGATATCAGGTCGGCCCGATCGTGGCGCGAATCCCCGCGACCGCAGGCCGTGGACACCCCTACCCCGTCTAAGTAAACACCTTGATGCGAAGTCGTCTGCCTAGAGACCGCACAACTATCTTTCAGGAACGGTAGTCCGCAACAATGCTGCGGCACAACCAAGCCAGGGGTTTTATGCTTTATCACGCAATTCTATCGACCGGCCACAGCTCACACGCGGCCGGAGCAGACAAGCGAGATCTAAGCTTCGATTTTGCCAAAGGCATACTCATTATCTTGGTGATCGTTGGACATCTGCTGCAATACGTCATCTACCGAGGCAATGGCTATTGGGATTCGCCGTATTTCAAGTCGATCTACATGTTTCATATGCCGCTCTTTATGGCGATAAGCGGATATCTGTCTTCGAGAGCCCTCCTGCGAAAATCATTCGCCCGTAGCGTCAATGAGCGCGCAACACAATTGCTGCTGCCAACACTGTTCTGGTGGGCCCTTTTGGAGGCGGCCAAAGCGGCGGTGGTTTTGCCCTCGAGCAGTATAGTTGGCGGAGACTTCTTGAACGATTTAGTCGGCTCTTACTGGTTTATATGGGCGACATTTGCTTCTTTCCTTGTCGTAAAGGTTCTTCTAACGATTTTCCGTCGCCTAGCGATGTGGATCGTATGCATGTCTGCAATTGCGGTCGCAGTCTTGCCCGTCACCGTTTCGATAGCGCCCTCGATAAGGTACACTTACC
Organism: Bradyrhizobium macuxiense; assembly: GCF_007993935.1. Classification (GTDB taxonomy): domain Bacteria; phylum Pseudomonadota; class Alphaproteobacteria; order Rhizobiales; family Xanthobacteraceae; genus Bradyrhizobium; species Bradyrhizobium macuxiense_A. The sequence goes on along the minus strand of NZ_VITY01000016.1, from coordinate 66,730 downwards.
CGTTCTTCTGCCTCGGATTCTTGCTCTCCCAGTCGACCGAATGTCGGACGCGCATTCTTCCACGCAACAAATCTCTCTTGATGTTCTTCCTCGCTGCAATGGCTTGCACGTGCTTTCTTGCTTGGAGCAAAGAGACTTACGTCTACAACAATCTCGCTCTGATTCACGACACTGCCTCGGCTGAGCAAGTGTTGCTGATGTTCGCTGGTTCTGCAGCGGCCTCTTGGATCGCGTTTGAAATAATCGTTCAGCTCTGGAAACTCAGTTCCTCAAATCGAGTGGCTCGTTTTGTCGCGGTGGAGCTGGGCCAGAGTACGCTGCTTCTTTACCTGCTCCAGGGCACCGTTTTTCGTCTCATGGATTTCGTTCAGTTCGGAGAACTATGGGATCTCTCGACCAGACTCTCCGTTGCCGGCATGCTTGGGGTGTCCATCGTTGTCATCGCGATGACCGTTCGCTTCCTTGTGCGCGACCTCGGATGGTTGTCTCGGATTGTGGCCGGAACGTCGCCACGCTCGGAAGCAGTCAAAGCTCAGTCGGCAACCAACTAATCAAGTCCTTTCGGCTCTGTGACAGAAGCATCAATCTGCGCAACACCGCGGGCGCCCGTGTAACCACGTTTACAGCAGGCCAGTCCACGACGATCCGTTCCAGCAATCGGTCGGGGCGGGGTGGAGATGCGGGCCAAAAGCTTGAGACGCACGCTCAGGCACCATTCTGAGCATTTGATATTGAAAGGTTTAAGAGAACTATACGAACGTTTGTAATGCACCTTCCTTCGGCTCATGCTGAGTTCAGTGACCGCCGACCGTTCTCGGCACCGCCCACAAGTGCTGTTCGGGGCGAAAGGAACTGCCGCATTTTTGCCCAACATGTTAATCTCTTCCGCCAGAGAAGGGCGGACGGCTACAAGCATGTATAACCAGCTCAGCAAGTTCGGACATTCAGTAACGCAGCTTATTTTCGGAAGCATTACGCTGGCGGCGGTGACGCTAGCTTCCGCATACGTTCACAGCCACTTCGCAGCGACGGCGTTTGCCTATCTGGTGGTGATATTGCTGTTTTCGCTAATGGGCAGCTTCATCGCATCGTCCGCGCTTTCCATCGTCTCCGTCGCGGCTTTGGCCTACTTGTTTACGCCACCAACCTTCAGTCTCCGGATCGATGACCCCCAAGACCTTCTGGTGCTTGTCGCTTTCCTTACCGCATCAATTGTCGGAACGCACCTGATCAGAAACGTTCGCCACGAAAGGGAGACTGCGCGTGAGATCGCAGCCAAGCTACGGCACAGCGAGGCCGATTTGCGCGACCGCGAGAAACGCTGGCGCGCGATCTTTGAGCATAATCCGGTCATGTACTTCATGGTCGATGAAGTCGGAACGGTCCTCAACGTCAACACCTTCGGTGCGACACAACTCGGCTATGCGCCCGAGGAAATAGTCGGCCTATCCGTGCTGAAGATCTTTCGGGACGAAGATCGCGAGGTCGTCCGCAAATGCATCGAAGCGTGCCTTACAGATATCGGCCAATCGCACACCTGGGACATCCAGAAGGTCAGGAAGGACGGCTCGGTTCTGTGGGTGCGCGAAAACGCCAAAGCCATGCTGTGGGCTGACGACAAGCCCATCGTCCTCATCGCTTGCGAAGATATCACTGAGCGAAAGCGGACGGTACTTGCTCTGCGCCGGAGCGAAGCCCATTTGGCCCAGGCGCAGGAATTGAGCCACACCGGCAGCTTCGGCTGGAACGTCGCCACCGGCGAGGTCTTCTGGTCCAGGGAGAATTTTCGTATTTTTGAATACGACCCTGAGGCCACACCGACACAGCAGCTCGTCCTTGACCGCACCCACCCGGAAGATAAGGCTTCCGTTCAAGACGTTCTCGATCGAGCGTTTCAAGGCGAGGATTTCGAGCACGAATACAGACTGCTGATGCCTGACGGGTCGGTAAAGCACATTCACGCGCTGGCACGGGCCACGAGAACTCCGACTGGCGATATCGAGTTTGTCGGGGCAGCAACGGACATCACCGCAACAAAGCAGGTCGAACAGCAGCTGCGCCGGAGCGAAGCCTATCTGGCCGACGCGCAGCAGCTCAGTCACACGGGCACCTGGTCCTGGGACTGCCACCGCCGCTGTTTTGCATACCGCTCCGCCGAAGTGAGCCGTCTATTTGGCTTCGATCCGGAAGAGCCTGTATCGCTTGAGGCCATCCGGTCGCGTATCCATCCAGACGACTTGGCGCTGCAGCAGGACGTGCAGCGCCTGGCTATCGAACAGAGGACAGGGAACTTCGAATATGACTTCCGGATCTGCCTTCCCGATGGCGGGATAAGGCACATACACGCAATTGCGCACGCCGTGGTGGGAAGCGATGGCTCCACCGTCGAGCTCATCGGAACGCACATGGATGTCACCGAGCAGCACGCAGCCAGGGAACGGCTAGAAAACACTCTTGCTGCGCTACGCGAAAGCGAACAACGCTTTCGCGACTACGCCGAAACGGCGTCCGACTGGCTATGGGAAACCGGACCAGACCACCTGCTTACCCAATTTTTGGAGCACGCCAGCGCCGCCGGCGTCTTGGCTAAAGGGCTCATCGGCCTGCCCCGCCGGGAAATTGCGCGCGACGTCGAAGAAGAACCCGAGAAGTGGCGACAACATCAGGCGACGCTAGACGCACATCTCCCATTTCGAGATCTGATCTATCGCACCGTCAACCGAAACGGCTCTCCGACCTATGTCCGGACCAGCGGCAAGCCCTTTTTTGACATCAGCGGCAACTTTCTTGGCTATAGGGGCGTCACCACCGACATCACCGCGATGATTCGGGCAGATCAGGCCGAACAAGAGCTGCGGAAGGCCCAGGCGGAGCTAGCGCATGTGACGCGCGTGACGACGCTGGGCGAGCTGACAGCCTCCATCGCCCACGAAGTAAATCAGCCGCTCGCCGCCATCATCAGCAACGCCGATGCGTGCCTCGGTTGGATGGGTCGCGAGACCCCTGACCTTCCTGCCGCGCGCAGCTCGGTGGAGTGGATCATCGAAGATGCGATCCGAGCAAGCGAAGTGATCCGCCGCGTCCGCGCACATGCGAAAAAAGGTGAGATCGAGATGGTCACGATCGATATCAACGACGTCGTTAAGGATGCCATCACACTGGTGACGCGCGAGTTGGCTAATCACCAAGTCACCTTGCGGACCGAGTTGGCGCCGTCGCTTCCCGCGATTCTGGCGGACCGGGTTCAACTGCAGCAGGTGATCATCAATCTGGTGATGAACGGGATCGAAGCCATGCAAGCGGTTGATGACCGCACGCGCGAACTCGTGATTCAGTCATCCCGGGATGATATGGGGCGGGTGCAGCTCTCGGTGACCGATTGCGGCGTCGGGATCGCCGAGGATGACACCGACCGCATCTTGGATCCATTCTTCACCACCAAATCGAGCGGCCTTGGAATGGGTCTCTCGATCTGCCGTTCCATTGTCGAAGCTCATGGAGGGCGCCTGTCAATCGTTCGCAAGCAGGAGCCGGGCGCGACCTTTCAATTTGTTCTGCCATTGCATGAGGAGGTCGTATCGTGATTGGGCGCTTTGACTCGCCGCGAGAAAGCAGGAAGGCTGCGGGGCCGACAAGTGCGATCGTGTTCGTTGTCGAGGATGACGCTTCGATGCGTCGGTCGCTCGCGAACCTTTTTCAATCGGTGGGTCTGGACGTGGTGGCTTTCGGATCAGCCCACGAAATGCTGCAGAGCAACGTTCCGGATGTTGTCAGCTGTCTGGTTCTTGACATCCGTCTACCGGGACAGAGCGGGCTTGAGTTCCAGGCTGAGCTGGCAAAGTCGAACATTCATATTCCGATTATTTTCATCACCGGCCATGGCGACATTCCCATGAGCGTCAGGGCCATGAAGGGGGGAGCGGTCGATTTTCTCACCAAGCCGTTTCGCGAGCAGGAACTTCTTGATGCGGTGGTGGCGGCGACCGAACGGGATCGCAAGAGACGGGAGGCCGAGCAGACGGTCGCGAACCTGCGGTCTTTGTTCGATACCTTAAGCCCACGCGAGCAAGCGGTATTGAAACTGGTAGCTACTGGCCTAATGAACAAGCAAATAGCCGCTGAGCTCGGGCTCGCCGAGATTACCGTGAAGATCTATCGGGGACACGTGATGAAAAAGATGCGTGCGCGGTCGCTCGCCGATTTGATCAGAATGGCTGAGAAACTCGGACTTCATGCCAACCGCGGCGAACAAACCTAAGTATGATTTTACAAGCTCGCCCCTCATGCCCACTTTATCGTCCAAGGTGCTGATGCCGTCGGCAAGCGCTTTCCAGCGTCAGGAGGGCTGGTCTTGTCAACGCCTTTGATTTCCGTTGTCGATGATGACGCCTCAGTCCGTGCTGCGATAGAGAACCTGCTCAAGTCGCGCGGCTACATCGTCCATACGTTTGCGTCGGCCAAGGAGTTCCTGGAGTCGCCTCAGCTGGATGAAACGTCCTGTGTAATTACGGATGTGCAGATGTCGGTGATGAGCGGCTTGGATCTAGTCGCGGAGATGCGGGCTCGGGATTACGACGCGCCTTTCATTCTCATCACGGCATTTCCCAATGACCGGGTTCGTGCCGCTGCGCTGGGTGCCGGAGCGATCGGGTTCCTGGCAAAGCCCTTCGCCGCACATATGTTGATCAAGTGCCTTGATACCGCACTGGAGAAGCACCGCGGCGGCGCCGGAAGCTGAGCCAACGAGCCGTCCGCTCTACCCTGCATCTGATCTGAGCACCGCTTTGCCGGCATGCGCGCCCGAACGAACAATTGAACATGCACAAGCCGCAAGGAGCGCTTCCAGCGACTATCCGCTTATTCGACCGTGACCGATTTCGCGAGATTGCGTGGCTGATCAACGTCCGCGCCCATCAGGATGGCAGTGTGGTAGGCCAAAAGCTGCAGCGGAATAACATAGACCATGGGCGTAAAGGTTGCGGGCATGTCCGGCAGCACAATTGTTACAATGGAGCCCATTGCAGCTTCCGAGGCTCCCTTCGCATCAGTTATCAGGATGACGTTACCACCTCGAGCCGCGACTTCTTGCATGTTCGAGACGGTTTTTTCGAAGAGCCGATCGTAAGGCGCGATCACCACCACCGGCACGGTCTCGTCGATCAGCGCAATCGGACCATGCTTGAGCTCGCCGGCGGCATAGCCCTCTGCATGAATATAGGAGATTTCCTTCAGCTTGAGCGCGCCCTCCATCGCTAGGGGAGACGACGTACCGCGGCCGAGATAGACGACATCGCGCGATTTGGCGATATCATGCGCAAGCTTCTCGATCTGCGGCTCGATGGCCAGTGTTGCCGCTATCAGCGGCGGCACTTCGATCAGCTCGTGGACAAGCTTGATTTCCTCGATTTTGGACAACTCGCCTCGCTCTCTGCCTGCTGCGACCGCAATCGCCGCGATCACCATCAGTTGGCAGGTGAAGGCTTTGGTCGACGCAACGCCGATCTCCGGCCCCGCCAAGGTCGGCAGCACGACTTCGCTCTCGCGTGCGATCGTTGACGTCGACACGTTGACCACAGAGATCGTGTGCAGACCCTGCGCCTTGGCGTAGCGCAACGCGGCCAGCGTGTCGGCGGTCTCCCCAGACTGCGAGATGAAGATCGCGAGATCCCCCTTGCGCAAAGGCGCCTCGCGATAGCGGAACTCGGAGGCCACATCGATCTCGACCGGCAGGCGCGCCAGTCGCTCGAACCAGTATTTGGCAACCTGGCCGGCATAGCTCGCCGTACCACAAGCCGTGATCCAAATGCGCTGTATGGCGTTAAAGTCGAACGGCAATTTGGAAGGCAGTTCTATGCGCTCGCCGGCCATATCGACATAGTGCGCCAGGGTCTGCCCGACGACTTCCGGCTGTTCGTGTATTTCCTTGGCCATGAAGTGACGATAATTCGCCTTGTTGACCAGGAGCGACGACGTGCCATGGCTTGACGCTTCGCGGTGGACGATACTGCCGCTCGAGTCATAAATGACGCCGTTCGCACGGGTAAGCACGGCCCAGTCGCCGTCTTCAAGGTACATGATGCTGTCGGTGAAGGGCGCAAGCGCGATAGCATCCGATCCCAGATACATTTCGCCATCACCATACCCAATCGCAAGCGGCGATCCCTTGCGCGCGCCGATCATGAGGTCCTCGTGGCCTTTGAACAGAAACGCCAGCGCGTAGGAACCGCGCAGCCGCGGCAACGATGCCTTCACCGCGTCCTGCGGCGAGTAACCATTCTTCAAATAGGATTCGACGAGATGTGCCACCACCTCGGTATCGGTCTCGGAGGTGAAGTCCGCGCCATTCTGTTCCAGTTCGGCACGTAGCACACGGAAATTCTCGATGATTCCATTGTGGACGACTGCAACGTTGTCCGCCATATGTGGATGTGCGTTGCGCTCGGTGGGCTTGCCATGGGTGGCCCAGCGCGTGTGGCCAATACCGGCGTGACCCGACAGCGGATCGCAGTGCAACTTCTCCGCAAGATTTTTCAGCTTTCCCTCGACGCGCCTGCGCTCAAGATGGCCACCCTCGAGCGTCGCAACGCCCGCTGAATCATATCCGCGATATTCCAGTCGCTGAAGTGAATCGACCAAATGTCCGATGACCGGACCACGACCTAGGATGCCAATAACTCCGCACATACTGACCAATGCGCCCCAACTTCAAACCACGACGTTAACTTCAGAACCATGGAACAATTAATTGATAGCGGATTCGCTGTGGAAGGCTGGCGCGGGTGCACCCGGGCTGTATGTTCTCATCCAACCCTCAGCGTCGTGTAAAGTGCGAGCTACATGACAGGCTTTAGCCATCTAGGCTCAATCAGCCTCTCCGCTGCTTTGGCGCACACCGCTGGCTAAGCCGAGACACGGCAGCGGACGAGAGCGGGTCCGAGATGAGCCGAACGTTCAGGTAAGTCTCGATGATCGCGCATGACAGCCAGTTCGGGCATAACCAGATCCTTTGCGCGATAAGGAAGGTGGCAGTCAGGGTCGCATTGGACGGGCTGCGTGGACACGTCTTGCAAGTCGACTGGCCCTTGGGATGGGCGGGACTCGATGGAGGGCCGCGAACCGCTTGTCCTGCAATAGAACTTCATAATCGCAGCCCCCTCATCTTGCCCCATCAAGCGCCATTCATGGTGCTCCCGCCAGATATCTCAAGAACACTCCGCTTCTCATCTTCTCTCCGGATATGTTCTGCGGCTGAATGGCGTGACCGCTATGCGTCTCGTCATGCGTATCGCGAATAACCTTTTTGGCGGGATCCGGCCCTTAAGGAAGGTGGCATTAAGGACTGATGCAAGCCGTGCCAGTTCGATAGGGACGAGACTACGTCAATTGAGAACGACGGCTCAACTGTACGGAGGTAATGCTCCGATATCGAAAAGTTTGAAGAACTATACGAGCGTTTGTCACCGCCTCCTACTGACGCCAGCCGTACCGCGCACAGGGCCAAGCCATAGGGACGCCTTCGCGCTCCCTGCGGAATGGCACCGGCGCTATACTTCTCGTGCAGACACACGCAAATGCTGTCAAATCCGATCTCACTCAGCCAGGTGAGATTGAAGGCAGACGGTCGCGGCTTCCTCGCCGCACCAGCTTTTCCAGATTGACTTAAGGCTTCTAAATCAACCTCTGCGTCTGCGGAGACCGACATCCAAGAAGCGATCGAGCATGGCATTGACCTGATCTGCAACCTCGATCGTGTTGAAATGTCCAGCGAGCATCGTCTTCGCTGTGACCAGCTGTGGACAGATCTCCTTCAGCCGATCGAGGCCGCGCGCCATATTCACCAGCGGAACATCAGCGGCAATATAGGCCATGGGAACCCGGCAGGCTTTTGCGGCGGGCATCGGGTCATAGTCCAAAATGGCGTTCCGTATCACCGAATAGGCCACATGCTGTGCTATTCTCAAGCACGGCGGAAGCACATAGGTCTCATAGATCGCCTTTCGTCGAGCGGCATCATCGAAATCGCAGCCCAGTTCCCACGCGTTCGCCTTTAAGATCGCCAGATAGTCGGATCCGCCTACGCCGTCCAGGAGCGCTTTAACCTGGCGAGATTTGCGCAAGATCGGAGACGGCATGACAATTGTATCAATCATGACCAACCCCGCGGCCAGGTCCGGATAGCGGCCGCACAGTTCGAGCGCAATCCGTCCTCCCATACTGTGGCCGATCACGACCGGCTTGAGCAGCTCCAGTTGAGCGCATTGCCAAGCGATATCGTCCGCAAATCCTGCGACAGTATACTCCTGATCGGGTGCATCACTGGAGCCATGTCCCCGAAGGTTGACCGCCACGGTCCGCCGTTTTTGAGCGAAATGGACGAGCTGTGGCGAGAAGATGCCGTGGTCACCTGTCCAACCATTGATCAGGAGCAGCGGCGGGTCTTGCGCGACTGCAGGTCCGACCTCAACATGCCCCAAACGTACACCATCGCGGTTCAACAAAGCAGGCTTGAACTCATGGGAGATCACGGTCTTTCCTCCTGAACCGAGCTTGCATTCGGCCCGACCACGACGACGCATTGGCGGGACGAACGACACCCATGTAGGCGCCGACCGCCAATAACGAAAAAGCAAGCATCACCACCGCCATCGAATGTAGCGAATGCCCGTCAAAGAGCGCGACGACCAAGGCGCTGGACAACGCGGCGCATGCCATCTGTACGAATGCTCTTGCAGCGCTGATAGATCCTGCGATTCCTGGCATGGGCCGCAGCGCTTCGTGGATAACGTGAGGCGCGATCAAGCCGAACGACGACCCTACACCAACCAATATCAACACGACGACAACAGCCGATTTGTCTCCAACAAGCGCCATGAAAAGCAAAGCTATCGCCATGCTCGTCGAGAGTGCGAGTCCCGCCGCAAGCAGTTGCGTGGACGACGCCCCCTGACCGCAGAGGCTCCTGTTGAGCCAGGCGCCGGTCACAATCGACATCGAGCTCGCTCCAACGATCGCACCATACGCGTTGGGACCGAAAATATTGGAGAAGAACAGCGATGATCCGGTGACGCAGGCGAATACGGCTCCTGCCGCCGCAGCGTCGCAAAGGATGCTGCCGACGCAGACAGGATGGCGCAGCACGCGACGATAATTCTGGACAACTGTCGCAAGACCAAGCCTAACGTTCGGATCGACCCTTGCGCTTTCGCTGAAGCAGGCCATTGCCGCGAGCAGCAGCAATCCTCCGACGATAGGCACGACGTATATGGCCCGCCAACCGTGTGCAAGGAAGGCAATGTCGGCGATTGGTGCAATCATCGGAACAACGTAGATCGCCAAAACGAGGTTGGTCATCTCTCTCCTTGCGGTTTCGCCGTCGAAGAGGTCCCTGACAATTGCGATTGCAGCAATCCCGGCAGCAGAAGCACCAATTCCCTGGAGCGTGCGAAAGAACATGAGCTGCGACAGGGAATTGGAGAAGGCGCACCCCATGCCTGCAGTTACCATGAGTACGCAACCGAACTGAACGATCGGCTTGCGGCCCAAGCAATCCGATATCGGTCCGCAAACGAGAAGCGTCATTCCAAAACTCATGACATAGGCGCTCATCGCCAGAATGACGTCGCCTTCTGTCGCCCCGAGATAAGCTCCTGTCGCCGGGAGACTTAGAGCGATCATGTCAATGCCAAACGTCGACAATGACGCCATAAGAGCCAGCAACAAGGTGCAAGAGAACGAATTGCGATGAATGAGCAAGGTTAGGTTTCTCTTGATGGGCTTAGAGCTAGCGCCAGCGCAGTATGTTCATCCGCTAGAGACAATGCATCGATCGCGGTCTGCCTCGCTGAACGTGGGATCAGTACTCGACGTGGTTTTCATGAGCTGCCGCGTCGCCGGCGCCCAACAGCGGCTAGGAACTCCATCTCGTTGACGAGGCGCGATCGATCGATATCGGCCTTGATGGCTTCGCCGAGCTTACGGGCTGCGACTTTGAATTCCGGTTCCGTGATCAGCCGCTTGATCGCTGCCGCTATCTCTGGCTCGGAGGCCGTCGGTGGTAACCGAAGCCCTACTCCCTTCGCCTCGACTCGCGCCGCGTTAGCCGATTGGTCTCGTCCCATTGGCAGAATGAGTTGCGGCAACGCGTTGATCAGTGAACGGGTAACAGTTCCGTGGCCGCCTTGGGATATGACCAGAGACACGTCCCTCATGACGCAGTCGTGGGGAGCACCGCACACCAAATGCACGTTCTTCGGAGCGTGAAGTTCGGACACATCCAGACTCGGACCCGTTGTGAAAACGGCTTCCACATCAATAGTCCCAACGGCATTGATAACGCGTTGAAACACGTCACGCTGGCCCTGCGCCCCCGTGCTGCAAGCGATCAGCGCGTGGGGACGATCCTGGAGCGCCGGCCAGGACGCCTTCCACGATTTTGACCAATTCGGCATATCGAGCAAGGGCCCGACATAACGGAAGTTATCCGGAAGAAAATCTGCCTCGAAATCGAAAGCCCGACTGACCGCCAGCAGAACTCGATCAGCCTCGTCGAACAGATCCATAGCGTCTGCAAGAACATGAAGACCCAATTCGACCCGGGCTCGATTGAGGATAGAAAGAGATGCATTCATCGCCGTAGAGAGAGCTGCAGAGGCTGCGTTGAGTTCGTTGCGCTCCTCCGGCGTTTTCGGTCGCGTCAATCCTGAAGTAGCCGGCGGCACCCCCGGCAGGACCCGAATACTGACGTGAGGCGAGAGAAATGCGAATGGCACGCCACATGCTCGCGCTCCGAGCGCCGCACCAAACAGCAGATCGAGGCCGAGCACAGCGTCCGCTGGCGCGCGGCCAATCTCGTCCCGAATATCAGCCGCATAAGCGGAGCAGGGTTCAAAGACGACCCTGCGCATCCGATCTCGTATGTCCGAGACATCTGTTGGGTCTGCGGCCTCACCCATGGGAGCGCGGAGCCATGTCACGAATTCGAAATCGGCGGCTTCGACTTCAGTTCGCATGGTCGGATCGGCCATCACCCGAACATGGTGACCACGCTGGCGCAATCGACGGCCTGCTGTGAGCAACGGACTGAGATTTCCCAACGTACCCCACGAGGCGAGGAGAAAGTCATAAGAAGTCACCGGCATCTCCGTAACCGTCTCGCATTTGAAGGTCTGCGGCCCTCGCCGCGCAGCCCGAGAGACAGAAACGTCTCTGACACACATGATCTAGACGCTCATTGCCGCGCGTGCTTCGGTCATAACCCGTCGCGCCCAGCTACACCGCTTCCACATTAGCTTGCTTTCGCTGGCGAGATCTTCTCGGCGTGTTAAATCCGGATCTGCCTCGGACCATCTGGCGCAGGCAACCGCTCGAGAGCAACTCGACTCTTGCTTCGCTACGGCGCCTTCGCCTTGCTGCGTTCGAGGTATGCATCTCAAGTGAGGCGTGAAGTTCGACTGTGAACCCGCCCACGAATTGTTGACGCCAGCGTGTTGTTTTGGGCATAGTTTCAAGCCTACAACCTAACGCTGCGTGAGATTCAAGCTGTTTTTTAGTGGTTTCGCAGACTTGATTTTATTCTGCTGGAGTGAAGCGCCCCCGCTCCTAAGCCCGATTCTCGGGAGGGCACTGCGCGCCAAATGCAGACATCGCCTGCAACTGCGAAACAATTCCGCCGCGCCGCCCGATTAATTCGGAGAAGATTTTGCTGCGGACTTGGGCGCTTCTCGGGCATGATCACATCGTTCGAAACGGCCAAAAACGCATGCGCACTGAGATACGTTTGTTGCATGTTGGCCTCTGGCGCCACAACCGCGATATCCTCGCTCCTGACGCCTCAACAAATGCCATATAAATCAATGTATATGATGTACACGCCGATATGATGTGTATGGTTAGAGTGAAATATCGCTCCCCTCCATGTGCACGTGATAGCAGGCCCGCCTATCTAGATCTTTTCGAAAATTACTTCGCAAATGACGTTGCTAAGGACGCCTGTCCGCGCAACCGGAGAGGCAATGACGGCTCAGGACTCAAAGCGGCGCGTTGCGCTGATCACCGGCGTCACCGGGCAGGACGGCGCGTACCTCGCCGAATACCTGCTCGGCCTCGGTTATACCGTGCACGGGATCAAGCGCCGGTCGTCCTCGTTCAACACCGCGCGCGTCGACCATCTCTACCAGGATCCGCATGCCGGCAATGTGCCGTTCCTGATGCACTACGGCGATATGACGGATTCGACCAATCTGATCCGGCTGGTGCAGCAGATCCGGCCGACCGAGATCTATAACCTCGCCGCCCAGAGCCACGTTGCGGTCAGCTTCGAGAGCCCGGAATACACCGCCAATGCCGACGCCATCGGCGTGCTGCGCCTGCTGGAGGCGATCCGCATCCTCGGCATGGAGAAGGAGACACGGTTCTATCAGGCCTCGACCTCGGAGCTTTACGGGCTGGTGCAGGAGGTGCCGCAGAAGGAGACCACGCCGTTCTATCCGCGCTCGCCCTATGGCGTCGCCAAGCTGTACGGCTACTGGATCACGGTGAACTACCGGGAGGCCTATGGCATGTTCGCCAGCAACGGCATCCTGTTCAATCATGAGAGCCCGATCCGCGGCGAGACGTTCGTGACGCGCAAGATCACCCGCGCCGTGGCCCGCATCGAGGTCGGCCTGGAGAACAAACTCTATCTCGGCAATCTCGACGCCAAGCGCGACTGGGGCCACGCCCGCGACTATGTCGAGGGCATGCACAAGATCTTGCAGGTGGATGAGCCCGGCGATTTTGTGCTGGCGACCGGCGAGACGCGATCGGTCCGCGAATTCGTCGAGCTGGCGTTTGCCGAGGTCGGCCGCAGCATCGAGTGGCGCGGCAAGGGCGTCGAGGAGATCGGTGTCGACAAGGCGTCGGGCAAGACGCTGGTGCAGATCGACCCGACCTATTTCCGCCCGACCGAGGTCGATCTTCTGATCGGCGACGCCAGCAAGGCGCGCGCCAAGCTCGGCTGGGCGCCGAAGACGCCGTTCGCGCAACTGGTGAAGGAAATGGTCGCCAGCGATCTCCTCGAGGCCAGGCAGGATGCGGCCAATGGCAAGCACGGCGTTTGACCTGAAGGGCAAGACGGTTTTCGTCGCCGGCCATCGCGGCATGGTCGGTTCGGCGCTGATGCGCCGGCTGGCGCGCGAACAGGCTGATCTGCTGACGGTGTCGCGCAGCGAGGTCGATCTGCGCAATCAGGCCGCGGTCAATGCCTGGTTCGCCGCGAAGCGGCCGCAGGCGGTGTTCCTCGCCGCCGCCAAGGTCGGCGGCATCGTCGCCAACAACACGCTGCGGGCCGAGTTCCTCTACGACAATCTGGCGATCGCAACCAACGTGATCCAGGCGGCGCATGCCAATGGCTGCGAGAAGCTGATGTTCTTCGGCTCGTCCTGCATCTATCCGCGGCTGGCGCCGCAGCCGCTGCGCGAGGATTCGATGCTGACCGGCCCGCTGGAGTCGACCAACGAGCCCTATGCGATCGCCAAGATCGCCGGCATCAAGATGGCCGAGGCCTATCGCAGCCAGTACGGCGCCGATTTTATCAGCGTGATGCCGACCAACCTCTACGGTCCCGGCGACAATTATCATCCCGAATACAGCCACGTCGTCGCCGCGCTGATCCGCCGTTTCCACGAGGCCAAGGTTTCGGGCGCTGGCAGCGTGGTGGTGTGGGGTACCGGCACGCCGCGCCGCGAATTCCTCTATGTCGACGATCTCGCCGACGCCTGCATCCATCTGATGAAGACCTATTCGTCGCCGGAGCTGGTCAATATCGGCACCGGCGAGGACATCACCATCGCCGATTTCGCCCTCGTGGTCGCGGCTGTCGTCGGCTATCGGGGCGAGATCAGCTTCGACCCCTCGCGCCCGGACGGCACGCCCCGCAAGCTGCTCGATGTCAGCCGTCTGGCCAAGCTCGGCTGGCGTGCCACCACCTCGCTCGAGGATGGCATCGCCCTCGCGTACCGGGCGTATCTCGATGAGAAACAGAGATGCCGCCAAAGTCGTTTTGCTCGTCCGGAACAAAATAACTATGTCGCTCGCAGCGAGATTGACTTGGCAAAATCCCGCGCCATCAAAGAGTAGCGCAGCAAAGGCGCTGCGGATCCGCCGCCGAGCATAATCGTCTCACGACCGCAATGGCGCACCTGGAGATCGTCGCCGTCCAGACGCATGCGGTCGGGCGCAGAACGCTTACCGGGTGCCGAGATGAGGATTCGAAAATGTCATCATCCCACGATCGCCGGAGTTGCGAGAGCCCATGTCGCGACGCGCTGGGCGTCCTCAAATCAACGCATCGGCTGCTTCGCGAATGCCGGTGTAGATGTCGTCGAGGTCTGATGCCGCAATGCAGTACGGCGGCATCACGTAGATGGTGTTACCAAGCGGGCGCAGCAGCAGATTTCGCGCCTCGAAGAAGGCCTGAAGCTTCGGACCGATGGTCGCGAGATAGCCCGTATCCCCCGCCCCCAGATCGAGTGCTGTGATGGTCCCGGTCCGGCGGACGTTTGCAAAGCGCGGATCAGTGCGGAATGGCTCAATCGCTTGCTCCTGCATCGTGGCGACCGATGCCAAGCGATCACGAGATGCGCTATCCTGCCAAAGATCCAGGTTGGCCTTTGCTGCAGCGCAGGCTACCGGATTCGCGGCATATGAACTCGAATGAAAGAAGGTACGCGTACGATCTTTCGAATAGTGCGCGTCAAAAATGTCGCCGCGGCAAAGTGTCACCGCGAGTGGAAGCGCACCGCCGGTGATTCCCTTCGAATAGCAAACGATATCTGGCGTGATGTCGGCCTGCTCGCAGGCGAATAAAGATCCGGTGCGGCCCCAACCGGTCATAACCTCATCGGCGATGAACAGAACCTCAGATGCTTCGCAGATCCGTTTCATCTCCTTGAGCACCCAGGCGGGGTACATCAACATGCCGCCCGCCCCCAACACGAGAGGCTCGACGATAAAGGCTGCAGGAATTTCGTTTCGACATACGGACTCGAGCGCATCGAGAGTCGCCTGTTCACGACCACTTGCTGGGAACGGAACCGAGGTCACGTCGAACAGTAGAGGCCCGTAGGCCACGTTGAATACGCCGCGGGCGCCAACCGACATCGCCCCAACCGTGTCGCCGTGATAGGAATGTTGCATCACGACAATGCGTATGCGCTGCTTGCCAATATTATGCCAATAGCCGAGCGCCATTTTCAAGGCGACTTCCACACTGCCTGAACCACCGTCGGAGAAGAAGACATGGTCGAGGCCGCGCGGCGCGAGTTTCAACAGCAGCGCCGCAACCTCCTCGGCCGGATCATGGGAGTACCCGGCAAAGATGATCTGGTTGAGCTTGCCAGCTTGCTCCTGAATCGCGCTGACGATATGCGGATGGCAATGGCCATGGGTTACGACCCACCAGGAGGAGATTGCATCTACGATGCGGTGCCCATCTGAGGTGTAAAGATAAGCTCCATCACCGCGCACGATCTTGATCATCTCGTCTTGAAGCGCGTGTTGCGTGAACGGATGCCAGATCGGCGACCTCTTCTTTAGCCCCATGGCTTGAAATCATCTCGACAGAATGAGGCGTTGAACGCGGCCTGCAGCGTGTCTGACGACAGAGGAGCAATCCAGGGCAAGCGCCCTAACCAACGCACCCGGCCCATCTCGCAAACTGCCCTCACAGCTTCCGGGTTCTTTTCACCAACGAAAGCTATTCCGAGAATGTCGACGTTACGCTTTCGGAGAGCCTCTATTGAGAGCAGCGAGTGGTTAATCGTTCCCAGCGCAGTGCTCGCGCAAAGCACGATTGGAAGCCGCCATCGCTCGAAGATGTCGATGTAAAATGCGCCGCCACTCAGCGGCACCATCAGCCCGCCGGTACCCTCGATCACAAGCGGCCGCTCCCCGGTGTCAGGCACATCGAGCGAATCCGTGTCGATGCGAACTTCATCGATTTCGGCGGAGTAATGGGGCGAAGTGGGGGTTCGCAGGCGGTAAAGCTCCGGCACGATGCGATCGGACGTGAGACTGCCGAGCCGTGCAACAACCTCGGTGTCGGTCTCTCCTTCGAGGCCCGCCTGAATCGGTTTCCAGTAGCTCGCGCCGAGGAGATTGGTGAGCCCCGCGCAGAAAACCGTCTTTCCAATTCCGGTATCCGTGCCAGTCACCACGATCTGCTGCAGCCTCACCTTCACCTCTTATCTCCTCGACCAGAACGTCGAGCATAGACGTCATCCTCGACGACATTGAGTGTCATTGAAATTCGCCAGAAGCGCCGTCCCCAGGTCTTGGCGAGGATATCGGCAGACTACGCTCCACCTGGAGCGATCAGTGTCTACCGCCAAAAGCCGAGCAGAGGGCTCTTCGTTATTTCACAGTCGCTCTCCAATCGTTTTACCTCAACGACGGCCACTCAACTGTTCCGGAATGATCCCTTCGCAGTCAAACCTTTCTCGACATACCTCGAATGTGAACCTAACGTTGACCATCGAACCTCGCAGCGAGGACCATTTCGTCAAACGCAATAGTTGTTTGACAGATTTAGCTCGCCGTAGGCGTGCCATCGCCGTACGAACCGGACCGATCTGCGCACGCGCTCGAAAGGTGTGTCCTAAGGGCCTCAGAACAGTACGATGCGTACCACAAGCGGCCACGAACCACCTTTGATGCGTTGAGTGCACTCTTTGGTGCTGTCGAAAGGACGAGCGCGCAACGTCGATCCAGCCTGTCACCTGCTCGCGCGCCACATTCAGACCATTTGGCGCCAGGCAATTCCCATGCCTGATCAAGAAGAAGTTTCTTGCGAGCTTCTGTCGCAGGCTCCAGCTACGAGACGAGGGTCAAACGCTTCTGACGCAAGGCGGCAGCGCCAGCATTGCGTTGAGCTTGATCCCGAGCTAAGGATGCGGCCGACTTGCAGCGTCATCTTTTCGGGCATCATGATCCGTCACATCGTGTTCTTCACGGCCAAGGATAAGGCCGATATCGACCAAATCATCGAAGGTCTATCGGTTCTAACTACAATTCCACATGCACGCCGACTCGAAATTGCACGTAACCGCAAGAGCGATCAACTCGGCAACGATATCGATGTCGTTGTCTATGGTGAATTCGACAGCGAGCGGGATCTCGCAGCGTACAAAGCGCACGATCTATATCTGGAAGCGATCCGGTGCGTACGACCACTTCGGGAGTTGCGTTTTGCCGCTGATTACGAACTATCAACGGACGTGCATTTCGCTGGAACAGCAGGGCTAAGTCAAATTGCTCGGCGCAGCCGACCGGCTGGCACGCACTGATTTGATGATCAGCCGAGGGTTCGTACGCTTCGGACGAAACCTGGCTTTTCTCGGGACGCGATCACGATCGGTTCGAGCCTCAGAGTCTGCCAGCCGTCGGTGATCGGTAGCATTATGGACGTCCGCGAATTGCAGTGGATCGAGCCTATCAAGGCGCTGCGATCTCTTGCGCAGCGGCCACACCTTGCCTTTCTTGATAGCGCGGCGCGGCATGAGGCACTTGGGCGTTATTCATATCTGGCCTGCGAACCGTTCAGCACCTATTTGGTCACCGATGGACAGGCAAGTTGGAATGGAGAGACCCTTAAGGGTGACCCGTGGGAAGTGCTTCGCACCCTTCTCGCCAGATACCGAGAAGAGCATCGCCCCGATCTGCCGCCCTTCCAGGGAGGTGCGGCCGGCTTTTTTGCCTACGATCTGAACAGGACATTGGAACGATTGCCGGCGCCGGCAGATCCCGGTCAGCGTTTGCCCCAGTCGGTTCTGCATTTCTACGACGTGGTCGTCAGCTTCGACCACCACCACAACAGGTGCTGGATCGTCTCCACCGGATGGCCGGAGCAAGACCCCGCTCGACGAACCGAGCGCGCGCGTCGTCGCGCCGACGAGTTTGCGGCACTGCTTGCCAGGCCAAAGTCTCCCCGAATTATACTCCCTGGCACGGCGGGCGCATGGCATTCGAACTTCAGCCGTGAAAGCTACATTGCGGCGGTCCAGCGCGTCGTCGAGCTGATTCTAGCCGGCGACGTATTCCAGGCGAACATTGCGCAACGCTTCAATGCCAGGGTGTCGCCCCTGTTCGACCCCCTCACCTTCTACTGCCAGCTGCGGTCATTGAACCCGGCGCCCTTTGCAGCCCTCCTGCGCTATGGCGAACTGACCATTGCGTCGAGCTCCCCGGAGCGATTCCTGCAATTTGATGGACGACAGGTTGAAACGCGTCCCATCAAGGGCACGATCGCGCGCTCCGCCGACTCGAAAGAAGATCAGCGCCGCGCTGAAATCCTCCTTGCATCCGAAAAAGACCGTGCCGAGAACATTATGATCGTCGACCTCCTGCGCAACGATTTGTCGCGCGTTTGCACTGCGGATTCGGTCGAGGTTCCAGCGCTGTGCGACCTCGAATCGTACGCTTCAGTGCATCATCTCGTCTCGATCGTGGGGGGCGAACTTGCGGCAGGCAAGGACGCGGTTAGTCTGCTTCGTGCCTGCTTTCCGGGCGGCTCCGTGACCGGCGCTCCAAAAGTGCAAGCGATGAAAATCATCGCGGACATCGAGCAGGTAGCGCGAGAGGTCTATTGTGGGGCGATCGGCTTCATCGGCTTCAACGGGCACATGGATACAAACATCGCGATCCGCACTGTAACGATCGATCATGATCTGGCTGTGTTTCATGCTGGTGGCGGGGTAACGGCGATGTCGGATCCAGAGGCCGAATACGAGGAGACGCTCGCCAAGGCACAGCGAATCTTTGAGGCCTTTCAGGGCACAACACCCGGTGCATTTTGATTGTTATCATCGACAATTACGATTCGTTCGTCTTCAATATCGCCCGCTATTTCCGTAAGCTTGGTGAAGCAACGGAGGTAATCCGGAACGATGCGCTCAGCCTTACCGACATTGTCGCCCTCAGGCCGTGCGCAGTGGTCATTTCGCCCGGTCCCTGCACGCCAATGGAGGCTGGGATATCGACCGCTGTGGTGCGCGAACTTTCAGGTCGCGTCCCAATTCTCGGCATTTGCCTTGGACATCAGTGTATAGGGAGCGTCTTCGGCGGACGCGTGGTGCGCGCTCGTCGTCCTATGCATGGTCGGTCCTCCTGCGTAACGCATGACGGCCGAGGGCTGTTCAGCCAACTCCCGTCCCCACTTTGCGTCGGTCGCTACCATTCGCTCGTTGTCGAGCTGGATGAAGCATCCAGGCAACATCTCGAGGTAACGGCACGTTCCGACGAAACCGAGATCATGGCCCTCGCCCATCGCTATCAGCCAACCTATGGCGTACAGTTTCATCCGGAATCGATATTGACCCAACATGGGTCCATGCTGCTGATGAGCTTCTTGCAAATCGCAAACGCCTTCGCAAGCAGGAGGATCGACGCCCACGAAGCGTTGGCAACAACTCTTTTGAAGGACGCATCCGAGCCGCGGCCCAGGATATGATCGCGCGCACTGCAGCCGCTGGTTCAGTCTGGCCGGCTAGTAGGAGTTCTGCTCGTAACCTTGGTGACTTGATCGCTCTAGCGCAGCAATCGAGCGACCCCGGGTCGCACTGGCGGTAGCAATTCGTGGCGCGGGCGAACAGGAAGAGCTGTCCGCGGCTGCTGCGCTTGTAGTGTCAGCGTCATCGATTGGCCAGATGGGCATCGGCTGCCCCGGTGAGGTCGAGTTCGGCGGCGCTCTTGGCGTGGTCGACACTCGCGTCGGCGCGATGATCGGACGCGATCGCGACATAGACCGCCGGCAGCACGAAGAGCGTGAACAGCGTGCCGATCGACATGCCCGCGACGAGCACGAGCCCGATCGAGAAGCGGCTCGCGGCGCCAGCCCCGGTTGCGGTCAACAAGGGTAAGAGGCCCATCACCATCGCCGCTGTGGTCATCAAGATTGGACGAAGTCGGACGCGCGCTGCCATCTCGATGGCCGCGCGGCGATCGAGTCTCTCCTTGAGCTGCAGCTCATTAGCGAACTCGACCATCAGGATACCGTGCTTGGCAATCAGCCCGACCAGTGTCAGCAGGCCGACCTGGGTGTAAATGTTCATGGTCGCAGCACCAAAGAATAGCGGAATCAAGGCGCCAACGATTGCCATCGGTACGCTGATCATGATGATGAGGGGATCGCGCAGACTTTCGAACTGCGCCGCAAGCACCAGGAAAATGATGATGAGTGCAAATGCAAAGGTGATGGCGAGTTGATTGCCCTCCTGCACATATTGGCGGGCGTCGGCAAGGAAGTCGTGGCTGAAGCCTGCGGGTAGTTTCTTTGCCTCCCCGTCCAGGAAGTCCACAGCCTGACCGATCGTGACGCCGGGCATCGGTACAGCCTGGAAGGTTGCGGAATTGAGCTGGTTGTAGTGGGTGAGCACGTTCGGATCAGTTCCTGTCTCGATGGAAACTACGGTTGACAGCGGCAGCATCGAGCCTGTCGCAGTCTTCAGAAAATAGCTGCCCAGTGATTCCGGCGTCAGGCGTTTCTCGCGCGCCACCTGCGGGATCACCTGGTAGGAGCGGCCCTGCAGATTGAAGCGATTGACGTAGTTCCCGCCAAGTAGGGTCGCGAGCGCGCTACCGACATTCTGCATGGTGATGCCAAGGTTGTTAGCCTTGGAGCGATCGACTTTGATTCGTACCACCGGCTGGTTGAATTCAAGGTCGGAGTCGCTGACCATGAACAGGCCGCTCTTGCGCGCCGCATCCTTCAGCTTCGACATCTGCTCATAGACGGACTGGAAACCACGCGTCGAGTTGATCACCATCTGCACTGGTAGGCCACCCGAACCACCCGGAAGCGGCGGCAAGCTGAAAGCAAATGCGTTGATGCCTTCGATTTTAGACAACTCGGCCTGGACTAACGGCTTTAACGCGATCGATGACCGCTTGCGCTCGTACCAAGGCTTGAGCAGCATGCCGGCCATGCCGCCTTGCGGACCGCTAATGCCGTTGAGCACGAAGCGCAAGTCGGTCTCGGGAAACTTCTGGAACGCGTTGTCGAGCTTGGTGCCGTAGTGGTCCAGGTAGTCGATGTTCGCGTATTTCGGCGCCTTGGATATTGCGAATACGATGCCTTGGTCTTCCTCAGGTGCAAGTTCCTTGGAAATATGCGTGTAGAGAAAGCCGACGAGGCCCAGCATGGTCAGCGCAAATAGTCCGGTAATCGGGCGATAGTCGAGCGAGCGGTCGAGCTTGCGGCCGTACCAGCGTGTCATGGCGTCGAACACGCGATTCACAAATGCTGCAACGCGCCCCTCCTCAGCGCTCTTCAGGAAGACCGAGCACATCATCGGCGACAGCGTCAAAGCGATCACGCCGGACACGATCACCGAACCCGCCAGCGTAAGTGCGAATTCGCGGAACAGCGCACCGGTGAGGCCGCCGAGAAAGCCGATGGGCGCATACACGGCGGCCAGCGTAATCGTCATGGAGACAACGGGGCCGACAATCTCGCGCGCGCCCTTCGTAGCGGCCTGCATGGGCGGCGCGCCTTTTTCCAGATGGCGATGAATGTTTTCCACCACGACGATCGCGTCGTCCACCACGAGACCGATCGCGAGCACCATCGCGAGGAGGGTCAGGAGATTGAATGAAAATCCCAGCGCCAGCATCATGCTGCAGACGCCGATAAGCGACAGCGGAATGGTGACGACGGGAATGATGACCGACCGCAGCGAAGCCAGGAACAGGAAGATGACCAGTACAACGATCACGACGGCCTCAATGAGCGTGTTCTCCACCTCATCGATCGACGATTGAATGAACTTGGTGGAGTCGTAGGCCACTTTCATCTTCAGCGACGGCGGCAGATTGCGCTCGAGTTCGGGAAACAACGCTCGAACACCTCGCACGACGTTCAGCGGATTTCCTTGCGGGCTCGGCTGCACGCCGATGAAGATCGCGTGCTCGCCATTCATGGCGACGCTGACGTCCGTGGTCTGCGCGGCAAGCTCGACCGTCGCAATGTCCTCCATGCGCACAAAGCCGCCGTCATTGGCTTTGACGATCATGCGCTTGAAGTCCTCGACGCTTCGCAAATCAGTGTCGGCCGTGATATCGGAAAGGATGAAATAGCCCTTGGCCTGACCGGCCGCGGCCTGGAAGTTGTTGGCGACGATTGCAGCCGAAACCTCAGCTGGCGACACTCCGTGTCCCGCCAATCTTGCAGGATCGAGCCATAGCCGCATCGCAAAAGTCTGGCCGCCCAGGATGTCTGCCGCTGCGACACCATCTACGGTTGACATAATCGGCTGCACCACGCGCGAGAGATAGTCGGATATCGCGCTGGCCGTCAGTTCCTCGCTTGAGAAGGCGATATACATGACAGCGGTCGTCTGGCCGGTCGACTTCGTGACGACAGGATCGTTGGATTCCTTCGGGATCAGATACTTGACCGAGTTGACCTTAGAGAGCACTTCAGTGAGCGCCTCGTTGGAATCGAAATTGAGCTTGATGTAGACTTGGATCGTCGAAGTGCCGAGGACCGAGGAGGACGTAATGTAGTCGACGCCCTCGGCCGAAGCGACCGCCTGCTCCAGGGGGGTGGTGATGAACCCCTGGATCATGTCCGCAGAGGCGCCAGGATAAGACGTCGTGATAGTGACGACTGTATTCGACAGCTTGGGAAACTGCCGGATCGGCAGAACGGCGGCCGCGCGAAGGCCAATCAGCAGGATCAGCAGACTGACGACGATGGACAACACCGGACGTTTGATGAAAAGATCGGTAAATGCCATCGCGGCGCTCGCATTCAATAGACCGACGCAAGTTCGCCAAGTCAGCGCTCTATCATCAATGCGGCGACTGCGGCTAAGGCCTGTAGCGTGAGGGAAGCGGAATCGGCTGCTCTAAAGGCTCATGTTCCTAAGCAACACATCACCCTCAACTGCGCGAGGATATTGGGCGACCACTTCGAATGATGGTAGAAGCTTTAGCATGGCTTGAAGGGTCAGCTGACCTTCGTAAAGCTCCTTGTCGCTGTATTCGGTGTAGATGAAGCGCGTATTGTTTAAGGTCTGCCTGCCGCCAGCGAAGACATCAGCCTCCGCTCCTTGCACATCCATCCAGATCAAATCAATCTTGTTCAGATTGGCCTCGGCGCACCAGTCGTCCAGGCGTCGCGTTTCAACCGATATCGGGCTATCGAACCGAACCCAATCATACTCGGCAAGATGATTCTTTGGTCGCCGTATCGATCCAGAGAGTGCCCAATCCTTTGCTTCTTCATCTCCGTTGCTTGGATGAAAGTCGACCCTGCCATTCTTGTCGCTGATCGCGATCTCGAATAGACGAATCTTCTCGAGATAGAGACCAATGTTATTCTTAAAGCGAGCGATTGCCCGCGGATCCGGTTCGAAGCAGTAGAGATGAGCTTCTGGGCAAAGCTGAAGAAAGCGCAACGAATCAGTTCCGTCGTAGCTGCCAATGTCCAAGATCACAGGATCTGGCTTCTGAAGGAACGAAACAATACGCTGATGGACCTCCAACGCGGACGCGGGCTCACGTGTTTCCATTTTACTCCGTCCTCACCCCTCAATGGCACGCAACAAGATCCATCAAACGCATCAAGTCAGATTGCGGCCTTGTGCCGACCACCGACTGCCCTCGAATGATCCAGCTTCGACGTCGAAGGTACAAATAACCAGACGAGTGGCTCAATTCTACTGAGGTAAGCGGGCGATATAGAACGGGTTGCAAAACCTATACCAAGGTTTGTAGAAACGGAAGCCAGCCTGAGCTTGAGGACAGCGTGATGCCAGCGTTCGGCCGCCAGGTGATTGCCGAAACCCTGACCTTGCTGATCGATAGCTTCGTCGCTCACGATCAAGATCCTGCCGCACACGGAAGTTCGGACAGCTTTGAGAGACCGGAGTATGCTGGATCAGCTCGGGCCACAGCCTGCCGAGAATGGATCGACCTGACAGGTCGATCAATTGACAATACGTACGATTCCCTTGGTTGAAGAACGACACTATCTGCCTAAGGAGGGTGGTGGCGTCTCGTTGGTTCGCGTTGGCAGTATCGGATACTCGATCTTAGGTAGCTGCCCGGTCAGCGAATTCAGAAACGCAACAATATCGTTCTCCTCTTTGTCGCTAAGCTTTTCACCGAGCTGGACCTCGCCCATAACGCCCACAGCCTGCTTGAGACTCCAAACCTGACCCGAATGGAAATATGGGGCTCGCAAAGCGACATTCCGTAAGGGCGCAACGCGGAACACGTATTCGTCGCTAGCGACCCTGGTAACCGCGAACCGCCCCTTATCGGCTGTAGGGCGCAGTTTGGTATCTGGCTTCTCCATCACACCAAATGGAAAATAGCCCTGCCCACCAATATTAACCCCATTGTGGCAGGACGAGCACCCCTTATCCATGAACAGCTTCAATCCAGCCTTCTGCTGATCGTTGAGAGCGCTGCCATCGCCGTTGAGGTACTGATCGAACGGCGCCGCCGGCGTCGTAAGAGTCGCTTCAAAAGCCTCGATCGCCTTGGCGACATTTTCGAAGGTGACCGGCGGCGTACTATCCGGGAAGGCCGTCTTGAACATAGCGACATACACGTTCATGGAGTTTAGCGTACTCATGACGTGATCCGGCGTTGCATTCATTTCCGCTGTCGCCTGCACCGGTCCCTTGGCTTGCTCCTTGAGGTCTGGCGCGCGTCCGTCCCAGAACTGCGCAACATTGAAAACCGCATTATAGACGGTCGGCGCGCGACGCGCGCCCTTTTTCCAGCCGTGACCGACCGAGGTCGGTCCAGCGTCTACGCCGCCGGTGCCAAGATTATGACACGTATTGCAGCTGATGATTCCGCTGGCCGAAAGGCGGGGATCAAAGAACAGCATCTTGCCGAGCTTGACTTTCTCGTCAGTGACGGGATTGTCGTTAACTGCTGGCGTAGCCGAGGGAATCGGCTTGAAAATTCGTCCTGCAGCCAACATCACATCGTCATGTGCGATAGCTTGGGATGCGACCAGCAGCACAGCCGTAGCGGCAGATAGTCTACGCATAATGTAAAGGCCTCCAGCTCTCCGGATTAATTCCGCAAACTTCATTGGTAGGTCAGGCGGCAGCGGCCGCACCTCCATCATCGACCATGGACCTCTCGAGGGCGCCCCCACATCACATCCTGATCTCAGACTTCTCGCGACCGTTGGCGTGAGCTGCGAGATCGGAGCCGGCTCTGCCCGTGAGAGGATCAGCGGGCTGTCGGAGGTAAGCCAAGCTACTGAACATCCTTCCTGAAACACGCACCCACCACATCTTTTCCTGCAGCCATTGCAGGAATTGAGCCAAGCCGCAGAGGAGCATCGCTGCAGCGTGTCTTTCTCGGGTGTCGGCATGCGACAACGTTTGGAAGCTTCACAACTCGGAGGCGTGAGCTTTCGTACAAACGCCGGGCTTGCTGCCGCGTCTATCTCGCAGCAGCGACGCAATGCCTTATTAATCCGGAGATCGCGGTTAGCGACGTTTGTAAAAGTTGGTCACTTTTTCCGACTATCGGCGCGACGTTGCGAGCGCCGGCAAACGTTGATAGTTGTGATCTAAAGCCACACCGGTACGCGAGTGAGGCCGAGACTTGACGGACCGACCGGCCGCCATGGTGTAGTTGCCATAACACCCGGACCGCCCGGCGTTCCGTTCGGAGATCGGCGAACAGCCAATCCGATCAAGCTCCGTCTGAATGACCCAGGAGGACCTTACAGCGCGAATGTTGGGAAACGTTCGGCACGACCGCACCGACACGGCTCATTCGCCTTTGCCTGAGACGTTGCCCTTCATAAGTCTGCTCGTTCGACCCTAACCGTCCACTTTCGATGAGATCAGGCTGCCAGGTTAGCCAGGACGTCCGCCCTCTCCAGACTAGTTCTGAGCGCTTCATCCGATACGTGGGTATAAATCTCAGTTGTTGAGATACTTGAATGCCCAAGCAGCTTTTGAACGAAACGAATGTCGACGCCGCGCTCGATCAATAGAGTCGCAGCCGTATGACGCAGCATGTGCGGCGTAACGCGTCGTCGGCTGCTAGAGACTTCGTAGTGCCGGCGGAGCGCAACTCGCACCGATTGAGGTCGCATCGGTCGCCTAAGCCTATTCACAAAGAGGTGCCCGTCGCGGGTCGGCTGCTTCGTCTGGCTCTTGAGAAGTTGCAACAGTTCATGGCGAAGCGCAGCGTCACTCACATACACGTGCCGATCCCTTGATCCTTTTCCACGAATCCTGACGCTTGTCCCCTCCGGGGTGACATCGGAAATGAGTATCTTACAGAGTTCACCCACTCTTATACCGGTTGCGATCATTAGCCGAACCGCGGTTAGCACCGACGCTGACGACGAGGAGCGCCCCCTGCGTGAGCTTGCCAAATTTGATAGCAGCCCCCGAACTTCCAACCGCGAGAGACAGCGGGGCAATCGCTTTCGTCGTGGAAGTTCGAGACGCCAGCCATCAAAGGGATTTGCCGCGGCCTGCGAAACCATCCGTCGAAAGAAAGTTCGCAGGCAAGCAAAGCGTCGACGCGCAGTCGAAATCGAAAGACACCGACGTTCCAGCAGATCGGAAAGAAACGCTCCTAGATCCGCGCTGCTTACCGATTCCACCGAACGACCGACACCCACAAATCGATGAAAATCGTTCAGATCCGTAGCATAGGCTTCAATGCTGTGCACCGACAACTGCCGGTCGATCGCGCAATACCGCAAGAATTCGGCAACTGCCGTGCTGATCAGCATCGGACATAACTCCATTCACGTAGTGAAGGCCGTCTCTACCGCAAGACGACCCACATTGTGATGGGTTGAGATTGGTTCATGGTAAACGCGATCACAACTGCCATCCGAGAGTCACATAACTCGGAATTATTGTTCCTATGGAGCTCAAGGCGATCGACAGAACGGACCGAGGTGTCCGTCGGCTTAATGCAGCTCTCAGCATTTACCGAGAAAGCATATTGGCCGAAGCGCAAAATCCAGAGCGCCAGATACTTTATTGGATCGACCATAGCAGAGAGGCGCTGGCGGACGAGTTTCGTTGCTTTGCGATTCAAAACGAAGGCGACGTGATCGGATACTTGCAGTACAGCTACTTCCGGGAAGAGCACATCTTCTTCTTCGAGTATCTCTGCTTGAGAGACCAGAGCCGTTCAGGTCTGCTGCCGAGTGAGGCGGTCGAAAGCATCAGGGATCACTTGGCCCAGAACTACCGCCCGGAGTTCAGCATTGTGTTTGAGGTCGCCAGAAAGCGAATTGCCTCAGACGAGTGGGTCGCCGACAAGAAGCTGATTTCGTACTTCAAACGGCTAGGCTTTAGATGCGTCGATTTCTCCTATAGATATCCGGTCCTTCAAAGCTACGATGGCGCGATCAGCTACCCCGCAGACTTGATGGTCTCGCTACCTAGCGGGCGAAAGGATTTGTCTTCTTTCGAACTCAGAACCATTCTTAGATGCATCTACTTCAAGCACTATCTACGTTGGGATCGCCCATTCTTGGATACGGAGAGATTCCGCGAGCGGGAGCTGCTAATCAATGCGTTGTACTCCTCTGAGGTCTCTAAAATCGGCGGTGATGACACCTTCGGTACGCAGGGGGACGACAGGCGTTCGCTGCTGACTCGCATTGCCAAACGTCAGCCGCAAATCACTGCTTTGCTGGGAAAGATATTCGGACCAAAGATGCCCAGGGTCCTGATCGTTATCCTTGTTATGCTCGGAGCTCAGTCGCTACTGGGCAGCAGCTGGATGCTCGTCCCTTTTGTGCTCGCGGTAGCTGCGGTCTATTGCCTTGGAGAAGATACAGATACATCCAGGCGCCTTCTCCTGGTCATTATCTCCCGGATGTCTCTTTCACGGCAACGATCGTGAGTATGTCGGCCCAGCCCGATGGAAGTTTCACAATTTCAAGCCACCTTTGCAGCTTCAACGCTCGTGCCTCGCTCGCTCCGAGACGCTTTGCGAGCGTCGACCATGTGTGGATCCCGTGGGTCTGGCGAACATCAAGGCCATTCTTTCTAAGAAGATCTCGAATGTAGAGTGGACTATAACGCCACACTTTCTCAGACGAACCATTGTATTGATCCGTTATAATATCGGCAGCTCGGCCAAAGAGCTCGGTGCGCCAATGAGCGATGCTGCGCGTGCTTCCAAAATCGAGTACCAGATGCCCCCTTGGAGAGAGGATACGAGCGAATTCACGAAGAGCGGCCGCTGGATCGCAATAAGACAAAACCTCTCCGACACATACAACGCACTCAAAAGCTGCCCCCCTAAAGGGTAGCTGTTCGACTGTGGCGCAGACGGCGTTTTTGCGTCCCTTCAAGGGAGCGGCAAAGAGGTCCACAAAGAACTGATCTTCTGAGGCGACCGGAATGGCGTACACTCCGGCCCCGGCGTTTAGGACGCGGGCGCCCGACGAACCAATGCTGGGAAGAAGGCTGGCTAGAAGATTAGCCGTCTTCATCCCAGTGTAAGTGTGCCACGGATCCTCTTCGATAGCATCGACATTATAGCGGTTCCGTAATTCGTCGCGTCTGAATCCTGCAGTCACCGGTGTAGCGTCAATAATTCCGAGTTATGTGCTGTTGGATAGCCGAAAGCACTTATACTACTAGTCCGAGAAGAAAAGACAATAGAACAACCGCTGGTCACGGAGGTCGACATAACGTTGCAGATCTGCCGCGGCACACACCAATCGGCACGTTGGAGGTAAAATCCGTTCACCGCGCTATAGTCCTGCCGATAGCAATATCTCCCAAACGCCCTTCTATTCGGCGAGGAAAGCGCCCAGCCGGCCAAGTTTAAGATCCGAGTTGAAGCGCAAGCTCTGTACGGAATGTACAAACAGTACCTTGTCGCCCGCCCGTGGAATTGTGCCCCACTTCGCGGAAGTCTGGACGGAGCCGACCAAGACAATCGGCTACCGCCACATCGTGGGCGCCCCGGTCAACGCCGCTCGGCCAATTTGCCTGAGGACATCGACCGATGTCTCTCCGTGCGTCGCTGCTTCGAGGAGTTTACAGGCGACGTGAGTTCGGATGCCGATCTCGTGACGGGATACACCTTCACAAACCTCGTCCAGAACCGCACGCAATATGGCAGCCAATTCGGAGTCGACCATTTGAGTGCCCTCAGTCTCACAACACTATAATCTGCCGGTGCGTGGCGGGATCGAATCTGGTTGAGTGAACTCCGGGCCAATATATGCGCGTGTCCACGTCTGCAGCACAGTTTGAGAATGCGAGCAGAACGTTACACATGCGCCAGTTGTTGGCACTCTCTCCGCTAATCGCAAATAAATTTCGCTCACTGGAATTATTTTCGATTGGGCGAGGAGTTCACTCTCGAACCATTACCTGCCGTTCAGCAGAGGTCATGGATTCCGCGCGGTTTGCGAACAGACAGGCAGCAGAAAATTTCCCTCTCGATGTCCTTTGCGATAATCCAATCTATGAGCCAGCAAAACGTCGGTTTCCGTAACCGAAACACACGCAACGAAGTACATCCTTGATCCCTCAACATCGGTCGTACCGAGCCCTTCCTACACGCCTTCTCTGAAGGTTTCGTGGACCAATTGAGACTCGCGCAAAAATGCGAGCTAATCGTTCGTAGGAGGCCGAGAAGCGGAATGCGGTGTGCGGCGATGGCGGAGCCGACCAAAATTGTCGGCGTCAATACCAATGAGCTCCGCTCGCGGCGCGAAACCGAGGTCCCCGTGCGGAGAGCCACGACCGAATATCAGTAGGTCCACGGCAGTCGACAAGCACTCATTCGTATTACTCTCGTCCGACTGATACCCCCATAAATGTCTTTGATGCCTCGTCGGATCACCGCAAGATCCGCGCGTGGCGGTAAGCTTCTAGGAGACGCGACTTGGCGGAGGAAATATGCAAACTTGCCGCGCTCTCGGCGGGTCGGGCGAGAACGACATCGTGCCTGCCGTGCTCGCGATCGAGCGCCCAGCGTTCTCGCCCCCCTAAGCGATACATTGCGACGCATGCGGAGTGGAGACTGCATGGTTTTCATGTTCGGCGAAGGACGTTCGGCGCGCTGTCTTCTCAACCTCGGCAACATCCTGGCTGGCCACGATCATGGCATCGATTATTTCGCTCACTGTGGAGCAGAGAGCGAAGAACCCGACGTGCTCAATTTTATTGACTTGCTGACCGAACGCTATCCGAGGCTCGTATCGCGTGCCTGAGATAGACGCCTCAGTTTCGTGAAGCCACGATCAGTGGCCATAAAACGCCCGAGCATCGGCGCAATCAGTTTAAGTGGATCAATCGCCTGACCGGTCTCACGCGCTAGCGCTTCCGCGTACGCGAGAAGATCGCGATGAACCGCTGCGGGCAGTTCGGCAGTTACTCTGACTGGCCTGTCACTTGGAATTTCCGAGATTCTAAGCTTTGGCACGGCATCATCCTTTGTATGGTTCGAGCTGAAGATCGCGGTTGACAATCACCCGAACCGGAAAACCTGGACGGATGGTCAATGTCGGCTGGATGTTGAGACTGCGCCGAACTACTTGCTGGCCAGTTTGGTTCAACGAATCCCCTGCACCGTGCCGCAACGCCTGGATGATTGCGCTGTCGTTGCTGTTCGTGTCGGAGCCGGAGCCAAGCTCTGTTCCGACAGCAAGTAAAGTCGATAGGGCGGCTGCCTTAAACAACTCGCCCCAATGATTGTCGACTTGGTCTTCTAGACCTGCATAACCTGCGTTGTCCGCACCAGGCTGTCGCTCAAGTACGATCGAGCGACCGTTGGGCATGATCAGACGGGTCCAAACCAGCAGTACCCGGGACTGGCCGAAAGCGACCTGGCTGTCATAGATACCGATCAAACGGGCCCCCTGGGGCACAAGCAAGAACCGTCCGGTGGGAGTATCGTAGAGATTCTCCGTCACCTGCGCCGTGACCTGACCTGGAAGGTCAGATCTGATTCCTGTGATCAGGGCACCCGGAATCACAGTGCCAGCCTGCAAGAGATACGGCGAAGCTGGCTTAGTGATGCGGTCAGGACTCACTGTGCGACGATCTACGGATGCGTTCACGAAGGCGAGTTTCGTATCTTGACCGTTCTGCGCAGATCCGTCGCCGCTGGTGCTCGTTGAGCTCGGCGGCGGGACACGGTCGCTTCCCGGAGCGGTAGATGAGGTCGGCCGCATTTCTCTCCCGCTGCTCGAAGCGAACAAATGGCTGATACGGGCTGCTTCGGTCTCCTGGTCCCGGCGCTGTTGGTCCGGATCACCGCCCATCGTCGGCGACTGGCCCTGAGCCGCGAGGATCGGTCGACCGAGGTCCCCAGGAAGCGGCGGACCAAGCTGCGGTATCGGTTGACGTGGAACGCCGGTGTAGTCCTTCGGCAGCGTGGTAATGCCTTCGGCAACGTTGTGATGGTCGGTGCTGTAGAGCTCATCGGCCGCTTGGTTTCGAGGACGACTATTCTGCAGCGACCACAAGACGGCTCCGCCGATAACGAGCAATGCAACAGCACTCCCTCCCGCCAGGACTTTCCGCGACAACCGCGTCACACGCGGATGCTCTGCTCTCAACCGAAAGCTTCTGGATTGCTCGTCTTGTGTCTGCGGCGGAATGGCTTGTTCGTGTTCGTTTCCACTCGAGGTATTCATGACGACGGCCTCCCGTCAGTCCTGACAATCCTGACCTTCTGCGGATGCTCGCCGCCTAGCCGGAGTTCGGCCGCTGCAAACAGCCGGTCGACAATCAATACGTTGCCGTGGACGCGATAATTGACGAGCTCAGCCTTGCCATCAGGCCCAATGACGAAGAGCGGCGGCATCTCGCCTTGCACGATCCCCTGCGGGAATTCGACATAGACCTTGCGGCCATCGTCATATGCAGCGACCGGTCGCCAGGGCGGGCTGTCCCCTTCAATCGCGTAGCGGGCGATGCGGTGCGCCTGATCCGGAAGAACGGGTCTTAGGGCAACTGAACGCGATCGTTCGCGCACGGTTTCTGGATAGTACCAAGCGACGGATGGCATGTATGGTCGTTCGCGGGAGCGAAGCTCTATCAGGTAGGTGCGGCGGTCGGTATTGATGACAAGATTAGTTTCGATCGATGCGCGGGTCGGCTTGACCAGGATATGGACCCGTCGCGTGT
The DNA here is from genome assembly GCF_007993935.1 of Bradyrhizobium macuxiense. GTDB lineage: Bacteria > Pseudomonadota > Alphaproteobacteria > Rhizobiales > Xanthobacteraceae > Bradyrhizobium > Bradyrhizobium macuxiense_A. The sequence continues at coordinate 34,586 of NZ_VITY01000016.1, read as the reverse complement.
CGCCACTCCCGCTCTCAGTATCGCCCACGACCCAGCGGACGGTGTCGCCGGCCGCGATCGGTCCGGATCCCGTCAACTGCTCTCCTTCCTCGAGCGCAATATCCGTGATCTGCCCCGGTGCGGCGTAAATCTGATAAAGCGCCCCGGGACTGTAAGCGTAGATTTGCGCTGCATTGAAATACCCCCGCTTGCGCGGTTCGACCCGGGCCGCGCTGTTTGCCGTCTCAACCCGGCTCACAGGTTCGGGCTCTTCTTTTCCTCCCGACTTGCCGCCGAGAGCCGGCTTCCAGAGCGGTGGAACGTGAAGCGGTCGCGATGTGTCATCGAGAGGCGCTGGAGGCGCCGGCAACGAAGGGACTTCGGCATCATAACTGATCTGCGGCGGAATGTAGGTCGCACACCCACCGAGCGCCGATGAGCAAAGCAGAAGAGCGGCCAGAATTGCTCGCTTCGAGGTCACGAACGCGGACCAAGGCAAATTTAGCCTGCTGTGCGGGATAGGAGGTTTCGAATGAGTGTCAGACGGCGTCTTGGTCACTGACCCAACTCCTTTGACCAGTTGATGGCGCGGACGTAGATGCCAAGAGGATTCTTGCGCAGGCGTTCGGCGTCGCGCGGCGTCTCGATCACGATGGTAAGAATTGCAGTCCAGCGCTCGGTCGAACTCAACGAGCCGTTGTCGTAACTGCGTTGCGTCCACGCGACCCGAAAGCTTTCAGACGACGCGCGAATGACGCTCGAGACGTCCACGGAGATCTGCGCCTTACCCAACTTGGCAAAAGGGTCATTGTTGCGCGCATAGTCATTGAGCGCTGCCGCCCCACGATCGGTCGTAAAATCGTACGCCCGAAGCCAGTTCTGGCGCAGAATAATACCGTCCGAGGGCAGGCCTCTGACATCCTCGATAAAGTGCGCGAGGTGGTAGGCGATCTGCGCGTCGTTCGGCTGATAGTCAATGTTGGCGGGCGCAACCCTCTGGGCTTGACCGAGATGATCGACTTCAACCACCCAAGGCGTGATCGATCCTCGGCTGGAATGCCAGACGAGGCCCCCGGCAAGGCCGGCGGACAGCATCAAGCAGCCGAACGCCATCAAGCGCCAGTTTTTGGCCTGCACGCGGGCAGACCCAATGCGTTCGTCCCAAACCTGCGCAGCCTTCTGGTAAGGCGTAATCGGCACGGGCATGCGCCCGTAGTGAACGGATGGTCGTTTGAACATTGATAACTGCCCCCTAAGTGATCGGTTTCGAGTCATGCGGTGTCCGGGATTAGGCATCGGCCCGCGGTGTGTGGTAAGGCGCATGCCGCGTGTCAGTGCTCTCCTTCGGACAGGTCGACGGAGGAACCGCTGCCAGCGTGGTCGCCGGAGCGCACCGCGCGGCCGGCTGTCGACGCACTATGCCGAATGCTATGGGCACTTTTCATGCGCCGCGCCCAATCGGGCTGCGCTTTCCCTTCTGCCGAAGTGCTTGCGGCTTGCCCGTCTGCCTGCCCACCGCCGCCGAGCGTAGCCGCTGCACGACGCAACGGGCTCATGGCCGCCGAAGCGCCCGCCTCCGCGACGCCAGCAAGGCCGCCACTTCGATAGGCCGCGGATGCTCCACTCAAGACGGCGCCGCCACCGCGCGCAGCGCCTGCAATCGCGCCGCCAGCGAGACCAGCACCTCCGGCGGCGAGGCCCGCACCGGCGGCAACGACACCGCCAGCGGCAAGTCCCGTACCGGCCGCGGCACCGGCGCCGAGCTGCGGTCCGCCAGAGACCAGGGCGTTTGCGATTCCCGGACCGAAGATACCGAGGCCGAGCAAGGAGAGCGCCGCAAGGACCAACGTCATCGCGTCTTCGATGGTTGGCTGGCCGCCAGCAAAGCCAGAGGTGAACTGAGAGAACAGGGTCGATCCAATGCCGAGGATGACGGCCAGGACCAAGACCTTGATTCCGGATGATATGACATTGCCCAACACCCGCTCTGCCGCGAACGCGGTCTTGCCAAACAAGCCGAAAGGAATGAGGACGAAGCCCGCCAGCGTCGTCAGCTTGAACTCGATCAGGGTCACGAAGAGCTGGACCGCCAGAATGAAGAAGGCGAGGAGCAACACGACCCAGGCGAACAGGAGAACGACGATCTGGACGAAATTCTCGAAAAAACTGATGTAACCCATCAGGTTCGAGATCGAATCGAGCAACGGTCGGCCGGCGTCGAGGCCGACTTGAGCGATCTTCCCTGGTCGCAGGAAATCCGACGCAGATAAGCTCGAGCCGGACGCTTTCAATCCAAGACCGGCAAAGCTCTCGAAGACGATGCGCGCAAGGCTGTTCCAGTTGCCGATGAGGTAGGCAAAAACGCCGACGAAGAGCGTCTTCTTGACGAGGCGCGCGATAATGTCCTCGTCTGTTCCCCAAGTCCAGAACAACGCGGCGAGCGTAATGTCGATCGCGGCAAGGGTCGTCGCGAGATATCCGACATCGCTACCCAGCAGCCCGAAGCCGTTATCGATATAGCGCGTAAACGTTTCCAGGAACTGGTCGATAATCCCGGTACCAGTCATGGCTTGCTCGCCTCAGGTGTTGCCAGGGGCGGATATCCTTGTAGGATCCGGCTCTGATCCTTTGGGGCGGGCGCTAAGCTCGCGGCGGAATCATCCTGGCCAGGAACTGCGGCGCCATCCTTCCTGCCGAAGAAACGACGCCGGTTTTCGTCCCAAACCTGCTTACAATGCCGGTAACCCGCCGCCTCCTCCGAGGTGACACCGCGGCAGCGTACGAGGTCGGAACTGGTTGCACCTGTCGTCGGCGACGTCTCCGGCAGCGGCGGAGACTCGTTGCCACCACGAAGCTGAATCGTGCAGGCAGCGGCGACCAATACGCCGATTGTCGTAAGCAGCGACAACGCCTTGAATGCGTTTACGTCGGTCATTGGTGGAACATCCGCACGTCTTGGGATTGATAGCCCTGGCCCGGTGTCAAAAACCGTCGGAGCTGCTCTCGGCCTTGGTCTTGGGCCGCGGCGCGCTGCGCCGCTTCAAGACTCTGCGCCCGACCTTGTGCGGTCATGACTGCGGTGAGGTCAGCGAGCTGCTGCGCGCTCAGCGCGAGAATCTGATTGCCGGCCTGCGTTGCCTGCAAGGCACCGCTGGCGCTTTGGCTTGAAGTTACGAGTGCGGACGTTTGGATGCGATTGGTATCGAGGTTGCCAACGATGCCGGCCTGAACCCGGAGCGCGTCTTGCGTTGCCGCATAAGTATTTTGCCATCGCGATTGAGCGTTTGTGATCAGCAATTGGCTGGACTGGCTGCCGGTGACCGGCGCATAGCTGGTCGAGAACGCGCGATCGATCTGCTGAACGTCGTAGGCGATCCGCTGGGCTTGGCTCAGCAATTGCTGGGTGCGCTGGATCGACGATTGCAATTGCTGCAGCGATGAATACGGCAGCTTTGCCAGATTTCTTGCCTGGTTGATCAACATCTGCGCCTCGTTCTGCAACGATGTGATCTGGTTGTTGATCTGCTGGAGCTCCCGCGCGGCGGTCAGGACATTCTGAATGTAGTTGTTGGGATCAAAGACGATGAGCGCCCGTGCGGGCACCGCGACGCCAAGCACCAGCGCAATGGTGCCAGCGGCCGCCAATAGGCCAAGACGCCTCATAGCGATCTCTCCAGATTTGCAAGATTGGGGATCAAGTCTACGGCCCAGGCGACGCCACGGTGCCGAAGCCAGGCCGGCACGAAGCCCTCAGGTCCGTGTTCGGCGAGGAGCTGCGCGATCGCAGCCTGGTCTGTCTTGGAAGAGGCGGCGGTAAATGTGAGTGCGACATCACCAAGGCCAAGTTCGAACATCCGGTTGCCGCGACGCGATTGACAGTAGTAGTCGCGCTTTGGCGTTGCCCGGCTCAGAAGCTCGATCTGCCGGTCATTGAGGCCGAAGCGGCGATAGATGGCAGTAATCTGCGGTTCAATCGCCCGTTCGTTCGGCAGCAACAGGCGCGTTGGGCAGCTTTCGATGATCGCCGGCGCGATTGCGGACCCATCGATGTCTGAGAGCGATTGGGTGGCGAAGATGACAGACGCATTCTTTTTTCGCAGTGTCTTCAGCCATTCGCGGAGCTGACCGGCAAAATCATCGTCGTCGAGGGCGAGCCAACCCTCGTCGACAATCAGAAGCGTCGGCCGGCCATCGAGGCGGTCCCCGATACGATGGAACAGGTAGGCCAGCACGGCCGGGGCCGCGCTCGTTCCAATCAACCCTTCAGTCTCAAACGCCTGGACCGAGGCCTCGCCAAGGCGCTCGAATTCGGCATCGAGCAGGCGTCCGGACGGACCGCCCAGGCAGTAGGGTTGCAGCGCACGTTTCAGGGAGTTCGATTGCAGCAGGACCGACAGGCCCGTCAGGGTGCGCTCCTGCATCGGCGCCGAGGCGAGCGACGTCAGAGCCGACCACAGATGATCCTTGACCTCCGGCGTGATCTCGATTTTTTCCCGCGCAAGGATCGCACCGATCCATTCCGTCGCCCATCCACGCTCGGAAGGATCGTCGATCCAGGCCAGCGGCTGCAGCGCAACCGGTTGGCCGGCTCCGTCTGACGATGCGCCGCCGAGATCATGCCAGTCGCCGCCCATCGCGAGCGCGGCCGCCCGGATCGAACCACCGAAATCGAACGCAAAGACCTGAGCATTCGGGTAGCGGCGGAACTGCAGCGCCATCAGTGCCAGCAACACGGACTTGCCAGCCCCCGTCGGCCCCACCACGAGAGTATGTCCGACATCACCGACGTGGAGCGAAAATCGGAACGGTGTAGAGCCCTCGGTCTTGCCGAATAGGAGGGGCGGCCCCTTGAAGTGCAAATCCCTCATCTCGCCCGCCCACACGGCCGACATCGGAATCATATGAGCGAGGTTCAGCGTCGAAACCGGTGGCTGCCGCACATTGGCGTAGACGTGCCCGGGCAGACTGCCGAGCCAGGCTTCCACTGCGTTCACCGTCTCGATCATGCAGGTAAAATCGCGACCCTGAATGACCTTCTCGACCAGGCGGAGCTTTTCATCGGCAGCATGGGGATTGCCGTCCCACACGGTGATGGTCGCTGTGACGAAGGCTTGCCCAATCTGATCCGAACCGAGTTCCTGCAACGCCGCATCGGCGTCCAGCGCCTTGTTGTGAGCGTCAGTATCAAGCAGCGTCGACGCCTCGTTGGTCATGACCTCCTTGAGAATGGCGCCGATGGACTTTCTCTTCGCGAACCACTGGCGGCGAATCTTGGTCAGGAGCTTCGTGGCATCAGTCTTGTCGAGCATGATCGCGCGGGTCGACCAGCGGTACGAGAATGCGAGGCGATTCAGGTCGTCCAGAATCCCCGGCGTCGTCGCGCCCGGAAAGCCGACGATCGTCAGAACCCGGACATTGGCCGAACCCAGCATCGGCTCGAGCCCGCCGGTCAGCGGCTGGTCGGCCAACAGCGCATCGATGTACATGGGAATTTCCGGCACTCGAACGCGATGACGCTTGGTCGAAATCGTTGAGTGCAGGTAGGTCAGCGTGTCCTGATCATCGAGCCAGGCGCATTCGGGCATGAACCCTTCAACAAGCTGCAGCACGCGATTGGTCTGATCGACAAATCCACGAAGCAGCTCGCGCGCGTCGGCTCCAACGGCGCGATCGGGACCCTCATAGAGCAATCGTTCTGCCCTCGCGGCCCCCTCCTCAGGCGGTAGATAGAGGAAGGTCAGGAAATAGCTGGACTCGTAGTGGGCGCCTGCCTCTTCAAACTGAGCCCTGCGTTCGGCATCGACCAGCGCTGACGCGACATCCGGAAAGCTATTCGGCGGGTAGGCGCCCGCAAAATGACGCTGCGCTTCAACGAAGACGGCCCAGCCTGATCCCAGCCGCCGCAAGGCGTTGTTCAAACGGCCGGCGACGGCGACAAGTTCGGCCGGCACCGCGCTGTCGAGGTCAGGTCCCCGGAATTTAGCTGTCCGCTGGAACGAGCCATCCTTGTTCAAGACGATTCCCTCGTCGACGAGGGCAGCCCATGGCAGGAAGTCGGCGAGCCGGGCGTTAGAATGGCGATATTCGGCGAGATTCATCATGATCAAGGGCTCAGGCGTTGAGATGACCGGGAATGCGCAGATGTCGGCGCACCACATCGACAAAGGCTGAATCGCGCTTGGCGGCCCAGACGGCGGCCATGTGGCCGAGCAACCAGAGGACGAGGCCCGCGATCCAGAGCCGCAATCCAAGCCCAAGGGCCGCGGCAAGCGTACCGTTGACAATCGCGACCGATCGCGGTGCTCCACCCATCAGGATTGGTTCGGTCAGAGCACGGTGAACGGGCACGACAAAGCCGACGACAGGTTCATCCATCAAATCACCACGCCGCCGCCGAAGGAGAAGAACGACAGGAAGAAACTCGACGCCGCGAACGCAATCGACAGACCGAACACGATCTGGATCAGTCTACGGAAGCCGCCCGACGAATCTCCGAACGCGAGCGTCAGCCCGGTCACAACGATGATGATGACGGCGATGATCTTGGCGACCGGGCCTTCTACCGATTGCAGGATCTGATTGAGCGGCTGCTCCCACGGCATGTTCGAGCCAGCCGCCCATGCCGGTGCTGCCGCCAAAAGAACCGTGCCGAACGCGGCAAGCGAGGCCGCATCCCGAAGAAAGCGAAATTGCTGACGCATGTCAGTCTCCTGCTGATGAAAGGCTGTAGTCGCCAGCGGCCCCGAGCCCTGACACGACGGCTAGCTCGGCGACGCGGCGATCGGCACCGCGACCCGCAAGGACGGCGACGAGATTGATAGTCTCGGCTATGAGAGCGCGCGGAACCGTGATGACCGCTTCCTGGATGAGTTGCTCGAGCCGGCGCAGTGCACCGAGCGCAGTGCCCGCATGAATGGTGCCGATGCCGCCGGGGTGCCCGGTGCCCCAGGCCTTGAGCAGATCGAGTGCTTCGGCACCGCGGACTTCACCGATCGGGATACGATCCGGACGCAGTCGCAGCGAGGACCGAACGAGATCTGATAGTGTGGCGACACCATCTTTTGTCCGCAAAGCTACGAGATTTGGCGCTTTGCACTGGAGTTCTCGGGTATCTTCGATCAGCACGACCCGATCGGACGTCTTCGCCACCTCGGCCAAGAGCGCATTTGTCAACGTTGTCTTGCCCGTCGATGTCCCGCCGGCGACGAGGATGTTCTTACGTGCGGCGACCGCGCTCTTGAGGATCCTGGCCTGCTCCGAGGTCATGATCTCCTTGGCTACGTAATCGTCGAGCGTAAACACCGCGACCGCAGGCTTGCGGATAGCGAAGGCCGGTGCAGCAACGACCGGAGGCAAGAGACCTTCGAAGCGCTCCCCGTTGCCAGGCAGTTCGGCAGAAACCCGTGGTGCGCCGGCATGCACCTCGGCACCAACGTGATGCGCTACCAGGCGAACAATGCGCTCGCCATCCGCTGCGGACAGAGTTTCGCCGGTATCGATCAGGCCGTTTGACAACCGGTCAATCCACAGCCGCCCATCTGGATTGAGCATGACCTCGATAATCATTTCATCTTCGAGGTAGCCGGCAATCGCCGCGCCAAGTGCGCTACGCAGCATTCTCGCACCGCGCGAATTCGCTTCCGATTGAAAGGAATGGATTGCCACCGCTGTCCCCAACGAACGAGGGCTCCACAGAGCGCCCTCAGATGGGATAATTACAAGGGCAGCAGTGGACTTGGCGCAACAAGCCCTTTCGGTGATCGTAGACCGGCGTAGAAAAAGAAAGTCCACTGAACTGAAAATTGAGACCTACGCGATCGGATAGCTCGCTGTGAGTCGCTGCTCACCACTCACCATCGTCATCCGTAGGAATTAGTACGACCGAACTCTCATACAAACCCACCGATTCGATGGCGTCGGAAATGTTAGCCGGCACGAAGAAGGAAAACGAACTTATCCACGAAGCGGAGCATCGGAGCCAGGGAAGCGCGAACCAGAGTAATGCCGCGATCTGCACTGCCACGTTGAGACCGAACGCGACTTGATAGGCGATGATGGGCCTATGTCCATCGGTCGTGAACCATTGCTCCAGGATAAGGCCCGTTGCGTATTGTGCGAGAAATGCCCAACCGAAATGCAGAACGTTCAAGGCGCCGTTGGCGCGACCGGCAAACTCTGGCGGAAAGTAATCCGCTATCACCGCGAAGCTGACCACGGTTGCCGTTCCGACAATTGCGACAACGGACCAGGGCAAGATGGATGGCAGAGGGGCTCGCAGGATCAATGCTAACTCGGCTGCGATAAACAGCACCGCAACCATCGCCAGTATCGTCTCCACCCCAACTTCTCTCCGTTTGATGTGATGGACCGTCGTACCGAACAACCAAGCACCGCCGCAAAGTCCGATCGACATTATGAAGAGCTGTCTGACGAGATTTGCGCGATCGAGCCCCTCTATGTCCATCAGCCACGGCGATGCCCACAATCCCTGCAGAGACCAGGCCGATCCAATGCAAGTCGCCGACAACGGAGCAATACGCCAGAAACGCCTATCGGCGAAAACGGAGCTAAGGGTGACCGGAATTGACGCTGTCGATGGGACAATGCCTCGTTCAGGAACCACGAAATAGATGAGGATTGCCGTCGCACCGGTAGCGGCCGCCAGGATCTCAAATAGCTGCCGCCAACCCATCCAAGCGAGTAGGTGTTCGACAGGAGCCGTAGCGGTCACCGCTCCTAGCGATCCCAGCATGATCATGTAGCCGTTAAGCAAGGCAACTCGTTCCCTGGGAAACCAAAGAACGATGGACTTCAGCCCTGCTGCGAGCGACGCCGCCACGCCGAGCCCGATCATTGCACGCGCAATCAAAAGTGACAGGAAGCCTGTCGATACCGCGAAAAGTCCGGTCCCCACCGCGGCGAGCAAGAGCAGAGCACTCTGGACGCGACGCGGACCAAAGCGGTCCAACAATATGCCGATGGGGATCTGAGCCGCCGCGAAAATGAGGAAATGGACTGACGTAAGCAACCCGAGGTCAGCAGTCCCAAGCCCGGTATCCGAGCTGAGATGGTCGGCGATCAAAGCGTTGATCGTTCGAAACAGGTACGAAAGATAGTATCCAGCAGCAAAAGGGAGAAAAACGCGCGCAGTTCGACGCCATGCTATTGAGATTTGCATGCTGGCCCCTTTTGCTCTCAGCTCATTCGGGCCGATAGCGCGTCCAGCTTTTTGTCGGCTCAGCTAAATTGCTGCGGTCGCAGGCTGGCGTAGAAAAAGGAGGGGGTGGCCGATAAGGTGCCGAGGGCCTCAGTCAGCTTCGCCGACTGGTTCCTGACGGACGATCTCTTCTGGAATCTCACGCAGGAAGCTCTGCCCTTTTTGCAACCGGCGGCCGAGCGCCTCGACGAATCCTTCAAAACGCTCCCTGCCCTTAAGCTGCGCGGCCGCCTGCGCGTCGTTGGGTAACGGTGGCGTGACCGTCAACCAGAAGCGAATGAAGAGGGCCAAAGTCTCGGCCGTCAGACCGACGTCACGCTCCAGCCTCTGCATCTGACGTGACAGCCGGTCCAGACGCCGAGTGAACGCTGCCTCCCGCCGGTCCGCGCCGTCCGGCGACAGAAATGAAGCGACAGCCGCTTCAACGATTGCAGACCGGGAAAGGTTCTTGCGGTCCGCCAGATCCGAAATCTGCTTCAGAAGCTCTGGCGGGAAATATACGTTCATCCGGTCGCGCATATTTCCTCAGAGCTCCATACCGTCATTCGGATCCATGGCGACTTGACGCGCGACACCGCGCATCTGTTGGCGTATGAGCCGGGACTGGCGGACCGCATCCTCGTCGTCGTCAAGGACGACGGAAAATTCTTCTGCCGGCGTCGGTTCGGTTTTCTCCTTGACGATCGCGACGTGATCGGGGAGTTCGGGCTCACGACGGAGACCGCTATTCGCCGTGTCTTCCTCTCCTTGCTCCCTGTCCCCTGGAAGCGGCGCTGGCTTGAGCCTTTCAAGCGTTGACCATCCGTCCGTTCGCGATGATCGCCCGGATGCCGGCAGGTCGGGTGGCGGCAAGACACGCTCAGTAAACCGCCGATCCTCATAGTAGCGAACCTTCTTCGCCCGGATCGGTGGCGTACCCGCCACCATGACGACCTCGTCCATCGGCGGAAGCTGCATGACCTCGCCAGGCGTCAAGAGCGGCCTTGCCGTCTCCTGCCGCGAGACCATGAGGTGCCCCAGCCAGGGGTTCAACCGATGTCCCGCATAGTTTTTCATCGCGCGCATCTCCGTCGCCGTGCCCAGCGCGTCGGATACCCGCTTGGCGGTCCGCTCGTCATTGGTCGCGAAGCTGACGCGCACGTGGCAGTTGTCGAGGATCGCGTTATTGGGCCCGTAGGCCTTCTCGATCTGATTGAGCGATTGCGCGATCAAGAAGCTCTTGATGCCATACCCCGCCATGAAGGCGAGTGCAGACTCGAAGAAATCAAGCCGCCCCAGCGCCGGGAACTCGTCAAGCATCATCAGGATGCGATGCCGGCGGTCGCGGGCATGCAGGTCCTCGGTCAGGCGACGACCAATCTGGTTCAGCACCAGGCGGATCAACGGCTTTGTCCGCGAGATGTCGGAGGGCGGAACCACGAGGTAAAGCGTCGTGGGGCTGGCATCCGCAATCAGGTCGGCGATTCGCCAGTCGCAACGGCAGGTCACCTGAGCCACGACGGGATCGCGGTAAAGACCCAGGAAGGACATCGCAGTGGACAGGACGCCCGAGCGTTCGTTCTCTGACTTGTTGAGGAGCTCGCGCGCGGTCGAGGCGACCACGGGATGAGACCCCTGCTCACCAAGGTGCGGCGTGGTCATCATCGCCTTCAACGTCGCCTCAATCGGCCGCTTCGGGTCGGACAGAACGGCGGCCACACCTGCCAAAGTCTTGTCTGCCTCAGCATAGAGGACGTGAAGGATGGCGCCGACCAGCAGCGAATGGCTGGTCTTCTCCCAATGGTTCCGCTTATCGAGGGATCCTTCGGGGTCGACCAGGACGTCGGCGACGTTCTGCACGTCACGAACCTCCCACTCGCCGCGCCGGACCTCGAGCAGCGGATTGTAGGCCGAGGATTTTGGGTTGGTCGGGTCGAACAAGAGGACGCGGCCATGCCGCGAGCGAAAGCCCGCGGTCAGCTGCCAGTTTTCGCCCTTGATGTCGTGGACGATGGCCGAGCCCGGCCAAGCCAGCAACGAGGGAACGACGAGACCGACACCTTTACCCGACCGGGTGGGCGCAAAACACAACACGTGTTCTGGTCCGTCATGGCGAAGGTAGTCGCGGTCGAGCTTGCCCAGCACCACGCCATCCGGACCGAGAAGTCCGGCCGCTCTCACCTCCCGTACATCGGCCCAGCGCGCCGAACCATAGGTCTCGACGTTCTTGGCTTCGCGCGCTCGCCAAACCGACATGCCGATCGCCACGGCAATCGAAACGAAGGTCCCCGACGCTGCGATGAAGGCACCCTCGACAAAGACTTGTGGTGCATAGGCATCGTAGACGAACCACCACCAGAAGAAGATGGGCGGGTAATAGACTTTGAAGCCTGATAGCTCGAACCAGGGCCGCCCAAGCTCCGGTTGATATGCGAGCCGCCAAGCCGCCCACTCGGTTGCTCCCCAGATTGCGAGCAAAACGATCAGGCCGACAACGATCACCTGTCCCCAAAGGATCTTGGTTCCGGACATCCCGAACGCCTTTCCGCAACTAAAATGCTGAGATAGCTAGAGGCCGAGGTCGCGCTTCCGACCAAAACCCCATTCGATGCCGCCGCCGTCCCTCACGACGCCGGCGACGTTCTTGCCCAGCCTCTTTTCAAGTTCGCGAGACCAGGGCACGAGCTGAAAGCCAAGTCCGTTATCGACCATGGCGAAGCGACCCGAGGCGAGCGTGATGCGTTGGCGATAGACGCCCGCCACATGCTCTCCGGAGGCAGCCTTCATATGAGGCAGGCCGGTGTCGGCCGAGACTTTTGCTGCCAGCTCGTCCAGTTCGCGTCGGCGGAGCGTGTTCAGCAGGTCGCGCTGCAAGATGATGCGCTGGCCCTGCCGCCGCGCCAGCCCCTCCTGAATCAGATGCTCGGTACGGGCTTCCATGGCGTCGCGGATCTCGCGGCCGAAACCACCCATGGCGAGCGGCATGGGCTCGCGTTCGACCAGGCGGTGGTCAAGCCAGGTCGCGCCTTTCGCGGCGACCTGCTCAGCAAGATCGAGATCGGAACGAGTCGCGAGGACCAAGGTGGGGCGCGGATCGCCGGCAGGACCGAAGCGTCGGACTTCGACGATACCACCGGTCGGTGGTGCATACTCAAAGGCCTCGATTCCACGGAAGCGGACGTGGTGTGCACGTCCATCCGTTCCGTCGATCAGGACGAAGGCCTCGCCAGTCAGTTCGTCATGCAATCCCCGATCGACCAGCCGTCCGATGATCTGGGACGTCGGCTGTCCACTTTCGATGACGAAGTCGGCAACACCGCGCGGTTCCCCACGCTCGGTAAAGGCGCGGTGCATGGTTTTGATGATGTCGCCGCGCATGCCGAGGTCGCGCAGACTACGCTCAGCCTCAAGCCCGATCGTCCATTCCCCTGGTGCCGCGGGTGCAGCGAGGCCGGTCTTCTCCAGATGCTGAAGGCGGCCGACCATCAGGCGGCGGATTTCGGGATCGGACCTGCCGGGATTCTCAGGACGCAGATCGATATAGCCGGTTTCGTCGGCTGCCAGCCGGATCTCCTGATCGAGCCGCGTCCATCGCTCTGCCGTGACTTCCCTCTCCAGCGAAATGCGGATTTCATGCTCCGGTTTCGGACCTAGTTCAATGGCGGCAAGTTCCTCGGCGCGTGAGCGCAGACCCCGGCTGATGTAGTCGCGGGAGATCACGAGATCGGCTCCCTCCTCATCTACGCCACGAACGAGAAGATGGACGTGAGGGTTGTCCGTATTCCAATGATCGACGGCCACCCAATCGAGCCGCGTGCCGAGATCGGTCTCCATCTGCCCGGCAAGATCGCGGGTGAAGGCCTTGAGATCGGTCATATCACCAGCGTCTTCGGGCGAGACAATGAACCGGAAATGGTGGCGGTCGTCCTTGCAGCGTTCCGCGAACGCCGCGCCGTCAGCACGGTCGCTGCGGACTTCGAACATCTCGGCCCTCCCGCCGCTTCGAGTCACGCCATCGCGCTTCAAATATGAAAGATGGGCGGTCAGTGGCGCTGAGCGGAAGGCTCGCCCTTTGTGGCGAACGACGCGCGCTTTTACCACGACGCGCCTTGTCGGGCTGAACAACCGGCAGCGACTAAAGGCGAGCCGGCCGCGGCCAAATGTCGAGCGCCCATAGGCCACAGAACGCCTACCAGCCGCGGCCTGTCCCGAGGTGTGTCCGGCTTTCTTTGCTGCGCGCAACACCTGGTTGATGAAGCTCTTTTGCTTCGGCGCGCGCGTGCTGCGGATGCGCCCGGGCCGAACACGCAGATCGCTGTCGCCTGCGGTCATGACCGGACCTCCCAGCAATCAAGAGCGCACGCCGTGCCGAAAAAGCCATTGATTGCATTCGTCAAAATGCGAGGCGCGGCACGCGCCCCGACCGACCGGCACGCCGAAACCCAAGCCATGCCAATGGCTTGCGGTTCGACCGGCGAGCCCCTTTTATCTCGCCGTCGACCTGTCGTGCTCGTGCTCGCTCTCCGCCTTTCCGGCAGCCCGTAAGCCGAATTGACGAACTGCTGCCGTGGAACTGAATATGCGCAGAACCTGGCGCTGCCGCCGCCTGAGCAGAGGTTTGCGAAGCACTCGAGATCAGACCCGGCGCAATAGCGACGGTGATCTATTGTAACGAGACTGCCTGACGATCCATAATCGCGATGAGATGGAGATAGAGAGGTGACGCAATCTTCCCGAAACAGAGCGGATGCCAAACTGCTCTCGGAAGCCCTTGCCGCGCTTCGTGAGTTGGTCGCACGAGCGCGGGAAGCTTCCGATGAGTCGTTCGATGACGGCCATTCGGTCGATACGTGGAAGAGCGCAGAGTTCAGTGCCGCGATCGAACGTGCCGAAGCAGTGATCGCGAAAGCTCCCAAAGGTGTTCCCCGTACGGAATAGGAGCTCGTGCGGTAGGCGCATTGCCAGCATATACCCAGCGCGAGAGCATCAGGCTCGTTGATATCCGACCTCATGTGCAGGCCTCGGATACATACGTCGCGTTTGCGCACTGGTCTTGCCGTTTCGCCAATCGTTCCTTGAAGCTCGCCACCGCTTGCCGACCTGCCCTGATCATCGCGATGCTCCCGAACCTGATCGGGCGACAAACACCCCAGTGGACTTGGGGCCCATCTGCAAAATATCTCGCGACGAGAATGCAGTCGTTGTGTCGCTCGAAGGTACGAGCGCTGGCTGCCGATCGCCCCTATGCATGGGATCAGATCGTGTGATGAACAACATTGCAGCTGCCGACGCCTGCCGGTCAGCGATCCACGTCGGAGGTAGTTCGATGCCCAGGCGGCTTGCAAGCTTGATCACGTAGGCTCGCGTTTCATCAGGCAGGGAATGGCCCGCGAGAAACTCCTCGTAGCGAATTGGTCCCGCGTTGTATGCGGCAAACACACCAGGCGAGCCATAGCGATTGAGCAATTCACGCAGATATGCCGTGCCTGCCAGAATGTTGTCGCGCGGATCGAACGGATCATTGCCTAGGTCATAGCGCAGGCGCAGTTCGGCCCAAGTCGCGGGCATGACTTGCATAAGGCCCATCGCACCTTTGAGCGATCTGGCGTGCACTTGCCCCGAACTTTCGCTGTCCAGCACAAACCCGATCCAGTCCACCGGGATCGCAAAACGTCGTGACGCTTCTTCCATAAAGGCGGCGAACGGGCTTTCCGCTTGATGGACCGCTCGAGCCGCCGGTCCGTTCTCGGCCAAAGCACCACTATACGACGGAGCGAAAATGAACAGCAGCGACGCGACAGCCCAAGCACGCACGCCCGACCGAGCCAAGCATGCTGTCGTGCTCGCGCGCGCCCAGGGTAAAGCTGCTTGGTGTCGGCCATTCGGCCGCCCTAGACCGCTGCTGCGCGCGTCGGCTTTGCAAACATTGGCCGGGACGGAGGAATGACCCCGCAATCGATCGAACAGAGCAATGGCGGGGTGAACACATGGAACACGCACGTTCACTCCTCCCACGTCCACACCGGGAGCGCGCGGCCGATCACCGCCGACGCCGGAAGAAATCCAAAATATCGGCCATCAAGAGAGTCGTCCGACTGCCAATTCATGAGAAAGAGCTCGCCCTTCCCGACGACGTGGCAGCCCTGCCATTTCGGCAGCGGCCGGCCCCGTCCGTCGCGATCCCGGGCCTCGCCGACCGCAATCTCGTCGACCGAAATCGTGAGCCCGTTTCTGCAGACCGTCTGCCCGGGCAGCGCCAATACCCGCTTGAGCATGGGGACGCCGATGGGCAGATAGCCGTTCAGGTCGAGAAAGGTCGCAAGCGGCTCCGGCGGTCGAAAGGCGAGGAGCTCGGTGACGTCGAAGCGCAATGCTGGCCGCAAGCGATAGAGACCGATCGGCGCACTCGCCGAGGCATTCCAAATGTAGAGCGGGGGCGGCTCCAGGGTGATTGTCGCGACAAGCCCAGCAGCGATCCCAAGCGTTGCGGTCAAAATCTTCAAGCGGCCCGTCATCGCATCACTCTCTGACGATGGAGCCAGGCTTGGTGGCGCGCCTTTGTGTAGGGACGCGGTTTTTCGTTGACCGACAGACGGTTATGAACGTGATGCCAGTGATCGGGCGCTACATCGGCCGGATCGATCCCGAGCGCCTCCACGGAATCGGTCATCTGCAGCACCCTCTCGACCTTCGGCCAGCCAGACAGACGCAGCAAAATCTGGCCGCCGGGTCTCACATACGGCACGGTCGAGCAGCGCTGTCCCGGTGCGACCGCGCGCAGAATATCGATCCGCGAAATGATCGTGCCAAAGTCGTTGGAAGTCCACCGGACGAAGGCAAAGATGCTGCCGGGCGCAAATGACAGGACACGCCGGTGACGGTCAAGCCTGCGTTCCTTCACGATACGACCGAACCGAACGCGGTTTTCGATGCGCTTCTCGAGCCACAGAACTTCCACTTCGGTGAGATCGTTCATGCCGAGGCTCCCTGAAGCTGAAACCGGGAGCCGTGAGCTCTGGGGTCGGCGAATTGCATGTGCTGCGTGCAAAGGCAAGCAACACTGGTGACCAAATCGATTGGCACAATGCGCTTCGTCTTTGCGAGCAAAAAGAACGGAAAAGCCATCAGATCCTGCACCTCGCGGGGCGCCGGATCGCTGGGCAGCGCTCGAAAGAGGTCAAGCTGGCCGCGCTCGGAATTGTGCCTGCACCGCATTGTTACTGCTCTCATGCGTCGATCAGCGACGTTCCTGGCCTGCATAGGGACGTAGGACCGGATGCTTCTTGGCCGGCAGCACAGTGCCCTTGCCGGGATCCGACGTGGACGTCTTGGCGCCGAGGTCGGCCCACGCTTTCAGATCATCTACGGCGTAGACGACACGTCCGCCGATCTTCCGATACGTCGGCCCGGTACCGTACGTCCGGTGCTTCTCAAGCGTGCGACCCGAGAGACCAAGATAACGCGCGGCCTCCGGCGTACGCAGGAAGCGCGGGGGTAGACCAGCCATTGGATCGGGCATTTGAGAACTCCAAGGTGACAGTGCATCACGCATGGCGACGCCGGCGTGTGCGCGGTCATCATGGAGAAGCAAGTTCTCGGAGGGGGATGCCGAATATCGGGGAGTCGGTTTTCGACACCTCTTAGGGATGCCGCTCCTCGTCTTTGCGCTTGGGCCGCAGAAGTTGCGCCTCCGCGCGCCAACGCGAGGCCGCATTGTGCGAGACGGATGGTTTGGCTGCGCAAATCGTGCGTTGTCCCCGCACCAGCCGGTATGCCCTTTTCGTCGAACAGAGTCGCTGCGATGTTGCAATAGGTCGCTGCGGCGAAATGGGCACGGCTGCGTCGCAGCGTGTGCGCGCGCTGCATCGGCCCGCAATTCATTTTGGGCGGGGCTGAGAGGCTTCCGCTTTGGCGAGTTCGTCCGAAAGATCGTAGCCGGCGGGGTCGGAGCCGAGTTCGATCACCCCCTTGGCTAGTTCGGTGCGGAGCGAGCTCTGGAAGTCATCGTCATAGGTCGCGATGCTTGTGCGGATCGCCGCTCTCCACTGATCGCCGCGATCCCAAGCTTCCGTAAAGGCAGAAGCAATATCGGCATGCTGCCGGTTTGCGGTCATCGCCTCGATGATCGATCTGGCCTGAAGCCGATCCTTCGCGCTCTTTGCGGTCGCATCGCGATCCTCCTTCCGGCGGGATCCGACGATGAGCTTGTGGATGGCGTATCGTTCTGGCGACGGGACAAGGACCGGCACGCCGGCACCGTGCAGCAGTACCGCGCGGACGGGCTGATAGATCAGGTAGTCGAGGAAGCGGAGCGGAGACGCCGCGGCGCCGCCGAGCGCCGGCATCGGGACAGGCTTTCCTGCCTGGTCGTCTGACCACTGGTTCGGTGTCAGGAATTCGACCTTGAAGTTATCCCTCGATACGAATTGCGTGGAGACCCTACCGTCGGCCTGGCTCGGAATCTCGCGAAACGTCGGGTCGACCTGGCGAAGCACCTCCAGGATGGGTGGCATGGAGTCCTTGATGGCCACCGAAGTTTCATGGAACTGCGCAAAGTCGGCGTCACCGGTCTGCATCGCGACCGCGTCAAGTCGTCTGCCGAGCACAGCGGAGTAGCACTGATAGGCAACGGTGCCGATGAGCACTCCCCTCATGCGGAAGAAGCCGGCCTTCCCGAGCACCTCCACCACTTGGCCCGTCACTGGCAAGGGGCGCGGAAGATAGGCCTCTCGCGTCAATGTGGAAACGAGGCGGCGACGTCCTTTCAGGTCGGCCTTCAGATCCTTGAACGCCTCGACTCTCTTGGTGATCTCGGAATCGTCCACGGGACCCACGTAGCGGCGATCCTGGCCGCCGCCGTCGGGTTTGGGCGTGTCGAAGTACCAGTATTTCTTGCCTTTGACCTCGACAGCCACGAATCGGCCGTTCGAAGAGAATTCCGAGATGAAGTTCTCATCGAGGCTGCGCTGGACCAGCTCGGAATAGAGCGTCTGGTAGGTGATATCGAGACGTTGGCTCGGCGCCATGGCAGGCCTCCGTTATACTACTTTCGTGGAAATAGTATAACTATGAGAACCGAATGCAAAGGAAGTTATACTAAAATCGCCAAATTAGTATAACTATTAGTATTTCAATGGGTTGCACGCGCACCCTACGAACAACCTTGCGGGAAGGAGGAACCGGTCCGGCAATCCAGTCCCTTCAGCTTCCGATTCGGCGCTTCATGCCGACCGACCAGGATAGTGCCCCCGCCGACGCTGCCGGTGACCACTTGGTCATATGCCCTCTCCAGAACGGGGCGCAAAGGCAACGCGAAATCGCGGGACCGCTCGATCAAGGCGAACCGACTGCTGTTCAGCGTCAGCATGCACCGATAGACCTCCGTTAGACTGTCACCGGATCCGACGTCGTGATGCTCAAGCCGAGACGGACGGCATCCCAATCCGCGAAGAGGTGATTGCGAGCCGCCTCGTTCTCACAATCCGCATCGGCCAAGTCGAGCGACAGAAGCCTAAACCGAGCAGATGCGCCACGCACGCCAAGAGAGTTGCACGGCCTCTCGCCCTCAGAATTGTCGTCGCCAACGTAGACCACGCGAGAGCCGCTGAACTAGTTGATGGCGCGTTCATGGAGGGGTGGCGCAAGCGGCACGTCGACGAGGTCGGCTGGACCACGCTACAGGTTATGGAGGAGGAGCGCCACTTCACGACGCTCCTAAACAGCAAGCCAACTTCTGTGGACGACGGCGGAACGCGCAAAAGAAGACAGCGCGCGGTCGAGTGGTTTCGAAAACAAGGCCGCTATCGAAGAAAATTAGCCCGCTCGGAGAAGGACTCGATTGGACCCCGCGTCTTCTGCTGACTCCAGCCCGTCGCTGGCAGCCCGGGTCGCAGACCGGATTCGGTCTTCGTGTCATTCCGAGTAGTGTCTTCACGTATCAGGACTCTACTTCTTGTACGCCACCGCCGCATCGTACGTGCAATTCGCGATGTGCTTCGCCCTGCACATTGCCTGTACGGCACCAAGCTCGCCCGTCTTCACGATCGCACTGTTCATAGCGCTGCTCGCCGCTCGTGCCAGAGCGTCTTCCAAACTTGCGCGGTCAGCGTCGGTCCTGACGGCATCCAGCGCGCGTTCGACCGCATTCAACACCATCTGGTCGTCGTACTCACGGTCGGCACGCTTTGAGTAATCGTCATCCGAGGCGGGGGTCCGCCCTACTACTGCCTTGTGTTCTGGGGAGCCCAACTCCGGGACCGCCGATGCGGGCTGCTCCACCGACTGACGATGACCGTCGAGCATCGCGACATAGACGATAAACCCGAAAAACGTGACTGCGACCAGCAACGCTGCTCCGACAAGGATGCGAGCCGGGCCCGTGCCGAACGCGAACCATACGAGGCCCGCGAGTATTCCCAAACCAACCAAGAAATGCATGTTTTGCCTCACTGATCGAGCGTCGCTCGCGTTATCCACGGACGATTAAACCGGGCCAACGCCAATTACACCTAATAAGGGTGATTTATACCCTTAAGGTGGGTCGATGGTGGTCTTTATGATCACCCCTCGACAGATTCGAGCCGCTAGGGCGCTTCTCGGCCGGAGTCAGCAGCAGCTTGCAGACAAGGCCATCGTTTCGCTCGATGCCGTTGCCAGACTTGAAAAGGGCATCGTGGATTCCCGGCTGAGCACGGTGCAGGCCATCCAAAAAGCGCCGATCAAGGCAGGCGTGGAATTCTTGGACGCAGATCAAAAAGGAAAAGGTGTGAGGCTTCGACGACCCTAGAGCTAATGGCACATCGAACGCGTACTTTGAACCGTAGCGTGCAGGTGTTACAAGCTGCACGGCGGACAAAAAGGGCTGGGTAATATTTTGAACCGTGTATTTTGAGAGGCGCACCCTGTCTATTCTTCGCAAGTCTTTGACTGAAATATCGATAGCAGACCTTGATGCTTTGATTGCGTCGGAGGCCCGCGAAACGGGCGAGCTTGAATTTAAAGGTTCTTTGCCGTTCGTGCCTACGAAAGGACAGCCGGCAGCGGCGGATCGCTGGATAGAAAAGGGCGACCGGTTAGGTGACTATGCACGGGATCAACTCCTAGCGGAAGTCGTTGCCTTCGCGAACGCAGATGGTGGCACGCTTATAGTTGGCATTCACGAGACAAAGGATGAACCCAGGCGGGCAGAGTCACTTGAAGCTCTCCCCAATTGCGAAGGTCTTACTCGCCGCCTCCTTGATGCCGCGGAAGACGTCATCGAGCCGAGACTTCCTACGATCAACGCTCGGGCGATATCCGTCAGTAAAGATGGATCAGGCTATGTCGTTTTGCGAGTCGGCAAGTCGCTGGCCGGGCCGCATCGTTTAACCACGACGAGAGAATTCTATGTGCGCCGTGGGGAACGAGCAGCCAGAATGACCGTCCGCGAAATCAAGGATCACACCCTTGAAACGCTGCGCTTCGCCGATCGTTTGGAAGTAGCCTTTGCGGAAAGGCGGACGAACGCGTCTGCGGAATATCAACGATTGCTGCGAACAGCACAGGGCACACCAATTGGAATTCCTCCTTTAGTCCTCCGTGTTACGGCCGCTCCTACGACGCCGCAGACCGTTCCTGATCTGACACGTAGGCATCCACTGTGGTGGAAGGGTCGGGGTTTTCGTTTGAAGGTCGACCAAGGCGAAGTGGATTGTGGTTTCCCACTTCGCCAATGCGGCGGCGAGCCACGAGTTCGACTCAGGTCTTTGGTGGCCGACATCGATCCGAATTACGATTATATCTCTCGCTTGTTGCGATCTGATGGCGTCGTTGAATTTCTGATGTGCGAACACAGACAGGACGCGTATCAAGGAAGTACAGCAGCGCGCATCTATGTCGGATGGTTGGTGGGTCTGACGGTCGGGGCTATTTGCCAGGTAGACCATCTTCGAAAACATCTCGCTTGGGACGCGGTCGAGTACGGATTAGAAATTGAGGTTTGGACTGCCGCTCCTCTGAGCGTCTTTTGGGGAGACCGGGAATACCGGGGAGCAGTTGTGAAAGACGAGTTGCCTCTGACCCTCCCGCGCTATTCGCTTGCGTCCGATACGCCCCGCGATGAGCTTCTCACGATGATTGTGAGGGACCTCTATGATGCTTGCGGCTCGACTTGGAACCAAAGGTGTGAGGCGCCGTGGGACAATTTGCAAAACTGACAGAGCCGTTGGAGGGCTACTTGCTCGATTTTGTCGTTTTGCGCGCCGCGCTATCTGCCCCGCCCGTTGGCCGTTCCGGTGGGCTCGGCAAAATGAAGTCAATCAACTCTTCTGCGGTGGAGTAGATTTCGTATCTCCTGGCAAACAGATCGCCTTTGAACTTATCGTAAGCAATGTCGCGCTGGGACCGCGCAATGTCCCTTTGAGAGGCCGCTATACCCGCCTGGATCTTCGCGAAGCGATACGTGATGGCGGCAGCCGTGGTTGCTGCCAACGCAGTAGCTAGCGGCCCCGCGAAGTCCTTGGCGATTCCGCACCATCAATGATTACCGAGCCCATGGGTGGCACCCTAGTGCGCCGGTCCATTGGCGTTTTTTGTCGAATGCCATGTTAGACTCTATCTAGAGAGCTTGTCGACCATTCGAGGCGACCGATGCCGCAAGAGATCACCACCGCCGCGAAAGACCCATGGACGGCCTTTTCTGCCCGGCCGGCGGAGCATCGATGGGCGGAATGGTTGCGATCGAGCCCGGTTCGACCGATTGTCTGACAGCACCGGACAATGGCTGCATCGTTCACCCGCCCGCCTTCCCGCAACTAGCTCTGGCAATCCCGATTAGGTAACGAAGCAGATTGACGTTTTGACTAGAACCGCGCACCAAGGCGCCGGACTCGCCGACCTTCCGGACTTCGAAGCGCTTGCTACTGACACAACGTTCGGCCCGGACATGGGGCGAGCGAGTGTCCTAGCTGGGACACACCCGAGAGACGTCCGATCTCAACGTAATCCGTTCACCCGTCGACGCCATCGAGCAAGACATAGCGGCGCTCTCTCAGTTCATCCGAAAACCTTCACGGACGACGCGCCCCACCAGGCGCTTGCCGCCCTGTTCCGGATCGAAGATGGTAGCCGTCGGGCTTCGCGATATTCCCGCGATGGCGAGTTCGCGATGCATGGTCTTGATGATGTCGCCGCGCTCGCCCATGCGCCTGAGCTATGTCTCAAGCTCGGCGCTGAGCCGCCAACGGCCGGGACCGGCCTCTTCCGCCGGTTCGACTTGATCGAAGCCTCTTGCTTCGGATTAGGAGACCCCGCCCGATCGTCGGGCGGGGCTTTGGTGGAGCGATCTTACTCGCCGTTCTTGCGGGGCCGCGACCAGAGGAGCGTGTAGCCCTCACCGCCTTCGTCGTCGAACAGGTTCGCGTAGATCGGTGCGTTGAACGAGGGGTCATCGAGCTTGAGCGAGAGGTAATCACGGCCCTCTTCGGAGCGCTTCGACCAGGCTGCGCCGATCTCGGCCCGGCCCACGTAGATGCGGTGGCTGGGAGCGTTGTCGTTGGAGCGGTTGGTCTCGGCGACGATGCGTACGCCCTTGGCTTGCAGGCTCAGGGTGACAATCTCGCCCTGGAAATCGTTGCCCACCTTCTTGAACGAACCGATGTTAGCCATGTCACTTCTCCTGTTGTGTTTCGAGCCCGCGACCACCGCGGCCTCGATGGCGATCTAAAGGCCGAGGACGATCGGCGACGCACCCGCTTGCGGGCTGGAGCGCAGCGGAAGACGCCGTTGTGGCGACTTTCTTGCCTCGCGAGGAATGGGCGTAAGCCCAGGGGAAGAAAGTCGCATCAACGGCGTTGCGGCTCAGACGATCGAGGCGAAGCCGGTCTTCGGCCAGATCAAGCCATCAAAGAGGCCACGTGCGTCCGCGTGCTGAACCGCAATCTCGGGAGAAGATTTGGCGAATCCCGGTTGAGCTGCACAAGAGGTCGGAACGATTAGGCGTAGAAAGGGAAACAATCTGCCGCAAAGGACGGTATCGTCCGCGAAAGAACGATCGAGGCGGAGCGGAGCTCCGCGCCACCGCAGCTATGTGGGCCGAACCGAATTGGGCGCAGCCTGGTCGAAGTGCGCCGAAGAGGGCCGCGATTACCTCGTTCAAGCTCGACGCCCCCTCGTTGAACGCACCGATCTAGGAGAGCCTGTTTGACGAGGAAAGCGACGAAGGATCATGCCTCGCGCGCGGCGGCTGTGAGAATAGGTTGAGACGGTTGCTTCACCAGCCTAGCTGGCTCGGACGAGCGGGTCTCCGCAAACACGGTCAGGCGCGTCCACGCCGTGCCGCCGACGCAAATCGCGCCCACGCAAGCCCAGACCTCCCGCCAAGCGGACGAAGGCTCCCCGAACTGCGAAAGCGAAAGCACCACATTGTAGCCGGCGATGGCGGCTGGAACAGCGAATGCGGCTGCGATCGCAACGCGCAAGGCCACGGATCGAGTAACAGCGAGGGCGGTCTGACCAAAGGCAAGTGTCAGTGCGCCGGCGGCAATTCCGATGAGCAGCGCGCCGACGACGCCGGCGCCGCCATGAAACGCCATCATTCCGATATTCAGTGCGACGAAAAACGGCAAGGCATATACCGCCAGCGCAAAGACCAGCCAGCAGAACAAGCCGATGCCGACGGTGTTGAGGACGAGCCCAAGGGCAAGCATGGTGGTGGCTCCATGTGCAAAGGTGTAACGGTCGCGCCTTCCACCACCACCACGGCGCAACCGTTGAAATATTGTCGAAACGAGGCGGAGTTGCGGCGCCTGAAACCCGGCCTCGGTTGCGTTCGAGCGAGCAAGACGGCGCTCACGCGCCGCCGAACTTCCAAACGGGGATACCGAGGCGCTTCGCCTTGTCGGCGAGGTTGTCCTGGATTCCCGTGCCCGGGAAGTGCATGACGCCGATCGGCAGGAGTTCGAGCATGACGTCGTTGCGCTTGAAGGGCGCCGCTTTGGCGTGCTTGGTCCAGTCCGGCTTGAAGGCAATCTGTGGCACCTTCCGAGTAGACGCCCATTTGGAGGCGACCAGTTCAGCGCCCTTGGGCGAGCCGCCATGGAGCAGAACCATGTCGGGATGCTTGGCATGAACCTTGTCGAGACGATCCCAGATGAGGTGATGGTCATTGAAGTCGAGCCCACCGGTTAGGGCGACCTTCGGCCCTGGCGGCAACATGACCTCGGTCTCGGAACGACGCTTGGCGGCGATGAAGTCGCGGGAGTCGATCATCGCTACGGTGAGCGTGCGGTGGTTGACCAGTGATCCAGATCGCGGTCGCCATGACGAGCCGGTGTGGGCCTCAAATCGTTCGATCGCCTGGTCGCGGAAGAGTTCCAGGCAATTGCGGCGCTCCATGAACGTGATGCCTTCGGCGGTCAGACGCTCGAGTTCGACCGATCGCACCTCGGAGCCATTCTGCTCGCGCTGGCTCTTGTGCTGCATCTGTTCGTTGTCGTCGAGCTGGCGTTCGATGCGATCGACGGCACGGTGAAACAGGTTGACGGTCGACCAAAGCAGCTCGTTGAGATCCGGCTCAAGCCGCGTGTCGCTCAAGGTCGCAACCAAGGCGTCGAAGATATCGGCAACCGCACCGGCGATCATTCTGCTCTCGGGAAGCGGTCTTGGATCAGGTTGGTCGTCGAACGGACGATAGCCGAAGAGCTGCAATTCACTCAGGACGTGGTCGGTTGGAGACGAGGCGTGCGGCGGCTCGATGTCGTCATGGTCAGTCATGGGAAGAGGCCCTCTGCCGGATCGGCCGCGCCCATCGCGGCCTTCGTGGCGATCACTCAGACGGCGGGCGGAACGGACCAGAACCCGGAGTGAAACGGAGGGCCGAAGCGGCAGCGGAGGATGGCGGAGGCCGGCTATTTTGCCTCGCGATGCAAAGCGCGCCGGTCCGATGGCTAAAGTGTCATCTCATAGCCGGCGCGCGGCGGAAAATAGCCGGATGCAGCCATTGCCGGCCCGGGCCGCCTGCGGTCCGATCGCCCTCTAGAAGGCCGAGGTCGCGTCCTCTTCCGGCATTGGACTCGCCTTTGACAGACCTATCACGATCGAGCGAATGACGGTGGCTTATTCCGCCGCCACCGTTGACGCATGCAGGAAACGGGCGACATCCTCCGGTACGAGCTGAATGCCCAAGGCCGCTCGTAGAGCCTCGATACCGAAGACGTGCAGATCTTCGTTGAAATCTCCAAGCCGGGGGGACAGCGCGATCGCTTCAATGCCGGCGTCTGCTGCGCGCTGGGTCAGAACGGCGTGCACCACATCTCCGGCAGCATCGGCATCGCGTGCGATGTAGAGACGACGCAAGCCAGATGGGAGCAACATGGCTGAGAGGTGATTGGCCGAAAGCGCAGCAGCCATCGGCATGGTCGGTAGCGCACAGCGTAACGACAGCATGGTCTCGATCCCCTCGCCAGCGGCGAGCACGTCATCCAACACGCCGAAGCGAACGGCATTACCGAGGAGGTCGCCCATCGCGCGTCGTGGCGTATCGATCGGAGCCTTTCCGAGCCGAATCCGATCGAAGCCGTCGGGATCGAGCCAGGTCCGGTGCACGCCGGTGATCCGTCCATCGAGATCGGTGACGCAGGCGATCATCGCGGGCCAGGTCTCGGTCGGCAAGTGCTCGTCCGGTCGATAGTAGCAGCGTGGGTGAAAGCGCAGGCTGCCGCCATGGTGCACATAGGCTATCCCGCGACGCTGAAGATATGCCTCAACCACGGTCCCCTGGATCGGGCTGGATATCGCAAAGAGCCGGCGGGCGGCCGCTTGCGATCCGGCTGGCATCGCTGGACGATCAGTCTTCGAGACGAATTCCGGGTCGGTACGAGGCAGTCCCAGAAAGCGCCTCGCCTCCTTGGCCACCTCGCGGAAGTCGCGCAGACCAAGACTTTCGCGGATGATATCGAGGAGATCGCCATGCTCGCCGGTGGCAGCATCGGTCCACTTGCCGGCGGGTCCTTTCCGCGATTCCTGGAGCCGCACGAACATCGAGCGGCCCGGTGCGTTATGGACGTCGCCGACCAGCCAGTAACGCCCCTCCCGCTTGCCATTGGAGAGATAGTGTCGGCATACCGCCTCGGCCTCGCGCGCGAGGCGGCATGCCAGTTCGCAAGGCTCGCGAGGCATCACGCGGCCTCCCGCCCGCTGATGCGCGCAACCGGATAGTACTCAAGCACCTTCGACAGGATCTCGACGCCGCATGCGTCCGTGGGCACGAACATGCGCAGCTTCCAGGAGATGATCTCCCCGAAGAGGCCGTAGGCCCGCAGTCGATCGCGCATCGTGTCGTTGAATCCCGACAGCTCGATGCGGTATGCGCCGATCACCCGAACACGCCGAAGCTGGAGCCCTTCCGCGAGATCGAGGACGGTGCGTCCTTCCATCAGCGCGGCAAAGGCAGCGGCCGGCGCCAGCGCCGGCGCGTCCGCCGCAAGGACGTTTGCGACCCAGGCGGCGGAGACCTTGCGGCCGATGATGCGTTCGCCAGCGTCGGTCTGGAGCCGATAAACCCGGGTCGACTCATTCGGGAGGCTTTTCCAGATAGGTAGCAGCAAGCCCGCCGCGACGTTGATCGTGCTCTCCGTGAACTCGGGTACCTCGGCGAGCTCCGCCCGCCAGGCGGCAGCAAAGCGTTCGCGATCGGCTTCGACCCAGTGGCTTTCCGCCATCATGTTGAGGCAGACGCTGTGCTGCTCCATCGGCCGTATCAGGCGGACGCGCCGCTCGACCTCGCCGTCGTCGAGCATGAAGCTCGCCGCTGGCACCTGCACGGCGGATCGTCCCGAGCGCTCATTGATCAGCAGGACGGCATGACGATCGGAAAGACGAGCGAAAGCGTCATCCAGATCCACAGGCTGGTTGCGCTGGCGCTGGGCGATCGTGAGCAGCCGAGTCTCGGCCCCGGTGCCCGGATGCGCATAAATTGTCCGCCGGTCGGTGACGACAAAGCTCTCGGCACGGAGCGTTTCCAGCCCGACGTCATAGGTGCTGGAGGCGACCGCACCCTCGATCCGAGCCGTCAATAGCTGCTCGAACGCGGTGAACAGGATATTCTGTAGCTCGATGGTGAGGGCCAATAACCTGTTCAGGAAGGTCGTGATCGGCGGCAAGTCGTCCCTGAGCCCGTTGGTATCGGTCAGCTTCAGGCCGGTCGCATCCTCGAATCTCTCGAGCGAGCAGCCGTCGACTTTGCCTCGCGCCAGCAGCATGTAGAGTTGACGCAATGCGTCACGGCCGTACTGGCTTTCGAGGTTATCCTCGGGCCGGAATAGGCCCTGCCCTCCGGTCTGGCGCTGGCCGCGCGTGATGGCGCCCAACGTGTCGAGCCGGCGGGCGATTGTGCTCAAGAAGCGCTTTTCGGCCTTCACATCGGTCGCGATGGGGCGAAACAGCGGCGGCTGAGCCTGGTTGGTCCGATTGGTCCGGCCGAGACCCTGGATCGCGGCGTCGGCCTTCCAGCCGGGCTCGAGCAGATAATGGACCCGCAAGCGACGGTTTCGGGCGGACAGTTCGGCATGGTAGCTCCTCCCCGTGCCGCCCGCGTCGGAGAACACGAGGATCCGCTTGAGGTCGTCCATGAAGGCCGAAGTCTCCGCGAGGTTGGCCGAACCGGCGCGGTTTTCGACCACCAGCCGATCGCCCTTGCGAACGATGCGGCGCGATCGGCCGGTCACTTCGGCGACCATGTCGGTGCCGAAGCGCTGCACGACCTGATCCAGCGCACCAGGGACCGGCGGGAGCGAGACGAGCTTCTCGATCAAGCGGTCGCGGCGGGCGACGGCCTCCCGGCTCTCGACCGGCTGGCCGTCACGATGGACAGGCCGGGAGCAGAGATTGCCTTCCTGGTCGGTGAAGGGCTCGTAGAGCTGGACCGGGAAGGAATGGGCGAGATAGTCGAGGACATACTCGCGCGGCGTGATGTCGACCCGGACGTCGCCCCACTCCTCGGTCGGGATCTCGGCGAGCCGGCGCTCCATCAGCGCCTCGCCTGTCGAAACGATCTGGATGACGGCGGCGTGGCCAGCCTCGAGATCGCGCTCGATCGAGCGGATCAGCGACGGCGTCTTCATCGAGGTCAGCAAGTGTCCGAAGAAGCGCTGCTTCGCGCCTTCGAAGGCGGATCGTGCCGCGGATTTGGCCTGTCCGTTCAGCGTTCCGGTCTCGCCGGTGATGTTGGCGGCCCGCATCGCGGCGTCAAGGTTGTTATGGATGATGCCGAACGCGTCGGCGTAGGCGTCGTAGATGCGAACCTGCTCGGGCACAAGCTGGTGTTCGACGAGTTCGTACTCGACGCCCTCGTAGGAGAGTGAACGGGCTGCGTAGAGACCGAGTGCCTTGAGATCGCGCGCCAGCACCTCCATGGCTGCGACCCCACCCTGCTCAATCGCCTCGACGAATTCGGCACGCGTGGCAAACGGGAAGTCAGCGCCGCCCCACAGGCCGAGGCGTTGGGCATAAGCGAGGTTGTGGACCGTGGTGGCCCCGGTCGCTGATACATAAACCACGCGAGCATTTGGCAAGGCGTGCTGGAGCCTAAGGCCCGCACGTCCCTGCTGAGAGGCGGCCTGGTCACCGCGTTCGCCCTTGCCCCCGACCGCATTCTGCATGGCGTGGCTCTCGTCGAAGACAATTACTCCGTCGAAGTCGGAGCCCAACCATTCGACGATCTGCCTGACGCGCGAAAGCTTTTCGCCGCGCTCATCGATGCGCAGCGTAGCGTAGGTGGTGAATAGGACGCCTTCCGAAAGCCGAATCGGGGTGCCTTGGCGAAATCGAGACAGCGGCGTCACGAGCAGCCGCTCCACGCCGAGCGCGGACCAGTCGCGCTGCGCGTCCTCGATCAGCTTGTCGGACTTGCTGATCCAGACTGCCCGCCGGCGGCCCTTGAGCCAGTTGTCGAGCAGGATGCCGGCGACCTGCCGACCCTTGCCCGCGCCGGTACCATCGCCCAAGAACCAGCCGCGGCGAAAGCGGACAGCATTTTCCGCGTCGTCGCGCGCA
The DNA here is from genome assembly GCF_007993935.1 of Bradyrhizobium macuxiense. Classification (GTDB taxonomy): domain Bacteria; phylum Pseudomonadota; class Alphaproteobacteria; order Rhizobiales; family Xanthobacteraceae; genus Bradyrhizobium; species Bradyrhizobium macuxiense_A. The sequence goes on along the minus strand of NZ_VITY01000016.1, from coordinate 5,383 downwards.
GCCACCACGACATCGAAGGTCGCGTCCACCGTCCAGGAGCCCGCGAGAAATTCGGAATGCGCTTCACCGGCGTAGATGGCGCTCTCAAGCTGGGCGTCCGACAGGGTGCCATCCGCCACGAGATTGGCCGGCAGGTGGGGCCGATAGGAAGGTCTTGGCGGCGCGACGGACGCCATTGCGGCCGACTGCACGAGTTTGGTCGGATGCGCCTGCGCGCCCGGAATGCGGATCGACTGCAATCCGTATTCCTCATAAAGCGCATCTGTGAGCCGGGCGCCTTCCGGCGGCGACCATTCGACTGTCTCGTATGGGAATTCTACACCTTCTGACGCGGCGCGACTCGAAGTAGACAATGGGCGTGATGCAGAGGCGAGGGATCGTGACATCGCAGGGCGCCTGGCGACGTCGATCACGACGGGGGCGGCAACAGCCAGCCTCGGAGGCACATGCTGGATCACCCAGCCGAGCAAGGTAGCGACATCGCCCGCCATGCCGAGCGAGGCCGGAAAGACGTTCGGGTCTGTCGCCGGCTGCTTGTCAATGACAAGCAGCCTTGTGTCGGTTTGCGTTCCGTGTTTCGCGTAAACGGCTCCGTCGACCGCGGCAGAGAAAACAACTCGCCCGCGTTCCTGAAGGCGAACGAAGGCATCTCGCCATGCCGGATTGTCCGGCCCGAAGCTTGCGCTGGTGATGGCGACCAGACGCCCACAGTCGCAAAGACGCGCCAAAGCCGAAGCGACATGCCGGAGCGCGGCATCCACCATTCGTCGGTCAACGTTCGCCAGCGCCGAGAACGGTGGGTTCATCAAGACGACACTCGGCAGGACGCCTGCTTCGAGATGATCATCGATCTGGGCAGCGTCGATGCGCGTGGTCTTAACGTTGGCGAACAGATGATCGAGCAGCGATGCGCGGGACTCGGCTAACTCGTTCAGCACCAGAGCGCCACCGGCGAGCTCGGCAAAGATGGCGAGCAAGCCAGTCCCGGCGGAGGGCTCTAGAACGCGGTCGGCCGACGTAATGGCGGCTGCGGTACATGCGGCCAGCCCCAGCGGGATCGGCGTCGAGAATTGTTGAAGCGCCTGGCTGTCCTCGGAACGCCGCGTATGGGTCGGCAGACAGCTCGCGATTTTCGCGAGCATCGGCAGCATCGCGGCCGTCGAACCAGCCTTGGTCCGCATGGCCGGACCGAATTTGCGAAGGAAGAGAACGGTTGCCGCCTCGCAGGCGTCATAGGCAGTCTTCCAGTTCCAGGCGCCGTCCGCGTCGGAGGCGCCGAAGGCCGCCTCCATGACGCTGCGCAGGACGGCGGCATCGATGCGGCGACCGCGTTCGAGATCGGTCAAGAGCTGTCGCGCAGCCCTGACCACAGCGGAGGTGATAGATGCAGCGGCACGCATCGAGAGCGGCGCGGCGGCAGGGCCGCCGGCGAGGGATTCGGTCATGGGGATTTCTTTCGGAGAGCAGGAACGGGTCGAACCGCCCGGTGCTCTCCTTAAGACCGCGGCGATTCAAACCCTTCCCGGCCCCACTCTTCCTCTCAACCGTTCTCAAAAAAATGGGGACCGGTGCTGCACACCGGTCCCCACGCAACTGCGGAACGGCCGGGGCCATCCCGCTCCACGAGGTTATTCAGCTGCGTCGAGCTGTTGCGGATCGTCGTTGCGGGCGTTCACCGGATCCTCCTCGTCGTCCAGGAATTCTGGCAGCGGGCCCGCTTCGCCCTCCTGCTCCAGCGACGCCGCACTGGAGTCGACGAGACGCAGCGGTTCCGGCAACCAGCCCGAGCCATCGAGAAGGCGCTCGGCCTCCTTGGCCATGTCGGCCTTCTTCAGGTGGTCAATCAGTTGCGCGGAAGATTCGCCCTTGGCTTGCCGCACCGCTTCGAGAATGCGAGGCTTGGTGACCCGGCCGAGATAGCTGTCAACGGTCGGTCTCCAGCCAGCCTCCACCATGTCGAGCCCGACTGCGCGCGCCACGACATCGGCTTGGTCGAGCCGCGTGCGAACGCCATGGGCGGAGACACGGCCCTGATTGTAGCGGTTTTCCGGCTCATAGAGGGCGTTGACTGCAAAAGACGCGCAATGAGCGAACAGGGACGCCTGCGCGGTGCCATCGAGGGCCGTGAGCGCGTCCCAGAGATCGTTCTCGCTCTTCGGCAACCGCGCTTTCCATGACTCATGTCGCGCCTCGACGGCTTTGGCAGACACGCTCTCCCTCAATCCTGGGGCTTGAGCGGGAAAGGTCGGCGTGCGCAGCCCGATCTCAAGGCAGCTCCCGGACGAGGCGAACCGGTAAAAGGCCGTCAGCACGAAGTTGTGCAGCACCGCTTGGAACGCGACCTCAGGATTTTCCGCCAGCGCATCCCGCAATGCCAGCGTACGGTGCGCCGTCAGTTCGATGATGAGCCGATCGGGCAACGGCCTGGCCGGGTCCTCATCATCTTCCTCCGGTTCGGTCGATGCGCCGGCGACCGAGATCGCCGTGCGAGTTGCGGAAGCACCAACCTTCTGCCCTTCATCCGGCGACGCATCGGTGCCCCGCTCGACATCGAAATCGGCCGCAGGCGCCTCATCCTCAGGCCGAACATAGCCCCGATCGACGGAAAGCCGTCCTTCGGAATCGATGCTGACGAAGACGCCGGCTTGGGCAATCCCGGCCGGATCGTAAGTTTCCGGCCGGTCTTCGAACGCCAGCAGTGCCGCCTCGATCTCGCCGAGGCGCTGGTCGACCTCTTCGGGCAGCTCATCCGCATCCTGATACTCGGATTCAAGCTTTGCCTGCTCGACGTTGAGAGCGTCGATGGTGGCCTGCTCCTCGGAGGTGAGATCGACAGGCTTGCCTTCGAGTTCGCGCAAGCCATTGGTGTGGCCATAGGGGAAATCGACTGCCACTGAGATCCATTTCCATCCCTCGGCAGCGATCGTCTCGGCTTCGGCCTTGAGTTTTTCCGTCACGAGGCGATCGAGCAAAGCGACGTCTTGAAGCCAGCCGCCATCATCGTGCTCGAACAAGTCCCGCAAAACGCCTCCGCCTGCCTGCTCGTAAACATCCAGGCCAATGAACTGCACGCGGCGATCGGACGCCCGCACGGTATTTTCCGTCAGCAATCGGCGGATCTGATATGGCTCATCATAGCCGGATCGGCTGACGTTCTCCCAGACCTGCTCCTGTCTGGCGTGGTCGGCTGTGACAGAGAAGGCCATGAGCTGCTCGAGGGTCATGCCGTCTTCGGCATAGATCTCGTGCAGCTTTGGCGACACGGACGCCAGCCGCAGTCGTTGCTTGACGACGCCCGGCGTCACGAAGTGCCGGGCCGCGATATCCTCCTCGGACATGCCGGCGCCACTCAAGGTTTGGAAGGCTCGGAACTGATCGAGCGGATGAAGCCCTACCCGCTCGTCATTCTCGGCAAGCGAGTCGTCTTCAGCGATTCCGCCCTCGCGGACCACGCAAGGAACGGCCTGCGTCTTCGCCATGCGCTTCTGCTTGACGAGAAGTTCCAGCGCGCGATAACGCCGGCCGCCCGCCGGCACCTCGAACATACCGGTCTCAACACCTTCCGCGTCCACAACCGCCCGCACGCTGAGACTTTGCAGGAGCGTACGCTGCGCGATACTTTCGGCGAGCTGCTCGATCGAAATGCCTGCCTTGACGCGCCGCACGTTCGACTGGCTGAGCACCAGCTTGTTGAAGGGGATGTCGCGCGAGGGTGACAGCGTGATCTTTTGGATAGCCTTCGTCATGTCTGATCTCCACGACGGGCGGCCGGGAGCCTCTCTCTCGGCCTCCAACCCGTCGCGAAAAACCACAGCTTCCCTCTCACTCTCTTGTTCGACCCGGCTGGTGAGAGGTTCACGCAGCCTCCTGGTCCGCTCTCTCGGTCGTCATGTCGACAGCACGTTCCGGCAAGAATCCAAGGAGATAGTCCGTGACCTTGCTGGCTTGTGAAGCAGCTCGCACAATCGCGCGATTGTCCTCTCGCAGCACTTCAAGCCAGGAGCCGATATAGTCGGCGTGGCGCACCGTCGGCACTATACCGAGCGAAGCGCAACTGAACGCAGACGAGATCTCGGCGATGAGTTCCTCGAAGGCGTATTTCTTGGTACCGTAGTCCCCTGATAAGTCACGGTTGAGACGCGACGGATGGCCGCTGGCATGCCCTAACTCATGCAAGGCCGTTCGATGCCAATTGATCGGCTCGAAATAGGCTTGCGGGGGCGGCACCTGCACATAGTCTTCTGCCGGCACATAGAATGCGCGGTTGCCGCCAATACGAAAATCGATCCCAGTCGCCTTAATAAGGGATTCGACCTGCGGCTCGATCAGGCCTGGCGGCGGGGTCGGCGCCGTCGTTGCGATCTCTAAAGGCAAGTCGTCGCACTGATCAGTATTAAACACCGTGAAGCGCTTGAGGAATGGGATGGCCTGCGCTTCGTCGCCGGTTTCGCTCGCGCGCCGCTTTTCGTCGACCGGTACAAAGCGATCGGCATAGACAACGGTCGTCCCGCGCTCGCCCTTGCGGACGTGACCACCGAGCGACAGAGCCTGGCGGAAAGTAAGCCAGCTCTGGCCTGTGAATGCGCGTTCGGTCGCAGAACCCCAGAGGATCAGAATGTTGATGCCGCTGTATTGACGGCCGGTCGCGGCGCTCTTCGGCATGGCCAAAGACGCCTTCGCGGTGGTGCCCCAAGGCTGGACCCACGGCACTCGGCCGGCCTCAAGTTCACCGATGATCTTGTTGGTGATTTCGTCATAAAGGCTTGCCCGGTCCTCACCGGTACGCACCCGAGGATAGTGTCTGGACATCGCCGGTCTCCGCGACGGGCGCCGCGAGCCTCTCTCGCAGCCTGTGACCCGTCACGGCAAACCCCATTCAGCTCTCTTACTCTCGGCCTCTTGCGCGGAAACGACGACGCGTGACGCCCCGCCGCTCGCTCGCAAGTGAGAGAATGCGACAATCTGCGGAGCGACCCACCTAACGTCCCCTTTCTTCATGGGATGTGGCCTTGACTTCTTAGGGCCGCAGGCCCTGATCAGGCGTGCGCGAACGCGCATCGTCCCACTGAAATGGCACCCGGAGAGCGTGAGCATAGCGACCCGAAGGGGCACGCGGGTCCGAGTGCAGCGACGAGACCGGTTAACAGCGGCACCCGGGACAGGGGCAGTGATAGCGATCGCCGAAGGCGAGCCCCTTTCCCGAGTGTCCCCGGCGAGGAGCTCCGCAGTCTCTGCGCGCGGGATCGAAGCCGGATGGCGTGCGCCGTTGTGGCGTGAAGAAGAAGGGAGTGTTCGAAAGAATGGAGCCTACTGGTTTGGCTCTTACTTGCCCGACTTACCGGTGTCGGAAACGACTGAGACCTCGAAAGAGGAACGGGACCAG
>NZ_VITY01000015.1:55922-240436 GCF_007993935.1 Bradyrhizobium macuxiense | reverse complement strand
CGGCATGGACGGCCTCCCGAATCGACCAATCCAGCCAATTGTGATGTGTCAGCTATGTCCCCGAACACCTGTCCGTGATCTGTCCGGTCTAAACATCGAGCCGGGTGATGACACCGAGAGCGGGTGAGCGCGCAGGGACGACAGTTGCGCATCAAACGCCTGGCCATCCCAACGGCACGACCCAGACCAGCCCGCGCCATTGTTCGCCGCGCGCCGTCAGTCTCGTGAAGTCACGCGCAGCATCGCGGACAAGATCGAGCCGCGCCATGACAGCCCGCGAGCGCGCGTTATCCGCGCCGGTGTAGGACACGATCCCACGCAGGCCGACGTCATCAACGGCATGCAGCAACGCAGCCCTAGCGCTCTCGGTCGCGTAACCCTGCCCCCAGGCGTTGCGCGCAAAACGCCAGCCGATCTCGACATGCGCGCCGAGCGGATGATCCCGCGACGATCGCGGCATCACGCCGGCATAGCCGAGGAATGCGCCATCGATGGTCTCGACCGCCCATCGCGAGACGCCGTGGTCGCGCTGCGCGGCAACGTATCGCTGGAATTTCTCTTCGCTCTCCGCCCGGCCGATCGGTCCGCCATAATCGGCCATGACCTCGCGATCGGCATGCATCGCCGCGAACGCATCGCGATGGCGGTCGTTCCAATGATGCAGTCGAAGGCGCGGCGTCTCGATCATGCGTGTGCCCTCGCCCGCTCCCGTCACATCAGCTTCAGCGGCGCATCGTGAACCAGCCGCAGGTCGATGTTGCCGATCAGCCGCGCCCGGCGCGCCTCGGCGGTGCTGATGGCGGCCTCGGTCTGCCGCAAGGTGCTGACATTCGACCCAAGCGATACGATGCCGCCGAGCACCAGCGCAATCGACCCGAGCGCCGCGGTTTCTCCGGAGCCCAGCAGACCGAGCAGCGTGACGAGCAGCAGCACGAACCCGCCTGATATCGCGACCTTCGAACCGAGAATGATCCTGCGCGATCGTTCGGCGCTCTCGGCAAGCTCCTCGATCTGCGCCTCGATCTCGGAAATCTCGTCGGTCGGCTCGTCTTCGGTCATCGGATTCGAACCTGTAGGGCGGGTTAGGCGGAAGCCGTAACCCTCCGCGGATCGTGCGGAACGAAGGCGGTGGGTTACGCTTCGCTAACCCACCCTACGCTGCCGCTATAACGGCAGATTGTCGTGCTTCTTCGCCGGGATCTCGACCTTCTTGTCCTTCAACATCGCCAGCGCCCGCGCGATGCGGCGCCTCGTCGAATGCGGCATGATGACGTCGTCGATGTAGCCGCGCTCGGCGGCGATGAAGGGGGACAGGAAGCGGTCTTCGTATTCCTTGGTGCGGGCGGCGATCTTGTCGAGGTCGCCGATGTCGGAGCGGAAGATGATCTCCACCGCGCCCTTGGCGCCCATGACAGCGATCTGCGCGGTCGGCCAGGCGTAGTTCATGTCGGCGCCGATTTCCTTCGAAGCCATGACGTCGAAGGCGCCGCCATAGGCCTTGCGGGTGATGATGGTGACGAGCGGCACCGTGCACTGCGAATAGGCGAACAGCAGTTTGGCGCCGTGCTTGATCAGCCCGCCATATTCCTGCGCGGTGCCCGGCAGGAAGCCCGGCACGTCGACGAAGGTGACGATCGGAATGTTGAAGGCATCGCAGAAGCGGACGAAGCGGGCGGCCTTGCGCGAGGCGTCAGAGTCGAGCACGCCCGCCAGCACCATCGGCTGGTTGGCGACGAAGCCCACCGTGCGGCCGGCGATGCGGCCGAAGCCGGTGACGATGTTCCTGGCGAAGGTCTCCGAGATCTCGAAGAAGTCGCCCTCGTCGACGACCTTCAGGATCAGCTCCTTCATGTCGTAGGGCTTGTTCGGATTGTCGGGGATCAGCGTGTCCAAGGACATGTCGACCCGGCCGATATCGTCGAAGCTCGGCCATTCCGGCACGCCGTCGGTGTTGTTCGACGGCAGGAAGTCGATCAGCCGGCGCATCTGCAACAGCGCATCGACGTCGTTCTCGAAGGCGCCGTCGGCGATCGAGGAGCGCGTCGCGTGCACCGAGGCGCCGCCGAGCTCCTCCGCCGTCACCACCTCGTTGGTGACGGTCTTCACCACGTCGGGGCCGGTGACGAACATGTAGCTGGTGTTCTTCACCATGAAGATGAAGTCGGTCATCGCAGGCGAATAGACGTCGCCGCCGGCGCAGGGGCCCATGATGACGGAGATCTGCGGGATCACGCCCGAGGCCTGCACGTTGCGGCGGAACACGTAGGAATAGCCCGCGAGCGCCGCGACGCCTTCCTGGATGCGCGCGCCGCCGGCGTCATAGAGGCCGATGATCGGCGCCCTCGCCTTCATCGCCATGTCCTGAATTTTTGTGATCTTCAGTGCATGGGTTTCCGACAGCGAGCCACCGAACACGGTAAAGTCCTTGGCGAACACGAAGGTCTTGCGGCCATTGACCGTGCCCCAGCCGGTGACGACGCCGTCGCCGGGGATCTTGCTCTTCTCCATGCCGAATTCGATCGAGCGATGCTCGACGAACATGTCGAATTCCTCGAACGAGCCCTTGTCCAGCAGGAGCTCGATCCGCTCGCGGGCGGTGAGCTTGCCGCGGGCGTGCTGCGCCTCGATGCGCTTTTCGCCGCCGCCCAGCCTGGCGCCGGCGCGCCGCTCTTCGAGGGTATCGAGGATATCTTTCATTTGTTTCCGCCCGTGTTAGCTACAGTCCACGTCCCGGTGCGAGCCGGGTCCGCTTCGTTCGGAATGGCTTTAGCACGGCCATTTCGGAACCGGAAAGGCGCTTGTGGGCCGTATTGAGCGACAAAACGGTAGGATTTTCCGATATCTGGGGAGACTGCAATGACCGACATGACGACTGAAGCGACTGGCGCCGCGACCGGCGGGGTGCGCACCCTGCTCCGGCTGGAGGGGCTGGTGCTGTTCGTCGGGATGACCGTGCTCTACTACAAATGGGAAGGTTCCTGGCTGGTCTATGTCCTGCTGTTCCTGGTGCCGGACTTGAGCTTTGCCGCCTACCTGGTCAGCCCGCGGGTCGGCGCCATCGCCTACAACGCCGCGCACACTTATCTCGCGCCGGTGGCGCTGATGACGCTGGGTTTTGCCGGCGAAGGACCCCTGGTGCTCTCGATCGCAATGATCTGGCTCGCCCATATCGGGATCGACCGCGCGCTCGGCTATGGGCTGAAATATTCAAGTGGGTTCGGCTACACCCATCTCGGGCGGATCGGCAAGCTCAGCTGAACTCGACCCCGATCCAGCCGTTCCTGCGCCAGACCACGCGGCAGCGCCGCTCGGTCGCTTCCATCTCCAGCACGAGACGGAAACTGTCGGGGATAGCGGCGGGATCGGTCGCCTCGACCGCAGCGCCGGTCGCGGAGAGGTTACGGACGATGCAGGTCATGCTGCGCCGGGCAAAGCTGATCCGCGCCGCCCGCGCGACATTGCGCCGGGAAGCCCGGCGCTGCTCGCCGGTGGCAGCTTCGGTCACGACCGCCGAGAAGCCGGAACGGATCCTTCCCTGCAACCGCACGTCCGCCTGCATGTCGAAATGCTTGACGATGCGGGGCCTGCTTGCGACCGCCGTCAATTGCAGTGAGGCGAGCAGATGCTCGACCTTCGCGCCATTGCCGAACGGCAGCAGCAGCCGCTCGCAATCGACCCGCTGATCATTGGCATCGACGGTGGAGAACACCATGTAGACCGCGCAGCCGCTCGCGGCGCAATCCTTCGCCGGCGTCAGCGTGATGCGCCGGAGCGACATCGGGACCACCTGCTCCATGGTCTTCCCGGCCCAGGCCGAATTGAACGCCTCGGCGACATTCTCGCCCTGATACATCGCGCGAAACTTGCGCAGGCGGCCCTCGCCTTCGACCGCCCATGCGACGAGTTGCCGGGGATCATGGATTGCCGGATCCGGCTTCAGCTCGGCGAAAGCGGGAAATGGCCGGCCGGCGGCCAGTTGATCCCACTGCGCCAACAATGCACGCTGGCTTGCCGACCTGATCGCGTCAGGCGCAATGAACCTGAAGGTCATCTGCCCCTCTGATGTCAGCGCGCAAGGTGGGCAGCTCGGCTTAAGGATCACTGAAACCCGATCCGCAACATTGCGGAGCGGTGCGGCCGGCGCCATGAATTACCACTTGGCATGGTTAGCGCGCGCTTTACACTTCGGCCGGAGGTCCGATGCTCCCTCAAGCAAAACGCCGCGCGAACACCACGCAGACGACGACCAGCATGGTCGCTGCGATCATCGACCACGGCACGGGCTCATGCAGCAGCAACCCGGCCAACGCGAGGCCGAAGAACGGCTGCAGCAGTTGCAACTGGCCGACGCTGGCGATGCCGCCGAGCGCAAGCCCGCGATACCAGAACACGAAGCCGACCAGCATGCTGAAGATCGAGACGTAAGCGAGCCCGAGCCAGGCCGGCGCGCCGATGCCCTGCCAGCTCGGCGGCAGCGTCATGATGGTCATCAGCAGCACCACCGGCGCCGAGAGCACCAGCGCCCAGGAGATCACCTGCCAGCCGCCGAGCCGGCGCGACAGCGCCGCGCCTTCGGCATAGCCGAGGCCGCAGACGATGATGGCCGCGACCATCAGCAAGTCGCCGGTCAGCGACGCCGATCCGTCGCCCGACAGAGCGAAGGCTGCGACCGTCGCGCTGCCGATGCAGGAGAACAGCCAGAACTTCGGCTTCGGCCGCTCGCCGCCGCGCAGCACGCCGAACACCGCGGTCGACAGCGGCAGCAGCCCGATGAACACGATCGAATGCGCCGAGGTGATGTGCTGGAGCGCGAGCGCGGTCAGCAGCGGAAAGCCGATCACGACGCCGAGCGCGACGATGGTCAGCGACACCAGGTCGCGCCGCTCCGGCCAGGGCTGCCGCAACGCGGCAAGCAGCACGGCGCCGAGCAGCGCCGCGATCGCGGCGCGTGCCGAGGTCAGGAACAGCGGCGAGAACCCCGCGACGGCGACGCGGGTCGCAGGCAGCGAGCCGCTGAAGATGATCACACCAAGCAGGCCGCTGCCCCAGCCTTCCAGCGACGCGCCGCCGCTCGCCTCGCCCGTCCAGGACTTCCCCGACCAAGACTTGCCCGACAACGTCTTCGAATCGCTCATCACGTACCTCGTCTTTCGCGGGCGAGGATAGCGGCGACGGGCTGGCCAGGGCAGCTACGGATCAGTACAATATCGCCAAACTGTATGGGCAAAGGTAGGCATACACTTGCAGCGACCAGCCAATGCGCCAAAGGCGACCCGGACCACCGACGTGATGAACGCGATCCGCGCCAGGATCGCGAGCCGCGCGCTCGCCGCCGACGACCGCCTGCCCTCGATCCGCAGCTTTGCCGCGACCATGGGCGTCTCGCCCTCCACCGTGGTCGAGGCCTATGACCGGCTCGCCGCCGAGGGCCTGATCCGGGCGCGGCCGGGCTCCGGCTTCTATGTCTCGTCGGCCGCGCTGCCGCCGCTTTCGCTGGCCAAGGACCAGCCGCAGCACGACCGCGCCGTCGATCCATTCTGGGTGTCGCGGCAATCGCTCGACGCCGCGAGCGGCGCGCTGAAGCCAGGCTGCGGCTGGCTGCCCGCCGACTGGATGCCGACCGAGGCGCTGCGGCGCGCGTTCCGCGGACTGGCGCGGGCCGAGGACGCCGTGCTCGCCGATTACGGTGCGACGCGCGGCTCACTGGCCCTGCGCCGCACGCTGATGGCGCGGTTCGCCGACGAGGGCCTCGAAGTATCGCCCGAGCAGGTACTACTCACGATGTCCGGCACCCAGGCGATCGACCTGATCTGCCGCTTCCTGCTGCGGCCCGGCGACACGGTGCTGGTCGACGATCCCTGCTATTTCAATTTCCGGGCGCTGCTGCGCGCCCATCAGGTCAAGCTCGTCAGCGTGCCCTACACCCCGTCGGGGCCCGACGTCGCAAGCTTCGAGGCCGTGCTCGACGCCGAGCGGCCGCGGCTCTACATCACCGTATCCGGGCTACACAATCCGACCGGAGCGACGATGTCGCCGCAGACCGCGCACCGCGTGCTGAATGCCGCCGCCGCCTGCGATCTCACCATCGTCGAGGACGATATCTTCGCCGATTTCGAGCCGGAGCCGTCGGCGCGGCTCGCGGCCCTCGACGGGCTGAACCGCGTGATCCGGATCGGCAGCTTCTCCAAGACGCTGTCGGCATCGCTGCGCTGCGGCTTCATCGCGGCGCGCGCCGACTGGATCGAGCAGCTGGTCGATCTGCAGGTCGCCACCGGGTTCGGCGGCCCCTGCGCGGTCGCGACCGAAATCATCGCGAGCGTCCTGGCGACCGGCTTCTACCGCAAGCATGTCGAGGAGCTGCGCCGGCGGCTCGCGCGCGCCCGCCGCGACGTCGGCGAGAAGCTGCAGCGCATCGGCATCGAGCCTTGGCTGATGCCGCGCGGCGGCTTCCAGCTCTGGTGCCGCCTGCCCGACGGCTGCGACTCCGCCGACGTGGCGCGCGCCGCGCTCGCCGACAACATCGTGCTGGCGCCGGGCAACGTGTTCAGCACCACGCAATCGGCCACCGGCTTCATGCGCTTCAACGTCGCGCAGTGCCGCGACCCGAAGCTGATGCCGGCGTTGCAGCGGGCGATCGGGCGCTGATCTTCGGTCGCCGCGGAACCGGCCTTGCGCGCGACGGCGCACGGTAAGAACCTTCGGAACCCTGCCGCGTTATGAGACATCAACCGGTAGAGGAGCCCAGGATGTCTCGATCAAACATCGCGAAGACCAGCCTCGTGCTGCTGTCGCTCGGCGCGCTCGCATCGCCCTTGCAGGCCGCGCCCGCCTCGCCTTTGCTCGCCATGGCGGGTTCATGGTCCGGCGGAGGCACGCTCACGACATCGGACGGCATGCAGGAGCAACTGCGCTGCCGCGCCAAATACGATGTCGACGGCACCGGCGCCGAACTTCGCCTGTCACTCAAATGCGCCAGCGCGAGTTACAATTTCGATCTCACCAGTGACGTCGAATATCGCGGTGGCGCGATCTCCGGTGCATGGACCGAGGCGAGCCGCAATGCGTCCGGAACGATCTCCGGGCGCGCGACCGGCGATCGCGTTGAAGCCGCCGCGCGCGGCAACAATTTCTCCGCCGACCTCTCGCTCACCACGCGTGGCGGCAAGCAATCCGTGTCGATCCGTCCGCAGCAGAGCAACGTGACGGCGGTTTCGCTGGCGCTCGCGCGGCACTAAATCGTGATGCGATCAGGTCGAGCGCGACGGCGCTGCGCTGCCCCGCTCTTACGGGGCGACGTGAAGCGCAGTCCGCGTCGCTACTTCTCGCCGACCTTGAACGGCTCTTCCTTGCCCGGCGGCACGGTCTCTTCGGCCATCGCCAGGATCATCGCCACCATCACGTAATTGCCGGCGAGCGCGGTGAGATCGACGATCTGCTGGTCGTTGAAGATCGTCTTGGCCCGCGCATAGGTCGCGTCGGAAACCTTCTTGGTCGTGGTCAGCTCGGTGACGAAGTCGTACACGACAGCCTCGTCGTCGGCCATTTTCGACGGACGGTTGCCGGCCTTCAACTCGGCGATGACGTCGGCCGACAGCCCGGCCTTTGCCGCGAGCGGGGCGTGGGCGAACCATTCGACCTGCGAGCGCCATTGCCGGCCGATGATCAGGATCGCGAACTCGTTCAGCCTGGTCGGCACCGAGGTCTGCCAGCGCAGGTAATAGAACAGATCATAGAGGCGCTGGCCGAGCACCGGGCTGCGGATGATCGGATTGTAGGGCCCACCGATGCCGACGCTCGACACTTTCATGATCTGCTCGCCGAGCGGCTTCTGCAGGTCGTTGAGCTGATCCATCGTGAGCTGCGGGAAGCGCGGCTCCTTGCTGGTGGCCGGCACTGATAACACCGTGGCCGCGAGCCAGCCGCCGGCCGCCGCCAGCGTGAGCGACGAGAGCCAGACTATTGCTGAACGCATGATTCCTCCGCTTTTGATTTATCGGGGGATGCTAGAGCATGATCAGGAAAAGTGGAAACCGGTTTTCCGAAAGGATCATGCTCCAAAAAAGACGCTGCGCGACGCCAACCAGAGATGATCGCGCAGGTCAGATGGTCACAGCGCGGCGATATCGGTGAGGCATTGCTGGGTGACGCTCATCCGCGCGTCGATCTGCGCCTGCGTCTTGCAGTCCATGTTCATCGCGAACACGGTGATGTCGCTGCCCTTCTCGGACCAGCCGACCAGCCAGCCGAGCGAGCCGTGCTCCTTGTCGGTGAGGCCAGTCTTGGCGCGGATGACGGCATCACCGACCTTCGTCACCGGGAGGATGTCGCACATCAGCTCTTGGCTGCGCTTTCCGACCGGCAGCACGCCGCGGCGCAGCCGGTCAAGGAAATCGATCTGCTGAATTGGATCGATCCGCAGATTGCCGGAAACCCAGAACTGGTCGATGCCGCCGCCGATGTCGCGGTTGCCGTAGTCGATCGTGTCGAGATATGTCTTCATCCGCTCCTCGCCGATCCGGCGCGCGATCTCCTGGAACACCGGGAATGCCGACACCGCGATCGCCGAGCGCAGCGTGTGATCCTTGTTCCAGGCCTCGATGCTGCGGGTGACGCCGTCCCACTTGAAGACGTCCTTGTCGGGATCCTGCACCACGCCGGTGTCGAGCGCGATCAGCGCGTTCGGAATCTTGAAGGTCGAGGCCGGCAGCCTGCCCTCGCCCGAGCGAACCTTGTCGCTCGCGATGATCAGATAGTCGTCGATCTTGTAACCGACGAAGGTGCCCTCGGTGCCGAGATCGAAGAACCGCTTCTGCAGGTCCTCGCGAAACTCGCTGCGCTGGTAGGACACATTGGCAAGACTGCGCGACGGCAGGATGGCGGCGGCAGCAAACAGACCGAGCGCATGGCGGCGATGGATCACGAGGAGTCCTGAACTGTTTCGGGTTGACGACGATCGTGGATGCCATCGTGGTGAAAGGATGGCAACAGGCACTGTCGATTGAAAGCGCTCAGCGCGCCCGGCCCGACATCCGCAGCACGAACACCAAGACCTCGGCGACGGCCTTGTAGAGCTCGGCCGGGATCTCGTCGCCGAGCTCGACATTGGAGAGCGCGCCGGCCAAGACCTCGTTCTCCTCGATCGGGATGTCGTTGGCCTTGGCGACCTCGATGATCTTGGCGCCGATCGCGCCCTTGCCTTTTGCCACCACGCGCGGCGCACCGGCGTGGTCGTAATGCAGCGCGACCGCGAGCTGGTTCTGCGTCTCGCTCATGATGCGCGGTCCAGGAAATGGCCGGCGCGCGGCGGCGCAGGTTGCGGCGGGCTGCCGTCGCGGATCTCGATGTCGCCGGGCGTAAGCTCAGCCCTGGTCAGCGCCTGGCTGAGCTCGGAGGCGCCGGCGCGCAGCTGCGCGGCGGTCGAGGGCCGCTCGACCCACATCCGCACCGAGGTGCGCTCGCCGTTCAGCGAGACCAGCGCGTGCACCGGCCCGGCCGGCTCGACGTCGAGCGTGAAGCGCGCCCGCCACACCCGCCTGGCGGCCTCGACCTCGTTGCCGCCGCCGTCGCGGGAGATCTCGAACTGCGCCATCGCCGTGCCCTGCTGGGTCAGGAACGGAATCTCGAAATTCCAGCGCGGCACCATCGTATCGAGCTGCGGACGCGCAGCATCGCCGTGGCCCGGCAGCGAGGCGACCTGCAACAGCGTCTGCCGCGCCAGCGCCGCGTCGGTGTTTTCCAGCAGGCGATGCGCCGTCGTCGCAAGCGGCGCGCCCGGCGCGATCGTGGCCTCGGCGACGGCCTGGGCCGCCGGCAGCGCGCCGTGAAACGGCGGTGGCGGCGGGCTGCCGCGTACAGGGACATCACCGGGCAGCATCTCCCGCGGCGCGGCGCTTTGCCGTGCCGGGCTGCCGAGCTCATGCAGCGCTTCCTGGATGAGATTGAGCGCGCCACCGGAAGACGGGCCGGCATCGAGCGCATCCGCGAGCGCGCCGGCAAGCCCGGTGGCGCCGCGGGTGAGATCCTCAGCCACCGGCACGCGGGCTTGCGGCAGCAGGATCTCCTGGACGTCGAGGCCGGGCGTGCCTGATGGCACGAGGCTCGGCGCCGCTCCGGCGCCGGGCAATGCCGGTTGCAGCGGCGTAGACGCGGGCCTCGCGGCGTCACCCGCGCCGAGCGAGGTCAGCGCCTGGCGCAGCACGATCAGCGCGGCTTTCAGATCGGGCGTGCTGCCGCTCGCCGGCGCGACACCCGATGCGAGTGTCGCCTCGAGCAGCAGGCCGGACTTCTGGAAGCCGGCCTTCACGGCATCGCCGCTCAAATTCTCGTCAAGGCCGGTCTGCTGCGCCAGCACCTGCGCGATCGCGGCCTGCAGCTTTGGCGGCAGATTGGCTGACGCGACCGCCGTGAGGTTGGCAAACAGCGGGGCCTGACTGCCCTGCACCGCCGCCGCATGCTGCGCTGTCGCGGTGATGGTGACGCGCTCGAGCGGCGTCAGCGCGGCCTTCGGCGCCGTGGCGACGGGTTGCGGCGCCGCCGTAGCGTTGGCCGCGCCCGGCGACAGTTGCACCGCATCGCCGGTGTCCGCGCCCGATCCAACCAGCTGCAGACGGATGCCGTCATTGCTCTGCGACACCGCAAGCTGCAGGTTCTGGCCCTGCTGCAGCGGCACCTCGGTCTGGACATCGATCGACAGGCTCGCGATCGCGATCCGCACCAGATCGGCGGAGAGCACCTTCAGGACCTGCGCATTGATGACGCTGCCGGCCTCGAGCGTGAGGTCCGGCGCGACGCTGCCTGCCTCGTTCGAGGCAGGCACCGGCAGCACGGGTTTGACGGCGAGTGCCATGTCGGAGGTCTCGGCCAGGCGCGAGGGATGGGCCGCAGGCTAGCCCGGCGCCGTAAAGGTCTCGTTAACCCGGCCTGAACTCCCTGAGCACGCCGGCGGCAGCCTTGAAATCGACCTGGCGGGCGGCGCGGCGCGCCGCGACCTCCTCGTCGACGCCCCATTTCTCGATATTCCAGTCCTCGTCGACATGGGCGGCGGCCCAGACCTGGTCCTCGTCACAGACGCCGTGCGCCAAGGCCAGCGCCAGCAGCGCCGAGCCGGTCAGCGTCGTCACCACGTGGAGCGCCGCCACCGGCCACGGATCGGTCGGGAACGCGGCGCGCGCTGCCCTGATCGCGGGCTCGGGCTGGCCGACATGCATGACCCCCTCGGCCATCACGAAATGGGCGCCGAGCGCATCAGCGGCCCAGAACAGGATCGGGTCCCAATGCTCGGCCTCGCGCGCCACCAGCGTCTCGGGATGGCCGGCGCGGTAGAACAAGAGATCGCTGCCGAGGAATTTGGCGGCATCGTCGGCGACCTCGTCGACGCGATCGATCACCCCCTCGACCACGCTGTTGGCGAGGCGCGTCAGCGGCATGGTCACGGGATCGATGGTCTCGCCCTGCGCATTCCATTCGACCGCGACCGCATCCGCAATGGCACGGGTCGGCACCACGATCGGCTTGCCGGACGGCGAGCGGATCTGCTTGCCGTCGAGCGTGATCGCAAATCCGCCGTCGGCATCGGTGACGCCGGCGCTGGTGTAGAAGCGCTTGCGCTTGGGTGTGCGGATGTGGCGCCGCACCGCCTCCTGCGGATCGAGCGGAGCTTGTTCAGGGATATCGTCGAAGAGTTCGCGCATCGCGCCGGCCGGCTTTCGTTTCCAGGGATTTCCCTGCAAGATATGTCAGCGGCAGAGGCAAATAAAGCTGATGGGACGCGGCAAATTCCTCGCGGGTGTCTCGCTCGTTGCGGCGGTTCTCGGAGCCGGCGCCGCCGACGCCGGGTTCCGCACGCCGGAATCGCTGATCCGCAACGTCTACGCCTATTACGGCAAAGGCAGCGCCGCGTTCTCCAACGGCCTGCCGCGCGACGAGGAAACCGCCCGGCAATTCTTCGATCCCAGCCTGCGCGGCGTCTGGACCGCCCTGCATGACGCGCCGTACGATTTTCTGGTGCAGAGCCCGACCTGGCGGATCGGCCCGATTGCGATCGCAACGCCGCGCCGGCAGTTCGACAAGACCGATGTCACCGTGACCTTCGACAATGAGGGCCGCGCCGTCACGCTCAACTTCATCGTCGTCAACGGACCCGACGGCTGGGTGATCGCCGATGTCGAGAGCCCGCACGATTCCTTGCGGATGTTTCTGATGCAGTTCAGGCGCTAGGCCGAGGTGTCCAGCAACGATGTCGCGAACCGGAGCGAGCCTTTCCGGTTGTGTTGCTGTAAAAGCCGGTAAGCGACTTCGACGCAGAGGAATGGATCGTGGCCAACGAACCTGACAGCTCCAACGACGGGCCACTCGATCGGGCCATCGCGATCCTGACCTTCGTTGCCGAACAGAAGAAGGCGCTGTCAGCCGCCGAAATCGCGACCGCGCTTTCGCTGCCGCTGCCGACCGCGCATCGGCTCATCGGCAATCTCGAATCCCGAGGCCTCATTCAGAAAGCTCTCGGGACGAAGCGCTATGTGGTGGGGAGCAAGCTGGTCACGCTTGCCGCCAAGACGATCGGCGCGGCGTTTCGCACCGTGCGCCGGCACGCTGTCCTGAGTGCGGTGGCCGACCGCATCGGCGAGCAGTGCGAGATCGGCGTCGTCCGCGACAACGTCGTGGTCTATGTCGACCACGTTCGTTCCAAACAACAGCAGGCGTTGCAATTCAATCCGGGCGAAGCCGCGCCACTCCACTGCACGTCGACGGGCAAGATCTACATGAGCCGCCTTCCGGCGAAGGTCCGCCAGCGGCTGGTCAATTCACTCCCCCTCGTCCGCTACACTCCGACGACGATCGCGGACCCCAACGAATTGTTGGCCCTGCTTGAGGAAACGCGGCGCAGGGGCTGGGCGAAGACCAACGAGGAATTCGTTCGCGGCGTCGTCGGTTGCGCGGTGCCGATCGTCTCGCCGGCCGGCGATCTGATCGCATGCCTCGGCGTTTCAGTGCCCGTGGCACGCGTCGGCTTCGCAGGTCTCGATGCCTTCATCGCTCCATTGCAGGAGGCTGCAACGCTGCTGTCCGAAACCATTCTACAGGATTATGAAGAGGATTTCGTGGATTCTCATTTTTCGGAATAAATACTCTCGTTTTTCGAATGAAATCTCGATCTCGGGCAAATCCTGTGTATCCTCGGGGCAGATGATTGAGCTGACCACGATCTAGGCAGCGCTCTCCAAGTCCAACTTCAAGTCCACTTCGCCGACACCAGAACTGGTCACCGCCGGCCCGCCCGGCGGAGCGTCTTGCCGTGCCCAAGCCATCGGAGTGATCATGCGCCAGCACTACGACATATCAGCCGTTCGCAAGGCCTTCCCGGCCGCCGAGCACGTGGTCTACCTCGACAGCGGCTTCCAGACGCCGCTCTCCCGGCCGGTGAAGGAGGCCTTTGAGCGCTTTCTCTCGGAAGGCTTCGAAACCGCCGGCCCGAAGCAGGTCTGGCTCAATCGCCTCGAAGAGACCCGCGCGAAAGTCGCTGATTTCCTCGGGGTCAAGCCACATGAGATCGCCTTTACCAAGAACACGTCCGAGAGCATGAACATCGCGGCCAACGCGCTGCCGCTTCGTGCCGGCGACAAGGTTCTGATGATCCAGGGCGATCATCCCAACAATGCCTACGCCTTCCTCAATCTGCGCAAGAAGGGCGTCGAGATCGTCTTCATCCCGATGACCGAGGTGATCGACGCGGAGAGCTTCCGGCCACATATCGACGAGCGAACGCGCGCGATCTCGATGTCGCATGTCACCTTTCACGCTGGCCATCGCTTCGATGTGGAAAGCGTGGGCGAGCTCTGCGCGCAGCATTCGCTCTACTTCGTCGTGGACGTGATGCAGGGCATCGGCGTGGTGCCGATCGACGCCAAGACGATGAAGGCGACGTTCATCGGCTCAGGCACGCACAAGGGCCTGCTCGTGCCGCAAGGGCTCGGTCTGCTCTACTGGGACGCAACGCGGACCGAACTGGAGCCGGCCTACCTCGCGGCGGCAAGCCTCGCCGATCCGCCGCTCGACTTCATCGCGAGGCCGGACAACATGGCCCTGCCCGCGACCGCAGGCCGCTTCGAGCTCGGCAATTTCAATCTTCCGGCCGTCCAGGCCCTGGGCGCGGCGATCGATCTCATCAACCAGATCGGGATCGAGAAGATCCAACAGCATTGCTTCGAGCTCGGCGATTACCTGATCGAACGTCTCGATCGGCTCGATGTCGGCCTGGTCGGCCCGCGCGACCGGCAGCATCGCGCGCCGCACATCTATGTCATCGCCCTGCCGGCGGCCGACTGGCTGGACTACTTCACGCAGAACGGCATCCGGGTCTCGCCCGAGCGCGACGGCATCCGCGTGTCGCTCGGCATGTTCAACACGATTGAAGACATCGACCGCCTGATCGAGGCGATCCGCGCCCGCAACGCGCCAACGACCCAGGCTCGCACGGCTGTGCTGTCAAAGCTCGGTTAGCCGGACCGGCTCTCCGTTCGAACTGTTCTTGTTTGAGCATGATCTTGTCGGAAAACCGGTCTCCACTTTTCCGGATCATGCTCTAGCGGCACTCCGAGACGCCGAATGAGGCGCGCCACAGCTCGGATGCCGCAACTCCCCGGTGGCGCGAAGGATCACGTCATGCAGGCAGGCAACAGAGTCCAGACCCCGAACAAGCTGACCACATACATCATGGTGAGCCTGTTCCTCGGCATCGCCGTGGGTTACGCGTGCAACACGCTCGCTAGTCCGGACCAAGCCAAGGCGATCGCGGGTTACTTCGCCATTCTGTCGGATATCTTCCTGCGCATGATCAAGATGATCATCGCGCCACTGGTGTTCGCGACCATCGTGTCCGGAATTTCCAGTCTCGGCGCGAGCGGCGGTGCCGTCGGTCGCATCGCCGTCAAATCGCTGGCCTGGTTCATCACCGCATCAGTGGTGTCGCTGGCGGTCGGGCTCGCGCTGGCGAACCTGCTGCAGCCGGGGCACGGTCTCAGCCTTGCGCTGCCCGATGCAAATGCCACCGCCAATGTCCAGACCAGCAGCCTGAACGTCAAGGATTTCGCCGCCCACGTCTTCCCGATCAGCGTCGTCCAGGCGATGGCCGGAAACGAGGTGCTGCAAATCCTCGTCTTCTCGATGTTCTTCGGCTTTGCGCTCAGTGCGGTCAAGGGCACCCTTGCGCCCGATATCGCAAGGTCGATCGATCAGGTCGTTCCTGTCATGCTGAAATTCACCGACTACGTCATGCGCTTTGCGCCGGTTGGCGTCTTCGCGGCCATGGCTGCCGTCATCACCACGCAGGGGCTTGGGGTTCTCGTCACCTATGGAAAGTTCGTCAGCGCGTTCTACTTCGGACTGCTGGTGCTCTGGGTGATCATCATCGGCGCGGGCAGCGTCGTGCTCGGCGGGTCGATCAAGCACCTGCTTCGCCTGTTGCGGCAACCGATGATGATCGCCTTCTCGACATCCAGCAGTGAGGCGGCCTTCCCGAAGATGATCGAGCAGTTGATGAAGTTCGGCGTATCGGAGCGGATCACCGGCTTCGTCCTGCCGCTCGGCTATTCGTTCAATCTCGACGGTTCGATGATGTATCAGACCTTCGCCGCGCTGTTCGTGGCCCAGGCCTTCAACATCGAGATGCCGATCACGACCCAGATCGCAATGCTGCTGCTCCTGATGATCACCAGCAAGGGCATCGCCGGCGTGCCGCGCGCGTCGCTTGTGGTCGCCGCCGCCACCCTTCCCGCCTTCGGCCTGCCGGCAGGCGGCCTCGTGCTGCTGATCGGAATCGATGCTTTCCTCGACATGGGACGGACGATGACCAATGTCATCGGGAACGGCGTTGCGACCGCCGTCGTTGCGAAATGGGAGGACGAGCTGCGCGAGCCTGCTGAAGCAGACGCCAAATTCCTGCCGAATGCCGTTGCGGGGTAGCGAGCAATTTGCAGATCGCACGACGCGATGTGTCGGCCCCGAAACAATTCTCTGGAACCAGGCGGCCGTCGCTCGACTTCACATGACAGGATCGGCAACACCGAAAAAATATCTGACGATTGCCTGCGCGTCTTCGTATCTCCGCAATTCAGTCGGCGAATGGGTCATCCGATTGATCGCTCAGCAGGTTTGAAGATCGCGCACGCCGCTGCGTCGAAGTGCCGCAAATTTCTGTCATCTGCGCGTTAAAAACCTGCCAGATTCCGGCAACAACGCGCGGCTAGCGTCCCCGATACCAAACAGAAGCATTTGTCGACCATTGCGGTCGCAAGACGTGGACTGACGTCACGCGTGGCGTCGGTCGCGCGCTTGCGCGCGCGTGGCGGCGTATAAGCGGGGCGGCGTGGCACGACGACTTTCGACCGTTTGTTGTGTCATCGCCGCGGCTTGCCTCGGGCTGGCTGCGAGCGGCATGACGACATGGCTCGCCGCAGCAAGCTTGCAGGATGCGCCGCGAACGCAGCAGGACGTTTGTGCCCGGCCCGAGCCCGGAAGCGCGATCGCCGAACCCGCTGAATTGCGTAGCCGCGACGGCGTGCTTGAAACCGACCTCACCATCCACGACGAGAAGATGCCGGATGGAACGAGCCGCTACTGCTACCTGACACCGGACGGCAAGCCGTCGCCGACCCTGCGGCTGCAGCCGGGCGATCAGCTGGTGATCCATTTCAAGAACGACCTCGTCGACCTCGACACGGCAACGCCTGCGATCGACCGCCCACTCGCCGGCGCGCCGATCTGCACGACGCGGAAGCAGGCCGACATCTGCGAGAGCGGCGCGATGACGCCGATCTCGACCAATCTGCACTTCCACGGGCTGACCGTGCCGCCGGTCTGTCACCAGGACGATGTGCTGAAAACCTCGATCCAGCCCGACGATGCGCCGTTCGACTATCGTCTGCGGATTCCCGACAACGCGGCACCCGGCCTCTATTGGTATCACCCGCATCTGCACGGCTTCAGCAAGACACAGGTGCTCGGCGGCGCCTCCGGCGCCATCATCGTCGAAGGCATCGAGCGCGCCGATCCACAGCTCGCCGACTTGCCCGAGCGCGTGCTCGTGATCCGCGACCAGGACCTCGTCAATCCAAACGCACCGCCGTCGAAATTCGAGCCGGTCATGACCAAGAGCCAGCTCGACAATGACGGCGACGTCGCCAACTCCGGCACCGGCTTCGGCAAGCCGTCGAAGGATCTCTCCGTCAACTTCGTGCCGGTGCCCTATCCGAACTATCCGCCGGCCAGGCTGACGATGAAGCCGGGCGAGCGCCAGCTCTGGCGCGTGCTGAACGCGTCCGCGATCACCTATCTCAACCTCGCGCTGCTGGTCGGCCGCGCGCCGCAGGAGATCGGCATCGTCGGGCTCGACGGGGTGCCGTTGCAATTCCAGGGCAGCCCGTCGCCGCCGGTGCAATGGGTCAACCATATCGGCCTGCCGCCGGGCTCGCGCGCCGAGTTCATCGTCGAGGGACCGCCGGCCGGCGCGTCAGCCTTGCTGGTGACGCGCGCGGTCGACACCGGGCCGGCCGGCGAGAACGATCCCAACCGCGCGCTGGTCGCCATCACGGCCTCGGCCAACGCTGGCGAGCCACAGGCCGTCCTGCCCGCTCACGCCGAGCCGCTGCCGCGACCTGAGCGGCCGTGGGTCGGCAACGTCGCACCGGTGCGCGTCAGAAAACTGTTCTTCTCCGAGCAGCCGGAGAACCCGAACGATCCGAACAGCCCGACCAAGTTCTTCATGACCCTCGACGGCGAGACGCCGAAGCCGTTCGATCCGAATTCGGATGTTCCCGACATCACCGTGCGGCAGGGCGACGTCGAGGACTGGATCATCGAGAACCGCTCGATGGAGCTGCATGATTTCCACATCCATCAGCTTCACTTCCAGCTGCTCGACTGGTCCGGCGTCGCGGTCAACGAGCCGTTCCTGCGCGATACCGTCAACGTGCCCTACTACAACACCCGGATGCTGAAATATCCGAGCGTGCGCCTGCGCATGGATTTCCGCGATCCCAACATCGTCGGCACCTTCGTCTACCACTGCCACGTCCTCGAGCATGAGGACGGCGGCATGATGGGGCGGATCAAGGTCGTGCCGCGAGACACTGCAAGTTCCACCAAGCCGCTCAACCAGCAAAAAGGAGAGCTTTAATGCGCGACAAACGGAAGTCACGTTGGCTGCAGAGTTGCCGCCTCACCCTCAGCGCACTGGCGCTGGGCCAGTTCACCGCCGGCCCCGTCCTTGCGCAGGACTGGGACCACCACGGTGGACACGAGACCCGTTCGCCGATCAAGCACGTGATCGTCATCATCGGCGAGAACCGTAGCTTCGACCACGTGTTCGCGACCTACGTGCCCGAACGGCGCGGCGAGAGCGTGTTCAACCTGCTCTCGCAGGGCATCGTCAAGCTCGACGCTAGCAAGAATGCGATCCCGGGGCCGAACTTCGAAAAGGCGCATCAGCACGCGGCGATGGATAACGGCCCGAACGATGCGTTCCTGCTGAGCCCGCCGAAGCAGAACTTCCCGAAGGATCAGTTGCCGGCTCCGCTGGTCGGCGGCCCCAAGGTCTCCTACATCCCGAACAAGTGCGGCAGCTCGCCGATCACCACCTGCGAGGCCTCGCTGGTGCTGGCGCAGCAGTCGGAATCCGGCCTGCCGTCCGAGTATTACCAGTTCCTGCTCTCTGGTGGCACCGGCCAGACCTCGCAGACCCCCGACCAGCGCATCACCAATGTCAGCGCGCTGCCGGCCGGTCCGTTCCAGCTCACCAACAGCGACGCGATGCCCTACGACTCCTATTCGGCAAGCCCGGTGCATCGCTTCTACCAGATGTGGCAGCAGCTGAACTGCAACCACTCGGCGGCCAGCCGCGACAATCCGTCGGGCTGCGGCGCCAACCTGTTCGCCTGGGTCGAAGTGACCGTCGGCGCCGGTGCCAACGGCGCGGCGCAGCCCTCGAACTTCTCCACCGACTATTCGCCGACGGCGACGACCACGGGTGAAGGCTCGACGGCGCTCGGCTTCTACAATGTGCAGAAGGGCGACGTGCCCTACTTCACCTCGCTGGCGCAGAAATATGCGATGAGCGACAACTTCCACCAGTCCGTCAACGGCGGCACCGGTGCCAACCACATCATGTTCGGTCATGCCGACATGCTCTACTTCAGCGACACCTACGGCAACGCCGCGGTCCCGCCGAACGGCACGCAGGTGTTCGGCGGCACGCCCGACGCCGGCATCGTCCATGAGATCGAGAATCCGAACCCGGCTGCTGGCACCAACAACTGGTACACCGAGGACGGCTACGGCGCCGGCGGCAATGGCGGCTTCGCGCCGCCCTTCCAGACGAGCCCGGTGTCCGGCGGCGGCTCCTACAGCGACTGCTCGGATCCGACCCAGCCCGGCGTCAAGCCGATCCTGGACTATCTGAAGAACATCCGGATCAACGCGAATTGCGAGCCGGGCCACTATTATCTGTTGAACAACTACAACCCGGGTTATTTCGGCAACGGCAAGAACGCCTACACCGACACCAATCCGTCCAACACGCCGTTCACGATCCCGCCGTCGACCCGCAAGAGCATCGGCGACAGCCTGAACGAGCGGAATATCTCCTGGAAGTATTACGGCGACCAGTGGAACAACTACGTCAACGATCCCTACCAGCTCAACTGGGGCGTGGCCGGTCCGACCGCCGACGAGTACTGCAACATCTGCAATCCGTTCCAGTACGACACCTCGATCATGTCGCACCCGGAACAGGTCGCGGCCCATATCAAGGACTCGGTTGATCTGTACTCCGACCTCTCCAAGCACTCGCTGCCGGCGGTTTCGATCGTCAAGCCGAGCGGCTTCACCGACGGTCACCCGTCGTCGTCCAAGCTCAACCTGTTCGAAGGCTTCGCGAAGAAGATCGTCGACCAGGTCCAGGCCTCGGACTACGCCAAGGATACCGCGATCTTCATCACGTTCGACGAAGGTGGCGGCTACTTCGACTCCGGCTACGTGCAGCCGCTCGACTATTTCGGCGACGGCACCCGTATTCCGCTGATCGTGGTGTCGCCGTACGCGCGGCAGGGCCACATCTCGCATGAATATGCCGATCACGTCTCGATCATCAAGTTCATCGAGCGGAACTGGCGCCTGGAGCCGATCACCCATCGCAGCCGCGACAACTTCCCGAACCCGGTTGCGGCGCCCGGCAATCCCTACGTTCCGGTCAACAGCCCGGCGCTCAGCGATCTGTTCGACTTCTTCGACTTCGACGGCGGCGGCCATCACCACGGTGACGGCAACGACCAGGGCGGCAATTGGAACAACTGACGATTGCTTTTGACGACACACAGTCCGCCGGCCCGAAAGGCCGGCGGATTTCGTTTGTGCGAGCGTCAGAACAGCGCGGACCGCATGATCACAAGGTCTCGATGCGGTGCGGCCGAGCGCTTGTGACACGGCGCGAACTTCGGCAGTCTCTTCGATCATCGGAACGACACCGGAGCCGATAGCATGCGGCGCTTCTTGCTTCCGACGGCCTTGCTGATCGCGATCTGGCTTCCGCTTCCCGTCCTAGCCGCGCCTTGCATGCTCGTTACCTTGACCGGCACGATGAGCGGGCCGGCCCTCATCAACGGCGTCGCCGGCGCCGGCACCCTCGTGCGCTACGGCGACGACAGCGCCGGCTGCGGCACGACGAAGCTGCAGTTCGACGCCGGCCGCGGCACGGTCTTGCGGCTGTCGCAACTGAACATCGATCCCGGCCGGCTCGATGCCGTGTTCTTCACCCATATGCATTCGGACCACACCGAGGGCTTCGTTGACCTCCTGCTCGCGCGCTGGAACTGGAGTTCCAGCGGAGCCAAGGTCGATGTCGTCTGCAGCAGCGATGTGTCTTCACCGCTCGGCTTCACCATGAGCTGCGGTAAGTTCGTGACGCATATCGGTGACGCCTTCGTTCAGTCCGGCGAGATCGCGCAACGCGTCTCGGAGGACAAGCGACGATTGGCGGGCGGACCTGCCGAGCTCGCGCACCTCATCACGTTCGAGCCGCGCGACGAGCCGCAGGTGGTTTGGACGAAGGGCGACGTCAAGGTGAGCGCGATCCGCTCCACCCACGTCGCCGGTCACGCCTCGTTTCGCGTCGACACGCCGGCCGGCAGCGTCGTGATCGGCGGCGACGCCAGCAACGACAGCCCCGCGCCACCCCGCCCGACCTCGACATCGGCGCAAGTCGAAAGGCTGGCGCAGGGCGCCGAGGTGATCGTGCACTCGACCATGCATCCGGTCATGGGTCCGGAGCACGACAGCGGCATGCCGCCTCCGGTCTACTATCGCCAGAGCCTGACATCAGACCTTGGCGCCATGGCGAAACGCACGGGCGCCAAATACCTGATGCTGACCCATCTGGCGCCGCAGGTCCGGGCGACGCATCACGGACCCTACAAGGTGCCTGGTGGTGCGCTGACCGAAGCGGACTACCGCGCCGCCGCCGAGGCAGGCGGCTTCACCGGCACGACGATCGTCGGCTCCGACCTCGCGACGTTGCGCCTTCCCGCCCAATAGCGCGGTCGGGATTTGACGTGTCAGTCACGCGTGTTGGCGCAGGATCGCGAATAGGCGGCGCGATCGCCCTGGTTCAGGCCGCTGGCTGCGGCGTCGTCGAGACACCGGCTGACACGGTCGCCGAACGAGCTGCGCGCGGGAGCACGCAGGTTCGGCTGCGTGACCGCGTCCATCTTGGGGACCGGCGGCACCTCGATTTTGGGTGGCGGAGGTGGCGGTGGCGGCGGCGGCAGCGTTGGATTGTAGATCGAACCGCCGGGCCCGAGGATTTGCCTTTGCGCAAAGGCGCTCGGCGCGCCGATGACCCAGAGCAAAGTGCAGGCAACAATCAAGGATCGCTTCATGGCCTATATCTCGTGACGGCGCGGCACTGGTTCAAGTGATTGCCCGATGCGTCAACGCCGCCCTCGATATGCGAGTTCCCCGGCCGGCCTTCACGGCTTCTGATAGATCACGTGACCTGCGCGGATGGTGGTGCTCACTTTCGCGAGATTGGCGACATCGCTGAGCGGATCGCCGTCGAGCACCACGAGATCGGCGTCGAAGCCCTGCTCCACCTTGCCTTTCTTTGCCGCCTTGAAGAACCGTGCCGGATTGGTCGTCAGCGAGGCCAGCACCTGGCGCTCCGACAATGCGCGGTGCATCAGCTGATACTCCTGCGTGGTGTCGTACAGCTTGGTGAAGCCGACATCGGTGCCGAACAGCACCGGCCCGCCATTCTCCGAGAACTGCTTGAGCTGGTTGACGGTCGCGGCCAGCAGCCGGTTTGTCACGGCGGGATCGAGAACGACGGTCGTGAACAGCGACAGCGTCGGGATCAGTGCAATGCCCTGCGCCTTGAACCGCGCCAGCTGCTCCGGCGTATAGCCGCCCTCGCTCGGGTCGGTGTGCGCCATGATATCGACGCCGGCCGTGATCACCGTTTCGACGCCGGTCTTGTTCTGCGGATGGGCGAACACCGGCTTTCCCTGCGCATGCGCCACGTCGACCGCGGCCCTAGCGATCGCCGGGTCCATGTTCACGACCGGCTTGTTTCCCTTGTAGACACCGGTGAACAACTTCACGCCATCGAGGTTGAGATCCATGTAGCTGCGCGCCAGTTGCGTCGCCTCGTCCGGCGTGGACGCCTCGGGCAGCTGCATGTCGGCGGGCAGATAGGCCGGATGGCCGTCCTTCGGGAAGACGCTGCCGGCGAGGAAGATGTTGGGGCCGGCGACCTCGCCCGCGGCGATGCGCTTGCGCAGCGGCAGGATGTTCCGCGGATCGGAGCCGAGGTCCCAGACCGTCGTGAAGCCCCACCGCGTCAGCATCTCCTGCATATGCTGGGTCAGCGGCGCGGCCGGCGTCTCGCCGGCGTTGTGCCAGACGTGCTCGGTGAAATGCACATGGCTGTTCCAGAACCCGGCAACCACGGTCTTGCCGCTGCAATCGATGACGCGCGCGTCCGCGGGCACCTTGACGTCGCCGGACTTGCCGACCGCGCTGATGACACCGTCCGAGATCACGATCACCGCATCCGGCAGCGCAGCCGCATCGGCCGATGCGTAGAGCGTGCCGCCGCGAAGCACCATGGTCTCGGCATGCGCCGCCACCGAGGCGACGGCTGAGCCGATGAGAAAGAGCGCGATGCGTAGCCAGGTCCCGGTCATGGACAGCCTCTTTGATGATGGCATGCCGGCAACCACCGGCGCGCGGCAACATAGAGGCTGTGCGCGGCGCGGTTTGATCGTTCTTGCTGTCCGCGACGGATATTGCAGGGCGGCGCCCGGCCGGTCACTCCTCGGGCGCGTTCTCGATCGGGTCGAACCGGTCGGCCTCGAGCCCGAGCAGATTCCAGGATTGCAGCATGTGCGGCGGCAGCGGCGCGCTGACATCGATCACGCCGCCGCGCGGGTGCGGAATCACGATGCGGCGCGCCAGCAGATGCAGCCGGTTCTGCAAGCCGCCCGGCAGCTGCCAGTTCTCCTTGTTGAAATATTTGGGATCGCCGACGATGGCGTGATCGATATGCGCCATGTGGGCGCGCAATTGATGGGTACGGCCGGTCACCGGCTTGAGCGAGACCCAGGCGAGCTTGGTCGCAGAGGCCTCGACCACGGCGTAATAGGTCACCGCGTGGCTTGCACCCTCGTCACCATGCTCGGCGATCCGCATGATGCTGTCCTCCTCGCTCTCCTCCTTGGCGAGGTAGGTCGAGATCCGGCCCTGCTTCGGCTTCGGCACGCCGGCGACCAGCGCCCAGTAGATCTTGCGCGCAGAGCGATGGCGGAACGCGCCGGTGAGGAACGATGCAGCGAAACGCGTCTTGGCGATCAGCAGGCAGCCGGAGGTCTCGCGGTCGATACGATGCACCAGGCGCGGCTTCTGCCCTTTGGCGTCGCGCATCACCTCCAGCATCTGGTCGACATGACGCGTCATGCCGGAGCCACCCTGCACCGCGAGGCCGACGGGCTTGTTCAGCACCAGCACGTCGTCGTCCTCGTATAGCGTCATGTCCTTCAGCGCCTGCAGCGTCTTCGCCTCGGCCTCCGAGAGCGTGCCTGACGTCTTCGGCGTGTCGAGCCGCAGCGGCGGAATCCGCACGCTCTGGCCCTCCTCCAGCCGGTCCTTGGAATCGGCGCGCTTGCCGTTGACCCTGAGCTCGCCCTTCCGGACGATGCGCTGGATATGGGAGAACGACAGGCCCGGAAACCGCGCCTCGAGGAAGCGGTCGACACGCATGCCGTTCTCGTCGGACGTGACGACGACGGTCTGCACCTTGGTCGGCAATGGCTGCTCGGCCGCCTGCTTCCCAGCGGCAGGCTCCATCCGCTCCTGGCGGTCGCGGCGCGGCTCGGCAAAGCGCGGCGGCTTTCCGGGCGTGCGGTGCGCGAACGGCCGATCACCGGATTTGCGCTCACCGGACTTGCGATCGTCAGGCTTGCGGCTGCGCTGCGCCGATCCGCTCGTACCACGTTCCTTGCCGCGATCGCCGGCGCGGTCCCTGTCACGGCTCTTGTCGCGCCCTTTGGCACGGTCGCCCGGCGATGTGGTTCTCTTGATACGGCGGCTCATGGTGGTTTTTCGGCTCCAGACCTGCATTGTGCCTAGCGCAAATGCCGCGAATCGTCACGGCGAAATCGGTGTGAATCCGCCGCGACATCGGCCACGTTCGCGGCGGGCGCTGGCAAAATATCGAAAACAACCCCATGCAAAGCAGCCGGCGGCCGGCGTTCGACCAACCACCTTGACACGTCGGGCAACTCAGGGGTACATTTCTAATATTCAGAAGTCATGCAAATGCTCCACGCACGGCTGTTGCGTACGGCATTTGTGGGGGTCTGCAACTGCAGCTTCACGCCGCAGGCAGGAACGGACCGCGCGTTGTTCGCGGCCGCAGCCTCATCTCATCTTGGTTTAGCTCCTGCCCCGCTCCTTGCGCAGCCGCGCCCAGTAATCCAGCCGCTTGCGGATCTCGCGCTCGAAGCCGCGGTCGGGTGGATCGTAGAAGGTCTGGCGGCCCAGCGCCTCCGGGAAATAGTCCTGGCCGGAGAACGCGTCGGGCTGATCGTGATCGTACTGATAGCCGGAGCCATAGCCCTCCGACTTCATCAGCTTGGTCGGCGAATTCAGGATGTGCTTCGGCGGCAGCAGCGAGCCGCCCTGTTTTGCGGTCTGCATCGCCGCGCCGAACGCAGTGTACACCGCGTTCGATTTCGGCGCGGTGGCGAGATAGACCACGGCCTGCGCGATCGCGAGCTCACCCTCCGGCGAGCCCAGGAAATCATAGGCATCCTTGGCGGCGTTGCAGACCGCCAGCGCCTGCGGATCGGCCAGGCCGATGTCCTCGACCGCCATCCGCACCACGCGCCGCGCCAGGAACAGCGGATCCTCGCCGGCATCGAACATCCGTGCGAGGTAATACAGCGCCGCATCCGGATCGGAGCCGCGCACCGACTTGTGCAACGCCGAGATCAGGTTGTAGTGGCCGTCGGCCGACTTGTCGTAGATCGGTGCACGGCGCTGCAGGATGGCCTGCAACTGCTCGGCGTTGAACACCTCGCCCTTGCGCGCGGCGCGCCAGACCTCTTCGGCCAATGTCAGCGAGGCGCGGCCGTCGCCGTCGGCCATCCGCACCAGCACGGCGCGCGCTTCCGCGTCGAGCGGCAGGCTCTTGCCCTCGATCTTCTCGGCATTGGCAAACAGCCGTTCGATCGCAGCCGTATCGAGCGAGTGAAACACCAGCACGCGGGCGCGCGACAGGAGCGCCGCGTTGAGCTCGAAGGACGGGTTCTCGGTGGTGGCGCCGACCAGCACCACCGTGCCGTCCTCCATCACGGGCAGGAAGGAATCCTGCTGCGCGCGGTTGAATCTGTGCACCTCGTCGACGAACAGCAGCGTGCCCTTGCCGGTCTCGCGGCGGGCGCGCGCGGCATCGAATGCCTTCTTCAGGTCGGCGACGCCGGAGAACACCGCGGAGATCTGCTCGAAATGCAGCTCGGTGGCGTCGGCCAGCAGCCGCGCGACGGTGGTCTTGCCGGTGCCGGGCGGGCCCCAGAACACCAGCGAGCCCAAAGTGCGCGTCTCCAGCATGCGGGTCAGCGCGCCGTCGGGGCCGAGGATGTGATCCTGGCCGACGACGTCGGCCAGCGTGCGCGGGCGCAACCGGTCCGGCAGCGGGTGTGGCGCGTCCTGCTCCATCCCCGCCGCGGCGAACAGGTTGCTGGCCTCGCGCGGTTGTTTCGGGCTCATCCGCCGAGCGTCACGTTGATCTGCTGGCCGCCGCGCACCAGCGTGATGCGCCAGACCCGCGAGCCCGCCTTCGATACCTTGTCGAGGTCACTGGTTCGCACGATCTTCTCGTTGTTGACCGCCAGGATGATGTCGCCCTTCTGGAAGCCGACATTGGCGGCGGTGCCGTCATCGGCGAGCTCGGTCACCACCACGCCCTCGGCGCCGGCGTCGAGATGCAGCTCATCGGCCAGCGCCGGCGAGATGTTGGCGACCCGCGCGCCCTGGAACGGCGAGCGCGCGGTCAGCACGATCTCGTCGCGGTTAGTGTCCGGTGCGGTCTCCAGCGGCACGGTCAGCTTCACCGGCTTGCCGGCGCGCTGCACCTCGATCTCGGCGTTGCCGCCGAGCGGACGGGTCGCGAAGCGGTAGTCGAACGCGTTGGGATCGTCGATCGGCGTGCCGTCGATGCCGACGATCAGATCGGACAGCTTCAGCCCGGCCTTCGCCGCGGGGCTGTTCGGCGCGACGTTGGCGACCAGCGCGCCGGTCGGCAGCTTCAGTCCCAGCGTCTCCGCGATCTCGGGCGTCACGGCCTGCAGCCGCGCGCCGAGCCATGGCCGCTTCACGGCCTTGCCGCCGCTCTTGGCGGAGGCCACCACCACCCGCACCATGTTGGCGGGGATCGCAAAGCCGATGCCCTGCGAGCCGCCGGAGCGCGAGAAGATCGCGGTGTTGATACCGGCGAGCCGTCCGGTCATGTCGACCAACGCGCCGCCCGAATTGCCGGGATTGATCGCGGCGTCGGTCTGAATGAAGAATTGATAATCCGTGATCCCGACTTGAGTACGCGCCAGCGCCGAGATGATGCCATGCGTCACGGTCTGGCCGACGCCGAACGGGTTGCCGATCGCAAGCACCACGTCGCCGACTTGCAGCTGATCGGAGTTGGCGAAGTCGAGCGTCGCGAACTTCTCCTTGTTGGTACCCTTCAGCCGCAGCACCGCAAGATCGGTGCGGCTGTCCTTCAGCACGATCTCCGCCTCGTATTCGCGCTTGTCGGCGAGCGAGACCTTCACCTGGTCGGCGCCCTCGATCACGTGATTGTTGGTCACCACGAGGCCGGAGCCGTCGACCATTACGCCGGAGCCGAGCGAGCGCTGCATCTGCTCCGGCTGCTGCCCCGGCACGCCGAAGAAGCGGCGGAAGATCGGATCGTCCAGGAACGGATTGCGGTTCTGCACCGTCTTGGCGGCATAGACATTGACCACCGCCGGCTGCACCCGCTGCACGATCGGCGCATAGGACAGCTGGAGCTCAGCCTGCGACGACGGCACGCGACGATCCTGGGCCGCGGCCGGGGACAGATTCCCTATCAAAGCCAAGGTGCACAGAGCGGATATGGCAGCGAAACGGACGGGTTGGAGCATTCTCACCTCTCGTGGAAACGCCGGAATATAGGCGTGTTCGCCGGGCAAATGAAGGGCGCCGGGGCGGATAACTGGCCCCCCGCCGGACCGGTGCAAAACCCCTGGCCGCCGCGTTGAAGCGCGTCGCCAAGCTTCTATGATGGCTGTCATCTCACTGCGCCGCTCCGCTTGTTGCCTGCGGACAACAAGCGGAACTGCGAGGCTCGAAATCGCTGTCGTCCGTCAGTCACGTTCGACTCCTAGGACGTCTCAGTGAGTGAGTGGGGACTTCAAACACAACAGGGGTGCACAATGGGTGCGACAAAAGTTGGTGCAATCGCCATCGGGCTTGCAGGGGCGCTCGCCGCCTCACCGGCCTATGCGCAATCGGCCGGAAGCGGCAGCGACGCGGAGATCGCGCTGCTGAAGCAGCAGCTGAGGATGCTCGAGCAGAAGCTCGACAAGCTGCAGAAGCAGACCAATGCCAATACGGCGACCGCAGCCAGCGCAAACGCCAATGCGAAGGCGGCGGATGCCAAGGCAGCGCGCGTCGCAAGCGCCAATGCTGCGATCCCGGTGAAGGGCCCGGTCGCACCGTCCGGCGTCGTGGTGACGATGCCGAATAACCGGCCGACGATCTGCACCGCCGACGAACAGAACTGCGTCGCGATCACGAGCCGCGTGCACTGGGATGTCGGCGGCTACGATTATCGTCCGAACACCGCGAACACCTCGCCGCAGAAGCTCGACAGCGGCGAGAACCTGCGCCGGGCCCGCATCGGCATCGTCGGCAAGTTCTTCGGCGACTGGAATTACGCGCTGATCTACGACTTCGGCGGCTCGGCCGATGGCTTCGGCGGCGCAGCACCGGGATCGCTGCCCGGCGGCGGCACCTCCGGCGTCGAGAATGCCTATCTGAGCTACACCGGCTTCAAGCCGTTCGGCGGCAAGATGGCGATCGAAGGCGGCATCATGGACATCCCGTGGACGCTGGACGAATCGACCAGCTCCAACGACATCCTATTCATGGAGCGCGCCTCGGTCGGCATCATCGCGCAGAACATCGCGGCCGGTGACTTCCGCTCCGGCGCCGGCACCCGCTGGTGGAACGACCAGTTCTGGATCGGCGGCTATGTCACCGGACCGACGACAGGCGCGATCCACTCCGCGTCCTCGGTCACGCCGCCCGGCACCTCCGAGCAGTATGGCGGCGTTGTCCGCGTCGCCGGCAATCCGATCAGCGGCAAGAACTACTCGGTGCATATCGGCGCCGATGCGGAATGGCTGGTGCAGCCGCCGCGCAACCAGCTGACGCAGGCACAGACGCTCACGCTGAGCGACCGGCCCGAGCTGCGCATCGACCCGACGACGCTGATCTCGACCGGCACGATCGCCAACGTCTCGGGCGCGCAGGTCTACGGCGTCGAGGCGGCCGCGACCTACGGCCCGTTCATCGCGCAGGGCGAATACTACTGGTTCAACGTCGACCGCTCCGCGAATACCGGGCTGCCGCCGTTCGGCGCGCCGAGCCTGAAATTCGACGGCGGCTACGCGCAGGTCGGCTACGTGCTGACCGGCGAGAACCACGCCTACAACCCGGCAACGGCCTCCTATGGCGGTATCAAGCCGCACGATCCGTTCTCGCTCGCCGGCGGCGGCTGGGGCGCCTGGGAAATCGCCGGCCGCGTCAGCACGATGAACCTCAACGACCAGGTCGGCCAGGCGGTCGGCGTCGCGGGTGGACGGCAGACCGTCTACACCGCCGCGCTGAACTGGTACGTCAACAACAACGTCCGCTTCATGCTGAACTACCTGCACGGCGACGTCGCCAAGCAGGCCTCGGCAACCTCGAGCGCGGATGCCGGCTCGAAGTTCGACGCGGTCGCGCTGCGCACGCAGGTTGCGTTCTGAGACGACTTACCTCTCCCCTATGGGGAGAGGTCGAATTGCGAAGCAATTCGGGTGAGGGGTGCCGCTCCCTCGATGGAGTGTAATCCCTCACCCGGCTCGCATCTTGCGATGCGATCCGACCTCTCCCTCCGGGAGAGGTGAAGCGCGAACGCCCATCACGCCGCGCGCTTCTTCTTCACAACGACTTCCGGCGCCGGTGCGCAGGACAGCCGCTCCTGGTGGCCCTCGCCCCAGGCCTTCAGAATATCGATCACCGGACGCAGGCTCTCGCCGAGTTCGGACAGCGTGTATTCGACCCGCGGCGGCACTTCGGCATAGACCTTGCGGATCACGAGACCATCGTCCTCGAGCGCCCGCAGCTGCTTGGTCAGCATGCGCTGGGTGATGCCGGGCATCCGCCGCCGCAGCTCGCCGAAGCGCTGGGTGCCGGCCTGCAAATGATACAGGATCACGCCCTTCCATTTGCCGTCGATCAGGTCGAGCGCGGCCTCGACCGCGCAGCCCGGCCGGCGGGCGAAATTCTTCCGTTTCATCGGTAATTTCCCAATAGTATACAAACAGGGACTAGTTCCCTGTTTTTACAGTACTTGCCAAAAGGACGCCAGCGCGACAGGTAAGACGGCAGGCAATCGCCCACCAGGGAGACCAGGCATGAAGGCCGTCGGATACCAAAAGTCGCTGCCGATCGAGGCGGCGGATTCGCTCGTCGATTTCGAGATCGCCAAGCCCGAGCCGAAGGGACGCGACATCCGCGTCGCGGTGAAGGCCATCTCGGCCAACCCGGTCGACTACAAGGTGCGCAAGCGCGCGGCGCCGACCGATGGCGGCTACAAGATCCTCGGCTTCGATGCGGCCGGGGTGGTCGACGCGGTCGGGCCCGACGTGTCGCTGTTCAAGCCCGGCGACGAGGTGTTCTACGCGGGCTCGATCCTGCGCCAGGGTACCAACTCGGAATTTCATCTGGTCGACGAGCGCATCGTCGGCAACAAGCCGGCATCGCTGTCTTTCGCGCAGGCCGCCGCCCTGCCCCTGACCTCGATCACCGCATGGGAGCTGCTGTTCGACCGGCTCGGTGCGGTGCCGGGCAAGAGCCTCGATCCGCGCACGCTCTTGATCACCGGCGGCGCCGGCGGCGTCGGCTCGATCCTGATCCAGCTGGCGCGCCGCCTCACCGGGCTGACCGTGGTTGCGACCGCGACGCGGCCGGAGTCGGCGAAGTGGTGCCGCGATCTCGGCGCGCACGCCGTGATCGATCACTCGCAGCCGATGAAGGAGCAGATCGAGAAGTTGAAGCTGCCGCCGGTCGGCCTCGTCGCCAGCCTCACCTTCACCGACCAGCACTACAAGTCGATCGCCGACTTCATCGCACCGCAAGGCAAGTTCGGCCTGATCGACGATCCCGCCGAATTCAACGTTGCCGCCTTCAAGGGCAAAGCGGTGTCGATCCACTGGGAGTCGATGTTCACCCGCTCCTCGTTCCAGACGCCCGACATGATCGCGCAGCATCATCTGCTCAACGACGTCGCCGACCTGATCGACAAGGGTGTGCTGCGCACCACGCTCGACCAGACCTTCGGCACCATCAACGCCGCCAACCTCAAGCGCGCCCACGCCCTCCTCGAAAGCGGCAAGTCGCGCGGCAAGATCGTGCTGGAGGGCTGGTAGCCCTCCGATCCGTAGGTAGGTTGAGCTTACCGCGTCGCGGTTCTGCCCCCGCCGTCATTGCGAGCGAAGCGAAGCAATCCATCTGCCCGCAAACGCGGTTGGATGGATTGCTTCGTCGCTATCGCTCCTCGCAATGACGGTCGAACTCGCTCGCCGCAGGATCCGTGGCAAGCAGCTCCAAGGTAGTAAGAGCAGCTAACCCGCCCTACGCACCTCCCGAGATATCCCCACAGGCCGACGCGTGGCTTTTGCCAAAGCCACGATCGCCTGTATGATTTGCGCAACGATCACTCCGTCCTCAATCGGGCCGCGCATGACGCGGCCGAGCGGTGGTGACGCCCCAAGGGGATACAAGGGGATGGGAGGAAACCGATGAGTTTGCTCACGGCCGATCCGTCGCGGATCGATCCGGAGTGGATGACGCGGGCATTGCGCGAAGCCGGCGTGATCGACCAGATCAGGGTCATCGATCTCGCCTGCCAGCCGGTCGGCAACGGCCTCGTCGGCGACAGCTATCGGTTTCATCTGAGCTATGACGGCAACGAGCCGCGCGCGCCCGCGAGCGTCGTCGGCAAATTCCCGGCCGCAGATCCCGACAGCCGCCGCTCCGGTTCCGCGCATACGCTTTACGTCCGCGAGGTCGCATTCTATCGCGAGCTGGCGGCGACCGTCGCCATTCACACCCCGCGGCCGATCCTCGCCGAGATCGATCCGGCCACCGACGACTTCACGTTGATCCTGGAAGATCTGGCGCCCGCGCGACCGGGCGACCAGCTCGCCGGATGCGCGATCGCCGATTGCCTAACGGCGCTGACCGAGGCCGCCGCGCTGCATGCGCCGCGATGGAACGATCCGACGCTCGACACGGTGCAATGCTTCGTGGTTGCCGCCAGCCGGCGCAGAGACCTTCGCGCGCTGCTGCCCGCCATTATCGGTCAATACAAGGATCGCTATCGCGGCGTGATCGAGCCGGAATTCCTTGATCTGATCGACCGGCTTCCGGACGCGATCCCGCGCTACCAGTCCGATCGATCGACGCCGAGAACATTGCAGCATGCGGACTTCCGGCTCGACAACATGCTGTTCGAGGTCCGCGGCAACAGCCATCCGATGGCGACGCTGGACTGGCAGACGCTGACGGTGGGGCCAGGGATCGTCGACGTCGCCTATTTCCTGTCGGCCGGCATCGACCCGTCCGAGCGGCGATTACATGAAATTGATCTGGTGCGTTTCTATCATTCGGAGCTGATCCGCCGCGGCGTGCGGGACTATGGCTGGGATGATTGCTGGCGGGATTACCGCCGCTACACCCTGCATGGCATCATGATGGGCGTGGTCTCCGCGCTCAGCGTGCAGCGCTCCGAGCGCGGCGATGCGCTGTTCCTGAAAATGACCCGCGGCGCCTGCGCGCAAGCCCTGGATCACGACAGTTTTGCATACTGGCAGGACTGAGGCGTTTTCGAACGAAGTGATCGAAAGGGATCGGCGTGCTCAACAAACTTGACGACTTCCCCATCCACCAGACGCCCGAGCCGATCGCGGTTCCCTCAACCAGCGACCGCAATGTCTATGACCGCACCTGGTTCAACGGCTATACCGCCGACGGCGCGTATTATTTCGGCATCGGCATTGCGATCTACCCGCACCGCAAGATCCTCGACTGCGCCTTCAGCGTGGTGGAGCGCGGCGGACGGCAGCACTGCTTCTACGGGTCGCGGCGCGCGCCGCTCGAGCGCACCGAGATGCAGGTCGGCCCGTTCAGGCTCGAGGTCATCGAGCCGATGCTGCGGACCCGGGTGGTGCTCGACGACAATGCGACCGGCCTTTCCTGCGACCTGACCTTCTCGGCACGCACGGCCGCGATCCAGGAAGCGCGCCAGACGCTCTGGTCGGGCGACCGCCGCGCGATGGACGCGACCCGGTTCGACCAGTTCGGCCGCTGGAGCGGCGTCATCAGCCACCCCGACGGCGAGATCAAGGTCGACGATCGCACCTGCTACGGCACCAAGGATCGCTCCTGGGGCGTACGCAATGTCGGCGAGCGCGATGTCGGCGGCGCGCCGATGCCGCCGCCGAGCGTGTTTTTCCTATGGGCCCCGCTGGTCTGGGACGATCACATCTCGCACGCGATCTTCTTCGACGGGACGCAGGGCGAGGCGCTGGTCCGCGAGGGCATCACCGCGCCGCTGTACCGCAGCGAGGCCGATATCCCCGGCGTCGTCGACGGGCTGGACCGCCGCATGGCGACCGCGCGGCATCGCGTCAAATACGTGCCGAACACGCGGCTGGCGCAGTCGGCCGAGATCGACCTCGTCGACATCGACGGTCACACCACGACCATCGCGCTCGATCCGATCCTCAAATTCCAGATGAAGGGCCTCGGCTACGGTCATCCGCAATGGGGCCAGGGCATGTGGAAGGGCGAGCTCGAGATCGGCGGCGAGTCGTTCGATCCTGCGACGCTCGACCCGCTCGCCCGCGAGAACGTGCATGTGCAACAGGTGGTGCGCGCTCGCCAAAGCGACCGGACCGGAATTGGCGTGCTGGAGCAGATATGCTTCGGCCCCTACCGTCCCGCAGGGTTCAGCGAGTTTCTCGACGGGGCCAAAGGATAGCCTGCTAGATCGGCGGCACACCGTCGACGAACAGCAGCCGTCGTTCCAGCGCGGTTGCGCGATGCTTCAGCGCTTCGGCGTATTCCGGTGACGCGTACCATTCGCGCAAACGCGCCATGGTCGGAAATTCGACGATGACGATGGCGTTCGGCGCCGGACCACCCTCCACCACTTCGGCCGCGCCGCCGCGCACGATGTAGCGACCGCCATACTGTTCGATGGTTTTCGCCGCCAGCGCGCGATAGGCCTCGAATGCCGCAGCGTCCCGCATCTCGACCTCTGAAATCACATAGGCCGCCATGCACCCTCACGCGATGGTATTGACGATGCCGCCCTCGACGCGCAGCGCGGCGCCGTTGGTTGCTGAGGCCTGCTTCGAGCAGGCGTAGACCACAAGGTTGGCGATCTCCTCGGTGCTGGCAAACCGTTGCAGCAGCGAGGTCGGCCGGTGCTGCTTGACGAAGTTGGTGGCCGCCTCCTCGACCGACTGGCCGTTCTGCTTGGCGAGATCCTTGACGAAGGTCTCGACGCCTTCGGACATCGTCGGTCCGGGCAGCACGGAGTTGACGGTCACGGCGGTGCCCTTGGTCAGCTCCGCGAGCCCGCGCGCGACCGCAAGCTGCGCGGTCTTGGTCATGCCGTAATGGATCATTTCGGTCGGAATGTTGAGCCCCGACTCGGATGAGATGAAGACGATGCGGCCCCAGTTGCGCTTCAGCATGCCCTGCATGTAGCCGCGCGACAGCCGTACGCCCGACATCACGTTGACCTCGAAGAAGCGGCTCCAGTCCTCGTCCGGAATGTCGAAGAAGCCCTTCGGCTCGAAGATGCCGGCATTGTTGACGAGGATGTCGACCTCGGGCAGCGCCGCGAGCAGTGCCTTGCAGCCGGCCGCGGTCGAGACGTCGGCGGCTATGCCGCGCACCTTTGCGCCGGATACCGCCTGCGCGATCGCGACGACCGCTGCATCGACCTTGGCCTGGCTGCGGCCGTTGATGACGACATCGGCGCCGGTCCCGGCCAGGCCCTTGGCGATGGCGTTACCGATACCCGCGGTCGAGCCGGTCACCAGCGCGGTCTTTCCGGAAAGGTCGATCTTCATGAGAGGTCTCCTGTCTGCCTGTCAGGCATATTTGGATGC
The DNA here is from genome assembly GCF_007993935.1 of Bradyrhizobium macuxiense. GTDB lineage: Bacteria > Pseudomonadota > Alphaproteobacteria > Rhizobiales > Xanthobacteraceae > Bradyrhizobium > Bradyrhizobium macuxiense_A. The sequence continues at coordinate 205,403 of NZ_VITY01000015.1, read as the reverse complement.
GCGCACACGGATGCAACCGGGGGTCAGGCAGGCATGCGCAAATTCGCGTAAATACGGAGCGGCATCTCAGCACCGCCGGCTGCCGACCGCAAGCAGGTCACGCGGATGACATGTGTGAGGCACGATGCACATTTTCGTCGCGAGTGACCACGCGCGATCTTGGTTGATGCATCGCTACTGCGACCTTCATCCAATCTTCATATGAAACATCGCGTGCGCGCTGAACGCTTTCACACATTGTCAATTCGCCGCCGCTAAGCGTCGCCGCAAACAGCGCGAGCTGTTGTGTTGGCAACCGGATGCGACCTTCGCTTCAACAACGACGTCCGGAGCTCCGCGACTGACAGGAATGCACCAGATGCTCGTTGTGTCCAGGATCAAGCCGTTCGCCGCTGATATCCTGAAGCGATTTCGCCCCAGCCTTAAAAGCCAGATCGCGATGCTCGGGATCGGCGGCGTCGCCATCGTCAGCGTCGCCTGCCTCGGCGGCCTCGACTACGCGGCCCGTGTTCAGCGCGGGTCGGACGACAGCATGCGCTTCAGGGCGCAGCTATCCGAGCTGTCGGACGGATTCCTGGAGACGCAGCAGATCGCGGCCCGCTTCCTGAAATCGCGCGATGAAGGGTTGGCGAAACAGCTCACTGGGCGCGTCGCCGACGAGCTGGCCCTGCTCGACAAGCTAGACGCTTTCGCTGCGACCGTGCCGGACGGCGATCCGATCCGGCAGGTTACGTCGCTACGCAGCGGCATCAATCTCTATGCGACACGCTTCCAGAATATCGTCGGCGCCCAGCGCATCCTCGGCTTGAACCCGAATGACGGCTTGCAGGGCAAGCTGCGCAGCGCGGTTCAGCAGTTCGAGACCAAAGTCGGACAGATCGATCAGCCGCGCCTGACCATCCTGCTGCTGACGATGCGCCGGCTCGAGAAGGATTTTGCGCTGAGCGGCGAAGAGCGGTTCGGCGACCAGCTCAACGAACGCGAGGACGAGTTCGAAACCGCGCTGGCGGCGTCCGCCCTCCCCACGGATGTGAAGACCGAACTGCTCGGCCTTGCCCGCGCCTACAAGCTTGCCTTCGCCGGCTTCCTGGTCTCGCGCCAGACGCTCGACGACCAGCTCGACGACCTCTCGCAGATCTTCGATCGCACCCGGCCGGCGCTGGTCAAGGTCGCGGACGCCGCCAACGCGCGCGCCGAGCTCGCCCAGCGCAAGGCGGACGCGTTCCGGCAGACATTCAGCTGGCTGATCGGGATTGTTGCCTTCGTCCTGACGCTGTTTGCGATCCTGTTCGGCCGGCGGGTCGCGGGCCTGATCAGCCGGATGAGCGCGGCGATGCGGCAACTCGCCGACGGACAGTTCGACGTCGTGCTGCCCGGCCTCGAGCGCAGCGACGAGATCGGCGGCATGGCGCGGGCGGTCGAAAGCTTCAAGACGAAGGCGCAGGACAAGGCACGCGCCGAGCTCGACGCCCGGCGCGAGGAAGACCGCCGCGCGGCTGACCGGCACAAGGCCGAACTGGCGCGGCTCGCGGCGGCGTTCGAGGCGAGCGCCGGCGACGTCATCGCGACGGTCTCGGCGGCCTCCGAGGAGCTTGCGGCGTCGGCCCGCGATCTGAGCGACACCGCCCATCACACCCAGGACCTGTCCGCCAATGTCGCAGCCGCCTCCGAGGAGGCCTCCAGCAATGTCAGGCTGGTTGCGGCAGCCACCGAACAGATGATCGCCTCGGCTGCCGCGATCGGACGCCAGGTCGGCGAATCCGCCAGCTTCGCCAGCGACGCCGTCGCGCAGGCGCAGCAGACCGACGCGCGGATGGCGCAGCTTGCGTCCGCTGCCGACCGCATCGGCAACGTGGTGCAGCTGATCGCCGCGATCGCGCGGCAGACCAATTTGCTCGCGCTCAACGCGACCATCGAGGCCGCGCGCGCCGGCGCGGCAGGCTCGGGCTTCGCCGTGGTCGCGCAGGAGGTCAAGACGCTCGCCAGGCAGACCGCCGAAGCCACCGAGGACATCCGCACCCAGATCGCGGACATCCAGGCCGCAACGCGGGAGTCCGCCGGCGCGATCAGCGGTATCACCGGCATCGTCCAGCGAATATCACAGATCGCTTCCGACGTGGCCGATGCCATCGAGGAGCAAGCGAGCGCGACGCGAAGCATCGCGGACAACGTTCAGATCGCCTCGGAGCGAACCGCGCAGGTCGCCGTCAGCATCGGACAGGTGGCCAGCGGTGCCTCTCGCACCGGCAGCGCCTCGTCGCAGGTGCTGAGCTCGTCGCGGCTGCTGTCGGACGGCAACGTCCGCCTGAGGCAGGAGCTCGACAATTTTATCGCGACGATACGCGCAGGCTAGCCACAAAACAAAAACGGCGCCCGAAGGCGCCGTTTTCAAAACCTTGGGCTCGAAGCCGGCTTACGCCGCCTCGGCTTCGTTGCCCTGGGCGGGACCGGAGTCCTGGCCCTTGGCGTCGACGTCGCGGTCGACGAATTCGATCACGGCCATCGCCGCGTTGTCGCCGTAGCGGAAGCCGGCCTTGATGATGCGGGTGTAGCCGCCCTGGCGGTCCTTGTAGCGGGTCGCCAGCGTGTCGAACAGCTTCTTGACCTGATCCTGGTCGCGCAGCTCCGAGATCGCCTGGCGGCGCAGCGCGAGGCCGCCCTTCTTGCCGAGGGTGACGAGCTTCTCGACGATCGGCCGCAGCTCCTTGGCCTTCGGCAACGTGGTGACGATCTGCTCGTGCTTGATCAGCGCGGCCGCCATGTTGGCGAACATCGCACGCCGGTGCTCGGCGGTGCGGTTGAGCTTCCGATGAACCTTGCCGTGACGCATTGACTTATTCCTTCTTCAATTCTGTCGCGGTGGTTCAGCGACAAGTGCAGGTGGGCATCCTGCGTTCGCCCATTAAAAAATCGTGGCCGGAGGTTCTCCGGCCACGACGGTGAAAATGGATCAGTAGTGATCCTCGAAGCGCTTGGCGAGCTCGTCGATGTTCTCCGGCGGCCAGCCCGGCACTTCCATGCCGAGGTGCAGACCCATCTGGGCCAGCACTTCCTTGATCTCGTTCAGCGACTTGCGGCCGAAGTTCGGGGTGCGGAGCATTTCCGCTTCCGACTTCTGCACGAGGTCGCCGATGTAGACGATGTTGTCGTTCTTCAGGCAGTTTGCCGAACGCACCGACAGCTCGAGCTCGTCGACCTTCTTGAGGAACGCCGGGTTGAACGCGAGATCGGGGATGATCTCCTGCGTGACTTCCTTGCGCGGCTCTTCGAAGTTGACGAACACGTTGAGCTGATCCTGCAGGATGCGCGCGGCGTAGGCCACCGCGTCCTCCGGCGTGATCGCGCCGTTGGTCTCGATCGTCATGGTCAGCTTGTCGTAGTCGAGGATCTGGCCCTCACGGGTGTTCTCGACCTTGTAGGAGACCTTGCGGACCGGCGAGAACAGGCTGTCGACCGGGATCAGGCCGATCGGCGCGTCCTCGGGACGGTTGCGCTCGGCGGCGACATAGCCCTTGCCGGTGGTGACCGTGAACTCCATGCGGATCTCGGCGCCGTCGTCCAGCGTGCAGAGCTGCAAATCAGGGTTGAGCACGGTGACGTCGCCGACGGTCTGGATGTCGCCGGCGGTGACGGCGCCCGGGCCCTGCTTCTTCACGACCATGCGCTTCGGGCCTTCGCCCTGCATCTTGATCGAGATGTCCTTGATGTTGAGCACGATGTCGGTGACGTCTTCACGGACACCGGCGATCGAGGAGAACTCGTGCAGCACGCCGTCGATGTGCACCGACTGCACCGCCGCGCCCTGCAGCGAGGACAACAGGATGCGACGCAGCGCGTTGCCGAGCGTCTGGCCGAAACCGCGCTCAAGCGGCTCGGCGACGACGGTGGCGAACCGGCTCGCGTCCGAGCCCGGCGTCACCTGCAGCTTGTTCGGTCGAATGAGTTCTTGCCAATTTTTCTGGATCGTCACTGTTTCACCCTTTGCCGGTCATCGGGCCAATCGATCGGCCAAACCTGGCGTTGGAGATCGCGGATCAGTCCGCGCGGTCAATTCCAAAAACCATCGCAGGGCGGCGAGATGCCGCCCGCGACTTACAGATCAAACGCGCCGACGCTTGCGCGGACGGCAGCCATTGTGCGGGATCGTGGTCACGTCGCGGATCGAGGTGACGGTGAAGCCCGCAGCCTGCAGCGCACGGAGCGCCGACTCACGGCCCGAACCCGGGCCGGCCACTTCAACCTCCAGCGTGCGCATGCCGTGTTCCTGCGCCTTCTTGGAGACGTCTTCCGCCGCGACCTGCGCGGCATAGGGGGTCGACTTGCGCGAGCCCTTGAAGCCCATCGTGCCGGCCGACGACCAGGCGATGGTGTTGCCCTGCGCGTCGGTGATGGTGATGGTCGTGTTGTTGAACGACGAATTCACGTGCGCGATGCCGGAGGCGATGTTCTTGCGTTCGCGGCGGCGTACGCGGGTTGCTTCCTTGCCCATTTCAAACCTTTCCTGTGATCTCAACGCCGCCGTAGTGCCAGCGGCTACACCTCAAAACGCAAATGGCGAGTAGCGAATTTCGATTCGCTACTCCCCACCTGCAATTCGCAAAACTTACTTCTTCTTGCCGGCGATCGCCTTGGCCGGCCCCTTGCGCGTACGCGCATTGGTGTGGGTGCGCTGGCCGCGCACCGGCAGACCGCGGCGATGACGCAGGCCGCGATAGCAGCCGAGGTCCATCAGCCGCTTGATGTTGATGCCGACCTCGCGCCGGAGGTCGCCCTCGACCAGATAGTCGCGGTCGATGACTTCGCGGATCTGGAGGACCTCCTGGTCGGTCAACTGGTTGACGCGACGATCCAGGGGGATCTTCACCTTCTCGATGATGTCGGCAGCGTTCTTCTGGCCGATACCATGGATGTACTGAAGCGCGATCAGGACGCGCTTGTTGGTCGGAATGTTGACGCCGGCAATACGGGCCACGGACTTCTCTCCTGTCGCCGCTCCATCACGGATACGGGCTTCTCAAGTTCTTGCTACTCGCGGGCTTGTGTCCACAAACGCGAACACGACGCCCACCCCTCGTGTCCTTTGGGGCCCGGCATCGTCATAAAACTATCCAACTTGGATGCGGGGCTTATTAAAGGATTCATGTCGGTTTCGTCAACCGCTCCTAGCGTTTAGCTCGCTTTTTCGTGAGCTTTTTTGCTGCCTTTTTGAGCGCTTTTACCCCCTTCCGGGCATTCGCAGCGCTGGCGGCCTTCTTTCCAGCCTTCTTGGCGGCTTTCTTCGTTCCCCTGGCGTTAGAGACCGCCTTGGTGGCCTTCCGGGCCGGTTTGGTGGACTTCTTAGCCGATTTAGCAGCCTTCGTGGTCGCCTTCTTCGCGGTCTTCCTGGCCGTCTTGGAGGCCTTCGACGCACTCTTGGCAGCCCGCTTGGGCTCCTCGTGCTCCTTCGGTTCCAGCGCGCCGAGCGCGGTCAGGATCCGGTTGATCTCGCGAGTGACGTGCTCGATGGTCATCATGCCATCGACCGTCAGAAGCTTCCGCCGCTCCGAATAATAGTGAATCAGCGGTTCCGTCAGCGAACGGTACTGCGCCAGGCGCTTGGTCAGCACTTCCGGCGTGTCGTCGAGGCGGACTTCCTCGCCGCGCGCACGGGTTTCCTCGGCACGTTTCTCGACGCGGGCGAGCAGCGCGCTCTCGTTGACGCGGAGCTCGACGACGGCGTCGAGCTTGAGATGCTTCTTCCGGAGCAGGTCGTCGAGCGCCTCGGCCTGCGGCACGGTGCGCGGGAAGCCATCGAGAATGAAGCCCTTCTTGGCATCGGGCTCCTCGATTCGGTCGGCGATGATTCCTACCACGACCTCGTCGGGAACCAGGCCGCCATTGGCCATGATCTCCTTGGCTTGCAATCCGACCGGGGTGCCCGCGGCAACCGCTGCGCGCAGCATCTCGCCGGTCGAGAGCTGGACGATGCCATGCCGGTGCACCAGCCGCTGCGCCTGGGTTCCCTTGCCCGAGCCCGGCGGTCCCAAAAGGATCAATCTCATATCTGTTTCGCCCCCCGGCTAGGTGGGCGACGTCCGCACACCTGTGTTTTGAGTTTGGCGCCGCGCCGCGATCAGCGGCGGCGGCCTCCCCTGAGCTTCGACTTCCTGATCAGCCCTTCATACTGATGGGCGAGCAGATAGCCCTGCACCTGCGACACCGTATCCATCGTTACGCTGACGACGATCAGGAGCGAAGTGCCACCAAAGTAGAACGGGACCGAGGCATAGGAAATCAGAATTTCCGGGATCAGGCAGACGATCGCGAGATAGATCGCGCCGAGCACCGTGATGCGCGAAAGCACGTAGTCGATATATTCCGCCGTGCGCTCACCGGGCCGGATGCCCGGGATGAACCCGCCATGCTTCTTCAGATTGTCCGCGGTCTCGGTCGGGTTGAACACGATCGCGGTGTAGAAGAAGGCGAAGAACACGATTAGCGCCAGATAGAGCAGCAGGAACAGCGGACGGCCGTGGCTGAGCTGGGTGGTGAGCCACTGGAACCACTCCGGCCCCTTGCCGGCGTTGAAGTTCGCAACCGTGGTCGGCAGCAGCAGCAGCGACGAGGCGAAGATCGGCGGAATCACGCCCGAGGTGTTGAGCTTGAGCGGCAGATGCGAGGACTGGCCCTCGAACATCTTGTTGCCGACCTGGCGCTTCGGATACTGGATCAGCAGCCGGCGCTGGGCGCGCTCCATGAACACGATGAAGGCGATCACGGCGACCGCCATCACGATGACGATCAGGATCAGGCCGGTCGACATCGCGCCCTGGCGGCCGAGTTCCAGCATGTTGGCGAGCGCCGACGGCAGCTCGGCGACGATGCCGGACAGGATGATCAGCGAAATACCGTTGCCGATGCCGCGCGAGGTAATCTGCTCGCCGAGCCACATCAGGAACATGGTGCCGCCGGTCAGCGTGATCGCGGTCGAGATCCGGAAGAACATGCCGGGGTCGCTGACGACATTGCCGGCGCCTTCGAGGCCGATCGCGATGCCGTAGGACTGGAACAGCGCCAGGATCACCGTCAGATAGCGGGTGTACTGGTTCAGCGTCTTGCGGCCCGCCTCGCCTTCCTTCTTGAGCGCCTCGAGCTGCGGCGACACGGTGGTCAGCAGCTGCACGATGATCGACGCCGAGATGTACGGCATGATGTTCAGCGCGAAGATCGCCATGCGGTGGATGCCGCCGCCGGCGAACATGTTGAACATGCCGAGGATGCCGCCGGACTGGCTGCGGAACACCTGCTCCCAGATGTTGGGATCGATGCCGGGCAGCGGGATGTAGGTGCCCAGCCGATAAACAAGCAGCGCACCCAGGGTGAACCAGATGCGCTTCTTCAGCTCGTCGGCTTTCGCCAGCTGTCCGAAATTGAGGTTGGCGGCAAGTTGTTCGGCTGCTGAGACCATGTTCGGCTTTCTCCCGGAGCCCGCTTCGCCGACGCCCCAAGAACTCGTTCTATCGGGGCAATCGGCAGACACCGGACATTATCTGGTGCTCGGCCTCGATAAGTCCATCATTCGATCTGCGGATTGCCCGCGCCGCGCGCGGGCAATGACGCAGATGTTACGCCGCCTCGCCTTCTTCCTTGGCGGGGGCCAGGATCTTGACCGAGCCGCCGGCCTTTTCGACCGCGGCAATGGCCGACTTGGAAGCGCCGTGCGCTTCGATGGTCAGCTTGGTCTTGATCTCGCCGCGGCCGAGCAGCCGCAGGCCGTCCTTGGCGCGGCGCAGCACGCCGGCCTTGACCAGCGTCTCGACGGTCACGGTCTCGCCGGCGTCGACCAGCTTGTTGTCGATCGCTTCCTGCAGACGGTCGAGATTGATCTCGGCGAAGTCGAGCCGGAAGATGTTGTTGAAGCCGCGCTTCGGCAGACGGCGATGCATCGGCATCTGGCCGCCTTCGAAACCCTTGATGCGGACGCCCGAACGCGCGGTCTGGCCCTTGCCGCCGCGGCCCGAGGTCTTGCCCTTGCCGGAACCGATGCCACGGCCGACACGCATGCGCTTCTTGCGCGAGCCGGCGTTGTCGGCGATATCGCTGAGCTTCATCGCCCTTCTCCTTATCTCTGCTTACTCGCCGACGACGCGGACGAGATGCTGAACCTTGCTGATCATGCCGCGAACTTCAGGAGTGTCCTGCAGCTCGGCAACCCGGCCGATCTTGTTGAGCTTGAGGCCGATCAGCGTCGAACGCTGCGAGTGATGGCGGCGGATCGCGCTGCCGGTCTGCTCGACCTTGATCGTCTTGCTGGCCTTGGCCATGACAGTAACTCCGAATAGCGCTTCGAGAAGCGCGCGTTGTTATTCCGCCACCACTTCGGCGTCGCCGCCGACGCGGCGCGACTGCAGGGTGGAGACCTTGATGTTGCGGCGCGCAGCCACCGAACGCGGCGAATCCTGATGCTTCAGCGCGTCGAAGGTCGCGCGAACCATGTTGTAGGGATTCGACGAGCCGATCGACTTCGCCACCACGTCCTGGATGCCGAGCGTCTCGAACACCGCGCGCATCGGGCCGCCGGCGATGATGCCGGTACCCGCCGGAGCGGTGCGCAGATAGACGCGGCCGGCGCCGTGACGGCCGGCGACGTCGTGATGCAGCGTGCGGCCTTCGCGCAGCGCGACGCGCGTCAGGTTGCGCTTCGCCGACTCGGTCGCCTTGCGGATCGCTTCCGGAACTTCGCGCGCCTTGCCGTGGCCGAAACCGACCCGGCCCTTCTGGTCGCCGATCACGACCAGCGCCGCAAAGCCGAAGCGCTTGCCGCCCTTGACGACCTTCGCCACGCGATTGATGTGGACGAGCTTGTCGACGAACTCGCTGTCGCGCTCCTCGCGCTCCCTGCTCCGTTCGCGTCCGCCGCGTTCGCGTTCACCTGCCATGGTGTTTTCCAATCTCTAGGAGGCTTGCGCCTCTTTCCTCGTAATCGTTCAAATTCGGTTAGAAGCTGAGCCCGCCTTCGCGCGCCGCATCCGCGAGCGCCTTGACGCGCCCGTGATAGATGTAGGCGCCGCGATCGAACACGACTTCCTTGACACCCTTCTGCGCCGCGCGTTCCGCCAGCAGCTTGCCGACGGCCTTCGCAGCATCGATGTCGGCGCCGGTCTTGCCGGCGTCGCGCATGGTCTTCTCCAGCGACGAAGCGGAGGCGAGCGTCTCGCCCTTCTGGTCGTCGATGACCTGAGCGTAGATGTGCTTGGACGAGCGGAACACCGACAGCCGCGGACGGCCGCCTGCCGAGCGGCGAAGCGCAAGGCGCACGCGCTGCTTGCGCCGGGCATTCGTAACCTTGAGTGACATGACCGGCTCCGTTACTTCTTCTTGCCTTCCTTGCGGAAGATGAATTCGTTGGCGTATTTCACGCCCTTGCCCTTGTAGGGCTCCGGCGGACGGTAGGCGCGGATCTCCGCGGCGACCTGGCCGACGCGCTGCGGATCGTTGCCGGTGATCGTGATCTCGGTCGGCTTCGGCACCGCGATGGTGATGCCTTCCGGGATCGCGTAGACCACGTCGTGGCTGTAGCCGAGCGCGAGCTGCAGGTTCTTGCCCTGCATCGCGGCGCGGTAGCCGACGCCAGTGATCTCGAGCTTCTTCTCGAAGCCCTTGGTGACGCCCTCGACGAGGTTGGCGACCTGCGCGCGCGCGGTGCCGTACATCGCCTGCGCGCGGTTGGTCTTGACGCGCGGAGCGACCTTGACCTGGCCGTTCTCGAACTTCACCTCGACGTCGTCATGCACGACGAACTGAAGCTGGCCCTTCGGCCCCTTCACCTTCACCGTCTGGCCCTCGACGGTCGCCGTCACACCCGACGGGATCGCCACCGGCCGCTTGCCGATACGTGACATCGTAAAATCCTTCCTCAGAACACCGTGAAGAGAACTTCGCCGCCCACGTTGGCGTCGCGCGCCTCGTGGTCAGCCATGATTCCCTTCGGCGTCGACAACACGGAAATGCCGAGACCGTTGTTCACGCGCGGCAGGTTCTTCACCGAGGCGTAAACGCGGCGGCCCGGCTTCGACACCCGCTCGATCTCGCGGATGACGGGCTCGCCGTCGAAATACTTCAGCTCGATCTCGAGCTCGCTGCGGCCCGAGGCATGCTCGACACTGGCGTAGCCGCGGATGTAACCCTCGGACTTCAGCACTTCGAGCACGTTGGCGCGCATCTTCGAGCCGGGGCTCGAGACCTTGGACTTCGAACGCATCTGCGCGTTGCGGATGCGGGTGATGAGATCGCTGATCGGATCGTGCGTAGACATTGTTCCGACCCTCCCCTTACCAGCTCGACTTCACGAGGCCGGGAACCAGGCCCTTGGAGCCGAGTTCACGCAGCGCGATGCGCGAGAGCTTGTTCTTGCGATAGTTCGAGCGCGGACGCCCGGTCAGCTCGCAACGGTTGCGGATGCGCGTCGGCGACGAGTTGCGCGGCATCTCGGCGAGCTTCAGCGTCGCCGCGAAGCGCTCTTCCATCGGCTTGGTCTTGTCGGCGATGATCGCCTTCAGCTTCTCGCGGCGCGGGCCGGCGTTCTTCGCCATCCGCTTGCGCCGGTTGTTCTTCTCGACTGAACTCTTCTTTGCCATGCTTGGCTCCTGGGTATCCGCGTTTGAGTGGCTTTGGCTCAGCTACTCACTGCCGGAACGGGAAATTGAAAGCGGTCAACAAGGCACGCGCCTCGTCGTCGGTCTTGGCGGTGGTGCAGACCGTGATGTCCATGCCACGCGCTTCCGAGACCTTGTCGAAGTCGATCTCGGGGAAAATGATGTGCTCCTTGATGCCGAGCGAATAGTTGCCGCGGCCGTCAAAGCTCTTCGGGTTCAGGCCGCGGAAGTCGCGGACGCGGGGCAGCGCCACGTTCACCAGGCGGTCGATGAACTCGTACATATGGGCCTTGCGCAGCGTGACCTTGCAGCCGATCGGCTGGTTCTCACGCAGCTTGAAGGTCGCGATCGCGATCCGCGAATAGGTCACGATCGCCTTCTGGCCGGCGATCTGGGTCAGCTCGGCGGCGGCGGTCTCGGCCTTCTTGCGGTCGTTGACGGAATCGCCCACGCCCATGTTGAGCACGACCTTGTCGAGGCGCGGCACCTGCATCACGTTGGCATAACCGAACTTCTCGGTCATCATGCCGCGGATCTTCTTGTCGTACTCCGCGCGCAGACGCGGCGTGTAAGCTGTATCAGCCATCGATCTCTGCTCCCGAGCTCTTGGCAACACGAACCTTCTTGCCATCGGCCTGAATCTTGAACCCGATGCGGGTCGGCTTTCCGTCCTTGCCGACATACGCAATGTTGGAAAGGTCGATCGGCATCTCCTTGGAGATGATGCCGCCTTCCTGGGTCTGGGTCTGCTTCTGGTGACGCTTCACCATGTTGATGCCGCGAACGAGAGCCTTGTTCTCGTCCGGACGCACCTCGAACACCTCGCCGGTGCGACCCTTGTCGCGGCCGGTGAGCACCATCACCTTGTCGCCCTTGCGGATCTTGGCAGCCATCACAGCACCTCCGGCGCGAGCGAAATGATCTTCATGTGGTTCTTGGCGCGCAGCTCGCGCGGCACCGGCCCGAAGATACGGGTGCCGACCGGCTCGGACTGATTGTTGATCAGCACGGCGGCGTTGCGGTCGAAACGGATGACCGAACCGTCGGCGCGGCGGATGTCCTTGCGGACCCGGACCACGACGGCCTTCATCACGTCGCCCTTCTTCACCTTGCCACGCGGAATGGCTTCCTTGATCGACACAACGATAACGTCGCCCACGGTGGCATAGCGGCGCTTGGAACCTCCAAGAACCTTGATGCACATGACACGGCGTGCGCCAGAATTATCGGCCACGTCGAGGTTGGTCTGCATCTGAATCATTGATGCACCTCGTCCTCTTTCTGCGCTTTAGCGCGCTCAAAATTTCCCTGAATGACTTCGGCCAGGCCGAGGTAATCAGGCCGTTTTCTTGTGTTCGCCCCGGACCACGGTCCAGCGCTTCAGCTTCGAGATCGGCTTCGATTCCTCGATCCAGACCATGTCGCCCGGCTTGAACTGGTTGTTCTCGTCGTGCGCGTGGTAGTTCTTGGAACGGCGGATCGTCTTCTTGTAGATCGGGTGGGTGAAGCGGCGATCGACGCGCACCACGATGGTCTTGGCTTGCTTGTCGCTGACGACCACGCCCTGCAGAGTACGTTTCGGCATAGCAGGCCCCTTACTTCTTCTTCGCGCGCAGCTGCGCGGCGATGGTCTTGATACGAGCGATATCGCGGCGTGCTTCCCGCATCCGCGAGGTGTTCTCCAGCTGCCCGGTGGCGCGCTGGAAACGCAGGTTGAAGCGTTCCTTCTTCAGGTTCAGGACCGCATCTTCCCGCTGGTCGTCGCTCATCGCGCGAATGTCTTCAACTTTCATCTCGGCCATGGCGATTACTCCGCAATGCGCGCAACGAAGCGCGTCTTGATCGGCAGCTTGGCGGCGGCGAGCGACAGCGCTTCCTTCGCGGTCTGCACCGGCACGCCGTCGATCTCGAACATCACGCGGCCCGGCTTGATCCGGACCACCCACAATTCCGGGGCACCCTTGCCGGAGCCCATGCGGACTTCGGCGGGCTTCTTCGACACCGGCACGTCCGGGAACACGCGGATCCAGACGCGGCCGGCGCGCTTCATGTGACGGGTCAGCGCGCGGCGGGCGGCTTCGATCTGGCGGGCGGTGACGCGCTCAGGCTCCATCGCCTTCAGGCCGAACTGGCCGAACGCCAACGTCGCGCCAGAGGTCGCAACGCCGTGGATACGGCCCTTATGCGCCTTCCGGAACTTCGTTTTCTTAGGTTGCATCATGGCTTTAAGCCCTCAAATTCCTGCTTTGCCTCAAGCGGCGTCGCGGCGCGAACGCGGCGTGTTGTCGCCCTCGGCCATCTTCTTGTCCTGGGCCATCGGGTCGTGCTCGAGGATCTCGCCCTTGAAGATCCAGACCTTGACGCCGCAGGTGCCAAAGGTCGTGAACGCGGTGGCGACGCCGTAGTCGACGTCGGCGCGCAGCGTGTGCAGCGGCACGCGACCTTCGCGGTACCACTCCATGCGCGCGATTTCGGCGCCGCCGAGACGGCCCGAGCAATTGATGCGGATGCCCTCGGCGCCGAGACGCATCGCCGACTGAACGGCGCGCTTCATGGCGCGGCGGAACGCGACGCGGCGCTCGAGCTGCTGGGCGATCGATTCAGCGACCAGGGTCGCGTCGAGCTCCGGCTTGCGGATTTCGACGATGTTGATCACGACGTCCGACGAGGTGATGTCGGCGACCTTCTTGCGCAGCTTGTCGATGTCGGCGCCCTTCTTGCCGATCACGACGCCCGGACGGGCCGAGTGGATCGTCACGCGGCACTTCTTGTGCGGACGCTCGATCACGATGCGGGCGACGGCCGCCTGCTTGAGCTCCTTGTGCAGGATCTCGCGGATCTTGACGTCTTCGTGCAGGAGCTTGCCGTATTCCTGCTTGCCGGCGAACCAACGGGAGTCCCAGGTCCGGTTGATGCCGAGACGCAGCCCGATTGGATTGATCTTTTGACCCATCGTCTTCTCCTGCGCCCTTCTTAAGCGCTTGCCTCGGCCTCGACCTGACGAACCACGATGGTCAGGTGCGAGAACGGTTTGAACACACGGCCCGAACGGCCACGGCCGCGCGGAGCAAAACGCTTCATCACGATGCCATTGCCGACATGCGCCTCGGCGACGATCAGATCGTCGACCTCGAGGTCATGATTGTTCTCGGCGTTGGCGATCGCCGATTCCAGGCACTTCTTGACGTCGACCGCGATCCGCTTGCGCGAGAACTGCAGGTCGGCGAGCGCAGCGGACGCCTTGCGGCCGCGGATCAGCTGCGCCACCAGGTTCAGCTTCTGCGGGCTGACGCGCAGCATGCGGGCGACGGCCTTGGCCTCATTGTCCGCGAGGCTACGTTCGCGCTTTGGTTTGCTCATCGTCTATTCCTCAAGCCTTCTTGGCTTTCTTGTCGCCCGAGTGGCCGTGGAAGGTCCGGGTCGGCGAGAACTCGCCGAACTTGTGACCCACCATTTCCTCGTTGATCGCCACCGGCACATGCTTCTGGCCGTTGTAGACACCGAAGGTCAGGCCGACGAACTGCGGCAGGATGGTGGAGCGGCGGCTCCAGATCTTGATGACGTCGTGACGGCCGGACGCGCGGGCGGCATCTGCCTTCTTGAGCAGAGAACCCTCGACGAACGGGCCTTTCCAGACTGAACGAACCATGTCCGGCGTTCCTTACTTCTTCCGCTTGTGGCGGCTGAGGAGAATGAATTTGTTGGTCGACTTGTTGGTGCGGGTCTTCTTGCCCTTGGTCGGCTTGCCCCACGGAGTGACCGGGTGACGACCGCCCGAGGTACGACCTTCACCACCGCCGTGCGGGTGATCGATCGGGTTCATGACGACGCCGCGGTTGTGCGGACGCCAGCCGAGCCAGCGGGTACGACCGGCCTTGCCGATCGAGATGTTCATGTGATCCGGGTTGGAGACCGCGCCGATCGTGCCGCGGCAACGGCCGTGCACGAGACGCTGTTCGCCCGAATTCAGGCGGACGATCACGTAGTCCTGGTCGCGGCCGACGATCTGGGCGTAGGTGCCGGCGGAGCGCGCCAGCTGGCCGCCCTTGCCGATCTTCAGCTCGATGTTGTGCACGATCGTGCCGACCGGCATGTTGCCGAGCGGCATGACGTTGCCCGGCTTCACGTCGACGTAGTTGCCGGCGACGACGGTGTCGCCCGCCGCCAGACGCTGCGGCGCCAGGATGTAGGCGAGCTCGCCGTCCTGGTACTTGATCAGCGCGATGAACGCGGTGCGGTTCGGATCATACTCCAGCCGTTCCACGACCGCCGGCATGTCCACCTTGTCGCGGCGGAAGTCGACGGTGCGGTAGGCCTTCTTGTGGCCGCCGCCGCGGAAACGCACGGTGATGCGGCCGGTGTTGTTGCGACCGCCATTGCCGAGCTTGCCCTCGGTCAGGGTCTTCACCGGCTTGCCCTTGTAGAGCGCCGAACGATCGACCATGACCAGCTGGCGCTGGCCCGGCGTCGTGGGATTGTAGGTTTTCAATGCCATCGTCGTTGCGCCTTATAGTCCGGTAGTCACGTCGATGCGGTGGCCCTCTTCCAGGGTCACGATCGCGCGCTTGGTGTCCGACTGCGAGCCGAGATTGCCGCGGAACACCTTGGTCTTGCCCTTGCGAACGAGCGTGTTGACGCTCTTCACCTTGACGTCGAACAGCTTCTCGACCGCTTCCTTGATCTGCGGCTTGGTCGCCTTGCCGGCGACCTTGAACAGCACCTTGTTGTGCTCGGAGGCGAGCGTCGCCTTTTCCGTCACGACCGGCGAGATGATGACGTCGTAGTGGCGCGGATCGATGTTCTTCATTTGAAGCGCGCCTCCAGCGCATCAACCGCAGCCTTGGTCAGAACCAGCTTCTGGCGGCGGAGAATGTCGTAGACGTTGATGCCCTGGATCGGCAGCACGTCGATGTTCGGAATGTTGCGGGCCGCGGTCGCGAAACCGGCGTTCAGCTCGGCGCCGTCGATGATCAGCGCGTTGGTGAGCCCGAGGCCGGAGAAGTGACCGAGCAGCGCCTTGGTCTTGGCGGCCTCGAGCTGCGCATTGTCGATCACGATCAGCCCGCCGTCCTTGGCCTTGGCCGACAGCGCATGCTTCAGCGCCAGCGCGCGCACCTTCTTCGGCAGGTCGGTCGCATGGGAGCGAACCACCGGACCGAACGCACGGCCACCGCCGCGGAACTGCGGCACGCGGGCCGAGCCGTGACGGGCGCCGCCGGTGCCCTTCTGCTTGTACATCTTCTTGCCGGTGCGCCAGACGTCGGCGCGGCCCTGGGCCTTGTGGGTGCCGGCCTGACGCTTGTTCAGCTGCCACTGCACGCAGCGCTGAATGATGTCGGCACGGGGCTCGAGACCGAAGATCGCATCCGAGAGCTCGACGGATCCGGCGTCCTTGCCTTCAAGGGTCGTGACTTTCAGTTCCATCTCACGCGCCCTCCTGCTCGGCCGCAGCCTCGACGGCTTCGCCGCCGGCAACCTTGAACTTGCCGGGCTTCGGGGCTTCCTTCGGCAGCGGCTTCTTGACCGCGTCGCGCACCGAGATCCAGCCGCCCTTGGAGCCGGGAACGGCGCCTTCGACGAGGATCAGGCCGCGCTCGACGTCGGTCTGCACCACGCGCAGATTGAGCGTGGTGATGCGGTCGACGCCCATGTGGCCGGGCATCTTCTTGTTCTTCCAGGTCTTGCCGGGGTCCTGACGGCCACCGGTCGAACCGATCGAGCGGTGCGAGATCGACACACCGTGAGTGGCGCGCAGACCGCCGAAATTCCAGCGCTTCATGCCGCCGGCGAAGCCCTTACCGATCGAGGTGCCGGTCACGTCGACGAACTGGCCGACCACGAAATGGTCCGCCTGGATTTCCGCGCCGACCGGGATCAGCGCATCCTCGGACACGCGGAACTCGGCGACCTTGCGCTTCGGCTCGACCTTGGCGACTGCGAACTGGCCGCGTTCGGCCTTGGGCATGTACACGGTCTTGCGGGCGCCCGAGCCGAGCTGCAGAGCGACATAGCCGTTCTTCTCGGTCGTGCGGTGGCCCAGCACCTGGCAGTTGCCCAACTTCAGCACGGTCACAGGGATATGCTCGCCGGTCTCCGTAAAGACCCGCGTCATCCCGACCTTTTGTGCGATCACTCCGGAGCGCATCGGCGTGCTTCCTGTCTTTCTGTCCGCAAGCGGCGGACGTAAAAATCCAAAACCTTAGAGCTTGATCTCGACGTCGACACCGGCGGCCAGGTCGAGCTTCATCAGCGCATCGACGGTCTGCGGGGTCGGGTCGACAATGTCGAGAAGGCGCTTGTGAGTGCGCATCTCGAATTGCTCGCGGCTCTTCTTGTCAACGTGCGGCGAACGGTTGACGGTGAACTTCTCGATGCGGGTCGGCAGCGGAATCGGTCCGCGAACCTGCGCACCGGTGCGCTTCGCCGTGTTCACGATCTCGCGGGTCGACGTATCGAGGATTCGATGGTCGAACGCCTTGAGACGGATGCGAATATTTTGGCCGTTCATTGCCGTATTCTTTCTTTAGTGAGTGGCGAGTAGCGAATAGCGAATGGTTACCCACCCGCTACTCGCCATTCCCTATTCGCGTACTTACTCGATGATGGCGGCGACGACGCCGGCGCCGACGGTGCGGCCACCTTCGCGGATCGCGAAGCGCAGCTTCTCTTCCATCGCGATCGGCACGATCAGGTGCACTTCCATCGCGATGTTGTCGCCCGGCATCACCATCTCGGTGCCTTCCGGCAGATGCACGACACCGGTCACGTCGGTGGTGCGGAAGTAGAACTGCGGACGGTAGTTGGTGAAGAACGGGGTGTGACGACCGCCCTCTTCCTTGGTGAGGATGTAAGCCTCAGCCTTGAACTTGGTGTGCGGCTTGACCGAACCGGGCTTGCACAGCACCTGGCCACGCTCGACTTCCTCGCGCTTGGTGCCGCGGAGCAGCGCACCGATGTTGTCGCCGGCCTGGCCCTGATCGAGCAGCTTGCGGAACATTTCGACGCCGGTGACGATGGTCTTCTGGGTGTCGCGGATACCGACGATTTCGATTTCCTCGCCGACCTTGATCACGCCGCGCTCGACACGGCCGGTGACGACGGTGCCGCGGCCCGAGATCGAGAACACGTCTTCGACCGGCATCAGGAACGGCTGGTCGATCGGACGCTCCGGCTGCGGGATGTACTCGTCGACATTGCGCATCAGCTCGAGGATGGCGTCGTGGCCGAGCTTCTTGTCCTTGTCTTCGAGGGCGGCGAGCGCCGAGCCCTTGATGATCGGAATGTCATCGCCCGGGAACTCGTACTTCGAGAGCAGCTCGCGAACTTCCATCTCGACGAGCTCGAGCAGCTCCGGATCGTCGACCATGTCGCACTTGTTGAGGAACACGACGAGCGCGGGCACGCCGACCTGGCGGGCGAGCAGGATGTGCTCGCGGGTCTGCGGCATCGGGCCGTCGGCAGCCGACACGACCAGGATCGCGCCGTCCATCTGCGCGGCGCCGGTGATCATGTTCTTCACGTAGTCGGCGTGGCCGGGGCAGTCGACGTGAGCATAGTGGCGGTTGGTCGTCTCGTACTCGACGTGAGCGGTCGAGATCGTGATGCCGCGCGCCTTCTCTTCCGGCGCCTTGTCGATCTGGTCGTAGGCGGTGAACGTCGCGCCGCCGGTTTCTGCAAGCACCTTGGTGATCGCTGCGGTCAGCGAGGTCTTGCCATGGTCGACGTGACCGATGGTGCCGATGTTGCAGTGGGGCTTGTTACGCTCGAATTTTGCTTTGGCCATTTGACTCTCCGTTCAGTCGTTAGCTGCTAACCAACGACAATCAAGCAAACTTTTTCTGGACTTCAGCCGACACGTTCGCCGGAGCTTCGGCGTAGTGATCGAACTGCATTGTAAAGGTCGCGCGACCCTGGCTCATCGAGCGCAGGTTGTTCACGTAACCGAACATGTTCATGAGCGGCACCATCGCGTTGATGACGTTGGCGTTGCCGCGCATGTCTTGGCCCTGGATCTGGCCGCGCCGGGAATTCAGGTCGCCGATGACCGAACCGGTGTAGTCTTCCGGGGTCACCACCTCGACCTTCATGATCGGCTCGAGCAGAACGGACTTGCCCATCTGCAGCGCCTCGCGGAAGCAGGCGCGCGTGGCGATTTCGAAGGCCAGCGCCGACGAGTCGACGTCGTGGAACTTGCCGTCGATCAGCTGCACCTTGACGTCGACGATCGGGAAGCCCGCGACCACGCCGGAGGACAGCACGCTCTCGAGACCCTTTTCGACGCCGGGGATGTATTCCTTCGGCACCGCGCCGCCGACGATCTTCGATTCGAACTCGTAGCCCTTCCCGGCTTCGTTCGGCTCGACGATGATCGTCACGGCCGCGAACTGGCCGGTACCGCCGGTCTGCTTCTTGTGGGTGTAGCTGTGCTCGACCCGCTTGGTGACACGCTCACGGAACGCCACCTGCGGCGCGCCGATGTTGGCGTCGACCTTGTAGGTGCGCTTGAGGATGTCGACCTTGATGTCGAGATGCAGTTCGCCCATGCCCTTGAGGATGGTCTGGCCGGACTCGTGGTCGGTCGACACGCGGAAGGACGGATCCTCCGCGGCGAGCTTGGCCAGCGCCACGCCCAGCTTCTCCTGGTCGGCCTTCGACTTCGGCTCGATCGCGATCTCGATCACCGGCTCCGGGAATTCCATCTTCTCGAGGATGACGGGCTTGTTGGGATCGCACAGCGTGTCACCGGTGCGCGCTTCCTTCAGGCCGGCCAGCGCGACGATGTCGCCGGCATAGGCTTCCTTGATGTCTTCACGGTTGTTCGCATGCATCAGCAGCATGCGGCCGATACGTTCCTTCTTCTCGCGGGTCGAGTTAACGACGCCGGTGCCCGACTGCAGGATGCCGGAGTAGATGCGGCAGAAGGTGATGGTGCCGACGAAGGGGTCGTCCATGATCTTGAACGCGAGCAGCGCCAGCGGCTCCTTGTCGTCCGCCTTGCGCACGACTTCGTTGCCGTCCTCATCGGTGCCCTTGATCGCGGGCACGTCGATCGGCGACGGCAGATAGTCGACGACGGCGTCGAGCAGCGGCTGCACGCCCTTGTTCTTGAACGCGGAACCGCACAGCACCGGATAGAACGCACCGGTCAGCACGGCCTTGCGGATCAGGCGCTTCAGGGTCGCCTCGTCCGGCTCCTTGCCGTCGAGGAACGCAGCCAACGCGTCGTCGTCGAGCTCGACGGCGGCTTCCACCATCTTCTCGCGATATTCCTTGGCCTGCTCGACCAGGTCTTCCGGGATGTCGACATAGTCGAACTTGGCGCCGAGCGATTCATCGTTCCAGATGACGCCCTTCATCTTCACGAGGTCGACGAGACCCTTGAAGTTGCTCTCGGCGCCGATCGGAAGCTGGATCGCGATCGGCTTGGCGCCGAGGCGGTCGACGATGTCGGCCAGGCACTTGAAGAAGTCGGCGCCGGTCTTGTCCATCTTGTTGGCGAAGACGATGCGCGGAACCTTGTACTTGTCGCCCTGGCGCCAGACGGTCTCGGTCTGCGGCTCGACGCCCTGGTTGGAGTCGAGAACGCAAACGGCGCCGTCGAGCACGCGCAGCGAACGCTCGACTTCGATGGTGAAGTCGACGTGGCCGGGGGTGTCGATGATGTTCAGGCGCTTGCCGTTCCAGAACGCGGTGGTCGCAGCCGAGGTGATCGTGATGCCACGCTCCTGCTCCTGCTCCATCCAGTCCATCGTCGCGGCACCTTCGTGCACTTCGCCGATCTTGTGGCTCTTGCCGGTGTAATACAGGATGCGCTCGGTGGTCGTGGTCTTGCCGGCGTCGATATGCGCCATGATACCGAAGTTGCGGTAGTCCTCGATGGCATGTTGGCGGGGCATGAGACTGTTCCTTAGATTCCGTTGTTCGCCTTACCAGCGATAGTGCGAGAACGCGCGGTTGGCTTCCGCCATCCGGTGCACGTCTTCACGCTTCTTGACGGCGTTGCCGCGGTTGTTCGAGGCGTCGAGCAGCTCGGCCGAGAGACGCTCCGTCATGGTCTTCTCGTTGCGCTCACGGGCGGCCGAGATCAGCCAGCGGATGCCGAGCGCCTGACGGCGCACCGAACGAACTTCCACCGGAACCTGGTAGGTCGCGCCGCCGACGCGGCGGGAGCGAACCTCGATGGTCGGCATCACGTTCTCAAGCGCCTGCTCGAACACGCCGAGCGGGTTCTGCTTGGTCTTGCTCTCGATCATGCCGAGCGCACCGTAGACGATGTTTTCGGCAACCGACTTCTTCCCGGCGTACATCACCGAGTTCATGAACTTCGTAATGATGATGTTCCCGAACTTCGGATCCGGAAGAACTTCACGCTTCTCGGCAGAATGGCGACGCGACATCTGATCGTTTCCCGCTTACTTCGGACGCTTCGCGCCGTACTTCGAACGACGCTGCTTACGGTTCTTGACGCCCTGGGTATCCAGCACGCCGCGGAGGATGTGGTAGCGCACGCCGGGCAAGTCCTTGACGCGGCCGCCGCGGATCATGACCACCGAGTGCTCCTGAAGGTTATGGCCTTCACCCGGGATGTAGCCGATCACCTCGAAGCCGTTGGTCAGGCGCACCTTGGCGACCTTACGAAGCGCCGAGTTCGGCTTCTTCGGGGTCGTGGTGTAGACGCGCGTGCACACGCCGCGCTTCTGCGGCGACTGCTGCAGCGCCGGCACCTTCTTACGCGACTTCTGCACTTCACGCGGTTTTGCGATCAGCTGGTTGATCGTCGGCATGTAGCCTTCACCCTTTAGTTCGCGAAGCCTTGAATGGCCCCGCCAATTCTTCTCGGGAAAAGCCGTCCCGTACGGCCCGCTCGACGCGAATCAAATACCCGCGCAAAGCGAAATCGCGCCAACCACTCATCGCTGAGCGGAAAGCGCTTCGACGCCACAGAGGACCGCGATCCCGAACCGTTCAGCGTTCGCTGTCCGGTCCGCCACCGAGGTCATGCATCCGAAATCAATCTCAAGAGGACGAGCTCAAGAGAACCAATATCGTCCTGGCATTGCCTAGCTATCATCGACAGCGTTTGAGCGGCATTCGTCGAGGTTGGTGCCCGTCCGGCGCCTGAAAAAGGGCCTTCGGGTGTTCCGTTCCGACGCTGGCGTAGCTCACCGCCTGTCGTTAAGTGGGCGCCTTGTATAATCGAGAGATAGTGAAGTCAAGCAAAACGACAAGCAAAGAAACGCCTCTGCCACTTGCGGATTTCGCATTTCGCCGGCGCCCGCCGGGCGACGAAATATGACAGCGTCCGCGCTCGCCTCGCCCCAGTCCGAATTTCCGGCACGGCAGCGGACTCATATTTCACCCGGATAAAATATGAATAGAAACAATTCTCCCCAACTTAGACCTGAAGGCAAATTTCGAAACTAAGCCTTTATTTGCCATTCGCAGCGCAAAAATCGCGATCGACGGCCACGGAATCTCTCATGCGGTACACCGACATCGCGATCATCGGCGGAGGTCTTGCGGGCTCGATCGCCGCCGCCATGCTCGGCCGTGCCGGAATACCGACCGTGCTGATCGACCCGCACCGGGTCTATCCGTTCGATTTCCGTGTCGAAAAGATCGGCGGCGACCTCCAGCTCGAGCGATTCGCCAGGACCGGCCTTGCCGAATCCGTGCTCCGCTCGGCGACACTAGACGGCGAGAACTGGATCGCGCGATTCGGCCATCTGCTCGACCGGCAACCGAGCCGGCAGTACGGCATCATGTACGAGGCGCTGATCACCGCGATTCGGGACGAAATCGCGCGGCCGGCGGAATTCATTTGCGACAAGGTCGTCAACGTCGCGACCAGCTCCGAACGGCAGAAGGTCGTGCTTGCCAACGGCGAGGAGATCTCGGCCCGCCTCGTGGTGCTGGCCAACGGCCTGAATGTCGGGCTGCGCCGGATGCTCGGCATCGAGCGGCTGGTCACCAGCCATTGCCACTCGATCTCGCTCGGCTTCGATTTCGTCCCCGTCGGCCGCCCCGCCTTCCCGTTCGCGGCCATGACCTATTTCTCGGAGCGGCCGAGCGACCTCATCCCCTACATCACGCTGTTTCCGATCGGAAACCGGATGCGCGCCAACCTCTTCACCTACCGCCAGGCCGACGATCCCTGGCTGCGGACGATGCGGCGCAATCCGGTCGAGACGCTGAACGCCGCGCTGCCGCGGCTGCGCCGGCTCACCGGCGAATTCGGCGTCGCCGGCGACATCAAGGTCCGGCCCGCCGACGTCTATGTCAGCACCGGCTATCGGCAGGCCGGCGTCGTCCTGGTCGGCGACGCCTTCGCCAGCACCTGCCCGGTCACCGGCACCGGAACCGACAAGGTGTTCACCGACGTCTCCCAGCTCTGCAACGTCCACATCCCGGCCTGGCTTGCGACCGACGGCATGGGCGAGGAGAAGATCACCGCGTTCTACGACGATCCGGTGAAGAGGGAATGCGATGCCTGGTCGAACGCCAAGGCCTTCAGCTTCCGTGAGGTGTCGATCGGCAGCGGACCCTACTGGCAGGCCCAGCGCTGGGCGCGCTTCCTCGGCTATCTCGGCCGCGGCTCGTTGCGCCGGCTGCACCGCCCGCAGGCGGCCTCGGCAACACGGACGGCCAGTCAGTTCCGGCAACGTCCGCAGGCGGCAGACAGGGCATAGCGGCCGGACGTCACGAGCCGCTGGCGTCACGCCTCCTCGTCTTCGTCCTCATCCTCGTCGTCATCATCCTCGTCTTCATCGTCCGCGTCATCGTCTTCGTCGTCCGCGTCGTGATGGACATGGCCCTGGTCGTCCCACAGCTTGCGGTAGACGCCATTCCGGGCCAGCAGCTCCTCGTGCGAGCCGCGTTCGATCGCCCTGCCGCCTGAGATCACGATGATCTCGTCCATCTCGACCACCGAGGTCAGGCGGTGCGTCGACCAGATCATGGTGCGGCCCTCCGCGACCTTGAGCAGCGTGCGGTTGATCGCGGCCTCCGTGGTCTGGTCCAGCGCCGAGGTCGCCTCGTCGAGCAGCAGCACGGATGGATTGCGGATGATCGCGCGCGCGATCGCGATGCGCTGGCGCTGGCCGCCGGACAAGGTATCGCCGCGTTCGCCGACCGACGTGTCGTAGCGCTGCGGCAGGCTCATGATGTAGCGATGGATCTCGGCCTTCTTGGCCGCGTCCTCGACCTCCGCGTCGGTGGCCCCTTCCTTGCCGATCCGGATGTTCTCGCGGATCGACATGTTGAACAGCATGTTCTCCTGGAACACGACCGCCATGTTCGCCCGCAGCGACTCGCGCGTCACCCGGCGGATATCGACGCCGTCGATGGCGACGCGGCCCTCGTCCGGCACGTAGAGCCGCAAGATCAGGTTGATCAGCGTGCTCTTGCCGGAGCCGCTCGGGCCGACGATCGCGATGCTCTTGCCGGCATTGAGCTTGAGGCTGAGATTGTCGAGCACCGGCGTCTGCGCGCCTTCATATTGGAAGGTGACGCGCTCGAACGAGATGTCGTTGGTGATGCGCGGCAGATCCGGTGCACCGGGACGGTCGGCGCCGCGGGTCGGCTCGTCGAGCAGTTCCTGGATATGCCGCACCGCCGCCGCCGACGAGATCGACACCGGGATGAAATGCATGAGATGGGCGATGTTGTACGACACCTCCCAGAATGCGCTCTCGAAGGTCACGAAGGTGCCGACCGTGATCTGCCCCTTGGTGGCGAGATAGGCGCCGATCGCCAGCACCACGAGGTGGAGCAGCAGCACCGCGATGGTGACGGTGCGTTCCACCATGGTCGACAGGAACATGGCCGAGGCGGCCTTGGCGCGGACGTCGCGGTTGCGCAGCGTGAACCAGCCGAGCGCCCGGCGCTGCAGGTTGAACGCCTTCACCACCGCCTGCGCGGCGACGTTCTCCTGCACGGTTCCGAGCAGCGCGGCTTCGTTCTGCTTCTGCTCGTAATTGGCCTGCACCGCCTTCGGCGTCAGGATGCGCGGCCCGATCAGCGTGATCGGAAACACCAGCAGGGCGACCGCGGCCAGCTGCCAGTTCAGGAACAGCATCAGGATGATGCCGGCGATCAATTCGAAGCCCGGCAGCGCCGCGCTGTTGGCGAAGGTCTTGACCGAGCCCTCGAAGGCCGACAGGTCGATCGAGAAGCGCGACAGGATCTCGCCGCGCTTGGTGCGCGCGAAATAGGCCGAGGGCAGGTTCTGGACATGCTCGAAGATTCGGGTCCGGACGTCGGCGATGATGCCGGCACCAAGCCGCGCATCCCAGCGCTCGTACCAGACCGCGATGATCGAGGTGACGATGCCGGCGACCGCGAGCACGCCGAGGATCTTGTAGAGCGCCTGGAAATCCTCCTCGCCGAGCGCATCGTCGATCAGGAATTTCAGGCTGAGCGGCATGATGACGTTGAACAACGTCTCGACCAGCACGCCGATGGTGACGAACGCGAGCGGCTTCTTGTAGTTGGTCAGGATCGGCCTGATGAAGCCATAGATCGTCGACAGCGCGCCGGCGGCTTCCTTGGCGGTGAAGACGACGAGATCCTCGTCATCATCATCGTCAAGCTCGAACTCGTCCTCCTCCTCGTCGTCCTCATCTTCGTCGTCGGCCGGTGCCGCGGCGGGCTTTGCGGAGGCTGCCGCCGCGGGCGGACCGGGCACGGGCGCCGGCTTCTTCTTCAGCTCGGGATCATCGGCCGCCGATCTCGTCGGATCGTCTGACGCAGGAGGTCTTGATGCAGGAGGTCTTGGCGCCATGAAACCAACCGATGCTCCACGGCCGGCATGACCGCAAATCGAAACCGCAGCTGACAACGCTGCGGCTGCAATTCTATGCGATCACGGAGAATTCGGCAAAGCGTTTGGGACAGCGCGACGCGCAGCGACACCGTTCCGTGGATTCGGGATCACAGGTTGGGCCGTCGTTCGACAATTGGTTGGCGCAAGACCAATTCGCCTTGCGCCGGACCCTGCTCGTCTTGTCGCTAGTCGTCGAGGTCGGCCTCGACCTTGTCGAAGAACGAATAACGCAGGCTGTCGGAGTCGGCGTACCACTGCCCCGGCCCCTTGTTGGCGGCGAGCGTCAACGTCCACAGCGCATCGGTGCAGTCGCGGCGATGCATCGACAGGTCGAAGCCGTTGCCGAAGAACAGTTCCGACCATTCCCACCAGGTGCCGAGCTTCTTCACGCCGCGCAGCAGATCGTAGCGATCGATCACCGCCGGCGCCATGTCCGAGGTCACCGACGCGAACACGACGCCGGTCTTGACCACGCGGTTGAGCTCGCGCACCCCGCGCACGACCTGCTTCTCGCCGAGATGGCATAGCGAGGTCTCGAACACGAAGTCGAACTCATCGTCCTTGAACGGCATGTCGGCGATCGAGCCGAGCTTGTTGTACTTCTTGAGCGCCTTCGGCGTCTTGCCGTGGATGTAGCGGTTGTTCTCGATGCCCCAGGCATCGATGCCGCGCTCGCGCAGCGCGCCGACCAGCTCGCCGCTGGCGGAGCCGGCGATCAAGAGCTTGTAGCCCTTCGCCCTGCCCCAGACCGTCTTGATCAGGTCGGTCAGATAGGCCGGGTCGGTGAAGTTGCGCCAGACTTCGCCGTAAGGACCGGCGCCGCGATAATTGTCGAAATAGGCGCGGTCGACCTTGTCGGACAGCGTGCCTTCGTCCTGCGCGCGGGCGCGGCGCAGCCGCATCATCTCGGTGACGACGATGTCGGTCGCGGCATCGGAGGAATCGAGCAGCCCGTTCAGTGTCGAATCGAACAGATAGTCGCCCACCACCACGAGGCCGGGGTGCTCCTTCGGCTCCGGACGATGGTTGGTCATGACGTCGCGCACCGGCAGGCCGCCCGGCAACGCGTTGACCGACGACAGCCAGCGGTGGGTCTTGCCTTCGAGGAAGTGTTCGCGCGCGTTGCCGAGCGAGGCCGGCAGCGACTTCAGCGCGGCGTCGATCAGCTCCTCGTCGCTGAGATTGGCGTAGGCCAGCGCGTCGGAGCCGGCGATCAGCCAGTTCAGCACGCCGTGCTTGCCGACATCGTGGCGCGCGCCCTCATTGTAGACGCAGCAGCCGCCGAACGCCTCCGACATGAACCAGGCGCCTGGGATCTTCTCGCCCCAGAACGGCTCGTCGAACAGGATCGAGACGCGCAGATAGTGCGCCGGCCGGTCGAAATAGGCGACGTGCTTGACCATCGATTTGCGCAGCTGCTCGCCGTCCCAGCGCATGGTCGCGAGCCAGGAGTGCGGCAGGCAGACCAGCACGAGGTCGAAGTCGCGCGTCTCCGGCCCCTTGCCGTTCATCATGTTGAGCTGGTAGCGGCCCTGCTCGGTCTTGCCGACCTTGAGGACGCGATGGTTGAGCTGGATATCGGCGCTGACCTCCGAGCGCAGGCAATCGATCAGCTGCTCGTTGCCGTTCTGGATCGAATACAGGCCGATATAGCCGTCGACATCCATCACGTAGTTCTTCAGCGCGTTGAGGCCGTTGGTGTTGTGGCTCTCGGTCGCGATGTCGGAGCGCGCCATCACCTTGAAGAATCGCTTGGCGGTCGCGTCCTCGACCTCTTCGTCGAGGATCTGCTCGGCGGTCTTGTAGGCCCAGGGGTGCTCGTTGTCGTGGGCGCCGATGCCCTCGTAATACTCGTGCGGCGACACCAGGTCGGCGCAGCGCTTGCGGAATGCCTCGATCGCGGCCGCGGTCTTCGCGCCGTATTTGCGGCGCATGCCCGGAACGTCGGCGAGCAGTTCGCCGTCGAGCTGCACCTGCTCGGCATCCATCGGGATCGTCTGCAAGCCGAAATGCTGGATCAACTCGCGCAGCGGGTCGGGTCCCGTCATCGAGTAGTCGTAGATCTCGGCAACGCCGGCCTCGTACATCGCCGGCGCGCTGTCGAATTTGCGCGTGACGATCTTGCCGCCGAGGCGGTTCGACGCCTCGAAGATGGTGATGCGACAGAGGTCGCCGAGTTTGCGCTTCAAATACCAGGCGCTCATCAGCCCCCCGGGGCCGCCGCCTACGATAGCCAAGTCAAGCATATGGATTCCGTCACCTCCGGCAGCCAAACAGCCGGTCTAAGTCACCCTAGCAAAAGCACTTTTTTGCCTGAAGGGAAGATGAACAAACTGCGTCCCTGCACCGCAGCAGGGAAAGAAAGCAGCAAAAAGGCCGGCAAAACGCCGGCCTTCTCGCCATTACCGTAGTCTTGCGGAGGCCTATTCTGCGGGCGGCAGCGCCAGCGGCTCCGCTTCCGGAGCCGTCGGCACGATCGCCGCCTGCTGCTTCTCGCGCTCGTCGAGGATCAGCTTGTCGCGCTTGACCGCGACTTCGCGGATCCGCGCCATCGAGGCGCCGGTGCCGGCCGGGATCAGGCGGCCGACAATGACGTTCTCCTTGAGGCCTTCAAGCGGGTCGATCTTGCCGTTGACGGCAGCCTCGGTGAGCACGCGCGTGGTCTCCTGGAACGACGCCGCCGAGAAGAACGAGCGGGTCTGCAAGCTCGCCTTGGTGATGCCGAGCAGAACCGGCGTACCCGTGGCGGGCTTCTTGCCCTCCTCCTTGGCCTTGGTGTTGAGCGCGTCGAACTCGATCTTGTCGACCTGCTCGCCCGAGATCATGTCGGTGTCGCCCTGATCGGTGACTTCGACCTTCTGGAGCATCTGACGGACAATCACCTCGATGTGCTTGTCGTTGATGAGCACGCCCTGCAACCGGTAGACCTCCTGGATTTCGTTGACCAGATAGGCAGCGAGTTCCTCGATGCCCTTGATCGCCAGGATGTCGTGCGGCGCCGGATTGCCTTCGACGATGAAATCGCCCTTTTCGACGATGTCGCCGTCCTGAAGGTGGATGTGCTTGCCCTTCGGGATCAGGTACTCGCGCGGCTCCTCGGTCTTATCCATCGGCTCGATCGAGATGCGGCGCTTGTTCTTGTAGTCGCGGCCGAAGCGGATCGTTCCCGCGGTCTCCGCGATGATCGCCGCGTCCTTCGGCTTGCGAGCCTCGAACAGTTCCGCCACCCGCGGCAGACCGCCGGTGATGTCACGCGTCTTGGCGCTCTCGGTCGAGATACGCGCCAGGATGTCGCCGGGCATCACCTTCGCGCCGATGTCGACCGACAGAATGCCGTCGACCGACAGCATGTAGCGGGCATCGCCGCCACGCGCGAGCTTCAGTACCTTGCCGTCCTTGCCCTTGACCACGATGGCCGGACGCAGGTCCGAGCCGCCGCGCGTCGTGCGCCAGTCGATGACCACGCGCTTGGCAATACCGGTCGATTCGTCGAGCGTTTCCGAGATCGACTGGCCTTCGACCAGGTCCTCGAATCCGATCGTGCCCTCGACTTCGGTGAGCACCGGGCGGGTATAGGGATCCCACTCGGCGATGCGCTGGCCGCGCTTGACCATGTCGCCGTCGTCGACGTGCATCTTCGAACCGTACTGAATACGGTGGGTTGCACGCTCGGCGCCGTCGGCATCGACGATCGCAACGACCATGTTGCGCACCATCGCGACCAGGCTGCCTTCGCTGTTGCGGGCGATGGCCTTGTTCTTGATCACGATCTTGCCGTCGAAGTTCGATTCGACGAACGACTGCTCGTTGAGCTGGGCGGCGCCGCCGATGTGGAACGTGCGCATCGTCAGCTGCGTACCGGGCTCACCGATCGACTGCGCCGCGATGACGCCGACGGCCTCACCGTGGTTGACCGGGGTGCCGCGGGCCAGATCGCGGCCGTAGCACTTGGCGCAGATGCCGTTGATCAGCTCGCAGGTCAGTGCCGAGCGGATCTTCACTTCCTGGATGCCGGCCTGCTGGATCGCGTCGACATGGCTCTCCTCCATCAAGGTGTCGCGCTTGACGACGACCTCGTTGGTGGCGGGATCGCGCACGTCATCGCAGGCCGTGCGGCCCAGGATGCGCGAGCCGAGCGAGGCGACCACGGTACCGGCATCGACGATGGCGCGCATCTTGATGCCGAGCTTGGTGCCGCAATCGGTCTGCGTGATGATGCAGTCCTGCGCGACGTCGACCAGACGACGGGTCAGGTAGCCGGAGTTCGCGGTCTTCAACGCGGTGTCCGCGAGGCCCTTGCGGGCGCCGTGGGTCGAGTTGAAGTACTCGAGCACCGACAGACCTTCCTTGAAGTTGGAAATGATCGGCGTCTCGATGATCTCGCCCGACGGCTTGGCCATCAGGCCGCGCATGCCGGCGAGCTGGCGCATCTGGGCCGGCGAACCACGCGCACCGGAGTGCGCCATCATGTAGATCGAGTTGATGTCGGCATCGGCTCCCGCCGCCGTCTTCTTGGTCGACGAGATCTCCTTCATCATCGCCTTGGCGACTTCTTCACCGGCCTTCGACCAGGCGTCGACGACCTTGTTGTACTTCTCGCCATGGGTGATCAGGCCGTCATTGTACTGCTGCTCGAAATCCTTCGCCAGCGTACGGGTCTGGTCCACGATCTTCCACTTCGACGCCGGCACGACCATGTCGTCCTTGCCGAACGAAATGCCCGCCTTGAAGGCGTTGTAGAAGCCGAGCGCCATGATGCGGTCGCAGAAGATCACCGTCTCCTTCTGACCGCAGTGCCGGTAGACCTGGTCGATCACGCCGGAGATCTCGCGCTTGGTCATCAGCTTGTTGATGATGTCGTACGAGATCTTGGTGCTCTTCGGCAGCAGGTTGCCGAGCATGACGCGGCCCGCGGTGGTTTCGATCCACCGCTTGGACAACTTGCCTTCCTCGTCGAGGCCTTCCCACCGGTACTTGATCTTGGTGTGGAGGTGGATGACCTTCGAATGCAGGGCGTGCTCGAGCTCGGCCATGTCGCCGAAGATCTTGCCCTCGCCGGGCAGGCCTTCGCGCATGATCGAGACGTAGTAGAGGCCGAGCACGATGTCCTGCGACGGCACGATGATCGGCTGGCCGTTCGCCGGATGCAGGATGTTGTTGGTCGACATCATCAGGACGCGCGCTTCCAGCTGCGCTTCGAGCGACAGCGGAACGTGCACGGCCATCTGGTCGCCGTCGAAGTCGGCGTTGAACGCGGCGCAGACCAGCGGATGCAGCTGGATCGCCTTGCCCTCGATCAGCACCGGCTCGAACGCCTGGATGCCGAGGCGATGCAGCGTCGGCGCGCGGTTGAGCAGCACCGGATGCTCGCGGATCACCTCATCGAGGATATCCC
Organism: Bradyrhizobium macuxiense; assembly: GCF_007993935.1. Classification (GTDB taxonomy): domain Bacteria; phylum Pseudomonadota; class Alphaproteobacteria; order Rhizobiales; family Xanthobacteraceae; genus Bradyrhizobium; species Bradyrhizobium macuxiense_A. The sequence continues at coordinate 174,550 of NZ_VITY01000015.1, read as the reverse complement.
AGACCTCCGGACGCTCCTTCTCGACCAGCTTCTTGGCCTGCTTCACCGTGGTGGACAGGCCCTTGGCGTCGAGCCGCGAGTAGATGAACGGCTTGAACAGTTCGAGCGCCATCTTCTTCGGCAGGCCGCACTGATGCAGGCGCAGCTCGGGACCGACCACGATCACCGAACGGCCCGAATAGTCGACGCGCTTGCCGAGCAGGTTTTGACGGAACCGGCCCTGCTTGCCCTTCAGCATGTCGGCGAGTGACTTCAGCGGGCGCTTGTTGGCGCCCGTGATGACGCGGCCGCGGCGGCCGTTGTCGAACAGCGCGTCGACGGCCTCCTGCAGCATGCGCTTTTCGTTGCGGATGATGATGTCGGGCGCCCGCAGCTCCATCAGCCGCTTCAAGCGGTTGTTGCGGTTGATGACGCGGCGATACAGGTCGTTGAGGTCCGAGGTCGCGAACCGGCCGCCGTCGAGCGGCACCAGCGGACGCAGGTCCGGCGGAATCACCGGCACCACCGTCATGATCATCCATTCCGGCTTGTTGCCGGAGACGCGGAAGGCCTCGACGATCTTCAGACGCTTGGCGAGCTTCTTGTGCTTGATGTCGGAGTCGGTCTCCGCCATGTCGGCACGCAGCGTCGCCTCGAGCTTCTCGAGCTCGAGACCCTTGAGCAGCTCGCGGATCGCCTCGGCGCCGATCATGGCGGTGAAGCTGTCCTGGCCGTACTCGTCCTGCGCCTTCAGATACTCGTCTTCCGACAGCAGCTGACGGTCCTTCAGCGCGGTCAGACCCGGCTCGAGCACGACGTAGTATTCGAAATACAGGATCCGCTCGAGATCCTTCAGCGTCATGTCGAGCAGCAGGCCGATGCGCGACGGCAGCGACTTCAGGAACCAGATGTGGGCGACCGGCGCCGCCAGCTCGATATGGCCCATGCGCTCGCGCCGGACGCGCGACAGCGTCACCTCGACCGAGCACTTCTCGCAGATGATGCCCTTGTACTTCATCCGCTTGTACTTGCCGCACAAGCACTCGTAGTCCTTGATCGGCCCGAAGATGCGCGCGCAGAACAGGCCGTCGCGCTCCGGCTTGAAGGTGCGGTAGTTGATGGTCTCCGGCTTCTTGATCTCGCCGTACGACCAGGACAGAATCTTCTCCGGAGACGCGATCGAAATCCGGATCTGGTCGAAGACCTGAGCCGGCGTCGTCGGATTGAAAAGATTCATAATCTCTTGATTCATGGTCTTCTCCTCGCGTGCCGATCGTCACCGGCAGCAAATTCGAAAGTTTTAGTCAGCGCGCGCCCCACTCAACGTCCGAGCGGAGCGCGAAGGCCCGGCGCGTCTCGCGCCGGGCATCAATCACGGCGTTACTCGGCCGCTTCCGACGTCGGCGCCGGTCCCACCTTGGAATTGTGCAGGTCGACGTTGAGGCCGAGCGAGCGCATTTCCTTGACCAGCACGTTGAACGATTCCGGAATACCGGCCTCGAAGGTGTCGTCGCCGCGCACGATCGCCTCGTACACCTTGGTACGGCCGGCGACGTCGTCCGATTTCACGGTCAGCATCTCCTGCAGCGTGTAGGCGGCGCCGTAGGCTTCCAGCGCCCAGACCTCCATTTCGCCGAAGCGCTGGCCGCCGAACTGCGCCTTGCCGCCCAGCGGCTGCTGGGTGACGAGCGAGTACGGTCCGATCGAACGCGCGTGGATCTTGTCGTCCACGAGATGGTGCAGCTTGAGCATGTAGATGTAGCCCATCGTCACCTTGCGATCGAACGCATCGCCGGTGCGGCCGTCATAGACGGTCGACTGGCCGGAGGCGTCGAAGCCCGCGAGCTTCAGCATCTCCTCGATGTCCGCTTCCTTGGCGCCGTCGAACACTGGGGTGGCGATCGGCACGCCGTGGCTCAGGTTGCGGCCGAGCTCCAGCAGTTCGTTGTCGTTCAGCGACTTGATGGTTTCATCCTCGCCGTAGATCTTCTTCAGGGTCTCGCGCAGCGGCTTGAGATCCTGCCTCTGATAATAGGCGTCGATGGTCTGGCCGATGCGCTTGCCGAGGCCGGCGCAGGCCCAACCGAGATGCGTCTCGAGGATCTGACCGACGTTCATGCGCGACGGCACGCCGAGCGGATTGAGCACGATGTCGGCATGGGTACCGTCCTCGAGGAACGGCATGTCCTCGATCGGCACGATCTTCGACACCACGCCCTTGTTGCCGTGACGGCCGGCCATCTTGTCGCCGGGCTGGATCTTACGCTTCACCGCGACGAAGACCTTGACCATCTTCATCACGCCGGGCGGCAGCTCGTCGCCACGCTGCAGCTTCTCGACCTTGTCGAGGAAGCGCTGCTCGAGGCCCTTCTTCGACTCGTCGTACTGCTTCCGCATGGCCTCGATCTCGGCCATCAGCTTGTCGTTCGGCGAGGCGAACAGCCACCACTGCGACTTCGGATACTCGTCGAGCACCGCGCGGGTGATCTTGGTGTCCTTCTTGAAGCCCTTGGGACCTGCGATGCCCTGGCGGTTCTCCAGCAGCTCGGCGAGGCGGTTGTAGACGTTGCGGTCCAGGATCGCCTGCTCGTCGTCGCGGTCCTTGGCCAGACGCTCGATCTCCTCGCGCTCGATCGCCAGCGCACGCTCGTCCTTGTCGACGCCGTGGCGGTTGAACACGCGGACTTCCACGATGGTGCCCTGCACGCCCGGAGGCACGCGCAGCGAGGTGTCGCGGACGTCGGAGGCCTTCTCGCCGAAGATGGCGCGGAGCAGCTTCTCTTCCGGCGTCATCGGGCTCTCGCCCTTCGGCGTGATCTTGCCGACCAGGATGTCGCCGGCGCGGACTTCCGCACCGATGTAGACGATACCGGCTTCGTCGAGGTTCTTCAGCGCTTCTTCCGAGACGTTCGGAATGTCGCGGGTGATTTCCTCAGGACCAAGCTTGGTGTCGCGGGCCATCACCTCGAATTCTTCGATATGGATCGACGTAAACACGTCGTCCTTCACGATCCGCTCGGAGAGCAGGATCGAGTCTTCGAAGTTGTAGCCGTTCCACGGCATGAACGCGACCAGCACATTGCGGCCGAGCGCGAGCTCGCCGAGATCGGTCGACGGACCGTCAGCGATGATGTCGCCCTTCTTGACGATGTCGCCGACCTTCACCAGCGGACGCTGGTTGATGCAGGTCGACTGGTTGGAGCGCTGGTACTTCATCAGCCGGTAGATATCGACGCCCGACTTGGTCGGATCGAGATCCTCGGTGGCACGGATCACGACGCGGGTGGCGTCGATCTGGTCGATCACGCCCGAGCGGCGGGCTGCAATCGCAGCACCGGAGTCACGGGCGACCACGCCTTCCATGCCGGTGCCGACGAACGGCGCCTCGGCGCGAACCAGCGGCACCGCCTGGCGCTGCATGTTCGAGCCCATCAGCGCGCGGTTGGCGTCGTCGTTCTCGAGGAACGGGATCAGGGCCGCGGCGACCGAAACCAGCTGCTTCGGCGACACGTCCATGTAGTCGACCTTGTCGGGCGTGACCGGCAGCACTTCGCCGGCGTGACGGCAGACCACGAGGTCGTCGGTGAAGCGGCCCTTGGCATCGAGCGGCACGTTGGCCTGCGCGACGCGGTAGCGGCCCTCTTCCATCGCCGACAGATAGACCACCTCGTCGGTGACCCGGCCGTCCTTGATCTTGCGATAGGGCGTCTCGACGAAGCCGTATTTGTTGACGCGCGCGAACGTCGCCAGCGAGTTGATCAGGCCGATGTTCGGACCTTCCGGCGTCTCGATCGGGCAGATGCGGCCGTAATGCGTCGGATGCACGTCGCGGACTTCGAAGCCGGCACGCTCGCGGGTCAGACCGCCCGGGCCAAGCGCCGACAGGCGCCGCTTGTGGGTGATCTCCGACAGCGGGTTGGTCTGGTCCATGAACTGCGACAGCTGCGAGGAACCGAAGAACTCGCGCACCGCGGCGGCCGCGGGCTTGGCGTTGATCAGGTCCTGCGGCATCACGGTGTCGATATCGACGCTCGACATGCGCTCCTTGATGGCGCGCTCCATGCGGAGCAGGCCGATCCGGTACTGGTTCTCCATCAGCTCGCCGACCGAGCGCACCCGGCGGTTGCCGAGGTGGTCGATGTCGTCGATCTCGCCCTTGCCGTCGCGCAGGTCGACCAGCGTCTTGATGACCGCCAGGATGTCTTCCTTGCGCAGCGTGCGATGGGTGTCGGGCGCATCGAGCTCAAGGCGCATGTTCATCTTGACGCGGCCGACCGCGGAGAGGTCGTAGCGCTCGGCATCGAAGAACAGCGACTGGAACATCGCCTGCGCCGAATCCAACGTCGGCGGCTCGCCCGGACGCATCACGCGGTAGATGTCGAACAGCGCGTCTTCACGCGTCATGTTCTTGTCGGCCGACAGCGTGTTGCGGATATAGGCGCCGACATTGACGTGGTCGATGTCGAGCAGCGGCAGGTCCTTGTAGCCCTGCTCGTTGAGCACCTTGAGCGACTTCTCGGTGATCTCCTCGCCGGCTTCGGCGTAGATTTCACCGGTCTTCGGGTTGACGAGATCCTCGGCGAGGTAGTTGCCGACGAGCTCCTCGTCCGACATGCGCAGCGCCTTGAGGCCCTTCTCCTGCAGCTGGCGCGCCTGGCGCACGGTCAGCTTCTTGCCGGCCTCGAGCACCACCTTGCCGGTGTCGGCGTCGATCAGGTCGTTGACGGTCGAGTAGCCGCGGAAGCGGTTGGCGTCGAACGGCACGCGCCATCCGTCCTTGGTCCGCTTGTAGGTGATCTTCTTGTAGAAGGTCGACAGGATCTGCTCGCCGTCGAGACCGAGCGCGTACATCAGCGAGGTCACGGGCAGCTTGCGGCGGCGGTCGATGCGCGCGAACACGATGTCCTTGGCGTCGAACTCGATGTCGAGCCAGGAACCGCGATACGGGATCACGCGGGCGGCAAACAGCAGCTTGCCGGACGAATGGGTCTTGCCCTTGTCGTGGTCGAAGAACACGCCGGGCGAACGGTGCATCTGCGAGACGATGACGCGCTCGGTGCCGTTGACGACGAAGGTGCCGTTCATCGTCATGAGCGGGATGTCGCCCATGTAGACGTCCTGCTCCTTTATGTCCTTGACCGACTTGGCGCCGGTTTCCTCGTCGATATCGAACACGATGAGGCGCAGCGTCACCTTGAGCGGCGCAGCGAAGGTCATGCCGCGCTGGCGGCACTCGTCGACGTCATATTTCGGCTGTTCGAACTCGTAGCGGACGAATTCGAGCATCGAGGTGCCGGAGAAGTCCGAGATCGGGAATACCGAGCGGAACACCGCCTGCAGGCCCTCGTCGAGGCGGCCGCCGGCCGGCTCGTCGACCATCAGGAACTGGTCATAGGACGCCTTCTGAACCTCGATGAGGTTCGGCATCTCGGCGACTTCCTTGATGTGACCGAAAAACTTGCGTACGCGTTTGCGACCGGTGAATGTCTGCTGCGCCATCGTGGCCTCTCATTTTCGTCGCCTTTGTGGGGCGAACCTTCCGGGACACGACTGCCGTCGGCCCCGGGTTGAATTTCGAATCGTCTCGAAGGAACGAAGCGCAAAGTCAGGAATTAAATCCCCGTCCCGGCCCCAACCACCTCCAAAACGCAAAACAACGCGCGGGGCGCATCACTGCACCCGCTCGTCCAAACGCTCCGCTTTACGGACTGAAAAAGCCCGAAATCTGACTGTCTCCCAACGGCTTCCGCCAGAGACCCTGCCGCCCCCGCCGCCTACCGTGTTTTTCCGCTGCCAACCCGATATGGGATGGCAATAAAGGAGATTCGAGGGTTAAGTCCACGGATCCCCACACTTTTTTGTGTCCGGCGCGCCACGCGACAACCTGTCGCACGCCGTTTGCATCGCCCGGGAGCGCCCTGCGGCGCTCCCGGATCGCGCATTACTTGAGCTCGACCTTGGCGCCAGCCTTCTCGAGCTGGGCCTTGATCTTGTCGGCTTCTTCCTTGTTGACGCCTTCCTTGACGGGCTTCGGAGCGCCTTCGACGAGGTCCTTGGCTTCCTTCAGGCCGAGGCCCGTGATGGCGCGGACTTCCTTGATGACTTCGATCTTCTTGTCGCCGGCCGCAGCCAGCACGACGGTGAAGTCGGTCTTCTCTTCAGCCGGAGCAGCGGCAGCACCGCCGGCAGCCGGGCCAGCCACCGCGACGGCGGCAGCGGCGGACACGCCCCACTTTTCTTCGAGGAGCTTGGCGAGTTCGGCCGCTTCGAGCACGGTGAGGCTCGAGAGGTCGTCGACGATTTTCTGCAGATCAGCCATTGTTCAGTTCCTTAAACGTTTGGTTCGAACCAGGTTTGAGATTAGCGAAGGGTCAGGCCGCTTCGCCCTTTGAGGCATGAGCCTGAATGACGCGCGCAAGCTTGGCCGCGGGCGCATTCGAGAGCTGAGCAAGCTTGGTCGCCGGCGCCACGATGAGGCCAACGATCTTGCCGCGCAGTTCGTCGAGCGACGGCAGTGAGGCAAGCGCCTTCACGCTGTCGACATTCAGGACGGTTTTACCCATCGAGCCGCCGAGGATGACGAACTTCTCGTTCGCCTTGGCGAATTCGATGGCAACCTTTGGCGCCGCAACCGGATCGTTCGAAGTAGCGATCACGGTCGGTCCCTTCAGCAGGGAGCCGATGGCAGCGACGTCAGTGCCTTCAAGAGCAATTTTGGCGAGACGGTTCTTCGAGACCTTCACCGATGCGCCCGCCTGCTTCATCTGCATGCGCAGCTTCTGCATCTGGGCCACGGTGAGGCCGGAATAGTGAGCAACGATCGCAACCGACGTGGTCTTGAAGACCTCGTTAAGTTGTTCGACCGACTCTTTTTTTGCCGCTCGTTCCACAGCAAGCTCTTTCCGGTTGGCGGCCTTTCCGCGAAGGCAGGACCGCCGGGTTGCACCCATCGTCCCGCCCTAAACCTGATCCAGAGGGTGCAACACCCTTCGGACATGCCGGGCAAGACGACATCTAGAAGCCTGCCCTCCCAGAGCCTTGCGGCCATGGGCTGTCGAGGTTCGAACCAAACCAGCCTTCCAGCCGCGAACATGCCGCGACGTGAAGTGCGAAATCCGGTCTTCACCCGTCTATGCAGGCCATGCGATTAAGCCGTTGAAAACACGAAGTTCTCGCGGGCGCCTGCAGTCTTGGACAGGATCGAGGCACTTCAGCACGCTGAAGGCCCCTGCTCTCATTCCATTCCGAGGCGACGGGTCTCCTTCCTTTCGAGCATCCTTGCGGGCATGCGGAAAGGAATGATCTCCTATCATCTCAGGTTTTCGGAATGCGAGCACGGACATGCCAGCAAGTGCCAGCACGCCCGGAGCGCGCTATGTAGCCGGTCCTGCCGTACTTGCCAAGAGCAAATATTGGACCAGTTTAATATGACGGCCGGATACCGGTTCCGAAACGGGAACCGGTAGGCGCTCAAGCGCCCCTCACCTTATACGGCAGCGGGTCGCCGGCAAAGAACGCATCGAGATTGGCGAGTACGCAGTCCTGCATCGCGACGTGCGATTCCAGGGTATGGCCGCCGAGATGCGGCGACAGCACCACGTTCGGCAGCGCCGTCAGCGCATCCGGCGCATGCGGCTCCCGGGCGAACACATCGAGGCCGGCGCCGGCGATCACGCCGTCGGTCAGCGCAGCGACCAGCGCCGTTTCGTCAATGACCGAGCCGCGCGAGATGTTGACGACAAATCCGTCGCTGCCGAGCCGGCGCAGGATATCGGCGCTGACCGCGTGCTCGGTCTCGGCGCCGGCACGTACGGCGATCATGAGCACGCTGCACCAGTCGGCGAGCGCCTCCAGCGTCGGAAAATACTGGTAGGGCACGTCGTGCTTCGAGCGGCTGAAATAGCCGACCTCGGTCTCGAAGGCGGCGACCCGGGCGGCGATCTTGCGACCGATCTCGCCCATGCCGTAGACACCGACCTTGCGGCCGCGCATGCCGGCTTGCGGCCGCATCATCGGCGATGGCTTTGCACCGGCCCAGTCACCGCTCCGCACGTAATGATCGGCCACCATCAGACGGCGCACCGAGGCAAGCATCAGGGTCACCGCCGTGTCGGCAACCGATGCCGCATTGGCACCGGGACTATGGCCGACCGCGATGCCGCGCTTGGCGGCGGCGGCGAGATCGACGCCGTCATAGCCGGTGCCGTAGCAGATGATCGCGCCGAGCTTCGGCAGCCGATCCATGGCGTCGGCGCCGAGCGCCGTGCCGCCCGCGGTGATCATGGCTCTGATGTCGGCAAGCTCGGCCGCCGGGAACGCTTCGTCCAGCCGCTTGCCTGCCGCATTGAGCAGCTCATAGCGCTCGCCGAAGCGGATCAGCTGGGCCTTGGGAAAGCGTGAATAGACAAGGACCTTATCGGGCATTGTTGTTGTTTCCTGCGAGACACTTCAGGGTCTTGTTTGACGCGTTTTCTTCACGCGAACCGGTACCCACTTCGCTCGAAAACGCTCTGGCAAAAACAAAGGGCGGAACCGGTTGCCCGATCCCGCCCCTCTTTATCTCGTCACGGCTGGAGTTCTCAGCCGAGGATCGTGCCCGGCTCGACCTTCACGCCCGGGCCCATGGTGGAGGAAACCGCCACGCGCTGGATGTAGGTGCCCTTGGAACCGGCCGGCTTCGCCTTGGAGACCGCGTCGGCGAGCGCCTTGACGTTCTCGACCAGCTTGTCCTCGGAGAACGAGGCCTTGCCGATGCCGGCCTGCACGATGCCGGCCTTCTCGACGCGGAACTCGACCGAGCCGCCCTTGGCGCCCTTCACGGCGTTGGTGACATCCATGGTCACGGTGCCGATCTTCGGGTTCGGCATCATGCCGCGCGGACCGAGCACCTTACCGAGGCGGCCGACCAGCGGCATCATGTCGGGGGTCGCGATACAACGATCGAAATCGATCGCACCGCCCTGCACCTTCTCGACCAGGTCTTCGGCACCGACGACGTCTGCACCGGCGGCCTTGGCTTCCTCAGCCTTGGCGCCGCGCGCGAACACGCCGACGCGCAGCGTGCGGCCGGTGCCGTTCGGCAGGTTGACGACGCCGCGGACCATCTGGTCGGCGTGGCGCGGGTCGACGCCGAGATTGATCGCGATTTCGATCGTCTCGTCGAACTTCGACTTGGCGCGCTCCTTGACCATCTTGATGGCGTCCGCGAGCGGGTAGAGCTTCTCGCGATCGACACCCTCGCGGGCCTTCTTCAGACGCTTTCCGATTGTCATGGCCCGTTACCCCGCAACTTCCAGACCCATCGAGCGGGCAGAGCCCTCGACCATCTTCATGGCCGATTCAATGGTGTCGCAATTCAAGTCCTTCATCTTCTTCTCGGCGATCTCGCGCACCTGCGCCTTGGTCACCGCACCGGCCTTGTCACGGCCCGGCGCCTTCGATCCGGACTGGATCTTGGCGGCCTGCTTGAGGAAGTAGGACATCGGAGGGGTCTTCATCTCGAAGGTGAAGGACCGGTCCGCATAGATCGTGATGATCACCGGGATCGGGGTGTTCTTCTCTTCCTTCTGGGTCTGGGCGTTGAACGCCTTGCAGAACTCCATGATGTTCAGACCGCGCTGACCAAGCGCGGGGCCGATCGGGGGCGAAGGATTCGCCGCACCGGCCGGGACCTGAAGCTTCAGGTATCCGGTCACTTTTTTTGCCATTTATCACTCCTGTTGTGCCGGACGGTGCCGGCGGTTTCAGGTTCCGTGGTTCGGTTGAAGGGGCTGGCGACCGCCTCCTCCCTCCCACGGCCTCTTACTTGACGCGAGGCATATACCCCACGCCGTCCGGTCAGACCACCTTTTCGACCTGACCGAATTCCAGTTCCACGGGGGTCGCACGGCCGAAGATCGACACCGCGACCTTCACGCGCGAGCGCGCCTCGTCGATTTCTTCCACCACGCCGGAGAACGAGGCGAACGGGCCGTCGGCCACGCGCACGTTCTCGCCGATTTCGAACGACACCGACGCCTTCGGACGCTCCACGCCCTCCTGCACCTGGTGCAGGATCCGCATCGCCTCGGCTTCCGAGATCGGCATCGGCTTGTTTTCCGCGCCGAGGAAGCCGGTCACCTTCGGGGTGTTCTTGATCAGATGGAACGCCTCGTCGGTCAGCTTCATCTTCACCAGCACGTAGCCCGGGAAGAACTTGCGCTCGGCGTCGATCTTGCGGCCGCGCCGCACCTCGGTGACCTTTTCGGTCGGCACGAGAATCTGCTCGAACAGCTCTTCCAGCCCGCGCTGCTTGGCCTGCTCGCGGATCGATTCCTGAACCTTCTTCTCGAAGTTCGAATAGGCGTGAACGATGTACCAGCGCTTGTCCATCAATTGAGTTCCCATGCTCATGAGTGGATGCCCAGTATCAGGGTGATCAGATAACGGATGATCTGATCAGCGGCGAAGAAGAAGATCGAGGCCAGCGCCACCATCACGAACACCATGATGGTGGTGATCGTCGTCTCGCGGCGCGTCGGCCAGGTGACCTTGGCGGTCTCCGAGCGCACTTCCTGAAGGAATTTGAACGGGCTGAAAGCCATCGTGGGATCCGCGTCCGTCTCCGGACGATTGCAACGTTTCAAGGAATCCGAACAGCCGACCTTGCGGACCCAGCCCTCGTTTGGAAGGTTGAGCCGATAAACGAGCTCGAATGTTCGGGGAATTAGGCCGCGCCGGATATCCGCCATCAAAGCGGGCCGGCTGCGAGTGCCGGGTATCTACTGCGAGAGGAGCCAAACGTCAAGATCGGCACCGTCGCGCCCGGCCCCGGCCCGGTCCGGGCCGGACCAGCATTGGGCCTCTTGAATCAAGGGGATAGCCGGACAGCGCCCGGGATATCAAAGGCTCCCGCCGATGACGGCGCTCTGATCGCGGCCGGCAACGGCGCCGTCTAGACCAGGACGGGCTCCGGCGGCAGCAGCATGGACACAAGCAACCCGCTTGGCTGACGCGGCTTCAATTCGATGCTGCCGCCATGGCGCTTGGCAATATCGAGGGCGATCGAGAGCCCGAGCCCGAAGCCGCCGCTTCCCTGCCGCGCACTGTCAGCCTTGAAGAACGGCTCGAACACCTTGTCGCGCAGCGCCGGCGCGATACCGGGCCCGTCGTCGGCCACCTCGATCTCGATGTGATCGGAGGTCGTGGGCCGCAGCGCCACCGTGATCGTGCTGCCATGCTTGACCGCGTTCTCCACGATATTGGTGACGGCACGCGACAGCGCGCGCGGCCGGCAGGCGTAAGGCAAACGCGCCGGCCCGGCATAGGATACCGCGTAGCCGGTGTCGGCGAACTCCGAACAGATGGTCTGCAGGAAACTCGGCAGGTCGATGCACGTGACCGCCTCGGAGCGCGCATCGTCGCGAAGGTACTCCAGCGTCTCGTTGATCATGCGCGTCATCTTGGCGATATCGCCCAGCATCGCCGGGCGCAGGGTGTCGTCGCCGACGCGCTCGGAGCGCAGGCGGAGCCGCGTCAGCGGCGTGCGCAGGTCATGACTGATGGCAGCCAGCATGCGGGTGCGGTCGTCGAGCAGCGCAGCGATCCGGGTGCGCATGTCGTTCAGCGCGTCGGCGACCTGGGCGATTTCGCGCGGACCGCGCCGGCGCAGCACCTCGGGAGCCCGCGGCGAGCGGCCGAACGACGTCGTGGCCCGTGCGACGTCCGCCAGCGGTGCGATCACCCAACGCACCGCATAAACCGACAGCAGCAGCATGGAGATCAGCACGATGATCGCGCCTGCGGCCGCCGGGCGGAGCATAAAGGACCAGAAGCCGCCCTTGACCGCAACGTCGGCCATCAATGCATGGCCGTCGTCGAGCTTCACGACCACCTGTGACGACGAGCCCGCGGGATGGCGGAGCTCCTCCAGCAACTCAATTCCAGGCTCGGCCGCCAGCTGCCGATACCCTCTCATGGAAAACGATCGCATCTCTCCGGCCGCCCGAGGCACGAGTTCGCCGAGCGCGACGCGCCTGACGTCGAGACCGCCGCGCCTGGCTGCCGCCAGCAGTTCATCCGCGTCGCCTGGCGCCTTCGCGAAACGCAGCAGCTGCGTGAGCTCCGCGACCCGGCCCGCAAGAAACTTCTGCGTGTCATTGATCGAGGGAGAATCGAACAGAAAGATAATGATCGCGGCCGCGAGCGTGATGCCGATCAGCTCCGAGAGCGCGACGAGGCTCATGAGCTGCGCGGCGATGCTGCGAGGAATCAACCGCCGCGCCCATTCCATCAGATCTGCTCGACCGCAGGCGTGAACAGGTAGCCGCCGAGCCGCACCGTCTTGATCATCGAGCGGTCCTTCGGATCCGGCTCGATCTTCTGCCTGATGCGGCTGATATGAACGTCGACGCTGCGCTCGACCGACGCGATCAGGCCGCCGAAGGCCTGCTCGATCAATTGCTCGCGTGACAGCACCTGTCCCGGATTGCGGCAGAATGCCAGCAGCAGATCGAACTCGGCGCCGGTCAGCGTGATCCGGACGCCGGCGGGATCATGCAGTTCGCGCGTCGTGGGATTGATCCGCCATCCGGCGAAGGTCAGAGGACGCGGCCGGGAGCGCGATGCAGCGCCGCTCTCGATCCGGCGCAGCAATGCGCGGATGCGGGCGACCAGCTCGCGCGAATTGAACGGCTTGGTCACGTAGTCATCGGCGCCGAGCTCGAGGCCGAGGATGCGGTCGATGTCTTCGCCGCGCGCGGTGACCATGATGATCGGAATTGGGGACGACATGCGCAGGCGCCGGCAGATGCTCAGCCCATCCTCGCCTGGCAGCATCACGTCGAGCACGATGAGGTCGAAGCTCTCGTGCTTGAGCAGTGCATCCATCTCCACGGCCGAGCCGACCAGCACCGGCCTGAAGCCGCTATCGTCAAGCACCTCGGCCAGCATGCGCGCGATATCGGCATCGTCCTCGACGCAGAGGATCCGCGCATTGGTGACGGGGATAGCCACGAGGTCGTATTCCAGGATTTGCATCACGGCATTTAGAGACGTCCGCCGCGGATGCGCAGCGTGCAAATATAGCGTTTTGTTAAGCGTGCGCGGCCAAATGCGGCACAAATAGGTCGCACGGTTTCGCGAGCTACATCTGACTTAATATCTCTTAATCCCGACCAGGGCGGCCCCGCTCTATCGTCACACGCGATCGTTTCTGGGGTGAGCGGTCGTTCGAGGGGTGACATGAAAGTGGAGTTTCGACCCGGCGCTGCGGCAGACGCGCAGAGCACGGGACAGGCATGGCGTGATGGTCCGTACAACCGGTCATCCTCGCTTGCCGGAGCTGTGGTCGCGATGGCGTTGCTGTCGGGTTGCGCCAGCGCGCCGTTGACCAGAGGTGGATCACTGGCCTCCTATGACAACCTGACGCAGTCCGACGGACTGCTGGCGAAATCGCTGGTGCGCGTCAACAAGGACGAGGTGCTTGCCGCGAAGACGGTACGGATCGTACCGACCACCTTCTCACAAGCGGCGTCGCCAACGCTGTCGCAGGAGCAGCGAAGTCTGGTGGCAAACGCGATCAATCGTTCGATCTGCATGGGCCTGAGCGAGCGGCTTCAGGTCGTTGGCTCCGATCAGCCCGCGGACCTGACGGCGCATGCGCTGGTCACCCAGGCGGCGCCGACCGACGAGGTCGCCGCGGGCGCCTCCAAGGTGGTCGGCATTCTGCCCACCGCGCTTGGGGCCGGCGTCCCTGTGCCGGTGCCGCGGTTGCCGATCGGGCTCGGCAGCCTGACGGTCGAAGCCGAGGTGCGCGATCCGGCCAGCCGCCAGCAGGCGGCGACGGTCTGGGCCCGCGGCGCGAATTCATTCACCAACTCGCCGATGGTCTCCAGCGCCGCCGATGCCTACGATCTCGCCGCCTCCTTCAGCGACGACTTCAGCAAGCTCGTCGTCACCGGCGCGACGCCATTCGGCAAGGCACCGGAGTTGCCATCGTTCGACAAGATTGGCGCCACGCTCGGCGGCAAACCGAAGTATGCCGCCTGTGAGGCCTTCGGCCGCAGTCCCGGCCTGGTCGGCATGGCCGCCGGCAGGCTTGGCTTGCCGCCGGAATGGTCGGACAAGGCGCCGGCGACAGCCGGCCAATAGCTGACCTATCCGGCGAAGCTCGTCTGGACCGCCTGATCCAGCGTGGCGCCGCCGACATAGCGCTGCCGCAGCTCACGCTTCAGAAGCTTGCCGCTCGGATTCTTCGGCAGGCTGTCCACGAAGATGACCCGCTTCGGCACCTTGAAATGGGCCATCGACGCCGCGCAGTGCTTGATGACGGCCTCGGTATCGAGGCTCTCGCCGGCCTTGACCACGACGATCGCGGCCACCGCCTCGATCCAGCGTGGATCGGGCAGCCCGACCACCGCGACCTCCGACACCTCAGGCAGCCGGTAGATCATCTCCTCGACCTCACGACTCGCAACGTTCTCGCCGCCGCTCTTGATCATGTCCTTCACGCGATCGACGACGGTGATGTAGCCGTCGGCATCGACGGTCGCGAGATCGCCGGAATGAAACCAGCCGCCGGCGAACGCCGCCGCGGTCTTGACGGGGTCGTTGTAGTAGCCGGACAACAGGTGCGGCGAGCGGTGCACGATCTCACCGACCTCTCCCACCCCGACGTCGGTCATGTCAGCCTTGACCACCCGGGTCTCGACATTGATCGCGGGCTTTCCGGCCGAGCCGGCCTTGGGTAGCTGATCCTGCGGCGCGAGCACGGTCGCGAGCGGCGCGATCTCGGTCTGGCCGTAGAAATTCCAGAACTTCACGTCGGGCAGCCGGCGCTGCAATTCGAGCAGCACCTCGACCGGCATGATCGAGGCGCCGTAATAGCCCTTGCGCAGGGTCGACAGGTCGGTGCGGTCGAAGGCGCCCGAGCGCAGCATCGCGATCCAGATCGTCGGCGGCGCGAAGAACGAGTTGATCTTGTGGGCTGCGATCAGCGCGAGGACATTGTCGGGCACCGGCTTGCCGGTGATGAGGCTGGTGGCGCCGAGATAGATCGCAGGTCCCAGGAAGACGTCGAGCTGCGCGCAATGATAGAGCGGCAGCGCGTGCAACACGGTGTCGTCGCTCGCCATGCCACCGTCGATGATGCAGCTGACATACTGCCACATCACGGCTTCATGGGTCAGGATCGCGCCCTTCGGCAGCGACTCCGTGCCGCTGGTGTAGATGATCTGCGCGGGATCGCGGCTGTCGACCGATACGTCCGGCGCCGAGGCGTCGCTGTGCAGCAGACTGTCGAATGTCGTGATGCCGTCGGGCGCGGTGGCCGGGTCCTCGCCCGGCAGCCAGATCAGGGTTTCGACCGCCGCCCCCTTGGCCGCCGCCGCGTGCGCGGTCTCCACGAAATCGGGGCCGACCGCGAGCAGCTTCGCACCGGAATTGGCGAGAATGAAATTGATCTCGTCGGGATTGAGCATGAAGTTGATCGGCACCAGGATCGCGCCGATCCGCGCCACCGCAAAGCGCAGCGCCGCGAAGCCGTGCGAATTGCGCGACAGCACCGCGACGCGATCGCCCTTCGCAATGCCGAGGCCGAGCAGTCCGCGCCCGAGCCGATTGCAAATCGCGTCCATCTCCGCGAAGGTCCAGCTGACCTCGCCGCAGATCAGCGCGGTCTTGGCTGGATAGCGCTTGGCCGACCGGCGCAACAGATCGCCGATGCTGTGCTCGCGGGCGCGCTGGATGGTTGCTGCGATGTTGTCGCTCATATGTTCCTCCCGAATGTGCTTTTTGTCGTTGTCTGGTGTTGGCCTAGCCGTGGCTATTGTCGGGCGGCGTAGGCGTGTTCCATGTAGGTGTGCTCGACCGAGCGATCGAGCGAGGCGATCTTCTCGAAGCCGCGCCGCCAGTCCTGCAAATGCCGCCGCGTCCACAGCACGCCGGCCTCCTTGTCGCGTCGCCTGATCGCATCGAGGATGCGGCGATGCGCCTCGACCAGGCGTGCCCCGCCTTCGGGCACGCCGCCGACGATCATCTCGGTAGTCGGAAAGAACAGTTGCGCGGCGGGCTCGCGGGCGAGCTGCAGCACGCGGTTCTGCGAGGCCTTCGCCACCAACACGTGGAATTCCGCGTCGAGCTCGGCGAGCCCGGCGGGGTTGCCGACCACATCAGCGCTGCGCTCGACATTGTCGGCAAGCTCCGCGACGTTCTCCTCGGTTGCGCGCTCCACCGCGCCCTCGACGCTCGCGACCTCCAGCGTCATCGAGGTCTCGAACAATTCGCGGAACGTGACCTCGTGCAGGATCAGCGCGCGCGACAATCGCGTCGCGAGCTTGTTGTAGCGCGGCAGGCAGGCCTGCAGGCGGCGGCTGGAATCGCGACGGATCAGCCCGCCCTCTTCAAGCACGCGAATGCCTTCGCGCACCGTCGAGCGGTTGACGCCGAACTGTTCGACCAGCTGCTGCTCGGTGCCGATCGGCTCGCCCGGCTTGATCCGGCCGTTGATGATCTCGCGTTCGATCGCGTCGGCGACCTTCTGGTACGCCGGCGCGAGGTCGATGCGGCGGAACTGCGGCGTGGTGGCCACCCCAAGGGCTCCCGATTGTCGTTTGTCGGACAAAGTCTAGGCCAAGGCTTTTTGAGCGTCAAATGGGCCATTCTTGGCCGGATTGTCGCACCAAGCCCGCCAGAATTGACACCGAAACCGGGCAAATCTAGCTTTGTCGGACAAACCGATAAGAACACCCTGGGAGGACGCATCGCCATGAAATCCATCGCCACGAGTCTGTCCGCCGCCGGCCTGCTCGCCGCGGCGTGGGCCGGACCCGCGCTCGCGCAACAGACGCCGCTCAAGATCGGCGTGCTGACCGATTTTCAGTCGGTCTATTCCGACATCGGCGGCGCCGGGAATGTCGAGGCCACCAAGATGGCGATCGAGGAGTTCGGCGGCTCGATGTTCGGCAAGCCGATCGAGCTCGTCACGGCCGACGCCCTTAACAAGGCCGACGTCGCCGCCACCATCACCCGCAAATGGTACGAGGCCGAGAACGTCGACATGATCATCGACATGCCGACCTCGGCAACCGCGCTCGCCGGCATGGAGATGTCGAAGCAGTTCGAGAAGATCATGATCGTGACGGACGCGGCGAGCTCCGACATCACCGGAAAATCCTGCTCGCCCTACACGCTGCACTGGACCTACGACACCTACGCCAACGCCCACACCGTCGGCAGCGCGATCGTGAAGAACGGGGGCGACACCTGGTTCTTCATCACCGCCGACTACGTGTTCGGCCACTCGATCGAACGCGACACCGGCGACGTGGTCCGCGCCGCCGGCGGCAAGGTGCTCGGCAGCGCCCGGCACCCGCTCAACACGCCGGACTTCTCGTCCTTCCTGCTGCAGGCGCAGTCGTCGAAGGCGAAGATCGTCGGCCTCGCCAATGGCGGCGGCGATACCATCAACGCGATCAAGCAGGCCGCCGAGTTCGGCATCGTCGCGGGCGGACAGAATCTGGCCGGTATCGTGATGTTCATCTCCGACATCCACAGCCTCGGGCTGAAGCTCGCGCAGGGCCTGATCATCACCGAGGCCTACTATTGGGATCTCAACGACCGCACCCGCGCCTTCGGCAAGCGCTTCTTCGAGCGCATGAAGCGGATGCCGACCATGAACCAGGCCGCGACCTACAGCGCCACCCTGCACTACCTCAACGCCGTGAAGGCCGCCGGCACCAAGGAGACCAAGCCGGTGTTGGCGAAGATGCGCGCGACCCCGGTCCGCGACGCCTTTACCGACAATGGCGTGGTGCGCGAGGACGGCCGCATGGTGCACTCGATGTTCCTGTTCGAAGTCAAGAAGCCCGAGGAATCAAAGGCGCCGTGGGATTACTACAAGGTGCTCGCCGAGGTGCCCGGCGATCAGGCGTTCCGCCCGCTGAAGGACGGCGGCTGCCCGCTCATCAAGTAGCCCAAAATGATCATGGCCGGGGTCCAGGACCTCGGCCAAGGCATTCAAATTATTGGCTAAAAGCTGGCAGGAGTGGCAGGGCTCGAACCTGCGACCCCCGGTTTTGGAGACCGGTGCTCTACCAATTGAGCTACACTCCTGCAGGGAACCAGCGTCGCCGCCGGTTCGCGCCGTTTCAAGCACAGGGCATGGCCGGTTTGCAAGGGCGAAGCAGCGAAGCTCCTGTTCATTGCAAAACTTCTGCGCCAGACTTGGGTGATCCCGCAAGATCACCCCAAGATCACCCAACGTCGGCACCTCGCCGCAAGAATCAAGAACCAGGGAGAGACCATGAACGCCCAGACCGCCACCAAGCACGCCGCCAGCCCAACCACCCCGTCCCTCCCCCTCGCCAAGCCCGAATCGATCGGACTGTCGAGTGCGCGGCTGCAGGCGCTGTCCGACACGTTCAAGCGCGAGGTCGACAAGGGAACCGCGCCCGGCTTCACGGTGCTGGTGGTACGGCGCGGCCAGATCGGCTGGTTCGACGCGATCGGCCGGCAAAGCCCGGCGGCCGCGGCGCCGATGGCGCATGACACGATCTTCCGGATCTTCTCGATGACCAAGCCGATCGTCTCGGTCGGCATCATGCAGTTGCTGGAGGACGGCCACTTCCTGCTCAACGACCCCGTCGCGAAGTTCATCCCCGAATTCGCCGAGACCAAGGTCGGCGTCGAACGCGACGGCAAGCTCGAGCTGGTCCCGGTGCAGCGGCAGATGACCATCCAGGACCTGTTGCGCCACACATCGGGTTTGACGTACGACCACACCGGCAACGGCCCGGTGCAGGAGCTCTACAAGCAGTCGCGGCTGCGCAGCCGCAAGATCACCAATGCCGAGCACGCCACCATGCTCGCCGCCATGCCGCTGGTCTGCCAGCCCGGCGCCGAGTGGAACTACAGCCGCTCCACCGACATCCTCGGCCGCATCATCGAAGTCGTCAGCGGCAAGACGCTGGGCGAGTTCCTCACTGAGCGCATCCTCGCGCCGCTGCAAATGAACGAGACCGCCTTCCACACCGCCGAAGCCAATGCCGGCCGGCTGGCCGAGGCGTTTGCCAACGATCCCTGGACCAACGAGAAGGTGCAGCTGTTCAACATGCTGGAGAAGCCGGCAATGGAATCCGGCGGCGGCGGACTGGTTTCGACCACGATGGACTATGCCCGCTTCGCCCAGATGCTGCTCAACGGCGGCTCGCTCGACGGCACCAGGATCATCGGCCGCAAGACGCTTGAATTCATGGCCTCCGATCACCTCGGCGCCGGCGTCAAGATCCAGGGCACGCTGGTGTCGCCGGGCCACAGCTTCGGCCTCGGCTTCGCCGTGCGCATGCAGCAGGGCATCGCGCCTTTCTCCGGCTCGGTCGGCCAATACTTCTGGAGCGGCATGGCCGGCACGTTCTTCTGGATCGATCCGAGCGAAGACCTGATCGCGGTCTTCATGATGCAGGGCCCGGGCCAGCGCGAATACACCCGCTCGCTGGTGCGGAACGGGGTGTATGCGGCGGTGGAGTAATCCGTCATTCCGGGGCAGCCCGCAGGGCTGAACCCGGAATCTCGCGCAACGAGATCGAGATCCCCGATGTGCAATTGCACATCGGGGTTCGCGCTGACGCGCGCCCCGGGATGACGCTCCGCGTCAGCTGATCGTCGCGCCGCCGTCGATCACGATGGTCTGGCCGGTCATGAAGTCGCCGGCGCGCGAGCCCATCATCACGGCTGCGCCCGCGATCTCGTCCGGCACGCCGATCCGCAGCAGCGGCGAGCGCGCGGTCGAGGCCTTCAGATTGTCCGGATTGTCCCACAGCGCCTTGGCGAAGTCGGTCTTGATCAGGCCCGGCGCGATGCAGTTCACGCGGATATTGTGCTTGCCGTATTCGCAAGCGAGGTTGCGCGCGAGCTGCATGTCGGCGGCCTTCGAGATCGCGTAGGCGCCGAGGATGGTCGAGCCCTTCAACCCGCCGATCGAGGACACGATGATGATGGAGCCGTCCTTGCGCTCGATCATCTGTGGCACCACCATCGAGATCAGCCAGTTGTTGGCGACGATGTTGTTGTCGAGGATTTTCCGGAACTGATCGTCGGAGATGCCGGCGAGCGGACCGTAGTAAGGATTGGATGCCGCGTTGCAGACCAGCACGTCGATCTTGCCGAAGGCGCGATTGCTCTCATCGACCAGGTTCTGCAGATTTTCCTTCGACGAGATGTTGGCCGCGATTGCAACCGCAGTGCCCTTGCCGTAGCTGGCGTTGATCTCGTCGGCCACCTGCTCGCAGACATCGGCCTTGCGCGAGGAGATCACGACCTTGGCGCCGTGCTCGGCCATACGCTCGGCGATCGCGCGCCCGATGCCGCGCGTCGAGCCGGTGATGACGGCAACTTTTCCCTTCATGTCGAACAAGGTCATGTTTCTCTCCCTGATGTAATGTGTTCGAATTCTACGTTGAGCTTAGGCAGCGTTGTCGTGTTGCGATAGCAGCGATCACGCAAGCTTGCTCGCCGGCCTGACTTCGGGCCCGGACGGCTGATGCATTGCGGCGTGGCGGGGATCGGCGATCCAGGGTTGCTGGTTCACCATCGGCAGCCGCCAGGTCGACACGTTGGGCGCCGCGATGTGATCGAGCCGCGTCACCGAGACATTGTCGATATCAAACGACAGGCCGCGATCCGGCTGGCCGCCAAGCGCAAGACCGACCGCGGCCCTGATCACGCCGCCATGGCCGACCGCGATGATGTCCCGGCCCGCCTCGGCTGCGGTGATCCGCACGATGGTACGGCAGACGCGGGTGTAGAGATCCATGAAACTCTCGCCGCCGGGTGCCGGCTCGTTGACGTCGGCAAACCAGAGATTGCCCGGCGGACGGCTGGCGAGAAATGTGGCGCGGTTCATGCCCTGCCACCGGCCGAGATGCAGCTCGGCGAAGTCGCGCTCCTGCGTCATGCTGTCGGGCTTCGGAAAACCGGCAGCCCAGATCGCTTCCGCGGTCTTGTGCGTGCGCTTCAGATTGCTCGAATACCACACCGCGTTGCGCGGCAGCATTTTTGCGACCGCCTCGAACACTTCGACATCGCCGGTGTCGCAGTCGATATCCTCCTGCCCGTAGATATTGCCGCCGTCGCTGCGCACCGGCGCGTGACGAACCCACCACCACCGCGTCACCGTCACGTTAGGCTTCTCTGGATTGGACATCGGATAAGCCCTTCAATAGTGTCCCGTCACGCTGTACGTCACGCCGCACATCGTCTCAAGTGCTTCTGACGTTTGAAATTTTGTTTGAATTCCGTCGCGCGGCAGACGTGCCACGGATCATGTGAACAGGGAGAATCTCATGGGCCGCCTCGAAGGCAAATCCGTCATCATCACCGGCGCAGGCAGCGGCATCGGCCGCGCGGCCTCGCTGCTGTTCACCAGGGAAGGCGCCAAGCTGATCGCGGTCGATCGCACCGATGGCGTGAATGAGACCGCCAAGCTGGTGCGCGATGCGGGCGGCACGGTCGAAGCCGTCACCGCGGACGCCGGCTCGGAGAGCGACGTGAAGGCCTTCATCGACAAGGCCGTCGCAAAATACGGCAAGCTCGACGCGATCTGGGCCAATGCCGGCGTCAGCGGCGGCCTCGTTCCGCTCGCCGATCAGACTCCGGAACATTGGCAGGAGGTGCTGCGCGTCAATCTGATCGGCCCGTTCCTCGCGATCAAGCATTCGATTCCATACATGACCAAGCAAGGCTCCGGCTCGATCGTCTGCACCGCCTCCGTCGCGGGCCTGAAGTCCGGCGCCAGCGGACATCCCTACGGCGCGAGCAAGGCCGGCGTCATCAGCCTGGTGCAGACCACCGCCTACTCGCTCTCCGGCACCGGCGTGCGCATCAATGCGATCTGCCCGGGCCTGATCGAGACCGGCATGACCAAGCCGGTGTTCGATCGCGCCAAGGAGCGCGGCACCCAGGACAAGATCGGCCAGCTCAATCCGCTGAAGCGCCCCGGCCAGCCGCACGAGCTCGCCGCGATGGGATTGTTCCTCGCGAGCGATGAAGCGTCCTACGTCAACGGCCAGGCCATCCCGGTCGACGGCGGCCTGACGGCGTCGATGCCGTATACGGGCAAGCCGATTTAGCAGCGGTGCTCGCCGTTCGCGGTACCGGCGCAGCCCGAATGACGCGATAGCAGCGCCACATCCACCACCGTCGTCCCTGCGAAAGCAGGGACCCATACGCCGCGGCAGGTGTGGTGGAAGGGACTCGTCGTTCCAGCATCGTCCAACAATGACCATCAGTGGTTATGGGTCCCTGCTTTCGCAGGGACGACGATGAGGATGGGTTCTCGATTCAAGATGTCAAACAGCGATGTCATCGCCCGCGTAGGCTGCTGATCCGGTATTCCAGAGACGCCAGCGCTTGAACCGATGGGCCGCGGCGTACTGGATCGCCTGGTCGAGCCGGGCGATGACAGGTGTTGGGACGAGACTCTCTTCACGCGTCGTCCTGGCGAAAGCCAGGACCCATAACCACCGCGTTTGGTGATGAACGGGATCGTGGCCCCAGCGTTCGCGCAACAATAGAGATTTGGGGTAATGGGTCCTGGCTTTCGCCAGGACGACACGGAATGTATGGTCCGGCTTGCGAGTCGCACAGGCCGGACAACCCCCTCACCCGGGGCGGCGGGTTCTTTTCCCTTTCACAGTTTCGTTGCTATGGTCGCGCGTGATCCATTCCCGCTCACGGCCCTATCCATGCAAAATCAACGTCCCGACCGCATCCGCAAGCTTTTGGCCGACCTCGTCGCCTTCGACACGGTCAGCGACCGCAGCAATTTGCCGCTGATCGACTACATCGAGCGCTATCTTGCTTCGCTTGGCGTCAGCGGCCAGCGCATCGTGGATGAGACCGGGCAGAAGTCTTCGCTGTGGGTCACGGTCGGTCCACAGGACAAGGCCGGGCTGGTCCTGTCGGGGCATACCGACGTCGTGCCGGTGGTCGGACAGGACTGGAGCCACGACCCGTTCGAACTCGTCGAGCGCGACGGGAAGCTCTACGGCCGCGGCACCACCGACATGAAGGGCTTTGTCGCCGTCTGCCTCGCGATGGTTCCGGAAATGCTCGCGGCCGACCTGAAGACGCCGATCAATCTTGCGATCTCCTATGACGAGGAGATCGGTTGCGTCGGCGTGCGGCCGATGCTGCGCGAGGTCGCGCGCAAGCCGGTCAAGCCGCTCGGCTGCTTCGTCGGCGAGCCGACCCAGATGCAGGTGATCATCGGCCACAAGGGCAAACACGGCGTGCGTGCCACGTTCCGTGGGCTCGCCCGGCACTCCTCGATCGCGCCGGACGGGGTGAACGCGATCGAGTATGCGGCCGAGCTGATCATGGAGATCCGCCGCCGCGCCGCGTTGCTGGCCGCGGATGCCGAACAGAAGAGCCTCTACGACGTCCCGCACTCGACCTTGCTGACCAGCATCGTCCGCGGCGGCGCCGCGCTGAACATCGTACCCGACCATTGCGTGGTGGAGTTCGAATGCCGCGGCATCGGCATCACTGAGTCGAGGCAGGTGACGGACGCGATCATCGCCTGGGCGAAGGCCGAGATCGAGCCCAGGATGCGCCAGCAGCATCCCGAATGCGGCATCGACTTCGAGGAAATCCTCGATTACCCCGCGCTCGACACCACGGCGGACGCGCCAATCGTCACGCTCGCCAAGCAGCTCGCCGGCCGCAACGACCACGCCAAGGTCGCCTTCGGCACCGAGGCCGGCCTATTCGTCAGCATGGCGGACGTGCCGTCGGTCGTGGTCGGCCCCGGCGCAATCGCGCAGGCGCACACGCCGGATGAATTCGTCGAGATGTCGCAGCTCGAGGCCTGCGGCGATTTCGTCGCACGGCTGATCACGCATTGCGCGAAGTGAGGCGGCAAATGATTGCGTAGGATGGGTAGAGCCAACGGGTCCGCGCAAGCGCGGCCCGATGATAAACTCCGCGAAACCCATCAATTCATATCCACGGCACGAAGCTGATGGGTATCGCTGCGCTCCACCCATCATCCTACGGATCTTGGATAGATCACAGCCCATCCGGCGGCAGGCCCGGCCCCGTCGCGGCCGGGCGGAGCTTATCGCGCTTGCGCTCGCGGTAGAAGGCGTAGAGGCCGGAGGCCACGATGATCGTGGCACCCGCTAGCATCGCGCCGTCGGGCTTGTGGCCGAAGGCGAGATAGCCGGTCAGCATCGCCCACAGCAGCGCGGTGTAGCGGAACGGCGCCACCGCCGAGATGTCGCCGGTGCGCAGCGACACGATGATGCATTGATAGCCGATCAGGATCAGCACCGCGGCGAAGGTGAGCAGGCCGAGCGCCTGACCGGACGGCGGCTTCCAGCCGCCGAGCGGCACCAGCACGGCGGCGCCCGCCGTCGTCACCGTCACGGTCGTCAGCAGCGTGATGAACACGGTCGGCAGGTTCTTCGGGATGCGCCGGGTCGCGAGATCGCGCACCGCGCAGAAGCCAACCGACGCCAGCGCCAGCAGCGCGGCCTGGCTAAAACCCTCCGCGCCGGGCCGGACGATCACCAGCACGCCGATGAAGCCGGCCGCGATCGCAAGCCAGCGCCGCCAGCCGACCGGCTCGCCGAACACCAACGCCGCACCCAGCGTGATGACCAGCGGCAGCGCTTGAAAAATCGCCGACGCGTTGGCGAGCGGAATCTGCGCGATCGCCGACAGATAAGTCAGCGTGCCGCCAATCTCGCCGATCACGCGCAATCCGACCGGCCAGATCAACAGCGCGCCAAAACTGCGCAGCGCATCGCGGTACCAGGCGAGTGCCGCAACCAGCACCATCGCGACCAGACCGCGGACCAGCAGGATCTCCCCGATATTGAGCTCCGCCGACACCGCCTTGGTGATGGTGTCGTTGACCGTGAAGCTGGCCATGGCCGCAGCCATGAACAGGCTGCCGCGAAGATTCGAGGAAAGGGGCAAAGTGAAAGTGTCCGATCAGGACGAGGGAGAGTGACCGGACTGACTTGCCAAAGCGGCGCAGCGAACTCAAGTCACAGATGACTACAGTGCGGAAACATGCCGCAGCGCGCGGCAGCGGTGGCTCCCTCGCCCCGCTCCTGCGGGGAGAGGTTAAAAGAGAAGCGGCGCGAACCCTGGGGGATCGCGCCGCGTTTTCGGATCAGATCGCGCCGGCCTTCTGCGCGTATTCCCATGACGCCTTCGACAGCGGCACGGTGCGCGCGGCCGACTCGAGGGCCTTGGCATTCGCGGCTGTGCCGTCGCGGACGCGGCCCGCAATGCCCTGCGTGATGCCGGCGAGGCGGAACAGATTGTAGGAGAAGTACCAATTGAGATCCGGCACGGCCATGCCGGTCACGTTGCAGTAGATCTGCGCGGCCTCGTCCTGGCTTGGAATGTTCAACGCCTTGAGGTCGGCATTGGCGAGGCCCGGCATGGTCCACTGCATCAACAGATAGGTGAAGTCGGCCATGGGATCGCCGAGCGTCGACAACTCCCAGTCGAGCACCGCCTGCACCCGCGGCTCGGTGGCGTGGAAGATCATGTTGTCGAGGCGATAGTCGCCGTGCACGACCGAGACGCGCTTCTGCTCCGGCACCGTCTTCGGCAACCACTCCGCGAGCTTCTCGAATTCCGGAATGTGCTGCGTCTCGGACGCACGGTACTGCTTGGTCCAGCGGTCGACCTGGCGCGCAAAATAATTTCCGGGCTTGCCGAAATCGCCGAGGCCGATCTTCTCGGGATCAAGGACATGCAGCTTCGCCAGCGTCTCGATCTTGCTGGTGAAGATCTTCCGCCGCGCGTCCGGCTCCTGGCTTGGCAAGGTCGGATCCCAGAACACCCGCCCCTCCTCCATCGACATGATGTAGAAGGCCGAGCCGATCACCGCATCGTCGGTGCACAGCGCGTAGGCTTTCGCGACCGGGAAATTCTGCTTGCCGAGCGCCGCGATGACGCGGAACTCGCGATCGACCGCATGCGCCGACGGCAACAATTTACCGAACGGACGGCGGCGCATCACGTAGTTGCGGCCGGGGGTTTCGAGCTTGTAGGTCGGGTTGGACTGGCCACCCTTGAACTGCAGGACCTTGAGCGGACCCTGATAGCCCTCGACGTGTTGCTTCATCCAGGCATCGAGGCTCGCCTCGTTGACGCGATGACGCTCCTCGACTTCCCGTGTTCCGGAAAATTCTTCGTCTTTCCTGACGCCGTCCGCCACGATGACGCTCCCTCAACTCAGTTTTTATGGAGCGCCATGCGGCGCTCCCTCAATCAGGCTGGCGCGCCAGCCTGATCTCGCTTTTCATTCTGAGCACGATGTGCGCGCGAACGCCATGCGTTCCGCATCATGCTCAGTGCGACGTGTTTGCATACTTCCGAACTTCCAGCCTGGCAATGGCGCGATTGTGCACCTCGTCCGGACCGTCGGCGAGACGGAGCGTGCGGATGTGGGCATAGGCCTTCGCGAGCCCGGCGTCGTCGGAGACGCCGCCGCCGCCAAACGCCTGGATCGCCTGGTCGATGATCTTCAGCGCCATGTTCGGAGCTGCGACCTTGATCATCGCGATCTCGGCCTGCGCGGTCTTGTTACCGACCTTGTCCATCATGTCGGCGGCCTTGAGGCACAGCAGGCGATTCATCTCGATATCGGTGCGGGCCTCGCCGATGCGCTGCTCCCAGACCGAGTGCTCGATGATCTTCTTGCCGAACGCAGTGCGCGAAGCGAGCCGCTTCACCATCTTCTCCAGCGCTTCCTCGGCCTGGCCGATGGTACGCATGCAGTGATGGATGCGGCCCGGGCCGAGACGGCCCTGCGCGATCTCGAAGCCGCGGCCCTCGCCGAGCAGGATGTTTTCCTTCGGCACGCGGACGTTCTCGAGCAGCACCTGGGCGTGGCCGTGCGGCGCATCGTCGAAGCCGAACACCGGCAGCATCTTCTCGACCTTGATGCCGGGGGTGTCGAGCGGCACCAGGATCTGCGACTGCTGCTGATGCTTGGCGGCGTTGAAATCGGTCTTGCCCATCAGGATCGCGATCTTGCAGCGGGGATCGCCGACGCCGGACGACCACCATTTGCGGCCGTTGATGACGTAGTGATCGCCGTCCTTCTCGATGCGGGTCTCGATGTTGGTGGCGTCAGACGAAGCCACCGCCGGCTCGGTCATCAGGAAGGCGGAGCGGATCTCGCCGTCCATCAGCGGGCGCAGCCATTTGCGCTTCTGCTCCTTGGTGCCGTAGCGGATGAACACTTCCATGTTGCCGGTATCGGGGGCGGAGCAGTTGAACACTTCCGACGCCCAGGAGATGTGGCCCATCTCTTCCGACAGCAGCGCGTATTCCAGGTTGGTCAGTCCCGCGCCGTGGAATTCATCATCCTCATGCGAGGACGGCGGCATGAACATGTTCCAGAGGCCTTCGGCCTTCGCCTTCTTCTTCAGGTCCTCGAGGACCGGGATCACCTTCCAGCGCGGGCCTTCGGCGTCCTGCTTCTCGTAGATCGGCACCGCCGGGCGGACATGCGTTTTCATGAAAGCCTGAACGCGCTCCAGCCACTCCTTCTGCTTCGGCGACATCGTGAAATCCATGGGACGCTCCTCGTTTCCTAGACTTGGGCTTTGAACTTCGGCCTTGGCCTTTTGGGCTGCTGCCTTTGTGGGCCTTGCCGTTTGGACCTTGCCCGTTTGGGCAACATTGTTGACCCCGCCTCCGCGGCTCGCAAGGGCGTTCGCGGAACAGGCGGCGGTGGTGTGCCAGAGTGCCGCCCCGCGATCAGCGGATTGACATTTCCGGCTCTTCAAACGATAGTTTCATACAAATGTTTGAAAAGCAACTCCCTGTCGTCTTCGTCGTTCCCCGGCGTGCCGCGGAATAACGGAAAGGCTCTCAGCCATGGCCAGCGACCAGACCCGATCCGCCATTCTCGCCGCCGCCGAGCGGCTCTATGCCGACCGCGGCTTCGGCGACGTCACGCTGCGCGACATCGTCGCGGAGGCGAACGTCAACCTCGCGGCGGTGAACTATCATTTCGGCTCCAAGGACGAATTGATCGCGGAGCTGTTCGTCACCCGCAGCATCCAGACCAACCGCGAGCGTCTCAATGAGTTGAAGGCGGCGGAGGAAGCCGGCGGCGGACGCGCCGCGATCGACGACATCATGCGCGCCCTCGTCGGCCCGACTTTGCGCGGCTGCCTCGGGCCTGACCGCGAGGGCTCGACCGCGGCGCGTTTCATGATCCGCGCCTCGATCGAATCCGTGCCGCCGATCCGCCGCATCAAGAATCGCGAAGTCGACCATCTGCGCAAATTCGCCGCCGCGATGCGCCGCGCGATGCCCGGCCGCGACGACACCGAATTGTATTGGGGCCTGCACTTCGCACTCGCGATGGCGCACCACACCATCCGCGAGAAGGAACGCCTGCTGCGGCTGTCCGAAGGCAAATGCGATCTCGACGACGTCCGCGCCATCATCGATCGCGTGGTCACGGTCTCGGTGATGGCACTGACCATGGGCGACGCGCCGAACAAGCCCGCCGCGCGGCCGGTCCTGGTCCACGGCCGCCTGACGCGGCAGGATTTGTGAGAGCTGCCCTCACACCATCGCGATGCAGTCGATCTCGATGTCGAAAGGTCCGGTCCATTCCGGGATGCAGACGAAGATCCGCGCCGGCAGATCATCTGCGAAGTATTTTCGATAGATTGTATTGAACGTCGCGAAGTGTTTAGCCGAGGTGCAGAAGATGTTGCACTTCATCACGTTGTCGAACGACGCGCCGGCCGCTTCAAGACACTGCTTGAGCTGCTCCATGACGAGCTCGCTCTGCCGCTCGATCGAGGCGCCGGCGGCGATCTCGCCGGTTTCCGGATCGAACGGCGGCAGGCCGGAGACGAACACCATGTTGCCGGCGCGCGTGACCGCCGACGCCGGCGCCTTCCAGCGCTCAAGCCAGCTGGAGATCGGTTCGACGCGGATCACTTCCCGTTTCATGATTGGCACCTTCGATGAGGGATCGATGGCGCCAATCTAGCAGGCCGGTGTCAATGATGCTTCGATATGGGTCGAAGTGTATCAGGAGCGACGCCGCTGTTGAACCGTCATCCTGAGGAGGCCGCGCGGCGGCCGTCTCGAAGGATCGACGGCCACCGGCCGGGCCGTTCATCCTTCGAGACGCGGCCAAGTGGCCGCTCCTCAGGATGACGGAACGGTGGACCGTAGTCGCCCGCCCTATAGGATCCCCTGCGCCTTCAGGCCTTCGACCTTGGCGTCGTCGTAGCCGATGGTCGCCAGCACGTCCTTGGTGTCGGCCCCGAGCAGCGGCGGGGCGCGGTAGTCGGTGATCGGGGTGCCCGAGAAGGTCAGCGCGTTGCGGATCAGCGACAGGTTCGGCTCGAAGGGGTGATCGACCTTGACCCGCATGCCGCGCGACTGCACGTGCGGATCGCTGAACACCTGCTCGAAATTGTTGATCGGGCCCGACGGCACGCCGGCCTCCTCGAGCTTTTCGAGCCAGTACGCGACCGGCTGCTTCAGGAACAGGCCGGCGAAGATCGCCATGATCTCCTTGCCGTGCACGACGCGGTCGTTGTTCTTGACGAAGCGCTTGTCGTTGGCGAGTTCGGGTTCGCCGAGCACGGCGCAGGTGCGCTGGAACTGGCCGTCATTGCCGACCACCAGCATCAGCTCGCCGTCGGTGCAGCGGAACACGCCGGCCGGCATGCCGCCATTGCCCCAGGTGCCGCGGCGCGGCGGCATGTTGCCGTTGACGAGGTAGATCTGCAGCCAGTGCGACAGCGAGGCGATCACGGTGTCGAACAGGCAGACGTCGACATGCTGCCCTTCCCCGTTGTTGGCGTCGCGATGGTACAGCGCCGACAGGATCCCGATCGAGGTGTTCATGCCGGTCATGTAGTCGACGATCGAGGGGCCGACCTTCATCGGGCCCGCGCCGGGCTCGCCGTCGATATGGCCGGTCACGCTCATCAGGCCGCCCATCGCCTGCAGGATGGCGTCATAGCCGGCGCGCGTGGCGTAGGGCCCGGTCTGGCCGAAGCCGGTGACCGAGCAATAGATGATGCCGGGATTGATCTTCTTGATCGTCTCGTAGTCGAGGCCGTAGCGCTTGAGGTCGCCGACCTTGTAGTTCTCCATCATCACGTCGACCGACTTGGCGAGCTCGCGGATGATCGCCTGCCCTTCCGGCTTGGCGATGTTGACGGTGACGGACTTCTTGTTGCGGTTGGCGCAGAGGTAGAACGAATTGTTGTTGTTCGCCTTGCCTTCGGGATCGCTGAGATAGGGCGGGCCAAAGGCGCGGGCGTCGTCGCCGCCGCCGGGCCGCTCGATCTTGATCACCTCGGCGCCGAGATCCGCCAGCATCTGGGCCGACAGCGGGCCCGCGAGCACCCGCGTCAGGTCGAGAATCTTGATGCCCGAAAGTGGCAGAGCCGACATGAAGCATTCCTCCGATATCTTGCTAAATCTTGATTATCCGATGCCGGACCGCGTCCTAGCGATGTCTTTCGGCGCCAGAGCTTGCCGATACACCATTTTGCTGCCGCGAGCACTGCATTGTCGGCATGAAGCCATCCGCGGGCGGCCTATGTGCGGCGCACCGGTCGAGCCCCGGGGAACCCGTCGCGGGAATCGGGCCGATTGCCGCCACGCGAAATTGTGAACGGGCCTGACACCAATTTGCCCCAGCGTCAGCGGTATTTTACCGCGACGAGGAGGACACCATGCGGACGATCACGACGGTCGGGCTGCTGCTGACGCTGGTTGCGGCCGCCACGCCGCCGGTGGATGCGCGTGACCACGGCCATGACCGCTTGCACGGCATGCATGCCGGCGGCGCACATCACGGCGGCGGATTGGCCTCCGACAAGCGGCACAGCGACGACGCCTACACCAAGGCGTCGTCCGACGAGGAGGACCGCCTACTCAACACCAGGCTGAAGAGCATCTGCCGCGGCTGCTAGCGCGTGATCCGGAAAGGCGCGAAGCGGTTTTTCCTCGCGACAAACGCGACGCGCTTGCGCGGAGATCATGCTCAAGGAGGCATCGCGCCGATTGCGGGACTTCAGGACGCGATCGCCGCCTGCCGCGGCTGCGCGGTGGCGCCGATCAGCTTGCCGATTTCGGGCTTGCAGCCGCCGCAATTGGTGCCGGCTTTGAGGCAACGGCCGATCGCATCGACGCTGTCGGCGCCCTTCTTGATCTCGGCGGTGATCTGGTGCCGTCCGATGCTGAAGCAGGAGCAGACGATCGGACCGACATCCTCGCCCGCGCCGAACGGGCGTCCCGCCAGCAGCGCCATCCGAGCATTGGCGGATAGTTGCTGCTCGGCGAACAGCCCGGTGAGCCAGGCCCGCGACGGCAGCGTGTGATCGGGCGCGATGAACACGCAGCCTTCGAGCCGGCCCTCGCGCACCGCCGCGTAGCGAAAGCGGCCCGCCGCCGGATCGCGGTAAGCGATCCATTCGATTTCGACACCTTCGAGCCCGAGCTGCGCCCTCGCCCAGTCGCGCCAGCTCTCCGGGCGAACGTCGAGCGCAAGCTCCAGCCGCGTGCAGTCGCCGGCCTTGCCGTAGACCCAATAGCCCGACGCCGGACGCTTGATCGCATCGCGGCTCAGGATGAAGGCGTGCCATTTCGGCGCGTAAGGATCGGCCTTGACCGGCGTGTGCTTGGATTCCGGCTGACCCGAGAGCGGATCGACCGCGGGATTGACCAGCGCGTTGACGCGGCCCTCGCCAGCGAACTCCTCGTTCCAGTGCATCGGCACGAACACGCAGCCGCGGCGCTGGTCGGCGCTGACCACGACGCGCGCGATCATCTCACCCCAGTTGCTCGTCAGCCGCACCAATCCTTCGTTTTGCAGGCCGGCCTGCCGCGCATCTTCGGGATGAAACTCGGCATAGGGCTCGAACACATGCGACAGCAGCCGCCCGGTCTTCCCGGTCCGGGTCATGGTGTGCCACTGATCCCTGACGCGGCCGGTGTTGAGCACCAGCGGATAGTCGCGGCTGGTGGCATGGCGCGCCGCGCGCGGCGCAACCGGCACGAAGCGCGCCTTGCGGTCGGGCGTGAAGAATGTCTGGCTCTCGAACATCCGCGGCGTGCCGGCCGGATGCTCTGACGTCACCGGCCACTGCACCGGCGCCAGCGCGTCATAGGCGCCGTCGTCCAGCGCAGCCAGCGCCGAGATATCGAAGTCGCGCCGGCCGTTATTCTCGAAGCCCGACAGTTCGGCGTGCTCGCGGAACACCTCCGCGGCTGACGCGTAGTCGAAGCCGGAATATCCCATCCGGGTGGCGACGTCGCAGATGATGCGCCAGTCGGCGCGCGCCTCGCCCGGCGCGGCAAGGAACGGCCGCTGCCGCGAGATCCGGCGCTCGGAATTCGTGACCGTACCATCCTTCTCGCCCCACGCCAGCGCCGGCAGCAGCACGTCGGCATGGTGCGTGGTGTCGGTGTCGCGCATGCAATCCGTCACCACCACGAGCTCGCACGCGTCGAGCGCCGCACGGGCGCGATCGGCGTCGGGCAGGCTCACCACCGGATTGGTCGAGATGATCCACACCGCCTTGATGCGGCCGTCGGCGATCGCATCGAACATGTCGACCGCCTTCAGCCCGGCCTTCTCCGCAATCACCGGCGCGCGCCAGAACCGCTGCACCAGCCCGCGATGCGCCGGATTCTCGATCTCCATATGCGCGGCAAGCTGATTGGCGAGCCCGCCGACCTCCCGGCCGCCCATCGCGTTGGGCTGCCCGGTGAGCGAGAACGGCCCCATGCCGGGACGGCCGATCCGCCCGGTCAACAGATGGCAGTTGATGATGGCGTTGACCTTGTCGACGCCGCTCGACGACTGGTTGATGCCCTGCGAATACAACGTGACGACGCGCTCGGTCCGGGTGAACCAGTCGAAGAACAGGCCGACCGCGCCTTCGGTCAGGCCGCAGGTCGCAGCCGTCTGCGCCACGGTCTGGCCGCCCACCTGCTTCAGCGCGTCGACGACCCCTGTCGTGCAATTGCCGACAAAGCTGCGATCCACCGCATTGCTGCCGGCGAGGAATGCGAACAGCCCGTTGAACAGCACGGAATCGCTGCCCGAGCGCAGCGGCAGATGCAGATCGGCGCCCTCGCAGGTCGCGGTGCGGCGCGGATCGATCACCACGATCTTGCACGCCGGGTTCTTCTCCTTGGCCGCCAGCATGCGCTGGTGCAGGATCGGATGACACCAGGCGGCGTTGGAGCCGACCAGCACCAGAAGATCCGCCTGCTCGAGATCCTCGTAGCAGCCCGGCACAGTGTCGCTGCCGAACGCGCGCTTGTGCCCCACGACGCTGGACGCCATGCACAGTCGCGAATTGGTGTCGATATTGGCGGTGCCGACAAAGCCCTTGGCGAGCTTGTTGATGACGTAATAGTCCTCGGTCAGCAGTTGTCCGGAGACATAGAACGCGACCGCGTCGGGCCCGTGCTCGCGAATGACGCGGCTGAAGCCATCGGCAACGCGATCGAGCGCGTCGTCCCACGCAGCCGGCGCGCCGTCGACGACAGGCTCGAGCAGGCGTCCGTCGAGATCGATGGTCTCGGCGAGCGCCGAGCCCTTGCTGCAGAGCCGGCCGAAATTGGCCGGGTGCTGCTTGTCGCCCTCGACTCGTACGGCGCCCGCCGCGTCCTTCGACGCGATGACGCCACAGCCGACACCGCAATAAGGACACGTGGTCTTGACGGGCATTGCCTGACGCTCAGCTCACCGCAGCCGCCTGCCGCACCGACAACCAGACAATGCCGTTCTCGACCTTGGCCGGATGGGTATGGGTGCAGCCTTCGTCGGGCGCGACCGCCTGGCCACTGGCCAGCTCGATGACGAAATTATGCAGCGGGCAGGTGACGCGCTTGTTGTGCACGATGCCCTGCGACAGCGGCCCGCCCTTGTGCGGGCAGCGGTCGTCGAGCGCAAACACCTCGTCGCTCTCGGTGCGGAACACCGCGATATTGCCGCCCGGCGTGCGCACAACGCGCGAGCCGAGCCGCGGAATGTCGTCGAGTGCGCCGATTTCGATCCAGCTGGTCATGCGAGCTCCAATTCGGCGAGAGGCGCGAACTCATTGCGGTCGACCCCGCGGCTGGCGCGCTCGGCCCACGGGTCGGTCTGCGCGAACTGCTGCGAATAGGCGAAGCGGGCGAACAGCGCCTTGCGGTTCGCGACGTCGTCGACCACCCGCTTCCTGATCTGCTCGAGACCGACGCGGTCGCACCATTTGTACATGCGCTCGAGATACCAGCCCTCTTCGCGATAGAGCTGGGTCAGCGCCACGATCACCTCGAGCGTCTCGTCCTCGGTCTCGACCTTGGTCAGGAACTCGGTGCCCTTGATGTGCAGCCCGGCGGCGCCGGCGAAATGGATCTCGTAACCGGAATCGACGCAGACCACGCCGACGTCCTTGCAGGTCGCCTCCGCGCAGTTGCGCGGGCAGCCGGAGACTCCGAGCTTGACCTTGGCCGGTGTCCATGAACCCCACATGAACTTCTCGAGCTTGACGCCGAGGCCGGTGGAATCCTGGGTGCCGAAGCGGCACCATTCGGAGCCGACGCAGGTCTTCACCGTGCGCAAGCCCTTGGCGTAGGCGTGGCCCGACACCATGCCGGCGTCGTTGAGATCGGCCCACACCGCCGGCAGATCCTCCTTCTTGACGCCGAGCAGGTCGATGCGCTGGCCGCCGGTGACCTTCACCGTCGGGATGTTGAACTTCTCGGCGACGTCGGCGATGGCGCGCAGCTCGCTCGGCGTGGTGACGCCGCCCCACATCCGCGGCACCACCGAATAGGTGCCGTCCTTCTGGATGTTGGCATGGACGCGCTCGTTGATGAAGCGCGATTGCTGGTCGTCGCGGTATTCGCCCGGCCAGGTCGCGAGCAGATAATAATTCAGCGCCGGGCGGCAAGAATGGCAGCCGTTCAGCGTCTTCCACTCCATGAAGCGCATCACGGCGGGAATGGTCTTCAGCTGCTGCTCGACGATGACGCGGCGGACGTCGTCATGGCTGTGATCGGTGCATTTGCACAGCGGCTTGACCTTCGGCGCCGCCGAATAGTCGCCGCCGAGCGTGAATGCCAGCACCTGCTCGACGAGGCCAGTGCAGGAGCCGCAGGACGACGACGCCTTGGTATGGGCGCGGACGTCGTCGAGCGTGAACAGCTTCTTCTCGGAGATCGCCTTGACGATCGCGCCCTTGCAGACGCCGTTGCAACCGCAGATCTCGGTCTCGTCGCTCATCGCGGCAACCGAGTTCTGGCCGCTGACGCCGCCCTCGCCCAGATTGGCGGCACCGAACACCAGGCGCTCGCGCATATGCGAGACGTCGGTGCCGTCGCGCAGATGCTGGAAGTACCAGGGGCCGTCGATGGTGTCGCCATAGAGCACGGCGCCGACGATCTTCTTGTCCTTCAGGATGATGCGCTTGTAGACGCCGCGGTTGGCGTCCTGCAGCACGATCTCCTCCTTGTCCGGGCCCGGCGCGAAGTCGCCGGCCGAGAACAGGTCGATGCCGGTGACCTTCAGCTTGGTCGAGGTGACCGAGCCGTCATAGGTGGCAAAGCCCTTCATCGCGAGATGGTTGGCGCAGACCTTGGCCTGGTCGAACAGCGGCGCCACGAGGCCGTAGGTCTGGCGGCGGTGCTGCACGCATTCGCCGACCGCGTAGATACGGCCGTCATAGGTCTGCATGGTGTCGGAGACGACGATGCCGCGCTCGCAGTAGAGCCCGGCCTTCTTGGCGAGCTCGAAGTTCGGGCGGATGCCTACTGCCATCACGACGAGATCGGCCGGCAGCTCGGTGCCGTCGCCGAAACGCACGCCGGTGACGCGGTCCTCGCCCAGGATCGCCTGGGTCTGCGCCGGCATCTTGAACACCATGCCGCGCTCTTCCAGCGACTTGCGCAACAGGCCGCCGGCCACCGGGTCGAGCTGACGCTCCATCAAGGTGTCGAGCAGATGCACGACCGTGACGTTCATGCCGCGC
The DNA here is from genome assembly GCF_007993935.1 of Bradyrhizobium macuxiense. Taxonomy (GTDB): domain Bacteria; phylum Pseudomonadota; class Alphaproteobacteria; order Rhizobiales; family Xanthobacteraceae; genus Bradyrhizobium; species Bradyrhizobium macuxiense_A. The sequence goes on along the minus strand of NZ_VITY01000015.1, from coordinate 138,548 downwards.
TTCATCAACCCGTTGGCGGCTTCGAGGCCCAAGAGGCCGCCGCCGATCACGACCGCGTTGCGATAGTCGGTCGAGGCCTTGATCATGCGATCGACATCATAGATGTCGCGGAAGCCGATCACGCCCGGCAGCTCCTTGCCCGGCAGCGGCAGCATGATCGGGTTCGAGCCCGTCGCGACCAGCAGGCGGTCATACGGCACGCGCTCGCCTGCCTCGGTGACGACTTCGCAGGTCCGGCGATCGATCATGCTGATCGTCTCGCCCTTGCGCAGCGTGATGTTGTTGTCTTCGTACCAGTCGACGGTGTTGAGCATGATGTCGTCGACGGTCTTCTCGCCGGCGAGCACCGGCGACAGCAGGATGCGGTTGTAATTGCCGTACGGCTCGGAGCCGAACACCGTGATGTCGTAGAGATCGGGGGCGCGCTCGAGCAGCGCCTCGACCGTGCGGATACCGGCCATCCCGTTGCCGATCACCACGAGCTTCTGCTTGATCACCTTGTCGAGCATGGTCTGCCTTTCAATTCCGACGGCGATGCCCAGCGACGCGGCGTGCGTCGTTGATCGACACCGATAAAGGTTGGATTTGTAGGAAGCCCATCCGCGGGCGCAGACCGTCCTCAATGACGATCGATGTTCCGTTAATGATTGGTATTCAAAACGCGTGCCAACTCGCGGCGGACGAATCCAGCAGCAAAATCAATTGGTTTTCGAGCACACCGAATCAGCCGGGCGGCCTGTCGCGCAGGCGGCAGGCCGAATTTTTAGCCACGGCGATGATCTCTTGTGCAGCACAGCATCAGCGCCCGCGATGGCGATCGCGAAGGCGCTATCGATGCGCTGGCGCATGCCGATGACGCGTCGCACAAGAAAGCATCAGCGTGCGCGTTTGCGCGCCGCCACTTGCTGCAAGCCACGCCAATTCCGATCACGGAATCCGGTTCGCGATCTCGCCGCAACGCCTTGCGACTGCAAGGCAAAGCGACGCGAACGATTCGATGGCACGCAAATTGCTGACCTCATCTCCTGACGGAGCGCGTCTCAACGACGAGCGCGCTCACACATTCACCCACATTAGATTGGTCTGCGCCCGGGATAGTCGCGCTTGTGCGACTGCCTCCGCCGCATCAACGCGAGACGCTTGCGATGAAGCTAGCCGAGTTCAAGAAGGCAGGTCACTGGCCGACACTGCTTGCCGCGTTCCTCTACTTCGACATCAGCTTCATGGCGTGGGTCGCGCTCGGACCGCTGATCGTCTACATCGCGCGCGACATGAATCTGGCCGTGAACGAGAAGTTCACTTTGGTCGCCATTCCCGTGCTCGCCGGCGCCCTGCTGCGCGTGCCGATGGGCATTCTCGCCGACATCATCGGCGCCAAGCGCACCGGCATCATCGCCCAGCTTGTCGTGATCGCCGCGACCGCGGCGGTCTGGCATTTCGGGCTGACCAGCAAGCTCGCGATCGAGCTGTTCGGGCTTGCGCTCGGCGTCGGCGGCGCCTCGTTCGCGGTCGCCCTGCCCCAGGCGAGCCGCTGGTATCCGCCGCAGTATCAGGGCGTGGTGATGGGGATCGCCGGCGCCGGCAATATGGGCGTCGTGCTCGACACGCTGCTTGCGCCATCCATTGCAGAACATTGGGGCTGGCAGGCCGTGTTCGGCTGCCTGCTGATTCCGATGCTGATGGTGCTCGCCTATTACGCATTCGCAGCCAAGGACGCGCCGGGCGAGCGCAAGAAGATCTCGCTGAAGGCCTATGGCGCGCTGCTGAAGGATTCCGACAGCCGCTGGTTCATGTTCTTCTACTTCATCACCTTCGGCGGCTTCGTCGGGCTCGCCAACGCGCTGCCGCTCTATTTCACCGTGCAGTATCATGTCTCCGGCGTCGCGGCCGGCATGCTGGTCGCGCTGATCGTCGCCTTCGGCTCGGGATTCCGCCCCGTCGGCGGCATGATTGCCGACCGCATCGGCGGCATCCGCTCGCTCTCGATCCTGTTCGGCGTCGTTGTCGCCGCCTATGTCGTGATCGCCTTCATGCCCGAAGGCCCAGCGGCGGCGACGCCGGGCGGCTGGGCGCTGACCGAGCTTCCGCGCATCGCCTGGATTTCGGTGCTGCTGTTCTCGATCGGCGTGCTGGCGCTCGGCATGGGCAATGGCGCGGTGTTCCAGCTGATTCCGCTGCGCTTCCGTCACGAGATCGGCCTGATGACCGGCTTAGTCGGTTGCGCCGGCGGCATCGGCGGCTTCTTCCTCGCCCAGACCCTCGGCTATGCCAAGGGCATGACCGGCGGCTTCGGCGCCGGCTTCCTGTTCTTCGGCGCGCTGGCGTTGCTTGGCTTCATCGGACTTGCGATGGTCAAGGTCCGCTGGCGCACCACCTGGGGCGCGGTGTCGGGAGCGCGCGTCTGACGGCCCGCTCCCTCGGGAGAGGATAGCTCGGACGTGGCGAACGGCGCGCAACGGCATTTGCAGCGAGACCTGCAAAGGGATCTCGGCGTTCGCTTAGGCTTCGCCAGCGAGACCGGCAAGCGCGCCGCCAATGAGGACTATGTCGCGGCCTGCCTCGGCCAGCCGGGCACGCTTCACCGCGATGTCGTGGCCGCGGTCGCCGACGGCGTCGGCGGCCACAAGGGCGGACGCGAGGCCGCGGAGGTCGCGGTCCGCAGCTTCATCGACGCTTATTATTCGCTACCGGAGACGCTCGGCGTCCGCCGCCGCGCCGCGCGGGCGCTGGAAGCCGCCAACAGCTGGATCTATGGCCAGGGCCGCGTCGATGCCGCACGCAGCGGCATGGCTTGCGCGTTCTCCTCGATCATCCTGTCGCGGCGGCAATGCCATGTGATCCATATCGGCGACACCCGGGCTTACCGCCTGAGCGAGGGACGGCTGGAGCGCCTGACGCAGGACCATATCGCCGGTCGCGGCGACCTCGCGCATATGCTGAACCGCGCCATCGGTTTCGAGGAGTTCGCCCGCTTCGACTACACGTCGGTCGGGCTCCGGCAACATGATCGCCTGCTGATCTGCAGCGACGGGGTTCACGGCGCGCTCGGCGATCCCCGCCTCCAGCAACTGCTGGAAGAGCGCACGCCGCCCGACGAATCGGCGCGCAGCATCGTCGATGCCGCGCTTGCGGCCGGCAGCAGCGACAACACGACAGCGCTGGTGCTCGACATCGTCGACCTGCCGCCGGCGGATCGCGACGATCTTACGCATGCGATCGCGACGCTGCCGATCCTCGATCTGCCTGACAGCGGCGACACCGTCGACGATTTCGTGCTCTCTGATGTGCTGTCCGACGGACGCTACAGCCGTCTGTTCAAGGCGACCGACAAGCGTGCCGGCCGCGACGTCGTGTTGAAATTTCCGCATCCGCGGGTCGCGAGCGAGGGCTCCTACCGCCTCGCCTTCGTGCGCGAGGCGTGGGTCGCCGCGCGCGTGCGCAGCCTCTGGATCGGCGAGATCATCGAGGTGCCGGCGGAGCGGCAGACCCGGCTCTATTCGGCGATGCCGCTCTATGAGGGCGAAACGCTGGAGCAGCGGCTCAACCGCGCGCCGCGGCTGTCGCTCACCGAGGGCATCGCGATTGCGACCAAGCTGGTGCGCGCGGTCACGGCGCTGCACCGCGCCGGCATCATCCATCGCGACATCAAGCCCGACAACGTCATCCTTTCGAAGGATGGCGGGTTGCGCCTGGTCGACCTCGGCGTCGCGCGCGTGCCGCTGCTGGAGGATTTTCCGGCCGAGGACATTCCGGGCACCGCGAGCTACATGGCGCCCGAACTGTTCGGCGGCAAGGCCGGCGACGAGGCCTCCGACCTGTTCGCGCTCGGCGTCACGGTCTACCGGATGTTCACCGCGAACTATCCGTTCGGCGAGATCGAGCCGTTCTCGCGGCCGCGCTTCGGCAAGCCGGCGCCGCTGTCACGCTATCGCCCGGACCTGCCGGCCTGGCTCGATGCCGTGATCGGCAAGGCGCTCAGCGTCGAGCCCGCGCAACGCTTCGGCGACGTCATCGAGTTCGCGCACGAACTGGAGAACGGCGCGACCTGGGCCGGCCCCGCCGTCACCACCCGCAAATCGCTGCACGACCGCGATCCCGTGACCTTCTGGAAGGTGCTGTGCGCGATCCTCGCTTTGGTCATTGTGGTGCTGCTGGCGCGGCACTAAGCCGGCTCGACGCAGGCTCAAGACCCGGCGCGGCGGATCGTGATCCTGCTCTCGTCGGTCATGTCCTTGAGCTCCTTGTTCGGCTCGCGATAGAGATGACGCTCGATCTCGACCGTCCGGCCGTCGATCGTCTTTGTGCACTTCTCGTCGACAAAGACGCCGCCGACCTCCAGTCTGTCGGCGCCCGGTTTCGCTTCCGAGCAGGTCCAGCCGTCCTCGCCGTAGCGCGACTTCGCCTGCAGGCCGAGCAGGAACGCTTTCTTGCGCAGATAGAGCCGTGCCTTCGGGTCGGTCTCGATCGTCAGCGCGGCGATCCTGGCGTCCTTGTCGATCATCACGGTCAGGATCGCCGGATGGCCGGCGACCATGGTGCCTTCCCGCGCAGTCTCGCGATCATACTCGAAGCGAATGCCGCGCAACTGGTCCGGCCCTTCCGGGCAACTCGACCACTGCGCCCATTCCGCCAATCTATGGGTGGTCTTCTCGTCGGCGCAGGTCAGGTTGATGTAGCCCGCGTCGGGCACGCTTGATATCGCCATGCCGACATTGATGTCGCGCAGGTCTCCCGCGGTCGCCATCGCCGGCACGGCCGCTGCGACTGACGCGGCGAAAACGAACCCGCGGATCGCCGATCTCTGCTTGCTCATGGCTTTGCCTTCTCGCTTGGGTCGGACGGCGCGGCGGCGTGGCCGGTCTCCTTGTAGATGTTGCAGACGCGCGAGCCGTCGCCGAAGAAGGCGATGCACTCGTCATAATTCGGCTCACCCTTGCCCTTGACGTGGGCGAGCACGTAATCCGCGACGGCCTCGATCTCGTTCGGCCGCAGGAACACGTTGGCCTCAGGCGGCATCCGGTCCGCGACATCCTGCCGGGCCATCTCGTAGCATTTCGTGGTGTCATAGGAGCCGCGCACAAAGAACGGCATGCCGGTGCCCGGCCGCCCGCACGTCACGGTCTCGATGATCTGTTCCTTGGTCAGCTCGGTCTTGCGCAGCGACAGCGCGTCGCCGCCATAGCCGCCGCCGCCATTGCCGTGCCATTTGTGGCAGCCGACGCAGTTGCCGCGCTTGAACACCGCCTTGCCCGCATCGGTCGGATCGCTCGCCGACTGCGCATGCGCCGTGCCTGCAAATCCCATCACCAGCGCGCAGCCGAGCCACGCGCCAACCAGCCAGTTGTGCTTCATTTGTTTTTGTTTCTCTGAACCAAAATTACGCGGGAGGCCTCTCGCCGAAGCCTCCCGCGCGTGCGACGTCAAAGGGCGAACACGTAGAGCATCGAGCCCGGCTGCATCCGCTTCAGCTCGGGCGTGGCATCGATGAACCACTTGTCCCAGGCACCGCCGAGGCCGACCAGGACCGCGACATACTGCTTGCCGTCGACCGAGAACGTCATCGGGGGCGCGTTGAGGCCGCCACCGGTGTTGAACTCCCACAGCTTCTGCAACGACTTCGCGTCATAGGCGATCAGCTCGCCGGACGGCTGTCCGGAGAACACGAGGTCAGGCGTCGCCAGGATGCCGCCGAGGTTCGGGAACTGGGTCTCCGCCTTCCCTGCCACCTTGCCGGTGGTGACGTCGATCGCGGTCACGCTGCCGGTGATCTTGACCGGCTGGCTCGGCCCGCCGCCGGTGAAGAACTCGCGCGCCTTGACCTTGTCCGGCGTCATCTCCTCGACCTTGATATGGTTGCAGCTCTCGATCACCGGAATGTACCAGAGCTTCAGGTTCGGATTGTACGCGGTCGGCGGCCAGTTCTTGCCGCCCATGTTGCCGGGGCAGATGTCCGTTTCCTTGTTGGTGCGGCTCGGCGTGACCGAGGCGTTGTACTTCTGCACGCCCTGCTTCGGATCATATTCCACCGGCTTGCCGGACTCGGGATCGAGACCCTTGGTCCAGGTCACCTTCTTGACGAAGGGCAGACCCCAGACGAACTTGCCGCTGTTGCGATCGACCGCATAGGCAAAGCCGTTGCGGTCGGCCTCGAGCGCGAGCTTCAGCGTCGTGTTGTTCGGACCGGGGACGTCGACCAGCACATTCTCCGCCACGCTGTCATAGTCGTAGGGATCGTTCGGCGTGTGCTGGTAGTGCCACTTGATCTTGCCGGTGTCGGCATCGAGACCAAGCGACGAGTCGGTATAGAGATTGTCGCCGGGCCGGTATTCATTGTCCCAGTCCGGTCCGGGATTGCCGACGCCCCACACGATCGTGTTGGTCGAGGGGTCGTAGCTGCCGGTGACCCAGGTCGAACCACCGCCGCTCGCCTTGGCGTTCTTGTCGTCCTTCCAGGTCTCGGCACCCGGCTCGTCCTTGCCGGGAATCGTGTGGGTGCGCCAGACTTCCTTCTGGCTGTTCAGGTCGGTCGCGGCGATCCAGCCGCGAATGCCGTATTCCGCACCGGCTACGCCCGATATCGCCTTGTCCTTGACGATCAGCGGAGCACCGGTGATCACTTCGCCCTTGTCGGGATCGGCGACCTGACGCTGCCAGGCGACCTGCCCGGTCTCCTTGTTGGTCGCGATCAGACGGCCGTCGAGCGTGTGCGAGATGACGAGGTTGTTCCACAACGCGACGCCCCGATTGTCGACACCGCAGCAGGCGACCGCGCCGGCCCAGTCGTGGTCGGTCTTGGGATCCATCTTCCAGACCAGCACGCCTTTGCCGCCATGTGCATCGATCTTGTAGACCGAGCCCCAGCCGTCGGTGACGTACATGAATCCGTTCTCGACGATCGGAGTTCCCTCCAGGCCGCCATGCGCCCAGATTCCGCCGCCCTCGACGCCGCCGAGATGCATGGTCCAGGCGACCTTCAGATTCTTGATGTTGTCCTTGTTGATATCCGCCAGCGACGAGAAGCGGGTCGCCGAATAGTTCTTGTGATGGTGCAGCCAGTTGCCTGCTTCCTTGTCAGCATTGAGCAGACGGTCCTGACTGACATCCTCGGCGAGCGCGAACGAGCCCGCGAAGGTCGCAGCGGATGCTACCGCCGCTGCGAGCATGTGCGACTTAACCCAATTCAACCTTGTCATAGGTGCATTTCCTCCGGATCTAGCATTCTTCATTGATCGAACCGCCCGTCACACACGGACGATCTCGCGAGAAGCCTTGAGTCCCGGCGAGTGATCGTTCGCACCCGCCGCATTCCGTGTGGTCACTTCTGGACCGTTACCTCCGTCTCGATGGTTCCAGCCTTCTGAAAGACGACCGCGCATTTGAACGTCTCGCCCGGCGTGAGCGCCTGACGCAACTGCAGCAGCATGACGTGATAGCCGTCACGCTTGAGCTCGAGCGTCCCCTTTGCCGGCACTGGTATATTGGATATCGAACGCATCGCCGGTGCGCCTTCACCGCGGTCGACAATGTGACGCTCGGAGAAATTCGCGACCGGACAACGGACGCGCAGCAATGCGTCGGCGCTGTCGGCCTCGTTCCTGATCGTCATCGTCAAGGGAAGGTCTCCGCCCTCTTTGTCGACCGCCGGCACGCGCGCATCCGAAATCTGCAAGGACTCGTTCGCGGCGGCGTTGTGCATTACTCCGAACGTGCTGATCAGGCAGAATAATGGCAACGCGGTCCATGAGTTGCACTTAAGGTTTCTGCGCGCAACAGCGCAATGCAACCCCCGCTCGAACGGCATCAAGTTCTCTCCCGACATGATTTTTGCCGCATTGTTTCACGCTTCATCGTGCGCTGCCAGCAATACATCGAGAACGCTGCTTCAATGCAAATTTCGGCACGCATGGCGGCCATGCTGCCTTCTTGTACTTGAGTGCTCTCGATAAGCTGGCGCCGCTAGAGCGCGACGCAACACATGCCGCACTGCGTCAGGTGATCGGCACCGCAGCGATCGACGCCCGCTGTGCGATCCGTATCAAGATGTTTCGCTCGGGTTGCCGCCGAAGCGGGCATCGCGCCGCGGCTTCATTATGCCAATGAGACATCGCGCGTCGCAGAGGCAAGCCGCGGCGGCCAAGCACGTGCTCGGCAAAAAGTTCGTCGCCTTGTTTCTCACTGATGTCGCGACGCCGGGCTTCGATCTCGGCGCAACTAGCTGCAATTCGCGCGCGAGCCGCTGATCGGTTTCATCTCCGGTTCCGAAAGCACACAGGTCGCGCTCAAATCGCCGTCCGGCGGCGGCACCTGGGACGGCAGAGTAAAGGTGCCCTGCACGCCGGCAGGAAGCCTGAGCTTCTTTGAAATCCTGAACTTGTTCGGCATCGTGAATGGCTTGAAGTCGCCATCGTTGATCCGAATGCCGCGGCTCATCCCGGTGACCATGAGCGCGCCGGCGTCGACCAGTTCCGCAAGCCCCGCGCGGCCCGGCAGCACGGAGTAGTGGCTGACCGGATGCGCCGAGACCACCGCCTCCGGCTCGATCTGCGCGATCCCTGCCGGGTATGCCTCCCGCACGTCGCGCCACAATAACTCGCCAAGGCCTTCCTTCGGCAACTGGATCGCGTTGCGAACCGGGCGGTCGGCAAAATGCCGCGCGGCCGGAACACGGAAGGTCCCCGCACGCTGCTCGCCGCCGCTCTCATCCACGGCGCGCCCGAGCAGCAGGGCTGCGATCTCCTCGGCACTGCCGTCCTTCATCGTCGCCTCAGTCGCCGGCACCAGACATCCGGTGTGCGCGGTGAAATGCACCTTTTCGCGCGGCACGCCGATGACGCCGACCAGCGGCTTGCCACCGCGTTGCGGTGCCGTGCCGTTGACGGCCGCGAACCGCTGCAACCGCGCGTCACCCGACTTGTCGATCGACACGTCCGCATCGGCCGCAACGCCGGCGATCCGTTCGGTCGCCCCGACGATGTCCCAGATCATCGCGCCGCCACTCGCCAGCGCGAGATAGATCGGCTCGGGTCCTGGCGCGATCTCAACGGTCGTCACATAGGTCACCTGATCCTGGGTGCCGATCCAGGCGTTCGACAGCGCCCTGGCCTCTTGCGCGCCGAGCAGCACGATACGAGCATCGCGCGGCGGGGCCGGCACATCGCACCCCGCCACGGCGGCCTGTTGCCGCTGCTTGCGCAGTTCGACCTCGCGAGCGCGTTGCGTTGCCAGGCGGGCCTCATTGGCGCGCTTGCCGAAATCCGCGAATTCAGCGGCCGAAATGCGACCATCGCGATCCCCATCGACCGCATCGAATTGCTGGCGTATCGCAGCCTCATATTCCGCCAGCGAGACAGCGCCATCACCGTTCGCATCGAGTGTCATCGGGACATACTGGGTCCCGTTTTGCCGCCAGCCGGTGCTGGCCTGGTCCGCCTGCCGTTGCGCTTCCTGCTGAATTTCGGCGGCACTGATCACGCCATCGCGGTCGGCATCCGGCTTGAGCGCGTCGCTGACCAGCCGGTCGAGCTGGAGCCTCGTCTGTTCCGGCGTTGACTCGAGCTGCACGCCGTTGGAATGGATCATCTGCCGCGCCCGCGGCTGCATCACCGCGGTGATCTCGGCCTTGGTGACAGCTCCGTCACCGTCGAGGTCGTAGAGCAGAATCTGCGAGATGAACTGCGACCGCCGCTGCGCCGCCATGATCTTGCGCAGATCGTCGACGCCTTGCGCGGTGACGCCGCGCTCGTCCGGATTGCTCTGATAGAACGCCATCAGCATCTGCGACCTGACCTGCTCCCAGGTCACGTCCGCGCGCATGACGCCGCTCATCCGGTTAACGATCCATTCAGTGTTGGCACAGGCCGGCGCGGCCAACACGCCAAGACACAGCGCCGAAGCGCCCAGAAGACGAACCAACTGCAACCGCATCGCGCACTCCACTATTCCAGGTTGAACGGTGTGGCGCAGACGAATTAAATTTGCTGTCCCCGATTGTTTCAAATTGTTTGGATTGCCAGACGCAGCGCGGAGCCGCGCGTCGCGAACCTCATCCCGGCGGATTGAACGTCCGTGCAAAGAACACCGGCGCTCTCGCCTTCTTCAACCGGTAGAGCTGGGCCGGCCGGTTCGGGCCCCTGCGCATCCTGGCGACCGGCTCGATCAGGTCGGCGGCGAGCATGCGGGTGCGGAAGGCGCTCTTCTCCAGCGGACGATCGAGCACGATCTCAAAAGTCCGCTGCAATTCCGGCAGCGTGAATTCCGGCGGCATCAGATAGGCGGGCAGCGAGGTGTACTCGACCTTGCTGCGCAGGCGCTGCACCGCCGCCTGCAGGATCTCGGCATGGTCGAAGGCAAGCTTTGGCCGCACCTTCTCGCCCTCGACCGCGAACCACTGCGCATCCGCGGCGAGCGTGCCGCCGGCGGCGTGCTCCGGCAGCAATGCGAAGTAGGCATGCGTCGCAGACCAGCCGCGCGGATCCCGCGTGGCACTGCCCCAGCTGCCGAGCTGCTCCAGATACGGACTGACGACGCCGGTCTTGTCCTTCAGCTTGCGCGCGGCGCAGGCTTCGAGGTCACGGTCGCCGGCGATATCGACGAAACCGCCGGGCAGCGCCCAAGCCCCTGGAAACGGCTCGGTTTCCGCTCTTGGCCGTTGAACCAGCAGGACCTGAAGCGCGTCTGACCTGATGGCGAAAATGACGACGTCGACCGTCGTCAGCGGCCGCGGAAAGTCGAGTTCCGGTTTCTCGGGCATGCTCTCCCCGCTCTTCAGAGCTTTTGGTCAAGACACGTTTTCTTCACGCGAACCGGCGTCCACTTCGCTCGAAAACGCTCCGGTGGCGCGAACCTTTTCACGTCCCGGCTTGACAATAACATACTTAGTTGTACAGTCCAACTAGCTTAGTTGCTCAGACACACTTACTCGGGAGTGCACACCATGTTCGGTCTCCGCTTCATCAAGGCCCAGCCGACCACCTACCTCATGAAATACCGCGGCGGCGCGGTGACCCAGCAGGGCGCCGGCCTGTCCGGCTTCTACTATGGACCGGTCACCTCGCTGGTCGCGGTGCCGATCGGCAGCCGCGACACCGCCTTCATCTTCCAGCAGATCGCGCGCGACTTTCAGGCGCTGACCATTCAGGGCCATGTCACCTACCGGATCAGCGAGCCGCAAAAGGCTGCCGCGATGCTCAACTTCACCCTCAAGGCCGACGGCGAGACCTACGAGTCCGACGACCCGGAAAAGCTGCCGCAGCGGATTCTGGCGACCGTCGAGGTGCTGGCGCAACAGGCGGTGAAGGAGCTGACCTTGAAGGAGGCGCTGCAAGCCTCCGATCGCATCGCCGGCCTGATCGAAGGCGGACTGCGCGGCCGCGCCGATATCGCTTCCCTCGGCCTCGAAATCCTCGGCGTCTCGATCCGCGGCGTGAAGCCGACGCCCGACACCGCCAAGGCGCTGGAGGCCGAGGCGCGCGAGGCGATCCTCAAGAGCGCGGACGAAGCGATCTTCGCGCGGCGCAACTTTGCCGTGGAGCAGGAACGCGCCATCCGCGAGAGCGAGCTCGACACCGAGATCGCGGTCGAGCAGAAGAAGCGCTCGATCCGGGAGACCCAGATGGACGCCGAGGCGAGCGTCGCGGCCAAGCAGGCCGAGCTGCGCGAGGCCGGCATGGTCGCCGACATCACATTGGAGAGCAAGCGCAAGGATTTCGTCGGCCTCAACGCCGAGAATACCCGCACGCTGGCGGATGCCGAGGCCTATCGGGTCGGCGCGCTGATGAAGATCTTCGAGGGTGTCGACACCCGCGTGATCCAGGCACTGGCCGCAGCCGGCATGCAGCCGGGACAGCTGATCGCGCAGGCCTTCAGCGGGATCGCCGAAAAGGCGGAGAAGATCGGCCAGCTCAACGTCTCGCCCGATCTGCTCAACACGCTCTTGGAGAAGCCCGCCGCCGTGGAGGCCGCCCGTGCCCGCCGACAATGACCGCAAGATCGTCCTCGTCACCCGCAAGACGCGGCTCGAGGAGCTGATCGCAAAATACCTGACAGCGGCACAGGCGCGCTTCTATGTCGAGCATCTCGGCGCCGACTTCTCCGACTACCAGCGCGAGCACGACGTCTACCAGGCCGAGCGCCGCGTCACCGTGCAGGCACTGGAGCAATGGGGCCGCTACCAGATCATCGATCGGAGTTTCCTGCCGAACTTCATCTTCGGCCCGTCCGACATCGTGGTGGCGCTCGGCCAGGACGGCGTCGTCGCCAACACGATGAAGTATCTCGACGGCCATCCGCTGATCGGGCTCAACCCGGATGCCAAGCGCTATGACGGCATCCTGTTGCCCTTCGTGCCGCGCGACCTCCCTGCCCTGCTGCGCGAGGTTGCTTCCGACAGACGCGGCCACAAGGCGGTGACGATGGCCAAGGCCGCGCTGACCAACGGCCAGGTGCTGTATGCGGTCAACGACCTCTTCATCGGCGCGCGCACGCATACCTCGGCGGTCTACGAGATCGCGCTCGCCGAGCAGAAGGAACGGCAGTCCTCGAGCGGCCTGATCGTCGCGACCGGGCTCGGCTCGACCGCCTGGTTCAAGAGCATCGTCACCGGCTCGCTCGCGATCGCCGGCGCCTTCGGTGGCGGCGCCGGCAGCCCGCCCTATCTGCCGCAGGCCTGGGACGCCGGCGCGCTGCGCTTTGCGGTGCGTGAGCCGTTTCCGAGCCGGACCTCGCAGGTCACGCTGGTCTGCGGCAGCCTCGATCGTGCCGAGCACCTCAGCGTGCGCTCGCTGATGCCGGAGAACGGCGTGATCTTCAGCGACGGCATCGAGGCCGACCGGCTCGATTTCAATTCGGGGACGGAAGCGAAGATCACGGTCGCCGATCGCGAAGGACGGCTGGTGGTGTGAGGCTGCCGCGCTCTCCGGCCGCGCAACTCACTGCGGCACGGGATGCAGCCTTGCCAGCTGATCGAGCGACAGGCCCGCTTCGCGGTCGCTCAGGGGAAAACGGACGATGATGTCCTGGCGCGCGAGCTGCCCCCACAGCGCGTCCGACGACCATTTCTGCGGCTCAGGCCCGCGCGGACCGTCGATCCAGATGAAATACCATTCCGTCATGGCACGCGACCGATGCTCCCTCACCGGAAGATTGGTCCTTCGCGGGCCAATCCGCAACGCCGGATTTCGCGCCGGTCGGCTAGCGGATCAAGGTCTACTCGTAGGGCCGGCCGTCCTTATGCAGGAAGCGGCCGTCCGAGCTCGGGCTCATCATGTCGATGTCGGAGCAGGTGATGACGTCGGCGCGCGAGCGCGAGCCGACCTCGAGATAGGTGGCCGTCATCTGCGACCTGTTGATCATGTGATGCCCGTTGCCGGAATTTTTCGGAAACGCCGCGCAATCGCCGGCGCGCAGCACCGTCTCGCCGCCGTCCTCGATCAGCACCACTTCGCCCGCCAGCACATAGACGAATTCGTCTTCGTCGGAGTGCCAGTGGCGCTGGCTCGACCAATTGCCCGGCGGCAACCGCATCAGATTGACGCCGAAATCGCCGAGCCCGCCGGCCTCACCGAGGCGCTGCCGCACCCGCTCGGCACATGGCGCGGCGAATTCGGCCGGATAGCCGGTCCCCTTGCGTTCCGGCACTTTTGTCAGATCGATCTTCGGCATGGCGACTTCCTGGCGATGTGGCGAGCGAGCGTTTCTCGGCTGTGTCCATAGCTAGCGCGATCGCCCGTCGGAAATGTGTCGCTTGATTTGCGGCCGTCAGCTCCGCTCGACCAGATCCTTCGCCATCAGGATGTCGTCATGGTAGCGGCCGTCGATCTTCAGCGCGTGCTTCTCCAGCCCGTACTCGACAAACCCCATGCTCTGATAGAGCCGAAAGGCCGGCTCGTTGCCTTTCACCACGACGAGTTGCACCAGCTCGACCGATTGTGCAGCGAGCTCGAGCGCGGCTTCGACCAGCCGCCGGCCGATCCCTGCGCGCCGCCCCTGCTGCCGCACATACATGCCGACCAGCATGCCCTTGTGCTGCCGCTTCGGCCCATCCGCCACAATGAAGCCGACAATGCCGGCGAGTTCACCGCCCCGGAACGCGCCGAGGATCACCGCCCCGCGATCCAGCCTCTCCGCGAACAGGCCGACGGGATGCGCGCTCTCCGTCTCATATGCGCTGCCGAACGCCTCTGGGCTCAAGCGGAGCGCTTCGAGACGGATGTCGCGATAAAGCGAGGCGTCCGCGGGCAAGAGGCGTCGTATCTCGATGGAGCTTGTCGTCATTCCGTGTCCTGTCTCCGTCGCGGCAGCATGGCCGATCAATCGGCCTGTCAATCGCGGTATCTATCGCGCGGCCAGCCTATTCCAAAGGGCATTGAAGCGGGTAAGGGAATCCATCTCTCGTATCGACGGTTTCGGCCGCCGGATGGAGGTAGACTCGGGATGGCGCTTGCCTGACACTGCGGCATGGAGGGGACGCCTATGGTTTTCTGGATAGCAAGCGCGGCCGGGTTGGCGGCCGCCTATCTCTTCGGCTCAACGCCCGCGGGCTATCTGGCGGGGAAACTGCTCAAGGGCATCGACATCCGCCAGCACGGCTCCAGATCCACCGGCGCAACCAACGTCTTGCGAACCCTCGGCAAGTGGCCTGCGTTGGCGGTCCTCCTGGTGGATGTGCTGAAAGGCGCAGCTGCGGTCGCGTTTGCCCGCTGGTTCTATCCCTGGCTCTATACGTTGCCGTCGGTCACGCCACCGACAGCAATTGACCAGCAAACCTTGCTGCCTTGGGCGGTCTGCCTGGCCGGACTTGCCGTGCTGTTGGGACACAGCCGCTCGATCTGGTTGAATTTTACCGGTGGCAAATCCGCGGCGACGGGGCTCGGCGTGTTGCTGGCGATGTCCTGGCCGGTCGGCCTGGGCGCCGCCCTCGTCTTTGGCGTTGTGCTGGCAATTTCCCGGATTGTGTCGCTGAGTTCGATGTCGGCGGCGCTCGCTGCGATCGCACTGGTCTGCGCCATGGAGCAGCCGTTGCCATATCGGCTGCTGGTCATCGCAGGTGGTCTTTATGTGATCGTGCGCCATCGCGCCAACGTTCAGCGGCTGCTGGCGGGAGCGGAGCCACGCCTCGGATCAGGCGGACGAGGATCGAACGCGGCTTCGCAAACCTAGCGTGTGCACGCCTGCCGAGATCGCGAAGCCACGACTTCCACGGGATGTCACCGTTGCTGGATGTGCTCCTGAACGGCACCGATGACGTCGGACGAATGCGTCACGAAGCCGAAGCATTTCTTGACGTTGAACAGGGTTGCTTCGACGCAGAAGCCTGGTGAGGTCGTCGCGCAACAGTCCTCGACCAGAAGGCAGCCATAGCCCAGGAAATTCGCGTCGGTGAGCGAATGCAGCACGCATTGGTCGGTGTTGACGCCGGCAAACAGGATGGTCTTGGTGCCAAGATTGCGCAGGATGCTGTCCAGCGGCGTGTCCCAGAAGCCGCTGATCCGGTATTTGTCGACGTGAATGTCCTCGGGCTCCTGTTTCAGTTCATCGACAACGGCCGCGGCCCAACTGTCCTTCTGCAACACGCGCGCGCCGCTGCCCGGTAACGGCTCGCCAAGACCGATGCCGACGCCCTTCGGCTTGTACAAATGGAGCTGGTTGGGAGCCATGTTCTTGAGATCGGGCCGATTGCCCCAGTTCAGCCAAATGACGTGCACGCCGGCATTCCTCAACACCGGAAGCAGCTTCTGCAGCGGCTCGATCGGCGCCCGGTCCGGCGTGTGATCGAGGCCGAGATGGTCGACCCATCCGCCCTTCGCGCAAAAATCGTTCTGCATGTCGACGACGATGAGAACGGTGCGGTGCAGATCGACCGTCACCGTCTGAGGCTGCGCGTCGATCGTCACCACCCTGGGCGGCGGCGGCGCCATCGCCATGTTGACGTTGTTGTCGTCGACCAGCCATTTGTAGCCGGGAGCGGACCCAAGAGGATTGGCGGCGCTGGACGCAGCGGACTCCGCGGCTTTCGCTAACGTGGAACTCGTCATCGGATTTTCCTCCCTTGCTTATGCTTTCTTGAAGTCTGTTGCGATCAGCCGCCTCGTTCGAACGGAATGGTCAGCGCCGAGGGCTGTCTGCTCTTTCCGACGAAGCCCGCGATGGCGACCAGCGCCAGCAGATACGGCAGCAGCAACAGCAGCGCGACCGGCACGTCGAGTTGCAGCGCCGGCACCAAAAATTGCAGCGCGGTCGCAAAGCCGAACAGCAGGCACGCCGCCAGCGTGTACCAGGGATTCCAGCCGCCGAAGATCACGGCCGTGATCGCGAGATAACCCGCGCCCTTGGTCATGTTCTCGGTGAACGTATTGCTGTCCGCAACCGACATGAACGCGCCGCCGAGACCCGCCAGGATGCCGGCGTAGAGCACACCGAGATAGCGCGTCTTCGCCACGCTGATGCCGGCCTTATCAGCGGCGCGCGGATCCTCGCCGACCGCCCGCACCGCCAGCCCGAACGACGTGTATTTGAGGATCAACCAGGTCACGACGACCATCAGGATGCTGACATAGGCAAGCCCGGTCTGGTTCGCCAACGCTGGCCCGATCACCGGGATATGGGCAAGCCACGGCAGATTGAGCTGCGCGAAACCGGGAATCGGATCGCGCGACAGCGGGCCGAAGATCTCGCGGTAGAGAAACGTCGTTGAGCCCAGCGCCAGGATATTGAACCCGATTCCGACCACCAGTTGATTGGCGCGCAATGTCACGCTCAGCACGGCCTGGAGCGCGGCAACCGCGGTCGCGACCAAGACGCCGGCCGCGACGCCAATGAGCGGCGAGCCGGTCGCCCATGATGCCAGCGCCGCGGTGAAGGCCGACATCAGCATCATGCCGTCGAGGCTGAGATTGAGCACGCCGGCGCGCTCGCTCAGCATCTCGCCGGTCGCGGCGAAAATGATCGGGACCGCGAGGCGAAGCCCGGAGCCGATGAACACGGCCATTTGTTCGTCAATCATCGGGTCACCTTTCGGTTGGTGAGGATCGCGGAACCTGCAATGACAATGACGATCAGGCCCTGGCAGATCAGCACGACGGCCGACGGGACGTGCGCCGAGATCTCCATGTTGATCGATCCCGAGCGCAGGAATCCGAACAGCAATGCGCCGATCACGACGCCGACGGCCGAGCCGCGCGACAGCAGGCCGACGACCAGGCCGTCAAATCCGTAGCCCGACGAGAAATCGCTCGTCAGGTAGAATTGCTGGCCGAGGATCATGATCGCGCCGCCGAGACCACCCAGCCCGCCGGACACCGTCATCGCCAGGATCACGTAGAAGCTCGTCCGCATCCCCGCACGGCGGGAGGCCATCGCATTCAGGCCGACGGCGCGCAGCCGCAGGCCGAGCGAGCTGTGCCTGAGCACCAGCCACACCACCACCACCGCGATCGCCGCAATCAGCAATCCGATATGCAGCGGAGATCCGTTGTCTGGGAACAGCAGCGGCAGCTTGGTCGAATCAGGAATCTCCGCCGATTCCGGCAGCGACGACACATCGCTGATCGGCTTGCGCAGCAGGTGGAAGGACTCGACGGACCAGTACACCAGCGGCAGCGCGATGAAGCTCAGCAGCAATGTGCTGATCACCTCGTTGGTGCCGCGGGCCGCCTTGAGAACGCCCGCAAGGCCGCCCCAGATGGCGCCAGCCAGGGTTCCGACGGCGAGCGGCACGATGAACGCCAGTCCAAGCGGCAAGCCGCCGGCGCCGTGCAGGGCCGCTGCGGTCGCGAACATGCCGCCCATCGCGATCTGCCCCTCGCCTCCCACATTGGTCAGGTTGGCACGGCTGGCGAAGATGAAACCGAGACCGACCAGCGCAAGGCTGATGGCGCGATTGATCGACGCGCCGATGTTGAAATCGCTTCCCGCCATGCCGTCCCAGAAGGCTTCGATCGCCTCGATGACCGACGCACCTGTCGCAGCGATGATAAGCAGGCCAATGCCGAGCGCGATAATGGTCGATACCACCGGCACCAGGACCTGCAACGGCACGAGCTCGAGTCTGGCGCCCTGCGCGACCCGCGCCAGCTTCGGATTCTTCATGACCATGGCCAACCTAGACATGTGCGTGCCCCGACATCATCGCCCCGATCGCCTCACGGCTGAACGACCCGGCAGCGAGCTCGCCAACCAGCTTGCCGCGGTAGATCACCGCGATCCGATCCGACACCGCCATCAACTCCTCGAGCTCGCTGGAGATCAGAAGCACCCCGAGGCCGTCATCGCGCGCGGCACGGATGCGGTTGTAGACGGCCTCGATCGCCCCGACGTCGAGCCCGCGCGTCGGCTGCGCCGCGAGCAGGAACACCAGCGGATCGAGCGACAGCTCGCGTGCAAGCACCGCCTTCTGCTGGTTGCCGCCGGAGAGGCTCGCCATCGAAACATCCGGGCTGCTCGCCCGCACGTCGAAATCGCGCATCATCGCCTCCGCCGCCTTGCGCCGCGCCGACTTGTCGAGCAGGCCGAAGCGGCTGAACTTTCCGATCGCGCCGAGATAAAGGTTCTCGGCCACCGACAATTCCTTGATGCAGGCGACCGCATGGCGATCCTCGGGAACGATGCCGACACCCGCGTCGGTGATTTCCTGCGGCGTGCAGCCGCCGACCTGTGCCCCGCCGACGACGATCGCACCCGCGCTCGGCGCGGCGAGCCCAGCCAGGATCAGCCCGAGCTCGGTCTGGCCGTTGCCCTCGACGCCCGCGATCCCGACGATCTCGCCGGTGCCGACCGTGAGGCTCAAACCGTCGAGCCTCGGCACGCCGTGCGGGTCGCGGTACACGAGGTCCGAGATCTCGAGCACCGCCTCACCCGGCGACACCGGACCAGCGGCGCCTGAGGGTTTCGCCGGCGTCTTGCCTTCGATATCAACCGCCGCGGCCAGCACCGAGCCTGCCGACTGCACATCGCGGCCGACCATGGAGCGCACCAGCGAGCGGATGTCGGCGCCCTCCATCGCGACGGTTTCGATGATGCGGCCCTGCCGCAGCACCGTGGTGCGATCGGCGACGCGGCTGATTTCACCGAGCTTGTGCGTCACCAGGATCACGGATTTTCCGCGCAGCGCCACCTGGCGGCAGATCGCCAGCAGCGCATCGATCTCGTCCGGCTGCAGCACAGCCGTCGGTTCGTCGAGCACGAGCAGTTGCGGATCGCCGAGCAGGCATTTGATGATCTCGACCCGCTGCCGCTCGCCGACCGAGAGGTCCTCGATCCGCGCCTCGGGATCGATCTCGAGCCCGTATTCCGCCGCGAGCTGCTCCATCCGCACGATGATGTCCTGCGGCTTCAGCACCGCGCTGGCGCGGCCGAGCATCAGGTTCTCGGCCACGCTCATGTTGGGCACCAGGCTGAAATGCTGGTGCACCATCACGACGCCGCGCTGCAGCGCTTCCGCCGGGCCGCGCGGGTGGAACGGCTCCCCGCCCAGCGTCATCGTGCCGGCATCCGGCCGGTGCACCCCGAACACCAGGTTGCACAATGTCGATTTGCCGGCACCGTTCTCGCCAAGCAGGCAGTGCACCTCGCCGCGCTCGATCTGTAGCGAAATGTCGTCGAGCGCGGTGAAGGCCCCGAAGCGCTTGGTCAAGCCAGACAGTTCGAGAACAGCCACGGTCAACCCACCTTGACTTTGATCTTGTTCGACAGCAGGTCGTCCTTCAGCTCCTTGATCTTGGCCTGGATCTCGGGCGTTGCCGCCGTGCAGATCTCGATGTCCGCCGAACGTGGCCCCATGGCGAGGCCGAACTGCTTGTATTCGGGGTGCCACGTTCCGGCGACGGCCTGGTCGATGGCGTATTCGACCATGAACCCGATACCGCTCACCGTGTAGGCGACGTAGAGCGGGTTGTTGTCGGAGCAGTAGTTGGTATAACTCCCGATCATCTTGGTGCCCTTCTCGCGCGCCGCCTGCTCCATGCCGCGCACGCCGAGATTGAGGATGTTGTAGTGGACGTCGGCGCCCTGCGCGATCGCCGCAAGGGTTGCTTCCTTCGCCTTGGCCACGTCGTCAAAGTCGCCGGTGTAGGTCACGAAGCATTTGGTATCCGGCTTGACGTGCTTGGCGCCGTTGGCGAACTCCGTTCCGGTGTTGACGATGGCCGGAATTTCAAGACCGCCGACGTAGCTCACCGCACCGTTCTTCGACATCATCGCGGCGACCGCGCCGGCAATGAAGCCGATCTGGGCCTGCAGCACGTCGTATTGCGCGACGTTTTCGGTCGGCTGTCCGGTCGGGCCGACGATGGAGAACTTCACCTTCGGGAAGCGCTTGGCGACCTTGAGCACCGATGCCTGGGTCTGCCCCGCGGCGCCGATCACCATGTCGTTCTTGGTCGCGAGCGTGACGAGCGCCTGCTCCATGTCGGCGAACTTGACGTTCTCGATCGAGGTGATCACGACCTTGTTGCCGTGGCGCTGCTCGGCCGCCTTCATGCCGTTGTAGGCCGACTCCATCCAGCCATGGTCGGCCCGCGACCCTGGAATGAGAATGCCGATGCGGAGCGGCCTCGTCGCATCGTCGGCGAAGGCAAGCCGGCCTGATGAACCGATAAAGGCTGCCGAGAGCAGGCCAGTTTGCAGAAATGCACGACGGGTAGCGCTCATGTGTTTCCTCCTGTTCGTTCCCGGTGTTGCCACACTCTTTGTTGCGGCATTTTTGTATCGGCGGCGCGGCCGCGCCGTCAGTTTCAGAATCGAAACAATTTCATCTCGCGCCAGTCGTCGCCAAAGCGCCGACGGCATCGACGAAGCACTTCATCGGCGCCTGTACGACGCCGGCGCCGATGATCCCCATGCCCGGCTCCTTGTGCGCCGTTGCGGTGTTGATGACCGGCCGCATGCTCTCGTCCACCACCTTGCGGACGTCGATGCCGACCGGAGCTCCGATGAAGTCGAGCATCGGCAGAGTGAAGCCCGGATTGCGTCCGATCGTGACGTGCGCCATCTCGCGCGAATAGCGCAGGGCGTCCTGCGGCGTGCCGCCGACGAACTGGACCATCGCCGGAGCCGCCGCCATCGCGAACGCGCCGAGCCCCGCGGTCTCGGTGATCGCGCTGTCGCCGATATCCGGATTGGCATCTGCCTCGCTGAAGCCCGGCAGGAACAGGCCGACAGGAATATCGGCCGGACCGACAAACCACTGCCCGTCCAGTCCGCTGACCCTGATGCCGACATTGACGCCGTTGCGCGCCATCGCCGTCACGATGCTGCTGAACGGCACGCCGTGCGCGGCATCCATGGTCGCCTTGCACGCCGCCATCGACAGGCTCAGGAAGAACATGTCGTCCGCCCCGATCGTCCGCAGCGTCTCGTGAACGAGGTCGCGCGAGATCGAGGACTTGAGCAGCGATTCCGTGACGGCGCGATACAGCAGCAGGGTCGCGGCCGTGTTGCGGTTGTGGACGTCGTCGCCCATGTGCAGCGACTGCGACATCAGCGGCTTCAACGGCAACCCGCCGTCGATGCCGGTGACCGCGGCTTTCAGACATGGCGCCAGCACAGTCTCGATCAGCTTGAGGCCTTCGATCACCTCGGGCGC
Organism: Bradyrhizobium macuxiense; assembly: GCF_007993935.1. Taxonomy (GTDB): domain Bacteria; phylum Pseudomonadota; class Alphaproteobacteria; order Rhizobiales; family Xanthobacteraceae; genus Bradyrhizobium; species Bradyrhizobium macuxiense_A. The sequence continues at coordinate 116,971 of NZ_VITY01000015.1, read as the reverse complement.
GAACGCGCCGAAACGCAGCGTCTTGGCGCCGCCGGATTCCATCATCGGCGCATAGGCGCGATTGCCTTTGGTCTTGTTCTCCACCACGAAGAGCGGCATCGAGGGCGAGATGATCCCGGTCATCGGCCCGACCGCGCCGAATTCATGGCACGGCGCGAAGCGGATGCCACCTGACGCGGCGAGTTGCTCGGCCTCTCGCGGGCTCGTCGCCCAGTTCTCATAGAGGATTGCGCCGAGCACCGCGCCCTTCATCGGGCCGCACATATCGTTCCACGCGATCGGCGGACCGGCATGGAGCAGCGTCCGGCCCATGTCCGGCCAGACCTCCGATGCATGCGCCGCGATGTCGACCCATACCGGCTGCGCGGTCAGGATCCGCTCGAGCACTTCGGCGTTGGCGCGATCGATCCGCGATCCCAAGCAATCCGCATCTGTGGTATCGCCGACCAGTTGCGCGAGGCTCCAGGCGACCTCGGGACTTCCGTCGCCGACCGGCTGCCATTGCAGACGCACCAGCGGCGCACCGCTGCTTTCGACGCCGCGATCGAGGTCGGAGGCGCCGAGGCTGATGACGGATGTCTTGTTCTGGAGCGTGGAAGGGGCTGCGTTCATCATCGTTCTCCACCCTGCATCACGCGGCGCGCCGTGGCGTTGTCGTCCGCCGCCATGCGGCTCGCGATGGCTTGCGCGGCACGGGCTGCGCCCGTGCTGCTGCCGACAAGCTCTGCACCGGCGTCCGCCAGCATGGCTTTCTGGGTCTCATAGGCCTGCGGATCGGTATCCGTGCCGCAGACGAAGCAGATCACGGGAAGCTCCCGCCCCTGCCCGCGCGCAGCGGCCTTCGCCCGGCGGATCGCCGGAGCCAGCATCTCTGCCGGATTGGGATGACTGCCGTAGCCGAGCACGACGTCCAGCACGATGCAGGCGACAGTCGAATCGTCTGCTTCCTTCAGCAGCCGCTCGATCCGCACGCCATGGTCGATCATCGGATGCGGACGTCCCACCGTGAATTCATCACTGCCGAGATCGATCGCGGTGTGCCCCTGGCTCGCTTCCACATCGGCTAGACGGTCCGCCTCGGCAAGCGGCGCGTTCGACCGGACCCGAAGGCCGGCGGCGCGCCAAATGGTCTGGGCCTCCGAGCAGAACGTTCCGCCGGAATAGAGCCCGCGCAGATAGCGCTGCGAAGGCGCCAGCGACGCACAAACCCGCGTTGCCAACGCTTCGATCGACTGTTCGTCACCCCCGGGTTGGCGCTCTCCCGCAAGCGCCACGGCCTGCCGCGCTGTCTCCTCGAGCGACGACGTGCGGTGAACATTGCCGGCGGATGCCGCCGGCTCGCCGCCGAGGAAGCAGATCACGACCGGCTTTCCGATCGCGCCGGCGCGCTCGATCACCCGCTTCTGCACATCGCCCGCAGGAGGCTTGGAGACGATGGCGACAACCTTGGTCTGCGCGTCGGCGGCCAGCAGGTCCAGGCCCTGCAACATGGTGATGCCGCCGACCTCGCTAGAGACGTCGTGGCTGCCGGTGCCGATGGCCTGCGAGATGCCCTGGCCATGACGATGGATCTGGCACATCACTTCCTGCAGGCCGGTGCCCGATGCGCCGACGAGCCCGATCGCGCCCCGCCGAACGACGTTGGCAAATCCGAGCGGCACGCCGTTGATGATCGCCGTGCCGCAATCCGGCCCCATCACCAGCAGGCCCTTCCGCGCCGCGACGCGCTTGATGGCCTGCTCCTGCTCGATCGGCACGTTGTCGCTGAACAGCAGCACGTTCAGACCTCGCCGCAGCGCCTTCAACGCTTCGGCCGCGGCGTAGGGACCCGGCACCGAGATCATTGCCAGGTCGGCATGATCGGCAATCGCGACGCCGCGGGAGATCGAGCGCGGCGGCGCGTCCGCCGCCGCTTCGGCCGATCCGCCCTTCGGCTCTTCACCGACGATCAGGGAATGGATTTCCTGCTCCGCGGCTGCGCGCTTTTCGCCCGCATCATCCGCCACAACGATCATGATATCGCCAGGCTTGGCGCCCTCGAGCGCCGGGCCCATCAGCCCGGCCTGCTGCAGGAATTCCTTGTTGCTGCGCGTTCCCATCAGCAGCGTGACCCGCTGCACGCCGGTCCGCGCGACCGTGACCTGCGAGATCCGCATCAACGACACGGAATCCTTGTAAAGGTTCGCCTTAATGCTGGATTGGATGGCCATGGCCCTGTCGTTCCCTTGAATCCCGCAGGCTGCTTGTTGGTCTTGTGCTTGAGCTTCGGCCGGCGGCCGGCTCGATTGCCTGATCGGTTGAGGCGCCGATGCGACGTCTCAACTGTTTCTGCGGGCGCCATTGCGGCCATGAAGATCGAACCGCAATCTTGCTCGACACTCGGTACGGATTGACGCAGGTGGATATCCCGCCGATGCGCCAATATCCCGGTGGTTATTGAATGACGTGCGTCCCAGTCTCGCCCCGCAGCGCCGCCATGGCGCAATCGAGGTGACTGATGATCGCACGCTTGCCGCCGCCCTCGAGAAACCGGATCGCCGCATCGACCTTGGGTCCCATGCTTCCGGGAGGAAAATGTCCTTCGCGGTGGTAGGCCTTGATCTCCTCGAGGCTGACCTGATCCAGGTCCCGCTTGTTCGGCTTGCCGAAATTCACTGCGACGCGCGGGACCGCGGTCAGGATCAGCAACTCCTCGATGCCCAGCACATTCGCGATATGGGCCGATGTCAGATCCTTGTCGATCACCGCCGGCACGCCGGTCCGTACGCCCTTCGCATCACGGACCACGGGAACGCCGCCGCCGCCTCCCGCGATGACGATCGTCCCCCGCTTGACCAATGCGTCGACCAGCGAGATGTCGCAGACATGCTTGGGCTTCGGCGACGGCACGACATGACGCCAGCCCCGCCCGGAATCCTCGCGCATCGCCCAATTGAGCTCGGCGCTGATCTTCTTGGCCTCGTCCTCGGAGAAGAACGGCCCGACGAACTTGGTCGGATTCTTGAACGCGGGATCGTCCCTGTCCACCTCTACCTGGGTCAGCAGGCTTGCCACATGCCGCTGGTTGCCCTGTTCGCGCAGCGCATTCTCGATCGCCTGCATCAGGAGATAGCCGATGCCGCCCTGGCTGTGCGCGACGCAGATGTCCATGTCCATCGGCGGAATCCGGCTCATCGTCAGCATCTGGCGCATCATGATCTTGCCGACCACCGGGCCGTTGCCGTGGGTGATGACCAGCTCATTGTCGAGTTGCGCCAGCGGCAGCAGCGCTTCCGCGGTGATCTGCGCGACCGACTTCTGCTCTTGCGAGGTGCCCCTGATATCCTCGGGGTGAACCGCATTGCCGCCGATCGCGACCACCAGGCGGCGCGGCACATCGTTGAGTGTACGCATTTCCTTACCTCCCGGCATTCTGGACGATGGCGACCGCAAGCTCGCAGGCCTGCGCGTTCGACGGCGCAACGATGAATCCGGCCTGCTCCAGTTTCCTGATCTGCGCGGAGCGCCCTTGCGGATCCTGCTCCGTACCGACGACGGACGCGACCAGGACAGGTGCATCCGGTCCTCGATCGGCGGCGATCTTCGCCAGATGCTCGGCGGGATCGGCATGCGCGCCATAGCCGAGCACGAGATCGAGCAGGATCACCGAGAGATCGCGGTTCTTGAGCGCGGCGCGCAACGCCTCGTCGCGCACGGACGGATCGATCATCGGGTGCGGCCGGCCCCGGGTATATTCGTCGTCGCCGAGGTCGATCAGCCGATCCCGTCCGCCGCTCGGCTCGACGCCGAGCTTGAGTACGCCGGGGATGGCGGCATTCGACGCCACCTTCCGGCCGGCGGCAGCGAGGATCACCTGGGCTTCGGCACACAACGTTCCGCCGGCGAACAAGCCCTCGATGCCGCCCCGACCGCTGCGCGGAAGCCGTGACGCGACAGCGTTCGCATCGAAGTCCGCACCGATCTGGTGGTGTCCCAGTGCCAGCTCCGCCGCGCCCTTCAGCGTCGGCGAGAAGCGGGCGTTCGGCGGAAGCTGGACCTCCGACGCACCGATGAAGCACACGGTGTATGACTTCCGGCTTCTGCCGATCCGTTCAAGGACGGACTTCGCGACATCGGGATGCGGCGGCTTCGAGATCAGCACCACGTGGTCGGTTTCCGGATCGGCATCGAATGCATCGATCGCCATCAGCGTGGTGATGCCGCCGATATCCTTCTTCAGATCGCGCCCGCCGACCCCGATGGCGTGGGAGATCCCCGCGCCGGCTTCCGAGATCAGGCACGAAATCTCCTGCGTTCCGGTCCCCGACGCGCCGACGATGCCGATCCTGCCGCGCGTGAGCTTGTTGGCGAACGCCAGCGGCGCGCCGCCGATCACGGCCGTTCCGCAATCCGGTCCCATCATCAGGAGGCCGGCCGCTCGCGCCTGCTGCTTGAGCGACAATTCGTCCTCGAGGGACACGTTGTCGCTGAACATCAGCACATGCAGGCCGCGATTGAGCGCCTTGCGCGCCTCGGCAGCGGCGAATTCGCCGGGAACGGAGATCAGCGCAAGATTGATCTCCGGCCTGGCCTTGACAGCGGCAGCAATCGAGTGCGGCCGCCAGGCGGCTTGCGCCTCACCCTGGGTCTTCGGCTTGTCGAGCGACTTGATCGCATTGTCGAGGGCTTCGCGGGCGGCGGCCTCGGACTCGGCCTTGACCGCGATCACGAGGTCGTTGCCCTTGATCGCAGAGCCCTCCTCCAGCAACCCCGCATTGCGCATGATCGCCGCGTTCGACGGCGTTCCCATCATCAGCGCCGCCTCGATCACGCCGGGCGAGCCGGCCACCTCGCGCGACAGCCGCATCAGCGCAACCGAGTCGAGATAGAATCCCTTGCGGACCTCGTTCAGGACGACGACGTTCATGACACACCCAAATCCTTGGCGATCGCGACGATCGCTTGCTGGAAGCACGCTAGCGGCGCCTTGACCACGCCGGCACCGACCTGGCCGATGCCGGGCTCGCGATGCGCGATGCCTGTGTTGATGACCGGCACCACGCCGGAATCGACGACCAGGCGGATGTCGATGCCGGTCGGCACGCCCGCGAAATCCATCGCGGCAATGGTCCATTCCGGATTCTGCGCAACGGTGATCTCGCCCATCGAGCGGGTGAAGTTGCCGGCCTCGGACGGCGCGCCGGCACCGACGAAGCCTGCAACGGCTGGCGCCGCCGCCATCGCAAATCCACCGAGGCCGATCGTCTCGACGATGGCGGAATCGCCCATGTCCGGATTGGCGTCCTTCTCGGAATAGCCGGCGAAATACAGCCCTTCCGGCATTTCGACCGGCGCGGTGAACCATTGCTCGCCGAGCCCAGAGACGCGGATGCCGAAATCGGTGCCGTTGCGGCACATGGTGGTGACGATGGTCGAACCGCGAATGCCGTTGGCGGGATCGGTGATCGCCTTGCCCATCGCCATCGCGATGTTGAGGAAGAACTGATCATTCTGGCCGATGAACGCGAGGCATTCGGCGAGCACGGCGTTGTCGGTCGAGGTCCGCGCCATCCAGGGCGCGATCTCGCGAAGGAAGACGCTCGAGCAGGCGAGATTGCGCTGATGCAACTCATCGCCCATCGACAAGCCTCGCGCAACGATCGATTTGAGATCGACGCCGCCCGCGGCGCGGATCGCCTTGCCCAGCGTCGGCCCGAACACGTCGCGCAGCCAGGCGAGCCGCTTCAGCACACTCGCGTCGTTGCCGCCGAAGCGCATCACCTTGCCGAGCCCCTCGTTGATCGCGCAATAGGCACGGTTGGAGAAGCGCGCATTCTCGACCACGAACAACGGCATCGACATCGTCGTCATGCCGGTCATCGGGCCGACTGCGCCAAAGTGGTGGTTCGGGTGAAACTCGATCTCGCCGCTGGCGGCGAGCTTGGTCGCCGTCGGCAGATCCTGTGCCCATCCCTCGAACACGATGGCACCGGCGACCGCGCCGCGCATCGGGCCGCACATCCTGTCCCAGGAGATCGGGGGTCCGGCGTGGAGGATCATCCGTTCGCGCAGGCCCGGGATCAATTGACGGGCGGGAACGATGTCGATCAGCCGCGGCTCTCCTTCGAGGATCCGTCCGAGCGCCTGCTGGTTTGCGTCTTCGATCAGCTTCATCGGTGCGCCCTCACACACCGAGCTTCGCGAGCAGGGCCGCCATCTGCGGATCGCCGCCCGCCGACGGCTTCCAGTCGACGTGAACGACGCCGATGTCGCAGTCGCGGAGGTCCTTCACGAACCCCTCAAGCCCGACATTCACGACCTCGACCTTGCGCGCCAGCAACTGCTGATACTGCGGCCTATCCTGATCCGTCATCGTCTCCGCCCTAAAGTTCGTTTTCGTTTTGTCGAGCTAATAAGAAAACACTTACTTAGTCAAGACCGATTTCTCGGGAAATGCGAAATCTCTCTTCGCTGTCCCTTCGTCGATTTGGCCCGGACGGAATCCCGCTAAAAAAATGCTCCGAACTTCGTTCGGAGCAGTTTGGGAGAACTCAAAACTTGATCGATAGCGGCATCATCGTCCGCGAAGTTCATGCCGCAAGTTCATGGCGCAGGACGATCAAACTGCCCGCGAATGCATCCAGTCCGGATGTATGCCCGATCGCCGTGAGGGCCGTGAGCGCGCGACGAAATCCGGCGCCCTCGCCGCTCATCGTTGCATGAATGGCGGCGTGCAGCGCTGCCGCGCCGTAACCCAGCGCGGCCGCCCGCAAATGGATTCGGCTGATGTCATTGGTGCCGTCGAGCAGCGCACGGCATTGTTCCCACAATGCATCGCGGCATTCGGTGCGCCCCAGCGCAGCCAGCGCGATCAGCGCGCCGCCGATCAAATCGTCACCGGACGGCGTCAGCCCCGGCCCGAGACCGATCAAGCTGCCAAGTCCTGCGTCCCGATCCGCATCGGGATCCGAGCCCGACAGGATTCGCTCCAGCGCGGCGAGACCGGGCATGGCAGCGCGAACGAGCAGAGACGCATCGCCCGGAACACGTCCGGAGCCGAGCACGGCGAGGCCTTCCGACGTTAGCTTATCGACCCACACCGTATCGACCGCATCAAGCCCGCGTTGCAAGCTGCCGACCGACCAATGTGGTGCGGCGCGCGGCGCCCAGATCGTCCGCGAGGCGAGATTTGCCAGCGGCACGCCTGCGATCCACAGCATGGAGTCGGCGACCCGCACGGGATCGCCGACCACAAGTCGCGGCCATCGGAAATCGCCGAGCACGTGCAATGGACCCGATCCGATGCCGGCCTGTCCGACGCAAATCCAGATCCCGTCGATGACGGCGTAGAACGAACGTTCGAACACGGCGACGACCTGCCCCGCGGCGCGATCGCGAAGCGCCCGGTCGGCAAGCAGCCCCACTTCGACACGATCACAGACGGTCGGTGCGGACCCGGGACGCCGCTCGTCCGGTGCGCCCATGCGACCGGCCTGCCTTCCTTCAGCTTCGCGGCCTCCGACCAACATCCGCCCTCGCCTCCCTCAGCGTGCCTGCGCCGCGAACCGCTGCGCTGCGCCGGCCTGGGCCTCGCCGCCCAGATAGGCCGCCTCAAGCAGCGGATCCTCGGCGATGATGTCGGCGGCGCCGCTCTTCAGGATCGCGCCGGTCTCCAGGAGATAGGCCCGGTCGGCCAACGCGAGCGCATGGCCTGCCATCTGATCGACCACCATGATGGTCATGCCCTCACTGCGCAGCCGCTCAAAGGATGCAAACAGTTCATCGACGACGAGCGGGGCGAGACCGAGCGACGGCTCGTCCAGCATGAAGATCTTCGGCCCGGTCAACAGCCCGCGCGCCACCGCGAGCATCTGCTGCTCGCCGCCGGACAACAGGCCGGCACGCTGGTCGATGCGCTCCTTCAGCCGCGGGAAGCGCACGAACATCGCCTCGATCTCGGCATCGAGGTCGAGGCCCTTGCGCGCATAGGCGCCGAGCTCAAGATTCTGCTTCACCGTCAGTTCCGGAAACACCTGCCGTCCTTCCGGCACCAGCACGACGCCCGAGCGGGCACGAACATGCGCAGGCATCGTGTCGATGCGCGTCTCGGCGAGCCGGACTTCGCCGGTGGATCGCGGCGGTTCGAGCCCTGCGATCGACCGCATCAGGGTGGTCTTGCCGGCGCCGTTGGCGCCGAGCACGGCAACCGCCTCGCCGGGCGCGACCACCAGATCGATCCCGTTCAGGGCGCGCGACAGGCCATAGAACGAGTCGAGTGCCTTGACCTCGAGTGCAGTGCCCTGCCGCACCGGCCGCGGCGCACGGCTCTTCTCGCCCGACGTGGCATCGCCCAGATAGGCCTTGCGGACCGCCGGATCGTTGCGGATCGCCATCGCATCGCCGATCGCGATGCGCTTGCCGCCGTCGAGCACGACGATGAGATCGCTGAGCGACATGATCATCGGCATGTCGTGCTCGACGATGATGACGGCGATCCCGAGATCGGCGATCCGCCGCAACAGCGCGGTCAGGCGCTGCTTGTCGCCCTTCGAAAGGCCCGCCGCGGGCTCGTCGAGCAGCAGGATGCGGGGCCGCAGCGCGAGCGCGCGCGCGATCTCGACCAGCCGCTTCTCGCCATGCGACAGCGAATCCGCAAGCCGGTCGACGTCGCCGTCGACGCCGGAAAAGCGCAGCAGGAACCGGGCGAACCCCTCGGTCTCCGCGTTGCGCAACGCAGAGACGATGCCGCCGAGACGGCCGACCCGCTCGGCGAGCAGGATATTTTCCAGGATCGTGAGCGAGCCGAACAACTGCGTGGTCTGGAAGGTGCGCGCCACGCCGACCCGCGCCAGCAAATGCGACGTCATGCCCGTGACATCGCGATCGCCAAGCATCACCGTTCCCGCCTGCGGCCGGTAGAAGCCGCAGAGCAGATTGAGCGCGCTGGTCTTGCCGGCGCCGTTGGGGCCGATGATGCTGGTGACGGCACCGGGCGCCGCCTTGAACGAGACGCCTTGCACGGCGCGCACACCGCCGAACGAGATCGAGAGATCGGTCACGTCGAGCCCGGCCGCGTTGTGCGTTTCGAGGATCGCCGCATCGGCAAGCGCCGGCGCGATTGCGGACTCGGCCCCGGGCTTGCGCGCCGGCAGGAATTTTGCCGCGAGCTGCTCCGCGAGCCCGACGATGCCGGAGGGCGCGGCGCGCAGCACGACGAACAGCAACACGCCGAAGGCCAGCAGGCGATACTCCGCGAGGTCCGACAGCGCTTCCGGCAGCAGCACGACCAGCGCGGCGCCGATCACCGGGCCGAGCACCGAGCCGGCGCCGCCGACCATCACGCCGAACAACAGCAGCACCGATTGCAGGAACGGAAACGAGCTCGGGCTGATATAGCCCTGCAGCGGCGCGAACAGCGCGCCGGCCAGCGCCATCGCGGCCGCCGAGATCACGAAGGCCACGGCGCGCACATGCACCAGATCGATGCCCAGCGAGCGCGTCGCGACCTCGGTATCGCGGGCCGCGCGCATGGCATAGCCCCAGCCGCTGCGCTTCAACCGCTCGAACAGGAAAAGGCCGGCAAACACCAGCACGATGCCGGCGATGGCCAGCGAGCGCTCGGACAGCGCGTAGCCGAACACGCTCGGTGGCGCACTCAGCATCAGGCCGTTGCCGCCGCCGGTGAGATCGCGCCACTCGATCGTGACATGTTCGACGATGAAGCCAAACGCAATCGTCACCATCGCCAGATACGGCCCGCGCACGCGCAGCGCCGGCAGCGCAAGCAGCCCGCCGACGATGCTGACCAGCACGATGGCGCCCGCCGTCGCGGCGAGGTAGGGCCAGCCGGCCTTCTCCATCAGCAGCACCGTGGTGTAGGCGCCGATCGCCATGAAGCCGATATGTCCGAGCGAGATCTGGCCCGCGAGGCCGAGCAGGACGTTGAGCCCGATGCAGGCGATCGCGGTCAGCGAAATCGTCGCAATCAGGAACACCGCGTAGCTGTCCGCGACCGCGGCATAGCCGATGGCAATCGCGAACGCCGCGGCCGCGATAAGAAGAGAGGCGCGAGAAATCATACCTTCTTAACTCCAGCTCGGCCGAGCAGCCCGTGCGGCATGATGACGAGGATGACGATGACGGAAGCGAACGTGATGATCTGGGTGTAGACCGACCCGAGATAGTTGGTCGCGAACACCTCGATCAGGCCAAGGCACAGTCCGGCCAGCATGACGCCCCAGGCGCTGGCGAGACCACCGATGATCGCGGCGGCGAACGCCTTGATGCCGAACAGCGTGCCCATCTCCGAGGAGACATTGAGCAGCGGCGCGATCAGCAGCGCGGCGACGCCCGCCAGCATCGCCGACACCGCGTAGCTCGCGGCGATGGCGCCGCTGACATTGATGCCCATCAGCCGTGCGGCATTGGGATTTTGCACCACCGCAAGCATCGCGACGCCATGCCGCGTGCGGCGGCTGATCAGATGCAGCGCCAGGGCAAGCAGCAGGCCGACCACGGGAATCAGGAGCTGCAGCGGGTAGACCCCTGCCCCCTCCACGATCTGGATCGGCTTGGCCGCGAGCACCGACGGGAAGCTGCGCGGCTCCTTGCCGAACACGAACAGCATCACATTGTCGACGATGATGCCGACCGCAACCGTCGCCATCAGCCAGTTGTCCGACCCGCGCTGCACGAACGGACGAACCGCGAAGCGTTCGATCAGAACGCCGTAAACCGCGCAGACCAATAGCACCGCGGGGATACCGATCGCGACCGGCCAGCCCCACACGACGAGGAAGAAGTATCCGGCAACGGCCCCCAGGGTCATCGAGCTGCCCTGCGAGAAATTGACCGTGCCGGACACGGCGTAAGTGACGTGAAAGCCCAGCGCGAGCAGACCGTACATGCTCCCCAGCGCCATTCCGGTTATTACCGCCGAAAGAAACGACATCGATGATCACCCCGATCTACTTGCTGGACGACCGCTGCCGTCAGTTCTTGAACGGCAGGATGTGGTTGTCTTCGAAGTGGGCCCAGATGTAGTCCTGCGCCGTCAGCGCATCGTGCTTGTTCTGGGCGAACGGCTTCTCATAGGTCTTGATCAGGCCTTCCAGCCTGTCGATCCCGTAGAAGCCGTCACGAATGGCGGTCGGATCCGTGCTGCCGGCCTTCTGGATCGCGCCGGCGATCACCTGCACGCTGTCATAGGCATTGGCGAAGCCGACCGCAGGCGTCACGTCCGCGGGCCCCTTGATATCCGGATACTTCGCCTGCAACTCGGCGAGCACGCGCTTGCCGACCGGCGAGAGGTTGCCGAAGAAGCTGTAGGTCTGGACGAACACGACGCTCTCGGCGCTCGGCCCGGCGAGCTCGGTGAAGCGGCCGCCGGCCGGTCCCCAATGCGACACGATCGGCGGCGCCCAGCTCATCCGGTCGAGCGATTTCACCACCTGCGAGGACGGACCGACATTGCCGACCAGGAACAGCGAGTCGGCGCCGGCCTGCTTGAGCCGGGACAATTGCGCGACGACGTCAACGTCGTTCGCCTCGAACTTCTCGACACCGGCCGGTTCGATCCCCGCCGCCTTCAGCGCGGCGCGCAGGCCATGCTCGTTCGATTCGCCCCAGGGATTGTTGACGAGGATGAGGCCCGGCTTCTTGGCGGCGAAGGTCTTGCCGGCGAACGCAACGATCGCCTTGTCGACCTCGTCGTCCATCGCCGAGACGCGGAACACATAGTTGGACGCAGCTCCGTTCTGCGTGATGTTGGTTCCGGCGGCCCATGGCACCACGAACGGCATCTTGACGTTGTTGACGAACGGCACGATCGCAAGCTGGACCGGCGTGTCGAGACCGCCGAGCAGCACCGCGACCTTCTCGCGCTGGATCAGTTCGCGCGCGGCGGTCAGCCCCTTCGCCGGATTGCTCTCATCGTCACGGCGCACCAGCTCCAGCGGACGGCCGAGCACGCCGCCCTTCGCATTGATCTCCTCGATCGCGATCGTGGCGCCGCGGGTCAACGCTTCGCCGGCGCGCGCCGACTGCCCCGACAGCGCCGTGACCAGGCCGATCTTGATCGGGTCGGCAGCCCGCGCCCGCTCCGCAAGCGGCAGCGAGCCGATGAGAATGGCGAGCGCGCCCTGCAAGACAACGCGGCGGCACAGCCCGGTAATGGGGGTACAAGCGTAGCTCATTTCTGCAATTCCTCCCGATCCGACGGCTCCCGAGCCGCCTCTGGTCCGCTGCCGCCGTTTCCGCGGCCTTGACGGAAGTAAAAACTTTCTTCACAAATTGGCGAATGTCAAGCGGCCGATCGCGGGCCGAATGGAGATTGCGATGCAGCGGGAGATTGGAAAGGAACCGGAGCGAGCCGCTTCGCGTGGCGTTCCCGGCGATGCAACATCTGCGCAAACACCTGATCCAGCACGCGGTCTCGTCGCTCATGACCGCTACCGCTACAGTGCGATCACGCGCCGCCCCGATTTCGTGTGGCCGAACGGCAAGCGGCTGGCAGTCTACATCGCGCTCAACCTCGAGCATTTCGCGTTCGGCGACGGGCTTGGCGCCGAGCTCTGCGCGGGCGGTCCGCATCCGGACGTCCTCAATTACGCCTGGCGCGACTACGGCAACCGGGTCGGCGTATGGCGGCTGATCGATCTGTTCGACGAACTGAAGCTGCCGCTCTCGGTGCTCGCGAACAGCAGCATCTATCACTACTGCCCGGAAGTCATGGACGCCTTTCGCGCGCGCGGCGACGAGGTGGTCGGCCATGGCCGGACCAATTCCGAACGCCAGGGCGTGCTCTCCCCTGCCGATGAGCAGCGATTGATCGAGGAGGCGACCGATATCATCGCGCGCGCCGAGGGACGACGGCCGCTCGGCTGGCTCGGTCCGTGGATCTCGCAATCCGCTGTCACGCCGGACCTGCTCGCCGAGGCGGGCTACCACTACCTGCTCGACTGGTGCATGGACGATCAGCCGGTGTGGTTCTCGACACGGGGTGGCGGGCGCATCCTGTCCGTCCCCTATCCACAGGAACTCAACGACATCCCCGCGATTGTCGGACGCAAGGACAGCGGCGAGCAGTTCGCGACCATGATCACGGACACGTTCGAGGAAATGCTGGCGCAATCCGCCAGGCAGTCGCTGGTCATGGGCATCGCGCTGCATCCGTACCTGGTCGGCCAGCCGCATCGGCTGCGGCCGCTGCGGCGCGCGCTGCAGGCGATCGTCGCACAGCGCGACGACATCTGGATCACCACCGCCGGCGAGATCGCGGCATTTTCCCGCGCCCTGCCCGACGGCATCGTGCCGACATAAGAAGCCGGAGACTTCAATTGACCGCCATCGACACACTATTCCGAAACGCGCGGCTGACCGATGGTCAGCTTGTCGACATCGCCGTCAGCGGCGGCAAGATCGTCGCCATCACGTCATCCCGGCAAGATCACGGCGCAGTCGGCGTCACCCATGATCTTGGCCGGCGCCTGGTGCTCCCCGGCATGGTGGAAGGTCATATCCACCTCGACAAATGCTTCATCGGCGACGACTGGAAGCCGCATCGGCCCTGCACCGCGGGCTTCAGCGTGCGCGAGCGCGTCAAATTCGAGAAGGAAGCGCTCGCCGGCGCCAGGCCGATCGCCGTTCGGGCAGCAGCCCTGATCGACCTCTGCGTCTCGCAAGGCACGACCCACATGCGAAGCCATGTTGATGTCGATGCCGAGGTCGGCCTGCGGCACTTCGAGGCGATCACGGCAGCGCGTGAGGCGCATCGCGAGAAGGTTTCGATCCAGATCGTCGCGTTTCCCCAGAGCGGCATCCTGACATCGCCCGGTACGGCCGAATTGCTCGAGGAAGCCGTTCGCGCCGGCGCCGACCTGGTCGGCGGACTTGATCCCGCAAGCCATGATGGTGACGTCGCCGGGCATCTTGACGTCATCTTCGGCATTGCCGGGCGGCATGGCGTCGGCATCGACATTCACCTGCATGACGGCGGTCTGCAGGGCATCTCGGAGATCGAGGAGATCGCGCGGCGGACCAAGGCGTCGGGCCTTGGCGGCAAGGTCACGATCAGTCATGCCTATGCGCTCGGCGAAGTGGCTGTTGACGTGGTGCAACGGACCACGCAGCAGCTCGCCGAGGCCGGTGTCGCCATTCTCACCAATGCCCCAGGCGCGCGTCCGTTTCCGCCTGTGTTGCTGCTGCGCGATGCCGGCGTCACCGTGTTCTCCGGCAACGACAACATCCGCGATTCCTGGTGGCCTTACGGCGACGGCGACCTGCTCGAACGCGCAATGATGGTCGGCTATCGCTCCGGGTTCAACACCGACGATCAATTGGCCGCGGCCTTCGACATGGTGACGGCCAACGCAGCGCGCGCGCTCGGCCTCGGGGATTACGGCCTCACCGTCGGCGGGGTGGCGGATTTCGTCGTGCTGGACGCACGGCATGTCCAGGAAGCCGTGGTGGCTCGTCCCAAGCCGCGCGATGTCTACAAGGCCGGCCGACTCGTCGCGCGTGGCGGCGTGATGGTGACCGAAGGCGCCCGGAAGCAGTGAACAGGGAGGAATCGCCCTTGACGAACAGCCGTAATGCCGATCTCAATCCCAGCTGCTTGCGCCGGGAACCGGACCGCTGCCTGATGTGGCCTGATGCGGACCTGCCTTGCGTGACTACCCGAGCCCAGGCAAGGTTGACGCCGTGACAGAGACGACAGCACAGACCAGCCCCACCCGCAGTACCACCCGCGGAAAACGCCCGCGCGACTCCGCGCTTACCAAGGAGGCGATCCTGCGCGCGGCGACCTTCGAGTTCTGCCACAATGGCCTCGGCGGCGCACGCGTCGAAGCCATTGCGCAGCGCGCCAAGGCCAACATGCGCCTGCTGTACGCCTATTTCGGCGACAAGAACGGGCTCTACATCGCGGTCCTCGAGGACGTCTACACCGAGATCCGCGCGGCCGAACAGCAGCTCAAGCTGGATGATCTCGAGCCGATCGCCGCGATGAGCGAGCTGATCGATTTCACCTTCACGTTCTTCGGTCAGCACCAGAACTACATCGCCCTGATCAACACCGAGAACCTTCAGCGCGGCCGCAACATGCGCAAGTCGCGCAAGATTGCCGACCTCACATTGCCCCTGGTTGCCAGCATCGAAAGCATCCTGCGGCGCGGCGTGGCAGCCGGCCTGTTTCGCGGTGACGTCGATCCGATCCAGCTCTACGTCTCAATCACGGCGATGAGCTATTTCCACGTGTCCAACCGCTACACGCTGTCGGCGATGTTCGACAAGGACCTCGGCGATTCGGACTGGCTTGCGCTGCGCCGCGAGCATGCGCAGGACATGATCCTGACCTGGCTGACGGCTCCCATCGGGGAACGCAAGTCCAAGTCCGCCGGATCGAAGACGACCGCTCGGGCCGGCAAACCATCCCGCTAACGAGCGATCCGCACGAAGCAGCATCGTGCGGATCATGCGCGGGCAATGCCCGTCAGCGGGTCGCAACGACACCGTCGCTGCGCGGATCGCTGGCCCCTTCCATCAGGCCATCCGGATGCCAGACGATCGCGCCGGCATGTCCCATGAACTCCTCGAACGGGCCGCTCACCTGAATGTCGTGGCCGAGCACGCGTAGCCGTTCGATAATCGCGGGATCGAAGCGGGATTCGATCTTCAAATTGTTGTTTTCCTCGCCCCAGGTGCGACCGAGCAGCCAGCGCGGCGCCGTGATCGCGGTCTGCAGCTCCTGGCCGTGCATGGCGTAACGGCTGAAGATCGCAGCCTGGGTCTGCGGCTGCCCCTCTCCGCCCATCGTGCCATAGGAAATCAGCCGCCCATCGCCGAGCTCGGCCATCGCCGGCTGGATCGTGTGGAACGGCAAGCGTCCCGGATCCAGCCTGTTGGTATCGGTTTCGCCGAGGCCAAAGCTCGTCCCGCGGTTTTGCCAGGTGACGCCGGTCTCGGGGAGGATGACGCCCGAACCGAACTCCCAATAGACGCTTTGAATGAAGCTGACGCTGAGCCCATTGCGATCAGTCGCTGCGAGCCACACCGTATCGCCCTGCTTGGACGGATCGGGCCACGGCGCGGCGCGGCGGTCGGATACCGTTTCGTGAAGCGCGGCGAGCGATTGCTCGGACAGGAATTCAGCGGCCGCGCGCTTCATGTAGTCGGGATCGGTGACATGGCCGTTGCGAATCCGGAACGCAGCCTTGGTGCATTCGACGAGCCGGTGCAGATGATCGACGCCATCGGCCTCCTCAGCCATGCGCCGGGCGTAGAGGGCCAGGATCAACAGCGAGGCCAGCCCCTGCGTCGGCGGCGGCATGTTGTAGACCTTGTGTCCGGACACCTCGACCGAGAGCGGCGTCACCAGCGATGCCTGATGCCGCTCCAGATCAGCCAGTCGCAGCGGGCTGCCGACCCGTTCGAGGTCGGCCGCCATCGAACGCGCCAGCTCGCCGCGATAGAAATCAGACAGCCCGGCCTTGGCCAAACGCCGCAACGTCTCGGCGACACGCGGCTGCCGCAGCCGCGAACCGACCGCGAGCGGGCTGCCTTGCGGCAGATAGACCTCGGCATAGCCGGGCACGCTTTCGAGCTCATGCCGCTTCTTGCGGATGTTTTCATGCAGCGTGCTGGTGACGGCGACGCCGTCTTCGGCATGGCGGATCGCGGGCTCGAGCAGCCGCGCCAGCGGCAAGCGGCCGTCATGACGATCGCGGCTGAGTTCATAGGCCTTCTGCCAGCCGTCGACGGTACCGGCGACGGTGAGCACGGCGAGCGGGCCGCGGCCGGGAATGCTGCTGCAGCCACGCGCGCGATACCAGTCGCGGTCGGCCGCCATCGCAGAGCGGCCGCACGCCTGAATCCCGACCGGCATCGAGCCGGCGCGGCCGACGAGCCAGAAGCTGTCGCCGCCAAGGCCGTTCATGTGGGGATAGACCACGGCAATCGTCGCGGCCGAGGCGATCATCGCCTCGATGGCATTGCCACCTTCCGACAACACGGCAAGGCCTGCCTGCGCTGCCAGGTGGTGCGGCGCGGTCACCATGCCGCCATAGCTTCGCTTTGTCTGCAACATCAGCTCGTTTCTCCCATCCCGGCATGTAATAATATTTTTACTTACCGTGTCAAGGAGCGAAAGTCCCCGTTGAGGATGTGGGGTTCGTCGCGCTGGTGCGACGCCCCCTCCCCGCGAGAGTTCATATCATCACAAAGGGCAGGCCGTTGATTGCTGCCTGAGACACTCAGGCAGCCGCGACCTCGTGCCCGGCCATGACTTCCAGCGCCTTCAATATCGCCGAATGGTCCCAGGCTTTGCCGCCAAGCGCGGTACAGGTGTTGAACAGCTGCTGGGCGGCGGCTGTACCTGGCAGCGACAAGCCGAGTGCCCGCGCGCCTTCCAGCGCGAGGTTGAGATCCTTCTGATGCAGCTCGATGCGGAAGCCGGGATCGAAGTTGCGCTTGATCATGCGATCGCCGTGCACCTCGAGGATCCGGGACGAGGCGAAGCCGCCCATCAAAGCCTGGCGCACCAGCGCCGGATCGGCACCCGCCTTGGAGGCGAACAGCAGGGCCTCGCTCACCGCCTCGATGGTCAGCGCCACGATGATCTGGTTCGCAACCTTGGTGGTCTGGCCGTCGCCATTGCCGCCGACATGGGTGACGTTCTTGCCCATCGTCTCGAACACGGGCTTCATCGCGTTGAACGCCCGCTCCCGCCCGCCGACCATGATGGTCAGGCTTGCCGCCTTCGCGCCTACCTCACCGCCGGACACCGGCGCGTCGAGATAGTCGGCGCCGAGCGCGTCGATCTTGCGGGCGAACTCCTTGGTGGCGAGCGGCGAGATCGAGCTCATATCCACCACGATCATGCCCTTGGAGACGCCCTCCGCGACGCCGCCCTCGCCGAACAACACGGCTTCGACATGCGGCGTGTCCGGCACCATGATGATCACGGCGTCGGCTTCCTGCGCGACTTGCTTGCCGGACTCGCAAGCGATGCCACCGGCCGCGATCAGTTCGGGCGGAAGCGGTACGACGTCGTGCAGGAACAGGCGATAGCCGGCAGCCAGGAGGTGGCTCGCCATCGGACGCCCCATGGTGCCGAGCCCGATGAATCCGATGTCTTTCATTTGGTAATGCTCCCGTCAGCCTGATTAAGTCACGAAGGTGTGCGCGGCGTGCCAGGAGAGGCTCTCGAGCGTGGTCGTCCGCGGCTTGTATTCGCATCCGATCCAGCCGCGATATCCGATGCTGTCGAGATGCTTGAAGAGGTAGGAATAGTTGATCTCGCCGGTGCCCGGCTCGAAACGGCCCGGGTTGTCGGCGAGCTGGACATGCGCGATCCGGCCGAGATGCTTCTGCAGGGTCCGCGCCAGATCGCCTTCCATGATCTGCATGTGATAGATGTCGTACTGGATGAACAAATTGGGTGAGCCCACGTCGGCAATCAGCTGCACCGCCTGCTCCGTCCCGCTCAGGAAGAAGCCGGGAATATCGAGCGTGTTGATCGGTTCGATCAAGAGCTTGATGCCATGCTGCGCGAGCGCGCTGGCGGCGAAGCGCAGATTGGGCACCAGGATTTCGCGCAGCTCTGCGGCGTCCGCACCGGCCGGAGCGATGCCGACCAGGCAGTTCAGCTGCCGGCACTCCAGCGCCTTGGCATAGTCGATCGCGCGCACCACGCTGTCGCGAAATTCATCGACCCGATCGCGCAGGATCGCGATACCCCGCTCGCCGGCAGCCCAATTGCCGGCCGGGAGGTTGTGCAGCACCTGGGTCAGCCCACAGCGCGACAATTCCTCGCGCAACGCGCCCTTTTCGAACTCGTAGGGAAACAGATATTCGACGGCGTTGAAGCCGGCGGCCTTGGCGGCTGCGAACCGGTCGAGGAACGGCAGCTCGTTGAACAACATGGTGAGGTTGGCGGCAAACTGAGGCACGGGTCGATCTCCGCTTGGGGCAGCGCTGGATGGTGTCGTCAGGCCGGCAACAAGGTGCCGGTTCGTTGCGTGCTCGGCACGTCATCGAGCGGAAGATCGAGCACCTCCTCGAATTCGACGATGTTGTCGATCTCCGTTCCCATCGCGATGTTGGTGACCCGTTCGAGGATGAACTCCACCACCACCGGCACGCGGTGCTTCGCCATCAGCTCCCGCGCGGTCGCGAACGCGGCCTGTGCGTCGTTCGGATCCGTCACCCGGATCGCCTTGCAGCCCAGCCCTTCCGCGACGGCCACATGGTCGACGCCGTAGGCGCCGATCTCGGGCGCGTTGATGTTCTCGAACGAGAGCTGGACGTGATAATCCATGTCGAAGCCGCGCTGGGCCTGCCGGATCAGCCCGAGATATGAATTGTTCACGACGACGTGGATGTAGGGCAGATTGAATTGCGCGCCGACCGCGAGCTCCTCGATCAGGAACTGGAAGTCGTAGTCGCCCGACAGCGCGACGATGTCGCGATCGGGATCGGCGGCGCGCACACCGAGCGCGGCCGGCAATGTCCAGCCGAGCGGACCGGCCTGCCCGGCATTGATCCAGTTGCGCGGACGATAGACGTTGAGGAACTGGGCACCCGCGATCTGCGACAATCCGATCACGGTCACGTAGCAAGTGTCGCGGCCGAACGCCTTGTTCATTTCCTCATAGACGCGCTGCGGCTTGATCGGGATGTTGTCGAAATGGCTCTTGCGCAGCATCGAACGCTTGCGGTCGCGGCAGGCTACGGGCCAGGCCTGCCGGTCGCGCAGCCTGCCGGACTTCCGCCACTCCCGGGCGACGCTCACGAACATCTCCAGCGCGGCCTTGGCGTCCGACACGATGCCGAGGTCCGGATTGAACACCCGTCCGATCTGGGTCGGCTCGATGTCGACGTGGACGAATTTGCGCCCCTTGGTGTAGGTCTCGATCGAACCGGTGTGCCGGTTGGCCCAGCGGTTGCCGATGCCGAGCACGAAATCGGATTCCAGCATCGTGGCGTTGGCGTAGCGGTGGCTGGTCTGCAGGCCGACCATGCCGGCCATCAGCGCGTGATCGTCGGGTATAGCGCCCCACGCCATCAGCGTCGGGACGACGGGAACGTTGACCGCTTCGGCGAACGCGACCAGCAGCTCGGATGCATCGGCGTTGATCACGCCGCCGCCGGCCACGATCAGCGGCCGCTCCGCGGCGTTGAGCATCTCGAGCGCCTTCTCGATCTGCTTGCGCGTCGCCGTCGGCTTGTAGACCGGCAGCGGCGAATAGGTCTCGTCGTCGAACTCGATCTCGGCCAGCTGCACATCGAGCGGAAGATCGATCAGCACCGGTCCCGGCCGTCCCGAGCGCATGACATGGAAAGCCTGGCTGAACACGCGCGGCACCAGCGCCGGCTCGCGCACCGTGACGGCCCATTTCGTCACCGGCTTTGCAATCGACTCGATGTCGACGGCCTGGAAATCTTCCTTGTAGAGCCGCGCCCGCGGCGCCTGGCCGGTGATGCAGAGGATCGGAATCGAATCCGCGATCGCCGAATAGAGGCCGGTGATCATGTCGGTTCCGGCGGGGCCCGACGTGCCGATGCAAACGCCGATGTTGCCCGCGTTCGCCCTGGTATAGCCTTCCGCCATATGCGAGGCGCCTTCGACGTGCCGCGCCAGAACATGCCGGATCGAGCCGTTGCGCTTCAGCGCGGAGTAAAGCGGGTTGATCGCGGCGCCGGGAACGCCAAAAGCGCAAGTGATCCCCTCGCGTTCAAGTATGCGGACTGCCGCATCCACCGCTCGCATCTTCATGTGATGATCCCGCTTCGCTATGAGTTGGCCTGAGCAGGATCATCAGGCCCGCGATCATCGATCTCAACGCAATCGATAGGATTTTCCACGCTGTGGCAGCGCTCGCGATTTCTTGCTTGTCTCCAAGTGATTAGCGCCGACGAAAGCGTGGAAACCCGCACCGGTAAGAACAGCAGCAGGCTTTGCGCCTGCTACGGTTACGTGCGGCTGCTGCCGCGCAGCTCTGCCGAGAGCTCGGCTGCGATCTGATGCACGATGGCGCCGATCTCCGGCAAGCGATCATCCGTCAGCCGATCCGCCATCCCCGATACCGAGACCGCGGCGAACGGCTCGCTGCAATCGTTGAACACGACCGCGGCCACGCAGCGCAGGCCGAGCCGCGCCTCCTCATCGTCCACCGCATAGCCCTGGCGTCGCACGGTCTCCAATTCCCTGAACAACTCGCCCGGCCGAATGATCGACTTCTCGGTCAGGCGCGGCATGCCGCGACGACGGATGATCGCATTGATGTCGGCATCGGAATACGCGGCCAGCACCGCCTTCCCCACGCCCGAAGCGATCAATGCGACGCGTCCGCCGACCTTGGTCAGCGAGCGCATGATCTCCCGGCTTTCGATCCGGGATACGACGATGATCGAGTCGTCATCGACCACCGCAAGATTGGCGGTTTCCCTGGTCTGGTCGCGCAGCTTGCGCAGATAAGGCAATGCCCGCGCGGAAAAATTGCGCCGGCGCATGAAGGTCGAGCCGACCACGAAGCTCTGCGCGCCGATGTGCCATTTCGACTCCTCGCGATCGAACTGCACGAACCTCCGATTCTCCAGCGTCGTCAGCAGCCGGTGCGCCGTCGACGGCGGCAAGCCGATGCGGATCGCAAGATCGGTCAGCCGATAGCCTTCGTCGTCCTCGGCAAGCGCTTCCATGATTTGCAGCGCGCGATCGACGGATTGGACGCCGCCATCTCGTGCATCCGGATCCGGTTGCGCGCGAACATCGGGATCGGACGGCTTGCGGCGGATCGGCTCTCTTTTCATGACGACCTGACCCTAACCGGTTGTGGTTCAGAACGAAATCGCCCGCCGGGAACGAGCGTCACAATTGGCATATGGCATGCCAAAAGGTATGGAAGTCAAGGCGACAATATTCGCGAATAGGTCAGTATTTTTGCCATTATTATTGAAGAACGCTTCGATTCTTTTGTTTGACTTCTGGGATAATGTATACCACGATTGGTTCTTAACAACCCAATCGGGAGGACCATGCCATGTATGTCGGGGACATCCTTCGCACCAACCGTGCGCCCGCGGTGACGATCGGCTCGAGCGAAACCGTCAGCATCGCGGCGAACCTGATGTACGCCAGCAATGTCGGCGCGCTTGTGGTCCGGAACGGCTCGCGCAGTGTCGACGCCGCCGTGATCGGAATGTTCAGCGAGCGCGACGTCGTCGCCGTGATCGCCGAGCGCGGTACGGGTGGCCTTGCCGCAAAAGTCGCGCAGTTCATTTCGCCCCGGCCGCTGGTGTCCTGCAATTCGCAAGACGCGCTCGCCGATGTCGAGCGCCTGATGGCCCGTCACGACATCCGCCATATCCCCGTCATCGACAACGGCCGGCTCGTCGGCGTCGTCAGCATGCGGGACATCGGCTTTGCCTTGGAGGAAGCCGCCTGCGCGGCTTGACGGACGTTCCGAAGACCATTGCCACGCAACCCGGCTCGAGCCGTTGCGGCTCGTAATGTGTCCCCACCCTGCTCGCGAGGATTTCATGAAGATCTGCATCTACGGCGCCGGTGCCATCGGCGGCTATCTCGGTGTCGAATTGATGCGCGCAGGCGCCGATGTCAGCCTGGTCGCGCGGGGCGCGCACCTCGCCGCGATGCGGCAGAACGGCCTGAAGCTCCTGATCGGCGACGAGGAGCGCGTGGTGCATCCGCGCTGTACCGATAACCCCGCCGAACTCGGCGAGCAGGATTTCGTCATCATCTGCCTCAAGGCGCATTCGATCACCGGCGTCATCGAACCGATGCGGCCCCTGCTGGGTGAGCGGACCCGCATCGTCACCGCCGTCAACGGCATTCCCTATTGGTATTTCTACAAGCATGGCGGCCGGCACGAAGGATCGACGCTCGAAAGCATCGATCCCGGCGGACGGCAGTGGAGCGAGCTTGGCGCTGCGCGCGCCATCGGCTGCGTGGTGTACCCGGCGACCGAGATCGAGGCGCCCGGCGTGATCCGTCACGTCTACGGCAACAACTTTCCGCTCGGCGAGCCTTCCGGCGAGGTCACGCCCGACGTCGAGAAGCTTTCCGCCCTGTTCACCGCGGCGGGCATGAAGGCGCCGGTGCTCGACCGCATCCGCGACGAGATCTGGCTCAAGCTGTGGGGCAATGTCTGTTTCAACCCGATCAGCGCCCTCACCCACGCGACCCTCGACGTGATCTGCAGCAATCCCGGCACGCGTGCGCTGTCCAGAGCGATCATGCTGGAAGCCCAGGCGATCGCGGAAAGCCTCGGCGTCAAGTTCCGGGTCGATGTCGAACGCCGCATCGAGGGCGCACGCAAGGTCGGCGCGCACAAGACCTCGATGCTGCAGGATCTCGAGCGTGGACGTCCGGTCGAGATCGATCCGCTGATCACCGTGGTGCAGGAGATGGGCCGGATGACAGGGATTGCGACGCCCGCTCTCGACGCGGTGCTGGCGCTGGTCGCGCAGCGCACCAGGCTGGCCGGCCTCTATGACGGGGCCGCCGGCGTCGCCGAAGCACAATCACTTGCGGTAGCGTGATCCCGATGGCCGACGTGACACGCTGGGTTCGCTTCCGCCACCACGCCGAAATCGGCTTCGGGCAACTCACCCCGTCCGGCATCTCCGTGCATGCAGGGGAGATGTTCGGCGACACACGACCGACCGGACAAACGCTGGCGCTCGACGAAGTCGAGCTGCTGGCGCCGACCCAGCCGAGCAAGATCATCGCGCTCTGGAACAATTTTCACGCTCTTGCGGCGAAGCTGAAATCACCCGAGCCGCCCGAACCGTTGTACCTGCTGAAAGCCGCAACCAGCGTGACCGAGCCTGGCGCCGTGATCACGCGTCCGGTCGGCTACGATGGCAAGACCACCTACGAAGGCGAGCTCGGCATCGTCATCGGCAAAAGCTGCACGGCGGTTGCCCCCGAACAGGCCGACGCCTTCATCTTCGGTTACACCTGCACCAACGACGTCACCGCAGCGGACATCCTCAATCGCGACCCGACCTTCCCGCAATGGGCGCGGGCCAAGGGCTTCGACGGATATGGCCCGTTCGGTCCCGTCATCGCCTCAGGCCTCGACCCCGCGCGCCTTGTGGTGCGCACCATCCTCAACGGTGTCGAGCGCCAGAACTACCCGATCGCGGACATGATCTTCAGCGCGCAGGCGCTGGTCAGCAAGATCTCACACGACATGACGCTGTTGCCGGGCGACCTGATCTGCTGCGGGACATCGATCGGCGTCGGGGTGATGAAGGAGCCGGTCAATACGGTCACCGTCGCGATCGACGGCATTGGCGAATTGACCAACGAATTTCGTCAATAGGCGGCGGCAGGACGACAGCCTGACGCCCGGACCAAACGACCAACACCTGCTTTGGGAGCGCACATGATTTCCAGCACGAAACTGGTATCGTCGCCCGGCGGCTTCCGCTGGCTTCAGCTCGCGATCGGCATCGTCTGCATGGCGATGATCGCCAATTTGCAATACGGGTGGACGCTGTTCGTCGATCCGATCGACGCGCAATATCACTGGGGCCGTCCGGCTATCCAGCTCGCCTTCACGATCTTCGTGATGACGGAGACGTGGCTGGTGCCGGTGGAGGCCTGGTTCGTGGACAAATACGGCCCCCGCATCGTCATCATGTTCGGCGGGCTGATGATCGGACTGGCCTGGGTGCTGAACTCATTCGCCACGTCTCTCGTCATGCTCTATGCCGCGGCAATCGTCGCGGGCATCGGCGCCGGCGCGGTCTACGGCACCTGCGTCGGCAATGCGCTGAAGTGGTTTCCGGACCGGCGCGGCCTCGCCGCCGGTGCGACCGCCGCCGGATTTGGCGCGGGCGCTGCCCTCACCGTCGTGCCGATCGCCAACATGATTGCCGCCAGCGGCTATCAGAGCACCTTCCTGACGTTCGGAATCGGACAGGGCCTCACGGTTCTCGTGCTGGCCTGGTTCGTCCGCCCGCCGCATGGCGTCGAGGCACCCAGGAAGAAGCGGCTCAACCTGCCGCAAAGCGCGATCGACTACACGCCGCCCCAGGTGCTGCGCACCCCGATCTTCTGGGTCATGTACCTGGTGTTCGTCATGGTGGCTTCCGGCGGATTGATGACCGCCGCGCAGATCGGGCCGATCGCTCATGACTTCAAGATCGCGGATACGCCGGTCTCGCTCGCCGGCTTCCAGATGGCGGCGCTGACCTTTGCCATTTCGCTCGATCGTGTCTTCGATGGTTTCGGCCGCCCGTTCTTCGGCTGGGTTTCCGACACGATCGGCCGCGAGCACACGATGTTCATTGCGTTCGCGACAGCGGCGCTGATGCTGCTGACGCTCTCCGTCTACGGCCACATTCCTGTGGTCTTCGTGCTCGCCACGGCGATCTATTTCGGCGTGTTCGGCGAAATCTACAGCCTGTTCCCGGCGACGTCGGGCGACACCTTCGGCGCCAAATACGCAACCACCAACAACGGCATGCTCTACACCGCGAAGGGCACCGCGGCGCTGCTCGTCCCGCTCGCCAGCATCATCTCCTCGCAGTTCGGCTGGCAGGCCGTGTTCATCGTCGCGGTGGCGCTCAATGCCACGGCGGCCCTCACCGCCTTGCTGGTGATCAAGCCGATGCGGCGTGCGTTCATTCTGGGCAGTGAAGGGACGGCTGGCGCCACAATCGCGCGCGCAAAGCCAGCCCTCGGCGAAAATCATCTACTCGAGACACCGGCGTCTTACGACAGTCTCAAGAAGACGCCATAATGCGAGACCTATCGGCCGGAGCGTAGCGATTGAGCGACACAGGGACGGACTTGCGCGCTCGGACTGCGCTCCGGAAGATCTTCGATGCGGCCATCGCCAGCGCCGATCCAAGGATGACCATCGCACGCGCCCTGCCGGCAAAGCCGAAGGGCAGATGCATTGTCATCGGCGCCGGCAAGGCTTCGGCCGCGATGGCCGCCGGCCTCGACGCGGCATGGCCTGACGTCGACCTTTCCGGTGTCGTGGTGACGCGCCACGGCCATTCGGTTCCCGCGGGCCGCATCGACGTGCTCGAGGCATCTCACCCCGTTCCGGATGACTCGAGCAAGGCCGCCGCCCTTCGCATGCTGCGCGCCGTCGAGGGACTTTCAGCAGACGATCTCGTCATCGCCCTGATGTCCGGCGGCGGCTCGGCCCTGATGACCCTTCCCGCATCCCCGATGACGCTCGCCGACAAGCAGGCGGTCAACCGTGCACTGCTTGCGAGCGGCGCGACGATCGCCGAGATGAACATCGTCCGCAAGCATTTGTCGGCGATCAAGGGCGGACGGCTGGCGCTCGCCGCCCGTCCCGCCCACGTCACGACGCTGGTGATTTCCGACATTCCCGGCGACGACCCGGCGCCGATCGCCTCCGGTCCCACGCTCCCGGACCCCAGCACAAAAGCCGACGCGCAAGAGATCATCCGCCGCTTTGCAATCGAGTTGCCGGAAGCAGCCCAGCTTGTGCTCGCGCACGCCGACGAAACGCCGAAACCCGGCGAGATCGATGCCGATGTCCGCATCCTCGCGGCGCCGTCCCTCGCGCTGGACGCTGCAGGGCGCGCGGCCCGGGATGAAGGCCTCAATCCGATCATCCTTGGCGACGCAATCGAAGGCGAGGCTCGCGAACTTGGAACCATGATGGCGGGCATCGCCCGCTCGGTCGCGCAGCACGCGCAGCCCGGCCCTGCTCCTGCCGTGCTGCTGTCCGGCGGAGAGACGACAGTGACGATCGGGCGCGGCCCGGCGGGGCGCGGCGGCCGCAACACCGAATTCCTGCTCGGGCTTGCCGTCGCCCTGTCCGGCGCGGCGGATATCTGGGCGATTGCGGGCGACAGCGATGGAATTGATGGAACGGAAGATGCTGCCGGCGCTTTGATCGGTCCGGATACGCTGCGGCGCGCCGCCGCGAGCGGTCTCGACGCACGGGCCTATTTGGCGGCCCATAACAGCTACAGCTTCTTCGACCGCCTTGGAGACCTCGTGCGCACCGGGCCAACGCTTACCAATGTCAACGATGTCAGAGCCGTGCTGATTGCGGCCGGCAAGCCAGCAATGAGGTGACCCATGCGTCGTCATCGACGGGCCAAGATCGTCGCAACCGTCGGCCCAGCGAGCAGTTCCCCCGAGATGCTCAAGGCGCTGCTGCTGGCAGGCGTCGATACGTTCCGTCTGAACTTCAGTCACGGAACCCAGAGCGACCACGCAACCGTCCACGCCGCGATCCGACGGCTGGAACAGGAGATCGGCCGGCCGATCGGCATTCTGATGGACCTCCAGGGTCCGAAAATCCGCGTCGGCACCTTGCGCGATGGAAAGATCGCCGTGGCGGCCGGAGAGACCATCCGGTTCGTGCTGTCCGGATCGGAGGGCGACCGAACCTCTATACCGCTCCCGCACCGGGAAATCTTTGCCGCGGTCGCCCCCGGCCACGACCTTCTGATCGACGACGGCCGGGTCCGCGTTCGCGTCGCCGGGCTCGGTGACGATTTCATCGAAGCCAAGGTGATCGTCGGTGGCACGATCTCGAACCACAAGGGCGTCAATCTGCCGGGAACGGTGCTCGATCTTTCGCCGCTCACCACCAAGGATCGTCTCGATCTGGAGTTCGGGCTGAAGCTCGGCGTCGATTGGGTCGCCTTGTCGTTCGTGCAAAAACCCTCCGACATCATCGAGGCGAGAGGCCTCGTCGGCGACCGCGCCGGCCTGATGGCCAAGATCGAGAAGCCGGCAGCGCTCGAGCGGATCGACGACATCATCCAGCTGTGCGACGCCATCATGGTTGCGCGCGGAGATCTCGGCGTCGAAATTCCGGATGAGGACGTGCCGGGGCGTCAGAAGGAGCTGGTGCGGGCGTGCCGTCTCGCGGTGAAGCCGGTGATCGTCGCCACGCAAATGCTGGACTCCATGGTCGCCGCGCCCACTCCGACGCGCGCGGAAGTCTCCGACGTTGCGACCGCCATCTACGATGGCGCGGACGCCGTGATGCTGTCGGCGGAATCCGCAACGGGCCGCTATCCGCGCGAGGCCGTCGAGATGATGGATCGCATCATCCGCAGCACCGAGCAGCACAAGATGTACCGCTCCATCGTCGAGGCGACCCAGCCCGGCGAGGAGCAGACGCCGCCGCATGCCGTCGCAACGGCCGCCGCCGACCTCGCCTCCGTGGTTCACGCCGCGGCCATCGTGGCCTACACGTCGAGCGGCACCACCGCCGCACGCGTCGCGCGCAAGCGGCCGAGCCTGCCGATCCTCGCCATCACCCCAAGCCGCGAAGTGTCCCGCCGCCTGTGCCTGCTTTGGGGCGCTCACAGTGTGCTTTCCGACGATGTCGGGAGCTATGAGGAGATGGTCGAGCGCGCGACGGCGCTCGCGCGCGCGGAGCAGTTTGCGTCAAGCCGCGACCTGCTGGTCGTCGTCGCCGGCATTCCCTTCGGGCAGGCGGGAAGCACCAACAATCTGCGAGTAGTTTCGCTCCCCTGACAGGGGGCGGCGCCCCGGGGGCTCAGGGCATGGCGCCAAACCAGATCACGAGCGCGAACATCACCAACAAGGCGATGGTGATGATCGCTTCGCTCGTGGGTATTCGCTTCAAGGGCCGCCTCCGCGCGCGGGAGCGGGATGATGCGACGGGGCGGTGATTCAACATCAGCACAACACCGCCCGCTTAAAATGCATGCGGACGGCGTCGGCTCTAGCCCCAGGAAGGAAATGCAAAATCCCGGTAGCCATTAGGTCTACACAGCGGGCCAGAAAGTTCACGTGACGATCGGCATACTCCAAAGGATGTAGGATCGCCGACCGCAAACGACGCCATTGATACCTTGGCGCCCTCGGCCCACTGACGATCTCACACGGCCATGGGCCACACGGTATGGCAACGCCGCTCGCCCGGTACCGCCCTCAGCGCCACGACCCGTCCGGCCCAAGCGGCAAAGTCGGATGGTCGCGGTTGCTCTCGTCGGGCTTGACCCTGAACCCCTGTCGAAACGCGAACCAGATAAAGCCGCCCAGTGCGAGCACACAAATCGGCGCGAGAATCCAGTCGGGCATGTCGTGGTCCTCCAGTCTGCCAACAGTTGGTCGCCGCCGTCTCGGGCCGAGTTCAATACGGATGCCGCGCGCCGTTGCAGCGCGCCCCGCCAGGCACTCGGCGTGGTCTGCCTGGCATCGCGCGAGGCGAACCAAGGCGCGGATTATGTCCGAGGGAGCAGCAGCACCTTTGCCCGAATGGTGTCGAGACCGTGCCGCAAGTGGTTGAAAAGACTGGAGCGGGTGAAGGGAATCGAACCCTCGTATTCAGCTTGGAAGGCTGCTGCTCTACCATTGAGCTACACCCGCATCGGACGATCCCCTAACACGGCCGGACGGCCGCCTCAACCGCCTCGGCGGGCGTCCTTGTGCACAGGTCCACGGCAATATGCCCACGTATTCCGCCCGGTTCCTGGCGCGGAGCGGCCGGATGGCGGCCTTAACAGCGGCAGATTCGCCACCTATATTGCTCGTCCCATCAACAAAGAAAGGAGGTGATCTAGTGTCTTGTCTCAAGCGCTGTCACCTCGCTGGGATCGCCCGCTAGGCGCTGAGCAATCAGCCTGGCATCGGGGCGCTCTCAGCCCTGGACCAGCGAGACATCAAAATCGGGGGCGCGGCGGAAGCAACTCCGCCGCGCCTTTTTGCTGTTCGGGCGGCGCGATTCGCGGCCACCGCGACCCGCGGGATACCTTGTCGCAGCATAAAATCGGTCCGATCCGCTACACATGAAATGTCGGCGTGGGCGGGCGCGAGACGTCCTAGAGCATGATCCGGAAAAGCACGAAGCGGTTTTTCCGGGAAGATCATGCTCGAACATCATCGCGCGTCAGTGCCTGCCGCAGCAGAAATGAGGAGTTCACTAGATGCTTTATGCCATCCTGGCCTATCACGTCGAAGCCGAGGTCAAGTCGTGGAATGCCGATGAGGACGCAGCCGTCATGGCGGGTCTGCGCGAGGTCCATCAACGGCTGAAGGGCCGGCTCGGCCCGGCTGCGCGGCTCGGCGAGACCCGCAAGGCCAGCACCCTGCGCGGGCCGGGCCACGGCGTCGTAATCGATGGCCCGTTCGCGGAAACCAAGGAGCAGCTGCTCGGCTTCTACGTGATCAATTGCGCCGATGAGGCGGAGGCGATCGCCGCGGCGCGCGACCTGCGCAGCGTCAACCCGTCGGCCGTCTACGAGATTCGCGCGCTGAAGCTCTTTATCCCCGGCGCGGCGTTTCCGGAGACCGCAGGCCCGAGCGACGCGTAGCAACTTGTTCAGCGGCTGGAGCGCTTCGGCAATTTCGGCAGCTTGCTCGGATCGAACTTCGGCATCGGCAGCTCCGCCGGCGGCTCGGGCGTCACGTCCTGGCTCGGAATCAGCGTCACCTCGAAGGCGAGATCGGGCACCGCGTCGGCCCTGCCGGTGGCGGTCGCGATCGTGCCGCTCGCTAGTCCTTCGAGCCGCACCACGAGATCGTCGGTGCCGAACACGGTCTGATGACCTTCGGAGTGCCGCGTAGCGGTGAGGACGACCGAGAAGCGCTCGCCGTCGATCTCATAGGTGCCGTTGTAGCGCATGATGGCATCGCTGCCCCACAGCCTGCCGTCGGCGACGTGCACGGTGCCGGTGCCGTCAGCGAGCGACGTGCGAAACCACGCCGCATAGGTGCCGTTCTTGAGCATGGAGCCTGTCTCCACCTGCTCCGTTTCACCGCAAACGATCTGGGCACCGTTGCGTTAACAGGCGGTGAAGGAACCCGGCCTACTCATGACCCTGCGCTCATTGGCCGTCGATCTGGCGTCCCATGATGGCGATCGCCTTCTGATAGACCCCTGCCGCGTTCCATGCCTCGATCGCCGCGAAGTTGGGTTCCCCGGGCTGATAGCCCGCGCCGGCGCGCCAGCCATTGGCGCGCAGGAAATTCGCCGTCGAGGCCAGCGCATTGGCGGCGACGTCGAGATTGCCGACACCATAGGCGAGGACGTTCTTCGGCATGAACTGGGTCTGGCCGATCTCACCATGCATCGAGCCGCGCGTGCTGCCGGACAGGCTGCCGCGATCGATCAGCTTCAGCGCCGCATAGAGCTGCTCGGTGAAGAACTCCGGACGCCGGCAGTCATAGGCAAGGGTTGCGATCGACGACAGCATGTTCTGATTGCCGCGCTGGCTGCCGAAGCCGCTTTCCATGCCCCAGATCGCGATCAACGGTCCCGGCGGCACGCCGTAGCGCTGCTGGATCGAGGCGAACATCGCCGCCTGCGACTGCTTCAGCGAACGGCCGCGCGCCACGATGGTCGCCGATCCCCGCTTGGCCATGAACTGCTCGAGCGACAGGCCGAAGCTGCGCTGGCCGCGATCCGCGGCAATCGTCGCGCTGGCATAATGCGCCTGCATCAGCGCGTCGATCGCGGTGGCGCCGAGGCCCTTGGCCCTCGCCTCGCCGGCAAACTGCCCCTTCCAGGCTTCGAAGCCGCCGGGCCCGTTGCCGCACTGCGCCGCGTTCGCCTCTGTGCCCAGCGTTGCAACCATCACGACGATGGCGAGCGCCGACGTCGCGATCTGCCAGCCCCTGATCATCCGAAACCTCCTCCGCAAAAGTGTGCCGCCGCCCCGCGGGCGCGGCGCTGACGATGGCCTGACGTAGATGACCCGGCGATGAACGATCCGCCTCAGATTCGGCCGCGGATCGTCACGATATGTCGGCCGTGGCGGGTTGACCATCCCGGCCGATAGCCCGGATGAGTCCATATTCACAGCCGTCGTCCTGGCGAAAGCCAGGACCCATAACCACCGAATTCGGTGATGAACGGGATCGCGGCCCCAGCGTCGCGCATCAATTAAGATTTGGGGTAATGGGTCCTGGCTCCCGCGCGCAATTGCACACTAGGCCAGGACGACGATGAGGATGGTTCTCGATTCATCGTCTCACGCCACGCGGTGTCATCACCCGCTTTCGGCGAAAGCGGGTGATCCAGTATTCCAGAGGCAGCAGTGCTTGAATCGAGCGGCCGCGGCGTACTGGATCGCCCGGTCGAAAACACGCTAGGGCACCTCGCCTCGCCGCAATGGGCCGACGGTCTGCGGCCGGTTGAGGAAGAACTCGCGGTTGCCGAGCGCGGCCTCCGCATACTGGTCGATCGCGACGATGATCGCCTGCACGTGGTGAAAGCACCAGCCTTCCCGCGTTGCCCTGTGCCGAACCTCGGCCAGCGCCTTGATCCAGGGCGCATGATCATCGCTGTCGTGGAAATACCGAAGCGGCTCTCTCATCTTTCCTCCGGCAAATCACATCCTCCAGCTCGGCGCGCTTGCGCGACAGCAAAAGCTGCGCAGACGCACTGTCGCGCCCGGCACGCCTGAGCCGGTTCACGGATGAATCGAGCGCGCGCAACTCGGCGCGCAGCCGCTGCGTCCTGACGGCGTCATCAGGCACGCGCTTCGCCGGCGACGAGTTCTTTCTTCGCCGCGCGAAGAAAGATGGGTGTCGCCGCCCGGCGGCGCGGAGCAACGCTCGCATGCACGATGATCGGGTCGCGGTCGCCGAGCACGGCCCGCTCTTCGACCAGACGGCTCATCACCAGCCGCATCTTCAGGAGGTCCCCGGCGAC
The DNA here is from genome assembly GCF_007993935.1 of Bradyrhizobium macuxiense. GTDB lineage: Bacteria > Pseudomonadota > Alphaproteobacteria > Rhizobiales > Xanthobacteraceae > Bradyrhizobium > Bradyrhizobium macuxiense_A. Next base: position 84,335 of record NZ_VITY01000015.1, on the reverse strand, counting down.
GAAGGCGCAGTCCTCGTCCCGGCTGATCTGCTGTCGCATGATCGCCTCGGCCTCGAGCATGCTGACGCGCAGCGCCCTGATCTGCCTGCGAATTTCGCTGATACGGTTGTCCATGGCTGCCTCCTATTCACGGTGGAAGGCAACTAGAACAAAACAAGAACATCGAGTCAAGTGATGACAGACAGCGGAGCCGTCGTCGCGGATGGTGTCATCGAAACGCGCAGTTCCTTCCGCCGGAACAGCTGACATCATCATGGTCGTGAGCTCAACGTGACGATGTTCGATGCAGCGAGATCCGCCACCGACGAACGCGCATGGCCGAGGATCACGCGAACGCGCGCAAAGCATCGGGACGCAGCGAAGGCGCGACAGACCGTCACAGCTGACGGTCTCTGTCATTTTGCCGCCTTCTCCTCACCGGATATGCGCGTCGTCAAAGCTCCGAATGCAGTCTGCTGACGCAGACAAACAGCCGACATATGGCTGTGGAACAATGCACCGTTAGAACTTGTCTACCCAAGTAGACAAATTAGAATAGGACCAGATTCTGTTTCGACCATTGCGCAGTACATGACCAAGTCCTCCAAACTGGTTGCCGCGAAGCGCGGCAAGGTTCTTCTGGTTCGACGCCGATCTGACGGGCTGTGGATGTTCCCCGGCGGCCGCAGGCGCGCGCGCGAGACCGGGAAGGATTGCATCAAGCGCGAGATCAAGGAAGAGCTGCCGAAGCTCAAGCTCGGCCGGCTCAGCCTCTGGAAGGAAGTGACGGCCAAGAACAAGCGTTCCGGCCGCAGGATGAGCGACGCGATCTTCATCGCCAAGAATGCCAAGGGACGGCTGGCGATCGGCGACAAGAAGGAGATCGACCGCGCCGCCTGGCAGAAGCCTCGCGGAATCCGCCTGACGGCGACCTCGCGCTACATCCGCGACCGGCTGTTTCCGAGAAAGTAGCAGCGCCGGAGATCGGCGGCGGGCGCTGATTTCGGCGCCGCGATCTGGCGATTGCGCCGGCATGTCTTGCTGATTTCTTGAGCTTCGCACTCCGTCGACGCGTGCTAGGAATGACGTGATCCGTTTCGTATCGGACCACGACATGAGCCAGAATCCGCCAGCATGACCTTCCCCTCCAACCGCCAGCGGCGGCTAGTCAGAATCGTCTCCGCGCGTTGGCAACGCCGGGCCATCTTCTTGCTGGGCGGCATTGCGGTCGGTGCGGCGGCCGTCGCGCTGGCGCAGCTCGCCGATTTGGCGCAGATCGCCTTTTCCGCGCTGGTGTCGCATTTCCGTTATGCTTCGCTGCTGCTAACGCCCGCCGGCTTCGCGCTGTCGGTCTTCCTGACCAATCGCTTCTTTCAGAACGCGCAGGGCAGCGGCATCCCGCAGGCCATCGCCGCGCGCCATCTGACCGACCAGACCGCGCGCGAGAATCTGGTTTCGCTGCGCGTTGCGGCCGGCAAGATCCTGCTGACCCTGTTCGGCCTGCTGTGTGGCGCATCGGTCGGGCGCGAGGGACCGACGGTGCAGATCGGCGCGTCGATCATGTTTGCGCTCGGCCGCTTCTCGCCGCGCCGCCAGCCCGGCCTGATCCTTGCCGGCGCGGCCGCGGGTGTCGCGGCGGCCTTCAACACGCCGCTCGCGGGAATCGTGTTCGGCATCGAGGAAATGAGCCGCGCCTTCGAGACGCGAACCTCCAGCCTGATCATCGGCGCAGTGATCGCCGCGGGCCTGACCTCGCTCGCGCTGATGGGCAACTATACGTATTTCGGCACCAGCGCGACGGGCTTGCGCAACGGCGCCGACTGGCTCGCGATCCCGCTCTGCGGCGTGGCCGGCGGTCTTGCGGGCGGCCTGTTCAGCCGCATCCTCATCGCGATGGCGCGCGGATTTGCCAATCCGGCCGGGCGCGCGATCAAGCGCTATCCGATCGGATTTGCCGCGATCTGCGGACTGGCGGCGGCGATCTGCGGCATTGCGTCCGACGGCGCGATCTACGGCACGGGATATCAGCAGGTGAAGTCCGCGCTCGAAGCCGGCTCACAATTGCCCGCGAGCTTCAGCATGTGGAAATTCCTCGCAACCACGTTCGCCTCGATCAGCGGCATGCCGGGCGGCATCTTCGCGCCCTCGCTCGCGGTCGGCGCCGGGCTCGGCTCCAACATCGCGCCGCTGTTTCACGGCGCGCCGCTGCCTGCCATCATGTTGCTCGGCATGGTGTCGTATTTCGCAGGCGTTGTGCAGGCGCCGATTACGGCCTTCGTGATCGTCACCGAGATGACCGACAATCACGCAATGGTGGTGCCGCTGATGGCCGCGGCCCTGATCGCGCATGCGAGCTCGCGCCTGATCTGCAAGGAAGGCGTCTATCACGCCCTCGCCAAGGGATTCATCGACCGGGCCCCACCGGCGCAGCCCAAATCGGTTTGACGCAACGGAGTTAGACGGCCCGTTATTTCACAGCCACGCTAGTGAGCACGCGCGGACGCCCCATCCCGCCGCCGGACGATCCGGCGCGTCCCGGCCTTCGATCGACCAGACTTGGCTGTCTCCCTGGTTCTCTCTTCCAGCAGCTCCTTCTCCGCCTGGTACCAGAACGCATCGAACCTGATGTTGGGTTCACCTGCCGCCTGCCAAAGCTTGTAAGCCCGCGTGCGAATATTCTGCTCAGTCAAGCTACGCATGATTCCGCTCCTGACCTTCGAATGCTGCAGTAAAAACTTTCTGCTGGCCGGAGTCGTTCCCCTGGAACCAATCGTCGGCGGTGGAACGATTGGTCAATATGCGCGGCATAATGCGAGGCGGACGCTCCTCAACCCGCCCTTCGATTTGAGCGTTCCAACAACGCGCGACGGGCAACGACGCTCAGCTCGTCAAGATGGACGGTTCCCTTCCGTGCCGCTTCGACCAGTTTCTCCGCGATGTATTTCCGCGTGTCATGGTCGCCACCGTTGACCAGTCTGCCGCACACCTGATCCAGCACGGCGTCCAATCGAGCCCTGAGCGCTTCGTCCAATTCGTTCATTCCGGTCTCCTCCAGGCTTCCATGTCTTCACATCTTGGGATGGTCTGGCGCCGACAGATCGCGCTGCAGGTCTTCCAGGTCGCGCATGGCATGCGCCAGCACCTCGTCGGACATCGGGGAAGGCGGTTGGGCCGTGCCGCTCGCAAGCGTACGCGAAGGAAAATCCGAGGCCGCGCGTCGATCAAACGACCGGAAGAACCGCAGGGAGAACCAGGATCGCAACATCTCGCTCAAACGATCAAGTCAAACCGCAACCGCGCGGCATGGACCTGAAACCGCGGCCGGTTGCTCGGAGTTTATCGCGCACCAGCCGCTGTGCTCTATCATTTGATAGCCGGTGCATCGCAGCAAGGGAGACGATCATGGACGCTCACAACGCGCACCAACTTCTCGTCCGCAGCCTGCAAACACATTCGCGCCTGGCCAAGCAGGATGTCCGTGAAATTGCAGCCCTGCCGCATGAGATACGGGAATTTCAGCCCGGCGAGGACTTCATCCATCAGGGCGAGGCGCCGAAGGTCGCCGCCCTGGTGGTCTCCGGAACGGTCGGCCGATATCACATCCTGCGTAACGGCCGCCGCCAGTACATTTCCTTCCATATCGCGGGCGACCTGCCTGACGTCCAGGCCTTGTTCCTTCGCGAGATGGATCACAGCGTGTGCGCGATCGGAGCCGCGATCGTCGCCTTTGTCCCGCACAGGATGCTGATGCGCGCCTTCAACCGGCGTCCGTCATTCGCTTTCGCGATCTGGCGAGAGACCCTGATCGATGCCGCGATCTTTCGTGAGGCCGTCACCAACAATGGCGCCAGGTCCAACGTCGCCGGGATGGCGCATCTGTTCTGCGAGTTGTTCTACCGGGCGCGCGAGGCCGGTCTCAACAACGGCATGACGTGGGACTTTCCGGTCAGCTTGACCCAGCTCGGCGAGACGCTGGCGATCGCCATTGCCACGGTCCACCGGACCTTGCGTGAGCTGCGTGCAACCAGCACGGTGGATTTCCGGGATGGCAAACTGGTCGTCAACGACTGGACCGGTCTCGTGAAGATAGCCGAGTTCGACCCGGGTTACCTTCACACAAGAGACCCGCTCGGCATCTCACCGTGACATCCGCAAGCGTCCAGAACAGGTTTCAGCCGTTATAGGCAAACAGCTCGATCGGCTCGCTGAAGCCGCGCACCGCATGCTCGCCGACATGCTCGAGCGCGAAATCGTGCTCGACCAGATCGGCAAATGCGCGCGACAGCAGCACGTTCCTTTTCAACTGCTTGGTCAGCGCTTCGAGGCGCGAGGCCATATTCACCGCAGGACCGATTACGGTGAAGTCGAGCCGGCTGCGCGACCCGATATTGCCGTACATGACGTCGCCGACATGAACGCCGATGCCGTAGTTCATCGGCGCCCGGCCCATCATGCTGTTCTTTTCGCTCAGCGCCGCCATCGCCAGCCGCGCCTCGGACACCGCGTGCAGCAGGTTGGCGCAGGCCTTGGGCTCGCTGAGCGGGAAGATCGCGAGCAGCCCGTCGCCGATGAATTTCAGGATTTCGCCGCCATGCCGCGCGATCGGCTCCGACATCGCGTCGAAATAGTCGTTGAGGAGATCGATGACGTCATCGCGCGGCCAGGAGTCCGAGATCCGGGTGAAATCCCTGAGGTCGCAGATCATGATCGCGGCGTGGACCGTCGTGCCGCTGCCGCGCCGCGTCGCACCGGCCAGGATCATCTCACCGGCATGGGTGCCGACATAGGTCTCGAGCAGCGTCCGCGCCAGGCGGTTCTTCATCCGGATCTCGCTGACCAGCGCCAGCACCGGCATCACCTTCCGCAGTTCGGCGATATCAGCCTCATTGAAGCCGCCGGCACGGTCGGTCGCGAAGGTCACGACATGCCGCTTGCCGAGCGTATGCAGCAGCGGCCAGGCCACATAGTCGGTCAGGCCCTGCGCGCGCATGTCGTCAAAGAGCGCGTGCTTGCGGCCCTGTGACGGGTCGCGTTCGAGCTTCTCGCGCACCTCGTCCGCACCCTGGTGGATTTCATAGACCGGACTGCCGATATATTCCGATCGCTGCTGGACATCGTAGTCCACCCGCGTGATCTCAGCCTCGCGCTTTCCGTCGGCCCAGATGATCCGGGCACCGAGCCATTGCGGATGCTGGATCATCAGATTCATCGTCGCCCGCTTGATCGGGATGCCCGCGCCCTGCAGCCGGAGGCAGAGCTCGGCGAAGATGTTGTCGATGAAGCGCTGGTCGCGGGTCTCGTTGGTCAACCAGCTCACGGCGTCGCCGTCGGACTGCGGCGTGACGGATTCGATGTTGGGCGCGTTCATGGCTGGCTCCGGAGCGGCGGATGGGGTCGGCACGCGATATGTCGTGCTTCCGCCCGGCCGCGTCAACGCCGCCAAGAGCAATGTGATCGGCTAAATCGGCGCCACCGGCTTCCGCGTGACGCCGTGAGAACGAGCGATCTGCCCGCGAGCGTGCTCAGGCACCTACCCACCCAGCCTATCGACCTCGGCCTTGCCGGCCTTCATCACCAGCGGGATATGCTCGCCCTGGCCGAGCAGGCACGCCACATCGCGCAGCGGATTGCCCTCGACCACCAGCAGGTCGGCGAAAGCCTCCGGCGCGATCCGGCCGAGCTTGCCCTCCATGCCGAGCACTTCGGCGCCGACGATGGTTGCACTGGCGATCACGGCCTGCGCACCCAGCAATTCGGCGCGGATCCGGAACTCGTCGCTCTGCAGGCGCTGCGACGGCCCGAGCAGGTCGGTGCCGAATCCCATCTTCACCCCGGCCTCGCGATAGATCGCGAGCGAGCGCAGGCCGGCGTCGCACACGTCGGCGATCTTGGCGACGCTCGCCGCGGGCAGGCCGTATTTCGCGCCCTCGTTTGCCAATGCTTCGTAGGTGACCAGCGTCGGCACCACATAGGCGCCCTGCTCGGCCATCAGCCGCGCGGTCGGAAGATCAATCAGATTGCCGTGCTCGATGGTGCGCACGCCGCAGCGCACCGCGCGCTCGATCGCCTCCGCCGTGTAGGCATGGGCCAGCACATAGGTGTGGCGCGCCTTCGCCTCGGCGACGATGGCGCGGATCTCGTCCTCGGAATAGCCGTAGGCGCCGATCGGATCGGTCGGCGACGCGACGCCGCCGGAGGCCATGATCTTGATCTGGTCGGCGCCCATCTGCAGCTCCTCGCGCACCGCCTTGCGCACCGCATCGACGCCGTCGACGACGCGGGCGATGGCGCCGACCCGCACGCAGCAGGAGCAGGTCGGATCGGCCAGATAGTCCGAGCGGGCACGCCCGTCACCGTGGCCGCCGGTCTGGCTGAGCGCGCGGCCGGAGACGAACAATCGGGGCCCATCGGTCAGGCCGGTGTCGATCGCCTGCTTCAGCGCATAGCCGGCGCCGCCGGCATCGCGCACGGTGGTGAAGCCGCGCTTCAGCATGCCGCGCAACAGCATGGTCGAGCGCAGCGTCACCAGCACGTTGGCCATGCGGGCTTGCTGCGACAAATCGAGCTCGACGGCGACCGCGTGCACATGCAGGTCGATCAGGCCGGGCATCAGGGTCTTGCCCTTGAGATCGATGACCCGGTCCGCCGACGCGTCGATCGGCCGATCGGACACTTCCCTGATCAAGCGATCCTCGACCAGCACGTGGTGCCCTTCGAGCAGATCGGACCGCAGCGGATCGAGCAGCGCGACATTCTTGAAGAGGATGGTGGACATGATTGGATCTCCTGTCACGACGCCGCCGTGGTCACGCGGTCTTGCTTGCGATTTCTTCCAGCGATCGGCCGCGCGTCGGCACGCCCATCAGCACGACGGTGAGCGCGCCGATCAGGAGGACCGACGTGGTGACGCCGAATACGCCGGCAAAGCCGAAATTCGGATAGAGGTAGCCGACCAGGATCGGCGCTGCGATCGCACCGATGCGGCCGATGGCGGATGCGAGGCCTGCGCCCGTGGTCCGGATCGATGTCGGGAACACTTCGGCCGTATAGGCATAGACGCCCGCATAGGTGCCGTTCATGAAGAACGACAGCAGCAGGCCGGCCGTCATGATCTCGCCGTCGCTCTTGGCAAAGGCGAGCCCGAGCGCGCTGACGCCGCCGAGCAGCATGTAGGTCGCAATCGTCGCCTGCCGTCCGATCCGTTCATTGAAGAAGGCGGCGGTGAAATAGCCCGGCACCTGCGCGCAATACATCGCCAGCGAATAGCCGAAGCTCTTGGTGATGCTCATGCCATTCTGCACCAGGAGGCCGGGAATCCAGACGAAGAAGGAATAGTAGCTGAACGTGATCGACAGCCACATGATCCAGGTCATGGTGGTGATGCGCGCCTGGCGGCCGGCGAGCAGCGCCGCAAAATTGCTCAGCAGCGTTCCCGACGATACGGCAGGCAGCGCGGGCTCGGGGACCGGAGCCGGCAGCACGCGGCCCTCGCGCGCGAAGACAGCCTCGATCCTGTCGAGCACCGCTTCGGCCTCCTTCGCCCTGCCGCGGCTTTCCAGCCAGCGCGGCGATTCCGGCAGCGACCGGCGCCACCACAGCAACATCACGACCGGCACCGCGGTGATGATGAGCACGATACGCCAGCCGTTGTCGTAGGCAGGCACGATGAAATAGCCGAGCAGCGCGGCAGCGACGAAGCCGAAGGAGAAGAAGCCTGCGAGCGCGCCGGTGAAGGCGCCGCGGTAACGCCGCGCCACGAACTCCGCGAGGTATGGCGCGATGATCGCGCTTTCCGCCCCCGTGCCCATGCCGGCGACGACGCGCGCGGCAAAGAACGCCGGCCAGCTGTCCACCGCCGCGCTGACCAGCGAAGCCACGCTGTAGAGCGCCAGCGCCGACATCATCACCGCGCGGCGCCCGATCAGATCGCCCAGCGTCCCTGCCAGCAGCGCGCCGAAGAGATAACCGACGAAGGTGCTGCTGCCGAGCACACCGGTCTCGACATTGGTCAGCCCCCAGGCGGTGCGCAGCACCGGCAGGATGAACGCCAGCACCGCGGCATCCATCGCGTCGAACAGATAGCCGAGGCCGCCCATCAGCAGCAGGTGCACATGGAAACGCGCGAACGGCAGGCGCTCGATGCGCGCCGAAATCATCGACATGAAATAGCCCCCCTCCGCCCCGCGGTCGGCACACGCCACGGGGTCGGTTGGGAGGAATGATAGACAAATCGGCATTATGGGAATAATTTATAATCGTTATCTGGTACATCACCACGGTGAATATTGTCCCTGTCCTTCCGCACGCTCGACCTCAACCTGCTCAAAGTCTTCGAGGCCCTGATGACCGAGGGCAGCGTCACCCGCGCAGCGAGCGCGCTGACGATGACCCAGCCCGCGGTCAGCAACGCGCTCGCGCGGCTGCGCGACGCGCTCGGCGATCCCCTGTTCGTCAGATCCGGCACCGGAATCCGCCCGACCCAGCGGGCCGTGGCGCTGTGGGATCCGATCGGCGGCGCCCTGGAAAGCATCCGCGGCGCGCTCGACGAGAAGGTGTTCGATTCACGCAGTGCGCAGACCGAGTTCAGCCTGTCGATGTCGGACTACGTGGCGTCGCTGGTGATGCCGCGGCTGGTGAACCGCTTTGCCGAGATGGCGCCGACCGCGCGGCTGCGTACCGCGCCGAACACCATCATCGGGATCGCCGACCAGCTCGAGGACAACCGGGTCGACTGCGTGCTGAGCGTCTATGTCAACGAGGCCCAGCATCCGGGACTGATCCGTTCGCGTTCGCTGTGGACCGTCGACTATGCCTGCTTCATGCGGCGGGATCATCCGCTTGCGAACCGGAGCCGGCTGAACGTGCGCAGCTTCCTCAACGCCAAGCATGTCGATGTGAGCCTGGCGGGCCGGACGGCGCCGACCTACGACCAGTTCCTCGCCTCGCGCGGGCTGTCGCGCAACCTCGTCGCCATCGTCAATCACTACAACGCCGCCTACGAGATCGTCCGCCAGTCCGACCTGATCGCGGTGCTGCCGCGCGACCTCAGCGCGCAGTCCCGCCAGGCGCCCCATCTCCATGCCGTGCCGGTGCCGCTGCCGGCGCCGCCGCGCATCGTCAGCCTGTTCTGGCACCAGCGCAACGACACCGTGCCCGCGCAGCGCTGGCTGCGCGAGACGCTGGTGGAGCTGTTCGCGCGGATGGAGTGAGGGGCTTGTCCAGCCGTAAGCGACATCGCAGGCCAAGCCTGATATGAGAGAGGCAGCTACATCCATTATTGGTGAACGATGCACGTCGCGGCGCGAACACTGATTTCGCCTCCCACCCGCGAAAGCGGAAAATATAGAGAGCAGAGCGTAGCCTTTGCGGCAGTTATAGTATCTGTTTTGTATGCACCCTCTGTGTGGGCAACCGAAACTGCTTGGGAAATTCTAGAACGCTTTGGATTAAGGGGGACGTGGGCCACTTCGTGCGATCAACCCGCGACGCCGAAAAGCTTTCACACGATCTTCGTCAAAGGAACCGACGGGCTTGCAGTGCGCGAAATCGACTACGGCGCGGGATTTCCGATCCGCCTTACCATTGTGGAAAGCGCACAACTGATTTCGCCATCAAAGCTGAAAATACGAGTCCGCAATGCTGATCCGAACTGGGGTAAGACGAATAACGTGATCCACGAAGCCGTGATGATTAAAGAGAGCGATCCCAAGACTAATGAAATTGTCAGAATTCGCGTTATCGAATCCATATTGAGTGACGGAACAGTCTTAGTGAAGGACGGCATTCTTAAGTCTCTCGGAAAGCCCAGCTTCTGGAGCTATAAGTGTCGAAGTGCCATGTCTTGACCGGCTGTGGCTGAATACTCACCTCATTCAAAAGATAGTTTTTGGGAGTTTCCGCACCTCAACGCGCAGTCCCGCCGCGCACCCCATCTGCAAGCGATGGCGGTGCGGCTGCCGGCACCGCCGCGCATCGTCAGCCTGTTCTGGCACCAGCGCAACGACACCGTGCCCGCGCAGCGCTGGCTGCGCGAGACGCTGGTGGAGCTGTTCGCGCGGATGGAGTGAACAGACGCAACGCGTGCCCCGTCAGGTCGATGTCGGCGCGGGCTCGATCGATGCCGCCTCAGCGGCCGGCAACGCGCCGCTCCGCGCCAGCGGACGTCCAAAGAGCCGATGCAGCGCCAGATAGCTCACCGCTGCCACGCCGATCCCGGTAAGCCACGACAGGTCCACCCCGCCGGTCGCGAGCGCCAGCGGACCTTGCATCGCCCTGATCGTGCCCATCTGGAACGCCCATGCCGCGACGAAGCCGGCAGCAAAGGCGATCAGCCCCGCCCAGTTGAAGTCGCGACCCTGACCCGGCTCGTCGTAGAGCGACGCGACGTCGATCCGGCCGCGTCGCACGAGGTAGAAATCGGCGAGCGTGACCCCGGCCCATGGGCTGATCCAGACGATCAGGGCGACCATGAAATTGTCGAAGGCATGGGCGAAATCGCCCGATTGCAGGAAAGCGTAGAGGATCGCGGAGGCGATCAGACCGGACACCACCGAGATCACCCAGCGCGGCCGCCGCAGATCGAGCGCGAGCGACGACAGCGCCGCTGAATAGATCACGACGATGTTGGTCGCGATCGGGCCATGGAGCAGCACCAGCAGCACTGGCAGCGCCATGGTGCCAAATGCCGCGATGATCAGCTTCGACGGGTCGGAGCCGGCGCCGGCGGACGCGATCGCAGCGCCGAGGAAGGCGAGCCAGACCGTCGGGGCGAACATGCCGAGGAATGTCGCCCGGAACACCTTGGCGGCGCCGAGCGATGGCCTGGTGAAGCGCGTATAGTCGGAGGCATAGGTGAGCCACGAAATGCCCCAGCCGATCCCGATCGCGGTCATCAGTTGCGTTGCCGCGGCGAAGGCCGGCATGCCGGTCACACCGGCGGCCTGCCATTTGATGTCGACGCGCAGGAACGCGAGCGCGGTCATGACGGCCATGATCAGCAGAATGACCGGCATGGTGTAGCGTTCGAACACCTTGATGGCGTTGAAGCCCCAGGCCGCGATGCCGACCTGGACCAGCATCACCAGCACCGCGATCGCGTATTTGAGCTCGACGCCGCCGCCGATTCCCATCCGCTCGAGCGCGGCCATGCAGAGGTCGAGCACGATCCAGGTGTTGATCGCGACCCATCCCATCGGCATCAGCACTTGCGCCAGTGCCGGCAGATAGGCGCCGCGCCGGCCGAACGCCAGCCGGCCCAGCACCATCTGCGGCACGCCGGTGCGGTGTCCCATCAGGCAGAAGGCGGCAAACAGCGCCGCGCCGAACAGATTGCCGACGACGATGACGGCGAGCGTTTGCAGCAGGCTGAGGCCGAGCTGGATGCCGAGCGCGCCCAGCACCCAGTTGATCGGCGCAATGTTCGCGCCGGTCCAGATCCAGAACTGATCTGATGAAGACGAGGTGCGGTGCGCCGCCGGCACCGGCTCAATTCCGTGGGCATCGAAGCCGGCTTCATCCTGCGCCGGAAGCTGTGTCTGCTTGAGCAACATGTTTCCCCCGTTTGTCCGGCGCATTGGCTTGGGCCGGGATGGGGCATCTGAGCAGCAGGCGGCGATGAGACGATAATGAGGATTCCTCAAGCCGGGTTGAGACCCTATCGAGAGTGAAGTTTGCATTGCGGACATGGACAAATCGGGCTGCGACGAAGCCCGCACACCGCGCCACAACGGCGCGCCGCTTCACTGTTGAGATTTTCTCAACTCACCTGCCGGATTCGTCAATCGCGCCGCCCAGGGCGCTCGGTCATTGTGGAGCCGACGCATTACCCCATATCAGCCGAGGCCAGGGATGACGACACTTCTGCATATCGATGCCAGCCCGCGCGGCGACCGTTCGGTCAGCCGGAAGCTTTCGAAGTCGTTTGTCGAGCACTGGCTCACGCACGAGCCCGGCGCCACGATCATCTCGCGCGACGTCGGCCGCAATCCACCACCCATCGTCACGGAAGCGTGGATCGCCGCGGCTTTCACGGCGCCCGGCGACCGCACGGCAGAGCAGCACGACGAGCTTCGTCTTTCCGACGAGTTGATCGGCGAGCTCGACCGCGCCAATGTGATCGTGATCGGGGCGCCGATGCACAATTACGGCATGCCGGCGGCGCTGAAGTCATGGTTCGACAAGGTGATCCGGATCGATAAGACCTTCAGCTTCGATCTCGCACGCGGCGACTTTCCGCTCGAGCCGATCATGCGCGGCAAGACGCTGGTGGTGCTGAGCTCGCGCGGCGAATTCGGCTTCGGCCCCGGCGGGTTGCGGGAGACCATGAACCATCTGGAAACCCATATCTTCACCTGCGCCCACTATCTCGGGGTGCAGGAGAGCCATCTGATCGCGGTCGACTACCAGGAGTTCAACGATGAACGCTACCGGCGATCGCTCGCCGACGCCTTTGCCGCAATCCCGGTGCTGGTCCGGCAGTGTCTCGGAATCGATGGGCCTGCTAATATCGCAGCGGAATGATGCGCCCCGGCCTGACGGCTGCACGAGGATGATTCGATGATACGCAATCCCATCCCCTGGCCGAACGGCGCGCGCTGTGACTGTGCGATCACGTTCGATGTCGACGCCGACAGCCTGATTCACATCGCGCGGCCGAAGGATTCGTTCGATCGGCTCTATCCGATCACGATGGGACGATACGGACCGACCGTCGGCGTGCCGCGCATCCTGGAGACCTATCGCCGCCTCGGCCTCAAGCAGTCGTTCTTCATGCCGGCCTGGACCATGCAGCGCTATCCCGAGGCGGTGGAAGCGATCCTGAAAGCGGGCCACGAGATCGGCCATCACGGCTTTATCCACGAGGATCCGACGGAGATTTCCTCGGCACAGCAGCGCGAAGCCTTCGAACGCGCGCTGGCCATTCATGTGGCGATGACCGGACGCAAGCCGCGCGGCTACCGCGCGCCGGTCTACAATGCCAACCAGACCACGATCGATCTCCTGATCGAGCATGGCTTTGTCTACGATTCGTCGCTGATGGCCGACGACATCCCGTACCAGATGCGCACCGCGCGCGGATCGCTCTACGAGATGCCGCCGCATTGGGGATCGGACGATTGGCCGCCTTTCGCCCATTACGCGGAGATCGGCTACATGATGCCGGTCAAATCGCCGAGCGAGGGCCTTGCCGCCTCCTTCGAGGAGTTCGAGGCAGCCTATGAGGCCGGCGGATTCTGGATGGGGATCTGGCACCCGTTCCTGACCGGCCGGCTTGCCCGCTGGCGCGTGGTGGAGCGCTGGCTCGAGCGGATCGTGGCCGAGCGCAAGGTGTGGTTCGCGTCGCTCGAGGAGATCGCCGCGCATCTCGACGGCCTGGTCAAGGCAGGCACCTACCAGGTCCGCGTCGAGACCCTGCCCTATTTCACGCAGCCCGTGTCATGACCTGGCCGGGAGCCGCCCGAAATGCGGCGGCCTCCCCGCGCAGCCAATCGATGAATGCCGTCACTGATTTGCGCCGGCGAGCGCCAGGGGCATCCACCAGGCGATAGGCGAAGCCCGCGAGCGCGGGTCCGTCGAGCCGGCGCAGCGTGCCCTCGCGCAATTGCTCGTCGACCAGCGCGTCGCTGCACAACAAAGGTCCGAGCCCGCGCTCGGCGGCATGCAACGCCAGCGGCTCCTCGCTGTACCAGGAGATGCGGAAGTCCCGGCCGGGATCATGATCGGCCCCCGCGAGCCAGGCCGACCACGCCGGCGAATCCAGTGCGGCGTTCTTCCAGCGGAACGCCAGCAGCGAGCGCGAACGGATGTCGTCGATGGCTGGACGGGCACCGGGCGGACAGATCGCGCTTGCCGCAACCGCAATGTAGCGATCGCTGAACAGCACCGACGGCTCGCCGGCGCGGTCGACGCGTCCGTAGCGAATCGCCAGATCGACGCCCTCGGTGCCCGGCGCCCACACCTCTTCGGTCGCATCGATGTGGACCACGAGGTGAGGAAACGCGGCGTTGAAGCGCGCGAGCCGCGGCATCAGCCAGCGTTCGGCGAAGGCGCGCGTGGTCGATACCGTGATCGCATCGCCGTCGGCCGGTGGCCGGATCGCGGCAAAGGCGCTGGCCATGCGGTCGAAGCCGTCGCGCAGCATGGGGAACAGCGCATGCCCCTCCGCGGTCAGCACGACAGCGCGGCCGGAGCGCTCGAACAGCTTGTGTCCGAGGATCGCTTCGAGCTGCCGGACCTGGTGGCTGATCGCCGTCACCGTGACGCAGAGTTCGTTGGCGGCGGCGGTGAAGCTTTCGTGGCGCGCCGCGGCTTCGAACGCGCGGACGGCATTGAGCGGCGGCAATTTGCGCATGATCGGTTCTCCACGCGGCCGCGTCAGGCGATGAGAAAATGCGCGTCGGTCGGCCGCATGTCGTTCACCGGCACCATGTCCTGCGGACAGGCCGAGAACACGATGACCAAATCCATTTCGGCACGCAGCGCCACATACTGCCCGGCCTCGCTGACCGGTGACTTGAAGTCCAATTCTCCATCGTCGGTGACGGGCACGTTCATGAACAGGTTCAGCGGCGCCGGCGTCACCGCGGCCGACAGGCCGACCGCCTCCAGCGCGTGCGCCAGATTCTGCGTGCAATTGTCGTGATAGCCGGCGGTGCCGAGCTGGCGATAGCGGTGAATGTCGCAGGCCGCGATCAGCGTGTCGTGGATTCCCGGCGTCGTGTCGGCGACGAAAGTGAGGATCGCGCGACGCCGGTTGGTCGTCAGCGTATCGCCGACGCGGGGAATGAGCCGCAGCATCGATGCGCGGCTGTGCTCCATCGACATGAACTCGCCGGTGTCGCCGGCATTGAAGGCCCAGGTGTCGACCACCTGCTTGCCGTGGGTGTTGACCACGGTGACGGTCTCTCCCGCTTTCAGGCGCGCCGCCACACCGTTGCGGGCTGGGATCAGGCGGGCGCGGGTAAGATCGGCGGTTGCAGCGGTCACGTGATGTCTCCTCAAGGCTCTGTCGCGCCATTGGAGCACCGCCGCTCGTGTAATTCTAATAATATTAATTGTGTCCATTATAACGTATTCGTATAGTCGTCCCATGCGCCTCAGACAGCTTGAATGCTTCCGCGCCCTGATGCTCCACGGCACCATGACGAGAGCGGCCGAACTGCTCGGCATGTCGCAGCCCGGGATCAGCACGATGATCGCAGGCCTCGAGCACGAGACCGGCCTTAACCTGTTCGTGCGGCGCGGCGGCCGCCTGCAACCGACCCCGGAAGCAAAGCTGTTCTATGTCGAGGCGGCGCGCGCGCTCGAGGCTGCCGAGAACGCCTCCCGCGTCGCCGCCGAGATCAGGTCCGGCCGGCGCGGTCACCTCGCGATCGCCGCCTATCCGAGCATCTCGATCAACCTGTTGCCGCGGCTGCTGTCGCAATTCGCTGAGAATAAGCCCGAGCTGCAGATCAAGATCATCACGCGGAATTCCGCGACCGTCCGCGAGTTGATCTCGACGCAGCAATTTGATCTCGCGGTCGCAGAACTGCCGCTCGATTATCCGACCTCGCACATGGAGGTGTTCTCATATGACTGCATGTGCATGCTGCCGCGTGCGCACCCGCTTGCGAAGCTGAAGCAGATCACCCCTGATGACCTCGACAGCGTTCCGTTCGTGACGCTGTTTCGCGGCGACCCGATCTACCAGCAGCTGGCGTCGGCCTTCTCCGAATATGGCGCGCGCTGGAACGTGGTCGCAGAGACGGAATTCTTCTCGACCGCCTGCCAGCTCGTCACTGAGGGCCGTGGCGTCGGGATTGTCGATCCGGTGGTGAGCAAGCCGTTCACCGAGGGCCTCGTCGTTCGCCCGTTCAAACCGAGGATCCAATACCAGATTGCCATCCTCTCCCCCACGCACGAAGCGCCCTCCCAGGTGGCGCAGGACTTCGCCGGATTGCTCCGGCGCGCGCTGCGGGCGTGAGCATCGGATGGCGCCCAACCATGGATTGTTGCCAGTCCTGGGCATCTTGACCAGACGCCGCAGCCTCATGCTGACCGACGATCGCGTGATATCATGTCACCGCGCGGCCTTGCATGATGGAGCCATTTCACGTGCTTGCCGGAGCTCGACGCAAGCGCCGAAGGCCGCGGATCGCATCGCGCGCCGGCACCTCAAGCACGAAATGCGTACCGATCGACACGACGACGGTCGTTCCGACCAGCAGGCCGAAAATCGCCGGGGACCAGATGTCGAGCGGCCCGAACCTCGTCATGAAACTGATCAGGATGATGAAATGCGTCATGTAGATCGAGTAGGAAATCACGCCGAGGAAGTGCATCGGCTTCGATCCAAGCAACCGTGAACTGAGCGAATCCTCGCCGGTCCCAGCGAGCACCACGAACGGCCACAGGAACACCGGCATCTGCGGATTGATCAGCCCGCAATAGGCCAGCAGCACAATGAGCCCGACGCCGCACCAGATCACGCCGGAAAATCGCGTGCACGCGGCATGAAGCCCGTCCCGGCGCTGGAAGCTCGCGAAGGCCAGCCAGCCCGACACGAATCCGCAGGTTGCCCGCACCACCGGGACCCAGTAGCTCAACTGACTTTCCGGGACGCTCAGGCCGATGCTGCCCTCAAAATAGTAGCGAGCGAACAGCCAAAAGCCGACGGCGGAGCAAAGCACGATGCCGAGAAACCTGGTGGCAACCGTGGACGGTGCGTTCCGGAACAGCAGCAACGGGAACAGCACGACATAGCAAAACCACTCGGCCGAGAGCGACCAGGCCGGCGCGTCCCAGTGCATGCCGGTACCGATCACCGGCCACGCATTCAGCATGGCGAGCTGCAACACGAAGTCCAGGGCAGCGCGGTCGGCGGGATAAGTGACCGGATCGACCAGGTACGGCCACACGTAGAGCGCGCCGGCGGAGATCAGGCAGACCACATAGAGCGGATAGACTCGGGCAATGCGCGCCGTCAGATAGTCTGAAAAGCGGAACGTCTCGCGGCTGTAGACATAGGACAGCGTGAATCCGCTGAGGCAAAAGAACAGGTCGACGGCGTTGTGCCACATGAACGCGGCGCCGGCATTGGCTGGAAAAGCATTGTTGAAATGAGCGAGAGCAACGGCCATAGCGGCCGCCCCTCGCAGCCCGGTTAACGCCCGTAGCTCCTGCCGCATTCCCGCGCCCTTGCCTCGCGGGTTTTCCCGCGTAGGGGCGAGTGCTTACCACTTCTGGTAGCGCATACACAATCAGCGCGATCGTGGTGTGCGGTTAAACTTTAGGTGGAGTGGACCCAGCAGTCCGCCGCAACAGAAAGGTCTGCCTGTCACGCGCTGGTCTGCGCCGGGCGCAAGTGTTGCAGGCTCCGGATGACATCGCGCGCTGGCCGCTCGAAGAAGAAGTAACTGCCTGCGAAGACGGCAAGGGTTGTACAGGCCAACAGGACATAGGTCTGGGCCGACCAGGTACTGGGCACACCGTACGCGGCAAGGTATCCCACGAAGAGGATGTAATGCGTCATATAGATCGAGTACGAAATCACGCCCAGAAAATGCAGCGGCCTTGATCCCAGCAGGCGCGACGTGGCCGATCCCTGGTCGGTCGCGGCCAGGACGACGAATGGATGGATGAACACCAGCGCCTGCGGATTGAGGAGATCGCGGTATGCCAGGACAACGCCGACGATCAAGGTCGACCAAATCAACGCCGAAGCCCGTGTGCAGAAGGTGTAGAGCCCGTCGCGGCGTTCGTAGCACGCGAAGACGACCCAGCCAGCCGTGAAGCCGAAGACCCCCCGGAGAAGAGGGACCCAATAGCTCCATTCGCTTTTCGCATGGTAGATCTGGGCCGTGCCGAGGTCGCCATCGTAATAGCGCACGAAGATCGAGTATGACGTCGCCGACAGCACGACGATGCAGAGCAGCCTCATTGCTGCCGACCTTGCCACCTTCTGGTAGAGCAACAGCGGGAACAGTACGAGGTAACAGAACCATTCGGAGGATATCGACCACGCCGTCACGTTCCAATGAACGTCGGATCCGAAGGGCCACGCGTTCAGCATCAAGGCCTGAAGCGTGAGGTCCGATAGCGCTTCTTTGAGCGGGTAGGTCGTTGGATTGAACTGTAGCGGCACAATAATGGCCGCGCCGGCGATGACCGTGGTTAGAAAGTAGAGCGGATAGATCCTCGCGATGCGAGCCGTCAAAAAGCCGGAGAACTGGAAGTCCTCGCGGCGATAGACGTAGGACAGCGTAAAGCCGCTGAGAACGAAAAACAGGTCGACGGCGTTGCCCCACATGAAGGGGGCGTTGGCGTAGCCGGGATAAAATAGCTGAAAGTGAGCAAACGCGACGGCCATCGCCGCCACTCCGCGCAAGCCAGTCAATGCCCGTAGCTCCGGCCGCATCGCCCTGCCCGATTTCTGAACTCCAACCCGTTCGATGGATGCTTACCACCGCGGGGCGTGTCGGGACAATCAGAGCGATTACGGGGGCGAAGCGAGCGGATTTTGCGGACACGGCCCGCCTTCGCCCTCCGGGCTTCGGCGTGGCAGCCTTCGCTCACTTCGCTACGATGGAGCTTTGCTGGCCTGCCTAGCCGTAGTTTGCGAGTTCGGATTGTGCGGCCAGTCCGTCTTCGCTTTCGCTGCGCTCAAGCTACGCCGGACACGCTTCGCCCTGACGGGCTGCGCCACGCGTAGCCCGTCAGGGCGAAGCGTGGTGGGGGAGGCAGGACTCGAACCTGCGAAGCCATGAGGCGGCTGATTTACAGGCGTCCCCTTCCCTAACAAAGTCAGCGGCTTAAGGGTCGCGAATCCGGCAAATTGAACCCAATTTCCGAGGCTATCTGGCCAAGGGTCGCACACCCTCGCGATCCAAAATAGCGACTGTCGTTGTGATGGTGTGCGCCTGCCATCATCGGCGGACTTGGCAACTCAACGCCGACCATCGGTAGAACCTGGCAGCAACCTCCGGCGATCAGGCCTGAGCCTCAGAAACCGCGACGCGAGCGAGCGCGGGCCAAGATCTGACGGAGCCCACCTGCTTATGGCGGGCGAACGGGCCGAAACCGCCCCGTGAAGGCTCCGGCTAGCATAGTTGTTGCGCAGCCTGCTGCCGGCCGTTGTTCGGCCAGTCTGCGTGCGCGGGAAGCCTTACTATGGCGGGTGGGTTCCTGGCTGTCCGTCAAACTCTATCCAGCGACGGCCACCGTTAGCTAGCGTGGGGCAGTCCAGTCCATCATAGGGGCCACGGAAAAGCGATAATCTTGATATTCCAACTACTTACCCCATGCTTTCAATGGACTAGAACGTGAACCAGGTGCACACGTGTGCACTCAAACTAGCCCAAATTGCACACGTTTGTACCGCATTTGATCTCGCGGTGCACACGTAGCGCACACGAAAAAGGAGCGGAGTGCACACGCGATGCCGACCTTTACAAAGCTAAAGTCGGGAAGCTGGCGCGTTCAGGTCAGGAGGAAAAGCGAGTACGTCGCGAACACCTTCGTCCGACGG
Organism: Bradyrhizobium macuxiense; assembly: GCF_007993935.1. Taxonomy (GTDB): domain Bacteria; phylum Pseudomonadota; class Alphaproteobacteria; order Rhizobiales; family Xanthobacteraceae; genus Bradyrhizobium; species Bradyrhizobium macuxiense_A. The sequence continues at coordinate 64,849 of NZ_VITY01000015.1, read as the reverse complement.
CGTGACGCGGAGGAATGGGCAATTGATGTCGAGCGCTCAATTGATCGCGGCTCGTCCATCCTCCGAACGCGATCCAAGAAACCATTGCAAATGCTAGATTTCTTCCCTCAGTCGCTCTTGGTAACATCGCAAGCTACGGTCGAAAGCCACGAGTGCGTTGCGAGCTGGCATTGATTATCAGGCAACCGCGTGCGCGGTCCTATCGAGACGATCATCGCCAAGAACGCAAATATCGACGATCCCGACTTCTGAAATCCCGCCGAGCTCACCAAACAGCCGCGAGAAAAACTGACCAAGCGGCCCAAGCGAGCCTTTCGTCGCCACCCTGCTCTGCCCGACGCCGAGGCTGCAAGCCTGGGACCGTTCGTTAGTGGTACGACTTCTCTTCGATCAAGGTCGAGCCTGCCAGCTCACTGATCTGTCGTTTCACTGCACTTCGTCGATCATTCGTCGTGTAGACTGCGCGAGCAAGCGTGACGAATTCTACGCCGAAGTCGGAATGGTGCTCACAGTCGCGGATACGGTCTTCGATATCCCAGAGCTCCCGGTTGATCGTTTCAAGCTCGCTCTCTAGCGCCGCCATGCGGTCTTTCGCGGGTGCGCAACGTCGCCGTACTTCATCCAGCAACACTAGCTCCCTCTCGACATTGGCGAGCTTGTTTCGATCGGCGATACGCTCGGTCTTGATTCGCAAGATTGTTATCTTGTCGACCAATTCACCGATCGGCACCGGAATCGTCACAACCGCAGAGGCGCTGGTGCGAGGAACCGCTTCCGGGTTGAGCCGCGCCAGCTCGCCGGCGAGCCGCTCGAAGACCTCGTCCCAGTCGCCGGCGCGGGTTTGCCGAAACAAGCGGGCCGTCGGATACCAAGGCGAATCGTCACGATCGAGCAGCCAGCGCCAATCCGGGACCTTCTTGAGAACGATCCAGACTGGACGCCCGAGTGCACCGGCCAGGTGGGCCACGGCCGTGTCCGAGGTGATGATGAGATCGAGATTCATCATGACCGCGGCGGTATCGAGAAAGGCGTCCGCTCCTGCGTCAAAATCGGGTTCTAGCGTCTCTATCCGGAAACTGTCCGGCAAGGCGTCGATTTGCTCGAGACCATGGTGCTTCTGGAGACTAATCAGCCGAACGCCAGGCAACGTCGCGACCGGCGCGAAGGCGCGGAGCGGAAACGAGCGCCCAGTATCGACTTTTGCGTTTGGCTCGCCCTGCCAGGCTACGCCGATCTTGAATCCATTATCGCCCAGCCGTGCTTTCCATGCCTTGGCGCGCGCCGGATCGGCGGCAAGATAGGGAGCGTTGGCGGGTATGGTTCCCTCGCTCATCCCCAAAACCGCCGGCACGCTAAGGAGCGGCAAGTGAAAGTCATAATGCGGTAACGGCTCGCCCGTGGCGTATACGGAGTCCGCGAGGACGTTAGAGCATTGCAGCAACGCGACCAGCGATCGCGGTGCCTCGAATAGGACACGAGCCCCACGTGCGGTTAGATGCGGAACAAAGCGCACAAATTGGAACGTATCACCGCGACCCTGCTCGGCGTAGAGCAGGAGAGTCCTGCCGGCTAGCTCCTCTCCATGCCACTGCGCCCCCGGCAGACGTCGCGGCACCTTTCCCTTGACCCCGCCCTTCCAGCGCCATTCATATTCGCGCCAACCGTCAGCGTCGTGCTGCTTCAGCAAGAGCGCAAAGGCCAGATTGAAATGGCCCTCGGGAAAATCGGGCTGAAGCGCGAGCGCCCGTCGATATGCGACAACGGCCGCGTCGATATCTCCCTTCTCCTTGAGCGCATAACCTAACCCAAAGTGAAGCGGGGCGAAATTCGGCGCGAAAGCAATGCCGTGCTCGGCCGCGGCGACTGCCTGCTCTAACTCGCCTTGCTTGCTAAGAGCGACGACCAGGTTTGCGTGGGCCTCCACAAGGCTAGGCGATTGAGCTAGCGCCCGCCGGTGAGCAGCCACCGCCGCCTCTGCCTCACCCTGCTCGGCAAGCGCGGCGCCAAGGTTTGTCCAGGCTGCAGCATAGTCCGGCCGCACGGCCAGTGCATGACGATAGCTCTGCACGGCCTCGTCGAGCCGGCCGAGCGCCATTAAGGCATTGCCAAGATCGTTGAGCGTCTCGTGATGCGGGTTAAGAGCCACTGCGTGCTCCCAACTCCCGACAGCCTCATCGAGGCGCCCCTTTGCTTTCAGGGCGTGAGCGAGCCCAACATGGGCCTCCCACTCGCGCGGTGCGGCGGCGATTGCCCGTTCGAAGCTCTCCTGAGCCTCGTCGAGCCGATTGAGCTCTCGCAAGGCAATGCCACGGTTACAGAGCGACTTCGCGTCATCGGGACGAAGCTTGAGTGCCAGGTCATAGCTTGCCACCGCCTCTGCGCGACGTCCCAACCTGTAAAGCACAGCACCCTGGTTGGTCAAAGCCGGCGCAGAGTCCGGACTTCGCTTCAGCACTGAATCGATCAACTCAAGCGCCTCGAGATCACGGCCCTGCTGATGACGAATGAGGCCGAGCAGGTGGGTCGCATCCAGGTGATCGGGTTGTGATGCCAGAATGGTCAGATAGACGCGCTCGGCGTCCGCAAATTTACCTTTCTGATGTAACGCCATGGCCTTGTCCAGCAAGCGCAGGAAGCCAGCAGGTGGACGCTCCGGCAAGGTCGGTTCGGTGCGGGGCTGCTGCGAGGCGGGACTGAGGCTCTCGCTTGCACGGGCTTTGCAGACGTCGCGTTGATCGCTTCGCAGAAGTTCGGAATGAGCATTGCCGCTTGCTCGCGTAGCCAGTTCCAAGGCAATCCGCGCGAAGACTTCGTCCCAGTCACCCGATCGGCTTTGCCGGAACAGGCGCGCGGTGGGGTACCAAGGGCTGCCCTCGCGGTCGGTCATCCATCGCCAGTCGGGAATGTGTTTCAGGACGATCCAAACTGGCCGGCCAAGGGCTCCCGCCAAATGTGCTACGGCGGTGTCGGAGGTCACGATGAGGTCGAGGTTCATCATGATGGCCGCGGTATCAAGGAACGCGCCATCTCCGGCGTCGAAATCGGCTTCCAGAGTTTCAATCATCATTCCGGTGGGCAAGTCGGCCACCTGCTCTCTACCCGCGCCCTTTTGCAGACTGACCAGCTTTACCCCGGGAATGCGGCAGAGCGGCGCAAACGCTCGCAGCGGAATCGATCGTCCTTTGTCAATTGGCCCCGAGGCATTACCCTGCCAGACGACGCCGACCCGGAAGCCGCCATCGGGCAACTGGTTCGTCCATCGCTCGACCCGGGCCGGATCGGCCGAAAGATAGGGAGCAGCTTCCGCCCTGCTTTCGACGTCAACGCCAAGGACGAAGGGCACGCTCATGAGCGGCAGATGCCGGTCGAACTCAGGGAGCTCGTCGCCTCTTGGTACAATACTCACCTCGCAATCGAGACCACGCAGGAGGCTGACCAGCCGCGGCTGTGCTTCCAGAATCACCTTTGCGCCAAGCTGCGCCACTGTCCTGGCAAAGCGGGCGAACTGGATAGTGTCACCCATCCCTTGCTCGCTATAGAGCAAGACGCGTTTGCCTCTTACGTCATCGCCCGTCCACTCCGGGGCAACGAAATTTCTTTCGACAGAAGTCTTTTTCCGACGGCGCCATTCGTGTTCGCGCCAACCTTCGCCAAATCGGCCGAGCAACAACAGCAGATAGCCTCGATTGAAACGAAGCTCGGCATTTTCGCTGTCGATCTCGATAGCCCGATCATAGCTCGCAAGAGCCTCCGCGAAGCGACGCAATCCCGCAAGCGCATTTCCTCGGTTGCAGAGCGCCTCGACGTGGTCAGGCCTCACCGCCAATGCAGCTTCGTAGCTCGCCAGTGCGTCTTCCAGCTCATCAAGCTCCTTGAGCGCGTTACCGCGACCACAAAGAGCATCGGCATAGTCTGACCGGATCGCCAATGCGCGATCAAAGCTGGACAGCGCCTCAGGAACTCGTCTTAGCTGCAGGAGAACCGCGCCACGGCTGTAAAGCGCCTCCGCATGATCCGGCTTTCGCGCGATGACCTCGTCATAGCTTGCCAGTGCCCGCTCGTAGGTCGCCGACGCCTCGTCCTGCTGTGCAAGAGCAACGAATGCGTTGCCACGGTTATGGAGCGCATTGGGGTGACCGGGTTCGAGATCGAGAATCTTATCGAAACTGGCCAGCGCCTCATTCGGCCGTCGCAATTCGAGGAGGGCCCTGCCTCGCCCGTCCAGCGCCGTCAGGTAGTTCGGCCTGGCCTCGATCGCTCTGTCATAAGCGAGCAACGCTTCCTCGAAGCGTCTCAATTCGAGGAGAGCATTGCCACGATTGAGAAGTGCTTCCGCCCAATTCGGCGCGACAGCGAGCGCCGCATCGTATCTGGTCAGCGCCTCCTCATGCCTTCCAAGCACGCTCAGCGCAGCGCCAAGGTTGACCAAAGCCGGCGCCGATCCGGGATTGCTTTTTAGTGCAGCACCGATCAGCTCAACTGCCTCGAGGTTTCGACCTTGTTGGTGGCGCAGCACACCCAGCATATGGCTGGCATCGAAATGATCAGGATCGGATTGACGTATCTGCAAATAGAGGTGCTCGGCTTCGGCAAAGCGTGTGTTCTGATGATGGGTCAACGCCCGATCGAGCAACCAGCCCAAATCGAGCGAAGCGTCCTCGCACAAATCTCCCTCTGCCTTACGCATTGGCGGAGCGGCCGCGAGCGGCACTAGCTCCGCTGCAACCCTCGACAGGACCTCGTCCCAGTCGCCGGTACGCGCCTGTCGGAAGAGCCGAGCTGTCGGATACCAAGAAGTGGTTTCGCGATCCGACATCCAGCGCCAGTCGGGAATCGACTTGAGCAGAATCCACACAGGGCGGCCGAGGGCGCCCGCGAGATGCGCGATCGCCGTATCGCAGGTCACGATGAGGTCGAGGTTCATCATGACTGCGGCAGTGTCGAGAAACGCATCTGACCCGACATCGAAACCGGGCCCCAGCGTCTCGACCCTCATTTCGGTGGGGAGGCTCGCCAACTGTTCAGCTCCGCTTCCCTTCTGCAGGCTGATTAACGTTACTCCCGGGACACGATTCAGAGCCGCGAAGGCCTTGAGCGGAAGGGAACGTCCCTTCTCGATCGGGGACTTGGGATTGCCTTGCCACGCGATGCCGACACGTAGTCCCTCGGCCGGCAGGCGTGGAGCCCAGCGCCTGATACGGTCGGGGTCGGCGGAAAGATAGGGCGTAAACGCGGCGCTTGGCTCGACTGGAAGACCCAGAACGAAGGGCACGCTCATCAAAGGAAGATGGAAGTCGTAAGCAGGAGCAGCGTCCCCCTGCCGCATTACGCAGGGACCGCCGTCGATACGGCGCAGCAGCGCAGCTATCGGCGGTTGGACTTCGAGGATGACGTCGGCGCCAAGCCCGGCAACGGAGCTCGCAAACCGGGAAAACTGAACTGTATCGCCGAGGCCCTGCTCGGCATACAGCAGCACACGCTTGCCGCTTATTGACTCGCCCGTCCATTCCGGTCCGGTGAAGTTTCGTTGAATCCAGTTTTTGGTCCTGCGACGCGATTCGTATTCGCGCCAGCCATCGCTCGCTCCTCTCCGCAGCAGCAACAGGGATCGGTTGAGGCGGTAGTCGGCATTCTCCGGTTCGAGAGCAATCGCTCGATCATAATTTGTTGTCGCCTCGTCGAACCGGCCGAGGTCGACAAGAGCGTTACCTAGATTGCTGAGTGGGTTGGCATAATCAGCCTTGAGTTCGAGCGCTCGTCGATAACACCGAAGCGCTTCGTCGATCTGGTCGAGATCCCTGAGCACGTTGCCCCGATTGCTGATGGCCTCCGCATATTCCGGCTTTAGATTGATTGCCTTGTCAAAGCACTGGAGCGCGTCGTCGAACCGCTTGAGGTCCCTGAGCGTATTGCCTTTGTTGTTGAGAGCAGCTGCGAAGTCGGGCTTTATAGCGATGGCCCGATCGTAAGCCTCGAGCGCCTGTTCGTGCCGTTGCATCTCGTGGAAGACATTGCCCCGGTTGTTGAGTGCGTCTGCAAAATCAGGGCGAACTGCGAGTGCCTGGTCCAGGCTCTTGAGCGCCTCTTCGCGCCGCTTCAGTGCCATTAGCGCAGTGGCGCGATTGCTGAGCGCCCCGACGAAGTTCGGACAAATTTCAAGCGCGCGATCATAGGCGGTTAATGCCTCCTCGAAACGCTTGAGCGCTCCAAGCGCATTGCCCCGATTGTTAGTGGCTTCAAGGAGGTCTGGGGAAATCGCCAGCGCGCGATCGTAGCACTCGAGAGCCTCCGCAGGTCGATCCAGTTCCAGCAGAAGATTGCCGCGCCTGCTCAGGACTTCCGCGCTGTCCGGCTTCAGCTCCAGGATCTGATCGAGGGCTGCCAACGCTTCGTCAAAGCGCGAAAGCCCTTTCAGGGCATCGCTGTGACGAATCAGAGCACTGACCTGACCGGGGCAAATTGCCAAAGCGCGTGCGTGGCTTGCGATCGCCTCCTGCGGTCGACCCAGCGCCATGAGCACATCACCACGTTTGTGCCATGCCGCGACCTCGGCGGGTCTGATCGCGAGCGCCTCGTCAAGGCTCGCCAGGGCCTCTCCGAATCGATGCAGCTCGAACATTGCATGGCCGCGATTGCAGAGCACCTGCGCGTCCGCCGGGCGCAAGGACAAGGCACGGTCATAGCTCGCGATGGCCTCCTCGAAACGTCCGAGTGCTTGCAGTGCTGCCCCGCGGTTTCCTTGTGCCGCCGCGGAAAGAGGAATGACCTTGAGCGCCCGATCGATCAGCTCGAGCGCTTCGCGCGGACGGCCTTGCTGATGCCGCACGAGCCCCAGCAGATGCGTCGCGTCGGGATATCCCGGGTGTTTCCGGAGGATCTCGAGATAGCGCCGTTCCGCCTCGATCAGTCGACCGCTCTGATGAAGCGCGATCGCTCCATCAAGCTGGCGCGCCGGATCCGCCGCGTTCCGTCCTCGCCGCGGCTGTGCCGGCCGGTCGCTGCGCGGCACATGGCGGGCGGAAGCTTGGCGGGTCCGATCAACATTCATTGAGCGCTGCGATCCTGTTCGATGGCGAGATCGGGCCTTCGGGCGAATTGTCAGGCGTCGGGCCGCGGCAGGTCTTCTGGTGGACGACCAGAGACGACGCCGCGCTGAAGCAACTCGTTCAGGACGCGTTGCAGTATGTTGATTGAGCTGACAAAGCCCGGCAGCGGCAGATTGACCGAAAGGTGAGTGTCCCGCTCGGTTTCGCTGGTAGCGCCGTTGGTCGGTTGCCCCTTTGGCCGCACCACGTAGAAATCGATGCGGACAACACCGGCCACAATCGAGATGTTTGTAATGCCATCGGCAAACAGATCTAGCTTCATGTCACTTCGTTGCCCTGCAGGCCGCGGCACGGCGCGCGCCGCGGCTCATCCAACGCGGATCCACAAACCGATCAGACGGTCACTTGCGAAGTTGCTATCCCGATCCCGTGGTCGGTCAGTACCTTCCACATACCCGCCTGATCGTTGGTCTGAACGTCGCTGATAACTCCGTTTGAGTTCCAGCCGATTTGACTGCCGTTGGTCGTTGTGACCAGTTGATCCGAGTTGAACGCTGCCAGCGCGTTCTTCAGATCCTGGCCGGTCACTACAACATCCTTGCCGTTCAACACCGTGCCGGCGGTTTGCGCCCGGTCGGCCACAACAAAGTACCCGTCCTTGCTGTAGTTGCCGATTTGGACCGCGCTCCAGTCGGTAGAACTCGTCTTGATGAAGTCGAGGCTTCCGCCGTAATCGAGCGTCGCCTTGCTGGTGTTGAACTCGAACGTTGCGTTTGGTCCGGAGTCGAGGACGCCGTTCGTTGGGCCATTGTCCACGTTGTAGGTCGCGCTGGGAGTATGGCCGTCACTGAACGCTAGCTGACCTGTCAACCACTTCACGGCTGTCCCTACGAGGTCATTGCCGCTTCCGGCGCTGAGCAGGCCGGGATCGGAGTCCTTGTTGTCGATGTTGAGCTGTGCGGCGACCGCCTGCTGCATGAGAATGAGCCGCGCATCACTGCTGGTGGTCATGCTGCCGCTGACCAATTCCTCCGCTGCCAGCCAGGGAACCGACAGCGTCGATTCACCCGTGTCAGTGCTCCCGTTCCCGTTCGCGTCGCCCAACAGCACGCCGACATTGGCGGTCACATGAGGCGGTCGGTCGGTTGTCGGTGACGTACCGTAGGGTACGACGCCGTGCGTGGGCAATGCGCTGATCACGTCCGGGGTCGACAGCACACCGCTTTTCACCAGGTTTGCATAAGTGTTGTCGTTGTCACCATCCCAGGCATCCAGATGCTGCGCCCAGAATCCGGCAGTTAGCCCTGGCATTTGCGGGAACAGGGACATGTAAACCGCGGTGTCGCTATCCGTCACAACGGCCGAGTTGCCGTAACTGTCCGTCGCCGTCGCTGTGACCGTGACGGTGTCCGGGTTGACCCCGGCGGCTGCACCGATGGTGACCTTGCCCGAGATTTCGCTGGCACCCGCTGCCAAGGTGGTGCCGACGGTAAAGACCAGGCCGGTGTTGTCGGTAACAGTGATGCCGGTTTCTTTGAACGTCGACGTGTCGGTGACAACCACCTCATAAGTGAGCGTGGATCCAGATGATACGGTCAGGGTGCCTGCCGACAGGTTCGTGCTATTGAACGGATGAGTGCCGCCAATCACCAGGCTTTCAAGGAAGGCGATGTCGTCTGAGGTACCGTGATCGGTGTCATCGATCAGGTACCACGTACTTCCCCCGTTCACCGAGACAAGCTTCTCAATGTTAACGGAAGGACTCGCCGCGCCATAGCTCGCGCTGTCGGTGTCGCTGACCCCGACCGTGTTGCCATAGGTGTCGCTTGCCGTCGCATGCACCGTCACGGTGTCGCTGCCGCCGCCGGCCAGGGCCGAGCC
>NZ_VITY01000015.1:0-55826 GCF_007993935.1 Bradyrhizobium macuxiense | reverse complement strand
GTACCAGTCCTTGCCGCCGTCCGGCGACACCAGCTTCTCGATGTTGATGCCGACCGAGACTGCACTGTAGCTCTGACTGTCGGTGTCGCTGACCCCTTGGGTGGTGGACCCGAGCGTCGCCGTAGCATGAACGGTGGCCGTATCGGAATGGGTTCCGGTGACCGCCGTCGCAGTAACAAGCGGGCTTGAAATCTCTATCTGGCCAGCTGTCAGCGTGCCACCGACGGTGAAGATCAGGCTGCTCGGATTGTCTGTGACGGTAACGCCAGTCTCGGTCACTCCGCTTCCGCTACTGGACGTATTGGTGACCACCACCTCGTATTCGAGCTTCGCGCCCGCCAAAATATTGCTCGGGCTGCCGGTGACCAAGGTGCCGGTGAAGCCGCTGAAATTGCTGATCGCAGCAAAGTCGGCGCTTCCTGCGCTGTCGCCGGCGTCGTCGCCGAGCAAATACCAATGCGTGCCGCCGTCCGGCGAGATCAATTTCTCGATGTTGATGCCTACCGCTACCGCATTGTACTCCGCGGTATCGCTATCGGAGAGACCAAGAGTCCCGACAGGCGTGACAGCCGAAGCGTTCACCGTCACCGTATCCGGGTTCAGTCCGCTCGCGGCAACACTCGTTGGATTGTTGGTCGAGATTTCGCTTTGACCTGCCGTCAACGTGGTCCCAACGGTGAACACGAGCCCGGTGTTGTCCGTGACCGTGATGCCCGTGTCGGTGATTCCGCTCCCGGAGGTGGACGTATTGGTGACCACCACCTCGTAGGTCAGCGTCTGGCCGACGATGGTATTCAGAACGCCGGTATGCAGGTTGCTGCTGTTGAAACCAAGATTAAGCCCTTCGAGAAACGCAACGTCATCCTCCTGGATGTTCGAGGAGGTCACGTGATCGTTGTCGTCGAGCACATACCAATTCGTGCCGCCGTCCGCGGAAACCAGCTTCTCGATGTTGATGCTCGGAACGACGACGACAGAGCTCTGGAGCGATCTGTCCTGTGACTTATTGCCCGCGATGACGGAGTTACTCGGGTCTCCGGCCTGGATCGCCATATGGTACGGCGCGCCGCTGATGTTCGCTGCCCCGAACTCGTTCAAGGCGCCCCAACTGAGATTCCCGGCTTCCAATCCCTGCGCAACGTGGGCGCCAAAGGACAGCACCGCGTCGCCCGAAGTGTCTTCGGCGGTAAACGTAATGACTACGTCTTCGGAGGTGTCACCGCTGTAACCTGTAATGGAATTCCAGCTGCCGCTGCCGGTGAGATCATAGACTCCAAGCGTCGTGCCACCCCCGTTGCCGGCAAGAACGGACCCGGCCTGGGCGCCAAAGAACGTAAAAACCTGGCCGGAAGTCTGGCTGACGAATTGCGTTACGTGCGGATCTAACGGAATACCAAGGGTCGAGACCAGGCTCCCATTCAAACTGACGCCGGTCAGCGGATTGGGCTGGTCGCCCGGGACGTTAAAATTGTAGGTTGTCAAATAATCATAGGCGTGATCACCGCTCTTGGATGTGTCCCACTGGAGATCGATCGAGTAGACTTGGCCGACGTTGAGCCCAGTGAAGGTGAGCTGGAAGGGAACGTCGTCACCCTCGAAATAAGTTGCCTTGTTACCGTTCAAGTCGCCGTTGATCCAACTGCCGGGCGACTGGTTTGCCCATTGGCTGAGGGAGGCACCGCTACTGTCGGTGAACGTCGTCGCCGCGCTCAGGCCCGCGGTGGGATCCATCGCGGTGAGTTCAACAGTTGTGCCCGCATAGGCGGAGGTGACCGAAAACTGGGTGGTCGCCACACCATTCGCGCCGGCGACGCCCGTCAACGTCGGTCCGACCGACAACACGGCGTCAGTCATCGGATTGATGATGTACGTCGCGAATTGAATGGTATCCCCGGCGCTGAAACCGCTCGCGGTAAAGGTTGCGGTGCTGCCGGGCGAATAGTCTGGCAGGTCGGTCGTGACCGTCGGTGTCACGGTCGTGGACGACGACGCGGCGACCGTGACCTGAGTGGTCGCGGGCGCGACACCTGCAACAGGCGTGACAGCGCCGTTCGCGGCAATGTTCACCTCGGTGGCGGTGATCTGGAGTGTGCTGCCTGCATAGGCGGGATTGACAAAGAAGCTTGTCTGGAGCGCCCCTAGGTCGCTGTCACTGACAAACCAGGTAAACGGCGAGCCCAACACGCCATTGTTGTCCAGTTGGACAGTCAATTCCACAAGGCTGTTGGGATCAAACCCTGATGCGTTGATATCGGCGTTCGTATCAGCGAGATATTCCGTGGAGTTGGTCTGCAATTTCGACATCGCACACCTCCAGAAAACGCTGTGAAATTTTCCGAACTAAACGCTGCCGTCTCCTTCCAGAATTCCAATGTCACCGCCTACGCCGTGATTCCGCTTCGCGGACGGCGAGTACGTGCAATAAACTGCATTACTGATCAATCGAAATGACCAACGTTAGACTGTCATGGAACTCGGAGCTATTCGCCCCATCGGGGTACATCTTGCGAGGTACGGAAGTATTTCTCCAAGAACCGCAACTTCTGATTCGACGCTGTGCAAGGCACAGCCGCGCGTATAGAACGCGCCGGCAAAGCGCGAAGACGTGCGAGCCGAACGGACGACAGGTAGCCGGCCAGCCTCTGGCATAATGCGGTTGCCAGAATGCTTTGCGCTACGTCCTTCCGATATTGAACACCTGCCGCCATTGATCTACCGTTCTTTCAAAGCTTCGTGCGCATACCGCAGCAACGGCGAGAACAGAAATTCGATCACTCGGCGCTGGCCGGTCTTGATTTCGGTCGTCACGGTCATGCCGGGCTCTAGCGATTTTCGTCCCTGTTCGGTCTCGACCGTTGTATCTTTGAGCGAGATGCGTGCCACATACGACGTCGCCGAGTTTGCCGCAGTCCCCGCACCGGTCGACTCTGCTGATTCCGGGGAGCGCTGTTGCGACGCCGATTGATCCTTTTCGCCGTGGAGCGCATCGCGGCTCACCCCTTCAACTCGACCAGGCAAGAGGCCGTAGCGAGTATAGGTGAACGCTTCGACCTTCACCTCGACCTCTTGTCCGGCCCGTACAAACCCGGCCTCCCGATTAGGCAGCATCGCCTCGACCTCGAGCTTCGAACCTTCGGGGACAATCACCATCAGCGACTGGGCAGGCGTCACCACTCCTCCCACCGTATGCACGGTGAGTTGCTCGACAGATCCGTTGACAGGCGCCCGAAGCACCTGCAGGTGGGTACGCTGCACCGCCTTGACGTGGTCTTGGCGAAGCTCCGCCGCCTTCTGCCTGACCTTGGCGAGCTCATCCAGCGTCTGCCGGCGAAAATCGGCCTCGGCCTCGTCGCGCGACTCGCTCAGCGCCTCGATCGCGGCCTCTGCCGCCTCGAGTTGATGTGCGGCAATGGCGCGATTGTTCTTCGCATCCGACAACGCCTGCTGAGCATCGAGATAGGCGATCTTCGAGACGTACTGATTCGCCTGCAGTTTCTCGTAGATTTGTACCCGCTGCTCGACGAAAGGCATTGATGCGTCGAGCTTGACGATATTCGCCTTCGCCTGATTGCGCTCGGCAAACTTTCCCGCGATTTGCCCGTCCAGCCCCAAGAGCTTGGCCTTCCGCTGTTCAAGTTCCGCCACGAGCTGACGCCGTGCCGCCTCGCTCAGCATTGGGTCGGCTCCCTGCGGAGCGACAAAGGAGTCCGCCTTGCCTGTGGCCAGCGCCGTGAGACGCGCAACGTCGAGCTCGGCTTGCTGCAGGTCGCGCGCGATGCGTTCCCGGTCGGCTGCATTGGTAGTGGGATCGAGCTCGATCAGCACATCGCCGGCCTGGACCGGCTGCCCGTCCGAAACCCGAATCGACTTGACCACGCCAATCTCGAGCGGTTGGACCATCTTGACCTTGCCCGATGGGATGATCCGCCCAGGTGCCGTGGCGATGATATCGATCTTGCCGAAGTAGGCCCAAAGGAAGGCAACTGTCACCAGCGCGATGATGATGCGAATCGTCATACGCCCAGCCGGAGAAATCGGCGTCTCGATGATTTCAATTGCCGGTGCGAGGAATTCCAGCTCATGCGCGACGCGTCGCGTTGTCGTACTTTGCTGCAGCGGGATCACTTCCCCCTTCACACTAGACCGCATGGGCAACTCCCGCCTGTATGCGGACAAGGTGGGCGTAGCGGCCACCACTTCCTATCAGCTCGTCGTGAGTTCCGTCCTCGACGATGCGCCCCTGCTCGAGTGTTATGATGCGGTCAGCCCGACGCACTGCCGAGAGCCGATGGGCAATGATCAGCACTGTTCGGCCCGAAGAGATACGGCGCATATTTTCTTGCACGATGCGCTCGCTCTCGTAATCCAGTGCACTGGTCGCCTCGTCAAGAACAAGAATGCGCGGATTGGTCATCAACGCACGAGCGATCGCGATACGCTGCCGCTGACCGCCGGAAAGCGAGGCGCCGCGCTCGCCGATCATGGTGTCGTATGCGTTCGGCAGCTCCAGGATGAAATCGTGGGCGCCGGCCAGTGCAGCAACGGCCATCACCCGTTCGATCGGAGCGCCGGGATCGGCGAGCGCGATGTTTTCGCGAACGGTGCGGTTAAACAGCACACTCTCCTGTAGCACGATCCCGATATTGCGCCGCAGCCAGGCAGTGTCGACGACGGAGAGATCGATACCGTCGATCAAGATACGCCCGCCTTCAGGCGCGTAGAAGCGCTGCACGAGCTTGGCAAGCGTTGACTTCCCGGAACCGGAGGGGCCGACTATGCCGACCACCTGCCCCGCCGGAATATCCAGAACAATGTCTGACAGAACTGGAGGCAGGTCCATACGATAGCGGAACGTCGCATGGTCGAAGCGGATCGCTCCTTTCATCGGCGGCAGGGAGGCGGCGCTGTTCTGGGCCGGCTCCCTTGGAGTGTTCAGAATATCTCCAAGGCGCGCGACCGATATCCGAGTCTGCTGAAAATCCTGCCACAGCTGGGCGATGCGCAACACTGGCTGGGCGACGCGGGCAGCGAGCATGTTGAAGGCGACCAGCTCACCGACCGTCAGTTCGCCTGCGATCACCGCCTTGGCGCCCAGATAGAGCGTGAGCACGATGGTTGCCTTGTTGACGAATTGCACCGCCTGGCTGCCGACATTGGCCAGATTCTGCGTACGGAAGCTCGCATGGACGTACCCTGCGAGTTGCTCTTCCCACCGGCGTTGCATGTGCGGCTCGACGGCCATGGCCTTCAGTGTATCGATGCCGGTGACGGCTTCGACCAGGAACGCTTGATTTTCGGCGCCTCGCGCGAACTTTTCATCAAGCCTTCGTCGAAACATCGGCGTGACCACCGCGCTGATCGCAATGTAGACAGGTAGCGATGCGATCACGACCCACGTCAGCGTGACGCTGTAGAAGAACATTACGGCAAAGAACACAAAGGTGAAGAAGAGATCAATCGTGAGCGTCAGCGCCGAACCGGTCAGAAACGAACGGATGTTTTCCAGCTCGCGGACGCGCGCAATGCTGTCGCCGACACGTCGGGTTGCGAAATACGCGATTGGCAGTGCCAGCAGATGATCGAACAGCCGCGCGCCGAGCTCGATGTCGATCCGGTTGGTCGTGTGACTGAACACGAACGTACGCACGGTGCCAAGCGCCACTTCGAAAAGCGCGACACAGGCAAGCCCGACCACCAGGACGTCCAAGGTGGAAAGTCCACGGTGCACCAGCACTTTGTCCACCACCACCTGGAAGAACAGTGGTGTCAACAGCCCGAGAACTTGGATGAAGAATGAGGCGAGTACCACCTCTCCCAGCACCCTGCGATAGCGATTCACCGCCGAAATGAACCAACGCAGGTCGAACGCCCCGACCAACGAGCTCGCGGTTGCGCGCCTGGCTATCATGATCAGCCGGCCTGACCACGTCGCTTCCAGCTCGGCGCGGTCGAGTATCCGAGGGTGAGGCTCGGTCGGGAGTTGGACGATCAGCTTCCCGTCACTTACCTTACCCATAATGAAGAAGGTACCATCCTTCGCCTCGGCGAGCGCCGGGAGTGGAGTCTTGTCGATGCGGGCTAGCGACGTGATGACAGGCCGCGCCTTGAAGCCAAGTCGGCGCGCAATGCGCACAAGATCGTCTCTGCTAGCTGTCGTTATGGCATAGCGGCGTCGAAGATCATCGGCATTGGCCGGAACGCCGAGAAATCGCGCGATGAGGCAGAGACCATCAAGGCCAGTGTCAGCCGTGTGAACCGTAGGCCTGCTCTCCGGAGCGGCTTCCGCAGTCATCGGCAAGCTCTCCCTCTTTATCCGTACGGGACATGCGCTCGTCAGAATTTACGGCCAATGACGATGGCCAACGCCAATGAAGCGATCCTGCACCGGTCTAGAGGAGAAACTCCCCTCAACCGCGCAACAGACCGCAGTGTTTGGCGCGGACGAGTGACGACGTGGATAGGTTCGAACAGAAGTGCCGACGTCCAACTGACGCAAGTCCGGAATCAACAGGCACTCAACTCTATGTGCATCTGCTGCCCTCCTCGGCAGAGGTGGGTAAAAAGCTCACATAACAACTAAAAAATCAGCAAAAAATAAGCGCGCAACCCTCCACGCCGAATGAACAAATTAGGAAGATGCCGCCAGTGTGGCAAGGTGTCTCATGCACTCAAAAGGGGTACCCAACACTGAGCAAAACGTTGCTCCCCCGCGTGACGAAGCGGAAGGTTTGAGGCTGGAGATAGGAGGCGTTTCGCGTGGTAAGATCGGCGGTCACAAAAGTTCGGTTTTGTCGAGAGCGAACAGAGACCCGGTCCAAGTTCGCCTGCCTGCAGTGCCTGATCGGTCGCTCCCGCGCTCCGAACCCGGTGCGGATCAGCCGGTTCACAGATCATGGATGAGCGGTTGTAGGCCCCTGGGCGTGACGTCGAGCGTCGCGAGCGTGATCGGCAGTTTGAAGCGCCGTGGCCCGGCGCTGCCGGGATTGAGGTAAAGTACGCCATCGATGATGTCGATCTTCGGCACATGGGAGTGACCGGAGATAACGACGTCGATGCCTTGGGCGACGGGATCGACTACCAGCGCCTTGAGATCATGCAAGACATAGAGCGTCCGTCGGGCGAGGCGCACGCATTCGCTGTCAGCAAACTCGGCGGCCCAATGACCGGTGTCCACGTGCCCTCGGATCGACGTGACCGGAGCGATCCTGCGAAGCGCGGTGATGATGTCGGGATTGCCGATGTCACCGCCATGGATAATGTGATCGACGCCGGCAAGAGCGCGCTCCGCCTCCGGCCTCAACAGGCCGTGTGTGTCTGAGATTATGCCGATCCTGAACGTCATCAATCGTCTGCCGCCTAGATCGCGATGACAGCGAAGTCGGACGCGATCGACCTCTCTGGAAACCCGCAACCGCCTCCGCCAGGATCTCCTCGGACCAGTTCCCAACGAGACCGCCTCGGCTGCGGCGAGATGGCCGCAGTGGCGCGCCATGGCGGCGTCGCGCTGTAGGAACGTCGCCTCTTGACCAGCAGGTCGGCCTCTTTCACGTGCCCTCCCAATCATTCTTTGGTTTTTGGCTTCGGTGTCGCTGCCGACGACGACCAGCTTCGGGCTGTCGCCGGCGTGGGCTAAACCGTAGCATTCGAAGACCCCAATCCAAAAAGTTGAGCCGCTTCAGCCGGGTTGACAGGACACCCCTTCCGCCAACGCTTACTTCCTCCGATCGCGGTTGCCGTGACTGTCTTTGCAGATCGATCGCCATCAAAACTGGAGGCAGCGTGTAGCTGCAGACATTAGAGCGGCTCAAGCCGCATGCTTGGTTACGGTTACATCCAGAACGGCCGATTGGCTGGCAGTCGCGAACCGCCAGGTTAGTGCTGGATCGGGACGCATCGGCCGTCTAACGACCGCCGATGCGCATTCGAACTCGTAGCTTCGTCCAAGCTGAGCCGACGTACTCCCACATCGCGCCATGCCGTCTAAGATCAGCCAGTCCGATCCATCATCGGGGCCACAGAAAAGCGATAGTCTTGCGATTTCAATTATTTACCTTAGGCTTAAGGAAGACCTTGGATCCACGAAGCTTCTCCGGCTCGACCGCGAACGACTGATCGAATACGGCAGGAAACGCGCGAAGGAAGGTGCAGGTCCCGCTACCCTTGCCATCGACATGTCGTTCATCAGAACCATTGCGACGCATGCAGCGGCCGTTCATGGCATCGAAGTATCAGCCGAAGAAGTTCGCTTGGCGCGATTCGCGCTGAAGCATCTGGGCCTCGTCGGAAAATCGGATGAGCGAGATCGACGACCGACCCAAGATGAGCTCGACGAGCTCATTGAATACTTCGAGAGCAATCCGCGACAGGTTATCCCGATGGCTCGCACCGTTCGATACGCCATTGCGACCACGATGCGGCAAGAGGAGATCTGCCGGCCCGACTGGCTGCTCGTCGACATGAAAAAGCGGATTCTCACGATCATTGACCGCAAGGATCCGAGGAAGAAAGATGGCAACAATCAGAGGGTCCCGCTTCTCAACCTGACAGGCTATGACGCATGGGAGATCATGCTCCAGCAGCGCATCATCACCGGAGGTCAGGGTCGCGTATTTCCATATAACCATCGCTCAGTGAGCAAGGCGTTCGCGCGGGCCTGTGAGGAGCTGAAGATTGCGGATTTGCACTTTCACGACCTGAGGCACGAAGGTACCAGCCGTCTCTTTGAGGCCGGGCTCACGATCGAGAAGGTGGCGCTGGTCACAGGTCACAAGGATTGGCGGACGCTACGACGCTATACCAAACTAAAGCCTGAAGAACTCCACAAATTACAAACGGCGCCGCAGCCAACGCTCGACGAATTCATCAAGACGCTAGCGGCTTCATAGTGGATCGACGTTGTGGTAGCTCAGGGCAGCGCGACTAGTAAGCTTTTGTATGAAAGCTTATTTGTGCGTGCCGTACTGATTTCCGGTGTTCGGGTTCGAGTAGGTACCGCCTCTATGCGACGATCCTGCTCCACCGATATATGAGCCACCATGGCTAGAGGTGTGATGGCCTCCTCCATAGGAAACCAAATTCTCCCTCAACCGCAGACCATCTTGGTGACGGTCATTTATGATCAAACAGTCGGTGCAACTACATGACTGAGCTCATTCGCGTACACACAACTAAGGTCTAGTGCGGCGGGTTGATCCACTTTATTGATATCGCGCCCTGGTTGCGCTTCTATCCCTCTGAGTCTGGGGGAAGATCAATGCGTAAGTTTTGCGTCGTGGCGCTCTTCGCCACGTTGGGCGGCTGTGTAACCAACAGCGAGACAGTTCAGTTTAAAACGTCTAATCCGCAGCAACAGGCGCTCGTGCGGGATGGACAGCCAGCCCTTGTCTCTCGACAGAAGAATTCACTCGTCCTTGTGCGTCCTGCTGCTCGACAGTTTCAGGCTAATGGTCGCCCTGTGTTCGTCGTGGGCATTAACAATCTCGGCAAGGCCCCCGTAGATTTCCGGGTATCGCAAGTCGAGGCGATCCAGCACGTCGGTGGAACCGATCATTCGATGCAGGTCGTGACTTATGAAATGCTCGTGCAGGAAGAAAAGAACCGCCAGGTCGCGAGGGCAATTTTTACGGGTCTAGCGGCAGCAGGCAATGCCTATAGCGCGTCACAAGCAGGCTATGGCAGCTACACCACGCCAAGCGGTCGCACAGGCACGTTTTACAGCCCGACCGCCGCCGCGATTGCCCAAGGCAATGCTAGTGCCCAGAACGAAGCGATGATCGCGACCACGGTGGAGACGGGGCAGCGCAATATGACGGCACTAGAGCAGTCGGTGATCAAGGACAACACACTCATGTCAGGCGAATGGTACGGCGGCCAACTGCATCTTGCGCCACCGACTGACCAGGGTGGTGGGGCGAAGACGTATACGATTGTCATCACTGTCGGGGCCGACCGGCACGTCATCGATATTGCGCAAGGGCCAGCGGGCGCCTAACGGAGCGCTTGCAGCCCACTTGGGCAGTTTCGTCTATGCATAAGTTTACTAATCGGACGCGGCGACGCGCGGAGGTGCAATTTTCTTCTTGATCGGCGTGACGGCAGTCTCTGCCTATTCGCTTGGTCATCAGGATGCCAGTCCGAGCAAGTTAGTTTCGACCTCAGCCGCTCAAGGACCGATCGCCCTCGCGGAGCCACCGACCATTGCAAAGCGCGTACCGTTGGCGCCGGTCTTGCTAAGCCCTGAGTCAAAAAAGGAAGTCTCAAGCGTCGAGCCGCGGGCACCTGAGAAGCCGGCGCCGCGTCTAACTCCTCAACGCGAGGCAAAGCGCAAGGCGGAGGCTGTTCTAACCGCGGCAGCCATAGGTGCAATCATCATCAAGGCTAGTCGGGATCAATATCACGCGACGGGCAAACCTTGCGCGTGTCCGGATGACACAATGCGGAATGGAAGGGCCTGTGGTGCCCGAAGCGCCTATTCTCGGCCAGGCGGCGCGGCACCGATCTGTTACCCCAGCGACGTTACCGCGGAGATGATCGAGTCTCATAGGAAGCAACTAGCGAACCGCTAGTGCGCTTCTTGGGGGCGAAGAGAGCCAACGCACAAAGCCGAACGCCACTCCGCTGCTCTCAAATCTATGCCGCAGTTCTACGGGCGACATAGTTGCAGGCCGTGCGCAAGCCTCATCGCGGAGAACTGATCACACGCAGCTTGTTCGTCTCGCATTGGAGATCAAGGCGTGAGTGGGAGCGATGCCCTCCGCTTCCTGAAGCTATGCCTGCTCGATAAGCGAATGCAATGACTTAACCGCTGCCTCCCGGCTCTCCACAGGAACAAACAGACTGATCGAATGCGGCGACAACACATACTTGTCGGGTACAATCCCGTGATGTTCGAGAACCTGCAATGCCCTGAACGGCAATTCCGACGAAACGCCGCCGAAGCAGGTGAGGCTCACCGAGCTTGACGCCTCGCGATGCTTGCGCAACTCCTTGCTGCCCTCCATCGTTCGCAACAGCGCGTCGAGCCACTCTGAATCACAGGCCACGTTCATGCTGGTCTTGCCCGCGGCGAAGCCCGAGGCAAGGACCTGGGGCCAAGACAGGCTGCTTTGCTCGAGATGCTGCGCGAATTTCTGGAAACCGTGATTGAGATCTTTGCAATCTATTTCGACATGCTCAATGCGAACTATCGAGTTTACAGCCAGAACCCTTCCCTTTTCCATCCCTGCAACCTCCTTCGTCACCTGCGTGCCGTGTTCAACGCCACCCCACCGCTTGAGAACCAGCGGCACATCCTGACTTTGTGCCAGCTCTACGCTGCGAAAATGCAGAACCTTTGCACCCCAGAAGCACATCTCAGACAGGGATGCGAAATCCACCAGTCGCAAGGGCTTTGCATCAGGCACTGTGCGTGGATCGGCCGAGCAAACGCCGTCGACCTCTTTGATGATTTCACAGCGCTCGGCTTTCAGCGCCGCTGCCATCGCAACGGCCGTCGTGTCGCTACCGCCGCGGCCGAGCGTGGTGATTTCTTTTGTCGCAGCGTTCACGCCCTGAAATCCCGCCAGCACCACAACGCGCCCACGATCAAGTTCCTCACGCACCCGAACGGGACGTACCTCCAGGATGCGTGCCGAGGAATGGGAACCGTCCGTCATCACACCGGCCTGACTACCGGTGAAGCTGATCGCGAGCACACCGAGGTCAGAAAGCGCCATGCTCATCAGGGACATGCTGATGCGCTCACCAGTCGTCAGCAGCATGTCAAGTTCACGGCGATTGGGGGTGGAGCTTACCTGGTAAGCCATCTGGATCAATTGATCAGTGGTCATACCCATTGCAGAGACGATCGCCACGACACGATGACCGCGGCGATGCAGGTCGGCAAGACTGCGCGCAACCGCGCGAATTTTCGCCGGTGTTTCAAGGCAGGCACCGCCATATTTTTGTACGATAATTGAATGGTTGCGCATCTACCCTCGGTGAGAAGCCATGGTCGCATCGTTCGTCGAACCGACACCGGCTACCCAAGTGCCGACAACTTCAAGGGCCGAATTGATCGCGACAAGGTCCGCGCAGTAGCCGGGCGCAATCCGTCCAAGCTCATCCTCAAGGCCCAGAAACGTCGCGGGCGTCCGGGAAGCCATGATGAGGGCGTCGATAAGGGAGGCTCCGATAAGCGCAATAGCGTTGCGCACCGCCTCAATCATGGTGAGGTGAGCGCCCGCGAGCGTGCCATCTGGGCCAGTCAGGCGACTTTCGTTCAATGTAATCTGCTTTCCTTGCAGCAGGAATTGCCGATCGTCCGTACCCACCGATGGCATCGCATCGGTGACCAGCATCAAGCGATCGCGTCCCTTGCAGCGGAAGGCAACACGCAAACCAGCGCGGTCAACGTGGATGCCGTCGCAGATGATCCCTGCGAACAGCCGATCGTCCTCAAGCGCGACGCCCACTAGGCCCGGCTCCCGGGCGTTCAACTGCGACATGGCGTTGAACAGATGGGTCACCCCCGAGATACCACGGTCGACTGCCAGCCGGACCTCCGCTGCGGTGGCGTCACTGTGGCCGGCTGCGATACGCAATCCAGCGCCGATTAGCTCATCGATCATGGATGCGGGCACGCATTCCGGGGCCAAGGTTACGATAGAGCGGCCGTGGCCCCCGAAACTTTTGACCGCGGCGAGATCGCGCCGATCGGGCACGCGTATTTCGGCTTCCGGATGGATGCCCATGCGTGACCGGTTGAGTGCCGGCCCTTCCAGATGAAAGCCGAGCACACCGGGAATCTTGAGGCACGCCGGAGCTACTGCAGCCAATCGCTCGATGACCTCGCTGCGATCAGTGATGAGGGTCGGCAAGCAGCCCGTGGTCCCTGCTCCGCGGTGCGCTGCGACGATGCGACGAACACCAGCTTCAGTTGGCTCGTCGTTGAGAAGAACTCCCCCTCCTCCGTTCACCTGGACGTCGAGGAATCCGGGTGCAAGGATCGCATCGCGGGGCAGCTGGATTGACGCGCACGGCTCCGACTCTCCGAAGGTAATGCTTTCAATCCTGCCTTTCGAAATCCTGACCCGCCCCGGCCCGTGCACCGCAATACCGTCAAAGATTTGCGACGCAGCAATCGTGATATCGTCGGAAGAGGTGCGGTCGCCCATCAGCGTTCATCCGAGAGTGGCAGTCACAGGCCCGTGAGACGAGTGCCGTAATCTAAAATGTTCCCCCATCTATGCGTTGGGGGACCCGGACCGAAGCCCTTGCGTTAACTTTCCATGGGAATGAAAGGTACCACGTATCTCGGAATTGACGGGGGCGGAACCCGCTGCCGCGCCCGGATTGAGGACGAAAGCGGCAGGCTGCTCGGCGAAGCGAGCTCGGGGCCTGCGACGACGCGGATTGGTGTCGAAAAGGCCTGGCGTTCCATCATGGAGGCAACCGAAGCGGCTGCCGCGCAGGCCGGCTTGGCGCGCGAGGATTTTGCGCGGATCCACGCCGGAATTGGCCTCGCCGGCCTCGGCCGCCGGGGCGCGGAAGCGGCGCTCAAGAAGATCGTCCATCCGTTTACGTCCGCTATCTTCATAAGCGACGGCATGGCTGCCTGTCTCGGCGCCCACAGCGGCGCGGACGGGGCGATCGTGGTAGCCGGCACTGGCTCGGTTGGTGTCGGCCTGATCGGCGGCCGCGAAATTCGTCTCGCCGGTTACGGCTTTCCTGTCTCCGACGAAGGCAGCGGCGCCGACATCGGTCTGCAGGTCGTGCGCTTGGCGCTGCGGGCTGCTGATCGCCGCAGCGAGCTGACCCCACTGCTTTCAGAGGTACTTGGCGCATTCGATCATGATCCCTATCAGGCAGTGGCATGGTCTGAAGAAGCCAAAGCAACAGATTACGCAGGGTTTGCGCCGATCGTGATACGGCACGCCAATCAGGGCGATCCGGTCGGCCGCCGCATTGTCGAGCGCGCGGCCGATGCCATTGGCGATCTCCTCGATCTTTTCCTGGCGAGAGGAATTGACCGGCTCGCGCTCGTGGGCGGACTCGCGGCTGCCATTACGCCCTGGCTGACACCTGATCTGCGCGCCCGCCTGAAGCGCCCTGACGCCGACGCAGCGGCCGGTGCGTTACTGGTGGCGCGAGGGCGGCACGATCTGCCCGAGAGAGACACTGACCATGAACAGGCTTCAAAGCTCCGCGGCTAAGGGCGCATGGATCAATATGGCCACCGAAGAAGTCGATCCCCGCTTTGCCGATCTTGATGCATGGCCGCTCATGTCCGCGGTGGAAGCGATGTGGGAGGGCCAGCTTGCGGCCGTTGCAGCGATCGGCCATGCCCTTCCCGCAATCACTGCGGCGACCGAAGCAGCCAAAGCGGCGCTGGGCGATCGCGGACGCATTGTGTATGTCGGCGCCGGTACCTCGGGCCGCGTGGCAGTCCAGGACGGCGCTGAGCTTATGCCGACCTTCGCCTGGCCCAAGGAGCGCGTTCGCTTCATCGTCGCCGGCGGAGATAGTGCGTTCGTCACCAGCATCGAGGGCGCAGAGGACGATGTCGATGATGCAGTCATGCAGATCGATGTCGCGCGACTCACGCCGCACGACGTGGTGATCGCAGTAGCCGCCAGCGGCACCACGCCATTCACGGTCGCGGCGCTGCAGCAAGCAGGCTCTTTCGATGCAGTGACGATTGGCGTCGCCAACAATCCCGGCACTGCACTGCTGACATCGGCAAAGTTTCCGATCTTGATCGAGACCGGCCGCGAGCTGGTCGCCGGCTCTACGCGGATGAAGGCGGGCACCGCGCAGAAGGTCGTGCTCAATCTGATCTCCTCAGGGATTATGCTGCGGCTTGGCCGGGTGTATCGCGGCATGATGGTGAATATGCAGCCGACCAATGCCAAGCTGAAGCGGCGCGCAGAGGTCATGGTGGCGCAAATCGCGCACTGTGATCCGTCGCACGCGGCACGCTCGCTCGAGCAGGCCGAGGGAGACATCAAGACGGCAGTCCTTCTGGTGTTGGGTGTCGACAAGGATGATGCCGAGACCGTGCTGAAAAACTGTGACGGCAACCTTCGACGGGTGTTTGCCGAACTCGCCAGGGATGGTGACCGGCATCCAAAGGGAGCGACGGCGCGCAGGCGAGACGGAGCGACTGAGCCATGACGACCTCCGCGATGGCGAGCGAAATCGGGGAAAGCGCCAATGTTGTCGCCAACATTGTTCGCAGCCGCCCCGCCGCGCGCGACGTCACACAACGAATTAGAATTGGCGCCGTTCCCCTCTGTGTCGTGTGTGGCCGGGGAAGCTCCGGGCATGCCGGGGTTTTCTTGAGATACCTTGTCGAGACGCGGCTTCGTCTTCCCGTTTCAGCCAGCGCTCCCTCGGTGATCACAGCATTTCGCACGCCCTTAATGCTCCGCGATGCCCTGTTCATTGTGATCTCGCAATCGGGACGCAGCCCGGATCTTGTCGCGGCGACGAAGTCCGCGCGCGCCTCGGGCGCCCGGACCGTCGCCATCGTCAATGCGGCGTCGTCACCGGTGGCCGACGAAGCGGAGTTCGTCATTCCGATCGAAGCTGGCGAAGAGCACTCGGTGGCTGCGACAAAGACCGTGATCGGCTCGATGGCGGCCTGTGTCGGACTTGTTGCCGAGCTCGCTGGAGATCGAGCGCTGCGGTCAGCCCTCGATAGGCTGCCCGAGCGGCTGGACCGAGCGCTGGCGCTCGATTGGACCGAGATTGCCGATAATCTCACCAAGGCGTCAGCCGTTTTTGTGGCGGCCCGGGGTCTGGCCCTGGGCTCGGCGAGGGAGATCGCGCTCAAACTTTCGGAAATCCTGCGCCTGCCCTCCATCGGTCTGAGCGCCGCCGAGCTGCAGCATGGGCCACGCGCCGCGCTATCGTCGCGTACGCCGGTTGTCATGATGCGCCTCATGGATGAAACGGCGGCCACGGTGGACGCACTGGTAAACGAGTTGCGTGAGCAAAAGTTTGCGCTGCATCTCTGC
Source organism: Bradyrhizobium macuxiense (assembly GCF_007993935.1). Lineage (GTDB taxonomy): Bacteria > Pseudomonadota > Alphaproteobacteria > Rhizobiales > Xanthobacteraceae > Bradyrhizobium > Bradyrhizobium macuxiense_A. The sequence continues at coordinate 39,828 of NZ_VITY01000015.1, read as the reverse complement.
GGCGGACCGCATGGCTCGCTGGCCTGGCTGACCGAGGATGATCCAGCCACCGACCCGATCACCATGCTGATCCCGGCCTATCGGATGATCGAGCAGACGGCGCGTGCCTGCGGATTTGATCCGGATCGTCCCCCTTGCTTGCGCAAGATTACCGAGACGTTTTAATAGCGGACTAATCGTTGGCCGGAGACTCAAAGTCTGGAGCACTGCCGCATCGGTCTCACAAGCGCCTCTCTCCGGTCGACATAACTCTTTATGCTGCGGCGAAAGGGCGTTGCCGGGCGGAAGCCGCCAATTCTCGACAACGGCTGTGCGTCAACGCCAGAGACCGGATATGGCCAAGCGCACGTTAATGCAGCCGGTCAGTCGCGTCCATCTCGGATATCTAGGACGAAGCGACATCTAAAGTTGCTATCCTTTTGGCCTTGCGAAATTCCGCGTCTCCATCGAGAAATGCCTCAAGCATAAACGGAATCAACTCCATGACCTCCTCCCGACTACCGTAAGTCTCCGCATAAAAGTCGGCATATTCGCGCAGCCGCTTGGCAAGGCTTGGCGCCAACACGACACTCATCTTCACCGGCGTCCGATCAGGCAGCTTCGCAAGCTTCATGCGTCATTTGCTCTTCGCGACGGATTGAACATCTTGGTATGGCTTCAGCACGAGATCCTTCGAAACAATCACCCGCAGCGGCCAACCAGGTCGCACCGTGATCGTCGGCTGCACGTCGAGCTTGCGCTCCACCAGGCGCTGCCCGGCACGATTGGTCGTTTGCTGCGTACTTTCCCTTAGCGCCTTCACGAGATCGCTTTCGTCATTGCCGATCGATAGCTGGGTCCCCACCCCGATCAACGTCGCCAAGGCCACGCCCTTGAGCAATTGCCAGGTATGGAAGTCCACCTCGTCCTCGAGCCCGGCATAGCCTGCGACATCTGTGGCTGGAAGGTTCTCGATCACTATGGAGTTGCCGTTCGGCAAAATGAGCCGTGTCCACACGACCAGCGCCCGCTTCTGGCCAAAGGCGACAACGCTGTCGTACTTGCCCAGAAGCCGCGTCCCTTGCGGGATAAGGAGATGTTCACCAGTCAGCGTATCAAAGACGTTCTCCGTAACCTGGCCGATGGTTGCGCCGGGCAAGTCCGAATTGAGCCCCGTAACGAGGCTAGCGGGAATGATCGACCCGGCCATGACTGCATAGGTCGACGGTGCCGATTTCAGCGCGTGCGGATTGGTGGTCTCCGTGTCGGCTTTCGTTCCCACAAAGGCGAGCTTCCGTGCTTGCGATGAGGGAACGATCTCACCGGATCGATCGACCATCGCCTGCGCTGTCTTGGCGAGTTCGGCGGCTGATGGTCCCGTATCGGTGGTTGATGGCCGGAACGCAGATGGGGCGGCAGCTGCCACTTCGGTCATGCTTGCCTGCCTTCGCCTGTCCTGCTTCTCCGACAGGCGGAAGAACAATCCTGACTCCTTTGCCTGCTGGGCGATCCGGGTCTGCCGAATCCGCTCGGCCCGTTCGGCGTCTTCTTCCGGGTTGGTCCTGAAGCCCGTATCCGATGCCACACCGGCCTTCTTCTCGTTCTCGACGAATGCCCGCCCGACGTCCCCCGGCGACGGCGGTCCAAGCCGCGGGATCGATGGCGACAGTTCCCCGTAAGACTTTGGCAGCCTGCTCAACCCCTCGGCGGTCTGCTTGCGGTCAGTATTAAAGAGCTCCGTCCGCACCGACTGCTTGAAGGACTGCGGCCGGAGCGCTACGAGCGTCGCTCCGGCGATCAACAACGCGGCGATCGCGCAGCCGATCATGAGGGCGCGCCTGTTGAGGCGCCGAACTGGCCGCGGACGTGCTCGTAGTTCAAGCGGCTCAGGATCCCGGTCGACCCCCGTCGTCATGAGGCATTCCCCGTGCTGCTGAAGCTCTGCGATACGGGACGCGCGTCAATACGAATGATCCGGACGATGCGCTGGGGATCTTCACCAAGGCGGAGCTCAGCGGCGCCGAACATCCGGTCGACGATGTAGTAGGAACCTCGAACCCGGTAGTTGACGAGGTTCGGCCGGCCATCGGCGCCGGCAACGAATAAGGGTGGCGCCTCCCCTTGTGAGAGACCGGACGGCATCTGGATATAGACCTTGCGACCGTCGTCGAATGCACGCACCGGCCGCCAGGGTGGATCGTCTCCTTCAATGCGATACCGGAAATTCAGGTTGTCGAGGCGTACCCCGCGATCGGCGATCCGCTGCTCGCTTTCCTGGGCGGCGACGTTCTGCTTGTGGAGCGCTACAAGCGTGTCTGTCGGATAAGTCCAGGAGATCGACGCCATGTAGGTCTGCTTGGTCGAGACGAGCTCGAGGTGATAGGCCCGCCGGTCCGTCAGCACGACGAGGTTGGTCTGGATATCCGGCAGCGTCGGCTTGACCAGGATGTGCACCCGCCGGGAGTTGCCTTGTCCGCTCGAAGTATCGCCGACCACCCAGCGCACCGTATCGCCGGTGGAGACATCCACCAGTTCTTCGCCCGGTTGAAGCCCGATGGTCGAGACTTTTTCCGGGCTTGCATAGAGCCGGTAGAGTGCGCCTTCCGTCCAGGGGTAGACCTGAATGGCGTTGATATAGCCGGCACGTGTTGGCTCCATCCTCGCCGCCTTGTTGGCCTTGGCGATCGCTTGTTCCGGCGGGAGCTTTTCCTCCTTACCGGCCTTTGCCGGAACGGGCTTCAATTGACCCGGCAAAGGCAAGACCTTCGGCGTTTCGACCACTTGTACCGGCGCCGGCGGATCGGTCTCCGGGAGCGCCTTTTCGAAGCTCATCTCATCATAGGGCGCTTCAAGGTTGAGCTTGGTGGCGCAGCCACTGAGTACAAGCGACAAGGCCAGGACGCTGGTCGACGCGAGCTTATTGAAAGCAACAGTGTTCATTTGGCATCTCCAATAAGGTCGCGCGACCAGTTGAGCGAATGGACGTAGAGTCCGAGAGGGTTTTTGCGCAGCGTTTCGGCATCTGCGGGCGGCTTGAGAACCGTGGTGACAAGACCCGTGAAGCGTTCGGTCTTTGCGATCGCGCCGTTCTCGTAAGCGTTTTCCTTCCAGCGGATCTCGAAGCTGTCGCCGGATGCGCGCACCACGGACGTCACTTCTGCGGTCACGGTCTTGGTCCCAATCTTGGTGAACGGATCGGTTTCCCGCGCGTAGTCGTTCAATGCCTGCGCGCCCCGGTCGGTGACGAAGTCATAGGCACGCAGCCAGTTCGCCCGGACAATGACCGGATCGATCGACAGGGAGCGCACGTTCTCGATGAACCGTGCAAGGAAGTGGGCAATCTGCGCGTCCGACGGCTGGTAGGCTTCGAGCGCCGGTCCGACTGCTCGGACCTCGCCAAGCCGATCGACCTCGACCACGTAGGGAACGACACCCGAGCGAGCGACCTGTATAAAGATCGTCAATCCAAGCACACCGGACAGGCCGATGGCTGCCAGAGCAGCGAGGCGCCAGTTGCTCGCCTGAACACGAGCGGAGCCCAATCGCTCGTCCCAGACCTGGGCTGCCTTCTGATAGGGGGTGACCGGCTCCGGCGTCTCGCCATAGCGAACCGACACGCGCTGAAACGGGTGAGATGCCATCCCCTATTCTCCTTCCAGTTTCGGGCCCGACGAATGTCCGCCTTTGTCACCTTCCTTCAGGGTATGAGCGGCGACTTGTGCCGCTTCCCGCGCGTGTCCCCGTGCCGACGATGCCATTGCGCGACCTGCCTCAGCAGTAGTTGTACCTCCAGCGCTACCGCTCGAGACCTGATCCATGGCGAAAGCCCGCGCTGGCGTGCCCGCGGCCGAAGATGCCCCCGTGAGCGATGCCGCGGATCGAACGGCAGCCATTGAACCGCCTGCCGCTGCGCGCAGACCGCCGACGGCCGCCGCTCCGCCGCCGATCGCGACCGCTGCTGCACCCGCCACCGTCCCGGCAGCCGCTCCGGCTCCCAGTTGAGGGGCGCCTGAGACCAGGCCAGCTGCGATCCCGGGACCAAAGATGCCGAGGCCGAACAGCGAGAGCGCCGCTAGCAGCAGGCTCATGGCTGAGGCAATGTCGATTGGCCGAGTCAACGTCCCCGCGAGTTGACCGAAGATGGTCGAGCCGATGCCGATGATGATCGCGAGAACCATCACCTTCACGCCCGATGCAACGACGTTGCCGAGGGTCTTTTCCGCAAGGAAGGCAGTCTTCCCCCACAAGGCAAACGGCACCAGAATGAAGCTTGCCAGCGTCGTCAGTTTGAACTCGATCAGCGTCACAAAGAGCTGCACCGAGAGCACGAAGAATGCGAGCACGATCAGGATCCAGCAGAACAGCAGGATCAGGATGGTTGGCAGGTTAGTCAGGACGTCGAAGCCCGTGAACTGGGCGGTCTCCTCCAGCAGCGGATGGGCCGCCGTGAATCCGGCAGCCGCAACAAAGCCCGGCCGCGCCAGGTCGGAAGCGCTTAAGCTCCCGCCCGAGGCCTTCAACCCGATGCCGGAGAACGACGCAAAGATGATGTCCGCGAGACTTTTGAAGTTGCCGATGATGAACGCAAAGGCGCCGACATAGAGCACCTTCTTGGCAAGCGTGACCAGGATCTGCTCATCGCCACGCGTGCTCCAGGCGAGCCCCGCTAGCGTCAGGTCGATGCCGATCAGGGTCGAACTGAGCAACGAGACTTCGCCAGACAGAAGACCAAATCCGGAATCGATGTAGCGGGAGAAGGTCTCGGTAAAGCGGTCAATGACGGAAAGGTCAGCCATGGTGCCCTCGCCTACTTGCCGCCAGCGTAGGCATGGTCGTCGCCAATGAAGCGGATGAACCGCTCCTTTGCGGCAGTGGCCGAAGCCTGCTGCTCGGCGGCTCGCAAGGTTTCGGCGCGCGCCTGCGTTGCCATCAATGCCTGAGCCTGCAGCGACTGCTTGATCTGCAGGGCAAGAAGCTCGTTCCCCGACTGCTGAGCCTGCAGGGAGCCGACGGCAGCTGACGACCTGGCCATCAGGGTCCGCAGGGTCTGGCCGTCCTGATCCAGGCCACTGACGATGGCCGATTGAACGGTGAGTGACTGCTTCAGCCCGTCGTAACTGTTGTCCCATCGTGCAGTCGCGTCCTGAACCAATTTGTCGGACGAGATCGCTGCCGCGTATTGCCGGGGATAGAGCCGCTGAAAGTCCTGCTGCGTTGTCTGAACGTCGAACGAGATGTTCTTTGCCTGACTGATCAGGCCGTTCATCTGATTGATCGTCGATGTCAGCTGCCCCACGACGCTGGTGGGGAGACTTGCGAGATGCCTGGCTTGATTGAGCAGCGACTGCGTCTGGTTTTCCAGGCTCCTCACCTGATTATTGATCTGCTCAAGCGCACGCGCGGCGGTAAGGAGATTCTGGCCGTAGTTCGTAGGATCGAACACGATATCGAACGCCCCGAGCCGCCGCGACCCGTTCACGGCGATGACGAACGATAGCATCGTTGTCGTGACAATCCTTAAGGTTGTACCGGTGAGCATGCGGCCAAGACGTTCCATCATGAAGGACTCCAGGGATTTGTGTTGAGGTCAGACCTTGTGGGCTTGTTCGAAAGTGCTGATCAGGTTGGCGGCCCAATGCAGGCCGCGTTCGGTGAGATAGCGCTCCCCGAAATGGTGCGGCCCGGTACGGCTCACGACCGCCTCAATGACGCGCTGGTCCTCTGGCGATGACGCCCCGACGAGCGCGAGCGCGACTGGTCCAAGGCCAAGCTCGAACATGCGGTTGCCGGCGCGGGACTGCAGATAGTAGTCGCGCTTGGGAAAGGCTTCGGCGATCAGGCGGACCTGGGTGTCGTTCAGGCCGAAGCGTCGATAGGTCTCGGTCTGGGTCGGCTCAAGAGCACGAGAATTTGGCAGGAAGATCCTGCTCGGACAGGATTCGATGATCGCGGGCGCGATTTCGCTGTCCGCGATATCGGCAAGCGACTGCGTGGCAAAGATCACCGCCACGTTCTTCTTGCGCAGTGTCTTCAGCCACTCACGAATCCGGTTCGAGAACAACGGGTCGTCGAGGAAAACCCAGGCTTCGTCGAGCACGAGCAGGGTCGGCCGCCCATCGAAACGCGCCTCCAGGGCGTGGAATAAATAAGTGAGCACAGGCGCGACCAAGTGCGGCAGCGCCATCAGCTCTTCCATCTCGAAGGTCACAACATCGGCGCTCGAAAGATGATCGGCATCCGCATCGAGGAAGCGGCCGTACGGTCCCTCCAGCGTATAAGGCTGGAGCGCCTGACGCAGGGCATCCCGGGCGAGCAAGGCGACGAGCCCGGTTATCGTGCGCTGGGGCACGGGCGCAGTACCGAGGCTCGTGAGCGCCGACCAGATCGTCTCCTTGAGCTCCGGCGTCATGGTCACCCGCTCATGGGCCAGCACGCCACAAAGCCAATCGAGCGCCCAAAGCCGCGGCCCCTCCTCGGCAACATCCTTCAGGGGCTGAAACGCGATGCCGCCCTTGGCCCCGAGCTCGTACCACACACCCGAGAGGGCAAGCGTCGTGGCGCGCGCGGAGCGGCCTTTGTCGAAGGTAATTAGTTGGGCATTCGGGTAGCGTCGAAACTGCAAGGCCAGCATCGAGAGCAGCACAGACTTGCCGGCGCCAGTTGGCCCGACGACGATCGAATGCCCAACATCGCCGGCGTAGAGCGAGAGCCGGAACGGGGTTGCCCCTTTGGTCTTGGCGATCAGAAGCGGCGGCCCATCGAGGTGCTCGCACCGTTCGGGTCCGGCCCATACCGCCGACAGTGGGCACATATGGGCGAGGTTCAGGGTATGCACGATGGGCTGGCGGATGTTGGCATAGGCTTGTCCCGGCAGACCACCGAGCCAGGCCTCGACCGCATTGACGCTCTCGCGGATGGTCGTGAATCCGCGGTTGTTGATCACTCGTTCGACCGCACGGATCTTCTCGTCTGCTTGATGCGAGTCCTCGTCACTTACGGTGACCGTCGTCGTGATGTAGCCGAAGGAAACCAGATCATCGCCGAGCTCGGAAAGCGCGGCGTCCGCGTCGAGCGCCTTGTTGCTGGCGTCGGTGTCGAGCAGCGCCGCTTGCTCGTTGAACATGACCTCTTTCAGGATCGCGGCGAGCGACTTCCGCTTCGCAAACCATTGCCGCCGGTAACGCGACAGCGCGGCATTGGCCTGGATGCGGTCGAGCGGCAGAAATCGCGTTGCCCAGCGATAGGCAACACCAAGCCGGTTCAGTTCGTCCAGCAATCCGGGAAAGGTAATGTGCGGGAACCCAAGGACGGTCAGCGCGCGAAGATGGCTGCGCCCGATTGCCGGCGACAATCCCCCGGTCAGCGGCTCATCGCTCAGGAAACAATCGAGATAGGCCGGAATCTCGGGCACGCTGACCGGATGACGCTTGGTCGAGACACAGCTATGAAGATAGGTGAGCGTCTCCGTATCGTTGAGGGGCCAGATCTCCGGTAGGACCGACGATAGGAGATCGATTGCCCGGTCGGTTTCCTGGACGAACTGCTGGAGGTGTTCGCGATAGCCATGCTCGCTCCGCTCTGCGTTCTGGCCCTCGATCTGGGTGTCACGGATGTTGGCTTCTGCCGGTTCTTTCCCTCGCTCAGCGTCACTGACCAGAGGACCGCGACGAGCAGACCGGTTCCTTCGGACTCGCAGATCCTTCTGCCTCGGACGCTCGAGGAACAGGCTCTCGAGACGCGAGACCCTCTCGGCCGGCGGCAGGTACATCAAGGTCAGGTGCAGCACGCTCTCAAAGTGCTGCCCGCCGGGGCGTGACGGATCCTCCCATGTCGCCCCGGCGGCACCCGCAAACGCGGCGCGGCGCTCCTCGTCAACCAGCCAGGATACCGCATCCGGAAACTCGGACCGCGGATATTCCGAGGCCGGGATGCGAGTGGCGTCAAAGAAGAGTGCCCAGCCGGACCCGAAACGCTTCAGAACGTTGTTGACGCGTGACGCGACGCTCATGAGTTCGGCCTCGGTCGCGCTGTCGAGGTCTGGTCCGCGGTAGCGGATCGTGCGCTGGAAGCTACCATCCTTGTTCAGGATGACACCTGGAGCGATCAGGCAGACCCAAGGCAGCCAGTCCGCCAGCCGGTACGCATTGCCGCGGAATTCCTTCAAGTTCAGCATGCGAGCGAAGCCTTGTGCTTGGTGTGACGGATTGCGACCTCGACAAAGGCGGGATCGCGCTTGGCAAGCCAGACCGCGACGGTGTGTCCGACGACCCAGAGCACGAGGCCCGCGAGCCAGAGCCGCAGGCCAAGCGCCAGCACGGCCGACAGGGTGCCTATCAGGATGGCCGCAGAGCGCGGCGCACCACCGATCAGAATGGGCTCGGTCAACGAGCGGTGAAGCACGAGTTCGAAGCCATCCGGGCGCATCAGATCAGCGCTCCGCCGCCGAACGAGAAGAACGACAGGAAGAAGGAGCTCGCCGCAAACGCGATGGAGAGGCCAAAGACGACCTGGACCATCTTGCGAAAGCCACCCGAGGTGTCGCCGAAGGCAAGCGAAATGCCGGTCACCGTGATGATGATGACGGCGACAATCTTGGCAACCGGCCCCTGCACGGACTCCAGGATGCGCTCAAGTGGTGCCTCCCACGGCATGCCTGAGCCTGCCGCTCGGGCGGCCGGAGCGGTGAGAAGCACACACACTGCACCTGCTCCAAGCTCGATGAGGAAGTGCTTGCAAGCGCGACGACAGCAGAAGCGCGCCGCTGAACGATACAAACAAGGCATGTCGTACTCTCCGTGCGGATCAGGGACGATGGGAGGCGTTTGGGAGACCGGGCGGCGTCTCCAGGAGGTAATCGCCCGAGGGATCAAGACCCTTGAGCTCGGCGATCGCCTCGATCCGGCGCGCGGGCCCCCGCCCCCTGATGAACACGACCAGGTCGATCGCCTCGGCGATGAGCCGGCGCGGCACGGTGGCCACGGCTTCCTGGATCAACTGCTCGATCCGGTAGAGCGCCGCGCGCGCCGAGTTGGCGTGAACGGTAGCGATCCCACCCGGATGGCCCGTATTCCAGGCCTTCAGCATGTCGAGAGCCTCGGCGCCCCTCACCTCGCCGACAATGATGCGATCAGGACGAAGGCGAAGCGTGGAGCGCACGAGATCTGCGAGGCTCGCAACGCCGGGCTTGGTGCGGAGCGTCACCACATCCTTGGCCTCGCAGCGCAGCTCGCGCGTGTCCTCGATGATGACGATGCGCTCATCGAGGCGCGCAATCTCCGCCAGGAGCGCATTGGCAAGCGTCGTCTTCCCCGATCCGGTGCCGCCCGCAACCAGGATGCTACGGCCTTCGATGACCGCTGACGCCAACACCTTGGCCATCGCGGGCGAGGCAATCTGCGCCCTGACATAATCGGACAGGAGAAACGTCGTCGTTGCAGGCTTGCGGATGGCAAAGCACGGCGCAAGCGAGACCGGCGGCAGGACGCCTTCGAACCGCTCGCCAGTTTCGGGAAGCTCAGCCGAGATGATCGGGTAGGATGCACTTGCCTCGGCCCGGACATGGCTCGCGACCAGACGGATGATCCGCTCCGACTCCTGCGGCGTCAGAATGACACCGGTATCAGCCCGTCCCGCGCGGTGCCGCTCGAGCCACAGCCTGCCATCGGGGTTGACGATCACCTCGACAACCTCGGCCTCCTCCAGGGCCAGCGCGATCGCCGGCCCCAACGCGGTCCGCAACATGCCGCGGCGGCGCTCGCGGGTTTCGGGCGAGAGAAGGTCAGACATGGCCGGCCTCCTCTCGCCCAGCCGGAGATGGCCCCGGCTGCTGACCCGCCGCATGGTGCGGGCGGGATTCGGTCAAACTCTGTCCCTCACCGCCGCCGAGTGGCGCGCCCTCCTCCAGATGCCGCATGAACAGGTCCGGATTTGACGTCGAGACCTGTTCCATGACGTCGGCCACCAGCCGGCCGCCGGAAGCGATACGCTTGCCGACTTGCGCGACGAACATCTCGAACCGCTCGCGCCCTAACGCGCGCGCGGCGTCCTGGTCTCCGGTGGGCAACGGCGGCGTGATCGTCAGGTAGTAGCGAACGAAGAGCGCGATGGTTTCCGCCATGATCGAGAGATCACGCTCCGCTCGATCAAGCAGCCGGTTCATGCGGTCAAGCCTGCGCAGAAGGGCTGCCTCACCGCTCGCGTCCCGTTCCGGATTGAGGAAGCGATCAAGGGCGGCGTCGACGATGGCCGACTTGTTGGTGCCGGGCCGTCTGGCTGCCAGTTCGAGCCGCTGCGCCACGCTGTCGGAGACATAGGCGGACAGTTTTGGTTTCATTGGGAGTGCCCTCAGAATGCGGGAAGGAGATCGTCGTCATCGCGCGTGACCGCGTGAGCGCTGCGGATGGTGCCGGAGGCGTTTGCCGCGCGTTGTATTTGGCTGCGATCTGCCGCGACATCTGCCTCGTCATCGAGCAACCGCTCCTCGGTAAACCGCGCCGCCTCGGCTCGAGGATCGGCTTCCTCAAACAGCGGTAGCTGCTGTCTGAGCCCGCCCTCCTCCGTCGATGCCTGCATGAGGTCTCGGTACGGAAGCGTTGCCAATCGAAGATCAACGGCCCGGATCTGGCGATCCCAGTCGCTGGAACGCGGTGCCGGACGGTCGCGGCATTCACCGGCATCGAGGCGCGGCGACGGATGCAAGCGTGTTACAAAATTCGCATCCTCATAGTGCCTGAGCTTGCGAGCCCGAACCGGCGCCAGCCCCGAGACGAGCACGATGGCCTGGTCGGATGGCAACTGCATCACCTCGCCCGGAGTGAGCAGCGGCCGCGCGGTTTCCTGGCGGCTCACCATGACATGGCCAAGCCAGGGGGCGAGCCGGTGACCGGCATAGTTCCTTTGAGCCCGTAGTTCGGTCGCGGTGCCGAGTGCATCCGAAATGCGCTTGGCGGTGCGCTCGTCATTTGCCGCAAAGGCGATACGGACGTGGCAATTGTCCAGGATCGCATTGTTCTCGCCATAGGCCTTTGCAATCTGGTTCAGCGATTGAGCGATGAGATAAGCGCGGATGCCGTAGCCGGCCATGAAGGCGAGCGCGCTTTCGAAGAAGTCGAGCCTCCCGAGAGCCGGAAACTCATCCAGCATCAGGAGAAGTTGGCGATGCCTCGCCTCGCCTGCTCTGATGTTCAAGGACTCGGTCAACCGGCGGCCGATCTGATTGAGGATCAGCCGGATCAGCGGCTTGGTGCGGCTGATGTCTGACGGCGGCACGACAAGATAGAGCGTGACCGGCCGATCCGCCTTGACGAGGTCGGCGATGCGCCAATCGCAGCTCTCGGTATTGCCGCTGACAACCGGATCGCGATAGAGGCCAAGGAAACTCACGGCGGTCGACAACACACCGGAACGTTCGTTTTCGGATTTGTTGAGGAGCTCCCGCGCGGTCGCGGCGACGACAGGATGGACCTTGGGCTCGGCTTCGGTTCCGAGGTGGTTGGTGGCCAGCATGATCCGCAGCGTTTTCTCGAACGACTGTGCTGGATCAGCGAGGATCTCGGAGACGCGGGTCAGCGTCTTTTGTTGCTCTGCATAGAGCACATGAAGGATGACGCCGACCAGCAGCGAGTGGCTGGTCTTCTCCCAGTGGCTTCGGCGCTCCAGTGCCCCTTCCGGGTCGACCAGGATATCGGCAATGTTCTGGACATCGCGGACTTCGGCCACACCCTTGCGGACCTCGAGCAATGGATTGTAGCGCGCGCTTCCTGGATCGGTCGGATTGAACAGCAGGCAATGCGAGAAGGTCGAGCGCCAGCCGGAGGTCAGCTCCCAGTTCTCGCCCTTGATGTCATGCACGACCGCGGATGAAGTCCAGGACAACAGCGTCGGAAGCACGAGCCCCACGCCCTTGCCCGACCGGGTCGGTGCGAAGCACATGACGTGCTCGGGTCCGTCGTGACGCAGATAGTGATTTTCAAAACGTCCGAGGAACACACCCTTGCCTGCGAACAGACCGGCAGCGCGGATTTCCTTCACCTTTGCCCAACGCGCGGAGCCGTAGGTCGTGACCAGCTGGTTTTGCCGCGCCCGCCACACCGAATTGACGATTGCAAACAGCGCGCCCGCAATGCCGCCAGCTGCCGCGATGGCACCGCCCTCCTCAAATATCTCGGGCGCGTATGCCTCATAGGCGAACCACCATTCGAACAATCGCCAGGGCAGATAGACCGGATAGCTGCCAATGGCGAACCACGGTGCACCAAGCCGCGGCTGAAATCCGAGCGTTGCCGCCGTCCATTGCGTCGCTCCCCATGTCGATGCAACGACGATGCCAAAGACAACCGCGATCTGGCCCACGTAGATTTTTGCCGGAAACATTTTCCGCCCCACTCAACGCTTCCAACGAGCGCGGCGAGATGAAAAGCGGGATGGCGGCTCTCGTTCAACCGGAATAAAAATCGTCGCCGGCAACGAGATCCGGCTCGATCATACCCATCGAAGTGAAATCGTTGCTGCGGCAGTCTCAGCGTGGTTGAGGAAGCGCCTCAATTGAAGGTGAACGGCACGATCAAACTTGATCACTGGTTCGGCCTCGCCCCGGATAGCTCGTCGCGCAGCCTGCCCCGAGGTTACGAAGCCGAATCGAACGAGGCCGCTCGCGCCTTCACATCGATGGTCGCATCGAATGCCGGCCCGAAAGGGCCGCGCGCCGGCCAAAGCATCGCTGCGCACGGCCATTCGATCTTGCAATCCGGGCGCGTGCGGAGATTGGCGACTCTATTCTCCGCATGATTTGCGGGGAGTGCCGCCGGAAATTCATCACGAGCCAGTAGACACTACTATAATACCAAGATAAAACCTTGTCAAAGTTGACAAAGTTGCAATCACACCCAATATTCAGGGCGGAGTTCAGCTCATGTCCAAGGCGCAGTCAAAGCCCTCCGGTACCGAGGATCAGTCCGTCCACGAGGACGGCGTGATGATGGTACTTAAGCAGAAGCCCGCCGCTTTGAAGAGCCTGGCGCTTCCCGCCGATGCGCAGGTCGCGATTGTCTCCAAAAGCGCGACCGCGCTGCAGAAGGTGCGTGAGCGAAACAAGCAATTGACGGGTCAGGCGTTCCGGTTCTTCTCCGAAGCCGCAAAGAAAACCGCTGTCGTCAACAAGGACGCGTTCACGCCCGATGCCCGCGCGCTCGCCGTCCTCGAGGGGGTCCGCATTGCGCAAGAGGATCTTCGGCGATCTGGCGGCGCGTATGATCTGGAGCAGGTCAGAACGCTCCTGCGGGGAATCTCCCGACAGGCTGTCGACAAGCGCGTGCAGGAAGGCAGCCTCCTTGCCGTTCCCGGTCCCAGTAACCACCGGAGCTTTCCGACCCTCCAGTTCAACGTCGACGGCACTGTCGTCGAGGGTCTGAAGTCCGTCCAGGAGGCTCTGCCAACCAGCAACCCCTGGACCATTCTGAATTTCCTGACCCAGCCGGACGATCGGCTCGGCGGCCGCAAGCCGATCGACCTGCTCCGGGAAGGCAAGGTTGAACTTGTGGTCGAGGCCGCCCGGCGAATGGCTCAGCAAGGCGCGTGACCGCTCCACTGCCGCCCGGCGATCTCGATCGCCGCCGTCCCCGCCAGGTCCGGCTACGGCGAGGTACAGTCGTTCATCGGTTCTACACCGCCGAGTACGACCCGATCTTTTTCGACACCTCGCGTCTTGGCCGGCTGAACGCTCCCGACGGGAGCTACGGCGTTCTCTATGCAGCTCGGGAGCCTTTTGGCGCATTCGCAGAGACGTTCCTCCGCGTGCCGGGACGGACCCTGCTCGATACCGGCGTGCTCCGTCGCAAAGCCTACGCGCGTCTCGAGATTACGGAAGATCTGGCGCTGATCAGACTGGCCGGTCCCTCACTCGCTATTCTCGGCGCGACCGCCGAGGTGGTCCATGGCGGATTGCCCTACGACGCGCCGCAGGCCTGGTCGAAGGCGCTTTTCGACCATCCGCTCAGTCCCGACGGCATCGCCTACTACGCCCGCCACGACGACGAAGGCCTTTGCTATGCGCTGTTCGATCGCGCACGCAGCTCGGTCAGAGAAGTCGATCGACAGACCGACCTCGATCAGGACTGGTTCTGGCGGCTTGCGCAGCGATACAGGGTTGGACTCGCGCCGGGCTGACGGGTGGCTCGCGCTAGCGGCCAATGCCGCGCTTCATTCCGATCGACCAGGAAATGCCCGCTCCGCCAACACTGCCGCTGACGGATTGTCCGCGCGCGCGTTCCAGAACCGGCCGCCAGGGCACCAGGACAAATTCGCGCGACTGCTCGATCAGGGCGTATCGCCCGCTATTGAGCGTCAGCATCCGCTTGTAAACGCCGCTGAGGTTGTCGCCTGCCCTGACGTTGCGATACTCGAGCCCGGTGCGAGCCGAAATGGCCGCCGCGGTCCCCGCCAGCTCGCGCTCCTCAAGGGCGCGCAGCATGTTCCGCGCATAACGCACCGCCCCTCCTTCCTCTCGTGCGAGCCCCTCTTCGATCAGCCATTGCCGTCTCCCCCGCAATGCCGTCTCGACCTCCGCTCCGAAGCCGGTTGACGCGAGCCCACCCGATTCCTTTCCGAGGAGCTTTCGATCGAGCCAGGTCGCACCGACCGCGTGCGGCAGCTCTTCAAGCCCTTGCCATGACAGCACCGCGACGCGGAATGGACGGCGCACGCGCTGGAGCTCTTCATACCGAAGCGCCCGATCGAGATAGTCCTCGCCGACCTTCCAGCCGTCATCGGCAAGGCGGCTCACCATCCCTAGCCGACGCATTGCCTCCAGTCGCCGGACGTGGGTTCCGATATATTCACCCGATGCCTGGCGATCGAACGCCCGGTGCAGGCGCTCGCTGTAACGACCGCGATTGGCCGCGGCCACTTCAGCGATGGTCCGGTCGATCTGCCGAGCCTCCGCGGAGCGCGGCCTAAGCTCCAAAATCGTGCTCCGCGCGGGCAGCTCTTCGTTAGCCCCGAGAACTCCGACCTCGGCATAGTGTGTCCGCCCGTCGACCCCATCGATCACCACATAGCGACGCTCCGTCAGCTCATCCGCAAACCCTTCGCCGACGACCCGTCCGATCAGGCGTTCACTGTCACGCTGTGGATCGAAGATCGCATAGCTGCCTGACGCCCGCGAGATTCCCGCCGCAGTCAGCTCGCGATGCATGGTCTTGATAATGTCGCCACGCTCGCCCATGCGCCTGAGCTTCGGTCCGAGCTCGGTGTCAAGGCGCCAGCGGCCGGGTTCGTCTTCTTCCGCCAATCCCATCCGCTCGAGCGTCCGTAGCCGGCCCATCCGCATCGTGTGCCAGACCGGATCGCGCGCGGCCTGCGCAGCGAGCTCGAGAACGCCATCCGGGGCGTCACGCAGGATACCCCGGTCAAGCCGCGTGAGCCGCTCGGCCGTTACCTCCCGTTGAAGCTTGCGTGCGGCCTCGATCTCGGTTTCGGGACCGAGCTCACGGGTAACAAGGTCCGCGGCGCGCGCCCTAAGGCCGTGGGCAATGTAGTCCCGTGCGATGACGAGGTCGTGGCCCGCATCATCCCTGCCGCGCAGCACGACATGGCTATGCGGATGCCCCGTATTGAAATGATCGGCCGCGACCCACTCGAGCCTTGAGCCGAGATCACTCTCCATCTGCCGCATCAGATCACGAATGAACGGCTTCAGATCGGAGAGCTCGGCGCTATCCTCCGGTGCCACGATGAAGCGAAACTGATGGCGGTCGCCGGCGCTGCGTTCAGTAAACGCCTTGCCGTCGGCCCGGTCGTTGCCCGCGTCGTAAAGTTCTCCGGGCTCACCTTCTCGCGTCACGCCGTCGCGTTGCACGTAGCGCAGATGCGCCCGGACGGCGCCGGTATCGCCGGCCTTGATGCGTACGATCCGTGCCTTGATTACGACCCGGCGCCGCCCCTTGCTCTGGCCTCGCCCGGCAAGCACCGCACCTTGCGCGTATCCGCGGCCGATACGGCCGCCCGAGAAATTCGACGCGCGATCGACTCTTGGACCGGCGCGTTCTGCGGCCTGGCGAACACGTCGGAGATATCCGGTCGGCTTTCTGGCCTTGCGGTTGCCGATCCGGCCGAGCTTGGGTTTGAGTTCGTCGTCATCGACGTCATGCATGTCGCGAGCTCCCGGCTGAGAAGACCGCGGATATGTGAAGCCGGTCGGCGATCGCCAAGTCGCAGACGCGAACGGTGAGCACTTGCATCGCCTTGAAGCGCCATTGGCGACATCGCGTCGCACCGTATCGCCAACTCCTGGATGTGCAGACAAGGGCTTGGAGCTCGTCGAGCGCCAGTGCTTTAATCTTGCCATGCGCCCCACCCTGCTTCGTCAGCGCCCCTGGTGGCTTTTGCTTTGCTCAAATTGCCATGCGCCTGAAATACAAACCACCCGCGGAGTTGGATTCACCCAATCGATGGGCAATGACCCCGGCCCTGCAACCAGTGCCGATCACCTTGCGGCCGATCGCGGCAACGGGCTCAACACTGGGTTCGGCGATCGACAATCCGAACGCAACGCGACGCGAAATCTCAAGAGATCCGCGGGCACGCCGTGCAAATCCCCCTAGCTTGTCGTCCTTTCGCCGGCGGCGGAGCTCGCCTCTCGGCGGAGATATCGTCCGCACCAAACGCAAAAGCCCCGCCTCCGAGGAGGCGGGGCTGATGATCCGGTGCGATCAGTCGCCGCTGCGGCGCGACCAGATCAGGGTGAAACCCTCGTCGCCTTCGACCTTGACCAGCGAGGCGTAGATCGGAGCCGGGAAGCTCGGATCGTCGAGCTTGACCGAGAGATGTTCGCGATCGCTGTCGCGGACGGTCTTCTTCCAGGCGGCGCCGAACTCGGTGGAACCTGCGAAGATGTGGTAGTCGGGAGCCTTGTCGTTATCCTTCTCGGACGCCGTGAACTTGGCCTTGATGTTCAGCGTCAGCGTCTTGATCGAGCCGCTGTAGCCGTTGTCCGAAGCAGTGAAGGTGCCGATGGTAGCCATGGTAATCTTCCTCTGTTGCTCGGGCCGCGTCCATCGCAGCCTCGATGGCGATCCTTAGGCTTGAGGAGCGATCGGCCCGCAGCCTTAAGGCCCGCAGCACCAGCGGAGGACGGCGAAAGCCTGCTTTTTTGTCTTGCGCGAGGAATGCCGCCGCCGGCAGGGGAAAAAAGCAAGCGTGAGCTGTTGCGGGAAGGCGATCGAGGCTCTTGCCGTCCCTCGGCCCTGATCAGCCCATTCGAGGCTGTGTTGGACGCGAGCCCAGGCTCGAACTGACGAAGATTTTCGTGGCTTCCGGGACAGAGCGAAGGGACACGGCGCAATCGATCCGGCCACATGCCAACTTCTCAGATCAATCGCAAAGAAGACGTAGTTCGGCAAGCGCGGCGACCCCAGTCGCATTTCGCACGAGGAAACGATGGCGCCGCCAGAATCGTCCACTCAGGCGCAGCGTCCGCTCTGATCACCACCTGGCTGCGGCAAACGGCGAGAGCTGGACGGATCGTATCCCGGGTCGGAGAACGGCTTGCGTCAGGACCTGGCGCTCTGCATCGATCGGACCGGCTACGTGCCATTAGGCTCGCGCCCGCCGGAATTGGAGGAAGGCGCGCGCCGTTTCGGGGCGCGCGCCCGTCGTCACCGGCCACTCAGTTGTCCGGGCTCCACGTCCAAAGCGGACGCGCGACGCCAAGAATGTCGCACCTCAGGACCGGCCCGAAATACCTGGAATCAAACGAGAGGGGATGCGGTTGGAGCAAGAAATACTCCCCGTCGACGAGCCGCATGCAGCCCTCCCAGGACGGCAGCGGCCGGCCTGCGTGGTCCTTCTCCTGCACTTCGGCAACGACCTTTCCACTGATCGAAATCGCATCCGCCGCTTGCTTTGAGCGGCAGACCTCGTCGCCGGCAACCGCCGCTACCTGCTTGAGCAGCGAAACTGCGGGCGGCACGATCTCGTGTGCAACTATCAGGAGCTCGATCGAAGGCGGTGGCCTCAGCAGTGCAAGCTCTCCCCTTACAGGCAGACGCGGCTCGATATAGTAGAAGCCAATCGGCGCGCTGCCGGAGGCATTGTAGACGAGGAGTGGCGCGCGATCGGCAGAGGCAACGAGCAGCGCGACGATGCCACCGCACATCGTTGCGAGGATCGCGCCCCTTCTGAAGCGACGGCGTGGATCAATCCGCATCGGAGGTCGACCTCCGCTTGCTGGCTTGCGAGAATTCCACGAGATCCTCGATATGATAGCGGACGTAGCGGCCGTGCTTCCGGTACACGGGCCCGCGCCCCTGCACGCGCATTTTTTCCAGCGTGTTCTTGGTGAGCCTCAGCCAGGCCGCCGCTTCCGCCGTATTCAGGAATGGCCTGTCAGGCTGCTTGTCTTCCATTTTCGTCATGTGGTCCGGCACTCCCTCTCGCAGCGCCCGCAAGGCACGGGATGCGAGGAGAAGCGTCGTCAGATCGTACGGGAATCCGAGTGGCGAAGATCAACCGGCGCGGTTTGCCACCCCGTGCGGGCAGGTCTCGTCCAGCGAGCGGCAGGTTGCCCAGTCAGCCGAGAAGATCGCGGTATCCGCCCTTCATCAGCTCGGTGCCCTTGGCAACCAGCCGTCGTGTCCGGTCTTTCAGAAACTGGCTCGGTCCCAGCCATTCGTCGGCGACCATCTTCGCGCCGAAGATCGTGGTCGCGATCTGCCGGTAAGTCTTGCCGTTCAGGCTCTCGTCGAGCGCAAGCAGCGCCTGGCGAAGCCGCTCGTCGCCACCAAACGACGAGGTTCCGGAGGGCGCGGTCTCTCTCACCATGAAGCGCTGCAGGCGCTTCAAGAGTTCAGTCTGGGTCGCAAGGTCCGACAGGCTTTCGAGTTCGAAGACCGGCCGGAACCGCCGGGTCAGAACCGGGAGATCGTGGAGTTCGACGGCGACATGGATGCCCCTGCCCTTCATCAGCACGAGCGGCAAGCCGTCAGGGTCGATGACCACGTGACGCTCGACCATGAAGTCGGCGAGCACCTGGGCCCCCTCGCGATCACCCAGACTTGGCGGAACCGCCCTCAACCGCACCACTCTTTTCAACGCGCGCGGATGCCAGAACACGGGCGCCTGACGCGCGGCGAGTGCGGGGTCTGAGAAAGCCAGAAGGCCCCATTTTTCGGCATGCGGGAAGCGCCGGGGCAACCGCAACAACCGTGTGCCGTCGATCAGCGTAAGGCAGGGCAGATGCTGCGGGACGGAGCGTCGCCAGTCCGCGGCATAGTTGACGTTGCGCCGCAGGAACTCCCACGCCCAGTCGGCCGCATCGAAGCGGGTCTCCTCGGAAACCCATCCGCCGCCGTCGTGCCGTGTCCGTCTGTGATGCGGCATGTTCAAGAAGGTCCACCACGCCTTGAGGTTGCTTATGATCGTTCCGGCCGATTAGGGCAAGAGAACGGCCCGCGCCTCGCCCTGCGTAAGCGCAACGCATGCTCGACGCACCGGCGATGCGTCGACAAATCGAGAAGCGCCACGGCAGGCAACGGATGCAGCACCTCACGCATCCGCAAAGCATCAGCGGCACGCAGCATCACTGATCAGTCCGCAACGCGTTAACCTGACGTGGTAACAATCTTGCTAGCTTCGTATTAGCTTGATGGTGCGCGCACCGGCTCCCGGCGCCCGCACATTCGTCAAGCCAACCAAGCACGAGGACGACATGGCCAAGAAAGCCAAGAAAGCGAAGAAGACGGCGAAGGCGACCAAGAAGGTCGCCAAGAAGACCAAGAAGATGAAGAAGTAAGCGCGCGGTTTCTCCGCACGCTTAGGCCGCCGCGGCCTTGCCAGTCCCGCCGATCGTGGCGATGACAAGGCCGGATGCATCGCAAGCTGTCCTTTCCGAGCCGCGGCGACGATCAGGCCGGCCCCATGTGCACATGGCTCAAGAGCCACTGGATTGATGCACATGGGTCCGGTTTCCTTGCTTCCTGTTGCGGATCCTTCTTGCGGCGGCTGTCGTTCGCTGCGGTCCCGCCGATCTGCCCTTGACGGTTGCTCGCTATCGCTGCCCGCCCATCTCTTCGGCGGAGCAGGCATTTGGCCCTCCTCCGGCGCCGACGCATTGACGATAGCGCCAGGGCTCGACAAATCGTCCGCTCCACATGCCGCTTTGCTTGCTTCGCGCCACGGCTTCAGCCGGCGCGTAGTCACCCTTGCTGTAGCGCGGCCAGTCGATCGCAAGCCCGCCGCGCACCAGCCAGTCGGCAAGGTCGATATTGCCGACGCTGCAGACGGCGACCGACCGCCCGTACCGGTCGCGGTCGACCTCGACACAGGCCACGGTCTGCCTGCCAATAAAGGCGCCCAGCGCGTTTGCGGCCACTTGCCCACAGCGGTAGTGGCCGCCGTGCGGATCGCGGCAGAGCTGGTCGTGCTCTGGCGCGTCGATCCCGTAGAGGCGCACGCGCGTGCCATGGATTTCGATGGTGTCGCCATCGATCACACTCGCCTGCCCGGCGACGTCGCCGGCGCGCGCCCAATCGGCCGGTGTCGCGGCCATCACGAGCAGCGCAAAGGCGCGCCTTGCGAGTTGCCTACCCCCCTCAACCTGGTACTGCCTCGCTGCAGCTCCGGTGGCATGGTCAGCGCTGACGCGATCTTCCCGGATGGCCGGTTTGCACATGTCCGGACCCGCTGCCTATGGCCCTCCGACGGTCAGCGAGGACACGACCCGCAGCAGCATCACGAGCGTCGCGGTGAGCGTCGCCCCTCCGACTAAAAACTGCGCCACACACCGCTTCACCATGGCACGGCCGTCAACAAAGATGCTGAATGCGTTTGGCATGGCCCGGCTCCGTCCAGTTCCTTCCGTGGATCGAGCCGGATTCATAGTCTGAGTCGCTGTGCCGGTGCCGCAAGCTTATTTCCCCGGGCGTTAGGGTTTGATTCACGACTCGGGGCCTCCCGACAAGCGGTTGCGGCGGAGGTCTCTGCGGGCGAATCGGTAAGGCTCGCCTCCACTTGGCCGAATCGATCCGGCCGTCGGCCGCTCCAAGCGTCATGAGCGTGAGGCGGTCGCGCCACGCACAGCGTCACCGCCGCCTCTGCTCTTCCCTCCCTGCGTCAACCTGGCCGTTGCAGATGGTCGGCCGCGCCGTTGGCGGTCATGTCCGACGCATCGACGGCTGCCGCTGAGACCGCGAGAACCTGCGGGCGGAAGGCCAGCAGGAAGTCTGCGGCCTTTGAAGCCCTGCTTGCGGCGTGGAAGATCGCCCGGTTGTCGCCGCGCAAAACATCGATCCAGTTGCCGATATAGTCGGCATGCCGGACCGTCGGACAAATGGAGAGCGTCGCGCAGACGAATGCCGCCGTCATCTCGGCGACCAGTTCCTCGCTGGCGTAGGGTTTGGACCCGAAACTGCCGGTCTGATCGCGCTTCAACCGGCTGGCGTGCCCGGTCCAATGCCCGAGCTCATGGAACAGAGTGCGGTAATAGTTGATCTGGTCGAAGAAGGCCGGTTGCGGCGGCAGCTGGACGTAGTCCCGTTCGCACTCGTAATAGGCCTCGTCTCCGCCGTGGTGGATATCAGCAAGCGTTGCGCGAGCAAGCGCCTCGGCCTCCGGCACGATCTCTCGTTCGGGCAGAGGCGATGCCTGGTCGTGACAATGGTCCGGCAGGCCGTCGCATTGGGCGATGTTGAAGACGGTATAGCGCCGCAGAAACGCAACCGCTTGCGGCTCGACCACCTCGCTCGAAGCGCCAGACGGATCTCGTCGCGATTCCGTCCGGCGCTCCTTGGGCACGAACCTGTCGGCATAGCAGATGCCGACGCCATGTTCGCCCTTGCGAACCGTTCCACCAAGCGTAATGGCCTGCCGGAAGGTGAGCCACTGCTGCGAGGGATAGCCTTCGTCGAACAGCCTGCCCCACAGGATCAGGATGTTGATCCCGGAATAGGTCCAGCCGGTCGCAGCATTACGCGGCAGGCCTATGGCGGATTGCTCCACACCGCTTCCCCAAGGCTGCACCCACGGCACAATGCCCTGCTCGAGTTCGGAAACGATCCGGTCGGTGACTTCTTGATAAAGCGTCGCGCGCGGCCTCTCCGCGCGCCGGCCTTGCTCGTTTGACATGCTTCTCGTCCTTGCTTTCTTCCCCGCGCAGGTCCCCGGAGGTGGGGTGGGCGGCGAAAGCGACCGGACGGCCCCGAACGCAGAGGCAAGCCGCACCGGAACGGCCGGAGCGGCAGCGGAGGACCGCGGTCAAAGACAAGGTTGCTAAGTGGGAATTGATCGGAGCGCGGTTGCGGCTTGCCGGTTCGGGGCTATACGAGAGCACCGCCCACCCCGCCGATGGGGGCCGCAAACAAGAGAGCGCCGGCCGCCTGAGGCCGGCTCAGCGCCGCCGCCGCGAAATGCGCGACCGTCTTCATCACCCGGTCAGCCCAAGAATTGTCTTACCAATTGCCTGAGATCCCGGTCGCCGATCTGAACGGACCACTCCAGCACGGTTTGGCGAACGGTCGTCGGTATGATGCCGTGAAGCACAAGCCGCTTGATCACCAGGGCCTCGTCGCCCTCGGACCGCTGGCACGACAGATCGATCAGCAATCGCACATCGTAGCCGAGCCACGCGCCCTGCAGCGCGAGCATGAGGATGTCCTCGTCGATCCAGCCCCCACCCAGGAGGACACAGCAGCCCTGCGAGGCATCGATATCACCGATGAATTCAGTATCCGTCCAAAGGTCTAGCGTGTCACTCGACAGACGGCAGATCGATGGATCGAAGGCAGTCGATCCGAGGTCTCCAATAGCGAAGGCCCGGACAGCGAACCACTCATGGCAGGCAGCAAGAAGCCTCAGGCTTTCTCTCGCCTTTCGCGCCCGCTCGCAGGTTTCACCCGCTGACAAGACCCGCGCAGGATTCACAAGGACAACCCTGCTCGTTCGAGGATCTGCCAGCATACAAGCAACCAATCCACTTCAGGCAATTCCTTGCCACGACACGCCGAGCATTACGCTATTGTCGGCAAGGATGGCCGTTCGTCCCTTGCAGCTTCGGCTGCTCGGCCTGCGGAGGGCGCCAACTCAGGCTTGTTCCGATTCCATGGGAATGCCCAGGACGGGTGATGAGATATCCGCCTGTCGGCATAATGCAGAGAATGCGCTGTCATTGCAGTGCAAGTACCCGGCTAGCGCCATCGTTCTGCCGAGCGGCCGCGGTGGCGCTATGCGTTGCAGAGGCCATCCCGCCCGACGAAGAATTCGCTCCATCCGGACATCGGTGACGGTAACGATCGAGCAGGACTCAGTGCGTCGCAGATACTCGATCATGGCAGCAAACAACATGAAGGTCGCACGGCTCAGTCCCCCGGTCGATGTATCTGCGAGCCTTTGCGTATCAACACAAAAACGGGAGCTTTCGAGGATACGACGATCGCGTGGCATTGGTGCGCCGGCAAGCAACGAGGCGAATACATCGCCAAGCATCGTAGGGCCGGTGGTTGGCAGCAGGCGCACACATCCCAGCACTTCCTTGCGATCGGACAGGACGGCCAGATAGGATGGACTGAGCGTATCGAACACGTCGAGCTCCATGTCGTTACTGACAGATACGTCCCATTCGAGCCGATCGTGGAATATCCGCCGCCTGAGCTGATACATCCGCGTTAGCAGATCAACGTTCTCTCCAAACTGATGGCTCTCGATTGCGACGGCGTGCATGCAAAGTCTCCCGACCCCCGGCGGAGACCACACAATCAGAGCGTGTTATTTGCTTCACCTGTTGAATCTGACAGGATGCAAACGTCGGGAAGAATGATCTAGCGATATCCAGCCGCGGACGAGGTAGATAAACTCAACTTAGAGTCATTCTTACCGATCCAGCGCTGCGCTGCCGCCTTCTCGGCGACTCATGAGAGCAGACCCCGGCGAAGTGCCTCGGCGACGCATTGCGCAATCGACGACGCGCCAAGCTTGGTCCGTGCGTTCTCAAGATGGAACGAAACGGTCCGCGACGAAATGCCAACGAGCACGGCGATGTCCGTCATGGTCTTCCCCTGAGCGCTCCAGGCCAGACATTGGCGTTCGCGTTGCGTCAAGATGTCTGGATTTGAACGCTGCAAGTATCCGCCTCTCCGCGCCGAGAGATGCGCATGAAAATAGAACGCAATCAGCTGAATGACCTCAAGCAGGTCCTGCCCTGGATGCTCGATCGAACGCGATCTCTCATCCACGGCGAGCGTGAACGCTACGGTGCGGCCAAACCCGCCCCTGATGGGAACCGTGAGTCCTGCCTTGATACCGAAAGTCCTGGCCTCATCGAAGAAATGGCGCTCTGCCTGGTTGGCTGTCCGATCGGGAGCTGTGCCTCCCCAGTCGAACAGCTTGTTTTCGCGGGATGCGCGGCGAATCACCGGGTCCAGCCGCTGATAGTCATATTCGGCATATCGCCGCGTCCAGCTCCTTGGGTAGGACGAGATGATGGCAGGCTTGCCGCTCGCAACATCGAGGTAAGCAAACCAGCGAAAGCCCAGCTGTTCGGCTACCCGCGTTGCCACCCTTTCAAAGCCACTCACCTCCTCTGCCGTGTGAATGGCATCGGCGAACTCTTCGAGCAGACGTTCAGGTGCCTTCATGTGCCGGCAGCCCGCTTCCCGGTAGGAGCCTCGATCTCGAGGACTTTCTCGACTCGCCCCGCAGATTGCTATTGCCGCGCGACGAGGACGCGCGTTGCTCGATCATCGCGCTCGCAAGCGAGTATGGAATGTTAGTCTAGTCGTCACCCAAAGCAGCCTGGAACACCCGGAGTGTCGCGATCTGGAACGGACGCAGGGACAGGTGGCAGGTCCGGCCGCCGGTGGGGATGGCCTGACGTCGATCTTCAAGAATGCTGCTCATCCACACCGATGCAACATGGACGCCAAAATCGATCATCGTACGAGCCTGAACGCCCGAGCTTTCGTAGAGCCGTACCACCCAGCCGTGTCCGTCCTCGGCCGGCTTGATCGTATCGACGACCACGTTAGGCGGAGACACCCGCAGGAGGGACTGTTGCAATGGCTCATGCGGCCGCCCCTTGATCCAGATCACCGGACGCGCAAAACGCAAGGCTCTCCCGACCGTATCGGCGGCGCGCCAATCGCCCTCATGGGGGTAGATCGCATAACGCATGCGGTGCCGCCCGATATCGGCTTTCGGATCGGGGGATGTGGCGCCGCGCAACAGCGTGAGCGCGAGCTGATTGCCGAACGTCGAATAGCCGTGCTTCGAGTCGCTGAACAGTGACACGCCGAAATCCGGGCCCGAGATATCCGACCAGCGATGGCCTGGGACCTCATACCTGGCAGCGTCCGCATCCGTATTGGCGTGGGTCGGCCTCTCGGTCGCGCCGAACATGGTTTCATAGGTCGCGCGCGATGCGCGGCAGGCGACGGGAAACATCACCTTCAGAAGCGTTCGGCGCTCCTGCCAGTCGACGGTGGTCTCAAATTCGAGGTGATGAGCGCCGGCATCCAATCGGATCACCTGTGTGAGCCGGCTCGCTTTTCCGAGTGCCCGCTCGAACCGTACCTCACCCCTCAGGCCAGCGTCCGACAAGACGCTGAAGTTTACCTCTCCCGCCAGTTCCCGAGCGGTCTCCAGCGCAAAAGGATCGATGTCCCATGCCTCGAAGTCGAGCGGCCTGTCATCAAGCAACAGAAACCGGGCACCGGCCGATGCCAGGGTCTCGCGGCCGGTCGGCAAGTGGACCAGCGACCAAACAAGGCCGGTGCGATCAATGCGCGCCTTGAGTTGCGAATTCGTCAGCACGAACCCGTCCGGATCGGCGGACACCGTGACGAACTCCTCCGTCGTGGCCGCCTCGCCGGCCGCGAACGGCGCGGCGACGACATAGTGCAGTGCGCCCTCGGGATCGGACGTAACCTCGGCGCGAGAGCTGCCGAGACTGTTGACCGGGGTCCAGTCGGCGCCGGTGGAGTCGCACAAGGTGGCCAGCAGTGCTTGGGTGCGGCACTTGGCCTGCTCCTCGACCGCAGCGAGATCAGCCTCTGCCCTCTCATAGACCTCGCGAATGCTGCTTCCTGGAACGATGTCGTGAAACTGATTGACCAGCAGCGTGCGCCACAGCCCTTCGATGTCCGCTGCCGACGGTGTCGGCCGCTCCCATGCACGCGCAATCGTCGCCGCGAATTCGAGGGCCTGAAGGCTGGCCTCGCATGCGCGGTTGAGACGCTTGATCTCTCCCTGTGTCGTGTAGGTACCGCGATGATATTCGAGATAGAGCTCGCCCTCGATCGTGGCCAGATCTTCAGCTGATACCGCCAGGTGATCGAAAAACTCGTCGACCGTGCGAATCTGGATCCTTGGCAGCCCCTGCAAGTCCTTCGCGCGCTGCAAGGTCTCGAGCATCGTCTCGTCGGGCCCGCCGCCGCCGTCACCATAGCCAAACAGATAGAGTGCGTCGGCCGACCGGTCAGCGTCCTTGTAGTTCGCCGCGTGATAGCGAAGCTCCGCGACCTGCGCCGAGCCATTGTAAGTATCCGCGGGAGGGAAATGGGTCAGCACCGTGGTGCCGTCGATGCCGCGCCAGTGGAAACTGTGATGCGGCGGCGAGGTGAACTTGTTCCAGGACAGCTTCTGGGTCAGGAATCGAGACATGCCTGCCAGCTGCATAAGCTGCGGCAGCTGGCCGTCATAGCCAAAGACGTCGGGATTCCAGAACACGTCGGAACGCTTGCCGAAAGTCCGCTCGAAGTAGCGCTGGCCATAAAGGAACTGGCGGCAGATCGACTCGCCCCAGGGCAGGTTGCAGTCGGGCTCCACCCAACTGCCGCCGACAGGAATCCATTGTCCGGCCAGGACCTTGGCGCGGATCCGCGCGAACAGGCCGGGGTCATTTTGCTCGATGATGGCGTATTGATAGGCCTGCGAACACGCGAACTTGAAATCGGGATAGCGATCCATCAGCGCAATCGCCGTCGAGAAGCTGCGCTGGGCCTTGCGCCGGGTTTCGTCCAATGGCCACAGCCAGGCCGTATCGAGGTGAGCATGGCCGATCGCCGATAGTTCATGGGCTACGCTGCCGTTGCGCGCAGCAAGCAAGTCGCGGAGCACCGCCCGCGCCCGCGGCCATGTCGCTCGATCGTCGGGGTCGGCGAGGTTGCATACACGGTTGAGGTCATGGAGCAACCTGCCGGCCCATGCTCTATCCAAGGCCGGTTGCACAACCTCGCCGACGCCTCCGTACGATCTCGACTTGGTCGAGGGATCACGATCGGCTTCGAGCTGGCGAAGGACATCAAAATCAAAATAGAATGCCGAGGCTTCTGGATCGAAGCGGCGCAGCTCGCACGCCGCCAGCGTATACGCTTGCGGCTCGTTGCCGAAGGCACCGAACAGGCCATTGCAGGCAATCTCGACATAGAAGGTGAAGCGCTCTCCCCCGTGTGCCGACCGGGACAGCGTCGCGGTGTGGCGGCCTGGATTAAGACCTTGTGACGAAAGGCCATTCAGCCAAAGCAAGGCTTCCGAGCGGCTATCCCAATAGAGGTCCACTCTCGCACCGGCCCAGTTCTCCGGCACCTCGGCCACAACGCGGACCCAATAGGTCGCCCAAAGCGGCCCGAGTGTCTGGTCCAGGGAAACCGGCCGATAGTCGAGCTTCAGTGCCTCTTGCAGACCGATGCGTTCTGTCGGACCGGCGAGCTCGAGGGAAACCACCGGCACACGATCGGAGTGAACCCTGCGCAGCAATCTCTGCGCAAAGCGCTCCAATCGGCCGCGCGTGTACCTGGGGTAGCGCCCGCGAGCCCGGGCGACCGCCGGGTCTTCCCCGCGCGTGTCCATCCTGTCGATCATTCCTAACCCGTATCGGAGCCGGCAGCGTCGCCGGCACCACATCCGATCACCGCAATTCCCGAAGATCTCGATGCCCGCACCGCCGCGCGCCGCTGGATCGCTTGATCAAGAGTATCTATCGCGCATACCAGATGGTAAAGTGAGCTCGCCGTGGCTGCTTCGGAGAATTCCCCGTTCGCAGACATCCGGTCCCACCATAGCCCCTTGATGGGCGTCTGCAGAAATCGCTCGAGACTTCCGCCCGCTTCGGCGGCTACGGCCCACCACGCTACTTCCCCGCGCTCCGCGCGTGCAACAGCCGCCTTCAGCCGTTCGGTTTGCGGCCAGAGCCGGGATGTGTCCTCAAGTACCGTGAAGTCGTCAAGAATTGCGTCGACGACGGCCGATCGAGGGCGCGCAACGCCACGCTCTTCGCCGATCTTCAGCAGTTGATCGGAAACCAGATAGACTGCGTCATTCCCCGTCGAATTAGCCCACTTGGTCAGAAGCCAAGACCATTCGAACTGATGTCCGGGTTCGATGATGCGACCGGCGATACCGGCCTGAGGTGACCAATCAGCGTTGAAGCATTCGTAGAGCGCTCCTCCAGCTCCGATGAAGCGTGTGAGCGCCAAGTCGACGATCTCCTGCGCCAACTGATGCCAGGTTCCACTAGCGTCAAGCTCGATCCAGGCCAAGCATGCCTCGAGAAGGTGCATGTGCGGGTTCGCATAGCGCAGCGATGACGGGCGGTCGCTCTCTAAAAAGCCACCTGCGGGATGCCGATATGTCCTTATCAGACAATCGCGCACCGAATGTGCAAGGCGCTCGGCTCGCCGCCGGGAATGCCGGGCCACCGCAGCGCCGGCAAGCATGACGAAAGCCTGATCATAGAGCGCCGCTCCATCTGACAGAATCATACCGTCATGTGAGAGCAGACTCCGAAAGAGGCCGTCTGCGCGCTGAAAATCGGCGAGGTATCTGTCAACGCTGCGCAGCACTGGCCGAACGTCCATTCGCGCGCCCAGGCGATTGGCGGTGAGCAAAGCATAAATCTGTCGCGCCGGCACTCTGGCCCTCCGGGCGGCCACCACGGGGTGGCCGCCTTGGGAAATGGCCTCACAGAAGCTGCCGGCGACATCGAGTCCGACCCTCGTCCACAGCGGAACAGCGTCATCCAATAGCCAGGCTCTCAGCCTTTGATGCACATGTCGGGCCGCGGCGAAGCCTACCCCCGGATCCGCCAATCGCGTCGAAGATGACTGACCTTCCATCTATCTGAGACCTATCCTGTAGTGTATGCCGTCATGCGAACGTGACCGCGAGCACTTGGTTCGGTTCCGAGCTCTTTGTGTCGAGATCATCGAGGAGGCAGGAAGATCTGGACATCACTCGATTTTCCGGACACGCGCTGGATCCGCCGACTTAGGATCCGTCGACTTTCAGACGGCCGAGCCCCCTCGCTTGCTCGGGCTCATCGCGCGAGAAGTTGACCGCATCCGCGGAAGTGTCTCCGAGGCTGACGCCACCATCGCAATTCAGAATGGCGCCCGTAATGTAGCTTGCCAGGTCGGACGCCAGAAACAGTGCAAGGTTCGCGACATCGTCCTTGGTGCCGTAGTCACGTAACGGGATTCGCGCCTTCGCCTGTGCTTCGAGTTCAGCCGTAGGCGCCAGCCGCGCCATGCCGACAGTATCCGCTATTGGTCCCGGCGAGATCGCATTCACCCGCACGCCAGCGGGGCCCCACTCCATTGCAAGGCATTTCGTCAGCATGTTGATCCCGGCCTTCGCGGCACAGGCGTGAGCTTGAAACATACTCGGAGTCGCGCCCTGTGGCGCCGTGATCGAGATCAGCGAAGCACCGGGTCTACGCAGATATGGAAATGCCGCTCTCAGCACGTTGAAGGTGCCGATCAGGTCGATATCGACAACCGTCCTGAAGGCATTAGCCGACATGCCTATCGCCGGCGCAAGGAAATTTCCGGCCGCTCCGGATACCACGATATCGATGCTTCCGAAGTGCTCCACCGTCTGCGCCAGGGCAGTATCAACCGGGCCGTAGTCCCGCACGTCGGCAACGAGCCCGATAGCCTCGTGTCCATCAGCCAGGAGGGTTCGGGCGGCCTCCGATATCCGGGCCTGACTGCGACTGACGACGGCGATCCGCGCGCCAGCACTTGCCAACGCGCGGCCGATAGCAAGATTGATTCCGCCAGATGCACCGGCGACGAATGCGACCTTGCCTTTAAGGGACCATGCCTTGTCGCTGAAAGGCATTGATGTTTGACGCACATGCATGTTGGAAGATCCATGTTCGAGTAGATTGCAAAGTCGGGCAAACGAAGGGATCTGAGTCCTACTTCTTCCACACGCCTTTGAGGTTCGATCGATAGCCGAGAGCCCGATAGGTCGCATCCACGAGCGATTGTCCCCGGCTGTTGAGCAGAAGTCCGGTACCCAGCAGGTTCATCGTATATCCAAAGCTCAGGCGCGCTTGCGGATCTGCGAATCCCAACGACCCGCCCGCCCCCGCGTGACCGAACGCCGCGCTGGAGAGCACGCAGCTCTGATCCGTGCCTGGCAGGGTGCGATTGTCGATTGACTTCATGAAGCCGAGACTGAACCGCGTTGGCATCAGGAGCGTCGCGTCTTCCTTCGTTGCCACCGCCACTTTGCGCAAGCGTGCAATCGCGTGCCGCGCCAGCAGCCGCTTGCTCGCAATCAGCGCGTAGAGACCGGCCAGACCACGCGCATTGGTCACACCGTTGACCGCGGGAATTTCGGCCGCGCGTCCTTCGCGGCTCCTGAAGTCAAAGCCACCGGTATTGGCGAGGAAGAGATGTGCCGGCGAGTCTGGCTGCTGCAACGCCGCGAGCATGAACCGCGACGACGGGATCGTCTCGTCGTAATGCGGCTGATAAAGCTCTGCTACATGGTCTTCGAGATCCACCGGCAGTCCGATCCAGAAGTCCAGCCCATTTGGGATGGCCAGCTCTTCTCGAAAGAATTTACCAAGGCTGCGTCCGGTGATCCGCCGCACGATCTCGCCGATAATCCATCCGAACGTAAACGCGTGATATCCGCACTGCGACCCCGGCGGCCAGAATGGCTCGGCACGCGCAATGAGATCGGTCATGTACGCAGCATCGTAGAAGCCGCCCGGCTTGACCGCCTCCCGGAGGTGCGGCAAGCCCGCTGTATGGTTGAGCACCATGGCAACGGTTGTTTTCTCTTTGCCAGCCTGCGCGAATTCCGGCCAATACCGGGCAACGGGCGCATTGAGGTCGAGCAGCCCGCGTTCAACCAGCAGATGGGCACAGAGCGCCGTTGCTCCCTTCGTCGCCGAAAACACCAGCGAGATGGTATCTCGTGTCCAGCGCGCGCCGTTTGAACTTGCTTGCCCGCCCCAGAGGTCGACCACCTTGCGGCCCTCGTGCAAGACGCAAACGCTTGCCCCGAGCTCGCCACGCTCCACAAAATTGGCGCAGAACGCCTGCATGACCGGCTCGAACTCGCGATCGTAGCGGCCCTCGATCTGGCTGCCACCGATTCTCTTGAGAACATCAATAACGCGCATCCGCTACTCAATTCCTATGACTTGATTGTTGCGAAGCCGGGCGCGCGGCCACGGATCGGCGCGATGCAAGGCGCGCCAGGTTCGCTTCATGGGCCGCGCGCGTGATGGGGAACGCAGCGATCAAGCCGATTGAGAGCAGATACAGAGCCGCCTGGATGGGTAGCGCGGTAAGCGCCAGATCTCTCAAGACTTCCTCACTAACCTGACCAGGCACTGCCTCTTCAGGAAAATGCACGAGGGTAAGGATCATGCCTGACGTAAAGAGGCCGACGCCCGACACGCATTTCTGCGCGAATGTGTTTGCCGAGAAGAACAGTCCTTCGGAACGCCGCCCGGTCGACAGCTCGCTTTCCTCGCTGACATCGGCAAGCATGGAAGCTGTGAGGATAGATGAGCTCACGATCAATGTTAGAGAGATAGTGATCGTGACCAGGAGGACCGGCAGGAGCAGTGGAGATCCGTTGGCGGGGAAGCAGTCCGACAGCCGCAGAACGAATGGGCAATAGTAGAAGACGATCGACAGCAGCCAAAGCGCGATGGCCGACCGTTTCTTGCCGAAACGGCGCGACAGCCTTGGCGCGGCGACTGCACCAAGGGCCGACGCCACTAGCACTCCCAGCATCAAGACCGACAGCTGATCTGAGTTGAAGCCCCAGAAGTAGGTGTTGAAATAGGTGCTCAGCGTAATCTGGATTCCGGCCGCCATGGCACTGCATACGCCGGCGGCCAACAGGACCAGAAACGCTCGATTGGAGAAGCTCCCCGCCATCTCTCTTAAGGCAGCGACGATGCCTCCTGCCCTATGTCCAGGCTGCTGAAGCCAGGGAATCTGTCGCTGCGTACCGGCTGCAGAAACGAGAATCGCAACGCACATGATGACGCTCGCGACAACTCCGTAGTTTGCATATCCGTCCGGGTTGAGCTGGCCGACAGGATGATCGCTGTCTGGCCGAAGGAAGACGATGAAGGCAACGAATGCCATACTGACACCGCCGAACCAGGCGAAGAACGTCCGATAGCTGAGAAGGCCCGTTCGGATGTCATAATCGTTCGAGAGCTCGGCGGCCAAGGCAGAGCTTGGTATCTCGTAGAGCGCCAGGAAGCTGCGCACCACGATAATGGTCACGAGCAAGTAGATCGCGAGCGCCGCGTGGCTCCAATTTGACGGTGCGTTCCATAGCAGGAGATAGGTCAGTCCGGCCGGTACTGCGGCGACATACATGAACGGATGACGCCTCCCCCAGGCGGAGCGCCACCTGTCGGAAATGTGACCAATGATCGGATCGATGAATGCATCGAGCAGCAACGCAACCATCGCGATGGTTCCGACCAATCGCGCGGAAAGCCCCATCACCTGGTTATAGTAGAGCAGCAGGAGGACATTGAAGCCGTTGTCCTTGATGCCGAATGCAAGGGAGCCGACACCGTAGAGTAACCGCGTGACCGGACTGATCGGCGGCCTATTCGCGACCATCGGTGAAGGAGCAGTCCCGTCAAAATTCGCTCTGAGATTCATGTTGGAAACCTTTTTGGGGCGCACGGTCAGGCTCGTGAGCCCGCACCGTGCTTTGCCAGTTGGTTTGACGGCTTCAACCGCAAGGACCACGCGGCGCGCGGCTCAGAATGCGGTCGTCAAGCTCGCCATGAAGTTGAGCGAATTCTTCAGCCGCGGCGTCGCACTCGGATGAACGTTGTAGCTTGTGCCCAACATGAGATAGACGCCCGGATTCAGCCGGAACGAGTTGCTGACCGTTACCGACGCATAGTCGCCGAAGGGTCTGATCCCGGTGAGTGCCGCCTGAAAGTCGAGAGCCGATTTGCTCAGCGTGGTGTAACCAAGAATGAGGGCGGTCTGATCCATCGGGCGCCCGGGAATGATCCCCATGCCGTAGATGCGCCCCTCATAATAATTCTGATACATGTTCTTGTTGGGATCGGATGTCATATAGAAGCCTCCCACGTAGTAGCCTTGATAGGCCTCATAGGGGGCGGACGAGATCTGGGAAATCTGAACGTCAGCCGCCGCGTAGAAGCCCCAGTTGGTGTCGGTCTTGCGTCCGGCGGAAAAGTCGAAATAGGGCGAGGTATTGTACATGCCGCCGGCGCGGACCCAGACCGATCCCTGTGTGGGTGACGAAAACGTCTTGTAGCCGAACTCATCGATGAACAGAGCCTTGGCATCCGGGCTGGAGAATCCAATGCCGATTGGATTGGCTTGCTGTTCGATGTCAGCTCCGTCCGGCGAAATGCTCCGCTGCACGCCAGCCTTGTTGTAGAAATTGTACGGCAGGTTGATCATGAGGTTGGCGCCTGGCGCAGGCACACCCTGCCGCGAGAGACCAAGCTCGTAGGGGACAAGGGCCTGAGGCCCCGTCGCCATGCTGGCAGCCACAAGCAAGCCGAGGTAGTTCTGCGCGTTGTAGAACACGCCAGCCTGAAGCTGCACGGTATCGTCCAGCAGCGACTGGAAGTAGTAGAGGTTCGCAAACTTGGCTCCGGATGGGCCGAGTGGCTCCCAGGTTGTCCCGGTCAACATGGCTCCGACCGAGAGCTGGCCGCCCGTCAGCCCTACCCGGCCAAGGTCATAGCTGAGCGTCACTTCCGAAAACGAATAAGTCGTTGGTATCTGCCCTTGATAGGTTTGCGGCTTGGGCGGAGCGTTGTTCAGCATGTTGGCGGTGAACGTGTTCGTGCTGTAGGCGACGTAGCCGATGCCATATTCGGCCAACGCCGTTCGTAGCCCGTTGGGATCCTGGAAGATGGATTCCGCAGCGGGCGGAACGGTAGTGATCCAGCCCTTCATGGACAACTTGTCGAAGGCGGCGAACTTGATCATCTTCGCGACCTCCGGAGACATGGCGCCACCAGCAGATGGCGCCGATGTCGAGCTCGGCCCCGCGGACCAGGCGCGCGAGACAGTTGCAGCCGCAGCAGATTCGGACTGCGCCGGAGGCGCGGCTGGGGCTGCGGCCTGAGCCGGCTTCTTGCGCCCGGCTACTTGTTTTGCGGGCAGGTGGCCCCCCTTCGCCCTCCCCGCGCCGTCTTTCGTCTCGGCGTGCGCCGGTGTCCCAACCAGGAGGGCCAGCGAAGCACACGCGGCAATCCCCGCGTGAAACCACACTGCTGGCCGTGCAATTGCAGCATCGGCCAGGCCGCGCGCTCGCCCGCCGCCAAGATCGCGCCGCCCGCCACCGCAATCTCTCTCAAGTCCATCCATGATCCATCCTCCCCGTCATATTTTATGTTTTGAGTATGTTATTTTTGTTTCGAGTATCCTCTACAACCCCAACAATCACGCCGTCAAGCGCCGGCACAAGCGTAGCAAGCGGCCGCTATATCTCGCATTAATTCGCGAAATACCCGGCAAAACCAAGCCGATAGCACACGGGACGGCGCGACCAAGACGCATGGCGCAACAAACTCAACTCCATTTATTTTTGTTTTGGGTTTGTTGAATGCGGATTATGATGAGGCAATCCAGATCAACAAAAGGGCAGACAGCGCGATGATCGAAACACCCCACGCAATCTCAATCGGCGCGAAAATCGCGAATCTTGCCTGGGATTCGCCGTCGGCGGACTGTGTCACTTTCGAGGGCGTCACCCTGACGCGGGAGGAATTGCACCTCTCATCAAACCGGATGGCTCACGCACTGGCAGCGAGAGGCGTCAGCCTGGGGGATTTCGTCAGCATTGCCTTGCCCAACGGGCTCGATTTCGTGGTCGCGACGTGTGCGGTCCTGAAGCTTGGAGCCATTCCGCAACCCGTCTCCGCCAAGCTGCCGGACAAAGAGCTCGAGGCAATCTTGTCTCTGGCTTGCCCTCGCGTGGTGATCCGCGCTGCGGTGGCGCGGCCTTCTGACGTGACGCCGGCGATGCTGATTGGGGAAACCATCGATGAGACGGATCTACCCGATCGGATCTCCCCCGCGCTCAAGGCTCCGACGTCTGGAGGATCCACCGGGCGACCGAAGTTGATCGTGTCTGGTCGAGCAGGTGTCGTCCAACCGGATGAGGGAGATTTCTACGGGATCAAAAGGGGTGATATCGCCGTGATGCCCGCCCCGCTCCATCACAACGCCCCGTTCTCGCTGGCTCTTATCGCAATTCTTGCCGGCGCCCACCTGGTATTGATGCGCAAGTTCGATCCCGAGGAGCTTCTGCAGATTGTAGCGCGCCGCCACGCTACCTGGCTTTATCTCGTCCCCACGATGATGCGCCGGATCTGGCAACTGCCCCAGGAGGTTCGGGACAGGTGCGACATTTCCTCGCTTCGCACTGTCTGGCACATGGCCGCCCCCTGCCCGCCGCAGCTCAAGGAGGCCTGGATCGGATGGATTGGCGCGGACAAGCTGTGGGAATTATACGGCGGGACAGAGAGCCAGGCAGTGACGGTCATCGGGGGCCAGGACTGGCTATTGCGCCGCGGATCGGTCGGCCGTCCGGTCATGGGCGAGATAGCGATTTTCGATGATAAAGGACGACAGCTAGCGCCCGGGATTGTCGGCACCGTCTACTTGAGGATGCCCAGCAGCGGGAAGCCGACATACCGCTACATCGGCGCCAGTGCCGAGCGGATCGGAGAGTGGGAGACGCTAGGCGATCTCGGCTGGATGGACGAAGACAACTATCTCTACCTCACAGACCGGCGCACGGACATGATCCTCGTCGGAGGCGCTAACGTCTATCCTGCCGAGGTCGAGGCGGCACTGGAGGAACATCCACTCGTCGCGACGAGCGCCGTCATCGGCCTTCCCGACGAGGATCTCGGCCATCGCGTTCATGCCATCGTGCAGGCCCCCACAACAATCGACCTCGACGAGCTCAACGGCCATCTGGCAGAACGCCTGGCCGGCTACAAGCGCCCACGATCCATAGAGATTGTTGCCTATCCGTTGCGAGACGATGCCGGTAAAGTACGACGATTCCAGTTGCGAGCCGACCGCGTACAAGGGGCGGCTTCTGGTGAGGTATCGAGCGTGTCAGACAAGGAACCAATGCCGCTTGAAGGTAGGTCGCAGTGACGGCAGCTGCGAGCCAATCCAGGCCGAAACGCTTCCGTCGCCGTGAGGCGGTGCTGGGCGTCGCGATCCAGTTGATCAACGAAGTCGGCCTGCGAGGAATGACCTTCGTCGAAGTTGCAAACAAGCTCGGCATTGTTGCAACCGGCATTGCATATTATTTCCGCCGTAAA
Organism: Bradyrhizobium macuxiense; assembly: GCF_007993935.1. Taxonomy (GTDB): domain Bacteria; phylum Pseudomonadota; class Alphaproteobacteria; order Rhizobiales; family Xanthobacteraceae; genus Bradyrhizobium; species Bradyrhizobium macuxiense_A. Next base: position 3,254 of record NZ_VITY01000015.1, on the reverse strand, counting down.
GAGCAACTGGCGAGCGCGTGCTACGTTTCGTCTCTGGAGCGCATCCAGGGCTTCATCGCTTCGGCAGACGGAACAACCGTCGAAAGTCGGCTCAAGTCCTTCCTGTCCAACTACTGCCGGTATCTTCAGGATGTGGCGGCCGGACGTGCGCTTGCGATCGTTCGTTTCGACGAGGTTCGCGTCCTTGCGGACCCAGCCGTTGACGATGCCATGGCTCAAACATTCGGCAAGTTTCGTCAGTTGCTGCGCAATCCCGCAGACAGGCGGAGCCGGGTTTCCAATGCCCATGCTCACCTGCTCTTCTCCTGGATCTTCTGGATGCCGGCGTTGCTCGAGCGGCACTCCGAAGACGAATACGACGCAATAGCCGGCATCGTTCTCAAGATATGGTTGGACGGCGTGTCGCCCCGCCCCCTCGCTGGCGGACGGCCTCGCGGTTTGGCGTATCGATCTCCGCACGGGGATGATCGGGCTGAGGACTTCCTGAAAGCTGCAACCAAAGTGCTTAATGAGCAAGGCTATGCGGGTGCATCGGTTGAGCGCATATCGGCTGCGCTGAACGTCACCAAGGGTTCGTTCTATCACCACAACGAGGCGAAGGACGATCTGGTCGTGTCATGTTTCGCACGCTCGCTGGCGCTCGTGCAGGCGGCGAAACAACAGGCAGCCAGTCTCCCAGCCTCGGGGGCAGAGAAACTCTGGGCGTTGACCGTCCACCTGATCGAGCATCAATTGCTCGGAGAGGCGCCGCTGCTCTCGATGTCCGCTCTGATGACACTCCCCAAGCACATTCGCGCCGATCTGCTGCATAAGTCCGACCGCATCACCAATGGATTCGTCCTATTGTTCAGCGAGGGTATGGCGGATGGCACGATCAGAACCACTTCGCCCGTTGTGGCCGCATGGATGTTCTCATCGATGATCAACGCTGCCGTCGACCTGCGGGTGTGGGTCCCCGACTTGACCGTCGAGAACGTCGCTGATCTGTTCGTGCGGCCGTTCTTTGAAGGCTACGCAAGGTCCCTTGCGTAGTCAGAACGCACCTGCGACTGACCTCCGCCGTGGATGCAATGAACAGCTAAGCTGAGCTGTGTCGCCCTCACGGGCTGTTCACGCTCGATCTTCCCCCATGCATTCGCATCAGCTGCAGAGATTGGATGAATCAGCCACTGTTCGGGATTGCAGCTAGTTCGCTCCGGAGAAGGTAGCGCTCGTGAGGACCCGCGGCGAGGGCTTCATCGCATCGCTCACCGCCCAGGTAAACGACCGGTCCTCGAAACCGACCTTGTCTCCGCCATCTGGCGTTCTCACGCATGTTGCGGTGGGGCGAGAGTGTTCTGAGCAACCGGTGGATCAATCACGGACGTCCCGCCATGGCCATCGTTGGAGGTCACAAACGTTGATGCCAGATAGTTACCGAGCAGCACGATGCTAGCTATGTGCGTGCCGTCGGTGACGGTAAGGGTGCCACTTGAGCTTGTTCCGCTGAAGGTGGGCGTTTGAATGCCCGCAAAGTTGAGGTCCGCGAAATCGATGTTGTCTTGCGCGGTCATGCCCGCGACGGTGCCGCTGAAGCTGGAGGAATTGTCAAGCTTGAGCGTCCCGGTGCTGCCTTCGAATGTCACCGCATTGGCGAACGCGCCCGGCAATTCCAGCGTGGCACCACTCGCGACGATTGCCGTGCCCTCTCCCGTCACGCTGAAGGGTTGCCACGCGCCCGAGAGATCGCCGTCATTGGCGCGAACCCACAACTGATCCGTTCCGGATCCGGCCACATACGTCGTCTGTGCAAGTTGCGCGGCGGTGATGTCGACTTCCTGGTTGGCGGGCTCAACCGTGCCATTGACGACCCAGTGTCCGTTGCCCTGGGTGTCCCAAAGCGCAAACTGGGTCATGGTATCGCCATCGGCATCGGTTGCGCTGAACAGGCTGGAGGCCGCGAAGGTCTGCCCAGGGACAGTCAGGAGGTTCGAGGCGGACGGTGTTGCAACCGGCGCCGTATCGGGCCCCGGCGTCGCCGTGAATGCTTGCCACGCCCCCCACAGGTCGCCGTCATTGGCCCGGACATACAGGGTATCCGGCGTCGATCCGGTCGGCCCGAACACATAGCTCACGTGAGACAGGTTGGTCGCCGACACATCGATCTCGACGCCCGCCTGCTGTGCCACGCCGTTGACGACCCAGTGCCCGCTGCCGCCGGTGTCCCAGAACGCGTATTGAGTGATGGCATCACCATCGGTGTCGTTCACCGTGAACAGGCTCGTTGCTGCGACCGAGAACTCCCCATGCGTCGCCGTCACGTTGGAAGCCGACACCGCCGGCACCGTATCGGGCCCCGGCGTTGCCGTGAACGCCTTCCACGCCCCCCACAGGTCGCCGTCATTGGCCCGGACATACAGCGTGTCCGGCGTCGATCCGGTCGGTCCGAACACGTAGCTCACCTGCGAGAGGCTCGCCGCCGACACGTCGATCTCGGTGCCAGCCGCCTGGGCCACGCCATTGACGACCCAGTGTCCGCTGCCGCCGGTGTCCCAGAAGGCATATTGGGTCATCGAATCGCTCTCGGCATCGGCCACCGAGAACAGGCTCGATGCTGCGACCGAGAACTCGCCATGCGTCGCCGTCACGTTGGACGCCGACACCACCGGCGCCGTATCGGGCCCCGGGGTTGCAGTGAATGCTTGCCACGCACCCCACAGGTCGCCGTCATTGGCCCGGACATACAGGGTATCCGGCGTCGATCCGGTCGGCCCGAACACATAGCTCACGTGAGACAGGCTGGTCGCCGACACATCGATCTCGACGCCCGCCTGCTGTGCCACGCCGTTGACGACCCAGTGTCCGCTGCCGCCGGCGTCCCAGAACGCGTATTGGGTGATGGCGTCACCATCGGTGTCGTTCACCGAGAACAGGCTCGTTGCTGCGACCGAGAACTCCCCATGCGTCGCCGTCACGTTGGAAGCCGACACCGCCGGCGCCGTATCGGGCCCAGGCGTTGCCGTGAACGCCTTCCATGGCCCCCACAGGTCGCCATCGTTGGCCCGGACGTACAGGGTATCCGGCGTGGAGCCGGCCGGCCCGAACACGTAGCTCACCTGCGAGAGGTTCGCCGCCGACACGTCGATCTCGGTCCCGGCCGCCTGCGCCACGCCATTGACCACCCAGTGTCCGCTGCCGCCGGTGTCCCAGAAGGCATATTGGGTCATCGAATCGCTCTCGGCATCGGCCACCGAGAACAGGCTCGATGCTGCGAC
>NZ_VITY01000014.1:245897-248371 GCF_007993935.1 Bradyrhizobium macuxiense | reverse complement strand
TGGAAAACACCGGCAGAAACCCTCGACGAACTGCTCCGAGTGAGCGATACACAAAGTGTTGCGACGAGCGGTTGAATCCGCCCAGTATTCCAGAGCCATCGCGGCATGAATCGAAAAGCCGTGCGGACGGAATGTTCCGTCTGCACGAAGCATGGCGAGGATAGGTGGGGACGACGACGCGAGCACTCGTGAAGTGGTAGGCATCAGCTTCCGTAAGCTGGCAGTGCGTTGATCGTCGCATGCAAGTCTGACTTCCAAGCGACATCGATCGAGTAAGCGACATCGATCGCGCGCCTGGGTTCCCGGAGTTGCACGCTAACTTCGCAGCAACCGTTGACGCTGATCCGACTGTGCCGAAACGTGGCTTGCCGGAGCGACGATTGCGGTGTGAGCAAACGCACCGCGCATATTTTTCACTAGAAAGTGATTGAATAACTCGTCAAACTTTGCTTATTTAATTTGCTTATTGCCCAAGCGCGGGGCGCGAACCCCCAAATCGGCTGTCGCGGACCGCGTGAATTGACGAAATCGTTTCCTGGTTTGCTTGCCCTCGCGGGAGATATTTGCCCGCGGATAGGAGGCGCAATGCAGCAGCGGTGCATCATTCAATTATCGAAGCCGCTTTTCGCTTCGAGCACAGTCAACCGGTCGAACGAGAGCTAGCAAGAGCTCTCAAACGGCCGCGTTTCGCTTTGGTCGGGTCTTCTGATTGCCAACACTGACGGCTTCCTGCGGCGAGCACGCCCGGAGGAGAGACGCGACGCGCAGGACCCGCGCGGCGCATAGCGGGATTTTCTCAAATTTCTGAGGAGCAGGCTATGTCACTCACCATCACCGGCAAAGTTATTGAGGACGAGAACCTCGGATTGACAACACTGGCGACCGATAACGACGCCACAGATTCCGACAACAACGTCGTTCTCTCGAGCTTCCAGACCAGTATCACGACCGCAAGCTCGCTCGGTGCTGAGCTCAAGACGCTTGGCATTTATCCCGATACGAGCACGAGCGCCGGCAACGGCACGACCAAGACGATCGGGATCGCCGAAAATGCGATCGTCACCACCACCGACCAGAATTTGAAGTTCACCACCAGCAGCGGCGGCGCGCTGAGCGGCGTCGACACCGGGTTCAAGGCCATCGACGGCAACGAGATCTTCCTCTACTCGGATCCGAGCAATCCCGATATCGTGCTCGGCCGCGAGACCAACAGCACCGGTACCGTTGCCTTCGCACTCCTGCTGCAGCCGACGAGCGGCGGCGCGACGATCTGGATCGTGCAGTACGAGGCGCTCACCAACACCAAGCCGGCCTTGGGAGAGGATGCCAACACCCTCGATCTCAGCAATCTGGTCTACGTCAACGGAACGTCCAGCTCGACGAGTTCGTTCAACATCGGCACCAAGATGCCGGGACAGAACTACTGGCTGCCCTTCACCAGCACCGACGGGAAATCGACGGTCCTCGTGACCGGGCTCGATGCAAGCACATCCAACCCCGACACCGTCAACACCAGTTCGGTCGGCGACGGCAGCAACAGCCAGGCCATCACCCCAGGCGAAGCCCTGCGCTTCGATTTCGTTTCGAGCAGCTTCTCGGGCGGGTCCACCAAGGACAAGACCTTCCTCACCGACGGTACGCTCAAGAGTCTCACGTACATCGAAGGAACAGGGGCGAGCTTCGACATCAGCCAGGTGACCCCCACCGGCCAGTCGGTCAACGTCAAGATCATCGCCCAGAATGAGACCACCACCACCTTCGGTGCGACACAGACAAGCACGACCACGAACACGGTCGCGCTCGGCGAGATCGATGTTTTCAACAGCACGGGGCAGTTGATCGCCTCATCGACGAAGACCACCGGCAACAACGGCATCACTTTCGGCGGCACCACCAGCGCGCCGAGCGGCACCGTCAATGGCCTGACAGTGGGGGACAAGATCCAGTTCACCTCGCTGAATGGTGCGCAGTTTGACCAGTTCGTGGTCCAGAATACCAAACCACCCGGCAACACACCGGGCTTCGACATTCTCAACGTCACGGAAACACAGACCCAGACGAACAACGACAGCGCGGAAGTCGGTTCCCACCTCATCTTCGAGGACAGCGTGCCGACTGCGAGCACCAACACGCAGACGGCGATGGTCGACGAGGACGCGCTGGTCGGCGAGACGACCGGTGAGACCGGCGTTGGCGGCTCGGCCACCGGCAACGTGTCGAACCTGTTCAATGCAGGCGTGGACACGCCGCTCACATACACGCTCTCCGGCTCCACCTCCGGCCTGCCGGCGCTGACGTCGGGCGGCGTGAAGGTGACCTATGCGATCACGAGCGACGGCACCACCGACACCCTGACTGCAACAAAGACGGGCGGCGGCACCGTGTTCACCTTCGCGCTGACCGAGGCGACGGGGGCCTACACCTTCACGCTCTCGGCCCCGATCGACCAGGACGAGAGTGGTCCAGTCAACGGC
>NZ_VITY01000014.1:187500-245798 GCF_007993935.1 Bradyrhizobium macuxiense | reverse complement strand
CGCGGCCACCGCCAGCAAAACCGTGTTCACCTTCGCGCTGACCGAGGCGACGGGGGCCTACACCTTCACGCTGTCGGCCCCGATCGACCAGGACGGGCCGGGAACCAGTGCCAGCGAAGGTGTGTTCTCGTTCAGCAGCATCAGCTCCCTGCTGACGGCAACCGACAAGGACGGCAGCAGTACGACCGCTGCCTCCGGCGCGCTGACGCTCGCCATCATCGACGACCAGCCCGCCGCAAGTACGAACAAGGAGGCCCAGACGGTCGATGAGGATGGGCTTTCGAGCAACGCGCTTTCCGATACCGCGAGCGCATCAGTCACAAGCTCGATCACATCCTTGTTCACGCCAGGTGCAGACGCGCCGATCGGCAAATACACGCTCTCCGGCTCCACCTCCGGCCTGCCGGCGCTGACGTCGGGCGGCGTGAAGGTCAACTATTCGATCACGAGCGACGGCACCACCGACACCCTGACTGCGACAAAGACGGGCGGCGGAACCGTGTTTACGCTCGCGCTGACCGAGGCGAGCGGAGCCTACACCTTCACTCTGTCGGCTCCTGTCGATCAGATACCGGGCGCGACTGACTCGAGCCAGACCACGATCGACTTCAGTTCAATAGTCCAGGCGACGGATGCAGACGGCAGCACGGCGAACGCTGCCGCCAAAGCCTGGACGGTCACGGTCATCGACGACGTGCCGGCGAACTTGTTCCCCGAGGCGATCGTCAACGCCGACAACGTTCAGGATGCAGCCGGCTCGACCTTCACCGGGAATCTGGTCAACACGGTCGCGTCCGACGGGAACGTCGATCCGAATCCGTCGCTCACCATAGACCAGCACGCCGGCGCCGATGGCTTCGGCGCCCTGACCTTCACCGGCACGAACGGCGCGCAGCTGTCGGGCCAAATCGGCGGCTCGACCCAGAACCTGAAAGCGAACGGGAATAATATCTACCTGTTCGGGTTCGGCACGGGCACGCTGACGGCGACAACGGATTCGACCGGCGCCGGACTTCCCGGCGGAGCGAGCGGATCCCCCGTCACGGCGGATGAGGTGTTCACGATCGCGCTCAACCACACCAGCGGTCAGTACGCCTTCAACATGCTGCAGCCGATCAGCAACGGCGCCAACTTCACGTTCAGCGATTTCGCCGACGTCCCCGCCGGTGACTACGCCTGGTTCTCGTTGCCGTTCAACCCGACGACGAAACAGCCGGTCACCCCCGGCAAGTCGGTGGTCTTCACCGGGCTCAGCCCCGGCGGCGACACGGTCAACCCCAGCAATATCGGCGTCGGCAGCGACAAGCAGGCGGTGGCTCCGGGTAAAGCCATTCGCCTTGACTTCGTCGACAACGTCCATTCGATCACCACGACCACGGACCTGAAGTCGCTCGCCACCCTCGGCTATCTCGATCACTACGAGGTCAACAACGCCGGCTTCACGCTCTCGCAGGTCAACCCGAACGGAAAGACCGTCGACGTCCGCCTCGACGCCTACGAGGTTCCGGAGGCGACGCCGCTCTCGCCCGGAGGGACGTTCCCGACCGACGCGAGCGCCACCCATGAGGCGGTCACGGAGGTCAAGATCGTGACCGAGGACAGCAGCGGCAACGTCACGGCGGTCCTGGCCGACTTCACCGGAGGCGATACGACGAAGACGTTCACCAACGGCGGGGTTTCGCAAACCGTGGAAGCAAAGTTCGCCCCATCGGGTGACACCAATGGCGTGGACATGATCGGCCTTCAGCAGGTCCCGGGAGAGTTCATCCTGGTCAGCACAGCGACCGGGTTCGATCGCCTGCTGGCGACTAACATCGGCTCTGTTTACAGCAACAAGGGTACGTTCGACATGGGCGCGGTGTCGGTCTCGACGTTCAACGTCGGCCAACCCGTCAACATGTCCTTCAACCTCGCACTGCAGGACTCGGATGCGTTCAATAGCGGATTGAACACCAACCTTGCGGAGGCCGGGACAGGCACGCTCAACATCAACCTGACCGCGCCGACGCACGCATGATGTCTGCGAGACGATCGTCACGCGCAGCCGATCCTGGGCCGAGCGAAAAGCCCTGCCCAGGATCGGCGCGGCACAGCGCCGCGAGGAGCGCGCGATGGGCGAGGTGATGGCGCAGATCAAGGAAGCGGTCGAAGTCGAGCCCGCGCCGACCGAGCCGCCCAAGGTTGAACCGCAGCCTGCGCCGATCACGGCAATGGACTCCGGTCTGGCCGGGCTCGCCGTCATCGCGGGATATTACCGGATCGCTGCCGACCCGGCGCAATTGCGCCATCAACTCGCGCTGACGGGACGGTTTGCCGAGGTGGAGGACATCCTCCGCAGCGCCAGCCATCTGAAACTGCGCTCGCGCATCCTGCGCGGCGTCACGGCGAAGCGCCTCGCCGCCATTCCCTATCCCGCGCTGATCCGCCTTGCGGATGGCGCGTTCAGCGTGTTGGCAGCCTCACCGGCGAAAGGGTTCGCACGGCTGCTCGATCCGATTGCCCGCACCGCGCGTGAGCTGCCCATCGAGGAGATCGTCGCACTGTCATCAGGGGAGGTGGTGCTGATCACCCGCCGCCTCGGCGGGGCCGGGATAAACCCAAGCACATTCGGATTCCGCTGGTTCCTGCCATCGATCCTGCGCTACCGGCGGCCGCTTGCGCAGGTCGCGGTCGCGTCCCTTTTCGTGCAGTTGTTCGCGCTCGTCACGCCGATTTTTTTCCAGCTGGTCGTCGACAAGGTGCTGGTACACAAGGGCCTGTCGACGCTGGCCGTCCTGATCGTCGGTCTGCTCGCGCTGGGACTTTTCGAGACGGTGCTGCAATTCCTCCGCGCCTATACGCTGAGCCACACCACCAACCGGATAGATGTCGAGCTCGGACGGCGCCTGTTCCATCATCTGTTTCGCCTGCCGCTGGCTTATTTCGAAACGCGCGCGGCCGGCCAGACCGTCGCGCGCGTGCGCGAGCTCGAAACGATTCGCAGCTTCCTGACCGGGCAGGGGCTGACTTCGCTGCTCGATCTCGTCTTCACCCTCGTCTTCTTCGTCGTGATGTTCATTTACTCGGAGCGGCTGACGCTGGTCGTGCTCGGCACGATCCCCGTCTATCTTCTGATCGCGGCGCTGATCCGTCCGATTCTGCGTGAACAGATCAACGAAAAATTCAACCGCGGCGCGCGATCGCAGCAGTTTCTCGTCGAGTCGATCGTCGGCGCGCCAACGTTGAAGGCGGCGAGCGTCGAGCCGATGATGCAGGCGCAGTGGGAGGAGCGGCTCGCGTCCTATGTTCGCACCTCGTTCGATGCCGGCGTCACCGGCACGCTCGGCCAAAATCTCGTTCAATATGTCAGCAAGGCAACGACGGCACTGATTCTGCTGTTCGGTGCCCAGGCGGTGATCGACGGCGCAATGACCGTCGGCGAGCTGATCGCATTCAACATGATCGCCTCCCAGGTCGTGGCACCGATTCTCCGCCTCTCCCAGCTCTGGCAGGACTTCCAGCAGGTCCAGGTTTCGGTGGCGCGGCTTGGCGACATCCTGAATACGCCGCCGGAACCCACGCCGCAGAACCTGTTGACCCTGCCGCCGCCGAGAGGCGCGATCGAATTGCGCGGCGTGTCGCTGCGCTACCGGGCCGATGCGGCCGAAGCGCTGCGCAACATCACCCTGTCGATCGCCGCAGGCGAGGTCATCGGTTTCGTCGGAGCTTCGGGGTCCGGCAAGTCGACGCTCGTCAAGCTGGTGCAGCGGCTCTATGCCCCGCAGACGGGACAGGTGATGCTCGACGGCGTCGACATCGCCCAGCTCGACCCGGGTTGGCTTCGCCGCCAGATCGGCGTCGTGCTGCAGGAGAACATCCTGTTCAACCGCTCGATCCACGAGAACATCGCGCTCGGCGACCCCGCCGCACCTCGGGCGTGGGTGATCGAGGCCGCGAAGCTTGCCGGCGCCGACGAGTTCATTGCGCAGATGCCGCAAGGCTATGACACGATCATCGAGGAGCGCGGCGCCAATCTCTCGGGCGGCCAGCGCCAGCGCATCGCGATCGCCCGCGCGCTCGCCACCAATCCGCGCATCCTCATCTTCGACGAAGCGACCTCGTCGCTGGATTACGAGAGCGAGAGCATCATCCAGGAGAATATGCGCGCGATCGTGCGCGGCCGCACGGTGCTGATCATCGCCCATCGACTGGCCGCGGTGCGCCCCTGTACGCGCATTGTCGGAATGGAGAAGGGCGAGATCGTCGAGATCGGAACGCACGACGAGCTGCTGGCGCGCCAAGGCGGCCTTTACGCAAGGCTCTGGGCGCTGCAGGATCGGGCGAGGGCGCGGACATGAACCAGAGAGCTGTGCCGCCGCCCGCGCCGCCGCCCGCGCCGCCGTCCCGTCAGCCGGTTCCTGCGCCGGCCCCGATCGTCACCGGCCGCGACCGCGAATTCCTGCCGGCGGCGATCGAGATTCTGGAAACGCCAGCACCGCCGCTGCCGGTGGTGATGATGCTGACGATTTGCCTGTTTTTCGCCGCCGCACTTGCCTGGTCGTTCTTCGGTCGGCTCGATGTCCATGCGGTGGCGCCCGGCAAAATCGACACGGCCGGGCGCGCCAAGGTGATCCAGCCGCTCGACCCCGGCAAGATCGCTGCCCTCCACGTCGAAAACGGACAGCACGTGAGGGCGGGCGACCTGCTGCTGGAGTTCGATCCTGCGGAAGCGACCGCAGAGGAAAATGCCCAGCGCGATGCGCTCGATGCGGACCTCGCCGAAATCGCTCGCCGGCGTTTCGCCATAGCAACCGTGCGCGCGGTGCTCGACGGTCCGGCGAAGTCAGGGGAAGCGAGCGCGCGGGAAGCCGCTATCGCGGAACTCGCGCGGGCCGCTGCCGACCCGGCACCGCGAATCGTCTGGGATGCCGAACTCCCGGAGGCGATCCGTCTGCGCGAGGCTGCGGTGTTGACGGCCGACATCGATCACCTGATCGGCACCCTGCAAAGCCTCGACAAGCAGATGGCCCAGAAGGAGGCGACACGTCGGCGCCTGGAGATGAGGATCGCCTACCAGGACAAGCTGATCCAGACGCTGACGGATCTCCTCGGCGTGCGCCAGATGTCGTTCGATCTCAAAGTCGGTACCAAGATCAATCTCTATGATGCGAGGGGAGAGCTGGAGAAGTCGCAATCGGCGCGGGCCTCCGACGAAGGCGAGTTGATCGAAACCGAAGCTGCACTGACGGAGCTCGCCAGCGAGAAGATCAAGACGCTGGCACAATTCGTCGCTGACAATGGCAACAAGCAGGCTGAGGCCGAGCGCAAGGCGGACGGAGCCAAGCAGGCGCAGCTCAAGGCGGGAGCGCGCCTCGCGCGCACCAGGCTCTATTCGCCGGTCGACGGCGTCGCGCAGCAGATCGCGGTGACCACGGTCGGCCAGGTCGTCACCACGGGGCAGCAGCTCCTGGTCGTGGCGCCGACCGAAGGGGCGCTGCAAGTCGAGGCGCTCGTCGCCAATCTCGACATCGGCTTCGTCAAGCCCGGCCAGGCTGCGGCGATCAAGGTCGACGCCTTCCCCTTCACCCGCTTCGGCGTCCTGCACGGAAAGGTCATGCGCATCGCATCCGAGGCGGTCGAGGAACAGGAAGCCAAGCGCGGTCTCGCCAACGCGCCCGCCACCGCCAATACGGCCGGTGCCTCGCCTGCCGGTCAGGCTGGACAGTCCCCGAGCTTCGTTTTTCCGATTACCGTCGAGCTCGAACAACAGTCGATAGACGTAGACGGTGCGAAGGTCGCTCTAACTCCGGGCATGACCGTGACCGTCGAAATCAAGACCGACAGCCGCCGCGTGATCGACTACCTGCTCTCGCCGCTTGCCAAGGTTGCATCCGAGGCGTTGAAGGAGAGATAGCAGCCGCGTGCCGCGTGTCGACGGCCCGGAGTTCGGCGTTTGAGGGTCAGGCCTTGCTTGCCGCCAGCGCATCCGCCACCGCGGTGCGGATATCGGCGACCGAGAACGGTTTCGTCACCACGTCATGCACGATCGCCTCGAGGCCGGAGGCGCGCTCGCGCTGATGGGCGAAGCCGGTCATCAGCAGGATCTTCAGCGCGGGGAAGTCGCGCGCCGCGGTCAATGCCAGCGCGATGCCGTCCATCACAGGCATCTGGATGTCGGTGAGCAGCAGGTCGAACGCGCCCTCATCGCGCGTCAGCACCTCCAGCGCCTCGGCGCCGTCCTGCGCGGTCACGGTCTCGTGGCCGTCCATGGCGATGGCGCGCGCCACCAGCGAGCGCATCGAGTCTTCGTCGTCGGCGATCAGAACACGCGTCATGGTGATGGTCGGTTCCCGAAAGTATTGGTGCGCAGCCTCAGGCGCGGCCGCCGGTGAGGTCATGCTTGTTGAAGAAGCGTACGTCGATATTGCGGCCTTCGGGCGGCGGCGAGGCGAGGCGCGACTTGAAGAACGCGCGTTCTCCGGGCTTGAGCACCGGCTGCTCCAGCACCGCATTCCAGGCATAGATCTCGGCGCCCTGCGCGTCGCGGACCGAGAAGCGCAGCCGCGGCAGTTCGACCGGCTTCCGGGTCTGGCCGACGATCATGCCCTCGATGACCAGCACCGGCTTGCCGTCCACGGTCTCGTTGGTGATCTTGAGGTCCTTGAAGGCAAGCCCGCGCAGATTCACGTCGAGCCCGACCATCTTGTAGAACAGCGCCGTCTGCGGCAGCAGCCGCACCACGTCGTTGCGCCAGACGAACAGCGCGATGATCAGCGCCGCCATCGCGGCGCAGGTGGTCGGCAGGGCGCCGATCGCCGGCATGAAGGGAATCCGGGGCAGGGAGGGCAGGCGGAACAGGCGGGGAAACCCCGGCAGGCGGAAGCGGCGCTTTCCGGTCGCGTCCTGGCCGTCGGCATGAGCCGCGGCATCCGCCTCGGCCACCGCCGGCCACGCGGTAGCGGCATCGCCCTCCTCGGGCAAATCGGCCGAAATCGACGGGCTCTCGACCACCGGCGTCTCGTCAGCCTCCTCGCGGCCCATCGCTTCCCATTCGGCGGCAAGGTTGGAGCCGGCGGCCTCGTAGGCCAAGGTGGGCGCGGTCGCCCCGATCGCATCCTCCGGCCGGGCCAGCCAGACCTCGCGGCAGCGGGAACAACGGACGGTGCGTCCGGCCTCCCCGAGGGTGGCCGGATTGATGGCATAGGATGTTGTACAATGCGGGCAAACGATATGCATGGAGCCGAATCTCCACCATGTGGTATGCCCGGATGCTACTGAGCGACCGTTAACGAATCGGAAACCATAACCGACGCACAAGCTTTCTGTGCGGTTCGCGGCCGCTCGGCGGGGTGTTCGGGCCGCCAAAGCGTTTTCGAGCGAAGTGGGTACCGGTTCGCGTGAAGAAAACGCGTCCAAGCAAGAAACCAGAGCCGTTCCGATTTCATCGGAACGGAAATGGCTCTGGAGTTGGGTATTGGGCCACAGGCCCTCTCGAACGGAGCTAGCGCATTGGTTCGGTTCGAAAATGTCGGTTTGCGCTACGGGCTCGGCCCGGAGATTTTGCGCGACCTCTCTTTCATGATCCCGGCGCACTCGTTCCAGTTCCTCACCGGGCCGTCCGGCGCGGGCAAGACCTCGCTGCTGCGGCTGTTGTTCCTGTCGCTGCGGCCGACCCGCGGGCTGGTCAATTTGTTCGGCAAGGACGTCTCCCTGCTGAGCAAGGACCAGGTCGCGGACCTGCGCAAGCGGATCGGCATCGTGCTGCAGGACTTCCGCCTGCTCGACCACATGACGACCTATGAGAACGTCGCGCTGCCGTTCCGCGTCATGGGCCGCGAGGAATCGACCTATCGCCGCGAGGTGATCGACCTGTTGAAATGGGTCGGCCTCGGCGAGCGGATGGATGCGCTGCCGCCGATCCTGTCGGGCGGCGAGAAGCAGCGCGCGGCGATCGCGCGCGCGGTGATCTCGCGGCCGCAATTGCTGCTGGCGGACGAGCCGACCGGCAGCGTCGATCCGACGCTCGGGCGCCGCCTGCTGCGGCTGTTCATCGAGCTCAACAAATCGGGCACCGCGGTCATCATCGCGACCCACGACATCACGCTGATGGATCAATACGAGGCGCGGCGGCTGGTGCTGCATCAGGGACGGCTGCACATCTATGAATAGGAGCGGCGACGAGAAAGTGTCGTTGGTCGATCTCGGGCGCGAACGCCCGCAGGTCCCGGCCACCGCACGCAACATGTCGCCGATCGTGCCGCGCGCCTCGATCTCCGGCCGCGCGCTGGTCGCGGTGGTCGCGATCATGACCTTCCTCGCCTCGCTGACGACGGGCACCGTGCTGCTGGTCAGTGCGTCGGCGGCCGAATGGCAGTCGGAAGTCTCGAGCGAGATCACCATCCAGGTGCGCCCGTCGCCCGGCCGCGACCTCGATCGCGATGCGCAGGCGGCCGCGGATGCGATGCGGGCGCAGTCCGGCATTCTCGAGGTCCGTCCGTTCAGCAAGGAGGAATCCGCCAAGCTGCTGGAGCCGTGGCTCGGCAGCGGGCTCTCGATCGACGAGCTGCCGGTGCCGCGCGTCATCGTTGCGCGGGTGCAGCCCGGCACCACGCTCGATCTCGCGAGCTTGCGCGCGCGGGTGACGCAGGTGGCGCCGACCGCAAGCGTCGACGACCACCGCGCCTGGATCGAGCGGATGCGCTCGATGACCGGCGCCACGGTGTTTGCCGGCGTCGGCATCCTGATCCTCGTGATCATCGCCACCATCATCTCGGTATCTTTCGCCACGCGTGGCGCGATGGCCGCCAACCGCCCGATCGTCGAGGTGCTGCATTTCGTCGGCGCCGGCGACAGCTTCATCGCCAACCGCTTCCTGCGGCATTTCCTCAGGCTCGGCCTCGAAGGCGGGCTGATCGGCGGCGGCGCGGCGATGCTGGCGTTCGGCTTCTCCGAGTCGATCGCCAACTGGTTCTCCGGCACGCCGGTGGGCGACCAGTTCGCGGCCCTGCTCGGCACCTTCTCGTTGCGTCCGTCGGGCTATCTGGTGCTGGCGTTGCAGGCGGTGCTGATCGCGGCGATCACGGCTTGGGCGTCGCGGCGCACCCTGTTCGCCACGCTCGACGACATCGATTGACGGCCGGCGGCATCGCAATGATGGCGCCGGTTTCGTGATCGCGGTTCGCGGGGCGAGTGTGATTTGGCGTGCATACGCGCGGGCCCGGCCGCGGCAAAACCGGTTTCCACTTTTCCGGATCATGTTCTAAAATCACCGGGGGGAAGGGTAGCCGCATCACATGAGTTTGCAGTCCGACGATACGTCGCCGAATGGCCATGCCGCGCGCCCGCGTGGCTGGCTGCGCGCCGCCATCGTCGCGCCGCTGGCGCTGGCCTTCGTGGCCGCCTCGGTCGGTTTCATCGGCTTCCTGTCGCAATTGCGCGGCGTCGAGACCGACCCGCCGCACAATGCCGATGGCATCGTGGTGCTGACCGGCGGCTCGTCGCGGGTGTCGGATGCGATGGAGCTGTTGGCGGCCGGCTACGGCAAGCGCCTGCTGATCTCGGGCGTGCATCCGACCAACGACGCCAGCGACATTTCGCGTTCGGTGCCGGACAGCCAGGGGCTGATGCGCTGCTGCGTCGATCTCGACCGTTCGGCGGTCAACACCCGCAGCAATGCGGCGGAGACGCGGCGCTGGGCGCGCGAGCGCGGCTTCAAATCGCTGATCGTGGTGACCTCGAACTACCACATGCCGCGCGCCATCGTGGAACTGTCGCATGCGATGCCCGACATCACGCTGATCCCGTTCGCGGTGGTCGGCGACAAATGGCGCGACGAGCCGTGGTGGACGAGTGGCGGAACGTTCCGTCTCTTGCTATCGGAATACGCCAAATATGTTGCCGCGGAGGTCCGGGTGCGGCTCGCCGATATCGGCCTTGACCTGACCTCCGATCTCGCCGAACAGCCGGCAGCGGCACCACGCCGTCCGGCGACGGCGCTGGCGAATTAGTACTGGGACCTCGATGATCTTCCTGCGTTCGCTGATCTTCAACGTGCTGTTCTATCTGGTGCTGGTGCTGCTGTGCATCGTCGCGCTGCCGGCGCTGCTGCTGCCGCGCGGCGCGCTGATGGCGCTCGAAGCCCTGTGGGCCAACATCAGCCTGTTCCTGATGCGCGTGATCTGCAACATCCGGATCGAGTTCCGCGGCGTCGAGAAGATTCCGCCGGGACCGCTCGTCGTCGCCTCCAAGCACCAGTCGTTCTGGGAGACGTTTGCGCTGGTCCGCTTCTTCGAGCACCCGCTGTTCATCCTCAAGCGCGAGCTGATGATGATCCCGGTGTTCGGCTGGTACCTGAAGAAGGTCGGTATGATCTCGGTGGAACGCGGCGGCGGCCCGCGCTCGCTGATCAAGACGCTGAAGCGCGCCGCGGCCGAGGTGAAGCTCGGCCGGCAGCTCGTGATCTTCCCCGAGGGCACCCGCACCGCGCCCGGCGCCGCGCCGAACTACAAGGCCGGCGTCGCGCAGATCTATGCCGAGAGCGGCGTGCCGTGCCTGCCGATCGCGCTCAATTCCGGCCTGTTCTGGCCGCGCCGCACCTTCATGCGCTATCCCGGCACGCTGGTGGTCGAATTCCTCGATCCGCTGCCGCCGGGCCTGCCGCGCGACGAGTTCATGACCCGCCTGCGCGACCAGATCGAAACCGCCACCACCCGCATCGTCGACGCCGGCCGCGCCGAGCAGGCGAAATTGTTCGGCGGTGTGCCGGGTGCGAAGGGGTAGGGCGCAGGCTTGTCGACGCTCGGCCACAGCGGGATGGATGCGAGTTCGGTCAATCCAGGCTGGCGGACGGGAGACGTATTGCGACCCGAAGGCCCCCCAGCGAAGACTGGTCCAGGGTGAGGGAGCCGGCATAGAGTTCGGCGAGTTCGCGTGTGATCGATAATCCGAAGCCGAATCCGGGCGCACTCTCGTCGAGCCGCCGGCCGGCTTGCAATGCCTGTGACATCTGCTCCGGCGATAGTCCCGGTCCGTCGTCTTCGACGAACAGGATGATACTCCGCCCCTCCTGGGTCGATCCGACCGCGACCTTGCTCCGGCACCACGAGTATGCATTCTCCAGCACGTTTCCGAGCATCTCGTCGACGTCCTGCTGCTCGCACGCCACTGCGAGACCGGGTGGAATACGATTGACGAAGGTGATTGCCTTGTCGGCGTTCACCTTGCCGAGGACCAGGACAAGATCGGCAACGCGCGGGGCAATTGCCGTCCTGGTCCGAACCGGGCCGCCGAGTGCGGCCGACCGGGCGCGGCCCAGATGATGGCGGATGCGGCGGTCCATCAGCACGACGAGATCATGGAGATCCTCAGCGCCCGGCGTCGGCTTCTGCAGCGCGACGGCGAGCGTGGCGAGAGGTGTCTTCAGACCGTGCGCCAGATTCGAGACGTGCTTACGTGCCCGCTCGAGGTTGGCGGCGTTTTGTTCCAGCAGCGCGTTGAGTTCGGCGGCCAGCGGCTGCACCTCACTCGGCTGAGCGTCGGGTACCCGTTCGCGTAGCCCCGATCTCACATCAGCGACTGCGCGACGAAGCTGCTCCAGCGGCCGCAGTCCCAGGCGGACCTGGAGCAGCATGGCGCAGATCAAGGCGATGCCGAGCACGCCCAGCGACAGCGCCAATGTGCGCATCGCCTGCCACATCGGGCCGCGTACCGCATCTCTCGGAGCGGACGCCACGATCGTGGCCGGAACTCCGGAAACCGACACGTTCAGGATGCGGAAGTGGAGCATGCGGTCGTCCGGCCCCACGCCGTCGGCCGGCGCCGGGCGGTTTCGCGGCGGCGGATCGTCGTCGGCCCGCCGAGGCGGCGGGTGTCTGTTGTGGATGTCGGGAGGAGTGAGATCCGTGCCATCGAGCGACCGGGAGCGTAGAACGTTGTTTGGCCCGGAGATCTCCCAATACCAGCCGTGACGACGGCGATCGAAGGGCGGACCGTCGGCGGATCCTGCCAGACGCAGATTACCGCTGTCGTCGACGTCGAGCATGGAAGACAGAAACAGGATGTGGGCATCTAGCCTCTGATCGATCTGCCCCTGCACGAAATGGTGCAAGACGAACGAGATCAAGACCGCGGCGATGACGAGCGCGGCCGTGATGAACACTCCCGCCCCGATCATCAGGCGTCGGCTGAGCGACGTACTGCGGTTCATCATCGCGATCCCGAGTTCAGCTTGTAGCCACGACCCCTTTCGGTCTCGATCAGCTCCTTCCCGACCTTGCGGCGCAGCCTCGCGACGATCACTTCGATCGAATTCGAGTCCGTTCCGACATCGCCTTCGTAGACCTTCTCGGAAAGCAAGCCGCGCTCGACGACGGTACCCTTGCGCAGGATCAGGCATTCGAGGACTCGCCATTCCAGCGCGGTCAGCTTCAACGGAAGTCCGTCGAGCTCGAACACGCCGGTCTGCGTTTCGAAGCTCAGAGGCCCGCATGAGATGCGCGGCGCGGCATGCCCGGCGGCGCGGCGGACGAGCGCGCGCAGCCGCATGACTAATTCCTCGGTCCGGAACGGCTTCGTCAAATAGTCGTCGGCACCTGCCTTGAAGCCGTCGACCTTGTCGGTCCAGCCATCGCGCGCAGTCAGGATCAACACCGGCAGATGCCGGTCATGCTTCCGCCATCCACGCAAGACCTCGATCCCGGGCACCTTGGGCAGACCGAGATCGAGCACCGCTGCGTCGTAGGATTCCGTCTCGCCGAGATGCTGTCCGTCTTCTCCGTTCGCGGCGACGTCGACCGCGAAGTTCTCCTCGCGCAGGGCGCGGGCGATCTCTTGCGCGAGCAGGCGATCATCTTCGACCAGAAGGATTTTCATTCCGCTTACACCTCGGACGGGACCTATGCCCGAGAGCTTAACCCAATCTGAACGAAACGGTTCAGGCTGGATTGGGGACGGTGCCCTAGGCTCCCGTCATCGCAATCGATGAAAGGAGCGTCCAATGACCGAAAGCCATTCACACAGGGATGCGGACCCAACGCCCCCGGCGCGGCGGCAAGCCCGGCATCGAGGTCTGCTGGCAGGAGCGGCGCTCGCCGTGCTCATGGGCGGTGCTGCCGCCGGCGCCGGCGGGATGAGAGTCGCCGAGAAGTGGCAGCCGCGGAGCGTCATGCTGTTGCAGCCGACCGCCATCAATGCGTTGCAGCCGGGAAGTCCGGTCGCCGTCAAGGGGAGCGTGGCCGAGATATTCGGCAACAAGTTCATCGTCGACGACGGCAGCGGTCGGGCACTGGTCGATCTCGGGCCGCGCGGGGAGGACGCCGATACGGTGACCAGAGGTGAGACCGTCACCGTGCAGGGCATGTTCGACCGGGGAATCGTCCACGCCCAGATCGTTTCACACGCCGACGGCCGGACGGAATCCTTCGGTCATCGGCCGCCGCCGCACCCCGGCGATCCGCCGCGCCCGCGGAGGGCTGAAGCTCCGCCGCCTCCGCCGCCAAGGGCGGATGCTCCGCCACCTCCGCCTCCCCCCGGAGCAGCGCCGCCGCCGCGGGCAGACACTCCACCTCCGCCGCCGCCGCCGGAGGCCGATGCGCCACCGAGAAGGCTGTGAGCCAGTGATCAACGAACGCAATCAGGAGATCAGGATGTCCCAGGAAAAGATCAGATTGTCCGGCAAGATCGTGCATGTGTTCGCGCACCGCTTCGTGGTCGAGACCTCGGGCGGAGCGGTGCTCGCCGATCTCACGCCGCATGGAGCCGAGGCGGTCACGCTACGGATCGGCGCCAACGTCGATCTTGAAGGCGAAATGAAGCCGTCCGAGCTCAAGGTGACGCGCTTTGCCTGTGCTGGTGAACGCGTGACGATCGAGCATAAGAAGAAGCACGGCCACGACCACCATCCACCTGTCGACCCCGCAGCGGCGATCGAGGCCGCGCGCGCCGCCGGGTTCGAGCCGACGGGCACGCCCCGTCGCAAGCCCAAGCATTTCGAAATTCAGGGCCGGCGGAACGGTCAGGATTACGAACTGCACGTGGAGTTGGGCGGGCGAATCCGGAAGGCCCGTCTGGTCGGCGACGACCACGAAACCGCTTGATGGACGCGGCTTCGAGTCGAACGGCTCGAAAGCGACCGGAGCCGACACAGAACCGGCTCCGGTTCCGGGGAAGCGGCAGCAGATTGGCCAAAAATCATCGGGAGACGACGTGTCGAATTCAATCAATAGGCCGCTGTTGCGGTTCATACAGATCGGCGACCTGCATCTGACGGAGCAGGCGTTGCAGAACCACCGCGACTTCATCCGCATCGTGCACGAGCTCAATCGGCAGGTCGATGGCTCCGTCGATTTCGTCTATCTGCCGGGCGACAATGCCGACGATGGCACTGACGAACAATTCGACCTGGTGTGCGGCGGGCTTAATGAGCTCCGTTTGCCGTGGCGGGCGATCCCCGGCGATCACGATTTCAAACCTCGATCGCTGGAAAGCTTCTATCGCGCATTGCGGGTCCGGAGACTGCCCTCCGCCGAGGAGATCGGTGGACACCTATGCCTGTTCCTGGATGTCGTCTCTCAGGGAACGGGCGGCCCGGATTTCAAACTTGGTACCGAGCAGTTCGAGTGGATCAAGGATCGGCTCGCTGACGCGCAGCGAGACGGGAAGGCTTGTGTCGTCTTCATGCACGCCTATCCGGCGGACCTTGGCGGGGAAGCTGAGCGGCTGTCGCAGCTCTTCGACGAAAGCAGCGTCCGTCTCGTGGCCATGGGCCATACGCATTACAACGAGATCGCTCATGACGGCCGGACCGTCTACGCCGCGACGCGCTCGACCGGACAGATCGAGGAGGGGCCGGTCGGCTTCAGTTTCGCCGCACTTGACGGCGACGTGGTGAGCTGGCGCTTCAAGCCGCTCGATTCCCCCTGGCCCTTTGTCATGATCACCGCGCCCGCCGACCGGCGGCTTGATCTCCAGGGGACGGAGCCTGAGCCGGCGCGTCTGGTCCGTGCCTGCGCCTGGGGAACTGCACCCGTTTCGTCTGCCGAGTTTCGCATCGATGACGGTCCCTGGCGACAAATGTCTCGCGAGGATCACTGCATCTTCGTGGCACCGATCATCGTCGGACAGCAGCCTTTCCGGCTCGAAGTGCGCGTCACGGACGAGACCGGCGCAACGGCCGATGACGTCATCGAATGCGAAACGAACGACTTGCGCCGAGCTTCGACGGGAAGTGATGCGGGCTCGATCGGCGCGTGGCCCGAACGCCATCTTTTCGGAACGCAACTGGGGCCGAACCGTAACGGTCGTAAGTGGTGACCATGCAGAATCTCAACGCCGTTTGGCTTTATCCGATCATCCTCGTCGCTGGCGCGCTGCAGGCCTGGGGCCCGCCAATGAACAACGCGTTGCGGAATGCGATGGAGAACCCCTGGCTGTCGAGCATCGCCTCGTTCCTGCCGATCGTCGCCTTCCTCTCCATTGTATGGATGTGTCAGCCGCATCCGTTCCCGACTCGCGAGAGCATTGCGGCAATGCCGTGGTGGGCTCCCCTCGGCGGGTTGATTGGCGCGTTCGCTGTCGTCGCCGGTTTGCTCTTCGTCGGACGAGTCGGCGCCGGAACGTTCGGAGGCCTCACCATCACCGCCAACATCCTGATGTCTCTGCTTATCGACAAGTACGGCTGGTTCGGGATGACGGTGCACGAACTCACGCTCGGTCGCGCTGCTGGCGCGGTTCTGATGATGTTTGGCATCTTCCTCATTTCGCGTTTCTGAGGAGCAGCGCCGGTGACCGCAGGGAATGCAAATCGAGCCAAGACGCTTCGCCCGCTGCTCGCGCTGAACTTCTTCAGGGCGGACATGCAGGCCGGCGTCGGTCCTTTCCTGGGCGTGTTTCTGCTCGCGCATGGCTGGCAGAGCGGCTGGATCGGGACGGTGATGACGGCCGGCGGCGTCGCCGGCATGTTGATGACGACACCGGCCGGAGCCTTGATCGACGCCACCCGCCGCAAGAAACTGTTCGTCATCATTCCTGGCATCTGCACCGTCATCGCGTCGGGCATCGTGCTGCTGTCGCAGCAGTTCTGGCTGGTGGCGGCCTCGCAGGTCGCGACCGCGATCGCGGGTGCCGCGATCGGTCCTGCCGTCGCCGGCATCACGCTCGGCATCGTGCGGCAGGTCGGCTTCAACAGGCAGATCGGCCGCAATCAGGCCTTCAACCACGCCGGCAACATGGTCGGTGCGGGGCTCTCCGGCCTGGTCGGCTGGTTCTACGGTTTCACCGCGGTATTCTGGCTCGCCGCGTTCTTCGGTGTTCTCTCGATCATGTCGGTGCTGATGATCCCGAGTGATGCCATCGACGACGACGCGGCCCGTGGCCTGGCGCGCGAGACCCGCGATGACAACCGCGCGAGTGCGGCGCAGGTACTGGTCGGATCGAAGCCGTTGCTGATCCTCGCCGCAGCTCTGCTTTTCTTTCATCTCGGCAACGCGGCGATGCTCCCGCTTTACGGCCTCGCCGTCGTCGCCGACAAGCAGGCCGATCCAGCGCGCTTCGTCGCCACGACGATCGTGATCGCTCAAGGCACGATGATCTTGACCTCGCTTGCTGCGATGCGTATCGCAGAGAGGGAAGGCTACTGGTCGGTGTTACTTGTGTCGTTCGCAGCCCTGCCGGTCCGTGGCGTTCTCGCGGCGTGGCTGACCGGCTGGGGCGTCTACCCGGTTCAAATTCTCGATGGCGTAGGTGCCGGCCTGCAGAGCGTGGCGGTACCAGGCCTCGTTGCACGGATTCTCGATGGTACGGGTCGGATCAACGCTGGGCAGGGCGCCGTCATGACGTTCCAGGGCATCGGTGCGTCGCTCAGTCCGGCGATTGGCGGCTGGCTTGCGCAGGAGTTCGGCTACGGGCCAACATTCCCCGTTCTGGGCGGGTTCGCGGCGGTGTCGGTCGTGCTCTGGATCGTCTCCGCATCATTGCTCAAACCCGCTTGCGTGGCGAAACCCAAGCGCCTGCCTCAACCGATGGCCCCGAGCCTTGCGGGTGTCGCCTGATGTTCGGCACCCACGCCGCGACCTGGAGCATTGCGGGGCTCGCGACCCTCGGCGTCATCGCGCGGCCGTGGAATCTGCCGGAATACATCTGGGCCGTGACGGGTGCCGTGCTGCTGGTCGCGTTCGACCTCCTGCCGTGGCGGGACGCGATCATGGCCGCCGGAAAAGGCACCGACGTCTATTTTTTCCTTGTCGGCATGATGCTGCTGGCGGAGGTCGCCCGAAAGGAAGGCCTGTTCGACTGGCTTGCGGAGCAGGCCGTCAAGCATTCGCACAAGTCGGCCTCCCGGTTGTTTGCGATCGTCTACGCCGTCGGGACGCTGGTGACGATTTTCCTGTCGAACGACGCCACGGCGGTCGTGTTGACGCCGGCGGTCTACGCGGCGACCCGCGCCGCGAAGGTCGAACCGCTGCCGTATCTGTTCGTCTGTGCGTTCATCGCCAACGCGGCCAGCTTCGTGCTGCCGATCTCGAACCCGGCAAATCTCGTCCTGTTCGGCGATCGCATGCCGACCCTTGCGGTGTGGTTGCACTACTTCCTGCTGCCGTCGGTTGCGGCAATCGCTGCGACCTTCATCATGCTTCGGATATGTCAGCGTGAGGCTTTGCGCGGCGGCGTGGAAAGCCACGATAGCGAGCCTGTTCTGCTGACGAGAGGTGCGACCATCGTCGGCGTTGGCATTGCTGCCGCAGCCGTGGTCCTGCTTGCCGCGTCGGCATTCGGCGCCGACCTCGGCTTTCCTACTTTCATCTGCGGATTCGTCGTGATCGCGATCGTACTCGCGCTCGGCCGAAAATCCCCGGTCCCGATCGTGCAGAGCGTGTCGTGGTCGGTCCTGCCTCTCGTCGCCGGTCTGTTCATCTTGGTCGAAGGCCTCAACCGCACGGGCGTACTGCCCGCGCTCGCCGAAGAGCTGAAGCAGGCCACGGCCGCTTCGCCACACGCGACTGCCTGGGGCGCCGGTATCATCACGGCAATTGCCTCGAACCTGATCAACAACCTGCCGATGGGGCTGATCGCAGCGACGACGACGCACACGGCGCAATCGTCGCCTCACATTACCGGCGCCGTCCTGATCGGCGTCGATCTCGGGCCCAACCTCTCAGTCGCGGGCTCTCTGGCGACGATCCTTTGGCTGATCGCGCTGCGGCGGGAGGGCGAGCACGTCAGCGCCCTCCGTTTCCTGCGGGTAGGCGTGTGCGTGATGCCTCCGGCCTTGGTCCTCGCGCTGTTTGCGCTCTCGCTGCTAGCGCCGTGAGGTCTCGTTACCGCATCACGAACGGATTGGCCGGCACGTCGGTCGCGGTCGAGATCCAGACGCTTTTGGTCTCCTGATATTCGCGCACCGCGTCGATGCCGCTTTCGCGGCCGACGCCGGAGAACTTCATGCCGCCGAACGGCATCATGTAGCTGATGGCGCGGTAGGTGTTCACCCACACGGTGCCGGCGCGCAGCTGCTTCGGCACGCGGATGGCGCGGGCGAGGTCCTTGGTCCAGATTCCGGCGGCGAGGCCGTAGATCGTGTCGTTGGCGATCCGGATGGCGTCTTCCTCGGTGTCGAAGGAGATGATCGACAGCACCGGGCCGAACACCTCCTCGCGCGCGATCCGCATCGTGTTGTCGACATCGGTGAAGATGGTCGGCTCGACGAATTGCCCGCCCTTGATGCCGTCGCCGGAGGCCGGCTTGCCGCCGAGCAGGCAGCGCGCGCCCTCGGCCTTCGCGATATCGATATAGTCCAGCACCTTTTTGTACTGCGCGGGCGTCGTGATCGGGCCAACATTGGTGTCGGACTGCATGGGATCGCCGATCTTGGCGGATTTTGCCAGCTCCAGCACGCGCGCGACGAACTTCTCCTTGATCGAGCTCTGCACCAGGAGCCGCGATCCGGCGATGCAGGTCTGTCCCGTGGCGGCGAAGATGCCGGAGATCGCGCCGGCCGCGGCCGCGGTGAGGTCGGCATCCTCGAACACGATGTTGGGCGATTTGCCGCCGAGTTCGAGCGAGACGCGCTTCAGGCTTTTCGCCGCGGTCTCATAGACCTTGGCGCCGGTCGTGTCCGATCCCGTGAAGGTGATCTTGGCGACGCCGGGATGCGAGATCAGCGCCGAGCCCGCTTCGGGCCCGAAGCCGGTCACCACGTTGAATATCCCGTCGGGGACTCCGGCCTCTTTCGTCAGCGCCGCGAACTCCAGCGTGCTGGCTGAAGTAAACTCAGACGGCTTGACGACCACGGCGCAGCCGGCGGCGAGCGCGGCGGCGCATTTCCAGGCGACGAACAGCAGCGGCGAATTCCAGGCCGTCAGCGCCGCGACGACACCGACCGGCTCATGCGTCGTGTAGGCAAACGTCTCCGCCTTGTCGATCGGCACCAGGCCGCCCTCGAGCTTGTCGACCAGGCCGCCGAAATACCACCACCATTCCGGATGGTAGCGCAGCTGGCCCAGCATCTCCGCCATCAGCTTGCCGTTGTCGCGCACCTCGATCTCGGCAAGGCGCTCGGCATTGGCCGCGACAAGGTCGCCGAGCTTGCGCATCGCCTTGCCGCGGGCGGAGGCCGTCATCTTCGCCCAGGGACCGTTCCACATCGCCTCATTGGCGGCCTTGACCGCCTTGTCGGCGTCGGCGGCCGTGCCGCGCGGAATCTTCGCCCAGGCTTCGCCGCGATAGGGATCGATCGATTCGAACCACTCGCCATTGGCCGGGTCGACATATTGGCCGTTGATGTAGAGCTGATAGGTCTTCATGGAACGCTCCCGCACGATGGTTCTGGTTGACCTGAAGCTATCACGCCTTGCGCGACGCCGTCATAGCGCGGCTGCGTGAACGGGGTTGCTCGGGCGTCAAGCGTGCGGCGCGGCAAGCTCGGCCGCGATGATCGCGCCGAGCGCCATGTCGCTCTGCTGGCCAAAACCGTGATGCACGATGTTGCCGTCGCGGCCGATCAGGATGCTGGTCGGGGTTCCCTGCATGCCATAGCGCTGCATGGTGACGGGGATCGGCGTGCCGTCGCCGGCCTCGTCGACGCCGATCGGGAAGGTCAGCCGGTATTCGTGGATGAAGGCTTCCAGCGACACCGGCGTCATCGCCGCATGGTGCTCGAATACGGTGTGCAGCCCGATCACCTGGAGGTCCGAATGCTTGAACAGCTCGAACGCGCGTTGCGTCTGCGGCGTGCCGTGCGATACGCAGCCGGGACACAGCATCTGGAACGCGTGCAGCAGCACCGGGCGGCCGCGCAGCGCCGCCAGGGTCAGCGGTTCGCTGTTGAACCAGCGGGATGCTGCGATTTCCGGTGCTGGAGTCACGGCCTGGTTCCTTGCGACTGCCACTTCGCGTCAAGTTGGCAAGATCGACGCCGATATGTCAACGACCGGCGGCGCCTGCCGCTGCTGCCCGCCGTGCGCGGCGGGCCGCGCGGCGGCGCTGGGTCCACAGCCTCGCTCGGTCGAGATAGAGATAGACCACTGGCGTCGTGTAGAGCGTCAGGATCTGGCTCAGGATCAGTCCGCCGAAGATCGCGATGCCGAGCGGTTGGCGCAGCTCGCTGCCTTCGCCGAGGCCGATCATCAGCGGCACGGCGCCGAACAGCGCGGCGAGCGTCGTCATCATGATCGGGCGGAACCGCATCAGGCAGGCCTGGTAGATCGCATCGCGCGACGACAGCCCGCGCTGGCGCTCGGCGTCGAGCGCGAAGTCGATCATCATGATGGCGTTCTTCTTCACGATGCCGACCAAGAGGATCACCCCGATCATGCCGATGATGTCGAAATCGGTGTGCGACAGCATCAAGGCCGCCACCGCGCCGACGCCGGCCGAGGGCAGGGTCGAGAGGATGGTCAGCGGGTGGATGTAGCTCTCATAGAGCATGCCGAGCGAGATGTAGATCGTCGCGAGCGCGGCGAGGATCAGGAACAGCTCGTTCGCCAGCGCCTGCTGGAAGATCTTCGCGGAGCCGGCAAAGCCGCCGGAAATGCCGGCGGGCATGCCAAGCGCGTGCATCGCATTCTCGATCGTGGTGGTGGCCGTGCTCAGCGAGACGCCCGGCGGCAGATTGAACGAGATGGTGCTGGATACCAAGAGATCCTGGTGATTGACCGAGAGCGGCGTATCGCCATGCTCGAAGCGCGCGACGCTGGACAGCGGGATCATCGTCTCGGCGCTGGTCGAGACCGCCGTTCCGGTCGAGGCTACGCCCTTGCCGGTGGCGCCGATCGAATTGGTCGCCTGATTGCGCACCACATTGGCGGCGATCGAACTGAGCGAGCTCTTCTGCGCGGACGAGGCCACCGTTCCGGCCACCGCATTGGTGCTCTGCGTGCCGGTCGCCGAGCCGCCCGAGGTCGAGATGTAGACCTCCTTCAGCGTCTGCGGGTCCTGCGAGAAGCGCGGCGCGACCTCCATGATGACGTGATATTGGTTGCGCGCGACGAAGATGGTCGAGACCTGGCGCTGCCCGAACGCGTCATAGAGCGTGTTGTCGAGCTGGCTGACGGTGATGCCGAGCCGCGAGGCGGCGTCGCGATCGATCACCAGATTGGCCTGCAGCGCCTTGTTCTGCTGGTCGCTGTTGACGTCGGCGAGCGTCGGCTCCTTCTGCAGCGCGGCGACGAGCTTTGGCGTCCACTCGTTCAGCTCCTCGAAGGTCGAGCCCTTCAGCGTGTATTGATACGCCGCATTGCCCGAGCGCCCGCCGGCGCCGAGATCGCCGATCGATTGCAGGAACAGGGTAGCGCCCGCCACATGGGCCAGCGGCTCGCGCAGCCGCTCGATCACCTTGTCGGCGCGTAGGTTGCGCTCGCCCATCGGCTTCAGCGAGGCGAACACGGTGCCGGTGTTGGTGCCGCCCGGACCCACGCCGCCGCCGCCGGTGAAGCCGACCGCGGTATCGACCGCCGGGTCCGACTTCACGATGTCGATGAACTGGGTCAACTTCTGCTGCATCAGCTGGAACGAGGTGCTCTGGTCGGCCTGGATCGAGCCGACCAGCAGCCCGGTGTCCTGCTGCGGCACGAAGCCCTTCGGCACGACCCGGTAGAGATGGAAGTTCAGATAAAGCGTCGAGCCGAGGATCAGCATCACCAGCAGCGGATGGCGCAGCGCGAGGCCGAGCGTCACGCGGTAACCGCCCAGCAGCAGCTCGAACACGCGCTCGCTGATCCGGTAGATCCGGCCATGCGGCTGGCCTTCCTGCTTGCGCAGCAGCACCGCGCACATCATCGGCGTCGTGGTCAGCGAGACCACCAGCGAGATCACGATCGCGATCGTGATGGTCATGGCGAATTCGCGGAACAGGCGGCCGACCAGCCCGCCCATCAAGAGGATCGGCACGAACACCGCGACCAGCGACACGCTCATCGACAGCACGGTGAAGCCGACCTCGCGGGTGCCGACCAGCGTCGCCTCCAGCCGCGACAGCCCGGCATCCATGTGGCGGGTGATGTTTTCCAGCACCACGATGGCGTCGTCGACCACGAAGCCGGTCGCCACCGTCAGCGCCATCAGCGAGAAGATATCGAGCGTGTAGCCGAGCAGATACATCACGGCGAAGGCCGCGATCAGCGATACGCCGACCGCCACCACCGGCACCAGCGTCGCCCGCGCATTGCGCAGGAACGCGAAAACCACCAGGATCACCAGCGCGACCGCGATCAAGAGCGTGATCTCGACGTCGTGCAGCGAGGCCCGGATCGTCTTCGAACGATCCATCGCCAGCGTGATGTCGATCGCGGGCGACACCGAGGCCCGGAGTTGTGGCATCAACCCCTTCACGCTGTCGACCATCTTGATGATGTTGGCGCCCGGCTGCCGGTACACGATCATCACGACGGCCGGCTTGCCGTTGGAAAGGCCGAGCGTGCGCGCATTCTCGACGGAATCGATCACATCGGCGACGTCGGTCAGCCGCACCGCCGCGCCGTTGCGGTAGGCGACGACCAGCGGCCTGTAGTCGGCGGCCTTGCGGGCCTGGTCGTTGACGTAGATCTGGTAGCGCTGGTCGCCGACGTCGATGCCGCCCTTCGGGCTGTGCGCATTGGCGCTCGACAGCGCGGCGCGGACGTCCTCGAGCCCGATGCCGTATTTGTAGAGCGCCGGCGGGATCAGCTCGACGCGCACCGCGGGCAGCGAGCCGCCGCCGACCGAGACTTCGCCGACGCCTTCGACCTGCGACAGCTTTTGCGCAAGCACGGTCGAGGCGGCGTCATAGAGCTCGGCCGGCGTCAGCGTGTCCGAGGTCAGGGTATAGATCAGGATCGGCGCCGAGGCCGGGTTGAACTTGCGGTAGGTCGGATTGGCGCGGAGGTTGGTCGGCAGGTCGGCGCGTGCCGCATTGATCGCCGCCTGCACGTCGCGCGCGGCGCCGTTGATGTCGCGGTCGATGTCGAATTGCAGCGTGATGCGGGCGTTGCCGAGCGAGGACACCGAGGTCATTTCGGTGACGCTGGCGATCTGGCCGAGGTGACGCTCCAGGGGGCTTGCCACGGTGGCGGCGACGTCGGCCGGGCTGGCGCCGGGCAAGGTCGCCTGCACCATGATGGTCGGGATGTCGACGTCGGGCAGCGGCGACACCGGCAGCTTGAAGAACGCAATGATGCCTGCCACGACTAGTCCAAGCGACAGCAGCGTGGTGCCGACCGGCCGGCGGACAAAGGGGGCGGAGAGGTTCATTGCATCAGCGAGCGATGTTTGCGGATGAGCTTCTATCCGTCCGCGCCGCGATGCAAAAGCCTAAATGTCACAGGGCGCTGCCACACCTCCGCCGCGATTTGCCGGGTTGCGGCCAGGCCACGATCGGATTTGCGGCGCGATCTGTCCGAGCCGTTCAGCTCGCGTCCGGTCAGGAGCCTTGCTTTGCGCGGGTCGCGCCACGTTCAAGAAGCCAGGCCACGACCTCGCGATGCTCCGCCTGCTCTGCAATGTCGAGCGGTGTTTGCCCGGACCAGGGAGCGGGCCAGTTGAGGTCGGCGCCGCGCTCGTGCAGATATTTGGCCGCGGCGAGTTGCCCGCCGCGGCAGGCGTTCCAGAACGGTCCTGAAACTTCCTCGGCCGGGAGGGCCGCGCTCTCGAGCCGACGGACAATCTCCGGCATCATGCCCAGCGCCGCCTCCTGCCACAGCGCCGTCCGCGCGCCGCGCTCGACCAGCCGCCGTGCCGCCGCCCACTGGCCGTAGCCGACGGCGGACGACAAAGGCGAGCCACCATCGATCGACGAGCCCTCATGCTCGAGGTCGGCGCCGGCATCGAGCAGCGCGTCGATCAGCGCGACATCGTCGCTGCTGGCGGCCCAGTGCAGCGGAGTCTCGCGATGCCACATTGCGTCCGCCGGCGCATCGAGATCGGCGCCGGCTGCAGCGAGGATCTGCACGATCGCTGCCGCGTTCGGATTGTGGCCCGGCCAGTCGGCAAGCAGGTGCAGCGGACTCCGGCCGCCGCCCTTGGCATCCACGACCACGCAGCGGGCGAGTTCGGGGTGGGAGGCGAGCAGCGCGCGGAGGCGCTCGGCCTCACCGGCCTTGACGGCTGCCGTCAGCTCGACGGCGAGCGGGTCGTGGTTTCGCAATCTGGGCGTCTCGGTGGTCATTGCCGGCCTCCTATCGCACATGGGATCGATGATGCCGTAACTGTATGGCGGATGTCGTGCGCGCCCACGGACGCCCGGGGGCGCTGGTGTGCTTGGGAAGAGCGACGGAGACCCCGAAAGGTGATAGTTGAGAGGTGGGCGCGGTTGCTGCCTCCGCAAGGGTGTCGTTCCCAGAAGAGCCCGGAGACCCATCTGTGAGCAAGACAAAAAATCCCCAGGAGAAGAAGCGGTTGAGCTACCAGCACGACCGGCGCAATACATATGGTGAAAATCAAAAGAGTAGCCGAAAGAACATTCCGCGCAGCAAGCAACTCTCGCATCAGGACGAGCGTCGTTCTGTGCGACAGTCCCTCATCGCTGCTCGGGGTAACGTCGTGGACGAGATAGCCGATGAGGCGCATTCAGATGCTCTGCACAAAGGCCGAATGAAGAAGCTCAAAGCATTCCGCAAATCGCCCGATAGCCCGCTGGGTGAAGTCGTCAAACGGCGCTTGGGCAAACGAACGAAAGGCAAGTAGACGCATCGCTACGCGTCCGGCATCATGCCGCATAAGTGGCAATTCTCGTGCGCTTGCTCTCGCATCCAGCCTACTTCGCCGCATTCTGGCTTGCGCCGACGAAGTAGAAATCCTCAGCTCCCGGCACCGAGCCATAGCTGAACGGCTGCTGCCGCCGGTCGGTCGCAGCCATGACGTCGTCGCGCACGAGGTCGAACAGCTTGCGGATCTCGATCTGCGGCGTCTGCATGCGCTTGATCAGGGCGGTCACGAACGGGCTGTGACCGCCGTCGCCGTCGAGCGCGACCTGGCCGTGCTTGGCGGCGTAGACGACCAGCGTGCCGCTGTCGGGTTCGACCTGGGCCAGGCCCCTGCCGATGGAGCGCGACGCGACGGTGCGCTTGATCTGGTTGGCGAACGGATTGTCGCGACAGGCATCGAGAATGACGAGGTGCAGCTTGCGCGCACCCTCGGTCGCGCCCATGACCTGGGTCAGGGCGACCGCCTCGTACGACACGTCGCGGTCGGTGGCGAGCTTGGCGTCGACCGGCACCAGATAGTTCTCGCCCGCCATCTCCATGCCGTGCCCGGCATAGTAGATCACCGCCCAGTCGGCGCCGTCGGCCGCGTTGGCGAATGACTTGAGTGCTTCGACCAGGCTGTCGCGCGTGGCGTCGGTGACGAGGCGGACATCCTGAAAGCCCACCGCGAGCAGCGTATCGGCGATCGCAGCGGCATCCTGGCCGGGGTTCGGCAGCACCGGCACGGAGCGATATTTCGAATTGCCGACGACCAGAGCGACGCGCCGTTCGGTCGTTGCCGCCTTCGATCCCGTGCCGATCGGCGGGACCGGAACGGCCGCGGTGACCGCGGGGGCAGGTTTCGCCGCGGCATGATCCGTGCCGACGCTCTTCTCCGTGGTGGCGACCTTGTCCAGCCGTTGCAGGCCATCCCTCGCGACGCGCTGGCCCTGCGTGCGGTCGAGCTGGTCGAGGCCGATGACGTCGAGCGCGTGGCGGAAGTCGGCGCGCGCGGCGTCGATGTCGCCCTTCTTCTCGTCGGCGAGACCGCGCCGCGCGTAGTTCAGCGCGCCCTGGGCGTTGAGCTGCGTGGCGTGGTCGTAGTCGCGCATGGCCTGATCGAGCTGGCCTTTGCCGGCCAGCGTCAGGCCGCGCAGCGAGTAGAACTCGGCTTGCCCATCCTGGATGCCGATCGCGCGGTCGACATCCCGCGCGGCATTGTCGAGATCGCCGGCGCTGATCTCGACCACGGCGCGGCAATAATACGGGCCGGCCGCGCGGGGCGCGAGCTTGATCGCATCCTGGCAATGCAGCGCCGCGAGCCGGTCCTTGCCGCTGAAATCATAGACCAGCGCGCGATTGACATAGGCGTACCACGAGTTGGGATCGAGCTCGATCGACTTGCCGTAATCGGCCAGCGCGCGCTCATAGTCGCCAGTGGCAACGAACAGCTCGGCGCGATTGTTGAACCAGCCGGCGCTGAACGGACCGGCAGGCTTGAGCTGGATCGCCCGATCGAAATCGCTCAGCGCGCGGTCGTAGTCCTGGTTCTGCAGATAGACCTTGGCCCGCTGGCCATAGGACGGCGCGAACGACGGATTGATCGCGATCGACTGATCGTAGTCGGCCTTGGCCTTCTCCAGATCGCCCCTGTTATGCCAGGCGAGCGCGCGGTTGTAATAGGTGATCGCAAGGTCGCGTCCCCTGGGATTGGCCGCGATCAGGCGGGTGCAGGCGGGGATCGCGAGCTCCGGGTGCGGATCCCGGGCGTCGCACGCCGCGCCATCCTCTCTCAGTCCGGCATAGGATGGGGTGTTGAGCAGCAACAGCAGGCCGAGCGCGGCGAGCTTGAGCAATGAGGAGCGCATTCCGGTCATTCCATTCCAGCGACCGGAAATTGAGACCACAATGTTGTTCGCGCCGTGGCAAGAATTCGCGCGCCAGGTTCCGCGCTTAGGCCGGATCGAGCCCGTCAGCGGCACGCGCATCCCGATGGAGCGGGCCGGAATCATGCAGCATGGTCGCGAGCTGATGCAGTTGGGTGTCGCGAAAACCCTGCTTCTCGATCGAGGCAACGGTCGAGAGCACATAGTCGCGGTTGTTGCCGGAGCGGCCATGGCCCTGCTGCACCAGGCGCAGCTGCTCTGACAGCGACAGCCGCCCGGCATATTGCACATGGCCGCGGTCGACCACATAGGCCAGCGCAGAGACGCGATCGCGCGCCGCATTCTCCAGCCATACCGAGCGCATCACCTCGCGATACACATTGGTGGTCTGCTCGCGCGACCGCAAATAGGCGATGGTGTCGTGGCGCAGACGGGCGGCGACGCGGAACGCGATGCCCCGGCAGGCGCCGCCGCGGTCGAGCCCGAGCACCAGGCCCGGCTTCTCCGGCGTGCCGCGGTGGTCGAACGAATAGACGCAGAGCGCGCGATGCTCGCCGATCAGCCGCGCCGGCACCTGCTCCAGGAACTCGAAGCCCGGCTTCCACATCAGCGAGCCGTAGCCGAACACCCAGAGGTCGCCGTCGGTTTCGGAATGGGGGGGATTTGCTGACATCGCGCTGATGGGCTAGCAGAACGGGCCGCCCAAGCGAAGCAGATTCCGTGATGTTTCCAAGGGTTGCTCAGGGCTTGGTCAAGGGTTGTTCAGGCCGTGCAGCCGCTTAGATTTTGACAAATTCGCGCTCCAAAGGACGCCGCATGTCCGATTTGACCTCCGCCCCCCGCCGCCGCTCGCGCTTCGGCCTCTATGCCGTCCCCGTCGCGGTCCTGATCGCCGCGGTGCTGTGGAGCGGATTCTGGTTCTTCGCCGCCTCGCAGGTCGGCGTGCAGGCCGACGCCTGGCGCGCGCAGGAGGCGAAGGCCGGCCGGATCTATGATTGCGACAAGCGTTCGGTGGCGGGTTACCCGTTCCGGCTCGAGATCCGCTGCGAGCAACCCAGCGTGATGCTGGTGTCGCAGACCGCCTCGCCGCAGATGTCGTTCGTGGCGCGGCTGGCCGAGATCCTGGTCGTGGCGCAGATCTATGACCCCAAGCTCGTGATCGCGGAGTTCAAGGGCCCGGCCACGATCGCCGAACGCAATGCGCAGCCGACGCTGCAGGTCGACTGGCGCCTCGGACGTGCCAGCGTGGTCGGCTTGCCGGCGGTACCGCAGCGCGCCTCGCTCGTGTTCGACGATCTCGCCATCGACCGCACCGGCGGTCCCGCGCCGACGCCGCTGATGCGCGTCAATCACATCGAGTTGCACGGTCGCCAGGTCGAAGGCTCGGCGCCGGACAATCCCGCGATCGAGAGCGTGTTGCAGATCAATGGCGGCACCTTGCAGGAGGTGCATCCGCTGCTCACCCAGCCGTTCAACGCCGACATCCATGCGCGGCTGAACGGGCTGAAGGATTTCTCGCCGAAGCCGTGGCCCGATCGTTTCCGCGAGATCCAGGCGGCCGGCGGCAGCGTCGAGATCCAGCAGTCGCGGATCGAGCAGGGCGATGTGCTGTCGGTCGCGGCCGGCACGCTGCGCCTCAACGCGCAAGGCCGCATCGAGGGCGAGCTGCAGATGACGGTCGCCGGCCTCGAGCGCGTCATCCCCGCGCTCGGCATCGACAAGATGCTGGAGGAGGGCGTGCCGCAGTCGACGCTCGATCGCGTCGCGCCGGGCGTGAAGAGCCAGGACCTCAGCAATCTCTTCGGTGCGCTGGACCGCGCGATCCCCGGCCTCGGCAAGGTGATCAAGCAGAACGCCAATGCCGGCATCTCGGCCGGGATCAATTCGCTCGGCACCGAGGCCACGCTCGAAGGCAAGAAGGCGCGCAGCTTCCCGCTGCGTTTCGCCGACGGCGCGGTGTTTCTGGGCCCGCTGAAGGTCGCGCAGATCCCGCCGCTGTTCTGAGCGGATGGACGCTGCGAAAGCCCCGTCATTGCGAGGAGCGACAGCGACGAAGCAATCCATGTTTCCGCATATGCGGCACGATGGATTGCTTCGCGGAGCCTGTCATCCGGCGGCGCTCCGCGCCGACCGGGTGGCTCGCAATGACGGAGGTAACCGACTTGCTCTCAGCGATGCTCGAACGGGCCGACCTCGCGGATCACCTTGCAGATTTGCAGGAAGCCGCTGGCGTAGAATTCGGCATGTCCTCGCCGCATGGTTTCGACATGCTCGGGATGAGTGCGCCAGGCTTCGAGCGCTTCCTCCGAGGCGAAGCGAAACAGGGTGAGCTCTTCGCCATCTTCTGCCTTGAACGATTTGACCGAGACGAATCCCGGAAGGCGGCTGACAATCTCGTACATGCGCTCGCCGAGCCGGTTGTATTCGTCGAGCGAGGCGTTCTCTCGCAGCTTCAGGTCGCCAATCACAATGACTTCACCGATCATGCTTCTGTCCTTCGTCCATCGAATATCCATGGCAGCCTGAAACAGGTGCCGAACGACAATTCGATCTCGCGGCCGCTGTTGTTACACGTTCGCCGTCGTTCGCAGCGGGATGAGAAGCGGATTGTGCTGCGCAGAATCCGCCTTGTGCGCCGCGCGCACACCTTATTCCCTCGCGCGCGATATCGTCCATCACGGCAATCTATTCCCGCGGCCGCGATGAGAAAAACGTGACCGCAATCTTGCGGGCCGCCGCGAATATCATTCCCCGAGTATCGCTCTCTCTCGCCTGAGGAAACAACCTCGTGTGGAGGAAGCGATGCGAATTCTCGGGGGAATTCTGCTCGGCAGCATGCTGCTGTCGGCAGGTCCAGCGTTGGCGGAGGACGATGCGTCAGAGCTGAAGGCGTTGAAGGTGCGCCTCAAGCAGCTCGAACAGAAAATGGAGGTGCAGGCGCGCAAGGAGGAGGCGCTGGCGGCAAGGCAGAGCGCAATGCAAAACACCAGGATGGCGGCCAAGGCGCCGGTGCCGTTCGATCCCTGCGCATCGGGCAAGCTCTGCTACAAGGGCGTCACCTTCACCTTCGGTGGCTGGGTCGATCTCACCGGCATCTATCGCACCCGCAATCTGGCCTCCGACACCGGTTCGGTCTACGCCTTCATTCCGTTCCCGCAGAGCAAGAACTTCAACACCGGCGAGTCGCGGTTCTCGGCGCGGCAGACCCGCTTCTCAGTGCTTGCGGAAGCCGAGGTGTTCGCCAACACCCGCGTCGCCGGCTACGGCGAAATGGATTTCGAAGGCGCGGCGCAGACCGCGAATTCGGTCGCCACCAACTCGTTCAACCCGCGTCTGCGCCAGGCCAGCGTCGAGGTCGATCGCACCGATCTCGGCCTGCATGTCCTTGCCGGCCAGAGCTGGTCGCTCAACGCGCCGAGCAAGGCCGGCATCGATCCGCGTTCGGTCGATGCGCCCGGCGTGATCGATTTCGAATCGGTGCCCGGCTTCCTCGCGGCGCGGCAGCCCGGCATCCGGGTCTGGCAGGACATCGGGCCCGAGTTCAAGCTCGCGGTCTCGGCGGAGAATCCGCAGACCTCGTTCTTCGGCGGCAACACGCCGCTGGTCGGCACGCCCGCGGTCGGGCCGCAGGGCGTGCTCAATCCGAACCTGCTGGTCAACCTCACCGGTCCGGGCGGCAGCTTCTTCAACAACGCCAACAATGTCAGCCTCAATCACGTGCCCGATTTCACCGTGAAGGGGGCGTGGGATCCGCGGCTCGGGCCCTACAAGCTGCATGTCGAGGGCTGGGCGATGTATCGCGACTTCTACGATCGATTCAACTTCGCCAATCACGACGTCAACACGATGAGCTTCGGCGGCCATTTCTCGGCGGAGATCGTGCCGAAGCTGCTCGAGCTGCAAGGCTCCGCGTCGCACGGCGCGCTCGGCCGCTTCACCGCGGCGCCGTTCCCGGATGCGACGGTGCGCCAGGACGGCACGATCCAGCCGCTGCCGATCACGGCGTTCCTGCTCGGCACGGTCTGGCACACGACGCCGTCGCTCGATCTCTACGCCTATGCCGGCCTCGAGAAGACCAAGGCGACGTTCTCCAATGTCGGCTCGGTGCCGTTCGGCTACGGCAATCCGCTCTACAACAATCTCGGCTGCAACATCGAGAACTCGCCGGCCGCGACCTGCAACGGCAACACTTCGGAGGTCAGGCAGTATACCGCCGGCTTCTACGACACGATCTTCAAGGGCGACTACGGGGCGATCAAGGCCGGCGTCCAGTACTCCTACAACCAGCGCTTCGCCTTCGCAGGTGTCGGCGGCGCGCCGAGGACCGACGACCACATCATCATGTCGCAGATCCGCTACTACCCGTTCTAGGGCGTCAACTAGGAAATGGCCTGCTTCGGTTCTGAGAGGAGTGTGAACCTATTAGCCCCGTCATTGCGAGGAGCGATAGCGACGAAGCAATCCACCGCTGTACCTGCTGCGCAATGGATTGCTTCGCTTCGCTCGCAATGACGAGACAGACAGGTTCAAGGCCTTTGCGGACCCAGGCGCTGGTAAAGGAGACCGCACATGAGGATCATGTCCAGGCCGAAGCAGAGAGCCATGATCGCCCGCGAGTTGATGATGGTCAGCCGCGCCGCGCATGTGTTGCAGCGAACCGGCCTTGCGATGGCCGGGGCCATGGCCGGCACCTTCGTCGCCGCCCAGCTGGCGAAGGGCCATGTCGCTTTCTTCGGCACGCTTGCGTTCATCGTGACAGCGATCGTGATCGGGGCCGCCGGCTTCTATCTCGGCATCGATATTCCTAGGCCGGCCTTGCGCGCGACGGGGCGCATCGATGCGGTCGAACTGATGAGCGCGGGCGGCATCTTCCTCGCCGCGCTGGCTGCGCTGGTGTCGGTCTACGGCATCATCTTCGACGAGATTCCGCCGCGGGCCTGGGAGCTCGTGATCGGCTCCTGGTGGTTCGGCGGCGTCCTCATGCTGGCGACGGCCGGCCTCGTCGGCCGCCAGCGGCTGACACACAAGGTCGCGCCGATATCGGCGGGGCCGATCAGGGATCAACGGCTGCGGCGGTGAGCGCGCCCCGCTGCGCCAATCTGTCCCGTAGCTGAGACCGAGCGATGCGGTACCCTCGCTGAAAAATCGGGGAGGGACCAAAATGCCAGCGACATTCAGCCGCCGTCGCGTCATCGCTGCCGGAGCTGCCGCCGCCGCAATGCCGTTGCTGTCGCGCGGCGCCTCGGCGCAGGCCGCCTGGCCGTCGCGGCAGATCCGCATGATCTGCAGCTATCCGGCCGGCGGGCAGACCGACCTGCTGGCGCGCGCCTTCGGCGAATTCATCACACGGCAGGTCGGGCAAACCGTCGTCATCGAGAACAAGGCCGGTGCTTCCGGCTCGATCGGCGCCGCGGAAGTCGCTCGCGCCGCGCCTGACGGGCACACCATCCTGTGCTCGATCTCGACCACCTATGTGATGAACCGGGCGATGATGAAGAACCCCGGTTACGACATGGACAAGGATCTGACGCTGGTCAGCGTCATTCCGGGCGCCGGCCTCCTGCTGGTCGCGAGCCCGAAACTCGGCGTCAAGACGCTGGCGGAATTCGTCGCCCACGCGCGGAGCAGCGGCAAGGTGAACTTCGGTACCTACAGCGCCGGCTCCGCCCCGCACATGACGATCAACGAGCTCAACAAGCAATATGGCCTCACTATCGAGCCGATCCACTATCGCGGCGAAGCGCCGATGTGGACCGGGCTTGCGGAGGGTACGCTCGACGTCGCGATGGGCAGCTACACCGCGGCGCAGACCGTGCTGCAGAGCAACCTCGGCGTCGTATTCGGAGTGCATTCCAAGAAGGTCGATGCGATCCCCGGGATTGCGACCCTGCCCGAACAGGGCGCGACATCGAAATTCTTCACCGTGAGCGGCTTCTCGGGCTGGGCGCTGCCGAAGGCGACGCCGCAGCCGATCGTCGACCGGCTGTCCGAACTCTGCGTCGCCGCCAACAACGATCCCAAGGTGAAGGAGGTGCTCGCGACCTTCGTGCTGGAACCCGCGATCGGCTTCAGGGACAGCAACGCGCTCTATCAGCGCGAATTGCCGGTCTGGATGGAGGCGGCCCAGTCACTCGGCCTGCCGCCGGCGTAAGTCGTCCGGAATTGTAGGATGGGTAGAGCGAAGCGAAACCCATCGATCACACTCGCCGCGCCAATGATGGGTTTCGCTGCGCTCTACCCATCCTACGGCGTTGCGATGACACCGTGTGTTTGATGTCTTGAATCGAGAACCATCCGCATCGTCGTCCTGGCGAAAGCCAGGACCCATTACCCCAAATCTCAGTTGTTGTGCGACGCTGGGGCCACGATCCCGTTCACAAGCAAACGCGATGGTTATGGGTCCTGGCTTTCGCCAGGACGACGTGGGGAAAGCCGCGTGCTTAGCCCTACTTCTTCAAATTCGCGTGCGGGCGGCCGAAGTCGGCCGCGGCGGAATCCTGGCCGATCTCGACGATGCCGCGGCGGATGGCGCGGGTGCGGGTGAAGTGGTCGAACAGCGCTTCGCCGTCGCCGCGCCGGATCGCACGGGTGAGCTTCGACAGATCCTCGGTGAAGGTGCCGAGCATCTCGAGCACGGCGTCCTTGTTGGCGAGGAACACGTCGCGCCACATCGTCGGGTCGGACGCGGCGATGCGGGTGAAGTCGCGGAAGCCACCGGCGGAGAACTTGATCACCTCGGATTCCGTCACCTGCGCCAGTTCGTCGGCGGTGCCGACGATGGTGTAGGCGATCAGATGCGGCAGATGGCTGGTGATCGCGAGCACGAGGTCATGATGATCCGGCGTCATGATCTCGACCTTGGCGCCGAGCGCGGCCCAGAACGCGCGCAACCGGTCGGTCGCGGCGGGATCGGTGCCTTCGGGCGGCGTCAGGATGCACCAGCGGTTGATGAACAGCTCGGCGAAGCCGGAATCAGGACCCGAGTTCTCGGTGCCGGCGACGGGATGCGCGGGCACGAAATGCACGCCATCCGGCAGATGCGGCGCCATGTCCTTGACGACGGCGCCCTTCACCGAGCCGACGTCGGAGATGATGGCGCCGGGCTTCAGATGCGGCGCGATCTCGGCTGCGACCGGGCCGCAGGCGCCGACGGGGATGCAGAGGATGACGAGATCGGCATCCTTGACCGCCTCGGCATTGGTCTCGACGACGCGATCGACAATGCCGAGCTCGGCAACGCGCGCCCGGGACTTCTCCGAGCGCGCGGTGGTCACGATCTCGCCGACCAGCCCTTGCGCGCGCGCGCCGCGCGCGATCGAGCCGCCGATCAGGCCGAAGCCGATCAGTGCGATGCGGTTGAAGAGCGGAGCCGTGGTCACGATGTCACTTTCCGGCCAGGAAGTCGCGCAGGCCCTCGACCACGAGGCGGTTGGCTTCCTCGGTGCCAATGGTCATGCGCAGCGCATGCGGCAGCTTGTAATTGTTGAGCGCGCGCAGCACGAGGCCGCGCCGCGTGAGATAGGCGTCGGCTTCCGCGGCGGTCTTGCCCTTGTCGGTCGGGAAGTGGATCAGCACGAAGTTGGCGACGCTCGGCGTCACCTTCAGCCCGAGCTTGCCGATCTCCTCGGTCAGCCAGTTGCGCCATTGTTCGGTGTGGGTGCGCGACATCTGCACATGCGCGGTGTCCTCGATCGCCGCCACTGCGGCGAGCATCGCCGGCGTCGTGACGTTGAACGGACCGCGGATCCGGTTGCAGGCATCGACGATATGCGCCGGGCCGAACATCCAGCCGATCCGCAGCGCGGCCAGGCCGTGGATCTTCGAGAAGGTGTGCGTCACCACCGTGTTGTCCATGGTCGCGACCAGCTCGATGCCGAGCTCGTAGTCGTTGCGCGAGACGTAGTCGGCGTAAGCCGCGTCGAGCACCAAGAGCACGTGCGAGGGCAACGCAGCGCGCAGCCGCTTGACCTCGTCGAACGGGATGTAGGTGCCAGTCGGATTGTTCGGGTTGGCGAGCCAGACCAGTTTTGTGCGCGGCGTCACCACCTTCAGGATGGCGTCGACATCGGCGGTGAAATTGGCTTCGGCCGCGATCACGTTCTTCGCGCCGTTCGCCATGGTGGCGATCGGGTAGACCAGGAAGCCGTGGGTGGTCGAGATCGCCTCGTCGCCGGGCGCGAGATAGGTGTGGGCCAGGAGATTGAGGATCTCGTCGGAGCCGGCGCCGCAGATGATGCGGTCGGGATCGAGCCCGTAGGCGCGGCCGATCGCCTCGCGCAGCACGCGCGAGGTGCCCTCCGGATAGTCCTCGAGATGGTCAGCTGCAGCCTTGTAGGCCGCGATCGCCTTCGGCGACGGTCCGAACGGCGTCTCGTTGGCGGACAGCTTGAACACCTTGCGGCCCGGTTCCGGCACCGGGCTCTTGCCGGGCGTATAGGGCGCAATATCGAGGATGCCGGGGTTCGGCACGGGGCGGGACATCATCTACTCCGGGTGTACAGACGGCCAGTTCTGACTTCAGGTCCTGCTTCAGGTCTTGCTTCAGGTCCTGGCCGATCCGTTAGAGGGCACCGTATAGCGCGTTGCGTGGCTGCCGACGAGGGCCGAAGAACGTACCGAGGCGCCGGCCTTGATCAAAGCGAGCTTGATCTTCTCGAAACCCTTGTTCTCAAGGTCTTGTCCGGCGACCGAGACCAGCAGGGCCGCGCCGTCGAAGGCGGTGTCGGGGACCGCGACGATCTCGGCGAGCGGCGCCAGGGCGCGGGCGACGTCGGCGTTCCAGCCGGAGACCCGCACGCTCCAGGTCTGCACCTCCGTCACCATGGCGTCGTCAGCGACCCGCGAGATCAGGAACACCGGCAGCGCGGCGGGATGGTCGGCGCGCTCGAGGAACGGCAGCCGCGCGATGATCTTCGGCGCGCCATCGGCCTCCAGCGCATTCCACCACGGCGTGCGGCTCGCGATTGCGGAGACCAGCGCGAGGTCGCCCCTCGATTTCGCCACCGCCTCGACTGCGGCCTGGGCGCTGAAATGCGACACGTAGGGCACCACGAAGCCGAAGTGAAACCGCGCCGAGTCGCGCATTGCCGACTCGCCGACCGAGACATCGGCATGCACGGCGAATGGCGCCTGCACGTAGGTGAAGGTCGAGATGATGACGCGCCAGATGCCCTCGATGGTGTCGAGCGGGAGAATGCCGCGATGGCGCTGCACCAGCTCGCGCATCATGCTGGCCTCGCGCGCCGGGCGGAACGCCGAGCCGACCTCCTGGGTCTTCTT
This sequence comes from Bradyrhizobium macuxiense, assembly GCF_007993935.1. Classification (GTDB taxonomy): domain Bacteria; phylum Pseudomonadota; class Alphaproteobacteria; order Rhizobiales; family Xanthobacteraceae; genus Bradyrhizobium; species Bradyrhizobium macuxiense_A. Next base: position 209,509 of record NZ_VITY01000014.1, on the reverse strand, counting down.
GACCTGGATCAGGCGGTCGATGATGTCACCGCGCGCCATCAGCAGGCGGTGCACCTGCTCGTCGATCGCATCGATCTCCTTGCGCAGCTCCTGCAACGAAGGCGGCGACGGGGGTGGGTTGGACATGCTCTCAAACCTTGTCGTCCGGGCGGCCCGATGCCGTACCGGACAGGGTCCCTGATTAGGAAAGACGGGCAGCGAAAGCAAAGAGAAACGTCGCAGGCGTGCCCTGCGCATTCGGTTAACCATCGGCACCCGGCAAGGGGACGTTCGCTGGCCGCCTTGACGGCGGGGGGCCCGGGGACTAGGTTCCTTCCACTCCGTGGTCATTTGAGCCGGCCGGCTTGCAGCCACGTTAAACAACTCGCTAAACAGGCCGGGGACAGATCAGCTCCCGGCCGAACCTTGTTCAGGCCGGGTTTTTTATGGCCTGATTTTCTGTTCGAGCCCTCCCGCGCGGAGGCAGGGTCGCCTAGATGAGCAACGTGCGTCCGATACCGAGCCCGCAAACCCAGAGCGATGATCGCGCCCATGAGGCCGATCATCCGTCGTCATTGGTGGCGAAGTTCGGCATGGACCAGCCGCTCAAGCTGGATTGCGGCGTCGATCTCGCACCGTTCCAGATCGCTTATCAGACCTATGGCGAGCTCAATGCCGAAAGGTCCAACGCGATCCTGATCTGCCACGCGCTGACCGGCGATCAGCACGTCAACAACATCCATCCCGTCACCGGCAAGCCGGGCTGGTGGGACACCATGGTCGGCGCCGGCAAGCCGATCGATCCCGACAAATACTTCATCATCTGCTCCAACGTGATCGGCGGCTGCATGGGCTCGACCGGCCCTGCGTCGCTGAATCCTGCGAACGGCAAGGTGTGGGGGCTCGATTTCCCGATCATCACCATCCCCGACATGGTGCGCGCGCAGGCGATGCTGATCGACCGGCTCGGCATCACGACGCTGTTCTGCGTGGTCGGCGGCTCGATGGGCGGCATGCAGGTGCTGCAATGGACCGCGGCCTATCCCGAGCGTGTGTTCTCGACACTCGCGATCGCCTGCTCGACGCGCCACTCGGCGCAGAACATCGCGTTCCACGAGCTCGGCCGCCAGGCCGTGATGGCCGATCCGGATTGGCGCGGCGGCCGCTATGTCGACGAGGACACCCATCCGCATCGCGGGTTGGCGGTGGCGCGGATGGCCGCGCACATCACCTATCTCTCGGATGCCGCGTTGCATCGCAAGTTCGGGCGCCGCATGCAGGATCGCGAGCTGCCGACCTTCTCGTTCGACGCAGACTTCCAGGTCGAGAGCTATCTGCGCTACCAGGGCTCGTCCTTTGTCGAGCGCTTCGACGCCAATTCCTATCTGTACCTGACCCGCGCGATGGACTATTTCGACATCGCCGCGGACCATAACGGCGTGCTGGCGAAGGCGTTCGCCGGCATCAAGACGCGCTTCTGCGTGGTGTCGTTCACCAGCGACTGGCTGTTTCCGACCTCGGAATCGCGCGCGCTGGTGCACGCGCTGAATGCGTCGAGCGCGCGGGTGTCGTTCGCCGAGATCGAGACCGACAGGGGACACGACGCCTTTCTGCTCGATGTGCCCGAATTCCTCGAAATCTCCCGTGCCTTCCTGCTGGCCGCAGGCAAGGCGCGTGGACTGAAGGACGGCGGCCAGTCATGAGCATGCAGCAGACACTGCCCTTGCCGGGCGTCGCGCCGGAGCGGACCGGCGGCTATCGCAGGGATCATCTTTTGGTCGCCGAGATGGTGCGGCCGGGCTCGCGCGTGCTCGACGTCGGCTGCGGCGACGGCGAATTGCTGCAGCTGTTGGAGAGCCGCGGCATCGACGGCCGCGGCATCGAATTGTCGCGCGAGGGCGTCAACGGCTGCGTCGCCAAGGGCCTCGCGGTGGTGCAGGGCGATGCCGACACCGACCTCGTCAACTATCCCGACGATGCGTTCGACTACGTGATCCTGTCGCAGACCTTGCAGGCGACGCGGCAGCCCAAGGTGGTGCTGGAGAACCTGCTGCGGATCGGCCAGCGCGCCATCGTCTCGTTCCCGAATTTCGGGTTCTGGAAGATGCGGCTGCAGCTTTTGATCGGCGGCCACATGCCGCGCACCGAGAATCTGCCGGCGAGCTGGTACGACACCTCCAACATCCATTTCTGCACCATCAAGGACTTCGTGGAGCTCTGCGAGCAGATCAACGTCAAGATGGAGCGCGCGGTGGCGCTCGATCTCTACGGCCGCCCGGTACCGCTCAATCTGCCCTGGTGGGTGTGGAACATGTTCGGCGAGCAGGGCGTGTTCCTGCTCAGCCGCGGCGGGAAGGGCAAATAGCCATCGCCGTCGTTGCGAGGAGCGAAGCGACGAAGCAATCCATCTCTCGGCATACTCGGATGAATGGATTGCTTCGCTCCGCTCGCAATGACAGGCTACACCGGCACTGCCACCAGCGACCGCGGATCGCACCGGCCCAGCGGCTTGCCTTGACCCGCGCCATGAAGCATTCCATCACTCCGTTGAATCGTGCCGGCGCTTCAACCTCTGGCTTTTCTGACCGGAAGTGCCGTGCGAGAATGGATCGGGCTGCGCAAGGCGACGAACATCCATGACGGGTTGATGACGGTCGTTGCAAGCTGACGTGGAATGCCCAATTGCTGGGGAATGCAATGCGAACGGGTTTATCGATTGCGCTGGTGCTTGTTGCGGCACTGGCCGCAGTCTTTTGGGCGGCCGATTTGATCACCCTCGATCGACACCAGCCGCATCACCTGGCGCAACTGCATGGCGCTTGCGACACGCAGTCGTCTGAACATGCCGCGGGTCACGTGCAGGATCTGGCGCGCCATCGCGAGCATTCGGCGGCACTGGACCTGGTGGCCCTGTGCTCGGAGACCCATGTCGCCGTGAAGTCGGGCGATTGGAGCGCCGCATCGACCTGGGCAGAGGGCAAGCCGCCCGCCGTCAATGCAAGGGTCCGCATTCCATCCGGGCTGACGGTCAAGATCGATCGGGAGATCCGAGCCAAGATCGACTGGATCCGTGTCGATGGAGCGCTGGTCTGGAGCACCGATCAGGCAAGCTCCGTGAATGTCGGAACCATCGTCGTCACCCCCGAAGGGGCGCTCGAAATGGGGACCGAACAGCATCGCGTCTCAAAATCCGTCGTCGCAAAGCTCACCTTTGCCGCACGAACGTTCCGGGATCGCAAGCGCGATCCGTTCGACATGGCGGGCGGACTGATTTCGATGGGCGCCATCCGGATTCATGGTGCCGAAAAGACGGCATGGAAGATACCGCAGACCCAGCTGCTAGCGGGAACGGCGGTATTCAAGTTCGATCAGCCACCGTCGAACTGGTCGGTCGGCGATGAATTGATCGTGCCGGGGACCAGCGACGCAAACAACGAGGACGAAACGCCGGTCATCGTCAGCGTCGATGGCGAGCAGGTCGTGCTCGATCGGCCGTTCAAATATTCGCATCTGACGCCGGACGGCACGTCGGTTCCCGTTGGCAACCTCACGAGGAATGTCCGCATTGCCTCCGAGGTCGCTGCGCCTTTGTCGGCGCGAGGCCATATCATGTTTTTGCATCGGCAGACCGGTGTGGACATTGACGGCGCCGAATTCCGCGACCTCGGCCGAACTGATGCGAAGCGGGCGCAGACCGTGCCGGATCTCGATGACACCGGAAATCTGATCCCCGGATCAGACGACAATACCGTCGGCCGATACGCGCTTCATTTCCACGTCGTCTCAGGCGCGCGCATCGATATTCCGCCTCATGTCGTACGCAACTCTGTCGTGAGGGGAAGTCCAAAGCACGGCATCGTCAACCATGGCGGCCATCTCCTGGCGCAAAACAACGTGACGTTCGCGATCGCGGGGTCGCATTTCTTTGCCGAGAACGGCACGGAGATCGGAGCTTTTCGACACAATCTCGCAGTCCGGTCGACCGGATCAGGCGAAGATCTCGTCAGTCGAATGGGGATCTTCGACAACGGCCATCAGGGGCATGGCTTCTGGATGCAAAGCGCCGGCGTCCGCGTAACGGACAATTGGGCCTTTGGGCACGCCGGGGGTGCGTATGTCGTGTTCGGCTATTCGTTCGCGGAAGGAAACAGCCGTACCTGGTTCGACGCGCACAATACCGACAATCGCGTCAATGCCGATCCGGACGGCCGCATCTCGACGTCGGACGTCGATCTGTATTTCGCACGCAACTACGCGGCCGGTTCGACCGACGGCGTGGAGATCTGGAATCACAAGCTGCTCGCGCCGCATCCTTCCCAGAGCCTGATCGAGGATGTCACGGTCTGGAACGTCAGCCGGCATGCGCTCTTCATCCCCTACGTCCGGGACACCCTCATCCGAAATGTCTACGCCTATGGCGGCGAAGGCCACATGAACACCGATTTTGCGATCGGGGGAAATTCCCAGACCGAGAACATCACCTTCCAGAACGTCTCGGCCGAGCGGTTTCCCACCGGATTGCTGCTGCCGAGGCGCGGCATCAACACCGTCGACGGTGCGTTCCTCCGCAATCGGACCAACATCGTGATCGAATCGGCGAATCGTCCGTTCCGCATGGTCACCCTCAAGAATATCCACGTTCCATCCGAGGGAGCGACAACGAACCTCGATCTGAAGGATATGGCCGTGCCGGCGAATGGCGACATCGCCATGCTCTTTGAACACGACCGGATTCTCTGGACCAATGCCGGCGGCAAGACGCTCCAGTTGTACTTCGGATCCCAGAACGAAAGCTTCGTCCCCTTTGCCGACAAGGGGCCGGCGGATCTCAGGGGACTGACCAGCGGGGAGATCAAGGCGCGATTTGGCCTCGCGTTTGGCGGCCAGCTCGCGCCGAACGATGCGAAGCCGCTGCCGCGCAGCAACGCAACGATGGCTTTCGTCGATGCGGACAGTCTGGCGCCGACGCCGAAGGAATTGGAGTATGCGCAAAATCCCTCGAACGAACTCTATCCCTTGGCGGGACAGCACATCGTCAACACGGAAGACCAGGCTGTAAAGAGCCGTTGGACGGTCGCGGACGGAGTTTCCGGCCCCGAGCGTCCCAACTTTGTCTTCGTCAAGAAGACCAGCCCAAAGCTGATTGTCCATCCCTTGCTTCGCAAGCTGGAAATTCACCCTGATGACGTGCGCTACGGCTATCGGCTTGAGGGAATCGTCGCCGATATGGTCGGCAACCGCATCACCGAAATGGCGTTCATACAGGACTTCCCGCAGTTGCGGCCCGACGAGCAAGGCCACATCGCGCTCGACGTGAAGTTTCCGGATCCGGCCGGGGACATGACGTCGCTGCCACTGTCGCTCACCGTGACGAAACAGGCGGTCAGGCGCGGAAAGAATTACGAATTCTACAAGCAGGCGCAATATTGCGGGAAGTGCAGTTTCGACGCGGAGATGGAAAGCGACATACGCGCGATGTTTCCTCAGGCCCAGTGACGTCGATGCGCAGGTGCGGACCCGCGTCGATCGTGGCGCGTCTTAGGTAAAGCGCCGGCGCTATTCGAGGGAATAGCGCCAGGACGTCAGGCGCTGATTGTAGTTGAGTTGTGCCGGATTGTAGGTGTTGCCGGCGTTGAAGAACTCGAGCTTCGGCACCGAACGCATACCGTTCTTGTCGGGTTGTGCGACCGAAATGCCATATCCAGGCCCGAAGGGCGTCGGCAGGTAGACCGGCTCGGAGAAGGTCTGGAGGTCTTTTGACCAGATGACGCCGATCTTGGAATAGGTCATCGCGGGGTCGTCGTCGCGGGCGTTGGCGAAGATGACGAATTCTCCATTGTCGAGACGGGTCATCGTCATGGCATGGATGTGGCACGCGCTTTGCGGCCGGTAGCAAGGATGCTGCGGGTCGCTAAAATATTGCGGGAAGTAGGCCGCAAGGTCGGGCACGATCACGCTGCCGTCGCGATAGAGCTTGAACGTCCGTGAAAAGCGAATGTTCGACGCCACCTTGTTCGTGGCATCGACCCCATCGAGGTCGGCGCTGCGCACGATCGAATAGATCGCGTGCGACTGCTTGTCCCAGAAATGCGCCAGCGGGTAGCGGTCTGCCCCGAACAGGCAGCTGTCGCCGTGGTTCGCAGGATCGGTGACGGTGTCCGTCGTAGCATCGCTCCATCGCGCGGCGAACGATCCGCCATAACGTCCCTCAAAGGCGGCGACGTTCTTGTAGACGGAATAAGTCACCTGATTCTCCGGGCACGGCGTGTAGTTGGCGAGCACGGTCAAAATGCTGATGCTGCCATCGTCGCGGATCGCGACATGCGGATATTCCGGTGCGTAGGCGGGAGAGGGATATTCGGCGATGAGTTGCTTCGGCATCCACGGCCCGGTGTATGGCGGAAGTATCTTGATGATTTCGAGCCGGTGGCTTCGCGCAGGTCCACCGGTCCCATATCCGGCGATCACGATTTCGCCGGTAGGGCCCATCGCCCCTCCGAGGTAGCTAAGAAGCTCGTCACCACGGTTCTCGAATGTTGAAAGCAAGGTCCATGGAGCGGGACCCGGAGATTTCGGATCGAGCGAAAGCAGTTGGACGATGGAGCGGTGATCCTTCGCACGGACCCAGTAAGCGACCAGCAGCCTGGTTCCATCGCTGAACAACAGCGGGGGATGATAGGCGAGTTCGGCCTGAAAACCCGCCGGCGCGAAGGCGTGCCCCATATCGAGGGAATCGGAGAACGTCGTTCCGTTTCTCAAAATTTCGACGCAGTACAAGCCTGGATTGGCAGGATCGCAAGGGGCGAAAATCGGCGCATACTGATCGCCGTCGATGACGGCGATCATTGGGCTCATCACGGCCCAGCCGATCGGGATCGAGGGTTTCGCCGTCCCATCCCGGAGATAGGACGAGTCCGCCGCAGCGCCGGCGGCCTGCCATTGCATTTCCTGAACGAGGCTCTGGGCGCAGACGGCGGTGGCGACGGTGGCAAGCCCAACCGCAACGATGCCGATCAGTAGAAGGTAGCCTGCTCTCATGGTTCGCCCGGCGCCGCGCCAGCCTTGACGGAGTTTTCCTCCGCCAATTCCGGAAGCAGACTGCTCGCGCTCGCCGCGTGCATCGTGCGGGCGCTGGCTGCGTCCGCCGCCCAGCCATGACACGGGATAGTCATCCTGCCACCAGCGACCGCGGATCGCGCACCGGCCAGCGGCCGGCCTCGACCAGCGCGATGAAGCGTTCCACCATCTCGTTGAACAGCGCCGGCTCCTCGAGATTGAGCACGTGACCCGACTTCGGGAAGAACGACAGGCCGGCGGCCGGCAGATGCTGCTTCAGGAACATGCTTGGTGCGATGCAATTGTCGTCCTCGTCGCCGCACAGGATCAGCGCCGGCGTCGCCGCGCGCTTGATGGCGTCGGTCATGGTGTAGATCGAGGGCCGGCCGCCCTGGAAGCTGCGCATCGTGTTGGCCGAGCCTTTGGCGTCGTGGCGGGCGAGCGCGGCGTAGAAATCGGCATGGCCGCGCGGGTCCTTGACCAGGAACGGAATCCGGCTCGGCGCCTCGCGCGTCACCTTGGCGACCTCGACCGAGCCGATCGCCTCGTATTGCTCGGCATTGGCGCGGCACTGCGCGCGGAAGGCATCGAGATTCTCGAGGCTCGAGCCGGAGCCGACCGCGGCGAGCGTCATCGACAGCGCGCGCTCCGGCGCATTGAGCGCGACCTGCAGCGACGAATAGGAGCCCATCGAGAGGCCGACGAAATGCGCTCTTGCGATGCCGAGGTGGTCGAGCACCGCGAGCGCGTCGGTGTAGAAATGCTGGTAGGTGTAGACGTCGGCACTCGCGGGCACGTCCGACGGCGTGTAGCCGCGCGCGGAATACGCGATGCAGCGGTGGCCGCGCGCGAAGTAGCGCAACTGCGGTTCCCAGTTGGTGTGATCAGCCGCGAACTCGTGCAGGAAGATGATCGGGGTGCCGCTGCCGGCCTCTTCAAAGTGCAGGCGGACATGATCTTTCGTGGTGGCGTAGGGCATTGAAATTCTCCTCTCATTGGCCGGCCCCAGATTTGCAGTTAATTTTCGCGGCTGCAATGCGGCAGTTCTGGTTCCTTTCTCGTCATCGAATCAGCGCGGAATGACCCAGAAATCGTTTTCCTGGCGTCACATGAAATCTTCCTCTCGCCACATCCCGATTTTCAAAACCATCGTCGCATTCCCCGGGGGAATGCGACGGGGAGTTGGGGGGCGTTACAGAGGATCTCGTGAAGTATGGTTCAGTTGCTTGCGTATCGCCGGTCGCTTCGTGTTTTGGCGCTGGCCCTGTGTTCGCTCACGCTCGCCGTGATCTCCGCCGCTCCGGCATCCGCCCGTCCGCACCATCAGCGTCACGCGCATTCGGCCCACACCGGCCATCACGTGCGGCACTATGTCCGTCATCACGTCAGGCACACCGCGCGGCTGTCGCGCGCTGAGCGCCGTGCACAGTTGCAGGAGGCGGGCCGCTTTACCGATGCCAATGCGGTCGAGTTGCCGGGCAACGCTGAGGCCGTGCCCAACACCGGCGGCGTGAGCATGGCAGGCGGCTTCGGCTCGTCCGGCATCGTCGCCACGGCGCGCCGCTATCTTGGCGGCGGCAACCCGACCGGCCGCTCCAGCCTGTGGTGCGCGCGCTTCATGAACATGGTGCTGCAGCAGACCGGCCATCGCGGCACCGGTTCCGACATGGCGAGTTCGTTCGCCAAATACGGCACGCGCGTTTCCGGGCCGCAGGTCGGCGCCATCGCCGTGATGGGCCGCCGCGGCGGCGGTCATGTCGGCATCATCACCGGCGTCGATGCCAAGGGCAATCCGATCATGATCTCGGGCAACAGCAGCCACCGTGTCCGCGAGGTGCCGGTCTCGCGCGGCCGGATCTACGCCTATGTGATGCCGGCGAACTGAGGCGGGGCTGCCACCTCTCCCCCCGGGAAATGCGGCAGAGGTGGTCACGCGCGGCGAGGCCAACCGGCGCTGCTGGCCAGCTCACTTCTCGTGTTCTTTCGCCTCGATCGTGTCGACGTTGGTGGCCTCGAGGTTGCTCAGCGGGACTTCGACCGCAGCGGGTTGATACCAGGCGAATTGCGAGAAGTAGTTTGCGAGCACCTGATCCTTGAAGAACCGGCCATGCCGCGCGAAAATCTCGTTTCGTGCGATGCGCAGCTCGACCGCCGACATGTCTTTGAGATCGGCTTCACTCAGAAATCGTCGATCGGAATCAGGAAAGAGAAAACCGTCATGCGCCTTGGCGCGCTGCGTGACGGAGACTGGTACGGCGGGCGGCGTCGTGCGCCCGACCGTGGTCTGATCGTCCGATGCGCCCTTGACCACGGTATGTTCGAACGCGGGCCCGACGGTCCAGACGGCGAGCGCCAACGCTGCGGCGGCGACGCCTGCGCCGTACGTCCAGTAGCGCCTGATCGGTGAAACTTCGCGCAGCGGCGATCGCCCGGCTTCATTCAGGACCTCGTTGATCGTGTCGATCAGGCGGGCCATGTGCATGCGAAAATCCTGCCCCGAATCGACCCGGGCAGCGTTGCAGAAGTGCAGGAAGCGAAGCGATTCCGGCAGCTCGGCTGCCTCCGGCATGGTTGCGCCGTTCACCAGCAGCGGCAGCAGCGTCTTGTTGTGCTTCAGCGCCGTCTCGATCTCGAAACGCACGGAGTCGGCGGGATCCTCCAGACGCGTGGGTTTCCCATCATCGGTCTTGCCGATCCAATGCGGACCGATCACGGCGATCACGACGTCGCAGGCGATGATGGCCTTGGCGATCCGATCGACGAAGTTGGCGCCGGTGCGAATGCTGTTGACGTCGAAGAATACGGATTTCTCGCCGTACTTCTCGATCAGATGGTCCGCGATGCGGCCCGCTGTATCCTGATCGACCCGCCGGTACGAAACCATGATCATGCTCATGGCAACCCCGTGCAATTAATTTCGACAAATTTGCTGCAATTCAAAATGTCGAGTGAAGTCTATTGCACGCAACCGAACATTGCAATGCGATGCGCGTTGATGCGGTGTTCAAGGAATACGGAACCCGACGTGATTTACTGCGGTTCCGCGGCAATCGTGTCGCCGACCGCCGCGCCGCCATCGCCGATGATCTCGGCGTAGATGCCGCATTCATTGTTGCCGAAGCGCTGCATCAGCGTGTTCGGGACCGAGAGGTCGCGCGCGCCGGTATCGGAATCGACATTGACCGCGGCACAGCGTGTGATCCGCTTCACAACCTTGGCCCGCGCACTGCCGATCGCAATGGTCTGGTCGAGCAGGTTGGCTTCATGCCAGGCCGGCCAGCCCTCGACATAGAGGTTGGCGCGGAAGCGCAACGGATGCACCGGCGCCTGCACCATCTCCTCGATCGCCCGCAGGCTCGCCAGGTTGATGATCGAGACCACCTTGCGCGGCACGTCGGAGAAGCTGTGGCCGGGGCTGACCAGCACCTTGGGCGGTCCCTTGATCTGTCCGGCATGGCGATCGGCGAAATAGCGCTCGATCGCCGCGCGCCCGGCCTCGGTCTCGAGATCGCCCTGGGCAACCATCGCGCCGTCCCGGCGCAGCGTCAGCACATGGTTGTCGTCGTCGAAATGGGCGCGCAGCGGCGCCAGCCATTCGTCCCGCTGCAGCATCAAGAAATGCGGCTTCGCCAGCCATGTCGGCGCGGCCGGATCGAAGCCACTTGGGCCGTTCTCGATCGCGTAGCGGCGATCCGAGCGCAGCGTCTCGCCGACCTTGAGCTCAGCGCGGGGCAGGGGCTCGGGCGTCAGGCCCTTGACGGGGTAACGGTAGATGCCGGTGATCCGGGCGGAGGAGGCGTGTGCGTTGTCCATGCGCCCGCTCTAGCCTGTTTGGCGGGCGAGGAGAACCGCCGCCAATGCCACGGCAGCTAGTCGGGCCGCGCTGCGCCGGGCGAGTCCAGCAACCGTTGCATGAACACGAGCTCGAGCCAGCGGCCGAACTTGCGGCCGACCTCCGGCATCCTAGCGACCTCGACGAAGCCGGCCTGCGCGTGCAGCCGGAGCGAGGCGGGATTGCCGCCGTCGATGCCGGCGATCATGACGTGCTTGCCGAGCGCGGTCGCCGCGGCGATGAGCTCGTCGACGATGACACGGCCCAAGCCGCGGCCGCGGTGATCAACATGGATATAGACGCTGTGCTCGACGCTGTACCGGTAACCGGGGAACGCTCGGAAGTCGCCGAACGTGCCGTACCCGAGCACCACAGGCCCTTCGGCCGCGACCAGCACTGGATAGCCCAGCGCCAGCCGGGCCTGCATCCAGGCCAGCCGCTCGGCCTCGGAATCCTGCTTCCCCGTCCAGATCGCGTTCGAGTTGGCGACCGCCTCATTGAAGATCGCGGTGATGGCGGGGATGTCCTGCTCGGTTGCGGGGCGGATAATCATCGGTCTTCCTCGACAAGCCTCTTGAACGGACCCGATCGTCTACTATATAAGACGACATGTCAATTATAGAAGACAAGGCCGATGAAGCTCTCGGGCGACGGGTTCGCGCCGAACGGGAGGGGCGCGGCTGGTCGCTGGCGGATCTCGCCGGACGGGCAGGCGTGTCCAAGGCCATGCTGAGCAAGATCGAGCGGGCGGAGGCAAGCCCGACGGCGGCGACGCTGTCGCGGATCGCCACGGCCTATGGCCTGACCATGGCCGCGCTGTTCGAGGTTGCCTCAGCCGGTTCCCGCCTGCAGCGGGCCAAGGATCAGCCGGTGTGGCGCGATCCCAAGGCCGCCTATGTGCGGCGGCAGGTATTCCTGCATCCGGCCAATCCGCTGGAGCTGGTGGAAGTCGAGCTGCCAGCCAACCAGGAAGCTGGCTTCCCCGCCAGCGCCTATCACCTGATCCGTCAGGTGGTGTGGGTGATCAGCGGCCGTCTCGTCTTAATGGAAGGGACGGAGCGCCACGAGCTCGCCGCGGGTGACCGCGTCGAACTCGGGCCGCCGTCGGACATCGTCTTCCGTAACGAAACTGCTCAGCCCTGCCGCTACCTTGTCGCCATCGTGCGGCGCTGAGCTCCACCGGGCGAAATCGCAGATTGTGGCTCTTCCGTTTTGGAACCAAGTGCCCACATCTGCGGCAAGCCTGAAAAATGATGGCGACGACCAGAGGCTGGTTGAGGAACGTCAACGCGGCCCGCGGAAACCCAATGAAGATGCCGGAACCATGCCTGAATGGGTGGTGACGGCAGGCCGAGGGAAAACGAATGAACTTTGAGAAGTACACCGAGCGCGCGCGCGGATTCATCCAGTCTGCCCAATCGCTCGCAATGCGCGACGGTCACCAGCAGTTCTCACCGCTGCATCTCTTGAAGGTGCTGCTGGACGACAATGAGGGGCTCGCCGGCGGTCTGATCGATCGTGCCGGTGGCAATTCCAGAGCGATCCTGAAATCCACCGAAGAGGCGCTGAACAAGCTGCCGAAGGTCTCGGGCAACGGTGCCGGACAGGTCTACCTGTCGCCGGAGCTGGCGCGCGCCTTCGATGCGGCGGAAAAGGCGGCCGACAAGGCCGGCGACAGCTTTGTCACCGTCGAGCGGCTGCTGCTCGGGCTCACGCTCGAGAAGGGCAGCGAGGCCGCGAATATCCTGAGCAAGGGCGGCGTCACGGCGCAGAACCTGAACGCGGCGATCGAAGCGCTGCGCAAGGGCCGCACCGCCGACAGCGCGACCGCGGAGAACGCGTATGACGCGTTGAAGAAATATGCCCGCGACCTGACCCAGGCGGCGCGCGACGGCAAGCTCGATCCCGTCATCGGCCGCGACGAGGAGATCCGCCGCACCATCCAGGTGCTGTCGCGGCGAACCAAGAACAATCCCGTCCTGATCGGTGAGCCCGGCGTCGGCAAGACCGCGATCGTCGAGGGCCTGGCGTTGCGCATCCTCAATGGCGACGTGCCGGAGAGCCTGAAGGACAAGAAGCTGCTGTCGCTCGACATGGGCGCCCTGATCGCCGGCGCGAAATATCGCGGCGAGTTCGAGGAGCGGCTGAAATCCGTGCTGCAGGAGGTCTCGACCGCCGAGGGCGGCATCATCCTGTTCATCGACGAGATGCACACGCTGATCGGCGCCGGCAAGACCGACGGCGCGATGGACGCGTCCAACCTGTTGAAGCCTGCGCTGGCGCGCGGTGAGCTGCATTGTATCGGTGCGACCACGCTCGACGAGTACCGCAAGCATGTCGAGAAGGATGCGGCGCTCGCCCGCCGGTTCCAGCCGATCTATGTCAGCGAGCCGACGGTCGAGGACACCATCTCGATCCTGCGCGGCCTGAAGGACAAATACGAGCAGCACCACGGCGTGCGCATCACCGACTCCGCGTTGGTGGCCGCGACCACGCTGTCGAACCGCTACATCACCGACCGCTTCCTGCCCGACAAGGCCATCGACCTGATGGACGAGGCGGCGGCGCGGCTGAAGATGCAGGTCGATTCCAAACCCGAGGAGCTCGATTCGCTGGATCGCGACATCATCCGGCTCAAGATCGAGCAGGAGGCGCTGAAGAAGGAGAACGATGCCGGCTCCAAGAGCCGCCTGCAGGCGCTCGAGAAGGAGCTTGCCGGGCTCGAGGAGCGGTCGACCGCGCTGACGGCGCGCTGGAGCGCGGAGAAGAACAAGCTCTCCAACGCCCAGAAGCTGAAAAGCGAACTCGATGCGCTCCGTGTCGAGCTGGCCAATGCGCAGCGTCGCGGCGAATTCCAGAAGGCGGGCGAACTGGCCTATGGCCGGATCCCCGAGCTGGAGCGGAAGCTCGCCGACATCGAGGCGCGTGAAAGCAGCAAGCCGAACGGCGGCGAGATGATGGAGGAGGCGGTCACCGCCAACCACATCGCGCAGGTCGTTTCGCGCTGGACCGGCGTGCCGGTCGACAAGATGCTCGAGGGCGAAAAGGACAAGCTCCTGAAAATGGAGGACAGTCTCGCCAAGCGTGTCGTCGGCCAGGCCGAAGCCGTGCGTGCGGTGGCAACCGCCGTGCGCCGTGCCCGCGCAGGCCTGCAGGATCCGAACCGGCCGACCGGCTCGTTCATGTTCCTGGGGCCGACCGGTGTCGGCAAGACCGAGCTGACCAAGGCGCTCGCCGCTGACCTGTTCAACGACGAGACCGCGATGGTCCGCCTCGACATGTCCGAGTTCATGGAGAAGCACTCGGTCTCGCGGCTGATCGGCGCGCCTCCCGGCTATGTCGGCTACGACGAGGGCGGTGCACTGACCGAAGCCGTTCGGCGGCGGCCCTACCAGGTCGTGCTGTTCGACGAGATCGAGAAGGCGCATCCCGACGTCTTCAACGTGCTGTTGCAGGTGCTCGACGACGGCCGCCTGACCGATGGTCAGGGCCGCACCGTCGACTTCCGCAACACGCTGATCATCATGACCTCGAACCTCGGTTCGGAACTCCTGGTGAATCAGCCGGAAGGCGAGGACACCGCTGCGGTCCGCGATCAGGTGATGGGCGTCGTGCGGGCGCATTTCAGGCCGGAATTCCTGAACCGCATCGACGAGATCATCCTGTTCCACCGCCTGCAGCGGAACGAGATGGGCCGCATCGTCGAGATCCAGTTCGCGCGGCTGACCAAGCTGCTCGAGGATCGCAAGATCGAGCTCACGCTCGATCCAAAGGCGCGGGATTGGCTCGCGGAAAAGGGCTGGGATCCGGCGTACGGTGCCCGCCCGCTGAAGCGGGTGATCCAGCGCAGCGTGCAGGATCCGCTGGCCGAGATGATCCTCGCCGGCGAGGTCAAGGATGGCGATCACGTGGTGATTTCGGAAAAGGGCAACGTGCTGACCTTCAACGGTCAGGTGTCCAAAACCGCCGAGATCGTGCAGTTCGATGCCCCGGTCTCGAAGCGCAAGCTGAACTGAGCATATCTACAGCGAAACCGGATGCGGCCTGGCGACAGGCCGCATCCGCGCGATAATCGACGGGCCGTGCGTGACGAGGTTCCTGTCCGGCGGCCCGATTCGTGTCCCGGTTTTAATGAAACGCCGGTCGACGGCGTTCGTTTTCCTCATGAATGATCGGCTGGCGTGGCAATGTTCCGCGCAGCTGCAAAGGGACGTATTTGGCGCCAATCGCATCGCTGATTTGCGCGACACCTTGCATCATCCTGCAAAGCCACGCCGCCGGTCGCCCTCAGCAGAAGGCGAATTGCATGAGCAGAGAACTCATTGCCCATAACCGGCCCGTCTATGACGATCTTCATCCCCGCGTTTACGGCACAGCCGCAGGCTTGGTCGGATGGTTCGTGCTGTCGGCCTGGATCTTGTTCGACCGCCAGAGTGAGGTCGAACTGTCGCTGATGTTCGTCACCGTATTGCTGTTTGTCGCGGTGCTGCTGCCGTGGCTGCTCTCGCAGATCTGGCGGAGATACGACCATCGGCACGATCCGCATCCGCGGCCGATTCCGTTTGGCGAATGGCGGAGGGGCGAATTCGCGGTCTGGGGCAGCACGATCAACAGCACCCATGCGACGATCGACATGCTGCTGCCGCTCGCGGCCGTCGCCTTCGGGCTGACCGCGATCGGGATCGTTTTCCTGATCTGCGCGAGCCTCGCGCCGTAAGCTTTCATTCCGGCGGGGCGATGGGCGGCGAGGGTTCGTCGTCCTCGGCGGATTCGAGCTCTGTGAGGATGTCGACCAGCTCGCGGGCGCGGCCCGTGGCCAGCGGCCTGCCGTCATTCATCAGCGGCTCGTCATTGGCGAGCCACGCCTGCGCTTCGGCAAGCTCGGCGACCGTTGCCCCGGATGCGATGATTCGCGCAATCGTGACGTCGTCGGCGTGGCTGACGGCTTTCAGCACGTCGTCGCGGGTGAGTTGGGTCATGGTTGCATATCCTCATTGGGCAAAGGCTCTTACCCGCCGGCCATCCCGGCCAGCGGGTAAGGGTGGATGAGTTCGAAGTCTCAGCTATGTGTGGTGAGCCGGGGCGGATGCTGGGACATCACCCAGAGCTCGATCGCCGCAAGGACCGCGACTGCGATGCCGATGACCACGTGCACGGTCGTCGCGGTGGTGGTTCCCTGGAAACCAAGGACCCACGGCGAGACCAGCGCCCAAAGCCCGACGATGAGGTTCAGCCACTCCTCCCAGACCGCGAAGGCTGCGAGCGCGGCGATCGCAAGGACCGCCATCGCAATGCCGACGATGTGGGCGTTGGCGGAGACCGTTCCGCCGTCGAACTTGAACAGCCACGGCGACAGGAAAAGAATCGCGCCGAGGATCAGGTTTGCGACGTCACACAGTTTTGCGTTCGTCCAGTTCTCCATGACTCCCTCCATTGGAGGTTTCACTGTCGAATCAACTGGATGACCGCCGTTCGGGTTCCCGTCTTGTTCCGCGAAATTTGGTGGATTCCGAGGGGTTTTGGCGGAAATCGCTGCCGCCGCACATGTCCGGCGCGCGTGTTTCGACGCGGCAAATCGGCTTCCAAGGGAAGCGCAGCGGCGACGTCAGACGGCCCGTGTGGCCCGGGGGAATAATCAGCGGTTGGTGATGGAGCGCGTCTGCGAGGTCGAGCTCGTGGCGTCCGAGACGATGCGCGAGCTGCCGCGGCTCGACATCTGAGCTTCGATCCGGTCGCGCTCCTTCTCGAAGTTCGCCAGCATCGGGCCTTCCAGCGAGCGGCCGCGCGGCAGTTTCACGCGCATCGGATCGACGAATCGGCCGTTGACCAGGATTTCGTAGTGGACGTGCGGGCCGGTCGACTGGCCGGTCGAGCCGACGAAGCCGATCACCTGGCCCTGCCGCACCTTCTTGCCGATCTCCATGCCCTTGGCGAAGGCCGACATGTGGCCGTAGGCCGTCTCATAGCCATTGGCATGCTTCATGCGGATATATTTGCCGTAGCCGCCCTCGTATCCGACCTTTTCGAGCACGCCGTTGCCGGATGCGAAGATCGGCGTGCCGTAGGCGGTGGCCCAGTCGACGCCGGTGTGCATCTTCACATAGCCGAGGATCGGGTGGCGGCGGCCGCCGAAGCCCGAACGCATGATCGCGTTGTTGACCGGCTTGCGCACCAGGAACTTCTTCGCGCTCTTGCCGGTCTCGTCATAGTAGTCGACGAGGCCGTCGTCCGAGCTCTGGAATCGGTAGTATTTCTTGGTTTCGCCGCCCACGGTCAGCGCGGCGTAGAGCACTTCGGTCTTTTCGGTGCTGGTGACGCCTTCATCCTCGCCGGCAAAGAACACGTCGAACGAGTCGCCGGGCTGGACCTTGCGTTGGAAATCGACGTCGTAGGAGTAGATCTTGACCATGTCTTCGATGACGGTCGGCGGCACCTTGTTGCGCAGCGCGGTTTCGTAAATGCTCTGATAGAGCCGCACGCCGCTGCCATCATCCTCGTCATCGTCGCTGGAATTGTCGGCGGTGTCGGTCGTGGTGTTCATGCTCTGCACGTCGACGGCGACATATTTGCCGAGATCGGACAGGGCGGCGACGGCTTCGACCACGGAATCATTGGCGACGATCACGCGATAGGGTTGCAGCCGGGCGCCCGGAGCCGCCGGCGCCATCAGGATCCGCACCTTCTGGCCTTCCTTCAGGCCGCCGTCGCGGCCGCGCGGGCCAAGCGTTGCGGCAATTGCTTTCGCCTCGTCGGGCGTCGCGCCCTGATCGCGCAGGATCGAGGTGATGCTGTCGCCCTTCTTGACGAGGTGAACCCGTTCACCGACCGGATTGCCGCCGGTGACCTGCTCTTTGGTCTTCGGCAGCAGGGTGACATTCTCCGGCACCACGCGGGTCTCGAAGCCCGCATAGGGGTCGGAGGTGTTGCCCTCGGTGGCGTAGGCCATCCGCATATCGGGGCCGGCGCCGGTGGCATCGGCTGCGGCATTGGCGAGCGAAGCATAGCGCACCGAGTTGCCGGAGCCG
Source organism: Bradyrhizobium macuxiense (assembly GCF_007993935.1). Taxonomy (GTDB): domain Bacteria; phylum Pseudomonadota; class Alphaproteobacteria; order Rhizobiales; family Xanthobacteraceae; genus Bradyrhizobium; species Bradyrhizobium macuxiense_A. The sequence goes on along the minus strand of NZ_VITY01000014.1, from coordinate 191,617 downwards.
CGCCAATTGGCGGCGTCACGGACCCGCATCAGGATGTCGTCGAGCCCGACGCCTGCGGCGAGCTTGGCTTTCGGCAGCACCGTCCCGAGATCCTTGGTGACGAAAGAGACCTCGGCGTCGGGCTCGGCGGCGGCCGCCGCATTCGGATCCTCGGCCGCAGCCGGCGTGTCGGAGCCGACATCGGTCAGCAGACGCTGCGCGTTGAATGGCGGTATCTTGGACGACAGATCGCTCGTGGTCATCGAGAGATTGCCGGAAATTCGGATGAAGGGCCTGACCCTCATCACGTCGCGGTTGCCGACGCGGGTCACGGTCGAGACGCGCACCAGGCTGCGCGAAGCGGAGTTTTCGCTGGGCGGCGGCAGGCGGTCACCCTTGTGCAGGCTGACGACGCGATCATTGCCGTTGAAGGCGCCGCGCAGCGCGCCTTCGACGCGCTCCGGCACCTTGGCGAAGGTCATCTCGCCATCGAGCGAGGCAAACACGGCGCCGCCGATCAGGGCCGCGCCACATAGTCCAGTGAGGATGGTGCCGCTAAACCATTGTACGGAGACACGGCGGCGATCGATCACCGCGGCCTCGGTGCCGTCGACTGAAAGCGGCGGTTCGTGACCGAGATCGATCATCCCGGTCTCGCGCCCAATGCCGCTTCCGCGTGACGCCCGTTGGCTCAACCCGATATCCCCCCAAATTCCAGCAACTGCGATTGACCTCTGCTCGTCCTCATCTCCGCCTCGCTCCCTCGGAGAGGGATTTCGGCGGTGTGGCGAGCCACACGCATCGAAGTCGAAGAGACGAAGGCCATTCGCTGGCCGCACTCTCGAACGTCAATGGTGTGCAGATCTCTCGATATTGCTCGGCCGCGTAGGGAAGAGGCGACGGGTTCTCGAAGAAATCGCCTGGTCCCCCTGAAAAACCACCCGAGCCCCCACAGGTTTCGAGCGGTTCATTGCATTCGTTATAGCGAGAACGTCGCAGGATTGTGGCTCAAGTGCGGCATTTAGGGTGGAAAAGTTTCCTGAAGCAGGTGGGGGCCGTCGTCCCGCCTGGAGCGGCTTGGAACCCGCTCCGAGGGGTCTGACGGGCCCCCCGGCGACAAACTTTTTTTCAAGTTTTTTACCACGTGGGTTGGGTGACGGATTTTTACCTCCGACCTAAGTCACGGAAAGCATGAGAATTTCTTCGCACTGCACAACCGATTTTGGCGTGCGACGATTTGTTGACAATGGCCGTTGACAATCCGGAGGGGGGCGGACTATAAACCAACCACTGAGCGCGGCGCCGCCGGGTCACTGACCAAGGCGAGCGAACGCGCCTCTGATGCTCCTCACTTAGATGAGTGACACAACAGCCGACATAAATCGGTTGAGGTTCACTGTCTGCCGGTGAAGGGTAGAACCACCCTCTAAGGGTGTGGGGTCGTCTGATCCCGGGCTGTTTGACAAGTGAAGATGAAGAAAGAGAAACGTGGACGGCGGAGTCCTTGCGTCTCTCGGAATACTCGAAAGCTTCGGCTTTTGACTTCTGGGAGTGGACGAAAGACTTCGGCGGTACACGTTTAAAGGTTACACCATCGCTGCCAACGATGTGAATCGCAGGCGGCTCGTTGACTTCGGTCGACGAAGAATGGTGGGACCTCGTCAAACGTTGTGATCAGCCGGTTCAAAGGTTTCAAGTCCAACTTGAGAGTTTGATCCTGGCTCAGAGCGAACGCTGGCGGCAGGCTTAACACATGCAAGTCGAGCGGGCATAGCAATATGTCAGCGGCAGACGGGTGAGTAACGCGTGGGAACGTACCTTTTGGTTCGGAACAACTGAGGGAAACTTCAGCTAATACCGGATAAGCCCTTACGGGGAAAGATTTATCGCCGAAAGATCGGCCCGCGTCTGATTAGCTAGTTGGTGAGGTAATGGCTCACCAAGGCGACGATCAGTAGCTGGTCTGAGAGGATGATCAGCCACATTGGGACTGAGACACGGCCCAAACTCCTACGGGAGGCAGCAGTGGGGAATATTGGACAATGGGCGCAAGCCTGATCCAGCCATGCCGCGTGAGTGATGAAGGCCCTAGGGTTGTAAAGCTCTTTTGTGCGGGAAGATAATGACGGTACCGCAAGAATAAGCCCCGGCTAACTTCGTGCCAGCAGCCGCGGTAATACGAAGGGGGCTAGCGTTGCTCGGAATCACTGGGCGTAAAGGGTGCGTAGGCGGGTCTTTAAGTCAGGGGTGAAATCCTGGAGCTCAACTCCAGAACTGCCTTTGATACTGAAGATCTTGAGTTCGGGAGAGGTGAGTGGAACTGCGAGTGTAGAGGTGAAATTCGTAGATATTCGCAAGAACACCAGTGGCGAAGGCGGCTCACTGGCCCGATACTGACGCTGAGGCACGAAAGCGTGGGGAGCAAACAGGATTAGATACCCTGGTAGTCCACGCCGTAAACGATGAATGCCAGCCGTTAGTGGGTTTACTCACTAGTGGCGCAGCTAACGCTTTAAGCATTCCGCCTGGGGAGTACGGTCGCAAGATTAAAACTCAAAGGAATTGACGGGGGCCCGCACAAGCGGTGGAGCATGTGGTTTAATTCGACGCAACGCGCAGAACCTTACCAGCCCTTGACATCCCGGTCGCGGACTCCAGAGACGGAGTTCTTCAGTTCGGCTGGACCGGAGACAGGTGCTGCATGGCTGTCGTCAGCTCGTGTCGTGAGATGTTGGGTTAAGTCCCGCAACGAGCGCAACCCCCGTCCTTAGTTGCTACCATTTAGTTGAGCACTCTAAGGAGACTGCCGGTGATAAGCCGCGAGGAAGGTGGGGATGACGTCAAGTCCTCATGGCCCTTACGGGCTGGGCTACACACGTGCTACAATGGCGGTGACAATGGGATGCTAAGGGGCGACCCTTCGCAAATCTCAAAAAGCCGTCTCAGTTCGGATTGGGCTCTGCAACTCGAGCCCATGAAGTTGGAATCGCTAGTAATCGTGGATCAGCACGCCACGGTGAATACGTTCCCGGGCCTTGTACACACCGCCCGTCACACCATGGGAGTTGGTTTTACCTGAAGACGGTGCGCTAACCGAAAGGGGGCAGCCGGCCACGGTAGGGTCAGCGACTGGGGTGAAGTCGTAACAAGGTAGCCGTAGGGGAACCTGCGGCTGGATCACCTCCTTTCTAAGGATGATCCTTCAGCGAGCTCACGCTCACTATCGGATCGTTTTAGAAACATTCAGGGGCCAACAGTTTCAGGATTGTTGAGCTCCATTGGCGGGATTTCGCCGTCTTCGTTTCTCTTTCTTCGCGGACGAACACGCGCCAGGGGCTGAGCGCTGTGCGATGCATCGACTTCGCGTCGGTTGCGCGCCGGCATGTCTCTCGTGTTAGGGGCTTGTAGCTCAGTTGGTTAGAGCGCGCGCTTGATAAGCGTGAGGTCGGAAGTTCAAGTCTTCCCAGGCCCACCATTTTGATCGAGTGCGGAGCATTCGTCTTCTGGTACGGGGCCATAGCTCAGCTGGGAGAGCGCGTGCTTTGCAAGCATGAGGTCGTCGGTTCGATCCCGTCTGGCTCCACCAGATGGAATTGAAGCTCGAGAATGCCTCGTTCAATCGTCCGCGAAACATCACTTCGCACTCATTGGTCCGGATGGACGGTGACGTGCGTGTTTTCTGACATCGTAAAGAGGAGATCGATCCGAGTTTGGATCTGCGAAGCAATTCGCGGGTACCATTCCTAATCTCCAGATCGTTTTCGGCGCTCGCTCATCGCAAGATGATCGAGTTGTAAAACGATCTTTGTAGCGAAGCTTGACCGCCTCGCTATCGGGCCGATCTTACGAAGCAAGCTGGTCTTTCTAGTCAATGTCCGGCTGTGCAATCGCATTCATCGAGGATGCGCGCCTGGGACTTCGGTCTTTGGGCAGTTACACAGACAACATTCTGCCGAGTGTGTGGACATTGATAATGAGAGCAATCAAGTGCCTTAAGGGTGTTCGGTGGATGCCTTGGCGCTGAGAGGCGATGAAGGACGTGCTACGCTGCGATAAGCCGTGGGGAGCTGCGAAGAAGCTTTGATCCACGGATTTCCGAATGGGGAAACCCACCTTCGATAGCCGGAACTCCAAGACC
>NZ_VITY01000014.1:0-182500 GCF_007993935.1 Bradyrhizobium macuxiense | reverse complement strand
CGCCGGTCGAGCCGGTCGGAATGCCGACGCAGTTGTATTCGCCGAGCAGATTGTTGATCAGATCGCTGCCGCCGCCCCATTGCAGCCAGGAAATATGCTGGCGCGTGTTGAGGCCGAATGGCAGCGACGTGCCGAATGTGAAAGCGGGATTCTTGCCCCAGTAATAATACAGCGCGGTGTTGCCCATCTCGACCGTGCCGTTGGAGACGGCGTCGAGCACCTGCAGGCCGGGCACGATCTCGCCGGCAGCGAACGACTGGATCTGGAATCGGTTGTCGGTGATTTCGGCGACGCGCTTGCAGAAGAATTCGCAGCCGCCATAGAGCGTATCGAGCGCCTTCGGCCAGCTTGCCGCGAGCCGCCACCTGACCTCGGGCATCGATTGCGCGACCGCGGGTGCGGCGACCGCCGTCGCGGCGAGCCCAACGCCGCCTGCCTTCAAGAAATCACGACGCTTCATGCGTAGCCCTCCTGTGTGCCGATGCCTCGACAAGGGGAACGATCTTGATGCCGTCTTTCTTCGCCGATCGATCGACGTTGCTGTGATGATGTGTCCGCTGGCCCTCGACGGGCTCTTGTGTGTGGAAATCCGCTTCGTCCGGTTCCCTCACTCAGGATGATCGTTTGCCGGCGGAAATCAAGCGTCGGCCTTGGTTGCAGTTGCGAAGGAAAATCGTCGCCGTTGGTCTCATCCGATACCCGCGCGGCGGGCTGCGGGCCCTGCCGCGATCTGCTACGCAGGAAGCGAGTTGATGGGAGTTCAAGGACATGGCTAACAAGAAAGTCGTGGTCGCCGGCGCGACCGGCCTCGTCGGCAACGCCGCCTTGCGACACTTCGGCGCATCCGACGATTGCGAGTGCATCGCGCTGTCGCGCCGCAAGCCGCGCGACCTCTACGGCGCGCAGCATGTGCGAATCGACCTGACCAATGCCGAGGATTGCCGCCGTGCCGCGGCCGAGCTCGCCGGTGCAACGCATCTGATCTATGCCGCGCTCTATGAGGCGCCGAGCCTAGTCGATGGCTGGCGCGACGCCGGGCAGATCGAAACCAACGACCGGATGCTGCGCAATCTGATGGGCGTGCTCGAGCCGGTCGCGCCTGATCTCAAGCATGTCGCGCTGCTGCAGGGCACAAAGGCCTATGGCGTGCATGTCCGGCCGCTGACGGTGCCGGCGCGCGAGGGGCGCTCGGAAATGTACGAGCAGCCGAATTTCTATTGGGCGCAGGAGAATTTCCTGCGCGAGTTGCAGCGCGGCAAAGGCTGGCACTGGAGCATCCTGCGTCCGGTGCTGATCATCGGCGAAGCCATGGGCGGTGCGATGGATTTGATCCCGCCGCTCGGCGTCTATGCGGCAATGCTGCGCGAGCAGGGCAGGCCGCTCGATTATCCCGGCGGCGCGCCGCGCGTCGCGCAGGCGGTCGACGTCGATCTCTTGGCGCGCGCGATCGGCTGGTCCGGTGAGGCCGAGAGCGCACGCAATGAAGCGTTCAACGTCACCAATGGCGACGTCTTCACCTGGGAAAATATCTGGCCGGCGGTCGCTGATGCGCTGGAGATGGCACCGGGCAAGCACGTGCCGCTGTCGCTGGCGCAGGAGTATCCGAAATGGATCCCGCCGTGGGACGAACTGCGCAGGAAGCACGATCTGATCGCGCCGGGTCTGGAAGAGTTCGTCGGCCTGTCGTTTCAATATGCCGATTACAGCATGCGCTACGGGCAGACCGAGTCCGGTCCGCCGTCGATCGTGTCGACGGTGAAGCTCAACCAGGCTGGCTTCACCGAGATGATGGATACCGAGGTGATGTTCCGGAAGTGGTTCAAGCTGGCGAAGGCGAGCCGGCTATTGCCGTGATGCCCCGAGCATTGCTCTATCGTCTCCCTCGCCCCGTTCTTACGGGGAGAGGGCGGGGTGAGGGGCCTCCATCCGGCGAGCACTTCGCTGCTTGTTGAGCAGTGTGCCTTGCCCCTCACCCGGATCGCATCTGCGATGCGATCCGACCTCTCCCCGTAAAGAACGGGGAGAGGTGAAAGAATTGCTGTTCGAGTGAATGGCCGGAAACGCTACCGCGAGAACGCCTGCTCCATCGCCTTGCGCGTCTTGATCGTGTCGTTGCGCTCGTCGACTTCGACGTCGCTCCAGCGCACCACGGCGCCATGGGCGACGTCGTTCTTCAGCTTGACCCGATGCGCGAGCCCGATCGGCAGCGCACCGGCGGTGAGGCTGGCGGAGGCCGGCATCAATTTGCCCCACACAGTGTAACCGCCTTCGCCGTCCAGCATCTCGCCGGCGCGCAGATTGCGTTTTGCCACCGAAGCGACGTCGCCGCGGAAGCCGCGCGGCTGGCCGGTCGGCTCGTTGCGCAGCGCGGCAGACAGCACCGAAATGTTCAGCTCGAGCCCGATCAGATGATACGGCTTGTACATCGCCGCATAGCGGCCGGACGCGTCGGTCTTGAGGCCATACTGCCTGAAGCAGTCGGCGGCATAGTCGTTCGGCGCCTCCAGCACCACATAGACGCCCCAGCGCAAATCGCGAAACACCGGACGGCCGTCGCGCTCCAGTGACGACACCACTTCGACGATGCCGGATTTCTCCAGCACGCCGCCCTTATCGCGGGGCCGCATCACATGCGGCAGGTCGTCGACGCCGCAGGGCGGAAACAGCAGGCCCTCCGACGGCACGTCGAGCGTGCAGGCGTTGGCGATCGCGGCCATCTCGATCGCGGATTTGGTGCCGTCGAGGAAGGAATTGAACATCTGCGGATTCATGCCGGCGGATTGCGCCTCGGCGGCGGTGAGCCCGTAATGCTGCCACACGCCCTCCGGCGTCACGTCGTGATAGGCCGGCAGGTATTTCGTGCCCTTGCCGGCGGCGACGACGCGGAAGCCCGTGGCGCGCGCCCAGTCGACCATCTCCGCCGTCAGCGCCGGCTGGTCGCCATAGGCGAGCGAATAGACCACGCCGGCCTTGCGCGCCTCCTCGGCGAGCAGCGGTCCCGCCAGCACGTCGGCCTCGACATTGACCATCACGACATGCTTGCCGGCGGCGATTGCCGCGCGGGCATGGCGGATGCCGACCGCGGGATTGCCGGTCGCTTCGACCACGACATCGAACGCGCCGCCGGCGATCGCACGCGCGCCGTCGTCAGTGAAGGTGGTCGCGCTGATCCGCGCGTCGTCCCAGCCGACCGTGCGGCAGGCCTCGCGGGCGCGGTCGCGGTCGAGGTCGACGATCACGGGCACCTCGAGCCCCGGCGTGTGCGGCACCTGCGACAGGAACATCGAGCCGAATTTTCCGGCGCCGATCAGGACGACGCGCACCGGCTTGCCGGCGCCGGCGCGGGTTTTGAGGAGATGGTGCAGGTTCATGATGCCTTCCAATCAAACAGAGTCGTTCCGGGGCGCGCGAAGCGCGAACCCGGAACCTCGAGATTCCGGGTTCGATACTTCGCATCGCCCCGGAATGACGATTGAGCAACTACTCCGCCGCTTGCCGCGGCGCACGGGCGAGCCGCAACAGCGCGTCGTCGGCCACGGTCTGGATCGGCGTGAAGTCGCGGTGCGCGATGTAGTCGGGCCGCGTCGGGGTGCGGATGTAGTTCGAGACCGCGTTCAGCGTCAAATAGACGATCTTGCGCGGATAGGGCGTGATGTTGCCGCTCGATCCGTGCACCAGATTGCCGTGGAACATCAGCATGCCGCCGGGCTTGCCGGTCGGCGCGACGATGCCGCCCTGTTTCACCAGACGCGTCACCGTCTCCTCGTCCAGCGTCCACAGCGGGTAGGACGTCGTTTCGAGATCGTGCGACGCCTTCAGATCGCCCGCGGTCTGGCTCTGCGGCACCAGCATCAGCGGGCCGTTGATCGGCATCACCTCGTCGAGGAAGATCGCGATGTTCATTGCGCGCGGCTCCGGCATGCCGTCGTCACGCTTCCAGGTGCCGTAATCCTGATGCCACTGCCAGACGTCGCCGGTGAAGGCTGCCTTCGCGTTGATCTTGAACTGATGCATGTAGACCTTCTCGCCGAACAGCTGCTCGATGGGGTCGATCATGCGCGGATGCGCGCCGAGGATGCCGAACGCCTCGTTGTAGAGATGCGCGGCGAATGCGGTGCGCGGCGCGCCGCTCTTCTCCCGCCACACCTCGGGGCGGTTGGCGTCATAGATCGAGACGGCTTCGCGCGCAAGGAAATCGACCTCCTCCTGGATGAACAGCTCGGGCAGGAACAGCCAACCTTCGTGGTGGAAAAATTCGACCTGCTCTTGGGTCAGTTTCATGGTGCTTTCCTCCTTTGATTGTTGTTGTCATTCCGGGGCGATGCGCAGCATCGAACCCGGAATCTCGAGATTCCGGGTCTGGTGCTGGCGCACCATCCCGGAATGACAGCTCAGTTTCACGCCGCCACGTCGATTGCCCTCAACTTCTCTTCCGTCATCCGTCCTGCCGTCTGAGCATGCGCAAGCGCTGCAGCTTCGGCAGCATGCGCATTGCCGGAGAAAATATGCGCACCGATGGTCTCGTGTTCGGTCCAGGCGCTGTCGCGATAATCGAGTTCGGCGAGCACGGTCGCCATCGAGCGGCGCATATGCGGCCATTGCGGCGCGATCATTTCCTCGATCGCGGAATTGCCGGCCAGCCGGTAGATCGCGCTGTGGAAGTCGACGTCGAGCGCGATCAGGCGCGCCAGCGGCGCGTTGTCGTCGATCGCGCGTCCGGCTTCGAGCGCGCTTTCGAGCTGCGCGCGTGCCGCGGCATCCGCTTTCACGCGCGTTGCGGCAAGCCGGGCCGCCAGCGCGTCGATGGCGCCGCGCACTTCATAGAGCTCGCGGATGCGCTGCGGATCGAGCTGCGTCACCTCGAAGCCGCGCTTGCCGCTTTCCGCGACGAGGCCCTGACGATGCAACAGATGCAGCGCGTGCGAGATCGGCTGCCGCGAGACGCCGAGCTTTTCCGCAAGTTCGTTCTGAGTGATGCGCTGGCCGGGCAGCAGCGAGCGGTCGATGATCGCTTCGAGCAATCGCCCATAGACCTGGTCGATGAGGTTCGGAAGCGGGTCCAACGGGATCATGCCGGCGGTCCAAATTGGAATACGGAATTCCGTGTTCAGAAGAGAAGCTAGTGTGGATTGCAGGAAGGGTCAAGGCTCCAGTTTGCGATAGCGCTAAGCGACTGAAGCAGTGCAGTTTTCGCGCTGAGCGCGAGATGCGGTCGAGCCGTTGGCCGCGGTGACTGACCAGTTCTCAATCGGCGAGCGGAGCAAGCGGCACCCCTCTCCCTGACCCTCCCCCGCAAGGGGGGAGGGAACGGAGAGAACCCGCGTCGTAGGAACTATCCCGGCTGCTTCGGCGAAACGACTGAGTGCCGGAACGTGAGGTGAGCACGCTCGTCGGCTCCCTCCCCCGTTGCGAGGGAGGGTGGGGAGAGGGGTGGCCGCGAACTCCAGCGCGAAACATCAGCGCTGCTCAATCGGCACACAATTGCTGCTGCGAAATCCGCCGAAGCGCTTTCGCCCGCTACTTCGCCTTGCCCAGCTCCATCAGCATTCGCGTCATCAGATAGAGCCGCGGCACGATCGAGTTGGTGTCGATGTACTCGTCGCGGGCGTGATAACCCCAGCCGGCGAGGCCGAAGCTTTCGACCACGATCGCCTTGCCGCTGCGTGCGGCATAGCCGGCGTCGGTCGCGCCGCCGGTCATCTCGGCGATATCGAGTGTGCGTCCGAGCTCGGCATAGATCGCCTGTCCCTGCTTGGCGAGCGCGCGGCCGCGATCGTCCGCGACGAAGGGCGGACGGCCTGCGACGACCTTCACGCTCACTTCGGTGTCCGGGATCAGTCTGTCCTTCACCTTCTCGTCGAGCGCGGCCTGCAGCTTTTGCACGCCGTCCGGAATGGTGAGACGGATGTCGGCGCCGGCAGAGGCGTGATCGGGGATCTGGTTGCGCACGGTGCCGGCCTTCGCGGTGGTCCAGTTCAGCTGCGTGCCCGGAATCGATTTCGCGACGTCCTGGGTCTGCAGCAATTGATGCGCGAGCTCGATCAGCGCGTTGCGGCCGAGCTGCGGCGCGGCGCCGGCATGCGAGGCTTTGCCCTTCACATCCAGCGTGCCGGTCGCGGTGCCGCTGGCGCCGAGCAGCAGGCTCTCATTCCTGGCGACCGGCGGCGCCACCGTCGGCTCGCAGGACAGCACCAGGTCGTGCTGGTCGGCGAGTTCGGCGATGATCTCGCCGGAGCCGATCGAGCCGACCTCCTCATCCGGATTGAACGACACGGTGAGCTTGGCGTAGTCGCGCCAGCCCGCATCGTTCAGGATCTTCAGCGAATGCAGGATGACGGCGATGCCGCCCTTGTCGTCGGCAATGCCGGGTCCGTAGATCCGGTTGCCATCGACCTTGTAGGGCTGGGTGTCGAGGATGCCGTGCTCGTACACCGTATCCATATGCGCGATCAGCATCAGCTTCTTGCTGCCGGTGCCGTCGAAGGTGCCGATCACCATGTCGGCGCCGGCGCCCTTCGTGGTCTTGCGCCGTTCGGTCTTGGCGCCGAGCGCCTTCAGCCGCGCTTCGGTGTAGTCGGCCATCTTCTTCAGGCCTTCGACGTCGCTGGAGCCCGACTCGATCAGCACCATGTCGTGCAGGCTTTCGATCACCGCCGGCTGGGCCTGCTCGGCCGCCGTACGCAGTTTTTCGTCCGCGGCGGCAAAAGCGGAGGACGAGGCGAGGGCGAGCAGGCCGGCCGACGCGAGCAATTTGACGGATAGTTTCATGATCGTCCTCCCAGCATGAGCGCAGGGAGGACACTAGCATCGCGACTTGGCTGCCTCCAGCCGGGTCAGCTGCGATCGAGCACCTCGACATCGAAGGTCTCGATCTCGGTGGCATTGGCGGTCGCATCGATCGCCGCGATCCTATCGCCCGATATCGTGACCCGCAGCACGATCCGCAGTGCGCCGCCGAGGATGACGGCAACGCCGATCTCGCCGTCGACCAGCGCCGGCCTTGCCGCCTGCGCGCGACCCTTGAAGCTTTCGGCGACCGCCGTGGCGCCGCGGATCACCGGCAGCGAGCCGAGCCGCTGCGCCGCCTGGTCGGCGCGTACCACGACGTCGGGCGCGAGCACCGCAAGCAGCCCTTCGAAGTCGCCGTTGCGGGACGCGGCGAGGAAGGCCTCGACGATGCCGCGCTGCCGGCTGAGATCGGGATCCGGCGCGGGGGGCGTGTCCTGCACGCGGCGTCTGGCGCGGCTGGCGAGTTGCCGCGCGGCGGCCGGCGTGCGCCCGACGATCGGTGCGATCTCCTCGAACGGCACCGCGAACATGTCGTGCAATACGAACGCCAGCCGCTCGGCCGGCGCCAGCGTCTCCAGCACCACCAGCAGCGCCGCGCCGACGGAGTCAGCCATCTCGGTCTCGCGCTCCGACGGATTGTCCGCGACCGGCTCCGGCACGTGCGGACCGATCGGCTCCTCGCGGCGCGATTTGCGCGAACGCAGCATGTCGAGGCAGATCCGCGCGATCACCGTGGTCAGCCAGCCGCCGAGATTGTCGACCGCGGAAGCATCGGTGCGGCCGAGCCGCAGCCAGGCCTCCTGCACGGCATCGTCGACCTCGGCGGTCGAGCCCAGCATGCGGTAGGCCACCGCCCGCAGGCGCGGCCGGTTGGCCTCGAACTGTTCCGCCAGAAATTTCTTCTCGTCCATCGGTCACATTCCCTTGGTCCGCTCCGTCATGGCCATGACGAACGAAGCCAGGCCGATGTGACAGCAGATCGGCGCGGCGGCGTCAAAAGGCAAATCAGGAGAGCAATATGATGAAAGCCCGCATGAACCACCCGGTGATGGTTGTTCCCGATGCCATGAAGGCGCTGCAGGCGCTCAGCGAGAGCACCAAGCCGGCCCTGCCGGAAAAGCTGCTCGAACTGATCAATCTGCGCGCCAGCCAGATCAACGGCTGCAGCGTCTGCGTCGACATGCACCCAAAGCTTGCCCGGCGCGCCGGCGAGACCGACGAGCGGCTGTTCGCGGTCGGTGCCTGGCGCGACACGCCCTATTTCACCGATGCCGAGCGCGCTGCGCTGGCGCTGACCGAAGCGGTGACCCGGCTCAGCGACCGCGAGGACCCGGTGACGGACGCGGTGTGGGACGAGGCCGCCAAGCACTTCGACGAGCAGCAGCTCGCGTCCCTGGTGCTCGGCATTGCGGCGATCAACGTCTGGAATCGGCTGAATGTCGCCGTGCGGCAGCCGGTCGGTGCGTGGAAGGTGTGATCTTCTTCCTCTCCCCGTGCTTGGGAAAGGATCTGCGGCTTGCTCACTGCACCTCTCCCCTTGTGGGAGAGGTCGGATCGCATCGACAGATGCGATCCGGGTGAGGGGTCTGTCTCTGCGGAGAGAAACCCCTCACCCGGCACGATGTCGCTGCGCACCATCGTGCCACCCTCTCCCACAAGGGGAGAGGGTACACCGCCTCAGCCTGCCAAAAACTCCAGCACGATCTCGCAGTAACGCTGCGGGGCCTGCTCGAACATCGGATGCGTGGTGCCCGGGATCATCTCGGTGCGCGAACCCTTCACGTTAGCGGCAAGGGCGTGCAGCACCTTCGGCAGCACGCCCTTGGTGTTCGCGCCACCAATGAATAGCGTCGGCGTCTTGATCGCCTCCGCATCGACCTTCGAGAAGGGCGGGCGCTGGTCGCGGGTCTGGCCGATCAGCGTGGTCGCATTGTCGCGCAACAGTTGCTTCGAGGTCGCCGGAATCCGCTTCCAGGCGCCGGGTCCCTCGAGTGCGTCCATGAAGATCTGCAAACCGCCGTCGATATCGCCCTTGGCGATTTCCGCCGCACATGCCGCGAAGCGTGCCGCCAGCGGCGAGGGGCCCGGCTTGAAATCCGGATCGAGGGTTTCGTCGAGCTCGCCGCCGGGTTCGGCGAGGATCAGCTTGCGCAGCAGGTCCGGCCGCCGCTGCGCGGCGCGGAAGCAGATGTGGCCGCCGCGGGAATGCCCCATCAGGTCGACCGGTTTGGTATCAAAGGCCTCGATGAAGGCGATGACGTCGTCGACATGCTGTGCGATCGAATAGCTGTCGCCAACGCCGTCCCAATGCGCCGGGAAGAAGTGCCGCAGGCTGACCGCGATCACGCGATGATGGCGCGTCAGCGGGCCGAGCACCGCCGACCAGATCCGGAAATCGCATAGCGAGCCGTGCACGCAGACCAGCGGCGGGCCCTCTCCGATATCGAGATAGGGCATGTCGAAACCGTTGACGTGGAGGCTGTGCATTTGGGGCTCGCGGAGCGGAGGAGATGTTGTTGATTTAGCCGAAGTTCCCACGGAATTCGGGTGGATAGCAACATTCTCCAAGCCTAGATTTCAGATCAACGGCAGGCTCAAAGATATGAGCCGAATGAATATATGAAGGAACATCTGGAGCGAGCCATGACCGGCCAGCATTATGCAATCTTCGAGACCATGATCGGCGCCTGCGGCGTCGTCTGGGGCGAGCACGGCGTCACCGGCGTGCAGCTGCCGATGGGCACAGAGGAGAAGACCCGCAAGCGGATCTTTCAGCGCAACGGCGACGTTACCGAGGCGGCCCCGCCGGCCGAGGTGCAGCACGCGATCGACGGCATGATCGAGCTGCTTGCCGGCAAGCCGAACGACCTCGCCGACATCGTGCTCGATCTCGACGGCGTCCCGGAGTTCAACCGCGGCGTCTACGACATCGCGCGCAAGATTCCGCCGGGCAAGACCATGACCTATGGCGACATCGCCAAGCAGCTCGGCGGCGTCGAATTGTCGCGCGACGTCGGCCAGGCCCTGGGCCGCAACCCGTGCCCGATCGTGGTGCCCTGCCACCGGGTGCTTGCGGCCGGCAACAAGCCGGGCGGCTTCTCGGCCAATGGCGGCGTGGTGACCAAGCTGAAGATGCTGCAGATCGAAGGCGCGGTGGTGAACCACACGCCGAGCCTGTTCGATTGAGGAAGAAGCACCCTCCCCTTGAGGGACCCTTGAGGGGGAGGGTGAAGCGGACAAGCGCGCTAGCTCACCGTCTCGCAGACAAACCCGTTGCCCTTCCGCCTGACCTTCCCCACCGACGGCGAGGGGAAGTGCGCGGGGCAACACAGCGTGTCGGTGTCGCAATAGCGCTCGAGGAAGCCGCGCCGCGTCTTTGCGGCCTGCGCCGGGTCGACGTCGAATTTCGGCGACAGCTCCGGATAGAGCGCCTGGATCGGCGAGTGCATCAAATCGCCGGCAAACACCGCATCGTCCTTGCCGCGGCCGAAGGTGAAGGCGACGTGGCCCGGGGTGTGGCCGGGCGTCGGCAGGACGCGCATGTGATCGCCGATCGCAAAATCATTGCCGACGAGCTCGGCCCGCTTGGCTTCGACCACCGGCAGCACGCTGTCGACGAACGGCGGCACCTCCGCCTTCGCATTGGTCGCGGTCCAGTAGTCGAACTCGGCCTTGTCGAACACGTAGCGCGCGTTGGGGAAGGTCGGCACCCAGCGCCCGTTCTCGAGCCGCGTATTCCAGCCGACATGATCGACATGCAGATGCGTGCACATCACATAGTCGATGTCATCGACCGAGAAGCCGGCCGACGCGAGGCCGCGCAGATAGCGGTCGTCGGTCTTCATGTTCCAGGTCGGCCGCGTCGGCCGCGGCTTGTGATTGCCGATGCAGCTGTCGATCAGGATGGTGTGGTGCGGCGTCTTCACGATGTAGGACTGGAACGCCAGGATCAGCGTATCGCTGTCGTCGAGCGCGCCGGCGGCCTTCATCCAGGCGCGGTTCTCCGCAAGCAGCTCCGGTGTCAGCCCGGGCAGCATGTCGTTCGCGGGCAGGAACCTGCCTTCCTCCTCCACGATACGATGAATGGTGAGATCGCCGGCGGCAAATTTCAGGCTCATGAGTGATTCCTTGGATAGGATCAGTGCGCGTCGCGCACGGCGGGAATGATGATGTTGGCGAGGATATCCATCGCCGCAAGGCCTTCCTTCGGCTGGCCGTACTGGGCTGCCGTCGTCATCATCACAAGATCGAGATCGGGCACGACGATAATGCGCTGGCCGCCCCAGCCGAAGGCGCCGACCCATCTCACTTCCTTACCCTCGGACAGAGACCGGCCGACCCACCATTGATAGCCGTAGAACAGCGTGCCGCCGAAATAGCCGACCGCCTGGAAGCGCGGTGCGATCGATTGCGCGATCCAGTCCGCCGAGATGATCCGCTGTCCGTTCCACATACCGCGATCGAGCATCAATTGACCGATCTTCGCGGCGTCGCGTGGGCGCAGGCGGAGGCCGGCGGCTGCGGCGATCTTTCCGTTCTTGTAGGTCTTCCATTCGAGATCGGTGATACCGAGCGGCTGGAACAGCGTCTCGCGCGCGAAGGCTTCGAGTGGTTTGCCGGAGACCTGTTCAAGGATGTTGCCGAGCAGATCGGTACCGCCGCCACTGTAATTCCACAGCGTGTCCGGCGGCGCTATGATCGGCTTGCCCAGCACGTAGCCGATCGGATCGGCATCAAAGGCCAAGTGCGGCTCGTCGTTGTCGGGATGGGTCCAGGGCAGCGTCTCGTCCCATTTGATGCCCGACGACATCGTCAGCAGATGGCGCAGCGTGATTGCGTCCCATCCGGCCGACTTTACCGACCGATGGTCGGGGAAGAATTTCACGATGGGCTCGTCGGTGCTCGCGATCAGCTTGCGGTCGATGGCGATGCCGACCAGCAGCGACGTCACACTCTTCGATGCCGGACGCATGTCGTGCCTGGTCGTCGCCGTGAATTCGATGCGGCCCTCCGGATAGCCCCACGGCTGGTCGATGCCGGAAAAATATTGCTCGAACACCAGTCGTCCATGGCGCGCCACGACCACGGAATGCACCTCGCTGCTGCGCAAGCCGAGCCGCGCAGCGATGCCGCACAGCCGCGCGCCATCCATGCCGACGCTCTCAGGCGCGGCAATCGTCCAGCCGTCGTCGAGCGCGGCCGGCGATCCGCAAGGATGATCCTGTTGTCCGGGTGTCATATCGTCGGCCCTCAGATTGGTGAATGAGGCCGTCAACGCGAGCGCGAGGCTCGCGCCGAGAACGAGCAAGCGGGGGAAGCGATGGCGCATCGTCATTCCCCCGCAATCCGCTGCTACGCCGCAGGCGGCGCCGAGATCTTCACCGACGGCCGTTCCTGCATGCGTTGGTAGAAGGCGTCGAGCTTGGGATAGGCCTTGCGCCAGCCGCAATCGGCGAAGCGGAAGTCGGCATAGCCGAGCACGCAGACAAGGCCGATCTGTGCGATGTCGAACGACGAGCCATCCAGCACGTCGGGCCGGTTCTCGAACCGTGCCATGCCGGCCCAGGCCCTGTTCCAGTGATCGTCGTACCAGGCCTGCCACAGCGAGCCCTGCGGCCGCACCATCTTCTCGTAGCGGCACAGCAGCATGGAATCGAGCATGCCGTTGAGCAGCGATTGATCGGTCTTCAGCTTCCAGCGCCGCGGGCCGTAGCCCGGGATCAGCCGGCCGCCGCCGATCTCGTTGAGATATTCGACTATGACGTAGGAATCCAGGATCACATCGCCATGGTCGAGGATCAGCACAGGCAGCTTCTTCAGCGGCGTGATCTTGGAATATTCGTCGTTGGCCGTGCCCGGCGCGACGGTGGCCGGTACGAACTCGATCTTGTCGATCAGACCGAGCTCGATCGCCGCGATACGCACCTTGCGGGCGAACGGGGAGGCGGGGGAGAAGGTGAGTTTCATTGCAGGCTCCTCGCTAGAGCTATCGCATTGATGTGTCATTGCGAGGAGCGAAGCGACGAAGCAATCCATTCACCCGCTTGCTTGGATAGATGGATGGCTTCGCTTCGCTCGCAATGACGTGGTCGCACCGGTGTTCGGCGCCGAACCTCAAGCCGCGACGATTTCCTGGCGTTGCTCGCCGAGGCCCTCGATGCCGAGCGTCACGACGTCGCCGACATTGAGGAAGGTCGGCGGCTTCATGCCAAGGCCGACGCCGGGCGGGGTGCCCGTGGTGATGATGTCGCCGGGCAGCAGCGTCATGAACTGCGAGACGTAGGAAATGCACTTCGCCATCGTGAAAATCATGGTCTTGGTCGAGCCGGTCTGGCGGCGCTTGCCGTTGACGTCGAGCCACATCGACAGGTTCTGCACGTCGGCGATCTCGTCCTTGGTGGCGAGCCACGGGCCGACCGGACCGAACGTGTCGTGCGACTTGCCCTTGGTCCATTGTCCGAGGCGCTCGGTCTGGAAGTTGCGCTCGGAGACGTCGTTGCAGACGCAATAGCCGGCGACGTAATTGAGCGCGTCGGCTTCCGAGACGTACTTGGCGCGGGTGCCGATGATCGCGGCGATCTCGACTTCCCAGTCCAGCTTGGTCGAGCCGCGCGGCTTCTCGACCGCATCGTTGGGGCCGGACAGCGAGGTATTCGCCTTCATGAAGATGATCGGTTCGGTCGGGATCGCCGCGCCGGTTTCCTTGGCGTGGTCGGAGTAGTTCAGGCCGATCGCGACGAACTTCGAGATGCCGGTGACGGGGGCGCCGAAGCGCGGCTTGCCGGAGACGGCGGGCAGGGAGGCGGGATCGAGGGCAGAAAGCTTCTTCAGGGATTCCGGCGCGTAGGCTTCGCCGGTGAGGTCCTTCAGATGGGCCGAGAGGTCGCGGAGCTGGCCGGATTTATCGATCAGACCGGGCTTTTCCGCACCCTTTTCGCCATAACGAACAAGCTTCATATCGATCACTCCCTACGGTGTCTTGAGGATTGTTACTGGTATACCTCGACACGCTTCATGGAACAGCGCGGGCGGAAATTCAACCACCATGAGGCCGCTGCATTGCTGCTAAGCCTTATTTCAAGGCCGGTTCGGGCGTTACCCCAGTGCGACGAACCTGAAGGCATCGCCATCGCGCTTGATGTGCCCGGCGTTGAAATGTCCGCCGATCACCAGCGCCGGCGTATCGGCAAAGCGTGAGAACAGCTCGCGCCGCGTCACGGCCGATTGCTTCTGGTCGGAATCCGCGGTCGACGACCAGTCGAGGTGATACATCTGGCAGGGATGATGGGCGACGTCGCCGGTCAGCAGCCCTTGCTCGCCGCCGGACTTGACGTGGATGCTCATGTGGCCGGGGCTGTGACCCGGCGTCGGGATCAGCGTGATCTCCTCTGTCAGGCGGTGATCGCTCGGCACCAGATCGGCCTTGCCGGCATCCGCGATCGGCTTCACTGAATCGGCGAACACGGCGGCATGTGCGGGATCGTCGCTGTGGTCGCGCCAATGCTCGAATTCGGTCTTGCCGAACACGTAGCGCGCATTGGCGAAGGTCGGCACCCATTTGCCGCCGACAAGTTTCGTGTTCCAGCCGACATGGTCGACATGCAGATGCGTGCACAGCACGGTGTCGATGCTTTCAGGGGCAAATCCGGCCGCGGTCAGCTTCTCCAGGAACGGATCGCTGCGGTTGTTCCAGGTCGGCACATTGCGGCCCTGCTTGTCGTTGCCGAGCCCGGTGTCGACGATGATGCGGTGCTCCGGCGTTTCCACCAGCAGCGAATGGATCGACATTTTCAGCCGGCCGTCCTCGTTGGCGAAATGCGGAATCAGCCAGGGCAGGCTCTGAATCTCTTCCCGGCCGGCGAGCGGCAGGATGAAGCGCGTGCTGCCGACGGTCTCGAGTTCGACGACCTTGGTGATCCTGACCTTGCCTACGGTCCAATGCATGCGGCGTGCCCTCTGCTTTTTTGTTTCTCTCACCGGACCATGCGGGTTTCCGCGCGGCGGCGCAATGGATCAAGTCGGCGCCTCCTGCGTTACCGCCTCGTTGGACCAAGGAGTGCGCGCATGCCGGAACTCACAATCTCCCCCGAAAAGGTTGGCTTCTTGATCGAGAAGGCGCGGGAATTCGACGTCAAGGAGGGGATCGTCGATCCGGACTCCGGCTCGAACGGCGCCGACGACGAGATGATCGACGTGCTGGAGGACGACGGCAACGATCCGGTGGCGCGTGAGATCACTGGCTTCATCGACGCGCTGAGCGAGGATGAGCAGGTCGATCTCGTCGCCTTGATGCGGCTCGGCCGCGGCGACGGCACGATCGAGGAATGGGCCGATCTTCGTCGCGAAGCCGCGCGCGGCCGCAACGGCCGTACCGCAAGCTATCTATTGGGCGAGCCGATGCTCGGCGATTTCCTTGCAGAAGGGCTCGACGAGTTCGGTCTCGCGCCCGCCGACGAGCGCACCACGCCGATTCATTAAGAAGCAGAAGCCGCTTGCTCACTCTACCTCGCCCCGCTTGCGGGGAGAGGTCGGATCGCATCGTCAGATGCGATCCGGGTGAGGGGGAGTCTCGGCATGTTCAGCTATCACCTTCTTCGCGGTGAAAGCCCCTCACCCCAACCCTCTCCTCGCAAGAACGGGGAGAGGGAGAAGACTATCGCGCGCAGTCGACGATCACGGTGCCGATCTTGTCGCCCTTCTCGACGGCGAGATGGGCCTCGGCGGTCTCGGCGAGCGCGAATTGACCTGCGATGTTGTGCACGCGGGTGCCCGACTCTAGCCACTTCGTGATGTCGGCCTGCGCGGTGGCGAGCAGCGGCGGCGGCAGCGCGAACAGCACCAGCGAGCGCACCGTGATGCACTTCTCCATCAGTTCGCGCACCGGCAGCGTCGGCGTGCGGTTGCCGTTGGTGGCGTAGACCGCGATCGTCGAATTCGGCGCCATGAGCTTCAGCGTGGTGGCGAGATTGCCGCCGAAATCGACGTCGATCACGCGGTCGACCCCGCGGTTCTCGGTGAAGCCCATCACCTTGGAGACGACGTCCTCGGTCCGGTAGTTGACGACCATGTCGGCGCCGCCAAGCCGCGCCTCGACGTCCTTGACTTGCGAACTGACCGTCGCAATCACCCGCGCGCCGCCCCACTTTGCCAGTTGCACGGCATAGTGGCCGACCGCGCCGGCGCCGCCGGTGACCAGCACCGTCTGTCCGGCGATCGGTCCGTCGGCAAACAGCGCGCACCACGCCGTCATGCAGGGAATGCCGAGCGTAGCGCCAGCCGCGAACGAGACGTCCTGCGGAAGCGGCGTCACCAGGTAATCGGCAAGCGTAATGTATTCGGCCGCGGTGCCGAAGGCGCGGCCGTTGCGCTGGCCGTTGAACAGCCAGACGCGGTCGCCGAAGGCAAAGCGCGTGACGCCTTCACCGACCTGATCGATGATCCCGGCGCCGTCGCTGTTCGGGATCACGCGTGGAAATTCCATCGCGCGATAGTTGCCGCTGCGGCGGCCGACATCGGCCGGATTGACGCCGGAGGCCTCGAGACGAACCCGGACTTCGCCAGGGCCGGCGTCGGGCGTCGGCATCTCGCCGACGGTGAGCACCGTCGGCGCCGCGCCGGCCCGTTCGTACCAAACAGCTCTCATAACGTACCCGGGAAGGCGCCGCCATCGAGCAGGATGTTCTGCCCGGTGATGAAGCCGGCCTTGTCGCCGCACAGGAACGCGCAAGCGTAGCCGAATTCGTCGGGACGGCCGAAGCGGCCGGCGGGATTCAGCTTGGCGCGCTCGCTCAGCACCTGGTCGGCCGAGATGCCGCGTTTCTCGGCCTCGGGCTTGGCGGTGCCGCGCAGACGGTCGGTGTCGAACGGGCCCGGCAGCAGGCCGTTGATGGTGACGTTGTTGATCACGGTCTTGCGCGACAGGCCGGCGACGAAGCCGGTGAGACCGGCGCGCGCGCCGTTGGACAGGCCGAGGATCTCGATCGGCGCCTTCACCGCCGCCGAGGTGATGTTGACGATGCGGCCGAACTTGCGCGCCATCATGCCGTCGACGGTCGCCTTGATCAGTTCGATCGGCGTCAGCATGTTGGCGTCGATCGCCTTGATCCAGTCGTCGCGGGTCCAGTTGCGGAAATCGCCGGGCGGCGGGCCGCCGGCATTGTTGATCAGGATGTCCGGCTCGGGGCAGGCCTTGAGCACCGCTTCGCGGCCGGCCGGGGTGGTGATGTCGCCGACGATCTCGGTGACGGTGACGCCGGGATGACCTTTACGAATCTCGTCGGCGGTCTGCTTCAGCGCCTCGGCGCCGCGCGCCGTCAGCGTGACATGCACACCCTCATTGGCGAGCGCGATCGCGCAGGCGCGGCCCAGTCCCTTGCTCGATGCGCAGACGATGGCGCGGCGGCCTTTGATTCCAAGATCCACGTGTTCACTCCCTGTGATGTCGGATAGGTTTATTAAAGGTTCGATGGCGCCAGTCTAGCCAAGCCCGGCGGCGCCGGTAAGGGACGTGCAATGCATAAGTGCATGCCGGGCAGGAACGGGCGGGTCAACTCAATTGGCCACAACTCAATCGGCTAGATGCGCTGCTCCCGTCGCAGCCTCTCGATCGCCATGGTGGCTTCGGGCGGCAGCGAGCGGAAGCCGGCCTGTCCGGCCGCAGAGAACAGCGGCCGCAGTTGCGATCCGTTGAGGAATTGCGGCTGCCTGGCCAACGGCACCAGCTGATCGAACACCAGCACCAGCGTGGTCACGACGAGGCCGACCCTGACGGCGCCGAGCAGCGCGCCGCCGAGGCGGTCGCCAATCCCGATGTCCGAGCCGATGGTGTCGTCGAGCATCGTCCGCGCCATCTTTCCGAGGATGACGCCGATCAGCAGGAACAGGGCGAACAGCAGCACCCCATTGGGCGGAAACGGCGAGGATGGCAGCGTCGCGATGTGGGGCCCGATCATCGCCAGCGCAGCGACCGCGAGCGGCATCGCAACGAGATAGGCGAGGATCGTGACCGCGCTGCGCAACAGGCCGGTCGTGAAGCCGGTCACGACCGCGAACAGCAAGCCGAGGATCACGGCGGCATCGAAGAGGTTCATGGGTAAGGATTTCCTGCCCGATCTCCTACGGTCCCCAGGTTGATGAAACCGGCTCACATCAAGGACAATTGTAGCGATCAATCGTCCACGTCCGGCAACCTGTCGATGTCCGGCCTATTCGATGCCGGTAAGAAATCATTCTCGTCGCGATGGCGGGTTCGCGATGAACTGATGCGCTGGTTACACCCAAATCATCCGTCATCCGGGGCGCGACGAAGTCGCGAGCCCGGAATCCATTCATCCACGGAACTGCGGCCCAATGGATTCCGGGCTCGCGCTGACGCGCGTCCCCAGGTGCGCAATTGCGCACCGGGGAATGACACGGCGCTTCAAGCCGCCCGCGTCTCCGTCCTGATCATGTCGGCGGCCTTCTCGCCGATCATGATGGTCGGCGCGTTGGTGTTGCCGCCGATCAAGGTCGGCATGATCGAGGCATCGACCACGCGCAGGCCTTCGAGCCCGTGCACGCGCAGCGTCGGATCGACCACCGCGAGCGGATCATTGGTGCCCATCTTGCAGGTGCCGACCGGGTGATAGACGGTGTCGGAGCGCGCCCGCAGGATGCCGCGGATGTCGTCGTCGGTGCGGACGTCTGCGGTGAACATGTCCTTCTGCTGCAGCGCGCGCAGCGCCGGCGTGTCGAGCAGCCGTTTGGTCATCTTGAAGCCCGCGACCATGGTCTCGACGTCGCTGTCCTCGCCGAAGAAATTCGGATCGATCGCGGGAGCAGCCAGGGGATCGGCGCTGTTCAGCCACACGCTGCCGCGGCTGGCCGGGCGCAGCAGGCAGACATGGCAGGAGAAGCCGGTGCCCCAGCGCGGCTTGCGGCCGTGGTCCTCCACCATGGCCATGCAGAAATGCAGCTGGATGTCGGGGACGTCGAGCTCGGGCCGCGTCTTCAGGAAGCCGCCGCATTCGGCGACGTTCGAGGTCATCGGGCCGCGCCGCTCGCGCCGGTATTGCCCGATGCCCTTGATGATCCGTCCGATGCCGCTCCACGACAGTCCCGAGAAATAAGGTGCGTCGGAGGCGAAGCCGAACACGAAATCCGGATGATCCTGCAGGTTCTGTCCGACACCCGGCAGATGATGCACGCTGGCGATGCCGTGCTTGCCCAGCGCTGCGGCGTCGCCGATGCCCGACAGCATCATCAATTGCGGCGACTGGAACGCGCCGGCCGAGAGGATGACCTCGCGCTTTGCGCGCAGCACCTTCTTCTCCTTGCCTTGCATGTATTCGACGGCGACGGCACGCTTGCCCTCGAAGATGATGCGGGTCGCCTGCGCCTGCGTCTCGACGCGCAAATTGGACCGGCGGCCCATGTGAGGATGGATGTAGCCGCGCGCGGCGCTCCAGCGCTCGCCATTCCGCTGGGTCACCTGGTAGATGCCTAATCCTTCCTGTTCGGCGCCGTTGAAATCGTCACGGATCCGGAACTGCGCCTCGCGCGCGCCCTGCAAGAACATCTCCTTGACCGGATTGTCGGACTGCAGGCCCGTGACGTTGAGCGGCCCGCCCTTGCCGTGATATTCGCCGTCGAGCTCGGTGTTGTGCTCCGAACGCTTGAAGTAGGGCAGGACGTCGGAATAGCTCCAGCCGGTATTGCCGAGCGAAGCCCAGTGGTCGTAGTCGGCGCGATGGCCGCGGATATAGACCATGGCATTGATGGCCGAGGAGCCGCCGAGGCCCTTGCCGCGCGGCTGATAGCCGATGCGGCCGTTCAAGCCCTTCTGCGGCACCGTGTCGAACGCCCAGTTGTTGAGCTTGCTCGAGAGCATCAGAATGATGGCGCCGGGCGTGGTCACGACCCAATTGTCGTTTTTGCCGCCGGCATCGAGCACCGCCACCGAGGTCGCCGGGTCTTCCGACAATCGCCCCGCCACCGCGCAGCCGCCAGAGCCTGCGCCCACCACCACGAAATCGAATGTGTCAGTCACGTATGTTTCCCCCGTCTTACATTGCCATCCGTCATTGCGAGCCACCCGGTCGGCGCGGAGCGCCGCCGGATGACAGGCTCAGGGAAGCAATCCATCTATCCGTTATGCGGGGCTATGGATTGCTTCGTCGCTTCGCTCCTCGCAATGACGCCTTGGATACTACGACAGCATCCGCATCAGCTTCTCCAGCCGCGCGACCTTCGC
Organism: Bradyrhizobium macuxiense; assembly: GCF_007993935.1. Taxonomy (GTDB): domain Bacteria; phylum Pseudomonadota; class Alphaproteobacteria; order Rhizobiales; family Xanthobacteraceae; genus Bradyrhizobium; species Bradyrhizobium macuxiense_A. The sequence continues at coordinate 162,480 of NZ_VITY01000014.1, read as the reverse complement.
GCCGTAGGGCGGATAGAGATCGGCCAGCCGGTTGAAGCGCGAGCGATAGAACACCGGCTTCAGCTTGGTCAGCGTCTTGAACCCCCATTCGCCGTGATAGGCGCCGCTGCCGGACGCGCCGACGCCGCCCATCGGCTGATAGGCCTGCGCGAAATGGAACAGGCAGTCATTGACGGTGACGCCGCCGGACACCGTGCGCGCCAGCACCGCGTCGCGAGCGGCATTGTCGGTGCCGAACCAGTACAGCGCCAGCGGGCGGTCGCGTCTGTTGATGAAGGCGATCGCCTCCGTTGCGTCGCGCGTGCCGATGACCGGCAGCAGCGGCCCGAAGATCTCCTGCTGCATCACGGTCATCTCGGGCGTCGCGTCGACGATGACGGTCGGCGGGAATTTGCGCCGCTCCTTCCACTCGGGCTCGTTCGGCGCGGCCGGCTGCATGATGGTCGCACCCTTCGCGGCGGCATCGGCGACGAGGCCCTCGAGCCGGGCGTAGTGCCGGTCCGAGACGATCGAGCTGTAGTCGGGATTTTTGGGATCGGTGCCGAACATGTGCTGCATGTGGCCCTGCAGCCGCATCGCGAACGGCTGCACCGAGGTTTGCGGCACCAGCACGTAATCGGGCGCGATGCAGGTCTGGCCGGCATTGAGCAGCTTGCCGTAGGCGATGCGCTGCGCGGCCTCGTCGATATCGGCGGAGCCGTCGACGATCACGGGCGATTTGCCGCCGAGCTCGAGCGTCACCGGCGTGAGGTTGCGGCCCGCGGCCTCGGCGACCAGCCGGCCGATCCGGGTCGAGCCGGTGAAGATCAGATGATCGAACGGCAACGCGGCAAAGGCCTTCGCGATGTCGTCGTCGATATCGGTGACCGCGAGCTCGGCGGTGTCGAATTTCTTCGCGATCGCCTCCATCAGCAATTCGGAGAACCGCGGCACCAGCTCGCTCGGCTTGATGATGGCGCTGTTGCCGGCCGCTATCGCCGCCACCGCGGGCGCCAGCGTCAGCTGCAGCGGATAATTCCACGGCGCGATGATCCCGACCACGCCGAGCGGTTGCGGAATCAGCCGGTTTTTGGCCGGCGCGAACTGTACCGTGGTCGGGATCCTCTCGGGCGCCATCCAGCCCTTGAGGTGCTTGGCGGCGTGCTTGATCTCGCCGAGCACCAGCATGGTCTCGGCGATCGCGGTCTCGACGGTGGAGCGGTGGCCGAAATCGGCCGAGATCGCCGCCTCGAATCGCGCCTCGTTCTCGGTCAGCGCGGCGCGCAGGCGGCGCAGCCGGTCCAGCCGCGCCTGCAAGGTCGGCGCCGGCTCGCCGCGCGACTGCTCGAATTGGCGGTGGAAGACCTCCTCAAGCGCGTACAGCCCCGGGCTCTTCAATGGCCGGTCCATTGGCGTTTCCCCTCGGATGACGTTTCCTTGACGGATTTTGTTGGCGCCAAGCTCCGCTTTTACGCGCGGTCTGGCAAGGCCCGGTTCCCGGCGGTAAATTTGTCAGGAAAACCGGTGATTTGGACGTCACAAAATCCTCAAAAACCCGCATCCGGGGCTTTCCAAACCGACCTCACGTTGATACATACGCCCCGCACCCGACGGCTTCGGCCCGGGTCGCCTTCTCAGGAAGCTCTCCGGACGGATCGCTCGGCGCCGTTACAAGCGTTGGCCGGCAGGTTCGGGCACCTTTTCTGCAAGGCACGCAACGGTTTAACGCGGGGTGGAGCAGCCCGGTAGCTCGTCAGGCTCATAACCTGAAGGTCATAGGTTCAAATCCTATCCCCGCAACCAAGTTCGCAGAAAGCCCCAGCAACCTCAAAGGTTTGCTGGGGTTTCTTTTTTCTGTGAAGTCGAGCGCAATCGTATCAATGACTTGGCTTGCAGGTTCAAATCACCCCACAACCGTCCGATGACGAATGGTCGAGCTTGCTCGAGTGCGGGGTACGCCGTTGCACGAGAGATTCGACGGTCGGCCAGCAGTTCTCATCCAGCCGACAACACGAGCGTGCCGGCCATGACCTGTGACCTCTAGATCGAAACCTGCTGACACCTTCAGGACTCAATAACATCGTCGCGGACCTGCCTGCGCAGTTGCTGGTTCGAATTTGATTCAGATCAAGCCACAGCGCGCTTCCATGTTCTGTCTTTCATGCGAGATCCCGGGTCAAAATGGGGGAGCGCCGTGGAAGCCAAGACGCACGCTTTGCGAGCCAGCGCGCTATTTTCCGATGCCCGCGCAAAGAGCCAAAATGCCCCGCATCGCGGTCTGGATCTGTGCGGATCGACGATGCGACGTCGTCGTGATCGCTCGATGCCGGTCACCGCACTCGTCTTGAACATCGCGGTCGCATTGTCCGCGACGACCTGTCTTGCGATGGAATTTTCCCGTGTCCCTGGCTGTTTCGGAGATGTCTTGAAGCTCAGCGGAGATATTCGAGACGGGGATTTTGTCCGATTTCGCGGTTATCTGTCCGCAGAGCGCCGGATCGTTGGCCTCGATCTCGATTCCGGAGGTGGTTCTCTCGACGAGGGTTTCCGGATCGCCATGCTCGCGCGCCAGAAGCAGATCGCCACTTACGTTTCGGGAGAATGTGACTCGGCGTGCGCTTTCATCTTTCTGGCGAGCAGGAAGCGCTACGTCGCGCCAAATGCCAAGATCGGCGTCCATTCGGTTTCCAATGTCCATGGCAACGAAGACAATGGGACGCTACGCGACACGATCAAGCTCGCGAGGTTGTCGGCCAAGTTCCTTATCCCTCCGGCGGCGATTGGAAGGATGGTGATGACCCCGCCGGGGAAGATCTCCTTTTTGAACAAGGAGGAGCTCGCTTCGCTGAAGGTTGTGGAGCGGAACCCGTTTGATCGCATCGCTCGCACGGCGACCTCCGGATCAAAGAGCTCCGTATGTGCCGCGGAGCCCTCGAAGAGCGCGTCGGAAGAGGAACGTCCAACGCGGATTACCGCAGGCTCGAAAGGAAGCTAGAGACGGACCTCCGTCAGGCGAGAAGCGAACGTCAGGCGGAGGTGTCCCGAGATCTGTCGTTCCGGCTTGAGCGATCCAGCTCTGGGGGCCGCCAAGCCGCTAATACACTGCCTCAGCCGTGTTGCGGCGGGATCAGGCCGCCCGTATAGCCAAATTGGGTTATCGAATCTGCCGCATCTGCGCTTGATGGATTGGCACAAGCTGCACTGGTCACCACCTTGCACCTTGATCTACAGTGGCAGTCATGGGGTACGACCGCGATAAACCTTGGCACGTGCTTGGCGTAGGCCGGCAGGCTGGCCCCCGCAATTGGCTGCGTCATTGGCTTGAAGTGGCCGACGGCGATATTGCCTTCAGGGTCGTGGTCATGACCGCCGGCATGCTGTCGAGTGTGGCGATCGCCTTTGGATTGCTGTCGTCCTGAACGGCATTTTATGTGAAGTTGAGCAAGTTGATGTCGGCGACGAAATCCGCGCCCGCCATCGGAGGCGCAAGCCCGGTCTTCACCGCGTGGCCGCCGACGATGACGTGCGGCCGTAGCTGCTTCAGGTGTTTCGCCAGCGAAGCTCTGGCAATATGAGCGCCATTTCAGCACCACACGGATCACTCCCGGCGGCAATGCGTTTCAGATCAGCTGCAAATTCGAACGGACGTCGAGACCGTCCCTTGGCAAGTCCAGGTGTCGGGGCCTTCGCCGCGATCGTCCTGATCGGCTGTGCGCAACAAACGGTCGCGCAGCCGCTGACGCCGTTCCGGTATGAAACCCAGGCCCAGCGGCATTGTCCCGCCGATACCGTGGTCTGGCTCGATTTCCGCCGCGGACGCTATTATCGCAAAGGCCAGAGCCGCTATGCCAGGGGCTTCGATGGCAGCTACGCGTGCAGCAAAGAAGCGCGCGAGAGCGGCTATCGGCGTTCGTTGTTCGGGCTGCGGTGACGTCACCGAAGGCCGGGAGGGGGATGGCCTACCAGCCCTAATAACGCGGTTGGTAGTAGCCGTAGCCTCCGCCGGGCGGGCAATAGCCGTATCCGGAGCCATAGCCGTAACCATATCCGGCGCCGTAATAGGGATACCCGCCATAGTAAGCCGAGCTCGCGATGGCTCCGCCGACGATCGCGCCGGCAGCCGCCGCGCCCCAGCCGCGATAGCCCCATCCTCGATATCCGCCCCAGCCGCCATAGCCTCGCCAGCCGCGGTAGCCCCAGCCGCCGCCACGCCAACCGCCGCCCCAACGAACCTGAACGGTGGCACTGTCGACCGCGCCCTTCATGGCAGCGACGTTGGTCGGTAGCGGGGCCGCCTGGCCCGCGCCAATACCGATCGTGCTCGCGAGCAGGGTCAAGGCCAGCAAGGTTCTGGTGTTCATCATGACGTCCTCCACATCGGGGTGACACAGGCAGTCGTGATCGCGTGGCGGCCAGATCGTCACCGGCTTCTCGATCATGCGCAGCCGAGCTTCTCAGCCGATGCGGGGTGACGCTTGATCTGAATCAAGCCGAGCCGTGCCGGTGATGGCACCGCTTCCCACTTGCCTGATGATGCTCGACCGAAAGGACGTCCTTGAAAACCTTGCGCCAGCTCGTGACCGGAGACGAGTTCATTCAGCTCGCAATTCGTCTCGGATTGCTGGCGCTGCTGATCGTCTGGTCGTTCGTCCTGGTTCGTCCGTTCGTGCCGATCCTGGCCTGGAGCGTGGTGCTCGCGGTCGCGCTTTATCCCGTCTTCAATTGGCTTGCCGGCATGCTCGGCGGCCGCGCCGGCATTGCGGCCCTTGTCTTGACCCTGATCTCGCTGGGCGTCGTGATCGGGCCGGCGACCTGGCTCGGCATTGGAGCCGTCGAGGGGGTGAGGGAGCTCGCCGGACAATTGAGCGCCGGCAACGTGGTTGTGCCGTCGCCGCCGGCGGAGGTGAAGGATTGGCCGCTGGTCGGCGGGCCGCTCTATGATGTCTGGGATCGGGCATCGACCAATCTGCGCGCCGTGCTGCGCGAGGTCGTGCCGCATCTGAAGCCGCTGGCCGGGACCCTGTTTGCGTTCGCCAGCAATGCCGGGGTCGGGATGCTGAAGTTCCTGCTGGCGGTCATCCTGGCAGGCTTTCTGTTTCCCTATGGCTTGCAGCTTGCCGCGGCGTGCCGAAGCTTCCTGTCCCGCATCGTGCCGGAACAGAGCGAGCATTTCCTCGACCTTGCAGGCACAACCATTCGGGCGGTCTCCCGCGGCGTGATTGGCATCGCCGTTCTGCAGTCACTGCTGGCCGGCATTGGCTTCAAGCTGGCCGGAATTCCGAGTGCGGGGCTGCTGGCGTTTGTCGTGATGCTGCTGGCGATCGTGCAGATCGGGGCGGCGATCGTGCTCGTTCCGGTCATCATCTGGCTCTGGTCGGCCAAGGACTTCACGACGGCGCTCGCCTTGACGCTCTTCTTCTTGGTTGTCGGCGTCCTCGACAACGTGCTGAAGCCGCTGGTGATGGGGCGCGGCCTCACCACGCCGGCGCCGGTCATCCTCGTCGGCGTGATCGGCGGGACGCTTGCCCACGGCATCGTCGGCCTCTTCATCGGTCCTATCATTCTCGCGGTCGCCTGGGAGTTGATCACGGCGTGGATCCGGGACGACCGCGCCCGGCTGGCGGGAGAGCGATGATGTTGTTTCAGCTCCTCGTGGGATCGGCGGTCAGCGCGGTCAACATCGTGATCCATTCACTGTGGACCGTTGCAGCCATCGGGTGGCTTCGCAACGTCGCCTTGACCGCGTCCGGCCGGGCGTGGCTGCAGCTCAGCGGCGTCATGGTTGCGACTGCGCTCGCGCTGATGCTGGCTCACACGCTGGAGATCGTGGTGTGGTCGTTGGCCTATCTCGCGATTGGCGCAGCGCCCGCCGGTAGCGATCTGCTCTATTTCGCCTTTGTCAACTACACCACGCTCGGCTACGGCGACGTTCTCCCGGTCAAGCAGTGGCAGCTGGTCGGACCGATGGCCGCCATGAACGGCATCCTCATGTTCGGCTGGTCGACGGCGGTCCTGTTCGAAGTGCTGCAAAAGACCATCGAGCGCCAGGCGTCGCTGGCGAAATCCCCCTGACGCCGCGGTCAATTATCCAGCCTGAACAGCTGATCGCGGTCGACCAGCATGATTTCTCGCTGGTTCGAGCCGAGGAAGTCGAGTGCTCCATAGCTGTGCAACTTGGACAGCGCACGCGATACCGTCTCGAGCGTCAGGCCGAGGTAGTCGGCGATGTCGCGCCGGCACATCGGCAAGGCGACGACGCCGATCCCGGTCAGCCGGCGATCCATTTCGAGCAGAAAAGCGGCGACCCGCTCCAATGCGGTCTTGCGGCCGAGCAGCAGCATGTGATCTTCAGCATGCTGCAGGTTGTTGGTGGTCATGATCAGCAGGTTGCGAGCCAGGGCGAAATCGGAATCCGCCACCCGTTCGAGGCTTGTCCGCCTGATCAGGCGCACGTTGGTGTCGACAATGGCTTCGGCGGTGAAGCGATGGGTGTCGGCATTCTCCAGGCCGAAAATGTCTCCCACGAGATGAAAGGCGCCAATCTGGCGCCGTCCGTCGCAGAGGAGCTTGTAGCTGCGGACTGCCCCCGAAACGACCTGGTAGACGTATTCCGCCGGCTCCTTTTCCCCGTAAATCTCCGTGCCTTTCCGATAGTGGAATTCGCTGGTGATGCAGTTGGCGTGCTGGGCGGTCAGCCCGCCGAGGATGCTCGGTATATTGGCCGGTCTGACATTGACGTGAGCGAACATGGACTAACTCTCTTGGGTAACGACTGTTGCAGCGCCCGCGGCGGCTCGAAATGCTTGTCCGCGCGCAATGTCTACGACGGGGTCCGGCCAGTCTCTATTGGTCTTGAGGTCATTGTCCTAAAGGACAGGGTGCGCGAAATGCGGCAATTTGTTCGTAATTGATGCGCACCGCCTTAGATTACTTTTCAATTTTCACGACGATAACCGGGTGCTAGATTTCCAAGCCATTGATCTCCGGCTCCGAACGCCATGGGCAGTGCAATTCGGCTCTCTGGACTGATCATCCTGCTGGCTATGTTGTTGGCGCCGGCCGGGCTCCGGGCGCAACAGACGCGCCCACATTCCATGCTGGTGCTGGACCAGTCCGACCGGCGTGGGCCCTTCTATTACCAGGTGTTCGTTGGGCTGAGGGACGCGGTGAGCGCCCACGGTCACGCGCCGACCACCGTCTACACCGAGAGCCTCGACCTCAATCGCTTCGGCGGTGAAGCCTATGAGGAGGGTTTTCGGCGGTTTCTCGAAGCGAAGTATCGCGATCGGCCGATCGGTGTCGTGGTCACGGTTGGCGCGGCTGCGCTAGAACTTGCGCTCCGCTGGCGCCCGCAGCTTTGGCCCGACACGCCGATCGTATTCGCACTGGTCGAAGATGCCGATTTCAAGCGATTGCGGCCGCCGGCCTTTGCCACCGGCGGCATCGTGACCTCGAAGCTCAGGGATGCCGTCACGGCCGCCCGCGCCGTGGTGCCGGGTCTCAGGTCTGTGGTGCTGGTTGGTGCGGAATGGGATCGGCAGGTTCTGTTCCGGAATTGGAAAGACGAGATTGCCGCCGGCATTCCGGGTCTCGACATCATCGAGATCATCGGACGTCCGATGGCCGACGTCATTGAGCGCGTCAAAGCGCTCCCCGATCATAGCGCGATCATCTACACGGGCCTCTATAGCGACGGCAAAGACAACTACTATCCGCCCTCGGATGCCCTCGCATTTGTCGCCGCAAAAGCCAATCGCCCAATTGTCGTTGCGTCTGAGACTTTCCTCGATGCCGGCGGCATAGGCGGGTTCACCATAGTCCCCTCGCTGATCGGTGCCGAGGCGGCGCGGCGGTCGCTGCGGATTCTGGATGGCGAGGCGCCGGAAAACCTGCCCCCGTCGGTGGTCGATGTCGTGCATCCGATCTTCAACTGGCGGCAGATGCAGCGCTGGAATGTCAGCGAAGCGAACCTGCCAAAGGGCAGCGAAATTCGCTTTCGTGATCCAACCTTCCTGGAAAAATATCGCTGGCGGGCGGTCGCCCTGGTCACGGCACTGCTGGTTCAAACCACGCTGATTGCATTCCTGCTGCACGAGCGGTTCATGCGGCGCAAGGCCGAGGTCGAATCCCGCAATCGCCTGTCTGACCTCGCCCATATCAATCGGCAGGCAACTGCCGGAGAACTCTCGTCCTCGATCGCCCATGAGCTCAACCAGCCGCTGGGCTCGATCCTGACCAATGCCGAGACCGCGGAACTGATCCTCGGCTCGCCGAGACCTGATCTTCAGGAGGTGCGGGAAATCATTTCCGACATCAAGCGCGATGATCTGCGTGCAAGCGAGGTCATCCGCAGGATGCGCAGCCTGCTGAAGCGTGCGCCGTTCGAGAAAAAGGAGATCGATCTCAACCAGACCATGCGGGAAGCGTTTGACTTCCTCAAGCTGCAGGCCTCTGCGCGCAACGTCGCAATCTACCTGCAGACCTCACCGCAGACCCTGCGGGTGAAAGGTGACCCGGTGCAGCTGCAGCAGGTGATCCTCAACCTTGTGGTCAATAGCATGGATGCGATGGCCAAAATGCCCTACGGACGCACGATCATCGGCCGGACCGAGGTCAACGGCGATGCCTCGGCGGTGATTTCGATCTGCGATTCCGGTCCTGGAATTCCCCAGGATAGACTGAACGATATTTTCGATCCGTTCTTCACCACGAAGGAGCAGGGCATGGGCATCGGCCTGTCCATCGCACGGACGATCGTTCTGGCGCATAGCGGCCAGCTCTGGGCTGAGAACCAGTCCGGCGGAGGGGCGGTATTTCACCTTTCGCTGCCGCTGGCGGCATAGTGCGTTTGGGTCTTGTTTGAGCAGGCGCAAGGTTCGATTTAGACCAACACGGTATGGTCAGATCGCCGTAGATGATCATGCTATGAAGAGCGGCGATTGGAGTAGAGCGGCAATGCACGCTTACGTGCACATAGTCGACGACGATCCCTCGTTTCGCAAAGCGCTCGAGCGGCGGCTCAAGCTCGCGGGCTATCGTGTTGGCACGTACGCATCCGCCAGGGAGCTGCTCGATCAATTGCCTGACGACGAAGAGGCCGGCTGTATCCTGCTCGACGTGCGCATTCCCGGAATGAGTGGTCCGGAGCTGCAACGTCGTCTGAACGAGCTCGAGTCGACGATTCCAATCGTATTCCTGACCGGGCATGCCGACACAGCGACCACCGTCCAGGCTATCAAGGCGGGTGCCGAGGATTTCCTGACCAAGCCGATCGCATCGGAGCAGCTGATCGAGGCAATCAATCGCGCCGTCGCGCGGCACGAACTGGTCCGGGGCCAGAGAACCCGGCTTGACTCGCTCCGCGCGCTGCTCGCGAAGTTGACCCCCCGCGAGCGGCAGGTATTCGACCTGATCGTGTGCGGCCGGATCAACAAGCAGATTGCTCACGAGCTTGGTACGACCGAGCGCACGATCAAGGCGCATCGGCACCAGGTCATGGAAAAGATGCAGGTGCAGTCACTCGCCGAGCTGGTCTCGATCGCGGAACGGCTCGGCACGCGCGCGTCCGGTGGCGAAGTCAAGGCCTGATCCGCCGGCGCCGCGCCCCCTGTCCCATGGTACAATATGAAAGCTCCGTGACGGCGCGTATCTCGGATATTGGCCGCGACAATGTGGCGCGCCGATAGCCGGTTGACGTGTTCTTCATCCAAAGGCGGGTGAAGGTCTTCCAGCAACGACGTGGAGGCTTCAGGATTTGCCGACCGCGAAATTCGTCTTCGTCGTGGATGATAATCCCTCGATGCTCCGCGGGATCGGACGGCTGCTGCGGGAGTATGGGTTTGCATCCAGACTGTTCGAGACCGGAAGCGCCTTACTGAGGGATGGCAGCTTTGAAAGCGCGGTTTGTCTGATCCTGGACGTCAATCTCAGCGATGGCTCCGGGATCGAGCTGCGGCACCGCCTGGCCGATCAAGGCATCGAGATCCCGGTCATCTACATCACCGGAAACGACAACCCGGCGACACGGATGGCGGCGATGGCATCGGGATGCGTTGCCTATCTGACCAAGCCATTCACTGCCAAGTCGCTGATCCAACCGATCGAACGGCTACTGGCCGGTGTGGTCTAGCCGTAGCTGGACCAATCATTCATCAATGGCTTGATCGAGCGTCAACGCAGCTGCTCCCTTGCGCACAGCCGCAAAATGGTCGAGCGGCACCGATGTCGTCACCGTCAGAATGCTGGTGTCGACGACGTCGATCGAGAGCGTCTTTCCGCTATCCATTTCAACGACAAGCTTGGGATTGGCAACATCAGCCGCGATGCACATGTTGGTCACACACCAGGTATAGGGCAGGCGATAGGTCTCGTTCCGGTCGACCGACAGCTTGACGCCGGCCTGCAGATACATCCCGACCGGCAGGAACAGCTGGACGCGCTCGGTGCCGTCCTCGCGCTCAATCAGATCGACGCGAACAGCCGTCTGGCCGGTTGCGAAGGTGCCGGTGATGGTCGTTCGGCACAGCGTCTTGGCGCCGGCGGCGTTGAAGCACAGCTTCCGCCACTCGCCATATTTGATGTCTCGTGCCGCGCGCGCTCCTCGCGGAGCTACTTCGCCACCGTCCTTGATCGCGGCCGGCGGTGAGGATGTCTGTTGGCCGTGCGCAACGCCGATGCCGGCCGCGAACAGCACCAACTTGGCCAGGGTATCATATCGGACCATGCATGCCCCTCCTGCGGGCCTGGCTAGCGAATCGAACGAAGAAATCGGTCGACCAACGGTGACCAGATGGGAATGGAATCCGGAGAACCGATCAGGAAGTGCCCTTCGTCGCCGAACGGCGGCAACAGATGATACTCGGCACGGCCGCCCGCGGCCGTGAAGGCCTCGTACATTCGCTTCGACAGGGCCGGGCCGAAGAACGTGTCATTCTCGATGTAGAGCCATAGCATCGGCACCCGCGACGTTTGGCCAAGCGCGCCAGTCGCCTCGACCAGTCTGTCGGGGTTGCAATTGTGGTTGGGCTTGCCGTCGACGCGGCCGCCGCGGCCTGCAGCGAAGGTGATGATGGCCTTGACCGGCGGCGGATTGAGGCTCGACAGCGCGATCGCCGCCCAGCCGCCGGCCGACTGTCCAACGACGATGACGTCCTTCGGTACGATGCGCTTCTCGGCGGTCATGTAGTCGATGATCCACAGATCAACCTGCGCCACGGCGAGACCGGCATCGAAAAAATTCGGATCGGTGCATTTGCCTATCTTGGAGAAGAACGGGCCATACAGTCCGCGTTCGGGTATATCGATCGCCGCCGCGCCATAGCCGGTGCCGACCGGCGCCACCACGAGATAGCCGCGCCGTGCGAACCACATCGCGGCATCGCGAAACTCGACCAGCGGGAAGAAGCTGCGATCCCTGGCATTAAGCGACACGCCGTGGTTCATGATGGCCAGCGGGAAAGGGCCGTCGCCGAGCGGACGGACCAGATAGGCGAACATCGGTAGTGGTGTCGGCAACGCCCAGATCTCTTCCTGGATGCGCCGGGGTGGATCTTGGTCATCGGCGCGAGCAGGGGCTATCAGGCCAAGCAACAGCAGTGCGCCGATGGCGAGGGTCCGTAAGCGGTGCTGACGCATGCCACGCGCTCCAGCGGTCATCCGGCAAATATGCGGGTCACGACAATCGAGCCGGGCAAGATGAAAGGCACGCTGCCGGCTGTGCGGCCTTGATCTGAATCAACGAGCATCGGTGACGCCGGCGCGACCGCATGGATTCATTGCGGCGTCGTGCGGCGGGCTTGATGTCAATCCAGGGAAGATAGCTTGGATGCGCACGCCTGACAGCGTGCTGAGCAACAGAACGCCACAGGCAAACACTTAGCGCGCGGCGATACAGCGGTTTCCCGATATTGCGGCCTTGTTGCGTCGCAAGACGTCGCGATCACGCGCTCGCGCACGGTCCGTCTCAATCCCGTTGCGGCTTGACTTGGATCAAAGGGGGCGCTGGGCACGGTTCTTACGATCAGGCAGCACCAGCGCCAAGATCGGGAGATAGTGATGGCAAACGAGGCGAAGCCGGCACAGCAACGCATCGATCAGTTCTTCTCGGGACCCGGTGGACGGGCGGACAATTGGCGCGATCTGGTCGAGGCGGCCAAGGTGTGGAGCAAAGGCGGCGACCGCGCGCCGTACGACGCGGCGTTGTCGGCGCTTTCGGTCACCGAGGAGTTTCACGGCTACCCGGGCCTGCGTTTGATGGCCGCGCTGAAGGAAGCCGCGGCGGCGGGCGATGCCGCTACCTCGCAGATGCTTGCGGCGCGCATCGCGCAGGCGCTTCAGACAAAATCCTTCCGCCAGTATGCCGGTGACTGGAGCACGCAGGATGAGGCCAGCGGCGACGTTCCCGACCTGCTGCCGCCGACGCTCGGACAATCGGCGGCGCGCCGACCCTATTTCGAGACCCTGATCGTGACCGGGGTGCCGGCCGGCAACTGGCCGGGACTGCTGGCCGAATGGCGCAAGCTGCGGCGTCCGGTCGACGCCTTCATCTATGAGCCGGTGGTGGTGGGCAGCCTCGAGGATGCCTTCTGTGCGGCAATGCTCAACCCCAACATCGCGGCGGTTGTGATCAACGAAGGATTTGGCTTGCGCTCGCGCCACGATGCGCCCGTGCTTCGCGCCATGACAGGTGCCATGGGGCTCGGCGATGAATCAGATGCGTCTGCGCTGCGGCTGGCCCACATTCTGAAGCGGATCCGTCCGGAGCTTGACCTCTACCTCATGTCCAATCGCGACGTTGAGGAACTGGCCGGCAACCCCGAGGCCGACGTGGTGCGCCGGGTATTCTACTCGGTCGAGGATATCCTCGAGCTGCACCTTTCAATTCTGGAGGGCGTGCAGGATCGCTTCGACACGCCGTTCTTCGACAATCTGAAGAAATACGCGCAGCGGCCGATCGGCACCTTCCACGCGCTGCCGATCGCGCGCGGCAAGTCCGTGTTCAAGTCGGACTGGATCCGCGACATGGGCGAATTCTACGGGCTGAACCTGTTCCTTGCCGAGAGCAGCGCCACGACCGGCGGCCTCGACAGCATGCTGGAGCCGACCGGCAACATCAAGAAGGCGCAAGAGAAGGCCGCGCGTGCGCTGGGCGCCGATCGCGTCTACTTCGTGACCAACGGCACCTCGACATCGAACAAGATGGCGGTGCAGGCGCTGCTCGGCCCCGGCGACATCGCGATCGTCGATCGCAACTGCCACAAGTCGCACCACTACGGCATGGTGCTGGCCGGCGCGCAGCCGCTCTACGTCGAGGCATTCCCGATGACGGAATATTCGATGTACGGCGCGGTACCGCTGAAGACGATCAAGCAAGCGCTGCTGAACGCCAAGGCGGATGGCCGGCTCGACCGGGTCAAGATGATCGACCTGACCAACTGCACCTTCGACGGCCACATCTACAATACGCGGCGGGTGATGGAGGAATGCCTTGCGATCAAGCCTGACCTGATCTTCCTCTGGGACGAGGCCTGGTTCGGCTTCGCGCGGTTCTCGCCGTTCCTGCGGCGGCGAACCGCGATGGGCGCGGCCAACGAGATCGAAGCCTGGATGCGCGATCCCAAATCGGTTGCCGCTTACGAGAAGCAGCAGGCCGAGCTCGGCAAGAACCCCTCGGACGAGGTGCTGCTCAAGACCAGGCTGATTCCCGATCCGCGCCAGATCCGGTTGCGGGTCTATCAGACCAACTCGACCCACAAGTCGATGTCGGCGATCCGGCAGGGCTCGATGCTGGCGGTCAAGGACATCGAATTCCACACCGTCGAAGCGCAATTCAAGGAGGCCGTCTTCACCCACGCATCGACCAGCCCGAACCAGCAATTGATCGCGAGCCTCGACGTCTCGCGCCGGCAGATGGAGCTCGAAGGCTACGGACTGGTAGCCAATGCCATGGAGATCGCGTTCGCGATCCGCAATGCGGTCAACACCAATCCGCTGATTTCCAGGTACTTCCGCGTGCTCGGCGCCGACGCCATGGTGCCAAGGGAATACCGCCAGAGCGGCTTCACCGATTATCTCGCGGCCGGCACCAACTGGGCGAGTGCGCTGAAGAGCCTGAACGACGACGAGTTCTGCCTCGATCCGACCCGCATGACGCTGGTCTGCGGCACGGCCGGCTACGACGGGACGTCGTTCAAGGGTCTGCTTGCCAGCCGCTACAACATCCAGGTCAACAAGACCTCGCGCAACTCGGTCTTGATCCAGTCCAACATCAACAACACACGGAGCGATGTTGCGCATCTCGTCCGGGTGCTGGCTGAAATTGCCGGTGAGATCGATCGTGGGCTCGCCAAGGGCGGAGCGACCGCCAGGGTCGATTTCGACATGCGGGTCAACAGCCTGATGAAGGATGTGCCCGACCTGCCGAACTTCTCGCATTTCCACGCCGCCTATCGCGGCGATGCAGGTACGAAGACGAACGAGGGCGACATCCGCGGCGGGTTCTACTCGGCCTATGATGCCGCGGGCTGCCAATACATTCGCCTGAACGATCCCGAGATCGACCGGCGTCTGAAGAGCGGTCCCGATCTCGTCTCCGCGAACTTCGTGATCCCTTACCCGCCCGGCTTCCCGATCATGGTGCCCGGCCAGGTCATCACGCAGGAAACCATCGACTTCATGCGCAAGCTGGATGTGAAGGAGATCCACGGCTACGACGCGGCCGAAGGCCTGAAGCTCGTGAGGACCGAGGCTTTGGCCAGGATGGGCAAGCCGAAGGCGGCAGCACCGAAGCTCAAGGCTGCATCATAGAGTGTCAATACAACAGGTCCCTGGAGGGAAAACATGAGGAAAGCGAGTTTGATCGGAGCTCTTGCTGCACTGGCGATCGGCCTGGCTGGCTTCAGCGCGCCGTCGCTGGCTGAAACCGGCTCCGTCGCCGTCATCTTCACCAAGGGTGGATTCATCGTTGGTGTCGGAGGCGGCGAGGGCGTCTTGACCCTGCGCGGCAAGCACTATCCGTTCACGGTGTCGGGCATGAGCGTCGGCTTCACGATCGGGGCCTCGACCACCAAGCTTGTCGGGCGCGCCATCAACCTCAGGGGACCCGCCTCGATCGAAGGCTCCTACAGCGTCGCAGGCGCCGGCGGAGCAATTGCAGCGGGCGCCGGAGGGGTGCAACTGCAGAACGCTAACGGCGTGATCCTGCAGCTCAGCGGCCCGAAGGTCGGCGCCGAGGTCTCGGCCGCCGTGGGCGGCGTTTCGATCCGCCTGAAATAGGTCCGAAGGACCCAGGCCGCGCCCGGCGCGGCCTGGCCTTTCAGTAGCGTTCCTCGACAAACTTCATCCCGCGCAGACCGGCCTGATCGTTGTAGCGGCCCTTGCTGGAGCGCCTGGGCAGCTTGACCTTGTCGCGCTTGACCCGTCCGTGGGGAATCGTCTTGAGCAGGAATGAGATGCAGTTCAGCCGCGCCCGCCGCTTGTCGTCGGAGCGGATCACGTTCCATGGCGCGTGCTTCGAGCTCGTCGCCTTGAACATCAGGTCGCGCGCGCGGGAATAATCGTACCAGCGCCGGAAGGATTCCGTGTCCATCGGGCTCAGCTTCCACTGCCGCAGCGGATCGTCGATCCGCGCCCTGAAACGCCGCTCCTGCTCCTCCATCCCGACCTCGAGCCACAACTTGATCAGGATGATGCCGCCCTCGATGATGTATTGCTCCATCTGCGGGCAGAGCGAGAGGAAGCGCTTGTGCTCGGCGGGCGTACAGAACCCCATCACATATTCGACGCCGGCGCGGTTGTACCAGCTGCGATCGAAGATCACGATTTCCCCGCCGGCCGGAAAATGCTGCATGTAACGCTGGATGAAGAGCTGGGACTTCTCGCGATCGGACGGCGCGGGCAGGGCGACCACACGAAACACGCGCGGGCTCACCTTCTCGGTGAGGGCCTTGATCGTTCCGCCCTTGCCGGCGGCGTCGCGTCCCTCGAACAGGATGATGACCCTGAGCTTGTTCGCCTGCACCCAATCCTGCAGACGGCAGAGCTGGACCTGGAGCTTCTGCAGCTCCTCTTCATAGTCCTTGCGCTTCATCTTCTCAGCGGACTTCGCCATGGATATCCCGTCCATCGTTTGAGCTAGTCGCCCCAGGCAATGACGATGCCGATGTCGCCAGGCATGCCGCCGGGGTAATCGACGACCTGGTAGCGGATGCGGTAGCCGCGCGGCTGCAGGTAGTCCGCCCAGAGCTGGTAGATTTCCTTGGGGATTCCTGTCAGCGTCTTCTCCCAGCCGGCCTCCATCTGATTGATGGCCCGCCCCTTGTCGGTGCACAGCGAGTTCGGGAAACGATAGACCTGCACTTCGCTGAGGCCGTTGCGTACCGCGCGCTGAATCACCGTCGATGCCAGCTTGACCTTCTCGTCCTCGCTGAGCCCGGAGGGCTTGCTCAGCCGCTCGATCAAGGCGAGCTTCTCGGCTTCGATGGCGGCTGCGCGCTTGGCGTGCTCCTCGGCCTTTTCGGCTTCCTTGGACGCGGCCTGCTTCTGGATCTCGTGCGCGTTCGGGATCAGGTCATCGATTTTGTCTCGCATGGCTGGGGACTCCTAAGGCCCGATCATCCACCTTGCCCCTCGAAGGGTAGGAGCGAGCCGTCGGGCTTCCTTGATCCAAGTCAAGCCGTCGCGATGGGTGGGCACGCAGTGTCGGCCCAGAATCCCATGCGGTTCGATCGCGACCGGGACACCTGGCTTGGGAGACTTGGCTTGAGCGAACAGATGCATCCGCTGGCTCCGCACCATCTGCCATTCTATCTCGCGCCTCCCAGCGGGACGGACGTGTGGATGGTGGCGATGGGAATATTCCTGGTCGCGACGGTGTTTTACGTTGGCGTTCTCTATTGGCGGCTGCACAGCCTGCCCGAGCGCATGGCGCACAAATCGGAGAAGCTGCAGTTCGAGATCGTGGCTATCCTGGGCCTGATCTCGCTGTTCACGCATATCCATGCCTTCTGGGTCGCGGGCCTCCTGCTCGCGCTGATCGACATTCCCGATTTCGGCACGCCATTGCGCAGCATCGCAGGGTCTGTGGAGAAAATCGCCGATGCGTCGGATGCAGGCGCTAGTTCTACGGGAAACAGCGGTGAGGCGCCGCATCAGTCGACCGCAGGCGAGCCGGATCGGAACGTATCGGACGCCGCCAAGCAGGAGGTGCAGGGCCATGCTTGAGCTCATCCTGTGCTCGCTGTTCACTCTCGTGCCCGACTACCTCTATCGCCGCTATGTTCAGGGCAAACGGTTCGGCAAGGAGATCACGTTCTATTCGGTCTGGTACGAGTTGCGCTGGGGCATCACCGGCTGCCTCATGTTGACGGTCGCGTTGATCACGACGATCTTCTATTATCATCCGTCAACCACCAGCGCCGCGCTGTTTTACCGGACCATTCCAATCCTGCCCGAAGGCTCGGGGCGGGTTGCGGAGGTCAATATCGGTTTCAGTGAACCGGTGAAGAAGGGTGAGGTGATCTTCCGGCTCGACAGCTCGAAGCAGGTTGCGGCCCTCGACACCGCAAAGCGCAAGGTCGCCGAAGTCGATGCTTCGTTGGTGGCGGCTGAGGCCGATGTGGTGAAGGCGGAGGCGCAGGTCCAGGAAGCGAAAAGCGCGCATCAGCAGGCCGAGGATGAACTCAACGTGAAGAGTGAGCTGCAACGCCGCAATCCCGGCATCGTTCCGCAGCGTGATATCGAGAAGCTCCAGGTGCTGGTCAATCAGAGACAAGCCGGCATCGATGCCGCCACCGCCGTCAAGCAGTCGGCAACGCTGCGGGTGTCGACGCTGTTGCCGGCCGAGAAGGCAAGCGCGGAGGCGGCGCTGGCACAGGCGCAGGTCGATCTCGACAAGACCGTGGTCCGTGCCGGCGTCGACGGCCGCGTCGAGCAGTTCTTTCTTCGCGCCGGCGACGTTGTCAATCCGCTGATGCGCCCGGCCGGCATCCTGATTCCGGATCGGGCAGGACAGACGTCACTCCAGGCTGGCTTCGGCCAGATCGAGGCGCAGGTTCTGAAGGAGGGCATGGTCGCCGAGGCGACCTGCGTCTCAAAACCGTGGGTGATCATCCCGATGGTGATCACATCGGTGCAGGACTACATCGCGGCCGGGCAGTTTCGCGGCGGCGAACAGTTGATCGAAGCCCAGAACATCGCCCGGCCCGGCACCATCCTGGTGTTTCTCGAGCCCCTGTACAAGGGCGGCCTCGAGGGCGTCACCGCGGGCAGCAGCTGCATCGTCAACGCCTACACCAGCAATCACGAGGTGATCTCGGCAAAGGAGACCGGCGTCGGGCAGGCGTTCGTGCTCCATGCGATCGATACCGTGGGGCTGGTCCACGCGCTGCTGCTTCGCATCCAGGCGTTGCTGCTGCCGATCAAGACGCTGGTTCTGAGCGGACACTGACAGGTCGTATCTGCCGCAGAGGAGGTTTGAATGAGTTCGGGCTGGAGACATGGTGCGATCCTGGCCGCAAGCCTGGTCGTCGCATTACCGGATTTCGCCGCCGCCTTCGACCTCACGGGCGCCTGGGCGACAAGTGCGGAGCAGTGCCGCAAGGTGTTCGCGCACAAGGGGAGGGCGAACCAGCTGACCTTCTCGAATTTCTCTGGCGTCTATGGCGGAGGATTCATTGCCGAGCCGGATCGCCTGCGGGGCAAGTTCGAGAACTGCAAGATCAAATCGCGCAAAGACGACGGCCAGAATATCAACATCATCGTCGGTTGTGCGTCTGGAATCATGGTATCGAATGTCCAGTTCTTCCTGAAGGCTGTCGACGACGATACGATTACGCGCCAGTTCCCGGGCATCGAGGGGATGGAGGTCAACTATCATCGGTGCAAGATCTAGCCTCTGGCTCCCGCAGCGGCTCAGGTCTGCAAGACCGTTGTTGGCTGACGCCGAACCGATTGGGTGACGCGACGTGGATCCGAGCAGGTTGCCGAGGTCATTGCGCATCGCCCTTGTGGTTGGGCTTGTCCTTTTGGCAGGCGGCGCCGGCCTGTTGGGCTACCGCTGGTATGAGCGGCCAACCACCTTGACGATCGCGGTGGGGTCGCTGGATGGCGAAGCCGGCAGGCTAGTGTCGGCGATCGCCGCTAAGTTCGCACAGTCGAAAGCGCCGGTTCGCCTCAACCTGGTCCAGACCCCGGGACCGCTCGAGTCCGCCACAGCCTTCGCGTCCGGAAAGGTCGACCTCGCCGTCGTCCGCGGCGACGTCGGTGATCTCTCGCAGGCCCAGGCCGTCATCGTGTTGGCGCACGCCACTGTGCTGATGATCGCGCCGCCTGGCGCTGCGATATCCGATGTGGCGGAGCTGAAGCGCGCCACGATCGGCGTGATCGGCGCCGAGGCCAATCAGAAGCTGATCAAGGTGCTGACCGACGAGTACGACCTGACGCGCGCGGGCGTGACGTTCAAGCCGCTGGCCCCCGCGGACGCGCGCCGGGCGCTCGAGACCAAGGAGGTGCGGGCGATCCTGCTTGTGATACCCCTGACCGAGAAATATCTTGCGCTGCTGCGCAATGTCTTCCCGCACACTGCGCGAGCCGGCCCGGTGATGATCGCCATCGAGTCCGCCGGCGCGATCGCTGGGAAGGAGCGCGCTTATGAAAGCTTCGACGTGCCGAAGGGAACCTTGCGCGGCTCGCCGCCGATTCCTTCTGACGACCTGACCACGCTGCAGACGTCGTTCTATCTGGTGGCGCAGAAGAAGCTCGGTAATGATCTGATCGGCGACCTGACGCAGTCGATCATGAATGCGCGACGGGGTTTGCTTGCCGAACTGCCGGCGCTCTCACAGATCGCAACGCCCGATACCGATGCAGGCGCCTACCTCCCCGTGCATCCCGGGGCGGCGGCGGTCTATGAGGGAACCAGGGAGAGTTTTCTCGACCAATGGGGCAATGCGATCTTCTTGGCGCCGATGATCGCAGGCGCCCTTGCGTCTGTGCTCGCGGCGGCGTGGAAATTCCTCCGGCCGATTGAGGTACCGAGCCGCAAGGAGGCGCTCGATACACTCTATGCGCTGGGGCCTCGCATTCGGGCGGCCGGGCATGAGGCGGAACTGGAAGAGATCGAGCACGAAATCGACCAGCTGCTGCGTACACAGCGCGAGCAGCCGGTCGCGGACGACAAGGCCGAGCGCGCGGTGACGGCAGTCAACGTCGCCGCTCATCGGCTCGAGAACCTGATCCATGATCGCCGCATCCATCTTGCGTCGCAGCAGCCGGGCCAGATCGGAAGCTGAGCGGACGGACATTTTCCTTGATCTCGATCAAAGAGGGGGCATGGCCGTGGCCGATGCTGTCGACCGCTGGTGTCGATGGAGGTCGCGATGGTCCGTTGGGGCAACACGCTGCTCGCGGTTGTGCTGGTGTCGATGACATCAGTCGCCGCATTCGCGCAGACGGCTGACAAACCGCCAGCCCAAACCAGTCAGCCCGTTCAGGCCAATCAGCCGGCCGCGGCGGCGACACAACCGGCCGATCAGTTGCTGAAGCCCGAACAGCTGGAAGCGCTGGTGGCGCCGATCGCGCTCTATCCGGACTCGCTGCTGGCCAACGTGCTGGCGGCATCGACCTATCCGCTCGAAGTGGTGCAGGCCGATCGGTGGTTGAAGGAGCGCAAGAGCCTGAAAGGAGACGCGTTGAAGACCGAGGTCGACAAGCAGGCCTGGGATGACAGCGTCAAGGCACTCGCGAGCACCGCCGACGTGCTCGCGATGATGAGCGACAAGATCGATTGGACGAAGAACCTGGGCGATGCCGTGCTGGCCCAGCAGGCCGATGTCATGGATGCGATCCAGCGGCTGCGCAGCAAGGCGCAGGCCAACAACAAGCTGGTGACGACCAAGCAGCAGAAGGTCAGCGTCCAGACCCAGGAGAACAAGCAGGTCATCGTCATCGAGCAGACCGATCCCGACACGGTCTATGTGCCCTATTACGATCCCGCCACGGTGTATGGCAGTTGGCCCTATGCTGAATACCCGCCGTATTATTTCGGTTACCCGTCCTATATCGGTGCCGGTGTGATCGCGGCTGGGCTCGCCTTCGGCGCCGGATGGGCGATCGGACGCTGGGGCAATTACTGGGGCGGCGGTTGCAACTGGGGCAATCGCAACGTCTATGTCAATCACCGGACCACCAACATCGCAAATGGCTGGCAGCACAATTCGGCGCATCGCCAGGGCGTTCGCTACAACAACAGCAATGTGCAGCAGCGCTTCGGCGGCAACAACAACCGGGCCGGTGTCAGCGACCGGATGAATTATCGCGGCCGCGACGGTCAGCAGGTCCTCAACCCCGGCGGCGATCGCCAGGCAGATCGCGCAGGTGACCGGGCAGGAGACCGCGGCGATCGCGCTGGAGACCGTGCAGGTGATCGCGCCGGGGATCGTGGAGGCGACCGCGCCGGTGATCGTGGCAGAGGTGGCGACCGTGCCGGTGCGGGCGATCGCGCCAAGGGCGGCGATCGCGCGGGTGCCGGCAACAAGGCCAAGGGCGGTGGTGATCGCGCCAAGGCCGCCAACCGCGGCAGTGCCGGTAACCGCGCAGCTGCGGCGAATCGTGGCGGCGGCAATCGCGGCGGCGCGATGAACGTGTCGTCCGGACGGGCAGCTGCGGCGGCATCGGCGCGCGGGCGATCGAGTATGGCCAGCATGCCGCGCGGCGGCGGCGCAAGTTTCGCCGGCCGTGGTGGCGGCGGCTTCGGCGGCGGAGGTGGCGGTGGTTTCCGCGGCGGTGGCGGAGGTGGTGGCTTCCGTGGCGGCGGCGGTGGTGGCCGACGTTCCGACATTGCGCTCAAGCACGATATCGAGCTGCTCGGGTATCTCGCCAACGGCCTCGGCTACTACCGCTTCAGCTACCTCGGCAGCAGCAAGGCCTATGTCGGCGTGATGGCGCAAGAGGTCGAGCAGGTCATGCCGGCGGCGGTGATGCGCGGCGCCGACGGCTATCTCAGGGTCTATTACGACAAGCTCGGGATCAAGTTCCGCAGCTATCACGATTGGCTTGCCGCCGGCGCAAGGATTCCATCTCCGTCGGAGGCATCACGATGACAGGCTTTTCGCGATTGAATCGTATTGCTTCCATCAGCGTGGCTGCAGCAACGGCGCTCGCCATGCTGCTGTCGCCGGCTCGTGCCCAGCAGGGGTTCCCCAACCCTGAAGACGCGGCGTCGGCTCTGGCAACTGCCGTCAAGACCGGCACGAGCCGGGCCATGCTGAAGGTGCTCGGGCGCGACGCTACCGACATCATCGAGTCCGGCGACGATGTCGCCGACGCCAATGCGCGACAGACCTTCCTTTCTGCCTACGACGCCAGGCATTCGATCAAGGCCGACGGCAACAAGAAGGCCATCCTGATCCTGGGGACGGACGATTTTCCGTTCCCGATCCCACTCGTCAATAACGCCGACGGCTGGAGCTTCGACGCATCCGCGGGACGCCGCGAAATCCTCTACCGCCGGATCGGCCGCAACGAACTGGCCGCCATCCAGACCTGTCTTGCCTATGTCGACGCCCAGAACGAGTACGCCGGGAAGGATCGCGGCGAGGGCGTGGGCGCCTATGCCCAGCGCATCGTCAGCAGGCCGGGCAAGACCGACGGATTGTTCTGGCGTGACGACA
Organism: Bradyrhizobium macuxiense; assembly: GCF_007993935.1. Lineage (GTDB taxonomy): Bacteria > Pseudomonadota > Alphaproteobacteria > Rhizobiales > Xanthobacteraceae > Bradyrhizobium > Bradyrhizobium macuxiense_A. The sequence continues at coordinate 139,834 of NZ_VITY01000014.1, read as the reverse complement.
AGGATCCGAGTCCGCTCGGTGAATTGGCGGCCCAGGCCGCGGCAGAAGGCTACAAGGTCGGCGAGCAGGCCGAGCCGTACCACGGATACTACTATCGCATCCTCAAGGCACAAGGCTCCGACGCCCCGGGCGGCGCGTTGAACTATGTCGTGAAGGGCAAGATGATCGGTGGCTTTGCGCTGGTCGCCTGGCCCGCCGAGTACGGCAATTCCGGCGTCATGACCTTCCTGGTCAACCACGCAGGCACTGTCTATCAGAAGGATCTCGGCTCACGCACCGATTTCCTCGCCAAGCGCATGATCGTTTTCGATCCGGATCAAACCTGGAAGAAAGTGGATCCAGCGAATCCCTGAGCAAAGAGGGGCTGCAGTGATGCGAGGCACGATCCGTTCCGTCATATTGGCGCTTGTCGCGCTGGTTCTGTTGGTCGCGCCATGCTTTGCGCAAGCGACTGGCCACGTCCAGGTCAAGTTCGTGAAGGCGGCCCTCATCGTGGGTGGTGGCGGCGGGACCGGCACGCTGATCTACCGCGGCCGCCACTATCCCTTCATCGCGTCAGGCTTCAGTCTCGGCGTATCGGCCGGCACCTCGGTGAGCTGGCTGGAGGGGACTGCCTCGGGCATCCGGGAGGTCAACGATTTCGCGGGCAGCTACGCGCTGGTCGGAGCAGGCGGTGCATGGGCCGCCGGCGCTGGCGGGGTAAGCCTGCGAAATGAACATGGCGTGGTGCTGGTGCTCAAGGGACCGAAAGCAGGATTGGAATTTGCCGCCAATCTGGGCGGACTTACGATTTCGCTGAGGTGAACTCGGGCTCCGCTTGCTTCAATTGCCGAATCTACTTCGGAAGACATTCCACATTGTAGGCAATGATGATCTGCGCCGGGTCGGCCTTGCCGATGGTTTTCAGATCTTCCAGGCCGCTCCTTAGTCTGGCTCCCGCCTCCTTCAGGCTGCCCTCGAGCATGGACTTGGCCGTGCGGCATCGCTCCTCACTTGTGAACTCCTGGAACACCACATTGGGGAGCAGCCGCCATTCAGCCTTGTCGCTCGTGGCGGCCGGATTGACCGAATAGGAAAATACGTACATCAGCACCCACATCTGCCTGCGCCTATTGTGATGCGAGAATCGCAGATGGCCCGCGCCCCTCGCGCCATGGCCCCCAAAGGCAAAGCGGTCGAGCTGCCACCATCGGGATTTCGTGCCGAAGGCTCCTGCCGGCCATGATCTAGATCAAGCGCTTCACCAAACATGCGTGATTTGGCGAACGAGTTGTTCCGGCTTGGGAGCAATCGAAGACATCCGTGCGCGCGCCGCGGCGGGCGACAGATTGATCTATCTCAAGACCAGATCCGAAACCAAGGCCCAGCCTGCGTTCAGGCTGCGATATCATCCAGTTGATCGGGAGGTGAAGGCATGTACCGGCACATTCTCATTCCAACAGACGGCTCGGAGCTGGCGGAGCATGGGCTCAGGCATGGGCTGGCGCTGGCAAAATCCCTCGGCGCCAAAGCATCGGTCATCTTCGTTGTGGAACCGCTCTCGGAGATAGGAGGGCAGTACCGTGAATTGCTCGCGAGATACTCCGAGATTCGCAAGGAAGAAGCCGCGGGCGCGCTGGATCGCGCCGCACGCGCGGCAAAAGAGGCCGGCGCTGCCTGCGAGACAAGTCTGGTGGAGAGCGGGCGACCCGATCAAGCCATCATCGCAGCAGCCAAGGACAAAGGCTGCGACCTCATTGTCATGTCATCGCACGGACGCAGCGGGCTCTCCATGCTTCTCATCGGCAGCGTGACCAACAAGGTGCTGACGCAAGCAAAGACTCCGGTGCTTGTCTGTCAGTGAGCGGGAAGGCGGCTAGCCGTTCCGGCCACTGATATCATCTTGTGCCGCGACTGAGCGTTGGCCTGGATCGATCGCATAAGCAGAACAGCAGCATCCGTATTTCTACGGGCGGCATTGGGTTGACCAAGATCAAGGTGCGACCGGCGGCCAGATGTTGTGACAGCTTGGCTGTCCATTCCCTTCGGTGTTGCCGTGTCGGCGATCTGGTATGTGACTTTCGAAATCCGCCAGCGCGGTCTGCTGCATCAAAGGACGCGCAGCCCTCGCGAGACCAGAACATTTGCCACCGAAGCGGAGGCAAAGGAGTTCGCTCGGTCGAAACTCGACGAAGGGTTGGTCGTGTTCGCCGGCACGCTCAATCCGTATCTCCCAAAGCAATTGATTCCTTCGCAGCGCATTGCCGATTGGCTCGTCGAACCGTGAGCCGATCTGGCGACCCGTGTCCGGGCATTGGCGGCACAAGCGCTGCGCTTAACCAAGGGCTGCAAGCATCAATTAGACACGCGGCGTTTGATTGCCCTTGAGTGTTGCCATTATGGCACGCGCTTTTTCGTAACTCGCATCTACGCTTCGATCACTGAACGACCGCAATGACTGCTGTTCTCGATTGATGCGAAGAGATCCGGAGATCATTCCATGAAGAGATTTTTGCTTTCCGCCGCTGTGATTTTGGGCATGGCCACGCCGGCGTTGTCAGCCGACATGGCCGTTAAGGCGGCGCCTGTGCCGCTGCCTCCGCCAGTCTACAATTGGACCGGCTTCTATATCGGTGCCAATGGCGGCTGGGGCGAGAGCCGCACCTGCTGGGACTTCATCCCTGCCGTCGGTGGTGTTGTGGCCGACGGGTGCAGCTCGCGCTCAGGTGGAGTTGTCGGCGGCCAGCTCGGTTATCGCTGGCAGACGGGCCAGTTCGTGTTCGGTCTGGAAGGACAGGGCGATTGGGCGGATTTGAAGAGTTCGCGCCTCAGCCTGGTTGATCCGAGGTTCTCGACGACCACGAAGACCGACGGACTCGGCCTTTTCACCGGCCAGCTTGGCTGGGCCTGGGATGCCGCGCTGTTCTATGTGAAGGGCGGTGCAGCGGTCACCAGCAATCGCTACGACATCTGGACCACGGTCGGGGGAATCGGGGTGGCGTCGGCGACGTCGACCCGTTGGGGCGGCACGGTCGGCGTGGGCTTCGAATATGGCTTCACCCCGAACTGGTCGGTCGGGCTCGAGTATGACCGTCTTTTCATGGGTGATGCGAACAACACGTTCTCGGTGGTCAATCCCATCGTGGCCGGTGCTGCCAACCGGATCGGACAGGACGTGGATCTGCTGACGATACGCCTGAACTATCGGTTCGGCGGGCCAGTCGTGGCGAGATACTGATCTCCCTGAAAATATGCAAAAGCCCCGGCGGCACGGTCGCCGGGGCTTTTCTTTGGCTTCAGCGCTACTTGATCAGGCTTCCGGCGCGCGGCATCGCTCTCAGCGCTTCGCGGCTGCGCCCTTCGCCGCCTCGTAGGTGTCTCGATAGCCCCTGGCGATGGTCCGGACGCCGCGTCCGATGTCGTCGTAGACATCATCGGGCAGGTTCGCGAGCGACACGCGAAGCGACCATTCGGGTGCGTCGAAGCCGCCTCCGTTCAACAGCACGATCCCGTGGGCTTCGGCCAGCCTGAATGCGAGGTCCAGCGGGTGGACATTCCTCTTCAGGTGTTCGACGGCATCGTCGCCGATGTTCTTGCGGGCCCAGAACTCGAAATCGATCAGGGCGTAGTAGGCATCATAGTTCGGATTCGGGGTCAGCTTGTCGGCCAGTCCGAGGCCGTCGAGCAGCGACCACAGGCGCTTGTTGACGATCTCCATGCAGGCGGCCTGATAGGCCTTCTTCACGTCCATCATCTCGGCGAGCGAGAACAGGCTCATCATCACCTGCTGCGGCAACGACAATCCGGCGGTGTGATTGAGCGCCACGTCGCGGCTGTCGGCGACGATGCGGTCGATCAGCTTGAGCTTGCGCGGTTCGAGCGTGAGCGGCCCGTAGCGTTTGTCCAGCGCCTTCACGGCCTCGTCCGGAAGATTGGCGATCTTCTTGTCGAAGATGTTGTCCTCGTGGATGGCGATGGCCCCGAGCCGCCATCCCGTGCAGCCGAAATATTTCGAATAGGAGTAGACGCCGATGGTGTTGTGCGGCAGCTCGCCGAGCAGCGAACGGAAGTTATGCACGAAGGTGCCGTAGACGTCGTCGGTGAGGATCATCAGGTCGGGACGCTTGGTCCTGACCAGATTGGCCAACTTGGCAACGGTCTCCTTGCTGAGCGCCATCCCCGGAGGATTGGATGGATTCACGACGAAGAAGGCCTTGACCTTCGGATCCTCCAGCTTCCTGATTTCCTCGTCGGTGAACTGGAATTTGTTTTCCTGCGGAGCTTTGATCTGAACGACCTTCAGGTCATAGTCTTCAAGGTGTGTCATCTCGATGTAGGGCGTGAAGATCGGTGTTGCCAACGCAATCGTATCGCCGGGCACCAGCAGCCGATTGGCCTTCAGCGACTTGAACAGGTAACACATCGCCGCCGTGCCGCCCTCGACCGCATAGATGTCGAACTTCCCGGCCGGCCGCGGCTCGCCGCAGACCGCCCACATCAGATATTCGTGCACGATCTTCTCGTTGTGAACCAGCATGCGGTCCGGCACCGGGTAATTGTCGCCGATGATCGAATCGACCAGTTCGTGGACGAAGGCGTCGGGCTCGAAGCCGAATTTCTGCACCGTAAAGGGCAGCATCTCGGTCAGGAAACCGGCGCCGGGCATGTCCTTGTGCTGTTTGAGCCAGGCCTCGAACCGTCCGGCAATACCCTTTGCCTGCGGCATGCCGCCGATGCCCGCCGGGTGTTCCATCACCCGCTTGCTCTCGGTGATGGCGAACTGTCCCAGCAGGAAAAAGCCTTCGCGCGGCGTCGTGGCGACCCAGTTCGGATTGCCTCGCCCGGCGTTCAGGAAGGGCATCTGGCTCCGCTTCGAATTGGTCTTCGCGAGATTGATCAGCTCGTCCTTGATCTCGAAGGGGCTCAACGCCTCGAATTTCTTTAAGGTCAGAAGATCGGCCATTTTGACACTCCCCGGGGCGATGCAAGCTGTTGGAATGAAAGCGACAGGCTCTGTTGCCTGCGCGATCGCGCGCAGCATGATCGGCAGCCGGTGACGACCCTTGATCTATGTCAACGGTCTTGTGCGCGCGCCTCCTGAGAGATCGTCGCGTCGCGATGCGATGAGCGAGATCGCCACGCGGCAAGACGATGAAGCTGCAAGGCGATCGCGGTTGCGATTGACATAGATCAACATCCGTCTCGTCGACCATTGCCTGATGTGCACCGACACGATGCTTCGCCCTGCTTCGGCGCAAGATCGAAGTGGGCGCAGGACGAAGCTCCGGGACAGCACGAACGGGTGACATCATGATCGATTGGTTCTTCCAGACGCTCCGCACCTATCCCGAAATCGCGATCTTCCTCTCGCTGGCGCTGGGCTACTATTTCGGATCCTTCACCTACAAGGGTCTCGGTCTGGGCGCGGTCACCGCGACGCTGATCGCCGCTGTCATCATCGGCCAGATCGGGATCACCATTTCGGGCCCGCTCAAGCCGTTCTTCTTCCTGATGTTCCTGTTCGCGATCGGTTATGGCGTCGGACCGCAATTCGTGCGCGGCATCGCGCAGGACGGCGTACCGCAGGCGATTTTCGCGGCTGTGGTGTGTGTCTTCTGCCTGCTGTCTGCCTATCTCGGTGCAAAGGTTGCCGGCTACGACGTCGGATCGGCGGTCGGGCTCTATGCCGGTTCGCAGACGATCTCCGCATCGATGGGGCTCGCAACCGACGCCATCAATCGCCTCGGCCTGCCCGCGGACGAAGCCAAGAAGTTGCTCGATGCCATGCCGGTCGCCTATGCCGTGACCTACATTTTCGGCACGGTCGGCTCGGCGATCGTCCTGGCCTTGCTCGGACCCGCGCTGCTCGGGATCGATCTCGAGACCGCATGCAAGAAATATGAGGAAGAGCACGGCGGCAAGAAGCAGCTGGGTGGCCCGGGGACGGCCTGGCACCAGTTCGATGTGCGCGCCTATCGCGTTCATGAGCGCGGACCCGTCGCCGGCAAGACGGTCGGGCAGGCCGAAGCACTGCTTCCCGATCACCGCATCTTCGTCCTCCGGCTCCGGCAAGCCGGCAAGATCGTGGAGGCAACTTCGGACACCGTCATTCATGCCGGCGACATCGTCGCCGTTGCAGGCCGCCGCGATGTGCTCGTCCAGCTGATCGGCGAGCAGGCCGAGGAAGTCGACGATCGCGAGCTGCTGGCGGTGCCGATCGAGGGCGTCGATGTCTACGTGACCAGCAAGGACGTCGATGGCAAGACGCTCGAGGAGCTGGCGAAAGAACCGGGCGCGCGCGGCGTATTCCTGCGCAAGATCGCCCGCGGCGCGATCGCGGTCGAGATTCCGATCCTGCCGAACACCAAGATCAACCGGGGCGACATCGTCACCCTGGTCGGCCGCACGCCCGATGTCGCTGCCGCCACCAGAATGCTCGGCCGGCCCGACCGCGCGACCGACGTGGCCGACGTCGCCTTCATCGGCGCCGCGATTGCGATCGGCGCCCTTGTCGGCGCCTTCGTCTACAAGATCGGAAGCGTCCCGCTCACGCTGTCCACCTCCGGCGGCGCGCTGATCTCCGGGCTGTTCTTCGGCTGGCTCCGCTCCGTGCACCCGACCTTCGGCCGCATTCCGTCGCCCACGGTGTGGTTCATGAACTCGGTCGGCCTGAACGTCTTCATTGCTATCGTCGGGATCTCCTCGGGTCCGGGATTTGTCGCCGGCCTGCAGAAGCTCGGCTTCAGCCTGTTCCTCTGGGGTGTCCTCGTGACCACCGTGCCGTTGATCCTGGCGATGTTCGTCGGCAAGTACCTGTTCAAATTCCACGACGCGATCCTGCTTGGGTGCTGCTCCGGCGCGCGCACCACGACGGCTTCGCTCGGCATGATCAACGATCGCGCGAAGAGCCAGATTCCCGGCCTTGGCTATACCGTCACCTACGCGGTCGGAAACACGCTGCTGACGATCTGGGGCATGGTGCTGGTCATGATGATGACTTAGCCGCGGTCCGACGATGGTGACCTGGCTGCAGCAGTTTCTCGTCCGCTATCCGGAGCTCGCGCTGTTCCTGGTGATCGCGGCGGGCTACTGGATCGGAAGCTTCAGGATCGGCGCCTTCAGCCTTGGCCCGGTGACGGGCGCGCTCTTTGCTGGCCTTGCGGTCGGCGATTTCGCGCATGTGCCCGTCTCCGGCATGACGAAATCCTTTCTGTTTCTGCTGTTTCTGTTCGGCGTAGGCTATTCGGTCGGTCCGCAGTTCGTGCTGGCGATGAAGCGGGACGGGCTGAAGCCTGTGCTGATGGCCATTGTCGTGAGTCTCACCGGTCTTGCGGCAGCGATCGTCGTTGCACGCGTACTGCGGCTTGACGCCGGCTTTGCGGCCGGACTCATGTCGGGTGCGCTTACCCAAAGCGCTGCGATGGGAACGGCGACCGACGCAGTCAATGGGCTGGCCGTGTCCGAGGCACAGCGCGCGCTGTTCGTCTCGCACATCGCGGTAGCCGATGCGGTCTGCTACATCTTCGGCTATGCCGGCGTGATCACGTTCTGCACGATTGTCGTTCCAGCGTTGCTGAAGATCGATCTGAAGACGGAAGCGCTCAAGCTGGAACAGACCCTGGGCATCACACGCGCCAAGCCTGGCCTCGCGTCGGCGTGGCGCAAATTCGAGATGCGCGCGTACCGGCTGGATGTCGACGCGGCGATCGCCGGACTGACGGTTGCCGCCGCCGAGGCTCGCGTGCCCGGGCACCGCGTGTTCATCCACCGCATTCGTCGCGGAGAGCGCGTGCTCGAGGCCGAACCTGGAACGATGCTTGCGGCAGGCGACGTCATCGCGTTGTCGGCGCCGCGCCAGATCATCGTCGAACTGATCGGACCGCGCGGCGAGGAGGTCGAGGACCAGGAGCTGCTCGATATCCCCGTGGTCTCGGCCGACGTTTTCTTGATCAACGCGAAGCTCGCAGGCAGCAGTCTTCAGCGGGTGTCGGAACAGGACTGGACGCGTGGCCTTTATTTGCGCTCGGTGAACCGGGGCGGTGAAACTCTCCCCATCGCGGCCGGAGTGGTCCTTGAGCGCGGCGATCTGCTTCGCATCGTTGGTCCTGAAACCGTCGTGCAGAATGCCGCCAAGAGCATCGGCGTGATTGTCGCGCCGAGCACCAGCATCGATTTCGTGGTGCTGGGGCTCGCGATTTTCTTCGGCGGCCTCGTTGGCGTTCTCGTGAGCTTTTCGGTTGGTGGTGTCACGATCTCGCTGAGCACCAGTGTCGGCACGCTGCTCGCCGGATTGCTGGTCGGCTATCTCCGCACCCGTCTACCATATTTCGGCCGGATCCCCGACGGCGCCATCAGCCTGATGACGTCACTCGGACTGGCTGCCTTCGTCGGTCTGACCGGGATTCATGCCGGGCCGGTCTTCCTTTCGGCCATACGCGAGTCGGGCATCGGCTTGCTGCTGGGCGGCATGATCGTAACCCTATTGCCGCAGATCGCAGGCTTCTGCTTTGGCCACTTCGTGTTGCGCATGAACCCGATCCTGCTGCTCGGCGCATTGACGGGAGCGCAGACGGTAACGGCCGCGATGGCCGCCATTCAGGAGCGTTCGGGCAGCTCTGTGGTGGTGCTCGGCTATACGCCCGCCTATCCGGTCTCGAACATTCTGCTGACGACCTGGGGATCGGTCATGGTCGTCGTCTTCGCTGGATGAGCCGTCACGCCTGAGGTTCGCCGATCACATCCGCTCTGCAGGCCAAACCACCCATCGGGCGCGTCCGTCTCCCGACGGACGACCCCCTGAGAGTCCGCACCTAGTCCTCCCAATCTTCCCATTCGAGCTTGTTGATTTCCAAATAGCCGGAAACGGCCGAGCCGATCGTCGGGAAGAAGTAGCCTTCGCCGAGCTGCGCGAACAGTCCAAATCGCTTCAGCTTGTCTTTGACCGGGTCCTTGAGTTCAGCAAAGCAAAGTTCGATTCCCCTCTCGTGCAAGGCTTCGTCCAGCTCGGCAACGGTATCGCAGGCCGTGACGTCGACGCTGGTGACTGGCTCGGCCGCGACGACCAGCCAACGAACCGGCGTGGGCGACGTCGCCACCGCGTCCAGGACGCGTTCCTTGAAGAACTCGGCGTTGGCAAAGAACAGCGGCGCGTCCCACCGGAATAGGACCAGCCCCGGGATCCGGCGCGCATCGGGGTATCGCGTGATGTCGTGATAGCCCTTGACGCCGTGGGCACGGCCCAGCACCGCGGAGTGCGGTCGCCATCCGTCCCACAGGAACTCAGCGATAGCCACGGCGATCGCGAGACCGATTCCGGGAATCGCGCCGAACACAGCCACGCCGACGAAGCACAGCACGATCAGCCAGAACTCCCATCTCTGAATGCGATAAATTCGCTTGAGGTCGGCGATCTCGAACAAGCCGATCGCCGCGGCGATGACGACGGCGGCCAATGCGGCATTGGGCAAATGCTGCAGGAGGTTTGGCGCCACGACGAGAAGGAACGCGATGGCGAGCGCGCCGACGACGCTGGTCAGTTGGGTGCGGGCACCGGCAGCCTCCGCCACCGGCGTGCGCGAAGAGCTGCTGCTGATCGGGAAGCCCTGAAAAAAGCCGGTTGCCAGGTTGGCGGCGCCGAGCCCAACCATCTCCTGGTTTGGATCAACCTTGTCACCCAGTCGCGCGGCGTAGGTTCGTGACAGCACACTGGTGTCGGCAAATGAGACGAGCGCGACGGCGCTTCCGCCGATCAGCACCGGAACCAGATCGGCATAGCTGATCCAGGGAACGGCAAGAGCCGGCAGACCTTGAGGAAGCGGACCGAGGACCTTCACGCCGTAGCCGGCCCCGAGATCGAGCGCGCCGACGACGAGGGTTGCCCCGACAACGGCAATCAGAATACCCGGCAGCCGCTTGTTGTCCTTGAGCAGCAGGATGACGATCAGCGTTGCGAGCCCAACCGCGAAAGCAACCCAGTTCGTCTTGCCGTCGAGGATTGCGCCGCCGATTCTCAACAGGTCCCGCAATGGTCCTTCGCTCTCAATCGAGAAGCCGAGGAGCTTTGGCAGTTGGCTGATCAATACGGTCAGCGCAATTCCGTTCATGTAGCCGTAGCGGATCGGCTTCGAAAGAAGCTCGGTCACGAAACCCAGCCTCGCGAAGCCCGTCAGCATGAGCACCGTTCCCGAAACGAGGGCCATCATGGCGCCGAGCGTTGCCGCGCGAAGGGGATCACCACCGGATAGTGGGGTGACCACACCGAGAATGACGGCAGCCAGGGCCGAGTCCGGTCCGAGCACGATGATACGGCTTGGGCCGAACACCGCGTAGGCCAGCAGCGGGATGATGGTCGCGTAGAGACCGTGGATGCCCGGCAGGCCCGATGCCGCCGCATAGGCGATACCGACCGGGACCAGCATTGTCGCAAGAACAAGGCCGGCAAAGATGTCGTGCGGCAGCCACGCCGCCTCGTATCGGCGGAGGGTGTCGACGCCGGGCATCCAGCGCATCCAGCGGCCCATTTGGCGAGCACTCCCGGACTCGGTCGAGCGCATGGCAAACACTCCCAGGCCGGCCAAAGTAGCCGCGCTGTTAGGCGATCGGCCGGCGAATTGACCGGAAAGCCAATTTGCAGCAGCGTTTGCCAGCCCTGAGGGCGAGGCGTTGATCTATCTCAAGCCGGCCCGCAACGCCGACCGGCTCCCGAGTGGCGCTTCGTCAGCATGGAACGGATGGGCTCTGTTCAACCGAAGCTCGTATGCCGGAACGAGGCGCGCGGCGGCGGCTATCGCAGATCCCCGCTGGGCTTCGTTGATCGCGACGCCGGAAGAGCCTGCCGCGCGCCGCCACAGACCGGGGACACGTGCTTTGTCCGTTCAGGAAAGCTTCAAGGTCAAATGTCTGACTTGCGGGTCGTCGCCGGCGCTCGAACGGAACCCGAAGCGGCTGAATATGCTGAGCATCGCCGCGTTCTCGGGCAGGACTTCCGCGGTTAGTTCTTTCAGCCCTACATCGCGCGCGATCACCAGCAAATGGCGCATCAGCGCCGTGCCGATCCCCTTGCTCTGATAGGCATCGATCACGACGAAGGCCAACTCAGCCCGGCGAGGCTGTGCGACGATGTAGCGGCCGCCGCCTGCGACGACCGGCCGGCCGTCCTCGTCGATCTGCGCAACCAGCGCGACGTGATTGGCGAAATCGATATTCATGAAAAACGAGATCTCCTTGTCGGAGAAGCTGCGCTTCGGGGCGAAGAAGCGGCGCTGTCGCGATTGGACGGTGGTGCGGTCGACCGCCGCGAGCATGTCGTCCTGGTCGTCCGGCCGGAGCGAGCGAACTTCGATCCTGCTACCGTCACGCAGATGCTCGATCGCAGAGTAATCGGCTGCACTTGGCATCGTTGTCCTCGCAAAGATCGTAGGAGAGAATGATACGTCTCTTAATCAGCGAGCCTTGACTGAGCGCCTTCGGGACGCGGGGGTGCCCACGCTCAGATCGCGACTTGAACCGAATGTCGGTATCGGTGGTTACGCCTCCCCGCAACCAAGATTGGTGGAAGGCCTCGGCAATTTCGATTGATTGCCGGGGCCTTTCTGTTGCCGGGCCGACCCGGCGACATCACCCCGAACTCGACAACATCCTCTGGAAGATTTCCTCGATCGAATGTGGCGCAATGCCAAGCTCGGCGAATCCCGCCGTCCGCGGCGATCAGGTCGGCCCAGCCCTCCGTCCGGATGCCGTGACGCGATCCGGACGGCAAAATCGTGATTGAGCAGATGGCGGACGATCCGGCTGCCGAGAAAGCCGGTTCCGCCGAACACGGTGACGCTGCAACCGTTCGTGGCTGCTCCTTTAGCGCTCGCGGCTCCATGGGAAGAGAGAGGCCGGGAAATCTGCCGCGTAGCGGTGACCGATCGGCGGGCGAGGCTCTTCCTGCGGAGGATTCGGGTCAGGCTCCACCACCTTCCGGTAAAGATGCCAGCTGGCATGACCGAGCACCGGCAGAACGACGCAGAGACCGATGAAGAAAGGCAGTGAGCCGACTGCCAGCAGGACCGCAACGACCAGTCCCCAAACGGCCATCTCGACCGGATTCATCTTCACCGCGCGTATCGAGGTTCGGATCGCATCGATCGCTGTCGCGTGCTGGTCCAGCATCAGCGGGAACGAGACAACGCTGATGCACAAGGCTATCACCGCGAACAGGAAACCGACGCCGCATCCGACGATGATGAGGGTCCAGCCCTCGGACGTCGTCAGCACACGCTCCGCGAAATCGGGGATGCTCGCAGCCGGTGCATAGCCGAAGGTTGCGGTGTAGATCGCGTCCGCGGCGGCAATCCAGACGCCGAACAGAACGAACAGGAGGACGCCAAGTTCGAGCATCGCACCGAACGATGGCGCACGCAGCACCTGCATTGCATCCCAGGCGCCCGGCTCCTCTCCGCGCTCGCGGCGGCGGCTCAGTTCGTAGAGGCCGAGTGCGGCGAAGGGACCGATCAGGGTAAAGCCGGCCGCGAGCGGAAACAGCAGCGGCAGTACCGAGTAGCCAATGACAAGTCTGAACAGGAACAGTCCGAGGACGGGATACATCACGCACAGGACGATGGCGTGGGTCGGAATGGCCTTGAAGTCTTCCCAGCCCAGGCGCAGCGCGTTGCCCAAGTCGGAAAGGTTGATCTTGCGAACGACATAGACGGTGGAGACACCGAACAATTGCAGTTTGGGTCTTGCGAAGACGGTGGTCATGGCTCCGGTCTCCTTGCTCGTGGCCGCAGGTGAACGGAGCGCTTCAAAACACACGCATCCGCCTCATGCGCGAAAATCGCGACTGAGTCCGGCAAATCAGGTTCAACGAGAAGGAGCTTGCCGGACGACATTCGTCGCAACCGGTACGGTGAAGTTAGTCCGATGCGCCGGAGAAGCAAGCGAACGATGCGGTCCGCGAAATCGTGCCTTCGCATCGCCTGGTTTGTGCGACGCACCATCGCCTGGTCGTGCCGAAAGGCGTTCGCTGACGCGCCGCCCCAACACGCGCCGGACAAGGGATGCAATCCACTCCTCTATTGACGCCGGGCCCGACGGGGACCATTTTAAATGCGTGAACGCCCCCAGCTCCGATGCGATTGCGGTCGTGACGCTGAATCTTTGTCATGTCCGACCGGCAAAATGGGCGAGGCAAGAGGCGCAGTGATGGTGAGTGTGACACCATCCCTTTGACGTGAGCTCCGCCCTTTCGTTCGTCTCCGTAGCCTTCAACGGCTGGGAGGATGAAGGATGGCTGTAGCGCTCATACTGCTCCTGGTTGCGATCGCCTCGGTGCTGTTTCATGTCTACAGCCCGTGGTGGTGGACGCCGATCGCCTCGAACTGGCGTTACATCGACGACACCATCAACCTGACGTTCTGGATCACCGGGGCGGTGTTCTGCGCGGTCATCGCGTTCATGGCCTACTGCGTCTTCCGCTTTCATCACAAGGAGGGACGGCGGGCGGCCTATAATCCCGAGAACAAGAAGCTCGAATGGTGGCTCAGCATCGGCACCGCAATCGGCGTCGTCGCCATGCTGGCGCCGGGCCTCGTCGTCTGGCACCAGTTCGTCACGGTTCCTGCCGATGCGACCGACGTCGAGGTCGTCGGACAGCAGTGGATGTGGAGCTACCGGCTTCCCGGCAAGGACGGCCGGCTCGGCACGTCAGATGCGCGCCTCATCAGTTCCGAGAATCCTCTGGGATTGAATCCCAACGATCCAAACGGACAGGACGACGTCGTCGTTCAAAACGACGATCTGCATCTGCCGGTCGGCAAACCGGTGAAGGTGCTGCTGCGCTCGATCGACGTGCTGCATGATTTCTACGTTCCCGAGTTCCGGGCGAAGATGGACATGATACCGGGCTCGGTGACGTATTACTGGCTCACACCCACCCGCACAGGAACGTTCGACGTTCTCTGCGCTGAACTCTGCGGCGCGGCGCACGCGCAAATGCGCAGCAGGGTCATCGTCGAGGAAGAGAAGGAATATCACGCGTGGCTGGAGAAGCAGCGGACGTTCGCTGCGTTGTCGGGCCAGCGCGACGTCGCGAAGGCGGCGTACAAGACAGGAAGCGAATGAACAGGCTGATGAGGATGTGCCGGAGATTGTGAAGCGAACTCGTCGCCGAACAGAAGACCAAGGAGGGAATTCCGATGGTCGATATCCCGCTTGATCAGGTCGCAGGCATCCCGCCCGCCGAAGTCGGTGAGGTGGAGCTTTATCATCCGAGGAGCTGGTGGACGAGGTACGTCTTTTCGCAGGACGCCAAGGTGATCGCCGTCCAGTACTCGATCACGGCGATGTCGATCGGAATGGTGGCGCTGGTGCTGTCGTGGTTGATGCGCCTGCAACTGGGATTCCCGGGAACATTCTCCTTCATCGATTCTAACCAGTATCTCCAGTTCATCACCATGCACGGCATGATCATGGTGATCTACCTGCTCACGGCATTGTTCCTTGGCGGCTTCGGCAACTATCTCATCCCGCTGATGGTCGGCGCCCGGGACATGGTCTTCCCCTATGTGAACATGCTGAGCTACTGGGTCTATCTGCTCGCCGTGCTGGTGCTGGCCGCAACATTCTTCGTGCCTGGCGGGCCAACCGGCGCCGGCTGGACGCTCTATCCGCCCCAGGCGATCCTCTCCGGCACCCCCGGGCAGGACTGGGGCATCGTGTTCATGCTGGCTTCGCTGATCCTGTTCATCATCGGCTTCACGATGGGCGGGCTCAATTACGTGGTGACGGTGCTGCAGGCCCGCACGCGCGGCATGACGTTGATGCGCATGCCGTTGACGGTGTGGGGCATCTTTACGGCCACGGTGATGGCACTGTTGGCCTTCCCGGCGCTGTTCGTCGCGTCGGTGATGCTGCTCCTGGACCGCCTGCTGGGAACCAGCTTCTTCATGCCGACGCTGGTCGAGATGGGGCAGCTGTCGAAGTATGGCGGCGGCAGCCCGATCCTGTTCCAGCATCTGTTCTGGTTCTTCGGCCACCCCGAAGTCTACATCGTCGCCTTGCCGGCCTTCGGCATCATCTCCGATCTGATCAGCACCCACGCGCGAAAGAACATCTTCGGCTACCGCATGATGGTCTGGGCCATCGTCGCGATCGGCGCTCTCAGCTTCGTGGTGTGGGCGCACCACATGTATGTCAGCGGCATGCACCCCTATTTCGGGTTCTTCTTCGCCACCACGACGCTCATCATCGCCATTCCGACCGCCATCAAGGTCTATAACTGGGTGCTGACCCTGTGGCGCGGCGACATTCATCTCACGGTGCCGATGCTGTTCGCCCTCGGGTTCATCGTCACGTTCGTCAATGGCGGCCTGACCGGGCTGTTTCTCGGCAACGTGGTCGTGGACGTTCCGCTATCCGACACGATGTTCGTTGTCGCCCACTTCCACATGGTGATGGGCATCGCGCCGATCATGGCCGTGTTCGGCGGGATCTATCACTGGTATCCGAAAGTGACCGGACGGATGCTCAATGATCTGCTTGGCAAGTTCCACTTCTGGGTGACGTTCATCGGGGCTTATGCGGTCTTCTTCCCCATGCACTATCTCGGCCTGCTCGGGATGCCCCGCCGTTATCACGACATTGGCGAGACGTCGTTCGTCCCGGCGTCCGCCCATGACCTCAATGCGTTCATGAGCGTGGCGGCCCTGATTGTCGGCTTCGCCCAGCTCGTCTTCCTGTTCAATCTCGTCTGGAGCTTGTTCAAGGGAAAGGAAGCCGGCGGCAATCCTTGGGGCGCCACCTCGCTGGAATGGCAGACGCCAGAGACCCCGCCGGGGCATGGTAACTGGGGCAAGGAACTGCCCGTCGTCTATCGCTGGGCCTACGATTACAGCGTTCCCGGTGCCGCCAGGGATTTCGTGCCGCAAAATGAGCCACCGTCCGGAGTGGTGGCGCAGGGAGCCCATCCGTGAGTGCCGTCATCCTGTTCATGGCGACCATTGCGGCCATCGCGGGATGGTGGCTCTCGCAGCAGCGGCTTGCGGCCAAACCCTGGCTGGAGGAGGGGGTGGCCGTCGATTTTCGCGGCGAGAGGGGGGCGTCCGTGTCGCCGGCGAAAATCGGGCTGGGCGTGTTTCTCGCGGTCGTCGGTTCGTTGTTCGCGCTCCTGATCAGTGCCTACTCGATGCGCAACACCATGGTGGACTGGCGCGAGCTGCCGTTGCCGAAGCTGTTGTGGATCAATACCGGCGTCCTGATCATCAGTAGCGCGGCGTTGCAATGGTCGCTGATGGCCGCGCGCCGCAGCGACGATGAGGACGTGCTCGTCGGCCTGTTGGTGGGTGGAGCATCCGCCGTGACGTTCCTGGCCGGACAGCTGGTGGTATGGCAGCAGCTGAACGTCGCCGGCTATGTCGTGGCGTCCAATCCGGCCAATTCCTTCTTCTACCTGATCACCGCGCTGCACGGGCTGCATCTGATCGGCGGCTTGGTGGCCCTCGGCAGGACGAGCGCCAAGGTGTGGCGCGGCGCGCCGATGGTGCAGGTGCGCCTGAGCGTCGAGCTCTGTGCCATCTATTGGCATTTCCTTTTATTGGTGTGGCTGGTTTTGCTCGGCTTGCTGACCGGCTGGACCGAAAATTTCGTGAACATCTGTCGCCAGTTGCTCACTTAAGCGAGGGCAAGGACCGATGGCAGAGACGACACTGATGCAGCCGAAGGCCGCGCCCGGGACGATCCCCGGATTGCGAGGCATCGCCGCCGACTGGGCCTCAGACCAGCGCGCGTTCAAGAACGTGTCCTGGGGGAAGGCCATGATGTGGATCTTCCTCCTGAGCGACACCTTCATCTTCAGCTGCTTCCTGTTGTCGTACATGACGGCGCGCATGTCGACGACCGTGCCGTGGCCCAATCCGAGCGAAGTCTTCGCGCTCAACATCGGGAGCAAGCATATCCCGCTCATCCTGATCGCTATCATGACCTTCGTTCTGATCAGCAGCAGCGGAACGATGGCGATGGCCGTCAATTTCGGCTACCGCCACGACCGCGTCCGAACGGCGGCCCTGATGCTGGCCACCGCGGCATTCGGCGCGACCTTCGTCGGAATGCAGGCCTTCGAATGGACCAAGCTGATCATGGAGGGCGTGAGGCCCTGGGGTAACCCTTGGGGTGCGCCGCAGTTTGGCGCATGCTTTTTCATGATCACCGGTTTCCACGGCACCCACGTGACGATCGGCGTGATCTTCCTGATCGCGATTGCGCGCAAGGTCTTGCGAGGGGATTTCGATCGCGAACGACGCGGCTTCTTCACAAGCCGGAAGGGATATTACGAGATCGTCGAGATCACCGGCCTGTACTGGCACTTCGTTGATCTGGTGTGGGTGTTCATCTTTGCTTTCTTCTATCTCTGGTGAGGTGGCGCATGACAAACGCAGCGGTACATGTGGAAGGGCAGGCAGCACAGCATGCGCTACACGCTTACGCGCACGAGGCAGTCGCATCGGGGGCGACGCACGCGGCAGGCCAGCAGCATCCGATCAAGCTTTACCTCGTGGTCTGGGGATGGTTGTTCGTGCTCAGCACCTGCTCCTATCTCGTCGACTACTTCGGCATCCATGGCCATCTCCGATGGTCGCTGATCCTGCTGTTCATGGTGCTCAAGGCCGGTCTGATCGTCGCTGTCTTCATGCATATGGCCTGGGAGCGGCTGGCCCTGGCCTACGCGATCCTGCTTCCGCCGGTGCTGGTGTTGGTATTTGTGGCGATCATGGTGTTCGAATCCGGCTACACCCATCTGCTCCGGAGCATATTCTTCGCCGCAACGGCGTAGTGGTGAAGACGCGGAGGTTTTTGGATGCAGTTTACCGTTGGGTTCAAACTGAACGGAAAGGCCGACCACGTGGTCCTGGACGGACAAGACGCGCTCGCCGCTGCGCTGAAGGTGAAGGCAGAGCTTCCGGAAGCCCTCATTATGTACGTGCGCCCACAAAACCGGCGTGGTGATACCCGTCATCCGACACATGCGCTCGCCGACGACGCTGGCCGATGAGAGGCCGGTGAATCCGTGATAGCGGCATGAGGACCAGCGAAATGAACGGCTCGCATCGCGCGGGCCGTTTTTGTTTTGGGAGAAGGTTCGCGCCTCGAGGCCTCGATGCCCTGGCGGGCGGACGGATCATCGCCACTCAGCGCACCCTTCCGCTCGCTAGACGATGAGATGAAATTCCTGCCAGGCGCTCCACATCATGCCGTCGTTGGCGCGAACCCAGAGGTCGTCAGTGACGGTGCCGCCCTCGAAGGTGGTGCTGGCAAGCTGAGCTGCGCTCACATTGATGGCGGTGTTGGCGGGCTGCGCGTTGCCGCCGATGCTCCAATGGCCGCTGCCGGCCGACGATGTCGAATCCCAGACTTGATATTGGGCGATGCTGTCCCCGTCCGGATCGGAGACCGAAAACAGGTTCGTTGCGGCCACGCTCTGGTTGGCGGTGGCGTGGAAGTCGGACGCGGAGACGATCGGAGCCTGGTCGATCGGTGCGGTGACGTGAAATTCCTTCCACGGCCCCCAGGCAATGCCGTCGTAAGCCCGCGCCCACAGATCGTCCGAACCGGAGCCGCTCTGAAAGCTCGTGCTCGAGAGCTGGGCGGCAGTGACATCGATCGCGACGTTGCTGCCCTGAGCCACTCCGCCGACCACCCAGTGCCCGCTGCTCGGATCCGACGTCGAATCCCACAGCTGATAATTCGTGATGGTGTCTCCATCCGCGTCGGTGGCCGAGAACAGCGCGGAGGCCGCGATATCCTGGCCGTGGCTCGCCGCAGCGTCGGCGGCCGTCACGATCGGAAGATTGTCGATCGGCGCGTTGACGTGGAATTCCTTCCAATTGCTCCAGGTCATGCCATCGAAGGCTCGCACCCAGAGATCGTCGGAGCCTGAACCGCTCTGGAAAGATGTACTGGCCAGCTGTGCCGCGCTGACATCGATGGCCTGGCCCGCCGGCTGTGCCGCGCCGGCCACGACAAAATGCCCGCTGGCGGGATCGGTCGTCGAGTCCCAGAACTGATAGTTGGTAATCGTATCGTGGTCGGGATCGCTGGCCATGAACAAGTTGGACGCGGCGATGTCCTGACCATGTGTGGCGGTCACGTCCGACGCGCTGACCACCGGTGCGTGGTCGATCGGTGCGTTGACGTGGAACTCTTTCCAGGCTCCCCAGGTGATGCCGTCATTGGCTCGCACCCACAGGTCATCCGAACCGGAGCCCGACTGGAACGAGGTGCTCGTCAGCTGAGCGGGTGAAACATCGATCGCGATGTTGGCCGCCTGCGCCACGCCGCCGACCACCCAATGACCGCTGGCGGGATCGCTCGTTGAATCCCAAACCTGGTAGGCGGCGATCGTGTCGCTGTCGCCGTCGGTCGCGCTGAAGAGATCGGATGCGGCGATATCCTGGCCGTGGGTCGCGGAAAAGTCGGTGGCGCTGACCACCGGCGCATGATCCGGACCTGGCGTGACCGTGAACGGGACCCATGCGCCCCACAGCGTTCCATCGTACGCCCTGACCCAAAGCTGGTCCGGAGCTGAGCCGAACTGGTAGCTGGTCTGGGCAAGCTGTGCCGCAGTGATGTCGATTTCCGCATTGGTGGCCTGAACGGCGCCGTTCACCACCCATGCGCCGTTGCCGTTGCTGTCCCAGAGTGCGTACTGGGTGATCGGATCGCTATCCGGGTCGCTGGCGCTGAACAGGCTCGAAGCCGCGATCGAAGTTTGCCCGTGTGCCGCCGTGAAGCTGGAAGCCGAAACAACGGGAGGATGATCCACGCTTGGCGTCGCCGTGAACGGGACCCAGGCTCCCCAAAGGTATCCATCATAGGCCCGGACCCAGAGCGTGTCCGGGGCTGATCCGAACACATAGCTCACTTGCGAGAGGTTGGCGGCCGGGACGTCAATCTCGGCGTTGGTGGGTTGCGCGACACCGCCGATCGCCCAGTAGCCGTGGCCCTGTGTGTCCCAGAAGGCGTATTGAGAGATCGTGTCGCCGTCCGCGTCGCTGGCCGAGAACAGGGCCGATTCACTTGCCGACAGCTGCGCGTGCCCGGCGGTCACGTTCGCCGCGGTGACCACGGGTGCGTGATCGGCCGGCGAGATCACGAAGGATTTCCAGTCGCTCCACAAATAGCCGTCGAAGGCACTCACCCACAATGTGTCCGAGCCCGGTCCGGCCTGGTAACTCGCCTGAGCCAGCTGCGATGCGTTGATGTCGATCTCGGTGTTGGTGCCCTGGGCTACTCCTCCCACCGTCCAGAAACCGTGGCCGTTGCTGTCCCAGAAGGAATATTCGGTGATGGAATCGCCGGTGGCCATGTTCACCGAGAACAGCGACGAGGCCGCGAAAATCTGATTTCGGCCTGCGGCCTGATCGCTGACCGTGACGACCGGCGTCGTCCGGATGCTGTATCCGAGATCCTTCAGAACTCCGATGTCCAGATTGGAGATCGCGTACTGGTAATTGGGGTAGAAAACGATCCCGTTCATCAAGTCCAGTGTGAGCGGGTCCTTGACGGTCGACGGGGTGGCGTAGAGGTCGGATTGCTGGTTGCCGAAATGATAGTAGTTCTCAGTGGTGCTGTTTGTGGTCAGCGGCACCGGGCCGCCATAGGCCGCCTCGGCATTGGCGCCGACAAAGTACGCGCCCATGGCGGTCTTCTGAATCAGGTTGTCGAATGTCGATTCGTAGGGGCCGGGCTGCAACTGGCCGCTCTGGTTGTACCAGCCCGTCATGCCGAAGCCGTGCATCAACTCATGCAGAAACACGTCGATCGGATTGATCACGTTTCCAGGCACCTGACTGGCGTAGGTCAGGCCATAGGCCATGTCGATGTACTGGAAATAGCCGGGATCGATGTTGATGGTGATGTCGCTTGTCGTGCCCGCGACATGCTGCCCGGTGGTCAGCTCGTACTGGCTTGACGGCTCATACACCGCGAGCCCGCCATTTGATCCGACATAGTAGCTCGAGGTCGGCCCGCCGTCGGCACGGCCAACGGTGGTAGGCAGGATGTTGAGTTGCACCACGAGGGTGCCAATGCCCAGGACATAGCGCTGCCAGACATTGAGGGCCTGCTCGAGATCGTAAACAAGAGAGGCGTCGGCGGATGCGCCAGCGCTCGAAGTATCATTCAATGTTACGGAATAATTCCAAGGCATCTTGGTCGAGCCCTCAATCTATGGTAGCGTACCAATAATAAGTAATACTCATGCTGACCAGTCACGGGGTAGTCAACCGACGCCAAGGTGCGGGGCTCCAGCGTCGCGTGAGGCTGTTCATGTGCAGCGCCTCAGGTGCGATCGGCTTCAGCTCGGGCATGGAACTGAGTTCGGGCCATTTCTGCAGGCTGTCATATCAGCAGGGCACGACACTCTATATACGCCATCCGGATATACGCCATCCGGCCGAGGCGACCATCCCTGCGACGCTGGTGACGGCCGTCTCGCGCGCCGCGGCCCGTAAGACTACGGAGCGTGGTTCGGCTGCGAGAGGTTCCGACGAGGGGCTCCGGGATCGGCATGATGTTGCTGGTGAATTTGGCTCGTTCGCTTACAAGGCCAATTGCATCCCGCCGGAGAGACATAGTACTCTGGGCGTTATATTCATCTGCTGCTCTATCGGTTCGTTGCGAATAGTCGGTTTGGGCTGACGACGAGGTCGAGGAACAGGGGACAGGGCGCGCTCACGACGGTGTCGGTTCGCGTTCGACGGCAGTCATTTTCAGCTACTGAGCAGATTAAATCGCGAGATGATTGAAACGCGGAGCGGTACGGCAGCAGACAGCGGGATAGTTGCGCTCGCGATGCTGCTGCGTTTTCACGGCATCCCGGCCGATGTCGACCAGATTCGTCACCAGTTCGGCCATGGGCCGTTCGGAACGCCGGAGATGCTGCGCTACGCGCGCTCGACCGGCGTCAAGGCCCGGGAGGTGACGACCAACTGGTTAAGGCTCGAGAAGGCCCCGCTTCCTGCCATCGCGCTGTTGCGCGACGGTGGTCATTTGATCCTCGCCAAGGTGGGCGCCGACAAGATCCTCGTTCAATCGCCGCTGTCAGAGCGCCCGGAGTTGATCACGCGGGCCGATCTGGAAGCGGTGTGGTCAGGCCGGATGATCCTGGTCAGCCGCCGGGCGGGACTGGTCAATCTTGCACGCCGCTTCGACCTGTCATGGTTTCTGGGCGCGATCCACAAGTATCGCTACCATTTCGTGGAGGTGTTGATCGCCTCCTTTTTCCTGCAGCTGTTCGCGCTGGTGTCGCCGCTGTTCTTTCAGGTGGTGATCGACAAGGTCCTGGTCAATCACACACTCAGCACGCTCGATGTGCTCGTCGTCGGATTGATCGGCATCGCGGTGTTTGAGACGGCGCTTGCGATATTGAGGACCTATCTGTTCTCCCACGTGACGAACAGGATCGATGTCGAACTGGGAGCCCGCTTGTTTCGGCACCTGATCGGGCTGCCCATTGCCTACTTCCAGGCTCGCCGGGTCGGCGACTCGGTTGCGCGGGTTCGCGAGCTCGAGAACATCCGCAACTTCCTGACCGGCTCCGCCCTGACGGTCGTGATCGACCTGTTTTTCACCGTCGTTTTCATCGCGGTGATGTTCGTCTACTCGCCGATCCTGACCTGGATCGTGCTCGGATCCTTCCCGCTCTATGTCGGCATCTCGGCCGGCGCGACGCCGATGTTCCGGCAGCGGCTCGACACCAAATTCGAGCGCGGGGCCGAGAACCAAGCCTTTCTCGTCGAGAGCGTGACCGGGGTCGAGACCATCAAGGCGATGGCGCTCGAACCGCAGATGCAGCGCCGCTGGGAGGAGCAGCTCGCCGAATACGTCGCGGCCAGCTTCCGCGTGCTCAGCCTCGCCAATGTTGCGAGCCAATCGGTCCAGTTCGTGAGCAAGCTCGTCACCGCGGTGATCCTTTACGCCGGCGCCAAGCTGGTGATCGACGGCAGCCTCACGGTCGGCGAGCTGATCGCCTTCAACATGTTCTCGTCACGCGTCAGCGCGCCGGTCCTGAGGCTGGCGCAGCTCTGGCAGGACTTCCATCAGGCCAGGCTCTCGGTCGCGCGACTGGGCGACATTCTGAATACGCCGGCGGAGCAGACCTTCAACCCCGGCCGCGCCGTGCCGCCGCCCATCAAGGGGCAGGTCACGCTTGAGCACGTGTCCTTCCGGTACCGGGTCGATGGACCCGAAGTGCTGCACGAGATCAACATCAACATTCCGGCCGGCCAGGTCGTCGGCATCGTCGGCCCGTCGGGGTCGGGCAAGAGCACCTTCACGAAGCTGGTTCAGCGCCTTTACGTTCCGGAGAAGGGCAGGGTCCTTGTCGACGGCGTCGATCTCGCGATGGTCGATCCGGCATGGCTGCGCCGCCAGGTCGGCGTCGTGCTGCAGGAAAACGTGCTGTTCAATCGCAGCGTACGGGACAACATCGCGCTCGCCGATCCGGCCGCTCCGATGCAGCAGGTGATCGCCGCGGCTCAGCTTGCGGGCGCCCATGAATTCATTCTCGAGCTGCCGGAAGGCTACGACACCGTCGTGGGCGAGCGTGGCTCCAGTCTGTCGGGAGGCCAGCGCCAGCGCATCGCGATCGCGCGGGCCCTGATCACCGACCCGCGCATTCTGATCTTCGATGAAGCGACCAGTTCGCTGGACTACGAAAGCGAAAGGGTCATTCAGGACAATATGAGCCGGATCGTGAAGGGGCGAACGGTCTTTGTCATCGCGCATCGGCTATCCGCCGTCCGGCGTACCGATCGAATCATCACCATCGATCGCGGCCGGTTGGTTGAGCAGGGGTCTCACGAGGAGCTGCTCAGCACGGGCGGAAGATACGCGTCGTTGTACCGGTTGCAGGCGGGGATCCATGAAGTCGGCTCGTGAAGCGCTTGCAACCGGGCGCAAAACGCGGGACGAGCTGGCCTTCCTGCCGGCCGCCCTCGAAATCGTCGAGACGCCGCCATCTCCGACCGCCAGGCTGACGGCCGTCTTGCTGGCCGCCCTGTTCTGTTGCGCCGTGGCATGGGCCGGCCTCGGCAAGATCGATATCGTTGCCTCTGCCCCCGGAAAGATCGTGCCGGGCGACCGCGTGAAGCTGGTCCAGCCGCTCGAGATCGGGGTGGTGCGGGCCATTCACGTCCGCGACGGCCAGACCGTCAGGGCCGGCGAGATTCTGATCGAGCTGGATCCGACCAGCAACCAGGCGGAGCTTCTGCACCTGAAGAACGATCTGCTCGCGTCATTGCTGGACATTGCCCGCACGCGCTCTGCGCTCGACGGCAACACCAGCGCGCTCGACGGTGCGCCGGAGGACACGCCGCCCGCCTTGGTTCAGATGCATCTGGAGTATCTGCGCAGTCAGGATTCCGAGCAGCGCGCCAAATTGTCCGAGCTGGATCGGCAGCGGGTGCAGAAGGTGGCGGAGACCAAGACGATCGACGCCAGCATCGCCAAGATTGAAGCCTTGCTGCCGGTGCTGCAGGAGCGCGTCAACGTTCGCAAGTACCTGGCGGACCGGGAGTACGGTTCAAAGCTGCAATATCTGCAGGAGCTTCAGGAGCTCGTCGGGATGCAGCAGGACATCCTGGTGCAGCGGAGCAAGCTCCAGGAGGGCAATGCAGCCGTGGCCGCACTCGACGAGACGCGCGCCAAGCTTGTCTCGGAATACCGGCATCGCCTGTACGACGATCTGGCCAAGGCGACGCAGAAGGCCGGCAGTCTCAAGGACGAGGTGTCCAAGGCCGAGCACAAGACCAACCTTCAGAAGCTCGCGGCGCCGATCGACGGCGTGGTGCAGCAATTGGCCGTGCACACGGTCGGCGGGGTCGTTACGCCCGCCCAGACGCTGGCGGTGGTCGTGCCCAGCGACAGTCTGATTGAAATCGAGGCGATGGTTTCCAATCGCGATATCGGTTTCGTGCATCCGGGGCAGGACGCTGAAATCAAGGTCGATACCTTCAATTTCACGCGTTACGGCCTGCTGCACGGCAAGATCGTCAGCGTCTCGCCCGATTCTGTGTCCCGCGACCGGGCGCGCGATCCCGCCCGCGAACCCAACACGGCAGCGACGGAGGAGAGCAGCGAGCCGAAGGGGCAGGGGCCGGTGTATATCGCGCACGTCTCGATCGATCGGACCAAGATGGTCGTCGACGACAAGGAGATCAGTCTTTCGCCGGGAATGACCGTCACCGTCGAAATCAGGACGGGCGCCCGCAGCATCATGAGCTATTTGCTGTCGCCGATCGTGCGCTACCGGCAGGATGCTCTCCGCGAGCGGTGACGGAGCCCGGCGGTCCATGCCGTCATGACGTGGTCCGGGATTCCACGTGGCTCAGGCTTGGATCGGATTCATGGATCGCAAGGCAGTTTTGCCCGGCGTCGTATGTCCGGTAGCCATGATCGTTCAGCTTGCGAACCAGCGCGGCCTTGTCGGTCTTGATGAATTCCGCATGGATGATCGGGTGATGCTGCCGGATCGTGGCACTGGCGCCCTCCAGCACCTTCAACTCCATCCCCTCGACGTCGATCTTGATCAGGTCGCAGCGGCCCAGATTCAGCGAGTCCAGCGTGACCATTGTCGTCTCGGTTCCGCTGGCCTCTGAATAATCGATCTTCTGGCCGATCTGCTCCGTGGCCGAGCGTTGCGTCACCTCCAGGCTGCCGAAACTGGCGGGCTCCTGATGACTGAGGGTCGGCACCCAGGTTTTCCCGGTTTCCGACGAAATGACCGCGTGCATCGCCCTCGCGTTGAAGCAGTTGTTGATGGCGATGTTGCCGGCAAGCGCGTAGTAGACCCGTTCCTGCGCCTCGATGGCAACGACGGAACCCCAGCCGTCCATGTGCTTGGACCATTCGATGGTGTGAACGCCGATGTTCGCCCCGCAGTCGATCGCGACCACGCCATCGCCCCGGTAGGTCCTTCGCAGCGCAAGAAGGCCCTTCGTCAGCTCGATTTCAGTGGCGTCGAACGTGCCGTGCTCGAGAATCTGAATCCCGACTCCAAAAGTGTGGCCGCCCGCCATGTGGTAGTCCAGCCGGTTGACGATCAGCGGGCCATGCGTCGACGCTGCGATCACAAACGGGATCTTGCTGGGATTGCGGCTCATCGTTGTGTGTTTCTTTGTGTCTGCCGTTCGGGAACGGCTGGGAGGGGTACCCGCTAAGGTTTTCGTCCGTTGACGCGGTTGTCAATCTCGCTTACCTTCCGTGCACTTTTTAAGAGCGGTTTAGTATTTTCAGGGCAGGGGATATTTCGTGAATGCCATTGCCGTTGCGCCGGCGATCGGGCTGAAGCGCTCGGTTGACGACGTCACCGACCAACCCAAAATAATCGTTGATCGTTCCACGAGCGCTGTATCGGGCAAGCCGGACGCTATTGCGTCGGGTGCCGACGCGCCGAAGCCTGCCTATCCCCCTGCTGCCGAACAGCCGACTCAAGTGGGTCCGAAGGGACTGCGCTTCGACTTCAACGACGGCGCCCGGGTATTTTGTCCCCAGGCAGAAGGCCCGTGGCGGGTGCGGCTCTGGGACGCCGAGACCGGCAATCTTCTTTTCGAGACGCAGTTCGCGGGCGGTCGCGTCAACAGCTCGAAGCGTTACTACATTCGCTTCCGCATCGAAGTCTTGCAGGGCGATGATGTCATCTTCTCGCATGAGTACAACGCGACGGATCGTCACGTCCTGATCCAGCTTCCGATTGGGACCCTGGGAGACACGGTCGGCTGGTTTCCCTATGTGGCGAAGTTCAGGGAAGCTCACAATTGCAGGCTGACCTGTGCAATGGCGGAGAAGTTGATTCCGCTGTTTCGGGATGCGTACCCCGACATCAATTTCGTCACGCACGAGGAGATTCAAACCGACCGCTACTACGCCACGTACAGCGTCGGATTGTTTTTCGACGACAAGAACTTCGTCTATCAACCGTGCGACTTCCGCTTTGTCGGACTGCACCGGACCGCCGGATATATCCTGGGCGTCGATCCGACCGAGGTGGCGCCGCGGATCTCGCTGGCCGATGACCAAAGGCCGATCGCAGAGCCTTACGTCTGCATCGCGGTGCAGAGCACCACGCAATGCAAGTACTGGAATAACCCCAACGGCTGGCGGGAGCTGACCGGTTTTCTCACGAAAGCCGGCTACCGCGTGATCTGCATCGACCAAAAACCGACGCACGGCCACGAGCTCGTCTGGAACCACATTCCGAACGGCGCGGAAGACTGGACCGGTGACCGGCCCATTCAGGAGCGTGCGAATCTCATCAAGCACGCCGCCTTTTTCGTCGGTCTCTCCAGCGGGCTTGCATGGCTGGCCTGGGCGGTCGGCACGCCGGTCGTCATGATCTCGGGCTTCACGCATCCGACAAACGAATTTGCTACGCCCTATCGGGTCATCAACTATCACGCCTGCAACAGCTGCTGGAATGATCCGGCAGTTCGATTCGACCACAAAGATTTCTTCTGGTGTCCCCGCCACAAGGGGACGCCGCGTCAGTTCGAGTGCACAAGGCTGATCACCGTGGATCACGTGAAATCGGTGATCAGGACTATTCCCGGATTCAAGCTCTAGCCGATTTTTTCAAGAACTGACTTTTTCATAGGGGGAGCGCTGCCATGAGCACCACTTTCGTTAGCTCGGGTGTTACCAGCTCAGGTTTGATCGAAACGGGCGGCAACACGCTCGAAGTCCTCAACGGAGGCTCGGCGGTCTCGACGACGCTGAGTAGCGGTGGCCAGCTCCTGGTCGATTCCGGCGGCTACGCCGCCGCGACCACGATTTCGAGCGGCGGCAGCGCGACGATCAGCGCCGGCGGCGCGATGAGCGGTACCGGCAGCGGCAGCACGGGCGTTTTCAACAGCGACAACGGCACCGTAACCGTGCTGTCCGGCGGCGTGGTGGATCATATCCGTGTCAGTAACGGCGGCGTGCTGAACATATCGTCAGGCGGCTCTACCAGCGGCGGTATCGGTTCGGGCACCGGCGTTTTCTCAGGTGGCGTGGAGAACGTCCTGGCCGGTGGTTCCGCGGCCTTTATCGCGGTCTATGGCGGCGGTGTCCTGAACGTCGCCGGCGAAACGCTGAGCACCGTCGGTGTTTCCGGCGGCGTCGAGAACGTCCTTTCGGGCGGCTTCATCAGTGGCGCCCCGCATTCGGGCACGGGGGTTTTTGCGGGAGGCGTCCTGAACATCTCTGCCGGCGGTTCAGGAACTTTTGTGGCCGTGAATAGCGGCGGCACGGCCAATGTGGCCGGCGTCATTCTCAGCAATAGTGTGATCTCGGCCGGTGGCGTCGAGAATGTGCTGTCGGGCGGCTTGATCTCAGGGTCGGGCGCCACGTTCACGGGCGATTACGGTACGATCAATCTCGAGGCGGGCGGCTCGGCGACTCGTTTCGACGTGTTTTCCGGTGGCATCGCCAACGTTGCCGGATCGGCGGGCAGCATCGGCGTCTGGGGCGGCACGGTCAGGCTCCAGGTTGGTGGCTCCGTCGGCGAGTTTGACTTCTCCGGGCCTGGGTTCTCAGGGAATGGCGGCAAGCTGGAGATCGATGGCCTCTCAATGCCCGGAGCCACCATCTCCGGCTTCGTCGTTGGGGATACGATCAACCTTACCGGCGAGAGCGTTTCGCACGTCACCAGTGTAGGCCTCGGCGCGAACAACGTTCTGTCGATCGTGACCAACGATCACGGCACGCTGTCGCTTCAGCTGGACCCGAGCCAGACCTTTACCAATCCGTTCGGCCGCACAGGCGATGCCTCCGGCACCGACATCTTCCTCATCACCAGCAGCGGTGGTAGCGGCAACATAACCGTGAGCAGTGGCCAGACCGACATCGGGCTGGTTATCAGCAGCGGTCAGACGCTCAACGTCCTGTCCGGCGGAACGACGGTCGGCACCGTACTCAGCGGCGGCACCGAGAATGTTTTCGGAGCCGAGCAAAACGCCAATGTCAGCAGCGGGGGCGTGCTCAACGTCTCCGCCGGCGGTACCGCGCACGCCATCGCGGTGTCGAGCGGCGGCACGTTGAATGTCGCGGGCACGATCACCAGCAACACGGCGGTCTTCAGCGGCGGTGTCGAGAACATCCTGTCCGGCGGGTTCATCTCCGGCCAGATCGGATCCGGAACGGGAATTTCGGGCGGCACCCTCAACGTGCTGGCCGGCGGCTCGGCCTCCTATGTCGGCGTGTCGGCGGGTGGCACCTTCAACGTCTACGGGACTGTGGTGAGCACGGTCGGCATCAACAGCGGCGGTGTCGAGAACGTGCAGTCGGGTGGCCTGATCTCCGGCGCAACGAGCTCCGGCACCGGCATTTCCGCCGGCGGCGTGCTGAACGTTCTGGCTGGTGGTTCGGCCGCCCACGTCGGTGTGTCGAGCGGCGGCACGTTCAACGTGATGGGCCAGGTGCTGAGCAATGTCGCCGTTTGGAGCGGCGGCGTCGAGAACGTGTCGTCAGGCGGATCTATCTCCGGAGCGATCGGGTCGGGCACGGGAGTTTCGGGCGGTACGCTCAACCTGCTGGCCGGCGGCTCGGCGGCATTCGTCGGCGTTTCGAGCGGCGGCGTCTTCAACGTTGCGGGCACGGTGCTCAGCAATGTGGGCGTCTATGACGGCGGTGTTGAGAATGTCCTCTCCGGTGGTGTAGTCACTGGCGTGCCGGGCTCAGGGACCGGCGTATCCGGCGGCACCGTCAACGTGTTGTCGGGCGGTGCACTGGATCATCTGACCGTTTCGAGCGGCACGATGAATGTCTCCGCCGGGGGCACCGCACACAACGTGACGGTGTCGAGCGGCACCCTCAACGTTGCAGGCACCATGACCAGCAACACGACGGTGTCGAGCGGCGGTGTCGAGAACGTGCTCTCCGGCGGGTTCATCTCCGGCGCATCGAGTGCGGCAACCATCATTTCCGCTGGCGGCGTCGTGAACGTTCTGGCCGGTGGCTCGGCTGTTCACATCGGTGTGTCGAGCGGCGGCATCTTCAATGTTGCGGGCCAGGTGCTGAGCAATACCGGCGTCTACGCCGGCGGCGTCGAGAACGTTCTGTCCGGCGGATCAATCTCCGGAGTGAGCGGATCCGGGACGGGAATTTCGGGCGGTACGGTCAACGTGCTGGCGGGCGGCTCGGCCAGCTATCTCGCCGTGTCCAGTGGCGGCATCTTCAACGTAGCCGGCACGACGCTCAGCATGATCGGGGTCCGTGACGGCGGCGTCGAGAACGTGCTGTCGGGCGGTCTCATTTCCGGTGCGATCAACTCGGGCACCGGCGTTTCCGCCGGCGGCGTCTTGAACGTTCAGGCCGGTGGTACAGCGGCGTTCGTCGGGGTTTCGAGCGGCGGCACGTTCAACGTGTCGGGCACTGTGCTCCAAAATGTCGGCGTCTATGCCGGCGGTATCGAGAATGTCTTCTCGGGTGGCGTCGTCACCGGCGCGCCAGGCTCCGGGACGGCCATATCGGGTGGTACCGTCAACGTGTTTTCTGGCGGTGCGCTGGACCACTCGACGGTTTCGAGCGGCGGCGTGTTGAACATTTCTGCGGGCGCCACGGCGAACAGCATCGCCGTCTCCAGTGGTGGCATGTTCAACGTGGCCGGCGCGGTGACAAGCAACGTGACGGTGTTCGCCGGCGGCACGGAACTCGTGTCCTCCGGCGGGTCGACCGGTCCGGTGACGATTGTCGGCGGCCAAGTCGAACTGCAGGTGGGGAGCGTCGCGAGCGGCGGCATCACCTTCAGCGGTTCTGGCGGACAGCTCAAGATCGACGCCACGTCGATGCCGACCACGACCATCAGCAGCCTGGTGCTGGGCGACAGCATCGATCTGGCCGGCGTCACTTTCTCGTCCGGCGGGTCGGTGACCTTGCTCCCGGGCAATGTCCTGCAGGTCACGGAGGGCGGGACCTCCTACGATCTGCAGCTCGACCAGACGCCCGGCGTGCGGTTCGGCGTCAGCGCGGATTCCGGCACCGGCACGCTGGTCACGACGCGCGCCGATGTCGCGCCGGTCACGACGGCGGCCAATGTCACGGCAGTGCTCGGTGAGAGCTCTGTGCTGGCCTCCGCCCTGTTCGGCTTTACGGATGCCGATGGCGATGCCATCACCCAATTTGCGTTCTGGGACACGCAAGGCAACGGACACTGGGCGATCAACGGCGTCGCCCAGCAGACCAACGCGGAGATCGATGTTCCCGCGGCGAACCTGTCGCAGGTGAGCTACGTGTTCGGTCCGAGCGGTTCGACCGATACGCTGTTCGTGCGGGCCAATGACGGCACGGCCTGGGGCAGCTGGACTCAATTCACGGCAAAGGCGTTTGCCGATACCCCGCCGACCGTGATCGCCAGCAACGTCACTGCGTTGCACGGCCAAACGTCGGTTGCGGCATCGACCCTGTTCTCGGTGTCCGATCCGGATGTTGGGCAATCGATGACCCAGTTCGCGTTCTGGGACACCGGCGGCAGCGGCCACTGGGTGGTGAATGGCATTACCCAGCTGCCCAACACCGAGATCGATGTGTCGGCGGCGAACCTGTCGCAGGTGAGCTACGTCTTCGGGCCGACAGGGTCGACGCCCGATACGCTCTACGTCAAAGCGAACGACGGAATGCTGTGGGGCGCCTGGACGCCGTTCACCGCAACGCCGGGGCCTGACCAGGCACCGGTGGTGACGGCGCAGAACGTGACAGCAACCCACGGAGAGGCATCGGCGCTCGCCACGAGCCTGTTCTCCGTGACGGATGCCGACCACGACAGCATCACCCAGTTCGCGTTCTGGGACACCGGCGGCAACGGCCATTGGACGGTGAATGGTGTCGCGCAGGCGGCCAACACCGAGATCGACGTGTCGGCGGCGAACCTGTCCCAGGTGAGCTACGTGTTCGGACCGACGGGGTCGGCACCCGATACGCTGTATGTCAGGGCCAATGACGGCTTCCTGTGGGGCGGCTGGACGGCGTTCACGGCCACACCGGGGACTGACCAGGCTCCGGTGGTGACGGCGCCGAACGTGACGGCAAACCATGGAGAGGCGTCAGCGCTCGCAACGACCCTGTTCTCGGTGACGGACGGCGATCACGACACCATGACCCAGTTTGCGTTCTGGGACACCGGCGGCAACGGCCACTGGGTGGTGAACGGTGTCGCGCAGGCGGCCAACACCGAGATCGACGTGTCGGCGGCGAACCTGTCCCAGGTGAGCTACGTGTTCGGACCGACAGGGTCGGCACCCGATACGCTGTATGTCAGGGCCAACGACGGCTACGTGTGGGGGACCTGGACGGCGTTCACGGCAACACCGGGGCCTGACCGCGCGCCGATTGTCACGGCGCCGAACGTGACAGTAATCGTAGGAGAGACGTCAGCGCCCGCCTCGAGCCTGTTCTCGGCCACGGACCCCGATGGCGACGCGATCACCCAGTACGCGTTGTGGGACACCGGCGGCAGCGGCCACTGGGTGGTGAATGGTGTCGCGCAGGCGGCCAACACCGAGATCGATGTGTCGGCGGCGAACCTGTCGCAGGTGAGCTACGTGTTCGGGCCGCCCGGCTCGGCGCCCGATACGCTGTACGTCAGGGCCAACGACGGCTACCTGTGGGGCGACTGGACGGCGTTCACGGCCCCGCCGGGAGCCGACCAAGCGCCGGTTGTGACGGCGCAGAACGTGACAGCGACCCATGGAGAGACATCGGCGCTCGCCTCGAGCCTGTTCTCGGCCACGGATGCCGACAACAACACCATCACCCAGTATGCGTTCTGGGACACCGGCGGCAGCGGCCACTGGGCGGTGAATGGTGTCGCGCAGGCAGCCAACACCGAGATCGACGTGTCGGCGGCGAACCTGTCGCAGGTGAGCTACGTGTTCGGCCCCGGCGGTTCGCCGGCGGATACGCTCTACGTGCGAGCCAATGACGGCATGTTGTGGGGGAATTGGACGGCGTTCACCGCAGCACCGGGGCCCGACCACGCGCCGGTTGTGATCGCGCCGAACGTGACGGTGACCCCGGGAGAGACGACAACACTCGCCTCGAGCCTGTTCACGACCACGGACGCCGACAACGACACCATGACCCAGTATGCGTTCTGGGACACCGGCGGCAGCGGCCACTGGGTGGTGAACGGTGTCGCGCAGGCGGCCAACACCGAGATCGACGTCTCGGCGGCGAACCTGTCGCAGGTGAGCTACGTGTTCGGAGCGAGCGGCTCGCCGTCCGATACGCTGTACATCAGGGCCAACGATGGCTTCATGTGGGGCGGCTGGACGGCGTTCACGGCTCCATCGGGGGCCGACCATACGCCGGTTGTGACCGCGCAGAACGTCGCGGCGACCCATGGAGAGACGTCGGCGCTCGCCTCGAGCCTGTTCTCGGCCACGGATGCCGACAACAACACCATCACCCAGTACGCGTTCTGGGACACCGGCGGCAACGGCCACTGGGTGGTGAATGGTGTCGCGCAGGCAGCCAACACCGAGATCGATGTCTCGGCGGCGAACCTGTCACAGGTCAGCTACGTGTTCGGGCCGACCGGCACCCCGCCCGACACGCTCTACGTCAGGGCCAATGATGGCCTCTTGTGGGGCTCCTGGACGGCGTTCACGGCGACGCCGGGGCCCGACCATGCTCCGGTCGTAACGGCGTCGAGCGCGACCGGGATTCACGACCATTCGGTCGCGGCCTCGAGCCTGTTCACGGCGGCGGACGCCGACAACGACGCGATCACCCAGTACGCGTTCTGGGACACCGGCGGCAACGGTCACTGGGTGGTGAATGGCGTCGCGCAGGCGGCCAACACCGAGATCGACGTGTCGGCAGCAAACCTGTCGCAGGTGAGCTACGTGTTCGGCCCCGGCGGTTCGCAGGCGGATCTGCTCTACGTGCGGGCCAATGACGGCATGCTGTGGGGGAATTGGACGGCGTTCTCGGCGACCGCAACCAACCAGGCGCCGACGGTGTCGGCCGCGAACGTGGTGACGGTCTCCGGCCAGACCTTCGCCGCTTCGAGCCTGTTCAGCGCGACCGACGCGGATGGCGATACCATCACGAAATATGCGTTGTGGGATTCCAACACGAACGGAGCCTGGATCGTCAACAACGTAACGCAGCAGGCAAATACCGAGATCGACATCACGGCGGCGCAACTTTCCCAGACCACCTATCTGGCCGGTTCGGGCACCGACCAGCTCTGGATCCGGGCGTTTGACGGCACTGCGTGGGGGGCGTGGCAGTCCTTCAACGCGACTGGCGAGAGCTCCAGCAATGCCGCCATCGCAGCGGGCGCCACTCTGGAATTGCCGGGGGCTTCGAACGCCGCCGTGTCGTTCCTGGGTTCGACGGGAACGTTGAAGCTCGACAATTCGGCGAGCTTCAGCGGCACCGTCGCCGGCATGACGGGTTCGGACGCGATCGATTTCGCGAACATCAGTTTCGCGAACATTCACACGCCGACCTTCAGCGGAAACAGCACGAGCGGAACGCTCACGGTGACGGACGGCACCGTCACGGCGAGTATTGCGCTGCTGGGCAACTACATGGCTTCGACATTCACGACCTCGAGCGATGGCCATGGCGGTACCCTGGTTGTCGATCCGCCGGCGACGCAGGTCAGCCAGCTGGCGCAACCGCAGCACGCGTGAGGGCTTGAAGGTCGGGCCTGCGGAGCCGCCACCAAGGTAGGTGGCTCCGCCGGTCGGCAGAGACGAAAAGGCCCGCCTCTCGGCGGGCCTTTTTCCGTGTCATGCCGTGCTTCCGGAGTTCGCAGCGTGGCCGGCGGTTCGCTACTCGCCGTTCCGATCACGACGGCGAGCCGGCCGCCTCCGTCGCCACGTCGTCGGCATTCGGGTCGGCTGCGGCCGTCGCCCAGGCGAGCTCGACGAGGGTCACGATGCGCCGGCCGGCGCCGTCGAGCTGGCAGACGATCAGGCCCTGCTCCTCGATATAGGTCAAAAGATGCCGCGCGCGGCGCAGCGAGTGCGTGCCATAGGCGCGGGCGATCGCGGCATCGCTCGGGCAGGGCCAGCTTTCCTTCGCGGCGCGGGCGATCATCATGAAGACGCCTTGCATATCCTCGGGCAGGATCGCAGCGCGCAGCTGCACATCCTGCCAGGCGTCGTCTTCCGCGATCTCGGTGCCGAGCCCGGCGCGGGCGCGCGTCAGCATGCGGCGGAAATCGGTCAGCTCCGGTACCACGGCGCCGAGTCCCTCGATCCGGCAGCGCACCACGAACTCCTGATAGAGCACGCCGATGGCGCGGAAGCCGGCGTCGGGCTCGGCGAGAATGGCGCGCAGGATGCGATCCAGCCGCTCACGCCGCTCGGCCAGTTGCTCGGCGCTCGGCGGCGGTTCCGCAGTCTCGGGATCGATCTCAGGTGCCGTCGGCTTGGCGGCCATCAGCTGGCTGAGCAGGTCGGGTGCAGGCGCCCGGCGCGGCGGCCTGGCTGCTGTCTCTGGCGGCGGGGCTGCGAGGATGATGGCGCGTGCGTCTTCGAGGGCCGCTTCCGGCAGCGGCATCAAGCGCGGCGCCGCGTTGCGCGGCTGGGTGTCGGTTGGACCGATGCGAAGGCCCAGCGGACGGCGCGAGAGCGCAGGGCCCAGCGCCATGAACTGTCCGCGTTCGAGGTCGCGGAAGGCCTCCGCCTGCCGCCGCTCCATGCCGAGCAGGTCGGCGGCGCGCGCCATGTCGATATCGAGGAAGGTGCGGCCCATCAGGAAATTCGACGCCTCGGCCGCGACGTTCTTGGCGAGCTTCGCCAGCCGCTGGGTCGCGATGATCCCGGCCAGCCCGCGCTTACGGCCGCGGCACATCAAATTGGTCATCGCGCCGAGCGACAGCTTGCGCGCCTCGTCGGACACTTCGCCTGCGACCGCCGGCGCGAACAGTTGCGCCTCGTCCACCACCACCAGCATCGGATACCAGTGATCGCGGGGGACCTCGAACATTCCGCCGAGGAAGGCGGCTGCGCGCCGCATCTGGTTCTCGGCGTCGAGCCCTTCGAGATTGAGCACGGTGGAGACGCGATGAATGCGCACGCGTTCGCCGGCGACCTGCAAACTGCGCTCGGTGTGATCCTCAGCGTCGATGACGAGGTGGCCGAACCGCTCGGCCAGGGTCACGAAGTCGCCCTCGGGGTCGATGATGGTCTGCTGCACCCACGGCGCGCTCTGTTCCAGCAGCCGGCGCAGCAGATGGGATTTGCCGGAACCCGAATTGCCCTGCACCAGGAGGCGCGTCGCCAATAGCTCCTCGAGGTCGATGGCCGCCGAAGCGCCGGCCGTCGTTTGTCCCATCTCGATCGCTACGGTCATGTCCCCGACTCAAATCGTCCTTGCGGAGACGCGGCTTAACAAGCCGATCGCGCCCCGTCGAGCGAACCGCACAACATCATCCCCAGGCACGGCCGGGACGTGGATGGCGTAAGGATTGCTCGGCGCAATGCGTCGTGATTTCTGTGGTCGGCTCGCCAGAGCCGTTTAGACCGCAACCTTGATTCTGCGGTTCTGGCGGCCCTTGTTGTCGATCTTGACGATACGCGCAGGGCGGGACTGCCCGGTCGAGGCCAGATGCGTGCCGCCGCAGGCCTGCCTGTCGAGCCCGAGGATCTCGATGATTCGAACGAGCCTGTCCTCGCCGACCGGTGGCGCGACAGCCTTGCTGCGAAACAATCCGGGGATGGCTTGCGCCTCGGTATGCGCCATGAAGGCGGCGCTGACGGGGAGGTCCTGCCGGATGATGTCGTTCAGCGGCGCCTCGAGTGCCCGCAGTGCTTCGTTGTCGGCGCCGGACAGATCGAAATCGACGCGGAAGGTGCCGTCGTCATTGAGTTGCGCCCCGGTCAGAAGCGCGCCGCCGAACCGCGTATAGATCAGCGCGTTGACGACATGTGCGAGCGTGTGCAGCTCGCACATCAAGGCGCGAAACGCCGGCTCGACTTCGAGCATGACCTTGCCGGAGATCAGGCTGTCGCCCGGGACCGAATGCCAGAGGCCGCGTTCGTCACGCGCGAGCCCGGTCACCGGCAGCACGCCGCCGGACCATCGCAGAATTCCGCGGTCGGCGAGCTGTCCGCCGCCGCCGGGAAAGAACGGCGAGCGTTCGACCAGAACGGCACCGGGCCGCGCGTCGAGCACGTCGGTTTCGAGTTGCAGGATGTCGGGATGGTCGTGAGTAAAGGCGCGGGGCATCGCGTCACCCTAGAGCATTTTCGAACGAAGTGGAGACCGGTTCTATTCCGCCGGCTTCGCGGCCATTGGCGCCTGCGCTGCCGCGGTCCTTGGCGGCGCCTTGTCGACCTTCTTCGACCAGGAGCGGTAATAGGCGAGCAGCGTCATCAGTACAATGCCGACCACGCTGACCACGATCTGCATCCAGAGGCTGCCGGAGACCTCGACCAGCAGCACATGCGCGATGACCGCGAGGAAGACGCCGGTACAGAACACCTCCAGCGACTGCTGGCCGCATTTGATGATCGGCTGGAACAGCGGCCATTCATATCCGGGCCATTCGCGCGGCAGGAAGCGCGTGACGAAGAAGGCGAGCACGACGAAGTGCAGCACGCGATAGGGCGCGAGGTTGGTCTTGTCGTTCGGATTGAACGCGTCGTACAGCCAGGCCGGCATCGCCTGGCCCAGCTCCGGGAAGCGGCCCGCGAGGGTCATCACCAGCGCGAACAGCAGATAGGCGCCGCCGAGCCACAGGAAGGCGCGCGAGCGGATGAAATTGATCGATTCGCTGGCGCCGCCGAGCGCGAACCAGCCGCCGAACACGAACAGGAATTGCCAGCAGAACGGGTTGAAATACCATGAGCCGCCCGGATAGGCCGGCAGGTTCCAGCCGAACTGGCGTGCGGCGAGATAGAGCAGGAACGAGGCCAGCAGCGTCAGATTGAGCTTGCGCAACATCGCCCACAGCACCACCGGATAGACCAGCATCAGCGCGATATAGAGCGGCAGCACGTCCATGTTGACCGGCTTGAACGCCAGGATCAGGCCCTGATAGAGCGTCTCCGCCGGGTTGTGCATGAAGCCGGCGACGTTGAACTCGTTCTGCAGATTGGGATCGTGATAGCGCTGGGAGAGATAACCGATCTCGGCGATATAGATCACGAACAGCAGGACGTGCGCGACATAGATCTGCCAGGCCCGTTTGATCAGGCGGGTGGCGCCGATCACGGTGCCGCGCTCGAGCATCATCCGCGCATAGACAAAGGACGCGGTGTAGCCGGAGATGAAGACGAAAAGATCGGCGGCGTCGCTGAAGCCGAAATTCTTCTGCGTGATCCAGTTCACCGCGTTGTTCGGGATGTGATCGAGATAGATCGCCCAGTTGGCAAAGCCGCGCAGCAGATCGAGGCGATAGTCGCGGCCACGCGGCGGCAGAACAGCCTTGACATCCATCGGTTCGCTCCCATCCCAGTGCCCGCGCGTCCGGTCGCGGGTCGCCCACGGCGTGATACTAGAACATGATTTCGACGGCTGTGTATTGGTTTTGCGGAAGGGACTGCCTCGACAACCGGCCAACGCGATGTATTTGGATCAAATCGTTCGTGCCGCCGAAGCCAAGGCCGGGCATGATGATTCCCGGTGCTTAGGTGCGTAGGATGGGTAGAGCGAAGCGAAACCCATCAACTTCGTGCCGCGCATTGAGATGATGGGTATCGCTTCGCTCCACCCATCCTACGAGAGCCGGGTCATCAGCTAATGCTGCACGAATCCGTTGTGCAGCGTGGTGAACAGCGTCCTGCCTTTCTTCACAAGATCATATTTGCGGCCGTAGAGCAGCCAGACCGCGGTGAGGTGGCACATCCCGCCCATCATCATCGACATCGCCGTGTAGGGATCGAGATTGCGGCGATAGATGCCGGCGCGACTCGCCTGCCTGATCAACTGCACATAGCGCAGCGCGTATTTGTCGACCGCCTTCTTCACCCGTGGCTCGGCGGCCAGCACGCTCGGCCATATCTCCAGGAAGAACACGCGGCCCCAGCTCGGGTTGTCCTTGATGTACTGGAAGTTGGTCAGGAAGATGATGCGAAGCTGCTCGACCGGATCGCCGCCCTTCACCAGCAGCGGCTCGGTCTTCTGATACAGCGCTTCGAAATTGCCCGCGGGCACGTCGAGCACCAGCGCGCGCTTGTCCTCGAAATAGTCGTAGATGCTGGAGAGCGGTATTTTCGCGACCGCGGCAACGTCGGTGAGCGAGGTGCCGTCGATGCCCCGCTGACCGAACAGCTTGGTCGCTGCCGAGAGAATCTGCTCGCGCCGGTCGCGGCTGCGTTGTTGCTTGAGCTTGAGCGTCGTCCCCGAAGCCACGGTCGTCTCCTCGCGTCCCGAAAAAAACAGTAAGGCAGCGGGATCGGAACACAAGCGCTATTGCGACAGGATACAGCGTAGGATTGCCGGTCAGATCGGCGTGTTCCGCCGTTCGTGGTTGCGGAACGCGTTGCGAGCGATGATCTGTCGCATGATCTCCGATGTGCCATCGAGAATGCGGACCACCCGGGTTTCCCGCCAGATGCGTTCGATCGGCAGGTCCCTGGAATAACCGGCACCACCGAACAGCTGCATGGTCATGTCGGCCACGCGCTGTACCATTTCGGCGCCGGTATATTTGGAGAGTGCGGCTACCGCGGTGCGGGCGGCGGCGTCGCCCTGGTCGTAGCGCCAGGCCGCCTCATAGGCGACCAGGCGCGCGGCATGCAGCGCGCTCGCCATGTCGGCGATCTGCCATTCGATGCCTTGATGGTCGCGCAGCCTGCGTCCGAACGTCTCGCGCACCGAGACGTGATCGAGCGCGTAGTCCAGCAGCTGGCTCGCCGCACCGACGCAATAGGCGCCCCAATGCGTACGTCCGGCATCCAGGCACCGCATCGCGATCGCGAATCCGCCGCCTTCCTGGCCGAGCAGGTTCTCGCGCGGAATGCGGCAGCCCTCGAACATCACCTCGGCATGTTCGGAACCGCGCCCGGCGGCCATCTCGACCACGCGGCCGATCGAGAGGCCCGGCGTAGTCGCATCGACGACAAAGGCCGCAATGCCCTTCGCGCCCTTGGACGGATCGAGCGTGGCGAACACGGTAAAGACGCCGGCCACCGGTGCGTTGGTGATGTAGGTCTTGCGGCCGTCGAGCACGTAATGATCGCCATCCCGCCGTGCCCGGGTCTGGATGCGGGCGGCATCCGATCCCGCATTCGACTCGGTGAGCGCGAAGGCGGCGATCACACGGCCGCTGGCGAGCTCGGGCAGCCAGCGGTCGCGAACCGCAGGCTGCGCGAAGAACTCGATCGCCTTCGATCCGATATGCACGTTCACCCCGCTCAGATAATAGAAGGCGATGTGCGCCTTCGCGAGCTCCTCGATCGCGATGCAGCTGCCGAGCATCGAGAGGCCGAGCCCGCCGAACTGTGCCGGCGTGTTGGTGCCGAACATTCCCATCCGGCGCAGGCCGGCCATCGCGCTGTCCGGCACGATGCCGGTCGCCTCGATCGCAGCATCGTGAGGCTGCAGCTCGCTGCGCACGAATTCGCGCATCCGGCCTTGCAGAACGCGGAGATCGTCGGAAAGCTCGAAGTGCATGGGCGCGCACCAAATTTCGAAGAATATTCGAAAAATGTGCGCCGCCGTCCCGGCGATGTCAAGAATTTGGGCACGCGCCGAAGGACTAGGCGGCGGGTCGGATGGCGCGACGCACGCGAGATCGGCCGGGAAACCTTGCCGGCGGCGTTTCCGCCGCAAGTTTGTCCATTTCTTGCGCGACAAAACCACCAGTTGTGAGTAGATCATTTGTCACTGGGGGAAGAAAATGACGCTGCACCCGCTTCGATCGACCCGTTCCGCACGTACGATCCTCGGGCTCGCCGCAGCCCTTATGATCGGGCTTGCCTCACCGGTATCAGCACAACAGGCCTCCGGAACCGCACTGGCCAACGTGCTCGTGCTCGGCACCGGCGGCACGATCGCTGGGCAAGCCAATGCACGCGCCGGCAATGCCTATGATTCAGGCAAGGTCAGCGCGGCGAACCTGATCGCGGCCATTCCGGGCATCGACAAGCTCGCCGAGATCTCGGCCGAGCAGATCTCGTCGATCGGCTCGCAGGACATGAACGACAAGGTCTGGTTCGACCTTGTCAAGCGCATCCGCGCGGCCATCGACAACAAGGAGGTCGACGGCGTCGTCATCACGCACGGCACCGACACGATGGAGGAGACCGCGTTCTTCCTGCAAAACGTGCTGGACACCGACGTGCCAATCGTGCTGGTCGGATCGATGCGTCCCTCGACCGCGATCGGCGCCGACGGGCCGGCCAATCTCTACGATGCGATGCGGGTCGCCTCGGCGCCGGAATCCCGCGGCCGCGGTGTGCTGGTCGTGCTCAACGACACCATCCATGGCGCGCGCTGGGTGCAGAAGACCAATACCACCAGCGTCCAGACGTTCCGCTCGCCCGATGCCGGGCCGGTCGGCTATGTCGACACCGGCTCGCTGCGCTTCCTGCAACCGGCCGTCGCGATCAAGACGGCGAAACTGAAGTTGCCGGATGCGCCGCCACTGCCGCGGGTCGACATCATCTATTCGCACGCCAACATGGATGCCGCTGAGGTCGAGGATGCGGTCAAGCGCGGCGCCAAGGGCATCGTGCTGGCCGGCGTCGGCGACGGCAACTCGTCGAAAGGCGCCATCGATGCGCTGGCGGCGGCGGCGAAGCAGGGTGTCGTGGTGGTGCGTTCGACGCGGGTCGGCTCGGGTTATGTCAACCGCAACGTCGAGGTCGAGGACGACAAGCTCGGCTTCGCGGTTTCGCTCGATCTCAACCCGCAGAAGGCGCGCGTCCTGCTTGAACTCCTGATCGCCAACGGCATCACCGATCCCAGCGCGGTGCAACAGGCGTTTGCGCAGCCTTGATCGAGCGGTGTCCGGTGAGCACACTCATCGGACTCTCTTCTGGACACGAGGCACCATGTATCTCGGGATCGATCTCGGCACCTCGGCGGTCAAGACCGTTCTCGTTGACGCCGCGCAGCGCGTGGTGGCGAGCCGTAGCCAGCCGCTGACGGTGGCCTCGCCACGTCCCGGCCATAGCGAGCAGGATCCGGTACAGTGGATCGACGCCACCTTCGCGACGCTGGACGCGCTGAAGGCGGATCATCCGGCCGAATTGGCTGCTGTCGAGGGCATCGGCCTGTCCGGCCAAATGCACGGCGCGACGCTGCTTGATGCCGATCGGAACCCGTTGCGGCCTTGCATTCTCTGGAACGACGGGCGCTCGGCTGCGGAATGCGGCGAGCTCGAGCAGCGCTGGCCGGCCTTGCGGGCGACGACGGGCAACAAGGCGATGCCGGGCTTCACGGCCCCCAAGCTGCTGTGGGTCGCCAAGCACGAGCCTGAGATTTTCGCGGCCACCAGGCTTGTATTGCTGCCGAAAGCCTATCTGCGCCTGGTGCTGACGGGCGAAGCGATCGAGGACATCTCGGACGCTTCAGGAACACTGTGGCTTGATGCGGCGCGGCGGGACTGGTCCGACGCCGCACTCGACGCGACCGGCTTGTCGCGCCGCCAGATGCCGCGGCTCGTCGAGGGCTGCGCACCGGCGGCGCAGCTCTCGCGTGAACTGGCGCAGCGCTGGGGCATGCGCAAGCCGCCGATGATCGCAGGCGGCGCCGGCGACAATCCGGCGGGCGCGGTCGGCATCGGCGCGATCGGGAGCGATGCTGCCTTCGTCTCGCTCGGAACGTCAGGTGCGCTGCTGGTGCCGACCCGTGCGATCGCCGCCAATCCGGCGCGCGCCGTGCACACCTTCTGTCATGCCGTTCCGGGGATGTGGATCCAGGCCGGCGCGATCCTCTCGGCGGCCTCTTGCCTCGCCTGGATCGCGCGGGTGCTGCGGACTCCCGAGGCCGAATTGCTGGCGCCGCTCGGAGAACGTCCGACAGCGCCATCGCCTGTCAGCTTTCTGCCCTATCTGTCGGGCGAGCGGACACCGCACGACGATCCCGATGTGCGCGGCATGCTCGATGGTCTCAGCCACGGCACCGATCGCGACGCGATCGTGCAGGCCGTGCTCGAAGGCGTCGCGTTCGCGCTGGCGGATTGCCGCGACGTGCTTGCCGATAGCGGAATGGCGATTACCGCGGTGGATGCCATCGGCGGCGGCTCGCGGTCGCGGTCCTGGCTTTCGGTGCTGGCCAATGTCTTCGACATCCCGGTGCATCGCTTTGCCGATGGCGAAACCGGAGCTGCGTTCGGCGCCGCGCGGCTCGGGCGCCTCGCGGTCAGCGGCGAGCCGGTCGAGGCGGTCTGCACGGCGCCGCAGCGGGTCGAGACGTTCGAACCCGACCGCTCGCTCGCGGAGGCTTACGCCGAGCGGCTGCCGAAATGGCGCAGCCTGTACCGGCCACGGCGCTGACGAAAGTCAGCGCTTCCTTGAAATTCACCGCCCGGAGATTATGCCGGAACAGGTCCCTCGATCCGGTGAACTTCACGCACGGCGTCGCGATTGGCGATCCGGGCGTAATGCGCAGCCAGGTTCGGGTAGGCGCCAATCTCGAAGCCGACGCGTGGCGTCCAGCCCGTCATCGCATAGAGGCCGACGTCGACAATGGAGTAGCTCTCGCCCAATAGATAGGCACGCGTAGCGAGGTGCTGGTCGAGAAAGGCGAAGCGCGCCGCCAGCCGCTGGCGGAAAACGTCCTTCGCCCGATCGTCCAGCGCGGTGTAAAACAACGGGCCGAGACCTCCCTTGTGCAACTCGCTGGAGAGGAAGTTCAGCCAGGCCTGCAACCTCGCCCGCTCGACGGTTCCGTGCGCTGGCGCGAGCCTTCCGGTCGGGTCGCGGTCCGCGATGTATTGGACGATCGCGGCTGCCTCGAGCAGGACGCTGCCATCATCGAGCACCAGAGCCGGTATGTATCCCAGCGGGTTTATGGTTCGATAGTCTTCGCCATCCGCGGTCGTCTTGCTTGCTTCATCTACCCTGACGCCGACAAAG
Source organism: Bradyrhizobium macuxiense (assembly GCF_007993935.1). Lineage (GTDB taxonomy): Bacteria > Pseudomonadota > Alphaproteobacteria > Rhizobiales > Xanthobacteraceae > Bradyrhizobium > Bradyrhizobium macuxiense_A. The sequence goes on along the minus strand of NZ_VITY01000014.1, from coordinate 95,849 downwards.
GAAAGACCGCTCTCGAGCAGGGCGACATGGGGCATCAGCGAGATCGTGCCCGGCGCGTAGTACAGCTTCATGCCATCATCTTTCCTGCCTCCGGCGCCGGCGCATCGGGGGAGCTGCGCGCCAACAAGAAGAATGGGCGAACGTTCGGCCGGGACGCAATCACGAAGATTCGCTTTGCCTTGCCGCTCCGGTTCCCGGCTCGCATATCGCCCGAACCTATTGCCCTGCGCTGCGGCCTTTTGTTTAATGCCCCGACGCTCGCGAGGAACCGAAAGCAACTTGCGGGTGCGACGCAACGCCGTCGGCGCGGTGGGGAGGCAAGATGATCGACCCGATCCTCGAGATGCGCCGGGTCTCCAAGTCCTTCTTCAGCATCAAGGCATTGCGCGGCGTCGACCTCACGGTCTATCCCGGCGAAATCCACGCGCTGATGGGCGAGAATGGCGCCGGAAAATCGACGCTGATGAAGATCCTGTCCGGCGCCTACCGGCCGGATCCGGGCGGCGAAATCCGCATCGAAGGCAAGCCCGTGCATTTCAACGGCCCGCATGCCGGCCGCGCGGCGGGCATCTCGATCATCTATCAGGAGCTGTCGCTCGCCCCCAATCTCAGCGTCGCGCAGAACATCTATCTCGGCCGCGAAGTCTCGCGCTTCGGGGTGCTGGCGCGGGAGGCGATGGAGGCCGGCGTCGGCCCGATCCTCGAACGGCTCGGCGCCGACTTCGCGCCGTCGACGCTGGTCGCGGGCCTGTCAATGGGCCAGCGCCAGCTGGTCGAGATCGCCCGTGCGCTGCACGCCCGGTCAAAAATCCTGATCATGGACGAACCGACCACCGCGCTGTCGGCGGGTGAGAGCGAGCGGTTGTTCGGCCTGATCCGCCGGCTCCGCGCGGAGGGCCTTGCCATCATCTACATCTCGCATCGCATGGACGAGGTCTACGCGCTCGGGGACCGCGTCACGGTGTTGCGTGACGGCACGCTGGTCGGCTCGCTCGACAAGCCCGAGATCCGCGCCGACACCATCGTCCGCCTGATGGTGGGACGCGACGTCTCGTCCTTCTACAAGAAGGAGCACGATCCGAGTGCGGTGCATGGTGCCCCCGTGCTCGCGGCCGTGGACATCGCCGACGGGCGGCGGGTCAAGGGTTGCTCGCTGACCGTTCATGCGGGCGAGGTCGTCGGCCTCGCCGGGCTGGTCGGCGCCGGCCGCACCGAGCTGGCGCATCTGATCATCGGTGCTGCGGCAAAGACTGCCGGCCATGTCGAGATCGAAGGACACTCCGTCGACATAGGCACGCCGGGCGAAGCGCTGGAGGCGGGCATTGCTTACCTCACCGAGGACAGGAAGGCGCTCGGCCTGTTCCTCGACATGTCCTGCCTCGACAACATCAATCTCGCGGTGCTGGGCCGCGACGCGCGGCTTGGCGGCATCCTCGACCGCGACAAGGCGCGCGACCGGGCACGGAAGGCATTCGCGGCATTGGGCATCCGTGCCGCCGACATTCGCGTCGCGGCCGGTAGCCTCTCCGGCGGCAACCAGCAGAAGGTGCTGCTGTCGCGTCTGCTTGCGACCACGCCCAAGGTGCTGATCCTCGACGAGCCGACGCGCGGCGTCGATGTCGGCGCGAAGTCCGAGATCTATTCGATCATCGACAATCTCGCGAAGGCGGGCACGGCGGTGCTGGTGATCTCATCCGACTTGCCCGAGATCATCGGCATCTGCGACCGCGTCATCGTGATGCGCGCCGGACTGATTGCCGGCGAGATCAAGCGAACGGCGACGGCGCCGCTCGACCAGGAGCAGATCATGGCGCTCGCAACCGGAATGGAGCAGCTCGATGCCTGATGACGGGGCTTCCGCAAAGGCCGCCGCCGCGCCCGGCCTCGTCGCCGCACAGGAGACGAGGCGCCAGCGCACCCGGCTGTTGATCCGCTCGGCTGGCATGCTGCCGGTGCTGGTGCTGCTTTGCATCGGCTTTCATCTGCTGTCGGACGGCCGCTTCTTCACCGCGCAGAACCTCGGCATCGTGGTGCAGCAGGCCGCCGTCAACACCGTGCTGGCGGCCGGTATGACCTTCGTGATTCTGACCGGCGGCATCGACCTCTCGGTCGGCTCGATCCTGGCGGCCTCGGCCATGGCCGGGCTGATCATCTCAAAATTTCCCGATCTCGGCGCGTTGTGGCTGCCGGCCGCGGTGCTCACGGGCGCTCTCTTCGGCATCCTCAATGGCGGCTTCATCGCGCTGCTGCGCCTGCCGCCCTTCATCGTGACGCTGGGCTCGCTCACCGCGGTGCGCGGCGTGGCGCGCCTCCTGGGTGCCGACACCACGGTGTTCAATTCGGAGATTCCCTATGCCTTCATCGGCAACGGTTCGCTGACGCTCATTCCCGGTGTCCTGTCGATCCCCTGGCTCTGGGTGATCGCGCTGCTCGTGATCGTGGTCGCCTGGCTGGTGCTGCGTCGCACCGTGCTCGGCGTGCACATCTACGCGGTCGGCGGCAATGAGAGCGCCGCGCGGCTCGCCGGCATCAAGGTCTGGGCCGTGCTGCTGTTTGTCTACGGCGTGTCGGGCCTGCTCGCAGGTCTCGGCGGCGCCATGCAGGCGGCGCGGCTCTACGCTGCCAACGGCCTGCAACTCGGCCAGTCGTACGAGCTCGACGCGATCACCGCCGTGATCCTCGGCGGCACCTCCTTTGTCGGCGGCATCGGCTCGATCTGGGGCACGCTGGTCGGCGCACTGATCATCGCCGTGCTGTCGAACGGCCTGATCCTCACCGGCGTGTCGGACGTCTGGCAATATGTGATCAAGGGCCTCGTGATCATCGGCGCGGTGGCGCTCGACCGCTACCGGCTGCAGGGCTCGGCGCGCACCTGAGCCACAACAAGTCTGGTGCGGTCACTGGTCGCTGCGCCGGAGCTTCAAACAGACCAGGGAGGAAGCCAATGAAGACGATCTCATTTGCCGGCGCCGCCATCGTGCTCGCCCTCGGCTCAGCGCCGTGCTTCGCCAAGGAGCTGAAGTCGATCGGCATTTCGCTGGGTTCGCTGGGCAACCCGTTCTTTGTTGCCCTGTCGAAGGGCGCAGAGTTCGAGGCGAAGAAAACCAACCCCAACGTCAAGATCACGACGGTCGGCTTTGAATACGACCTCGGCAAGCAGGTGACCCAGATCGACAATTTCATCGCGGCCGGCGTCGATCTGATCCTGCTCAATCCGGGCGATCCCAAGGCCGTGGGGCCGGCGATTAAGAAAGCGCAGGCCGCCGGCATCATCGTCGTCGCCGTCGACACCGCGGCCGAAGGCGCCGATGCCACGGTCACCACCAACAACGTCCAGGCCGGTGAGATCTCCTGCCAGTACATCGTCGACAAATTGGGCGGCAAGGGCGATGTGATCATCGAGAACGGGCCGCAGGTTTCCGCAGTGATCGACCGCGTGGTCGGCTGCAAGAACGTGCTCGGCAAAAGCCCCGGGATCAAGGTGCTGTCCAGCGACCAGGACGGCAAGGGTTCGCGCGAAGGCGGCCTCACCGTGGCGCAGGGCTATCTGACCCGCTTCACCAAGATCGACGCCATCTTCGCCATCAACGACCCGCAGGCGATCGGCACCGATCTCGCCGCGCGCCAGCAGAACCGCAGCGGCATCGTCATCACCGCGGTCGACGGCGCGCCCGACATCGAGGCCGCGCTCAAGGATCCAGGTTCGCCGCAAATCCAGGCTTCGTCCTCGCAGGATCCGTTCTTCATGGCGCGCCGTGCGGTGCAGATCGGCGTCGGCCTGCTCAACGGCCAGAAGCCTGCCTCGACCGTCGAACTGTTGCCGTCAAAGCTCGTGACGCGCGACAACATCGCCGAGTACAAGGGCTGGACGTCGAACCGTTCGCAATAGTGCGCTCGGCATGGGCGCGTCGGCAGTTCATCAGGCGTTCGCGCGGTGGACCGTCAGTTTGACGCGCCGCATGTGGGCCTCGCCGCCGGTGAAGCCTGGGGCGCTTGTGCCGCGCGCCGCGCCGCGCGCAGCAGGCCGCGGGCCTCCGCGATCTGTGACATCACGGTGGTGACGGGAGCGCCGGTGACCTCGGCGATCTCCTTGTAGGTGAGATCGATCACTTCGCGCAGGGCGATGACCTCGCCGAGCGGCGCGGGCAGGTCATCGACGAGTTGTCGGATTGTCGGCATGGCGCGCCGGCCGGACTTTTCCTTGTTGCCGACATCGTCCATCGGGCGGCCGAGCGCTTCGCCAAGTCTTTCCTGGCAGACGGTTTTGAGGATCGCGAGCAGCCACGGCCTGACGGCCGGACCGCGAAGGCCGTCGAACAGACGCAGTGCGCGCTGGTAGCACTCCTGCACGGCCTGTTCGGCATCCGCCTCGGTCCGCATCAGGACCTGGGCGAACGCATAGGCATCGTCGAGCCAGGGCAGGGCGGCGTCACGAAACTGCTGCGCCGTTTTATTCCCGGCTTCCGCGCTTCGCATCATAGGGTTGCATCTCGTGAATAGCTTTACCGTCAATCGGCGGAGTGGTATCAGGCGCCCTGCCGGGGTCGTGGACCGTCGCGCCAAGCGTAGGGACAGGAACGACATCCAACGCCGGGCAGAAAGCGATCGATCGCGTCTGCGTCGTGATCGATCGGGCATTCGGAGCACGGATCATGTCCGAGACACAGGTGCCCAACCGCTTCTCGATCTTCCATCACGGGCTGGCGAGAGGGCCGGCCTATGAGGCGTGGCGCGAGGGCATCTGCCGCGGCTTCTGCCGGCTCGACGTCGGACCGACCGACGATAACCGCATCGATTGCCACAACGAGTTCACGTTGCTGCATACGGTTGCCATCGCGACGCCGCGCGGCGGCTCGGCCCGCTTTGCCCGTACCCGCGCCCTTCTGGACGATGGCTGCAACGATCTGGTGCTGATCTTCGCGACCCGCGGCACGGTGCAGGTCACGCAAGCAAGCAAGTCGATCGAGATTGCGCGCGGGCAGATGTGCCTCACCGAGATGAACATCGTCGGCACCGCCGATCTCACCCAGTCCGGCAGCTTTACAACCACGCGGTTTCCGCGGCGCCTGCTGCTCCAGGTCGCCCCGTCAGCGGAGACGCAATTGGCGCGCCCGCTCGGGTGCGATCCTGCCATGAGTGCGATGATCGAGCGTTATTCCGCGCTATGCACCGAACTCGCCGGCGATCTCGACATGCCCGGCCAGCAGGCGGCGGCGCATCATCTGGCCGATCTCGTCGGTCTGGTGCTCGGCAGCAGCGCCGAGCAGAAGGAGCTGGTCGCGCGGGATGGCGTGGCGAAGGCACGGTTCGATCTGATGAAGGCCGACGTCCTGAAGAATCTCGACAATGGCAAGCTCACCATCGAGGCAGTCGCAAAGGCCAACGCGCTGAGCACGCGGCAGGCGCAACGGCTGTTCGCGTCGGAAGGGACCACCTTCTCGGAATTCGTGCTCGAGCAGCGCCTGCTGCTGGCGCGCCGGCTCTTGCTGCACGAGCAGGGCGCCGGCCGCAAGATCAGCGACATCGCCTACACGGTCGGCTTCAACGACCTGTCCTATTTCCACCGCTCGTTCCGCAGAAAGTTCGGCGTGGCTCCGGCGGAGATGCAGATGGAACTGGGGCGCCGGCATTGAACGTCTTGCGCTGCTGACGTAGAGCAGGGATCTGGCTTCACCCCAACGCGTGCGATCCAAATGTCTCTCTGGACCTGCGAACAATGCGGCGCTCAATTTCCTGAAACCGCGGCGCCGCCGCCGTGCTGCCCGATCTGTGAGGACGAGCGGCAATATGTGAACTGGAACGGGCAGGTGTGGCTGACGCGCGAGGAGCTCGCGCAGCGGCACAAGCTGGTCTGGCGCGACGATCTCGGTCTCGTCGGATTGGCGCTGGAGCCGTCGTTTGCAATCGGGCAGCGCGCGCTGCTGGTGCCGGATCGCGGCGGCTGCGTGATGTGGGACTGCGTGCCGCTGGCGACCGCCGAGGCGATCGCGCATGTCAGATCGCTCGGCGGGCTGAAGGCGATCGCGATCTCGCATCCGCATTACTATGGCGCGGTCGCCGACTGGAGCGCGGCGTTCGACGATGCACCGGTCTATCTGCACGGCGACGACGCGCAATGGGTGACGCGGCCTTATCGGTCGATCGTGCCGTGGCAGGGCGACAGCTATCGCATCTCCGACGACATCCTGCTGGTGCGTGGCGGCGGACATTTCGCCGGCGCCACCATGCTGCACTGGGGCAAGGGCGCCGACGGGCGCGGGGCGCTCTTGACCGGTGACATCGCGATGGTGGCGATGGACCGCCGCTCGGTCAGCTTCATGTACTCCTATCCGAACTACATCCCGCTTAATGCCGCAGCGGTCCGCCGCGTCGCGCGCGCGGTCGCGCCGCTGGCGTATGATCGGATCTACGGCGCCTGGTGGGGCAAGAACATCGCCTCCGACGCCAAGGCGGCCTTCGACCGTTCGGTCGAGCGCTATATCGCCGCGATCTCGGACTGACGGTTCCCCGCGCTTGGCTTGCCAGCCGGCGCGATCGCGCTATATCAGGGCTTTCCCGCCACTTCAGGTTTGTCCGAGTTTTCCGCATGACCACAACTGCCGCCGCCGAATCCCAGCCGTTCCAGGCCGAGGTTGCCGAATTGCTGCACCTGATGGTGCATTCGGTCTATTCCGAGACCGATATTTTCCTGCGCGAATTGATCTCGAATGCCTCGGACGCCTGCGACAAGCTGCGCTACGAGGCGATCGCCAATCCCGGGCTGATCACCGACGGCACGCCGCCTGAGATCAAGATCGTTCCGAACAAGGCGGCCGACACGCTGTCGGTGATCGATACCGGCATCGGCATGGAGCGGCAGGAGCTGATCGACAATCTCGGCACCATCGCGCGCTCCGGCACCAGGTCGTTCCTGTCGAAGCTGACCGAGGCCAAGGACGGCGCCAACCTGATCGGCCAGTTCGGCGTCGGCTTCTACGCCGCCTTCATGGTCGCCGACAAAATCATCGTCACCAGCCGCCGCGCCGGCTCCGACGAGGTCTGGGTGTGGACGTCGGAAGGCGGCAGCGGTTTCGAGATCGCGCCGGCGAGCGAGGAGGCAGCTCAGCGCGTCGCGCGCGGCACCGAGATCGTGCTGCATCTGAAAAAGGACGCCGCCAAATATCTCGAGGCTTACGAGATCGAGCGCATCGTCCGCGAATATTCCGACAACATCCAGTTTCCGATCCTGCTGGTGCCGGAGGAGGGTGAGCCGCGCCAGATCAACTCGGCGAGCGCGCTCTGGCAGCGCTCGAAATCCGAGCTGAAGCCGGAAGACTATGCGCAGGCCTACAAGCAGATCGCGGGTGCGTTCGACGAGCCGGCGATGACGCTGCATTACCGCGCCGAAGGCCGGCAGTCCTACGCCGTGCTGCTGTTCGCGCCGTCGCAAAAGCCGTTCGACCTGTTCCAGGTCGAACGCAAGGGCAAGGTCAAACTCTACGTCCGCCGCGTCTTCATCGCCGACGATGCCGAGCTGTTGCCGGCCTATCTGCGCTTCATCCGCGGCGTGATCGACAGCGAGGACCTGCCGCTCAACATCTCGCGCGAGATGCTGCAGAACAATCCGCAGCTCGCGCAGATCCGCAAGGCGGTCACCAGCCGCGTCGTGAGCGAGCTCGAGACGCTCGGCGAGAAGGAGCCGGAGACCTTCGCGAAGATCTGGGACGCGTTCGGCCCGGTGATCAAGGAAGGCCTGTGGGAGGATTTCGAGCGCCGCGAGAAGCTGCTGGCGCTTTCGCGTTTCACCACGACGTCGGGCGAGAACCGTTCGCTGAAGCAATATGTCGACGACTTCAAGCCGAACCAGACCGAGATCTATTACCTGGTCGGCGACAGCGTCGAGCGGCTGAAGTCGAACCCCAAGCTGGAATCGGCGCGCGCCCGCGGCATCGAGGTGCTGCTGCTCACCGATCCCGTCGACGCGTTCTGGACCTCGGCGCCGATCGACTTCGGCGGCAAGCCGCTGAAGTCGCTGAGCCAGGGCGATGTCGATTTCGGCCTGATCCCGCTCGCCGACGACGAGGCCGACGACAAGAAGGACGAGCCCGCGGCCGACGCTGCGACCACGATCGCCGTGATCAAGGATGCGCTGGGGGAGCGCGTCTCCGACGTCCGCGCCTCGCAGCGGCTGACCTCGAGCGCGTCGTGTCTGGTCGCCGGCGGCGATGCCCGCGACCGTGCGCTGGAGCGGCTGCTCGCGCAACAGAACCGCGGCGAGATCACCAAACCGATCCTCGAGATCAATCTGCGCCATCCGCTGGTCGCGGCGCTCGCGACCGACGGGGCGCAGGCCAAGGATCTCTCGCTCCTGCTGTTCGAGCAGGCGCAGATCCTCGACGGCGAGATGCCCGCCGACCCCGCCGCCTTCGCCAGCCGCATGAACCAGCTCGTGCTGCGCGGATTGGGGAAGTAGGCGGCTCTTCGTCCTCTATCCCCGTCATCCTGAGGAGCGCCAACGGGTCCGCGCGAAGCGCGGCCCGATGACAGGCTCCGCGCGTCTCGAAGGATGAACGGCCGAGCTGTCAGAGCGGGGCCGTGCATGCTTCGAGACGCGCTTCGCGGCTCCTCAGCATGACGGGACAAGGAAGTTCGCAGCGTTCGCGCGCCCGGCTGCTCAACCGATCGTGGTCGCGTCCGGCTGCGGATTGCCGAGATCGTCGGTCGGCACCAGCTGCTGGGTGAAGGCCGAGACATAGGCCGCCCATTCCGGCTCGCCGAGATCGACCATGACGGCGCCGTCTTGCCAGATGTCGTTGTGGTCGTTGGAATCATCGCCCGGGCGATGGATGAAGCCCTTGCTCGAGCCCTGGTTGAGATGGACGTCGTGCAGACCGTCGCCCTGCGCGTAGAAGCGGCCGAAGATGTAGACGTCGCGGCTCTCCTGATGCGCGCGCGACAGCAGCCGCTTCAGCGTCGCCGCCGGCTCGGTGTCGTCGGAGCCGTCCATCACGTCGCTGTCGCGCCATTTGCCGGTATTGTCGAGCAGATTGCTGCGCAGGAAATCGAGCGCCGGCAATTTCTTCTGCCCGGTCAGATCCTGCGAGCCGCCGCTTGCTGCCGCAAGCGTCTGGATGATCGGATGGCGGAAGTCGAACACCAGCTTGTATTTCAGCAAATCGTCCGCGTCATTGGTGCCGACATTGATGGCAACGTCCCACTGCTCGCCGCCGACGTCGAGATTGCAGTGCAGGTGATACTGCGTTTCGTGCCCGTGATGCGACGGCTTCAGCTTGGGCTCGGAGGTCACCTTGGTCTTGACGAATCCGTAGGCGAGGGTCACGGCGCGATCCTTTCCGGTTCAGGCGGGCATTTTTCCAAACCTACAACCTGAGATGAGACGCGCGCGTGAAGCGGCCCACATTTGTGCGGCGCCTTTTCGTGACGGTACCGGCGCGCGCGTGCGGGAAGCCGTCATCTCGGGTGAAGGCAGCCCCATCTTGACAAAGCTCTCGGCTGTTGATGTTATGTTATAACATTACATTCAAGCAAAATGCCCATGTCCCGCCGCCGCCCGTCCCTCCAGCAACTGTTTGATCTCGATGCAGAAACTCCCCGTCACCATCTTGTCCGGCTTCCTCGGGGCTGGAAAGACCACTTTGCTGGACCACGTCCTGAACAACCGCCACGGCCTGAAGGTTGCGGTGATTGTGAACGACATGAGCGAGGTGAACATCGACGCCGACCTCGTTCGCGATGGCGGTGCGAACCTGTCCCGGACTGACGAAAAACTGGTCGAGATGAGCAATGGCTGCATCTGCTGCACCCTGCGCGGCGATCTGCTGAGGGAGGTGCGCGCGCTGGCCGAGAGCCGTCGCTTCGATTATCTCCTGATCGAATCGACCGGCATCTCCGAGCCGCTGCCGGTCGCCGCGACCTTCGAGTTTCGCGATGAAGAAGGCGCGAGCCTGTCCGACGTCGCGCGGCTCGACACCATGGTCACGGTGGTCGACGCCGCCAATCTGTTGAAGGACTATACGTCGACCGATTTCCTCAGCCAGCGCGGCGAGGCGCTCGACGGCGACAAGCGCACGCTGGTCGATCTCCTGGTCGAGCAAATCGAGTTCGCCGACGTCGTCGTGCTGAACAAGATCGATGCGGCGACGCCGGCCGAGCGCGAAGCGGCCCGCACCATCGTGCGCGCGCTCAATCCGGATGCCGATATCGTCGAGGCGAGCTTTGCGCAGGTCCCGTTCGATCGCGTGCTCGACACCGGCCGCTTCGCCTATGAGCGCGCACAGCAGCATCCGCTCTGGCACAAGGAGCTCTATGGCTTTGCCGAGCACGTACCGGAGACCGAGGAATATGGCATCACGAGCTTCGTCTATCGGGCACGGCGCCCGTTCGATCCGGTGCGCTTCCACGGCTTCCTGCGAGAGAGCTGGCAGGGCGTGATCCGCGCCAAGGGCCATTTCTGGATCGCGACGCGCCCGGATTGGTGCGGCGAGATGAGCCAGGCCGGCGCGATCGTCCGCACCGAAGGTCTCGGCTCATGGTGGGCCGCGATCCCGCGCGAGCGCTGGCCGGATCATCCGGATTGGCAGCTGATGATGCAGCGGAGCTGGAACGATCTCTACGGCGATCGCCGCCAGGAACTGGTCTTCATCGGCTCCGGCATGAACGAAGACGACATTCGCCGCCGGCTCGATGCCTGCTTGGTCACCGGCAAACCGGGCATGGACCCGCACGCGTGGGCAGGGCTGCGCGATCCGTTTCCGCCGTGGAAAAGGGCGGGCGAGGCGGCGTGAGTTGATAGAGACACGCGCTTTATCCCCGTCATCCTGAGGTGCGAGCGAAGCGAGCCTCGAAGGATGAATCGGCCCCGAATGTCTTTAGAAGGCACGATCCGTCCGTGGTGCCAGTCGGGCCGTCGACCCTTCGAGACGCGCGCCAAGGCGCGCTCCTCAGGGTGACGGAAGGTTCAGGCTCCGAGGGGGAAACCCCGTCCCAATCCTCACCGTATCTGCTAGAGAGTTTGGTCATAGGCAAGGAAACAACACGGCGTTGCGATGGCTGGCGGCAGCGAGATCTTCTACGGCGGCATTCCGGTGTTTCGCGGCTTCGCGCGCCTGATGGATCCGGCGCTGTATGCGCCGCTGCCCGATGACTGGACGGTCGGCGTCGCCGACATCGTCGAATCGACCAAGGCGATCGCGGCGCAGCGCTACAAGGCAGTCAACATGGCCGGCGCCGCGGTGGTCGCCTCGGTCACCAATGCGCTCGATGGCCGAGAATTCCCCTTCGTGTTCGGCGGCGACGGCGCGAGCTTCGCGGTCGCGCCCGCCGATCTCGAGCGAGCGCGCGAGGCGCTGGCTGCGACCGCGCGCTGGGTGCGCGACGATCTCGATCTGGTGCTGCGGGTGGCGCTGATGCCGGTATCGGCGATCCGCGCCGCGGGCGCCGATGTCCGCGTCGCGCGTTTCGGGCCGTCGGCCAATCTCTCCTACGCGATGTTCACGGGCGGCGGTCTTGCCTATGCCGACGCCGCGATGAAGCGCGGCGAATTCGCGGTCGATCCGGCGCCGTCGGGCACGCAGCCCGATCTGTCCGGCCTGTCCTGCCGTTTCGAGGTGATGCCATCCGCGCGTGGCGTCATCCTCTCGGTGCTGGTGTTGCCGGCAAGGGGCGCCGATCCGGCTTCCTTCCGCAAGGTGATCGAGGACATCGTCGTGCGCGTCGAGAAAAGTCCCGATGCCGGACGGCCGGTGCCGCCGGGCGGCCCGCCGCTGCGCTTTCCGCCGCAGGGCATCGAATACGAAGCGCGTGCCAAGCGGTTCGGCGGGCCGCTCGCGATGCGGCGCGCCGCGGTGCTCGGTTTTGCGCTCTGGGCCTTTGTCGTGTTTCGCCTCGGCCTCAAGGTCGGCAAGTTCGCGCCGAAGCTCTATCTGCAGCAGGTGGTCGAGAACTCCGACTTCCGCAAATTCGACGACGGCCTGCGCATGATCCTGGACTGCACGCCGGAGCTCGCCGCCGAGCTCGAGCAGCGCCTCGTTGCCGCGGCCGCGCAGGGCATCGTGCGCTATGGCCTGTATGAACAGGATGCCGCGATGATGACCTGCTTCACGCCGTCGGTGATGCGCGCCGACCACGTTCACTTCATCGACGGCGCCCGCGGCGGTTACGCCTCCGCCGCCACCGTGCTGAAGGCGCGCGCGGCGTAGCGCTGCTCTTCACCTCGCCCCGCTTGCGGGGAGAGGTCGGAACGCATCGCAAGATGCGTTCCGGGTGAGGGGGAGTCTCTGCGGACTTGATGTCCGCCATTCTCGCGGTGAGAGCCGCTCACCCCGAGCGCGAGGAGGGAGCGCAGCCTTTCCAGCTACCTACCGTCCCACCCGCGTCCAGGTCTCGCCGCCGCACAGCGCGCCGACGCAGCCTTCGACGCGCAGCATGCTCTCGCCGGTGACCGAGACGCTGCTCGCATAGGTGCCGCCATCGTCGGCATTGTAGATCTGGCCCGACCATTTGCCCGCGGCGACCGGCTGCATGGCGGAGAACAGCGGCAACCCGATGATCGGCCGGTTGGCCAGCGACGGATTGGGATTCTTGTTGTCGACCTGCGGCTTGCCGGTCATCGGATCGATCGGGTCGCGCAGGCTCACCACCACGCCGCAGATGCCGCCGCCGCATTTGCTGATCTTGACGCGGGCATCGCCCGCCTGGGTCTGCCAGACGCCGAAAGGCTCAGGCGCACCCTGCGCATGCGCTGCAGGCGCGGCGAACGCCGTCGCGATGATTGCGATCACGAATCCGAGTTTGCAGGCCATGGCAGTTCCCCAAAAGGTCGGCCTGCATAACAAGTCGAAAGATTTCTGCAATGTCATATTCGCGCGATCAGGCGCGGATGATCCAAAAAATTCTGTAGATTATTTCCGGGGTCGCCATGCTCAGGCAAGGCGATGCTATCCCCAGCGGGTCAGCCGAATCGATATGACGGTGGCGAGGCCGAATGCCACCATCGCCGCTCCGACCAGCGCAAACAGCGTCCATGCCGGCGCGCTCGCGGTAGCAAGCCACCAGCCGCCGATGCCGACCAGCAGCAGGCGGATGGTGCCGGCCAGCACCGGTCCGCCGACCTTGGCCGCGCCTTGCGAGGAGAAATACAGGCATACGCCGACGCCGAAGAAGCCGAATCCCGGGCCGGCCAGTGCGAAATAGGACGAAGCCGCGGCCGTTACACCGGGATCGCCGGTGAACAATGCGATCCACAGCGTCGGCTCGACTGCGACCACAAGTCCGACCAGTCCGACGACAAGGCCCGCGACCGTGCCGGCGGTCCACGCAACTTTGCGGGCCCGCGTCACCAGTCCCGCGCCGATCGCCATGCCGACCATCGGCACCGAGGCGACACCGACCGCGAAGGCGATCGGGATCAGCAGGAATTCCAGCCGTGAGCCCATGCCGTATCCGGCCAGCGTCTCGGTGCCGAAGCCCGCCAGGATCTTGGTGAAGATCAGGATCGTCAGCACGCTCTGCAGCGGCGACAGGCAGGAGATCGCGCCGACCATGAGGATGTCGAGAAACATCGCGCGCTGGAATCTGAATGCGGCAAAGTCGAGCTTCAGCCGGCTGCGGCCGGAGGCGAGATACCAAGCGAGGAAGATCGCACCACACGTGAAGGCCGTGAGCTGGCCCGCGGCGACGCCGCGCATGCCGAGGCTTGGCACGCCGAACAGCCCGAGCCCAAGCACGCCGCCGACCGCGATCTGGATCATCGAAACCGTGATCAGCGTCATCGAGGGAATCCGCATGTCGCCGGTGCCGCGCACGACGGACGCGAGCGTGTTGACCAGCCAGATCGAGATCGCGCCGGAGAACAGCACCTGCGAGTAATGCAGGGACTGCTCGAGCACGCCGCCGTGGCCGCCGAGCAGCGCATAGAAATTGCGGCCGAAGCCCAGCATCATCACGGTGAAGAACAGGCCGAGGCCGACTCCGATGATCGCAGCATGCAGAGCCAGGTCGGCGGCGCGGTCGCGATCGCCGGCGCCGAGCGCGCGGCTGATCGCCGAGGAGACGCCGCCGCCCATCGCGCCCGCCGACATCATCTGGTTCAGCATCGCGAACGGAAACACCAGTGCGATGCCTGCCAGCGGCTCGGTGCCGAGCCGGCCGATATAGGAGGTCTCGGCAACCGCGACCAGCGTCGAGCCGAACATCGCGATGGTGTTGGGGACCGCGAGCTTCAGCAGCGTCGGCAGGATCGGTGCGGTCAGAAAATGATCGACCGGCACCGCAGGCGCGGCCGTAGCGGGGCTGACGTCGTCGATCGAGGCTTCAATGGTCATGCGTCGCGGCTCACTTCGCAAGCGGGAGAGGGGCGCACTGCAATTCGACGCCAGTGGACCAGGCTCGTTCAATAAATGATGATCAACATGTTACGAGTTTGGGCTGGTCCTCGCCACCCGCGCCTGCGCAGGGGTCACCACGGCAGGCCGCATAGGTCGATCTTGCCCTGGCGCGGCGCGCGCACGATGTCGTTGACGAATGGCGCCATCGCCTCGAAGCGGATCGTCCCCGCGGGCTGTTCGCAAGTAACTTCGCCGTCGAAGGGATGCCAGCCGCGCGCCTGGTAGAACGCGAAATTGTGCGGCTCGCAGAATAAGATTGCAAATTTCACCGCATCGTTGGCACGAATGGTGTGCACGGCGGCGTCGAGCGCGAGTGACGCGTAGCCGCGCCCCCGGCAGTCCTCGCGGGTCGAGACCCCGCCGATGCCGCCGACATGCACCTTGTGACCATTCCAGGCGATTGTCCGGAAATAGATACCGACATGGCAGGCCAGCCCGCCGTCGTCGGGCGCGTCGAGCAGCACGCGCAAATCCGCGTGAGCCCATTTGATATCGGCCCAGCTCTTGTTCTGCATGACTTGAGGGCTCCAGACCGCGCGAAGCAGCGGCTCGGCGCGCTGCCATGACGCATCTCCGTTGAGAATGTCGATTTCGATGCTCATCGTCTGGGTCCTTGGTCTTGGCTTTGGTCTTGGTTTTCGGCTGTGCCGATCTGTCATAGCCGATCAGAAAATGCGGTGTTTCTCCGCCGTGGAACCTTCTATAAGGGGGACCCGTTAAGTGTAGTCTCCCACCCTCTGTTGGACATTACCCCATGACCTTCACGCTACCCGATCTGCCCTACGCCCACGACGCCCTTGCGCCCTATATGTCCAAGGAAACGCTGGAGTTTCACCACGACAAGCATCACCAGGCCTACGTCACCAACGGCAACAACGCGATCAAGGGGACCGAATTCGAAGGCAAGTCCCTCGAGGAGATCGTGAAGGGTTCGTTCGGCAAGAACGCGGCCGTCTTCAACAATGCCGGTCAGCACTACAACCACATCCACTTCTGGAAGTGGATGAAGCCGAATGGCGGCGGCAGCAAGCTGCCCGGCCGGCTCGAGAAGAAGATCAACGAAGACCTCGGTGGCTTCGAGAAGTTCAAGACCGACTTCGCCGCCGCCGGCGCCGGCCAGTTCGGCTCCGGTTGGGCCTGGCTGCAGGTCAAGGGCGGCAAGCTCGAGGTCGCGAAGACCCCGAACGGTGAGAACCCGCTGGTCCACGGCGCGGTGCCGATCCTCGGCGTCGACGTCTGGGAGCACTCCTACTACATCGACTACCGCAACCGCCGTCCGGACTATCTGAAGGCGTTCGTCGAGAATCTCGTCAATTGGGATTATGTCGACGAGCTGTTCGGCAAGGCCGGCTAAGCGTTCTGATCGCATTTTCACGAACGGCCCTTCACCCTCCCCTGGAGGGGGAGGGTCGACGCGAATGAAATGAGCGGCGGGGTGGGGTGACGGTCTATCCGCGCGCGATACTGTTCGTGCCGAGAGATCACCCCACCCCGTTTCGCATTCCGCTTCGCTTCATGCGAACCGACCCTCCCCCTCCAGGGGAGGGTGAGTTTTGAGCAAGGCTGCTCAAGCTTCTTCACACACCAGCGGGGGCATTGGTGGGTAACGCGGCAAGCTATCTTCTGGTGTTCTTCGGCGGCGGTCTTGGCGCAATGCTGCGCCACCTGATCAACGTCACCTGCGCGCGCTGCATCGGCACCGCATTTCCTTACGGCACTTTCATCATCAACATCACGGGCTCGACCGTGATGGGCCTGATCGCCGGCTATCTCGCCTTCAAGGGCGAGGCCTCGCAGCCCTGGCGGCTGTTCCTGATGACCGGCATCCTCGGCGGCTACACCACCTTCTCCGCGTTCTCGCTCGACGCCGCGCTGCTCTATGAGCGCGGCGAACTCGGGCTTGCGGCGCTGTATGTCGCGGGCTCGGTGCTGCTCTCGATCGCAGGCCTGTTCGCCGGGCTCGCGATCGTGCGGCATCTGACGTGAGCGGACATTAGCGAGGCGATCGCTCTCCGTTCGTCATTCCAGGGCTCGCAGACACGTGCGACAGGGCGTACGCCGCATTACGTAAGGTGAGCACGCTTTCAGGCTCCCTCTCCCCTTGCGGGAGAGGGTGGGGAGAGGGGTGGCCCCGGACGAGACAGTCGATAAGTGCATCGCTTGTCGTCGTGACGAATGCGGAGAGCGCACAGCGTGCGGCGCCCCTCTCCCCAACCCTCCCCCGCAAGGGGGGAGGGAGCCCTAACGCCGGTGGTTCCCTCGCACGCGTGCGGCCGCATATCCGTTCATCGCGGGAACCCGCCAACAGCCTCTGCCGGCGGCATTTCCGCCTCCAAATTTCCCTTTGGTAACCTCGCCTTAACCATGATTAGCGTTTGGTTAGGGTCGGAATGCCGCGTGAAAAGCCCTCGTTTTGACATCTTGGCAGGGGAAGCAGGGCCCGGCTTTGGACGGGCCCCCCATGCGACAGATGTAAGAGGCTCTCGCGCAGTTTTGCCGCGCCGGGCGTGCGGCCGTGGAAGGGGTGCCGATTGGCGGCCCGCCGAATTGGGACACTTGCGTTGAGAGGATATTGCCGATGAATCCCGCCGATGTGGCTCAGTCGACTCTGCCACTGGCATCGAGCGATGTATCGCTGATCGCATTGTTTTGGCAGGCTCATTGGGTCGTCAAATGCGTGATGCTGGGACTTCTGTCCTGCTCGGTGTGGGTCTGGGCGATCGCAATCGACAAGATCCTGCTCTACGCCCGCACCAAGCGAGCAATGGACAAGTTCGAGCAGGCGTTCTGGTCCGGCCAGTCGATCGAGGAACTCTACCGGGCGCTCTCGGCCAAGCCGACCCAGTCGATGGCGGCCTGTTTCGTGGCCGCAATGCGGGAGTGGAAGCGCTCCTTCGAGAGCCAGTCGCGGTCGTTTGCCGGGCTACAGGCCCGGATCGAAAAGGTCATGAACGTCTCGATCGCCCGGGAGGTGGAGCGGCTCGAACGGCGCCTCCTGGTGCTCGCCACCGTGGGCTCGGCCGGCCCGTTTGTCGGCCTGTTCGGCACCGTCTGGGGCATCATGTCGAGCTTCCAGTCGATCGCGGCCTCGAAAAACACCTCTTTGGCGGTGGTGGCGCCCGGTATCGCGGAAGCGCTGTTTGCGACCGCAATCGGCCTGATTGCCGCAATTCCGGCGACTATTTTCTACAATAAGTTCACCTCGGAGGTGAACCGGCAGGCCGCGCGCCTGGAGGGTTTCGCCGACGAGTTCTCCGCCATCCTGTCGCGTCAGATCGACGAGCGGGGCTGAGACTGATGATGGTCACTGTTGTGAGCGCACGATCATGGCGATGAGCATGGCAGGGTCCGGCGGTGGCGGCAGGCGCCGCCGCGGACGCAAGCCGGTGATGGCCGAGATCAACGTCACGCCGATGGTCGACGTGATGCTGGTGCTCTTAATCATTTTCATGGTGGCGGCGCCGCTGATGACGTCGAACATCGACATCGACCTGCCGGTCGCGAGCGGCGGCAAGTCGATCTCGTCGAACCAGCCGCCGCTGACGCTGTCGGTCAAGCGCACCGGCGGCGGGTGCAATTCGAATGTCGAGCTCTATCTGGGCGACGCGCCGATCACGGCCGCCGATTTTCCGGCCAAGATCAAGGCGATCGGAGACGCCCGGTCGGAAGCCGAAAAAGTGGTCTATCTGCGTGGCGACAAGGACGTCTGTTACACGGATATGATGAAATTGCTCGGGGAAGTCCGGGCCGCGGGATTCAAGGCGAATATCGTCATCATCCCGGAAGGCGGATAACCACCATGCCAAGGCACGGGGAAGCCTGATTTGAAGGTCAAGGTCGACAAGACTCTGGCGGCATCGATTGTCCTGCACGTCCTCGTGATCGGGTGGGGCCTCGTGTCGTTTTCGACCCGGGCGTATGTCATGCCCGAAGAGGAATCAGTTGCCGTCGACGTGATCTCCTCCGACCAGCTTTCGCACGTGATGTCGGGCCAGAAGGACGGCAAGAAGGAAAATCCCAAGCCGCTGGTCGACAAGGTCGCCGAGGCCAAGCCGGTCGACGACATGGTTGGCAAGGTCGAGGAAAAGAAGCCGCCGGTCGTGACCGAAACCGCGCCGCAGCCGACACCGAAGGTGGAGAAGCCGGAGGACAAGAAGCCGGATCCGCCGAAGAAGGTCGAGAACAAGCCGAAGGAAGAGCCGAAGCCGGTCGAGAAGAAGCCCGATCCGGAGAAGCCCGACCCGATCGCGGAAGCGATCAAGAAGGAAGAGAAGAAGCCGCCGCCGAAGCCTGTCGCACAGGCCGCCAAGCCGCCGCCGGAGCAGAAGCCGAAGGATCGCGTGTTCGACCAGAGCAAGATCGCAGCACTGCTCGACAAGCGCGACCCGACGCGCGCCGCGGCGACCGGCGATGCGCTCAATGCCAACGCGGCGCTCGGCACCGCGAAGGGCAAGGCCGCCGACAACTCCGCGACCTGGGGCGCGATGTTCCGGCAGCAGGTCGAACGCTGCTGGAAGAACAAGCCCTACGGCAGCATCGAGGAGCAGCGGACCCAGGTGGTGATCGATGTCGATCTGAAGCGCGACGGCACGCTCGCGCGCATGCCGGTCGCGGAGGGCTCGCCGAGCACGCCTTACATGCGCGTCTATCAGGAGAGCGCCTTGCGCGCCATTATCGCATGCCAGCCCTACAACCTGCCGGCGGGTTGGTTTGAAGAATGGAAGGCATTCGCACCGGTGTTCAAAGAGAATAATACGTAGGATCAGCGGCGACGCTTGACCTATAGAAGACAAAGTCTACCGACCATGACCGACAACAATGATTTGCGTGCAATGATGTTTCGCCTCGACCGACGACAGATGATTTCCGGCATGGCTGCGTTCTCTGCGCTTGCGGCGGCGCCAATCCGTCAAGCCTTCGGGCAGGAAGGCGGACGCAAGCAGATTCCCGTCCCGGGCGGAGAGTTCGCGCCGGTGCCGATCGCGATCCCGAATTTTTCGGCCGGAACGCCCGGCGACACCGAAGTCGGTGTCGGTGTTGCGCAGGTCATCACCAACAATTTGAAGCGCAGCGGCCTGTTCGCGCCGATCGATCAGGCGGCCTTCCTCGAGAAGCAGGTCAACATCGACGCGCCGCCGAATCTGAATAACTGGGCGAGCATCAAGGCGCAGGCGCTGGTGGTCGGGCGCATGACCCGCCAAGGCAACGGCCGCGTGAAAGCGGAATTCCGGCTCTGGGACGTCGGCACCGGCCAACAGCTCGCCGGCCAGTCCTACGACACCTCGGCCGAATACTGGCGGCGCATCGCGCACATCATCTCCGACCAGATCTACGAACGCATGACCGGCGAGAAGGGCTATTTCGATACCCGCGTCGTGTTCGTCGACGAGAGCGGCTCGGCGGATCGCCGCGTCAAGCGGCTCGCGCTGATGGACCAGGACGGCGCCAATGTGCGCTATCTGACCCGTGGCTCGGATCTCGTGCTGACGCCGCGCTTCTCGCCGTCGACCCAGGAAATCACCTACATGGAATTCGGGCAGGGCGATCCGCGCGTCTATCTGCTCAACATCGAGACCGGTCAGCGCGAGATCGTCGGCAACTTCCCCGGCATGTCGTTCTCGCCGCGCTTCTCGCCCGACGGCCAGCGCGTCATCATGAGCCTGCAGCAGGGTGGCAACTCCAACCTGTTCGTGATGGATCTGCGCTCGAAGTCGATGACGCGGCTGACCGACACGCCGGCGATCGACACCTCGCCATCCTATGCGCCCGACGGCACGCGGCTCTGCTTCGAGTCCGACCGCGGCGGCAAGCCGCAGATCTATGTGATGCCGGCAACCGGCGGCGCCGCGCAGCGCATCTCGTTCGGCGACGGCACCTATTCGACGCCGGTGTGGTCGCCGCGCGGCGACTACATCGCGTTTACCAAGCAGGGCGGCGGGCAGTTCGCGATCGGCATCATGAAGCCGGACGGCTCCGGCGAGCGCATCCTGACCTCGGGCTTCCACAATGAAGGTCCGACCTTTGCGCCGAACGGGCGCGTCGTGATGTTCTTCCGCGATCCCGGCGGCAACAGCGGACCGTCGCTGTTTACCATCGACGTTTCCGGGCGCAACGAGCTGCGGGTCCCGACCCCCGGATTTGCCTCCGATCCCGCCTGGTCGCCGCTGTTGTCGTGAGCGCGTGCAAACCAGCTCCGGGGAATCCTCGGAGCGGGTCGGCGCTTCTCACCTAGCGTACTGAATTTGATGGTGAATTCCAGCCGTCGTCGGTCCGTGGCAAGGACTCGCTAACGATGTTCGCTCAGAAAGACTTCACCTGCGGTCGCTAGAACTACGCTGCCGGAAAAGGACGCGTACGTCTGCAGATGCAGTTGGTGGATCAGAAACGACGAGGCAGCCAGGACGAGCTGGAGCCAGTGCTCTACGCTGCACTCGTGGATTCGATGCGCCAGAATTTCTGGGCAATGTTCCTCGGCAGCGTCGCCACCGCCTCCGCCGCGGTGATGACCGCGCTCAAGACCGGCAATGTGCTGCTGTGGCCGTTCGCCTTCCTGATCGTCGCCATCGGAACCGCGCGCGCGGTCTGGATGCGCAAATACGACGAGGGGCAGGGTGGCGGCCTGACCTATGAGGAAGCCAAGGTCTGGGCGCCGCGCTACTCGATCGGTGCGATCGTCTACGCCATGGTGCTGGGCGCCTGGTGCTTCGTCACAATCCTCGGCAGCAATGATGCGATCGCCCACATGCTCTGCGTCGCAGTGACGGTCGGCTATACCGCGGGCGGTGCGGCCCGCAATTACGGTCGGCCGCGGCTGCTTCAGCTCCATGTGCTGGTCGCCTGCGGCCCGATGTCGCTCGCCTTGGCGCTGCATGGCGACTTCTACTATGTCGGTCTTGCGACCCTGCTGGTGCTGTTCTTCCTCGGCCTCAAGGGCATCAACCTCAGCCTGCATGCGATCTTCGTCAAGGCGCTGACCGCGAGCTTCCGCGAGGCGGCGCTGGCGCATCAGTTCGATACCGCGCTCAACAACATGCCGCACGGCCTGTGCATGTTCCGCGCCGACGGGCGCCTCGCGGTGATGAACCACCGCTTCATCGAGATGATGCAGCTGTCCGACGATTTCGTGCAGCGCGGCGCCAGCGCGGCGGATATCTGCAATGCCTGCGTCCTGTCCGGCGCGATCTCGGCCGCGGCCGCGCAACAGATCCTCTTCGAGATCGAGAGCTCGCAGCGCGGCGACATGGTCACCAGTGACCCCGATCCGGCGAAGAACCGTTCGCTCGACTGGACGTTCCAGCCGATGGCGGGCGGCGGCACGGTTGTGCTGGTCGAGGACATCACCGAGCGCAAGGACGCCGAGGCGAGGATCAGCCACCTCGCGCGCTACGACGAGCTGACCGCGCTGCCCAACCGCGTCAATTTCCGCGACGAGATCGGCCGGCTGCTCGCCATGCAGCACGGCGATCACCGTTCCGCATTGTTGTTCGTCGATCTCGACCAGTTCAAGCAGGTCAACGATACGCTCGGCCATCCCTGCGGCGACCAGCTGCTTTGCGCGGTCGCCGAGCGGCTGCGCGAGATGCTGCGTCCGGAGGATTTCGTGGCGCGGTTCGGCGGCGACGAGTTCGTCGTGTTCCAGCAGAACATCCACTCGCATGAGGACGCCGCCGCGCTGGCGCGGCGCATCGTCGACCGCCTCAGCGAGCGCTACAAGATCGACAACCATCTGGTCGAGATCGGCGCCAGCGTCGGCATCGCGATGACCGCGCCCGGTGTCGGCGCCGACACGCTGCTGAAGAACGCCGACATGGCGCTGTACCGCGCCAAGGCCGACGGCCGCGGCACCTTCTGCTTCTTCCGCGATGAGATGGCCCAAACCGTCGAGGCCCGCCGCATCCTCGAGCTGGATCTGCGCAAGGCCCTCGCCAACGAGGAATTCGAGCTGTTCTACCAGCCGCTGATCAACCTGAAGTCCGGCAAGGTTTCGACCTGCGAGGCGCTGTTGCGCTGGAACCATCCGGCGCGCGGCACGGTCTCGCCGGTCGATATCATTCCGGTCGCCGAGGACATGGGCCTGATCGTCGATCTCGGCCGCTGGATCCTGCGCAAGGCCTGCATGGAATGCATGAAGTGGCCCGAGGCGGTCAGCGTCGCGGTCAATTTCTCGCCGCAGCAGTTCCATCAGCGCGACGTGCTGAGCGAGGTCCGCTACGCGCTGGAGGTCTCCGGCCTGCCGGCGCACCGGCTCGAGATCGAGATCACCGAATCCTCGCTGTTGCACAACACCGAGCTGACCCACGACGTGCTGTCGCAATTGCGTTCACTCGGCGTGCGGATCTCGCTGGATGATTTCGGCACCGGCTACTCGTCGCTCAGCTATTTGCACAATTTCCCGCTGCAGAAGGTCAAGATCGACCGCTCCTTCCTCGAAGGCATCGACAGCGATCGGCCGCTGACCTTGCTGCGCGGCGTGGCGCGGCTGTCCGCGGACCTCGGCATGTCGGTCGTGGTCGAGGGCATCGAGACCAATGAGCAGCTCGAACTGATCAGCGCCGATGGCGCGGTGACCGAAGCACAGGGATATCTGTTCAGCCGGCCGGTTCCCGCCGTCCGCATCCGCCAGCTGCTGAATGCCTCGCATGGCCGCCGGCCCGACGAGCAGCTGCACGTGGTTCCCTCGCGCTCGATCGCGTGAGCCCGCCGAATACCTTCAATCGATAGTTGTGACGGCCGTCATGTGCACGACCTGAAGTGCGCCCTTACGGTCAGAGGTTAACTGTATTGCCTCGATTGCTTTGACGAAAATTAAGAAGCTGTTAAGGTTTCAGGCAGCTCGCAAAAGTTGTCGTGAAAGTCCGGAGTAGTTCATGAGGTCCCCCGTCGTTGCGCCCCGCGCTTTTTCGCGGGGCCCGGAGTTGCTCGACCAGGTTGACTACCGCCTCGCCCAAACGCCCGCCGAAAAAGAAGAGATCTACAATCTGCGTTATCGCGCCTATCTGCGCGAAGGTGCGGTGAAGGAATCCGCGGAGCAGCGGGTCACGGATCAATACGATGATCTGGAGAACTCCTGGACCTTCGGCGTTTATCTCGACGGCCAGCTCAGCAGCTCGGTTCGCATCAGCGTCCTGACGAACGAGTGGCGCGAGTCGTGCTCTGCGGAGGCGTTCGGCGAAATCCTGCATCCGAGGCTCGATCGCCGCCAAGTCATCATCGATCCCGCGCGGTTCGTTGCGGATCCCGATCGGGCCCGGCGCGCGCCTGAGCTGCCCTATGTCACCGTTCGTCTCGCCTATATGGCCTGCGAATATTTCAGCGCCGATCTGGGGCTGGCCATCGTTCGTCCGGAGCACCAGGCATTCTACCGCCGCGTCTTCTTCCACGAGACCATTGCCGAGCCGCGCCTGTTCCCGGGCCTGCTGAAGCCGGTCGGGCTGATGGCGGCGGATTTCCCCACCATGCGGGACAAGGTGTTCTCACGCTACCCGATGATGCGTTCGTCGGCGTTCGAGCGCCGCATGCTGTTCGAGCGCGAGCACCATGTGCCCCAGCAGCCGACGATCGAGCGATTCGAGCGCCCTTCGATCGTGCCGCATTCCTGAGCGCGGACTGCCCGGCTGTCGTTCCGTCGCTGCCGCCGTTCCAAATCTGCAACTTTCTGTCGTCGGCTGGCCACGGACGGTGCCAAAATTGCCGTCGAGCGATTCGGTTCCAGCGAACCTTGCCTTCCCTTCACCGTCGCGCCACATTTGCCACCCATTAACCATCGGGGGCGCTTTCCGGCATTGCCTGGCATTTGATGGGGTCCAGCAAGGTCTCGTCAAGGTTGACGGAACGTTCGCTTAACCATCGCCCTGTAGACCGATTGGGTAGTACGAAGAGCGTGAGCGTGGAGGCTCCGGGAATGAAATATCTCCAGGGTATGAAGCTGGTTGCGGTTCTGGCGGTGGCGCTGTCGATGGGCGCCTGCGCCAACAAGAACCCGTTGGACGCCAATGGCGCGATTGGGGGCGCCGCGACCCCGGGTAGCCAGCAGGACTTCGTGGTCAATGTCGGCGACCGCGTGTTCTTTGAAAGCGATCAGACCGATCTCAGCCCACAGGCGACTGCGACCCTCGACAAGCAGGCGCAGTGGCTGCAGACCTACAACCGCTATTCCTTCACCATCGAAGGTCATGCGGACGAGCGCGGCACGCGCGAATACAACATCGCGCTCGGTGCCCGCCGCGCCCAGTCGGTTCGCGCCTACCTTGCCTCGCGCGGCATCGATCCGAGCCGTATGCGCACCATCTCCTACGGCAAGGAGCGCCCGGTCGCGGTCTGTAACGACATCTCCTGCTGGTCGCAGAACCGTCGCGCCGTCACCGTGCTGAACGCCAGCTCCTGACGCGATCCCGAATACGTTTCCAAGCCGGCGCCTTCGGGCGCCGGTTTTGTTTTGGCCGCACGGGGCCTGGGCCGCTTTCATCAAGATGAACGAAGCTGCGCGCAATTGGCCGCTTGCTTGTTCCAGCGCCCGTACTAAACCGGTATCCGCGGCGTTGTCCCGGATTTGAAGTGCCAGTCACAATTCCGGCGTACTCCGTCCCTCAATGTCGCTCGCTTTTCACGTCGATCTCGTCGTCAGGGCAAAATGTCATCCAGGCTTCATTTTCTTTCCTCCGCCGCGGCGATCGCGGCGCTATTCGCCGTTTCCGCACCAGTGTTTGCCCAGTCCGACGATTCCGATGCCGAGATGCGGATCGAGCGGCTTGAAAACCAGCTGCGGCAGCTGACCGGTCAGAACGAGGAACTGCAGTACCGCAACCGTCAGCTCGAAGAGCGGCTGCGCCAGCTTGGCGGTCAGCCGCCCGGCGCTCCTGGACAGGCTCCCGCCGGCCAGCCCAATGTCGCGGCGGTGCCTCCGGCGCAGCAGCCGCAGGCTTACCCGCAAGCCCAGCCGGGCTACGCCCAGCCGCAGCAGGGATACGGCCAGCCACAGCAAGGATACGGCCGACAGCCGCAGGGCGGCTATGACCAGCAGCAGATCGCAACGCCCGCGCCGATCGTGCAGGAGCCGGCAGCTGCGGCAGCCCCCGGCCGCCGCGGCCGCGGCGATGCCTTCGATCCGACCCAGAACCCGAATGCCCCCGGCGCTCCGCGCGCGCTCGGCGGCGGCCAGATGCCGATGCAGAACGAGGCGGCGGTCGGCGCACCCGGCGGCCGCGGGGCGGGCGAGCCGCTCAATCTCGGCAATACCAGCCCGCAGCGCGGTGCCCCCGGCGCGGGCGCGGCCCTGACCACATTGCCGCCGTCGGCCACGTCGAAGGACGAGTTCGACCTCGGCATCGGCTACATGCAGCGCAAGGACTATGCACTCGCCGAAGAGACGATGAAGAACTTCGCGACCAAGTATCCAACCGATCCCTTGGTGGCGGATTCGCAATACTGGCTCGGCGAAAGCTATTTCCAGCGCCAGCAATATCGCGACGCCGCGGAAACCTTCCTCGGCGTGACCACCAAGTTCGACAAATCAGCGAAGGCGCCCGACGCGCTGCTGCGGCTCGGCCAGTCGCTGGCGGCGTTGAAGGAAAAGGAAGCCGCCTGCGCCGCGTTCGGCGAGATCACGCGGAAGTACCCGCGCGCATCCGGCGGGGTCAAAGCTGCGGTTGACCGCGAGCAGAAGCGCGTGAAGTGCTAAACCGGCAAGGGGAGGCCGCTTCCGGCCTTTCCACGACCTGCTGGTTCTGCGATGCCCGACGACCAATCCGCCATCCCGGCAAGGGACGCCAAGCGCCTGTTCGCAGGCTTGGCGCGCGCGCCGGCGATCGTGCTTGCGGTGTCCGGTGGTCCGGATTCAGTCGCGCTGATGTGGCTGGCCGCGCGCTGGCGCCGCGCGCTCGCGCAAGGGCCGCGGCTGGTGGCGGTCACCGTCGATCACGGTCTGCGTCGTGAGGCGGCTCGCGAGGCGCGCGATGTGAAGCGGCTGGCGCGAAGCCTCGACCTGCCACATCACACCTTGCGCTGGAACGGATCCAAGCCCAGGACCGGCGTGCCGGCCGCCGCGCGCGAGGCGCGCTATCGTCTGCTCACACAAGCCGCGCGCAAGCACGGCGCCACGCATATCCTGACCGCGCACACGCGTGACGACCAGGCCGAGACGCTGCTGATGCGGATGCTGCGCGGCAGCGGCGTCGCGGGCCTCTCGGCGATGGCGCGCGAGACCGAGCGCGACGGCGTTCTGCTGACGCGGCCGCTGCTCGATATCTCCAAGGCGCAGCTGATCGCAACGCTGCAGAAGGCGCGCATCGGCTTTGCCGACGATCCGACCAATCGCGACCTGTCCTTCACGCGACCTCGGCTGCGCGCACTAATGCCGCTATTGGCCGAGGAGGGCGGCGACGCGCGGAACCTGGCGCGGCTTGCCGCGCGGATCGCGCGGGCCAATGCCGCGCTGGAGCTGCTGGTCGATGGCGCCGAGCGCTATCTTGCGTTGAAAAGCGAGGATAACCTCGGCGCAGGCTTCGACGCTGCGCTGTTCGCGGTGATGCCGGACGAGATCCGTCTCCGCCTGCTCAAGCGCGCCATCGACCGCACCGGACATGAGGGGCCGGCCGAACTCGGCAAGGTCGAAACCCTGCTCGCCGCGGTCGATCAGGCGCTGGATGGGGCCATCGGACAACGCGAATCGAAGCTGAAACAGACGCTTGCCGGAGCGGTGATCAGCGTCGCCTCCGGCCGCATCAGGATCAGCCCGGCCCCGCCTCGCCGGGCACGTTCCGGCTAGGCCGGGTTCGATTGTTTCAATCGCTGTCATAATCCGGCAAGGTGGCTTAACCACCCCGGAAAAACACCGGATTCTGCGTCATTTTTTGACCGGGAATCGCGCTAGGATGCGGTAAATAGTCGTGCGTGGTTCCCTTGGCATCGACCCCAGCGGCACCTAGATTGTAGGGCATCGACGGGATGGATTCCCTGGGGATTCCCACAGAGCCTGCCCAAGGATAGAGAGAGGCCGCGATCCGCGCGACCACCGAAGGAAGACCATGAACGCCAATCTGCGGAATTTCGCCCTCTGGGTCATCATTGTCCTGCTGCTGCTGGCGTTGTTCACGCTTTTCCAGAATCCCGGCCAGCGCTCGTCGTCCTCGGACATCTCGTTCTCGCAGCTTCTCACTGAAGTCGATCAGGGCCATGTCCGCGATGTCGTGATTCAGGGGCCCGAGATTCACGGCACCTTCAACAACGGCACCAGCTTCCAGACCTACGCGCCGAGCGATCCGACGCTCGTGAAGCGGCTCTATGACGCCAAGGTGCAGATCACCGCGAAGGCGCCCGGCGACAACGTGCCGTGGTTCGTCTCGCTGCTCGTCTCCTGGTTGCCGTTCATCGCGCTGATCGGCGTCTGGATCTTCCTGTCGCGGCAGATGCAGGGCGGCGCCGGCAAGGCGATGGGCTTCGGCAAGTCGCGCGCCAAGATGCTGACCGAGGCGCATGGCCGGGTCACCTTCGAGGACGTCGCGGGTGTCGACGAGGCCAAGCAGGATCTGCAGGAGATCGTCGAATTCCTGCGCGACCCCGGCAAATTCCAGCGGCTCGGCGGACGGATTCCGCGCGGCGTGCTGCTGGTCGGCCCTCCCGGCACCGGCAAGACGCTGATCGCGCGCGCGGTCGCCGGCGAAGCCAACGTGCCGTTCTTCACCATCTCCGGTTCTGACTTCGTCGAAATGTTCGTCGGCGTCGGCGCGAGCCGTGTCCGCGACATGTTCGAGCAGGCCAAGAAGAACGCGCCTTGCATCATCTTCATCGACGAAATCGACGCGGTCGGCCGTCATCGCGGTGCCGGCCTCGGCGGCGGCAATGACGAGCGCGAGCAGACGCTGAACCAGTTGCTGGTCGAGATGGACGGCTTCGAGGCCAATGAAGGCGTGATCCTGATCGCGGCGACCAACCGTCCCGACGTGCTCGATCCCGCGCTGCTGCGTCCGGGCCGCTTCGACCGTCAGGTCGTGGTGCCCAATCCGGACGTCGTCGGCCGCGAGCAGATCCTCAAGGTTCACGTCCGCAAGGTGCCGCTGGCGCCGGATATCAACCTCAAGACCATCGCGCGCGGCACCCCGGGCTTCTCCGGCGCCGACCTGATGAACCTCGTCAACGAGGCTGCGCTGACCGCCGCCCGCCGCAACAAGCGGATGGTGACGCAGGCCGAGTTCGAAGAGGCCAAGGACAAGGTGATGATGGGCGCCGAGCGCAAGTCGCTCGTCATGACCGAGGAAGAGAAGTTGCTGACGGCTTATCACGAGGGCGGTCACGCCATCGTCGGCCTCAACGTCGTCGCGACCGATCCGATCCACAAGGCGACCATCATTCCGCGCGGCCGTGCGCTCGGCATGGTGATGCAGCTGCCGGAGCGCGACAAGCTGTCGATGTCGCTGGAGCAGATGACCTCGCGCCTCGCCATCATGATGGGTGGCCGCGTCGCGGAAGAGCTGATCTTCGGCCGCGAGAAGGTGACCTCGGGTGCCGCCTCCGACATCGAGCAGGCGACCCGCCTGGCCCGCATGATGGTGACGCGCTGGGGCCTCTCGGAAGAGCTCGGCACCGTCTCCTATGGCGAGAACCAGGACGAGGTGTTCCTCGGCATGTCGGTCTCGCGCACGCAGAACGCGTCCGAGGCCACGGTCCAGAAGATCGACTCCGAGATCAAGCGTCTGGTCGAGGAAGGCTACAAGGAAGCGACCCGCATCCTGACCGAGAAGCACGACGATCTCGAAACGCTCGCCAAGGGCCTGCTCGAGTTCGAGACGCTGACCGGCGACGAGATCACCGACCTCTTGAAGGGCAAGAAGCCCAACCGCGAGTCGGTGCTGGAGCCGTCGACGCCGCGCGCCTCCGCCGTGCCGCCGGCCGGCAAGCCGCGCCCGCGTCCCGATCCGGACACCGGCCTGGAGCCGCAGCCGCAGGCGTAAGCCTCGACCGCCATGGCCGGCACCTCCGGCAAACCGATTGTGCAAAAGCTCGGCCTCAAGCCGGGCTTTTGTATTTTTGTCGACGGATTGTCCGTCCCGTACAGCGACATCGTCGGCGAACTGCCTGCCGGAGTGCGGATCGCGAAGACCGCGCGGGCACCACTCGATGCCGTGCATCTGTTCGCCGCCGAGGCCAAGGGCCTCTCGGCCAAGCTGCGTCGCTACCGGGAGGTGATCGCGCCTGACGGCATGATCTGGGTGTCGTGGCCGAAGAGGAGGTCGGGCGTCGCGACCGATCTCGACGACAGGGCCGTGCGCGAGGCCGGGCTCGCGGCCGGCCTCGTCGACGTCAAGGTCTGCGCGGTCGATGCGACATGGTCGGGGCTGAAATTCGTGATCCCGGTCAAAGAGCGCGGCAAGCGCTGAGATTGCGAGGCGAATGGGCTTGGCCTCCGTTGGGGCGCAGTGGCCTCCTCGCGCCAAGCCGCAAGACGGCACGGCCGCGCCGACCGATAGCGCGGCGGAAAAAGGGGAGGGGAGGCCGATGCGCAAGGCGTTCGGCGCGCTTGGCGCAGCTGATGCGCTTCAACGGCAAGATTTAGGATTGCTTCGGCGAGTTGCAGGCGGGGAATTGAGCTGAGATCAATCGCCGCTATGAATCCGTCATCCTGAGGAGCGCGCAGCGCGTCTCGAAGGATCGACGGCCCGGCTGGTGGCCGATTCATCCTTCGAGGCTCGCCCAGCGGCGCAAGTGCGCGGCAAGGCTCGCATCTCAGGATGACGGTGATGGCAGTGCAGTTGAGGCTAGTTCGAGCTCGCGGCTGCCGGCATCGCGTCGACCCTCGCCTCGTCCGACCGCACATGGATGACGGCGATATCGTCCTTGTAGAGCCGCTTCCAGCCCTTGAGGTGGTCCAGCGCGTTTCCGGCCGGAGAGTCCGAACTCAGCAGCGTGGCGTCGATGCGGTATTTGTCGAGCAGGTCGAGCAGCTGGCCGGCATCGCGGGCATCGAGCGCGGCGTAATAGTCGAGCACGAATTGCTCGCCATACAGCTCGGCGCGGCCGTCGATGAACACCTTGATGTCGCGGCTCACCAGATAGCCGCCGAACGGCGCGGTATTGAACACGCGCTGCGCCTTGTGCTGCTGGAGGACGTCGACCGCGGCAGCGGGCCAGAACACCGGCAGGAATTTGAACGGGTGCTGGGCGACGAACATCGTCGTCGTCACCCACGCCCCGATCACCATCGCGATCGTAGCCAGGATCGTAACGACGGGGAGCGAGCGGCGGTCCTCGAAGCGGGCGGCGGTAACGGCCGTCATCCCCCATTGTTCTGATATCGGCTTGGCGAGCACCAGCGGCGCGATGAACGCGAACACCTCGATGTTGCGGATATGGCTCAACGCCATCCACACCAGCCCGAGCAGCAGCAGGATCCGCGGCACCGACAGCGTCAGCCCGCGATAGCAGATGATGCCGATCAGGCCGAGCAGCGTGGCTTCGAAGAAGCTGGGCTTGCTGAAATCCGCCGGCATCCACTCGCCGATCAGCGTCAGCAACTTGCCGAGGCTGAGGATCTTGGTCGCGCCGAGCAGGCTGTTCCAGCCGTAGGGCGTCACGCAGCTTGCGGCCAGCGCCGCGATGCCGAACAGTCCCCATCGCACGATGAGCTCGCGGCGGCGGCTGGGCTCTGCGCTCCACACCGCCTCCAGTCCGATCGGCCCGATCAGCGCGAGGCCGAGCACGAAGCCGCCATGCAGATTGGCCCATAGCGCCATCAGCGGCAGCAGCCACCATGATGGATAAGTGCGGCGATCCGCAGCCGCCATCAGGCCGCCGATGAACGCCAGCAACACCGGCAGCGCCAGCACATGCGGCCGCGCGAAGAAGTGGATGGTCGACAACAGCAGCGCCAGCGCGGCGATCAGGATCGCCCGCGCCGGATCGAAATACGGGTTCAAGAGATGCAGGAAGATCCCGACCGTCGCGCCGATCGCGATCGACGTCAGGATCACCGGCCCGGCCCAATCGCCGCCATAGACGAGGGCGTACGCCACTTGCGACAGCCACGAGCTCGAAATCCATGGCTCGCCGAAACGGGTGAAGGAGAACACGTCGGATGTCGGCATCGCGCCGTGTTCGAGGATCCACTGTCCGACCTTGATCTGCCATTCCGTGTCGGAATCGCGCAGCAGGATTTCACCGGCGGAGAGATAGAACAGATAGGCGCCCACGGCCGCGCACACGGGCACCAGTCCTCGCAAAGAGCTACGACTGCTCACGCTGCTGGTGATGGAGAGTGACATGCGCTTTCTTGGTTCGGCCGGGGACATCGAGACAACGCCACACGTGACGTTCGGCGCACTCGACCACGGTCTCAGATAAATTCGGGTAAATGCGGACGCGCGCGCGTGGGTCTGCGCGAGACCAGATGCCTCGATTTTGAGCGATGATCTTAGCTCGCGATTTACCACCGAAGGCCTGATCCGAGCCTGAGTGCCGTTGGCGACTGCCGATCTGTCGCTGAATCGGGGCGGCCCGGGGCACCCGAAGGCCGGAGCGGCCGCCGGCTCAATCCGAGGTGGCGTGCAGCCGTCGCAAGATCTTTACAATTCCAGCTTGTCATCCCCTCTGAATAGTTGTTCACTTCTTCAGGCGATTGCGGGATCAATCGTTCAAAACATTGAAGACGCGTGTGTTCTGCCGGTGGGCGCCGGCCTGGGCATGCGGTGGGGGGACGGAACGCCATGGTCTACCGGCGAACACATCAGGTCGTGAAACGGCTCGCTGCCCGGCGCAGCGCCATCCTGTCGGCTGCGCGGGATGCGGCGGCTGCGGGCGGCATGGCGGCGGTCCAGATCGCGCCGGTCGCGGTGCGGGCCAATGTCGCAGCCGGCACCGTCTACCGCTACTTCCCGTCCAAGGCCGAGCTGATCTCGGAATTGATCACGGAAGTCTCGCGCGACGAGCTGTCCGCGATCCGGCGCGCCGCCGATGCAGCGCCAGGGCCGTCATCGGCGCTGGCCGCCGCGGTGACCACGATCGCGGTCCACGTGCTGTCGCAGCGCAAGCTGGCCTGGGGCATCCTGGCCGAGCCGGTCGATGTCGACGTCACCGCCTCGCGCCTCGCCAGCCGCCGCGATATTTCCGGCGAGCTCGCCATGCGCATCGATGCGGCCGTGCGCGCCGGCCATCTGCCGGCGCAGGATACGGCGCTCGCCGCCACCGCCTTGCTCGGCGCCTTGCACGAGGCGCTGGTCGGCCCGCTGGCACCGAGCAATCTCGACGATCCGATCAAGCTGCGCGATGCGGTGCAGACCGTGACGCTGCTCGCGCTGCGCGCGGTCGGCGTGATGGATGCGCGCGCCCGCGGTCTTGTGGTGCAGGCGACGACCCCGGCGAAGGCGCTGGTCGGCGCCTAGAGCTTCGGGTCTGATCGAACCGAAGCTCTCAACTTCTATTTTGGCGCGTTTTCTTCACGCGAACCGGCGTCCACTTCGCTCGAAAACGCTCTGAGGTCGCGCGTCGAACACTTCCGTCGCATTGGCGTTGTAGGCTTGTGGCTGGGTTCAACCAACCTCAGGGAGCAACGCATGACGACGACCCACGGTTCGGCCAAATGGCAGGGCGGCATCAAGGACGGCAAGGGCGCGATCTCGACCAAGAGCGGCGCGCTCGCCGATTACCCCTATGGCTTCGCCAGCCGCTTCGAGGGCAAGCCCGGTTCGAACCCCGAAGAGCTGATCGGCGCGGCGCATGCCGCCTGCTTCACGATGGCGCTGTCGCTGATCCTCGGCGAAGCCAAGCTCAGCGCCGAGCACATGGAGACCAAGGCCGACGTGACGTTGGAGAAGGTCGCTGACGGTTTCGCCATCACCGCCGTGCACCTGACGCTGTCGGCGAAGATCCCGGGTGCCGATAACGCGGTGTTCCAGGAATTGGCGGGCAAGGCCAAGGCCGGATGTCCGATCTCGAAGCTGCTGAACACCAAGATCACGCTGGACGCGTCGCTGCAGGGCTGACGGTCTGGAGTGCAGTATCGGGCCACGCTGATGAGTGGCCCGGCGCGGCCCGGCCCGGTTAGAGCTGCGCGTCGCCCTTCGGTCCGACCGAGGCGATGCGCAGCATGTTGGTGGTGCCGGGCGCGCGCAGCGGCACGCCGGCGACGATGATGACGCGCTGGCCGGCCTTGGCAAAACCGTCGCGGAATGCAATCGAGCCGGCGCGGTCGACCATGTCGTCGAGATCGTGCGCATCCTCGGCGACCACGCAATGCACGCCCCACACCACCGACAGCTTGCGGCCTGTGGCGAGATTCGGCGTGATCGCGACCACCGGCACCTTGGGCCGCTCGCGCGCCACGCGGATGCCGGTCGAGCCCGATGACGTCCAGCAGATGATCGCCGACAGATCGAGCGTCTCGGCGATCTGCCGCGCGGCGTCGGCAATGGCGTCGCCCACCGTCGCCTCGGGATCGACGCGCTGCGCATTGATCACGTTGCGATAGGTCGGATCGCGCTCCACCTCCTCGCCGATGCGATTCATGGTCGAGACCGCCTCGACCGGGAATTTGCCGGCGGCGGATTCCGCCGACAGCATGATGGCGTCGGCGCCTTCGTAGACCGCGGTGGCGACGTCGGAGACTTCGGCGCGGGTCGGCACCGGCGCCTGGATCATCGACTCCAGCATCTGGGTCGCGACCACCACCGGCCTGCCGGCGCGCCGCGCCATCCGGATCATCTGCTTCTGCAGGCTCGGTACCCGCTCCAGCGGCAGCTCGACGCCGAGATCGCCGCGCGCCACCATCAGCGCGTCCGCCGCATCGATGATGTCGGCGAGGCGGTCGATCGCCTGCGGCTTCTCGATCTTGGCCATCACGGCGGCGCGGCCGCGGATCATTTTCTTGGCCTCGATCACGTCCTCGGCCCGCTGCACGAACGACAGCGCAACCCAGTCGATGCCTTCCGGCAGCGCGGCTTCCAGGTCGGCGCGATCCTTCGGCGTCATCGCAGACACCGGCAGATCGGTGTCGGGCAGGCTGACGCCCTTGCGATCCGACATCTTGCCGCCGATCACGACACGCGTGACCGCGCGTTCGGACGAGGTTTCCTCGGCGATCAGCCGCACCTTGCCGTCGTCGAGCAGCAGCGCGTGGCCGGGCCGGAGCGCGGCGAGGATTTCCGGATGCGGAAGCTGGACGCGGCTGTTGTCGCCGGGGGTCTTGTCGGAATCCAGGATGAAGCTCTGGCCGTTCTTGAGCTGGGTCGATCCTTCGGCGAACGAGCCGAGCCGCAGCTTCGGCCCTTGCAGGTCGACCAGGATGCCGATCGGCCGGCCGTAGCTCGATTCGACATTGCGGATGGTCTTGACCAGCTCCCGCATCTTGTCATGCGGGGTATGGCTCATGTTGATGCGGAAGACGTCGGCGCCAGCTTCGAACAGCTTGCGGATCATCGCGCTGTCTGAGGAGGCCGGGCCGAGCGTTGCGAGGATCTTGATTCGACGCAGTCGTCTCATTGTTTGTTTCCGGGCGGCGTTGCGGCTGGCGGCAGACCCGGCGCGCCCGGCGGCGTTGCGCCCGGCGGCGGATTTGGCAGGCCCGGCATCGCCCCGGGGCTTCCTGGGGCTACGCCGCCCGGCATTCCCGGTACTTTCTGCGGCTGTTGTTCGTTGGCTTCGGTCAGCTGGACGGTCCATGCACGCTGCTCGCCGGTGTCGACCTCGAAGAAGCCGGTGCGGTCAAAGCCGCGCGCCAGACAATTCTCGGTGCCCTTGATGGTGAATTCCTTGTCGCGCGAGCACATGAAGGCCTGGCCGGACCATTCGCCGCCGCGATCGTAGTCGAGAGCGTAGATGTAGTAGTAGCGCGCCACAAGATTGCCGCGGAGCAAGGTCTCGCAGGTGCGCGACGACACATTCCACCAGCCTTCGGTGGTCCAGCCTTCGGCGTCCTTGTAGCCGAGCGCGATGCCGACGCGGCTCGAGGTGTTGTTGCAGAGCCTGAAATCGGCGGCCGCCGGGCTCGTCCACAGGCAGGCCGCGACAACCGCCAGCACCGGCAGGAGGCCGGCCACGATCAGGCGGATGGTGCGGGGAGGAGCTGAGGCGAGAGAATCTGTTGGGCTCATGCGGCGAAGCTATATCAAACCATTGACGATTTCGCGTGCCCGGCAGGCACTGTCAACGGGCGGGCGCCCGTCCCCCGCGCTGTGGGACCGTGGCAAGTGTTGGCCGGACAGGTCCGTATTGCGCGTCGATATGGCAAAATCTGTGACAATTCCCACCTGATATCAATATGGTGAGCGCCTCACACCGGGATCACGATCATGAGCATTGACGACAAAACCAGAACGGAACTTGAGGCTGCGGTGTTTCGGCGCCTCGTCAGCCATCTCCGCAACCGGACCGATGTGCAGAACATCGACCTGATGAACCTTGCCGGCTTCTGCCGCAACTGCCTGTCCAACTGGATGAAGGAAGAGGCCGACGCCAAGGGCCTAGCGGTGAGCAAGGACGAGAGCCGTGAGGCGGTCTACGGCATGCCCTATGAGGAGTGGAAGGCGAAGCACCAGGGCAGCGCGACGCCGGAGCAGCTCGCGGCGATGAAGAAGGCCCAAAGCGGGCATTAAGCCGATGGTGTCATTCCGGGATGGTGCGCTAGCACCAGACCCGGAATCTCGAGATTCCGGGTCTGGTGCTGCCGCATCGCCCCGGAATGACGTTTATGCGTGGAACACCAGCATCTCCTGTGGGCGCGCTGTGGATGAGCGCGATGTTTCCTTGACGGAACGAGCTCCAAAATCGAGGGTCGCCCGCAACAAGCGGTGCGCGTGGCGCGTATTCGCGCGACATTTCATTGCCATTTCAGGAGTACGCGATGGCCACCACGTCTGCCGCCGTTCAGGACGAGCCCGCAACGCGATTTGCCAAGGACCAGCTCAGGTCGATCATCGAGCGTATCGAGCGGCTGGAAGAAGAGAAGAAGACGATCTCGGACGATATCCGCGACGTCTATGCCGAGGCGAAGGGCAACGGCTTCGACGTCAAGGCGCTGCGCACCATCGTGCGTCTGCGCAAGCAGGATGCCAATGAGCGCCAGGAGCAGGAGACCATCCTGGAGACCTATATGCAGGCGCTCGGCATGCTGTGAGGCGGCCGGCGGGCTGGCCTGACGCCGTCAGGCCGTCCGCCGAGGGTACTCCCGATGGCTCCTGCCGCGCCTCGGTCGAGGCTTGGGTGACATCCCGGGATTTGCTAGACTTGGCGGTGAGGTAACCGGGCAGATCGTTCAGATGGACGTGCCAGGACCAGAGCGCAGGCTCGCAGCGGTCCTCGCCGCCGACATGGTCGGCTTTAGCCGCCTGATGGAGGCTGACGAGACGGGCACCCTTGCGCGCCTCAAGACCCATCGAATCGAGCTGATCGATCCGGCCATCGCCAAGAATCGCGGCCGCATCATCAAGACCACCGGCGACGGCATGCTGGTCGAATTCCACAGCGTCGTCGATGCCGTGCTGTGCGCGGCCGAGGTCCAGAGCCGGATGGCCAAGCGCAACACCGACGTCGCGCCGGCGCGGTGGATGCAGTTTCGCATCGGCATCAATCTCGGCGATGTGATCGTCGACGGCGCCGACATCTTCGGCGACGGCGTCAATGTCGCGTCCCGCCTGGAGACGCTGGCCGAGCCTGGCGGCATCTGCATTTCCGGCGCGGTCCGCGACCAGGTCGGCGATCGCCTGGAAGATCTCAGCTTCGAGGATCTCGGCGACCAGACCGTCAAGAACATCGCGCGTCCGATCCGGGTTTTCCGCGTCCATTTCGAAGCGGGCGCGAAATCCGCGGCCGAGCAGCCCAGTGCTGTGGCCCGTCCTGTCGTCGCCAAGAAACCCTCCATCGCCGTGCTGCCGCTGGTCAACATGAGCGGCGATCCCGAGCAGGAATTCTTCGCCGACGGGCTCACCGAGGACATCATTACCGAGCTGTCGCGCTTCCACGATTTGCTGGTGATCTCGCGCAACTCGACCTTCGTGTACAAGGGCAAGGCCGTGAAGGTGCAGGACGTCGCGAAGGAGTTCGCGGTCGACTATGTGCTGGAGGGCAGCGTGCGGAAGGCCGGCGGGCGGATCCGCGTCACGGTGCAGCTGATCGACGCCGAGGCCGACCGCCACGTCTGGGCCGAACGCTACGACCGCGAGCTCGCCGACATCTTCGCCATCCAGGACGAGATGACGCGCGCGATCGTATCGACCCTGCCGGGACGCGTCGAGGCCGCAGCTCACGACCGCGTCAAGCGCAAGCCGACCGACAACATGGCCGCCTATGAGTGCGTGCTGGCCGCCAAGGTGCTGCATCATCGCTCGGCGCGGGACGACAATGCGGAAGCGCAGCGCCTGCTCGAGCGGGCCATCGTGCTCGATCCCAACTACGCCCATGCGCACGCCTGGCGCGCCTGCGTGCTCGGCCAGACCTGGGTCTACAACTGGTGCGACGACCGCGACGCGACTTTTGCGCAGGTGGCAGCCGAGCTCGAGATTGCGCTCAAGCTCGACGACAATGACAGCGACGTGCACCGGATCCTCGCCGCGCTGAACCTCAACCGCGACGATCACGACAAGGCAGCCTTCCACCAGGAGCGCGCGCTCGCGCTCAATCCGAACTACGACCTCGTCGTCGTGCAGCAGGGCGAACTCCTGACCTGGCTCGGACGGCCGGAGGAAGGCATCGACTGGATCAAGCGGGCGATGCGCCTCAATCCGTTCCATCCGGAGCGCTTCTGGAGTCATCTCGGCCGCGCCTGCTATTGCGCCGAGAAATACGCCGACGCCGCCGAGGCGTTCTCGCGCATCACGCGGCCCGACCACACCCATCATGCCTTCCTCGCCGCGACGCTGGCGCAGATGGGCAACGCGGTGGCGGCCACGGCCCATGCGGCCGAGGTGATGAAGCGCGAGCCGGCCTTCTCGGTGTCAGCCCATCTGGCAACCCAACACTACAAGCGCGAGCCCGACCGGGCGCGCTATGAGGCTGGGCTGCTCAAGGCAGGGCTGCCGGCTTGATCAAACGGCTTTCGGGATGAATCAGCGCAGCGCAGCGGTGCGCAGCACGAAGGACTGGGTGGTCAGGGGAGTGGTCGCCGAGCCCGAGAAGTGGTCGCAGGTCATGCCCATCATCGGATCTTCCGAGAAGGTCATGGCGACGGCGGCCTGCGGCTTCACGAAATGAGCCCGCATCAGGCTCATGTCGGTGTCGCCCAGCACCGTGGTCAGCATGGCATTGCTCGCGCTCGGCGCCAGCATCACCACGCGCATCCAGACATCGTTGCCCTTGGCGGCCGAGATCCGCGCCGACGTGGTGATCACGCCCTGGCTGGGCGCGCCCTTTGCGACGACGGTATTGATTTCGGTAGCCGGCGCCGCCGCATTGCGCGTCGGGCGCACATTGCGCGGGATCGGCGCGGTCGCCGCGACGATGTTGGAGCGATCGACCGGTGACGATGCGGCGGGCGCATAGGCGAGCGCCTTGTTGAAGTTTTCGGTCGCGCTGGCCGTGGTCTGCGGATCGGTGGTTTGCGGATCGGCGCCGCCAACCGCCTCACGCGCCTTCAGCGCGGCGATCTGCGCGGCCGATGCTTGCTTCGGCGCCGCCGAATCGTCGCCCCAGAAACCGCGGGCATTGATGATGTCGGCGGGCGATTGCGGCTCGGTATTCTCGGCGGTCTGCACCACCTGCATCGCCGGCCTGGCCTTCGGCGTCGGAACCAGCTGCGCGTCGGCGGCGGCGAGCTGGATGGCGGCGGCGAATTGCGGCTTGGCGCGCGGCAGCGGAATCGGATCGGCGGATTTGGCGGGCGCTGCGGCCGCAACCACGGTGTTGGCTGCGGGCTTGTCGTTCACGCTGACCGCGCCTTCGTCTTCGTCGTCACCCGACTTGCCGGCCCCGAACAGCTTCGCGAACAGCGTCGGCTTGCTGATGGTGGCGGCATCGTCGCCATTGCCGCGGCGCTCGATGTCGGCCTTGGCGAGCTCATAGCCCTTCAGCGGCGTGCCGTCGGTCGGGACATGGACAGTGCGGCCGTCGGGGAACACCTTGACCAGCTGCTCGCGGGTCATGCGCGGCCAGTGGCGAATGCCGCCAGTGTCGAGATGCACGAACGGCGAGCCGGAGGTCGGATAGAAGCCGACGCCGCCACGCTGCAGGCGCAGGCCGGCGTAGCGGATCTGCTCCAGCGGCACGCCTGGAATGAAGAAATCCATCGCATGCCCCAGCATGTGCTGGCTGTGGCGCGCGACGCCCGACGAGCGGCGGCGGAGCATGGCGTTGGTGGCGGGGGCGCGATAGGCGGAGATGATCTGGATCGGCTGCTTGCCGTCGACGTCGCGATAGACTTCCCAGAGGATGTCGAACAGATGGCGGTCCATCACCGTCTCATCCTGGGAGCGCCAGTCGCGCAGGAAGTGGTTGAGCTGCTTCAGCGCGGCTTCATCGTAGCGGCCATCGCGCTTGAAGGTGACGGTGAGGTCTTCGCCGGAATGGGTGTGGTGGAACGAGAGAGTGCGGGTCTGGTTCAGCGCCGTCGCGTCATGCACCGACCCCGCGCCGGCCAACAGCAATAGCGCGGTCAGGCCGACTTGGTACCCGGCCTTAGGCAACGACAGCGGATTGTAGCGGCGTGCGAAGACAGCCAGCACTATGAGCCCACCCAGTCGACGAGCGTTCGGTCGGCACCTTTCGCAGACCCCCTGCGGAAGACGGTGAACGCTTTCTTAAAGCGGGAGGGTTAACCGAGGTTTACCGACCCGCCCCCAAGTTAGGCTTAACTAACTGGGGGAGTGTGGCAAAAGATAGCCCAGTTCCGAGGCCGACCCGGGAAATGGTTAACGTAAACGATCTCGCCTTTTGAGCGAGATCGTTGATTTTGCTTCAAAATTTATCGCTATGCGGCGGTGAAGCAGATCAGCGGGTGATCACCCGGCGCTGCTGCTGGGCCTGACCGCGGCGGGCCGGCTGCGGCTCCGGTTGTCCGAATCCTCCGAACAGGCGCTCGAAGAAGTTCGGTCCGGAGGAGCCGAAGCCGCTGTTATCGCCGGCGACGTTGACGCCCGCGGGCAGGCTGCTGCTCGACGGACGCGCATAGCTCGGCTGGGCGTGCGCCACCACCGTTTCAAGATCCTTGCCGCGGCTGTTCTTGAGCAGCGACAGCATGGTGGCGTCGCGGCCGTAGACGTCCCTGCGGATCTGCAGCTTACCGGCGTCGTCCACGAACGCGGTCTGGTAGGTGATGTTGACCGGGATCGGCGTCGGGAATTTCAGATCGACTTCGCTCGAGCCGTACATGCTGCGGATCCGCTCCGGCGTGTAGTGCTGGTTCGGCTCGGCGATGTTGAGCAGCACGGATGCGTACTGATCCGGATTCTGCACCCGCATGCAGCCATGGCTGAAGGCGCGCTCGTCCTTCGCGAACAGATACTTGTCCGGCGTGTCGTGCTGATAGACCAGGAACTTGTTCGGGAAGTTGAAGCGGATGCGGCCGAGCGCGTTGGCCTCACCGGGCGGCTGCGAGATGTGGATCGAGCCGTCGCGGTTGCGCTCGAGCTTCAGGCCCATGCGCTGCAGCACCGTCGGATCCTGCTGCAGGGCCGGCAGATACTCGTTGTAGATGATCGACGGCGGCACGTTCCAGGTCGGGTTGACCGTGATGTACTTCATCGTCTCGGTCAGAAGCGGCGTCGCGTGCTGGCCGGGTTTGCCGGTGACGACGCGCGTGGTCCAGACCGGCGCGCCGTTCTGCATCACCTTCAGCGTATAGTCGGGGATGTTGAGGATCACATAGGCGTTGCCGACACTGGCGGCGCCGAGCTGGCGCGGCAGCCAGCGCCAGCGCTCCATGTTGACGATCACGGTGTCGATCTGGCGGTCGCGCTTCGGATTGTTCAGCGCCTTCACCGTGCGCTCGTCGAGCACGCCTGTCGGCTTGAGGTCGACGCTGCTCTGGAATCTCTCCACCGCGCGCGCGACGGTCGCATCATACTTCGTGCTGTCGGCATTCTCGGTGACGCCGAGCTTGCCCCGCAGGTCCGGCACGCGGGGATCGTCCATCTCGACCGCGGCCTGCTTCTTGCGCGCCGGCACATATTTCAGCGCCGGGCCGTCCGCGATCGTGATGACAGGGCCGTCGCCCTGGCCGCGCAGCTCGGCGAGCTTCTTCTTCAGCTCCTTGTAGAGCTTCTGCGGCGGATTGTAGCTGTCGAGCGCCGCCGAGGCGTCCTTGGCGGAGGTCACATTCGTGAATACTTCCGCCGGATCGATCGGGTGCTCCGGATAGAGGATATCAGCCGACACCTGCGACCAGTGCATGCGGCCGCTCTGGGCCTGGCGCGCGTAGTCCAGCATGCTGGCCGCGAGCTTCAGCTCGGCGTCGGCCAGCGCATCGGGCGTCGTCGCTGCGGCGAAGTCCGGCACCGGATAGTCGGATGCATCAAGGCCGTCGGCGGCCGCGTCCTTCAGGCGGGCGATGACGCCCTTGCCGGCATCGGTCAGCTTGCCGGCCTTGGTGAACACAGGCGCGTATTCGCGGGCCGAATAGAATTTCTCGGCGGCCGCGCGCTCGTTCTTGCGATCGAAGCTGCGCAGCGACTTGTTGGCGAGCAGGTCGCGCAGCTTGTCGGCGACCGGCTGATCCTCGGCGGCAACATTGCTCGCGGCCTTCACGGGCTCGGTCGCGGGGGCTGCGGCCGTCGCGGGAGCCGGAGCTGCGGCGGGCGCCGTTGCGGTGGCAGGAGCGGGTGCGGCCGCAGGCGGCGCGACCGCGGTGTCGGTCTTTGGTGCATCGGCCTTCGGCGCGTCGGCGGGCTTCGTCGCCGGCGCGGTGGCGACATCGGCGGGCTTCGGCTCGACGGCCTTTGCCGTCGCGCTCGGCTCTGCCGGCTTTGCGTCAGTGGCCTTTGCGTCAGTAGGCTTTGCGTCGGTGGGTTTGGCCTCGGTGGCCTGCACATCGGCCGGCTTCACGTCGGCCGGCTTGGCTGCGTCGGGCAGCGCGGCGGTGGTGTCGGGCTTGAAATCGCTCGCAGTGGGCGGCGGCACGTTGGCCGGTTCGGGGCGCGGGATCGCAGCGTCGATCGCAAGTTCCGAGGCGCTGGAGCGAGGCGTGTCCTGCGCGAAGGCCGAGCTCGCGGACACCGTGAGGAAGGTCGCCGCGACGGCCATCAAGACGCGGTCAAATCCTCGACGGTTGTTCGAACAGTCACGCATTTTCACACCCCCTGGGTGGAACTGCCCCTTAAGAATCTGGAACAGTTCAAATCGATATCCGGTTTCATAGCTTGCGCGAAAGCGCCGGCTTCTCAAACGACTCGTATGCCTGCACGCAATTGACGCAGACGATACATTTGCCCCTCTTTTGCAGCCAGCGCCATGCGGGGCAACTCACGACAAACTGACCTCGAAGCAGCTGATTTCGCTCGGGCTGTGCGTTTTTGCCACGCGCCACAGCCTTTGTCTGTCACCGCCACGACACGGTTCAAAAGGTTCCCTGGTAATGGCCTCGGCGGCCTCAGGGCTTAGCCGACGTCGCTTGCGCGCGTGCCGGCCGCGGCCTCGTCGAGCTTGCGGTAGAGGGTCGAGCGGCCGATCTTGAGACGCCGCGCGACCTCCGACATCTGTCCGCGATAATGCGAAATCGCAAAGCGGATGATCTCGTTCTCGAGATCTTCCAGCGGGCGCACCTCGCCCGCGGCATTGAGCATCGAGAGGCCGCCGGCGGTCGGGAGGGTGGTCGTAACCGGTATTTCGTTACCGGATATCATGGCGGGCGCCGTGGACGGCGACACCACCAGCGGCTCGCCCTGCAAGGACTTTCCTTCCGGCACCGGATACGTCGAGCCTTGCGGGAAGTCCGCGAGCCCGAGCTGGTCGCCGTCGCTCATGACCACGGCGCGATACACGGTGTTCTCGAGCTGACGGATGTTGCCGGGCCAATCGAGCTGCGCCAGATGCGCCATCGCATCGCCGCTGATGCCGGTGATGTTGCGATTCTCCTCGGCGCAGAACCGCGCCAGGAAATGCCGCAGCAGATGCGGGATGTCCTCGCGCCGCTGCCGCAGCGCCGGAATGGTCAGCGGCAGCACGTGCAGGCGATAGAACAGGTCCTCGCGGAACTGGCCGGCCTTCACGAGATCGAGCAGCTTGCGGTTGGTCGCCGAGATGATGCGGACATCGACCTTGACCGGCTTGCGTCCGCCGACCGCCTCGACGGTGCCTTCCTGCAGCGCGCGCAACAGTTTCACCTGCGTCGCCAGCGGCAATTCGCCGACCTCGTCGAGGAACAGCGTGCCGCCATGGGCTTCGACGAACTTGCCCTGGTGGCGCTCGGTGGCGCCGGTGAAGGCGCCCTTCTCATGGCCGAACAGGATCGATTCGACGAGATTGTCCGGGATCGCGCCGCAGTTCACCGCGACGAAAGGCCTGGCCTTACGCTCGCTGCTGCCGTGGATGGCGCGTGCGAACAGTTCCTTGCCGACGCCGGACTCGCCCTCGATCAGCACCGGGATAGTCGAGGATGCCGCTTTCTGCGCCGTGCGCAGCACGCCAGCCATCGCCTCGCTGCGGGTGATGATGTCGGAGAAGGTCAGCCGGCCCTCGCGGCTGTGGCGGATGCGCTGCAATTCGCCCTTCAGCGCCGAGGCGTTGAGGGCGTTGCGCAGGGAGACCTGCAGCCGCTCGAAGCCGACCGGCTTGACGACGAAATCCTGGGCACCGGCGCGCATCGCCGACACCACATTGTCGATGCCGCCATGCGCGGTCTGCACGATGACCGGGACGTTCAAACCAGCTTCACGAATCTTTGCGAGGACTCCGAGACCGTCGAGGCCCGGCATCACGAGGTCGAGCACGACGGCATCGATCGCCTGCGTCTCGGATGCGGTCAGGGCCGCTATCGCTGCGTCGCCACTGT
Organism: Bradyrhizobium macuxiense; assembly: GCF_007993935.1. Taxonomy (GTDB): domain Bacteria; phylum Pseudomonadota; class Alphaproteobacteria; order Rhizobiales; family Xanthobacteraceae; genus Bradyrhizobium; species Bradyrhizobium macuxiense_A. The sequence continues at coordinate 51,569 of NZ_VITY01000014.1, read as the reverse complement.
CCACGACGAGGGGCTCATAGCCGCACTTCTGCACCATGTTTTCAACCAAACGACGCTGTACTGCGTCGTCATCGGCGATCAAAATGGTGGCAGCCATGGTTTTCCCCGCACGCTACGATTATTTGTCTCGAATCGGGGCAATGTCGCCGATGCCGATTAACGCACTCTTAAACGTTGCCAACCCGCCCTTAATCCGCCGCCGCCGACATCTTTCCGACTGAACCAAGGTTACGAACAAGATGACCTCGCGCTCCAAAACTGCGTCCAACAAGACTGCCGTCAGCAAGGCCGCCCTCCGCAAGGAAGCCGCGTTGCGCAAGACGGGTGCCCAACGCAAATCCACCGCAGGCGGCCCGGCGGCAAAAACGGCAGCAAGCAAGACCGGCAAGCTTCCCGAATGGAATCTGGCTGATCTCTACGCCGGCATCGATGCCCCGGAGGTCGCACGCGATCTGCAGAAAATGGATGCAGATTGCGTCGCGTTTGAGACCGACTACAAGGGCAAGCTTGCCGAAAATACCGCCAGGGACGGCGGCGGGAAGTGGCTCGCCGAGGCGGTCCGCCGCTACGAGGCGATCGACGACCTGGCCGGCCGTCTCGGCTCCTATGCTGGCCTGGTCCATGCCGGCGACAGCGTCGACCCGGCGATCTCGAAATTCTACGGCGACGTCTCCGAGCGGCTGACCGCGGCGTCGGTGCATCTCTTGTTCTTCTCGCTCGAGCTCAATCGCGTTGACGATGATGTGATCGAGCGCGCGATGGCCGAACCTGCGCTCGGCCACTACCGGCCGTGGATCGAGGATCTGCGCAAGGACAAGCCGTACCAGCTCGAGGATCGCGTCGAGCAGCTGTTCCACGAAAAGGCGCAGAGCGGCTACGCGGCCTGGAACCGGCTGTTCGACCAGACCATCTCCGGCCTGCGCTTCAAGGTCGCGGGCAAGGAGCTTGCGATCGAGCCGACGCTGAACCTGTTGCAGGACAAGGCCGGCGACAAGCGCAAGGCGGCGGCGCAGGCGCTCGCCAGGACCTTCAAGGACAATGAGCGCACCTTCGCGCTGATCACCAATACGCTCGCCAAGGACAAGGAGATCTCCGACCGCTGGCGCGGCTTCCAGGACGTCGCGGATTCCCGCCATCTCAACAACCGCGTCGAGCGCGAGGTGGTCGATGCGCTGGTAGCCTCGGTGCGCGCGGCCTATCCGAAGCTGTCGCACCGCTATTACGCTCTGAAGGCCGGCTGGTTCAAAAAGAAGAAGCTGCCGCACTGGGATCGCAACGCGCCGCTGCCGTTCGCTGCGACCGGCACGATCGCCTGGCCCGAGGCGCGCAACATGGTGCTGTCGGCCTATAACGGTTTCTCGCCGAGAATGGCCGAGATCGCGGAGCGCTTCTTCGATGATCGGTGGATCGATGCGCCGGTCCGTCCCGGCAAGGCGCCGGGCGCGTTCTCGCATCCGACCACGCCGTCGGCGCACCCTTATGTGCTGATGAATTATCAGGGCAAGCCGCGCGACGTGATGACGCTGGCGCATGAGCTCGGCCATGGCGTCCATCAGGTGCTGGCGGCGAAGAACGGCGCGCTGATGGCGCCGACGCCGCTGACGCTGGCGGAAACCGCGAGCGTGTTCGGCGAGATGCTGACCTTCAAGCGTCTGTTGTCGCAGACCAGGAACGCAAAACAGCGCCAGGCGCTGCTCGCGGGCAAGGTCGAGGACATGATCAACACCGTGGTGCGGCAGATCGCGTTCTATTCATTCGAGCGCGCGGTTCACACCGAGCGCAAGAATGGCGAGCTCACCGCGGAACGGATCGGCCAGCTCTGGCTCAGCGTGCAGGGCGAGAGCCTCGGGCCGGCGATCGAGGTCAAGCCGGGCTACGAGACGTTCTGGATGTACATCCCGCATTTCATCCACTCGCCGTTCTACGTCTACGCCTATGCGTTCGGCGATTGCCTGGTGAACTCGCTCTATGCGGTCTACGAGCACGCCTCCGAGGGTTTCGCCGAGCGCTATCTCGACATGCTCGCCGCCGGCGGCACCAAGCATTACTCCGAACTGCTGCGGCCGTTTGGGCTCGACGCCAAGGACCCGAAATTCTGGGACGGCGGCCTGTCCGTGATCGCCGGCATGATCGACGAGCTGGAGGCGATGGGCTGAGGCCCATCGGCCTTCCGGCCGGCCCGGGTCGGATTCGTTCGGCGCTATTTTGCGCCTCACGGCATGACCATCCCATGACGGCTGTATTTGGGAGATCAGTCCTGCCCGAGGGCGGCCGCAGGGCCGTCGCTCGAGGGGTGAATCGGGGACGATTTGCGCTCCAAATCACCCGATAGGGACCGCGCCGTTGCCCTGCCAATCCGTTTGCGGTAATGGCTCGCAGAACGCGAATTTCTGACTGGGGACAGCGATGGCAGACCATAGCGAAGTGGCCTATACGACCGCCGACGGCAACGATTACGTGGCGCATGAGCAGACCTATGAAGGGTTTCTCATGCTGGTCAAATGGGGCACGATCAGCGTCGCCATCCTCCTCATCCTGATGGCCTATTTCCTGGTCTGATCCTTGATCGGCTAGCGGCGCCGCCGTCCCGCGGCGGTGCCGGAATTCCTGTTGAACCCGGCTGCAAAAACCGGGGTATCCAATCTGGCGAAAATAACGCTAGTTTGAAGACGCGTGCGCCGCTCGCGCCGCCGGAGGGCCCATGAAGATCGCCGTTGCCAAGGAAATCGATCCGTCCGAGCCGCGGGTTGCGGTTTCGCCGGACACCATCAAGAAGTTCAAGGCGCTCGGCGCCGAGGTCGCGGTCGAGCCTGGCGCGGGCATCAAGTCGGGCCTGCCTGATTCGGAGCTCACCGCGGCGGGCGCCACCGTCAGCGCCGATGCGCTCAAGGACGCCGACATCATCATCAAGGTGAAGCGGCCCGAGGCCTCCGAACTCTCCAAATACAAGCGCGGTGCGCTGGTCATCGCGATCATGGATCCCTATGGCAACGAGGCCGCGCTGAAGACGATGGCCGATGCCGGCGTGTCCGCCTTCGCGATGGAATTGATGCCGCGCATCACCCGCGCACAGGTGATGGACGTCTTGTCCTCGCAGGCCAATCTGGCCGGCTACCGCGCGGTGATCGAGGGCGCCGAGGCCTTCGGCCGCGCCTTCCCGATGATGATGACCGCCGCCGGCACCGTGCCGGCCGCCAAGGTGTTCGTGATGGGCGTCGGCGTCGCCGGCTTGCAGGCGATCGCGACCGCGCGGCGGCTGGGTGCCGTCGTCACCGCGACCGACGTCCGCCCCGCCACCAAGGAGCAGGTGGAATCGCTCGGTGCAAAGTTCCTCGCCGTCGAGGACGAGGAGTTCAAGAATGCGCAGACTGCCGGCGGCTACGCCAAGGAGATGTCCAAGGAGTACCAGGCCAAGCAGGCCGCGCTCACTGCCGAGCACATCAAGAAGCAGGACATCGTGATCACGACCGCGCTGATCCCGGGCCGTCCGGCGCCGAAGCTCGTCTCGGGCGAGATGGTGAAGTCGATGAAGCCCGGTTCGGTGCTGGTCGACCTCGCCGTCGAGCGCGGCGGCAATGTCGAGGGCGCCAAGCCCGGCGAGGTCGTCGAGACGGATGGCATCAAGATCGTCGGCTACACCAATGTCGCCGGCCGCGTCGCCGCTTCGGCCTCGAGCCTCTATGCGCGCAATCTGTTCTCGTTCATCGAGACGATGGTCGACAAGGCCAACAAGGCGCTCGCGGTCAATTGGGACGACGAGCTGGTGAAGGCCACCGCGCTGACCAAGGACGGCGCCGTCATCCATCCCAACTTCCAGCCGAAGTAAGGAGAGAAGCCATGGAGCATCTCGCGCAGGCCGTTGATCCGTTCGTGTTCCGGCTGTCGATTTTCGTGCTCGCCGTATTCGTCGGTTATTTCGTGGTGTGGTCGGTGACCCCCGCGCTGCACACGCCGCTGATGAGCGTGACCAACGCGATCTCGTCGGTGATCGTGGTCGGCGCGCTGCTCGCGGTCGGCGTCGGCATGGTGTCGAGCGGCTCGGGGTGGGCCCGCGGCTTCGGCTTCGTGGCGCTGATCTTCGCCTGCGTGAACATCTTCGGCGGCTTCCTGGTCACCCAGCGCATGCTGGCGATGTACAAGAAGAAAGCCAAGTAAACGGCAACCACCTCGGGGTGAGTTAAGAATTTGGGGGGACCTGAGATGAGTGCCAATCTCTCTGCACTGTTGTATCTCGTGGCGGGGGTGCTGTTCATCCTGTCGCTGCGCGGCCTGTCGAGCCCGGCGTCGTCGCGCCAGGGCAACATGTTCGGCATGATCGGCATGGCGATCGCCGTCGGCACCACGCTGGCGAGCCATCCGCCGGCCGGCGGCGTCGCCTGGCTCTTGGTGATTCTCGCGGTCGCGATCGGCGGCGGCATCGGCGCCGTGATCGCGCGCCGGGTGCCGATGACCTCGATGCCTGAGCTGGTCGCCGCGTTCCACTCGCTGGTCGGCATGGCCGCGGTGCTGGTCGCCGCCGGTGCGTTCTACGCGCCCGAGGCGTTCGACATCGGTACGCCCGGCAACATCCATCCGCAGAGCCTTGTCGAGATGTCGCTCGGCGTCGCGATCGGCGCGCTGACCTTCACCGGCTCGGTGATCGCGTTCCTGAAGCTGTCGGCACGGATGAGCGGCGCCCCGATCATCCTGCCGTTCCGCCATGTCATCAACATCGTGCTGGCGCTGGCGCTGGTGTTCTTCATCGTCGGCCTCGTGCTGTCCGGCAGCGCGTTCGACTTCTGGATGATCACGATCCTGGCGCTGGCGCTCGGCGTGCTGATGATCATCCCGATCGGCGGCGCCGACATGCCGGTCGTGATCTCGATGCTGAACTCGTACTCCGGCTGGGCCGCGGCCGGCATCGGCTTCACGCTCGGCAACTCGGCGCTGATCATCACCGGCGCGCTGGTCGGCTCGTCGGGCGCGATCCTGTCCTACATCATGTGCCACGCGATGAACCGCTCGTTCATCTCGGTGATCCTCGGCGGCTTCGGCGGCGAGACCGCGGCTGCCGGCGGCGGCTCGGGCGAGCAGAAGCCCGCCAAGCTCGGCTCGGCTGATGATGCGGCCTTCATCATGAAGAACGCGTCGAAGGTCATCATCGTGCCCGGCTACGGCATGGCGGTGGCGCAGGCCCAGCACGCGCTGCGCGAGATGGCCGACCTTTTGAAGAAGGAAGGCGTCGAGGTGAAGTACGCCATTCATCCGGTGGCGGGCCGCATGCCCGGCCACATGAACGTGCTGCTGGCGGAAGCCAACGTGCCCTATGACGAGGTGTTCGAGCTCGAGGACATCAACTCCGAGTTCGCCCAGGCCGACATCGCCTTCGTGATCGGCGCCAACGACGTCACCAACCCGGCGGCGGAAGAGGACAAGACCTCGCCGATCTACGGCATGCCGGTGCTGCAGGTCTGGAAGGCCGGCACCGTGATGTTCATCAAGCGCTCGTTGGCCTCGGGCTATGCCGGCATCGACAATCCGCTGTTCTACCGCGACAACACCATGATGTTGCTCGGCGACGCCAAGAAGGTCACCGAGAACATCGTCAAGGCGATGTAAGGCGGGCGGCGAATGGCGCTGAACCGGGAGTGGCATCGAGAACATCGCATGCCGCTCCTCGCCACACGCGAGCAGCGCATCAGGTGGCATGTGACGCATGCGAATGTTTGCGCTTGCCGGCCCGTTCCCGACAGCATCAGGCTCGAGGTCGAAAAGCTGCTAATTCCAGGCGCAGGCCTATCTCGACGACCACTAAAGACCTAGGCCGGGACTAAAAACTGCGAAAACAACCCCATGCAAAGTAGCAATGGGGTCTCACATTATCCGACACACTAAACCTAGAGCTGCAGGCGAGATTGCGCGTGGTTCTGACGATCCTGAAATGGCTGCTGATCGTCGCCGCGGTCGGCTATCTCGCTGGCCTTGCGGTGCTGTACGTCAAGCAGCGCGAATTGCTGTTTCCGATCCCGCCGGTCGGGCGCACCGCGCCGGCAGCCGCCGGCCTTCCCGAAGCCGAAGAGCACGTGCTGACCACCGCCGACGGCGAGAAGGTCATCGTCTGGCACGTGCCGGCGAAGCCGGGCCGGGGTGTCGTGCTGTTCTTTCCCGGCAATGGCGATTTCCTTGCCGGCCGCGTGGCGCGCTTCAAGGGCATCACCGCCGACGGCACCGGGCTGGTGGCGCTGTCCTACCGCGGCTACGCCGGCTCGGGCGGATCTCCGAGCGAGCAGGGGCTGCTGCAGGATGCCGCAGCGGCTTACGCGTTCACTACCGCGCGGTACCGCGCCGAGCAGATCGTGGCCTGGGGATTCTCGCTCGGCACCGGCGTTGCAGTCGCGCTCGCCGCCGAGCACCCCGTCGGCAAGCTGATCCTGGAGGCGCCGTACACGTCGACGGCCGACGTCGCCGGCGCGCATTTCTGGTATGTGCCGATCAGCCTGCTGATGCGGGATCAATTCCACTCCGACCGACGAATCGCAGGCGTGACGGCGCCGCTGTTGATCATGCACGGCACCGACGATCCGGTGATCCCGATCGCATTCGGCGAGCGCCTGTTCGGCCTCGCCCATGAGCCCAAGCAGTTCGTGCGCCTGCCCGGCGGCGGGCACGACAATCTTGACGATTTCGGTGCGATGGCGACCGCGCGGCGGTTCATCGACGCCGCAAGAGGCTGACGGCGGCGATTGTCTATCGCATAATCGTCCCATCGAAGTGAGGGGACCCCACGATGAGCGCACACGGACCGATGCCGCGATCGGCCTGGCTGTATCCCGTTCTGGCGGTGCTGTTGTTTGCCGCGGTGTCGGCCGCCGGCTACAGTTTCGCGCCATCGGCCGCCGGCTGGGTGTTCGCGGCCGTGCTGCTGGTGATTCTGTTCGGCACCGTGTTTGCGGCGGTCCACCATGCCGAGATGATTGCCGAGCGGATCGGTGAGCCCTTTGGCACGCTGCTCCTGACGCTCGCCGTGACCATCATCGAGGTGGCGCTGATCTCGACCATCATGCTGGGCGACACGCCGGCGCCGACGCTGGCGCGCGACACCGTGTTTGCGGTGGTGATGATCGTCTGCAACGGCCTGGTCGGGCTCTGCATCTTCATCGGCGGCATCCGCTACCGTGAGCAGGATTTCCAGATCACCGGCGCCAACCTTTACCTCAGCGTGCTGTTCGTGCTCGCGACCATCACGCTGGACATGCCGAATTTCACGCTGACCGCGCCGGGCCCGATCTACTCCACGGCCCAGCTCGCCGTGATCAGCGTCGTGACCCTGCTGCTCTATGCGGTGTTCCTCTACACCCAGACCATCCGCCACCGCGATTACTTCGTCAGCGGCGCCAATGAGGCGGCGGCACATGGCGAGGTGATGTCGGACCGCATGACGGCGATCAGCGTTGCCCTGCTGCTGGTGTCGTTGCTGGCGGTGGTGCTGCTGGCCAAGAAATTCTCGCTGGTGGTCGACGTCGTCACCGTCAAGATCGGCGCGCCGCCGGCCTTTGCAGGCCTGGTGGTGGCGGCCCTGATCCTGTTGCCGGAGAGCGTTGCCGCGGTGGCGGCGGCGCGCAAGAACGACCTTCAGAAGAGCATCAACCTCGCGCTCGGCTCCTCGATCGCGACCATCGGCCTCACGGTTCCCGCGGTGGCCATCGCCGCCTCGGTGCTCGACAAGCAGCTGGTGCTCGGGCTCAGCAACCAGCATATGCTGATCCTGCTGCTCACCTTCATGGTCAGCATGCTCACCTTCGGAACCGGCCGCACCAACATCCTGTTCGGGCTCGTTCACATGGTGGTGTTCGCGGTGTTCGTGTTCATGGTTTTCGTGCCGTAGCGCATGATCCGCTCAAACAAGAAACTCGGAGAAAATGACGATGCTCAGTGCCAAATCGGATGTGCAGGTGGATACGGCGGAGGTTCGCGTAACCGAATGGCGACTTGCGCCGGGCAGCGCCACCGGCCACCACACCCATGAGATGGACTACGTCATCGTTCCGATCACGGCCGGGGAAATGACCATCGTGGCGCCGAACGGCGAGCGCTCGAAGGCGCAGCTCGGGGCCGGCAAGTCCTATTTCCGCAAGGCCGGGGTCCAGCACGACGTGCTTAACGAGACCGCCAGCGAGATCGTGTTCCTGGAGGTCGAACTCAAGCCCTGATGCGGGCGGTAACCCTGCGCGCGCAGAATGGCAGCCCCGAGCGGGCGCGGCTGTGGAAATTCATAAGCCGTTAACGGCTGCACGATGAATTAAGAAGTGGATGCGGCCTACGCAGGGGGCGCCTCCGGCTGAAACCAAAGTGACACCAAAGGTGACGTCGGAACGGGGGTTTGCCACCGATCCGACGCAGTTGATCCCTGAATGTGCCTCAAAGTTCCAGCATGAAATAACGGGGCGGGGAGTGGCAGGTCATGCTGAGTTACCTGAAGAAATTCGTGATGGACATCTTACCCTCGGTGGCAGCGACCATCATCGGGGCGTACATCGTCAATCACTATATCGTGGCCAAGCCGGACGCGCCGGCAGCCGCAGCCTTGACCGCCGCCGTTGATCCCAAAGCCGATCCGAAAGCCGCCGCCAAGCCCGCCACCGTGGTCAGCAGCCTTCCGGAAGCCGGCGTGAAGGCCAAGGGCATGTCGGAGCGCACGCTGATCGAGCGGTCGGCGTCGGAGAAGGCCACCGTCACCGAGAAGCCCGCCGAGAAATCCGCCGACCAGAAGTCCGACGCGCCGGCCGATACCGCCAGCATCCCCGCCGACACCCGCCATCACCCGGCGGCGCCGAAGGCGGTCGCGAAGGTGACGCCCGCCGCGCCGCAGCCGGCCGCGCCTGCCGCGTCGGCCGCGCCAGTCGAGGCCGCTGCCACGCCGGAGGAAAACCGCGACGCCAACGATCTGGCGCGCGCCGCCATCGAACGGCTGCGCAAGGAGCGTCCGCAGGAAGCCGCGCGCTCCCAGGACGCCGCGCGTACCCAGGATGCGCAGCGCACCGATGTTGCCCGCCTGCCTGACGCGCAGCGCCCCACTGCTTCGTCGGCGATCCGGCCGTTGCCGCCGCCGATCATGGTGTCGAACCCGTCCAGCGACAACGCCGATCAATCCTCGCAGCCGCGTCCGCCCTACGCCGCCAATGCGCAGGATTCGAACCGGCTGACGCCGCCGGCCGACATTCCGGTCCCGGTGATCCAGGCGCCGCTCGACCTGCGCGCCGACGCGGCTATGGCTGCGCCGAAGAACGAGCACACCTCGGTGACCGACGACATGTTCTCCGGCATGAAGTCGATGTTCCACGCCGTTCTGCCGAAGTAAGCGTCCCGCCGAAGCAAGATTGAGATTAGCCGCCGGTGCGCGCCAGCCCGCTGCGCGCGCCGCCGTCATTTGGCCGCAGCGCGAGTGCGCGATTGTAGGACGCCGCCGCCTTGGCCTTGTCGCCGAGCCGCTCATAGGCCTGGCCGCGCGCGCTCCACGCCGCAACATTGCTGGGATCGGCCTGCACGGCCTCATCGAGGTCGGTGGCGGCCTGCTTGGCCTTGTCGAGCGCGAGGTAGCTGGTGGCGCGGCCGACCAGCGGCTCGGCCTTCTGCGGCGACAGCCCGCTCGCCGCCGTGAAATCGTCGATTGCCTGCTGATGTTGCCCGCGGCCCTGATAGATCAGGCCACGGCCGTACAGCGCCTGGATGTTGTAGGGGTCGGAGGTCAGCGCTTGCTCGAACTCGGCCTGCGCCTCGTCGACCTTGCCGGAATGCGCCAGCACCTGGCCGCGCGTGGCGTGATCCCTGGCGCTGTTGATGTCCTGTGGCGTGATGGTGTCGGCAGCCGGCTTGTCGGCGGCGGCAGCGGCCGGTTTCGGCTTGTCGTCCGAGCCCCATGAACCGAGGTCGAAGGAGCAGCCCGCAAGCGGCAGGCCGAGAGCCACTGCGATGATGAGCTGCGGCGCGCGACGGCGGCGCGGTGGTGCCGGAGAGAGGGGGCGGGGTGCCGGAGCATCCGTCATGCAAAATGCTCTTGCCGGTAATCTTGCATGGGCAACCCCGGAACGCGGCCTGCATCAAAACGACAACGCGGGCCCGTGGCCCGCGCTGTTAGACTTCCAGATCGGCAAAACGGTTCAGCGGGGGCCGCGACCAGCGCCAGCACCACCGGGACGGCCGCCGCGGTCGCCACCGGGGCCAGCGCCGAACACCGGCTTGGGCTTCATCGGCAGCAGGCCTTCGCGCTGCAGCTTCTTGCGCGCCAGCTTGCGAGCGCGGCGCACGGCTTCGGCCTTTTCGCGAGCCTTCTTCTCAGAGGGCTTTTCGTAGTGACCGCGGAGCTTCATCTCGCGGAAAATGCCCTCGCGCTGCATCTTCTTCTTCAGCGCCTTCAGGGCTTGGTCGACATTGTTATCGCGGACGAGAACCTGCACGCGGCATCCTCTTTTGAATTGATCGGTTCGGAATTCTGGCGAGGTGAAGGGGCGGCAAAAGGCCTGCCTCTTAACCCCAGGCGCGCGCATGTATCAGACAAACGCGCAGATGTCCACCGGTCGAGTGACTTTCGGGCCTAGTAAAGCCACGAAATGGGGCGAAAATGCCATCGTGCGGCCCTGATTTGGGTGATTTGGCGCCCGGTTGAGGGCCGCTCCCGGCGTTTTGGATGACCCGGGCATTGGAAATAGGGGAGATGGCACATGGATATGAAGAAGTATGCGGCCGAGCTGATCGGTACGTTCTGGCTCACATTCGCCGGCTGCGGCAGCGCGGTGATCGCGGCGGGCTTTCCGCAGGTCGGGATCGGCCTGGTCGGCGTGTCATTGGCCTTCGGGCTGAGCGTGGTGACCATGGCCTATGCGATCGGCCATATCTCGGGCTGCCACCTCAATCCGGCGGTGACGGTCGGGCTCGCCGCGGGCGGGCGTTTCCCCGGCGGCCAGGTGCTGCCCTACATCATCGCGCAGGTTGCCGGCGCGATCATCGCCGCCTGGCTGCTTTATGTGATCGCCAGCGGCGCGCCCGGCTTCGATGTCAGCAAGGGCTTCGCCTCCAACGGCTATGACGCGCATTCACCGGGCCAGTACAGCATGGTGGTGTGCTTCATCATGGAGGTCGTGATGACCATGATGTTCCTGTTCATCATCATGGGATCGACCCACGGCAAGGCGCCTGCCGGCTTCGCGCCGCTCGCCATCGGCCTCGCGCTGGTGATGATCCATCTCGTCAGCATCCCCGTCACCAACACCTCGGTGAACCCGGCGCGCAGCACCGGTCCGGCACTGTTCGTCGGCGGCTGGGCGCTGGCGCAGCTCTGGATGTTCTGGGTCGCGCCCTTGATCGGCGGTGCGCTCGGCGGCGTGATCTATCGCTGGCTCAGCGACGAGCCGACCGGCGTCGTCGCCGGCGTCAAGACTGCGTGATCTGCTAGAGCGTTTTCGAGCGAAGTGGACGCCGGTTCGCGTGAAGAAAACGCGTCAAAGCACAAAACTAGAGCATCGGTTCTGATTCAATCAGAGCCGATGCTCTAATGGGATCGTGCTCGCCACGATCCCGACAGCGACAGAGCGCGATGAAGATCTCATCGCGCTCCAGCGGAATTCATGGCTTGCGGGGCGGCGTCACTTCGGTGACGTGCCCCATCTTGCGGCCGGGGCGCGGCGTGCCCTTGCCGTACAGATGCACGGTGGCACCGGGAACGGTGAGCCACTGCTCGTAGCTCAGGATGTCGTCGCCGATCAGGTTGGTCATGGTGACCTCGCCATGGCGCACCGGCTTGCCCAGCGGCCAGCCGGCGATGGCGCGAATATGCTGCTCGAACTGCGAGATCGAGGCGCCGTCGAGCGTCCAGTGACCGGAATTGTGCACGCGCGGTGCGATCTCGTTGACCAGCACCGTCGCCGCCTTGCCGTTGCCGGGGACCAGGAACAATTCCACCGCGAGCACGCCGACATAGTCGAGTGCAGTGGCGATCTTCTCGGCGATTGCGCGCGCCTGCGCGGCAAGCGCCTCGGGAATCGCGGCCGGCGCGCGGGAGATCTTCAGGATGTGGTCGCGATGCTCGTTCTCGGTGACGTCGAAGCATTCGACGTCGCCGGACGCGGAGCGCGCCGCGATCACCGAGATCTCGCGCTCGAACGGCACGAAGGCCTCGAGGATGGCCGACTTGGTGCCGAGATCCTCCCAGACCTGCTCGATGTCGTCGCCTGCGCGGATGATGGCCTGGCCCTTGCCGTCATAGCCGAAGCGGCGGGTCTTGATGACAGCAGGCAGGCCGATCCGTTCGATCGCCGCGCGCAGCGTCGCGACCGAGGAGACGTCGGCATAATCGGCGGTGCCGATGCCGAGCTTGCTGATGAAATCCTTCTCGATCAGCCGGTCCTGCGTGGTCTCGAGGATCTTGTACGCGGGCAGCACCGGGCGGCGCGCGGCGAGCACCATCGCGGTCGCGGCCGGGACGTTCTCGAATTCATAGGTGACGACGTCGACGTCGTTGGCGAACAGTTCGAGCGCCTCGACGTCGGCATATTCCGCGCAGGTCGCGTGCTGCACCACGTCGAAGGCCGGCGAGTCCGGGTCCGGCGAAAACACCTGGCAGCGCAGCCCGAGCCGCGCCGCGGACATCGCCAGCATCCGGCCCAATTGTCCGCCGCCGAGGATTCCAATGGTGTCGCCCGGCTTCAGCTTCACTCCGTTCGAAGCCGTCACGCCGCGCCCTCCGGATGGTCCTTGACCGCATCGGTCTGCTGCTTGCGCCAGGCTGCAAGCCGGGCCGACAGAGCGGGATCGCTAAGTGCGAGCACGCTCGCCGCGAGCAGCGCGGCGTTGATCGCACCGGGCTTGCCGATTGCCAGTGTTCCGACCGGGACGCCGGCCGGCATCTGCACGATCGAGTACAGCGAATCGAGGCCGGACAGCGCCTTCGACTCGACGGGAACCCCGAACACCGGAAGCTCCGTCAGCGCGGCCGTCATGCCCGGCAGATGGGCGGCGCCGCCGGCGCCGGCAATGATCACCTTGTGCCCGGCAGCCTTGGCGCCCTTGGCAAAGGCATAGAGCCGATCGGGGGTGCGGTGCGCCGAAACGATGCGCGTTTCGCAGGCAACACCAAGCGCGGCCAGGGTCTCGGCGGCATGGCGCATGGTTTCCCAGTCGGACTGGCTTCCCATGATGATGGCGATCGGAGCGGTCATCTCTTCAATTCTGTGCAGGAATCCAAAAGCATAGGCCGATTATAGGGACGGCCCGGTTCTCATCCAAGGCGTGGCAAGGGAGTTAGAATGGACTATCCTGTCTTGGTGAATCCCGGCAAGCCTTCATAAGCAGGCCTCAACAAGGATGCGCATGAAGAAGAAGACGACGGCGGCCGCCTCAGGGGCCGCAAAACGACGGAAAGGCGCGTCCGCCGCGCGCAAACCGGGGCCGGGCGGAACCGCAATCAAGGGTGCTGGAAGCAAGGGGACTGGAAGCAAGGGGACCGGAACCAAAGCGGCTGGAACCGGAGCTTCCATGCGAGGCCCGGTCGCGTCCGGCGACAAATCCACCATCTGCCGGTTGCGGGCGCAACTGGCGCGGGCCCAGGCCCGGATCGAGGAGCTGCAGGCCTCGGCCGAGACCGACTTCCTGCTCGGCATCCTGAACCGGCGCGGCTTCGAGCGCGAGCTCGTCCGCTCGCTCTCCTTCATCAAGCGCTATCAGGCCTCCGGCGCGCTGATCGTGCTCGATGTCGATCGCCTCAAGCCGATCAACGATGCCTTCGGGCATGCGGCCGGCGACGAAGTGCTGAAGAAGATCGTTGCCGCGATATCGGACCAGGTGCGCGCCTCCGACGTGGTCGGCCGTCTCGGTGGCGACGAGTTCGCGGTGCTGCTGTGGAATCTCAGCGAGATCGATGCGCGTGCCAAGGCGGCTGCGCTGGAAGATGCGATCGATCGACTGACCTTCGTGTTCCGTGACAGCCGCGTCTCCGCGGGCGCGTCCGCAGGCGTTGCGATCCTCACCGCGCATTCGGATATCGATCGCGTTCTCGATGAGGCCGATCGCGCGATGTATGTGCGCAAGGCGCAGCGGCGCCATGAATCCTAGAGCATGATCCGGAAAAGTGAGCAGCGGTTTTCCGAAAAAGATCATGCTCAAGCAAAGGCGCAACGATGATTCGAGCCGATCCCATCGCGCTTGAGAGATTACAGCGCGCTGAGATCTTCCGGCACATTGCCGTAAGCGCGGAGCAGCTTGGCATCGCCGAATTCGCCGATCGCGGGATCGCCGGTGCGGCTGAACGCGACGGCGCCGATGCTGCCGGGCATCCGCGACATCGTCTCCGCCCGGCGCAGCGCGATCGCCGAGCTCTGGCATTCCTCGGCGCTGCCGGCGACCGGCGTGCCGTCGTCGTCCTGCATGAAGGGCAGTGCCACGTAATAGGTCACGTCCGCCATTGCTGTGCTCCGTGAAGGTCAGGCCAAGGTCAGGGCAAGGATCAGGCGGCGTCGCTTGCCGCATGGCTTCGCGCCGGCACGCAGCCGGCCGTGATCGCGGCCTGCAATTCCTCGAGCTCGGCTTCCAGATACTCGTTTGCCATGATCAGCGCCTTGATGGTGCTGCGCAGGTTGCCGTCGCACATCGCGATCGCCTGATCGCAGGCCTTCTCGTAGTGGGTGTGCTCGGGCAGGGACGGCGGTGCGGACATGGCGAAACTCCCTCTGATGGCTGGCGGCTGGAATGTTCTTATTTTGTTCTTTTGGAGTCAAGCGGCGAAAACCGCGCACGCGTCCGTTGCCGCGAACGTGAAGCCAACGAGGCGCTGTGGATGACGGGGAAAACCCACGGGCCGACCTGAACCGGCGGGCCGCCGCACCCAGCGGCGCGCGTCAGGCGATGATGTCGGGCGTGATCTGATCTTCGATGAAGGCGATGCGGTCGCGCAATTGCAGCTTCCGCTTCTTCAAGCGCTGCAGCATCAGGAGATCCGGCGCTGGCGACTGATGCAGCGCGTCGATCGCGGCATCGAGGTCGCGGTGCTCTTGTTGCAGACGCGCAAGCTCGGCGAGGAGTTCGCGCTCATCCTGATCGTTCATGGTTGTGTATTAACTGGTAAGCACGATGAGGTTGTTGCGGCCGAAGCAGCCGCTTACCGGAATATCCTCCCTGCGCGCGCGCCGCGCAAGCCGAACCGGTTCCACAATCACGATTGGTTACAGATAAACCGAAATGAGTGCGTGCGGCATTTCGCGTCCCCCATCGACAGCGCCGCCCACTTGTGTACACTCAGGAGTCCGGATCGAACCTGAGGTTTAACGCACCGAGGAGAGTTCGCAATGGCGATACAGGCCCATCTCGTTGAGCTGGAGCGTAAACACAAAATACTCGAGAACGAACTGCATGAAGCGCTCGTTCACCCCTCAGTAGACGACCTGCATATTTGCGAGCTGAAGCGCCGCAAGCTGATGGTCAAGGATCAAATCGAGCGGTTGAGACTTTCCGCCGACGACACGGTCCACTAAGCCGGTCCCCCTGTAAATTCGCAAATAATCTGGCCTTTCACCGAGGGATGAGCGCCAAAGCGCGCGTCCCCCGGGGGCCATGCTGCATTTGCTCAGACCTGCGCCAGCGCGCCGACATGGTCGGCGACCGCGAGCGACGATGTCAGCCCTGGTGACTCGATCCCGAACAGGTTGATCAGGCCGGCGACGCCGTGATCGGCTGGTCCCTGGATCAGGAAATCCTGGGTTGCCACCGCCGGCGGCACGATCTTGGGCCGGATTCCTGAATAGCTCGGCATCAGCGCGCCATCCGGCAGGGTCGGCCAGTATTTCCGGATCGCCGGATAGAACCGCTCGGCCCGGGCCGGATCGACCGCATAATCGATGTGATCGATCCACTCGACGTCGGGGCCGAACCGTGCCTGTCCGGCCATGTCGAGCGTCAGGTGCACGCCGAGTCCGCCGGGCTCGGGAACCGGATAGATCAGGCGCGAGAACGGCGCCCTGGCGCTGCAGCTGAAGTAATTGCCCTTGGCCAAATAAGCCGTTGGAATCAATTCGATCGGCATGCCCTCGACGCTGCGCGCGACCGCCGTCGCGCCGAGGCCGGCGGCATTGACCAGCAGATCGCAGGCGAGCGTCATGGGCGCTGCGCCGCCGGCTTCGATCTCGAACCCGTTGGCCGTCGCCCTGGCGTGGAGCAGCGGCGTATGGAAGGCGAACGCCGCCCCGGCCGCCTCGGCGTCGCCGCGCAGCGCCAGCATGTAGGCATGGCTGTCGATGATCCCGGTCGAGGGCGACAGCAGCGCCGCGTCGCAGTTCAGCGCCGGCTCCAGCGCGCGTGCCGCCTCGCCGGACAACAGCTGCATGTCGTCGACGCCGTTGGCCGCGGCATGGGCCCGGATCGACTGCAGTTTCTCGGTCTCGGCAGGTGTGGTGGCAACGATCAGCTTGCCGCAGTTCTTGTGCGGGATGCCGTGGTCGGCGCAGTAGCGGTAGAGCGCCCGCTTGCCGCTGACGCACATCCGCGCCATCAGGCTGCCGGCCTTGTAGTAGATCCCGGCGTGGATCACCTCGCTGTTTCGCGACGAGGTCACCGTGCCGATCGCATCAGCCTCCTCGATCACAATCACTTCGCGGCCGGCCTGTGCCAGCCGGCGCGCCACGGCGAGGCCGATCACCCCCGCACCGACGATCACGCAATCAACCCTGTCCATCACGTCCTTCAGGTCCGAATATTTCCCCGCAGCCACGCCCTGGCGATGGCCGCCAACATCGTTCAGCCGATCCGCGCGTTCCGGGCAAGTGGTTGGGCCATCTCAAATTGTCGGGGAGCCATGCCGCGTTAGTGGAGCATTAATCATGTCAGGGCAATTGCCGTAAATTAACTCGCATTGTCCCGTTGCATCCGTACGCGTTTACCCGATCCAAACCGCCGGAGCCGGACACTCGCCCGGGAAATCCGCGGGTGATCGATGGCTGGCAGGAAGTGGCAGGGGGGCGGGAAGAATTCGATTCCGGCAAGGGCGGTCCTTTGCCTGATCGCCGCCGTCGTGCCGTTCGGCGCTGCCCGCGCCGCCTCCGCCGCCTTCGCGCCCTCGAGCTATCTCGGTGACCTCGATCCCGGCGTGGTCTGGGAGCTCCTGATCGGCAGCGTGGTGGTTGCCTCCTTCCTCGGCGCGGTTGGGCTCTGGGTGCTCTCCGCCCTGCGCAAGGCCAAGCGCGCGCAATTGCGGCGCAACGCCTTCGTGTCCTCGGCCCTCAACCATCTGAACCAGGGCGTGGTGATGACCGATGCGCAGGAGCGCATCGTGTTCTGCAACGACCGCTATCTCGACATCTACGGCCTGTCGCGCGCCGACATCAGGCGCCACATGACCGGCACCGAACTGCTGGAGCTGCGCCGCGATCGCGGCGTGCTCGACGTCAGCGTCGACGATTTCTTTGCCAGGGCCGCAGAGCCCGAGGGGCTGGTCACCGAACTGCCGGGCGGCAAGTCGGTGCTGGTGAAATATTTTCCGCTGCCGAACGGCGGCTCGGTCGCGACCCATCTCGATTGCACCGACCAGCGCAAGCTGTCGCGCAAGCTGGCCTCGACCACCCAGTTCCTCGAATCCGTGCTCGACAACGTCCCGGTCTGCGTCGCGGCCAAGAACATCGAGGACGGTCGCTACATCTTCGCCAACCGCGCATTCGAGCGCTTCTCGCGGTTCTCGCGCGATCACATCGTCGGCAAGCGCGCCGACGAGATATTCCGTCCCGAGACCGCGCTCAGCATCGACACGGCCGACCGCGCGGCGCTGGACGCGCCGGAGGGCTATCACCGCAGCGAATTCTTCGTCGAACGCGGTACCGAGAAGCGCATCCTGGCGTCGAACCGGGTGATCGCCCGCAACGAGGCCGGCGAACCGGAGTTCCTGATCGCGCTGTTCGAGGACGTCACCGACCGCCGCTCGCTGTCGCGCGAGCTCGAGAACAACAAGAAATTCCTCGAGCTCGTGGTCGACAACATCCCGGTCTCGCTGATCGTGCAGCGCGTCAGCGACGGCCGCTACCTCCTGGCCAACCGCAGCGCCGAGACGATCCTCAACCGCCGCCGCGAGGATGCCGCCGGCCTCACCGCGTCCGACATCTTCAACGCGCGCGAAGCCAAGCTGATCATCGCCCGCGACGAGGCCGCGATCCGGAAGCGCAGCATGATCGCCGAGGAGCACCCGATCTCGACCAAGGATGGTCTGCGGCTGTTCCTGACCCGCCGGATGACCGTGCTCGATGACGGTGGCGAGCCGCAATATCTGATCAAGACCCATGAGGACGTCACCGACCGGCGCCAGACCGAGTCGCGCATGGCGCACATGGCCTATCATGACGGCCTGACCGATCTGCCGAACCGCGCCGCCTTCCTGCAGGCGCTGACCCAGATGATCGAGGCCTGCGACGGCACCGACGAGGAGTTCGCCGTGCTCTGCGTCGACCTCGACGGGCTGAAGGAGATCAACGACGTCTACGGCCATGCGATGGGCGACAAGGTGCTGATCGAGGTCGCGCAGCGTTTGCAGACCGTGGCGCGCGGCGGCGTGGTGGCGCGGCTGTCCGGCGACGAATTCGGCCTCATCATCGACGGCCAGCAGCCTGTCGCCGGCATTGCGCTGGCCGAGCAGGCCGCCGAGGCGTTGGGTGAGGATTTCGCGATCGACGGCAAATCGGTGCGCACCGGGCTCACCGCCGGGATCGCCGTGTTCCCGCATAATGGATCCGACGCGGCCTCGCTGCTAGCCAATTCCGGCGCGGCGCTGTTCCGCGCCAAGGCGAAGTCGCGCGGCACGATCTCGATCTTCGAGCCCGAGATGGACCAGCAGATCCGCGATCGCCGCGTGCTGCACCAGGAATTGTCGGTCGCGATCAAGAACGGCGAATTGTCGCTCTACTACCAGCCGCAGGCTGCCGCGGGCCCGAGCGTTGCGGGCAGCAAGATCATCGGTTTCGAGGCGCTGGCGCGCTGGCACCATCCGGTGCGCGGCTTCGTGCCGCCCGGCGACTTCATTCCGCTGGCGGAAGAAAGCGGCCTGATCGTCGAGATGGGCGAATGGATCCTGCGCGAAGCCTGCCGCGAGGCGGCCTCCTGGGCGGTGCCGATGCAGGTCGCGGTCAACCTGTCACCGGCGCAATTCACTCATGGCGACCTCGTCGGCCTCGTCCATTCGATCCTGCTCGAGACCGGGCTGACGCCCGACCGCCTCGAGCTCGAAATCACCGAAGGCGTGCTGATCGAGGATTTCGACCGCGGCCTGTCGCTGCTGCGGCGGCTGAAGGCGCTCGGCGTCCGCATCTCGATGGACGATTTCGGCAGCGGCTATTCCTCGCTGAGCTATCTGCAGGCGTTTCCGTTCGACAAGATCAAGATCGACCGCGCCTTCGTCATCAATCTCGGCCGCAATCCGCAATCGGCCGCGATCGTGCGCGCGGTGATCGATCTCGGCCATGGCCTCGAAATGTCGATCGTCGCCGAAGGTGTCGAGACCGAGGCGCAGCTCGCCTTCCTCGCCGAAGAGGGCTGCGATGCGGTTCAGGGCTATCTGATCGGCCGGCCGGCCCCGATCGGTCAATTTGCCGCGCTGGTCGGCGGCGACCACCTGGCGGAATCCGTGCGTCGAGCCGGGTAAACTGGCCTGAACCGTTAGGGCGGCTCCGCCGGCTGCGCTTGCCATCCGTTGCACGTCCGGTTACCGTCGAAGCACCACATCATTTCGGCCGAGAAAGGAGGGCTACGTCGTGGCGCGATATAACGATCCCCACCTCAAGCGTGGCCCGTCAACGCCCTGCAAATGCGTTTGCAGGGCTGACCGGAAACTCGCCTAAAATCTCTTCCTGGTCTGCCCTTCGTGGCCGTGCGGCGTCGAACGTTTGAGCGTTCGTGCCTGCACTCAAATCCCTCGCCGCGCTTCGACACGCACATCCGATGGCTGGATGCCCAAGGGCATGCAGGCATGCCCGGGGATGTCGTGATCGCCGGCAAGACCAGAGAATTGATCGTGTCCCTCATCAATGTACGCAATCTCGGCGTGACGCTGAACGCGCCGCTGTTTTCCGAACTGAATTTCGTCGTCAATGCCGGCGACCGGATTGGCCTCGTGGCCGCCAATGGCCGCGGCAAGTCCACGCTGCTCCGCTGTATCACCGGCGCGGTGGAGCCCAATGAAGGCGACATCACCCGCGCGCGCGGCCTGACCGTCGGCCATGTCGCGCAGGATGCGCCACTGGGCTTGCTGGACACGGCGTTCCATGCCGCCGTCCTTGACGCGCTGCCCGGCGAGCAACGCGGCAGCGAAGGCTGGCGGGTCGACGTCGCCCTGCAATCGCTCGAGGTGCCCGAGGAACTGTGGGCGCGGCCGCTCGGGCAGCTGAGCGGGGGCTGGCTGCGGCTTGCGCTGCTCGCCCGCGTGCTGGTGACCGAGCCGGACGTGTTGCTGCTCGACGAGCCGACCAACCATCTCGACCTCGCCAAGATCGCCCGGCTCGAGGTTTGGCTGAACGCGCTGCCGCGCGAGATGCCGGTGGTGATCGCAAGCCACGACCGCGCCTTCCTCGACGCGACCACCAACCGGACGCTGTTCCTGCGCCCGGAACGGTCGCAGCTGTTCGCGTTGCCCTACACCGCGGCGCGGGCGGCGGTCGACGAATTCGATGCCTCGGACGAGCGGCGCTATCAGCGCGACATGAAGACCGTCCGGCAGCTGCGACAGCAGGCCGCCAAGCTCAACAATCTCGGCATCAATTCCGGCAGCGATCTCCTGCTGTCGAAGACCAAGCAGTTGAAGCAGCGCGCCGAGAGGCTGGAGGAAACGGCGAAGCCGGCGCATATGGAGCGATCCGCAGGAACGATCCGGCTTGCCAACCGCGACACCCACGCCAAGGTCCTGATCAGGCTGAACAACGCTGCGATCGCCACCCCCGACGGCAGGCCGTTGTTCAGGACCGGCCAGCAGTTCATCTGCAGGGGCGACCGGATTGCGCTGCTCGGGCCGAACGGCGCCGGCAAGACCCGGTTCGTCGCGGCGCTGCGGCTGGCGATCGAGACCCCCGAGGCGGCGGCCGCGGAGAT
Organism: Bradyrhizobium macuxiense; assembly: GCF_007993935.1. GTDB lineage: Bacteria > Pseudomonadota > Alphaproteobacteria > Rhizobiales > Xanthobacteraceae > Bradyrhizobium > Bradyrhizobium macuxiense_A. Next base: position 30,491 of record NZ_VITY01000014.1, on the reverse strand, counting down.
CCGCGCCACCGAGTCCCTGGTGCTTGGCTATTGCGACCAGGCGCTGGCCGATCTCAGGGATGGCGACACGCCGATGCGCATGCTGACGCGCCGCTTCGAGGTCGGCGATCAGCGGGCCCGCGGCCTGCTCGCCGGCGCCGGCCTCTCGATCGAGATGCAGGGCCGTCCGATCGGGCGGCTGTCGGGCGGACAGAAGGCCCGTCTCGGCATGCTGGTGCTGCGGCTCACCCAGCCGAACTTCTATCTGCTCGACGAGCCGACCAACCACCTCGACATCGAGGGCCAGGAGGCGCTGGAGGAGGAACTGATGGCGCAGCAGGCCAGCTGCCTGTTGGTGTCGCACGACCGCCAGTTCGTGCGGACGGTGGCCAACCGGTTCTGGGTGATCGAAGGCAGGAAGCTGATCGAGGCCGATGGGCCGGAAGGCTTCTTCGCCTCCGTTGGCGCAGGCTGATGCGTGATGCTTTTTTCTGCGAGCACGTATTTCGTTCGCATTGAAATGCGATAGGCGTCGTGCATGGCGGACTATGACGTCGCGATCATCGGCGGTGGCCTGAACGGCACGAGCGTGGCTCGCGACGCGGCCGGCCGCGGCCTGCGCGTGATCCTGCTGGAGCAGGGCGATCTCGGCTCCGGCGCGTCGCAGGCCTCGCCGCGACTGGTCCATGGCGATCTCGCCGGTCTGGAACGGCGCGCGTTCTTCCGTGTCCGCAGGGCGCTCAGGGAGCGCGACGTGTTGCTGCGCATCGCACCGCATCTGGTGCGGCCGATGCGCTTCGCGATCCCGGCGCATGCCGACGAACGGCCGCCGTGGCAATTGCGGTCGTTGCTGCTGCTCTATGAGCATCTCGCCTCGCGCAGCGGCCTGCCGCGCTCTGCGACCCTCGACGTCACCCATCATCCGGTCGGCAATGCGCTGAAGCGGCCGTTCGGAACCGCGTTCGAATATTCCGACTGCGTCGTCGACGATTCCCGGCTGGTCGTGCTCACCGCGGTCGACGCGGCGGCGCGCGGCGCCGAGATCCGCACCGGCGCGCGCGTGACCCGGGCCGAGCGCGGTGACACCTGGCGGCTGGTTGCGATCGACCGCGGCTATCGGCGGGTGATCACGGCGCGGGCGCTGGTCAATGCGTCAGGCGCATGGACCGCTTCCGTCGCCGAGACCGTGTTGCGGGTGCCGGCGCCGCAGCTCGCGACCGTGCAGATCAGCCAGATCGTGGTGCGCCGCCTGTTCGATTGCGACAATGTCTATGCGTTCCAGAACTCCGACGGACAGCTGATCTTCGCCAGCCCCTACGAGCGCGACTTCACCCTGATCGGTAGCGTCAGTCATGCCTTCAAGGGCGATCCCGCCATCGTCACGATGGGCGTGCGTGAGGTCGCCTATCTCTGCGACGCGACCAATCGCTATTTTCGCGAGCAAATCACCCCGGCCGATGTGCTGCGAATGATCTCCGGCGCCAATTCCGTCGTCGCGGCCGCGCGCTGGCGTCGACGCGATGGCGCGGTGTCGCTTGATTCCAGGCGTGGCAAGGCGCCGCTGCTCACGATCTTCGGCGGCGACGTCACGACGTCGCGGCGCCGCGCCGAGCGGGCCGTCTCGAAGTTCACCCGGTTCTATCCGATGGGGCCGCGCTGGACTGCAACGGCGCCGCTGCCGGGCGGCGAATTCGCGTGGCAGCGTTTTGAAACCGAGGTCGACATCGCGCGCGACCGCTGGCGTTTCCTCAACGAGGACCACGCACGTCGGCTGGTGGCCGCCTATGGGCTGAACGTCAGGGATGTCCTGGGAGACGCCAAACAGAAGGCCGATCTCGGCCCCGCCTTCGGTCCTGAACTGACTGGCGCCGAGGTGCGCTACCTCATGCGCAAGGAATGGGCGCGCTTTCCCGACGATGTGCTGTGGCGCCGCTCCAAGCTCGGGTTGACCATGCCCCAAGCCGACCGCGATGCGCTCGCGGCGTTCATGGCGAAGCGGGATTGAGCGCGGCTCTCAAACCTCCCCTTGAAAAGGGGAGGTCGCTTTGCTCGTGAGAGCAAAGCGGGTGGGGATCTGCTCTCACCGCTTGCAACATCGCCCGCGGCTGACCCCCATCCCGACCTTCCCCCTTTCAGGGGGAAGGAGAACAGCGGCCGGCTATTGCCGCGCTGCCTCCTGCGACCAGGCAAGGTCGCGCCGGGATGGACGGCGATGCAGCCGGTCCGCGATCAGGCTCGTTGCCTGGCGGCCCTGGCCGGCGCGCAGGCACGCGACGATGAAGGTGTCCTCCCACAATTCGCGTTGCGCATGGCTGCCGCCGATCCGCACCAGCTCCGGCATCAGCGGCGCCAGGATGCGTACGGCGCCGTCATGATCGCCGGCCGCGAAGGCCGCGATGCCGCGGCCGAGGCCGATCGCGGCAGGGCCCGGCGCCAGTTTGCCGTCGGCATCGCGCGCCGCCATCTCGGCGAGCCGCGCCTCGAGCGCATCGTTGTTCGTCGTGGCTGCGACCAGCGCGTGGTGGACGTCGGCGAAATGCGCGCCGGCCTTCGGGAAATAGCCGTCGCCATAGGCGGCAACATCCTGCCAGTGCGCCTCGAGACCTGCCTTGCCGGCGACCGACAGCCGCCACAGCAGCGAAGCCGTGTCGGTATAGATATTGAGCGGCGGGTAGGGCCGGCCCGCCGGCTTGATGTGCTGCTCGTAGATATCGAGCGCGCCGTCGGCGTCGCCTTCCTCGATCGCGATCAAGGCGAGGTGCCAGGCGAGATGGCCCTGCAGGAAACTCGTCCGGTCATTCGCCGGCAGCCATGCGGAGAGGAAGCTGCGGCCTTCCGCCGCGTCGCCCTGCTCGAACAGCGCATGCGCCACCGCGTGCGCGGCGCCGGCATTCTCGGGCTTCAGCGCATAGCCGCGTTCGGTGATGGCGCGGCCCGAGACGAGATCGCCGGCCTCGGTCTTCGACCAGCCGAGATAGGTGAGGAACCACCAATCGTCGCCATAGTCGCTGATATAACGCTCGGAGATGGCGAGCCGCGCCGCGTCATGGTCGGATCGGCCGGAGAAGGCGTAGAGGCCGAAGGCGCCGAGCAACAGCGAGAGTATCTGCGCATCGCGCGGATATTCGGTGAGATGCTGTTCGGCCGCTGTCATCGCTTTCTTGCCCTGGCCCTCGATCACCGACGCAATGATCTCGATGTGCTGACGCTCGCGCGACGTCGCGGCCGCCGCGAGCTGCCGCGCATCGCCGGCCTTGGCGCGGGCCGTGGAGCCTTCCATGTTGAGCTGGTGGACGCGGGCGCGGCCGAGATGGGCCAGCGCGAAATCCGGGTCCTCGGCGATCGCCGCCTCGAACGCTGCGTCGGCGCCGTGCAGCGCCGCCAGCATGCGATCGACGCCATCGACATAATACGCGGCGGCGCGGTCCGAACTGGTGGTCAGCGGCAGGCCGTAGCGGTCGCAAATCATCGGTTGTCCTCCCGAGTTCGGCTGCGAAGTCTAAGGCATGTACTCATAAAGGCAACGAGCCCTTCGGGGCTTACGTCCGCTTAGCCCTCAATGGCATCGCAAGAGCCGATATCGCCGGAGGTCCGAGTTGGGCCAACTGCGGACCTTGGCTCCACACTAGAACTTTCCTTGGCGGCGGCCGATCATATCGGCGAGGACCAGTTGCACCTTCAAGCCCTCATGGTCTGTCAGAGACGGATAGAATGTTCGAACATAGGCATTAATCTCTTGAGCAACCTCATAGGTGCGGCGACTGTCGTCCCCAAATGCCACATCTTCAAATCGCTTCAATAAGTCTGCGTTGGCTGCAACCTCCGCAGCAAGCGGAGCAAGCTCTTCCAAACTTCGCGTAACTACGCCACGTAACTGCACGCGACTGCCCGTTGCCGGCATTGCCTGCCTGTCGGGAATTCCGGCTACATCACGCCGAAACCGCTTTCCTTTCTCGGTCCAACGGCCAAAACGAGTATTCAGAGCCTCCATAAGCCCGAAGTCAGCGAGAACTTCGAGGGCATGTTCGCCCGCGCTTTCGGAGATGCTGTCGACTTCGTCGCCGTGTTCGTCAAGATACTGACTTACCATCTTGACGAGTGCGATCAGGAGCTTCTGCTCTCGTTCGGTCATCGGCTGTTACCCCCACATTGCTCCTTGATGCGCTCAAAAGCGTCGATGTACTTGGTATAGAACTTCTTTTCTCGCGCACCGAGCGCGTAAGAGTGGCAGGCATCCTCAGGAAACGGTGTCTTATTCAAATCAAAGTCCAGTTTTGAAAACCGGTAATCGCAAAACGCCTGCTTCTCCGAACTGAAATGAAGAGAGTAGGTGCACCGATTTTCAGGAGGAGCAGACGCCGCCCCTCTGCAAGCTTCCCAAAGCTGATAAGTCCCGTCGAATTTCGTAAAGTCTAATTGCATTACATCGAACCCATCCCTCTCCTGGCTCGTAGAGACAAAGATGCACTTCTTGTCTGGTATCTGACGGATCTCAAGACGCATTCGTCGATCATCAAATTCTTCGAGCGTGACGGAATCATCCGCTGTACTCGTCAATTTGTAGGAGTATTCACCGGAAGGTCCATGAATGAGCAGCGCGACATCTGGCAAAATCACAGCCACCGGTTTAAGTGGTCCGGGCTGCGCATGGCTAATCGATGCGGCACAAATTGTTGCAGCGACGGCAAGAACGATCCCGCTTAGAGCGCTGCTCCAAACAAGCTTTCGCTTCATGTGATTGGACCCCAGGTGCCGGCGGCGGACATCGCCCTTTCGCGCGGCACCCGTCGACTATGGGGCCGCTTAAGCACGATTAGGTTGTAAAAGGAGTTGCGGCAACCTTTACCGCGCAGAATGCTCAATTTTGAATGAAGCGGGCGCGACTTCCGCAACGGGTCAAAAGCGGTAAGGTTCAGACTGAGCAAGTGTCTTCCGGTTTGTACTTCAAAGCCGACGCCACGCGTCGATGAGTACACGCCCCCCAGAGGCGCCGACGCCGACAATATTGCGGGAGACGTCCGTGAGGCGGTTGAGCCGGTGGCGATCCGCCGCTAGCTTGCCGCCAGGATTGGACCTTCCGGGAATCGGGGCTTCTTGACGTGACATCGGGCGAAGCGAGTGCGGAGGCGGCAAAGCCGTTGCCTGAACCGGCCGTGTCGGACATGCCGCTGCTGCGGATCGAGGGCGTCGCCAAGTCGTTCGGGAATTTCCGCGCGGTCGATAAGCTCTCGCTCGACATCCGCGCCGGCGAATTCTTCGCGCTGCTCGGCCCGAGCGGCTGCGGCAAGACCACGCTGCTGCGCATGCTCGCGGGCTTCGAGACGCCGGACGAGGGCCGCATCCTGCTCGGCGGCAACGACATCGCCCAGGTGCTGCCGCACGAGCGGCCCGTCAACATGATGTTCCAGAACTACGCGCTGTTTCCGCATCTGTCGGTGCGCGACAACATCGCCTTCGGGCTGAAGCGCGCCGGCATGGCGCGCAAGGATATCGCAACCCGCGTCGCGGAGATGGTGGCGCTGGTCAAGCTCGAGGGGCTCGAGAAGCGCAAGCCGGACCAGCTCTCCGGCGGCCAGCGGCAGCGCGTGGCGCTGGCGCGCTCGCTGGCGCGCCGGCCGCAGGTGCTGCTGCTCGACGAGCCGCTCGCCGCGCTCGACAAGAAGCTGCGCGAGAGCACGCAAGGCGAGTTGATGGAGCTGCAGCGCCGGCTCGGCATGACCTTCATCATCGTTACCCATGATCAGGAGGAGGCGATGACGATGGCCGGCCGCATCGGCGTGATGGACGCCGGCCGGCTGGTGCAGGTCGCAACCCCGCGCAATCTCTATGAGGCGCCGGCCTCGCGCTGGATTGCCGAGTTCGTCGGTGACATCAACCTGTTCAACGGCCAGGTCACCGCCCGCGACCGCGGCCGCCTGACGGTATCCACCACGGAAGCTGGTGCGCTCGCGGTCAGCGAACTGTGGCCGCCGGTGACCAAGGAGGTCGTCAGCGTCGCGATCCGCCCCGAGAAGGTGAAGCTGTCGCGCCGCGCGCCGGCGACGGATGCGGGCGCATCGCAGGCGATCAACCGGCTTGAGGGCGTCGTCATTGACGTCAACTATCTCGGCGGCATCACCAGCTATCGGGTGAAGCTGGAATCCGGCGCGGTGGTGCGCTCGTCGATGGCCAACACTGCGCGGCTCGATGTCGATGCCTATCTCGCCGGTCAGCGCGTGGTGGCGTGGTTCACCGCCGACGATTGCCTGGTGCTGGAGCAATGAGCGCGCGCCGCATCTTCGCCCGGCCGGCGCGGCTCGCCGCGATTGCACCCTACCTCTGGATGGTGCTGTTCTTCCTGGTGCCGTTCGGCTTCGTGCTGAAGATCAGCCTGTCGCAGACCGCGATCGCGCAGCCGCCCTATACGCCGGTGTTCGATTTCGCCGAGGGCCGTGCGGCGCTGGCTGCCGCGTTCGCGCAACTGTCGTTCGACAATTTCCGCCTGCTGCTGCAGGACAATCTGTACATCCTGTCCTATCTACGCAGCCTCGTCGTGGCCGCGACCTCGACGCTGATCCTGTTGCTGATCGGCTATCCCATCGCCTATGGCATGGCGCGGCTGCCGCAGCGCTGGCAGGGCGTCGCGATGATGCTCGTCATCGTTCCGTTCTGGACCTCGTTCCTGATCCGCATCTATGCCTGGATCAACATCCTGCAGCATGACGGCCTGCTCAACCAGGTTCTCCTCACGCTGCACATCGTTTCCGCACCGGTGGTCTGGCTGTCGACCGACAGCGCGATGTATCTCGGCATCGTCTATTCCTATCTGCCGTTCATGATCCTGCCGCTCTATGCGACGCTGTCGAAGATGGATGCCTCGCTGCTGGAAGCAGCGGGGGATCTCGGCGCCTCGCCGCGGCAGGCGTTCTGGTTGGTGACGTTTCCGCTGTCGCTGCCGGGCGTCGGCGCCGGCGCGCTGCTCTGCTTCATTCCGATCGTCGGCGAGTTCGTGATCCCCGACCTGCTCGCCGGCTCCAATACGCTGATGATCGGGCAGACGCTGTGGCTCGAGTTCTTCACCAACAAGGACTGGCCGGTCGCGTCCGCCGCGGCGGTCGCGCTATTGCTTTTGCTGGTGCCGCCGCTCGTGCTCTACGACCGCCTGCAACGGCGGCAACTGGAAGCGGGCCGCTGATGGCGCGCGCCGCGACCAGATTGACGCGCTTCAACATGACCTCGCTGGCGGCGGGGCTGGCGTTCCTCTATCTGCCGATCGTCATCCTCGTGATCTACTCCTTCAACGCCTCGCGGCTGGTGACGGTGTGGGGCGGCTGGTCGCTGCGCTGGTACCACGAGTTCTTCAACGACCGCGCCATGCTTGACGCCGCCTGGATGAGCCTGTCGGTCGCCGCGGTGTCGGCGACGCTGGCGACCTTGTTGGGCACGTTGGCCGCGGTCGGGTTGGCGCGGGGCGAACGGTTCCGCGGGCGGGCGCTGTTCTCCGGCATGCTGTATTCGCCGCTGGTCATGCCCGAGGTGATCTCCGGCCTGTCGCTGCTGCTGCTGTTCGTGGCGCTGAACGCCGAGCGCGGCTTCTGGACCGTGACGATCGCCCATACCACGCTGACGATGTGCTTCGTCACCGTCGTGGTGCAGTCGCGCCTGACCGCGCTCGATCGCAGCCTGGAGGAAGCCGCGATGGACCTCGGCTGCGATCCGGTGCGCGCGTTCCTGATGGTGACGCTGCCGCTGATCGTGCCGGCGATCGTGGCGGGGTGGATGCTGGCCTTCACGCTGTCGCTCGACGACGTCGTGATCGCGAGCTTCACCACCGGGCCGGGCTCGGCGACGCTGCCGATCCGGATCTATTCAGAAGTCCGGCTCGGCGTGAAACCCGAGATCAACGCGATCTGCACGCTGGTGATCGCGATGATCGCTGTGGTCATCGTGATCGCCTCGTTCGCCTCGAAGCTGTCGAGTTCGCAGGCCGAGAGCGCCGCGCCGCTCTGACGACCGTCATTGCAATGACGAGCATCGACCCGTCATTCCCGCGCAAAGGCTTCGCCTTTGTCGCTGGAGGCGCGAGCGGAGCGAGCCTCGAAGGATGCGCGGCCAGCAGCCGGGCCGTCGACCCTTCGAGACGCCGCTTCGCGGCTCCTCAGGGTGACGGGGTGAAAAGGCCGGATGCTGCACCCTGACGACGGCTATTTCAGTCTGTAGAGCTTCGGTTCTGAGGCCGTCACGACTTGACGGCGCCCGCGGTCAGCCCGCCGACCATGTAGCGCTTGAAGGCGTAGTAGACCGCAGCCGGCGGCAGCGCGTAGATGAAGCCGGTGGTCATCAACAGCTCCCACGGCGAATCGTCGGCGGCGAGGAAGTTGCCGAGCGCGACCGGCAGCGTGATGTCGGTGTCCTTCGACAGCAGCAGGAACGCGTAGAGATATTCGTTCCAGGCGAGCAGGATCGCGTAGGTGCCGACCGCGACCAGCGAGGGCATCATCAGCGGCACATAGACCAGGCGGAACAGCTGCAGCGTGGTGGCGCCGTCCATCGTCGCGGCCTCGTCGAGCTCGACCGGCAGCTTGTCGGAAGCCTGCTTCAGCACCCAGATCGCGTAAGGCGCGGCAATCGTCACCATCGCCAGGATCAGCGACCAGTGATTGTTGAGCAGGCCGTAGGTACCCATGGTGCGGTACATCGGCACGGCGAGGAACGCCGCCGGGATGAAGTAGGTGAACAGCGCCATGTTCATCACGGCGCGGCCGCCCGGCACGCGCAGCCGCGAGATCGAGAACGCGGCGGCGGTGGCGACGAACAAGGTCAGCGCGCCGACCGCGAGCGCGATCACGGTCGAATTCCAGAACTGGATCCAGAAGTCGCGCAGGAAGTAATGCTGCTGGTGGAACACGATCGAGAAATTGTGGAAGGTCGGATGCGCCGGCCATAGCTTGCCGGAGAACGCGTCCTCCTTCGGCGAGATCGCGAACACGAACATATGGTAGATCGGAATCATGGTCCAGATGAAGACGGGGATGCCGATCAACAGCAGCTTGGCTTCGGTGCCGACTTCGCGGAGGGTGGGCAGCTTCATCGCGACAACCGTTTCATCATGAAATAGACCAGCGGCAGCACGAACGGCATGGCGCAGACGATCGAGGCCATCGCCAGCGACAGCTGGTCGAGCCTGAGATAGCGGATGCCCAGCGTCGACAGCACGTGGGTGAGGTCGGCGGGCCCGCCGCCGGTGAGCAGATAGACGCTGTTGAAGTCGCCCAGCGTCCAGATCATCGAGAGCAGCGTGCAGGTGATGTAGAGCGTCTGCATCGACGGCCAGGTGATGTAGCGGAATTTCTGCCACCAATTGGCGCCGTCGACGTCGGAGGCCTCGTACAGGTCGTGCGAGATGGCGAGCCGTCCGGTCAGCAGGATCAGCGTCCAGAACGGCAGCGACTTCCAGATGTGCACGCCGATCGCCATCGCCAGCGCGACCGCCGGATCGTTCAGCCAGTTCGGGCCGTCGTCGCCGGTGAACTTGAAGATCAACTGGTTGACCACGCCCCATTCGGGATTGAGCATGAAGCGCACCGACAGGATGGTCGGGATCGACGGCACCGCCCAGGGCAGGATGAAGATGACCGACAGCCACCTGATCCAGGGCCGCTGCTGGGCGAAGAAGCCGGACAGGAACAGAGCGATCAGCATCTTGATGTTGATGCCGATGACCAGGAAGATCAGCGTGTTGACCGCGGCGCGCGCGAAGATCGGGTCGTTGTACAGCGCGACATAGCTCGCCGGCTGGCGCGCCAGCCACAGGCCGTAGCCGACCGGATAGACCACGAAGGCGAGAAACACGAGCAAATAGGGCGCGAGCAGCACGATGCCCCAGACCTGCGGCGGCGACAGCCGCGCCGACAGTGGCGGCGAGGGGGTGTCGGATGCGGAGAGCGTGATCGCCATTCGGTTACTCGATGTCGCCTGTACCTACGCTGTCGTCCCTGCCTAGTGCGCAGTTGCGCACGGAGCAGGGACCCAAAGCCACCAGCCTTCGTTGTCGCACGAAAGCCGATGACCAGCATCATTCAAAATGACCGCCGCGGCGTATGGGGCCCTGCTTTCGCAGGGACGACCAATGAACTGTGCCGCGACGGCCGGTTTCGCAACTTCTACCCCGCGACCTGCTTGATACGGGCGATCAGTTCGTCGACGGCCTTGTCCACCGGCACCTTCTCGCTGACGACGCGGTTCATGGCCTTGGCCCAGACGTTCTCGTTGTTCAGGATGGTGAACTTCCAGTTCTTGGTGAAGTCGAACGGCGTGGTGCCGCCGGTGAACTGATTCCAGACCGCCTTGCGATGCCGGTCGGCCTGCCAGAACGGGCTCGCCTGGCTGGCCTTGGTCACCGGGAACCAGCGGCCGAGCGCACCTTCGATATAGGGCCGCACGTTGTCTTCCTGCATCAGGAAGCTGATGAACTGCTTGCCTTCGGCCTTGTTCTTGGCGTTGGCGAAGATCAGCCCGGTCTTGACGTCGGAGCGGTAGCGGATCGTCGAGCCGTCCGGTGCCTTCGGGAACGACGCCGTGATGATGTCGTGCTCATAGGCCTGCTTGCCGGCGGCGCGCTGCGCGTCGGTCAGCGCCGGGTTGGTGGAATCCTCGAACCACTTCGCCGCGATCGAGATCGTGAAATTATGGGTCATCACGATCGTCTTGTTGTGGAAGGCGACGTTGTTGTCCGGGTCCTTCCAGGTCGTCGAGGACGGCGGCGTGCAGCCCTTGATGTAGGTGTCGGTGTAGTCCTTGAGCGCGTGGATCAGGCCGTCGCGCACCTTGGGATCGTCGACCAGGAGCTTGCCGTCATCGTCGACCAGCTTGACGTGGTAGGCGTCCATGAAGGTGTAGAACGACTGGAACGAGTCGGTGGATTCCACGCCCATCGGCTGGCCGACGCCGTAGATGCGCTGGCCGGTCGCCTTGCGGATCGCCGGCTGCACCTTATCGCACCAGAACGTCCAGTAGTCCTCCCACTTGGTCGGGATGTCGGCGGCCTTGAAACCGGCCTTCTCCAGCATGTCGCCCCAGATCTGGACGTGCATGCTCTGCTGCTTCAGCGGGAAGCCGTAATAGGACTTCTTCTTGGTGACGTCGTTGTAGAGCAGCGCCGCTTCCAGCGTGTTCGGCGCGAAGGCGTCCTTCATCGGCAGCATGATGTCGGAGAGATCCTCGAGCTTGCCCTCATAGGCCCACTTGCCCTGGGCCTGCACGTCGTAGGTGTCGGAATAGGCGACGTCGGGCACGGTGCCGGAATCGAGCGCGGCGACCGTCTTCGGAATCATGTCCTGGATCGCATATTGCGACAGTTCGACCTTGATGCCGGTCTTGGCCTCGAATTTCTTGATCGTCTCGAGCAGTGCGTCGTCTTCGGATTTGTAAAATCCCTTGCCCCACCAGACGGTGATCGTCTTGCCCTGGGCCAGCGCGGGTGCAGTTGCGGCAAACAGGCCGACCGCAGCGACCGCAATCGATAGCGCACCGATAACCTTGGATCTCACGTTGTTCTCCCTCATGAGGCCGGCTTTTTTAACCGGTTGGAGAAAACACTAGCGCATGCCCGTGACCCGATAAAGATGCCGGATCGACGACTTCTGTAGGGGTGCGCGGCGCGAGCGTGGATCAGTCCCGGTGCATCCATGCGGAAAGTGAATGGATTCGACTTGGTCAGTTCGACGTCTTCAATTCGACCTCTTCAATTCGATGTCGTCAGTTGGATTTGGCGTTCTCGGCCGCTGTCGCCGCGCCGTTGCCGGGTGCGCCGGCCGCGGCATCGGGCGCGGCCGCGGGCCGCGCGCCGCCGCCGGTGAAGCGCTCGATCACCGAGCGCACCGCATCGCGGGTCTTGCGATCCTTCACCGCGTCGAGCAGCGGGGCGGACGCCGGCGAGCGGCGGATCAGGCTTTCCGGATCGGGGAAGATCAGCGGATCGTCCCACGGGCCCTGGATCACGAAGGGCAGATCGAAACCGTTGCCGCCGCCGGCCGCCGAGGTCAGGCTGGCAACGCCCTTGAGATCGTACTCGCGCGACGGCACCGAGGCGGTGCCGGTCAGCGTGATCTTCGCCGTGGGGCTCTCGACCCGGATGTCGTCGGCGGTCGCGACGCCGTCGGCGAATTTCACCGAGATGTTGAGATTGTCATAGGGCGTCGAGCCGGAGCGGAAATTGCCGCCGCCGGACAGCGGCCGCTTCTCCAGCCGCCGCAAGAGCTGCTCGACATTGAAGCCCGCGATCGCGCCGTCATGCCCGTTCAGCGTGGCGGTGCCGTCCAGCGACGATGCGAGCCCGAACGGGCTCGAGCCGGAGGCCGTCAGCGAGACGTTGAGGTTGCCGTGGCCGGAGAGCTTGTTGATGCCGAACAGCTCGCTGGCGCAGGCCTGCAGATCGACATCGGTGAACTGGAATTGCGCCCGGACGTCGGCGACCGCATCCGAGCGCGCGATCGCGAACGAACCCTTGGCGATGCCGCCATACATCTGCGCCTCGCCGACGCTCAGCGCCAGCGCGCCGCCGCGCAGATTGGCGCCGAACGCGGTGCGGCCGAGCTTGGACGGGCCGACCGTCACCTTGGCCGCCGACAGGCGCATGTCGAGATCGGTCGACGACAGCGAGGAGAGGTCGAACAGCTGCCTGTTCCAGTCGCGCTGGCCGCTGGCCAGCAGGCGGAAGGTCGAGATGTAGGGCGTGAAATCGAGATTGCCGGCGGCAAGCGTCGCCTGCAGCGACTGCCGGCCGTTGTTGGCGTAGGTCATCACGCCCTCGGCAACATTGCCGTCGAGCTCGACATTGACGTTGGTGAGCGCGACCGAGCCGCCGACCACATTGGCGCGGGCCTTCAGTGCGAAGCGGCCGAAGCCGCCGCCGCCGCCGGGCGGCGCCTGTCCCATCCAGCGCAATGCGTTGCGCAGCGACGGTGAGTCCATGGTGGCGGTGCCTTCCATCATCAGGCTGGTGCGGTTGGCGACGGTTCCGTCGAACGCAACCTTCAGCGGCGCACTGGCCAGCCGTGCCTTGAGGCCGGAGCGGTCGCCCGACAGCAGCGCGACGAAATCGCTGGCGCTGATCGAGCCGTCGACGCGCTCGCCGCGCCAGTCGAACTGGCCGGTTGCGGCAAAGGAACGCGAGATCGACGGCCAGGCCAGCGACAGGTCGATATCGCCGAGCTGCTCGGAGATGTTGTTGGTCCCATCCTGGTAATTCAGCTCGCCGTCCTGGATCCGGATCTCGGAGAATGACACTTGGTTCTCGGCGCCGGGCGTCATCGCCTTGGCGATGGTCTCGACGAACGGTGTCCAATTGCTGTCGCCGGCGGTGTCGCGCACCACACGGATGTGCGGGCGCAGCATCATGACGTCGGCGATCTCGAACCGCCGTAGCAGCAGCGGCAGCAGCCGCAGGTTGGCGGTCAGCACGTCGACCTGCAAGGCTGGACCGACGGTATCGGCGCCCTTCAGCCCGACATTGTGGAAGGAGACGTAGCTGCCGGGAAACACCGAAACGTCGATCGGCCCGTTGACGACGAGCTCGAGCCCGGTCACGGCGCGAATCTGCGCTTCCACCGCGCGCTGCAGCGCGTCCCGGTTGAGGAACCACGACGTTCCGACCAGCCCGACCACCGCCAGGCCGAAAAGCGCCGCGATCGGCATCCCCAGGCGCTTAATTCCTTGGGCCATCGTCAATGACATATCCGGGTCGGGTTGAGTTTTGTCGTGTCGTCGTCGAACACAGCGGGCTCTCGCCGGGAGGCCCCTGCCAACCCACGCAACTTGAAGGGTTTTCTTGACGCTTTCAAGGCCATGTTGACGCCGCAGGCTGCCGCCGGTCGCCGCATGGGGCCGCGATTGACGCATTGCGAAGATTTCGCCTAATAATCCGCATTGTCACAGCCGTTCCGCGCCCTCCATCAGGTATTCGCTGCATGAACAAAGTTTATCCCAACGCCAAATCGGCACTCGATGGTCTCCTCAAGGACGGCATCATGATCATGTCGGGGGGCTTCGGCCTCTGCGGCATCGCCGAGACCCTGTCGGACGCGATCCGCGATTCCGGCGTCAAGGGCCTCACCGTCGTCTCCAACAATGCCGGCGTCGACGGCATCGGCCTCAGCCGCCTGCTGGAGACGCGCCAGATCAAAAAGATGATCTCGTCCTATGTCGGCGAGAACAAGCTGTTCGCCCAGCAATATCTCGCCGGCGAGCTCGAGCTCGAATTCAACCCGCAGGGCACGCTGGCCGAGCGCATCCGCGCCGGCGGCGCCGGCATCCCCGCCTTCTACACAAAAACGGGCGTCGGCACGCTGATCGCCGAAGGCAAGGAGGTGAAGGAATTCGACGGCGAGAAGTACATCATGGAGCGCGGCCTGTTCGCCGACGTCGCCATCGTCCACGCCTGGAAGGGCGACACCGCCGGCAACCTGGTCTACCGCAAGACCGCGCGCAACTTTAACCCGATGATGGCGACCGCCGCGAAGGTCACCGTCGCCGAGGTCGAGCATCTGGTGCCGGCCGGCGAGATCGACCCGGACCACATCCATACCCCCGGCATCTTCGTCAAGCGCATCATCGAGGTCGGCACGGCCAACAAGCGGATCGAGTTCCGCAACACCCGTCCGCGGCCCGCCGCCTAAACCCCAATCTTTCAGGAGAGCCCCATGGCCTGGACCCGTGAACAGATGGCCGCCCGCGCCGCCAAGGAGTTGCGCGACGGCTATTACGTCAATCTCGGCATCGGCATTCCGACGCTGGTTTCGAACTACATCCCCGCGGGCATCGACGTCAGCCTGCAGAGCGAGAACGGCATGCTCGGCATGGGCCCGTTCCCCTATGAGGACGAGGTCGATGCCGACCTCATCAACGCCGGCAAGCAGACGGTGAGCGAGCTGCCCTCGACCAGCTATTTCTCCTCGGCCGATTCCTTCGGCATGGTGCGTGGCGGCCATATCGACCTGTCGATCCTCGGCGCCATGCAGGTGGCGCAGAACGGCGACCTCGCCAACTGGATGATCCCAGGCAAGATGGTGAAGGGCATGGGCGGTGCCATGGACCTCGTCGCCGGCGTCAAGCGGGTCGTGGTGGTGATGGAGCATTCCGCCAAGGACGGCGCCAAGCTGCTCAAGCAGTGCAACCTGCCGCTGACCGGCGAGCGCGTGGTCGACATGGTGGTGACCGATCTTGCGGTGTTCACCATCGACAAGCACGGCAAGGACGGCATGGCGCTGATCGAGCTCGCCGACGGCGTCACGCTCGATGAGGTCAAGGCCAAGACCGAGGCGGAATTCCGCGTCGCGCTGAAGAACACCTGAGATGGTTGGTGCGGGAC
Organism: Bradyrhizobium macuxiense; assembly: GCF_007993935.1. Lineage (GTDB taxonomy): Bacteria > Pseudomonadota > Alphaproteobacteria > Rhizobiales > Xanthobacteraceae > Bradyrhizobium > Bradyrhizobium macuxiense_A. The sequence goes on along the minus strand of NZ_VITY01000014.1, from coordinate 15,166 downwards.
GATCCTCGATCCGTCCCGCACGATCCGACGACGCGGGCTTCATCGCCCGTGTTGTCCTCGCCGCCCAGCGCGGCCCGCTTCCGCGCGGCTGGATCGACATCGCGCTCGATCGGCCGGAGCCGGAGTGCCTCGGTTTCATGACGCGGCTCGCCGTTGCGCGGGTGAAATCATGGTATCACGTCGCCCACTTCCTGATCGCCGAGGTCGATGGCGTGCCGGCGGCCGCGCTGTGCGCGATGCCGGCGTCCGGAACGGTTGTTGCGGCACGCGCGGCGATCGAGGAGGTGGCGGCACAGCTCGGCATCGATGCCGATGCCATCGTGGCGCGCGGCAGCTACGCCCGCAATTGCTGGGTGCAGGGCGGTGAGGGTGATTGGCTGATCGAGCATGTCGCAACCGATCGAGCCTATCGCGGCAACGGCCTGGTGCAGCCGCTGATCGGCCGCGCGCTCGCCGACGGCAGGGCCGCCGGCTTTGCGCGGGCGTCGATCTCGTTCGTGATCGGCAACGGCGCGGCCGAACGCTGCTACACCAAGGCCGGCTTTGCCTTCGCCGAAGAGAAGCGCGATCCGGCATTCGAGGCGCTGACCGGCGCGCCGGGTTTTCGCAGATTTGCGCGGGCGATTTGAGTGGGGCGCACAGCGCCCACAAACACCGCTGTCGTCCCTGCGAAAGCAGGGACCCATACTCCGCGGCTTGTGTAGTGGGAGGAACGCGTCGTCCCGGCATCGCGCAACAATGACCATCGGTGGTTATGGGTCCCTGCTTTCGCAGGGACGACGATAGGGATTGTTCTCGATTCAGGACGTCAAATCCTCGGTGTCATCACCCGCGAAAGCGGGTGATCCAGTATTCCAGAGGCGTTTGAGTTCAATCGGAGAGGCCGCGGCGTACCGGAGCGCCCGGTCAGGCCGGGCGATGACAGTTTTGGTGTGGCTTGTCCGGTCACACAAGCAATGGCAGGATTGCCCCATTCTGGGCAAAATCGGACACAGTCATGCCGCTCATCCGGATTTGGGTCTATGACGGCATCCTGGCTTCGGGCGTTGCCGGCATTGTCGACGTGTTCACCGCCGCCAATTCGGTGGCGGCAAGCCGGCCTCGGCGCGGCGACTGCAAGCCGTCGCAGCTGCGGTGGCGCGTCGAGTCGCTGAGCGGCCGGCCGGTGCAGACGGTGTCCGGTCAGGTCATCGGCGTCGACGGGCCGATCAGCGCGCGAGCTTCGGCGGACGCGGTGGTGATCCCGGGGCCGTTTGTCGGCGACATCGAGCGCTTCTTCGCGCGGCTCGATGTGATCGAGCCGTTGCTGGCGGCATTGCGGCGTCAGCACGAGCGCGGCACCCTGCTCGCATCCTATTGCACGGGCAGCTTCATCCTCGCCGAGGCCGGCCTGCTCGACGGCCGGGTCGCGACCACCCATTGGGCGAAGGGGCGGACATTCGCGATGCGCTATCCGGCGGTGGACCTGCGCGTCGCCGAGATCCTCACCGAGCAGAACCGGATCATCTGTTCGGGCGCGGTGACCACGTCGCTCAATCTTGCGCTGCGGCTGGTCGACACGTTCGCCGGCGCCGACGTGGCGAACGAGACTGGCAAGCTGATGCTGATCGACGGCAATCGCGTCTCGCAGGCGTCCTACGCCAGCCGCACCCACGACGTCAGGCATTCCGACGCAATGGTGGCGCGGGCGCAGAGCCTGATGGAGAAGTCGCTGCAACGGGGCTTCAGCCTCGCCCGGCTGGCCCGCGACCTTTCGGTCAGCGAGCGCACCCTGAACCGCCGCTTCAAGCTGGCGGTCGGCGAGGCCCCGCTGCAATATCTGCAGGCGCTGCGCGTCGATGTGGCCAAGCGCCTGATCGAATCCAGGCGGCTGAAGCTTGACGCCGTCAGTGCCCGCGTCGGCTACAACGATCTGTCGACCTTTCGCCGCCTGTTCAAGCGCGAGACGGGACTTTCGCCACGCGAGTACCAGCGCCGCTTTGCGCGCGTCGCCTGACGCTGTGTCCGAATTGCCCCTGAGAATGACGATACTGCCACTGCTGCGGGAGGCGCCCCGCGCATAGACCTCGAGTTGGCAACAACAGGAGGTCTCTCAATGCCAATGATCGACGTGACGATTCCCGAAGGAGCCCTGAAGCCGGAAGCGGAAGCGCGGCTCGTCAAGGAGCTCGGCGATATCCTGATCGGTCACGAGGGATTCGACCCGGCCAACAAGGTTGCGCAGAGCGTCACCGTCGTGTTTCTGCACCGGCCGGCCGCAGTCTATGTGGCGGGCGCGCCGTCGCCGACACCGCGGTATCGCATCGTCCCGACGGTGCCCGAGGGGCAGTACACCGAAGCCTCGCGCGCGGCTCTGGTAAAGGACGTGACCGCCGCCGTGGTGCGCGCCGCCGGCGGGTCGTTCGAGGACGTGGCGCCGCAGGTCTGGGTGTTTCCAACCGAGATACCCGACGGCCAGTGGGGCAGCCGCGGTGTCATTCGTCCGCTGCCGGACATCCAGGCCTTCATCGCCGGCGAGCACGAGCGCGAGGTCGGCGCAGCGCGCCTTGCGCGGCGACGGCGCGTCAAGGCGCTGGAGCTGCTTGCGGGCGCGCTCGATGCGGCAGGCCGCGGCGTCGATTAATGCATGGCAGCGTGCAAAGGAGCGTCATCCGTGATGACGCTCACATCTGCGGCCATGACGATCGCCGCTCTGGATATATATTTCAATCGTCATCTGCGTGTCGCGTCAGTCCAAACAGCTGTCGCAATAGTCCAAGTGTCCAGACGCAAGTTGCGCCAATAGAAGGTGCTTTGGCGTTTCGTTGCGCGCACGCCGTCATTGTGTCGCGTCGGCAATCCGGCCAACAGAAAACAAAATCGAGATTGATGGAGGGCGCGGTTGACGCAGCGCGGTGATCTCACGACACGCCGCGCCTACGCAGCCGTCTTTGCCCTCCGATTGTCTCCATTATCGAGGATCGATCCGTGATTAAGGTTTTTCGCCGCTCGTTCATTGCCGGTCTGCTGTCGCTTGGCCTGGCGCTGCTGTCACCTCACGGCGCCAAGGCACAGGCACAGGCGCAAGGGACCAATACGGGGACCGACACCATTCTCGTGCTCGATGCTTCCGGCTCGATGTGGGGCCTGGTCGACGGGCAGAGCAAGATCTCCGCTGCGCGCCAGGCGGTCGATGCGATCCTGTCGAAGTGGAATCCGGCGGATCGTCTCGGCGTCATGGTCTATGGCCATCGCTCGAAGGGCGACTGCAAGGACATCGAGCTGATGGTGCCGGTCAGCAAGTTCGATCCGGCAAGGATCAAGGCTGCGATCGACGGCATCAACCCGAAAGGCAAGACGCCGATCTCGGATTCGCTGCGTGCCGCCGCCGAGGCGCTGCACTCGACCGAGAACAAGGCCAATGTGATCCTGGTCTCCGACGGGATCGAGACCTGCGCGCCGGATCCGTGCGCGGCCGCGGCCGAGTTGAAGAAGGCCGGCATCGGCTTCACCGCCCATGTGATCGGCCTCGACGTCGCCGATCCCGCCGCGAAGAGCCAGCTGCAATGCATCGCGCGGGCGACCGGCGGCGTCTACCTCGATGCCGGCAACGCCGCGAGCCTGACCGGTGCGCTGACCAAGGCGGTGGCGGCGACGCAAGGCACCAAGGTCGCAAGCGAGGCGCCGCCAAGGCCGGCGGCCGCCGATCCCTATCTCGGCAAGAACATCCGCGGCGTGGCGCGGCTCGCCGAAGGGCTCGATCCGATCAGCGACGAGGACGTCAATTGGGGCGTCTACAAGCGCGCCGAGACCGAGAAGGGCGCGCATGTCAACACCTTCTACGGCGCGCCGTTCGCCGACAACATCGCGCCCGGCGATTACATCGTCGAGGTGAGCTACCGGCAGCTCAAGCGCGAGTTTCCGCTCAAGGTCGAGAGCGGCAAGCCCGCCACGCTCGACGTCATCCTCGATGCCGGCTACGTCACCAGCGAAGGCTCGGTGGCAGGCGGCGCGGGCAAGGTCGACGACGTGGTCTGGCAGGTCTTTGACAAGGGCGGCAGACTGATCGCGCAGGAATACGACGCGGTGCCGCGCTTCGTGCTCGCCGCGGGCAGCTATACGCTGACCCTGACCAAGGGGCAGTCGAAGACCAGCAAGCCATTCTCCGTCGCCGCGGGCGATGTGAGCAACGTCCAGCTCACCCTCGATGTCGGCAAGCTGATCGTGACCTCCACCTATGCCGAGGGCGGGCCCAAGGTCGAGAAGGACATCGTGGTTGCGGTCCACCAGCCGGCGAACTCGAACGGCGACGAGGGCGAGAAGGTCGCGCAGGAATACGATCCCGAATCGAAGTTCGATCTGCCGACCGGCAGCTACGAGGTGAAGGTGACGGTCGGCGAGGCCAGGGGCACGGCGAGCGCGGAGGTGAAATCCGGCGCGCCGAGCCGCGTCACGGTCAATCTCAACGCCGGCGTGGTCGGGATTAAGGCCGACGGTGCCCAGGAGATCGATATCCTGGGCGCCGAGCGCGACATCAACGACGAGCGCAAGCGCGTTTCGGTGACGTATGATGCCGCCGTCAACGTCGCGCTCAGCGCCGGCGACTACGTCGCGGTCGCCACCTATGCCGACGGCCAGAAGGCGGAAAAGCCGTTCTCGATCGCCGCCGGCAAGCGCCAGACGCTGGAGATCAAGCAGCCGTAAGGCGCGGCGCTTCGGCAAGTGCGTGGTGTCGTGCGTGAGGTGAGCACTTTCGCAGGCTCCCTCCCCCCTTGCGGGGGAGGGTGGGGAGAGGGGTAAGCCCCGGGGCGCGATGATGACGAGAGCATCGCTTTCACAATCTCGGTCGCGTCGTCGAACTGAGACCAGCCTGGAGAGAGCATACCGCGTGGCACCCCTCTCCCTAACCCTCCCCCGCAAGGGGGGAGGGAACCCTTCCGCTGGTGCGTCCCTTACCAACTTGCTGAAGCCGACACACGCCGCGCGAGAATGCTGAACGCGCTAGGCGCTGACGCCCATCACGCCCTTGCCGCGGCGTGGGCGAAGGTCACCTCGATCAGCGTGCCGGTGCGGCCGCCGGTCCTGATCTGGAATTTGGCGCGGTTGGCTTCGACCAGCGCCTTGGTCAGCGACAGGCTGACGCCGCCGGAGCCGGCCTGATCGGACGGCGTCGGGGCGCGGAACGGCTCCAGCGCGGCGGCGACCTCGTTGTCGTTGAGGCTCTGCCCGGTGTCGCGCACGCGCAGCATCACCTCGCCGAAATCCGACAGCGCAGTCGAGACGATCACCTGGCCGCCGGCATTGGCGAGATGGATCGAGTTGCCGATCAGGTTCAGCGTGATCTGGCGCAGCGCGCGGGCGTCGGCGACGACGGGCGGCAACGTATGTGCGAGCGAGGTGCGGATGATGATGCGCTCGCGGTTGGCCTGCGGCTGCATCACCGCGACGCAGCTCTCCACCATCTCGTTGAGGTTCTGGCTGGTGAAGGCGAGGTCGAGCTTGCCGGTCTCGATCCGCGACAGATCGAGCAGGTCGTTGACGATCGCAATCACCCGCTCGCCGGAGGCGCGGATGTCCTTCATGTATTCGACATAGCGCTCGTTGCCGAGCGTACCGAAGCGCTCCGATATCATCACCTCGGCGAAGCCGATGATGGCGTTGAGCGGCGTGCGCAGCTCGTGGCTGATCCGCGCCAGCATGTCGGTCTTGGCGTTGGCGGCGCGTTCGGCGAGCCGCCGCGCCTCGCGCACTTCGCCCTCGCTCTTCCTGGTCTGCGAGAGATCGCGGAACACGGCGAAGAAGTTCGGTCCGTCGGCGCGGGTGCGGCCCATCGTCACCGACAGCGGGATGAGGCCGCCCTGGCGGACGCGGCCGAGCGTCTCGCGGCCGTGGTCGAGCAGGCTGGCGACGCCGGCGGACTTCACGCTCGTGAGATAGTCGAAGATGCCGTGCCGGCTCTCCGGTGCGAACAAATCGGCGAGATTGCGCGTGATGAATTCGTCGCCGTCATAGCCGAACAGCGCCTCGGCGCTGCGGTTGCAGGAATGGATGTTGCCCTCGGCATCGAACATGATGATGCCTTCGGCCGCGGTGTCGAGGATGGCGCCGAGCTCCTCGGCGTCGGCGTGGCCGGCCTGCGGCGGCGGTGGCGCAAGCACGGGCTCGGCGGCCGCCTCCGGCTCGGGATCAGACAGGGCAGCCGCGAGCGCGGCGTCCTCGTCGAGCGTGCGCGAGAAGATCAGGGCCAGCGCGGAATCGTCGTCCCAGGTGATGGTGTGCAGCCGCGCCTCGGCGGACACCTGCTCTGCCTGGCCGTTCTGATTGGCGGAGATCGTCACCGGGGTGCCGGTGCCGGAGCTGCTGCTCGCCTGCGAGACGCCCGGCTCGACATAGAGCGCGTCGAGCCCGCCGGCGGCTTCCAGCGCGTGCAGGCTGTCATAGCCCATCCGCGCAAGGAAGGCGTGGTTGGCATAGAGCAGGCGGTCGAGCCGGTAGATCAGGATGCCGACCGGCAAGAGATCGAGCAGCGCGCGGTCGCGGCGGGAGTCCGCGCGCGGCGCGGGCTCGGCTGCGGCGAGCCAACTGGGTTTTGGCGCCTCGGCCGGCGTCTCCGGTTGCGCGACCGTCTCCGGCTGCGATGGCGCCTCCGCCTGCGGCGGTTCGTTCGCGGGCGGCGCTTCGACAACCGGCGCGATGGTGGCGCTCTCATTCGTCGTCGCGGTGAGGCCGGCCTCGCTCTCGAGCCGCGCCGACAATTGGCGCGCGAGCTCGTTGAACGCGTTGTTCTCGACCGGCGTCAGCGACGGCGGTCTTGTGTCGCCGGCGGGGCGGAACGGCACCACATTCGGTGGCGGGTCCTGGCGCACTTCGTGCGCTTCCTCGTTCGTTTCCACGGCGTGATCCGGATCGGCTTGGTTTGAAATCTCTGCTGCTATCGGCTCGGTCAATTCCTCGGGTGGTGCACTTGCGGTCGTATCGGGCGGCGGCTCCGCATGCGGCGGAGGATTTTCATGCGGCGGCGCGGCGGGGGCGGGCGGCGCATCGATGCGCGGCGCGGGCGCAACGCCAGCCGACAGCGATCGCGGCGCGATCGAGCCGCTGAAGAACTCATAGCGGCGCAAAGCGGCGAGTCGCGCAAGGCCGTCGAGGTCGCGACACACACCAAAGCCGCGATAGCCGGCGAAATTCCTGTTTCGGTCGAACACCGGCAGGCCGGACAATTCGACCGGCAGCCGGCCGCCGCCGTCGACCGGCCAGTTCAGCGTGATGCCGCTCCAGGTGTCGTGGCTGGCGAACGCCTGCAGGACACGGCCTTCGGGATCGAGGCCAAAACTTTCGGCGATGTCGCTCCAGAGCCGGCCGAAGCCTGCTGCGGTGTGCAGGCCGATCAGGCGGGTGAACTCGTCGGAGCCGAGCGAGAAGCGGGCCTCATGGTCCATCTGCCACATGAACCGCAGCGGATGCCGCCGCACCGGCAACGGCTCGTCGAGCCAGGATGGCGCCGGCGCCGGCGTCGCGGGCTCCCCTTCGACGGCTGCCGCAGGCATGTCTGCGATCGCGTAAGGCGAGGGCACGGGATCGGCTGGCGGCGCCGGTGTTGCCGAAGCGGGCGCGTGTGCGGTCTCTTCGAGACCTGGCGCGGGCTCAGGTGCGGGCGCTTCGACGTCCGCCTCAGCAGGCACTTCGATCAGCGCTTCCGATATCGGCTCCTCGACCGCTGCGGTTTCGTCAGGCGTTGTATCGAGAGGCGTGGTCTCGACCGGCGCTGGCGCTTCGTGCGCCTGCTCGGCCGACGCGAAAGGTGGAGCAAGGTGCGCGGGCGATTCGACCTCCGCCTCAGCAGGCACTTCGGTCAGCGCTTCCGATATCGGCTCCTCGACCGCTGCGGTTTCGTCAGGGGAGGTGTCGAGGGGCGCGGTCTCGGTGGGTGCTGGCGCTTCGTGCGTCTGTTCTGCCGACGCGAGAGGCGGAGCAAGGTGCGCAGGTGCTTCGACCTGTGTCTCAGCGGGCACTTCGATCAGCGCTTCCGATATCGGCTCCTCGACCGCGGCAGTTTCGTCTGGCGTGGTGTCGAATGCGGCAGTCTCGATGGGCGCGGTCTCTGCGTGCCTCTCTTCTGACGCCGGAGATGGAGCAACGTCCGCAGGCTCGGATGCGGTCGTGCTGACGACCGGCTCGATCGCGACCCGCTCTTCCAACTGCGGATCCAGCGCATCGAACAGCGTGAAGGTGGCCGGCACGTCGCTGACCGGCGCGGTGGCTTCTACCTGCGCTGTTGGTTGCTCGACGGCGGCAGGCGCCTGCGCCGGCACCACGGCCGCGGCCTCTTGCGGCGCCGCTGCTGCAGATTCCGATGCTTCGGGCGCCACAGGCGCAATCGGCTCCGGCACGATCGGCGCCGCAGCTTTGGCGGCGAAATGCAGGGCGGGCTTGATCAGTGCGATCAGCGCCCGATCGGCGCCGCGGCCGATCCGCTGCAGCACGACGCGGCCGACTGCAACGCTCGCCGCCACGCGGCCCTGCGCCAGCGCTTCGCCGCGCGCGGCATCGAGCCCGGCTTCGGTGAGATCGTGCAGACCCGGCAGCGAACGCGCGGCCTCATTGGCTGCGATCAGAAGTCCGTCGCCGTTGAAGGCGGCGGCCGGACGCGCCAAGCTTTGCACCAGCTGTTGCAAGCGCTCGGCGAGCGGCATGCTGCGGCCACCGGCGTTGAGCGAGGTCATCAGGATGCCGTGGCTGCCGTCCGAGAGCTCGATGCGCGCGCAGCCGCAGGTCGCGAGCATGCCGGGCGCCGCGCCGAAGCCGCGCAGCCGCTCCAGCCGCACCGCGCCGTTGGCAGCGAGGTTGTAACCGAGCCGCGCGACCTGGCGGCGATGCGGGTCGGCTGGACCGAAGACGCGCTTCGCCAGCTCGGCGCCATTGGCGGCACCGAATACCTGCGCACCGACCGGATTGGCCCAGAGAATCCGTGCGCCGTCGGCCGACCACAGCCATGCCGGCAGGGCGCCCGTCGCATGGTCCGCCAGCCTCACATCGCCCAGCGCCTGGATCTGGAATTCCGCGTCACTCATCACGCAAGATTTGACCGCATAGGTTTGGCTTTTTCCTCGCATTGCCGAAGCGCCGGCAGCCGCAGGACGACAGCCTTAACAGAAGGTTAGTATCGCAAGCGGGGGGCGGCAGGTCCATGTCCGCGGCGAAACTGCCCCCGCCAAAGGCGGGATAACGTTAACCCGGCTGAACGATCCACAGCCGATTGGCGTTGTCCGGCAGAGGCGGCTGCGACAGCGTGTTGCGGAACCAGGGCGGTGCCGCGTCACACCTGCGATTGCAGTGCCGCGATATATCGCGCCGTCTATTCGACCTTGTAGTCTACCCTGTATTCCACCTTGGCCCGCAGGGCCAACCGGCGGGCCAAATCACCAAGCGAGGGAGAGCGACCATGAGCGACAACGGGCGTGACCATTTCGAGATCCCCAAGTTCGAGATCCCCAAGGATATGCGGTCGATGGCGGAGGCGAGCTTCGATCAGGCCCGCAAGGCTTTCGAGCAGTTCGTGACCAACGCGCGCGACACCGCCGGCAAGATCGAGGAGCGCAACGCCACGATGCGCGCCGGCGCCAAGGACCTGTCCACCAAGGCGCTGTCCTATGCCGAACAGAACGTGCAGTCGTCGCTCGACTATGCGCAGTCCCTGCTCAAGGCCAAGGACCTCACCGAGGTGATGCGGCTGCACAGCGAATATGTGCAGGGCCAGATGCGCGCGCTCGCCGAGCAAGCCAGCGAGATGGGCCAGGCCGTCAGCCGCGCCGCGATGGATGCGGTCAAGCCGAAGAGCTGACCGGACCGCCGATCCGGGCCGGCTTTGGCCGGCCCGGGCGCGGTAACGCCATATTCCGCCACATAAAAAATCTGGCGTCGCACGCGATCTTACGTTGCGTTGCACAAAATTGACATGATATGGGTGTTTATTAGGCGGGCCCGACGAAGGGCACTCCCGTGAATCAAGGCAGCGTGATCCATTTCAGCGCTCCCGGCCTGCTGGCTCCGGGACGTCCGCAATGGTCACATCTACTCACCCGTTGCGAAGGATTACACGTATGACCAACCCGTCCGATCCGTTTTCCGCCTCGATCATCCCGTTCGAAGTTCCCGAGCAGGTCCGCGCGTTCGCCGAGAAGGGCGTGCTGCAGGCCCGCGACAGCTACGCCAAGTTCAAGGACGCTGCCGAGACCCACAACTCGACCGTGGAGGCCGTCTTCACCTCGATGAACAAGGGCGCCACCGCCTATTCGGCCAAGCTGATCGAGTTCTTCAAGGCCAACACCACCTCGTCGCTCGACTTCGCCCAGGAGCTGTTCAGCGTGAAGTCGCCGACCGAAGCGGTCGAGCTCTGGACCTCGCACGCCCGCAAGCAGTTCGAGACCTACACCGCGCAGGCCAAGGAATTGGCCGAGCTCGGCCAGAAGGTTGCCAGCGAGACCGCCGAGCCGATCAAGGCCAGCGCCGCGAAGTTCACCCAGCAGCCGGCCGCCTGATCGCGATCTGCCTGAGATAGCGAAAGGCCCGGGCCTTGTCGGTCCGGGCCTTTTTGTTGTCGTGGACCGTTAGGCGGCCCGAGATAAGACCGGAAATCGGCGCGTTAAGCGCTTGCCAAAGGCGGGCGTTGCACCTAGTTTCCGCCCGAAATCGCCGCCCCCTTTGCGGGGCCGTGCGTCAGGATGCAGTTGTAGCTCAGTTGGTTAGAGCGCCTGTCTGTGGAACAGGAGGTCGGTGGTTCGAGCCCACCCAACTGTACCAGTAAAATCAATAACTTACGAAAGTCTTCAGGCGACGCCTACGACCGCTAGCTACCATATAGCTACCGCGGCAATGGAAACGCGGTCTGGTTCCAAAAGCAGTCATTCGCAATGACGAGGTCATAGGGTTCGAGTACCGTTTGCGACATCACTCGACCTGATGAAACTGCTTCCGAGTCCTTGCGCTATTCGCGGTGTGATAACGTGGGAACGCAAGTCAGTCCCGGCGGCCAGCGGACCCCTACGCCGGGGCTGATCGCGGCTGCCTGTCAAGTCAGCGTCCACCGGGTTCGCAACGCGCTATCGGTAGCGAGCCAAAGACGTTCATGGAAAAGCAAGCCAGGCGAAAGCATCGTGAGTTTCTTCGAGCGTTTAAAGACAGAAGCATGCGCTGAGTGGCAGGCCTACACCGAGCATCCCTTCACCAACGGATTGGCAGACGGCTCGCTTCCCGAACCGGCGTTTCGTCACTGCCTCGTTCAGGACTACCTGCGCAGCGGCCGGCCTTTCGGCCATCCTTGATGTCTGGATGAAGCTGCATGTGAAGCTCTGTGCTGGTTGGAGTTTATCCCTAAGCGACCTTGAGCAAACCCCTCCCGCCGTCGAGATGCTGGCCTATACACGCCACGAGCTCGACACAGGAATGCGAGGCGATCTTTGGATTAATAGGCTGTGAGCCATGTCTCTGGCTTGTCACATTGCAAGGAATTTATCGTCTTTCGGAACGATCCCCTAATGGACGTGTTGACAGGGCGGTAACCTATAATATTTATACGTGTATGAATGAACCGGACGATAAGCCTAGGCGACCAAAGAAGGTGCAGGCTGCCGAAGCGCAATCTACCCGCCCTTCGGCCCAAGTCGTTCCGATCCGTCGCGCGTTCCCGCCGGAGAGGCAGCCGGATCGCCTCAACGAGGGCGACGCGCTCAAACTCATTCGGATGCTTGCTTCCGATAGCAACAACATCGTCGTTATCAGGCATGCCCAAAAGCGAAAAACACAACGAAACATCACGCGCCCTCAGATCGAGCGGTGCATCCAGAAAGGAACCATTACAGAAGGACCGTACGTCAACGCGAAGGGCAATTGGCAAGTCAATCTGTCGCGCTTCACTGCCGGTGAGCAGATCACCTGTGTTGTCGCGATTGACTGGCCAGCGCGATTGATTGTCGTCACCACCTTCTGAGGAGGAGCAGTCCATGTCCCGGAGATATCATTACACGGAAAGCGGCCTCGATAATATTTACCTCCTCGACGGCTTCACTATTCACAAAACGCCGTACGGCGAGGGTGTGGCTATTCAAAATACTGCTGGTCTTCACAAGGCTATCGGCAAGTATTTGGTCGCGCGCCCGATCCCTCTCAACGGAGCCGAAGTGCGCTTTCTCAGGACCGAGATGGAGCTTACCCAGCGGGATCTAGCCGGCATCATCGGTGCGACCGAGCAGACCCTTAGGCTTTGGGAGAAGAACCGAGGCAAGTTCATACCGGGCACAGCCGACCGGCTTCTGCGTGCGCTCTATTCAGAGTTCGTCGGCGGTGACGTTCACATTCGAAAGATGCTCGAGCGTCTCGCTGACCTCGATCGACAGGAAAACGGGCCTACCTGCTTTAAGAAAAATAACAGCAACTGGAAGCCGTTACACGTGCCACAACTCGAGCAGATGCAGGCGTAGACCTCCGCTCACCTGATTGCGAATTTTGACTGTATGAGCGTTTTGAGGGCCCGTTATCGGGCCCTTTTTTTGTCCGGGCTCGCCATTGGCGCCTTCAAAAATTTTGCTGTTTTGCGGCCTTGAAACGCTCCTTCACCTATAATATTTATAGGTCGTTGGCGAGCTTCTAATATGTCGCCTGAACGACGAAGCCGCCAGGTGATCAGACCTGACGGCTTCTAAAACCGCCCCATGTAGTCGAGAGCCGTCATGGGACAGGCCTGGTAAGGCGACCTGATATTCTTCAGGTCGTTGCCCGCGGTCAATCCTGGCTCTCGCATAGGAGAGCCGCATGGCAAAGACATTTAAACCGGGTGAAGAAGCCCCACGATCGGGACAATACGAGCAAGTTGGCCCGCGTGGCGGACGGACCGGAGAGGAGCGCACCGTTACCCGTGGCGAGCCACTTCCTCCGACTCCCGCGCCGGGCATGGGCTACGTCCTTGTCGACCCGACCAAGCATCGCAGCGGACGGTGAGAGGACATCATGGCTAGATGCACAGCACCAGTAGAAGGCCATCGCTCAGCGAGCGCTGCGGCGAATTGTCCGGCATGCCGTGGCCGCTATCGCGGCTTCAGGTCATACCCGTCGTCCTATACCCCCTCTTACTCGCCGTCGTACTCCACACCGTCCTACTCCTCTTCGGGGAGCAGCGGGGGCGGCGGCCGAAGTAGTGGCGGCGGATCTGGCAGCCGCGTAAGGGCGAGATGGTCGCGACCCGGGTCGTTCGTGATGTACACGCCAACCGAGGTGCGGGAGCTCACGCCGGTCCGCGAGGCCGTCGAGAAGCAAGCGTCCCTTGACCTTCGGGACGTCTTTCTTTGCCATGCGTGGGACGACCGGCAGGGGGCAGCCAAACAATTGCACGATCTGCTTGAGGCACGTGGCGTCAAGGTATGGTTCAGCGAAAAGGACGTTGGCCTTGGCGTGCCATTACTCCGCGCCATCGACAAGGGTCTGGCGAACTCGCGAATTGGGATTGTATTGGTGACCCCTGCGTTGCTGCAACGCCTCCCAAAAGAAGGCATCGCCGACAAAGAACTTTCGGTACTCCTCGCTGGTGCGCGTCTTGTTCCCGTTGTGCATCAGACGACGTATGAAGCTCTCCGAGAAGTCAGCCCTATGCTCGCCTCACGAACCGGCCTCGACACTGCAGAAGAGTCAATGGCTGACGTCGCGGCCAAGCTCGCCGATCTTGTCGCCCTCTAGTGTCCTGAGTCACAAGTTCGCATCTTTAGATTCGCGTCAGAGTCGCATCTCTGTGCCATCTGCTTGCAGGCAGCAGCGATGGAGCATTCGATGGCGCGGCAACTGGCAGCCTTGATCCTAAGCGATGAGGAGCGGACTGAGCTGAAGACGCTGGCGGGCCGCCGCAAGACGGCCCAAGGCCTGGCGTTGAGGGCCCGGATCGTTCTGGCCTGTGCGGAAGGCCGGCCGCCAGAACAAGGAGGTGGCGGCGAAGCTCGGCGTGGCCGAGATGACGGTCGGCAAGTGGCGTCGGCGCTTTGTACAGAACCGCCTGGAGGGCTTGCACGACGAGCCAAGGCCAGGAGCCCCCCGATCGATCGACGATGCCCGCATCGAAGCCACCATCGTAAGAACCTTGGAGAGCCTTCCAAAGGATGCGACCCATTGGAGCTCGCGCGGCATGGCGAAGGAAAGCGGGCTGTCGGTCTCAAGCGTGCAGCGCATCTGGCGAGCCTTCGGCTTGCAGCCTCATCGGATGGAGACGTTCAAGCTCTCGACCGATCCGGATTTCGTGGCCAAGGTGCGCGATGTGGTTGGCCTCTACGTCTCCCCGCCCCAGCGGGCCGTCGTCCTGTGTGTGGACGAGAAGTCCCAAATCCAGGCGCTCGACCGCAGCCAGCCCATGTTGCCCATGCGCCCCGGTCAGCCCACACGGCGCAGCATGACTACACGCGCCACGGCACGACCTCGCTCTTCGCGGCCCTCGACATTGCGACGGGCAAGGTCATCGGCAAATGCTATTCGCGCCACCGCGCCGCAGAGTTCCGCAAGTTCCTCAACGAGATCGAAGCCGCTGTCCCGCGCGGTCTCGATGTCCATCTCGTCATGGACAACTACGCCACGCACAAGGCCCCACTGATTCGCAGCTGGCTCGCCAAACGACCGCGCTGGCATGTCCATCTCACGCCCACCAGTTCGTCTTGGCTCAATCAGGTCGAGCGCTTCTTCGCGCTCATCACTGACAAGAAGATCCGGCGCGGCATCTATCGCAGCGTCCAGGCTCTGCACGCAGACATCATGGACTTTATCAGTCATCACAATGCCGATCCCAAGCCATTCAAATGGATCAAGTCCGCCGACGACATCCTCGCTTCCATCGAACGCTTCTGCCTATACAATTCTCAGGCCCGGCCGTCGTAATGCTGCGAATTTCTGGTTCAGGACACTAGCTCTATCGCCGGGGTTGGGGTTCGTCTCCCTATGCCGACATGCGATTCGGAGCCAATTTACGCCAATTAGTCATTTGGTAATCAATCTTTGATGGCGGTTAACTGATCTTGCGGAGACTTGCAGCCTGCCAGACCCCGGAGACGTGGAAGTGTCCTTCCAAGTCGTTCGTGAAGAACCGGCGCGCCGCCGGGCTCAGGCGATATTTGGCGCCGGGATGGTCTCGAGGAAGGCTCGGATGATGGCACGCAAGAGC
>NZ_VITY01000013.1 GCF_007993935.1 Bradyrhizobium macuxiense | reverse complement strand
CGCCAGCTGGCAGGTCGCATCAATCGACTTGACCAATGGCGGACCTGTCAGTGATGTGTCGGAACAGGTGTCAGCAATGTCTCCGGTCTAAACAATGCGCGGGTGATGACACCGAACAAGCTGTGTGACAGTTGGATCAGCTTTCACCCCGTCATTGCGAGGAGCGAAGCGACGAAGCAAGCCATAGCTCTGCACATGCTGAGCCATGGATTGCTTCGCTCCGCTCGCAATGACGATGCGGCACCGGCCGCTCCCCTCACTTCACCAGCGCCTCGACCTCCTTGCGGAACGCCTGGCGCGAGCCGTCGCGGGAATAGAACATGTGGCCGCCCGGATAGACCGCAAGCTTGGTGCGGCTTGGACCGGCGAAGGCCGGCAGCTGGTCGAGGATGATCCTGGAGGCGAAGTACGGCGTTGCGAGATCGAACAGGCCGTGGCCGACCAGGAGCCTCATCTTCGGATCGAGCGCAAGCATCTGGCGCAGCTGCGTCACCGATTCAGCCGGATTGATGCCGTGACCGAACTCCCAGCCCTTGTTCACGGTCTCACTGAGCAGATGATACGAGCCGTCCGGCCGCCAGTTCAGCCTGCGTGTGGTGAGATCGACGGCGGCGCTGGTCAGGGGCGCCATCAGGGGATCGCCTGAGGGATCGTTGAAGCGGAAATAGCTGGAGTCCGGATAGGGGTCGAAGCCTTCGACCGACGCATCGTAGCGGCCGGTCACCTTGCCGTTCTTGCGATCGAACTCGCGGCGGAATTCGCCGATGTCGAAACGGCCGGCGAGCCTGCGGCTGACCGCCTGATCGATGCCGGTCAGGTTGGCTACCTTGTCGGCGAGCCGCGTGGTGGCCTCGGTGTCGGCCTGGCCCTTGACGAGATCGAGCAGGAAATCGCCGCGCGCGTAGCTCTCGACGTCGGCGAGATCCTCACGGGTCACCGGTCCCTTGGCCTGCCGCGCGACCGCCGCCATGGTCGGCAGGCTTGCGACATATTGCAGGATACTGGAGCCGGCATAGTCGCGGAAATCGAGCACCGGCGAGATCAGGATCAGGCCGCGCACGCCGACGCCCTGCTGCATTTGCAGATTGCGCACCACCTTCGGCCCGCGGATGCCGCCATAGCTTTCGCCGGTGACATATTTCGGCGAGGTCAGCCGGTCGTATTTTTCCAGCCAGCGGCGGATCACCAGCGCGACCGAATTGGCATCACCATCGACGGTGAAGAAGCGCTTGCGCGCATCCTCCGAGGTGGTGACGAAGCGGCTGTAGCCGGTGCCGACCGGATCGATGAACACCAGATCGGTGAAATCGAGCCAGGTGTCGGCGTTCGCCTGCAGTTCGGGCGGAGCCGACGACACCGCGCCGTCGCCGTCGAACGGCAGCCGCCACGGGCCGACATTGCCGAATTGCAGCCAGGCCGACGCGGAGCCCGGCCCGCCGTTGAACAGGAACGTCACCGGACGGTTCGCCTTCTCGGCGCCGTCGAGCTGGTAGGAGGTGTAGGCGATGTCGGCGAGCGGCTCGCCCTTGTCGTCGAACACGCGGATCGAGCCCGCGGTCGCGCTGAAGTTCAGCGTGCGGCCCGGCAGCGCGACCGACTGCTTTGTGGTGGAGTCCGGCGGCAGGCGGTGCTGCTCGGCGGTCGATGCATTGGCCGCAGCATTGGCGCCGGAGCCCGCCTCGCCGCGGCCTCCCCGGCCCTTTTGGCCGCTCGGGGTCTGACCGCTTGGATTCTGACCGCCGCCTGGGGCCTGCACGCTCGGCGACGGCGATGGCTGCGGAGCCTCATCTTCGGCCCGCGCCGCGGTTGCAAGGCAGGCCACCAGCAGCGCTGCCGCGAGCCGTGTCGCAAAACTGTTAGCCATGCCGTTCACTCCCTGGGCCGGCGTTTACGCTTATCAAAGCGTTTTCGAGCGAAGTGGATACCGGTTCGCGTGAAGAAAACGCGTCAAAATCAAAATCTAGAGCCCGGGTCGTCAGAACCGGGCTCGGGGCCATAAACTACGATAGCCTGGCGGCACCGGTGTGGCATGCGGTCCGTTCCCGGACCATCTCGACAAGGCCGCCCGGGATGTATAGACGAGCGCGGCGTATTCCGTGCCAAACGAGTTCGTGAGCGATGGCCAGCTCCAAGCGGTATGACAAGATCGCCTTCGTCGCCAGCGCGAGTGCGGAAGCGCAGACGGCGCTCGAGCAGCTGACTGCGATGTACGGCAACCATTCGGCCGCCGACGCCGACGTCGTGGTTGCGCTCGGCGGCGACGGATTGATGCTGCAGACGCTGCACGCCAACATGCGCAGCGGCAAGCCGATCTACGGTATGCATCGCGGCACCGTCGGCTTCCTGATGAATGAATATTCGACGCACGATCTGCGCACGCGGCTCGCGGCGTCGCGGGAGTCGCTGATCAATCCGCTGTTGATGCGCGCGACCGACATCCACGGCGCCGTGCATCTGCATCACGCCATCAACGAGGTCGCGCTGTTCCGGCAGACCTATCAAGTCGCCAAGCTGCGCATCCTGATCGACGAGCATGAGCGGATGCCCGAGCTGATGGCCGACGGCATCCTGGTGGCGACGCCGGCCGGGTCGACCGCCTACAACCTCTCCGCCCAGGGCCCGATCCTGCCGATCAACGCGGCGCTGCTTGCGCTGACGCCGATCAGCGCGTTCCGGCCGCGGCGCTGGCGCGGCGCGCTGCTGCCGAATTCCGCCTTCGTGGTGATCGAGGTGATCGAGGGCGAGAAGCGTCCGGTCGCCGCGGTGGCCGACCATGATGAGGTCCGCGACGTCCGCCGCGTCGAGGTGCTGTCCGACAAGACCATTGCGATGCGGATGCTGTTCGACCCCGGCCATTCGCTGGAGGAACGCATCCTGCGCGAGCAGTTCGGCTACTGACGGCCGCCGCCCGCCCCTGTCCGGCAACCAATCATTAACCCCGGGCGGGATATGGTTAACGTCGGGTAATACCGCATTTGGCCCGGTATGCCCGTTCGGGACCGGACCATGTATCGCATCGATTTCAACAAGCTGCGATTTTTGATTTGCGACGACAATCCGCACATGCGCCGCATCCTGCGGACGCTCTTGCATTCGTTCGGCGCGCGCGAGGTCTATGAGGCCGAGGACGGCGCCACCGCGCTCGAAATGTATACGCACTATGTGCCCGACATCGTCATCACCGACTGGTCGATGCCGATCTTCGACGGGCTCGAGCTCGCGCAGATGATCCGGCAGCCGGAATCCAAGGGTAATCCCTACGCGCCGATCATCATGCTGACCGGGCATTCCGAGAAACGCCGCGTCACGGTGGCGCGCGATGCCGGCGTCACCGAATTCCTGGCCAAGCCGATCTCGGCCAAGGGGCTCTACCAACGGATCATGAACGTAGTGGCCAACCCGCGCCCGTTCATCAAGACCAAGACCTATTTCGGCCCCGACCGCCGCCGCAACACCACCAACACCTATATCGGCCCCGAACGCCGCGGCAGCGGCGAGGTCGAGGTGCTGCAACAGCCGTCGCTGCTCGAGAAGGCGCGCTCGACCATTTAGGATATCGCCATGGCGAAAGACAAACCCGGGACGATCGAGGTCAAGAGCTTCGGCACGCATCACGTGATCACGCAGCCGAACCCGCTGCGCAAGATGCTGCTACGCGTGCCCGAGAGCGATCTTGACGATCCAGTCGGCCGCGCCGAAAAGGCGCTTGCCGGGCTGTCGGGCGAATTCAAGGAATGGATGACGATCGAGGCCGACCGCCTCTCCGCCGCGCACGCCACCGTGATGCGCGAGGGCTTCAACGACAAGACCCGCGAGGAGCTGTTCCGCGCCGCGCACGACATCAAGGGCGATGCCGCGACATTCGGCTATCCGTCGGCGGCGGCCGCCGCCGAGAGCCTGTGCCGCATCATCGAGCACGCGCCGGATCTCGCCGCCGTGCCTGCCCAGCTGATCGCCCACCACATCAACGCCGTGCAGGCGATCGTGCGCAACCGCACCAAGCTCGACACCGCTGTTGTGGCCGGCGTGCTGAGCAAGCAGCTCCGCGGCATCGCCGATGAATTCCTGACCCACGCCAACCGCGACCGCCCCGAGCATCTCGAGGCCATCCTCGCGCCGAGCATCGCACCTAGCGAATAGCGGCGCGCCGCGGCGCAAGGCCACGGCTTCAATCATCGTCAATCGCAGCAAGCGCGGCCGTCAGGCCGCGATGAGATCGTCGTCGTAGGGCAGCACCGCGATCGCATCTTCGGCGGCGAGTTCCTCGCAGAACATGCGCGCATCCTCGCGGGCCGATTCCGTCGCAAAGCGGCGCAGCAGGATCAAGAGCGGCTCGGCCGCCGAATGATCGGTCTCGCAATGGGTCAGCACGCGTTCGACCATGCGGCGATGCAGCCGCGCCGCACCGTCGCCGCTATCGACATAGCCGACCTCGTGGCTGGCCTCGAGCGCGACGCGGAACGCCGCATAGGTCGATTCCGGCAGGCCGGCGCGCCGCAGCAGCGCCTGGAGGCCGTTGCCGCCGCGGTCGTTCAGCAGCGCGGAGACGCGGCCATAGGGCAGCCCGGACAATTCGGCGAGCGCAGCCCCGAACAGATCGAGATTGCCCGACAACAGCGCGCGCAGGATCAGCCCGGCAGTCAGTTGCCCGGTGGCGCGCAGGTGCGTGATCAGGTTCTGCATGTCGTCGCCGAAGGCGCGCGCGGCGATGTTCACCGTGGAGCGCTCCTTCGCCTCGCCGGCGATGCGGTCGGCGCGGTCGGCGCCGAGCCAGTTTCGCGCCACGACGAACTGCGCCAGCGTGTCGGAGAGCTTTGCGACCAGCGCCAGCCGCGTCGCGGACGGCAGGTCATCCAGCGCCAGCATCGATTCCCTGATGGCCGCGAGATGGCCGTGGCGCTCGACGATGCGGTCCCAGGAGAATGGCGCAAGCCCGGCATAGGGATTCTCGATCAGCTCGAGCGCGGCCGCCGCCGAGCCGACCTCGGCGATCGCCGCTGCGACGGAGGCCGGCAGATTGACGCGGCGCGCGATCGCGCACTGCATCTCGTCCGAGCCGGTCGCGACAATGTCGACGAGATCTGCATCGATCAGGAGCGGTGAATGCTCCAGCACCGGCAGCGCGATTGCCGGCTGGTCGGCCGACAGCGCCTGCACGATCGCAGCCGGCGCCTCCGCGCTGTGTGCGAACACCTCGGCCATCGCCTGTCGCACCAGCGGCGACGGGTCGTCGAGCAGCATCAGCAGCGCGCCTTCGGCTGCGATGCGGTCGTCCTCGGTGAGGTCTGAAATGAGCCAGGCCCGGGCCAACGCCCGCGTCGCCTCCGCCCGCTCGCCTGCCGGAGCGGTCCTAATCCAACTAATGAACTGCCGAACGATCATGGTCCTTCCGGCTTACGCAACGAAACGGCATCGACTTACGACGCCAACTACAAGGAAAAATAAACCATGACGCTTAACAAAGGGTTCACCATAAACGTTTGGGATTATTGACGTTTCGTTAAGATTGGCACGGCGTGCTTTCGCACGCGCAGCATCGCAGCGCTAGCCGTTGCTGTAGGTGCCGTTGGGATCGCTGAACAGATCAAGCCGCCCGGGCGCGCGGACCTTCGGCGTCGCCGACGTGGTCAGCGCGGAGGAGTTGCCCCACAGCTCCTGCACCGCAGGTGAAATCGGCTCAGAGCGATCGCCGCCCTGGTAGAGCGAGCGGAAGGCCGGCGCCGGCTGCGCCGATGCCACGGTCGAGGTCGCACCGGTTGATGAGGCCGCACCGGCATTCGGGAAGGTCGAGAGATACGACGCAGTGTCCATCGACACCGCTTGCGTCGGCGCGGCGCTTGCGATCGCGTATGGGCTCATGGTGTCGCCGCCCGCCGCAGCAAAGGCGGTGCGCGTGTCCTTCGAGTTCGCCGCCGCGGCGTAGCGCGTGGTCAACACCGAATAGACCTGGCTGACGCTGCGTGCGCTGCCCGACTTGTCGTAGAAGATCGACTGGTTCGCCGCCGCCGCCTTCGGAAACATCGCAGCCGCATTGGCGCTCGGACTGTCCTCGGCGCTCGAGATCAGCTTGCCGGCGCCGCCGACGCCCATGAAATGCGCCATATAGAGCTCGGCATCGGTCGGACGACGGCCGAGCGTGCCGGTGAGCTTGAAGCTGTTGGACTGCGTCAGCACCGCCGCCATCGACGACGCCGCATCGGGATCGTCGCGCAGCTTCATCACCGCGCTGCGCGCAGAGGGATCGCTGACCGAATAGCTGCCGTCGGAATTCTTGGTGATGGCGTCGGCATATTGGCCGTAGCCGAGCTGGCTCCCCGCTTCCTTGACGGTGCCGAGCCAGGTCTGGTCGATGAACTGATAGAGTCCGTGCGCCGATGAAGTCGTGGCGCCGGCCCGCGGATTGAAATTGGACTCCATCTTCGCGGTGGTGAGCAGATATTCGAAGCTGGTGCCGGTGGTCGCGGCCGCCTGCTTGATCGAGCTCGCGACCTTCAGGCGCGAAGGATCGACACCCGCCGAAGCCGTCGCAGTGAAGAGGTCGACCGCCATGATCCGGTGCCTTGCCGGGCGCCGGCAATCGGCACCCATGTCCTGTCAACCTGCCGTAATTATGGTTAACGGCACGTTAACATCGGCTCAGGGCTGGGCCTCGTAGTAGTGCGCGACCTGGTCGATCTCTTCGGCGGTCATCTGGCGGGCGATGTTGCGCATCTGCTCGCTGATGTCGTTGCGCCGCGCCCCGGACGCGAAGGCCTCGATCTGCGCCTTGATGTAGACCGCCGACTGGCCGCCGAGCCAGGGACTTCCCGCCTTGTTGTCGATATCGCCATGGCAGGAGCCACAGGGTGGGATGTTGCGCATCGGCGCGCCCGTCACCACGACCGCCGGCGCGGGGCGCCCGGTATCCAGGCTGTTCGAAGGCACCCGGGGCAAAAAGGCGTAATAGGCCGCAACGTCCTTCATGTCCTGGTCGCTCATCGCCGCGGCGAACGGGCTCATTACCACACTGACTCGCGCGCCGGTCTTGAAGTCGTTGAGCTCCTTGTACGTCACCGCGGCGAACTGGCCGGCGAGGTTCGGCGAATGGGCGTCGCTGACGCCCTGCGGTCCGTGGCAGATCGCGCAGCGCTGCGCCAGCGTCGCCCCGCGCCCGATCGAGACCTGATCCGCCTTGGTCAGCATCTCCGACGTCATCACGACATTGGAGGTCTTGAAATCCGGCTTGATGCTCGCTTCCTGCACGGCCGCACGGGGAACGCCGGCCGCGCTGCAGATCGCGTCCCAGACGCCGGCAAGCTTGAGGTCGGGTTGCGCCAGCGGCAACCAGATCAGGCCGGCGACGGCCGACAGAACGGCAATGGCGGCCGTGACGCCGACGCTGATGCCGAACCACGGATTGCGTACCGAGAACAGTGGCTGATCGCTCATCGGCCGGCTCCGACATAGACCGCAGGCACGCTGGTCTCGTTCAGCGCCATCAACTGCGCGATCGGGAAACCATAGTTCACGACGGTGAGGCCGACCATCAATGCGAGCCACAGGCCGAACGAGTTGAGCGCGAGCGGAATCCGTGCCGGCATGTGCAGCGGCACCGCGAAGCGGTAGGCACCCGCCTCGCCTCGCGCGCCGAATTGGCCGCGGATCAGCACCAGCAGGAACAGCAGGCCTGACAGCAGCAGGATGAACCCGCCGATCGCCGACATCGTCACCGACAAGGCCTGCGGTGAGATCGCGGGGTTGGCATAGTCGTAATACGCCATGCGGCGCGGCATGCCGAGGATGCCGACATAGTGCCATGGGAAGGTGGTCACGATCATGCCGATGAACCACAGCCAGAGCTGGGTGCACATCATGCCAAAGCTGTCCAGCGCGCGCCCGGTCAGGTGCGGCCACAGATCGTAGGCGATGGCGAAATACATGATGACGATGGCGCCACCGAAGATCAGGTGGAAATGGCCTGTGATCCACTGCGTGTTGTGCACCGTGGCGTCGAGCTGATAGCTCATGTTGATCAGGCCGCCGGCGCCGCCGAAGCCGAGCATCACCAGCGACAGCGCGGTCGCCAGCATGATCGGATTGGACCAAGGCAGCGCACCGATCCAGCCGAATGCGCCGCGGCCGCCGCGCAGGCGGCTCGCAATCTCCGCCGACGCGCAGATCGTGAACACGGTGAGCAGCGTCGGCAGCGCGACGAGGCCGGTGAACACCGAGTGCATGAACTTGAAGCCGGCGCCGACCTGCGGATCGGCAAACAGATGATGCACGCCGATCGGCATCGCCACCACGACGAACATGATGAACGAGATCCGCGCCATCGCATCGCTATAGAGCCGGCCGCCGATCGCGCGCGGGAAGATCGTGTAATAGGCGATGTAGGTCGGGATCAGCCAGAAATAGACAATGGCATGCAGGGTCCAGGAGAAGAACACGCGCGCCAACCCCGCATCGATTGTGGATTTGAGCCCGAGCGCCACAGGCAGGATCAGGAACAGGATCTCCAGCGCCGCGCCGACCGCGGTCCAGCCCCAGAGCAAGCAGCCGGCGACATTGGCGTACATCGCAAGCGGCACCGGCTTGCCCGGATTGTCGCGCTTCCAGATCACGAAATTGATCACCATCAGCGCGACCCAGATCCATGAGCCGACCACGACCATGACGACGCCGATGTAGTAGAAGGGATTGCCGACCATCGGCGGATAGAAGGTGTAGAGGACCGAAGCAAGCCCGAGCGAGACCGGGATCATCGCCACGACGGCGCCGATGGCGACCAGGAAGAAACCGGCCCAGGCCCAGCGCCGTCCGACCAGCGCCTTCGCCAGCGACGCTTCGGTGATCGCATAGCCGAACCCCATCGCGATCAACGTCGGGAATACATATCCCATCGCCGAGCCATGCGCGGTGACCGAGCGATAGTAGAACTCCGGATTGAAATGCCAGGTGTTGAGCGGGCTGCGCACGAACATCTGCCAGGCACCGAGCACCAGCGCCGCGCCGAACACGATGAAGGCGAGCCAGAAATGCGCAGCTATCAGCCGCTTGTTAGTCAACACAGGTCAGCCTCCGCTTCGCCGCCGCCATGTCGCGGAACTTAGACTTGTCGACCACCTTGACCTTGCCCCACATGCCCTGGTGGCCGATGCCGCAGAATTCCTGGCACGGCATCACGTGATCGCCCGGCGTCTTGAAGCGCACCGGCAGGTCCGTGACGTAGCCCGGCACCAGCATCGTATTGATGTTGGTGCCCTCGATCAGGAAACCGTGGACCACATCCGCGCTGGTGGCGCGGAAGGTGATCGGAGTCTCCGCAGGCACCACGATGCATTGCGGCGTGAAGGAATATTGCTGACCGATCGCACGCACAGTGACCGAGCCGTCGGCCTGCATTTCGCTGCCGAGATTGCTTTCGATGAATTCGCCGGACAGATGCAGCGTCTTGGGATCGGCGGTTTCGACCCGGCCCTGCGGCATCGTCGCCTGATGGATGCCGATATAGGCGGCCATGCCGACCAGCACGCCGACGATCACGATCGACAGCGTCGCCCAGCGCCGCTCGATCCGCGCGGCAACCGCTTCGCCAGGGCCATGGTCGGTCTCGGTCGCCATCAGGGAGCGCTCCGCGGCAGGAAGACCAGCAGATAGAATGCAAACCACAATCCGACCACGATAGCCGTCGCAATGCCCGCGACCGCAATCGCGCCGCCTGGGCCGGCGCGCACGATGGTCTCGACATGCTCGTCTTCCGAGCCCGATGCCGACGGTTGCGGCGAAGATGAGTTGATCATGACCCCGCCCCTAGTTCAGCGTTGCTGCACGCAGTTCGTTGGCCTGCCGGGCCGACACCGGCTCGCCGCGGTTGCCCCAGGCGGTTCGAATGTAGGTCACGACAGCCGCGACCTCGTCGTCCGACAGCTTCTGCGCAAACGGCGGCATGCCGTGGGGCATCGGATTGCCCGACGTGCCCGGCGGATAGCCGCCGTTGAGCACCATGCGGATCGAGTTCACTGCGGAGACCATCTGGATCGACTGGTTGCCGGCGAGCGGCGGATAGTCCGGCGGCATGCCCTGCCCGGTCGCGCCATGACAGCTCGCGCAGTCACGGTCATAGATCGACTTGCCAAAGGACAGCAGCAGGCTGCTCTCGGCCGACGGCAGCGAGGTCGACGCCTTTTCCGGCGGGCCGCCCTGCGCAAGGCCCTTCAGGTAGACCGCCATCGCGCGCACATCGTCATCGTTGAGATATTGCAGGCTGTTGTAGACGACCTCGGCCATCGGCCCGTACACCGCGCCCTTGGCGGATACGCCCTTGCGCAGATAGTCGACGATCTCCTCGATCGTCCAGTCGCCGAGCCCCGTCTCCTTGTTGGAGGTCAGCGACGGCGCGTACCAGTTCTGCATCGGGATCAGGCCGCCCTCGAAGGCCTGCGACTGCTTGCTGCCGCCAAGCGCATTGATCGGGGTGTGACACATCCCGCAATGACCCAGCCCCTCGACCAGATAGTTGCCTCTATTCCACTCTGCCGACTTCGTGGGGTCAGGCTTGAACTCGCCTTCCCTGAAGAACAGCGTGCGCCAGCCGAGGATCAGCGAGCGGTTGTTGAACGGGAATGTCAGGTCATGCGGCTTGTTGAGCTGCTTGACCGGCGGAACGGTACGCAAATAGGCGTAGATCGCGTCGCTGTCCTCGCGCGTCACCTGGGTATAGGAGGCGAACGGCATCGCCGGATAGACCAGGCCGCCGTCGGGAAAGCGGCCATTGTGCATCATCTGGTAGAACTGATCCGACGTCCAAGTGCCGATGCCGGTCTGCGGGTCAGGCGTGATGTTCGACGTGTAGAGCGTGCCGAACGGCGTCTTCATCGGAAGGCCGCCGGCGAAGGTCTTGCCTTCGCGCGCGGTGTGGCAGGCGATGCAATCGCCGGCGCGCGCGAGATATTCGCCCTTGGCGATGACGGCCGGATCGGCCGCCTTCTGCTGCGCCGATGCCGTGGCGGGCGACAGTGCCAGCACCAGTCCGACAAGCAGTCCTGTTGAGGTTCGCGACATCGGCACGATCCCTTCAGTGCGGTTCGCTGCCGCATTCGAGCGGCATCGGCAGGCTGCCTCGCGGCGCGAAGGACGGATCGGCGGGCGCCGGACGCGACGACAGGTAGGCAGCCACCGCCTTGACGTCGACCTCGGTCAGCAGGCCCGCAACGATCTGCATGCAATCGGGGGCGAATGCGGTCCGCGTGCCGTAGCGCCAGCCGCCGAGTTGTCCGCTGATATAGGCCGCGCGCAGGCCAAGCAGGCCGGGAATGCCGGGCTCCATGCCGCCCAACGCGGGACCATGACAGGCCGAGCACGGCGGAATGCCGTGCTGGGGGTCGCCGTTCTTCACGATCTGCTCGCCGCGCGCCAGGACCTCCTTGCTGTCGACCGGCGGGACCGGCGGCGGAAATGCCGGCCGCAGCGAAGCGAAATACTCGGCGATCTTCTTCAGGTAATCGTCAGTCTGAAACTCCAGCAGGTAGTTCATCGGCGGATATCTCCGCCGTCCATCCCTGAACGCGATCAGCTGGTTGTAGAGGTAGCCGGCCGGCTTGCCGGCAAGACGCGGAAAATACGCATCGCTGGTGCCCTCGCCTTCGGCGCCGTGACAGGGCGCGCAGGCGAGAACGCGCGCGGCCATGGTATCGGGCGCACGCTCGGTCGTCTGCGATTGGGCGGCATCGATCGGTAGCGCAAAGAGCGCTAGCAACGCGGTCAGCGGTAAAAAACGATCCATCACCGTTTTGGCCCCCAGCGCGACGGTGAGACTATAGCCACATCGCGAAACTGGAGGCAACGAAGCGCAAGAATTCGACGCGTCGTCTTTGATTCAGATCAAAGTTTATTTGCGGTAGACCTGCGCCGGATCGAACAGCCGTTCGGCGTCGACGAAGGACAGGCTGATGTCACCGCCCTCGCCCTTCACCGCGCGATAGAAGCAGGAGCGCCGTCCGGTGTGGCAGGCGGCGCCGATCTGCTCGACCTTGATCCACACCGCGTCCTGATCGCAATCCATCCGGATCTCGACCACGCGCTGGGTCTGGCCCGAGCTCTCGCCCTTGCGCCACAGCGCATTGCGCGAGCGGCTGAAGTACCAGCCTTCGCCGGTCGCGATCGTCTTGCGCAGGGCTTCGTCGTTCATGTGCGCGACCATCAGCACGTCGCCGGTCGCGGCATCGGTCGCGACGCAGGTCACAAGACCTGCCGCGTCGAATTTGGGCCGGAAGTCCAGCCCCTCTTCGCGGTCGTGATCGTGGGTCGATGCGGACACGGAAAACCTCGCTCAGGAAAATGCGAGGTTACCGGTTCGGTCCTCGCACCAGGGACAGGAAACGCTGCTGCTCCGCCGGATTGTCGCGGAACATGCCGGTGAAGCGGCTGGTGAAGGTCGATGCACCATGCTTGGCGACGCCGCGCACCGACATGCAGGTATGCTCCGCCTCGATCAGCACGGCAACGCCGCGGGGCTTCAGCACCTCGTCGATCGCGGCCGCGACCTGCGCGGTGAGATGCTCCTGGGTCTGCAGGCGGCGGGCGAAGATGTCGGTCAGCCGCGCCAGCTTGGAGAGGCCCACGACGCGCTCCACCGGCGTGTAGGCGATATGCGCCTTGCCGTAGAACGGCATCATGTGATGCTCGCACTGCGAGGTGAATTCGATGTCGCGGACGAGGACGAAATCGTCGTAGCCGGCGGTCTCGCCGAAGGTGCGGTTCAGCACTTCGGCCGGGCACTGATGGTAGCCCTGATAGAGCTCGTCATAGGCTTCGACGACGCGGCGCGGCGTGTCGAGCAGGCCCTCGCGGTGGGTGTTCTCGCCGATATAGGCGAGCAGCGTCTTCACGGCGTCCTCGGCCTCCGCCCGCGACGGGCGCGGCTGGTCGGCACGAACGGCCGCCGCCATGAATTCTGAGGGGTCGAGCTCGCCTGGCTTCGCGTCGGCCGGCTTGTTGGGGCGAATCGGTTTGATCAAGGCGTCCATGTCTTCTCCGTTCGACCGGCCCTGGCACTGCCCTCGGGCCGGATGTGTCACCGGGCAGACGGGGCGGATCATCGGACCGCCGGGCGCCTGAGTCCCCTTTTGTAGCACCACAACGGCGAATGTGGTCCGCGGTGGCCGCATGGCCGGGCTATGTTTCCGGCGCTGCGGTCCATATATAGGACGGTGAATCCCAGCCGCCAAGAGCGCCCGGCACGGCCGGAACCAGGCATCTGTCCCCATGCTGAACGACATTTACAACAAGCGGATCATCGAGTTGGCCGGCAATATTCCGCGCCTCGGACGGCTGTCCGACCCGGACGCCAGCGCCACCGCGCACTCCAAATTGTGCGGTTCGACCGTCAAGATCGACCTCAAGATGGACGGCCCCGTGGTGACTGACTTCGCCCACGATGTGAAGGCCTGCGCGCTCGGCCAGGCCTCATCCTCGATCATGGCGAGCCATGTGGTGGGCTCGACCGCGGAGGAGCTGCGCGACTTGCGCGAGACGGTCCGCAGGATGCTGAAGGAAAATGGCCAGCCCCCGGAGGGCGGCAAATGGGCCGACATCGCGTTGCTCGAGCCGGTGCGCGACTACAAGGCCCGCCATGCCTCGACGCTCTTGACCTTCGACGCCGTGGTCGATGCGATCGGTCAGATCGAGGCCAAGGCAAAGCAGCCGGCGTAAGCCCTACTGCCGGCGCAAGCCCTCTCCTACTGAGCCGGCTGGACCGGCGGCGGCGCGGCGCTGGCACCGACCGGAACGGCGGCCTCGGCGGTCTTGGTCGCCCTCGCGGCCTGCGGCTGCACCTCACCCTCCATGGCGGTGCTCACGAAGCGATCGTTGTTCTTCGGCTTCGCCTCGGCCATGGGAATCGCGTTGTCCTGCCGCGGCAGCACGTCGGCGGCGGCATCCGTGGTGACGAGATTGGTCAGCCGTAATTCAGCCGCCGACAATTCGTGCAGGTCTTCCCACGGCGGCACGCTGAGTGCGAGCGACAGCAACTCACCCGCGCCGCCCATATCGAAGGTGTACTTGGCGAGCCGGCCGATGTCGCGTTCGACGATCATCAGGTCCTGCGCGGTGTAGCTCGCGGCCTTGGCATCGTCGGCGCGGTCGCCCATCCAGATCTGATGCACGCGGACGTGGGCGGCGGGCGGAACATAGCGCGTCTTGCCCGACAGCAGCAGGAATACGCACATCGACTCGCAATAGGCGTCAGGCAGCACGCTCGCGCGGTCGCCCTGCGCGGCCCGGCCGACGACGCTGGTGCCGACCGTGGTCAGCGCACCGAGACCGCGGAAGCGGCGGCCGAGCGCGATCGCGTCGTTGACCGAGCCACCGCTGGAGTCGAGCACGATGGTGGCGCCGTTGAGCTGGCGGCTGCGCGCGAACTCGTCGAACTCCTTGGGGCTATCGGCCGTGATGATGCCGACCGCCGACACCCAGCCGCGGCAATTCGGCTGACAGGCGATCCAGCTGAACTTCATCGGCAGCTTGCGCTCTTCGAGGGTCGAGCTGGCCTGCGCGGAACTGCCCGTCGTCGTGACGGTTCCGGAAATCGCGAAGCAAAAGGCAACGGCGCCGGTGAGCACCCAACTGCGCAACGAGAGCGATCTGACGAGCCTCAATTTGGTTCCTTCCCCAAAGCCCTTGGTGATGCGAGCGGTGGCAATGGCCCCATGGCAAAGCGCCATGATTCTGTCATCGGCGCGTTATGGGAACGGTAGCCTTGCTGACCTGGACCGTCCATAGGACCCTTGCTGCACCGCGACCAGCGCCGTGCGATAATAGCGAACTGTGGCGTAAATATCTGCAACAGAACAGTTCCTTGGCTTGGAACCCCCGCAAGACTACGTACATACTTGCGTATGCCATCGACCGATCATTCAACACCACACCATCCGCGATGCATGGAGTGTGCCACCACCGCACGCCGCTTGCCGCGGAACTTCGGCCGCGCGCTGATCTGGATCTATCGGCACACGCTGTCGCCGCTGGTTGGCTACAACTGCCGCCATCTGCCGACCTGCTCGGTCTATAGCGATGAGGCGATCGAGCGCTTCGGGTTGTGGGCCGGCGGGTGGATGACGCTGGCGCGACTGCTGCGCTGCCAGCCCTGGGGCACCTCCGGGATCGACAACGTACCGCCGGTCAAGCCGCCTGGCGCCCATTGGTATGTGCCCTGGCTCTACGGCCGCTGGCGCGGCGTCAACGACAACTGATCGATTTCTGCAGCGCTCCCAAGCCCGGCGCG
The DNA here is from genome assembly GCF_007993935.1 of Bradyrhizobium macuxiense. GTDB lineage: Bacteria > Pseudomonadota > Alphaproteobacteria > Rhizobiales > Xanthobacteraceae > Bradyrhizobium > Bradyrhizobium macuxiense_A. Next base: position 234,210 of record NZ_VITY01000013.1, on the reverse strand, counting down.
CATCGCTGCCGGGCGGAACTGTGGCGATAGTTGGCGCATTGTTTCAGTGCCCCCTGCTGCTCCTTGGGGAGGAAACAACAATGCGCTGGAAAATCAGCCACAACGGTCACGATCCCCGGCAGATCGATTTGCTGGCCGTCCTTGCCTTGCTCGTCGTGATCGTTGCCGCCTACGGCTACTTCACTCACAACTCGACCAAGCCGAGCACGACGGCGTTCATCGTACCGAGCCAGAGCGTGAAGTGGTGACGCGCAAGCTCACTCGGCCGCGGCTGTGCACGTGGCCTGCCGCGGCCGCGTGATGACCACCACTGCGAGCGCAGCCGCAACGAAGGCCGTGGCCACGTAGCCCGCGCTAAGCAGCCATTCGCGCGCGAACAGCAATCCGCCGATCGCCGAGCCGATGGCCTGGCCGATATACAGCACCGAGGTGTTGAGCGAGACCGACGCCGATGCAAGCGCAGGCGCCGCGCCGACCAGCCGCACCTGCTGCATCGAATTGGTCGACGCAAAGCCGAGCCCCCACACCGCCACCGAAGCCGCCATCAATGCATAGGCGCCGGCGCTCAGCGCCCAGCCGGCCACACCTGCGAGCAGCAGTCCGGTGGACAGCACCGACGTCTTCCATGCACCCCAGGAATCCACGATGCGTGTCGCGATCGCAATGCCGACGAACCCGAAGATGCCGTAGAGCGCAAACACGATGCCGACCGCGTCCGCATTCGCGCCGGTCAACTTGGCGAGCAGCGGCCCCATGAAGGTGAACACTACGAACTGGCCGGACATCTGCAACGTCGTGATCGACAGCAGCAGGATGACGGTCGGATTGCGGCCGAGATCGGCCCAGGTCCTAAGGTCGACCGGCGCGCCGTGCAATCCACCGGGTAGCCGCCACCACAGCAGCAGGCAACTCACGAGCCCGGTCAGCGCGATCGCACCGTAGGTCGCGCGAAAGCCGTAACGGCTTGCGATGAAGGTGATCAGCGGCAGCCCGATCGCAGCGGCGAGCGACCAGCCGAGGAAGATATAGGCGATCGTGCTGCCGCGCTTTTCCACCGGCACGATCAGCGCCGCGGTGCCGGCCGCCTGCGGCGTGTAGAGCACGCCGACCGCGAGCATGACCAGGCGGATGACCAGGAGACTGTCGTAGTCCGGCGCGAAGGCGGATGCCGCGTTGGTCAGCGTCAGCACCAGAAGCGTCACCGTCAGCAAGGCTCGCCGTTCGAACCGGCTGGTCAGCCACGCCGTCACCGGCGAGCCCACGCACAGCACGATCGCGCCGAAGGTGATCAGAAGGCCCGCGGTGTGGATCGTGACGCCGAGCCCGCTCGACAGTTCCGCCAGCATGCCGGCGGGCGCCAGCACCGAGCAGCCGGTGACGATGTTGCCGAGCATCAATGCGGTGGGAGCGAAGCGTTTCACGCCGCGTTGATAGCAGACCCCGATTTCAATGCAACTGCATCTAAATGCATGGCACGTGATCAATTTGCGCCACTTGCGCTCACGGCGACGGCGATGCCGGCGGCGCCGCGTTGACGCTCGGTGACGCCGCCGCCGGCCACGGGCTTGCAGGCTTCGGACCAGCGGTCGCAGCGGGACACGACGCCAGAAGCTGCGTCCATCCCTGCCGCAGCCCGGTCGTGTCGATATCGAAGGTCGCGACGCCGGGCCTCGTGGCATCAGGCTTGCCGTCGGACGACAGCGCGCTTTCGCCGATCTGCAACTGCGGGACCGCCGTCATCGCCTTGACGATGTCCGCGGTCACCGGATCGCTCCAGACCTCGTATTTGCCGAACCGCGCCGGCAACCTGCCGAATGCGATCGCCTTGGTGAGACCGGCCATCATCACCACCGTGCTCCTGCCGGCGGCGCCCTCGTCGAACTCGCGCACGAACATCAGGCGCCCGCGATCCTTGTTCTCGCAGAACAGCCGCCACTCCATCATGCGGAACGAGCTGCCGTCACCCTTTTTCTGCTGCACGATCTTGCGGACATAGGGCCGCGTTTCCTTCTCCACCGCCCACAGCGTGTCCGGCAACGGCCGCGTGTCGATTCCGAATCGATAGAGCTCCGGACGCGTCAGCACGTGCAGGTTCTCGAACTTCACGGTCCGGATCAGGTCGCTGAGCTCACGGCTGATTCCCATCGCCGCGAGGAACACGTTGCGGTCGCGATCGGCGCTCACCATCTCGCGCCGCCTGAAGTCCGCGACGACCTGCGGCGGCGGATGGCCGTGGACCACGAACATCAGTCTCGAGTTATGCACCGCGAGCACCGAGTCCGGCGCCACCTCACGGTCGGTCGCGCCCAGGAACAGATAGGCGCAGGCCGAGACGCACATCGCGTTGCGTGTGGCGAGTTCAGCCTCGACCTCCCCTTTCGCAGCCTTGATCTTCAGGCAGGCGGCGTCGATCTGTGTGCCTGTGGAACAGGCCGGCACGCTGGTACGGCCGACCCGCGCGGTCGCCTTGCGTGCGCGCAGAAAGCGCGCGATCGCATAGGACTGCTCGACATTGCCGCCCGGCGAATGAAGATAGATCGGAAGCTGCGGGTCCTTGACGGCAAGCAGGAAGCTACGAACCCGCGCCGCCGCATCCCGATCGATCTCGCCTTCGATCGCGATCCAGCGATCGCAACCTGCGCCGCAGGCATTCGCCGGTCCCTTGGCGAGATAGATGGTCAGCTTTTTCGCGAATCCGGCCTTCTCAACCGGTGCTTCTTCCGCCCGCAACACGCCCGGGATCAGAACCAACGCCACGAAGAACAGGAGACGGGAAAACATGAACCTTGCGGAGCGCGCGATGTCGGGGAGATAGGCATTTGACGTTAGACGATGATCGGCAGCGTCGCAACGATCACAGCCGTCAGGCGCCGGCGAGCTTCCCTCGATTCGGTGCGGCCGGAGGCCCAATTTCTTGATATTGCCGGATTGCAGGCGTCAAATCCCCTGCTATACCGCTGCTTTCCGCTTACCTGCGCTCGTTCGCAGGAGTGAGCTACAGGAGACATCATGGCCGACACGCCGCCCAAATCCGAATCCGGATTCCAGTACAGCCTCTCGAACCTCAAACCCGCAGAACCCGTGAACAAGATCGCCCTCACCTTCCCTGATGGAGCGAGGCGCGACTTCCCGAAAGGGACCACCGGCCTCGACATCGCCAAGGGCATTTCGCCCTCGCTCGCCAAGCGCACCGTCGCGATGGCGCTCGACGGCACGCTTGCCGACCTCAACGATCCGATCGAAGCCGACGCCAAAATCGAATTGATCGGCCGCGAAGACCCGCGCGCGCTGGAACTGATCCGGCACGATGCCGCGCACGTGCTCGCCGAAGCCGTGCAATCGCTGTGGCCCGGCACCCAGGTCACGATCGGCCCGGTGATCGAGAACGGCTTCTACTACGACTTCTTCCGCAACGAGCCGTTCACCCCGGAAGATTTTGCCGCGATCGAGAAGCGGATGCGCGAGATCATCGCGCGCGACAAGCCCTTTACGAAAGAGGTTTGGGATCGCGAAAAGACAAAACAGGTGTTCCGCGACAAGGGCGAGGCCTTCAAGGTCGAGCTGGTCGACGCCATCCCCGGCAACGAGCCGATCAAGATCTATTTCCAGGGCGACTGGTTCGATCTGTGCCGCGGCCCGCACATGACCTCGACCGGCAAGGTCGGCAACGCCTTCAGGCTGATGAAGGTGGCCGGCGCCTATTGGCGTGGCGATTCCAACAATCCGATGCTGACCCGCATCTACGGCACGGCATTCGCCAAGCAGGAAGACCTCGACGCTTACCTCAAGCAGATCGAGGAGGCCGAGAAGCGCGACCACCGCAAGCTCGGCCGCGAGCTCGACCTGTTCCACTTCCAGGAGGAAGGCCCCGGCGTGGTGTTCTGGCACCCGAAGGGCTGGACCATCTTCCAGCAGCTGATCGCCTATATGCGGCGCCGGCTGCTCGGCGACTACAACGAGGTCAATGCGCCGCAGATCCTCGACAAGGTGCTGTGGGAGACCTCGGGTCACTGGGACTGGTACCGCGAGAACATGTTCGCGGCGCAATCCGCCGGCGACGTGGCCGAGGACAAGCGCTGGTTCGCGCTGAAGCCGATGAACTGCCCGGGCCACGTGCAGATCTTCAAGCACGGGCTGAAGAGCTACCGCGACCTGCCGTTGCGGCTCGCCGAGTTCGGCGTCGTGCATCGCTACGAGCCGTCGGGCGCGATGCACGGCCTGATGCGGGTGCGCGGCTTCACCCAGGACGACGCCCACGTGTTCTGTACCGAACAGCAGCTCGCCGAGGAGTGTCTCAAGATCAACGACCTGATCCTGTCGACCTATGCCGATTTCGGCTTCGACGGCGAGCTCACCGTGAAACTCTCGACGCGGCCGGAGAAGCGGGTCGGCACCGACGAGATGTGGGATCACGCCGAGCGCGTGATGGCGACGGTGCTGTCCGAGATCAAGGCCAAGGGCAGCAACCGGATCCGCACCGAGATCAATCCGGGCGAAGGCGCGTTCTACGGGCCGAAGTTCGAGTACGTGCTGCGCGACGCCATCGGCCGCGACTGGCAGTGCGGCACCACCCAGGTCGACTTCAACCTGCCGGAACGCTTCGGCGCGTTCTACATCGATCACGACGGCTCGAAGAAGGCGCCGGTCATGGTGCATCGCGCGATCTGCGGTTCGATGGAGCGCTTCATCGGCATCCTGATCGAGCACTATGCCGGCAACTTCCCGCTCTGGCTCGCGCCGACCCAGCTCGTGGTCACGACCATCACCTCCGAAGGCGACGAATATGCCAAGGTGGTGGCGGCGGCGGCGCGCCGCGCGGGCTTGCGCGTCGAGATCGATCTGCGCAACGAGAAGATCAACTACAAGGTCCGCGAGCATTCGCTGGCCAAGATCCCGGCCCTGCTCGTCGTCGGCAAGAAGGAAGCCGAGACGCATTCGGTCTCGGTCCGCCGCCTCGGCAGCGAGCGTCAGACCGTGATGCCGACCGATGAGGCGATCGCCGCGCTGGTCGATGAGGCGACGCCGCCGGACGTGAAGCAGGCGCGATCCGTCGCCTGATCTTCACAATCGGTCTAAACTGGCTTTCGCAGGCTTGGTCGTGCCCCCATCTTGGGGGCACGACTCCACTTGAAGGACATTTCCGTGCCCGATGCCATTGAACTCCTGAAGACACGCCGCTCGATGAAACCGCGCGAGATGACCGGCCCGGGCCCGTCCGCGGCCGAGCTCGAGACCATCCTGACTATCGGTGCGCGCGTGCCCGACCACGGCAAGCTGGCGCCCTGGCGCTTCATCGTGTTCGAGGGCGATGCCCGCTCGCGCGCCGGTGACGTGATCGCAAAGGTCTTTGCCCGCAAGAACCCCGGCGCGCCGGCCGCCGATATCGAGGTCGAGAAGAAGCGCCTGACCGACGCACCGCTGGTGATCGGCGTGGTCTCCTTCACCAAGCCGCACCCGAAGGTGCCGCCGTGGGAGCAGGAATTGTCGGCCGGCGCGAGCGCGATGAACATCGTCACCGCGGCGACCGCGCTCGGCTACGGCGCCTGCTGGCTGACCGGATGGTTCGCCTTCGACCGCGACGTGCTCGACGGTCTCGGCCTCAAGCCGGACGAGAAGCTCGCCGGCCTCATTCATATCGGAACGCCGACCAGGCCGAGCGAGGATCGCCCGCGCCCGGCGCTGACGGATATCGTGACGCGGTTCTGAACGGGATGCGCGATCTTACGCCGCCTTCGAGGCGCGCTCTGCAAACTTGCTCAGCAAGGCCGCGATCTCACTCCCCGGCTTCGCGGCACTGAACAGGAACCCCTGCACCTCGTTGCAGCCTTCGGCGCGCAGCCAGTCGAGCTGGTCTGTGGTCTCGACCCCTTCCGCGGTCGTGGTGATCTTGAGGCTGCGGCCGAGGCCGGAGATCGCGCGCACAATCGCAAGGCAGTCGGAGCGCCGCGCCAGATCCTTCACGAATGAGCGGTCGATCTTGATCTTGTCGAACGGGAAGCTGCGCAGATAGCTCAGGCTGGAATAGCCGGTGCCGAAATCGTCCATCGAGATGCTGACGCCGAGTTCGCGCAGCTGATGCAGGATAGCAAGGTTGGCTTCGGTCTCGGCGAGGAACACCGACTCGGTGATCTCGAGCTCGAGCCGGCGCGCCGGCAGGCCCGAATGCGCCAGCGCCGAGATCACGGCCTGCACCAGATTGCGGCTGCGGAACTGCACCGGCGACAGATTGACCGCGACCTTGACGTCGGCCGGCCACTTCATCGCCTCGGCGCAGGCTTCACGCAGCACCCATTCGCCGAGCGCGACGATCAGGCCGATGTCTTCCGCCACCGGGATGAACTCCGCGGGCGACACCATGCCCTTCTGCGGGTGCCGCCAGCGCAGCAGCGACTCGAAACCCGAGATGCGGTCGGCCGCGATATCGACCAGCGGCTGGTAGTGCAGCTCGAACTCGCCGTTCGTGAAGGCCGCGCGCAGATCGCGCTCCATGTCGCGGCGCTTTTGCGCCTGCTGATCCATCTCCGGTTCGAAGAAATGATGCACGCCGCCGCCCTCGGACTTGGCGCGGTACAGCGCCATGTCGGCATTGCGCATCAGTTCTTCCGACGTGGTGCCGTCGCCTGGCGACAATGCGATGCCGACGCTGGCACCGACCACGACTTCGAGCCCGTCGATCGTGTAGGGCGCGCTCAGGGCATCGATCAGCCGCTCGGCGAACGCGCTCGCCTCGTTCGGCGAGACATCGGCGGCAAGCACGATCGCGAACTCGTCGCCGCCGAGCCGGGCCGCCACATTGTCATCGCGGACCACCTCGCGCAGCCGCTCCGCCACCAGCTTGAGCAGCCGGTCGCCCATCGGATGCCCGAAGGAGTCGTTGACGTTCTTGAACAGGTCGAGGTCGACGCACATCACCGCGACGCGCTTGTTGCCGCTTCGGCTGCGCTCCAGCGCCTCGCGCAGGCGCTCCTGATAGAAGTCCCGGTTCGGCAGGTTGGTGAGACCGTCATGGTGCGCCATGTGCGCGATCCGCGCCTCGGCGGCACGCCGTTCGGTGATGTCGACCACCGCGACCAGGTAACCGTCGCGGCCCTCGAACGTCACCCTGCGCCCGAAGGTCAGCACATGGATCTCGGTGCCGTCGGCCCTGATGTGGCGCCAATCGCGGCTCGATTGATAGACGTCGCCGATGTCGCGCAACGCGGCGCTGTGCACGCCCCACTCGTCCTCCGGCCAGATCTCGCGCAGCGTCATGCCCAGGAATTGATCGCGGCTATACCCGTAGTGCTGAACGGCCGCGTCGTTGACGCTGAGGAATTCCATCGTGACGGCGTCGAACACCCACATCGGCATCGGGTTGTTCTCGAACAGCAGGCGGAACGACACCTCGCGCTGCTTCAGCGCGGTGACGTCGGAGACGGTCAGCGACAGCATGTCGCCGAACGCCGTGACGCCGAGCCGCAGGCAGCGATCGCCGCTGTCGATCTCGAACTGGCCGCCGGGACCGCTTCCGATGAACCCACGCAGGCGGTTCATCACCGGTGGCGCCGCGAGCGGATTGCCGCCGGCGCTGAGCCGGCGCCACAGCAATTCGGTCGCGGGCTGCATCAGGAGTTTGGCCGCGCCCTGGTTGAGATGAACGATCTGGAAATCGGCCGCCTCGCCCCGCGCATCGCGGATCGCGGCGAGCGACAGCACGCCCTCATCGGCGGCCGAGAAAATCGTATCGAGCAGATTGTACTGCGCGTTGCGCTCGTTGACGTAGACGCCGACCAGGATGCCGCCCCAGCGCGACCGCGTCGGCAGCGCCAGCACGTCGAAGGTCCGCACCAGACCATCGCGCACGCAATGCGCCGACGCCAGATAAGGCCGGCAGTTCTCGCGCGCGTTCGCGGCGGCTTCGGTCAACGCAGTCGCGCAGTCCGGCGGCAGCGCGCTGAGCGGAATGTCCCAGCGCTCGTCATTCAGCCAGGTCTGCACATAGCGGCCGGTATGCGAAGCGCACAGCACGCCATCGACGTCGCGCAACAGCACGATATGATCCGCGAGCCGGCCGAGGCTGCCGAGCATCACATCTTCATAGTGCGGCAGCCTTTCACCGGGACGAACCGCCGCCTGCCACTTGCGCTGCAGAACCGGAACGTCGGCGAACATCTCGGAAGTGAACTTGGCCGATGTCTTTGCTGATTTCTTGTTGGCCATGACCATGGCACGCCCCGTTGACGCAAACGCCAGGCATGATCCGGAAAAATGCGAAGCGGTTTTCCGAAAGGATCATGCCCAAGCAAAAATCCCCGTGGCATCCAAGTCATGCCGCGGCTTAACGTCATGTAAAAATGGCAATGCCGCGCGGCGCCGCCAGCGATTATGACAGCACAAATTCGCGCGATGGTTAGTTCGCGTTAGAGACTATGACAGTTGCATGAAATGCAATTCGGTCGGGCGTCAGCGCGCCACGACCTCGACTTCGCCATCGACGCCGTTGACGACGTTGAACGGACGCTCGAACACCTTGCCCTCGTTCTTGGCGATCGCACGATACTCGCCTTCGGAGAGCACGACGCGCGGGAACGCGCCGATCGATTCCTTGATCACGTCGCCGCCCGGCGTGATCACCGACCACGCGGTGTTGGCGAGCGCCTCGCCGCCCTTCTCGCTGACCAGCTTGAGGGTGATGACGGCCGCGCGATGGGTGACGGTGACGTCGGTCAGCTTGCCCGCCGCGACGCGAATGTCGGAGCGCACCACCGAATTGGCGTCGCCATAGTTGGAGACGATGTAGTAGGTCCCCTCCGGCAGCAGCGCGACGTCGCCGGCGGACACGTTGGGCACCAGAGGTCCGCGGTCCGAGCCGTCGAACTGGCTGCCCTTGTAGATCGCGAACGAAATCTGGTTGGCCGGGATCTTGCTCGAGCCGACCCGGCCCTCGATCCGCAGGCCCCCGGCCGGCAGCACGAACGACTCGCGGTCGGTCTCCGACTTCAGGCTGACGGCGCGCACTGCGCTGACGAGGCCGAGCGCGACATGGACGACATAGTTGCCGGGCGGCAGCACCACGTTGGGCGTCGCCCCGCGCTCCTCGCGGATCAGCTTGTAGGTGCCGTTGTCATCCGGCTTGTCGGCGAACACCCGCCACACCAGCCCGGCATTGATGACCGGCAGGTCCTTGCCGTACCGCGCCGTCAGCGACAGCACCGCCTGCCCCGCGGTCGGCGAACCGGCCGGCGGCGTGACCGGAGGCACGGTCGCAATCGAGGGCTGGACGATGGTCGGCTGGGTCAGCGGGCCGGGCAGAACGGGCCCTGAACCGGATCCGGACGGTGGCGCCAGATTGAGCGCCGGGCCGGACGGCACGTCCGGCACCGAGGCCGGCGGGATCGGCGGCGGCCGGTCGCTGAAGAACTGCGCCGAGACGGAACCGGGGATCAGGGCCAGCAAAAATGCCGCAAGCGTCAATAGCGGAAGGAGCCGCACGCCCCGCCCGCATCCGCCGATGCCGTTGCCCCTCGTAGTCATGTCAATGCTTTTCAACGAAAACGCGGCAAATTCAAGCCTTCGTCGAAGCTTCGTCACAGTCCTGGCGGGGCTGTCCCCCCATTTGGAACCGCTCGATCAAGCTGATGTTAGCCCTATCGTCGCGGTCCAGTCACATTCCCTCCCTACCGCGGTCCACACCCGGGCATGAATCGTGCCTGTAGGGAATAACCATGAAGACGGACGACGCTGGCGCAGTTGTGTCGCGCAGCCTAGTCTCGCGCTGGCAGGAGATTGTCGTGTTGGATAGCTGGATGGGCCGCGGCCACAAGAGCTCCGACGGCCCCGACAAGGTCGGACTGGGAACGGTTCGCCGGCCCGTGATCGGGCTTGCGCTCGGCGGCGGTGCCGCGCGCGGCTTTGCCCATATCGGCATCATCAAGACCCTGCTTGCCCATGGCATTGTCCCCAACGTCGTCGTCGGCACCTCGATCGGCTCGGTGGTCGGCGGCGCCTATGCGGCCGGCCATATCGACACGCTGGAGCAATGGGCCCGCAGCCTGCAGCCGCGCAGCGTGCTCGGCTACCTCGACATCCGCCTCAACGGCTCGGGCCTGATCGGCGGCACCAAGCTCGCCGCCGAGATCGAGGCGGCGCTGGGGCAGTCCAACATCGAGGACCTCGCGGTCAAGTTCGCCAGCGTCGCGACCGAAGTCCGCACCGGGCACGAGATCTGGATAACCCAAGGCCGCGTGGTCGACGCCATGCGCGCCTCCTACGCCCTACCCGGGATCTTCGCGCCGGTGCTGATCGGCGACCGCTGGCTGGTCGACGGCGCGCTGGTCAATCCGGTGCCGGTTTCGGCCGCCCGCGCCCTCGGCGCCGAGATCGTCATTGCGGCGAACCTGTCCAGCGACGTGTTCGCGCACTCGACCACGATCTATAATCACGGCGCCACGGCACCCGCACCCGAGGTGACGGTCGCGGTGACCGCCGACGCCGAGATCGAACCGGAACCGCCGAAGCGCCGTTTTGGCCGCTTCTTCTCCGCCGAACGCACCGTGAAGCGGGAGTTTTTCGGCAGCGCCAGCCGGCCCGGCATCTCGAGCGTCATGGTCGACGCCTTCAACATCATGCAGGACCGCATCACCCGTGCGCGCCTCGCCGGCGATCCGCCGGACATGCTGATCTCGCCGCGGGTCGGCCAGATCGGCTGGTTCGACTTCCACCGCGCCGACGACCTGATCGCACACGGCATCCGCGCGGCCGAGCGCGCCATCGGCGCGATCGAGGAGGCCATCGAAATCCTGGTGCCGCCGTCAAGCGGCGCCGGCACGACCGGCAAATAGCGCTCAGGCGGTCTTGATGTAGTCGCGCAGCGCTTCCTGCTCGCGCTCATATTCCTGCACGCGGCTCTTGACGATGTCGCCGATCGAGATCAGCCCGACCACCTTGCCGTCCTCGACGACAGGCAGATGGCGGAATTTGCCTGTTGTCATCATCTCCATGATGCCGCTGACCGTATCCGACTGCCGGCAGCTCACGACCTTCTTGGTCATGACCGCACTCACCGGCTCGTCCAGCACGCCCGCGCCGCGCTCTGAAAGCACGCGCACGATGTCGCGCTCCGACAGGATACCGTCCATCCGGCCCTGCTCCATCACCAGCACGGCGCCGATCTTGCGCTCGCCGAGCAGCTTGACCGCAGCCGAGAGCTTCGCGCCGGGCGCGACGCTCATGACCTGATGGCCCTTTGCATCGAGAATGGAACGTACCGTCATTGTCGTCTCCCTGAATCCGTTCGCGCCCCGCTTGAGCGGGCCGCGCCTGTTCGCCAGAGTCTTCAATCAACAGTTCCGCGCCGATTTCGGTTCCGGGGCGCGGTCGGTAGCTGGGCTCGATTGGGCGGCCCGCTTTGTTCTGTGTCGCAAAGATGATGGAGGAATTCGAACCGAGCCGCAAGCGGCGATCAGACGCGGCCGGACTGGTCCACCGGCGACGCATCTGCAGCATCGTCTCGCGCGCGCGGGATCGGATCGAACAGCGAGAACAGCAACAGCCCGGCGAGGAAGCCGCCGATATGCGCCTGCCAGGCGACACTCGCCTCCTCACCGCCGAGCGACAGCGAGGTGGCGCCGAACAGGATATTGACGCCGAACCAGATCGCCAGGAAGGCGAGCACCCGTCCGTTGCGCAGCGCCTTCCACAGCGACAGTGCGGGCACCTTGGCGGCCGCCTCGGCATCGCCGCGGCTGAACGACAGGAAGCTGCCCTTCACGAAGGCGAAGCGGATCGCCGCCGCCATCGTCCCCGACACCGAGGCCGATGCGCCGATCATGGGCGCAATCGCATGCTCATGGGTCAACAGATGCGCGAGCGCACCGGCGGCCGCCGTCACCGCCATGAAGACGAAGAAGCGCACGGCGCCGAAGCGCCGCGCCAGCGCGCTGCCGAACGGCAACAGCCACAGCACGTTGAAGCCGATATGGGTGAGGTTGGCGTGCAGCAGCGAATAGGTGACGAAGGTCCAGACCTTGGCGCCCTCGCCGCCCGGGAAGGTGATGTCGAGCAGCGTCGTATCGTAGCGCTTCGGGATGAAGCCGAAGACGTCGATGGTCCAGTTCTCGATCTCCGGCGGCAACAGCACCCGCAGATGGATCACCGCGATCAGGAGGATGTAGGCGGTGAGCGCCGGCGGCAAGGTCAGGATCGGCTCGCGCGGCGCCTCCGGCGGCGGCGCGAGCGGGGATTCGGGATGGGAGTCCAAGGGGTCGGCGACCTCGAAAGCGGCTGTGAATCAGAGATAGGCGGCTTTCACACCCCTGTGCAAGTGCACAATCCCGAAATCGGATACAGGGTGTCGCTCGGTGCCGGAATTGCGACAAAAGAAAGGGAGGGCGCTGAGAATTTCCACCTAGCGCAGCTTCTTCTTCAGAATCTCGGGCAGCCCCAACACGTCTATTCCAAATTTTTTCTGACGTTCACGCATCGGCCTCTAGTCAATTCTCGCAGAGGTTGCTATGGGGCGACTGTTTAACCAAAGGAAGCTATTATGAGATTTTTGTTTTGTGCCGTCTTTGCCCTTGCGATCGGTGCCATTGTCACGAGCCAGGCTGAAGCCAGGTCCTGCTCGGACTACAGGGGCATCTGTCTGGCCAAGGGGGCGACGGAAGCGCAATGTGCCGGTGCTTGGAAGCGATGCATGAAATCCGGCATCTACATCGGGCCGGTCAGCGGAACCAATCACGGTCAGGCTGAGAAGCGATAACTCAAGTGCTTCCTGAGCGGCGCCCGTCCTTATTGTCGGCATCGGGCACTGCTTCAACACCCCGCTCAGCGCCCCCTCATCGGGTGGCCCTTCGTTCACCCATTGTAACGGCAATCACGCCGCCTGGTAGTTCATCATGCGAACCATTTTTGTCGCCGCTCTTTTGCTCACCTCTTCTTCCGCCTCCTTCGCCTTTCCTCAGCAGTGCACCCAGCAATTCGGCTACTCCGCGAAATGCTGCGCGGCTTCTTACGGCCGGCATCCCGAGGGCTCGATGGACAACGGCCAGCGTCACGCTGAGCTGCAGGCCTGCATGGCCAAGGCGAAGAAATAGCTCGCGTCCGATCCCCCGGACGACGAGCAATCGTTCGAAGAAAGATGCGCCTTACATTGCGGGCCAATTTCGGAGACATCATGAACAGGTGGTTGGTTTTATGGATTACTTCAATCACGCTGTGGGCAAGCGGCGCCTGCGCTCAGGAAGTAAAGATTTCGTCCATTAGTGTCTCGAGGCTCGGGAAGGCCAACCTGTGCTCCGCCCTTGGCGGTGGTGAACAGGCTCCGGTCATTACGATTCGACATGCGCGCGGGACAGGCAGCATCTCCATCTCGATGGTGGACCGCCTGAGCAACGGCAGGACCAACGATCATGGGAGCACCCAGGTTCAAGCCGAACCGTCGGGGACAACCATTGTCCGGAACAGCTTTCGGCCGCCATGCAACCGGATCACGTCACAGGGCGTGACATCGGCCTACTATGTCACGGCGACTTCCGGGCAAAGCTCGAAGACGGTCCTTTGGGGGCGGTATCCCTAGCGCAACGAGCGGCGCTTCCCGCCTCACAGGGCAAGATCGCGACGGCTACAACGGCCAACCGTGGGAGAGCGCTGAGCAACTGCAGAGGCAGTCCAGCAATTTCCTCACGAAACTCGCGCGGGATGGATTGGTGGGGCCCGGCCTCACCGAGCACGGGCTGCGCGGCGCCACCTTCGCCGCTGAGATCACGCGCGTGACCGGAGCCAATGACGACCAAGTGGCCGCGGCCCTCGGCGACCGCGATCCAGAATGGGACGCCACTACACGCGCCACGTCGAGCAGGAAGCCAGGATCATTCAGGGATTCTTCGGCCAGCACCTGAAGAAGAAGCGGAACGTTTCGGACGCCGCCTTGATCGAGCAGATCGCCTCCCACGTCATGGAAACGATCCGCGAGAAGGCGGCGGAGGCGTGAACCGAGAACAGGATTTGGAAAACCGGACGGCGCTAGTTTTCCGAAACGCCAGCAATCTATTGATAAATATAAAAAAATCAAAAGGGAGGGCGCTGAGAACACCCTCCCTGATCGGCTGGTCTTGTCGTGCCCCAGAAGGATCGGGACAGCATCCCCACCCCTCCCCGCACGATGACCAAACTGTTTGACGCCACCTGTGTACCAACCGCGCCGGCGCTTGGGGCAGCCGGCGTGAACGGGAACGCGCAGACCCTACGTTGGAGTTCCTGGGACGCCAAGGACATAGTTAAATTTACGTTAACAACACAAAGCTGCCGATAAGCCGCCCAAACCGCGGCCGCGGCATGGACGCTGCACAGCCTTCCCTGCACAACAGAGAAGGGAAGGCGCCTGAGCAAAACCGGGACAGAAGTGTCCCGCCGAGACAGGCGCCGGGCAAGGTTCTTTAGATGAAACACAGTTCCAGCCGCGAATTCTTCGCCTATTGGAATGCGAAGCGTGGCACCGCGCGTGCACCCGACCGGAGTGAGCTCGAGCCGTCCGCGGTGCGCGAGCTGCTGTCCGACATCTTCGTGCTGTCCTACGACGGCGAGACCCGCTTCCCGTTCCGCGTCGCCGGCACCCGTACCTCCGCCCTGCTCGGCTGCGACCTCAAGAACCGCAGCTTTTCCGCCCTGTTCACCGGCGAGAGCCGCGGCGAGATCGAGGACATCATCACCTGCGTCGTCGAAGAGACCCTGCCGGCCATCGCCGGTATCACCGCGACGACCGAAACCGGGTCCAAGGCGCATCTTGAATTGCTGCTGTTGCCCTTCACCGCCCGCGTTCACATGCCGGCGAGCCTGACCGGCCTACTCGCCCCGTTCGAAGACGACGTCACAAGGCTGCACGACCTAGTCCTGACCTCGTGGCGTTACCTGCATCCCCACGAGCGGTTCGTGCCGCGCACCCTGCGCAAGCTCGCGATCGCGCGCGGCCTGATGGTCTACGAGGGCCTGCGCTAGCCGCTGACGCCTGCTTGGCGACGGGATGGCAGGAACCGGTCGCTTGCACCGCGGGCCGTGGAACTCTATTAGCTGGTGCGCCGCCACGGCGGGGGTGACTCGCTTGTTGCAGCTGCGGCGGGGCTCGGCATGTTTCGGAATTCGATCAGGCAGAAGATCGTCGGCATTGCCGCGGGATTGATCGTCCTCGCGGTGATCACCTCGCTGCTGTCCATGGTGATGGCGGGCCAGGTCGGCCATCTCCTGGACGAGCTCACAAACCGCTACATCCCCGCCTACGGCCATCTCGCCCGCGTCAACATCCGCTCGCTGGAGCGGTCCCTGGCGATGCGCCGGATGATGATGGCCAAGATGCAGGCACCGGGCGAAGACGGCGGCTACGCGGCGGCGCGCAAGACCTTCGACGAGATCGAGCCGGCAATCAAGCGCGAGGCCAATGCCGCCCGCGTGCTGATCGATGCGATCATCGCCGATCCGTCGACTCCGTCCGACAATGCCGCCCTCGGGCGCCTCGATGACCGCATCGACAATGCGGTCAACGATCTCCTGATGCGCCTGAACGCCGAGAACAAGACGCTGCTCGAGCAACTCGATGCCCAGGAATTCGCGGCCGCGAAAGCAACCACGCTCCGCGCCGATGTCCTGCGCGACGACTTCAGCAACAAGATCGAAGGCATCCGTGGCGACATGCTGGCCCAGGTCGCCTCGGCCGCCGCGAAGGTGATGAGTGCCCAGCAGCGGGCGATCATCATCTCCGGCTTCGTGACTGCGATTGCCGCGATCCTCGGCTTCGTGTTCGCCATGCTGGTCGGCAGCGGCATCACCCGCCCGGTGATGCGCCTGCTCGAGGGCACCCGCGAGGTCGAGGCCGGCCGCCTCGACGGTACCATCGCCATCACGACCCAGGACGAGATCGGCCAGCTGTCGGCGGCCTTCAACCGCATGATCGAGACGCTGCGCCACAACCAGCGCATCCGCGAAACGTTCGGCCGCTACATCAATCCGCGGATCGCCGAGGGCCTGCTCGAGCAGCCGGCGATCGCCGCCACCGAAGGCCAGCGCCGCATCATGACGGTGATGTTCTGCGACATGAAGGGCTTCACCAGCCTGAGCGAAGGCGTGACGCCGCGCGGCCTCGTCAAGATCATGAACCTCTATCTGTCGACGATGTCGGCGCCGGTCCACGCCCATCGCGGCATCATCGACAAATATATCGGCGACGCCATCATGGCCTATTGGGGCGCGCCCTTCGTCGAGGAAGCCGAGCAGACCCACCTCGCCGCACTTGCCGCCATCGACATGGTCGGCCAGGTCAACCAGCTGCGCAAGGATCTGCCCGAGCTGCTCGGCGTGCGCGCGATCCCGGCCGACTGCGACATCAGGATCGGCATCGCCACCGGCGAAGCGCTGGTCGGCAGCATCGGCTCCGAATTCATGATGAGCTACACGGTGCTCGGCGACACCGTGAACCTCGCCTCGCGGCTGGAAGGCGCCAACAAGTTCTACGGCAGCCGCAGCCTGATCTCGGAGGCGACCGCCGCGGCCTGCGCCGCCACCATCGAACTGCGCGAGATCGATCGTCTCGTCGTCGTCGGCCAGACCCAGCCGGTCGCCGTGTTCGAGATCATCGGCAAGAAGGACGAGCTGTCGCCGGCGCAGACCGAACTGCGGCAGCACTACGCGGACGGTCTCGCCGCCTATCGCGAGCGCCGCTGGGACGACGCAGAACTGGCCTTCGCCGCGGCCCTCGCGGCTGTACCGAACGATGGACCATCGGCCACGCTGAAGGCGCGGGTCGTCAATTTCCGGCAGAATCCGCCAGCAGCCGATTGGGACGGTGCGTGGCACCTGGAGTCCAAGTAGAGTTACTCGCCGGCGTCAGCACGGGGAAGCCCATTCACAACTGAGCCTCGATCGCCGTCTTGTCGATCACCGACCAGACCTCCACGATCTTGCCGTCACGAAATTCGTAGAACACGTTCTCGCTAAACGAGACGCGCCTGCCGTCAACGTCGAGTCCGAGAAATCTTCCCTTCGGCGAACAGTCGAACGCCAGCCGGCACGCAACATGGGACGCGTTCGAGATCAGCAACGCGATGTTGAAGCGAAGGTCCGGAATGTCGCGAAAGTCCCCCTCCAGCATCTCGCGATAGCCTGACAAGCCGATCCGCCGGCCGTTGTGGCACACGTCATCGTCCACGAACCGTCCCAACACCGACCAGTCCTGTCGGTTGAGGCAGGCAATGTAGTCTCGATAGATGTCGGAGAGGTCAGTCTTGCTCATGGCCTCGTTTCCATTCTCGTCCATGTGTGCCGTCAACCGGCACCCCCATGAGAGTGCGGCGACGCGCCGTCCACGACATACCGGGACGATGCTGCACGTGCGAACAAACCCATAGCCCTGTTCTGACTAACGGAATGACATGGATTAGGAACCAAAGTTCCACGAAAGTCATATACTGGATCGCCGCGGCGCGTTGCTGTGGATCGCTTTTCAGCTCGTGGATGCTGCAAGAGAATTGATCGGCTCGTCATCAATTTGGATGAGCCTCGTCGCTCGCCGGATCAGGCACGACATTGGTAGTGGATCGCCCGAGCCGTCAGCGAGTTTTCGAACCACGCAGCGATCGCGCTGGCGAGAGCAACATCAAGAGGAGCCCGACTTCTTCCGAGGAGGAATCGTGAATCAACATACCAGACGAGCAGAATGGAGTTGGTGGTATCTGCTCCTTCTCATTCAGTTCATCGCAGTGCTCTGGCCGCCATTCTACAACAGGATCGAGCCATCCTGGATCGGCATGCCCTTCTTCTACTGGTACCAACTTCTTTGGATCATCATCGGAGCCTTCCTGACTGCGATTGTCTACTTTGCAACGGAGGACTAGAGCATGATCCGGAAAAGCATGAAGCGGTTTTTTCCCTCGCGACAAACGCGGAACGCGTTTGCGCGAGATCATGCCCAAACAAGGAGCTAAGACGATTCAACGCAATCTCATCGTGCCGCGCACCGATACAACGCCGGGCCGGACTGCCGAGATGAGGAGAAAGCGACGAGGTAACGAGGAGGGCTAACCGGGAGGGTGCCGTGCAGAACGTGAACTGGACCGCCTTCATCATCTTCGTGGTGCTGTTTGCCTTCATCACCTGGTTGGGCTTTGCCGCGGCCCGCTGGCGCCAGGGAGACCTCGATCTCTTGCATGAATGGGGGCTCGGAGGACGTCGTTTCGGCACCATCGTCACCTGGTTCCTGATCGGCGGCGACCTCTACACGGCTTACACGTTCGTTGCCGTTCCGGCACTCGCCTTCGGGGCCGGCGCAATTGCGTTTTTCGCGGTCCCCTACACGATCGTCGCCTACCCCATTCTCTTCCTGGCCTTTCCGCGGCTATGGTACGTCTGTCACAGGCACAATTACATCACCGCCGCCGACTTCGTGCGCGGGCGCTTCGGCAACCGCTGGCTCGCGCTGGCAGTCGCGGTGACTGGCATCGTGGCGACGATGCCTTACATCGCGCTGCAACTTGTCGGGTTGCAGGTCGTGATCGGAGGCTTGGGTATTTCGGGAGAGGGTTACGCCGGGGACCTGCCGCTCGTCATCGCCTTTATCATCCTCGCGGCCTTCACTTACTCGAGCGGGCTGCGAGCCCCCGCCTCGATCGCCGTTGTCAAGGATATCCTCATCTATGTGACCGCATTCGCCGCGGTCGTCGTCGTGCCGATACAGCTGGGCGGCTTTGAGAAGATCTTTGCGGCCGTACCGGCCTCGAAACTGCTGCTGGCTGCTCCCGGCGCCAACACGACCGGCGCATATGGGACTTACGCGACACTGGCGCTAGGATCGGCGCTTGCGCTCTTCCTCTATCCGCACTCCATCACCGGGATTTTCGCCGCAAGCAGCGGCCGCGCCATCCGTCGCAACGCCGCACTGCTGCCGGGCTATTCGTTCATGCTCGGTCTGCTCGCCCTCATCGGCTTCTTTGCCATCGCCGCAGGCGTCAGCGAACTTCCCGAATATGCGGCCGGCTTCAAGCAGTTCGGCAACAACTTTGCAGTGCCGGCACTGTTCCTCCATAGCTTCCCCTCATGGTTCGTGGGGATCGCATTCGCGGCCGTCGGGATCGGAGCTCTCGTCCCGGCGGCGATCATGTCGATTGCCGCGGCCAACCTCTACACGCGCAACATTCATCGCGAGTTCATCAATCGACAGCCGACCGACAGGCAAGAAGCGCAGATGGCAAAGTGGGTATCGCTGATTGTCAAGTTCGGCGCGCTGGTCTTTATCCTCTTCCTGCCGTCCAAGTTTGCGATTTACCTGCAGCTCCTCGGTGGCATCTGGATCATCCAGACGCTGCCCTCGGTGCTGCTGGGCGTGTATACGCGCTGGTTCAATGATTGGGCATTGCTGATCGGTTGGGCCGCCGGAATCACCACCGGCACCGCGATGTTCATCGCTGCAAAGCTTGCCCCGACCTATGCGCTTGCGGTCGGCACCTTCACCTTCCCAGGCTATGCGGCGCTTTACGCAGTGATCGTCAACCTCGGTCTGACAGTTGTGCTCACCCTGCTGCTCACCTGGCTGGGCGCCGGTTCGACCGACGAAACCGCGGCGGCCGAATATCATGCGTCGTCGCCGACGGCGTAATCCACGGCCTCAGCCGGAAGACACGAAGCACGGCAACTAACACGGATGTTAGTTTCTGACTGCCCACTCCAGGACCGTAACACCGCGTGTGCGACACGCGACGCCGCTCGCGCCAGAAGGGCAGCGCGATTGCCAGATTCTTTCCCGCAATATTTTTCTTGGAGAATGGGGAATGTCACCCGTCACGCGGAGTTGTTGATTCAGGTCAACGACTGGCCTGTTCGAATCGGGAGGTTTGCATGATCCGGTCACCGATGAGGCTCGCAACGCATGTGGCACTCCTGACAGTGCCGCTCATCCTGCTCCCGCCACAAAGCGTCATTGCCGCGGGAGGTGGTGGTGGCGGCGGAGGAGGAGCAGGCGGCGGAGAGCTCTACGGGTCGAGCTACAGCACCCCCGCCCCGCCGTCCTACCCCCAGGAGAAGGGCAAGCGGACCACGCAGAAGAAAAGACCGGCCAAGCAATCCAGCTTCGACGATCCGGCATTCCGCGACGGCTATCGCGCAGCCTATGCAACGATCTACGAGCGTAACGACTACGCCGCCGCCATCGAGCAGTTGCACGCACTCGGCCGTGACGATCATCCCAACGTCGCCAATCTGATCGGCTACTCCTACCGCAAGCTCGGCGACTACAAGCAGTCGCAGGTCTGGTACGAGCGTGCGCTGAAGGCCGATCCGAACCACGTGCTGACGTGGAACTATTACGGCCTCTGGCAGATCGAACAGGGCAACCGCGATGCCGCCCAGTATCATCTGAGCCGGATCGCCGAGATCTGCGGCACGACTTGCGACGAATATCGCTCGCTGGCAGCCGCGCTCGAGAAGCCGCCGGGGACAAGTCTCGTCTATTGAACGCGCTGGTCGCCTGCATGCGCGAAAGCGATATGCAGGGATACATCGGCCCGGATGTCGCTCGCGCTCATCCGGGCCACGCGCGTGTCCGTTTTTGCGGGAATTTCGCCATTCCGATCCGCATGCGCGCCAACTAGTTTCCGCGCCGTGCGACCCAAGCGGATACGAGATCGATCATCATGACCTGGCGGCTTCTCGCGTGGAGCGGCATCGCCGTGGCCGCGCTGATTCCAATCGTTGGCGGCATCTGGCTTTTCACCCTGCCCGCCGCGTCGGCGTTCCGGGTTCAGCCGCCGATCACGCAGCGGGAGCACGACGCCACGCTCGCGGCGCTCAAGCCGAAGCGCGCCCGCCCGTTGATCGCGATCGTCGGCATCAACGACATGACCGAGACCACCGACTATCTGATGCCCTACGGCATCCTCAGGCGTGCCGATGTCGCCGACGTCGTCACGCTGGCGACGGGACCAGGTCCGGTCACGCTGTTCCCGGTGCTGAAGGTCGAGCCGGATGCCACGATTGCGGCATTCGATGCCGCGCATCCCGACGGCGCCGACTACGTGATCGTGCCGGCGATGAGCCGCGACGACGATCCGGCCGTCCTGCAATGGATCCGGCGGCAGGCGGAGCAAGGCGCCGTGATCGTCGGCATCTGTGCCGGCGGCAAGGTCGTCGCCTCGACCGGCCTGCTCAATGGCCGGCGCGCGACCACGCACTGGTTCTACCTGAAGGGCTGGCGCGACAATCATCCCGCGATCCGCTACGTTGCCGACCGCCGCATCGTGGTCGACCGCGGCGTCGCGACGACGACCGGCATTTCGGCGTCGATGCCGATGTCGCTTACCTTGATCGAGGCGATCGCCGGCCGCGAGAAGGCCGAGGCCGTCGCCCGCGCGATCGGCCTACCCGGCTGGGATGCGCGGCATGACAGCAACGCCTTCAAGTTCACCCGCCCCTTCGCGCTGACCGCGATCCGGAACACGCTGGCGTTCTGGAACCGGGAGCAACTCGGCCTCGCGCTTGTCCCTGGTGTCGACGAGGTCTCGCTGGCGCTGGTGGCGGACAGCTGGTCGCGCACCTATCGCTCGCATGCTGCGACATTCGCCGCGACCGCCGATCCCGTGACGACCCGCAACGGCCTACGCATCTATCCGCAAACCGTGGCAGCCAGCTGGCCCGCGGACCGCCTGCTGCCCGCGGTCGGCACGACACCGCCCGCGCAAGCGCTCGACCAGGCGCTTGCCGGGATCGAGGCACGCTATGGCGGGAGCACGGCGGACTTCGTCGCCGTCCAGCTCGAATATCCGAGGGGCCACGCCGTGCGCTGAAAAGCGCCCCTCCATTCGCATTTGATTGCCTGCTATCCCCATTGTCATCTGTTTGTCATGAATAGTGCCGACACGTCAGCGCCAGCACAGTTCGGGGACACGCATGGACTATTTCAAACGCTTCAACTTCCTGTTTGCCGCGCCGGTTTTCGAGGCGGACGACCTCGAAGGCATCCGATTCAATCAGATCATCACCGAAATCGAGCGCTCCGGCTTCGAGGTGGTCCGCGCCCGCAAGCTGGAAGATGCCGAAATCGCGGTGCAGACCGATGCCGCGATCGGCTGCATGGTGGTCGACTGGGGCAAGAAGGGGCTCGAGGGCAAGACCGCGGCGCTGATCAATTTGATGCGCCGGCGCGGCCTCGACTTCCCGATCATCCTTCTGATCCGCCGCAAGCGATTCGAGGATCTCCCGGTCGAGGTACTGGATTTCATCGACGGCTACGTGTTCCTGTCCGAGGAAACTCCGCCCTTCATCGCCAAGAACCTGATCTCCAGGCTCAAGCAGTACGCCGAGAATTTGAAGACGCCGTTCTTCGGGGCGCTGGTCGATTATGCCGAGGAAGGCAACCAGCTCTGGACCTGCCCGGGCCACAATGGCGGCGTGTTCTACAGCCGCAGCCCGATCGGCCGGGTGTTCGTCGAGCATCTCGGCGAAGCCGTGTTCCGCGACGACCTCGACAATTCCGTGCTCGACCTCGGCGACCTCCTCACCCATGAGGGGCCGGCGCTGCGCGCGCAGAAGGAAGCGGCGAAGATCTTCGGCGCGGAAAAAACCTATTTCGTGCTTAATGGCACCTCGACCTCTAACAAGGTCGCGCTCGGCTCGCTGGTCACCGACGGCGACCTCGTGCTGTTCGACCGCAACAACCACAAGGCCGCGCATCACGGCGCGCTCTTGATCGGCGGCGGCATCCCGGTCTACGTGCCGACGGTGCGCAATGCTTGGGGCCTGATCGGCCCGATGCGCTGGGACCTGCTCGACGAGGGCGCGCTGCGCGACCACATCCGCAAGCACCCGCTGGTCAAGGACGAGAACGCCTGGAAGAAGGAGCGCCCGTTCCGCGTCGCGGTGGTCGAGCAGTGCACCTATGACGGCACCATCCATTCCGCCGAGATGATCCTGAAGCGGATCGGCCATCTCTGCGACTACATCCTGTTCGACGAGGCCTGGGCCGGCTTCATGAAATTCCACCCGATCTATGCCGGCCGCTTCGCGATGGGGCTCGCCAATCTCGGCCCCGAGGCGCCCGGCATCATCGCCACCCAGTCGACCCACAAGCAGCTGGCGAGCTTCTCGCAGGCCTCGCAGATCCACATCCGCGACCGCCACATCAAGGGCCAGAAGCGCCGGGTCGAGCACCGCCGCTTCAACGAAAGCTTCATGCAGCACGCCTCGACCTCGCCGTTTTATCCGATCTTCGCCTCGCTCGACGTCGGCGCGCAGATGATGAAGGGCCGCTCCGGCGAAGTGTTGTGGGACGACACGATCCGGCTCGGCATCGAGCTGCGCAAGAAGATCCGCGCGGTGAAGCGCGAGTTCGAGGAGAAGGAGACACGGGCCGAACGGCGCTGGTTCTTCGAGCCGTTCGTGCCGGACCGGGTGAAGATCCCCGACATCGCCCGCGAGAACGGCGTGCACAACGTCGCCTGGGAGACGATCTCGACCGACCAGCTCGCGACCAATCCGTCCTACTGGCAGCTCAGTCCGGGCGAAACCTGGCACGGCTTCCCCGAGCTGACGGAAGGCTTCGCGATGACCGACCCGAACAAGCTCACACTGCTGACGCCGGGCTTCGATCACGCCACCGGCGCCTATGCCGATCACGGCATCCCCGCGCCGGTCGTGGCGCAATATCTGCGTGAGAACCAGATCGTCGCCGAGAAGAACGACCTCAACTCCCTGCTCTTCCTGCTGACGCCCGGTGTCGAGGCCAGCAAGGCCGGCACGCTGGTCTCCGGGCTCGTCGCCTTCAAGAAGCTGCACGACGACAACGCGCTGATCGAGGACGTCATCCCCGAATTCTTCCGCCGCCGCCCGCAACGCTACAGCGGGGTGCGGCTGCGCGATCTCTGCGGCGACATGCACCGCTTCTTCCGCGACGGCGGCGTCAGCACGCTGCAGGCCAGGCAATTCCTGCCCGAGCATCTGCCCGAGATCGCGATGTCGCCGCGCCAGGCTGCGCAATACCTGATCCGCAACGACGTCGATTATCTGCCGATCGACCAGATCTTCGGCCGCGTCGCTGCGACGCCGTTCGTGGTCTACCCGCCCGGCATCGCAACCATCGTGCCGGGCGAGCGGCTGTCGGAACGAAGCAAGCCGATGATCGACTACCTCAAGATGTTCGAGGCGAGCTTCAACGCGTTCCCGGGCTTCGAGGTCGAGGTGCAGGGCATCTACAAGGAGATTGACGAATCCGGCCGCGTCCGCTTCTACACCTACGTGGTCTCCGAATAAGGGAACGGTCTACACGCAATGGAGAATGATCAGAAGATCACCGTCCGTCCGTCCCGTGACAGCGATGTCGATGCGATGCTGTCGATCTACCGCCATCACATCCGCCACGGCATCGAGGAGAGCGTCGACGATAGCGGCACGCCCGAGCCCGACGATCTGCGCGACCGCCGCAAGAACCTGCGCAGCACCCGCCTGCCGCATCTGGTCGCGGTGTGCGACGGCGAGGTGGTCGGTTACGCCTATGTGGTCCAGTTCCGCAAGCGCCCGGCCTATCGCTACACGGTGAAGCACTCGATCTATATTCACCACCGCTTCACCGGCAAGGGCGTCGGCGGCAAGTTGCTACAGGTGCTGGTCGACACCTGCGCCGCGGCCGGCTTTCGCCAGATGATCGGTTACATCGACAGCGACAACGCCGCCTCGCTCGCGCTGCACGACCGCTTCGGCTTTGCCCGCGTCGGGCATTTGCCGGGCGTCGCCTATCGCTACGGCCGCTGGTCCGACACCGTGATGGTGCAACGCTCGCTCGCCGCCGGCGCCACCGCCCCGCCCCCGCCCGCGCCGCTGTCGCGGCGGTGATGGGCCGCGCTGTTTTCATTCGTCGTCCTGGCGAAAGCCAGGACCCATAACCACCGCATTCAGTGGATCGCTCGGTCGAGCCGGACGATGACAGCTTTGGTGGCGACGCAGCTTCGCGGGCATGGCGTCGCGTAGGATGGGTAGAGCGCAGCGAAACCCATCACTTCATATCCGCAGCGCGAATGATGGGTTTCGCTTCGCTCTACCCATCCTACGAAACGCGTACACGCATCATTGCCGGACGCCGCCTACTCCAGCGTGAAGCCGACCCGCAGCGTCACCTGGTAGTGCCGGACCTTGCCGTCTTCGATATGGCCCCGCGTCTGCACCACCTCGAACCATTTCATTTCCCGGATCGTCTTCGACGCACGGCTGACGGCGTTCTCGATCGCCGCCTCGATGCTCTTGTCGGATGATCCGACCAGTTCGAGGATCTTGTAGACGTGGTCCTTGTCGTGCGTCGTGGGCATGTCGACCTCCTTTGTGGATGCGGTCCGGACAGTTTGCAGTCCAATCCGGACAGTCCGTCGTCTGGTGCAAACCGGCCGTCGTCGAACGAATGCTGCGCGGCAACACGCCGATTGATTTGAATCAACGTGTCGCGGCGCCTTTGGTGCCACCTGCATTTGGTGCCACCCTGCGCCTGCCCTTGTCCGCGCGGTCACCTATGGTAGCATGGTTTGATCAAGTATTCGGGAGCGATACGATGTCCACAGCGTCCAGCTCACCCGCCACTCCTCCTCACAGCCTCGGATCCGGGCTTGCCAACCTTCGCGCGAAGTGGGGCTGGATCGTCGCCCTTGGCGTGATCTACCTGATCGCCGGCGTGCTCGCCTTCGGCAGTGTGTTGTTCGCCACCGTCGTCAGCGTGCTGTTCGTCGGCGCCATGATGATCGTCGCGGGCGCCGCCGAGATCGTGAACGCCTTCCAGTTCAAGACGTGGGGCAAGTTCCTGTTCTGGCTGCTGCTCGGCGCGCTCTATGTCGTTGCGGGATTCATCACCTTCGAGAATCCGCTGCTCGCGGCGGCGACGCTGACGCTGTTCCTCGGCATCGCGCTGGTGGTCTCCGGCATCGTGCGGATCTTCCTCGCGTTCGGCATGAACTCGGCGGCGCCGTGGGGAATGGTCGCGATCTCCGGGCTGATCACGCTCGTGCTCGGCGCCATGATCCTGGCGCACTGGCCGGTGTCGAGCCTCTACGTGCTCGGCATCTTCCTCAGCGTCGACCTGATCTGCGCCGGCGTCAGCTGGATCAGCATGGGCATGGCGCTGAAGCAGCGCACCTGAACGCGCAAAGCGCTGGCAAACCTGCCGGCGCAGGCTGAGCCTTCGGCGGAAGACGCGTCGGTTCGCGCCTTCACGTTGTCGTGTCCGCATCGCAAAATCGCGGCTTCCCGCTCGAACCCACTTCCATCAGGCCCCGTCCAATTTTGCGAGCGGGCCATTCCGGTTTCGCCGAACCGAAGGATGGAATTTGCTATGTCGATGCGATCGAGACTCTCAACTGCAGCGTTATTCACCGTCGCGAGCACCACCGCCTTGGCGGCAGCCGCCGTGCTCGCCACCACCGTCGCCACGACGGCGCTGACGACCACGGCAGCCCATGCATTTCAGCCGCGCGTCGTCGATCCGCCCTGCAGTTTCCTGATCTTCGCGGGATGCGGGCAGCCTGTCTCACTGGCCGGTCCGGGTCGCGCGCGCGACCGCGACATCTCACCGGACTACATGAAGCAGTCCGACCCGCGCTACAACCAGGCCCTGATGAACGGAGGCCGCGGCGGTGGCGGAGGTGGCGGCGGTGGTGGCGGTGGTGGCGGTGGCCGCTGACGCAATCACAGGGCGGGTTCGCAAAGCGTAACCCGCCCTACGAAGCTGCAACTCTTCAGGGCTGCGCGAGGTGCCAGGCACCGTTGAGAAAGCCGTCGCCGGTGATGTCGCCGGCCTTCTGGTCCTTGGCGAAGGTATAGAGCGGCTTGCCTTTGTAGGCCCATTGCTTCGAGCCGTCGTCGCGCGAGATAATGGTGTAGCCGCCTTCAGCCTTGTCGCCGGCATCCGCCTTCAGCACCGGCCAGTTGGTCGCGCAGGGGCCGTTGCAGGCCGACTTGCCGTCCGTGTCCTTGTCGAAAGTGTAGAGCGTCATGCCCTTGGTGTCGGTCAGGACGGAACCCTTCGCCGTGGTGCCGGTCTTGGTCGGCGGCGCGGCAAAGGCGGCAGACGCAAGAGCGAACGAAGCGGCGGCGGCGAGCGTGAGTGCGAACGTTGTCTTCATGATGTCTCCCTTTCGAGTGCAAATCGCTTGCATGCGTAAGGACGCGCGAAGGCCTGCACTATTCCGCCGGCGGTGCGGAAACAATTTCCGGCCGAGCGACTGATGTGAGGGGAATAAAGCCGAGGGCGCGTGCCAATACCGCCGCTTAGCTCGATCCGAATGAGCTACCGCCTGATCTCCTCCGCCGCACGCACCAGCGGGCGGTCGGAAATCTGGATCGGGCCGGAGAACGGCGTGCTCATTTCGAGGATCAGATAGATCGCGGCCGCGACCAGCGCCGCCGCGGCGACATAGGTCGAGATCACGACCGCGTTGCGTGGCGCCCGAAAGCCCAGCGTCGCGAACATCAGTGTCAGCCATCCGACCAGAATGCAGATCAGCGGTGACGGGAACGAACCGTCGGACTGCTCGACAAAGGTCCAGCGCTGCTGCACCGCCTGCCGATAGAGCGACCTTGCATCGTTCCACAGCGCGACCTTCTGCTCGTCGCCGAACCTCAGCTCGCGGAGACTGGTGCCGACCTCGTCGAGCAGATGTTCGGACACCTCGTTAGCCCGTGAGATCGGCACATCCTTGAGCACCTGCTCGACATAGGCGAGCAGCCGCCGGCGCGGCTCGTCGGCGCTGGGACCGAGCGGCCGCAGGCTGCGGTCGAGCAGGATGAGGTCGGTGGCGAACACATGCAGATTGCGGTCGACCGCCACGTAGGTGTTGGCCGAGTTGTTCATCATCAGGCCGAGCAGCAGCGACGGCATGGTGACGAACAGCGTCGCGACCAGGCGTACCGAGGTATTGGTCTCGTCGCTGCGGTGATGATCCTCGAGCCGGCCATGGATCGCCATGGTCCCAAGCGCGGCGCCGCCGAGCAGCATGAAGATCAGGATGGCGACGACGACTGCAACCACGGCTTGCGAGACCTGCGAGAGAATCAGATGCGCAGGATAGCAAGGGGCGCAGCGCATGTCCGGTTGACTAGCCTTCCCCACACGCTATCCAGTCCGGAGCCGCTTTGGCGCGCTCCGGGAGCCGCGCAAGGGTGCCCGAGGAGAGAACCACGTGCATATTGTCGACGACAGCGAGGTCAACCGCGTCCTGAGCTTTCCAATCCTGATCGAGGCGATCGAGGCCGCGCACCGGCGGCCCAAGATCGCGGTCCATGACGGCTATCTCGGCGACGACAAGGGCCAGCAGCTGGTGACCCGCAGCGCGGTCGATGCCGGCCGCTTCATGATGACCAAGCTCTACACCAGCTTCCCGGGCAACCTCGCGCACGGCAAGCTGCCGGCCGTGCAGGCGGTCTGCGTGCTGTTCGACGGCAATGACGGCCGGCCGCTCGCGGTGATGGACGCCGCCGAGATCACCCATTGGAAGACCGCCGCGGATTCCGCGCTCGGCGCCAAGCACCTCGCCCGGCCGGATGCCGAGACGCTGCTGGTGGTCGGCGCCGGCGAGATGGCGCGCTGGCTGGTGCGCGGCCACCGCACGGTGCGGCCTTCGTTGAAGCGGGTGCGGGTCTGGAACCGGACCGTCGAGCGCGCGCAGGAGCTCGCCACGCTGCTGGAAGCCGACGGCATCGCCGCCGAGGCGGTGAGCGATCTCGACGCCGCGACCGGCAAGGCCGACATCATCACCACCTGCACCCGCTCGCGCGAGCCGCTGGTCAAGGGCGCCAATCTGAAGCCCGGCACCCATCTCGATCTGGTCGGCGGCTTCACCCCCGACACCCGCGAGTCCGACGACGAGGCAGCGCGGCGCTCGCGCATCTTCGTCGACCGCCGCGAATCCGCCTTCGACGGCGTCGGCGACATCCTGCAGCCGATCGCCAGCGGTGCGATCAAGGAGAGCGACGTGCTCGGCGACCACTACGACCTCGCGAGCGGTGCAGTCACCGGCCGGCAGTCGGCTGACGACATCACCTTCTTCAAGAACGCCGGCGGCGGGCATCTGGATTTGATGACCTGCGAGACGGTGTTCGCGCAGCTGGGGAAAGAGCTGAAGTGAGGGACCGTAGGGCGGGTTAGTGAAGCGTAACCCGCCGACCCAACCCGACGCGCGGAAAGACGGCGGGTTACGGCCTCGCCTAACCCGCCCTACATTGCTACGTCTCCCGCAGCCAGACTTCACCGATCGAGTGATCGGAGCGCTTGCGCAGCACGACGTCGGCGCGCGTCCGCGTCGGTAGGATGTTCTCCCTGAGATTGGCGCGGTGGTGCTCGCGCCACAGCCGCTCCGCGACCTCGCGCGCGTCACCGGGCGGCAGGTCCCGGTAGTGGTGGAAATAGGAGGCGGGATTCCGGAACGCGGTCGGCTGCAGCCTGAGGAAACGCTCGACATACCAGGACTGGATGTCGGCCTCATCGGCATCGAGGTAGATCGAGAAGTCGAAGAAGTCCGAGACCACCACCGGCGCCGTGCCGCGCGCCAGCAGCACGTTGAGACCCTCGAACACCAGGATATCCGGCTGCCGGATGACCTGCCGTTCGGACGGCACGATGTCGCCGATCAGATGCGAGTAGACGGGCAGCTCGAGCTCGCGTTCACCCGCCTTGGCCGCCGCGAGAAACCGCAGCATCCGCGGCAGATCGTAGCTCTCGGGAAAGCCCTTGCGCCGCATCAGGCCGCGCTCTTCCAGAACGCCGTTGGGATGCAGGAAGCCGTCGGTCGTCACCAGCGCGACCTGCGGCTGATCGGCCCAGCCGGCCAGCAGCGCACACAGCACGCGGGCAAAGGTGCTCTTGCCGACGCCGACGCTGCCGGCCAACGCGACGATGTAGGGCGAACGGCGCGCCGGCCGGCCGAGAAATTCCGCCTTGACCTGCATCAGATTGCGCGCCGCCGAGAAATGCAGGTTCAGCAGCCGGGTCAGCGGCAGGTACACATCACTGACCTCGGCTGAGGTGATCGGCCCGTTGAGGCCGCGCAGCGCCGCGAGATCGGCATCCGACAGCGTCAGCGACGTGCTGGCGCGCAGCGCCGCCCAATCGCTGCGGCTGAAGATCATGTAGGCGGAGAGTTCGTCGGGATGGGTCATTCTCCGATCTTGCCGAGGCAAAGACTCCCACGTCAATGGCCCACAACCATAGGGCGGGTTAGCGATGCGTAACCCGCCGCCGATCGATCCACGGAGAGATGGCGGGCTACGGCTTTCGCCTAACCCGCCCTACGCTCCCTACTCCGCGGCCTGCTGCGTCGGCGCAGCGAGCACCGCCGACACCTTCGGCGGCGACATCGGCAGGCTGTAGAAGCGTCTGCCGAGCGCGTTGTGCACGGCATTGGCGACCGCGGCCATGACCGGCACCAGCGGCACCTCGCCGACGCCCTTGACGCCCTGCGGATGCTTCGGGTTCGGCACCTCGACCAGCGCGCAGTCGAGCATCGGCAGGTCGGAACAGACTGGCATGCGATAATCGAGGAAGCCCGGATTATCGACCTTGCCGTCCTTGTTGTAGATGTACTCCTCGTTCAGCGCCCAGCCGATGCCCTGCGCGACGCCGCCCTGCAGCTGGCCTTCGACATAGCTCGGATGCACGGCGCGGCCGACATCCTGGACGGCGGTGTAGCGGATCACGCGGACGATGCCGAGATCGACATCGACCTCGACGTCGCAGATATGCGTGCCGAAGCCGCCTTCCGCGCCTTGCGTGTTGAGCTGTACGCTGGCGCCGATCGGGCCGCCCTGCGAGGGCGCCTTCTCGGCAAGGTCGGCGAGCGTCAACGGCTCGAACTGGCCGGCATTCGGGCTGACCGGATGCGCGGCGCCGTTCTCCCACTTCACGGCTTCAGGGTCGATCTCCCAGAGCTTCGCCGCGCGCTCGCGCAAGGTCGCGATCACCTTGTCGGCCGCCTGCGTCACCACCATCGAAGAGGCGAACAGCACGCGGCTGCCGCCGGTCAGGTTGGAGAAGCCGACTGTCTGGGTGTCGCCGATGATGACGGAGACGCGCTTGTAGTCGATGCCGAGCAGCTCGGCGCAGATGTTGGCGATGCCGGCGCGCGAGCCGCCGATGTCGGGATGCCCCGTCGTGACGACGACGTTGCCGTCCTCGGTGATGTTGACCTGCGCGGAGGATTCACCGCCGGCATTGAACCAGAAGCCCGAGGCGACGCCCCTACCCTGATATTTGCCGAGCGGCGCGGCATAATGCGGATGGTTCTGCGCGGCCTCCAGCGTCTCGATATAGCCGATGCGCGGAAACACCGGTCCGTGCGCGGCCCTGGTGCCTTCCTTGGCGGCGTTCTTCAGCCGCAGCGCGAGCGGGTCCATCTTGAGCGCTTCGGCGAGCTCGTCCAGTACGCATTCCACCGCATAGGCGCCGATCGGCGCGCCGGGCGCGCGATAGGCCGCGACCTTGGAGCGGTTGGAGCAGACGTCAAAGCCTTCCGACAGCACATGCGGAATGTCATAGGGCGCGAAGCTGCACCCGACCGCACCGCGGATCGGCGAGCCCGGGAAAGCGCCGGCCTGCAGATAGAAGCTGCCATGGGCGGCGACGATGGTGCCGTCCTTCCTGGCGCCGATCTTCACCGTGCTCTTCGAGCCCGAGGTCGGCCCGGTGGCGCGCATCACCTCCTCGCGCGTCATCACCATCTTCACAGGACGGCCGGATTTCTTGGCGAGCAAGGTCGCGAGCGGCTCGAGATAGACGATGGTCTTGCCGCCGAAGCCGCCGCCGATCTCGGCGGGGATGGCGCGGATGTCGCTCTGCGGGATGCCCGTCAGCATCGACGTCATCGCGCGCACCATGAACTGGCCCTGGCTCGACGACCAGATCGTGGTCTTGCCGTCGGCCGCCACCGAGATCAGGCAGGCATGCGGCTCGATATAGCCCTGGTGCACCGGGCGCGTGGAGAAGCAGCGCTCGATCACGATCTCGGCGTCCTTGAACCCTTGCGCGATGTCGCCCTTTTTGGATTCGATGCGACCCATGATGTTCGAGGGCTTGCCGTCGAACTTGTTGAACTCGTGCAGGATCGGCGCGCCGTCCTTGATCGCGTCGTCGATCTCGATCGCCCAGGGCAGCACCTCGTAGTCGACCTCGATCAGCTTGCAGGCTTCCGCTGCGATCGCCTCCGTGGTCGCGGCGACGGCGGCGACGGGGTGGCCGGGGAAGAGCGCCTTGTCGCGCGCCATCACGTTGCGGCACATCCAGCGCATGTCCTGGATGCCGAGCATCACCGCGCCCTTCTCGATCGTGAAGTCGACGATGTCGCGCGAGGTGACCACTGCCTTGACGCCGGGCAGCGCCTCGGCCTTGGCGGTGTTGATCGACCTGATGCGGGCGTGCGGATGCGGGCTGCGCAGCACCTTGCCCCAGATCATGCCGGGCATCGTAGTGTCAGCGGCGAACGCCGCGCGGCCGGTGACCTTGTCGACGCCATCGGGCCGGATGGTGCGCTGGCCGATCCATTTGTTGTTGACGACGTTCATCGTGCAGTCTCCCGCATTTCAGCCGCGGTCTCCATCACCGCGCGGACGATCTTGTCGTAACCGGTGCACCGGCAGAGATTACCGGCGAGCCAGAAGCGGACTTCCTCTTCGGTCGGGTTGGAATTTTTGGCGAGCAGCGCCTCGGAAGCGACCAGCATCCCCGAGGTGCAGATGCCGCATTGAAGCGCGGCATGCTCGAGGAACTTCTGCTGCAGGGGATGCAGCTTCTCGCCCTTGGCCATGCCCTCGATGGTCCGGATCTCGTGGCCCTCGGCCTCGGCCGCGAGCATCAGGCAGGAGCAAACGAGACGGCCATCGAGCGTGATCGAGCAGGCGCCGCAATCGCCGGACGAGCAGCCTTCCTTGGAGCCGGTGAGCCCCAATTGCCCGCGCAGCGCATCGAGCATGGTCTCATACGGCTCGCACAGGAATTCGACCGGCTCGCCGTTAACCGAGGTGGTGACGTGTAGTTTCGGCATGATGCTAATGTCCTCCCGCGCGCTGGGCCGCGATCGCGGCGGTGCGCTTGAGCAGCACGCCGGCGGTTTTGGTGCGATACGCGATGGTGCCGCGCTTGTCGTCGATCGGACGGCAGGCGGCGCGGCATGCGGCAGCGGCTGCTTCCAGCGCGGCATCGTCGAGCTTCGAACCAACCAGCGCTTGGGCTGCCGGCGCGACCAAGAGCGCAGTCGGCGCCACCGCGCCGAGGCCGACACGGGCGGCGGTGCAGATGCCGTCCTTTAACGTCAGGCTGACGCCGATCCCGACCACCGCGATGTCCATCTCGGTGCGCGGGATCATCCGCAGATAAGCGTCGCCCGACCCCGCAGGCCGCGGCGGCAACGCGAAGCTGACCAGGATCTCGCCCGGCTTGAGGTTGGTCCGTCCCGGTCCGGCCGGCACGTCCTCGACCTTGATCTCGCGGCGGCCGTTCGGGCCCTGCACGGTGACGACGGCACCCGCCGCGATCATCGCCGGCACGCTGTCTCCGGCCGGCGAGCCGTTGCAGAGATTACCGCCGGCCGAGGCCCGGCCCTGCACCTGCTTGGAGCCGATCAGGTTCACGGCCTCGAGCACGCCGGGCCACACCCTGCCGAAGCGCGCATGCTCGGCAAGCTCCATGCCGGAGACGGCGGCACCAACGCGGAAACCGCCGTCGGCGGTCTCGGTGATCTCGGTCATCTCGCCGATCTTCTTGATGTCGACGATCAATCCCGGCCGCACCAGGCCGGAGCGCATTTGCACCAATAAGTCGGTACCCCCAGCCATAATGCGGGCGGCACTCCCGGCGGCAGCAAATGCGCCAATCGCTTCATCAAGCGTGCGCGGTGCTACGTATCGGATATCGGTCATGACGGTTCTTCTGGTCTCCCTCGGCTGCTCGATCGCGCTGCTTGTTCCCTTAAGGGGATATGGCCTTATTGCTGGCCGGCAGGACCATAAGCCTACACGGCGGATCAGGGTCCGAACAGCCTGCGAGGTGCGGCAGGAAGCGCAGGCTCCTATGCAGGATGCGGACTTGTGCGGTGCCGGCGCAACGCGCGCCGCGGCCGCGGTCATCGCACGTTCGCCTGACCAATCCAGGAATCCGGGTGCCAGACCAGTGGCGCGGCCCTTGCTTGCTTTCAACAACGAATTCGTGAAGCATGCCGGTCGCTGCGGCATGCTTGCCGGCGCAACGGCAAATCGGGAGATGGTGAATGGCGGATGTTTCGCGCAGGACACTCCTCAAGCTCGCGGCCAGCGTGCCGCCGGCGATTGCAGCCCCGGCCATATTGTCATCGCGCGCCGTCGCCGCGGCCAAGGGCAAGACCATCACCGCGGTGATGCATTCGGACCTGCGCATCATCGATCCCGGTTTCACCACCGCCTACATCACCCGCGACCATGGCTACATGGTCTACGACACGCTGCTCGGCATCGATTCCAGCTTCAAGGTCCGGCCGCAGATGGCGGACTGGACCATCTCCGACGACAAACTGACCTACACGTTCACGCTGCGCGACGGCCTGAAATGGCATGACGGCGCGCCCGTCACGGCGGAGGACTGCATCGCGTCGCTGAAACGCTGGACCGCTGTCGACGGCATGGCGCAGAAGCTGGCCGAATTCACGGCTTCTCTCGAGGCTAACGGGCCGAAGGCCATCGTGCTCAAGCTCAAGGAGCCGTATGGCCTCGTGCTGGAGTCGCTGGCAAAGCCCTCCTCCTACGTCGCGTTCATGATGCCGAAGCGGCTCGCCGAGACGCCGCCGGGCAAGCAGATCGCCGAACAGATCGGCTGCGGACCGTTCAAGTTCGTGGCCGCCGAATTCCAGCCGGGCGTCAAGGCGGTCTATGAGCGCAACGCCGACTACGTACCGCGCAAGGAAAAGCCGGATTGGCTGTCGGGCGGCAAGGTCGCAAAAGTCGATCGCGTCGAATGGATCACGATGCCGGACGCACAGACCGCGATCAACGCGCTGCAATCCGGCGAGATCGACTTCCTGGAACAGCCCTCGGTCGACCTGCTGACGGTGCTCGAGGCCAATTCCGATCTCACCGTGGCCGTGCTGAACAAGTTCGGCTTCCAGATCGAGGGCCGGATGAATTTCCTGCATCCACCGTTCGACAACCCCAAGGTCCGCCGCGCGGCGTTCCTGGCGATGAACCAGAAGGACGTGCTCGACGCCACCGTCGGCAACGCGAAGTTCTACGAGATTTGCGGCTCCTATTTCGCCTGCGACACGCCGCTCGCCAGCGACGCCGGCGCGGAGACGCTGATCAAGGGCAACGGCATGGCCGAGGCCAAGAAGGCGCTCGCCGCCTCGGGCTATGACGGCACGCCGGTCGTGATCATGATCCCCGGCGACGTGCAGACGCTGAAGGGGCCGCCGACGGTCGCAGCGCAGCTGTTGCGCGCGGCCGGCTTCAACGTCGACGCGCAGGTGACGGACTGGCAGACCGTGGTGAGCCGCCGCGCCAGCCAGAAGCCGCCGAAGGAAGGCGGCTGGAACCTGTTCTTCACCTTCACCGGCGCCACCGAGGTGATGAACCCGATCGTCAACAACCAGATCGCCGCGAACGGCAAGAAAGCCTGGTTCGGCTGGCCCGAAGACGCCAAGCTCGAGCAGATGCGCGACGCCTACGCGCGCGCCACGTCGCCGGAGGAGCAGAAGAAGTTCGCGGTCGAGATCCAGAAGGAAGCCTACGAGCAGGTGATCTATATCCCGCTCGGCCAGTTCCGCTTGCCGAGCGCCTGGCGCAAATCGCTGACCGGCGTGCTCGAAGGCCCGGCGCCGCCGGTGTTCTGGAACGTCGACAAGACCGAATAGTCAATCGGCTTGTCCGCAGCCTCGCTTCGCCTGCTTGCGGCACCGCCGCAGCTGCGTGCGGCCAAAAATATCGAAAACAACCCCATGCAAAGGAGCCAGCGGCTGCCGGCGTTCGAAGGCGGCTTGACATGTCGGGCAACTCAGGGATACATTTCCAATATTCCGAAATCGCGCAGGCGTCCGGCGATTGCGTCAGCGCCGCCGTCTTGGCCCCGTTCAGCGCACTCCCGCGCCGTTGTGAGACGAAGGGCGCGCCGTCAACGTTCACGCTCCCAAGTGAGGGTTCCTATTACCTTTTTGCCGGGGTAGACCGCGCTGACCTGCTCCGCGGTTCGAATGGAGAGCTTGTCGCCCTCCAGTTTGAAGAACCGGATTTGGGCCGAGCCGGTCAAAATCTCGTTCCACGATAGATCGACGTTTGTCGTGAGCCTGTCTCCATCGACTGTAAATTTTCCGGTGTAGACCATCAACGATTTGAGGAGCGCGGCCGAGTCCGAATCGTTCGTTGCCGGCTTCCGGTCTGGCCCGGCGATCATGAATGCCGAGAACCCATCCGAAGTGAAGACCGCTCTGCCTTTCGGATTGGGACCAAATGGTTCGGTGGTCTCTCCGCCCACGACCTTGATAACCCATGAAGTCAACCGCCAGCTTCCAACCAGTTGCTTGGCCGCTTCGTCCGCCCTGGCAAATCCGGACTGGAGATAGCAATAGGCGGCAAGTGCGAATGCGATGAGACGCAGCATCCTGTTCTCCCCGAATGGCGACTCGTACGTTCCGACGGCGATCATTGTATCATCAGGCCTATCTCGCTGGCAGACGAAGGCTCGCGAGATCGGTGCCAACTACGATGTTTCCGGTGAAGCCGCCATCTCGAGCCGCCTTCGTGTAGTCGGCCTCCGTCAGCAAGCCGCCTGGAAGCTTGAAAGGATATTGCTCACCTCCAATCGGCGGAATCATGTGCGTGAGCACGAGATGCTTCACGCCAGCGCGCTGGGCCATGGCGGCAAGATCAGGGACCGAGGTCTGACGCAGATAGGCGTAAGCGAACATCCCGCTCCCCTTGCCGGGGGCCATAACAGGATGAATTGCCGAATGGACGATGATGTCGGCTCCCTCAGCTAGCTTCTCTACCTGCTCTGAGGCCGAAGAACTGCGCGGGGGAGCCGGCGCATCATTTCCGGCGTCACCGCCGATGACAACGCTGCCTGCGGGCGTGTCGACGCGGTAGGATGCGTGCCCTGCGATGTGGGCTGAACGAATTGCGCTGACCTTTACACCGCCTTTGGACCAGACCACTTGCGGCTCGTCCGTTGGCTGGAATGTGATCGTATTGATCAATTCGGCGGGGCCAGCCGCCGTCCGTTCTTTGAGCTCGGAATGACGCTGTGCTATCTCGCCTGACTGAATAAACGCATCAGCGATATGCGCGGTGAACTTGCTGCAGCTTATCGTGATGCCCGTGGGCGAGACGCTATCCGCGCTGCAGACGACGTCGATCTTCGCTCCGGTCCCGTTAAATGACCATCGAAGCTGCACCAGATCGGCGAAACCTTCCGTGTGGTCATTGTGCATGTGCGTGAAGAATACTGCATCTAGCTGCTCAGGCCCGACTTTTAGCTGCGATAGCCTCATGGTGGTCCCGCGGCCGGCATCAAACTGCAACTTCACCGCCCCACATTCATCGGTGTCATCGCCAAAACGCACCAGCGTTCCGGCGCCGGCGAGACCGTTAAAAGATTGTGGTCCCCCCTGTGTACCTGTGAGCGTTACTACAAGGCACGGTGCGGCGTAGCTATTGGATGCACCGCTTATCAGCCAAGAGACCCCCAGCAGCGCGACTGCGACGAAGCATCGAGCCATGTCCCCCTCCGCTTTCATCAGTGTCGAGAATACGACCATGTTAATCGACCGGCATCGAACCCTCTAGGGGGACTGGAACGATCATCCGGCCGGAATCGGCGATGTCGCAGATTGGCCCACCGATCGCGCCCGATCGTGGCTTCAAGCACCAGAGCCATTTCGCGCGGGCGTCTTGCCCGAGAATGCGGGCACCCTTCCCGACGTCTCCGGCAATCCACCCGGCAGCAAGCGGGCGCAGGACGCGTCGCCTTGAGGGGAAATCGGCGAGAGCCGGCGGCGCGCCGCTGCTATGCTGTCGTCTAACCCAAAGCCATCACATTGAAGCGCGAGAACGGCCATGGAAGCACGTGGATTCTACCACGAGGGGATGCTTGCGTTGCAGGAGCAGGCCGATGGCCGGCGCCTTGCCGATTTCCTGGCGACCAACGCCAGGCACAGCGAATTTTCCGAACGGGACGCGGCGCAGATCACGGCGGCAAGTTTCTTCTTCATCGCGTCGTCTCATGGCGATCATCCGGACTGCAGCTTCAAGGGAGGCGATCCCGGGTTCGTCAGGATTGTCGGCCCGAATACACTGGAATTTCCCGACTACGACGGCAACCTGATGTACCGGACGCTCGGCAATATCGCCATGAATCCGAGGGTCGGGCTCCTGTTCATGACCTTCGACAGCAAGAGCTATCGCATTCGCATCAACGGAGACGCCAGCATTCACCGCGACGCCGAAAGTTTGGCACGGCATCACGGTGCCAAGGCGGTGATCCGCGTCGTATGTCGCGACATCTATCCAAACTGTCCGCGCTATGTCCCCGATCTCGCGCCAACGGCACGCTCCGCCTATGTGCCGCGCCCGGGCGAGACGCCGCCGACGCCGGAATGGAAAACGCTGCCGGAGGTCGTGCCGCACCTGCCGCAGTCCGACGCGCGGTGCGCCACGCCTTCAAGCCGGGACTGCATTGGACAGCACGATGCATAAAGACTGGTGCAAGCTGGCGGCCAGGGCGGCGATCGTCGGCGTCAGCCTGTTCGCTGCCGCCAACACGCTCGCCGAAAGCCGCAAATACGATCCCGGCGCCGGCGACACCGAGATCAGGATCGGGCAGACCATGCCCTATAGCGGGCCGGCGTCGGCAGTCTCGGTGATCGGCAAGCTCCAGGCCGCCTACTTCCGGATGATCAACGAGCGCGGCGGGATCAACGGGCGCAGGATCAAACTGATCTCGTATGACGACGCGGCAACGCCATCCAAGACGGTCGAGCAGACCCGCAAGCTCGTCGAAGGCGACGAGGTGCTGTTCACGTTCCAGACGCCCGGCAGCGCCTCCAACGTCGCGGTTCAGAAATATCTCAACGACCACCATGTCCCGCAACTGTTCGTGGGCGGTCGCTCGACGCGCTTCGAGGATCCCGCCGAGTTTCCATGGACGATCGGATTCGCCCCGAACCTGCGGACCGAGATTCGCGTCTACGTGCGCTTCATCCTCGACAATTATCCGGATGCCAGGATCGGCCTGCTCTACCAGAATGACGAGAGCGGCAAGGACTATCTCGCCGGCTTGAAGGACGGGCTCGGCGCGAAGGCCGCGCTGATGGTCGCATCCGCTGCGCCCTATGAAATGACGGACCCGACCATCGACTCGCAGGTGGTGCGGCTCAAGGCCGCCGGCGTCAACGTGCTGATCGACATGGCGGCGCCGAAGTTCGCCGCCCAGGCGATCCGCAAGGCCGCGGAGCTCGGCTGGAAGCCTGTTCATCTGCTCGGCGTCGGCTCGTCCTCGATCGACGCGGTGCTGGCGCCTGCGGGACTTGAGAACGCCAAGGGGCTGATCTCGGCAAGTTCGTTCAAGGAGGCCGCCGACCCGAGCTGGGCGGACGATGCGGGCATGAAGACATGGACCGCCTTCATGACCTCGTATTATCCGGAAGGTGACAGAAAGAGCATCTTCACGACCTATGGCTACAGCGCCGCCGAGCTATTGGTGCAGGTGCTACGGCAATGCGGCGACGATCTCTCGCGCGACAATGTCATGCGCCAGGCGGCCAATCTGAAGGACGTGAAGCTCGATCTGCTGCTGCCGGGCCTCTCCATCAGCACCAGCCAGAGCGATTATCGCGTGGTCAAGCAGTTCCGGATGATGCGCTTCACCGGCGAGCGCTGGGAACCGTTCGGGCCGATGGTCGCGGATTGACCCTGCTGCGTCATGAGCGGCGTCCCTCACCCTGGTTCGTCGAAAATGACCCCACAGCGGACCTCTCCCCGGACCGTTCGCTCTCGCCGATTTCGTCTCTCACAGGTAGTCTGGGCATTTGTTTGAATGGACCTGGTCATCTACTGAGAGGGAGGAAGACATGGTACTTCTCCGTGTGCTGGCCGCTGCTGTTGTATGCGTCTGTTTTCAAGCTGGAGTTGCCCTCGCGGACAATGCAGCGGGGCAGCTCGCAGGTAGTTGGAAGCTGAGCTCGTGGACAATTCAGATTATCGGTGGAGAGGCTACCGAGCCTTTCGGTCCCAATCCCAAAGGCAGAGCGATCTTCGCGGCGGATGGATACGTGACGTTCGTCATCGTGGCGGCAAATCGTAAACCGGCAACAAGCAATGAGGAGTCGGCGACCCTTCTGAGGTCGCTCCTTGCTTACAGCGGAAAATTCATGATCGAAGGAGACAAGTTCACAACCAAAGTGGACATATCGGGGAATGAGCTTCTTACTGGACAGGACCAAATACGATTTTTCAAGCTGGAAGGTGATAAGCTGATCATTCGAACAGCTGAACAAGTCAGTTCCGTTTTTCCCGGAAAGAGAGTCGTAGGAAGCCTTACTTGGGAACGCGAGCGCTAAGAGCGCCGGGCTGGCAATCTGTCCGGCGAGGCGAGCTCGCCCAAGCTCACAGTACAATTTGAATCGGCGGCGCGTCTGTAGCGCGCCGCCGATCACGTCGTTGATCAGGCCATGCGCGTCACTGGCCGTTGGTCCGGCGCGTGGCCTTCGGGGCCTCGTCCTTCAGCTTCTCCAATGCGCCGGGCATCATCTGCCCGAACATCGAGCTCAGCATCGCGGTCGGGATCAGGCCGGCGCTGTTGCCCTCCTGGCCCTGCCCGCTCGACATCAGGAATTGCGGCACCAGCGGCTGGTTGATCCGCGTCAGGGCATCCGCGAACTTCGCGAAGTTCTGCTCGGCAAGCCGGTATTCCGGCCCGCCATAGGCATCGACCGACAGCTTGGTCGCCTGCGCGTTGGCGGCGCCGACCGCCAGCACCCGGTCGGCCTCACCCTGGCCTTCGAGCCGCGACTGCTCGCCGACCGCGGCCGCGGTGACCTTCCGCGTCTCGGCGTCCTTCTGCGCGCGGGCCAGCGCCGCGGCGCCCTCGTTCTCGTTGACCTTGACCTGGATCAGCGACTGCGTCAGCGCCGACTGCGCCGCCGCCGTCGCCTTGGCTTCGTTGAGCGCGCGCTCCTGCACCGCGGCCTTCTCCTGCTCCTGATAGGTCTCGATCTGCTCGCGCGCGATCTGGCGCGAGCGGAGCTGGATCAGGATGTTCTCGATGGTGTGGTCGCCGGGCGCCGCACGCGGCGTGCCGATCAAGACCTCCTGAAGGTCGAGCGAATAGCTCTCGAACCTCGCCTTCATGTCGTGGGCCGCTTCCGCCTGGATCGCGGCGCGGTTCTGCAACAGCTCGATCAGCGTCATCTTCTGCGCGATGTTCTTGAAGAACGCAGAGACCATCGGGTCGAGCGTCTGCTCGACCAGCTTCTTCACGTCGCCGAAGCGCTGGATGATCATCGGCGCCTTCTTGTAGTCGATGTGCATCACCACCGAGAGCGGCAGCGTCGGCTCGAACGCGTCCTTGGTGATCAGCGAGATCTCCGACAGGTTCTCGTCGAGCTTCATCGCGCCGACCTCGCCACGCATCCATTTCAGGATGAAGTTGACGGTCGGAATGATCTCGATCTTGCCGGCATAGGTGTTGAAGGCGTATTTGCCCGGCAACAGCGGATCCTTCCAGACGCCGCGGCTGCCGTTGAGCACCAGCTCGCCATGGCGATACTGCTCGCCCGAGACGTCGTCGGTGCGCGGGCCGGTGTAGAAGATGACGACGCCGACATTACCGACAGGGATCACCGTCTTCGGCACCGCCTCGACGGTCGCGAACAGGCGGTTGATGTACCAGGTGCCCTCGACGATGACCTGGAGCTGGCGGCCGCGATAGCCGCCGGCGCTCAGGAATTTCTCGGGCTCCTGGAAATTGTTGTGAAAGGTCGCCGCATCCCGCAGCTCGATGCCGACCTCGGGCGCGATGATCTCGCCCGGAGGCAGCGACGGACCGTCATGCACGGTGACGATGCCGACCAAATCGTGATCGGCCGCCAGCACGACCGGGGCAAAGCCCCAGCGCTCGGTGATGGTGAGCTGCATGCTCTCGAGCACGCCGCGTTCGCGCTCGCTCAAGGCGTGACCGTAGACACGGTCGTCGGTGATGACGGCGAACTGCGTGGTGTTGATGGCATAGGTACCTTCGCGCAGGATCTTGCGCTGCGGGCCCTTCTGGCCGCCGCCGCGCAGGAAGCGGCGCGCGTCCTGGAAGTCCGACTTGTCCTCGGTGTCGTTGGCACCGAGCACCTGCGACGACTCCAGCGCCGCACCGTCGCGCGCGAACACATAGGCGATCTTACCCTGGCCGACGGTCACGAGGTCCGAGCGATGGATCCGGTACATGAGGGGAAACATCACGTGCAGGCCGCCGCGCAGCACCTCCGGCTCATAGCCGGCCTCGCCGTTCAGCGCGATGAAGCCGTCATCGATCGAGCCCTTGGTCGACCACAGCTTCTCGACGATGCCGACCTGGTTGTTGGGAATGTAGCGAAATACGTTCGATACGCGCAGCAGGATCGCGATCGCGATCACGACTGCGGTCCAAATGGCCGGTTGGGTTAAACCCAAGCCATTAAGAAAACCGACGAAGTCCATAGTCCGTCTCCACAATTCGCAACTGGGCGGTTTGGGGACCCAAACCTGACCCAAGAATTGCGGTGCGGACATGTGGTGCGGCCATGGCGGCGCAAGGCGCGAACATTGTTCGCGCTGCCAATCTTTTTTTGATGACGAGATGAACCGCGGCACTTGTGGCGCGACATCGATCCGCGCGAAAGCATGCTGCGATTGCACATCATTCGCAGCAGCTGGTGGAAGTGCCGGTGCTCAACGTTTCGGGTTGCGCCCGCGGATCTGGTCAAAGCCTTGCTTGATTGCGGCGAAGCGCGCGTCGACCACCGGCTCGAATTCGAGGTCGGTGAAGATATAGGGCCAGTCGTTTTCGACGCCTTCGCGGACGAGTTCACCGACATACATGGGATCGATGCCCTCGGAGATGCGTTGGCGGACCTGATTGATGCGCTCGGCAAGCGGGCCCGACGTCGGCAAGGTACGCGTCTCCCCCTCGAAGCGCTTGGGAAGGTTGCGCCTCGAGTCCATGATGTGCGTGCGGATGAACCCGGGACACAACACCGACACGCCGATCCCGCGCGGCGCGAGTTCCTGCCGCAGTCCCTCGGACAGCGCGACGACGCCATACTTCGAAACGTTGTATGCCGTGCTCGCCCCTGAAATAATGCCGGCGAGCGAGGCCGTGGAGACGATGTGTCCACCCTCGCCATGCTGCTCGATCAACGGCCCGAAAATCTCGATCCCCCAGATGGTCGCCATCAGGTTGACCTCGAGGGTCCAATTCCACGACGCGTCGGTCCAGGTGCCATAGGGGCCACCGCCGCCGACGCCAGCGTTGTTGACGAGGATATGCACCTTGCCGTAGCGGGCAATCGTGGCTTCGGCGGCGGCCACCAGTTCGGCCTTGAGTGAGACGTCCGCTTTCACGCCGTCGACATCGGCGTTGGTGCGCCTCAGTTGCTCGAGCGCGGCGGACAGCGCCGCTTCTTCAATATCGCAAAGCATGACCTTCGCCCCCGCCTGGGCCAAAGCGGTCGCGATCCCCAATCCAATGCCCGACGCTGCACCGGTCACGAACGCGGTCTTTCCAGCAAGTTCCTTCACGCGCATTCTCCCCCGTGCAAGCGGACACCATCGTCCCAAAGCGCCAAGTGCGAGCGGGCGCCATATGACCGCACTTTGAAGCGATTGGGAAGTGTGCGGGATGTCCGCCCTCGGGCCCCTGGCGGACATTCATTCAGACCGGCTTCCATGTCGCCTTGATGAAGCACGCTACGACGAGCTTCCGCCGATCGAGGTAGTCCGGAAGTGATGTCAATGCGGTTGCGCTGGCTGGTGGTGGAAATGGCGAAGTGCGCGCATGATCCGATCCGGTACCGCCGACGTCAAATCGCTACCTGGCCTTTCGAAGCATCGAAGCATTCTGCGGCGCATCCCGACGTCCGTGAAGAACTCAACCGTCGCCAATGAGGAGTTGCGAAATGACTCGAGACAGCACATTCGCGCTGGGCGCATTCGCGGCACTGTATCTGGTGTCATCCGCGGCGATTGCGCAAAACGCGCCGCCGACGTTTCAAGGGGACCCAGACGTCTACAAGGTGATCTTCGAGGATCAAAACTTTCGCGTCATCGAAACGGTGCGAAAGCAAGGCGTCCATGACAAGGTGCATGGCCATCCTCTTCCGTCGGTTCTCTACCACCTGACTGATTGCGATACGAGGCTCTACGCAGCTGACGGAAAAACCACGGATACCCACACCAAGGCCGGAAGCGTGAATGCGGTCCCCGTCATCGCTTCACACTCGGCGGAGAATATTGGCCCGGCCGACTGCCGGCAGATTTTCATCGAGCGCAAATAACGCAAATAAGACGACGCTTCGGGAACGCCCGGGGATCTCGCCGCGAGGCCGCCTCGATGTGGCGGCCTCGTTGTTTCCGGATTGCGGGGTCACTGCGTGCCGCCTACACGGCCGAGCTATGGCTGCGCGTCAATGAGGCGGCGTCCTGCTTCGGGTGCCACCAGCGGCCGCCGATCACGACGCCTTCGGATGCGATCTTGCGATCGCCCGTCAGATGTTCGCCGACGACGTCGACGTAGTCGAACTGGCCTTGCCTGATCGAGAGCAGCGTGGCGTCGCCGACGCTGCCCGGCTTGAGGCTGCCGAGCTCGGGCCGCCGCAGCGCCATCGCGGCATTGACGGTGGACGCCGCGATCACGTCCGGCAGCGACATCCCCATGCAGAGGAATTTCGACATCGTCGTCACCTGGTCGAACGCCGGACCGTCGATGCAGAGCTGATGGATGTCGGACGAGA
Source organism: Bradyrhizobium macuxiense (assembly GCF_007993935.1). Taxonomy (GTDB): domain Bacteria; phylum Pseudomonadota; class Alphaproteobacteria; order Rhizobiales; family Xanthobacteraceae; genus Bradyrhizobium; species Bradyrhizobium macuxiense_A. The sequence goes on along the minus strand of NZ_VITY01000013.1, from coordinate 189,247 downwards.
TGGTGTCGGGTGAGAAGCCGTTGGCGAGCATCGCGCGCGCGGTCTTGAAGGCGAACGAGCCCTTGCCGTGGCCGATGTCGAACAGCACACCGCGCTCGCGCGCCTCCAGCACGCTCCTTTTCACCGTGCCCTGCGCGGTCGCCGGCGTGTTCGGGAACGGCCGGAACGCATGGGTCAGCACGTCGCCCGGGCGCAGCCGCGCGAGCACCTCCTCATAGCTCGGCGGCGGATGGTCGATATGCGCCATCAAGGGCATGCCGACCTGCTCCGCCACTTCGAGCGCGATCTCGAGCGGCACCAGGCCCGAGGTGCCCGAGGCGAACAGACCGACCCGGACCTTGATGCCGACGATGAGGTCGCGGTTCTCGTCGGCGACGCGCGCGGCATCGACCGGATTCATCAGCCGCAACTCCTCGCTCTCACCGACCATCACCCGGTCCGAGAAGCCGAAGATGCCGGCATGCGAGACGTGCAGATAAGCGAGGATGCGAACCTGGCTCGGCTCGATGACGTGCTTGCGGAACCCGGCGAAATTGCCGGGGCCGGCGCTGCCGGTGTCGACCGAGGTGGTGACGCCGGAGTTGCGGCAGAATTCCTCCGCGTCGATGCCGAGCGAGGTGCCGCCCCAATAGACATGGGTGTGCAGGTCGATGATCCCCGGCGAGACGATCAGCCCGGAGACGTCGCGCACGTCGGTCGCGGGATCGGCATTCAACTCTCGGCCGATCGCGGCGACCTTGCCGCCTGCAAAGGCGACGTCGGTCACCGCATCGAGCTTTTGCGACGGGTCGATCACCCGTCCGCCGCGTAGAATCAAATCGAACGGCATTGTGTTCTCCGGATTTCAGGCCGGCACGATGGTCGACTTCGGCGGCGCCTGCAAGCGGCTCAACCGACGCGGGCCTGATGGGAAACCGGCGCGGCCGCCGTCGTCACCGGAGCCGCGCTCGTGTCTGCATCCTTGTTCGTATCGTTGCCTGCGTCCTTGGCGGACGCGACGATCGCCGCAATGGCCGGGTTATGCGCGGCCTCCGAGGCGGCAATGGTTTCCTGGGCCCAGCGATACGACGACTCGAAAATCTCCTGATGGCGGTCGAAATCGGTCACGTCGATGCCGTCGGGCGTCGGCGGGCGCATCACCAGGTCGAACGGCGTGGTCGGCAGCGTATCGTAGCGCTGATGCGCGACGAGGCTCCGCCACAGCACGTTGACGGCGCTCGGCGCGGCCGGAAGCGACTTCCGCCGGAACGGCATCAGCAAGGTCGCAAGCAGCTCGAACCTTCCCGGCAGCGCGGCATAGTCGACATCGAACATCTCGCTCGCCGGCTCGCCGAAATGCACCACCAGATTCGGGCCGCTCTTCATCTGGTGCATCTGCGCCAGTGGAACATTGTCGACGAGGCAGCCGTCGACCAGCATCAGTCCGTCCTTCGTGTAGAACGGCGGCAGCAGGCCGGGGATGGCGCTGGAAGCGCGCACCGCCTGCCACAGCAGGCCGGTCCGGATCAATTCGAGACTGTGCGTCGACAGATTGGTGGCGACCGCCGCGAACGGCCGCCAGCAATCCTCGATCCGGCAGTTGTGGCCATACTGATCGGCCAGCGCCCGATCGAAGGCCTTGTGGTCCAGCAGCGCATAGCGCGGCCAGGTCGGACGGCGGAAGCTGCGGCTGGAGACGAAGATCTCATGCGTGCCGCGCTCGAGATGTTCGGCGTCGTAGTTCTTGGCAAAACCCGCCGCCATCGCCGAACCGACGCTGGTGCCGACGAAGATGTCGAACATGGCGCCGCGCTCGCGAAAGGCCTTGTAGACCCCGACATGCGCGGTGCCGAGGCTGCCGCCGCCGCCGGCGACGAACCCGACGGCGCGGCCGCACAGGAAACGCACCAGGCTGTCGATATCGATCTGGTCCTCGAGCGCGACATGGTGGTGCATGAAGCAGGGCAGCCGCGCGAGCCAGGCCGCGGTGCCGCTGACCTCGTTCTGCCTGATGTCATGAACGCGAACCAGGCGCCGCGCCGACGCCGGATGCACGGCGCAAGCGAAGCTCTCGAGCTCGGTCAGGTCAGGCGGCGGCGCCTGGCCGCGGCAGGCAAACACGACGAGGTCGGCCTGGCGGATGGTCTTGCGCGCCCATTCCGACGCATCGGAGCCGCCGAAATAGGCCACCAGCGGCGCGTCGTACTCGATCCGGTTGAGCCAGTCGGCGACCTCGGAAGCGTCCAGCGTGCGGCCGGGAAACATCGCCTGCACGCGCGCGAGGTCGACGATCTCGGCGCCGGCGGCGGCAAGGCCCTGGCGCAGCCTTTGTTCGAAGGCCGCCGGCACCGGCTCGCGTCCGCCCGAGATCAGCGCGACGGTGCGCGCCTTCGGTGACGTCCGGACCGGCAGCAGCCGCGCGGTCTGGATCGCAAACCGCTGCGCGAGCGCGGCCAGCAGCGCCTCGACGATCCCTGGCGTTTCCTCGACAAGCCGCGCATACGCCGCCCGCGTCAGCACCAGTACGCTGCTATCGCGGATCGCGATCACATTGGCGGTGCGCGGGATGTTGGCGAAGAAGCCGATCTCGCCGACCAGCTCGCCGGCGCGAAGCTCCGCAATCGGCTCGGGATGATCGGTCCGGTACACGGCGAGCGCGCCGTGCAGCACCAGGAACAAGGCGTCGGAGGCGCCGCCCTGCTCGACCAGCAGCTCGCCACGCACCAGGTCGCGCCGGGTCATCGCGCCAAACGCGATCAGCCGCTGCTCCGCGCTGAGCGTCCTGAACAGCGGGAAGTCCTCGGACAGGTTTCCCCACGCAAACGTTGCACTCGGCGGCACGCGGTTCGACTGCATGATCGGATGTTAGCGCCGGGCCGTCGTCCCGGCGAGCGATATCAGAGCATGATCGGCAGCACCCGGCCGCTATTCCCTTGGGAGCACTGCAACAGGAATTGCAGCATTCCCATTTGCCTGCCTCACCCGACCAGCTCGGGCCACGGCACGATGGTCGACTTCACCGTCTTCATCGCCATCGCGTCCGCGACCGCCTGCGCGACGCCGTCCTCGGTGAACGGATAGATGGTCTGCATGTCGAGCCAGGGATATTTGTCGCGGGTGCGGTAGAGCATGTCGACGCCGAGCGGCAGATCGTTGCCGGTGAAGCCCCAGGAGCCGAGCACGTTGAGGTCCTTGGTGCAGATGCGATGCCACGACGTGTTGATCGAGCCGGCATCGGTGAACTGGCCCATCTCGACGTAGGTGCCGCCGTCGCGCAGCATCTCGATGCCTTCGGGTCCCGCGGTCGGATGGCCGGAGCAATCCATCACGAGATCGGCGCCGAAGCCGCCGACGATGTCGCGCACCGCCTTGATGCGCTCTTCCGGCGTCTTGAGCTGCTCGATGTCGACGGTCGCCTCGGCGCCGAACTTGCGCGCCAGCTTGAGCCGCTGATCTTCCGGCGCGCCGACGCAGATCACGCGCCCTGCCCCCATCTCCTGCGCGGCCGCCACCGCGAGGATGCCGATCGGCCCGGAGCCCTGGATCACCACCGTGCCGCCCCAGGAAAAGCCGCCGGCGCGGGTGGCGCGGTTGAAGGCGCGGATGCAGGAGGTCAAGGGCTCGGAGAGTGCGCCCAGCCGCAGCGACATGTCGTCGGGCAATTTGTAGATCTTGGTGCCCGGCAGCATGTCGAGATCGACATAGACATATTCAGCCCAGCCGCCCCACATGTGCGGCGCCTTGTCGAAGCCGAGATAGCGGCCGTAATAGACCGGCGTCAGGCACTTGTTGGCGCTCTCGGGATAGTGGATGCAGTAGTAGCAGCGGCCGCACGGCATCAAGGGCGGGATCATCACCTTCGATCCCACCTTGAGCGGCTTGCTCATGAAGTCTTCGGTGAACTCCGGGCCGCATTCGACGATCACGCCGCCGAGCTCGTGGCCGAGCGTGAACGGCCATGGCAGCGGCTTCGGCCAATGTCCCTTCAGGATGTGCAGGTCGGTTCCGCAAACCCCGCAGGCGCCGACCTTGATCAAGGCCGCCTTTTTGCCGATTTCCGGCCATGGCACGGTCCGGATTACGGGCTTGGCTCCAGGTCCATCATGCGTGCAGACGCGGATCTGCTCCATCGGTTCGCTCTCCCTGTCCTTGTCGTTGGGCCGGGTACGGCCGCACCGAGTTTAGGTCAGGACGATTGGGATGTCATGAATGCCTGTCATGAAGGTCTTCATGACTGACCTTGGCGGGACGAGGCGCTTCAAGTCTTGACGGGAGTATTTTTCCGCAAGGAAGCATCGCAAGAAACCATCGATTGTGAACGCAGCTGAGTGCGAAGAAGTGAGTAGCATTGCGGGGACGACACCATGAATGCAGGTATCGAAGGCATCGTCGGCATGTACGTCAAGTTGGGCGAACTGGACACGCTGCAACGGATGAAGGAGCATCGGCAGAACCTGCTGGAGCAATGCGTCGATACGGCGAATTTCAGCTTCGACGTGACGCGATCGATCTACCGAAGCGACCTCGAGGTGATCGAAGCCGGCATCGAGAGCCTCTCAGGCGAGGTCACCGGCCATGTCGACGTCTTCAACGAGAACAGGATCGCCGGCTGGGCCTTGTACGACCAGCACCCCGACAAACGGGTGACGATCGATATCTATTTCAACGGCGAGCTCGTTGCCGAGGTTATTGCCGATCAATTCCGCAAGGACCTGCTCAAGCTCAACAAGGGCGACGGGCACCACGCCTTCATGTTCGAGCCGCCCGCCGGGTCCTATCAGCCGCCCTTGCAGCTTGAGATCCGCGCGGCGAAACGCAAGGTGCTGAAGGCCGTGACCGTTGAACAACCAGCGGTGTCGGCCGAGCCGGCCATGGACGCCGAGGCCAAATAGCCTCGCCGCCTGCGCACGGCGGTCGTTACCTGATCGCGGTGCCGTCGGGGGCAAAGCCCTCGACCTTGTCCGTGATCACGAACGACATCAGATCGTGCCCGATCACGAGCGGCCCCTGATAGGTCGTGCGCGTCCGCTTCAGCAGCGCCTCCTCCGGCACGTCCTGGGTCGGCGGCTGGCTTGCGAACACGATGTGCGAATAGACCGCAAGCTTCGGCTTCGCCTCTGCGAAGATCCTGCCGGCCTCTTCCGGCGAGGTGTGATGGTTCTCGATCGCCCGGTAGTTCGGATAGGCCTTGAACAGGTCGGGATCGATGACCGCGACCTCGTGGATCAGGAGGTCGGCGCCCTCGGCCGCCTTGGCCACCCGCTCGTCCGGCTTGGTGTCGCCCGACAGCACCACCTTCTTGCCGTCATACTCGACGACGTATCCGAACGACGGCTTGATCTTCTCGCCGTGATTGACCTCGATCGCAGTGACCTTGACGCCATTGTTCTCGTAGACCGGTCCCGGCTCGATGTCCTTGGCCGCGAACGCGACACCCGACGGCGGATAATTCTCATCGTCGATCCGGATCCGGATGTCTTCGGAGAACGCCTTGGTGAGATTTTCGGTCATCGCCACCGTGCCCTTCGGCCCGAAGATCACCATCGGCGTCTTGCGCGAGCCGAACGGCGTGCCGATCCATCCCGTCAACCACATGTCGGGAAGTCCGACGACGTGGTCGGAATGCAGATGGGTGATGAAGTGCGCCGTGATCGCGCCGATCGGGATCTTCTTCTGGAACAGGCGGATCGTCGAGCCGCGCCCGAGATCGAAGATCAGCTTCTCCGGCCCCGCCTCCACCAGCGTCGAGGCGCTGAAGCTGGAAAGCCGCGGCGTCGGCGTTCCCGTGCCGAGCAAGGTGACCCGCATCTCGGCGGAACGGGCCATGCCGCAGCCTGCGAGGATGGCCGCGACAAGCGCAAGCCACGGTTTCGGTCGCATGATTGAACGTCTCCACCCCATGAGCCGACTGATTGGCGAGGCTAGGTGAACCCGCCGGGGTTGCCAATGCCTGCTGCGACACGACGGACGGGCGCGGCGGATTGACAGCAACGGCAGCTCCATCCCAAGCTGCGGCACAATTTCAGGTTACGGAATGAAGCTACAGCCCGGCTCCGAACGAATCTTCGCGGACGAGCGCACCGACCCGCTGGATGGACGCGTGCAATGGGCACCGGCGAAGTCGCTATGGCTCGGCAGCATGACCGCGGTCGCGATCATCTTCGGGCCGCTGCTGTTCTCGTGGAGCGCATTCGCGTTGTTCATTGTGACCAGCGCAATCACCCTGTGCTTCGGACATTCGGTCGGCATGCATCGCCGCCTGATCCATGCAAGCTTCGACTGCCCGCTGTGGTTGGAGCGGCTCTGTGTCTATCTCGGCACGCTGGTCGGGATGGCCGGTCCCTACGGCATGGTGCGGCTGCACGATTTCCGCGACTGGGCGCAGCGCCAGGCGGCATGTCACGCCTATTCCTGCCACGCGGCCGGCTTCTGGCGCGATGCCTGGTGGCAGCTGCACTGCAGGCTCATGCTGAAGCACCCGCCGCTGTTCCGGCTCGAACCGCGGCTCGCCGATGATCGCTTCTATGCGTTCGTCGAGCGAAGCTGGATGTGGCAGCAATTGCCCTGGGCCTTGCTGTTTTTTGCGATCGGCTCGTGGAGCTGGCTGGTCTGGGGCATCTGCGTCCGGGTCGCGGTCTGCGTCACCGGCCACTGGTTGATCGGTCATTACTCGCATCGCAGGGGCGGACAGACCTGGGTCATCGAGGGCGTTGCAGCCCAGGGCTACGATGTCGGCATCGCCGGGCTGATCAGCATGGGCGAGAGCTGGCACAACAATCACCACGCCTATCCCGGCTCCGCGAAGCTCGGGCTGCTGCCGGGTCAGATCGATCTCGGCTGGTGGCTGATCAAGGCATTCGAGGCCGCAGGGCTCGCGCGCAACATCAAGACGCCGGACAATCTTGCGCCGCGCCCGGGCGCGCGCCGCGTCGACGGCCCTGATAGTGCCGGTGCGGTCGCCAGGACCTAGCGAACGCGTTGGTGCGGTCCGCCACGCGGGTTGCAGATCCGGCGCGATGCCGTTATATCGCCCCTGTCGGAAAAGGCAGACTTGGTTTGGTAAGCCCAAGTCCTTTCGTGAACGAAGTCGCTTCGAACGAAAGCTCTGGTCTCCTGCCTCGTGCATGAGATCCCCACGACGAACACCGGACGCCATCCAGGCGTCCATTGTTCGTCCGTGTGGTTCTCAACCCGACGAACCGCTCCGGTCGAACACCGACACAGGAGCCGTTCATGCACAACCACCACCACCTTCCCCATGATGTCGTGATTGCCGGTGCCGGGCCCGTCGGCCTGATGCTTGCCTGCGAGCTGCGGCTTGCTGGGCTGTCGGTCCTGGTGTTGGAGCAGGCCGCGGACCCGCGCTCGCCGTTGAAGCGGCTGCCGTTCGGCATGCGCGGCCTTTCGGCGCCCACCATCGAAGCCCTCGATCGTCGCGGGATGCTGGACGAGATCGCGGCGGTCCAGCGTGCGAAGCAAGGCTCGGATAGCAACGCATCGAACGCCGCGCATTGGATGCAACAGCCGCGCCGCCCGGCCGGCCATTTCGCCGGCATCCAGTTTTATCACGACGATATCGACACGTCGCAATGGCCGTTTCGCCTGCCGAGCCCGGCCGGCACCAGCATGGCGGTCGACATGGCGGCGCTCGAGTTCGCCCTCGCCGCGCACGCAACCGGGATGGGCGTCGAGATCAGGCGCGGCGCGGGCGTCGAGGCACTCGAGCAGTCGGATGACGCCGTCGCCATTCGCGTTGGCGGCGAGACGTTCCATGGACGTTGGCTGGTCGGTTGTGACGGCGGCCGGAGCACGGTGCGCAAGGCGGCCGGATTCGACTTCGCCGGCACCGACCCCGAGTTCACAGGTTATTCGACCGTGGTCGAGATCGCCGATCCGGACGAGCTCGCCGCGGGCCGCCACTACACGCCGACCGGCATGTACACCTACGCGCGCCCCGGCATCATCGCGATGGTCGAGTTCGACGGCGGCGCGTTCCACCGCACCCAACAGATCACGTGCGAGCATGTGCAGGCGGTCCTGCGCCGCGTCTCCGGCACCGACGTCAAATTGACGGCGCTCCAGCTTGCCACCACCTGGACGGATCGCGCCTGTCAGGCGACGGAATACCGGAAGGGACGCGTGCTGCTCGCCGGCGACGCCGCGCACATCCATTCTCCGCTGGGCGGCCAAGGGCTCAACCTCGGGCTCGGCGATGCGATGAACCTCGGCTGGAAGCTCGCAGCCACCATCCGCGGCGACGCGCCGGCGGATTTGCTCGACAGCTATTCGCGCGAGCGGCATCCGGTCGGCGCGCAGATTCTCGACTGGTCGCGCGCGCAGGTCGCGCTGATGCGGCCGACCCGGAGCACGCGCGCGCTCGAAGCCATCATTCGCGATCTGATCGCAACGCCCGACGGCGCGACATATTTTGCCGAGCGCGTGTGGGGCGTTTCGCTGCGCCACGAACTCGGCGGCGGCCATCCGCTGGTGGGCCGCAGCGCGCCGGACTTCGAGCTCGCTTGCGGAGTGAGGCTCGGCGAACGACTCAGAGACGGGCGCAGCCTGCTGCTGGACTTTGGCCCGCGCGCGCCCTTGCAAGCGCTTGCCGATCGCTGGCGAGGCCGGATCGGCTATGTCGCAAGCGACGCCCGGGATCGGCTGGGCTTGACCGCATTGCTGGTGCGCCCTGACGGGCTTGTGGCTTGGGCCACAGACATCGAGCCGGATCTGCAGGAGACTGCTCGAGCCGCGGCGCGATGGTTCGGAGAACCTGACGCGGCGTATCGAGGAGCCTAACGCATTTGGGTATGGCACACGGGAACGCTCTCGCTCCGTGTCCGGGTTCCATTTCACAACCGTAACGCCCCGTTAACCCTATCAGCTTTAGGGTCATCGGGGCTCCGAATGGACGGTGGCCGGGTTTGTCGTGATGTCGTTTGCACAGAAGAAAACTAACGTCGTCCCCGTTGCCGAGGAGCGGCGCCGCTTCCAGCGCGTCAAGGTGCACCTGCTCGGCCGCTACATGCTGCCCGACCGGCGCGAGTTTCCCTGCCAGATTATCAACATGTCCCCGGGCGGCCTCGCCTTGCTGGCACCCGGTATCGGCAATGTCGGCGACCGCGTGATCGCCTATCTCGACCATATCGGCCGGGTCGAGGGCCGCATCACCCGCATCATCGACAACGGCTTTGCCATGACGATCGGCGCCACCGCGCGCAAGCGCGACAAGCTCGCCGCCCAGCTCACCTGGCTCGCCAACCGCGACATCCTCAATCTGCCCGAGGATCGCCGCCACGACCGTATCGTGCCGCGCAACCCGATCGCCCTGCTCACCCAGGAAGACGGCACGCGGATGACCTGCCGCATCATCGACCTTTCTCTCTCCGGCGCCGCGATCGCCGCCGAGAACCGCCCGCCGCTGAAGTCGCTGGTGATGCTCGGCCGGGTGCAGGCCCGCGTGGTGCGAAACCTCGAGGAAGGCTTCGCGCTCGAGTTCGTCCACGAGCAGTCCGCGGAAACCCTCGAAGAGAGCGTTACCGCGAGGTAAAGCGGAAAACCGCTCAAGCCCCCGTTTTCAGCCTGCGAAGGCGGCCTCCGGTGCACCGGTGGCCGCCTTCGCCGCGTTTGGCCCGGCACAATCGGCGGTTAACGGCCGCGCCGTTTGGCGCAACAAACCGCGCCGGCGCAACGCTTGCGATGTTAATGCATAAAATTTGAATCAATTGCAGTTGTTTCAAATTTTACGCGAATTCGATTCAAGTACAGATCGAATTCGCCGCAGCTTTTACCAGTATTCGCGTCAAATCTACTTTGCGCACTTAGCGGCGGCGCAAAAGCTTTGTGCGAAACGTGGTCCCAACAAGAAGAACGGGGGCTACGATGTTTGGGTTCAGGGGACAGGGGAAAGGTTTGGCGGTTGCCGCCATTCTGTTTGCGACGTGCGTGTCGGCCAAGGCCGGCGACGTGGTCTACGCCAGCCTGGGTGACGTTGCGCGTTCGCCGATCGGCTGGGTCGAATTCTGTACCGACAATCCCGCCGAGTGCCGCGGCGGCAAGACGCAACCACGCGACATCGTGATGTCGCAGACCGCTTGGCGCGACCTCGTGCGGGTCAACAAGTGGGTCAACGAATCCATCAAGCCGATGACCGACATGGATCATTGGGGCGTGATCGAGAAATGGTCGTTACCGACCGACGGTTACGGCGACTGCGAGGACTACGTGCTCCTGAAGCGCAAGATGCTGATGGACGCCGGCTGGCCGCGCGAGGCGCTGTTGATCACGGTGGTGCGCGACAAGAAGGGCGAAGGCCACGCGGTGCTGACGGTGAAGACCGACAAGGGCGAGTTCGTGCTCGATAACCAGAACGAGAGCATCGTCGCCTGGACGGAGACCGGCTACCGCTTCGTCAAGCGGCAATCGCAGAGCGATCCCAATGTGTGGGTCTCGCTCGGCGACAGCCGCCCCGCAATTTCAACCGCCAGCTCGCGCTGAGCGACAACAGGGAATCGAGTTCGCGACCCGGTCACATCCCCACCCCTCCCCGTCCCAGACCGGTTCGCGCGCGGCCAGGCTTCCCCCAAAGCCTGGCCGCAACCATTTTGGGGGGACTGCCGATCAGAAGAAGCGCTCGAGGAAGGCCGCCGTCTGATCCGTGATGCCAACGATCTTGTTGGTGGCCTGCCGATAGAATTTGAAGTTGAGCTCGGTCTCGGGCCGGCCGTCATCCCAAACCTTGAAGCGCTTGAGTTGGTCGCGTCCGAGCGGCTGCCTCGCCAACGCAACGCACCTGACCGCGATGCCGACGCGCGGCGTTTGCCTGGCGATGCCGGCCTTGCGCGGCACCGCTTCGGCCGAAATGACGATCCCACGCGCGATCAGGCCGTTGCCGCCCTCGTTCTCGCTCGCGAATACGAACACGACGTCGCCGGCGACGATCAGCTTGCCGCCATACATGGTCTTCTGCGCGGCGAAGGTGAACGCCTTCGCCCGCGGTTCACGGATCTCGGTCTTGATCGCAAACGCCATCGCACGCCTTTCGCCGGTTCGCTCGGCCGTCCGGCGGACCGAGGCTTGACATCCTAGTATCGGCTCGGTTGAATTGAATTCAATTCAGCAACGGATAAGCGATGGGCGCAACAAGTCTCGGGACACGCGAACGGCTGCTCGCCGCAGCCCAACAGGAACTGATCGAAGGCCAGGGACACCTCGAGATGCAGGCGGTCGCGAGACGGGCGCAGGTCTCGGTCGGGCTCGCCTATCACCACTTCGGATCGAAAGCCGGCCTGATCGCCGCGGTGGTCGAGGACTTCTACGAGCGCCTCGATGAGGCGGCATTCGGCGGCGCCAAGCCGTCCGCAACGAACTGGGCGGACCGGGAGAAGGCGCGGATCGGCGTCTATGTCGCCTTTCACTATGAGCACCCGTTCGCGCCCCTCGTGATCGGCCCGCTGAGCCGCACACCGGAGGTCCTCGACGTCGAGACCGCCTTCACCGGCCGCCAGCTTGCGGCCGGTGCGCGCATGCTCGAAGCCGCGCAGCGCGACGGGATCGTGCCCGAAGGGCTCGACCCTCACCTCACCATCGCGCTGATGATCGGCGGCATCCGCCAGGCGCTGATCGGCGCGCTGACGGCCGACCGGCGGCCGGATCCGGCAAGGCTCACCGACGACATCTGGGCCTTCATGGCCGCCGCGCTGCGGCTGCCGGCCGGCCCCGCGCCCATCAAGTCAAAAGCCACGCGGCGCAGCCGCTCCTAACGTTCAACTTTAACCCCAAGGTCGGTGGCCATCTTGTTCAACCCGCACGATTTTCACACGCCGCAATCGTCCTACAGCAAGCCGGATCTGCTGCGCTCGAGCGCGGGCGGCTATTTCGGCCCCGGCAATGCGCAGCTGCCGGCACCGCCGATGCTGATGATGGATCGCATCACCGATATCGGCATCGACGGCGGCGCGTTCGGCAAGGGCCGCGTCGCAGCCGAACTCGACGTTGCACCGGACCACTGGTTCTTCGCCTGTCACTTTGCCGACGACCCGGTGATGCCCGGTTGCCTCGGTCTCGACGCGATGTGGCAGATCATCGGTTTCTGGCTCGGCTGGTCGGGCTCGCCGGGCAAAGGCCGCGCGCTCGGGGTCGGCGAGGTCAAGTTCCGGGGGCACATCACGCCTGATGTCAGGCTGGTGCGCTACGAGGTCGACATGCGCCAGGTCCGGCGCGGCCGCCTGGTGTTGGGCATCGCCGATGGCCGCGTGCTCGCCGACGGCGCCTGCGTCTATCTGGCAAAGGACATGAGGGTCGGCCTGATCGCACCCGCGGGCTAAGGCACAGTCCCGTTTTGGGGCAGAAGCCCCGGAATTTGCGGCGGATTTTGCAGCCCCCGCGCCATCGGCCTGACACCCCGGGTTTTGCCCGCGGCAAGGTTGTGCTATTTCGAACCTTTCAATTGATGTCCGGTTCTGGTCGCATGGTCGAACTTGCCCCCCGGAATTCACAAGCCAGCAGCCTGACTGGCGTGCAGCCGATCGCGATCGGCGCCGTGGCGCTGGTGCTCGTGCTGTTCGGGATCGGCTCGATCGCACTGTGGCGTAGCTTCAGCGGCAACGTGCCCGAGACCGATCGGATGGTCGCCGTCCGCCAGTTGCAGGCGCGGACCGCGCAGGTCTCCGAGGCCCTGGTGGAAAAGACCAAGGGGATGGAGGCGACCCAGCAGGAATCCATCGACCAGTTGCAGGAAGTGCAGGATCAGCTGCTGACCATGCGCAAGCAGTTCGCCCTGCAGCAGGCCGACGCCAAGAGGCTGTCCGACCAGGTCGCTGCACTCACCGAGCAGGTCGAGGGGTTGCGCCAGTCACTGGCGAGCGCGCAGGCCAATGAGCCGGCCGCCGAGCCCGAGCCGCGCAAGCGGTCGAAGGCCACAAGGAGTGCCAACCGCAAGCGCCACAGGTCGCGCGGTTGACGACCGAAGATGACGATCGTCCGGACACCAGACCGGCCATCAAAATGCGCCAAATCCCGAACAAGATCAGCAGCTAAGGTGGAACTTTCGAACTCCAGGCCTGCTGACGGCGGCCTCGCTTGAGTGCCCGTTACCGTGAATTAATCCGGACTTTGTGAACTGGTTCACATAACCGACTTCGAATCCGAGTCATCCTTAAATCACCGGATGGCGTGAGCCGATTTCAATATCCGGGGCTGGCAAGGTCGTTGACGGTATACTACGTCGACGGCCTTGTTTTTTTGGGGCGCTGGAATCCCGGTCTCGGGACTGCCCCACCAAGGCTTGGCTCCCGACACCCTTTGCTCGAAAACGCCCTAGCCGAAGCAGCACGACGGGCCCGGCTGACCGGCTCTGCATCTGGCAACGGCTATCGCGCAGCGAACGGCATTGTCGCCTACTTGACGCGATCGCGCATGACGCGACCGCCCTTCTGCCGCAACCGCGCAAGCTGCGGCTCGAGCTCGTGGAGCATGTAGACCAGCGCAACGGCAAGGCTCGAAACAACCACCATGAACAGCAATGTCAGATCAGGAATGGTCAGCATCTCGGATGTCCTCTGAGGCGCGGCTCCAACCGCAGCCGGACCATGTGTATTCGCGACGCGCTCACGCAACTGCCGTCACGCAAAGCAAGCTGCATACCAATGCGCGACGGCCTCGGCATCAAGACACCGAGGCCGCGCCAAACATTCCAAGACCATCAGCATGGCGATCGCATGGACCGGCCATGCGTCAGGGGATGGCTCAGTTGCAAACCTGCACCGGCCGGATCTGCCAGCCATACGGTGTCAGCATGCGACGGCGCACGACGTAGCAGCCGCCGTCACCGTAGCCATAACCATAGCCGTAGCCGTCGTCGTAGCCGTAACCGGCGTAGTACGGATTGCCGTAGTAGCCATCATAGTAATCGTAGGCGCCGTAGCCGAGCCCGAAGCCGATCGCTGCCGCCGCGAACGGATAGCCCCAGCCGCGCCGGTGCCAGCCGCCACCATGCCAGCCACCGCCGTGCCAACCGCCGCCGCCAGCCCAACCGCCGCCGATCGCAGCCGACCGGAAGCCGCCGCCCGCGCCCATGGCGCGGAATGCACCGCCGTGGAAGCCGCCGAAACCGCCGCCGCCGTGGAAGCCACCGCCCCCGTGGAAACCACCGCCGCCAAATCCGCCGCGCGCCGACGCGGTGTCGACCGTCAACAGGCCGACCGAGACCGTCGCCAGCAAGGCGATCATCGTTTTACGCAACATCACCCGTTACTCCTCTTTCCAAGGCTCTTCTTTTCAAGCCTCGTCCGCCGCGTCCCGCGCATGCTAACCCAATCTAGGATCGCAGCTTCGACCCGCGCGCCCGTGTCGCGCTCACTTCTGCGCGACCCGCGTTCATCAAGGCACAGCCGTCAAAAGTTAACAGCCGCGGCAGATGCCTTTCAGCCGTTGCTCGACCGCCTTGTTCTCATCGGCGATCGCCTTGTCGAAGCTTTCGCTCGAGGCCGCGCCTGTGGTGACGCCCTCTCCGGAGTTGAGCCGGCCGGAGGATTGAGCGGTACCGGCGCTGTTGGTGCCGCGCGGCGGTGACGTGACTTGCGGCGATGCCGGGCTGGCTGTCGAGCCGCTGCCGCTCCCGGTGCCTTGGGCGACGGTCGCCGCGGGCGTCAGCAGAATCGCAATTGTCGCGAACGCGGCGGTAGCGGATAATTTGCACATGGCAACTCTCCCTTGCGGACATCAACGGGTCCGCAAAACGCCGGTTCCCACGGGCGTTGGAGCAATAAGGTTTGGGAGCAATGCAATTTGCGCAAGCTGATCGAGTTTGACGACGATACTGCCGACAAGCTGAAGCAGCTTGGGCGCGACCGGATGACGACCTTGCAGGAGCTCGCGGACGAGGCCTTCGCCGACCTGCTCAGGAAGCACGGTATCCCGATCGACCTGAAGGACGCGCTGCGCAAGAGCGCAAGACTTCAGGAGACCGAGGCGGCAAAGCCGGGCCCCGCAACCCCGAAGCGCGCGCGCAAACAGGGCCGCAAGCGCTGAAGACATTGTCTAAGCATAATCCTTTCGGAAAACCGCTTCGCACTTTTCCGGATCATGCTTTAGCCGATCTTCTTCAGCCCGGCTTTGTACTGCGGTCCCCTGATCGCGTAGGACTTGGCCGGACGCGACAACGCTTCCGCCTGGGCGGCGTCAAGTGTGCGTACTGCGCGCGCGGGCGCACCGATGATCAGGGAGTTTTCCGGAAACTCCTTGCCCTCGGTGATGACCGAGCCGGCGCCGACCACACTGCCGCGCCTGATGCGCGCGCCGTTCATCACGATCGATCCCATTCCGATCAGCACGCCGTCTTCCAGCGTGCAGCCGTGCACGATCGCATTGTGGCCGATCGTGACGTTGTTGCCGATGGTCAGGGGAAAGCCGGGATCGACATGCAGGGTCGAATTGTCCTGGACGTTGGAGCCCTCGCCGATCTCGATCCACTCATTGTCGCCGCGCAGCACCGCGCCGAACCAGACGCTCGCTCCCGGCTTGAGGCGCACCTTGCCGATCACGACGGCATTGTCGGCGATGAAGTAGCTGCCGTCGGCGGGAAGATCGGGCCCCTGCCCGTCGAGTTCGTAGATCGCCATTGAGGTCTCCCTGGAGCGTTTTCGAGCGAAGTGGACACCGGTTCGCGTGAAGAAAACGCGTCGAAACGAAAATCCAGAGCTTCGGTTCTGATTCAATCAGAACCGAAGCTCTGATCAGAGGAGACCTTGGCACAGCGGCGGACATGGTTTCAAGCAAGCGCGGCCATGATCGGCCGCGGATCACGATCGGATCAGCCGAGCACGCCCGCGGCGCGCAGCGTCATCATGAAGAAGGTGCCCGACATCAGGCTCCAGAAGCCGGAGATGACGGTCGCCATCATCACGAACTCGAAGCGGCGGCGCTCGATGCGTGCGCCGCGCAGCGTGTTGCGCATGATGATAAAGGGTGCGGCGAAGACGAGGAACGGGACCGCGGCGAAGGTCTTCGGCGCCACGCCCTCCTGCAGCAGGCCGAAACCGGCCGGGCGCTCCGCCATGGCCTGATAGCCGCTCGCCAGGGCGCCCGCGAACGCAAAGCCAATCAACAGCGAGAACAGGGAATTCAAGGTATCGGGCGACATCGGGAACTTCCGCTACGCAACTGGCAACTCGCCCCTGCTTCGCAGAATTGACTGCCGGCCGCCACATCATCCTTAAGGAAAGGTTAATCCGGTCCGCTTGGCTTGCGTTTGCGCATGGCCATTCGCTCAGGGATTCCGTTGGAATCGTACGGAAATTGCTCGCCTCATGGCATATTCGGCAGGTGATTCGACCACCCCCGACCCGGTCTTTGCCTCGTTCATGACGCTTCTGTCGACCGCCCAGCATCTCGCCCGCGACACCCGCCGCAATCCACGCGCGCATCTCGTCCCGATCATCGCCTCGGCGGTCATCGCGGCCGGCGCGATTGCGCTCGTCGCCTACCTGTTGTGGCCGACCTATACGACCGTCCCGGCGAGCGATCCGTCGCGGCTGCCGGTCAGCGTCGGCGGCACGCTGTTCAACGTGCCGACGATGGCCGTGCGCATGAAGATCCAGCGCCATTCCGGGCCGCAGGAGCGCGTCGATCTGAGCTTCCTTTATCCGTCGCTGCAGGCGCCCGCTGCGCCGAAGCACTACAGCGCCGATACGGTCGAGGACAAGGTGCAGCCGATCGATAGGATCTTCGTGTCGATCGCGGCCCACCACGATTCACTTGCGCCGGACATGCGCCTGCGCACGATCTATCCGCGCTATCTCGACGAGCGTGCGAATACCGATGACGGCTTGACGGCGCGCGCGTTCCGCGAAGGCACGCCCTATGGCGGCGAGGATCTGTTCACCGCGACCGAGCCGCAGCTGGTCGCGCGCTGCACCCGCGACACCTCGACACCTGGCATGTGCCTGAGCGAGCAGCGCATCGAGGGCGCCGACCTGACCTTCCGCTTTCCGCGAAGCTGGCTCGCGCAATGGCGCGACATCGCAACCGGGATGAACCGCCTCTCCGCGCAGATGCACAGCGCGAAGGGATAACTTGTTCGTCACTGCGAGCATCGCAGTGACGACTTAACAAGCAGAGGCTGTTCCGCCTTACTCGGCCAGATCTTCTTCCAGAATGGCCATCTGGAACTGGAACGAGCGATCATCGTCCTCGTCGTCGACGAACAGCACGCCGATGAACTCCTCGCCGATATAGACCTCGGCCGAGTCGTCCTTCTTGGGCCGCGGCACCACGCGGATCTTGGGATTGCTGAACACGCGCTTCAGATACGCGTCGAGCTTCCTGACTTCCTGAACGTCCACGGCCGTCTCCAATCGGGTCGATGATTTTCGGGGAGGTTTTAGGACGAGACGACAAAGATCGCCAGAGCCTTTTCAGGCTTTGGCGACGTGATGTTGCGCACACGCTGAAACGCGCGGCCGATCAGAAAGCGAATGAAATCAAAGACCGATCGCGTTGAGCATCTGGTCCATGGTGCGCGACGGCTCGGCACAGCCGGCCTCGCCGACGATTTTCGCCGGCACGCCCGCGACGGTCACGTTGTGCGGCACGGGCTTGACCACGACGGAGCCCGCCGCGATGCGCGCGCAATGGCCGATCTCGATATTGCCGAGGATCTTGGCGCCGGCGCCGATCAGCACGCCGTGACGGATCTTCGGATGGCGATCCTCGTTCTCCTTGCCGGTGCCGCCGAGCGTGACGCCATGCAGGATCGAGACATCGTCGTCGATGACGGCGGTCTCGCCGCAGACGAAACCGGTGGCGTGATCGAGGAAGATGCCGCGGCCGATCCTGGCGGCCGGATTGATGTCGGTCTGGAACACCGCCGAGGAGCGGCTCTGCAGGTAGAAGGCAAAGTCCTTGCGGCCCTTCTGATAGAGCCAGTGCGCCAGACGATGGGTCTGCAGCGCGTGGAAGCCCTTGAAGTAGAGCAAGGGATCAATGAAGCGCGAGGTCGCGGGATCGCGGTCATAGACGGCGACGAGGTCGGCGCGGAACGCGTTGCCGATATCGGGCTCGTCGCGCAGCGCCTCGCCATAGGTCTGGCGGATCAGGTCGCCCGACAGCGCGGCGTGGTCGAGCCGCTCGGCAATGCGATGAACCACTGAATCTTCGAGGCGCTCATGATGCAGCACGGTCGCATAGATGAAGGTCGCGAGCTCCGGCTCGCGCCGCAGGATGTCTTCCGCCTCGCCGCGGATCCGATCCCAGATCGGATCGAGCGCCGCCAGCTTCGCCCCCTGCGGATTGACCTGATGAACTGCCATAGCTGCTCTCGCAATTCGGTTGTTCTGATGTGCGTTATAGCACGGTGGACCCAGCGCGTCCCGGGAGGGCTCGGTACGGTAAACCCCACCCCTACGCCCCCGGACCGGCGTCTAGGGGAGTTGGTCGGGATTTTGCCGAAATCAAGCCGTGCTTCTGCAACTATTGGCGGATTTCGTCTGCAGTGTGGTTTTGGGCATGGTCGGCCCCAATAAAAGGGGGAAACATCATCAATACCCAGACGTTACGCGGCCGCCTGACCGATGCCCGGTCGGTCTGGATCGCCACCATTGCCATTCCCCTCCTCCTGCTCGCACCTGCCTTCTGGAACGGCTATCCGCTGCTCCAATGGGATACCGGCGGCTATCTGGCGCGCTGGTATGAGGGCTATCTAGTGCCGAGCCGGTCCACGGTGTTCGGCATCTACCTCCATGCCGGCGAGACGTCGGGCTTCTGGCTCAACCTCGGCATCCAGACCCTGGCGACGCTGTGGATCCTGCAGCTGACCCTGCGTGTGTTCGGCCTCGCCCGGCCGGTCCGGCTGATCGCGATCAGCCTCGTGCTGATCGCAACCACCGCGCTGCCCTGGCTCGCCAGCATGCTGCTGACCGACATCTTCGCCGGCCTTTCGGTGCTCGCGCTCTTCATCCTCGTGCTGCACGGTGACAGGATCTCGACGCTGGAGAAGGTTGTGCTATTCGGCTTCACCGCGTTTTCGGCGGCAACCCACAGCGCGACGCTCGGGGTGCTGCTTGGCCTGTGCCTGGTCGGCTGGATGTTGCGGCCGTGGCTCGGCCGGCGCATCCCGGTCGCAAGCCTCGTGCAAGGCAGCCTCACGACCGTCGCGGGTGCCGCAATGCTGCTGGCGGCGAACTTCGCGCTGTCCGGACAGCTGGCCTGGACGCCCGGCGGCGTCGGCGTCGCGTTCGGCCGCATGCTGCAGGATGGCATCGTCGCGCAATATCTGCGCGACAACTGCGCGAAGGAGAAGCTGAAGCTCTGCCCCTATCGCAACGAGTTGCCGCCGACCGCTGACGACTTCCTGTGGGGCCACAGCATGTTCAACACGCTCGGCCGCTTCCAGGGACTGAATGACGAGATGGGCTACATCGTGAAGCGTTCGCTGGCCGAATATCCGACATGGCAGGCCAAGGCGGCGCTGGCCGCGACCGCCGACCAGCTCATGCATGTCGCGACCGGCGAAGGCAGCAGCGGCTGGCTTCCGCACACCTATGGGATCATCGAGCGCTATATTCCGAAGCAGCGCGCGCCGATGCGCGCGGCGCGGCAACAGCAATGGCACCTCGACTTCACTGAGATCAACCGCATCCACGTGCCGGTCGCGCTGGCCTCGATGCTGCTGGTCGTGCTCCTGTTCGGCCGCGGGCTGTGGCAGCGCCGGCTCGACGATCTGACGCTGCTGGCAGGCACCGTCACGCTCGCGCTGCTCGGCAATGCCGCGATCTGTGGCGTGATCTCGGGGCCGCACGACCGCTACGGCGCGCGCATGGTGTGGATCGCAACCTTCGTGGTGCTGATCGCGGCCGCGCGCGCCTTCGCCAGAGACGATGCTGAGTACGATGCCGAGAACGACGCCGACGAGCTATTTGCGCTGCGACAGGAAGTCGATGACACCGGTCTTGTAGACCTTGTCACCGACCGCCCGCATGTGGTCGCGGTTCGGAATGTCGAGCACCCGCGAACCCGGAATGATCCGGCCGAGCGCTGACGCCGAGCCTGCGATCTCGTCCTTGCTGCCGACCGCGATCAGGACCGGCACGCCGATGCCGGCGGCTTCCTCGCGCGTCATCAGCCGGCGCGAGCCGCGCAGGCAGGCGGCGAGCGCGCGGCGATCGGAGCGGGTCTGATCGGCGAAGGCGCGGAAGGTGCGGCCGACCGGATCGGTGACATCGTCGAGCGACGGCGCTTCAAGCGCCAGCGCAACGGCCTCGCCGGGTCCGCCGCCCTCGATCAGCCCGATGCCGATGCCGCCGAGGATCGCCGAGCGCACCCGATCGGGATTATCGCGCGCCAGGATCGCGGTCATCCGCGAGCCCAGCGAATAGCCCATGATGTCGGCGCGCGCGATGCCGAGATGATCCATCAGCGCGGTCACGTCGCTTGCCATGATCGCGATCTCGTACTGCGCGGCATCGTAGAGCTTGGCGGATTCGCCGTGGCCGCGATTGTCGAGCGCGATGACGCGACGGCCTGCCTTGACGAGCTCCGACACCCAGGTCGGATAGATCCAGTTGACGTTCTTGCTCGAGGCGAAGCCGTGCACCAGCACGATCGGTTCGCCCGCGCCTTCGTCGACATAGGCAATTTCAACATCGCCGTGGTGGAAACTCGGCATCATCGATTCCGTTTTGTTTTGGGATTTTTGTTGTTGGGATTTGCGATTGGCGATCGACCGGCGACCGCAAGCTTATCCCTGGGCAGGCATACTCGCCAGCGCCGCCTGCGCAGCCATCTGCCGCTTCAGGCGCAGGGCCTTGCTTCGTCGCAGCCACCACGCCGTGGTTCGCTCGGTGGTGGCCTTGATCGACGACAGGAAGCCGAACAGCGCAAGCAGCGCGCCGAACAGCCACATGGTGAGATTGAACGTGCCGGCCGCGAGCAGCAGCGCGCCGCGGCCGAGCAGCTTGATGATCGCGCGGGTCTGGCCGCCCTTCACGTCGGCGATCCGCGCCGCGCGCGCGATCTCCTGCGGGTTCTCCGCGACCTTCAGCGTGTCCCGCGCGGCGCGAACGCCGGCCGCCTCGCCGATCCGCCCGACGTCCTTGGCGACACGCACCAGCGCGCCGGCCTTCTCGGCGCGGAACGCCGCGCGAATGGCGGTTGCGGTCTCCATCGGCCGGAGCACCGAGCCCGAGGCGACCGCCTCACGCAGTGCCGGCTGATCGACCATCTCGCGGGTCGAGCGCCCGGCCCATTCGATCATGCCCTCGCTCAGGCGTCCCGCCTTGCGCGTGTCCTTGACCAGCGTCAGCCCGGCGCGCAGCGGCCCGGCGCCGCCGACCGACACATAGGTCGCCGCGGTCACGGCGAGCCCGGCGGCCGCGAGGCCAAGCACCAGCTGGTCGGTGTCCTCGCCCATCACGAGGTGCTTGCCTTCGCGCACGACATCCCTGATGTCACCGAACACGAACAGGTCGCCCGCGACCGTGCCGGACAGGCTCGCGACATCGTCGGCGTTGCCGGTCACAAGGCCGGTGGCGAACCCTTTGGCGAAATGCGTGGTGGACGACTGCTCGGCGCGCGCGTCGTCGACGCGCTTTGTGAGTTCCGCATTGAGCGCGATGTTCTGCTCGCCCGCCAGCGCGACAAAGCTGGTCGCAAGATCGGCGTCCCCCGAGGCGAGTGCCGCCTCGATATTGTCCGAGATCAACGCCGGGTTGTTGCGCAGCACGGAATTGACCCTGAGGTCGGCGAGCGCAGCGGGATCGTCCCGCGCTGACAGCACCGCGCCGGCGTCACGGGCATGCGGCCAAATAGCCACGCCCACAGCAGCACTTGCTGCCAGGCCAGCCACCGCAACGCCGAGGCGCACCCCGTTCATTCCGCTTGAAACCTCAAGTTTAATTCGCCTTGTTTGGTTCGCCTTGTTTAGTCCGACTTGGACATAGTGTGCCGTTTTTGCGACACAACGGCTCCGACCAAAGAAGGGCTTCTCTGGGACGACAAGATTGTGTCGAATTTGCATGAGCAAATGAGCCATCGGGGCTCTAGGAATCAACTGTTCCCGCCAGTATGGTGCGCGGCATTTCGCGATGCCGCATGCTGTTGATTGCGTCTGCCCATCGTTGCCACCAAGGTGAGAATATGTCCGACCACGTCGTCCCGCACTTCCATAACGATGCCGGAGTTTCGGTGATCGAGATCGGATCGCAGGAGTTTATGTGCGTGGGCGCCAACCCGCCGTTCGACCATCCGCACGTATTCCTCGACCTCGGCAACGACAACGAGATCATCTGCCCATACTGCTCGACGCTCTATCGCTTCGCGCCCGACCTCGCTGCCGGCGAAGCGCGGCCGCCGGAATGCGTGCTGAAAGACAAGGTCGCCTGACCGCTCCGTGGCGCTGACGCGAACCGTCATCGTAGCCGGCGCCGGGATCGGAGGACTGACGGCGTCGCTGACCCTGGCGGCACAGGGCTTTCGTGTCGTGGTGCTGGAAAAGGCCGAGCGGCTCGAGGAAGCCGGCGCCGGCATCCAGCTCTCCCCCAATGCCAGCCGCATCTTGGTCGAGCTCGGGCTCAAGGAGCCGCTGGCGCGGCGCGCAGTCACGCCTGAATCCGTCAACATCCTGAGCGCGCGGGCCGGCGGCGAGATCGCACGGATGCCGCTCGGCCGGGCGGCCGAGTTCCGCGCCGGTGCCCCCTATTGGGTGATCCACCGCGCCGATCTGCAAGCCGCATTGCAAGCCGCCGTCAACGACCATCCCGATATCGATCTGCGGCTCGGCTGCCAGTTCGAGGACGTGACCAAGCACGCCAAGGGCCTGACGGTGGTGCAGCGCCGCGGCAATTCACGGCAGGAGGAATTGGCCGTTGCGCTGATCGGCGCCGACGGCATCTGGTCGTCGGTCCGCGGACATTTGTTTCCGGATGTACAGCCGCAATTCTCCGGCCTGATCGCCTGGCGCGGCACGCTGGACGCAACTGCCCTGCCGCGTGAATACACTGCGCCGCGCGTGCAGCTCTGGATGGGGCCGGACGCCCATCTCGTGGCCTACCCGATCTCGGCCGGACGCCAGATCAACGTGGTCGCGATCGTGTCGGGCACCTGGAATCGGCCGGGCTGGAGCGCGCCCGGCGACGGCAACGAGATCAAGGGCGCGTTCGCCACAGCGCGCTGGCCGGCCACGACGCGGATGCTGGTCGGTGCGGTCGATGGCTGGCGCAAATGGGCACTGTTCACCCTGCCCGATATCGGCCGCTGGAGCGAAGGCGCGGTGACGCTGCTCGGCGACGCCGCGCACGCGATGTTGCCGTTTGCCGCACAGGGCGCCGGCATGGCGATCGAGGATGCGGCCGTGCTCGCCAAGGCCTTGGCCGACTGCACCGGCGAAAACACCGCAGGCATTCCCGCCGCATTGAAGCGCTACGCACGGATGCGGCGCGGACGTGTGCTGAAGGTGCAGCGCATGGCCCGGCAGCAGGGCCGCATCTATCATCTGAGTGGACCATTGGCGATCGCGCGCGATCTCGCGATCCGCGCCATCGGTCCGGAGCGCATGCTGGCGCGGCAGGACTGGATCTACGACTGGCGCGCCTGAGCCGCGCGCCTGAACGCCAACCGCTTCTTCCGGAAACGCTGACTTAGTGAACGAGGCCTCGCGGGGCGCGCGGCCCGTTCGCAGCCGGCGCGGGCGCTGCGGATGCGGCGGCAGCGGGGCTGTCCGGCGGGCTCTCGTGGCACTTATTGGCGCGCCATGCCTGATCCGCGAGCCGCTGCTGGGAGTGGATCGAGATCAATTCGTTGCGATACACCATCTCGGAGACCACGGTACCGCCGACGCCGGTTTCCGCCTTGGCCATCAGCCTTTCCTGTTCCGTCGCGCGGGACGCGAGGCTCTTGCGCTCGGTCTCGAGCTGCTTGCAATCATACAGGTCGTATTTGGCGGGATCGGCGAAGGCCGACGGCACGCTGTCGCCGATCTGCGCGCAGCCGGAAACGCCGGCGGCCGAGCCGAGCAGCGCAACGAGAACTGCCGCGCGCAACAGATTCGGGCGGCGTGGGAGACGAGCAGACATTCGGCTTTCTTAATCGGACAGTGTTGAGATTGCCTAAAGCAGCCGCCGGTGTCCGGATTGAGGCTCAATCGCGGCGGCGCGCTGCTTATCCCAATGCGCGGCGGCCGACGCAAATGGAATTGCAGGTGGCGTCAAGCTCTTGAAGCCGCTATAGCAATTCTCCGTTAGCCTGCGGGTTTCTCGCCCGTTAGGTTAACGATGTGCGGGCGTGGCGGAATTGGTAGACGCAAGGGACTTAGACGACGTGAGTGCTCTCCGGGAAACCGAAGATGCAGAACTGCTCAAATTCGGGGAAACCTCGCAAGTGGCAATCCCGAGCCAAGCGCTCCAGCTAAACAGCCGGTGCGAAGGTGTAGAGACTAGACGGGCAGCACCTACGGCGCAGGCGCGCTATGGTGAAGGTATAGTCCAGACCACAAACGAGCCTCGGCACCAACGTGCGAAGGCAAGGCGGCGAAAGCCGTAGTGGTACGAAAATCCCTCGGAGGGACCATACTCTGTGCCGGTTCGATCCCGGCCGCCCGCACCACTTTGAGCATACCGCATGGCGAATAGTCGTAAAATCATTCAGATATTTCTTGCATCCCCCGGCGACCTCCAAAATGAGCGCCAAACTGCAAAACTGGTGGTTGACGCTTTCAATAAGCGTTGGGCGGATTGGTTTGATATCCAGATCGAACTCGTTGGCTGGGAAGATACGTTCAAGCGCTTTGGCCGCCCACAAGCCCAGATTAATCTCGACCTTGACCGGTGTGAGGCCTTCATCGGCTTGATGTGGAGAAAATGGGGGACTCCACCGGGCGGCGACTACACGTCAGGATTTGAGGAGGAGTTTGAGCGCGCCCTTGCCAGTCGCATGAAGTCCACACGCCCCGAGATGACG
This sequence comes from Bradyrhizobium macuxiense, assembly GCF_007993935.1. Classification (GTDB taxonomy): domain Bacteria; phylum Pseudomonadota; class Alphaproteobacteria; order Rhizobiales; family Xanthobacteraceae; genus Bradyrhizobium; species Bradyrhizobium macuxiense_A. Next base: position 164,323 of record NZ_VITY01000013.1, on the reverse strand, counting down.
CTCTTCTTCAAGAAGATTGACGATGAATTTTTGAAGGACCGCGGTCCAGACCTGAACCGGGTCTTGGCCTTTCGCCAACGCGTTATCGAAGAACAACAGATACTTTTCCACGACTTCGAGAATTTGAAAGATTTCGAAGACAAGCTCAACGACTGGATCACGCACTACGTCAAGCATCTCAAGAAACTTGAGGATACTACCGCGAAGGCCGATGAGAAGGCCCCGTCACTCGGAAGCGTTCCCGAAAAATCGGAAGCCACCAACTCCTCTGACACCCTTCTATCACCGCAGGGAGCTCAATTTCTTCGTCACTTTGTTGCGAAGACCGAGCGCGATCAAAAAGCCCACCCGATCGAGGCGGTGGACGTTGCACGCTTCCGTTTGCTTGCCGGTATGATCGGAGTGGCAAGCAATGACGAGGATTTTCTCGGCACGCACGACGCCAATTTACTTTTCCAGAGCCGCGATGCGCTCGATCTAAGCCGCCGCGAGATGATGGGCCTAGTAGACTCAGGCCTAGACAGCATCGCCAGTGAGACTATTCCCTTTTGGCACTGGTACGACACCGTTAAAGGCGGCGATCGCTCCTACCTTTGCGTTTCAACCCTCGTCGGCCCCCAGGGTCAACGCGTTGGAGCATTGATTGCCATGCGGCTCATAGGCGAGCCGATAGTCCCGCTGGAGCCTTTGGGCCCGGATGATGAAACTGCCAAACGGAGCTTCTTCACTTCAACATGGTTATCATCTCGTTCGAGCGAACGCCTCAAGACTGCCGCGCTGCAATATCTATCAGCCTGCGGCGAACCAGAAGATCTTCCCGCTCTCAAAGGTGAGTACGACAAGAGAAACTATCAAACTGCAGCGGCTGCAGCAGATGCTATTATCCGCATTAATCTGAGACTGAGTCGGGAACCCGAGGATTTAGAAAGAATACGGGGCGTAGTATCCAGCGGATTCGCCAACTTCTCGATGCTAGACATTGAATTCCTGAGAAAGCATGGCGAATGGCAGGACATCAGCTTATTAATTTCAATGCTAGACCGCCCCGACACATCGGCGACGCTCCTTGGTGGGATTTTAGATGACAGGACGCTCGAAGCTGTCGCGCAAGCCGTCTACGCCATTGGCAAGAGCCGCTTTAGCGAACTCTGCAAGGAAAAGATGCCGCCTCGCCTCCTTCAACGCATCCTAGGCCTTGCCAGCGACAAGGAGGTTGTGGGGTTAAGCGATCAAGAACTTACCGAAATCTACCATTCGGATGAAACTCACGTTCGCAAGGCGATCCTGCTAAAGAGCGTCAGAGCGCTGCCGAAGACACGTTTGAAGCGATTGCTCAAAGAGCAGCTAACTCAGGACCGCCTAAGGTATTACAACGTTTCGTATTGGCTTGACCTCGGCATCACCCTTACTCGAAAGCAAGTGCTTCACGTCCTCGAAATGTCTAGCCGCAAGCCGTGATAGGGCCATTGCGCTCGTAAGCCAGAGCGCCGCCCTAATCCGAAAGACCACACGATACTTTCGGTTCCAAATCACCACAATATTGCTAACCAAAAGATTCACCCTCGACGGCAACGTCATGTGGGTTCGAGTCCCACCGCCCGCACCAACCATCTGACCCGCCGCGTGCCGGCAGTCCGATGATCGTTGCAGGCATGCGCCGTGTTCTGCGAGACGGCCTCTATTGGGCTTCTATTTCTTGGCCTTCGCTTTTTTGGCCTTGGCCTTCTTTGTCTTCTTGGCTTTTGCCTTTGCCGGCGTCTTGGCCTTGGCCTTCTTCACCGACTTCTTGGCCGACTTCTTGACTGACGCCTTGGCAGTTCGCTTGGCGGCGGCGACTTTCTTGGGGGCCTTCTTGACGGCCTTCTTCTTTACAGTCCCGCCACCCGCGCCGGCCTGATGCGCAGCGCCGCCGCTGGCACTGCCGCCACCGCCTGCGCGTGTCGGGCGCGGCGGCACCGGCTCCTCCATCCAGAAGTCCAGCTCCTGCTCCTTGCCGCCGCCGGGCTTCCAGCCGTCGAGCGAATAGATCTGATCCGCATTGCCGCCGCTGCCGAGATAGCCGCGCCAGGAATAGTGGTCGTAGACGCCGTTGATGTGCAGCGCATAGGCCTGGGCGAGCTTCTTGTTGCCGCGGATGATCACGAGATTCTCGTCATTCTTCTCCGAGGCGGCGACGGAGAAATTGTGCGATCCGGTGATGACGGCGCAATCGTCCGAGAATGGATCGATCACGATGGTCTTGGAGTGCACGATCGCGATCATCCCCGCGTTGCGGATCTGCGAGACGCTGAACTCGACGTCGGCCCATGACGGTTCGTTCGTGGCGTTGACGTTATGCGGCAACTGGACGTCGTCATGGAAGGATTGCGCCGGTGCGCCTGATTTCACGACCTGGCCGCCGACCGAAACGATGTTGCCGTTCTTGCTGGCCATCATCGTCGACACCACGCCGCGGACGTACACGTCGTTCTGCTGTGCGCGGTCGAGCAGCGCGCTCAGCAGCGGCGATTGACCCGGCATGAACATCAGGAAGAGCGCGCCGTCCTTGGCGTTCTTGATCAGGTCCAGCACCGGCTTGAACTCCGCCTCGCCGTTGCTCGCCGCGAAATAGACCGAGATGTCGCTGTCGCTGGTCGGATTGGAATTCGACGCCTTCAGCGCGGGCGGCATGGCGTTGCCGGCGGCGACCAGCTTGCCCCACTGGTCGAGGTAGCGCTTGGCGATCGCCGCATTCTCGATGATCAGCACATTATTGAGCTGCGTGCACAGCCCGGTGGTGGTCCAGTTCGTGCTGCCGGTCAGCACGCGAATGGCGTTGCCATGCGCGTCGCTCTCGACCACGAACTTGTTGTGCACGCTGGGCGACGACCTGCCCGCATTCGACAGATCGCGATGCTTGACCGTCAAGCCGGCGCTGCTGAGTTCGCCCGCGATGTTCGGTTTGGTCGCGCTGCCGTTGCCGAGCAGGACGTTGCCGCGGCTTCCGAACGGCTTCAGCGCGCCGACCAGCTCCTCGTCATTCATCTCGTAGATGGCGGCATGCACCTGGCTGCCGCGCAGGTCGGCATCGTGCAGAAAGGCCAGGATCTCGTGCAGGGCGTCGCCTGACAAATAGCGCCGGGCCTGGTTGGCCGGATCGGAAAGGCCCTTGACGAAATTGCGCAGCGCGTCGTCGGACGTATCGCCATGCACGAAGCGGCTGACGATCTGGGACATCAGGGTGCCCCGGTTGAAATAGGCCGACAGGCCGCCGCCCGCATCGCCCGAAGCGACCACCGGCGCCGTCCATGCCGTCACCGAGGCAGGATCGGTCGTGAAGGTGCCGTTCGCGCCGTTCTTCATCGCGGTGACGCGGTACGAGACGTTGTCGGTGTCGACGACACTGTGATCGGTCCAGATGCAGCGCCGGAACGGCGATTGGGTCGAGGAGATGCCGCCGTCCGCCACCGGCTTCTCGCCGGGCTTCGGCGGAATGCGGTTGGACAGCACGGTGGTCTGCTGCGTGATGTTGTTGCGCCGCTCGAGCTGGAACCCGACCCAGTCGTTCGGCCAGGTGTCCGGCTGCCAGGCGATCAGGACATCATCGGCATTGGCATAGGCCTTGACATTGATGGTCATGATAATTTCCCCGAGGTTGGATGAATCCACAGGAGCGAAACAATGCACGCCGTCCGCGCACTGCTGGAGCGTGCGGCTTCGGACGGCGCCGATCCGGCCCGTAGGACAATACCCCGGTAACCCAAGGTAGATTGTGAAATAGACGACAACTTGCCGCGCAAATCGGCGCGGCGCGACCGGCATCTAGCCTCGTGCGACCGTCCATTGGCATGCCAGGGCGCTCACGGCCTGCTCGCATCACCTCATCGTGTCCTCCGGCTGTGGCGCGGTTCACACGCCGCGATCGCCGACTGTGGTATTGCCGAGGCGTTGGAAAATTCCTGCCGCGCATTTCGCGGCGCTCGCATTCCGAGATCAAATTTCTTTGGAGCTAGGCGATGACGATTGCGGATCGCAATCGGATTGCCGGTCGCAATCAGATTGTTGGCAACACCGCGCCCGATCCCGGCGCTTCCATCCTCGAGCATGGCGACGACGCTGCTCATTGCAGCAACGGGCTCAATGCGCGGAGATTCCGCGATGCGCCGCCCGACGAGCGCGCGATCTACCAACGATGGATCCGCGGCGCGATCGTGTCATGCGTCGTGCTGGCACTTGCCGCCGGCGCGGCGGTCTGGATCAACGGCGGCAGCGCCGGACAGACGCAGCTCACGAGCCTGTCGAGCGCGGGCAGCGCGAAGTCGGGCCACACGCCTTAGCGGCCGCCGGTTCGGTCCGATCAGCGGTTCAGGTCGCCATGCCCCAAGCGGCGCATGCCCCGCCGCGACGGCCACGCCTGACGCGCAACGGCGAAAACGAAAATGGCCGGGGACGAGCCCCGGCCATTCCAAATCTGCGTCAAGCCGCGCGCTTACTCGGACTTGTCGATATTCCAGAAGATCGGGGTCGCCGGACCATCGAGAACACCGGTCAGCGACTTCCGCCAGGCGCTCGGCGCCTGGTACTGACCGAGCGGGATGTAGATGACCTGATCGTAGGCTTCCTTCTGGACATCGGCCGCGATTTTCTTCTGCTCGTCGAGCGACGGCGCGCGAACGAAGGCATCCTTCAGCTGTTCGATCTTCTGATCGTCGGCCCAGCCGAACCATCCGCCGTTCTTGCCCTGGCCGCCAATCGAGAGGTTGGCGATCGGGTTGGAGACGTCGGCGCTGACCCAGTTGGTGAAGAACATGTTCCAGCCGCCGTCCTTCGGCGCCTTCTGGCTGGCGCGGCGGGTCACCACGGTCTGCCAGTCGGTCGCCTGCAGGTCGACCTTGAAGCCGGCATCGCGCAGCTGCTGGGCGACAACAACCGGCTGCGCCTTGAGCGTAACGACGTCGCCCGGCGCCATGATGACGACCGGCGTGCCGTCGTAGCCCGACTCGGCGAGCGCCTTCTTGGCCGCGGCCATGTCGCCTCCCTTCGCCAACGTCTCGCCGCCGACCTCGGACGCGAACGGCGTGTCGCAGATGAAGAAGGAGACGCAGGTCTTGTAATATTTGGGATTGCCGACCAGCGCGTCGAGCACCTGCTTCTGGTTGACCGCAAGCAGCGCCGCCTGGCGAACCTTGATGTTGTCGAAAGGCGGATAGAGGAAGTTCATACGGCCCAGCGTCTGGAAGCCGAACTTGTTCAGCGTCTCGACCTTCAGGTCCTTGTCGGCCTCGAGGATCGACAACGTGTCGAACGACGGGTTCTCCACGAAATCGATATCGCCGGATTGCAGCGCGTTCATCGCGGTCTGCGCGTCGGCCATCGTGACCCACTCGACGCGGTCAACCTTCACGACCTTGCCGCCCGCGGTCCAGCTCGCCGGCTCCTTGCGTGGCACGTAGTCCTTGTTCTTGACGTAGACCGCCTTCACGCCCGGCTGGAATTCCGCCTGGACGAATTTGAAGGGGCCCGAACCGATCTGTTCCGGAATCGGCTTGTCCGGCGGCGTCTCGGCGAGCCGCTTCGGCATCATGAAGGCGACGCGCGACGACGGCTTGCCGATCGAATCCAGCACCAGGCCGTAGGGCTCCTTCAGCTTCAGCGTAATCGTCTTCGCATCGGTGGCTTCGAGGCTCGCCGTGAAGTCCATCAGCTTCTGGCCCATGCCGTCGACCTTGGCCCAGCGCTTCAGCGACGCGACACAGTCCTCGGCGGTCACCGGCGTGCCGTCATGCCATTTCAGGCCATCGCGCAGCATGAACGTGTAGGTGAGCTTGTCGTCGGACACCTTCCAGTCCGCCATCTGCGGTTGGATCTTGAAGTTGGAGTCGGTCGCCACCAGCGTGTCGTAGACCATGTAGCCATGGTCGCGCGTGATGTAGGCGGTGGTCAGGATCGGATCGATGACGCGCAGATCCGAATGCATCACCGCGGTGATGGTCTTGTCCGCGGCCATGGCCTGTTGGGTAAACGACAATTCCTGCGGCGCGAACGACAGCGCGATCGCCGACAACGCCGCCGCGAGCGTGCGGCGCTTCCAACGCGAGATAGGGTACATGCAATCTCTCCTGACGTGTAACTGGTCAAAGCCGGCTTATTCGTTATGCATGCGGTTCGTTATTTGGGCGAACTAACATGCTGTATGGCTTGTGAAATCGAGACTTGCACCAAGCGCAAAGCGCGTCAATCGGTTTCGGGCGGGATCGGACGTACACAAACGAATGAGGCCGCGCGCGCGATTTTGGCTTTACAAAATCGTCGACTGAGATTTTCGTGAGCACCGCGCGATGCCGGCGCCGTCAGAACAACAAGAGGAAAAAACGATGAACCCAGCCAATCTCCCCTTTGATTCCGAAGCGATGCTGCAGGGCCTGCGCAGCTGGGTGGAATGCGAAAGCCCGACCTGGGATGCGCGCGCGGTCGAGCGCATGCTCGATCTCGCCGCGCGCGAGATGGCGATCATGGGTGCGACGATCGAACGCATCGCGGGACGCCAGGGCTTTGCCGGCTGCGTCCGCGCCCGTTTTCCCCATCCGAAACAGGGCCAACCCGGCATCCTGATCGCCGGCCACCTCGACACCGTGCACCCGGTCGGCACCATCGAGAAGCTGCAATGGCGGCGCGAAGGCAACAAGTGCTTCGGGCCCGGCATCTTCGACATGAAGGGCGGCAATTATCTGTCGATCGAGGCGATCCGGCAGTTGGCGCGCGCCTCCTTCACGACGCCGCTGCCGATCACCGTGCTGTTCACGCCCGATGAAGAGGTCGGCACGCCGTCGACGCGCGACATCATCGAGGCGGAGGCCGCGCGCAACAAATACGTGCTGGTGCCGGAGCCCGGCCGGCCGAACAACGGCGTCGTCACCGGCCGCTACGCGATCGCGCGCTTCAATTTGGAAGCCACCGGCAAGCCGAGCCATGCCGGCGCGACGCTGTCGTCCGGCCGTTCCGCGATCCGGGAAATGGCCCGGCAGATCATGGCCATCGACGGCATGACCACCGAGGACTGCACTTTCTCGGTCGGCATCGTGCACGGCGGCCAATGGGTCAATTGCGTCGCAACGACCTGCACCGGCGAAGCGCTCAGCATGGCCAAACGCCAGGCCGATCTCGACCGCGGTGTCGAGCGCATGCTGGCGCTGTCCGGAACCGCCAACGACGTCACCTTCAAGGTGACGCGCGGCGTCACCCGCCCGGTGTGGGAGCCGGATGCCGGCACCATGGCCCTCTATGAAAAGGCAAAGGGCCTCGCGGCGGCGATGGGCCTCGATCTGCCGCATGGCAGCGCCGGCGGCGGATCGGACGGCAACTTCACCGGCGCGATGGGGATCCCTACCCTCGACGGCCTCGGCGTTCGCGGCGCGGATGCGCATACGCTCAACGAACACATTGAAGTCGACAGCCTCGCCGAGCGCGGTCGCCTGATGGCGGCACTGCTGGCGACGCTCGACTGACGTCGATTGCACTGCACAACACGTTGGCACTGCCGGATCGAAATTTAGCCTTGTCCATTTTTGAGGCTTCGCCTACGGTCCGGCCGTCCAACGCGACGATGCGGGAGAGATCGAAGCGACAACATTCGTGTTGTTGGCTTCGGCGCCGACGGAGCAACCGCCCCGGAAACTCTCAGGCAAAAGGACTGTATCGTCAGGACGATCTGGAGAGAGACGGACACGACCACTCATCGAGGGCCGTGACGTCCACCGAAGGGGATAGTTCGCATCCGGGCGCAGGCCCGGTGCGGATCAAGCTCTCAGGTACCGTGACAGATGGGGCGTCGAAACGACCGGTTTCACCGGTGGTTCGGCGACTCTAACAACACGGGAGCCTGAAGACCATCATGCCACATATTGCGATCATCGGCGCCGGCATCACCGGCGTGACGACGGCCTATGCCCTGCTCGAACGCGGCTACAGCGTGACTGTCCTCGACAGGCATCGCTACGCCGCGATGGAGACCTCGTTCGCCAACGGCGGACAGCTCTCCGCCAGCAATGCGGAGGTGTGGAACAGCGCCGCGACCATTCTCAAGGGGCTGCGCTGGATGCTCCGAAGCGACGCGCCGCTTCTGATGAATCCGAAGCCGAGCTGGCACAAATATTCCTGGATCGGCGAGTTCGTAGGCCACATCACCCGCTATCGCGCCAACACCATCGAGACCACAAAACTCGCAATCGAAGCGCGCAAGCATCTGTTCTCGATCGCACAGCGCGAGAACATTGCCTTCGATCTCGAACGCCGCGGCATCCTGCACGTCTATCACGACAAGGCCGGCTTCGAGGCCGGCCTGCGGGTCAACACGCTGCTGCAACAGGGCGGGCTCGACCGCCGGCCGGTGACGGCGGACGAAATCCGCAGCATCGAACCCGCGCTGCAAACCAGCTGCTATGGCGGTTTCTTCACGCCGTCGGATGCGACCGGCGATATCCACAAGTTCACGCGCGGCCTCGCCGAGGTCTGCATCCGCCGCGGCGCGGCTTTCATCCATGAAGCCGACGTCGACACGATCGCGCGCGACAATGGCGGTTTCCGCATCGGCTGGAACGAAGCGACCTCGCATGAGGCTGATGTCGTGACACGACATGAATTGCAGGCGGACGGCATCGTGATTTGCGCCGGCGTCGCGAGCCGCCACTTCGCGGGCCTGCTCAACGACCGCGTCAACGTCTATCCGGTGAAGGGCTATTCGATCACGGTGCAGCTCGATGCGCCGCAAAGCCGGGATGCCGCACCGACCGTCAGCCTGCTCGATGAAGCCGCGAAGATCGTGACCAGCCGGCTCGGCGCCGACCGCTTCCGCGTCGCCGGCACCGCCGAGTTCAACGGCTTCAATCGCGATATCCGCGCCGACCGCATCCAGCCGCTGGTCGATTGGGTGCGGCATCATTTCCCGGGGATCGATACGTCGAAAGTCCTGCCCTGGGCGGGCCTGCGCCCGATGATGCCGAACATGATGCCGGTGGTGCGCGCCGGGCGGATTCCGGGCGTGTTCTACAACACCGGCCACGGACATCTCGGCTGGACGCTGTCGGCCGCGACCGCGCAGATGGTCGCAGGGGCGATCGATGACTGGCGCGACCTCGACACGCCGTCGATGGCGCCGGCGCTTGGTGCCGGGCTCGACGATGTATCCGCTCATTCTCGCAAAGCTGAAATCAATCCACCTTCCGGTGGACTGCTTCGAACGTCATCGGAGGAATGATCGCGCCCTCGAACTGATTAGCTGCACCGCAAAAACTGCAGCACCGATGGCATGGGACTTGCTGAAGTTCTCCAGTGTGTCCTCTACCATCTGTGCTACGGTCCGGTGTGCAACGGTCCCGCTGGGGACTTCATCGACCACAACCCAACGGATCCAATTTGCTCGGATATCTGCTTCGCCGCATCCTCGCCGCCATTCCCGTGATGGGCGTGGTGGCTCTGTTCGTGTTCCTGTTGCTGCGGCTGACGCCGGGCGACCCGGCCGCCATTCTCGCCGGCGACAACGCGACGCCCGAACAGCTCGATCGCATTCGCACCTCGCTTGGTCTCAACGAGCCGATCTACATCCAGTTCTACACCTGGGTCGCCAAGCTGCTGCACGGCGACCTCGGCGTCTCCTTGATCTCGAACAAGCCGATCCTCGAGATGATCGGCCCGCGCCTCGAGCCCTCGATTGCGGTTGCGCTCGCCACCATCACCCTCTCGATCCTGGTGGCGGTGCCGCTCGGCGTGATCGCGGCGTGGAAGCACGGCACCTGGATCGACCGCTTCGTGATGGGGCTGTCGGTGCTCGGCTTCTCGGTGCCGGTGTTCGTGATCGGCTATGTGCTGATCCAGTTCTTTGCAATCGATCTGCGCTGGGTGCCGGTGCAAGGCTACAAGAGCATCATGTCGGCCTGCGCGAAAGCGCCGCCGAATTCGCTCAGCACGCTTGAGGTCGCCGCCTGCGTGAGGGACAGCTTCGTTCCGTTCTTCGAACGCCTCATCCTGCCGACCTGCACCCTCTCCTTCATCTATGTCGCGCTGATCGCACGCATGACGCGGGCCTCGATGCTCGATGTGCTGGGCGAGGATTACGTGCGCACCGCGCGCGCCAAGGGCATCGGCGAGGCCGGCGTGCTGCTGCGCCATGCGCTGCGCAACGCCGCGGTACCGGTCATCACCGTGATCGGTTCCGGTTTCGCGCTGCTGATCTCGGGCGTCGTCGTCACCGAGAGCGTGTTCAACCTGCCCGGCATCGGCCGCCTCACCGTCGATGCGGTGCTGGCGCGCGACTATCCGGTGATCCAGGCGATGATCCTTCTGACGTCGGGCATCTATGTCGGCGTCAATCTGTTGATCGACGTTGCTTACACCCTGCTCGATCCTCGTATCCGGTATTAAGCGATGGCGATCGATACCCTCCCTGAATCCTCTCTCCCCGTCACCCGGCCGTTCCGCGTCAAATTCGGCTTCCTGACGTCGACGCCGATCATCGCGGTTGCGACGATCTGCCTCGTCCTCATCATCCTGATGGCGATCTTCGCACCGCTCCTTGCGCCCCATGATCCACTCTTGCTGACGCCGGCGCAGCGGCTGAAGCCGTCGAGCGCGCAATATTTGCTCGGCACCGATGCCTATGGACGCGACCTGCTGTCGCGCATCATCTACGGCGCGCGGATCTCGCTGGTGATCGGGCTCGGCGCCGCCGTCTGCTCGATCGGCGTCGGGCTCCTGATCGGCCTCGTCGCCGGCTTCTTCCGCTGGGTCGATGCGGTGATGATGCGCGTGATGGACGGCCTGATGGCGATCCCCGCCATCCTGCTCGCGATCGCCGTGGTGTCGCTGTCCGGCGCCAGCATCTGGACCGTGATGGTCGCGATCACCATCCCCGAGATCCCGCGCGTGGCGCGACTGGTGCGCTCGGTGGTGCTGACCGCGCGCGAGGAACCCTATGTCGAGGCCGCGATCTCGCTCGGCTCGAGCCTGCCGAAGGTCATGTGGCGGCATCTGATGCCGAACACGATCGCGCCGCTGATCGTGCAAGGCACTTACGTTTGCGCGTCCGCGATCCTGACCGAGGCGATCCTGTCGTTCCTCGGCGCGGGCATCTCGCCGGAAACGCCGACCTGGGGCAACATCATGGCCGAGGGCCGCGCCTATTTCCAGGTCAAGCCGTCGCTGATCTTCTGGCCGGGGCTGCTGCTCTCGATCGCGATTCTCAGCGTCAATCTGATCGGCGACGCCGCGCGCGACGCGCTCGATCCCCGCATGAAGCAGCGTGAGGGCAAGTGACCACAACGAACTTTTCCAACGTCGTCCTCGACATCAACAACCTCGTCGTCGGCCTCGGCCGCAAGGCGGATGCGCATCGCATCATCGACGACCTGTCGCTGCAGGTGCACGAAGGCGAGACGCTGTGCCTCGTCGGCGAAAGCGGCTCGGGCAAGTCGGTGACCTCGCTCACCGTGATGGGCTTGCAGCAGAAGGGCACGCTGGTGCCGTCGGGCGGCAGCGTCAAACTGGTCGGCGAGGAACTGCTCACCGCGACCGACCGGCGGCTGCGGCAATTGCGCGCGACGCGGATGGCGATGATCTTCCAGGAGCCGATGACCGCGCTCAATCCGGTCGTGCCGGTCGGCCGCCAGATCGACGAGGTGCTGCGCGCCCATACCGATCTCGACTCCCGCGCGCGGCGTCAGAAGATCCTGGCGATGATGGAGCATGTGCGACTGCCGGACGTGGAGCGCATCTTCTCCTCCTACCCTCACCGCCTCTCCGGCGGACAGCGCCAGCGCATCATGATCGCGATGGCGCTGGTGCTGGAACCGAAGCTACTGATCGCGGACGAGCCGACCACGGCGCTCGACGTCACCACCCAGAAGCAGATCCTGACGCTGATCCGCGACCTGCAACGCGATCACGGCACGGCTGTTCTGTTCATCACCCACGATATGGGCGTGGTGGCCGAGATCGCCGATCGCGTCGCGGTGATGCGGCACGGAAGGCTGGTCGAAGCCGGCCCGCTGCAGGACGTGCTGCGCACTCCGAAGATGGAATACACCCGCAACCTCTTGTCCTCGGTGCCGAGCCTCGTGCCGCGCGCGCCGCGGCCGGAAACGACCGAGCCGGTGGTGCTGGAAGCCAACGAGCTCAGCAAGATCTACCGGGAGCGGTCGCTGTACGGCAAAGCCCGCGAGGTCGCGGCCGCCAGCAACGTCACCCTCACCCTGAGGAAGGGTCGCACGCTCGGCATCGTCGGCGAAAGCGGCTCCGGCAAGTCGACCGTGGCACGCTGCATCGTCCGCCTGATCGATCCGACCTCGGGCGGGGTGCGGCTCGCCGGCCGCGAGATCTCGGATTTGTCGCGCCGGCTGTTGCAGCCGCATCGCCAGAAGATCCAGATCATCTTCCAGGACCCCTACCGCTCGCTCAATCCGCGCGTCACTGTCGGCGAGAGCATCGCGGAGGGCCCGATCAACTACGGCATGCCGCGCAAGGACGCGCTGGCACGCGCCCGCGAGCTGCTCGAGCTCGTCCACTTGCCGCCTGATGCGATCTCGCGCTATCCGCACCAGTTCTCCGGCGGCCAACGCCAGCGCATCGCGATCGCGCGCGCGCTGGCGCTCGATCCCGACGTGCTGGTGGCTGATGAAGCCGTATCCGCGCTCGACGTCTCGGTGCAGGCGCAGGTTCTGGATCTGCTCGACGAAATCCAGCGTCGGCTCGGCATCGCGCTGTTGTTCATCACGCATGATTTGCGCGTTGCCGCGCAAATCTGCGACGACGTCGCTGTGATGCAGCGTGGACGGGTCGTGGAACAGGGGCCGGCCGCCGAGGTGCTGACCAATCCGCAACAGGCCTATACCCGCGCGCTGCTCGACGCGGCACCGGGGCGCGGTTGGGACTTCGCCAACTTCCGCCCGGTTTCGGAAGGCATTGTGGCAACGGCCTAGGTCTTTAGCCTTAGCCTGAACTGTGGGCCTTTCAATACGCCCATAGGGCATGCAATTCCGGCAGTGCTCGCCGACTTGCGCTTGGCGCGACGACACGCTTAACGTCGCGCGCTAGAGCGCGATCCGGAAGAGGCGAACCGGCTTTCGAACGATCATGCTCCAACTCAGATGGTGGGATGATGCGATTGCTTCCAATTCGCTTCATCATCGAAGAAACCTGTCGAGACCTTGATGACCCGCATTGCCGTTGGCGGCTTCCTGCACGAGACCAACACCTTCGCACCGACGAAGGCAACCTATGACGACTTCGTGCATGGCGGCGGCTGGCCGTCGATGACGCATGGCGCCGACGTGCTCAAGGTCATGCGCAGGATCAATGTCGGGCTTGCCGGGTTCGTCGAGGCCGCGGAAGCCAATGGCTGGGAGCTGGTGCCGACGATCTTCGCCGCGGCGAGCCCGTCGGCGCATGTCAGCAAGGATGCGTTCGAGCGGATCGTCACGGAAATGGTCGACGGCATTGTCGCGGCCGGGCCGATCGACGCGGTCTATCTCGACCTGCACGGCGCCATGGTCACCGAGCACTATGACGACGGCGAAGGCGAAACCCTCGCGCGCGTGCGCAAGGCCATCGGCCCGGACGTGCTGTTGGTGGTGAGCCTCGATCTGCACGCCAACGTCTCGCCCAAGATGGTCGAACATGCCGATGCGCTGATCGCCTACCGCACCTACCCGCATGTCGACATGGCCGACACCGGCCGCGCCTGCGCGCGGCATCTGGCGCTGATGCTCAAGTCCGGGCAGCGCTTTGCAAAAGCATTCCGGCAATTGTCGTTCCTGATCCCGATCAGCTGGCAATGCACCAACGACCAGCCGACCAAGGGCATCTATCAGAAGCTCGCGGCTCTCGAGGGTGACGCCGTGCCGACGCTGTCGTTTGCCCCGGGCTTCCCGGCGGCCGATTTCAGGGATTGCGGGCCGAGCGTGTTCGCCTATGGCCGGACCCAGGCCGACGCGGATGCGGCCGCCGACAAGGTCGTCGCCCTGGTCGAGAGCCATGAGGACGATTTCGACGGCCGGATCTATTCGCCGGACGAAGGCGTGCAGTTGGCGATGCAACTGGCGAAGTCGGCCAGCAAGCCGATCATCATCGCCGACACCCAGGACAATCCCGGCGCCGGCGGCGATTCCGACACGACAGGCATGCTGCGCGCGCTGGTGCGCAACCGAGCGAGCGCCGCAACCGGCGTGATCTACGACCCGCAATCCGCGAAGACCGCGCACGCGGCGGGGGTCGGCGCATCGGTCACGCTCGAGCTCGGCGGCAAGTCCGGTATTCCCGGCGACGCGCCCTACCGGGAGACTTTCGTCGTCGAGAAACTGTCGGACGGCAAGTTCGTGGCGCCCGGCCCCTATTTCGGCGGCCGCGACATGGATATGGGCCCCTCGGCCTGCCTGCGGGTCGGCGACGTCCGCGTCGTCGTCGGCTCCTACAAGGCCCAGCTTGCCGACCAGTCGATGTACCGCTATGTCGGTATCGAGCCGACGGCGCAGAAGATCCTGGTCAACAAGAGCTCGGTGCATTTCCGCGCCGATTTCGAACCGATCGCGGAGAAACTGCTGATCTGCGCCGCGCCCGGTGCAATGCCGGCCGACACCGCCACGCTGCCGTGGAAACATTTGCGGCCGGGCATTCGTATCAAGCCTAACGGCCCCACTTTCACACCCACCTCCCCATCACGCACAAACGGATAGAGAGCCATGCCGACCATTGAGCGCATCGACAGTTTTGCCGACGAACTCACCGCCATCAGACGGGATCTGCATGCGCATCCCGAGATCGGCTTCGAGGAGGTCCGCACATCAGGCATCGTCGCCGAGAAGCTTTCGAGCTGGGGCATCGAGGTGCATCGCGGCCTCGGCGGCACCGGCGTGGTCGGCGTGCTCAAGGGCAAGGGCAGCGGCACCAAGAAGATCGGCCTGCGCGCCGACATGGACGCGCTGCCGATGGAGGAGAACACCAATCTGAAGTGGCGTTCGACCATCCCGGGCCGCTTCCACGGCTGCGGCCATGACGGCCACACCACGATGCTGCTCGGCTCGGCGCGCTATCTCGCCGAGACCCGCAATTTCGACGGCACCGTGCATTTCATCTTCCAGCCGGCCGAGGAAGGTCTCGGCGGCGCCCGCGCCATGATCAAGGACGGCCTGTTCAAGCAATTCCCCTGCGACGAGGTCTATGGCCTGCACAATGCGCCCGATCTCAACCATGGCGAGATCGCGATCCTGCCGGGCCCGGCGATGGCCGCGGCCGACTTCTTCGACATCAGGATCCAGGGCTATGGCGCCCATGGCGCGATGCCGGAACGCTCCAAGGACGCGGTGGTGATCGCAATGACGCTCGGACAGGCGCTGCAGTCGATCGTCAGCCGCAACGTCGATCCGCTGGAGGCAGCGGTGCTGTCGATCACCCAGATCCATTCCGGTTCGGCCTACAACGTCATTCCCGGGGATGCCTGGATGTGCGGCACGGTGCGCTGTTTCTCCGAGGAGATCCGCGCGCTGATCCGCAAGCGCATGCGCGAGATCTGCGCCGGCTTCGCCGCCGCCTATGACGCCGAAATCTCGGTTGAGATCCGCGACGGCTTCAGCGTGCTGGTCAATCAGGAAGAGCAGTCCCGCGTGGTCGAGGAAGTCGCGCGCACCGTGGTCGATCCGGCCAAGGTGATCACCCGCTCGACGCCCAAGATGGGCAGCGAGGATTTCGCAGACATGATGCAGGCCGTTCCCGGTGCGTATTTCTGGGTCGGACATGACGGTTCAGTGCCCGTGCACAATCCCGGTTACGTTCTCGACGACAAGATCCTGCCGATCGGCGCCAGCATGTTCGCTCGCATCATCGAGAAACGTATGCCGGCAGGTGCGCATGCATAAGCCGAAAGGGGACGCCATCACGTCGCTGCACGATCTCTCTGCCGTCGACCTGCTCGCCGGCTATCGTGCCAAGCAGTTCTCGCCGTCCGAAGTGCTCGAGGAAATCATCTCCCAGGTCGCGACCTGGGAGCCGCACATCAAGGCGCTGTATCTGTACGACCCCGACGGGGCGCGCAAGGTCGCCAAGGCCTCGACCGAGCGCTGGCAGCAGGCCGAGCCGGCCGGCACGCTCGACGGCGTGCCCGTCACCATCAAGGACAACGTCGCGACCAAGGGACAGCCGGTGCCGCTGGGCACGATGAGCGTCAAGCTCACGCCGGCGGAGAAGGATGCGCCGCCTGCCGCGCGGCTGCGCGAAGCCGGCTGCGTGATCTTCTCCAAGACCACGATGCCGGATTACGGCATGCTGTCGTCGGGACTGTCATCGTTCCATCCCCTCACCCGCAATCCCTGGGATGTCAGCAAGAACCCCGGCGGATCGAGCTCCGGCGCAGGCGCGGCCGGTGCCGCCGGATACGGCCCGCTGCATCTCGGCACCGATATCGGCGGCTCGGTGCGGCTGCCGGCCTCCTGGTGCGGCCTCGTCGCACTGAAGCCGAGCCTCGGCCGCGTGCCGATCGACCCGCCTTATGTCGGCCGCGTCGCGGGGCCGATGACCCGCACCGTCGACGACGCCGCGCTGATGATGAGCGTGCTGTCGCGTCCCGATCGCCGCGACGGCATGAGCCTGCCGGCACTCGAGGTGAACTGGAAGGCGCTGGAGAAGTCGCCGCGCAAGCTGCGCATCGGCCTGATGCTCGATGCCGGATCCGGCCAGAAGGTCGAGAAGGAGGTTCGCGAGGTCGTCGTCAAGGCGGCGAAGGCGTTCGAATCCGCCGGTGCTGTGATTACCGAGATCGACGGCATCCTGACGCCGGAGATGCTCGAAGGGCTCGACAATTTCTGGCGTGCACGGACCTGGGACGAGCTGTCGAAATTGTCGCAAGCCGATCGCGGCAAGACCCTGCCCTATATCCTCAACTGGGCCGAGGCCGGCGCGAAGCTCTCCGGCGTCGACGTGGTGCGCGGCTTCAATCAGACGATGGCGATCCGCGCCGCCGCCGCAAAGCTGTTCTGCGAGGTCGACTACGTGATCTCGCCGGTGTCGCCGGTCGTGAACTTCCCCGCGGAGTTCGCAGCGCCGCTCAACGACCCCGCGAAGCCGTTCGAGCACATCTGCTTTACCGTGCCGTGGAATATGTCGGAGAATCCTGCGCTGTCGATCAACGGCGGCTACGACAAGAAGGGCTTTCCGATCGGCGTCCAGATCATCGGTCGCCGCTTCGACGACATCGGCGTGCTCGGCATGGGCAAGGCGTTCGAAGGCCTGCGCGGCCCGCAGAAGCCGTGGCCGACGCCGCCGAAGAAGTAGCGCCTCAACGCAAGTCGGATGCGCGGAGCTCAGCCTGCACATCCGACTTCTTCACAAGGGATGATTGCCGGGTTAACTGAATGGAGACGCGCGCCAGCGCCGTTCATTCAAGAAAACCGAGAGGAAATCATCCCCATGGCGTATGAGACGATCAAGTACGAGGTCGCCGAGCAGATCCTGACCATCACGCTGAACCGGCCCGACAAGCTCAACGCCTTCAACGCCACGATGCAGCAGGAGCTGATCGACGCGTTCGACAAGGCCGACAAGGACGACGACGTCAGGGCGATCATCGTGACCGGCGAAGGCCGCGGCTTCTGCGCCGGCGCCGATCTCTCCTCGGGCGCCAACACCTTCGACCGCGACGCGCGGCGCGGCCCGGTCAAGCGCAATGCCGACGGCAGCGTCGACTACAGCGATCCGCAGGTGCGCGATGGCGGCGGCCAGGTGACGCTGCGCATCTTCAAGTGTCTGAAGCCCGTGATCGCCGCGGTGAACGGTCCGGCGGTCGGCATCGGCGTGACCATGCAGCTCGCGATGGATATCCGCATCGCGTCGGACGCCGCGCGCTTCGGCTTCGTGTTCTCCCAGCGCGGCATCGTGCCGGAAGCTGCCTCGAGCTGGTTCCTGCCGCGCATCGTCGGCATCTCGCAGGCGCTGGAGTGGTGCTACTCGGGCCGCGTCTTCCCGGCGCAGGAGGCGCTCGCCGGCCGGCTCGTCAGCAAGGTGGTGCCGCCGGACGATCTGCTGCCGACCGCGCGTGCGCTCGCCAAGGAATTCGCCGCCAAGACCGCGCCGGTGTCGGTGGCGCTGATCCGCCAGATGATGTGGCGCATGATGGGTGCCGACGATCCGATGGAGGCGCACAAGGTCGACAGCCGCGGCATCTATGCCCGCGGCCGCTCCGAGGACGTCAAGGAAGGCGTGGTGTCGTTCCTGGAGAAGCGCCCCGCGCAATTCAAGAACAAGGTCTCGTCGGATATGCCCGACTATTTCCCGTGGTGGCAAGAGCGCGACTATAAGTGAACGAACGGCGTCAAGCGGCGTCCACATCTGACGGCGTCGTCCTGCTGCACGGCATCAGCAGGACGGCGCGCTCGTTTCGCAGGATGGAGCTGGCGCTTGGCGATGCCGGCTTTGCCACCCTCAATCTCGACTATGACAGCCGGCGCAAGGCGCTCGATGCGTTGGCCGAGGACATCCATCGTCCCCTCGATCGCTTCGCGCAGGGCCTCGACGGCTCCGTGCACTTCGTCTGCCATTCGATGGGCGGTCTCTTGGCCCGCGTCTATCTGGCACGACATCGCCCCGCCCGGCTCGGCCGCGTCGTGATGCTGGGCACGCCGAACGGCGGCAGCGAGGTCGCCGACCGCCTGAAGAACCTCGCCGCGTATCGCGCCTACTTCGGCCCGGCCGGCCAGCAGCTCGTCACCCGCCGCGATGCCGCGACCAGCGCGCTGCTGCCCGCAATCGACTATGAGGCCGGCATCATTGCCGGCAACCGCTCGGTCTATCCGATTACCTCGATGGCCCTGCCGCGTCCGCATGACGGAAGGGTGTCGGTCGCCAACACCAGGCTCGAGGGCATGGCCGATCACACCGTGATCAGCACCTCGCATCCCTGGCTGGTGCGCAATGCGGAGGCGATCACGCAGACCATCGCGTTCCTGCGCGATGGACGGTTCGCAAAGATGCGCTGATCAGGCCGCCTTGATGCTGCCGATGAAATTCTCGACGTGGCCGCGCATCCGCGCCGACTGGCGCGACAATTCCTGGGAAGCACCGAGCACCCGACCGGCGGCCGTGCCCGATTCCTCCGCTGCGCCGGTGACCGCGCCGATATTGGCCGAGATCTCGCCGGTTCCCTTGGCGGCGTGCTGGACGTTGCGCGCGATCTCCTGGGTCGCCGCGCCCTGCTCCTCGACGGCGCTGGCGATCGACGAGGCGATCTCGTTGATCTCGTCGATCGTGACGGTCATGCCTCGGATCGCGGTGACGACATCGCCCGACGTTGCCTGGATCGCGCCGATCTGCGCCCGGATATCGTCGGTCGCCTTCGCGGTCTGTTCCGCAAGCGTCTTGACCTCGGCCGCGACGACGGCAAAGCCGCGGCCGGCGTCACCGGCGCGCGCCGCCTCGATCGTGGCATTGAGCGCCAGCAAATTGGTCTGGCTCGCGATCTCGCTGATCAGCTTGACGACGTCGCCGATCTTCTCCGCGGCGGCGGAGAGCCCCTGCACCGTCTCATTGGTGCGCCGCCCGTCTGCCGCGGCACGCTGTGCGATCTGCGCCGATTGCGTCACCTGCCGGCCGATCTCACCGACCGAGCCCGACAACTGCTCGGTCGCGGCGGCAACCGTCTGCATGTTGGTCGACGCCGCCTGCGTCGCGCCCGCGACATTCGCGGCCTGCTCGCTGGTCTTACCGGCGCTTTTGCGCATCTGCGCAGCCGTCGCCTCGAGCTGTGCCGACGCCGAGATCACGGCATCGATGACCGCGCCGATGTCGTCGTGGAACTGGTCGGTGAGGTCGTCGACGCGCGCGACGCGGGCCGCGCGCTGGTTGACGGCCTCGCTATCCCTGGCGGCGAGCGCGGCGGAACGGATCATGCTCTCCTTGAAGAACTGCACGGTCCGCGCCATCACGCCGATCTCGTCGCCGCGGTCGGTGGCGCCGACCCTGAGATCGAGATGCCCTTCCGCCAGCCCGGTCATGTTGGCGGCGAGCGTATTGATCGGCACCGTGATGCTGCGCGCCATCGCCAATACGGCGAGCACTCCCGCGAGCAGCGCCAGCAGCATCATTCCGGCGACGACGGCAAGGCTCATGGTCGCCTCTGCCTTCTTGTCGATCATCAGGCGAGACAATTCGGCGGCAAGCCCGTCTTCAATTGTCTTGAGCATGTCGATCCGGACGGTGGCGGCGTCGAACCACGATTTGCTGTCGAGCGACTTGAGGTCGCCGGCGAGCCCGCCCTGCTCGACCGTCTTGCGCATGGCATTCAATGTGTCGACGGCGCCGCCTGACATCGTTCCGGTGAACAGCTCACGTGCTTGCCGCGACGCGGCGGCGCGGAACGCGCTGAAGAAGCTCTCCTGCGCCGCCGCTAGTCCAACCGCGCGGACGTAGAGCTGCGGCTCGAAGCGGCCCGCCGCAATGCCACCGGCGATCGCGGCGCGCTCCTGCCCGGCGCGCTCCTTGCCTTCGATCAGGTTGGCGTAGGCGGCAATGGATTTCGAGATCTCGTCGTCGCTGCTGAGCTTCGCAATGCCGGTGATGACCGTGATCAGCCGGCCGATCGTATCGGTGAGATAGCCGACCGCTGCCGGCGGCGCGACCGCAAGGCCATCGATGTCGATGCGGCGCTGGTCAAGCCGACCGAGACCATCCTGGGCCGCTTGCGCGGCCGCGGCGAGGTCACCGGCTCCCGGCGCCTTCAGGTCTGCGAGCACCGATGCTGCGACCGACCGCTCCGCGTCGCTGCGCTTGCGCTGCTCGGCAAGCTCGTTCCGCATCTGCGTGCCTTTGCTGCCGAGATAGGCCGACGACAGGCCGCGCTCGCGCTGCAGCTCATGCACCAGCCGGCTGAGCTTGCCGACGCCCTCGGCGATCGGCTGCATCCGGGCGATGTCAGACCGAACCGACCACTTCGCCGAGATCTCGTAGATCGCCAGCGCCGCAAACGCGACCAGCGGCAGCAAGGCGGAGAACGCAATGCGATAAAGTATCCTGGTGTTCTTCAACATGACTCAACCCCCGGTTGGATCATGCCTACATTCGATTGGTAAAAAAGCCCTGCGGCAGCGCCGCTGAAGTTTTGGGCAGGCGCTGCGCAGAACGTTTGCAAAGGTCGTAGTTCTACCGAGTGATCAGCGCCACACGGCCGATCGCCTTGCGTTCGATCAACAGCCGCATCGCCTTCGCATAATCCTCGAGCGGCAACCGGTGTGAGATATTCGGCCGCACCCGGCCGGCCTCGGCCCATTCGCTCAGCGCCTTGAACCTGACCTCGCCGAGCGCGGGGTCCTTGCGCACCGCCTCGCCGGCGCGGACGCCGAGCACGCTGGCGCCCTTGATCATCAAAAGATTGGTGCGGGCAAGCCCGATGCCGCCGGTGAAGCCGACAACGAGAATCCGCGCGCCCCAGTTGATGCAGCGCATCGAGTTCTCGAACACCTCGCCGCCGACCGGATCGAACACGACATCGGCGCCGCGTCCGTCGGTGAGGCGCTTGACGGCGTCGCGGAACGGCTCGCGCGCGTAGAGCACGAGATGGTCCGCGCCGCGCGCCTTGGCGATCGCAAGCTTCTCCTCGGACGAGGCCGCGGCGATCACGGTGGCGCCGAGCAGCTTGCCGATCTCGACCGCGGCAAGCCCGACGCCGCCGCCGGCGCCATGCACCAGCAGCACCTCGCCCGGCTTGATCTGCCCACGATCGATCAGCGCGTGATAGGCCGTGCCGTGCGCGGCAAGGAAGGTCGCGCCTTCCGCATAGTCGAAGGTCGACGGCACCGGCACGAGCTGCGCCGGCACGGCGACCGTCTCGTCGCAATAGGCGCCGAAGCGCATCTTGACGATCACCTTGTCGCCGACCGCGACGCCCGGGGCAGCATTGACCTCGACCACATCGCCGGCGGCTTCCGACCCCGGCGTAAACGGCAGCGGCGGCTTGAGTTGGTACTCGCCCGCGGCCATCAGGATGTCGGGGAAATTGATCCCGGCGGCACGGATCGCAACACGCACCTGCCCCGGCTGCAAAGGCACCGAGGCGAAGCTCTCGAGCTGAAGACGCTCGGGCGGCCCGAGCTCGCGGCAGACGACGGCTTTCGGCATCAGGCGGCTCGCGCCTTGAGACGTGCCAGCGCTTCGCGGATCAGCGGCAGGCGGTCATTGCCGAAATACATGTCGGTCTTGTCGAGATAGATCGTCGGCGAACCAAAGCCGCCGCGCGCCATCACCTCCTCGGTGTTGGCCTTGAGCTGGTCCTTGATCGCCTGATCGCCGATGCCGGCGAGGAACTGCGCCGGATCAATCCCAAGCTTGCTGCAGATCTCGGTCAACACCGCATCCTGCGAGATGTCCTTGTCGTCGCCCCAATAGGCCTCGAACACGGCGCGGGCGAACGGCACCATCTTCTCGTTGCCGAGCCAGACGCAGCCGCGCATCGCCTTGACGCTGTTCACCGGGAATACGGTCGGCGGCATCTTGATCGCAAGACCGGCCGAGCGCGCCCAGTCGGCAAGATCTTTCTTCATGTAGCGCGCCTTCAACGGCACCGGCTTCTCGCGCTGCGCGTAAACCGACGGATTGACGGTGTTGAAGATGCCGCCGACCAGGATCGGCCGCCAGGTGATCTCGGCGCCGAACTCCTTCGCCAGCGGCTGGATGTTGTGCCAGGCGAGGTAAGTCCACGGGCTGGAACAGTCGAAGAAGAATTCGATCATGGCGTTTCCCTTTGTCTTTTCCACGCTCATTCTCGTCATTCCGGGATGCGCCGCAAGGCGGAGAGCTCGCGACTGTGTCGCGCCGCGGAATAACGGACACTATTTTTTGTCGACCAGCTCCTTCGCACGCTGGCCGAACATGTTCTTGCGTGATTCCTCGTCAAACGGCTCCTTGACGAATTTGCCGATCGCAAGCCCCGCCTGCACCTGCGGCCGAGCGCGCACGGTCGCGTACCAGCGCTTGATGTTCGGGAAATCGTCGAGGGTGAAGCCCTGCGCCTTGTGGGTCATGGTCCAGGGGAAGCAGGCGATGTCGGCGATCGAATAGTCGAGGCCTGCGATATAGGCGCCGGTCTTGCCGAGCTGACGGTCGAGCACGCCATAGAGCCGCGCGGTCTCGTCGCGGTAGCGCTCGATCGCGTAGGGAATCTTCTCGGCCGCATAGAGCGCGAAATGGCCGTGCTGGCCGAGCATCGGCCCGAGGCCGCCCATCTGCCACATCACCCATTGGATGACGTTCGACCGCGCACGCAGCTCCCTGGACAGGAAGCGGCCGGCCTTGTCGGCGAGATAGATCAGGATCGCGCCGGTCTCGAACACCGAGAACGGCCCGCCGCCGTCGGCGGGCGCATGGTCGACGATCGCGGGGATACGATTGTTCGGGCTGATCGCCAGGAATTCGGGCCTAAACTGCTCGCCGGCGCGGATGTTCACCGGGATCACCGTGTACGGGAGCCCCAGTTCCTCCAGCATGATCGAGATCTTCCAGCCGTTCGGCGTCGGCGCGTAGTGCAGGTCGATCATCGGCGTCTATTCCCCATCACAAAGACTTTTGTTGTTCTGTACGTCCACTCTAGGACATGGCACACAGGCGCTCAATCAGAACCCATCGGGAGGCACCCATGCTGTTTCCAACCACGATCGCAGGCTCGCTGCCAAAGCCGGAATGGCTCGCGGAGCCGAACATGCTGTGGGCACCCTGGAAGTCCGAAGGCGCCGAGCTCGCCCGCGCCAAGCGCGATGCCACCGTGCTTGCGGTCAAGCTGCAGGAGGATGCCGGCGTCGACATCGTCACCGAGGGCGAACAGGCGCGCCAGCACTTCGTGCACGGTTTCCTGGAGCGGATCGAGGGCATCGATTTCGCCCACAAGGTCGAGATGGGGATCCGCAAGGATCGCTATAAGGCGATGGTGCCGCAGGTGGTCGCGCCGCTGCAGCTCAAGGGACGCGTCCACGAAGGCGAGGCGCGGGCCGCGCGCGCCCACACCAAGAACAAACTGAAATTCACCTTGCCCGGCCCGATGACGATCATCGATACCATCGCCGACCAATATTATGGCGACCGCGTCAAGATGGCATTCGCTTTCGCGGAGCTGTTGAACCAGGAGGCCAAGGCGTTGCAGGCCGACGGCGTCGACATGATCCAGTTCGACGAGCCTGCCTTCAACGTCTACATGGACCAGGTGCGCGACTGGGGCATCAAGGCGCTGGAGCGCGCCGCCGAGGGTCTCACCTGCGCCACCGCCGTGCACATCTGCTACGGCTACGGCATCAAGGCCAACACTGACTGGAAAGAGACGCTCGGCGGCGAGTGGCGGCAGTATGAAGAGACCTTCCCTGTGATCGACAACAGCACGATCCAGCAGGTCGCGATCGAGTGCCGCAACTCGAAAGTGCCGATCGAGCTGCTCGCCGCACTGCCCGGCAAGATCGTGCAGGCCGGCGTGATCGACGTCGCCAGCGACGAGGTCGAGACCGCGGAAGATGTCGTCAAGGTGATCGAGGCGGTCGCAAAGCACGTGCCGAAGGGCAATATCATCGCGACCACCAATTGCGGCATGGCGCCGATGCGGCGCGATATCGCCGAGGCCAAGCTGATCGCGCTCGGCGCCGGTGCGAAACTGGCACGGCAGCGGCTGGCATAAGGCAGCGCCGGCGGCTCAACCGAGCGCGGCCGCCGCGCTCGGGTTCAGCACCGGCCGGTAGCCGGATTGAAATGCACGAACGGTCGACGGCGGCGTCAGCAGCATCGCGGGCGTGGTCACGTCGGCCCGCTCATAGCCGGCGAACGACCAGCGCAGCGTCTTGCCATCGGCGACGAGGTAGCTCTCGCCGCTCGCCTGCACCATCGTCCCGTCGGGCAACGCGTCAATCGGCAGCGGCAGCGGATGCAGCCGCTTCTTCCTGTGATCCAGCCGCTCGGCATGCAGCACCGCATCCATCGCCTTGGCGCTGAGATCGCTCACGCCGTTGCCCTTCTCCCAGGCGGCACGAAACCGGTTGGCGTCGTCGCGGCGGCAGTAGAAGCAAGGCCGGTGTCCGGCCGCGAACGCGGTGGCTTCGTCAAGGAAGAACAGCTCAGTCCAGCTCTGCCGGCGCATCACCTCGCGCCGCCGCCCCCTGAACTCGCAGACGCAGGTGAGCCACGCCGGCGACGACCAGCGCTTGTTGAGCAGCGTCCGCGTCGCGGGATCGTGGATGATGCCGCGATTGCCGGTGAAGGTGCCGCGATGCTCTGACGCGACGATGTCGCCTGATGGAGTGACGCGGTTTTGCAGGGGCATTGCGCGCCTCTAACCACACGCGTCATTGCGAGGAGCGAAGCGACGAAGCAATCCACACTACCGCATATGCGGAGCCGTGGATTGCTTCGCTTCGCTCGCAATGACGGGTCAACTCACGCCGCTCCATCCCGGATCGGCGGC
Organism: Bradyrhizobium macuxiense; assembly: GCF_007993935.1. Lineage (GTDB taxonomy): Bacteria > Pseudomonadota > Alphaproteobacteria > Rhizobiales > Xanthobacteraceae > Bradyrhizobium > Bradyrhizobium macuxiense_A. The sequence continues at coordinate 138,885 of NZ_VITY01000013.1, read as the reverse complement.
TGGAACGACAGCGCAGTGTCCCAGGGAAAGAAGATCCAGGTGTCTTGCGACACCTCGGTGATGTAGGTGTCGACCAGCGGGCGTCCCTGGGGCTTGGCATAGACGGTTGCGAAATGCGCGTCCGGAAGCAGCTCGCGCACCAGCCTGCCGGTCTTTCCTGTGTCGACGAGGTCGTCGACGATCAACAGCCCCTTGCCGGTGCCGCCGCCGAGCTTGGCGGTCTGCTCCGAAATGCCCTTGAGCACTTTCAGATCGCCCTGCTTGTCATGGTCGTAGCTGGCGACGCAGACGGTATCGATCACCCGCAGACCGAGCTCGCGCGCCACGATCGCGGCCGGCACCAGCCCGCCGCGGGTGATCGCGATTACCGCGTGGAACGGGCCGACCTCGTTGAGCCGCCAGGTCAGCGCCCGGCAATCCCGGTGGAATTGATCCCACGAGACCGGAAACGGCCTGCCGGCCCGATCTTGCACGCTCGGTTCAGAGTTTCGTTCAACCATCTCGCTTCAACCCGCCGGCTTCTGCTGCGCGGCCTGCACCTGCTTCAGCATCTCCTTCACCGCCGCCATCGCCACCGCAAGCTTCTCGGGATCGCGCGAGCGGACCACCAGATTGGTGTTCGGCTTCTGGTTCTCGTCCTGGAACGGATAGCTGCCGATGATGGTGTCGGGATTGGCTTCCGCGATCGCCCGCAGCGGGCCGCCGATATCGCCCTCGCGCGCGTCGGCGCGGACCGAGTCCGACAGCATCCGCACGCCGGATTTAAGGGTCGGCGCCACGATGTCCATCATCGCCTGCATGATGGTGGGAATGCCGGCCATCACGATGACATTGCCGAGCTTGAAGCCCGGCGCCAGGATGGTCGCACTCTGGATCAGCTCGGCGCCATCGGGCACCCGGGCCATTCGCAGCCGCGCCTCGTTGAGGTCCTGCTCGCTCCAGCGCTCCCTGAACCGCGCCACCACCTCGGGGTGATGGTGGATATCGACCCCGAACGCCTTGGCCACGCTGTCGGCCGTGATGTCGTCATGGGTCGGCCCGATGCCGCCGGTCGTGAACACGTAGGTGTACCTATGCCGCAGCGCATCAAGGGCGGAGATGATGTCGGCCTCGTCGTCGGCAACGACGCGGACCTCCTTCAGGTCGATGCCGATATTGGTCAGGTATTCGGCGATGAAGCCGATGTTCTTGTCCTTGGTCCGGCCGGACAGGATCTCGTCGCCGATCACCAATATCCCCGCCGTGACGATCTCGCTCATGGTCTCATTCCCTAAAACTTGCCCTAACTTGATCCCCTGACATTGCCGATCCAATGCCTTGATGTCACGGGGTTTTGCCGCCGAATTAAGCAGACCTCAGCCGGTTTTTCGGGCAGGCCTTCCTCGCTATCCCTAGCAAATGCCACACGCCAATGCATATCGCGCTGGCCCGCCCCTTGCTACCATCCCATCAAGTCATGCACTGTGTCACATGGCTTGGGAGGGCAGTCGGGATATATGGCAGTCGCGTTCGATGAGATGAACGGCCTCGGCGAGGATCTCCGCCCGGCCTACCAGGAGCTCTCCCGCTGGCTCAAAGAGACGCCACCGGATGCGCTCGAATATCGACGCCAGGAAGCGGAGCTCTTGTTCCGCCGGATCGGCATCACCTTCGCGGTCTACGGCGATTCCGAAGCCCAGGAGCGGCTGATCCCGTTCGACGTCATTCCGCGCATCATGTCCGCGACCGAGTGGACGCTGCTGGAGAAGGGCCTGAAGCAGCGCGTGCTCGCGCTCAACATGTTCCTCAAGGACATCTATCACGGCCGCGACATCCTGCGCGCCAACGTCATCCCCGAGGACCTGATCTTCCAGAACCCGGTATTCCGGCCGGAGATGAACGGCCAGGACGTGCCGCACGACATCTACGTCCACATCGCCGGCATCGACATCATCCGCACCGACCCGGACAATTTCATCGTGCTGGAGGACAATGCGCGCACGCCCTCCGGCGTGTCCTACATGCTGGAAAACCGCGAGATCATGATGCGGCTGTTTCCGGACCTGTTTTCGCGTCACCGCGTCGCGCCGGTCGAACGCTATCCGGACGAGCTGTTGTCGGCGCTGCGGTCGGTGGCGCCGCACAACGCTTCCGCCGAGCCGACGGTCGCGCTGATGACGCCCGGGGTCTACAACTCGGCCTATTACGAGCACTCCTTCCTGGCCGACAAGCTCGGCATCGAGTTGGTCGAGGGGCGCGACCTCATCGTCAAGAACGACGAGGTGTTCATGCGCACCACCGAGGGGCTGAAGCGGGTCGATGTGATCTACCGCCGCGTCGACGACGACTTCCTCGATCCCCTCACCTTCCGGCCGGATTCCGCGCTCGGCGTCCCCGGCCTGATGTCGGCCTATGCCGCCGGCAACATCACGCTCGCCAATGCGGTCGGCACCGGCATCGCCGACGACAAGGCGATTTACTCCTACATGCCCGACATCGTGAAGTTCTACCTCAGCGAGGAGCCGATCCTGAAGAACGTGCAGACCTGGCGCTGCCGCGAACCGCAGGATCTGTCCTATGTGCTCGACAACCTCGCCGACCTCGTGGTCAAGGAGGTGCACGGCTCAGGCGGCTACGGCATGTTGATCGGCCCCGCCGCCACCAAGGCGACGATCGAGGCGTTCCGCGACAAGCTCAAGCGCGAGCCGGAGGGCTTCATCGCCCAGCCGACGCTGGCGCTGTCGACCTGCCCGACCTGCACCGACAAGGGCCTGGCGCCGCGCCATGTCGACCTCCGCCCGTTCGTGCTGACCGGCTCCAGCCACACCACCATCGTGCCCGGCGGACTGACACGGGTGGCGCTGAAGGAGGGCTCGCTCGTGGTCAATTCGAGCCAGGGCGGCGGCACCAAGGACACCTGGATACTGAGCGAGTAGTTGAAAGCATGCTGTCGCGCACCGCTGAAAACCTGTTCTGGCTGGCCCGCTATGTCGAACGCGCCGAGTATCTCGCGCGCACGATCGACGCCACGCTCCGCGTCACCGCGCTGCCCGCGGCCTATGTCGGCAAGACCAATGAGTGGGACTCCGCCCTGCTCACCGCTGGCGTCGGCGCGGCCTTCTATGACCATTATGAAGAAGCCAACGAGCGAAACGTCGTCGAGTACCTTTCCTTCTCGTCGGAGAACCCCGCCTCGATCAAGAACTGCATCGAGGCGGCCCGGCTCAATTCGCGCTCGGTGCGAACAGCGCTGACCTCAGAAATGTGGGACACCATCAACTCGGCGTGGATCGAGCTGCAGGCGGTCTGGAACAAGGGTCCCGCCAACCGCGAGGAGCTGGCCAAATTCCTGCGCTTCGTGCAGGAGACCTCGCTGCGCTTCGACGGTTCGGCCTACCGGACCATGCTGCGCAACGACGCCTACTGGTTCTCGCGGCTCGGCGTCCATCTCGAGCGCGCCGACAACACCGCTCGGATCCTCGACGTGAAGTATCACATGCTGCTGCCCGAGGAAGAGCACGTCGGCGGCCCGCTGGATTACTACCAGTGGACCTCGATCCTGCGCTCGGTGTCGGCGACAACAGCCTATCACTGGGTCTACCGGGAAACCCTGAAACCCTGGCTGATCGCCGACCTCCTCATCCTCAACGACACGCTGCCGCGCTCGCTTGCCAGCTGCTACAGCAATCTGGTGCGCAACCTGGATCAGATCGGCGTCGCCTATGGCCGCCAGGGCGCCTCCCAGCGCCACGCCCGCGGCATCAGGAACCGGCTCGAGCACAGCCATATGGACGATATCTTCCAGCATGGCGTGCACGAATTCATCCAGGAATTCATCGCGGATAACTCAAGGCTGGGTGAGATCATCACCAAGCAGTATCTGATCTAGAGGAAACGACGTGAAATCAGTGCCGTCGGCGGGCACTATCTTCACCTCTCCCGAAGGGAGAGGTCGGATCGCGTTTTTGCGATCCGGGTGAGGGAGTTCGGTCTATCGAGGGACCTTGACCCCTCACCCGAATTGCTGCGCAATTTTACCTCTCCCGATGGGAGAGGTAAAATCCCGTTGCTGCCAGCTCTGATCTGACCTACTGGAACGCCATGCGCCTGCGGATAGCCCACACCACCACCTATCGCTACGAGCCCGCGGCCTCGGGCGTGATCCAGATTCTGCGGATGACGCCGGGCAGCCATGACGGCCAATATGTCGCGGACTGGCAGATCGATGTCTCGACCGATTCCAGACTCGATACCCATGAGGACGCCTTCGGCAACGTCACCCATGTGCTGACGCATGGTTCGATCAGCGACCTCACCATCCACTGCGAGGGCCTGGTCGAGACCCAGGACACCGGCGGAGTGCTGAAGGGCAGCGACGAGCGGTTTCCGCCGAGCCTGTTCCTGCGCCCCACGCCGCTGACCGACCTCAACCCGGCGATGACGAGTATCGTGCGTGAGCTGCGCGCCGAAGCCGGCACCGACGTGCTCGGCTTCCTGCACGCGCTGATGGTGCGGATCTACGAGCACATGACCTTCGACGAGGACCCGACCAACAGCGCCACCTCGGCCTCCGAGGCGTTCGCGCTGAAGCGCGGCGTCTGCCAGGACTACGCCCACATCCTGATCGCCTGCGCGCGCGCCGGCGGCGTTCCGGCGCGGTTCGTCTCCGGCCATTTCCTGCGCTCCGACGGCATGGTCAACCAGCAGGCCGGCCATGCCTGGGCCGAGGCCTTCGTGCCAGACTTGGGCTGGGTCGGCTTCGACGCCGCCAACGGCATCTGCACCACCGACGCCCATGCCCGCGTCGCAATCGGCCTCGACTATCTCGGCGCCGCCCCGGTCCGCGGCACCCGCTATGGCGGCGGCAACGAGACGCTGACGGTCGCGGTCAAGGTCGACCAGGCCGGACGCCCCGGGCAGTGGCAGAGCCAGACGCAGTCGTAGGCTGTCCCCGCTCCGCGCCCGTCATTGCGAGCGCAGCGAAGCAATCCATCCGGCCGCGTGCCCAGGCATGGATTGCTTCGTCGCTTCGCTCCTCGCAATGACGGCCAAGGTGCTATGATTGCTGTCACCCTCACATCCGAACCATCGGAACACACCATGGCCACCGTAAAGCTGCTCGCCGACGACGAACTCTCGGCCGAGGCGCGTGCCGTCTTCGACGACATCCGCAAAGTGCGGAAGTCGGACTTCATCAACAATTTCTGGCGCGCGCTGGCGCATGATCCGAAGACGCTGCGGCGGACCTGGGAGAGCATCAAGGAGGTGATGGCGCCGGGTGCGCTCGACCCGAAGGTGAAAGAAATGCTCTACGTCGCGGTCTCTGTGGCGCATGGCTGCAGCTACTGCATTCACTCCCACACCGCGGCCGCCCGCGCCAAGGGCATGACCGACGCCGAGTACCAGGAAATGCTGGCGATCATCGGCATGGCGGCCGAGACCAACCGGTTGGTCACCGCGCTCGGCGTGCCGGTGGACGAGGCGTTCCTGGTCGATGCACCGGCAGGACAAAGGCAGGAGTCGTGACGCTCGCGAACGAGTGACGTCACGAAACGCGCTCGACGTCGGATTTGAGGACAACCAGGAAACGGGCCGCTTCACCGCCCGTCACCACCCGATGGTCGAAGGTCAGCGATAGCGGCAGCGTGCGCCGGACCGCAACCTCTCCCCGAAGCGCGACCACGCGCTCCGATATCCGCCCGGCACCGACGATCGCCGTCTGCGGCGGCACGATGATGAGATTGGCAAACCGCCCTCCGATCATGCCGAAATTCGACAACGTGATCGTCGCACCGCGCAGCTCTTCCGGGGGTATCGCACGTGCGATTGCGTCGGCTCGCAGACGGTCCAGTCCAGCCCGCAGATCCGATACGCTCCGCTCCGCGACGTTGCGCAGCACGGGAACGATCAGGCCGCCGCCGGTGTCGACGGCGATGCCGAGATCGATGCGCTCGATCAAGCGCCGTTCTCCCGCGCCGGAATGATACCAGGCATTGAGTGCGGGCTCTGCCTTGCAGGCGGCGGCGATCGCCCGCGCCAGGCGGATCGTCACATCCTCGCCCCGCCGCCACTCGTGGATATCAGCTTCATCGGTGACCGTTGCCGGAACGATTTCCGCGTGCGCTGCCGTCATGCGTTGGGCCATCGCGCGGCGCAAGCCGCGCAGCGGCTCGGCGGGTCCGCCGTGAGACATCCGCTTCGCCGCCCGCTCGACATCGGCCCGCGTGATGGTGCCGCCAGGCCCCGTCGCCTCGACGAGATCGAGCGCGACGTCAAGCTTGCGCGCCAGCGCCCGCACTGCCGGAAACACCTGAGCTCCCTGCCCGCCGGGCAGCGAAGCTGTTGTCGGCACCGGCCGTTGCTCGCCGGCGCCGAGCTCGCCCACAATCGTGCCGGTGTCCTGCCCGGCGTCCTCGGCAAACTCCACGAGCGGCGCGCCGACCTTCACGATATCGCCCTTGGTACCGAACAAGCGCGCGATCCGCCCGCTCGACGGCGCCGGTATCTCGACCACCGCCTTGTCGGTCTCGACCGAAACGAGCGGCTGATCGGTCACGACGTGATCGCCCTCGTTGACGTACCAGGTGACGATCTCGGCTTCTTCAAGACCTTCACCAAGGTCCGGCAACGTGAACTGGCGCATGGCACGAGGTCCGTTGATGTTCAGTTGTACTGGCACGCCTTTCGGGCTGCGGTCACGATGCGTCCGACCGACGGCATGTAGCGTTGCTCGAGGCGGGCCATCGGAATGACCGTGTCGTAACCGGTGACGCGGGTCACGGGTGCGAGCAGCGAGGATAGTCCGTGCTCGGCAATGAGGGCTGCGATCTCCGCGCCAAATCCGCCGGTGTGCGCGGCCTCGTGCACGATGACGCAGCGCCCGGTCTTTGCGACCGAACCGAGCACGGTGTTTTCATCGTAGGGCTTGAGCGTGGCGAGATCGATAACCTCGGCAGCGATGCCCTCGTCGGCGAGCGCGTCCGCTGCGGCCATCGTTTCCTTCAGCATCGCGCCCCAGCTGATCAGCGTGACGTCGCGACCTTCCCTCAGGATAAAGGCGAGATCCAGCGGCAAGGCTTCGCCGTTGTCATCCACCTCGCCTTTCGCCGCGCGGTACAACCGCGTCGGCTCCAGGAACACCACCGGATCCGGATCACGGATCGCGGCGAGGAGAAGTCCATAGGCGCGCTCCGGCGACGAAGGCATGACGACACGCAAGCCCGGAATATGGGCGAGCATCGCCTCAGTGCTTTCGGAATGGTGCTCTGGCGCGCGAATGCCGGCACCGTGCGGCGTCCGCAGGACCATCGGACAGGTGAGCCGTCCCTGGGTACGGTTGCGCATCCGTGATGCGTGATTCACCAGCTGATCGAGACAGGGATAAATGAATCCCATGAACTGGATTTCGCCGACGGGCTTCAATCCCTGCGCGGCCATGCCGACGCAGAGTCCGCTGATCAGGAGTTCGGCAAGCGGTGTATCGAGGACGCGCTCCGGACCAAAGCGCTCCTGCAAGCCGACGGTCGCGCGGAAGACGCCGCCATTGACGCCGACATCCTCGCCGAGCACGACCACATCAGGATCATCCGCCATGGCGCGGCCGAGAGCCAGATTGATGGCTTCGACCAACGTGACTTCAGGCATCGTCCTCTCCCGCGAGTTCGCGGCGCTGCGCGGCATAGGCCTCGGGCAGTTCGGCATAGAGGTTGTCGAACATGGTCTCCGCTCGGCGCGGCGGCGTGTTTAGATAGCGCTCCACCGCCGCCTCGATACGTTCATGGCACTCGGCGGCAAGCTGCTCCTCGTCGGCCTTGGTCCACATCTTCCGGCCGACGAGATAGGACCTGAGCCGTGCGACCGGCTCTTCCTTCCAGTGCGCCTGCGCTGCATCGGCCGAACGATAGCGCGACGCATCATCGGAAGTGGTGTGATCGCCGAGCCGGTAGGTCACCGCTTCGATGAAGTGAGGGCCCTTGCCATCGCGGGCAGCGGCAATGGCCTCCTCGGCGGCGGCACGCATCGCCACCACGTCACTTCCGTCCACCTGCTCGCCGCTGAACCCCGCGGCGATGGCCTTCTGCGCCAGCGTCTCGGCCCCCGTCTGCAGCCGCAGCGGCACCGATATGGCCCATTGATTGTTGGTGGCGACGAACACGAGCGGCAATTTGTGAACGCCGGCGAAATTCATGGCCTCGTAAACGTCGCCTTTCGAGGTCGCGCCATCGCCGAACAAGCAGACGGCCACGCGCGGCTCCTTGCGCAGCTTCAGGGCATAGGCAACACCGGCCGCGTGCGGCGCCTGTGATCCGACGGGAACGCAGAACGGGAAATCGTGGCGCGGACCGGAGAAGTGATTGCCTCGTTCGTCGCCGCCCCAGAACAGCAGGATCTCCTCCGGCTTGACGCCACGCCAGAGCAATGCGCCATTGTCGCGATAAGAGGGCAGCAGAACGTCATCTTCCCGCATCGCACTCGCGATGCCGACCGACACCGCCTCCTGGCCGAGCGAAACGGCATAGGTTCCAAGTCGACCGGTGCGCTGCAACGCAACAGCCTTTCGGTCAAACAGGCGCAACAGCACCATCGACCGGTAAAGTTCAACGAGCAGCCTGACATCTGTAGCGAAGGCGGGAAGCGGCCGGTCTATCGAGCCGTCGGGCGCGAGATAATTGCGGCGGCGCACCTCAAAGTGCGCAATGACGGGGAGCTCTTCGTTTGCTCTTTTGCTGGCCACGCGCTCACTCCTGGAGCGGTTCTGCCTCCCACGTTCAAATATTTGGTGTTCGGGCCGCAACGATGCAATACCGCGGCAGCTTTCTCTTGACCTCTCTCTTGCTTCTCTCTCGGCGCGCGCGTCGACGGCCGAGGGATCGCCGAGCCTCGCCGCCGCGCTCCCGATCACAACGCGGGGAGCCCTCTTTCTCGAACCAGCGACGTGGCGTAATCTGCACCGAGCTGCCCTTTGAGACGGGACGGGCCGACGTCGCCGTTTGAAGGAACGGGCGGCGGTCAGGCCGTCGGCAGGCATCTCAGTCTGATAGCGGCGCCTGCCTTATGTGGCGCTCCCTCAACTTCAACGTGAAGCAAGTTGGCCTGCCGCGCACGCGGCAGACAAGGGCATGCATAACCCTTGGAGGACGACATGGCGACATTCATATTGAGGATCGACTGGACCGACCAGGGAATTCGTAATGTCAAGGAAGCTCCCAAGCGCAGCAGAGCGGCGCGAGAACTCGCCCAGAAGCTCGGCGTCGAAATCAAGGAGGTCTATCTCACCTCCGGCGAGCATGACATTCTTCTGCTCGCCGAAGCGCCCCTCGGCGACAACATTACAAAACTCGCGCTTGCTCTGAGCTCAATGGGAAACATTCGGACCTGCACCTCGCGGGCGTGGCCCGAGGCCGAGTGGACCAAGCTGATATCCGAACTCCCGTAGCGGCTACGGATATCCCGGCGGATCCCTACGCGGCCGGCTCTTGGTCGCGTGAATGAATGAAGACGCGAAGCGCACGAGGGCGACAGCGTATGCCGTCGCCAGGGGGTGATATGCGTTACTTATCTAGCCAGACATCCTCGAAGCGCAGATTGTTGTACTGGCTGTTGTCGTGCGGATGAAAGTTCTTCACGTAGGGCTGCCAGCAATTGCCGGCCGATGAGTGCAGGATGACCGGTCGCGCGGCGTCGTCGACCAGCAGATGCTCGATATCGAACACGATCTTGCGGCGCTTGTCCTTGTCGACCTCGCGCGACTGCGCCGCGAGCAGTCTGTCGACCTCGGCGTTGCAATACTGGGTGTAGTTGCGCTCGGAGTTGCAGGAATAATTCTCGACCAGATTGCCGTCAGGATCGTCGACGCTGACGCCGGTGACGTTCAGGCCGATCGTGTAGTCCTTGCGCTGCAGCCGCGAGTACCAGCGCGGCGTATCCAAAATATCGAGCTCGGCGACGATGTAGATCTTCTTGAGCTGGTCGGCGAGGATCACGGCCGGGTCGCGATAGGTCGGCAAATTGCGGGTCTGGATCTTGATCGACAGCGGCTTGGCGTCGCTGTAGCCGAGCTTCTGCATGATCGCCTGCGCGTCCGCGAGGTTCTTCTCGGTGTCGGGGCCGTAGCCCATCAGCGTCGACAGGATCTCCGGCGGCATGCCCCACTCGCCTTCAGGCTTGGCCTGCATCGCCCCGCCGAGCCGCCCGGTGCCCTCGAACAGGATGCTGTTGAAGGCCTTGCGATCCAGTGCCAGCGACATCGCCTTGCGGATCTCCGGGTTGTCGAACGGCGGATTGACCCGGTTGACCAAAAGATTGATCTGCAGATTGGTCGACGTCATCTCGCAGATCGCGTTCGGCGCCCGCGCCTTGACGTCCTTCATCAGGGGAATGCTGACGTCTGAGGGAAAGGTGATGTCATAGTCGCCGGTCGCGAACGCCAGCATGCGGGTAGCGCGGCTGTCGATCGAGCGCACCGTGATCTCGTCGAGATACGGCCGGTCCTTCTTGAAGTAGTCGGGGTTGCGCACCAGACGGATCGAATCGCCGCGCCGGAACTCGACGAACTTGAACGGCCCGGTGCCGATCGGCTTGGTGCGCATCACCTGCTGCGGCACGTGGCAGGGATAGACCACCGAGAAGGCGCTGGCGAGCAGCGCCAACAGGCCGGGCTGCGGCTCGGTCAATTCGAAGGTCGCCTCATCGTCGCCGTTGACGCTGACATCCCTGAGCTTCGAGTACCAGACCTTGCGCGGATTGCGCTTGAAATCCTGAGTCTCGCTCTTGCCGATCAGCATCCGCCAGGTGCACTGCACGTCCCTGGCGGTGAACGGCTGGCCGTCATGCCATTTCACGCCGTGATGCAGCTTGAAAGTGAGTTTCGTGTTGGTCGGGTCCCACGACCAGCTCTCGGCAAGATCGGGGATCACGGTGTCGATGGATTCGTGCACCTTGGCCGGATCGAACACGACGAGGTTGTTGAAGACGGCCGCGAACGGCATCACCGAGGCGATGGTGGACTCCTCGAGCAGCGAGGTCGAGGGCGGATTGTCGTTGTGATAGAGCCGCAGCGTGCCGCCCCCTTTCTGCGCCGATGCGGGGCTCGCCGCCATCGCCGCGATGCCCATGGTCACAACGCATGCGGCCAGCTTGAACGACATTCTCGCCTCCCGGAATTCTTGTTGTTGTCGGTTGCAGGCAGTCGACCACAAGGCCAGGAGCGTCGCAATGACGGGGGGCGCGGATCATTGCCGGATGCGTGCGACGCAGAGCGGGACCGGAGCCCACAAGTCCGGACAGCCGATGGCGGGAACAGAGGCGTTCTCCGCGATCGGGCCTCTCCCCTTCTTTGACCGGCTGCCGCATGTCCCGTCACGGGGAATTAGGGTTGGATGCGACCTCGAAATTGGCTACACGTTTGGCGCCGAGAAACTCGGACCGTTTGAGGGCTGGAAATGACCTATTGCTGCGGAATTCTGGTGCGCGACGGCCTCGTCATGATCGCCGATACCCGCACCAATGCCGGCCTCGACAACGTCTCGACCTTCCGCAAGCTGCACATCTTCGAAAAGCCCGGCGAGCGCATCATGGCGATCGCCAGCGCCGGCAATCTGGCGATCAGCCAGTCGGTGCTCTCGACCCTGACCGAGGGCATGGAAGACCCGCACACCGGCGAGCTCGAGACGCTGATGAACGCGCCGACCATGTTCCAGGCGGCGCAACGGATCGGCCGCGCCATCCGCTCGGTGCACGCCACCGAGGGCGAGGCGCTGCGTTCGGAGGATATCTCCTTCGACGTGTCGTTCCTGTTCGGCGGCCAGATCAAGGGCTCGCGGATGCGGCTGTTCATGGTCTACACCGCCGGCAATTTCATCGAGTGCACGACCGATACGCCCTATTTGCAGATCGGCGAGCACAAATACGGCAAGCCGGTGCTCGATCGCGCCATGCATTACGACGTCGAGCTCTATGAGGCGCTCAAGACCGGGCTGATCTCGATGGATTCGACGATGCGCTCCAATCTCGGTGTCGGCCTGCCGATCGACGTCCTGGTGGTGCGCGCCGACGTCTGCGAGGCCGACCTCAATCATCGCATCGAGGCCGGCGAGCCCTATTTCCATGATTTGCGCTCGCGCTGGTCGGCGGCGCTCCGCGCGGCGCACCAGAACATTCCACGTCCCCCCTACAAGAACGAAACCGAAGCAAAAACCAAGTAAGAGGAAACTCGGATGACCGAAGCAACCAGCAAGATCGCACTCGTGACCGGCGCCGGCACCGGCGTTGGACGCGCCGCGTCGCTCGCTTTGATGGACAAGGGCTACACCGTCGTGCTCGTCGGGCGCCGCCTGGAGATGCTGGAAGAGACCGCCAAGCTCGGTCCCGCCGGCAAGAGCCTGTGCATTACCGCCGACATGGCCAATCCGGCTGCGATCGCCGCGCTGTTCGACAAGGTGAAGGCGACCTACGGCCGGCTCGACGTGCTGTTCAACAACGCGGGCATGGGCGCGCCGCCGGTCAATTTCGAGGATCTGCCGCTCGAACAGTGGCAGGCCGTCGTGAACACCAACCTCACCGCTCCGTTCCTGTGCACCCAGCACGCCTTCCGCATCATGAAGGACCAGTCGCCGCGCGGCGGTCGCATCATCAACAACGGCTCGATCTCGGCGCACGCGCCGCGGCCGTTCTCGGCGGCCTACACCTCGACCAAGCACGCCATCACCGGCCTGACCAAGGCCTCCAACCTCGACGGCCGCATGTATGACATCGCGGTCGGCCAGGTCGACATCGGCAACGCCGCGACCCCGATGACCGATCGCATGGTCAACGGCCCCGGCGTGCTGCAGCCCGACGGCACCACCAAGCACGAGCCGCGCATGGATGCGAAGGCGGTCGGCGACGCCGTCGCCTATATGGCCGGCCTGCCGCTCGACGCCAACGTGCTGTTCATGACGGTCATGGCGACCAAGATGCCGTTCGTCGGGCGGGGCTGAACCCCCGCTTGCGGCAAAGCTATCGCGACGGCACGGCCCGTGCCATGCCGTCGCAGGCGCGCACTGTCAAAATATCGAAAACAACCCCATGCAAAGTAGCCTTCGGCTGCCGGCGTCCGACACGGCAAATTGACACGTCGGGCAAATCAGCGATATATTTCTAATATTCCGAAATTATGCGCGCCGGCGAAACGGCAGCCGGAGGCGGCCTGCGCCTCTCCCCGCAAGCGGGGCGAGGTAGCGATCCAGAGTTCTGGCCACAATCACCGTCATTGCGAGTGAAGCGAAGCAATCCATTTTTCCCCGCGGGGAAAAATGGATTGCTTCGTCGCTTCGCTCCTCGCAATGACAGTGGAGAGAACCCGCCCTACTCCAGCTTCTCCACGTCCCGCAGCGTCGGGAACAGCTTCATCCAGAGTAGCGCGACGGCCACGGTGGCGACGCCGCCGAGCACGGCTGACGGCACGGTGCCGAGCAGTGCCGCGGTGACGCCGCTTTCGAACTGGCCGAGCTGGTTCGAGGCGTTGATGAACAGGAAATTCACCGCGCCGACCCGGCCGCGCATCTCGTCGGGGGTGGCGAGCTGCACCAGAGAGAAGCGGATCACGACACTGATCGTGTCGGCGGCGCCGAGCACCGCGAGCGCCAGTGCCGACAGCCACATCCAGTGCGACAGCGCGAACACCACCGTGGCGACGCCGAACACGATCACCGCCTGGAACATGCGCATGCCGACGCGGCGGTTGATGGTGTGCCGCGCCAGCACCATCGTCATCAGGAGCGCGCCGACCGCGGGCGCGGCGCGCAGGATGCCGAGCCCGAGCGGGCCGGTCATCAGGATGTCGCGCGCATAGATCGGCAGCAGCGCGGTGACGCCGCCGAACAGCACCGCGAACAAATCGAGCGAGATGGTGCCGAGGATCGCCGGATTGCTGCGCACGAAGGTGACGCCGGCAAACAAATCGTCCGACACCGCGCCGTTCGTCGCCGCCGCCTGCTGCAGCCGGCCGATGCCGCCGGTGAGCAGCGCGCCGAACAGCCAGAACACCATCATGATGCCGTAGGGCGCGCTCGGCATCAGTGCATAGGCGAAGCCGCCGAGCGCGGGGCCGGTGATGGTCGCGACCTGCGCTGCGCCGCTCGAGATCGCGGTCGCCCGCTGCAGCGAGCCTTGCGGGGCGATCAGCGGCAGCAGCGCTGATGTCGCCGGGCTCTCGAACGCGCCGGCGATCCCGAGCACGAAGGTCGCAACGAAGATCTGGATCTCGGAGATGGTGCCGGCAAATGTGCTTCCGGCGAGAAACAATGCGGTCAGCGCTTCGGCGACCTGGCAGGCCTGCACCACGCGCTTGCGCTCGAAGCGGTCGGCGGCGTGACCGGCGACGAACACCAATAGCGCGGTCGGCAGGAACTGGACCAAGCCGACCATGCCGAGGTCGAACGCGCTGCCGGTCAGGTCGTAGATCTGCCAGCCGATCGCCACCGCGCCGATCTGGCTGGAGAAGCGCGACAGGCTGCGCGACGACAAGAAGAACAGGAACGGCCTGTGGCCGAGCAGATCGCGGGCGCCGGCCGGCGTGGCGGAGGACATGGATGATTGCGTGGCCGAGCGCCTGCAACTTGTCAATGGAGAGGACGCTAACGCGCAACAGCATTGCGCTGCGCGAGGCCCCCACCCATAATCGCGTGAGGGTTCTTGGGGGCGTGATGCTGCAGTTGCAATCGGCGTTCGGCGTGGTGGCGTTGCTCGTGATCGCCTGGGTGTTGAGCGAGAATCGCCGAAAAGTGTCGCTGCGGCAGGTGGCGATCGGGCTCGCGGTCACCGTCGTGACCGCGCTGGTGCTGATCAAGGTGCCGCTGGTGACGCAGGCCTTCGGCGCGATCAACGATGCCGTCGGCACCATCGCGGCCGCGACGCGCGCCGGCACCGCCTTCGTGTTCGGTTACGTCGGCGGCGGCCCGGCGCCGTTCGATCCCAAGGCGCCGGGCTCGGATTTCATCCTCGCCTTCCAGGCGCTGCCGATCGTGCTGGTCATGAGCGTGCTGACGACGCTGCTGTTCTATTGGCGCGTGCTGCCGCCTGTGGTGCGCGGCATGGCCTGGCTGCTGGAGCGCACGCTCGGTGTCGGCGGCGCGGTCGGGCTCTCGACCGCGGCCAATATCTTCCTCGGCATGGTCGAGGCCCCGCTGTTCATCCGCCCCTATCTCGCGCAACTGACGCGCAGCGAATTGTTTCTGGTGATGACCGGCGGCATGGCCGGGATCGCCGGCACCGTTCTGGTGCTCTATGCCACGCTTCTTGCGCCGTTGATTCCAGATGCACCTGCGCATTTCGTCATCGCCTCGGTGCTCGGCGCGCCGGCGGCGATCCTGGTCAGCCTGATCATGATCCCGGAGACGTCAGACAAACGCACCGGCGGGTCGCTCGATGATCCCGACATCCATGTGTCGTCGACGATGGACGCCATCGTGAAGGGCACCGCCGCGGGGCTCGAACTGCTGATGAACATCATCGCGATGCTGCTGGTGCTGGTCGCGCTGGTGTATCTGGCGAATGCGATCATCGGCCTGCTGCCGGAGATCGGTGGCGCGAAGATTTCGCTGCAACGCCTGCTCGGTTACGTCATGGCGCCGGTGTGCTGGCTGATGGGCCTGCCCTGGCCGCAGGCGATCACGGCCGGAAGCCTGATGGGCACCAAGACCGTGCTGAACGAACTGATCGCCTATGTCGATCTGTCGAAGCTCGGCCCCGACGCGCTCGATCCGCGCTCGCGCCTGATCATGCTCTACGCGATGTGCGGCTTCGCCAACTTCGCAAGCCTCGGCATCATGATCGGCGGCCTCGGCATCATGGCGCCCGAACGGCGCGACGAGATCAACGCGCTCGGGCTGAAGTCGGTCGTCTCGGGCACGCTGACGACGTGCCTGATGGGCGCGATCGTGGGGACGATGACCTAACGGCTGGCGTGATCCGCCCCACCCGCGTCCTTGATGAAGCCGAGCAGGAGCATGCCGAGCCGATCCGGCTGCTCCTGCTGGATCCAGTGACCGGCGCCTTCGATCAGCTCGATGCCACGCATCCTCGTCGCGGCCTTCGCCCTCATCAGATCGAGCGCGCCCGGCGCCGCATAGGTGCCCCAATCGCTTGTCCCGCCGATGAAGAGCGACGGGACATCGATCGTCTTGCCCGAAAACAGGCGCAACTCAGCGTTCAAGGCAGGATCGGAAAAGACGCGATAGGCCATGAGGGCACCTTGAAACCCCATGCGGCCATACTCCTCCGTGTACACGCCAAGCTCCGGCTCGGTGAGCCATTTGCAGGCCGAGACTTCGGCGGCGGAAGGTTGGAATGGAGCGACGGTCTGGGACATCGTCTTGCCGAGATCCATGACGTAATAGGTCGGCATTTGTGCAAGTTCGATGGCGGTTGGCGCCTTCAACGGATGCGGCTTGTTTCCTGGCCAGTCCGCGCTCTTGACGTGGAAGAATGCGCGAAGAAACGCGTGTAGACCTTGAGGGGGGTGCCACAGGTCATCGTTCGCCTGCCGCGTGCTCAGGTATTGTTGATAATGCACTCTCGGCGGATCGAGCGCCGCCAGCGCGGCCGCTAAACCTTGATTTCCAGCGCTCGGTTGAACCGACGATGGCTCGCCTTCCGCAACGTTGAACGGAAACGCTGGCGGACCGGGGAACGGCGCGCTCATCAACACCACCGAGGGAAACACGTCGGGTCGGGCGAGCGCACAATAGGCCGCCACGGGCGAGCCGAAGTCGTGCCCGACGAGCATTGCCGTGCGCCGATATCCCAACGCCGAAACCAATCCGAGGGCGTCCCGCGTCATGTTCAAGAGGCTAAAGGACTCAAGCGGAGCGTCATAGCCGTTCACCCAACCGGTGGTACGACCAAAACCCCGCTGGTCGGGCGCCACGACATGGTAGCCGGCGTCAGCCAGAATTGGGATCAGGTGTCGCCAACCGTAAGCCAGGTCCGGAAAGCCGTGCAGAAGCAGCGCGAGCGGCCGGCCGGGGCTTTCGTAACCGGCCTCGAGAATATGGACATCGAGGCCGTTGACCCCATGGATCATCCGCGAGCGGACCTCCTTGGGAAGCGTGCCCGCGCCATACGTTGATGTGGTCATATCGGCTCCTCCCATGGGGTTTGCGCGGGCCGGTCGAAGTGAAGCCGCAACCAGGCTGGCCGCCCCCATCGCCAGGACGGCTCGTCGGGACGCTTCCTGGCTTGGGATTTGGCTGCGGTGCATCGCCGGACTCTTTCTATGGTGATCGCCATAGTATGGCGATCACCATAGCGGCGTCAAGCGAAACGGATTATGTTTCCGCCATGCCACGTAAGACTGACGCCCGCGCTCGCGCGATTGCCACGGCCCAACGACTGTTTCGCATCCAGGGCTACACCGCGACTGGATTGACCCAGATCATTGCAGAAAGCGGTGCGCCGAAAGGATCGTTCTACTTTCACTTTCCACGCGGCAAGGCACAGCTCGCGGAAGAAGCGATCGATCACTACGTCGCGGCTAGAATTGCTGTTTTGCGGAGCATCTCGGCGAATACGGCGGGTGATGCCCTCAATTTCGTTCAGGAGATTTTCCGCGCATTCGCCGCCGAAATGGTCGCCTCTGATTTCCAGTACGGCTGTCTGATGCAAAATCTGGCGAATGAGCTGCCCGCGCTCGACGCCGAGCTGACCAAACGGGTCGCGCGTGGATTTGTGGATTCGACCGAGATTGTCGCGGAGCATTTTCGGGGATGCGGTTTCACTCCCGCGCGCGCATCCTCTACCGCAGCCGCATTGGTCGCCGCCCTCGAAGGCGCGCGAACGATCGCCCGCCTGGAACGCACGCCGGCGATATTCGAAGCGCTGGCGGAAGTCAGTGTCCCGAGGCTGTGTGAACCCGTGTCATTCCCCGATGCACAATTGCGCATCTGAGGGCGGCGCATAGCGCCGAGCCGGAATCCATCAGGCCGCAGCCCCAGCGGAGAAATGGATTCCGGGCTCCCGTTGCGCGCGCCCCGGAATGACGACGGGAGAGTTACGCCTTCAACTCCATCGTCTGACTCGGCCGGCAGGATCACCCCAGCGTCGTAGCCCGGATGGAGCGAAGCGCAATCCGGGGCCGTGTCACCGCGGGTACGAGTCCCGGATTTCGCTTCGCTCCATCCGGGCTACGAAGCTTCGGAGAACCAGTTTGAGCCGGACCAGAAGCGAACGTCCCGTGACGGCTCGATCTGGCCGACACGGGGCTCGCCAAAAGATACAATATCGACACAGTGATTGAGGCAGTTGATCGACCAATGTCTCATGGGCTTTTGGACGACCGACGCTGCAAACGTCGTCTCTTCAAGAAATCGAAGATAGGCCGACGTATTCCTCTCTACAAACACTCCAAACTGTCCACCCTCTTCCGGCAACGCAAATGACTCGTTGCGGACCTGCCAGGCAACGTATTGGTGCCAGACGAACTCAAGACATCTTGAGTCCGCAGCGATCGCTATCGGCGACAGCGACGAGGGAGGAAAACGTCCCGGCGCATGGGCGGAGAGCGTCTTCACCTCCGTTACGACCACGCGCAAGGTGTTCTCTTCTGGTTCGTGCAAGTCAGTTAGAAGAATCTGGAAGTGAGGGGGAAACTCGAACATCGGAGCCCAGGACGCTCGGAGTGACACCGCCTCGCCCCGGCAAGCGGAGCGAGGTAACCAATGTTGCCTTGCTAGATGCCTACGCCTTCAACTCCACCGTCTTGAACTCGGCCGGCAGGATCACTTCCAGCAGTTCGACATCGTCGGAGTAGTCCAGGATCATGTGCCGGATGCGCGGCGGCTGGGTCCAGGCGCTGCCTTCCTTCATCAACGTCTCGCCCTCGCCTTCCATGTAGGTCTTCACCCAACCCTTGAGCACATAGACCATCTGGAATTCGACATCGTGGAAGTGCAGCTTCGAAACTTCATCTGGATTGCACGGTCCCTGCAGCCGGATCACATGCGCCTGAGCGAGGCCATGCGAGGCGGCAGCGATGCCGAGGTCGCGATACTTGGCGTAGGCGCGCAAGCCATCGGCCTTGAAGTCCTCTTCGCGGTGATGGCTGATGGCGACGCGCTGCTTCGGCCGTGCCTTGGTCGCTGTCTTGGTTGCTGTTTTGGGCGCGCTCTTCTTCGCCGCCGAGACGCGGCCCTTGGACTTGATGGTCTTGCGCGCGGACGATTTTTTGGCACCGGCGCCGAGCCCGGTCCATTTCTTCTTCACCGCGGTCTTGGCTGCGGATCTTGATGCCGTCTTCTTGGCCATTGTTCGCCTCCCGTCTTTTTCTGGCGGGCGGAGGCTAACACAACTCGCACCGCGCGAGGTGGGCAAAGGCGCATCGCCGCGCCTTGCCTCCTTGCCTTGCGCCCTCAGCGGATCAATGCAGCCGGAACACGCCGTCGACGGCGCGCAGCTCGGCCGGCTTGACCAGCTTGGAATGCGCCACCGTCACCGAGAACAGCGGGCCCTCGAGCTTCTGCTGCCAGAAGGCGAGGAAATCCTGCAGTGCCGGAAATTTCGGAAACAGGTCGTAGTTCTGCCAGACATAGGTTTGCAGCAACGAAGGGTGATCCGGCATCCGATAGAGGATCTGCGCCGTCGTCAGCCCATACCCCAGCAACTGCTTCCTGAAATCGTCGGAAACAACCCCACCAACTCGCGAGACCATGCCAACCTCCTGTGACGGAGCGCATTCACATGGTGGCCGACCTCCCCGCCGGACCACCGGCAATGGATGCGCTCACATGAGAGAAATGTGACGCACGCGACTAACTCATCTCAAGCCTAAATGTTTAATAGGTTGTTGAAATTTCGTGCGTTGGCAGCAGCTTACCGCATCTGCTAATAGCCTCGGCGCGCCCTCGGGGCGGCATTAAGCTTGCCGAAATGATCCCGATATCCTTCTGGCAACCGACACTTACGAGTGCCAATTTTTCTGCTAGAGGCACTTGCCCGCCGCCAAGGCTTGGCCTATCTCCTGCCCAACCAGTCTGGCACTCGCTGGGCTGGACTGCTAAAACTCCAAAAATCTACAGCATCCGCAAATATTTAGGAGGACTGCATGAAATTCCGTCCGCTTCACGACCGCGTCGTGGTTAAGCGTATCGACGCCGAAGAGAAGACCGCTGGCGGCATCATCATTCCGGACAGTGCCAAGGAAAAGCCCTCGCAGGGCGAAGTCATCGCCGTTGGCCCGGGTGGCCGCGATGAAGCTGGCAAGCTGATCCCCATCGACGTCAAGGTCGGCGACCGCGTCCTGTTCGGCAAGTGGTCGGGCACCGAGGTCAAGATCGACGGCGAAGACCTGCTGATCATGAAGGAAAGCGACATCATGGGCGTCCTCGACGTCCCCGCTTCCAAGAAGAAGGCGGCCTAAGCGCCTCCCTCCCTCCCAGGTTAAATCTCTCAAGGAAAAATTCAGATGGCAGCTAAAGAAGTCAAATTCTCCGTCGAGGCGCGCGACAAGATGCTGCGCGGCGTCGACGTTCTCGCCAACGCGGTGAAGGTTACCCTCGGTCCGAAGGGCCGCAACGTGGTGCTCGAGAAGTCGTTCGGCGCTCCCCGCATCACCAAGGACGGCGTCACCGTCGCCAAGGAGATCGAGCTCGAGGACAAGTTCGAGAACATGGGCGCCCAGATGGTGCGCGAAGTCGCCTCCAAGTCCGCTGACGCGGCCGGCGACGGCACCACCACCGCGACCGTGCTCGCCCAGGCGATCGTGAAGGAAGGCGCCAAGTCGGTCGCCGCCGGCATGAACCCGATGGACCTGAAGCGCGGTATCGACCTCGCGGTCGAAGCCGTCGTTGCGGACCTGCAGAAGAACTCGAAGAAGGTCACCTCGAACGAGGAGATCGCCCAGGTCGGCACCATTTCGGCCAACGGCGATGCCGAGATCGGCAAGTTCCTCGCCGACGCCATGAAGAAGGTCGGCAACGAGGGCGTGATCACGGTCGAGGAAGCCAAGTCGCTCGAGACCGAGCTCGACGTCGTCGAGGGCATGCAGTTCGACCGCGGCTACATCTCGCCCTACTTCGTCACCAACGCCGACAAGATGCGCGTTGAGATGGACGACGCCTACATCCTCATCAACGAGAAGAAGCTCTCCTCGCTGAACGAGCTGCTGCCGCTGCTCGAGGCCGTGGTGCAGACCGGCAAGCCGCTGGTCATCGTCGCTGAAGACGTCGAAGGCGAAGCCCTCGCCACCCTCGTCGTCAACCGCCTGCGTGGCGGCCTGAAGGTCGCGGCCGTCAAGGCTCCGGGCTTCGGCGATCGCCGCAAGGCCATGCTGCAGGACATCGCGATCCTGACCGGCGGCCAGGCCATCTCGGAAGACCTCGGCATCAAGCTCGAGAACGTCACGCTGCAGATGCTCGGTCGCGCCAAGAAGGTGATGATCGACAAGGAAAACACCACGATCGTCAACGGCGCCGGCAAGAAGGCCGACATCGACGCCCGCGTTGCCCAGATCAAGGCGCAGATCGAGGAAACCACCTCGGACTACGACCGTGAGAAGCTGCAGGAGCGTCTCGCCAAGCTCGCGGGCGGCGTCGCGGTGATCCGCGTCGGCGGCGCGACCGAAGTCGAGGTGAAGGAGCGCAAGGATCGCGTTGATGACGCGATGCATGCGACCCGTGCGGCTGTCGAGGAAGGCATCGTCCCGGGCGGCGGCGTCGCCCTGCTCCGTGCTTCCGAGCAGCTCAAGGGCCTGCGCACCAAGAACGACGACCAGAAGACGGGCGTCGAGATCGTGCGCAAGGCGCTGTCGGCTCCGGCTCGCCAGATCGCGATCAACGCCGGTGAAGACGGCTCGGTCATCGTCGGCAAGATCCTGGAGAACAAGACCTACAATTACGGTTTTGACTCCCAGACCGGCGACTACGCCGACCTCGTCAAGAAGGGCATCATCGACCCGACCAAGGTTGTCCGTACCGCGATCCAGAACGCTGCCTCGGTTGCCGCGCTGCTGATCACCACGGAAGCGATGGTTGCCGAGCTGCCGAAGAAGAACGCCGGCGGCCCCGCGATGCCTCCGGGCGGCGGCATGGGCGGCATGGACTTCTGATCCAGCCACTCAAGGCAAGCCACGAAATGCAAAACCCCGGCAGCGATGCCGGGGTTTTTGTTTGTCACGACCGGCTCCCGTCAGGATGCACGGGAGTGGCGGCCCGGCCAATCCGCATGGCCGAGCAGTTCGTCGGCCTCCCCGATCTCGGCGAGATCCTGCCCGGCATCGAAGCATGCGCGCACCGGCGCAAGCACCCCCGGCACCGCATCCGCCCGGCCATTGCCGACGTATAGGCGTGCAAGTCCCAATGCGCTGCGCAGTTCGAACGTCTTCGTCTGTTGCCTTCGAGCAATTTCGAGTGCGCGGTGGAAGGCATCCTCGGCGCCGGAAATGTCAGGGGTGTCGCGACGCGCCCGCAGCTCACCCAACACGCGGTGGAGCTCGGCATCCAGCCAGTGCTGCCCGGATTGCGCCGTCGCGTCGATCAGCTCGCTGATGATGTCGAGTCCCGCCTCGACAAGGCCGGCCTCTGCATTCGCCACCGCAATCTGCAATCCCCAGAAGGGATCACAGAGGTAGCAGTCGTTCTCGTGAAGCAGTGTCCAGCCGCGCTGCATGTCCGCGAGACCTGCCGACCGGTCGCCGGCGCGCCATTTCGCCAAACCATTGAGATAGGTGCCGGCGGCGACATACAGCGGCATCGTGTGATCCTGCGCCAGTCCGAGGGCGAGGATCGTCTCGGTCTGCCGCAACCGGCTGCCGCACAGCCCGTCGAAAACCGCCTTGTGAACCAGCGCATTGGCACGCGCGAGCGCGCGCTGTTCGCCGGAGACGCTCACTGCTGCGCCCGCGAGCTGCCGGGCCCGATCGATCTCGCCACGCGGCCAAAGCACGAGAGCCAGAAACCTCATGATGACGAACGGCAGATCGAGCGTCGACGCCTTGAACGTTGCCGGATCCCGCTCGGTCCCATAAGCAGCGAACGCCTGCTCGAGATGGATGCCCGCGTTCAGATAGTCGCCCGCGAACCACGAGGTCACCCCGCTGGTCCAGCGCGCGACGATCGTCGCCACCGGCGATTCCCGATGCCGTTCCGCCGCTCCCATGATCGCCTCCGCCAACTCCCGCATCGGCGCGAGCTCGCCGTGGGTCAAGCAGGCGTTGAAGAGGCCCGACTGGATCGGCGCCAGTTCGATTGGATCATCGATGTCAGAGGCGAACCGCCGGGCGCGCGTCCAGGCGGCCACCGTCTCGGGGGCACTGTGTCCGAGACTGCCCCGCAACGCGCGGCCGTAGGCGATCTGCAGATGGAGCCGGCCGATCATCCGACCCGGCTCGTCGGGCAATTCATCGGCGATGGCGACCGCCTTGCCGAGATGCGCGATCGCCTCGCAATAGGCCGAGCGCTTCAGCGCCTGCTGACCGGCCTTGCGCCACCACGCCAGCGCGGTCTCGCCGAGCCCAGCCTCGGTGAAATGATAAGCAACGACTTCCGGCTCGATCTCGGCGATCTCGGCAAACCTAGCGCGCAGCACGTCACCGATCTGCTTGTGCAGCAGTTGCCGGCGGCTCTTGAGCAAGCTCTCATAAGCCGCTTCCTGGACCAGCGCGTGCTTGAAGCTGTAGCTTGCATCCGGCGGCGTGCCTCGGCGCAACAGCAACTCGGCTTCTTCGAGCTGGGCGAGCGCCGCGGCAAGCGTCAGATCGTCGCGCCCGGCCACGCTGCGCAGCAGCGCATAGGAGAACTCACGGCCGATCGCCGCGCCGATCTGCGCCACCTCCTTGACCGGCGCAAGGCGGTCGAGCCGGGCCATCAGCGAATCCTGCAGCGTCGCCGGGATCGCAAGCGGCGGCAGCGGATTGTCGAGGCGATAGCGCCCGGCATTCTCGACGAGCAGCCCCGACTCCATGACCATCTTGGTCAGTTCCTCGACGAACAGCGGGACACCATCCGTTCGCTCGATGATCTGTGCCATCATCTCGCCGGGCAGCAACCGGCCGACGGTCACCTGCTCGATCAGGGCGCGCGTGTCCTGCCGGTCGAGCCGATCGAGCCGCAGCAGGCTGACATTGCCGAGCCCCGCCCACGGCGGTTCGAACTCGGGCCTGAACGTCATGAGCATGAGGATCGGCAGCCCCCTGATCCGGTCAACCGCGAGGTCGAGCAATTCGAGCGACGTGGCATCGGCCCAATGCATGTCTTCGCAGACGACAAGCACCGGCTGCTGCCGGGCGAGGCCCTCGAGTTGGTCGAGCAACGCTGCGAATGTTTGCCGCCGCTGCTGCGCCGGGCTGAGGCCGAGCGGCGGATAGCGCTTACCGGTCGGGATCGACAGCAGCGCCGCGATCAGCGGCGTCACGGCGGCGACCTGCTGCGTCCCCAGCGCCAGCATGGCCTCGAGCTTGTCCAGCTTCTGCTCCGGCACATCCTCCGAGCGGATGCCGGCGGCGCGTTCGAGCTGGGCGACGAAAGGATGCAGCGCGCTGTTGGCGTGATAGGGCGAGCATTGATAGCGCACACGGCGGTACGTCTCGGGCACGAGACTGTCGGAGAGCATCGCCACGATGCGGGATTTGCCGATACCCGCTTCGCCCGATATCAGCACCGCCTGGCCCTGGCCCTGCCACGCCAGTTGCTGGCGCGACAGCGCAAATTCGATCTCCGCCTTGCGGCCGACGAAGCCGATCGAGCGCGCGGTACGCACCGCCTCGAAACGGCTTTCCGATGCCGGCTCGCCTTCGACAGCCCACACCGCGATCGGCTCGGAGATGCCTTTGACCTCGCGGCGACCGAGGTTGCGAAGCGTGAACAGATTACCGAGCAGCCGGCGCGTCGAGGCGGCCACGACGACCACCCCCGGCTCCGCAAGGCTCTGCAACCGCGCGGCGACGTTCGGCGCATCGCCGACCAGCGCCTGCTCCTCCGACACAGCGCCGGAGACGAGGTCGCCGACCACGACTAGCCCGCTCGCGATCGCGATCCGCACCGCAACCCCCTCGTCCGCGCGGATCTCGAGCTTGCCGATTGCGGCGATGACGTCGAGGCCGGCCCGCACCGCGCGCTCCGCGTCATCCTCGTGGGCCCGGGGATAACCAAAATAAGCGAGGATCCCATCGCCGATAAATCTGGCAACGACGCCATCGTATGTCGCGATCACCCGTACACAGGCCGCACGATAGGCGCGGATGACTTCCCACATGTCCTCGGGATCGAGACGCGCCGACAAGGCCGTCGAGCCGACCAGGTCGCAGAACATCACGGTGAGATGGCGGCGCTCGGCATCGTGCGAGCAAATCGGCGCGGCGATCAGTTCGGCTTGATTGAGATCGGCGATCGCGCGCAGCATCTTGCGGCGATGGCCGAGCAGGACGCCGAGCCTGTCGAAGTCTTCATCGGTCAATTCCGGAAGAACACCTACGTCGATGCCGTTCTCGGCAAAACGCAGTGCGTATTGCCCAAGCCCCAGCTTCTCGAGCCATTCCGCAATCTGCTGCATTGGCTTCACCGACGGGTTGACGGCTGGCCGAATGGACCACGGCGGACCAAGGTTATCCCAATATGTCCCGCCCCGGCACTCCTTGTTTGCAGCAATTTGGCCGCGGCCGGCCCCATGGACCATGCGAATTGTGCCAAAGGCGGTGTCCGGTTACGGCATCCACTACCACGTGTTGTGCGCCCGATGAATTGCGCCATCAATTCGCGGCGCCCGCGCGTCGAGCGATGATGTGCGACTGCACATCCGTCGCTTGCCCTTCCGCAACGCGACCTGCGCAACCTCACAGCGAAGCGGGAATGTTCTGCTGCTCACGATATCCACGTCATACACAGGCCCCGTAAACATACGTTGGTGTGAGTTGACATTTCAAAAAAAATTCATCGCAAGAGTCGCAAACCGAACCGACAATCGCGCTTGCATTCACGCACAGTAGCGTCGGGACGGGATTTCAAGCTCACCCAAAATCTGAACCAAACACGGAGCGTCGGCTCTCGTGACGCGGCAGCGTTGCGAGGAAGGCTTTCGCTTGAGAGGGAGACTGCGTCTTGAGTGAAGGTGAGATGAAAGTCACAGCGAATGGCACCACCGTCTTCGCAATGCCGTTGCCGGGCTTCGGCAATCTTGCCGAACAGGGTCTTGCCCGCGCACGAACCGCCTCCGAGCAGATGGCGGAGGCGCTGGGCGAAATCTATTCGTGCAGTACGCGAGGCGCGACCGACTACGGGCTCAAGATGTTCGAAATCTCGCAGGCCAATGCCGCCTCCGCGCTCGACTTCCTGGTCCATCTCCTCGGCGCCAGGTCAGCCACCGATGCCCTGGCTTTGTCTGCCGAGCATGCCCGCAAGACCTTCCAGCTGGCATCCGACCAAAACAGGGAATTGTGGGTGCTTGGCGAGAGGCTTGCGGCGGACATGGCTGCGCCGGTGAGAACGCACGTCGCGAAGGTGATCAAGCAAGCCGCCTGACAAAAAGGCGGCGCCTAAAGTCATATTGAGGATTCGTTCGAGGAGGGATCCGGCCGGTTGGAATAAGCCCACAGACGAGCACGCAGCCCCCACTGCCCGATGCTTCGTCAAATGCCGCAGGTGCGCGATGCTCCCCAAGTACCCGCACCTTCAAGAGGCGCATTCCGACCGGCCGGTGCTTTCCTGCAAGAGGCAAGAAAGCAATATCGAGGGCTCACATGGGCATGCTCATGGTGAAATGTCCGCAAACCGGACACGCGATACCCACCGGCATCACGACCGATCGCGAGAGCTTTAGACGCAGCACGGTGTTCTTCTCGCGCACCCGCTGCCCGTTCTGCCGCGCCGATCATGCCTGGTTCGCGCGCGAGGCCTGGGTCGACGAGCCCAGCATCCGCGTGCGGCGGCGCAGTGCCGGGCCGCCGGCCTGAACGCCGACACAGATCATTGACGATCGCGATGGAGGGACACCATGTCGCACATGCAGGTCGCAACGAAAGCATTGCCCTGGCTGCTGCAGGCCAAGGACTTTCTCGACGAGGCACGACGGCTCAAGCCGGGTCCGGAACGCAATGAATTGCGCCGGACGGCGAAAGAGCTGCGCGAGATCGCCAGGCTCGAGACAACAGCGGCCTCGACCCGGCGGCCTGATCGGCGGCGGCGCCGTTGATCGCGCTTCCTGCGCGCTCACATCGCGTCGTCGGTCTCGGCTTGCGAGATGCGCGGATCGTCGGTTCGCGCCGCCGCGCGGGATTGGTGGCCCGAGAAGATCTCCTCGGCTTCGACACGCATGACGCGGTGGCATTCGCACGCCACCGCCGCGAGCCGTGACCGGTCGATCTCGATCCGGCCTCGTTGCTCGGACCGGATCGCGCCGCGCGTGCGAAGATTGCGCATCAGCAGCGTCACCGTCGTTCGTCGCACGCCGAGGATTTGCGACAGCGCGTGCTGGGTCAACGGGAGGACATCGCTGTCGACCCGATCGCGAAGCTGGAGCAGCCAGCGCGCCATGCGGGCCTCGACCGGGTGCAGAGCATTGCAGGCGGAGCCGCGCTGGAACTGGATCAGCATCGATCTGATGTGCTTCTGCATCGCCTGCCGGATCGCGGCACTACGGCCGAAAGCGGCATGAAAGCGGGCCGCGGGGAGCCGCGAGGCGGTGCCCGCGGCCCCAACCACCGCGGTAATGCCCGATGGCGACGAGCCGAGCACCGAAAGACTGCCCACCACCCCTTCGCGCCCAACCACACCGGTCGCGACCGTGTGCCCGTCCGCCATGTCGATCATCAGCAGGATCGCACCGCTATGGGGAAAGAAGACATAATCGATCTCGTCGCCGGCTCGCGTCAGGACCGCATCCTGATCGAGCGCGACCGTTTCCAGGTCGGGCCCGAGCAGATCGAGATCCGCTGCCGGCAATGTTGCGAGAAGGCGATTACCGGTCCCGCCGGAGAACCTCACTGGCGCCGCCCCGTGGTGATGCGACACATAACCAACTTACTCAGACGCACGTTCAAAAAACCAACTCCAAACGCTTGGCCGTAAGGCGGAATTCTCTGCAGGCAGTACCCAAAGAGTTAGATGCAAATGCACCGACGGACGCAACAGCAAAATGCACATGTTCGCACCGTAGAACCGCGGAACGGGGTTCCAAATTTCGGTGCACGGTAAACGCTGCAATCCGGTTCCATCACCTGGTTGATCCGGCGGAACGCGGTCAGCGTCACGCGCCGCCCCGGAACGACGAGGACCTGCTTCCGCCCGCCTTACCCGCTGCGCGCGACGTCCTGGAAGCAGGCGCGCAGCCAATCGATGGTGACGCGCGTCGCCGCGTCGCGCTTGAGATGGCTTTGCACGAGCAGCCAGACGTCGCGCCGTTTCGGCAGCAGCGTGGCGCGCAAGCGGCGATCGATCAAAAGGTCCGCGCAACTATGCTCCGGCAGCACGCCGACCGCCTGATGCGACTGGATGATCTTGTGGATGATGCGGACATTGTCGGTCACGCAGCGCGCCCGAAGCCGCTTCGCGCGCAGGAACTGCATTTCAGGAATCGCTCCGAGCTCGTCAGGATAGGCGCAGGTCACCGCGTCCGCTGCCGATGTCGCGGCCGGCTCGAAGAAATACAGCCGGACTTCGCCGAGCTTCGAGATCGCGAAATCACCCTTGTCGGGCTTGCGCAGGCGGATCGCGAGATCGGCCTCCCAGCGCGAGAATTTGACGTTGTCGCTCGACGTCAGGAACTGCAGCGTCAGGCCCGGATTGGCGCGCAGCAATTCGCCGGTGCGCGGCGCCAGCACCTCCTCCGCGATCGCGTTGGTGGAGGCGACGCGCAGCC
The DNA here is from genome assembly GCF_007993935.1 of Bradyrhizobium macuxiense. Taxonomy (GTDB): domain Bacteria; phylum Pseudomonadota; class Alphaproteobacteria; order Rhizobiales; family Xanthobacteraceae; genus Bradyrhizobium; species Bradyrhizobium macuxiense_A. Next base: position 110,088 of record NZ_VITY01000013.1, on the reverse strand, counting down.
GGCCGACCGGGCCCGGCAGGCTTTCGCCGATCCGGCCGATCTCCTCGGCATGCGCCGCCATCGCCTGGATGTGCGCGAGCACCACGTCGCACTGCCGGGTCGGCTTGCGGACGCCGTCGGCGGCCTCGAACAGCCGCAGGCCGAGCGCGCGTTCGATCCGCGCCAGCCTGCGGCCGACCGTGGTCTCGTCGATACGCAGCCGCGCGCTGGCGCCGGCATAGGTGCCCTCGTCCCTGACGGCCGCGATGATGCGAAGGTCGTCCCAGTTCATGGCGGCAGGGTACATCGTGCCCGACCCTCCTGCAATAACGCAGCCACCGGCTGCAATATCCCTGCATAACGGCAGGCCGGTCCGCGGCTATATTTTCGGTGCCAACCCGCTGGAGATCTCAGGACCATGACCGCAGCCAAAACCTTGATGCAGCTTGCCGGCATCGACCTCACCCCGCCCCGTCTCAGTGACAGCTGCCTGGTGCTGATCGACATCCAGAACGAATATCTCGCCGGTCCCCTCGCCCTGCCCGACGCCAATCCCGCGATCGCGCGCGCCACCGCGTTGCTCAACCGCGCGCGGGAGAGCGGCGCCAAGATCATCCACATCGCGCACAAGGGAGCGCCGGGAAGCCTGTTCGATCGCAGCGCGGAGCGCGGCGCGATCGTCGCGCCGCTCAAGCCGCGGCCGGGCGAGATCGTGATCGAGAAGCAACTGCCGAACGCTTTTGCCGGCACCGATCTCAACGCGCAGCTCGCCGCGACCGGCCGCAAGGAGCTGGTGCTCGCCGGCTTCATGACGCATATGTGCGTGAGCTCGACCGCGCGCGCCGCGCTCGATCTCGGCTTCCGCACCACCATCGACGCCGAGAGCTGCGCCACCCGCGACCTGCCCGACGGCAAGGGCGGCACCATTGCGGCGCGGCTCATCCACGACGTCGCGCTTGCCGAATTGTCCGACCGCTTCGCGATCATCGCCCGCGGCGACGCCCTCGCCTGAGGCCGCCATCATGCTTGAGCTCTATTTCTGGCCGATGGCCTGCTCGCTCGCCAGCCGGATCGCACTGATGGAAGCCGGCATCGACGCGCGCTACCGCATGGCCCATCTCTGGACCAAGAAGGTGGTCGAGGACGATAGCGACTTCCGCACGGTCTCGCCGAAGGGCGCGGTGCCCGTGCTGGTGCTGGAAAACGGCGAGCGGCTGACCGAGAGCGCGGCGGTGCTGCAATACATCGCCGACCTGAAGCCCGAACTCGGCCTTGCGCCGCCATCAGGCGATCCGGATCGCTACCGGCTGCAGGAATGGCTGAGCTTCATCGGCACCGAGATCCACAAAGGCTTTCTGTTCCCGACCTTCTGGTACAAGGACGAAGCGTCGCTTGCCAAGCCGCGTGCCAGGATCGGACAGACCTTGTCGGTGCCGTCAGCGCATCTCGCGCACCGCGAATTCCTGGTCGGCAACCGCTTCACGGTCGCCGACGGCTATCTCGCCTGGGCGCTGCTGCTGTTGCGCCACGCCGGCGTCGACCTCGCGCAATGGCCCGATCTCGGCAGTTACCTGGTGCGGATCCAGGCGCGGCCGCAGGTCAAGGCCGCTATCGGCACCGAGATGCAATTGTGGAAGAGCGTCGCGGCGTGATCGCCGCGCGCCCGGCGCATTGGCTTATTGCTCAAGCATGATCTTTTCGGAAAACCGCTTCGCACTTTTCCGGATCATGCTCTATTGAAACGCGACCTCGGCGAAGCTGCGCAGCTTGCGCGAATGCAGCCGCTCGGATTCCTGCTGCTTGAGCCGCTCCAGCGCCTTCAGGCCGATCTGAAGGTGCTGGCCGACGCGCTGGCGATAGAACTCGCTCGCCATGCCCGCGAGCTTGATCTCGCCATGCAGCGGCTTGTCGGAGACGCACAGCAGCGTGCCGTAGGGCACGCGGAAGCGGTAGCCGTTGGCGGCTATCGTCGCCGATTCCATGTCGAGCGCGATGGCGCGCGATTGCGACATCCGCCGGATCACCTGCGGCCCGCTGATCTCCCAGTTGCGGTTGTCGACGCTGGCGACCGTGCCAGTGCGCATCAGCCGCTTCAGTTCGAAACCGGAGAGCCCGGTGACCTCGCCGACCGCCTCCTCGAGCGCGACCTGCATCTCCGCCAGCGCGGGGATCGGCACCCACAGCGGCAGCTCGTGATCGAGCACGTGGTCCTCGCGGACATAGCCATGGGCGAGCACGTAATCGCCGAGCCGCTGCGTGTTCCTGAGACCAGCGCAATGCCCGATCATCAGCCAGGCATGCGGCCGCAGCACCGCGACGTGATCGGTGATGTTGCGCGCATTGGACGGTCCGATCCCGATATTGATCAGGGTGATGCCGCGATAGCCGGGCTCGACGAGATGAAACGCCGGCATCTGCGGCACGCGCTCCGATGCCGTCCCCGTGGTGCCGCCGCCGAGCCGTGCATTGCGCGTGATCAGATTGCCGGGCGCGACAAACGCCTCGATGTCTTGCTCGCCCGCCGCGAGCCGCTGCAGGCTCGATTGCGCGAAGGCGTCGACATAGAACTGGTAGTTGGTGAAGATCACGAAATTCTGGAAATGCTCCGGATCGGTGCCGGTGTAGTGATAGAGCCGGCGCAGCGAGTAATCGACCCGCGCGGCGCGGAACAGCGCCAGCGGCTCGGGCGTGCCCGGCGTCAGCTCGAACGTCCCGTCGGCGATCGCATCGTCCATCGCCGCGAGATCCGGCGTGTCGAACACGTCGCGCAGCGATCGCGTGAACGCCGAACTGTCGGCGATGGTCAGCGCCGCCTCGATATTGATGTCGCGCCGGTAGGCGAAATGGATCGGGATCGGCTCGTTCGATTCGCCGATCTCGACCGCCACGCCATGGTTCTTGATCAGCAGCCCGATCTGCTCGGTGAGATAGGTCCGAAAAATATCCGGCCGCGTGATGCTGGTCTCATGGATACCGGGCCCCGCGACAAAACCGTAGGCAAGCCGCGAATCGAGCCGGGCATGCGACGAGGTTGTGATGCGGACGAACGGGTAATGCGCGCGCACCCGCGTCGTGAACGGCACGCCGTTGACATAGGCCTCGAAGCGATTGCGCAGAAAGGCGGTGTTGCGCTCGTAGATATCTTCGAGGCGTGCAACCGCCGCGCCGGCCTCGACGAACGCCTCGGTCGTGATCGGCGGTGGGGTTTCGATGGGTGGCGTCGGAGACATGTTCGCTTTGCACCAGATCCGTTGCCGAGCTGGGACTCGCCTCTGCCGAACACATTACCACATTCGGGGCTGCTTCAGGGAACACCAAAGATTGTGTCCGGCCGTACGATGCCGCGCAACGCTTCACGTCCGTTCAGTGGACGACCGGCCGGGGAGCAAGCGCTCCCTCGTGCGGAATGCGGCTATTGAATCCGCGCGAGCACCGCGAGACGGCGGATACCCTTGTTTCGATAGGCATCGAGGAACGCGTAATAATCCCTGAACGACACGCAACCGTTGGAGTCGCCGTTCGGGCCGAGCATGAAGGTATGCGCGAGCAGACCATCGCGGTTGAAGATCTTGCCTTCGCCGCCGATCGGATTGAGGCGCAGCGCCGGCACGCCGTGGAACAGTGCTTCGCGCGGCTTCAGCTCGTAGATGTGCGGCGGCGTCACGCCGACCATCTTCATGTGCGAGGACCTGGGATCGTCGAGCCTCGAGCCGAGACCGGAATGCGCCTCGAGGCGCGTGCCGTCGGGCAGGTACACGGTCCTGGCCGAGATGTCGTACACCGCGGTCTGGCGGTCATAGGGCGGCGAGCCGCCGAGCATCGGGTTCTGGTCCAGCGTCGAGGGAATGCTGCCGGTGACGTTGGCGTCGGCGGAGGCAAACGACAGCAGTCCGCCGCTCGACTCACGCTTGCCCCACAGCTTCTCGACCATGGTCTGCCGTTCGCTCGATGCGATCGACATCACCGCGGCCTTGGCACGCGCAGCCATGTCGCGAACGCCGCTGGATTTCACAGCTTGCTTGACCTCGGCCGGCTTCGGCTCGGAAGTCTTCGCTTCGGCTGCCTTCTCGGCTCCCTTCTCGGCTCCCTTGGGCTGCACATTGGTAGCGGGATCGTTCAGCGCCACCTTCAGATTGGCGGCGGCTTGCTTCTTTGCTGTCTCGACCGATTTCGGAGCCGGCAGCGGCTTCGATGTTTCGGCGAGCTCAGCGGTTGCGACCGCCCTCGCCGCTTCGGCCTTTGGTGCAGCGGCCGCCTGCTTGATCGGGTCGATCTGCGTTGCGGCATCGGCCACGACGCTGGACGCAACGCCCTCGGGCGATGCCGCTGCAAACCGATCGTTAAACATGAGCGAAGGTGCTGGCGCTTCCGACTTCGCGACCTCGGTCTTGGCCGGAGCCACCGGCGCCGGCGTCAGGGACGCGAACACCTCGTTGAACGCGGGTGCGGGCCGTGCGGCGACGGCGACGGGCCGCTTCACCACCGGCGCATCGAACGATGCGCTGCCGACCGACGGATAGACGCCCGCCGCAAAGATGTTGGCGTAGACGGTCCAGGCGCAGCCAAGCACCAGCCCCGCCACCGCGGCGCTGCCGAGGAAATGCTGTGGGAGGATTTTTCGGGAGGTTTTCTTGCGGCTTGGCGCCCCAAGAACATACGCACTCGCACTCGTACCCATACGCCCGGCGCTCAAAACAGGTCCACCTTTGTCCCTCACTCGACGCACGGTCGAACGGTGTTCGGCTCAACGTCGCGCGGGGGCACAGACGGCCATTAAGGCGACTTTTAGTTAAATGCGACTTAACCGGATGCGATCCCCTGCAACGCGGGAAGTGCCTGTGGCGTAGGGCTTTTTTAAGATGACATTGGACCGCCAAAACGGCTTTTTTGTCCCATGATGGGACATTCCGGCACGCGGCTCCGTCGCCGCGTGCCGAGATAAATCCTAGGGAGAATTTCCTTCCCGATCGCCCCGTAATTGCGCGGGGATCGAGCAAAAACCATCCCTCAATAGCTGAGCTTCGGATACCAGTCCGCGCCGCGGCCCTCGCGCGTGGTGTCGAGCAAGGTCCAGAGCGGATCCATGTCCGGCGCGCCGCGCGGGTCCTGGCCGGGGTCCATCGTGCCCGCCCCCATTTCGCCGGCCCAGAAATGCCGGATCGTGCTGTCCTGGCGCGTGAAGACATTGTAGCCGGGCAGATCGCTGTCATCCCTGCTGACATAGTCGCGCGTGTAGTCACCCGACGGATCCGAATAGATCCTGTGACGCGTCCAGCCGCGCGCCTTCTTCGCCTCGATCAATCGTGCGATCGGCGAGCGCGCCACGAACACCAACGACACGCGCTGCGCGATGTCGGGCAGCTTCTCCTCCCAGGTGCCCATGAACGATGTGCACATCGGACACGGCTTCTCGCGCTGCGGGCCGAACATGTAGCTGTAGATGATCAGCGTCGACTTGCTGCCGAACAGATCGGCGAGCGAGGCCGCGCCGGCCTCACCACCGAACGCATAGGCTTTGGTGACCTCGCCGCCCGGCGGCAGCGCGCGGCGCAACTCGGCGACGCGCTCGATATGACGGCGCAGCTCGATCTCCTCGACGAGCAGCGCCTGGCGCGCGCGGCGATACTCCGCGCTCTCATTGGGAAAGCGCCTGGTGTTGGTGCTGGCGAGCTCGGCGGCGGGCTTGAGGACGGAACTGGTCATGTTGGAACCTCGCGTGGTTGACGGGCTTCCTGGAAGACGACCCGGCCTCGGGCGATCCGACACTCAACGGCGACGATCTTATTGCAGTTCCGGCGGCGGCGAACGGTCCAGGACATCGCCCTTTGCACCCTCCAGCAGATCGAACGCGTAGGTCTCGATCACCAGCGGCCCGCGCATGCGCCTGGCCTCGCCCACGGTTTCGACATGGGCGAAATTGTCGCGCAGCGCGGCCGGCATCTCCTGCTCGACCTCATGCACATACAACAGCTTGCCGGACAGCTGCGCCGGGCTCGGCTCTGGCATGTTGACCCAGCGAATGCGCTGGCCCTGTTGTGCGACGCAGGTGCCCTTGGGGAGATAGAAGGCTAGCCAGCCGGTGGTGCCGTAGTCCGGCGCCAGCACGCAGCTCGCGCCTGTGCGCATACGCGCCGCCTCGATCTCGCCTGCGAGTTCCTGCCAGCCGACACCCACGCTTCGCACGGTCGCGTCACGGCGGTAAGCCGAGAGCATGCCGGTGTTGGCCTGCACGATCAGCAGCCCGAACAGCACGACGCCGGTGGGCGCGGCCCAGCGGCGGCAGAAATCGATCGTGCGCTGCTCGCGCGGCGCCCACTGCACCTGGATCGCTGCAACCGCGGCCGCCACCGCGAAGGCCGGATAGACCGGCGCGAACCAGTTAGCCTCGACCCGCGCATGCAGCGCGTGCCAGGTGAAATAGACCACGATGGTCCAGAACATGCTGTTGATCAGCACGCGCGCGGCCATCGCGCCGGCGCGGCGCCGGTAGAGCGCGTAGAGGCCCATCACGCCGAGGATGAAGATCAGCGGCGTCGCGAACGCAAACTGCGTCGGGATCAGCTCGGCGATATAGGTCGGCCGGAAGTCCTCGATCCGGGCCCGCCCCATCTGCTTGATGAACGACACCCAGTGGTGATCGGCATTCCAGAAGATGACCGGCGCAAACAGGCCGGCCGCGACCAGGCCGCCGAGATAGAGCCATGGCGAGAGAAACCAGCGCCGCAGCTTCGGTACGCTCGCAAGCCAGATCAGGATTGCGGGACCGAAGAACAGCGCGGTGTATTTCGACAGCAGCGCCAGGCCGGCGCTGGCGCCGACAGCAAGCCACCAGGCGCCGCGGCCGCTCTCCAGCACCTTCGCGAGCGCGTATAGCAGGAAGCTGGACGCAACCAGCAGCGGCGCATCCGGCGTCACGATCAAGGTGCCGACGGCGGCCATCAGCGTGACATTGAGCAGGATGGTCGCGCTTGCGGCGACGCGCTGGCCGCCGAACAGGATCTCGGCCGCCCGGTAGATCGCCCAGCTCATCGGCAAGGCGAGCAGGATCGACACCAGCCGCACGCCGAACGGCGTATCGCCCGCGATCATGGTGCCGAGCCGGATCACCACCGCGACCATCGGCGGATGGTCGTAATAGCCGCCGGCGAGCGACTTCGACCACATCCAGTAATAGGCTTCGTCGAAAGTCAGCGGCGTCCATGCGGCGGCGGCCAGCCGCAACCCGACCAGCGCGCACACCGCAAGCGCGGTGTTCCGGGCCAGCCGCGCCTCGTTCGCGTTCATGCCACCGTCATCGCTTGCGCCAGACGAACAGCCCGGACATCGCGTAGTTCCACACCACGCCCATCAGCGCGCCGGCCGCGCCCGCAAGCCACCAGATCGGCTCCTGGTCGTAGACCGAGAACGCAACGCCGACATTGGCCAGCAGGCCGACACTGCAGACCAGATAGAACAGCAGCAGGCCGCCCAGGATGCCAAAGCCCTTCAGCCGCTGATCGCGGTAGGTCAGGAAATTGTTGAGGATGAAGTTGCTGGTCATCGCGACGATCGCGCCGGCGGCCTGGGCCTCCGGGAATGGCGCCTTGAACAGTTCCAGCGCGACGAACAGCACGCTGAGATGCACCAGCAGGCCGAGCCCGCCGACCGCGGCGAACAGGATGAAGCGCAGCGAGATCAGGTCGTTGGTCAGCTTCGCCAGCACGAGGCCAAGGAAGTCGAGCGCAACCATCGAATCGAGCTTGCTCTCGCCATGCTGGCGGGCACCGAACGTGTAGGGAATTTCGACCGTGCGCAGCTTGCCCTCCGCCGTCGCCACGACGTCGAGCAGGATCTTGAAGCCCTGCGTCGAGAGCTGCGGCGCGAGCTGCTCGAAACGGTCGCGGCGGATCATGAAGAAGCCGCTCATGGGATCGGCGACCTCGACCTTCAGCGCGCGGCGCGCGATCTCGGTGGCGAAGGCGCTGGCGCCGGCGCGTTGCTTGTTGAAGCCATCGGCCTTGTAGCCCTCGATGTAGCGGCTGCCGACCACGAGCTCGGCCTCGCCGCTCTGCAGCAGCCCCAGCATCTTCGGGAGCTGGGTCTCGTCATGCTGCAGGTCGGCGTCCATGACGGCGGCATAGGGCGCGCTCGATGCCAGGATGCCCTCGATGCAGGCGCCGGACAGGCCGCGCCGGCCTACCCGGCGGATGCAGCGCACGCGGGAATCCTTCCGCGCCAGCGCGCGCACCACGTCCCAGGTTCCGTCGGGCGAATTGTCATCGACGAAGATGACTTCCCAGGACACGTCCTTCAGGGTCGCATCGAGCCGGCGGTACAGCACCGTGACATTGTCGCGTTCGTTGAAGGTCGGGACCACCACCGAAAGCTGCGGCAGACTTGCTGCCGGCAATGAGGTTTCGGGGCTCGGCTTGATGGCTTCGTTCATGAGCGCCAGCGTATAGCCGCAGCCTCCCCCGCTGCCAAGGCGGGCCGGCCCAAACGCGGTCTCGGAAAGCGGGAAAACGGGGCAAAATCCCCCCGAAAATGCCAACGACCACGAACAAGGGGCGCGCGTACATCCGGCGCAACCGACATTGTCGTGGTCGTCCCAGCGCCGGAGCCCTTAAGCTGCAACGTCGCCGTTATGAGCCAGATAGGAAGCCGCCATGCGGTTTGCAAGGGGCGGTCTGGAGGGCGCTAGTTGTTCGGGACTTCCCGGATTACCGGGCCGCGTGGCACCGGGGCCGCCGGCGCGGCCTCGGCGGCGGGCGCCGCCTGCGGCGCCGCGGGCTGGGTCGGGTTACGGAGCTGGCTCGGCGACGGCCCGTAGATGAACGCGGCCGCCAGCGCGATGGCTGCGACCAATGCGCCCAAGAACCCTGCCGTCGATTGTGAGCGCATGCCGATCATCCCCTCGCCTGCGCGGATTGATATCAAAAATCGGCCGACCGCAACAGGATTCGGGAACCTATTTCGCCGCGGCCCTACGCCGGGTGAAGGCGGTCACGATGTCCTTCTGCGCCAGCTCGATCGCGCGGTTGGCTGTCGTCAGATTCGCGTCGGCATCCTGCTTGGGAAATTGCAGCGACAGGAAATCGATCAGCGACACCCGGAAGTTCTGCCGCTCCGAGGGACAGACATTGGCGATCAGCGCGGTGAACTCCTGGTCGGACATCGCCTTGTTGCTGTCGCGGGGATATTCGCGGGCGAGACAATTCCAGTAGGCGTCGCGGCCGGTGATCGCGAGCTTGTGCGCATCGTCGACCTCGTCGGCCATTGCAGCGAACGATATGGCAGCGGAGGACGTGATCAGGAAGGCGGCCGCAACCAGCATGCGCATGTGTTGTTCTCCGTTTTGGCGCATCGTAGCGAAGAGCGACAACGACGATAAGCATCCCCGCGCCAATCTGGCAAACTGGTCAATCACGATTATTTTGACTACTCTCGATGCCTGTTCCCCTCCCTCACGATGAGTGCAGTCGTGGCCAAAGCTCCCACCAAGGCGACCAAGACAGACACCAAGACGACCAAGACGGACGCAGGCAACATCTATATCGGCATCGGCGGTTGGACCTTCGAGCCGTGGCGCGGGGTGTTCTATCCGGAGAAACTCACGCAAGCGAAGGAGCTGTCCTACGCCGCCTCGAAGCTTACCTCGATCGAGATCAACGGCACCTATTACGGATCGCAGAAGCCGGAGAGCTTTCGCAAATGGGCCAGCGAAGTGCCGGACGGCTTCATCTTCTCGCTGAAGGGGCCGCGCTTCGCGACCAACCGCCGCGTGCTCGCCGAGGCCGGCGATTCGGTGAAGCGGTTCTATGATTCGGGCGTGCTGGAGCTGAGGGACCGGCTCGGCCCGGTGCTCTGGCAGTTCGCGCCGACCAAGAAGTTCGACGGCGCCGATTTCGGCAAGTTCCTCGAACTGCTGCCGCGCAAGCTCGACGGCCGTGCGCTGCGCCACGTGGTCGAGGTGCGCCACGACAGTTTTTGCGTGCCCGAATTCGTCGCGCTCATTCGCGAGCACGAGGTGCCGGTGGTGTTCGCCGAGCACGGCAAATATCCGGCGATTGCCGACGTCGCCAGCGACTTCGTCTATGCCCGGCTGCAAAAGGGCAATGACGAACTGAAGACCTGCTATCCACCGAAGCAGCTCGACGCCTGGGCCAAGCGGTTTCAGGACTGGGCCGGCGGCGGCGAGCCGGACGACCTGCCGAAGGTCGGCAAGTCAGCGCCGAAGAAGGCGCCGCGCGACGTGTTCGCCTACGTGATCCACGAGGGCAAGATCCGCGCGCCCGCCGGCGCGATGGAGCTGATCGAACGGGTGAAGTGAGCGAACGGCGATGGCGAAAGCGAGGAAGCTGTTCACCATCGGCTACGAGCAGACGCCGTCCAAGGCTGTGCTCGACGAGCTCCAGCACGCCGGCGTCAAGCTGCTGGTCGACGTCCGTGCAATCGCCTCCTCGCGCCGTCCCGGCTTCTCCAAGACCCAGCTCGCCGCCGGCCTCGACGAGCGCGGCATCGGCTACGTCCACCTCCGCGGCCTCGGCACGCCGAAGAGCGGGCGCGAGGCGGCGCGCAGCGGGCAATATGCGCTGCTGCACAAGATCTATTCGGCCCACCTCAAGACGGTGCAGGCCAAGGAAGAGCTCGACGAGCTGTCGGCGCTGGTCAAGAAGTCCGGCCCGGTCTGCATCCTCTGCTACGAGCGCGACCACGAGCATTGCCACCGGCGCTGGATCGCCGAGATCATCGAGGAGCGCGACGGCGTGAAGATCGAGAACCTGGCCGCGCCGCAGGTCTAGCCGCCCTCGCCCGGCAGGTTCAGCGTCCCCTGCATCATCTGCACACAGGCGCCGCCGACATGCGCGGATACGACTGCGCCGTCCTCCTTGTGGACGCGGGTCAGCAGCAGGCTCGGCCGGCCCATGTCGAAGCCCTGGCCGATCGTCAGCTTCACGGTGCCGTCGCGCAGCGGATCGAGCGTCGCAAGCAGCGCGGCCGCGGCGACCGTGGCGCTGCCGGTCGCCGGGTCCTCGATCAGGCCGCTTGATCCCGGAAAGAACATCCGCGCCTGCAGATCGCACGGCGCTTCCGCGGCGGGGACGTCGCGCGTGTAGAAATATGCGGAGAAGGCCCCGTCACGCGGGAAGAAGCGGGCGAACGCCGCCGCATCCGGCTTTGCCCGCCGGACCGCGTCGCGCGATGCGACCTCGAAGACCAGGAATGGTGTTCCGACACCGACCACCTGCGGGATCTGACGATCCGTCCTGACGTCATCAGCCGTGAGCGAGATCAGGCTCGCGACTTCGCCCGCAGAGAATTGCGACAGGCGCGACAGCGGCTGCGGCGCGGTGAGCTCCGTCGCAACGACCCCGTCGCCCTCTCGCGCGATATCGACCGGTACCAGTCCCGCCTTCTCCTCGAACACCAGACGCGGCTTTGGTTCCTTCGCGAGCTGCGCCAGCACGAAGGCGGTCCCGACATTGGGATGCCCGGCGAACGGCAGCTCCCTGACCGGCGTGAAGATGCGAACGTTGGCGTCGTTGGCCTTGTCCTGCGGCGGCAGAACGAAGGTCGTCTCGGAATAGTTGAACTCGGTCGCGATCGCCTGCATCTGCGCGGTCGACAGCCCCTGGGCGTCGAGCACCACGGCGAGCGGGTTGCCGCCGAAGGCGCGGTCGGTGAAAACGTCGACAGTGATATAGCGCCGCTGCATCTTGCGTGTCCTCGTGCTCCGGTCATCCGCGACCGATGGCGTCATCGTAGCACGGCTGCAACGACGCCATTCAGAGCACTCAGTACAATCGCGCGCGAGCTAGACAGGTGAGCTAGAACCGAAACAGCGCACGCGGCGATGCGAGCACACGAGCTCGCTCGTCGGCATCGGTGACGAGCTCGTCGAGGAATTTGCGGTTCTTGGCGTAACTCTGCACCGACTCGAATTGCGTGTGCGGCCAGTCGCTGCCCCATAACAGCCGATCGACGCCATAAGCGTTGCGCAGCAGCGGATACGCCTGCTTCGCGAATGCCTCTCCGTTGGGACCATTGCGGTATGGCGCCGAGATCTTGACCCAGACATTGCGTGTCGCGCCAAGCTTGAGCACGGCCTGGAATCCGGGATCGTCGATGCCGAGCTTGGGATCGGGCAAGGCGAAGTGATCGAGCACGACCTTCACGCCCTGGTCGAGCAGTGTCGGCGCGAGCGTCGCAAGGTCGGTCGCGTTGCGCTGGATCTCGACCTGCCAGTCGAGCGCCCTGATCTGCGCCAGCAGCGCCGTCCACTCCGCCGACGTCAGATCGGGCAGCGTCTGGCCGACCAGATTGAGACGGATGCCGGCGACGCCGGCGCGATCGAGCGCGCGAAGCTCGTCGGCTGCAACGGCAGGATCGACCACGGCGATGCCGCGCAGCCGGCCATTGGTCGCCTTCAGGCATTCGACCAGATAGGAATTGTCGGTACCGAGAAAGCTCGGCTGCACCAACACACCGTTGGTGATGCCGTTCTGGTCGAGCTGCTGCAGATAGAGCGCGAGCGGCGCGTCGTAGTCGGGCGCATAGCGCCGACCCGGCGCGAGCTTCAGCCCGCGATGGAAGACGTGGGCATGGGTATCGATCGCCGGTTGCGGCACCTCAGCCCTCACTTTGCGCGCCAATCCGCCTGCCGACAGCGCGGCAACCATCCCCGCGGCAAACCGGCGCCGCGTCAAGCCATGCTCGTTCGATGTCATGATCATTCCTCATCATCACGCGCGCGCAGCAGTGGCCTGCTCGAAAACCTTGCCGCGGGTTTCCGGCAACATCAGCACCGCGACCAGCACCAGCGAATAGGCAAACGCAGCGTCGATCCCGATCGCAGCCCCAAGGCCGATGTGATCGCTGAGATAGCCGACCAGGAAGGGAAACGCCGCGGAGACGATGCGGCCGAAATTGTAGCAGAAGCCGACACCGGTGCCGCGCACGCCGGCCGGGTAGAGCTCGCTGAACAGCGCCGCCATGCTGGCGGGAATCCCCGCCGAGAAGAAGCCGAGCGGAAAGCCCAGCACCAGCATCTGCGAATTGGAGAGCGGCGCGAAGATGTAGACCAGCACCGTCACGACACAGGCCGCGGCGAACAGCGTCACATTGGCGCGCCGGCCGATCCGGTCGCTGATGATCCCCGAGGCCACGCAGCCGCAGAAGAAAGCGACGATGATGACCGCGAGATAGGCGCTGGAGCCGAGCACCGAGAGATGCCGCACCTCGCGCAGAAAGGTCGGCAGGAATGTCGTCAGCGCGGCATAGCCGCCATGGGCGCCGATGCCGAACAGCCCGCCGATCAAGGTCGACCGCAGCACGTCGCGGTGGAAGATTCCGGCGAGCGTTGCGAAGAACGGCGGCTCGGCCGCGCGCGATGCGGCCCGCGGCGGCTCCTTCAATCCGCGGCGGATGTAGAGGATCAAGAGCGCGGGGATCAGGCCGACCGCGAACAGGATGCGCCAGGCGATCTCGGCCGGCGCATAGGTAAACACCAAGGCCGAGAGCAGCACCGCCGCGCCCCAGCCGACCGCCCAGGCGCTCTGCACGGCGCCCAGCGCCTTGCCGCGATGCTCGGCGCGAATGATCTCGGCCATCAGCACCGCGCCGCAAGCCCATTCGGCGCCGAAGCCGATACCTTGAATGGCCTTCAGCACCAGGAGCTGGGGGTAGCTCGTCGCAAACGCACAGGCGAAGGTCGCGAGCGCGAAGGTCGCCACCGTGATCTGCAGCGCTTTCACGCGCCCGAAGCGATCGCCGAGCGCGCCGCCGAGCCAGCCGCCGAACGCGCCGAAGAACAGCGTGACCGAGCCGAGCAGACCGGCATCGGCCTTGCTGATCCCGAACGCGGTGATCAGCGCCGGAATAGCGAGACTGAACATCTGGACGTCGAGCGCATCGAGCCCCCAGCCGCCAAAACTTGCCCAGAAGGTGCGCCGTTCGAGCGGCGAGCATTCGCTGTACCAGTTTGCCATCATTCCTCCCTGAAATGTCTTGTGTTGTTTTATTTGCTTGCCGCGCTCATCTGATCTCGGCGTGGTAGCGGAAGCGATCCGCCGGCCCGCGCGAGCGACGCCATTCGATCGGCCGCCGCTCCAGATCGAAGGCCAGACGCTCGATCACGATCAGCGGCGCGTTGGCCTCGAGCCGCAGCAGGCGCGACTGCATCTCGGTTGCGATCTCGACGGTGAGGATTTCGTCGGCGGAGACGACGACCTGGCCGCAGCGGTCTTCGTAGAGCGGATACAGCAAGTCGCCGAACTCGGCGGTGTCGAGCGCAAGGATCGCCTCGAAGCGCGACCGCTCGAGCCAGATCTCCTCGGCGAGCAGCGGCACGTCGTCGATCAGCCGCAGGCGCGACAGGCTGATGACGGGCTCGCCGACGGAGATGCGCAGTGCCGACGCGACGGCCGTCGTCGCCGGCATCGCCTTGCGCCGCACGATGCGGCTTTGCGGCACGCGGCGCTCGCCGGTCTCGGACTGGAAGCGGAAGAAGCGGAACAGCGACGAGTTGAACCGCGCGCGGCGCACGAAAGTGCCACGGCCCTGCTGGCGCTCCAGCACGCCGTCGCTGACGAGCTGGTCGATCGCCTTGCGCACGGTGCCGATCGCGACGCCGTAATGCGCGCCGAGCTCGGCCTCCGACGGGATCAGGTCCCCCGGACGCCATTCGTTGCGATTGATGCGCGCCGCGAGATCGTCGCGGAGACGCTGATAGCGCGGCAGGCGGTCGTCGAGGGCTGAATTCATCTAGTCATCTATATGAGTATATGACGACGCGTCAATCACTACCCGAATACCTCAAATTGCTAAGGGCTGCGGCCTACCCCAATTGCCAGACCGCCACGGGTTGCTCGTAGCCGCGCACCGGGATCTCGCCGCGCGAGACGGCGTCCTTGCACTCGTCGCCGAGCGCGTCGCGCACCGCAGCCGAGATCAGGAATTGCGTGCCGAGCTCCTTGTTGAGCGCCTCGAGCCGCGCGGCAAAGTTCACGGTGTCGCCGATCACGGTGTACTCCTTGCGTCGCGGCGAG
Organism: Bradyrhizobium macuxiense; assembly: GCF_007993935.1. Taxonomy (GTDB): domain Bacteria; phylum Pseudomonadota; class Alphaproteobacteria; order Rhizobiales; family Xanthobacteraceae; genus Bradyrhizobium; species Bradyrhizobium macuxiense_A. The sequence continues at coordinate 95,083 of NZ_VITY01000013.1, read as the reverse complement.
CCGATATTGCCGGCGACGACCTCGCCGACATGAATGCCGATGCCGATGCGCAACGGCCAGCTCGACGTCGCGTTGGTGCGCTCATTGGCGGCCAGCATCTCGCGGGCGGCGGCAACCGCCTGGTGCGCGGCGTCGCCGGCCTCGAACGGCGCACCGAACAGCGCGAGGAAGCCGTCACCCAGAAACTTGTTCACGATGCCGCCATGGCGATCGAGGATATCGACCAGCACCGCGAACGCGCCGTCGAGCCTGTCCACCACCTCCTGGGGCGAGCGCGTGCTCGCCCCCGCGGTGAAGCTGCGGAAATCGACGAACATCACCGCGACGCGGCGGATATCGCTGCCGGTGCCGGCGCCCTCGGTCATCAGGCGTTCGACCACTTGCGGCGAGACGTGCTGGCCGAACAGATTGGTGATGCGGTCGCGCGCGGTAGCGGCCGCAATGCTGGCCGCGAACTGCCGCCGCAACTGCATGCCCACTGCACCCGCCAGCATGCCGCAGATCAGGATGATCGAGCTGCGCGCGGCGTGATAGTAGATGCTGGGATCGGCCTCGACGCCATCGGCCGCGTGGAAGAACACCGCCATGTAGAACAGCTCGGTTGCCGCGACGAAGCCGGTGAAAGTCGAGAGCCAGAAGTCGAGCCGCAGCGTCGAGAGGATGATGAAGACGAAGTAGATCAGCGGCGCCACGAAGCCGAGCGCCTCCTGGCGGCCCATGCTGTCGATATGCAGCGCCAGCACGACGGTCGGCAGCGACGTCTCCACCAGCACGCCGACGTAACGCCGGATCACCGGCAGGTCGCGCCCCTTGCGCATGTGCCGGCTGATCGCCCCGTGCACCCAGAGCTCGAACACAATCAGCGGCACGATGACGTAGAACACGTAGACCGGGCTGAGGTTGCCGTGCCAGACGCGGCTGACCGCCTCGGGGGCAAAGAAATAGACCAGCAGGCTGATGACGCCGAGCAGGATCGTGGTGCCGATCAGCACCTTGATGCGGAGCAGCTCCGTGGTCATCACCCCGCGCATCAGGGCGTGATGGAAGTCCGTCGCGACCGTCGTGCCGCTTCCTGCCATGTCTTTGTCCGAAATTGCCGTCATTCCCCACCCCCGTCATTCCGAGGCGCGAAGCGAACCCGGAATCTCGAGATTCCGGGTTCGGTGCTTCGCACCGCCCCGGAATGACGATGAATAGCTGCGTTTATACTAGCCTCAATCGAGCGTGCGGCGGAAGCGCGTCACGGCGACGGTCATGGCGAACAGCATCAAGGCGACCAGCGCGATGGTGTCGTATTGCAGGTTTTGCATCGCCGCGCCCTTCAGCATGATGGCGCGGACGATGCGCACGAAATGGGTCAGCGGCAGCCCCTCGCCGATATATTGCGCCCAGACCGGCATGCCCGCGAACGGAAACATGAAGCCGGACAAAAGGATGCTCGGCAGAAAGAACATCATCGAGAGCTGCATGGCCTGCAGCTGGTTCTGCACGATGGTCGAGAACGTGTAGCCGATCGACAGATTGGTGGTGATGAACAGCGTGGTCAGCAGCGCCAGCAGCGCGAAGCTGCCGAGCACCGGCACACCGAACACGAACACGCCGATGCCGATGATCAGCGCAGCCTGGATGAAGCCGACCAGCACATAGGGGATGATCTTGCCGAACATCACCTCGATCGGCTTGATCGGCATCGACAGCAGGCTCTCCATGGTGCCGCGCTCGATCTCGCGCGTCACCGACAGCGCGGTGAAGATCAGCATGGTCATGGTCAGGATGGTCCCGACCAGGCCCGGCACGATGTTGAGGCGCGATTCCGCGGCCGGATTGTAGCGGGCATGGGCGCGGATCTCGAACGGCATATCCGGGGGATCGCCGATGTGCAGGTCATGCGCCAGCGCGGTCTGCACCAGCGGCCCGAGCGTCGCGAGCGCGGTGCCGGACGCCACCGGGTCGGTGGCATCGGCCGCGACCAGCAGCGCCGGCCTGTCGCCGCGCCGCACCGCCCGCTCGAAGCCGCGCGGGATCTCGACGCCGAACAGCACCTTGCCGGATTGCAGGAGCTCGTCGAACTGCGCGACGGTATGGACCTCGCGGGTGAAATGGAAATAGGAGGTGTTCTCCATCGCCTTCAGGATCGACCGCCCGAGATCGGTGTCCTCCTGGGTCAGCACCGCGGTCGGCAGATTGCGCGGCGTGGTGTTGATGGCGTAGCCGAACAGCGTGAGCTGCAACACCGGCAGCATGATGATCATGGCAAACGAGACGCGGTCGCGGCGAAGCTGGATGAACTCCTTGACGAGCATCGCATAGCTGCGGCGCCAGAAGCCGAATGCCGGCTCCCTCTCTTCGCCATTCCGGATCGTATCCGTCGCACTCATGGCACTTATCCCTGACGACTATCCTTGGAAATTGTCCTTGGTGCGCCCCATCAGATCGATGAAAACATCCTCGAGCGACGGCTCGCTCGGCTGCCAGCGCCACTTCTGATTGTCGCGATAGGGTGCAATCGCAGCCTCGAGCGCCGCCTTGTCGCGGCCCGAGACATGCAGGCTGGTGCCGAACGGCGCCACCATGTCGACGCCGGGCTTATCCGTAAGCTCGGCCATCAGGCCGTTGAAATCCTCGCCCGTCACCGTCCAGGTCGACAGCGCGGAAGCCGCGATCACCTCGTCCACCGTGCCGTGAGCCAGCAGATGGCCGTAGGCGATGTAGGCGATCTCGTGACAGCGCTCGGCCTCGTCCATGTAGTGGGTCGAGACCAGCACGGTGAGGCCTTCGGCGGCGAGCGCGTGGATCTCGTTCCAGAAATCGCGCCGCGCCTTGGGATCGACGCCGGCGGTCGGCTCGTCCAGCAGCAGCAACTGCGGATTGGGCAGCGTGCAGGCGCCGAGCGCGAGCCGCTGCTTCCAGCCGCCGGAGAGGTTGGCGGCGAGCTGTTCCTCACGGCCCTTCAGCCCGATTCGCGCGATCATGTCGGCGGCGGCACCGCGCGCATCCGGCATGCCATAGAGCCGCGCCACGAATTCGAGGTTCTCGCGCACCGACAGATCCTGGTAGAGGCTGAAGCGCTGCGTCATGTAGCCGACCTTGCGCTTGATCTTGTCGGCATCGCGCCGGATATCGTAGCCGAGGCAGGTGCCCTCGCCGCTATCGGGTGTCAGCAGGCCGCACAGGATGCGGATGGTCGTGGTCTTGCCGCTGCCGTTGGGGCCGAGGAAGCCGTAGATCGAGCCGCGCTTGACCTGCATCGACAGGTCGTGGACCACCTCGCGTCCGCCAAACGATTTGGTCAGGCCCTTCACATCGATCGCAACGGACGATGCGTTGGACTGCGTGCTGGTGGGGCCGCCGTTCATCTGCGCTCCGCCACCGGCGTCTTTGAATTGGTCTTGGGATTGAGGTAGATGCTGATCGGCTGACCGACGCGCAGGACATCGGGCCGGCTCGGCCGCGCCTGGATCAGATAGACCAGCTTGTTGCGCTCATCGAGGCTGTAGATGACGGGCGGCGTGTACTCCGCTGACGTGGCGATGAAGTAGATCTTGGCGGTGAGATCGGCGGCGCAATTGTCGCAGGTCACCCGCACCTCATCGCCGAGCGCGAGCTTCGGCAGCTCGGTCTCCGGCACGAAGAAGCGCAGCTTCATGTTGCCGGGCGGCATGATCGACAGCACCGGCCGCTGCGCCTGCACCATCTCGCCCTCGCGGAAATAGATCTGCTGGATGGAGCCGGCGATCGGTGCAAAGCCCTTGCGGCGGTCGAGCCGCGTCTGCGAGGTGTTGACGCGCGCCTCCGCGACGCGCAGCGCCGAGACGGCGGAATCGAGATTGGCTTGCGTGCCGGCGCCGGTGCCGCGCAGCGAGGCCGCGCGGTCGTAGCTCTGCTGCGCATTGGCCAGCGTCGCGTTGTTCTGGTTGAGATCGGCGCGCTGCAGGTCGTCGTCGACTGTATAGAGCAGATCGCCGGGCTTGACCTCGTCGCCCTCGCGCACATTGAGCTTGATCACCCGACCGGATTCGTCCGGGCTGACGAAGATCATGTCGGCCTCGACCCAACCCTGGAAGCCCGGATCGCGCTTCTCCTGGCAACCGGCCAGCACCGCCGCCAGCGCGACGGCGGCGATCAGCTTCATCATGTGCGACGCGGTCATGTCTGCCTCCGTTCGCCGAAGATCAGATCGAGATGAATTTTGAACATCGCGAGCCCGTCGAGCGGCGCGTGGCGGGCGAACAGGCTTTGCCAGATCACCGCGACGATCGCGGGCGCCACCACCAGCTGCGGGAATTCGCCGAGCTCCCGATGCTTGATCTCGCCGCGCGTGATCGCGAGCTGGACCAGCGCCTTCATGCCGGTCAGGCCCTTCGACACCACCTCGCGGAAATAGAAATCGGCGATCGCCGGAAAGCGCGGCCCTTCGGAGACGATCAGACGGATGATGTCGCCGCGCCGGGTGGACACGACCTCGCGGATGAAGGTCTCGGCAAACCCCTCCACCGCGTCACGCACCGGACCGGTGATGGTGGGCAGCGCCGTCATGCGGCTGATCAGCGGCACCAGCGCGGTGCGGATCAGCTCCTCGAACATCGATTCCTTGTCCTTGAAGTACAGATACAGCGTGCCCTTGGCGACGCCCGCCCGCTTGGCGACGTCGTCGAGCCGCGTCGCGGCAAAGCCGCGGGCGATGAACTCGTCCATCGCCGCCTCGACGATCGCAGCGCGCCGCTCCGCCGATTTCTCGGCCCGGTTCGCCGGTGGCCTCGCCTCGGCCAGCTTCGCCGAGGCCACCTTCGGAATCCTCGCCGCGGCAGCCCGGATCGTGGCCGGGCGTTTGGCAGGCTTGGTGTGGGTCGTCTTTTCCGTGCGCTTTGTCATGGCCTACATTATGACTGACTGGTCAGTCATTGTCAATGTGATCAGAAGTAACCGGCTGCGGCGCGAAACGTTCCTGTTCTTGGGTGGGCGTCCGGCCCCGATCTCGCGGCGCGTTCCGCCCGAGGTTTGCCCTCTCTCAATCAGACGGCGCAGGGAAAGCCGGGTGCCGATCGCACCCGTGGCTCCCACGCAATAAAAACGCGGATCACGGGTGTTACCGGAAACAACCCGGCTTTCCCTGCGCGACGGGCTAAGGCTTACTTCGTGCTCTCCCACAGGGGAGGCAGCGCGATCATGCGCTGCGGCAAGAGTTGATTCAGGCGATCGGCTGGGGAGACGCCAATGAGCGACTGGCTACACAACCTTTCGGTGCCGTGGATGGCCATAGTCGTCTTCGGCTTCACTTATTTTCTCGCAATGCTGGTGTTCATGGCCGTTGCGGCGCTGTCGACCAAGGCGCGGACGGCCTCATTCAAATCGATCTCTGCCGGCTTGTTGCCGGTGCTCGGCGTCATTTTCGGCCTGTTCGTTGCCTTCACCGCAGCGCAGGTCTGGAGCGCCAGCGAGCACGCCGCAACGGCGGTGAGCCGCGAAGCCAGTGCGTTGCGGGCGGTGATCCTTCTCGCCGGCGGCCTGCCGCCGGAACAGGAGGCGCGCTTGCGCAGCCTCGTTCATGACCACGTCGAGGAAGCGGTCGCCGTGGAATGGCCAATGATGGCGCGCCAGAAGGCTTCGCTCAAGGCGGCACCTGCCGCCCTCACCGAGGCGCTGCGGCTGGTCATTTCGATGCCTGTGCAAAGCCCGGGTCAGCAGACGGCGCAGCGCGAGATCATCACGGCGCTGGATACGGCGCTCGACGCGCGACGGCAACGGCTCATCCTCAGCCAGTCTGAAGTCAACTCAATCAAGTGGTGGTGCCTTTACATTCAGGCGGTCTGCGAGTTGCTGGCGATCGCCCTTATTCACTGCGACAATCGGCTGGGATCTGCCATCGCCATGGGACTGTTCGCGACCGGCGTCGCGACATCGGCTCTGCTGATCGCAGCGCATGATCGGCCGTTCACGGGCCAGATATCGATTGCGCCGACGCCGTTGCTGCAAATCATGCCGGACAAGGGGTGAGCCGGTAGTGATGGACGCACCGGCGGAAGGGTTCCCTCCTTGCGGGGGAGGGTTAGGGAGAGGGGTGTCACACGACGCGCACTCTCCGTATCTGTCACCGGCGATAAGAGAACGAGGTTGAGAGGCTCCCATCTCATGAGTCATTTCGTCCGCGGCACACCCCTCTCCCCACCCTCCCCCGCAAGGGGGGAGGGAGCCTGACCGTCGTGCTCACCTCACGTGTACGCCCGCTACGTATGAAACTTCAGCCCATCGAGGATCTTGTCGACCACCTTGCGCTCGGCGCGAAAAGCGAGGCCGACGAGGTTGAGCTCGGTGCGCGCGACCGCCCTCACCACTTCGCGGTTGGCGGCGTCATGCGTGGTCTTGAACATGTCCTCGGTGTAGAGCGCAGGTTTCACGTCGCGCGCCAGCGCACGCTCCAACGCGCGTGACAACTGCGCGCGATCAGCGCCGTAGATCAGGATCGGCTGGCCGATCAAAGAGAGATATTGCGTCCCCGAACCATCCTCGTAATTCTCGCCGATGCATTCGGGAAAGGAAGCTGCGATGCCACCGGCGAGAAACGACGCCACGTTGAGCTTCTGCCAGACTTCCAGGTCGGTGCGGATCACGACCGCGATCTTGGTGTCGAACTGCATGGGGCAAGTCTAGCCGCAGGCCGATGGCAAGCGCCAGTCCGGACGGTGCAGATCTCATCTGCCCGTCAAACGTTGACGTTCGTTTCCTGCAAGGCCTCCGGGCGGCCAACAATCGCCGGGGTTCTTGTAGCCCGCCCTACCCCTTGGCGTCGCAGGCCCAGGCGCGGATCACGCATTCCTTGCCGCCGTATTCATAACACTTCTTGGTCGCGGCATTGAGCGAGCTCGAAATCTTTGGCGCCACCGCATAACCATGCGCGCCGCAGGGGTTCTTCATGTCGATCGACAGCGCGGCACAGGCGCGCTTCATGGTGACGGTGGTGCAATCGCCCTTGCACTGCTTGAGCGCCGCGGCGCGCGCCGCGCCTTCCGCGGGATAATCATAGGCCTGACCATACGCGCCGCACTTGCCGACCGCGAAGGCGCCCGCCGCGCGGGCGTTGGGGATGAAGTTTTCCACGGAGAGACGCGTAGCCCCGAGCAGCAACGTCAGGACAAGTATCGTCAGCGCGCGGCGCTGCGCGGCGGCGGTCGAAATGATCAAGTGGAAATCCCCCAAAGTCCGGCGCGGACTGTACGCGGGGGTCGTTGCCAGATGGTGAATGACGGGTTGATGGCGGGACGCCGCTCCATCCCCTCGTCGTCCCGGCGAAGGCCGGGACCCATAACCACCGAACGCTGCTATGGGCGAAGCAGCGGCCCCAGCCTCGCAAGACAATCCGCATTCGTGGTAATGGGTCCCGGCCTTCGCCGGGACGACGCGGATAATCTTAGCCCCGCCTTGCGGCTTCCAGCGCCTGCGGCGTGTCGATGTCGAGGAAGGCGCTGTTGCCTTCGACCGGGACCTCGGCGACCACCTCGGCATGCTTGGCGATCAGATGACGGGCGCCGATATCGCCGTCGAGCGTCATCAATTCCTTGAAGAAGCGCCGCGACCACAGCACCGGATTGCCGCGACGGCCTTCGCTGACCGGCACTGCGATGAGATGGCCGCGGTCGGGCGCGAAGGTCTCGATCAACCGATCGATCAGCTGCGCATCGATCAGCGGCATGTCGCCGAGGCAGACGATCGCGCCGTCGGCGCTGTCGGAAACAGCCGAGATACCCGCCTTCACCGAGCTCGCAATGCCGCCGGCGAAATCCGGGTTGCGCACGAACTTGACCTTGAGCCCGTCAAGCGCCTGCTCGACCAGGTCGCCCTGATGCCCGGTGACGACGATCACCTCCGAAGCCTTCGAGGCCAGCGCCTGCTCGGCGACGATGCGCGCGAGCTTCTTGCCGTCGAGTTCGGCGAGCAGCTTGTTCGGGCCGCCCATCCGGGTCGAGCGGCCGGCGGCGAGCACGATCGCCGCGACGTTGCGGTTGCCCTCGGTGTCCGGCACGGTGCGCGGCTGCGGCCGCGTCACGATCTCCATGAGAAGACCGCCGACGCCCATGCCGGTGAGATCCGACCGCGTCACCTTGATGCCGGCGAGCAGCCGCATCAGCACCCAGTCGAACCCGTTCTCGACCGGCGAGCGCGCACAGCCCGGCGCACCCAGCACCGGTACGCCGCCGGCGCTGCCGATCAGCAGCAGATTGCCGGGATCGACCGGCATGCCGAAATGCTCGACCGCGCCGCCGATCTCGGTGATCGCAGCAGGAATCACGTCGCGGCGATCGGCGATTGCGGATGCGCCGAACACGATGACGAGTTCGGCGCCCAAGCCGAGCAATTCCTTGATCGAGGCGGCGAGCACCGTCTCGTCATGCGGCACGCGGCGCTCGGCGATGATGGTGGCGCCGGCCGGCGCCAGACGCTCGGCGGTGACGCGCAGCGTCTTGTCGATCACCTTCGGTGCAAGGCCCGGCAGCAAGGTGGAGACCACGCCGACCTTCTTGATCACGTAAGGCGCGATCCGCAGCGTGTCCTTGCCGGCGACCGCGACGGCGGCGTCGCGCAAGCGCCCCTCGACGCCGAACGGGATCAGCTTGACGGTCGCGATCATCTCGCCTTCGACCACGGGCTTGTAGGCCGCGAGCGTCGCGAAGGTGATGGCCTCGTCGACGCCGTTGATGCGATCGACTGCGGCGCGATCGACCACCAGCACGCCGGGGCGCGCCGCGAACAGATTGGCGCGGCCGGTGAAGGCGCGCTCGACATTGACGCCCTCGCCCGCCACCGCCTGCGCGATGCCGGCGGCAGCTGTGTCCTCGGAGACGTCGCCGTCCTCCAGCCGCACCACGACGACGTCCTTGACGCCGGCCTTGGTCAGCGCCTCGACTTCCTCAGGGCCGATGGTGGTGCCCTTCTTGAGCACCAGCGCGCCCTGGCGGAGTGTGTGCACGGTGACGCCGCCAATCGCGTCGGCCGGACTGGCGGGACCGAACTTCATGCCGCTTCTTCTTTTTCTTTGGGAGGCAGACGCAGCTGCGCGGTGATCTCGGCCATGATCGCAACCGCGATCTCCGACGGCGACACGGCGCCGATGTCGAGCCCGATCGGCGCGTGGATGCGCGCGATGTCGCTGTCCTTCGCGCCCTGCGCGCGCAAGCGCTCGGCGCGCTTGGCGTGAGTCTTTCGCGAGCCGAGCGCGCCGATATAGAAGCACTCGCGGTCGAAGGCATGCAGCAGCCCGGGATCGTCGATCTTGGGATCGTGGGTCACCGCGACGAACGCGGTGTAGTGATCGACGTTGAGCGGCGGCAGCGCGACGTCGGGCCATTCGGCGACCAAGGGCACGTCGGGGAAACGCTCGGGGCTCGCGAACGCGGTTCGCGGATCGACCACCGTCACGTCATAGTCGAGCGAGCGCGCCAGCGGCGCCAGCGCCTGGCTGATATGGACCGCGCCGATGATCACGAGCTTTGCGGTCGGCGCATAGACGTTGAGGAACAGCTTCTTGCCCGCAACCTCGACATTGCCGCTCTTGCCCATCCTGAGCTGCTTTGAAAGCTCGGCGCGCAGCGGATCGGCGGCGATGTCCGCGGCCTTGACCAGGCGCTGATCGCCATTGGCGGTGTCGGTGACGATGATGACCGGGCGGCGCGCGGCGCGCTCGGCGTTGAGTTCTTTCAATATCTCGAGCTTCACGGCTAACCGACCTTCTCGACGAAGACGCGGATGGTGCCGCCGCAGGACAGGCCGACATTCCAGGCGGTCTCGTCGGCGACGCCGAATTCGAGCATTTTTGGTTGCCCGCTCGCGATCACGTCGAGCGCCTCGGTGACGACAGCGCCCTCGACGCAGCCACCGGAGACCGAGCCCAGAAACGTGCCGTCGTCATTGATGACGAGGCTGGAGCCGGCCGGACGTGGCGCCGAGCCCCAGGTCTCGACCACGGTGGCGAGCGCCACGCCATGGCCCTGCTTCTGCCAGGTCTCGGCGGCCTGCAGAATGTCTTCGTCGCGGTTGAGCATGGTGGCCTCCTGCTATCGGGTCAGGCTTCTTAGGCAACAGAGCGGATCAGGCTGCGGTGGTGCGCCGGCGGCGGGGATGACAGCGCCCCGATCAAGCCCTTGATGGACGTCAAGTTATGCACCGGGCGAAATTCGTCAACGTGGGGCAACATCATTTTGATGCCCTGCGCCTTGGCCTCGAAGCCCGAGTAGCGCAGCAGCGGGTTGAGCCAGATCAGGCGGCGGCAGGAACGGTGCAAACGGTCCATTTCGAAGGCCAGTTTGGCATCCGCCTCCCGTTCTAGTCCATCGGATATAAGGAGGACGATGGCGCCCTGCCCGAGCACCCGGCGGGCCCAGAGCTGGTTGAAAGTGTGCAGCGAGGTCGCGATCCGGGTCCCGCCGGCCCAGTCCTCGACCGAGGACGAGCAGCTCGCCAGCGCCTCGTCCGGATCACGCGCCCGTAATGCGCGCGTCACATTGGTCAGACGGGTGCCGAACAGGAACACCGAGACGCGCTTGCGGGCATCGGTGATGGCATGCAGGAAGTGCAGGAACAGGCGGGTGTACTCGCTCATCGAACCCGAGATATCGAGCAGCGCCACGATCGGCGCCGGCTTCTCGATCCGGCCGAGCTTGCGGATATCGATGATCTCGCCGCCGGTGCGCAGCGAGTTGCGCACGGTGCGGCGCATGTCGAGCCGCAAGCCGCGCGCGTCCGGCTGGTAGCGGCGGGTGACGAGCTCGGCCTGCGGCAGGCGCATCTTGGCGATCTCGCGCGTCACCTCGGCAATCTCCGCCGCGGTCATCTGCGCAAAATCCTTCTTCTGCAGGATCTCCTTGTCGGAGACCGAGAGCTTCAGCTCCTGCTCCTGGGCCTGCGGCCGCTCCTCGCTCTTCGCCGGCTGCGCCATCGCCTCCTGGACCCGCCGCGAGGCCGGCGGCGGCTTCTTCTTGGCGTGGTCGGGCAGCGGCACCGAATCGAGCATGCTCTTCCACTCCTCGGCGGCGCGGAAGAACAGCATGAAGGCCTGGCGGAAGATCAGCGCATGCTCATGGCGCTTGACGAAGATCGCTTCCAGCGTGGCGTAGAAATCGGAGCGGTTGCCGACCTCGATCAGCTGCAGCGCATCGAGCGCATCGATCACCGAGCCCGGCCCGACCGGCAGCCCGGCTGCCCGCAGCGCGCGGGCAAAGCCGATCACGTTGTCGGCCATGTGGCCGGTCGGAGGATTGAGATGGTTGATCGTCATGGAATCCATTTCCCGTCGTTCCGGGGCGCACGCGGAGCGGGCGAACCCGGAACCTCGAGATTCCGGGCTTCGCATCGCCCCGGAATGACGAATGTTGTTACGACGCGCGCGACTTACGTCTCACTCGTCGCTTCCTTCAATGTCTTCTGCAACGCATCGCCCTGCATGCGCGCGATGTCGTCCTGGTACTTGAGCAGCGCGCCCAGCGTGTCGCCGACCACCTGCGGCGTCAGCGAGCGGGCGTCGAGCTCGGACAGCGCGGTGGCCCAGTCGATGGTCTCGGCAACACCTGGGGACTTGTAGAAATCCTGGCTACGCAGCGCCTGCACGAAGCGCACGACCTGCTGCGACAGCTTGGCGGAGATGTTTGGCACCCGCGACTTGACGATCGCGAGCTCGCGCTCGGCCGAGGGGTAATCCACCCAGTGATAGAGGCAGCGCCGCTTCAGCGCGTCGTGGATTTCGCGGGTGCGGTTCGAGGTGATGATCACGATCGGCGGCGCCGGCGCCTTCACGGTGCCGAGCTCGGGGATGGTGACCTGGAAGTCGCTGAGGATTTCCAACAGATACGCCTCGAACGCCTCGTCGGCGCGGTCGAGCTCGTCGATCAAAAGCACCGGCGGGCCGGCGACATCAGGCTCGAGCGCCTGCAACAGCGGCCGCTTGATCAGGAAGCGCTCGGCGAAAATGTCGCTGGCGAGCTGGTCGCGATCAGTATCGCCGGAGGCTTCCGCAAGGCGGATCGCGATCATCTGCGCCGCGCTGCTCCACTCATAGACGGCGGAAGCGACGTCGAGGCCCTCATAGCATTGCAGGCGGATCAGCTTGCGCCCGAGCGCCGCCGACAGCACCTTGGCGATCTCGGTCTTGCCGACGCCGGCCTCGCCTTCGAGAAACAGCGGCCGGCCCATGCGCAGCGCAAGAAAAGTCACTGTCGCGAGCGACCGCTCTGCGAGGTAGCCGCGCGACGTCAACAGCTCCTCGAGCGCATCGACGGAAGTGGGTAACGCCGATGCACTCATGGAACAGCCAGTCTTTGAACAGGGGTTAGCAAGGTCACGCGTCAGATCTAGTCCTTGGGATCAGGTTTGGATCTAGTCCCTTGGATCTAGTCCTTAGCTAGTCCTTGGCGTTGGCGGCTTCCACCGCCCGGCGCGTCAAAACGCCGATCAGATGCGCGCGGTATTCCGCGCTGCCGTGCAGGTCGCTGTTCAGCCCTTCGGAGGGAACCGCGATGCCGTCGAGCACCTTGTGCGAGAAGCGCTTCTTCAAGGCCTCCTCGAACGCGGTGGCGCGGAACACACCGTCCGAGCCCGCGCCGGTGACCGCGACGCGCACGTCGGACGGACGCTTGGCCACGAACACACCGACCAACGCATAGCGCGAGGCCTGGTTGCGGAACTTGATATAGGCCGCCTTCTTCGGCAGCGGGAACATCACCTTGGTGATGATCTCGTCGGCCTCCAGCGCGGTCGAGAACAGGCCCTGGAAATACTCCTCGGCCTTGAGGCGGCGCTTGTTGGTGACGATGGTCGCGCCCAGCGCCAGCACCGCCGCCGGATAGTCCGCGGTCGGGTCGTTGTTGGCGAGCGAGCCGCCGATGGTGCCGCGGTGGCGCACGGCGGGATCGCCGATCAGGCCGGCCAGTTCGGCCAGCGCCGGGATCGCCTCGCCGACAACAGCGGAGTTCGCAACGTCGGCGTGCTTGGCGGTGGCGCCGATCACCAGCGAACGGCCCTTCATCTCGATCGTGTCGAGACCTTCGATATGGGAGAGATCGACCAGATGCGGCGGGCTCGCGAGCCGCTGCTTCATGACCGGCACCAGCGTGTGACCGCCGGCGATCAGCTTGGCGTCCTCATTCTTCACCAGGAGATTGGCGGCCTGCCGCACGGTGCCGGGACGGTGATATTTGAATTCGTACATTGGCAAAATTCCTGGGAATGTCCTGATCGCGATCGCGACGAATTGCTGATTGAGCGAGGTCCGACTTGTTTAAGCCAAGTCCGATTTGGCCATCGCCTTGGCGCCGGCGGCGATCGAGGCCACGATGTTCTGGTAGCCGGTGCAGCGGCACAGATTGCCTTCCAGCTCCTCGCGGATCACCTCGTCGGAGAGCTCGTGGCCCTTGCGATGGACGAGGTCGACGGCGGTCATGATCATGCCCGGCGTGCAGAAGCCGCACTGCAGGCCATGATGCTCGCGGAAGGCCTCCTGCATCGGATGCAGCGGCGCGCCGTCGGCGGCGAGCCCCTCGATGGTCTTGACCTCATGACCGTCGGCCATCACCGCGAGCGTCGTGCAGGACTTCACCGCCTTGCCGTCCAGGTGCACGACGCAGGCGCCGCACTGCGAAGTGTCGCAGCCGACATGGGTACCTGTCAGCCGCAGGTTTTCGCGCAGAAACTGGACCAGAAGGGTACGGGGGTCGACATTCGCGTTGACGGGGTTGCCGTTCACGATCATTGAAATCTTGGCCATCAGCACTCTCTTATCTGCGCCACCGCATATCGGCGAAGCAGGCGGTTTAAAATCATTCCAGACGGCATAATATGGGCGCGCCCCGCGATGGGCAACCTTTGGAGCCACCCATCCAGGGCATAGCGGGAAGACTTGGCGGGGCCTGAGTGATCCGGCCCGTCGACAGGGCTAACCCTGCACCGCCTTGGCAAAATTTGCAAAGAATTCATCGGCCAGCTTCTTGGCGGCACCGTTGATCAGGCGCTGGCCGAGCTGGGCGAGCTTGCCGCCGATCTGCGCCTCCACGTTGTAGCTCAGAAGCGTGCCGCCATCCTTGTCGGCAAGGCCGACGGTGGCGCCGCCCTTGGCGAAGCCGGCAACCCCGCCCTCGCCTTCGCCCGAGATCTTGTAGCCGTTCGGCGGGTCGAGATCGCTCAACGTCACCTTGCCCTTGAAGCGGGCGGAGACCGGGCCGACCTTCATCTTGGCGGTGGCACGGAAGCCGCCCTCGTCGGTCTTTTCCAGCTCCTCGCAGCCGGGAATGCAAGCCTTCAGCACGTCGGGATCGTTGAGCTTGTCCCACACAGCCTGGCGCGGCGCTGCAAGCTGGACTTCGCCGGTCATTGTCATGGCCATGGGAGGACCTCCTCGATCGCAAGAAACCTTTCCCCCAAGTAAAGCAGCCCGGGCGCAAAGGAAAGGCCACCTTGGGAGGATGAGCGATGCATATTCGCAACCGCAGCAAGCCGAGCCCGCTGTTCACGAAATCGCGCAATCCGCGCTGTCGAAAATGCCGGCAGCGCCGGGGCATTGGCAGCGACGCCCGGGAGTGGTTAGGTCGCGCGCCATGAGCACAGCCCTCTCCCCCCTGCTTGCGCCGATGCTGTCGAGCGCCGCGATGCGCGCGGTGTGCGACGATGCCGCCACCCTGCAGAACATGCTGAATTTCGAGGCCGCGCTGGCCCGCGCCGAGGCTCTCGTTGGCGTCATTCCATGGACCGCCGTGGCGCCGATTGAGCAAGCCTGCAAGGCCGAATCATTCGACCCCGTCGCGCTGGCCGACGCCGCGACGCGATCGGGCAATCTGGCGATCCCGCTGGTCAAGGCCCTGACCGCTGACGTCGCCAAAGCGGATGCCGAGGCGGCCCGCTATGTGCATTGGGGCGCGACCAGCCAGGACGTCATCGACACCGCGACCATGCTGACCTTGCGCGCCGGCATCGACGCGCTGCTCGCCGACCTCGACCGCGCCGTTGCCGGCTTTGCCGGATTAGCGCGCGCCCATCGCGATACCGCGGTGGTGGCGCGGACCTGGCTGCAGCATGCGCTGCCGATGCCATTCGGGCTTAAGCTCGCCGAATACGCCGCAGCCCTGCACCGCTCCCGCAAGCGGCTGCTGCGCCTGCGCCGCGAGACGCTGGCGCTGCAATTCGGCGGCGCCGCAGGTACCCTCGCCGCGCTCGGCGATAAGGGACTGGCGGTGGAGGAGGCGCTGGCCTGGACCATTGAGCTGCCGCGGCCCGATGCGCCCTGGCACACCCATCGCGACCGCATCGCGGAGGCCGCGTCGGTGCTCGCCATCCTCGCCGGCAGCTGCGGCAAGATCGCGCGCGACATTTCGCTGATGATGCAGACCGATGTCGGCGAAGCCTTCGAGCCTTCCGGCGCCGGCCGCGGCGGCTCCTCCACCATGCCGCACAAGCGCAACCCGGTCGCCGCTGCGAGCGCACTGGGCGCCGCAACCATGGCGCCGAACCTCGCGGCGACGATCTTCGCCGCGCAGGTGCAGGACCATGAGCGCAGCGCCGGCTCGTGGCACGCGGAATGGCCGACCTTGCCGGGCCTGATGCTGGCGACGTCGGGGGCGCTTGCCGCGATCGTCGATCTCGCCGAAGGGCTCGAGGTCGATGCGGCGCGGATGCGCACCAATCTCGATGCGACGCATGGGCTGATCATGGCGGAAGCCGTGACGTTTGCGCTGGCCGAAAAGATCGGCAAGAGCGACGCCCATCATCTGATCGAGGCCGCCAGCAAGAAAGCGGTCGCGGACAAGAAGCATCTGCGCGACGTTCTGTGGGCAGATGCCAAGGTCACCGCGCATCTCGACACAAAGCGAATCGCAGAACTGTTCGAACCGATGGCCTATCAGGGCGCCTCGCAGGCGCTGATCGACCGGTTGCTGGCTTCACTGGACGACAAATAGCGACGATGTCATTGCCGGGCTTGATCCGGCAATCATCATCGCAGAAGAATTTCTCTTGATGGATGCGCTGATCAAGTCCGCGCATGACAAGGAGTAGAAGAATGCCGATGATCAACGCCGACGGATGCCTGCTCAATGTCCAGGTCGATGGCCGCGACGGCGGACCGACCCTGATGCTGTCGAACTCGCTCGGCTGCACCCTGCAGATGTGGGAGCCGCAGATGCGTGCGCTGACGCAGATGTTTCGCGTCATCCGCTACGACCGCCGGGGTCACGGCAAATCCGGCGTGCCTGATGGACCCTACTCCATGGAACGGTTCGGCCGCGACGTGCTGGCGATCCTCGACGACCTCAACATCGAGAAGGTGCACTGGTGCGGCCTGTCGATGGGCGGCATGGTCGGGCAATGGCTCGGCGCCAACGCACCTGAGAGATTCGGCAAGATCATCCTCGCCAACACCGCCTGCTACTATCCCGATCCGACCAACTGGCTGAACCGCATCAAGGCGGTCAAGGAAGGCGGCATCGCCGCGGTCGCCGACACCGTGATCGCGGGCTGGCTGACCGCTGATTTCCGCGAACGCGAACCGGAGACCACGGCGCGCATGAAGGCGATGCTGATTGCCTCGCCGGTCGAAGGCTATCTCGCCTGTTGCGAGGCGCTGTCGACGCTCGACCAGCGCGCGCTGCTGCCCAGGATCAAGAGCCCGACGCTGGTGATCGCGGGAAAGCAGGACATGGCAACGCCGGTGTCGGCGGGCGAGGTGATCCGCAGCGGCATTCCCGGCGCCAGCATGACGCTGCTCGATGCCGCGCATATTTCCAATGTCGAGCAATCGCACGCCTTCACCGAAGCCGTGGTCGGCTTCCTGACGCAACGCTGACGTAGCGACGAGAGACCCGTGTAGCCCGGATGGAGCGAAGCGAAATCCGGGACAGGACTTCGCGGCGAAGACCGAACCCCGGATTGCGCTGCGCTCCATCCGGGCTACGATTTCAGGAGGAAATTCCATGGACGACAATCAACGCCGCGATGACGGCATGACGCAGCGCCGCAAGGTGCTCGGCAATGAATGGGTCGACAAGTCGATCAAGAACCGCAACGCGTTCAACACCGACTTCCAGGACCTGATCACGCGCTACGCGTGGGGCGATATCTGGACCCGGCCGCATTTCGATCACCGCACCCGCCGCGTGCTCGTGATCGGCACCATGGTCGCACTCGGCCAGTGGGACGAATTCCGCCTGCACGTGCGCGCCGCGCTCACTGAAGGCGGCTTCACGCCCGACGACATCAAGGAGATCCTGCTGCAACAGGCGATTTATTGCGGCGTGCCCGCGGCCAATCACGCCGTCAAGGAAGCCGGTGCGATCATCGCCGAACTAGGGCTGCTGAAGGGATAATCCACTCGCCGGCGCACCCGCCTCAACGGCAGGAGTCACGGCAGTTCGCTTCGGTGACGTCTCGAACAGCATCACGATCGCGGTGCCGAGCAGCATCAGAAGCTCTGACGCGTGCATCCGCATCGCTTCGATCTCACCGACTTTGGAGGCCATCATCATGCTGGCGAAGCTCAGCACGCTGCCGAGGCAGAGCGCCACCGCAAGCGCCTCGTCGGCGCCACTGCTGTTTCGGCGCAACGGCGAGAACGCGGCCATCGCGAGGAAGACCGCGAAGAACGCCACCACCGTGATCCGCGCCAGCGCCAACAGCCATGCAAGCCGCACCGTCGCCATCTTGCCGAGGTGCAGATAGTCGCTCGCATACAGCGCGATCGACACGCTCGGCCGCTCATAAAGGCCGTGGATCGGCGACACCATGATGCTGAAGGCGATGATGGTCCAGACCGGAATGAAATAGGCCGCAAGCAGCGCGCCGTTGAAGGAGCTGATCCGCCAGTTGTTCGACATTGCCGCTTCCCGTGCTTCCCGCGCCTCATCGACCGGCGACGGTTCAGCTCGCGAGGTAACGCCGATCGATTGCCGGCAGCAATTTAAACCCTTTGTTAAGGTTAAGCGCGGTGCGATGGTTCCGGATCGATGCGATCGGGCTTGGCCAGGATCCGCGCCAGCCAATGATAAAGGGGGGTAAAATGACTGAAAGAACCCGCGTTTTCGTCGCAACGCCCTGCTACGGCGGCGATCTGAAGATGGCCTATGTGTTGTCAGCCCTGAAGCTCCAGGCTGTGGCCACGGCCCGGGGCATCGACATCGTGTTCCATCTGATCGGAAACGAATCGCTGATCGTGCGCGCCCGGAACGAGCTGGCGCACCAATTCCTCGCCTCTGGCGCCAGCCATCTCCTGTTCATCGATGCCGATATCGGGTTCGAGCCCGAGGCCGTGTTCCGGCTGCTGGATAGCGATGCCGACGTCTCGGCCGCGGCCTATCCGCTCAAGCACATCGATTGGGCCAAGGTGCAGCGGGCTGCGGACGCCAAGCGAGCGAACCTCGCGTCATCCTCGCTGGACTATGTCGTCACATGGGCGGGTGACCAGATCACCGTGCGGGGCGACGGCTTCGCCAAGGTCCGATATGCCGGAACCGGCTTTCTGATGATGAAGCGATCCGCGCTCGTCAGGCTGTGCGATGCGCATCCCGAACTGAAATATCGGGCGAACCACAAGACCAACGATCTGAACACCGGCAATTTGGTTCGCGCCGACCTCGAGCGCGTGTCGCTGTTCGAATGCATGATCGACAAGACGACCGGCGAGTATCTCTCCGAGGATTACGCATTCTGCCGGCGCTGGATCGACCTGGGCGGCGAAATCTGGCTGGACCTGCGCAGCGAGCTGACGCATTTCGGTTCATACGCCTTCCGCGGCCGCTTCGCCGATCAATTGGCCTGAACTCCAAGCAGAAACAAATCAGCAGACGAAATGGGCCTCGCTGCGCGGCGAGACCCTTTTGTTGCAACTGCTCAATTGCCTTGCCGGCCGGATCCTGAGCCTCTGACCTGGATCCTGGTTGTCCATTCCTTTCATTCAGGTGGGGACAACACGCGCTTCAAGACCGCAGTTGCTCTGATAACACGGGTTCCGGCGCGATCATTGCAGGGCAACGGGGTCTCGCCCCCTGTGACATCGGAACCGCACCCGCCAAAGTAGTTATGTACAAAGCCCTTTCTGCAGCTGCCATGCTGTTGCCGCCGCCGGGGTTCCGCTGTTAGAAAATACCGCGACGCGACGGACTAGGCTGCCGGGGGCCCTCGCCGCGTCACCCGCGACGTAGCGTTTTCGAGCGAAGTGGAGACCGGTTCGCGTGAAGACACCGCGTCCAAATCAAACCGAGAGCCCGTTCGGTTCTCAACCGAACAGGCTCTGACGGCAGCGCATGGATTATTTCGCCCAGCAATTGATCAACGGCCTCGTGCTCGGTTCGATCTATGGCCTGATCGCCATCGGCTACACGATGGTCTACGGCATCGTCGGCATGATCAACTTCGCCCATGGCGACATCTTCATGATCGGCGGCTTCATCGCGATGATCTCCTTCCTGGTGCTGGTGTCGCTCGGCCTCACCGCGATCCCGCTGATCCTGCTGATCGTGCTGCTGGTCTCGATGGTGATCACCGCGCTCTATGGCTGGACCATCGAACGCATCGCCTACCGGCCGCTGCGCCACTCGTTCCGCCTCGCGCCGATGCTGTCGGCGATCGGCATGTCGTTCGTGCTGACCAATTTTTCGCAGGTGTCGCAGGGCGCGCGGGTCAAGCCGGTGCCGCCGATCATCACCGGCGGCTACACGCTGCATGAAGGCCCGGAAGGCTTCGCCGTGCAGCTCTCCAACATCCAGATCGTGGTCGTGCTCGCGACCATCGTACTGCTCGCGGTGTTCACCTGGCTGGTCTCGCGCACCCGGCTCGGGCGCGACATGCGCGCCTGCGAGCAGGACCAGACGATGGCCTCACTGCTCGGCGTCGATGTCGACCGCACCATCTCGATGACCTTCGTGATCGGGGCTGCGCTCGCGGCCGTCGCCGGCATGATGTACCTGCTGTATTACGGGCTGGTCGATTTCTTCATGGGCTTCGTCGCCGGCATCAAGGCGTTCACCGCCGCGGTGCTCGGCGGCATCGGCTCGCTGCCGGGCGCGATGCTCGGCGGGCTCGCGATCGGCCTGATCGAAACGTTCTGGTCGGCCTATTTCTCGGTGGAGTACAAGGACGTCGCCGCGTTCTCGATCCTGATCGTGGTGCTGATCTTCATGCCGACCGGCCTGCTCGGCCGTCCCGAAGTCGAAAAAGTCTGACAGGCACTTCGTGAGCGCGATCTCAGCCCGCCCCTCGCACGCCGCGCAGCCCTCGGGCAGCGCCTTCATTCTCAAGAAAGCCCTGATCAGCGCCGCCGTCGCGCTGGTGCTGTTCTCGCTGATGATCGGCGTGCGCACCGAGGCCGGACCGCAAGGCGGCCTGATCTACTGGACGCGGTTCGGCGATCTCGCCGCCCTCGTCGGCACCGTGTTCGGCGGCAGCATCATCATCGAGCTGCTGCGACAATGGTGGGGACCGGTCGACAAGGAACACATCGTCCCGAAGCCGGTGCAGGCTGCGATGTCGTTCGCCGGGCGCTGGCTGGCACCGGCGCTCCTGGTATTCGCCTTCCTGGTGCCGGTGATCTTCTACAACCAGCGCTATATTCTCGATCTATCGATCCTGGTGCTGACCTATGTGATGCTGGGATGGGGCTTGAACGTCGTGGTCGGGCTCGCCGGCCTGCTTGACCTCGGCTATGTCGCCTTCTATGCGGTCGGCGCCTATTCCTACGCGCTGCTTGCCACCAATTTCGGATTGTCGTTCTGGGTCTGCCTGCCGCTCGCCGGCATCCTGGCGGCGTTCTGGGGCGTGCTGCTCGGCTTCCCGGTGCTGCGGCTGCGCGGCGACTACCTCGCGATCGTCACGCTCGCCTTCGGCGAGATCATCCGTCTCGTCATCATCAACTGGCAGAGCCTGACCGGCGGCCCCAACGGTGTCTCCGGCATCCCGCGCCCGACCCTGTTCGGCATCCCGCTCGACAACAGCGATGACGGGCTTGCCGCCAGGCTCGGCATCGATTTCTCGCCGACCCATCGCATCGTGTTCCTGTTCTATCTGATCCTCGCGATGGCGCTGCTCACCAACTGGGTGACGATCCGGCTACGCCGGCTGCCGATCGGCCGCGCCTGGGAGGCGCTGCGCGAGGACGAGGTGGCCTGCCGCGCGCTCGGCATCAACGTCACCACGACCAAGCTCACCGCGTTCGCGACGGGTGCGATGTTCGGCGGCTTCGCCGGCGCCTTCTTTGCCACGCGGCAGGGCTTCATCAGCCCGGAATCCTTCACCTTCCAGGAATCGGCGCTGGTGCTTGCCATCGTCGTGCTCGGTGGCATGGGCTCGCAGCTCGGCGTCGCGCTGGCGGCGCTGACCATGATCGGCGGCTTCGAGCTGTTCCGTGGTTTTGATCAGTATCGCATGCTGGTGTTCGGCATCGCGATGGTGCTGTTGATGATCTGGCGGCCACGCGGGCTGATCGGTCATCGCGCGCCGACCGTGTTCCTGGAGCGCAACCAGGCGATTTCGTCCGACCTCGTCAAGGAGGGCCACGGATGAGCGGCGATCCCATCCTCACTGTCGACCACCTGATGATGCGCTTTGGCGGCATCGTCGCGGTCAACGAGCTCTCCTTTGCCGCCGAACGGCGCAAGATCACCGCGCTGATCGGCCCGAACGGCGCCGGCAAGACCACGGTCTTCAACTGCATCACCGGCTTCTACCGGCCGAGCGGCGGCGCGATCCGCCTCACCGATGACGTCGGCCGCACCATGCAGCTCGAGCGGCTCGGCGATTTCCGCATCACCAAGCAGGCCAAGGTGGCGCGCACCTTCCAGAACATCCGGCTGTTCCCCGGCATGACCGCGCTGGAAAACCTGATGGTGGCGCAGCACAACGCGCTGATGCGCGCCTCGGGCCTGACCTTGCTCGGCCTGATCGGTACGCCGTCCTGGCGCGCGGCCGAGGAGCGCGCCATCGAACTGGCGCGGACCTGGCTCGATCGTGTCGGCCTGCTCCCACGCGCCGACGATGCCGCCGGCAATCTCGCCTATGGCGACCAGCGCCGGCTCGAAATCGCACGCGCGATGTGCACCGAGCCCGTGCTGCTCTGTCTCGACGAGCCGGCCGCCGGACTGAACGCGCGCGAGAGCGGCGGGCTCAACGAGTTGCTGCTGTCGATCCGCAACGACCAGGGCACCTCGATCCTCTTGATCGAGCATGACATGTCGGTCGTGATGGAGATCTCCGACCACGTCGTGGTGATGGACTACGGCGTCAAGATCGCCGAAGGCACGCCGCAGGCCGTGCGCGACGACCCCAAGGTGATCGCCGCCTATCTCGGCGCCGACGAGGAAGAGGCGATCGCCGTGATGGAGAGCGGCACGTGAGCGCGACAGCTGCAACCACACCCCTGCTCGCGGTGCGCGGCGTGCGTGCGGCGTATGGCAAGATCGAAGCGCTGAAGGGCGTCGACATCGAGATCAATCGAGGGGAGATCGTCGCCCTGATCGGCGCCAACGGCGCCGGCAAGTCGACGCTGATGATGACGATCTTCGGCCGGCCGCGCGCCCGCGCCGGCCGGATCGAATTCGACGGGAATGACATCACCGGCGTGCCGACCCACGAGATCGCGCGGCTGCGCATCGCACAATCGCCCGAGGGCCGGCGGATCTTTCCGCGCATGAGCGTCGCGGAAAACCTGCAGATGGGCGCCGACGCCACCGAATGCAGCGAGGCCGAACGCGAGGCCGGGCTGGAGCGCGTGTTCGCGCTGTTCCCGCGGCTGAAGGAACGCGTCGCACAACGCGGCGGCACGCTGTCGGGCGGCGAGCAGCAGATGCTCGCGATCGGCCGCGCCCTGATGAGCCGGCCCCGCCTGTTGATGCTGGACGAGCCTTCGCTCGGCCTTGCGCCGCTGATCGCGCGCCAGATCTTCGACGCCATCCGCACGCTGAACCGGCAGGACGGCCTCACCGTGCTGATCGTCGAGCAGAACGCCAACCATGCGCTGAAGCTCGCCCATCGCGGCTATGTCATGGTCAATGGCCTGATCACGCTGGCCGGAACCGGCGCCGAGTTGCTGCAGCGCCCGGAAATCCGCGCCGCCTATCTGGAAGGCGGCCGCCGCGGGTAGCTGCACGTTTCGTGCCGCCCCTGCAGCTGGATGCGGCTGATGCAGCGTCGATTTGCCTGAAAATTGCCGGTGACTTCGCCGCGAAACCAGCCGAGAATGCCCGCGGTTTTGGGGCCCGGCGTGCCGGGCCCTTCCGCAAGAGGCAACGACCACGAGGGACGTCTCATGAAATCAATGAAGCTGATCGGCCTGGCATTGGGCGCTTCGTTCGCATTCTCGGCGAGCGCATTCGCGCAAGATATCACCATCGCAGTCGCGGGCCCGATGACGGGCTCCGAATCCGCTTTCGGCCGGCAGATGAAGAACGGCGCCGAGCAGGCAATCGCCGACATCAACGCCGCCGGCGGCGTGCTCGGCAAGAAGCTCGCGCTGGAAGCCGACGACGATGCCTGCGATCCGAAGCAGGCGCGCTCGATCGCGGAAAAGATCGGCTCCTCGAAGATCCCGTTCGTGGCCGGTCATTTCTGCTCGTCGTCGTCGATCCCGGCCTCCGAGGCCTATGCCGACGCCAACGTGCTGCAGATCACCCCGGCCTCGACCAACCCGCTGTTCACCGAGCGCAAGCTCTGGAACGTGGCGCGCGTCTGCGGCCGTGACGACCAGCAGGGCCTGGTCGCCGCCGACTACATCGTGAAGAACTTCAAGGGCAAGAACGTCGCGATCCTGAACGACAAGACCACCTACGGCAAAGGCCTCGCCGACGAGACCAAGAAGGCGCTGAACAAGGCCGGCTTCCAGGAGAAGATGTTCGAGTCCTACAACAAGGGCGACAAGGACTTCAACTCGATCGTCTCGCGCCTGAAGCGCGACAACATCGATCTGGTCTATGTCGGCGGCTACCATCAGGAAGCCGGCCTGATCCTGCGCCAGATGCGCGACCAGGGCCTGCAGACCATTCTGATGGCGGGCGATGCCATGAACGACAAGGAGTTCGCCTCGATCACCGGCCCGGCCGCCGAGGGCACGCTGTTCACCTTCGGCCCCGATCCGCGCAACAAGCCGACCGCGAAGGCGATCGTCGAGAAGTTCAAAGCCAAGAACATCGATCCCGAAGGCTACACGCTCTACACCTACGCCGCGATGCAGGTGTGGACGCAGGCCGTCGCCAAGGCCGGCACCACCGACGCCAAGAAGGTGATGGCCACCATCAAGGCCGGCGACTGGGACACCGTGCTCGGCAAGATGGGCTTCGACGCCAAGGGCGACATCAAGGCGATCGACTACGTCGTCTACAAGTGGGACGCCAAGGGCAACTACACCGAGATCAATCCGAAGGGCTCCTGATCGGCTCCCCATCCTTCGCCGTCATTGCGAGGAGCGACAGCGACGAAGCAATCCATCCTTCCGCGTAATCGGTGACAATGGATTGCTTCGCTTCGCTCGCAATGACGAGGATAGAGTTACAAACCGCCCCGGTCAGCCGGGGCGTTTTGCTTTGACACCACGGCTGCTATACCGGATCGATCGGACAGCAGGGATGGACGCATCGTGAAAAACCTTCTCACCGATATTGCCGGCGTTGCCGTCGGCCACGCCGACGACGCCGTGATCGCCTCGGGCGTCACCGCGATCCTGTTCGAGCGGCCGGCGGTGGCCTCGATCGATGTCCGCGGCGGCGGCCCCGGCACCCGCGAGGACGCGCTGCTTGCCCCGCATAATGTCGTCGAGGCGATCGACGCGATTACGCTGTCCGGCGGCTCCGCGCTCGGGCTCGATGCGGCGGGCGGCGTGCAGGCCTGGCTCGCCGAGCGCGGCCGCGGCTTTCGTATCCGCGATGCGGTGATCCCGATCGTGCCCGGCGCGATCTGTTTCGACCTCCTCAACGGCGGCAACAAGGCGTGGGGCCGCTTCCCCCCCTATCGCGATCTCGGCTATGCGGCTGCGAATGCCGCCTCGGACAATTTCGAACTCGGCAGCGTCGGCGCCGGCATGGGCGCGACCACCGCCAACCTGAAGGGCGGCCTCGGCTCAGCGTCCGCCGTGACCGACGATGGCATCAAGGTCGCAGCGCTTGCGGTGGTCAACGCGGTCGGCAGCGTCACGGTCGGCAGCGGCCCGTGGTTCTGGGCGGCGCCGTTCGAAGTCGACCGCGAGTTCGGCGGGCGCGGCCTGCCGCCGGCGTTCACGCCGGACATGCTGAAGCCGCGCCTGAAAGGCGGCGCGGACGCCACCGCGGCCGAGAACACCACGCTCGTCGTTGTCGTGACCGACGCGCAATTGACGAAACCGCAGGCACGGCGGCTGGCGATGATCGCACAGACCGGCATGGCGCGCGCGATCTACCCGGTGCACGCCCCGCTCGATGGCGATGTGGTGTTTGCCGCCGCAACCGGTGCCAAGCCGGTCGATCCGCTGTTCGGCCTGACCAAGCTCGGCGCCATCGCCGCCAACACGGTGGCACGCGCGATCGCGCGCGGCGTCCATTCAGCGACCGGCCTGCCCTTCGCCGGCGCGCAGCCGAGCTGGCGGGATCGATTCGGTTAGGCGCTGAGTTTTATGGCCGCAGCTCTAGCATCGTCATTGCGAGCGAAGCGAAGCAATCCATCGCGCCGCTTGCCGAGACATGGATTGCTTCGTCGCTGCGCTCCTCGCAATGACGGCCGTCAGTAGTTCCGCCCTAGGCGCTGACCGACAGCGACGACGAGGCCTTCGCTGAGATCGCCTGCGACTGGCGCTGGATCAGCTGCTCGATGAAATTGTAGGACGAGGTGGCGTTGTTGCCGGCGGAGGACGAATTCGTGCTGCTGGTGGCTGAGGCCGTGGCCGGCGTCGTCATCGACACCTTGGAGCCGTCGGCATAGGTCGTGGTCGTCGTGGTCGAGCCGTCGCTGTTGGTCACCGAGGTCGAGGTCGCGCCATCAAGCGCCTGCATCAGGGGATCGGAGCTCGATCCGCCCGAGCCGCTGCTGGAGCCGGATCCGTCGGTCGCGCCGCTCTCCATGTGGTGATGATGATGGCCGCCGCCCTTGTGGCCCTGCAAGGCCTGCGACATCTCGCCGAGGCTGACGCTGCCGTCGCCGTTCTTGTCGAGCTTGGAGAACACGTCGTCGGCCTGCGCGACGTTGGTGCCGCCGGCGCCGAGCGCGTTCTCGAATTCGGTCTTGGTGATCTGGCCATTGCCGTCGGCGTCGATCAGCGAAAACAGGTCCTTCAGCGCATCCGACCTGCTGGTCGGCGTTGTGCTGGTTGAAGTCGTGCCGGTTGAAGCCGTGCTGGTTGAAACGGTCGTCTGGCTCTGCGCGTCGAGCAGCGCGCTCATGGTCTGCGGCGAAATCTGCGGGGTGCTGGCGCCCGACCCGGCACCGGCGCTGCTGCTGCTCGACGTCGATGTCGTGGTCGCAAGATCGAACAGCCCGGTGGTCTGACTTCCCTGGGTGGAGCTGCCGGTCTGCGTCGTCGATTTCGACGACATCAGCGAGCTCAAAAGATCGACGGCGGATGACGCAGCGCCAATGGCAAATAACATGGCAATACTCCAACAAGGCCGCGCCCGGCGGCTCAAACGCTTGCCAAAGGCGCAGCAAGCGGCGTGCCATGGCAAAAACTCAATAAAACCAGGCCTTGGCGCATCGCCGCGGGTTCCGCGCACCCGGCAAGACCTGCCGCCGGCGGCAGAATTTTCCGGCTTCCAGCCGCCGTCCGCTCGCATTGCCCGCCACGCGTCCGCATGTTAGGCGGGATCACCCGTCGCCCCCTGCTAGTCTTCCGGAACTGCTGACATGACTCAGTCATTCACCCCGCGTCCCCTCGTCATCGCTCCGTCGATCCTGGCGTCGGATTTCTCAAAGCTCGGCGAAGAGGTCCGTGCCGTCGACCAGGCCGGCGCCGACTGGATCCATCTCGACGTGATGGACGGGCACTTCGTGCCAAACATTTCCTACGGCCCCGACGTCATCAAGGCGATGCGGCCGCACACCAAGAAGATCTTCGACGCCCATCTGATGATCTCGCCCTGCGACCCCTATCTGGAGGCGTTCGCCAAGGCGGGCTGCGACCACATCACGGTGCATGCCGAGGCCGGCCCGCATTTGCATCGCTCGCTGCAGGCGATCCGCGCGCTCGGCAAGAAGGCCGGCGTCTCGATCAATCCGGCGACGCCGGCGAGCGTGATCGAATATGTGCTCGACCTGATCGACCTCGTGCTGGTGATGTCGGTCAATCCCGGCTTCGGCGGCCAGGCCTTCATCCGCTCGGCGATCGGCAAGATCTCTGACGTCCGGGCGATGGTCGCGGGCCGGCCGATCGACATCGAGGTCGACGGCGGCGTTGCGCCCGACGTCGCCGGCCAGCTCGCCGCCGCCGGTGCCAATGCCTTCGTCGCGGGCTCCGCGGTGTTCAAGGGCGGCACGCTCGAGGCCTACAAGACCAACGTCGCCGCGATCCGCAATGCCGCGGCCGACGCGCGCGGCGAAGCGATCTGATTCTGCGGCGGAACTAGAACACTGAAGGCGGCGTGACCGGGGCATTAGCCGCCTCGCCCGCCGCCTCATCGTCGTCCGCTTGCGGCGCTAGCCGCGACGGCCGCACCACGGTCACCGTGCACAGCGCTTCGGCTGCGACCTTGGCGGACACGCTGCCGAGCAGCGCGCGCCGCATCGAATTCTGCCGCGCGCCGATGATGATGTGGTCGACCAGATTGACCGCGGCGAATTCCAGGATGGCCGCGGCCGGATCGATCGCCTCCAAGACATGCACGGTCAGCCGTCCCTCCTCGAGCCGGAACGGCCGCGCCCAGTGCTGCAGCGCCACCAGGCGGTCGACATGCTTGTTCTGACCCTGCTCGTCATGGCTGCGGTCGATCGCCAGGAGATTGAGCTTCAGCACGTTCACGCAAGCGAGCCGCGCCGATGGCGAGGTCGATAGCACCTGCTCGGCGGTGGCGCGGATGGTCTCGTTCAGCGCCTCGGCCCCCTCGCCGAGATCGAGTGCAACGGCAACGATCGGGCTCGATGCGAGCTGGGCTGCGACATCAGATTTCGGCTGCGGCGGCACCGCACCGAGATTGAAGCGGCGGCGCCAGACCGTGCCGAGCGGATCGCGGTTCAGCCGCTGCGCCCGCGCCGTCAGCTTGACCTGTTCGGGGTGGCCGAGATCGAACGCCAGCTGCGCCGCGGTCGGATAGCGCGCCGCCGGGTCGATCTCGAGACATCGCAGCACGATCTCCTGCAGCCAGGGCGGATAGTCGGGCTTGAGCTGACGCGGCGGATACGGGTCACGCCACAGCCGCCGGCGCATGCCGCGCAAAGTCTCGGTCTCGCCGAACGGGCGGACGCCGGTGGTGAAGAAATAGAGCAGCACGCCGAGCGAAAACAGATCGCTGCGCGGATCGTCGCGCACGCCGTTGAGGCGCTCCGGCGCCATGTAGGGCGCGGTGCCGTAAGGCAGGCGAAACTCCTCCTGCAGCAGATCGGGCAGATGCTGGTGATGCGAGAGGCCGAAATCGATCAGCACCGCTTCGCCGCGCTCGCGGAACATGATGCTGCTCGGCTTGATGTCGTGATGGATGACGTTCTGCCGGTGCAGGCTGGCGAGCGCGGTGGCGACCTTGCCGCCGATCACCCTCACCTCGTCATAGGGCAACGGCAGATTGTCGATCTGCTTGTAGAGGGTTTGGCCGGGGATGCGCTCCATCACCACATAGGCCTGGCGCTCGAAATCGCCGGTGCCGAAACAGGCCGGCACATGCGGCCCCGACAGCCGCGGCAGGATCATCTGCTCCATCTCGAAGCTGACGATCGCGGCCGGATCCTCGCCCTCCGAGGTGAGCGGCACCTTCATCAAGAGCGGCACGTCGATGCCCGGGTGGGTGACGCTCCACAGCGTCGCCATGCCGCCGCGGTGCACGAGCTCGCCGATGGTGAAGCCATCGATCTCGGCGCCCAGCTGCATCGTCAGCGCCGCCACCGGCGTCACCTGCCGATCAGCAGGCGGTCGGCGAGCCAGAGCGGCAGGCCGCCCGCCTTGATCCGCGCCGCGGCGGTCGCGACGTCGTAGGGCACGCGGTGATAGGTGATCTCGCGGCTTGTCGTGTCGAACATCGCAAACGATGCCGCGGGATCGCCGTCGCGCGGCTGGCCGACCGAGCCGAGCACCGCAAGCCAGCGCCGCCCGGTCAGCAATTGCACCGCGACGCTGGCGGTCGGGACGAAGCTCGTCATCTTCGCCGTCGAGGACATCGAGTAGAGGCCTGGACGATGGATGTGGCCGCAGAACGTGATTTGCACTTCGGTGGCCATCATGCTGCGCGCGGCATCCGACGTGTCGCGGACATAGCGCCACTTCGCCGGGTCCGAGGCCTCGGAATGCACGTAGAGACGGTTGTCCTCCTCGCGCAGGATCGGCAGGCCCGCGAGGAAGGTCTTCTGTTCGGCGCTGAGCCGGCTGCGCGTCCAGTCGATGGCGGCCTGCGCATCGGCGTTCATGCTGTCGCTCGGGGACCCGATCGCATTGTCATGGTTGCCGCGCACCGCGATCGCGCCGTTGGCGACCAGGTCCATCACGGTGTCGACGGCCCATTCGGGATCGGCGCCGTAGCCGACGATGTCGCCGAGGCAGATCAGCCGCTCGGCGCCACGCGCACGCGCGGCATCCAGGCAGGCGGCGAAGGCCTGCCGGTTGGCATGAATATCGGCAAAGAGTGCAAGCCGCATCGTGGTCCGCTACTGATCCGTGCCCGATATCAAGCACACGCGGCCCCGGGCTCGCAATCGGGCCGAAGGCAGACACGAAAAGCCATCTGGCGCGCGAGCGCGCAATCTCTCTCGTCGTAACTCGTGGCTCACCCTCTCCCCAACCCTCCTCCGCAAGGGGGGAGGGAGCCTGACCGCCGTGCTCGCCTCACTGAGTTGCAGCTTCGGCACGACAAATCGCGGCTCAGAACATCAACGACGAATGTAAGGGAGGCACCAGCGAATGGGTTCCCTCCCCCCTTGCGGCGGAGGGCTAGGGAGAGGGGTGCCGCTTGCTCAGCTGAGGGAGAGAAAGACGTCGGGCTAAGGCTTGCAGACCCGCACGCCGCGCAGCAGCAGGGCGATCAGGGCGTCGATCCGCGACGGGCATTCCGGCTTGGCCCATTCCTCGGCATGCGCCGGGTGATGGTAGCGGACGGTCGCGTCGAACACGGCGCGCGCGGTCGCCTTGACGTTGTCGATCTCGAACACACCCTGCGCGACGCCGTCGGACAGGATTTTCGCGATCAGATCGACCTGCTTGTCCTTGTAGGCTTCCACCACCTCGCGCGCGTCCTGCGCCAGCGCGAGGTAGGTCGCGAACATCTCCGGATCGTCGCAGACCTTCTTCTGCTTGATCGAGAAGGCGGTGCGCAGCCATTTCTCCAGCCGTTCCGGCGCCGGGCCCGAGCCGGCTGCGATCTTGCACAGCGGCTCGTTGGCGCGGTCGAGCCAGCGCTTGGCGACCGCGTCGCGCAGCGAGGCCTTGCTGGGGAAGTGACGGTAGACGCTGCCGTGGCTGACATCCAGCGCACGGGCAACGTCGACAACGGTGGCCTTGGAAAGCCCGAAGCGCCTCAAGACATCCTCAGTTGCCTCAAGGATCCGCTCGGGTGTCAAAACCACCGCCTCGTTCATGCGTTTACCGTCTGGTTATCGCTGTCCTGCCCGCGGGTGAACTTGGCAGCCTGGGCAGCCAAATGGCGGGCGACGCGAAGGTTGAGCCACTGTTGAATCTGGGCGGTCAATTGGAAGATTTCTATCGTCATGGAGGTAGTCCTTCGAGGTAATCAAATCAGGTTCGGCTCCCCCGGCCAAAACGCCGGAACAGCCACTGGGCGCCCTCCTCCCTTGGGCTGGTTAGTATATACACCATCTCGCTGACAGATTTCAATATCTGTCAGACAATATTTTGTGAAATGATAGCCGGGCCGCCGGGGCCCGCCGGTCGGGTTCCGGCTCATGGGGCTACACCGTTCCGTGAGCGGCAGGGCGATCCGCCGGGGCGTGCATATGTCTCGATACGGCCAGCCCGACCAGCCCAAGAAAGGCTTGCCAGGAGAGGTTTGCATGGACCACCCAATCACTTTCAAGGAGATCGCCAAGATCACCGCCGGCGCGGTGGCCTCGCTCGTCATTGTCGGGTGGCTGATGGTTGTCGCGATCGCATTCCTGTCGGTGTGAGATCGCTTTGGCGGCGCTGGAATCGAAAGGGGCCGCTTCACGCAGCGGCCCCTTTGCCGGGAAAATGGCTTCGGGATAAAATCTAGCCCCGGTTAGGAATTAGATTACACCGAGCTGACCGTTGGCGGGATTCCGGATCACTACTGTCCACCCCGCTGACCGATTATTGGCGATCCCTATTTTTATGCCATCCTCAGCCGGTGCGCCTCGTCCTATTGCTGCTCGTCCTTGGGCGGCATCCGGGGCGGCGGCAGCGGCGTGAACACCGATCCCTGTGCGCCCGCCGGCGGGGCCACGAACGTCCCCGTCGTGGAATCGCCGCCCGTGGTCTCCACGATCGTCTTCGGCGTGATGTACTCCCTGACGAAGTCCATGATGGTGCCGTCGCCGCCGCCGAAATCCGCCGCCCGCCCGCCTTGCGGATGGCCGGCCTTGATCTCGTTGTCGGCGGTGTGGGTCTGCTCGGCCAAGGCGTCGCTGTAGGGAATGCGGAAGGCGCGCGGCACGGCGCTCGGCCGGTTGTCCTCGTCGAGTTCCTCGACCCACAGATAGATCGAGCCCGGATCGCCCTCCAGCGAATGCGGCTCCACGATCCGCGTCGACAGCAGCTTGAAGTTGGCCGGCAGCTTCTCCGCGGAGGCCCAGCCGAGCAGGCCGCGCATGCCGCCGAAGCTGACGAAATAGAACGCGCTGGTCACGACGATGACGACCGCCTTCAGCGACCAGTGCAGCCGCGCATAGACCAGCACGATCAAGAGCAGCGCACCGATCACTGCGTAGGCGACTGCAATGGTGAGGATCACTGACTGCAAGCTAATCATTGCGGAGCACCCTGACGCCGGATCTCGGGGCGCCGGTGTTCGGATCGAGGTCGGCGCCGTTGCGCCAGCTGCTGCGGAAGGTCTCGAGCAGCGATTTCGGCCGCCGGTCGACGTTGATCACCTTGCCCTCGGCATCAAGACGAAACCTGACGGCGGTCTTCTCGTCGCCGGTGTGATCGACGGTCAGCTTGTCGTCGAAGATCACCTGCGCCGTCGGATTGAGCTTCTGCACCTTGACGTTCGCCTGCACCGGCTCGCCGGTCGTCGCCTGGAAATGCGAGACGTTGACGGTGTATTCGCCGGCGACGACCCCGCGCAGGGTGACGATCTCCTCGCGGATCGGCGAGGCGATCTTCTTGCCGTTGACCACGATGAAGTCGTTGGCGCCGCCGCGATCGTCGCGGTCGAGCGTCAGGAAGCCGGCCTCGCGATGCCGGTACCAGGCGATATTGCCGGCGGGGTCCTGCACGAACAGGTCGAGATCGTCGGGATGGTTGTCCGGCCAGTCCATCGTGATGATGAACTCCGCCTTGGATTCGATCTTGCCGTCCTTGGAGTCCGGCGACACCGCAAGCAGCGCCAGGAAGAACAGGAAGGCGATCACCTGGAGCGCCTTGAACAGCATGACGCCGAGCGGATCGAACGGCTCCTCGCGCGGATAGAGGCCGAACTCGTCCATCATGACGGCGTACCAAGGCGGCGCTCCAGGGCCGGCGTGACGTGGGTCTCGGTCAGCACGACGGCATCGGAGAACACCCGCTGGGTCGCGGAATCCAGCATGTAGTACTGGATCCGGACCAGGATCGATCCGATCAGCCCGGCCAGCGTCGTGTACATCGCAACCGCCATACCGTCGCTCATCAGGCCCATCGACGATTTCATCGCGACCTTGTCGGCGGCATCGAGCGAGGCGATCGGCGCCAGCATGATGATGAAGCCGATGATGGTGCCGAGCAGGCCGAGCTTCATCAGCGTGTCGGAGACGAAGGCACCGAAACCGTTGGAGCCGCGCAGACGGTCCGCCAGCGTCCGCAGCAGCAGGGTCTGGTCGATCCGGCCTTTGGCTTGCGCGTCGGCCTTCTGAACCAGGCTCTTGATGTGATCGGTGACGAGACCACGCGGCAAGCCGCGCGCATCCGATACCAATGCCTTGGCGCCGTCAGGCGCAGCGAGGATGGTGCGGCAGGACCGCGCCACCTCACCTTCCCGCGCGATCGCCCGCGTCCGCCAGAAGCAATGGATGCAGGTGACGACGTAGAGCACCGCGATGACGCTGGAAATGTAGGTGCGGTCGGAACTGACCATCAGGCGGATCAGCCCGTAGCGCCACAACAGGAAGGCGGCGAACACCGAAAGGCCGGTGAAGATCATCCAGAGCAGCAGCACACTGCGCTCCGCCGCGTCCGTGCCGGCCGGTGCGGCCGCGGCCTCGACCTTGGCGTCCATGCTGCGCTCGCTCCCTGTGGCGACTGTTCCGCGAGGCCCGTGTCAGAACCTCAGCTACGGTTAGAGCAGAGCCGGCCGGCGCCGTCCAAAGACATCTGCCCAAATTTGGTCGGGCAAATTTCCCGACCTGCATAGCTTGGCATGCTTGCGATTGGCGGGGAACGGGGGTGCTGTTAGCATCAGGCCACTCATTTGAGCATGAAACCGCACCGCGCCTGTTCGGATCATGCTCCGGCCGTGGAGTGATCGCATGCGCCTCGTGCTTCAACTGGTCGCCCGCCTGCTCGTCATCGTCGCGCTATGCCTCGGCGCCGCTACTGTCTGGGCCACGATCGATGCCTATCGCAGCGTCGATCGCGCCACCGAGGCCTCCGCCGCGCGGGTCTCGCAGTCGCTCGAGGCGCTGTATTGGCGTGAATTGCTGCTCCGCAGCAACCGGATGCGCGAGCAATTGCTGCCAGCACCGGACTGGCGCACCATCGAAACCATGGGCCTGATCGCGCCGGGGATCTGCGTGCAGTTCGAACCGGCCGGCGCCTTCGAGAAGCCGCTCTGCGGCCAAAGCAAGGGGATCGGCAAGGCGCCGCCGCGCTGGTTCGCGGCCACCGTGCAGGCGATGCTCGGCGCGCACGCCACCGTGGAGCGGCCGATCAGCGCCCGCGCCGCGACCGCGGGAACCGTCCGCGCCATCTCCGATCCGGACGCGGCGATCGCGCTCGCCTGGCAGCACATCCTGGACAACATCCATGTCGCGCTGCTGATGGCGCTCGCCATCGCGCTGCTCGCCTCGCTGGCGATCGCGCATACGCTGGCGCCCGCCCACTCGATCGTGTCGGCGCTGCGCCGCATGGCCGACGGCGAGTACCGCACGCCATTGCCGCGCGTGCGCTCGATGGAGCTTGCGATGATCGGTCGCGCCGTCGGCGATCTCGGCGATCGCCTCGCGCAGGCCGAGGAGGAGCGCACGACGCTGACGCGGCGCCTGCTTGAAATCCGTAGCGACGAACGCCGCGCTCTTGCGCGCGAGCTGCACGACGAGTTCGGCCAGAATCTCACCGCGATCCTGGCCTTCGCCAACACGATCGAGGCGAGCGCCGGCGACAAATACGCCGCCGGTACGGAAATCGCGCAGGACGCACGGATGATCTCGCAGGCGACGCGCCGCATCATCGCCTGCCTGCGCGATACGCTGAACCGCTTGCGCCATCCGCCGGCCGAGGAGCTCGGGCTGGAAGCGAGCCTGGTCGATCTCGTCGACAGCTGGCGATCGCGCACCGCGCAGCCGATGATCCAGCTCGATCTGCAGGGCGACCTCGCCGACATCAGCGGCACGGTTGCCGTAACGGCCTATCGGGTCGCGCAGGAATGCCTGACCAATGCGCTGCGCCACAGCGCGGCGCGCGAGATCGTGCTGCGGATCGAACGGCGCAGTGGCCCCGAGAACGCGCTGCTGGTGCGGGTCGAGGATGACGGCGGCGGCGATGCCGCCAAGGTGGCGCAGTCGGCGGGCTTCGGCCTCACCGGCGTCAGCGAGCGCGTCGCCGCACTGGGCGGTTCGCTGTCGATCGCCCGCGCCAGCCGCGGCCTCTCGGTCGCCGCCACGATCCCGCTCGCCGCCTGAGATGACGACCGCGAAGATGACAGCCGTGAAGACTCGGGGAATCTCGATCCTGCTGGTGGATGACCATCCGGTGGTCCGCCAGGGCTACCGGCGCGTGCTCGAGCATCAGGACGATTTCAGCGTGGTCGCCGAGGCCGACAACGCCGCCAACGCCTACCGCGCGTTCAAGTCGCACGGGCCCGACGTCGTGGTGATGGATATCTCGATGCCCGGCGCCAGCGGGCTGGAGGCGATCCGCAATATCCGCGCGCGCGATCCCGACGCCCGCATCCTGGTCTTCAGCATGCACAGCGAGGCCGCCCAGGTGAAGGCGGCGTTCGGCGCCGGCGCCTCCGGCTTCGTCACCAAGGGAAGCGAGCCGGCCGAGCTGATCGCGGCGATCCGCTCGGTGGCGCGCGGCGAGCATGCGATGAGCGACGACGTCGCGCGGGTGCTCGCGCTGGAGAGCCTGGTGCCGACCAAATCCGCGCTCGACCAGCTCGGCGAGCGGGAGATCGAGATCCTCCGGCAGTTCGCGGCCGGCAGCACCAAGGAGCAGATCGCCGCCAACCTCAACCTCAGCACCAAGACCGTGCAGAACTACCACTATCTGATCAAGGCCAAGACCGGCATGCGGACCGACGCCCAACTGGTCCGCCTCGCCGTCGAATGCGGCCTGGCGAACCTGTAGGCCCGTCCCAGCCTCGTAGCCCGCCCGGGCGAGCCAACGGGCCGCGGACCGCCGATTTCGGCCGGTTTTCCCCGCCAAATCCCCCGAATGGGTGGCCTCGTCGGCCCCAATTTGCTAAAGCACGGCGTAAAAAATAATTCGGCCGGGAGCCACCTTTGCGCCCCGCCCGGCCCACTTCGGAGTTCTCGATGATCCCCCGTTATACCCGCCCGGAAATGGCCTCCATCTGGGAGCCGCAGACGCGTTTCAAGATCTGGTTCGAGATCGAGGCGCATGCCGCCGACGCGCTGGCCGAGCTCGGCGTGATCCCCAAGGAAGCCGCCAGGACGATCTGGGCCAAGGGCAAGGATGCCACCTTCGACGTCGCGCGGATCGACGAGATCGAGCGCGAGACCAAGCACGACGTCATCGCCTTCCTGACCCATCTCGCCGAGATCGTCGGCCCCGAGGCGCGCTTCGTGCACCAGGGCATGACCTCCTCCGACGTGCTCGACACCTGCCTCAACGTCCAGCTCAAGCGCGCCGCCGACCTGCTGATCGCCGATCTCGACCGGGTGCTGGCGGCGCTGAAGACCCGCGCCTTCGAGCACAAGATGACGCCGACCATCGGCCGTTCCCACGGCATCCATGCCGAGCCGGTCACCTTCGGCCTCAAGCTCGCCTATGCCCATGCCGAGTTCGCCCGCGCCCGCGCCCGCCTGGTCGCCGCGCGCGACGAGATTTCGACCTGCGCGATTTCGGGCGCGGTCGGCACCTTCGCGCAGATCGACCCGCGGGTCGAAGAGCACGTTGCGAAAGCGATGGGCCTGCGGCCGGAGCCGGTCTCGACCCAGGTGATCCCGCGCGACCGCCACGCGATGTATTTTGCGACGCTCGGCGTGATTGCCGCTTCGGTCGAACGGCTCGCGGTGGAGGTGCGCCATCTGCAGCGCACCGAGGTGCTCGAAGCCGAGGAGTTCTTCTCCGAGGGCCAGAAGGGCTCGTCGGCGATGCCGCACAAGCGCAACCCGGTGCTGTCGGAAAACCTCTCCGGCCTGTCGCGCATGGTGCGCGCCTATGTGACGCCGGCGCTGGAGAACGTCGCGCTGTGGCATGAGCGCGACATCTCGCACTCCTCGGCCGAGCGCATGATGGGCCCCGATGCCACCGTCACCCTCGACTTCGCGCTGGTCCGGCTCGCCGGCCTGATCGAGAAGCTCTTGGTCTATCCGCAGAACATGCAGAAGAATCTCGACCGGCTCGGCGGCCTGGTGCATTCGCAGCGCGTGCTGATCGCGCTGACCCAGAAGGGCGCCAGCCGCGAGGACGCCTACAAATTCGTGCAGCGCAACGCGATGCCGGTGTGGCGCGGCGAAGGCGACTTCCAGACGCTGCTGAAGAACGACCCCGACGTGAAGAAGTACATGAGCGATGCCGAGATCGAGGAGAAGTTCGACCTCGGCTATCACCTCAAGCACGTCGACACGATCTTCAAGCGGGTGTTCGGGGAGAGCTGAGGGAGACCGCCATTCCCACGTGACATCGCGGCGGGTTACGCTACGCTGACCCGCCCTACGCAATCACAAGAAACGGACGCTCCCCATGCCCATCGTCAATCGCGTTGCCGCCCTCTCGGATGAAATGGCCGCATGGCGCCATGACTTCCACGAGAACCCCGAACTGCTCTACGAGGTCCACCGCACCGCCGGCATCGTCGCCGACAGACTGCGCGAGTTCGGCTGCGACGAGGTGGTGACGGGGATCGGGCGCACCGGCGTGGTCGGCGTTATCCGCGGCCGCAAGAACGGCTCGGGCAAGACCATCGGGCTGCGCGCCGATATGGACGCGCTGCCGATCGTGGAGGCCGCCGACGTGCCCTACGCCTCGAAGGTCCCCGGCAAGATGCACGCCTGCGGCCATGACGGCCATACCGCGATGCTGCTGGGCGCCGCGAAATACCTCACCGAGACCCGCAATTTCGATGGCACCGCGGTCGTGATCTTCCAGCCCGCCGAGGAAGGCGGCGCCGGCGGCAAGGCGATGGTCGACGACGGGCTGATGACCCGGTGGGGCATCCAGGAGGTCTATGGCCTGCACAACATGCCCGGCCTGCCCGAGGGCTACTTCGCGACCACGCCGGGCCCGATGCTGGCCTCGTCGGACACCTTGAAGATCGTCGTGCGCGGCAAGGGCGGCCACGCCGGCGCCGCCCCGCACGAGGCGGTCGACAGCGTGCTGATCGGAGCCCAGATCATCAATGCGCTGCAGTCGATCGTATCGCGCAATGTCGACCCGCTGAAGTCGGCGGTGATCTCGATCACGATGTTCGAAGCCGGCAGCGCCTTCAACGTGATCCCGGAAACCGTCACGCTCGGCGGCACCGTGCGTACGCTCGATCCCGAGGTGCGCGACCTGGTCGAGCGCCGGA
The DNA here is from genome assembly GCF_007993935.1 of Bradyrhizobium macuxiense. Classification (GTDB taxonomy): domain Bacteria; phylum Pseudomonadota; class Alphaproteobacteria; order Rhizobiales; family Xanthobacteraceae; genus Bradyrhizobium; species Bradyrhizobium macuxiense_A. Next base: position 56,891 of record NZ_VITY01000013.1, on the reverse strand, counting down.
TCGGCGAGGTCGCTTCCAACATCGCCAAAGCCTATGGCGGCTCTGCCGAGACGGATTATGGACGCATGTATCCGGTGACGCTGAACCATGCGCATCAGGCCGGCATCGCCGCCGAGATCGCCCGCGACGTGGTCGGCGCCGACCGCGTCAACGACAATCTGGTGCCCGTCATGGGCGCCGAGGATTTTGCGTTCATGCTGGAGGCGCGCCCCGGCGCGTTCGTCTTCCTCGGCATGGGCGACGGCCCGATGTGCCACCACCCGGCCTACAAGTTCAACGACAACATCCTCGGCCACGGCGCGTCCTACTGGGTGCGCCTGGTCGAGAAGCAGATGCCGGCGGGCTAGCACCGCTTGCGCAATTGATGAACGACGAATGGTCCGGCCGCGATCCATCGCGCCCGGGCCATTCACATCACGGACGCGGCTGCTGTTGCGTGGTGCAATGAATGCCGCCACCGCCGGCGGCGATGCCGTCGATGTTGAGCTGGATGATTTCCCGGTCCGCGAACAGCTCCCGCAGGACATCGCGCGCATTGCGGTCCGCGGCCGCATCGCCAAACTCGGGCGCGATCACGGCGCCGTTGCAGACGTAGAAATTGATGTATCCGGCAGCGAAGTCCTTCGTACCGTGCTTTGGACGCACCGTCGACGGGCCCTGCAACACCACGACATCCAACCGCCGGCCCTTCGCATCAACGGCGCCGTGCAGGAGATCGAGGTGCCGCCGCGTCACCGCGTGATCGAACGACGACGAATCCGGTTCGAGGCCGGCCACCACGACGCCGGGACCGGCAAACCGTGCGTAGAAATCGGTATGTCCGTCGGTGATGTCCTTGCCGGCGATGCCGGGCAGCCAGATGATCTTATCGAGCCCGAGCAGGCAAGATAGCTCGGCCTCGCATGCGTCCCTCGACACGCCCGGATTGCGATTGGGGTTGAGCACACAGCTCTCGGTGATGATCGCTGTCCCCTCACCGTCGACTTCGATCCCGCCGCCTTCCAGCACCAGTCCGGCCTTGACGAACGTCGCATTCGCGGCACGAGCCACGTGCTCTGCGACCCCGGCATCAAGCGCGTGGCGTTGCTTGTTGCCCCAGCCGTTGAAGTTGAAACCGACGGCACCAAGCTGCCCCGTGCTGTCCCGCACAAACACCGGACCGGTGTCGCGCATCCACACGTCATCGATCGATCGAACGACGAGGCTGACCGAGGGGCCGCACAGCCGCGCGGCAATCTCGCGGTCCTCCTCGCGCACCAGCATGTTGACGCGTTCATAGGCGGCGATCGCCTTGGCGATGCCGGCGAGATTTTCCCTGGCGACGGGAAGCAGCTTGCCGCCCCAGATCGCCGCGCTGGCGCCGAACGCCATCCAGGTCGCGGCATGCGGCGCGCCCTCGTCCGGCATCCGCCAGTTCGCATTGTCTCGCGCAAGATCGTCCACGAGGTCCCGGCCGCTTCGGCCCTCCCGGCTTCACCGCCAGACTAGCGCCGCCACCGGCGCGACGCCACGACCGGCGCTAGCGGGCGGGGCCGGCCTCACCCGCTCCGATCATCCGCGCGGCGACGCGGTCGCGTTTGACGAAATGATGGAAGGCGACCGCGGCAAGATGCAGCACGATCAGCGCCAGCAGCACATAGGCGAAGAAGATGTGACGGCCTTCATAGGCATCCGCCGCCGCCTTGTCCGGCGAGGTGATCTGGGGCACGTGGAACAGGCCGAAGAAGCTCGAATAGTCCTGCGCGCGGGACCCGGAATGCGCCCAGCCCAGCATCGCCACCAGGATGGTGACCGCATAGAGCGCGCCGTGGTTGATCCGGGCGGCGATCCTTTGCCAGCTGGGCATGTCGGCCGGCAGCGTCGGCGTCGGATTGACCCCGCGCCAGACCAGCCTGAGCACCGTGAGCAGCAGCACCAGATAGCCGATGTCGGCATGGATCGACCGGTAGAAGAACTTGTCCGCCCGCGCCGGGATGTGGTTCATCCACCAGCCATAGGCCAGCATGCCGATGATGGTGATGCCGAGCCCCCAGTGGAACGCCCGGGCGAGCGAACCCCAGCTTGCGGTGGTATTGCGGATCATGGTGGAGCTGCCCCGTCAGGATTTCGCACGTCGCGGCAATAGTTTGCCGTGATACTTGCAGGGATCGGTCAAGGCCATATGAAATTCCCGCCTTCACTGCCTTTTGTCGGCCCCAAAGGCCGGGCAGGCAAAGACAACTGAATGGTAACCCTGCTTCGGATAGACTTTTCACCGTGTCCACTCCCCCGACCATCCTTGTGTTCGATTCCGGCCTCGGCGGCCTCACCGTGCTGCGCGAGATCGTCCGCGCCCGGCCCGACGCGCACTTTGTCTATGTCGCCGACGATGCGTTCTTCCCCTATGGCCACCACACCGAGGACGAGATCATCGCCCGCGTGGTGCCGCTGGTCGGCGAGCTGATCCGGGCGCACGCGCCCGACCTGGTCGTGATCGCCTGCAACACGGCATCCACCCTGGTCATGTCGCATCTGCGCGACGCCTATCCTTTGCCCTTCGTCGGCACGGTGCCGGCGATCAAGCCGGCCTGCGCCTCGTCGAAGACCCGGCGCGTCTCGGTGCTCGGCACCAGGGGCACCGTGAAGCGCGAATATACCCGCAAGCTGATTTCGGATTTCGCGCAAGGCTGCGAGGTGACGCTGGTCGGCTCCGGCGAGCTCGCCTCGCTGGCGGAAGCCGCCCTCAGCGGCCAGAGCGTGCGCGACGAGGACATCGCGGCCGAGCTCGCGCCCTGCTTCGTCGGCAATGGCGCGAGCGACCCGGCCCGCACCGATACCGTCGTGCTGGCCTGCACGCATTATCCGCTGCTGCTGGAACGGCTGAGGCGGCTCGCGCCCTGGACGGTCGACTGGATCGATCCGGCGCCGGCGATCGCCCGCCGCGTCGCCGACCTGCTCGGCCCGGTAGGCACCGAGACCGACGAGGCCGGCGCCGAGATGATCTTCACCTCGAAGCGACCGCACGCGCTGTCCGCGGCGCTGACGCCGTTCTTCGGCGGCCGCGTCCCGGCCTGATCCTTTCCGCCGTCACAGCGCGCTGCTAGTTTGCCCTCGCCTCACCGAGGGAGCACCGCATTGACCTCAGCACCGCTGACGCCGCTCAACCGCCTGCGCAAGCAGTGGCGCGACAAGCGCCCGACCTTCGGCGCGATCGCGACCATTCCGAGCATTCAGACCGTCCAGATCATGGCGCAGTCGCTGGACTGGATCATCGTCGACCTCGAGCACGGCCCGATCGATCTCGGCACCGCGCATGCGATGATCGTGGCGACCTCAGGGACGCCATGCGTGCCGATGGTGCGGATCGCGGCGAACGAGCCGCACCTTGCCAAGGCGCCGATGGACATCGGCGCGCTCGGCATCAACTTCCCGATGATCTGCAACCGCGGCGACGCCGAGAAGGCGGTGCGCAGCGTGCGCTATCCGCCGAACGGCGACCGGCTGTGGGGCCCGTTCCATGCGCCGTTCCGCTGGGGCGTCTCGATGAACGACTACATGGCGACCGCCGACGACGACATGATCTGCATGATCACGATCGAGCACGTCGATGCCGTCAACCGGATCGACGAGATCATGGCGACGCCCGGCATCGACCTCGCGGTGATCGGCCCCGGCGATCTCGCCACCTCGATCAACAAGCGCGGGCTGCCCGACGATCCCGAAGTGGTCGCACTGATGCAGCGCGCCGAGGAAGGCATCATGAAGAGCGGCGTGCCGATCGGCGGCGTCGCGCGCACCGCCGAGCAGGCCAACGCGATGATCGAGCGCGGTTACCTCGCGCTTGCGCTCGGCTTCGACTGGTCGCTGTTCCAGCGCGGCATTGCAGCTGCGTTTGCCGGGATCAAGCGATAGGCGTGACGCGTGCTCGCGCCGGCGAGCAAGTTCCAGTGATGTCACGGAGGAACCGCAACGCAACTCCGCGCGCTGCGATCAGCTGAACGCCAAGCGCTGCAATTTCCTGAACGGCTTGTCAGCCCTCTGTAAGCTCGGCCGCGGATAATTCCACGACGGCCAGCGTTATTGGATGAACGGACTAATCCCAATGTCGAAAGCATACGTCACACAGCGCCCGCTTTTCGCCGCGATTCCGCGCTGCTAGAGTTTCGCGGGTTGGGAGGAAATTACAAATTGCTGCTTGGTCTCGCCGTGATTGCGTTTGCCGGCGCCGGCGCTGCCTTTGTCGGTGCTGGCGCTGCCTTGGCGCAGCAGAGCGGCATCAAGCGAACGCCGCTGCAGAAGGTCGATTTGCCGGCGGGCTACAACACGGTCACCGCGATCGCCGAGGTTCCGGCCGGGGGTGCGTCGGGGCGTCACAGCCATCCCGGTGCCGAAACCGGTTATGTGCTCGAAGGCGAGCTGGAGCTTGTGATCGACGGCAAGCCGCCGCTGACGCTGAAGGCGGGCGATTCCTACCAGATTCCGGAAGGCGGTGCACGATGCCAAGCCTTCCGGCGACAAGCCGCTCAAGGTGATCGGCGTCTACGTGGTCAAGGCCGGCGAGCCCTTGGCGAAACCAGCGCCGTGAACCCGAACCGATTGGTTTCCGACCAATCGGTTCATGTTGGCTTCAGGTGCGGCGAGCGACAATTTGAGTTCGCCGGGCCTTTGATGTTTTGCCTGATTGCAGGGATTTGAACCGGACAGATGCGCGGTAAGTTTCGTCGGATCTCATTGCCGCGTCGTCTCGTCGCCGATCTGATGTACGCATCATCAGGCGTGCCGTTCGTCTCCCTGACGCGCTCGCTGAACGTTCGTGCGGTGGTCGAGGCCCGCGCACGCGCCGCGCAGGCACCGGGCTGGGCCGCGATCTTCGTCAAGGCATTCGCGCTGGTCGCCAAGACCGAGCCGACCCTGCGCACGCTGCACGTCAAATTGCCGTGGCCCTGCCTCTACGAGCTGCCGCGCAGCGTCGGCATGGTGGCCATTGCGCGCGTCGAGAAGGGTGAGGACTGCGTGCTGTTCGAGCGCGTCTGCGCCGCCGACGAGATGGCGCTCAGCGATGTCGATGCGCTGATCCGGCGCGCCAAGACCGCGCCGCTGCACGAGATCCCCTCGTTCCGCAAAACCCTCTGTGTGACGCGCCTGCCGCTTCCGCTGCGCCGCCTCGCCTGGGCGATCGGGCTGAATTTCGGCCGGCAGCGCGCCAATTTCTGCGGCAGCTTCGGCGTCACCTCGGTCGCGGCCTATGGCCCCAGCGAGTTGCACGCGCTGAGCCCGGGGCCCTTCCTGCTGAGCTATGGCGTGATCAAGCCGGACCACACCGTCGATGTGGTGCTGCGCTGGGACCATCTGGTCTGCGACGCCGCCCTGATCGCCCAGACCCTGACCCGGCTCGAGCACGTGCTGAGCGGCGAAATTGCCGCGGAATTGGGTGCGATCCGGCCGCACGCCGACGCCCGGCCGGTCCGGGCGGCCGGAAACCGGCTTTGAGGGCCGAAACTGGCCGGTTTTGACGCAGATTCGGTCCAAGACACCCCCCGTTTTGTTTGACAGGACCGGACTTTCTCCTTAAGACCACCCTTGCTCGCGGGCCGGTTTCGGCCCGCGATGCGTTTCGCGACCCGTGGTTCTCCCCGAGCTTTCGAGGCGGACCTGTCGGTACAGGCCTTTTGGCTGGTACACAGGAGGGCGCGTCTCCTCAAACCCTAGACTGACAAAATGCCGGTCGCTTGATGCGACGGCTATGCAAAGAGGACGCGATGACAAAGCGCAGTGAGGCGAAGTACAAGATCGATCGCCGCATGGGCCAGAATATCTGGGGCCGCCCGAAGAGCCCCGTGAACCGCCGCGAATACGGCCCCGGCCAGCACGGCCAGCGCCGCAAGGGCAAGCTCTCCGACTTCGGCGTGCAGCTCCGCGCCAAGCAGAAGCTCAAGGGCTACTACGCCAACATTTCCGAGCGCCAGTTCCACGGCATCTATGTCGAAGCCAGCCGCCTGAAGGGCGACACCGGCGAGAACCTGATCGGCCTGCTCGAGCGCCGTCTCGACACCGTGGTGTATCGCGCCAAGTTCGTCTCCACGATGTTCGCCGCGCGCCAGTTCATCAACCACGGCCACGTCAAGGTGAACGGCCGCAAGGTCAACATCGGCAGCTACAAGCTGAAGGTCGGCGACGTCGTCGAGGTCAAGGAATCCTCCAAGCAGCTCACCCCGGTGCTGGAGGCGAGCCAGCTCCCCGAGCGCGACGTGCCCGACTTCATCGAAGTCGATCACTCCAAGATGACCGCGAAGTACGCGCGCACCCCCGGCCTGTCCGACGTGCCGTTCCCGGTGCAGATGGAGCCGCATCTGATCGTCGAATTCTATTCGCGCTGATCAGTTCAGCATTGCGAGTTCGGAAAGGCCCCGGTTTTGCCGGGGCCTTTTTGTTTGGCTAAAGTCAGGCCATATCGACCGAGAGAGACATCATGCACTACACCCCTGCCCGCCCCGATCCGAAGGCGCCCGCCGTCCGCATCAACCTGCTGTCGGACACCCAGACGAAACCGACGCCGGCGATGCGTGAGGCGATGGCGAAGGCGGAGGTCGGCGACGAGCAGGTCGGCGACGATCCGACCACCAACGAGCTCTGCGCCCGGGTCGCCGATCTGCTCGGCAAGGAAGCCGCGGTGTTCATGCCGTCGGGCACGATGTGCAACGTCGCGGCGACGCTCGCCTATTGCCGGCCCGGCGACGAGATCCTGGCGCACGCCACCGCGCATATCGTCGCGCGCGAGGGCGGCGCGCATGCCGCGCTCGGCGGCTTCCAGATCACCCAGCTCCCGGGCGATGACGGCCAGTTCACGCCGGACACCTTCCGCGCCGCGCTGCATCCGCGCACCCGCTACCAGCCGCCGCAGGTGCTGGTCAGCGTCGAGCAGACCGCCAATATCGGCGGCGGCACGATCTGGAAGAAGGCCGCGCTCGACGAGGTCGTGCGCATCGCCAAGGAGCACGGGCTGGTGACCCACATGGACGGCGCGCGGCTCCTGAACGCGACCGTTGCATCCGGCATCTCGCCGCGCGACATGACGGCGGGCTGGGATTCGGCCTGGATCGATTTCTCGAAAGGTCTCGGCGCGCCGATCGGCGGCGTGATCGCCGGCACCCGCGCCTTCATCGACGACGTCTGGCGCTGGAAGCAGCGGCTCGGCGGTTCGATGCGGCAGTCCGGCGTCTGCGCCGCGGCCTGCATCCACGCGCTCGATCACCATGTCGACCGTCTCGCCGACGACCACGCCAATGCGCGGGCGCTGGCGCGCGGGCTGGCGCAGATCAACGGCATCGCGGTGCAGGCGCCCGAGACCAACCTCGTGTTCTTCAAGCCCGACGGCGCCGGCGTCTCGGGCGACAAGATGGTCGCCGAGCTGCGCAAGCGTGGCGTGACGCTCGCCATGATGGACGGCCGGATCAGGGCCTGCACGCATCTCGATGTGTCGGCGGCAATGATCGAGGAAGCAGTCGGGCACGTCAGGGACATCGTGCGCGCGGCGTAACTCCCGTAGCCCGGATGGAGCTCCACGAAATCCGGGCTGCCAAACTACGGCAGCTGCTTTCCGACGTAGTCAGCTCCTTCCTGGTGAAGCATCACTTGCATTGCCGCGTTCTGGTCGTCCGTGTCGAATGACAGCACGGCATCGACGATCTTGAAAAAGAACTCGTGATCGCTGATGGCAAAGATTTCGCGCCGCTCCTGCCCTGTCGCCTCGCTGAACAGGCGATTGCCCTCCCTTGTGACGCGGATCGAAAATTCCGGCGAGAACCGATAGGTTCCGACCAGACGGTCCAGCGCCTGCGGGCTCACCGCAATGAACTTCCCGACCTTGGCCTGGCGATCTGGCCAGCCGTACTCGGCCGCGATGCTGCGCAGGATCTCGTCGACGAGGATCCGACCGCCCCAGCTGTTGGTCATGACAACGGCGCCATCGCCGTTCTCGAAAATGACCATGGTGTCGATGAAGCCCTCGTTCACCCCGTTGTGCCAGAATTGCCGGTTGGGCGCCGAGCCGCGAACCAGCCAGCCCAGCCCGCGTCGTCCGATCCCGGGGGGTAGCCCGTCGGCACTGCCGAGAACCGGCGAGAGCATCTCGGCCGTCATCGATTGCGATAGAACGGGATTGCTCCGACCGGCCAACGAATCCAGCACACCGAGCAAGAGACGGGCGAGATCGGTTGGCGTCGTCCATAATCCCGCGGCGGCCAGTTCGGGATAGACATGCGGGCCGCCAGGCACCGGCGCGCCGTCCGACCGGTATGGTGTGGCGGCCATCGTCAAACGATCCGCAGGCAATGGCTGCGCGAAGCTGGAATGCGTCATCCCGAAAGGCTTGAGGACGACGTCGTCGAGCAGCGCAGGAAACGGCCGCCCCGTCACGTCGACGAGCAGTTGCTGAACGATCGTGTAGCCGCCGCCGGAATAGCGGTCCTGCTTGCCGGGTTCGTGCTCGACCCGGACAGGCGCGCTGTTCGCAGGCGGCGCGCCGTCGAGAATCTGGAGAAGAGAGGGGGCCGGCTGGCCGGCCTGATAGCCCGGGTAGAAGGGCACGTTGGTCCCGGCCGTATGGCTCAGCAATCGCCGAACCGTCACCCGGGATAGCGAATACGGATAGTCCGGAATCTTCCAGCTCTTGAGCGAAGCGTTGACGTCCGCATCGAGATCGAGCTTGCCGGCCTGGGCCAGCGCCAGAGCGGCAATGGCGGTCACCGGCTTGCTGATCGAGGCCGCCTGGAACAGCGTTTCCGGCACCACGGGCGGACCGCCGATGGCGACCGAGCCAAAGCCGCGCGCCCATTCGATGGCGCCGCCATGAATCACCGCGATGCTGACACCGGGAACGTGCAGCTCGTTCATGCGATCGGCAAGCGTCATTGGCGCATCGCCGTCGACGACAATCGCCGTCCTCAGGCCGTCCAAGACGTGGTCGATCCGCTGCATGACGTCGGCATCACCGGGGCGGCGAGGTTCTTCGGCCAGAACAGGCCGGCACGCAGTCATGGCGGCAGCAGTCGTGGCGGCAGATGTGATGGCCGCCAGGATGAGCTTGCGGAGAGTGAATGTCATCGCCTGCATGACCACCTCCCCGCACCACCGCTACCGCCCCATCGCCTGGTAGATCAGCGTCTTCAGCTCTTGCTGGATCCGGCCGCGCTGCGACGGCGTCTGCACCATGAAGATCCCGAACAGATCGTCGGCGGGATCGATGAAGAAGAACGTGCCGCCGACGCCGTCCCAGCGATACTCGCCCAATGGCCAGTCCGTGTTCGGCGGCACCGAGGTGCGCACGGCAAAGCCGAGGCCGAACCCGGAATTCGGACCGGGGTAATAGTTCTTGTCGCGCACGACTCCGGTTTCAGGGCCGATATGGTCCTTCGCCATCAGCGCGATGGTTTCCGGCTTCAGATAGCGCTTGCCCTCATAGAGGCCGCCGTTCAGCAGCATCTGCGAGAAGCGCGCATAGTCGCCGATGGTGCCGACCATGCCGCCGCCGCCGGATTCCCATCGCAGCAGCTGGCGCGGGTCGCGGATATCGGCAACCGGACTGATGGTGCGATCCTTCGGCATCGGCTCGGCGATCAGCGGCCATTTCGCAGGATCGGTGACGTAGAACGCCGTCTCGTTCATTCCGAGCGGGCCGAGCAGCCGCTCCTTCTCGACCTGAAACAGGGATTTCCCTGAGATCACCTCGATGATGCGGCCGAGCACGTCGGTGGAATGGCCGTAGTCCCATTGCGTGCCGGGTTGCTCGGCGAGCGGCAGCGCCGTGAGCCGCGCCACGAATTCGGCATTGTCGGGATCGTTGTTGAACAGGCCGGCATCGGCGTAACCCTTGTTCACGATCCCGCCGCCATAATAACCGTAGGGCAATCCGGCGGTGTGGCGCATCAAGTCTTCGATGGTGATGGGACGCTTCAGCGGCTCCAGCATCATCGTCGGCTTGCCCTCGTCGCCGCGCTTCTCCACGCCGACCTTCATGTCGGCAAAGGCCGGGATGTATTTCGACACCGGATCGTTGAGCGCGAGCTTGCCTTCCTCCACCAGCATCATGGCGACGACCGTGGTGATCGGCTTCGACATCGAATAGAGACGGAAGATGGTATCCGCACTCATCGAGAATTCGGTGGCGACGTCGCGAACTCCGAACTTTTGGAAGTGAACCGGTTTGCCGTGCTGTTGCAGCAGCAGGATCGCGCCGGGAATCTTGCCGGACGCGACCTCGTTCCTGACATAGTCGGAGACCTTGGCCAGGCCTGCCGGCGAGAAGCTGTGCGCGGCCGGCCCCATGGAGCCGGCCTTCGCAACCGTTGCAATGGACGCGAGCACGAGTGCCGCGACGATTGCGCGACACCCACGCATGTAAGAGCATGATCCGATTGGATTGAATCGGATCATGCTCTGGCTCTTTCTTTTTGACGCGTTTTCTTCACGCGAACCGGTATCCATTTCGCTCGAAAACGCTCTAGTTTTCCATTGCTTCATAGACGAGTTGCTTCAGCGTCCGCTGGATGCGCTGGCGCTCGGTCGGCGTCTGCTCCAGCAGGACGAAGAAGAAATCCTGCTTGCGGTCGATGATATAGTAGCAGCCGCTGGCGCCGTCCCATTTCAGCTCGCCGAGATCGCCGGGTGGCGGCGGCTTGGCGTTGCCCGGATCGGTACGCACCGCAATCCCCAACCCGAAGCCGAAGCCGTCGCCGGGAAAGTAGAAAAAGTCGCGCTCGACGCCGGAGCCCGGCCCGACGCGGTCGGTCGTCAGCTCCTTGAACGTCTCGGGCTTCATGATGGTCTTGCCGTCGAGGGTGCCGCCATTGAGCAGCATTTGCGCGAAGCGCGAATAATCCGCCATGGTCGAGACCATACCGCCGCTGGCGGACTCCCATTTCTTGACCTTGGTCGGGTCGTTGACCCGGCCGACCCGGAAATCGCTGTCGTTCGGCATCGGCTCGGCCATCAGCTTCTGCTTCTCCGGATCGGTGACGAAGAAGCCGGTGTCCTTCATCCCGAGCGGGCCGAGCAGCCTCTCCTGCTCGATCGTCGAGAGCTTCTCGCCGGTGGCCACCTCCATCACGCGCGCCAGGATGTCGGTGGAATGACCGTATTGCCAGAGCGCGCCGGGCTGGTTGTGCAGCGGCAGCTTGGCGATCCGCTCGGCGAATTCGGCGAGATCGAAATCTCCGCCGTAGATGTCGGCTGCCTTGTAGGCCTTGCGGACCAGGCTGTCGCCATAGAAGCCGTAGGTGATACCCGACGTATGCGTCATCAGGTCGAGGATCGTGATCGGCCGCTTCAGCGGCACCAGCTCGAGCGTCTTGGTGCCATCCTCGGCCTTCTTCTCGACGCCGACCTTCATGTTGGCGAAGGATGGAATGTACTTCGAGACGGGATCGTCGAGCTTGTATTTCCCCTCCTCCAGCAGCTGCATCGACACCACGGCGGTGATCGACTTGGACATCGAAGCCAGCCGGAAGATGGTCTTGTCCGTGATCGGCACCTTGCTGACCACGTCCTGCACCCCGAAGGCCTCATGATAGACCGGCTTGCCGTGCTGCTGGATCAGGACGACGGCGCCGGGAATCTTTCCGGTCGCGACCTCGTTCTTGAAGAACTCGCTGATCTTGGCGAGCTTGTCGGGGTTGAAATGCGCACCCGCCGGAATCTCATAGGTGCCCTCGGTGTGCGAGAACGCCGGCGCCGCAAGCACCACCGCGGCCGCGGCTGCGGCGCACGTCAAACGAAATGAATGCATTCGAACTATCCCTCCCCGGATATCACGGGGAAGTGTAGCGGCGGTATCATCAGGCACAAGGGCTACCGAAGGCATCCAGGACCGCCTGATGGAGCTCGCCGCTTGGGGCCGAGAAGCAGCAGAAGATCACCTGCGTGACACCGGGTGCGGATGCCAGGGCATCGACGACGGTTCGGACGGCGATGGCCGCCGCGCGATCTGCGGGAAAACGATAGATGCCGGTGGAAATTGCCGGGAAAGCAACAGAGGCAAGCCCGTGCTTTTCGCAGAGCTCCATCGAGCACCGATAGCACGATGCAAGCAGACCGTCCTCGTCCAGCTTGCCGCCATTCCACACCGGGCCGACCGTATGGATGACGTGCTTCGCAGGCAGCCGATACCCCTTTGTGATCTTGGCCTGCCCGGTCTTGCAGCCGTGAAGCATACGGCACTCGGCGACGAGTTCGGGTCCAGCGGCGCGATGGATCGCGCCGTCGACACCGCCGCCACCGAGCAGCGATGAATTGGCCGCGTTGACGATGGCGTCAACGCGCAGGGTCGTGATGTCGGTGACGATGACTTCGAGCCGCGCCTTGCCGATCTGGCGCGCGGTCAAGGTCAGGCAGCCACGTCGACCGGGATGCCCTTGTCGGCAAACAGCTGCTGCAATTCGCCGGCCTGGAACATCTCGCGGATGATGTCGCAACCGCCGACGAACTCGCCCTTCACATAGAGCTGCGGAATCGTCGGCCAGTTCGAATAGACCTTGATGCCGTTGCGCAGCTCGGCCGATTCGAGAACGTTGAGGCCTTTGTAGCCGACACCGATGTGGTCGAGGATCTGCACGACCTGACCGGAAAACCCGCACTGCGGGAATTGCGGCGTGCCCTTCATGAACAGCACGACGTCGTTCGACTTCACTTCGTTGTCGATGAATTGCTCGATGCTCATTTTCGCTTCCTTGCGTAGGCGGCGCTCTCAAGCCCTTGCGGGCCGGCCCGCCCTTCTAACCCGTGACTGGCTATATATGTAGCTCAAACCATTGTGCATCCAAAGCAAAATGGCGGAAATCTGGCATGCGGCGGGGGCCGGACGGCACCCCCAAAAGCGCCGGGATTATCTGACGGCCCCAATATCATCATGAGGGAGGCTTTTTTCCCGTAACGGAGCCCCTATCTAGGACGAACTGTCCGTCAGGAACCAGATTGCCGAAGCAACGTTCTCCCCTCGAATCGGAGACCCATGTGACGAAACCAGCCTCTGCCGCGGCCACCACGACCGCCGCCACCCCGTCACTTTCCTCCGAATCCGCCCCGCTCGCGCAGCGGCTGGCGGACGCCTATCGCGCGGTCCGCGACGAGACCGAGCGCCGGGCCGCCCCGCTGTCGGCGGAAGACCAGCTGATCCAGTCGATGCCGGATGCGAGCCCGGCCAAATGGCACCGCGCCCATACCACCTGGTTCTTCGAGCAGTTTCTGCTCGGCGAGTACCTCAAGGGCTACACACCGTTCCATCCGGACTACGCCTATCTGTTCAATTCCTATTACGTCAGCGCCGGCCCCCGCCATGCCCGCCACCAGCGCGGCCATCTGACCCGCCCGACCGCCGACGAAGTCACCGCCTATCGCCGCCATGTCGACGCCGAGGTGGTGAAATTTTTCCAGACCGCGACGCCTGAAAAGCTCGAGGCGCTGGTGCCGCTGGTCGAGGTCGGCCTCAATCACGAGCAGCAGCATCAGGAGCTGATGTACACCGACATCCTGCATGCCTTCGCGCAGAACCCGATCCCGCCGGCCTACGATCCGGCATGGCGCTTCCCGGCGTCGCAGCACGGGCCGCAGGACTGGGTGACGCTCAACGAAGGCATCCACACCGTCGGCCACGGCGACGACAGCTTCCATTTCGACAATGAGAAGCCCGCGCATCGCGCTTTGGTCGGCCCGGTCAAGCTCGCGAAGAATCTCGTCACCAATGCCGACTGGCTCGCCTTCATTAAGGACGGCGGCTATTCCACCGCCACGCTGTGGCTGATGGATGGCTTCGGCACCGTGAGCAACGAGGGCTGGCAGGCGCCCGGGCATTGGCGCGAGATCGACGGCGAATGGACGATCATGACGCTCGGCGGTCTGCAGCCGATCGATCCGCAAGCCCCGGTCTGCCATGTCAGCTATTACGAGGCCGACGCCTTCGCGCGCTGGGCCGGCAAGCATCTGCCGACCGAGATGGAATGGGAGGTCGCGGCCCGTGCCGGCCTGCTCAACGACGCCTATGGCATCGTCTGGCAATGGACCCGCAGCGCCTACTCACCCTACCCGGGTTACCGCGCGATCGAGGGCGCGCTCGGTGAATACAACGGAAAATTCATGGTGAATCAGCTCGTGCTGCGTGGCTCGTCGCTGGCGACGCCGCAAGGTCACAGCCGCGTCACCTACCGCAACTTCTTCTATCCGCACCATCGCTGGCAATTCACGGGGTTACGCCTCGCCGACTACGCCTGATTGATTCCAGTTGACATCAAGTGCGCGCCGGTAAGCGCGTTCAGGAGAGTATCATGAATGTGCATGCCGCCGCTTTGGCAAAAGCGTATCCGTTCGACGAAGCGACTTCGGCGTTTGCCGGCGACGTGATCGGCGATCTCGCCCGTCATCCGAAACGGCTGTCGCCGAAATATTTCTACGACGCCGCGGGCTCGGAGCTGTTCGAGCAGATCACGGTGCTGCCGGAATATTATCCGACGCGCACCGAGCTTGGCATCCTGCGCGACCGCGGCGACGAGATCGCCGCGATCATCCCCGATGGCGCGGCGCTGGTCGAATTCGGCGCCGGCGCGACCACCAAGGTGCGGCTGCTGCTCGAGCATTGCGAATTCGCAGCCTATGTCCCGGTCGATATATCCGGCGATTTCCTCAAGGCCCAGGCCGACGGCCTCCGCACGGATTTCCCCGGTCTTGGCATCTATCCGGTCGCGGCCGATTTCACCACGCCGTTCGCGCTGCCCGAGGCGGTCGCGGCGATGCCGAAGGTCGGCTTCTTCCCGGGCTCGACGCTTGGCAATTTCGAGCCGAGCGAGGCCCTGGCCTTCCTGCGCAGCGCGCGCAAGATCCTCGGCCATGGCGCGCAGATGATCATCGGCGTCGACCTCGAGAAGGACGAGCGCGTGCTGTATGACGCCTATAACGACGCGGCCGGCGTCACCGCGCGCTTCAACATGAACGTGCTGGCGCGGATCAATCGCGAGCTCGGCGGCAATTTTGATCTCTCGGGCTTCACCCACCGCTCGATCTACAACCGCGACCGCCATCGCATCGAGATGCACCTGATCAGCCGCAAGGCGCAGACCGTGCGCATCCTCGGCAACACCTTCGCGTTCCGCCCCGGCGAGAGCATCCACACCGAGAACAGCTACAAATACTCGCTCGAGCGTTTCACCGCGCTCGCGCGCAGCGCAGGCTGGACGGTGCGCAACAGCTGGACCGACGCCAACACGATGTTCTCGGTGCACGCGCTGGTCGCGGACTAGCGATATTTATTAGTTTGACGCGTTTTCTTCACGCGAGCCGGTACCCACTTCGCTCGAAAACGCTGTGAACGCGAGGGACGGGAGCACGATCATGGGCCGGCGCGCGCTGCAGATCGCAACAGTGGTGCTCGCCCTCGTCCCGATCTTGACCGGCATCATCACCATGCTCGGCGTGAGCGATCCGCTCTACGCCTCGTCGGGCGTGCCGGCGCTGCCGGTGCTCGACAGCAATCTGCGCTTCTTCGGCGGGGTCTGGCTCGGCCTCGGCCTCGCGCTGCTCTGGCTGGTGCCGCGCATCGAAAGCGAAAGCGTGCTGTTTCGCGTGGCCTGGGGCGGCATCTTCCTCGGCGGCGTCGGCCGGCTGCTGTCGATCATGATGGTCGGTGCACCGCCGCTGCCCTTCGTCGGCTTCACCCTGCTCGAAGTGATCGGTGCGCCGCTGTTCGTCTATTGGCAGCACCGGGTGGCGACGGCCCGTCGCGCGTAACGACCTTCGCTATTCTTCCTCTTCCGTCGACCGCAGCGAGATCGACTCCCACGCCGCGACCACGATCATGATCGCGGTGGTGACGATCGAGAGCACCAGCGGCGACATCGCCCCGGCGAAAAAGGCCGTGACCGCCAGCGCGACGATGCCGACGCCATGGGAGAGCTGCAGGAAGCCGCGGATCACGTATTTGAACAGGATGGTCCCGACCAGGAACAGCATGGGACCGCCGACCGAGCTCACGATCGTCTTCAGATCGGAATGGCCGCCGGGGTGCTTCAGCACCAGTTCGTCGGCGACCGCGGTGAGGATGATGCCGCCGACGATCGGCATGTGCAGATAGGTGTAGGCGATCCGCGCGACGCGGCCGGATTCCTCGGATTTCGAGATCATGTCCGAGCCGGCCTCGGCACCCTTGTGGAAATAGATCCACCACATCGCGATGCTGCCGACCAATGCCGAGATGAAGGCTGTGACATTCTCCGGCGTCCAGGTCAGGTCGGCGAAGGTCGCGCCGTCGACCACGATGGCCTCGCCGAGCGCGATGATGATGAAGCCGGCACAGCGCTCGGCCATGTGGCCGCCCTCGACCGACCACGCCTCCATCGAGGAGAACCCGAGCCCCGGGGTCCAGAACCGCGCGGCCGGCGCGACATATTCGATTGTCAGCGCCGCGATCCAGAGCCACATCCGCGTCTCGTGTTCGGCGAAGCCGCCTGATATCCAGAGCACGGCCGAGCAGCTCAGCCAGGTCAGGATGCGGATCGCGTTGTGACGCACCGCGGTCCGTCGCCGCGGCGTTGCCAGCAGCCAGAACGCCGTGCGGCCGACCTGCATCGCCGCATAGGTCCCGGCAAACCACAGCCCGCGGCCCTCGAAGGCGGTCGGGATCGAGGTCGACAACAGCAGCCCGCCCAGCATCAGGACGAACAGCAGCAGGCGGACCGGGGTCAGGTCGGGATTGAGCCAGTTGGTGACCCAGGTGGTGTAGACCCACACCCACCACACCGCGAGAAACAGCAGTGTGACCTGCACCGCGCCCAGCGGGGTGAAGTGGTGCAGCAGCGTGTGCGACAGCTGCGTGACGGCGAAGACGAAGACGAGGTCGAAGAACAGCTCGGCATTGGTGACGCGGCCGTGCTGGTTCGGCACGATGACGCGAAACATCGCTCCGCGCGGATTGTCTGCCATCGCTCGAGGCCCCCGCCCGTTGGCCGGGGCCTAGCCTTCCGGCACCCCGGTCTGCAGGGCGAGCGCATGCAGCACGCCGCCCATCTGGCCTTTCAGCGACTGGTAGACGATCTGGTGCTGCTGGACGCGGGACTTGCCGCGGAATGACTCGGAAACGACAGTGGCCGCGTAGTGGTCGCCGTCGCCTGCCAGGTCGCGGATCGTCACCTCGGCGTCCGGGATCGCTGCCTTGATCATCGATTCGATATCACGGGCGTCCATCGGCATCCCAGTCCACCTCCGTCAGGTCGTTCGAATCAGGGCCGATTCGGCCAAGAAAGCCTAAGATAAAACCTAGTCCTTGAGGTCTTCTAGGTCATCCCGCCGCACACTATATTCCCATTCCCAGCGATTTAAACCTGCATCAATCGGTCACAAGCCATCACGCCGAAATGACCAGAAGAGGCGCAGAATCATGAAGCTCCCCGGCCCCGACCATCCGATTACGATCACGCCCAATGCCAAGCGCGTCCGCGTCACCGCCGACGGCGTCGTCATCGCCGAGACCACCCATGCGCTGACCTTGAAGGAAGCGAGCTATCCGGCCGTGCAATACGTCCCCCGGCAAGACGCCAACATGGAGCTGCTCGCCCGCACCGAGCGGACCACACATTGCCCCTACAAGGGGGATGCGAGCTATTTCAGCATCAAGGCCAACGGCAAGACGCTGGACAATGCGATCTGGACCTATGAGGAGCCTTTCCCGGCGATGACCGAGATCGCCGGCCACCTCGCGTTCTATCCCGACAAGGTGAAGATCGAGGAAGTCGCCTAGGCCGCCTGGCCTACCGCAACGCCGGGCCGTGCCCGGCGCTTCGGCGTGCGCCCCCAGCCTGAGAACGTAAATGCCCGGGGCGAGGCCCGGGCATGATAACGGGAGTGTGCGGCCGGATCGCCGCTAGACCCTGAATATCGTGAGCCCGAGGATCAGGAGCACCAGGAAGATCACGACGAACACGTAGAACAGGAAGCGTGCGATATCGGCGGAGGCGGCTGAGATACCGGTGAAGCCGAGCAAGCCCGCGATGATCGAGACAACAAGGAAGATCAACGCCCATTTCAGCAGAGTCATTGCTTGCTCCTCAAAGCCGCGTGCGCCCGGTGCGCCCGCCAGCCTTTCCGACAACGCCCGCTACATATTCAAGTTCCAAATCGAAACAGACGCCGAGATGACCGACCTCGACACCACGGAATCGAGACAATTCGTACTTGCTGAATCAGGTTCCCGATTGCAACATCCGGGTGCAGACCCGGCTGGGGGCGCCATGAAATCGATTGCTCACGCGGCTCCGGCCGTCGACGTCCAGGCAGCACCGAAACTCCACAAGCGCAATGTCGCCCTCGATCGTGCGCGCACCTTCCTGACGCTGGTCGTGCTGCTGCACCACGCGGTGATCCCCTACACCTATTTCGGACACACCGATCCGACGTCGTGGATCGGCTTCGACTGCATGGTGCTCGCCACCGACAGCTTCTTCATGGCGATGTTCTTCTTCCTGTCGGGGCTGTTCGTGTGGCCCGGGCTCGGCAACAAACCGTGGCTGATCTTCCTGCGCGACCGGCTGCTGCGGCTCGGCCTGCCCTTCGTGATCTGCGCGTTCACCGTGATTCCGATCGCCTATTACGCGATCGCGCTGCGTGCGACGCCCGACCTGACCTTCTCCGACTTCTGGTGGAGGACCATGATCTACGGGCCCTGGCCGAGCGGCCCGATCTGGTTCGTCTGGGTCCTGATGGCGTTAGACCTGACGGCAAGCGTGCTGTACCGGGTGTCGGCGCGCCTGCTCGAACCGATCAACCGCCTGTCGGTCAAGGGATTTGAACGTCCCTCGAAGTTCTGGCTGTTCCTCGTCGTCGTCAGTGCCGCCTTCTATTTGCCGATGCTGGTCCATTACGGCCAGAACTACTGGTTCGAGCTCGGACCGTTCTCGGTGCAGGCGAGCCGGGTGCTGCTGTATGCGTGCTACTTCTTCATCGGTGCGGGGATCGGCTCGGCGAACTTCGAGAACGGCCTGCTCAGCGCGAACGGACGGCTGACCGAGCGGCGCTGGTTCTGGACCGGCATCACACTGATCCCCTACTGCTTGATGTGGGTGATGATCTACATCAAGCGGCAGATCATCGGTAACCCCGACCCGCTGCCGGGCTGGTATCTCGCGATCTACGGCAGCTTCTACGTGCTGTTCAGCGCCTCGATCCTGTTCGCGATCCTGGCCTACTTCCTGCAATCGAAGGCGGCGGGCCCGACGCTGCTCGACCGCATGCAGGGCGACGCCTACGGCATGTTCCTGGTGCACTATCCGATCGTGCTGTGGCTGCAATACTGGCTGTTCGACATGGAATTGCCGGCGATCGCCAAGGCCACGATCGCGTTCTTCGCCACCGTGGCGCTGAGCTGGGCGGCCACCGCCGTGCTGCGCAAGATTCCGGGCTCGAAATACGTGCTTTGATCACGCCGCGATCTCGCCCCTCGCCGCGACGCTCTCCAGCCGCGGCGCTGCCGCGGCGCGGTGACAGCCGCGCAAGCGGCAAGGTTGACGGCATCATCGAGGCCGACAAGTTGCGCACAACCTGCCATTGGTCACATGCCCTCCCCTGATTCTCAGGTATGCTGGCCGGACTGCTTGACCTAGGGAGTCCCAGAATGAACGACCCTCAAGTTGGATGGATCGCGGCAATCATCGTCGGCGGATTGGCCGGCTGGCTCGCCGAGATGATCATGAAGTCCGGAACCGGCATCTTCATGAACATCATCCTCGGCATCGTCGGCGCCGCGCTGGCGAACTGGCTGTTGGGTCTGATCGGCGTGTCGCTCGGCGGAGGCTGGCTCAGCTATCTCATTGCCGGCTTCATCGGCGCCTGCATCATCATCTTTGCGTGGCGCGCGGTCCGCGGCGCGACCTAGCGCACGATCCGCAGGTATCGCAGTTGAACAAAAGAGAACAGCGCGATGATTGGGTCATCGCGCTGTTGAGATCGTTGCTTTGTGACGCCTGATCCGCCGGGATCAGGCGGCCGTGCCGCGCATGTAGTTCGGCAGCCAGTGCTCGAAGGCGCGGGACAGGCTTTCAACGGTCACCGGCGCCTCGCCGGCGACCGCAATGGCATCGCCGCCCGTGGTGCCGATACGTGCGCAGGACACGCCTGCACCCTTCATCTTGGCCAGCACGAGACCAGCATCCGCCGCGGGCACGGTGACGATGTAACGGGCCTGATCCTCGCCGTACCAATAGGCATGCGGCACGATGGACGACGGCGCCGCCAGCAGCTGCGCGCCGATGCCGCTCGCGATCGCCATCTCGGCGAGCGCGATCAGGAGCCCGCCGTCGGAGACGTCATGCACCGCTGTCGCAGTGCCGGCGCGGATCATGCCGCGCACCACGTCGCCATTGCGCTTCTCGGTGGCGAGATCGACCGGCGGCGGAGCGCCCTCCTCGCGGCCGCAGACGTCGCGCAGATAGACCGACTGGCCGAGCCAGCCGTGGGTATCGCCCACCAAAAGGATCGCCTCGCCGGCCGCCTTGAACGCCAGGGTCGCGGATTTGGTGAAGTCGTCGAGTACGCCGACGCCGCCGATCGAGGGCGTCGGCAGGATGCCGCGTCCGTTGGTCTCGTTGTAGAGCGAGACGTTGCCGGAGACGACCGGGAAGTCCAGCGCAACGCAGGCTTCCGCAATACCCTTCAGACAGCCGACGAACTGGCCCATGATCTCGGGCCGCTCCGGGTTGCCGAAATTGAGGTTGTCGGTGATCGCGAGCGGCCGGCCGCCGACCGCGGTGATGTTGCGCCAGGCTTCGGCCACCGCCTGCTTGCCGCCCTCGAACGGATCGGCCTCGCAATAGCGCGGCGTGACGTCGACGGTGAGCGCAAGCCCCTTCGGCCCGTCCTCGACCCGGACCACCGCCGCATCGCCGCCGGGGCGCTGCATGGTATTGCCGAGGATGACGTGGTCGTACTGCTCCCACACCCAGCGCTTCGAGCACAGCTCGGGCGTGCCGATCAGCTTTTCCAGCGCGTCGGCGATGCCCAGCGGCGGCTTGACGTCCTGGCCGCGGATCACCGGCAGCGCGTTCGAGGCAACATGCGGACGGTCATAGACCGGCGCCTCGTCGCCGAGCTCCTTGATCGGCAGATCGGCCATCACGTCGCCGCCATGCTTGACGACGAAGCGCTTGGTCGGCGTGGTGTAACCGACGATGGCGAAATCGAGCCCCCATTTGCGGAAGATCGCCTCGGCCTCTTGCTCCTTCTCGGGTTTGAGCACCATGAGCATGCGCTCCTGGCTCTCCGAGAGCATCATCTCGTAGGCGCTCATGCCGGTCTCGCGGGTCGGCACTGCGCTGAGGTCAAGCTCGACGCCGAGGTCGCCCTTGGCGCCCATCTCGACCGCCGAGCAGGTCAGGCCGGCCGCGCCCATGTCCTGGATCGCGATCACGCAGTCGGCTTCCATGATCTCGAGGCAGGCTTCCAGCAGCAGCTTCTCGGCAAAGGGATCGCCGACCTGCACGGTCGGGCGCTTCTCCTCGGAGGCGTCGTCGAATTCGGCCGAGGCCATCGAGGCGCCGTGGATGCCGTCGCGGCCGGTCTTTGAGCCGAGATAGACGATCGGCATGTTCACGCCGGAGGCCGCCGCGTAGAAGATCTTGTCGGCATCGGCGAGGCCCACGGCCATCGCGTTGACCAGGATGTTGCCGTCGTAGCGGGTATGGAAGCGGACCTGCCCGCCGACCGTCGGCACGCCGAACGAATTGCCGTAGCCGCCGACACCCGCGACCACGCCGGACACCAGGTGCCGGGTCTTGGGGTGCTCCGGCGCGCCGAAGCTCAGCGCGTTCAGGCAGGCGATCGGGCGCGCGCCCATGGTGAAGACGTCGCGCAGGATGCCGCCGACGCCGGTGGTCGCGCCCTGGTAGGGCTCGATATAGCTCGGGTGGTTGTGGCTCTCCATCTTGAAGACCACGGCCTGGCCGTCGCCGATGTCGATCACGCCGGCATTCTCGCCGGGGCCCTGGATCACCCAGGGCGCCTTGGTCGGCAGCCCGCGCAGATGGATGCGGGACGACTTGTACGAGCAATGCTCGTTCCACATCGCCGAGAAGATGCCGAGCTCGGTGAAGGTCGGAACCCGCCCAATCAGCTTGAGGATGCGCTCGTACTCGTCCGGCTTCAGCCCGTGGGCGGCGACGAGTTCGGGGGTGATCTGGGGCTCGTTCTTCGGATCATTCTTGGGCGCGGTCATGGGACCCTTAATAGGTAGATCGAACGGGGGCGAAAAGGCCTTTTACGGCCCATTTCCGGCCTGTCCAGAGCTTTGCGGCGGTTGGACGCGGCCCGGGGTTGGCACCCGGGATTTGCACAATGGGGATGGATCGGATTTAAGGACCCGAACCCGATAATTGAAGGCCCAGATTTCGTGAACGAGCTCGCCCCGACCGCACTCAACACCGCATTCAACCGCCGCCCCGACCTGCATGTCGAAACCGAGGGCGAATTCGCCGGCTGGCGAACCTGGACGCGGGACAATTTCGAGACCCATACCGGCCCGTTTTACCACCGCATGGACGAGAACGGCCGCATCTCCTGCGCGTTCCGGGTCGCCAAGAAGCACCTCAACGGCTCCGGCAACGTCCATGGCGGCTGCTTCATGACCTTTGCGGATTACTGCCTGTTCGCGCTTGCTGCTTCTGTGCTCCAGGGCCCCGGCGTCACGGTCTCGTTCGCCTCGGAATTCCTCGACGCGGCCCGCGAGGGCGATTTGATCGAATGCACCGGCGAGGTCACCCGCGCCGGCGGCTCGCTGATCTTTGTGCGCGGCATGCTGACCTCGGCCGAGCGGCCGCTGTTCACCTTCTCCGGCACCATCAAGCGCGTGAAGCGGAAGGCTCCGGCGGAGCCGACCGCGTAAGCGCACGCGCCACCGCTTCGCGCGAGAATACGCGAGGCCTGTGAATGCACGTCGTCATCCAGCCGTTACATCGGCACGGATTGAATCGAAAGCCGAGCGCTACCGCATTGTGTTCACGCGCGTTCTTCGCGTGAAGCAATTCGCATTGCAGTTGTGACGCGACGACGTGCTGTCGTTGCGTCGTCGCGCATGCGTCACATGCCCGTCAGCCAAGCCTCCGTAGATTGCCGAACGGTTTCCGTTTGTGCATTCGCGCAAGCCAGGTTGGGGCATTCTCATGAAATTGAAGACGTTCGTTTCCGTTACGACGGCGATGTCGCTTGTCGCATCGCTGGCATGGATCGCAACTCCGGCGCGCGCCGGACAGGACGGCGATAATGGCGATCGCGGCAGCGATGCCCGCGGTCAGGATCAGGACCAAGACCATGACGGCGGTCATCATGGCCGCAAGCCGCGCGTGGTGATGATCTCGCTCGACGGCGCAAAACCCGATTTCATCCAGAAATTCATTGAGGAAGGCGTGCTGCCGCGCGACGGCGGCCTCGCCCGGCTCAGCCGGCGCGGCGCGGTGGCGCTGCAGAACGTGACGGCGTCACCGTCGCTCACCGCGGTCTCGCATATCGCGATCGCGACCGGTTCGACGGCTGTCCATAACGACATCCCTTCGAACACGTTCCAGCCGATCGTCGGGCCGATCTCCAGCAGCATCAGCGGCTTCGCGGCGCCGATCGGCGGCTACAATGAGAGCCCGCTCGGGCCGTCGGCAAACCCGACGGCGCAGCCGCTGTGGGTGCAGCTGCGCCAGCAGGGCAAGAAGGTCGTTACCGCGACCTGGCCCGGTGGCGACGGCGCCGACATCTCCATCAACAAGACCGTGGTGCAGCCGGCCCAGCCGACCCGCGTCACCGACTTCACAGTACCGTTCGGCGCGTTCGGCGGCATCGGCGCCCAGGGCTTCACGCTGTCGCGCAGCGACTTCACGGCCGATCCCGGCATCGTGGCGGCGCTGCAGGCCGCGGGCCATTTCTCGTTCAGCCCCGTGCTGGTGACCTCGGCGCCGATCGAGACGTTTTCGTGCTCGGCCGCTGCGACCGCGACCTGCACCGGCGCATCGACGCTCGACGTCAAATATTCGATCCGCGTCGCCGCGATCGACACGACAAATGATCGCAAGGTGAATTACGACACCCTGGTGTTCTTCGACGAGAACCGCGGCATCACCGCGGGACCGTTCCACGCGCCGTCGACCGGGCCCGCCTACGTCAAGTTCGGCGGCGAGAACGCACCGTTCTTCTTCGAGGGCAGCGGCGCGAAGGTCGGTGCCGCCTACTTCGTGTCGGCGCTGTCGCCGGACCTCTCGGTGGTGCGCTTCGCCCGCTACGGCGCCAACTACATCCCGCGCAACACGCCGGTGCTCGCCGATGTCGACGACATCAACAACAACATCGGCTTCTGGCGTCCGCAGGCCGATTTCCGCATTCCTGAGCGCCTGAGCCCGGGCTTCACCGGCTTCCCCGATGTCGAGATCGAGACCATGTTCGAGGATATGGTCAAGACCTTCGTGCGCTACCAGGCCAATATCGGCGAGCGCGCGGTCAAGACCCATCCGGATGCCGATCTCGTGATGGTCTATATCGAGCAGCCCGACGGCTCCGAGCACCAGTTCCTGCTGACCGATCCGCGCCAGGGCACCAGCCCGACCGACCCGAACTCGATCGGTGCCAACCAGGATCCGGCCAAGGTCAAGCGCTATGCGTCCTACATCCGCTTCGCCTACCAGACCGCCGACAAGGCGGTGAAGCAGATCGCCGATGCGGCGGGCCATGACAGCAACGTCGTCGTGGTGTCGGATCACGGCTTCGCGCCGTTCCACACCTCGGTCAACCTGACCAACATCCTGCGCAACGCCGGCATCGACACCAGCAAGGTCGGCATCCGCACCTCGGGTCCTGCCGCCGACATCTACGTCAACCTGCAGAACCGCGAGCTCGGCGGCACCGTCGATCTGGCGACCTATCGTGCCCTGGTGGCGCAGATCACCGATGCGGTGAAGAACGCGGTCGATCCCAATGCGCGCTTCAACTACTCGCTCAGGGATCAGCGCATCTTCACCGTCGTCGAGACCCGGCCGCTGCAATGCGACGCCGGTACCGGACAGTGCACCAGCAAGACAGTCGGCCAGGACTATGGCGACGTGTTCGCGCTGATGGCGCCGGGTTACAACTTCGACGGTATCCAGAACCCCGGCGTCGCACGCCAGGGCGATGCGCCGTTCAATTCGGCCACCACCGCCCTGTCGATGCCGAACTTCTACGGCGCCCATGGTCACGATCCCGAGCTTCCGGTGATGAGCGCGACGTTCATCGCCGCGGGGCCGCAGATCCGCAAGGACACCGTGGTACGGCACATGCGCAATATCGACGTGGCGCCGACCATCATGCGGATCCTCGGCACCACGCCGCATCACGTCGACGGCGAGGTGCTCAGCGAGGTGCTGCGCTAGGTCCTCCTGCCGGGATTTCAGGCAAGCGTTACGCGATGGACGCCAGACCGGCGTCCATCGCTCTTTTTTCTCGCCAATTCGACGTCGATGGCATTCACTAGGCCGAAATGCCAAAATCAAATTTATTCGCCGTTATTTGAAATGACCTCGTGTCGGGCCCCTGCCACCATCTCGGGGCACCAGGCCCGAACATGCTCACTCTGCTGCATCAGCGGTAACAACCAATTTGGGATCAAGTCATGAGCGCGGCAACACCGGAACATATCATGCAGATTGGTTTGGGCTTTTGGTCATCCAAAACGCTCCTGAGCGGTGTCGAACTCGGCGTGTTCAGCACCTTGGCCGATGGCCCAGCCGACCTGCCGACGCTTCAAAGCAAGTTGGCGCTGCATCCGCGTTCAGCCCGCGACTTCCTCGATACGCTGGTGGCGCTCAAACTGCTGGAGCGCGAGAACGGCATCTACAGCAACACCCCGGACACCGACCTGTATCTCGATCGAGCCAAGCCATCCTACATCGGCGGCGTCCTGGAGATGGCGAATGCCCGGCTCTATGGCTTCTGGGGATCGCTCACCGAGGCGCTGCGCAGCGGCGAATTGCAGAACGAGGGCAAGGGCGGAGGAGACAACTTCTTTGCGGCCATGTATGCCGATCCGGATCGGCTGCGGGGATTTCTGGGCGCCATGAGCGCAATCAGCGCCGGCGCGGCCCAGGCCATTGCCGGCAAATTCCCGTGGAGCGAGTACAAGACTTTCGCGGATATCGGCTCCGCTCAGGGCATGGTACCTGCCACTCTCGCCCACGCCCATCCGCACCTCACCGGCATCGGTTTCGACCTTCCCGTGGTCAAGCCGGTCTTCGAGGAGTTTATCGCTCAGCGCGGGGTGGCGGACCGCGTGCGGTTTCGCAGCGGAAACTTCTTCGAGGACCCTCTTCCGGACGTCGATGTCATCGTCATGGGCCACATCCTGCATGATTGGGACCTTGCCGGGAAGAAGACGCTGCTCGGCAAGGCATTCGATGCTCTCTCGAAAGGCGGCGCAGTCATTGTTTATGATGCCATCATCGATGACGATCGCCGCGAAAACGCTTTCGGTCTTCTGATGAGCTTGAATATGCTGATCGAGACTTCCGGTGGGTTCGACTATACGGGAGCAGACTGTCAGGCCTGGATGCGCGAAGCCGGCTTTTCGAGAACGCGGGTCGAACCACTTGTCGGTCCGGATTCGATGGTGATCGGATTTAAGTAGCTTGTCCGCGTCGTCCGCCGATCCCTCACCGCTTTCCAGGCGCCGCTGCCGACGCCGTGACGGCCTCGAAATTGTGCTGCCAATAAAGCTCGATCTGCTCGACCAGCGTGGCCGGCAAGGGAACGTAATTGAGCAATTGAGCCTGCGGCTTGCCGCTGTCCAATGACCAGCGCAGGAAATCGATCGCGGTTGCGGACCGCTCCGGCGACTTCGGCTGCTTGTGCATCAGCACGAAGGTCGTGGCCGTGATCGGATATGCGTCTTCGCCAGGGGCGTTGGTGAGGACCAGGTTGAAATCCTGCGTCGCCGTCCAGTCCGCGCTCGCCGCCGCCGCCTGGAATGATGCGGCGTCCGGGGTGACGAAATTGCCGGCACTGTTCTGCACCAGACCGAACGAAATCCGGTCGAGCCGTTGCAGCGCGTAGGCATATTCGAGATAGCCGATCGACCCGGGAATCAGGCTGACGAGCGAGGCGACGCCATCATTGCCCTTGCCGCCGAGCCCGACCGGCCATTCCACCGACGTGCCCTCTCCGATACTCGCCTTCCACTGCGCACTGACCTTGGCGAGGTAGTTCGACCAGTTGAACGTGGTGCCCGAGCCATCGAGGCGATGCACCACGGTGATTGCCGTGCGCGGCAGCTTCAGATCGGGGTTGACGGCCTGGATGGCCGGATCGTTCCACGACCTGATCTTGCCGAGATAGATGTCGGCGAGCAGCTGTCCGGTGAACTGGATCTGGCCGGGCTTGACGCCCTCGATGTTGACGACCGGCACGACGCCGCCGATCACGATCGGGAATTGCATCATGCCGAGCTTGTCGAGCTCCTTCGAATCAAGCGGCATATCGCTCGTCCCGAAATCGACGGCGGCCTTCTTGATCAGGCCGACACCGATGCTCGAGCCCACCGATTGATAGCTGACGTTGTTGCCGGTCTTTGCCTTGTAGGCATCGATCCATTTCGCCATCACCGGCGACACGAAGGTTGAGCCCGCGCCCTTCGTCTCCGCAGCCAAGCATTGCGTTGCGACGAACAGAGCAGTGAAAAAGATCGGTAATCTGAAATGCTTCGTCATGAGGCCAAGCCTAGCAGCAAGAGCGGCAACTGCGTGTGGGCCAAGTCACAAAACTGTAACATAGGCCGGAGCGCCGGACGAGGGGGCTCCGGCCCGCCGGCGGCCGGAACTCGTCACGCGCCGGGCGTGCCGAACCGGTCGATCACCTCGGCAAGCGGAAGGTGACCGACGCAGGCGCCCGTTCCCGGGATGTGCTCGCCCTGCTCCAGCGCGGTCGCGTAGATCACGGCCGGATCGGACTCGAGGCGTGCGCGAAGTGCCGCGAGTTTCGGCCAGCGATTGCGGTCGGCGACGGCGTGGAAATCGAGCCAGCGCGCGACACCGATCAGCAGCCCATCCGCCAATGTCGGATGGTCACCGAGCAGGAACGGCGCATCGCCGATCAGTTCCTCGAGCCGGTCGTGCCGCTGCACGACACTGCCCTGCCCCCATTGCCGCAGCGCCGACTGCATCGCCGGGTTCGGCGTCTGCATCTCCAGCGCGGCCCACAGCGGGCTGAACGCCGCGGTGAAGCCGGTGTTCACGAAGGCCATCAGCTGATGCATCCGGTCCGCCTCGGGCGACAAAGGGTCGAAGCTGATCCGGCGTTCGGTATCGCGCGCAGCGAGCCAGCTTGCGATCGCCATGTTCTCGGTGAGCACCCTGCCCTGGTTCGTGACGAAGGCCGGCGTCTCGTGCCGCGGATTGATCCGCGCATAGGAGGGATCGCGCATTTCGCCGAGCATGTCGACGCGACAAAGGCGATAGGGCTTGCGCAGCCATTCGAGAGCTGCAACGAGCCCCATGGAGCTTCCGAGCGGGAAGCCATAGATGAGGATAGGTTCCATGATGTGGTCTCCGGTGATGATCTGACGATCACGCTGCGCAGCGGAGCCGGACCCTATTCGCCACATCCATGAAGTAAATTACGCACCTTTTTGTAACCACGAGCCGCCATGAAATCTCTCGTCTCCCGTTGCCCGATCGAGGAAGTGATGCAGATCCTGAGCGGCCGCTGGCCGACGCTGCTGATCTATTATCTGAAGCAGGGCACCAAGCGCTTCAGCGACCTGCGCCGCGACAACCCGACCATCTCGCACAAGATGCTGACCCTCGAGCTTCGCAAGCTGGAGGACGCCGGCATCGTCGAGCGCACCGAGTTCGAAGGCTATCCACTGCGCGTCGAATACCAGCTGACGCCGGCCGGCCACCGGCTCGTGCCGCTGATCGATGCGCTCGGCGACTGGTGGGAAACGACGTCGGATACGAGCCCACATCCCGGCTCCACGGATGCCGAAGCGGCCGTGTCGAATACCGCCTCGCGGGATTAGACGACACGAAGCGCCGCAAACTTGCTCTGGCCTCGGGTAAGCTCCCGAAGTATCAGTTTCCATGCGCGCTAAATGCGCGGGGAGCCAGTCAAGGTGCCGCAGAGCACAGCGAGAGCATGATCCAGAACGTGCTCAAACAAGGAGCCAAGACGGGCGGTGTGCCGGCTCCCGCGATCACGCCCACTCCACCGGCGCCGAGCGCGCGCGGCTGGCGCGACTATGCGCTGCTGCTGGCGCTGGCCTGTTGCTGGAGCTCGACCTATCCGCTGACCAAGATCGGGCTCGGCTCGATCCCGCCGATCACTTTCATCTCGGCGCGCTCGCTGGTCGCCGCCGCTTTCCTGCTCGTGGTGCTGCGGATCCGCGGCATCCGCATCCCGACCGACATCAAGGCCTGGAAGCTGTTCGCCTTCCAGCAGACCATCAACTCGACGATCCCGTTTTTGGTGATCACCTGGGCGCAGCTCTACGTGCCGGCGTCCAACACCGTGGTGCTGGCCTCGACGACGCCGATCTTCGCCTTCCTCATCACCTGGGCGATCACGCGGCACGAGCCGGCCTCGCTGCTCAAGCTGGTCGGCGCGATCCTCGGCCTCGCCGGCACGGTCGCGATTATCGGCCTCGACGCGCTCTCGGGCTTCGGCAAGGAGATCTTCGCCGAGATCGCGATTTTGCTCGCCACCGTCTCGTTCGCCTGCGCCACGATCTTCGGGCTGCGGCTGTCGGACTACGATCCGATGGTGGTCGCCGCCGGCTCGCTGCTGTTCGGCGGCACCGTGCTGCTGCCGGTCGCCCTGATCGTCGACCATCCCTGGACACTGCACCCGACGCCGCAGGCGCTGGTCGCCACCGTCGTGATGGGCATCTTCTCCAGCGCGTTCGGCTTGATGCTGTTCTACATGTGCCTGACGCGGCTCGGCACGCTCACGACCAATGCGCAAGGCTATTTGCGGATTCCGATCGGCGTCGCGTTGTCGGTCATCCTGCTCGGGGAATCCGTGCCATCGAACCTGGCGCTGGGACTCGTGCTGGTCATGTTCGGCGTCGCCGCGATGACGGTGCCGGGCGACGCCGTGAAGCGCTGGTTGCGAAGGCTTTAGTCCAAGCTCAAGCCGACAGCTGTTTCTCGGCGATCGAGAGCCACTCGGCCTGCGCGTCGCGCAGGTATTTCGGCGCGCGGCGCATCTGGATCAACAACTCGTTGAACACCATCCGCGCCTCGGCGGTGCGGCCGACCAGCTGCAGCAGCAGGCCATAGCGGACCCGCGCCTCCGCGCCGGGAAAATACTGCGACACCGCCTGATATTCCTCCAGCGCCTCGTCGAGCCGTCCGATCTCGGCAAGTGAACGCGCATAAAGCAGATGCCCCTCGGCGGACTCGAAATCTGGCCAGCGCTCGCGCAGGGCATCGAGCGTCGCCAGCGCCTCGGCCGGCTGCTTCCTGGCGAACTGGGCCTGCGCCTTGGCCAGCGCGTAGGCAGGATCGTCGCCCTGCGGCAGCCGCAACACGTGGTCGTAGTGGCTCTCCGCCTCCTCGAAGCGGCCGATGGTGTGACACTCCGCGGCGAGCGCCGCACGGTTGGCGATCGTGTCCGACGTTGCGAGCCGGTCGGACAATTCGCGATACCGCTTCTCCGGATCGAGCCGGTTGGCGACGCGCTTGCGCGCCTGCGCGGCACCCGGTCCGCCCCACCATTCCGGGATCAGCTCGACGACGATGTAGGCGAGCGCGCCGATCAGCGGCACCATCAGGATGATGAAGGCCCATGGCTGCAAGCGCCCGGTGCGCGAGGCGTGGTAGATCAGTGTGATGTCGAGCAGCAATACGACCAATGCGACAGGCATTCGAGGATCCCAGCGAACCGGACAGACCATCCCAATCGCCCTCGTCATAACGTGCCCGGCACACTGCGACAATCCCCGGTTGCCATGCCGGCCGTGCTAGCGTGAAGAGATTGTGAAACGGAGGCGACTATCCCTGCATTGGTCGCGGACGGAACGGTCGAGGTTCATGGTCCCTATTGCGCTCCACAGCGGGACTTGCGCTCCTCTTCGGCGCGCTTCGCGCGCTCTGATTCTTCCTTTGAAAGCTCGATCACCTTCGTCTCTTGTGCGGGTCCATCGTAGGCATCAGCGAATCCGGCGAGCGGTACGATCAGGCTGATCGGCGAATTGGCCTTGTCGATTGCCTCGAGGCCAAGCGTATGCCCTTGCTTGAGCTGATCGACCAGTTCCGGCCCCGCGTCGTAGTCCGCGATGCAGCCGCTGGCAAAACAGCTCGTGTAAGGCCGCTCAATCGCCTGCCCCTGATCGAGGATGATCCGAACGCCGCGTTCCACCTTCACCCGGGTCGGCAGGGTGACGCGCAACGTCTTCCTGGGATCGCCGGCGCGGGCGATGAGCGCGGCTGAGACGACCCGTCCGCAGTCGATGTTCTCTATCTTCAATCGACCATCTCGCCCGATAAAGCAGGCATTGCCGATACAGAACTTCGCCCAGGGCAAGTAAATCAGGCCAGCCTGTTCGCCGGCCGCGGCACCGCCAACGAGCCAGGCGAGCGCCATGCCGGCGCAGCAGCACAACACCATACGGCGCATGACCGCATCCCCGATCAGACCTGAATGCAGGCTTGCCGCAGACTGTGTCCGCAATAGGGAGTTGCACGCCGCGGAGGCGCTACTTCTTGTCGTCCGCGAGCAGCGTGCGGTATTTCGCGACATCGCGGGTCACGAGCTGCTGCAGCGCCTCGGGCGTGAGCTCATTGGCGTCGGGGGCGACTGTCGACAGGTCGACGAAGCGCTTCTTCACTGCGTCGCTTGCGACCGCGGTGCGCGCGGCGGCGTTGAGCTTGGCGATGATCTCCGGCGGCGTGCCCTTCGGCGCGAACAGGCCGTTCCAGCCCTGCGCCTCGAACTCGGGCAGTCCGGCCTCTGCCGAGGTCGGCAGCTCCGGCAGCGAGGCGAGCCGCACGGTCGAGCCGACCACGACCGCTTTCACCAGCTTGTCGTCGATCGCCTGCGACACCGAGGCCGCGGCATCGCAGACGCCGTCGATCTGGCTGCCGATCGCGTCCGTCAGCGCCAGCGCCGCGCCACGATAGCCGACCAGTTGCACGTCGATCCCGGCGGCGTGCACGAAGCTCTTGCAGATCAGGTAGTTCGAGGAGCCGACGCCGGCATGGCCGAGATTGACCTTGCCCGGGTTCTTCTTGGCGTAGTCGATGAATTCCTTGAGATCCTTGGCCGGAAAATCCTTGCGCAGCGCCACGATGCCGAAGGTCTTGGCAACCACAGCAATGGGGGCGAAGGAATCGGGCGTGAACGACAGTTTTGGATAGATCGTGTAGGTCGCCGCATTGGTGCCGGCATTGCCGATCGCGATCGTGTAGCCGTCCGGCTCGGCGCGCGCCGCACGGGTCAGCGCGGTCGAGCCGCCGGCGCCGCCGACATTCTCGATGATGATGGTCTGGCCGAGCGCTGCACTCATCTGGTCGGCAACGGCGCGGGCAATGACGTCGGAGGTACCGCCGGCCGTGAACGGCACGATCATCGTGATCGGGCGCTTCGGGAAATCCTGTGCCTGCGCCGTTGTCGCAAGCAGCAACGCGGCAGCCGCCGCGAACCACCGTCGCAGCATCTTATTTTGACGCGTTTTCTTCACGCGAACCGGCCCTCACTTCGCTCGAAAACGCTATGGCGATCAGGCCGCCTTCTCGAACTGCTGGACCAGCCCTGCGAACAGGCCGCGGCCGTCGGTGCAGCCCATGATCTCTTCGACGTGGTTTTCCGGATGCGGCATCATGCCGAGCACATTGCCGCGCTCGTTGACGATGCCGGCGATCGAATGCGCGGCGCCGTTGAAGTTGGAGGCCTCGTCGACGACGCCATCGGCAGAGCAGTAGCGATAGAGCACCCGCCCGTCGCCCTCGAGCCGCTTCAGCGTCTCCTCGTCCGCCTCGTAATTGCCTTCGCCATGCGCCACCGGCACGCGGATCACCTGGCCGGCATTGTAGCCGCGGGTGAACGGGGTGTCGGAGCGCTCGACCTTCATATGCACGTCACGGCAGACGAATTTCAGCGCGGCATTGCGCATCAAGACGCCCGGCAACAGGCCGGACTCGCAGAGGATCTGGAAGCCGTTGCAGACGCCGAGCACGAGCCCGCCCTTGGCGGCAAAGTCGCGCACCGCGTCCATCACCGGCGCGCGCGCCGCGATCGCGCCGCAGCGCAGATAGTCGCCATAGGAGAAGCCGCCCGGCACGACCACGAGGTCGGTGCCTTTGGGCAGCGCGGTCTCCGCGTGCCAGACCATCGCGGTCTCGTTGCCGGATGCGAGCCTGAGTGCGCGCGCCATGTCGCGCTCGCGATTGATGCCGGGGAAGACGAGGACGGCTGATTTCATCGGATCACCTGGTTTTGGGGGCCAGCACAAGCTTAACTGCGGCGGCAAATTTTGCGTAATTGTCGTTGCTGGCCTTCTCGTCGCGCGCCGAACTGATCAGGCTGGCCGAGCCTTGCGCGCCGAGCATCAAGCCATTGACCTGATACTCGCTCGCGCCGCCCGGCGTCACCGTCAGGCGCCGTGCCTTGTACATGCGCGGCACCGAGCTGCCCTTGTCGCCATCGACGCCGAGCAGCGTGATGCGTTGTCCGGGCGTGCGCTGCTCCAGCGCCTTGATGACCTGGTTCTGGCTGTCGCGGAACTGGTCCAGCGTCATCTGATTTCCGCCGGTGTAAAACCGGTAGCTGACCTTCGAACCCGCACCGCATTGCGGCTGCTCGCAACGGAACAGGTGTGTGTCAGCGCGGCGCTCGTAACGCCAGCCGCTGATCGCAAACGGCGGCCGCTGCGTGGTCGCGGCCGGAGCCGGCGCCGGCGACTGAGCCACAGCGCCGCCGATCCCGACGACCGTGAGCAAACCGGCCAACAATGATTGGGCGATCATCCGGTCGCTGCGGGAACAGGCGAGAGCGGCTGTTGTCATCTGGCGCGCCCGGCTAGCTCAGAACCTCGACCCGGTAGTTCTCGATCACGGTGTTCGCCAGCAGCTTGTCGGCGGCGGCCTTCAGTGCCGCCTCCGCCTTGGCCTTGTCGGTCGCGGCGAGCTCGATGTCGAACACCTTGCCCTGCCGAACGCTGGCGATGCCGTCGACGCCGAGCGACTTCAGCGCGCCCTCGATCGCCTTGCCCTGCGGATCGAGGATGCCCGACTTCAACGTAACAGTCACACGTGCCTTCACGATTGCCCCTTAACCTTAGCTCTTCACCAGCACCGGGCCGCTGCCGGCCGGCCGCTCGTTTTCGATCAGAATGCCGAGCCGCTTTGCGACCTCGGTGTACGCCTCGAGCAGACCACCCAGATCCCGGCGGAAACGATCCTTGTCGAGCTTCTCGTTCGACTTGATGTCCCACAGCCGGCAGGAGTCCGGCGAGATCTCGTCGGCGACGATGATCCGCATCATCTCGTTCTCGAACAGCCGCCCGCACTCCATCTTGAAGTCGACGAGGCGGATGCCGATGCCGAGGAAAAGACCGGTCAGGAAGTCGTTGACACGGATGGCCAGCGCCATGATGTCGTCGATCTCCTGGGGCGTCGCCCAGCCGAACGCGGTGATGTGCTCTTCCGACACCATCGGGTCGTTGAGCTGGTCGTTCTTGTAATAGAATTCGATGATCGAGCGCGGCAGCTGGGTGCCCTCCTCGATCCCGAGCCGCTGCGACAGCGAGCCGGCGGCGACGTTCCGCACCACCACCTCGAGCGGCACGATCTCGACCTCGCGAATCAGCTGCTCGCGCATGTTGAGGCGGCGGATGAAGTGGGTCGGCACCCCGATGTCGTTGAGGTGCTGAAACAGGTACTCCGAAATCCGGTTGTTGAGGACGCCCTTGCCCTCGATCACCTGGTGTTTCTTGGCATTGAACGCGGTCGCGTCGTCCTTGAAGTGCTGGATCAGGGTTCCCGGCTCGGGGCCTTCGTAAAGCACCTTGGCCTTGCCTTCATAAATGCGGCGTCGACGGCTCATTGGGATGTACCGTGTTTTGTTGAAATCCATGAATTTGGGTGCTCCGGATGACTTGGGGTTACGACCCACGACGGAGCTGCCGCGGAGGCCTGGAACCTGAGCTATCCAACTGGAAACAGAACAAGAACCACACCTGTTGGCAACCTATCTGATTGGCCCATCCAGCACAATCGATAGTGCCCCCTTGCGGGCACTTATACCGCCCTATCGAAAAGGGCCGATTCCGCCTGTTTTGCCTGCGGCTTAACGGCTCGTTGTCTTGCCGATTCCTCCCAACTATCTAGGCAGGCATCGGGCCTGCCGCAACGAGCCGCGGCCCGCATTCAGCAGGGGATTGGAACTTCGGCTATGAACGAATTCGACAAGCGCGAGGAAGGTTTCGAGAAGAAGTTCGCCCTCGACGAGGAGCTGAAGTTCAAGGCGGAAGCGCGCCGGAACAAACTGCTGGGCTTATGGGCCGCCGAGAAGCTCGGCATCTCGGGCGACGCCGCCAACGCCTATGCCAAGGATGTGGTGGCCGCCGACTTCGAGGAAGCCGGCGACAATGACGTCCTGCACAAGGTGCTGAAGGACCTCACCGCCAAGGGCCAGCCCGCCACCGAGCGCGACATCCGCGCCAAGATGGATGAGCTGCTGGCCGTTGCCGTGACCCAAGTGAAGGCAGGAAGCTGATAGCAGGAACCTGAAGGCGCGAACCTGGGCTCACGCCCGCAGCGCTCCTGTTTCGACCTTCTACGCGCGCCGGACATTGCTCCGGCGCGACGTGTTTGTACCCCTCGCCCTGGTGAACTCGGCGCGAATGATGTCGAGCAGGCGGCGCGACGCGGCGCTGAGAAAGCCGCCATGCCGCGTCACCGCGACGACCTCGTGGCTTGCGCTGAGATTGCCGACGCGAATCGTCGCGATCGTCGCGGCGCGCAGCTCCTCCGCCGCATTGCTCTGTGACAGCAGCGCGATCCCGAGCCCGGCCTCGACCAGCCGCTTCTGCGCGGTCAGGCTGTCGACCGGCGTCCAGGCGATCTCGCCGAGCCCGTGGGTCAGGAACAGGGCGAACACATGCGAGGCGGTGATCTCGCGCCGTCCCGGCACTTCGGGAAACGCGATCCACCGCTCGTCCCTGAGGTCGGCGAGACGGCCGACCCGGCGTCCGGCCAGGCGATGATCCGGCGCGCAGACCACCCCGAGCGGCTCGGCGCGCAGCACCTCGCAATCGAGCTCGCCTGAGCGGTCGCGATCGTAGCGCAGCCCGATCGTCGCTTCGCCGCGCCGGATCAAATCGCTGACCTCCGCGCTGGTCGCGGTGCGCAGCGTCAGCGTAACGTCGGGATGCTGGCGGGCGAAGCGCTTCAGCACCTTCGAGAGCCGCTCGCCCGCAAGCGTGCCCGTCACCGCCAACGCCACCGGACCGGAATTGTCGCGCAGCAGCGCGCGCACCGCGTTCTCGGCATCCTGCGCTGCCGCCACCGCCCGTTCGGCATAAGGCACCATCACCCGTCCGGCATCGCTGAGCCGCGTCTTGCCTTCGATCCGCTCGAACAAGGGCACGCCGAGCTCCTGCTCGAGCAGCGCGATGCGCCTCGAGATCGCCGGCTGCGAGCGATGCAGCGCCTTGGCGGCATTGGAGATCCCGCCGCGGCGGTGCACCACCAGGAACGTGTTGAGCGCGTCGCTGTCCATTCCCGCCTCATGCAAAAAGCTGATGATATCGAGAGGAATAACAAATTTGTCTGATGACCGAAACCGCCCTATCGCTGCTGCCAGTCGCTTTTCCAACCATCAGGAGTTCACATGCGCACCCAGGCAGACAAGGCAGCACGGTTTCGCGAGTTGCATCAGCGGCCCGGCGCCTTCATCATTCCAAATCCGTGGGACGCCGGCACGGCGAAGCTGCTCGCGGCGATGGGCTTCGAGGCGCTCGCGACCACCAGCCTCGGGGTCGCCAACACGCTCGGCCAGGCCACGATCTCCCTCGATGCCATCATCGAGAACTGCCGGGTGATCTCGGAGGCCACCGACCTGCCCGTCAACGCCGACCTGGAGAATTGCGGCGCCGATGATCCGAAGACCGCGGCAAAGGCGATCGCGCGCGCGGCCGAAGCCGGCGTCGTCGGCGGCTCGATCGAGGACTCGACCGGCGACCGCGAGCGTCCGATCTACGATTTCTCGCTTGCAGTCGAGCGGGTGCAGGCCGCGGTCGAAGCGGTACGGGCCCTGCCGTTCCCGTTCACGCTGACGGCGCGGGCGGAGAATTTCCTCTGGGGACGCAAGGACCTCGACGACACCATCAGGCGGTTGCAGGCGTTCGAGGCCGCCGGCGCCGACGTGTTGTATTCACCTGGCCTTTACGACATCGGCACCATCAAGACCGTGGTCTCGGCCGTGAAGCGGCCGTTCAATCTCGTGATGGGCTTTGCCGATCCGACCTTGACGGTCGAGCAGCTGTCGGCCGCCGGCGTCAAGCGCATCAGCGTCGGTGGCGCGATGGAGCGCCACGCGCTGGCTGCGTTCCTGCGGTGCGCCCGCGAGATGAAGGATAACGGCGCGTTCACCTTCGTCCGCGACATGGCGCCGGTGAAGGACCTTCGCGAGGCGTTCGCTGCCGCCAAGAGCTGAGAGGGTAGCGAGTAGCGAATGGAGAACCCGGTTCGCTACTCGCCATCCGTCCTCAACCTTCCTTGAAGCCATACTCCGGCACGTTGCCGCTGGCGCCGTAATATTTGTACGGCAGGAATTTGCCCGACATCGTGATCTTGACGCGGTCGCCCTTCGGATTGGCGACGCGCTCCAGCGCCATGTCGAAGTCGATCGCCGACATGATGCCGTCGCCGAACTCCTCCTCGATCAGCGCCTTCCACGCCGGACCGTTGACCATCACCATCTCGTAGAAGCGGTAGATCAGGGGATCGGTCGGCGGCATCGGCGTGCCGGTGCCGCGCATCGGCACCTCGTTGAGCATCGCGATCTCGGCCTTCGTCAGCCCGAACAATTCACCGGCATTGGCCGCCTGCGGCTTTGTCAATTTCATCTGGCCGAGGATCGCGCCCGTTATCAAGACTTCGG
This sequence comes from Bradyrhizobium macuxiense, assembly GCF_007993935.1. Taxonomy (GTDB): domain Bacteria; phylum Pseudomonadota; class Alphaproteobacteria; order Rhizobiales; family Xanthobacteraceae; genus Bradyrhizobium; species Bradyrhizobium macuxiense_A. The sequence continues at coordinate 18,785 of NZ_VITY01000013.1, read as the reverse complement.
AATAACCGCCGATCTTTTCGCAGATGTACTTCCAGCTCCAGCCGTTCTCGCGCTTGATGTCGAGCAGCTTTTCGGTGAGGTCTTCGCGTTTCATGAGGCTTCCTCCTTAGGCGTTGGCACGCTGTACCGACGCCGGCATTGATCGGCGCCCGGCCGCATTTTATGCCGCCGGACGCCGACAAACATGCAGTTTCCATGCCGCTTTGCCCGTTACGACGGCAGCGGTCGGCAAGCCTTCGTCTAGGCCGCCGAGCGCTTCTCCACGGTCGCAATGCCGCGCAGCAGCCGCCCGAGCAGGTCCGAGCCGGTGATGATGCGCTTCTGACCGCTCCACACCAGGATCAGGTCGTGCTCGATCACGTCGTCGCCCGGCGTCTCCGGCACCACCTTCATCAGCCCGATCACATCGCCGAGCCGCGCCTTGGCGTCGCGCACGATGATCGGCCGGTGCCAATAGGCCGTCGGATCGCTCTCGAGCTGATTGAACAGCGCATCGCGCAGGAAGTGATGGGCATCGAGCACGAACACCGGCTCACCGGCGAGATCGGTCACGATCACCCATTTCATTCCCGACGCATCGATCCGGCGCAGAAACGGATCGTCGGGCACGCGGTCGAATTTCGGCAGCACGCAGCGCTGATTGGCGAGCGGCAGGCTCAGGATGCTGTCGGGATCGATCACCTCGCCCTCGTCGCAGACGGAGACGTCGTCGAGGTCAAGGAAGTTCTGCGCGCCGGTCGCCTCCACCCGACTGATGTCGCCGCCGTCGACGACATGGCGGGCGATCATCTGCCTGATGTCCTGCTCGCGCAGATAGGTGATACCTTCCGCCCCCAGCCACCAATCGAGCACCATTGCGGTCGGCTTCGCCAGCGGGAACAGCACGATGCGATAGAAATTCAGGAACGGCAGAAACCGCGCGGTCATCGCCAGCGCGTTGCGCGAGAAATAGGCCTGCGGGAAGATCTCGCCGAGCAGCGTGATCGCGAAGGCCGAGAACACGAACGCGCCGACGCCGGCCAGCACCGAATCCGACAGCAGCGTCAGCAGCACATTGGTGGTGACATTGCCCCAGATGATGGTGGCGAGGATCTGGTTGGCGCTCTTGCGCAGCTCGAGCACCCGCACCGCATTGCGATTGCCGCTGTCCGCCTCGATCTGCAGCCGCAGCAGGCTGAGGCTGAACACCGCGAGATTGAGGCCGGAGAACAGCGCCGACTGCAAAATGCAGGCGGCAATCCCGATCCAGGTCGCGGTGACCCCAAGATAAGCCATGAATGCCCCGCCTCGCTGTTGCGATTTTCGGCGCCATCACAGTCGAACGAGGTGACAGCCGAATGACCGGACGTCGATGCGGCGGCGACCGCTGCGTCCGGATGACGCGGTGGCGGCGCGGATTTACGACCCATCAATCACGTTGCGTGATCGAGACCAGCCTTAGAGACCTGTTAGGGCCGGTCGGGTTTCTTGCCACGTGAAAGTACGGGGCAAGAACAATGCAGTCCGAAAAAGGACGATATAGCCAGCCGCGCTGGGGCGTGACGCGCTGGCTCGCCGACGCCGGACCCGGCGTGCCTGACGACATCCGCGCGGCGCTGATCGGCGATCTCTACGGCTCGCTGCCGGTGTTCGCGGCCGGCGCCGTCAACACGGTCGCAGTCGCGGCCGTGATTGCGATCCGCGAGCCGACCGCGCTGTTCATCACCTGGGTCGTGCTCGAACTCGTCATCTGCCTGTCGCGACTGGCGGTGCTCGTGGTTGCGCATCGCGCCGCGCGCGAGCAGCGGCCCACCCCGACCGATCTGCACCTCGTGCTTGCGGTCGCCTGGAGCGCCAGCGTCGGCTTCGGCATCCTGATCAGCCTTGCCAGCGGCGACTGGGTGGTCGCGCTGCTGGCCTCGCTGTCGGCGGCGGCGATGGTCGGCGGCATCTGCTTCCGCAACTTCAGCGCTCCCCGCCTCGCCGGAACCATGATCCTGCTCAGCCTCGGCCCGATCGTGCCGGGTGCAGCGCTTGCCGGCGAGCCGCTGCTGTTCATCGTCTTCCTGCAGGTGCCGCTGTATCTCACGGCGATGACGGTTGCAGCCTTCCGTCTCAACAAGATGCTGATCGCGACCATGCGCGCCGAGCGCGAGAACGGCCACCTCGCCCATCACGACACCCTCACCGGCCTGCGCAATCGCGCCGGTTTCGTCGCCGCGCTGAACGCAAAGCTCGAGGCCGCGGCCGGACATGGCGGGCCGTTCGCGCTGCTGTTCTTCGACCTCGACAATTTCAAGCCGGTCAACGACACCTATGGCCACGCCGCCGGCGACCAGGTGCTGATACTGGCCGCCGAGCGGCTGCGGCGCGCGCTGCCGGAGACCGACGTGATCGCGCGGCTTGGCGGCGACGAATTCGTGGTGCTGGCCAACGGCATCACCGCCGAGCAGGCGCTTACCGTCGGCCATCGCATCATCCAGGCCGTCACCATGCCCTACCGGCTCGCCGACGGTATCTTTGCGAAGGTCGGCGTCAGCGTCGGTGTCGCCGTATCGCCCGAGCACGGCGCCGAGGCCGAAGAGTTGCTGGCGGTTGCCGATGCCGCGCTCTACGAGGCCAAATCCGCCGGCAAGGCCCAGTGCCGCATGGCCTCGGTCGCCACCAATGTCGCGGCGCTGCGCCGGCTGACGAAGAAGGACCCCGCGCCGGCGCTCGATCGCGGCGCCGCCTGAGACGAGGTCCGGCGGGCCGCCGCGCTACAGATCGAAATTCGTCGGCAGCATCACGACGTCGCGGATGGTCATGCCGCGCGGCCGGGTCAGCATGAACATCACGACCTCGGCGACTTCGCTCGCCTCCAGCAGGCTGCCGGCGGCCTTGGCTTCCTGCAGCTTCTCGGCCGGCCAGTCGGCGAGCAGCGCGCTGATCACGGGCCCCGGCGAGATCGAACCGACGCGGATGCCGTGCTTGAACACCTGGCGCCGCACCGTCTGCACGAAACAGTTGATCGCCCATTTCGACGAGGCATAGACCGGCTCCCACGGCGTCGGGAAATGCGCGGCGAGCGAGCTTGTGACGATGATGTCGCCGGTCGCCCGCGCGATCATGTGCGGCAGCACGTCGTGCACGTTCTTCATCACGACATTGACGTTGAGGTTCAGCATCCGGTCGATCGCGGCGCTATCGGCATCGACGAGGTCGCCGCCGACATAGATGCCGGCATTGGCATGCAGGATGTCGAGCTGGCCGGCTTTCTCCAGCACGCGCGGCAACAGCGTCGCGCAGGCATTCGGGTCGAGCAGGTCGATCACCAGCGGGATCGCGGCATCGCCATGCGTGCCGGCGAGCGCCGCGAGCGCGGCGGCGTCGCGGTCGACCATCACCACGCGCGCGCCGGCGGCCAGCATCGCCTCGCTGCTCGCAAGTCCGATACCCGATGCCGCCCCGGTCACCGCCGCGACCTTGCCTTCCAACTGCTTCGCCATCGTCTTCACCCTGTCAGGTCAGTGCGGCGCGCATCGCAACACATCGCGGTCGCGATGTCAGCTCCCATGCGATCCGCGACGGTGCGCGCGCCGCCGCTCACAGGCGGAGCATCGGCGGCCGCGTGGCGAAACGGCGGCGCAGCCATTTTGCCGCCGGCCCCGCCGGCCGCTGCTTGTGCCAGACCACTTCGAGCGCGACGGGATGCGCGCCCTCGTCGAATTCCAGTTCGGGAATGGCAAGGTCCTCGGCGACCTGCGAGCTCGCCATGATGTGCGCCGGGATCAGCGCCCAGCCGACACCGTGCTTGAGGATTTGCAGGATCACCCAGTGGCTCTCGACCCACCACACCTCCGCCGCGACACGCAGCCGATGCCGCTCGGTTCCCTCGTTGCGCACCGTGACCATGATCTGGCGATGCCGCTTCAGCTCCTCCCAGTCCACCCGCCCATGTGCCAGTGGATGGTTCTTGCCGCACACGAGCTGCAGTGGCACCCAGCCGATGGTCTTGAAACCAAGCTCGGGCGGCAGCTGCTCCTGCCGCCACATCACGCCGACGTCGGCCTTGCCGTCGAGCACGAGGCGGCTGACGTCCTCCATGATCGGAAACAGCAGCTCGAGCTCGACATGCGGGAAGCGCGTGGCGAACTCCGCAAACAGCTCGCCGACCGCGCTCTCCGGATAGAGCTCGTCGATCGCCACCACCAGGCGCTTCTCGACATGCGCCTCGAAGCTACTGGCAACACCGATCAGATGCTCGCGGCGATCGAGGATCAATTTTGCTTCCGGCAACAGCCGCGCACCCGCTTCGGTGAGCGCCGGGTTGCGGCCGGTCCGGTCGAACAGCGCGAGTCCGAGATCGGTTTCCAAATTGGCGACGTGTGTGCTGACGGCTGATTGCGCCTTCTTCAGAAGCCGCGCTGCGCCGGAGAACGAGCCTTGCTCGGCCGCCGCCACGAAGGATTCGAGCTGGTCCATGGAAACGGCCATCTATCTCTTTTACAGATATTATCTAACTTTGTAATCCCACAATACCAGATAGAAATCCGGTCACAACGACAAGAAAGGGTTTCAAAATGTCCATGCGTTCCTTCTCCGACCGGATCAGGCACGCAGTCCTGTTCGAGCTGATCGGTATCGCCATCTTCACGCCGGCGGCCGCCTGGCTGTTCAATCAGCCGGTCGCCCATACGGGCGTCATCGGCGTTGTCTCGGCGACGGTGGCGACGATCTGGAACTTGCTGTTCAATCTCGGCTTCGACCATGCGCTGGTCCGCTTCACCGGCCGTGTCGTCAAGACGATGCCGATCCGCGTTGCGCACGCGATGCTGTTCGAAGCCGGCCTGATCGTGCTGCTGATCCCGTTCGTCGCCTGGTACCTCGGCATCTCGCTGTGGGCCGCGCTGATGATGGATATCTCGATCGTCGCGTTCTATCTGGTCTACGCGTTCGTGTTCAACATCGCCTACGATCGCGTCTTCCCGGTGCGCCCGTTGAAGGCATACGGTGGCGTGGCAAGCCGGGCGCTGCCGGCCTGATCGCCTGTGATACGCGGTGCGGCTCGGATCATCAGATCCGCCGCGCCGCTCCGCATCCTGACACCGCCGCCAATATTCGTGATGATAGCGACTGCACACAAGTCCGGACGCGCTCCTCTCCTAGACTGGCTTGATCGGGCTCGGAATTGCGGAATGCTTCGAGCCGACATGCCCGTCAGAGGCTGCCAAACGGCCAACAATGCCAAAACGGCCAACAAGAAGAAGCGGAGAACTACTATGCCAAGGAACCGTTCAATCCAGCTATCCCGCCGTCATCTCATCAAGAGCGCGGCCGCCACGTCGGCCACGCTGCTGCTCGGCAGGCCCGCGATCGCCAAGGGCAAGATCGAGGGCAAGACCGAGATCGTGATCGGCAACATCGACGCCTATTCGGGACCAGCCGCGGTCTATTCGTCGATCGGCCGCACTCCCGGCGGCTATTTCAAGATGATCAACGAGCAAGGCGGCATCAACGGCCGCATGATCAAGTACATCACCTATGACGACGCCTACAGCCCGGCCAAGACGGTGGAACAGGCGCGCAAGCTCGTCGAAGGCGACGAGATCGATGTTCTGTTTGCGCCGCTCGGTGCGCCCACCAACGCAGCGATCATGAAGTACATGAACCTGAAGAAGGTCCCGCACCTCTTCATCGCCTCGGGCGCGACCAAGTTCGGCGACCACAAGAATTTCCCCTACACCATGGGTTTCCAGCCCTGCTATCAGATCGAAGGGCGCGCCTTCGCGCAACACGTTCTCGCGACACAGCCGGATGCCAAGATCGGCATTGTCTACCAGAACGACGATTTCGGACGCGACGTGCTGAAGGGTTTCAAGGACGGACTTGGCGCCAAGACGTCCGCGATCGTTGCCGAGCTGTCCTACGAAACCGCTGACCCGACGATCGACAGCCAGGTGGTCCGCTGCAAATCCGCCGGTGCAAATGTGTTCATGAGCATGACCACACCGAAATTCGCCGCCCAAGGTATCAAGAAGATCGCCGAACTCGGCTGGCAGCCGGCGCATTACATCGGCAACAACGCCTCCTCCGCGGGCTCGACGCTGAAGGCCGCGGGGTTCGACGTGTCCAAGGGGATCATCTCGAGCGCCTATCTGAAGGATCCCGTCGACGCCGCCTGGGACAACGACCCCGCCATCCGGAAATGGCGTGCCTTCCTCGACAAATACGATCCGGCAGCCGCCAAGAACGACATCTACGCGGTCACCGGCTATCTCACCAGCCAGATCCTGGTCCAGGTGCTCAAGCAGTGCGGCGACGATGTCTCGTCCGAAAACATCATCAAGCAGGCGGCGAATTTGCGGGACGTCGAATCCGACATGCTGCTGCCGGGCATCAGGATCAACACCTCGCCGACCGACTACTATCCGCTCGAGCAACTGCAACTGACGCGCTTCAGCGGCGAACGCTACGAGCCGATGGGACCGGTGATCGACGGCGGCATCTCGAAGGCGTGAACGCAGCAGGCGATATGCGAGGCGCGGACCCTCACCGGGTCTACGCCTCTCCATCGTCATTGCCCGCCAGAAGCGGCCGTCAGACTATTCTTTTGCCGGCACCGTACGCAAATAGGCGACGATGGCGTCGAGGTCGGCAGCTGCCAGAGTGGCGTAGTAATGGAAGCCCATGGGCGGATTGAGCTTGCCGCCATCGTTGCTGACGCCCTGCGTGATGGCGCGTTTGATCGCGTCATCAGTCCAGCCGCCGATGCCCTTCGTCTTGCTGGAGGTGATATTCCTGGAAACCGACAAGCCCCATGCTCCCGGAAAATCCCTGCCGCCGGCGCCCAGCTTGGTTGCGAATTCCAGCCCTTGCGGCCCCATCGGCGTATGACACGCCATGCAGTGCGCGATAGTAGCGAGGTAGAACCCTTGCTGCACCTTGCCGCTCAACATCGCCTCGGTGTACGGGCTTTCACCGCCCGGTGGGACCGGATGTCCTTGCGCCATCCTGTAGATTGGCTCCGGCACCGCATTCTTGATCGGCTTGAGCGTCCGCAGATAAGCGATCACCGCATCGATATCCCGGTCGGTCATGATCTCATAGAAGCCGCTTGGCATGACCATGGCCACACGTTCGCCGTTGCGCTTGACGCCCTTCCGCAGCAATTGCTTGAGCTCGGCGTCGGTGTAGTTGCCGATGCCGGTTTCCTTGTCCTGCGTCACGTTCGGGGCGGTGACCTTGAAAGGCGGCTCATCCCACGACGCGCCGCCGGAAAATGCCTTATCCGGGATATCCCCCGATGGCCCCTTCGGCGTATGGCAGTTGCCGCAGGCCAGGATGCCATTGACCAGATAATCACCGCGCTCGACTAGGTCCGATTGTGCGCTGGCCGGGCTGGTCAATACCGCGCCGACAACGAGCGCTAACGATCCGATACGGATCATGACGACGTCTCCAATCAATTAAATATGCCGATAGAACTCTGATCGATTTCTGGCTTCAAAAAGGTCCGTCAACGAAATGCGCGCACTGGTGCCAACGCTGCGAAGGCCGTGCGTAAATCGAGATAGCCGACGCGCAAGAAAAAGGCGCGCGCGGATCAATGGGACGATCGCCGCCCTTTCTTTCGGCACGTGACTGCCGAGGGCTGGCCAGACAAAATCTAGCAGATTTTACGTGTTTGAGAAGCCAACATGACTTCGCCGAAATTCGGGGCGCGAGACATCAGGATCAACGCCCACCGACCAATCGTTATCCGCCCGAGCACGGCGCGGTTGGCCAGCGTTTCCAACCGATCATTCTTGAGGTACCTTCGTCCATCCTGAACGTGACGAGCCGCCATGCTCACGCTCTATTCCTATCCGCCGTTGTTCGGCGTCGCCGACAACAACGGTTACGGTCTGAAGGTGTTCGCTTTTCTCAAGCTCGCGCGCGTGCCGTTCCGGCATGAGCACATCTTTGATGCGTCGAAGGCGCCGCGCCAGCAATTGCCCTATATCGTCGACGGCGATGACACCGTCGGCGACAGCGAGACCATCCTCCGCTATGTCACCGAAAAATACGGCGTGACGCTGGATGCGGCGCTGACGCCGGCGCAACGCACCACCGATCTCCTCGTCACGCGGACGCTCGACGATCTCTACTGGGTGATGTCCTACTCGCGCTGGAAGGACGAGCGCTACTGGCCGAAGTTCCGCGATGCGCTCAAGCGTGAGCATCCGGACCTTACCGACGACGGCTTGATGAAGGCCAGGGAGTTCAACGCGCAACGCTATCATTACCAGGGCATCGGCCGCTTCGAGCCCGACGCCGCGATGGCCCGCGGGCTCGCCGATCTCGCCGCACTGGCGAACCTGATCTCGCGGCAAGGCTACGTGCATGGCAACACGCCGACGTCCATCGACGCCGGCATCTATGGCTTCGTGGCCAATATCTACTTCTACGACATCGACACGCCGTTGAAGGCGTTCGTGGTCGCGCACAACGCCCTGGCGCAACACTGCCGTGCCATCCACGCGGCGGTCGCCGGTGTCGCATAGCGCCCGGCTGCGCCCCAGGGCGCGAACTCGTCAACATGATGAGCCCGCGCCCCGGTTCAGCTCTAACCCAGCAAGCGGTCAGTAGTCCCAGAACGCCGGGACCCAGCGGAAGGCGTCGCCATCAACCGCGACATGACCGACGGATGGGAACGGCATATGCGTCGCCACCAGCAATTCGCGGTTCGCCGCCAGCTCCCGCAGCAGGCGAATTCTGGCGCGGGCCGCCTCCTCGGGGTCGTGTTCGAAGCCGTTGTGCCAGTCGGGGTGTTCGAACCCGACGGTGAACACGAGATCGCCGGCGAATGTCAGCCGGTCGCCGCCGGATGCGAGGCGGACCACGCTGTGCCCGGGGGTGTGACCGCCGGTGCGGCGGACAACCACGCCCGGCGCCACCTCGTGCTCGTCATCGAACGTCCGCAGATTGCCGCGGTATTCGTTCGCGAACCGCTTGGCAGTTGCACGAAGCGCGTCCGGGAAGCCCGGCGGCATCGAGACGCGGGAGAAATCCGGCGCCTCCCAGAATTTGACTTCGGCGGCGGCCACGTGGATCCGCAGGTCCGGACGCAGCCTCTCCTTGACGCCGTCGACGAGCAGCCCGCCGACATGGTCCATGTGCATATGGGTCAGCACCACGTCGGTCACGGCCGCAAGATCGATGCCGGCGGCCTCCAGTCGCTTGATCGTCTGCCCGGCGCGCGGCAGATGCAGGTCCGGATCGGATCCGAGCCCGGCGTCGATCAGGATGGTTTTCCCATCACTGCGGACCACAACCACGTTCAGCGCCCAATCGAACGCGTCCGGCGGCAGGAACATGTCCTTCAACCAGGCCGCGCGAACCGCCGGGTCGGCATTATGTGCCAGCATCTGGGATGGGAGCGGCAGCACACCATCGCTGACGACCAGCACGTCAATCTCGCCGATCCGCAGCGCATAGCGCGACGGCACCAGCTCTTCGGGCTCCGACTTAATGGGGAGCGAGGTGTTGTGTAGGTTCATGTTCGTCTCCTGCTGACCGGCCACGCCGCGTTGAGGCGTGTTTGCGGTAGGTTGGACTATTAGCGAACCGGCGCTGCAGCTGCCCCAGAGCGATTGTCGTCGTTGCAGAGAGATTGCGGCTGATATTGCCGATCGTGAGATGCGGTGACGATGTCCTTGAAGCTGGTCAGTGCCCGCCGCCGGCATCGAGACGGCCGGGCTTCCTGAGCATGAGAGCGGCCATCAGCGCGACGATCTGCGATACTCCCAGCAGATAGAAGGTATCGCTGAAGCCGAGGATGAAGGCCTGCTTCTGGATCACCTTGCCCATCGCGACATAGGCGTGGTGGACGGCATCCATCCGGTCGACCACCCCATGGCTGATGAAATACTGCGTGAGCTGATCAAGCCGGGTGCGGGTCGCCTGCTCGAACATCGTGACGTGCTGCGAGAGCACATTGGAGTGGAATTGCTCGCGCTTCGTGAGCAGCGTCTGCAGCGCGGCGATGCCGATCGCGCCGCCGAGGTTTCGCATCATGTTGAACAGGGCGGATGCGGAACCGGCGTTCTCCTGCTCGATGCCCGCGGTCGCAACCGCGGAAAGCGGGGCGAACACGAGTGCCTGGCCAAAGGCGCGGATGACATTCGGCCAGAACAATTGGTCGGCGGCATAGTCGTTCGTCATATAGATGTTCATGAAGTTGGAGCCCCCGAACAACACGAAGCCGATGCCGATCACCAGACGTGCGTCGAAGCGCTGCATCAGACGAGGCACCAGCGGGATCAGCAAGAGCTGCGGCAGTCCGGTCCATGCCAGCACCATGCCGATCTGCTCCGAATTGTAGCCCTGGATACGGGACAGGTAGACCGGCAGGACGTAGACCGAGCCATAGAGCGAAACGCCGAGCAGGAAGTTCGCGAGAACGCCAAACCCGAAATTGCGGCGGAACAGGATGCGCAGGTTGAGCAACGGCCGCTTCGCGGTCAGCTCGATCGCGAGAAACAACACCAGTGCGACCGCGGCAATGATTGCCAGCCGGACGATGAAGGGCGAGCCGAACCAGTCGTCCTTGTTGCCCTCTTCCAGCACGGTCTGCAGCGCGGCGAGCCCGATCGCCATGGTAATGATCCCGGCCCAGTCGCCTTCGCGCAGCAGCGACAGATTCATGGGTTTCGATTCCAGCGAGAAGAACAGCATGGCGATCATGACCCCGCCAGGCACGACGTTGACGTAGAAAATGTACTCCCAGCCGAAATTCTCGGTGAGATAGCCCCCGATGGTCGGACCGATCGCGGGCGCGAAAGTCGCGGAGACCGCAAACATCGCGAGGCCGATCGTCTGCTTCGCCTTCGGCAACAGCGTGATGATGAGCGTGAACGCCATCGGGATCAGTACGCCACCGGTGAAGCCCTGCACGGCGCGCAGCGCGATCATCTGCGGCAGGTCCTGCGCCAGTGCGCACGCCGCCGAAAACACCAGGAACAGGAACGCGTTGGTGAGCAGATAGATGCGGACCGAGAACACCTGGGCGAGCCATCCGGAGAGCGGGATCACGACGATCTCGGCGATCAGGTAGGACGTCGAGATCCAGCCGCCGTCATCGATGCCGGCGCCGATTCCGCCCTGAATGTCGGCGAGCGAGGCGTTGACGATCTGGATGTTGAGCACCGCCATGAAGGCACCGAGCGTCGCCCCCGTCACCGCGAGCCAGGTCTTTGCGGAGACAGCAGGACCGGCGGCCGGCGACTGACCGTCGCTGGCGGGAGCGGCATCGACAGCTTGTAATGTCGTCATGGTGGCCTCCTCGCGCGCGGGCGTGATGCATCAGTCGGCTGCGGGACCGCCGCCGCGCGCAGCGAGCCGCTTCCCGGAGGTACGTTCGGCGACGGCGGCCGATTTGGTGTTGACGGTCGGGATCGCCGACATGCCGGGCCGCAGCAGGCCCGTGAGGCTGTGATCGTCGAGCGCGATCTTCACCGGCACGCGTTGCACGATCTTGGTAAAATTGCCGGTGGCGTTGTCGGGCGGCAGCAGCGCAAATTCCAGGCCGCTTGCCGGCGACAGGCTGTCGACATGGCCCTTCAGCCTGATCGAATGGAAGCTGTCGACCCGCAGCTCGACCGGCTGGCCATTGCGCACATGGGTAAGCTGGGTCTCCTTGAAGTTCGCGACCACGTAAACCGCGTCGAGCGGCACGACTGCCATCAGTTGCGTTCCAGCCTGCACATACTGCCCGATGCGGAGCGTTCGTGCGCCGACCGTCCCCTCAACCGGTGCCGTGATCTCGGTATAGGAGAGGTTCAGGGCGGCCTGCTGTTCGACCGCGCGCGCGCGGCTGAGTTGCGCGACGGCTTGCGCGCGCTGGGCCGCGAGCACCTCGATCTTCTTGTTGGCCGCCAGCAATCCCGCCTTGCCCTGCTGCAGCTGCGCAGTCTGCGTGCGCAACGCCGCGTCGGTCTGCTGGGCGCGCTGGATCGTGCCGGAACCCGATTTCATGAGTTCGTCGTAGCGGGCGCGCTCCTGCTGCGCGAATTTCAGGCTGGCCTCGATCGCGTCGACCTCGGCTGCCTGCTGCTGGATCAGCGGCTCCTGCAATTCGATCTGCAGGTTGAGATTCTTGACGGCAGCGTCGGACGCGGCGACATCCGCCTGGGCCTGCCCCAGCGCGGCCTTGAAGTCGCGGTCGTCGATCCGCGCCAGCGTCTGGCCGGCCCTGACCCGTTCGTTGTCGGAAACCAGCACCTCGGCGATGTAGCCGGAGACCTTGGGTGCGATAATCGTGGAATCGGCTTTGACATAGGCATCGTCGGTCGTTTCCAGGTAGCGGCCGGTGGTGACGTAGTAGTGGCCGAACGCGGCAGCGTTGGCGACGCCGAGTGCCGCGGCGAGCGCGAACGCCGCGCGCCGGACTGCCTGGCGCGACGGCGAGCTGCGGGTGCCGGCTTTCTGCTCGGCGGCGTAAGGAAGGGTCGACATGGTGGTCCTCCAAAAGTTGTTGCGCTCGGGAGTCGAATCGGATGTCGCAGGCAGGCGTCATGACGCCGGGACGCACGCGCGTCGCCGCCGTCCGGGAGAGCCCGGCGCGATCGCCAACGACACGACGATGTGAGATAAATTCTAGGCGGCGCTCACGGCGCGCCGCATGTCGCCGCCAGCGCCATCGGCATGGAGTGTCCGCACGCCGCGTGACAACGGCCGGCAAGCATCGGCTGGACAAGTCGAAGCGCAATCGGCTGCGTTGGCCTCAGGGGAAAGCCATTGTAGGATAGCGGAGCGTCGTCCGTTGTCATGATCGGCGCCGTGGCGAGCGAGTGAACCTCGACCTGCTCGCCGGTGGCTGACGTGAAACGGATGCCCAGCGAGAGGCCGTAGACGACTGCGCTCGCTATCGCCCTCCGTGGCGGGACGATTGCAGGAAGGGTGAGATATTTCCTCCAGGTCATCGTTGATCTCCATCCGATACGGATCTTGGGTACCGTATTGACCTAACGGATTGAGATTTCGACTGCGCCAGAGCGATTGCCGTGCTTGCAGAAAGATTGCGGCTAACGCATACGCCTCCGCCAATCGGACGGCGTTTCGCCGGTCAGTTTCCTGAACGCGGCAGCGAAGGCGGTCTGCGACGCATAACCGAGTGCGGACGCGATCGACACCATCGATGCGTCGGTATCGCGCAACATGTTCATCGCCTGCTCGAGCCGGTGCTGCCGCAGCCAGGCATGGGGCGAAAGGCCGGTGCTGTCCTTGAAGGCACGGCAGAAGTGGAAGCGCGACAGGCCGGCTTCCGACGCGAGAGCCGCGAGCGAAACGTCAGCGTCGCTGTCGGAATGCAGGCGTTCGATCGCGCGTCGCAGAGCATGCGGAGACAGTCCGCCCATGATCGGCACGAACGTGGTTGGTGCGCCGGTGTGTCCGGCCAGAATGCGCGTCGCCAGGATATCGGTCAGTTGCTGCCTGAACAGTGCATCCAGGGCCGCATTGCCATCCAGCACATCCGCCGCACTCATCAGCAATCCGGACGTGATGGGGTCTGGCTGTCCCGTCCGCTCCAGAAGATCGCCGGGCGCGGGCGCATTGGCTTCACGGGCAACGCGTGCGAGCGTCGTGTGCGGAAGATAGAGCTGGATGACATCGACGATGCCGGGAATATCCCATCTGGCTTGTGATCCGGCCGGAATGATCGTCACGACGCCGGAACGCGCCGTTCCGATCGCGACCGACGTCCCGGTCCGTCGCTCCAGGCGCTGAACGCCGGTGGGATAGGTCATGATGACATGATCGGTCATCGGCTCGACCACGTCGTGCAGAGCCCCATGCTTCCAATGCGCGATGGAGCCATTGGATGGGTCCGAAGCCATCTGCAGGGGGACGGTCTTGAGGACACGCGCCATCTCCACATCGGCGCGACGTAGTTTGTCCGGGTCCGCCTCGGAGGGACGCGGCTGAGGGTCTTGCAAGGGAGCGCGCAATATCGGGTCGCCCATGGGGCCGTCCTCGCGTTCGGAAGACATTTCAGTTACCTGCCAGAGCGATTGCCGCTAACGCACGCGCCTCCGCCAATCGCTCGGCGTTTCGCCCGTGAGCTTCTTGAACGCGGCAGCAAAGGCGGTCTGGGAGGCGTAGCCGAGCTCCGCCGCCACCGACACCACCGACGCATCCGTGTTACGCAACATGCTCATCGCCTGTTCGAGCCGGTACTGGCGCAGCCAGGCATGGGGGGAAAGGCCGGTGCTGTCCTTGAAGGCGCGACAGAAGTGAAAGCGCGACAGCCCGGCCTCCGATGCGAGAGCCGCCAGCGACACGTCCGTATCGCTGTCTGAACGCAGGCGTTCGATCGCACGAAGCAGCGCCTTCGGCGCCAATCCTCCCCTGACCGGCTCGACCGCGACGGTCGAGCTGGCATGCGCGACGAGAAGACGGGTGGCCAGCAGCTCCGTCAGTTGCTGCCTGAACAATGTATCCAGGGCGTCATTGCTCTCCAGGATAGTTGCCGCGCTCAGCAGCAGCCGGGATGTGACGGGATCGGGATGCGCCGTGCGCTCCAGGATTTCCCTTGGCGTGGCGCCGTCGACTTCGTCCGCCACGCGTCTGAGGGTGGCGTGCGGAAGATAGAGCTGAACCACGTCGACAGGCTTTGAGATGTCCCATCGCGAGCTTGATCCTTCCGGGATGATGATCACGACGCCGGGCCGGAACGTGCCGGTCACGCGCGATCGCCCTGTCCGCCGCTCCATGCGCTGTACCGTGCCGTTGTAGGCCATGATGACGTGATGGGTCATCGGCTCGACGACGTCGTGCAATGGATCATGCTTCCAATGCGCGATCCCGGCGCCCGAGGAATCCAAAGCCATGTGAAACGGCGTGGTCCCGAGCACCCGCTCCATCTCGGCCTCGGCGGTACGATGGTCGCTGCCCGGCAAATTGGTCTGACGCATCTCGGGCGCAGCCTGCGGCCCCTCTGACGCTTCGTGGCGGATTGGCTTGCTCATTGGCTTGTACTCGTCTGGCGAGACCACACGCGTGCCACCGGCCCGGCTTCACGGACGGCGCGTGACGTCGTTGCTTCGAGTCCGCGGTTGGTTGATGCCGGTAAATGCTGCGAGCCTTCGCCGCGCGTTTTAGGCAAGGAGAACTACGGCTTCTTTCCCAAAACCGCTGGGCTTTGCCTGATCCTGCTGCAACATTTTGCCTGCGGCGTCGCGCGATGGGCAGCCTGCGGGCGTTAGGTCAGCAGTATTGATCGATGTCGTCAGCACAACCGGATGCCAGGTACTGAAATCATTTGTGAAAATCGTCCGTCGCAAGGCAATCACAATACCGTTCTAGCGTCCGCTGACCTAGACCACAGCATCCCGATACCGGATAATACCAATAATGACTGCGGAGGCGATCGGCTGGTCACCTCGTCTGGCTCCTTGCTATGAGACCATCCCACATGACACAGGCAGACACCTTCGCGCGGAGGGTCGGGCGGCAGTTGCACCTGAGACAGGCGCCGCCGTCGCTGATCACGCGTTCGATGCGCGGCGTCGAACTCGCAGTCACCGAAACCAAGTGTGATAACCCCGAGCCGGGTCTTTCCGGCTCAGTGGCCGATGAGGCCTATTTCATCAGCCTGAAGCTTCACGATTACCCGGACTGCGAGCTCTGGGATCACGGCAAATGCGTCATGAAGACGGATGTCAGAGCCGGTACAACGTATCTATACGACCTCAGGAGCGATCCGGGATATATCATCGACAAGCCATTCCACTCTCTCCAATTTCTTCTTCCGCGTTCGGCGCTCGATCGCATCGCTGAGGAAGCCGGTGTACCCCGCATCGGGGATCTCGCCTGTCAATTCGGCTTCGGCCATGACGACAAGATCATGCGTCATGTCGGTGCGGCGCTGCTACAAGCGCTGCGTCGGCCGGACGAGACGAACCAACTATTCGTTGATCACATGATGCTAGCGTTCAGCGCGCATATTGCGCAGACCTATGGTGGACTGCAGCAAGTCACCAAATCGGCGCGCGGTGGTCTTGCGCCCCGGCAGTTGAAACGGGCCTGTGAACGGCTTGATTCTGATTTGGGCGGAAAACGTTCGTTGCAGCAGATCGCGGCTGAATTCGACCTCTCGGTCGGACATTTTTCGCGGGCTTTTCGAATCTCCACCGGTTTGCCGCCGCATCAATGGCTGCTTCGCCAACGTATCAGCGCGGCCAAGCAGTTGATGACGGTACGCGAGCTGCCGCTGGCCGAGATCGCGATATCGGCCGGCTTTGCCAACCAGAGCCACTTTACGCGGGTGTTCTCGGCCGCGGTCGGGGTCAGTCCAGCCGTGTGGCGTCGCGAGCAATATGGCGTATCCGAAGGCGAAGTATGATCACGGGCTGCCCTGGAGGCTGCCGCGTGATCCTCACGATGGTCGCGACCTTCGCTCGATCGCGGTCATTCATTCCGTCCAACTCCACTCAAGGGGGCGGCGCATATGAAGTCGATGGGTTTCTACGGTCAGGCTGTGACCCAGTACTTTCATCTGGAGCATCCAGCATCCTCGTTGATCACGCGCTCGCTGCGCAATGCCGAAATCGCGGTTACTGAGGTTCGGGATGATACCCCTGTGGAAGGCCCTTCCGGCGAGATGGATGTTCAGGATGCCTATATTGTCAGCCTGAAACTTTACGATTACCCCAACGCCGAGCGCTGGGAGCGCGGCAAGCGTTCCACCAAGACCGATATTCGTGCGGGTGCAACACACCTGTACGACATGAAGAAAAATCCACGTTTCATCATCAACCAGCCATTACATCACCTTCATTTCTACCTTCCGCGCTCGGCGCTCGACGGCATCGCTGCACAGGCCGCCGCGCCGCGCGTGGGCGAGCTCCCCTCCCAGCTCGGCGGCGGTCATGATGACGCGGTCATCCGTCATATTGGCGGGTCGCTCCTGCAAGCGCTGCGTCGGCCCGCTGAGATTAACCAGCTCTTCGTCGATTACACGATGCTCGCATTTACCGCGCATGTTGCGCAGACCTATGGCGGTATGCGGCGCGTCGCGGAGCTCGCGCGCGGTGGTCTAGCGCCCTGGCAGATGAAACGAGCCTGTGAAAGGCTTGACGCCGATCTTGGCGGAAAACTTTCATCGCAACAGATCGCGGCTGAATTCGGCCTCTCGGTCAGCCATTTTTCGCGCGCGTTCCGAATCTCCACCGGCCAGCCGCCGCATCAGTGGCTGCTTCGTCAGCGCGTGGAGGCCGCGAAGCAATTGATGGGCGTGCGCGAACTGCCGCTGGCCGAGATCGCGATATCGGCCGGCTTTGCCAACCAGAGCCACTTTACACGGGTGTTCTCAGCCGTGGTCGGGGTCAGCCCGGCTGTGTGGCGCCGTGAAATGTGCGGCGTGTCCGAAGGCAATCGGTGATTTCAGGCAGTGCGCGGCGGCTCGCCTGACCGGCGACGCAGCGAGATGGCGTAGGCGGCGGAGCGCGCTGCGAAGATCTCGTCCGGTGGTCGACCGATGCCATCGGCGAGATTTGCCGGATCGAAGATAGAGCCATCGCATGCGTCGTTCGGCTCGACGCCGGTGATCACGATCGTCCCCAATCGCACAGCTTCGCGATCGTCCTCGTCGGGCCATCGGATGGTCAGGTCCAGGGTAGGATCGCCGGGGCGGTCGAGCAGCGCCATCACACTGAAGCGGATATTGCCTGTCGCCACCCGCTGTTCGAGTTCGTCGTGCAGGAAGTCGGCCGACTTCGCCCTGGCTTCCGCCGCTGTCAGCGTCACCTCGCCGCCCACCGGCGCGATCTTGAATTTGATGAACCGTGTCTCGCCCATCGAATTCGTGGCGGGGAAGGAGTGCACCCCCCAATAGGTCGTGCCGGCAAAACTGGCCGGCAGCGGCCGCGCGGCGATGTAGCTGGCCTGATGCAGCGTTTCGGGATTGGCAGCAGAGAATGCCTTGACCTTTTCGACGTCGGGCTGCCCATTGGGTCCCGGGATGCGCACTTCAAGGAAAGCCAGCATCTGCTCGAGCGTCCTCGCATAATGAACCGGAGCGTTTTGCGCGAGGATGTCCGAGCGATGACCGGTGTCGCCAAGCCTGAAGCTGAAACCACGCGGCACGAGATGGTCGGTATCCGCCACATCGGGATTGCCGCCGCCCACCGAGAAGCGTGCCAGCACGCGGGATGGCCTGGTGAAGCTCCGCGACCTCGTGATTTCCTGCGCCTGCTGCGACGGCATATAGGTGCCGTGGACGCATTGGCCCTTGGCAAAGCCCGCACGTCCGTTTGACGGATGGCCGGCCACTGCTTCCAGTGCCTCAACAATTAAGGCGGGCGTGACGGGGCCCCTCGGGAACTCGGACATGGCGACCCTTGGTTCGAAAGCCGGTAATTTGTGCAGATTTACCGGGCCAGACCTGTCGCCGCCCCCGAGCTATTGACGTGATTGTAGAGCGATTGCTGCCAATCCATGAGTCTTGCTGTCGGCCCTGACGCGCGACGTCTCGCTGCGATCGCGAGACCCATGACCTCCGGCCGTTCAACATGCTCGGTGTCGTCCCTGCGAAAGCAGGGACCCATAACCACGAATGACTACCGTTGAACGATGCTGGTACGACGAGTCCCGTTCACGACAGGGGCCGCGGAGTATGGGTCCCTGCTTTCGCAGGGACGACAAGTGGGAGGAGTCTTGTACTCACTCCGGTGTCATCGCCCGGCTCGATGTTTAGACCGGAGACATTGCTGACACCTGTTCCGACACATCACTGACAGGTCCGCCATTGGTCAAGTCGATTGATGCGACCTGCCAGCTGGCGA
>NZ_VITY01000012.1 GCF_007993935.1 Bradyrhizobium macuxiense | reverse complement strand
CGCAGGGACGACACGGAGTTTGCTGCACATCCTTGCCGCGTCTTTGCGACGGAGAGTCCCGGGCGCTGTTCGGCGATGTCTTGAGCGACACATATAGCGGCCACCAATTCCGCTGTCGTCCCTGCGAACGCAGGGACCCATACGCCGCGGCTTCTGTTGTGAACGGGACTCGTCGTTCCAGCGTAGCTCGACAATCTGCATCGGTGGTTATGCTCCCTGCTTTCGCAGGGACGACACGGAGTTTGCTGCACAACCTTGCCGCCTCATTGTGACGGCAAGAATGAGTGCTCACCGTAGGCTGGCGTTGATCTTGTCCAGCACGGCTGAGCCGGGGCACAGCGCCTGCTCGTCCATCGTGTTGAGCGGCGTCTCGACGGTGTCGAGATGGGTGTGCAAATCCTCGGCATCCGGATCGACATAGAGCAGGCCGGTGACGATCTGGCCCTTGGCCGCATGCTTCTGCAGGAACGTCATCGCGCCCAGTCGATCGTGCGGATCGTAGTCGGCGTCGAGCTTGCGCAGCGCGAGGCGCGAGCCGTCATGCTGCTCGACCACCTGCACGGTGCCGGGCGCGTAGTCGACGCTGATCGGATCGCGGCCGACCAGCACGTCGAGCCGGTTCACCGCGTCGTTATGCTCGCGGACATAATCGAAGCTCTTGGTCGAGCCGGCGTGGTTGTTGAAGGCGATGCAGGGGCTGATCACGTCGATGAAGGACGCGCCCTTGTGGCGGATCGCAGCCGCGATCAGCGGCACCAATTGCGTCTTGTCGCCGGAGAAAGAGCGCGCCACGAAGGTGGCGCCGAGCTGCAACGCGATCGCGACCAGGTCGATTGCATTGTCGGTGTTGGTGACGCCCTTCTTGGACTTCGAGCCGCGGTCGGCGGTCGCGGAGAACTGGCCCTTGGTCAGGCCGTACACGCCGTTGTTCTCGACGATGTAGGTCATGTTGACGGCGCGCCGGATCGAATGCGCGAACTGGCCGAAGCCGATCGAGGCGGAATCGCCGTCGCCGGAGACGCCGAGATAGATCAGGTCGCGGTTGGCGAGGTTGGCGCCGGTCAGGACCGACGGCATGCGGCCGTGCACCGAGTTGAAGCCGTGCGAATTGCCGAGGAAGTAGTCCGGTGTCTTCGACGAGCAGCCGATGCCGGAAATCTTCGCCACCCGGTGCGGCTCGATCGAAAGCTCGTAGCAGGCCTCGATGATCGAGGCGGTGATCGAATCGTGGCCGCAGCCGGCGCACAACGTCGAGATCTTCCCCTCGTAGTCGCGATGGGTATAGCCCAGCTCGTTCTTCTTCAGGCCGGGATGATGGAACTTCGGCTTTGCAATGTAGGTCATGTCACGGCCTTGCGGAGAGGGGTCACCTTGAGATGATCCTGGTGGTCGCCGATCGCGTTGGCGATGAAGCGCGCGGTGATCGGCGTGCCGTCATAGTGCAGGATCGGCACCAGGCGGACGGGGTCGATGCCGTTCTCGTTGACGATCAGCTGGCGCAGCTGGGCGTCGCGGTTCTGCTCGACGACGTAGACGAAATCGTGGTCGGCGATGAAGCTCGCGACGCTGGAGTGGAACGGGAAGGCGCGAATGCGCATGCGGTCGAGCTGATGGCCGCGCGCCTCCAAGATCCCGATCGCCTCGTCCATCGCGGGCGCGGTCGAGCCGAAATACAGCACGCCGTATTTGGTCGGCTTTGCCGCATTGGCCTGCAACGGCCGCGGCACCATGTCCTGCGCGGTCTCGAACTTGCGCACCAGGCGCTGCATGTTGTCGGCGTAGACGGCGCCTTCCTCGGAATAGCGTGCGTAGCGGTCGCGCGAGGTGCCGCGGGTGAAGTAGGAGCCCTTGGTCGGATGCGTGCCGGGATAGGTGCGATAGGGGATGCCGTCGCCGTCGACGTCGAGATAGCGGCCGAAGTCGCGGCCTTCCTCGAGCATCTCCGCCGTCATCACCTTGCCTCGGTCGTACTGCTTGGCGTCGTCCCACTTCAGCGGGCGGCACAGCCGGTGGTTCATGCCGATGTCGAGATCGAGCATCAGGAAGATCGTGGTCTGCAGCCGCTCGGCGAGGTCGAAGGAGGCGGCGGCGAACTCGAACGCCTCGGCCGGATCCTCCGGAAACAGCAGCACGTGCTTGGTGTCGCCGTGCGAGGCATAGGCGCAGGCGATCACGTCGCATTGCTGGGTGCGGGTCGGCATGCCGGTCGAGGGGCCGGCGCGCTGGATGTTCATGATCACGGCCGGGATCTCGGCGAAATAGGACAGGCCGATGAACTCGGTCATCAGCGAGATGCCCGGACCCGAGGTCGCCGTGAAGGCCCGCGCGCCGTTCCAGGAGGCGCCGATCACGATGCCGATCGAGGCGAGTTCGTCCTCGCCCTGCACGATGGCGTATTTCGCCTTGCCGGTCTCGGGATCGTGGCGATACTTCTTGCAATGGCTGGTGAAGGCTTCCGCCACCGACGATGACGGCGTGATCGGATACCAGGCGCACACGGTGGCGCCGCCATAGACGGCGCCGAGCGCGGCGGCGCTGTTGCCTTCCATGAAGATGCGGTCGCCGACCTTGTCGGACTTCTTCACCCGCAGCCCGAGCGGGCATTTCAGGTTCTGCAGTGCCCAGTCGCGGCCGAGATGCAGCGCATGGACGTTGGAGGAGAGCAGCTTCTCCTTGCCCTTGTACTGCTCGCCGATCAGCTGCTCGACCACCTTGGGATCGAGGTCGAGCAGCGCGCAGAGCGCGCCGAGATAGATGATGTTCTTGAACAGCTGACGCTGCCGGGGATCGGTGTAGGTCGAGTTGGTGATCGCGGTCAGCGGCACGCCGATGACAGTGATGTCCTCGCGGAATTTCGACGACGGCATCGGCTTGGTCGAATCGTAGAACAGATAACCGCCGGGCTCGATCGAGGCGACGTCCTTGTCCCAGGTCTGCGGGTTCATCGCCACCATCATGTCGACGCCGCCGCGGGCGCCGAGATGGCCGTCCTCGGTGACGCGCACCTCGTACCAGGTCGGCAGGCCCTGGATGTTGGAGGGGAAGATGTTGCGTGGCGAGACCGGCACGCCGTGACGCAGGATCGAACGCGCAAACAGTTCGTTCGCGGAAGCCGAGCCCGAACCGTTGACGTTGGCGAAGCGGACGACGAAGTCGTTTACGCTGCTGATCGGGCTTTGGACTGACATGTTGATCCCGCTTGAACCATATCGATGAGGTACTTCTGCATGTCCCAGGCGCCGGTCGGGCAGCGCTCGGCACACAGTCCGCAATGCAGGCAGACGTCTTCGTCCTTCACCATGACGCGGCCGGTCTTGAGGTCGCCGGAGACGTAGAGCGCCTGGTCGTGATGCGGCGAGGGCGCCTTCAGGCGCTGCCGCAAATCGTCCTCCTCACCGTTCTCGGTGAAGCTGATGCAGTCCATCGGACAGATGTCGACGCAGGCGTCGCATTCGATGCAGAGCGGCGTGGAAAACACCGTCTGCACGTCGCAGTTCAGGCAGCGCTGCGCCTCGCCGAGCGCGAGCTTGAGGTCGTAGCCGAGCTCGACCTCGGCGCGGATATCCTTCAGCGCCACCACCTTGTCGCGATGCGGCACCTTGAAGCGCTTGTCGGCGGAGATGTCGTTGTCGTAGCTCCACTCGTGGATGCCCATCTTCTGCGAGGAGACGTGCACCTCGGGCAGCGGACGCTCGTTGATGTCCTCGCCGGACAGCATCTTGTGGATCGACAACGCGGCATCATGGCCGTGCGCCACCGCCCAGATGATGTTCTTCGGCCCGAACGCCGCATCGCCGCCGAAGAACACCTTCGGATTGGTCGAGGCGAACGTCTTGGGGTCGACCTTCGGCATGTGCCACTTGTCGAACTCGATGCCGCAATCGGCTTCGATCCAGGGGAACGCATTCTCCTGGCCGACGGCAACGAGCACATCGTCGCAGGGGATCGTCTCGTCCGGCTCGCCCGAGGGCACAAGATTGCGCCGGCCCTTGTCGTCGTATTCGGCTCGCACCTTCTGGAAGATGACGCCGATCAGCTTGCCGGCCACATGCTTGAACGCCACCGGCACCATGTAGTTGAGGATCGGGATGTCCTCGTGGATGGCGTCTTCCTTCTCCCACGGCGAGGCCTTCATTTCCTCGAAGCCGGAGCGGACGACCACCTTGACGCTCTCGCCGCCGAGGCGGCGCGCGGTGCGGCAGCAATCCATCGCGGTGTTGCCGCCGCCGAGCACGATGACGCGGCGGCCGATCTTGTCGACATGGCCGAACGAGACGTTGGCCAGCCACTCGATGCCGATATGGATGTTGGCGCCGGCTTCCTTGCGGCCGGGAATGTCGAGCTCGCGGCCGCGCGGCGCGCCGCTTCCGACGAAGATCGCGTCATAGTTCTCGGAGAGCAGCTGCTTCAGGCTGTCGACGCGCTGGCCGCCCTTGAACTCGACACCGAGGTCGAGAATGTAGTCGGTCTCCTCGTCGATCACGCTGTCAGGCAGGCGGAATTTCGGAATCTGGCTCCGCATCATGCCGCCGGCCTTGGGATCGCCGTCGAACACGGTGCAGTGATAGCCGAGCGGCGCGAGATCGCGCGCCACCGCCAGCGAGGCGGGGCCGCCGCCGACCAGCGCGATGCGCTTGCCGTTCTTCGGCCCGGGCTTCGGCAGCCGATGCTTGATGTCGTCCTTGAAGTCGGCGGCGACGCGCTTCAGGCGGCAGATCGCGACCGGATTGTCCTCGACCCGGCCGCGGCGGCACGCCGGCTCGCATGGACGGTCACAGGTGCGCCCGAGAATCCCGGGGAACACGTTGGACTGCCAATTGATCATGTAGGCGTCGCTGTAACGCCCCTCAGCAATCAACCGGATGTACTCGGGAACAGGGGTGTGTGCGGGGCAGGCCCATTGGCAATCGACTACTTTATGAAAGTAATCCGGCGCCGAGATATCAGTCGGTTTCATTCCTACCTTTGACCCGCGCGAAAATGCCTACCCGCGCGGCCTTATCGTTGACGACGAACGCTCACGTGGCGTTGTTCTGGTTTTTGAATTGGATCATAGGCTTATCTTATTAGAGCCGTTCCAGAGAAGGCAAAGGCTAAATTGTCTGACCATCGGCTTTCGCGCGGCTGATACGCGTGTAGCGTTAATCTCGATTGCGTTATGTGGCGGTGCAGCATGCGCGCACCGCCAATCTGCGTTGCTATCCGCGCGGAAGATCGCTCTTCGCGACATCCCACAGCAATCGATAGACGCCGCTGGTGACCACCAGCGGCTTCAAGGCAGCGTTGCCCGTGATGGCAGCCGCGGCCGCAGGGATCGCGCTGACATCGGTGGCGTCGATCAGCACGAACCAGTCGCCGGCGCCGGGATCGGCTTTTTCGGCGTCCGGCGTGAGCGGCTTCGACAGCACGGGATCGTTTTCCAGGAGATGCATCGAGATGATGCCGTCGCGCGAGGCTGGATCGAGTTGCTCCCGCAATGCAGCGCGGAGCCTGTCCGCTCCTTCGGCCGGCGGACGGAGGCGGATGATGCCGAGCGCCGCGCCTCGGCCGACGCCGCGGCTGATCGTGATGCGCGCCACCCCGCGGATCATGTTCTGGAAGCGCGCGATGTTGGCCTTCGACCAGTCGGTCTGGTTGGCCAGCGCCTTGCGGTAGGCCGGGCTCTCGAGCACGTCGAAGGTCGTGGTGGAGTAGAGGCTGAGATATTTCGGCCTGCCGTGATGGGCGGCGTAGCGGCGGGCCTCCTCGAATCCGTCGATGGCGACACGTTCTTGGAGATGCTCGCGGTCGTACCAGCGGTTGAATTCAGCTTCGTGTAAGCTGTCGATATCCATCGAGGTCAGCAGCATGCCTTGTCCGGCGATTGGCATCGGGGGCTCCTTCTTTGCCTTGTTTTATCTGTACAATATCGCCGACCGGTGCGGGCCGGGAAGCCGGTTCCGAGGTGCCCGAGACCGTGCAGACCAAGGATTGCCACAATTGCCGCAATCCTGTTCAGCGCGCATTCACGGAAGTAGCATTTCCATTCATTACGCCAACTCTTGAGAAGAAAAGGGACGACCACTATGGCGCGCATTCTGTGGGCATTGATCGTGGGTCTGGTGTCGTTCGCCGCGCTTCCTGTCCATGCGGAGGACCAGGAGAAGCGTCTCGCGCTCGTGGTCGGCAACGGCGCCTATCAGGCCAGCGCGCTGCAGACCGCGGCAAACGATGCCGGATTGGTGGCGCAGACGTTGCAGGCCGCCGGCTTCGACGTGATCGGGGCGCGCGATCTCGATAGCGAGACGTTGCGCAAGTCGTTCCGCGATTTCATCCAGAAGGTGCAGGACGCGGGCCCCAACGCGGTGGCCTTCGTCTATCTCGCCGGCTACGGCGTGCAGCTCACCGGCGAGAACTACTTCGTGCCGGTCGACGCCAAGATCGCCCGCGACACCGACGTGCCGGTCGAGGCGATCCGCATCTCCGATTACAGCCATCAACTGTCGGCACTGCCGATCAAGGCCGGTGTGATCGTGCTCGACGCGGCGCGCAGCAATCCCTTCGCCAAGGACGGCCAGCCGCTGGCCGGCGGCCTTGCGCTGGTCGATCCCGATCCGAAGATGCTGATCGCCTTCAATTCCGCGCCCGGCACCGTCGCTCCCGACGGCGCGCCGCCTTACGGGCCCTATGCGCAGGCGCTGGCGGAAATGATTCGCGCCGGCGGCCTGACCCTGCCCGAAGTGTTCGACCGCGTCCGCCTGCGCGTCAACGAAATGACCAAGGGCGCCGAGATCCCGTGGAATGCGCAGAAGGTCGACGCGCCCTTCATGTTCTTCGAGCGCAAGCCGGATGCGCCGCCGCAGCAGGTCGATGCCGGACTGCGCACCAAGCCGATCCGCGATTTCCCGGCGCAGGATGCCTACGCGGCGGCGCTGGAGCGCGACACGCTGCAGGGCTACGAGGACTACCTGCAGGCCTATCCGAACGATCCGCAGGCCAAGCGGGTGCGCGTGATCGTGGCGGCGCGGCGCGAGGCCATCACCTGGCGGCGCACCTACAACGCCGATTCGACCGATGCGTATTGGTCGTATCTGCGGCGTTATCCGCACGGGCCGCATGCTTACGACGCAAGGCGCCGGCTCGCTTATCTGTCGGCCGCGCTGGAGCCGCCCGCGCAGTTCACCGTGCTCGACTATGACGTGCCGCCGCCGCCACCCGACGAGATCGTCTATGTCGACCGCCCGGTGCTCTACTACAGCGATCCGGTGTTCGCCTTCGCGCCGCCTCCGCCGCCGCCGGTGTTCTTCCTGCCGCCGCCGCCGCCGGACTTCGTCGTGTTGCCGCCGCCGCCGCCGCCGATCGGCCTGTTCGTGTTGCCGACGCCGTTCTTCGTGGCGATGCCGGCCTATGTCGCCGCGCCGGCCTATGTGGTGCCGCCGCAGAACAACATCGTGTTCAACAACATCCACAACACGACGGTCATCAACACCGTGATCAACAATCCCAACCCGACGCCGGCGCAGCTTCATGCGGCCGGGGTGACCGCGGCAATGGGCGGTGCACCGGTCACGGCAGCACCGCAACTGCCGGCCGCGGCGATGCAGCGCGCCAACCTGGCACGGCCTGGCGGTCCGCAAGGCGTGACGCCGGCGCAAGGCGCGGCGATGGGAGCGCCCGGCGCTGCGCCGAACGCAGCCGCCGCGCCGAACGCAATGGGTGCGCCGGGTGCGCATACCCTTCCGGGCGCGAAGAATGGACCGCCGCTGCTGCCGCAATCGGCGACCGCGCCGCCGAGCGCCGCGCAACAGCATGGCGCCGTGCAGCCGGGCGCCGCGCAGCCTGGAGCCGCGCAGCCTGGGGCCAAGCCGAATGTGGTCGCTCCCGGTAAGCCGGCGACAGCCATGGCACCTGCCAATGCGCAACCTGCGCCTCCGGCCAAGCCCGGCGCAGCCCCCACGACAAACGCGCCGGCCGCGCCCGCGACCGCCGGCAAGCCCGGCAGGCAGCAACCGCTCAGCCATGCCGCGACCGCGCCGACTGCAAATGTGAAGCCGGCAACAGCGCCGTCGCCGGCGAGCCGCGCCCCGTCGGGCCGGTCCGCGCCTGCAGCGCGTTCGGCACCCGCGCATGCCGCGGTGTCGCCGCCGCCGGTCTCCCGGCCCGCGCCGGCGCGGGTCGCAGCTCCGCCGCGTGCCGCACCTCCGCCGCCGCGTGCCGCAGCCGTTGCGCCGCGCCCGGCGCCCGCACCGGCTCCACGCGCCGCGCCACCGCCGCCGCCACGGCCGGCGATGCAAGCGCAACGCGCAGCACCGCCGCCAAGGCCCGCGGCACCAGCCCGCGCCGCGCCGGCATGCCCTCCCGGCAAATGCAAACACTGAGGGCATGACACCATGAGCCGAGCAGGTCAGCCTTCATGAGCATCACGGCCACACTCGGACCACGGACAGTCGCGAAACTAGAGCGTTTTCGAGCGAAGTGGATACCGGTTCGCGTGAAGAAAACGCGTCTGGTGATCGGCACGATCGCCGCGCTGGTGGCGTTCCACCAGCCGGCGCGGGCGGCCGAGCTCGCGGCGCAGGACATCGCGCTGCTCGACCGCCTGACCTGGGGCGTCAACGCGTCCAGCGCGGCGCATCTGCGCGAGATCGGCACCGAACGCTGGCTGCAGGAGCAGCTGCATCCGGCTGGCACGGCATTGCCGGTCGCCGTGCAGAAGCAGATAGAGGCGATGCCGGACGTGCATCGCTTCCCGTTCGACATTGCGGCCTCGTTCGACCAGCAGGGCAAATCCGCCAACCAGGTCGCCGATCCCGAGCAGAAAAAGGCGGCGCAACAGGTCTATCAGCAGGCCATGAACGACCGCGCCCGGCAGGCCGCGGCCCGCACCATCCTGCACGCGCTCTATGCCCCCGATCAATTGCGCGAACGCCTGACCTGGTTCTGGTTCAATCACTTCAATGTCCACCAGTACAAGTCCAACATCCGCGTGCTGGTCGGCGACTACGAGGACCGCGCGATCCGCGCCAACGCGCTCGGCAAGTTCCGCAATCTGCTGTCGGCGACGCTGCATCATCCGGTGATGCTGCGCTATCTCGACAACGCCGACAACGCGGCCGGTCATCTCAACGAGAACTACGCCCGCGAGATCATGGAGCTGCACACCATGGGCGTCGGCTCCGGCTACACCCAGGCCGATGTCGAGGCATTGGCGCGGATCCTCACCGGCGTCGGCATCGACTTCAAGTCGGAGGACCCGAAGCTGAAGCCCGAGCAGCAATCCCAGCTGGTTCGCGAGGGTGCCTTCGAGTTCAATCCGGCGCGGCACGATTTCGGCGACAAGGCTTTCTTGGGCCATCAGATCAAGGGCCGCGGCCTCGCCGAGGTCGATGAAGCCCTCGACATCCTGTGCCGTCACCCCGCGACCGCCACGCATATCGCAAAGCAGCTCGCGACCTATTTCGTGTCGGACAATCCGCCGCCCGCGCTGGTGCAGCAGATGGCGCAGACCTTCCAGAAGACCGACGGTGACATCGCGGCCGTGATGTCGACGCTGGTTCATGCGCCGGAATTCACCGCGAGCCTGAAGGGCGGCGCCAAGTTCAAGGACCCGATGCTCTACGTGATGTCGTCGGTGCGGCTTGCCTACGACAACAAGGTCATCCTCAACACGCTGCCGGTCCAGGGCTGGCTCAACCGTCTGTCGGAAGGCCTGTTCAACCACGAGACGCCCGACGGCTATTCGATGCTGTCGGCGGCCTGGAACGGTCCGGGGCAGATGATGCTGCGCTTCGAGATCGCGCGCGCGATCGGCTCGGGATCGGCCGGACTGTTCAAGCCGAACGAGCCCAATGCCGTCGATCAGCCGGCGTTTCCGCTTGTCATGAACGGCCTCTACTTCAGCAACATCAGGCAGACGCTGAGCCCGACCACGCTCGCCGCGCTCGACCAGGCGGTCTCGCCGCAGGACTGGAACACGCTGTTTCTGTCGTCACCCGAGTTCATGCACTGAAAGGGAGGTTCGCCGATGAACCGCCGCGAACTGCTCAAGGCCTTCGCCGCTTCCGCCTCGCTCACCCTTGCCGGCCGGGTCTGGGCGGCGCCCGCGACCGACGCGCGCCTGCTGGTGGTGTTTCTGCGCGGCGCCTATGACGCCGCCAATGTGGTGGTGCCGGTCGGCAGCGAATTCTACTACGCCTCGCGCCCGACGCTGGCGGTCGCGCGGCCCGATGCCGGCAATCCGAATGCGGCGCTGGCGCTCGACGCCGGCTGGGGACTGCATCCGGCGCTTCGCGAGTCGATCTATCCGCTGTGGGCCAGGCGCGAGATCGCCTTCGTCCCGTTCGCGGGCACCAGCGACGACCTCTCGCGCAGCCATTTCGAGACCCAGGACACGATTGAGCTCGGGCAGGCGGTCGGCGGCAGCCGCGACTACCGCTCCGGCTTCATGAGCCGGCTGGCGACCGAGCTGACGCGGGTGAAGCCGATCTCCTTCACCGACCAGCTGCCGCTGATCTTCCGCGGCCAGAACCAGATCCCGAACATCGGCATCGCCAGCGTCAGCAAGCCGGGCGTCGACGACCGGCAGGCGCGGCTGATCAGGGAGATGTATGCGAAGGGCGATCTCGCCAATTCGGTGTCGGAAGGCTTCCGCGTCCGCGACGACGTCTACAAATCGGTTTCCGAGGAGATGATGGCGGCCAACCGCGGCGCGGTGTCGCCGCGCGGCTTCGAACTGTCGGCGCGGCGGATCGGCCGCCTGATGCGCGAGCAGTTCAACCTCGGCTTCGTCGACGTCGGCGGCTGGGACACCCACGTCAACCAGGGCGCCGCGACCGGCTATCTCGCCGACCGTCTCGGTGAACTCGGCAGGGGCCTTGCCGGCTTCTCGGAAGAGATCGGTCCGGCGATGTGGCGCGATACGGTCGTGGTCGTGATCTCCGAATTCGGGCGGACGTTCCGCGAGAACGGCGACCGCGGCACCGATCATGGCCATGGCAGCGTCTATTGGGTGATGGGCGGCGGCATCAACGGCGGTCGGATGGCCGGCGAGCAGGTCCAGATCGCACAGGCGACGTTGTTCCAGAACCGCGATTATCCTGTGCTGACCGACTACAAGGCGTTCTTCGCCGGCTTGGTCCAGCACGTCTACGGCCTGCAGCAGGCGAGCCTCGAGCGCATCTTCACCGGGATCAAGCCGAAGGACCTCAACCTGGTGTGAAGGGGCACTGCCAAAATATCGAAACCAACGCCATGCCGGCATGGCCGGCGAACGGGTCCAGGCCGCGCGGGCGACGCTGTCCGCTTCGGCTATGCTTGGGATCCAGCCAACCGGGAGGCAAGAGAGCCATGATGGGACGGTTTTTCTCGCGACGGGCCGCCCTTGCGACGGCGGTCGAGTGTTCGTTCCTGTTAGCTCTGGGAGCGGCAGCACCCGCCGCGCATGCCGCCGACGTCAAGGTCATGAGCACGGTCGCGCTCACCCCTACACTCGGCGAACTGATCCCGAAGTTCGAGAGCAGCGGCGGCAACAAGCTAATGGTCGTCTACAGCACGATCGCCGATCTGAAGAAGCGGATCGAGGCGGGCGAAACCGCAGATGTGATGATCCTGTCGCGCACTGCCCTCGACGGTCTGCTGACCCAGGGCAAGGTTGCCCAGGGCAGCATCGTCAACGTAGGAAGCTCTTATGTCGCCGTCGGGGTACGTACCGGTGCGCCCAAGCCCGACATCAGCACGGTGGAGAAACTGAAGACTGCGCTGCTCGCTGCCAAATCGATCTCCTACGCCGATCCAGCGAAGGGCGGTGCCAGCGGCGTCTATTTCGCCAAGGTCATTGATCGTCTCGGCATCGCCGACCAGATGAAATCCAAGACCGTCCTGGTGCCGGGCGCCGAAGCGGGCGAACTCGTCGCCAAGGGCGAAGTCGAAATGGGCGTCGCACAGGCCTCGGAAATTGCCGCGGTTCCGGGGACTCAGGTGGTCGGCCCTCTGCCCGGTGATTTGAACAGCGCGATCGTCTTCGCGGTCGGCATCGGATCCACGAGCAAGGATCCGGCAGCGGCCAGATCGCTGATCGAGCTCCTCACCGGTCCGACCGGTTCCGCCGTGCTCAAGTCCAAGGGAATGGATCCGGCCTAGCGCGTTTTCGTCAAGGAGATTTTCGACCCCGGCTGACGAAGAACTTTTTCTCCACCTTCCTGCGGTATGCCAAAGTCTGCTCCGGGCGTACGACGGGACAAGGGGAAATCCGAAATCATGTTCATGGACCGTGGAATTGCCGACGCCGGCGCGATGGATGAGGGGACTCTGCCTGATCATCGGTCTCGGCTTGTCAACCGCCGGGCGTTTCTGTTCGGCTCCGCTGCCGGTCTCGCCGCGCTTAGCCTGGCTGGTTGCGCATCCGACTACATGAGCTTGGCCGAGGCGGAGAAACTCTACGGGCCCGTGCCCGACGAGAAATTCCCGATCCCCGCGGTCGACGTCAGGAAGGTCGATCCGAAATATTTTCGCAAGACAGTGAAGTACGACAGCGCAGAGACGCCCGGTACGATCATCGTCGATCCGAGCAAATACTATGTCTACCGGATCGAAGGCGAAGGAAACGCGACCCGCTATGGCGCCAATGTCGGCCGAGATGGGTTCCGCTGGAGCGGAGAGGCGTATGTCGGGCGCAAAGCCGAGTGGCCTACCTGGACGCCGCCCAAGGAGATGATCGCGCGCCAGCCGGAGGCGGGCAAATATGCTCGCGGCATGCCGGGAGGTCTCGACAATCCACTCGGCGCCCGCGTGCTCTACCTCTATCAAAATGGGGTGTACACGCTTTACACGATCTATAGCACCAGCGATCCCGAAACGATCGGGAACGGCATTACGAGCGGCTGTACCGGCCTCCTCAGCCAGGACATGCTCGACCTCTATTCGCGAACGCCCGTCAAGACGAAGGTGATCGTACTGCCGGCATAGGCTCGGTCTGCACATCTCCTCTTCACCGTCCCTTCTTTGATCGGCCAAGCCAGATCACGACCGCACCTGCGAGCAGCACGGCAGCCGATATCACCAGCGAGGCATGTGCGCCTGCAATGAACCCATAGTCCCCTCCGACCAGCGAGCCGAACAGAGCAACACCAAGCACGCTGCCTGTTTGTCGCGTCGCATTCAGTACGCCTGCGGCGATGCCGGATCGCGACTTCTCGACACTGCCGAGCAGTGTCGAGGTCAAAGGCGGCACGAGCAGGCCGAGGCCGCCGCCGAGGACGACGAGTTGCACGCCGATCGCCCAGTAGCTCGTGCCTGAGGTCATGGGCAGCAGCGCAATGCAGCCCGCGGCGGTGATCACCGAAGCCAGCGCGATGGTTTGCGGCGCGCCCAGGCGCTCGCTGACCGACGCGGCGACGAGGTTGGCGGGCAGCACCATGCCCATCATGGGCACAAAGGCGAGGCCCGTTGCGAACGGCGACCAGCCACTGACCTTCTGGAAATAGAGGCTCAGCACGAAGATCAGGCCGTAGAAGGCGATGTTGAAGAGAAGCCCGACCAGCGCGGTCAGCGCGAACATGCGATGGCCAAACAGCGAGAGCGGCAGCATCGGTTGCGGCGCGCGTGCCTCGCGCCATACGAACAGGAGTCCGATCACGGCCGCCGCCGCGAAGCCCATGATGACGAGCGGATGGCTCCAGCCGAGCACGCCGCCCTCGATCAGAGCGCCGGCCAGCGTGCCGAGCGCTGCGATCGCCGCGATCTGACCCGGCAGATCGATCTCGCGCTGCGCGAGTCGCGGCGTCTCCTCCGCATAACGCCATGCGAGCCAGAGGCCGGCGGCGCCAATCGGCAGGTTGACCAAGAAGATCGAGCGCCAGCCGACCAGCGCGATCAGTGCGCCGCCGACGAACGGCCCTGCAGTCAGTGCGACGCTCGCACCTGCAGCCCAGAAGCCGACCGCGCGGCCGCGCGCCTGCGGATCGGCATACGCGTGATTGAGCAGCGTCAGCGAGTTCGGCACCAGGATCGCCGCCGCCAGGCCCTGCACGGAGCGCGCGGCGATCAGGAACACCGCCGACGAGGCCAGTGCGCAGGCGAGCGAAGCCAGCGTGAAGATTGCAAAGCCCCCGATGAATATCCGTTTGGCGCCAACGCGGTCACCGAGCGCGCCGGCGGTCAAAATGAAGGCAGCGAACGCGATGGTATAGGCGGTCACCACCCATTGCAGCTCGGCGACGCTGCCGCCGAGCGAGGTCCCGATGCTGCTCAGCGCGGTGTTGACGATGGTGATGTCGAGCTGCACCACGCCAAGGCCGAGGCTCATGGCCGCAAGCGCCAGCGGCTTCGCGAGATGCGAATGCAATGACGTGTTGTCGGGGCGGGCTTGTTCCCGACGCCTTGTGTCGAGCAAAGTTGGTTGCATTGATCACACTCAGTTGTCTGTGAGAATTTGACGGCTCAGATAAGCCCCGTTTTGCGATGATCATTCGATATCGATCGAATATTCGACGCCGCAGGATGATCTATGCTTGGTGACAGCACTTGCTTCGACGGGGCGTATTGGTGTCCGCGCAATCTATGTCCCGCGATCGCGCCGGTCTCGCGGAAACACTACGATCTTCGCCGAAGTGTTTGTGCTTGGCGCTGCGTCCTGGTCGGCGTAGGACAAAGAGATGGACACGGGACCCAAGATCGCGCAGGTCGCGGCACTCGTCGGCGATCCGGGGCGCGCCAACATGCTTAGTGCGCTGATGGATGGCCGAACGTTGACCGCCACGGAGCTCGCCTATCTGTCCGGCGTGGCGCCGCAGACGGCGAGTGGCCATCTCGCGAAACTCAGCGACGCCGGACTGCTCGCGGTTGAAAGGCGGGGCCGACGACGATATTTCCGTCTGGCCTCTCCGCTTGTCGCACGCATGCTGGAAGGTCTCATGGTCGTGGCGCAGGAAGGACCCGCACGGCAGCGCAATCTCTGGCGCGGCGGAGAGACGCTTCGACACGCGCGCACATGCTATGACCACATGGCCGGCCGCATCGCCGTTGCAATCGCCGACCGGCTGGTCCAACAGTCGTTTATTCTGCTCGACGAGGATGGCGGCCAACTGACCGATGCCGGTCGGTCATTCTTCGATGCGTTGGGCGTCGATCTTTGCCTCGCCTCCAAGCGCCGAGTGTTCTGCCGACCTTGTCTCGACTGGAGCGAGCGCCGGCCGCATCTGGCCGGGGCGGTCGGCGCTGCCATTCTTCGTCACGCCCTCGAGCACGATTGGGTCGAGCATATCCGGGATAGCCGCGCGCTCCTCGTGACTCCCGTTGGCGTTAGAGAACTTGCCGCAACGTTCGGCATTGAGGGCGCACTACCAACGGACGCCTGCAAGGGGCCTGTTGCATCACTGTCCCGAGGCCGGGCAGCGGTTATCCCGGTTTAGACAGCTTCCCCCGGAGTGGAGCTAGCAGTGCATCAGCCGCTTCGGCCGCGGCTACTGTCGTTCGTATTTGACCTCAAAATCGCGGGATTGTGGGACCAAGCAAGCCGACGCGGCCAGTGAGAAACATTCGACGAAGTCCGCCTTGGGTCAATCCTCGATCATGCGCGGGACGACGTGGAGCGGCAGCACCACCCCGAGCCTCTCAAGCATGCGCTGGAAATCGCTTGCCATGTAGCGATCGTTTTCGGTGACCAATCCGAGCAGCTCGCCGCGTCCCTCAACAGCGACCGGGCCGATCGCACCAAGCGCGCGCTCAAGCGGGTCGAGCAGCGGCCGTCCCGGCGCCGCGCGCTCGAGGAAGCTGCGCAGCCACGGAAGATGGGTGCTGGAGAGCGTCATCGCCCCGATATCGGTATGTCGGGAATCGAGCGCGGAGACGAACGCGTCGACCTGTCGTTGGACACCGCCCTGGTCGAAAAGAAAAGCGCCGCTCTCGACCAGATCCACCAGCGGAGATGCATTGACGAGGTGAACGCGATCGACGTCATCGCCCGCTTCGGCAGCCGCGAAGGCGCGCATCTCCGCGCTTTCGACCAGCGACTTGACGCCGAGAACCGCAACGTGTCGCCCCTTCGCCTGTTGCAACGCGTCCTTCACCGGCGGGCGTACCCCGAACACCGGCACGGCGATCATGTCTTTCAGATCGTCCAGCACCGTGATCGAAGGTGCGTTGGATGCGACGAGGATCGCCGCGGGATCGAAGCGCGCAAGGAAGGTCAGGGTTCGCTTCATGGTGTCGAGAAGCTCCTGGCGACTCTTGCCGCCATAGGGAAAGCTTGCCCGATCGGCGAAATAGATGAGGTCCTGCTTCGGAAGCGCGCGCTGCAACGCGGCCACGGCCGCATAGCTGCCGATGCCCGCGTCGAACACGGCAACGGGCTTCCTCAGGACAGGAAAATCAGGCATTTGGTCGGTCATTGGCTTCCGATGGAGTTGCCGGCTAGGCCTTGGCGGCGAGGTCGGCGATCGCCTTCATCACCGCGTTGCGGATGCC
The DNA here is from genome assembly GCF_007993935.1 of Bradyrhizobium macuxiense. Taxonomy (GTDB): domain Bacteria; phylum Pseudomonadota; class Alphaproteobacteria; order Rhizobiales; family Xanthobacteraceae; genus Bradyrhizobium; species Bradyrhizobium macuxiense_A. The sequence continues at coordinate 301,754 of NZ_VITY01000012.1, read as the reverse complement.
GGGATCGTAGAGGATATGGCCTGCGCCATCGACGATGCGGACCTCGCTGCCCGGCCAGCGCGCGGCGAGTGCGTGCGACGTCGCGGGCGGGCACAAGAGATCATAGCGGCCCTGCACCAGGATGCCGGAAATGCCGGCGAGCTTGCCGGCCTCGTCCATCAGCTGGTTGGGCCGCATGAAGCAATCGTTGGCGAAGTAGTGCGCCTCCATGAACGGCGTCGAGGGCAGGGCGCCCGAGGCCTTGAGGTCGAGCCGCGTCTGCTTCGGCGTGTGCTCCGACAGCACGCGTTCGGTGTCGTGCCAGGCCCGCGCGGCCGGCGCATGCACGGTGGCGTCGGGATCGAGGATGCGGCGATAATAGGCCGCAAGCGGCGCCGTGCGCTCATACTCGGGCAGGAAGTTGAGGAAGTCCTCTGAGAGATCGGGATAGAAGCGCGGCAAGGCGCGCAGGAAGACGTCTTCCAGTTCCTCGGCTGTGCCGAGAAAGGTCGCGCGCAGCGCGAGGCCGCTGACGCGTTCGGGATGGGCCTCTGCATAAGCCAGCGCCAGCGTCGCCCCCCAGGAGCCGCCGGCCACCATCCAGCGCGCGAAGCCGAAGCGCTCGCGGATCTTCTCCATGTCGGCGATCAGATGCTGCGTCGTGTTGTGGTCGCGGCCGCCCTTCGGCCGGCTGCGGCCGCAGCCGCGCTGGTCGAACAGCACGGCGTGAAAGCGCTCCGGATCGAACAGCCGGCGATGGTCCGGCTGGCAGCCGCTGCCCGGGCCGCCATGCAGATAGACCGCAGGAATGCCGCCCTCGCGCCCGACGCTCTCGACGTGAAGGTTGTGGCCGTCGCCGACATCGAGCCATTCCGACGTCAGGGGAGCGAAGGGATCGGCGCGCCTGGCAGCCTTGCCGGCGTCGGCGTCAGGAGCCATCGTGCTTGTCCTGGCGTTCGTCCGCCTCCAGCGTGCCGCCGGCGAAGTTGCGATACAGGAAACGGTTCTGCGAGCCGGCGGATTCCTGCTCGGCCTGCTTGAAAATCTCCTCGTGCCGCGGCGACAGCGCGCAGGCCGGGTCGGTATTCCCTGCATCGCCGGTCAGCGCAAAGGCCTGGCAGCGGCAGCCGCCGTAATCGACCTCGCGGAATTCGCAGGACTTGCACGGCTCCGGCATCCAGCCGGTGCCGCGATAGCGGTTGAACGCCTCCGAGTTCTGCCAGATCCAGGCGATCGAATGGTTCGAGCGCACCGACTCGAATTCGAGCCCGGTGATGCTTTCGGCGGCGTGGCACGGCAGCACCTTGCCGGCCGGCGAGATGTTGAAGAACTGGCGACCCCAGCCGCCCATACATTTCTTCGGCCGCAGCGCGTAGTAATCCGGCACCACATAGTCGATCGCGAGCGTGCCCTTCAGGCGCGCCTGGGCTTCCTCGACGATGCGGCTGGTCTCTTCGATCTGCTCGACCGTCGGCATCAGCGCGGCGCGGTTCTTCAGCGCCCAGCCATAATACTGCACGTTGGCGACTTCGAGCCGGTCGGCGTCGAGGTCGACTGCCATCTGGATGATGTCGGGCAGCTGATGCAGGTTCTGCCGGTGCATCACCGCATTGACCGTGAGCGGCATGTCGAGCTCGCGGGTCCATTTCGCGACTTCGAGCTTCTTCCTGTGCGCGTCCTTCAGGCCGGCAACGCGATCGGCAACCAGGGGCTCGTTGCCCTGGAAGCTGATCTGCACATGGCTGAGGCCGGCATCGGCCAGCGCCGAAAGCTTGTCCTTCGTCAGCAGCACCGCCGAGGTGATCAGGTTGGAATACAGCCCGACATCGGTCGCGTGCTGCACCAGCTCGACGATGTCCTTGCGCGCGGTCGGCTCGCCGCCGGAGAAATGGACCTGCAGCACGCCGAGCTCGGCAAGCTCGCTCAGCACCTTCTTCCACTCGTCTGTGGTGAGCTCGGTCGAGCCGCGGTCGAGCTCGACCGGGTTGGAGCAATACGGACATTGCAGCGGGCAGCGATGGGTGATCTCGAGCAGTACCGCGAGCGGGATGCCGTAGGTCTCGGCCGCCGAGCGCGTTTGCTCGAGCACCGCGAGCCCGTCGGTTGGGCCTGCTGTCGTCGTCTTGTTGCCGGCGAGCGTGTCACTCATGCTGTGCTCTCGCGCGCTTCGGTGAGAAAGCCCTTGTCGGCCAGGTCCTGCAGCATGGCGATCACATCGGTTGCGATCGCCTCGCGCGGCGCGGCGTATTTTTCCGCGAGCTGGTCCACCATTTGGGCGACGCTGCGGACGCCGTCGCAGAGATGCAGCACCTCGACGGCGATTTCATCCGGTGCCAGCACGCGCTCCGGCGCCAGGATCACCCAGACCTGCCGCGTCTCGTCGAATTTCAGCTTGGCATGACGCGGCAGTTTCGGCCGGCTGGTCTCGCTGACGTTGATGTTGCGGCTGGCCATGATCGTATCCCTAACTGGCCTTCGGCACGAAGGCGCCGGGCGGAATCTGGCCGTCGACATAGGCGTGGTAGAGCGCGTCGAGCTGCACCCAGAGCACGTTGGTCTTGAAGATCAGCGCGTTGCATACCGCCTCGCGCTCGGCCGGCGTCCTGGCATGCTGCTTGACGTAGTCGAGCGCAAAGCCGGCGTCGCGCGGCGCCTGCGTCAGGCGGCGGCTGAAATAGCTCATGATGTCGGGGTTGACGAAGTCGTAATGCTTCAGCATCCCGGAGATGCGCTCCTCATGCAGGTTCGGCGCGAACAATTCGGTGAGCGAGGAGGCGATCGCCTCCAGCGGCGTGCGGTCGCGGCAGAAATGCACATAGGCTTCCACGGCAAAGCGCGTCGCCGGCAGAATGCCTTCGGTGGACTCCACATAGGCCGTATCGAGCCCGAGGCCTTCGGTCAGCTTCAGCCAGCGTTCGATGCCGCCTTCATTGCCGAGATCGCCGTCATGATCCTCGATGCGATGGCGCCATTCGATCCGCGTGTTGCGGTCGCGGAAGCGCGAAATCACCATCGCGTCCTTCAGCGGGATCGTGCTCTGGTAGTAATAGCGGTTCAGCGCCCAGGCCTGGACCTGGCCCTTGTTGAGCTTGCCGCCGTGCAGCAGGCGGTGGAACGGGTGCAGGCTGTGATAGCGCGTCGCACCGATGGTGCGCAGCGTTGCCTCCATCTCCTCGGCAGTTTCGAGCGCGATGCCCTTGCCGATCGAGAGCGCGGTCATTCCGTTGGTAGGCACGACATTCACAGCACGATCTCCGTTCCGTCGGAGGGAATCTGCCAGCCCGCCTGTTCGGCCGCCTTGCGTTCGGCCGAGGTCCCAAGCAGCGCCGGGTTGGAGTTGTTGATATGCAAAAACACTTTTCGTCCGATGTCGAGCCCGGCGAGGCTTGCGATCGCGCCTTGATCGCCCGACATCGCGATATGTCCCATGCCCTGGCCGGTCTTGTTGCCGAGCCCGGCCGCGATCAGCTCGTCGTCGCGCCACACCGTGCCGTCGAAGAACACCAGCGGGGCGCCCTTGAGCCGGGCTTTCAGGTCGTCGGTCACGCGGGCGCAGGCGGCCAGGAAGTAGAAATATTTGCCGCTGCGCTTGTCCGCAATACGCAGGCCCAGCGTATCGCCGACACCGTCGGCGCCCGCCGGATGCGCCTTGCCCTCGAGATACCAGGCGCCCTTGCCGGGAACCTCGAACGGCAGCACCTCGAGCCCGGACGGCGATCCGTCGGGCAGGGCCGGCTCGAAGGCCTGGTCGACCGCGATCGGGTGGCGGGCGACGTTCTTCCCGCTGAGCACGTTGAAGATGCTGTTCGCGCGCAGGATCGCCAGCACCCGTTCGTGCGCGTAGATCGTAAACGGCGAGCCCTCGCGCATCGACAGCAGCCCGGTGACGGCATCGATCTCGCCATTGGTGAGCATGACGCCCGCGATCGGGCTGTGGCGCAAGGCGCCGGGCTTCGGATGCAGCTGCGGCGTTGCGATCAGCTGCTGACGGAGATCGGGGGACGCGTTGACCAGGAACCAGTGCGCGCCGTCGCCGCTGACTGCGATCGAGGCTTGCGTGCTCTGCAATTCGGGATGGTCGCCACGTGCCGTTCGGCACACGGTACAGCCGCAGTTCCACTGCGGAACGCCGCCACCCGCCGCGGCACCCAGGACGACGACACGAAGCATGATCCGTCCCCTGGAGACGTTGAACGCGGATCCAAAATAACGCGGACCCAAAAACGTTACGAGGTGGACTCCGGATTTGGAACACACCCCCGTGCTCGGGAGCGCGTTACGCCCGGATGTCCACCTGCGCTAAAACGCTAAACGTGTATAGGGCGCTGCCGCTTACTTGCGGGTGGCGCACATATACATGTTGATTTCCATGCCGACCGACACTTCGACGATCTTCGGTGCTTTCCAGGCCATTAGGCTCTCCTTGTTGCAACCGGACGAACTTTCCGCCCTGCAGGTAAACTACTGTGGTTGGAAAAGTTCGCCACTTAAATTTTTCGCTAGGCATCCCCGGGAACGGCATGCTGCATTGCGGAAGACAAATCCGGCCCACTCACAAATTTGTGCGCGCTTTTCCCGTCAAAACCCGGTGCCGTCAGACCTTTTTCCTGTTGTTCGCCACACGGCGAATGGTGATCTTGGATTAAGAGACAGGGGCCAGATGATCCTCCGAAGGTCCTGATGACGATTCTGTGCTTCCCCGCCACGGGAAGCGACTAACCGAGCCGAGTTCTGCCGATGCCACGCTATTTCTTCAATACCCGTATCGGCGACGAGCTGATTTCCGATCCCGACGGCGAAATCCTGCGCGACCCGGATCGCGCGTGGGAGATGGCGCGGGCGATGATTCGCGAGCTGCTGAAGACCGAAGGCGCCGACGGCGCGCTGCTCAGCGCGGTCATCGAGGTGACCGACGACGAGGGCGAGATCGTACTGGAGTTTCCATTCACCGAGGCGATCCTCGATCGCCCGGACCGCTCGATGACGAGGCACTGACGAGCGCTGACAAGGCCGCGTTGGTCACAACGATCCGTTGGACCGTCGTCACAACCATGCGTTGGGCGATGTCGGCATGTTTCCGATTGCATTTGTCCGGACAAATTCGCAAGACTATGAACGGAAAGCCTGATGGCGCCGGTCGACATTAATGGCGCGATGAACAAAGGCTTCCACCCAGGGGAGATCATCATGAAAAAACACTCGTTCGCACCGCGCAGCCTGCTGCTGGCGGGGGCCATGCTGGGCGCGTTCACGCTCTCTGCTGCGGCGCAGCAGCCGGCCGCCGCGCCCGCCGCGGGCGCCGCTCCGGCCGCCCAGCCGCTGCCGCCGGGCTCGCCCTTGATCGGACGTCCGGACAATGAAGCCGCCGCCAAGCTCGCGCCGGTGGCGCCGCCGCCGCTGCCATCAGCGCCCGACAAGCTGCCGCTCGCCAAGCTCAAGGTCCCGGCCGGCTTCAATGTCGAGGTCTACGCCGCCGGCATGGCCAATGCGCGCTCGCTGGCGCTCGGCGACAAGGGCACCGTGTTCGTCGGCAGCCGCCTCGTCGACAAGGTCTATGCAATCGTCAACAAGGACGGCAAGCGCTCGGTCAAGGTGATCGCCTCCGGGCTCTACCGCCCGAACGGCGTCGCCTTCAAGGACGGCACGCTGTACATCGCCGAGCTCTCGAAGGTCTCCAAGATCGACAAGATCGAGGACAATCTGGACAACCCGCCGAAGCCGACCGTCATCTACGACAAGCTGCCGAAGGACGAGGCACATGGCTGGAAGTTCATCGCCATCGGTCCCGACAACAAGCTCTATGTCCCGGTCGGCCAGCCCGGCAACAACGTGCTGCATGATGCCGACCACGGCCAGATTCGCCGCATGAATCTCGATGGCTCCGGCGCCGAGGTGTATGCGCTCGGCGTGCGCAACTCGGTCGGCTTCGACTGGAATCCCGAGACCAAGCAGATGTACTTCACCGACAACGGCCGCGACTGGCTGTCGGAGACGGTGCCGGAAGACGAGCTCAACCGCGTCACCAAGGCGGGCGAGGATTTCGGCGCGCCGTTCTGCTACCAGGGCAACATCATCGACCAGGAGCTCGGCTGGGGCAAGAACTGCAAGGACTACACAGCGCCGGTCGGCCTGATGGGCCCGCACACCGCCTCGCTCGGCATGCGCTTCTACACCGGAAGCCAGTTCCCGAAGACCTACAAGAACGTGATCTTCGTCGCGCGTCACGGCTCCTGGAACAAGTCGCAGAAGCAGGGCGGTGACGTCGTCGTCGTGAGGCTGAACAAGGACGGCACCGTGAAGTCGATCGAGCCGTTCATGACCGGCTTCCTCGAGGACAACAAGTATGTCGGCCGTCCGGTCGACGTGATGCTGCTAAAGGACGGCTCGCTGCTGGTCTCCGACGACTGGAACGGCGCGGTCTATCGCGTCAGCTACGGCAAGCCGAAGGTCGCCAACCAGTAACTGAAAGTCGTCATCGTCGTTGCGCGCGAAGCGAAGCAATCCATTCCGCCACTTGCGGCGATATGGATTGCTTCGTCGCTTCGCTCCTCGCAATGACGGAACATGCCGGGAGCGGCCAATGCATAAAACAATCATCGCAGCCTTGGCACTGGCCGCTCTCAGCTTCTCCGCAAATGCCGAGACCATCCAGGAACGCGCCGCGGCGTGCTTTGCGTGCCATGGCGAGCGCGGCACGTCGGAGACCGAGAACACGCCCTCGCTCGGCGGCCAGCAGGCGCCCTATGCGCTGATCCAGCTGTTCATGTTTCGCGAGAAGCTCAGGGTATTCGACCCGATGAACGAGATGGCGAAGCCGATGACCGACGACGATTTGCGTAGCTTCTCGGATTTCATCGCCACCCTGCCGAAGCCGACGCCGCCTGCTGACGCCGGCGATCCGGCGCGGATGGCGCGCGGCCAGGCGCTGGCGCAGCAGAACCGCTGCAACAGCTGCCACAACACCGATTTCTCGGGCAAGGACAACGTCCCCCGCATCGCCAACCAGCGCGAGGACTACCTCGCCAAGACGCTGGCCGAATACAAGGACAACAGCCGGCACGGCTACGACGCCACCATGGCGGACGTGATGCAGACGGTCACCAAGGAGCAGATCGGCGACCTTGCCTATTACGTCGCGCATTTCCGCTGACCGGCTACGCGGCGGGAAGCTGGCCTTGCTCTGCATGTAGCGCTAAAACGCCTCCGTCATACGGAGTGTCTCATGCAGGATCTTTGGCGTCTGTCGGCAACCGAGCTCGCCGGCCTCATCAAATCGAAGAAGGTATCGGCGAAGGAGGCGGCCGAGGCCGGGCTCGCCCGGCTCGATGCGGTCAACCCTGACATCAACGCGGTGGTCGATCACCGGCCGGACGACGTGCTGGCGCAGGCCGCGAAGGTCGATGCGGCCATTGCGCGCGGCGAGGCGGTCGGGCCGCTTGCCGGCGTGCCTGTTACAATCAAGGTCAATGTCGACCAGGAGGGCTACGCCACCACCAACGGGCTGAAGGCGCAGCGCGACCTGATCGCCAAGGCCGACAATCCGGTGGTCGCCAATCTGCGCAAGGCCGGCGCGGTGCTGCTCGGCCGCACCAATTGCCCGGCGGTGTCCTACCGCTGGTTCACCACCAACCTCATTCACGGCGACACCAAGAACCCGCGCGATCCCGGCATCACCCCGGGCGGCTCGTCGGGCGGCGCGGGCTCCGCGGTCGCGGCCGGCATCGGCCACATCGCGCACGGCACCGATATCGCAGGCTCGATCCGCTATCCGGCCTATGCCTGCGGCGTGCACGGCCTGCGGCCGAGCATGGGCCGCATCCCGGCCTTCAATGCCGCATTGCCGGAGCGTCCGATCGGTCCGCAGATCAGCGCGGTCTCGGGCCCGCTGGCGCGCACGGTGGGCGACCTGCGCATCTCGCTCGCGGCGATGTCGGCGCCGGACTATCGCGATCCCTGGTATGCGCCGGTGCCGCTCGAGGGCCCGCCGCGCGAGAAGCGCGTTGCGATGTGCCTCAATCCCGATGGTCTCAACCCGGTGCCGGAAGTGGTCGCCGCGGTCGCCGATGCCGGCAAGCGTCTGCAAGCCGCCGGCTGGATCGTCGACGAGATCGCAAACACGCCGTCCTTGCGCGAGGCGGCCGAGATCCAGACCCGGCTCTGGCTCGGCGACGGCTACGAGGCGCAGCTCGCGTTTGCCGAGCGCGAGGGCGATCCCGGCGCGCTGGCCTGCCTGCGCGGCGTCCGCGCGCGGGTGCATCCGTTCGACCTGTCGCAGGCGCTGACCCGCCGCGCGACGCTGACGCGCGAATGGTTTGCCTTCCTCGACAAATATCCGGTGCTGCTGATGCCGGTCTCCGGCGAGCTGCCGTTCCCGGATCATCTCGACCGCAAGGACGAGGCGTCGTTCGCACGGGTGTGGCACGCGCAGCTGCCGCAGATCGCGATCCCGTTCATGGGGCTGCCGGGGCTCGTCGTCTCCACCGGGCTGGTGGGACGGATTCCAGTCGGCGTGCAGCTGGTGGCGGCCCGCTATCGCGAGGATCTCTGTCTTGCCGCGGGCGAGGCGGTTGAAGCCGGCGGCACGCCGTCGGCGGCCATTGATCCGGTGACCTGAGATGGCGACGGTCTACGATTTCACGGCCAAGTCGCTCGCCGGCGAAGAGATGCCGTTGCGGCAGTTCGAGGGGCAGGTGCTCTTGATCGTGAACACGGCGAGCGCCTGCGGGTTCACGCCGCAGTACAAGGGCCTGCAAGAGCTGCACGCCGGCCTCTCGCCGCGCGGCTTTGCCGTGCTCGGCTTCCCCTGCAACCAGTTCGGCGCGCAGGAGCCGGGCGATGCGAAGCAGATCGCGGCGTTCTGCGAAACCAACTACGCCGTGACGTTTCCGATGTTCGCCAAGATCGACGTCAATGGCAGCGGCGCGCATCCATTGTACGAACACCTGAAACGTGAGAAGTCGGGCCTGCTCGGGCCGGCGATCAAATGGAACTTCACCAAGTTTCTGGTCGATCGCGCCGGCAAGGTCGTGGCGCGGCATGCGCCGACCGCCCGGCCCGAAGGATTGAAGAAGGAAATCGAGGCGCTGCTATGAGCGACGACACCAACGACCAATTCCCCGACCGCCTCTCGGTCGATCCGAACAGCCCGTACTACAACGCGGAGATTCTGGCGCGCGATGTCGGCATCCGCTTCAAGGGCGCCGAGAAGACCAATGTCGAGGAATACTGCATCAGCGAGGGCTGGGTGCGGGTCACCGCCGGCAATGCCAAGGACCGTTACGGCAATCCGCTGACCATCAAGGTGCACGGCCCCGTCGAGCCGTATTTCAGGGACAAGGCGAAGTCCTGAACAGACTCCACCGCCGTCATTGCGAGCGCAGCGAAGCAATCCATCGCGCCGCAAGCTGAAATGTGGATTGCTTCGTCGCTCGCTCCTCGCAATGACGATGAGGAGGCGGCAAGCCCAACTTTGAAGGCGCAAGCATGTCCGTCCGCATCGTCGACGTCCGCGAGGTAACAAAACCGATCTCCTCGCCGATCCGCAACGCCTATATCGACTTCACCAAGATGACCTCGAGCCTGGTCGCCGTGGTCACCGATGTGGTGCGCGACGGCAAGCGGGTGATCGGCTACGGCTTCAATTCCAACGGCCGCTACGGGCAGGGCGGGCTGATCCGCGAGCGCTTCGCGCCGCGCCTGCTTGAGGCCGATCCGAAATCGCTGCTCGATGCCACCGGCGACAACCTCGATCCGGACAAGGTCTGGTCGACCTTGATGTCGAACGAGAAGCCGGGTGGGCACGGCGAGCGTTCGGTTGCGGTCGGCACCATCGATATGGCGGTGTGGGACGCGGTGGCGAAGATCGCGGGCAAGCCGCTATTCCGGCTGCTTGCGGAGCGCCACGGCGTGACCGCCAATCCGCGCGTCTTCGTCTATGCGGCCGGCGGCTACTACTATCCGGGCAAGGACCTCGGCGCGCTGCGCAAGGAGATGCGCGGCTATCTCGACCGCGGCTACAACGTCGTGAAGATGAAGATCGGCGGCGCGCCGCTCGGCGAGGACCGCGAGCGCATCGAGGCGGTGCTGAAGGAGATCGGCAGCACAGCGCAGCTTGCAGTCGACGCCAATGGCCGTTTCGATCTGGAGACCGCGATCGCCTACGCCAAGATGCTGCGGGAGTATCCGCTGTTCTGGTACGAGGAGGCCGGTGATCCGCTCGACTACGCATTGCAGGCCACTTTGGCCGAGTTCTATCCCGGGGCGATGGCGACCGGCGAGAACCTGTTCAGTCACCAGGATGCGCGGAATTTGATCCGCTACGGCGGCATGCGGCCAGACCGCGACTGGCTGCAATTCGACTGCGCGCTGTCCTACGGGCTCTGCGAGTACCAGCGTACGCTCGAGGTACTGAAGACCCACGGCTGGTCGCCGAGCCGCTGCATCCCGCATGGCGGCCACCAGATGTCGCTCAACATCGCGGCCGGCCTCGGGCTCGGCGGCAATGAGAGCTATCCCGACCTGTTCCAGCCTTATGGCGGGTTCCCGGACGGCGTCCGCGTCGAGAACGGCCACATCGTGATGCCCGACCTCCCGGGAATCGGCTTCGAGGGCAAGTCGGATCTCTACAAGGAAATGAAGGAGCTGGCGGATTAGCCGGTGCCCGTCCGGCCAGCCCGGCAGGCTTGGGTCCGCTCGCAAATAGTTTGAGCATCGCTCAATAAAATATTGAACGTTGCTCACGTTCCGATATACTCATGCAGGAGAAGCGCCTTGTCCGGGACCGGGAAGGCGTCAGAACCGGCCATGAGGATCGCCGCATGCCATATTCAGCGAAGAGTCTCCGGGAAGCTGCCGATGCCGGGGTGATCAGCCCGGTTGATCTGGACCGGCTGCTCGCCTTCCTGGCCAGCCATGAAGGGCAGGGCGACGCCAGCCCGGCGGCCAGGTTCGATGCCGCCCATGTGCTCTGGTACGCCGGCGCGCTGATCGTGATCGGCGCCATGGGCCTGTTCTCGACCCTGGCGTTCACCCAGATGGGCGGCCGGGCGCTCACGGCCTGCGCGATCGCCTACGCCACCGCTTTCGGCGTCGCCGGTCACCACCTTTGGTACGGCAAGAATCTGCGGGTTCCCGGCGGCTTGTTGATCGCGATCGCGGTCTCGATGGCGCCGCTCGCGGTCTATGGCATCCAGGACGAGCTCGGCTGGTGGGGCAAGTTCGGCAAGCCCGGAACCGTGCAGGACTTCTATGTCTGGGTGAAGGGCAGCTGGATCTTCATGGAGCTCGCGACGGTTGCCGCCGGCGTCGTCGCGCTGCGCTACTTCCGCTTCGCCTTCATCGTCGCGATCATCGCATTCGCGCTGTGGTTCATGTCGATGGACCTGGCGCCGTGGTTCAGCGGCACGGCGCATGCCGACTTCGAGACGCAGCGCCGCGTGTCGGTCTGGTTCGGATTGGCCGTCCTCGCGGTCGCCTGGATCGTGGACTATCGCAGCAGCAACGGCGACTTTGCGTTCTGGCTGCATCTGTTCGGTCTGATGGCGTTCTGGGGCGGAATCACCGCGTCCTCGAGTTCAACCGAACTGGGCAAGGCGGTCTACTGCCTGCTTAATGTCGGCCTCATCGTGATCGCCGTGATCCTGATGCGGCGCGCTTATGCGGTGTTCGGGGCGTTCGGCATCTGCCTCTATCTCGGACATCTCGCCGACGTCGTGTTCAAAGACTCGCTGTGGTTTCCGTTCTCGCTGTCGCTGATCGGAATTGCGGTGATCGCCGCGGGCCTACTCTACCATCGCAACGAGCGTGCGATCGCCGCCTGGCTCGAAGCGCATCTGCCGGCGGGACTGCGACCGCGGTCCGCGACCACGTGACGCAGGCGGCGCTGCGGTCTATCCCAAGATCGACGAGACCTCGATCGGACCGGGTTGCGCTCGGCGTAGTTGGCTGACATGAGGAGAGCTCAACTTACGTTTGCGGTGGGGCCGATATGGATTTTGCGAATGCCTTGCGTCAACACACCATGCGGCTCAGAAGCGCGGTTGCAGGCCGATTGAGCGCAACGGCCTCAGTTGCAGGTGAGGCATATACAGCGGCTCTCGATTGGAAGAATAACAGCGAATTCAGCAATTGGCTGACGGATCACCTGAGCAAGCAGTGTGCGACACTTGCTAGTAGGGCTATGGATGCTGAATATCTGCGCACAAACATTGGAGGCGGATGGCATAGGCTTTACGATGGCGGTCACAGCCTTCTTGGTAGTTGGAGCGCCGTTAGCTCGTCGCTGCCTGAGCTTGGTGCGCTGGACCGGCTTGGAGCGTGGGCAAACGAATACTGGAAAGACCTGATCACCACGCGCGGCATGCCGATCATCGTCCTCGATCATGCTGATCAGGTCAGCGAATATTTCAAGCATCTGGATTGTGTAAATGTCGCTCAACTCATTGGTGGGGACCTTTGTGGCATATCGATCTACTGCAATTGGAACGACGCGGCTAAGTTGGTGGCGTCAGCCACGGCGACCGAATGCAGCGGCATCGTCTACGCTAACGTGGTGGCCCCGCTAGTTAGCCTGATCGCCCTTGGGCGAGCTTATTTCTTGATTAGAGAATCCGAGCAGGATGATCTCCAAGCTTTGATTGAGCCCGCTTTGAGGGGGCTCACACGTAGCGGCGCTACCGTTCTGCTGATCACCGCTTTACCCGGTGGCTTCCTACTGCACCTTAGCAGCGGCATCGTGATTAGCCTCGGCCACAGCTACGTCTGGGAGAAGGGCAGGGAGAATAAAGAGGCCATCCTGACAATGATGAGGGGCTGCCTCGCCGACCCGCAAGGAAGTGTTGCCTCACGGCTCCCGCTCCCGCCAAATTTTGCTCTCGAACGGCCTCCCGGGTGAGACTGCACTTGACACCGGGTTAGGTTAGTTCGCGACGCGGCACAGCAAAGAATATCGTGAACCCAACTTATTAGCTTAGGCTTGGCCAAGCTAATTGTCTTGAGACGTCGTCATTGCGAGGAGCGAAGCGACGAAGCAATCCATGCTTCCGCTGCGGGACTATGGATTGCTTCGCTTCGCTCGCAATGACGGGGGGAGAGCGGCGGCCTACCCCAGCCGCATATCCAGCAGCCGCCGGCCTTCGCCCTTGAGGAGCTTCTTCACCGTGCTGGAGGCGATCACCTCGCCAGTGTTGGCATAGGCCTCGTGGTTCTTCTCGATGTCGTCGAGCCGGTAGAGATAGTTGACCATGATGCCGGCGGATTCGCGCAGGCCCTTGGACGAGAGGTCGCCGAGCCAGTTGATCCGCTCCAGCCGCGCACCGTTGCCGAGATGGAAGCGCGCGACCGAATCGATCAGCCGGCCCTTCGGCGTGCGCGCCTTCAGGAAATAATAGGCGGCGAGCGGCTCCAGCACGGCGCGCAGCTCCGTGGCGAGCTCGGCGTTCTCGGGCCAATCGGGCTTGCCGAGGCTCTCCAGCAGCTGGCGGTCTTCGTCGGTCAGCGGCACGTCATCGGCCTGCTTGACCCACTGCATGAAGCCCGGCACCGGCGACAGCGTCACGAAGTTGTCGAGCTTGGGCAATTCGCGGCGCAGCTCCTCGACCACCTGCTTGATCAGGAAGCTGCCGAACGAGATACCGCCGAGGCCGCGCTGGGTGTTGGAGATCGAATAGAACACCGCGGTGCGGGCCTTCTCGACCGGCACCGGCTCGCGCTCTTCCGCCAGCAGCGGCGCGATCGCGCCCGGGATCGCTTCGGTCAGCGCAACCTCGACGAAGATCAAAGGCTCGTCGGCCAGCGCCGGGTGGAAGAATGCGTAGCAGCGGCGATCGATCGGATCGATGCGGCGGCGCAGGTCATCCCAGTCGCGGATCTCATGCACCGCCTCATAGCGGATGATCTTCTCCAGAATATTGGCCGGCGACGACCAGTCTATCCTGCGCAGCACGAGGAATCCCCTGTTGAACCAGGACGAGAGCAGATGCACCACGTCGCGATCGAGCGCGGCGAGATCCTTGTTGCCCTTCATCAGTGAAAGCAGATCCGAGCGGATCGATACCAGCTCGCCGGTGCCGCCCGGCGCGCGATTGAGCCGGCGGATCAATTCCTGGCGGCGCGGCTCGGAGGCGAAATGCAGGTCGCTGGCGTCGTCGCCATTGGTCTTGGCGCTCCAGCTCTCGATCGCCTGCGCCAGCTTGGCGTGATCGGGACCGAAATCGCGGGCCAGCGTCTGGAAGAACGACAGGCGGCCGGCGGCGTCGAGGTGGTGGTAGCGGTCGAGCACTTCGCGCGCCATCGCGGTGCCGGAGGCCTCGCCCCGGCCGGACAGCAGCGCCTCGCACAATTCCAGCAGTTCGGACGCATCCTGCTTGTCGTTGGCCGGGCTGGCGCGGCCGAGCAGGACGCGGCCGCGTTCGGAGATCGTCGAGAGCAGGTCGGAGAAGAAGGCGTTGGCCATTTACGGGTCGTATCCAGCGGGTCGTATCCAGTGAAGCCGGACCTTACACGGGATTTAAGGTCGGCAGGAATGCAATCAAGCGCATGGATCGTACGGAAATATGTCGCAGCGCGACAGCGGTATAATTCGCCTTATCATTCGTCTTGGCTGCGCCCGGTGACAAACCCCGTTCACGTTTTCTCCGCGAATGCGGTCGGTGTCCTGCCGGTAACCTGGCGGAACGCGTGGGAAAATGCCGGCACGCTGGCATAGCCGAGGTCGGAGGCGACCTGTTTGACAGAGACGTTGGTGCCGGTCGACAGGCGCTCGATCGCGGCCGCGATGCGGGCGCGCTGGCACCAGCTCTTGAAAGAGAGCTGCGTCTCCGCCGCGAACAGCCGCGACAGTGTCCGCGCCGAGGTGCCGACCGTGCGCGCCAGCGCGTCGATCTCGTGGTCCTTGGTCGGATCGGCCAGCACGATGTCGGCGGCGCGGCGGCAACGCGGCTCCTGCGGCAGCGGGATGAAGGTCGCGGAGTCCTCGGCCTGATGCAGCTCCAGCATCACCAGCCTGATCAGCAGATCGGTGCGCTCGCGTCCGCATGACGCGTCGAACAGCGCAAGGATCGCCTGGTGCACCAGCGGCGACACCCGCACCACGAATTCGTGGCCGAGGCTGTCGCTGCGCTTCTCGCGCGCAAGCCAGGCCTGGTCGAAATACAGCGTGCGCATCTCGATGTCGGCAAGCACGTCGATCGCATGCGGGAGCAGGGCGGGGACCCACACCGCGCGGTCCGGCGGCACCAGCCAGCGGCCCTTCGGCGTCGTCACCTGCATGGTGCCGCTGGCGGCATAGACCAGCTGCGCCTCGCGGTGCATGTGGGGATCGAGCCGGACGCCCTTCTGGTAGCTGCGCGCGACCATGTGCACGCCGTCGCCGGTGACGCGCCGGTCCTTGTGAAGGGCTCTGATTGGCGGCTCAGCGATAGTCATTGGCGACATCCCGTCAGGACAAGCACCTATAACCTACTTTCGAGCAATTGAAGAATCGCGTGAGAGACGTGCCATGACTAGCCCAACGAACAGTCCAGGCCGGGTGATCAGCTTCGTCAACGCCGCCCATTTCATCGATCACTATGCGATGCTGATCTTCGCCGCCGCCGTCATCATCATGGGCCCGGCGCTCGGCATGGCCTATTCGGAACTCTTGCCCTATGCGACCCCCGGCTTCATCGCCTTCGGCGCCGGCTCGCTGATCACGGGCTGGCTCGGCGATCGCTGGAGCCGCCGCCATATGATGGTGATCTTCTTCGTCGGTATCGGTCTGTCGATGATCTCGGTCGGCTTCGTGCAGACGCCGCTGCAGCTCGGCGCCGCGCTGCTTTCGATCGGCATCTTCGCCTCGATCTATCATCCGGTCGGCACCGCGATGATCGTGTCCTATGCCGAGAAGCTCGGCGCCCAGATGGGGATCAACGGCGTCTGGGGCAATCTCGGCGTCGCCTCGTCGGCGCTGGTCACCGGCGTGATCGGCCAGTATCTCGGCTGGCGCTGGGCCTTCATCGTGCCCGGCACCGTCACCGTGCTGATCGGCATCGCGTTTGCGATGACGGTGGTGCATGAGGACCGCAAGGGCTCCAAGCAGGCCGCAGCGCAGGTGCGCGTCGCCAAGGAAGACATGTGGCGGGTGGTGCTGTCGCTGCTGATCGTGGTGATCGCGATCTCGACCACGTTCAACGCGGTGACCGTGGCGCTGCCGAAATTGTTCGCCGAACGGCTCGCCGATCTGACCAGGAGCCCGGCGCTGCTCGGCGTGATCGCGGCCGGGGTCTATGTGTTCGGCGCCATGACGCAGTACACGATCGGCAAGCTGCTCGACCGGTATTCGCTGAAGACCGTGGCGCTGCCGCTGTCGTTCCTGCTGGCGCCGTTCCTCTATCTCGCGGCAAGCCTGTCCAATCTGCCGCTGATCGTGGTCTCGATCGGCATCGTGATGGGTGCGTTCGGCCAGGTCACGGTGAACGACGCCATGGTCGGCAAGTACACGACAGAGGAATGGCGCTCGCGCGCCTATGCGGTGCGCTATTTCGTCGGCTTCACCGCGGCGGGCGCCTCCGTCGGCCTGGTGGCCTGGCTGTATGACCAGGGCGGCTTCTCGATGATGCTGCGCGCGTTCGCGGCGCTGTGCCTTTTGGCAATCGCAGCCGCGATCATCCTGCCGCGCGAGATCCGCACCCCCGCCACGCAGGCGGGTTGACCTGCTGACGGTTTGCCGCAGCAACGCGAGCTGAAATAAGCCATAGCGCCATCCGCCACGCGCGGATGGCGCTTTTTCGCGCAGCGCACAATTGCGCCGCAAACTTTGTCCGGACCGGGTGGTGTGATACGCTACAACCGGGCCCGAGGGCCGAGGCGCCGGTTGCGCCGATCACTGCCTTTTGTGGTTCGTGGAGCAGCCAAAGCCATGGGCGAAATTCGCGACTTCAAATCCGGCAAGCCGGGCAAGCCACCGCCCGGCGAAGCGATGCCGCGGCGGCTCGCGGCGATCGTGGTCGGCGATATCGCCGGCTACAGCCGGCTCATGCAACTCGATGAAGAGGGCACGCATACGCGCGTCAAGCGGACCGAGCGTGATCTTATCGAGCCCACCATTGCCGAGCACCATGGCAAGCTGGTCAAGACCACCGGCGACGGCTTCATCGCGATGTTCGACAGTCCGGTCGAGGCGGTCCGGTGCAGCATCGTGATCCAGCAAAACATGATCGGCCGCAACGCGGCGATCGCCAGAGATCACTGGATCGAGTACCGGATCGGCGTCAACCTCGGCGACGTCATCATCGAGCCAGACGATGTCTATGGCGACGGCGTCAATGTCGCCTCGCGCCTGGAAGGGATTGCGGCGCCGGGTGATGTCTTCATCTCAGGCGGCATCTACGAGCAGATCAAGCACAAGATGGTCTGCGGCTACGAATCGCTCGGCGACAAGAAGGTGAAGAACATCACCGATCCGATCCGGGTCTACCGCGTGCTGCCGGACGCTGCTGCGTACCAGAGGACGCGCAGGCGCCGCGAGTCCATCCTGCTCACGCTGCTCGGATTGGCGGTCGCGATCATCGCGGGAGGCGTGCTGTGGTACCTGCTCGCGCAACCGCGCAGCAAGCTGGCCGAATTGGTACAGGCGCCACCGTCGCCGGCGACGTCGCCTGCCGTGCAGCAGCCGGCGCCAAGCCAAAGTTCAAGCCAAAGTTCAAGTCCGGTCCCGGCGGCACCGACACAGCAGGCGTCGCCGCAACCGGCGCCTGCCGCGAGCCCGGCTCCGGACGTGCCGGCCCCCGAGATGGTGTCGCTCAAGGGCGGCAGCTTCTCGATGGGAAGCAATGACGATCCGTCGGAGCGGCCGATCCGCAAGGTGACGGTCAGGCCGTTCGCCATGGGCAAATACCCGGTCACCGTGCGGGAGTGGAATGCGTGCGCGGCGGCCAAGGCCTGTAGCTTCACGGCTAGCGGCAAGGACGACGTTCCGGTTACCAATGTGAGCTGGAGCGACGCGAAGCAATATGTCACCTGGCTCGCCGAGCGCAGCAAGAAGCCCTACCGGCTTCCGAGCGAAGCCGAATGGGAATACGCGGCGCGTGGCGGATCGCAGTCGAAATACTGGTGGGGTGATCAGATGCAGCCGGGCCACGCCGGCTGCAAGGATTGCGGCGGCGACAGTACAGCCGAACAACCGGTGAAGGTCGGCAGCTTCAAGCCCAATTCGTTCGGTCTCTACGACATGGGTGGCGGGGTCGATCAGTGGGTCGAGGATTGCTGGCACAGGAATTATCAGGGTGCGCCGGACGACGGCGCGGTCTGGACCGGAGGCGACTGCGCCTCCCACGTCATTCGGTCCGGCTCCTGGAAGAATGACGCGCGCTATGTCCGTCCGGCCAATCGCGACAATTACGACACCAACGTTCGCTACCCGACCCACGGTTTTCGGATCGCGCTGTCTCCCTGAGAGATCGTCTGCAATCGCCGGGTTTCATGGAGGGGCTATGAGAAGTGCAGGCTTGATCATGCTCGCTGCGGCACTGACGGTGCTCGCGAGCCCGGCCGTCGCGCAAAACAAGCCGGCAGGGAAAGACACCAAGCTGTATTTCATCTGGCCGCACAACGGAGCGACACTCAAGGGATCGTTCGTGTGCCGCTTCGGGCTGCGCAACATGGGCGTCACCCATGCCGGCGACGACTATCCGAATAGCGGCCATCACCATCTTCTGGTCGACGTGGACGAGCCGCTCAATCCGAATGAGCCGATTCCGTCGGACAAGTCTCATCTGCACTTCGGAGCGGGCCAGACGGAGACACAGCTCGATCTGGCGCCCGGCAAGCATACCTTGCAGCTGGTGCTGGGCGACGCCAAGCACTATCCGTTCAACCCGCCGGTCGTCTCCGAAAAAATCACCATCCGCGTCAAATAAGCCGATACGGATAGCTCCCTTGCGCGAAGCACGGCTTGCGCAAGGCGGCCTCGTGCGGTTTGTTGCGCGCCGCCGGTCACAAGGCCTGCTGTGAGCAAGACCCGGCCTGGAGGACGTCCGATGTTGTCGCGACTGCTGCGTCTGGCTGGCCTCGTTGTGGGAGTGATTGTGATGGCCGCATCCGCCAATGCCGACGCCTTGAAGGATCAGATTGCGCCGACCGGAAAGCTCCGGGTCGCGATCGCGATCAGCCCGGCGGGTGGCGCGTTCTGGTCGACCAAGACCGAGAGCGGTTATGCCGGCGTTCCCGTCGATCTCGGCCGCGAGTTGGCCGCGCAGCTCGGCGTCCCGGTCGAATATGTCGTGCACCAGAATTCCGGCCAGATCACCGATGCCGCGGCCAAGAACACCTGGGACATCACCTTCCTGCCGAGGGATCCCGAACGCGAGACCAAGATGACGTTCGGGCCGATCTACGAGGTCGCCGACGCGACCTATATCGTCAAGCCGGGCTCGACGATCACCAACTTCGCCGCGCTGGACCAGGACGGCGTCAAGGTTGCCGCCGTCAACGCCACCACCACGATGCGGGGCGCGATCGCGCATCTCAAGCACGCCAAGGTGACGGGCTATCAGACCTATGACGAGATCTTCAATCTCCTGAAGAACGGCGAGATCGACGCGTTCGCATTGTCGCGCGATCAACTCAACGCGATGGCCAAAAAGATCCCGGGCAGCCGCGTGCTGGACGAGACCTTCAAGCAGACCGTCACCGCGGTCGCGGTGCCGCTCGACCATCCGCTGGCTGCGGCGTTCGCCACCAAGTTCATGACCGATGCGATCGCCAACGGCACACTGCGCAAGGCCTACGACAATAACGGGCTGAAGGGCTCGCCGGTCCGGATCGAGGTGAAGTGAAGAGCGGCGCGTATCGACTCTGTCGTCCGTCATCCTGAGGTGCGAGCGGAGCGAGCCTCGAAGGATGAATCGGCCCCGCTGGTGGCCGTCGATCCTTCGAGACGCCGCTTCGCGGCTCCTCAGGATGACGGGGATGGAGAGGAGCGGGTCCCTTGGGCGACAACTGGGCAAGCTGCACAAATCGGCGGCATCGTGCCGGTCTGCTCCCGTGCCAATTAGCTAAACAATTGTATTAAAAAGACTTTTCGACCCTGATGCGGCCGTCTCCGCTTGGCACATCCATTGCTTTTGCTAGCACCAGTCAATGACGACTGCCGTCCTCCGGATCGCCCAGGCCAGTGCTGGCCGAGGCGAGGGGATCAAGGCGCCCGGCCCGGGCGCCTCGAGCAATCGTTGCATCCCCATCTCCCCGGACGGACGAGCATTTCTACCAACCCGCGTCGCTTCCGGCAGGCAACCGGCGCGGCCGAATTGCGCAAGGGGAATTTACGAATGGCCTATCTCGCACCGTCCGAATTCGTCACCAAGATGGTGGACGCCGGTGAATCCAAGATCTTCATGTCGACCCGCGACACCGTGATCCGCGCATATATGGCCGGCGCGATCCTCACGCTCGGCGCCTGGTTCGCTGTGACCATCAACGTGAACACGGGGCAGCCGCTGATCGGAGCGCTGTTGTTTCCGGCCGGCTTCGTCATGCTTTATCTGCTGGGCTTCGATCTGCTGACGGGCGTGTTCGTCCTTTCGCCGCTGGCGCTGCTCGACAAGCGTCCCGGCGTCACGCTCGGCGGCGTGCTGCGCAATTGGGGGCTCGTGTTCGTCGGCAACTTCCTCGGTGCGCTCACCGTGGCGTTCATGATGGCCTTTGTCACGACATTCGGCTTCACACAGGAGCCCGACAAGGTCGGCATGACGATCGGCAACATCGGCGAGAGCCGGACGCTCGGCTACGCCGCGCACGGCGCGGCCGGCATGGCGACGCTGTTCATCCGCGGCATGCTGTGCAACTGGATGGTCTCGACCGGCGTCGTCGGCGCCATGATCTCGACCACGGTCCCCGGCAAGGTGATCGCGATGTGGATGCCGATCATGGTGTTCTTCTACATGGTGTTCGAGCATTCCGTGGTGAACATGTTCCTGTTCCCGTCCGGCTTGATGCTCCACGCGAAGTTTTCGATCGTGGATTACCTGGTCTGGAACGAGATCCCGACCGTGCTCGGTAATCTGGTCGGCGGTCTCGCCTTCACCGGGCTGACGCTCTACACCACGCATGTGAAGACGGCGCCGAAGCGCCAGCGCCTCGCGGCTTGATCCTGGCCGGCTGATGGGGCTCTCCTGTCACGGAGGGCCCCATTCGCTTTGGGACGGTCAATGCCGCGCGCGCTGAAAATATCGGTCGGGCAATTCTCTGATCAGGGCCGCAAGGACACCAATCAGGATTTCCACGGCGTTCTGATCCCGGGCGAACCGCTGCTCGGCCTGAAGGGCATCGCCGCGGTGCTCGCCGACGGCATCTCCTCGAGCAGCGTCAGCCGCATCGCCGCGGAGTCCGCGGTCAAGAGCTTCCTGACCGACTATTACTGCACGTCGGAATCCTGGTCGGTGAAGACCTCGGCGCAGCGGGTGCTGGAGGCGACCAATTCCTGGCTGCACGCGCAGACGCGGCGCAGCCAGAACCCCTATGACAAAGACAAAGGGTATGTCTGCACGCTGAGCGCCATGGTGATCCGGTCGACGACCGCGCATCTGTTCCATGTCGGCGACTGCAGGATCTACCGCGTCGCCGGCAACAGCCTCGAGCAGTTGACCAACGACCACCGCGTCGTGCTGTCCTCGCAGCAGAGCTATCTCGGCCGCGCGCTCGGCGTGAACCCGCAGCTCGAGATCGACTACCAGAACCTTCGGCTGGAGCGCGGCGACACCTTCCTGCTGGTGACTGACGGCATCTACGAGCACGTCCCGGCGCGGCAGCTGGCGAAGACGATCAGGGACGGTGCTGCCGACCTTGATGCGACAGCGAAATCGATCGTCGAGCAGGCCTTTGAAAACGGCAGCCCGGACAATCTCACCGCGCAGATCGTCCGGATCGACGAACTCCCTGACGGCGATGCCAGCGAGGTGTTCGGCCGGCCCGCCGAGCTGCCGCTGCCGCCGCTGCTCGATGCACGGATGCTGTTCGACGGCTATCGCATCGTGCGCGAGCTGCACGCATCGCACCGCAGCCACATCTATCTCGCGGTCGACGAGGAGAGCGGCACGACCGTCACGATCAAGATCCCCTCGATCGACCTGCGCGACGACGGCGCCTATCTGAAGCGCTTCATGATGGAGGAGTGGGTCGCCAAGCGCATCGACAGCCCGCATGTGCTGAAGCCGTGGCTGCCGCAACGCAAGCGCAATTTCCTTTACGTCGCGATGGAATACATCGACGGTCAGACCCTGACACAATGGATGATCGACAATCCTGCGCCGTCGCTTGAGACGGTGCGCGACATCACCGAGCAAATTGCAAAAGGACTGCGCGCCTTTCATCGCAAGGAGATGCTGCACCAGGACGTCAGGCCCGACAACATCATGATCGACGCCACCGGAACGGTGAAGATCATCGATTTCGGCTCGACGCGGATCTCTGGAGTCGCGGAGGCGGCGCCGGCGGGCGTCGAGGATATTCTGGGCACCCAGCAATACACTGCGCCGGAGTATTTCCTCGGCGAGGGCGGCACCGCGCGCTCCGACCTGTTCTCGCTCGGCGTCGTCACCTATCAGATGCTGACCGGCCGCTTGCCCTATGGCGCGCAGATCGCGCGCGCCCGCACCCGCTTCGACTTCAACCGGCTGGTCTATCGCCCGGCCGCGCATCGCGGCCGCGAGATTCCGAACTGGGTCGACGGCACGCTGGAGCGCGCCGTGCAGGTCAATCCGCTCAAGCGCTACGACAGCTTTTCCGAGTTCCTGTTCGACCTGCGCAATCCCAACGCAAAATACCTGACGACGTCATCGACCCCGCTGATCGAGCGCAACCCGGTGCTGTTCTGGAAGTCGACCACGCTGCTGCTGGCGCTCGTCGTGGTGCTGCTGCTGGCCTATGGCGCGCATCATTTGCGGTAGGGAGTCCGCCTTGCAACGCGAAGTCCCGTCATCCTGAGGAGCGCGCACTTGCGCGCGTCTCGAAGGATCGACGGCCACTGGCCGGGCCGTGCATCCTTCGAGACGCGCTGCGCGCTCCTCAGGATGACGGGGAAAGAGCTGGGGCGGGGAGAGAGCTAGGTGGCTGAGCTCAATGCGTCGCGCCGCCCGCAATCGGATCCAGCCCGCTCTCGACCAGCGCGTCGCGGGCATCTGATGAGGCGAGGAAGCTGATCAGCGCCTTGCCGGCATCGGGCTCTTTTGAAGCGGTCGCGATCCCGGCGGAGAACACCGTGATCTTCTGCAACGGCTCCGGCAGAGGGCCCACGATGTCGATGCCGGCAACAGGCTTGAGCTCGGAGATCTGCTGCAGGCCGATCTCGGCCTCGCCGTTGGCGACGATCTCGCCGACCGGGGTTGCCGGGATCATCCGCGCCTTGTCCTTCATCTGGTCGGCGATCCCGAGCTTGCCGAACATCTCGGTCGAGACATAGACGCCGCTGGCGCTGTCGGAATACGCGACCGATTTTGCCGCCAGCAGCGCCTGCTTGACGGTGTCGGCCGAGCTGATGTCCGGCCTCTGTGCGCCTGATTTCACCGCGATGCCGATCGGCGACTTCACGAGGTCGACGCGGCTGTCGGCCACGACCTTGCCCTGCTTGATGAGATCGCCCAGCGCATAGCCGACCATGATCAGCACGTCGGCCGGCTCGCCGCGCGCCAGCCGCACCGGAATGGCGTTGGTGGTGGTGCCCATCGACGGCCCGAAAGCGGTCACCACCTTGTGCCCGGTCTTGCGCTCGAACTCCGGCACCAGCGCCTTGTAGGCCGCGGTCAGGCCGCCCGAGATCATGACATGGACCTCTGCGGCGGATGCGGCCGACGTGAAGGCGAGGGCGCCGATGACGGCGAGCGTAAGGGCACGGAGGGCGGTGGCCGATCGCATGGAGTTTCTCCCTGGACGATTCTTGGCAAGCGGGGTCGTCGTGGCCGGGGAGACTACTGCGCGAGGGGATGCGTGGCTAGCCGCCACTCGTCATTGCGAGGAGCGTAGCGACGAAGCAATCCATGGCTCCGCGCATGCGGGGCGATGGATTGCTTCGCTTCGCTCGCAATGACTGGAAGAGAGCGCCGTCACGAATTCACATGCACGAAATCGCGCAGCAGCGGGTAGATCTCGTTGTTCCAGCGCTTGCCGGAAAACACGCCGTAATGGCCGACGCCGGCCTGCATGTGGTGCACCTTGCGATAGGTGCGCACGCCGGTGCAGAGGTCCTGGGCGGCGAGCGTCTGGCCGATCGAGCAGATGTCGTCCTTCTCGCCTTCCACCGTCATCAGGCCCATGCGCCGGATCGCCGCCGGGTTCACCGGGCGGCCGCGATGCATCAGCATGCCCTGCGGCAACAGATGCTCCTGGAACACGTCGCGGACCGTCTCGATATAGAACTCGGCCGGCAGGTCCATGACCGCGAAATATTCGTCATAGAAGGTCTTGATCACCTCCGCCTTGTCGGTCTCGCCCTTGGCGAGATGGTCGGCGAGGTCGATGTGCTGCTTGATGTGGCGCTCCAGGTTCATCGAGACGAACGCGGTGAGCTGCACGAAGCCGGGATAGACCTGACGCAACGCGCCCTTGCACTGCATCGGCACGTAGTTGATCAGATTGTCCTCGAACCATTTGATCGGCTTGCTCTTGGCGAATTCGTTCACCTTGGTCGGCTGAATCCGTGTGTCGATCGGGCCGGCCATCAGGGTCAGTGACGCCGGCCGCGCCGGATGATTGTCTTCCGACATGATCGCGGCCGCCGCCAGCGCCGACACCGAGGGCTGGCAGATCGCCACCATATGCGCGCGCGGGCCGAGCTGGGCGAGGAAGTCGATCAGATGGTCGGTGTAGTCCTCGAGCCCGAAACGCCCCTTGCTGCGCGGGATGTCGCGCGGATTGTGCCAATCGGTGATGTAGACGTCGTGGTCCTGCAGCAGCGTCTTCACGGTGCCGCGCAGCAGTGTGGCGAAATGGCCGGACATCGGCGCCACCAGCAGCAGCCGCGGCTGCTCCGGTCCGTCCACCTTCCTGAAATGCAGCAGCGAGCCGAACGGCGTCGCATAGGCGACCTCCTCGGCCACCTGCAATTCCCTGTTGCCGACGGTGACGCTGCCGATGCCGTAGTCGGGGCGGGCGTAGCTCAGGCTGGAGCGGGAGATCAGCTCCAGCGCGGCGGCGAGCCGGCCGAAGGTCCGGCCCGAGGTCCCCCGCGGCACCAGATTGAGATAGCGCAACGCCGCCGCGGCGCCGGTCCGCCACGGCGCCGTGAGGTCCATATGGTTCTGATAGGCCTGGTACAGCATTGACATCATACGCATCCACCCGGTGGTCCGGTCTGCCAAGCAATATCGAGGCCAGAGGCCGGCGGCCTGCCCGGCAAATTGGCACGTGGCTTGCTGCGAAAATGACCGGCTCCCGGGGGCGCGGCGGTTGGACCCGTGCGCAGGGCCCTGGAGCTAAGGACGCGTAAGAGCGTGAGGGACCGATATGGCGAAGGCGACACTGACCATCAGCAGCAAGAACTACTCGTCCTGGTCGCTGCGCGGCTGGCTGCTGGCGAAATTCGCCGGGCTGGAGTTCGAGGAGGTGGTCACCGCGCCCGACGACCCCTCGGCGCGGGCCGAGCTGCTGCTGCTGTCGTCCTCGATCCTGGTGCCCTGCCTGCGCCATGAGGGCGCGACGGTCTGGGATACGCTGGCAATCGGCGAGTATCTCAATGAGATCATGCCGCATGCCGGGCTGTTGCCGGAGGACCGGGTCCAGCGTGCGCATTGCCGCTCGATCTCGGGTGAAATCCATTCCGGCTTCACCACGCTGCGGTCGTCGCTGCCGGTCAATCTCAGGGGGTATTTTCCCGGCTTCAAGATCTGGTCGCGGGCACAGGCCGACATCGACCGCGTCTGCACCATCTGGGCCGATTGCCTCGGTAAGTCCGGCGGGCCGTTCCTGTTCGGCGAACGCCGCACCATGGCGGACGCGATGTATGCGCCCGTCGTGACCCGATTCATGACCTATGACGTCAAGCTCGACCCGCTTCTCGCGGCCTATGCCAGGACCATCATGGCGATGCCCGAGATGCAGGAATGGATCGAGGCCGCGAAAGCCGAGCCGGCCGATGTCGAGGAGCTCGAGGTCGAATATTAGGCAAGCCGCGCACGCGGCCTGCCTGCGCCGGCGGCTCAAGCTCCAGGCAAGCCTTGCTCAATCGACGTGCCACAGGCGTCAGGCATTGGGTGCTGCGCGGCGATCGAGCGCAGTGCGCGCCGAACGCAAATATGCGCCTCGCGCCAAATGCTTCCGTCGCGATATCAGCGCACGGCGAGACCGATCGCCGCAACGTGGCCGGGGTGGCAAGGATTTCGCATAGCAATATGCGAGCTGTGACCGCGACGATGCGACGCTGCCGAAAATTTGGACGCCGAGCCCCGCCGCGATCTCGCGAACACGAGAACCGTGGAGGCTTGAAATGAACCAGCACGCCGTCGTCAGCAAATTCTCCCACGTCAAACCCGGTGACACCGAGTTCAAGGGCGGAGGTCTGCGCGACTTCTTCCTGTATCGCGATCTCGGTATTGCCGATGCCACCAGCGGGCAGGTGATCTGCCATCTGGTCAAGGCCAATCCCGACCTGCCGCCGGAGCAGGGCACCGGCTGGCACAAGCATCTGTGCGACTTCCAGATCGTCATCATGACCAAGGGCTGGGCGCGCTTCATGTATGAGGACAAGGAGACGCTGGTCGAAGCCGGCGACGTCATCCACCAGCGGCCCGGCATCACGCACTACCTGTTCGATTACTCGAAGGACATGGAATACCTCGAGATCGTCAGCCCCGCCGATTTCAAGACCGTGGATGTGCCGCCGGCGACCGAGACCGTGCCGCCGATCACGCCGTGGAAATGATCGCCAAGCAGGATCAGAGAGGGATCGCAAATGTCGTCTGCGGAAGAATTAACCTTTGTTGTCGGCCGCTGGCTGCGGCCGATCGTCATGCTTCTGTATGTGGTGCGCCGGCTCGGGCTGCTGACCACATCTAGCCGTGAACATCGGAGTACGCTGCTCAATCAGTGATTCGGACGCGGTTCGTTCCATCCGCGTTCCAAATCTTAAGGCGCACTGCGCGCGCGTCGCGTTTTGAAACAGCACGCATGGTCCCGGAAGGACCATGCGCAAGGATGGCGCCTGATCGGCTCAGGCCAGGCCCGGTTGCTTCTCGCGCGGCTTGCGCCAGGCGATGACGTTGGCTTCCAGCGCGCCGCCTGTCGTGTCATTGCGCCACTGGCCGTCGACGAAGCGGCAGGCGAACGGCAGCTGATACGTTCCGCTGTGATCCTCACAAAGCACTTCCACGCGTTGTTCCGGCGAAGGTTCGCCATTGCCATCGAATTGCGCCAGCCGTTTTTCGCGCGTTGCCATGCGATCTGTCTCCACTGCCCAAGGTCGAGCCAAAAGGGGTCGAACCAAACAAAGTTCCGAAGGCCCCCGTCCCCACGAGTAGTCCCCGTAATGGGTGCAGCACACCGCTCGAATACGGTTTCAGTGTGGTATGTCTGCCCAGCTTTCAGCGTCGCGAGCACAAAACTGTGAATGACGCGTTTGATGGGGATGCCGATGATCGCTCGTTTCGCTCTTGTCCTGCTCATGCCGCTTGTGCTCGGCGTCGTCGGAGCCGCGCATGCGCAGGACGTTCCCGGCATCGAGATCTGCACCGTCGAGAAGACGATGGAGCGGCGCACCAGCTGCCTGCAGAGCAATGTCGATTTCCTGCAGAAGACGATCAGCAAGCTCACAACGGATCATCAGCAGAAGCTCGACGCCGCCAACCGGCACATCGACAGTTTGAAGAGTTCGCTCGCCGGTTTGCAGAAGCTCGTCGCCGATTTGCAGGCGGCGCAGGTCAAGCTGGCCGAGGATATGAAGAAGAAAGCCGACGCACCGCCGGCGAAGGATGCGGCGCCTGCGGCAAAGGACGGGACAAAGTAGCACACCGTCATTGCGAGGAGCGAAGCGACGAAGCAATCCATGCCACCACACGCGGCACTATGGATTGCTTCGCGGAGCCTGTCATCGGGCGCGCGTTCGCGCGACCCGTTGGCTCGCAATGACGCGGAAAGAGCCGGGGCTCTTCAAGCCACCCGATACTTCTCCATCACGTCGCGATCCGGCTCGTAGCCAAGCCCGGGGCCCTGCGGCACGGCGACGTGGCCGTTGGCGTCGACGTCGATGCGGTCGCCCCACAGGCAGGCGGGGCGCTTCATGAAGAATACCTCAATCAGCCCGGCGTCGCGGATCGCCATCAGATGCAGCGTGGCGAGGAAGCCCGGCCCGAAATAGGGCGAGTGCGGAATCACCTGGACGCCGAACTCGTCGGCAAGCACGGCGACGCGCAGGAATTCGGTGACGCCGCCGACCTTGATCACCGACGGCTGCGCGTGACTGACTGCGCCCGCGGTCATCATCTGGCGGAATTGATGCACGGTGCAGGCGTTCTCGCCGGCGGCGATATCGAGCCGGCCTTCCCTGCGCACTTCCGCGAGCGTCGCAAAATCCTCGGGTGGCCAGACCGGCTCCTCCAGGAACATCGGCGCGGCCTGCTTGCAGTCGCGGGCGAACTGGATCGCGGCCGGTCCATCCAGCGGGCAGTTCATGTCGACCATCAGCGGCACGGTGGGGCCGATCGCCTCGCGCGCGGCTGATACCGCAGGCACGGTGGTCTCGTGCAGCTTGATCGCGGAATAGCCAAGCTTGATCGCCTTCTTGCATTCAGCGGCGATGTGCGCCGGGTTGCCGATCCGCATCAGGCTCGCATAGGCCGGGATCGTGTTGCGCTTCGCGCCGCCGATCAATTGATGCAGCGGCACGCCCTTCACCTTGCCGGCGAGATCCCACAGCGCGATGTCGAGCGCCGAGATCGCAAACATCGTGATGCCGTAGCGGCCGAACAGATGCAGATTGCGCTGGATCTGCTCCATCGCGGCGGGAATCTGGGCGGCGTCCGGCACCTCGAGGCCGCGGGCCTGCGGCGCGATCATCTCGGCCACCGCCGCGCAGCTCGTCTTCGGACAGACATAGGCGAAGGCATCGCCCCAGCCCGTCAGGCCGGCATCGGTCGACACCTCGACCAGCACCATATCGAGCGCCGAGATCGCGGATGCGCCCTGGCGGAAGCTCGCCGGGCCTGCGTCATAGGGAATGCGGATATGGTGGGCGCGGACGTCGGTGATTTTCATTGTTGTTGTCCTTCCGATCGCAGGAGGGGCCGCAAGCGCGTGATTGCCGGACACTCTAGCCCAACTACGGCGAGCTCGCGCGCGGCTTTGCTTAGGTTCGCCTGGGTTCCAGCCGTTGCAAGTCTGCTTGTGACGAGCCTTGCTTGCAAGAATCTTGCGCGTGACAAGAATCTTGCGCGTGAATCGTGTCGAAGGCGTGGATGCCCGGCGGCCGGGCACCATGAAGCCCAAAGTTGTGGAGGAAAGCCCGCAAGCGCGATGAGATGGGGGTGAATCATCATCGCGCTTTGGCTCATTGTTTGAGCATGACCTTTCCGGAAAACCGCTTCACACTTTTCCGGGTCATGCTCTAGCTGCTCTTCTCGCCGCTCATGACGGGGCCGAACCGCTCCCAGCTCTCGCCCTTGAAGCGCATCATCTGCAACTGCTCGATCGGTGCGTAGTCGTCCGGCCCGGTCTTGATCTTGGTGCCGGGCAGATAGATGCCGATCTCGAAGTTGAGGCTCGCCGCCTGCTTCATCAGGTTGTCGCGGGTGAGGTTGTCGCCGCATTGCCGCAATACCTGCTCCAGCCCTTTGGCGACGCCGTAGCCGAACACGGTCGAGGCGTCGTTCTGGTCGCCCTCGGGATACCACTTGGTCATGAACGCGCGCCACTCGTTCATGGCCGGATCGTTCTTCCACTCGTGATCGGCAGGATCCTTCAGGTACTGGGTCGAGAGGATGTCCTGGCTCGCCTCATAGCCGGCCGGCTTCATCACGCCGCCGATCGAGACCGAGACGTTGGTGAGAAACTGGACCGGATGCCAGTCGAGCTCGGCGGCCTTCTTGATCGCCTGCGCCGCGAATTTCGGCGTCGCGATGTTGACGAAGATGTCGGGGTTGGCGCCCTTGATCTGCACGATCTGCGAATCCACCGTCGGCGACGTGGTCTCGTAGGAGGATTCGACCACGATCAGTTTCTTGGCTGCATCGCCGAGCCCCTCATGCAGGCCGATCAGATAGTCCTTGCCGAAATCGTCGTTCTGGTAGA
Source organism: Bradyrhizobium macuxiense (assembly GCF_007993935.1). Lineage (GTDB taxonomy): Bacteria > Pseudomonadota > Alphaproteobacteria > Rhizobiales > Xanthobacteraceae > Bradyrhizobium > Bradyrhizobium macuxiense_A. Next base: position 271,532 of record NZ_VITY01000012.1, on the reverse strand, counting down.
GCACGCCGATGGTCTTGCCGGGATATTTCTGCAGGATGTATTTGGCATAGATGCGCGCCTCGACCTGGTAGCTCGGCTGCCAGCCCATGGTCCACGGAAAATTCTTCGGATCGTTCCACTTGGCGGCGCCGGTGGAGACGAACAGCTGCGGCACCCTCTTGGCGTTCATGTATTTCTGGATCGCGGTGTTGCCCGGCGTGCCAAGCGGATTGAAGATCAGCAGCACCTCGTCGCTCTCGACCAGCTTGCGGGCCTGCTCGACCATCTTCGGCGGGCTGTAGCCGTCGTCGTAGGAGACGAAGTTGACCTTGCGGCCGTTGATGCCGCCCTCGCTGTTGAGCTTGTTGAAATAGGCCGCTTCCGTCTTGCCGATCGTGGCATAGGCGGATGCCGGGCCCGAATAGGGCATGATGTTGCCGACCTTGATCTCGGTGTCGGTCGCGCCCGGATCGTATTTCTTCTGGGCGTTGGCTGCGCCGGCGACGGTGATCGTCAAAAGTCCGGCAAGCGCCGCTGATGCGACGCAGTTGGCATAGCTCAGGCGTTGGTGGTGCATCATTGTCCTCCCTGACATGCTGGCCGCGGCTCGTGCAGTCTTGATTTTCGGGCAGCTTGATGAGCCGTCGGATCGATGCAACCGCGAGTATGCACGATTGCAACGCTGTTGCCAGCGACGGCTTTGGGTTAAAATTTCGCTGAGCGGAACCGAGGTTTCACCGCGCGCAGCAAGGACTGTCAAATGCCGCGCGTCGCGGCCATGCATGATGCCCGCGCTTTGCAGGAAGGCCGTCGTCCATGAATCCAGCCCAGAAGGCGCTTTGGTACATCGAAAGCCACCTGCGCACGTCGCTGACGCTCGATGATATCGCTGTTGTCGCCGGGGTCTCGCGCTTCCATCTGGTGCGGGCGTTCGCGGAGGCGACCGGGTTTTCGGTGATGCGCTACGTGCGGGCGCGCCGCCTCAGCGAGGCCGCGCGCGAGCTTGCGGCCGGTGCGCCCGATATTCTCACGCTCGCGCTGGATGCGGATTATGGCTCCCACGAAGCATTCACCCGCGCGTTTCGCGACCATTTCGGCGTCACGCCGGAAACGGTGCGCGCGACGACGTGCCTGACGACGCTCAAGCTTCAGGAGCCGATCACCATGATCTCGACCGCTCTCGATCATCTCGATCCGCCGCGCATCGCGACCGGCGAGGCCTTTCTCGTCGCCGGCGTCGGGGAGCGCTACAACCACGCCAACGACAGCACGGCCGGCATTCCGAACCAGTGGCATGGCTTCCACCAGCAATACGCGCATATTCCCCGTCAGGTCGGCAATGGCGCCTACGGCGTCGGCTGCAACGGCGACGATGCCGGCAATTTCGACTACATCGCGGGCGTCGAGGTCGCCGATTTCTCCGACTTGCCGCGCGAGTTCGCGCGCGTCCGGATCCCGGCGCAGAAGTACGTGGTGTTCACCCACGCGGACCACATCTCGACCATCCGCCGCACGGTCAACACGATCTGGAATCGCTGGTTGCCGCAATCCGGCATGAAGGTCGCCGACGCGCCGAACTTCGAGCGCTACGACGAGAGGTTCGACGCCTCGACCGGCGTCGGCGGGCTCGAGATCTGGGTGCCGGTGAAGGAGTAGCGGCTTGTGTGGTGGTTACGCGGGAGGCGAGACGTGCGGGAGACCCCTCAGATGAAAGTCGACAGATACGAAAGACCCGTTGCCATGAGCGATCCGGGGCGTCACGCCGCTCTGTTCGATGGCCTGCCGCGAGGGCCCAGTGCGCTTGCGACGACGGTGCAGGGTCTCTTGATCCATCAGCACATCGCCCCGGCCTATGGGGTGACGGTCGGCGGCGACCGGCAGGCGCAATCCCAGGTCCGCGCCGTCGAGACCATGCTGGGTGAGATCGTGGCGCGCGACGCCCGGCCGCTTGCCGTGGCACGTGCCGTCACCGAACGGCAGGTCGGTGTGTGCAGGCACTTCACGCTGCTTCACGTAGCGATGTTGCGTACGGAGGGCATTCCGGCGCGCGCCCGTTGCGGGTTTGGCGCCTATTTCGAGGCGGGAAAATACCTCGACCATTGGGTGACGGAGTACTGGAACGAAGACAGGAAATGCTGGGTCTTGTTCGATTCCCAGATCGACGATCGGCAGCGTGAGCTGTTCGGGATTGGCTTCGATGCGGCGGATGTGCCGCGAGATCAGTTCCTGGTCGCCGGCGATGCCTGGTCGCTCTGCCGCGCCGGGAGCCGTGACCCGAGCGCCTTCGGCATCCTCGACCTGCACGGTCTTTGGTTCATTGCGGGCAATCTCGTCCGCGACATCGGCGCGCTGAACAATCGCGAGATGCTGCCGTGGGACGTTTGGGGCGCCATGCGCATGCGGGACAGCGAACTCGATCTCGCCTTTTTCGACCGGCTGGCAATCGTCAGCCGTGAGCCCGATACGCACGTCGATGAACTCGCTGCGCTTGATCGCGATGAGCGGGTGCACGTTCCCGGAGCCGTGTTCAACGCCGTGCTCGACTGCGTGCAGGGCGTGTAGCTGAGGGGCGCGGACACGCCGGATTTCGAGATCGAGGGCCGGTGAAGGAGCAGCGGGGAAGGCCCGTGCCCGCACCGCAAATTCGATGTCGTCCCTGCGAAAGCAGGGACCCATAACCACTGGTGTTGATGGTTGAGCGACGTCGGAACGACGAGTCCCGCCAACAAGTCTCGCCGCGGAGTATGGGTCCCTGCTTTCGCAGGGACGACGGCTGTGGATGAGGCGAGGCTAGTGCGATCTTGCCAGGCAGAACGCCACGACCTCTTCCAGCGCCGTCTTCATCGGCGAGGGCGGGAACAGCGCCAGCGCGTCGACCGCCATCGCGCCATAGTGCTGGGCGCGGCTGATGGTGTCCTCGAGGGCGCGGTGCTTGGTCATCAGGCCGATCGCGTGGTCGAGATCGGCCTCTCCGATCTCGCCACGCTCGAGCGCGCGGATCCAGAACTTGCGCTCGGTGTCATTGCCGCGGCGGAAGGCGAGCACCACCGGCAGCGTGATCTTGCCCTCGCGGAAATCGTCGCCGACATTCTTGCCGAGCTTGGCCGACTTGCCGCCATAGTCCAGCACGTCGTCGACGAGCTGGAAGGCGATGCCGAGATTCATGCCGACCGAGCGGCAGGCGGTCTGCTCGGCCTTGGGCCGGTTGGCGATCACGGGACCGACCTCGCAGGCCGCGGCGAACAGCTCCGCCGTCTTGCCGCGGATCACGGCGAGATATTCGTCCTCGGTGGTCGCGGTGTTCTTGGCGGCGGCAAGCTGCATCACCTCGCCCTCGGCGATGGTGGCGGCCGCGGCCGAGAGAATGTCGAGCGCGCGCAGCGAGCCGACCTCGACCATCATCCGGAACGCCTGGCCGAGCAGGAAGTCGCCGACCAGCACGCTGGCCTCATTGCCCCACAGCATCCGCGCGGACAATTTGCCGCGGCGCAGCTCGCTCTCGTCGACCACGTCGTCATGCAGCAGGGTCGCGGTGTGCATGAACTCGACCGCGGCGGCGAGCTTGATATGGCCGTCGCCGGTGTAGTCGGAGAGCTGAGCCATCGCGAGCGTCAGCATCGGGCGCAGCCGCTTGCCCCCGGAGGAGATCAAATGGTTGGCGACCTCGGGGATCATGGTGACCTCGGAGCCGGTCCGCGACAGGATCGTCGCGTTGACGCGCTCCATGTCGGCGGCGACAAGTCCCACCAGCCCGTCGATCGAAGCATTGGACGGGCTTTCGAAGGGTACAATAACCGCCACGCTGGTCTCCAATTTTGCCGAATACGCATTATGCTCAGCTATAACAATAGAAACTGCGCGGTGCAGCGGCAAGGCCTCGAAGCTGTTGACATATGACGCATTCGCTGCACTGCCGGGGCGACAGGAGAGCGTATTTTGCGGGAATTGGTACGGACCAATGACATGGTGCTGGTCTCCGCCATTGGCGCGCTGCTCGACAGCGCTAACATCCACCATTTGGTGCTGGACCAGAACATGAGCATCATCGAGGGCTCGCTCGGCGTGCTGCCGCGGCGGATCCTGGTGCACGAGGACGACAACCACGAGGCCCGCCAGCTCCTGACCGACGCCGGCCTCGGCCACGAATTGCGGGCCGATGACTAGAGCGTTTTCAAACGAAGTGGGCCCCGGTTCGCGTGAGGAAAACGCGTCAAAAAAGCAGTCGCCGGCGGCCGAGATCACCGAGGACGGATTCCTCGGCGGGCAATTGCGCCTCCGGCAACCCCGCAGCGGCCACCGTGCCGGCCATGACGCGATCCTGCTGGCCGCGGCGACGCCGGCCCGATCAGGCGACCGGGTCGTCGATCTCGGCGCCGGCGTCGGCGCCGCCGGGCTTGCGGTGGCGCGGCGGGTGAGCGGGATCGACCTCGTCCTGGTCGAAATCGACCCGGCAATGGCCGAGCTGGCCCGGAATAATGCCGGCGCCAACGCGATCATGGCCGACGTGATCGTGCTCGATGTCGAGGCCGGCGCCGCAGCCTTCGACCATGCCGGCCTCGCGCCCGACAGCGCCGATGTCGTGCTGATGAACCCGCCGTTCAACGATCCCTTGCGGCACCGCGCCTCGCCGGACGGCGTCCGCCAGCGCGCCCATGTTGCGACCGCGACCACGCTTGCGGCCTGGGTCCATGCGGCGCGGCGGATTCTCAAGTCGAACGGGCAGCTTGCGATGATCTGGCGGGCCGACGGGATTGCCGACGTGCTGGCCGCGCTGGACCGCGGCTTCGGCAGCCTCGAGCTGCTGCCGGTTCACGGCGAGGCGACGTCGCCGGCGATCCGAATCCTGGTGCGGGCCACCAAGGGTGGCCGGGCGCCGACGCGACTCCATGCCGCGCTGTTGCTCAATGAAGAGTCAGGTGTGCCCAATAAATGGGTGCAGGAGGTTTTGGCTGGAAAGGGAGAATTGCCGCTGGCGCGGATCTAACGGGCAGGCGCGCTGCCCGCATCGTCACTGGCACTAAATCACTGCGAAGCCGTTTCCGACTGGCGTTCCGGCCTTGATGTGAAGCGGATCGCCGTCAGGAGCGTACCGATCAGCATAATCAGCAGATAGATCTTCATGAGTCCCTCTCCGCCGCGAATTGCAACCCCAAGGACAAAATGCAAAACGCGTTCCACGGAATCCAATGACAGTGGCGTGATAAAAAGTGGTTAATTCGAGGTAACGGCATGAGTGAACAAATAAGTGATCGCCAAGGCCATTCCGGAGGACGTTCGGGAGTGTTCGATCGCGTGCAGGGAATGTTGCCGGCACGTTTCCGGCGCGGCGCGGCAGTCGTGCCGGTGGTGCGGCTGTCGGGTGTGATCGGCGCCGTGACGCCGCTGCGGCCCGGCATGACGCTCTCCGGCGTTGCCAAGATGCTGGAGCGCGCCTTCGGCACGCGGAATGCCAAGGCGGTGGCGCTGGTGATCAATTCGCCGGGCGGCTCGCCGGTGCAGTCGCGCCAGATCTATCTGCGCATCCGGCAACTGGCGGCCGAGAAGAAGCTGCCGGTGCTGGTGTTCGTCGAGGACGTCGCGGCCTCCGGCGGCTACATGATCGCCTGCGCGGGCGACGAGATCTATTGCGATCCGTCCTCGATCCTGGGCTCGATCGGCGTGGTCGGCGGCAGCTTCGGCCTCGAGGGGTTGATCAAGAAGATCGGGGTCGAGCGGCGGCTCTATACGGCGGGCGCGCACAAGGCGATGCTCGATCCGTTCCTCCCCGAAAACCCCGACGACGTCGCCCGGCTGAAGTCGATCCAGCGCGAGATCCACGCGATCTTCATTGCGCTGGTGAAGCAGAGCCGCGGCGGCCGCCTGAAGGGACCCGACGACGAGTTGTTCACCGGCGAATACTGGGCGGGCGAGACCGCTATTGGCCTCGGGCTTGCCGACGGCATCGGCGACCTCCGCGCCACGCTGCGGGCCCGCTATGGCGACAAGGTGCTGACCCCAGTGATCGCGCCGGCCAGTGGCATGCTGTCCGGCCTGCTCGGCCGCAGGGCGCCCGGGGCGGGATCGATGGCGGTGCTGGACGGGGCGGCAACCTTGCCGGACGATCTGATCTCCGCGGTGGAGACACGGGCGATTTGGGCCAGATTCGGGCTCTGAACACGGGGATTTGAGCGCGCCATTTAGCCCCAAAACCGCGATTGCGGCGCAGGCCGCCTTGCGCGACAATGGGGTATTGGGGGCCTGACAGACGTGAACGACAAGGATCGACCGATGCCGCCGCTGATTGCATTCGCAGGCGTCCTGGGTGGCCTGGCCGTGGTCCGCTGGGCATACAAGACGGCCGTCCGGATCAACCAGGAACTGGAAGAGGCGCGATTGTCCCGCGTGGCCGAAGCCTCGCGTGCGAGCGAAATCAAGACCCTGCGCCGCGACCCCGTGACCGGGGCCTATCGCCCGGGCTAGTAGCTTCATCAAACTCCGCAAATTGGCGGTGCCGGATTTTCCGGCATCGCCTTGATTCCATTGGCCGCCGCCGATACGGTCCCGCGCGTTTTCACACCCCCTCGCGAGATCGATTCCAACGATGGACGCCCTGCCTGACCACATGCGCCCGGAACGTTCGTTCCAGGGCTTCATCCTGGCTCTCCAGCGGTTCTGGGCCGAGCAGGGGTGCGTCATCCTGCAGCCCTACGACATGGAAATGGGCGCCGGCACCTTCCATCCCGCGACCACGCTGCGCGCGCTCGGGCCAAAGCCCTGGAACGCGGCCTATGTGCAGCCGTCCCGGCGGCCCAAGGACGGCCGCTACGGCGAGAACCCCAACCGCCTGCAGCACTATTACCAGTTCCAGGTGATCATGAAGCCGTCGCCGCCGAACCTTCAGGAACTGTACTTGAAGTCGCTGGCCGCGATCGGCATCGATTCGGCAATCCACGACATCCGCTTCGTCGAGGACGATTGGGAGAGCCCGACGCTGGGCGCTTGGGGCCTGGGGTGGGAATGCTGGTGCGACGGCATGGAAGTCTCGCAGTTCACCTACTTCCAGCAGGTCGCCGGCGTCGAATGCGCGCCGGTTGCGGGCGAGCTCACCTACGGGCTCGAGCGGCTCGCGATGTATGTGCAGGGCGTCGACCGCGTCTACGACCTCAACTTCAACGGCCGCGAGGGCGCCGAGAAGGTGACCTATGGCGACGTCTTCCTGCAGGCCGAGCAGGAATATTCGCGGCACAATTTCGAATACGCCGACACCACGATGCTGTTCGAGCAGTTCAGGATGGCGGAAGAGGCCTGCCGCAAATATCTCGCCGCCGGTTGGCGCGAGGGTGGCAATGCGAAGGAACATCTGATGGCCTTGCCGGCCTACGACCAGTGCATCAAAGCGAGCCACGTCTTCAACCTGCTCGACGCCCGCGGCGTCATCTCGGTGACCGAGCGGCAGAGCTACATCGCCCGCGTCCGCGACCTGGCGAAGGCCTGCGGCGAGGCATGGATCCACACTGAAACGGGCAGGGCGGTCTGATGCCCGATCTTCTCCTCGAACTGTTCTCCGAAGAAATCCCCGCGCGCATGCAGGCGAAAGCGGCGGACGATCTGCGCCGCATGGTGACCGACAAGCTGGTCGCCGAAGGCCTCGTCTACGAAGGCGCCAAGGCGTTCGCGACCCCGCGCCGCCTTGCACTGACCGTGCACGGCATCCCCGCGCGCCAGCCCGATTTGAAGACTGAACGTCGCGGCCCAAAGATCGGCGCGCCCGATGCGGCGGTGCAGGGCTTCCTGAAAGCGACCGGTCTCAAGTCGCTGGATGAAGCCAAGATCCAGAAGGATGCGAAGGGCGACTTCTACATCGCGCTGATCGAAAAGCCGGGCAGCGCTGCGATCGATGTCATCGCCGAAATCCTCCCGGTGATCATCCGCACCTTCCCCTGGCCGAAATCGATGCGCTGGGGCGCGCGCTCGGCCAAATCAGGCTCGCTGACCTGGGTGCGTCCGCTGCACGCCATCACCGCGACCTTTGGTCTGGAGACCGAGGAGCCGGATGTCGTGAAATTCTCGGTCGACGGCGTCGAGGCCGGGCAGACCACCTACGGCCACCGCTTCATGGCGCCGGGCGCGATTTCGGTGCGCCGCTTCGAGGATTACGAGGCCAAGCTGAAGGCGGCCAAGGTCATTCTCGATCCGCAGGCGCGCAAGGACATCATTGTCGAGGACGCCAAGGAGCTGGCGTTCGCGCAGGGCCTCGAACTGGTCGAGGATCAAGTGCTGGTCGACGAGGTCTCCGGTCTCGTCGAATGGCCTGTCGTGATGATGGGATCGTTCGAGAAGGAATTTTTGTCGATCCCGGATGAGGTGATCCGCGCCACCATCCGCAATAACCAGAAATGCTTCGTGGTCAGGGATCCCAAGACGGGCAAGCTGACCAACAAGTTCGTGCTGACCGCCAACATCGAGGCGCCCGACGGCGGCAAGACCATCGTCGCCGGCAATGAGCGCGTCATCCGCCCGCGGCTGTCGGATGCGAAATTCTTCTACGAGACCGACTTGAAGACCAGGTTGGAGGACCGGCTGCCGAAGTTCGAGCAGATCGTGTTCCACGAGAAGCTCGGCACCCAGGCCGCACGCATCAAGCGGATCGAGCGGCTCGCAGCCGAGATCGCGCCGCTGGTCGGCGCCGACGTCGAAAAGACAAAACGCGCCGCGCGGCTTGCCAAAGCGGATCTGTTGACCGAAGTCGTCGGCGAATTCCCCGAGCTGCAGGGCCTGATGGGCAAGTACTACGCGCTGGCCCAGGGCGAGGACGCCTCGGTTGCCGCGGCGAGCGAGGAGCATTGGAAGCCGCAGGGCCCGACCGATCGCGTGCCGACCGATCCGGTGAGCGTTGCGGTCGCGCTGGCGGATAAGATCGACACGCTAGTGGGCTTCTGGATAATCGACGAAAAGCCAACTGGGTCAAAGGATCCGTTTGCGCTCAGACGAGCGGCTCTTGGCGTAGTCAGAATTATCCTGACCCTCAATCGTCAACTGAACTTGCTTGAGATTTTCGACGAAGCCTGTGCGCTGTTCCCGCCGAGACTGCCGGGTGAAGAAAACACGGAGGCTTACGCTGCGCACCGGTTCTCGCAAAGCCCAGATTCCGGGCCGGCGCGGTCTGAGAGATATTATGTTTCGCAAGAGTTGTTGAGCTTTTTCGCTGACCGCCTGAAGATTCAGTTGCGCGAACAGGGCGCCAGGCACGATCTTGTGGATGCAGTATTCGCGCTTGACGATGACGATGATCTCACTCGCATCGTTCGTCGGGTCGAAGCGTTGGGCCAGTTCCTCGACAGCGATGACGGCAAAAATCTACTCGCTGGGACCAAACGCGCCAGCAACATCCTCGCAATCGAGGAGAAGAAAGATAAGCGTGAGTTTGACGGAAAGCCTGATGCCGCGCTGTATAAGCTCGACGAAGAGAAGACGCTGGCGAAGGTGATCGAGCGGGCAAAGAACGAAGCTTACTTCGCAGTCGGGAAGGAAGACTTCGCCGCCGCGATGAGCGCGATGGCAAAGCTGCGCCCGGCGGTCGATGCGTTCTTCGACAAGGTCAAGGTCAACGACGACGATCCCAAGGTGCGCGAAAATCGCCTGAAGCTGCTCAACGAGATCCGCGCCGCGACGCGTGCGGTGGCGGATTTCTCCAGGATCGAAGGCTGACCGATGGACCGCGTAACACTCGCCGCTTACGACAAGGAGGCGGCGGCGTTTGCGCAGGATTGGCACGAGCAGCCGGCGCTGATCGATCTGCAAGAAGTTGTCGCACGCTTCTTCATCAAGAGTGGTGCGACCGCCGATATCGGCTGCGGCAGCGGCCGCGAGGTCGCCTGGCTGAACGCCAATGGCTTTCCGGCGGAAGGTTTCGATGCCTCCGAGGGCCTGCTTGCGGAAGCTCGCGCCCGCTATCCGGCGCTGCGTTTTGCGCGCGCCGAGCTGCCGGAACTCTCAGGGATCGCCGCCGACAGCTTCGACAATGTGCTGTGCGAGACCGTGATCATGCATCTCGATCCCGCGCTGATCGCGCCGTCGGTGCGCCGCATGTTCGAGCTCGTGAAGCCCGGCGGCATCTTTTATCTGAGCTGGCGCGTCACCAGAGGCGACGATGCGCGCGATGCGCACGGCCGGCTCTATGCCGCCTTCGATGCGGCGCTGGTGCGCACTGAACTCGCGGCGGCTGAATTGCTGCTCGATACGGAGGTCGTCAGCGCGTCCTCCGGCAAGATCATTCACCGTCTGGTCGCCAGCAAGAGGAGGTGACGATGACGCGGCTTGCGACATGTGCCTGCGGACAGCTTCGCGTGACCTGTCAGGGCGAACCGGCCACGGTCGCGCTGTGCCATTGCCTGGAATGTCAGAAGCGAACCGGCAGCACCTACGGCGTCGCCGCCTTCTTCAGCCGTGCCGACGTCGAGCCGCAGGGCGAGGCGCGTGAATACAGCCGCATCGGCGGCAGCGGGTCTCCCGTGGTCTTTCATTTCTGCCCGAATTGCGGGTCGTCGGTCTATTGGGAGCCGGCGCGGATGCCCGACCTCGTTGCAGTCGCGGTCGGTGCGTTTGCGGACCCGGATTTTCCGGCGCCTTTCGTCGCGGTCCACAAGCAGCGCCGCCACGGCTGGGTGGCGGACATCTGACGGATCGGCGCGGCGTTCGTTTCGTCGGGAAATATTTAGACACAATTTGCATTTTGTTAACCACGCCCTGCGAAGGTCGCGCCGGATCAACGATTTCTTAAGAAATCGCCCCTCGCGCCAATGCAGGGACCTCCCCGATGACCTCGATCGGCACCTCGCCCAATCCCTACGCCCAGTATGGCTCGGCCTATGCGCGGGCCGCCGCGACGCCCTCGCTGGCCGCGACCTTGTCGGGCGACGGCACGGCCGGCGACCTCTCGGCGTCCTCGACATCGAGCGCGGCGACCAATCTCACGCTGTCGGACGCCGCTCGCGCCCAGCTAGCCAAGGCGCCGCTGCCGGATTTTGCGACCGTCACCAATGACGCGCGCACAACGCTCGACCGGTTCTACACGGTCGCGGGCGTGAAGAAGCCGATCGTCGACGGCAAGACCACGATCGATCTCTCGACGCTGGATCGCCGCTCACTGTTTGCGATCTCGACCAACAATGGCGGCAAGTTCACGCCGGACGAGCAGGCGGTTGCCGCGACCGAGCTGAAGCAGCGCTTCGACAAGGCGCTCGCGCCGTCGCTGGCGACCACGCGTCTGACCGGCGATTACAGCGTCAGCTACAAGGCGGCGCTCGACTGGCTCGATGGCGCCAGCGACGAGGAGAAGGCCACCGCGACCTGGGCCAGCCAGCGCGCCGCGGTGCTCAAGGGATATCAGGCGACGCAGCAGGATCCGAACAAGGCGCCGACCGGAATTGCCGGCGACCCGGTCGCGACCGCGCTGGCGGGGACCACGTCTCCCACGACCGGCAACACCCGCGACTTCTCGAGCGTGGCGAGCGACGTGCGCGCCTTCCTCGACCGGCAGAAGAGCGACGCGGCGAAGAACGGCAAGGAGCTGGTTTACGATTCTCGCCGCAAGACCGGACAGCTCGCCGACCTATCCTCGCTCGACAATCGCTCGCTGTCGGCGATCTCATTGAATCAGGACAAGAAGTTTTCGGGCGAGGAGATCTTCGCGGCCAAGCAGGAGCTCAACACGCGGACGCGCCTTGCCGTGCTCGACGCGTTGAAGCAGAGCCAGTCCGCCGGCGATCCGCGCCAGTTCTCACTCGGCATCCTCAAGCAGTATTCCTCGATGAGCGCTGAGGAACGCCAGGCCGCCAACTGGACGCAGGATTTCCAGGATGCCGCGATCAAGAGCTACAAGTCGACCTCGACGCTGCTCTCGATCCTGAAATCGTAGGCCGGCAGAACACGACAGAAAAACCCCGCCCGGTGGGGAGGCCGGGCGGGGCTTTCTGGTCCGGTCGATCTTCGCGCAGATCCGCTTGCGCGGCGCCCGGACTGTTCGTTCAGGTCATCGCGCTGACGTTTGCTCTAGTCGACCACCTGAACGATCCGTCGCGAACGCGGCTCGACCAGAACGGTCTCACCATTCACGACGGTGTAGCGATAGGGTGTCGCGCCGAAACGTTGCGGCACGTCGTAATAGGTCACGCCGGCGTCCGGCAGCACGGTGCCGACCACGACGCGATCGGGAATGGTGTAGTTCGGTACGCGCTCGCGCACGATGTATTCGCGGAAGGCGGGTCGCTGATCGACTGCAATCCCTCCATCCTCCTCGACTGCAACCGGCGGGCCACCGCGGACAACGCCAACGGTCTGGGCCTGTGCGGCAACAGCCGGCACCGTGATCGCAGCAGCAACGGCTGCAACGGCAAGTATTCTGTTTCGCATGGCTCGCTCCATTCTTTATGGCACGCGCCGGCCTTCGCCGAAGCGCACGTCGGGCCAATGCATCGGCTGCGGTGATGTTCCGGAAAAACCACCGCCACATACGCGGCAATTTGGAGCAATTTTCGTGAGTCACGGGAACTCTCAGGCCGTGCAGGCGTCTTGATGTGGGAACCTCCTCAGCGGATAAACTGCCGCTCGATTCGCACCTCCAAAAACTGCCGGAGAAAACTTCAATGACCATCACCGCTGGGCATCTGCCTGCCATCGTGGCGCTGGCTGCAGGCGTCCTGATCCTGATCATGCCGCGGCTCCTCAACTACATCGTCGCGATCTACCTGATCTTCGTCGGGCTCGTGGGAATGGGCTTGCTGCGCTGGCTGCACCTGTAGCGGGAAAGCGGGGTTTCGCGGCTTGCGCGGAACCCCTCAAAATGGTGTAAGGCGCGCATCTTCGACCCCTCCTTCCGGATTGTTGTCTGACATGGCCAAAGCCGTCGCGAAGTCCAAGAAATCTGCTGTGAAAACTGCCGCGAAAACTGCAGCGAAATCAAAGCCCTCCGCCGCGGCCCGCAAGGCCGCTCCGGCGCGCAAGGCATTGAAGAAAAGCGCCCCGAAAGCGGCGCCGAAGGCCGCCGCCGAGCCGGCAGTGAAACCGGCCGCAAAGCCCGTCAGCAAGGCGCCGGCGAAGGCCGTTGCGAAGAAGGCGGCTCCGCCGGCGATCAAGGCCGGCAAGTGGGTCTATACGTTCGGCGACGGCAAGGCCGAGGGCCAGGCGACGCTGCGCGATCTGCTCGGCGGCAAGGGCGCCAACCTCGCGGAAATGGCCAATCTCGGCCTGCCGGTGCCTCCCGGCTTCACCATTCCGACCTCGGTCTGCACCTATTTCTACGACCACGACAAGACGTATCCGAAGGAGTTGAAAGCGCAGGTTGAGAAGGCGCTCGACTATGTCGGCAAGCTGACCGGCAAGACGTTCGGCGACGCCAAGAACCCGCTGCTGGTCTCGGTGCGCTCGGGGGCGCGCGCCTCGATGCCGGGCATGATGGACACCGTGCTCAATCTCGGCCTCAACGACCGCACGGTCGAAGCGCTTGCCGAACTCTCCGGCGACCGCCGCTTCGCCTATGACAGCTATCGCCGCTTCATCACGATGTATTCGGACGTGGTGCTCGGCTTCGAGCATCATCACTTCGAGGACATCCTCGACACCTTCAAGGACGGCCAGGGCTATTCGCTCGACACCGACCTCACCGGCGACGACTGGGTCGAGCTGGTCGGCAAGTACAAGGAGGCGGTCGCCAAGGAGACCGGTCACGACTTCCCGCAGGATCCGCATGACCAGCTGTGGGGCGCGATCGGTGCGGTGTTCTCATCCTGGATGAACGCGCGCGCGGTGACCTACCGCAAGCTGCATGACATTCCGGAGTCGTGGGGCACCGCCGTCAACGTGCAGGCGATGGTGTTCGGCAACATGGGCGAGACGTCGGCGACCGGCGTTGCGTTCACCCGCAACCCCTCGACCGGCGAGAGCAAGCTGTACGGCGAGTTCCTGATCAACGCGCAGGGCGAGGACGTCGTCGCCGGCATCCGCACGCCGCAGGACATCACCGAAGAGGCGCGCCAGGAGAGCGGCTCCGACAAGCTGTCGATGGAAGCCGCGATGCCGGTTGCGTTCAAGGAACTGACGCGGATCTACACGCTGCTCGAGAAGCACTACCGCGACATGCAGGACATGGAGTTCACGGTCGAGCAGGGCAAGCTGTGGATGCTGCAGACCCGCGGCGGCAAGCGCACCGCGAAGGCGGCGCTGCGCATCGCGGTCGAGCTCGCCAATGAGGGCCTGATCTCGCGCAAGGACGCGGTAACGCGGATCGATCCGGCGTCGCTCGACCAGCTGCTGCACCCGACCATCGATCCGGCCGCCAAACGCGACGTGATCGCGACCGGCCTGCCGGCATCGCCCGGTGCGGCCTCCGGCGAGATCGTGTTCTCGTCGGATGAAGCGGCCAAGCTGCAGGCCGACGGACGCAAGGTGATTTTGGTCCGCATCGAGACCAGCCCGGAAGACATCCACGGCATGCATGCCGCGGAAGGCATCCTCACCACCCGCGGCGGCATGACCTCGCATGCGGCGGTGGTCGCGCGCGGCATGGGCAAGCCCTGCGTCTCCGGCTGCGGCACCATTCGTGTCGATTACGGCCGCGGCACCATGAGCGTGGGTCAGCGCACCTTCAAGACCGGCGACGTCATCACCATCGACGGCTCGGTCGGGCAGGTGCTGGCCGGCCGCATGCCGATGATCGAGCCGGAACTGTCCGGCGAGTTCGGCACGCTGATGGGCTGGGCCGACGAGGTCCGCAAGCTCGGCGTCCGCGTCAACGGCGACACGCCCGATGACGCGCGCACCGCGGTGAAGTTCGGCGCCGAAGGCATCGGCCTCTGCCGCACCGAGCACATGTTCTTCGAGGAGACCCGCATCCGCACCGTTCGCGAGATGATCCTCTCCGAGGACGAGCAGTCGCGCCGCGCCGCGCTGTCGAAGCTGTTGCCGATGCAGCGCGCCGACTTCGTCGAGCTGTTCGAGATCATGAAGGGCCTGCCCGTCACGATCCGCTTGCTCGACCCGCCGCTGCACGAGTTCCTGCCGCACACCCAGGCCGAGATCGAGGAAGTGGCGCGCGCCATGAACACCGATCCGCGCAAGCTCGCCGACCGCGCCCGCGAACTGTCCGAGTTCAACCCGATGCTCGGCTTCCGCGGCTGCCGTCTTGCGATCGCCTATCCGGAGATCGCCGAGATGCAGGCACGCGCGATCTTCGAGGCTGCCGTCGAAGCCGGCAAGCGCACCGGCAAGCCGGTCGGACTCGAGGTGATGGTGCCGCTGATCGCGACCAAGGCCGAGTTCGACCTGGTCAAGGCGCGGATCGATGCGACCGCCAATGCGGTGATGAAGGAAACCGGCGCCAAGCTGACCTATCAAGTCGGCACCATGATCGAGCTGCCGCGCGCCTGCCTGATGGCCGGCGAGGTGGCGGAGACCGCGGAGTTCTTCTCCTTCGGCACCAACGATCTGACGCAGACCACCTACGGCATCAGCCGCGACGACGCCGCGAGCTTCCTCGGCACCTATGTCGCCAAGGGCATCCTCGAGATCGATCCGTTCATCTCGGTGGATCGCGACGGCGTCGGCGAGCTGGTCAAGATCGGCGTCACGCGCGGCCGCAAGACCCGGCCGAGCCTCAAGGTCGGGATCTGCGGCGAGCATGGCGGCGATCCCGCCTCGGTCGCGTTCTGCCACGAGGTCGGGCTCGACTACGTCTCGTGCTCGCCCTATCGCGTGCCGATCGCGCGTCTCGCCGCCGCACAGGCCGCGCTCGGCAAGGAGATCGCGAGCCAGGCGTGAGCAATCGAGCAGTTCAGAAAGTGCGATGGCCGGGACCGAGTCCCGGCCATTTTGTTTGTCGTGCACCGCCAGAAGAGATCGTCATTGCGAGCGAAGCGAAGCAATCCATCTCACCGTATATGCGGAGCGATGGATTGCTTCGTCGCTTCGCTCCTCGCAATGACGGGTGAGGGACGGGTAACGTCTCCTTCACCATCTCCGTTCACCCGTTGTTTACGACTTTCATGCGCTGCGCGTTTACCAACGCGCACGATGCAGCGCGCGACATGTGCGCGATCGCTTGAGTGTAGCGTGCGGGCAACGCTGATTAACTCCGCGGCAACCTAAACAAGTTAGCAACGGGAAAGGTCGAATTGCGCGGATGTACCGCGTTCGATTGCACTCAGTAAGCGTTGCGTGAGCGTACGATGTTTGTGTCGCGTAACCAGCCGAAGGGCGCACGGCTCGCGCTCTTCGGTCTCGGTCTTGGCATCTTCGCACTGATGCCGACCGAGCTCGGATATCAGGATATTGCCTCGCTCCTGGCCCGGCAGCCCGGCGTCGCCGAGCGCTGGCAGAAGCGCGTCTTCGCATCCGCAGTCGGCTCCATCCAGGTCGCGACCTACAGCTTCGGCCGTCCGATCGGAACCTCGGCGCCGCAAGATCCGCAAATCCTGCTCGCGCGGCTGGACAGCTCGAGCGGCGACATCACCGGCGCGGTGACGCGAAATCCGATCACCACGCCACCGCCGCGCTACCAGGCATCGGATTTTCCCAAGGTCGATCGCACCCTGAAGGGCGATCGTCTCGTCGTCCGGCGGCCAGACCAGGTTGAACCCGCAGAGCCGCCCGCAAACCCGGCGCCGGCGAACGAGGATCCCGCGACATCGAATTCGTCGGTCAAGGGCATGAAGACGGCGACCGCGCCGGCGGATAACGCGCCGCTCGATCCCGAATTGCAGGAGGCGCTGCGTGCGCCGCCGCTGCCGCAATATGCCAAGCCGGCGCCGCAGCAATACGACGTGTCTATGTCGCTCGAGGCCAACCCGCTCGACGATTTGAAACCTGTGCCCGCGAAGCCTGCTGCTGCGCCGCCCGTCGATGTAGCGCACGAGCGCGACCCGTTTGCATTCAAGACCGCCAGCCTGTTCTTCGGCTCGTCGCTCGGCACGCCCGAGAATCTCGAGCGCTGGCAGCCCGGCGAGGCGCCGGTCGTCGTGGCGCCCGCAGTGCAGCCCGATCCCGACATGAAGGTGATGGCGTCACTGCCGGTCGATGCCGACGGCCCGGTCAAGGCCGGCGAGATGGGCGAGAGCATCGCGCCGAAGGGCGAGGTCAACGCCGACGACCAGCACAGCAAGACGCCGGCGGAACGGCTCGGCCTGTTCGACGACAAGTCGCGCGCCAAGTCGGAGAAGTGCCTCGCCGAGGCGGTCTATTTCGAAGCGCGCGGCGAAGCGGTGCGCGGCCAGATCGCGGTCGCCCAGGTGGTGCTGAACCGCGCCTTCTCCGGCAAGTATCCGGAGACGGTGTGCGGCGTGGTCTACCAGAACAAGAACCGCCACTACGCCTGCCAGTTCACCTTCGCCTGCGACAACATCCCCGACGTCGTCCGCGAGCCCGACATGTGGGACCGTGCCAAGAAGATCGCGAAGGCGATGCTCGACGGCAAATTGTGGCTGCCGGAAGTCGATCGCTCGACCCACTACCACGCCTATTGGGTGCGGCCGTCCTGGGTCAGTGAGATGAAGAAGACCTACAAGTTCGGCGTCCACACCTTCTATCGCCCGCGCGCCTGGGGCGACGGCAGCGACGCGCCGAGCTGGGGCAGTGCGGCCGAGACCGCCAAGATCTCGGCGCAACTCGCCGAAGCCGCCCAGAGCTCGGCCGAGCAGGCCAGCACCAAGCGGTAGGCCAGTCGCTTCCCAGTTCCGGGTTGGCCATGCCCCGGAATGACGCTCATCATCCTCTCGGATTCTGCAGGGCAGCTCTGCAGGCGAATATTTTTCTCTTGTTTTTCTCATGCCCCTCTTGGGATTTTCATGCACCTGCATTAACTCCCCGTAACGTTGGGCGGGGCGGTTCCCCCGCAGCAGTTGCGGGGGAAGGCAAGATGGCTGTTACGACAGGAGATCTTCGGCCGGCGTCCGGCACGTGGCGCACGCCGCTCGTCATCATCGTCTGCGGCTGCGCGATCGCGTTGCTGAGTTTCGGTCCGCGCTCCAGCCTCGGTTTCTTCGTGCAGCCGATGGGCCGCGAATTCGCCTGGGGCCGCGACGTGTTCGGCCTCGCCATCGCGCTGCAGAACCTGCTGTGGGGTCTCGGCCAGCCGATCGCAGGCGCCATTGCCGACCGCTTCGGGCTGCTGCGTGTCATGATCGTCGGTGCGTTGCTGTACGCCGCCGGCCTGCTGCTGATGCGTTACTCCACCACCTCAGTGTCGCTCGACATCAGCGCCGGCGTGCTGATCGGTTTCGGCCTGTCGGGCTCGTCGTTCAATCTCGTGCTGGCCGCCTTCAGCAAGCTGTTGCCGCCCGAGCGGCGCGGCATCGCGCTCGGCGCCGGCACCGCCGCCGGCTCGTTCGGCCAGTTCCTGTTTGCGCCGTTTGGCGTCGCCTTGATCGACAATTTCGGCTGGCAGACTGCGCTGGTCGTGTTCAGCGCGCTGATGCTGTTGATCCTGCCGCTCTCGCTCGCGCTGGCGACGCCGCCGGCGGAGACGAAGGATGTAGCGCCCGCCGATCAGCAATCGTTCAAGACTGCGCTGGCGGAGGCCTTCGGCCATCGCTCCTACGTGCTGCTGGTGCTCGGCTTCTTCACCTGCGGCTTTCAGCTCGCCTTCATCACCATCCATCTGCCGGCCTATCTGGCGGATCGCGGCATTCCGGCGACAACAGGCGGTTGGGTGGTCGCGGCAATCGGCCTGTTCAATATCGTCGGATCGCTCAGCGTCGGCTGGCTGCAGAACTTCTTTCCGAAGCGTTATTTGCTCTCGATGATCTACCTGTCGCGCGCGCTGGCAACCGTCGCCTTCATCTCGTTCCCCGTCACGCCGTTCTCGGCGATTGCGTTCGGCGCGGTCTCGGGACTGCTGTGGCTGTCGAGCGTGCCGCCGACCTCGGCGCTGGTGGCGCTGATGTTCGGCACCCGCTGGTTCTCCACCCTCTATGGCTTCGCCTTCGTCAGCCATCAGGTCGGCGGCTTCCTCGGGGTCTGGCTCGGCGGTGTCGTGTTCGAGCAGTTTGGTTCCTACACCCCGATCTGGTGGCTGTCGGTGCTGTTCGGCGTGCTGTCGGCGCTGATCAACCTGCCGATCGTCGAGGCCCCGGTCGCCCGCCCGGTTGCGCAGCCCGCCTGATGGGTTAAACACTCCCCGAAACCAGAATTACGGGGAGTGCTCATCGTGGCGACGTTCAAGGCAATCAGGATCGACAAGGCGGACAAGGGTACCACCGCCGCACTGACCCAATTCGACGACGCGGAATTGATGGACGGCGACGTCACCGTCCGCGTCGAATGGTCGACGCTGAACTACAAGGACGGCCTGGCGCTGACCGGCAAGGCGCCGGTGGTGCGCCGCTTCCCGATGATCGCCGGCATCGACTTCGCCGGCACGGTCGAGCAATCCAGCCATCCCGACTGGAAGGCAGGCGACAAGGTCGTCTGCAACGGCTGGGGCATGGGCGAGACCCATCTCGGCGCCTATGCCGAAAAGGCCCGCGTCAAGGGCGACTGGCTGGTCCGGCTGCCTGACGGCATCTCGGCCCGCGACGCGATGGCGGTCGGCACGGCCGGCTACACCGCGATGCTGTCCGTGCTGGCGCTGGAGAAGCACGGTCTGACCCCGAATAGCGGTCCGATCGTGGTGACGGGCGCGGCCGGCGGCGTCGGCTCGGTCGCGATCGCCGTGCTGTCGAAGCTCGGCTACCACGTCATCGCCTCGACCGGCCGGATGTCGGAGGCCGATTACCTCAAGGGGCTCGGCGCCACCGAGGTGATCGACCGCGCCGAATTGTCGGGTGCCCCGAAGGCGCTCGCGAAGGAGCGCTGGGCCGGAGGCGTCGACAGCGTCGGATCGACCACGCTCGCCAATTTGCTGTCGATGACCAAATACGGCGGCGCCATCGCGGCCTGCGGCCTGGCGGCCGGTATGGACCTGCCGTCGTCGGTCGCGCCTTTCATTTTGCGGGGTGTGTGCCTTCTCGGCATCGATTCCGTGATGTGCCCGATCGAGCTCCGCAGGACCGCCTGGCAGCGCCTTGCCAGCGATCTGGATAAGGCAAAACTGGCTGATATCACTCATGAAATCGCCTTGGACGATGTCATGGGCTACGGTGCGAAGATCCTCGGTGGCCAGGTCCGCGGCCGGATCGTGGTAAAAATAGTCTGAGGACGTTCAGACTTTACCAACGAAGCTGCTCCAATGTTGCCACTGTTGGTATGGTAAGCAGCGGGTAAAGAGGCTTGCAGCATGATCCCGGGGGGCCGGGTGTCCTCGCGCAGACGCCGAGAAGCGTCGGTAGCGGGGATCATGCTCAACAAGGAGCGGGTGCCCGCGCTCGTAAGTGGAGTAGCTCATGCTTGCGCGTTTGGTGTTGGGGGCCGTCACGGCCGGAGCGATGGTCGTGCCGGCATTCGCAGGCAGTATGAATGCCGATGAGGCCCGCAGATTCGTCGCCGGCAAGGTATTCGCCTTCACCTGCTTCGATGGCACCCGCGGCGCCGGCCGTATCCTCGACGATCTCGGCGCGGCAGGCTCGATCCAGTTCTCCGGCTCCGGCCCGATCCGCCACGTGCGCCTGCCTGGCAATACGCTGCAAATCCGCGGCCAGAGCGTTTGCGCCTCGCTGAAGGGCATTCCGTTCGAACCTTGCTTCAATCTCGACAAGCAGGACGACCGCTCGTTCCGCGGCTCGGTCTCCGGCATGGGCTTCGCCTATTGCGATTTCCATCACCAGGGCGGCCAGCAGATGCTGATGGCGCGCGCGGCGGCGCGTCCGCGCACGCTGCACCCGCGCACGCGATCCGCCGATGCCACGCCGACCGAAGTGTCGCGCGTTGAGACACCGCAGGTCGGAAGCGCGAAGCTCGAGCCGGTCAAGGCCGAGCCGGCAAAGGTCGAGAGCGCGCCGGAATTGCGCCGCTCGACCGACTAGAGCCTATCCGTTCCGATTGAATCGGAACGAGGCTCCAGATTCCTGTTTTGACGCGTTTTCTTCACGCGAACCGGTATCCACTTCGCTCGAAAACGCTCTCGCTTCTCATCTGCGCGTTAGCGGGAATACGCTCCGAGCCGTAGTCATACGGATGGCGGTCGCCACGCGTTGATAGCTACTCAATACCTAGCGTTCATCGCCGCGAGGCGGGATGGTGGGGACACCGATTTGAGTAGTCATATGGCGCAGTATTTTTTCCGGATCAGCGACGGCGACTACGCCGGTGCGTCCGATCACGCGACCGAGTTCGAGAGCCGCGACGTGGCCTGGGCCGAGATGACCAAGGTCTGCGGCAATTTCCTCGGCAGCATTTCGCGCAACATGAAGCAGAACAGCGAGTGGCACATGGAGCTGCTCGACGAGGGCAGAAAACCGGTATTCCGGATTCGCTTGGTCGCTGAATCCGTCGACTGAGGCTCTCGCTGTTCAGGACAACATGCTTCAAGTCCCGGTCTGCGGGACGGGTGGAGTGGCCCGCCTGCGGAATAGGATGCGCTGGTATAGCCAGCCGATCGCGACCAGCACGATGCCAAGGCACATGAACGACAGCGCCCGGTAGACGCCGGTGAGTGTCGACATGTCGACCAGGAACGCCTTCAGGATCGTCAGCCCGATCACCACAGCGGACGCAAGCCGCGCCCGCTGCGAGTTGACCACGATGCCGACGCCGAGCAGCGCGACGCCGAACATCAGCCACGCGATCGAATAGGTGTATTGCTCCGCGCCCGTGGTCTCGCCGCGCGTCAGCACCGGTCCATGATACAGCCTGCGGATTTCGAAGCTGAGATAAGCGAGCGCAAGGATGAGCGCGCCGGCCGCGATCGTGTTGGCGTAGGCAGCGGGACGATGGCCGGCTACCGCGTAGGACAGCAACAGCGCCAGCACGGCCGGCAATGCATAGCCGAGCAGCAGCAGATTGATGAAGCTGCCGCCGACGTCCTGCCACCACAGCATCGGGTTCTCCAGCCCCAGCAGTCCGAACAGGCTGGCAAGCCCGGCGAACGCGGTCAGCAGCACCGCGCCGACATTGTGGACGATGCTGCCGCTGCGCAGCCGCAGCCGCTCCAGCCCGATCGCCATCGCAAGCGCTACGCCGACCTGCAAGGCGACCTCGGTCAGTCCCGCGCTGGCGTAGTAGACGTCGCCGCGATTAACAGCGTGGCGGATCTCCATGAAGGCGAGCAGCACCGTGAACAGGATCGCCGCCGACTCGACCATGCGCAGCGGCACGTCGTCGCCGTTGCGGCGCAGGAAATGGCCTCCGGCCCAGAATGACAGCGCCGGAACGCCATAGCCCCACAGCAGCCAGTTGAAGATCGGCGTGGTACCGACGACATCGCCCGCGATCCGCGGCTCATAGCCGATGCGCAGCACGACGATGCCGGCGAAGATCGCCGCAAGCCAGCGCAGGAACGGGATCGGCCGCTGCACCGACAGCCACGCCGTGCCCATCGACACCAGCGCCAGCGCAATGGTGAGCCAGCCCTTGTCGAGAGCGAAGGTCAGCGCCAGCGCCAGCGAGGCGAGGGCGCCGGTCGCCGAGAGCGCAATCGAGGACGACAGCTCCGGCCGCTCGCCGCGCCGGGTCAGCGCTTCGGTCGCGGCGGCGTAGGCTGCGGCGAGCAGCACGGCGAGAATTGCGAACGGGATCGAACGATCGAGATGCGCGATCCGCGCATAGAGCGCGACCAGCAGCGCGACCGGTGTGAACACGGCCGCCGCGGCCCAGGTCACCGTGACCTTCGTGGTGGCAAAACGCAATTGCGCGAGGAAGCCGGCGATGCCGAAGGCCGCCGCGAACAGCGCAGCCGTGACGAGATGCAGCGAGACCGAGCCGTCGGTCGCCGATGGGCCGATGCCGGGGATCGCGCCACCGGGCAGCACCAGCATGTCGACATTGCGGCGCACGGCCCATTCGCCGAACACGATGAAGACGAACGCTGACGCGGCGGCGATCACGCCAGTCGCGGCGGGGGCGCGCCAGGCCACGGCAAGGCTCGCGGCCGTTAGCAGCGTAAAGCCGATCATCGCGGTGTCGGCGTGGGCGCTGTTGAGCACGATCAGCATCGCGCCGAACAGATAGGCGGCGAGCGAACCGGACGAGATCGGCTCGATCTCCTCGCCATCGCCATCAGGGCCGAACACGAAGCCGCAGACCACGAGCAGCGCCGCCAGCACGAAGCCCGCGATGACATGGCAGACGTGCGGCGCGATCATCTCCGGGCCGCATTGCAGGCAGGGCAAGGTCCATAGCAGCGCGAACGCGATTGTCGTGACCGCGAGCCAGCGCCACAGCCGGATCCGCGCGAGGCCGAACGCCGCCGCCGTGACGATCGCGAGATAGATGTAGAGCGACCAGAAGTCGGGCTTGTCGGACGAGACCAGGATCGGCGTGACGAAGGCGCCGACGATGCCGAGCCCCGCCAGCGCAGGTCCGTGCAACAGCGCGGCCGCGAGCGTGCCGAGCGCGACCATGCCGAGCAGGATGAAGGCGGTTGCCGGCGCGAGGAAGTCGTACAGCGCGTAGGCGGCGTAGACCGTTGCGAACGCCACCGCGGTACCGGCGGCGGTGAGGATTGCCGGAATGTTGGCGATCGGCAGCGCCGCGATGTTCGAGATGCTCTCCTTGCGCCGCGTCCATTCACCGGCACCGAGCAGCGCCAGTGCAAACAATCCGCCGAGCATCGTGCGCACGCCGGGGCCGAGCAGCCCGGCCTCGATCGAATAGCGCACCATGAAGAAGCCGCCGAGCGCGAGCGTCAGGCCGCCGATCCACACCACCCAGCGCGTGCCGAGCGTCTCCTCGAAGCCGGGCGCCGGCTGTGCCGGGGCCGGCGGTTCTGGCAGCGGCGGTGGCGCGGCGCTCGCAGTCTCCGCACCTGGCTCTGGCTGCGTCGTCGGCTCGCTGGTGGCCGCCTCGGGGAGTGGCGGCGGCGCGATGGGAGGCGCCGCCGGAAGCGACTGTTCGAACTCCTGCTGCGGGGCCAGCGGAGGCGGCATGGCCGCGCGCGCGGCGGCCGCACCGACCGCCTCGATCGCATCCAGCCGGCGCTGCAGCACCGCGATCTGGCCCAGCGCCTTGCGCGCGAAAATGATCGCAACAATGGCGATGACGAGCGTCAGGAAATCGAACGGCGAATCGAACATTGGGCCTCCGGCGGGACGCGCCGGACCATCGGCTGGCCGGCCGTCCGTCGCAACCTAGTAGTGCGGTTGAGAGGACTGGAAGTTCAAGCGCCCCTGCGTGGCAGGTCGTGCTATTCCAGATCGATGTGGAAGGGCCGGCCTTCGACGCTCATGCTGCCGGGGCCCATCGCATCGAGCGCGCGCAGCATCCGGCCCTCGCGCCCCAGCGCCTTGTCGGCGAGGCTGACGATCAGCCGGTTCGGCGCCGCGATCGGCGAGGCCGCGCGGATCAGCCGGGCGATGGACATTTCGTCACGGTGCGGATTGAGCGCGCAGACGGTGGCGAATGCGCTCGCGGTCGAGCGGCTGATCCCGGCGTAGCAATGCACCACCATCGGGGCGCGGCGATCCCAGCCGCGCACGAAGTTCAGCACCCGCTCGATATGCGTCTCGTTCGGCGCGACGAACCCGTCCATCTGTTCGACGATGTCGTCCATCGACACTTTCAGATGGTTGGCCGGCAGCACGGAGGGCGGCCGCTGCACCTGGTCGACATTGGCCATCACGGTCAGCACATGGCTGGCGCCGGTGGCACGAACCGTGTCGGAGAGCGCGGCAAGCGAGCAGACGTGAAGCATGATGGTCCTTAGGTATCGGGTGAGCCGATTATAACGGCTGCTCCCCGATGGGCAAAGGCGCGCGGCGCCATGCCGGTTGTTCGTTTTGCGGCGCAACCGCGGCAGGTTTCGCGGTGCTGTACCTAAGACGCGTGCAATGCCCCGAAGCGTTCGAGGAACTGCTTCTCGGCCCGTGCTGCGGTCCATGGCGTCAGATAGTCGCGCTCGGTCGCTTCGGGCAATTCCGGATCGCGGCCGAACAGCCGCTTGGCTTCGGCTTGCGAGAACCCCGCCAGATGCGTGGCCTCGAGATAGGCTGCGCCGCGATCGGCGGCCTTGATCTGCTGGGTGATCTCATCCGCCAGCACCGCCGGCAGGCCGAAGCGGACATGGATCGCCGACAGCAGCCGCTTTTCCACGGCCTTGTATTCGCCCGCTAGCACCGCCTTGAACGGCGAGATCATGTCGCCGATGACGTATTCCGGTGCGTCGTGCAGCAGCGCGGCGAGACGATGGCTGATGTCGACGCGCGGCGTCTGCTGACGCATCACGGCTTCGACCAGCAGCGTGTGCTGCGCCACCGAGAAGATGTGCGCGCCCGAGGTCTGGCCGTTCCAGCGCGCGACCCGCGCCAGCCCATGTGCGATGTCGACGATCTCGATGTCGAGCGGCGACGGGTCGAGCAGGTCCAGCCGCCGTCCCGATAACATCCGCTGCCAGGCGCGGACCGCCACGTCCGATTTGCGCGCCGTCATTTCTTCTTGAGCCGCGGCGTGCGGAGCTTGCCGCTGCAGGACTCGTGGCAGAAGCAGGTGACGAGGTGATCGTTGACCATGCCGGTCGCCTGCATGAAGGCGTAGACGATGGTGGGGCCGACGAATTTGAAGCCGCGCGCGCCGAGCTCCTTGGAGACCTTGATCGAGACCGGCGTCGAAGCCGGCACGCTCGCGGTGGTCTTGAACTGATTGACCTTCGGTTTGCCGTCGACGAAGTCCCAGAGGAATTTCGAGAAGCCGGGGCCTTTCTCCATGATCTCCAGATAGCCCTTCGCACTCGCCACCGTGCCTTCGATCTTGGCGCGGTTGCGGACGATGCCGGCATCGTTCATCAGCGCATGCACCTTCTTGTCGGTGTAGCGCGCGATCTTCTCGGGCTGGAAATCGTCGAAGGCTTTGCGGAAATTGTCGCGCTTGCGCAGGATCGTGATCCAGGACAGGCCGGCCTGGAAGCCGTCTAGGATCAGCTTTTCATAGAGCGCGCGGTCGTCATATTCCGGAACGCCCCATTCATTGTCGTGATAGGCGACATAGAACGCGTCCTCGCCCGGCCACGGGCAGCGCGTCTTGCCGTCGGGATGCAGTTGCGCGGTACGGCTCATGCGACGGTCTGCTTGGGTGGGATGCGGACAGCGTCCGGCTCGGCGAGATGCAGCGACAGCCCGCCCGCGGTCAGCGGTAGGCCGGCATCGAGCGCGTCGGCGACGCGGTCGATGCGCACCAGCGCGAGGCCTTTCTCGCCGGCAGTCGAGCCTATGGTGCCGACCTGCTTGTCGCCGGCGAGGATGGTTGCGCCGACCTCGGGCGATGGGCCATCGAGAATGATCTTCACCGTGCGGGTGCGCGCCGTGCCGCGGTGCTGCATGCGCGACACCACCTCCTGGCCGACATAGCAGCCCTTGTCGAAATCGACGCCGTTGAGGCGGTCCATGTTGGTCTCGTGCGGGAAAGCGTCGCCATACATGAAGTCGAGCCCGCCGCGCGGCACGCCGGTTGCGATCCTGTGCGCCTCATAGGCGCTGGAGTCGACGAGATCGGCGCCGATCAGATCAGCGAGTTTCTGCTTCAGATCTTCCGGGATCAGGATGCGCCAGCCGAGCGCTGCGTTGCGCGGATCGGCGAAGGCGAGATCGGGCGTCGCCGCCGGTTCGCCATCCCAGGCCGCCAGCACGCCGAGGCTGTCGGAGAGGTTTTCCACCACGACCTTGGCGCGCAGCTTGTAGAAGCCGAGCTTGTCGGCAAGCCCCTTGGCGAGCGCGCGCGGCGCGTCGATCAGGAAGCCGCCGCCATGGCCGACGGGCACCTCGGTGATCAGGAAATCGACGATGATCTTGCCCTGCGGCGTCAGCAGCGCGCCGAACCGGGCCTGCCCCGGGGCCAGCTGCTCGACGTCGGTCGTGATGAGGCCGTTGAGGAAGTTGCGGGCGTCCTCGCCAGAGACTTTGACCACGCCCCGATCTGGAAGAAACGCTGCTTTCATTCGCAAAATTGGCTCTTTTTCCAAGTTCCTTGGGAAACGCGGTCCTCGCGGATATCCCCTGCCAAGCTAAGGCGCTAGAGTGCGCCGAACAAGGCCCGCGCGACAGCCGAAAGCGGGCGCCGAGGACCGATGAATCAGCATTTTGACACCATTCTAAAATCCGGCACCGTGGTCAATCAGGACGGCGAGGGCGTGCGCGATATCGGCATCACGAATGGCCGCATCGCCGCGATCGGCTCGCTCGGCCAGGCCTCGGCCGGCGAGGTGATCGACTGCAAGGGGCTGCACATCCTGCCCGGCGTGATGGACACCCAGGTGCATTTCCGCGAGCCCGGCTTGACGCAGAAGGAAGATCTCGAGACCGGCTCGCGCAGCGCCGTGATGGGCGGGGTCACCGCAGTGTTCGAGATGCCGAACACCAACCCGCTGACGGTCACCGAGGAGGCGTTCACCGACAAAGTCAAGCGCGGCCACCATCGCATGCATTGCGATTTCGCGTTCTTCATCGGCGGCACCCGCGAGAACGTGCAGGACCTGCCGGAGCTCGAACGCGCGCCGGGCTGCGCCGGCGTCAAGGTGTTCATCGGCTCCTCCACCGGCGCGCTGCTGGTCGAGGACGACGAGAGCCTGCGGCGGATCTTCCAGGTGATCCGGCGCCGCGCCGCGTTTCACGCCGAGGACGAATACCGCCTCAATGAGCGCAAGCCGCTGCGCATCGAGGGCGATCCGCGCTCGCATCCGGTGTGGCGCGACGAGACCGCCGCGCTGATGGCGACCGAGCGGCTGGTCAACCTAGCGCGCGAGACCGGCAAGCGCATCCATGTGCTGCACATCTCGACCAAGGAAGAGATCCTCTACCTGCGCGACCACAAGGATGTCGCGTCCTGCGAGGCGACGCCGCATCACCTGACGATGGCTGCGCCCGAATGCTACGAGCGGCTCGGCACGCTGGCGCAGATGAACCCGCCCGTGCGCTCGGCCGATCACCGCGCCGGCATTTGGTACGGCATCGAGCAGGGTATCATCGACGTGCTCGGCTCCGACCACGCGCCGCATACGCTGGAGGAGAAGGCGAAGACCTATCCGGCTTCGCCCTCGGGCATGACCGGCGTGCAGACGCTGGTGCCGTTGATGCTCGATCACGTCAATGCCGGGCGGCTGTCGCTGGCGCGGTTCGTCGACCTCACCAGCGCCGGTCCGGCGCGGCTGTTCAACATGGCCTGCAAGGGCCGCATCGCGGCGGGCTATGATGCCGACTTCACCGTGGTCGATCTGAAGCGCAGCGAGACCATCACCAACAAATGGATCGCCTCGCGCGCGGCCTGGACGCCCTATGACGGCGTGCGGGTGCAGGGCTGGCCGGTCGGTACCTTCGTGCGCGGCAAGCGCGTGATGTGGCAGGGCGAGGTGACGACGCCGTCGACCGGCGAACCGGTCCGGTTCCTCGAAACGCTGAAGCCGTAGCGTTTGGTCGGTTACTGCCTGGCGAGCGCCAGCGAGAACTCGCCGTTGCGCACGCGCGCGGGGAGGCCCTCGGCGAACTTCGCCACCGCGTCCTCGCCATAGGTGTTGACGAGCTCGGCGAGCGCCGCAAACAGGCTCGCCTGCGCGAGGCAGTCGCCGTCGACGCCATCGTGGCGCGCTTCCGCCCACGCCTCGTTCAGATAGCTCAGCGCGGCCTGCTTCTGCTCGTGATCGGGACGCGGATCGTCTTGGTGATGGAAGGACGCTGGATGGCGCATGAAACTCTGCAAAATGGATGCGCGCGGTTCGAGGAGCGAACCACTGCGAGACCCGTGAGGTGTATCACGCATGCGGGTACCGCATAGCCCACTTCTTTCGAAAAGGTTAACGGCCGCCACGGCATTTGAAGGGGAATTCCGGATATCGCGGCCCGGATCAGCCAAATGAGCTGTGGATATGGTCCAGCACCGCGCGCGGCGAGGCGCACAGATGGCTGGCGCCGGCCTCGGTCAGCTCCTGCGCCGTGCCGTAACCATAGGTGACGCCGACCGCGCGGATGCCGTTACGGGCAGCGCCGATCACGTCGTGGCTACGGTCGCCGATCATCACGGCTTTCCCCGGGTCGGCCCCGGTCTGCTCCAGCGCATAGGCCAGCAGGTCGACCTTGTTGACCCGCGTTCCGTCGAGCTCGGAGCCGAACACGTGGTCGAAAAACCCGTCGAGGCCGAAATGCGCGACGATCCGGGTCGCGAACACGTGCGGTTTCGAAGTCGCCACGAAGATCCGGCCAGGCCGTCCGCGCAACTCGGCAAGCACGTCAGCGATATCGGGATAGACGCTGTTCTCGAACAGCCCGACGTCGCCGAACCTCTCGCGGTACAGCTCGACCGCGCGGTCGGCGAGCTCCTCGCCGCCGAGCAGCATCGCAAAGCTCGCCCTGAGCGGCGGACCGATGCACCAGGTCAGTTCGTCCTGCGAGGGAACCGGGCGGCCGAGCTTGGCCAGCGCATACTGGATCGAGCCGGTGATGCCGGGCTTCGGGTCGGTCAGGGTGCCGTCGAGGTCGAAGAAGATCGCCCGTTCAGTTGGCATAGCGGGCCGTCAGGTCGCGCGAGATCTTCGAGCCTTCCTCGATGTAGCGGCGGATCGCCACGCTGGCCGCAGGCGTGCAGGTCCGGTAGGTCTGCTGGAAGCCGTTGTAGCCGCGATTGAAGCCGGCAACCATGCGGGCGCGGCGATCGCCGGAAGGGGTTTCGGCATCGATCAGCGCCTGCATCTCGTTGCGCCATTTGGCGCCCTCGTTGGAGCCGCAGATGCCGCGCAGATAGTGCAGGGCGCCGAGGATCTCGGCCAGCCGCTGCAGGTCGCCGTCGAACGGCGCAGCCGCGTCCTGCGCCCGGGCGGGCGTCGCAAGGCATGCGGACATCAGGATCACAACGGCGAGAAAGGCTCTGATCATCAGGGGTTCCGGAATCGCCGTGGTATGCCCCCTCAATGCGCCCGAGGCAAGGCGCAAAGGACCTGCAATATCGCCCCCTAAACAGGCCTCAAACCAGCCGCCGGGCGGCCGCAATCACCTCGTGCAGGCCGCCGGTGACCTTGAGGTCGCCGATCGCCTCCGGAGCGAGCCATTTGAAATCGTCGTGCTCGTCGTTCAGCACGGGCTCGCGGGAGGCCCAGCGCGCCGCGAAGGTCATGATCAGGTAGTGGCCGGTGCCGGGGCCGGTCGGCAGCACCTCGCGCCAGCCGGCGAGGCCCAGGATCTCGACCTTGAGGCCGGTCTCCTCGTCGATCTCCCGGTGCAGGGCGGTGTGCAGCGTCTCGCCGAATTCGACCC
This sequence comes from Bradyrhizobium macuxiense, assembly GCF_007993935.1. Taxonomy (GTDB): domain Bacteria; phylum Pseudomonadota; class Alphaproteobacteria; order Rhizobiales; family Xanthobacteraceae; genus Bradyrhizobium; species Bradyrhizobium macuxiense_A. The sequence goes on along the minus strand of NZ_VITY01000012.1, from coordinate 241,266 downwards.
GGCCGCCGGGCAGCGAATAGAAGCCCTTGCCGGGCGAGCGGGCGCGGCGGACCAGCAGCACCTTGCCGTCGCGGAAAATCACGCCGGATACGGCGAGCTGGGGGCGGATCGGAGGTTCGGGAGAGGTCAAGGCAATCGACAACCGGTTTTGAGGACAATCCTGCCCGATATCTCAGGCGCCCGCCATGATGCTGTCGACATCGGCCTCTGCGGCGCCGTTGATGATACCGGCGGTCTGCATCACCAGTGGCTTGACCCAGACGATGGCCTGCTCGGCGAGCGCGACCCGGCTCTTGTCCTGCTGCAATTGCCGCATCGCCACGCCGACTTCGGTCAGGATTCTGGTCATGCTGTCGGTCAGCTGGTCGAATTCGGCCCGGATTCCGGCATCGGCGGTCTCATAGGACTCGATCGCCAGATCACGCGCCTTGAAATTGGACGCGGTGAAATGCTCGGCATAGGACAGCGGCTGCCATTCCAGGAAATCGTCGGCGCATTCCGGCAGGTCCGGGACCATCTCCAGCAACATGATGGCTTCGTTGAAGTGATTGAGGTAGTCGGTCGCAAGCCCGGTGCGGGGATTGATGTTGGCGGCGCGCAACAAAGCCGCCCGCGCCTCGTCGGGGTACGTCGGTCGCGGGGAAGAGCCCGCTATGGCGGCCGTTGAGGTCATTGGTCGCAGTCTTTAACTGTCCAAGTTAAGGCTGAATAAACAGATACCACTCTGGACGGGATATGTGCGGACGCTTTGTCATTACCTCGCCGCCGGCGGCTTTGCGCGAAATGTTCGGCTACATCGAGCAGCCGAATTTTCCGCCGCGGTATAATGTTGCGCCGACCCAGCCGATCCCGGTGGTGCTGCTGCAAAACGGCGGCCGGCATTTTCAATTGATGCGCTGGGGCCTGATCCCGTCCTGGGTCAAGGACCCCCGCACATTCTCGCTGTTGATCAACGCGCGCTCCGAGACGGTGCGGGAGAAGCCCGCCTTCAAGAACGCGATCAAGCGGCGCCGCGCGCTGATCCCGGCCGACGGCTATTACGAATGGCAGGACGCCGGCGGCCGCAAGCGGCCGTTCTTCATCCATCGCCGCGACGGCCACCCGGTCGCCTTCGCCGCGCTCGCCGAGACCTGGATGGGGCCGAACGGCGAGGAGCAGGACACGGTCGCGATCGTCACCGCGCCGGCGAGCGCGGACCTTGCGCAACTGCATCACCGCGTGCCCGTCACGATCCGGCCCGAGCAGTTCGCGCGCTGGCTCGACTGCCTTCCCAACGACGTCGACGACGTGATGCCGATGCTGAAGGCGCCCGATGTCGGCGAGTTCGCCTGGCACCAGGTGACGATGCGGGTCAACGCCGTTGCCAACGACGATGCACAATTGCTGCTGCCGATGACCGCGGAAGAGATCGCGGCGGAGGACGCGCCGGCGCCGAAGAAGGTAGCAGTGCGCAAGGCGACGCCGCGCGAGGATGACGGGCAGGGGTCGTTGTTTTGAGGGCGGCTGAAGCCGCGCGATGCGTGGTGAGATATCGGCCCATGTTTCTCCACATCGTCGTCCTGGCGAAGGCCAGGACCCATAACCACCGCTGTTGATTCTGAACGGGATCGCGGGCCCAGCGACGCGCAACAATGCGCAATTGGGGTAATGGGTCCTGGCTTTCGCCAGGACGACAGCGGTGGATGGTTCTCGCACCGGGATGTCAAACACACAGCGTCGTCCCTGCGGAAGCAGGGACCCATACGCCGCGGCGGATGTTGTGAACGGGACTCGTTGTACCAGCCTCGCGCAACAATCGGCTCTTGTGGTTATGGGTCCCTGCTTTCGCAGGGACGACACCGAGTTTGTTGGCGCGTCGGTGAATTATACGCCTTCATTTTCGCGCGCCTGTGTCACCCCTTCACGTGCGCCACGCCCTCGATCTCGATCAGCATCTTCGGATTGGGCAGCGCCACCACGACGCAGGTGGTGCGTGCGGGATAGGGCGCGGGGCCGAACGCGCCGGCATAGAGCGCGTTCATCGCAGCGACGTCGCTGGCGCGCGTCAGCAGCACGTTGACCTTGACGAGATCGCGCATCGTCGCGCCCGCCTCATTCAGCACGCGCTTGAAATTGGTGACGACATTGGCGAACTGCGCCTCGAAACCGTCGGGCAATTCGCGGTTGGCGTCGAAGCCGGGAATGCCCGAGATGAACAGGAGATCACCGACGCGGGCGCCGAACGAGAGTGGCGGCGCCTGGATGCCGGGCGGAGGTGGGAAGTGCTTGATCGCTGTCATGTGTCACCCGTCTGCGCGAGATGGAAGGGAAGCGGTTTCGGCGCGCGGCGCCATCGTACGTGGGCGCCAGAGATTTTTGCCGAACAGATTTTGGCCGATCATGCCTGCCAGCATCGCGATGACGAACACCACGATCGGCAACGAAAGGCCGGCGAGATTGACCAGCGCGGGGCCGGGGCAGATGCCGGCGAGGCCCCAGCCGATGCCGAACAGGATTGCGCCACCAACCAGCGGTGCATCGATGTCGTTGCGGTCGGGCCACAGGAAGCGCGCCGAGAAGGTCGGCGCAGTGCGCCGCCGCGCGACCGCAAAGCCGGATGCCGTGACTGCGACGGCGCCCGCCATCACGAAGGCGAGCGTCGCGTCCCAGGCGCCGAACAGATCGAGGAAGCCGAGCACCTTCTGCGGATCGGTCATGCCGGAGATCAAAAGGCCCGCGCCGAAGATCAGGCCGCAGGTGAAGCTTGCGAGAACTGGCATCGCTAGCCTCCGATCACGTGTCTTGCGATCGCAACCGTCGCGATCGCCGCCGTCATGAAGATGAACGTCGCCGCGATCGAGCGGCCGGACAGCCGCGCGAAGCCGCAGACGCCGTGGCCCGAGGTGCAGCCATTGCCCATGCGGGTGCCGAACCCGACCAGCACGCCCGCGATCGCGATCACGACAAGGCTCGCGTTCATCGCCGGCCGCGGCAACGGCGCGCCGAACAAGGCTGCAATCAGCGGCGCCGCGATCAGCCCCAGGATGAATGCGATGCGCCAGCCGCGGTCGGTGGTATCGGGCTGGAGCAGGCCGCCGACAATGCCGGTAACTCCTGCGATTCGTCCGGTCAGCAGCATCAGCAGCGCCGCGGCGAGGCCGATCAGCGCGCCGCCGGCGAAGCCGGAAATCGGGGTGAAATCGTGCATCTGTGCAGATCCCTGTTGCGCAAACTCCTCAGCGATGGCGCAAAGCGGTGCGCGCGCCTGCGCCAACGTCGCGCGGCTGCACGGCCGATGATAGACTCCGCAAGATCAGGAACAAGCGCAATCCCGCATGTTTCGCAGGCGTTTTCACGATGCCTGCCGTCGGCTGGATTGCCGCGATTCGCATCTCGCCCTCACTTCGTCCGGAGAACCCCATGAGACTGTCATCCGCCGCCCGCGCCGTGCTGTTCGCGCTGGCGCTGCTCACCGGATCGTCCGCCGCGCTGGCTGACGAGGGCGCGGTGACGCTCGTGATCTTCAAGGGCGGCTGGATCTTCGGCGGCTCCGCCGGCAAGGGCGTGCTGACCTTCCATGGCCAGACCTACGGCCTCACCGCGGGCGGGCTGGATTACGGCCTCGTGTTCGGCGGCTCCCAGACCACGTTGCAGGGGCGGGTGCGCAATATCCGCCGCGCCCAGGACATCGCCGGCGTTTACGCCGCGGCGGGCATGGGCGTTGCGCTCGGCGCCGGCGTGCGCGGCATCCTTCTGACCAACCAGAACGGCGCGGTGCTCGAGCTGAGCGGCAAGCAGGTCGGGCTGATGGCCAATGTCGACCTCAGCGGGCTCGCGATCACGTTGAAGGAGTAACGGGTCGGTGGCGTAGGATGGGTAGAGCCAACGGGTCCGCGCAACGCGCGGCCCGATGATAAACTCCGCGAAACCCATCATCTCTCCCGGCGCGTCAAAGTTGATGGGTTTCGCTGCGCTCTACCCATCCTACGGTTCTGCGATCCACTGCGCGAGCTCACGCCACGGCTGCAAACTCCAATGCCCGGACGCTGCGCCCGACGGCGACGGCAGCACGAACACATCCGGGAATCCACTCGTCGGCGTCTGCCGCCCGGGCGCCAGCGCGCTGGTCGGCCGGTGATAGAACAGGCTCGCCGCCTTCTTGCTGGTGAAGGCGATCGTCTTCGGCCGATATGTCGCGATCTTCGTCCTGAAGCCGATCACATCGAACGAGCCCCGGGCGATCTCATGATCCATCCCGGCGCCGGTCTTGGAGAGATCGGTGAAGCCGATGCCGAGCTCGAGCAATGCCGCGAACTCGTCAGGCCGATAGCGCCGCGGTGTGATGCCGGCCTCATGCAGCGCGCGCCAGAAGCGGTTGCCGGGATGCGCATAATAATGCCCGACCGCGGCCGAACGCGCGCTGGCCGCGGTGCCGACGAACACCAGGCGCAGATTGGCGCGGAGCTGATCGGGGAGGCGATGGGAATTGTTGTCAGGCATCTGAAGGGAGACCGAGGAGAACATGCGCGCGTCAACGTGTGATGAGATCAGGTCGAATAGCGACAGCGCGGCGCTCCCTCCCGCTTGCGGGGTGGTCGGATCGCAGCAGCGCCGAGCCGTTCGCCGCAGATGCGCGGGGTCAAAATATCGAAAACAACCCCATGCAAAGGAGCCGGCGGCTGCCACCGTCCGACACGGCACCTTGACACGTCGGGCAAATCAGGGATACATTTCCAATATTCCGAAATCTTGTGAGCATTCCTCGCCCGCCGGGCTGGCGCATATCGCGTCCTATACGCGCTACCGCACCGGCTCCTTGATCTCATCTTCCGCCGCCACCGCCTGCGTTGGCCCGGTCGACCGCACCATCAAGAACGTTCCCGAGAACCGTGTGCCGCGGATGCTCCAGCGGCCGTCGATCTCGGTCGCGTCGGCATTGACCGCGCCTTCATAGTGGACGGTGTCGTAGCCGTAGCCCGGCGGCTCGTAGCGCTTGACGAAGGTGACCGCGCTGCCGGAGCGGTGGCCGGCAAGCGAGGCATTGTGGGTGCTGAGCGGGCAGCCCGGCATCACGCACGGCTCGGTCACGCTGCCGCCCAGCGCGCCGCCGGCGTCGATCAGTGTCGCCAGGAACGTGACCATGCCGCTGGGCTGCATATAGCTGCCGTCCCAGACGCCGGTGAGATTGTCGGTCATGCTGCCCGTCCGGATTGCACGCGTCGAATTGCAGTGATCGATGTGGTGCAGGCAGCGCCTCAACGCAAGTCGCGCGCGGCGTGCCCGGTTGCCTGATCGGACAAAAGGGTCTGTAATCCAGCCCAACAGATCAAGAAGAATTTTGGGAGCTGACAATGACGGGAGAGGCGAAAACCCACTACGAGGTGATCGTGGTCGGCGCCGGCGTCGCCGGCATCTACCAGATCAAGCGGCTCGCCGATCTCGGCATCGACGCCACCGTGCTGGAAGCCGCGCCCGATCTCGGCGGCACCTGGTACTGGAACCGCTATCCGGGCTGCCGCTTCGATTCCGAAAGCTACACCTACGGCTTCTCGTTTTCGCGCGAGCTGCTCGACGAGTGGCACTGGAAGGAGCGCTTCTCCGGCCAGCCGGAGAACCTGCGCTACCTCAATTACGTCGCCGACAAGTTCGACCTGCGCCGGCACATGCAGTTCAATTGCAAGGTCGAGGCTATGCAGTTCGACGAGACGCGCGATCTCTGGCAGCTCAGGATCAGTGACGGCCGCGCGCTGACCTGCCGCTTCGTCGTGCTGGGGATCGGCCTGCTCTCGGCGCCGACCATGCCGCGCGTGCCCGGGATCGACGACTTCAAGGGCCGCTCGTTCCATACCTATTACTGGCCGCACGAGCCGGTCGATCTCGCCGGCAAAAACGTCGCCGTGATCGGCACCGGCGCGACCGGCATCCAGCTGATCGGCGAGATTGCCGACAAGGTCGGCGAGCTCACGGTGTTCCAGCGCCGGCCGAACTGGAGCGCGCCGCTCAACAACAGCGAGATATCGGACGCTGAAATGGCCGACATCCGTGCGCGCTACGACGAGATCTTCGCCGCCTGCGCGCTGACACCGGGCAGTTTTGTCCATGGCCCCGACAAGCGCGGCTTCTACGAGGTCAGCCGCGAGGAGCGGCTCAAGACCTGGGACAGGCTCTACGACGAGCCCGGCTTCGGCATCTGGCTCGCGAATTTCCGCGAGATCTTCATGGATGAAGCCGCCAACGCGGAATTGTCGGAATATATTGCCGGCCGCATCCGCGAGCGCGTGAATGATCCTGATATCGCCGAAAAGCTGATCCCCAGGGATCACGGCTTCGGCGTGCAGCGCCTGCCGCTGGAGACGCGGTACTTCGAGGCCTACAACCGCGACAACGTGCAGCTCGTCGATCTCAGCGAGACGCCGCTGGTCCGCGTCACCGAGACCGGCCTGCGCACATCAGCGCGCGACTACGACTTCGACATCATCGTCTACGCCACCGGCTTCGACGCCATCACCGGCGCCTATGACCTGATCGACATCAGGGGCATCGCCGGCGAGCGCCTCGCCGACAAATGGAAGCAGGCGCCGTCGACCTTCCTCGGCATGCTCGTGCACGGCTTCCCGAATTTGCTGATGCCGACCGGCCCGCAAAGCGCTTCCGCCTCGACGAACTTCCCGCGCGGCATCGAGAACGGCGTCAACTGGTGCACCAACTTGTTACAATACATGTGGGACCGCGGTCTGACCCGCGCCGACGCGACGCTAGAGGCGCAGGAGCGCTGGACCGCGCATGTCGTCAAGATGTATGAGATCATGCTGATGCGCAGAGCCAAGTCCTGGTTCACCGGCTACAACTCGAATGTCGCCGGACACGAAGAGGGGACGGTGCGGTACTTCGTCTACAATGGAGGGACGCCGAAGTTTTTGGGGATCATCAACGGCGTGGCGGCGGGGGGATATCGGGAGATTGCGTTTGGGGGAGGGGCGGGTGGTGATGTGAAAGCGAAGGCGGCAGCCGCATCAGTGTAGCTTGTAGTGGCCGGCTCCCTATTGCTCCCCCTTGTTTCTCTAGTTGGACTACGACTCGCTCCGTCTCCGAATGGATCCTCTAAGTGCCTTTTGCAATGTGGTGCATCGCTAGTTCGGTTTGATCAAATAGGCCAATGCACTCATCAATGGCCTCGATCAATAGCTTTTTAGACCGATTGAAATGGCTTGTTATTCTTGGAAGATTTTGGATTGCAATTCTAAACTGGGCAACAATCGGTCGTACGTTGGAAAGTGTTAGAAGCATCGACTCAGTTAGATTCAACAAAATTGCCGCGTCGCTTTTATACTGATCCGAGCCACCGGTTTGACGCTGCAAGGCAACAAGCGAAACAACCGCTTGAGCAAATATCGTAAAGTTCTGGCGCGCGATAGCGGACTCTTTTTTTAGAGTACTGGCCCGTTCTTCGATGAATGTGGCGTACTCGTTGATGGCGTTTTTCTTCTCTTTGGCGCTTGCCAGCGAAAGCTTTTCTAATTCGGAAGTTTGATGGTTTGTGGCTTCGCCGATTTCATGGATTACTTCACTGATCCGGTTGACTGCTCTGGTTGCGGCTGCGACCGCTTCTTCGCCTTCTTCCTGGATGTCAAGCAGGCCAGCGTCGTCGTCTCCGTGCGTTGAGACTTCCGCTTCTTGCTCTCTCGCAGGAGGATGCGTCACTTGGCTCAGGGGAGTGCTATGTCGCGCTTTGTTGAGGTACTCTAGAATGGCTCGTTGAATATTCACGCGGACTTCCTGTTGAAGTTCGTCCTCTGTCTTGAATACGCGATAGAGGACCCCTTGCGGCTCAAGCTGCCTGCGAAAATCTTCGACGCGCTTTAGCTCGTCGATTGAAATGCTAGATGCGCTATCGATCTTGTCCAAAAAATAAGCCTGAACGCGATACTGGCCCATGGGGTTGGCGGTATTTGCGATCGCGTGCTCAATTTCCTCCACGGTACCGGATAGAGCGCGTCCCGTCGGAGTTCCAAGCTTCACGCCAAAGACTGCGACTAGAATGTCGTAGTCACGCAGCAATTGTTTATTGATTACGTCTTGCGCTCCGGTTCCGATGCCGGGCGTAACGTATTCTTCCCATCCCATGCCCCGAACCGATATCCGTTGGGTCTCGAGTGCCCGATTGAGTTCGTAAATCCCGTCGAAGACGGCTCTTCGAGAGTTGAGCACATCAGAAGGTGACGCTACTACAACCCGAAATTCCATGATTTCACGCGGCATCGAGAAGTCTCGGCTATTTGGTAAGCAAAAGAGGACCGCCGAAAGGCAGACGATTAGAAACAAAACAATACGCTGAACACAACCATTAATTGACGCGGGACGATGTACGTAGTCCGTATAAGCGGAGCGATATGCGGCACAGTGCACAGTTCAGCGGACTACCATTCAACGCCGGGCAGGGGTTCTTCAAACCGACCCTTGTCAAAATATTCCAGTACGTCCTTCTCGATGGGTTCGATTGCCCAAAAGTGACGCCTATCGGGCGCGATGAGGCTTGCGTGATAGTTCTCATAATAATCGTCTGGGTTGCCGCGGTTTTGTTCTTCCGCCCTTCTGTTCATCAAAGGCAGGCGCCTTGCATGGTCTTGAAAATTGAAAAGCGCATCCGCTTCAATGCGCTTGTATTGCAAGTGACGTGTGACCCAAACCTCATATCGTGCGCCAGGCAAATAATATCCAAGCCGCGTAAGCCACGCTCTATGAGAGGACCATCGCTGTTTGATGGCGCCAGAACCCACATAAATGAGTGGGCTAAACAATGAGCTTGAGTATCGAATAGCAAACGGAGGCGACAATCTGACTAGATAAATTGCATCCTTCCATTCCCAAGGCGTCTCAATCGAAGAACTTCGACAGTAAAGCCTTATGTTTTTCCAATCGTTTTCAATAAAGGGGATTTCTGTTGCCATCCACCATGGAGGAAGCTTGATTGGCATTGGACCTAACCAACTCGAGAGAAAAGCTATTGTTGTCAAACGAAGGCTTGGTACATCGATAATCCATGCTCGCTTAAGTTGCAAGGATGGGTAGCAAGAGGCCGGGCGGTAGCCCGGCCTCTATCATTTTGGATGGTTGCTAGATTCAGTGTGGAGAGTACCCCTCACAACACCCGATTGCTCTCCTTCACCTTGTCCGCATCGAGATACAGGTTCTCGCCCATCTCCTTGAACTTGGCGCTCATCGTCGCCATGCCGTCCTCGATGGTGCCTGACATCGATGCGCCAACGCCCGAGGGGTCGTTGAGCGTCGCGGCGTAGTCGCGGACGTCCTGGGTGATCTTCATCGAGCAGAATTTCGGGCCGCACATCGAGCAGAAATGCGCGACCTTGTGAGCTTCCTTCGGCAGGGTCTCGTCGTGGAAGTTCTTCGCGGTCTCGGGGTCGAGGCCGAGGTTGAACTGGTCCTGCCAGCGGAAGTCGAAGCGGGCGCGCGACAGCGCGTCGTCGCGGAGCTGCGCCGCGGGGTGACCCTTGGCGAGATCGGCGGCGTGGGCCGCGATCTTGTAGGTGATGACGCCGACCTTGACGTCGTTGCGGTCGGGCAGGCCGAGATGCTCCTTCGGCGTGACGTAGCACAGCATCGCGCAGCCGAACCAGCCGATCATCGCCGCGCCAATGCCCGAGGTGATGTGGTCATAACCCGGCGCGATGTCGGTCGTCAGCGGCCCGAGGGTGTAGAACGGCGCTTCGCCGCACTCCTTGAGCTGCTTGTCCATGTTGATCTTGATCTTGTGCATCGGCACGTGGCCGGGGCCTTCGATCATGACCTGGCAGCCCTTGTCCCACGCGATCTTGGTCAATTCGCCGAGCGTTTCCAGCTCGGCGAATTGGGCGCGGTCGTTGGCATCCGCAATCGAGCCGGGACGCAGGCCGTCGCCGAGCGAGAACGAGACGTCATACTTGCGCATGAGGTCGCAGATCTCGTCGAAATGGGTGTAGAGGAAGCTCTCCTTGTGATGCGCAAGGCACCACTTCGCCATGATCGAGCCGCCGCGCGACACGATGCCGGTGACGCGGTTCGCGGTGAGGTGGATGTAGGACAGCCGCACGCCGGCGTGGATCGTGAAGTAGTCGACGCCCTGTTCGCACTGCTCGATCAGCGTGTCCTTGTAGAGCTCCCAGGTCAGCTTGACGGGATCGCCGTCGCACTTTTCCAGCGCCTGGTAGATCGGCACGGTGCCGATCGGCACCGGCGAGTTGCGCAGGATCCATTCGCGGGTGGTGTGGATGTTGCGCCCCGTCGAGAGGTCCATCACGGTGTCGGCGCCCCAGCGGATCGCCCACACCATCTTGTCGACCTCTTCCTCGACCGACGAGGTCACCGCCGAGTTGCCGATATTGGCGTTGATCTTGGTCAGGAAGTTGCGGCCGATGATCATCGGCTCGAGCTCGGCATGGTTGATGTTCGAGGGGATGATGGCGCGGCCGCGCGCGATCTCGTCGCGGACGAATTCCGGGGTGATGAAGGCCGGCACCGCGGCGCCGAAGCTTTCGCCGTCGGCAAGCGCGGCCTCGGCGCGCTCGAGCTTAAGCTTGCGGCCGAGATTCTCGCGCTCGGCGACGTAGATCATCTCCTTGGTGATGATGCCGGCGCGGGCGAATTCGAGCTGGGTGATCTTGTGGCCGTCGAGGCCGCGCAGCGGCTTGTGATGCGCGGTGAACGCCTTGGCGGCGTGGGACGCGCCGACATTGCCGTTGTCCTCCGGCTTGATGGTGCGGCCTTCATATTCCTCGACGCCGCCGCGCTCCCTGACCCAGGCGAGGCGATTGCGCGGCAGGCCGCTGTTGACGTCGATCGTGACGGCCGGATCGGTGTAGGGGCCCGAGGTGTCATAGACCGGCAGGTTCGGCTCGCCGGCGCCCTCCGACAGGATGATCTCGCGCAGCGGCACGCGGACATCCGGCGCGCTTGCCGGCGTCGCGAAAATCTTGCGCGAGGCGGGCAGCGAGCCGGTGGTCACGGCGGGACGGGTGGTGTCGGGGTTGGAGCGGATGTTCATGAGGGATCCTCCGTTGATTTCCTGTCAGTTGTTGTCGTCATTGCGAGGAGCGAAGCGACGAAGCAATCCATGCGTCCGCATATGCGGTGCCAATGGATTGCTTCGCTTCGCTCGCAATGACGGTGAAGAGAGTTCCGTGCATCACGCGGCCTCCGCACGGATGCCGAGCCACTGCCGCACCCGTGCGTCGGGGTCGGCGTTCTGGGTGACGTCAGAGACGACGGCGATCGAGTCGGCGCCGGCGGCGAAGATCTCGGCGGCGTGCTCGAACTTGATGCCGCCGATCGCGACAAGGGGGATCGCGCCGATCCGCTTCTTCCACTCGGTGATCTTCGCAATGCCCTGCGGCTCGAACCGCATCGACTTCAGCGTGGTGAAGAAGATCGGGCCGAGCGCGACGTAGTCGGGCTTGGCGGCAAGCGCGGTGGCGAGTTCGGTGTCGTCATGGGTGGAGACGCCGAGCGTCAGCTTGGCCTTGCGGATTTCGCCGAGGTCAGCGTCGGCCAGGTCTTCCTGGCCGAGATGCAGATGCTCGGCGCCGGCGACGATCGCCGCGCGCCAATAGTCGTTGACGACGAGTTTTGTCGGCGTGCCCTTGGTCACCGCAAGTGCGTCGCTGACGATCTGCAGCGCCCCGGCATCGTCGAGCTCCTTGGCGCGGAGCTGGATGGTGCCGACGCCGAGTTTTGTCAGTCGCTCGACCCATTTGATGCTGTCGACGACGGGATAGAACGGATCAGGATACGGCATGCCAGAACGGGGTCCCAACGACAGGGGTGGAGGGGGAGGCGAAGTCGCGGGCTTCCATCAGCCCGGCTTCATAGGCGGTGCGGCCGGCCTCGACGCCGAGCCGGAAGGCGTTGGCCATCGCAACCGGATCGGCGGCTTTGGCGACGGCGGTGTTGAGCAGCACGGCGTCATAGCCGAGCTCGAGCGCCTGCGCCGCATGCGACGGCGCGCCCAAGCCGGCATCGACCACCAGCGTGATGTCGGGCAGGCGGTCGCGCAGCAGTTTTAGCGCGTCGCGGTTGGTGATGCCCTTTGCGCTTCCGATCGGCGCGGCCCACGGCATCACCACCTTGCAGCCGGCTTCGACGAGGCGCGCGGCGACCGAGAGATCCTCGGTGCAATAGGGGAACACCTCAAAACCGTCCTTGATCAGGATGCTGGCGGCCTCGACCAGGCCGACCACGTCGGGCTGCAGCGTGTCGTTGTCGGCGATCACCTCGAGCTTGATCCAGGGCGTGCCGAACAATTCGCGCGCCAGCTTTGCGGTGGTGACCGCCTCGCGCACGCTGCGGCAGCCCGCGGTGTTCGGCAGCACGGTGACGCCGAGCTCGCGGATCAAGGACCAGAACGCATCGCCGGTCTTGCCGCCCGCGGCTTCGCGGCGGAGCGATACGGTGACGATGCTGGCGCCGGAGGCGCGGATCGCATTCTGCATAATCGCAGGCGAGGGATACAGCGCGGTGCCGATCAGCAGGCGGGAGGGGAAGGTTTTGCCGTAGAAGGTGACCATGTTTCAATATCCCGCAGCTCGCGGCCCTGTATTCAACTCGTCGTCCCGGCGAAAGCCGGGACCCATACGCCGCGGCCCTTCAATGGGGCACACGGGGCGACATTCGTTCCGCCAATATCCGGTCGTGGTTATGGGTCCCGGCTTTCGCCGGGACGACCCGTGGAGACAGTGTGCGAACAAGCTCACATCACCCTCCCTGCCGCGGCGTGATGATCTCGATCTCGTCGCCGGCCTGAAGCCGCGTCTCGGCCCAGCGGCCCTTCGGCACCACGTCGTAATTCACTGCGATCGCGAAATGCGTGCCTTCGTAGTCGAGCTCGGCCAACAGCGCGTCGACGCTGGCTGCGTTGATCTCCCGCTGCTCGCCGTTAACAATTACACGCATTGGACGATCACGCGCATTGCATCACCTCATTGTCGATTTCGCCGCGCGCGATGTAGGCGAGCGTCAGCTCGGCCAGCGCCGGCGCCAGCAGGAAGCCATGACGGTAGAGTCCGTTCACCGTGATGCGTTCCTGCTCGATCCTGATTTTCGGCAGATTGTCGGGGAAGGCCGGGCGCAAGCCGGCGCCGAACTCGACGATGCGCGCCTCGCCGAACGCCGGATGCACGACGTAAGCCGCGCCGAGCAGCTCCAGCGCCGAGCGCACGCTGACGCCATTGTCCTCGGCCTCGATCGAGGTCGCGCCGAGCATGAAGCGGCCGTCGCCGCGCGGGATCACGTAGAGCGGCCAGCGTGGATGGATCAGTCGCACCGGGCGCAACAGCTCGACCTCCGCGGTCTCGATGATGATCATCTCGCCCTTGACGCCGCGCAGGCTCGGCTCGCGGTCGCGCGCGGCAAGCCCGCGGCAGTCGATCACGAGGCCGTCGAGATCATCAGCCTCGGCATCGCTGCCGAACTTGATGGCGCCGCCGGCCTTGGCGATCGCGGCATGCAGCCGCGGCAGCACGCGGCGCGGTTCGACATGACCCTCCTCGGGATAGAACAGGCCGGCGCCGAAGCGCCCCTCGAGCGCCGGCTCCAGTTCGCGAACGCCCTCGGCGTCGAGCCGGCGATGGCCTGACGTGAGGCGGGCAAACCGCTCGAAATCGGCGCGGTCGCGCGGATGCGCCACCACCAGCGAGCCGTTGAACGCCGTTTCCGGGAGATGCTGCCGCCACAGGTCGAGCGAGCGGGTGCCGAGGCGCGTGATCAGGGGCTCGGAGGCCTCCTCCTCGCACCAGGGCGCCAGCATTCCGCCGGCCCAGTGGCTTGTGGATTCCGTCATCGCGGCGTCACTGCGCTCATGCAGGGTGACGGCACGTCCGGCCTCTGCGAGCAATAGCGCATGCCAGGCGCCGGTTATGCCTGCGCCGATGATGGTGACGGGGGAATCCCCCCGCGGTCTTGACGTCTGATACATCCCTGTCCCTTCGCCGGCATGACCCGGATCAGGTTCAAAGGGTCACCGCGGTCCCGGACTGTTCGCCTACTGGCAACTCGCCTTGTAAGCAACGTCCAAGCTTGCGGTATCTCAGCTCCTCCTTCGGAGCACCCCTCGGAACGCCCCTAATGTAGGCGGATGGGCGGATGTGTCAACTTGTATGCCAGGCGCGGGCGCGGAACGTGCGCAAAACGCTCGTGCTCCGGACGCCGCGCAGCGCGACGGCGGTGCGCTGCCGAGCCGCGGCCTACCAGCTGTCGAACATGGGTTCCGGCTCTGCGGCGCAACGCTGCGCGTTGCACCGCGTCCGGGACTTGAAAGCACTTATTTGGAAGCCTGTTCCGGCTGCGACTCGGCGATATCGGCCGGCATCTGCTCCTGCTTGGCGAGCTCCTTCGGCGGTGCACCCGCGCCGCCATGCATCGCCTCCTTGAGGTGACCGCCGCGCTGCCGCTTTGCGACGTAGTAATACCCGCCCGCGAAATAACGCACGGCTCGGTCGTGATCGCCGTTGGCGGCGCGATAGGCGCCGGCGAGGTACTTCACGCCGTATTTGAGGTTGGTGCCGGGGTCGCGCAGACCCTCGGCGGTACCGGTGTAGCCGAGCCCGCGCGCGGTGCCGAGCTTGATCTGCATGAGCCCGATGGTGCCGCCGCGTCCGATCAGCTGCGGATGGTACTTGCTCTCACGCACGATGACGCGATGCACCAGCTCCACCGGCACCAAATTGGCCTGGGCCTCGGCCGCCACCATCGCCTCATATTGCGCGCGCGATTGTGCGCGTGCACCGGCGCAGGGCGCCAGCACCGCGATGGCGGCGGCAAGGCAGCTAAGGGTCTGAAGGGTCTTCATCTCGGGTCGCTCGGGGTGATCAAACGCGCGTCGGTTCTGCGGTCTCATTGGTACGGCGAGCGGGCAGGAATGTGGCAAAACCTTCGCATCAGCGAACGTTGTGCGTCCGTGATTGTCCGGATGCAGGTGACCGGAGCATGCGATTGCAACACGCATGCTTCAAATTGTTCGCATCAATCGTCTCGACTGAAAATTGTCATCGGCTCAAATTTTGGCCGCTCATTTTCTCGATCGATTTTGCCGCATGCGATCCACAACAGTTTTTCGTGCAAACGACGGAGCGAAGGTTTACACTTCATCTCACGACAGAGTGGGCGCGTTCAGTCAGCACATCTGTCCAGTCCAAAGCACGCAAAAAAACATCACTCGGGAGATGCGCCATGGTCCGTCAGGACACCGGCTACATGCCTCGCGAAAATCCCTGCGCGCAATGCGGCAAGCCGATTGCCCGCCCCGATTGGGTGGAGCACAGCGAGGGGCGCACGTCGTTTCTGTGGAATTGCCGCGCCTGCAATTACCGCTTCGAGGCGATCGCGATCTACGACACGGCACAGCTCACGCCGCTCGCCGCCTGATGCCTTAGTTATCGGTCAGCGTCGTTATCGGTCAGCGTCATCGCCGATCAGGTCAGCCTGATCAGGCCGCGGACTTCCGCGGCAATTGCATCTGCTGCCGCGCCGGCAATTCGATCCGGACCACGAGCCCGTGCGGCTTGCGATCGTGCAGCGACAGCGTGCCGCCATGCGCGAGCACGATGGCGTTGGCGATCGACAGGCCAAGGCCGAAGCCTTCGGCCTCATCCATGTTGCGCGCCTGGTCGCCGCGCACGAACGGCTCCAGCACGCTCGCCTTGTGCGCATCCGAAATGCCGGGGCCGTCGTCCTCGATGTCGATGACGAGGCGATCCGGCTTGGCGTCGAGGCGAACGGCGACTTCGCCGCCGAAGCGCACGGCATTGTCCACCAGATTGGTGATGCTGCGATGCAGGTCGGCGGGCCGCGCGGTCGCCATCGCGTGCTGCGGACCCTCGTAGCTGACCTTGTGTCCCATGTCGGCGAACTGGTCGGTGACGAGGTGCAGCGTGCTCGCGATGTCGACCAGCGTCATCTCCTCCAGCTTGCGGTCGTTGCGCAGGAACGACAGCACGGATTCCAGCATCGAGCGCATCTGGTCGAGGTCGCGCAGCATGCGGTGGCGATGGGTCTCGTCCTCGATGAACTCGGCGCGCAGCCGCATCCGCGTGATCGGCGTGCGCAAATCGTGGCTGATGGCGGCGAGCATCTTGGTGCGGTCGTCGATCAATGCCGTGATGCGTTCGCGCATCCGGTTCAGCGCCTTGGCCAGCGAGCGGATCTCCTCGGGGCCGCGCTCCGGCAGCGGCGCGGCGGCGCCGTTCAGGCTGAAGGTCTCGGCGGCCTTGACGAAGGACGACAGCGGCGCGGTCAGCGCCCATGCGGCCCACAGGCCGAGCAGGGTGACGCTGATGACGGCGAACAGCACCGTCATCATCCAGGGCCCGCCCCAGAACGGCCGCATGTGCTGATCCGGCATCAGGTTTGCGGCGAACATGGCGCCGTCCGGCAAGCGGATCGCGACGCGCCGGATCTCGTTGTCATTCGGTTTGCTTCCCGCCTCGCGGGGCAGGGAGTAGACGTGATAGCCGGCGCCGAGCCGGCGCAGCGCATGCAGGCTCGGTGGGTCGGTCTCGGTGAGCCCGCCGGCATCGGACGTGAAGTCGCCGATTGCAAGCTGCGGGAAGGCTCTGATGATATCGGCCTGCAGCCGCGGCCGCTCCGATGCCGTGGCGTGCCCGAGCAATTGCGCGGCCGCGGCGAGCTGGGTGTGCCAGCGATCGGACGGCTCCGGCCTATCCGGGCGATGGATCAGGAAGGTGGCGGTGATGATCAGGTGCAGCGCGACGATCGAGACGACGACCAGCGCCGCCATCTGGGCGCCGATCCCCCGCAGACTCAGCACGCGCAGCAGCTTCATGGTCAGTTGCTCGTGGCGGCAACCGCCTCCACCCTCGGAGTGAACACATAGCCGCCGGAACGCACCGTCTTGATCATGGTGGCTTCCTGCGGATCGGGCTCGATCTTGCGACGGATGCGGCTGACCAGCACGTCGATCGAACGCTCGAACGAGCCGGCGCTGCGACCCTGCGTCAGGTCGAGCAGGCTGTCGCGCGACAGCACCCGGCCGGGCCGCTCGCAGAAGGTGCGCAGCAGGTCGAACTCGGCGCTGGTCATGGCGACGCGCGCGCCTTCGGGGTTGCGCAGCTCGCGCAGGCGGATGTCGATGCGCCAGCCGAGGAAGGTCAGCGTGGTCGCCCCCTCGATCGCGCTGGCATTGCGCGCGGCGGCCTGCCGGCGCAGCACGGCGTTGATCCGGGCCAAGAGCTCGCGCGGGTTGAACGGCTTGGCGAGGTAGTCGTCGGCGCCCATCTCGAGGCCGAGGATGCGGTCGACGTCCTCGCCGCGCGCGGTCAGCATGATGATCGGCGTCTGCGACTCCGCGCGCACCTTGCGGCACAGGCTGAGGCCGTCCTCACCGGGCAGCATGACGTCGAGCACCAGGAGATCGACCCGGTGGTCGGTCATGGCCTTGGCCATTTCGCGACCGTCGGAGGCGGTCGTGACATGACAGGAATTGGTGCGGAGATACTTTGCGATGAGGGATCGCGTTTCGCGGTCGTCCTCGACGACGAGGATATTGGGCGCAGCCTGGGTCATACCGATCTTTTGTCCGTGATTCGGGGAAAGCGGCTCAGGAATTTTGTTTCAGTGTATGTCTGAAATCTTGCCCGGCAGAACGAGTTAACAGGTCGGCGGTGCGGAGAAAAGTTAGCGTTCTGTCATCAGGCCTAATGCGTTGAAATACGGTTGAAACTCTCCTGGGCCGGGCTCTGCCCCGGGTCGCGGTGCCAGCCCGGGAAAGGGAAGGGCGGCTGTCATATCGGGGGGCCGGAACCCGTTCCCCCAGCGACGCGTTGTTTCCCTTTCAGGTCAGGGAGGGTGAGATGACTGTCGAGGTCAGGACAAGGCCGCATCAACTCATTGCAAGCGATCGCGTCGAGGGGACGGCGGTGCGCCGGGCCAATGGCGACATGATCGGCCATATCGAGCGGCTGATGATCGACAAGATCTCCGGCAAGGTGTCGTACGCAGTGCTGAGCTTCGGGGGCTTCCTCGGGATCGGAACCAATCTGCTTCCGCTGCCGTGGGGCCGGCTGCACTACAACCCCAAGTTTGAAGCCTATGAGCTCGACATCGAGGATGACGAATTGAAGCGCGCGCCGTCGTTCCGCGCCGACAAGGATTTCGATTGGGGCGATCGCTCGCAGGAAGTCGAGCTGCATCGCTTCTACGGCGTGCCGCCTTACTGGGGCGGCTTCTGAGCGCGCGGTCAGATGTGCGCATGATCGACGCATGTCGATCAATGATGCGGCTGCCGGGGCGCGTGTGCGCTTGCGCAGCGCGGTTCGCCGGGACGACTTAGTGAGCCGAACATCGTCACTTCAGGGACTGCGCGTGCGGCGCAGTCGCGAGGCTCAACCGCGGCTTACTTGAGAGATCACGATCGCTTTCGTCAAGAACCCAACGTTCCAGACGTTGCCGCATCGCGCGCGTGGCGTTCCCTTGCATTGCAGCGGCCTTTCAGCGCAGGCGCGATAGGAACGGTCGCGGATATCACGGGTTTTCCTCACATCGATTTTGCGAACTGAGGAGAGCGCAACAATGTTGGTCAAATCCATCATCGCCGGCGTGGCCGGTTCCGCCCTGCTTGCAACCGTCGCGATTGCACAGACTCCCACCGACAAGAGCGACAAGACGTCTCCCGCGGCGTCGCCGGCTCCTGCGGCATCGACGTCTGCCACGTCGCCAACCGAGTTCAAAGGCAACTGGCGCGCGTCGAAGGTCGTCGGCCTGAGCGTGTACAACGACAAGAACGAGAGCGTCGGCTCGATCAATGATCTGCTGATGGAGAAGGGCGGCACCATCAAGGCCGTCGTGATCGGTGTCGGCGGCTTCCTTGGCGTCGGCGAGCATCTGGTCGCCGTGCCGCTCGACAAGGTGAAGTTCTCAAGCGAGCCGATCGCCTATACCGGCGCCTCGAACACCGGCGCCGGCGCCGGCAGCACCAGCAAGACGACGACCACGGGCGCGGCGCCCGCAGCGCCCGCGGCGACGGCGTCAAAGCCCAATCCCTGGTATCCGGATCACGCGGTGTTCAACGCGTCCAAGGATGAGCTGAAGGCGATGCCGGAGTTCAAGTACACGACCGATTAACGCGGGTCGCATCCTGTGAAAGACAAACGCGCCCGGTGATGCCGGGCGCGTTTGTTGTTGTGCAGCAAGCCTGCACTCGGTTGCCGGGCCTCACCAGCCGAGTTCGCGCAAGTAAGCCGCGCGGGCGGCAACGCCGGTGTGGGTGAAATCCGTGAACACCCCGTCGACGCCGAGGCGGAAGAACTTTAGATATTCGAGGCTTGGATCGCCCCGATAGTCGGCGGCCAGGTATTTCTTCTCGTTCCGGAACGTGAAGACATGCACGAACAGGCCGAGCTTATGCGCGTCGGCAATCACGCTGGTCGCGTCCTGCGTCGAGGCCTCCGCCGTCGATCCCTTGTAGGGTTTGCCGTCGGCGCCAGCGTCCTTCCAGGGCGAGATCTTGTACGGCACGATATAGGCCTTCCACGGACCGATGCCGTCGGCATAGGTTTTGATCTCCGCGAGGCCTTCCGGCGTCAGCATCGCATCGAAGGTGCGCGAGTCACCCGCAACCGTCCAGTCGTAGGGACGGGAATTGGCGATGTTGTTGAGCAGCACCTTGCCGGTCTTGAAGTCGACGCCGTTGCCGTCGATCAGCTGGACCTGCCGCGTCTCGATACCGTGACTGCGCATGTATTTCAGGCTGCCGGGCTCGAAGCTCTGCACGATGATCGGCGCGTCCTTCGAATTGAGGCCGTTGTCCTTGATGATCTTGATCAGGGCATCCTCGAGCGGATGGCTGCCGGGCGCGCCGCAACCATTGGCGATCGCCTGGGCGTTGTTCCAGGTCGGATTCTTGGTTTCCGGATAGACCGAGATCGGACGTCCCGTCGCCTTGCTCTTGGCCTTGGCGATGTCGATGATGTCCTGGAAGCTGATGATCGGGAATTTGCCGTTGAACAGTTTCGGCCGTTCGTTGGCCGCATCATAGGTCGTGCCGGCGATCCACTGCCTCAGCTCGGCCATGGTGAAATCGGTGATCGACCAGTCATTGGTGTGGTCGTCACCATCGACGATCAGCGCTTTCAGCACCGATTTGGGATCGGCCGGATCGATCAGATCGGTGGGGTATTCGGCCGGCCCGCTGGTCGGCGTCTGCGCCCACTTCACCTTGACGGGAACGCCCGGCGCCGTGCGCTTGCGGGCCGCAACTTCGGCGTTGGTCTTCGCCACCTCGGCGACGTCAGTGTTGTCGCCGAGCCATGGATTGTGCCGCGCCACCAGCACGCAATCCTTGGTCAGATGCAGGTCCTCCTCGAGCGAGTCCGTTCCGAGGTCGGCGGCGAGCTCATACGATGCTTCGGTCTCCTCGGGCACCAGGCCCGGCACGCCGCGATGTCCGATCACGAGCGGCTGCTTGCCGTCGACGGTGAGGAAGGGTTTGGCGCCTGATGGTGCCGAGCCGGTCTGCGCCGACGCCATCGCCGGCAGCAGCATCGCCAAAGCCGCCGCACCGAGCAGCATCGCTCCAATGTGTAGTTTCCGTCCTGAACGAATCTGCTTCACGGGCTCGCCTCCATCTCTTTCCGGCATCGGCCGATGCCACAGTGCCGAGCCGAACGCGGCCGACGCAGTCGTCTTCTTGTCTCAGTCTCCTGACAGTCGGATGACTGCCACGGTCGCGCACGCGTGTATCGCTCGAGCGTTTGTCGCCGGTCGGTCCTTCGCAGTCCAGCGGAAGCATTTCCGAAAGTGCGGGCGGCGTGAACCGGGCGAACAGACCGGCCTTGCCGGCTGCGCATAGCCCCGCCGATCACACGGATAGTTGAACCCCGCGCCCGAATAAATCGCATCCGATTAAATCGGGATACTTGAAGGCCGGCCGCGCCATGCCTTTATCAGGCGCAAGCGAATTAATCGTATGCGATGTAAATCGCGGGAGCGTTACCATGACCATCAGGATTTCGTTCAAGACCATCGCGCTGGCTGCGGCGCTGTCGGCCATTACGGCGACGGCGGCCTCGGCCCAGGCTGCGATTTCCGAGCCGGCTGCCTTCCAGGCGCTCTATCCGTACCGCGACGTGCTCAACAACGGCGCGCCGACGCCCGCGGCCAAACTCGTGCTGGAGCCGCCGGCGGTGCTGCAGAGGCTTCAGGCGGAGCAGAGCGGCATCGGCGTCGTTCGCCTGCCGCGCCACAGTTCGCATCGTGCCGGGCGCTGAAGCAGCCGCGCATCGGATGCGGATCGCGCGTCTGTGATTGAATGATATGCGTCATTCTATTGACGTTGGGTGCGCGCCGACTATGTCGAAATACAGGACTTTCCCTTATGACGGAGACGTTCCATGACCAAGCAGATCGACGACCTCTCAAGGTTCTATCGCTTTGAGCTCGTGCACGGCGACCATGCCGATTTCATCGCCTATCAACGCAATCTGGGCGATGGCGTCTGGCAGACCTATTCGACCTGGATGATCCCGGGCGTGAACGGCGACTAAGCGCGATCGCGGCCGACGAGGCGGTGATCGAAGCCTGTTGCGCAAAGAAAAACGCGCCCGGTGTGACCGGGCGCGTTTTCTTGTTCGCTGTCATCGGGCGCGGGCTCGGGCGAGTGGATCGCCCGCAGCGGCGCGTCGTCAGTTCGACTTCACCAGTGGGCAGCCGCCCTTGTCGAGCGGGCGGAAGGCTTCGTCGCCGGGCACGGTGGCGATCAGCTTGTAGAGGTCCCACTCGTTCTTGGATTCCTCGGGCTTCTTGGTCTCGAACAGGTACATGTCGTGCACCATGCGGCCGTCGATGCGGATATGGCCGTTCTTGGCGAAGAAGTCGTTGATCGGCGTCTTGCGCATCTGCTCCATCACCTTCGGCGCCTCGTCGGTGCCGATGGCCTCGATCGCCTTCAGGTAATGCATGGTCGCCGAGTAGAGGCCGGCCTGGATCATGGTCGGCATGTGGCCGACCTTCTCGTTGAAGCGCTTCGAGAAGGCGCGGGTCTCGTCGTTCATGTCCCAGTAGAAGGCGTCGGTGACGATCAGGCCCTGCGTCGCCTTCAGGCCCAGCGCATGGGTGTCGGTGATCTCCATCAGCAGCGCGATCAGCTTCTGGCCGCCCTGGGTCAGGCCGAACTCGGCGGCCTGCTTCAGCGCGGTGGTGGTGTCGCCGCCGGCATTGGCCAGCGCCACGACCTTGGCCTTGGACGCCTGCGCCTGCAGCAAAAACGACGAGAAGTCCGACGAGTTGAGCGGATGGCGCACGTCGCCCAGCACCTTGCCGCCGGTTTCCTTGACGACGTTGGCGGCGTCGCGCTCCAGCGCCATGCCGAAGGCGTAGTCGGCGGTGACGAAGAACCAGGTGTCCTCGCCGCGCTTGACCATCGCCTTGCCGGCGACGTTCGACAGCGCGTAGGTGTCGTAGGTCCAGTGCACGGTGTTGGGCGAGCAGGCGGTGCCGGTGATGTCGGAGGAGCCACCGCCGGAATTGATGTGGATCTTGTTCTTCTCGCGCGTCAGCGCCGAGATCGGCAGCGCGACCGACGAGGTCGGCACGTCGAGGATCGCATCGACCTTGTCGTTGTCGTACCAGTTGCGCGCGATGCTGACGCCGACGTCAGGTTTGTTCTGGTGGTCGGCCACGACGACCTGGATCGGCTTGCCCTTCACCTTGCCGCCGTAATCGGCGACCGCCATCTCGACCGCGGCGACCGAGCCCTTGCCGGTGGCATCCGCGTAGAGGCTCGACATGTCGGTGAGCACGCCGAGCTTGACGACGTCGTCGGAGATCTGGGCGTTGGCCGCGGTGCCGGAGGCCGCAAGCGCGAGGCTGGCCGCCGCTGCGGCCAAGAGCGATTTCATCGTGTTTCTCTCCCTGGTTTTTCGTCGCAGATTGCTTCTACGGGGCACCTTCTATCCGCTGCGGCAACCTGTCGCAAAGACGACTTTTTGGGCATGCGGTGGATGGAACGGGGGATCTGCGTCCCTACAGCGCCGGTAGCGCGGTGACGGCGGCCTTGATGGTGCCGTCGGTTTCCACGACCACCCGGAGCGTCTTCGAATCGAACGCGATGCCGGCAAGGCGGATGCTGTTGACGTCGGCGTCGACCCGGATGCCTTCCTCGTTCTTCTGCAGATCGGCGATGGCGGCGGCGATCTTGCGCTGCGCGTTGCTCGCGAATGGCTTTAGGTCGACCACCAGGCGGTCGGCGAGCGCCTGCTGCATGTGCGGGATCGCCGCGCGCGCGGCGGCGCCGAGCAGGCCGAACGCGGCCTCCGACTCGACCGCCAGCTCGACGTCGGCGAGCCGCAGCGTCTGCGCTGCCTGGTCGAGCCGCGGCCGGCCCCAGATGTGCACGGTCGCCTCGGCGCCGAAGCCGAAGAAGCTCTTCTTCTCCTTGGCGTGCACCAGCAGCGAGATCAGAAGCCGGTCGCCGGAGGCGGCGATGCTCGCGCTCTTGACGGTGACGTCGACCGGGCCGGAGCCGTCCTCGGGGAAGGTCTTGCCCTTCAGTTGCGCCTCGACGAGTTGCGTCAGCGTGGTGAAGGACATGTCGACCGGCAGGCCGACCGAGACCTGGCTCGGCATCGGCGGCACGATCGAGAGCTTGTCGGGGAACGGGCAGTTCGGCGTGGTCTGCGTCTCTGTGATCCGGGTCTCGGCCTCGATCCCCATGGTCAGGATCAGCGAGGACGCATCGACCTTCGGCTGCGCGGCGATCGCGCGGGTCGGCCGCAGTTCGAGCCACATCGGCGGCATCGACGCGGTGCCGCCGGTGCCCTGCAGCGGGATCGAGCGGCACGCCTTGGCCCATTGCGTGCGCGCGGTGTTCTGGAACAGCGGGTCGTTGTGCAACCGCGCCTCGACCACGGAGATCTGGTCGGCGACCGCCTTGTCGATAACAGGCTTGACCTGAGCCGGTACGCTGATGCGGACGCCGGCGGCCGACAGGCCGGTATCGCCGAGATTGACCTGCGCCTGCAGGTTCGGCTCGATCCGCCAGGACGCGCCGAGCTTTGGCCGCGCGGTCAGCGTGACGCTGCCCTTGATGTCGGCATTGGCGTTGACGTTCTTGATGTTCACGGCGCCGATCTGCTTGGCGACATTGCCGCCGAGCAGGTTGCCGAGCGCGTTGGTGACGGCGCCTGTCGCCTTGTCCGACAGCGAGCCGGTGACCTTGAGCGTGCCGTTGATCGGGGTCGTCAGCGTCAGCACGTCCTGCGCGCCGGTGGCGGCGATCGGCCCGCGCGACGCGGTCCAGCCGATGTCGGCATTTTGCAGGATTTGCTGGACCGGGTTGTCGGCCTTGCCGCCGAAGGTCTTCGGCGCGCCGCGTTCGGCGGCATCGCGGATCGCCGACAGCGCGACCGAGACCTGCGCCACGACCGTCGAGGAGCGCGGCGCCTGCGGCAGCGGCGGCAGTTGCACCAGCGGCGGCGTCTGCACGGTGACGCTAGGCGCGAGCCAGTCCATGGCCTTGAGGCTGATCGCGAACGAGACCAGTACCACCGTGAGCCCGAGCGCTATTGTCCTTGGATGCATCGGTAGACGCATCGTCCCCCCGGATGAAAATCAACTTGACGGGTTGTACAGGCCCCCCGACGAGGGCGCCAGTGTGGCGGGATCAAGCTGCTTCAGGGGCGGAAGCAGCGATCACCTGGACGTTAACGATTATGAACGCGACGACGGCCCCGGCATGATGCCGGAGCCGTTGTCGATGTCTGAATATGTCGGGTTTAGCGGACGGCCGAGCCGAGATCGGCGCGGCGGTCGGTCATCGGCAGCACGATTACCTTGGTGCCGACGCTGACCCGCGAATACAGGTCGGTGACGTCCTCATTGGTGAGGCGCAGGCAGCCGGACGAGACGTGGGTGCCGATCGTCTCCGGCGCGTTGGTGCCGTGGATGCGGTACACGGTGCCGCCGAGATACATGGCGCGGGCGCCGAGCGGGTTGCCGGGGCCGCCGGCCATGTGGCGCGGCAGATAGGGCTGGCGGGCGATCATTTCCGGCGGCGGGGTCCAATCCGGCCATTCCGCCTTCTTGGTGATGGTCTGGGTGCCGGACCAGGTGAAGCCGTCGCGGCCGACGCCGATGCCGTAGCGCATCGCCTGGCCGCCTCCGAGCACCAGATAGAGATAGGTGTGCGGGGTGTCGATGATGATGGTGCCGGGCGCCTCGCGGGTCGGATAGGCGACGACCTGGCGGCGCAGGCGGGCGGGCAATTCGACGGAACGGTCTTCTTCCTGCGCCTGCGGCATCGACTGCACCGGAGGCTGCACGGCCTCGGTCGGCGGCGTCAGGATGAAGGGGAAGATCGGCAGCGGAGCGGCCGCAGCGGAATTCGAGAAGGCAACGGTGCCAATCGCCAGCGCACCGAAGGCGGCGGCAGCGAGACGTGCGTTCAGCTTGATGGAATTGAACATTGTCGACCCCTGTTGTTTGCGCCCTGCGCGCCAGTTCCGGCGCGTCGTTGGGTCAAACCAGTACAGGTGAGGCGTTTCAGGACGTTTGCACGAAATCGCCAAAATGGTTTCGTGCCGTTAGGGGTTTGTTTCGTCCGTGTTTCGTCGAACGGTTAAGGGCGGGTTGCCGGGAGGTGTCCCGTCCCAAGACATTTTTCCTGGCACGACCCTTGCTGTCCGAAGGCGTGGTTCGGAATGGAGTGGAAATCATGCCAGCGCCTTCGATCGGGAGCATGCTGGATCGGCAGAAAGGTTTTGGTCCCGGGTTCGATTTTCTCCGCGTTGCGCTCGCGATCTCGGTGGTCGCAGGGCATACGCCCTATGTTGCCACCGGTCGCGGCGATTCCGATCCGACGTGGATCCTCTGGTTTCCGCAATTTGCGATCCTCGTGATGTTCTTCGCACTGAGCGGA
Organism: Bradyrhizobium macuxiense; assembly: GCF_007993935.1. Classification (GTDB taxonomy): domain Bacteria; phylum Pseudomonadota; class Alphaproteobacteria; order Rhizobiales; family Xanthobacteraceae; genus Bradyrhizobium; species Bradyrhizobium macuxiense_A. The sequence goes on along the minus strand of NZ_VITY01000012.1, from coordinate 215,372 downwards.
TTTCTGATCGCCGCAAGCGGGCTGCGGCTCAGCGTTAAGGAATTCCTGATCAATCGCGGCCTGCGGATCATTCCGGCGCTTGCGGTCGAGATCGTGCTGTCGGCGTTGATCCTCGGACCGATCTTCACGACGCTGCCGCTCTGGGACTATTTCACCAGCGCCGCCACCTGGAAATATTTTACGAACGTCGTCGGCCTGGTGAATTACACGCTGCCGGGCGTGTTCAGCAGCAATCCCGCGCCGGAGGTCAACAGTTCGCTGTGGACCGTGCCGTTCGAATACGGCTGCTATGCGGTGATGGCATTCATCATGGCCCTGGGGCTGCTGCGCAAGCCGGTACTGATCGTGCTTGGCGTTGTCGTTCTGGTCGGCATCGGCTTTGCCGTGCAGATCACGGGGCATACCGCCAATCCGTCGCAACTCCCTCCCGGCGTTGCGGGCACGCTGTACGACAAGATCTTCAGCACGGCGCTGTTTCTCGGACGCGGTGCGAAATTGCCGGTCGCCTGTCTGCTCGCAATCGTGGTCTACCTCTACCGCGACCGCATTCCCTATGACGGGCGCATTCTCTCCGCCTGCTGCGCGCTCTGCCTCGGCGCCGCGCTGCTTGGGCCGGCGGCCTGGATGACCCAGCCCGTCCTCAATGCCGTCATCGCGCCGGCGCTGGTCTATATCACCGTGTTCCTCGGCGTCTCCAATCTGCCGCGGCTGCCGCTGTTCTCGAAGGGCGACTACTCCTACGGCATCTATCTCTATGGCTTTCCGATGCAGCAGGTGGTGAAAGTGTGGCTGCCGAATGCGTCGCTGATTGTCCAGTTCGGCGTCGCGCTGGTGCTGATCACGGCGTTCGCGGCGTTCTCCTGGCACTGCATCGAGAAGCCGGTCCTGAAGCTGCGCCGGCATTTCTCCTTCGTGGCGCGCCAGCGGCTCGAGCCGGACGAGAAGGTCAAACCGCTCGAGGGGATCGGACCGCTTGCGGTCAGCGTGAGTGGCAGCCGGAGCGCGCGATCTTCCTGACGGGAAGCGACAATGCCGGTGGCACTCAGAGGTGAATGTATCCGGCCAGTCCGTCCCACAGCAGCTTGGCCGCGGTGACGACGAGAATGGCGTAGCAGGCGCGGTACAGCGCGCGCTGGTCGAGGCGTTCGTGCAGCCGCCAGCCGGCCCAGACGCCGACCGGAACGGCCGGCACGCACAGCGCCATCAGCATCCACAGGCTGCGCGACGGCGTGGCGAGCACCAGCCAGGGACCTGCCTTCAGCAGGTTGCCGACCGTGAAGAACAGGCTGGTGGTGCCGGCGTAAAGCGCCTTCGACATGCCGAGCGGCAGCAGGTAGATCGCAAGCGGCGGTCCGCCGGAATGCGCGACCATCGTGGTGACGCCGGAGGAGAGTCCGGCGAAAGTGGCCTTGATCGTCGAGCGCGGACGCGGCTTGATCTCGCCGCCGCCGATGAACCACAGCGCGGCGAACACCAGCGTCACCATGCCCATCACGATCTCGACGGCATGCCGGTCGAGATCGCGCAGCACGAAATAACCAAGGCCGATGCCGACGACGAGCGCGGGCAGCAGCATCGTGAGGTCGACCCGCGACCATGTATTGGGACGCCAGAAACGCAGTGCCGTGATGTCCATCACGACGAACAGCGGCGCGAGCAGCGCGCCGGCCGCGATCGGATCCATCGCCAGCGAGAGCAGCGGAATGCCGACGATGGCAAAGCCGCCGCCGAACGCACCTTTCATGAACGCGATCAGGAAGACGCCGGCCAGCGCCACCGCGAGCACGAACGGCGCGGGCAGGTCAGCGATGATGGACGTGATCATGGTGTCGTGCGGAGCGTTGTGGCCGTGCTCATACATGGCCACGCGCGCATCCACGCGCAATCCAAACATTGCTCTCGGAGCACATTGCTCTCGGTGCAATCGGCGTGTGCGCGCTAGCCGGTGCGCATCCTCGGCACGCCCGGCCTGTCGCCGTTGATCACGGCACGGCGGTCGGAGACCGCATGATGGAATTGCTCGAGCGTCAGCCCGATCACCGACAGGTCGCCTTCCTCGATTGCGCCGTCGTCGTAGCAATCGAGCGCCTCGCGCAGCAATGCGTCGGCATCGCCCTGCATCGCCGCGAGCTGCTCCGGCGTCTCGGCGCTGCGTACCCGAGCGATCAGCGTCAGCAGATTGTCGCGATGGGTGATGTATTGCTCACGCTCGTCGCGCTTCACGTGGTGGCGCAGCCAGGCGCCAGCCGAGCCGAGGCCGGAGATCAGCAGGATGCCGCCCCAGATGTAGTCGGAGTATTTTTCGAGGAAGGTGCGCTCGGTGCCGTCGATATAGGCGGCAGCGCCCTGATGCGCCGGCAATGCCGCGTCCTTGTCGGTGTCCGGCTTCTCGATCTTGGCCGCCCCCGGCAGGTCGCGCGCGACCTGGACGCGCTGCGTAAACAATTGCCGGTCCAGCGCGCCGACGGTCGACTCGTGCAGGCTGTGCTGGGCGATGATCAGGTGATTGACGCTGACGGTCTCGACCTTGTCCACGGGGCGTGCCGGCGACGAAGAGAAGATGCTGCCGGCGATCTCTTCCGATTCGTAAAGCGGATGCTTCTGCGCGATCGCCTCCGAGACCTCGATGGGAATGAATTTCGGCTCGCCGCGCGCCGCAGCCGTCGCCGCGATCGCTTCCGCCGTCACCTTGCTGTCGAGCGGGCCGACGGCCATGTAGGCGTCGAGCGAAGGATCGCGCGCGAGGTCGGCGACCTTGTTGACGGCGAACTGGCTGATCGCGACCTTGTCGGGATTGACGCCGGACTCGGTCAGGATCACGCGCAGCAGCGTGACATTGGCCTGGGTGCTGCCGATCACGCCGACCTTGTGACCGGCAAGATCGTCGATGCTCTTGATCTTCGCAGACCGCTGCTTGCCCTTGCCGCCCGACGGTGCCCACAGCACGACGACATTCTTGCGCAGGATCGCAACCGACTCGGCGCTTGCCGGCAGGCTGAGATCGCCGCGCACCACCGCGAGATCGACCTTGTTGGCCGTGAACAGCGCGATGCTCTCGGCGGCGCCCTGCGTCGGGACCGGCTTCAATCGCACCGAACTTCCGTCGTGCGCAAACGCCTGCGCGAAGCCCTGGATGAGCCTGACGTCGTCGCTGCCGGTCGGGCCGACGGCGATCGTCAGCGTCACCGGACGCAGCGCATAGAACAGCGTGCCGGCGGCGGCGCCAAACACAAAGATGCCGACCGCAAGTATCAGGAGCGACGAGTTTCGCCGTCTGAGTCTGCGGCGTGTGGTGCCGGGATGTTCGCTCTGCTCTGACATCTCTCTGTCATGTTACACGAAAAACCGGCCGTTTGCCGTGAAAATCAACCTAACATTTCGATGACGTCATACGTTTGAAACATCCATGTCAGAACGTCGTGCGAGCAGAATCAAGATTAACGATTTGGGTCTCCTGCGATGCGCATACTCGTTGCGACCGATGCCTGGCATCCGCAAGTCAACGGCGTGGTCCGGACGCTGACGTCGCTCGCGCGCAGCGCCGAGACGCTTGGCGCCGAGATCGAATTCCTCACCCCCGACGGTTTCCGTTCGGTCGGCGTGCCGACCTATCCGGGGCTGCGGATGGCGCTGCCGAACCGCCGCGAGATCGCGCGCCGGATCGAGGAGGCCGCGCCCGAGGCGATCCACATCGCGACCGAAGGACCGATCGGTTGGGCGGTGCGCGGCTATTGCCAGCGCAACAAGCTCGCCTTCACCACGTCCTATACAACACGCTTCCCGGAATATGTTTCGGTGCGTACCGGAATTCCCGACAGCGTCGGCTACGCCGTGCTGCGCCACTTCCATGCCGCAGGCTCGATGACGATGGTCGCGACCGACTCGCTGCGGTCGGAGCTTGCCGAGCGCGGTTTCCGCAGGCTCGGCTTCTGGACCCGCGGCGTCGACACCAGGATCTTCAATCCGGATCAGCCGGCGGTGCTCGACCTGCCGCGGCCGATCTTCATGACGATGGGCCGCGTCGCGGTTGAGAAGAACCTCGATGCCTTCCTGTCGCTCGACCTGCCGGGCTCCAAGGTGGTGGTCGGCGACGGCCCGCAACGGGCCGCGCTGGAACAGAAATATCCCGACGCGATTTTCCTTGGCGAGAAGAAGGGCCAGGATTTGACCTCGCACCTCGCCGCCGCCGACGTCTTCGTGTTCCCGAGCCTGACCGACACATTCGGCGTCGTGCAACTCGAGGCGCTGGCCTGCGGCACGCCGGTCGCGGCGTTCCCGGTCACCGGCCCGAAGGACGTCATCGCGGATCATCCGATCGGCGCGATCGACAACGATTTGCGCGCCGCCTGCCTGCGCGCGCTGAACATGTCGCGCGCCGACTGCCGCAATTTCGCGTTGGAGCGTTCCTGGGAAAACAGTGCGCGTCAGTTCATCGGCAATCTGGCCACGTTGCAGCCGAGCCGCGCGCCGCGGCCCGCCCGTCGCGTCGCCGGCCGCAGTGCGGTTCCGAATTAACAGCTCAAATCGAACGAAAGACGAGAGACTATCTATGGCTGAAATCATCAAGCTGGGCGCTGACCGTTCCATGGACTTCGACCGCGAAACGGTCGAGCAGGCCTATGACCGCTGGGCGCCGATCTACGACCTCGTATTCGGCGGCGTGTTCAGCAAGGGCCGGCAGGCTGCGATCCAGGCCACCAACAAGATCGGCGGCCGCGTGCTCGAGGTCGGCGTCGGCACCGGCATCTCGCTGCCGCTCTATAGCCAGAACGTGCGCATCTTCGGCACCGACATTTCCGAGGCGATGCTCGAAAAGGCCAAGAAGCGGGTCACCGAGCAGGGCCTGAAGAATGTCGAGGGCCTCGCGGTGATGGACGCCGAGAAGCTCGAATTCCCCGACAATTCGTTCGACGTGGTGATGGCGCAGTACGTGCTCTCGGCGGTGCCGAACCCGGAAGCAGCCCTCGATGAATTCGCCCGCGTGGTGCGTCCGGGCGGCGAACTGATCATCCTGACCCGGGTCAGCGCCGATGCCGGCGTCCGCCGCTTTATCGAGCAGAAGCTGCAGCCGGTGGTGCGCCCGCTCGGGTTCCGCACCGCCGAATTCGCCTGGTCGCGCTACACCAAGTGGCTCTCCGGCGCGCGCGGCATGGAGCTCGCCGAGCGCCGCCTGATCCCGCCGCTGGGCCATTTCTCGCTGGTCCGCTTCCGCAAGGCGGATGTCGCCAAGGCTGCCTGAAGAGGCGGCCTGAGGCGGCCCAGCCCGCCGGTCCTCCCGGGTGAGGTGGCGCACAGCGCGCCGCGAACCGGGAGGCTACGATCTCCTCTGCCTCATCCCCGCAAATCTCCGGGATGAGGCGAGACCCTTCTCCAGTCGCGTCAAGGTGTCGCTCCGCATTGTCATATGTCATTATGATGATGTCACACGCGATACATCGAATCCCTGTAGATCCTGTCCCGAAAGATGTTGGGGGAACCAATGATCAAGAATTTTCTGCAAGAGCTGCGTACCCAGCGCTGGGATGACCATCGCTTCTACCATCACAGCCGGATCAACCAGAGCCTGCACTTCGTCAGCGCGCTGAGCTTTCTGTTTGCCTATGTGATGCTGTTCTTCGATCCGGTCGTGTCGGCGCTGGTCGGCTGGCTGGTCTCGATGACCTCGCGCCAGGCCGGTCACTTCTTCTTCGAGCCGAAGGGGTACGACCACGTCAACCAGGCGACTCACGAGCACAAGGAAGACATCAAGGTCGGCTACAATCTGCAGCGCAAGGTCGTGCTGATGGCGATCTGGGCGCTGTCGCCGATGGTGCTGTACTTCGACCCGACCCTGTTCGGCCTGTTCAAGCCCTGGGTCACGATGGGCGACTTCACCCGCCAGGTGGCCAAGATCTGGCTCGTGGTCGGCATCGGCGGCCTCTTGTTCCGCACCATCCATCTGTTCTTCATCCGCGACGTCGAAACCGGCCTCGTCTGGATGACCAAGATCGTCACCGATCCGTTCCACGACCTGAAGCTCTATCACAAGGCGCCGCTGTTCCTGATGAAGGGCGAGCTGATCGATCCGGGTCTCGAGAAGCACGTCAAGCACGCCTGATCGTTGCTCCCAGCGTCTTCCAACTGCGTGATGCCCGGGCTTGTCCCGGGCATCACCGTTCTTAGGCTACGGTGGATCATCAATTGTTGAGCGCTTCTGACCGCGCGCACACTTCACCTCGCCCCGCCTGCGGGGAGAGGCATAGGCCGCCTTTGGCGGCTGTCCGAAGTGACGCCGAAGCGAAGCTTCGGCTACGTCGCATCGCAGATGCGATCCGGGTGAGGGGGACTCTCCGCGAGTCCGTCTGTCAGCGAGATCGTGGAGAGTCTCCCTCACCCCGACCGTCTCCCCGCAAGCGGGGCGAGGGGGGGCGAGAGCTGTCCCGAATGTCAGCGCCCAAGCCTCACGGCGAGCATCTCTTTCAGGATCTGCCGCTTGATGTTCTTGTTGGTGAGACCTTCCTTGTGCCACCACCAGCCGTCGCGCTTCATGTTGTCGGACGCGGCGACGAAACGATCGGCCACCTCGGCGAAGTCGGCGTCGGTGTAGTTCAGCGTGAAGATCAGCCGGCCGGTGCCGACCCAGCTCAGCGCCAGCCCCTCGGCCCGCAGGTAGTATTGCAGCATCCAATTGTAGCGGGACGGCTCGGTGTAATAGACCGTCCAGATCGACGAGATGTTGCCGACACGAACCGGCAGGCCTGCGGCCATGAGCCGGTCGTTGAGCGCCTTGGCGCGGCCGTTCCAGGTCTCGTCCAGCCCGTTGTAGATCGAGCGGAAGTTCGGGCTGGCGAGCCGGCTCAGGAACTCGTCCATCGCCGTCATCACGTAAGGGTGCGAGTTGAACGTGCCGCGGGCGAAGCAGATGTCGGCGGGCCGGTCGTCGCGGAAGCGGCGCATCAGGTCCTTGCGGCCGCACACCACGCCGACCGGAAGCCCGCCGGCAAGGCTCTTGCCGTAGGTCGCCATATCGGCCTTGACGCCGAAATATTCCTGCGCGCCGCCGGCGGCGAGGCGGAAGCCGACGAATACCTCGTCGAAGATCAAGACGATGCCGCGCTCGGTGCAGACCTCGCGCAGCTTCTTCAGCCATTCGGTGTAGGCGGCGCGGTCGTACCGGGAGGAGCGCGAGGAATCGACCAGCGCGGAATCGCCGGGTGCGTTGCCGTTCGGATGCAGCGCCTGCAGCGGATTGACCAGCACGCAGGCGACGTCCTTGCGGGTGCGCAGCACGTGCAGGGTCTTCTCCGACATGTCGGCGAGCGTGTAGGTCTCGTGCGGCGACACCGGATTGCCGACACCCGGCTGCACCTCGCCCCACCAGCCGTGATAGGCGCCGGCGAAGCGGACGAGGTGCGTGCGCTTGGTGTGGTAGCGCGCGAGCCGCACCGCCTGCATCACCGCCTCGGTGCCGGACATGTGGAACGAGACCTCGTCGAGACCGGAGATCTCGCAGAGCCGCTTCACATTGTCGGCAATGATCGGGTGGTAGGGGCCGAGCACGGGGCCGAGCGCGTGCGCCCGCTTCTCACCCTCGGCGATGCACTCCTTGTAGAAGTCGTTGCCGAAGATGTTGACGCCGTAGGAGCCGGTCAGGTCGTAGGACACATTGCCGTCGAGGTCGGTGACGGTGACGCCGCGGGAGGCCTCGACGAAGGCCGAGGTGCCGAGATGCTCGCGCACCAGGCGGCTGTACTGGAACGGCACGCGGTAGCTTTCGGTGAACCGCAGATCAGAGATTCGCTCCGTCACCTCGGCGGTCAGCGCGCGGCCCTTGGGGTAGCGGTCCTGGTAGAGGCCGGCGAGGCGGAAGAAGCCGTCCTGGCGCTGCATCGCGATGTCCTTCGGCGCTCCGTCGGAGCAGAAGAACTGGTCGATGTCGAATTCGTAGTGCGGCACCATGCGCGCCACCATCTTGGACATCTTGGAATGTCCGGTCAGCGAGCGGTGCTTGGCGCGCGACAGCGCGATGCGGGCCTGAATTTTGGGGAAAGCTGCGGCGGCGCCGGCAAGCGCGGCGGCGGACAGCGAGAGAATCGGAAGGGATGTTTCCATGACAGAAGCGCTAGCCTCAGCACCTAACAAATTCATGACAGTCAAGGGCCTGATCTCGGCATTCACTCAGCAGGAAGACCTCAATTTCCTGCTAACCAACCGGATTCCGCGGGCCGCGCTGACCCGCTTCATGGGCTGGTTCTCCAAGGTCGAGAACCCCTTGGTGCGCGATGCCTCGATCGCCTGCTGGAAGCTGTTCTCCGACCTCGATCTGTCGGAAGCAAAGAAGACCGAGTTCAAGAGCTTGCACGATTGCTTTACCCGTGAGCTGAAGCCGGGTCTGCGCCCGGCGGCGGCCGATCCCGCCATCATCGCGAGCCCGTCGGATGCGATCATCGGCGCGCACGGCCGGATCGAGGACGGGCAATTGTTCCAGGTCAAGGGCGCGCCCTATTCGCTGCTCGATCTGGTCGGCGATCCCGCGCTGGTCGAGCAGCACCGCAACGGCCGCTTCGTCACGCTGCGGCTGACCTCGAGCATGTATCACCGCTTCCACGCGCCGTATGATCTTGCCATCGACAAGGTCACGTTCATTCATGGCGACGTCTGGAACGTCAATCCGATCGCGCTGAAGCGGATCGAGCGGTTGTTCTGCAAGAACGAGCGCGCGGTGCTGCGCGCCAAACTCCCGACCGGCGAGGCGCTGACGCTGGTTCCGGTCGCCGCGATCCTGGTCGCCAGCCTTCGCCTGCATTTCCTCGACATCACGCTGAACGCGCAGTCGCGGGGCCCGGTGGATTTCCCGTGTGACGCGCATGTGAAGAAGGGCGATGAACTCGGCTGGTTCGAGCACGGCTCGACCATTATCGTGCTCGCGCCCGACAATTTCGAGTTCTGCGACAATGTCGCCGAGGGAACGCGGATCAAATGCGGCGAACCCCTGTTGAAAAAGCCTGTGATTTGATCGCGCTTTTTCCGCGTGTCATTGTTTGAGCATGTTCTGCTTGGAAAAGCGGTTTCCACTTTTCCGGATCATGCTTTAGAATGGCTGCGATCGTCGTGCGACGATCCTAAATCGCAAACCTTTGGGATATGAGATGGCGCGGACGCCTGTTCTGGCGGCGGGAGGTATTGTGCTGCGGCGGGAGGCGCCGCCGCGCTTTGCCGTCGTGCGCCTGCGCAAGCGCAATGAATGGGTGCTGCCGAAGGGCAAGCTCGACGACGGTGAGACGGCGCGCGCCGCGGCCGAGCGCGAGGTGCTGGAAGAAACCGGGCACGACGTCGACGTGCACGAGTTCCTGGGCACGCTGGTCTATGATTCAGGCGGGCGCTCGAAGGTGGTGCATTACTGGCGCATGGATGCCGGCGGCAAGCCGGTGCGTGAATTGATGAGCGACGTCAGGGAAGTCGACTGGCTGCCGCTTGATGCGGCGTTGGAGCGGCTGTCACGCGGCTATGAACGCGCGTTCCTGGAGAATGTCGGCCCGATCGCGTTGCAGGCCGCGGCGAATGCCGAGCGCGAGCGGCGCGCGCGCTTGCGCGTTGCGGCCGCAGAGCGCCGGCGTGCGCGGCTTGCCGCGGAGGAGTTGGTCGCTGAAACGCCCGTCGACGCCGATATGGCTGCGGCCGCTGAAATGTCCGTGGTCGCTGAAGAGCACATAGTCACCGAAGTGCCCGCGGAGGCCGAGACGCCAATCGTCGTTGACGCACGGTCCCCGGTCGAGTCGCCGGTCATGGCGGAGGCGTCCGAACTCGCGGAGATGCCGGCGGTGGATGCCGGGCCGGACCGGCGCACCATCGCGCCGGAGCATAGCGCTGTGGATGGTCGCGAAGCGGCCGCAACCGAGCCTGTCGTGGAAGCGGCGGCATCCGACGCGTCGCGATCGGATGCGCGCGAGATCGAACCCGTTGCCGCGGCCGTTCAGCCGATCCCGCGCAAGAACCTGATCGAGCGCGTGCGCGACTGGCTGCGCCGCGCGGCGTGATCAACGGGACACTGCCTGCCGTCGCTCCGCCCGGGGCATGGCTGGCCGGGAAGCCTCGATTTGCTGCTGCAGGGCAACGCACTCGGCAACGCGCTTTGGCGAACCCAGCTCAGTTGCCAGCAGCCGTGCGGCATGAACTTCGGCCGTGGCGCCGCAAACGTCGCCGCGCTCGAGCTGGAGCCTGGAAATCTGCAGCCTCAAGCGCACGACCTGGACCCGCCCTTCGATGCTCGACCACAATTGGCGGGCGAGATGGAGATGCCGCATGGCTGCTTCATGATCCTGCCGCGCGAGGGCGAGGATCGCCTGCGCTTCGTTGGTGAGCGCGCGGATCGAGGGCATCGGCCAGCGAACCGGATTTCCCGAGAGTTCGCAGATCAATGCCTTTGCTTGGCCGCTCCGGCGCGTGTGTGCCGCAACCAGCGCCAGATGTGCGAGCAGGATTCCCCGCCGTTGCAATGTCCACCAGGTCTTGCCGATCAAGCTCCGTTCCAGGCCTGCATAGGCGGCTTCCGCTTCGCCTCTTGCGAGCAACAGCATGGCGCGGCCCGGCTCCGGGCACCAGCCCAGCGTGTAGGCCTTGTCGTAGGCGTCGAGCGCGGCGTCGTCATTGCCGGTCGCAGCCAGGATGTCGCCCAGCACCCGATTGGCATCGCCCATCGACCATGGTGCATCGCTCGTCAGCCGCGCCAGCGCGTCCTGGATGCGAGCCAGCGCTTCATCGAGCGAGCCCCTGATGCCGAGCACCTCCGAGCGATGCAGCTGGCATGAACCGGTCAATTCCATGCCGCTGCTCGAACAGAAATTCTGGTAGCTCCGTGTCCACTGGTCGGCCCGTGCCCAATCTCCGAACATCCGGGCGGCCCAGAGAATGTTGCAATAGAGGCTGCCGCCCATGATCGGGTCCAGATTGTTGCTGGACAGCGCGACCGCGGCGGCATGGTCCTGATCGGCCAGCCCGCCATGCGTATCGCCGAGGCACAGCCGATAGAAGCCGCGATAGGCCAGGCTCAGCGCTTCGACGTTGAGCGCATCCTTGTATCTGACGGACATGTAGGCGGCGTCGGCCAACGCGAGTGCCTGTTCGGGTTCGCCGTCGAACGCCGCCAGCTTCGACTTCATCCACAACAACAGGGCGGTCGTCGGAGGATCGTCGAGCTTTGAGGCCCAATCTTCCGCGCGCGCGAGCCAGCCCTTTCCGATCGCGGCCTGTCCGCTCTCGAAATGCAGACCCGAGAGCGCGATCGCATCGACCGCGGCTCCGGCGGCATCACCGGCCTCGCTGCGCACGGCGACCGCGCGAACCAGAATCGGAATCGCTGCCGCAGCTTTGCCCAGGCATTGCAGGGCGAGCGCCCAATCGTGCAGATCTCCGGCGCTCAGCTGACGGTCGTCCTTGGCACTCTCGAACAGGGTTGCGGCCTGCAGCCACAATTGCGCGGCCGCCGCGCGGCGGGCGAGTCCGAGGGTGGCGTCGGCCTGCTTTTCGGCGATCCGTTCCGGCTGCCTGATCTCGGAATCGACAAAGAAGCGATATCCCTTGCCCGGCAGGTTTCGAACCGCGCCGTCCATGCCGCCCTGGCGAAGCGCGGCGCGCAACGAACTCACCGCCCGCTGCAGCGAGTTGTCGGTGACCATGACGTCAGGCCAGACGGCTTCGAGGAGTTCTTCCTTGGAGATGACGCGCTCGCGGTGGCGGACGAGATAGACCAGCAAATCGAACACGCGCGGCTGCAATGGGATCTCTTGGCGCGCGCACAGCAGCACGCGTCCAGCTTCATCAAGCTCGAACAGTCCAAATGAGAATGCCATGTGTATAGGTCCGGGGTCGCCGGAAAAGGTTCAGGCAAAGATCAGACAATGATCAGCCCGCGGTAAGGACAGTTGGCGTCGACGGCGTCTATAGCTGACCATGGCCGCGATCACCGCAGCCCTGCGGTTCAACCGTCGCAACTCAGGAGATTTCGATGGAACTCTATGTCATTCGCCGTCCAAGCGCTTGGGCGAACATGGGCGAACTGGAACTCGCCGGCGCAACGTCCGCGCGGATCGGCGACGAGCAGATGCCCGACCGCGTCCGCTGGATCCGCAGCTATGTGGTGCATGAGGCGGATGGTCGCATTGGCACGTTCTGCATATACGAGGCGCGTGACGGTGACTCGATCCGCGAGCACGCGCGCTGCGTCGGCATGCCGGGCGAGGAATTCTACAAGGTCGCGGCAACCGTGGTGGTGCGCGGTGATCCCGTCGAACCGCCCATTGCAGCCGAATGACGCCTGGCGAGGCGTCGCATGGCGCATCCCGGCCAAACCAAGATCCGGGCCGCCATTTCTATTCGATCAAGGAAACGATTATGCCGATTTCATTCATGGAGTCCGTGTCAAGTTCGGTGCGAAGGCATTTTTCAATCCTGCTTTTGCGCATCCGCAGACTAGTCGATCAATCGGTCGCAGGCATGCTCGCGCACCGCGAGCGGCAAGCCAGTGGCTTGATGCCGCGCGGTGGGCGGCGGTCGAAGGCCGCCGGCATCCGTTGCTCCCGACCGATCATTCGAAGCGCAGTGCTCGGGCTGATGATCGCAGGGTTGTCCTCGCCCGTGTTCACGAGAGCGGAGGAGCCTGTCGTTCGCGAGCATCGCGCAGCCCTGGTCAAGCAAGCGGTCCGGACCCAGCATAGCGGGCATGGCTGCAGGCATCGCACCGATTGGAGCATCGTTGCCGCATCCACCATCCCGGCGCTTCTCGGCTATCGCACGTAGCACGCAGCACATTGAAGTCACTGCACCGCACGGTGCGGATTTCCGGCGAAGCCAGCCGCCTCGCCGCGAGCCGCGCTACTTTTTCAAAGGAGAAGCATATGAACGTTCAGACCGAAATCCCTGTCGTCGATCTCGCCGCCGTCAAGGCACGCCAGCAAGCCACCTGGAGTTCGGGTGACTACGCGATCGTCGGCACCACGCTTCAGATCGTCGGCGAAACGCTCTGCGAGGCCGTCGACCTGCGCAGCAATCAAATGGTGCTTGACGTCGCCGCCGGCAACGGCAATGCGACGCTCGCCGCCGCGCGGCGCTTTGCCGACGTGGTCTCGACCGATTACGTCGCGGCGTTGCTCGAACGTGGCCGCGAGCGGGCGGCCGCGGAGCATCTCGCCGTCACCTTCCAGGAAGCGGACGCGGAGAAGCTGCCGTTTGCCGATGCGAGCTTCGATGTGGTGCTGTCGACCTTCGGGGTCATGTTCACCGCCGATCAGCAGCAGGCGGCGAACGAACTGCGCCGCGTCTGCCGCATCGGCGGCAAGATCGGCTTGGCGAGCTGGACGCCGGAGGGCTTCATCGGCCAGCTGTTCAAGACCATCGGGAAATATGTGCCGCCGGCGCCGGGAGTGAAATCTCCCGCGCTGTGGGGCACCGAGGCGCATCTCGGCGCCTTGTTTGGCCCGCCGACGACGGTTGATGCCAAGCGCAGGCATTTCAATTTCCGCTACCGGTCGCGCGAGCATTTCCTCGAGATCTTCCGCACCTATTACGGTCCGGTGCTGAAGGCGTTCGGCTCGATCGATCCCGTCAAGCAGCAATTGCTCGCGACCGACATGCTGGGCCTGATGGACCAGTTCAATGTCGCCAAGGACGGCACGCTGGTCATCCCCAGCGAATATTTGGAGGCTGTGATCACCAGGCGGGGCTGAGCTCGCGCGGGCTATTCGTCGATCTCAGCGTGGCGCCGGCGTTCTCGCCGGCGCCATATTCGTTGGTTCAATCGCAGGAGCCCATGCGATCGCTCAGTTATGGCGCTTGTCCTTGGGCTGCGGCCTCGCCGCACGCGGCGGCGGTGCGCGCCGTTGCTGGAAGGCTGGGCGCGCCTGCTCGGCGGGCCGTTGCATGCCGGGGCGCACGCCTGGTACAGCCTGCTGAATGCCGGGCCGCGCCTGGCCGGGTGCCAGCGGTGCAGGCTGCGTCGCGCCTTGTCGCGGCACACCGGGTTGATGAGCCGGGTGAGTCGCTGGCTGTCCTGGCTGGCGCACGCCGCCCGGCGGCTGTGTGCGTCCGGGCTGCAGCCCGCCCTGACGTGCAGGCGGCTGTTGTCCGCCGGGCTGCGTCGCGCCGCCCTGACGTGCGGGCTGTTGTCCCGCAGGCTGCTGCTGTCCGGCCGGCGTCTGGACGCCGGGCGCGTGCGGCAGCGTGGTGCCGCCGGGCTGGCCGGGCAGCGCGTGCTGTGCGCCGCCTTGTTGCTGCGTGCCCGGCTGCTGCGAGCCTTGCCGTCCGGGTGTGCCGGGTTGCTGCGGCTGGCCGGGACGATTTTGCTGACCGGGCTGCTGCAACTGGCCCGGACGATTCTGCTGACCCGGCTGCTGCGGAGCGTTGCGGTTCTGGCCCGGCAGGCCGTTCTGACGCTGCGGGTTCGGCTGCACCGGCTGGCCGCGGTTCGGATAGGGCGCGGCAGGATTGGTCCGGCGGAAGTCCGGATTGGCTCTGCGGAAGTCGCGCTGCTCGGTCACGACCTGGCGGCCCAGCGTCTGCGCGGAATGCACCGCGCGCACGAAACCCTGGTCGCGCGTCATCTGCTGCGGCGAGATCGTCAGTGGCACGGCGGCAAAGCGGGTGCCGCCGCTGCCGGGACGAATCGCAAAGCCGCTCGCGCCGCGCGTCAGCACGCCGAGCGAGGCGCCTGCGCGGTCGTTGACCTCGATGCGGCCGACATGCCCATCGGCGTCGGGATAGAGCTTGATGCCGACATTGTTGCTGGTCGCGGTGGCGCCTTCGGGCACTTCGACAAGGCCGGTGGTGCCGCGGATGCCGAGGGTTGCGGTCGGCGTCGAGATCTTCATGTCGCCGGTCTTGGCGACGGCGGCGGCGACGAAGGCCGCCGTTCCCTTGGCGACGTTGAACAGCGCGGCGTTCTGCTGGCCGCCGTCCTCGTAGACGTAGTTGTCGATCGTGATCCTGGCATTGGCGCGCAGGTTGAAGGTGGTGCCGTCGTTGAAGGTGATGCCGAGCGAGGAGGTCGCCGATGTGGCGACGTCGTCATTGGCAAAGATGTCGTCGCGGATCTGCAGCGGCGTCGTGGTGTTGTTGCGCGTGACGGTCGCCGTTCCGGTTAGCGTCGCGACGTTGCCGATCGGCTCGGGCGCAGCGGGTTGCGCACTCGCAGCTGGCGGAGCTGCGGGCGCAGGTGTTGCGGGAGCAGGAGTAGCCGGCGTTGCGGTCGGCGCCGGGGTGGCCGAAGGCGCGGGCTGCGCTTGTGCGAGCTGCGTCAGGTCGGGCGCGGCATTGGCCGTTGCATGCCAACCCATGGCGACGCCGGCACCAAGCAGAAGCGCAAAGAGAAAGGTGCGGCGCATCACCATCGATTCCCGGGGAGGCATTGGGGATCGGCAATTGAGCCGCGTCAGGCTGAATGCCGAATGAACGGTCCTGCCTTGTTGTCATGGCGGACCGGAACGATCAAGCACCGCGCTCCCTGCGGGAGGCGGTGCTCATTCGTTGGTCGGGAAGGGGTTGGATCAGCCGCGCTTGTGCGGGGTGATGTTGAGCGGCTTCGCCGGCTTGGCTGCGGGCAAATAGCTTGCGGGCTGGGCGGCGGTGGCGGGCGGCACGTAGTGGAATACGGCCTTGCATCCGTCGCTGAGCAGCGCGCGCTGGCGGACCATGCAGGCGGTGACGCGATCGACATCGGGGATTTCCGAGCTGCACAGCCGCATCGCGTCGCCGGTGCACATCTGCTGCTGCTCGTCGGTGTAGGCATAGGACGCCGAGGTCAACAGACCGAGCGTGAACGCTGTTGCCGCCAGCAGTTTGCCGTGACGAAGCGCGGAAGCGGTGAAAGCCATGGTGTCCCCCTTGTGGTGATCGCGCCGATGCAGCGCGTCGTCGAGCGCATCACTAGGGAGGCTTGGTTTCAGCTTTTCTTCGTGCGCCCGGCAAAATGGTTTCGTCGCGCGCCGGTTTGTTTCGTTAACCGCTCGCGGACGGCGTGAGATCCGCCGTTACGGCACCGCGGGCCGCCGGGGCCCCCTCGAGCGCGAGCACGGCTTCGCGCTCGGCTTCGGGCATGGCGCGGATGCGGCGCCGGGCGGTGAGGCGGAGCGCGGCAAAGCCACCGAGGAACACCACGATCTTGCTGACGATGCCGAAGATCGGCATCACGACGGCCCATGTCGTGATCTCGCAGGTCAGCGCGACGAAGGCGTTCACCGCGGCCGAGACGAACATCAGCCCCGACCAGACGTAGCCGACCTTGACGGCGACATCGGGCACCACTTTCTGCGCGATCGCGGGCAGATAGCGGTTGAGCCAGCCGGGCTTCAGCATCACGACGCCGACGATGGCGTAGATCACGCTCGGCTTGAACAGCACAAAGCGCGGGTCATTGGTGAGGAGCGTCGCGGTGCCCGCGGTGACCACCAGGAACAGGCTCAGCCATTCCATGGTGTCGATCCGCTTGCCGCGCATGATCTGGAGGCCGATCTGCAAGACGCCGAACCCGATGCCGAGGCCGACCGAGAGCGCGGTGTTGTGCGTCAGCAGGAACAGAACAAGAAAGACGAGGGTCGAGGCCAGGTCGAGGGCCAGCAGCCTTGCCGCGGTGAGGAAATGCTTCATGGGCCGTTGCGCTCCGCTTGCCTTTGTCACGCCTGATCACGCCTTGCCGCGACGCGGCGTCTGCGTCGGCGCAGCTAGGCAGATTGTGGGGCTGCAAGCCTATCGATTTCTGAAATCGAGGAGCGAATTCTCACTCCGACCGAACGATTTCCGCCGCATCCGCGGTTTGCCCGGCGATCGCCTGGCGGCGAAACTCGGTCGGCGTCAGCCCGGTGTCAGCCTTGAAGGCGCGGTTGAACGGCGCCAGCGACTGGAACCCGGCATCGAGCGCAATCGTCAGTACCGGCACCTCCGCCTGGCTGGCATCGGCGAGCGCCGCCTTGGCCTCGTCGAGCCGGTAGCGGTTGAGGAAGGCATTGAAGTTCCGGTGGCCGAGCCCGTCATTGATCAGGCTGCGCAACCGGTATTCCGGCATGCCGAGCTTGACCGCGAGCACGCCGATGGTCAGTCCCTCCTGCCGATAGGTCCGCTCGGTCGCCATCAGGTGTCTGAGGTGATTGAGCGCGGCCTGGCTCGACGCCGGCGGGCCGGCATGCGCAAGCGCGCGTGCGCCCCGCGCGGCCTGGCCGTTGCCGCCGGCGACGGCCGGCTGGCTCTCGGGCGGATCGAACAGCATCATCCAGATCGAGATCAGCGCGAACGCGCCAAGGGCGAGCGCGGCGCTGAGGCTGATGGACCGGGTCGGAATTGCGGCGAGGCCAGCCGACGCGGCGAACATCATCTGCAGGCCGATGCCGATCACCAGTGTGATCAGGATCCGGCCGCGCGCCGTCGCCGCGACGGTGCGCCATCCCTTCGGAATTTGCGCGATCCCGAGCGCGGCGAAGGCGATCGTCGCCAGCGCCAGGGCGCGGCCGCACGGCCCGGCGAGATCGGGCCAGATCGTCCAGCAATTATGGCTGATAACGCCAAGACCGGCGAGCAGCGTCCACACCGCCGCGTGCCACGGCCGCAGCGCAAATCGCTCGTCGAACATCGCGCGCGCCCACAGCCAAAAGATCACCGGCGAGCCCATCGCGAAGGCGATGAACGGGGAGCTCCAGCCGAATGACGATGCGGGAAAGAACGGCGCGGTGGAAATCGCGTAGGCCGCGCCGGCTGCGCCCATCGCGGCACCCAAATGCGCGGCGCGATGCACCGCCGCGTAGCGCAGCAGCAGCACCGCGCAAACCACCAGGAACAGCGCGACCACCGCGCCCCGCAGCCCGAGTTCAAGAGCCGTCATCGCCATCGCAAGCCGCCCGCAGGTTCAAATCAACCTCGACACGGCGACGCTTATAGCGCGTCCGGCGATCGACATGAAGCGATCGCCGGGCCGGTACCAACCGTGATCTGAGGTGGCGAGGGGCAAACAACTGATGTCCGCTGGCCGTTTGCACGGCAGCGGACATCAGGGCGATCCGGAAATGCGACGTGCTAGCTGACCCGCTTCCAGGTCTGGCCGCCGCAGAACATGCCGCCGAAGGCGCAGCCCTGCACGCGCATCGCATTCGGGCCCTTCATCGCGATCGTCGAGTCGTAGTTGCGGCCGGAATCGGGATCGTGGATGCGGCCGCTCCACTTGCTGCCGTCGGGCTTCATGTTGATCAGGATGCGTTCGTTGGTCTTCTCGGAATAGCCGCAGAGATTGGCGCCGCAGGCCTCGACACGGACGTTGCCCTTGTTCTCTTCGGTGGCCCAGACGCCGATCGGTCCGGTCGGCGCTGCGGCAACTGTCGCGGCCTGCGGCTGCGGCGGAAGCCGTGTGGCGGCCGGAGCCGCTGCAGGCGCAGCGGGTGCGGCGTCGACCGGCGCGGGGGCCACCGTCGCAACATTCGCCGGTGGCGCAGGGGGCGGAGGCGGCGGCGGGACAGCGGTGGCGACCGGCGCGGCCGGCTGCGGCGCGGCGGCCTGAACCGGCGCGGGGGCGGGCGCCGGCGGCGGCGCGAGCGGCGGCGAGCTCGTCGCGGCGACATCGTCATCATCGTACGACTTCGAGCCGAGAGTCTTGCTGATGCCGCCGATCGTGCCGTTATAGCCCGGCGCCGAGATGCGGATGCAGGACAGTGCGCTGCAGTTGCGCGGCGCCTCGACATGGACGCGCTGGCCGTCGATCTCAAAGGTGATGCCGGTGCCGCCGGCATGCGCTGACGTGGTGGCCATCAGCAGCGCAGCGATCGCAACGAGCTTCTTCATCTGGGTCTCCGTGGCGTTGGGCGGGAGTGGATCGGTCGGTCCGGACGCTACGCGGCCGCGGGGCCAGCCTCTGTGATCTGCATCACGCCGGCGGGCGCAGTCGAGGGATCGTCACGAGCGATCGTCACGGTGACGCAGGTCACTGCGCCGTGAGCACCGCACCCTTAAGCGTCATCGGATGTTCTGGAGGCTTCGATGAAGCGCACCTGCCTGCTCGTCGCGCTGATGCTGCTCGCACCGTTCGCCCATGCCGGCGAGGGCATCTCGTTTTCGATCGGCGGTCATCGCGTCCATCTCGATTCGACGCGGTGCCGCTCGCTCTCCTGCGTCTCGGTGTCGGACAGAGCGAGGCGCGACGATGACAATGGCCGCACGCTGAAGCCGGTGCTCGCACCCGTCACGCCGGCCGCAAGCCCGCCGCCGCCACCGGCTGCGCCACCCGCGCCGCCGCCGGTCATTGTGTACAAGCCCGCTCCGGCCTCGCCGCCGCCGGCTGCTGCGCCATCACCTCCACCGCCGCCGCGCGTGACGACGCCCCAGCCCCCGCCCGTTGTCGCAGCTCCGCCTCCGCCGCCGGCCGCGGTGCCTGCAGCGCCCGTGCGTCCAGCGTTGCCGGTGATCCGCGTCTCGCGCGAGACGGACGAGCCGGACGAGGGCCCGGTCGGCGACTGGCAGACCGAAGCCAACAACCTGGTGCGCGTTCGTCGCTGCGGCAACGCGCTGTGCGGCTATGCGCTCGACAGGACCACGCGCGATCTCGGTGAAGCGGTGCTGATCAACATGAAGCCGAAGCAGGACGCGCGCTGGACCGGCGGCGTCTACAGCCGGGACAGCGGCAACATCCGTTACGGCACGATCGCGTTGACGGGCGCGGACAAATTGCGCGTCGAATCCTGCGTGCTCGGCCGCTTCTATTGCACCGGCGCCGACTGGCTCCGCGTGTCACATTCGCGCGCACGGGTGATCACGCAGGGGCAGCTCCGCCCCGAGCCGCGCTCCTGACTGCGCAAATGTCCAATTTGTAACCGGACGCCTTCGAACCTTCCGTCCCGTCGCGCGCGACCGATAGAGATCAACACTGTCTTCGCAAGCGATGGAGGCAAGCATGAAACGCCTGCGCCTGGCCGCGCTGCTGCTCGCCGGCAGCGTAGCCGCCGCCCATGCCGACAACGACATCTACACCAACATGCTGAAGCAGCGGCACGGCGACGACGCGCTGCATGTCGATGCCGCGGTCTGCGATGCGCAGCTCGGCGCGCCGCAGAACGGCACGCCGACGTCGCGGCAATACAAGAGCTGCATGCGCGCCCGCGGCTGGCGCTTCAGTCACACCATCCGCGAACCGCGCCGCCGCGATGACGGCTATCCCGATCCGGACAATCCCGGGCTCGTCTGCCACGATTTCACGATCGGCGGCATCACCGGATCGAGCTGCTCGAATTTTTGAAATGATGGTGAGGCGCTCTCTGATCCGTCAACCTGAGGAGGCGCGTAGCGCCGTCTCGAAGGATCGACCGCCCGACTGTGGCCGTGCATCCTTCGAGGCTCGCTCCGCTTGCACCTCAGGATGACGGGTGAGTTAGCATCGGCAAAACAGCAAAGCGCCCGGCGGGGGCGGCCGCCGGGTGCTGAACTCACTGCCTGTCGAATGTTCTAGAACACGCCGAGAATGATGGCGCCGACGAAGGCTAACGCGATGTACGCGGCCACAATGCTCAGCTTGCTCAGCAGAGGACTCGCGAAATCCATTGGGAAACTCCCTCGGTTCACACAACGCTGCCCGCACTAACGCAAAAGCTAGCAACTGGTTCCCGGCCGATAAAGTCAGCGGTGCTGTCCGGCCCGGTGTTCCCGCGCAATGCCGCATTGCGGCGCGTGGCTCAAACAGACGCCGAATCAAGGCGTTGAAGCGGTCGCAAATATATTCCAGGGCGTCGCGAAGGAGCTATGCGCCACCAGTACGGGATACCGTCCGTCCGTTCCCGACTTCGGTTGTGATGTTAGAAACAACTATCTCCAGCTGAATTTGCGCCGGACACGGATGTCGAATGCCGATGCGATCTCCGTCACGACACGAGCGGCGATCTCCTCGCATCTCTGTTGCGTGACGCGGCGCCTTCGTCAGTTGCCGACGCAACAAGCACTGGGCAAGGTGCGCGTTGCGTGTCGGGTTCCAGCGCATGGTTAAGAACGCCTGAAATCATTCCATCGAATTGCGTTGAAGAGTCTTTTAATCAAATTCGCAGAACCTCCGCGCCATGACGCGTGGAGTTCGTTTGTATCTCGTCGGCTCCCTTGTCCTTGTGTCGCTTGCTGGTTGCGGCCGCGGTCTGTTCCAGACTGCCGAGCGCGAACCGTGGCGGGCCGAGGCCGAGGCCGCTTGCCTGAAATCAGGCGCGGTCAAAGAAGGACCCGACCTCGTCCGCATCGATCCGATTTCCGGCCCCGGTGTCTGCGGCGCCGAGTTCCCGCTCAAGGTCGCCGCGCTCGGCGAAGCCAGCTCGGCTTACGGATTTGCCGACGACAGCCTGCGTCCACCGGCGTCGGTCGGCAACCAGCCGCGTTGGCCGATCAATCGTCAGCCCAGCCCGCCGCCCGCGCAGGCGCCGTATTCCGATCAGGCCGTCAGCCAGCCGAACTATGGCCGCCAGCCGAACGGACCGGTGTCGCTGTCGGCCCCCGGCGTGCCGCCGCAGCAGGGCGAGATCGACCTGCCGCCGGAAGGCTCGCCCGATGCAAGCGGTGAGCGACCCTATTATCCGGGCCTGCCGCGCAATCCGCAGCGCGAGGGCGCGGCCGCGCCTTATTCACCTGCGCCCTATTCCCAGCAGCCTCAGGACGCGCCGCCGCCGCGGCTCGGTCCGTCGAACGGCAACCCGGTGGGGACGGTCGGCCCGGTCGCGGTGAAGCCGGCGGCGACGCTGGCGTGCCCGATCGTCTCGGTGCTCGAGCGCTGGCTCGCGGATTCCGTGCAGCCGGCGGCACAGCGCTGGTTCGGCGCGCGCGTCGTCGAGATCAAGCAGATCTCGGCCTACTCGTGCCGCGGCATGAACGGCAATTCGCACGCGCATATTTCCGAGCACGCGTTCGGCAATGCGCTCGATATCGCGGCCTTCACGCTGTCTGACGGCCGCCGCATCTCGGTGAAGGATGGCTGGAAGGGTCTGCCGGAAGAGCAGGGCTTCCTGCGCGATGTCCAGGCCGCCGCCTGCCAGCAATTCACCACGGTGCTGGCGCCGGGTTCCAACGTCTATCACTACGACCACATCCATGTGGACCTGATGCGCCGAGCCAGCCGGCGCCTGATCTGCCAGCCCGCCGCCGTCTCCGGCGAAGAGGTCGCGGCGCGCGCCGGCGGCCGTAACCCCTATGCAACGCGCGAACCTTATGTCACAGGATCGCTTGGCGGCAGAAAGCCGGCCCCGCGGGGTAAGGCGGGGGTCAACGAAGAAGACGAATTCGCCGACGAATAGGGACGCGTCTGATACCCGTATTATTACTGGGTGACACCGTGCAAACGGTGGCCACTTTTATTCTGCATATGCTTCGGAGCCGGGAGCGCACCCGGCTGATTTCTGGGGGATAGCTTTGCAAGACGCTCCGATCATTCTCGTCATCGAAGACGATCGTGATCTTCAGATGATGGTGGAGGACGCCCTGAGGGATGGCGGCTACGAGCCGGCGATCGCAGGCTCGGGCGAGGAAGCCCTGACGCTGCTGAAGGCGTTCCGCACCAAATACAGTGCACTGGTCACCGACATCCGCCTGCTGGGCCGGCTCGATGGCTGGCGTGTGGCGCGCGGCGCCCGTGAGATCGATCCGTCGTTCCCGGTACTCTACATCACCGGCGGTGGCGGCGATGAGTGGCCGACGAGGGGCGTGCCCGACAGCGTGCTGCTGAACAAGCCGTTCTCGCCCGACGAGCTGGTTGCGGCGATCGCCAAACTGCTGAAGAACGGCGCGCCGGCCTGAGCGAACGATCGCTTCCGCAAGATGAATGACTTCGCACAGTCGATCACGGCGGCGGTCTCACTGATCGCCGGCCGCGATCCGGAGTTGCTCGGGATTGTGGCACTGTCGTTGCGCGTCAGCCTGTTGGCGAGCCTGCTCGCGCTGCTGATCGGGGCGCCGATCGGCGGCTGGCTCGCGATCTCCAGATTTCGCGGCCGGCAGGCGGTGATCGTGCTGGCCAATGCCTGTCTCGGCCTGCCGCCGGTCGTGGTCGGCCTTGGGCTCTATCTCTTGCTGTCGCGATCGGGGCCGCTGGGCTCCGCCGGTCTGTTGTTCACGCCGACGGCGATGGTGGTGGCGCAGGTCATCCTGGCCACGCCGATCGTGGTGGCGCTGGTGCATCGTCCCATCGCGCTGCTGTGGGCGGAATATGCCGACCTGATCCGGACCGATGGCCTGTCGCGCCTGCGCAGCCTTGCGCTGGTGTTCTCGCTGGGGCGCGCCTCGCTGCTCACCGCGTTCCTCGCCGCCTTCGGCCGCGCCATTGCGGAGGTCGGCGCCATCATCATCGTGGGCGGCAATATCAGCGGCTACACGCGAACGATGACGACCGCGATTGCGCTCGAGACCAGCAAGGGTGAACTGGCGCTTGGTCTCGGTCTTGGTGTGATCCTGCTTGCGCTGAGCGTCAGCGTCAGCACGGTCGCGTTTGTGCTAGTGCGCGGCGTTGGGGAAAAATAGCTGCTCGCCGCCGACCTTGTAGCCGGCGATGATCGACTGCCCGGCCGGCGAGATCAGCCAGTCGATGAAGGCCTGTCCGTCCGCCGCCTTCACCGTCGGATGCTTCGCCGGATTGACCAGCATCACGCCGTACTGATTGAACAGCCGCCGGTCGCCTTCGGTCAGCACGGCGAGCTCGCCGCGGTTCTTGAACGACAGCCAGGTGCCGCGGTCGGACAGCACATAGGCATTCGTCGCCGCCGCCATGTTGAGCGCCGGACCCATGCCCTGGCCGATCTCGCGGTACCATTGCCCCTTTGCGGAAGCGAGATCGACGCCGGCATCCTTCCAGAGCCGCAGCTCGGCCTCGTGTGTTCCGGAACGGTCGCCGCGCGAGACGAAGGGCGATTTGGTCGCGGCAATCTTGCGCAGGGCGTCCGCGACATCCTTGTCGCCGGCGATGTGCGCCGGATCGGCCTTCGGGCCGACGATCACGAAATCATTGTACATCACGTCGTATCGCCTGGTCGCAAAACCCTCGGCCAGGAATTTGTCCTCGGCCACGCGATCGTGCACGAACACGACATCTGCATCGCCGCGCCGTCCGATGTCGAGTGCCTGTCCGGTGCCGACCGCGACCACCTTCACTGCAATGCCCGAGGTCTCCGAAAAGCGCGGCAGGAGATAGCCGAACAGGCCGGACTGCTCGGTCGATGTCGTCGAGGCGACGATGATGGACCGGGTCTGGGCGACGGCGGGACCGGCGAACAGCAGCACGGCCGCGATGACGAGGTGTCGGAGGAGGGAGGTCATGTGGTCCGGATATGGTGAAAGGACAATGCTCACCATGCCTCAATTGATCCGGCGAGGCAAAGCGCACGATTTCCGCGCGACGTGACGGCACTTATTCTGCGTCTACATCACGCTGCGGTATCCCCCTCGAATTCATAGGCCCACCGGCTCATTTTTCCGCGCGAGCAAGTTCGCCAGCAAGCGTCCGAACTGTCTCAGCCACCAGCACGCGGCCTCTTTCCTGAAACGACGATCGCCCGCACAACAAGCGCGATGCGCTCGTTGCGCGCGCTGGGCCGAATTCTGCCTGAACGTTCGAGTGTGGCGACCCCATGAAGGGCTGCCCAAAACGTCTCGGTCACGTCGGCGACCTCGACGCAAAACGGCGCGACGACCGCCGCAAGTGCTTCGAAACCGGCCCGCAGTTCGGGTCTGGTGCCAGCTTCGGCGAACCGCAAATCCGTTGGCAGGACAAACATGGCGTCGTAAAGCGCGGGACGATCCAGCGCAAAGGCGAGATAGGCCAGAGCGACGTTCTTGAGTGCGTTTCGTCCCGTCGATCCGCTCGCCGCGTCGCGAAGTGCGGCCGTGAGTTCCTTGAAACCCTCGACTGCAACTGCCGCAACGATCGCATCCCGGTTCGTGAAATGGGAGTAGAGGACAGGCTGGCTGTATTCGATCTCGTCGGCGAGGCGGCGGACCGTAACGGCATCCCATCCTTCGCGCTCCGCGATCGCCCGCGCGGCCGCGACAATGCGCTGCTCGCGCGCAGCCCGGTCTCTGCCTTTTCGCTCAGCGGTACCCAATCCTCGATCTCCCGAATCTGGAAGGTTCAACCATTTCAAAATCATACCGATGCTTGACAATCTAGCAATGCTATTTATCTAGCAATGCTAGATATCCTTTACTAGAAGGAGAACAGAGTGATGCAATGGCTTGCGCTCGGCACGGGACTGCTCGTCGCCCTCGGAATTATCGCGATCGGCATCGGCTACGTCGCGAGCCCGAGGACCATGACGCGCAGTTTCGGTCTGCCGCTTCCCGAAAGCGGCACCAACATCGCCTGGTGGCTTCGCCTCAAAGGGGTGCGTGACGTTGTCGCGGGATTGGTCGTGCTGGCGTTCATGGCGTTCGGCACTCCGAGAGATGTCGGCCTCATCCTGCTTGTTGAAGCCATCATCCCGGTCGGCGACATGCTGCTCATTCTCGCCGCGAAAGGCTCCCCAAAGAGTGCCTTCGGGATGCACGGTCTCACGGCGGTGATCATGATCCTTGCCGCTATCCCCTTGATCATGGGAGCAGCCTGAGATGATGCATGCCATTTCAATCTGGCTCCTCGCTGCCGGCTTCTTTGGCGCAGTCGTCTTCAACGCGATCAGCACGTCCGCGACGCAAAGCGATTTCGCCCGGTGGGGTTACCCGATCTGGTGGGGGATTCTTACCGGTGGACTGGAAATCATCAGCGCCGTTCTGATTGCGCTTCCCGTCAGCCGCATTGTCGGCATCGCCCTCGGGGCGGCTATCATTGTGGCCGCGGTTTTCACTGTTCTACGCCACCGCGACTTCTCGCACCTCGTACCGCTTGGCGTCTTCGTCGTCTTGATTGCGCTTGCCGCGACCTCGTCGTGAGCGCCGACATCACCCTGGGTGTCGCGCGGCGCGATCCTTGATGATAGACCTGAGCATGATCCGGAAAAGTGCGAAGCGGTTTTCCGAAAAGATCATGCTCAAATATCAGCATCGGCCTCGTCACCAACAGGGATATCAGTCATGGCAGCAGGGAAAGTCGCACTCGTCACCGCGGGCGGCAGCGGCATGGGCGCTGCTGCGGCGCGGCGGTTGGCCGCAGATGGATTTCGCGTTGCGATCCTGTCGTCGTCGGGCAAGGGCGAAGCGCTGGCCAGCGAGCTCGGCGGCCTCGGCTTCACCGGCTCGAACCGTTCCAACGATGATCTGAAGCGCGCCGTCGACGGCGTGATGGTGCGCTGGGGCCGCATCGACGCGCTGGTCAACAGCGCCGGCCACGGCCCGCGTGCGGGCGTGCTCGAATTGACCGATGAGCAGTGGCACGTCGGTCTCGACGTCTATCTGATGAACGTGATCCGTCCGACGCGCCTCGTCGCACCTCACATGCAGGCGCAGAAATCGGGCGCGATCGTCAATATCTCCACCGCCTGGGCCTTCGAGCCGAGCGCGATGTTTCCGACCTCGGCGGTGTTCCGCGCCGGGCTCGCCGCGTTCACCAAGCTGTTCACCGACAGCTACGCCGCCAGCAATGTCCGCATGAACAATGTGCTGCCGGGCTGGATCGACAGCCTGCCGGCAACCGACGAGCGCCGCGACAGCGTGCCGATGAAGCGCTACGGCAAGGCGGAGGAGATCGCCGCGACCATCGCCTTCCTGGTCTCCGACGGCGCGGGCTACATCACCGGCCAGAACATCCGCGTCGATGGCGGATTGATGCGGTCGATTTGAGGCGTGTGCCAAACCCGTCATCCTGAGGAGCCGCGAAGCGGCGTCTCGAAGGATGTACGGCCCCGCTGGTGGCCGTCGACCCTTCGAGACGCGCGCAAGGGCGCGCTCCTCAGGGTGACGGATCAGAGTTTGCAACCGCGTCGACACTTGCGTCCACACGCTGCGCATCCTGCTCCAGGCCGCGCACGTCACAATTGCGGCGACCTCAGATTGCGTTTGTCGTGATGACAAACTGAAAGCACAAGGCTAGCCTTCCGCAAAATCAAAACATACGGGAGGAATGGCATGCCAGACGCAGCAGTTGCAGCACGCGCTTCGGACTCCACGCACAGCGGAACCACGCAGCAAGTCGACGTCGCGGTCGTCGGCGCCGGTTTCGCGGGTCTCTATCTGCTGCATCGGCTGCGCAAGGCGGGCTTCTCGGCAGTCGCGCTCGAAGAGGGCGCCGATGTCGGCGGCACCTGGTACTGGAACAGGTATCCCGGCGCGCGTTGCGACATCCAGACCATCGATTACAGCTACACGTTCGATCCGGAGCTCGATCAGGCGTGGACCTGGTCGGAGAAATACGCGACCCAGCCGGAGATCCTGCGCTATCTCGGCTTCGTTGCCGACCGCTACGATCTGCGCCGCGATATCAGGTTCGGCACCAAGGTCACGCAGGCGACCTGGGATGACGCGACCGCGCGCTGGCAGATCTCGACCAACAACGGCGCCAATGTCTCCTGCCGCTACTACATCATGGCGACCGGCTGCCTGTCGTCGCCGAAGCCGCCGGAGATCGACGGCGTCAAGGACTTCAAGGGCGAAATCTATTTCACCGGCCGCTGGCCGCATCAGGGCGTCGATCTCAAGGGCAAGCGCGTCGCCGTGATCGGCACCGGATCGTCGGGCATCCAGTCGATCCCGTTGATCGCCGAGCAGGCCGCGCAACTCACCGTGTTCCAGCGCACGCCGAATTTCGCATTGCCCGCCGGCAACGGCCCGTCGCCGGAGGATCGCAAGACCTATTTCGAAACCGACCGCGCCGCCTATCGCGAGCAGGCGCGCTGGTCGATGGCCGGCGTGCCCTATCCGCAGCAGACCGTTGTGAGCTGGCAATTGAGCGATGCCGAACGCCGCGAGCGGTTCGAGAAGGCGTGGGCGGCGGGTGACCTCGTGCACATCCTGACCCAGCTGTGGGCCGACCAGGCGGTCGATGTCGACGGCAACAAGCTCGTCGCTGACCTGATCCGCGAGAAGATCGGCGCCGTGGTCAAGGATCCGGAGACCGCCGCGGCGCTGGCCCCGCACGATCATCCGTTCGGCGCCAAGCGTCCCTGCCTCGATACCAATTACTATGCGACCTACAACCGCCCGAACGTCACGCTGGTAAACCTGCGGCAGGAGCCGATCAAGGCGATCACCGCCAGCGGCATCTCGACCAACGGGCGCAGCTTCGATGTCGACGTCATCGTGTTCGCCACCGGCTTCGACGCGATGACCGGCGCGATCATGGCTGTGCATCCGATCTCCGGCCGCGGCGGCAAGTCGCTGTCGGATGTCTGGGCGCACGGACCGCAGACCTATCTCGGCGTCACCGTCGCGGGCTTCCCCAATTTGTTCATGATCACCGGCCCGGGCAGCCCGTCGGTGCTGTCGAACATGGCGGTCTCGATCGAGCAGCATGTCGACTGGGTGGTCGAGCGGATCGCCGCGCTGCGCGATGCCGGCTTCACCACGATGGAGGCAACCGAGGCCGCGCAGGCCGGCTGGGAACGCCACATGGCCGATTGCGCGACGCTGACGCTGCACCGGCTCGCCAACACCTGGTACACGGGCGCCAACGTGCCCGGCAAGCCGCAGGGCGTGATGCCTTACACGGGTGGCGTCGGTCCGTATCGCAGCATCTGCAACGAGGTGGTCGGCCGCGGCATGCTGGGCTTTAGGCTCTCGGGCCCCGGCGTTGCCGAGCAGTGCAATGACGGCGAGATCGTGCGGCTGCAGCCGGACGTGCGGCTGGTGCTGAACCTGCTCGGCGAGATGAACCTGCCGCCGCTCGAGACGATGGGCGCGCAGGGCGCGCGCGACTTCCTCACCGAGTTCAACAAGGGCCGTCCCGCGGGACGACCGGTCGGCGAGGTCGGCACCGGCCTGCTGCAGGGCGCGGACGGCCCGCTGCCTTACAAGCTGTATCGGCCATCGACGCCGGGGCCGCATCCGGTCGTGGTGTATTTCCACGGCGGCGGCTGGGTGCTCGGCGACGAGCTGTCGGACGACCCGTTCTGCCGCGATCTATGCCGGCGCACCGGCATGATCATCGTCAGCGTCGGCTATCGCCACGCGCCCGAGCATCGCTTCCCGGCCGCGGCCGAGGACGGCTATGCGGCGACGCGCTGGATCGCGGCCCACACCGCCGAGCTCGGCGGCAGGGCCGGTCCGGTGCTGGTCGCGGGCTGGAGCGCCGGCGGCAACATCGCGGCCGTCACCTGCCAGTTGGCGCGCGATCGCGGCGGGCCGGAGATCGCAGGCCAGCTCCTGATCTGCCCGGTCACCGACTCGACCTTCGACCGGCCATCCTATGTCGACAACGCGGCCGGCTATTTCCTGACCCGCGGGCTGATGTTCTGGTTCTGGGATCTGTACTGCTCGCCGGCCGACCGCACCGATCCACGCGTCGCGCCGCTGCGCGGCAAGCTCGAAGGCCTGCCGCCGGCGTTCATCGCGACCAGCGAGTTCGATCCGCTGCGCGACGAGGGCATTGCCTATGGCGACGCGCTGATCAAGGCCGGCGTCAAGGTCGAGCAGCTCAAGGCGCAAGGTCACTTCCACTCGTCGTTCGTGATGGTCGACGTCATCATCACCGGCGTTAGCGGCCGCGTGAAGATGGCGAAGGCGCTGAGGCGCTTCGCCGGATTGCCCGAGGAGTTGGAGCAGGACAACGTCGCCGCGCCGAAGGTCAACGCGGCCGCGAACTAGAGCGCTAGCCGAGCTCGAATGTCGTGACGCCGAACACGCGATCGATCCGCAATGGCTTGATCGCACCGGTGTACAT
Source organism: Bradyrhizobium macuxiense (assembly GCF_007993935.1). Classification (GTDB taxonomy): domain Bacteria; phylum Pseudomonadota; class Alphaproteobacteria; order Rhizobiales; family Xanthobacteraceae; genus Bradyrhizobium; species Bradyrhizobium macuxiense_A. The sequence continues at coordinate 185,611 of NZ_VITY01000012.1, read as the reverse complement.
CCGCGCCGTCTCGAACACCGGCGAAAGTCCGAGGCCTTGCGCCAGCGCGACGGCGTCGCGGTTGATGGCGGGGACATCGAGGAAGATGTCGCCGCCGCCTGCGCTCGCCAGCAACGCCGCCACGATGGCCTCGGCGCCAGTGCGGTCATCGGCAATGAGCGGACCGATCTTGCGGCCGGTGCGGCACGGACGGATCACGGCCCAGCCGGCCAGCCTGCCGTCGCGCAGCAGCGCGCGTCCGATATGCCCTGGTGTGTTGATCCAGGCGCGCAGGAATGCCGGGCGGGGAGCCGGAAACACCGTCGCGTCATCGGCCTCGATCAACGCCATGGGTACATCGGTCAGCGCGACGACGTCAGTGCCCAGCGCCGGAGGCGCTGCGACCGTGCCGCCATAGCGCACATTGGCGTAAGCGAGCGCGAACCCGGACTTCCGGTAGTTTGCCTGCTGCGCCACCACGCCATCGAGGCCGATCACGCGCGGGCGCGCATGCGCGATGGCCGCATTCCAGATCTTCAGACCGTAGCCGCGGCCGCGCAGATCCGGGCGCACGATGTAGAATCCCAGGAAGGAAAACTGCGTGCCGTAGTTGACGCAGGAGATCACCGCGGCGGGCTCGCCATCGAGCTCGCCGATAAAGAAGCCCTGCGGGTCCTCGGCGGCGAAGCAGGGCGCATCGGCGAGACCGGGATTCCAGCCCTCTGCCGCCGCCCAATCCACCGCGAGCGGAATCTCGTCGGATCGCATATGCCGGATGGTGAGGTCGTTCATGGCGGATGTTCACCTCGGATTGGCGTCGCACTCGCCATGGTAGCGCGCCAATGCGTCCCCGTCATTGCGAGGAGCGCAGCGACGAAGCAATCCATCTCTGCGCGTAGTGAAGCATGGATTGCTTTGCGGAGCCTGTCATCGGGCGCGCGTTTGCGCGACCCGTTGGCTCGCAGTGTCGGTAAGAGATCAGTTCGTCTGCTTCGGCCGGTACGCCGCAAAGAACACGCGCGTCGCGCTGTCGACGACGGTCGCGATCCGCTCCGGCGAGGGCGACGGGTTGGCCTGGAAGATGAACGCCTGGAACAGCGTCGCCTGACACATCTGCATGAACTGCCAGGCCGCCAGCTGGGTATCGTCCATCGCGAGTTCACCGAGCGCGGCGCGCGCTTCGAGATAAGCGGCGAAGCGGTCGACGGTGTGCGCGATCACATGCGTGTAGAACCGGCTGCCGAGCTCGGGCATCCGCTCGGCGATCGCCATCACGGTGCGGATCGCCGAGCCGCCGCCGGGCCGGCACAGCAAGGCGACATAGGCGCGGCCGAATTCGGGGAGGGTGGTGTCGACGTCGCGCGCCGGGTCGAAATTGAAGGCGACCTTGCCCTGCTCGAGCTTCTCCTCCTCGACGATCGCCGCGAACAGCCCGGCCTTGTCGGGGAAATACACGTAGAGCGTGCCCTTGGAGACGGCAGCGGCGCGAGCGATCTCGCCCATGCTGGCACCGTCGAAGCCGAGTTCCAGGAACACCTTGCGGGCGCCGTCCAGGATCTGGCGGCGTTTCGAGGATTCTTCCTCGCCGACGGCCTGGAGCGAGGTTCGGGGGGCTGCAACCATTGATTTAGCTTCTCGCGAAAGAACTCAACCTGGAATGAACCAACGGGAGAATCGAACCATTACAATCCGCTAGGTGGGAATATAGATTGACCGAACCGTTCGGTCAATGGTATTGGAGGGAGTGACGATGCGCCGCACGGCCCTTATTCCGCCATTGCGGGCGTCAAGATTTTTGGTGGGGAGCCTCGGCTATGGCCGCAGCACGGGATCAGGCTGCACGCATTGTTCGTTCCGGGCCTGAGGTGGCCGGGGACGCGATTGCGCGCGACGCATCGGCCAATCTCGACGATCAGGCGCGGGTTGACGAAGCCAAGGGACTTGAAGCCAAGAGTCCTGAAGCCAAGGGTCCTGAAGCCAGGGGCCCCGCCGACAAGCGCCCCGCTGAAGCGCCGCCCGCTTCTGCGCCCGAGCAGCCGGCGGCTTCGCCCGCCGCCGCTGCGCCGAAATCCGGCAAGCGCAGATTTGTGTTGATGGGCATTGTCGGCCTGCTCGCGATCGCCGCCGCAAGCTATGCCGCCTATTACCTGATGGTCGGGCGCTTCTATGTCTCGACCGACGACGCCTATGTCCGCGCCAACAACACCATGCTCGGCGCGCGCGTCGCGGGCCATATCGCGGCGATCCTGCCCGGCGATAACGCGCTGGTGCGCGCCGGCGAAGTGATCTTCCGGATCGATGACGGCGACTATCGCATTGCGGTCGACGCCGCCCGCACCAGGATCGGGACGCAGCAGGCGACCATCGAGCGGATCGGCCGCCAGGTTGCGGCCGCGGTCAGCTCGGTCGAGCAGGCGCAGGCGCAGCTGGTGTCCGCGCAGGCCGGCCTGAAGCGCGCCGATCTCGATTACGATCGCCAGCAGGCGTTGAGCACCAAGGGCTTTGCCTCGCGCGCCACCTTCGAAGTGTCCGAAGCCGGCCGCGACCAGGGTGCGGCAGCGGTGCGCTCGGCGCAGGCGGCGTATGATGCCGCCAAGGACAATGTCGAGGTGACCAAGGCGCAGCAGGCCGAGGCCCGCGCCCAGCTCGCCGAATTGCAGACCCAGCTCGCCAAGGCCGAGCGCGATCTCGATTTCACCCAGGTGCGCGCGCCGGTCGACGGCACCTTCTCCAACCGCCTGGTCAACACCGGCGATTACATCAATGTCGGCCAGCGGCTCGGCAACGTGGTGCCGCTCGACGGCGTCTTCATCGACGCCAACTATAAAGAGACCCAGCTCAAGCGCATCCGCACCGGGCAGCGGGTGACGATCAAGGTCGACGCCTACGGCTTCCGCAAGTTCACCGGCATCGTCGACAGCATTTCGCCGGCGGCGGGCTCGGTGTTCACGCTGCTGCCGCCCGACAACGCCACCGGCAACTTCACCAAGATCGTGCAGCGCCTGCCGGTGCGCATCCGCGTGCCGAACAGCGTCGCCAAGCAGGGCATGCTGCGCGCCGGGATGTCGGTCTACACCACGGTCGACACCCGCGAAGGCGCGGCCGACGCTGACGCCGATACCGACCTCGACGCGCCGATGATGATCCATCCGCAGTGATGTCTTGCAGCCTCGGACGCAGTCCGAGGCTCGGAGCCTGATGAGCCCATGGCCGACGCGACCACTGCTTCGCCCTCGATGATGACCGGCGCTTCGGAGTCCGAGCGCATCCAGCCGAAGCGGCTGTTTGCCTTCATCATCATGGTGTTCGGCATGTTCATGGCGATCCTGGACATCCAGGTCGTCTCGGCCTCGCTCACCGAGATCCAGGCCGGCCTGTCGGCGTCCTCGACCGAAGTGTCGTGGGTGCAGACCGCCTATCTGATCGCCGAGGTGATCGCGATCCCGCTGTCCGGCTTCCTGTCGCGCGCGCTCGGCACAAGGCTGTTGTTTGCGATCTCGGCGTTCGGCTTCACGGCGTCCAGCCTGTTTTGCGGCTTCGCCTCCACGATCGAGCAGATGATCCTGTGGCGCGCGCTGCAAGGTTTCCTCGGCGCCGGCATGATCCCGACGGTGTTCGCCTCGGCCTACACCATCTTCCCGCGCTCCAAGTTCTATATCGTGGCGCCGGTCATCGGGCTGGTCGCGACGCTGGCACCGACCGTCGGGCCGACGGTCGGCGGCTACATCACCGATCTGATGTCGTGGCACTGGCTGTTCTTCATCAACATCGTGCCCGGCGTCATCATCACGATCGGTGTGCTGTGGCTGATCGATTTCGACCAGCCGAACTTCGCGCTGCTCGACCGGTTCGACTGGTGGGGCCTGATCTTCATGGGCGGCTTCCTCGGCTCGCTCGAATATGTGCTCGAGGAAGGCCCGCAATACGAGTGGCTGCAGGACACCTCGGTGGCGATCTGCGCCGCGATCGGCTTCGTCTCGGCGGTCGCCTTCTTCTGGCGGGTGCTGACCGCGGAGGAGCCGATCGTCGATCTCTATGCCTTCTCCAACCGCAACTTCGCGGTCGGCTGCGTGCTGCAATTCTGCATCGGCATCGGGCTCTATGGCCTGACCTACGTCTATCCGCGCTATCTCGCCGAGATCCGCGGCTACAGCGCGCTGATGATCGGCGAGACCATGTTCATCTCAGGCATGACGATGTTCTTCATGGCGCCGGTGGTCGGCCGGCTGATGCAGAAGGTCGATCTGCGCTACATCATCGCCTTCGGCCTCGTCACCTTCGCGCTCGGCTCCTGGCAGATGACTTGGATCACCCGCGAGTACGATTTCTACGAGCTGCTCGTGCCGCAGATCCTGCGCGGCATCGGCATGATGTGCGCGATGGTGCCGACCAACAACATCGCACTCGCGACGCTACCGCAGGACCGCGTCAAGAACGCCTCCGGCCTGTTCAACCTGATGCGCAATCTCGGCGGCGCGGTCGGGCTCGCCTTGATCAACGAGGCGCTCAACGACCGCACCGATCTGCACATCTCGCGGCTGCAGGATCGCGTCACCTGGGGCAATACGACCGCGGTCGAGACCCTCAACAATTTCGCCCAGCGCCTGCAGGGCATGGGCGATGCCACCACCATGGCGATGAAGCAGCTGTCGCAGCTCGTGCACCGCCAGGCGCAGGTGATGAGCTACGGCGACGCCTTCTTCATGCTGTCGCTGTTCTATGTCGGCCTCAGCCTGCTGGTGCTGTTCGTCAACAAGCCGCCGTCGATGACCGCAGGCGGCGGCGACGCGCATTGAGCGCATCTGCTTCGCCCGTTCGCGTGCAGAACGTTGCATCTCCGACACATTGCCACACTCACGCGCTTGTCGTCTTGCCAATCGCGCGTGATGCATTTATAAGCAGCTCCATCCTTTCACGAACCGGGGAGATGCACATGATGTCGTTTGTTTCGCAGACCGTGCGCCCGCGTTCGATTCTGCTGGGCGCTCTCGCGCAATAGGTCCCAGCGCTGATCGGGCTTGATGCCCGATCATCCAAACTTCCCAACACCTTACCGATTGTTTTCAGCGACGTCTGCGGCCGGATTCCGTCCGCGCGTTGCCTCAGATGGAGCCGGCCGGCGCAGCGGTGCGTGGCCGGGATGTGCCATGAGCTCTCTACCGACCAAGCGTCCGGCCGCGATCCGGATCGTGCTTCCCTTCGTGTTTCGCCACTGGCTGGAACAGCCGTTCCGCGCGTCCATCGTGACGGCGGGCTTCCTCGGCGCGACCGCGGCCGACCTGTTCATGCCGGTATTTTCAGGCCATCTGGTCGACGCGCTGACCGCGGGCGCCACTGACGCCGCCGCGCGCCATGCGGCGATGCTGGCGTTCGGCGCCATCGTCGGCCTCGGCGCGCTGTCGGTGCTGCTGCGGCTGATCGGTATCGAGACCATCGTGCCGTTCACGCTGAAGATGATGTCCGATATCGGGCAGCAAGCCTTCATGCGCGTGCAGCGCTTCTCGACCGACTGGCACGCCAATTCGTTCGCCGGCTCCACCGTGCGCAAGATCACGCGCGGGATGTGGGCGCTCGATTTGTTGAACGACACCATCCTGATGGCGCTGTTGCCGTCGCTCGTCGTGCTGGTCGGCTCGATGATCCTGCTCGGGCTGCACTGGCCGCAGCTCGGCGCGGTGATTGCCGTCGGCTCGGTGATCTATGTCGCGATGACCATGGTGTTCCAGGTGCGCTACGTCGCGCCGGCCGCGCGCGTCTCCAATGCGTGGGACACCAAGGTCGGCGGCACGCTGGCCGACGCCTTGACCTGCAACGCGGTGGTGAAGTCGTTCGGTGCGGAAACGCGCGAGGACATGCGGCTGGACGGCGTCATCAGCCGCTGGGGCCGGCGGGTGCGGCGGACCTGGCTCCGCTACAACCGCACCTCGACGGCGCAGCTGCTGGTGCTGTTGTGCTTCCGCGCCTCGGTGGTCGGCGGCGCGATCCTGCTGTGGGCGCAGGGCGCCGCCACGCCGGGCGACGTCACCTATGTGCTGACCAGCTACTACATCATCCACGCGTATTTGCGGGATGTCGGCATGCACATCAACAACCTGCAGCGTTCGGTGAACGACATGGAGGAGCTGGTGCAGATCCATGGCGAGCCGCTCGGCATCATCGATGCCGATGATGCCGGGACGATCGACATCCAGGGCGGCCGCATCGTGTTCGACGACGTCACGTTCCACTATGGCGGCCATCGCCGGCCGCTGTATGACGGGTTGTCGGTCGACATCGATGCCGGCGAGCGCGTCGGCCTCGTCGGGCGCTCCGGCTCCGGCAAGACGACCTTCGTCAAGCTGGTGCAGCGGCTCTACGATGTCTCCGGTGGCAAGATCCTGGTCGACGGTCAGGATATCGCCAAGGCGACGCAGCAATCGCTGCGCAGCCAGATCGCGATCGTGCAGCAGGAGCCGATCCTGTTTCACCGCACGCTGGCGGAGAACATCGCCTATGGCCGGCCCGGCGCCAGCATGGCGGCGATCGAGCAGGCGGCGCGGCTTGCCAATGCGCACGACTTCATCATGCGGCTGCCGAAGGATTACGGCACGCTGGTGGGCGAGCGCGGCGTCAAGCTGTCGGGCGGCGAGCGGCAGCGCGTCGCGCTGGCGCGCGCCTTCCTGGCGGATGCGCCGATCCTGATCCTGGACGAGGCGACCTCGAGCCTGGATTCGGAATCCGAGGCGCTGATCCAGCAGGCGATGGAACGGCTGATGAAGGGCCGTACCTCGATCGTGATCGCACACCGGCTGTCGACCGTGCGCAGCATGGATCGCATCCTGGTGTTCGACCGCGGCGAGATCGTCGAGCAGGGCACGCACGAGGTGCTTGCCGCGCGTCCGGGCGGCATCTACCGCGGCCTGTTCGAGCGTCAGGCCACCGAGTTCGGCCAGGAAGCGGCGGCGGAGTAGAGCGATGGCGCGTGGCTGATGGGCGGTGTCCGCCAGCCACGCGCCAAAATCGATACGACAATCGATTTTGAGAATGGAATTGATATGAAAGATCTTACGCGCGGCTCCATCGTGAGTCACATATCGACCATGGCTCCCCCGATCGTGGTCGGCATGATCACGATCATGATCTGCCAGCTGGTCGACTTGTATTTTGTCGCCGGCCTCGGCGAGGCCGCCGTCGCCGGAGTGGCTGCCGCCGGCAATGCCGGTTTTCTCGTCAACGCGCTGATGCAGGTGCTGGGCGTCGGCACCGTCGCGCTGATCGCACACGCGGTGGGGCGCGCCGATCGCGCCGATGCCAACCTTGTGTTCAACCAGTCGATCGTGCTGGCGGTGCTGTGCGGGCTGTTGACATTGGGTGCAGGGGCCGTGCTGTCGCGCCCTTACATGCGCGCGGTTGCGGCCGACCAGGCCACCGTTGACGCGGGCACCACCTATCTGTTGTGGTTCATGCCGGCGCTGGCGCTGCAATTCCTCATTCAGGTGATGGCGTCAGCGCTGCGGGCGACCGGCATCGTGCGGCCCAGCATGCTGGTGCAGGCGGTCGCGGTCATCATCAACATCGCACTGGCGCCGGTACTGATCGCGGGCTGGGGCACCGGTCATGCATTCGGCGTTGCCGGGGCGGGTCTGGCAAGCTCGATCGCCGTCTTCATCGGCGTGCTGATGTTGTTCGTGTATTTCCGCAAGCTGGAGCGCTATGTCGGGTTCGATCCCGCGCAGTGGCGCCCGCAACTGCGCCAGTGGACGCGCATCTTCAATGTCGGACTGCCTGCCGGCGGCGAGTTCGCACTGATCTTTGCGTGGATGGGCGTGATCTATTACGTGCTCCGTGATTTCGGTCCGGCGGCCCAGGCCGGCTTCGGCATCGGGACGCGCGTGCTCGGCCTGATCCAGATGCCGGCATTGGCGGTCGCGCTCGCCGCCGGCCCGATCGCCGGTCAGAATTTCGGTGCCGGCAATGCTGGGCGCGTGCGGGAGACTTTCATCAAGGCGGTGTCGATTGGCACCATCGTCATGATCGCGATCACGATCCTCGCGCAGTGGAAGCCGGGGCTGTTGCTCGACGGCTTCTCGAACGATCGCGAGACCATGGCGGTGGCCGCCCAGTTCCTGCACTTCGTGTCCATGAATCTGGTGGCGCAGGGGCTGGTCTTTACCAGCAACAGCATGTTCCAGGGCCTCGGCAACACCCGGCCGGTGCTGTTGAGCTCGTTCGTGCGCCTCTTCGCCTATGCGGTGCCGGTGATCTGGCTCTCGACGCGGCCCGGCTTCCGGATCGAGCACGTGTGGTACCTGTCGATCGTGTCGACGTGGCTGCAAGCTGGTCTGAGCTTGTGGTTGCTGCGTCGCGAATTCAGCAGGCGTCTCGCGCCGCCGGCGCGGGAAGCCACTCCGGAGCGCGTTGGTCTCGAGCCGGTCGGATGACCGGCTCAGCCAATGTGCGACGGCGGCTGATCATCGCGGCGCCAGCCCATTCCACACCAGCGCCGCGCCGGACAGGAACAGCAGCGCCAGCACGACGTCGGAGAAATTGCGGTCGCTGAGCGCGTGATAGAGCCGGGCGCCGAGCCAGGCGCCGAGCAGCGTTCCCGGAAACGCGCAGGCGACGAGCCAGATCAGTTCGGGTTTCACCAGGCCGCTTGCGATCTGGACCAGGAGCGCCGCCGCCAGAATGGTGAAGTTGAAGATCTGGAACACGCCGCGGCGCTGCTGCTTGCCCCAGCCGCGCACGCTCGCCCACAGGATCGGCAGCGGGCCGGACAGTCCGGCGAGGCCGCCGAGAATGCCGCCGGCAAATCCGATCGCACCGTCAGCCCATTTGCCGCCGAAGGCGATCGACATCGGCCTACGTTGCAGGAACAGCAGGGTCGGAAACACCAGCAGGAAAACGCCGACCGTCAGTTTGAAGACTGCGGGGTCGGCCCGCGCGATCAGCAGGATCCCGATCGGCACGCCCAATAGGCCGCAGATGACGAATGGCCAGACCAGGCGGAAATCGATCGTCTTCCAGATCGACGGCAGCGTCGACACCTGCGCGATGACGGAGCAGACCAGCACCAACGGCACCGCAAGCGTCGGCGGCAGCACATAGAGCCAGATGCCGAGCGCCATCAGCGCGGTGCCGAAGCCGGCGAGGCCGGAGACGAAACCGCCGGCAAGCGCGCCGAAGAACAGGATGGCGTAGCTCGCCGGGTTCATCCTCATCTCGTTCTTATGATCGTTGCCGCGACGTTTACACGACGCCGGCCGTGGGTACACTTCAAAATCTTGCCCCATCAACGATAATCGGAATGGAAGCATCCTCATGATTGCTGGTTCGTCGAAAACCTTTCTGGTCTGTCACGGCGCCTGGTCGGCAGGATGGGCGTGGAAGAAGATGCATCCCTTGATGCAGGCCGCCGGGCACCGGCTCGTGACGCCGAGCTACACCGGGCTCGGCGAGCGCGCGCACCTCGCGCATCGAGGGCTCGACCTCGAAGCGCATATCCAGGACATGCTTAACGTCATTTCCTATGAAGACCTCCGCGACATCGTGCTGGTCGGCCATTCCTATGGCGGCATGGTCGCGACCGGCGTCGCCGACCGGGTGCGCGAGCGCATCGCGCAGATGATCTATATCGACGCCTTCGTGCCGCGTGACGGCCAGTCGCTGTTCGATCTCAACGAGTCGGCCATCGAGACCATGCGCGAGCTCGCGAGCGATGGCGACGGCTGGCGTATTCCGCCGATGCCGACGCCGCCGGACACATCTCCGGCAGACCTCGAATGGCTGACCGCGCGCCGCGTCGACATGCCGATCAAATGTTTCGAGCAGAAGCTGAGGCTGCAACACGGCGAGACCAGCCTGCCGCGCAGCTACATCTACGCCACTCGCGCCACGCAGGCCGACACGTTCGGCCAGTTTGCAAAACGCACGAAGAATAAAGCCGGCTGGCGTTACTTCGAGATCGATGCCAGCCACTCGCCGAACGTCACCGCGCCCGAGGCGCTGATGGCAATGCTGCAGGACATCGTGGCCTGACGTCCGGGCAATCGCGGCTCTTATTTTTCTGCGTCATCGTCCTTGAGCCGAATGCCTTCGGCGCGCAGAGCCGCAAAGAGAGCCGCGATGTCATCGGACTCCATACTGTTCGGGCACAAGCCGTTGAGCTGCTCGGTGGTGATCGTGCCGCTGCTCTTGGCGACGTCTCGCGCCTTTGCCATGATCTTCTGAAGGTCCATCTGCGATTCTCCGCGACGCGGGCATTCTAGCAAATGCGATGCATTCGTGGTGTCCGATATGGCGAGGGGCCCGGCGTGTTGCGCCGAGCCCCTCATACTCCAAAATATCAGCCGGCCTGTAAGCCGGGTTCTGTAGGGCACCATTCTCGCGAACGGTACGCGACGGCCATTCCTCTGGGACAAGGTTTGCACCTTGCCTCGAGCAACCTACCCGGACAGCGGGCCTGACATCGCCCTGCGGTGTTATCGCGCATGCGCGAACTAACCGCGTTGCCGTCCCTATTCGGTTTTGCTCCCGGTGTGGTTTGCCATGCCGTCTCCGTTGCCGGAAACGCGGTGCGCTCTTACCGCACCTTTTCACCCTTACCTCGCCGAAGCGGGGCGGTTCATTCTCTGTGGCACTTTCCCTGGGGTCGCCCCCGCCGGACGTTATCCGGCACCGCATGTCGATGGAGCCCGGACTTTCCTCTCCCGCGGCCTTTCGGCACCAGCGGGAGCGGCCGTCCGGCCGACTGACGCCCATGGCATGGGCGTTTCGGGCGGTCCCGTCAAGCGGATTAGCCCCGCCAAGGCCGCCAAAATAATTTATCCTGAAGATGTCGTCCCGCCCGCCGCCCGTTCGACTGGGTGTCGGCGATCCAGCCGATCAAGAGGAGAGATGAGATGCAATATTTGCTGCTGATCTACCGGAGCGACGCGGAATATGGCCGTATGAATGCCGACGACCGCAAGGCGGTGACGGCGGAATACGGTGCCTACACCCAGTCGATTATCCAGAGCGGGCACTTCAAGGCCGGCGACGGGCTGCAGCCGGTGTCGACGGCCACCACCGTGCGGGTCCGCGACGGCAAGACGCTGACCACCGATGGGCCGTTCGCGGAAACCCGCGAGCAGCTCGGCGGCTACTATCTGGTCGAGGCCAAGGATCTCGACACCGCGCTCGGCCTTGCGGCGCGGATTCCCGGCGCCAAGACCGGATCGATCGAAGTCAGGCCGGTCATGATCTACGATAATCCGTGATGGCGCCGTCAACCTGATGGACCCAGCGGCTGCGCCGGTTGCGCAGCCGCAAACGCGATCGATCGCCATGACCCCGAGCCAGATCGAAAAGGTGTTTCGCGACGAGGCGGGCCGGGCGCTTGCCACGCTGATCCGCCTCGTCGGCGATTTCGATCTGGCCGAGGATGCGCTTCAGGATGCCTTTGCGATCGCGCTGCAACGCTGGCCGATCGGTGAATTCCCCGCCAATCCGCGCGCCTGGCTGGTCAATGTCGGGCGCAACAAGGCGATCGACCGCGTTCGCCGCGCGGTTGCGTTTCGCGGCAAGCAGCAGGAGCTGACGCACCAATTGTCGCTGGATGCGGAGGCGCCGTCCGAGCCCGCCGATGCGACGCTCGACGACGATATGCTGCGGCTGATCTTCACCTGCTGCCATCCGTCTTTTGCCGCCGAGGTACAGGTTGCGCTGACCTTGCGCACGGTGTGCGGACTGACGACGGCAGAGGTCGCGCGCGCTTTCCTGGTGAGCGAGGACACGATGGCGCAGCGCCTCTTGCGCGCCAAGCAGAAGATCAAGCTCGCCGGCATTCCCTACGAGGTGCCGGAGCGCGAGGCGCTGGAGCCGCGCCTCACCGGCGTGCTCGCGGTGATCTATCTCGTCTTCACCGAAGGCTATGCGGCGACCGCCGGCGAGGATTTGATGCGGCCCGATCTTGCGCGCGAGGCGATCCGGCTGGCGCGGCTGCTCGATGGGCTGATTCCGGCGCGCGGCGAGATCAAGGGCCTGCTCGCGCTGATGTTGCTGCACGACGCGCGCCGCGCCGGCCGCCAGACCGCCGGCGGCGACATTGTGCTGCTCGAGGAGCAGGACCGTTCGCTGTGGGATGTCAAGCAGATCGCCGAAGGTGTGAAGCTGGTCGAGGAGGCGCTGCAGATGCCGGGCCGGCCGCAATCCTATGCCGTGCAGGCCGCGATCGCCGCGCTGCATGCGCGGGCACCGAGCTATGAAGATACCGACTGGCCGCAGATCGCCGGTCTTTATGAAGTGTTGCTGCGCATCAGCCCGTCGCCGGTGATCGAGCTCAACCACGCGGCTGCGGTGTCGATGGTCGACGGTCCGGCGCGGGCCCTCGATCTGATCGATGCGCTGGATGCGCGCGGCACCCTGAAGGGATACGATCAGCTGCCCGCGGTGCGCGCCGATCTGCTACGCCGCCTCGGCCGCAAGGACGAAGCACGACAGGCCTATCTCGCCGCAACCGCCGCGACGCAACTCGAGCCGCTGCGGCGGCTCTACGCGCGCAGGATCGCCGAGATGGGGTGAGCAACTCACCTCATCTCGTACGCGGCCAGCGAGGGCACGCCTCTCCAATCAGCGATCGTCAGCGTGCCGTTCGGCGTTGAACGTGCTCAGTACCCGGTCTTCGCCTTGGTGTCGCCGGTCGACTTGTCGGTCGTCGTCTTTCCAGTCGACATGCCGGTCGTGGTGCCAGGTGCCATCTTCTTCTGCGCATGATGGACTTTGTGGGTCTTGTGCATAGTCGACGTGGACTTGCCTTGGGTCGTCATAGCGGCTGCCGGAGCGGCGATCAGGCCAACGGCGACAGCTCCCGCGATCAGTGCTTTGAACATGGACGAATCTCCACTCAGACCGCCCCAGCTAAAAAAGGCGGCACGTGGTCAAAAGTTCCATTTGCGCACGCGCATTTGGCAGGAAAAAAAGCGGCGCTACTTGGCCTTCGCCACAACCGCCGTCGCCGCATCCGGCGGCAGGCTCTCGAGCAGCGCGTACAGCGTCGCCATGGTGGAGCGGTCGGCGATCCCGTCGACGCGCTCGGGGCGGAAGTGACGCTGGAAGGCGGTGACGACTTCCATGGTCGGGCCGTCGAACTTGCCGTTGGTCGGAATGTTGTAGCCGTAACGGCGGAACGCGGCCTGCATGTTGGAGACGGCATCGCTGATCGCACCGAGCTGCAGCGCGTCGCCGCGCACGATCGGCGCCGGCTGCACCCAGTGCCCGACGCCGGAATTGGCCAGCGAGTGCCACGGGAATTTCTCGCCGGGATCCTTCTTGCGTCCCGGCGCCACGTCGGAATGGCCGAGCACGCGATGCGAGACCACCTTGCGGCGAAGCATGATGCCGCGACACAGCGCGATGACGGCCGCGATCTGGCGCAGCGGGAAGTCGGGATAACCCCAATCGTGGCCGCGATTGACGATCTCGACGCCGATCGAGCAGGAATTGATGTCGTCCTCGCCGGCCCAGGCGGCGACGCCGGCGTGCCAGGCGCGCTTGCTCTCCGGCACGCATTGCACGATGCGGCCGTCCTCGAGCGCGATGTAATGCGCCGAGACCTCGGTGCCGGCGGTGCAGAGCTGGGCGATCGCGCCCTCGACATCGGGCATGCCGGTATAGTGCAGCACGATCATGTCGGGCTGCCGGTCGCCCGCGCGGTCGCCGAAATTGACCGACGGGATCACGTCGGAGGCGATCGAGGAATCCGGCGTGAACGTCTTCACGTCGGCCACGCCCTTCGGAACAGGAAGGACGCGCTGACGCTTCGGATCAGCATTGCCGGACGAGGACGAACCAGAAGCCATACGAATCACTCAAACCCAAACCAGGAGTACGCATTTTGACATATGGATAAACAAATAGGCGTTTACTATTCCTTTACCGTGCAGGGCCGCGCAATCGGCCTCTCGGGTTCCATGGGTGGCAAGATGCCCAGTGCGATATGCCCGGAGCGAACACCGAGGCTATCATTCGAAAGCGGATCAAAGTCGCGCGATTCTGCTAACCGATCATCAACGTTTTCTTAACGTTAAGTGCCGTTACTGAGAGGTGAAGTGCCGAACCGGTTTCGGGGGACGGCCACAGGACGCTGAGCCCCGCTGTTTGCGCGAAATCCCATGGAAACCCTCCCAATTCCGGTCGGATATCAGGATTTGCGGCCGAGGAGGGGAGTGGGCGCTGGCATCACGCGGCGGCATTTTCGCCGGAACGGTCGGGCAAGAGCGTTTTCGAGCGAAGTGGATACCGGTTCGCGTGAAGAAAACGCGCCAAGACAAGAATCTGGAGCCCCGTTCCGATCCGGTCGGAACGGAAAGGGCTCCCGCGAGGATTCGAGACGCAATGGATCGGCGCGCAACCAGCTTGCATGCCAGTTACGAGACCCTGTCCGGGGACCGCGCATGAGCGAGCGTGCGTCGCGTCACATTTCGGTGCTGGGCCGCGAGGCGGTCGCCTATCTCGAACCGCGCGCCGGCGGCATCTATGTCGACGCGACCTTCGGCGCCGGCGGCTACAGCCGCATGATTCTCGACGTCACTGATACGCGCGTGATCGGCATCGACCGCGACCGCAATGCGATCACAGGCGGCTTCGATCTGGTCGACGGCGCGGGCGGCCGGCTGACGCTGGTCGAGGATCGCTTCTCTGAACTCGCCGAGGTCTGCGCCGCGCAGGGCGTGGATGCGGTCGACGGCGTCGTGATGGATGTCGGCGTCTCCTCGATGCAACTCGACCAGGCCGAGCGCGGATTTTCCTTCCGCCTGAGCGGCCCGCTCGACATGCGGATGGCCCAGAGCGGCCCGACCGCGGCCGACGTGGTCGCCACCGCGACCGAAAAGCAGCTCGCCGACATCATCTACATCTTCGGCGAAGAGCGCCATTCGCGCGGTGTTGCGCGTGCCATCGTCGCCGCGCGCAAGGAAGCGCCGATCACGACGACCGAAGCGCTTGCCAATATCGTCGCGAAAGTGGTGCGCGCCAAGCCGAACGAAATCCATCCGGCGACGCGGACGTTTCAGGCGCTGCGCATCTTCGTCAATGAAGAGCTCGACGAGCTGCACCAGGCGCTCGCGGCGGCCGAGCGGGTGCTGAAGCCCGGCGGCCGGCTCGCCGTGGTCTCGTTCCATTCGCTGGAAGACCGCATCGTCAAGAATTTCCTCAGCGAGCGCGGCAAGGTCTCCGCCGGCTCGCGGCATCTGCCCGAGGTCGCGCAATCAGCGCCGAGCTTTCAGATCCTGACCAAGCGGCCGGTTGTGCCATCCGATGCGGAGATCGCGGCGAATCCGCGCGCGCGTTCCGCAAAACTGCGCGCGGCCGAACGCACCGCCGCGCCCGCGCATGCGGACGATGACCTGCCGTCATGGCCGCGGCTGTCCGACCTGAAGCGGGGAGGGTGACGATGCGCCTTCTCCACCTCCTCGTCATCGGCATGCTGATCTTCGCGGCGTCCTATGTCTACCGCATCAAGATGGAATCGACCGCGCGCGTCGAACGCGTGCTGCAGCTCAATGCCGAGATCCGCGAGCAACGCAATGCGATCGCCGCCTTGCGCGCCGAATGGGCCAAACTCGATGCGCCGCTGCGGCTGCAGGGGCTTGCCGAACGCCATCTGCCGTTGAAGCCGCTCAACGCCAACCAGTACGATTCCCTGAAGAACCTGCCGGAGCGGCCGCCGAGCTTCACTCGGCCCGGTTCGCGCGATCCGATCGGCGCGATGATCGACACCATCGAGGCCGCCGCCGCGCCCGACAGCACGACCGGATCGATCGACAGGCCGGCGACCGACCAGCCTGCCGCCGACCAGCCCGTGTCCGACGATTCCGGACAGGGCGGGGGAGACCAGCAATGACGGGACCTGCCATGACCAATCCGGCGCCCGCCAACAAACCGACGGCGAAATCCGCCGAGCCGCTGCGCCAGCGGCTGATCCGCTCGCTGTTGTACGGAAGCAATGTCGACCGTGCCGCCAAGGCGCGTGCGCGCGTCGGTCTTGCGATCCTCGCCTTCGCCGCGGTCTACTGCGTGCTGGCCGGACGGCTCGTGCTGTTCGCCGTCGGCGCCGACAGCCATGGCGCGCGGCGCACCGCCTCGCAGGACGCGATCGCAACCGCAAGGCCCGACATCACCGACCGCAACGGCGAAATTCTCGCGACCGACGTCAAGGCGCCGAGCCTGTTCGCCGAGCCGCGCCGCCTGATCGACAAGGACGAGGCGATCGAGCTCTTGACCGGAGCCTTGCCCGATCTCGACACCTCAGAAGTGCGCGACCGTCTGTCGTCGCGCAAGGGCTTCGTCTGGCTGAAGCGCGAGATCACGCCGAAGCAGCAGAACGATATCCATCGTCTTGGTCTCCCCGGCGTCGGCTTCCTGCGCGAGAACAAGCGCGTCTACCCGACCGGCAACGAGGTCGCCCATTTGATCGGCCTGGTCAACATCGACAACCAGGGCATCGCCGGCATGGAGAAGTGGCTGGACAGTAACGGTCTGGCCGATCTGCATCGCGCAGGCTTCGCCACCGACCGGCTGCAGAAGCCGGTGGAATTGTCGGTCGACCTGCGCGTCGAGCACGCGCTGCGCGACGAGCTGATCAAGGCGAAAGAGAAGTTCAAGGCCAAGGCCGCCTCGGGCCTCGTCTCCAACGTGCGCACCGGCGAGATCGTGGCGATGGTGTCGCTGCCGGATTTCGATCCGAACAATCCGAAGGAAGCGCACGATCCCGATCGCATCAATCGCCTGACCACCGGCGTATACGAGATGGGCTCGACCTTCAAGGCGTTCACGCTGGCGATGGCGCTGGATAGCGGCAGGTTCGACCTCAATTCGATGTGGGATGCGCGCGGCCCGCTGCACTACGGCAAGTTCGCGATCCATGACGATCACAATCTGGGCCGCATGATCAACATGAAGGAGGTGTTCTACTATTCCTCCAACATCGGCGCCGGGCGCATTGCGCTGGCGATGGGCGTCGACGCGCACAAGGCCTTCCTGCGCAAGATGGGGCAGCTCGAGCGGCTGCGCACCGAACTGCCGGAAAGCGCCTCGCCGATCGTGCCGAAGAAGTGGGGCGAATTGAACACCGTCACGATCTCGTTCGGTCACGGCATCGCGGTGGCGCCGCTGCAGGCGGTGATGGGCATCGACGCGCTGGTCAATGGCGGCTACCTGATCCCGCCGACCTTCCTGAAGCGCACCGAGCAGGAGGCGATGGCGCTCGCGAAGCGCGTCATCAAGCCCGAGACCTCGGACAAGATGCGCTATCTGATGCGGCTCAACGCCGAGGTCGGCACCGCGAAGAAGGCCGACGTCAAGGGCTACTATATCGGCGGCAAGACCGGCACTGCGGAGAAGGTGATCAACGGCCGCTACGCCAAGAAGCGCGTGCTCAACGCCTTCACCGCGATCCTGCCCGCCGACAATCCGAAATACCAGCTGCTGATCATGCTCGACGAGCCGCAGCCGCTGAAGGAGACCTATGGTTTCATCACCTCGGGCTGGAATGCGGTGCCGACCGGCGGCAATGTGATCGCCCGAATTGCGCCGCTTTTGGGCGTCGAACCGCGATTCGACCTGCCGCCGTCCGACCGCCTTATTCTTGCGGCATCCAGAACAACCCAGTAAGGCGTATAGTCACAGCATGATCCGGACCGGAACGGCCGCGTTAGCGAAAAGTGCGAAGCGGTTTTCCGATCAGATCATGCTCAAATAGCGGCGCCAGAACGGCGCCGGCCAGACTGGAAGATCATGAGACTTCGCGACCTCTTCAGCGCCGATGCCACGATCGATCCAAGGATCGATCCAAGTGCCGACGCTGTCATGGTCGGTGGGCTTGCGGTCGACAGCCGTGTGGTGAAGCCGGGCGACCTGTTCTTCGCACTGTCGGGCAGCAAGACCGACGGCGCGCGCTTCATCGATGCGGCGATTGCCGCGGGCGCGGTTGCGATTGCCGGCGACCATCCGCCGCAGGTGCCGCTTCGCGTTCCGTTTGTCGCAACGCCAAATCCACGCCGCGCGCTGGCGCTTGCCGCGGCCAAATTCTTCTCCCGCCAGCCCGCGACGATCGCCGCGGTGACCGGCACCAGCGGCAAGACCTCGGTCGCCGCCTTCACGCGCCAGATCTGGCAGCGGCTCGGTCACTCCTCGGCGAGCATCGGCACCATCGGTCTCGTCTCCGACAAGCGCACCGTCTACGGTTCGCTGACGACGCCCGATCCGATCGCGCTGCATCGCCAGCTCGACGAGATCGCACGCGACGGTGTCACGAATCTGGCGTTCGAGGCCTCCTCGCATGGCCTCGACCAGTATCGGCTCGAAGGCGTGCGCATCGCGGCCGGCGGCTTCACCAATCTGTCGCGCGACCACATGGATTATCATCCCGACGTCGCGCATTACCTGAACGCCAAGCTGCGGCTGTTCCGCGATCTCGTCGCCGATGGCGGCGCTGCCGTAATCTCCGCCGATCATGACTGCTCGGCCGAGGTGATCGAGGCGGCGCGCGCGCGCGGACTGCGCATCATCACGGTCGGTCGCAACGCCGACGCATGCGAGGGCATCAAGCTCACGGACGCCGCCATCGAAGGTTTTGCGCAGAAGCTCGTGATCGAGCACTGCGGACGCAAATATGCGATCCGGCTGCCGCTGGTCGGCGAATTCCAGATCGAGAACGCACTGGTCGCGGCGGGCCTTGCGATCGGCACCGGCAGCGCGGCCGATGACGTGATCGGCTGCCTCCAACACCTTGAGGGGGCAAAAGGCCGGCTCGAGTTCGTCGGCGAGCACAACGGCGCGCCGATCTTCGTCGATTACGCGCACAAGCCCGATGCCCTCGCCAAGGCGCTGCAGGCGCTGCGGCCCTATGCGAAGCGCAATCTGGTTGTGATCTTCGGCGCCGGCGGCGATCGCGACGCCGGCAAGCGTCCGATCATGGGCGCGATCGCGGCCGAGAATGCCGATCAAATCATCGTCACCGACGACAATCCGCGCAGCGAGAAGCCCGAGGCGATCCGCGCCGCGATCATGGCGACCGCAAAGGGCGCGCGCGAGATCGGCGACCGCGCCGAGGCGATCCGCGCCGGCATCGCCGGCCTCGAGCCTGGCGATGCGCTGGTCGTGGCCGGCAAGGGCCACGAGGTCGGGCAGATCGTCGGCGGCACGACGTTGCCGTTCAGCGATCATGAAGCGGTCGCAAATGCATTGGCCGGGGAGGGCGCATGAGCACGCTGTTGTGGACCTCGGATGCGATGGCGACGGCGATGCGCGCCGCGACGCAAGGCACGCTGCCGGACGGCGTCACCGGTCTTTCGATCGACAGCCGCACCATCGCGCCGGGCGAAGCTTATTTCGCGATCAAGGGCGACGTCCATGACGGCCATGCCTTCGTCGCGGCGGCGCTGAAGGCAGGCGCCGGGCTTGCCGTGGTCGAGGCCGCGCAATGCGACAAGTTTCCCACTGATGCGCCGCTGCTGGTGGTCGACGACGTGCTCGCCGGCCTGGTCGAACTCGCGCATGCCTCGCGCGCGCGGCTCAATGCGAAGATCATCGCGGTGACCGGTTCGGTCGGCAAGACCTCGACCAAGGAGGCGCTGCGCCGCGTGCTGTCGGCGCAGGGCGAGACCCATGCCTCGGTCGCGTCGTTCAACAATCACTGGGGCGTGCCGCTGTCGCTGGCGCGTTGCCCCGCGAGCACGCGCTTTGCGGTGTTCGAGATCGGCATGAACCATGCCGGCGAGATCACGCCGCTGGTGAAGATGGTGCGGCCGCACGTCGCAATCATCACCACGATCGAGCCGGTGCATCTGGAATTCTTCGCCGGCATCGAGGCGATCGCCGACGCCAAGGCGGAGATCTTCGCAGGCCTCGAGCCCGATGGCGCGGCCGTGCTCAACCGCGACAACGGACAATTCGCGCGGCTGCAGAAGCAGGCGAAGAAGGCCGGCATCTCGCGCATCGTCTCGTTCGGTGCCGACAAGCGCGCCGAAGCGCGGCTGATCGATCTCTCGCTGCACGCGACCTGCTCGGCGGTGCATGCAGATATTCTGGATCACGACATCACCTACAAGATCGGCATGCCCGGCCGCCACATGGCGATGAACTCGCTTGCGGTGCTCGCGGGCGCCTCGCTGCTCGGCGCCGATATCGCGCGCGCGGCGCTGTCGCTGTCGCAGCTCGAGGCGCCGACCGGCCGCGGCTTCCGCCGCACGCTCGAGGTCGGCCATGGCGAGGCGACGCTGATCGACGAGAGCTACAACGCCAACCCGGCCTCGATGGGGGCCGCGCTCAATGTGCTCGGCCAGGCCTCGACCGGGGCGCATGGCCGGCGCATCGCCGTACTCGGCGACATGCTCGAACTCGGGCCGACCGGGCCCGAGCTGCACCGCGGTCTCAACGAGGCCGTGACCGCCAACCGCATCGACCTCGTATATTGTTGTGGTCCGCTGATGCGGAATTTATGGGATGCCCTTTCCACCGGCAAGCGGGGAGGCTATGCCGAGAGTTCGGCGGCGCTCGAGGCGCAGGCAGTCGCCGCGGTCCGTGCCGGTGACGTGATCATGGTGAAGGGCTCGCTGGGATCGAAGATGAAGCTCATTGTCAGCGCGCTGGAAAAGCGCTTCCCCGACAAGGCCGCGCACGAAGAAGCGGTATAGGACCCTTTGAATGTTCTACTGGTTGATCGAGCTGTCCAACACCGTTCCGGGGTTTGGGGCATTCCGTAGCGCCCTGAACGTGTTCCGCTACATCACCTTCCGCACCGGTGGCGCGATGGTGACCGGCGCGCTGTTCGTGTTCCTGTTCGGACCCTGGATCATCGATCATTTGAGGCTGCGGCAGGGCAAGGGTCAGCCGATCCGCACCGACGGTCCGCAGTCGCATCTGATCTCCAAGAAGGGCACGCCCACCATGGGCGGGCTGATGATCCTGTCCGGGCTCGTGGTGTCGACGCTGCTCTGGGCCAACCCGCTCAACCCCTATGTCTGGATCGTGCTCGCGGTCACGCTCGGCTTCGGCTTCGTCGGCTTCTATGACGATTATTTGAAGGTCACAAAGCAGTCACACAGCGGCTTCGCCGGCAAGCTCCGCCTGCTGATCGAGGCGGTGATCGGGCTCGCCGCCACCTACGCGCTGGTCCGGCTCGGGCGCGACGTGTCGTCGACCTCGCTCGTGATTCCCTTCTTCAAGGACCTCGTGATCAACTTCGGCTGGTTCTTCGTGATCTTCGGCGCCTTCGTCATGGTCGGCGCCGGCAATGCAGTGAACCTGACCGACGGCCTCGACGGTCTTGCCATCGTGCCGGTCATGATCGCGGCGGCGAGCTTCGGCATGATCTCCTATCTCACCGGCAACGCGGTGTTCTCGGAATATCTGCAGATCAATTACGTCGCCGGCACCGGCGAACTGGCGGTGCTGTGCGGCGCGGTGCTTGGCGCGGGCCTGGGCTTCCTCTGGTTCAACGCGCCGCCGGCCTCGATCTTCATGGGTGACACCGGCTCGCTCGCGCTCGGCGGCATGTTGGGGGCCACCGCGGTCGCGGTGAAGCACGAGATCGTGCTCGCGGTGATCGGCGGCCTGTTCGTGCTGGAGGCGGTCTCGGTCATCGTGCAGGTCACCTCGTTCAAGCTCACCGGCAAGCGCGTGTTCCGGATGGCGCCGCTGCACCATCATTTCGAGCAGAAGGGCTGGACCGAGCCGCAGATCGTGATCCGGTTCTGGATCATCTCGGTGATGCTGGCGCTGGCCGGCCTCTCCACCCTCAAGCTGCGCTGAGCGCCATCATGATCTCGGTCACCTCCTTCGCTGGCAAGACGGTCGCGGTGTTCGGGCTCGGCGGCTCGGGCCTTGCGAGTTGCCTCGCGCTGAAGGCCGGTGGCGCGGAGGTGATCGCGGCCGACGACAATGCGGACAACGTCGCCAAGGCGGCGCAGGCCGGCTTCACCACCGCTGACCTGCGTGCCGTGTCGTGGGCGAATTTCGCCGCGCTGATCCTGACCCCCGGCGCGCCGCTGACCCATCCGGCGCCGCACTGGAGCGTGCTGAAGGCGCGCGAGGCCGGCGTCGAGGTGATCGGCGACGTCGAATTGTTCTGCCGCGAGCGGCGGCGTCATGCGCCGAACGCGCCGTTCGTCGCCATCACCGGCACCAACGGCAAATCGACCACCACCGCGCTGATCGCGCATCTGATGAAGGTCGCCGGCTACGACACCCAGATGGGCGGCAATATCGGCACCGCGATCCTGTCGCTGGAGCCGCCGCGGATCGGCCGCGTCCACGTGATCGAGATGTCGTCCTACCAGATCGACCTCGCGCCGTCGCTCGATCCCTCGGTCGGCATCCTGATCAACATCAGCGAAGACCACATCGATCGCCACGGCACGCTGGAGCATTACGCCGCGGTCAAGGAGCGGCTGGTTGCCGGCGTGCAGCAGGGCGGCACCGCGATCACCGGCGTCGACGACATCTGGTGCCGCAACATCGCCGACCGGCTCGATCGCGCCGGCAAGCGCGTGGTGCGCATCTCGGTGAGGAACCCGCTGCCCGACGGCCTCTATGTCGAGCACGAGACCATCGTGCGCGCGTCGGGCGCGGCGCGCAGCGAGATCGCGCGGCTAGGGGGCATCGGCTCGCTGCGCGGCCTGCACAACGCGCAGAACGCCGCCTGTGCCTCGGCCTGCGCGCTGGCGATCGGCGTCGCCACCGACGCACTGCAGAACGGCTTGCGCAGCTTCCCGGGCCTGGCGCACCGCATGGAGCAGGTCGGCCGTCGCGGCAACGTGCTGTTCGTCAACGACTCCAAGGGCACCAACGCGGATGCGGCGGCGCATGCGCTGTCGTCCTTCGCCGACATCTACTGGATCGCCGGCGGCAAGCCGAAGGCCGGCGGCATCACCAGCCTGACCGAATACTTTCCGCGCATCCGCAAGGCCTATCTGATCGGCGAGGCGGCGGCCGAATTCTCCGGCACGCTCGGCGACCGCGTCGCGCACGAGATGTCCGGCACGCTCGACGTCGCGATATCAAGCGCCGCGCGCGATGCCGAGGCGTCGGGACTTGCCGAAGCGGTGGTGCTGCTGTCGCCGGCCTGCGCCTCGTTCGACCAGTACCGCAATTTCGAAATCCGCGGCACCGCCTTCCGCGACATCGTCCAGGCACTGCCCGGCGTCAAGTCGGTGGTGTGACGACCGCGAAATCCTAGGATGGGGTTTCGCTGCACTATCCATCCGCAGCCAAAACCGTGCCGCATTCTCAGCGTCGTCCCTGCGAAAGCAGGGACCCATAACCACGAATGGTTGTTGGTGAGCGATGCTGGGACGACGAGTCCCTTTCAACAATATCCGCCGCGGAGTATGGGTCCCTGCTTTCGCAGGGACGACGGCTGTGCGTGGAATCCGCAGCAGTGAGCAGGCTCCGCCATCCACCTCCCTCAAAAGTTACCCAAGCCGTTAACCCCTTGGAAACCATCCTGCGCCACGAATGGACGTTATCTCTGCCATCTGGGGACGCCCATGCTCGCCCGTGACCAACGCACCCCGTTCTCGGACTGGTGGTGGACCGTCGACAAGCTGCTGCTTGTCGCGATCGCCGCGTTGATGCTGGCCGGCGTGATCCTGTCGCTGGCGGCAAGCCCGCCGGTTGCGACCCGGATCGGGCTCGATCCGTTCCACTTCTTCAACCGCCACGTCATGTTTCTGGTGCCGTCGCTGATCGTGCTGATCGGGGTGTCGTTCATGACGCCGCGGCAGATCCGGCGCACCGCGCTGATCGTGTTCGCGGTGTCGATCGCGCTGATCGTGCTCACGCTCCTGGTCGGGCCCGAGGTCAAGGGCTCGCGGCGCTGGATCACGCTGCTCGGCGTCAACATCCAGGCCTCCGAGGCCGCCAAGCCCGCCTTCGTCATCGTTGCGGCCTGGCTGTTTGCGGAATCGACAAAGCGGCCGGAGATGCCGGCGACCTCGATGGCGCTGGTACTCTTGATGATGCTGGTTACGCTCTTGGTGATGGAGCCCGACTTCGGTCAGACCATGCTGATCCTCACGGTCTGGGGCGCACTGTTCTTCATCGCGGGCATGCGGATGATCTGGGTGTTCGGGCTCGCCGGCGCCGCCGGCGCGGGCCTGTTCGGCGCCTACCTGCTGGTGCCGCACGTCGCGGGCCGCATCAAGCGCTTCATGAATCCCGCCTCCGGCGACACCTTCCAGGTCGACACCGCGATGGAGGCATTCTGGAACGGCGGCTGGTTCGGGCTCGGGCCGGGCGAGGGCATCGCCAAGCGCAGCCTGCCGGACAGCCACACCGACTTCGTGTTCGCGGTGGCGGCGGAAGAATTCGGCATCATCCTCTGTTTGATGCTGGTCGCGCTGTTCGGCTTCATCGTGATCCGCACGCTGACGCGCGCCTATGCCACCGAGGACATGTTCTCGCGCTTTGCGGCATCGGGGCTTGCGATCCTGTTCGGCGTGCAGGCGACGATCAATATGGCGGTCAATCTGCAACTGATCCCGGCCAAGGGCATGACGCTGCCGTTCATCTCCTACGGCGGTTCCTCGTTCGTCTCGCTCGCCTATGGCGTCGGCATGATGCTGGCGCTGACGCGGCAGCGGCCGCGGACCGAGATCGAATCGATGGAGGGCGCCAGTGCGCAGCGCGCCTACGCGTAGGTGACCCTTGTTGTCATTGCGAGGAGCGAAGCGACGAAGCAATCCATCCATCCGTTTCGCGGCGCTATGGATTGCTTCGCTTCGCTCGCAATGACGATGTAAAAGGCGACCATGGACAACCCGCCCCTGATTCTGCTGGCGGCCGGCGGCACCGGCGGCCATCTGTTCCCGGCCGAAGCGCTCGCCGTGGAATTGATCAGGCGCGGCCTGCGGGTGCGGCTTGCGACCGACGGCCGCGCGTTGCGCTACTCCGGCCTGTTCGGCAGAGAGAGCATCGAGCTGGTGCCGAGCGCGACCGTGCGCAGCCGCAACCCGATCTCGCTGGCGCGGACCGTGCTGATGCTCGGCTACGGCACGCTGGTCGCCGCCAATGTGGTGCGCCGGCTGAAGCCTGCGGCGGTGGTCGGTTTCGGCGGCTACCCGACCTTGCCGCCGCTGGTGGCAGCGCGGATGCTCGGCGTTCCCGGGATCATCCACGATGCCAATGCGGTGCTCGGCCGCGCCAACCGCTTCCTCTCCGGCCGGGTCAACGCGATCGCGACCTCGCTGCCCGGCGTGCTCGATCGCGATCCCGCGCTCGCCGGCAAGGCCACCACCGTCGGCACGCCGATGCGCCCCGCCATCCTTGCGGCGGCTGCGGTGAAGTACGCGGCGCCCGAGGTGAACGGACCGCTGCGCCTGCTCGTCGTCGGCGGCAGCCAGGGCGCGCGGGTGATGAGCGACATCGTGCCGCCCGCGATCGAGCAGCTCGATCCCGCGCTGTGGAGCCGACTGATCATCACCCAGCAGGTGCGCGAAGAGGACATGGACCGGGTGCGCGCGGTCTACGACCGGCTCAAGATCAATGCCGAGCTCGCACCGTTCTTCCCGGACCTGCCGGCGCGCCTCGCCTCGAGCCAGCTCGTGATCTCGCGCTCCGGCGCCGGCACCGTCGCCGAGCTTGCCGCGATCGGCCGGCCCTCGATCCTGGTGCCGCTGCCGGGCGCGATCGACCAGGACCAGTTCGCCAATGCCGGCGTGCTGTCGCAGGCGGGCGGCGCGCTGCGCATCGCGCAGAGCGACTTCACGCCGGAACGGCTCGCCGCCGAGATCTCCGCCTACGCCGTCGAGCCCCAAAAATTGACCGCGATGGCGGAAGCCGCCCGCAGCGTCGGGCGGCTCGATGCCGCCGAGCGGCTGGCCGATCTGGTGGCCAAGGTGGCCGGGATTTGATGCGCCAATCCGGCAGCAGGCCGGGGGAGACTTGATGATGACGGGTCTTTTGATCCACTCCGTCTCGGAATTCTCGGATCTGATCCTCGAAGCGCTGCGCCTCGCGGATGCGCGCGATGTCGTCGAGATCGGCGCTGAATATGGCGGCATGTCGGCGCTGCTTGCCGATCACTGCCGGGCCCGCGGCGGTCAGCTCACCAGCGTCGATCCGGCGCCGAAGCGCGAATTCCTCGATTGGGTCAATGCCAATCCGGATGTGCGTCACGTCGCGAAGACCAGCCTCGATGCGTTCGGCAAACTGGATGCCGCCGACGCCTGGATCGTCGACGGCGACCACAACTGGTACACGGTCTATCACGAGCTGCGGCAGATCGAGGCGATCAGCCGCCGCGCCGGCAAACCCGTGCTGGCGTTTCTCCATGATGTCGGCTGGCCCTGCGGGCGGCGCGACATGTATTACGCGCCGGGCCAGATTCCTGCCGCGTACTGCCATCCGCACAGTTACCAGGCCGGCGCCACGCTGGATCGTCCGGCGCTGGTCGAAGGTCATGGATTTCGCGGCGCGGGCCTTGCCGCATTCGCGAATGTTGCCGGTGGCGCGCGCAACGGCGTGATGACCGCGATCGATGACTTCCTGGCGGAGGAGCTGGCGCAGGGCAGGGAGTTCGGCTTCGCCGAAATTCCCGCCGTGTTCGGCTTAGGGGTGCTGTTCGAGATGAATGCGGCCTGGAGCGCACAGCTCGCCGAGCTCGTGCTGCCCTATCACCAGAACAAGCTGCTGCGCGCGCTCGAGACCAACCGGCTGCGCAATTATCTTCGCGTGATCGAGATGCAGGACGAGATTGCCGCGCGCGCTGCGCGATCGGGAGCGGCGTAGCCCCCGGGGCCGACATGGAGATATCCGTGACGTCAGATCACCAGCACCGGCCGCTAGCTGACAACAGCGACATTTCCACGGCCGCGGAGTGGAAAAAGCCCTTGTCACGCAGGGGAAAAGCGGGGCATCCAGTGGTCTGCGCCAGCGATGTGGGGCGCATAGCGAAGCTAAATCAGCCGCCCCGCAGCGCAGTTCGCGCAGGGCGGATGACGATATCAGGAACCGGATCATGAGACTGCCGCGCGAGATCGGACCCATTCACTTCGTCGGGATCGGCGGCATCGGCATGAGCGGCATCGCCGAGGTGCTGATCAATCTCGGTTACACCGTGCAAGGCTCCGACGCGTCGGATAATTACAATCTCGATCGGTTGCGCAAGAAGGGTGCAAGAATCTCGGTCGGTCACACCGCCGAGAATGTCGACGGCGCCGATGTCGTCGTGGTCTCGACCGCGATCAAGCGCGACAATCCCGAATTGATGGCGGCGCGCGCGCGGCGCATTCCGGTGGTGCGGCGCGCCGAGATGCTGGCGGAATTGATGCGGCTGAAGAGCTGCGTCGCGATCGCCGGCACCCATGGCAAGACCACCACGACCACGATGGTGGCGACATTGCTCGACGCCGGCGGGCTCGATCCGACCGTCATCAATGGCGGCATCATCAATGCCTACGGCTCCAATGCGCGGCTGGGCGCCGGCGACTGGATGGTGGTCGAGGCCGACGAGAGCGACGGCACCTTCCTCAAGCTGCCGTCCGACGTCGTCATCGTCACCAACATCGATCCCGAGCATCTCGATCACTTCAAGACCTTCGAGGCGATCCAGGATGCGTTCCGCAATTTCGTCGAGAACGTTCCGTTCTACGGCTTTGCGGTGATGTGCACCGATCACCCCGTGGTGCAGAGCCTGGTCGGCAAGATCGAAGACCGCCGCATCATCACCTACGGGCAGAACCCGCAGGCCGATGCGCAGCTCCTGGACCTGACGCCGATGGGCGGCGGCTCGAAATTCAAGGTCGCGCTCCGCGATCGCAAGACAGGCGCGACGCACGAGATCGCCGACATCATGCTGCCGATGCCGGGACGCCATAACGCGTCGAACGCGACGGCGGCGATCGCGGTCGCGCATCAGCTCGGCGTATCCGACGACGTCATCCGCCAGGCGATGGCCGGCTTCGGCGGCGTCAAGCGGCGCTTCACCAAAACCGGCGAGACCAATGGCATCACCGTGATCGACGACTACGGCCATCATCCGGTCGAGATCGCAGCCGTGCTGAAGGCGGCGCGGGAATCCACCAACGGCAAGATCGTCGCCGTGGTGCAGCCGCATCGCTACACCCGCCTGCAATCCTTGTTCGAGGAATTCTGCACCTGCTTCAACGACGCCGATGCGGTCGTGGTTGCCGAGGTCTATCCGGCCGGCGAGACGCCGATCGCAGGCATCGACCGCGATCATTTCGCCGCCGGCCTGCGCGCCCACGGCCATCGCAACGTGGTCCCATTGCCGAACGCGGCTGAGCTCGCCAGGATCGTTCACGGCCTTGCCAAGTCCGGCGACCTCGTCGTCTGTCTCGGCGCCGGCAACATCACGCAGTGGGCCTACGCACTGCCCGGCGAATTGAAGGCGCTGGGGTGATGATGTTCGTCGCCCTTCACGAACAGCGCCCGTGCGGCTCACCCCTCTCCCTAACCCTCCCCCGCAAGGGGGGAGGGAACCCATCCGCCGGTGCCTTCCTGACTCGTGCAGCGAGTCAGAACGCGGTTGTTATGCCAAGTGAGGTGAGCACACCGGTCGGGCTCCCTCCTCCCTTGCGGGGGAGGGCTGGGGAGAGGGGTAAGCCCCGGGCGCCGGCGCAAAATGCAGTGCGACACGCTCTCAATCCTGCTCGTGCATCGATCGCCACGCCATGACCTTCCCCGACATCACGTCCGATCTGAAAGCCGCGATGCCGGAGCTGCGCGGGCGGCTGCTGGCCAACCAGTCGCTGGCCGAGCTGACCTGGTTTCGCGTCGGCGGCCCGGCGCAGGTGCTGTTCACACCGGCGGATGAAGACGATCTTGCTTACTTCCTGAAGCGGCTGCCGCAGGAGCTGCCGGTCTATGTCGTCGGCGTCGGCTCCAATCTGATCGTGCGCGACGGCGGCATGCCGGGTGTCGTGATCCGGCTGGCGCCGCGTGCGTTCGGCGAGACCAGCACAGCCGGTGATGTCGTCACCGCCGGCGCCGCGGCGCTCGACAAGCGCGTCGCCGAGACGGCAGCGGCTGCAAACATTGGCGGCATGGAATTCTTCTTCGGCATCCCCGGTACGGTCGGCGGCGCGCTGCGCATGAATGCCGGCGCCAACGGCGGCGAGACCAAGGATGTGCTGGTGGAGGCGACCGGCATCGGCCGCGACGGCACCAAGCACACGTTCGGCAATGCCGACATGAAGTTCGTCTATCGCAACAGCGGCGTCGATCCGTCCGTTATCTTCACCTCGGCGCGCTTCCGCGGCAGGATCACCGATGCGGATGCGATCCGCGCGCGCATGAATGAGGTGCAGACTCATCGCGAGACCGCGCAGCCGATCCGCGAAAAGACCGGCGGCTCGACCTTCAAGAATCCGCCCGGCAACAGCGCCTGGAAGCTGATCGACGCCGCAGGCTGCCGCGGCCTCAAGGTCGGCGGCGCGCAGGTCTCGGAGATGCACTGCAATTTCCTGATCAACACCGGCAACGCCACCGGCCATGACATCGAGAGCCTCGGTGAGACGGTGCGTGAAAGGGTGAAGCAGACCAGCGGAATTGAGCTGCACTGGGAAATCAAGCGGATCGGGAACAGCTGATGCAGGTGACCATTCTGTTCGGCGGCACCAACAAGGAGCGGTTGGTTTCGGTGGCGAGCGCGCAGGCGCTGCACCGCGCGTTGCCCGGCGCGGAGCTCTGGTTCTGGGACGTCGACGACACCGTGCATGCGGTGACGTCCGAACAGCTGCTCGGTCACGCGCGGCCGTTCGAGGTCGACTTCAAGCCTGATAGTCCCGGTATCGCGCTCGACCAGGCGCTCGACAAGGCAGGCGCCGAGCAGCGCGTGCTCGTGCTCGGTCTGCACGGCGGCCGCGCCGAGAATGGCGAATTGCAGGCGATGTGCGAGATGCGCGGCGTTGCTTTCACCGGCTCCGGCTCGGCGTCGTCGCATCTGGCCTTCGACAAGCCGTCGGCGAAGCGCTTCGCAGTGATCGCCGGCATCAACGCGCCGCAGGGCATCAGCGTCGAACAGATCGACGACGCCTTC
Source organism: Bradyrhizobium macuxiense (assembly GCF_007993935.1). GTDB lineage: Bacteria > Pseudomonadota > Alphaproteobacteria > Rhizobiales > Xanthobacteraceae > Bradyrhizobium > Bradyrhizobium macuxiense_A. The sequence goes on along the minus strand of NZ_VITY01000012.1, from coordinate 155,616 downwards.
GCAAAGTACGGCAAGCTGATCGCAAAGCCCGCCAAGGACGGATCGAGCTACGGGCTGATCTTCGTCAACGCCAAGCAGGACCTCATCGCCGTCCGCAATGCCGCGAAGCATGAAGACTATCTGATCGAGCCGTTCGTATCGGGCGTGGAGGCGACCTGCGGCGTGCTCGAGCAATCCGACGGCAGCGTGTTCGCGCTGCCGCCGATCGAGATCGTGCCGGCGGAGGGCGGATTCGACTACACAGCCAAATACCTTTTGAAGTCGACTCAGGAGATCTGTCCCGGCCGCTTCGCGCCCGAGGTCAGCGCCGCGATCATGGACCATGCGTTGCGGGCGCACCGCGCATTATCCTGCACCGGCTACTCGCGCAGCGATTTCATCGTGTCGGCCAATGGCCCGGTCTACCTCGAAACCAACACGCTGCCCGGGCTCACAGCAGCATCACTGTACCCTAAGGCCTTGAAAGCACAGGGCATCGCCTTTGCCGACTTCCTCAACGACCAGATCGAGCTCGGCCACCGCCGCGCCGGGCGTTAAGGCCGCCTGAGCGCGGAACCCGCCCGACTCGGCCGGATGGAACCCGGCGCTGTTGCTAAAATGCTAACGGGTTCGCGGCAAAGTACTCAAAGCGTTGATCAAAATACACTTCAGGCCGAACTCATTTACCGTTTGTTTACCAGGAAGCCCGAAGGTTAACGCTGGCGGCGCATGTAGCGCTTGGCTGCCGGGGCGTGAGCTGTCGCGGATTACCGCTTCGAGGATCGCAACCAGGGAACAGGGGGCCACTCTAATCCCACCGGTCTAGCCGAGACGTGATTTGTGCCGGGACCCGCAGGGTTTGCGGGCACAACATGTGACGAGCTCGTGCAATGGATGGTGCAGGACGCCTCACTCGATCGCTGCGATCGCTGGGGCCTCAAGCTGACCTGAGAGCAGCCGCTATTGGAGCGGCGGTGCTGCTGCGCGAGTATATCGGCGCCCATCTCGCTCGCCGCCGACGGCGTCCCGCCAGGCGGCCGCAGATGATCGATCGCGAGCCGCCGAACCGCTACATCCAGATGGTCGAACGCTATCTGCCGCGCCGCATCGGCCTGGTCGCGACGCTCGCGATCCTGTTCGGCAGCCTGGGCTTCGGCATCGTCCGGGGCGGCCATGTCGAGGAGTTCACCACCGCGCTCAGCGACACCCGCAACGCGCTGGCCAATTCCGCAGGCTTCCGCATCACCACCGTCGGCATCAACGGCCGCAAGCAGCTGAGCCAGGACGAGGTGCTCGCGATCGGCGGCGTCAATGGCCGCTCCTCGCTGCTGTTCCTCGATGCCGATACCGTGCGCGCCAAGCTGAAGGCCAATCCCTGGATCGCGGATGCCACGATCCTCAAGCTCTATCCGGGCCGGCTGCAGATCGACATCGTCGAGCGCACCGCCTTCGCGTTGTGGCAACAGAACGGCCGCCTGTCGGTGATCGCCTCCGACGGCGCGGTGCTCGAGCCTTACGTCACGCGCCGCTTCCTCAATCTGCCGCTGGTGGTGGGCAAGGGGGCTGATACGCGCGCCCAGGACTTCCTGGCGCTGCTCGACCGTTATCCGCAGGTGCGTTCGGTGACCAAGGCCGCGATCTTCGTCGGTGAGCGGCGCTGGAACCTGCGCCTCAAGGACGGCCTCGATGTCCGCCTGCCGGAGAACGATGTCGGCAACGCGCTCGCCGCGCTCTCCAAGCTCGACAAGGACGAGAAGCTGTTCTCGCGCGACATTGTCGCCGTCGACATGCGGCTGCCCGATCGGCTGATCGTGCAATTGTCCGAGGAAGCCGGCAAGGCGCGCGACGAGCTGTTCAAGGACAAGAAGTCCAAGAAGAAGCCGGGTGACTCCGCATGACCGGCCTCGATCGCAACCTGACCCCGAAGACCCGCCCGATGCAGAAGCGCACCGCGATGGTGGCTTCGCTCGACGTCGGCTCCAGCAAGATCGCCTGCATGATCGCGCGGCTCAAGCCGTCGCCGCCGAACGAGGCGCTGCGCGGCCGCACCCATGCGGTCGAACTGATCGGCTACAGCCAGATCCAGTCGCGCGGCGTCAAGGCCGGCTCCGTCGTCGATCTCGCCGAATGCGAGAAGGCGGTGCGCCATGCCGTCGCGCTGGCCGAGCGCATGGCCAAGGTCCGGGTCGAGTCCGTCCTGCTGTCGGTCTCCGGCGGCAGGCAGCATGGCCAGCTGGTCGAAGCCGCGGCCGATATCCGCGGCGGCTCGGTGACTGCGGACGACATCAGCCGCGTCACCTCGGCCGGCATGCGTCACGCCGCCGGCGCCGGCCGTACCGTGCTGCACGCGCTGCCGGTCGGCTACGCGCTCGATGGCGTCAAGGGCATCCGCGATCCCAGGGGCATGGTGGCGCGCCAGTTCGGCGTCGACATGAACGTGGTGACGTCGGACGCGACGGTTGCCAAGAACCTGATGCTGGTGGTCGAGCGCTGCCATCTCAACGTCGAAGCCATGGCGTCGAGCCCCTATGTCGCGGGCCTGTCGGTGCTGACCGATGACGAAGCCGACCTCGGCGCCGCCGTCGTCGAGATGGGCGCGGGCTCGACGACGATCGCGACCTATTCCGGCGGCCGCCTCGTGCACGCATCCGGGTTTGCGCTCGGCGGGCAACACATCACGATGGATCTTGCGCGCGGCATCGGCGCGTGCATTGCGGATGCCGAGCGAATCAAGACTTTATACGGCACGGTGCTGACCGGCGGTTCGGACTCGCGCGAGCTGATGTCCGTTCCCACTGCAGGCGATGATCGGGAGACCCCGCAAATCGTATCTCGCGCCACGATTGCGAACATTGTCCGGCATCGCGCCGAGGAGATTTTCGAAATGGTCCGTGACCGGCTCGCGGATTCCCCCTTTGCGGCAGAGCCGAGGGCGCGCGTCGTGCTCAGCGGCGGTGCGTCGCAGCTGACTGGGACCGTCGAGCTCGCCACCCGTATCCTGAACCGCCAGGTCCGCATCGGCCGCCCGCTCGGCTTCGGCCGGCTGCCGAACGAGGCGAAGGGCGCCTCGTTCTCGGTGCCGACGGGCCTCCTGGTCTATCCGCAATACGCTCATCTTGAACATGTCGAACCGCGGCGCACGCGGCAGCTCAGGACAGGGACAGACGGTTACTTCGGAAAGGTCGGACGATGGCTTCGCGAGGGCTTCTGATGACCGCACCCCGGCTCATTGCATTTTCACCAGCTCCTGCGGCCAGCGGCCGGGACGAACCAACGCGCGCATAATCGAGAGAGGCAACCATGGCACTCAATCTGACACCCCCTGACATCAGCGAGCTGAAACCGCGGATCACCGTCTTCGGCGTCGGCGGCGCGGGTGGTAATGCCGTCAACAACATGATCACCGCCGGGTTGCAGGGCGTCGACTTCGTCGTCGCCAACACCGACGCACAGGCGCTGACGATGTCGAAGGCGCAGCGCATCATCCAGATGGGCACCCAGGTCACCCAGGGCCTCGGCGCCGGTTCGCAGCCCGACGTCGGTGCCGCGGCCGCGCAGGAAGTCATGGACGAGCTTCGCGATCATCTCACCGGCGCCAACATGGTGTTCGTCACCGCCGGCATGGGCGGCGGCACCGGCACGGGCGCCGCGCCCGTGATCGCCAAGGCCGCGCGCGAGATGGGGATCCTCACCGTCGGTGTGGTGACGAAGCCGTTCCACTTCGAGGGGCAGCGCCGGATGCGCACCGCCGAGCACGGTATTTCCGAGCTCCACAAGGTGGTCGACACCCTCCTGATCATCCCGAACCAGAACCTGTTCCGGGTCGCCAACGAGAAGACCACCTTCGCCGACGCGTTCGCGATGGCCGACCAGGTGCTGTATTCGGGCGTCGCCTGCATCACCGACCTGATGGTCAAGGAAGGCCTGATCAACCTCGACTTCGCCGACGTCCGCGCGGTGATGCGTGAGATGGGCAAGGCGATGATGGGCACCGGCGAGGCAACCGGCGAGAAGCGCGCGCTGACCGCCGCCGAAGCTGCGATCGCCAACCCGCTGATCGACGATAGCTCGATGAAGGGCGCCCGCGGCCTGTTGATCTCGATCACGGGCGGCAAGGATCTCACCCTGTTCGAGGTCGACGAAGCCGCAACCCGCATCCGCGAGGAGGTCGATGCCGACGCCAACATCATCGTCGGCGCCACCTTCGACGAATCGCTCGACGGCATCATTCGCGTCTCGGTGGTCGCAACCGGCATCGAGCAGGCCGCGATCGCTTCCCGTGCCCAGGCTCCCGCGCAGCAGCCGGGCGGTTCGCCGGAGAGCCGGCTGGCCGACCTGACCGCTCGCCTGCGTGCCGACAACCAGCGCATGGCCGAGCGTGCCCAGAAGCTGGAGCCGCCGACCGGCGTGACGGTCGCTCCGATTGCCGCCCAGGCCGCGGCGCCCCAGCAGCGTCCGGCGGTCGAGCGCGCCGCGCTCGCGGCGATCGCCGCCGCGGTTGCCCCGGACAGCGCATCGGCCGCCCAGGCGCCGATGCAGCCGGCCTCTTACGGTGACGTCACGGTGCGGCCGATCGCCCAGAAGCCGACCTTGTTCCCGGATCACGAAGCAGCCCGGGCCGAGCAGCACGAGCCGATGCCGCCCGAGACCTTCATCCCGCAGGCCGCGGAGCGGTCGCCGGTCCGTGCTCCGCGGATGCCGAAGTTCGAGGATCTGCCGATGCCGGCGCAGGCCGAGATTCGCCAGGCCAGCGGCGATGGTGAGGCGGAACACCCGCAGAAGACCCGGCTGTCGCTGCTGCAACGGCTCGCCAATGTCGGCCTCGGCCGCCGCGACGAAGAGACCGAGCCGCCGATCGCGGCCCGTGCCTCGGGTCCTGCGATGCCGACGATGCCTCCGCTGCCCGAGCGCAAGCCGGCCCGCAGCGTCGCCCAGCAGATCTCGGCGAACGAGCAGCCGGTATCGGAATATGCAAAGCGCCCGGCCCCGCAGGGATTGGACGCGCATGGCCGTCAAGCCCCTGTTGCCCCGGCGCCACAGGGCGACGACCATCTTGATATCCCGGCCTTCCTGCGCCGGCAGGCAAACTGAAGTTTGTTACAACCTTGGCGATGAAGAAGGCCTCGGCGGGGGAACCGCCGGGGCCTTCTCCTTTTGGCGGGTAGGTGATTGCGCTCTGCAAACAAGCAACTGATTTTAAATGATTAATTATTGTTTCGGTGGTCAGATGGCCACGCGCCGAGGGCCGTTTTCGCTGCCGCAATTTGGTTAACCTTGGGCGTGAATGCGGCAGAGATGGGGTAACAATCGGTAAAGAAGCGTGAGTTGGCGCGGTTTAGGAAATCACTATGGTCTGCCGTGACTTGGGGAGCTCAAGCGAGTCGGCCTTGGGGAAGTTTGGCCACTTGAATTGAGCGAAGTCGGGTAGTGGGCATTATCGAATGAAGTTCAGCCGTCAAACAACGCTTCGGTCGCAAGCCACCGTGACTGGCGTAGGCGTTCATTCCGGTCTTCCTGTTAGTCTCACGCTGGGACCTGCACCTGTTGATGCGGGTTTTATTTTTGTCCGCACCGGTCTCGATGGTGCTGACCGCGAAGTCACCGCCACCGCCGACGCGGTGATCGCAACCGAGTTCGCGACGGTGCTGGGTGACCGCGAAGGACCGCTGGTTTCGACCGCGGAGCATGTTCTCGCAGCGCTACGCGGCATGGGCGTCGACAACGCCACCATCGAAATCGACGGATCTGAAGTGCCGATCATGGACGGCAGCGCAGCGGCGTTCGTCGCGGCCATCGACCAGGCCGGCATTGTGACCCAGCCCGCCGTCCGCCGTTTCATCCAGGTGCTGAAGCCGGTGCAGGTCAAGATCGGCGATGCGATGGGCGAGCTGCGCCCGTTCGCCGGCGGGTTCCGCGCCGAGGTCGAGATCGACTTCGCCAACAAGGTGATCGGCCACCAGACCTATTCCTTCGATCTTTCGCCCGAAGGCTTCCGCCGCGACGTCGCGCGGGCCCGCACCTTCGGCTGCATGAATGACGTGGCGCGGCTGTGGGGCGCAGGCTTCGCGCTCGGCGCCTCGTTCGACAACACCGTGGTGTTCGACGAAGCCCGCCTGCTCAATGTCGAGGGCCTGCGCTACGCCAACGAGTGCGCCCGTCACAAGGTGCTCGACGTGATCGGCGATCTCGCGCTGGCCGGCCTGCCGCTGCTCGGCAGCTACCGTTCGGTCCGGGGCGGTCACAAGCTCAACAATGCGGTGCTGAAGGCGCTGCTGGCCGACCGTAGCGCCTGGCGCGTGGTCGAATCGGAGACGGCCCGGAGGCCGGTCCGCGGCCATGTCGAAGCCGGTGCGGGCACCGTGGGCGGCCTCGTCGCCCCGGCCTACGGTCCGGACGTGTCCTGATCGCCCAAGTCCTGATCGCCAAGGCGGTCAGCCCTAATTTCCGTAGTAACCACAGCAGGCTGTGCGCTTCGCCGGGTCGCCTTATTCCCGGCGGATTGGCTCCCTATTCGGTTGGTCGACGGTCATTTTTCGGTTAAACAGGCCCGCGGTTGCCTGATACGGCGCCAACGGCACGAGAGATATTGCATCCATGACCGCGGTTCATGGGTGGAGTGGGGTCGCCGTTAACCGCATCAAAGGCGTCAGGTTTTACAATTCATGTCGGCAATGCGTATGGCGCTCGAACCACGCTCCTCTTCTGACGTCTCCGGCCTGACCAAGGCCGCGCGCACGCTGCGTTTTGCGGCGGGCCTGATCGTGCTGGCACTGCCGCTCTCAGGCTGCGGCACCGGCGCGCTGTGGGACAAGTTCATGTCCAAGGACGATACGTTCGTCGATGAGCCCGCGGACAAGCTCTACAATGAGGGCTTGTACATGATGAACGAGAAGAAGGACCTGAAGGCCGCCTCGAAGAAGTTCGAGGAAGTCGACCGTCAGCATCCGTATTCGGACTGGGCGCGCAAGTCGCTCCTGATGTCGGCCTATTCGTATTACCAGGCCGGCGACTACGACAGCTGCATCGGCTCTGCGACCCGCTACGTCACGCTGCATCCCGGCAGCCCGGACGCTGCCTACGCCCAGTACCTGATCGCAGCATCGCATTTCGATCAGATCCCGGACATCTCGCGTGACCAGGGCCGTACCGAGAAGGCGATCGCGGCGCTCGAAGAGGTGGTGCGCAAATATCCGACCTCGGAATATGCGACCCAGGCCAAGAACAAGATTCAGGCGGCGCGCGACCAGCTCGCCGGCAAGGAAATGGCGGTCGGGCGCTACTACATCGAGAAGCGCGACTTCACCGCCGCGATCAACCGCTTCAAGACCGTCGTCACCCAGTACCAGACCACGCGCCACGTCGAAGAGGCGCTCTACCGGCTCACCGAGGCCTATATGGCGATCGGCATCGTCGGCGAGGCGCAGACCGCAGCCGCAGTGCTCGGCCACAATTTTCCGGACAGCCGCTGGTACAAGGACGCGTATAATCTAGTAAAGTCCGGCGGTCTCGAGCCGAGCGAGAATCAGGGATCCTGGATCAGCAGGACCTTCAAGAAGATAGGTCTCGGCTAGGAATTGTCCTCGCATGCTGGCCCGTCTGTCGATCCGTGACATCGTCCTGATCGAACGGCTTGATATCGAATTTTCCCGTGGCCTGGCGGTGCTGACCGGCGAAACCGGCGCCGGCAAATCGATCCTGCTCGATGCCTTTGCGCTGGCGCTCGGCGGCCGCGGCGATGCCGGTCTCGTGCGCCATGGCGCCGAGCAGGGGCAGGTCACCGCGATGTTCGATGTCCCCAAGGGACATCCGGCGGCCAGGATCCTCGCCGAAAACGGCCTCGACGACACGAGTTCTGAACAAGGCTGCGAGATGATCCTGCGCCGCGTGCAGCTCGCCGACGGCCGCACCCGTGCCTTCATCAACGATCAGGCGATCAGCGTGCAGACCCTGAAGGCGGTCGGCGCCGTTCTGGTTGAAATCCACGGTCAGCACGACGAGCGCGCGCTGGTCGACGCCTCCACCCACCGCCAGTTGCTCGACGCCTTCGCCGGCCACGAGAAGGACGTCGCCGCGCTGGAAACGCTATGGGACATCAGGCGGACCGCCGGCACCGCGCTCGACGAGCATCGCGCCGGCATGGAGCGTGCCGCGCGCGAGGCCGACTATCTGCGCCATGCCTCGCAGGAATTGAAGACGCTGGCGCCGAAGGATGGCGAGGAGACCGAGCTTGCCAACCGCCGCACCACCATGATGCAGGGCGAGAAGGTCGCGACCGATCTGCGCGAGGCGCAGGAGGCAATCGGCGGCTCGCATTCACCGGTGTCGGCGCTGTCGGCCGCGGTACGCCGGCTGGAGCGGCGCGCCGCCAATGCGCCGGCGCTGATCGAACCGGCAGTGAAAGCGATCGACATTGCAATCAACGCGCTGGAAGAGGCCGACCAGCATCTCAACGCCGCTCTGGCGGCGACCGATTTCGATCCGGCCGAGCTCGAGCGCATCGAGGAGCGGCTGTTCGCGCTGCGCGCCGCCTCGCGCAAATATTCGACGCCGGTGGATTTGCTGGCCGCGCTGGCGACGCAATACGCTGGCGACGTCGCGCTGATCGATGCCGGCGCCGACCAGCTCAAGAAGCTGGAAGCGGCCGCCGCCGAAGCCGACCAACGCTATGCGGCTGCCGCCGCAAAACTGTCGGCGGCGCGCAGCAAGGCGGCCGAGAAGCTCAACAAGGCGGTCAATGCCGAGCTCGCGCCGCTCAAGCTCGAGCGCGCGAAATTCATGACCCAGGTCGAGGCCAATGCCGCCGCGCCGGGGCCAGAGGGTATCGACCGTGTCGAATTCTGGGTGCAGACCAATCCGGGCACCAAGCCGGGGCCGATGATGAAGGTCGCCTCCGGCGGCGAGCTGTCGCGCTTCCTGCTGGCGCTGAAGGTCGTGCTGGCCGATCGCGGTTCGGCGCCGACTTTGGTGTTCGACGAAATCGACACCGGTGTCGGCGGCGCGGTGGCGGACGCCATTGGTTCGCGGCTGGCGCGCCTCGCCGGCAAGGTGCAGGTGATGGCGGTGACGCATGCGCCGCAGGTCGCGGCCCGCGCCAGCCAGCATCTCCTGATCTCCAAGGACGCGCTCGACAAGGGCAAGCGGGTCGCCACCCGCGTCAACGCGCTCGCCGCCGACCATCGCCGCGAGGAGATCGCGCGCATGCTGGCCGGTGCCGAGATCACCGCCGAGGCGAGGGCCGCCGCGGAACGCCTGCTCAGGGCGGCGAGTTAATCTCTCATTGTCATTCCGGGGCGATGCGAAGCATCGAACCCGGAATCTCGAGATTCCGGGTCTGGTCTTCGGACCATCCCGGAATGACGACCTCAGACGCAGATCGACTCATACAAGTCATTCCATTCCGGGTTGGTCGCCTCGATTAACTGGGTCTTCCAGCCTCTCTTCCACTTCTTTAGCTCCTTCTCCCGAGAGATCGCGGAGATCGGATCGTCGTAGATTTCGAACCAAACGAGCTGCGTGATGTTGTATTTGGATGTAAAGCTTGGGACGGCCTTCATTCGATGTTCGTAGACCCGACGCACGAGATCGTTGGTGATCCCAACATAGATTGCTCCGTCTCGTCGACTTGCTAGAATGTAGACGTAGTACGACATGAGCCTCATTCCCTACATCGTCATTCCGAGGCGATGCGAAGCATCGAAGCCGGAATCTCGAGATTCCGGGTTCGGTCCTGACGGACCGCCCCGGAATGACGGAGAACTATAGCGCGCTCCTTGCATGGCCAAAGCAGCAAAAGAGAAATCACTTCCTGACGTCGACAAGCTCACCAAGGCCCAGGCCAAGGTCGAGTTGATGCGCCTTGCGCTCGAGCTCGAGGGCCACGACAAGCGCTACTACCAGGACGACGCGCCCAGCGTCACCGATGCCGAGTACGATGCGCTGCGGCAGCGCTACAACGGGATCGAGAAGCGCTTCCCCGAATTCGTCACCGCGGAATCGCCTTCGCAGAAGGTCGGCGCCGCGCCGTCCGGGCGCTTCAAAAAGGTCCGCCATTCGCTGCCGATGCTGTCGCTCGACAACGCGTTTGCGGAAGCCGACGTGATCGACTTCGTTGGACGCATCACGCGCTTTCTCAAGCTGCCGGACGACAAGATCGATTTCTCCGCCGAGCCGAAGATCGACGGGCTCTCGATGTCGCTGCGCTACGAGGGCGGCGAGCTCGTCACCGCGGCGACGCGCGGCGATGGCGCCGAGGGCGAGGACGTCACCGCCAACATTCGCACGCTCGAGGACGTGCCTCAGAAGCTCAAGGGCCGCAACGTGCCCGAGATCTGCGAGGTGCGCGGCGAGGTCTACATGACCAAGAAGGCGTTCCTGGCGCTCAATGAGCGGCAGAAGGCCGCGGGCGACACCATCTTCGCCAATCCGCGCAATTCGGCGGCCGGCTCGCTGCGGCAGAAGGATCCCGGTATCACCGCCTCGCGGCCGCTCGGCTTCTTTGCCTATGCCTGGGGCCAGATGAGTGCGATGCCGGAGGAGACCCAGACCGGCATGATCCACTGGTTCGAGCGCTGCGGCTTCAAGACCAATCCGCTGACCAAATTGTGCCACTCGGTCGAGGAGCTGATTGCCTTCCATCGCAAGATCGAGGAGCAGCGCGCCGAGCTCGACTACGACATCGACGGCGTCGTCTACAAGGTCGACCGCATCGACTGGCAGGAACGGCTCGGCTTCGTGTCGCGCACGCCGCGCTGGGCGATCGCGCACAAATTCCCGGCCGAGCGCGCCATGACCGTGCTGCGCGACATCGAGATCCAGGTCGGGCGCACCGGCTCGTTCACCCCGGTCGGCAAGCTCGAGCCGGTCGGCGTCGGCGGCGTGATCGTGCAGAACGTCACGCTGCACAACGAGGACTACATCAAGGGCATCGGCAACAAGGGCGAGGTGCTGCGCGAGGGGCGCGACATCAGGATCGGCGACACCGTCGTGATCCAGCGCGCCGGCGACGTGATCCCGCAGGTCGTCGACGTCGTGATCGATAAGCGGCCGAAGAGCGCCAAGGAATTCCATTTCCCGAAGAAGTGCCCGTGCCCGCTGCACACCGACGTGGTCCGCGAGGAGACCGCGACCGGCGAGGAGGGCTCGCGGCTACGCTGCAGCGGCGAGTTCGCCTGTCCGTTCCAGAAGATCGAGCACCTGATCCTGTTCGTGTCGCGACGCGCGTTCGACATCGACGGCCTCGGCGTGAAGCAGCTGCAATATTTCTTCGACGAGGGGTGGGTCAAGGAGCCCGCCGACATCTTCACGCTGCCGAAGCGCAACGCGAAGCTGAAGCTCGAGGACATCGAAGGCTATGGCGAAACCTCGGTGCGCAATCTGTTCGCCGCGATCGACAGCCGCCGCAGGATCGGGCTGGAGCGCTTCATCTATGCGCTCGGCATGCGCCATGTCGGCGAGACCACGGCGTTGGCGCTGGCGCGCGGCTACGGCTCGTGGGAGGCATTCCACGAGGCCTGCCTGAAGGTCGCCAAGGGCGACGAGGATGCCATCGCCGAGATGGACGCGCTCGACCAGATCGGCGATACCGTGATCAAGAGCATCGCGGACTATTTCGGCGAGAGCCATAACCGCGGCATCGTCGAGCGGCTGACCACGGAGCTCGACGAGATCGTCGACGCCGAGAAGCCGAAGAGCAATTCAGTGGTGGCCGGCAAAACCGTGGTGTTCACCGGTTCGCTCGAGAAGATGACGCGCGACGAGGCCAAGGCGACCGCCGAGCGGTTAGGGGCCAAGGCCGCGGGTTCGGTGTCGAAGAAGACCGACTATGTCGTCGCGGGGCCGGGCGCCGGCTCGAAGCTTGCCGAAGCGCAGAAGCACGGCGTCCAGGTGCTGACCGAAGACGAGTGGTTGAAGCTGATCGGAGAGTAATGAGCTTGTCATTCCGGGATGGTCCGAAGGACCAGACCCGGAATCTCGAGATTCCGGGTTCGATGCTTCGCATCGCCCCGGAATGACGAAGCAAGTCACATCATCCCCTGCTCATCCTCCTCGGCCTGCGTGATCAGCTCTTCGCTCACCACCACGTTCCGCCGCGGCACCACAAAGATCATGGTGCAGGCGCAGGCGATCGAGATTGCGAAGATCGCCGATGTCAGCGGCAATGTGGTGGTCGAATGGCCGCCGAGATAGGCGCCGAATTGTGAGATCAGCGAGCCGATGCCCTGCTGTAGGAAGCCCATCGCGCCCGAGGCGGTGCCGGCGGCTTCGGGGCGGATGCTGATGGCGCCGGCGGCCGAATTGGCCATCACGAAGGCATTGGCGACCATCACGATCATCTGGGTGCCGAACAGCCAGAGCGGCGCCTGGTTCAGCCCGGCAAAGCTCCAGATCAGGTTGAGCAGGCTGCCGCCGAGCTGCAGCGCGAGGCCGAACCAGATCAGCCGCTCCAGCGAGTGCCGCGGCGCGAAGCGCACGCACAAGAGATTGCCGATGAAGTAGCCGAACCCCGTCATCGCGAACCACGCGCCATATTCGGCGCTACTGCGGCCCATCTGGGTCACCACGATGTAGGGGCCGCCGCCGGCGAAGGCGAAGATGATCTGCGACGCCAGCACCTGGCACAAGAGATAGCCGACGAAGGCGCGGCTTCGGATCAGCTTGCCGAGGTCGCCGCGGAAGCTGGAGCTGTCGGTGCGGTCGCGGCGGGTTTCGGGCAGCGCCAGCGCGATGAAGATCGTGGTGATCAGCGACGCCGCGGTGATGAGATAGAGGATCGCGCGCCAGCCGAACGCGGTCTCCAGCAGACCGCCGGTCAGCGGGCTCACCATCTGCGCGATCATCAGCGCGGCGACCACGAGGCTGATCATGGCGCCGACCCGCTCGCGCGGATAGAGATCGCGGATGATGGCGCGGCTGATCACCATGCCGCTGGCGCCGCCGAGCGCCTGGAAGAAGCGCGCCGCGATCAGTTGCGGCAGGGTCTCTGCGAAGTCAGAGCCGATGCCGGCCACCACCATCAGGCCGAGCCCCGCGAGCAGCACCGGGCGGCGGCCGAACTTGTCGGACAGCGGTCCCATGATCAGCTGCGACAGCGCAATGCCGACCATGTAGAGCGACACGGTCATCTGCGCGATGGAAATGTCGCGGCCGAAGTCGGTTGCCAGCACCGGCAGCGCCGGAACCAGCATGTAGAGCGAGATCGGCGCGACGCCCGTCATCACGACGAGCATCAGCAGCATGACCTTCGATGTCGCGATGTTGTCTTTTGCCGCGCCGGGCGGCTTGCCCATCACGCCGTGCATTCAGGTCCGATCCAGCATTGTGGAAAGACTGTAGCGCGCCCGTTCGCGCGGAATACGGGTGTTTCGGCATAAGCCCATGCGATTTCGGGCGAGGCGTGACGAAATTTCGTCTCGCGCAACAAACACACTGTCGTCGGCCGCGCATTCCGCTGTCGTCCCGGCGAAGGCCGGGACCCATAACCACAGGCGCGCATTGTTGAACCGCGCTGTGGCCCCGGCGTCATGCAACGGCAGACAGCGGTGGCTATGGGTCCCGGCCTTCGCCGGGACGACATCGAATGTGTGGATGCCAGGGCGGCCGCCTACTTCAGCGCCGCCGTCGCCTCGTCGAGCCACAGCTTGGTGGCGTTGTCGTCGAGATGCGGGCGCACGGTGCGCGCGACACGGGCATGGTAGTCGTTGAGCCAGCTCAGCTCGTCCGCGCTCAGCATGCCCACCTCGATCAGGCGACGATCGATCGGCGCCAGCGTCAGCGTCTCGAATGCGTTGACCGGCTTCTCGGCGCCGACAATGTCGGTGCCGATCACGAGTTCGAGGTTCTCGATCCTTATGCCGTAGGCGTCGGTCTTGTAGTAGCCGGGCTCGTTGGACAGGATCATGCCGCGCTTCAGCGGCGTGGTGCCGAGCTTGGAGATCCGCGCCGGCCCTTCATGGACGCTGAGATAGCTGCCGACGCCGTGGCCGGTGCCGTGCTCGAAATCGATCCCGGCCTGCCAGAGATACTGCCGCGCGAAGCTGTCGAGCTGCGCGCCGGTGGTGCCGTCCGGGAAGATCGCGCGGGCGATACCGATATGGCCGCGAAGCACGCGGGTGAAGCGGTCGCGCATCTCTTCGGTCGGCATGCCGATCGCGATGGTGCGGGTGACGTCGGTGGTACCGTCTTCATACTGCGCGCCGGAATCGATCAGCAGCAGATCGCCGGGGCCGATGCGGCGGTTGCTCTTGCGCGTCACGCGATAATGCACGATGGCGCCGTTCGGCCCGGTGCCGGCGATGGTCGGGAACGAGACGTCTTTCAGCGCGCCGGTCTGGCGGCGGAACGTCTCCAGCGCCTCGACGGTGTCGATCTCGGTGAGGTGGCCTGAGGGCGCCTCGCGGTCGATCCAGGCGAGGAAGCGCGTCAGCGCCACCGCGTCGCGTTGATGCGCGGTGCGGGTGCCCTCGATCTCGGTGAGGTTCTTGACCGCCTTCAGCAGGCTGACCGGATCGTTGCCGCGCACCGGCTTGCCGCCGGCGCCCGCGATCAGGCGGCTGAGGGCATCCGCCGCGGTCGCGCTATCCAGCGCAATCGAGGCGCCGCGCTTGCCGAGCTCGGTGAGCTTCGCGGTCAGCGCCGCCGGTTCCTCGACATCGGCGGATTGCTCGAGATGGTCGCGCGCGGAGTTGGACAGCTTGCGGTGATCGATGAACACCAGCGGCCGGCCGTCCTTCGGCACCAGCGCGTAGGACAGCGGCAGCGGCGTGTGCGAGACGTCGGCGCCGCGGATGTTGAAGGTCCAGGCCACCGCGTGGCTGTCCGACAGCACCAGCGCATCGACGCCAAGCTTGTTGATCTCGAGCCGGATCCGCTTCAGCTTTTCGGCTTCGATCTCGCCAGAAAACTGCGCGCCGTGGATCGTGACCGGGCCGAGCGGCGGTGCCGGCCGCTCGTGCCAGATCGCGTCGACCGGGTTGCCGTCGACGGCGACCAGCTCGGCACCCGCCTTGGCGCAGGCCGCCGCCAGCCGTTCGGCTGCCGCAGAAGTGTGCAGCCAGGGGTCAAATCCTAGGCGGTCGCCGGCCGCGAGGTGCCGGGTCAGCCAGTGCTCCGGCGGTGGCTCGACCAGCGGCTCGACCTGCCAGGCCTTGGCGTCGACCTGCTTGGCGGCTTGCAGCGTGTAGCGCCCGTCGACGAACAGGGCGGCTTCCCGGCCCAGCACGATTGCGAGCCCGGCCGATCCGGTGAACCCGGTCAGCCAGGCAAGCCGCTCCTCGGATGCGGCAACATATTCATTCTGCTGCTGGTCGGCGCGCGGAACCACAAACCCGGTCAGCTTGCGCCGCGCCAGTTCCTCGCGCAGCGCGCTTAAGCGGGCGGCCAGCGCGACGCCGCCTTCGGGCTCTTCGAACGTCTGGAAATGGGCTTCGAACATCGGCTTCGCACTCTCTTCCGGTCGAGCATGACCTCCGCGCAAGCGCAGTCAAGCTGACCATATTTTTGGCATAACTTATGCTTGAATCGTGGCATAGTGGAAATGACCCGACGATGTCCACCGTCGTCGGTCAAGCGTGCGGGGAGTGTCCAGGAGTGTCTCAACTCAACGGTGAGGAGATGCACGATGCCTGCATTCACGTTTGAGAAGATCTCGCCGCCGGTGCCCCCCGGCCCGATCGCGCCGATCGAGCAGAAGCCGCGTGGCGTCATCGTCCAGATGCTCGATCGCTTCGTCGAGGCGCGTGCGCGGCGCGCTGCCGCTCAGGACAAGGTCGAGACGGCCGGCCGTGATTCCGTCGCGCCTAAGTAACCGCCCGCAATTCGCACTTACTGTTCGAGGTCGGAGGCCTTCGTCACGGTCGCGTTGACGACTCTTGTGCCGTCGAGCTCGCGCACGATCCGCTCATCGGGGCCGACGATACCGAGGTCGAATTCGCGCTCCGGCGTCAGCAGCGTCATGCGCTGGCCGACGATGACGACGACGGTCATGTCGAGCGTCTCGCCGGATATCGCCCATTCCCTGAGCTCGCCCCGAAACGGCTCCCTGCGCCAGGCGTCGGGGAAGCCCGGATCGCAGCGGACCTCGAGACCGTCTTCGGACGTGGTGAGCACAAGCTTCGATCGCGAGGGCTTCCAGTGCTCTTCCAGCAGCTCGTTGACCAGCCAGACGCAGCTGAACGAGCGGCATTCCGTTGGCCTGTTTGAATAGATGCGGCAGCCGCGCCCGGGCGCGCAATGCGGACACCATGCGCTGGCCGGCTTCGCCAGTTCCTCGATCGCCATCACCTTGCAGCAGAGCGTGCAGTCGCCGCACTGTCTGCCAGCGGCGGTCATTTCAGCTGACCGAGCGCAGCAGCAGGCTGCTCCAGCCCTCGATTTTCAGGTGCCGTAACGGCACCAGCCCGCGGGCACGATAGGCGGCAATCACCGCCGGCGCCTGATGCGTCAGCAGGCCCGAGAGGATGACCTGCGCGGACGATGCGAGGTGACGGGCCATCGGTCCTGCCAACTGGCGCAGCGGATTGGCGAGGATGTTGGCGAGCACCAGATCGAACGGCCCGTCCGCGGCAAAGCGCGGCGCGGCAAAGCCGGTGGCCCGGATCACGTCCACCAGATGTCCTGCGCCGTTGAGCCAGGCGTTTTCCTCGGCGACCCGCACCGAGGGCGGGTCGATGTCGCTCGCCAGCACCTTGCCATGCAGCGCCTTGGCGGCGGCAATCCCCAGCACGCCGGTCCCGGTGCCGAGATCGAGCACTCGGCGGGGCTGATACGCCTTCAGGACGTGGTCGAGCAGCAAGAGGCAGCCGCGCGTGGTGCCGTGATGGCCGGTGCCGAAGGCGAGCGCCGCCTCGATCTCGATTCCGAGCTTGTTCGGGGGGATCCTGTGCCGGTCATGCTGGCCGTGGACGACAAAGCGGCCGGCCGCGACCGGGACCAGGTCCTCCAGGCTCGCTTTGACCCAATCCTTGGCCTCGATGGTGTCAAATACCAAAGTCGATGCGACATCCTGCCGCACTACCTGGCCGATCAGCTCGCGCAGCAAGGCCTGGTCGGGCGGCTCGGCAAAATGGACGGTGACGTCCCAGCGGCCGTCCGGCCGCTCGAAGGCCGCAAAAGCCGCCTGATCCTCGAAGAACAGCTCGGAAAGCGCGTCGACCACGCGTTTTGCGGTCGTTTCGTCTGTGAGGGTGACGCTGGCGCGGTGCGTGGAGGGGGTCATCGGAGGCCGTTAGCGCGATTTTTGTTAAAATTCCAACCCGGATTCAATCGAATTTCGCGAGAATTGAGAGGTTCCCGATTCAGACAACCTTAGATACCGCCGTACTAGTACGGAGGCGGAACTGGGGAATTCCCTTCGTTCCAAGGCATCACAACCAAGGGCAGGGCTGCAATGAAGGCTTTTTTCGTTAGGTTTTTGCGGGATGAATCCGGCGCAACCGCAATCGAATACGGACTGATCGCGACCGGCATCGCCATCGCCATCATCGCCGCGGTGAACGGCGTCGGCACGAATCTGAGTGGGACGTTCAGCACGATCGCCGGCTCCCTCAAGTAATTTCGCCGACTGCGTTCTCAAGCAGGCACCGGGCAACGACGCCCGGTGTTTTCTTTTTGACTGGTTGTCCACAGAGCTCCGCGCAGCTTGTCAACCAGCGATCAAGCGCGTTGTCCCCGGGTTGTCGGCCTCTGCTCCACAGCCGGACCACTGGGATGTTCACCGGCTTTTCCCATGATGCGACACCAGGTCTGACCACGGTCGACCCACAGTTTCTCAACAGACCTGTCCACAGCTTGCCGCGCCCTGATCCTGGTGCCTGATGCGCGGTCCGCGTCAGGCGAACAGCGCGCGATGGTCGGCCAGGACGGCCCGCGCGGCGTTGTGGCCGGGCGCACCGGTGACGCCGCCGCCGGGATGGGCGCCGGAGCCGCAATGGTAGAGACCGCGGAGCGGTCCGCGGTAATCGGCATAGCCGAGCATGGGGCGCGCCGAGAATAACTGGTTCAGTGTCAGCGCACCGTGGAAGATGTCGCCGCCGAGGAGGCCGAACTGCCGCTCGAGATCGAGCGGCGACAGGATCTGGCGGCCGATCACGGAGCCCGCAAAGCCGGGCGCATAGCCGTCAACGGTTGCGATCATCAGATCGGCGACCTCGTCGCGATGGTCGTCCCACGATTTGCCGCCGGGCAGTTGCGGCGCGACGTGCTGGCAGAACAGGCTCGCGACATGCTGGCCCGGCGGGCTCAGGCTATCGTCGAGCGTCGAGGGGATCAGCACCTCGACCACGGGCGCGCGGCTCCAGCCGAAGTCGCGCGCATCGTGCCAGGCGCGATCCATATAGCCGAGGCTTGGCGCGATGATGATGCCCGCGGTGAGATGATCGCCGGGGCCCGGCCGCGCGGTGAACGAGGGCAGGGCGCTCAGCGCCACGTTCATCCTGAACGTGCCGGACCCGTTCTGCCATCGCGAGATGCGCGTGCGGAATTCGTCCGCCAATGCGCCCGCCGGCACCAGGCGCGTGTAGAGCAGCTTCGGGTTGACGTTGGAGACGACATATTTGGCGCGGACCGTCGCGCCATTGTCGAGGATGATGCCAGTGGCGCGATCCTTCTCGACGATCACCTCGCGGACGGGCGCATCGGTTTCGATCTCGACGCCATGGCTGCGCGCAGCACGCGCCATCGCCTGGGTGATCGCGCCCATGCCGCCGATCGCGTGGCCCCAGACACCCTTCTTGCCGTTCACCTCGCCGAACGCATGATGCAGCATCACATAGGCCGAGCCGGCCGCGTAGGGGCTCGCATAGTTGCCGACGATGGCGTCGAAGCCGAACAGCGCCTTGACGAGATCGTTTTCGAAACGCTCGTCGAGCATCTCGCCGGCCGAGCGCGTGAACAGATCGAGCAGATTGCGCTGCTGCTCGAGCGACAACCGCCGCAGGATGTTGGCGGAGCCAAGTGCGTTGAAGGCTTCGCTGATTGCGCCGATACCAAAGCCCTCGACGAGGTTCGGCGGCGCGCGCAGCACGAATTGCCGCAGCACGTCGGCGATGGCTTCGAGTTCCCTTGAGAACTCGCCGATGGTGGCCGCGTCCCGCTGGCTGAGCTTTGCGACCGACTGCTGGGTGCGGCCTTCGCCGGTCAAGAGATAGCTCCCGTCGGGCGCGGGAAGGAAGTTCTGTGCGCGGCGCTCGACGATCTCAAGGCCGTGATCGGCAAGTTTCAGGTCTGCGATGATCTGCGGGTTGAGCAGGCTCACCGTGTAGGCGGCGACCGAATTGCGGAAGCCCGGACAAAACTCTTCGGTGACGGCGGCGCCGCCGACCACCTTGCGGCGCTCGACGATCCTGACCTTCAATCCGGCTATTGCGAGATAGGCCGCACAAGTGAGGCCGTTGTGCCCCGCGCCGATGATAACGGCATCATATTCATGATTGGACATGGCGCTTCTATAGGCCGAATGTCCGCATCTCACCACTGCCGGCCGCGGCGGGTCACAAATCCGTACCGATCCCGATACGATAGTCCGGGCGCGATTGTGCGGGCCGTGAGCCGCCAGCAGGACGGGGAGAGCGTCTCGTTGGTTGGTGCCGCCAAGCAGTGGAGTGCAAAATGCCGTTTGTCTTTGATCAAACTGAAATCGAGTGGCCCGACGACGAGTCCGATCCGCCGTCGCCGCGCGCAAATCAGTTCGTTTACCTGCCGCCGCCCGAATTCGGCGGAGCGCGGGAGCCGGTCCATTTCACACTCGACATTCCGCCCGAGCCGCCGGTGCCCGGACCGGTCACGCCGGCGATCACGCGGCCGAGCCTTTGGGATCGCTTGTGGGGCCGGCGACTGCCAACCGCGCAGGTGACGCCGGCAGTCAAAACCGCCGCGGAGGCGTGGGCTGCCCGCGAGGTGTTCACCCGCCAGCGGATGATCGCGATAACCGTACCGGCACTGCGTGAGCTCGGCGTGCAGCGGCTCTATTGTCGCTATGACGGTGGTAACGACGAGGGATTTTCCTGGCTCGACAGCGCGACGCTCCACGATGGCACGCGCGTCGACGCTGATGCGCTCGCACAGCGGCTGACCGAGCAACGATTTCTTGACCGGCTGGTTGCCGGGGGCGTGATGAACCGGATCGACGGTACCAGCGAACGTGACCAGATCGCATCCTTTGTCCGCGACTGGATGTGTACGGAATGGGCGACCTTGCTGCTTGGCCGCGGCTACGGCACCGGCGAGTACGTCATGTACGGCGCCTTCGTCGTCGATCTCGACGCGTGCAGTGTGGTCGACGATCCCAGGGCCGACCCGGTTACGAGCAATATCGAGATCGCGAGGTAGCCTGCGATGGCGCATCCCTATCATCATGCGGTCCGTTCCGCGCGCCTGTTCGGCGGAACGCCCGAAGACTATCTCGCGATCCACGACTGGTTCGACGAGAGCAAGGCCCATCTCGCCGACGTACGTCACCGCGCGCTGCGCCACCACAGCGAAGGTATCTTCCTGTGCGAGGCGATCTTCGGCGCGACGCTGACGAACAGCGCCGGCAAGCAGGTGCCGGTGCGGACGGTCGGTGAGCAGCACGTCAAGGACGATCTCGGCTGGATCCCCTCGGTCAAGGATTGGTTGCAGCACATCGAGCTGCAGCCATGGATGGGGCGGACGCCGTTCCGGCCACAAATGGAAACATCCGCATCGGCCGCGAGTGCGGAACACGAGGCCGGTGACATCAGGATGACGTGAACGGTTCAGGCAACCCGGTGCGCGTGTTGCCCGCTGCCTGGCGCTATGATTCAATGCAATGCGTGTGCCCGGTGTTGATCTGCCGGATCGTGACCGGGAGTATTCATGACGTCTGAGCCGTCCGCATCGCGAAACCGGCTGGTGCTGGTTGTCTACACCGCGGCGATCTTCGTCAGCGCCCTGTTGCTGTTCTCGGTGCAGCCGCTGTTCACCAAGATGGTGCTGCCGCGGCTCGGCGGCTCGCCGGCGGTGTGGTCGGTGGCGATGGTGTTCTTCCAGTCGCTGCTGCTCGGCGGCTACGCCTATGCACATCTGTTGATGAAGCTGAACAGCCGCGTCGTTCCGGTCGCGGTGCATCTGGTGCTGCTCGTCGTCGCGCTGCTGACCTTGCCGCTGACGATCAGGAGCGGCTGGGGCGAGCCGCCGATCTCGGGCTATGCGGTCTGGCTGCTCGGCCTGTTCGCGGTCTCGATCGGCCTGCCGTTCTTCGCGCTCGCCGCCAACAATCCGCTGCTGCAGGCCTGGTTCGTGCGCACCGGCCACCCAAGCGGGCCCGACCCGTACTTCCTCTACGCGTCCTCGAACATCGGCAGCTTCCTGGCGCTGCTGTCCTATCCGGTGCTGCTCGAACCGATGCTCACATTGCGCACCCAGAACCTGATCTGGACCTGTGGCTATGGCCTGCTGATCGTTCTGATCGCGGGTTGCGGCGTGTTGCTGCTGCGGTCCCCGGCCGGCGCCGCCGCACTCAATATGCCGGTCGACGATGCCAACGCGCCGACACCGTCCTGGGGCTTGCGGGCGCGCTGGATCTTCCTGGCCGCGGTGCCGTCCGGCCTTTTGATCGCGGTGACGGCGCATATCTCGACCGACGTCGCGGCCGCTCCCTTGCTGTGGGTGCTGCCGCTGTCGCTGTATCTGTTGACCTGGGTGCTGGTGTTCCAGTCGCGGCCGCTGCTGCCGCACAAATGGATGCTGCTGGCGCAGCCGCTGGCGATTGCCGGCGTCGTGATCCTGCTCGCGTTTGGCGGCGAGCAGAACCTGCTGCTGACGCTCGGCGGCCATCAGTTCTGCTTCTTCATCATCGCGATGGCCTGTCATGGCGAGCTCGCGCGCACCCGCCCAGCCGCGAAATACCTCACCGGCTTCTACGTCGCGCTGTCGTTCGGCGGCATGGTCGGCGGCCTGTTTGCGGGCCTGATCGCGCCGTTCACCTTCTCATGGATCGCCGAATATCCGATCCTGCTGGCGCTCGCGGCGCTTTGCCGTCCGCCCGGCGGCGCGGAGCGGCTGCCGCGCTGGAGCGCCTGGTACTGGCCGTTCCTTGCGGTGCTGGCGGTGGCGCTGGTCGCGCCGAGCTATTCGGCCGGCGACATCTTCAACTGGTTCGACGACCACCGGGTGTGGGTGATCGGCGCCGTCGGCGTGCTCTCGGCGCTGCTCGCGCTCGCACTGAATGCCGATCGCTGGAAGATCTTCGCCACCGTCGTCGTCGCGCTGGTGGTGCTGCGTGCCTATCCGTCCGACGATGGCCGGGTCGAGACCGTGCGCAGCTTCTTCGGCGTGCACAAGATCGTGGTGACACCGAACGGGCAGTATCACGTGCTGATGCACGGCACCACGATCCATGGCGCCGAGAAGTTCAAGAACGACGACGGCACCCCGGTCACCGGAAAGCCCGAGCCGATCAGCTACTATTACAGGGACGGCGGCATCGGGCGGGCAATCACCGCAATCCGCGCGCGCAAGGGTGCACCGCTGAAAGTCGCTGTCATCGGCCTCGGCTCGGGGACGCTGACCTGCGCCTCAGTGCCGGGCGAGGATTGGCGATTCTTCGAGATCGACCAGTCGATGGTCGATACCGCGCGCGATCCGAAATATTTCACCTACATCCAGAGCTGCGAGCCGAACCTGAAGCCTGTGATCGGCGACGCGCGGCTGACCTTCGCCAAGGAGCCGGACGGCGCCTATGATCTCATCATCGTCGACGCCTATTCGTCGGATGCGATCCCGATCCATCTCGCGACCGAGGAGGCGATGGCGATCTACAAGGAGAAGCTGGCGCCGCAGGGCGCGGTCGTGATGCACGTCTCCAACCGGCATCTCGAATTGGCCAGCGTCGTGGTCGGCATTGCGGACGCCAACGACATGAAGAGCTGGGTCTACAGCGAGGACTCCGGCCGCGACAACGAGTACATCTTCTCAACCTCGGTCGTGGTTTCCGCGCGCGAGGACGCCGACGTCGGCAAGCTCGCGTCATCAGACGTCTGGATCGAGACCGATGCCAACGAGAAGCAGCGGGTCTGGACCGACGATTATTCGAATGTGCTGGGGGCGGTCTACCGGCGCCTGCGCGACGGCGAGCAGTAGGTCTGATCGCCCGACAATATTTCTAGCTGTCCACTACCAGCAGCTTCGCGATCTGCGGCATGACGATTGCGGCAAACACCGCGGGATCGTCGAACGCCCTCGCAGAGAGCATCGCTCCATGAACCGATGCCATCAGCATCTGGGCCTCGGCTTCCGGCTGCTTGTCCAGCCGGAACAGGCGCTGTTCTGCGCCGGCCCGCAGCACCGACGTGAGCCATCCCGCAAGCTGATGGAAATGGGCGCGGACGCGCGATGCAACCTGTTCCGGCAGCATCGGCATCTCGCCGGCAAGCATCGCACAGACGCAGAAGGGCAGTGACCCATCCCGAATGCACGCCTGCCAGAAGTTCACGTAGGACTGTAACTGGTCGGCCGGGCTCGCGGACCGCTCTCGAAGCGACTTCAGGCCCTGCTCAGTCTGCTGCCTGTAGCGATCAACCAGCGCCGAAACCAGCTCGGCCTTGGTCGGGAAGTGATGATGGATGCTCGCTTTCCTGATGCCGATCGCATCCGAGATGTCGGCATAGCTGAACCCGTTATAGCCTCCCGCGACGATGAGAGACTGCGCGACATCGAGAATTTTTTCAGAGGTTGAAATCATCACATTCATGTCAGGCCTACCTTCAAGTAGGTAAATTACCGAAACATTTCAAGGCTTTCGCTTCGCACGGGGACATGTCGGAGCGCCGATTGACTCGGTTTTGCTATCTACCTACTAGTAGGAAGGCAAACAAGGAGCCTGTCAATGCAAAGCCACCTCTGGACCCAATCCGCATGGTTGCGATCCTACTATTTCGGGCGCGCGATCTTCTCGATCGCCTGGGTTGCCGCCGCCGTTCTCTTCAGCGGGCAAGCCGGCCTCGCGGCGATTCTGCTCGTGCTCTACCCGGCATGGGACGCCGTCGCCAATCTGGCGGACGCCCGGGTCAATGGCGGGTTGATAGCCAACCCATCCCAGACATTGAATGTCGCGGTCAGCGCAATGACCGCGCTCGCCGCGATCGTCGCGGTCGGCCACAGCAGCTATGCCGTCCTCGCCGTGTTCGGGGTTTGGGCGATCCTGTCTGGCGTGCTGCAATTGGTCACCGGCGTCCGGCGCTGGCGTGACTATGGCGCGCAATGGGCGATGATCCTGAGCGGCGCACAGTCGGCGCTGGCCGGCGGCTACATGATCAGCCGATCGATAGGCACCGTGGCGCCGACGATTCTGGACGTCGCTCCCTATGCAGGCTTCGGCGCGTTCTATTTCCTGCTTTCGGCGATCTGGCTCGTTGCCAGGGCCCGTCGCAGCGCGCGTGCCTAAGTGCTGCCCGGCAGCACCGGAGAACGCGCGTCGGCGTCTACGCGATCGCTATTTCTTCTCCGGTGTCGCCGCCGCGGAAGCGGGTGTCGAGGCGGCGAGCAGCGGCATGGTCGGCGTGCTGTCGCCGGCGTCCTCGTCGAGGAATTGCTCGACGCCCGCCTGGATCGACGACTTCGCGCTCTCGGGACCGCGATCGCTGAGGTCGTTGTGGTGGAATTCGGTTCTGACCACCTTGATGCCGAGCCGGGCGCAGGTCTCCTCGTCAGGCACGACGCCCGGATCGGCCTTGAACACGGGGTCCCTTGAACGGAACGAGAGGATCTTGATCTTGCTGTCGGTGATGAAGGGGACGCGCAGATTGTCCAGCGTCACGACCTTCTTGACCAGGTCGGGATGCTGCTTGGCGAAGAACATCGAGATGTCGCCGCCGTTGGAATGACCGATCAGCGTCAGCGCGCGATAGTTTGCGTTCGGATAGAGCTTCTTGAGCTCGTCGATCGCATACATGATGTTGAAGACGCCGCGATTGTACTGCATGCGGCGCCCGACATATTCCTCGCCGACCTTGGTCACCATCGGCGCATCGGTGTCGAGATCGTGCTGAATGCTGACCACGAGGTAGCCGCGTGATGCGAACACGTTGGTGAGGAACGAGTACTCGGTGTTCCTGACGGTGTTGCCGTGGCTCAGGATCGCGACCGGCAGCTCGATCATCTCGGCCATGGCCTGCATTTGCCGGTCGCGGCGGACCGCCACCTCGACCGTGACGTTGCGGTCGTCGCGCAGCACGTCATGGAATGTCAGCGTGGTGTGGCTGATGGCCCATCGGTCCGTCGTGAAATAGCCGGCCATCGCGACGATGCACAGGCAAAGGACAACGAAGCCCCGTTTCATTATGACCTCTGATACCGCCTACGTGACCCGCGCTTATCGCCCTGATTTCACCGGGCATTCCGCTTGAATCGGCCGTCCGGGGCCAAGGCGGGCGCTATTGCCGCCGAATATCGGGCTAATTTTACAATCAGATGACGGCGCGACGACGGGCCACGGCGCATGGCGTCGCGTGCCCTTCGAGGCGGTCACAAGCGGGTGAGGAGGCTTCGGGACCTGGCGGCGCGTGGTAACGGCGCCGCCGGCGGCTCAGGCGCGCGTCTCAGTCCTGATAGTTGTTGCCGTAGAAGTCGCGCTGCCGCGGGTAGTACGGCCGCGGCTGATAATAGCCTTGAGGCGCCGCCGCGTAGCCCTGGTTGCCGTAGTACTGCTGCTGACCATAGGCCTGCGCGTCGTAGACGCGGCGGCTTGACGGCGGCGCCGGGTAGCGCTGCTCGGTCGAGCTGCCATCGGCCGGATAGATGTAGCCGTCGTCGGCGCGGGCCTGCGCCGGATACTCGCGCGGCTGCGGTGTCAGGACGACAGGGTCTCCGGCAGCGGCGGTGCCATACTGCCCGTCATATTGCTGTGGCGCAGAGCGGGCGACAGCGGTGCCGTTGCGCCCGCGCGGATTGCGCGCCAGCGCGACCTGGGACGAGCCGGTCAGCGTCACGGTGGTGTTGAGCACGCCTTCCTTCTGGACCAGCGCGTAGAGCGTCGTTGCGTTGTCACGCGACAGCCGCACGCAACCATGCGAGGCCGGCGTGCCCAAGCGGTTCACCGAGTCGGTGCCATGAATCGCGTGCCCGATCTTGGTGAAGAAGATCGAATGCGGCATCGGCGCATCGTCGAATTCCTTGGAGTAGTGATCCTCTTCCATCCGGAAGGCGCGGAAGCTGCCGTTCGGCGTTTCGCGCGACGGGATCCCGGTCGAGACCGGCCAGTGATAGCGCGCGACGCCGTCGACCGCGACGGTCATCTGCTGGTTGTCCTTGTCGATGGTGATATCGACCTTGGCCTGCGCGGCGCCGGCCGTGAAAAGCATCACGGAAGTGAAAGCAATGAGGAACGAACGCATTTTACCTTTGGCCTCCAGGTCTGTCGCAGTAGCGGCTCTCCGTCCCCGCAACCAATATGCACGGAATCCGAATTTGGTTCCAGTCGCGGATCCGACGCATCGTTAATCCCGCGCGCGGCGCAAACAAGGCCGAAGCCGGGCCGGCCCGTCACGGCCTGCTGACTTTTTCGCGAGCAGGGCGCGACAACAACTCCGATGAAGCGCCAACGCAACCATTTGGCCGCATGGGCGTTTCACAATCCCGCCCCGGCGACGCGACCGCGTCGCGCATCAAGGTACCCAGATGAACAACACCAAGGTTAAGACTGCGGCCGTCCTCCCAGCCGGCCCTTCCGCGCGGCTGCTGCTTGCGGCCGGTGGCCTCACTTTGGCGCTATTGGCTGTTCCCCATTCCGGTCATGCCCAGGGCATCGTCCGCGGGGCGCATGAAGGCGCCTATGAAGGCAACCGGGTCGCCGGTCCGGTGGGCGGCGTCGTTGGTGGTGCCGTCGGCGCCGGTGTCGGTGGCGCCATGGGCGCGGTCAAGGGCGTGTTCGGTATCCCGGATCACGGCTACCGCCGTGGGCACCGCTGCCGCGGTTATTATCGCCACGGCCATTTCCATTGCTATTGATGAGGAAAGAACCTGTAGCCCGGATGGAGCGAAGCGAAATCCGGGTTCTGCAGGTCTGGCGATAAAGGTCCCGGATTTTCGCTTCGCTCCATCCGGGCTACTGAAGTCTATTCAGTTTTTCAGCCGGTAGCCGGTCCTGAAGATCCAGGCCACGATCACCATGCAGGCGACCAGAAAGGCCGCAGTCATGCCGAGGCTGAGCCCGACGCTGACGTCGGCGATCTCGTAGAAGCTCCAGCGGAAGCCGGAGATCAGATAGACCACCGGGTTGAACAGCGTGATGGTGCGCCAGCCCGACGGCAGCATGTTCACCGAGTAGAAGCTGCCGCCGAGGAAGGTGAGCGGCGTCACCACCAGCATCGGGATCATCTGCAGCTTCTCGAAGCCGTCGGCCCAGATTCCGATGATGAAGCCGAACAGGCTGAAGGTGACCGCCGTCAGCACCAGAAAGGTCAGCATCCACACAGGATGCTGGATGTGCAGAGGCACAAAAAGTCCGGCCGTCGCAAGGATGATCAGGCCGAGGATGATCGACTTGGTGGCGGCGGCGCCGACATAGCCGATGACGATCTCGAGATAGGAGATCGGCGCCGACAGGATCTCGTAGATCGTGCCGGCGAATTTCGGGAAGTAGATGCCGAACGAGGCATTCGAGATGCTCTGGGTCAGCACCGACAGCATCACGAGACCCGGCACGATGAAGGTGCCGTAGCTGACGCCTTCGACCTCGGTGATGCGCGAGCCGATCGCGGCACCGAACACCACGAAATACAGCGAGGTCGAGACGACAGGCGAGACGATGCTCTGCAGCAGCGTGCGCCAGGTGCGTGCCATTTCGAACAGATAGATGGCCTGGATTGCGCGGTAGTTCATGGCGCCCTCACGAGGCTGACGAAGATGTCCTCAAGCGAGCTCTGATTCGTGTCGAGATCGGATATCCGTATTCCGGCATTGCGCAGATCGTTGAGCAGGCTGGTGATCCCTGTGCGATCGCCCTTGGTGTCGTAGTCGTAGGTCACCGCATGGCCGTCGTCGGATAGTTCGAGACTGTAGGCGGCAAGCGCCGGCGGAACGGCATCGAGCTTGTTCTGCAATTGCAGCGTCAGCTGCTTCTTGCCGAGCTTCTGCATCAAGGTCGCCTTGTCCTCGATCAGGATGATCTCGCCCTTGTTGATGACACCGATGCGGTCGGCCATCTCCTCGGCTTCCTCGATGTAGTGCGTGGTCAGGATGATGGTGACGCCGGACGCCTGCAGCGTGCGGACCACTTCCCACATGCCCTTGCGCAACTCGACGTCGACGCCGGCAGTGGGTTCGTCGAGGAACAGGATCTGCGGCTCGTGCGACAGCGCTTTCGCGATCATCACGCGGCGCTTCATGCCGCCGGACAGGGTGATGATCTTGTTGTCCTTCTTGTCCCACAGCGACAGGTCCTTCAGCACCTTCTCGATGTGATCGGGGTTCTTCGGCTTGCCGAACAGGCCGCGGCTGAAGCTGACGGTCGCCCAGACCGACTCGAACGCGTCGGTGTGCAGTTCCTGCGGAACCAGTCCGATCATCGACCGCGCCGCGCGATAATCCCTGATGATGTCGTGTCCGCCGATCGAAATGCGGCCCTCGCTCGGATTGGCGATGCCGCAGATGATGCTGATCAGCGTGGTCTTGCCGGCGCCGTTCGGTCCGAGCAGCGCGAAAATCTCGCCTTTGACGATATCGAGATTGATGCCCTTCAGCGCCTTGAAGCCGGAGCCATAGGTCTTTGAAAGATTGGATACGGAAATGATCGGCGACATCGGGGATCGGAAGCGTGAGGGAAGGGCGCGCGCGGATTGGAGCCCGGGCGAGGGCGTGATGCGGGTTCAGCCCAGATAAGAACGCATATTCCGTTCTGCAATCACCCGCCGGGGCAGAAATTTATTCCGCAGCGTGCGCTCTGGCGGGCAGCTCGACCAAGGCGACCATGTAGGTTTTCAGGTCGTCAGCAACATCGGGGTCGGCCTTCAGTTCGGTCAGTGTCCGGGGACGGGGCAGTTCCTGTCCATCGTCCCTCAGGCCCTCGGCATAGAGCTCCAGCGCCTCGGGGGCATTGCGCAAAGCCTCATCGATATCATCGCCCGCAGACGTGCAGCCGGGCAGGTCCGGAAACCAGACGCCTACGGCGTAGTCCGGTCCAGCGTCCTCGATGATGGCGACGTAGTGGGTCAAGGTTGCCTCAATCGGGTTTCCAGCCCGCCCCCTTATAAATGGCACGCACCAAGCCTTTTCCCAAGTCCTTCTTGGGGTGCGGAACGACCAGCGTTTCTCCCGACCGCGGGCTCTTGAAGACGTGGTGAGAACCGGCAATCCGGACGAGGCTCCATCCCTCCCGCTCCAGGCGCCGAATGATGTCGCGGCTGTTGGTCAACATGACGATTTCCCAGAACCGAGCAATCCGGCACCACGGCCCAGATCGTACCGCGTTAAGTGATCGGGATCAGGCTTGCGCTAATGCCGCTTCGCCGGTTTTGCCGGCTTCTTGGCGGCCGCGGCCGGGGCGGGGTGTGCGGGCGGCTCGTCGGCGACCTTCGCGACCAGCAGGATCTGCACCTGGTTGTTGGTCGGCGCGTTGGGGCGGGC
The DNA here is from genome assembly GCF_007993935.1 of Bradyrhizobium macuxiense. Taxonomy (GTDB): domain Bacteria; phylum Pseudomonadota; class Alphaproteobacteria; order Rhizobiales; family Xanthobacteraceae; genus Bradyrhizobium; species Bradyrhizobium macuxiense_A. Next base: position 126,063 of record NZ_VITY01000012.1, on the reverse strand, counting down.
GGGGTCGAGCAACTGCTCTTCGCCGAGCCCGACGGATTGCAGGCGCTTGGGCGCGATCTTGAAGGTGTTGACCAGGATGTCGCGGATCGCGTCGGCCCGCCGCTGGCTCAGGATCACGTTGTTCTCGCGCCGGCCGGTCGATTCGATGTGGCCGACGATCAGGAAGGTGTACGGCAACAGCGAGGAGTGGGTCAGCGCATCGGCGATGCGCCCGACGGTCTGGTAGGAGTCCGGCAGCACGATCGGCGTGTCGACGTCGAACTGAATGTCGGCATTGAACGCCGGCAGGTTGTTCAGGTCGGGTGCGATCGGCGGCCGCTTCGAGGGCGGCGGCTCGTTCTTCGATCGCGACCGCGATCGTTCGAGCACCTGCTGGCGCAACGCCGGGACGTCGATTTCGGCGGCAGTCTCGAAGTGGTTCAACTTGACGATGACGTCATCGCGCGTGATCGCGGTCTGCGCATGCGCCGTCGCGAGCGGCATCGCCAGCAAGACCAGCGTGCCCAGCAGGCCGAGATCGCGCAAACCCCATAGCGACGCGCGCATCATTGATACCCCGCGTCGTTGATCGCCTGGGCGCAATTGCGGCTGAGACCCTTGGCGCTGACGAGGCAGGGCACCGATTTGCTGGTCTCCTTGGTCGAGCCGCCGCACACCTTGACGATCTCGCGGGTGCATGCATTGGCGACGGTCACGCGCGCCGCGATCCGCTTCTGGATCGCATCGAGGGTGGAGAAGTAGCTCTCCTTGCACTGCGGCGAGATCACGTCGCGGTTGCGCGACAGGCACTCCTTGAGGCGATTGGAGTCGAGGTTGACGCCGCGGCAGTTGGCGGTGATGTCGGCGCCGCAGGCCTTGGCGAGTGCGGCTGCCGAATCACCAAAGCTGATCGTCTCCGCGGTCGCCAGAGACGGCGCAGTGAGCGCGACGACAAAAAGGAAAAACCCACCCCGGACCATGGAGCCATCTCAACCCATGAATTCAACTGGGGTCAAGGGCTACGAACAGAGAAGACCGTTCTGTCACGCCCGCTCCACAAAGCTGTCGACCACCTTCTTCTCGCCTGCCTTTTCGAAGGCGATGGTCAGCTTGTTGCCGTCGATCTTCACCACATGGCCGTAGCCGAATTTCTGGTGAAACACCCGATCGTCCAGCGAAAATTCCGATGTCGTGCCCGTGGACTTCGCCACCAGCTCGCCCTCGATCACCATGGGACCGCGCTTGGTGCGACCGAAGCCTTCGGAGGAATAGGAGGATTGCCGCTCCTCGAAGCCGCTGCCGCCGCTACGGCCCCCGCCACCGCGGCCGCGATTGGCCTGGGCGCGCTGCCAGCCCGGGGTCGAATAGCTCGAGCCGAATGATTCGAGGTTGTCGAAGCGCGAAGCGCCATAGCCGCCGCTGCCGCCCCAGCCCGATCCGCCCTTGGATTCGGTGATCTCGACATTATGCGCCGGCAGCTCGTCGAGGAAGCGCGACGGGATCGTGGTCGACCAGGTGCCATGGATGCGACGGTTGGTCGCGAAATAGATCTTGGCGCGGCGGCGGGCACGGGTCAGCCCGACGTGGGCGAGGCGGCGCTCCTCCTCGAGTCCGGCGCGGCCCTGTTCGTCGAGCGTGCGCTGGCTCGGGAACAGGCCTTCCTCCCAGCCCGGCAGGAATACGTTGTCGAATTCGAGGCCCTTGGCCGAATGCAGCGTCATCAGCGACACGGCTTCGTCGCCGGCCTCGCCGTCGCGGTCCATCACCAGCGAGATATGTTCGAGGAACCCTTGCAGGTTCTCGAATTCCTCCATCGACCGTACCAGTTCCTTGAGGTTGTCGAGCCGGCCCGCAGCATCAGCCGAGCGGTCCTTCTGCCACATCTCGGTGTAGCCGCTCTCGTCGAGCACGATCTCGGCGAGCTCGGTGTGAGACGTGACCTCGCGCTGGGCGCGCCAACGGTCGAACTGCATGACGAGGTCGCGCAAGCTCCCGCGCGCCTTCGGCTTCAGCTCGTCGGTCTCGACCACGGCGCGCGCCGCCTCGAACAGCGGAATGCGGCGCTTGCGGGCATGGTCGTGCAGCAGCTGCACGGTGGCATCGCCGAGGCCACGTTTCGGCACATTGACGATGCGCTCGAAGGCGAGATCGTCGGCCGGCGAATTGATGGTGCGCAAGTACGCCAGCGCATCGCGGATTTCGGCGCGCTCATAGAATCGGGGGCCGCCGATCACGCGGTAGGGCAGGCCGAGCGTGACGAAGCGGTCTTCGAACTCGCGCATCTGGAACGAGGCGCGGACCAGGATGGCGACGTCGTTGAGGTTCTCGCCGGCGCGCTGCAGCTCCTCGAGCTCCTCGCCGATCGCGCGCGCTTCCTCCTCCGAATCCCAGGAGCCGGTGACGGTGACCTTCTCGCCGTCGATATCCTCGGTGCGCAGCGTCTTGCCGAGCCGACCTTCATTGTGCGCGATCAGGTGCGAGGCCGCGGCCAGGATGTGGCCGGTGGAGCGGTAATTGCGTTCGAGGCGGATCACCTTGGCGCCGGGAAAATCGTGCTCGAAGCGCAGGATGTTGTCGACCTCGGCGCCGCGCCAGCCATAGATCGACTGGTCGTCGTCGCCGACGCAGCAGATGTTTTTCAGCGGCGCCGCCTGCTCCCTCGCCCCGCTTGCGGGGAGAGGGTCGGGGTGAGGGGGAGTCTCCACGAGTTCGGTGCGCGGAGGGTCCCCCTCACCCGACGCACTATGTGCGTCGACCTCTCCCCGCAAGCGGGGCGAGGTAAGGTCGCCCGGAATCACATCGGAGAGCGCGCGGCCCGGCCGCGACGGCGCCTGCGACAAAAGCCGCAGCCACAGATACTGCGCGACGTTGGTGTCCTGATATTCGTCGACCAGGATGAACTTGAAGCGGTTCTGGTATTGCCGCAGCACGTCGGGGTTCTCGCGGAACAGCCGGATGTTCTCAAGCAGCAGGTCGCCGAAATCGGCGGCGTTGAGGATCTTCAGCCGCTCCTGATAGGTCGCGTAGATCTTGCCACCCTTGCCGTTGCCGAACGAGGCGGCCTCGCCCGCGGGCACCTGCGACGGCGACAGCCCGCGGTTCTTCCAGCTGTCGATCAGTCCGGCCAGCATCCGCGCCGGCCAGCGCTTGTCGTCGATGTTCTCGGCCTGCAGCAATTGCTTCAAGAGCCGCACCTGGTCGTCGACGTCGAGCACCGTGAAATTGGATTTGAGCTGCACCAGCTCGGCATGGATGCGCAGGATGCGGCCGCCGATCGAGTGGAAGGTGCCGAGCCACGGCATGCCCTCGACCGCCTGTCCCAGCATCTGGCCGAGCCGCAGTTTCATCTCGCGCGCCGCCTTGTTGGTGAAGGTCACCGACAGGATTTCCTGCGGCCGCGCGCGGCCCTGGCTCAGGATATGCGCGATGCGCGTGGTCAGCACGCGCGTCTTGCCGGTGCCGGCACCGGCGAGCACCAGCACGGGACCATCGAGCGTCTCGACCGCCTCGCGCTGCTCCGGATTGAGGCCGTTGAGATATTGCGGACCGGCGGCCGCCCGCGCACGCGCGGCGATGCCGCCAGCCACCGGCTGGTGCTCGGGAACGCCATGATGGGGCAATTTGCTCGGCTCGGTCATTGGCGAATCGTCTCGGCCCCACGATGGCACCGTGGGACGGTGAAGGGGAGCCTTCTTAACAGGGATTGAAGGCCATATAGGGCCTGATCGGCCGTTTTGACAGGTTTTATCCCGCGCGGCGGGAACGGTTTTGGCAGCAGTCTACCGAGAGCTTGGTTCCTGAAATCGGCGAAAATTTCGCGGTTTCGGGCTCAGGAACCAGCGTTTCGCTGCTGGTTTGTTTCCTCAAGCTATGGCGCCGGGCGAGGAGAGGCGGCGCGAGGAAACCAAGCAGAGGTTGGATCATGTTGAGCTGGGTCGTCACATTCCTGGTCATCGCCCTGATCGCGGGCATTTTGGGCTTTGGCGGCATCGCCGGCGCGTCGATCGAAATCGCCAAGGCGATCTTCTTCATCGCCGTTATCCTGTTCCTGGTGACGGCTGTGCTCGGATTGGTGCGCGGCCGCACAAGGGTCTAGCGGACAGCTGGTTACTTCTTCGAGGGCATCGCCACGTTGCGGCCGATGCCCTCGGGACGCGGCACGCCCGCATAGCTCTCCACGATGGCGCGGGTGCGGGCGCGGATGTCGGGCGGAAACGGCGCCACCTTGCGCGCCTCCATATCGATGTGCAGCGTGAGGTTCTCCGAGGTCGCGGACAGCCAGCCCTCAGTGGCATGGCGGAGCTCCTCGAATGTGTGCAGCCGCTTCTCGTCGGCGCCGAGCAGAAACACCGAGACCTGCACGGGATCGCCGAGGTGAATTTCCCGCAAGTAGCGGACGTGGCACTCGGCAGTAAAGGTCGAGCAGTGCCGCGCCTTCATGTAGGCGGGCCCGATGCCGAGTTGCAGCCACATCTCGTCGATGGCGCGGTCAAACATCACATTGTAGTAGGCCATGTTGAGGTGGCCGTTGTAATCGATCCATTGCGGGTCGATCTGCATCACGGAAGATTTGAACGGGGCTGGTGGAAGCGGCATCTCGTTCGTGGCAGTTACTGACGTCATCTTCCATCCCCGGTTCGTTGGCGTGCGAGCATGAACTTTTCTGCGACTCCCGCGACCACTTTTTCAAGTCAGGCTCTCTTGACCCCTTATACAAGCTTTGCCACGGTCGGCTAAAGCCGGGAGGAAAATTGACGTGGCGACAATGATTTCGAGCAATGTGACGCGACCTGAGCCGCAGGCCCTGAAGCGCGCGATCGACGCGCTGGCGGCACGGTTCGGCAACCGGCTCGTCACGTCGCAGGCGGTGCGCGAACAGCACGCCCATACCACCACATGGCTGCCGAACCAGCCGCCGGACGCGGTCGTGATGGCGCAGGAAACCGCCGATATCCAGGACGTGGTGCGGATCTGCGCCGCCAACCGCGTGCCCGTCATCGCCTTCGGCACCGGAACCTCGCTGGAAGGGCAGGTCAACGCGCCAGCGGGCGGCGTCTGCATCGATCTGCGCGACATGAACAAGGTGCTGGAGGTGCATGCCGAGGACCTCGACTGTGTGATCCAGCCCGGCGTGACCCGGAAGGCGCTGAACGAGCATCTGCGCGACCAGGGCCTGTTCTTCCCGATCGATCCCGGCGCGGATGCCTCGCTCGGCGGCATGACCTCGACCCGCGCTTCCGGCACCAATGCGGTGCGCTACGGCACTATGCGCGAGAACGTGCTGGCGCTGAAGGTGGTGCGCGGCGACGGCGAGATCATCACCACCGGCACGCGTGCCAAGAAGTCGTCGGCCGGCTACGACCTGACGCATCTGTTCGTCGGCGCCGAAGGCACGCTCGGCATCATTTCCGAGCTGACCATCCGCCTGCGCGGCATTCCCGACACGATCGCGGCCGCCGCCTGTTCGTTCGAGACGGTGCGCGGCGCCTGCCAGGCCACCATCCTCGCGATCCAGACCGGCATCCCGGTCGCCCGGATCGAGCTGCTCAATGCCGCGCAGGTGAAAGCCTGCAACAGCTATTCCAAGCTGTCGCTGCCGGAGACGCCGCTGCTGCTGCTGGAATTCCACGGCAGCGAGGTCGAGGTCGCCGAGCAGTCGAAGAACTTCCGCGACATCGCGGCCGAATGCGGTGGCGGCGACTTCACCTGGACCACCAAGCCGGAGGACCGCACCAAGCTGTGGCAGGCCCGGCATGACGCCTACTGGTCCGTCAAGGCGCTGCGTCCCGGCGACAGCATCGGCGTTGTCGCCACCGACGTCTGCGTGCCGATCTCGCGGCTGGCCGATTGCGTCACCGAGACCGAAGAGGATTTGAAACGGCTCAATCTGCTGTCGCCGATCGTCGGCCATGTCGGCGATGGCAATTTCCACTGCTCGATGCTCTGCGACGTCAACGACAAGGACGAGATGGCGCGCGGCGAGGAGTTCATGCACCGCCTGGTCGAGCGTGCGCAATCGATGGACGGCACCTGCACCGGCGAGCACGGTATCGGCCAGGGCAAACAGAAATATCTGAAGGCCGAGCTCGGCCCCGAAGCGCTCGACGCGATGCGGGCGCTCAAGCTGGCGCTCGATCCGCAGAATATTTTCAATCCCGGAAAGATCGTTCCTGCCGCCTAACCGATCGGATCATTCCTCCGCAGGACGTTGCGATGTGGTTGTTCAACAAGACCAGGCGGAAGGATATCTGGGACGATCCGGTCGCGCCGCTCGGCGACATCGAAGCGGCGCAAAGGATCCGTGCGATCTGCCGCGATGCTGCCGGCTGCGCCGAGGCGATCGGCTCACCCGACAAGCGTTCACCGAAGAACCAGCAGATCGAGCGCGATCGCTACGAGCGCGCCGCCAAGGTCGCGATGGAGACCGCGATGAAGATCTCCGACGAGTTGGTGCGCGATTCCGCGGTGCGCGAGATCGTCGGTCTGTGCATGAAGGCCAACAACATCAAGACGGGCCGGGCACTGTTTCGCGCCATCCACGCGGGCTCGATCAAGGCGGAGGTCTTGAAAGAGCACCCGACGCTGCAGGACGAGCAGGGATGAGGGGTCTGTAGCCCGGATGGAGCGCAGCGCAATCCGGGGTTCTATCGCGTGTTGATAAACTGTCCCGGATTACGCTTCGCTTCATCCGGGCTACGCAACTGCTGATCTCATCAGTCTCTAGCCTTGGCCCAGCGTGCGGACGGCTTCATCGACGCTGCGGAAGACGTGGTCCCTCTGCAGGACATCGTAGAGATCAAACCGCTCGAATGCGTCCTGCGCGCGGGAGGATTCGAGCCGCGCCACCGCCACCGTCACGCCGTCATCGCGGCATTCGCGAAACAGGTCGCGGAGCGCCTGCGCCGCCGTGAAATCGATCTCGATCATGCCGCTGGCCTCGATCACCAGCAGCTTCGGCTTGGGCGTTGCGTGGCCGATGGTCTTGAGCACGCCGCCGTGAAAACCTTCTGCGTTGAGGAACGACAACGGCGCCTGCAGGCCGACGACGGCAATGCCGGGCTTGCGCTCGCCGGTGACGTGCGGGCCCGCCGGCCACCAGATCGTGGTGCCGGGCACATGGACGAATTCCGCCAGCTGACCCTGCGTCGTGGTCCAGATGCCGTGTAGCAGCGACAGCGCGATGCCGACGGCGACGCCTTGCTCGATCGGCAGCACGATGATCGCGGCTGCCGTCGCTACCACCAGCAGGAACTCATAGAATGACTGGCGGAAGATCGTGATGATCTGCTTCACGCGGATGATGCGCAGCGCCACGAACAACAGCACGCCGCCGAGCGCCGCGTCGGGCACGTGCTGCAGCAGCGTCGCACCGAAGGCGAGCAGCGCGAGTACGATAGCCGCAGCAAACAGCCCCGAGAGCTGGGTGCGTCCGCCGGTCTCGGACACGATGCCGGTCCGCGGCGGGCTGGCATTGACGGGGAAGGCGCCGAACAGGCCGGCGAGCAGGCTGCCGGCCCCGGCGCCGAGGAAGTCGCGATCGACATCGGCCGGCTTGTCCGGATCGGACAGGAACGAGCGCGTCGTTGCCGCGGTCTGCACCATGACGACGATGGCGATCAGGATCGCCAGCGACAGCAATTTGATCCATCGCTCCGGCGCGATGTCCGGAAACGATGGCTTTGGCAGCGACCCGGGCACGATGCCGACCACCTTGACGCCCTTGCTTTCGAGATGGCCGGCGATGACAGCGATGGTGGCCACGACAAGACCGATCAATGCACCCGGAATCCGCGCGCTGATCTTCTCCGATCCGGCAACCAGCGCCAGCACGCCGAGGCCGATCGCCAGTGTGTAGGCATTGGTCTGGCCGATGTTTTCGGCGAGGACCCCGAGCTTGTAGAGCGTCGGCCCGTCCGGCGTGGTCAGGCCGAGCACGCCGGGCAATTGCGAGACCAGGATGTGGACCGAAATGCCGGCGAGGAAGCCGACCGTGACCGGCGTCGACAGCAGATTGGCAATCCAGCCGAGTTTGAACAGGCCGCCGGCGATCATGATCGCGCCGACCATCAGCGCCAGGGCCATCGCCAACGACTGATAGTCGGGCGAGCCTGCGGTCGCCATCAGGGCCAGGCCGGCCGCGAAGATCGGCGTGATCGTGGAATCGGCGCCGCAGGACAGGAAGCGGTTGGCACCGAGCATCGCAAAGCCGAGCGAGCCGGCCATGAAGGCGAAGAAGCCGATCTGCGGCGAGAAGCCGCCGAGCCGCGCAGTCGCCATCTGCTCGGGGATCGCGATCGCGGCGAGGGTCAGCCCTGCTATCAAATCTCCGGGCAAGTTGCTCGGCTGAAAGCCGGCCAGCGAACGGAAGATCGGCCAGCTGGCGCGTGTCGCGGGGGGTTGGGCCATCGGTCTCCGACTCATCTGGCGGCGAAGGGACGGCAAGTGTCCGCCATCGCGTGGTCAAAAGCCAGCGGTGTTGGGTCTGCGTGCATCTGCGAAGTGGACGGCGTTATGCGCTGCCGTCATTGCGAGCGAAGCGAAGCAATCCATGGAGTCGCGTCCACGGAAGCATGGATTGCTTCGTCGCTACAGCGCAAAATTGCTTTGCAATTTTGTCGCGAGCTCCTCGCAATGACGGAGATAACGCCGGCGCCTAGCCGATATTCTGCAGCGCCGGGAAGGTCTCCAGCAGCCAGACGCTGACGCCGGACACCGCGCCGGTCAGGAAGCCGATGCCGGTGACCACCATCAGCACGCCCATCACGCGCTCGACCGTGTCGAGATGGCGCTTCATCCGCGCGAACAGCGAGGAGAACTGCTTGACCATGAAGGCGGCGAGCAGGAAGGGGATGCCGAGCCCGGCGGAATAGACCGCGAGCAGGCCGGCGCCCTTGGTCACGGTGGCCTGCGAGGCGGCGATCGAGAGGATCGCGGCGAGGATCGGCCCGATGCACGGCGTCCAGCCGAAGGCGAACGCCAGGCCCATGACATAGGCGCCCCACAGCCCGACCGGCTTGGGTGCGGTGAGTCGTCCCTCGCGCATCAGCAGGCCGATCCGGGTGACGCCGAGGAAGTGCAGGCCCATGATGATGATGACGATGCCGGCGAGGATCGAGAGTTCGGCCGACCAGGCACGCACCAGCCCTCCGACAAACGACGCACTGGCGCCGAGCGCGACGAACACGGTGGAGAAGCCGAGCACGAACATCAGCGCCGCCGTCATCACCGCGCGCTTGGAGGCGGCGGTGTCGCCGTCCTGGTTGACCTGCTCGATGGTCGCCCCGGTCAAATAGATCAGATAGGGCGGCACCAGCGGCAGCACGCAGGGCGACAGGAAGCTGACTAGGCCGGCGATCAAGGCGGCCGGGATCGAGACGTCGTGCATCAAGGGACCTTCGCAGAATAACCGTTCTGTCTTGGCGTCTACGCAGCCAACAATCCAGAAGTTTCGCCGCTAAAGTCTTCAACTATGGTCACAGGCCCGTGTCCGGCGCGCTGGCGGGAACGGCAAGACGGCGCCGCGCGCGAAATGCGGCCAAGGTTTGCCAGCTCGCGGAAAATGGCGCTATCGTTCGCGGATTGCGCGGCCGATCCACGGGAGAGCGGCATGAACGAGCACGATTTCGAAAGGCAATTGAAGACCGACGGTTTCCAGGAAATCGAGTATCAGAAGCTTGATCCGCGCCCCGGCAAGGGGCGGCACCGGCACCATTTCGAGATCCGCGGCCTGGTGATCTCCGGAACCTTTGTCGTCAGGCAAACCGGCGAACCCGTTGTCTATCGTTCCGGGCAAGTTTTTTCCGTTGCCGAGGGCGAATTGCACGATGAGTGGATCGAGGCCGAGGGCGCACACGTCCTGGTCGGCCGGAAGTTCTCTGGGGGCAGGTCCTGAAGAGCTAATGACGCGGTCCAGTGTGAAGCTCCGTCCACACCACAGCCGTCGTCCCGGCGCAGGCCGGGACCCATAACCACGAATGCTGCTAGTTGCGCGATGCTGGAACGACGAGTCCCTCCGGCAACATCCGCCACGGCGTATGGGTCCCGGCTTTCGCCGGGACGACGTTGTGGAGAGACGCGTGCGTTCACTACCGCTTGCGGCCGGGACGCTCCGATGTCGTCTCGAACTCCCGCCCCCGAATCCGCACCAGATCGTGGGCGGAATGCGCCAGCAGCACCACCGTCGCTGCGCGCGCCGCCTCCGCATCGCCGGCGACGATCGCATCCAGCACCGCGCGGTGCTCGATCAGCGCGCGCGGGCGGTGCGAGCCGGTTGCGGCGATCGTAAAACTCTGGCGCAGGGTGATCTCGAACATCTGGGCGATCGGCCAGAAGAACTCGTTGCGGGTCGCGAAATAGATCGCCTGGTGGAACGCGATGTCGGCGGCGACGAAGTCCTCATTGGTCTTGGCCGCGTCCATGCCGTCGCATCCGGCGCGGATGCGGGCGATGTCGTCTTCCGCGGCATGGGTCGCTGCCAGCGCCGCGGCTGCGGGCTCGACCGCGGAGCGCAGCTGGAACAGTTTGGCCAGATAGCGATCGATCTCCGCGCTCTCGAGGTGCCAGCGCAGCACGTCGGGATCGAGCTGGTTCCATTGCTCCGGCGGCCGCACCCGTGTGCCGCTCTTCGGCCGCGACTCGATCAGGCCCTTGCCGGTGAGGGTGCGGATCGCCTCGCGCACCACCGTGCGGCTGACGTCCATCATCTCGCAGATCTGCATCTCCGGCGGTAGCGTCTCGCCGACGCCGATCTCGCCGCGCACGATGCTGCTGCCGACCCGGTCGGTGACCTGGCTGTGCACGCTCCGGCGCAATGCGTTGGATGTCTGGAACATCGGATGCCTCGCTGGGGTTGCTGTCTGCGCCGCCGCGGAGCCGCGCTCTTGCGCAACCGCATTTCATTTGTCATACATTATGACAAATGGTCTGCCAAGCTCGCGCCAGCCAGCGTCGCGGCCACAACAACGATCCGTTCCTGGAGAGGAGCGCCACCATGACGTCGATGCGCGTGAGCCGCCGTATTGCATTGCGGTCGTCGGCCGCTGCCGCAGCGTGGCTCGCCGCCGCGCCGGCCATCATCGGCCGCGCCGAGGCCGCGGCCATGAAGATGCGGTGCTCGTCGTCGCTTCCGAACGACCCCAAATACGCCAACGGCCGGGTCTACTACGACAACCTGGTCAAGAGCCTGAAGGCGAACGGGCTCGGCGAGCAGATCGAGGTCACCTTCTTCCCCGACAACCAGCTCGGTCAGGAGATCGACGTCATCAACTCGGTGAAGCTCGGGGTGATCGACCTGATGGTCTCGGGCTCGTCGATCTCTGCCAACCTCGTGCCGCTGGTCGGAACGTTCGACCTCGGCTACCTCTTCACCAGTTACCAGCAGCAAACCAAGGCGTTCGACGCCGGCGCGGCGAAGCCGATCGAGGATGCGCTGCTCAAGGGCGCCGGCATCCACATCATCGCCTGGGCCTATAATTTCGGCGCACGCAGCGTGCTGGCGAAGAAGCCGGTGAAGACGCCGGAGGATCTCGCCGGTCTGAAGATCCGCACGCTGCCGAATCCGATCATCACCGAATGCCTGCGGCTGATGGGGGCCGCGGCGACGCCGCTGGCATTCGGCGAGATCTACACGGCGCTGCAGGCCGGCGTGCTCGACGGCCTCGAGCACGATCCGCCGACCATCATGGCCAGCAAGTTCTACGAGACCGCGAAGCACTACGCGCTGACCCAGCATATCTTCTCGCCGCTCGCGGTCTATTTCAGCGACACCACCTTCAATCGCATGGCCCCCAAGCTGCGCGACGGCTTCCTTGATGCGGCGAAGACGGCCGCGACCGACACCCGCGCGCATGGGCTCGCGGTGGAGAAGGAGGCATTGGCGAGCTTGGTGGAGAAGGGCATCACGGTGGTCGAGTGCGACAAGGAGGCGTTCCGCAAGCGCGTGCTGCCGCAGACCGACAATTTCATCAAGGCGCGGCCCGAGGCCAAGGCCGTCGTCGATCTGATCCGCGCCACCCAGGCCTGAGGTCGGCGCATGTCGGTCGCCGCGATTGCGACGAGAAGCAGCACGGATCGGATCACGGCGCCGCTGCTCGCCATCAGTGATGCGATCGCCGCGATCCTGCTCGCCGCGGACCTCGTGGTGGTCTGCGTCTCGGTGCTGGCCCGCTTCCTGTTCAATGCGCCGGTCGAATGGTCCGACGACGTCGCCCGCGGCCTGATGGTCGGGTCGAGCTTCTTCGGCGCCGCGAGCGCGCTCGCACGCAGCGAGAATCTCGGCGTCGCCTTCTTCGTCAACATGCTGCCGCCGGGCGTGCGGCGGGTTGTCGACGCGGTCGGCGCGCTGCTCGTTACCATCATTGCCGGCACCGTCGCGTTCAACGCCATCAAGATGGGCTGGCTGACCACCGGGCAGACTTCGGGCTCCGGCCTGCCGCTGGAGTGGACGTTCTATCCGATGGGCGTCGGCGCGACGTTCATGACGATCTTCGCCTTCGAGACATTGTGTGGCCGCCCGCTGCGCGACATGGTGGCAGGAATCGTCGTGACGGCCGTCATCGCCGGTCTCTATCTCGCCTGGGATGCGCTTGCACCGTCATCGGTGCCGTCGTCGCAAACGCTGATGCTGATCGGCTTCTTCCTCACTTTGTTCGGCGGACTGCCGATCGGCTTTGCCCTGGCGCTCGCGGCATTGATCTTCATCTGGGTCGAGGGCACGCTGCCCGGCGTGATCTTCGCGCAGCAGATGGCGCGCGGCATCGACAATTTCGTGCTGCTGGCGATCCCGTTTTTCATCCTGGTCGGCTACCTGATGGAAGCCAACGGCATGTCGGTGCGGCTGATCGAGCTGTTGCAGCGCGCGGTCGGGCGGATGCGCGGCGGGCTCAACGTCGTGATGGTGATGTCGATGGTGCTGTTCTCCGGCATCTCCGGCTCCAAGATGGCCGACGTCGCAGCGGTCGGCTCGGTGCTGATCCCGGCGGCGCGCCGCTCGCGGCAGAATCCAGGCGGCGCCGTGGCGCTGCTCGCCGCCTCTGCTGTCATGGCGGAAACCATTCCGCCCTGCATCAACCTGATCATTCTCGGCTTCGTCGCCAATCTGTCGATCGGCGGCCTGTTCGTCGCCGGAATGCTGCCGGCTGCGCTGATGGCGCTGGCGCTGATCGCGGTGTCGATCATCTTCGGCAAGCGCCCGGCCGCGAACGTGGAAGCCGAGCCGCGCGCCGCGGTCTCGGGCCTGTGGACCGGCGCGATCGCCTCGTTCGGGTTGATCTTCATGATCTTCTTCGGCTTCAAGAGCGGCTTCGCCACCGCAACCGAGATCTCGGCCTTTGCCGCGGTGTACGCGATTGCCGTCGGCAGCCTCTTGTTTCGCGAGCTCGGCGTGAAGAGCCTCGCGCACTGCTTCGTGCAATCGGCGGTTCGCTCGGGGCTGGTGCTGTTCATCGTCGCCGCCGCGCAATCGCTGGCCTTCATCCTGACGCTGCAGCAGGTGCCGCACGCGGTCGGCGAGCTCATGCTGGCGATCTCGGGCAGCCACGGCGTCTGGCTGTTCATGCTGCTGTCGATCCTGGTGCTGGTGGTGATGGGCTCGGTGCTGGAAGGTGCCGCGGCGCTGATCATCTTCGGCCCGTTGCTGCTGCCGGTCGCGGTCAAGCTCGGCATCGATCCCCTGCATTTCGGTGTTGTGCTGGTCATCGCGATGGGGCTCGGTCTCTTTGCACCACCGCTTGGTCTTGGGCTCTACGGCGCCTGCCTGATCGGCAATGTGCCGATCGAGCAGACCATCAAGCCGATCGCGGGGTATCTCGGCCTGCTGTTGTTGTGCCTGCTGGTGATCGCCTTCGTGCCGGCGATCAGCACGGCGCTGCCGCATGCGCTCGGCTATTAGGGGAGGCGATCGTGAAGGTGCTGCTCGCTCATACGCCGCAGATGCGCCGGGACTATTATGGCGAGCGCAGCCTGAACGGCCTGCGCGCGGTCGCCGACGTCAGGCTGCATGAAGGTGACGAGGCGCTCGACGCCTCGTCATTGATCGAGGCCGCGGCCGATGTCGACATCATCGTCGCCGATCGCATGACCCAAGGACCCGGCGAGATTTTTCCGCGGTTACCCAGGCTGCGTGCCTTCGTGCGCTGTGCGGTCGATATCCGCAATATCGACGTTGCGGCGGCATCTGCAGCCGGCGTGCTGGTGACGCAGGCGAGCGCCGGCTTCATTCAGTCGGTCGCCGAGCTCGCGCTCGGCTTCATGGTCGACCTGTCGCGCGGCGTCTCCCGCGCGACAGCCGACTATCACGCGGGCAGGGCGCCCGAGGTCGTGATGGGCCGGCAGCTTGCGGGCAGCACGATCGGCATCATCGGTTATGGCAGCATCGGGCGCTATCTGGCCGGCATCGCCAAGGCGCTCGGCATGAACGTGCTGGTCGCCGATCCCTTCGCAGCGATCGATGACGCGGCGATCGCGCATCTTTCGCTCGACGACCTGCTGGCGCGCGCCGATTACGTCGTCTGCCTCGCGATCGCCAACGCGCAGACCGAGAACCTGATCGGGCGGGCCGCATTGGCGCGGATGCAGAAGCATGCGTTCTTCATCAACCTGTCGCGTGGCAATCTCGTCGACGAGGCGGCGCTGGCGGAGGCGCTGCGTGACGGCCGCATCGCGGGGGCGGCGATGGATGTCGGCCGGGCGCCCGACCAGATGCCGACGCCGGAGCTTGCGAAGCTGCACAATGTGATCGCAACGCCGCACGTCGGCGGCCTGACGCCGCAGGCGATCGAGCATCAGTCCTCGGAGACCGTGCGCCAGGTGGCGAAGATCGTCGCCGGCGAGGTGCCTGTCGGCGCCGTCAATGCCGAGCACTGGACGCGGCGGCCGCGGCTATGAAAGTTCGACAAGGCGCAATGCCGTCCGCGGGGCTGGACAAGAGCTTCGCATGCAGCCCAAACTCGATTTTGCAAACCGCGGCCGCTGAGCGCGCGGTCAAGTAATCAACGGACGTCGCGCAACAAACGACGGGCGCCGAGAGGGAAACAGGGAGTGCATCACATGGCCATGTCTCGCCGTGACGTATTATTGGGCAGCGCCGGCGCACTGGGCGCCGCATCTTTCTCCTTCCCGGCCCCTGCGATCGCACAATCGGAACCGATCAAGATCGGCTGCCTCGCGGCGATCACCGGCCCGAGCTCGGCGCCGACCGTCGGCTTCAACCGCGGCGTCAACTTTGCCGTCGATGCCATCAACGGCGCCGGAGGGGGCAAGGGCCGCAAGATCGAGCTGGTCATGCGCGACACCCAGGGCGATCCGACCAAGGCGGTCAACGCCACCCAGGAGCTGATCAGCCAGGCCAAGGTTCACGCGATCTGGGGGCCGCTCAATTCGGGCGAGGCGCTGGCGACGACGCCGATCATGGCGCGTGCCAAGATGCCGGACCTGCACCCCTGCGTGGTCGAGACCCTGATCGATCCGGTGAAGTACCCCAACGCGTTCCGCATCGCGCCGTCGAACAACCAATGGGACGATGCGGTGCGCAATTATTGCCTCAAGATCCTCAAGGTGAAGAAGGTCGCGGTGATCGGCGACACCACCGGCTATGGCGTCACCGCGGTCGGCGCCTCGGTCGCGGCATTCAAGAAGGACGGCGCCGAGGTGGTCTATCAGGCCAATATCGACGCCACGCAGCCCGACATGACGCCGGACATGCTGCGCGCCAAGAACGCCGGCGCCGAGGCGATCGTGGTGTGGAGCGTCTCGACCGGCATGGAGGCGCGGATGTTCAACACCCGCGCCACGATGAACTGGGACGTTCCCTTCGTCGGCCACCCCTCGATGGCGTCGGGCGAGCTCGCAAGCCTGGTCGCCAAGCCGGAGAACTGGAAGAAGGTCTATGCGATCGGCTACAAGAGCTGCAGCTATGACAGCGCCGGCAAGCTGCCGCCGAAGAGCGAGGATCTGGTCGCGCGACTGACCAAGGCCAATGTCGCGCTGAACGATACGCTGCTGTGGTGGGTCGCGGGCGGCATCGATTGCATCGAGCTGATCGCCAAGGCGGTCGCGGAAAGCGGCTCGACCGACGGCGCCGGGATCATCAAGTACTGGAATTCGTTGTCGACCTATCCCGGCTATTTCGGCAATTACCGCTTCTCACCGACCGAGCATAACGGCTATCTGACCGAAGAGATCGTGATGTCGGAATCCTCGACCGCCAAGAACGGCACCTTCGCGCTGGCGCCGGGCTACACATAGCAGGGCGAGGGCGCAGCCGATGCTGGCCTCGATCCTTGCATCCGGTCTCGCGGCGGGCGCGATCTACGCGCTGGTCGGCGTCACCTACAACACGATGTTCTCGACCTCGCGGGTGATGAGCTTCACCGCCGGCCAGCTTGCGATGCTCGGCGGCGTGTTCGGCTCGATGTTTACGCTGAAGCTCGGCTTGCCGATCGCTGTCGGCTTCGTGCTGACGCTGCTCTGTTGCGCGGTGATCGGCATCATCACCGAATTCGTCGCGGTGCGGCCCGTGCTCAAAAGCCTCGACCAGCATCTCTACGTGCTCTCGACCTTGGCGGTCGCGTTGATGATCCAGCAAATCACGGCGATCAAATGGGGCACCGAGCCGCAGCCGTTCCCGCGCATCGCAGGATTCGGCGAGGGCGTGCTCGATGAGAAATTCTGGCTGCCGGTGGTGGCCTGCGCCATCACCATCATTGGCCTCGAATATCTCTACCGCCGCACCCTGGTCGGCCGCGCGTTCCTCGCGATCGCGGAGGACAATTTCGCGGCACGGGCGCTCGGCCTGCCGGAGCGCAATCTGCGCGTCGCGAGCTACGCGCTCGCCGGAATGGTCGGCGGCATCGCCGGATTTTCCGGCGGGCAGTTGCTGCTGGCCTTTTTCGCCAACGGCGCGTTGCTGAATTTCTACGGCTTCGTGCCGGTCGCGCTCGGCGGGCTCGGCAACAACCGGGGCGCGATCATCGGCGGGCTGGCGCTCGGCCTGTTCCAGCAGGCGGCGAACTTCCTGGTCGGCGGCATCTTCTCCTCGGTCGCGGTGTTCACGCTGTTCATCGTGGTGCTGCTCGCAGCTCCCCAGGGGCTGTTCGGCGCCTCGACCGCGCGGAGGGTGTGATGACCTCGGTCGCAGCCGCACCGCCCCGAACCGATAGCGGTGCATGGCGCACCGCGCTGCCGCACATCCTGCCGTTCCTCGGCATTCTCGTGCTGGCGGTGCTCTTGCCCTTCGTCAGCAATGATTACTGGGTGCTGATCTGCACTCGGATGGCGATCTACTGGGTGCTGGTGTCGGGTCTCAACCTTGTGGTCGGCTTTGCCGGTCACCTTGCGATCGGCTATGTCGCGCTGTTGACGCTCGGCGCCTACACGACCAGCGTGCTGGTCGCCGGCAATGTGATGCCGGCCATTCCGGTGTTTGCCGCTCTGCCGGTCGCAGGCCTGATCGGCGCGATTTTCGGCGTGATCGTCGGTCTGCCGGCCTTGCGCCTGCGCACCTTCTATTTCGCGATGTCGACCTTGGGCTTTGCGACCATCGTGACCCAGATCGCGCTGGCCTGGCAGAGCGTGACCGGCGGCGGCATCGGTATCGCCGGTCCGGAATTCCCGGCGCCGTTCAACACGCCGTGGGGCTTCTACGTCCTTTGCATCGCGTTTGCCGCGTTCACGACCTGGATGAGCGCCAATGTCGCGCGCAGCCGCTTCGGCCGCGCTTTGATCGCGGTGCGCGACGCCGAGGTCGCCGCTGAGGCCAGCGGCATCTCGAAGCCGAACATGCTGATCGCGATCTTCCTGTTTGCCGGTGCGCTGGCGGCGATCGCCGGCGGGTTGTTCGCGACGCTGCAGACCTACATCACGCCCGACGCCTTCACCTTCGATCTCTCGGTGCTGTTCTTCATCGCGATCCTGATCGGCGGCCGCGGTTCGATCCTCGGGCCGATGCTCGGCACCATCATCCTGACCATCCTGCCCGAGATCGCGGCGCCGCTGGCGGCGTGGTCGACCTTCCTCTACGCGGTGCTGCTGCTCCTGATCGTGCTGGTGATGCCCGGCGGCATCGCGGCGCTGCTCGATTTCCGCAACCGCCGTCCGCTCGCCAGCAACCGCGCCATCGTGCCGCGCCCGGCCGCGCTTGCCGACATCGTGCGCCGGCGCGACGGCGGCAAGACGCTGCAGCTGCGCGGCATCGCGCTCAGCTTCGGCAATGTGAAGGCGATCGACGGCCTCGACCTCGATGTCGCTCCAGGCCAGATCCACGGCCTGATCGGGCCGAACGGCAGCGGCAAGACCACCACGCTCAACGTGATCTCGGGCTATTACGCCGCCAAGGCCGGCTCCATGACCCTCGGCGACGAGATGTTGCCCGCGGGCCAGCCGGTCAAGCGCGCAGCCAGCGGCATCGCGCGCACCTTCCAGACGCCGCGCGTGATCGGCGAAGCCTCGGTGCTGGAGAATGTCATGATCGGCGGCTCGATCGAGGGCCGGGCCAACTTCGTCGAGGCAATGCTCGCGCTGCCGCGTAACGGTGCCGACGAGCGTATGTTGGCCGAGAAGGCTCGCGCGCTGCTCGGCGTCGTTGGCCTCGAGGCGCTCGCCGATGTGCGCGCCGACCGTCTGCAGCACAGCGAGCTGCGCTTCATCGAGATCGCACGCGCGCTGATGCTCGATCCGGATTTCCTGCTGCTCGACGAACCCGCGGCCGGTCTCTCCAATGATGAGATCGAGCGGCTCGCCACCCTGATCAAGGCGGTCTGCGGCCGCGGCACCGGCGTGCTGCTGGTCGAGCATCATGCCGATCTGATCTTCGACATCTGCCACCAGGTTACCGTGCTCAATCTCGGCCGCACGCTGGCGGCGGGGACGCCGGCGGAGATCCGCGTCCACAAGGAGGTCGTCAGTGCTTACCTCGGCGGCTGAACCTCTGCTCAAAGTGGGCGCGCTGGAGTCCGGCTACGGCAAGATCCGCGTGCTGCACGGCATCGACATCACGATCGCTGCCGGCGAGGTCGTCGCGCTGCTCGGTCCCAATGGGGCCGGCAAGACCACGCTGCTGCGCGCGATGTCGGGTCTGCTGCCGGTCAATGCCGGGCAGGTCCGGTTCGGCGGCCGCGAGATGACCAACGCCACGCCGCGCGATGCCGCGCGGGCCGGGCTCGTTCACGTGATCGAGGGCCATCGCGTGTTCACGCAGATCTCCGTGACCGACAATTTGCTGCTCGCCGGCTACGACCTGCCACGCGCGGAGCGCGCCGTGCGCGTCGAGGAGGCATTGTCATTCTTTCCCGAGATCGCCGAGAAGCGGCATGAGCGCGGCGGCGCGCTGTCGGGCGGGCAACAGCAAATGCTGACGGTGGCGCAGGGGCTGGTCCGCCGTCCGCGGCTGTTGATGCTCGACGAGCCCTCCGCGGGGCTGTCGCCGGTGCTGGTCGATCGCGTCCTCAACGTCATCGGACGGTTGCGCGAGCAGGGCACCTCGGTGCTGCTGGTCGAACAGCTGCTCGAGAAGGCGCTGGCGTGTGCGGATCGGGTCTACGCGCTGGTGCAGGGCGCGATCGCGCTGGAGGCTGTGACCGGCGAAAGCGATCTCGCCCACCGGCTCGAGCGCGCCTATTTCGGCCATGAAAGCCACGCGCTGAGCGGCTGATGGAAATCGCGGGCATCGACAGTTCAATTCAGGTCTGACACAAGGTGGTCATGCGGCTTCCCTTCTTCTACGGCTGGACCATCGTCGCGGTGACGTTCGTCACCATGGCGATCGGCGTCAACGCACGGACGGCATTCTCGCTGTTCTATCCGCCGATCATCTCGGAATTCGGCTGGGAGCGCGGCATCACCGCGGGCGCATTCTCGTTCGGGTTTGTCGCTTCCGCGATCGCAAGCCCGCTGATCGGCCGGCTGATGGACCGCGGCGGGCCGCGCGCGGTGATGGAGCTCGGTGTCCTGCTGATGAGCTCGGGCCTGCTGCTGGCGCCGCTGACCACGCAGCCCTGGCATCTCTATCTCACCATCGGCGTGCTGGTCGGCGCCGGCAGCGTCTGCCTCGGCTATTCCGGGCAATCGCTGTTCGTGCCGAACTGGTTCATCCGCCGCCGCGGGCTGGCGATCGGGCTCGCGTTTGCAGGCGTCGGGATCGGCTCGGTGACGCTGCTGCCATGGGTGCAGCACATGATCGAGCACACCGGCTGGCGCACCGCCTGCACCGCGATGGGGATCATGGTGCTGGTCGTGCTCGCGCCGATCAATCTGTTGCTGCACAAGCGGCCGGAGGACATCGGCCTGCAGCCGGACGGCGATGCCGCGCCGACCGCCACATCAGCGAAACCGGCATCGAACATCGTCGATCCGGTATGGGCCGGTACCGATTGGACACTGTCGCGCGCGTTGCGCACCGCGCGGTTCTGGTGGATCGCGATTGGTTACTTCTGCGGCCTGTACATCTGGTATGCGGTGCAGGTGCACCAGACCAAATTCCTGCTCGATATCGGCTTCAGCTCCAGTGTCGGCGTCTGGGCGCTCGGCGTCGTCAGCCTGCTCGGCATTCCCGGCCAGATCTGGCTCGGGCATTTGTCCGATCGCATCGGCCGCGAATGGGTGTGGGCGATCTCCTGCTTCGGCTTCGTGATCTGCTTTGCCGCGCTCGCCGCGCTGAAATACTGGCCGAGCATGGCGCTGATCTATCTCATGGTCTTCACGCAGGGCGCGCTCGGTTATGGCCTGACATCCGTGATGGGACCGGTGGTGCTCGAGATCTTCCAGGGCAAGCATTACGGCAGCATCTTCGGCACCGTGATGCTGGCCGCGCTCGCCGGCGGTGCCGCAGGCCCATGGATCACGGGACAGCTCTATGATCTCTCGGGCAGCTATACCAGCGCGTTCGTGCTCGGCATCGCCGTCAGCCTGCTGTCGGCGCTGGCGATCTGGCAGGCTTCGCCCCGCAAGGTCCGCGCCGTCGCCGGACAGATGCACAAGGTCGCAAGCGCGGCCTAAAGCATGATCCGGAAAAGTGCGAAGCGGTTTTCCGAAAAGATCATGCTTAGACAACGAGCTAAAGCGCGATGATGATCAATCCAATCTCATCGCGCTTTAAGAGATCAGGCGGATGAAACGCCGATCGCCCGCTGCAGGTCGGTGATCGCGCGCAGGCAACTGTCGGCGGGCGTGGTGTCCGGATCGATCAGGCGGTGCAGGCGGAAGCCATCTTCCAGCGCCAGCACGATCGCGCCGGTCCAGTCCGGATTGAGTCTGGCGTTCCTGCCGCTGTTCTTCTGCGCGGTCTCGACGATGTCGGCGATCAGCTTGCGCCGCGCGCGCAGCCGCTTGGCGAGTTCAGGGCGGCGCTTCTCGGCGCGCGCCACGAACAGGATCATCTCCATATGCAGGAGAGGCGAGCGCCCGAGCGGATCCTGCCGGCTGCGATCCACTGTGCGCAGTGCCTCCAGGAAGTCGGCGAGGTCGCTGTGCTTGGCGAGCAGATCGAGATTGCGCCGGATCGATTGCTCGACGTGATCCTCGAGCATCGCGAAGATCAACTCGTCCTTGCTCTTGAAGTTCGAATAGAAGGCGCCGCGGGTAAAGCCCGCCGCGGCCGCGATCGCCTCGATGCTGGCGCCGCCGATGCCCTGTTCCTCGAACACCCGCGCCGCTGCCTCGAACAGCTTCTCGCAGGTGTCGTCCCGTGTCGGTCTGGTTCGAACCCTTGACATCGGCGCATTTTAGGGCAGAATGCAACTCGATACAAGAGTGTATTGAATTGCAGAACCAGAACAGCCGCACATTTGTGGTGCGGTCTTGAGGATGACACCAAGGCGCACCACGCTACAGGCACTGGTGCAGCGAGCGAACGAGGTCACCATGAACGAGCAAGTTCAGCCGGCCAGCGGCGATCCGCTTTTCGATCCACTGGCACCCGAATTCATTCGCAATCCCTATCCGTATTATGAGCGGCTGCGCCGCCTCGATCCGATGCATGTCAACGCGCACGGCGCGTTCGTCGCCAGCCGCCACGCGGAGGCGAGCCTCGTGCTGCGCGACAAGCGGTTCGGCAAGGATTACGTCGAGCGCTCGATCCGTCGCTACGGTCCCAAGATCATGGACGAGCCGGTCATCCGCAGCATGAGCCACTGGATGCTGCAGCAGGATCCGCCGGATCACACCCGGCTGCGCGGCCTCGTCGTGAAAGCGTTCACTGCGCGCCGGGTCGAGGACATGCGCCCGCGCATCCAGCACGTTGTCGACGAGACGCTCGATCGCATCATTCCGCAGGGGAAGATGGACCTGATCGAGGATTTCGCGTTCCGCCTGCCGGTGACCATCATCTGCGACATGCTCGGCATCCCGGAGGAGCATCGCGAGGCCTTCTACAACGGCTCGCGCGACGGCGGACGCCTGCTCGAGCCGGTGCCGCTCTCGGCGGAGGAGATCAAGCAGGGCAACGCCGGCAATGCGATGGCCGCGATGTATTTCCATCAGCTGTTCGAGCTGCGCCGCAAGCAGCCCGGTGACGACCTCACCACCCAGCTGGTGCAGGCCGAGGAGAACGGCCAGAAGCTGACCAACGAGGAACTGACCGCCAACATCATCCTGCTGTTCGGCGCCGGCCACGAGACGACCGTGAACCTGATCGGCAACGGCCTGCTCGCGTTGTTCCGCAACCCGGACCAGCTCGCGCTGCTGAAGGCCAATCCGGGCCTGATCACCAACGCGATCGAGGAGTTCCTGCGCTACGATTCCTCGGTGCAGTTGACCGGCCGCGTCGCGCTGGAAGACATCGAGGATCTCGGCGGCAAGCGCATCCCGAAGGGGGAAAGCGTGCTGTGCCTGCTGGGCTCGGCCAATCACGACGAGGCGGTCTATCCCGACCATCCCGAAAAGCTCGACATCCAGCGGCCGAACGTGAAGCCGCTGTCGTTCGGCGGCGGCATCCATTTCTGCCTCGGCGCCCAGTTGGCGCGGATCGAGGCCGAGATCGCGATCTCGACGCTGCTGCGCCGGATCCCCGACCTGCGGCTCGATGACGCGGAAAATCCGGAGTGGCGGCCGACCTTCGTGCTGCGCGGGCTGAAGCGGCTCCCGGCGAGCTGGTGACATTCCGGATCGGCGGCAGGGCGGCGTTCCTGCCGCGACGGCCGGAGCGCACGCACGCTTGAACGGAAATCCACATTCCACCCGGCGTCACAGCGGTAAAGCCGCTGTGACTTCGCCATACTTGTCTCTATATTTGGGTTGCTCCGGCCAAGGGTTGGCAAAGGGTTCAGCATAAGGAGGCTGCCGCGGAGCGGGCTCAAAGGGAGACACCGTGCAGACGACGCTGCTCGGCCTGGCAATCGCCTTCATTCTGGCACTGGTCGCTGCGCTGGTCGGTCCGTATTTCGTAGACTGGAACCAGTTCAGGCCGCAGTTCGAGGCGGAGGCGTCCAAGATCATCGGCGCGCCGGTTCGCGTCGCCGGCAATCTGGACGCGCGTCTGCTGCCCGCTCCCTCGCTGCGGTTGAAAACCGTCACCGTCGGCGGCGCCAACGACATCGGCAAGGTCCGGGCCGCCAATCTCGACGTCGAGTTCAGCCTGAGCTCCCTGATGCGCGGCGAAGTGCGCGCGAACGAGCTCACCATCAACGGCCTGTCGCTCGATCTCGGGCTCGACCCGAAGGGGCGGATCGACTGGTCGCCCTCGAGCGGGACCTTCAATCTGGCGTCGCTGGCGATCGACCGTCTCAATCTGACCGGCCGCGTCGCGCTGCACGATGCCGCGAGCCGCAGCACGCTCGAGCTGAACGACATTGCCTTCAGCGGCGATGTCCGCTCGCTGGCCGGCGCGATCCGCGGCGACGGCAATTTCATGTTCGACGGCAACCGCTACCCGTTTCGGATCTCCTCGGGGCAAAGCGCTGATGGCAGCGGCACCCGCCTGCATTTCAACATCGATCCCGGTCAGCGGCCGGTGTCGGCCGACCTCGACGGCATCCTGACCTTCGACGCCCGCGCGCCGCGGTTCGAGGGCACCGTGACGCTGGCAGGCACGCCGGGCCAGCGCGGCGGCAGCGACATGCCGTCCTGGCGGATCGCAGCCAAGGTCAAGTCGGACTATTCGGCGGCGCGTCTCGACCAGGTCGAGGTGAGCTATGGCGCCGAGGACCGTGCGCTGAAGCTCGCGGGCAATGGCGATCTGCGGTTCGGCACATCGCCGCTGCTGCGTGCCTCGCTCTCGGCGCGGCAGCTCGATGGCGACAGGTTCTCCGCCAAAGATAACGCCAAGGACGGCGGCAACGGCAATGTCGAGCCGGTGCGCGTGCTGCCGGCCATGCGCGCGGTGTTGTCGGGTCTTCCGCAAAGCCCGATACCGGCGCAGGTCGAGTTCACGTCCGAGCAGGTCATGCTGGGCGGCCGCCCGTTGCAGGACATCTCGGCCGAGCTGCAATCGGATGCGAAATCATGGACGGTGCGCCGGCTGGAGTTTCGCGCGCCGGGCTCCACGCGGGTCTCGATGAGCGGCGCGAGCGCGCAAGCCGGGGTCGCGAACAGCTTCAAGACCGCGCTCAACATCGAATCGTCCGATCCCGATACGCTGATGACCTGGCTGCAGGGGCGGGGCGACATCGCCTATCGCAGCCAGAAGCCGCTCCGCTTGCGCGGCGACGTCACGGTGTCGCCATCGGGCTTTTCGATCGACGCCATGAAGGCGGAGATCGAGGGCGGCGCGCTCGAGGGCCGCATCGCGGTCGCGCATCGCGAGGCGACGAGCGGATCGAAGGTCGAGGCACAGTTGAAGGCGGAACGGCTCGATCTCGATGCGACCGCGACCTTCATCCGCTCGCTGGCCGGTCCGCAAGCCGAATGGCCTGACGAGGCGCAGCTCTCGCTCGACGTCGGTCGCGCAATCTCCTCGGGGCAGGAATTGCGACCGCTGCTGGCAAAGATCGCCTACAGCCCGAAGAGCATCGTGCTCGAGCGCGTGAAGATAGGTCAGCCCGACAATGTCACGCTGGACGGCAGCGGCAATTTCGACCGCGCCAATTCGACCGGCAGGCTCGCGGTTGACGCGACCGCCGCCTCGCTCGCCCGGCTGACGGCCGTCGTTCAGCCCTTCGCGCCGGCGCTTGCCGCGCGGCTCGGCGTGCTCCGCGCGGATGCCGGTCCGGTCCGCGCCAAGCTCGCACTCGACCTCGGTAAGGGCAAGGCCGCGGATCACGTCAGCGCGCGCGCGACGCTCGATCTCGACACGCCGCAGCTCAAGGGCAATACGCTGATCTCGGCGACGCCGCCGGTCGCCGCGATCCGCGCGCTGGATTTCGATGCAATTCGCCGCAGCGAGGTGACAGCCGAGGCGAAAGTCTCCGCCGCCGAGGGCAATGCGCTGCTGGCGCTGCTTGGGCTCGACCATGCGGTCGCAGCCGGCGCGGGCGCGACGCAGTTCGAAGGCACCGTGATCGGCGCGTGGCACGCGCCGCTCAGGCTCAAGGCCAGGCTCTGGGGCGCGGGGCTCGACGCTGATGCGGAAGGGACTGCCGAACCGTGGACCAAGGACGGCGCCAGCGAGAGCAAATCGAGTGTCAGCCTCCGCGTCCGCAGCGCCGACATCAGTCCGCTGCTCAATCTGAAATCATCCGATCCCGCCGCGAACGTCCGCCTGTCATCGAAGCTGACGCTCGCGGGCGACAAACTGACCTTCGACGATCTCGACAGCATCGTCGCGGGGTCGCGGCTGCGCGGCCGTCTGGCGCTGACGCTCGGCGATCAGAAGAGCATCGATGGTGAAGTCGGCCTCGATCAGATCTCGCTCGCGCCGATCTTCGTTGCGGCGATCGGCGCGGCTGGGCACGATGCGACGGAGCCGCTCGGCCTGGGGCTGACGAGCGCCTGGCGCGGCAGGGTCACGTTCGAAGCGCTGCACGGTCTGCTGCCGGGCGGCGCCGAGCTGCAGCCGGTCAGCGGCAGCATCAGGTCGGACGGGCAGTCGCTGACCTTCGACGGCATCAAGGGCAAGATCGGCGGCGGCGAGGCGAGCGCTTCCATCGATGCGCGACAGGGCGTTAATGGACTTGCCTTGAATGCAAATGTGCAGCTGTCGGGCGTCGACGCTTCGGCCTTGCGCTATCGCAGTCTCGCGATGCCCAAGGGACGTGCCGCAATGCAGATGACGTTGTTGACGCAGGGCCGCAGCGCTTCGGCGCTGATCGGCGCGTTGTCCGGCAGCGGCGCCGTGACGCTCGACGGGCTGAACCTTCCAGGCCTCGATCCGCGCGCGTTCGACGTTGCGATCCGCGCCAGCGATTCCGGGCAGGCGACCGACGATACGCGGTTGAGGCAGATCGTCGAACCGGCGCTCGCGGCAGGTCCGCTGTCGGTTGCTTCGGCGCAAATTCCCTTCAACATCCGCGACGGCCGCATCCGGGTTGGTGCCACCACGCTCGCGGCGAGCGGCGCCAATGTCATCCTGTCCGGCGGCTACGACATTCCGGCCGACCAGGCCGACATCCGCGCCGCGCTGGCATCGACGCAGGTCGGCACCACAAACAGCCGCCCGGAAATCCAGCTGCTTGCCGTGGGCACGCCCGACGGATTGTCGCGCAGCATCGACATTGCGGCGTTGTCGTCGTGGCTCGCGGTGCGCGCGATCGACCGGGAGACAAAACGGCTCGATGCGATCGAACGCGGCGAGCCCGCGCCGCCGCCGACCCCGGCGGCCCTTCCGCCCCCCGCCGCGCCGGCGCCTGATGGGTCCAACTCGAATTCGGCCGGAGTGCCTTCCGCCAACTTGCCGGCGCCCGGCCCCGATCCGCGCCGCGTGCCGCCGAAGCCGAAGATCGTTGCGCCGCGGCCGCCGGCAGTCCCGCCGGTCGCCGCCGCGCCCGTCATTGCGCCGCCTGCGCCGATCGTGAGCCAGCCGCAGCTGGCGCCGTTGCCGCCGCCGATCGAGATCAAGCCGGTGCCCGGCGCGGCCAGGTCGAGGCCGTTGCGACCGCCATTGTCGCTGACGCCACAGGTCGCCAATCCGCCGCCGCGACCGGCGATGCAGAACTAGAAACGCGATTTCAAGCGAAGCAGGCGCCGGTTCGCGTGAAGAAACGCGTCAAACGACGCGCCGGCTCACGATTGGTGCTGGAGAATATTGATCAGCCGGTCGAACGGATCGCGGACGAAGAAGCGCCGCACGCCCCAAGGCTCGTCCGCCGGACCGTACTCGATCGCGATGCCGGCAGCCTGCATCCGGTGCAGCGCTTCATCGAGGTCGTCGACCTCGATCGAGAGATCAGGCACCGGCGTGCCGGAGCCACCTTCGGAAGCGAAGCTGATTTGAACCTGCATCGTTTCGGATGAGCCGTAAGTCGCAACCCAACCGAAATCCATCAACGGCTCGAGGCCCAGGATATCGCGATAGAATGACTTCGCTGCCGCGATGTCAGATGCGGCAACGTTCGCGACAATACGATTGACCTTCATGCTGAAGTCCGCGCCGTGGAACGACCGTCTGCCGTAGCGACGGTCGGTGAGGGCCGTCAGGCCTGCTGGCGCGTGTCGACCTGCTGCGGCCTGACATCCGTCGGCACGGCCGGAGTGGCGCGCGAGCGGAAATAGTCGAGCACGAAAAGCCGGATAGCGGAGGACAAATTGCCTTGCTGACGGTTGCTGTCGATCTCGCCGACCAATTCCGACAGCGTCATGTTCCGCAGACCGGAAATCTCCTTCATGCCGTTCCAGAAGGCTTCCTCGAGGCTGACGCTGGTCTTGTGACCGGCAACGACGATCGAACGCTTGACGACGGGAGACTTCATGATGCGTCTCCACTGTCGATACGCTTCGGATCCAGGAGGTGCTGATCGAGCGCACGCGCGCTGCGCTCGCCGAGAAATTCGTCACGCGCTCGTTCAGATTTGGTGCGACCGAATAGCGCACGATTGGCTTCGGCCTGCTTCGCTGCTTGTTCGCGCTCACCGCGCTTCTTGAATCGTTTCAAGTTGACCACGTCGCCCATGCTCGTCGTCCTCATCGTCCCCAAAGCGGAATTGGTGATGCATCGTGACGAAAGCAAGAGCGATCGCGCTGCGCGCCCGGCTCGATACCCATCCCGAATCCCCGTTTGATGCTTGTGATAGCATCAAAGAATCCGTTTCGCTCTGCGAAAACTAGACGTCTGTACCATGCGCCAGCGCAGAGCTGATAGGCAAACAGCCTTAGTCTTTAGGCGTTATGGTCCATAATTATATCACGCGCGCTGACCGTAATTATCCGGACATTGCGCGTCGTCCGCTCAGCCGGGGTGTGTCATTTTGTCCGGCTGCACGAGGCGATCAAATTCATCCGCGGACACAAATCCGAGCCGCAAAGCCTCTTCCTTCAACGTCGTTCCGTGCGCATGCGCGGACTTCGCGACCTTCGCTGCGTTGTCGTACCCGATCTTCGGCGCGAGCGCGGTCACCAGCATCAGCGAGCGCTGCATCAGCTCGTTGATGCGCTTTTCGTCGGCGCGTATGCCGACAACGCAATGCTCAGTAAATGAGCGGACAACGTCAGACAGCAACTGAATGGAATTTATCATACAATATGCCAACACGGGCTTGTACACGTTCAGCTCGAAATGGCCCTGGCTGCCGGCGACGGTGATGGTGGTCTGATTGCCGAACACCTGGCAGCAGACCATGGTCATCGCTTCGCACTGGGTCGGATTGACCTTGCCCGGCATGATCGAGGAGCCCGGCTCGTTCTCGGGCAGGATCAATTCGCCGAGGCCCGAGCGCGGGCCCGAGCCGAGGAAGCGGATGTCGTTGGCGATCTTGAACAGGCCGGTCGCCACCGAATTGATCGCGCCATGCACCAGCACATAGGCGTCGTTGGAAGCGAGCGCCTCGAACTTGTTGGCGGCGCTGGTGAACGGCAGCTTGGTAATCGCGGCGACATGCCTTGCGAAGGCGCTCGCGAATTCCGGCTTCGAGTTGAGGCCGGTGCCAACAGCAGTGCCGCCCTGCGCGAGCGGAAACAGCTCCTTCACGGCGGTGTGCAGCCGCGCGATGCCGCTCTCGACCTGCGCGGCGTAACCGGAGAATTCCTGGCCGAGCGTCAGCGGTGTCGCGTCCTGGGTGTGCGTGCGTCCGATCTTCACGATCTTGGCGAACGCCTCCTGCTTCTGGTGCAACGCCTGATGCAACCCGGTGAGGGCAGGGATCAGGTCGGCGATGATGCGGTCCGCTGCTGCGATATGCATCGCGGTCGGAAACGAGTCGTTCGACGACTGACTCATGTTGACGTGATCATTCGGATGGACCGGCTGCTTGGCGCCGAGCTCGCCGCCGAGCATCTGGTTGGCGCGGTTGGCGATCACCTCGTTCACGTTCATGTTGGTCTGCGTGCCCGAGCCGGTCTGAAACACGACGAGGGGAAAATGATCGTCGAGCTTGCCGTCGATCACTTCCCTGGCGGCGCCGATGATGGCGTCGGCGCGGCGTGCATCGAGCTGGCCGAGTTCGCGGTTGGTCTCGGCCGCCGCGAGCTTGACGATGGCGAGTGCATGAATGATCGCGATCGGCATCCGGTCGTGGCCGATCTTGAAATTCTGCCGCGAGCGCTCGGTCTGCGCGCCCCAGTAGCGATCGGCGGCGACGTCGATCGGACCGAAGCTGTCGGTCTCGCTACGGGTGGCGGCGTTGGATGGTGTCGTCGACTGAGCCATGAATGCTCTCCGTTGCGTCATCAGCACGTGATCCGGCATGGCGCCGGCTCTCCGCCGCGGCAGCACGAAAGCGGCCGCGCGAAGACACGTTCATGCAGAAGATAGTCCGGGATGACGATCTGTCATCCCGCTCCTGCTCGCATCCTACAAGGTCGAGGATCGATCTGCGTTTAGATTATTTCTTGCGGAAGCGGTCCAGCCGCACCACCTCGGCGCCTTCGCTGGGCTTTGCAGGCTCCTGCTCGGTCTCGGCCGTCTCGGTCTCCACCGCCGCCCGAGCAGCCGGTGCGGGGAGGGGAGCGGCCGGTGCCGTCGCAGGAGGAGCTTCCTCGGACAGTGCGTCCGAGACGTCGAATCGCAGGTCGAACGGTGCCGACGGATCGAGGAAACGCGTCACCGCGGCAAACGGCACGTTGAGCCGCTCGGGAATCCCGCCGAACGACAGGCCAACCTCAAACCGATCTTCCGTCACCACCAGATCCCAGAACTGGTGCTGCAGGATGATGGTCATCTCCTCCGGATACTGCGCGAGCAGCCGCGGCGACAGCTTCACGCCGTCGCCGTGCGAGAGGAAAGTGATGTAGAAATGGTGCTCACCCGGCAGGCCATGTTCGGCCGCGTCCGACAGGACCCGGCGCAGCACCCCGCGCAGCGCATCGCGCGCCAGCACGTCATATCGGATGTGATCGGTCGCCATGGTGATCCTGTCGCTTCGCAAATAGCTGGTGAGGCTCGCCGGATGATCCGACTCGCCCCCTTTGGCCCCATGCTACCTCGCCGGGAGCCGGAAATCAGCAGGGCTGGCGGCTGAAATAGGGGCGGACGCCCATTCGAGAATAAGTGGAGGCTTCTGTTGCCAGGTGCCTCCGAACCCCGCCTAGCGGAGCTTAACCCGCTAGGACTTTAAGATGGTCTTTCAAACTGCGTTACGCAGCCTGAGCAACCGGAGCAAAGTTGTCGTTGGCAACTATTGCATTAGCCCGATAACGGCGGAACCATACCGAGAAAAAACACGCCCTTTACGCCCTCGTCGATCCTATTTCGCCCCCGCCAAAAGCCACCGAAGGGGGCTCAGATGGGTTTTGGTGGAGGCGCCGGGTACCGCCCCCGGGTCCGAATGGTTTATTGCGACGGTCATTTATTTCCATAGCCGGCGAACCGGCACCCCCAATATAGCGGCAAAGCGATAGAAAAACAGAGCCGATTCAGACCCTTTCCGCTGTGAAAACACGCCGATTTGGGTTGGCCGGCATCCTGACGCCGTTCTAGATTTTGCCCATGCTCCCGGAATCCCCGCCGGTTGCCACCCCGGCGCCGGATGCCCCCGCACCGTCTCCAGCCCTGCAGCCCGGCCTGCTCGAGCTGTTCCTAGCCTTTGCCAAGATGTCGCTGGCCGGCTTTGGCGGGGTCCTGGTCTGGGCCCGGCGGGCGATCGTTGAACAGCACCGCTGGATGACGGCGGAGGAGTTCAACGAGACCTTCGCGCTGTGCCATTTCCTGCCAGGTCCGAACATCGTCAACCTATCGGTCGTTTTCGGCTCGCGCTTCCGCGGCATCGCGGGCGGGCTGGCGGCCTTTGCCGGGCTGGTCGGGCCGCCGATGGTGATCGCGACCATCCTTGCCGCGCTCTACGCCCGCTACGGCGATATCGATATCCTGCGCCGGACACTCGCCGGCGTGGCCTGTGCCGCCGTCGGGCTGTTGTTCGCCGTCGTCCTCAAGATGATGATGCCGCTCCTGAAGCGGCGTGATGTCACAGGCCTCGTCATTCTATCAGCGGTTTTCGTCGCGATCGGACTGATCCGATGGCCGCTGCAGATCGTGCTGCTGGTGGCGATCCCGCTCAGCCTCGCGATCACGATCCTGACCCGCCGCAGGGTGCAGGCATGAGTCCGGAGTCCAACCCGATCGCGGCGCTGCTCTGGACCTTCGGCCTGATGTCGCTGTTTGCGGTCGGCGGCGCCAATTCGGCGATCCCCGAAATGCACCGCGCTGCCGTCGACGTGCATCACTGGCTGACCGACAAGCAGTTCGCCGACGTGTTCGCGATCTCGCAACTCTCGCCGGGACCGAACGTGCTGATTGTGACGCTGATAGGCTATTCTGTCGCAGGCGTTGCCGGAGCATTGGCTGCGACGGTTGCGATGTGCGGACCGACCGCGCTGCTTGCCTATTATGTCAGCCGTTTCCTCGATCGTTCGCGCGACGCGCGCTGGCCGGCGATCATCCAGGCGGCATTGGTTCCGCTGTCGATCGGCCTGATGGCCGCCTCAGGCCTGATCGTGGCACAGACATCAGACCAAAGTTGGATCGCGGTCCTGATCACCATTGTCGCAGCCGCGCTTGCTTTTGCGACGCGGATCAATCCTTTGTGGATGTTGCTTGCCGGAGGTCTCTTGGGTTTTGCTGGCGTTGTCTGACGAAAATCGCTAGCAAGGCTTTTGGTCAACGCACCGCAAGCCAAGCCATTCAATCAATACGGGCGGGACAGCCCTGACGGGGGGAAGCGAAGTCATGAGCGATACGCCGAGCGAGGCGCCGGTCAAATCGATCTTGCCGAAATGGGTGCGCGGCCCGCAGGACTTTATCGGCGGGCTCGCCATGATGGCGGTTGCGCTGTTTGCCTTGTGGGCCTCCAGCGATTTGCAGGGCATGCACGGATTTTCGTTCGGCGCCGGAACCGCGCCGCGGATGTTCGCCGTGCTGCTGCTGTTGCTCGGCGGCGCTGTCGCGCTGGTCGGAATTCTGAAGGACGGCCCGCACATCGCGCCGTATTCCTGGCGCGGCCCGCTGTTCGTATCGGCGGCAATCGTGTTCTTCGCATTGGCGATCCGCCCGCTCGGGCTCGTCGTCTCCGCCTTTGCCGCTTTCCTGATCGCGGCGATGGGCTCGCATGAGACGAAATGGATCGAAGCCATCATCGTCGGCGCCTGCCTGACAGTCGGCTGCGCGCTGCTTTTCCCCTATGTGCTGGGACTTCCGATGCCGATGTTCCCGCGTTTCCTGATCCAGTGAGGGCGTGATGGAACTGTTTGCCAATCTCGCCCACGGTTTCGTGGTTGCATTCTCGCCGATCAACCTTCTGATGTGCCTGATCGGTGCGCTGGTCGGCACGCTGGTCGGCGTGCTGCCGGGCATCGGCACGATCGCCACCGTCGCCATGCTGCTGCCGATCACCTTCGGCCTGCCGCCGGTCGGTGCGCTGATCATGCTCGCCGGCATCTATTACGGCGCGCAATATGGCGGGTCGACCACCTCGATCCTGGTCAATATTCCGGGCGAGGCGACCTCCGTGGTCACCGCGCTCGACGGCCACCAGATGGCCAAGCAGGGTCGCGCCGGTCCGGCGCTCGCGATCGCCGCGATCGGTTCGTTCTTCGCCGGCTGCGTCGCCACCGTGCTGATCGCCGTGCTCGGCGCGCCGCTGACCAAGCTCGCGCTGGCGTTCGGCCCGGCCGAATATTTCTCGCTGATGGTGCTCGGCCTGATCTTCGCGGTGGTGCTGGCCAAGGGCTCGGTGCTGAAGGCGATCGCGATGATCGTGTTCGGCCTGTTGCTGTCGATGGTCGGCTCCGACATCGAGACCGGCGCCTCGCGCATGGCCTTCAATATCCCCGAGCTCGCCGACGGCCTCGGCTTTGCCACCGTGGCGATGGGCGTGTTCGGCTTCGCCGAGATCATCCGCAACCTCGACCACGGCGCGGAGATGGATCGCAATTTGGTGCAGCAGAAGATCACCGGCCTGATGCCGACCAGGAAGGACCTAATCGACTCCTCGCCGGCGATCCTGCGCGGCACCGTGCTCGGCTCGATCCTCGGCATCCTGCCGGGCGGCGGCGCCGTGATCGCGTCGTTCGCGGCCTATACGCTGGAGAAGAAGCTGGCGAAGAATCCGTCGCGGTTCGGCCGCGGCGCGATCGAGGGCGTGGCGGCGCCGGAAAGCGCCAACAACGCCGCGGCGCAGACCTCGTTCATCCCGCTGCTCACGCTCGGCATCCCGCCGAATGCGGTGATGGCGCTGATGGTCGGGGCGATGACTATTCATGGCATCGTGCCGGGTCCGCAGGTGATGCAGAAGCAGCCCGACCTGGTCTGGGGCATGATCGCCTCGATGTGGATCGGCAATCTGATGCTGATTAT
This sequence comes from Bradyrhizobium macuxiense, assembly GCF_007993935.1. Taxonomy (GTDB): domain Bacteria; phylum Pseudomonadota; class Alphaproteobacteria; order Rhizobiales; family Xanthobacteraceae; genus Bradyrhizobium; species Bradyrhizobium macuxiense_A. Next base: position 92,282 of record NZ_VITY01000012.1, on the reverse strand, counting down.
CATCAACCTGCCGCTGGTCGGCATCTGGGTCCGTCTGCTGCGCGTGCCGTACCGGCTGATGTTCCCCTCGATCGTGGTGTTCTGCGCGATCGGCATCTACTCGGTGAACAACGCGCCGGTCGATGTCGTGCTCGCAGGTGCGTTCGGTCTGGTCGGCTACTGGCTGATCAAGCACGATTTCGAGCCGGCGCCGTTGCTGCTCGGCATGGTGCTGGGCCCGCTGATGGAAGAGAACCTGCGTCGCGCACTCTTGATCTCGCGCGGCGACTGGAGCGTATTCCTGTCGCGGCCGCTGTCGGCGGTGCTGCTGGCGATTGCGGCAGGTCTCCTGGTGCTTGCCGTGCTGCCGGCCTTGCGTGCGAAACGCGACGAAGTGTTCGTCGAGTCGGAGGGCTAGAGCATGATCCGGAAAAGTGTGAAGCGGTTTTCCGGATAGATCATGCTCAAACAAGGGAGCGTCAACCCTGCGTCGGCGCGCCGCAGGCGGAAGTCGAATCGACTCGCGCTGTCGTCTCATGAAATGAAAATGCCGGCCGATTTGGCCGGCATTTTTATTGGTCAAACGTTCCCGGGAGGAATTGAGATGATGTCCATTCGCTCGCTTGCGGGCGCATGCCTTTCGGCATTTGCAGCGCTCGGCGCATTCGCCGTGCCGGCATCAGCGCAAAACTATCCGACCCGCACCATCACCATGATCGTGCCGTTCGCAGCCGGCGGTCCGACCGACGTCATCTCGCGCATCGTCACCGCGCACATGGCGCAGACGCTCGGACAGAGCATCGTAATCGAGAACGTGGTCGGCGCCGGCGGCACCACGGCGACGACGCGTGCCGCGCGCGCCGCCAATGACGGCTATACGCTGATCACAGGGCACATGGGCACGCACGCCGCGTCCGTGCCGCTCTATCCGAAACTTGCCTATCATCCGGAGAAGGATTTCGAGCCCGTCGCGCTGCTCGCGGGCACGCCGATCCTGATCCTGGCCCGCAAGGATTTTCCGCCGAAGGATCTGAAGGAGTTCGTCGCCTACGTGAAGGCCAATGCCGAGAAGGTCAACGCCGCGCATGCCGGCATCGGTTCGGTCTCGCACGCCTCCTGCGAACTCTTGAATTCGATCCTCGACGTCAAGCCGGTCGGCGTGCCTTTCAACGGCACCGGCCCTGCCATGAATGCGCTGGTCGCCGGCCAGGTCGATTATATGTGCGACCAGATCGTCAATGCGGTGCCGCAGATCAAGGCCGGCACCATCAAGGCCTATGCGGTCGCGACGCCCGAGCGCAACCCGTCGCTGCCTGAGGTGCCGACCACGACGGAGGCCGGCCTGCCGGCCTTCCAGGCTCAGGCCTGGAACGCGGTGTTCGCGCCAAAGGGAGCCTCGCCCGCGATCATCGCGACGCTGAACGCGGCGGCGATCAAGGCGCTCGACGATGACAACGTCCGCAAGCGCCTGCTCGACCTCGGCAGCGTGATCCCGGCGCCCGCCAACCGCACCCCGGAGGCGCTGGCGACCCTCGTGAAGAACGAGATCGCGAAATGGACCCCGGTGCTCAAACCGGCAAGTTAATCCAGCGCGATCAAGCGGATAGAGCAAGGGCTGCAAAGGGCGGAACGCGAGTTCCGCCCTTGTCGTTTGCCGGGGGAGTGTTCATTTTTCAGGGTATAATCGGTGCGTTCAGCCGAATCGGCGTGTTGACCGGCGGTCCTGGCCGCTACATTCGCCGTTCTCTCGAAGCTCCGAAAAGACCGCCAAGAACCAGTCATGAACCAGTATCACGACCTGCTCGAACGCATCCTCGCCGACGGCGCCGAAAAGCACGACCGCACCGGCACCGGCACGCTTTCGATCTTCGGCCACCAGATGCGCTTCAACCTCTCGGCCGGCTTCCCGATGCTGACCACCAAGCGGCTGCCGCTGAAGGCGATCGTGCACGAGCTGCTCTGGTTCCTCGCCGGCGACACCAACATCAAATATCTCAACGACAACGGCGTCACGATCTGGGACGAATGGGCCGATGCCAATGGCGATCTTGGCCCGGTCTACGGCTCGCAGTGGCGCTCCTGGCCCGCGCCCGATGGCCGTAGCATCGACCAGATTTCGAACGTGATCGAGATGATCAAGCGCAATCCGGACTCGCGGCGGCTGATCGTCAGCGCCTGGAATCCGGCCGAGGTCGACAAGATGGCGCTGCCGCCGTGCCACTGCCTATTCCAGTTCTATGTCGCGAACGGCAAATTGTCCTGCCAGCTCTATCAGCGCTCCGGCGATGTCTTCCTCGGCGTGCCCTTCAACATCGCCTCCTACGCGCTCTTGACCATGATGGTCGCGCAGGTCACCGGCCTGAAGCCCGGCGATTTCGTGCACTCGCTCGGCGATGCGCATCTCTATTCGAACCATCTCGAGCAGGCGCGGCTGCAACTGACGCGGCCGACGCGGCCGTTGCCGACGATGGCGATCAATCCCGACGTGAAGGACATCTTCGCGTTCCGCTACGAGGATTTCAAACTCGAAGGCTACGACCCGCATCCGCATATCAAGGCCGAAGTCGCGGTCTGATGTCGCTGACCATCCGCCGCGCGCGGCCCGATGAGGCCGGACTGGTGTTCTCGCTGGTCCGCGAGCTCGCCGACTACGAAAAGCTGTTGCACGAGGTCCATGCCAGCGAGGCCGATATCGCCGAAGCGCTGTTCGGCGAAAGCCCGCGGTTGTTTTGCGACATCGCCGAATGGAACGGCGAGCCGGCCGGCTTCGCGGTCTGGTTCGTCAACTTCTCGACCTTCGCCGGCCGTCACGGCATCTACCTCGAAGACCTCTTCGTGCGCCCGGCGCTGCGCGGCAAGGGGATCGGCAAGGCGCTGCTGGTGCATCTGGCGAAGCACTGCCTCGACAATGGCTGGTCGCGCCTGCAATGGGCGGTGCTCGACTGGAACGCGCCGTCGATCGCATTCTACAAGTCGCTCGGCGGCGAGATGATGGACGAATGGACGATTTGCCGCGTCTCCGGCGCGGCGCTGTCGGCACTCGCGGAAGGAACGCGCTGATGGAGATCGTGCTCCTCGTTGCGGTCGCCGAGAACGGCGTGATCGGGAGCGGCAACGCAATTCCGTGGCGGCTGAAATCCGATCAGCAGCGCCTCAAGGCGATGACGCTGAACAAGCCCATCGTGATGGGGCGCAAGACGTTCGAGTCCCTGCGCCGGCCGCTGCCGGGGCGCACCAACATCGTGGTGACGCGCGATGCGAACTACCGTGCGCGCGGCGCTATCGTCACGACGTCGCTCGAAAACGCCCGCGCAATTGCGCTTGGTGACGCGCTGCGGCGTTTCGCCACTGAAATTGCAATCATCGGTGGTGCCGAGATCTACGCGCAGTGGATGGGCATCGCCGATCGCTTGGAGATCACCGAGGTCCACGCCCGGCCGGACGGCGATACGCGGTTCGAAAACATCGATGCGAAGGAGTGGGAGGAGGTCGCGCGCGTGCGAAATCCGGCAGGTCCGGACGACAACGTCGACTTCTCCTATGTGACATATCGTCGGCGCGGCCAACGTTAACCAATGTTTGCATTGACAATTATGGCCCGGCGCATAGCTCGTCCGCTCAGGAAGCTTGCGTTGTAAGGGCCCAAGCGGTCCCCTATAACCGGGCCGGACATTCGAGCCCGGGCGTCCCGTCCGGACTTGCCGAGGAGATGTTTGATGCCGTGGAAAAATCAAGGCGGGGGGCCATGGGGCTCGGGTCCGAAAGGACCATGGGGCACCGGTCCGCAGTCGGCCGGGCCAAGGCCGCCGGATCTTGAGGATCTGCTGCGGCGCGGCCAGGACCGGCTGCAGCAGTGGCTGCCCGGCGGGCATTTCAGCGGCATGGGCATCGCGCTGGTGCTGGTCGCCGCGCTCGCGATCTGGTTCGCGACCGGAATCTTCCGCGTCCAGTCCGAAGAGCTCGGCGTCGTTCTGCGCTTCGGCAAGTATGACCGCGACGCGCAGCCTGGCCTGCGCTATCACCTGCCATATCCGATCGAGACGGTGCTGCTGCCGAAGGCGCTGCGCGTGAACACGATCTCGATCGGCATGACCCTGATCGACGATCCCGCGCGGCGCGGCCGCTCGATGCGCGACGTGCCGGAAGAGAGCCTGATGCTGACCGGCGACGAAAACATCGTCGACGTCGACTTCACCGTGTTGTGGCGCATCAAGCCGGGCGGGGCCGGCGCCTATCTGTTCAACATCCAGAATCCCGAGGGCACCGTGAAGGCGGTCGCCGAAAGCGCGATGCGCGAGGTGATCGGCCGCTCGCAGATCCAGCCGATCCTGACCGGGGCGCGCAACGTCACCGAGCAGAACGTGCAGGAGCTGATGCAGAGGACGCTCGACACCTACAATGCGGGCATCCAGATCACCCAGGTGCAGATGCAGAAGGTCGATCCGCCGGCGCAGGTGATCGACGCGTTCCGCGACGTGCAGGCGGCGCGCGCCGACCTCGAGCGCAAGCAGAACGAGGCGCAGACCTACGCCAACAGCATCGTGCCGGGAGCACGCGGGCGTGCCGCGCAGATCCAGCAGGCCGCCGAGGGCTACAAGGAGCAGGCGGTCGCCGAGGCCAAGGGCCAGAGCGCGCGCTTCCTCAAGGTTTATGAAGAGTACAAGAAGGCACCCGACGTGACGCGCGAGCGCATCTATCTGGAGACCATGGAACGCGTGCTCGGCGGCTCCGAGAAGCTCGTTTTCGACGGCCAGGGCCAGAACATCGTGCCCTACCTTCCGCTCGGCGAACTGACGCCGCGGCGCCCGCCGACGGCAGCGCCGGCCACCACCGGCCAGCAGCAGGGAGCCACCCGATGAGGTCCCCTGTCACCGGCATTCTGTCCCTGATCGTTCTCTTCATCGTTCTTGCCGTCGGCTACAGCTCGGTGTTCACCGTGCAGCAGACCGAGCAGACCATCGTCCTGCGGTTCGGCGAGCCGGTCGACATCGTCACCGAGCCCGGTCTGCACTTCAAGGCGCCGTGGAATTCAGTGATCAATGTCGACAAGCGCATCCTCGATCTGGAGAACCCGTCGCAGGAAGTGATCGCTTCCGACCAGAAGCGGCTCGTGGTCGACGCCTTCGCGCGTTATCGCATCAAGAATGCGCTGCGCTACTACACCAGCGTCGGCTCGATCCAGGCGGCCAACTTGCAACTGACCACGCTGCTCAACGCGGCATTGCGCCGCGTGCTCGGCGAGGTCAACTTCATCACGGTGGTGCGTGACGATCGCGAGAAGCTGATGTCGCGGATTCGCGAGCAGCTCGACAAGGAGGCCGACGGCTACGGCATCGAGGTCGTCGACGTCAGGATCCGCCGCGCCGACCTGCCGGAGCAGAACAGCCAGGCGGTCTACAACCGGATGAAGACCGAACGCGAGCGCGAGGCGGCCGAGTTCCGTGCGCAGGGCGACCAGAAGGCGCTGGAGATCCGCTCCAAGGCCGATCGCGAAGCAACCGTGATCGTCGCCGAGGCGAACTCCGCCGCGGATCAGACCCGCGGTGCGGGCGACGCCGAGCGTAACCGCCTGTTCGCCGAAGCCTATGGCAAGGACAAGGATTTCTTCGCGTTCTACCGCTCGATGACGGCCTATGAGAACGGCCTCAAGTCCAGCGACACGCGTTTCCTGTTGCGGCCGGACTCGGAATTCTTCAAATACTTCGGCAGTGCAAGCGGCAAGCCGCCTGAGGCGGCGGCTGCGCCGAAACAGTAAATTCACGACACGGCGGCGCGGACAACGCGCCGCCGTCACTTGAAGAACAACAATCATCGAGCGGGAGGTTGCCATCCGATGAGGTCAATAGCGTTCGGCGACTTCCTCATCGGTCTGGGAATCCTGTTCGTGCTCGAGGGCATCCTGTTCGCGGCGAGCCCCGCCTGGATGCGCCGGGCAATGAAGAGCGCGCTGGCGACGCCCGACAACATCCTGCGCATCGTCGGCATCGGTTCGGCGGTCGCGGGGCTTGTCCTGATCTGGGCGGTGCGCCGCTGAGCTAGATTGTCGTTCCGGGGCATGCGAAGCATGAACCTCAGGTGCGCAATTGCGCACCGGGGAACCTCGAGATTCCGGGTCTGGTCCTTCGGACCATCCCGGAATGACAAACAAGACTGAACACAATCGTGAGCCTTCGCCAGCCGGTTTTTCGCCGAAATGCCCGGGTGAGATGCTTGCGCCAAATGCCCGTTCGGGCGCACTCTGCCACCACGGACGCTACCTGCGACCTCGGGCGCACACTGCGACCAAGCTAATTTGAACCCGTTTGCCTGGAGAAACTCCGACATGATCGCTGCCAGACCAGCCCTGAGCCGTCGCCTCCGCATGATGGGAGCTGCGATCTCGATCGGTGCTGCGAGCATGCTGAGCTCCGTGCCGGCGTTCGCGCGCGGCCCCGAGGGCATCGCCGACATCGCCGAGAAGGTGATCGACGCCGTCGTCAACATCTCGACCTCGCAGACGATCGAGGCCAACAAGGGCGGCGCCATGCCGCAGCTGCCGCCGGGTTCGCCGTTCGAGGAATTCTTCGACGACTTCTTCAAGAACCGCCGCGGGCCGGGCGGCAAGGGTGGTGAGAAGGGCGGCGAGTTCCAGCCGCGCAAGACCAACTCGCTCGGCTCGGGCTTCATCGTCGACACCGCGGGTATCGTCGTCACCAACAACCACGTCATCGCCGACGCCGACGAGATCAACGTCATCCTCAACGACGGCACCAAGATCAAGGCCGAGGTGGTCGGCGTCGACAAGAAGACCGACCTCGCGGTGTTGAAGTTCAAGCCGCCGAAGCCGCTCACCGCGGTCAAGTTCGGCGACAGCGACAAGATCCGCCTCGGCGACTGGGTGGTCGCGATCGGCAATCCGTTCAGCCTCGGCGGCACGGTGACCGCGGGCATCGTCTCGGCCAAGAACCGCGACATCAGCCAGGGCCCGTATGACAGCTACATCCAGACCGACGCCGCCATCAACCGCGGCAATTCCGGCGGTCCGCTGTTCAACCTCGATGGCGAGGTGATCGGCGTCAACACGCTGATCATCTCCCCGACCGGCGGCTCGATCGGCCTCGGTTTCGCCGTGCCGTCGAAGACGGTCGCCGGCGTCGTCGACCAGTTGCAGAAGTTCGGCGAGCTGCGCCGCGGCTGGCTCGGCGTGCGCATCCAGCAGGTCACCGACGAGATCGCCGACAGCCTCAACATCAAGCCGGCGCGCGGCGCTCTGGTTGCCGGCATCGACGACAAGGGCCCGGCCAAGCCGGCGGGCATCGAGCCCGGCGACGTCGTCGTCAAGTTCGACGGCAAGGACGTCAAGGACCCCAAGGATCTGTCGCGCATCGTCGCCGACACCGCGGTCGGCAAGGAAGTCGACGTCGTCATCATCCGCAAGGGCAATGAGGAGACCCGCAAGGTTACGCTCGGCCGGCTCGAGGACAATGACAAGGTTCAGCAGGCCAACGCCAAGCCCAAGGACGACACCGCCGAGAAGCCGGTGACCCAGAAGGCGCTCGGCCTTGACCTCGCGGCGCTGAGCAAGGATTTGCGCACCAAGTACAAGATCAAGGACAGCGTGAAGGGCGTCGTCGTCACCGGTGTCGACAACGCCTCCGATGCCGCCGAGAAGCGGCTGTCGGCCGGCGACGTCATCGTCGAGGTGGCGCAGGAGGCGGTGTCCAGCGCCGCCGACATCAAGAAGCGCGTCGACCAGCTCAAGAAGGACGGCAAGAAGTCCGTGCTGCTGCTGGTCTCCAACGGCGACGGCGAACTGCGGTTTGTGGCGCTCGGCGTGCAGTAGCAGCACGCTGACGCCTCATCCTCACTGGCATCATCCCCCGCGAAGCGGGCGCCGCCGCCGTGTTGCTTGACGTCTTGAATTGCGAACCATCCTCATCGTCGTCCCTGCGAACGCAGGGACCCATAACCACAGATGGTCATTGTTGCGCGATCGTCGAACGACGAGTCCCCGTGACCACATTCGCCACGGAGTATGGGTCCCCGCTTTCGCGGGGACGACAAGCGAGTTTATCCCGCCACGAACTCGTCCCGCCGATAACCCTGCGCGTACAACAGCGCGGTGAGGTCACCGTGGTCGATCCGGACCGCGGCTGCGGCTGCGACCGCTGGCTTGGCGTGATACGCAACCCCGAGACCTGCGGCCTGGATCATGCCGAGGTCGTTGGCGCCGTCGCCCACCACCAGCGTGTCGATGTCGTCGAGATCGAAGGACTCAGTCAGCTCGATCAGGGTGGCGAGCTTGGTGGCGCGGCCGAGGATCGGCTCGACAACTTCGCCGGTCAGCTTGCCGTTCTCGACCTGCAACTGGTTGGCGCGGTTCTCCTGGAAGCCGACCTTCTCGGCGACCACCTTGGTGAACAGGGTGAAGCCGCCCGAGATCAGGCAGGTATAGGCGCCCTGCGCGCGCATGGTCATGACCAGCTCGCGGCCGCCCGGCGTCAGCGTGATGCGCTTGTCCAGCACCTCGTCGACGACGCCGACCGGCAGGCCCTTGAGCAGCGCCACGCGTTCGCGCAGCGCAGACTCGAACTCGATCTCGCCGCGCATCGCGCGCTCGGTGATGGCGGCGACATGGGCCTTCAGCCCGGCGAAGTCGGCGAGTTCGTCGATGCACTCCTGGCCGATCATGGTCGAATCCATGTCGGCCAGAAAAAGCTTCTTGCGCCGGCCGATCCGAGGCTGCACGACGATGTCGATCGGCAGGTCGCCGCGGGCCTGGCGCAGGCGCTCTTCGATCGCCTTGATGTCATCCCTGCTGGCGTCCTGGCGTTCAAAGGGAATGTCGACGGCGACCTCGTTGAACAGCCACTGCGCCGGGCCGGGTGATGGCAGCACGGCCCGCGCGCCGTCGACGATGGTGGAGTCGAGCGCGGGGCTTGCAGGATTGCAGATCAGCGTGGCAACGAGGGACATGCAGGCGCATTCGGGATTGTTGGACAAGGCAGTGCTTATCGCAGGGCCGACCGCCAGCGGCAAGTCGGCGCTGGCGCTCGCGCTTGCGCAGCGCACCGGCGGGGTCGTGATCAACACCGATTCCATGCAGGTCTATCGCGACCTCCGGATCATCACTGCGCGGCCGACCGCCGCCGAGGAGGCGCTGGTTCCGCATCGGCTCTACGGCCATGTCGACGCCGGCGTGAATTTCTCCGCCGGCGCCTGGGTGACTGACGCGGCGAGGGTGCTCGGCGAGGCGCGTGCGCGGAGACAGTTGCCGATCTTCATCGGCGGCTCGGGCCTCTATTTCAAGGCACTGACGCGCGGCCTCTCGGCGGTGCCGCCGATCCCCCCTGATGTGCGCGACGCTGTCCGTGCAAGGCTGGAGCAGCGCGGCGTCGAGGCGCTGCATGCCGAACTGGCGCAGCGCGATCCGGTGTCGGCCGAGCGGCTGAAGCCGCGGGACCGCACCCGGATCGCGCGCGCGCTCGAGGTCGTCGAGGCCACTGGCCGCCCGCTGCCGGACTGGCATCGCGACGGCCTGCCGCCGCTGCTGCCTCGGAGCGAATTCCACGCGCTGTTTCTCGCGCCTGACCGGGAGAAACTCTATGCGCACATCGACGCCCGGTTCGGCGCGATGCTCGATGCCGGCGCGCTCGACGAGGTTGCCGCGCTGGCAACGCGCCGGCTCGATCCGCTGCTGCCGGCGATGAAGGCCCATGGCGTGCCGGTGCTGATCCGGCACCTCAAGGGGGAGATCAGCCGGGAGGAAGCCGCCGAGATCGGCCGCGCCGACACCCGCCATTATGCCAAGCGCCAGTTCACCTGGTTTCGCCACCAGCTTCCGGAATTCGAATGGGTCGAGCCGGAGGCGGCGAAGGGATGGCTGGAGAGCCGGATTCCGTAGTCCGGTAGCCCGGATGGAGCGCAGCGCAATCCGGGGACGTCAGCTCCGCGGAGACGCTGGCCCCGGATTTCGCTTCGCTCCATCCGGGCTACAGGAGGGTCTCCGGGTGCCGCACGCCCGTCAGCCATGCGCGTTCGCCTGCGCAAAAACACTCGCCGAACGAGCGGAACCCCGGTAGAGTACGGAAATCGCGAAAGTGCTTGCCTTGCCTTGACATTCAGGCTTTGGCCGCTATGTTCGCGCAACCTTTGGGAAGACTGGGTCGTCTCGTGCGCAACATTATTACCAAACTCCTTATCGCCGTCGTACCCAGGCACACCGCCGGGGATGGCTAGCGGCCATCCAAATTCGGGCGGTGTGCATGGGGCCTCTGGGGCCCCTTTTTATTGCCCGAAGCCGAACTGACGAGAACCGACAAAAGCCGCGCAAAAACAAGCGCATCCGGAGCGAACCATGACCGACAAGAGCCACGATCCCAATCAGATGACCGGCGCCGCGATGATCGTGCGCGCGCTCATCGATCACGGCGTGCAGCATGTCTTCGGCTATCCCGGCGGTGCGGTGCTTCCGATCTATGACGAGATTTTCCAGCAGAGCGAGGTCGAACACATCCTGGTCCGCCACGAGCAGGGCGCCGGCCATGCCGCGGAAGGCTATGCCCGCTCGACCGGCAAGCCCGGCGTGGTGCTGGTGACCTCGGGCCCGGGCGCCACCAACATGGTGACGCCGCTGACCGACGCGCTGATGGATTCGATCCCGCTGGTCTGCATCACCGGCCAGGTGCCGACCCATCTGATCGGCAACGACGCCTTCCAGGAATGCGACACCGTCGGCATCACGCGGCCCGCCACCAAGCACAACTGGCTGGTGCGTGACATCAACGACCTCGCCAAGGTGCTGCACGAGGCCTTCTATGTCGCCACCACCGGCCGCCCCGGTCCGGTGCTGGTCGACGTGCCGAAGGACGTGCAGTTCGCCACCGGCACCTATCATCCGCCGCGCAAGTCGGACGTTCACATCTCCTATACGCCGCGCGTCAAGGGCGATGCGACCCAGATCCGCAAGGCGGTGGCGATGCTCGCCAACGCGAAACGCCCGGTGATCTATTCCGGCGGCGGCGTGATCAATTCCGGCCCCGAGGCCTCGCAGCTGCTGCGCCAGCTGGTGGAGGCGACCGGCTTCCCGATCACCTCGACCCTGATGGGGCTGGGCGCCTATCCAGCGTCCGGTGCCAACTGGCTCGGCATGCTCGGCATGCACGGCACCTACGAGGCCAACATGACGATGCATGATTGCGACGTCATGTTGTGCGTCGGCGCGCGCTTCGACGACCGCATCACCGGCCGCACCGACGCGTTCTCGCCGGGCTCGAAGAAGATCCACATCGACATCGACCCGTCGTCGATCAACAAGAACATCCGCGTCGACGTGCCGATCATCGGCGACTGCGGCAACGTGCTCGGCGACCTCTTGCAGGTGTTCAAGGCGGAAGCCAAGAAGCCCGACATCAAGGCGTGGTGGCAGCAGATCGCGCAATGGCGTGCGCGCAACTCGCTGTCCTACCGCAAGAACAACGATATCATCCTGCCGCAATACGCGATCCAGCGCCTGTTCGAGCTGACCCGCGGCAAGGACACCTACATCACGACCGAAGTCGGTCAGCACCAGATGTGGGCGGCGCAGTTCTACGGCTTCGAGGAGCCGCATCGGTGGATGACCTCGGGCGGCCTCGGCACCATGGGCTACGGCCTGCCGGCCGCGGTCGGCGTGCAGGTGGCGCATCCGGACAGCCTGGTGATCGACATCGCAGGCGACGCCTCGGTGCAGATGACGATTCAGGAAATGTCGACCGCGGTTCAGTTCGAGCTGCCGATCAAGATCTTCATCCTGAACAACCAGTACATGGGCATGGTGCGGCAGTGGCAGCAGCTGCTGCACGGCAACCGCCTGTCGCATTCGTACTCCGAGGCGCTGCCGGACTTCGTCAAGCTCGCCGACGCCTACGGTTGTGTCGGCCTGCAGGCGACCAAGCCGTCCGATCTCGACGGCGCGATCAAGGAGATGATTGCGATCAAGCGCCCGGTGCTGTTCGACTGCCGCGTCGCCGCGCTGGAGAACTGCTTCCCGATGATTCCATCGGGCAAGGCGCACAACGAGATGCTGCTGCCGGAAGAAGCGACCGACGAGGCCACCGCGAAGGCCTTCTCCGGTGGCAAGGCGCTGGTGTGATGTGAAGGTGGATCATGTTTGATCTGAACGAACTCGAGCGCGCGCACAGGATCGTCGGCACCGCGGTGCCGGCGACGCCGGCGTATGCCTGGCCGTTGCTGGCTGAGCGGCTCGGTACCGAGGTCGTGGTCAAGCATGAGAACCACACGCCGACCGGCGCCTTCAAGGTGCGCGGCGGCCTCGTCTATCTCGAGCGGCTGAAGCGTGAGCGGCCCGATGTGCCCGGCATCATCTCGGCGACGCGCGGCAATCACGGCCAGAGCCTGGCGTTTGCCGCGGGGCGTCACGGCGTGCCGGCGGTGATCTATGTGCCGCGTGGCAATTCGGTCGAGAAGAACCGCGCGATGCATGCGTTCGGCGCCGAGCTTGTCGAGCACGGCGAGGACTTCCAGGCCGCGCGCGAAGAAGCCGAGCGCCGTGCCCAGTTCGCCGGCCTGCACATGGTGCCGTCGTTCCACACCGACCTGGTGCTGGGCGTTGCGACCTACGCGCTCGAGCTGTTCCGGTCAGCACTCGACCTCGACATTCTCTATGTGCCGATCGGGCAGGGCTCCGGCATCTCCGGCTGCATCATGGCGCGCGACCTGCTCGCCCTGAAGACCGAGATCGTCGGCGTGCAGTCGACCGAGGCGCCGTCCTACGCGTTGTCGTTCGCGGCCGGAAAGATCGTGACCACCGAGACCAGCAACACCCTGGCCGACGGCATGGCGACGCGGATTCCGGACGCGGACGCGTTCGCCCTGATCCGCAAGGGCGCGTCCCGTATCGTGCAGGTCACCGACGACGAGGTCGGCCAGGCGATCCGCGCCTATTGGACCGACACCCACAATCTCGCCGAGGGCGCCGGTGCCGCGGCGCTTGCGGCTGCGCTGCAGGAAAAGAGCAGGCTCGCCGGCAAGCGGGTCGGCTTGATCCTGAGCGGCGGCAATATCGATTTCGATCTGTTCCGGACCTGGATCGGGACGGATGCTGCGCCGGCCGCCCAGCGGGCGGTGGCGTGAACAGAATGTAAGGGGACGACCATGAACCAGCCCGCATCCGCCTACTTCCTCGAAGAGCGTCACGATCCGAACGAGACGCACACCCTGTCCGTGCTCGTGCAGAACGAGCCCGGCGTGCTCGCGCGCGTCATCGGCCTGTTCTCCGGCCGCGGTTACAACATCGAAAGTCTCACCGTCTCGGAGACCGAGAGCCAGAAACATCTCTCGCGGATCACGATCGTCACCACGGGCACGCCGATGGTGATCCAGCAGATCAAGCATCAGCTCGACCGCATGATCCCGGTCTATCGCGTCGTCGACATGACGCTGACCGGCAGCTCGATCGAGCGCGAGCTCGCGATGGTCAAGGTGCGGGGCGGTGGCGATCACCGCGTCGAGGCGCTGCGGCTGGCGGATGCATTCCGCGCCCGGGTGATCGACGCCACCACCGAGAGCTTCGTATTCGAGATCACGGGCAATTCGTCCAAGATCAGTCAGTTCATCGACCTGATGCGCCCCTTGGGCCTGGTCGAGGTGTCACGAACCGGGGTGGCCGCGATCACGCGTGGGCCGGAAGGGATGTGAGTCATGTTGGCGCGCGACTGGTACTACACGCAACGGCGGCAGGTCGGTCTCGATACCGCGGTTGCCTCGATCTATGACGTCAGCGAGGACAGCGATGTCCGTGCCCGCCAGGCGCTGACCATGCTCGGCGTCAAGCCGGGCTGGCGGATCGCCGATATCGGTTGCGGCAACGGCGTGCTGGCGACCGAGGCGGCGCTGATGGGCGCCGAGGTCGACGCGATCGACATCTCGCCGGCGATGATCGGGCTTGCCGAAATCTATGCGCGCGACCGCAAGGCCAAGATCCGGACCCAACCGGCCGGGCTCTTGTCCTTTGCCTATCAGCCGAATTCCTACGATCTCATCGTCAGCGAATTCACGCTGCACCATCTGCCGGACTTCTGGAAGGCGGTGGCGCTGTCGCGGATCTTCAACGCGCTGAAGCCCGGCGCGAATTTCTATCTGCGCGACATGGTGTTCGTCAGCATGCCCGACGGCGTCGATCGCGACGTCGAGGGCTGGGCCGATTTCTCGATCAAGAACCACGGTTTCGAGCGCGAAAGCGTGATGACCCATATGCGCGACGAATACTCGACCTTCGGCTGGGTGATGGAGCGCATGCTGACCGAGACCGGCTTCACGATGGTTGCTGCCGACTACCATGCGCCGCTGCACGGCACCTATCTGCTGCGCAAACCGAAGCCGGACGAACAGATCTAGAGCATGATCCAGAAATTTTCCGAACGGATCATGCTCAGATAAAGATCCACCGCCACAGCCAGAACGAAACCAAAGAAGAAAAACAATGAAGCCGGCCGATGTTGGCATCGCCGTCATGGTTGCGGTGATCTGGGGGCTTGCGTTCGTCGCAAGCAGGATCGCGCTCAATGAGTTCTCGCCCGAGCTCATGACGACGCTGCGCTTCGCCATCGCCGCGTTGCCCTGCCTGTTCCTGCGCAAGCCTGATGTCCCCTGGCCGCTATTGATCGCGATCAGCTCCACGCTGTTCCTCGGCCAGTTCCTCGCGCAGGCCTTCGCGATCGCGCACGGCGTCCCGGTCGGGCTTTCCAGCGTGGTGGTGCAGAGCCAGGCGTTGTTCACCATCGCGTTCGCCGCGATCGCCTTCGGCGAGATGCCGACGCGGCCACAGGTGATCGGCGTCGGGATCGCCGCGCTAGGCCTGTTGATGATCTGCGGCACGGTCGGCTATGACTTCAGCGTCGCCGCCTTCGCCATTCTGATGATCTGCCCGATCAGCTTTGCGATCGGCAATCTCCTGCTGCGGCAGGCGCACGCCGCGCCGATGTTCGACCTGTTCGCCTGGCTGTGCCTGTCGGCCGCGGTGCCGCTGGCGGTGCTGACCCTGATCAGCAACGGGCCGCAGCCGACCTGGCAGGCGCTGAGCCACATGTCGCTGACCGGGCTCGCCTGCGTGGTCTGCCTCGGCGGCGTCTCGACCAGCATCGCCTACTGGCTGTGGGGCCGGCTGCTCCGGGATTACCCGGCGGCGCAGGTGGTGCCGTTCGCGCTGCTGGTGCCGTTCGTCGGCTCCGCCGCCTCCAGCATCGTGTTCGGCGAGACATTCGGACCGCTGCGGCTCGCCGGAATGGTCACTGTGATCGGCGGGATCGCCGTGATGCTGCTGTCGAAGCGTCCAAAAGCGCTGCCGAAAGTCGCGTGAGGGCACCATGTCGAGCTCGCTGCTGTTCGCCTTTGTCGTGTTTGCCGTCGTGATGTTCTTCACCCCGGGCCCCAACAACATCATGCTGCTGTCGTCGGGGCTGACCTACGGCTTCCGCCGCACGGTGCCCCATATCGCCGGCATCACGGTCGGATTCGCCTTCATGGTGGGCGCGGTCGGCGTCGGCCTCGGGGCCGTCTTCATCGCCTATCCGGTGCTGCAGACGATTCTGAAATATGGCGGCGTCGCCTATCTGGTGTATCTCGCGGCGGTCATCGCCATGGCCGAGCCGCCCTCGGCGGACAAGGACGATGGGCCCGGCCGCGGCCCGATGACCTTCTGGGCCGCGGCCATGTTCCAATGGATCAATGCCAAGGGCTGGGTGATGGTGATCGGCACCATCACGGCCTATGCGGCGATTGCCGCCTTCCCCTGGAACATCGCGATCCAGGTCGGCCTCAGCCTGATCCTGGGGACGGTGTCCTGCATCGTCTGGGCGCTGTTCGGCACCGCGCTGCGGGCGGTCCTGACCTCGCCCCGGGCGATTCGTGCCTTCAACGTGGTGATGGCCATCCTGCTCTTGGCCTCGCTCTACCCGGTCTTCATGGACGCATGATGCCGCACCGCGCCATGCGAGATGAGGGTTTCCCCTGAGCGGGAAAATGCTCTAGACAACGCCGGAAATTCGCGGGCGCCCGGCGGTTCTGACCTTCCGAAAGCCTGATTCATCGGCCGATTTTGGCCCCCTTCAAACGAGGAAACCACGATGCGAGTTTACTACGATCGCGATGCCGACCTGAACCTGATCAAGGGCAAAAAGGTCGCCATCGTCGGCTACGGCAGCCAGGGCCACGCCCATGCACTCAACCTGAAGGATTCCGGCGTCAAGGACGTGGCGATCGCGCTGCGCAAGGGTTCGGCCTCGGCCAAGAAGGCGGAAGCTGCCGGCTTCAAGGTGCTTGAGGTCGCCGAGGCCGCCAAATGGGCCGACCTGGTCATGATGCTGACCCCGGACGAGCTGCAGGGCGACATCTATCGCGAGCACCTGCACGACAACATGAAGAAGGGCGCGGCGCTCGTGTTCGCCCACGGCCTCAACGTGCACTTCAACCTGCTCGATCCCCGCGCCGACCTCGACGTGCTGATGATCGCGCCGAAGGGCCCCGGCCACACCGTGCGTTCGGAATATCAGCGCGGCGGCGGCGTGCCCTGCCTGATCGCGATCGCCAAGGATTCGTCGGGCAACGCCCATGACCTCGGCCTCAGCTATGCCTCGGCGATCGGCGGTGGCCGCGCCGGCATCATCGAGACCACCTTCAAGGAAGAGTGCGAGACCGACCTGTTCGGCGAGCAGGTCGTGCTCTGCGGCGGCCTGGTCGAGCTGATCAAGGGCGGCTACGAGACGCTGGTCGAGGCCGGCTACGCGCCCGAGATGGCCTATTTCGAGTGCCTGCACGAAGTGAAGCTGATCGTCGACCTGATCTATGAAGGCGGCATCGCCAACATGAACTACTCGATCTCCAACACCGCCGAATACGGCGAGTACGTCACCGGTCCGCGCATCGTCACTGCCGAGACCAAGGCGGAGATGAAGCGCGTGCTCGCCGACATCCAGGGCGGCAAGTTCGCCCGCGACTGGATGCTGGAGAACAAGGTCAACCAGACCTCGTTCAAGGCGACCCGCGCCAAGCTCGCCCAGCACCCGATCGAGGAAGTCGGCGCCAAGCTGCGCGACATGATGCCCTGGATCAAGAAGGGCGCGCTGGTCGACAAGAGCAAGAACTAAACCGCGGCTTTGTAGGGTGGGTTAGCGAAGCGTAACCCACCATTGTCTCCGCGGTGACGAAGTTGGTGGGTTACGCCTTCGGCTAACCCACCCTACGCACCTACGAAAAAGGGTGGGCAATTGCGTTGCCCACCCTTTTTCTTTGCTGCGAAAACGCCGGCGGCGATTAACCCGCCGCCATCGGCTGCTTCTCGATCCGGTTGTGCAACTGCCAGAACCGCACGGTGCGCTGTGCGGTTTCCAGCGACAGCCGCCTGTAATCGCGCTGCGCGATTTCGAGCGTTGCGTGGTCGATGGCATGCGGCAGCGGCCGCTTGCGCAGGATGGCTTCGACCGTCGGCCAGTTCAGCTTTGCCGAGCGGCACGGGATCAGCAGCAGGTCGGAGCGCAGCCCGAGTACCAGGCGTTCGATCATCGCGATCGGCATGTCGTTGAGCACGGCGAGCGCGACCGTGACCTCGTCGAACTTGCCTTGCTCGGCGAACTTGTAGACCGCTACATCATCGAGCTCGTTGAGCTGCTTCATCAGCTTCACCAGCTCTTCGGCGATGCCGTAGTTGCGGCGTGGGGCCTCGGCCTCTTCCTGGGCGATGTCGTTCAGCACCTGGCTGATCTCCTCGCGCGCCCGGGGCGAGGCGATCGCGAGCAGGCGGGCGCGCACGGTATCCTTGGCGCGCTGCAGCAGGTCGCGCAGCAGCTTGGCCGGAATGTCGATGCGCAGGCCGAGGATCTCGACCAGTTCGTCGTCGCCTTCGGCGCGCGCGACGATCGTGGAATAGCCATTGTCGGAGAACTCAGCGCCGGCGTTCTTGGCGAGGCGCCGGATCACCCGGTCCTCGCCGCGGTCGATGATCACGTCGGTGACGAATGCGGGCAGGTTCTCCCGCGCCGAGATCGCGAACAGATGGTCCTGGCCCTTGCTGCTGGCAATCTCGCGCAGTGCGGCGTTTGAGAGGCGGCTGGAGTGGGTCAGCACCTCGCCGGCGACGCCGATATCGTCGTCCCAGGCAAGATGGTGAATCACGTCAAACGGCGCATAGTCGAGCGGGGCGAGCCGCTTGCTGAGCTCGGCCCGTGCACGCGTCTCGACGCGCGCGACGAGCAGGCAGAGCACATCGTCGAACACCTTGACCTGTTCATCGTTGAGGCGGTCGCCGTCGTTCAGGAACAGATCGGTGACCTGCCGCAGCGTCTGCACGCGCTTGGCTGACGTCCCGTCCCGGACCGCATCCTCGAGTTCGGCAATTATCGATTGTGACGCCTGTTGCGCCATCGATGGGCAACCTTGTTTTTGTTGAATGACACCTGTCCGGGCACCATGCAGGGCGCGGTCTTACACCTGCGTTAAGGTGGAACCCGGTGCAAATACGGTGTGCGTCGCATCCTTAACAGGCTGCGACCGGACTTGATTCAATTCGCGCTTTCCACGCGGCGGAGGCCTGGGCGAATGCGCCTTAACAGATTGTTTAGGACGATGCACGCCGCGCGACGGCGAAGGTTTCGATCGCTGCGGCGCGCCCGCGCAACTGCGTCGAGCCGAGCGGCTCGATGGCGAAATTCGGTTGCGACGGCAGCAGGCGAAGCAGCTCGCCCGATACCAGCAGCGGCCGGCCGGCTTCCTTGCAATGCGCCTGCAGCCTGGCCGTGACGTTCACGGTGTCGCCGAAATAGGCGATCTGCCGCCGCGAGTCCCCGCATTCGGCGATGACGACGGGACCGGCGTGCATCCCGGCTCGAAATGCGGGCACCACGCCGAACTCCTTGCGATAGTGATCGGCCCGCTTGGCAAGATGGTCCTCGATCGCGAACACGCAGTCGAGATAGCGCCGCGACGGCTCGCCGGCATTGGCCGGCCAGGTCACGATCACCTCGTCGCCGACATAGGCGTGGACTTCGCCGCCGTGCGACACGATCGCATCGTCGATGTCGAAGAAGAAGCGCGTCAGCAGCTCCTGCACGCGCAGCTCGCCCATCGCTTCCGCCAGCATCGTTGAACCGACCAGGTCGAGGAACAGCAGCACACGCTCCTCGCGCACCGGCTGGCGATAGCGTCCAAGCACGATGCTGAGCAATGTACGTCCACCGATCATCCGGATGAGCTCGTAGATCGTCGTGACCGGGATCGACAGCAGCAGGCCGACGCCGATGATCTTCAGAAAAGTGTCGCCGATCCACTTGGCCTCGAGTCCATGCCCGTAGAGCACGATCTCCAGCACAACCGCAGCCACCGCAACGATGACGGCGAGCATCACCGAGCGAACAATCAGCTCGAAAACGAGCGGCCGCTGCCGCAGCCAGCCGCCACGTGCCGCCAGGTACAGATGTGTTGCCCAGACGATGAGGGTGATCGCGGCGCCCTCGAAGGCACTGCGCACATAGTTCGCGACGGAAGCCTCGTTGGACTCGTCGAAGGCATAGCGAAACAGCCCGCCGACGAGCAGGCCGAACACGGCCAGAACTATCATAGGCGTCAAAGTGCGCCGCATGGTCCCTCCACGCATATGAAATATCCCGCGCGGATCGGGAAGGCCAGCCGCGGCGCGGCCTGGCGTGAACGGGATGCATTGCGGCCACACTCATGTATGGTCCGACTGCAGGATCAATCGGTGAAGGAAGGCGGCATGAAACTGGCTCTCGCGACAGGCCTATGCAGGCCTGGGGTCCTGGTTGCAACCGTCGTCATCGCGTTCACTGCGCCGGTTGCCCATGCCGGCGATCAGGGCGATCCCGCGCAGTCCTGCGACGGCAGCACCTACCAGATGGTCGAGTGCCTCAAGGCCAAGACCGCGCGGTGGGACAAGCGGATGAACGCCGCCTATCAGCAGGCGTTCAAGGATGCCGCCGGCGACAAGCAGCGCGAGCAGCTGCGCACCGCGCAGCGGCTATGGATCCAGTACCGTGACGCCAACTGCCTGTATTACGACCTCGGCGAGGGCACCATTGCCCGGCTCGATGCCGGCGAATGCATGCGCAGCATGACGGAAGCGCGCGCCAAGGAACTGGAGAATCTCGGCCATCAGTGAGCCATCTTCCGGAGTCAGGACCGCGGTCATGACCGACGGAAAGAGCCAGGACGAATTGACCCAGCTTGCGGAGGAGGCGCTGCGCGCCCAGCCCGGCTGCGAGACCGCGCGCGTGCCGGCAGTCGCCGCGCTCCCTGATGCGCAGATCGGGCGCAACTGGGAGATTCCGAACGTCGTCCTCGGCGACAGCCTGATCAGCGACGTCGATCGCGCAGTGCTGTCGGTTCACCGCCGGCTTGGCCGCAAGTTTCATTTGGTGTGAGCTGGCCTGATCTCAGCCCGCCTGCGCCTCGCGTGGTGCGGGCCGCGCCGCCATGCTGATCATCCTGAGCGCGAACACCGCGGCGAGCGGCACGAGAAACAGCGCGTAGAGCGGCATCTCCGGAATCCGCTTGCCGAACGAGACCATGAACTGCAGCAGCAGATAGTAGCCGCCGATCAGATGCAGCCTGCGCCCGGCGCGCGCTCCGAGCAGCGCAGCCGTGCGGTCGAACGACGTCGCGGCCAGCGCGATGATGACGAGATAGCCGATGCCGCCGAAGATGTAGGAGACGAGTGAGGTCGCGGCCGCGAAGCCGGCCGGATCGAGCATCGCGAACGCGCTGATCGCGACCGCATGGATGGCGTGCGACGCGGCGAAGGTGACGCCGAGATAACGGCGATTGCGGCGCTGCCAGTGCGTCCAGGCGCTCGGCCGGAGCCGCGCCAGCGCTGCGGCGGAGAAGGCGAGGCAGAACAACAGCAGCGAGGTCCGCGCCGTGAAACGGATCACCATCCGCACGCCCTCGACCTCGAACTGGCGCATCGCGGCGATCCATATCGAAAGCCCGATCAGGGTCAGCGTGAGCAGGCCGAACAGCCGCCAGCCCTCGAACCAGTTTCGCCGCGTCATGTCCTGCCTCCCGATGTTGATGTAATCACCAGTTACATTTCGCAATCGCGCCCAGTCAATCGTTGTAATCGGTGCTTACATTCACAAGCGGGTGATGCTAGAGCATGATCCGGAAAAGTGCGCAGCGGTTTTCCGAGAAGATGATGCTCAAACAAAGAGCCAAAGCGAGATGCGCCGCCCCGCCAAAAGCCCGCCTGCCGGACGCCGTTCCGCGAAGCCGCATCCCGCGCGGGCGCCGGCGGCCAAGCCCTACCACCATGGTGACCTCCGCCGCGTCCTGATCGATGCCGCCATGCAGTTGGTCGGCGAGGGCGGGCCGGAGGCGGTCAGCGTGCGCGAGGCCGCCCGCCGCGCCGGGGTTTCGCCGGGGGCGCCGTTCCGGCACTTCCCGAGCAGGGATGCTCTGATGAATGCGGTGGCCGAGGAGGCGCAGCGCCGCTTCCGCGCCGAGATCGAGGCGGCGTTGGCCGACGCGCCGGCAGGCGATCCGCTCGGCCGCTTCCGCTGCCTCGGGATCGCCTATCTGCGCTGGGCCATGAAGAACCCGACCCATTTCGAGATCATCTCCAGCCGCCGCTTCTTCGACCACGACCGCTCGGCCGGGGTTTCCAGCGATAATGCCGAGTTGATCGGCCTGACCGAACGGATACTGGCGGAGGCATTTTCGGCTGGCCAGCTCGGGGCGTGCAACCTGAAGCAGGTCCAGATCGCCGGCCGCGCACTGGTCTATGGTTTTGCGCGGATGCACATCGACGGCCATATGCCGCGCTGGGGCGTCGGCGAAGCGGAGGTCGAGCAGACGGCGGCCGATGTCGTCGACCTCTTCATCGCGGGCATCGCCGGCCGCGCCGCGCCTTCGGCCAAGGTCTGAGGCGTGCTGCGCCGGTGGGGCGGGCAAATTCATTGCGCGTTCATGACGATTCAATTACGATTTTATGACACGGCGCAGACACCGGCTGTGCCGTGTGCCTCCTGGCCATTGCCAGTCAAGGCCGTGGCATTGCGCCGGGTTGTATTGCGTCCCGCCCATGGCGCCCGCGCCTCAGCAAAACTCTTCCATTGCCGCACTGGCCGGCGGTCTTGCCGCGATCGGCGTCTGGCGGTTGATGGCGGTCGCCGGACCGCATCTCGGCGCGTTGATCCTGATGTTGCGGACCGAGACCGATTTCGGCTCGCGGCTCTGCTTCCTGCTGACCTGGGGAATTCTGAACTTCCTGTTCATCGCATTGCTGCGCCGGCCGGCGCTGTCGGGCGCGCTGTCGCTGACGCTGGTCGTGGTGCTGGTGCTGCTGTCGCGGTTCAAGCACGACGTGGTGCAGATGACCGCGAACTTCGTCGACCTGATGGTGATCGATCGCGACACCGCGGCGTTCCTGCTCACGATCTTTCCGAACCTGCGCTGGTCGATCATCGGTGCCGGCCTGGTCACGCTGCCCTTGATGTACGCGCTGTGGTGGCTCGATCCGTTCCGTATCCGCCGCCTGCCGGCCGCGGCCGCCTGCCTTGCCTGCACCGCCGCGCTCTCGGGCTATGCCTTCGCCTGGCCGGATGAAGCCTGGCGCGGCTACTACGACGACGGCTATCTCTCGAAGTTCGCGCGCTCCGGCGTCACGGCGGTGTCGGACTTCGTCACCTATGGCTTCATGGAGTCGGATCCCTCGGCGAGCGATCAGCTCAAGATGCCGCTGGTCGAAGCCTGCCATCCCGCCGGGCGGCGGCCGAACATCATCATGATCCACGATGAATCGAGCTTCGACATCCGTACCGCACCGGGCGTCAAGGTGCCGCCCGGCTATGGCCTCCAGTTCAAATCCTATGACGGCGTCGAGCGCAAATTCCTCGCCGAGAGCAATGGCGGGCCGAGCTGGTTCACCGAGTACAACGTGCTCGCGGGATTGTCGTCGCGTTCGTTCGGCCGGTTCGCCTATTTCGTCACCCGCATCGCATCGGGCCGGGTCGAGCGCGGCCTGCCGCTGGCGCTGCGCCGCTGCGGCTACGACACGCTGTCGCTGTATCCGGCGTTCGGCGCCTTCATGAGTGCGCGCAGCTTTCAGACCACGACCGGCATCCAGCATTTCTACGACGCGCATGATCTGCATGCGAAGGACGTCGAGCCCGACAGCTTCTTCTACGACAAGGCGCTGAAGCTGATGGCCGAGCAGAAGACGCTCAGTGCGCCGCTGTTCACCTTCGTCTATCTCGCCGCCAATCATTTCCCGTGGGAGACGAAATTCCGTCCCGAGCTGCTGCCGGCATGGAAGCGGCCCGGCAACACGCCGTCGATCGACGAATATCTGCGCCGGCAGACGATGAGCGCCAACGACTATGCCGGCTTTGTCGCGGCGCTGAAGAAGAAGTTCCCGGCGCAGCCGTTCCTGATCGTGCGCTACGGCGATCACCAGCCGGAGTTCTCGCCGCAGCTGCTCGACCCCGAGCTCGACGAGGCCGGCATCGGCAAGAAGCTGATGGACTACGATCCGCGTTACTACGCGACATATTACGCGATCGACGCCGTCAACTTCGAGCCGGTGAAGAGCCCGACGGTGATGGACACGATCGACGCCGCCTATCTGCCGCTGGTGATTCAGGAAGCCGCGGGCATTCCGCTCGATCCCTCGTTCGAGGAGCAGAAGGCGATCATGCTTCGCTGCAACGGCGCGTTCTATTCCTGCAGGGAAGGCGCGGAGGCGCGCCGCTTCAACCGCCTGTTGATCGACGCGGGGATCATCAAGGGACTTTGAACATGTTTCGCGCCGCAACGTTCGGGCCGCGGCACGCACAGTCGCAACGACTGATCCGCACATCAAGGCGATCGCGTCACGAACTAGACTAACGTCGGTAGACGAAGGTTGCCTGCGCGAAACCGCGTGCATTACTCATTTGTAATTGCCTCGCCGAGATTTCGTCACGATTGGCTCGATGATCGGTCGCGCCGTTGCCACGATGTTCATCGGCGCGCAGCGTCAAATCAACCAATCCCGCCCTTCTTGCAGGAGTGTTTGCCCATGCGAGCGCTCGATGTTGCGCGCCTTGTCGTCGCCTTCGGACTTGCTGTTCCCCTTGCTGGTTCTCTTGCCATTCCATCAGCCTCTGCCGCAGAGCCGCCTCACGACATCAAGGGGCTCTACATGATGACGGACTATCCGGCCGTCACCATCCGGCCCGGCACCACCTCCAACATCTCGCTGCGTCTGCAGAACTACGATCTCGGTCCGCAGCGCTACAAGCTTTCGGTCGAGGGCGTGCCGAGCGGCTGGACCGCGACGCTGCTCGGCGGCGGCCAGCCGGTTGCGGCCGCGATGCCCGCACCCGACTCCAGCGTGCCGTTGCAGCTTCGGCTCGACGTGCCCGCCAACGCTTCGCTCGCCGAGCAGACCTTGACGGTGAAGGCCGAAGGGCAGGGCAGTGAGGCAACGCTGCCGATCGTGATCGCGCTCGCCAAGGAGCTGCCGGCCAAGCTGACGGTGTCGTCGAAGCTTCCCGAATTGCGCGGCAGCCCGAAATCGAATTTCGAGTACACGCTGACCATCAAGAACGACAGCGGCCGCAACCTGGTCGCAAGCTTCGCCGCGGCGGCGCCGCAGAACTTCGAGACCTCGTTCACCGAGGCCTATGGCACCCAGGAACTGTCTTCGATCCCGATCGATGCCGGGCAGTCCAAGGACATCAAGCTCAAGGTGCGGCCGCCGAGCGCGATCGATGCCGGGCATTTCCCGGTCAAGGTCACGGTCAACGCCGAGGACGCGACTGCGCAGACCGAGGTGGCGCTCGACGTCGCCGGTCAGCCGCAGCTTCAGCTCTCCGGCCGTGACGGGCTGCTCAGCGCGCGCGCGGTCGCCGCCGAGCAGAGCACGATCCCGGTCGTCGTCACCAACAGCGGCACCGCGCCCGCCGAGAATATCGAGCTCGCCGCGACGGCGCCGAGCGGCTGGAAGGTCACGTTTCAGCCGGCCAAGATCGAACGGCTGGTGCCCGGCAAGGACACCGAGGTGCAGGCGCTGGTGACGCCGAGCGACAAGTCGCTCGCCGGTGACTACCAGGTCGGGATGCGCGCCACCTCGCGCGGCGAAACGGCGTCGAGCCAGTTCCGCGTCACCGTGAGCACATCCACCGTCTGGGGCATGGCCGGGGCCGGCGTGATCGGCGTCGCGCTGCTGTTGATGCTGGGCGCCGTTGCGAGGTTCGGACGGCGATGAGCGAGCAGCAGCACACCAGCACTGCGTCACGGCCGGAGGCCGTGATCGCAGCGCGCGATCTCACCAAGCGCTACGGCAAGACCAGTGTCGTCGACGCCATCAACTTCGACATCGCCAAGGGCGAGGTGTTCGGGCTGCTCGGCCCGAACGGCGCCGGCAAGACCACGACCATCCTGATGATGCTCGGGCTCACCGAGATATCGGCCGGCAGGGTCGGCGTGCTCGGCTTCGACCCGGCGCGGCAGCCGTTGCAGGTCAAGCGGCGGGTCGGCTATCTGCCCGACGCCGTCGGCTTCTACGACCATCTGACCGCGGTGGAGAACCTGGCCTACGCCGCCAAGCTGATGGGGCTCGGAATGGCCGAGCGGTCGCGGCGGATCGCGGCGGCGCTGACTCGCGTTCGTCTCGTCGACGTCGCCGACAAGCGTGTTGCGACCTTCTCGCGCGGCATGCGGCAGCGCCTCGGGCTTGCCGAGATTATCGTCAAGCGCGCCGAGATCGCGATCCTCGACGAGCCGACCTCGGGCCTCGACCCGCAGGCGACGATCGAATTCCTCGACCTGATCAGGGAGTTGAAGGCCGAGGGCGTCACCGTGCTGCTGTCCTCGCACATGCTCGACCAGGTCCAGCGTGTCTGCGACCGTGTCGCGCTGTTCCGCGCCGGGAAGATCGCGATGATGGGTTCGGTGGCCGAGCTCTCGGTCCAGGTGCTGGGCGCGGGCTTCGTCGTCGAGGTCGAGGCCGACGGCGCCGGGATCGCGCGGCGGCTTGCCGCGATCCCGGGCGTCGGCAATGTCGAGACGCTCGCCGATGACCGTTTCCGTATGACCGCCGACCGCGACGTCCGGGCCGACGCCGCGCGCGCGGTGGTCGCGGCCAACGGCGCGCTGCGGCGGCTCTCGGTCGACGAGCCGAGCCTAGAGGCGATCTACGCCCATTATTTCCAGGCCACCCCGTCAGGAGGCGTGCGCGATGCGGCGTGAAGGTTCAGCATTCCAGGGCGTCGGGGCCGTCTTCGTCAAGGAGCTGTCCGACAACATCTCGAGCGTCCGCATGCTGATGCTCGAGCTTCTGATCGTGGTCACGGCGATGGCGGCGCTCTACGAGGCGATCGCCGCGCTGCGCCAGAACACCGCGGAGGATCCGTTCCTGCTGCTACGGCTGTTCACGGTGAGCCAGGCGCCGCTGCCGTCCTTTGTCGCCATCCTCGGCTTCCTGATCCCGCTGATGGCGATCGGGCTCGGCTTCGACCTGATCAACAGCGAGCACAACCGCCGCACGCTGTCGCGGATCCTGGCGCAGCCGATCTATCGCGATGCGCTGCTGCTCGGCAAATATCTCGCCGGGCTCGCGACCATCGCGATCAGCCTGACCGCGCTGTGGCTGTTGGTGATCGGGCTCGGCCTGATCTTCCTCGGCGTGCCGCCGGGCGGCGAGGAGATCGCCCGCTCGCTCGCTTTCCTGGTGATCGCGATCTTCTATGCCGGGGTCTGGCTGTCGCTCGCGATGCTGCTCTCGATCGTGTTCCGCTCGCCGGCGACCGCGGCATTGGTAGCGCTCGGCATCTGGCTGTTCCTGACCGTGCTGTGGCCGATGCTGGCACCGGCGATCGCGCAAGCCATCGTGCCGCCGGATCCGCGCTTTGCCGCGCTCGGTCTCGATACGCCGGGCACCGCGATCTGGACCCAGCTGCTGCAGCGCTTCTCGCCAAATGATCTGTTCGGCGAGGCGATGCTGGCGGTGCTGTCGCCGACCACGCGCACGCTCGGCCCGGTGTTCCTCGACCAGATCCGCGGTGCGGTGATGGGTGCCCCGCTGCCGTTCGGCCAGAGCGTGATGATCGCCTGGCCGCAGACGGTCGGCCTGATCGCCTGCACCATCGTGCTGTTCGTCGCGGGTTACGTGCTGTTCCAGCGCCAGGAGGTGAGGGCGTAGGGCCGTTTCAGCGCGGCCCGACCTTCTCCCACAGCCAGCGCGCCACGGCGTCGGGCGATGATGATGCATCATTGCCCGACGCGCGCAGGTTGGCCTCGCGCATCGCGGCGATATCGATCTTGCCGAGCAGCGGCCGCAGCGCCGCCTTGAGCGCTTCGTCATCGCGCCGCTTCGGCGACAGCAGCACGATGGCGTCATAGGGCGGGATCGCGTGCCTGTCGTCCGCGAGCGTGACAAGGTTGTATTTCGCGATCAGCCCGTCGCTGGTATAGCCCGCGATGACGTCGACCTCGCCGGAGGCGACCGCGGCATACATGAAGTCGGGCTGCATCGTGCGCTGGGCGCGGAACGACAGCCCATAGGCCTTCTGGATGCCGGCCCATTCCGGCCGCGAGAAGAATTCATAGTCGCCGGCGATCGACATCGTCGCGGCGTGCGAGGCGAGGTCGGCGATCGAATGGATGCCGAGCTGATCGGCGCGCGTCTTCGGCATGACAAGCGCATAGGCATTCTCGAAGCCGAGCTCGCCGAACAAAGTGATGTCCTGCTTCGCCAGCGTCGTCTTCAGCTCGCTCAGCAGTTCGGCGCGGGGCCTGATGTCGCTGTGGTAGAACTGGTTGGCCCACAGCGTGCCGGAATAGTCGACATAGACGTCGATATCGCCGGCTGCGAGCGCATCGAAGATCACGTTGGAGCCGAGGCCGGCGCGGGTCGTCGTCGGCAGACCGGCCGCTTGCAGTCGCTGCGCCATCAGCGCCGACAGCACATATTGCTCGGTGAACGTCTTGGCGCCCACCACGTAGCGCGCGTGCGGACGTGCGAGCGCCGGAACCAGCGTCGCCGCGATCAGCGCGGCAATGCCGAGCCCGCCGAGCGCGGCTCGGATCCGGCTGCGATTGCGCAAGCCGTTCTCGATCAGCGCCAGCAGCTGGTCGACGACCAGCGCGAGCACCGCGGCAGCGAAGCAGCCGAACAGCACGAACACCCAGTTCTGAGTCTGCAGCCCCGCGAAGATGTAATTGCCGAGGCTGGTCTGGCCGATCGGCGTCGACAGCGTCGCGGTGCCGATCACCCACACCGCGGCGGTGCGGATCCCCGCCATCATGACAGGCAGCGCCAGCGGCAGCTCGACCATGGTGAGCGATTGCCGCGGCGTCATACCGACGCCCTCGGCGGCCTCCAGCACCGCCGGATCGACGCCCGACAGGCCGGTGATGGTGTTGCGCAACACCGGCAGCATCGAATAGAGCGCGAGCGCCAGCACGGCCGGCAGGAAGCCGAAGGCGGAGAAGCTGAAGCCGAGCCAGGCCGCAGTCACGGCGGCGAGCGCCAGCAGCAGCGGATAGAACAGCGCGAGCAAAGCGAGACCGGGCACGGTCTGCACGATGCTGGCAAGCCCGAGCAGCGCGCCGCGCAGCACCGGCCGGTTGCGGGCGATGATCGCAAGCGGCAGGCTGATCAGAAGCCCGAGCGCCAGCGCGGCGACGCTGACCCGGACATGATTGCCGAGATAGTCGGGCAGATGCGCAAGCGCCTCGCTCCAGCGTGGATCGCTCATGCCGTGCCGTCCCGCGGCAGCAATGCGCCGAGGCGCTCGGCCTGCCGCCGCGGCGTGCGCAGGAGTTCGCCGACATAGCCGTCGGTGTTGCGCGCAAGCTCCGCGGCGCTGCCCAAGGCGAGCAACCTGCCGCCGCGCATCACAGCGACGCGATCGGCCAGCAGCAGCGCCTCGGTCATGTCGTGGGTGATCATGACCGTGGTCAGGCCGAGCTCGCGGTGCAGCGTGCGATAGTCGTCACCGAGGGCGTCGCGGGTCAGCGGATCGAGCGCACCGAACGGCTCGTCCATCAGCACGATGCGCGGCTTCGCGGCCAGCGCACGCGCGACGCCGACGCGTTGGCGCTGGCCGCCGGAGAGCTCGTGCGGCAGGCGGTCGCGGTGCTGGGCGCGGTCGAGCCGCACGAGGTCGAGCAGTTCGTCGACCCGCGCGGAGATCTCCGCCTGCGGCCAGCCGAGCAGTCTTGGCGTGATGCCGATATTGCCGGCGACCGTGAGATGCGGAAACAGCCCGCCGCTCTGGAAGACATAGCCGATGCGGCGCCGCAGCAGGATCGGATCGACGCGGCTGACGTCTTCGCCCTCGACGGCGATCTGGCCGCGGTCGGCTTCGATCAGGCGGTTGGCCAGCCTGAGCAGCGTCGTCTTGCCGGAGCCCGAGCCGCCGACAACAGCCAGGAATTCACCCTCGGCGACGTCAAGCGAGACGTCGTCGACCGCCACCACGCGACCATTGTCAAAACTCTTGCCGACATGCGCGTAGGCGATCAGCGGCGTTGCGGGCATTCTCTGGCCATTCCTGGGCGACCTCACCATCGTGAACGACAGTGATAGCCCATAAAATGGACTTTGACTTGAGCTGCACGCGCCTGCATCACGCGGTTTCGCAGGCCGTCCCAGTTGGGCAGACGAAGCGGGTCAGCCCCTTCGGGGGCTGTGAGCACACATCACACTTCGTTCTTGGGTACGTATTTGCCCATGATGCACTTATAGCTTTGCAAGCGCCAATCGTGATACGGCCCCTTGGCGAGCCAGTCGGCGATGCCGATTTGGGCACTCACGGCGCAGGCGCCCATGGTGATGCCGGATTGGTCGCTGTTGGTGACGACCTTTTCCATGCAGAGCTGAGCATTGCAGAGGATGGCGACGAGCGTAACGAGCATGATGGTGTTTATCCGTAGGATTAACCCGGTCTGAACCGAATCATGCACGGTTCATGCCATTATCAGCGACTTTGGTGTCACAGCCGGCAAGACCGGGATAGTACGGCTGAACGAATCGCACGCCCGCCAGCGCGTAGCCGCACGCCCGTAGATACGCTATAATTGCTCCCCAACTACGACGAGAGATCGGGGCGAGTGAGGAACGTTGCGCGGTCGGGGGCTGCATCGATGATGACGTTACCTGAGTTGGCGGCAGGTGCTTTGGAGAAGTTTCTCGCCACCCATGTCAGCCGCACTTTCGGGGCCTCGCAGGCCCGGTTCGGCGAACTGTTGCCGGCTGCCGCACGCATCGCGCTGGAATGCATCGGCAACAGCGATGCGCTCTACCACAATGTCGAGCACACGATGCTGGTCACGCTGGCCGGGCATGACATCATCCGTGGCCGCGCGCTGCACACCCATGTCACCGCGGAGGATTACACCCACACCATCATCGCCTGCCTGACGCACGACATCGGCTATGTGCGCGGCCTGCTGAAGGGCGATGGACCGGATGGCTACGTCATCGATGCTTCCGGCAAGAAGGTCGTGCTGCCGCGCGGCTCGTCGGATGCCGGCCTGATGCCGTATCACGTCGACCGCTCGAAGCTCTATGTGCTGGACAGGCTCGAGGCGGTGCTGCCGCTCGATCGCGAGCGCGTCGCGCGCAACATCGAGGGCACGCGGTTTCCGTCCCCCGAAGGCCAGCAATATGACGACGAGGCGGCGATCGTGCGGGCGGCCGATTTCATCGGGCAACTCGGCGATCCCAACTACATCAGGAAAGCCAACGCGCTCTATCACGAGTTCGAGGAGGTCGGCATCAACCGCCAGCTCGGCTATGAATCGCCGGCGGATATCGTCGACCGCTATCCGCAATTCTACTGGAATATGGTTGCGCCGCACATCCAGGGCGCCATCAACTGCCTGAACATGACGGCAAGCGGCCGTCAGTGGATTGCGAACCTCTACAGCAACGTGTTCCGTGCGGAGCGCGAGGTCACTCTGTCCGGCCCGCAAATCTGACGCAAGGCGCGAGGGCCGCGGCCTTTCGGCACGGCTTGCCCTGCGTCCCCCGGTCGATTGCGGTGCTTCCACATTTAGGCCTGCTTCTTCGTTGCACAGTCCGTGGAAATCGGCGACCTTGCGCCATGGACCTCTCCAACGACCGTGTTCTCGACCGTTTCAGCATGATCTCCCGTTTCGCTCAATTGACTGCGGTTGCCGTCGTCTGCTGGCCTGCGCTCGCGGTGGCCGCCGGCCCGGTCTACGACGTCGACCTGTATGCATTGATGTCCGGCACCTGCCGCAACGTCACCGTCGCCGGCCGCAACTATAGCTGCAAGGCGGTGGCCTATTTCCACACCCTGCGCGGCCGTTCCGAATTCACCGTGGTGCTCGACGATCCCGCCGACAAGAGCCACATCGTCTCGTTCTCCGGCGAGAGCACCGAGCGCACCCAGGACAATCTGTTCGAGCTTGCGGTCGACCGCATGTTGCTGAAGTCGAGCGACCGTCCGCGGGTCGACGGACTGCCGGTGCCGCTGGTCGAGATGTCGACAGGCTCCTGCCGCCAGGTCGGAAGCTTCGTCACGCGGCAGGTGTCGACCATCACCTGCGCTGCCACCGACCAGAACGGCAGGAAATACGATCTCAGCTTCGAGTCGGACGGCTCGCCGATGACCCTGCGCCGGTTGCGGCAATCGACGCTGCCGTCGGAGCGGCAGCGGGCGCGTCAGATCGCGCAGCTCGAATGCCGGCTCAAGGCGCGTGCCGCGCAGGTCCTGCCGCGGGACACGACGGCGTTCATGATCCGCTGTCTGGGTGAAGACGACGGCAAGCCGGCCGGCGAACAGCGATAGCCGGGCCCGCGCGGTCCGCACCAAGCTGGAGGAGCACGCGATGCGCTTGAAACTCACCATGCTCGCCGCCATCGGCGTTGGCATCGCCGGGCCCGCCGCCGCGCAAATGTACGATCCGAATTATCCGGTGTGCATGGAAGTCTATGGCGGCCGGCTGACGCCCGAATACATCGATTGCAGCTTCACGTCGCTCCCGCAATGCCAGGCAACGGCCTCGGGACGATCGGCGACATGCTCGGTCAATCCCTTCTACAAGGGCCCGAGAACGCAGCCGAGGGAGCGGGGCAAGCGACACCGCCAACCGACCAACTAGCACGCTCGCGCATCGGCGGGTCGTCAGCGTATAATGGTCTGCAGGGCCGGCGCGCCGCCCGTGATGTTGACTAACTCCGGCAGTTGTGAGGAACCTCCCGCCACGACAAGGAGAGACCGATGCGCCTGAAACTGTTCGCGATCGCCACAGCAGCGGTCGCCCTGGCCGGGCCTGCCGCCGGGCAGGCCTACGATCCGAACTATCCGGTGTGCATTCACGTCTATCAGGGCAAATACGGCGGGAGCTACATCGATTGCAGTTTTACCTCGATCCCGCAGTGCCAGGCCTCCGCTTCAGGCCGCGGCGCGGTCTGCTCGGAGAATCCCTTTTTCGCGCCGCCGCCGCCCGCGCAACGCCGGGCGCACCGCGGCCGGCATCACGCGCGCTGACACGGCGCCGCCCCGCACATCGAACGCCAGCCGCAAGGCCTGCGCCTCGGGGAAGCTGCACCCGGCCGCGATCCCCGGCCGCGGGCGCGGTATCAGGCAGACATTAACGAATCTTCACGATAATGCGGGTTCCCTTGGTTGACGGCCGCGTTCGGCAAGATCGACACACGCCTCGAATTCGGCGACAACTAACGCGATAGTTACATATTTCATTGCTGGATTCGTCTCGACGGGACGCATGCACCCTCGCCAGGATCGGCCTGGTCGGCAGCAATCAGATCGCGTCAAGACTTGCGAAGGAATTCCATGACTGCAAGCTGGGTCTATTCCCTGGTCGACAGCGGCATCAAGTCCGACATGCTCAACTTTGCTGCGGACGGGGTTTTCACTTACGCCGAAGCCTACGACGTGCTGGCCGATGTCGCCAATCGCGGCAGCGTGACCGCGAATGAGTTGAACTCGCTGCAGGTGATTGCGGCCAATCTGAACAGCGGTCTTTCCACATCGGACTATGTCTCCCATCTTTTCCTCCAGCTCGTTGACGGCAATCCGGCGAACGCCACCTGGACGGGGGGGAGCACGGTACATGTCACGTTGGGCAATCTGCAGGTCGGCACGACGTCGACGCAGATGTCCGAGCTGATCGGAAAGTGGTTCTTGGGAACCGATCTTCCGGATCCGACCTTGCCGCCGGATGCGAACGGCTGGAAATTGCAGGGCTACAGCACGGTTGTCGGGCCGCTGTATTCTTCGGCGGGCGCAGCCACCGTCAATGACATCTGTCAGGGAGCGGACGGCGATTGCGAGCTGATGTCGGGATTGATCGACGTCGTCGTCTTTCATCCTCAGGTCATGAGCTCGATGTTCGTCGACAATGGAAACGGCACCTATGGCGTGCGCTTCTATGTCGGTGGGCAGGAGACCTGGGAAACCGTCAACGACGTGTTTCCGACAGTCAATGGGACCGAACTCGACTATGGCCACAACTACAATGAGCAGCCTACTGCAATGTGGGTTGCCTTGGTGGAGAAGGCGTACGCACAGCTCAGCGCAACGGGGCAGATCGGGCACCCCGCGGTCAACAGCTACAACAACATCTCCGCGGATCCTCCGACCAACGTCCTGGAGAACCTGACCGACGCGACGAGCGTCACCTATTACATGAGTAGCGCGTCCAATTGGTATAGCAACAAGTCTGTCTATATCGCGGCGCTCTCGAGCGGCGACGATGTCATCCTCGAAATCCCGTCAACGTCTCCCTACACGTATGACAGCGCCGGAAATATCCAGCTGGTCCCGGATCACGCTTTCGGGGTCGTCGGCTACGACAGCGCCACCGGCAATTTCATCGTTCGCAATCCATGGGGCAACAGCTATCCCGGCCAAAACTGGGATGTGCAATTCGAAGTATCGCTTACCCAGATCGCCAGCGAGGGCGGCGACTTCGTGATCGACAATTCCGCCGCCGTCGACGTCGCGCCGACGGTGGTCGTATCCAACATCACCGGCCGCGTGCAAACCTCGCTTGCAGCATCGTCCATCTTCTATGTGACGAGCGGCACCCTGCCGGTGACCGAGTATGCGCTCTGGGACTCCACCGGAAACGGCCACTTCACCGTGGGCGGTGTGGCGCAGGCGAACGGGGTCGAGATCGACGTCGCGGCCTCACAGTGGTCCAACATTGCCTATCAGTTCGGTCCCGCGAGCGACCAGCTGTGGGTGCGGGCGTTCAATGGGGTACTCTGGAGCGCATGGAGCCAATTCACGGCAACTCCGGAAGGGCCCGTCGAGACGGTCGCAAACATGACGGCATCGCACGGCCAGAGCTTTGCCGTGTCGTCGATGTTCACCTACTACGACCCGTTCGGCCTCGCAGCCACCCAATACGATGTCTGGGACGCCGGCACCGGCGGTGGTCACTTCGTTCTGAACGGGGTGGCGCTTGCCGCCAACCAGGACAACTACATCACGGCCGCGCAGCTGTCGTCGTTGACCTATCAATCGGGCTCGGGCGCAGACACGCTCTGGATCAGGGCCAACGACTCGACGGTGTGGGGGCAGTGGTCGAACGCCTTTACCGTCACTGCTCCGGTCGACAGCGGTCCCGTCGCGATGGTGTCGAACATCGTCGCGGCTCACGGCCAGAGTTATGCGGCCACGTCCCTGTTCACCTATTACGACCCGTTCAGCAGTCCGGCAACGCTGTATGACGTCTGGGACAAGGGAACAGGCGGCGGACACTTCGTCCTGAACGGGGTGGCGCTGTCGGCCAACCAGGACAACTACATCACGCCCGCCCAGCTGGCGTCGCTGAGCTATCAATCCGGCTCCGGCACCGACACACTCTGGATCCGCGCCAATGACGGCACGTTGTGGGGCGCGTGGTCCAGCCCCTTCACCGTCAGCGCTCCGGTCGACAGCGGGCCTGTCGAGGCGGTGTCGAACATCATCGCGCCTCACGGCCAGAGCTATGCGGCCTCGTCGCTGTTCACCTACAGCGATCCGTTCAACAGCCCGGCCGTCGAGTACGATGTCTGGGATAGCGGCACCGTCGGCGGACACTTCGTTCTGAACGGAGTGGTGTTGTCGGCCAATCAGGACAATTACATCACGGCTGCTCAACTGGCTTCGCTCAGTTACCAATCCGGCTCCGGCATCGACACGCTCTGGATCCGAGCCAATGACGGCACGGTGTGGGGAGCGTGGTCGAGCGCCTTCACCGTCAACGCTCCGGTCGACAGCGGGCCTGTTGAGACGGTATCCAACATCATCGCGCCTCACGGCCAGAGCTATGCGGCCTCGTCGCTGTTCACCTACAGCGATCCGTTCAACAGCCCGGCCGTCGAGTACGATGTCTGGGACAGCGGCACCGTCGGCGGACACTTCGTGCTGAACGGAGTGGCGCTGCTGGCCAACCAGGACAACTACGTCACGGCCGCGCAGCTCGCGTCGCTGAGCTATCAATCCGGCTCCGGCATCGACACGCTCTGGATCCGGGCCAATGACGGCACGGTGTGGGGGGCGTGGTCGAGCGCCTTCACCGTCAACGCTCCGGTTGACAGCGGCCCCGTCGAGACGGTGTCGAACATTGTTGCGGCTCACGGCCAGAGCTTTGCGGCCTCGTCGCTGTTCACCTACAGCGATCCGTTCAACAGCGCTGCGGTCCAATATGACGTCTGGGACACGGGCACAGGTGGAGGGCACTTCATTCTGAACGGAGTGACGCTGTTGGCCAACCAGGACAATTACGTCACGGCATCCCAGTTGGCGTCGCTGACCTATCAATCCGGCTCTGGCGCGGACACGCTGTGGGTCCGCGCCAACGACGGCACCGTCTGGGGAGCATGGTCAAGTGCGTTCACTGTGACTGCGCCGGTCGACACGGGTCCCGTTCTGACTCCGACCCATGCGAGCACGCTGTCCGTTCAAGGCCAGACGTTCGCGGTGTCCTCGCTCTTCAGCTATTCGGATCCGTTCGGCAGCGCGGCGACATCGTATGATGTCTGGAACAGCGGCGGAGGGAACGGCTACTTCACGCTGAACGGCGTTGCCCTTGGAGCAAACCAGGACAACATCGTCTCGGCCGCGCAGCTCTCCCAGCTTGCCTATCATGTCGGATCGGGTACCGACACGCTCTGGATCAAGGCCAATGACGGGACCGTCTGGGGTGCCTGGTCCAGCGCTTTCACAATCAGCGATCCCTCGATCATTGCAGCCGGACAGACCCTCGAGCTTCCATCAGCTAGCTCGGCGCAAATCTCCTTTGTATCGGACTCCGGGACGCTCAGGCTCGACGATCCCGCCAGCTTCTCCGGCACCGTCGCCGGCATGACGGGAGCCGACGCGATCGATTTCGCCAATATCGATTTTGCGGCCGGGCAGACCGTGGGCTTTGCCGGCAACAGCGCAGGCGGATCGGTCACGGTCTCGGACGGCGTCCACGCCGCCAGCATCGCCTTGCTCGGAAACTACATGGCATCCACCTTCGTCGCCGCGAGCGATGGACATGGCGGCACGGCCATGACGGTGCATCCCGATCAGGTCGCAACGCTCGCCCCGCCGCAACATGCGTGAGCAGGGCTGCGGCTGCAAGTCGCGGTCGCCTGCCTACGCAGGCGTGCCCATCGCATAGGGCTTCAGCACCGCATAAAGGAAATCGTGCGTCGGGGTCGGCACGCCGAGCTTGCGGCCGAGCTCGACCACCTTGCCGTTCAGCCAGGGCAGTTCGAGCCGGTTGCCGCGCTCGAGATCGAGCGCCATCGATGCCTTCATCGCCGGCGGCGCGTGTCCGATGAAGTCGAGCACTTTCGCAAGCGGGTCCGGCGGCAGCTTGATGCCGCTGGTATTGGCGATGGCGATGATCTCCTCGCAAGCCGATACGAACAGCGGGCGCAGATCGGGATCGTCGCGCAGCCTGCCGATCGGCTGCCGCGTGACCGCGGTCATGCCGGCATTGGTGGCGAGGCCTACGAACTTCATCCAGAGCTCGGTGTTGATCTGCTCGCTCAGCGTCGCATCGAACCCGGCCTTCAGGCAGAGCTCGAGCAGCGCCGTGCCGCGCGGCGTGATGCGGCCGTCGAGCTCGCCGAAGATCATCCGCATGAAGGTGCCGACCTGGTTGATCACGCCGGGCTTGATGATCGAGGCCGAGATCTGCGCCACGCCGCCCATCACGGCGTTGCGGCCCAGGATCGGGATCAGCCGGTCGGGCGCGTCGATGCCGTTCTGCAGCGGGATCACCGCAGTATCAGGACCGACCATCGACTTGATATGCTCGCCTGCGCTCTCGACGTCCCATAGCTTGACGCAGAACAGCACGATATCGACCGGGCCGACGCTTGCGGGGTCGTCGGTCGCCTGGGTCGGGACCAGATGACTTTCGCCGCGGCCGCCCTGTACCTTCAGGCCTTCGCTGCGCATGGCGGCGAGATGGGCGCCGCGCGCGATAAAGGTGACGTCGGCGCCGGCATGCGCGAGGGCCGCACCAAAGCCGCCCCCGACACCTCCGGCACCTACCACTGCGATCCGCATGATGATCTCCTTCTACCGCGTTGGCCCACAGCCTCGACGATGTTGTTGCAATGCGCAACCCGATTTGCCTGAAAACCGCGTGACCACGGCCTGCGCCATCTTCATGCGTTGAACTTGCCGGCCCGAACCGGTAAGCCATCTCCGAAAATTTCGGGAGGAATCGTGGCGATGACGGAGCCGACGGCGGTCGCGCTTGACGGTGCGACGGTGGCGTTTCGGTTGGCGGACGGTCGCGTCTATACCGCGGTCGAGCAAGCCAATCTTGCGGTCGATCATGGCGAGTTCGTCGCCATTGTCGGGCCGACCGGATGCGGAAAGTCGACGCTGCTCAACGTCACCGCGGGGCTGTTGAAGCCTGCCGCAGGAACGGCGCGGATCTTCGACAAGCCGCTGAACGGCCTCAACCGCGACGCCGGCTATCTGTTCCAGGCCGATGCGTTGTTCCCCTGGAAGACCGCGATCGACAATGTCGCGATCGGGCTCGAGATCCGGGGCACGCCGCGCAGTGATGCGCTCGCGCGGGCGGAGAGGTGGCTGACCTCGGTCGGGCTCGGCGCCTTCGCTGGTCGCTACCCCCACATGCTATCCGGCGGTCAGCGCAAGCGCGTCGCCCTCGCGCAGGTCCTGATCCGCGATCCGAAGATCCTCTTGATGGACGAGCCGTTCGGCCCGCTCGATGCCCAGACCCGGCAGATCATGGGCAATCTGCTGCTCGAATTGTGGACCGCCGACCGCAAGGCGGTGCTGTTCGTCACCCACGATCTCGAGGAGGCGATCGCACTGGCCGACCGCGTCGTGATCATGTCGGCCGGCCCCTCCGCGCGCATCATCGGCGACTGGCGCATCACGCTGCCGCGGCCGCGCGACATCGCCGAGATCAGGATGGAGAAGGATTTCCACGCACTGCACCGCGAGATCTGGGGCGTGCTGAAGGACGAGGTGATGAAGGGCTATGTGCAATCGACGCAGGCGGGGGCCGCCTGATGTCGCGCGTCACATTGCTGGCCCTGCAGGTCCTGGTCGCCGTCGTCACGCTGGCCCTGTGGCAGGTCTTTTCCACCGTGCCGGTTTTCGGCAAGGTGCTGCTGCCGCCGTTCTTCTTCTCCAACCCGGTCGACGTCTTCAGCCAGATTGTAAAGTGGTTCTCGACCGGGGTGATCTGGAAGCATCTTGCGATCACGCTGTGGGAATCGATCCTCGCCTTCGTGATCGGCTCGGCCGGCGGCATCCTGGTCGGCTTCTGGTTCGCGCGGCAGCCGCGCGTCGCCGCGGTGTTCGATCCCTATGTGAAGATGGTCAACGCGCTGCCGCGCGTGGTGCTGGCGCCAATCTTCGCGCTGTGGTTCGGGCTCGGCGTCTGGTCCAAGGTCGCGCTCGGCGTGACGCTGGTGTTCTTCATCGTGTTCTTCAACGTCTATCAGGGCGTCAAGGAAGTGCCGACCACGGTGCTCGACAACGGCCGCATGCTCGGCATGAACGAGCGGCAGCTGATGCGGCACGTCTATTGGCCGTCGGCGCTGTCCTGGATGTTCTCCTCGCTGCACACCTCGGTCGGCTTCGCCGTGGTCGGCGCGGTGGTCGGCGAATATCTGGGCTCCGCGGCCGGCCTTGGCTACCTGATCCAGCAGGCCGAAGGCGTGTTCGACGTCGCCGGCGTGTTCGCCGGCATGTTCGTGCTGTCGGCCTTCGTCATCCTGATCGATATGGCGGTGACGGTCGTGGAGAAGCGGCTGCTGGTGTGGCGGCCGACGCCGGCAGCGCGGGATTAGGCTGATCGTCATTGCGAGCGAAGCGAAGCAATCCATCCCGCCGCTTGTGGACGTATGGATTGCTTCGTCGCTGTCGCTCCTCGCAATGACGAGGAACCCGTGGAGCCGGCCCCGACGTGGGCGGCAGAAATCAAACTCCTTTGGGCGCGGTCTCCATCAGCCCGCGGATCTTCTCCGTCACCTTGGGGTCGATCGGATTGTAGACGATCATGCTGAGGTCGGAGCGGCCGTCGACTGCGAAGGCCGAATATTCGAACTTGACCGGGCCGAGGATCGGGTGCCGGAGCTGCTTGACGCCCTCGCCATGGGTGCGCACGTCGTTGTCGCGCCACAGTGCCGCGAATTCCGGGCTCAGCCGACAGAGCTCATCGACGAAGGGTTGCACCTCCGCGGCCGCGCCAGCGCGCATCGCATCCACCCTGAAGGCGCCGACGACGAAGCGCGCCACGCTGGCCCAGTCGTGTTGCGCAGCGCGGACGCGCGGATCGAGGAACATGAAGCGCAGCACGTTGCGCTCGCGCGGCGGCAGCGATCCGTAATCCGTCAGCATCACGGTCGCCGCCCGATTCCAGGCGACGATGTCCCAGGTCGCGGTTCTGACCACCGCGGGGCGCGGCTCCAGCGCGTCGAGCACGCGTTGCAGTCGCGGCGTCACGCCTTCGCTTTTTTGGTAGCGCGCCTCGGGCGTGCGGCCGAGGCCGAGCAGGAACAGATGCTCGCGCTCGACATCGGTCAGCATCAGCGCCCGCGCGATGCGGTCGAGCACGTCGGCCGACGGCGCGCCGCCGCGGCCCTGTTCGAGCCAAGTGTACCAGGTCGCGCTGATATTGGCGCGCTGCGCCACTTCCTCGCGGCGCAGGCCCGGGGTGCGCCGTCGCTCCGGCGGAAAACCGAACGTCGCCGGATCGAGCTTGCTGCGGCGGTCCTTCAGGTAGGCGCCGAGCAGGTTCTCATGCGCGAGCGGTTCGCTCATCCTGTTAGCCATTATACCATGATAAGGTCACTACTTTACCAGGATAGCGCGGCGGCCCAGATTTGTCTCCAGCAAAACCTGGAGACTTGCTGATGCGCGTGTTTGTCACTGGAGCCACCGGCTGGGTCGGCTCGGCCGTTACCAATGATCTGATTGCCGCCGGCCATCAGGTGCTCGGCATGACCCGTTCCGACAAGGGCGCCAAAGCGCTCGCCGCTGCCGGCGCCGAAGTTCACTACGGAACGCTCGAAGATCTCGACAGCTTGAAGAGCGGCGCCGCGCAGTCCGATGCGGTTATCCACTGCGCCTTCAACCACGACTTTTCGAGGTTTGCGCAGAACTGCGCGGACGACCGGCGCGCGATCGAGACATTGGGCGCCGTGCTCGAAGGCTCGAAGCGTCCGCTGATCACCACGTCGGGCGTCGCACGGGTGGCGCAGGGGCGCGTCGCGACTGAAGAGGATCCGCCGATTCCAGTCTCCGAGGCCTATCCGCGTGCGTCCGAGGCGACCACGATGGCGGTGGCGGCGCGCGGCGTGCGTGCCGCCGTCGTGCGGCTGCCGCCCTCCGTGCATGGTCTTGGCGACCACGGTTTCGTGCCGCGCCTCATAGCCTTTGCGCGTGAGAAGGGCGTCTCTGCCTATATCGG
Organism: Bradyrhizobium macuxiense; assembly: GCF_007993935.1. Classification (GTDB taxonomy): domain Bacteria; phylum Pseudomonadota; class Alphaproteobacteria; order Rhizobiales; family Xanthobacteraceae; genus Bradyrhizobium; species Bradyrhizobium macuxiense_A. The sequence continues at coordinate 51,389 of NZ_VITY01000012.1, read as the reverse complement.
CGAGGGACAGAACCGCTGGCCCGGCGTACACCGGCTGGATGCGGCGCGGGTCTACCGGCTGGCGCTCGAGCGCGGCGTCGAGGGCGGGCCGTTCCATGCCGTCGCCGATGAGGGCGTGCCGTTCAAGGCGATTGCCGAGGTCATCGCGCGCCGGCTCGACGTTCCGCTGGTGTCGAAGTCTCCGGAGGAGGCGGCGGAGCATTTCGGCATGTTCGGCCGGTTCGTCGCCTTCGATGTGCCGACCTCGAGCGCGCGGACGCGGTCGCGGCTCGATTGGCAGCCGCAACAGCCCGGGCTGCTCGCCGACATCGATCACCCCACTTATTTCGTGTAAGGCGCGGCGGAGCACGATGATGACAGACGCCATGATGTCGCTCGCCGGCAAGCGCGTGATCGCAATCGGGGGATCGTCGGGGATCGGCTTTGCCGTCGCGGCGCTCGCGCAGGAGCGCGGCGCTGACGTGGTGATCGCCTCCAGCAACGCGGCCAATGTCGATGCCGCCGTTGCGCGGCTGCCGGGATCGTCGGGCCGCACCGTCGATCTGCGCGATGAAGTCGGCGTGTCGCGCTTCTTCGACCAGGTCGGCGGCTTCGATCACCTCGCGATCACCGCTGGCGATCAGGGCCTCCCTGCGTTCGGCGCGGTGCGCGATCTCGATCTTGCCGCCGCGCGCGAAGCGCTCACCCTCCGCTTCTGGGGCTCGCTCGCGGCGGTCAAGCACGGCAGCCGCGCGATCGCGCCGAACGGATCGATCACGCTGACCGGCGGCCTGCTGGCGCATCGCCCGCAAAAGGGCATGCCGTTCGTGACCGCGGCGGCGGGCGCGATGGAGAGCCTGGCGCGCGGCCTTGCCGTCGATCTCGCGCCGGTCCGCGTCAATGCGGTGTGCCCGGGACTCATCCTCACCGAACGCGTCAGGCAGATGCCGCAGGAGAGGGTGCGCGGCTATGTGGCAGGCCTGCCGTTGCCGCGCGCCGCATCGCCTGATGAGGCGGCCACGGCCTATATCTATCTCATGCTGAACAGCTACGTCACCGGGCAGAGTCTTGCGGTGGATGGCGGCGGCCTGTTGGTGTGAGTAGGCTCAGAGCGGGAAGCACCGCATGTAGGCCGCGAACAGTTTTTCGTCGCTATGGCTCACCAGCTCCGAGGCGATCGCATCGGCAAGGTCGAGATCGCGATTCTGCACGCGCAGCCAGGCCTGGGTGTCGGCGGTGATGGTCAGGGCCGCCTCTCCGACATGACGCCCCGGCACCACCTGCAAATCCCGGCCCTTGATCGCGACCGTCATGTCCAGCGCGCTCGCTCCGGTGAAACGCAGATGCGTGACGAAATCCAGACCGCGCGCCCGGCCGCGCTGGAATCCGAGCGAGAGCGAGAAGATGTAGGCCTGGATGCTGCCGGTATGCCGGCCGGACGTGACATGCTGCATCTTCTTGTGCGGAAAGCGCCGCGTCACCGTGTCCTCGGCGTCGGTATCCGGGAGCACATAGACGAACTCGTCCTTGTCGATCAGCGGCTGCACCACCTCGGCGAAATGCGCGTCGCGATCTCGCAGAAAGGGCCCGATCACGTCTTCGCCGGCCGGGCACGCCGAGATGCAATAGGCCGCCTTGTAGCCCGGCTTGAACGACAGCGATTGCCAGATGTTCAGCGTCTCGGTGCGGGGAACGCGGGCGCGATAATCCCTGGCGTCCTTCGAATCCGCAACCTTCTCCACCCACTGGGTGAAGTTGCCGAGGAAGTCGTGATAATTGTGGGTGTGGCAGGACAGGAAATCGAAGCCGCCGTCCGGCTTGATGGCGCCGACCGGGCAGGCGGCGACGCACAGTTTGCATTCCAGGCAGGGATTGTAGTCGATCGGGTGGTCATGGGCGTCCACTTCGCAGCCGAGCAGCACGGTGCCGAGCAGAACGAAGCTGCCGAATTTCGGGTGGATCACGCTGCGATGGATTCCCATCCGGCCGAGCCCGGCTTCGACTGCAATCGGCTTGTGCTGGACCATCATGATCCTGGGCAGGTCCATCTCCATCGGGAAGGCGGCGACCGAATTGCAGGCCGGGATGCCGTGCTCGTCGAGCGCGCGAACGATGGCGCGGGCGGTCTCGTTGACGTGGTCGTAGGTGCCGTGGAATTCCTCGTTGGCGACGGAGCGCGACGGCGAGCGCACCGGCTCGCGGTTCATGTGGCAGGCGATCGCGAGCAGGGAACGCGTCCGGCCGTAGACTTTCCGGATGAAATCGCGTTGCGGCGCGATGGCGGCGCGGTCGAACTCGATGATGCCGACGTCGTCGGCGCCGCACTCCCGCGCAATCCGCTTGAGCAGTTCCGATGACACCGGGACGTCGCGGACGTGCTGGCTGCTGCGTGCCCGCACGGCCCTGACCGTGGGATGATCATCCAGGCTCATGGTCCTGATCTCCATGAAATGACGACCGTAATATTATGGAGCGGCTCGTCGTGAGGCAAGTGAATTATCTGTCAATCGTCATGTAATGGAACCGAGCGCGCGCGGCCCGCTCTGCCGATTGGAGACGAGGGCAGGGAGGCGCGAAGCGCCGCTGGATGACAGGCTCCGCGAAGCAATCCAACCCTCGGCATATGCGGACCGATGGATTGCTTCGTCGCTATCGCTCCTCGCAATGACGTTGAGAGGATTATCAATCCAGCAGCTTGGTATCGTCGGGCGCCTGTGGCGGCGTCTTGATTGCGATCGCCTTGAACGGGCGGCCGTTCGGCTTGGTGCCGCCATGCGGCGTGCCCTTCGGGATCACGATCAGGTCGCCCGGCTTCACCGGCACTTCCTTGTCGCCGAGCCACACCGTGCCGGTGCCCTCGAGGATGAACTGCATCTCGTTGGTGTTGGGGTGCATGTGCTTCGGCACGTTGCCGTCCTGGATCGAGACCGTGGCGCCGTCGGCGGCGACGAACGTCTTGGAGCGGAATCCGGTCTTGCTGGCGTCGCCGAGCTTGTCGCCCTCCATCTCACCGGCGTGGATGATTTGCGCGGTGATGCTCTCGGCCGCGAGCGCCGGCCGCAGCAAATGGGTGGCGCCACAGCCGGCGGCGAAGGCGGCGGCGAGCGACAGCGCGGTTGCAATACTTCTCATGAAGACCTCCCTTGATGTTTGCTTTGAAGTATTCTTGATGGCTCTATTCTTGGTGCTTGTTCGGCGGTTTCCTGCATCCACGATGCTATGCCGTGGCCGCAGGCTTGACCAGTTACCGGAAAGTCGCCTTCTCAAGGCAGGCCTGCTCCTCTATCTTGCCGGCCAGTCGAACGGAGGACGTCATGAACAAATGGCTTGGCAAGCTTGCCGGAACGCTGCTGGCGCTGACCCTGTCCACGGGCCTTGCCGCGGCGCAGAGCAAGATCACCATCGCGGTCGGAGGCGGCGCCTGCCTGTGCTATCTGCCCACCGTGCTGGCCAAGCAGCTCGGTGAATATGACAAGGCCGGGCTTGCGGTCGAACTGGTCGACCTCAAGGGCGGCTCGGACGCGCTCAAGGCCGTGCTCGGCGGCAGCGCCGATGTCGTCTCCGGCTATTTCGACCATTGCGTCAATATCGCCGCCAAGAAGCAGGAGATGCAGGCCTTCGTGGTCTATGACCGCTATCCCGGCCTCGTGCTGGTGGTCTCGCCGAAGCACACCGGCGAGATCAACTCGGTCAAGGATCTCGCCGGCAAGAAGGTCGGCGTCAGCGCGCCCGGCTCCTCGACCGATTTCTTCCTGAAATATCTCTTGAAGAAGAACGGCCTCGATCCGGTCGGCACCGCCGTGATCGGCGTCGGCCTTGGCGCCACCGCGGTGGCCGCGATGGAGCAGGGCCAGATCGATGCCGCCGTGATGCTCGATCCGTCCGTCACCGTGCTGCAAGGCAGCCACAAGGACCTCAAGATCCTCAGCGACACCCGCACCCAGCACGACACGCTCGCGGTGTTCGGCGGCGAATATCCGGGCGGCGCCCTTTATTCGACCACGGCCTGGGTCAATGGCCACGAGAAGGAGGTGCAGGCGCTGACCAATGCGATCATGGCGACGCTCGCCTGGATCCATTCGCATTCCGCCGAAGACATCATGGCCAAGATGCCGGAAGACCTCGTCGGCAAGAACAAGGAGCAATATCTCGCCGCGCTGAAGAACACGATCCCGATGTACTCGGAAACCGGCAAGATGGATCCCAAGGGCGCCGAAGCCGTGCTCGCGGTGTTCAGCGAGGGCTCGCCTGATGTCGCGAAGGCCGGCATCGATGTCACCAAGACCTACACCAACAAGTTCGTCGATCAGGTCAAGAAGACGACCGGAAACGCAAAGTAAACGCGCACGGACGACATGGAGTCTCCACTCATTTGCCGCGTCACCGCGCTCGACCTCGCATTGGCGCGGCGTCCCTGGCCGTTCGCCGACGAGCGGCGCGCCGAGATCGACGCGCATTTCGCCGAGCAGCAGCGGCTGAACCCGAATCTGTGGAACGGCCGCGTCCTGCTCGGGCGCGATCCCGTCTTTGCCGATGCGCGGCTCAGTGCGAGCTATTTCGAGACCGATTTCGCAAGCTTCCTGGCCTGGCGTGATTGGGGCTTTCCGGACAAGGAGGTCTTCAACGGCTTCGGCATGGGCGCGCTGCTCTCAAGCGACGGCGCCTTCGTGTGCGGTGTGATGGGCGAGCAGACCGCGAATGCCGGACGGATCTATTTTCCCTCCGGGACGCCCGATCTCGACGACATCAGGGGCGACACGGTCGACATCGCCGGCAGCGTGATGCGCGAGCTCGAGGAGGAGACCGGGCTCAAGCCGTCGGATTGCCGCGGCGATGCCGACTGGCACTGCATCTACACCGGGGTTGCGCTCGCGATGATGCAGATCCTGCGCGTCGATATGCAAGCTGACGCGCTGCGGGCGCGGATCGAGGCCAACCTCGCGCAACAGGAGCAACCGGAACTCGCCGGCATCCATCTGGTGCGCAGCCGCGCGGACCTCACCCCTGCCATGCCGCGCTTCGTCACCGCATTCATCGAGACGCAACTGCCGACGTAGCTTTGGCATCCGCTGCTGGAGGCAGGCCGAATATCGCGTCCCAATCGACGCAAATGACCTGAGCCAGACGAACTGGATCACGAGTTCGAACCTGTCCGGACGCGATTTCGGAATTTTTGCCACGGCGCCATTGGAACGGAGCGCCGTTTATCGCATTCATTTCTCAGTGGTAATTGTGGACTTGCCAGGCTCGTGATGCTGTACACGGCACCGATCGCAGTGCCGGGGGCGCCACACGTGATCGTCATCGGGAATGAGAAGGGTGGCTCAGGAAAGACGACGATCGCGATGCATCTGGCTGTCGCGCTTCTGAAGCAGGGGCAGCGGGTCGGCACCATCGATCTGGACAGCAATCAAAGAGCTCTAACGCGCTACATCGAAAACCGGCGCATCTGGGCCAACCACCGGCGGATCAAACTCGAAATTCCGCTGCATCGTTGTGTCCGGCGTGCTGAAGGCGCAAAGCTGGACGACAATGAGGCTGCCGAATTGGCGGCTTTCGGGGAGGCGGTCACCAGCCTCAAGGGATCTCTCGATTTCCTGGTGATCGATACTCCTTCAACGGATACTTACCTGATGCGTCTCGCCCACCTCGTGGCGGATACGCTGCTAACGCCCGTCACCGACAGCTTCCTTGACCTCGGCACGCTGGCCTCGACCGATCCCATCACGCACGAAGTGACGGGAACCGGTCACTATGCGGAGTTGGTCTGCGACGCCCGCAGGCGACGTCTCCAATTTGACCGGAGCCATACCGATTGGGTCGTCATCCACAACCGCTCGTCGGCGCGCCGGCTGGTGCGGCGGAGTCTTGCCGAAGCAGGGACAAGGCTGGCGTTCAGGCATCTCGGAGGTTGTTCCGAGCGAAACGTATATCGCCAGTTCTCCGCTTCCGGGCTCACCGTCCTTGATGCACTGGACGAAGCAATCCTCGGTGAGCGGCCGGATCGGTCGCACCGATTGGCTCAACAGGAGATGTCTCGTCTCATCGAGCTGCTAAGGCTGCCGATCAGCGAGCGCGCACGCCGGAGGGCCGCGGCGCGCGCGGAGTGGTTCGTGTCGGCGCATACGCCGCTTGATACCGGGGACCTGCTGGCTGATGAAATTGCCGATCCACCGGAGCCGGCACACTCTCCGTGAGACTGCAAGTCTTGCCATCCTTGGTGGCGCGGCCATTGGAGACCGGGCTCAAGCCGTCGGATTGCTGCGGCGACCTTGCCTGCCAGCAAAATCCCGAACTCGCCGGCATCCGAAATGTAGCTGCCGGAGTAACGGCGGGTCATTCGGCCACTTCAACGACCATCTCGACCTCCACGGCGTTGTTGAAGGGAAGACCAGCCATCCCGACAGCAGATCGCGCGTGTTTGCCGGCTGCCTCGCCGAAGACCTCCACCATCAGATCGGAAAAGCCGTTTATCACTTTCGGCTGATCTCCAAGGCCGTCGGCCGAATTGACCATCCCGAACACCTTCACCACGCGCTTGACGCGATCGAGGCTTCCAAGTGCGACGCGTACCTTCGCCAACATGATCAGGCCGACCTGGCGGGCCGTGTCATAGCCTTCCTGCACGGTGAGGTCCTTGCCCACCTTGCCTTTGTATTTCCAGTCCGCGGCCGGAGTGTTCCCTGCGAGGAAGAGCAGATTGCCGACCCGGACCGCATCGACGTAATTGGCGACCGGTGTCGGAACGGGCGGTAGCGTGATGTTCAACTCCTTCAGCCTGGCCTCGGCGGACGGTGAATTCTGCGCCACCGCACCCGACGGAGCAGCAATCCACGCGCCCAATCCAAGCGCGCACGCACCCAACCACGAAATGAGTCTCGCTCTGCAAAGCATGTGATTCATGTGTCGCCTCCAATGACAATTACTTCGCAGCCCTCAGGATAAGGCAGAAGCAGCAAAGCTGCCTTCCGTAGTTCTCCGGTCTGAAAAGTCGTCGGCACTGTTCCGCCGAAACTTTGCGCAAGCCTGCGCCGTGCGGACGCAGCCATCGCGCTTGACATCATCGGCCGCTCCCCCTGTGATAGGGCGGCACGACAACAAAAAATGCAGTGCACAATCTCTGGGGAGGGATTCATGCCGGTCTGGAGGGCCATCCGCTGGCTCGCGGGTCTGTCTGTCGCGCTCGCGGCGCTCGGCGTGGCTGGTGCCACGCAGGCGCAGGACAAGAAGATCAAGATCGGCGTGATCTTCGATTTGACCGGGCCATTGGCCGGCGGCGGCTCCGAGCTGCAATACACCGGCGTCAAGATCATGCTCGATCATTACGCCAAGACCGGCGTCGAGGGGTACAAGGTCGAGGCGGTCTACGCCGACGCGCAGAGCAAGCCCGATATCGCCATCAACGAGGCCGTCCGCCTGCTCGAGCAGGAGAAGGTCGACATGGTGATGGGCTTCTTCTCCTCGGCACAATGCGTGCCGGTGGCGGCCCGGGTCGACCAGATGAAGAAGTTCATGTGGATCACGACCTGCATCTCCTCCGGCGTGTTCGACGGCAAGAACTACAAATATGTGTTCCGCCCGCAGGCCGCCGGCAACCAGTACGGCATGATGACGACCGACTTCATCGCGCAATATTCGCTGTCCAAGTTCGGCAAGGAGCCGAAGGACCTGCGGGTTGCGATCATCCATGAGGACGGCGCCTATGGCGTCGACGTCGCCAAGGGCAACGAGGCCGGCGCCAAGAAGGCCGGCTTCAACATCGTGCTCAAGGAAGGCTATTCGGCGACCGCGCCCGATCTGTCGGCGCTGGTGACCAAGCTGAAGCGCGCCAAGCCCGACGTGATCTTCCACACCGGCTACAATCCGGACATCACCCTGTTATTCCGCCAGGCCCGCGAGCAGGGCCTGAAGTTCGGCGCCATCGTCGGTCACGGCGCCGGCTACGGCGTCTACGAGAAGCTGAAGGAAGGCCTCGGGGCCGATGCCAACTATCTCTTCAACACCGACCCGATCTCGATCTGGCTCGCCAATCAGAAGACCATGGACCCGAAGCTGCCGCCGGTCATCAAGATGGTCGGCGAGGAGTTCGACAAGCTGAAGCCGGGCGTGCCGATCCGCTCCGCCCATGTCGGCATCGGCGCGGCCAACGCCTATGTGTTCCTCGACGACGTGCTGCCGCGCGCGATCAAGAAGTATGGCGGCGTCGATCCGGACGCGCTGCGCAAGGCGGCGCTCGACACCGACATTCCCGAGGGCGGCACCATGCTCGGTTACGGCGTGAAGTTCTACGGCGAGGGCGAGCAGTACGCCGGGCAGAACGCACGTTCGTTCCCGGTGGTGCTGCAATATATCGACGACAAATCCTATGTGGTGTGGCCGAAGAGCCAGATGCAGCGCGAGACCGAGCTACCGCTGCCGGCCGGTACCACCTACAGCTACAAATAGCTTGCTCGCGAAAGGGACCGCCGTGCTCGCCGTAGAAGGCCTGGTCAAGCGGTTTGGCGGCTTTCGCGCCGTCAACAACGTGTCGTTCCGCGTCGAGCAGGGCGAGATCCTCGGTCTGATCGGCCCGAACGGCTCGGGCAAGAGCACGATCTTCAACATGCTCTCCGGCACCTTGCCGCCGACCGAGGGCTCGATCCTGTTCGACGGCCGCGAGATCGCGGGCCTCGCCCCGCACCGCATTATCGTCGGTGGCATTGGGCGCACCTTCCAGATTCCGCGGCCGTTCCATCGCCTCAGCATTTTCGAGAATGTCGTGCTCGCCGGCTTCTATGGCCAGGGCCGCCACAGCCGCAGCAAGGCCGAGGAGGCCGCCGAGCGGGCGCTGGCGATGGTTGGGCTACCGACCGATCGCCATGCCAACGTCGAGGGTCTGGGCGCCGCCGGCCTGAAGAAACTCGAATTGGCGAAGGCGCTCGCGACCGGACCGAAACTCCTGCTCGCCGATGAAAGCCTCGGCGGGCTCGACGAGGCCGAGATGGACCAGGCCGCCGACATGTTGCGCCGGATCCGCGACGAGCTCGGTATCACGATCATCTGGGTCGAGCACATCATGGGGGTCTTGATGCGCGTGGTCGACCGCGTGATGGTGCTGGATCACGGCGAGAAGATCGCCGAGGGCTTGCCGGCGGATGTCGCCGGCGATGCCAGGGTGATCGAGGTCTACCTCGGCACCGATGCGGACGCGAGCCTTGCGGCGGCGGCCGCGGCGCAAGCGCGCCGCCGGATCGGGGCGTGAGCGGCATGCTGGAACTGAAATCGATCGATGCAGGCTATGGCAGCTTCCAGGCGCTGTTCGACGTCAGCCTCGACGTCAAGGCGGGCGAAGCGGTCGGCGTGATCGGCCCGAACGGCGCCGGCAAGACTACTCTGATGCGCGTGATCTCCGGCTTGATCCGCCCGATCAGGGGCACCATCGCGATGGAAGGCACCGACGTCGTCGCGACGCCTGCGCACCGCATCGTCAGCCTCGGGATCGCGCATGTGCCGGAAAATCGCCGGCTGTTTCCGCGGCTCACCGTGGCAGACAATCTGAAGATGGGCGCCTACATGCCGGGTGCCCGCGCGCATTATGCCGAACGGCTGGAGTTCGTGTTCGAGCTGTTCCCGCGGCTCAAGGAGCGCCTGCAGCAGATGGCCGGCACCATGTCGGGCGGCGAGCAGCAGATGTGCGCGATCGGCCGCGCGCTGATGTCGAACCCGAAGCTGCTGCTGCTCGACGAGCCCTCGGCCGGGCTCGCGCCGGTCGTGGTGCAGCAGGTGTTCGAGCTGGTCAAGCGCATCCGCGCCTCAGGGCTGACGGTGTTGATCGTCGAGCAGAACGTGCAGCAGGTGCTGCGCGTGGTCGACCGCGCCTATCTGTTGGAAGCAGGCAGCATCCGCGCCGCCGGGTCAGCGGCGGAGCTCGCGGCCAGCGACACCATCAAGCAGGCGTATCTGGGGGTGTAGGGATGATGACGATATCGGAAAGGATTGCGGCATCGGCGGTTCACCTCTCCCCTTGTGGGAGAGGTCGGATCGCATCGCCAGATGCGATCCGGGTGAGGGGTTACGCTCTCTCGTGGGACCTGTTCCCCTCACCCGGCGCTGCGCGCCGACCTCTCCCCGGCGGGGAGAGGTAAGAAAGAGGCAGCCATGCAATCCTTCCTCGACATCTTCGACATCTACCTGCTGGAGGCCGTCATCAACGGCATCCTGCTCGGCGGCGTGCTGGCGCTCTTGGCGCTCGGGCTCAATCTGATCTTCGGCGTCATCGACGTCACCTGGATCTGCTACGCCGAGCTCGTGATGATCGGCATGTACGGCATGTACTATCTGGTGCAGGTCTTCCATCTGCCGTATTGGGCGGCCGCGCCGCTGGTCATCCTGCTGGTGGCGCTGCTGGGTGCCGCGCTGCACTTCTTCGTCATCGCGCCCTTGCTGACCGCACCGCCGATCAACCAGCTGCTCGCCACTGGCGGCGTGCTGTTCATCCTGCAGAGCTTTGCCACCGTCGCCTTCGGTATCGATTTCCGCAATCTCGGCATCCGCCTGCCGGTGCTGGCGCTCGGCGAGATGAATTTCAGTTACGCACGATTGCTGTCGTTCGCGGCCGCGCTGGTCGGCATGGTCGGCGTCTATCTGTTCCTGACCCGCACCTTCACCGGCACCGCGATCCGGGCCATTGCGCAGGACCGCCAGATCATGCCGCTGATGGGCGTCGATCCCAAGCGCATCTATCTCGTCACCTCGGCGATCGGCGGCGGGCTCGCCGGCCTCGCCGCCTGCCTGCTGGTGCTGCAATATGACGTGCATCCGTTCGTCGGCCTGTCGTTCGGGCCGATCACCTTCCTGATCTGCGTGCTCGGCGGCCTCGGCAATTTCATCGGCGGCTTCATCGCCGCCTTCGTGTTCGCCGAGATCATCTCGCTCGGCGGCCTGTTTTCCGATCTCGAATGGGGCTACGTGCTGGCGTTCGCTTTCTTCATCGTCATGATGTTCATCCGGCCCGCGGGCCTCCTGGCGAGGCGCTCGTGAACAGGCAGGTTGCCTTTTGGATCATTGCGTTGCTCGCGCTCGTCGCGCTGCCCTTCGTGCATCGCGATCCCTATCATCTGCACGTGCTGGTGCTGATCCTGATCTGGTCGTTTGCCTATACATCGTGGTCGATCATGGGCCGCTTCGGCCTGGTCTCGCTCGGCCATGGCGGCTTCATGGGCATCGGCGCCTATGTCACCGCGCTCTTGTGGAATCACCTCGGCGTCTCGCCCTGGATCGGCATTCCCCTGAGCATGGCGACCGCGGGCGTGCTCGCGCTGGTCGTGGCCTATCCCTGCTTCCGCTTCCGCATTACCGGGCACTATTTCGTGCTGGTGACCTTGGCGCTGTCCGGCATCGTGCTTCAGGTCATCACCGCGACCCGCGATTACACCGGCGGCTCGCTCGGCTACACGCCGCAGCGTGCCCAAAGCGGCAAGGGGCTGTTCGCGCTGCAATTCGATGACAAGACCACCTGGTATCTGATCGCGCTTGCGGTGTGGGTCGCAGGCCTCGTGATCTGGCGCGCGATCGACCGCAGCATGATCCGCCACGCCATGGAGGCGATCTCGGAGGATGAGGACGCCGCGGCCGCCGCCGGCGTCAACGTCACCGCCGAGAAGCTCAAGATCACCCTGATCAGCGCGCTGATGACGGCACTGTCAGGCGCGCTGTACTGCCAGTACCAGATGTTCATCTCGCCGGACACCGTGAGCGGCATCGCGGTCTCGCTGCAGATGGTGTTTGCGGCGATCGTCGGCGGCGTCTATGTCGCGCTGGGGCCGACCGTCGGCGCCGTCATCACCATCGTGCTGGCGGAGGTGCTGCGTATCTCCTTCGGCACGAAGGCGGTCGGCTGGGACAATCTGGTCTATGGCATATTGCTGGTGCTCTTCATCATCTTCCTGCCCAAGGGCATTCTTGGTAGCGTGATCGACCGGATCAAATCGCCACGCAAGCCGTCGAGAGGCCATGAGCAGCAAACCGTCCCCATCGCTCGCCGATGAACTGAAACCCTACGTCGCGCCGTTCCGATTCGACGGGAGTGGTGAGTTTCACCTCAAGTCGTACCCGACCGCCGAGAAGGGCGGCATCGACAAGGACGCCGGCAGCAAGATCATCGAGGCCAACCGCAAGCGGCTGAACGACTTCCAGGAGAAGCTCTACGCCCAGGATCGCTGGTCGCTGCTCCTGATCTTCCAGGGCATGGACGCCGCCGGCAAGGACAGCGCGATCAAAAGCGTGTTCGAGGGCGTCAATCCGCAGGGCTGCGAGGTCTCCTCCTTCAAGCAGCCATCGTCGCGGGAGCTCGATCACGACTTCATGTGGCGCGCCATGATCGCGCTGCCGGAGCGCGGCCGCATCGGCATCTTCAACCGATCCTATTACGAGGAGTGCCTCGTGGTGCGGGTGCATCCCGAGGTGCTGGACAAGCAGAAGATCCCGAAGAAGCTGGTGACCAAGAACATCTGGCGCGAGCGCTTCGAGGACATCTCCGCGATCGAGCGCTATCTGTCGCGCAACGGCACCGTGATCCTGAAATTCTTCCTGCACGTCTCCAAGGAGGAGCAGCGCCAGCGCTTCCTCGACCGGCTGGAGGAGCCGGCCAAGAACTGGAAGTTCTCGATGGCCGACATTTCCGAGCGGCAGCTGTGGGCCAAGTACCAGGCGGCCTATCAGGACATGATTCACCACACCGCGACCAAGGACGCGCCCTGGCACATCGTGCCGGCCGATCACAAATGGTTCGCCCGCGTCGTGATCGGTTCGACCATCGTCAATGCGTTCGACAGGCTTGACCTGAAATTCCCCGAGGTCGACAAGGCCGACCTCAGCGAATTCAAGCGCGTTCGCGCGGCGCTGGAAGCGGAAGGCAAGGGCGGCGCGGCGGAGAAGAATGCGGCGAAGAAGGAGGCCGCGAAGAAGTAGGCGTGAAAAGTGGCGGCGCGTTGTCTGAGGTTCGTGCCTGACTGCGTAAGGTGAGCACGCTCGTCCGGCTCCCTCCCCCCTTGCGGGGGAGGGTGGGGAGAGGGGTAAGCCCCGGGCGAGACAATCAAGGAGAAGCGTAGCCCTCTCAATCTTGATCACGCGTCGTCGCACAAAGTCGAGAGAGTCCCCGTGTGGTACCCCTCTCCCTAACCCTCCCCCGCAAGGGGGGAGGGAACCCTCCTGCTGCTGCGTCCCTTACTCACCCCCGCTGCTAGCTCTTGCGTGACGGCATCCAGGCGGACAGCAGGTAGAAGCCGATTGCGACGATGAGCAGATAGCGGAAGCCGAGCAGGGTCGAGCAAGACTCGGCGAGGCCGCCGATGACGGAGCCCGCGATGTTGGATCCGAACGCATGATCGGGATTGGCTTCATCGCGGAACGAGCGGGCGAAGATCACGCCGGCGAAGAACATCGGGCCGAGCGCCAGCGCGCAGGGGATCACGTAACGCCAGACGATGCCGCCGGCCAGGAACGTGTCGAGCGGCACCAGCACCGAGACCGCCAGCAGCGCCAGCAGCCCGGCATAATGGCGCACCAGCCGGGTCGACGGCACCTTGATCACATAGAGATTGGCGGCGAGGATCAGCAGCAGCGCGGTGAAGAACACCGCCGAGTTGACCAGCCACGTGCTGCCGAACAGCAGCGCCATCTGCACGACCGCCTTGGTCTCGAGCAGCATGAAGGCGGCGCCGAGGAAGAACATCCGGTTGTTGGGCCGCCAGGCGCCCTTCGGCTTGAACAGGTAGACGAGGCCGAGCCCGAGCACGCCGAGCAGGATCATCGAGCGAACGGTGAGGTCGGGGATCAGCCTGCCGCTGACATAGAGAAACGGCCAGTCATCGCTGGTCGATTGCCTGGCGCCTTCATTGTCGGCCACCAGCTTCGCCGGCGCCAGCGGCACCCAGTCGCCGCGCTGGGGCGCAGCCTTGTCCTGCTTGTCTTGCGCTTTTTCCTGCGGCTTGTCGAAGCCGTTGACCGAAAGGTTCTCCGGCGGAAGGCTGTTCAGCCAGAACTGGCCGCGGTCGCGGAATGCGGTGGAGATGCGCGGATTGCAGCCCGCGATGATGGTGGTGAAGCCGACCGCCTCGGACGACGTCAGCGTCTCCTTGTAGGGCAGCGGCAGCACCAGCGGATCGCAGCCGAACACCTGCTTGGCCATCTCGGCGACGCGCTGCACGATCCAGCCCTGGCGGTAGTAATTGTACATCACGAAGATGCCGTCCTGCTTCAGCACGCGGCGGACATCCTGGAATGCCTGTTCGGTGAACAGATAGCTTTCGAGACGGATATTGGCGTAGCCGCTGTGCAGGATCAGCGAGTCGACCAGCGCATACACCACGAGATCGTATTTGCGGTCGGTGGTGCGCAGGAAATGCCGGCCGTCGTCGAGATGCGGCACCACCCGTGGATCCTGATAGGGCTTGTCGGGATGGTTGTGGATGCCGATGTCCTGGATCGCGGGATCGATCTCGACCGCATCGACGCGCTCCACGCCGAAGCGCAATGCGTGCGCGAGATCGTTGCCGGAGCCCGCGCCGATGATCATGACGTCCTTGAACGGCGCGCCGCCGCTGTGCTTCTGCAGCAAATGGATCAGCGAATAGGACGAGCCGCGTTCGCTGAACGGCATCATTTCCTGATGGCCGATGCTGTTGACGGTGATCTCGCCGCTCTTCTTGTTGAGGTCGACGGCGTAATAGGGCGACCAGCGGATGTCATGGTTGCCGGACCGATCGCTGTAGAACTCGGTGAAGCCCACCACGAAGATGATCGTCACGAGGCGCAGGATCGACAGCGCCTTGTCCTGGTAGAGGAGATAGGCGATGCCGGCGCAGCTGATGCCGAACCAGACCACCGGCGGCGCCTGCGCGAACGACAGCAGCGAGAACCCCACGATGCCGGCGAGGCTGCCGCCGATATTCAGCGAATAGCCGGCGACGCGGTTCGGGTAGGCGTCGAAGGCGCGGCCGAGCGTCTGGCCGAGGCCGACGAACATCAGTGCGATCAGCACGAAGAACAGCCCGGCGATCGCCTCGATCGGCACGACGAATTTGGCGAGATCCGGGTTGCGATATTCGGTGCCGAAGAACACCTCCTGCGGTGAGGCCTGATGGCCGACGTCGACGGCGAACTCGCCCCATTGGAAATACAGCACCATGATCGTGGCGACCGCCGCGAAGGTCACGAGCGCGAGCCCGGGAAACAGCGCAAGCCAGTTGGTGCTCCGCCGCGCGGCAAGGCAGCCGCAGGACATGCCGAGGAAGGCCGCCAGCAGCACGATGTTGGTGAAGAATTGCAGGAAGACGACCTTGGCCGAGAACCAGCGGATGCAGGCCAGTTCGAGGAACAGGATCAGGAATCCGACGAGGAAGAGATTGAAGCCGGCTTGTCGCTGATTGGGTCCTTCGACCGTGTTCGTCGCGGGCATGATCGCCATATCTCCTTAACCAAACAAGGTCGCGCCCTCAACACCCGGCCGCCGCCGGCACCCTAGATGCAACCTGTTGAGCAAAGATTGACTTCGGCGGCCGCGCACGCGCGATGGTTGTCGGCGGCCGAGATCATGCCTGATGTCATGGTGTAGGAAGGGTTTCGGTGTGCTCGCATCTTGGCTGTGATCCCGAGCATCGATTGTCGATGTAAGGTTCGATCGGGATGGCGAGAGCAGACGTGAGGTGAGCACCCTCGGCGGCTCCCTCCCCCCTTGCGGGGGAGGGTGGGGAGAGGGGCGAGCCCCGGGCGAAATCACAGTCGCGAGCGCAGCAATCGCGGTTACCGAGACGCATCGATAGACCACGTCGTGTGGCCACCCCTCTCCCTAACCCTGCCCCGCAAGGGGGGAGGGAACCCTTCCGTTGGTGCGTCCCTTACATGAGTGCGTAACTGCGCCGGAGCGCCGGCGCCGCGCGCACTCGTCACGCCGCAGCTTCTCCGAACACCATCTGCCAGCCCTTGCGCGTGTCCATGTATTCGCGCACCTGCTTGATGCGGCCTGCTTCGACCACGAACACGAAGCAATAATCATTGTCGTAGGACCGGCCGCCCGGCAGCGTCGCGCGCATGCGTTCCTCGACAATCACGCTGTCGCCGTCGGCGTGAACGGCGCGGAAAGCGATGTCGATCTCGGTGAACAGGCGATGCATCTCGGTCGAGATGAAGCGGGCGATCGCCTCCGCGCCGATCATGTGATCGGTGTGATCGAGCGCGACCGCCGTGGCGTTGCGGGCCGGCGCGATCCATTCGGCATCCGGCGCGAACGCGGCGGCAATCAGCTTGGCGTCGCGGGTCCTGAACGTCTGCCAGGCGTTGAGGACGATGTCCTTGTTGGTCGGGCTGGTCATTGCGGTGTCTCCGGGGTTGATCGATCGGCTCGATCTAGGCCGGCGCGGCGGGACGTGCTGGCCGGAATCGGACCTCATCACCGCCGGCCCCTTTCTTCGATCGCGCGATGCGCTAGTGTCCGGCCATGCTCAGCTTCGAGGTCTGCAACGCGGCGCGGTTGCGGCGTGACGCGCGCTATGACGGCCGCTTCTTCACCGCGGTGAAGACCACGCGGATCTATTGCCGTCCGGTCTGTCCGGTGAAGCACCCGCTGCCGCGCAACGTCACTTACTACCCGACCGCCGCCGCGGCCGAGGCGGCGGGCTATCGGCCGTGCCTGCGCTGCCGTCCCGAAACCGCGCCGTTCTGCCCGGCGTGGAACGGCACCCGCTCCACGGTTGCGCGCGCGCTGAAGCTGATCGATGGCGGCGCGCTCGAGCGCGGCTCGGTTGCCGCGTTGGCCGACCGGCTCGGCATCACCTCGCGCCATCTCGGGCGGCTGTTCGAGCGCCATGTCGGCGCCAGCCCGCAACAGGTCGCGACCACCCGACGCGTCCAGCGCGCCAAGCGCCTGATCGACACGACAGACGATGCGATGACCGAGATCGCCTTCCGCGCCGGCTTCGGCAGCGTCCGCCGCTTCAACGCCGCCTTCGCCGCCCTCTACGGCCGCTCGCCGTCGAGTCTCCGCGCGTCGTCGCGCGGCCGCAGGTGAGGGTTCGAACGTGGGCGAGGTAGCTGCGTCGCCAGCCGATGCGAGGTGCGCCCATTGGTCGGGCTCGCTTCCCCTTGCCGGGTCCGACGCGAGGCGCTTGAATGATTTCGGAATATTGGAAATATATTCCTGAGTTGCCCGACACGTCAAGGTGCCCTGTCGAACGCCGGCAGCCGCCAGCTCCTTTGCATGGGGTTGTTTTGCGATATTTGGCCGCGCGCGGCTGAGGCAGTCGCGCAAGGGGGAGGAGACCCCACTGCTTGTGCGTCCCTGATGCGCCAAGCTGTCTCGTCACGTTAGGTCAACCCCCCTGACCATCTTTACCCATTGCGGCGGCTCGCCATAATCGTCTAGAACGACGACGCAAAGCGCGTCCCGGCAACCAACCGTCAATGGTTTTGACCGAGGGTTTTGGCGCTCAACAGGGTCTGGCAATGCTGATTCGCGGCCAAATCGATGGGATTTCGGAGGAGGTGGCTGAGGCTACCGCCACGATCCCGGCCGTGACGCCCGCCCTCCTTATTGGCGGCCTGCTTCTTACCTGCCCCTGAGGGCCGGCTGGGCGTCTGCGCCTGGGCACTCAGGGGTTTGTACGAGATCACCGAACCCTGATATCGCCCAGGTAGTTGCTCAAGGAGCAACATGACGGGCGCAAAGCTTAAAGGAATTTCTGACATGGCCACCGCTGATAAGTCCGAGAAGGACCGCGTCATCATTTTCGACACCACCTTGCGCGACGGCGAGCAGTGCCCCGGCGCCACCATGACCTTCGAGGAGAAGCTCGAGGTCGCCGAACTGCTGGACGATATGGGCGTCGACGTCATCGAGGCGGGCTTCCCGATCACCTCGGAGGGTGACTTCCAGGCGGTCAGCGAGATCGCCCGCCGCTCCAAGAACTCGGTCATCGCCGGCCTGTCCCGCGCTCATCCGGCCGATATCGACCGCTGCGCCGAAGCGGTGAAGTTCGCGCGCCGCGGCCGCGTCCACACCGTGATCGCGACCTCGCCGCTGCATATGCGCGTGAAGTTGAACAAGACCCCCGAGGAGGTCATCGAGACCTCGGTCGCGATGGTCGCCCGCGCCCGCAACCAGATCGACGACGTCGAATGGTCGGCCGAGGACGGCACCCGCAGCGAGATGGACTATCTGTGCCGGATCGTCGAAGCCGTCATCAAGGCCGGCGCCACCACGGTGAACATCCCCGACACCGTCGGCTACACGGTGCCGGAGGAATACACCCACTTCATGCGGACCTTGATCGAGCGCGTGCCGAACTCCGACAAGGCGATCTTCTCGGTGCATTGCCACAACGACCTCGGCATGGCGGTCGCCAACTCGCTGGCCGGCATCGTCGGCGGCGCGCGCCAGGTCGAGTGCACCGTCAACGGCATCGGCGAGCGCGCCGGCAACGCCGCGCTGGAAGAGATCGTGATGGCGATCAACGTGCGGAACGACAAGTTTCCGTACTGGAACAAGATCGACACCACGCAGCTGACCCGCGCCTCGAAGGTGGTCTCCGCCGCCACCTCGTTCCCGGTGCAATACAACAAGGCGATCGTCGGCCGTAACGCCTTCGCCCATGAGAGCGGCATCCATCAGGACGGCGTGCTGAAGGACGCCTCGACCTACGAGATCATGCGGCCCGAGATGGTCGGCCTGAAGCAGTCCTCGCTGGTGCTCGGCAAGCATTCCGGCCGTCACGCCTTCATCCACAAGCTGGAGGAGATGGGCTACAAGCTCGGCGCCAACCAGCTGGAGGATGCCTTTACGCGGATGAAGGCGCTGGCCGACCGCAAGAAGGACATCTACGACGAGGACATCGAGGCGCTGGTCGACCAGGAGATGGCGGCCGCGCACGACCGCATCAAGCTGACCTCGCTGACCGTGATCGCCGGCACCCATGGTCCGCAGCGCGCGACCATGAAGCTCGACGTCGACGGCCAGATCAAGATCGAGGAAGCCGAGGGCAACGGCCCGGTCGATGCGGTGTTCAACTGCATCAAGCGCCTGGTGCCGCACGAGGCGAAGCTGGAGCTGTATCAGGTCCACGCGGTGACCGAAGGCACCGACGCGCAGGCCGAGGTCTCGGTGCGTCTGGCGCATGAAGGCCGTTCGATGACCGCGCGCGCCGCCGATCCGGACACGCTGGTTGCGTCCGCAAAGGCCTATCTCGGCGCGCTGAACAAGATCGTGATGAAGCGCCAGCGCGACGTCGTCCCGGACAAGGCTGCGGGCTGAGCTTCGCTTATCTACGTGTTTGGAAACGCGGCGCCCTGGGCGCCGCGTTTTTCATTTGCCAGGCGCGAACCGCCTGGCGCGCCGTCATCGTGAGCTGGCGTCATGCGGCCGGCCTGATGTTCTGGTTGACCCGGAACAGATTCGCGGAATCATATTTGCGCTTCACCTCAGCCAATCGCGCATAGTTGGATCCGTAAGCAGCCTTGAGACGGGCTTCGCCCTCATCATCCATCATGAAATTCGGGTAGGCGCCGCCGAGGTCGAACGGGTGAACCGCCTCCCAATAGGCCTTGGTCCATCGTGTGATCGGCCCCGCCTTTTGCGGATTCGGATCGATTCCGGCGATTACCATCGACCAGGTTGCGTCGCGGCAATTCCACGCGGTCTCGCCGCTGCCGACGCGGTGGACGGCGCCGTCGATCGGGTAGAGATGCATGAGCGACAACTCGCTCGGGGTCTTTGCGGCCTGCTCGAGATGGGCGTCGATCGCGGCGTCCGGCAACGTCTTGACGAAGTCGCCACGCCAATACCACTGCATGCCCTTCGGGTAGAGCCCGTCAAACATGCTCTGCACGGCAGGATAGGGCATCGTCCCCATCCAGTTGAACAATGGCGTCGGCAAGGCATCGAGCAGCGGTGCCAGTGCTTTTCTGCCGCTGTCCTCGGCGCCGTCGTAGCAGCACATCAACAGGCAGATGCGCTTTCCCCAGTTTTCCTGCGGAAACGGCGGACCTGACGGGATCGTCTTGAGCCCGAGGAAAACGCTGAGCTCCTCCGGCGCGGTCGGCAGGAAGTCGCGATAATGCTGCATGATCGTGCGCGCATGCTGCTGATCCCAGGCGATCGGCCCGGCAAATACGGCATTGACCGGATGGAGCCTGAACAGGAAGGACGTGACGATTCCGAAATTGCCGCCGCCGCCGCGCAGCGCCCAGAGCAGGTCGGCGTTCTCGTCCTTGCTGGCAACGGCAAAACTGCCGTCGGCGAGCACGACGTCGGCCTCGAGCAGATTATCGATCGTGAGGCCATGTTTGCGGGTGAGATAGCCGTGGCCGCCGCTCAATGTCAGGCCGGCGATCCCGGTGGTCGAGATGATGCCTGCCGGGACAGCGAGGCCGAACACGTGGGTGGCATGGTCGACATCGCCTTGGGTACATCCCGCACCGACCCGCGCCGTGTGGGCAACCGGATCGACGCGCACGCCCTTCATGGCAGACAGGTCGATGACCAGTCCGTCATCCACGCTGCCGAGACCGGGTCCATTATGACCGCCGCCGCGGATTGCAATGCGCAGGTCGTACTCGCCGCCGAATCTTACCGCGGCGATGACATCGGCGACATCGACACATCGTGCGATGAGCGATGGCCGCTTGTCGATCATGCCGTTATAAAGTGCACGAGCTTCGTCGTAATCGGTTTCGCCGCGCGCAATGACCGCACCGCGCAAATTTTCACGTAGTTTAATTTTGGCTTCGTCACGCATGATCCTCTCCTGATCCAATGAATCAGCAGGGCTGCCCGATGGGCGAACTGCGTCCGTGTCGGAATTCGGCCCTGTCAATTGCTGACTCTAATCGGGGCACCGACGGTCGTAGCGTAGCAGATATCGGCGGCGGCTGCGCCGGGACAATGGCTGCCGATTGGAATAAAGTTGGCGCTTGGAGGTCTTTGTTGGAATTTTTTCTCAACAACCCGGCCGCGTCCGGATCGGTTTGGGATTTTTTGCGGGATCGCCCGCGCTAGCCTGTCAGCGTTCTTCCCGCAAGGACGCCGCCCATGCCGATCTCCTCTATCGTGACAGACCTTTCGCGCGCCGCGACGCCGGCTGAGACCGCGCTGACGCGCCGCGTCGACCTCACCACGCTGCGCCTGTTCGTCGCCGTCTGCGACGAGCAGAACCTCACCCGCGCCGCGCAGCGCGAGGGGATCGCGGCCTCGGCGGTGTCGAAGCGGATGAACGATTTCGAGCTGGCGTTCGGCGTCACGCTGTTCAAGCGGCTCGCCAAGGGCATGGCGCTGACGCCGGCCGGCGAGGCGCTGCTGCATCACGCCCGGGTCACGCTGCTCAATGTCGAGAAGATCGCGGTCGAGCTGTCGGAATATTCGCAAGGCGTGCGCGGCCATGTCCGAATGCTCGCCAATCTCTCGGCGATCGTGCAGTATTTACCCGAGGACCTCTCCGCCTTCTTCGCCGCACATGAGCTGCTCCGTGTCGATCTGCAGGAGCGGCCGAGCGGGCAGGTGGTGCGCGGCATCGAGGAGGGCGCGGCCGAAATCGGCATCTGCGCGGCCGAGGCCGACAGCCGCGCGCTCGAAGCCTTTCATTACCGCTACGACAATCTGGTGGTCGTGATGCGGCCGGACCATCCGCTGGCCGGCCGCGACAAGCTGCTGTTCACCGAGACACTCGATTTCGACCATATCGGCCTGCACACAGCGAGCTCGATCTATCTGCGCTCGCAATATGCGGCGACGCAAGCCGGCAAGACGATGCGGCTGCGCATCAACGTGCCCGGCTTCGATGCGGTCTGCCGCATGGTGCAGGCCAATATGGGCCTCGGCCTGATCCCCGACCGCGCCTTCGCGGTCGTCGGCGCCGGCATGGGCCTGCGTGCGATCCCGTTGCGCGACGATTGGG
Organism: Bradyrhizobium macuxiense; assembly: GCF_007993935.1. Lineage (GTDB taxonomy): Bacteria > Pseudomonadota > Alphaproteobacteria > Rhizobiales > Xanthobacteraceae > Bradyrhizobium > Bradyrhizobium macuxiense_A. Next base: position 29,490 of record NZ_VITY01000012.1, on the reverse strand, counting down.
GACGGCGCGAGCTGAAGATCGTGGTCCGCGATGCCGCGCATCTGTCCGCAACCGGCCGCCTGATGCTGGACTATCTGCGCGCGGTCGAAACGGACCGGGTCGGGCGGGTTGGCTAAAGTGTGATCCGCAAAAGTGTGAAGCGGTTTCTTTCGTTACAATCGCGAAACGCTTGCGCCGAGATTATCCCCACAAGCCACGGCGCGGTGCGAGATTTCCGGGAACGTGAACACGACTGCGGCGATCTGTCACAAGGGTGTCGCGATCGGCCTCGTATGACGAGCCCATTCCAATTTTCAAAAATGGGGGGCTTATGTTCAAATCAATCGCCACATCACAAACCACTCGCCGCGCCATTGTCCGGCGCCTGATCGCCGGGACGGCGCTTTCACCGGTGCTGTTTGCAGTCCATCCGGCATTATCGCAGACCGTCGGCAATCCGCATGAATTGCTTGTCAGCACCGCTGTCTATGCGGGCAAGCCGTCGACCGTCACCGTGGGCCAGACGCTGCCGACCGGCGCCGTGGCGGTTGCCGACGGCAGCTATCCGGGCGTGTTCAACAACGTGTCCGTTGATTCGAACTTCGGCGTGACCGCACCGGTCGTGATCAAGAAGTTTCATCTGGAAGGCCATCGCCTTCGCGAGATCGGCGCGCTGACCGTCCCGGCGGACGTGGCGGTGACGAGCTTCAGCTCGAAGTCGGAACTGTCGCTGCATTTGTCGCCCGACGGCAAGGCCGTGACGTTCATGGGCTACGATGCTCCGGTGAACGCGCTCGACATCTCCAACTCCAATTCGCCGAACCATGTCGATCCCACCAATCCGGACACCAGCGTGCATGCGCGCGTCGTGGCGGAGCTGGATTTCGACGGCTCGCTGCACCGAACCAAGGTCAACGTCTATACCGGTGACAATGGCCGCAGTGCGATCCGCGCCAACAAGGTCAACGGTACCCCGGCCGACCAGTATTTCACCGTCGGCAATGCCGGCAACGGCAGTGGCACCCCGCCGGTGCTTGTCGTCAATGACACCGGCGTGCAGCTCTCAACGCCCGGGGTCGATGGTTCGGACACCGTGGTTGGCGTGCAGCAGGGAACGCCCGGCAGCAAGAGCGGCTTCCAGTTCGGCTTCTCGGTTACTCAGCTCGGCTTTGCTGCCGACAAGTCCGGCAAGGACGACAATTTCCGCGGCCTCGCGATCTCCGGCAACACGCTCTACGTGACCAAGGGCAGCGGCAGCAACGGCATCAACACGGTCTATCAGGTTGGCCAGCCGGGCGTTCTGCCGACCCGCGATACCGCCGCGTCGACGGCGTTCAGCATTCTTCCGGGCTTCCCGAACAATCCGTCGGCGAACTCGGGCGCGACCGGCTTCTATCCGTTCGGCATCTGGTTTGCCAATGCAACGACGCTTTACGTCGCTCAGGAAGGCGACGGCAAGCTGGCGGACGCGGCGGCATCGACGACGGCCGGCCTGCAGAAATGGGTCTATGCCAACGGCACCTGGACCCTGGCCTACACGCTGCAGAAGGGCCTGAACCTCGGCACCTCCTATCACGTCAACGGCTATCCGACGGATCCGGCAACCGGTGGCCTGCGCAACATCACCGGCCGCGTCCACCGCGACGGTACCGCGACGATCTTCGCGGTGACGTCGACCGTGGGCACCTCGGTTGAGCCCGGCGCTGATCCGAATCAGGTGGTCGCCATCACGGACAAGGTCGCGGCGACGCAGCTGCCTGCGAATGAAGCGTTTGACGTCGTTGTGCCGCCCGCGTTCGGAACGGTCTATCGCGGCGTGTCGTTCGCCCCGGTCAATTGCGATGGCGATCATGGTCAGATGAAGGATCATGGTCGCGGTCACGACGGCGACGACAACGCCCAGGGCGACGACGTCTGCGGTCCGACCAGGATCGCCGCGGGGCATTGATTGCCTGCAGCCGGCGGAGTCTCTGCTGGCTGCTTCGGTCTGGCTTCGCTGGACTCGGCTCGACGCGATCGGCTGTCGCCGGTCGCGCCTGCGAGCTCAAATGCAGCCGGGCGCGTCAGCCGCCGTCGAGTGCGGCGAGGCGGTCGGCTTCTGCGATGTCTTCGACGGTATTGGCATTGAAGAACGGATCCAGCGGCTCGGTCGGCCATTCGACCGTCGCGAGCGGATAGCGCGCGGTCCAGCGGTCGATCTTGCGCATATCTTCCTCGACGAGCGCATGGCGCAATTCGCCGCGAAGCCGCACGCTCCAGAGGCCGATGACCGGATGGGTCTGTCCGCCGGACGAGGCGACCGCGAGTTCGGCATTCTCGGCCGCGCGCGCCTGCTCCAGGCGAGCGACGAGATCGCGGGGTAGGAACGGACAGTCGCCCGCCGCGCTCAGCACCCATTTTGCATCCGGCCGGTTGGCCGCGGTCCAGTCGAGCGCGGCCAGGATGCCGGCGAGCGGGCCCGGATAATCGGCGACATCGTCGGCGACGACGGGAAGGCCGAACGCGGCGAAGCGCGCGGGATCGCCATTGGCGTTGATGATCAGCCCGCAGCATTGCGGCGCGAGCCGGTCGATCACCCGCTGCAGGATGGTGCGGCCGGCGATCTTGCGCATCGGCTTGTCGCCGCCACCCATCCGCCGCGCGAGGCCGCCGGCCAGCAGCACGCCGGGAATGTCAGTCATTGTCGGTCTCGCCCTTGCGCTTGTGACGCATCGATTCCTCTTCGACGTAGTCAAGGTTCTGGTCGTAGACGATCCGCTCCTTGCCCGAAAGCGCGATGAAGCGCTTGCCGCGCGCGCGCCCGACCAGCGTCAGTCCGACCTGCCGCGCCAGGTCGACGCCCCACGCGGTGAAGCCGGAGCGGGAGACCAGGATCGGGATGCCCATTCGCACCGTCTTGATCACCATCTCGGAGGTCAGCCGCCCGGTGGTGTAGAGGATCTTGTCGGCAGGATCGACATTGTGGCGGTAGATCCAGCCCGCGATCTTGTCGACGGCGTTGTGGCGGCCGACATCCTCGGTGTAGCAGACCGGCGTCGCTTCCTTGCACAGCACGCAGCCGTGGATGGCGCCCGCTTCCAGATAGAGCGACGGCATCGTGTTGATGGTGTGCGTCATCTGGTAGAGCCAGGAGGTGCGCAGTTCGGCCTTCGGCAGCGCGACCTTCTCGACCGCTTCGAGCAGGTCGCCGAACGCCGTTCCCTGGGCGCAGCCCGAGGTCTGCGTGCGCTTCTTCAGCTTCGCCTCGAAATTGGTGTGGTGCGCGGTGCGGACCACGACGACCTCGAGATCGTCGTCATATTCGACCTCGGTGACGACGTCGTCGTATTTGAGCATGTTCTGGTTCAGCAGGTAGCCGAGCGCGAGGTATTCGGGATAGTCGTTGATCGTCATCATCGTGACGATCTCCTGCGCGTTGAGATACAGCGTCAACGGCCGCTCGACCGGCACCTTGATCTCGGTCTGCGCGCCGGTCTGGTCGACGCCGACCACGCGCTCCGTCAGCCGCGGATCGTCCGGGTCTGGAACAATGATGGGAGCGGTGGTTTTCGCGGTCACAGGTCGCAGTCCCGATGGGTTCACATGGCAATAGAGCTGGGGATATAAGCACGATCGGAGATGGACTGGCCACTCTCCGCCGCTTCGCCGGAACTGCCACGGATGGTCCGGCTTTGGAGATAACGCCGCAGTTCGCGATCCGGATCGAACACATCTTGTCGATGGCCGAGCACTGAGAGAGACAATGGCGCAGCTTTCGGACGACTGCTTCGCATTCGGCGGGCCGATGATGTCGGTCGACGAGGCCGTCGCGATCATCGCCGCGCGCGTCAAGCCGGTCGGCGAGACCGAGGCCGTTGCGCTGGTCGACGCGGACGGACGCATCCTGGCCGGCGACGTGGCCGCGCCCCTGCCGCTGCCGCCCTTCATGAATTCCGCCGTCGACGGCTATGCGGTGTCGGCCACGGACCTGCCGGCAAGCGCCGAGCGCGCGTTGCCTATCGCCGGACGCGTGCAGGCGGGTGCGCCGGCACAGCCCGCGCTGCCCGGCCAGGCGGTGCGGATCTTCACCGGTGCGCCGATGCCCGGCGGTACTGACACCGTGTTCATGCAGGAAGACGTGCGGATCGACGATGCGGGCAACGTGATCCTGCCGCCCGGCCTGAAGCCCGGCGCCAATGTGCGGCCGGCCGGCGAGGACATTGCACGGGGCCATGTCGCGCTGGCATCGGGCCGGCGGCTGCGCCCGCAGGACATCGCCGTCGCCGCGGCGTTCGGACTCACGACGCTCGACGTGGTGCGGCGGCTTCGCGTCGGGGTGTTTTCCACCGGCGACGAGCTGGCCGCGCCGGGGAGCGCGCGCACTGAGGCGCAGCTGTTCGATTCCAATCGCTTCATGCTGATGGCGATGTTGCGCAGGCTCGGCTGCGAGGTTGGCGATCTCGGCATCCTGCGCGACGAGCGCGCCGGGCTTGCCGCGGCGCTCAAGCAGGTTGCACGCAGCTTTGACCTGATCCTGACCACCGGCGGCGTTTCGACCGGCGAAGAGGACCACGTCAAGGCCGGCATCGAGCAGGCCGGCTCGCTGGTGCTGTGGCGGATGGCGATCAAGCCGGGCCGGCCGGTGGCGATGGGCATCATCGACGGCACGCCGTTGATCGGCCTGCCCGGCAATCCTGTGGCGAGCTTCGTCACCTTCGTCCATGTGGTGCGGCCGACCGTGCTGGCGCTCTCGGGCGCTGTGCCGTCTCCGCTGCTGCCGATGCCGGTGCGGGCGGCCTTCAGTTACAAGAAGAAGAGCGGCCGGCGCGAATATGTCCGCGCCTCGCTGCGGCGGGCGGCGGACGGTGCGCTGGAGGCGACCAAGTTCCCCCGCGAAGGGGCCGGGCTGCTGTCTTCGCTGGTCGAAACCGATGGATTGGTCGAACTCGGCGAGACCGTCGTGCAGGTCGAGCCGGGCGATGCCGTCGGCTTTCTCGGCTACGCCGATCTGCTGTAGCGCCGAGACGCGGTCGAAGATCGCGCGGGTCGGACGATCGCGCGATTTGAAATTCAGATCGCCCGATAGGCAAACATTAACAACCACCTGCGCGGCAACCCGACGCTCCTAGAGGCGTTCTAAATATGCTTGCCTGTGGCATGCCAGAGAATAGAGTTGGTTCAACAAGCGCGATTTGCGCAAGAGTGAGGTTCCAAGGCGGGTTTCATGAGCGGAGACGACGTTCACAAGGTTCGCGCGTTCGAGCATCCCGGAGCAGGCAGGAAGCGGGCGAAAGCCACGCCCAAGGGACGCCAGGTCGACCCCGTGGCCGCGCATGAGATCGAGGCGCTGCTCGCCGACCGGCCGCGGCGGCGCGACCTCTTGATCGAGTACCTGCATCTGATCCAGGACACATACCGTCAGATCTCGGCGGCGCATCTTGCCGCGCTTGCCGACGAGATGAAGCTCTCCTTCGCCGAAGTGTTCGAGACCGCCACCTTCTACGCGCATTTCGACATCGTGAAGGAGGGCGAGCCTGACATCGCGCCCCTCACCGTGCGGGTGTGCGATTCGCTGACCTGCGCGATGCTCGGCGGCGAGAAGCTTTTGAAGGACCTTCAGTCCCGCGCCGGCCCCGGCATCCGCGTGGTGCGGGCGCCGTGCGTCGGCCGCTGCGACACCGCGCCCGCAGCTGAGGTCGGCCACAACTTCGTCGATCATGCGACCGTCACCAATGTGCTCGCGGCGGCGAAGAGCGGCGACACCCATGTGCATCTTCCGTCTTACGTCGACTACGACGCCTATGTCGCCGGCGGCGGATACAAATTGTTGACGCGGCTCCGCTCGGGCGAGCTGCCGCGCGAAGACCTGCTGAAGGCGCTCGACGATGCGTCGCTGCGCGGTCTCGGCGGCGCCGGTTTCCCGACCGGCCGCAAATGGCGCGCCGTGCTCGGCGAACCCGGTCCGCGGTTGATGGCTGTCAACGGCGACGAGGGCGAGCCCGGCACGTTCAAGGACCGCTACTATCTCGAGACCGATCCGCATCGCTTCCTCGAGGGCATGCTGATCGGCGCGCACGTGGTCGAGGCGCCCGAAATCTACATCTACATCCGTGACGAGTACCCGGCCTGCCGCGAGATCCTCGACCGCGAGATCGCGAAGCTGCCGCCGGGCGGTCCTGTGCTGCACATGCGGCGCGGCGCCGGCGCTTATATCTGCGGCGAGGAATCCTCGCTGCTCGAATCGCTCGAGGGCAAGCGCGGCCTGCCGCGGCACAAGCCGCCATATCCGTTCCAGGTCGGGCTGTTCGGCCTGCCGACGCTGATCAACAACATCGAAACGTTGTGGTGGGTGCGCGACATCGTCGAGAAGGGCGCCGACTGGTGGAAGAGCCACGGCCGCAACGAGCGCCACGGTCTGCGCAGCTTCTCGGTGTCGGGCCGCGTCAAGAATCCCGGCGTCAAGCTCGCGCCGGCCGGCATCACCTTGCGCGAACTGATCGACGAGTTCTGCGGCGGCATGGCCGACGGGCACACCTTGCAGGCCTATCTGCCGGGCGGCGCATCCGGCGGCATCCTGCCGGCCTCGATGGACGACATCCCGCTCGATTTCGGCACGCTGGAGAAATACGGCTGCTTCATCGGCTCCGCCGCGGTCGTCGTGCTCTCGCAGGCCGACGATGTCAGGGAGGCCGCGCTGAACCTGATGAAGTTCTTCGAGGACGAGAGCTGCGGGCAATGCACGCCCTGCCGCGCCGGAACCGAGAAGGCGGTGCTCCTGATGCAGCAGCCAGTCTGGAACAAGGAACTGCTCGACCAATTGAGCCAGGCGATGCGCGATGCGTCGATCTGCGGCCTCGGTCAGGCGGCCTCCAATCCGCTGACCTCAGTGATCAAATATTTTCCGGACGGGTTTCGTCCGCAGCAAGCCGCCGAATAGGCGGGCCGGGCAGGACGAATTTCGACGAGGATTCGAATGAGCAACAATCAGAACTCTACGCAGAAGGGTCTGGGCCAGATCATCCAGTTCGAGCTCGACGGCCAGCAGGTCGAGGCGCGGGCCGGCGAAACCATCTGGCAGGTCGCGAAGCGCCAGGGCACCGAGATCCCGCATCTCTGCTATTCGCCCGCACCGGACTATCGGCCGGACGGCAATTGCCGCGCCTGCATGGTCGAGATCGAAGGCGAGCGCGTGCTGGCGGCGTCGTGCAAGCGAACGCCGACGGTCGGCATGAAGGTGAAGTCGGCCAGCCAGCGTGCCGTCGCGGCGCAGAAGATGGTGATGGAGCTGCTCGTCGCCGACCAGCCGGCGCGCGAGACGTCGCACGATCCGGACTCGAAATTCTGGCATTGGGCCGAGAAGACCGGCGTCACCGAAAGCCGCTTCCCGGCGGCCGAACGTTGGCACGCCGACACCAGCCACCCGGCGATGCGCGTCAATCTCGACGCCTGCATCCAGTGCGGCCTGTGCGTGCGGGCGTGCCGCGAGGTGCAGGTCAACGACGTGATCGGCATGGCTTACCGTAATCACGGTTCGAAAATCGTGTTCGATTTCGACGATCCGATGGGCGAGTCCACTTGCGTGGCTTGCGGCGAATGCGTGCAGGCGTGCCCGACCGGCGCGCTGATGCCGGCCGTGATGCTCGACGACAAGCAGACCCGCGTCACCTGGCCCGACCGGAAGGTGGATTCGCTGTGCCCGTATTGCGGCGTCGGCTGTCAGGTCACCTACGAGGTCAAGGACGAGAAGGTGATCTACGCGGAAGGCCGTGATGGTCCCGCCAATCACAACCGGCTCTGCGTCAAGGGCCGCTTCGGCTTCGACTACATCCATCACCCCAACCGGTTGACCAAGCCGTTGGTGCGGCTGCCCGGTGTCAAGAAGGATGCCAACGACCAGGTCGATCCGGCCAATCCCTACACGCATTTCCGCGAAGCGACGTGGGAGGAGGCGCTCGATCTCGCCGCGAAGGGCCTGACGAAAATCCGCGATGAAAAGGGCGCCAAGGCACTCGCCGGCTTCGGCTCGGCCAAGGGGTCGAACGAGGAAGCCTATCTGTTCCAGAAGCTGGTGCGCACCGGCTTCGGCTCCAACAATGTCGATCACTGCACGCGGCTGTGCCACGCCTCGTCGGTGGCGGCCTTGTTCGAGGGACTGAGCTCCGGCGCGGTGTCGGCGCCGTTCGCGGCCGCGGCCGACGCCGAGGTGATCTGGGTGATCGGCGCCAATCCGACCGTGAACCATCCGGTCGCCGCGACCTACATCAAGAACGCGGCCAAGCGCGGCACCAAGCTCTACGTGATGGACCCGCGCCGGCAGACCCTGTCGCGCCATGCCACGCAGCACCTCGCCTTCAAGCCGGGCAGCGACGTCGCGATGCTGAACGCGATGATCCACACCATCATCACCGAAGGCCTCACCGACGAGCAGTACATCGCCGGCTATACTGAGGGCTATGACGACCTCAAGGCCAAGATCCAGGAATTCACGCCGGAGCGCATGTCGCCGATCTGCGGCATTCCCGCCGAGACGCTGCGCGAGGTCGCGCGCGCCTACGCCGGCGCCAAATCGTCGATCATCTTCTGGGGCATGGGCATCAGCCAGCACGTCCACGGCACCGACAATGCGCGCTGCCTGATCGCGCTGGCGCTGATCACCGGCCAGGTCGGCCGCCCCGGCACCGGGCTGCATCCGCTGCGCGGCCAGAACAACGTGCAGGGCGCCTCCGACGCCGGCCTGATCCCGATGTTCCTGCCGGACTATCAGCCGGTCGGGCGCGACGACATGCGCGGCGCCTTCGAGAAGCTGTGGGGGCAGGAGCTCGATCCGGTGCGCGGGCTGACCGTGGTCGAGATCATGAACGCGATCCACGCCGGCGAAATCCACGGCATGTATGTCGAGGGCGAGAATCCCGCGATGTCCGATCCGGACTTGCAGCATGCGCGCGAGGCGCTGGCCAAGCTCGATCACCTCGTCGTGCAGGACCTGTTCGTCACCGAGACCGCGTTCCACGCCGACGTCATCCTGCCGGCCTCGGCGTTCGCCGAGAAATCCGGCTCCTTCACCAACACGGATCGCCGCGTGCAGCTGGCGCGCGAGGTGATCAAACCGCCGGGCGATGCGCGGCAGGATCTCTGGATTATCCAGGAGATCGGCAAGCGGATGGGATTGCCGTGGAATTATGCCGGGCCCGGCGAAGTCTTCACCGAGATGGCCGAGCTGATGCCGTCGCTGAAGAACATCACCTGGGAGCGCCTGGTGCGCGAGGGCGCGGTGACCTATCCGGTCGACGATCCCGACAAGCCGGGCAACGAGATCATCTTCACGACAGGTTTCCCGACCGAGAGCGGCCGCGGCAAGATCGTGCCGGCAAAGGTGATCCCGCCCGACGAACTGCCCGACGACGAATATCCGATGGTGCTGTCGACCGGACGCGTGCTCGAACACTGGCACACCGGCTCGATGACGCGTCGCGCCCAGGTGCTCGACCAGATCGAGCCGGAAGCGGTCGCGTTCATGACGCCGAAGGACATGCGCAAGAAGGGGCTCGTGCCCGGCGACTTCATCCGGCTCGAGACCCGCCGCGGCGCCGTCGAGGTCAAGGTGCGCGCCGACCGCGACGTGCCCGAGAACATGGTCTTCATGCCGTTCTGCTACGCGGAGGCAGCCGCCAACCTGCTGACCAACCCGGCGCTCGATCCGTTCGGCAAGATTCCGGAGTTCAAGTTCTGCGCGGTCCGCGCCGAGAAGATCGATATCCGGACGGCGGCAGAATAGCCGTCCGGGGCGGAATGTGAATACGCCCGACCCGTCTTGGTCGGCCAAAACTGCGGGAGGTCAGCATGCGAACGATCATCGTGGGAGCACTTTGCGCCATCGCAATGGTCGCGAGCGCGCACGCGGCAGTGAAGGAAGAGCCGGTCACCTATACCGACGGCGAGACCACGATGAAGGGCTTCGTGGTCTATGACGACGCCACCCAGGCCAAGCGGCCCGGCATCGTCATGGTGCCCGAATGGTGGGGCATCACCCCGCATATGCATAGTGAGGCGCGCAAGTTCGCGGAGCAGGGCTATGTCGCCTTCATCGCGGACATGTACGGCGACGGCAAGACCGCCGACAACCCGAAGGATGCCGGCGCGCTCTCCGGGGCGGTGATGAAGAACGCGAAGGTGATGGAGCAGCGCTTCAACGCCGCGCGCGAGCAACTCGCCAAGCAGCCTCCCGTCAATCCGCAACGGATCGGCGCCGCCGGTTACTGCTTCGGCGGCGCGGTGGTGCTGAACATGGCGCGCACCGGCGCCGATCTCGCCGCCGTTGCCGTCTTTCACGCATTACTTGGTCCCAACACTCCCGCACCGGCGCCGGGCACCGTCAAGGCGAAGATCCTCATTCTGAACGGCGCGGACGACCCGTTCGTGAAGCGCGAGCAGTACGACGCGCTCAAGAAGGATTTCGACGCGGCGAAGGCCGATTACCGGATCATCGAATATCCCGGCGCGGTGCACGCGTTCACGAACCCCGAATCCACCGAGCTTGGCAAGAAGTTCAACCTGCCGCTCCGATACGACGCCAAGGCCGATCAGGAATCGAAGGCCGAAGCAGCCAAGCTGTTTGCCGCGAACCTGAAGAAATAAGCGGACCGGCCGCCCGCATGATCAAGGTCATTATTTCGGGCGGCTTCGCTGCGGTCTACCGTGAGGTGCTGCCTGAATTCGAGCGCAGCACCGGCATCAAGGTGGAAACCGGATCCGGAGCGTCGGAGGGCACCGGTCCGAAAACCATCAGGCATCAGCTTGCGCATGGCGCCAAGGCGGACGTCGTGATCCTGTCGCGCGAGGGCCTTCGAGGGCTGCACGAAGACGGCCGGATTCATGCGGGATCCGAATCTGGCCTGGCGACAGCGCCTCTCGCCGCCGCGGTTCGGGCCGGCTCACCCAAGCCTGACATCGGCAACGCTGCCGCGCTCAGGAAAGCCTTGATCGACGCAGGGCAGGTGGTGGCGCCAAGCAGCACCAGCGGACAGTTCGTCCGCGACAAGGTCTTTCCGCAGCTGAACCTGCCCGACACCGTGACGCTCACCCTCGAGGCGCGCGGCACCGAGGCGGCCGAAGCGCTGCGAGGGGGCAAGGCTAATCTCTCGATCGGGCCGACCAGCGAGCTGGTGCAGGAGAGCGGCATCGACGTCGTGGGTCTGCTGCCGCCGGATCTTCAGCTTGTCCAAACCTTCACGGCCGCTGTTGTCAGCGACTCCACCGCGCCTGAAGCAGCCCGGCGCCTGATCGATTTCCTTTCCTCGGATACCGCTCTCTTGCTGGCGGCCATCAGGCGGGCCGGCATGGAGCGGCCTCGCGGATAATTGCCGTCGCAAACGTGGCCGCGACTCCGTCGAAACGTTGCGGCACGGCGTCGCGCTGACGCCGCTGCGACTCAGCGATCGCTGGGTGCGACGTTAAGCGGCGCGCCTCCGGTCGAAATCGGACCTGATGGTTTGGGCGCCCGAACCGGCGGCTTGCGCGGCTTCGCCGCCGCCTGCGCCACCGGCGCATGCGGTTGCTCGGCGACCGCCGGTGCCGGCATCGGAGCCGGAGCGGGGCGCTGCAGCGCGTCGACCTTCGTGGTCAGGGCCGCCAGCTGGTCGACGATGGTCTTCAACTGGTCCTGCTGGTCGGCCATCGATTTGCTCAGCGCGCCGATGTCATCCTCGAGCTTCTGCTGGGTCGCGAGCAGATCCGGCAATGTTTCCTTGTCGCCTGCGGCCGCCTTGTCGCTGGCCGCGGCGTTACCGAGGGACGGGACCAGTGGTGCGATCTGGGGCCAGGCGTAGACGCCTCCGGCGCCCGCGCAGGCGACGACGACCACCAGCAGGAACCACGGCCAGCGGCGGCGAGCGGCAGGAATCGGGCTTGTCGGCGCATGGCGGTGCCATGCCTGATCGGAATCGTTGGTCACCTATGCTTCCTAGTCTGCTTCGGCAGCGGTTGCAATCGACGCCGAGTCTGACCACTTTGCACGCATGTCCCCCTCGTCCGGAGCCCCATTGGCCCCCACGCACACGTCCCAGCTTCTTGAGGAACTCGTCGCTCAAGCACCGGACGGCCCCGTCGATCTCGAATGGCTCCTCAGCAACCTGGACAAGCGGTCGTTCGGCCTGCTCCTGCTGCTTTTGGGGCTATTGGTGATCATTCCCGGCGTCGCGACGATCGCGACGCTGGCGCTGCTGTTTCCGGCGGTCGAGATGATGCTCGGCCGCAGCGCGCCGGCGTTTCCGCGATTCGTCTCGAAGCGGCAATTCGACTTCAAGCGCTTCAAGCGGTTCACCGTCTTTGTCCGCCCGATGCTGCAGGCGATCGAACGCATCAGCCGGCCGCGCTGGGATGCGCGTCGTGACGTGATCGACCGCCTCGTCGGTCTGGTGGTGTTTCTGCTGGCCTTCTCGGCAGGCTGGCCGCTGCCGCTCGTCAACGTGATTCCGGGAATGGTGGTCGTGCTGATCGCGATCGCCTATCTGCAGGAGGACGGTCTGCTGCTCACCGTCGCGATGGCAGCGGCGCTGATTTGCCTGCTCGGGCTCGGATGGACGCTCTGGGCATCGTTCGGAGCGGTGATGAGCTGGATCGGGCTGTGACCTTCGACGCCAACGCAGGTTGGTGTCCCGGCATGAGGGGTCGACATCTCGCACGGGCATGATCATTATCTCGCCGGACGTCGCGGCAAACAGCGGCGCGAATGGGGAGAACAAGATGCGTTGCATCACGCTCGCGGCGATCGCCGCGCTCAGCCTTGCTTCCACGTCGGCGGTCCTTGGTGCCGACAAGAAATACGATCCCGGCGCCAGCGATACCGAAATCAAGATCGGGCAGACCATGCCCTACAGTGGTCCGGCCTCGGCCTATGGCACGCAGGGCAGGGCCGAATCCGCCTACTGGAAGATGATCAACAGCCAGGGCGGCATCAACGGCCGCAAAATCACGCTGCTGAGCATGGATGACGGCTATAGCCCGCCGAAGACGGTGGAGCAGACGCGCAAGCTCGTGGAGCAGGATGAGATCCTCGCCAATATCGGTTCACTCGGCACGCCGACCAATTCGTCGATTCAAAAATATCTGAACAGCAAGAAGATCCCGCATCTTCTGATCTCCACCGGCGCCTCGAAGTGGAACGATCCGAAGGAGTTTCCGTGGACCACGCCGTTCTATCCGCCCTATGCGCAGGAAGCGAAGATCTACGGCAAGTACATCCTCAAGGAATTGCCGAGCGCGAAGATCGGCGTGATCTATCAGAATGACGACTTCGGCAAGGACTATCTCAAGGGTTTCAAGGAGGCGCTCGGCGACAAGGCCGGTCTCATCGTGAAAGAGCTCAGCTACGAGGTGACCGATCCCACGATCGATTCCCAGATCGTCAATCTGAAGGCCGCGGGCGCCGACGTGCTGATGACGATCACGACGCCGAAATTCGGCGCGCAGGCGATCCGCAAGGTTGCCGATCTCGGTTGGAAGCCGACGCACTTCATCGTGTCGGTCTCCAGCTCGATCGGCGGAGTGCTCGAGCCCGCCGGCCTCGAAGCATCCACCGGGCTGATGACGGCGCTCGCCACCAAGGTGGTGGGCGATCCGGCCTGGGATTCCGACAGGGGCGTGCAGGACTATCTCGCCTTCATGAAGCAGTGGTATCCCGAGGGCAATCCGATCGATGGCAGCAACCAGATCGGCTATCTCTCCGCGCAGTTCACCGCCATCATCCTGAAGAACTGCGGCGACGAGCTGACACGCGAGAATCTGCTGAAGCAGGCCACCAACCTGAGCAAGGTATCGCTGCCGCTGTTGCTTCCCGGCATCACGGTCTCGGTGTCACCGACCAATTATTCCACCTTCGACACGTTCAAGCTCGCCAAGTTCGACGGCAAGACTTGGAAGTTCTTCGGCGAGAACATCAGCACGGCGTCGCGCTGAGGACACGCGACACACAGCCATGCCGATTGGCATTCGGGGGACGCAGCAAAATTCGCTGCGTCCATGCGGCGCGTGTTGTCGTGGCAGTTGTGATGGTGGCTGCCGCAGCCGCCGATGGCCCAGAGCTGATATTGCGGAGGCGCGGGTTAATGCCGGCTATTGAACCAAAGCGGCCTTTTCCGGCGACGTTGGCTCTCGCCGCCTTTTGGCCGAATGCTCGTGTCCGCCAACTCAGGTAACGAAGCTGTACCTAAGTTTCAGTGGTGTGGTCGCGAGACACAGAATGTGCCCGGAGAATCGGCCAGTTGCCTAATGGATGCGAACGCGAGTAGATTGACGCTGACAATTACGGATTGAAATTAATTGCATTACCAAGTTGGATCGTCAATATGCCCGGCACGCTCAAAGCGAACGACTGCTTGGAGATCTACGAATCCCGCGTTCGGCTCGCAATTTTCGTTGCGATGGGCATTGTTATGACCGCCGGTGCGCTGTTCATGACCGGAGCGTGTATCGGCGTTCTCTTTGGCTTCCTTGGTCCTCCTCGATCAACGGTTCGCGAGCTTGTTGGACCTGTTCTGGTATTGCTGATTGGGATTGTCGGCATCATCATGTTTGGATCAGCTGCCGTTCAGGGCGCTGTTAGGTGGTCGGGGTCGCGCCGACCAGTCCTCTTCATGACGCGGGACGGATTCAGAGACATTCGGATCAGCGCCGATTGGATTCCATGGTCCGCGATCCTGTCTTTAAAGAATTACCGTGGGAAAGGTATTGTTGTCGATGTTGATCCTGACTTCCTTAGGACGAGTCTGCGGCTAGGCCCTGTAACCCGGGTCATGCGAAGGGCAAACGGGCTTCTTGGCAATCGTGGCCTATGGATCGCCGCATTCCCGCTGAACATATCATCGCGCGAGCTTCTTGATGTTATGACCAGTCTCTATCGACCTGCTCACGGGACGTAGCCAAATCAGTGTCCTGAACACGCGTGATGCTGACTGCTCACTTGCCCGATGTCGCCTTTATCGTCGCCTTGTCTCTTACTGACAGACACAGCGCAAGGCCTCCGCGCTAACGCCAGCCAGTAACGTTACCCAACCCAAGATTGCAGCGGGCCTGCCCGTGTAACTACGGCCCTTGATAAAGTTCCAGCATTAGGGAACCATGGCTCCGCGCCGCGGGCCGACGCATGGCCCTCGCTCTTCGGGAAGGACGATCGTGAACGGACAAATGCACCCGGCAGCACCTCACCATCTGCCGTTCTTCGTTCCGGGTCCCGATGGCGACGACACCCTGATGGTGGTGATGGGGATCTTCCTGATCGTGACTGTCCTGTACGTGGGCACGCTGTATTGGAAGCTGCACAGCCTGCCGGAGCGGATGGCGCACAAGTCGCAGAAGCTGCAGTTCGAGATCGTCGCGGTGCTCGGCCTGATCTCGCTGTTCACCCACATGCACATCTTCTGGATCGCGGGCCTGCTGCTCGCGATGATCGATCTGCCGGACTTCAGCACGCCGCTGCGCACCATCGCGGGATCGGTGGAGCGGATTGCCGATGCCACGCCACCGCGGCCCGTGCCACCGGAGCCGGACGAAGTCGCCGCGGCGGAGGAGGGACAGGGTCATGCTTGAACTCCTGCTGTGCTCCCTCGTTACCATCCTCCCGGACTATCTCTACCGTCGCTACCGGCAGGGCAAGCGCTTCGGCAAGGAGATCACGTTCTTTTCGGTCTGGCACGAGCTCAGATGGGGCATCACAGGCTGCCTGATGCTGACGATCGCGCTGATCACGATGATCTTCTACTACCATCCCTCCACCACCTCGGCGGCGATCTACTTCCGCACCGTGCCGATCCTCCCCGAAGTGGCCGGCCGCGTTGCCGAGGTGAATGTGGGCTACAGCGCTGCGGTGAAGAAAGGCGATGTGCTGTTCAGGCTCGACAATTCGAAGCAGCGGGCCGCGCTGGAGACGTCGAAGCGGAAAGTCGCAGAGGTGGAAGCGTCGCTGACCAGCGCGCGGGCCGATGTGGTCAAGGCGGACGCCCAGGTCGGCGAGGCCAAGGCGTCCTGGCAGCAGGCCAAGGACGAGCTGGATACCAAGAGCGAACTGCAGCGCCGCAATCCGGGCATCGTGCCGCAGCGCGACATCGAGAAGCTGCAGGTCGTCGTCGATCAGAGACAGGCCGGCATCGATGCCGCGAACGCGGCGCGGGAGACTGCGGGCTTGCGCGTCTCCACGCTGCTGCCCGCCGAGAAGGAGAGCGCGGAGGCAGCGTTGGCCGAGGCGCAGGTCGATCTCGACAAGACCTTCGTTCGTGCAGGCGTCGACGGACGGGTCGAGCAATTCTTGCTCCGCACCGGCGACGTCGTCAACCAGATGATGCGCCCGGCCGGCATATTGATCCCCGAAGGCGCGGGCCGCAGCGTGTTGCAGGCCGGCTTTGGCCAGATCGAGGCCCAGGTCATGAAGCCCGGCATGATCGCGGAGGCGACCTGTATTTCAAAACCCTGGGTGATCATCCCGCTCGTCGTGACCGGCGTGCAGGACTACATCGCCGCCGGTCAATTCCGTTCCGGCGAGCAATTGATCGATCCGCAAGCCCTGCGCCAGCCGGGCTCGATCCTCACTTTCCTGGAGCCGCTCTATGCGGGCGGGCTTGAAGGCGTCACACCGGGCTCCAGTTGCATCGTCAACGCCTACACCAGCAACCACGACGTGATCGCCGATCCGAAAACCGGCGCGTTGAAGGGATTTGCCTTGCACGTCGTCGACGCGACGGGGCTCGTGCACGCGCTCCTGCTGCGGATCCAGGCCTTGCTGCTGCCGGTCAAGACGCTGGTGCTGAGCGGCCATTGAGATCGCGCATACCATCTTGTTCGTTCTTCAGGCTGGCGAGAATTGCAGCAAGCCTCGGGCGCATCGCGCCGCGAGAATGCGGAAGTATGATCCACAAGCGGCACGCCACATTCCGTGTCGTCGCTGCGAAAGCAGGGACCCATAACCACGAATGGTGATTGGGGAGCGATGTCGGAACGACGAGTCCCTTTCGCAACACCCGCCGCGGAGTATGGGTCCCTGCTTTCGCAGGGACGACAGCTGTGGCGCTGTGAAAGCTGCGCTGCCTACGCTGGCAGGGAAAACGGGCAGCATTCGCGCACGGCGAACTCGCCATTGCCAAACCTCGCATTGACCATGCGGGCGTGGCCGGGCACAGCGTACGGGCGGTGTCATTGAACGGTCGCAAGAGCCGAAAGGGATACCACGCATCGGATTTTGCAGTGCAGCAATGGCGCAATCAGCCCCTGCTAAAGGGGCAATGGCAATCATCGTTGCTTCTCTGTAATGGTGCGACCGGATGTCTCGGGGCCGGTATTCGTGCTCCGCAATTACGCGGGAGGAAACATGCGTAAATTCATTCTGGCTGCGGCGTCGATCGCGGCCTTGACCTTTGTCGGACCGGCCGCGGCGCAGTCGCCGATCGTCCTCAAATTCAGCCACGTGGTGGCCTCGGACACGCCGAAGGGCAAGGCGGCCGACAAGTTCAAGGAGCTCGCCGAGAAGTACACCGGCGGCAAGGTGAAGGTCGAGGTCTATCCGAACTCGACGCTGTACAAGGACAAGGAAGAACTCGAGGCGCTGCAGCTCGGCGCGGTGCAGATGCTGGCGCCGTCGAACTCGAAGTTCGGGCCGATCGGCATCAAGGAATTCGAAGTCTTCGATCTGCCCTACATCCTCCCCGACCTGAAATCGCTGCGCAAGGTGACTGACGGTCCGCTCGGCGCCCAGCTGCTGAAGAAGCTGGATTCCAAGGGCATGACCGGTCTCGCTTATTGGGACAACGGCTTCAAGCAGATGAGCGCGAACAAGAAGCTGATCGCGCCCGCCGATTACAAGGGGCTCAAGTTCCGTATCCAGTCGTCGAAGGTGCTGGAGGCCCAGTTCCGCGCGCTCGGTTCTATACCGCAGGTGATGGCGTTCTCCGACGTCTACCAGGCGCTGCAGACCGGCGTGGTCGACGGCCAGGAGAACACCTGGTCGAACATCTACACCCAGAAAATGCATGAGGTGCAGAAGTACGCCACCGTCACCAACCATGGCTACATCGGTTACGTCGTGGTCGTGAACAAGAAGTTCTGGGACGGTCTGCCGGCCGATATCCGCGAGCAGCTTACCAAGGCGATGAAGGAAGCCACCGAGTTCGGCAACAACCAGTCCGCCAAGGAGAATGACGACGCGCTTGCCGAGATCAAGAAGGCCGGCAAGACCGAGATCATCTCGCTGACGCCGGAGCAGGACGAGGCGATGCGCAAGGCCATGATGCCGGTCTACAAGGACGTCGCCTCGCGCGTCGGCCAGCCGCTGATCGACGAATTCCTCAAGGAAACGGGCCGCAGCCCGATGAACTAAGGCGGATCCAAACCGCAATCACAACGAGCGCCGCGGCCATGTGAGGCCGCGGCCTGGGTGCCGTGGCCGGTTGCCGCATCAGGCCATGACAGGGGAGATCAATGCTGCTGAAAATTCTGGACCGGCTCGAGGAAATCATCATCGCGAGCCTGATGGGCGCCGCGACCCTGCTGACTTTCATCACGGTGGTGCACCGCTTCCTGGTCGACGTTCCCGTGCTCTATCCGTATCTGTTCGGCATCAACCTCGCCTGGTCGCAGGAACTCTGCATCTACATGTTCATCTGGATGGCGAAGTTCGGCGCTGCCTATGGCGTGCGCACCGGCATCCATGTCGGCGTCGACGTGCTGATCAACCGCCTCAATGACTACTGGCGCAAGCGCACCATCACCTTCGGCCTGCTCGGCGGCGCGCTGTTCACCGCGATCGTCGGCACCATGGGCGCCAAGTTCGTGTTCGAACTGATGCACACCGACCAGGTCTCGCCCGACATGGAGATCCCGAGCTGGATCGTCTACGCCTGCATCCCGCTCGGCTCCTATCTGATGTGCTTCCGCTTCCTGCAGGTGTGCTGGACCTACTGGCGAACCGGCGAGCTGCCGCACCATGACGCCTCCCATGTCGACGGCGTCGAGACCAGCAAGACCGCGCCCGTCGCGCTTGGAGAAGCGTGATGAGCGCCGCACTTATTTTCGGACTGCTGTTTGCCCTGATGCTGACGGGCATGCCGATCTCGATCTCGCTCGGCCTGACCGTGCTCACCTTCCTGTTCACGATGACCGAAGTGCCGATCGAGAGCGTCGGCCTGAAGCTGTTTTCGGGCCTCGACAATTTCGGCATCATGGCGATCCCGTTCTTCATTCTGGCCGGCACCTTCCTGACCCGCGGCGGCGTCGCGCGGCGCATGATCGCGTTCACGACCTCATTGGTCGGCCATTTGCCCGGCGGCCTTGGCCTTGCCGGCGTCGCGGCCTGCGCGATGTTCGCGGCGATCTCGGGCTCGAGCGTCGCCACCGTGGTCGCGATCGGCTCGATCATGATGCCGGCGATGGTCGATCACGGCTATCCGAAGCGTTTCGGCGTCGGCGTGATCTCGACCTCGGGCGCGCTCGGCATCCTGGTGCCGCCCTCGATCATCCTGGTGCTGTACGGCGTCTCCACCAACACCTCGATCGGCGCGCTGTTCATGGCCGGCATCGTGCCGGGCGTGCTGCTCGCGCTGATGCTGGCCGCGGTGACCTTCTTCGTCGCGAAGCGCAACGGCTATCCGAAGATGCCGCGCGCAACCATCGCCCAGCAGTTCAAGGCGTTCCGCGAAAGCATCTGGGGCCTGCTGCTGATCGCGATCGTGCTCGGCGGCATCTATGGCGGCATCTTCACCCCGACCGAAGCCGCCGCGGTCGCCGCGACCTACGCCTTCTTCATCACCGTGTTCGTCTACAAGGAGCTCAAGCTCTCCGAGGTGCCAAAGGTGCTGCTGCAGGCGGCGAGCATGAGCTCGATGCTGCTCTACATCATCACCAACGCGGTGCTGTTCTCGTTCCTGATGACGCATGAGCAGATCCCGCAGGAGATGGCGGCCTGGATCATCGACAAGAACTTCTCGGTGTGGATGTTCCTGCTGGTCGTCAACGTCATCCTGCTGCTCGCCGGCAACGTGATGGATCCGTCGTCGATCCTCTTGATCATGGCGCCGATCCTGTTTCCGCTGGCGACCAAGCTCGGCGTGCACCCGGTGCATCTCGGCATCCTGATGATCGTCAACACCGAGGTCGGGCTGTGCCATCCGCCTGTCGGCCTCAACCTCTACATCGCGAGCAGCATCGCCAAGATGGGCATCTCTGAGATCACCATCTCGGTGCTGCCGTGGCTGTGCGCGATGCTGGTGTTCCTCGGCCTGATCACCTACGTGCCGGAGATCTCGCTGTGGCTGCCGCGGCTGCTCGGAATGATCTAGCGCGCATGATCCAGAAAAGTGTGACGCGGTTTTCTGACAGGATCATGCGCAAAAAAAGCAAACAACAGGAAAACCAAAGCGCGATCTCGCGCTTTGGATGTTTCTGGCGAGCAATGAAGCGGATTACATCTTGGTAAGAGACCTCTCTCTGACCAATCGGTAAGTTGAAGGCAGCGGCAGGCGGCATCATCTTCAAGCAACCTTCAAAGGAGGTTTTGATGAAAAAAGTTCTGCTCGCCGGCGTCGCGGCGCTCACGATTGCCGGTTCGACCGTGGTGTATGCCCAGCATCGCCCCTGGTTCCATGGCCATACGCAGATGAGCCCCGAGGATCGCGCCGCCTTCCTCGACGCGCGCATTGCCGCTGTCCACGCCGGGCTGAAGCTGACCGCCGATCAGGAGAAGCTGTGGCCGCCGGTCGAAGCTGCGGTGCGCGACTTCGCCAAGATGCGGCTCGATCGCGCCAACGCGCGGATGGCCGCGGAGAAGACCGATGCCGACAAGGCCGAGAGGCCGGATGATCCGGTCACGCGCCTGCGCGAGCGTGCCGACAACATGGCGGCGACCGCGACCTCGCTGAAGAAGATCGCCGATGCCGCCGATCCGCTTTACAAGACGCTCGACGACAACCAGAAGCGGCGGTTGACCATGCTCACCCACATGGAAGGCCGCGGCTTCGGTGCCGAGGGCTGGCGCCGCCATCGCCTCGAGCGCGACATGGACCGCTGGGAGCGCGGCGGCCGCGACCACCATTTCGACCGCGATGGCGGTCCGGATCAGGAGCGCTCGGGCCGGCTCTGAGCGCTCGCTGCGAGCGTCCTCGCCAAGCCGCTGAAAGGCCGCCGGAATCCGGCGGCCTTTCGCCTGTCGGCGAGATTGGCAAAAGTCGGGAAAACTTGTCCCAGCTTGCTGGACATCGCGGAATCGCTTTGCTAAACGACGGCCTCTCTTGCGAGGGTCACTTCCGGACAAGTTCCGGGCGCATAGCTCAGTTGGTAGAGCAGCTGACTCTTAATCAGCGGGTCCCAGGTTCGAGCCCTGGTGCGCCCACCAAGCTTTCAAAGCTTAGGTTTAGCCCTCGTAGCGGTCATTCCGGCCGGCAGCCCCGTCTATTCGGACAATCCGGCTGCCTCGGTTCGCGTCTCGTGACATTTCCTGATTTGCGATCGCATCGGCTCGCCTCGTCCGGCGATTGCCGCGCTGACCGGTGACGCCGTCGGCGCGTTACGCTCGATCACGGCTTGAAGGTCGTCACGACGTGGCGGCGACTACCATTTCCGACGAACTGGCTCGAACGGTTTGAGCGTGGTGCGATCCGCGCGGGGCGCCCTGCGGCAACGACAGTTGACACGGGGGAGCGCCCACTTTAATCACCTGACTAATTAATCAATTAATTAAGGTCTGAAACCCTAGGGAAAGAATCCACCTGATGCCGGCCGGCCATCGATATCCGAAGCTGCTCGCCCCGCGGTCGCGGCTTCGCTGGGCTGGAAGACCGGGCGCCTGCGGTCAGATCCTTTATGCAGGTCCGCTCGCGCGAGCGCCGCGCGGTGTTTCGCGCGCGACAACGCTGTCGCGGATCGGCGCGTCCTGCCCGAACCAGAATGGCTCCGTTCACCCGAACGCAAATGAGGAGTGAGGCGTAAACGATGGGACGTCGATCTGAGGTACTGATGGCGCAAGAGACCGCCGGCACGGACAACCGGCGCGTGATCCAGGTGGTGTCGCGCGCATTCGACATCGTGCGTTGCTTCGAAGGCCGAAGCATACGCCTAGGCAATCGGGAAATCGCCGACCGCTGCGGCCTTCCGCGCTCGACGGTCTCCCGTCTCACATTGACCCTCACCCAGATCGGCCAGTTGATCTACCTGCCGCAAGAGCAGAAATATGCTCTCGGTCCGCACGCCGCCGCGCCGAGCGTCCCGTTGTTTGCGGAGGGGTGCGACAAGCCCGCCTGCGCCGACGAGCGGGAGCGCGAGACGGCGCAACCGTCCATGCTGATCAACTCGCGCTACTTCGAAGATCAGCGCAATCCGGTTGCCGCGCCGCTTGCGGTGACGCCACACCGCTGACGCCTCGGCCGGTTCCCGGAGTAAAAGGCTCAGCGGAAACGCTCCGGCCCAATCGGCGCGAGCCCACAGTCAAGAAACATCCAAAGCAGAGGGAAACGCATGTCTGAAGCATACATCATCGACGCGGTGCGCACGCCGCGCGGCATCGGCAAGCCGGGCAAGGGCGCGCTGTCGCACCTGCATCCGCAGCATCTGGCGGCAACCGTGCTCGCCGCGCTCAAGGCGCGCAACAAGCTCGATACGTCGACCGTCGACGACATCATCTGGTCGACCTCGACCCAGGAAGGCAAGCAGGGCGGCGATCTCGGACGCATGTCGGCGCTCGCGGCCGGCTACGACATCAACGCCAGTGGCACGACACTGGATCGCTTCTGCGGCGGCGGCATCACCTCGGTGAACCTCGCGGCAGCCTCCGTCATGTCGGGGATGGAAGACTGCGTCATCGCTGGTGGCACCGAGATGATGAGCTACCAGCAGACCCTCGCAGCCGAGCGCTCCAAGGCGGGCCAGCCGGCGCGGATGATGGGTTCGGGCAATCCGGCGCTTGACGAGATTCACCCGCAGTCGCACCAGGGCGTGTGCGGCGACGCCATCGCGACGCGCGAGGGAATCAGCCGCGAGGCCTGCGATGCGCTGGCGCTGACGAGCCAGCAGCGTGCCAAGCGGGCGATCGATGAAGGCCGCTTCGCCAAGTCGGTGATCCCCGTTCTCAACGACGACGGCAGCGTTGCGCTCGGTCGTGAAGAATTCCCGCGCCCCGAGACCACCGCCGAAGGCCTCGCTTCGCTGAAGCCGAGCTTCGAGCAGCTTGCCGATTTCGATCTCGGCAACGGCGTGACCTTCAAGAAGCAGATCCAGCGCCGTTACCCGGGCCTCGAGTGGAAGGGCGTGCATCATGCCGGCAACAGCTCGGGCGTGGTGGACGGCGCCGCCGCTGTCCTGATCA
The DNA here is from genome assembly GCF_007993935.1 of Bradyrhizobium macuxiense. Taxonomy (GTDB): domain Bacteria; phylum Pseudomonadota; class Alphaproteobacteria; order Rhizobiales; family Xanthobacteraceae; genus Bradyrhizobium; species Bradyrhizobium macuxiense_A. The sequence continues at coordinate 6,200 of NZ_VITY01000012.1, read as the reverse complement.
CGTCGAAGGAATATGCCGAGAAGCACGGCCTCAAGCCGCGCGGCCGCATCGTCGCCTATGCCAATCAGGGTGACGATCCGACGCTGATGCTCAACGCGCCGGTTCCGGCGGCCAAGAAGGTTCTCGCTAAGGCCGGCCTGACCAAGAACGACATCGACGTCTGGGAGATCAACGAGGCGTTCGCCGTCGTCGCCGAGAAGTTCATCCGCGACCTCGAGCTCGATCGCGAGAAGGTCAATATCAATGGCGGCTCGATTGCGCTCGGTCACCCGATCGGCGCGACCGGATCGATCCTGATCGGCACCGCGCTCGACGAGCTCGAGCGCAGCGGCGGTCGTTATGGTCTGGTCACCATGTGCGCCGCCGGCGGCATGGCGCCGGCCATCATCATCGAACGCCTCTGATCGCGAAAGGATAACGCAATGAAACTCGATTCATCGGTCGCCGCGGTCGTCACCGGCGGCGCGTCCGGCCTCGGCGCAGCCACCTCGCGGGCGCTCGCTGCGCAAGGCGTGAAGGTCGCGATCTTCGACTTCAACGAAGAGAAGGGCGAAGCCATCGCCAAGGAAATCGGCGGCGTGTTCTGCAAGGTCGATGTCACCTCCGACGAGCAGGTCGACGCGGGCTTTGCCAAGGCCCGCGCGGCGCACGGCCAGGAGCGCATCCTGGTGAACTGCGCAGGCACCGGCAACGCAGTGAAGACCGCCGGCCGCGACAAGAAGACCGGCGAACCCACGCACTTCCCGATCGATGCCTTCAACCGCATCATCCAGATCAACCTCGTCGGCACCTTCCGCTGCATCGCCAAGTCGGCGCAGGGCATGCTGTCGCTGTCGCCGCTGGAGCATGGCGAGCGCGGCGCGGTCGTCAACACGGCGTCGGTCGCGGCCGAGGACGGCCAGATGGGGCAGGCGGCTTATTCGGCCTCCAAGGCCGGCGTCGTCGGCATGACCCTGCCGATCGCGCGCGACCTGATGGCCGAGGGCATCCGCGTCAACACCATCCTGCCGGGCATCTTCAACACGCCGCTGCTGCAGGGTGCGCCAGAGAACGTCAAGGCCGCGCTCAGCGCGTCGGTGCCGTTCCCGAAGCGTCTCGGCATGCCGGAGGAATATGCGCAGCTCGCGCTGACGATGATCACCAACGGCTACTTCAACGGTGAAGACGTCCGTCTCGACGGCGCCATCCGTATGGCTCCGCGCTAGGCATTTGCCACGGCTACAGGAGAAAGCGATGTCCGAAGAAACGCCGGTCCTCACTGAAGTCCGCGGACCGATCCTCATCATCACCTTAAATCGGCCGGAGGCCAAGAACGCCGCCAACCTCGCCCTCTCCAAGGGCGTGGCCGCGGCGATCGACCGGCTCGACGCCGACGATGCGCTCAGCGTCGGCATCATCACCGGCGCCGGCGGTACGTTCTGCTCCGGCATGGACCTCAAGGGGTTCCTGAAGGGCGAGCGGCCGTCGATCCCTGGCCGCGGCTTCGCCGGCCTCACCGAGGCGCCGCCGAAGAAGCCGCTGATTGCGGCAGTTGACGGCTACGCGCTCGCCGGCGGGATGGAGATCGCGCTGTCGTGCGACATGATCGTCGCCAACCGCAACGCCAAGTTCGGCATCCCCGAGGTCAAGCGCGGGCTGGCCGCTGCGGCCGGCGGATTGATCCGCATGCCGCGCCAGATGCCGATCCGTGTGGCGATGGAGTTCGCATTGACGGGAGAGTTCTTCGGCGCAGAGCGCGCCTATCAACTCGGCATCATCAACCGCGTGACCGACGGCCCGGCGCTCGACGCCGCGCTCGAGCTTGCGGCCGCGATCGGCGCCAACGGACCGCTCGCCGTCAAGGCATCCAAGCAGGTGATCGTCGAATCCAGGCTCTGGCCGGAAGACCAGATGTGGAAGAAGCAGCAGGAGATCGTCGCTCCTATCTTCGTCTCCGAGGACGCCCGTGAGGGCGCGGCTGCCTTCGCGGAAAAACGCGCGCCGAACTGGAAGGGCAAGTAAGGCATCGACTGCTTTGACGACGGAGCGCCGGTTTTGATTGAAGCAGAACCGGCGCTCCGAATGTTCTGTGCGAGCCGACGCACGCCGGCCAGTTTCCGCGCCGCTTGAGAGCGCTATTAGGTGAATGATGCGCAGCTTTACCGAAGACCAGGTCATCTTCCGCGACTCCTATCGCAAGTTCCTTGCCAGCGAGATCGCGCCTCATATGGAGGAGTGGCGGGAGGCCGGCATCGTCGACCGCAGCGCGTTCAAGAAGGCCGGCGATCTCGGCTTCCTGATGATCTGGCCGGAGGAAAAATACGGCGGAATGGGCGATGAGGATTTCCGCTATGAGCAGATCATCATCGAGGAGACCGCGCGCTCCGGCTGCAAGGGCTGGTTCAACACGCTGCACAGCCGGCTGGTCGGCTCTTACTTCAAGCGCTTCGGCACCGAGGAGCAGCGTGACCGCTTCCTGCCCAAATGCGTCAGCGGCGAGACCATCCTGGCGATCGCGATGACCGAGCCCGGCGCGGGCTCTGACCTCGCCGGCATGCGGACCACCGCGGAAGACAAGGGCGATCATTTCCAGCTCAACGGCTCGAAGACCTACATCTCCAACGGCATCAATTCGGATGTGGTGATCGTGGCCGCCAAGCTCGCAGGCGCCGAGAAGAAGCACGCCATGGTGCTCTTGATCGTCGAGCGCGGCATGGAAGGTTTTGAGCGCGGCCGCAATCTCAAGAAGATGGGCATGCCGGCGCAGGACACCGCCGAGCTGTTCTTCCAGAATGTGAAAGTGCCCAAGGCCAACGTGCTGGGAGAACCGGGCAGGGGCTTCTACTACCTCATGGAAGGTCTTGCCGAAGAGCGGCTGATCTCCGCAGTCGGATCGATCGCCAACGGACGCAAGGCGTTCGACATCACGCGCGCTTACGTGATGGATCGCAAGCTGTTCGGCAGGCCGCTCGCCGAGCAGCAGAACACCCAGTTCCGCATGGCGGAGATGGATGCCGAAATCGATCTCGTGCAAGTCTATGTCGATCACTGCGTCGCCGAGCACAACGCGGGACGCTTGACCAGCAACATGGGCGCCAAGGCCAAGATGATGTCGTCGGAAGTCGAGTGGAAGATGCTTGACCTCGGCGTGCAGCTGCACGGCGGTGCAGGCTATATGGATGAGTATCCGATCAGCCGGATGTTCACCGACGCGCGCGTCAACCGGATCCTGGCGGGAAGCTCGGAAGTGATGCGGCTCATCATCGGCCGCGACGTCTTCTCGGAGCAATATAAAAGCATTCTGGACTAGCCGGTTACCGCGGCCGCAGACGATTTAGCTCCGGTCGCGCGTCAGCCACGCGCCTGCCGCAGCGGCTCGCGCGCGTGCTCCTTCGAGCGCATCAACGCATCGACGAAGATCGGCTCCCAGGAGCGGATGTGGCTGCGTAGCAGCGTCGGCAGCGCTTCGGTCTCGCCGGCGAGCGCGAGTTCGATCAGCCGGTAGTGCTCGGGCACCGAAGCCTGCTGCCGCTCGTGACCCGCGCGGGAGCTGATGCCATAGAGCCTCATCTTGTCGCGCAAGCCCATCACCATCTCGGTCAAGAGCTCGTTGCCGGCGGCGGCGATGAACTCGCGATGATAGGCGCGGTCGGCTTCCAGATAGAGCTGGACGTCGTCGGTCTCGACAGCCCTCGCGATCTCATCGGCCCAGCCGCGTACGGCCGGTAGATCCTTTGGCGGATTGGCGGCGACCAGCACGGCGGCGTGCAGCTCCAGCACCTCGCGCATGTCGAACAGATTGCGCAGCTCGGTCAGCGTCGGCTCGACGACCTTGAAACCGCGGTTGCGCATCGGCTCGACCAGTCCGCCGCGGCTGAGCTCGAGCAGCGCCTCGCGTACCGGCGTCGACGAGACGCCGAGGCTCGCGGCGAGGCTCGGCACCGAATACATCGTGCCGGGCAGGCTTTGCCCCGAAATGATCTCGGCGCGCACCCGCTGCAGCACCTGTTCGCGCAAATTCTGGTCCATGGGTGGTCGCAGCCGCCTCTCGCCGGAACTCCGATTCGTCCCTGATTATTACTTAGCTTGACGAGACCGGTAGCGTATGACGTAAATGTGTAACGCATTACCAAAATGCGTCACATGGGCTAACTTGACGGTGAGACGGCGGTGAAACAGCGGCTACCCGGCTATTGCACGCTTTGTCGCTCGCGTTGCGGTGCTGTCACCGTCGTCGAGGACGGACGCCTTGTCGGCGTAGAGGTATTAAATAACCATCCAACCGGCGGCGCGCTGTGCGCCAAGGGCCGGGCGGCCCCCGAAATCGTCGCCAGCCCGCGCCGTCTGACCGTCCCGCTCAAGCGAACCCGTCCGCGCGACGCCGCCGATCCGGGCTGGGTCGAGGTGTCCTGGGACGAGGCGCTGACCGAGATCGCCGACCGGCTCCGCACGATCCGCGCCGAGAGCGGCGCCGAGGCCGTGGCGTTCGGTGTCACCACGCCGAGCGGCACGCCGATGGTCGATAGCTTTGAATGGGTCGAGCGCTTCATCCGCGGCTTTGGCAGCCCCAATTTGATCTACGCAGTCGAGATCTGCGGCTGGCACAAGGACTTTGCGCACGCGCTGACCTTCGGCCGCGGCATCGGCTTTCCCGATTACGACAATGCCGATGCGATCATCCTGTGGGGCCACAACCCCGCGCGCACCTGGCTCGCCCAAGCGACGCGGATCGCCGACGCGCGGCGGCGCGGCGCCAAGGTCGTTGTTGTCGATCCCAAGCCGAACGGTTCGGGTCAGCAGGCCGATCTCTGGCTGCGCATCCGTCCGGGCGCCGATGGCGCGCTCGCGATGGGCGCGATCCGCCATCTCATCGCGACCGGCAGCTTCGATGCGGATTTCGTCGACGCGTGGACCAATGGATCGCTGCTGGTCGATCGCGCCACCGGACGCTTCCTGCGCGCCGATGCGCTGTGGCCGGATGGCGCGCCGGATGCTTTCGTTCGCCTCGATGCATCGGGCTCGCCGGTGCCTTGCGACACGCGCTATGCGCCGGAGCGCGGCGGCCAGCTTCGTGGCGCGCTGTCGATCCGCGCCTGCGATGGCCGGATGATCTCGGCGGCAACCGCGTTCGAATTGCTCGCCGAGCGCGCTGCGCCTTACACACCGGATCGGGTGGCGGCGCTGACCTGGCTTGATGTCGCTGATATCGAGGCGTTCTATGCGCTGCTCGCGACGCGGCCTCGGCTTGCCTATCATTCCTGGACCGGCGTCGGGCAGCACACCAATGCAACTTCGATTGAGCGCGCGATCGCGTCGCTCTACGCGCTGACCGGCGCCTGCGATCGGCCCGGCGGCAATCGCTGGCCGGTGCCGCCGCCGACACGTCCGCTCAATGACTACAACATCCTGCCGCCGGAGCAGCAGGCGAAAGCGCTGGGCCTTGCCGAATTGCCGCTCGGCCCGCCGGCGAAGGGTTGGATCACGGCGCGCGATTTCAGCCGTGCCGTGTTGGAGGGCGAGCCTTACAAAGTACGCGCACTGGTCGCCTTCGGTACCAACTTCGTCGTCTCGCAGGGCCACTCCGAGCGCAACAAGGCCGCGCTGAACGCACTGGAATTCCAGGTTCATATCGACATGTTCATGAACCCGACCGCGGAGAGCGCCGATTTCGTTCTGCCTGCGAGCACGCCATGGGAGCGCGACGCGCTCAAGATCGGGTTCGAGATCACGCAGCAAGCCGTCGAGACCGTGCAGTTTCGCCCGCGCATGGTCGAGCCGATCGGCGCGGTGAAGGCCGATTACGAGATCGCCGCCGCGCTCGCGCTCAAGCTCGGCATGGGTGACCTGTTCTTCGGTGGCGACATCGAGGCCGGCTGGAATTATCAGCTGGCGCCGCTCGGCGTCGGTGTCGAGGATCTGCGTAAACATCCCGAAGGACGGCGCTTCCCGCAGGCCTTCCGCGACGAGAAATACGCCGTCACCCGCGAGGACGGCACCGCGGCGGGCTTTGCGACGCCGACGCGCCGCGTCGAGATCTATTCGGAGCTGATGCTGCGGCACGGGTATGATCCGTTGCCCGATCATGTCGAACCGGCCGGCAGTCCGCTCACGACGGCCGCGGACGAACGCTCTGATGTCCGCTGTCAAGGATTAGAACGCAGAGCCTCGCCCGATCGTCGATCGGCTGTTCATAGAGATGATCGTGCATAGGTGGAGGCGGA
>NZ_VITY01000011.1 GCF_007993935.1 Bradyrhizobium macuxiense | reverse complement strand
TCGAGGACCTGTATGGCGACGGAGCCGTCATAGTACCCAAATGCCCGGCGTAATAGCCGGGACAGCCGCCGTGAGGCGGACGATCATGCGTATAAAGCTGGGCGACCGGACCGAAAGCGCCTCCGATCGGGGGAAGGACGATGCCGCTAACAACGGCATTTGCAGTATGCGTAGAAGAGATTCTTTGACGGAGAGGTTCTGCTGATGCAAGCCGCTACCATCCAGAGAAGAATTGAATCACTTCGAGAGCATGCGCGTACGGAAAGCCGTGTGCATTGAAAGGTGCCCGCACGGTTTGGGGGGAGGCGTAGGGACATCCTCCGCGGAGGTGTTCCACGCCTACCCTACCGAGACGCCATTGCGTCTCGGTTCACAAGAGCCCGTTGCGGCAACCGCCGCACGCGCCAAAACGACAAGCAAACGAACGCTCAGGCCTGTGGCGTTGGCACGTCCTCCGTGGCCCTGGTTTGCGCATCGTAGATCCGGACGCGAAGGATGGGAAAGCGCTTCTTCAACTCCATCGCTCCTGCCCATGCCCCGTCTCTGGTGGCAAATTCGGCCTTCAATCGGCCATCGACTTCGAGGGCATAGCCGGAAGCGGGCAATCTACGAGCAGCAACGACCATTTTCGTCCTTAGTTAAGTTGGGCCAACCGACAATGCTTGCTTAGCGTGAGTCGGCCGGATCACACCAGCAGGTGGATAAGCGGGGTCGCGACGCGCCGCATTGATGGCCCTCGAGGTTCCTCCAACATCACTCAACTCCCAAGCACGATCAGCACTCATCGGTCGATCACCCGTCAATATCTGCCAGTCTTTCCATGGAAGCAGCAGATCTGACGCAAACCGCCCTCCCCTTAAGAGCACCCCACCCAATCGTTGTGGCGTCCCAAACCAATCGAACCAGTTCGTCCCTTTTGCACGCCATAGCTACCCAGCAGCCGTAGCTGTGAACTCGATTCCTTTCTTGCTGGATCAATCCACGATCTTATTGCCTCTGACCGATCATGGCTCGGGACGAAGACGTGCACGGCAAGGGCGAAAAATCTCGGATCGAGGCATTTGGATTGCCAGACTCCGGCAAAATGCCGCATGCCGCGAAGCGCGGTCGCAAGAACCGCGGCATGCCACCACCCGCAACGTTCGATATCGAAACGCTGCCGGGCAGCTCCAATTTGACCGCTCGGGAGACCGCTGCGGTGATCCGGCGCACGCCCGGAGCGCTGGAGCAGTGGCGGCGCGATCCGAACCATCCGCTGAAATGGCGCTACGTCGACGGCCGGCCGCTCTACCGTGTCGACGCGGTCCGCAATTACCTGGCTGGATGCAAGTAGCAAACAAAGCTTCCTCAGCCGCATGATGCAGGCGAAGCCGGTCGTCTCCATCGACTGCGAAGACTGAATCGACGGCGAGCATCAGGCAGCCTTGGCCGCGGCAGTTCCTGTGCCGGTCGTTATGTCGAGCCCTTTGCTCCTGCCGTCCTTGCTGCGACAACCGCCAAAATCGGCGAAGATCGCGGCGCCTACCTACGGCACCGCATGTTGTCATGAGGATCTATTCGACATCGACGATCCTGCCCAATGCTCACGAATAGTGATTGGCAGTATCGAAGACGGAGAGTTTTGGCACAACAAGCTGAAGCGGCCCAGACCCTCGACACCGTCCGCGAGCTCCAGGCAGTCGTCCTCGCCTGCGTCGCGCGACTGCGATCGACGACCTGGAAATCCTGCATAAAGCTCGGCGACTATTTGCGGTCCGAAATCAATGTCCCCTCCAACGGCTGACGGACCGGTGAGTGATCGTGCTCCGAAGTGCGCGGCATCTAGTGCGGACGTAAGTGCTTGCTGTCGTAGACCCAAGCCTCAGCTGGCTTCCAAAAGTGGGTACGAGCGCAGTGCGGGCACCTTACGGGGATCGCAATGCTTGGGAGCGTTTCAAAGACGACCGTCTCGGTATCCAATCCGGTCTGTAAGGGCTTCCCCGTCTCCGAGCAGCAGACCAATATATCCGACATGGGTACCCCCTTGAGAAACATAATTCAGCCGGGCTTGTTTTGCTAAAATGTCACCTACAAAACCTGGGCTTAGGAGCGACGGATGACAAAGACGGACGTGACTTGCCCACGTTGCGGCGCCGGGTTTCGAAGGTTGGAGCTATGGTCTCAGCCTGGTGCGAAGGGCGAGTACCGTTGCCCGGTTTGTGAAACGACGCTTGAAACCTTCGACGGCAGCAAGCTGATAGCGTATCGACTTACAATCCAGCCGGAGCGCATCCCGGCGCGCGAGCGGGATTACCCGGCCGCGTAACGAGCACCCCCGCCTTACCCGTGCTGAATGCTCCACCGCAACAATCCCATCAATGCTACATTGCAGTTTCGTGAAGCTCTTGCTGTGCCCGATTTGAGGTCGCCTCAGTTGGCGGCCTCTTTCGTTTGAAGAACATATCTCGGGTCGTTGCTTAAAGCAGCCACATTACGATCCACACATTCGGGATCAACGCGGCGCAACCGCGCGGGATGGATTCACGCGGCCTCCCCGGGGGAGGCCGCGCTTGGCTGGCGCGCGTTCAGGAAATCGGCGGCGGCGTGCGCGGCAGCGGTGAAGATTGCTCGCTTGTCGTCTTTCAGGACTCTGAGCCAGTGATCGATGTAGCTGGCGTGCTCGGTGCGCAGTGCCGGATTGAGATCAAGCGCGGCGCAGGTAAATGCGCTGCCGAGTTCGGCGACGAGTTCTTCCATCGCGTAGCCCGCATCGCCGAAACGCTTGCGGCCAAGGTCGCGATCAAGCCTCTTGGGGTGCCGCGTCCAATGGGTCGCCTCATGCGCGAGGGTCGCATAATAGCTTTCGGCGTCTTGGAAAGCCTCGAAAGGCGGCATCTGGATGTGATCAGAACCGATGGCGTAGTAGGCATCCGGCCCGCCGTGACGGATATCCGCGCCGAGGGCCGCGAAAAAGCTGCCAGCGCATTCGATGCGCGGTATCGTCTCGGTCACGGGCTCTGGCTGCGCGTGATAGGAGACGGGAAGCCCGTCGATCTGCTCGGCGTTGAACACCGAATATCCCTTCATGTAGTGGATTTGGGTGTCGCGCTCTTCGCCGGTGGCTTCCACCGTCTCGGTACGCGATCGAATTGGCGTAGACGGTCAGGCTGGCGCGTTCGCCCTTGCGGACCGTAGCCCCCAGATCAATGGCTTGCTTGAAGGTCATCCAGATCGGGGAGCGATAGCCTTTGGCGAGCGCTGCGATCCAGAGCGTAAGGACATTCACGCCCCGATAGGGGATGCCGTTGTGGCGCAGGGGAAGCAGCACCCTGCCCGCCATATGCTCGGCACTCCACGGCTTGCGCCACGGGCGCCCCCCCCGTTCCAGTTCTTCGATGATTTGATCGGTGATGGCTTGATACACATCGCGCCGCGACGGTTTGGATTGTATGGTCATGCGTGCCTCACTTGCCTTCTGGTTGCAGCAACTGCTGCAACCCTGCCCGTTGGCGAAACCGGGGTTAGCAAGTGCAAGGAGGCTCCGGACGCGCAGCGCCGAGGGTCCGCACGAGGGCCCCGCGCAGCGGGATACGGGTGGAGGCGGCGCAGCGCGTCTGGATGCCTTGCACGCGCGAGGGGCTGGTCCCTTAGCAACCCGACAAAGGAAACCGAGCGGCTCGCCGCTCTCTGCCTGTCTTGCGCGCGAAGGATTGAAGCCGGGTGGATGGGACGCATCTTGCGACCCGCTGCACGAAATCCTGTTCGACGGGAGCGAACGCGCGCGCCGCATGAGACCACGCATAGGCACAAACATGCACGGCCTTCGATTGCGTCAATTCCATGCCGTCAACCGGCGCGCGGCAATTCAATCCGGGCCACGCAGGTATCGCAGCGCCACCTCGTTCAACTGTCGTTTGGGTTGGAAAGACGAGACTCGCGCCGTTTCGACAAACCAGAGGACGGACGCTTCCGAAATTCCATGAGCATCAAATGCAGCCTGACTGCTCGCGTGTTTGTCTTGAGCGTTGCGCGGCTGATGTCTCAGGGCCCTGCCGGCGCGGGCGGATGGGGCCACGGCCAACCCAGGCAGATACCTCCATAGGCCCCCTAGAACGATATTCACACCAATTCCCCGGAACGATTTTGGAGTACGCATCAACTCTCGAAGACGAAGAGTTGCTTCTAAGCGCGAGCGCCACTCTGTCTCGAGGCGCCCCCCGAGCTGGTCGATTTTCGAATTTACCCCCTTTGACGGCGCGGCCGGCCCACCGGTGCTCAACGCAATCCCATCCAGCGGCGGGATAAAGATCCGCACCGGACAGGCGATGCCGAAGAGAAAACGCCGCATTGGCGCGGTTGCGATGAACGCACCGGCTTCTTCAGTGCGCGTTGCTCGTGAGCTCGGCCGCTAATGACGCTTTCTGGAGCCCGATGTCATCATCAACTTGCTTGAACTCAGCGACGTCAAACGTCCCTTCAATAATCTGCTCTTTTGTCGTCGTGAGGTGCCGGAACATGTCTTGCACCAGCGGCGCCACGCGCTCATCCTTAAAGGTAGCAATTTCGTAGGCGCGCACTTCGTCTTCCGCAAATGCGTCGTGCGCAAGATCCATGATGCCAATTTCCAGCAGGTAGATATCGCGGCCATACTGCTCATACAGCTTGAGTTGCAACTCTGTGGCTTCGTCGAACTTGTAAAACGATTTACCAACGGTCTTCAGCACTGCATTGGTACAGAGAGCGACAAGGTAGAATTGCAGTACATAATGCTGCAGCTCCTCGACGGTTCGATCCGGCCAGAGTTGGCGTAATTTCTGAAGAATGATGTCCCTTCCGAACGGCGTTCGTGACTGCTTGAGGCAATACTCCCAATTCGCCCAATGGGCTTCGTTTAGGATTTCTCGCAGGCAAGTGGCGCGTTGGCGTTCCCAAGTCGGCTCCGAAGCAATCCTCTCCAACGCCGGCGTTAGATAGTGGCGTCGATAATATTCGACGAGCGAGATTTGGACGCCTTCCCAGCGAACATGCCGATCTTGCATGGCCCGGACCAACTCCACAGGCGCCGGCGGCTGGCGGATCATGGATTCGCAATATGCAAAGAGATCGGGACGGCTCAAAGCACGACGTCCGCCGACCGTTTTCGCCATCAACCAGAGATTCTTGCCTATCCCCATCCAATAAGAATACCGGATATTTCAATCAGGGAAAGGAACCCGTTCGGGCCGGCCGGCCAATTCGCCGAGTCCGCGATCGAGGCGGTCCCGGCGGGAACCCATTCAAGGCTTTTGGCCGTTCGTAGCCGGTGTTGTCGAACATCTCGTTGAGGAATGTCAGAAGAGCCGTATGGATCTCTCGTTTAAGCTGCGATGGACACCAGCGCGTACGGTTTGATTAGAAGCTCAAGCGGAAGCTTCCATGCATCGTGGATCTTTCGGATCATCTCGATCGAAAGCGCTCGCTTCCGATTTAGAACTTCAGACGCGCGCGGGCGCGAGCCTAGAAGCTCGGCAAGCTCGGCTTGCGTGTGTCCCAGTTCGTCAATGGCAAACTGGAGAAGCTCGATCGGATCCATGTTGCTAACGGTTGGCCAGCGTGTCGCTTCGTAACGGCTGACCAATGTCGCGAGAAGATCGAGCTTGTCATCGTCTTCTGAACCCTCGACAGCATCCCAAAGCTTCGCGATCTCCGCGAGCGCAGCGGCGTGATCCTCATCATTCTTGATCGGACGAATTTCCATATTGCGCTCCTCTAAAACATCGAAACCGTCAAAGCGTCGACCTTGTCGTATTCGGCATGAGTTCCGATGAAATTCACGTAGACGATCTGTCGCCGGAAGTGGATCATCACGATCAGCCGATAGTTGCCGCCTGCGATCTCAAACCTCACCCGCTGACCGTTTAAGATCACTGCGTTGGGAGCCGCCTGGCGAACCTCGTCCATCGAAGTCCAACTGGCGGCTTCAATCAGGTCTTTAAGCCGCGTAAGAGAAGTTTTCGTCTCCGGATGCCTCTCCGCATAGGCCGCCAAGGTGCTCCAGGCGATAATTCTCATGCCCGAAGAATGTTCCCAATTTGGGAATTTGTCAACTTCCCCATTTGCCTCCAAAAAAATATAGCAAATTCAGGCACTTGAGTAATCCCATTGTGGGAGAGCGACGCGGCCCGCCCGAGTCCAGGCGTGGGACCGGTGAGAGCCGGGCCGCGCAGCGCGCAGAGACGCGCGCGATCGGCGATCAGCGACCACGCCTCCGGACGAGGCGACCTCGGGTGGACGGGCCCCGCGCGTCCTGGCGACTTTCTCCCGCTGCTGAACCGAGCCCCAGAGGTTTAAGCAGGCCAGAGGGCCGCCGGCGCCGCTTTCCGCCGCGACTATTCGCTGTGGTCTGGAAAAAATCGACGACTCAGCGATAATGCAACCTGCAAGGGGTAGAGCACCTTCGACCTGTCGCCGGGTCAAACGCTCCTTTACACTGATCTGCAAACAACCCGCATCTCGCCTTCGTGGGCTGCTGCGCAATCGGCGAACAGCTTGGCCCCGATAGGAGGATGCACATGTTTGTGCTTCGTATATCTGCGACCTCGCCTGCCATCGACCGGATCAAGGCGCGGCTCACGCAAGACCTTCCAGACGTCAAATCATCGCATCGCGTCGAAGCGATCGGGCGCGGTCTCGGCTTTCGCACCTATGCGGCGCTGCGGGCGGCCGCTGCGGCCGCTCAAGCGCCGGCGCCGGCCGTTGCCACCGTGACGGGAAGCTATTTTTCCGATTATCTCAAGGAGCATGAGTTCGAGGTTAACCCGGCGCATCTCTACCGGGCAGCCGCGGAGGTGGCGATTCAAGCGGTTCTCGATGCAGTACCAACATTGCACGTCTATGGCATCGGCTTAGGGCGGCCACAACGCAATGCGGATGGTTCGCGGCAAACGCCGCAGCAGCAATATGCCGAATTCCAGCGACACCGCGAGGAGTGTTTCGGCAAGCACGCCGCCGAAGCCTTCTTGCGATCCATGGCACTGCTGGCGCGGGTCACGGAAACCAGGACCATCCGGCCGGGAGCGGGTAGTTATCGCCTCAAGCATATCGCCGAGAACTACGTTTGCACCTATCCCGAAGGCGGAAAGCTCGGACCGGCCTATGTGCCCAACGGCATGCTCATTGCCGCGGCGGTCCATATGGGCTTCAAATACAAGACGTATGTCGATGACCTCGGCTACGACGCGCTGAATGCCAGCTTCAACATGTCAAAAGCGGTTGTCGATGATCTGGACGCCGAGATTCGCCCGAATACTGGATTTGCGTCTGATCGGGCGCGCAAGAGGCAGAGCAAGAGGGAGCTCGTGGAAGCGCGCATGCTCTTTGCCGCGGTAAAGGCTTCTCTCCCTGGCCCAAAGATAGGAATGATCTACCCCCGGCGATAACCGCTAGCGTCGTTCGCGCGCCGCAAGACCGAGATTCCGACGGCCTTGCCGGATCCGTTCACTCCGGCCTTCACCGAGGACGCCGGCAAGAAGGATCAGTGGACCGCGTTCACCAAGCAAGTCGCGGTCGACTCGGGCCCGATAACGGACGTCGCCAAAACACTAGCGGAGTTCTTGTTGCTGCGGGCGAAAGAAGCACTCGCCCCAAAGGATGGGGAGAAGGCGACCTAGCTGGGATGATCATGCCGATGATCATCCCGATGACCAGCAGCAGCACCGCCAGCACGGTCAGTATCAAGACCATCATCGGCACCGGCGGCACTTTAGGATTACGATAGCGAACGTCAGTAGATCATTGGCTTCAGACACTGACCCAAAAGGTGTGCGAGTGGAAGGAGGCGGGTGACGATTGCGCACTTTAATGCTGGTTAGAGTCGCGATAATCCCATTGCGTTGAAATTGACGCTCGAATGGCATGAGCAAGGTCTAGCGCTGCATTGTTCATTGGTCTTCTCGCGTCTTGCAGCTTGTCGGCGTCAGCGGCGGGGGCGTTTCTATGTGCCGCTTTGTAGTTATTCAAAGCGTCGGAAAACCCGACCATGGCGGTCTCGACCGGCGGATCCTCTACCATGGCAAGTTCGCTCCAATACAATTCCCAAAACCGACGCTCCGAGTCATGCCATTCCGGCTCGTTCGGGGACGACAAAGACACTAGCTTTCCTGCAACACTGGCCGCTTCGTAGTAGAGCGATAATTGCTTCTTGAGAAACGGTTGCCTGGCTTCGATAGCGCGCGTTTTCGCTTCTTTGTCCACTTGCTGAGCCAGGTCTCGCGCGGTGTCCCTCTCATGTGCAAGAAATGTTGTTAGCGCCCAAATCGCTCCGCCGACGACGGTAAGCACCGGCAACCATGCCTGCATTATCCGCAGTATCTTGTCGGATATCGTTTCGGCAGCAGGAATATGATGTCCGTCCGTCATGATAACCCCTGGGTGTGTGTGGTAAAATAGCCTATTGCACTGCCTTCCTCCGTTCGAGAGAAAACTGCCGGTAAAAATCGGTATTGGCTGCGATGGAAGCACTGCAGGCACACGACAGACGGATGAAGCACCATCGCCTATGGATCGTCGTAGCACGGCTCTCTTTGATCCCGGTCCACGTTGGACGTGCGCGATCTACGATGTGAAAGCATCACCGAACCCCTCACACATGTCCATTGCCGCTCCAGCTCGACGCAGGAGAGACGGAGTCGATCCAGGAGTCGTGCCAATCCCGTCCGTCACATCACCGGCTGATGCACGAATTCATCGAGGCCCCCAGATTCGATGGCGTTCCGTTCGGTAAATGCGACAGACTGGGCAAGATCGGCGTGGCGGTCTGTCCAGCTCTGGTGGCGCCGCTCGGACATGTATGTCGGCAACCAGCGCGACTGGAGCTGTCATGCGCGCGTCGGAGCGCAAGCAAGGGTTAGGAGGGTAGGTCTTCGCAGTTTTAGCGGAGCGCCGTAGACCGCGAAGAATGTTCACAGCCAATCGGGATTCTTGACGAAAAGCGCGTCGAACTGAAAATCCAAGAAGTCATCCTGTAGACGCGCGGGCGGGGAAGGATCATTGTAGTATAATGTGTTTGCTCTCACACCGGTCAGTACGGCGACATGTTTATCGCCCGACGGGAGACTCATCGCAGCCCAAATCGGCCCGCGTGTGCGCAACGTCTCAGCGATAAAATCTGGCGAAAATCCGCCATGTGGCTCTACGAGCCGCAACAATCCTTCGCTGCGAGCCAACCGATCAAACTCGCGAATGTTGAGGCCTAAGTCGGCGCGCCAAAGCGCGGGTAAACCCAACCGAGGCCCGCGTTGAAAGTAGTACGACACCATACAGGCGGAAGCGTACCAACAAGCGTTAATCCCCCACGGCCGCGCAATTCCGTTATGATCTCGTCGCTCGATCGGTTGGCCGTCGTAACCGTGCTGTTGGCCGACAAGCGGAACATTCAGTCGTAGGTTTGGCACTTTACAGCTCTCCTGGTCTTGCGGTGAGCCGAGCAATTAGCGTGCCGGGCGGTTCCAGTGCGCGCCGTACCGCAGCAGTACGAGACTTCCAGGCCGGAAATTGAAGCAGGCAGCTGCAAGTGAACGTTTCGTTCGGAACGGACGGTCTTCGTCTAACGGTGGCGCATGGCATCCTGGGGCCTGCGGCCCTCTGGCCGTCGAGGCCAAGCCCCATGAACCAACGGCATCGCGTATCAGGGCGTCAATGTGCTTGTGCTGTGCTCTGCTGTCGTCGATCGCGGCTGTTGGACCGACACGCCGAAGCATAAGCCAGATACTCTGGAATGGCCCGCGAAGGCCTACATGGCTCACCGAAGATCCCGCCGCTGCTAAACTGCGTCCCATAGAAAGCGGGTTTGCGCATGGTTCTGCTTTCCAACCGACCTGGCTGTTCATGACCGGTGGCAGCCTTATCTCCTCGCCCAAGAGTTCTCCGGCGAGGCCCAGTCACGGAGCTAATGAAATGGACCAATCTGCAACTCTCGGCTGCCTCGTGGAGCCGAATAACCAATTGATAAGACTGTCGAAACCGTGCGAGCGGCTTTGACATATATTGCTCTTAAGAGCAAATTAAGGCGTATTATAAGCTCTTAAAGGCAGATAATTGCGAACTGTCGGAAAATCATGATATGCTCTTAAGAGCACGATAAATGGCATCTTTGGCTTTGAAGAGCATGGTAGCTGTCAACAAACTCCAAAAGGCCCCTCCCTACCACGTGGCACGGGCCCTCAAGCAGCTCGGCGCCGATCTGCGCACCGCCCGCATTCGCCGCAGCATGACTATGGGAGATGCTGCGAGCCGGATTGGAACGGGGCCGCGCGCTGTCATGGACGCCGAAAAGGGCAAAGCATCGACAGGTATGGTGGTCTACGCCGGACTGCTGTGGCTCTACGATATGCTTCAGCCCCTGGAGGAACTTGCCGACCCCTCAAAGGACAAAGAGGGAATCGCCTTGCAAGCGACGCGGGAGCGCAAGCGGGCTCGTAAATCCGGCGGGCTGGACAATGACTTCTAAAGGCAACACCGAGTGCTTCGTTTACATCACGTTGCCCGGTCAGACCGATGCGGTAACCGCCGGCCGTCTCCAGCTCGCAAAGGACCGTCGTGGCAATGCTTTGGGCCGCTTCGTTTACGGCAAGTCGTACCTCTCACGCGCAGACGCGATCTCAATCGACCCTATCGAGCTTAAACTTTCGGGAGAAACTTACGAAACAACCCGGCTGAATGGTATCTTTGGTGCGTTACGCGATGCAGGACCAGATTATTGGGGACGCCGCGTCATCGAAAAGCATGCCGGGGTGCCTCAACTTGGTGAGCTCGATTATCTGCTGAATTCGGCCGATGACCGGGCCGGCGCCCTCGGTTTTGGACTTGGTCAACAGCCTCCGGCCCCACGCCGCAAATTCAACAAGACGATCGAACTCGCAAAGCTTCAGGAAATCGCTGAAGCCCTGATGCATGAGGAAGATGTAAAAACCGGGGAGGCTGCACAGGTCCAGGACTTGATGCTCCTCGGTACTTCCATGGGTGGTGCTCGTCCAAAAGCTGTCGCCGAGGACGACGGCGGCCTCTGGATCGCAAAATTCAACCGTCCGGACGACCGCTGGAACAACACGCGTGTCGAACATGCGATGCTTGAGTTAGCCAAGGCTTGCGGTCTTCGCGTCGTTGAAAGCCGCGTCATCAACGTCGGCGGGAAGGACGTTCTTCTCGTCAAACGATTCGATCGAACGACGACAGATAAGGGATATCTGCGTTCAAGAATGATCAGCGGCTTAACCGTGCTGCGTGCAGAGGAAGCTGCTGAGATGCGGGATCGGTGGTCCTATGTATTGATGGCCGAGGAGATGCGCCGGGTTACAGAAGAGCCAGAAAGGGATGCCAAAGAGCTCTTCCGACGCATGACATTCAATGCGCTGATCTCCAACGTGGACGATCATCCCCGCAACCACGCGCTCGTGGCCAAAGAACGAGAATGGCAGCTTTCGCCGGCTTATGATCTGACGCCCTCTCCCGTGATATCGCAGGAACATCGCGACCTGGCGCTGGAAGTTGGCGACCAAGGGCGATTTGCAAATGCAAAAAACGTTCTGTCGCAACATGCCCGCTTTCTGCTCGGTGCCGACGAGGCCAAAGCAATCGTCGCGAGCATGACTGAGCAGGTGCGAGCTTCGTGGTATGATGTTGTTCGCGGTCAAGGAGTTAGCGAGAAGGACGCCGAAACGATCAGGGGCGCCTTCGTATACCCTGGCTTCCTGACGGAATAGAACGAGGCTCGATTGCCTCCTCCTGACCACCTGGATTCGATTGCTCCATTGCGCCGAGATGCTGAGTTATTTCGGTACCTTGGCCGATGCCTGGAAAACCGCCTGCCCGAAACACGGTGCACCAAGAGAGAAAGTCTGAGCGATACGATGGTACGGCTGATCGCGCCGACCGAAACATCCCAGGGGTAATGCGTGCCGAAGATCGAAAGCGGAAAGCCCCTACATTGCGTCGAGCTGGTCACGGGCAAAAACCTGACGGGAACGATATTGATCTCGGACGACGAGATCCGTGCCGCGATTTTCAGCTACACGGGCCATTTCAACATCAAGATTGATCAGCCGGTTTTCTTGCAGACCGAGACCAACGAGATCGTCTCTTTGCATTCCAACCTGATGGCAAACTCAGGGACGAACTCGCGCAGCATCGCGCCGGAACGCGCGACCCGCCGTCAGGAGATTATCTCCAACCTCGCCGTGATCGGCCACGATCCGTGGACGGCCGAGGATCGGGTGAAGCGGGTCGTGTTCCGGGTCAAGCACACCAAGCAGCTGATGCACCACGAGGCCAAGGTGGAGGCGATCGGCCGTAGCCGTTTCCCGGAGGAAGAGCATCTTACGATCTTTCATGACGCGGCCGACGGGATGACGCTCAACGCATGGTATGCGGCGACCTACGGCATGGAGTTCGATACACCGAAGGAACTTTGGCCCACGTTCGGGATCGAGTTCGGTGAGCCACGCCCGATCCGGGATTACATTCTCCATGTTTCGGATTACGTGGACTTTCTGTCGTTTTGTCTTGGCGTAAAGCTCAAGCCGTCCGCGATCCGGATCGATCGCCTTTCTTTCGCGCAGATGAAGGAGGCGGTCGGGAAACACGAATATCCCGGCAACCACGGCGTTCACTATACCTGGCCAGAGACGGAGGTCAGTGATCCTGATCTCTGGATCGGCGGCTCGCCGGTGCGGGCCTGGGACGATGACGAACTTGCCTCGCTTCGTGCGTGCCTTGTCATATGGATGAACCGCGCGGCGTCCTGGAGAGATACCTACAATCTCATGATGGCAGGTTTCGGCCTGAAGAACGTGGTTTCGTCGGAACGGCTCCTCAACGCCTGCCGCTGGCTTGAGGATATCCCTGTCGGAAGGGCGCAACCAGCGCTCTCGAGTTCGGACATCGACGCGATCACGGCAGCCGCCGTGAGCAAGGCACTAGAGCTCGGCCACGGCCCGGCGATCAGCGAGCGGATTGCAAACGCCGTGCGTTGGGTCAGAGCAGAAACCGCCGAGCAACGCTTCAAACGCCTCCTCAGCACGATAGAAGAAAAATTCGGCAACAGGATTTTTCCACCCCAGGCGATCGACCATCTCAAGCGCGCGAACGGCTTTCGCAACAAGAGCGCCCATGGTCATTTCACCCCGGAGAGCGATGCCGAATTCCGCGCCTTCTCAAAATCGACGCGGGCGATGGAAGCCCTATGCTATCTCCTGACCGCCCTTGATTTGCCGATCGGCTCCGAAGGATTGGAGCGAATTCGATCCAATCCCGTGGTCCGGGACTATCACATGGCCTACGACTAAACGCCGGGATAGGCCGCAAGCCGACGGCGTCGTACAATGGCGTGAACCCAACTATCTTTACCGCCAGCTCATCATTGCAAACAACCATCAATCACCATGCCTCTCGATCTTTTCACGCCGGTCACGTCTCGCGAAAAGCTGCACCCGAACTTCTTGCGCACACTCGATCCCGGTGCGGCGGGCGTGCGCGCGGTTTTGAACAACTGGGCCGACGGCTTCGTTGACCGCGACAGCAAATTTGTCCGGGAATTCCAGACCACGTACAATTCCAGCTTTTGGGAGCTGTATCTTTTTGCCGTGCTCAAGGAGCTCGATATCGCCGTGAACTTTGCCCATGCGACGCCGGATTTCGTGGCGCAGGATCTGTCGCTCGCCATTGAAGCGACGATTGCCAGCCACGCGCATGACGACGTGCCGGAGTGGGAAAAAACGCTCGCCGGCGTCGTGCATGATAATCTCGAGCCGGCCTATATCCAATCCATCATCCGGCTTTCCAACGCCCTGCTTGGAAAATCGAAGCTGTACCAGGAGAAATATGAGGTTCTGCCGCACATGGCGGATCGCGCCTATGTCGTTGCGATCTCCAACTACGGCACGCAGGACTTTTACATGCTGGGTGACGTGGCAATGCAGCGTCTGCTCTACGACCATCACGAAGAAAAGCAAGTCTACAAGAGCAACGGCGCGCCCGTGAACGTCGGGTTGTTCCGCAACGATGCCTTTAAGCATATCAGCGCCGTGATGTATTCGACGACCGCGACATTCGGCAAGGCGCGGGCGCTCGGCAACGATGAGGGCGAGTTCGTGTTTCAGGCGGTCCGAATACGCGACAACTTCGAGCCGATCCGCATTGTCGCCCGCAAGAAGGACTACAATGAAAGCCTGATTGATGGGCTGCGCCTCTTCACCAATCCTTATGCGGCGCACCCGATCGATCTCGATTGGTTCGATGATCCCGGTATCCGCATCTTTGCGGCGGAAAAAGATGGCGGCCTGCGCATCTCGTGCCATCCTGAGGGCGATCTGTATGCCCGTCAGGTCCAGAATATCATTCGGCGATCGGGAGCCTAAGGACGAGCGTCACGGGAACGGCCGGAGCCCGAGTTATTTTCCGAGGGACTGGCACTTTCTCCGAAACCGAACGACAATCTGGGGACCGTTGGCGGGGCTCGCGTGGCCGATCCGCTATTCACGCCGCTATCGGCGCGGTGGCCTACCCCTGAGATCATGAAGCGCCCGCATATTCGCCAATTCGCGCTCGGCATCGCGCAGCCTCGCGGAACTCAGGAAATGGCCGACGACCCACTGGTCAATGTAGCTGCGCAGGTCCGAAGTCACGGTGCGTTTGAGGACGGCGAGAACGAACGGCCAGTCACTGTTGCGATAGCGCGTAAGCTGCTCAAGCAGAATACCTGTTGCGCTCAGTTCCTTGAGATCCGGAGCGCGCTCCCGCAACCAGATTTGGTCAAGAAACCCGAGGGTGACCCTCAGATGCGATTTGAGCTCGGCATTTTGGGTGCCGATATAGGCGCTGGTTACGCGATAGTTCGCAAGATCAGGGGACGTGTCGGCGAGCAAGACGTTCCAGAGAATGGCCGCATCGACGGAGACGTGGCCATGGCGGCGCCAGGATAACTTCGTAGTGAAGTCGGCGTAGCGTTGAGCATCGATCAGGGAAGACTCAAAGGCAAAGGCGGAGACCGCTTGCAGCCATACGCTCGTGATGCCGTGCGTCACGGCGGCAGCGGCCATCTCCCGAAAGTAGATATCTTCCGACAGGAGAACGTAGCCTTCGGCCGCAACGTAGGCGGCATCGAACACATCGACACCGAACGCATCGGTCAGCGTGACCGCAAGTTCCGAAGGCGTATCGGGAGCTGCGACAGGAACGATCGCGCAATTTGCCTCGATTTTTTTGAGCTGCACGGCGATGAAGGTCTGGCGGGCGCCGAGGTCCTCGGCTGTGTGTTCCTGCCGAACATATTGCCCATCGTGCCACCCGATCGTCATCGATGGGCCGAATTCGGCAAACGAATCGCGATCGCGCAAGCGTTGGAGCTCGTCGATGCAGGAGCGCGGAACAACCAGCCTGCCGAAAACGGCAATCAAGACATCGAACGCATCCATCGTGGCCGCCGTCCATGCGGCATAAGTGTCGAGGACTGCGCCCGATGTCCTCTGGCGCGCGATCGCATCCCGCGCCCCGTCGCGCTCCTGCAAGGTGCCGGTGCACGTGGCGATTTCATGGTCAAGGGAGCGAATGTACTCGGCGAATCCAATTGCATCACGTCCGAGCCGCGATGCAACCATGGCCATCGGCAGATGCTGCAGGAGATAGAGATCCGCGAGCTTGCGGTTGCTCTCCGCAACTTTGCGGACCTGATCAAGAGCGGGCTGGACGTCGCCCTCTCTCATTTTCAAGGTGTAGAATCCCTGCGCGTCGGGAAAGCGGGTCTGAAAATTCCCCATGACGTCATGGAGAGCGTGCAGATATTTATGCTTGATCTCGGCGACACGCCAGGTCGTGCCATCCCCAAAAGCCGCCGCGATCACAAAGGTATCGCCGACCTCAAGCCCGATCGCCGCCGCAGCGAGGGGATGGGTCGGGCTGAGCAGCCCATCGGCAGGCCGGTCCGGTCCCTCGGCAATGATGAATTGGGTGGTCTCGCCTTGTGCCCCCTCAAGCCTTAGCCAGGTGTCAAGCCCCGCGACGCGGGGACGCGGCGTGTGGCGCCCGTTGGGATCGAGCATCATGAGCCCGAAATAACGCAGCGCTGCGTCGGGATCGTTACGTGCCGATTGCAGGGTCGCGTAGGCAAAATCCAGCGCCGGGCCGCACAGGCCTTCGGCGAACATGGCTTGGGCGAAATACATCTTCTGCCCGGGGCTGCCCTTCAGAACCAAAGGATCGATGTTTTCGAGAATCGGCCTGACCTCGGTGCGGCGGTCGAGCCGGCGCAGGGTTGAGAAGAGGGTCAGATAGTTCGTGAGGTCATTGCTGAGCGCTATGGCCTTCCGCAGGCAAGCCTCGGCGTCCTTGAGCGCACCTCGGTTGTAATGCAGCAGGCTTTCCGCATGGACGTAGAATTCGCGGCTCCGGATTTCCGCCGGAAGGCGCTGAAAGAAGCGGATCGCGCGCGCACGTATGGGGCTGTCGTTGACGAAGGCCCGCGCGAGCGTACGAAGGGCGTCGTGGTCGTGATCCTCCGCGACGTGCCCGTCGAGCAGATCCGCAACCTTGTCTGGCTCCCCGCGGTGCGCAGCGTGTTGCGCGACCATGAGCCGGGCGGAGATGTGGCTGTCGGTACCTAGCGCGATTATGGCGGCGTGGAATGCGGCATCGGCGATGGCTGTAAAGTCCTCCATCTGCGCGAAATCGGCGACGACGATGCAGGCCCGCGCATCCCCGACGACCTCATCGGCGATGGCTTGAATCTTCTCTTCGCGATCGTTTGGCCGCTCGATCTTCAACGCCGCCAGACGGCCTGCCGTCGCAACCAGAAGCCGCTCGATATCCGGAATCTGCTCGATAGGACGGCGGCTAATCTCGGCGACCTTCTCCCACTCCCCGTGAACTGCATGGTAGCGGAAGGCGAGAATGGTGGCATCGGGTCCAGGCGGGAGACGGGGCAAGAGACCGCGGGCTAGCGTGTCGTCATGCCCCTCGATGGCCGCGAGCGCCGCCCGCTTGGCGATTTCCATGTCCTGCGGGACCGCCGCAAGTCCCTGCCGGGCAATCTCAAGGGCTGCGGGGATATCATCCAGCAGCTGATAGGCGACGATGAGGTTGCTGCAGAGCGCCGCGTCCTCTGGCCGCACCGCCCCTTCCGATGTCCGCGCCTCGTCCCAATAGCCGCGAAGGACCCCGGCGGCGTGAACGACACGTTCCCGTTGGTCCGCAGTAAGACGATGAGTACGTTGGACGGTTTCGAGGCGAAGGATTTCGTCGAGATCGGCGTCAGCCGCGAATTGGCGCGCATGGCGATCCTGCGGGAAAGCGGCAAGGACCTGCCGCGCCGCCTCCCGCCACGCAGGCGTGCGTTCACGGTGACGAAGCGTGTCGACGCGGCCGATCACAACCGGCAAGCTCTCTCGGAGCCCAGCCGGCACAAGGTCGAGAGGCTCCTCGATGGCCAGATCAAAACGAGCCGCCTGCACAAGATACCCTGCGACGGTTTCGTTGCCTGGATCGGCATCAAGGGCCGCCTTGCCGAAGAGCAAGGTCTCTTGCCAACGCTCTTGCAGGAGTAGCGAAAACGCCTTGTTGGCGACGGCTTTCGGTTCAGCCGGCGCATGATCGTAGGCTTCCGCCAGCAACGCGGCAGCCGTTTCATCCTCGCCGAGCGCCAGCAAGCATGAACCGATGTTGGCCTTGATACGAAACAGGATGCGGCCCGAAGCCGACGCGGCGACGCGCGCCAGCAATCGCTCCAGGAGTGATCGTGCAGTGCGCGGCTTGCCGTTGTTGGCCAGGTCGCGATATTGATTGATCTCGGCATCGAGTTGCGCTTCGAGGGCGCTGGCGCCGCTTGTCGCATCACCCGGCACAATATGGATCGTTTCAAAACGCGCGAACCGCGCTTCTAGCTGGGAAAGCCCGGCCTGGACCGTCGCCCGCACATCCTGCTGGAGGGTGGCAACACGGTCGACCCGCTCAAGAATGCGCTCGCTAAACGCTCCGTAGTCGGGATCAAACTGCTTGCGCGCGTCGGCATCCTCGCTGATCCGCTCCTCGAGGGTGTTCCAGCCCCACACATAGATCAGAATGGAGCGCCCCTTGCCCTTCTGCTCTAGTGAAAGTTCGCGGGCCAGCTCATGGAGAGTTCCGTCATCGGGTGCGGTCGTCGTGACGAAATACTCGCGCAGGTCAGGCCGGAAGGTCAGCGCTTTCTGCACCTCCCCGCGAACTTCGTCCGCATTAAGGACATGCCCGTCGCTCTTTAGCTTGCACTGAATCCCAACGACATGCCCAGGGTCGCCATTGCGCACACCAAACAGATCGACGCCGTTCTGGCGCTGGCCGCGACGGCCGTTGCGTTGCACGTTCGGATCACGCAAAAGCCCGCGCCATAGCACGATGGAGGCGCGCTCGAAGGCCTGTTCGTCGGCCGGCTTCGGGATTTGGGTCGCGGCAAGCAAGGACATGATTGATTCGCAACATATCGTTATCGTCCGGCATGTGTGCTGATTTTGGTGAGTTACGCACGGCAGAATGGGCCGCCGGCGCCGTCGCAGCGACGCTGGGCCTCACACCCGCTCGAGCGTCCCATTGACGATAACTGTGTCCAGACATTCCCACCCATTCCGGCGCGCGCCGATGGCCCCATTAGGCCTGAATAGATTGAGCGTGAACTTGCGTTGGGGAAGCGCGCACGCTGAAGCCTATTCACAAGATACGGCCGGCCAAGAGTGGTCAGAGGCAGACCCGGCATCGCAAAGGCAAGCGCACCCGCGATGGAGATGCTCCGCCGGCCGAGGCAAGCGTCTCCCGTTGGCTCGCGATCTCGACATTAAAGGCACCTTCATCCAGCCTGACGGAACAGAGCGGGCCGCACCGTAGCGTTGTATGAGGGCTGACAAGGCAAGTGCTCAGTCGAGATTCTCCCGCGCGATATCGCGAGCACCGTTAAGCACCCGCACGATCTCAACGCCGTTGGAAATGCTTCGCAGAAGAGCACGACCGGAAAGCTCCGAATGCTCATAGCCAACTCGGGCCGCTGGCGGGCCCGCCAGTGGATTCTCGGCAAGCATCTGAAAGACGTTGCCGATCCGATCGAGCAAGCGATCTGCCGCGGCGATATTGTCTGATGCGATGAAGAGCCAAATCTCGTCCAGGTCGGTCTCGGCCCGGGGCCACCTGGTGAGATTACCCGCCATGCTTCCCGGCTTTCAGCCGTTCACGTCCTCGGGCCTCAATTTGTTCGACCAGTTCACCGGACTCAAACGGTTCGGCCGGGCCGCTTTCAAGGCCTTCCTGTATGACGGCACGCAATGCTTCAAGCTTCGCCTTGCGACGCTCCTCGCGTTCTTCAACAAGGCGCAGTCCCTCCCGCATCACTTCGCTAGCGGTTGCATAGCGACCGCTGTCGACGAGATCCTCGATGAAACTTTCGTAGTGTTTGCCGAAGGTATGATTCGTCGCCATACGCACCTCCTTGCCTCGTAACATTTTACTTTATGCCATGGCTCGCAAGAGGTCCCTGAATACCGCGCTTCGGTTCTCCGGCACGTGCGGTTATAGAAGGAAGTGGGCAAACGGTGGGTAGTTGACGAAATCTCTTGGCCCAAGCCATCCGAGGCGCTTTTGCTAGCGCCACCAACTTCATGTGGGTGAGCCATGAACGACGACCTAGAGGATCGCAAGCCGATCAAGCCACCGGAGAGAAACCATCCGGACGACAAGGTACGAAGCTTCATTGAGGCCGTGGCCGGCGAAGTCCCGCTTGGCGGCGCGGTGGTCAAACTGGCTGGCGAATTGATTCCCACCCAGGCACAGAAAGCCCGCACTGATTGGGAAGGTGCAATCTCAGAGCGCACCAACGAGCATTCCGAACGGCTGGACCAGCATGCGCAAATGCTGGCGCCAACGACAACGCTGGTCGGTCCCAGCTTGGATTTGGCCGTGGCTCTGGCACGCGCGCCGAGCGATGGCATGGCAGGGCGAGGCCTTACCATTGACGATCTGTGCAAGCTGCTGCCGGAAGTCGATCCAAAGGAGATCGAGAAAGCCGCTTTCGATCTGAATGCCCTGGGTTTGACTGGCATTCAACGGGCGTTCGGTGGGCACTGGTCGCTGCGGTTAAAGCAAAAATTCTACGAGCAACTCGACCACCAAGTCATGGGTTGGGAATCCACGACGGAGCTGGATGCCCGGACCTTGGCCAACTTGCTCCTGGAAGACGAGGAGCGCGAACGAACATCCGCCCTTCATGCGGCCAGCGGATGGGAAAAGCGCCGTTTCAATCCAGCTTTCCAATTCCTCCTGAACATCATCCCGGAAGGGCGCGCGAGCCGGGAAATTCAGCCAGACTATCCATCAAGCAGCATCTGCCTATTAGACGAGGACAAGGCTTTGCTGCGCAGGTTCATTGCGGCGCGATAGGCGCGTCATCGCGCATCAGCACCCTATCTGAACGATGGTTCGATATTCGAGGATTGGAAATGAAGCTAGCTGTCGCCAGTGTGCTATTGGCCTTCCTGAGTGGCTTCGCGAAGGCCGACGGCCTCTATAACGGAAATGAGCTGGTTACACAGTGCGCCACGAACAAGTCGTTTGTCGCGGGTTATGTGGCAGGCGAAATCGACAAAGCGAAGGCCGACTATGCACCCATGATGGTTCTGTTTCTTGGCTTCTACGACAAGGCGAAGCATGCGGAGCACACCAAGAAGCTGGAGAGCAGTGCGGCGCTGATAGAGGGTTATTGCATTCCTGGCGGCGTAACGCTTGGCCAATTGACTGACGTGTTCTGCAAGTAGCTGGGAGATAATCCAGCATCTCGTCATGAAATCGGCGCCACCCTGATCCGGTCCTCGTTCGTTGCGGCGTGGCCGTGCGAAAAATGAGGGATGGCCGACTCGCCAGTGCTCTATCGGTATCTAGGGCGTTTATCTGCCGGGACTGGGTGTAGGTAATTTACAATGCGAACGACGTATTTAATGGCCGTGTCCGCAGAATAGCCGGCGCGGATTAGCTCGGTAGATGTCTGGGCTGGGAATGCAACTCCTGCGACCCGCATGCAAATGGTGCGCGCTTCGGCACCACGCGTGCCAGCCATCTCTTCGTCGACCTCTCGTCTGATTTTATCCACAAGGGCCGTGAGCGCCAGCGGCAGTTCTAGGGCAGGTTGATTGGGTCTCGCATACAGCGGCCAAACCGCCGATTGCCAAGACACCGAACAACAGCCCGCGCAGTTCCTTACTCCATCCCGGGCTCTGTCGCCTGTGCGGCGGGCGTCCTCAAGCCTTCAAAAAGCACCCGCCGATCGCTGTAGAGAGCGCTCACCGTTGCCTTTACCCATGACGGGCCGTCCTCGATCCTGTGCGGATTCATCTCCGCCCATTTCTTGGCGGGGATCAGCAATCCTGTAAGCACGCTCAAGAAAACAATATTGCTGACAAGAGGACTCATGAAATGCTGGTCCTGCACGCGGAAAAGAGATTTGAACCCAATCGATTCTGGCTATGCAACTCGAGCGAGTATATTTTTCCTACAACTTGCCGCAAGCACAATTCCTACTGCCTTCCGTGGCCAATCATCGCAATGACAATGCGCATTCGAGGGGTTGCCTTGTCACCGCTGACTAGCCCATTCGGCGGCATACCGACACGAGCCGAGCGCCAATCTGGCGACTCGTCACTAAAATGCTTATCTTGGCAGAGTGATTAGAAGAGATGCAATGACCCATGCTTCCGATGGAAGTGCCGTAGTGGCGATAGTTCTAGGGGACGCATGACGGACCAACGGGCCTACGTCGGTCGGAGCCTCAATCAGCGGGCATATGATGCGGCGGACAAGGCAGCCAACGCACTGGAAACCCTGATGCGGCAGAATGTCGCCGTTGGGCGGCTCGCAAGCGGCCACACCTTGATCGGGTTCAAGACCGAGGGGTTGCGCGTCTTCAATGAAGAATTCGCCAGCGCAGCCAAATTTACCCACAACCTCCTGGGTCAGATTGACGAGGAGACCTTGCAGGCGGTCTCGTACTTCGCCAACCGGCTCGTGGACCTGATTTTCGACAAGCTGGTGCTCTGTGGACCCCGCACCGGAATAGCTGAAGCAACGGTTGCGCGCGAGCTGAACAACATCAAGGTCGCTCTGCAGGAAAGGCGAGACCGGGTTCTTGATGATTTCGCCTTCGGCATGACGGGAGACGAACGGATGAAGAAGGATCCGGTTGTGAGCATCGTCAATTCCCAGTCCAACAGCCCAGGCGCGATTCAGCAGGCAGGCGTCGGCGAGTTCTCTCAGTCCGCGATCATCAACCACCATCAACAGGTTGTAGCGGCGATCGACCGAGCCTTGGTCTCGCAGGAATTCCAGCAGCTCGACGCGGCTCAGAAGCAGGGTTTTCGCGATGTCGCGGACGTCGTGAAAGAGGAAGCAGCTAAACCGACCCCTGACCCGGCCAAGCTGAAGCGCTGGTCTGAACGGCTTGTAGGCCTGGCAAGGGAAATAGGCATGCGAGTCGCAGTGAGTGAGATTGGGCAGGCGATAGGACACATGCTCGGCGGCGTTGGCTAAGGGTTACCAGCTCGTCCTCAATAGCAGGATCAGTTCAATCTGCACTGCTGGGGACGAGGGAGTAGCTGGTGCTGCGGCCGCCAGCGGCGTCTTTTTGCAGAATGCCGCGTTTGATCAAGTGGTCAATGTCACGCGTCGCTGTCGGCTGTGAGACTTTGGCGATCTTCGCCCATTTTGAAGAGGTGAGCTTCCCCTCGAAACCGTCAAGCAAGCGATTCAGCATCAGCTGCTGGCGATCATTGAGGCCGCTGGTGGCATGCTTTTCCCGGAATGCCGCCTTCTGGAGGACGTTGCCGATAATCGAATCAGCGCCGTCGAAAGCCCGGCCCAGGCAACCGACAAACCAGTCGAGCCAATTGGTGATGTCGAGCGTGCCCCGTTGGGTTCGCTCGAGGATGTCGTAATAGGCTCTGCGCTCCTTCCGGATTTGCGCGGACATGCTGTAGAAGCGTTGCGTGCTGTGCTCAGACCGCGCGAGCGCCAGGTCGGCGATCGCACGCGCGATTCGTCCGTTGCCATCCTCGAAAGGATGAATGGTGACGAACCACAGATGCGCAAGCGCGGCCTTGATGACAGGGTCCTGGCCTTGTTCGGCATTGAACCAGTCTAGGAACGCCTTCATCTCGCTCTGGAGCCGCCTGGCGGTCGGCGCTTCGAAGTGAACGTGCTCGCGGCCGAGGGGCCCCGACACCACTTGCATCGGGCCGGCCTGTTCGGTGCGCCAACCGCCAACAGTGATCTTCTGCATACCGGTCCGGCCGGTCGGGAAAAGGGCGGCATGCCAGCCGAACAGCCGGTCAGCGGTCAGGGCCTGTTCGTATTTTTGGGTGGCATCGAGCATCAACTCGACCACCCCCTCGACGTGCCGCTCAGCAGGGGTAAGGGCGCCGATGTCCATGCCGAGCCGCCGTGCGATCGACGAGCGGACCTGGTCACGGTCGAGGATCTCGCCTTCGATCTCGCTCGATTTGACGACTTCCTCTGTCAGCGTTTGCAGGGAGGCCTCCGCCTTCAGCTGGAAGCCCAGATTCCCCATCCGGCCGAGGAGCCGACCTTGCTTGTGGCGGACCAGGGCAAGACTGTCGGAGAGCTTTTCGGCGCTCCACTCGAAGTCAGGCCACTCCGCTCTTTCATGAATATAAACCATAGTCTTCGCACCCCTTCGCCGCAGTATGGGGCTAATCTCTTCATCAGCAAGCCATTCCAATCACTTCTTGATTGGAATAAGGGCATTTATCTCTTCACGACCAAATACTTGCACGCATGAATAGGATGTCATATAAATAATATGACATGAAGAAGCCGAGTTCCGCACCGAGCCATGACCTCACCCCGGCGCAGGCCCGCGCCGCGAGGGCCCTTCTGGCGTGGTCCCAGCAGGACCTTGCGACCAATGCCAATGTCGCAACCTCCACCGTGGCCGACTTCGAACGGGGCCGCCGGACGCCGGTCCCGCAGAACGCGGAGGCCATGCGCGCAGCCTTAGAACGGGCCGGGATCTCATTTCCGGCCGGGGGCGCCGTCCTCGGGCCGGCGCTGCCGATCCTTGCCGAGCTGACCAAGTCCGGCGCGCCGATCCGATATGTGAACGGCACCGACCTGGCTCAATGGGCGGAGCGCCGCGACGGCCAGGCCTCAATGCCGACCCTGATCGCCAAACTGGTCCGCGCGAGCGGCAGCGCTTCGCTGCATTTCCCTTCCGATGAAGCCGTCCAGTTTGCAGGCTGGGACGGCACCACCCAGGCCACCACCGCGTCCGAATACGTCCCCGCCGGGGCCACGGGGTGGGAGATCGGCACGCAGCGCGAGGGAATCGCGGCCAAGGCCAACGAGGATTACGCGAAGCGAACCCAGGATCCGTTGGGCCTTGCGCAGAGCGAGGCGACCTTCGCTTTCGTCACGCCGCGCCCCTGGCCGAAAAAGGACGAATGGGCTCAGCAAAAACGCGCCGAAGGCGTTTGGAAAGACGTCAGGGCTTATGACGGCACCGACCTGGTGCACTGGATCGAGCAATACCCGGCGGCCGGGCAATGGCTGGCGACCGCCCTCGGCAAGCGCCCACCTGGCGTGCGCCAACTGGAAGACGTGTGGTCGGAGTGGTCGCTCGCCACACAGTGGCCGCTGCCTCCCGACCTCGTTCTCAGCGACCGGGATGAAGACAGTGCGGCCCTGCTCCGCTGGCTGCGCGATCAGCATTCGGCAATCGCCTTCCAGGGTGAGAGTTCAGAGGAGGTTGCGGCGTTCGCCTACGCCACGATCAATCAGCTTCCCCCCGACATCGCGGAGCACTATTTCGCGCGCTGCGTCGTCGCCTCGAATTCTGACGCAGCCCGGCATCTTGCCAGCAGCCGCACGCCTTTGATCATCGTGATTCTCGAACCGGAGGCAGGCGTTGCGGAAGCAATCGCAGCGAAAGGGCACCACGTCCTGGCCGCATTCGGGCAGAACCCTGGGTCCCAAGGCACCGTGAGGAAGCTGAGCCGGCCTTCACGCGACGGTATCGAAGCAGCCCTAATCGACAGCGGCGTTCCGGAAGATAAAGCGAAGACCTTTGCGCGCGACTCCGCGCGAAGTCTTGCGATCCTGCGCCGATTGATGCCGGGCGTCGCCAGTCGGGTGCCACAATGGGCTCAGGGCACGGTATCCCGGCCGTTACTCGCCGCGCTGCTAGCCGGGATGTGGGACGAAAGCCGGGAAGCCGACAAGGTCATCATGTCGCGCCTGTCGGAGGTGCCCTATGAGAAATTCATTGCGAGCATCACGCCATATGTCGGAGAGTTTGACAGCCCGCTTCGCAAGGTCGGCACCGCCTGGAAGGTGGCTTCGCCTCGTGACGCGTGGCTGCTGCTGGCAGCCCATTTCACGGTTGCGGATATCGAGCGCTACCGCGCCGCGATTATCGACGTATTGAGTGCGGCCGATCCGCGGTACACGCTGAGCCCGGAAGACCGCTGGTACGCGTCGATGCGCGGCATCGAGCCGGAATATTCCGCCTACCTGCGGCATGGCCTGGGTGAAACCCTGATCCTGCTGGCGCTGTTCGGTGATCGCGCGGCGATGGTGCCGAACGCGTCGCAATATCCCGACACCGTCGTACGGAAGGTGCTACGGGGCGCGGACGGACAACGCTGGTGGTCGCTGTCGCGGGATTTCCAGCTGCTCGCCGAGGCCTCACCCGAGGAATTCCTCTCGGCCGTGGAGGATAGCCTCGACAACGAGGTTCCGCCGATTGCGGCGCTGTTCGGTTCTGATGAAAGCCCGATCTTCGGCAGCGCCGAGCATCTCTCGGACCTGCTGTGGGCGCTGGAATCGCTCGCGTGGTCGCCGCAGCTCCTGCTCCACGTTTCACTTGTGCTGGCGCGGCTTGATCAACTGGATCGCGGCAGTAGCCGCTCTCTGAACCGGCCTGCCGCCAGCCTGCGCACCACGTTCCTGCTCTGGAGCCCGCAGACCAATGCCACTTTCAGCGATCGCCTGAAGGTTCTGGACCGCATCAGAAAGCGCTATCCAAATCCGGCGTGGAACCTGATGTTGGGCATTCTGCCAACCGGCCACGATTCCTTTTCGTCGGTGGCGTCCACGCGCTGGCGCGATTTCTCCACCGACAAGAAAGAAGTTGTCACCTATCAGCTGATCGGCAAAGGCGCCGAAGCTGTTCTGGACCGCCTCCTCGACGACGTTGGCTCGAATGCCGCCCGCTGGGTCACATTACTCGAACGTTGGAGCGATGTTGGCGACAGGCGTCAAAAGGCAGCCACGCAGCTGCTGCAGGTCGCCGAGGGCAACCTCATCAAGGAGGATCGGGAGCTGCTGCGCGCCAAGCTCAGAGGCGTGTTGCACCATCAGCGCAGTTTCCCAAATGCTGACTGGGGACTGCCAGATGAAGACATCGCGGACCTTCAGCTTATCTATGACGCGCTCGCGCCGCTGGACCCCATCGAAAGCATTGCCTGGCTATTCGAGACCTCGGTGTCCCTGCCCGACCCAACCGGCGACTGGCAGAAGGACCGGCAGCTGCTTCAGTCGGAGCGGGCGGCAGCCGCAGAAAAGTTCTTGCAGGACCACGGGACCGAAAGTCTGTTCGAGCTGATCGATGTCGTCCGTGAACCCGGCTATCTCGGGCAGTCGATCGCGGAATCCAGCCTTCCTGAGAATACCCGCAAGGAGCTTCTCGTCCGCGCACTCCGCAGCGAGCGGGAGAAGGATCAGGCCTTCGCGCGGGGCCTCGTCTGGACCTGGTATTTCGCTGCCGGTCCTGAATGGGCTGAAGGCTTGTTCGATGAGGCGCTGCGGGGTGCCTGGGGGGACAAGGCGCTCCTGACAATCCTTCTGGCGCTGCCAGTTACAGGTTGGGTTTGGGCCCTCACGAGGCGAGCCGACGAAGCCATCGAGGGATCGTATTGGAAACGGCTCAATATCCTGTGGAGCAAGG
Source organism: Bradyrhizobium macuxiense (assembly GCF_007993935.1). Lineage (GTDB taxonomy): Bacteria > Pseudomonadota > Alphaproteobacteria > Rhizobiales > Xanthobacteraceae > Bradyrhizobium > Bradyrhizobium macuxiense_A. Next base: position 298,988 of record NZ_VITY01000011.1, on the reverse strand, counting down.
AGGACGATGCCGACCCCGCCTATGCGGTCGAGAAGCTGATCGAGGCCGGCCGGGCGCGCGCGGCCGTGCACTTCATCGGCTATCACCTGCACGACGGACGGACGTTCGCCTCTGATCTGCTTACGAGAACGTTGTTTGATGCCGTGCGGCAGCCGGTCGAGGGTGAGCTGGACATGAACGACCGGACGATGTTCCAGCATTACGCCCAGGAGATCTTCAAGCGGCTGGACGAGGCAGATGACGTATCCACCAAGACGCTCGCGCAACTCGAATGGCAATACTTGCCGATGTTCGAGCGCTCGCCGCGCAAGGCGAAGGCGATCATGTCAGAGCTTGCAATCAACCCCGATCTCTTCGTTCAATTGATCACAGCGATCTTTCGGCCCAGCCAGGATAGCGGCGTGGTCGATCCACCCGTCGAGAACGAGGAACAGGCCCGCAATATCGCGAGCCAGGCCTTCAGGCTGTTGCGGCTGTGGGATGTGATCCCAGGCACGGCCGCCGATGGATCGATCGATGGCGCCAAGCTCGAGGCGTGGGTCAAGGAGGCACGAAAGCTCGCCCACGCCAAGGGCCGCGGTCTGGTCGCAGATCAGAAGATCGGCGAGCTGCTCTCAGCCTCCAAAACGGACGCAGACGGCATCTGGCCGGCCGTGCCAGTCCGCGAGGTGATCGAGGCGATCCGCAGCCGCGATCTGGAAACGGGGGTTATGATCGGGAAGTCCAACCGCCGCGGGGTGACCTCGCGGGCGTATGGTGACGGCGGTGACCAGGAACGCCAGCTGGCGAAGCAATACCGGGATTGGTCCAAGGCCACGGCCTTTGACTGGCCCCGCACCTCGGGAATCCTAGAAAACCTCGCCAAGAACTATGACCATCAGGCGAAGGCTCACGACGAGGATGCCGAACGTCTGGATTGGCGATGAACATATGTGCCGGCGTAACGGACCGGATGAGCGTGACGTGCAGGAAGTCTCTACCGAACCCGACAAAACCGAATACCACATGCTGCCCGAAGAGGCGCTTCATCTCCATTCGCGAGGAGCGGCGCAACAACTTCCAATCGATGGCCGACAAGGGACGCGCGGCCTTGGAAACTGCCGAGAAAGAGCTGTTGCAGCTTTCCCGAATATCAAACTCTTTCACGTCCCTGGTGGCCCTGAAGCGTGCGCGGCCTCGGGTAGCGGTAGTCGCGCAAACAACTCGTACGCCTGCGCCTACGCCAGCCGGCGGTCCTGACGCACAGGCGACCGCCGCGCACCGCAGTCTTGCCGTCAGAACTCTCACTGACTTGTTCAGTTTTTATTGCGAAACCCCTGGGGAGTTGCCATTGCCACCGGATACTGCGATCCTACACAGCCCCTACCGCGCGATTGATTTCGCCCGTATGTCTCCTCGAGCTTGGGCTTCACGAAGAGGAGTACCTGCGCCACGCCAGGCGGATCACCGAGACGGTCCAGCGCGCCGCCCCAAGTTCCTCACGGCTCGGCGCTAGCGGCCGTTGCCAGCCGCTGGTGTGTGCACAGTAAGGCCGTCGAGCTCGGGCGCCAGAATGATCTGGCAGCCCAGGCGAGAGGTCGGCCGCGCGTCGGCAGCGAACTCGAGTAACTCGACCTCGATCGCGGTCGGCGGCTCAAGCCGGACGAACCATTCCTCGTCCACATGCACGTGGCAGGTTGCGCAGGAGCAACTCCCGCCGCACTCCGCTACGATGCCGGGCACGCCCGCCTGCAGCGCCGCGTCCATGACACTCTGCCCGCTTCTGACCTCCAGAGTTGCCCGAGATCCGTCTGGCTGGATGTAGGTAACGTTTGGCATGCTCAGGCCTTCTGGAAGCGGATCGGGAGGGACTTGAGGCCGCCGACGAAGTTGGTCTCGACGAGGCGCGGCGAGCCGGCCAGCTCCACCGCTCGCAGCCTGGGCAGCAGCTCCTCGAACAGGATGCGCATCTCAAGCTTGGCGAGGTGCATGCCGAGGCACATGTGCGGCCCGTATCCGAACGAGACGTGAGGGTTGCGGCCGCGCGTGATGCGAAACTCGTCCGGCGCGTCGAACACCTCCTCGTCCCGATTCGCCGATGGATAGCAGAGCATCAGTCGGTCCATCGCCCTGATCTTCTGGCCTCGCAGCTCGGTGTCGGCGGTGGCGTTGCGCATGAAGTGCTTGACCGGCGTGGTCCAGCGCAGTGCTTCGTCGACCAGGCCCGCAGTCAGCCGGGGCTCGGCTTTCACCTTGTCGAATTCCGACGGAAAGCCAATCAGACCGAGCAAGCCGCCAGCCACCGAGGACGAGGTCGTATCGTGGCCGGCGGTGGCAATTGTCACATAGTAGCCGTTGGCCTCCGCCTCGCCGATCGGCTCGCCGTTGACCTTGGAGTTGGCGATCAGCGACAGCAGGTCGTCCCGTGGACGCTCCCTACGCTCCCGACTGAGGACGTTGAAATAACCATAGAAATCCTGAAGCGCCGCGTGCCACATGCGGCCTGCGACATCGGGCTCCGGCTTGATCTCATCGCGCTGCTCCTCCGGATCGTGCACACCGAACAGCTCCTGGGTCAGCTTGAGCATCCTCGGCTCGTCTTCCGGTGGCACGCCGAACAGGGTCATGATCACCCGCATTGGATAGTGCAGGGCAAAATCCTTCACGAAGTCGCACTCGCAGTCAAAGCTTAGCAGGTGCTCCACCGAGATCTTCGCCAACGCTCTGATCTGGGCTTCCAGCTTGACGATGTTGGCTGGCAGGAACCAGTGCGCGGCAATCTCGCGGTAGAGGCCGTGCTCAGGCGGATCCATGTAGACCAGCGACGAGATCAGGCGAGTCGAGCCGTTGTTGATCGACTTCATGAAGTCGTCGCTCGCCCGCTCGTTTAGGATCGTGTTGAAATCGGCGTTGTGGAAGAGATTCGGATTGCGCTCCACCGCCATCACATCAGCGTGCTTGGTGATGATCCACAACGGATCGTAGCCATCAACCTGCGCCAGCCCGACCGGCAGATTGGTACGCAGCCACTTGAACGCCGGATAGATGACATTGTCGTCGGTATAGGATTTAGGGCTCAGGATGGTGCGCGCCACGTCGAGCGGCACTTCGAATGGGCTCTGTGCGGCAGCAGCAGCTTGGATCATTGGATGGTCTCCCTTCGGTTTTTGCTTCGGTGCTCGCGGCGAGCACAGCGCTCGCCTGTTAATCGCTTGGAGCCTGTCGACCGTTCTTGAAGTCGCATCGCTCCCTCTATCGGCTCGCGCCTGTCTCCCTTTCGGGGAACGAACTCACACCTTGCAACCATGCTGCCGGTTCAGAACGTCAGAACCGCCTTGACGCAGCGGCCTCCGAGTTGGTCCTCGACGGCGCGGTTGATGTCGGCGAAGGGATAGGTCCTGACCATCTTGTCGAAGGGAAAGCGGCCCTCGGCGTGCAACGCGATGAGCTGTGGAATGAACTCGTCCGGCACGCTGTCGCCCTCGACCACGGTCGTCACCGTCAGGCCATTGACCATCATGCCGATCACGTTGAGCCCAAGGGTAGCTGTGAGGTCGACTGGCACGCCGACAATCGCCATCTTGCCGCGCACGCCCAGGCACTGGACGGCGGCATCGAGCGCGGGCATTGCCCCGCTCGTCTCGACAGAATAGTCCGCGCCGGCAGGAACGATGTCCTTCACGCAGGTGACGACGTCGTCAGCCCTCGGGTCGATGGCGTGCGTTGCCCCAACGGCGAGCCCAAGCTTGCGGCGGTTCTCGATCGGCTCAACCAGAATGATGGTGGAGCAGCCTTGCACGACGGCGCCCATGACGGCGCTGAGGCCGACCGTCCCACCCCCAAAGATCACGATGGTGCTGCCGGCCTCAGCCGCGAGTGAGCGCATGATGGCCCCGGCACCGGTCTGCACGCCGCAACCGAGCGGCCCGAGCAACTCCAGGGGCGCCTCTGCGCCGACCTTCACGGCGTTGCGCTCATTGGCCAGAGCGTAGGAGGCGAACGAGGACTGGCCAAAGAAATTGGACGAGAGACCCTTGCCACATGCGCACAGCGCCTGAGACCCGTCGGGGCGGACACCACCGAAGTTCAACGCCTGGAAGTTGATGCAGTAGGCCGGCGCGCCCTTGGTGCATTGAACACATTGCCCACATGAATTGAACGACAGCACCACGTGGTCGCCGGCCTTGAACTTGGTGACGCCCGCCCCGACGGCCTCGACGATGCCTGCGCCTTCATGGCCAAGCACCGCCGGCAGCGGCGTCGGCAGTACCTGGTCCACCACCAGCAGGTCGGTGTGGCACAGGCCGACCGCGACCATCCTGACGAGGATCTCGTCCGGACGTGGATTGCCGATGTCGATGGCTTCGACGCAGAAGGGTTTGTGCGGCTCGCGCGCGATGGCGGCGGTGATCTGCATCCTCGGGTCTCCCTGCGGGTTGTCGTTGCCATTGACTTAGCGCATTACCGCCGGCCGTCCCCCACTCCAAAGTATGGGGACGCCCATCCGCGACCGGGCAGCGCGCCTGCAGCGATTTTCCGTTACGAACCCCGACTTATGGACGGTTCGGGCGGCCCCCGACGACTTACGATTGAAGGCTAAGTCGCCAAGACGACCAGCCGTCGTCGGCGCGATCAGCACCTGGAACTTCCCTTTCGCGTTGAGCTTCACGCCACTTGCCGGCATCGTGGCTGTTGGCAACCGCTGCATGATCAAGCCCTCGGAGTTCACGCCCGCCTCATCGGCCCTGATGGCACGGATGATCGCCAGTGCCTTCGATGCGTCAGAGATCTCAGTCGTCAGTGGCGGTGCCGACACGGGACGCGCTTTCGCGAAGCTCCCGTTCGACCATCTGCTGTTCACCGGCGGCGGCTCGGTCGCCCGCCACGTCATGCGCGCGGCGGCCGACAACCTCGTGCCGGTGACCTCGAACTCGGCGGCAAGTGCCCAGTGACCGTGTCGAAGTAAACGTCGATCGACGATGCGGCCCCCGCGTCCTGACGGTCCGGACGCTCAACGCCGGGCAAATCTGCCTGGCGCCGGAGTATGTTCTTCTGCCGGAAGGCGAAGTCGACGCCTTTGCCGAGGCCGCAGGCCGAGCGGTCGCTACCATGTACCCGACCTTGCTCAACAACCCGACTACTCGTCGATCATAAATCGCCGACACTTCGACCGCTTGCGCGGATACCTGGCCGACGCCCGAGCCAAAGGCGCAACGGTCACCGAGCTCAATCCAGCTGGCGAATCCTTCGACGGCAACACGTGCCGGCTGCCGCCGACGCTCGTCGCGGGCGTGAGCGACGACATGGAGGTTATGCTGGACGAGATCTTCGACCCAATCCTGCCGATCCGCACCCGCGTTCTCGACCGCACCCGCTCGTTGCGGCGTGACGGTCAACGACGTGATGACCCACGCCTTCGTGGAGGAGCTTCCATTCGGCGGCGCCGGGCCCTCGGGCATCGGCGCTACTACGGCAAAGCGGGCCTTCCGAACTTCAGCCACGCCCGCTCAATCTATCGCCAGAGTAAGGCGGGAAGGCCGAATACACGCTGCGCCCGCCCTTCCGCGAGCCCATGCGCGCCTTCCTGGAGACGACCATCACCCGCTGAAGGGGCGGCTGCGGCGTCGAGCCCGTCCGTCATTGGCCGGGCTCGACCGGGGAGATGATATGGGCCAAGCCCCATACTTTGGGAGGGGGTAACGCACCGGCAGAACAGGCGATATTGATCATCAAGACGGCTCGCGCCAATATTGCCGTCTGAGGAAACGGCCACATGAGGAATCGTGCCGGCCGGCGCGATAGCGTCGGCCTCGACGAGTCAGCCCGGCCCGGTGTGCCATCAGTATCCGCCGCGGCGGCGAAGCACGCGCCGTCGTGCGATTCTGCTTGGCTCGACCGGCTGCACCCTCCGGTCTATGCCTTCGTCCCGGTGGAGACGCGTATCTTTGCGGCATTGTCGTCGCAGGATGCCCTGCCGAAGATCACGACGCTCAGCGCCCCGCCGGGCTACGGAAAGACCGTGCTGCTGTCACAATTGTACCGAGCCTTCACTGGGCGCGGGATCCCGTGCGTCTGGATCGGCCTCGACGAGCGCAGCAGCCGCTTCGGCAGCCTGTTGTCGCTGATCGAGGCAGCACTCGGCGTCAAACGGGCCGACCGACCCGCAATCGACGCCCTTCGCCTGGCCGATCCCATCGATCGAATCGACACCATACTGCGCGCTGTCGCCAATGTCGTCCGCACCTGCATCCTCTTCATTGACAACATCAATTTTTGCCGCGAAGCGGGCGTCGAGCGGCTGCTCGATGCGCTGGTTTTCCGTACCGGGACGCGCGTCAAGCTCATCGTGTCGTCCGCCGCAGGCCCCGTTCCGTTCAACGCCGCGCGCGCCAGGCTCGAGCTCGACCTGCACATGGTCACGGCCGCGGACCTGAGCTTCGACCGCAAGGCGACGTCCGAGCTGTTCCTGCGGGCCGGTATCGCCTCCATCGATCCGGCAACGCTCGAGGCGGTGGTGAGGAAGACCGAAGGATGGCCCGCGGCCGTGCGGCTGCTCCAGCTCATTGCGCGGGATGAGAACTCGCTGGAGCGCGGCGTGGAGGTGCTGTCTGGCGACGAGGCTCATCTGGCCGATATGCTGTCCCGTCGCCTGATGTCATCGTTCGAGCCGGATTTGGTGACGTTCCTGCACGAGGTCGCGGCGCTGCGACACTTTTCAGCCGAACTCGCCCAAGCGGCGACCGGCAGGGCGCGCGCCGCCGAGTGGATCAGCTTCCTCGTCGACCGCAACGTCATGATCGTGCCGCTCGATCGTCGCCGGCGCTGGTATCGGTTTCACGCCCTGTTCCGACAATTCCTGGTGAGCGAGGCAGCGCGCAGTCTCACGCCGGCGCGGCGAGGAGAAGTGCACCGCGATGCCGCTCGCTGGTTGACCCGGCGCGGCGACCATCAGGGCGCGCTGGAGCTGGCGATCGATGCATGCGAGCGGCAACTGGCTGCAGAGTTGCTCGAGCGCATCGCCTGCGTGCTGGTGCGCGAGCAAGGCGACACCTCCTCGTTCCTCGACTGGGTCAGCCGTGCCGAGGCGATCGGCGTGCCCAAGGGCCCCGAGGCCACGTTCTGGTATGTCTGGGCGCTGCTCTACGAGCGCCATTATGAGGCGGCGAGGGCCGAGTTGGCACGCGCCGCCGAGCAACTGGACGGGCTGCCCGACACGGCCTTCGCCCAGGATCTGCGGCGCAAGCTCGGGGTCGCAACGATCGTCATCGCCGTTCACCTTGATGCGCCAGATCGCGTGCGCGAGGAAGCCGACGGCTGGCTCCGCAGCTATTCCGGGGTGGGCGAGCCGTTCGAAACCGCAGCCGCTGCAGGCGCTCTGGCCGCTTCGTGCCTCAGCGGCCATGCCTATGTTGCCGGCCGGCGCGATCTTGCAATCTCGCAAGCCGCAATCGCCCGCGCCGACAGCGAATACGGCCGCTGCTGGGTGGAGATGGTGTCGGGCATGATCGAAATCGGACAGGGCCACCCTGCGTTGGCGGAGGGCCGGCTACACGAGATAGAGATGCGGGCCCGCGCTGCTATCGGCCCCGGCGCGAGCGTCGCCGCCGTCGTCGCGCTCGTGCGCGCCCGTGCGCTGTATGATTGCGGCCGCCTGGACGAGGCCATCGAAATCGTCGCCAACAATCTTCGGCGGGCCAGCGTGAACGGCATTCCCGACACCACATGGCTCGGCATCGAGGTGGCGCTCGCATCGGCGCTCCACGACGACGCGCGTTTCACCGTGGCCGAGTTGCGCGCCCTCGTACGCGAGCACCCCAAGCGTCTTGCGCTCTTGTTCGAGTTAAGTCTCGTTCAGCAGTTGCTGGTGGCCGAGCGGCCGCAGGAGGCGCTGGACCATGCGAGAGATCTCGGCTGGAGCGCGCGATCGGGCTGGGACGGCGCGCTCACCCGCAATGCCACCGTGATGGAGCGGACGGCCGCGCAAATGGCCGCCATCGCGCTCGCCATCGCCGTCGGCCATCTCGCCATCGCCGGCCGACTGATCAAGCAGGAGCTGCGCTCCGCGCAGGCGGCCGGCCGCAAGGGAGCTCAGGTCGACCTCCACCTGCTGGACGCCGAGGCGCAGCTCCGCGCCAACGCGGGCGCGGCTGCCACGCGCGCCTTCTCCCGCGCGGTCGCGGCCGCGGCACCTCACACGTTGTATGGCCCGTTCGTGCGCCGCCGGGATCTCGTGAAGCGCCTCATCGAGAGTGGCAATGCCCGGGAACTCGGGCTGACGAGCCGCACTGACATGGCCGCCCTTGCCGATATTTCGCGGCTCGTTGGGGTCGCGCCCATGGTGCGGCGCCCCCAGCATCCGCGCGAGTCGATGTTTGATCCCCCGACTCCCCGGGAACTCGAGCTGCTCGCTCTGCTCGAGAACGGCCTGGACAATCGGCAGCTCGCCGAGCGCCTTGCCATTTCGCTGCCCACCATCAAGTGGCATCTTTCCAATCTGTACTGCAAACTTGGTGTCAAGAACCGCGCCTCGGCCATCGCCAAGGGCCGCGCCTTGCGCCTGCTGCACCGATAGCCGGTCAAAGCAGAGCACGCCGCGCTTGCTAGCCTGGGATCTCCGAAGACATCATAATTTCGATCTCACTTCTTGGTACACGATCAGTGCCCCATCCACATGACATCATCGGATTCTCATGTCGTCGTGATCGAGCCCGGTCACGATCGACGCTGGTCGAAGTCGAGCGGCTTTCCAGCGAGTCGCGTTGCGGAAAGACCATGGTAGGCGCGTCAGCGCGAAGGTCCTTGGCGGAGAGTTCTGGATGGCTTTTTCGGCTCAGATCGCGCGCGATGAAAAAGTGAGGGCGAGAGCGACGAAACAGTAGAGATTGCCACAAGTGCCGCGAAGGGCGGAGCGACCGGCGGAATCGCCGACCAGACTGAAATGCACTTGCGCATCATGTCCGCGCTGACGGTGCTCATCAGGTCGATGGCGCGAAGCCCAGCCGAAGGCGGCGATGCAATCGTCCAGGCCCGCGGGAAAGCCGTGCTCCGTAGCCAGACAATAATCGACCATGCGCACGGCCGCGCCGGAGAGCTTGGCCAGCGTGCCTGCAATGGCTCGATAGTCCCGACGGGAACCGCCGACCGCCGCCACCCATGGATGTCGACCAGGCGATGATCGCGATCCGCACCGGCCCAACGCCCCACTCCACCGGCATCGACCGAATGAAGTTGTGTCTGTCGATGCGTGATGATGCGTTGTCAGTTCCGATGTGTCGAGCAAGTCGCGAAAATAGCGATACGCGCGCCTGCCATTGCAGCTCATTCCTTTCCTAGATCCTGGCTTGGCCTCACGCCGGTTCAGGCGCGTGAGCCCTGTCAACCTTTGTCGTGTTCAAGAGCGGAATCACCTCGCGGCCGAACGCCGGCAGTTCGTCGGTAAAATTCAGGAAGGCGCAAAGGATCATGTCGACGCCGATGGCCTCGTAAGCGCGGATGCGCTCGGCGATCAGCTCGGGAGGACCAAACAAGCGCGTCTTGAAGCCATCATTGGGCTGGACCAGATTGGCGTGGCTCGAATCCGCCCACATCCCGATCTTGTCCGCAGTCGATGCGCCGGCCTGCTTCACCTGTTCGGCGAAGGCCTGAACGATCTCGGGGTCGGCGCCTGCGACGATCGCCTCGAGCTGCTCGAGCGCTTCCCGCTCGGTCGGCCGCTGGATGATGAAGCCGTTGAGCCCGAACTTGACGGTGCGCCCTTCTGCCTTGGCGAGCGCGCGGACCTCGTCGATCTGCTGCTTGGCGCCTTCCACCGTCGTGCCGTTGAGGAAGTACCAATCCGAATATTTCGCAGCCATCCGCCGCGCGGCCTTGGAATTGCCGCCCTGGAAGATCTCCGGATGGGGCTGCGAGATCGGCCTCGGCTTCAACCACGCATCGTTGATGCTGTAGAAATCGCCCTTGAACGTAAATCGGTCCTGCGTCCAGAGCCCCTTGAGCACCTGGATGAATTCTTCCGAGCGGCGGTAGCGCTCGTCATGTTCCAGCCAGGGCTCACCGAAGGCGCGAAACTCATCCTTGAACCAGCCGGTCAGGATGTTGATCGCAAACCGCCCTTTCGAATAGACGTCGATCGTGGCGCCCACCTTCGCGATCATCGCCGGATGCCAGAAGCCGGTGTGAATCGCGCTGATGAGCTTCAGCCGCTTGGTCTGAGCCGAGAGCACCGCCGTGCAGGTGATGGCTTCCTGCTGCAGCTCCCAGCCATGACTTGCAATGAAGCGCGCCGGCGCGAGGCCATATTCGAAGCCGAGCTCTTCGGCCTCCCGCGCGAGGGAAGCATTGTAGTCAAGTGTCCAATCGGTCCGCTGGGGCACGTTGCTGATGACGAAGCCGCCACTGCCGAGCGGCATCCAATATCCGAAACGAATGGCCATGACGCGCTCCTGCTCAGACGATCGGGGTTTGAAGGGATACCGCCGATCCGGCCGGTGCGGCACCAAGATAGAATTCTGCAACGTCGTCACGTTCGGCCAGCTCGGCCGCCGTGCCTGACGCGGCGACCCTGCCGTTCTCGAGAATGTAGCCGTGATCGGCAAACTGAAGCACGAGATGCGCGTTCTGCTCGGCCAGCAGAAAGCTGACACCCTCGTTCCGGTTGAGATCGCGGATGATGTGGAAGATCTCCTCCACGATGATCGGGGCAAGCCCCATCGAAGGCTCGTCGAGCAGCACGAGAGTCGGATGCGTCATCAGGGCGCGCCCGATCGCGACCATCTGCTGCTCGCCGCCCGAGGTCAGGCCGCAACGCGCGCTGCGGCGCTGCTTGAGCCGCGGAAACCAGGTGTAAACACGCTCGAGATCGTCGGCGAGTGCGCGACGGCTCGGCCGACGCACAAACCCGCCGCTGAACAGATTCTCCTCGACCGTCAGCTGGGGAAAGACATGACGGCCTTCGAGAACCTGGACCACCCCCCTGGCAACGAGATCGGCCGGGTCAAGCCGACGGGTCACCTCGCCGCGCCACGTGATCGCGCCCCGGCTCAAGTGACCGCGCTCGGATCCGAGCAGGTTGGAGATGGCCTTCAGGGTCGTGGTCTTACCGGCGCCATTGGCGCCGAGAAGAGCAACGATCGATCCCTGCTCGACCCTGAGCGACACGCCGCGCAGGGCCAGGATCGCCTGACCGTAGAGAACCTCGATGTTGTCGACGTCGAGGAATTGAGACGTGGTCATGGCGATCCCCTGGCAACATCAGTTGGTCGCGTCGCGCGGTGTGATGCCTTTCTCCCGGGCATAGGCGGCGGCGCGCTCGTAGATCAGCGGCAACAACAGGTCCCGGTCGGATTTCACCCAGCCGTTCGACACCACGTTCCACTTCTCGCCGTCCCACTGCAGCACCTTGCCGGCACCGCCGCCCTCATGATCCTTGGCCGAAAGCTTCAGCGGCTGTTGGAGGCCCGTGGCGCCGATTTCCGCGAGACGCTTTTCAGAGAGATCGAGATGTTCGAGGCCCCACTGCGCCTCCTCGCCATTGATCGGCCGCACACCGAAATGTGCCTGCGCGGTCCGGATCGCCTCGACCGCGACGATCGCCTCGTCGACGCCGGAATTGTAGTAGACCGAACCGAAGCTCTTGGGATCCTTGAGGTCACTCAGTCCCTTGTCGAGGATGTACTTCTTGAGCTTCTGATGGATCTCGAAATTGGCGCCCGCAGGGAATGGCGTAATCGCAAGATAGCCCTTGCCGACCGCGCCGGCGGGCCGGACGTCCTCCTCGGAGCCCGACCAGATGCCGCCGATGATATGATCGACCGGGAAGCCCACCTTGGCGGCTGTCTTGATTGCGACCGGCGTCATCACGCCCCAGCCGCGCAAGAACACCCAGTCGGGCTTGAGCTGGCGGATCTTGGCCCATTGCGCCGATTGTTCGTTGCCGGGATGCGGCACCGGGATCTGAATGTCCTCAAAACCGTAGGTCTTGGCGAGGTGGGCGAGCGGGACCTGGGTTTCCTTGCCGTAAGGTGAATCGTGATAGACGGTCGCGATCTTGAGACCCTTCAGCTTGTCTTTGCCGCCGACCTTCTCCGCAATGAAATTGACCGCCGACGAGGCTTCGCTCCAGAAGCTGAAGACGACAGGGAAACTGTAGGGGAAGACGCGCCCGTCGATGGCTTCCGTGCGGCCATAAGCGATCGTGACCAGCGGAATCTTGTCGGCCACCGATTTCTCGGTCAGCGCCTTCGAGATCGGATCGCCATGCGGCAGGAAGATCGGAACCGGCGATCCGTTCTTGCCGGCCTTCACCCGTTCATAGCATTCGACGCCCTTCTCGACTTCCCAATTGGTCTCGCACTCGTCCCAGACCAGCTTGATCCCGTTGATGCCGCCTTCCACCTCGTTGATGTAGCGGAAATAGTCGATCTCGCCGGCCCAGACCGGGATGCCACTCGACGCATAGGCTCCGACCCGGAAGGTCGCGAGCGGGAAGTATTGCGTTTTTGCTTCTTCCGCCGAGACGCTGGTACCGACGGCGGCCGACAAAGCGAGCGCCGCCAGTCCGACTGCCTTGCTCACGATCCGCTTCTGCTTCCACAAAGACATCTGCTTACCCTCCATTTGACTGCAGAATTCACGTTCGATCGTGCGCGCGGTTCACACCCACGCACGACAAGTTTCGTCGTTTGCTAACGGTTGATCCGCGAGACCAGCTGCGTCCACGCTCGCGACAGCAATGCTGCAAGGCCCCGCGGCTCCTTGATCAGGAACCAGACGATCAACGCGCCGAACAGCGCCTTCTGAAAATTTTCGAGCTGTCCGGGGTCGATCGCGCCACCGAACACCCCGCTCCCGAGATGATCGAGCAGGATCGGCAGGAAGATCATGAAGGCGGCGCCGAGAAAATTTCCGCTGATGCTGCCCATGCCGCCGATGATGATCGCGAACATCACCTGGAACGAACGGTCCAGGTTGAAGCTGCGTGCATCGACGGTGCCGAGATAGGCAAAGGCCCAAAGCGCGCCCGCAATCCCGATCACCAGCGAGCTCACGAAGAACGCCTTCAGCTTTCCGGCTGATACCGGAACGCCGATCACCGAGGCCGCGGTGTCCATGTCGCGGATCGCCATCCAGGTCCGGCCGGTCTGGCTGCGAACCAGTCGCACTGCTGTGGCCGTCACCACCACGACGGTTGCGAGGGTCAGGAGATAGCGACCGGTCGGGCTCGAGAGATCATGGCCGAGGAACGCCAGCCGCGGCGCCGAGATCGAGCTCGAGGTCGAGTAATTCGAGAACCAGCCATACTGGTTGAACAGCCATTCGAGCAGGAACTGGGTCGCCAGCGTCGATGCGACGAGATAGAAGCCCTTGATCCGCAGGCTCGGCAGCCCTGCGATGACCCCCACAAGCCCGGAGATAACGCCCCCAAGCAGCAGGCTGACCGGTAGCGGCAGCTCCGGCAACCGCAGCAGCAGGTTGTAGGTCGCATACGCGCCGACCGACATGAACCCGCCACTGCCGAGCGAGGCTTGTCCCGCATAGCCCATCAGCAGGTTCAGCCCCAGCGCCGTCAGAGACATGATCAGAAACGGGATCAGAACGGCATTGAGCCAGTAATCGTTCGCCACCAGTGGAATTGCTGTCAGTGCGGCGAGCAACACCACAACCGAGCCAGCGCGCAACCGGTCGCGCGCGCTCTGTGCGATCTCGCGAGATGAGCTAAACCCTTCGATAGTTTCGGTGCCAACCGTCGACATACGTCAAATCCTTTCGATCGGCGCTTCGCCGAACAAGCCAGCCGGCCGGATGAGGAGGAAGGCGACCGCGAGCACGTAGGCGAACCAGGTCGACACGCTTCCTCCCAACAAGCTTCCGAGATAGATTTCGGCGAGGCTGTCGCCGGCACCGACGATCAGTCCGCCGACGATCGCGCCCGTGATCGAGGTGAATCCGCCGATGATGAGCACCGGCAGAGCCTTGAGCACCACGAGTGTCAGCGCGAACTGAACGCCCTGGCGTGCGCCCCACAAGAGACCCGCAACCAGCGACACGAAGCCGGCTACTCCCCACACGATCTGCCACAGCGTTTGCAGCCGGATTCCGATCGAGAGCGCGGCCTGCGGATCGTCGGCGATCGCTCGCAGCGCGATCCCAACGCGGGTCTTGTTGAAGAAAATCGAGAGCGCGACCACGAGAATCCCCGCGGTGCCCGCCGCGACGAGGTCGAACTGGCTGACCTGAACCCCGCCGATTTCAATCGGTGTATCGACGATGCCGAGATCGAGCTCGTGCACGCTCGCACCCATCACGATCTGTGCAAGACCTTCGATCACGAAGGACACTCCGAGCGTCGCCATAAACAGGGTGATCTGCGGGCGATTGACCAGCGGCCGCAAGACGACGCGCTCGACGGCGATCGCAATCAGCACCATCACCGTCAGCGTGATCGGCGCGGCCAGCCAGAAATCAATTCCCTTGTCGCGCATGGTCACGAAGGTGAGCGCTGCGCACAGCACCATCGAGCCTTGCGCGAAGTTGAAAACGCCGGAAGCCTTGAAGACCAGCACGAATCCGATCGCAACCAGCGAGTACATGACGCCCGCGAGCAGGCCGCCGACCAGTGTTTCGATGAAGAAGCTCATCTGGACCTCAGTGCGCCGTGCCGAGATAGGCGGCGATCACGTCCGGGTTCCTGCGCACCTGCTCCGGAGAGCCGTCGCCGACCTTGCGGCCATAGTCGAGCACGACCACGTGATGCGAGAGCCCCATCACCACGCTCATGTCGTGCTCGATGAGCACGATCGTGGTGCCGAGGCTCGCGTTGGCCTCCAGGATCAGGCGGCTCATCTCGTGCTTCTCATCCTGGTTCATTCCAGCCATCGGCTCGTCCAGCAGCAGCAGGCTCGGCCGGCCGACCAGCGCGCGCGCGAGATCGACCCGCTTCTGAACGCCATAGGGAAGCGTCGCCACCACCGTGTCGCGATGCCTGGTCAGGTCCAGGAATGCGATGATCTCGTCGGCCCGGCGGGTGAATTCGCGGGTCTCGCGCCGATCGCGCCCGACACCGAAGGCGTGCTCGAGGAGCGTGGTGCGGGACTGCCTGATCAGCCCGGCCAGCACATTGTCGAGAACACTGAGATGGCGGAACAGCGCGTTATGCTGGAACGTCCGGCCCACGCCGAGATGCGCAGCATGCGCCGGGCGGACCCGGATGAACTGCTCGCCGTTGAACGTGACGCTGCCGCTGTCGGCCCGATACACCCCATTGATGATGTTGAGCAGCGAGCTCTTGCCGGCCCCGTTCGGACCGATCAACGCGCAGATCTCGCCACGCGCGACTTCGAAGCTCAGCGCGTTGAGCGCCTTGATACCCTGAAACGACAGGGACACGTCGCGCAGTTGCAGGATCGGTCCGGACATCGCGCCTCAGGCCTCGACCGGCTGTCGCCCGGCCACACCGGCCGCCTGGGCGGCGCTCCGCTTGACCGCCTCGATGTCACGATAGGCCGCGGCAGGATGGCTCGACGGCAGATATGGTCCCTCGCCGAACAGCTTCTCGCGCAGCGTCCCCGGACGATAGCCCGTCGGATAGACGCCGCGCTTCTGCAGCTCCGGCACCAGCAGATTGACCACGTCCTCGAAGGTCTCCGGCGTCACCGCATAGGCGAGGTTGAAGCCGTCGACGTCTGTGTCCTCCACCCAGTCCTGCAGGATGTCGGCAATCGTCGACGGCGAGCCGACAAACACCGGACCGAGGCCGCCAATGCCGCCCCAGCGCGCCAGTTCCTCGATGGTCCAGGACTTGCTGCCGCTGGCGAGATGATCAACAACGGACACGATCGCGTTGGTCTCGACCTTCTTGACCAGATCAGTCGGCGCATATTGCCCGAAATCGATGCCGCTCCAGCCCGACATGAACACCAGCGCGCCGTCATAGGAAGCATATTGCTGGTATTCCCTGAACTTCGCTTCCGCCTTCGCGTCGGTTTCGTCGACAATCACCGTGACCAGGTTGTAGATCAAAATCTTGCGTGGATCGCGGCCGGCTTCAGCCGCCTGCCGCCGCACCTCGGCGACGTAGGATTTCAGGACCTGCTTGATCGGGGCGGCGACAAACACACATTCCGCGTGCTGAGCCGCGAAGGTCTTGCCCGGGCCCGACGCACCCGCCTGGTAGAGCAGCGGCGTCCGCTGCGGCGACGGCTCGCAGAGGTGATAGCCCGGTACGTCGAAGTATTTTCCCTTGTGCCCGATTTCATGAACTTTCGACGGGTCAGTAAAGATCCGCTTCCCGGCGTCGCGCAAGACAGCCCCCTCCTCCCAGCTTCCCTCGAGCAACTTATAGAGGACCTCGACATATTCAGTTGCCACCTCGTATCGATTGTCGTGGCGGCGCAACCCGCCCTGACCGATATTCTTCGCCCCGCTCTCCAGATACGAAGTCACGATGTTCCAGCCGACGCGCCCCTTGCTGTGGTGATCCGCGGTGGAGAGCCTGCGGGCGAAGCTGTACGGATGCTCGAATGAGGTCGATGCGGTGATGCCGATGCCGAGATGCTCGGTAGCGAGAGCGATCGGCGCCACCAGCTGCAAGGGATCGTTGACGGGGATTTGCGCTGCTTGCTCCAGCGCATGGAACAGAGAATTCTTGTAAACGTCATAATAGCCGATGACATCGGCGATGAAGATGCCGTCGAAAACCCCGCGTTCCAGCGTTCGCCCGAGATCCTGCCAATAGTCGAGGTCCTTGTACTTATAGGAGCGATCCCGCGGGTGTGCCCAGACACCCGGGGACTGATGGCCGACACAATTCATGTCGAACGCGTTGAACCGAATCTGTCGCGCCATTCACGTCTCTCCGTTGCATCGCGCATTGCGACGCTCCTGCATCCTCGACGCAGCCATCTCGCCACAACGGGCGATCGATGGTCCATCGCGTTTATCGGCGTTTTTCGATGCGCATCTTTCGCTGCGTCGCTTCGCGAGGTGAGAAACTTTCTCTCGTCGCGCTCGTATTTATCATCAACGAA
The DNA here is from genome assembly GCF_007993935.1 of Bradyrhizobium macuxiense. GTDB lineage: Bacteria > Pseudomonadota > Alphaproteobacteria > Rhizobiales > Xanthobacteraceae > Bradyrhizobium > Bradyrhizobium macuxiense_A. The sequence goes on along the minus strand of NZ_VITY01000011.1, from coordinate 281,985 downwards.
CGCCATCATGCAGCGCGCTCGACGAACATCACGACAACAACTCGCTTCGATACGATCGAATCTCGATGCGATCCGCCGCATCCAGGCTTGTTTCGGAGAATACTCCTTTCGAATTGACTCTCCTCGCGTTCATCTCGGCTGCTCTTCAACGGAGAGTTCGTGATGCCACTACCCAGTCAGACATCATAATGCGCGGCAGAAATTTTCTTCGTACGACGCGCCGCTCCGAACGTTCGTCTTCGATCCTGCGGAAATACAGTCTGGCCCTCAGCGGAGAGCCGACTATGCTTCGAGGCGACAGCATTGATCTCAAGATGAACGAAAGCGGCACCATGACCATTCACGTTGCGAGTCCCACCAAAAGCGATGACGAACTGCAAACGCGATTCGCTCCAATCTTCGAGAAGATCGCGGCAGGTGCGGTGGCGCGCGAACGAAGCCGCACGCTTCCGTTCGACGAAATCCAACTACTGAAGGACGCAGGCTTCGGCGCCCTCCGCGTACCGCTCGAGTTTGGCGGTCTCGGCGCAACGCCCCGTCAGACCTTCGACCTCCTCATCGGGCTTGCGGTCGCCGATTCCAACCTGCCCCAGGCCTTGAGGGCTCACTTCAACCTGGTCGAGGACTTGCGGCTGAACAAGGATGAGACGGTCAAGGCGCGGTGGCTCAAAGCCATCGCCAACGGCGCGCTGTTCGGCGTCGCAGTGACTGAACCCGGCGTTGGCGCAGTCGATCGCTACCGGACCGCCGTGACGTCGGAGGGAACCGCGCTGCGGCTCAATGGCACAAAGTATTATACGACTGGCACCCTCTATGCAGATCATCTAATCGTGGCGGCCGATCACGACGGCAAGCGAGTTACAGTTCTTGTCGACACCAGCCAGCCTGGCGTCGACGTTCAAGACGACTGGGATGGCTTCGGGCAGAGACTAACAGCGAGCGGCACGGCCGAATTCAAGGATGTAACGGTCCTTCCGGACCGCATTGTCGGCCCGGGCTATGGAACGGAAGGCCGCGTCTTCGGAACCGCTCATGTTCAGTTGATCCTGCTCGCGACCCTCGCAGGAATCGCAAAACGCGCCGCCATCGATACGACCGAATGGATCAAGGCGCGAACTCGCACCTTTTCTCACGCTGTCGCTGACCTGCCACGGAATGATCCCCTTGTGCAGCAGGTCATCGGGCAGCTTTTCAGCGCGGCATTCGGCGCACGAGCGACGGTCCTCGCCGCGGTCGACGAGCTCGCGCGGACTCTTGACGGTCGCCACCAAGACCCTCAGCAGCTCGACGCCTCGGAGCTCGCGGCAGCCGAGGCACAGGTGGTCGTCATCAAGCTGGTTCTCGACGCTGTGACTGCACTTTTCGAGGTCGGCGGAGCCTCTCTCAGTTCCGAGAAGCTCGCGATCGATCGGCACTGGCGCAATGCGCGCACCATCGCCTCCCACAATCCCGCGATCTTCAAGCTTCGCGCCATCGGCGCGCATGAGTTGAATGGCGAGACCCTGCCATATGCCTGGAGTGCCGGCGTCCGTCGGGCTGGGCAACACATCGGCTAATAGATCGCGCTCTCTACGACTTTACGCGGTGAGATGCGTGCGTGAGCCGCGCGCGACTTAGGGTCTCGCTTCTGAGCATAGCAATTCTTTCCTCCGGAGAGCCACGTGCCAAACACCAAACGGAAAGCCGCCATCGTGGGAGCGGGTCTCGCGGGGACCACGGCCGGGCTCGGCCTCGTCAACGCGGGATTTGACGTCACCATCTACAGCGATCGAGACCGCGCATCGTTGCGCGACGATATGCCCCCGACGGGGACTGCCGTCTACTTCGGCAACTCCCTCGAATACGATGCGGAGATTATTGAGAACCTCTACGATGTCGGAACCAGCACCGGGATGAGCGTTCGGATCTTCTCCGGCAGCGGAGAAACCCGAACGCCGGTCTTGGAGTTCGACCGCCCGTTCAACTACCGAGCTCAGGCGGTCGATACGCGGTTGCGAGCCGACGATCGGTTGGGTCGTTTCTTGGCGCGAGGGGGCCAATTCGTCGTGCGTACCGTTACGCCGGACGATCTGGACGCAATTGCCGCGCAGGTCGATCTCACGCTGGTCGCGACGGGCAAGGGCGGTTTGTCCTTGCTGTTCCCGGCTGACCCCGATCGCACTGTCTACGCGAAGCCGCAGCGGCAGCTGCTGCTCGCAACCTTCAAGGGACTCAATCGCGCCGATCATCAGTTCGCCTATCGCAGTTCGGACGGCGCCAGGCACAACTGGTTCACCATCCACGCTGATTTCGGTGAGACCTTTTTCGGCCCCTATCTGCACAAGGATGCCGGTGCCACACGGGCCTTCATCGGCTTCGCCAAGCCCGGCAGCCCGTGGGTCGACTTGTTCAAATCCGCGACCGATACCCAGAGCGCGCGCGACGCCGTGGTAAAGCTATTTGCGACATACTTCCCGGAAGACCTGGCGTTGGTCGCGCAGCTCGAACCCCTGCATGAGGACCCGCACTCGTGGTTTCTCGGCGCAGTCACCCCGACCGTTCGGCGTGCTGTTGCCCGGACGAAAAATGGACACCCTGTTGCCGCGATCGGCGATGCCGCAGTTTCCTTTGATCCGATCGGCGGTCAAGGAGCGCAAAATGCGGTGATTCAATCCGTACTGCTGATTAGGGCGCTCAGGGAGCACAAGGGCAAGATCACCTACGAGTGGCTGTGGGATCAATTCAATACGCACTGGGACCATCGCGCCGAGGCCGCAACGGAAGTGACCCGACTGTTCCTGGGTGACGAGAAATATGCTGCGCATGCCGAACTGCTGTTCCCTGCCGCCGCAGTCAACGCAAAGATTGGAAGCGCGTTCTTCGATTTTCTCTCAGAGCCACGGCCACTGCTTGGAATCCAAACTCGAGAACAGATAGGGAAGTTCATTTCGGATCTAGCGGGTGAGACGGCCGAGACTGTCCTGGCGAGATTCAAGGCACCAAAGCAATTTGCGCAAGCTAAGGCCGGCGATCGTTCGCTTGTCTCGACATGAGCGACTACCTCGCGCGGATCGGAGTGCTTGGCGACAGATGAATCGCGCGATCTTTTCCGCGGGCGTGCTCCCTCTTCGCCAAGCTGGCGCAGCTATATTGTGGGTTTATGGCGCGCACGGCGGGCGATCGCATTTTCTGCGATTTCAATGTTTTACGGGGATGGACAAAGAGTTTAGGTACGTTTCCAGCCTATAGGTGCTCTCGAAGGCGCCCGCCAGCAGAAACAAGGCGGGCGCGGCCGTCCGCCTATTTTCGGCTCTGGACCTTTCTAAGAAGGTCCGGCTGGGAACCCCAGCGGCCGCGCCTCACGGTCTGGCGCTACTCGGCACCTCAAGCATTCCGACGGCGCGCTCCGATCAGAACGAAAATCAGTGTTGCGGGACGGCTTCCACCGTTCCGCCAGGCGTGGCGCGTACCGTTCTGAACAACGATGTCGCCCGGCTGGAGCGCAACGGCCTTTCCATCGTCGAGTTCGAGCGTGATCTCGCCGTCCATGAGGATGCCGTAGTCCACGGTGTCGGTCGTGTGCATCCCCGGACTCTCCGGCTCGAATTGCTCCGCAAGTCCCGGCAGCCGGGACATATATTCCGCGCCCGCAGCGGCCGGGTCGAAGTCAGACGACGTCATCACAGAATCGGGTGGAAAGGTGACCTTCATCAGCTTCGTCCCCCCAGCGTCCGGCAGCACGGTCCTTCCGCCGGCTGCGACATTGCTCCCATCCCATGGCACCGATGGAGTCGCCAACGTGCCCCAGATCAGTGTGGGATCGAAGCCGGGCACTGATACGAACGGCTTCGCGGGAATCGACTGGTCCAGTCCGACGGAAGACTTTCCGTTCCGATGAGCAGTAACAATCAGACGCGCCATTTTCTGTCTCCCGTCTATTCGTGGACGATCACAACGTTGGTGAAGCCGCCGTTCCTGTGATCGACCGCTTCAAGTGCCTTGGATATGTCGCGCAGCGGGTATCGCTGGTGTTCGAAGACCGAGAGATTCAGCGTCCCTGCTGCAGCCATCTCGACCATGTCCTGCCCTTCGGCGACATCGAACCACAAGGAGCCGATGACGCTGATCTGGAAGCACATCAGCCTGAACATCTCCAACGGAAGCGGCTCGGACATCCCCCCGATGTCGACCATCCGTCCCCCGCGTCTCAATGCGTTGATGCCAACGAGCGAGGTCGAACTGGGCGCGCCAGGCCCGACGGCGTCGATGAAGATGTCGGCCCCCAGGCCGTCGGTGTGCTCGCGCACCAACTCATCCAGCGGACGATCGCCGGCCGAAATTGCTTCAATCCGGGACGGCGCGATCGCGCGCAGGCGCCCGAGCAGATTCTTGTCGCGCGCGACACCGAAGATTTTGGTGACGCCCATTCCTAATGCGAGAATTACGGCACCTAGCCCCAGAGTACCTGTAGCGCCACTGACGATGACACTCGTTCCGGCGCGAGCCCCCGCCTTCCTCAGGGCGGAGTACGCGGTCCCGAGATATCCAAGACGGGCGGCCGCTTCATACGACACCGATTCCGGAAGCTTCACCAACGATGACGCCGGCGCAGTCATGTACTCGGCGAAGCCGGCCGAGGGATAATCAACGAAGACCTGGCTCGAACGCGGACCGAAGCCGAAGTAGCCGAGGAACGTGTAGGCGTCGCAATTAATCGGCTGCCCGCACCGGCACGCGTGGCAGGATCCACACGATATGCCGGGATTGACGTACACCCGGTCGCCGCTCTTGATCGACTTGACCTGGCTGCCCACCTCGACCACCTCTCCCGAGGCATCCAGGCCGTAGATGGCAGGCAATGGCGGCAGCGGCAGGAAGGGGAACCATTCCGCGTAGTGCGCCATGACGTTCTTCATGTTCGGGATGATCCCGCACGCCTTGACCTTGACCAAGACGTCGTTGGGGCGCGGCTTCGGGACGGCGATTTCGTCGATCGAGAACTTGGTACCCACCTGGTGCAGGCGGGCGGCTTTCATAGTGGTCATAGAATTCCTCCCTGAGGCAGTTGCAAAAACGCAATGCGGAGCCCAACGCCGAACCGGAGTGCTTGGCGCGTGAGCCGCTTATTGATGCGAACGTTCGAGCTGGTCACCGGCTGAACCGATGACGTCCCAGGTCAACCTGTTTCGGTGCTAATGATCATTGGTTTCCTCCATGCGCTCTTCGGCGCTTTTTGATTGGGTCGATTATCCAGGCGCCCGTCCCCGGTCACAATGGCTTCATGACAACTGTTCGCAGTGCGAACATGTCGGAGGTCGCTCAATACGTTGCGCGGCCGCCCGAGAGGTCGAATACCGCGCCCGTGCTGAACGAGCACTCCTCGCTCGCGAGCCAGCAGACGAGCGAAGTCGCCTCTTCGATCGTGCCGAACCGCCCGAGCGGAATCTTCGACAGCATGAACTCGATGTGCTGAGGCTTCATCTGATCGAACAGAGGCGTCTTGATCGCCGCCGGCGTGATACAGTTGACGCGGATTCCGGTCGCTGCGGTCTCCTTGCCGAGCGACTTGGTCAGCGCGATCACCGCCGCCTTCGAAGCGCTATAGGCCGACGCGTTCGGATTGCCTTCCTTCCCCGCCACGGAAGCGACGTTGACAATGCGACCGTAGCCACCCCTATCCATCGCGCGGACGGCGGCGCGGTTGCAGTAGAAGGCCCCGTGGACGTTGACGTCGAAGACCTTGCGCCAATCCTCGCCCGCGTAATCTTTCACGGCGCCGTTCGGGCCCGTGATGCCCGCGCTGGCGACCAGAATGTCAAGCCGCCCGCCCAACTCGTCGATGCTCTGCCGCATGGCGGCATCGACAGCGTTTTCTGCCGTGATGTCGACAGATTGCGTGTTCGTCGCACGAGCTTCCGCCGCTGCCGTAGCGAGGGCAGAGGCGTTCAGGTCCCACATGGAGACGCGGGCGCCCTCGGCCACCAACCGACGCGCGACGTCGCGGCCAATGCCGGACGCCGCGCCGGTTACGACGGCCGTTCGTCCCTTGAACCTTCCGCTGTAGACAGTCACGTTCGCAGCCCCGCAGCGGGAGACCATTCGCGGACGTGCTGGCGCTGCGTTCCGAGCCCCCCGATGCGAAGCGTCATGACGTCGCCCGGCTTGAGGTAGATTGCAGCGGGCTTTTTGCCCATGCCCACGCCCGGTGGCGTCCCGGTCGCAATGATATCGCCGGGCATCAGCGTCATGAAGCGGCTGACGTAGCTGACGATCTCCGCGCAGTCGAAGATCATCGTTTTGGTGTTACCCGCCTGCATGCGCTGTCCGTTGACGTCGAGCCAGAGGTCGAGCGCCTGTGGATCGGAAACCTCGTCCGTCGTCACCAGCCACGGTCCGACGGGCCCGAAGCTGTCGCAGCCCTTCCCCTTGTCCCAAGTGCCGCCGCGTTCCATCTGGTACTCGCGCTCGCTGACGTCGTTCACGACGCAGTAGCCTGCGACATGGGCTAGTGCATCAGCGCGCTCGACGTAGGAAGCTCGGGCGCCGATCACGATCCCGAGTTCGACCTCCCAGTCCGACTTCTCAGAACCTTTTGGCAGCACGACGTTGTCGTTCGGCCCACTGAGCGAGGTGATCGCTTTCTGAAAAACGATGGGCTCGGAGGGTAACGGAAGGTTGGCCTCCGCGGCATGATCGGCATAGTTGAGACCGATCGCGATAAACTTTCCGACGCCTGCGATCGGCACGCCCAAACGCGGCTCGCCGGCGACGAGCGGCAGCGTGGATGGAGCGATCGCAGCGATCTTTTGCAGCACGGGACGCGACAGGTTGCCGGGGGTGACGTCGGCGATGACATCCGACAAGTCGCGCAGGCGTCCCTGATCGTCGACGAGTCCCGGCTTTTCGGCGCCGGGATTGCCGAATCTGACGAGCTTCATTCGGTGTTCCTTTGGGTGTGTCTAGGTGAACCGGGCCGAGACGGTGCCAAGACCTGCGATGTTGGCCTCAAATACGTCGCCCGGGTTCACCGGCACCATCGGGCCGAGCGCTCCGGAGAGCACGACGTCGCCGGCGCGCAGCGGCCGCTTGCGGCGGGCAAGCTCACTGGCGAGCCAGGCCGTCGCGTTGAGCGGATTGCCGAGACAGGCCGCGCCGGTCCCCTTCGAGACGATTTCGTCCTTCCGGGTCATCTGCATCTGGAGGGCGCGCAGGTCCAAGCCATCCAACCGCCGGACTGGACCTCCCAGAACGAAGAGGCCCGACGACGCGTTGTCGGCGACGGTATCAACGATTCCGATATCCCAATTGGTGATGCGGCTGCCGACGATCTCAAGGGCGGGCATTGCGTAGGCCACTGCCCGCACCACGTCGGCCACCGTGGGCGTTTCGACCTCGACGTCGCGATCGAGATGGAAGGCCACCTCCGCCTCGATCTTCGGCTGAAGAACACGCCCCGTCGCAACGGGCTCGTCTTCGCCCACGATCATGTCGGCGAAGAGGACACCGAAGTCGGGGCGATCGACCCCGAGTTGCTTCTGCACCGCACGCTCGTGATTGAGCCTACACCAACCAGTGCATACGACAATAAAATGAAACCGATCACTATAACATTCCGGTTTCGTTCAGTGTAATACGTGGATACTTGGTTGCGCACGAACCATGGATAATTGCAGGATCGAATCCTTCATCGGAACGACTTGGCTGGTCCCCTTCGGCGACATGCGGCGGCTATCCTATCGTCGGATAGAGCGACACGGTACGGTGAGCAAACCTAAGAGGGGGCAAGCGCCTCCCGCCATGTGCGTTTCGACGACCTTCGTCCACGACTTGGCGAGAAGGCCGTCGGCCAGGAATTTCAGAATTTCACCGCCATTCTTGATCAACGGATCGCCGACTGCTTCGAGGTGTTCGTTCAACCATCGGATCTTCGCGATCTGTAAGCCTTGTGAACCCGGTCGCGAGAACGACTGCGGCGTGGATGATCCCGCCTTGACCGTGGACGATCTCGCCGGCCAGCACCTTCGCGCCGGTCATACGCCCGAGATAGCTGTCGAGCGACCGTGTGGCAGTCACGAGCAGAATTTGCCGATAGGTCGCAAGACCGAGCACAGGAACGATGTCGCGAAAGCACGCCAGATCGTCCCGAAAACCGCCCTCACTAGAAGGGGACTGTGCTCAGCTCCCCTTCCCTCAACCCGCAGCTGGCGCACGAGTTCGCCAAGTCAGCCGCCAAAATAGCGCGACACAGCTCTCACCAAAACAATACCTCGCGTGGACCGTTGTTCGTGTACCGACAGCAGCAATGTCATGTCGGATTCAAAACACCGCGCGCACAAGGGGGAGGGACCTTTAACGCATGGTCGGTCGCTTTAGCGTGCCTAGCAGCATTGGCATGGTCATTGCTTTCGCATCAGCAATAGCAATTTAGTGGCTGAGAGCATGCAGAGGCACCAAATCAGCAATGTTCAGCCGCGATCGGTGCGCGGCTGATCTTACCTCCCTCGAAGCACACCAACGGGGCCGAGTGCGGCGAACCTCGACAATTCCCGATCGTGCGTTCGCCTATTCGCGTCGCGGCTGAATACGTTGTCGCCGAAAAGAATCCTGAAGTTGGAAGATGCCACCATGAGCGAAGCCGCTTTGATCGATAATATCATTCCGTATAGCGACGTCGTCAAACGCACCGCGCGCATCGGTGCTGAGATCAGCAATATCAAGCTCTCGGGCGATTTGCCGAGCCAGACGATTGCTGCAATCAACAGCTTGCTACTCGTACACAAGGTGATCTTTTTCCGCGATCAGGATCACCTCGACGACCCCGAGCAGGAACGCTTTGCTATTCGTTTGGGAACGCTTGTTCCGCATCCGACGCTCGGTACCACCAAGGGAATGGCGTCAATCATCGAACTCGACTCCGCCCGCGGAGGTAGCCGGGCTGATGTGTGGCACGCGGATGGAACCTTCACTGCTGCCTATCCCAAAATTTCGGTGCTGCGGGCCATTGTGATCCCACCGTTTGGCGGCGATACGATCTGGTCGAACACCGCGGCCACTTACCTGGATCTGCCGCTGCCGCTGCAACGGCTTGCCGACGAACTCTGGGCAATCCACACCAACGCCTTCGATTACGAAGGAACGGCACGTGTCCGCGAAGTCGACAAGAAACATTTTGATGAGATCTTTACGAGAACCATCTTTGAGACCGAGCATCCCGTCGTGCGCGTCCATCCGGAGACCGGCGAGCGCGCGCTGGTGCTCGGCGATGTGGTGCAGCGTTTTGTTGACATCCCTAAACGTGATGGCCAGAAGCTGTTCGATCTACTCCAGTCCCACATCACGGCACCCGAAAACACCGTGCGCTGGAACTGGAAGGAGGGCGATGTCGCGATCTGGGACAACCGCGCAACACAGCATTATGCGGTCAATGATTACGGCGACCAGCATCGCGTCATGCGTCGCGCCACAATCGAAGGTGATGTGCCTGTCAGTGTCGACGGCCGGAGCAGTGTGACACGCCTCAAGGTGACCAAGCAGCCGCCCATGGAGGTCACCTAGCACCACTCGAATCCACGGAAAGGTCACTGGGCAGATTCTACCTTGGCGCGCGTTCGCTGCTTTCTAAATCCGCAGATCAAGCGGCCCGCGCGGCGAAACAAAATTCTACCCTTAATCGCCGCCGCCGACCTCGTCAGCCGCCTTGGACTAGCCAGCTTGGAACAGACTGAATTCCACCGCGCGTACGGAGCTTGGCGGCGCGGGAGCTTTCGAGAGAGGGCGTTTGGTCTGCCCGAGCTCAAGGGGGATCCGGTGCATTAGCCGGCGGGTGTGAACGTCGACCACCGGGAAGGGCTCGTCCATCAGGACGATTCTCTTGTCAATCGCGACACGCTTTCCGCTCCGCCGGACCGCCGACGCCGATAACGCTCCATAGATCCCCTTCAGGCCGACCGTGGCGGGCGAGCCGAGCCTGGCACACCCCTCCTAACTTGTCCTGAAAGACAAGTCCGAGCCATGTCTTTCGCCATAGAGGCAAAGGAGTACGCGATTGTCCGACGACAGACCCAATATCGATCCGTATCCTCTCAGCCCTTATGTCGCCTGGGCGGGCAACCGCAATAGGGACGCTATCCTGAAAACGTTCGAAGAGTTCTTTCCTACGAGGGGTGACGCGCTCGAAGTAGCGACTGGTGCCGGATTACATATCAACTACCTCGCGCCGCATTTTCCGAACGTTCGGTTTCAGCCTTCCGATTACGATCAAGGTGTCTTCGAGACAATCAAAAGGAAGCGCCTCGAAGGCGATAACAATAACATTGCTGATCCCGTTCTGATCGATCTCACGGTTCCCTCAACCTGGCCGGATGCCCACGAGCAGCTCTACGACGTCATCTTCGTCATCAACATCTTCCATGTTGCTCCCGTCTCGATCGCCGACGGCATTGCTGCGCTTGGCGCAAAGCTCCTGAAACCATCCGGCTTCATCGCAATCTATGGTCCCTTTAAACTTGACGGAAAATACACCACGCCGTCGAACGAGGCATTCGACAGGGAGATTCGAGCGGCTGGCGTGCCCGAATGGGGTCTCAAAGACGTGCGGGATATTGAAAGGGAGGCCAGGAAGCATGGGCTGGCGCTGAAACGGCAATTGGATTTGCCGGCCAGTAACTTCATTCTGCTCTTCGGTAGATCCTGAGCAGCGGCTCAGCCTCTCCAGTGGATGGAACGGCAACTCCCGCCATTTCGTACTCATGGCACCTTCTAGACCTACCGAGTGCCAACGCTTGGCGATGAATGACTACCGGCTGTGAGTTCGCGACGAGCACAGGGCATGCAAGGCCCAGGCGTGCCAATCGTTCCGACCAGACTCACTACCCCATGTTAGCGCGCTTCATTGGCAAGGCCCCCCCACCTGCCGTCCAGTTCGGTTCAGCATCGGCGGCACCCTTGGCGCAAGGCCCGAACGATTGCGCTGGATGCTCTGGCAATGATGGTAATCGGCAGATCCTAGTAGTTATCGACGATTGCACGCGCTATCAAGACCTCGACCACGGCTTCCGCTAGTTGCTCGGGCGTTTGCCCTGTTGTCCTGAGATGAATTTCGGGTCTTAGCGGTATTTCGTAGGGCGCATCGATGCCAGTGACGTTCTTGATCTCTCCAGACCTCGCCTTGGAATAGAGACCCTTGGGATCGCGCCGCGCGCATTCGTCGATCGACGTGTCAACAAAGATCTCGAGGAACTCCTCCTTAGCAACAAGGTTCCGCACCATGTCTCGCTGGGCAATGTAGGGCGAGACGAACGAGCAAATCACGATCAGACCGCTATCCACCATCAACTTGGCGACTTCACCGACTCGACGAATATTTTCGGCACGATCGGGCTCGCTGAAGCCGAGGTCCGCGCTTAGTCCGTGCCGCACGTTGTCGCCATCCAGCAGCATGGTGTGGTACGCCATAGTGAACAGCTTTTGGTCGACTATGTTGGCGATTGTCGACTTTCCCGAGCCGGATAGGCCCGTGAACCAGATGATACAAGCCTTTTGATTCTTGAGCGCGGCGCGCTCGTTCCTACTCACTGAAAGGGGGTGCCAAGCGATATTGGTGGGCCGCCGCAGAGGATATGCGATCATCCCGGCGCCGATCGTCCGATTCGTATAGCGGTCGATGACGATGAACGATCCGGTCTCGCGATTGATCTCGTAAGGATCGAACGCCATCGGCAGCGCCGTCGAAATATGGCAGAAGCCGATCTCATTCAGACCAAGCGTTTTAGCTACGAGATGCTCACGGGTGTTGACGTCGATCCGATGCTTGATTGCGGTCACGCTGGCGGCTACGGTCTGCGTTCCAATGCGCAGGATGTAATTGCGTCCGGCAACGAGCGGGGCCTCATCCATCCAGATCAGATGCGCGGCGAACTGGCCGGATACCTGTGGCCGCTCGGTCGGGCGCGCCAGGAGAGCGCCACGGCCGATATCGATCTCGTCTTCGAGCGAAATGGTGATGGCATCGCCCGCCTCGGCGCGGACAAGGTCGCCGTCATGGGTCACGATCCGCTTGATGCGCGTGGTCTGTCCAGACGTTGCGACAACGACCTCGTCCCCTGCCGAGATACTCCCGGTAACTACCGATCCGGCGTAGCCCCGGAAGTCCAAATTGGGCCGGTTCACCCACTGGACCGGAAAGCGGAAAGGCTGGATCACGGCGTTAGACTGGATATCGATGCTCTCCAAGTAATCGAGCACGCAGGGACCATCATACCACTCAAAGTTGCCGGAGCGGCTAGCGACGTTGTCGCCGTAGCGGGCGGAGATCGGAATCGGAACGATCGAGGTAAAGCGAAGACTGGCGGAAAAGGCGATATAGTCCTCGACGATCCGGTCGAAAATCTCCTTCTTGTACTTGATGAGGTCGATCTTGTTCACAGCCAGCACAATATTGCGGATACCGAGCAGCGAACAAATGAAAGAGTGACGCTTTGTCTGCACCAGGACACCCTTGCGCGCGTCGACCAGGATGATGGCGAGCTGGGCATTCGAGGCACCCGTCGCCATGTTACGGGTGTATTGCTCGTGGCCGGGTGTGTCGAGCACCATGAACGAGCGGCGCGGCGTGGTAAAGAAGCGATGGGCCACATCGATCGTGATACCTTGCTCTCGCTCTGCCTCGAGTCCGTCGACTAGCAACGCAAAATCGACGTCATTACCGTTCGTGCCGTGCCTGGCGCTATCGTGTGCCAGCGCCGTCAGCTGATCCTCGTAAATTATCTTGCTGTCATGCAGAAGCCGGCCAATCAGCGTCGATTTTCCGTCGTCCACCGAACCGCAAGTGATGAAACGAAGTTGGTCCTTTGTTCTGGCCGGGACAAGTTCGACAGCCGCTTTGGGCGTCATCAGAAGTAGCCTTCCCGCTTCTTCTTCTCCATCGAAGCGGCTTCATCACCATCAATCAAGCGTCCCTGGCGCTCCGATACCGTCGCGGTCTGCATCTCAGCGACGATGTCCTCGATCGTAACCGCGTTGGAGTTGATGGCCCCGCTCAATGGATAGCATCCCAGGGTTCGAAAACGGATCATCCGCATCTGCGGCGTCTCGTCGGACTTAAGCGGCAGTCGCTTGTCGTCGACCATAATGGTTGCGCCATTCCGGAGGACCACAGGCCTTTGCTTTGCAAAGTAGAGTGGGACGACCGGGATCTTCTCGAGCATGATGTATTCCCAGACATCGAGCTCGGTCCAGTTCGACATAGCGAACACGCGCATAGTTTCGCCTTGGCGGATTCGCGTATTGAACAGATTCCATAGCTCCGGACGCTGGTCTCGCGGATCCCACACATGTCCGGCCGAACGGAAGGAGAAGATCCGTTCTTTCGCACGGCTCTTTTCTTCGTCACGTCGTGCCCCACCCAAGGCAGCGTCGAACCGATAGAGGTCGAGCGCCTGTTTCAAAGCATCTGTCTTCATCACCTGAGTATGAAGGAGTGAACCGGACTCGACTGGATTGATCCCGCGCTCGACGCCATCCTTGTTCACGTGAACGATCAGGTCCACGTCGAGCCGCTTAGCTGCTTCATCCCGGAAGCTAATCATCTCGCGGAACTTCCACGTCGTGTCGACGTGAAGCAAGGGAAAGGGCAACTTGGCCGGGAAGAATGCCTTCATTGCAATGTGCAGCATGACGCTTGAGTCTTTTCCGATCGAATAGAGCATGACCGGCTTTCTAAACTCGGCGACTACGTCACGCATTATCGCGATCGATTCAGCTTCGAGGCGGTGCAGATGTTTAGGCAACATTTGGTTGTTATTCGATGCGGATTTTGTTTGAGTTCGTCAGGTGCCGTTTGATGCGGGCTTCTCTTGATCGGCGAAGTGAGCGTTGCCGTGCGGGGTTTGCCATAGCTTGTCAACAGTCCAGACGACCCGGGATAAGCACCGCGTGAAAATGCGGCCAGCCCACAAGGATTGGCAGCATCGTTCTGGCGCATGGCTCGACACGCCGCTTGTAGGTGCCGATTACTCAAAGGTAAAGCTCCCGAATAATTTAATGCATAGACGCTCCAGCGAAGGACGATTCCGACAAGTGCGGCACCCTGGCTAGTTCAGGACGATGCCGCGTTCCGCTGCGATGAGGTTGCATCGTTCATCAAGGCGTTGAGCGATCACGACGATCTCAATCATCGACAGGCCAAAGGATGATCAGGATTCATCCAGATCAAAAATGTGTTCTATCAAGACAATCGATTTTACCAGCTCTAGCGAATAGCGGATAGCAAACGTTGGTTTAGACGGCTCAGGAGTATCCGGATGACGATTGTCCTTCACTCTGGCTTCGAAAAACATTCTCTGGTGCACACCGAGCATCACTAGGAGGCGCGATGTTGGCGCTCATTTTGGCGAGCGGTATCTGCGGATTGCTGCTGGGACGCTATTTCAAGGTCTATGTATGCTTCCCTACAATCCTGATTTTGATCCCGGCAGCCTATTTTATCGGGGACGGTCTGACGGGCGCAATTCTGACCTTCGTCTTAAGTTCCACTGCTACGCAGTTGTGTTACCTGATCGGCGCGGCGAGCGACCTCATCATTGAACGCTTCCGATCTCAAACGTCTCGAACCGAAGATTTCATCTAACGGGTGCAACGCGCGCCGCGCGAGAGCCGGATGCTTGTGGTGGAACGTCCGCCCTTTTTGCAGCATAGCGCCGGGAAATATGCCGCATCGGCCCAGCTAACTGTAAGAAGTGAAAGGGAGGCCCCGGCTCGCTACAGACGTTCCGGTGCGAATGAAGACTCGAGCCGCACGCCCATTGCGGCCACACTCTTCGGCGTAGCCGCATCGCGCCAGCTCAACCGAGGTCTGCTTAAGCCGCACAACGTCACCAGCAACGTTGAGACGGTCGTGTCACGCGACTAGTGTCCAAGCCACGAATCGTGACCGCCTTTCGCAACCCTCAATGCCTGTTCCAACTGCTCCGCCATGGAGTTCATCAACCGCAAATGCTCTTCCGTCTTCTCAGCCAGTCGTTGCGCCTCGGAAACTGAGGAGCTCTCTCCAGCTTGCTGACCAATGCCATTTGGTTCACGCGCGTGAGTGGAGACGCCGAACGACGCGCCTCCCGTACCGCCGCGCAGATCCCAGCAGGTTCGAAACAGTTGACGATACGCCTCGGTTACTGCCGGGCCCCGATCGACAGTCCCGACTTGCTCTGCGTACCGAAGGTCCTGCTCATAACCGAGCTCTATCAAGAGCTCGGTGCCGATCAGATCGGTTACCACCTGCATCTCTTCGGTGCTCAATGCGGTTCGCCAAGCCTGGACTGAACGATCATCGATTGCCTTTTTCTCGAGGATCTTTCGATCCCCAAAGGTACTTGACCGGAAAATGTCGGCTTGCTCCACTTTGGCCGATGCCGCGTCCGCAGGATCATGGCCTAGTCCTGCGATAACACGCCGGATTTCCTCGTCGGGGCGCGTCACCAGGAGCTCGTACTGCACCACTTGCGTCTGGCGGCGGCCACGCAGCGCAGCGAGCGTCGGCAGGCCCAGAACGAGATCAGCCAGGCAGGATACGACAGCAGGCGTGGGCAAGCCCCGCGCGAGATCGGTAAGACAGGATGCGATCGCAGACGGGCAGCTTGCGGATAGGAGCGGAATGTCCCACGTCGATTTCAGTGATGCGGCAATCGCGTAGGGATTACGCATTATGAGGATTCGTGGCGCTTCCGGATAAATCGAATCCAAGAAATCGAGCACCATCCAATAGCGCGGAGTCTTGTCTATGAACGTGCGCTTGCTCGCGGCTGTCAAATATTGGCCGTAAGCCGCATCGGCAAGAGCTCGGCTAACGACAGCGCGATCTATCCGGTCCATGAATTCGGAAGTAGCGGCCTCGACCAGTGAGCTTCCCGCTGGGTGACGATGGTCCACCGTGCCAAATGCCTCAAGTGCCAGCATCAGCCAGGGCTCAGGTGGGGACATAATATCTGGATGTCGCTGGAGCAGATGCGCCAGGAGCGTCGTGCCCGACCGAGGAAGGCCAAGAAGAAAGCCGACCGTAGGCGAATAGCTAAGATCTCTACTCATGATACCACGCCCCTTTGCCTGCAAAAGGTGATCAGCTGCCCGAGGGACGTCACTCGAAGGAACGCGGCAGCGCTGTTCCTCCCGCCAACGTCACATGAAAAGTGCTTCACCTGCACCTTGTGGCCGCAAGAATGAAATTCGATCCACCTGCTCACAGAAGCCTTTTTTTGACGCTGCGGTCGGCAGCTTCATCTCATGTGAAGTTGAGGGCCGGCTCAATTTGTACGAAGATAGGCGACCAATATAGAAAGGCTTGCGAATACTATACGGAGGTTTACCGGAGCACACACCGTTATCATATAGGCGCACGTTCTGGTCACCTCACGAGCCGATCGAGCCGCAGGATTGAACGTCCTAGCAAAGCAGCAGGCGGCGCACAGAATTGATCTATCGCACTGGTCACGCAGAAGCACTCACTTGATTCGCTCGCCAACCAAACAATATTGACGCAAGGCGAATGGTCGAAGTCCGCTCTAACAACAACGACGTCTGCGCCGCAAAGGCGGCCCCGAAAGCCGTCGAGCCGGTCCGCTTTAGCCGCAGTCACCATTCTTTTCTAACAGGTCCTTCAGCGCCGCATACTCCAGCATGGCGTCGGCCAGCAGCCGCCTCAAGCGCGTGTTCTCATCCTCCAGCCTCTTCAACTGCTTGGCTTCTGTCATTTCCATCCCACCGAACTTCGCCTTCCATTTGTAAATGCAGGCATCGCTGACGCCGTGCTTGCGGCACAGATCAGCGATCGAAGCGCCGGCCCCGTGCTCCCTCAAGATCTCGAGGATCTGCGCTTCCGAAAAGCGGCTGCACTTCATGTTCTGGTGCTCGTCTGGGCCAGGACGAACTTCATACTGGGTCAAGCCCGCGTAAGGTCAGGCACCTTCTTTCCAGCGCGCTGGTCGTCGGATTGATAATCCGAATACAGGTGAAATCATCAGCCTCTCCGCTGTAGACGTCAGCAATATGGTTTGGGTCGCCGTCGAGTTCATAAGTCACACTCAGGTATATCGGCAGGACAAATGACGAGGATGGCTTCCATTCCAAAGTCTCCTCCTTGACTAGGAACTGCCGATACGTCAGCGAAATTGGACCAGACGCCGGCAAGGAGCGCGGCTTGGTCACCCTCATCCCCTGTAGTTGCATCCAGCCGCGGGTCTGGCGCATGGCCGCGCGGCGGGTTCCTAACGCTTGGCATTGAGATCCTTTGAGGTGGTCCGCGCCACGGAGGTTATGACGGACGCACAGGTTAGCGGCGGCGGCACCGCTCGCGTCGCAAGCGAAACTGAAAGCCAATCTGCTTAGGTCTGGTCGGTGCCGTTCAGCCAGATGAAGTTCGCCAACGGTCTCCGACGGGCCATCGCGTGTGGATACTGAGCCGATCAGCGACTCCACAATGGCCCCCTGTCGAGGCCACTCATCTTACTGAGCCTAAGACTTGGGACATTCGTACTCTTTTGTTGCTCGTTAGCCGCCGGCTCGAGAGCCTACAACTTGACGCTACGTGCGATTCAACCCTTTTGAGACCTCCTCGCGCACATATTTCTAAATTCGCCTGTCATATGCGGGCGGAGAGCTTGCTCACGCCCCAACATTGCCGAACGTCCAGACCGGATCCCGAGTTCCGTCGTCTTGTCGGCGAGGTTGTCCTGGATTCCGGTATCCGGGAAGTGCACGACGCCGATCGGCATGACCGCCAGCGTGGCATCGCCCTACTTGAACGGAGCGGCGGTGGCATACGCGGTCGGTTTGAAGGCAATCTGCGGGACCGCCCATTTTGCAGCGCTCGATTGAGCGCCTTTCAGCGAGGCGCCGTGGAGCAGAATCACGTCGTGATGTTTCGCGTCGACCTTGTCGAGCCGATCCCGGATGGCGAAACGTTATTGAGAAGTCTCGCGAAGATCATCGCTGCACCGAATGTCCAGTGGTTGACGACGGCCTCCGCAGCGCGTTTGCCCAAGGCCACCACCCCCTAGGTCTTCGGCTCAATCGGCATCGCTTGATGGCTTAGCCATGCAGCGGAATCCGGACGGAGGTCCCGATCGGCCCTCATGGTGCGCGAGGGGGCGCGAGGGGTCGACGCCGGACGACCGAGACGCTGCGCGGCTCGGCTCGGCAAGAGCCCGGTGCGGCGCCAAGCGCACGCGCAAAAGAGCATCAACCGAAGCAGCTCAAGCTCGTGGAAGCTGGACCTCATCTCTGGTCTTTGCCAGAGCGTCGTAAATTCTGATCTGAAGCATAGGAAAGCGTTTCTTTAGCTCCTCCGCTCCTGCCCAAGCTGTATCTCTGCTCGCAAATTCGGTTTTCAATCGGCCATCGACCTCGAGCGCATAGCCAGAAGCAGGCGGTCCACGTGTGGGGGCGACCATTTTGTTCCTTTCGCAGGTTAGTCTGATCGATGACCACTGCTTAGCCTGAGTCGCCCGGATCGAGCCAGCAGGTCGGTGACTGGCATCTTCTACGAGATCGGAGATGCAGCGAGAAAGTCGATGTCGGAAGTCCGGCCAGAATTCGTACAAACACCGCCTAGGAAACCATTTGCGCCCACCGAATAGGAGACGAGCTAAGGCTTGCCATCGGCGCTTTTAGCGGCGCAGAGCGCCCGCATCCGACAGGCGATTGCATTGCTATCGACGCTGTTCCAGGCACCCTCGAGAAAGTTGCGAGGCGCTTTTGCCGCTGGTCAGCCCCTGTAAGGTTCGGCTGAGTGCCACTCTTCTCGGAAGGACGACCAATAATCACCCCGACGAACCAATGCGCGATCCGCTCGGTCAATCGTAAGGACTTTCTCCTGGCCTCGCTCCTCGCCGTACGCCGTAACCCGCCTCATGACAGAATCAGCTGCGTTGCCGGAGCATAAGCGGCTCCGGTCGATGCACGATTCGCGTTCAACGAGTACCCTCTCTACTTCGGCGAGCTTCGCCTTCCAAAATAGACGACCGCAATAGCGCGACGTGAAGCGTTCATCGGCCGCTACTGCCGACGGCGCGGTAGGCGGACTGGAAGCGGAACGAACAGACCGTACATACCCCCCACCCAATCTAGCCCCGTTTGATTACGCGCCGAGTTAAGCGGTTTCATTCATGCACGTCGGAACTTATAGTTTCGGCTACAGGCGATGCCATCCAAGTCGCTGCAAGGTTGAGCTACATCAACGGTGTCGACCTCCCTATGTGCGACGATCGGGCCGTCGCTCATCAAGCAATCGAACCGCATGCGACGAGCATTCACCTCATGGCTTCGCCCGCTAGCCCTTTTGGGATGGCGGGATATCGCGTCGGCATCGTTCGACTGCGTGATCGAGCTTGCCGTGATCGATGACAAGCGACGTCCACTGGGCTTCCCTGTGTCCGGCGCGCGGAGGGATGGTTCGATTTAGACACGATGCACCCCGTAGCGGCAGCGCCGACACACCGGCGTTGCTGGCAGCCGGACGTGCTGCCGAAGAGCTGCTGCTGACTGTGGCGCGGATTGCCTCCATCAGCAGGTTGGTCTCTCCTGGTCTTGCGGCGCGGACCATCGCATCCGCGGCTTTACTGGCGTATTTCCACTACTTCGACCGGCCGTGATCGCTGACGGGCTCGTCATCGGCGATGGCGCGCCAGGCTGCGCCGTCGAGATCGTCATACTGCCCGCTCTTGAGCGACCAGAGAAAGCCGAGCAGGCCTAGAAAGCCCAGCGCGAGCGCCAGCGGCACCAGAATGACCAGAACCTCCATCAGGCTGCCTCCCTTGCGCGCGCCCTCAACGCGTTGAGCATCACGATGACCGACGAACCCGACATCGCGGCCGCGGCGATCAGCGGGGTAACCAGGCCGGCGATCGCGATCGGCACGGCCAGCACATTGTAGACCACCGCAAGCCAGAGATTCTGCCGCATCAGCCGCAGCGCCTTACGCGACACCTTGACCGCCGACAGCACCGGCGCGAGGCGCTCGCCGAGGAAAACCGCATCGGCAACCGCCTGGCTCATATGCGTGGCCGTAGCGGGCGACATCGAGGCGTGCGCCGCGGCCAGCGCCGGCGCATCGTTCAAGCCGTCGCCGACCATCAGCACCTTGCAGCCCTGGCGTGCCAATTCCTCGATCCGGGCAATCTTGTCGACCGGAGAGACCCCGGCCCGCCATTCATGCACGCCAAGCTGCGTTGCGGCGAGCCGGACTGCGGGCTCTCGATCCCCCGACACGATCTCGACGGCAACGCCCATGCGCGCCAATCCTGCCACGACATCGGCGGCGTCCGGGCGCAGCCGCTGCCGGACCGCAAAGACGTATCTGCTCCCGCCATGGCTGAATGCGACAACCGAAGCTTCGGGATCGCGGCACAGGATCTCGTTGGCGAGGCCGTCGGCGCCGCAGAATGACGGACGGCCCAGGCGAATCGGATGCCCGTCGCAAAAGCCGTGAACACCCTGCCCCGGCTCTTCCTGGATGTCCGGCAGCGGCGAGGCCGCTGCCGCCTTGCGCGCAATGGCGGCAGCAACCGGGTGACGGCTCGACAGCGCCAACCGGCCCGCGAGGCGCAGGACGTCGTCGGGAATCTCCGCGCAATTGGCGACATCGAGCTCGGGCAGTGTCAACGTTCCCGTCTTGTCGAAGATCACACGGTCGATCTCGGCGATCCGCTCGATCGCATCGCCGGCATTGAGCAGCACGCCGGAACCAAACAGCGCGCCGGACGCAACGGTCTGCACGGCCGGAATGGCCAGGCCCAGCGCGCAGGGACAGGTGATGATCAGGACCGCGATCGCGGTCACGATCGAGTCATGAAGGCCCGCGCCATAGGCCAGCCAGCCCAGCATCGTCAGGAATGCGGTCGCGTGCACCACCGGGGCGTAAAGCCTCGAGGCACGCTCGGCCAGGCGGGGGTAGCGCGAGCGTGCCTGCAGCGCATGATCCAGCAGGCGGGATATCTCGTCGAGCAGCGTGCCGCCCGCGGCCGCGGAGGCGCGGATGCGCAATGTACCGGAACGAACCAGCGTACCGGCGAACACGGCACTGCCAGGCGTGACCATGACCGGCAACGTCTCGCCCGTGATGAGGCTCTGATCGATCTCCGAGCGCCCCTCGATCACGCTGCCATCGACCGCGCAGCGCTCGCCGGGCCGCAGCAGCACGATATCGCCGGACCGGATCGCCGCCGCCGGAACCGTTCCGATCTCGGTTGGACTGATGAACTTCGTCGCGGTCTCCGCCTTCAGCGCCGCGAGGTTGCCAGCAAACGCGCGGGTACGCCGCCGCATGTTCTGATCGAGATAGCGGCCGGCGAGCAGGAAGGCGATCAGCATGATCGCGGCGTCGAAATAAGCATGCTCGGCGTGATTGACGGTCTCGATCACGGACGTCACCAGCGCAAGCACGATGCCGATGCTGATCGGTACGTCCATGTTGACGCCGCGCGCCCGCAGCGCCGACAGTGCCGACGAAAAGAAAGGCTGCGCCGAATAGGCCGCCGCCGGCAGCACGATCAGCGCCGACAGCCAGTGGAAGAAGTCGCGCTGCTCCGGCAACATGTCCGAGACGTTGCCGGACCACACCGGGATCGACAGCATCATGACGTTCATCGCGGCAAAGGCGGCGACGCCCAGCCGGCGCAACAGGCCCTGGGCTCGCTGCGCCTCCAGCGTTTCGGCATCATCGCGCTCGAACGGATAGGCCTTGTAGCCGAGCTCGGCGAGCCGGCTCACGAACAGCGCCGGATCGATTGTGCCCGCCTTCCATTCCAGCGCCAGGCGGCTGTCGGTCAGGTTCACGCGAGCCGAGGTGACGTCGGGAATGGTCGATAGATTGCGCTCGATCTTGGCCATGCAGCCGGCGCAATTGATGCCCTCGACCGCGAGATCGAGATGGATAAGCCCGCCGCCCGCGCGCTTCAGATAATGGGAGAAATCGATATCCGCCTGCATGCCGGTCACTCTCAGTTCAGCAACACGCGATTTCTGGACAGGAACATCCGGCGACCATCGGCGTCGCCCTCGATCACGAGGTCCCACTGCCCCGGAGCGACGCCGTCGACGCGGCCGCGATAGCTTCCGGCACCGGCTTCACTGACCTCGATCGGCCGATCGGCGCGACGATCGATCGGCCGTTCGAGGCGTGCCAGGATATTCATTCCCGTAAGCGGCGCGCCGGCGTGATCGCGCACCTCGAGCAGGACAGCGGCCGCGCCATCCGGCCGTCGGTCGACGTGCGCCTGCACCTGCCAGCCGCGCTCATTCTGCTGCCGCGCAGCCGCGATCTCGCGCTGATAGGCGAGGCTGGCGCTGTAGGCGCTATCGACCTCGGTGCCCGGCAGCGTCGTGATGGCAAGGCGCATCATGACCATGTTCACGCCGATGACGACGGCGAAGAACGCGATCGTCGTAATCAGGACGAAGCGTCCGGTGATGGGTCGCGGGGCTGGACTTGAGGCCGCCATGATCAGATTCCGCCGTTATGGGAGGACGAAGTGGTCGGTAGCGGACGCGACTTCTCCGAGACCGATGTCAGTGATACGGAATGTGACCGGCACCGACTTTTCCGCCTTTTCGTCGAACGGTGCCATCACCAGCACGCGCGCTTCGGTGGTGGCGTCCCGGGCGAGGACGATCGACGGCCGGTCCGGCGTCACGGCGTCCACGCCGATGACGTGCAGCTTGGCATCGGCCGGACCGTCGACATCGATCGCGATCACGCGATCAAAGGCGCGCTTGTTGAGGAAGCGCAGCGTGTACCCGTTGCGGATCGCCCCGTCGCTGAGGCGCACTGCGATCGGGTTGCGGTCGTGCAGCACGTTAACGTCGAGCAGCGTCCGCGACATCAACGCGTAGACCATCATCGCGCAGACCGCGGTGATCAGGCCGGCATAGACGACCGTTCGCGCGCGAACCGGCTTGAATATCTCTCCCTTGCCGGCAACACGGCGCTGAACATTGACGTCGTTGTCGTATCCGATCAGGCCGGTCTTGCGGCCGACCTTGGTCATGACGGCGTCGCAGGCATCGATGCACAGGCCGCACTGGATGCAACCGAGCTGCGCGCCATCGCGGATGTCGATCCCGGTCGGACACACGGCGACGCACTGGTTGCAGTCGATGCAATCGCCGGCATTCTTACCCAGCGCGCGAATGTCGAATGCCTTCTTCACGGAGCAACGCGGCTCGCCGCGATCATATTTGTAGGTGACGTTGAGCGCCAATTCGTCGGTGAGCGCCGCCTGGATCCGCGGCCATGGGCACATATAGACACAGACCTGCTCGCGCATGTAGCCGGCCAGCAAATAGGTCGACGCGGTCAGCATCCCGATCCAGACATAGGCGATGGCCGGCGCCTGAAGGGTGGCCAGGTCGCGCACCAGGGTCGGCGCATCGGCGAAATAGAGCACCCAGGCGCCGCCGGTCCACCACGCGATCATCAGCCAGATCGCGTGCTTCAGCACACGGCGGCCGGCGCGCCCTGCGGTCATCGGCCCGGCATCGGCCTTGATCTGGGCGCGGCGGTCGCCTTCGACCAGGCGCTCGACCGCGTAGAACAGATCGGTCCACACCGTCTGCGGGCAGAGATAGCCGCACCAGATCCGGCCGCCCAGCGCGTTCATCAGGAACAAGGAGAGCGCCGCCAGCACCAGAAGGCCGGTAAAGTAGTAGATTTCCTGCGGCCACAGCTCGATGAAGAAGAAATAGAAGCGGTGGTTCGGAAAATCGATCAGCACCGCCTGGTCGGGCGCGCCGAGGCCGCGATTCCAGCGCGCGAAGGGCAGCAAGTAGTAGACGCCGAGGCACAGGACCATCAGCCGCCATTTGATCGAGCGAAACCGGCCGGAGACGCTCTGCGGGTATAACTTCCTGCGGGGCGCATAGAGCGGCCCGTCTTCGTCGGTTATGAGGTCATCAGGTGACACGGGCTTGTTCATGGGTCGCTCGAATGAGGCTCTTGCAAGAGCCTACAATCCCGCGCCGGGCACGGGATTGACCTTGATCAACGATCCCGGACCAGGCCCGCCGCGGCAGTTACCTGCCACCGCCCAGCGAGTGCACGTAGACCGCCAACGCCTTGACGGTGAGCGGGTCCAGACGGCCGACCCAGGCTGGCATGACGCCGGCGCGGCCGTTCGTGATGGTCTCGACCAGCGTCTCCTCGTCGGAGCCATAGAGCCAGATCCTGTCGGCCAGGTTCGGCGCGCCGAGTTCCTGGTTGCCCTTGCCGTTGTCACCGTGGCAGCTCGTGCAGTTCTCGGTGAAGATCTTCTTTCCTGCGGCAGCGTCGAACTTCGGCGCGGTGGACAGGCCGGAGAGCGAGCGCACATAATTGGCGACGGTCACGATCTCGTCCTTCTTGAGGACCCCGTCACGACCGAACGCCAGCATCTGCCCTTCGTGCGTCTTTGCGTGTCCCGAGCGTGCGCCGAACTGGATCGTCTGCATGATCTGGTCAAGCGAGCCGCCCCATAGCCAGTCGTCGTCATTCAGGTTCGGATAGCCCTTCGCGCCGGCGCCGCCACTGCCATGGCAGGGCGCGCAATTGTCGGCGAACACGGTCTTGCCGCGCGCACGGGCCAGCGCCAGCAGGGCCGGTTCCTTTTCGATATCGGCAAGCGATGCGCTGCCGAGCACCGCCATCTTCTGGCCGCGCAGCTTTTCCAGATCGGCAAGGTCGGTCGCGACGCTGGCGCGTGTCGAATATTGGAACAGCCCGCTGGTGTAGCCCGAGACCAGTGGCCAGGCCGGATAGACCACCCAGTAGCCGATCGCCCAGACGATCGTGGCATAGAACGTCAGGACCCACCACCGCGGCAGCGGCGTATTCAGCTCCTTGATGCCGTCCCACTCGTGACCGGTCGTGCTGCGGCCGGAAACGTGGTCGATCTCGTTGTGCTCACTCATGATGGTCAGTCCTCCCGCAGCGGCATCCGGGCTGCGGCATCGAAGAGAGTTTTGTTGCGGGGCCAAAGCGCGTACGCGACGATGGCGATGAAGATTCCGACGAAGATGGGAGTCCAGAGCGTGCTGACCAGGATCGACGCCAGGCTCTCGATTTGAATGATCGCTTTCATCCGGATAACCTCAGCGCAGATTGGCTTTTTCGTTGTAGAGCTTGAAGTCGACGAGCGTGCCGAGCATCTGCAGATAGGCGATCAGCGCGTCGAGCTCGGTCGGATTGCCAGGCTTGCCGTCGAAGTTGCGGACCAAAGCCTTCGGATAGCGCTTCTGCAACGCATCGGAGCCAGGATTGTCGGGATCGGTCTGCGCCTTCAGATCGGCGGCCGCGTTGGCGATCTGCTCGTCGGTGTAGGGCACGCCGACCGCGCGGCTGGTCCGCAGATGAGCCGCGATGTCGGACGGATCGACCTCCGTCTTCGCGAGCGCCGGGTATCCGGGCATCACCGATTGCGGAACGATCGAGCGCGGATTGATCAGATGCGTGACGTGCCAATCGTCCGAATACTTGCCGCCGACACGCGCGAGATCGGGTCCGGTGCGCTTGGAGCCCCACTGGAACGGATGGTCATACATGCTCTCCGCAGCGAGCGAATAATGGCCGTAACGCTCAACCTCATCGCGGAGCGGCCGGATCATCTGCGAGTGGCAGAGATAGCAGCCCTCGCGGACATAGATGTTGCGGCCGGCAAGTTCCAGCGGCGTATAGGGCCGCACGCCATCGACCGCTTCGATCGTGCTCTTCAGATAGAACAGCGGCATGATCTCGACAAGCCCGCCAATCGCAATGACGACGAGAATACCTGCGATCAGGATGATCGAGTTCTTCTCAAAGATCTTGTGTCGGTTCCAGAGAGACATTGCGCGACCTATTCGGCAGGCTGGACGGCGCCGGCGCCCTTGGTTTCGTTGGCTTTGCCGGCATTGACCGTCATCCAGAGATTGACGGCCATGATCAGGGCGCCGATCAGGAACAATGCGCCACCGGCGGCACGGATGATGTAGAAGGGGTGCATGGCCTCGACGGACTCGATGAAGGAGTATTCAAGGAAGCCGAGCGAGGTGTAGGCCCGCCACATCAGGCCCTGCAGGATTCCCGACACCCACATCGCGGAAATGTACAGCACGATGCCGATGGTCGAGATCCAGAAGTGCCAGTTGACGAGCTTCAGACTGTAAAGCTGGCGATTCCACAGCCAGGGGATCAGGCAGTAGAGCGCGCCGAAAGAGACGAAGCCGACCCAGCCCAGCGCTCCCGAATGCACATGGCCGATGGTCCAGTCAGTGTAGTGGCTCAGCGAATTGACCACCTTGATCGCCATCATCGGGCCTTCGAAGGTTGACATGCCGTAGAATGCCACCGACACCACCATCATGCGAAGCACAGGGTCGGTACGCAGCTTGTCCCAGGCTCCCGACAGCGTCATCAGGCCGTTGATCATGCCACCCCAGGACGGCATCCAGAGCATGATCGAGAACGTCATGCCGAGCGTCTGCGCCCAATCCGGCAGTGCCGTGTAGTGCAGATGATGCGGGCCGGCCCAGATGTAGAGGAAGATCAGCGCCCAGAAATGGATGATCGAAAGCCGGTAGGAATACACCGGGCGCTCCGCCCGCTTCGGGATGAAGTAGTACATGATCGCCAGGAAGCCTGCGGTCAGGAAGAAGCCGACCGCATTATGCCCGTACCACCACTGGAACATCGCGTCCTGCACGCCCCCCCAAACAATGTAAGACTTCGAGCCGAGGAAGGAGACCGGCAGTGCGGGGTTGTTGCCGAGATGGAGCACCGCGATCGTGATGATGAACGCCAGATAGAACCAGTTCGCGACGAAGATGTGCGGCTCCTTGCGCTTCACCAGCGTCATCAGGAACACGAACAGATATGTCACCCAGACGATCGTCAGCCAAAGGTCGGCGTACCACTCCGGTTCGGCGTATTCCTTCGATTGGGTGACGCCCTGCAGATAACCGGTGCCGGCGATCAGGATGAAGAAGTTATAGCCGACCACGACGAACCAGGGCGCAAGATCGCCTGCTAGCCGCGTGCGGCAGGTCTTCTGCACGACGTAGAACGAAGATGCGATCAGGACGTTGCCGCCGAACGCGAAGATCACGGCAGAAGTGTGCAGCGGCCGCAATCGGCCGAATGTCGTCCAGGGCAGATCGAAGTTAAGCGCCGGCCACGCCAGCTGCATCGCGATGATCAGACCCACCGTGAAGCCCGCAATACCCCAGAACATCGCCATGGCGGAAGCGAACTTGATCGGTCCAAGATAGTAATTGGGGCGACCACCAATTTCCGCTGCTGGCAATGCGGCCGGTCGGTCCAGGTAGCGATTGCCAATCATGACCACGGCACTCAGGCTCGCAGAGCAAGCAAGCGCCGCGTGAAACGAGAACGCCGAATCGTGCCCCATCGCCGCGCCAAGAAAGCAAACGAAGGCAAGGACCGCGAAAGCCGACATTAAGCCGGCTTCGCCCATCGTCATTGACTTTGAAACGGAGGATGGACTTGTCATGTGGAGGCTTTCCTTGGGTGCGACGACGTCATGGAAACCACAATCTCGCTGGCAGCCGCTTGATCGGCATCAATTCCGTCGCCATGCCGCTTGGCACCAGCGCCGCGGCCCAGCGCGGTCAAGGTCAATTCGTTCGGACAGTACCTGGCCGGACTGGCTCGCCTTTCCCGCGCCAAGTCAGCGGCACAGCGCCTCTTCTCGCGACAGAGGCCACACACCCTCTGCAGATCCCGCAGCACATCGCTATTGGACGAAGCGAGCGCTCTTTCTGACAAGCTTGCATGCTCAAGGCGCTTGTTCAGCAATTCAGGCGAGCCCCGCCCGCGGGCCAGCGCTCGAAGATCCGACGCGGGAAGATTGAGCTCCTGAGCGATCGTATCGACTTCCCGAGCGGTCATTAGATCGAATTCGTCTCGGCGAGCGAGAAATGCTCGCAAGCGTGCGGCGAGACCCACGAATTGCGCTGAGCTATTGCTATCTGATCGATTTGTCATTTCGCATCCCTTGGGTTTTTCGTAAACCGTGTCGCGGATGCCGTTTGATCTTCGTGAAGGCATGTTGGCGACCACGCTAGGGGGAGCGACACCTTGCACGCCAAGGCTCTATAGCGGGACTTGCGAGCCAGCTTGCAAAATGCCGGTCCGCAACCAGCGACGTAAGCCCTCCGGCTTCGGAGATGGTCGTCCATCCGGGTACGTTCAGCCCGCGCGGCGGCGAGCAGTGCTGCTCACGATACCTGCCTAGCCGCCCCAGGCCGGCGGCAGAGCTGGAGGCATCCGAAGCTCCATCGAATCGGCAAAGATCGTCCAGTCCCGCACGCCTTTTTGCCTGCAGAAGTCGGCCTCCGCCAGTTGCGCGGCCGTTGTGAGCGAGCTGGCATCGACCTTGAACGCCGCCTGACAAGCGCGATGTTCGTGGCCGGTATCGTCGCAAACCGTCTTTATGAAACGGACGTCAAATGATGGCATGGCACCCTCTGGTGGGCTAGTTCGTTGCTTTGCGCATATTGTCCAATCCTGGGGCGCCCACTTTGATCTGACGCAACATAGCGCGGTAAATGAGTTACGCTCACGCGGTGTCGCGGCCGATGGTCCAGCCCGCCACCGCGACAGCAAAGCCGACAATCACACAGATTGTGACCAGCGTTGCGATCAAACCAATGTCCGGAGCTTCTGTGGTGATCGCGGCTGCCGCAATGAGCAACGACAGACCGAGCAGCAGCTGCCCGACGCGCGCGATCATTCTGCCCTCTGCTTCGTCGCTTCGGCGGAGGCCAATTTCTCATCTTCGGCAGATTGGATATAGAAGCCGGAATACGTATCGACATAGCAAAGATGGTCGTGCACGCCCTTGACGCCGAAGACGTTCTCCGCGGCGGCGATGGCCGCCTGTCTTGCACGCTCGTCGGTGATGATACCCCGCAAATGTACGATGCCGTTGCGCACCGATACCTGCAGGCCGAGCGGACGCCAGTCCGGAGCCTCGAGCGAACGCACAATACGATCATGGATATGCTGATCGTCCGCCGTAGGATCCGGGATTTCGTGAGCGATTGCAGCGACCGCGCGCAATAGATCCGCATGCGTGACGATACCAACAAGGTGGCCGTCGCGCATCACCGGCACGCGCTTGATCCGCTTCTTTTCCATCAACCCCACCAGGTCCTGCAATGGCGTTTGTTCCGTCACCGTGACCGGGTCGACCGACATGACAGCGCCGACCCTGCGGCCTCTTTCGTGCAGGAACTCTTCAGCCGCCCAGCCCGGACCCATAAAGAATTGCAGCCAACGGGGACGCCGACGTTGGGTGCCGATCTCGGTTCGCCGTAGAAAGTCGCTTTCCGAGACAATGCCAAGCAGCTTGCCGCGGCTATCGACCACCGGAAGCCCGCTGATATGATGGTTCATCATGAGCGTCGCTGCGTCGAGGATCGAGGTATTAGCCCCCACAGTGATGACATTCCTCGTCATGATCTGATGCGCGCGCATTTGCCATTTCTCCCTTCGACTTTCGCAGATTCGCACCACGCGACGTCAGCTGCCTTGATTTGCCTCAACCTCGGAACCACGTATCGGTTTGACCTGCATCAAGGTACTGCAACCGATTGCAGGCGAGACTGAGACCGATACTTAAGGCAACGAGATCGGATCGGACATCATTGCGCTCTGCACCTAGCGCCTGCTTCCGCCACGAATCGAGGCCGACGGAGCGGATTGAGTCCGCCCCTTTGATCGCGACCTAGAGTTGGCCGTCTTCGAGGGTAACGCCATCCACACCCCCCCTGCCGTCGTGTTGTCGGCGGCTGGGCGAAGGCGGGAGACCCGAGAGCGCATCGCGATGCAGCCGACCCATTGGCGCGTCTGGGTCAGGTAACGCGGCCTGGCATGCCTTCGCTGAAGTGAGAGCTCGCGCATGCTCAGCGACGGGTGGCTCGGCGCGCCCGAACGTTGTACTGTCGGAGAAATGTAAGGCTCGCCCCGGAGACGAATGTCCGACCGCATCTGGTATCGCTATGGCACTGCAGCGGCCGCAGCCGCACTTGTCTTTATTTTGCACGCGGCACTGGACCGTTACCTCGAAGACCGAACATTCACGATTATCTACGTTCCGGTCGTGCTCTTTGCCACTTTCGCCGGCGGCCGCGGCCCCGCGCTTCTTGCCACCCTGCTCTGCCTCGGCATCAGCGCCGAATCCCGAGGAAGGGACCTTGTTACCGATCCCGCGAACATGATCGATATCGCATGTTTCGCGATACTTGGCCCCATCCTTGGTTTCATGGGCGATCGGCTGCTGCGGGACTCGAAGCAGGCCGGTGACCGTCAGGCCCATCTGCAGTCGATCCTCAATACAGTGCCCGACGCCATGATTGTGATAGACGATCGCGGCATCATTCGCTCGTTCAGCGCTGCAGCCGAGCGCCTGTTCGGCTGGTCGCCGGACCAGATTGTCGGAAAGAACGTATCGAGTCTGATGCCACAGCCCTATCGCGACGAGCACGACCGGTATCTCGAACGTTATCTGAGCACCGGGGAACGTCGCATCATCGGCATCGGCCGAATCGTGGTCGGTGAGCGGAGCGATGGCTCGACCTTTCCGATGGAACTCGCCGTCGGCGAGGCCAAGGCGCGCGGCGAGCGCTTCTTCACCGGCTTTGTGCGCGATCTCACCGAGCGGCGCGCTCAGGAACGCAGGCTGCAGGAATTGCAATCCGAACTGGTGCATGTATCGCGATTGACCGCGATGGGCGAGATGGCGTCGTCCATAGCGCATGAGATCAACCAGCCGCTCTCGGCCATCACAAACTACATGCGCGGCGCAAGAACGCTCATGGCAGCAGAGACGCTCGATATCACAAGAATGCGCGACGCCCTTGATCGCGCTGCGGAGCAGGCGCTAAGGGCCGGAGACATCATCAAGCGTCTCCGCCAATTCGTCGCCAAAGGCGAAACACAACCTTCGCTGGAAAGTCCGGTCACACTGCTCGAAGAAGCGGTCGCACTCGCGTTGCTCGGCGCCAAGGAGCAGGGTATCCGGGTCGCCATCCGCAGCGACCGGGACATACGTTCGATCATCGTCGACAAGATCCAGATCCAGCAGGTCGTGCTGAACCTGGTCCGCAATGCGATCGAGGCAATGGCCAGCACCGCGCGTCGCGAATTGACTGTCGGCGTCGCCAAGACCGACAGCGCCGCGATATTTACCATCGCTGACACCGGCCCCGGGATTAGTCCCGCCATCGTCGAGCGCCTGTTCCAACCTTTTGTCACGACAAAGGAACATGGTATGGGCGTCGGCCTGTCAATCTGCCGGACCATCGTCGAATCCCACGGTGGTCACATCGACGCGTTGCCAAATGCGGTCGGCGGCACGATCTTTCAGTTCACCCTTCCCTTTGCGGAGGCCGGAGAAGAGGTATGACTGCGCGACGCACAATCCTGGTGATCGACGACGACCAGGCGATGCGGGATTCGCTCGCCTTCCTGCTCGACGTTAACGGTTTCTCCGTTGCGACCTATGAGACGGCAGCCGATTTCCTTCATCATTTCGCGGACTATAAAGTCGACTGCGTCATATCCGACATCCGCATGCCTGGCATGAGCGGCCTTGAGCTGGTCCGCGAGCTCAAGGCCGACGGCACAGCCTACCCCGTCATCCTGATGACCGGCCACGGCGACGTCGCGCTTGCGGTGGAAGCGATGAAGGCTGGCGCGGTCGACTTCATCGAAAAACCCTTCGAGGACGAGGCGCTGCTGCGTGCAATTCGAGGAGCCTTGCAAGCGCAGTTAGAACCGGCTGATGGTGCGGCCAGACGCGACGCCGAAGGCCGCCTGGCAGACCTCTCGCCACGTGAACGTGATGTTCTGCGGGGGCTGGTGGCCGGCAAGATCAACAAGGTGATTGCCCACGAGCTTGGCATCAGCCCGCGCACGGTCGAGGTCTACCGCGCAAACCTGATGGCCAAGACCAATGTGCGCAGCATGTCGGAGCTGATGCGGATCGCGATCGCTGCCGGGCTCTAGAACTCGGTTGAGACCGATTCATTCAGGGTTTCGCGGCAAAATCGTCGGCTCCGGATCCAGATGAGGTGGATCAAAACAGCGTCGCCGCACGCTGCGTTGATGGAGGAGATCCAGCGGGCTTTCCGGTCCTGGATGAAAACGGCTCACTCAAGGGTATCGCCTCCGAGGGCGACTTTCTACGCCACGGAGAGATCGGCACCGGAGGCAGGCAGTCGCCTGGCTTGAGTTCTTCGCCGGCATCCGCGGCGCCGCCACGGATGTTGTCGACGAACGCGACCGTAAGGGCTTGTGACGCTAAATGATCTCGAAGTACCGTTGGCGCTCAAAGTCAGTGACTCGATGTTGAACGGCTTCCCACTCCCAACGGCGGGAGCACGAGAAGGCTTCGACAAACCTATCTCCAAAAAGATCGATGGCCTTCCGAGATCGCGCAAACCGACTTGTCGCCTCTAATAAATGATGGGGAAGCCGCCCGAAGGAAGGCGCATTTTCCTCGCTTGCATCACCAACAAACGGAGCTGCTAAGTCAGCATCCTCTTCAATTCCCAGAATGCCGGAGCCGAGGGCGCACGCGAGGGCGAGATATGGATTCACATCTGCGCCACTCAGTCTGTACTCAAGGTGATGCGCATCCGGGCCTCCCGGGATGACCCGCACTGCACAGGAGCGATTGTCGACTCCCCAGCTTGGGCCGATTGGAGCCCAATACCCCGCCACCAGTCTTTTATAGCTATTCACGTTAGGCGCGGCCAGCACGCAAAAGTCTGTCATGTACTTCAGCTGTCCGCCAATGAATTGGCCCATCGTTTCTGAGATGTTCGACCTCGTCTCGCTGTCGTAGAACGCATTCTTGCCATCAGACGACATTGAGATGTGAATATGTCCCGACTGACCCGGCCAATTCTCAGAAACTTTGGCCATAAACGTGGCCGTCATCCCTCTCGTCTGCGCCCACGATTTTATCATCGACTTGAATATGACGGCTCGATCAGCAGCGTCCAGAGCATCACAATGATGCAGCGAAGCCTCAATCACGCCGGGCCCGGTTTCAAGATGGAGCCCACTCAGAGGCATTCTAGCCTTTTCGCACAACGCCAGGATCTCGTCGAACAGCTCTTCGTTCGCAATGGTCCGCGTCAGTGAGTAACCGAATGGTCCAAGCGTCAAAGGGGCCCATTGATCAAAGGGCTTATTATCGACGGTCTCGGCGCTCTCCTTGAAAAGCATAAACTCAAACTCGAACGCTGCAGTACAGCTATATCCATGGTCAGCTGCTCTTCTTAGGACCTTACGCAGAACACCACGCGGGCAGATGTTCTCATGGGCTCCCGCAAACTCAGCCAGGTAGAGATCCCGCCGATTAGACACAGGACGACCGGTGCGCGATAGAATGCGCAGGTCTGCATCTCCGAATGCTGATGGCGGCTTCTTGGTAAAACTCGCTGGTATCACCCGGTCCGAACAATCCCAGGCAAGCACGGCTTCAGAGAATCTGACGATTTTGTCTCCATTCGAAAGATCCTCTGCCACGACATGCTTCCCTCGAAGGACGCCGTCAAAGTCGCACACTCCAGCCACCGCCACGCGAGCCGCATTCACGCCAGTCATCCCGATTTCGCTTGGCATTTAGGTCTGACCCAGGCTCGCCAGATCGAATACCTGGTCCATCCGCATTGCGCGCAACTTGAGATAGTCACTCTCAAGCTGGGTCAAGTCGTTGTTCACTAGGTACACGATCCCCGGTGTGGACGCCAAATCGGTCGTCGGAACCAGGTTTTGACCCACTGGAACGAATGCAATTGCATCCGCGAAACTTGGCAGCTTACGGATTGTTTCGAGCCCCGGATAGCCGCCGACAAGACCGCCTACGTCAGAGATCAGCGAGACGCACAGCGCGTGAGCCCGCCGGCTGTACGGGCCACGCTGCCTCATATATGCAAGAAAGCCAGCGGGATCTGCGTAGCGCCATGCCGTTAGGGTCATGTGATTGTGACCCAACGCCATCGTCCGGGCTTTTCGAGACATTGTCCCTTGAAGCCTCGCTCCGAAATCCACCAGCACTGGCCCCGCGTGGTCGACGATGATCTCGGCATGAGCGGGTCCGTTGACAATCTCGAGCGCCTGCAACGAACGTATCAAATAGTCGGACAGTTGCTCCACGACGGGGTCTTTGCCATCGAACAAGCGCTCGAGTGAGCACACGGATGCCGCGCCCTTTATGGGAACGGTGTCATAGGTCCAGACCTCCGTGATGAACGTTTCCCCGTCGACCGAGACAGCATTCACCGTGTATTGTTGACCCCTTATCTTCTCTTGCCCAAGAGCAAAGCGATTCAACGCGCCGACACGATTTGTCTTTCCGACAATGGCACTCGTAGCCCGCTGCACATCAGCATCAGTCGAGCAGAAGAACACATCCTCCGTACCGGTGCTGTTCAGTGGCTTGATTACAATTTCGTCGAAGCTAGATTGACGCATCCAGCTCGTGAACTCTTCCGCACAATTCGACACCACCTGCTTGATCGATCGCACCCCTGCGGAGGACAACGCTTCAGACAAACGCGATTTGTCACGTCTTGCAGCTGACCGGGTGGTTCCATTCGAAGGTAAGCCAAGCCGCTCAGACAAGGAATCCGCTAGCTCAACTCCGGTCTCGCATCCGGCTATAATGAACTCCACTTCTCGGCATCGAAGCGCCTCCAGGTGATATTCGACGACCTCCTCCTCAGTCATGCGCTCGTTCGGACGAATGACTTCATCATATAAGGTAGCGTCGAAATGCGAGCAAAAGACCGGCGGCACCTCCGCAGCCGACATCAAATGTACCGTTCCAATTCCGTACCGACTGAACTCCTCCGGCAGGTAGCTGCCTGTCGAGTACGCATCGACTATTGCACAATGGCGTTTGTTCATCTGGACCTCCGATACTGGACGAAAATGGCGCAAAGGGCGACAGCCGTAATGAGGACATTTCCAATGGGCATGATTGGCAGAACGCTATCGTCCCCCGCATCATCAGCATCGATGGTCGGAAGTATTACGCTCGTTACCCCGGCGTAACGACCGAGGGCTTGCACGTATTTGCGCCGCAACCAATCGCGGTGCACGCCATCAGCCAATAGACGGTTTGAGGTGATGCCGACCACGGCCCGGACCGATTCTGCCTGTTGCGAAATCAAGCCAGTTTCTCCCGCGCATTTGCGCCGGCGATAGACTGCTCATACAAGCGTCTATTTCGCTCCTTCAACTGGGTGATTACGCTGGGTTGACCTTGAGGCCCTTTGACGAAGAGGCCTCCCCAAGTCGAGGCAACACTTGCGTAGTGAGGATCCTGCATTCGAATTTTCTGAGCTTTGCGCAAGAGCCAGAAAGGGATGCCGGGCGACAGATGATGCTCAAGGTGGTACTCATCCAAGTTCTGCCCAAAGATCGCTCTCTCCAGAACATTCCCCTTTCTGTTGCGAGTTAGATAGACGTTCTTGGTTTCGGTCTCGCACATAGGTGAGTGTTCGGCGAGCTCGATAAACCAGCCGAGGACCTGAAACGTGGTGAGATAGGGCACAATCCAGAACAGGATGACGAGGTGGAGGAGTCCAAGAAGATATGATCCGCCCAGCATGGCGAACCAGAACAGATAGAAGCCATACTTATCGACAAGTATGCCCGACCGATCCTGGTCCTCGCTGGCTGCTATCGAAAACCGGTTCGTCCAAAGGTACTTCAGATAGGCGACCGTCGCGCCACCCAGTATCGGCTTCCAGATTATATTGAAGGCGTACCGCCCTGGAGGCTGGACGTCGTAAACACCGCTGGCCAAAAAGAACTTTAGATCAGGATCCTTCTCCGGGTCGCCGAGAAACGGATGATGCAGATAGACGTGTGAGATCCGGTATGCCCAATGGCGCTGGAACAGGGGATAGGCCGCGAACAGAATCCCCAGGGCGTAATTCCAGGTGGTGTTTCTCGCCAAGGTGCGATGGGCCGAATCGTGGGAGATTGTCGTCAAGCCTCGTTGATAGGCGCCGATCAGTAGAACAGCGAGCGGACAGCCGGAGAATCTTGAGTATGCGCTCACCATAGATGCCGTTTATGCAAACGAGCGGCCGGTCGCTCTGAGACACAAATGACGAGAGAGCGGCTTCCATTGCAAAGGAGCCACCTCCCTGGATAGGAACAACCGAGTGGCCTTTTGGATTTCCCGACAGATTGAGCATCAACCGCCTCATACGGGCGGTCACTTCCTTGAACTCCAAATCACGCGATGCGAGATCAACCTGCATCTGCGTTTTAACCGCCGACGTGAGTGCAATTGGACCAGGCGTCAACAAAGAACGCTGCCTTGTCACCCCATTCTCCCCTATAGTTGCATCCATTCGCGAATCTGGTGCATGGCCGCGCGAGGCGTCTGGCTCCTCCTGGCACTTGACGTCGAGATCCTTGAGGCGATCTGCGCCTCGGAGATAATGACGGATGCACAGGTTAAGACGGCGCCACCATCTCGCCTCGCAAGCGAGACAAGTCAGCCAATCTGCTTAGGTCTGGTCGCTGCCGTTCAGTCAAATGTGGAAGTTCGCCAACGGTCTCCGCCGGACCATCGCGTGAGGATACTGAGCCAGCTAGCGAACCGACAACGGCCGCTGCGGACTGCGCTCATCTTACAAGAGCCTAAGAGTTGGGACATTCGCACTCTTTTGTCACTCGTTGACCGGCTATATTTGAGATCGTACAACTTGACGCCACGTGCGATTCAACCCCTTTCAGAGCTCGTCGGGCGAATATTTCCGAATTTACATTGTGACGTGCGGGCGTGCGCTGCCCTCGCCCACGCCTGTCCTTGCCAAAGTCGGCCAGCATGACATCGTTGCGCTTAAACGAAGCGGCGTTGGCATGTTTGTCCAGTCGGGTTTGAAGGCAATCCGCGGCACCCTGCGATTGCTGGGCCGTTTTGTGGCGATCATTTCAGGGCGGTAGCGCTGGCGGAGCACGGAAGAGCTGCAGCTGTTTTTCTTCGCGACGCAAGGCGCAGGGCACGCGCCGATGAAAAAACAATGGCCGCGACCTATGCCATGCCGGGCCGCCGCGGACTTGCCCTCCGATGTCCTCTAAAGGCGAGAGGTTCAACCCCAGGGACCAGTCAGGAGGGCATCCGAACCACCTGAATTCACTCGCGCTCGGGTCCAGCCTCCGCGGCGCATTCGGTTAAGGCCGCGACCGATGGTTGGCGGAAAGCGCTGCAGCCATTGGCAGCCTTGGAGCTGCGCAGCGGATCGAGAGCACACTCTAGATGCCCTCGCCCAGCGCGGGCACCTCGCCGATCGTGCCGGATCGAGCCGCGTCACCGAGAAGGTCACCCGGCCGCGGTGTGTCGACCAGCCTCTTGTCGGGACGCACGGGATCGAAACCGTTAGGATCGAGCCAGGTGCGATGCCCCCCGGCGATGAGCTCCTCCCCATCCATTACACAAGCGATCGATGCCGGCCAGATATCAGTCTGGCATGTTGTCATCGGGACGGCAGCAGCAGCGCGGGTGGAAACGCAGCGCACCTTCGCGCAGAATAGAAATGCCACGATTGCACAAACAGCGCTCGGCGAGCGTCCGGGCAAACGGCCGCGACATCATGAAGAGCCGCCCGGCGGCCTCCAGCAAAGTGTCTGTGTTTCAACTTTGGGCGATGGCTCGAGACTCGCGCCTGGCAGCCCACGAAAGCGCGGTGCCTCGTCTGCCACATCACACAATCAAGGAGCCCACAGCCTTCGCGGATGGCGTCGAGCAAGTCGCGTATTCGCGAGTGCGGCATCAATCCACTTCTCGGCCGATCCTTTGGGCGCCCTTTTAATCGGAGAAACATCGAGCAAACCAGTGCGTTGCGCACGAGACGGTGCGCCAGCTCAGCAGTCCGTGTGGCATCACGCGAACTCTCGTTCACCGGCGTTCTCCACCGCATAACCCCGCGGCACCATAGCGGGGCGCTGTTGCCTCACGCTCGATAACCCTGCCGCGCCGCGGCCGTCGCCTGGTGGAGTTCGCTCCAATGCTCGCCGCGAGTTGCTGGATCGAGAAGCCCGCCACGCGACGGACGTTGCACTGACTCAGCACCAGCTGCTGGAGAGTATAGTAGCCAACGACGTCAAGTTGATCTTCCGGACGGCCTTTGTAACTTCGTTCTCCACGACGGACGACCAGGAGCCTCTCTCAGCCTGGGCGCTCCTCGCTGACGACAATTCCTGCGCCTCGATCGGATGTTCGACAATGCCGGTCTCGTCGATGTGCGTCCGATGGCCGCCGCGAAGCTCTATGCAGCTCCACATGTCACGCATCCCTGCGCATAGAGCGCGTCTCGATTTCCGTCGCTGCACCACTATGTGGCCCGTTCGTCCGAAGCGTACCAAGTATTCGACCGCTTTCCTCGGATGAGATTGTCCACATTCTTGATTCGCGCTAAGGGGAAACAAACCAAGGATGGAAACCCTGACACGCGATGCCGCCAGATTTGTCCAGTCCAGCAAGAGCGGTGGGTAATAGTTTTGCCGACGGGCAGGAGATGGTCTGCCGTTTCACGTGGGAGATCAGATCCATCAATGCGCGTTTGGAGGAACTTCGCCAATTCCGGGCCAATATGCTTGGCATTACTGGGCCACAATGGATGATCTTGACGGCGTTGGCGGATTTGGACAGGGAAGACGGAGCTCCGGTCAATGTGGTGTCAAAGTTGATGCACGTCGACGCTTCATTCGTGACGACCCAATCAAAGCTGCTGGAGAAGAAGGGATTGCTGCGGCGCAGATCCTCCACGAGCGATGCTCGGGTCGTACAATTGTCGCTAACGGACAAGACTTACAAGCTTCTCACGACCATCGCTACAAAACTGGAAGCATTGGATGAGTTTGTTTTTGGCGAGTTCGGTATTCCGGGATCCCTCGAGCTAGTTAGCAAGCTAGCTGCAGTCAGGCATCGCCTGGAGAGCGCTTGCTTGAAAGTCGCTCTGGAATTCTGAGGATCAAGGCACGATCCTCGGAAATGACGCTGGGCTGCGGCGATGTCTGATCTGCCAACCTTCGAGGTTTTATTGAAGCAGCGTGGGCGAAGGTGGTTGTGGTCGGTTTGCGCGACCGACGGCACCGTGGTTATGACGGGCTCAGGAAGTAGCCGATCTGCCGCCAGCTATGGAGCCAACAGGGCGCTTTTTCTGTTGCTGCTGAGTGCGCCATATCGCTCGGGACTTTCGACTGGAACGAGCCTGAGCTAACCAGCAGGCTCGTTTCAGCGCTCGCTTTCATCCAAGCTCTAAAGCTATCACGATCTGCGGCGAATGACCTGCCCGTAAGTCCTTCCCGTCTGGAGGACCACGGGATGGCCAGCGTTCGGCACTTGTCAGAGGGTCACCACGCCCAGCACGTCGGCCGGGTCCCTTCGAACAGGGCAAGCAGATCGGCTCATTGTAAGATAAGAGCCGACGCCAAATCTGCATCGACATTCCCACAACACGGCCTGTTCACGATAGAGGGCTGTTTCGTCGATAGAGAACGTCTACGCGTCGCGACGCTTCGGGCCTCAAGAACGTGTACAACGGGTTCGGCATACGCACCGTTGAGCGACCGGCGAGACGGACGATTCTCGCCGCGACTGAAGGGGCGGTACGATAACCGCCCCATACCGCTCCATATCCAAGCGAACCAGAGTCGCTGGCAAGCGGACGGAGCCTGATATCACTACGCTTAAACAATGATTGTGCAGGACCTGGCAGAATTGGAGTCGTGGACCATCTCACCGGCAATCGGCAAAGCTGAACGCAGCGATCAAGGGGCGGCCTGTTAGCCGCCCCACTCCACCAGTTTCGGTGCTGGTTTAGTAAGCTATCGCTGATGACCGAGTCCGATCCCGAGATGTAAGGCCTTCTGACGCAGCGCACCGATAGTGCGTTTGGTCATTTTTGATATTTTTATGACCGGAGTCCGGGACTTCGAATGGGCCTTGAGCTCTTTGATATCTTCTTTGGTCCACTCGCGCCGCTTGATGCGTTTCTTCGTTACTTTCTTCACCCTGAATGCTCCTTGTGAGAGGGCGGCTTGTAACACAGTTTTTTCGCAGCGACGACCGTTAAAAGCGCCACTCAGAGGAACTCGCACACTCGTACAAGTTCGGTGACGTGTTCAGAAACAGACTCCAATTACTCATCGCGGCTGTGTACTTGAGTAAGTGACTCTCGCCGGCCTCGCTATAAGTTCTCGAACGTAATAATCGAGCGTACTATCGACAATCATACGTGAGTACGGCGAGGCCTGCCGTTGAGCGAGGGCCGCTTTCGGCGAGCCTGTGTGACGCTTGAAAATTGATCCGAACGTCGTCACTCATATTCGTTCTAATCCTATCCAAAGGATATTTGCTCGACCCTAAACCCACCGCCGGGATTGGCGTCATTGGAAGAGACCATAACAAATCACGGTAGAAGCAGATGAGACCGATCCAACCGCACTACCGTTTCGCACTGGGGGCTGCGTCATGAGCGATAGACTCGGCCTATGTATCCAGGAAGCGGCACATTTTTCTAGCCTTTGCAGATGATTGGATTGCAAATATATATACCAGATAAACAATGCAACTTTGTTTGACATATATTCCGTATGGCGGACTGACCACGTCCACCATGCAAAAGCTGGCGAAAGGCGACACATCACTGCCATGGCAGCTCGCATTTGAGCAACGATTGGAAAGAGAACACTCGCGCCAACGTAAATCGGGCGAAACCGTAAGCGAGAGGTTGCGTTATCGACGATAATCAGCTCAACGGTCTACGATGGAGCGGATCTCTGCGAGGTTGCGAGTAGAGCTTACGCGCTTCTTGACGGAGCCATTGCATCGCGAATTATGCAGGCGCCTCGTTGAGTGACGTCAATCGCGCTCAGCGATGCTGACGTGCGATGCTTAGCCTCACCGATCCCAGGTGACTTGCCACATGCGTCGAACATTCACCTCGTTATTTCGCCAGCTACTGCTTTGGACGGCGAGATTCTTTTGTGTCCCCTTCGACTGCGCGATCTGACTTGCGGTGATCGATAACGAGCGGAATTGTGTCCGCTTTTCCTCCGCCATGGCGACGTGTTGCTCGATGCCGCGACTATGGAGCCGGTTGTTCTGTCACAACGCGTGACGCTACTGGCAACCTGAACGAGCTCCAGATGAACTGTTGGCGACCGTAGCGGCTTACTACCATCAAGAAAGGCCGATCATTCGTCGGGCTGGTCCCGCGTCGCCCAAATCGCAGCGGCGCGCCGACCGGACGTTCGCGTTGGCCTTCGCCGGGGAAGCGGCGACGATCGGGTCCGCGGTCGCACTGGTTTATTTTCACATTTTGGATCGAGATTGAGCGTGTCCGGGCTCGTCGGCGGTGACGGCACGGCCGAGATCGTCATATTGGCCGCTCTTCAGTAACCATAGAATGCCGGGTAGCCCGATGAATGCAGCGCAATTTCAAGCGGAGGCAGATGGACTAGTCTTCCGTCGGACTGCCTCGCTTCTCGGCGCTCGCAGCCCATTGAACATGAAGGCGCGCCGAACTGGAC
The DNA here is from genome assembly GCF_007993935.1 of Bradyrhizobium macuxiense. Lineage (GTDB taxonomy): Bacteria > Pseudomonadota > Alphaproteobacteria > Rhizobiales > Xanthobacteraceae > Bradyrhizobium > Bradyrhizobium macuxiense_A. Next base: position 240,422 of record NZ_VITY01000011.1, on the reverse strand, counting down.
CGTCTGTAGGATCTGGCCGAGCGGGCCGGTCGAGGCGAATTGCCCCAACCGAGGTCGCAATTCGATCGGTCCATTGATCTACATCTTTGAGTGCGGCCTATCATGGTAGCGGTTGAGGATCATGGAGGCCGCGGGCTGCGCCGTTGCCAGCGACGCGTGAATGAGCGGCATCAATCGAGGAAGCGCCGTGCGTGGCTGGCGGCTTCACGATTGAGCGCACGCAGCGTTTGTTCGTTCGGACACCATTTTGGAGGGCTTGCATGCTTCTCTTGATTGAGCTCCGCGGCACAGCGGCGTTTGGACTGACACAGGCCGCACACCCGCTGCAGATCGTGTAAGACGTCGCCGTGGTGAGCGGCGAACGCTTTCTCCGAGAGCCCCGCAAGTGCGAGGCGCTTACTTAAAAGCTCGGGGGCTCCAGGACGTTGCGCCAATGCTCGAAACTCGGACGTGGAGAGTCTGAGCTCGCGCGCGATTGCGTCGATATCCTGACGGCTCAAACAAGCCAGCTCGGACTGTCGAGCCAGAATCGTCCGTAACCGGCTGATCAGATTTCCGAAGAGCCAAAAACTACTGCTGTGTTCGGGTCGAGTAACCATGTATCATATCCATCTGGCCACCCTTAGCTCATAGAGACAGGTCGGCTTTTGACGTGCATCAAATAGGACCGGCGCTACGATGAGCCCGAAGGCCACGGCTTCAGCGCCAAGACTGGTTGCTGCGGCCAGCGCCGGCGACAATCCGAGACAGCCAGCCGCCCGCGCGACGATCGCAACGCAACAAGCCGTTTTAGACGCGCGTCGGCTTTTTTGACCAGCATCAATACGTCGGTTGCGGCCTGCCGATAGAGATCACCTTCCCAGTCAAGGTCAGGTACATGGCGGACAGAAAAACTTGGCGCCCCATCATCTTTTCGTGCCCAAATACGGGCGATCGGGTCCAGAGCCTTCTGCCGGACGAAACCCCCGAGCTTGGAACCGACGACCTGCACCCTGTAACGTGCGCCGCCTGCGACGGAGTCCACTTCATCAACCTGCGGACCGGCGCGATGATCGGGGAGCGCCGCTAGGCCCGATTGACCGGTGGCCGCCCCCCTTCTGGAACTCGCTTCGGTAATGCGAAGCTCTGGAACGCGCTCAGTGGAGGCAAATCAGTCAACCAATAAGCGCCTCACGATAATAGCGCTAAGAAGACTCCAATCAACGGAGGATGTTCAACATGACAGCGATAGCCAGCGCGGGCGCCGGGGCGGAAGCTGCAGTCAAGGCAGCGTCGGAGATGCTAACCGACACGGACTTGAGCTGGTCGAGATCGATCCGACTGAAGCTTGGCAGTTGTTCGCAGCCATGATCTGGGCTGCCGAGTAGATCCTGCCCCCGTACGGCAATGGCGTCACGGCGGGCGGCAACCGGCAGACCACTTGCGCGATCGAGACCGAGGGCAGATTGGACGCCGAACCTGCTCGCGCGGCAGACTGGCGATCTCGTCAGGCCTGTTCAAAGGGATGCGTGAACTTGTCAATCTGCAACTATGAACAGCATTCCGGAGCTAACGATCGGATTACCTGGGAACGGATCGAAACCGCCCCCTTTAATCGCGATCTGGAAATTGCCGTGATCGAGGGCAGCACCATTCACCGGTTGGTCTTCCCCTGCCGCCGCATCTTCGGCGGCTGGATCAGGGCGAAGACCGGAGATCGCGTTGCCGTACGGCCCACCCATTGGCGTGTCTGGCCCAGATAGTACCGGCTCTCCTGTATTGTGTTGCCATCGATACTGCTTGGTACCAGCCCTGACATCATCGATCTCTTCTTTCAGCCCTTTGCCGCGACGAAAGAGCGCGGCATGGGTGTCGGGCTATCGATCTGCCGGACGATCGTCGAATCGCATGGCGGTCACATCGTCGCGCGGAAAAATCCGTGGCGGCACGCTCTTTCAGTTCACACTGACGTTTGCAGAGGTTGGAGAAGAGGCCTGACTGAAAGACGCATCTTTCTTGTGATCGATGACGGCATCCCACGAGATATTCGCATGCCAGGAATGAGCGGGCAGGAAACGGTCCGCAAGCCAAGGCCGTTGCTATCGCCTGCCCGGTCATCCTGATGACCAGCTATGGTCACCTAGCACTCGCGGTTGAAGCGATGAAGGCGGGCGCAGCCGACTTCATCGAAAAGCCTATTCGAGGACCAGGTGCAGCTGCGCAATCGATGGCGCCTTGGAAGGCGGCCGCCGAAGCCCGCCGATGACGCGGCGAAGTTCCAGGCTGAAGCCCGCCTCCCTAATCTCTCGCCGCGCGAGCGCGACGTCCTGCGGGGGTTACTGGCGGGGAAGATCACAACGTGATAGGCAACGACCTTGGCATCAGCCCTCGCAAGGTCGAGGTGCACGAGGGAGACTCATAGCCAGCCCGACTCCGCAGCATGACCGAGTTGATGAGGAGCGCGATCGCCGCTCAGCTTAAGCGTATCGCGAGCCGGCGAATAAATGGCTTATCCCGGCTGCGCTGTCTAGACGAAGATACTTGCCTGTGAGCGCGCCACTCTGGTCGAAAGCGGTATTCTACGAGGTGCTTTTGACTCACATCAACGACGAGGTGGAGCGCACAGCTAGCATTGACGCCGCCCAGCCGGAAAACACTAGGTTAAGGCGCTCAGGAGTTTTCGATGAACCGCGCTGCTTTCAAGCCGCTGCAAAACACGTCGTTGCCGCACTCGTTCAGGTACATCCGGCTCGAACGCGCGCGCGATCCCGATCATCCCGAGGGCTCCTCGGCTATCGCCTATGTCATGGTCGCCCCGCTGGACACCGTGTCTCGGATCGACGTCCATGTCTGGAAGACCAATCGGGATGCCTGCCGCATCGTCCGTCAACGCCCCGATCAAGCGGATCAGCTTGGCCATCTGGTGCGAGGTCCGGGCGGCGGCTGGCATTTTCACTACGACGTGACAGGCATCACGGAAGACGAAGCAGGATATCACCTTGGCGATGAACGCTTCCGGCTCGGCGAATATGTTTCCGTCCGCGAGGCGGATGGCACGCATCCTTATCGTGTCGTCGCCGTCGCGCCGCTTTGATTCGGCCCGGGCCGGGTCACGATGTACGCTGCACTGGGACGCCCAGCGACGACGGGCGTGAATTGCTACTAATAGCGCGATGCTTCGAGGCGAAAATACCCGATCTAGGCCAGACTCAGACATTGCATGGTGTCGCAGGAGGGCGAACGGAGGCGCCTGCTGCTTTGTGCAGCGCGCCAGGGCCCGTAAGATGTGTTTGCGACCGACACTACCAGCAGGTGGTAACACAAGACCAAATTCGAGAAGCGTGTATCACGACAACGACAAATGCCCGAGGGCAACAACATCGAACGGCAATATCTCGCCTCCGGCACTGACGGGCGACCGCGCTGCGACACTGCAGCCGCCTAGCCCAACTCACCGGCCGCCGTGTGGTGCGGAAAATTACCTCCCACCAGGGCCCTTCTAGCTGGCCATCAAGGACACCGTAAAGCGGCGGCCTTCTTAAATGGAAACCGGGGTCGATTGCCTCGCCGCACTCAGGCAACGTGCTTAGTCTTGTCTTGGTTGGTCAATCGAGGCGGAAGCGCTTTCGTCCCAGCGCTACAATTTCTCGCTCGGTAGGATGATCGCTCGATTCGACGTGTAGAGCGAGGGTCGGCCTGTTCGTCTTCAGAAAGTGCATCAGCTTGGTTTTCTCGATGCCCGGCCCGATGATGAGCAGATCGGTGCAGCTACCCAGGGCCTGACCTACCCTGGCGAGGAACGTCGAATCGCCCTCGCCACTCGTACTCGCTTTGTGATGAGGGGATGACGAATGCGCGCGTACGGCCGAGGCGCTCACGCCCGTTAGCCCTACCGAGAAGATTTTGGCAACGCGGTGGTCGATCCAAATAACGGCGTGCGCGTGCGCTTGCGTTTGAACTGTCCTCTCGGTCATGAATGGGCTCTGCCTTTCCTCGCGGTTTCCTCTCTCAACAACCATAGCGCCACCGCCGCAGGCAATTCCCTGCGACCGACGATGCCAATCAGGCTCCGGCACTGACGATCGGGATATGAGATGTTGTAAGCACTTGTCTGCGCGACAACTTCGTATGCAGGCGTTCACGCTCAGGGGGGTTCTGTTCAAGTTCCCAGAAACGCTTCAGCCAGTTTCCATGTTCAGCCGCTCCTGGTGAAGGAAAGCCCCCTCCGAAGCCATTTCGACGAGCACCCCGGTCGTCGATCACCGGCAAGCCCAGCTGATCGGTTTCCGTAACAGCTAGAGGCTTCGAACATTGGCATTCGGCTTGATCGTAGCGAACGAGCGGCACATGATCCCTCTGATCTGGCCCGTTAGAAATGCGAGGCGCGTCATACGGCTTCCTTTCCACCTGGCACTAGACCATTGCGCCAAGTGTGCCGCGGCCGGGTTGATCTCGCTCAACCAACAATCAACAAAGGCGTATTAGGCAGATCACGTTGTACCACGTAGCCCGTGCTCCGATAGGCAGAGGGTTTTCACGCTCGCGGAACTGCAATGTTTGGGAACATATTGGTCCACATTCCTACAGAGCTATCGGCGCGTTCTGCGGTAAATGGATCGATCTCGCTCGCAGTCAGCACGAAGGCGCAACTCGATGCGATGGCGATCGGCTACGAGAGGACAATCATTCCGCTCATTGCGAGCGCCGGCACGGCAGTCGCTTCGATCTTCGAGGTCGAGCATGCGAAGGCACTCGAACGAGCCGAAGCGGCCCTGCGTGTCTTTGAGCTGGAGGCAGGAAACTCGGACATTCGCTACACGACACGCGCCTTGAGTGCGATCCCATGTGATGGGCGCGAGATCATCTGCGCGAGCGCGCGGCTGCACGATCTGACTGTCGTCACGCAGCCGAAGCGCGATCACGATAGCTGCGATAACGTCATTCCCCACGAGATCCTTTTCCAGGCTGCCGGCCCGGTCCTGTTCATGCCCCATACTTTCTACGGCGCGTTTTCCGCTAAGCAAATCGGAATTCGCTGGGACGGCAGCCGGCTCGCAGCGCGCGCTCTGCGCGACGCCATGCCGCTGCTGCGCGAAGCCGACGCCCTCACTATCATCACGATCACCGGCCCCGATGCGATGCCGGCGGAGAGCTCCACCGAGCACGTGCTACGGTACCTTGCAAGGTCGGGCCTTCCCGCGAAGGTCGCGTCGGTCCCCGGCATCGGAGATCCAACCGGCCCTCCACTCGATCGCAGCAGACGAGGGCATCGATCTAGTGGTAATGGGCGGGTATCACTACTCTTGGCTGAAAGAAAAGCTCCTCGGCCACTCGACGCGCACGATGCTTCAGGCGATGACAATCCCGGTCCTAACGTCGCATTGATCGCGAGTTTACCCATGCGACTTTTCCGCCACGTCCTTGCTGCATGCCGTCGCCTGCAGCTTGACCGCTGCCATCACGATCGGCACTAGCTGACGCCTGCCCGCCCCTAATACTGCCGCGCACGCAAGCTTGAGCGCGAAGATCCCCGGGGCGTTCATCGGACGTCGACGACCAGCGTCGGAGCTCGGCCGGCTTCGTACCAGCGAGTCGCGTTTTAGACAATGTGTCGGGACTCGGACGACGCGAGCCCTCAGACGGAATGGCGAAACTTCTTAAAATCGGTCGCTCTCGCGGCCCGAACCAAGTGTCCAAGGACTGGTACAGCGCTTGCTTAAGGGGAAGTGCTTCTCGGCGTGACGGCGGGAATATATTCGCCGGTAATGGACCCGGGACCTCGGTTACTCAACAAAGGGGACGATAGCATGTCCGGCATCGCTGGGGCGAAAGCCGTACATTGGGTGATCGGCTCGCTGCCTATAGTGGCCCCGAACTACTATGGGATGGGTACAGACATACCAGACCAGTTGGCATTCTGGCAGATATGGAAAAGATTACCATCCGAACAGCGCACGAAAGACCTTCGCTTTCACAACGTCGAGCCACCAATTCTCAAGACCATCGAGAGTAACATTGCCGCATTCATTAACGCAGCCACGATCACGTATCTGCCGTTTCCACCTTTCATATCGTCGCTGCCCTGCAGGCAAGACAGCTGCGATTTATCACTATTCACATTCAAGATGCCGCCCCTGCGGAACAAAAAAGCGCGAACAAAAACTTGCGCGAATTAGCGCGCCATCTTCTCTATTCGGAATCAACCCCTGCTTAAGGTCAGATCATGAAACCCGTTCTCGTCTTTGATTGGAATGGCACGCTGCTCGATGATTCGTACGCACTGCTCAAAACGACCAATGACATACTAACTCACTTTGGTCATGCGATGATCGACATAAACACCTTTCGGGAACATTGCGACGTCCCGCTATCTCTGCTTTATCGCAGTCTCGGAATGTCGCAAGACGAGGTTGCGCTGGTGGATCGCGATGGAAGCGCCCTCTTTCACGACTCCTACGAACCACTTGCGGGCAACGCCGATCTGCGCGAGGGCGCGCGCCGCGTCCTGGAGTTGGCGCGCCGAGAAGCAGCTTCGTCCATCATCGTTAGCAACCATATAGTTGCCCCGCTGCGTTCCCAATTGAGAAGACTTGGAATCAATGAACACATAACCGACGTGCTCGCTTTTGAAAGCCGCGCCACTCAATTCAAGTCGATGAGCAAAGGAGAGCGGCTTCGTCTATACATGAAGGAAAACGACCTGAAGCCGGCGTCAACCTTCATCATCGGCGATATGCCGGTCGAAACAGATATTGCACGCAATCTGGGACTCATAAGCGTATCCATCACCGGAGGATTTGTTTCTGAGTCGCGCTTGCGGGCGGCGAATCCAGACTACACGATCGACAACCATCATGAATTGTTGCCGATTTTGCAAAGGCACGGCTTTTTTCGGGATGCATAGAATCGCGATTCCCGAAGAACCATCACTCAACGCTGTTCCGAACACTGCGAAGCAGAGAATAGTTCTTGTTGGCCTTGGGCGCATGGGAACCGGTATCGGCATCAGCCTGTTGCGTCACCAAATCGAGCTGCATATCAAGGCCAACAAAGATCGTTTCGGTGCGGATCGCTTGACCGCCGCAGGGCCCATGAATATTCGTCATTCGCGATATACAGGGCAGCGTTCGCATTGTTGGTCTCTCTTATCGACCTCGGTTCCTGGCTCAAGCCCGGTGACGAGGGCACCAAAAAGGACAGCCTATCCCTATCAAGGCTTCTCCGACCGAGGCCTACGTACAAATACCTACTGGCTTCTACTTAGGGGAAACATCCAAATGTCGCGCTTCGTCCGTAGCAGCCAATCTGCGTCCATCGATCTTCTCACGATGGGGTGCCGACATGCAGATTCAGGCTGCCGTTTCAGTCCAGACGAGGCGGCATCCGACCAGCGCCTTGCGAGGCCCAGCTCGGACTGAGGGACCGTTCGGCATGATCGGGACGCCGATGCGATTCGCACGCAATACCGAGATCTACGGCGAGGAAGAGGCAGCAGAACACCTTTATCAAGTGACGTCCGGTGCCGTGCGAACCTACAAGATCCTGGAGGACGGACGTCGCCAGATCGGTGCGTTTTACCTGCCCGGAGATATCTTCGGCTTCGAGGCCGGCGATACCCACATCTCTTCGGCCGAGGCGATCTGTGAATCACAGGTATTGATGGTCAGGCGTAGCGCGCTCATGATCCGAGCAATCCATGAAAAAGACCTGGCGCGACAGCTGTGGGACGCGACCGCGCTGGAGCTACGCCGCTTTCAAAACCATGTGATGCTGCTGATCAGCAGCGCTGAACAGAGGGTCATTGGCTTCCTGCGCGATATGGCTCGCCGCGCCACGAAGAACGCAGCCATCGAACTTCCCATGTCACGACAGGATATCGCCGACTACCTTGGCCTGACGATTGAGACAATATCGCGAACCTTTACTCAACTCGAGCAGAAGGGCGTCATCTCGCTGCTCACCTCACGACGAGTCGAGCTGCGCGACCACGTATTGTTCCATGGCTTCGTGCGGAACTTGGACTGAGTTGATGCGCGCAAACTCAAGCGGCTTCGCGTGATCGGCTTGCGCCCGCTGAAAGCGCATCGCCGTTATTTCACGCGCGCAATGATGGGGCGCCGAGCTCTGTTCAGCTTGGTTCGACCTAATGCAATGACGCAACCTCTTTCACCGGTTCCTCTATGGAGCAGTGCAAATGATCGTCGATCTTCTGCGTCGAGAGCATCGCAATATGGAACTGCTTCTCGCCGTACTTCAGCGTGAGCTGGAGATTTTCGAGCGTGGTGATCGTCCTGATTACGAGGTAATTCGCGCGATTATCAGCTATTTCCAGGTTTACCCAGAGGTGTACCATCATCCGCAGGAAGACTTGATCTTCTCCAAGCTAAGGATTCGCAATCCGGATGCAGCTGCAAGTCTCGGAGACCTCACGCGTGAGCACAACGAAGGCGCCGATCGTTTGCGTCACTTCGCTCGAGCGATCGATGCCGTCCTCGCGGATCGCGATATGCTCCGGCAAGAGATTGGCAGCATCGTGCGCAACTTTATAGTGTGCGAACGGGATCACATGACGTGGGAAGAACATGAGTTCTTCCCCACGGCGTTGAAGGCTCTGTCTCCTCAGGATTGGATGGAAATCGGTTCGGCGCTCACCGATCGTAAGGATCCTCTTTTCAGCGAGGCAGGCGAAGCGACTTCCGACGCGCTGAGAGCCCACATTCTCCAATTGGCACAAGAGGCCGAAGCCGAACGGCACTCGGTCACGAGTTCATCAGCGATGGCGGCCATCCAGCCAGATGGCGCCAAGACGGACGGCCCGTTGTTTTGACCGCGCTCCCGGCCTCCTGAAGATAACCCGACGTCATACCCATTCTGACTCGCTCGATGATGAGTGCGCCGGATCTCTAGCAAATTGCCGGTTTCTGCGTCGTGGACGGCGCCCCATTGCCCGTACATGACCATCATCCGCGATCCCGATTCCCGATATATGCGTCGTGGGCATTCCCTACCAACTTCGGCTTCAGAGTCTCCTTTAGCAGCCCCACATCAGACATTTTGAGGCAGCGCAAAGCTTGTCCGCCGCGAATCCAATAGTCGCTTAAGAGAGTGGGAGGATTCCGCATGCGATCGGACTTGGCAAAATCCTACGGGCAGGATCGGCTGCCGCGTTATACCAGCTATCCGACAGCGCCGCATTTCTCATCGTCAGTGCGCGAAACGGACTACCGAACATGGCTCAACTCGTTGCGGGTCCAGCAGCGCGCCTCGATCTACCTTCATGTGCCGTTTTGTCGGTCCCTGTGTTGGCACTGCGGCTGCCACACGTCTGTCACGAAGCGCAACGAACCGATCGCGATCTACGCCGCAGGACTGCGTACCGAGGCTTACCTCGTCGGAGAGACCATCGGTCAACGACTATCGATTTCTCATATCCACTTCGGCGGCGGCACTCCTACGGTCATGACACCCGAAACGTTCGCTGATCTCGTCGGCACGTTACGCTATTCGTTCCTGGTGCGGCCTGATGCCGAGATCGCCGTCGAGATCGATCCACGCACGCTGACCGAGCCGATGGCGGAGGCGCTGGGCTATTGCGGGGTCAACCGAGTGAGCCTTGGCATCCAGAGTTTCGATCCCGCTGTTCAACGCGCCATCAATCGTCTGCAGAGCTTCGAACAGACAGCGACTTCGGTCGAGCGGCTGCGACGCGCAGGAATCGGGAGGGTCAATTTCGACTTGATTTACGGCCTGCCCCTGCAGACGGCGGCTTCATGCTTGGACACCGTCGCCAAGTGCGTCCAGCTCCGTCCGGACCGTTTTTCTGTGTTCGGCTACGCCCATATTCCTTCATTCAAGAAGCATCAGCGCAAGATCGACGAAGCCTCCCTGCCCAACAGCGTCGAGCGATATCTCCAATCCGAAACGATCGCCGAAGCCTTGATTGATGCGGGATACGTGCGTATCGGCCTCGATCACTTCGCCCTCCCGGACGACGCCTTGGCCTTAGCAAGTCAGCAAGGCACGCTGAGGCGCAACTTCCAAGGCTATACGGACGATTCCGCGGATGCCCTCGTTGGTCTCGGCGCCAGTGCCATTGGCCGCATGCCCCAAGGATTCGTCCAGAACGCTTCCGCGACAAAGGACTACCTCGCGCGCATCACCGATGAGCGGTTCGCCACCGTCAAGGGTTACTCGCTCACAGAGGAAGATCGTTTCCGAGCCGAAATCATCGAGCGTCTCATGTGTGACATGGCCGTCGATCTTGCCGACATATCCCGCCGTCACGGCAGGGATCCGACACTGGCCATCGTCGATCGGTCTCGGATCGGCAGCCTTATCGCGGATGGCGTCGTGACCATGGACGATGACCGGCTTTACGTAAGTAGCGACGCTCAGTTTCTGGTCCGGAGCGTCGCGTCGGCGTTCGACGCTCATCTTGCGCGATCCGAGGCTACACACAGTCGGGCGGTTTGAACCGATTCAGTAAAATGGAGGAAGTTCCTGTCCAGAAGTGAGGCGACGACGAACGGAGTTGTTGTATCTGGGAAGATCGGGCATTTCGGCATCAGGAAACAATCAACGGACGGCCCCTTGCTGGCGTAGCAGATCACGCCATTAAGCCGCGAGCCGATTTAGCATCCCGTTCCTATCTCGCCAACGGTCGCCACGCCCTCTTTATGGAGCTTTTCGAACAGAGGTTCCGAAGGAACGCGTGTTCGTCGTATCAGCTCAAATTCGTCGAACAAACGCGCCACGGCGCAGTATTTAATCATCAGCAAGGCGCACATTGCATCAATCAGGACGAAAACATCGGTACAGTAACCAATCTCGGTGAAGCAGTCTGATCGACGACACTTCGCCGAGGAAGCGCACATAAGAATCAAGTTCTGCGCCCCGTGCCCTTACATGCCGCGATTGAGCAGCGTCGACGCCGCACTTCACGCGTGTGCGTGGTGCTGCGCCAAGTAAAACGCAAGGGGCTGCCACCTAATGCCGACAGGAGGCGAGAAATGCGCAACAGCGACCATCGATCCGACCACGGTTCAGTCAGGTGCTGCGCGGTATGCGGAGGACGGTTCGGGCTGATCCGTTACTACTATTGGCGAACGGCCTTTTGCTCCAAGAAATGCGTCGAGCACTTCAAGAGGCGGCGAGAGGCCGACCATAAATGGCTTCGATGGTTGCGAGCGGCTTAAGATGCGAGCGATTAGTACAGAGAGGTTGAACGGAGTGCACCAAACCAACAAGGAGCTATCAATCAAGGCTCCCGGACTCGAATGTTCACACATATCCATACTGTAGATGCTCTCCATCAAGACAATCGATTGTACCAGCCCGAGGAGCGTCAGATAAGAAGTATATCCGTTTTCAGAGTTTGCGGCGCATGCCCTCGCCGCAATCGAACCGTTGGCAGCCTCTCCTTCTGCCAATGGAGGTCGGTGCGATGTCCATTAGCGTCGCTCCTCCCGGACTGAGACTTCCGCCCGGCCGCCGAAAGGAGGCCGGGCTTCTTTTTTGTGCCGATTGCATCAACGACGGATCCCGTTAGGAGGCACATTCGTGCACCATTGCCGTGCCATCTCGGTAGGTAAGCAGGGAAACACCGATGCCGCTTCCTCGCGCATTTGGAATTCGAAGTGCCGTCGTGGTTGGCGAACTCGGCCTGCGAAGTTGTATGCGGGACAGGATAACGGCCGTCAGGAGAGGCGCGTCCCTTCGCAAGTCTTGAGCCGTCTCGTCATGGAGGCACGTGCCCCTTCCAAAACGCCGGCCCAGCTGCCCGCTCCTCAGTCCCGCCCATCGGAAGGAATCGGGCTCCTTCTTCGCTTGTTCGGCGAGTCCGAGCATGGAATGAATTCTCCTCGCTCGAACCACACATCGCAACAGTCAGTTGGCAAAAAAAGTCGCTTGAATCGTCACGCTGCGAATAGCTCAATCCTGATGAGAGCACCCGCGCACCTTTCTGGTAGCCGGTTAGGGCTGAAACTCCGACTTCTGGTAGGGCCGCGCGGATTCGAGGCTCATATCCCGCGCTCATCCGGCTCAGGCGCAAGGCACGTCCCTTAACCAGTCACCGCCATACCCACTGAACCGCGCATTCTCCCCGGAGCGCTTCCCGAGTGGCAAGCCGTTGCCAGCCAATTTGCTGGCTGTGCGAGGCGAAGGTTGGGACGCCGAAGGTGCCAGATGCAAGTCAGCAAGAGACTGGCGCCACGCGACAAAGCCGAGCCTCCAGTCACAACGGTCCAAGCGCCAGATCGGGTCCTCTGCTAGCGCCAATCTGAGCCGCACTTCCAATTTTTTTGACAGCGACAGTCAAGGAATCTCGCTGCGGATTGGCACAGCAACTCACTATTCTTTTCCTGCACGACTGGCCGTGCTTTCGCTTGGTCTGGCGTGTCAGAGAAGGAAGGGAAAACGTGATGACGAAGAAGATCGCTGAGATCAAGACCACCATCCGCACCACCACTCCGTACACGGGTACGCTCTAGGTTGGTTCGATGAGTGCCTTGAATGCATCTACCTGATGAAAGCATAGCGGCATCGGAGGGTGGTCCTTTCGACCACCCTCCTTTGTGACAGTTGCGGAGAGTAGAATGGTTGATTTGATCCAGCAGCGCATTGCCCCGGCCATATCATCTTCCGTCAAGATCAGTCCGATCACCATCTTGAAGGCAGAAGGGGGCATGGCACCGGTTCCGACGATCAAATCGGCACTCGCGAGCTCCGGCTGGGACATCTCAATCACTGACGGCGACTGGCGGACCGGCGGCTACCTTGCGGGGCTGCAAGCGCTCATCGACGCCGAACTGACGTGGGCGGCTGAAAATAGCCCACAACTGGTTAAGGCGGCACAACAATCCTTGAAGCGGCTATTCCCTCTCCTGGTCAGCGATGCCTTTAGCGTGCCGAAGGATCTCACCAATACCTCGAGCAAGGAGGAGCGCACACGCTTCTATCATCATGAATATCAAAATAAGCTCTTGGTCGGATTAGCCGAATTCCTGATCACGTGTGCCCGAGAGCGCAACGAACGTCACATCCTCGTCATCGACCGGGCGGCTACCCTGTCCGCCCCGGCGAAGAACCTGATCAAGCTGCTCGTCAGGCTGGACGACGATACGCGTCTGTTTCGGTTTCTCCTGATCGATTATGAACAATGCCTCTTTTTCCAGGACGCCAGCGAAGTTCATTTCGGCAGATATAGCATGCAGGAACTGGGGCCGGTCCTGGATCGGAATCTCGCTTCGGAGAAACAGCGGCAGATCTATGAGGCAAGTGGTGGGAATCCGCTGATCGCCGAGGCCTTAAGCAAATGCGCGGCAGCCGGATTGCCCGTCATCGGCTATCTCGAGCCGATCGCGATCGTGGATCTCCATCTGGCCAGCCTCAACGCCGGGGAACGGCACAGCCTTCTCAAATCGTACATTGAATCCGATTGCACGACGCCTGATCTCATCGCGCAACGAAACTATGCGACCTTCGAGCAGGCGACCGCAGATCATCTGCACGAGCAGGTGCACCGCGCTTGCCTCGACCGCTATCTGACGGGCGAGGCGCCGCTCATCATGCTTCATGCGCTATCAATAAGGGACAAATACAAGCGTCTGGAACTGGTTGCAGAACCGAGTCAGATCCTCCAAAGCATCGGCCTGTATGACCTCTGGTTTGGCTACTTCGGGGAACTTTTCGCTGATCCTGCGCTTCGCACCTACGGCTCGGGAGATGCTCCGGTGAACGCCGCCTTCATCAACGCGGCTTTTGTGCTGTATTCGCTCGGCTGCGGGCGGGTGTCCGTTCCCTATCTGAATGAATTCTACAAGACATTCCCGAAGAGCCGATACACGCCAACGGTTCTCTATGCCCAATCAATGACGTATGGACGCTATCAGCAGCCGGTCAACCTCACGGTGGCCGAAGAGTACGCCGTCCGAAATCTGGAGACCATCGAACGGGATTTCAAGGATCACGACAAGTACGATTATATCAAGGTGTTTGCAGAGAATGCCTATGCATACATCAAGGCCAAGCAGGAGAAATATGAGGAAGCCCTCAGCCTTTGCGCGGAAGGCCATGGTAAGATGCTTAAGGCGTATGGCGACGAGCGCTTCAAGCTTCACCAGTCGATTCTTATCTACAACACCAGTCAGGTCTATGAACTCGTCGACGATCTTCCTCGGGCAGAGAAGCAATTGCGTGATGCGATTGCCTACGATCCCTACTATGGAGAGTATCAGAATGACCTGGGGAACCTGCTTTCTAAAGTACCCGAAAGGGAAGCTGAGGCTCTAGAGGCTTATGCGCGCGCCATTGAGCTCTGTCCCCCCTATTACGAAGCTCATCTGAACAGGGCCGCACTTCGCAACAGAATAGGAGATGCCGCAGGCGCTCTAGCCGATCTCGACAGAACACTTGTCATCAAGCCAAACGAATGGCGAGCTCACTTCGAGAAGGGCAACATCTTGATGTGGCAAGATAGGCCGAAAGCTGCTCTGGAGTCCTATCTAGCAGCAGCCAATATCAATTCCAAGAATCCCGATTTGCAGAGCAACCTCGGTCTCGCCTATTCCGAGCTTGGTAAGGCGAACGAGAGCATCGCGCACTATCTTCGAGCTCTTGAACTTAACCCTCGGCATGCGCCCACGCACAACAATCTCGCCATCGAGTACTTCAACCAGGGCCGGCCAGATACATCACTGAACCACGCCACGGTCGCTGTCGAGATTGGAGGAGATCCAGATTACCTGCTTACTCGTGAGCACATCCGGACAAGTCTGCAAGCTGACTTGGCTTCGCGGCGGGATCGAGCGTCTGCGTCTTCCGCCAAGCCTTCATGAGCTGGCGGCTCATGGCATTCCTTGCCGTCGAAGCCGCGCGGCTTGCGGCAGGGTCGCCAGTGGTAGCTGCACCTCAAAGCTTAAGGGCAAGGTCTAGCGGATCCTGTCGCGCGACAAGCGCCGCAAATTCAGGGACTGACCAGGCAACGGGACCCGGGTTGGCCGGCACCTTGTCCCGAACGACCGCACGCCACAGGCGGGGAGGTAGATATGATGCCTTCTGACCAGTCGTCCTGTTGCGAGAGCGTTCGTCATGCCCTTGCGGGCTCATCACACCGATGTGGCGACACAAGACCAGCGTCATCTTCGCTTCGGCATCAAGCGAGCCCGATGACATGTTCGATGAGCTAGAAATGAGCGGGTCGAGCACACGGCAAGTCGTCTATCTATCGCATTTGATCGTTCAGATCGGCGGCTGGGCGTTCCGAATTGGCATCCTGATCGGCCTCCTCCAATCCGGCATGAGCGCCGCGGGTCTCGGCGTTGCCGTCACTTTTGCGCCTATCCTGCTTGGGAGCCTTTTCTTGTCGCCGCTGGTCGACAGACGTGACCCGATCTCCGCCATGATGATCGTCAATGCGGTTCGCATATGCGCGCTGCTCGCCATCTTCGGCACCGACGGAGCCGATTCCTTTCTGAGCTATGCCTCAATGGCCATCCTAAGTCTGGTCCAGCCCGTTTACTTGTCTGCAGAAGTTTCTTTCTTCCGTCGTATCACATCGAACGACGGTATGATCTCGGTGCTACGCAACATTGCCAATATCGACTTGCTAACCTATCTGATCGGAATGTTTGCAGGTGCCATGCTCTCCGACCAGTTGCATTTGCGTGGCGTTTTGGCGTTCAACTTATCGGCGATCATCCTGTCCTTGATCGTGCTTCTTGGTATTAAGCTGCGGTTCAGAAGGACACCGGCAATCCTTGAGAAGCAGCCTTCCGGAACTGTCCTGGATTTGGCACCGCTCTATCCCGTATTCCTTGCAGTCTTTCTGCTCAATCTCGGCGCGGGCGTCATCAATGTCTATCCCGCAATACGTGCCACAACTGGAGGCGTTCTCGACAAAGGCCTTCTATTGACCATCGTCATGACCAACGGCGTTTTGGCCCTGCTGGGGGCGCTAGCCGTCAAGCCGATTTTCAACCTGTTGGGCGCCTTGCCGACGGTCGCCGGGGCCGCAATGCTGCTTGCGGCATGCCTTGCGATCATGTCGCTCGATGCCGGCCTGACTGTGGTCATCGCGTCGAGCAGCGCGATGCTCGGCTTTGGCCAAATATTTGCGGCTGCCGCCCACACGCACATGGTCTCTGCACTTGCTCCGGATCGCGCCGGCCGCCTTTCCGGGTTATTTCAATGTTGTACCTATAGCGGGGTTGCGGGAAGCGGTATTGCTGTCTCGCTTTTAGGTGACCGGCTCCCTTTCGGCACGATCGTGCTTCTATGCGCGGCAAGCGCATTTGTTGCTTTCGCAGTAGCGACCTTTGCAGTCGTGAGATCAAGGCACTCTCAAGGGTCATGTCCGGTCGATCGGTAATTCAGGGATCCACACGATGCCATGGGATCAGTTGTTCCTTTTAGAACGCTCGTTTGCAGATCCGTCCTTGCCAGGACGAGAATTCTATTGCTGGCAATGCTTGCTATTGGACGGG
The DNA here is from genome assembly GCF_007993935.1 of Bradyrhizobium macuxiense. Taxonomy (GTDB): domain Bacteria; phylum Pseudomonadota; class Alphaproteobacteria; order Rhizobiales; family Xanthobacteraceae; genus Bradyrhizobium; species Bradyrhizobium macuxiense_A. The sequence continues at coordinate 223,959 of NZ_VITY01000011.1, read as the reverse complement.
GTGCTGTCCGCGTTTCCAAGCCGCGCTGCGATGCTCGACATTCGTCGGATTGCCTGGGCCAAGCCACGAACCGCACTCATCGAGAGGCTTGGGCAGGATCATCAGTCCGTGCCCGTTCTCATTCTCGAGAAGGTAGGCCCTGCACCGGAGAAGGAGAAATACGCGAACGGGCTCGCCTATGTCGACGATCCATTTGTAATCCTTCATTGTTTAGCTGTGCGTCACGGATTTCCGGCGCCTTATCCCGGAAGAGTGGCGCCTTGACCATGATGGGCATCACCGGGTTGACGCCAGCATTGGCCTAAGGGGAAGCTTCGATTGAGCGGTCTGCTTGATCTTGCGAGTTGCGGCCTGGGACAGGCGATGGCTGATGACTCCGGCCTAGTATTTCTGACAGTACCCAGCGTTCAAACTCGCTAACAGCCGCAATACTTCGCCTGTGCCCATTGACAAACATGTAGATTGAGCGATTGACCGGCACAAAGCCAAACGGAGCCACAAGCTCTCCCTTCTCAAGGTTGCTTCGGACCAGAATTTGCGAGGAAATGGCGGCTCCAAGCCCACTTTTTGCCGCCTCCACAGCCAAGGTAAATGTGTCGAACACGACGCGGCGCGGCCCCTGCAAGCATATTGCAGCCGCGGTGGCCCATTCGCTCCAGGCGTCCAATCCGTTGGCCTCGTGCAGCAGAGGAATAGACAAAATGTCTTGCGGGCTTTTGATCGCCTTGAGCGTAGCAGGCGCACAGACGGGGCCAATCAACTCGTTCGCTACGTGCACCTCACGGACGGGAAGCGGCCGCTTCAACAGGCCGGAAACGAACAATACATCCAACGCACCAACAGCCAGCGCGTCTAGATCGGCCTCGGTCTCAAAGACAAAATCAATGTCCTGATAGCGTTGGCGGAACGCACCAAGACGAGGCAACAGGCCGTGCGACAAAAATGTGGTTGAGCACCCTACCACCACGGAACGTCCTGCATCGTTCCTTCGTAGCTCATAGCATTCTTTCTCGAGCATTGTGAACGCGCTCGCACAGCTGCTCTTTAGCTGTTCGCCGTCGGATGTCAGCCGCACGCCCGAATTATGACGAACGAATAGCCTCCTGCCGAACCAATCCTCGAGAAGGCGCATCTGGTAGCTTACCGCGCCGGAAGTCATGTTTAACCGCTCGGCCGCCCTTGAGAAGCTTGGAAACTCGCTGACCGTCTCAAACAAATGAAGGCTTTTCAGAATAGGTAGCTTGCGCATCCGACTTACCTAATGGGCGCCGTTAACTGCGATCAGTTATTATTGAGCTCTCATGCATCTGGTTCTTCCCAACACCAACGACCGCTATTGCTGACTGGATGGACACACCTGACGACTGAGACCTCTTCGGTGCTAGGCCTATCAACGCGAGCTCGCCGATCAAGTTCGCTGCCCAGCTCGGTCGAGACACACGGATGCTTCGCACCTTGTCGTCCTTGAGGCACGGTTGCGTGAGACTCCTGCTCGGTGCAGCGTTCATTGCTGTGCGATCTCCTCCAGAAGGATGCAACGGAATGTGAGGTTTGGAATAACAAGTCCCGGACCAATCAGGCTCTGCAACACTTTGCCCTCGACGGAGAGACCGCCGGGCTAGCCACGCTGCAAGACTAACAGCTAATTGACGGGCTTGCGTTCGAACGCTTCTCGCGCAAATGGAATTCCTCCAATCAATCTCAAGATCGGGCATAGCATCTTGCCCGTCAATTGGGTGGTTCGCAGCTATTGTTTCGCGTCGGCCTCGATCAATTCAGCCAGGCGACGTGGTGAGGTCGAGATAAGCACTGGTCCTGGATTTATCTGCTTCGATAAGTCTCCCCGCCGAATTTACTCCGAACAAAGCCGTTTCGATGCATAGGTGTATTCGAGCGCTAGTCGACGTGCGTATTCGATGAGATTGGCCGTGGCGGCGTGTCCCCCATCGGTGTTCTCGTAGTAGAAGTAAGGCTGGCCCAGCGCGGCGAGTTTCGCGGCAGCTTTGCGCCCGTGCGATGGATGCACGCGGTCATCCTTGGTTGAGGTGAGAATTAAGGGAGCGGGGTAGGTCTTGCCCGGAACCAGCTTCTGATAAGGCGAGTAGGCCTCAATCCACGAGCGCTGCTCGGCGATGGCGGGATCACCGTATTCGGCAATCCAGGAAGCGCCCGCGCCCAGGCTGGTGTATCGAAGCATGTCAAACAGCGGCACCTGCATGATCGCTGCATTGAAGAGCTCGGGACGTTGGCTGATTGCAGCGCCAACGAGTAGGCCACCCTGGCTGCCGCCAATTACTCCCAGCCGGCGCGGACTTGTGACCTTGCGGCGGATCAGGTCTTCGGCAACGGCAATGAAATCATCCCATGTCGTTTGCTTCATTGCCCCTTGGGCTGCTTGATGCCATTGTGGACCAAACTCGCCGCCCCCGCGCAGATTCGCAACGACATAGGCATTGCCCTGTTCGAGCCAGAGCCGTCCCACGGGTCCGAGATAGGAGGGCAGAAGCGAAACCTGAAACCCGCCATAGCCATAAAGAAGTGTTGGGATGGCGCCGTCAAACCTCGCATTCTTCGCCCGTACCAGAAAATAAGGAATTGACGTGCCATCACACGAAGTCGCTTCGCAGTGGTCTACGACGTGATTGGACGCATCAAAGGCGGTAGGTGTCGTCTTCAATTCCTCAAGGTTTTGGGTTTCGGCATCAAAATACCAGATTGATGTTGGCCTGAGGTAGTTCGAGACCGTGAACATCGCCTGGTCCGCTTGTCGGGACGCGGCTGATACGTTGACATTTGTATGTTGCGGCAGCGGGATCGGCGTCGACGACCACGCTTTCTTATCGTACTTATAAAGGAACACTTTGCTTTGAACGTTCTCAAGGATCGTCAGGATCAAGAAATTCTTTGTGCTACTGAGCCCGCTCAGGGCCTGGCGAGACCGAGGCTGGAAGACAAGCGAGGCTTTAGCGCGCAGCGGATCCTGTTTCCATTCGGCTAAGTCATACGAAATCAGCGAGCCGGTCTCAAATCTGACGTCATCAGGCTCCCATTCTTCGTCAAGGTTCACAAGCAGGCGACCGCTCGCGAGCCCGACTATCGCGGCCTTCTTCGGCAGATTGAGCTTAATGGGCCCATCGGGGCGGAAGACCACGTACTCACACTCGACAGAGCTGATGACACGGATGGCGCCGGTCGCATGTATACGTCCTTCACTGTCTCGAAGCACCAACGGCAGCGCCTGAACGTCGGTAGGCTCGCCGCGAAAGATCTCGCGAGCCTCACCGAGTGGCTGAGTGCGTTTGAGCTCCTTCACCACAAAGGGGTAGCCGGCCTGCGTTAAAGACCCCCCGCCCCAGTCCCGTGCAACAAGGAGTGTGTCACCATCGACCCAGCTGACGTCCTGCTTGCCCTCCGGAAGATAAAAGCCGTCCGCAACAAACGACTTGGTCTCGCTGTCGAACTCGCGTATAGACGCGGCATCCTTGCCGCCATCGGAAAGACTAATCAGGCAGAGGCGCTCTTCAGGTGGAAGGCCACTGCCACCTTGAAAGACCCAATTCTTGTTCTCGGCATTCGCCAATGCGTCCACGTCGAGGATGGTTTCCCACTGTGGATCTTGGCTACGATAGCGTTCCAGCGTGGTGCGTCGCCAGACGCCGCGCACATGGTCCTCATCTTTCCAAAAATTTTCTAGGCCGCGCCGTCCCAACGAAACGTATGCAATCCGATCCTTGGACTGCAGGATGGTGAGCGCCTGTTCGTAGAAGCGCCGATAGCGGGGATCTGACTGGAGGACCCCGAGTGTCTTCTCGTTTTCGACGCGAGCCCAAGCCAATTGGCCTCGTCCTTCGATGTCCTCGAGCCAGAGAAATGGATCATCAGCTTCCACCAACGTCGCTCGCTCTTGCGCAAGCGCCGTGGCGCGGGCAATCGATGGCAGCGCGGCGGAGAGGAGTGATTTGTTCATGGACTTTCTCCCGATGAGATCGACGGGCCACGAACACGCCTGGCGCGTCAAGCGGAAGCGGCGGAAAGCACGCAATGCATGAAATAGCGCAGCTTGCGGACCATTCAGTGCAAACTGCGTGCCGGCTAAAGAGCCGGAATTTTCAGCCGCTCATGGCTGCACCGACCATGTCAGATTCCCGACATTTGTTGCCAAGCAAACACGGGCAGCGTGTCGGCGAGATCGCCTGTCAAACATCGCCAGTATTTTCGATCTCCAGTGGTCAAGAAGGGACACAATGATGCACCGCCCGCCGGCACAATTCCTATCCCCATATGTGTAGGTTGCTCGCAGCTTCGGCGCTATCGGGCAGATTTGTCGGCGGTGCTCACCATGACAAAGAACGGCGCGTTGATCAGCAGCCAGATCGCGATCAGGTTAAGGGTGGTGTACATGGCGATCTTCCAAGTCAGAGAGGTGCTCCAAAATAGTCATCGGACGGCTCGGCTTCTCCTGGCCGGGAAAAAGAGCTTGTATTTCCTCTCCGCCTCTCGGCGCGGTAAGATCTGCGAGCGCCCACAGGCCCTAGTCGACCAGTTACCGAATGCCGCAGCCGCCCTCGTCAACTAGCATGTCTAGTAGTTGATCGAGATGGAGGACTCCTAACAAGCTAGATGCGATAGCAGAGCTCAAATGGGGCTAGTAGTTCCAATGCACCGACCTTCATGCACGATCGTTTCGGCAAACGGAATGACGCGATGAAAGAAGCGGTTGATGATCGCGTATTGGCCGCAATTGATCGGCTAGCAAAATCCTCTAGCGAGGTCGCCAATGCTTTGTTGACAATGCTTAACAAGCAGGACGTTGCAAATGAACACCTGCGCAAGCTTGTAACCGCTGCGGAAATGTACGGCCTACCCAGAACAAACCATAGCTTGTTTCGTACTTTGTCCGCGATTGCGCAGGAACAAGCCATTGAGATAATCCGCACAGAAATGGCGGACGCTGTGTTTTTCGCCGATCATGATGAGTTTAGGTTTGATGCCTTGTCAAAAGCGGGTACGGGTGTTGCCCTCGAGTTCGGCGTCTATAGCGGTTACACTATCGGCACCATGGCCGAGCGATTTCCAGAGCGGAAGTTTTATGGCTTCGATAGCTTTAATGGCCTCCCGGAGCGCTGGAACGGATACCTTCCAGTGGACTTTGATCGTGGAGGCAAGGCGCCTGACGTTCCGGAGAACGTAGAGCTAATTGTTGGTCTGTTTGATGAGACGATTCCGGTGTTTGCTCGGCGCGAGCTACCCGTTGCATTCATCCACGTCGATTGCGACATATACTCAAGTACGAGAAGCATCTTTACCGGGCTCAAGTCTCAGATTCGTCCGGGATGCGTTATCGTGTTTGACGAATATTTCAACTACGTAGGGTTCGAGAAGCATGAAAGATTAGCTTTCGACGAATTCATCCGTGAGACCAACTATGGTGTCAATTGGATATCTTATTCGGGGCAACAAGCCGCTTGTCTACTGACGAGAGGGGCCGAGGGGCACTTCCGTCGAACTGATTGAAGAGCTGGTTGTCATCGAAATGCGTTTCGGGCTAAGGGCATTGCACCGAAGGCACGCGGTGAGCGCATGCCAAATCGGGATCGATCCAATCAGCTGTCCAGGTTAGCTAGGGCTAAAGATCAGATATAGCAGGATCACAGCTGCGACGGCCGTCCGGCTGACTACCGTTGCGTAAGCTGTTACGCGCGTCGGCATTGGGCGGCATCTCCTGTATGAAGCAATCGAACGGCACGCCAAGAGCGGCTTCGTAGATCAGTCGATATGAAACCCTGTGCCGTGGGTCTCCCATAACCCAGGATGCATTCCCCTGTGAAGTTAGAAATAGTTCGAAAGCCAATAGAATAATCATGACGTTGCGATAGCGACACATCCAAGTGTCCCTTGCCCGCCAGGTGCTCTCGTCGCGATTGCAAAGCGGCCTTCAGTAAGCCGCTAACCCGGAGTACCAGCGATGGCTGAGCGCAACGCTGTCTGTGGCCAGGGCTCTGCCTAGATCGATAATGTCTCGTCCGCCCCTCCAACTTACCCAGCACCAAGAATCCGGTGCCGGGTTAGAGGAGACCTATTTGTGCGTGCCGTACTGATTTGCCGTGCGTGGGTTCCGATATGTGCCTCCTCTGTGAGACGATCCCATTCCGCCCAAGTAAGAACCGCCGTGGCTGGAGGTGTGGTGACCTCCTCCGTAAGAGACGCGCCCGCCGTGGCCGCCGCCTTTCGCCTGCGCAAAGGATGTCGAGCACACCAGGACCAGTACGAGGATTGCTATTCGTTTCAAAGTAACTCTCCCTCAACGTCTCACCTTCGAGACCACGAACACTTCTTCTGAAACTCTCTGCCTAACACGGAAGTCGCGCTACTAACACACCTGACGTCCGCATTGCTCGCGTGCTCGCACGAGCAACGGACCTGGAGCTAGCGGGCAGTCTGGCTCAAGGCAATTCCTACATGGTTTTCAGGCAGCCGATCACAGGAAACGACGCGCTCTGTACGCTACGGACGGACGTATCGCTGTTAGGAGCCCGCAATTCGTCTAGTGTTCATAGCTGGCAACGATGTGCGTTAGCTTGCGGGGATCGATCGTGCTCAACAAGGGAGAGACAAGTCGAACGCATTCTAAGCTACGCTCCGTTGCGCGGGTGACTTTCTCCCCTGCGCATGCATCCCGATTCGGTGTCTTGCTGGCGCGACGCGGCGGAGGCCAGACTGCTCTCGCGTCGGCCCAAAGCAGGGTCATTTTGCGGCACATCGAGTGTGGTTTGATGGGCCATCGTGACGTTGTCTCCAATAGCTTCTTGGCACTGATCGCGGCGGGGCTCGTGCTGCTGTGCTTGAGCCTGCTCGCCTTTGCCTATACTTTGTGAGGACCATCCCATGAAATCATTCAAGCTGGTCGGCCTGGCGCTCAGCGCATCTTTCGTGCTCTCCACAGCGGCATTCGCGGACGACCTCACCATCGCCGTTGCCGGGCCAATCACCGGCGGCGAGTCCGCATTCGGCCGACAGATGAAGAACGGCGCCGAGATGGCGGTGGACCAGATCAATCCTTCCGGCGGCGTGCTCGGCAAGAAGCTCGCGCTCGACGTCGAGGACGATGCCTGCGACCCCAAGCAGGCGCGCTCGGTCGCGGAAAAGATTGCCAACGCCAAAATCCCGTTCGTCGCCGGGCACTTTTGCTCTTCATCGTCGATCCCGGCATCGGAAGCCTATGCCGACGGCGGCGTGCTGCAGATTACACCGGCTTCGACCAACCCGCTGTTCACTGACCGGAAGCTGTGGAACGTGGCGCGCGTTTGCGGCCGCGACGACCAGCAGGGCTTGGTCGCCGCCCAGTACATCACGAAGAACTTTAAGGGCAAGAACATCGCGATCCTCAACGACAAGACCACCTACGGCAAGGGCCTTGCCGACGAGACAAAGAAGGCCCTCAATAAGGCAGGCATCATCGAGAAAATGTACGAGTCTTATAATAAGGGCGACAAGGACTTTAACGCGATCGTCTCGCGTCTCAAGCGTGACAATATCGAGCTTGTCTATGTCGGCGGCTATCATCAGGAAGCCGGGCTAATCCTGCGGCAGATGCGCGATCAGGGCCTGAAGACCGTGCTGATGTCGGGCGACGCATTGGCTGACAAGGAATATGCCTCGATCACCGGCGCCGCCGGCGCGGGCACGCTCTTCACATTCGGACCCGACCCCCGCAAGAAGCCAACGGCGGCTGCGATCGTCGACAAATTCCGGGCCAAGAACATCGACCCTGAAGGCTACACACTCTACACCTACGCTGCGATACAGGTGTGGACGCAGGCGGCGGCCAAGGCTGGCACCACCGATCCGAAGAAGGTGATGGATGCGGTCAAGGCAGGCTCCTGGGACACTGTGATCGGCAAGCTGGAATATGACGCCAAGGGCGACATCAAGCAGCTCGACTATGTCATTTATAAATGGGACGATAAGGGTGGCTATGCTGAGGTGAACCCAAAGGGTTCCTGACGCGTCCCAACCCGACACAAGACGTTGGTGTGTGACGGCGGAGTTGGGGCGGTGATCAAATGCCGATCAGTCGATTTCTCCAGGGCAGCAAGCTAAACCCGGAAGAAATTGAGCGTCTGAACTCGGCCTACGTACAGACGCTGCGTTCGCTTGGCTTGGTTGATCGTAACGACCCTATCGCAGAACTCGTCGCAAGGAAGATTCTCAAGATCGGAGCCGCAGGTGTTCGCGACCCGGCGGAGATTTCCAAACTCGCCGTCAAGCAGCTTGGCATCGTTAGACCGCCATCGCTCTAAAGCCAGCGCGGCGGGCTCGCACGTATGGTTGGTTTTCCCTGGGACGCTCTGTAAACTCAACTCGGCACGCACAACCTACGGGCGTCGATCCTCTGGGATCGGCGGATCGTGCTGCAGCTGTGTGGCACTCTGGAGGCAATAAAATCAAACCTGGCGTGATGTGCGATTGAGTCGAGTCCTTAGGATCGCTCCGTTTCGGATCCACGATCGTGATTCACGTCAGATTGACACGACTCGGGTGCGGACCGCGGGTGGCGCCGCCGCCGCGATTTTCCTTGAGCTCGCCGACGCGCGTTCGGCGTAATCGGTGGGACTTCGCGAACGGCGCTTGCAAACTCCGGAGCATCTGAATCGACGGCTGACGACGGCTCGGCCACACGGGCCTGGCTCTCCATGTATTCCAGCACGGCACGTCCCTTCTCGGTGAGGTGCCAGCCGAACGCGTCGCGTTCGACAAGCCTCATCGCAAAGATGTTCAGATCAGACACCCGGGCGGCAAGTCGCCTGGTGCGCTCGGACCAATCCTTGCCGCTCTTGGCCAAAATGGCCATGTCCCGCTTGAGAGCGTCGAGGCTGGCTACGCCATTCGGATAGCTAACGAGAAGCTTCAAGATGGTGACCTGAAGATTCATGGCCACTGCGTGCGAACTAAAAGAGAAGGCCAACGCATGCAACATCACACAAAAAATATGACAAACAATGTGCCTCAAGAGCTCGTACGGAACAAGCCCGCCCGTGAACGCGGACAGAACGGGGCGTAGGCCTCAGACGTTTGCGCACAGATTGCTTAGCTGCTTCTGTGAGGCTGGAATTTGGACATACGTCCGCTTGGAGGGCTTGGGTCGTAGGTAGAGCCACAGCCGATGATCTCGAAGTAGGTCGCGAGTGAGCCGCCGGAGTGCGCTTTACTTTCGCGCAGCTGGATACGGCTGGATGGCTTGGCGGCCTGCGCTGCGGGGTGATTCGCCCGATCGGACGTATTGGCGCGTCATTGAGGGGAGAAATACTGTTTGGTCGTACCTGCCTGTGGTCACGTCGACGCGTTGCCGATGGCCACGAACGACGTTGCGCTCACAAGGAACAAACTAGACCTGCGCCTAATGCGATCGTCGCCGGCGAGCAGAATGGTAGATCGGGCTGATCGGGCTGCCGTTCGTGTTGGGACGCCAACGACGCCGCTCATCGTCTTGCCATCGCCGCTACTCGCTAGCTTCTCCCATTTTGTCGCTCCGTCGCGTCCGACAGTGAGCCCAGCAGAAGTTGAAGCGGCGCAAGATGGAGCGGACGCGCTTCTAACGGACTACGCGAAGGCGCGTAAGAGTTTAGCCACGCTTCTCCCCGTAGAGACGATGCAGCGGGCGTCTCGTGGTGCGTTAGCCTGTAGCCTCGTGTCTTTCGTTCAGCGCGGTCCATCAGTTTCCGGAACTGCTCGTATGGGCCAGGCTCGGAGCGGGCCGGCCTATTTGCTGATCCGAACCGCTGCGATCCAGGCAGAAATGCAGGATGACACGATGGTTCGGTGCGCGGCGACGATCAGGGTGAGACCCCGTATTGCCTCACCTATCGATACTCCCGAGTGCGATCGGTTGCCTCATTTATTTTGCTCCCGGCTTGGGTTGAGGAGGAGGCCGGGTGCGGAGATGGCCGGGGTTTCGGAGCGCCCGGCCTCCTCCGCTGGCACCTGGCACATCATGGGGTTGTTGTGACCTCATGCCCCGGCTGCGTTTTCTCCGTAGCAACGAACAATAAGGCGTTTGCTTGCTCGCTGCGCCAGGATTTAAGCCGACGTTGAAGCGTTCGTAGAAGCTTGTTCGGATAGGCTCCAGGATATTCCACCTGCAACCGGGAGAGCAGTTCGCTACCAGTCCGCCATGGCTCGGCTTCAAACCATTTTCGCAAATCTAGCGTTGCCCGGATGAGCGGGTCAGGACGACGCCGGCCTCTTCTCGCTTTCACGATTGGCCGATCCGTCGGTCGCATAGCACCGTCCTTCCAGGCGGTTCGTAGGCTTGCCAGGAAGAGATCGATCGATGGCGATGCCGCAGCAGGATTGGCGATTGGCTGGGTATCCGCGAGCGCCGCGAGGCGTTCCTGCGCGCCGCGGATGTCGCGCAACAACGCGACCGGGTCGAGAGCGGCATAGATTTCTTGGAGACGGTGGCGAACCGCGTCGGGCGTGCGGGCGTCGGCGGCCAAGCGCTGGTGTGGCGTTGCCGGCGCGCTGTATGTCTTGCGCACACGAGCACCGTCGCGCTGCTTGGCCATCAATTTGAACGAGGGTTGGAAGAAGTTCACGAACAGCCGCGCCGATCGATAGAGTTCAGCCAGCTGCTTGGCCGCTTCCAGGCCCTCGAACCGACGATAGCCGACCATCCTGCGCACGACGGCGCCGTTCTTCTGCTCGACGAACGCCTGGTCGTTCTTCCGGTAGGGCCGGCAGCGCGTGAAGACGATGTTGGCCGCATCGCAGTAGGCTTTCAGCGTCTCATTCATGAACACCGTATCATTGTCCGTATCGAGGCCGACCAGCGCAAAGGGCAATTGTTTGCGCAATTCCGTCAACACCGTGCTCAACAGCGTTTGTTCGCGCACGATCAGAGGAGCGCACTCCGTCCAGCCGGTAGCAATGTCGGTGAGCACGAGGGTCTGGATGAAGCTGCCGCGCGCCGATGGACCGCTATGCGCTACAAGGTCAGCCTCGACGAACCCCGGCGCCGGATCGTTCCAATCTGCCGACGTTCGTATTGGAATACTGCGACGCAACGAGTGCGTCGCGTGCCGTCGGCGCTTGCGACCTAATCCTTCTCGGACCCGCGCCAATGCGCGGTCGATCGTCGCAGCGCTCATTGCCAAAAGTTTGTCGCGGATCTCGGGGGCAAGGCCGAGGTGGCCGTGCCGTTCCATCGCCTCGATCAGCGCAGGCATTAACGCCTTCAGCCGCTTCCCGCAGATCCGGTCTGACGCCTCCCAAAGGAGCACGAGCGCGTTGTGTTCTGCCTCATTATAGACCCGGCGTCGCGCCCGCCGGCCTGGGCCTGCGTCTTCCTGACCTCGAAGAAGCCGCATCGCATGCTTGCGATGGAATCCGGTGATGCCGACGAACTCGTCCAATATCCGCGACTTCTTCGCGCGATCCGACGTCCGATAGCGCGCGCCCGCCGCCGCCGTCAGTTCCTTCCGCGTCGCCATGCTTAGCCGCCCCACCTTCGCCCCCGCTCGTTCCCGATCCAAGGGAGCAATTTACGTGAGGCAACGGCTTAGCATCCGGTAACAATTAAGGTGAGGCAATGCGCTGATTGTCGCGCTATAGGTTCGGGCACGTCCGCCCTGTACGTCTCGAGCTCTAAGCCCGCAGACGGCTTGCTGCGCATGGCGCGATAAAAGCGAACAGGATGAGAGCGCTATTCCATCGCTAAAGCCCAACTGCCTCGATCTTCAGCCACGTCGAGGATGATGGATAAGATAGACGACGCAGCTTTGATCAGAGCTCAACAGCCAGTTCGGATTGCTCGACCGTATGTTCAACTCAGCCGTGTAGCGCTCACCATTGATTAAGAATTCTGTCCTCCAACGGCGCCGCAGGGTCGGCAACTGCCCCCAGCCGTCCAGTAAGTCCATCAGCTCCTTCGATACCTCTTGGCCGCCGTTACCCCATTGGCGGTGGTCCCAGGCCCGGCCGACGAACCTTCCGAAATCCTGCAGCCCGCTGCCGTCGATGACGGACGATACCCCGACCGCCCTGGCAACAGACGAGGGGCCGGCTTCTTGGTCGTCCCCGCCCCGAGCCCCACGGGAATCGTACGGCATGGAGGATTCCCCAGCCTCAATGGACGATGAGGGAGGGATTTGATCCCACGGGATAAGTGGCGACGCCGGCTCGGTACCACCACCGTTCCATGGTGAGGCCGGCTCGATACCAAATGGTGGAAGCTCGTCGGAAGCCCCGTCCTGCGGCGCGCTCTGTTGGGACGACGGCGCCGCAGAGAACGATATCTCGGCCGCGCGTGATGGATACTGAGGCTCGTCACGCAACCTGTCAAAATTCAGACCGCTATCGTGGTCCGGCAATGATTTCAGATCGCCAGAAGTCGCATATGGCTGCGCAGCCCCGGCCGGCGACGATGTCCCTTCAACCACCCCGGAGGAACCGCCGATGCGCCCTCCCGCTGGCTCGCGGGGTGCCATCCCGAACGCGTTGGGCCCAGGGACGAGATCAATGTTAATGCCTTGCGGATTGTATGGGGTCCGCTCCCTTATTCCTGCCGCCAACTGCGCTGTGTACGGCCGACCATGGATGCTCACATCGCTCGGTTGGAACTGCACCGGCAGTTTGCCGCTTTTGCGCAGTTCACCGATCAGAACGTCCGGCGCCGGCTCCCGACCCGGTTGCCAGCCCGAGCCGAGGATATATCCGAAATCCTCCGCTGGCAGGTCTCGACCGAAACTCGAGGACGGCTCCGCATCCCTGGCAGGTGACGATGGTCCGGCGGCTTGATCCCTCGGCGGAAACGCACCATCGAGGCGTCCCCCGGATGGGGGAAATACCCGCAATGCGCCGCGCTGTGGAGCGCCTTCCCGGGCTGCCTTATTTTCCAAGAATGGCCTCACCAGTTCATAGTCCTGCTCACTCAAGGCCAAGGCCTCTGGCGATCCCGCAGCCCTTGGCGACGCGCTGGGCGCCGCCCGAGCGCCGTACACGGATGATGACTCCCCAAGCCTGTCCGGCGGCAATGGCCCAGGGACATCCGCCGTCGGTGCAGCTTGAGCACCGTCACGTGACCCGTACGCCGGACGTGCATCCGGCACCGTAACAACATGGTGCTCTGCACCGGTCCCCGCGGTCGGCTCCGCATGCTCGCGGCATGCCCCTCGAAGGCGCCTCAGCGCGGCAGTGATCTTGGGATCATAAGCCTTGTAGTCATTAGCATGCTGCGTCAGCGTATCGTCGTGCAGCCGGCCAGCCATCGGCTCCTGGTTTTGCTCTTGGAGCCAATCACTGAAATTGCGAAGCACCGAAGCGTAGTCGCTGACAGTGTTCGGTTGCAGAGGCGAGGGCGTCCCCCTGAAGGAGGAAATAAGGCTCTCGTCCTCAGCACACCTCGCTTTCAGATGGTCGCCGGGCTTGGCGGTACGGCGCTCCACCGGTGCTCCGGCAACGACGTCCCGAAGGCGGGCCAACGCCCTTTCGAACGAAAGAACCTCCTGCGCATAAAGCCCCAGCTCGTTTGTATGGGCATGCACATCGGTATCCAGATGATTAAGCCGACCAGCCATTGGCGGTCTCTCAGCGTTGCGAAGCCAAGCGCTAAATCTTCGCAGCGAGTTTGCCATCCGTCGAACGTAGTCATCGGCGAGGTCACCCTTGCTGGCTTCCTTTTCGAAGTACGAAATAAGTGCCGCATCAATTTCGAAGTGAAGCGCCTCCTCCTTGTCATAGGGCCTATCGGGCGAGTTATGCTTTTGTTTCTTATGCGGCGGACTGCCTGTCATAGTCCATCTCCGATTCAGGCGAGTCTGTGCTTCAGTCACTCGACAGCAAGAGGTATGCCAACAACCGTGCTAAGCCTTGAACGATTCGCACGCGAACGCCTTGCGCCACTTCCAGTGTCATGTTGCTGCTGTTTTCCTTCCGAACAGCAAACGTCGAGAGGCAAGCGGCGGCGGCCTCCGTGATCACGGATATTCTCCCACTGACGGATCCAGGATGACGGAAGCCGCGTCCGCCGATCTAGGCTATCACGACATCGCGCTCATCTGCGCAAACAACATTGCAGCTTCGGATGGCCCAAGCCCAATGATGCCTACAAAGCTCGGCGGCGGCATCGGAATGTCTCGATGAGTTGGCTTCCAGAGATGCAGGCAATACCGGCTGTTGTTCACGTACCGCGAATGAGGCGGATGCAGCTGCATCGCGCATTCCTCTTCATCCCAGAATAGGTCTTTGACGAAGGACATCTCTTCCCAGTTCGGACAACGCCGCGAGGTCGAGACGGACACTTGCTCCCAGCCTGGGCGCACAAGTCCGCTGATCTTGAGCTCACAGCCGCAAGGCCCTTGTACAAAGAATAGGCCACAAGGACCTGATCCAGGAGCGCTAGCGAACCGGCCATATCGCACTCGGCCTGCCTCCAGTTTTTCTAAGATCTGCGAACGCACTTCCCCTCCTTTGCCTCGCGAATAGCCTTGAAATCGACGTAAATGACGTTGTTTCGGGACTCACTAAGCGGCGCCATCTGAGTCTTCGACACCACGTTCCGGTACCATTCTCCAGCTTGCACTAACTGCTGCATTTCGAACAATCTGCTGAGCAAGCCGCGGATGTCGATCATCTCTTGTCCTCCACTGCACCCCTTCGAACTATCAAGCGGCGACCATCCGCTGAAACGGTGTCAGCGGCACGCCTGAGCAGCGCATGCCCAATCCATCATCGCCGGACCGCGCGCATCAGCTCCCGCTCGCATCAGCTCGAGCTCGTCGCGAGTCGGCCTGCCCTTTTTGGTTTCAGCATCCAGGCTCACCTCTCTTTCGCCCCCGCACGACTTTGTCCCAGCCTGCCGAAGACGCATGACTTGGTCCTCGCGATTGGCAGGGATTGCATTAACCGCCTCGAAGAACAGCCAAAGAGGGCCTTTGCCGTCCCCTCTGCCAGCCCGCTCGGATGAACGTCTCGGTTATGAGCGAGCCTCATGCGAATAGCTCGGAGCAATTGATTATTGCTCATTGATGGCGGCTAAGCTGGCGTGAAAGCGAGCCTCCGCTCGGGCGCGGGCAGCGGACGAGCGCGGCGGTCACTTGCGTGGCTTGCTAGCTGTCGCTTGTTGCTGCACGCGTCCAGCGCTCGTGGAAACCCTTCAGCACATGACGTAGCTGCGTCACCAGATTTGTTGATCGCTGATGCGTCGACAATCGGTATGCTCAATATGATTGTATCGACTATTCTTCGTCAGTGTGTTCTCCATTGTAGCTGGCGAACCACCGAGCGCCTTCAGCGATTGAGGACTCCCAAAGGCGACGTTGTCCGATACTAGCTCTCTACTTAACATTCTAGTCCATCAGCCCTCGCCGCCCGCCGCAGCCTGTAACAACGCCAATGAGTCATCTATGTGGCCACATGAACCAAGTTTGCGCCGAGAGCAGGATCGAACTCGCATTCGCCGCCGCGACGGGTCTGGGGTTAACAGCCACACTCGGCTCGCGCTGCCCGCGCACCGGTACGTCAGAGACGCCGGCCATCTGGCCTAATGAAAACCGTATGTCCGGTCGGGTCGTAAGCGTTTGCCAGTTCCCCGTCGCTACGTCTTCAAGTGGGGGAACGATTCAATGAACGCGATCGTTGAAACGAGTCTGCGAACGTCGTGAGGCAGCCGCCGTAAGCTAGCTCAAGGAACTTCGTTCGCTGGCTACTCAGGATACGTTGTCGTGCTTGAGGTGCCGCTTTCGAACATTGTAACTCACTATCCAGATCACGCCGATCGCGATTGGCACGAAGATTGCGGTTAAAAAAGAGGGGTCTACACGCAGTCCGACGTCTTGCGCCCCCTTGGCGAGGTAGCCGAACAGGCTGACTACATAGTATCCGATCGCCGCGACCGATAATCCCTCGACCGTGCACTGCAGCCGAAGTTGCTGTCTCGTACGCTCGCTAATAGCGTGCAGAAGGTCACGATTCTGCTGCTCGATCTCGACATCGACGCGGGTTCGCAACAGATCGGCCGCGCGTACCAGCTTGACCGACAGACTCGCCTGACGATCTTCCACGGTCGCGCAGGTCCGCATGGCTGGCGCCATGCGGCGCGCCAGAAAGGACGACCAAGTCGGATAACCCGCGACATCGCTGCCTTCAATGATGGACAGTCGCGATTGGACCAGCTCATTGTAGGCCCTGCTGGCGCCAAAGCGAAACAGGCTGCCCGTCGCGCCTCTTTCGAATGAGGCGGCCAGCGCCGTCAGTTCGGCAAGCAGGCGGTTGTTGAATTGCAGCCCCTCTGAGCCCTGCATTTCCTCCAGCGCCTCAACAAGACGGCGATCGATGCGGTCGACGGACGGGGCAAGCTCAAGGGCCGCCGACAGGCCAAGCAGCGCCAAGGGACGGTAGGTCTCGATTTCTAGGACCCGCTGGACCAACGCACCGAGATCATGCGGCGTCAACCCGAGGTCGCAGACAAGGATCCTGGAGAATCCCTTTGCGTCCACGCGAAAGTCTGAGGCCACAACGCCCGTGGCCCCCTTTGTGGCAACCATAGCGAGGCTGCTCTTGTCAAAAAGCTGTTCAGCACGTTTGGTCGGCGAGGCGCCCTGCTCCACTTCCAACTTGTTTGCGACCAGTAATGGTCCGGCTTGCCGCAAGGCGCGGATCAGCGATTGAACGGTATCATCGAAATCGTCGAATTGGCGAGCCTCAGGACCATTTGCGGCACTCCAGATCCAGGTGAATGTAGCAAATTCTGAATGCTGCTCCCAGCGTAGCATAGCAGGTCCGATTACGATCTGATGATGTTTCGCCGACGGTTCTGGCGGCGGGAGGTTGTGCTGATGGCAGAAATCGACAAAGCGCTGGCGATCGCTGGCGGCCGCTTCGCCCTGCGCGAGAAAGGCGAAGTGAATCACGCTGAATGGCGAGACAAGGCGCGTGAAAGGGCGCGCGTGCACTTCATTGAGCACAGCGTCGCGTTGCGGATGCAGCTTGAAGGTTCGCAAGTCCAATTCATCGAGCATGTACTGACGCCTCACTTCAGAAATGAGCAAGCAACAGCGAGCCTCGACACGAGCGGCTTTGGCGATACGGGAAACGGGTGCACCCGCGAGCCGCAGATCGAAATGACGCCAATGATCAATGCAGAGGCCACCTTCAGCTCGTGAAAGTCGCCTTACGAGAGCGCGATCAAGGCTGGCAAATTGAGCCCAAAACGCATACTGCATTGCCGATTGCTCAAATACGGCTCCCATCCTGTTGCAACGCCGTCTTGCTGGCGCGCGAACGCGGTGCAGGATTTGGGCCAGTGCTGAAGCAGCGGACACTCGTTTTCTTTGCTATTCGAAGATGTCGGCGGCTGGTTTCCGGCACGACGCACGCTCCTTTTGACCACAGCGCGCGTGGCTGTGTACAGCATACGGCGCCGCCAACTTGAGCAAGCTAACCGCGTCCGGCCGTCGCCAAAGCCTCGGACAATCCGACAAGGTCGAGGAGGCTTGCAACAGGATGCTGAAATCTGACGAAGGAAAAACTGACGTGAGGTTAGAGGCAGACCGCGCGTTGCGATGCCCGCCGCTTTCCGTGGCGCCAGGCCGGCAAACGTCGCAGCATCTGTTGATTGCAATCCAATGGAGCGGACTGCTCGATGACTGACAGGCTGGTACGGCAGACGGGCTGTCCCGGACGCCTCCTCAATGTTTGCGGACCCTCGCGCGGTACAGGCCGCCAAACAGTGTAACCGCAGATAAGCGAATTTCAAGAAACGTCGGCGTAGGGCTACTTGGGACCGGCTGCCTTGCACCAGCCATGACCGGTTAAAGACGTCGATGTAGGGAACCGGACGCCTCGCTGAACCGTTCCCGCGCGCGCCGGCAAACATGGCTCTCATCTTGGGCGATGCGCAGCAGTTCTCGTCGGTGGCACGCCGATTGCTCAGATGGAAAACGTTCGAGCCGAGAGGCGGTATGCCGCTGTCCTTTAGCCATGACCGGCGGCATCGAGCAGATGTTCGTCCGGCTTGGTGACTTCATTCTGCAGTGCCCCTAGCCATGGCTCTGCCGACTAGCGCAGTGCAAGAAGGTGTATGGATGACACATTGGCGCACTTCAAAGCAAGCCATGTTCGAGAATGACAAAGCCGCTCGCACGCCAGGTTCTGGGGGGTCACAGGCGCAGAGAGCCTGGAACTTCTGGCCGCTTGCGGCGCTCCTTCTTAATGCGCTCCTTTGGGCCGGGATCTGCTGGCTCGTCGCGATATTATCGTGATCGAGATGTCGTCGTCGAAGAGGCAAGCCTGCGCACAGGTAGGCGCGATAGAAGGTCCGGCAGGAACGACGAATCCGACGTACGTCGCTGGATAGCGTGCCGCTGAACCGCTCCAGGGCGAGACGACTTATGACGCCGCCCTATCGAGTTTGGTGACGTCGAAGGCGGACCAGACTCGGCATTGTTACGCAAGCAGAAGCAGTCAGCGCCACCCTGATTGGGTGGCTGGCAGAGCACCAAGCATCAAGAAGAGCTCGATCAGCGGACTTGCACTTGCGTGAGTGCGCCTACAAGACTCCTGCATGGCAGCGTGCCTACGTTCAAATGGTGCACCCACGTTTGCCCTGATCACGATGACCACAATCCGCGATTCACGTTCGATTTTCCCCATGACCAACTGTTGCGCGAGAACAAGCATCATCCCGGGCAGCGTTGTTAGGTCCTCTCTCGTTCGCTTGCATATGGCCAGCTCAAATTGGCAACCGGAAGCATAATTCCGAACGGATGCAAGCTTGGTTGATCCTATTCGGACGAAACGAAGCACTATGATCCAACGGGCGGATTGAAGATGCGATGTGTACGTTACGTACATATCTTTTGCTGTCAGCAGCCACTCTACCCGAAATCTGGTCGTGCTTTGTTGGCCCCGTATGATACTGAGGCTGCAACTTTAGAGCTGATACAGTTCGTCTTCACGTTGCGCGAAATAATGCTCCGAGCACTGAACATTCCAATTGACGCAATCCGCACTATTGTAGCCATAGCCGAGACGGGCAGCTTGTCGAAAGCCGCAACCAAGCTCGGACTTAGTCAGCCCGCCGTCAGCGCTCAAGTTAAGCGGTTACAGGGGCTTATTGGCGGGCAACTGTTCGTCAAAACCGCGAATGGCACCACCTTCACCGATCTGGGCGAACTTGCCCTCCGGCAGGCACGGATAATCCTCAACGCGAACGACCAGATGCTCAGGCTTGGAGGTGATGAGCACGCATCCGTGCATCGCGTAGGCCTAAGCAGTCTTTTTGCTCAAAGGCTTTTCGAGCGTGCCGGGAGGAGCGATTTTTCGGATCTGTCTATACATGTCGATCAATCTGGTGCCATCCGCAAGGGTTTGATCGAAGGCTACATAGATGTAGCCTTCATTTTCGCTCCTCATGTCGATCATGAACTTGCGAAGATCGTACGTGAACAGCGAGCATTCCCGGCGATCTGGGTTCGCTCCCGCGACTTTGTTCTCAGTCCGGGCGCTCCTATCCCAATAATAACGCTTCCTGGCCAGGATTGGATGACTGGACCGTTAGACAGGATGGGATCGGCTTACAAGGTCGTTCTTCACACCTCTGACTACTTGGTAAGGCTGACGGCCGTACGTCTTGGCATCGGTTTGACCGCACTGCCATCCTTCTCCCTGCCCGACGACTTGATTGAATCGCCCGACTACTATTTGCCTCAATTGTCCGATCTCCGAGCTGTGATATGTGCGAGGCCAGGACTGCGAGGTGACGTTGCGACCAGACTTGTAAAGCGGATCAAAGGACTATTTGACGACCACATCCTCGACCCACCAGGTAAATGCGGATTGAGTAAGGGACTCTGAGATCGTCGATGACCGGGTGCATCATGGCAGCCAACGGGCAACAACGAACGTGAGCGTTGCACTCGGTGCAGGAGGCGGCGCCAAGACTACCCGGGCTTCATCCGAACGCCGGCGAAGTCTGCAACGGCACGCAACGCACCGGGCAGGCTGCGCTGCTGCTGCTAAGGTCGGGCAAACTGCTCACAGAGCAAAGCTCTCGGCTAAGGCAAGAAGCCAGACGGCCTTGCCATGGCCAACCGACCAACTGTTCAAGCATCAGTTCGTGCAGGCGCTCAACCGCAATGACAGTTCCACCATCTACGAGGTCTCGGTAACGGGCTCCGCCTTCTGCTCCGCCTCCGACTACCGCACCGCCGCGTTCCGGTGAGTACCTCTAGCCGGCCCAGCTTGGATTTCCGTGCAGTCTCTATGTCCGACAAGGGTGTAAGCCCAGCAGATATGCGCTCGGACATTCGCAGCACGTAGCACCAAGCGGTGGCGTCCAAGCGAAACCTACCGTTCTCCACGGCTGAGAAGATGGAAACCCGACGCACCTTGCTGGAGACAATGTGCGCCGGGTCGGTTGGAGCGTTGGTGCGACACAGCACTGTCTCGACCTCGCTGCAGCGAATCGTCTCAACGCTCCCCGGTTCTCGAGCAAATGTCATGCCTGGCTGCCAATCATTCTAGCTGACCGAGCGGCAGCCCGATCGGATTCCGACGGCGGGCGCCAGTTTGTTGCGCACCACCGGAACTCCGATCTCAGACCGCACCAACAGGTCCCAGCCAAGCGATTGACACAAACGCTCTTGCCGGCGAGCTGCATTCAAGAAGCAACGAGCATTAGAAGTGTTGACTAGACTCTGGCTCGCCGTCGCTGCCGCTCGATTGCCACTCTTGGGCACGTCGAGCTAACTTGTCGTACTCTTCGGCAATCTTGAGAAGCCTATCTCTTGACTTGCCGCATGCTAAGGATTCCGCTTTGGTTCGCGTTGCTTGCGCGCGACTTCGCCAGTGGTTGGCATCGTAGAGTTTGCTTTTCAAGTTCATGGCGTCAGCATGCAATCCATAGATCAAGGGAATGCGACACACGCTCTCCGTATATGTACGTAATCCGCTCGTCCGCGAACCGATCACACTGCCAATTGTTTCGCACGCTCCCAATATCGCTTTGCTGTCATCGGCTACCAACAGTCGATGCAAAGCGCGCAGACCAGCGGACAATATGCAGGCCTCGAGACACTTCAAATCCGGCTCTTTCTGGCCCAGACGCTGATCACAAAGCGACAGTTAGCGCTTCCGTTTTCCGAAGAAGAAGGGTAGCGGCTCCGCAACGCCTGAATTGATTGCAGCAGATCAAACGAGTATTCCGACCTCCCGCACGAGTAAGTCCACGACGCTTGCGCTGCCGCAAATCACGCGTGCTTATGGCTCCATCAACGTGAGTGAAGCTCTCCAGTGAGGTAAGACATTGCCTTGCAATCGTGCGCCTGCGCCCGGATCTGCAAGCTCGATATATTCACAGGCCCCTTCAACGAGGGACTTGAATCGAACGTAGCGTAAGATTGTACGGTCCTCGACAAGTGAGGAGCACCTCAGACACACGAGAAGCTTGCTCACAGGTAATGGGGAATTGCAGATGTCTCAAAGTTCCAAGCTTGCATCACGACAGTCAGTTGCGATTCTCGGGTCTTCTACCGAACTCGGGCTGCCCCGCGCACTGGATAACATGACCGTCAACCCGCCACTGAAAGACGACGATCGCGTCAAACTCGAGGTGCGCCATTCTCTCCTCAGCGCCTCGGGGCCTGCATTGACGGATGGAACACGTTGCATTGCAGATGGCACGGGCAGCTCTTCAAACGAGCTGGATCGTAAGCCAGAGTCCTTCTCCGACCGTGGTTCGCACGCGTCGCTCCTCGATGGTTTGCTATTCTCGGTCGCGTACGATCTCGGCGAGTCACCTAACGTCGTCCGCTCTTGAGCGCTTCACCGCTGCTACGTCTCCCACAAGTATTCATTCCGCGTCGGCGGCTACGGGCTCATCGGCCGATTGCCCGACTCCCGGCCGGAGGCTGCGGGTATGTCACAACCTAGGCCAGCCTCGAGATATCCAGCAATGGGAACGCCAACTGCACGATCACTGGAAGCTAGCAGCTCAATTGCTCAGTCAGTCCAGCTGCGGTGCTGCGGGAGGCTCGCGTAGTGCGGTCTGGTTTTAACAACGGCTCATGCTGACATGTCGCATAGAGATGACTAGCGCAGCCTGTTGTTGAGTTAGCAGATACGAACCGCGCTTCTGCGGCCATTGATCCTTCGGTTCCGACCTGCTTCCGGTAGACGGGTCATATCGCGCCCTGCGCAGGAACAACAACACCGGATAACAGACGCCACGAAGAGGATATTATGAATCAAACGCAACGAGCACACTGGGTTTCACTCTTCCAGGTCTACCAGCTCGCAACTGTTTTCGTTGTTGCGACGACAGTTCTATGTCCCGAGTGGGCGCTTGCGCGCGACCAATCTCCTACAAACGAGGAAAAAGAGGCATGCATGGACGACGTGTTTCGCTTGTGTAGTGGCCACATACCTGATCGCGCCGCGATCACCGCCTGTCTCAGAGCCAAGCAGGCGAGTTTGAGCAAGCAATGTCGGTACGTAATATCGGTCCGGGATAGTGACAAAGGCAAATCGGATTTCAAATAGGACAACCACCTGTTTCTTAATCGGCACGGGTTGAGGCCTATCCCCTGGCGCGAACCGCAGAGCGGCAATGGCGGATCTCGCATGCCAGCAGGTGAGCCAGAGGAGGCAGTCGAGAGGCGCAAAAAGCCGATGGCCACTTACGGAACACCTTCTTCAGGCGTTGTTCGGACAGAAGCAAATGCACACACTACCCTTTGATACAGTTCTAGTCGCCAACAGGGGCGAGATAGCTGCACGAATCATCAAAACACTGCGCAAGCTTGGGCTTCGTTCTGCAGTTGTCTACCACGAGGTCGATGCGCACACTCCAGCCGTCTCCATGGCAGATACTGCGATTGAGATCAGCGGTCGCTCACCCATCGCAGCCTATCTGGACACCGCGCAACTGATCGCTGTCGCGCACAAGGCTCGCGCTGGCGCGCTGCATCCGGGTTACGGATTTCTCTCCGAGAATGCGGAGTTCGCCAGGGCTGTAAGGAAAGCCGGCATTACATTCATCGGGCCGGCACCCGAAACTATAGAACTCATGGGCGACAAGATCCGGGCCCGCAAATTCGTTCAGTGCAGCGGCTTTCCGGTCGCGCCATCGGCGGTCGACGAAGATGACCCTGAGGAGTTCGTTGTTAGGGCGCGGGCTATTGGAGCCCCTTTGCTTGTGAAACCATCAGGGGGCGGCGGCGGCAAGGGCATGCGGATTGTGCGCAACCTTGATTCTCTGGAAGACGCGATTGAGCAGGCACGTCGCGAAGGTCAGCGGTATTTTGGGGATAGCCGCGTTTACGTCGAGCGATATATCGAAAAGCCGCGCCATATCGAGGTGCAGGTGCTCGGCGACTCGTTCGGAAACGTCGTCCACCTCTTTGAGCGGGAGTGCTCAGTGCAACGCCGCTTCCAAAAGATCATTGAGGAGACGCCCTCGCCAGCACTGTCACCCCAATTGCGAAAACGGATCTGCGAAACTGCCGTTGGCATCGCCCGCGCCGCCAACTATCAAAATGCCGGCACCGTGGAGTTCATTTTCGGCGCGGGAGAGTTCTACTTTCTCGAGATGAACGCTCGCCTACAGGTTGAGCATCCGGTGACCGAGATGGTTACTGGCGTCGATCTTGTTGCCGAACAGGTCTATGCCGCCGCCGGCCGGGCGCTTGGATTTTCGCAGTCAGATATCGCCGCGAATGGGCATGCAATCGAGATCAGACTGTACGCGGAAGCGCCCGAACGCGGATACGCTCCGACGACCGGCAAAGTCCTTCTTCTCGAGTACCCCGATGGCGTACGGATCGACAGCGGCATCTTGCAAGGCCAGCAGATCACGACGGCGTTCGATCCCATGCTCGCCAAGATCATCGCGCACGCGCCAACGCGGATAGAGTCAGCGCTAAAGGCGCATCGCGCGATCCGGGAGATGATTCTGCTCGGCTGCGAGACAAACGCAAGCTTTCTCGCGCGCATACTCGCCGACGAGGCATTCCTCGGAGGAGAGATCCATACCGGATATCTTGAGGAACACCCGCAGATGGCAGCGGACAATTTTGCTTTCGGCTTATCCGCATTTCTGGCTTCCGCCGCTCTTCTGACGAGGCCAGTTCGCGAATCGGCCGACGCTGTGCCCCCGCTTCACGCGGCGCTGGGCCGCTGGAGGAATTGACGTGTATCACTCCTTCGAGGTTGATGGTGTAGATCATCCGGTATGGCTTTCAGCGTCCCAGGACGGCTACCGTCTCCACCTGGGCGACCAAGTGATTGCCCCGGTCGGGTTCGCCCACCATAGCAATAGTAGCGGCATCTTGACCATTGCGGGGGAGAGCGAACCGGTCCGGTTCGTCATCGACCGCGACATGATTCACGTGCACATCCGTGGTCGGACGCGCACCTTTCGCTATCGCGATCCGTTGCAAACGCTGGCTTCCGTGAGTCAAGAAGCAAGTTCCCTAGTGGCACGCGCGCCAATGCCGGGCGTGGTCGTCACGACCACGGTCTCGCCCGGCCAATCAGTCACCGCTGGCATGGCGCTTATGATGATTGAGAGCATGAAGCTGGAGACCATTATACGCGCTCCGCAGGATGGCGTGGTCGACCGAATTCACTTCAAAGAAGGCGAGAGCTTCGAGCGAGACGCCCCGCTGGTCACGCTCTCGAAGGAAGGACGTTGACATGCAGCGGATCACTTCTGTAGTGGACGTCAACTCGCAGGAATTTCGTCACAACGAGCTCTATAACAGACAGCTTGCAGCCGAATTGAAGGAGCGGCAACGTGCTGCTCGATTCCACCGACCCGAGCGAGAACTGGAGCGATTGCGTCGCCAAAACAAGCTGTTTGTTCGTGACCGGATCGAGGCCTTGCTCGACCCTGAAACTCCGTTTCTCGAGCTTTCGACCTTGGCCGCTAACAAGGCGTACGATGGTGAGGTTCCTGGTGCAGCGCAGGTCGTCGGCATCGGCATCGTCGCCGGTCGCGAGGTAATTGTTCACGCGGATGACGCTAGTGTAAAGAGCGGCGCATGGTATCCGCTCTCTGTTAAGAAGATCGTGCGGGCGTTGGACATAGCGATCGAGAACCGTCTGCCGGTCGTTCATCTGTGCGACTGTGCGGGTGGCTTCCTACCTTTGCAAGCGGAGTTCTTCGCGGATCGCTACTACGCGGGTCGAATCCTCCGTAATCAATCCATTCTCTCCAAGATGGGGGTCCCGCAAGTCGCAATTGCGATGGGCCATTGCACGGCTGGCGGCGCCTACGTCCCCGCACTTAGCGAATACAACATAGTTGTCGAAGGCACAGGAGCGATTTTTCTCGGCGGTCCGCCGGTCGTAAAAGCTGCCACCGGCGAAAATGTGTCGGTCGAAGAGCTTGGCGGCGCAAATATGCATACCAGCGTATCAGGCACCAGCGACTATTTCGCAAGCTCCGAGATGCATGCGATTGCGATCGCCCGAGACATCGTCGCTCGCTTCCATCGTCCCGAGAAGACCTGGATCGACCGAGTCGCTCCGGAGCCGCCATCTTACGATGAGTCTGAGCTGTACGGTATCATTCCCAAAGATACCCGAGTGCAGTTCGATATGCGAGAGATCATCGCTCGCCTTGTCGATGGCAGCCGATTCCACGAATACCAACAGCGCTATGGCACGTCTCTGGTGTGCGGCTTTGCACGGCTTCATGGATATCAAATCGGGGTTCTTGCGAACAATGGTGTACTATTCGGCGACAGTGCGCTCAAAGGTGCTCATTTTATCCAGTTGTGCGACAAGAACCAGACGCCCCTTCTTTTCCTGCAGAACGTCACGGGATTCATGGTCGGCCGCGAATACGAGCGGCAAGGCATCACCAAGCATGGCGCCAAGCTGATCATGGCCGTCTCTGGTGCATCGGTGCCCAAGTTCACCGTCGTTTGCAACGGCTCTCATGGCGCAGGAACTTACGCTATGGCGGGACGCGCTTTTGATCCTCGCTTTGTCTTCAGCTGGCCGCAGTCAACGATTTCAGCGATGGGCGCCGAGCAAGCCGCCGGCGTGCTCACTCACGTCAAGGCGAGACAAATGGCCCGCGACGGTGGCCGCTTGTCCGATATGGAACTGGCAACCATACGCGAGCCGATTCTCGAGGAGTATCGGGAACGATCGAGCGCTTACTATGCTACTTCCGAAATCTGGGACGACGGCATTCTTGATCCCGTCGACACCAGAAGCGCCCTCGCAATTGTGCTGAGTGCTTCGCTAAGCGCTCCGATCGCAGCGCCGGATTACGGCGTCTTCCGAATGTAGGAGCAGGATCCAACACGTCATGTGGATCCGTCCTCCGCTACCTGGGAACCAGGGTTCACTGATGACAAATCCCGCCATCCGCTTGGACGACGCTGCGCGAACGTCGGTGCCGGATCTGCCGCATTATCAACCGCGTCGACAAAATTGCCTTGCCCTTTTGTCAAGCTTGCCGGTTTGGACTGCTGGCACTGGTGATGCTGCGAAGCAGCCTTGGTTGGTCGCGGCCGGATAGATAGCGATGCTTCGATAGTCAGCATGACCGGGACACGGCCGGCAGTTTATCGTCCTCCACGCTGTTACGCTCCTCACGTTGAATTGTTTTCAACTTCCTTTGGCCGGATCGGATTTCAAAGTGCTCCCGTATCGATTCTCGCAAGGCAGCGCGATGAGATTGGCATTGCGTCGCCCCGCCTGAGTTGGGTTGAGGAGCGAATCGATCACGCTTGTCGGACCGAATGGAATGGGGGCTTGTATCTCACGTAACGTCAAGTTGTAGGCTTGCAAAGCAAACCAAGGATCAAGCCACGGGTTCACGGCGGCGCGGCTACGCCAGGGGGACGGTTGCTCCGCTGCAATACCGATATGGATGACGCCCGTTCGGCTCGATGTCCGGACCCGGGATCTTGGACGATTTCATGGTGAACCTGCAATCCGACAAGGAGTGCTCCTAAGGATCAGGACAAAGTGAAGGCGGGTCCGCTCAGGCCTCGCGGAGGTTGAGGATGAACATGGCTGAAGACGCGATGAAGTTGCCGCATGTACTCGCGAACGAAAACGCCGCCGAGACGAGAAGCAGGTTTTGAAACTGGTCGCAGCGGCGCGGATGCAAGGTCTCAGCTGTAGTAGAGGTGAACGCGTTGTATATCGGCCTGCGATCTCACCTATCCGCCCGCCTCGGCTGAGATTGTCAACGAAAGGGAGCGCTATAGCGCACGATGGACGTCCTTAGATCGATCATTGGCAAAGTCGCTACCGGCGCAACGCTGACCCGCGACGAAACCGCTATTGCCTTCGACAGCATGATGTCGGGGCAAGCGACGCCCTCGCAGATCGGCGGGCTGTTGATGGCGATGCGGGTGCGTGGCGAAACGGTAGAAGAGGTGACCGGCGCGGCTTCCGCGATGCGGAGCAGAATGCTGCGCGTGAGTGCGCCACCCGACCCTGTTGACATTGTCGGTACGGGCGGCGACGCCTCGAGCTCGGTCAACGTATCGACGTGCGCGTCCTTCATCGTTGCCGGCGCAGGCGTTCCCGTGGCCAAGCATGGCAACCGTGCGGTATTCTCGCGATCAGGCGCCGCGGACGTCTTGGCCTGCCTCGGCGTGAAGATTGACCTCAAACCTGAAGACGTTAGTCGTTGTGTGCACGAAGCCGGCATCGGTTTCATGTTTGCGCCAGCTCATCATCCGGCGATGCAGCGCGTCGGCCGGATCCGAACCGCGCTTGGAGCCCGCACCATCTTCAATCTCATCGGACCGCTCTCCAATCCCGCTGGCGTCAAGCGGCAGATCGTCGGAGTGTTTTCACGCCAATGGGTGCAGCCCTTGGCGCAAGCGTTGAAGAACCTTGATGCCGAGTCGGTGTGGGTGGTGCATGGCTCGGATGGGCTCGATGAGATCACCCTCACCGGGCCCACCTTCGTTGCCGCACTTGAGGCGGGTACGATCCGCACGTTCGAAGTGACGCCGGAAGAAGCTGGGCTGCCTCGTTGCGGCGCCGAGGCGCTGAAGGGCGGCAATGCCGACGCCAATGCAGTGGCACTGCAAAACGTGCTCGACGGCGCGCCAGGCCCGTACCGCGATGTCGCGCTTGTAAATGCGGCCGCGGCATTGATTGTGGCCGGCCGGGCGACGACCTTGAAAGAGGGCGTCATGCTTGGGCAGAACTCGCTCGATAGCGGCGCCGCGGCGGCGCGATTGGCGCACCTCATCGCAGTCTCCAACGCTCGACCGCCGAGCTGACCGATGTCCGACATTCTGACCAAGATCGAAGCCTACAAGCGCAAGGAAATTGCGGCTGCTAAGCGCGCGTTGCCGCTGCCGGACGTCGAGGCGCTCGCGCGTCTTGCGCCGCCTCCACGCGGCTTCGTCAGCGCGATCCGCGCTAAACACGCCGCGCGTGAGTGCGCCCTGATTGCTGAGATCAAGAGGGCCTCCCCCTCCAAGGGCTGCATTCGCGCCGACTTCGACGTCCCCTCGCTTGCGAACGCCTATGAGGCGGGGGGCGCGGCCTGCCTCTCGGTCTTGACGGACACGCCGTCCTTCCAGGGACATCTCGACTTCATGGTGGCGGCGCGCGCGCAGACGGCTCTTCCGGTGCTGCGAAAGGATTTTATGTTCGATACCTATCAGGTTGTCGAGGCGCGCGCCCATGGCGCCGACTGCATCCTGATCATCATGGCCGCGCTAGATGATGGCGCTGCCCGCGAGATCGAGGCTGCCGCCCTGACCCATGGCATGGACGTGCTGGTCGAGGTCCATGACGGCGCGGAACTCGAGCGTGCCCTCACCCTTCGCTCGCCGATGATCGGCATCAACAACCGCAATTTGCGCACGTTCGAGACTACGCTCGCAACCAGCGAGGCACTGGCTCCGCTCATTCCGAAGGACCGTCTGATTGTCGGCGAAAGCGGCATCCTCGGACCCAACGATCTCGTCAGGCTTTCGCGCGTTGGCATATCCACCTTTCTGATCGGCGAGAGCCTGATGAGACAAGCCGATGTGAACGCGGCGAGCCAACTGCTGCTGCGCGCAACAGCGATTGGGACCGGATGGCAGTGATGACTGGAAACGCCGTTCAAAGAGGCTGGAATAGCTTCGAGTTCTCATCGCAAACGGCATCAAGGCACCGGGGCAGTTCGATAGGCAAACCAGAACTTGCTAGTTCATGGCACCCAATCAGGCCAGCCCTGAGGTGCCATTCGCCTTCATTCCACCCGCGCGCTCGAATCGGCACGCGAAGATGGCGGCGCTGTATGGCTCATCGCACCGCCACTTCCGGGGCGCAGCGACGAGCTTGGCGCATTGGACCAAGCTTTAGCGGCGACGGACCACTGCCAGCGCGCAATATCCGGTGCGAAGCTCTCCACGGAATCACCAACACGCTATTGGCGAGATCAAGGTTCTCAGCATCATGCGCGCTGCGCGTCAAAGGAGACAATCAATGACGCCCTCGCCAATGATGGAAGTGTTCGATTCAATCGCACAGATAGAACACATTGTGCGGAAGTTTCGAGAACTGATCGACACAGACGCATCGATCCCGCCAGAGTTGCGCGGTGTGCTGCACGCGACGCTGGATCATCATCTTCTCGCTGCTAAAACGCGCGTTCTCAACGTTGTCAGAACGCAATAGAGGCGCTGATGCCCTACAACAGAGAGGGGCGGAATCTGCTCGCCACTACGGAAATCGCATCAGTTGGCGTCCGGGCGCCTACCGACCTCGTTCAGGCAACCTGTACCGATCGCGACCTCGGGTTCTCGAAGCGCCTTAGCAGGAGTTTCGCTGCAATGAGCCGAAATGGCCAGGTCCTCGAGGCTGCGGCCGTCGAGCGCAGTTCGGCGCAATGCGGCGAGCCGTTCCGCGCCTTCCGGATTCGTCGTCACTACCGATGCAACGGGATAGTCGTGCCCGGCTGCACTCTGTCCATCGCTGGGCCCCATCGAACAACCAGCACGAGACGCCTGATTAAACTAAACAATGTGCGCATAGCGATGCGCTGGAAACCGCGTACCACTCTATAGGCAGGTTATGAACTCCCAGTTTCCGTTCGACATGTGCGACATCCCATCCATTCAGGCGACAGAGTTCCGTGAGGCCATGCGAAACCTGGCGAGTGGTGTCGCAATTGTGACGACCGGAAAGACCGTCTGCCGGCGTGGGCTGACGGTCAGTTCTGTGGCCTCCATGTGCATTGAGCCGCCCTGTCTGCTGGTCGCCATCGATTCCAGATCTGAGGCTCATGACGCGATACTCGCCAACAGAAGTTTTGGAGTGAATCTTCTCGGGGGTGATCAGGAGGACCTCGCGCTGCGATTCGGCGGCCGGGATGCCGCTAAAGGTGCCCATCGCTTCGATACGGCGCGGTGGAATCAGGGCGTTCTCGATGTGCCGCTTTTGCAGGGCGCAGTTTGCACGCTCGAGTGCATTTTGCACGATCACAAGACGATTGGTACACATAGCATCTTTATCGGCCGAGTTGTCGCGACCCGCCCCGGTCATGGCGAGCCATTGATCAACTTGCAGGGCGCGCTTCGAACCTTACCGCATGACTGAGTGCAGTCTTTGTGTACTGTCTCTATCCGAAACGAACATCGGCCGGATTAATTCGAAGGCCGCAATGAGGAGCCGAGCAATGGTGATAGAATATTCCTCACAAACGGGCCTCAGACTGGTGAATCCTTTGGATTTTTGCAACTTCAAGGTCGTATTGATGGACCCAGTTAACCCTAGCACTTCAGCCTTGAGAGGGATCACGCTCGTTGACCAAGACAATGCATTGGTCCCTATTGATCTAGTGCCTACGCTGCCCGGTCGCCTCAAGGACTATGAGACCTGGGAAACAGCCTACGCCAAGATGGTCGCAAGCGCCCGGGAACGCGGCTGGATTGACTCCGACGCCAACGCCATTCGCGCACACATCGAAAGCAGCCTCTGATCGGCGCGGTCCCAATCGGTTCGAAGGCGACGCAAGTCTGGACCAATCGTTCATTTGACGTTGTGAACTCAACGTTAGCCGCGCTACCCGCCAGTTCGATAACGCCAACTCATGTCGACCGGCAACAGCGACATTGTGGCGAGAAGACCAGACTCAGCGCTCAAGCCCACCCCCACCACAATTGGCAGGCTGGTAGATCTTCCCACTTTCGTGCGGCGAACGTAATCTTGCAAAGTCACAGGTTCGCGAAGGAAGCGCTTGCTCGTTGCCGCGTTGGTCCGTTGTCGCCTTCCTCACCAACGTCCCTGTAAATGTCAGGCTTCCAATTCGTACCAGACGCCGGGGCTGCGTTCAGCCAATGAGCCCCGGAGCTTCGGACATATTCACAATGCGGAGCCAAAGGGCTTGAATCGGACGTAACGTTAAGTTGTACGGTCTCAGGGAGGTGGCGTCAGTCTCGGGACAGGCCGAGGTAAGGATCGCGAATGTCTCAACGTCTCAGAATCACGCCGCAAATGTTCATTTCAATCCCGACTCCCGATGACCGGCGTCGTCGAACTCCATCCTACTCCCCTGCCCGCCTCCAGGGTTTCAGGCCTTCGAAACCGAGTCCCTCGAGTAGCTGGAATAGGTCCCCAAGCCGGTTCGACGAACGAACCTTTTCGTTCTGTTCGTCAAAGTTGGCGGGCGCCAGAATCTCGCGAATGCGCGAGGATCAACCGATCGCTGGCGTTCTCAACGGGCTTGGGTTGTAAGTGTCGCCCGGCATGACTGGTGCGACATTGGAAACGATTGCCTGGCACCTCGGAGCGGCACGGTGAAAAAACCCGATGGCGCGAAGAAGGTTCTATTGATCGACCACACCGAGGGCCAATGCCGAGCCATTGTCGGATTCAAAGATGGAGATGCCAGAGCAGCCTATATGTGCGGCGAGCCTGTAATTCGAAGACCAGGCAAGAAACAATCGTCGTGGTGTGAGTATCACCACCGGCAGATGCATGCAAACAATGCCGAGCAAAACTCAGCAGTTGAGCAGGCACCGAAACTTTCAATTCTCAAGGGGCATCCATCGAGGCAAGGCCCATGACAAATGACATCATCAAAAGCTGCATTTTCCTGTTAGGACCGCCTGATGATCGTCCCCGCCTGGGGGCCACTCGACGCAACAGCCCGCGATTGGGATCGCGAGATGGACTTCATAGGCTCAGCGATCTGATGCCTCGGGGCAGACGTATTGCGCAGATCTCAACGACGGGGACGACCTGAGGTGAATCTCTGCACACTGATTGAGCGTAACGCGTCGTTCGCTCCCGACAAACCCGCGATCCATTTCGATGGGCAGACTTTAAGCTACGCCGCCTTCAATCAAAGGATCGAGCATGTCGCTCGCGCCCTACAAAGCGAGCTCGGCGTCGAGCAAGGTGACCGCGTCGCGATCCTCAGCCAGAACCGCCCTGACTATCTGGCCCTGCTTTATGCCTGCGCACGGCTCGGCGCAATCCTCGTGCCACTGAACTGGCGACTTGCGGTCGGCGAGCAGCTCTTCATCCTGTCCGACGCCGGCGCCAAGGTGCTCGTTCTTGAACACGTCTTCGACGCACTCCTGCCAGCTCTGACGGAGCAACTGCCCGACACACTCGTTGTCGGCCTGGATTTTGAGCCTTCCGGCGGGAGCAAGTGGGACAGCCTCCTGGAGCGAGGCTGCAGCGACGGTCGCAATCCAGACGCAGACCTGTCCTGCCCTTTTCTGATTGTCTATACGTCAGGGACCACAGGGCGACCGAAAGGAGCCGTGCTGCGTCAGGAAGCGTTGCTGTGGAATGGGGTTATGAGTCAGCACATGCATGACCTCAGCTCGGCCGATCATGTCTTGACAGTGTTGCCTTTGTTTCACGTTGGCGGCCTGAATATCCTGACTACGCCAGCGTTGCATCACGGCGCGACGGTTACTATTCACTCGCGTTTTACGCCAGAGGCGACGCTTGCCGCGTTTGAGCGCGACCGGCCTACGCTGGCAGTTTTGGTGCCTGCCACGATACAAGCCCTGACCAACCATCCTCGGTGGGCGACGACGGACTTATCCTCCGTGAAGGCAATTTGCACTGGTTCGACAATGGTGCCGAAGCACCTTAGCGAACGCTTTGTCGCGCGCGGGGTGCCAGTCCTGCAGGTTTACGGTTCGACAGAGACTTGCCCCATTGCAGTATATACGAGACTCGGCGGCGATCTTGCGCGTGGCGGGTCGACCGGTTTACCTGGTCTATGCTGTGAAGCGACGATCACCGACGATGCAGGCAATACGTTGCAGCCAGACACCCCAGGTGAGATCGCAGTGCGCGGGCCCAGTATCTTCTGCGGATATTGGGGCAATCAACAGGCAACACGCGAGGCATTTCATAACGACTGGTATCGTACTGGTGACATCGGCCGCCGCGATGCCGATGGGTATTTCTGGATTCTTGATCGCAAGAAGAATCTGATCATCTCCGGCGGAGAAAATATCTACGCGGCAGAAATCGAGCGTGTGCTGATGGAGCATCCCGATGTCGCCGAATGCGCTGTCATTGGTCGGCCCGATCAGCGCTGGGATGAAGTGCCAATCGCTTATGTGATCAGGCAACCGGGGGCTCGTATCGAAGCCGATGCACTGACAGCGCATGTCCAATCGCAGCTCGCCCGCTTCAAGACACCGCGCGAAATCATCTTCACGGAAGAATTGCCGCGAACGGCGTTGGGAAAAGTTCAGCATTTCACGCTGAGGACAATCGACACTCGATCGAGCCACCAAGAAAGCAGCGATTGACTTTCCGAGGGCTGAAGTCGGACACAATATTTGCGTTGCCATCGACAGGTCCGCGGATGGTTCCTCGCTGAACATCGCAAAACAAATCCGAAACTTTGTGCGGCAATGCCACCGTTGCCGAAAATATGCCGAAAAGATCAGGCGCTTTCGGGTCGGCCGGTAGTGTCTATGACGAGAGATTCCGGCCTAAGTTGCAGTTGGGCGGGCGTGAGGTTTTTCCGCAACCGGCCATTTCAGACGGGGAGGAAACTCGCAGTGCCACAAATGTTCATCGCGCAGGCACCTACGGTGAAATCGCGCATCGGCGCAATTTTGCGTGCAACTAGCGGCAATTTTCTGGAGCAGTTCGACTTTTTTCTGTTCGGCTTTTACGCCAGCGCCATTGGGAAGGCATTCTTCCCGTCTGAGAGCGAGACGGCTTCGCTGCTCAACACCTTCGGCGTGTTCTGGCTTGGCGCCTTGATGCGTCCGGTCGGCGCGATCGTGCTCGGAGCCTATATTGACAAGATTGGCCGTCGGAAAGGTCTGATCGTCACGCTCTCAATTATGGCAATCGGCACTGTGATCATCGCCTTCTGTCCCAGTTACGCGACGATCGGCATTGCTGCCCCCATCATCGTGCTAGCTGGACGGCTGCTGCAGGGCTTTTCCGCCGGCGTCGAGGTTGGCGGCGTCTCGGTCTACCTGTCGGAAATTGCAACTCCGGGCAAGCGTGGTTTCTACACCTCGTTCCAGTCTTCCAGCCAGCAGGTCGCGATCTTTGTCGCGGCGATTGTTGGCTACGTGCTGAACGAATCGATGTCGGTCGAAACAGTAGCTGCCTGGGGCTGGCGCATCCCGTTCTTTCTCGGCTGCCTCATTATTCCGCTTATCTTCTTCCTGCGCCGGACACTGGAGGAAACGCCAGAATTTCTGGCCATGAAGAAGCATCCTACGGCCCGCGAGGTCTTTGCCTCGGCCCTCACCAACTGGCGCGTCATCATTCTCGGAATGATGATCGCGATCTTGACTACAACGACGTTCTATTTCGTCACAGTCTACACGCCCACATTCGGCAGGAACGTCTTGAAACTGTCCACCCAGGACGCGCTCTTGGTGACGCTTCTGGTTGACGTCAGCAACTTCATCTGGAATCCAATTGGCGGCGCCGTCTCCGATCGAGTTGGCCGCAAGCCGGTTTTGCTAACCATTGCGGGCCTTGCATTGGTGACCACCTATCCGGCATTGCACTGGTTGGTAAGCGCACCCACTTTCGGCAAAATGCTGGCGGTCGCAATGATGTTCTCGTTCTATTTCGGCATCTATAGCGGCACTATGCTCGGCGCTCTTGTTGAGATCGTACCGTCGCATGTGCGCACAACCTGCTTCTCTCTGGCTTTCGCACTCGCGGCCGCGTTGTTTGGCACCTTTACGCCACTCGCCTCGACTTGGTTAATCGACCAAACAGATGATAAGGCTTCACCTGGCCTTTGGCTGATGTTTGCAGCTCTGCTCGGCATCATCGCGGCACTCACCGTCTATCCAGGGACCGCCAAGCCATCGAAAGTTGCGAAGCCGTTCCGGCCTGAAGGGCCGGGCAAGGCTTTAGGCGTGCAAGCCACACCACGCTAGCCGTCGGCCCCACGCTTATAAGTCAAGGTTCGCCATTGCGGCCAAATAAACCGTGGCCAAGGGCGTCCAGGCAGCAATGGGTCCCGTACTGCTGCACGGAGCTTCATCCACCTGATAATCGTCTACCCGCCCTCCACCGGTATCGGCGCGTTTCCTCGCATTGATGCCGGGTGAGCTGACCGTCTGCGCCAATGCTGTCTTGCTCTTGTTGAGATATGTGGACCAGCCAGCTTCCGCCGTTCGCACCCGGTCGGCCATTTCTGGTTCGGCAGGCTGCCCTGCGGTATCGGACAGAGGCAAGGCCAGGTTAGCGGATGCGGCTATTGCTCGGCTGGCGATGCGGCGTTCCGTTCTGGCGAGCTGTTATTCGATCCAAGATATTTTCCGGGCTCGAACTACGGCACATCCCTGCTGCGCTTCGCCATGGTCGACGCTTTGGCGGTTTCCGGCCCAATCTGGCCCCGACCATTGCTATCGACCGCACGGTTTCGATCATGCCATCTCTTTCCTGGCAGCGGTCCGTCCCTCCGCTAGTCGTGTGCTCTGATAACATTGCTCATCGCCAAGCTCCTCAAGATCAGGCATCTCGTGCCAGTGTCACAAGCTCGGTTTCAAGCTTGGGCTGGTGCTTGAAGATGGCATCAATCAACGCTTGCGCCGGCTGCTCGGCGGCCTCCACCAGCGCCGCTTTCTCAGCGCGCGCAGAGGGGGCAAACACCCGCTTGACAACGGTCGGGGAGCCCTTGAGACCGCATCTGGAGAGGTCTTCGACGCCAGCGTCTTGCGCGCTCCATTTCACGAGCGGCGCGCGAGCGGCACGCAATGCATCGGCCATGGCACCGCGGCGAATTTGGTTGGTCGCCTCCAGCATGGTAATGAGACACGGCAATCTGGTGTGCAGGACTTGGACACCGCCTTCGGAGCGCCGCTCCGCTTCAATCGTACGCGCGGTGAGGTCCAGGGCTCTGACCTTAGCGACATAGGTCAACTGCAGCACGCCGAGCCGTTTCGCGATGCCGGGGCCAACCTGCGCGGTGTCACCGTCGATCGTCTGCTTGCCAGTAAAGATGAGGTCAGGCGGACCATATTCCTTAGCGATCTTTCGGATGGCGGTCGCCAGTGCGTAAGTTGTTGCCAGCGTGTCGGAGCCCGCGAAGCAGCGGTCGGTGAGCAGAACGGCACGATCGGCGCCAAAGGTCAGCGCCTTGCGTAGGGAATCCTCCGCCGAGGGGGGGCCCATTGTAAGTACGGTAATTTCGCCGCCAAACTGATCGCGCAGCTGCAGCGCGGCCTCCAGCGCGAAGAGGTCATATGGATTGATGATGGTCGGCACGCCCTGGCGCATGATCGTATTGGTCACCGGGTGCACGCGGATCTGCGCGGAGTCGGGAACCTGCTTGATGCAGACGACACTGTGCATATACTTCTCCAGAAGTTGCTGTAGCTTGACCATCCGGACAGCAAGTGTCGTACCAACGCGCGATGGCTCAAGATTCGACTCGAAGGCAAAGGCTTAGGCGAAATGGCAGTAGCCGCCCGACGTTCGCCGACAAAACAAAATCGACATTCGTGGTTGCTGCGACAGCGTCTTGCTAGTGGCATGATGTGTGGCCGCTCTGATCGAGAAGAGCTCAACTTAACGGAAGGCGCTTCTACCCGAATCAATCCAGACGCAGATCATCCCGCCGCAGCGGGCCCAGCGCTTAAGGGCGCCCCTGGTTCCGCACCCGATTCCAGCGGATGATGCCTCGCACCGCGAGGAGCAAGTCGATCGCTCGTGGACCAGGTCAATTTCTCCTGTGACCGCAGTTCCCGTCGACCATGATCAATCCAGCGCAGACGGACCGAGCGCATCGGATCGTGCACTTGATCGTCTTGGTCACAGTTGTTGCAGGTTG
This sequence comes from Bradyrhizobium macuxiense, assembly GCF_007993935.1. Classification (GTDB taxonomy): domain Bacteria; phylum Pseudomonadota; class Alphaproteobacteria; order Rhizobiales; family Xanthobacteraceae; genus Bradyrhizobium; species Bradyrhizobium macuxiense_A. The sequence continues at coordinate 186,692 of NZ_VITY01000011.1, read as the reverse complement.
GGGATGGGGCGCGAGTCCAATAGCGTGCTCAGAACCGCTTGATCTCGATGCCGTATTTCCTCAGCGCGTAGCCTATCTGGCGCGGCGTTAATCCCAGCAGGCGCGCTGCCTTGGCCTGTACCCACCCGGATCTTTCCATGGCGGCAATGACCCGCTCACGATCAGTTATCTTCGCGCCACTTACCAAGGCTGCGCCCGCAGGTGCCAGCGGAGCGAGCTCGCCGCCGACAGGCGAGGCTGGCGCAGCAGCTTCTGTTAGCGGCGCAGCGACCCTCACGGCCATGGACGCGCTCGGTCCCGGCTCCTGCGCTATCTCGTCCGATCTGCTCTTCCACAGCACCGAAGACAGACACTGACCATGGCAGCATGCAAAGTCGTTTCTGACGATCGATGGTCCAGGCGCCAGGGTCGCAGTGCGCGCGACACAATTTTCGAGCTCGCGGATATTGCCGGGAAAGCCGCACTTCATCAGTACTTCAATAGCACTCACATCGAAGGTCAGCGCACGGCCGTTCTCGCGGTTGAATTTTTTGAGAAACTCTGTGGCGAGAAGCGGAATATCGCTGCGCCTTTCACGCAACGGCGGCAGCAGCAAAGGAACCACGTTGACCCGATAATAGAGGTCGGCGCGGAACTCATTCCTTGCCACAGCCTCTTCAAGGTTCTTGTTGGTAGCGGCAATTACGCGAACATCGACCTTGATTGTCTGGTTACTACCGACACGCTCGAATTCCTGCTCTTGCAGGACGCGCAGCAACTTGGCCTGGAACGAAGCTGAGATCTCGCCGATTTCGTCCAAGAACAACGTCCCTTTGTCGGCGAGCTCGAAGCGCCCCTTGCGCGAATTGAACGCGCTGGTAAAGGCCCCCTTCTCATGCCCGAACAATTCGGATTCCAGGACGGTCTCAGGGAGGGCCGCGCAATTAAGCTTAACGAAGGGCCGTTTGGCGCGCAATGAGAGCTCGTGAATAGCCTTGGCGACCAGTTCCTTACCAGTACCGGATTCGCCGCGCACCAAGACCGTGCTGTTCGATTTGGCTATCACCGCGATCTTCTCCAGCAATGCTCGCAACGACGGGCTGTCGCCAATGATCCCGTCGATGTGAACCTTTTTACGTTCCCGCGGAGGTTGCTTGAACTCCTGCTTCTGCAGCCGGCCCTTCTCGGTCATCAGCCGCTCGCGGTCGCCCGCAGACAGGCGATGTAGCTTCACCGTCTGGCCCACCAGATTGGCGATCATGGCGAGCAACCGCACGTCGTAATCGAGCCGGCCGCTCGAGCGTTCATCGAGGATGCGATCGATGGTCAGAGTACCGACGACTTTCGCATCAATCCGAATAGGAACGCCGATGAAGGACACTGATATGTCGTCGCAGGCTCCGAGCGCATTTACATCCGCAGCACTGAAAGCCGCCCCCGTTGTTACGTTCTCGGCAATCAGCGGCTTATCGGTCGCTACGATATGGTCAATCGCCTTCTTTGGCAGGCACATCCGGTAGCGCTCGTCGCTGCCTTCGCTCCAGCCGGCGCCCACGGTAATGTCCGGCATTCCATCATCGTCGAAGAGCAAGACGACGCCGTTTCGCATCTGCACAAACGATTGAAGAAGATTGACGACATTGGTCAACGCAACTTCGAGCCGACCGGGCGCAGCCAGCACCTTCGATATCTCGGAAATGCCAGTCAGCGCGCTCTCGCGTGATGACTCAATAGAGACCTCGCGGTCGCCCTCTGACTGTGAGATAAGCTTTTCGCGTGCGGAAGGGATATGCAGCATGACACCTTGTTCGGGTTTGCGAGCTTCGTGTTGCATGTCATTGTCGATCTAACGTCAAGTTTTGACGAGATGACATAGAAAGATGGCATCTTTTCCTGCACGGCAATCAATTGCATACGCGGATTTGGCGGCAAGCAGGAGTTTCATTGACGTAGCTCACATCAACTGCGAATTGCCAAGTCTCGCCGACTATAGGTGTTGGCCACCATTGATCGGCATTTCGGTACCCGTGACATAGCTTGCCGCATCTGAGCAGAGAAAGAAGATGACCTTAGCCACTTCTTCTGGCGCGCCCACGCGGCGCAGGGGGATATTTGGCACAAGACGCGCTTCCGTGTCCGGCGACAACATGTCCGTCTTGATCTCCCCGGGGGCGATCGCATTCACACGAATGCCATGCGGTGCATAATCATGTGCCATTTCGCGGGTGAGACTCGCGAGCGCAGCCTTCGACGTCGCATAGGCGCTGCCGGCAAACGGGTGCACCCGCGAACCCGCGATTGAGGTGACGTTGACAATCGATCCTGACGCGGCTTTCAGCTCGTCCAACAAACCTTGCGCTAGCAGGATCGGTGCCACCAGATTGAGGTGGAACACCCTCATCCACGTTTCGATTGATGTCGTCAACGAGGTCAGCCGGGCGCCATCTGACGTTTTCGGTGAAATGCCGGCATTGTTGATTAACGCGTGCAACGGTGCGCCCGCGAGGCGTTTTTTGACCTCGGCGATCGCGCGCGGCAGCATCCGATGGTCACTGAGGTCGACCTGCAGATGGTCGTCGGCCCCCGACTCCCAGGGGCAGCGCCCGCCATCGAACGGTTGACGGGCGCAAGAAATAATGCGCCATCCCGCTTCCGAAAATAGCTTGGCGGTGGCGTGACCGATACCGCGGGATGCCCCGGTCAGAAACGCTGTCTTCCGTTCTTCGTGCTGGACGCACGTCCTCTCGGCGTGAAACCGACGGCCCACGTCCGCCGCCGACCTCGCACCGGCTACCGGATTGCCGTTTGGTAGATCGATAATCAAGGGGCACCTCCCATCCTCTAGTCGCGCCCACGCGCGCGCTGCAGGATTTGGGCCACTGCGACGACGAGGAATGCCTGGCGGTTTCGCGGCCAAATGTCCTGTTCTGGCGGATTCCAGACACTTCCCGTTTGCTTTCCGACAACAGCAACGCTCGATATGGCGAGCCTGGCCTAGAGTGCCCCGCAAGTGTGAACCCGCACTACGACACCGCATATCGCAGATCCTCAATGACCAGCCAGCCGAGCCGTGATGCTGCTTGATTCCTGCGAAACGTCTACGGGCGATCCCCGGCGTATGAGATTGGTCGGATGGCGGCAGCCTCTGATCCCCATCGCGAGGGATAAGGTTCTATGTCGAGAACTACGCCGGGAACCAGCCTGCTCGTCAAATGGCGCGGCAGTAACGCGAAGGCGGATCTGACATAACCGGCCTCGTATGTGAGCTTCGTCCGCGACGAGCCACAACCGGTACACGCCTGCATCATTTGCTTCAACAGGGCGGATTGATCAGATTTACGCTTTCATGGAGCTCGAGATCTTCTGCTAGTTCCTCAATCAAGATGACCCGACTCGGATCGTTCAAATCGAACTCAAAAATCCGTGGCACGAAGAGGCGGGCATAGCGCGTAAAGGCGCTCGTCGGCGGGAACCGGATCACGGTGTCGCAGCGCGCGAGGAGATACATCTCGACGAGAGCGGAGACGCCGCCATCGACCCCGAGCGCCGGACTGTGTAAGGGGCCGGCCTGCTGGGAATGAAAGTGCTTTGGGATAGTGATGAGATCAGGAAACGCAGTCGTGATCCGATCAAGCACTTGCGCACTGTCCGTGCACAAAAGCACCTTTACGGGCTTTGGGTGCGGTAGTGCCTTTGCCTTGTGAATGGCCATGCATACTTGTTGCAACGCGAATTCCGGATCGGCCCAGTAGGGCGCATGCCCCATGATATCTTCGCCGTTGCCATGCCGCACATGAACGCCGATTATGCTATGTCCTGCAAACTGATCTCGATAGATGGCGTCAATCCGCCTCTGAATTTCAGACCGCGGTTGGACGCTCCGAAATATCTGTCGTTCGGCGTCTTCATCGCACCCCCACATCAAGCAGGCGTCACACACCACCGTGTTGGCGTCGCAATCCTCTTGGCTGTCAAATAGCTGACGCAGTTCGTCACGCTCTCGGAAAATCTGTTCATCCGGACGGAATACGCTGTCGATTGAGGGCTTATTCCACCACCCTGGGAAGAATGGGCCGGGGAACGAGAATTCATTAATCTGATCATCGCAGATGACCCGTACGCCGGCAATGTCCTTAATAGGTCCGAAGAACAATGGAAAGGCGTTCACGAATGGCTGCTCAAGATAACAGGAGCCCCGCCAGTCGATAGCGAGCGTCCGGTTAGTTCGATTCGCGTAGCTCCAAGCCGCCGCCAGCGACCATAGGCAATCACCGAACCCTGTGCGTCGGCGAGAAACCACAAACCGCTCATTCATCGAACCACCAACACGCATTAGCCTTGCCTCGTTCCCGGATACCGGCTGGATAGCGGAGCATGTACACCAGACTCTTCCCGATGCCATCGTCTCCGATCGTAGTGCAGATCAGTTCCGCTGCTAATACTTCACAGCATGACGACCTGCCGTGTCGGGCCTGCTAACTGCTTACATGCCCGAGGACGTTGCATCGACGCACCTTGAACCCAGTCGGTTAGTACGCCGCGCTACTAACCTAAAGCAACCTTGTGTGAGCACATAGAAAACCGCCACAACATCAGCTCCCCTTCACGTTTGAGCGCTGCTTGGATACACGCGAATAGCGTGTGGAGGGATGCAGGTTGACGCGGCGCTGCTCCCACAGACACCGCAGTTCGCTGACGAGAGCTTCACGCCTCGCCTGATCGATTGTCACCGTGTCAAGGACCTCTCCGAGAACGCCTTCGCCCTTGATCCGCATCAGCAGATCGAACAAATCATGTGAGATCCGCACACTGTTACGACTGGCGTGACCAGTACGGATTTCGCAGACAGTCTCCTGGCGATCTCTCCCGGTATACGCACGAACTTGATAGAGAGATGCATACGGCGGCAACGAAATCGCGAGCGCTGTCCAGTCCTCCAGCTTCGTAGCCCGTTTTTTGACGAGGAATGGCCCGACCACCAGTCCATCCAGGTCTGTTGTCAGAAACGTAGCGATCGCGTCTGCAACCGAATCTACTATCGGCTCGGCATTATTGTTAAATGACGTATTGAGCAGGACCGGGATGCCGGTCTTCCGCTTGAACGCATTGATGAGGTCCCAGTAGGCCGGATTTGTCTTGCGCGAGACCGTTTGCAGCCGCGCTGTGCCGTCGACGTGAGTGATGGCGCCCAGCAAATCGCGCTTGGCGTCGCGGACGCGAACGACGAAGTTCATAAAGGGAAAATGGCGCTTCCCCTCAGGAAGTTCGAAGAATTCGTCCGCGTCCTCCTCGAGCACTGAGGGCGCGAAGGGGCGATATCCCTCACGCTTTTTGACCATCGCATTGATTCGGTCCTTGTTTGCGGCCGGGCGCGGATCAGCGAGAATGCTACGGTTGCCAAGAGCACGGGGCCCGAACTCTGAACGACCCTGAACCCAGCCAATCACGGCGCCGTTAGCCATCCAATCTGCTGCACTGCCTGCCACGTCATCACTGCGTTCGATGTCGAGGTGACCGGCCCATGCCTTCAGTTCCTGTTCCATCGCGCCCTCGCTGCCAAGATCGGGGCCCCAATACACCTCCTGAAGACGCTCACGGGGAGCAGGCCGCCCCAGCTCGTCGGACGCCATGAGTGCAGCGCCTAAAGCGCAACCGGCGTCGTGCGCCGCAGGTTGCACGAAGATATCTTCGAAAAGCCCTGAATACAGAAGTTTACCGTTCACAGTGCAATTGTGTGCTACGCCTCCGGCCAGGCACAACCGCTTCATACCAGTGAGCTCGCGATAGTGCCTCACAACATGAAACACAATCCGTTCCAGGGCCTCCTGCAACGAAGCACTCACATCCCGATGCTGCTGCGTGAATGGCATTCCCTTTTTCCGGACCTCGATGTTGCGGAGCAACGCGGGCCCGATTCGGTCCAGATGGACGCGGTAGCCACCATTGTCTGAGAGTTCATAGAACTGCTCGAAGAGCTTGCGATAGGTTGCAGGATCCCCGTAAGGGGCGAGCCCCATCACCTTATATTCGTCGAATAGCCCGTAACCGAGATATCGAATCGCCTCGAGATAAAACAGCCCCAGAGAGTTATTCTCCGGGAAGGTCGCCAGTTGCTCAATTTGAGTGCCAGAGCCTACCGCCACGAGGCCAGATAGAAAGTCACCGCCTCCGTCGATGGAGAGGATCAGGCTCTGCTCGAAGCCCGACATCGCAAATGCGCTAACGGAATGGGTCAGATGATGGTTCACGAATGAGATGCGTGATGGATCAACCTCGGTACCGAATTCCTGCAACAGCAGATTCTGCAGCAACAGTTTGGCATCCAACGGAATCGAGAGATCCGGCTGCGAAATGATCAATCGTTCGAGCATAGCGTTGCAATAGGCCTCGGTCGCGTAGAACGCGATGCGGTCGATGTCGCAGAGTTGCACCCCGGCTGATGCTAGGCAGTGCTGTATAGCATTGCGTGGGAACTTGTTCGAATGCTTGATTCGGTTGAGCCGCTCTTCCTCGATCGCTGCGATCACACGTCCGTCGCGGACCAGTACGGCGGCCCCATCGTGGAGAAATGTGTTCGGGAGATCGAGTGGATTTTCGTGGACCTTGTCCAGACCGCCGCTCATTCCAAGACACAGCATTTTTCTCTCCATTCACCTGATAGCGAGGCCGCGGTGGCCTGTCACACAATCATTTGCTTATGCGTAAGGTGCGTAAACGCGTGCTGAGGGTCGTCGACTTAAGAGGCGCCCAGGCCAAGTTCGTAACAGCACATCATTTTGTCTCCTTGGTTCCGTCGCGCTTGGCGTTAACGCATAAGGCGCCGGCGAAAGATCGCCGTGGACAGGAAGAACGGAAGCACCGCATAAACGCAAAGCGCACTGATATGCAGGGCGACGCTGCCCGCTGGCCGTCCAAGCATCGACGGGCGGATCAGGTCGACCGAATGTGCCAGAGGCAGGACGCTCGCCACATGCTGCAATGTGCTTGGTAGTTGATCCAGCGGAAACACGGCGCCGCACAGGAACACCATGGGTGTCATGACGAGCGTTTGGTAGAACACGAAATAATCGTAACTGGGCGCAAGAGATATAACGATCATCGCCAGGCTTGCGAAAACGACGCCAGTGAGCGCAATCGCCGGCACCGAATAGACAATAGACGGCCACTCCGCGTAGCCTAGGATGGCTGCAACAGTCCAAATTGCCGTTCCTGCCAGAACCGCCTTGCTGGCTGCCCACACCAATTCACCTAAGACGATATCGCCAAGTGTTAGCTGTGTGGACAGGATTGCGTCCCAGGTGCGCTGAGTATCCATGCGGGCGAACACCGCATAGAGAGTTTCGAACGTCGCGGCGGTCATCGCGCTAGTTGCGACCATGCCAGCCGCGAGAAACGCGATGTATGAAGTGCCGTCAACGCGACCGACAATTATTCCGAGGCCAAAGCCAAGGCCAAACAGGTTGGTCATCGGGTCGGCAAGGTTCCCGAGAACCGATGCGAGCGCCACTTTCCTCCATGCCAGAAAGTTGCGATGCCACACCGCGACCCAGTTGTATGCGTTGGCGGGCATGACCGGTGAATAACCTTCACTCATCGTTTCAATTCTCCAACTCCCGCCCGGTCACTCTCAGGAACACATCCTCGAGATTCGGAGGACGATGCAGAAGCCGTAGACCCGCGTACCCACGCAGTTGCGCGCGCACCTGCTCCGGATCTGAAGCGTAGCAAAAGAGCGTCTCGCCGCTCACTTCCATGTGTCGCACATAGGGCCTGACCTGCGCACACAGATCACGCGGATTCCCGCCATAGATCTCAACCACGTCACATCCGATATGCGCGTCAATCAATTCTTTGGGCTTGCCTTCAGCAATCTTGCGGCCTTGCTCGAGCACGCACAGCCGGTCGCATAATCGCTCGGCCTCTTCCATGAAATGGGTGGTCAAGAGTATCGTCTTGCCCTTTGCCAGCAACACGCGCAAGCGCTCCCAGATCAGGTGCCGAGCGTGTGGATCTAGACCGGTTGTTGGCTCGTCCATTATCAACAGATGCGGGTCGTTGATCAGGGCACGTGCCAGCGTCAACCGCCGCTTCATACCGCCGGAGAGCTCCGCAACGCGCGCCTCCGCCTTGTTCTCAAGGCGGGCGAACTCAAGCAGTGATGGCGTGAGCGCTTCGATCTCGCGTGCGCTCTTATTGAAGTAGCGCCCGAATACGAGCAGGTTCTCGCGTACGGTAAAATTGAGCTCAAGGTTGTCGAACTGCGGGACCACCCCGATCCGCACTCGCGCCAGGCGAGCGCGTGCGGGTACTGGCTGGCCGAGCACCGTGATCTCGCCCAGGTCCGGCGACACCATCCCGAGGACCATACGCGCAATCGTACTCTTGCCCGCGCCGTTCGGTCCCAGTAGACCAAAGCACTCACCCCGCGCGACCGAGAACGACAGCTCGTTGACAACGATCTTGTTGCCAAAGGCCTTTCTTACGCCGGCAAGGTTGATTGCTAGGGTCGACATGTTCATGTCAAGCTGAAAGAAGTCGTTCAGCCGGCGACGACTCCCTTACGACTGTTTTGGTCCAGAGCCGCCCGTCGCACCAAATATGCTCAACACGTCCCCATTGACAGGCCGCTGCGACATCCGGAAAGAAGCCACGCCCGAGGTGGTTGGCACTTGTATTGCAAAGCAGCGGAATGCCCGTGAGCTGCTCATACTCAACGAGGAGCTCGGCGATCTCGTGTTGAGACGTTCTGGAAATCGTCTGCAATCGCGCAGATCCGTCAAGATGTATAACGGCGGGGATCTTGTCCCGCCATTCCGCCCGTGTCTGATGATCGAAAAGCATATAAGGATCTGGGGTACCAGGGTCGAACATTTCCGGCGCCCGATCCTCCAAACATATCGGCGCTACCGGTCGAAAGCGTTCGCGACGTTTGATGTCGTTGAGATGATCCTTCATTTCTGGGGACGTCGCCGCGGCGATAATGCTTCTGCCCCCCAAGGCTCGTGGTCCGAGCTCGGCGCGCCCCGCAAGGAAGATCACGGGCTTGTTGTCGGCGAGAAGTGACGCAAGCTCGCGTACATCGCACGGCGCGACCTCCCAGTCAGCCGGGATCTCACTAGCTTGCAGGGCCGGACCACTGTAGACCGACCATTCCAGGGGCACGAAACCATTCTGAGCTGCCATCGCGCAGCAAGCGGCACCGATCGCCGAGCCACTGTCATTCGGAAAGGGCGGTACCCAGACATCGTCGAACAAGCCCGTACCGCGCAGGGCACTGTTCCATTTGATATTGAGCCCGCACCCACCAGCTATACATAGATTGCGTGCTCCCGGAAGCGACGAGTGCCGAAGCAACGCCATCGCGATTTCTCGGACCAGAAGACGCTCGAGGAAGCAATGAAACGATGCGAGTACATCTTCATGCCGCTTGTCCGTCAATCGCAACGCGCTCGCCTCGAAGAACTCATGCATAGCGGAAAGTGACGATTCCGCGCTATTGATGTCGGCGCGGTAACGACGAGCTGACTCCGTGTCGGCTGCAAAGCGGCTTTCATAAAGCTCCTGAAACACCGCGATAACATCTTCATCTATAGACCCAAGCGCGATGTACGCCATCAACTTGCCTGCGACACCCAGGTCCCAGTTGGTGCGATCTGCCTTCTTATAGGGTCCGAAGTGATGACCAGCGGCAGCATAAGCATGCCCAATCATCGGAAAGAGACATTCGATGAAGCGCGCGCCCCGGCGCTGTACATGGTACAGGCGTGGTGCAATGGAACCGTCCCACACGAGACAGAACGCTGGTTGTCCGGCCTTAGCAAAGGGGCTGGTGCAATAGGCGGAGGCCACATGGCCTGTGATGTGCGGATAGCTTCTATAGGGGAAGTCGCTTCCGCCGAGCATCAGGCCAAGGCCGTCACGTGAATCGAGAACGCCATCGGCATGGCGCTCAACATAGGGCGCTCCCTTGAGCGTGAGTGATGCCGCGCCGCTGAGGACTTTGAATTGCGACTCGATCTCCCCGTCCCAGCCGTCGATGACAAAGTGATCAACATCCGTCGGGGTAAGACCATGTTCCGCCAAGGCGGCGACAACTGCGTCGAGATTGTCGATAACTTGATACCGCGGATTATTTCCGCGCTTCTCCTGCTCGACGCAAAAGACCAGCCGTCCGTCTTCGACAAGAGCGACCGCCCCGTCATGGGTCAGCTTGATACCGCAGATGCGCATCGTATCTCCGTGCCTAATGCTGCAAATTCGATTGATTCGACGTTTGACCGGGATTTATGAAGCTTGCGAGCAGGCAATCTTCGTTAGCCGACTCACCATGACATTCCAGCCGCTCGACCTCGATCAACGATTCATTCAGCATGGCCATCACCGTCTCGGCGCCAGCAGCATGCCCCCAGCGTTGGCATGCCGCATCACGCGCGGACCCGAACACCAGGCACCCTTCTGGCGCAAGCATCTGCACGAAGTTGCGGACGGCCGTACGCATCCTGGCTACATCATCGAGGTAATAGAGAACCTCGGCCACGACGATCAAATCGAAGCGCTCCGCGGTCGAAAACCATTCAATGTCGGAGACTGTCCACGTAATGTGCGAGCATCGCTGCATCCTTTGCCGCGCGCGATCAATCGCTCGCGAAGTGACGTCGACGACGGTGAGCCGTTTGCAATAGGGCGCGAGCTTTGTCGTGAACGCGCCGGCCGCACATCCGACCTCCAGCGCACTCCCGATAGCTCCTCTTGAACGCGACAGCCGGAGCAACTGTGCGTGACGCTCCCGCTCGAAGGGGTTACTATCAAGCCGCCACGGATCGTCGACGGCCAATTCCCGGTCCAGCAATTGATAAGTCTTGTCCAGGCTCACGAGTTATTCCTTCTCGCCAGATGCGGCTTTAACTCGCCACAGCACACGATCTCAGACGTCTTCAACGTCGACGAATCGCGTAACACTTCCCTTTCTGATCGGCCCGCCGCTTCCTGCGACACCTGTCGCGTTTGCTTCAACGACCGGATTTAGGGAAATGACATTCTCTCTCGCCTTGTCTGTCGAATTTGTGGACTTGCGCGACAGCCAATCGCTATTGCTCAATGTGCACAAGGCATACGCTTTTACGGAAAGTAAGAGAAAGAGGTTGATAGGAGTGTGCAGCGAAAAGCCGAGAAAGCGAATTTCGCGGGCCCGGAACGCGGCGACACAGCATCGCACCATGGTCATCGACGCGATCGTCACGACCGTGAACCATGGGATAGTCACGGTGAATGCAAGTTGCGCGAGCCCTGTCAACAATGACAGAGCGAGCAGCAGTGGACCGAGATTCTGTCCGACCACATCCAGCGTGAGATAGCGCCCGAGGCCCGGCAGGAGGTGGAGCGAAAGCAACGTGTCCCGGAATGTGCTCCTCGCCCAACGAAGCTGCTGCCGCAGATAAGGTCCTAGCCGATCAGGCACTACCGTTGCGGCGATCGCGTCCGGAACGTACTCGGTTCGAAACCCGGCTTGCAGCATCAGGATCGTGAGATGGCGATCTTCGCCGAAGTCGCTGGGCTTCCCACGGAACAACTGCGTCTCGTACTGATCCAGCAGCGAGAGAAGCGCAGACCGGCGGTACATTGCACATGGGCCACAGCAACACATAACGGCGCCGAAACGGGCCTGTGCCGCGCGTTCTTCGTTGCAGGCCAACCAATACTCCATATCGATCAACTTGGTTAACCAGGTGTCGTCCCGATTGCTGGCAGTCAGCTGGCCCATAGCCGCACCGATCGCTGGATCGTGCATCTTCAGTGCGAGCTTTGTGACCACGTCGGCAGCAATCATCGTGTCGGAATCGACATTCAGCACGAGAGCTCCATGCGAGCGACGTATCGCGGTAATCTGCGCCTTGCGCTTTCCAACGTTCTTGCGTTCCAGAATAATATTGAACCTCGGGTCGCGCGCGTAGGCGTCGTAGACAGGTCGTACAGCGTCACGGTTTGATGACCCGTCATCAACCACGTATACCTGCACCGTTCCCGAGTAGCTCTGTTTTGCGATGGCCTCGAGGCACGCAGACAACGTTTGCGGGTTCTCATTAAAGCAGGGAACGATGATATCCACGCTCGGCAACGCGCCAGCGTCCGGCACATCGTCCGATAATGCTTGGCCGTCGCTCTTCATTGCATAAATCGCTTGCGCGCTTTTGTAGACAGTCGAAAGCAACGCATAACATGAGATCGCAACAGTGCTAGTTGTGGCAAGCAGGTTCATGGGGCCCGGGGCTGTTCAGTGGGGTTGAGGAAGCGGGCGAATTGCAAATCCGCGGTCGCGCATTGCTGGAATCAGGAGGGAAAGCGCCTTGACGGTCTGCTCGCGTGGAGCTTCAGGGTCATCCCGTTGCAGTTCGCCAGGAGGACATCCGTCATGGAGGAGCACAATCGCTCCCGGCCGAACGGAGGCCATCACCGTGTCGACAATCGTATCGACGCCAGGACGTGACCAGTCCCGCGGGTCGACCGACCAGTGCACTGCAACGAGTCCGGCCATCGCAGATGTCCTCAACACTTCCTGGGTCCACACCCCATACGGGGCGCGCATGTGTCGCAGCGAAGCGCCGGGGCACACACTTCTGATCGTCCCACTTGCGGCTAGGATCTCGTGCCGCACTTCGGCGGGCTCGCATCTGGACAGGTCCGGATGGCTCATCGTGTGGTTGGCGACTTCGTGTCCCTCTGCGACCATTCGTCGGATTAACTCCGGCTGGTCGCCCGCGTAGACGCCGATGACAAAGAAAGTGGCGGGAGCGTTGTGTTCCGCCAGCACATTCAGGACATCCGGAGTGCAAACGGAGTGAGGACCGTCGTCAAACGTCAAATAGACGCTTCGACTCCCGTTGGCGTCAGCGTATTCGCTTCGCACTTCTAGTCCGAGGTCGAGATGTCTCACAGCTCTGGCCCGTTCCGATCAATCATCGTACCACTCGGCCAATCGCTCATCGGCCGGCCAATCGGCAACACTACCAGGAGCGCTTCCTCAACGAGCGTGGGTGGCACGTTGAGATACACGTCACGACGGGTCGACCGCACGCGAACTCCCGTCAAAATATTGGCCATCCCGTTCCGGCCAATCCGTTCGATATGCTTGCGCATCGCAGGGCGCACCGCGGCGAAACCGAACGGAGCATCAAGTTTCTGCAGCATCGGATATCCGACGCGCAATGCTCCCTGATAGGTGACTCCGTGTCCCTCGACATCTCGACGTACTGCGTACAGCCCTATTTCGGCCACCAGCAGATCAGTCTCACCGACCTTGATGAAACGTCGTAGTATGCCCGCATGGCCAGCTACGCCGTTTGAGTCGTAAGCGATGATGCGGAGCTCAGGCCTTGCACCGGCCCAACTTCGACTGCCTTCAAACGGCGCTGCATTAAACTCACCGTTTGGCCCGTAAGCGTTTCGGAAGAACTCGGCGAGTTCGGTATGATCGGAAAGCGCTAATTCATTTTCCCAACACAATCTCCACCGCACCTGAGAGCGCGCTAAGAGATTGCCTGTAGAGTTGGATACAGACATGTTCATCGGTGCCTCCGACGTGCCGCCGGGCGTTCGAGAGTAGACTTGCTTTCAAAACGATTTGACTGCCCAGAGGTGATCGGTTGGGCCTCTTGGCAGAAGCATTTGACATCTACAATCGGCAGCTCGCTTGGCCGCGAACGTACGAGCAACCCGACACAACCTCCAGCCTACGGAGGTAAGCCGCCGATATGGAAAGGATTGGAAACGCTATACGAAGGTTTATCGGAGACCTTCTTGAGCCGGAACGTGCTTGTCGCGGCACGCCGGCGTGATGCATCTTGCGCGGCTTGAAGAACGTGCCGGCCACGAAGTCCGTTTGTTCCTGTTGCTGCTCGGCGCATAACTGAGACTTCTTGCCTGAGCCCGTGCGAAGACCGCCAGCCATCTTGGTGTGCCTTGTTTCGATTTCTACAAACTGATGTTTGCTATCCAACATTCCCCGATTTGGTAAAATCGATTGTATTGATTGAACTCATCCACACGATGGATAGACTCACAGCATGCGGTTCAAGGGCCTTGATCTAAATCTCCTCGTCGCGCTCGATGCGCTGATGACCGAGCGCAACCTCACCGCAGCGGCGCGCAAGATCAATCTGAGCCAGCCCGCCATGAGCGCCGCCGTTGCCCGGCTGCGTACCTATTTTCGTGATGAATTATTTACGATGAGAGGCCGGGAACTCGTCCCAACATCGCGGGCGGAAGGACTTGCGGCCCCAATTCGCGAAGCTCTGTTGCACATCCAGCTCTCTATTATTTCGCGCGATGTGTTCGATCCGGCACAATCGACCCGCCGCTTCAGGGTGATCCTTTCGGACTTCATGACGATCATTTTTTTTCGAAAGATCATAGACCGCATCGCGCGCGAGGCTCCCGCCGTGCGGTTCGATTTGTTGCCGTTTTCAGATGAACCTGACGAACTCCTACGGCGCGGTGAAGTCGATTTTCTGATCGCCCCGGAGCTGTTCATGTCGGGTGCGCACCCCAAGGCGACGTTATTTGAGGAGACACTTGCCTGCGTAGGCTGCCGCACAAACAAGCAGCTATCACGGCAGCTTACAATAGAGGGATACATGTCAATGGGACATGTCGCCGCCAAGTTCGGACGAGCACTAAGGCCCAACATCGAAGAATGGTTTTTGCTTGAGCACGGCCTCAAGCGACGAATCGAGATCGTCGTGCAGGGCTTTAGCATGATCCCTCCAGTCGTGTTGGACACCGTCCGTATCGGGACGATGCCTTTAAGACTGGCTAAGCATTTCGAGAAACTGATGCCCTTGCGGATCGTCGAACCGCCGCTCCCACTTCCCGCGTTCACCGAGGCTATCCAATGGCCGGCCTTTCATAATACTGATGCGGCCAGCATTTGGATGCGGCGGTTATTGTTGCAGGAGGCGTCCAACATGGCTCTTCCAGGTAAGATGCCCTCAAGCCGCAGACGCTGCTAATTCTTCCCATAACGACTCATTCCGCTCTTGGCATTCTTACCGATAGACTCCTTCGGCCCCTTGCTCTGGAGCGGTTCTCCTTCTTATGCCTGGATCGTCTCAGATGATCTGCTTTGCAGCGCCAGGCCACATCACGAAAAGCGAGCCGCAATTCGGCGTTTCCCGCAACGCGTCTGATCCCCGCGCTAAGTGCGGTTCGTGAGTGGCCGGTGTATCCTCATTTGCCGCGCTGCGGCTGGCGGTCTTTGCGCGGTGTAGCGCCGACGACGCCAATGCCTAAGGCATCAGAGGCAGCAGCAAAGTGAGCGTTCCCGCCGCACTGGCACCGCATACTGCTTTGTGACCAGAGCCGCCTCGCCGAACGCAAGCCGCTTGAACCCGACGTAGCGTCAGGTTGTAGATTTACAAAGGGCACCCACAGGAGCGACCACGGCTACGTCACGTTGCGGATCGCTCCTGCAATCCTATTGCGCAGGCACCAGGGTCGCCACTAGCGATCTTCGCAGTGATCGATGAGGCAGGGCAACCCGATGGCAGAGGCGCAGCACTGGGTCATTTGGATGTCGGCGGACTCCGCGATGCGGTCACCCGCTTGCTGCGATCAATCGCGGGCGCATCCTTCGGACTCGCGCAGCGAGTCGGAACGATTCTGACGCAGCTGCAGGATTAAGATTATCACAGGCGCTATTGCTGCCTAGCACAGCAAGAGCGCAAACGCTTTCAAAAGAGTGAGCATGCGCTTCAAAGGCCTGGATCTTAATCTTCTCGTCGCACTCGATTCTCTGCTGACCGAGCGGACACTCACCGAGGCCGCGCGTAGGATCAATCTGAGCCAACCCGCCATGAGTGCCGCCGTTTCCCGATTACGCGCCTATTTCGGCGATGAACTCTTTGCGATGAAAGGCCGGAGACTCGTCCCAACATCGCGTGCGGAACGCCTCGCCACCCCTGTTCGCGAGGCTCTGCTGCAGATCCAGCTTTCCATTATCTCGCATTATGAGTTCAACCCAACCGAATCACATCGCCGGTTCGTGATCCGTCTTTCGGATTGCAGCACACTTGTGTTTTTCCAACGGGTCGTGGAGCGTGTGTCACGAGACGCTCCCAACGTCCGGTTCGAGTTGCTGCCCCCCGCCGACGATCACGATGAGTTTCTCCGCCGCGGTGAAGTCGACTTCGTGATCTTGCCCGACTCATTGATGTCCAGCGCGCATCCTAAGGCAACGCTATTCGAGGACCGGCTCGTGTGCGTCGGCTGCTGCACAAACAAGCAGCTATCACGGCGGCTCACATTCGAGAGATATATGTCTATCGGACAGGTCGCGGTTAGGTGTGCACTTACGCGAAAGTCTGCGATCGAGGAATGCTTTTTTCTTGAGCACGGCCTCAAGCGGCGCATCGATGTTAGTGTGCAGAGCTTCAGTATGATCCCGTCCATGCTATTGGGCACTGATCGAATAGGGATGCTGCCCTTAAGGCTAGTTCGGCATTTCGAGAAAACGACACCACTACGGATAGTTGACCTACCGTTCTCACTGCCCGCATTCACCGAAACCGTCCAGTGGCCAGCCTTTCACAACAGTGATCCGGCAAGCACATGGCTGCGAGAGATAATCTTGCAAGAGGCCTCCTGCATCGCGCCACCCAACGAGTCCACGCAAGCTTCTAGTCCCTCTAAAGTGGGTCAAGACGTCTCGTCACCCACTCCACCTTGTGATCGGATCCCCCTGGATACTCCCTGAGACCCCACTGCCATCTATCGCAATCGTCGCTTCTTCAACGGCGTACGCCCTATTGTCGGACGCATGTTCCAGCCACCTCCTTCGCGTGCATAGCACTCTCGCCGTCTGACTCCCGCCCGCGCTTGAGCCTCGCAACAGTTCGTCGCCTTTAAGATCTATCCTCACGCTATTGTGCACACCGCTGCAAATTGCTATCGAGCCCGCCGCGCGAGCAACGGCTCAAGCCAGCAGTTGCCCCACGTGCGCTCGTCTTGCGCAATGATATCGGGAGCTGAACGTGCAGCACTACTATGGTTTCTTTGGGCCGGAGGATCTTTCGGTCTGGGGAAGGATATTTGATACTGACGTCACGGCGCTACCAGCGTCTATCCGTCCCCCCGAGAATCAAACGGCAATCGCCAGGCTTGTGCTGAGGCGTGCAGGTGCTGGCGAGGCACAATCGGCGTCATTAATGAGTTTGATGGACGTTATTTCTCCTGCAGCTTGATCGAACGACGATCCGAAATACCCACCTTGCTTGCGCCGGAATGGAAGAAGGTTCAGCTAGCCCCTTGAAATAGCTTGAATCTCACGTGACGTCAGGTTGTAGGCTTTGAATTGGAACACCATGACCAAAGCTACACCACGAAGGCGTCGATGGCGCATCGGAGAACTTGCAGATGCTACCGGAGTGACGGTACGCACTCTGCATCACTATGAGCACACGGGTCTGCTTGCTGCGTCGGAGCGCACCGACGGCGGCCACCGAATGTACGATCGCGAAAGTGTGCAACGAGTTCACCAAATTCTAGCGCTGCGTGAGCTTGGCTTCTCCCTTCACGAGATACGTAAGGCGATGGAGGGACGCACTTCGCTTACTGATCTATTGCGCTCACATCTGTCGCGAATCGAGCTTCAGGTCACGCGTGCGACACTGCTGCGGGATCGCTTGCGAAATATGACGACCGATGGTGAGGTACAGGTGAGCGTAGACGAGCTTCCTGCAACCTTGGATGCTATGTCGAGGGTCGAGAAACGCACCCAGCCCCACCGATGCACATGCAAGCTGGCCGCTGAGCGAGAGGAGCGGTGGCGACGAATCCGCGACGAGTTGCGCGATTGCATGGATCGCGGTGAGCATCCTTCCAGCGAGCGTACAAGGGCCGTAGCGTTAGAGGCGCGCTTGCTGTTCAGCGAAATCGCAGGAGTTGATTCGACCGTCTCGACAATCCTGAAGGTTCTTGCGCGATTGAGCGCCCCTCGGAGTCTGGCCGGCTGGGATCCCAATCTAATGCAGTATCTCGATCTCGCACTTGCCGCGCTCGAGAATCAGCCGCATTGACGCTGCGTGTGTGATCACTCTCGGTTTCCAAGCCGCGATCCCTAGACGTCAGTGAAACGCCAGAGCCTGACTCCCGTCCCATGGCTAGATAACTCAACACGCCGCTCTTACCGCACTGGCTCCACGATCCACACGGCCTGAACGTAGTGATTGGTTTGCCCGACAAGAAAGGGCTTGAAACGTACGTAGCGTCACATTGTACGGTCCAACGCAGATGGCCAGCGCTCCCAGGCAACGGCACGGCAATCCTGTCGACGCCGCCAAGTAGACCTGATGCCTTGGCCCACCCGGCGCCCCGTAGATCCGGAAGGATTCTGAGTGATGAGACGCCTTGAGAACCTAGCTGTTGCGATACTCGCGTCCTTTCTCGCCCTCGCAGTTGTCGCGACGTTTGTGCTGCTGGTGGCGGGGCTCGCTGAACTATCCAATGCTGACGTGCCCGACTGCCAGTCGATGCCAGATGGCAAAATGCTGACACCATCGCGAATCTGGTACCGAGGCTCTCCTCTGCGGAGCAGAACGTGACAACGAGCGGTCTGCTTCTTCAGATTCTTCTTGGACGAGATTTCAACCCCGTCTGAAGATAGCGTCGGATTTCAATCGTCAAGCCAATTTGGTTTTGCCGTTTTCCTCGCCGCAAAGGACAGCGCTCAGTTTTCTGCAGCATCCGGCAAGCTAATCGGCTCTGCATACTGACGTTTCGGCAGCTCTTGACGACCCATAGGAAGAACACCATGTCGGACGAAAAACTCCAGAACGTGCTTTCTTCTCTTTCTCCGGTGGCGCGCCAGTTAGATGTCCCGCCGTCGGGCCGGCCTGCCCCAGACTCGAGTTATGTGAAACTGGACACGAATGAGAACCCATTCCCGCTGCCGCCCATTGTCATGCAAGGCGCGTGCGCGGCTCTTGAGCGGCAGTACCTGTACCCAGAAAATGACAATATCAGCTTGAGGGAAGCAGCTGCCCGTGCCTACGGCATCGCGACGGATCATGTGATCGCCGGCAATGGCTCATCTGAACTTCTTGGGCTGCTCTACAGAGCTTTCCTGACCCCCGGTGATCGCGTTGCAATGCTCTCGCCAGGCTTCTCTTTCAATCGCAAGCTTGCGATGTTGCACGCTGCCCAACTCCTTGAGATAGAAAGTGCGGAACACCATTCCTTGCCGATCGAGGAGCTGCTTTCCGGCTCCGCGGCAGACGCCAAATTCGTTCTG
Source organism: Bradyrhizobium macuxiense (assembly GCF_007993935.1). Lineage (GTDB taxonomy): Bacteria > Pseudomonadota > Alphaproteobacteria > Rhizobiales > Xanthobacteraceae > Bradyrhizobium > Bradyrhizobium macuxiense_A. The sequence continues at coordinate 167,431 of NZ_VITY01000011.1, read as the reverse complement.
TTGGCTAATCCGAACAATCCGACCGGCGCCTTCGTTCCGCTCGCCGATATCGAACGTCTGCTGGCACGATCGGATCGCCTAATCGTCCTAGACGAGGCTTATGTCGACTTTGCACCCGACAATGGCCTACGGCTCCTGAGCCGTTATGCGAACCTTCTGATCCTTCGAACGCTCTCGAAAAGCTATGCTGCAGCCGGCATTCGCGTCGGCTTCGGTTTAGGCCATCCCGCGCTTATTGGCAGGCTGCGCAACATCCAGAACGTTTTCAGTATGAACGTTATCGGTCAAGCAGTTGGCATCAGCATCCTTTCGCATCGCGCCGCATACAAAGATAACCATCGACACATCAGAGATGAGCGGCAGAGAGTTGCAGCTGAGCTCTCTCAGCTCGGCTTTTGTGTAACACCGTCCCACGCAAACTTCGTGCTAGCCCACGCCCCTGTCGGACAAGATGGCAGATGGTGGCAAGCGGCCCTGGCGAAGGAGAAGATTCTCGTCGCCTCCTTCCCCGATAAGAGCCTTGAAAGCTGTATCCGCATTAGCATTGGTACCAAAGATCAAATGGATGCGTTCCTGGCGGCGACCAAGGCGATTTCAGCACGCACACGGCGCGCAGTTGCTAGCTGCGCGCCTTACCCAGCCGATCGGCAGGACACTGACATGAGGGCAGGATGATCCAGATGGATTCGTGTTGCTTTGGTCGATGAACAGTGCAGTGCCCCGACCCGGGCTCCAATCCGAGCAATAGCGGCCAGCACCTCGACGATCACCTTCGCGGATCGGGCATCGTGATCAGGTGCCGAACAATACACCACGGAATAGAGCTCTAACGGCGATCATATGACAAGGCGTCGACAAGCCTGATCGCTCGCGGCCTGAAGCGAACAGGCCACCCTGCATTTTACAATCGGAGACAATCGAGTGACGAATCGCAATCTTTCAAAACTGACCTGCGGCATTTTCGATCATTTGGACGACGACGGCCGCGATGCCGCGCGACAGTACGCAGATCGCCTGACATTGGCGGAAGCGTGCGACTCTCTCGGGTTCTATGCATACCATTTGGCCGAGCACCATTGTACGCCGCACGGGAGAGGTCCGTCGCCGAACCTGTTTTTGTCAAGCGTCGCTCAACGCACACGGCGGCTTCGTGTTGGTCCTCTGGTAATGCTACTTAACCTCTATCACCCACTGCGGGCATTCGAGGAACTCTGTATGCTCGACCAATTGAGCGGTGGGAGACTAGAGCTCGGCGTCGGACGGGGCTCACTGCCGATCGAATTGGGCTATTTCGGCATTAGTGCCAACGATGCCCCAGGCCGGTATGAGGAAGCTAGCGAAATCCTCTCGAACGCGATGAAAGATCAGAAGCTTTCCTACCATGGGCATCATTTTGAACTGAACGATGTTCCCTTGACGCTAAGGCCGCTTCAACGTCCATATCCACCAACCTGGGTCGCCAGCAATCGGCCTGAATCGGCGGCCTGGGCCGCTACGAACGGCGCGAATCTCGCGTGCGTAGGCCCTGCCTCTATCATTCGAAAAACTACGGATGCCTTCCGCGCGCATCTACCCCGCACCACTAACCCGGATGATCGAGAGCCATTCACCGGATTGCTCCGGATGGTCGTAATTGCGCGTTCCGATGAAGAAGCATATTCGCTGGCGGCAACTGCGTACCAACGATGGCTCGAGAGCTTTATGTTCCTTTATGAGCTCAATGCCATTCCGACACCACCTAACCTGCCGCTGACCTTCGATGCGGCACTTGAGAGCGAATTGTGCGTCGTCGGAACGCCAGCTTCCGTCCGACAGCATCTTCTTAACCAGATGGAAGAGGCAGGTGCCAACTACCTGCTTTGTCAGCTTGCATTCGGCAATCTGCCACTGGATGTTTCGGTTTACACCGCGGCCAAACTCCAATCCGAGCTTGTCGCTCGGCTCTGCTGACGATGCATCTTTCGGCTGTTTGAGCTCACTCGGTCACAGGCCAGCTTCTTCAGTCCAGTCGTTACGTGCCACGGAGTGGCACGTACACTGGCGCGCGAGCAGCCACCCGTAGCCTTATTCAACAAGGGGTCCACGGACTATATCTGCGAGCCGCTAGCGCGTCGACACGCCACGGGCCGCGTCAGCGCTTCTCGTGGCGAAGCGCATTCAGAAATGGGGCCGTCTTGAGCCCAGGCATGCCGTCGCTGTTGTTAATGTCTCAGATGCTGCGAGGATTGCGCCTGGACCACGGTGTTAAAGAACGACATCTGTTCAGTACGTGTTTCGTTCACTGAAGTTGATAAGCGCGCACGGCACATCGCAGATGTGCCCATCGGCGATCTGGATGTGTCCCATCAAAACAATCGATTGTACCGCTTTTGCACTAATACAATACATAATCGCCTGCCTTCAGAAATTGTATTCCGGGCCATCGTATGACCATGAATTCTCCACCTTCAGCACATTTGCATGCGAATTTGACAGGGAAAACGCAGTGGTTATTCGCGAAAAGCATTCCCGCTGGCCAGATGGAGAGACGTGCCGGCGCGCATCAATCGACTGTCATGCAGAGGTCAATTGCCTTGCACCATAACGCAGGAGGAGAGCTTGGCTCTCATCGGCTCCGGCTGATCCGTGCGCGGCAGGGGTTTTTGGCCGACGAGCAGCCCAGCACGTCGGCTAGGGCCAGATTTGTTAGCCACCACAGACCAATAGATCCACACGGCCGTTGTCGCCGCGTCGAAGCGGCCGCGCACACAGCGCCGTACACTGTTCGGCTCTATACTATCGTTCGCTTGCACGGCGAATGTCGTCCCGGCCGAACTCACACAACGGTGCTACGCCGAGCGCCGCAATGGCTCCGCGCTTCTCGCCTCGTTTTCGGCAGCGCATGACCACCACTATTCACTCCCTTCGCTTGCTCATCCCTACTGAGTGAGCGGGCACTCCATGAACCTATCTTCTACAACCAGCTCCGCCGCAATCACGTGTCATGCGCTGCTCTCGACAATCATTAGACGCGCGCAAGCGCTTTATGTCCTGGCGACATAACTTTCGCCGCCTTCCGACGACGACGTCGGGGTGGCCACCCTGCCCAGCTGGTGCGTCAGCGCATCCGCAGCTGCTTCGTTCAGCACGATGTACATTTCTACCGCGCACTGCTTGCGTTGCGCCTTCCACAGCTTCTCCGTCTGCCGTCATGAGCGGCGTTCATCCAAATCGTACTCACCGCCATAGTGTAGCAGCGGATAGGCTTGCCGACCATGGCAAGGGCCGTGGTGCGTTGCGGGCGCCCACCGGCACTGCGTGCTCGACGATAGCGAACTCCCGCGCTTCTTTTCTCGCCACAGAACTCCTGCGCTCTCTCACTTCCCGTGACACCCGATGCGTTAGTCCACAATTGGGTAATAGCAATTGGTCCCCGCGCAACGCTGGGGATTTACTAGACGGGAATGAAGGACCCGGTCCGTCATCCGCACCACAACTGCATTTAGTTAATCTGGAGAGGCATCATGAACTTTGATTCTTGCAATTCGCGCGTCGATCACCTCAAACGAAGCATTGGCCGGCAAGTGGAAGCAGTTGCCGGACTAATCTGCGAGGACAAGAACGCGCTCGACGCGATGCAGCTGCTCAACGAACTAACAAGTGCACTTGTTGCAGCAGAACAGGACCAGGATTGGTTAGGCAAAACGACAAACCGCGGCGCACTTGGCAACAGGCGGACTATCCCGTTACGACCGGGGCACAATGTTTACTATCCGGAAGACCTTCAGGTTCTGGGAACGCTTTTTGACCGAGCAATCGCGACCTTGCCAGCAGCCATGCAAACTACTGCTAATCGGATTACTCTCGCAAAGTTCATTCTGGCACATGCAGTAGTCATTGAGGGTCGAATAGCTGTCTTCGATGCGGTCGATGACGCTCTTTGTTTTTGTCAATTGATTAAAGAGAGCGCAGGTTCACGCTTATGCTCTGTATAGATAAATGCCGACACTACGCTCGGCATTGCTCAAGGCGTTCTCCCCAATTTGCCAGCTGAGTTGGTTCACGCCCTGTCGGGTGGCGCGGAATGACGCTGCCCTTGCCAGCCATGACCTACGGTAGGTTACTGGATTGCTATTCACCCGCCAGCTACCACACGGCAGAGAGGACGCAACTCCGTTCTCTCCACCGCCCGACGCCGATCAGAGCGATGCACCTAGCTAGTCCGTTTGATCGGTGCCTGCTTCGACGCCACCCGATCTCGACAGGAACGCGCTCTGGTCTCTTACACCCTGGGGGTCCGGTAATCTTTCTGGCACAGTCTCTGCCGCCTGCGGAGGATTTTCAAGATTAGCTCAGGGCGGCCGGAAAATGCCGCTTACGGACAATCTGCGCATGCTCCCTTCCGTCTAGAAATCGAAGCGTCCTCGTCCCCAAAGACCGCGCATGCCGCACGTCGATTTCTCAAGCGAGCGCGTCAGACGATTCACCGCTTTTTCCGATACCTCTGCTAGGTCGCGGCCGTTCTAGTAGCGCGCTTTGATCCCCAACACCTTCAACACGCACTGGTGAACGCCTAGCGCCTCATCCGATATCCTGGCTCAATAACCTCCCGCTGCGTGAGATTCAGGCCATTTCGCGCGATGACATGTTGTGTTGGAGTTACAGCAATTCGCAGCGATGTTGCTAATACGCCCAGCGCCGGGGCAATGGAAAGGAACGAAACTCGAATGAAGAATTTGCTGCTTTTGACTGCAAGCATCATCGCGCTTAACGCGGCGGCGCCCGCATTTGGCGCGGATCTCGCTGCGCAGCCGGTCTTCACTAAAGCACCACCGCTAGTGCTGCCTCCAGCGATCTATGACTGGACCGGTCTCTATATCGGCATCAACGGTGGCTGGGGGTCGAGCAACAATTGCTGGGACCTCTCTGCAGTCACTCCCGAAGGCTGCCATGATGCGAACGGCGCCACCGTCGGCGGTCAGGTGGGTTACCGTTGGCAGATATTCAATGTGGTCTACGGCGTCGAAGCGCAAGGCAACTGGGCTAACTTCAGCGGCTCCAATGTCAGCGCCGTCTTCCCATTAGACAGCAATCGTACCAGGATCGATGCGTTCGGATTGCTCACGGGCCAGATCGGTTACGCGTTCACTAACGTGCTGCTTTTCGCCAAGGGTGGCGCTGCGGTGACCAGCAACAGCTATCAGATCAGCTTGGCGGCAACCGGCGCGGAGTTTGCCAGAAGCGATAATCTCCGTTGGGGTGGCGCGCTTGGCGCCGGTCTCGAGGTCGGTTTTGCGCCAAGCTGGTCATTTGGCGTCGAGTATGACCACCTTTTTATGCAGGACAATGATATCATCTTCCCCTCGGCCGGTGGATCCAGCGATCGCATCCGGCAGGACGTTGATCTTGTCACCCTTCGGCTCAACTACAAGTTCGGCCCGGGATTCACCAGATAGTCACATCTGCACGCATCGCGTCGCGGACCGAGAGCCCCGACCTTCGGCCGGGGTTCTTTCTTCAGATGGTTCTCCGGTGCGGCACTGCTCGCTCGGCTGCGCTTCTAAACGCCACTCTTCGAAGTTGCGCAAAGCCTGCTCTGTGGGCGCGACCCATCGCGGCTGGCCATCACGAGGAGCTCGTCAGCGTCGCGTGCCGAAATGAAAAGCCGAGCTCCTGTTGCACACCGGGAACGGTGGCGGCCTAGGTCGGAGGCCAGCGGCGACCGAGCAAGGAGCCTAGCTTAGGTGTCTATTTGCGGGGTAGCATTTCGCCGCAAACGACGACATCACAATTTCCGCTCGATACCATCATCATTCAACGCCGTAGCTTCGCCCACGCAACATCAACGCCACCGCGTGAGAATTCAGATGAGATCGAGTCGGATCGCCATAACGATAGCTTGGACCCGGCTGGTTGCGCCCAGCTTTCGCATTGCGTTCTTGAGATGAAAGTTCACCGTATTCTCGCTGATTTTCAGTATCACGCCAATCTCCCACGACGATTTTCCTTCTGCGACCCACCGCATGCAATCTAACTCCCGCTCCGATAGCGTCACTTTCCTGTTGCAGCTACTCTCCGAGGGACGTGAGATCTCCACGCACGCCGTGTGAAAGTGCCAGGCCAGCGCGTTGAGGTGACTTATGCGATGCTGAGGTTCGGCATCATCGAACTGGGATGCAAATGATACCACCGATAGTCGACCCAAGGGTCCAAACAACGGCACACTCATGCCGTGCTTCAGACCCGCCTCTCTGGCCTCAGCGAGCACGCGCCGTTCGTCCGGCTGTAGTTGATATTGCTTGGCGAGTTGATCCCAGAGAAATGGCCGCGAAAGCATTGGTGTCCGCCGGACCACCGGATCGATTGTATAGTACTTGCGCTCAAAGTATCGGGCGCACCATTCGGACGGCCAGTTCACGGCTACTGCGGGTGGTGGATACTCCGGTAGACGAAGCGGCTCCACAAAATTGAGTGCTCCGTAAGCGACTTCGCTAAAGCCCTCCTCGGTCGCGCAGTTCACAAGAAGCTCGAACAGCGCTCTAAGGGATTGCGTTCGATTTGCGCATTCTGTGAAGCTAAAGATATCCATTTTAGGCGCCTCAGGATGCCGGTCCAAAGGACCGGCGTTGCGCCGTTCGATCGAGTTCGTTTCGGGTGGAGCTAGGTTCCATTCCATCATCTGAACTCTTGGCTTCGCTTTTCGTGAAGTCGGAACGCTCGCGCACTGCGGCGATTTCCGAACTGCTTGGTCTCCGCGGCAGTGCCCCTAGCCGCGGGTGGGTAGACCAAACCGCGGAGCTGCACCGGTCGACCTTGAGCCAAGCTTGACCGGCGCGGCACGACCGCCGCGCGGACATCAGTTCGTCGTCCGCCGGGCTCGCCGATGATGGGACCGGCAACGACGCTGATATCGGCGCAATCGAAGCTCGGCACGAGCTCGTCTGGCTTGATGGCGACCATCAGGTCTGTACCCTCCATCCCGCGCTGTATCGCGCCGCAAACACTGGCGGCGACACAATCCTTTGACAGCCCGTCTCGCAAAAATGTCCGATCAGACGATCGGAGCTGATCCTACCTTTCTGCAAAGGTTGGTAAGAGCAGCCCCCCCGATCCAAGCAGCGGTGCAAGCTGGCATGCGTTCGATGGATTAATCTGTCCGGCTCGAGAGGAACGCCGTCGGCCATCGCCTCGGCAAACGCGAGATCGATTTTCGTGGAAGCGGGCTCCCGTTACGAATGAACGTCCGCCCCTTCCCGATACTGAATGCAGCGCGATCCCGGGTACGGCGCTTCGCGAACTAGGTGAAGTGCAGCGCGCCAACCAGTTCGGCGATACTGGGCTCCATTCGCGCGCTAACAAGGTTGACGCTTTGCTCGCAAGCGAAGATGACGTCAGGTGGGCCATATTCTGTGCCGCTCCCACAGATCATCACCAGTCCACAGCTGGTCGGCATAGTCCTGGCCACCGCGAGAACGCCAGCGAGCAGCCCCACTCGATCGTCGCGGACGGTTAACGCCTTGCATAAGGAGTGCGCTGCGCCTGGAAACTTTAGGCCGCTCGCTCCATAGCGAGTAGCTCGTGCGGATTGATAGGGATTGCCTCTCTCGCGCATGAAGAGGCCGGTCAAAGAGAGGCCCCAGACTCGCAAAAGATCGGAAGACCTGCGTGGTGCAGAGAACACTTTGCATGCGCATCTCCTGCAGGAGAGGACCTGGGATGGAAACAGCAAGTGTCGTACCAGTTGTGGCGCTCACGAAAACTAGGTTTTACGGCAATAGCTTGCGAGGCTTGAGGGGATTGTCCGCATCAAATGCATTGAAGCAATCGCGACATCGGGAGGGAATGCGACAACACCATGTGGCTTTATTGATACCCTGAGCGCGACTTGATACGGCGTACCAGCCGAACGACCGGGTCGGCGCCGGGCTCACTCCGCAAGTGCGTTGCTATCAATTTGGGCGGCGGTTGTTTCCGTCTTGCTCTGCCGGCGTGAGCGGCTTGGCAACATTTCTAAGGATCGTGGCGCGGCAGTTGGCAAGCAACTCCTTCGTGTACGCCGTGCCGAAATAATCCAGAACGAAAGTGCCAGTGTAACTCGTATCGTCGGCAATGCCGCTGATTAGGCTCTCGAGGATTACCCCAACCTCGCTGACGCGATTGCAGTAACGGGCGCGGATAACGTTAACGGCATTCATTGAGTGAACCGCCTCGTCGGCGATCACTTCCCTGAGCCAAAGCAGAAAACGACGATTCCCAAGTCCGGCATAAAATTCTCTCTCCGCAGCATAGGCGCGGCAGGTACACATTTCATCAAATGCGATCATAACGATGAGAGAGAATTCATCCTTCAGGAACTCGCTGATTGCGCTAAAATCATGCGATCGAGTGTTCAATCTTTGTCGAAGATCCGTTTCGGATCCGCCAGCCACGAGTTCCATGATTTGGATGAAGCCGTCGGTGTGCCGCTCTTCGTCTGCAGCCCAGGCATTGAAGAACGCCTCCGCTTCGTTGGTTTTGATCAAGTTTCGGATGCAGAGCTCCTTTTTTAAATGCCTTGCGTCATATTCCGTATACAACTCAGGCCATAATCTGTCCCAACGTGCCCGCACAACCGATGGTTCGGCGGTAAACATCGCCGGCGTCAGAGCATTGAACAAATCTTTTGGACTCCAGTCCCGTCGAACCGGCGCGATCATTCGACTACCCTGAATTACGAAAGGCGTGAGCGATCCGGCGGACACATTTCGCGCCCAATGCTCGAACCGCATATTTGCAACACGCAGAGCATGCTGTCGCCCCCTTGTTTTGGGGGGATGAGATTTTAGGCCATACTCCTTCGACCTCTCCCTGAGCGATCGGCTTGACATCAACAGAAGCGGTCAACTCGATCACCAAGGCGCCTCAGAATGTGGTGTCCGGAGGCCAACGTCGTATGGCATTACTTCACGAACCGCTTGCAGTAAGGTTTGGGATGAGCAGCAGCATCCGACGCTTGTGAACTGAGGCGGACTGCTTGGGCTCGGTCGAAGACAGCGGTGAACGCAAGGCGCCCCGACGCACTTTGCCGGGATGGAAGTGCGCCGGGTCGACCCGACCATCATCAGTACATCCGTGATGATGATGCAAGGAATGAAACAAGTAGCGTGGCGGAATTGAGGCTCGTCGCTTCTTTATCTTACAGTCCAAACATTTCGTGTGCGGTCTCCAGAAGGGACTTGAATCGCATGTAGCGTCAAGTTGTACGATCGTAACGTTGTCGCGCGGACAGGACAATTCGGTGCCTGAAGGCCTGTGATGATTGAGCGTTGAGTCGAAGAGTCTGATCCACAAGGGAGACAGTTCTTGCTTTTCTTACGGGTCACCCAGCCCGATTTCCGCAGCCTGCCGGCCCTCGGGCGCAGTCCGCGCCTCTCGTTCAGCCGCCTTTAAGGCGAGGGATGAGATAGACCGCAACGCCTAGCGGATTGTTCGGAGTGGGCTTGGTTGTCCCGCCATAGCCCGCCGAGTAAGCATAACCGTGAATGTAGAAATGTGGCGTGCGTCGGAATGGCCTCGGGAGGGCATCTATTCTGTTCAGTGCATCGACCACGCGCCCCGGAGCTGGTTGCAGACCGTGAGTCCAACCAGCGCCTACGATCGATGTCAAATCCTCGACTGGGACCCCAGCCGGAACGTCGCCGACGAGATATAACAACCGCCTCGGCAGGTCCGAGTGGCTCGAAGTCTCAGCTGCGTCATCCTCGGATGTCGGTTTTGAATCACTCGGCGCACCTATATCTCGCGAAATGGACTTCCCAGCCGTTTTCTCGGCCTGGATGTTCTCCAGCTCCACAACGAAATCCGAGAACCATTGTTGGATCGTGTAGCCGCGAAGCCTTTCTATCATTCGATTCCAGCGTGAGGAGCGCTCGTAGGGCGACATCGATATTGCCCTCGAGATCACATGCGACATTTCCTCGATGTCGTACGGATCGACAAGAAGTGCTCCGTCCAACTCTTTGGCCGCGCCGGCAAATTTCGACAAAACCAGCACGCCAGGATTATTCGGGTCTTGGGCAGCGACATACTCTTTCGCTACGAGATTCATGCCATCACACAACGGCGTCACGACGCCAACCTTCGCGGTGCGGTAGAGACCCGCGAGTACGGACTGACTGAAGCCCTCGTTGTGATAGCGGATTGGAGTCCAGTCCTTGGCGCCATGACGGAGGTTAACATCACGAACAAGGTCGGCAACGAAGCTCTGTAGATCGCGATAGGCCTTGATGTCGCTGCGCGACGGGGTTGCGATCTGCAGCAGCGAGATGCTGCGCGGCTGCTCGGCCCACAAATGATCGAAGGCTTTGACCCGGTTGTCGAGGCCCTTCGAGTAGTCGATCCGATCAACGCCGATCGCAAGCTTCCCGCCATTGAGGCTGTTCCGCAACGAGGAAACGAAGGGATGCGAGACCGCCTGCTCGCTGTACTGCGCGAACTTGTCCGCATCGACACCGATCGGGAACACCCCGCATCGGGTCCGGCGGCCGCAGCGGGAGATTACAACGGAGTTCTCGATCATCGATCCGAAATCAGGACCGACATAGTCGATGAAATTCTGTCGATACTCATCAGTCTGGAAGCCGATCAACTCATAAGCGAGCATCGCCTCGATCAGTTCGACATGATATGGCAGACAGCGGATCGTCGCAGGCTTTGGCCATGGCGTGTGCAGGAAGAAACCGACGGTTTTCTTGATATCGACCTTGCGCTCAATTTCGAGCTTGCGCAACTCGGCGCCTAGCGGGAGGAAATGATAATCGTGTACCCAAAACGTTGTGTGATTGCGAAATTGGAGCAACCCGTCCGCCACAATGGCGTTGATCTCACGATAGCTGAAATAGTCGAGGTCCGAGATGTCGATCAAGTCAGGGCGCGAATGCAAGGTCGGCCACAATGCCGAATTGGCAAATCCCTTATAGTAGCGGCTAAAATGCTCGGCAGGCAGATCCAATGTCACCAGCTTTCCTCTGCCGAGCTTCTCGACGGAAGACTCCTTCAGACCGCCGGAATCCGCTTGATCCGGGGATCCTACCCAGATTGCTCCGGATTGCTCCACAACGGGGAGAAGGGCCGCAGCAAGGCCACCTGTCATTGGTTCGTTGGGGTTGCCGCGGCTAACGCGGTTCGAAACAACGACGAGGTCCACAGATCACCTTCTCTTTGTTCCGCCGCTGCTTGGATTCATCAAAGGCTTGACGAATCGCTTCAAGCAAATGAAGCGAACCGAATTCATGCGCGCATCGGAACTCAATCCGATTGCTTGAAGGAGCAATTTTGCACGCAGTCCTCGCAGCGCGACACTTCGCGGACGTCGTAGGATTCTTGGTAAGACTCTCGCGTGTTGGCCTTATCGCTCAATCTAGCGACCGGTGCGAGCCGCCCCGACCGGGATCGACGATTTGCGCAGTTTCGTCGACTGCTAGCATCGATTTGAGTGGCAGCCCCGGGACACACGTCCTCGCTGACCTCCACAGTTAGACATGGTCACTCGGAAGGTAGGGCAAAGTGCAGCATGTTCCTGCGCCAGCTTTCGTACGAAGGACCGCCGAAGCATCCTTTTGACCGGCTTTTGCCTTGGGAAATCAACGAAAGCTCCCTTACGCTGCCTTGGTGCTTGCGCGTTCAAGGCGAATCCGCGGCGATTAGGGCGCCGCGCAAACAAGTCGCAGATCTCGACGATGCGGTCGACGACCACAATCATCCAGCTCGGACCGTTCATGTACACCACCGTGGCTGATCTTGATGCCCACCTGATCTGGTAAGTGACACAAAGACGCGTCTACCCCGCCGCACCGTAAGTCCGTCATGCTCGAGACATATGGCTAAGAGGCGAAAATTGTCTCGGCGGGTCTCATGCCCATTCTTGTAAAGCCACGCACACTGGGTCTGTTGTCCAAATGCGAGCGTCGTCCTCCCGGGGCAAGCCTCATCATTTCCGCCTTTGCGATGTTCGATCTCGCCGACCCGGGCGCCGACCGCCTGGAAAGCGAGCAGGACCTTTGGGTTATGGCCGCCAAGGAGCTTCCGCCCGGCAGCCCTCTCGACATCGGCATGCCCAAGCCGCAAGCGGAGGTGCTCGTCGGTGGACATGCCGCGGCGCCTCAGGGGCGGCTGATCGAGCGCATGCTGTTGGGCTGGAAGCTCGGACCCATGCAGAAGCACCTTCTGGTGACCGGCAATCGTTATTGGCAGATGACAGGCGCCGGCTGGCGACCGACAGCCGCTCAACCTTTCCGGCAAATGCCGCTCACGCGGCAACGCGCGTTCGGCGGGCCCGGCTACGCCGCAAACCCGGTCGGCGCCGGCCATGAGGCCCTTCACCGCGGCGCGGCCGGCGAATTGGTGGCCCTGCCCAACGTGGAGAGCCCCGAGCACGCGATTCAATTCATCGACACAGTCGCGCCGCCCGCAAGTTTCGGACCGATGGCCCTCGACGACAGGAGGCGCCTGCAATACGCGGGAACCTACGACGACGCCTGGCTGAAATCGCTGGCGCCCGCTCTGGCGACCGACGCCGATCCACGACTGTTCATGTTTGCACCGCCGGACCAGCGCATGGCCGGCTTTATCTCAGGCGGAGAACCCTACGCGCTGCAGAACTTCGCCGCCGAGCATCCGTTGATCGAGGGCCGCCTGCCGGCCTTTCGTGTGCGGTGCTTCATCGGCTGGCGCGATGCGAGACGTGGCGTCACAGAACTGCAGACGCGCATCGATACGCTGTGGCTGTTTGCCGGCGCCCGCCGCGGCGTCATGATCTACCGTACCGCGATCGCCGTGCACGAATTGGATGGCAGCGACGTCGGCGACATCATGGTCGCTTACGAGCGACAGAGTGAGCCCGCGCGGCCATTAGATCATTACCACAACGTCCGGAAGCTGCGGCTCGACCCGACGACGGCCACGCGCTATGCCTTTTCGGAACATCAACTTGCCCCTGAACTCTCGGCTGCTGAACGCGAGCGCCGCGAAGTCCGGCGCCACGCATTGGCCGACGAGCGCGCAGCGCGGCACTTGGCCTCCATGCGCTGGACGCTCGATCAGGAGCTTGCGCGCTTTGACCTTCCGCCTTCGCTGCGCCCCACGATCGAGATGCCGTCGATCGAACCGCCGAGCATTCCGGAACTGCTGCCGGAGGAACTCGAGAGCGGCGAGATCGATCTGGCCGCGATCCTCGACGCCTTGGATGCGGTACAGGCCAAGGCGGAATCCGACGTCAAAATGCTCGCCGCTCAATACGAACCCTTGTGCGAGGCTTATGAAAAAATTTCCGGCGGAAAAGCCACATCGAGCGATATCGACGCATTGCTCGCCACGATCGGCAACCTGGACGCCGCGCAGTCGATGGATGCAAGCTTTGACCAGGCCCCGCCAATTCCTTCGCTGCCGCCGGACACCAATCCGGCCGTCATGCGCGATATCGAAGACAAGATCGCGCGAGCGAAGAACTGGCGTACCGAAATCATTGGCGCTGCAACGCAGCCGCCCGATGAGCAAACGCAATTCGAACTTGCCCATGCTCGCTTCTTTAACCTGGCGGCTGGACGACCGCTCGAACCGATACGCAACGCGATATCGGACAACGTTGTTTCACCTCCTGACATCCCGGCGCCTATGCTGCCCGAAGCAACGCAGAGCGTCTCGCCAGAGCCGACCCCGCGCCTGACCATTGACGAGATACTGGCGCAAATCGAGAACCCCGGGATACCACCTGATGCCGACGAACGTCTACGGACGGGTCTTGCCGAGGCTGAAGCCGGGCTCAGACACACCGTCCCCTCACCAACAACCGATGACCGCCGGCCGTTTGAGGCGTTGAGCGCAAACCATCCTACTGCGATCACGGGAGAGCCCGAAGCAGCGATGAGGGCGGCCGAAACGGAATCGACGGAAGCATTAGCCGTGCTGCGGGCGGAGATCGACAAAGCGGAAGCTCAGCTGGCAGGCGGCGTGGCCGCTGCAAGGCTCGCCTCACCCAAGCCGCTCAGGCCTGAAACGATGTTGGCGCCAGCTGTCGCGCGCGCTCTGGGAGATGTGGTGGAAGAGGAATTCCGGCGCGGCGGCACGATTGCCGGCCGCGATCTGGCCGGCGCCGACCTCTCCGGACGGAGATTTGCGAACGCGGACTTCTCCGGCGCGTTTCTTGAACGCGCGAAGTTGAACGGGACCAACCTCGCCGGCGCGAGGCTCTTGAAAGCCGCATTGTCCGGCGCGGCGCTCGTCAACGCTGATTTAAGCGCGACCGACCTCACTGATGCAAATCTTGGTGAAGCCGACTGCCGCGGAACTCGGTTCGCAGGCAGCCAGCTTGTTCGCACCAATCTGCTCGGCACGCGCATGGCGGGCACATCATTCGACCAGGCGCACCTCATCGAGCTGCACGCCTTGCAGGTGCCGATGATCGGGGCAACCTTCCGCTCTGCACGGCTAGATCAATGCTCTTTTATCCAAGCCGCCCTCGATAACAGCGTTTGGGAGAACGCCGTCCTCCACCGGACGCAATTCATGGATTTGTCGCTGTCCGGTGCAGGCTTTGCCCGCGCGCGGCTGGAGCAAACCTGTTTTCTCAAGGTGGCAGCGCCTCAGCTCGATTTGAGCTCCTCGCAGTTCGACCAAGTCAGCTTCACCGGCGATACCGATCTGCGAAACGCGCGCTTCGGCGGCAGCAGCGCCGAGGCGCTCTCCTTTCAGGCGGCCAACCTCAGCGGCGCCGATTTCACTATCGCACGGCTCGACGGCGTCTATTTCGGCAAGTCGACCTTGTCGAACGCAACCTTCCGGATGACGTCGCTCAAACGTGCGGTCTTCACTGGCAACGATCTGCGCGGCACTGACTTCTATGCCGCCAATCTGCTCGAGGCGCATCTTAATCAAAGCGACCTGACCGGCGCCAGTCTGCGCCATGCAAATCTCTATGGCGCCGACCTGATGGACTCCGCCTTGGTCGCTGCTGATTTGAGCAGCGCCAATATCGACCGCACCGTCCTGATGGTCAGGCGCCATGTCAATTGATCTGCTGTTGCAGTCGATTGCCCATAGCTTTCCGGTACGCGAGGCAGATCTCGATGGCCAGATGCTTTCTGGATTGCGCTTGAACGACGGCGTCGTACTGAGCTCTTCTTTTTGCAACAGCAACTTCACCGGTGCGCGCTTGACCGGCATGTTGTTTCAAGATTGCGACTTCAGCGGCGCATCGTTCGCCGACGCTTGTCTTGAAAAATGCATGTTCGTCAGTTGCCGCGCTGGCGGCTCCAACTGGCGACGGGCACGCTTTGCCCAGTCGACATGCATATCATCGGATTTCGGCCATAGCGACTTCAGCGAGACGAAACTCGTCCAGACGACAGCGATGCGTTGCGTCTTGGCCCACGCTGTCCTGCGCGGCGCCACCCTGTCCCAAAGCGCCATAATGGAATGCGTGCTTTCCGATATCGTGCTCGACGGCGCCACGCTAGCGAACGTCGTCATCACGCGGGCCGACCTGCGTAGCGCGCAGTTCGCAGGGATGCGTTGCGACACAATTCTTTTCTCGGAATGCGATTTGTCGGAGCGGGACCTCACAGGGCTGACGCTTGCCCGAGCGAACCTGAGCGGCGCCAAGCTGGACCACACAAACCTGTCCGGCGTCGACCTGTCTGCCTCAGTTTTGACCGGTGCGAGCCTGATGGGTGCCGACCTCTCGGGCGTAACTGCTCCAAACACACTGTTTGTGAGGGCGGACTTACGAGCCGCAAGGCTGTGTAATGCCAATTTGACGCAGTGCGTCTTCGTGGATGCCCGCCTCGACGGCTGCGATCTCTCTGGCACAAAACTTGGGATGGCAGTCTTGACGCGCGCTTCGGCCAAGTCCGCCTCCTTTGCCGCCGCCGATATGTCCCATGCGCTGATGCACCATGCCAAGATCAATGGCAGCGACTTTTCCGGTTCTCGCTTTCTGCGCACTGACCTTCATTGCGCGTCGACGGAAGGCTGCCTGTTCACCGCCCAGCATGGTAGCGCCCTGCATACTGTCCCTGAACGCGCTGTCGCCGAGCTGTACGATCCAAGCCGCATTATCCCTTTCCACAGAGCGTGCTGAACGATGCCCTTTGTCAATGCAAATGGCCCGATGCCGGCCCAGGATCTCGGCTTTCCCGACGTCTGCAACACACCATCCGGTCCGGCCGTCGTGCCCGTCCCCTATCCAAATATCACAATGAACACCACGGCCATTCCCACGCAGTCTCGTTGCCTTATCATGTGCATGCCTGCACACAACATGACGACCGAGCGCGCGACGTCAATGGGTGACAACGCGGGTGTGGCCCTCGGCGTCATGTCTAGGCTTGTCATGGGTCCTGGCCGCGCCAAGGCCGGATCGGAAAATTTGTCCATCGGGGGGTCACCGGCAACCAAACTGGGGATGCCGACAAAGCAGAACGGTGCGAGCCCGAACGCGTTCGGATTTTCGATATCGCCCTCTCAAATCCGCTTGATGGCGCTGCGTTAAAGCGCCGACAGAGTCATATGATCAGGGAGCCTCCACTATGCCAAATGCCTTCACGCGACTAGTCGTTCCAGACACGCCGATCTCTCCGCTGACGAAGTCAACCTATCTGCGTCTTGGCTCTTATTCGAGCGAAGAGGCAAACCTCGTCACTGGACTGACGACGACTGGCGACGAAAGCCTGACTGCAACCAGCAAGCAGGGAAGCGACAATGCCGGCATACTTGCCTTCACCAATCAGGACTTGCAGGCAAATGTCGAAGGTGCGGCACTGATGAAAATCGGTCGCGGTCAAACCACGGAGGTCGCAAACGGCAACTCCCAACATATGGTCTCGAAAGGTACCTATGAGATCGCCGCCGAGAATGGGGTATCAATCACCGCTGGCGCTAACGGGACGCCCGCCGACATCACCTTGACGGCCTCGAACCGCGTCAAGGTGATCAACAAAGGCCACAAGTCGGAAACCAACGGCGGCGACTCCGAAAAGCAGACGATGGGTAACACCAAGGAGTTCTTCCAGGGAACCAGATTCACCTGCATGAAAGGCGCAGTCACCACACTGACGATGGCCCGTAGCGTGTGCCTGTTCTTCGGAGAATCGTTCACGTTCAAGGTCTCTCGCGAACGTTCGGTCAATCTCAGCGATATGATCTCTGTAACCATCGGCAACAAAGTCGAGTTTGTCAAAGGCAACGACATCAAGCATGTGATCGGCAACTCGACCAAGTCTGTCTTTGGGCCAGATTACAAGTCGGCTGATAGCGACACCAAGATCCTTAGGACTAGCGATTTCAAGCTCGCGCCGGGTGACGACTTCAAGCGGGTCGGCCGCGACGGCAAAGTCTGCAAAACCAGCGTGTCGGTAATTGAAGAAGAACTGAGCAAGGGACAGCTGCACACCGAGGAGCATAAGATTGTGAGGCGAGAAGCGGAGATCATGTCGAGCACGGGCAATGAGGAAGTCATACAAAAGAAGTCAATCATTTTCATGTAGGGAGATGGAGAGCAGGAATGACGATGACGTTCCGTGCCACAAACACCGACGTCTTGGCGATGGCCAAGCGCTTGCTCGAGCCTGGACATCACACTGCCCGTGTCGTGTCGGTCAGCGACGACGGCGCGGCGGTGGAGGTCGACGTCGCTGGCGCTCGTCACACGGCGGCGGTGGCTGTTGGCTGCCTGGTCCGGCCTATGGCTCAAGACCTGGTCCTGCTGTTGAGCGTGGCGGAGCAAGCCTTCATCCTGACCGTGCTCGAGCGAACAGATTCCAGTTCGGGCACGGTCGGTCTACCGGGGGATCGCAAAATGTCGATCGATGGCGAGACCATCACCATCGCCGCTCGCCGGCGCATATCATTGCGCGCCGATAGTATCGATCTGCAGGCCAAGCTGTTCGCCGTGCTCGCGAACAAGGGGACTTGGATCGGCAAGCTCTACACTTTGATCGCGGACCGTATCCGGAGCTCGGCGGGCATCCAGGAAGCGAGCGCCGATTCGCTTGCGATAAGGGCGGTTGAGCGTGTCGCGGTGATCGAACGCATCGATTCGTTGCAGACCGAAACCCAAGCTATTAGGGTCACCGGGATCGCCTCCGAAACGGCCCATAGCAAGGTCATCGCGGTGAGCGAGGATCTCCGCCTCGACGGCAAACGCGTGACGGTTGCATAACGCGCATGCTGTCCACGAGCATGCCGGCTCCGACTCGGCAAGACCGGCTTAGAACGGCGCAGGAATTTGTTGCGGCCGGTCGCCTCGATGAAGCGGAGGCGCTGCTGGAGGCGGCCGTTGCGACTAGCGATCCTGATACGCTCAATGCAAAGGCCACACTAGCGCTCGCGCGGCAGCGAATTGAATTAGCGTTCGATCTGTTGGCGGAGGCGGCGACCGGCCATCCCGATCACGCCGGCCTTGCTGCTAACCTCGGTATCGCCCACGAAATGCTCGGCCGCCTTGACGAGGCGGTTATTTGCCTCAAGCGCGCAGCGGCACTCGCCCCGCGCAAACAGGAGATCAAAGTCGCGCTGGCTCATGCCCTGGAACGTCGCGGCGACGTTGCGGAGGCCCGCGCGATCACAGTAGAGGTTGTCCAAGACGAGCCAGACAATTCGCGCGCCCTCCTTCAACTCGGCACCATTGATCTCGCCTTGCGAGATTACCCGTCGGCCGAGACCGCCCTGCTTCGTGCCCTGGAGCTTGCCCCGAACGATCCCGACACGCTGCGCAATTTGTCGGTGCTCTTGCTTGAGCGCGGCTGCTTCGACGAGGCGCTCAACGTTGCGGAACGCGCGCACCTGCGGGCGCCGCTCGACATAGCCGGGCTCTCGCATCTGGCTTATTGCCGTGCCGCGAACGGGCTTTGGGCGGAAGCGGAGACCACCTGCAGGAGATTGCTTGCCTCTGCACCCGTCCATCTCGGCGCGCGAGAAATCCTGGCCCGCGTCATGATTGCCAATGGCCAGGAGGATCGGGCAATTGCGGAGCTCACACAGTTCGTACGTGCACACAAATCGCATCCATCCGCGGCGCTTGCGCTGGCAGGCATTCTGCAATTCGTCGGCCGGTTTGATGAAGCCCTCACGCTTGCCAGCCACGTCGCGCATACGCGACCGGACGACGAATCAGCGAGGTCTCTGGAGACTGCACTTGCACTGTCGCTCGGTCGCTTCCCGACGCCCACACCGGTGGACTTGGCGCCGGTGACGCGGATCCTCGTGCCGCCGGCGACGGGCGCCCTCGAATTCGTAGCGCTCCTTCGTCTATTGCGTCGGCTGTCCAGCCAGCAGAATGTGCACGTCGTCGCGGAGCCGCGTTACCGGGCTGTTCTTACCGGCCTGGCCGAACAGGTCATTTTCGACGAGCCGGGGTCTGAGCTCCCAGCTACGCCCCTGCAATCGCTATTAGGCATTCTGTCGACCGACACGCGGAACGTTGCCGATGGCATTCCCTACCTGCGACCCGAGGCCGAGCTCTTCGCTAAGTGGCGGGATGCCCTGGCCACGTTCGCAAGGCCTCTGGTGGGGATCGTATGGGAGGGCGGCGCTCTCGGCCTATCGATGGAGCAGGTCGCCGCCGTGGTTCCTCATTCCGGTACGCCGGTCAGTTTGATGGCCGACGCGCAACGACATGACATGAGACGATGGAGCCGCCCGATCGATGCTGGTGTGCATATCGAGCGCCCCGCGGACTTGATAGCAGCGATCGCCAATCTCGATGCGGTGGTCGGGCCCGACAGCTTCGCCATCCATATCGCCGGGGCGCTCGGCGTTCCCGGCGTGGTCTTCGTGCCGCGCGGTTATCCCTGGTATTGGGCCCAGGCCGGCGGAAAGCCAATGTGGTACCCGTCATTCGAGGTCGTCGTGCAGGAACGGCTCGGTGACTGGGCTGGAGCAATCAATGAAGGTCGGCGACGGCTTGAGGCCCTGCTGCGTGCGGCAAGCGATTGATTGACGGCGCGCTCCGACGAGCCCATCTGAAAGACTGTGTTGTGCGTGCGCCGCGGCGGCGTCTGGACCGAACCCGACGGAAGCATGCTGTTGTTTTCGCACGACCATGCTGCGATGTGGTGCCTTCGCTCCGGGACAGAGAGCCAGCGCAGCAGGTGCCGGCCACCATTTGGATCAATCATGTTCGCCAAGAGTGTTTTGGGGAAAGCGCCGGAGCCCCGTCGGATCCCCGCGGCCGGACTCGTGATGAGGAAGCGGAGCTCGTTGTTACGAGATCGTTGCTGTCGAACCTCGTCGATCTCATGCAGGTCATGATCTCGACGGTCGGAAACGTGCCGATGCCCGTCGCGTCTTGACGAGATGAGATGTCCTCAAGCGCTCGCTGGATTAATACGCGGTCAGTCAAAATCCCAGAACGGACCATCTAACGAACCACCGGCAGACCAGGATCGAGCTCCTCCTGCTCGAGCGTCTTGGCATCCTCGTCGGCCAGGTAC
Organism: Bradyrhizobium macuxiense; assembly: GCF_007993935.1. Classification (GTDB taxonomy): domain Bacteria; phylum Pseudomonadota; class Alphaproteobacteria; order Rhizobiales; family Xanthobacteraceae; genus Bradyrhizobium; species Bradyrhizobium macuxiense_A. The sequence goes on along the minus strand of NZ_VITY01000011.1, from coordinate 146,987 downwards.
GCTGCCAGCGCTGCGATGCCGGAGTCCGGCGCGCATCGCGCCGGCGCGGCCTTTTTCTGCTGCACTTGCCCCAACCGCTCAGCGATTTCGATGCTCATGAGGTGGGGGCGAATCGGACGTCCGACGGCACGCTCGATCGTATGAAAAATCCACGTTCCGTCGGCGTCGATATCCGACCAGTGGAAAATCGGCGTGTCTTCGGGCACCATTTCCGCGATCGTCCGCAGTGCCTGTTGGGTGGCGAGCGAAGGATAGCCACCCACGTACATCGTCGTTCCAAGTCGAGCCGGGTCCGCCTCGAGGAGGTGCCGGTTGAAGCTTGCGAAGTTCTCGATCGTCAGAATGTAGGCCGGCAGCGCGCGAAAGCTGATGCGATCTGCCTCCTTCGGCGTAATTCCGAGATAGTGCGGGGAGATCGCGGACAGATCGGCCCCGTCGAGATCGATCCGCCCCGCGATCAGGAGTGGCGGCGCGAAGCGCTCCAGCCCGATTGTCCGCAGTGCCTCGCGAGGGCGGGCGCCAGGCGGAAATTCGAGGATGCCGCTGAGAAGTCGAACGACGACGCCTTCGATGTGCTCGAGCGTCTTGCTGTAGCCCACCGTCCTTCGTGAAAACGTCTTGTAGTCGACGTCGAGATGCTTGTTGTCCAAGATTGCCTGGGCGAGAGCAAAGCCGTCGCGCAGCTTGTCGACGTCGGACGACCCGAATCCATGCCAGCTCTTCCCTCTCCCCCAAGCGTCCGTGATCGAGGGGATAACCTCGACCAGGCGCCTGTCCAAAGCGGGCCCGGCGACGAGGCGTGTGCCGGCGTCTTGCGCGAGCTGCCCGGCCGGAACGCGGCCTAGATGACGATAGAGCGCGTCGGCCGCCCGGAGCCTGACATGCGCGATCTGATCTCGCTTGGCTCCCCTCCCCATACCGAGACTGACGGCGCCTACCTCTCCGGCGCGCGCGATTTGCTTCAGGAAGGCGTCCGCGGCCACCACGGAAGGAAACGCATCGTAGTCCGGATGCGCGATCGGGCTCGCGGCCCCCCCTTCGTGGCGGTCCAAGAGGTCGTTCAGCAGTTCGTCCGCGTCCGTGAAGCGCCGCGCCATGGCTACTCGGCCGCAAGGCGCGTGGCGAGCTCATCTTCGGACACGAGGTCCGGGTCGATCGCCATCAGTTCGCGCTTGGCCTTCTCCTTCAGCGCGACCACGGTTGCTCTCGACTGCTCGCCGATGCGATCCACTTCCACGATCGTGTCCATGTGCTCCAGCACCGCGACCCGCTTCTCAAATGGCGCCGCGATCACGAACTGCAGGCCGAGATTCTTGTAGAAGCTCATCATCTGCCGCTGGTTCTTGCCGTCCATCTTGGAGAAGGCCTCGTCGAACATGGCAAGCGCAAAGCCCGAAGGCTTTCCGGCGCGCCGCTCCGCGCTGCCGTAGACGGCGGCAAGCGAAGCGCCGATGGCCACGTAGATCGGCACCTGCTGTTCGGCGCCGGATCCGGTGCCGCGCCGCTGCTCCCAGCGGCTCGACCGACCGGACGCGACGTCCTCCATATGGATTTCAAAGGTATAGAAGTTTCGGTAGTCCTCGAATTGGGTGAAGTCCTTGTCCGGGTCCTCGAGCAGCGCCTCGAGCGCCAGGATCGTGTCCTTGTGCGGAAAGTCGCCGGGCACGTCGCCCCGGAACAAGAGGTCAAGCGCATCCGGGGAGGTCTTGCCGATCTCGATGATCTTCAGGATCGGCTGGAATTCCACCACCTGGGTGCGGCGGAAGGAATATCGCTCGTTGTGGAAGGGGTGCGCGTAGAGGCTGCGGTTCAACGACTGCAGCTCCCGCTCCATCTTGCCTATCCGGGCCGAGAGCGCGTTGATGAACTCGCCGCGCAGCAGCGTGGAGGCCTTTTCCGCCGCTTCGCGCGCTTGCCGTTCGTACTGGCGCAACTCGTTTGACTCAATGTCGTCGATCAACTGCGTCATCCAGGGCTTCACCTCCCGGAGAGGCTCGCTCTCGATGCCGACCTGGGAACTGACGCCGAACTCCCCGAAATATCCCTCGAGCGCTCCGCGCACCTCCCGCTCGATCCCCCTGCGCCTGTCGTTCGCAGCCTCGGCCTCCTTGACGGACTTCTCGGCAATGCCGCGATGGCGTTCGACCTCGTTCTTGTGCGGCCGGGCGTCAAGACGCGCCCGGTACACCGGGCGGCCTTTCGCCACGTCATAGAGCGGCAGGTTTTTGGCGAAGAGCGACCAAGCGATCTTCAGGTTGAGCTGGGAGCCAGGTACGTTTTCGCCGTCGCTCAATCTGCTTTGCGCCGTCCGAACCTCGCCGTCGTGCTTGTTGAACGCGTCCTGCTGGACTTTGCGCTCCGTGAGCCTTCTCTGCTTGAGTTGCTGCTGGGCCTGCTTCTTGTCCCGCAGGCCACCGTCGCCGGCGCCGTCGAGAGCCGCAAGCCTCGCTTGCGCATCCGCTGCATCGGCCCGCGCCGCGGCAAAAGCCACGGCAGCGGCCTTTAGGTTGTTGGAAGGAGCGTCGCAGAGGCTCTTCAGCGCCATGAAGGCACCGTCGGCGATTTGAGCCTCCTTTTCGGCCTGCGTCAGGGAGTCCGTCAGGCCTTCGGCTCGCTCCCGCAGCGCGCGCAGCGCACTCGCCTGGGCCGCCTTGCCGATCTTGTGCTGCGATGCGTCGATCGACCGATGAGTCCGGACGAGACCGTCGTCGTAGAGGCCGTCCTTCATGATGGCGCGGCCGGGCCTATTGAACTGGTCGAGTGTATCGGCCAGTCGCACCGATCCGTACCGGCGCATGATGAACGAAAGTGCGTCGGGATCCTGCGTCCGGAAGATCGAGGGAAACATTCCCCGCTCCGGCTTGGCCCTGAACTGTTCCAGCTTATTGAGACTCACAAGAGACGTGCGGCGGAATTCGCGCCGTCCTTCCTTGAAGATCGCCGTCGCGGCGCCGATCTGCGGCCTGTCGACGAACACCGCATCGCGGTCGCGCCCGAGCAGCGCCTCGGCGGCTCCCGCCCATTCCGGGTCGGTGACTTCGATCAGCTCGCAGAGAACGCGCGGCGCCATTCCGTTCTGCCGAAGGCGTTGGCACAGAAGTTTCGTGTCGTCCTCTAGATGTGCCCCCGGCCCTCCGGAGGCATGCTGCCGGATCCGCTCGAGAAGCTCGTTGCGCTGACTGCGCAGCTTCGACGCCTCTGCGATGATCGCTTGACGCCCTTCGTCGACTTTCGAGATCCGCTGCACTCCCAAGCCCGTCACGGTGGCTTCCGCGGTGGAGAGTTCGTCGGAAACGGAGTTGACCGAGCCCGTCGCGGCGGCGGCAATCAGCCTCTCCACGGCGGGAATGAGATCGTCGAATCCGTGCCCCGCCATCGCGCAAAGCGGTTGCAACCGTCGGATGGTCTCAAGCCGTGTCTTAAAATCGGAGGTCGCGCGCTGCGCCGACTGCTCGGCTACCGAGGCGCTCTGCTGCAGGGCCTTCCTGCCGGTCTTAGCGTCGTGCTGGGCGATGGCCTCGGTCAATCGCTCGATTTCGTCATCGATCGCCTTGATATCGTCGTCCAGGAACGTGAGTTCGCCGGCCGCGGCGTCACGCTGGGCGGTGGCCTGTCGCAGCTTGTTCTTGAATTCCCGGTTGGCGGCTCGGGCGACGAGCCATTCCGCGCGCTTGGCGATCCACTGTTCGCGGAAAATGCTCTCGAACGCGGCCTCCAGGTTGGCGAGGATTTCCCTCAATTGCTTCAGCGCCTCCAGCTTTAGGCGCATCTTCCGGATGGTGTCGCTGATATTGCGGTACGTCTGGATCGACTCGCGCAACTCCTTGATCCCGATCGGGCTGTCTTCGAGGATGTAATTCCGCACGAATTGAGTGGCCGTCTGATTGTGGTCGAGCGTCATGGCGTTGACGATCGACTTCTGCAACGCGCTCGCGTTCTGCTCACCCCACGGCGAGTGCGGCAGCAAATGCCGCATGTACTCGCGGACGTAGTCGCCCGCCCGGTCGCGGTGATTGACGAAATTCGTCTCGCCGACCGCAGCGACGATCCCGGCACGCACGTCCTCCCACGGCGCTGGGAACTGCGCCTTTCCCCGCTGCTCGATGAAGTCCTTGGAGGTCAGGATAGTGCCGACCGCGACGAACAGCGCGAGCACGGTCTCCCTGGTGTCCGACTTGCGGGCCTCCAGTGCCATGCCGATGGCGATCGGCGGCCGCTCTCCGTCAGTGTCTTCGAAGCCGAGCGCAATATAGGTGCGCGCCTCGTCGCGCCGCCGCTGATCTTCGCCGAGAGTTCCAAGGCAATAGTCGACGACGCTGCGCTTCGAGGCGCTGCGGGACTTTCCGCTGTCGCCGGCGACCGCGTTCAGGCGCAGGAAGCGTCGGCTGCCGCCCGTGAGAACGACCTGCGCCATGTCGAGGATGGTCGATTTGCCGGAGCGGTTTTCGCCGAGCACGCCGACGTGACCGGCCACATCGATGTCGGCGACATCGAAAAGATGCCAGTTCACCATCGTGAGGTGGCGCAGCTCCATCATGCCTCTTCTCCAGCGCTCTGCGGGAAACGAGCCTCCTCGCTGCGGACATAGCGCTCGAGGCGCTGAAGGGCGTCACCGCCGCTGATCAGCTTGATCATCGGGCGGAGTCTTACCTCGCAATCCTGCTGCTCGTCGTCGAAGTCGCCGATCTCGACCAGGCTGCGCTGGGCGGCCTCGCGCAGAATGTCGCGGAAGCGTGCTGCCGAAATAGCGCCTCCGCCGCTGTGCTGCACCATCTCCCGGTAGCGGTCGAAGAGGTCGTTCAAGGTCGCCACCACGACGGCGCGATCCTCGACTGCCCCGACGTTGACCTCCTGCTGCCAGTATGCTGCCAGCACCAGCATCACGATGGTTTCGTCGAGCTTCATCCGGGGCAGCGGCACGTCCTCGTCCATGGCGACGATGCCTGCCCACTGCGCCTCCGGATCGCGATGCATGCGATAGCCGCAACTGTCGAAAAAGCCGTCCACCACGTCGCGGAAGCGTCCGTCCATTATGGTGTTGTAGACCGTCCCCGTGCGTGGATCGCCAGCGAACACGAACTGCCGCCGCAGCAGGAAGTGCAGCGCCTTCCGGAGATCGGCGGCCTTCTCGGCGCCCGCGGAGTTCTCGATGTTCTCAAATTCGCTAAGCATGGGTCGCCTTGCCTTTCCGGAATGCGCCCGAATGCCGGACCACGAAGTTGGCGCACCTTAGCCATTCGCTATCGTGCGGCGGGGTGTCCGGGCATGGCTCGAGTTCGAACCCGGCGGCGATCTGCACCGGTACTTCTCCGGTCAGGGCGTAGCGGCGGGCACAGTCGAACGCGAGAAAATCGTCTACGGTACTGATCTCCATGAAACGGGCTTCCTTGGTCGCGAAGGGCGGTACCTGCCCTTCGAGAAAGCGCCTGACGTCCTCGGGGCGAGGCGCGATACGCGCGATGTATTCGAGGCGAAGCTTCTTGCGCAGTTCGTAGAGCGGATCCGACGGCGGCCCGGTGAGCTCCCTCGCCTCGACGGGGCGGCGCGGTTGCCTGGTCGGCGCCTGGTGATGCTCCGACCAGGGTGACCGCAGCGGCTCGATGCTCCATTCGACGGTCGCTTTGTCGTGCCTGCCGTCGCGCAGCAGCGCGTCCAGACGCCGCACCAGGTCGCCGGCCCGACCGACGAGGCCCTGGACTCCGCGTTCTGCGTATTTGATCGTGTTGCGGACGCGGGCCTCAAGCTGTCTGCGGAAGGTTTCGATCCGCTCGAACATCTCGCCGATCTGCTCGAAAATGTTTTCGATGGCCAACAGGTCGTCCGCGGCAGCCATTCGCCCGTCCTCGACATCGGACGCCATGCTGGCCGCCGCGTATTCCTCGGCGAGCACCTGCATGGTTTCCGGTGTGTAGGAAATCCGTCGGGCGAGATCGACGATGGCATCGCGGAAGCGGTACGGATGGTTCACCGTAAGGATCGACTCAAAGTCCTTGAGCAGGAGCTGGTCGACGAACTCCTCGAAGAACGCCTCAAGCCGCGTACCAACCGTTTTCGATTCCATGACGATCCGGCGGATGCGCTTGAGGTCGGCGAGAATGGCCCGCAGGCTCTTGGTGAACTGGTCGGCCTGGTTGCGCGCCTCGCGGACGGCGAGTGCCGCTTCGCGCTGCTTGCGATCGGTGATCTCGGGCGTGAGCTTTTCGACAGCCTCGAGATTGAGGCGGATCTGAACGATCAGCCCCCCGAAACGCTGCGAGAGATCCTTGTTGAGGCTGGCGAGCCGCTGGATGACCAAGAGAGGTCCCATCGCCATGTCCACGGTGACCCGAAGGCCGTACTCCTCCTCTTCGAGCCATCCCCAGGCGAGCAGCCGCGCGTAAAGCTGCCGTGCCAGGCCGAGCGCCTTATCGCCCTTCTCGGAGGCAAGCGCGACGTCCGCCTTGCGGATGCGGCGGCGGCCCGCCGATATCATTTCCGGCAGGGTGCCGAAATCATCGCCTTCGTTCCATAATGCGGGGTTCGCCCGCATGACGTCATAGATGGCGTGGACGACCTGCTGCGGCGTCGGGAATGCCGGCGCGCCCGAAAAGAAGCGCTCGTGGAGATCGAGCAGACACGCCGCGTACAGGTGCTTGTGATCGCGCGAAAAAGCCAGAAACGCGTCGTCATGTAAGTGGCGGAACAAGGACAATGGAGGTTGCTCCTGGGACCGACTTCACCCCGATGGACACATCAAGCCGGTCTCTAAACTCATGATATACTGGAGGGATATTGTAATTGAGAGTGAGGTGGAAAGCATACAACCAGAGAAATAGTTCACATTATGTTCTTATATAACTTCAGCCGGGCTGTCGAGGCTCCCAACGTCGCATGCGGCCGGCTGGCCACCCCTATAGGGTCCGGCAATTTGCGGCACAAAATGATTGAAAATGCACGCAGAAAAGTGATTGTATTTACACATCATAAAATGATTGTCTTTGCAATGCGCAAAGTAATTGTATTTATAAAGCATGAAATGATTGTACACGCACAACAGAACCAGATTGGAACCGCACCAAACCGTCAGTCGCTGGAACAAGCTCCATGGCCGCAGCCAATGAAAAACTAGCAGAATCGCTGTCCACCCTCAGAGGCTTAAGCAATAACGGACAACGTCGTGTCTTGAAGACCTCGGAAATCGGTCGGACCGATCGGGAGAGACTCACCAAAGCCGGCTTTCTCAAAGAAATAATGAACGGCTGGCTAATGATCTCGCGTTCGGAGGAACGCTCCGGGGATAGCACCTCCTGGTACACTTCCTACTGGGAATTCTGCCAGCGTTACCTGAACGAAAGGTTCGGAGCGAACTGGGTTCTGTCCCCCGAAAGTTCGATCCCCCTTCTCGCAGGTAACATGAACGTCCCGTCGCAGATCGTCGTACAAGCGCCGGATGCCAACAACAGGAGCATCACTCTTCCGCATGGCGCCTCCCTCTTCGCCTACAGGACCAATCTGCCGAAAAGCACTGGGAGCGAGATCGCCAATCTGCGTATTTATCCAACGATCGAAGCGATCTGCGACGTAGCTCCCAATTTTTGGAGCACCAACCGTACTGACTTGGTCGCCCTTCTCGGCTCTCTTCGAGATCGGAGCGCCATCCTCAAGGTGCTGCTCGAAGGCGGAAAAACGGCAGCGGCAGGCAGGATCGCCGGCGCGTACCGGGTGTTGGGAAAACCCGCTATCGCCGACGAAATCGTCGACACGATGAAGCGAGCGGACCATCAGGTGCGAGAGGAGGATCCTTTCCAGGGGCCGGTATACATCACTTTGGGCCCCGGACGGGCCGTCGCCCCTGTTGTCACCCGCGTCCGCCTCATGTGGGCTCAGATGCGCGAGGCGGTCATCGCCGCGTTTCCTGCCGATCCGAGCAAGGTCGAGGACATCGACGCGTACATCAGCGCAGTCAACGAGCGATACATTTCGGACGCCTACCATTCACTGTCGATCGAGGGTTATTCGGTAAGCGAAGAACTCATCGAGCGGGTGAAGTCGGGAAAGTGGAGCCCGGAAACGGATGATGGCGACAGAAAGCAAACCGACGCGATGGCCGCGAAAGGCTACCAATTGGCCTTCGCGGAAGTCGTCAAATCGGTGAAACGCGTGCTGGATGGAACCGATGCGGCGATGGTCGCAGAGGAAGACCACCTCAAGTGGTACCGCGCCATGTTCGAACCGTCTGTCATTGCGGGTCTGCTAAAGCCGGAGCGCCTGGCCGGTTACCGGCAGCATTTCATTTTTATCCGGAACTCAGAACATTCTCCGACAGCGTGGGAATCGCTGCCCGACGCAATGGAAGCGTTTTTCGAATGCTCGCACGCGGAAAAGGACCCTCGCGTCCGTGCGGTCCTTGGCCACTTTGTGTTCACCTTCATTCATCCCCTCCCGGACGGCAATGGCCGCACGGGCCGTTTTCTGATGAACGTGATGCTCGCCGAAGGCGGATACCCATGGACCATCATCCCGGTCGATCGACGGAACGAATACATGCAGGCCTTGGAGCTTGCGAGCGTCAAAGGCGACATCACGCCCTTCGCGGCGTTCGTCGCCGACTGCACTCGATTGGAGCCCCCTCCTCCGAGGAGATTGCGAGTTGGTGAGGTTCAGGCGGAAGCGACGGGAGCGACGGCCGGTCCTCGCCTATAGTCGCACTCCGATGCTCGCAAGCGTGAAACCAGAAATCGTGTCGCGAGCGTGCCCACAAAGCAGAAACGAGTCGAACGAGCTTCGAGTCGCGCCAAGACCGGTTCCTAGTCGAGAATCAAGCACCCGATACCGAGCGCCGCAAGCGAGCCCGCGATACGATCCGCATGCTGCGAATTCACGGAACTGGTCGCCCAAGATCCAGGTATCGCCCTGGTCTTTGTCGTCGTTAGCGAGACCTTCGATCCTGCCGTTCACCACCGCATATTGCGAAACATCATCCTCGTACAGATTAGGTTACCCTTCGTCGAACGCCCATACTGTCCCCGCTGCGATCCGATAGCGCCCGTACCTTGATTTCCACATCCTGGTCGAAAGCTGCGAGCATCCGCATCAGCTTTTCGACTGGACCAGGTCAAAATACCTCTTGAGCAGCTTGCACCGGCCCAGTTGATGAATGCGGCTTTAGGTAGCCTCCTCTCTCGAACAATATCGATCTTGACGGGACACGAAACGATTCGGTCAGCATCATCGACGGGGCGACAGATTTCGCAGCTAAAGCGGACCAATTGACATAGCGCAACGACACCGGCGAGCGCAGCGGTCAAGGGTATGCTCATAGAGGCATGGGGCGGTGACCGTTGCGGACCTCAATCCTGGAAAAGTATTACGATGCCCGCCTGCCTTGGTACACAATCTATCCAACTGTACCGGAGTTCTCCGCGGTTGTCGGCGCCGAGACTTGTGAGAAATGGCTGAAGGAATTGCCGGCTGGCGACGCCGTGTCGCTCTATCTCCACATTCCGTTCTGTCGCTCAATCTGCTGGTACTGCGGCTTCCCGACGACTTTCACTCGTCGGAATGCGCCAATCCTCGATTATTTGGCGGTGCTGCGTGAAGAGATTCGCTTGGTAGCGGAGCAGGCGCCGCAAGATCTGCCTGTGAGTGACGTGCACTTTGGCGGCGGCACGCCGACCCTCATCAAGCCCGCGGAGTTTCTGGCCCTGATGGAAGTTTTGCGCCGCCGCTTCGCATTTAGGAAAACGACTACGATCGCAGTCGAGATCGACCCGCGCACGTTTACGATGGAGATGGCCGAAGCCTTGGGAGCAGCCGGCGTGAACCGCGCGAGCCTGGGTGTGCAAAGCTTCGATCCTATCGTTCAAAAGGCGATCAACCGCGTCCAGAGTGAGGCGCAGACGGTGGCTGCCATCGAAAATCTGCGCCAGCATGGAATAGGCCGCATCAACTTCGACCTCATCTTCGGCCTTCCACATCAAACGGTGCAGTCCTGTGTCGAGTCCGCGACGAAGGCGGTGGTCATGCGTCCCGACCGGCTTGCGGTTTTCGGCTATGCGCACGTTCCTTCGTATATGAAACGACAGCGCCTGATCGATGAGGCGGCGCTACCGGACCACGCGACCCGCGCCCAACAGGCTGCGGCCGTGGCCGATACGCTGGTCGCTGCCGGCTACCACCCAATCGGGCTCGACCATTTCGCCCTGCCACACGACGAGCTCTCGCTGGCGCAGAAAAGCGGTCGCCTGCGGCGCAACTCCTTGGGTTACTCAGCCGACACCTGTAATACCGTGATCGGCTTGGGCACGTCGGCCATCGGCCGGCTCGGTGACGCCTACGTCCAGAACGAAGTTGTAACGGGTTCCTACAGCCGACACATTAGAGCCGGCCGTTTGGCGACGTCAAAGGGGTACCGTCTCACTGACGAAGACCGCGTTCGAGCCGCAATCATCGAGCGGCTGATGTGCGATTTGGAGGCCGACGTGTCGGCGATATGTACCGCCCACGGGTTTGATCCGCGCTCTTTTCTCGATTCAGCTGAACGATTGGCGATGCTCGCCGAGGACGGAATAGTGGACATCCAAAACGGCTTCATCCGCCTGAGGCAGGAGCACCGCTTCTTGATACGCACCGTTGCTGCCGCATTCGACGCCCACCTCGACCGCAAACCCTATTAACACAGTCAACCAGCGTAAGAGGATCCAACGGCATCACCGCCTGTCGCGAGCCCGTAGATCGCAGGAGGCACGAGCAGGTTGGCGAGGTTTCCGACAAAGGCTCTGTGACGTGTGGTGGCGCAGGCCTGAGCTTCCAGGTCATTGCACGCGCAACGGCATCAGCTGCCAGTAGCGCGTTCGCCATCGTGCGGGCATCTGCGAGATCCATAGCATGGCGCCAAAACTAGCCAGCTCAATTTCAAGCTTGGCGCAGCGGATTTTCGCTGTTCAGCGGCGGCGCCTAGATCTGTAGAAATGGCTCTGCGAAATCGGGACCTAGATTGCCGTCGGCTACCGCAATGATGGCGACGATCTCGGCGAAGTCTCGTTGGGAACATCGGCGCCACCATAAGATTTGGGTATCGTAACCGAAAGCCGCTTGCGAAAGCGGCCTACCCGTCGAACGGGAACCGGTAGGGCTGGACTAGGCCTGTAGGGACGTCACCTGGGCTCGTCAGTCTTCGGTCCAAGGGTGAGTGGCGCACCTCCGACGGAAACCGCCCCCGCTGGTTTGGCCGGCCGCACGAGCTTCTTGGCGGGGTTCGAAACGGCGTGGGCTTGCGGTGAAGGAGGAACGGGAGGAAGAGAAGCGGAGGGTACCGGATTCTGCAACGAGTCTAGTCGTAAAGTCAGGGCTGCGATTTGATCCGAGAGTCGTTTTAAGTCGGCCCGCTGAGCATCGAAACTGCGATTTAGTTCCGCGATCTGATCGCTCGCCTTTTGTTGTCCGGATTGAACTTCAGACAGTGTCGCCCTGTCCTCCGATGACAAACCTGGCCTTGGGGCGACTTCTCGGGCCGTCGATGTCTCGACAAATTCTGCAACGTTTGTCCAACAATAGGCTCCTGCAGCGCACAGGCCGAGGAGAAGAACCATCAGCGCTAAACCCCACGGCACGCGTCTTGACGACCTTTGCAAGACCGGCGGCAAATCCGAAGCGGCCGCTTGATCCATCATCTCCATCATCCCTCGTCCGACGCCCCCGATCTGGATTGGCTTTTCTCGTTGAGGCGGTACCCCAAGATGATCAAGCGCTGCCGCGAACCATGACGGTCAGCAATATTGTCGTCCGCAACGTCGTCTGATCGACTGGTCATCAGCTCTCATAAGGCAACGCTTAGTGAGCAGCGCAACGAGATACTTTGCGCACAACCGCCTCTACATCATAGCGCCACCGCGGAGCAATAGTTCTTGTCTTCACTGGCGGTGGCGCAGCCTTTTGTCGTCATTCAAACGAACCTTGCAGATTATCTTGCAGGGCCTGCCTGAATGCGAGCAATTCCGGCCTTCTCGAATCCTAGCTTGCGCCGTTGAAAGCAACCGTGGTCAGCTATGCCAAGCCAATGATAGGTCGTTCACGGTGATTTTCGGCGAAGACAGGCTGATTCGGCCGAGTGCGCTGGTCGGCGTCAAGCTGGAAAAATCAATGATGTCGGTCCTCTCACCTAAAATCCCCGGCGGACTAACGAGGATGGTGGCGGTCCAGAACCTGAACTCGACCAATTTCCTTCCCGGATCGATGTAGCCTCCTCAAAACCCTCGCCCGAGAACGGCGCTTACGATGCAGACGACAACGTCGCGGCCTAATGACCTTTCAGAGATAGGCGCGTGAAACGCTGAGCGGCGGCGTCGCTCACGAGTCCTGACGCTCGGCTCGCACTGACGAGAAGCACCTCCAGAGTTCGTCAAGGTGACGACCTGTGCTCGCCCGAGCAGCGCAATCCGCGATGGCGCATCGGCGCCCCAGTCAACTACCAACCCTGGCAATTGATGGAGATGACGCACGCGTGGCAATCGTCGTCAACGAACGTTGCGTGGTTCACACGTCAAGGAATTCGGGATGCAAGATAGATCCGGCCGCGCCAATGGACCTGATGGGTGTGCTAACTCGTCGCCTGCAACGGTCAGGTCTGCCCGCACCGCGACCTCGCTTTTTTCACGGAAGTCCATGATGGACTTTCGGTCCCGTTCGCCGAGCGAGCAGGCTTCAAAGCTGTCTGGGCCGCTGTCCGACACGTACGCCGCCGACGATGTCATGGCGTGCCCGTTTGTGACGAGGCCCGCAAAGGCTGAGCGGATCTCGCTGGGATAGACAAGCCGGTTGCTCTCAAGCGTGACGGCAGCCGCGCTCAGACGTCAAAGAGAGGGTCAGCTCTGGGGCCAATCAGGCCGGAGCGCAATCCATTCAAGGCCAGCAAATGCGGTCGCGGAGTTCACTATGCATGCTCGCTTTGTTGTGGCGATTTTGATTCGGACATGCTCGGTCGCAGCCCCCGTTTCCATTCTTCGATCAACTCCAAAGCGAGGAGGGTTTTTGGTCGCGCTTTCGCTCGCAGCGAGTCTCGCCAGCAATTCGACCCTGGCACAAACCACCAGCCTGCTCACCCCGAGCAGCGACACTGCGGATAAGGATGCCAAAAGAAGAGGTCAAAAGGATCCGGCCCCGAAACTCCAACGCAGCCAGCGCAAACAAGCAGCGTGTCCTTCCGGTCCCTCGGCGCTCGCACGACTTTCCAGCATGCCTCCCACAAAGTGCAACAGCGCGAATGCAGTTGCAACGAACAGAACTCAAAAAGCAGCCGATCCATTCGCAAAGTTCGAAACTCTCCGCGAAAAAGGTATGTGGCTCAATATACCGGGTCCCGCCGATACGATAGATCAGGATAAAGACGGCGTTAGATCCGCGCTGGCAGACGTCGGCATCGGTTATGTTGGCGGCACAGTAAACAGCCTCGTAAATAATCAACTGCCAGGCGCAGCCAGGACCAGCATAGCCAATCAATTATACATGGGGCAGAATCCGACGTTCGGTTCCGTGAATTTCATGATCGTAACCTACGATCTCAGCCGCTTTGGAATTGCCGATGGTCAGATCATCGTGGGCGCTGAGCAGCAATATTGGACATGGAAGCCCGGCGGGCCCGATAGGCTTGGTATCAATACAATTGCCTATTATCAGACGTTCTTCGGCGGGAAACTCGAACTCAAAATGGGTTACCTCCGAAACCAAAATGAGTTCGCGGGCACCGTGGTCGGAGGCAGCGCGGGAGCGAGCGTTTTGGGACCCTCGTCGAACATCCTGTTTCAAGCCGGCATGAGCAACAATGCAGCACCCACGCCAGCTCTCAACCTGAAGTACAATTTTGATGATCACATATATAACAAGTTCTCAATCCAGCGCTCACTCAGTCCAGATGGCCAATATGCGCAGATAACCGAAAACCCGACCGGCCTGGACTGGAGCACGGCCAATGCGGGGATTCTTTGGCTCGATGAAACCGGCTACAAGCGCAAAGCTGCTCCGGGCTTACCCGAGACTTGGTTACGGGCTGGCATCGGTTTCAACGATAGCAGCTACACGAATTTGCAGCATCCGACGCAGCCGAGAACCAACGCGAACAACGTCTACTATGTCGCGGCTGACCGACAACTCTGGCAGTCCGATGTCCAGGGCTCGGCATCCCGCGGGATCTATGGCGGGCTCTCTGTCATGTACGCTCCGCCTGACCTAAATAGAGTCAGTCAATATTACGAGCTTCGTCTCTATGCGAAAGGCCTGTTCGACGGCCGGCCCAGCGATCAGATTGCTATTGTTGCCACCAACACCGTCTGGAGCAACTTTGCAGTGGATGCCGCCTTAACCAAGGGGCATCTCGTACATCGTGACAGCACAGCGATCTCAGGAACCTATACTGCGCATTTGGCACCGGGGATATATGCAAGCGTAGGATTGACTTACATCAACAACCCGACAAGCATTATACATACCCGCGAAACGGGACATGCTCTGAATTTGTTGGTGTCCACCTCGATATTTTTCTAAGTCCCGGCAGGCCGACCCGTGCGTTCGCTTGCGCACATGCAGACCTTGGCGCGAACGCGCAGAGACCAATTCCTCAGGATCGTCAGTCGTGATCGCCGTACACGAACACGCAGCGGATGAGCTGACAATCGCGCTCGCCGATACATCGTGTCGGCATGTTGGCTACCACGACCGCTCGATGATCGAGTTCATACGGTCAGCTGCCAGCCTCCGCTGTTCGGCGTCAACACCAGCCGGCGACACCCGCTCAACCGCGCAAAATCCTGGCGAAGAACTGTGCCTGGTCATTGTCGCCGGCGTGCGATTTACCCCTGAACGATCGTAGTGGAGCGTTCAAAACTGGCAGGATTTAGCTTGATCCGCAACGAGAGCCAGAACCGATCGGCACCATGACGATCGCTTCGAACGAATGACGCTGTGAGACGAGTGCCGGATGCTCACGGCGCGACCGGATTGCCCGCCGGGCCAGAGCTTGATCTGTCGAACAGCTCGTGGTCGCGACGAGGACGCACTATTCCCAATGGTCGATGTCATAGCGAGCCCCCCCGCTGAGTGACCTTACAGCGGGTTCGGAACGTCGCACCGATCTCAGGTTCTTTGGCCAAGAGAGCGGTAATAGCGGTATCGACCCGAGCCTGCCGGATGCTCGAATTGAAAACAAGCGGCGAACTTTTCAATCGCTTGCATGACGCCCTTAAGAGAGGGAGCCGTGAAGGCGTGGGTCTGTCCGGTCGACCAGTGAGCCAGATAGTTGCTCACTATCGTCGCAACCGAAGTGCCGAGGCCGGCGAGCTGGGCCGGCTCCAAGACCAGGCGCCCAGCCGCATCGTGAAGGTCGACGGCTGCCTTGATGGCGTCTATCAGGTTCTTCGCCATATGCTTGTCATCGTTGAAGGCAATGGCGATGGGCACGGGAATACCGACCCTTGAGATCACCTCCTCGAGTTTGAACTCGAGATACTGTCTGATGCGGGGAGCCGCATCATCGGTGTTTCCGGCATCGAGAAGGGCGCGCGTCGCATCGCGGACCCTATGGATGGCACCCGATTGCGGCAGCACCGATGTCCGTGCGGTGCCCTGGATGCATTGATGCCACCAGCCGCCGTCTTTGGCGTTCGTGTTGAATAGCTTCTCCAGTACGGTGTCGTGGCTGAGCAGAATGACCTGCGGTCCATCAGGGACGCCAGGGCGGGCAAATTGTCCTTTGATCACGTTCATCAGATGGAATTGATGCCCGGAATCAAAGCTGGATGTTACGTCATCGAGGATAAGAAACCTGGCGCCGCCGCCATAGAGCGAAGCGGCCGCCAAATAGACGCTGATCGCGAAGGCGTTCCGATAGCTCTCGGAGAGGACGGCTTGAGCTGAGATGTCCGGTAGCGTCCAGAACTGTGCGAGCGAGATGGAAAGGTCTTCGCTGCCCGCCCGCTTTTTGAGGGCTGGCACGACATCGGTGTACATGATCGCCGCGAAGATTTTTCGCGTGACGGGTTCGATCGCGGCGAGCCGGCGCGCGCTTGCGGCGGACTCGGCACCGGCAAAGCACGAGCTGGCCGCGTCAAGGAATGTCTTGGCCCGGGCAATGCGCGCAAGCTCCGCGGCGATGGCGGATTGCTCGCTCAAGGCAGCACGCAAGTCCGACAAATTGCTCTGCAGCCGGCGCGCGGCCTCGGCTTTCTCCACGACAGCGGTGAGCTTGTCGGGGAGGCTCTTCTCCAGGGCGACCTTGTCATGGGTGAGGACTTTGACCTTGGCGACCGCCCGATCGGTCAGCGTCTTCAGCCATTGGACGACGGCGCGGGCCCGCGCGCCCTCGACGGCGCCCTTCAGTCCGACGTCCCTTGCCTCGGCGAGCTGGGCTCGCTCTTCTGCCTGGCGGCCCAACCGTTCTAGCTCATCGAGCTGATTCCAGCCTTTTTCGGTCCATTCTTGGGTCAGATTGGCCGAAGCTGCCTCCACCGCCTCAAACGCCGCGTTCTTTTGGCGAACATGGTCGAGAACCGAACCGGTGTCAGATCGATCGCACGTCGGGCAGACACATTTATCCCCCCAACTGTCATCTGCGAGGATGATTTCGCTTACCCCGTAGAGCTGGCGGAACAGATCTCCTTGAGTGAGCTTTAAGGCGGTGTCGCGAGCATCGGCCAGTTCCACCAGGCGCTTGGCATCCTCTTCGCTGGGCGCGGCTTTCAGGGCCTCCGACCACCTCGCCTCATCGCGCAGGATTTTCGTAAGTTCTGCCCTCGCCTCGCCCCCTTCGGCAGATTTCGCTGCATCGATGCACTTTGAGGGGTCGATCTCCTCGAACGTCCGGCCCTCGCAGAGCGGCTTGAGCAGTTCGATGCCACTGAGGGCGGAATGCGCCTTCGCAAGCATCGTTGCTTCGGCTTCCGCCGGATCGTACTCGTCACCGACCAAAGCGGCGAAGGCTTCCTTGACGTTGGTCCGTGCTCGTTGGAGGCGGACGTGTGCGCTGTTCTGCTTGGCTTCCTTGCCGCCGACCGCGAAGTGATTGTTAAACGCCTTGGTGTTTGCCAGCGAGGCCAACCCCTGTCGCAGCGATGAATAACGTTTCAATCCGAGCAGTCCGGCGAACGATCGGCCGCGCCTCTGCGGCGCAAGATCGATAAAGTCCTGAAATGTCTTTCCGTCGAGCAGGACGAACTCGCGATTGAGGTCCGCCAGGATCGCATTTCCGTCTGCACCTGTGCTGGCCACAACAGTTCGCGCCCCAGCGGCATCGCGCCGAACGGTCACATCGACTGCGGTGCCGCCATTGGCCGGCACAAGGGTCAGGATGATCGTTCCCACACCACCCGCATGGAAGCGATTGAGATAATAGCACGAGCCCTTTTCGGTCGCAGGCAGATCGTCCAGCTTGGGAATGCGGCCCGTAATCGCGTAGACCACCGCATCAAAAATTGATGTCTTCCCAACCCCATTCGGCGCGGAGATCGAGTTGACGCAATCCGGCTTGAGTTTGAGGACAAGGGGTGCACCCTCGTTGTTGATGCCGCGAAAGCCTTCGATAGAGACCTTCTGAAGATACCAGCCGCTCATTGGGCAGCGCCTTCTTCGGAAGGCATCTGTTGCGGTTCGACCGGCGCAGTCGCTAGGTACAATGCATCAAGGATCGCATCTTGATCGAGAGCAATGTCCAGGCTGAGCTTCGAAAGTGCATCTGACAGGACGCCTGCCAGTGGATCGTCGATCCCTTCGAGCGCGATCGAGAGCGCACAAATATTTTGGTCAACTGTTTTGGTGTCATCGATCTCGAACACGAGTTCGTTCTTCGCCACAATAATCTCCGAGCGTACTTTGTGCTTCATGCCCACTCGATGTCGTAAGGCCAAGCATCTCCGCTCTATCTATACTGCTTGGCGCGCGCGGCTAGGACAATCTCGGCACGGCCGATTGGATTATCGGCCTAAGTCGCACGAACTTTGTACGCTTCGTACGAATGCCGATGATTCAGGTTGCCGCCTTCGTCAGATCGCGAGAGGGGGCGACTCATTGAATGAGATGCTGTTGAACGAACAGGCAGGCGCAGAAGGCTATTCGTCGTTTGAGGGACCTTCCAGGTCGGCAGGTCCGGAAAACACGCCACTTGTGAGATCCGATTTGACCGCCTTGGAGAATGCGCCAATCAGCATTGTCGAAATTCTCCCGCCGGCGTTGCTCGCTTCAATGAGATAATCACCGGCTGCAGTACAGGTCTATTGCGCCCAGTCGTTTAATCATGGATCATCGATCTATGCGTCATCGAAAGAATTATCGACCACGTAGGACATTTTGCATTGGCGCCGAGATTAAACATCAAAGCGGTGCGCACGGGCATGGTGGCGCCATCTGTCCGGATCGTACAAAGCTTGATGTGTGTCCTCCGGACGCTTGTCCCTGCTTTTCGTTTGCGGTAAGGCACATAATCCGATGATGGAAAGACAGAATGCGACAGCGACGGATGTGCTTTTTCGCTAGCGGTTAGTCCGTGCGGCTACGTCGACATCCAGGTTCGGCATAAGGCTATTTAATTGGGGAACTGCATGAAACGAATAGACAAGGGTGGTCAATTTGTTTCGGGGGCCGGTAGCGTACTCCGCGTTGCGCCCAACAAACCAGGAACAAAGAAACTGACGGCGACGATGAAACGCCGCGCCTTGAAAGTTCGCAAATCTGAGCGACAGCGCGCCTCGTCTTCGTAAGCGGAAGAACATGCTCGCCCCCCTCCGAGGTCATTCAAAACGCACCGCGTGACTGCAAGCTGCTTCAATCGCGAAACCGACGTAGTTGCGCCTTGATCGCGAGGACTCCTTGTACCCTTCGTGGCCTTGATTATGGTGGCGGCGCGCGGCCGCCACCATAAGGGCCAGTGCTGCGCCGGACCGCGCCGAACCTCATGTTCCGTCCTGCGCTAGCGCGGTCTCTTCGGGGCGCGATTACGCGAGGAGACCGCGCCGCGCGATTGCCATGATCTGAACGGGCCACCGATCGCGTCTGCATCCTGATCGCTTGAGACCAGGACACCGCGGCCATGGCGGGCGGTATCCTCCAGCATGCCTCTGCGTAAGGGCGGCCTCACCCAATCCGCAGGTTCTCAGCAGAGGCTTTACCGGCACTGCCGGTCTTCAGTTCGTAGCTGATCTTCGCTCCCTCAGCGAGATCCGGGTAGCCAGCCTTTTCAACGGCACGCATGTGTACGAAGACGTCGGGGCCACCATCATCCGGCTTGATGAAGCCATAACCTTTGGTAGGGTTGAACCATTTCACAGTACCAATTGCCATCGCAGAACTCCTAAATGAACCCTTGCGATCTAGCCAAACTCTCACAAGGGCACAAGCCCCTGGGTTACGCCGCTCGGTGACGCTTATGACTTTCCGCGGCTTGGCGCGGGAGGCAAAGGCAGACGTCCATCGGACCAGACCGTCTCGCTCCGGCGCCGGAATTGGCTCCATCAGGCTTGTCCCAGCGAAAGGTGGAGAGGATTCGTCACCTCCTTTCGCACAAGCGCAAACTCATCGGCCGTGAGCGCCAATCTGGTTATCGACAACTGAGGGCATCACCTCCGCCTGGAGAGATTCCTGCCACCGTAGTACTCCTGCGCTGCCTTGCGACAGACTTCCTCATAGAACTCATCCGCATCTTCGATCGTGTAACCGGCTCCGGCAAAGCAGCCGCGCGCTACCTCGTGAAGCGTATGCCGTATTGACGTCGTATCGTCGTACACGGCGTTAAGGCACGCGATGATGACGATGACGTCCTCCCTTGAGAGGCGCGGCTGGCCACTCATTAAGCGAGCGTGATTGATGCAGGCGACGGCGTTGACGCAAGTGAACGAGTCGCCCATTCCGGAGCAATCCTCGAATCCATTACCCTGCTCGTTCAACTTGAAGTGCGCGACCGGCAGATTCTTCGTATCCTTGATCTCGCGGTGATTCAGGTCCTCGCCTAGCATCGGATCACAACCCGAGCGCATCTCGTGAAGCCAAATGTCGAGTTGGTGTAGCCCAGGCCCAATCCAGCTTCTGTTGCGCTTGAACGGGTCCTTGTTCGGATCCTCGAACATGAGAGACGCATCGATTCTGTCAGTTTCTGTCAGCGAAAGTAATCCCTGCTTGGACAGCGTCTGCATCACGACTTTCTCGGCATGTCCCCAATGCGCGTCATCAGCATAGACCTGCCTGAAGTTTAAGATGGCCTGGCCAGCTGCGAACTGGGCGTCCTCGCCAAGGCCGCAATCCTTGCAGATCAGCGCCTCGAACTTCTCGGTGCACTGCTTGAAAGTCAGCCCCTTCTCACTCTGGAGGGCATCACGGAAGTGCTGCACGCCCTTGTTCACGAAGGGTCGAGTGACCGATCTAGAGGTGTAGCCGTAAGCGCCAGTTTCTTCGTTGAGTACACCGGTCAGCGCGTACTTGTTCTTTTTATCGTAGAGCGGGCTCCTCGTCAGATCTGGATCCTTGGGCACCTTCGGTGGCCCATACTTGGCCACGCACTCGTCCTTCACGAGATGGCCCTTCATGCAGGCCAGGTTCAAAGCGAGGGATTCGTGCGCCTGCCTGGAATCCACCAGGCGAGCGACGTGCACGTAAGTCGCCGCCCGGTAGTCGATCATCTTTACGAACATATTGTTGCCGCAAGTGCGGATTGGATTGAGGGGACGCTCGTTCAGGCGCTGTTCTTCAGGGCTGGCAGCGTGATATCGCGTCGAATATTCCCTCGCCTCGGCCTGGGCCAACCTGAGCCGTTCGTTGCCGGTGAAACCTTTCTTGCCATCGTGCAGCGAGGTGGTCGAAAGGAAGAAGTCGTTTGCGACCTCGTCATAGGCGTAGCCTGCGCCCGCGAGACACAATCCGTATTTCACCGCGCGCGCAAACTTTGGTTCGCCCCTCCCCCCGTCTTTGCCGCCGTCTCCACCGTGCTCCCCCCGTCCGAGCGGTGGCAGTGCAGGTCTTCTTCCGGTTGGAGTGGCCATACTCCGCGAATAAAGCTCAGCAAGTGATTGTCCGTCTTCGGGAAGCGCAAGCATCGCACTCGGCGCCTCAGCCTGTCCACCGACGATTCGCCAAATCCGTGAGCGAAGGGCCGCAAGTGAATGTCCGGCCTCGTGAAATGCGCTCATCGAACTCAGATCCTCAGCGTGTCCGCCGACGACCCGCCAAACCCGTGAACGCAAGTCAGCAAGTGAATGACCCACTTCATGGCACGCAGTCATCGCAGTTTAGGCCTTGGCTACGCCATGAAAGATCTGGCTGTTTATTGCCGAAAAGCCGTCAAGACGGCGTTCCCACTTCACATCTCCTCCTCAACCGATGCCCGTTGCCCGACCTCAACAGCAAGATCTTCGCACCCTGATCGGCTACAAATTGCGGAATATCGGATCCGAACCACGACCGATTTGATATCGCGCAAGGTTCAAAGCCGCCAAATGGACTGCTGTTGCTTTGTCGCGCATCCGCGCTTACGCGTTGGACGATTGGTCTAGTCGGCAAGCAAATGAGCCGGCGCCTGCCCCGTCCGTCCAACCCAATGCGCCAACTCGCTTGGCCGCGCCAATGCCTTTCCGAGGCGGCGTGTTCCTACAGAGCCAGCCCGTCTAGCATCGGTCCGCATCATCCCATTGGAGCGCACCCAGCATGCCCCGCCGTCAGTCCTGCGATGACTGCGTCAAATGTGCTCTATGTACCCACCACGTACGGGATGATGTCTGGGACCAAGTCGGCGCCCTTCTGATTTTAGAAGTGCCGCGGTGGCGTCGCAGAACCGCGACGGCGCGACAATTCTGGCGTTGTCACCATTTATCCTCTCCGCTGGTGCTGCCAGGAACGTGCTCCCATTTGACTTCCTTGTAGGTGAAGGACCAATCTTCCATGTTCTGGAAGAAGTTGTTCTGCGGATTAATCGTGAGAGGCACATAGGCCTTGCCCTCGATCAACGTCGCGTTCTTCCAGGTTATTTTGAAGAAGTTCTGCGGCTGCGGCATGCCCCCCGGATCGGTGCGGTAGAACTCGCAGACCACCTGTTCGAGCACTTCGTTGGTGGCCAGCGCCTGCCATAGCAGCGGCGAGGAGCGATCAAAGAATTTGGTGAAGAGTACTGGCTGATGGTTGCGCGCGCCCGTGGCGACCCCGCTCGTCATGTCGCGCGGAACGACGATGCCGCTGGTGAAGGCGACGACGGTGATCTTCGATTGCTTACCCGAGTCCCCCTTGGCGACCTGCCCGATGCTGTCCGGCTTGGAGGCATCTTTGGAGATGTCCCCCTGTTTCTTCCCCTTGATTGTCATGTAGGCTTCAAGTGACACTTTCGTCTCCAAGACTTTCGATGCGCCGGCACATACCGGCACGAGTCATATCGCAACATTCGTGCCAAGAGCCGTGCGCATCCGAGGCGTGATACTGCGGGTATTTCTCCGGATCTGATCGTCGATAACAGCACTAGAGATGTCCACGCGCCGACTCCATCACGCGATCACATCGTCGCGTCGGGACGCTATCTGTCACGGCTCAACAGGGCCGACTGGGTCCAATCGACACTCGACATCGAGAAAGGCACGCGTGGCAACGTCGAGCACAGCCTGCCCCCTCACACGGTAACCCATGGAGTTATCGACTATGGCATTGCCGTGCAGCGCGTAGACGAGCACCGTGCAAGATGCTCGTTGTCCTTGCTCCAGGTATTGCGTGGACAGGCAGAGGCGCAATTCTCTTCCGTCACGAAGGCGTCGCAAATGAATGCCATCGGCAGATGGCGGCGGTATATTGATCGACGCTGTCGGCAGGATCGTCGCGCGCGCCGTATTGGCGATCGTTTCTACCAGGGGGTCGATCTCGTGAGTTGCGGGCCTCCAGACGATCATGAGGCGCCATCATGAGAAACAATCGCAGGCCCATCACAAATCTCGATCTTAGTGCCAGATTGCGATGTGATGCGATTGAACACGTGCGTGTCGGAGGTCACTCCTGCCTTCATGTCGGGATTGTGGACCGCTCCGATCACCAAGGGCCGGTCAATGTCACCGTTGATGTAGCCGACCAGGACTTCGGTTCCGGGAACTAACGGAAATTGCAAACCGGTTCGATTCGGACCTGCGTAAGGCTCGAGCTTCCGCACATAGCCGCTGCCATGCCCCTTCGCCAGTTCGTCGGCGAACGTGAACTGCAGCTTATAGCGGCCCTGATCGTCGATCTCGGCCCGCCCGTTCCACGCTTCTCCATCGACCCTGGCGGTGTGGAGGCCGGCGCCAAGTGGTGCAGGCGTCATAGCGACCGGACGGTAAGGCACGTCCGACCGAATACAATGGACCATATTTTGATAGGCTCGCCCGTTCTGCGCGAACGCGCGGAACCCGGCCGGCGCGGGCCGATAGGCCGAGTGATCCGCGGCGACAACGAGATATTTGCCATCAAAACGGGGATGGCCCCGCAGCTTGAAAATGACGCCAGCGCGTAGCTCCGGCGCGTCGCTGAGGGCGATGTACATCGTCTGGCTGGCGCCCACCTGCTCGGCACGGATCCGCGCCAGCGTGGTCGCCTCCGCTTCACTGGTCAAATGCCCGCCGAACCGTGAGGCCTTGCCCAAAAAGCCGCTGCCTTGTCCAACCTGCTGATCGACGGACACGACGGAAGGCACCGTTTCGTTGTAATCGCGGAGCGTAATGGTCTTTGTCGAGAGCACGCGGCGCTGCCGGAACGACAGAACGGCGCTTTCGTCGACGCCTCGCGATACCTTGCGCTCGCGCTGGTGCGCATAACGAATCGCAGGCCAGGCGCCGAACCTAACGCTGGGAAAGGCCAGATTCTTGTCGCCGAAGACAACGGTCTCACCGCCGTCTTCTTGCTTGAAGAAATAGAAAATCCCGTTCCGCTCGCAAAGGCGCGAAATGAAGCTCAGATCGCTTTCATTGTACTGCACGACATAACTTCGCTTGGGATAGCGATCAAGATTGTATTCGGCGGGAATGCTGATGCTCGCCGTGTTCAGCTGCTCCTTAATGATGTCATCGACGCCCATCGGTTGGCCAGTGCCATAAATGCGGCTCGCGACGGAGAGCTCGGCGACCGCAAAGCGGGGGCGCAGAACGAACTGGAGCACTCGCAGTCCAGTTACCGTTGGGTCGAGTTCCTCGACCTGGGCACAGAGGCCCGAGGTCATCCATCGCCCGCACGCAGTTTTGACGGTCAGCTTGGCGCATTCGCCGATCAAAGCGCCGGTATCGACATCGCTCGATGTCGTGGCGTAAATCACATAACTGAACGGCAGGGAAATGCACTCTGTGCCCTCGAATCCTTGCACGTCGAGCTCAATGCCGGGCTTGCTGTGAATGTCGAGGCTAATACTGAGGTTGGAGCTGTCGTTCATCGGTGTACCAAGTCAAGCTTCGGCAGTGACAACAACGTCTGCCACAGGTGTCGCGGAGAGAAGGGCGTTCCCCGAGTCCTGCGGCACTGAATGCTAAAATCATATCTTACCTCCCTACTCGCTTTACGACAGCATGCGGTCCGCAGAACCGGCAAACCCAGGACGGCCGACCGGGACCTTGGACAAACTCCTCGACGGCCTCAACGCGATCGCGGCAATCGAGGACAAAGTCTGAACCCGCCATTGTGCTGGCAACGGACGACAAATTGCCGTTGCTATGCGTTGCATATCATCGTCGACCGACCGCGCCGGGATGCTGGATCCAAACACTGAACCGATGTCGACGCCATCGGTGCTGGTGTGGATGATCGTGAAGCCGATACCGTCGAGTACGATTTGCGAGCGCACCAGTGTGGTCTGGAATTTGAGACTGGCAACCAAGCCCGCGTCCCGCAAAGCCGCTTTTTGACAGCGAACGCGTGTTTTGCGTTGCCGCCCGAGGATCCAGCGTTGCCTCCGATAGCTCCGAGTCTGAGATGCATTTCATCACCGTCAGCCTACCAGCATCTGTCGATAGTCGAGCATCGCATCGGTTCAGCGGCGGCATTACTTCCTCATAAGTATAGATGAAGCCGATCGTAGCTTGCGCGTCTGTTGCGCAAGAAGGACAAGGAATGTTTTTCCTAAGCCCACAGGTGCGGTGGAGGATACGCTGGGTTTGTCTTAGAGGCGGAACATACGGTTTGAAGTGAAGGATTTCGACGTGCACTCAGCCGATCAGTGTTGCGCTGCCTTTTCAATAGCAACGGTCGTGCCAATCGGGCCTCTTCGTCAAAGCTATCAATCAGGTTTCTGGACAGTCAGTTTCGACGGAATGACTGCAGTTGTCCCCAACCTGACTGTCAGGTACCGGACAAGAGTCGGGCCGGAGATGAAATGGCTTATGCCGGCGACGAGACAACTTTATGAGCAATGCCGCGAACGAGTCTCGGGGAACTAAAGATGAGCAAGATCACCACGTCCTCGCAGCATATGTGGCGCTGCCGGCTTACGCTCTAAGCGCTGTTGGAGGATGGAACGGGCCGAACCGGGGTAGATCGCATGGCCGGATGCAAATTGGGACCAGCTGGCTGCAAGCAGGCTCCCGCGGCCTGCACGCTGCAGATCAAGCGAGCGCGCGTTGACGCTGCAATCGGATTTATCACCGGAGGTTCGCATGAGTGACAGCAGCGGCGGCTCCAATGAGGGGCCTGGACCCTATCAGGTGGATAAGCAGCTTTATGAGGACTTCTGGAATTGGCTTACTTGGAAGCTTCCGGACCACCGCTGCGACGGCGCCGACAATGCCGCGGGCGATATGTACGATTTCCTCCAGTGGATCCACGAGACCAACAGGCCCCCGATGGCCGATCGGATTGCGTTGCCCTCGTTGGATATCGATGTGCGGGCCTATGCAGCCGACTATATTGGGCGCGAGGTACCTGTGATTGGCGGGTTTCGTAACCGTCTCCTGAACTTGAAAGACATGCTTCGAGACCTCAATTTCTGGAACTGGGCTCGAGAGAGGCGTGTGATGTTTCAGGGCTTCGATGGAGGGGGGCCATCCTCGTTACCGCTGGACTACAAGGATGGCAGCAGCGAAAGTGGCAGTAGCGATCGTGGCAGCAGCGGCGGCTTCAATCAGGGCCCCGGCCCCTATGAGGCGGATAGGCAGCTTTATCAGGACTTCTGGAACTGGCTTACCGAGAAGCTCTCGGACCGGCGCTCCCGGGGCGCCGACATTGCTGCAGGCGATATGCACGATTTTCTCGAATGGATCCGCGAGACCAACAGACCGCCAATGGCCGACCGGATTGCGCTTGCCTCTTTGGACACCGACGTACGAGCCTATGCAGCCGACTATATTGGGCGCGAGGTATCCGCGATCGGCGGGTTTCGCAACCGTCTCCTGAACTTGCGAGATATGCTTCGGGATTTTGAAATCGAGAACTGGGCCCGCGCGCGCGGTGCGATGTTTCAGGGCTTCGAAGGTGCGCCATCGTCATTGCCGCTGGCGCCCGCCATCCCGTCAGATCGCGAGAGGTCTGCAGCTAACGCCTGGATTGGGATGCCAGAGCGTGATTTCGGAGCTTGCGTCCTCTCGGATTGGAGGGGCGGCGCCGCCCCGGACATACTGATTGCGGAATTGCGCAAGAGCCACCTCCTGCCGATGCTATTGCGGCCGCGAAGGGTGCTTATCAATGGGATGCGGTATGTCGCGGCAGTGTGGCCAGGGCGAGGGGTCGTGACCTCGAACAATCCCGAAGGCGAAAACATTATTCTTACCCCTGGATATAGCGAGCTAGCGCTGCAACCCCAGCTTCGAGTTGAGCCGATGAATGAAGTCGGGCCTTCGTCGTCTGCTCGGCCTGCGGACATACGACCCGCCTCAGGGGGTTCAGGAGGCTATTACCAGAGACCAAATTTACCCGATATCGGAACGAGAGTCGGCGCGGGCTGGATCCACGGCCCCCGGGTTGCCGACACCGTCCTAATCAACGCACTGAGAGATTTCGGCCTCCTGCCGACCTGGGAGATACCGATGCCATGTTTTTACATACATGATGAGCCCTACACGGCAGAACAGCGACCGGATGGGAGTGTTCTTGTGATGCATCGCCCTCTGGTTCGATGAAGCACGCGCGTGGGTAAGCAAACAGACAGATGAATGGATCCCGGACCACCTAAAATGCGCGACGATCAAGCTCGATAGCTCGCATTGGGAAGAGGTTGGGACTTCGGCTCTTCGGATGAGACAGCTTGCGGGTCCTTGCGGATTGTGGCGCAGACCCAGCGCCGCTCCGCGCGGCAGGCTTTCGGAATAGGCGCTTGAGACTTGCGAAAGCCTGTTCGTCGCCGGGATGATCGTGCGGCCGCCGCCTCAACCTGCTAGCGATGTCGAACTCGGCACCCGGAACCGCGCTTGTCAGTTCGGGATGTATCCATTTCACGAAAATGGAAAAATCACCCTCAAGCCGCCTCGAAAGCCGGGAGGCGACAGAAAAAACGTAAATCCGGCGATTGCCTTACTGAAACAACAACCTGACACCCGCAAACAACAGGATGGTCGCAAGAACAAACCGCGTGGCCCAATCGGTCATCCACAGCAGCCCGATGCAGGTTCCCAGCATGGCACCAAGAACTGCACCGAATATGTAGAAGGCAATCTCGGGGTTCACTGACTGACCGGACAGCAGCACGCCCGCCAGAGCGAGCAGCGAATTGCAGAGGATGAATGGTGGGGAGAGCCCAGCAGCCTGCCTCGGAGACACCCAACCAAGCATCAGAATCAGTGGGACGAGAAATACACCACCGCCAATTCCCGTCAATCCAGAGAGCAGACCCGTGGCCGCGCCTACCAGCGCGGCAAGATCAAGTGACACCTGACGATGCTTGATGTTGTCAACACGACGCTTGAGTAACATCAAGAACGAGGCCGCAATCAGCAGCGTACCGGTCATGATACAGTAGAGCGATCCGCCGATCGATAGCAGCCCGCCGATGAAGGCCGTCAACATCGACGGGATCGCGATCTGCCAAAGCAGATTCCAGTCAATCTTTCTGTGCCGATGCAGCCTCCATGTCGCATAGCTGGCGGCAACAACGTTTAACACAAGTGCAGTCGGACGCATCTGCTCGGCCGAAAGTCCTGCAAAGGCCATAACTGCGAGAAACGCTGTCCCCCCGACCTGACCGGCGGTCGAGTACAAGAGTGAGACAACGCCTATCAACAAGGTGACGAGTAATGTAGATTGCATGGTCCGTGAATGGCGCGGGAGACGAGATAGAAGAAGGACCATGTTAGTCCGTTTGCTGGTTGGCTCATTTGAGCTTTCGCAAAGAGGAGCGCGTGATTGGCACACCTTGCGCGTCATTGTGGTCTTTCCACGCGCTGCAAATCTGGCGCTCAGCGGCGAATAACAGCCCGCTTCAAACGAAGCCGCCTAATGTTCGAAGGCCGACAACCCTTGTCGGCAACCAGCCAGCCAAAACGTCGTTTTTGTGCTGATGATCGCAGGGTTGCATCATCCTCTGCTGACTGCCTAAAAACGTAACTCCAACGGAGCCCATTCGGTTACCGCAGCAGTATACGCTGGCCGAACAACCGGTAGAGCCAGGGTGGGCGGCCGAGGCGCTGGACGAACTCGTCGACGGTCTCGATACGGTCGCGGCGGTTGAGGGCAAGGCCTGAAGCGAGCACCCGCCATTGCGCTGGCGAAATAGTTGGCGGCGGTGCCGGTGTAAGGTTCGCCTTCAGTGCCTCGTCGGCTGCCCGCTGCGCATACGGATGCGCGCCGGTCAGGGCCAGATAGGTCACCACCGCGAGAGAATAGACATCGTCGCTTTCCGCTCGCGGCTCTCCCATCAGCATCTCTGGCGAGGCATATGCCGGTGTCAGCAGGCCGATCTGGTCGAGCATGGCCGTGGCCCTGTCGTGTTGTGGCGGAACGTCGAGCATGAGCACTGTCCCAAAATCCAGAATTTTGATTTCGCCCGTCGAGGTTATGAAGATGTTGCCTGGTTTGAGGTCGCCATGGACGACACCTAGGCAGTGCATGTGGGCGAGCGCCTGCCCGACACCGCGGACGATCTGAAAGGATAGCGATGGTGACAGCGGCTGTCCCTGACGATCGGCCAGGATCTGCGCTAGCGAGCGGCCCTTCAAGAGCTCCATGACCAGGTAGTGGTACTTGCCGTCGTAATCGGAATCGTAGATTTGCACCAAATTCCGGTGCACGAAGTTACGCAAAAGGCGCGCCTCGCGATGCAGCAGCTCGACAAATTTCTGGCGCATCTTCGAATGTGGATGGATGACCTTCACTGCCACTTCTGGATTTTGTTCGCGCGCCCACAGGCCGATCCGATCGATCGCACGATAGACGGTACTGGCGCTACCCTCATTGATCACCTCTAGGAGGTCGAAACGACCGCCAAGCACGTATCCCAGGGGGGCAGCTGGATTCACTGTGCAGCCCCAACCAAGCGATCGACGATCGTATTGATATCATCGGTTGCCTCTTGCATGAGAGGGCAATGCAGGATCATTTCGAGGCCGATGCTACATATCGAGGACGTGTGGTACGGCCGCTTGCGATCACCAGGAGGCAGAGTCTCTGCGTCTCGGTGGAACCGAGCACGCGCGCCAACGTGCCGCCCGCAGCATTTGCCGCTTTTATCCCGAAGAAAACTAGGAAGAGCTTTCACGGCATTGCCATCATAGGTTATTCGGACAGCGGAACGAACGAAGGACACTCAAGCTGAACGGATTGCTTACGCTTTCCGCGCGCAGCTCGTAGGCCACATTGGGTCGCTCGGGCCTGCCGATCGTGATGGTGAAGCGATCGGAGCTGCCACGCGAAGACAGCCGCGAGGCGCCGACAAGCCGAAACAATGCCCAAGGACCAGAGCTCTCAATCTTCTCCTCGGTCCCATCCACGGCGGTGAGCGTGATGGAGGCAGTGCTTGCTTCGGTTCGGGTCGGCCATTCGAGGTCGTAGGAGCGCGGCGCCTCGTGACGATAGACGATCTCCTTGCCATCCATGACGAAAGTCGCGCGCAGCAGATGGGAGGCGAGATAGACAGGCTTGATGCTGAATTTCACGGCCGGTGCGGAGCCGGAGCCGCTGAAAAACGCCTTCCGGATCTCCTGCGCGCGCTGGAATTGAACCAGGGCATTCGCATGGATCGGCACCGCCGCGCCATCGATGGTCGCAAGCACAAGGCCGTTTCGGCCCTGGACGACCAGGGTCGACAAGTATCTCTGAAAAAAGTCATCGAGCACGCCGCCGGGTCGGAAAAAATCACTGAAGTCCTTCAGTGTTATGTCCTCGGTCGCCGTCGCATACATTGGATAGCGCTGGAAGATGGCAGCCGCGCAGAGCGGGATGACTTCGCCCATCCAAACTGCATTGACATAGTCATGCGCCTGTTTGAGCAAGATGCTCCATGTCGAGAGCGCGATGTCGTTCATGATGGTGCGGACGAGCTCCGGCCGCAGCGCCGAATCGGCGCGCAAGGCGCCGAAGGAATCGTTGTTTGGATCTTTGGCGCGCCGCTGAACGAGCTGCAATGCCGTCCGGCCAGGATCTGGCGCTGACGCGATGTTGGCCATCGCCGCATAGAGGCCACCGAAACGATCGCGGATTTGATCCATGCCGGCCGGCTGTCCCGCGACTTCGGCTGTGGCCAGTTTGGCCAGAGGCCGGAACGCTTCGGTAATTCTGGTTCCTGGCCAAGGCGCATCGCCGAATGCTGCCGAGAACACGGCGGACGCGGCAGCACCGGTCTTGGCGGAGGTCAGCTCTCCGGTTGGTGGCAGGTTTGTGTGGTCGCGCACCAGGGAAATGACCTGCAGCAGCGAGCTTTGTGAGCCGGCGAGCCCGCGCAGAACTACTGCGCCACGCTGCATGTCATCGAACTTGACGACACGAATGTTGCTGAGGGCACTGGTCCAAATGCGAATATAGTCGTCAACATACCGATCAATAACCTTCAGGGCGAGCTGCTGCGTATCGGCCGCATCCAACGGACTACCGGCAAGGATCCAGTCGTCGCTTTGCTCTTCTCGAATGATGGGCGGGAGGCGGTGCAGCAGAAAATCGAGAAACCCGTCGCGCGTGAAGATGCCAGGGATGATGGCACCATTACTCGAATAGGAAGCGTCGTGCTGTATAATGGCGGGCAAGACAATCTGCGGAGCACGCATCTCAAGTTCGCCCGAACCGAGCAGACTGACCAGGTCGATCGGCCGGAGCTGGGTGTTCTGCCCTGCTTCGCGCAACAAGCGGATGTAGACCTGCTCGACGAGGGGCCTTTCCAACAGCCGCGAGCCGACCGCGATCACGAATTTCTGGTCAGTCGTGATGGGCTTCGGCAACAACTCAATCAGGCGTGAAAAATGCTCCTTCAACTCGCCCGCAGATGTCGTATCGAGCGCGAACGCCAGTGCGACTTCGGTGAGCGCCGCCTTCTCGACCTTGCCGCGGTCGAAATGCCTCGGATTGCTCAGCATCAAATACGTGCGAAACGCTTCCTTGGCCTGGTCCAGCAAAGTATCGTTGCCTGCACGCAATAACGCCTCGATGCGGACAGCAAGCCTGTTGGCGAAAACGGGTAGCAGTCGGTCGACCAGAATGTGGTCATAGGCGTCCTGCGCAGCCGGCGCCAGCGCCGGGGTCGCCGAGATGCCGAGGCCCTCAAGCCACGCAGACCACGTGGCTTCGCCGGCAGCCTGGGGCAACCGGCGCGCGGCATTAAGGATCGGCAAAAGCTTCTTCAAGTCCAGCGGTTCGTGGATTTCCAGGAGGTGCGCCTGCAACGTCTGCGCGGCCATTCTGGTCTCAGCGATGCGACCTTCGCTTCGGGTGAAGGCACCATACCACTGGGCCAATGCAGCCACCGCCAGCACGACCGCCGCGATATAGCCGCAGCCATGCACCAGCGCGAGCTTGCGTTCCAGCCTCAAATTGCGACCGACCAGGCCCTGCTCAGCGAAGATCACGTCGGTCAGCAACCGCTTGATGAAAAACGCCTTCCCCGGCCCGATTGGAGACAAGGGCGGCGCGAAGTGCAGACCGAAACTGCGGCTGATCGCGCTGCTGACCCGCTCGATCGGCGTGCCTTCCTGCGTGCCGCTCGTAAAGTAGACCCCGCGCAGCATCGGCCGCACCTCGAAGCGGCTCATCCGGAATACCTCGCTCACGAAGCCGGTGATTGCTGCCCGGATGCTCCAGAATTCCTTCGGAAACGCGTACATGATTGCACGGCGGCTGAGATTGCGTTCCTCCTGCATGCGAAAGGCCAGTTTGCTCTCGAGGTGCTCGGCAAGCTCCTGAATCTCAATGGCGACGACGTCACTAATGTGATCGCCCGGCGCATCGAGGGGAAAGGTCTTGCCCCAAACCTGAGCGCGGCCTTCCTGGTCGAGATTGTCGAAGTATTCAGCGAAGCCAGACACGAGATCGCATTTGGTCACCAGAACATAGACCGGAATACGCATGCCACACTTCTTCAGCAGCTCCTGTATCCGCGAACGAATTGAGCCGACGAGCCGCCGCCGCCGATCGTCGTCGTACAGCAAGAGATCGGACACGCTGATTGCGACCAGGACGCCGTTGATCGGCCGCTGGCGCCGATGCGCCGTGAGAAGATCGAGAAAGCCGTGCCAAGCCGCACGATCGACCTCGGCATCCGTATCCTGGGTCGTATAGCGGCTTGCCGTGTCGATAAAGACTGCTTCGTCGGTGAACCACCAGTCGCAGTTTCGCGTACCGCCGACGCCAGCGACCGGGTCGACGCCGAGCCGTTCGGCCAGCGGGAACTCGAGGCCTGAATTGCGCAGGATCGTCGTCTTGCCGGCACCCGGTGGACCAATGATGACGTACCAGGGCAGCTCGAACAAATAGCTTGGGCCCCGCTTGCCGGCGAACACCGTATCGCGCAGGACTTTCAGCGCATCCTCGAAGCGCCTACGGATCAGTTCGACCTCCTCCCGACTGCGATCGCTGGAGCTTGAGATGAGGCCTTCGCTCTCCATCAACGACTTGATGACGCGCCGATTGGCGCGGCGCGCCAACCCGTGTCGGACAAGGATGACGAGCATGGTCGCCAGGAAGACTCCGGCCATTGTGGCGGCGCGAACGGTGACCGACTGGAGCGGATATCGACCGAAGAGGTCGAGATAAGGTCCGCCGAACCAGATGAGCACGCCGATCGCCGACAAAGCGATCAGCGTCACGATGCCTCGGACCGAGAAGAGTGCCGCGAATTGCGCGCCGAACACCTGCACCTCCCCTTAGCGCGGCCCGGAGCGGCCGATCAAGTCAAGCAGCTGCTCGACGGGTGCCAGCTCTCCGGACAGGCGCCACCAAAACAAGCCATAGCCGATGAGCACCGCAACGGCGGCAGCAGTGAAGACGATCCTCAATGGCACGTAACTGCGCACGCCCATGCGCGCACTGGTGCCGCGCCATTGGCTCGATAGCTCAACGGGCGGAGTGGTCGCATGGTCCCGCAAGCGACGCTCAACCTCGCAGCGCAAGTCCTCAAGCCGTTCACGGCCGCCTTCCACCACGCGATATTTGCCTTCAAAGCCCATCAACAAGCAGACACTGATGAGCTTAAGCAAGGCGAGGTATTTGGCTGGCTCCGCCTGGATGTGTTCGAGTATCTGAAACACCTTCTCGCCGCCCCAGGTCTCGTTATGGAACTGGTTGAGCAGACTATTGTCACTCCAGGCGCTTTCAGCCCCCCAGCGCGTGGTCATCACGGCCTCGTCTATCAACGCGCATAGTACATAACGGGCGGCTGTCACGTCGCTCGCCTGATGTTTGACGGCACGCTCTTCGAAGCGACGGATTTGCTCGACAATTCCACGACGTAGCGCGCCGATATCGGCATCGTTGATGAAGCGAAGCCGCGCGACGACCAAAAGGAGCGGTGCCGCGGCCGAGACCAGGGTGTCCTCCACGGCCTTTGGCTCTAGGAGACCGTGGGCCACGATTTCGGCATGGCTGACCGCCGGACTTTCGCCGGCGTCAGATGTGGGCACCGGCGCGTAAGGGACCGTCGGGGCAGCGTCCTTGGGTGGAACGCGACCGGAAGATTGCCCGCCTTGATTGTCACGGATTGGACCAACTGGCCTGCGTCCAACGACTGTCGGCTCATCCATGTGTTTCGGCTCCGTCACGTACGTTTCCCGCGGATGGCCCAGAATTCGAGATGCAGATCCGAGTAGTCACCGCTGACATGGAAAGCAAAGGCCGCCGCGCGCGGCAAGATGCGCCACAGCTCCACCGACTGGTCCAGCTCGAAGTAGACGGCATCCTGGATGTAAGGCAATTCGCGGGGCGCCACAGCCAGGGCGCGGATGGGAATACCGGGGAGCTGAAGATTGACGAGATCACGAATCTGCTCGACCGGGCCTACCTTGATCTGGGCGGGGAGCTGGTTGCGCAATGTCTCGGTCGGAACGCTTGCCACGGCGACGAGAACGAAGCGGGCGCCCTGGAACAACGTACGATCGGCAATGACGCCGATCATGATGCCATACCCGCGATCCTGCAACGGGAGCGATATTGCGGCGCTCTGTATCACGACGGACAACATCTTGCGCAGGATGTCAGCGAGCGGCGTGAAGCTGTTCTCGAGATCCTCATGCTGATAAGCGCGGATATCTTGCGGTTTGTGGCGGTCGCCGACCAAGCTCGACAGCCGTCCTGCGAGGCCAAGCAGTGAGCGGAAGAGCGTTTCAGGATGATGCCCGCGTGTTGCTGCGAAGTGGTCGAAGACGGCTTCGGCGCCGTTCACGATGGACAAGGTGACAAGATCAATCAGTCCCCCTGCATCTACCGTCGCGCGCGACGGATCGGCGCGCGCGGCAAGCGCCTGAGCGCGCGTCCGCAACATCGATCTGATCTCGTTCAACAGCGCGATGAGCGGTTGGACGGCATGGATATCGATAGCCGGCGGAACGTAAGTCTCTGACAATGTGATCGCGCCCGCCGAATCGACGTTGTGGATGCGGCCAACAGGCAACGTGATCAGGTCACCCTGCTCCTCGCCGTCGAAAATAAGATGTGATGTCAAGGGAGCAACACTGATGTCGACGGGAGCTTTCTCCGGCGCGCTCGCATTCCGGACCCGCAAGACCTCCTGACCGTGCCGGCGCGCAGGCGCATCCTCCGAACAGGGGTCGCTGCCGCTATGCCGGCGTCTGCCCACGGCGATCTTGACCAGCAGGTTCTTCGCCGCCGGCGGAGGGATTCGTCCACCCGGAAGCTCGGCATATTCCGGCAAGCAAAGCGCCGTGCCGTCGGGTAGAATGGCGTCAAGTTCAGTAACGGCGAGTTGCCCAAGCGCCAGAAGACCACGATCAAAGGCACATCTTCGAACGCCCCAGCCATAGCCGATCAGACCCGCGACGCGGTTCTCGACCAATTGCTCGATCCACCGATCGTATTGCTGCAAGTGTTGCGGCCGCACCAACATGCCTTCCGACCAGATTGGTTTGCTTGTCACGGACATTGCTTAGGCCGCCTGTTCGTTGGTTCCCGTAAAAGATGCTTCCGCCCGGCGGACTGCCGCCACCGCAACAGGCGGCGTCAGAAGATCCTCCACCAGTTGCGGCTGGCCTCCTCCTCAATGTTGATCGCCTGCGCCGTAAGGTTCACCAGAATCCTGTTGTCGCGGTCGGGCTTGATTTCGGCAATCGAGCGCCATTGCGCATCGTCGCCCATGCGAAAGCCGGCGATCACACCGATATTTCGAGTCTCGGCCGGCGTGTGGCGCTCGAAATCGACTGTGCCGCCGGGCGTCAGCTCGATCTCGCGCTTAGCCACCAGGTCGGGGCCGAGGCGTTTGGCGTCATTATCAAACAGTTCAAAGAACTGCGCCTGGGTGAAATTTGTCGCCGACTTCAGCTCATAGATGCGAACGACAATCGGCGACGGCTTGCCGCTCGCATTTGGATTGACCAGCTGATCGGCCTGGATCACGAACTTGATTGGCGTGGTCTTCAGGCTCTTGTCAGTCGAACAACTGACCGTGGCGACGACCACCAGAAGCGCACCGCTAACGGCGGACAAGGGATGACGTTTCTTTGCCGACATCAGTCGTCTTCCCTTCATCCTCGTCAATGGTCGAAACCTGCGAGTCGTAGCTTCGGGCGAACTCTTCCGCGATATAATTCCGCGCGGTCCGATCAATGTCGCTGACCATCGCTGCGTGCAGTTCGACAAATCGGTCCCATAGCTTGGCCTTATTGACGCCGGCGCCGAAACGCCCGCTATTTGCGCCGTCGCTCTCGATCCGCTGAGGACTCATATGGGTAAGCAGGTTGCTGACCGTCCCCCGCATCGCCGCTATGGCTGCAGCCTCATGCGCCTTGATGTCGTCAAAGCCTTCGCGCACCGACCGGGACAGCAGAAGGAACCCATGATCCTTCGCGAGCGTGTCGCGCAGCGCATCATGATCGCTCTTAGTGAATCTGAATGCATTGTCATTGTCGGCGCGTATCCGCGTCGACTTGATGCGGCACTCATTCTTGACCTTGGCCCATGCCGTCAGGATCGAATGCAGGCCATTTGCCATCTCGGCGAGCGCGCGACCAAGTTCGGCCAGGAACTCCCGGCGTTGCGCCGGCGGCACAAGGTCCGAGTTGAACCCGAGGGCATTCCAGAACCCCTGCAGTTCGTCCGCCGCGGGCAGAAGCCGAGCCGCAACGGCTGCTACGCAGCCCAGCTCCGAAGTGCCAACTGGTCGCCACACAGCAGGCTCGCTCTGGCCTGCCAAACGCTCAAGCTCGTCCTTTCCAGGTCGCGGCACCAATGGGTTCGGAGCTCGCAATGTCGCGAGATCATTGCCCAGACCGGCATCGAGCCGCTCATGGGCAAGCTTGAACGGCTCGTTCGTGGCCTTGAAGCAAAGATTCACTCGCTGGGGCGGTACAGACGGCACTCCGCGCGAGGCTTCTGCCGGCAGCAGATCCATAAGGTCGAGATCATCAGGAATGAGTGGCGCAGGCAGGCGAGCCGACGGAGCACCATGACCAGCTGAGACTGCCGACGGCAAACGATGCGATTGTCCGACAAGTGGGGGCTCTGGTTTGCCTAACGGCACATGCGAGGACGGCCTCTCCGTGATGCCACCGCCCGATCGTCGTGGAAGAAGATGCGTCGGCAGATTTGACTCGACGGCGCCTGCCTTGTTGATGAACGTCACATCTCCAAACAAGCACGATGGAGAGGCGCTCGCCTGTGGTGAAGTGGCGGCCTTGGGTGCCACTTGTGCTGCCGAAGAGGAGCATGGCTGGCTGCTACCGCTCGCCAGCAATGGATCGCGTGGAAGGTTCTTGTCAATCGTCAATTGTCCGGCATGCTGACGAGGTGCTTTGAGGCGCTCCTCGGCGAGCGACGGCGAGCGCAACGCCCGCGTTGCACCGCCGAGGCACACGGCATTCGATCCCGTCAACCCCAGCCGTTGACGTTCCTCGGCGGGATCGTTCTCGATCACGACCGAGATGATGTAGCACGCCATATAGAGCGTGTCGCCATCGGCCAACGGCGCTGCATTGGCGCGCCCCAGCGGCGCGGCCACGGTGTTGATATAGACGCCATTGGTGCTCGTATCGGTGATCGTGAAGCCGACCCCATTGAACGCGATCAATGCGTGGCTTGCTGACAGCGTGTTGGTTGGATCTGGAAGCTGCCACGTGCAGCCGAGCCCGCGTCCCAGGGAGCCGCCTTCCGGTCCAAACACCTGTCTTGCATTACGGCCCAAGGGTCCGGCGTTCTCTCCGACGACTCTGAGTATGAGATGCATCTCACACCTTCAGCCTTGCTCATCAGCATGGTCGTATCCGAGCGTCGCATGAACGTTACCTGCGGCGGGGCATCGTCCCCCGCTCCGCGCCATTGTTGAAGGTCGATCGACCGACTGGTGCGTCTGTTGCGAAGCGAACGGAGCTCTCTTCGTGCGCTCAAAGCCCATGCGAGGGCGCGCTGGCTTACTCTCTCCGGAACGAGGCGCAGGGGCCAAGGGAAGGAGAGCGTCGCTCGTCTTAGGCATCTACGTGCACCAGCCACTCACTCAGTGTTGCTGCATCTCAATAGCAACGCTTGTGCCAATGGCTTAAGCTACTGATTAGGTTTTGGAATATTGAGGTTCGACAAAAGACGGCAGGTGTTCTCAACCCAACAAAGGCAGCGTGGTTGTCAGGTGCCGGACAAGCATCGACGTGGTCGCCCTGACATTCGTCCTCATCCCGCCACCGTCGCCCAATCTTGCCCGATCGCGCTAACCGTCACCTCGGCTATGGCCCATTTCGGAGGTGGAGCGATGTCCGACTTGAGTCCGTTGTGCGCACCAAGCGGACTCTCCCGACTACTACAAGCTTTTGGGTTCACCCTAATTTGGTCGGTACGACAGCCAATCTGTGGCACCCGCGAAGAACGCCTTGAGCGACCATTGGGCGGCTTCGCCGTCAGTGAGCTGACGCGCGTATGGCTCGCGGCGTGTGGGATTGGCCCCGACGCCGGTCGACTTGTATTCGGCATAATAGGCCGTCGTCAGGGTCTTGGTCTTGCCAGGTGTCCATTCGCGCCACCCGTCGGGGATTACGGGCGCGTCTATCTCGGTTGACAAGAAAATCACCGCGGCATAGGGGCGCCAAGCGCGGCCGAGGGCAATATCGCGCGCGGCTGTATCGGCGGTCAACCTGCAATGATCGAAGATATAGGCGCTATCCTCGTCCGGCGATGCTCTGCTTTGGGCGGTATAGACGACCGCATGGTTGGCGATGCCGTGCAACTCACATCGCCGGAAATAGGCCTTGGCGTTGCCAAAGATGAAATCGACATGTCCCTCGATGTAGCAGCCCGAGAAGTACTGGCGCGACATTCGGCCGTTCGGCCCCTTATTGGCGAACAGGGTATCCTGTGCGCCAAGCAGGCGGACCCGAGTGACAACGTCCTTATCTCCGGTCAGGGACAGCGCCACCGCCTGCGAAGGGGGGTTAGCCGGATTGAGGGAGTAGTCGTTCTGAACTGTCAGATTGTCGAGCCGAAAATCGTCACCCGAGGCGTCCAGCGTCGCGGAATGGGAGGTTCCCCCCACATTGATCGCGCCATCGCCGTAGACAATAACCGTGTCGTGAGGCTGCTTGCCGGTACCCTTGATATGAACACCTGGTTTGGAGACTTTGACTTTTTCGCGATAGGTGCCCGGCGCGATCAGAATAGCGCCGCCTTGCGGAGGTAGTGCGTCTATGGCTGACTGCAGAGAGTGATAGGCCTTGTCGGCGGATTGCGAGACCAAAAGTGGCTGAGCAGATGCTTCCGAGAAGCGGAAAAAACATCCACCCAGCACGGCAGCGCAAAGCGCGAAAGCTCTCATCATGGTCTCACCTTCGTCGAGCCAACCGCAGGTTTGTATTTCGGGCACGCTCGGATGATTGCGCCCTGTGTCATCAAGGAACCCGCCACGAAAGCTAGGACTTCGTCAATGTGCATGGCACGGCAGCCTCACTTTGACGGTACCGGGTCAGCATTCGCGCTATGCTTCTGAAGACTTGCGATACGTGATAGCGTTCGGCGTCACGCCGTTCTGATTGCTACCTAACGATTGGGAAATGCTTTTGCACACTCCCATCCGCGAGATAGCAACCCCGCAGCTCGAGTTGGGAGCGGTGGCGATACGCCGGAACGCCCCACGGTCACATTGGTATTTTCCATCTGCCAGGTCGCGGAATCGGCAAATCGCACATCATCCAGCGTGATCTCGAGGGCATGCATCTTGTCAATTCCACGCATCACAAGCGCACCTCCATCGCCACGAACATGGCGCAGCACAATCTGGCGATAGTGAGGAATGCTGTCACCTTGGGCGCGAGGATCATATCTAGTATCGAACATGATCGGCCAACGGTTGCCGCGCAGGCACACATTCTCATAGGTTACCCGCTCCACCAGGCCGCCCCGGCTGACATCACTCTTGATGCGCAAGCCCGATGTCGTGCCGTCGAGGATCAGGCCGCGCACCAGGATGTCGCTCACACCGGAGCTCACCTCGCTGCCGATCGACATTCCGTGTCCCCAGCCGAAATAGTTATCGACGATGGAGACATAGCGGGTGGGACCATTATTGCCAGCCTTGATTGCCACATTGTCGTCTCCAGTGCGGATCACGCTATGGGTGATGGTCACATCCTGGCTGGCGCCAGGATCGATGCCGTCGGTGTTGCGGGCGTCTGCGGGTGCATCGATGGTGACGCCCCAAAAGGTAGCACCTTCGACGCGGTTCATCGCCACGTGAAAATTGGGTGCGTCGCGCAACGTGATGCCGTGGAAGGTAATGTCCTGCGCATGGTCGATCTGGATCAAGCGCGGGACGTTCTGATTGCCACGCTCGGTTTGCGCGCGACGCGCCAGCTGCCACCAAGTTTCGGCGCTGCCGGCCATGGGTGTGCCGCCCTGGCCATCGATAATGCCGTCGCCATAGATGCCGCCACCGTGGGTTTTGGAAAAGCTGATGAACGGGCGGCAGCCGTCGCCTTTACCTGCGATGCGACCACAATGTCCCAAGCCCCTGTCATAGGCGGTCGGGTCGGGGATGGCAAAAAGCGTGGCATCCCGCTCGATCCATAGCGTAACGTCCGATTTCATCTCAAGTGGACCTGACAGGAAGTCGCCACGCGCCAAATAGACCGCTGCACCGGCGGGGCAACGAGTAATGGCATCTTGCAACGCGGCCGTATCGTTCGTTCCAGAAGCCACCGGGCGGGCGCAAACATCACGCGGCGCAACTGGTTCGGCGACAATGCGGCGGTCTTTCCCCTGTGCAGCTGGGCAAAGCGCCATTGAGGTCGCCATGGACAGTAGAGCGCAGTAACGGAAAAGGTTTGTCATCTACATCCTCATGCGTTGCTGCGCGCACTTTGCCGCGTGATAGCTGTCCCCGAGCTCGAACGCGAGCAAGAGCCGCCCTTCTCAGTGGCGCGCGCAAGAAGACCTTAATAAGACAACACAGGATAGCGATGGCCCGCCTTCTCGCTCGTCTAGCTCGCCGGCCCCGGGCTCGACCGGGAAGCTCACGCGTCGCTTCCGCGTGCGCCTCTGAATGGTTCGGCTGCAACTGGAAGAGCCAAGCGGCAGCGCCTTGCCCGCATAGCGAGCCCGGATGAGCGGCTCGAACCATGTCGGCCTGTGCGGCGCCCGACGCTGAACGATTTGTCCGTCGCGAAGGGTCAACGGCATTGAAGCCATCAGACTGTCAATTCCTCATGTTTTTTGTCGTCCTCCCCCAGCTCAGCGACATTCTAGGGTCTCCGCGGGCTCGAATATCTGCGCACGGAAGCAAGCCACCCAGCTTGACTTCGTTTGGAGGTTTGACGTGCTGATTGAGCAATTCGCGAGGCGAAAAGCCGGGGCTACCACCTAGATACGCCGCCTTGGCAGTCCGAGGGGTTTCTACGCCAGCAAATCCATAACGTACGCGGTACAACTACGCCTCGAACGTTACCGAGCAAGTCAAAATCACGGATTGGGCTTGGCCAGAACTTGCTTCCTTCGCAAATTTGAGTGGTTGCGGGAGCGCGCAACCACCGATACCGACATTCCCTGGGCCACATCCACGGCTATCATCGGAAAACGAACCCGTCACGGCTCCAGCGCGACCTGCAAGCCCTCGCCCCTCTCAATATGAACGTAACGGGGCCCGATCGGCCGCCCCCGGCCGCTGGCGACGGTGACAATGTCTTCCAGAGGGGTGGCGCGCGCATCCGCCTCGGGGCGGGACAAGATCAGATCGGCGTGAAACAGCCCTTCCGATTCAAGACCGGCCGCATCGACGCCAAGCGTCGCCAAGGTAGCCAAACAACTTTCAAACTCTTCAGCATCGCGAAAGCGACGCTGAATAAATGTCGCGCCGGTAAGACGTTCCGTCACAAGGCCACGCTTCGCGAACGTCGCAGCCAAAGAATCAAATGGGAACATTCTTAGCACGAATGAGATGATCCAAGGACGCTTCTCTGTCGCATCAAGAATCTTGCCGAACGTCTTCTCGGTAACGTAGCCGATGCAGCCTGTTGACATGATAACGTCAGTGGAGTGGATAATACGCGCGCTCTCAGTCGATAGCGTCTCCGTTTCAAGATCAGCGACAATGCCCTGCTCAAGGAGACCAACACCCGTCGCATAGCTGATCGCCGGCGCCGATACATCCAGACCGATAAATCGCGCCAGACCGACATCCGGCCAAGCTGCATAAAAATTGCGATCGAGACGCACCAGTGTCTCTGAACTAATCGCCCTCATCTCGCGCCGGGCATAGCGATGGCGCAAGCCCCCGAAGGTGAGTGGAAATCGATGCACCGCAGCGTTGATGCCGTATGAACAGCCAACATCAAGCACGACCGGCTTAAGGCCGGTTGCCGACGTTTTCGCCGCCAGAATCTGGCGCACAACCGGCTCAGCCACGTCCGGGATCATATAATCCAAGCCTCCCAGGACGGAGAAATATGCTCTCGGATCATCCGAAGCATAAATATCATCGAAGATAGCTTTAGACTGATTGATACGCGAAAAATCTGGTCGCAACTCAACGTCCCCCATTTCATGTTGCAGTCCGCTTGACGGCTGCGGCCTTCAAGCACTCGCGCCTTATCGCAGAGATCGGCCGACGCATAAACCCCATCGCGCGCTTTTTTCAATCTCGCTTCGTGGAACAGAGGATCTCGTACAGCACGCATGAGAAGATGAATCGGCTCCAAAAGCGGTCACGAGATTCTTCGACATTTATGTTCTGACGTTGAGGCTTCCTGAGTGCCGAATGGCAGCGATTGCAATGACCACACGTTGATGGCACGATTATGAGTGCAGCAAGCATGGAGCCATGCGCTGCATCGCTCGATCCTGCCGATCGTCGTCGGCTCGATCGTTGGACGCGAGCGTAGCGAACACCATCTCGGCCAGCAGACTTTGTCCGCGTAAACGGATCGG
Source organism: Bradyrhizobium macuxiense (assembly GCF_007993935.1). Lineage (GTDB taxonomy): Bacteria > Pseudomonadota > Alphaproteobacteria > Rhizobiales > Xanthobacteraceae > Bradyrhizobium > Bradyrhizobium macuxiense_A. The sequence goes on along the minus strand of NZ_VITY01000011.1, from coordinate 104,078 downwards.
ACATCTGATAGCAAGTGATCAGGTCAAACGTCTGCGACCATCCCGACAAGTGGGGACGTCCACACCTGCTATCTCTGTAGCGTCACGACAAATCCAGCAGCGATCCTAGCCTTGTTTCGCGTAGTCGACCGCCATGCCAGCAACCTGCCCCGATGAACGGTGTATTCCCGGATTATCCAGCGACCGTCGTACACAACGCTTGTGGTGGTCATAAGATGGTTGGCCGAGAGCGCGAGCGGTGCGCTGCAAGTTCAAGGCGGAATCCGGTATCTTCCCTCCCCGCGGCATGCCGCGCAACGATCATTGACGAAGGGGGACGATTGTGTCGAGCAAATCGTCCATGGTCCGAGCCGCAAGGAAAGTTGCCCCAGGCACCGTCAGGTGCCCGGAATCGAACGCGGTCAATTCGGAATCATTGGGACCGGTCCGGCTCAGACAGCCGCTCTCGTTGCAAAAGACATCGCGGACCGAAATGTACCGGACGCCAAGCTTGCGCGACAGTTCGTGCAGCAGTGCATCGCGTTGCTGCGTCCACGCATCGGTCGATCCGTGGAACGTCCGCACCGGCAGCACCTGCTGAGTTTCCCGGTAATAGTAGAGGATGTTCTGCGACAGGCCGCCGCCTTGCCAACTCGGTGGTGGCCCTATGATGACGATATTGGTGATGTTCATCGCCTTGAGCAAGGCCACGGTCCGCCGCAGGCCCTCACGCAACACGGTTTCAGTCTGTCCCCAAGTGGCGTCGAGAATGACAACGTCGGGCCGCAGACGGTTTATCCGCAACAGAACATCGTCATCGATGCTCTTGCAGTACGGCCGCTCGGACGGGCTGTAACCGATCAGAGGCGGACAGGCCGACGCCGTATACTGCGCGACATCATACCCGCGCTCAGCCGAAAAATGGAGTAGCCCGGGATAAAGGGCGGCGCCGTAGGAGTCGCCCCAGATCAACAGCAGCGGTCGACCACCATGGCCCGCGCATTCGGGCGCGAACTCCGACGCGGGTTGACGCATCAAAAGGCACACGGCGCATCGCCAATGGCTCTCAGTTTCTGTGCCGGACAACATGAAGTTGCGGATCGGTTGCGGGAAGCGTGCCGGCAGACCCCGTGTATTGACCGCAGCAATGCCGATGAGCCCCGTTGCGGCCATCGCGGCAGCCAAAGGTGCAACCTTCCATCTGATCGCGGCTGCGCCAAACCTGATCGGCTGCTCGATGAACCGATAGGTCAACCACGCCAGCAGCGCGCTGAGCGCGAGAAGTTCGGACATCAGCAGCGCCGGTACGGCGCTGTTCATGTTCATCTCGGCAAAGGCGATAAGCGGGAAATGCCAAAGATACAGGGGATAGCTCATACGCCCGATGAAGACCAATGGGCGCGCCGACAGAATGCGGCGATGGACGGTTGTATTGGCCGTCGCGATCAGGGCGGTGGCTGCCGACACGGGAACAGCCGTCCGGAGGTCGGGCCAATGTGAGCCGGCATTGAATGCCCAAAATACGAACGCGATGCCAGCCAATCCTGCCAGAGCAAGCGCCGTGACGACTGAGCGAGCCGCCTCGACGGAGCGGTTGCACAGGCAGAGGCCAATGAGCGATCCGGCGAGAAGCTCCCATGCTCTGGTCGTCGGCGAGTAGAACGCCCAGGCGGAATCGATCGGCGGCGTCAGGAAGCAGATAAAAAGAGAGCCGAGCGCAAGTGCTCCCACGATTGCCGTGCGGCGCACTGGCCAATGCGAGATCAGCAACAGTGCCGCCGGTCACACGATGTAGTACTGCTCCTCGACCCCGAGCGACCAGAGATGGAGAAGCGGAAGGCGTTCTGCGCTAGGATCGAAGTATCCAACGATCTGCTCGTGCAGCGCAAAATTCTCTATGAAAGCGGCCGCGCCCCTGATGCTGGTTCCGAGCGCCTCCATCTCGGCGGCGGGGAATGTGAACCATGCGATGACGAAGGTGACCAAGATCACGACAACAAGGCAAGGAAATATCCTTAAGATTCGGCGAGCGTAGAAGTTCGCGAGGCTGAAGCGTTTCTCCAGCATCTGCCGAATAATGATTCCAGTTATCAGATAACCGGAGATGACGAAGAAAATGTCGACGCCGGCGAAGCCGCCGGGCACGGCTCGCGGAAACGCATGATATGCCAGCACGGCGAGCACCGCGATGGCGCGCAGGCCGTCAATATCTGGCCGATACTGGATGGAATCCGAGCGATCAGCACCGTCAAGAGGCGCATCGTCGTTGACGCGCAACCGCGTGCCCAAGGCAAACGCACCAGATTTCCACACCGCGCTGACGCATTCGCGCGTGATTTCCATGCCGCCCTTGCAATCGAGGTGCCGCCACTAACGCGGGTTCGCGCGTTCGATGATTTCGCCTGACCGTTGAACGCTCGGCTCACCGAACCCCAAGTCGTCGAAGCGCCACGGAGCTGACCTCGCGAAAAGATCAGATTTCGTGCGCAAGTCCTATTGATGTCAGGGGCTGGAGCAACTCATACCTTGGTTTAGATATGCTGGGCGCGTATCCGCCGTACCTCGATGATGATTTGATCACGCACCCCGGCCTCTATCTCCAAGAAACCAAGCTCTCACATGGCCGGACGGACAACGGACGGATTCGCTTTAGCGATCGATCAGGCCGCGCAGGATGGCCTCCGCCCGCATCGAAACGGCCGTGTAAAGCTGCGCGGCCTTGATGGACTTGCGCCTTCCCGGGTCATTCTGAGCGATGTTAGGATCAGATAGGAGGCGCTGGAACCGAGCCCTGCGCCACGCTTGCACGCGGCGAAGGCGCGGCAGAATCGCCGACTGCTCCTCAATGCTGATCCGCTTCTCACTCGTCACACCGGCCGCTCCTCTTGAGGTTGTGAGCGTAGCGCAACTCTCGGCGCGTGTGGAAGAGGTTCCCGGTATCCTACGGGTAGGCGAACTCCACGCCACTTGGCTAGTCTTGCTTGAAATTTCCGTGCTTTGAGCCCCCTGGAATTTTTCGCGTTCTAAAGGCTTGCTTACAACCACATAGTTTGTTAGCGCGCCGAACGAGGCAAAAAGTCTGATATCTGCGATTATTAACACGCCATACTCGGTGCTTTTGATTTGTAACCCGATCTCATGCAGCGCGTCCGAGGGGGTCTCTTCGACATCGAGCCCGCCGACCCGTGGCGATAATCATTGGGTAAGAAGCGAATAAAATCTCTCACCAGCGGATGGAATCCCTTCACACCGGCTGCTGACACAGCCAACTCCAAGCCCAATTTTCGCTACATCGCCGCCCAGCAGTTTCTGCAGTCGCTCAATTTCGATGTCGCGCCGATCGTGACCGTCGGCGCGCTCGGCGCAACCAAGAAGCAGATGGTGGAGATCGCTCGCGTGGTGCTGCACAAGGCCAAGGTGATCAAGCCGAGATAACCGGACGCTGCGAACACCTGAAAGAAGCCGCGGCAGATCGCGTGATGGAATTTCGCCAAATCTGCACAGGATGAATTTCTGTTAGTACGAAGATGGATCGCCGCCACGCTGCGTGGTAGGCCTATGGAACCGACGGTTTTTCCGACGATGAGCCCCTAAGACTGCACTCCGGACAGGATTCTCCCTTGTCGGAGGGGCGGCTCCAGCGTGGGGTGCACGCGCCGTGGGCCTCATCCGCCGGGGCCTCTGCCTAGCGCTTCTCGGCGTCTTCCAAAGAAGCCTTCATCTCCAACAAGGCTTCCTTGAGCGGCGGCAGTTCATCCTTGACCGCCTTCCAGACAATCTGGCCATCGACCCGCTGATATTCATGCCGCAGGATGTTGCCTATGCCAGCAATATCTTTCCAGCGAACGTCCTTATGTGGCGTTTTTAATTCACGGGTAAGGTGGCGGCTGGCTTCAGAAATAACCTCGATTCCACGCTCTACCGCCGAACGCAAAACCCACGAACGCTGGTAGTCCCGAAAGACTTCCCTTTGACTGCCTTCTCAATACCCTGAATGGCTTCCAGCATGTCGTGGATGCGGAGCAAAGGCGTACGCGTTGGCATCAGAAGACCCGTGTGGCCTCAGATTCGATCTTCTTTCGGATTAACGGGTGCAACCCGTTCCGGGTGGCCAAATCGACTTCAACGCCCATGCCTTGCTGGAGCAACCGCTTGACGGCTACCAAGTCAAAGGCATTGAACTTGCTACGAGGGTCGTAGTCGAGAAAGAGATCCAGATCACTTTTGCTCGTAGCCTGGTTACGAGCCGTCGAGCCGAACAGATACAGCGACGTCGCTCCCCGCTGCTTGAGAGGGGTGGCGAAAGTACGAAGTTTCTTAATGGCTTCAGTTCGGTTCATGCGGCGAATCCTATCATAAACACATGGGGATCGCCAAAAGCGAATTCTAGTGGATCGAGCTTCTTGGATGGCGCCGTTGACCGCCTTGCTATTGGGCTTGTGCGGGGGCGAGTTTGTTCTTTCTTGTGTCAACACCTCGCTCGACCTCGAAGCTCCGATCTGACGGATGGATGCCATATTGCGCGTCACAGCCCGGCTAACCGCGATAGGTAAGACGCGGGATCGTACGAGAGCCGATCAACGTGTCCTCATATCCCGCCAGTCGTCCGAACGGCGCGGATTGGTGAAGCTGCACGATCAGCGGGCGGCGAATATTCCGGCAGGCTTTGGTGCCGGCAAGAGCCGCTCCAGCCTGCTCCATCAGCCCGAGCTCTTATGGAGTTCGGCGTTACAAAGGCGCATGAGCGCTCAGTCGGTCCCGGAGGGCCTGCCGACCGGCGACGAGGTTGTCGAGGTCCAGCAGTTCGTCATCGATCCGCTGTGTTTGCGCCATTCGTACAACCAGCGTCCGCGTGGCGTCCAGCACAAAGACGCCGCAATCATGGCGGTTGCGCTGCTGGGCCATCTGGGCAGGCTGCAAGCTGGCGCCCAGCCTTGCTGCGAGTTGCTCGGCCTTGGCGCTGTTATATCCCCGCAAGGAGTCGAAGTGATAGGCAACCACCGCTTCCGGATCGCGACGATCGACGAGCAGCAGCGACCAATGCGTACCTTGTGCGCTGGCACCCCCATCGTTCACTGGCAGGAACAAGAAGTTGGCGGCATCATTCTCGTTTTCATCCTTGATGATCCCCCACAAGGCGTCCTGTCGGATGTGATCGTCCTCGGTCAAGCGCAACAGATGTGCTTGTGCGGGCCGCAAGAACCGAGTCCGGGCGGCCAGATCCGGATTGTCGCTCAGCAACTCCTGCTCCAGGAGTGTGTAATCCGCCGTAATATGCTCGTCGCCCAGCCACTCCGTGTCGCCGAGCAGCCGCGGAGGCTGCAGTGGGATGCCCGATCCAGAGGCCTGTCCAACCGGTTGATCCAGACGGCCGGACGAGTTTTCGCGACGACTCCTTCGTAGGGATTTGTCAAAAGCTGACTTAAAACACCACCACAATCCGCAGCCTTTGGCACTTTTCGGGATCGCGGACGTCGAAGCGCTGGTCGATGACGATGTCTCTCCCACATGTTTCGGCACGCCTTCGACGTCCGCCATCGCGGGCTCTAGAGATTGAAGTCCATGTCCCGGAACGAGCGTAGCGCTAAGTCCTCGCGGACTATCTAGGGTGGCCTCCTTTGTCCCTTGCCCGAGCTCAGCCGTATAAGGCCGACCATTGATGTAAAAATGTGGCCGCGGCTGGAGCGGTGTCGCCGGCAGGACACCTTTTTTGTCCATTGAACCGACCAGAGGACCGGGTGCCGATTGGCAACCATGGTCCCATCCCAAGCCGACGATATGTGTGAAGTCTTCTGCATGCCTGAAGTCTTCCGCCGGCACGGTGGCCTGTATCTCGACCGCAATGTATGGCAGCTGGGATGGCAGATCCGAGCGGCTCGAAGTGGGGCTTAACGGCGCAAGTCGCTCAAGATCACCGACGGCCGGGGATGGCTCAGCACGCGCAGACCGCGATGGCGACATTGGCAACGTCCTCCCAAAGAACCCGTCGCAGGATCGGTTGGAATTGAAAGTAGCGTAGTCTTCGCGGTCATCAACCTCGAATGATCCGGCGTTGGAGGACAGGACCCACGGCCGGACCATGACCTCAACTATAACGCGCACTTGCCTCACACGTGAAGGCGTATAGTAATGAGATAGTTCGAGATGTCAGACTGAAGAAGATATTCTCAAGTGGCATCCGCCCTGAGAACATGCTTGACGCAAGCTCATCATGGCTCACTGGTCCCTCGAATTTCATTTCGACAAGGATCCCGACTTGGGGGCCAGTCTCGCAACATGTCCCATGCTCATTATGAGCGAGCTGAATGGGTAGACACATCGCTGACACGATCACCAGAGAATTCTCCGACCACGCGACGAGCCCATTGGGACGCACGACCGGCTGCTGAATTGTCATCCAGCGGCGTCTCATGAGAGTGATGGTTCCACATACCCCGTGAAACAAGCGCAAACTCCCGGCCACGTCTGTTGACGCGCCCCACGCGCACCAACACAGTTTTCCCAAGAGGGGATGGCTCGATCCTGAGCACGCAGAAGCCATGGCAAATGCAGTTGGCAGCTCGCTTCGAATTCGTGATATATACCAAGATACAACGAACGAACCGAAGTGAACCACAATTTGACGTAGATATCATGAAATCGCGGCAGTACTGCCGTGGCTTTCTCTGCGCACAAGAATGAGGCAGGCCATGTTCGATGCCCAATGCGATCTCGCCGCCGTGGTCTATGAAGCAGATCAGAATCCTGACTGGGTTCTGCATGATTTCGCGACAGACCTGAGCGCGCAAGGCCGTCGAGTTGTCGGCATGGTGCAGGTTGGTCAATGCGCCGACTCGAGTCTGTCTGGTGTGCTGGTTCACAATGGTGAAAAGCTATCGCTTGCCAAAAATCCCGCCCCGGCTGAGCACGGCTGCCGTCTAGATCTCGAACGGCTCCAGAACGCAGCCGCGCGGATTGCGGGCGCCCTTGAGGCCGGAGCCGACCTCATGATCATCAATCGCTTCGGCAAGCGAGAGCGGGCCGGCAAGGGCCTGGTCTACTTGATCGAGCGTGCACTCGATGCCGACATTCCGGTGGTGGTCGCAGTCGCCGACCATCGCTTCACTGATTGGATCGAATTTGCAAATGGCATGAGTGTAAGACTTGCGTGCGATCGTGAGACTCTGGGCGGCTGGTGGCGGGGACTCTCAAACGGGAATTCAACCCCGCACGAACGCCCGACGATCTGCGAAATACTAAAATAATTGAGCCGTGCGGCACGATCTTTCGCTGAAGTATGATCTCCACTCACATCCATTCACCAGATGTCCGATGTCTTGAAGACGATGACACAGCGCTTATAGGGGATCGCCTGCCCTACCACGGCAACCGCTATGAGATCTCGAAGACAATAAGACGCTGCTAGAGTCTTCGAAGGCAGCACGTATCCAGACATGTCCTGGGAGCCGATCGGGCATTCACGTGATCTTGACGTCCTTGCCGAACTGCAGCATGAGGCGGGCCGTGCAACACGGTGGAGAATATCCACGCTGTCCATGCCTGGCCGCGCTCGCCATGGGCGCCGGGGGACAGTTTCGCTTGTTCGGTGAGGTCGCACCTCGGCAACCGGAAACGGCCGTCATATCGCGGATCGTCGACCCATGTCGTTACTTTGACATTGTCTCATGAAGCTCCTCCGATCAGGCGCGGGCCTCGTCCCGCTGCATGACGACCAGCACCATTCGCAATTGCGCTCAGCTAGCGATCGTGCGGTGCAGCATCACGAAAGACATCATGGCCGCGACAAGGTCGGCCATGATGAAGAGTGCGCCAAATCAGTTGGAGCTCGGCGCGGGAACGCCAGCCGGTTGCGCGACCGCTTGCGGGGCGCGTCCAACGACCACGGTCAGAAGTCCCCGGCCCCATAACCGCCTCGCAGCGTGTCTGGCGTCGTCCAGCGTCACCGCATCGACGATAGCGTTCTGCTTCTCGATATAGTCAATCGGCAATTTATCGATCTGATACTGCAGCAACGCGTGAGCCAGTTTGGTGGATGTATCGAGCTCGAGCATCTGCGAGCCTTTGAGATAGGACTTGGCTTCGTCGAGTTCCTTCTGGGTCGGCCCCTCCTCGGCAATGCGGCGCGTCTCCCTCTCGATCGCGCTGATGGTCTCGCCGGCGCGATCTGCGCGCGTGCCGGTACGGCCGATGACCACGGCCGAATGGTCCATCCACAAGAGCGACTCGGACACCGAATAGGCCAGCCCCCGCTTCTCCCGCACTTCGTGATAGAGCCGCGAGGACAATCCGGCGCCACCCAGGATGTGGTTGACAACATAGGCCGCCATGAAGTCCGGATCGCCGCGTCTCACACCAGGCCCCCCGAAGGCGATCACGCTCTGCGGTACGTCGAGGGGAATAAAGACGAGCTGCGGCGGCGCCGCCGCTTCGATATCGGCAACCGGCTTGAGCTTCGCTTTGGCTGGGAGGGTACCAAAAGTTTGGTCGAGCAGTTTGCCAAGCGTTACCTGATCGACGTCACCAACCACCGCGATTTTCAGCGCGTCCTTGGCAATCACACGGCTGGTGTAATCCTTTAGGTCTGCCACCGTGATGGTGGGGACACTCTCAAGGGTGCCGTTGGCCTGACGCCGATACGGATGATCGCGAAAAGCGATTTCCAGGAATTTTCGGCTCGCTAGCGCGGTGGGATCCGTAGTGTCACGGCGTAGGCTCGAGATAACCTGCGAACGGACGCGTTCGACATCGGCCGTTTCGAAATGCGGCGAGGTCAATGCCATCCGCAACAGATCGAAGGCTTCATCCTTGTTGTCGCGAAGCATCCGAAGACTGCCGCGGAACACGTCGGAGGTCGCGCGGAACGAGAGCCCGATAGCGCGCCGCTCGAGCCGCTCGTGGAAGGTCCTGGAGTCGAGATCGCCGGAGCCTTCGTCGAGCAGACCGCCCACGAGCGTTGAGACCCCCGATTTGTCAGAAGGGTCTTGCGCCGCGCCGCCGGCAAACGCAAATTCCATCGCGATCAGCGGCACGGCCACATCCTGCACGAACCAGGCCTCGATGCCGCCGGGCGAGATCAAATGCTGGACCTTTACCGCAGCCTGCGACGGAGACACCGCAGATACAGTGAGTGCGACGCCAGTCGCAAGGGTCAGCGCGAGGCGCCTCGCGTGAAGGAAAGAATAGGTCACGAACGCTTCTCCTCGCGCTTGGCGGTAGTCGTTTCCTTGATCAGATAGCCGGTGACCGAGCGCTTCTTGTCGAGCCATTTTTGCGCAACAGTGCGGAGTTGTTCCGCGGTGACGGCGCGTATGCGGTCCGGCCGGCTTCGGATGTCCTCGATGGAGAGGCCCGCGCTCAGCGCGCCGCCATACTGGTACGCCAGCAGAGCCTGATTGTCCTGGGCATAGATCGCTGCCGCAACCAGCTGCGTCTTCGCCCGCTCCAGATCTTCGGCCCGGATCGGGTTCTGCAAGATGGTAGCGATCACGCCGTCGATCACCTGCTCGACCTCCGCGAAGCTGACGCCCGGCTTGGGCCAGGCCGCAATCGCGAATTGCGTCGGATCAAGCGAGATGCTCGAATAGTAGGCGCTCGCCGAGACCGCAAGCGGCTGGTCCACGACAAGAGCGCGATAGAGATAGGAATTGTGGCCGCCGCCCATCAGTTGTGCGAGCACCTCGAGCGCCGCGCTTTCGCCGGGAGCGCCAGTCGGGGCTGAGGGCACCAGATAAAACCGCCCCACGCTTGGCTGCTCGACGCGGGGGTCCGACAGCGTGACGGTGCGGGGCGCGGCCGTTTCCGGCTCCTGCGGGCGAATGCGCCGCGCCGGGATCGCGGGCTGCGCCGGGATCGGCCCGAAACTGCGCTCGACCAGCGGACGCACATCGGCGGCCTCGACGTCTCCGGCGATCACCAGGATCGCATTGTTGGGGGCATAGAAGCGGCGGTAGAAGGCCAGCACATCATCGCGATCGAGCTTCTCGATCTCCTGGAGCCAGCCGATCACCGGCCGGCCATAGGGGTGATTGAGGTAGAGCGCGGCCATGATCTGCTGGTTCAGGCCTGCGCTGGGATTGTTGGCCACCCGCATATTGTATTCCTCGAGCACGACGTCGCGCTCAGGCAGCACGTTCTCGTCCTTAAGAACCAAGCCGGTCATACGATCGGCCTCGAACTCCAACATGGTCGGCAGATGTTCGCGCCGGACATGCTGGAAGTATGCGGTGTAATCATCGGAGGTGAAGGCGTTTTGGTTGCCGCCGATACGAAACACGGTTTGGGTGAATTCGCCGAGTGGATGCTTGTCGGTACCCTTGAACATGAGATGCTCAAGAAAATGAGCGAGCCCGGACTTTCCCGGTATCTCGTCGGAAGCGCCGACTTTGTACCAGATCATATCCGTCACGACGGGCGTGCGATGGTCGGGGATCACGACAACCTGAAGCCCGTTGCTGAGCGTGAAGCTGGCAGGTGGATCCGATGTGACCGCCTGGGCGAACGCGGCGCCGGCGGACAGAGTGCAAGTCGTGAGCTGTGCGGCAAGAAGGCATCTCGCCGATCGGCATGAGAACATCGGGATCTTTGTCGACAGCCGCCCCCAAATGTCGGAGAGGAAAGCACGCCCCGGTATTGTCATCGTAGAGCTACCGGATCGGGATGGCCCTTTAGGAGCGCAATTGCGGTGTTTGGGGTCAAGGAAAGAGATCATGATCGGATCCGTCTGGTTGTGCTAAGCCCTTGCGATCGATCCAATCGAGAGCTTGTGCTTTTTCCGCGGGACCATCGTCGGTCCAACGCGTATGCGCACATCCCAAAGCATTGCCCGTGCCAAAGCAGAAACTCTCCCAAATACAATGGGGCACCCGAATGAGCCCTGTCGCATATCCAACACCGTCCGACATCGGACAATGTCGATCTTATTGACCTGGTGCGCGCCGCCTCTAAACGACGGTTAAGCAACACCCGCGCGCCGCACAAGATAAAATGGTCGGCCGACGACGGCTCAATCGTCACGGCCAATCGTATCTTTGAGATCGCTGCCGCCCTGAACCGCGAGCCGCGCTTCACGGCAGCGGAGAACGACATGGCCGACGCCATCGTAAAGACCTTCAACCGCGACTATGTGTCCGGCTCAATCTGCTTCCCAACATGTGAACCGTCTTTCAATTCTGTGGCCGGCTCAACGCAAGAAAATTTATGAAAACCGCTGCCCGGCAGCCGTCGCTGGTTCCGAAGGGTTTCTAAAGCGTCTCAGGCGATTGCCACAGTTCGTCTGAACAACGACGAGGCCTGCGCTTTGTGACGGTGGAGACGCATAACCGTCAATGCGGACCGCAGCGACCAAGGCGCCGCTCGAGCCAGAGACTGTAGCGCGAGCCGCCATAGCCGATCGCGAAATAGATCGCCGCCACGACCAGAAATGCCTCCTTATAAAACCCGAGCCAGTTAGGATCGGTCGCCGCCGCCTTGGCGGCGTTGAGAATGTCGACGATACCGATCACGGCAAGCAGCGATGTCGCGAGCAGGAAGCCGATGGCCTGGTTGACCAGACCCGGGATCACCATGCGCAGCGCTTGTGGCAGGATGATCAGGCGCATCGACCGCCAATAGCCCAATCCAAGCGAGGCTGCGGCCTCCTCCTGGCCAATCGGTACGGCTTGCAGACCGCCACGCATGATCTCGGCGATATAGGCGGTCCAGAACAGGGAAATCATGATCATCGCGCGGGGCATCTTGTCGGTCGAGAGACCAGCCGGCAGCGCCATGGGCAACATTAGGGTCGCAAAATAGAGGATCGCGACCATCGGTATCGCCCGCATGAACTCGATGTAGCCGATCGCGAGCAGCCGCAGCGCCTGCATTCTTGATCGCCGTGCCAGCGACAGCAGGATTGCGAGCGGCACCGACACGGCAAAGCAGACCGCCCAAACCAGCAGGGTCACAGGCAGCCCACCCCATTGATTCGGCGAGACTCGCGACGGCCCCGGATAGCCGGCCATCAACAGGCAGCACAAGAAAATAACAACTGGCCCGCCGACAATGAGCTCACGCCGCCAGAAGCGCGGCATGGCCGCAACAGCCAACAAGATGGCGAGCAAGAGACACACAAGCTCCGGGCGCCATTGGAGTTGGATCGGATAAAGCGCCAAGACGATGAAGCGCAGCTTGGCTGCGACGAATGCCCAGCACGCGCCGTCCTGCGCCAGGCAATCCGCTGACGTTCCCTGCCAGGTCGCGTCAAGCACCAGCCAACGGAGCAGCGGCGGCAGAAGCCACAAGACGAGCAGACCAATGATGATTGTGATGGCTGAATTCAACCAAGTTCCGAACAAGCCGGTCCGCCATCTCGTCCAGAGCCGTCCAAGACGTCTCGAAGGCATCCTTGCGGCCTCGATTGCCGTCATGCCGGCCGCTCCCCGCGCAACGCGACCGTTCTGTTGCAGGCGTTCATCACAGCTGAAACGGCAAGATTTAAGCTGAGATAGAGCAGCACGACGATCAGCAGCGCTTCGAATGCCTGCCCGGTCGTATTGGCTGTGGTGTTGACGACATTCATGAGATCCGGATAGCCGATCGCGACAGCGAGGCTGGAGTCCTTGACGAGGTCGAGATAGTTCGAGGTCGTCAAGGGCGTAATGACGCGCAAGGCCTGTGGCAGGACGACCAGCCGAATGATCTTGCCGCGACGAAGCCCCAGCGCACGTGCGGCATCCCATTGTTCCCGGCGCACCGACAATATGCCGGCGCGGACGATCTCCGCGATGACCGCAGAAAACTTCACGGTCAATCCGACCAGGAGCGCCGCAAATTCGGGCGTCAGGCTGAGGCCGCCTCGAATGTTGAAACCGCTGATCGCGGACACTTCGACGCCAATTTTTGCGCCGCTCGCTGCGAGCACCGCGCTGACCACAAGCACACTCAAGAGAGAGGCAGGCAACGGAGCCGATAGCCCTGCCCGCTTCTGGCGCCAACCGCGCCGCACCAGCCAGATCCAGCCCCCGAACACAGCGACCACAACCAGCGCCGCTCCGAGCGAGAGATCGCTTATCACGATCGCCGGCACATAGACACCGCGGTTGCTCAGAAAGACGGCATCGAGCAAGGTGATGGCGCGACGCGGCGGAGGCAGGGCGTGAGCGAGAGCAATCCAGAAGAACAACTGCAACAACAGCGGGGTGTTGCGAACGATCTCGACATACCAGCGCACCAGACCAGACAGCATCACGTTACCCGAAAGCCGCATCATGCCAAGCGCCACACCAAGGATTGTCGCCAGACAACATCCCAGCAACGAGATTCTCGCCGTGTTCAGGAGACCGACGGTGATTGCCCGGGCATAGCTATCGCCGGCCCTGAAGGCAATCATGCCTTCACCGATCTCGAAATTGGCCGCGCGTTCCAGGAAACCGAAGCCCGGTGTCAGTCCGATCCGCGCCATGGTGGTCGCGATGTTCGATCCGAGTACGACGACGATAGAGAGGACGCCGGCCACGATCACCAGCTGCAATACCGGCCTCGGACCCAAGCAACCCAAGAGCCGGCGCCGCATGGCTCGTGTCTTCGACGCGCGCGATGTGTCGGGCGCGGTTGTCATAAACAGCACATGTCAGCGGAACGGTGGCGAATACAACAGGCCACCGCTGGTCCACAGCCGGTTATAGCCGCGTTCCCAGCCGAGCGGCTTGAGATGGCGATCGAAGATCTCGCCATGATTGCCGATCGTCTTAATGATGTTGTAGGCCCATTTCGGATCCAGCCCGATCGCTTCGGCAAGTGAGGGATCGACACCGAGGAAACGCTTGATGGCTGGATCGTCGGACTTCAGAAAGCCATCGATATTCTCCGAAGTGATGCCCCATTCCTCCGCCTGGAGGGTCGCATTCACGGTCCAATTGACGATCTCGAGCGAGCGGTCGTCGCCACCGGCCACCGCGGGTGCCAGCGGCTCCTTCGACAGCCGCTCCGGTAGCAAGACGTAGTCGTTCGGATTCTTCAGCTGAGCGAGCTTTCCGACCAGATCCGACGAGTCCTGCGTGATCGCATCCACGCGGCCGGACTGAAGGGCAGCGACGAATTCGCTGGTATCTTCGATCGTGACCGGCGTGAATTGATGCCGGCTTTTGCGAAAGAAGTCCGCGATGTTCAACTCGCCGGTCGTGCCACTCTGAATGCCGATCGTGGCGCCATCGAGCTGGGATGCCGATGTCACGCCGATGTCTTTGCGAACGAGAAGCCCCTGCCCGTCATAGAAGATGGTCGGACCGAAATGGAACCCGAGCTTGAACGCCCGCGTAATCGTGATGGTCACGCCGGACAACAGGACATCGAATTCGCCGGACTGCAGCGCCGGCAGACGTTGCTGCGGCGACGAGCTTGTGAACTCGATCTTTTCTGCGTCACCGAAGACGGCAATCGCCAAGGCGCGTCCGTAATCAATGAAGAAGCCCCTCCACCGCCCATTGTTGTCCGGCTCGAAAAAGCCGGGCGTGGTGCCGACACCGGCCCTGATGAGGCCGCGCGATTTGATCCTATCGAGCGTCGGACCGGCATAGGCGGCCGTCGACATGAGTCCGATCGCGCCGACTAACGAGGCGACCATCCATCTCAACCAGCGACTACGTACAGTCATTTCAAATCTCCGGTTGGGTCGCAAATCGACACTTTTGAGGTTTTCAGCCATTCGGCTCTCCGCGTGCGACGGCGGACCAGCAACGATTGCACGGGTGATGCCATGCGAGTGATCGGACGGCAGCTTGCAAGCAGGCTGATCAATTCCAGCGTCCGGCATGATCGAGCCATCGCTGAGCGCACGGTGCATAACGGTCGCGCGGCGGTGTGGGCGCAGCGGCGCTATAAGCACCGGCTCTTCCGCTCTCATAAAGCAGCCCCGGCAGCACCTGTTGCAATTGACTATCTGACGAGCCCTCCCGACGGTCAATAAAATAACTATCTGTTCTCGTGCTGCCCGCGGATGGCGCATTCTCTTGGCCGCGGCTCATTGCGAGGAGAATATCTTCTGCAACTGGATTGGCTGTTTTAATCAGCTGCTTTCCAAGAAGAGACCTCTGTCCCTCAATCTCCAGCCGACCTGTGGTCACCGAACAATGGGGGGCCGCCTCGCGTCGCGAGCGTCTCTGGTGCGACGGGCCTACTGTTCACGGCAAATGAGCGTGGCACACATCATTGTCGGATTGTTGGTACGATTCGTACGAAGATGTCGGACCGCAGACACAATAGATTATTGAAAGCCGTTCGATGTGCGATGGGGAAAACCAGTTTCAGCGGGCTATCTGATACGACCTGGCTTCTCAGGACGCATCTTCTGTACTATGCTGGAGGTAGTATAAGGTATTACATTGCACCCAAAGATTTAATCGGATTGATCGATGTTTGTGCTTCGATTGTATCGGCTGGCATTCATTAGCCTATTCGCATTCGGAATTGCCTCGACCTCGAAGGCCGACGGGCCGCAGCGACCACTGGTCTTCATTCCCGGAATTTTGGGCTCCGAACTCAGCGACGGTTCAGGAAACGTGGTTTGGGGAAACCGGAATTCGCTATCGAATTATGCCGGGCTTGATCTCGCTCCCAACAGCAATGGCAAGGGCCTGAAAGCATCGGGCCTCGTCTCCAGCATCAACGTACTCGGTCCCTTCTGGACGATTCACCAGTACGACGATCTGTTGGGTCTGCTGAAGGATCTGGGTTTTGAAGACGGCAAGACGCTCTTTCGTTTTCCGTACGATTGGCGTCTAAGCAACTTCGAGACAGCGAAACGGCTTGATGCATTCGTGAGCGGTACCCCGGCCTTGCGGGACGGAAATTTCGACATCGTTGCCCACAGCATGGGAGGACTGGTCACAAGGATCTGGATGGCCGAGCATGGCGGCGCCGGAAAGGTGCACAAGGCGATCTATCTGGGTACGCCGTTTCTGGGAAGCATGAATTCTCTCGACACGATCTCAAACGGATGGGGTGCTTTCGCCAATCTGGTGGCTGGTGGATTGCCGACGATCCGACGCGTAACCCTTTCCTTCCCGTCCATCTATGAATTGTTCCCCGCCTATCCCAACTGCTGCAGAGAAGGAACGAAGGCGAAGTTCTCTGCGTTCGATATTCTCGACGCGAACAACTGGAAGGGCGGGTGGCTTCCTGATGAA
Source organism: Bradyrhizobium macuxiense (assembly GCF_007993935.1). GTDB lineage: Bacteria > Pseudomonadota > Alphaproteobacteria > Rhizobiales > Xanthobacteraceae > Bradyrhizobium > Bradyrhizobium macuxiense_A. The sequence goes on along the minus strand of NZ_VITY01000011.1, from coordinate 87,939 downwards.
TATCGCCCGGGCGGATCGCGGCGACAGGTACTGGCCGACGGGCTTGCGAGCGCTCGTAGACTGAGCTCCATTGTATCGAAGCCGCCGGCAGTGCAGGAAATCAAGGTTACGGGCGACATCCTTGACACCAAGTTGTGGCTGTACACGGCCGACCGGACGTCGAGTCCCGACAATTGGACTTTCACCAGCAGCCGAGGCGACGGAACGGTCCCTATCTGGAGCGCAGCCGCCACCTTCAAGAATCTGGAAGGCACGGATCCTTCCTTTGTGGAGCACTCGACCATCTTTGCCGACAAGTACGTGAGAAGCAGGATAGCACGCGAGCTCGTACCGGGGATCGCTCCGCCGGTCGCGGCGGCCACATTGGGCGAAGTAATGACTTCGGACGGGGTCCGTCATCTCTCGAAAGTCCGCGCAAGAATCGAACCACCGATCGTTGCGCCGGGCAAAGACACCGAAGTTCTGGTTGAGCTGACTTTCGAAGAGAGCACGGCTATAGGTGCCGTCAGCCCGGTCGTGGAAATCGTCCGCGATGCGGCCGTCGAGAAGATTGCGATTTCGGACGCCACTTCGGCAGAAGATCTCAAGAACCATCGTTTGAGCTACCGTGGCGTGCTGACCGCCCCCGCGAAAGAGGACACGTTCGAAGTAAGATTGACCATCGCCGACCAGGGCACGACGTCGCTCTATCTCATGGTGGCAGAAGGAACGTCCAAAAAGTGAGATGAAAGCAGCGGGGGCTGCGGGGGACACATATGCGAAGAACCTTCAGGGGTGCTGTTGCGCTGCTTGGTGCGACCGCGGCGGTGGGCTGCGCGTCGGTACCGGAGCTCGAGCAGGACGGTGTCTCCATCTCTGAGATCGTCCAGCGCGTGAAGTGCGAGCTCGCCTTCGCTATGCCGGATCCGCAGCCGCCTTATCCGACGGGCCGCTATCAATGGATGCGTGACTGGACCGCCAAGGTGGACTTGACGCTGATAACGAACAATCAGGCCTCGCTTACGCCCAGCATTGCGGTACTTCATCAGATGCCTCCGGCCGTACTTACCGGGATAGGCACTTTCGGGCAGATGTTCGGAGCGTCAGGCGGCGGCGGTGTGGCGACGACGGCGATCCGTAACGAAAGCCTCAGTTTCACCGTCGCGATCAAGGAGTTGAGAGCGGAGAGGAACCGTCTGGCCTGCGATCTGCCGAATGCACCGGATCTCTACGGCAGGCTTGGGCTGCAGGAATGGATCGCCTCCGCTTTGGCGCCCGTCGCGAACTCTCAGTTGCGTATCGGACACCATCCGCCCCCCAATGGAAAGTCACTTCCCGCTCCTCCAGTCGCGGTCGCGGCCGCGGAAACCCAGAAGCAGATCCTCCAACAGAAAAAGGCGTTGGTCGAGTTTTGGGCCGGGGTCGTGAAGGAGCATGCTAAGGCCGTGGACGACCATGCAAAAGCGGTCAATTCAGGGGCCGACCTCAAGGACATACAGATCGCATACGACGAAGCTTTCATCGTCAACCGGGCGACAGCGAAAGCAGCCGCCGAGTACGGCAAGGCCGCGGTCGCTTACAAGAACGCCAAAGCGACCGATCCGAAGGATCTGGAGCTGGACCGCCTTCTACAGGCCGCAAAGGACGCCAACGACGAGGCGGCGAAGGCCAAGCAGGACGTGGCGTCCGCGATTGAGGGACTGCCTCACGATCCGCCGATAGATTCGATTGGCCATCAGGTGCAGTTCGTCGTGATGAGCAGCGCCAATATTGCTCCCAATTGGAGCTTGGTCAGCTTCAAGGGGCCGGCAAATGCAGGTCCCCTCGCCGCCGCGTCGAGGACGAACACGCACACACTCATTATCGCCTTGGGGGCGCCAGCGGTGCCCGGTTCCGTCAAGCCGAGCGAGGAGCAGATTCGTCAGCTCAACAACCAGCACCTCGATGCTCTTCGCGCCCCCCTCGGCCAATAGCTCAAGGTGCAGGGACGTAGTCGAGCACCGCGCTACCCGGAATGGAAGTGGTATCCCCGGTTTCGACATCGCGAAACTCGAAGACTACCTTGTCGAGGATGGATTTGTCGCAGAACTTCCGTTCGAGGCCGGACGGTTTCGTATCATCGTCGTTAGAAAATAACAGGAGATCATTCGCACCGCTTCTGGCGGCCTTTCGAACGGTCTCGAAACCCAGCTTGTCTCCCGGGTGGCATTCCACCTCACCAATGGTAGATTTGTTCAGGACCGTTCCGTACCGAATGTTTCGCGACTTGCCGCCGTTAGCATCCGCAAGCTCTAGAACGTCGTTGTCGACGCTGAGTACCTTTGCGATGTCAAGGATGCCAGAGGCATAGACATCGTCGCGAAGAGCCCAGTCGTAGTCCGAACCCATCTGGATGCGGGCTTTGACGAGCCCGGGCCGGCCCGCGAGCTTAGGGCTGTTCATCAAGAGCGCCGCAACGAACGAGACCAATGGTGCCGAGAATGAGGTCCCGGTCTCGTTCCGGGGCACGATACCGATGGCTCGTCCATCACTATCAAGACGCAATTCGTACGACGGAACGCTGCAGCCTGGCGCCAAGACGTCGATGGCCATGCCTTTGTTGGAGAACAGGGCGAGATTGCCGTCCGCGTCGTGCGCTCCCACGGAAACCACGGCACCCGAGGTGGTATCGGGTGGCGCGCTCTTGCCGCCGAACGCAGCCGGCCACACGGCATCCTTCCCCGTCAGCTTGTTTCCGTCGTTTCCGGCGGCGACGACGAAGACTCGGCCTTTGCCCTTGTTGCTTACGATGTCATCCCATCCCGGAATTTTGTCGGTGGACGAAAGGCTCAGATTGACGACGTTGAATTCGTTTCCCGCAGCGGCGGCGAACTTGAGGGCCTTCTCGATGTGTCCCGTATTGATGATAGGATTGAGCGTATCGAGCGCGACGAGACTGGCAAATCCCAGTCGCATCGGTAGATGAACTACGCGCCGCAACTCCTCGACCGGCCGACCTCCGAGCGCCACAGCCGCTACGGATAGTCCGTGCGAACGATGTTTGAAGACGATTGAAGTGGCGCTTGACGTGCGACCGCTCACGCCGCTGAGATTTACGCCGGCCCATCCGCCATTTCCCTTTACGCCATCTTCGTTCTTATCCCTTTGCGGATCAGGATCGACCATCTGGTTCAGTCGATGGAAATAGAAGGGATCGAAAACCAGTCTCGTGGAATCGGTTCGGATCGGATCGCTGAAGTCGAAGCCGGTATCGACGATCAGAATACGCCGTCCCTCCTGGTCCTGATTGATTCCATTCAAGCTGGCCACTCGGAGAAAATCACGCACACTGTAGGGCCAGGAATCCCCTTTGCGTTCGGCCGCCTTCGAGCAGCTCTCTCCGAACCGTTGCACGTCCTCGATTTCGGTGACGAACTTCAGTTGCCCTTCGAGGTTCTGAAGCTGCGGAATCGCCGCACGAACCGCATCTTCCGCTACGCCGGTTCGCAGTGCGATGCGGACGTCTTTCGGTTCGACGTCCACACCAGAAGTAGCGAGTTGGGTCAGCGCCGGCACGGTCACTTCCTTGACCATGTTCGGCTTCGTGATCTTCGGATTTACTGCCGCGATCTGAATGGCGTTGCGGCAGGAAGCGATGTCTCCGGGTAGGGAAGCATTGGGGGTCGAAGAACAGATTGATTTCCAAGCAGTCTCATAGTCCTTCGAATTATCGGTCAACGCCGATGTGTAGATCTGCTGAACGTCCTTTCTGAGAGCGGGATCCTTGACGACACGCTCGAACACTCCGGTGTCGAACGGGACTGCGAGTTCCTTGGTGAGCTTCTCCACGCCCTTCGGCGCGGGCAAGGTGACGTCCTCTATGAACTTTCCGCATGCGGGGATTTCCAGGGCTTTCTGTTCGGGAAGCGAATCTAAGTCGCTGTGGGTCAGCCCGGCGTTCCTCTCGAGCAGGATCTTCTCGTATAAGGGGTGAATCTTGAAGTTACCGGGCGGTCGGCCACATTTTTCCGTGACGAATTGGGCGACATCCGCCCCTTTAGGAAAGACGACGATCTGCGGCGCGCCGAGCTCCGCCACGCCCTTGATCAGATCGACGTCCGTCGCCGTCGGTCGGGGGATAACGGCCACCATATCGCTCGGTCTGTTGGCGATCTTCAGACCGGCGGCTTGCGACGTAGATCCCAAACACCACACGATGGCCGCCGCCGCGATCGAGAGGCTATCTGCAATTCTCCGCATCTGGATCGATCCCGCAGATCTTGATGGCCCCCTCGGGCAGATTGAAGTCGGACCTGAACGACCCCGCCTTTCGCAAGAAGGTCTGCACTTGCGGAGTTCGGAGGTCCACGAGGTAGGAGTCGGTGCTGAGGTTGCCACGCGACGCCAGAGCCAGCATTTCGGGCTTGGTCTTGTCCGGCGAATAGCTCGCCCCGCCGCTGTCGCCGTGACAGACCGCGGCTCCCGCGGTCTTGATGAATTCTCTCATCGTGCGGCTCGGGTCGCTGGAAGCGCCCGGCTGCGCAGGCCATTCGACCGAAGCCACTCCTTCCTGCAGAACCTCGGTGATTTTTCCGTCCGCTTCTGTGCAGCCGAACCCGAGCAGGAATACCTTGTCCTTCGCGGAAACCGGAGGAGGATTGTTTCTCACCCTCTCGAATTTCGCGGGATCAGGATCGAGAGATTTGGCGGCGATGCAGATCGCGACGTCGGCCGTGCATCCCACCAGCTTTTGTGGCGCGATCTCGTTTGCGCATGCCTTTCCCCGATAGTCCGGATGAACGTGGCACAAGAGATCGGTGCGACGATTTCCCCATAGCAGCTTGGCCGGTGACTTGTCATCGACGCAGTGTCCCGCCGTCAAGACAACATACGTTCCCACGATCGTGCTGGTACACCGACCGAGATTGCCGTCGAACATCAGGGTCGCGGGCCAGTCCCCCTTCGTCGCCGGCTTGCCTCCAATGATCTGGACGTTGGCATCGTTCGTAGAGGGAATCGGCGCCATAATCCTCTCTTGGGACTGGGCGGCGGCCGTCTCGACCGAAAGAACGAAAAACAGCATCCAAAAACAGGACCGCGACATGCGCAATAATCCAATCGAAAAACCAATAGCTACCACAGGTTGAGATCGATCTACAAGAACCTGACCAACCGAGCCCCTTGCGGAAGCTCCCTGCATGCGAAGCGTCCCGAGAAGACGGCTAGACCTCCTTGCTTTCGGGCCTCGTGAACGCCATCGCTCCCGCTAATCCTGCTTGCTGGCGAGTGGCGCGCTTTCCCACCCGCGCCATTTAGAACACCGGAACGACAACGAATTTCTGCGCTTTTGCACGCGTGCGTGCTTAAAACCTGCAATAGCACATCTATCTGAGCGTTCGAGGCCTCCCGCCTCCACCCTGCGTCACACGGTGGAAATCCCGGATAGATTTCGGACGCTGCCCTTTTGCCGAGCGGAGTCGATTAGGAGACGACGCAGGAGATGCCACAACGATCGGCCTATGGAAGCGGAAGGAGTGCCAATGAATATGAAACTACCGCCAACCGTCGCACATGAGCCAACCCTTCACTGCCCCAATTGCAATCACGAGATCCGCCTGACCGAGTCCCTAGTCGCTCCCCTTTCGATGCGATCCGCAACGCTTGCATCTTACGATTCCGGCCGATCGTGATGGCGACAATGGCGGCTCTGCTGGGAGCACTGGCTTTGGCGCTCTGCCACGGAGACGGCGCAGAACTCCGGGTGCCGCTGGGAATTTCACTGGTCAGCGGCCTGCATCTCCCAGATGCGGACGTTATTCTCCTGTCGTCTACCTGGCCTTCGACCGACTGTCCGGCGGACTCGTCGGAGGAATCGACAAGAATAGCCTTGCGGTTCCGACTTGAGCAGCCGTAGCTCGGTGACCTCTTTCGTGGCGAGGCTTGCCGGATCCGCGTACAACGGACCGAGGGCAGCGACACGGTGCGAATAGGCCGTTGATCCGTGCCAATCCCACCCGCTTGGTCGAAGGCGCTGTTCAAACAGACAATCTCACGAGGCCCGAACAAGCCAAGGTTTTCGTAGCCCGAGTTTTGGAGCCCCGAGGGTGGCCCAGTTGGCAATGGATTGCGAACCAACAAACCGGAACCGCTTGACATTTAAGGGTTATTATAGTATCCACTATTCAAAACTTATGGAAATAACGGCTATGGATATAACCCTTACACTAAATTCCCCTCAAGATATCGTGCGGGGCATCGCAAGCCGCGCGAAGCAGCGGCGATTGGAGGCCAATCTAACACAATTGGGACTGGCTGCCCGCGCTCAGGTCAGCTTGGGGACGCTGAAGCAGTTCGAGCGGACCGGCAAATCTTCCATTGAATTTCTCATAGCCATCGCGTTCGCGCTCGGTGCCGAACAGGAATTCGAGAGCCTGTTTCCTCCAAGGCCGCGCAAGTCGATCGAGGACGTGATCTCCAAGCCTCTTAGAGTCCGAGGACGCAGAAAGTGAAGAAAGCGAAAGCCGCGGACGGAAAGCCCTTTCAAGGCGTCCAAAAACTGTCGGTATCGCTCGACTTCTACGGCGAAAAGATCGACGTAGGAACGTTGGCATGGAGCAAGGACGAACGCCGGGCATATTTCGAGTACCACCCCGACTTCGCCGAGAAGCGTCTTAACGTCTCTCCGTTCAAGCTTCCCGTCAGCGAAGGAGCCAAGGCCGCGCCGAACTCGCCATTCGCCGGGTTGCACGGCATGCTCAACGACAGCCTACCCGACGGCTGGGGTCGCCTTCTGCTCGATCGTTATCTGCAGAAGCTCGGATATGATTTTAGACTTCTCACTCCCCTCGACCGCCTAGCATATGTCGGGCAGGTGGGTATGGGAGCGTTGCGTTACGTTCCGGATAATTCCCTCAGCAAAACCGACGACGCCGCAATCGACCTCGATTGGTTCGCGGCCCAGGCGGAGGCCGTCCAAGGCGAGGTTGACGAAGCCGACGTGGACCGTCTGCTCGAGATCCAGGGCGGCTCCGCCGGCGTCCGCCCCAAGATCATGATCGGTTTGAACCGAAAGACCGGAAAGTTTGTCGCTGACGACGGCACCGATCTTCCGGAAGGCTTCGACGCGTGGCTGGTGAAGTTCAAATCGAACGTCGACCCTTCCGAAATAGGGAAAGAAGAGTACGCCTACTCTCTTATGGCCAAGGCAGCCGGCGTCGACATGCCTGCCACGAAACTCATCGAAACCAAGAAAGGCAGCTATTTCGCCGTCCAAAGGTTCGACAGAACTGAAAGCGGGAGCGCGCACGTACAGACCGTGAGCGGGCTATTGGAAGCCGATCATCGGGCACCGTCCATCGACTACGACACCTTGCTGAAGGTCACTCGGCTCCTGACGCGCGACGAGCGCCACGTGCGCCAGATGTTCGTCCGGATGGTCTTCAACGTCCTCGCGCACAATCGAGACGATCACGCGAAGAACCACGCCTTCCTGATGGCGAAGGACGGAGTTTGGCATCCAACGCCGGCCTACGATCTCACGCTGTCCGAGGGGCCCGGCGGCGAGCACAATCTCGCGGTGGACGGTGAAGGGAAAAATCCGACCAAAAAACACATCTTGAAGGTCGCCGAAAATGCGTCGATCCCAAGGGCGGAAGCCGAACAGGTTTTCGAACAGGTTCAGCGTGCGGTAGACCGCTGGGCCGAATATGCAAAGGAAGCTGGATTATCGGAGCGACGTCTTCAGGAAATCGACCGCCTTCTGAATAAGCGGGGACCCACTACCGCTCCGGATGTCGACATCTCCCCCTCTCCCTGAACGCCCCTATGGCGCCTGTTTGGCGTCAACTTAGGTTCGGCTTCGTAAAGCCGTCCGCGCCGCGCACGGGTAACGCCGATCTCACGCAAGCAGCGCACGCAGCTAAGTGCGCCTCCGCACGTGATGTTCTGCTGATACTGATATTGTTTTGAACGCTCAGGCCGCCTTTGAATTCGTCGATATCTCACCCTCCGAGACGGGACGGTATAAGCAAGTATTCTAGGCCCATTAGCTTCTATGGGTCACGATCCGTTCTTTATCGTTTGGCGAGCGGAATGGGCCGTCGTTTTCCGTGGGTGAAAGGATCCTATCGACAGGCACAAATTGCACTAGTTTGCCGAGTTCCACGGGCGTAGCTTCCAGCGCCAACGCAGGAGTCGTTGTCAATGGGCAGTGACATACTTGCCAGTGTAATCATTGTGCTGGTCGGGCTAAGCTCGCTCGTCATGATCGGCATCGCAATGTGTGTGGAGTAGGGGCACCTCATTGGGGCGCCCCTTCCGCTGCCTTGTGTGACCTGGCCCGGGGCCGGTAGATGGTCCCAGCAACCGCCGCTACATTAGGCCCCCAAGGTTGCTGGGACCACTTAACCGGAGGCCGCCTCAGTTGGCGCCCTCTTGGCGGAGCCTCAATGACTCAATCTCATACTGCCTAGCCGCTCTGATAACTGACACCGTCGCCTCCAACTTCGGCTTTGCTTACAGACCGAGCTTGCATCGAGCTTTTTCTGACGCGTCTTCTACTCCTCGGCCTCTTGCTTGTTGCCTTTTGCGATCGCCATGGGGAAGGACCCTCAATCTGGTCTTACAGCATGTCGGCCTTCTGCTCGCGCGCGGATTTCATCTCCTGCACCTGACGCGATATCGCATTCTGCAAAGACTGCAACTCGCGCAGCTTGAGGCCGTCCGAGCGCCTTTTACCGGCGCTCCAGGCAAAGCGCTCAATTTGATGGCGCGCTCCAGCGCTTGCGGTCACACTGACGAGTGCCGCCCGATTTCAGGATTCCGCGATACTTGCCCGGTAAGCGACGTAAAAAGCATCTGGACGTTTAGTTTCCGAGACCGCTCGTCGGAAAAACTCTTGACCACGCCTCGACGTTGAGATCTTGACGCACTGTGCGTGTTCGCCTGCATAGCAGGCGAGTACCCAGCCGATTGATGCAAATCTTTGAGTCGACCTGCGCTGCAAGCAACGCGGTTTCTACCCAGGGCGCAAACTTCTCCTTTGCCGCAATTGAAGGCGCAATCGGGCCGAGGACTAGAATGAGCCATGAACGCACGAAAGTCTCGTCATTTGGCTCGCCCACCGACGGGCGCCACGACCAGATGGAGCGCCGCTAGCCCCAGGATCCGATCGGCGCGAAACTCGACAACAATCACAATAGAATTGAGCTCTCGGCTCGCTCGAGCGGTTCGATCGTTGTCGTCCAGCCCAATTCTCCTTCGCCAAGAGTCCATTCGGGCATCTCCCGAGGCGCCAGTTCTAACTGGAGATCCCAGGCCAGCGGCTCGCGCAAGATGACATTGACAAGCCGACAAAGGATTCCGTGAGCCTCGCGGCCGGGCAGCAGAGACCGAAACTGCTGCTGGTTGAGCGGCCCGATGCAAATCCGGAATTTACCCGCCACGTCCGGCATGGTGTCGCCAGCAAGGGTGTCAATGCCAAGCTGAAGGCCAGGCTGGCCTAGACGCCACTGAGCTTCCGGTGGAATATCGATCTCTCGCCAGACGAATTCCTCGACCCGGGCCGGAATATTGAGATGGCTGGAAATCACGCCGGCCACGAGCCGCGCCGACCGGCTGGGCAGCGCAAGGGCACCGGCATGAGGCAGTAGCCGCGCCCGCCATTCCCGTTCGTCCGTTGTGCCCCCTCGTGGCATGAGCCCAAAGAGCGCACCGACCAGCACCGAAATCGCGTCGGTTTCCCCCTCCTCGAACCGCAAATGGTGGCGATAGTACCGCCAAATTCGCAGCAGCAGGCTGATCAGACGGTGATTGAAGAAATCGAAAAACTCGCCGAGCGATCCCGTGCCGTCGGCGTCCATGACGCGTTCGGTGTAGAAGGGCGGCAGCGGCGACGATGGGCCGTGCAGTCCGAGGAGATTGACGTACACCTCCACCCGCTCTGTTGCGGCCTGGACCTGTCTGACTTGCGCGATCTCCTCGGCGGGAAAGCCGAGCGTCGGCGTCGCGCGAAAGCGAACCGCCTCGCGCGCGGGATCGTCAGTGGATCCGATTGGGGGAGCGTTGCCGAAACGCCGTTCGAGGAGCGCGGCAAGCGAGAAGAATCCGTAAGTCGCCAGCTCGCTGAGATCCTCGGACGCGGTCAGAACGGGTTGATCGATCCGCTTCTCGCTGGCCATGTGTAATGTGCGTTGCTTTCCGTGCCGCGGACCGAAAACCGGTGCAGCATATTGATGCCGGCGAAGGTCGCGAAGAAGGCATCCAGCACCGAGCCCAACAGGAACAATTCGCCCTCACCGCCGATCTTGCTGTCGACCAAAGCCAACTCGACGTCGCGCATGCGGATCGGGGCCCCGCGCACCACGTGATCGCTGTCGGACGTCACGAACTGATCAAGTCCCTCGAGCAGCAACTCCAGGCGACGGCGCGCCTGAACGTCATAGACCGCACGGAAATCGTAGCTGGCAATGATGGTCCGCAGCGTATCGACGTTGACTATGGCGCCATAATTGCGCGCCAGATTGGCCGTCAGCCGCCGCAACAGGCCATCATTGAGCGGTGGCGGCACCTCTGCAACGACCGCGGTGATGTTGGAGAAGCTGACCGAGCGAGGCGTGTCGGAGGTCGGCAGATCGACGGCGCCAACCGGCAACCGGTCGGCGATCGGTCCGTTGGAGCAGGTCAATTGCAGCGATGCGACATCGATCGGCGGATGCTGGCCGACGTCGAGCCGGTCGACGAAACTCACATAATGGTCGACACCCCGGCCGACCACGGCGGGGCGGACGCGCTCGCGGAAGTAGGCACGGTTGCGCTCAGTGCCGGGCAGATCGTGTCGTAACAGGTCGAATGGCTCGAACTCGATACGTTCCGGGCGCCCTTGCACATAGCCGGTCACGCTGTCCACGGAACGAATGCTGAAGTTAGGCCCTCCGGCGGCAAGCACGCGGTGTTCGCTCTTGGTCCGCTCCAGACGGATCGGTGAGGCCTCATGGCGGAAGACATTGATGGCCGGCGTGCAGTTCAAGCGAATCTGGTCCTTGCCTACTCGCATTTGCGCGGGAAACGGACGCTGGAACTCGATGATGAGCCTGCACTCCGTCTCGATGTGGGCCCCCACCGGCTCGAGACCAGACAGTTCGACGTAGAGAAATTTGGACGGATAAGTCAGGTACTCCTGAATGATCCGCAGTCCGGCGAAGCCATTATGTGGCCAGGGCAAAACCGCCTCCTCATCCCTCCATCCGATTGGCGCGATCTGCGCTGTCCCGATTGCTGCGACCTGCCGATCCGCCACGGTGACGGTTACCTGCCTGACGTGACGGCACAGCCAGGTCAATAGATGGCGTCCTACTTGTGGCTCTCGCTCGGTTGAAAAGAAGAGCCGGAGCCGACCGTTCTGAAGACATGAGAGGTTTTGCTGGCCGGTTGCCTTGATACCCAAGGTCAGGCGCGCCGAACCCGTCCGGTTCTCGAACTGAGCGTCAGTGATCTGCAGCGGCAGCACATTAATTGAGTAGCAGGTGACGAACGCGCAGCTCGTTCCCTCAACCGGGCGCGAGCGGACGCTGGTGCCGGCCGGCACGTTCAGGCTCGCTACGCTCGCCGATTGGTTCAAAGCAAACGAGAGCGTCGTGATGGGGGGCAGGGGTTGAAGATAGTATGGCCATACCATCCGCAACAGGCCATGGACGAATTCGGGAAACTCGTCGTCGAGCTTCTGGCGCAGGCGCGCGACAAGAAATGCAAAGCCCTCCAACAACCGTTCCACGTCGGGATCGGTGGCCTCACGCCCGAGAAACGGCGCAAGCTTCGGATTGGCTAAAGCAAAGTCACAGCCGAGCTCGCGCAAATAGGACAACTCATCCTCGTAATAGGGATTGAGCGCCACCGCTTCAGTCCTTCACCCAGACGCGCTCTTCGTAGATCGCGTCGAATGAGATCGGCTCCATCCGGCCGTTATAATAGAGCGTCGCGTTGACGTGGAACGTCAGCTGCAAAGGGTACTGGCGATCGGTTTGAACGCGGATCGAAACATTCTCCAAGCGCGGATCAAACGTCTCGATCTGCTGCTTGAGCGAATGAGCGATTGTGCGCACCGCGTCGGCCCCCTGCCCGATCGCGCCATTAAGATCGGGCATTCCGAAGTCCGGTCGTGTTTCGCAGCAGCCCTGATGCGAGTTTAGAACCCGGCGCAGGTTATCCAGGACACTGGCCCGGAAACGATCGAACGAGCCCTGTTGCTGCGAGGGGCCCCTGCTCGCCCTTGCCTGTTCCAAGCGCTCCATAAGACTGCGGTCTATCATCGTCTGCACCATCATTGCTTGTCGAGTTTGCCCTTTAACGACAGGGCAAAATCCGCGCCCATATATTTCAGGTGTGGAACAAGAGAGAGGCCGACGCGATACCAGCCCGGTTCACCTTCGACGTCGTCGACGGTGATCTCCGCCTTGCGCAGGGGTCGCCGGGAGCGCACGTCGGCCGACGGATTCTCCTGATCGGCGACATACTGGCGGATCCAGTCGTTGAGCTCGCTCTGGAGCTCGTCCCTGCTCTTCCACGAGCCGATGTTCTCGCGCTGCAGCACCTTGATATAGTGCGCGAACCGATTGATCATGAACATGTAGGGCAACTGGGTGGCGAGCTTGTAGTTGAGTTCGGCCGTCTTGCCTTCCTGGGTGTTTCCGAAATATTTCGGTCTCTGAACGGAATTTGCCGAGAAGAAAGCGGCATTGTCAGAGCCCTTGCGCATGGTCAGCGCGATGAAGCCCTGTTCGGCAAGCTCGAACTCGCGCCGGTCGGAGATGAGAACCTCCGTCGGGACCTTGCTCTGCAACTGCCCCATCGCCTCATAGGTATGCTGATTGAGGTTCTCGACCGCCCCGCCCGATTGCGGGCCGATGATGTTCGGGCACCAGCGATATTTTGCGAAGCTTTCGGTTAGGCGCGTCGCGAAGGCAAAGGCCGCATTGCCCCACAGATAGTTGTTAGTGTCTCCGTTGGAGGCCTCCTGATAATTGAACGCCTTGACCGGAACCGTTTCCGGCCCATAGGGCAAGCGCAGCAGGAAACGCGGTAACGTCAAGCCGAAATAGCGAGCGTCCTCGCTCTCGCGAAATGAGTTCCACTTGACGTATTTTGGCCCCTCGAAGATCGATTGCAGATCCTTCAGACTTGCGATCTCCTCATGGCGTTCGACGCCGAACATGCCCGGCCCCGCGGAGGCGATAACCGGCGCATGCGCCATGGCGGCCATGGCGCTCAAGTAGCGCATGAGTTTCACGTCCTGGCTGGCGCTGCCAAATTCGTAGGCCGATATCATGGCCGCGACGGGCTGACCGCCGAACTGGCCGAACTCTGCGGTGTAGACATGTTTGTACAGGCCGGATTTGACGATCTCCGGGCTGTCCTCGAAATCGGTGAGCAGCTCATCCTTGCTGACGCTGAGAATTTCAACCTTGATGTTCTGACGGAAATCAGTGCGGTCGACCATGAACTTCAGCCCCCGCCAGGCCGACTCGAGCTGCTGGAACTCGTCCGTGTGCAGCACCGCATCGAGCTGAGCCGAGATCTTGCGGTCGATCTCCGCGATCATCCGATCGATCAGTGCGTTGTTGACCTGCTCACTGGCTCTATTCGGCTTGATGAGCTCCGCAACGAAAGCTGCGACACCGCGGCGAGCGAGGTCGTACCCCTCATCGTGCGGGGTAATCTTGGTTTCGACGAGAATCTGATCCAGTAGCGAAACCTCGGTGGTCGAGGCGGCGACTTCGGCCGAAGGCTGTGCGCTTGTATCGGTCATAGCGCCCGCGCTCCTTAAAACAGCTTGTTGAAGCCTCACTCGGGCTGGCCGGTGAGCTCGCTCAGGAGCCGCGGCCGTGCGCCGTGGTCTTCGAGCAAATTCTGGATGGCCTTGCGGAAACCCGGCATGTTGCCGAGCGGACTCTTCAGGGCGACCAGGGCTGTGCGCAGTTCGGTCAACATGCGCAGTTCCGGGATTTGATGTACGACGCGCTCGGGCTCAAAATCCTTCAGGCTCTCGAATTTCAGCGATACGGACAACTTGCCGGCCTCTGGCGACTCCTCGAGCTTGTTCTCGGCGCCAATATCCAGGCTCAGTTCCTGGCTTTTGACAATCTCGCCAAAATTGTCCTTGTCGATATTGACGAGCTGGCGTTGCTCGATCGGCCGGTCATCGGCTCGCCCTGTGAAGTCTGCCAAAACCAGCAACTTCAGAGGCAATTCCACGTCCTCCTTGAGGTTGCCGGTTGCAGGCTTGAAGCGGATATTGATGCGCTCCTTTGGAGCAACTGTGCTTTCCTGTGCCATATACGCTTTTCCGACTTAATCCCTGACAAAATCAGCTGCGACCGAGTTGGCCAACGCGAGCGATATCGATGCTTGCGACCCGCCTTCGGATCTGTTGAAGCGCGGCGCGACGAGGAGGCTCGTCAATGAGCTGTGGTGCCTCGGGATGGGTCATCGCACGGTAGCGCAGTTCGGCAGCATCGAGCGCAAGCGCGGGCTCCCAGCTTTCGAGCTTGTGCTCGGCAACAACCTGTTCCAGGTGTTCCAGCAGCGGAATGGCTGTCGTGACGAAGCCGGTGTCGATGCAAAAACGTGCTTGCGCGAGCCGGCCGACGAACCGCCCACGTTCGGAGGTTGCCCCATCCAACATACAGGACAGCTTCTTGAATGCGGCCTGCGGCTGTCCAGCGACGATGAGCCTGTCTGCCTCGGCAACCGTTGCCTCGACGGGATCACACCGGTCCGCTTCCCCCATGGCGACCCAGGCACGCGTTTCCTCGTCAGCGAACGGCCGGCCGTCGTTGAACTGAAGCTCCAGGATCCGCGGATAGCCTCTTACCAACAGAGCTGTAGCTGCGCGCACCACTGCTGCCGCCGGCTCAAATAACAGCCCCATTTTCTCCAGAGCATTTGCAGCATGCCGGTGAGCGTCGAGCCAGAACGGTTGCGTCCAGGCGACCTCTTCGGCCATATTCACGACTTCGGCGTGCTGACCGGCCGCAACCTTTGCCTCCAATGCAGACATGTTATCGGCGGGCGGCGCTATCGTCGTGCGGCCATCTGCATCCGCGGGCAGTTCGTCAAAGCGCATCCACGAGCCAATGCGATTGAGCAGATAGACTTTCGGGTCGGCGGGCGAGATGACGCGCCGGGCGGCCGCGGCTTGCCGCAGCATACTGAGCAAACGGTCGATCAAGCCGGCCCAGTCGCCGTCGGCGCCAACCGAGACGATTTCACTCGGCGCTGCCGGTTGAGCAGCCTCAGCCGGCGGGGTGGATTCCACCGGCGCCGGGACGGCCTGCTCGGCGGCTTGGGGCGCCTCAGCCGCACTCTCTGCTGCGGCGTCGATCGCGCGCTTGGCTTCTTCGTAATGCGATTTCAGCGCCCTGAACAAATCCTCCAAAGCGACCTGCTCGTCGATGAGCTTCTGACCGAGCTGGCGAGCGAGATCAGCAAGGGCGTCATAGGCGGCGAGCACGGCCGGATAATCGGCTTCAGTCGGCGCACTCTCGGCTATTGCCGGCCCAATGCGGCCAACGAGCCAATCGACCGCGCCGACCCGCGCACGTTGGCGCTTGATCGGCGGAAACAGCCCCTCCCAATGCGCCTCCACCATACCGCGCAGAATACCCAACCCGACGGCGAGACCCTGGTAGCCTTCGGTGCGAAACAGGCCGTAGGTCGCCCAACAGGCGACCAGAATGTCTTTTGACTGCTTCGACAGGATGTCGATCGACAACGTATTGACTGTCCGCCAATCAACCGCAACAGGCCCGTCGACGTCCACGCGCCGCACCTCGGCTTCGAGCCGGTCGAATTCGGCTGACTCACGAATATCGCTGCCGGCAGGTGCTGGGCCCGGCACTGGCGCAGCGCCCAGCTGCGCGCGTGCATCGATGTTGGCGCGAGCCGCGATCCAGTAGTCGATCACGGACGCAAAACCATGCACGAGCGCGCACGGCGATAGATCGCCGCATCGGGACAGCCAACGTCCCATCCGCCGCTTAGAATGAACTGAAAGGCGACATTCTCGTACGCCACCGCTGCCACTCCTTCAGGTTCTGCTCGAGACTACTCTGTTTCAGCTCCTTCACATCTTCAAGCCTTGTGCCAATTGCGATAGCTTGATTTGTCAAGCTATTGCTCAGTCGGATGTGTCATGGTCCCGACAGCACGTTGCAAGTCCGACATCACGGACGTTGGTGTCTTGTCGCCTGCTCAATGATTATTGCGCCGCAAGCTTTAGGCTCTCGTATCGTTGCTACTTCAGCGAGCGTTCGAGCTCAAAATTCCCCCAACAAATCCACGCACCGATCTCCACGAAGGGGCTTGAATCGTACGCAGCGTCAGATTGTAAGCTTTCTGACACCGCGACAGACTCTATCGTCGCGCGCACACTTCCCGACGGGTAGCAAGAATTGCGAATGTCTCAAATGTTCAAGGACTCGCCTCTCGATTCCGCCACTCTCCTCGATCACTCCTCTCGAAGGTTTACCGGCGCACATGCGCCATACAAAGCAGTCACCATCGGCCCACCTGTGAGCGGAATGGGACGAGCAGTTCGAGAACACAGCTGGCGGTATTCGCTCCGCACTTGTCGAGATTGCTGCGGTTCGGCACGTATCTCATCGGCGATCGAGCGCTCTCAGATCTAGCCGATGCCCATTGGTCGCTTCGTCCTGAAGTGCGGCCTCAGAGTCATCATCCACCCCCGATGCACAATCTGCCTTCGTGCCTGCGACACTTACCTTTGCCCTAGCTTAGCGGCAACGGGTCGACGGCATAGCAAGACCGACCGGGGGTCACGCCAACAAGGGGCGCTTCAGATGGCAATTTCTCCTGTCAATTCAGCTACAAAGCCGGCCATTCTCGCTCGTGCTTCGGGCTCGACTACGGGTTCTGGCGACGTTGATGCTGCCATCGGCAGGTCGATGACCGGGCGCATTGCGGCGATTGGCGCGCGGATGCGTGATGGTGCTGTCGGGGCCCTTAGGGCTTTGAATGATTCCAGCCTTCTCCGCGGCACAGAGGTCAGATTGAACGTCGCCGGCGATCCCATCGCAGACCGTCGCAGTCGCCAATCGGCTGACAATGGATCGGATGGGATTGGTCCCGCTGACCACGACTACTCTCTTTGTCCATCCCGGCTTCCGACAGTTAGCCGGAAGCGACTGTGCTTCAGATTCACCCGTGTTCGACGATGATGCGCTTCAATGATTTTGGCCTGGCTCGACGAGAGGCGACGAAATGCGAGTTCTCCTGGTTGATCATCACTCAGACTTTACGCACGCCGTGAAAGGAGCGCTCTTGAATTTCGGTTTCGCCGTTGATGTGACACACACTCTGGATGATGCGGCGGCCGCTCTGGATTATGCCCGCTACGACATTCTCCTACTCGAGTTGGTTCTACCGGATGGAGACGGCTTGGGGTGGCTGAAGCAAATGAGACGCGAGGGAGGTTCGATGCCTGCCATCATGATGAGTCGCCTCAACGATCTGGGCAGGCGGATCGCAATTTTCAACGCCGGCGCGGACGATTTTTTGCCGAAGCCCGTGTCTACTGAAGAGCTCATCGCTCGCATGCGAGCCATTCTGCGGCGGTCAACGCAAATGACGGCCCCCATCGTTACATTTGGCAACCTAAATTTCGATCCGGTCGCCCGCCAGGTTTCAGTCGGCGGTCGACTGCTAAGGATTGCGCGCCGCGAAGTGGGCATCCTCGAGCATCTGCTCAGCCGTGCTGGCCGCACCGTGCCGCGCGCCTCCCTCGAAGACCGCCTTTATGCGTTCGACAATGAGGTCTCCGCCAACGCGCTTGAAGTCGGAATCTATCGCCTACGCACTCTTTTGAATCAGTCGGGTGCGACGCTACGGATCAAGACCGCGCGCGGCGTCGGCTACGTCCTTGAATTGAATGTCGCTACATCGGCAGCATAGTCGATGTATCTGAAAGCAAGGGCTCCCTTGTTCGCTCTTCATAGTGATGTTGGCAACGACAGACAGTCGATGGTCGGCAGCGCCGCAACGTATGCCGCTCTTCCTTATCTTGCCTTGGCCTTGTGCGCGATCGTTCTGCTATGTCCTGTCGCAGCAGCAGCTCAGATAAAGCGGGATGGTCGTCAGGGGACGTCGCTTCCGGCTCCTGACAGCCTCAACGCGACACTCAATCTTTCCTCCTCTCAGGGCAAGACAATTCATCTCCCGGCGCCGGCGGCCAGCATCTTTGTTGCCGACCCGACGATCGCGGACTATCAGGCACCATCGAACACGACCATCTTCGTCTTTGGCAAGAGATCGGGACGGACCAGCCTGTTCGCTTTGAACGACAATGGAGAGGCTCTGGCTGAGTTTCGTGTTGTGGTCACCCAGCCTATAGAGGATCTGCGTGCCACGCTGAAGGCCGAGGTCGGCGACTATCCGATCCAAGTCAGCTATACCCCGCGCGGCGCGATCCTCAGTGGGACGGCGCCCAATGCCGACGTCGTTGATACCGCCAAGAAGGTTACAGAGCAGTTTCTCGGTGCGGGTGCACTGGTGGTCAATAAGATCCAGGTGGCGGGGTCATTACAGGTCAATCTGAGCGTGCGCGTGGCGGAGGTTTCTCGCAGCGCCATGAAGGAGCTCGGCATCAACCTCTCTGCCTTTGGCCAAAATGGAACTTTTTCTTTCGGCTTTAGCAGCGGCAAAGGTGGCGGTTTCGGCGCGACCAGCGGTGGCGGCACGGCAACTATCGGATTTGGCGCTGGCAATATGAACGTCAGTGCTGTTCTTGACGCGCTCGCCAGCGAGCACCTCGCTTCGGTACTGGCTGAACCGAATCTGACTGCTATGTCCGGCGAATCCGCGAGCTTCCTGGCCGGCGGCGAATTTCCAATTCCGGTCATGCAGGACAATCGGCAAGTCTCGGTCCAATTCCGTCAATTCGGAATCAGCCTGGAGTTCGTCCCGACCGTTCTCAGCAACAATCAGATCAATGTCCGCGTGAAGCCTGAAGTCAGTGAACTGTCGAAAGAAGGTGAAGTCAAGGTCAACGGAATGGCCGTGCCTGCCCTCTCTACGCGGCGCGCCAACACCGTCGTCGAACTCGCCAGCGGGCAAAGCTTCGCAATCGGCGGACTGATCAGGCGCAACTTTAGCACTGACATCGATACGTTTCCTTGGCTGGGCGATGTGCCCATCCTCGGTACACTTTTTCGTTCCTCTTCATTCCAAAAGCGTGAGACGGAGCTCGTTATTATTGTCACTCCCTACATCGTGCGGCCTGGATCGAACCTGAGCCAGATGAGCGCGCCGACTGATCGTATCGCACCGCCCTCCGACGCGGGACGTATTTTGACGAACACATTGGCAAGCCCGCCAAGAGGCAGCAGTGCTCCGCGAACTCGCCTACCAGGCGCGACGGGTGGTGCAGGCTTTGTTATCGAATGAGGACCGCCAAATGACCTTGCGAAACCTGTGCCATCTGATCGTTCTGACGGCAAGTTTGGGTGGCTGCACACGTACTGCTCCAGTGCATATTGGATTGGCTGAAGACGCGATCCACGTGGAGCAGGAGAAACGTGTCTTGCTGCTCCAGAGCCTTCGTGGTGCCGAGCGATATCGTCTGCGGGATTTCATTGCCAGTGCCAGTCGCGGTCGACGCGATGCGCTTCATCTCGAGGTCTCCGGCTCGCCTCGGCTCGGCGCGCAGGTGGCCCACGAGGCCCGCGCAATGGGCGTCGCCCCTGACAACGTCCGCCTGTTCGGCCCCCGCATCGATCAGCCCTCCGACTTTGCGGTACGAATCGAGGCGATTATGTATGAAGCACAGCCTCCCGTCTGTCCGTCACTTTCGATCGTTGGTCCTGCGGTTGACGACAACTCTTTCGATCCGACGATTGGCTGCTCGATCCGCAACAATCTAGCAGCAATGGTCAATGATCCGCGGGACTTGCTGGACAATAGAGCCGTCGTGGCAACCAATGGTGATCGTGCGGCCATTCCCCTTGCCACATACGGGACTTCCGAGCCGCGCAACAAGCGCAACTTGGAAGATGGAACGAACAACAGGGTAGCACCACAAGCCCCAGCAGGCGGCACGAACGACGCACAATCGCCTCGATAATCGGCTTTGCAAACGCGGCTTCATTCGCAAGATGATCTAGACGAGCCCGGCGGCGTAGAGTGCTTTTGCGACAGCTTCGAAATACTGGGCGGGCACAGCGTTGCCGAGCTTGGCCTTGCGGATGAGCTGACCCGCAAGGACGTGATCATCGACGATGTTAAGTCGCATCGTGCGCGCCTCATCAAGCAGCCGTGAAGCCGCTTCCCCCTCACCGCGGCAAACCAAGACCGGAACGCCGGTCTCGCCACGAACGTAGCGGAGCCCAATCAAGATTGCCGGTCCCGTCACGATCAATTTGGCGCGATGGACGCCGAGCGGAGCTTCGTTTGCCGTCTCCCGCCGGAGACGACGGTGTTCACCTTTGACTTGTGGATTGCCTTGTTGTTCCTTCGACTCGCGCTTCGCTTCGGTCTCCGTCATGCGCATGTCCTGCAAAAACAACCAGCGCTGGATCAAGAAATCGGTCAATCCGCTGGCCAGAAATGCAACCGCAGAAATTCCAATCAGCAGTTTGATTTCAGTGATGACGAAGCCGAAACAGCCCAAACCACAGATCGGTAGGTATACCAGTGCCTTCCCGCTTGCGATAACTGTGAAGAACACGCTTGCACCGAGAACGAACAGCTTAACCAGCGTCTTTCCAAGCTCGATGAGCGAACGTTTAGACACAATACGCTTCAGTCCTTTTATCGGATCCATTTTCTCAAACTTTGGCTTAACCGCCTCCAAAGAAAACGTCAGTCCACCATTCGCCAAGAAACTGGCCAGAATGACTGCGGCGACGGCAGCGGCGAAGAATGGAGCGACCGTTACCATACAAAGCTCGGTCAAGCCGCCCAGCGCCTGCTGGACCGCACTGTTGAAGGGCTGATCCTGTAGCTGGTCGACTAGTCGTACTGCTTCATACCAATTGTCTTCGATCAGGCCAGCTCTTGACCAGAGACAGCCGAAGCCGGCGCAAGCGCCGAGCGCGCTCACCAAATCGAGGCTGCGCGGACTTTGTCCCTTCTTGCGTGCATCACTCAGTTTCTTGGGAGTTGGCGGGCGCTTCTTCTCTTCGCTCGTGCCGCTCATTTCAAGAGTTTCTCGAGCAACTCGAGCACGCTGTTGGACTGGATGATCTCAGTTCCCATATATTCAATGAGGTAGACGGTGTAGCTGACCATGATGACCCCAAAGGCGACATTCTTGATCGTCGGCGAGAAATCGTTCAGCCTGATTTGCGGCGCAAAGCGCCCAAGGATCATGACCGACACATCAATAAGAAGCAGCAAGGCCAGCACGGGCCCGGAGACCAGTAACGTCGTATGCATGATGTGATCGAGAAGCGTCAGGAATTCCAACGCCCCTTGCGCGGTCAGGGCAGGTAGTAGCCGATACACCGGCCAGATCAGGTAGCTGCCGTAAAGGCCTCTGACCATGGTCTGCAAGCCCCCTGACAGCACGAACATCGTGACCGCTGTGACAGCAAGAAAAAGTCCCGTCCCCGAAGCTTGGCTGCGCGTCGCGGGATCGTCCGGACCTAGTTGGCTCGAAATCCCTCGTTGGGTGTCGATGATGTCACCGACCGCCTGGATGCTCCATAGCGGGATACTGAGCAGGATGCCGACCAGCAGGCCAACGAACATCTCCTTCAAGCCGAGGAGCGTAACCCTGATCAGACGTGTATCCGGATCCAGCGCCTGCAGGCCGTCCTTGATTGGCACCAAGCATGGCAGTGCAATCGCAATACTCAGGCTTCCGCGGATCAGCCCGCTAATGTGTGGCCGGGTAAAAACGGGAAGGACAAGCATAATACCCAGGGCGCGGGCCGCACCAAGACTGGCTGCAACGACAAACTCGATCCCCGTCTGA
The DNA here is from genome assembly GCF_007993935.1 of Bradyrhizobium macuxiense. Taxonomy (GTDB): domain Bacteria; phylum Pseudomonadota; class Alphaproteobacteria; order Rhizobiales; family Xanthobacteraceae; genus Bradyrhizobium; species Bradyrhizobium macuxiense_A. Next base: position 65,996 of record NZ_VITY01000011.1, on the reverse strand, counting down.
ATCAGATTTTGCGTATCGCTGGGTGACAGGCCGTACATCTAAGGTCCGCTAGTCGCTCGCTTCAACCAAGGCAACCAGCGCCGCCGGCTGCTACCATATGTGATGTCGAGAAGGAGGCCGATATTTGCCTCGTTCAGGTCTTCCAGGGGACGTAAACGCCCATCCATCGGCTGGCGTCCATTGCGTGCGTTGAAGCCGCAAGCGTGAGGACACGAAACTACGTCCAACCTTCTGGGCCTCCATTTTGAACAGCAAAATCGACGCGAAACTCGCAAACTCGCGGCTCAATGATGCAAAAGGTCAAATCACTTCGGCGTCGATTGGTCATGATGGCCCCACCTATGAGGCGACGAGGCATGATGATTTCGAGAACACCACCGGTCCAACCGCGACGTGGTTTGGAACGGCAGGGAGGACGAATCAAGCTATGGTGGCCTCGCCCTCACACCGCCAAAACCAGCAGTTTCAACCACCTGAACAGCTTCGCGGGCTTTGTGAATTGCCACGCAGCGATTGGTCCGCAGGTCGGGCTCTGTCTGATCTTTGCCAACAATCAGCTAAACAGGTTTCCGCGCAAGATCTGACCCGTTCCAAGAACGAACAGGATTGTCTAGCGGACAGGTACCGATGAATTTTCACGCTAATACCTCGCTGTGAGTGCGGGAAACTCGGTAAAGATCTGCTCGGCATGTTCGATGAGCGGGGCGCTCAGCACCGGAGAAAACAGAGCGAGCACGGCGACCACGACCAGGAGCTTTACAGTAAGGGGCAAGGTTTGATCCTGGAGCTGCGTTGCCGCCTGGATGATGCCAATGCCCAATCCAGCAACCAGAGCTGCGATGAGCGGTGGCAGTACCCAGATCATGAAGAGGACGAGCGATCGGCTCAGATGAGTGAGGATGCTTGCTTCAGTCATTCTCAACCTCCCGGAGTTGTGTAACTCAAGACCAACCCGTGCATGAGGCGTGACCACCCATCGATGGTGACGAATAGAAAGAGCTTGAAAGGAACGGATATGACTGTCGGGGACACCATTGACATACCCATGGCCATCAAAATCGTCGTTACGATCAGATCGATGGTGATAAAAGGAAGATAGAGAAGAAAACCGATCTCAAAGGCACGCTTGAGTTCCGAGATTAGAAAAGACGGTATAAGAATCACAAAGTCGTCAGCTGTAGTGTTGCCGCGCATCTCCTCCGACCAAACATGTTCGGTCGATGACATGAAGAACCGGCGCTGCTCTTCATTGGTGAACTTCTTCAGATAGGCGCGCAGCGGCTCTCGCCCCTCCTTGGCGGCGGTCACCCAGTCATCGAACGTTTGGTAGCGAAGCTGCTGGTCGGTGATGCGATTGTAGGTCTGCTCAAATACCGGGGCGCTAATGAAGACGGTAAGGATCAATGCCGCGCCGTACAGAACGATGTTTGGTGGTATAGACTGGGTCCCGAGCGCGTTGCGAACGAGGAAGAGTACGACGGAGACCTTTACGAACGCAGTCGTTGTGACCACCGCGAACGCCAGCAGGCCGAGGCCGGTCGTCACCGCAAGAAGCGCCAGGATGCCTGGTTGAACGTCAATCATTGACCGCCAACCTGCCGCGCAGCCTGACGGCCAGTTCCTCGCCGACACGCACGATGTCGCCGCGGCCAATACATCGACCGTTGGCCAGAATGTCGACTGGACCGTCGAGCGGCCGGCCAAGCTCGAACACATGCCCCTCGTTGACACTTCTCAACATTCCCAGCGGGATAGGCCAGCGGCCACATTCGAACACAAGCGTGATCTCCATACCGTCGATATCGGCTTCAGCGGGCGGTTGCGGCGTTTCGGATTGGGTCGTCATATGTGCACACTTCAGAGGGTGGGGTTGCGAGCGGAACGGCCCCCGCAGAATCAGTTTGTCGCCGGCAATCTCTGCCGGGGCCCATAATCTGTCCGCAGTGAGGATGATCTGCCCGCGGGCGAACGGAATTGCGTCCGGCAGCAAAGCGTCGCCTGGATGTGTTTGGCGAAGAAGCGCGAGCGTCACACGGAGCGAGCCGATCTCTCCTGCAACGATCACAGGCAATTCCGGGGAAAGCTTGCGCATCTCCCGTGGCAATTGGCCAAGCAACTCGCCTAACGCGCGGAACGCGGGCGGAACCGGACCGTCAAGCGGCGTGAATAGGAACAGGCGAGCCTTGCCCGTGAGCAGACCATAGGTGACGTCGAGTTCCAGATAAGGGTCTGGCGTCGTTGCTTCGTCCATGCGGATAAGCTGCAGATCCCGCTGTATCAGGTTCTGCAGTCGGACGAGAAACGGCTCAAGCGCAAGTTCGAGGATGAGCGAACGGGTTGGGTCGGACGGTAACGTAAGGCCATTCTGCACCGTCGAAATCAGTGTCTCCGCAAGCGGACGGGGCAACGACAAGACGACCGTGTCGTCTCCGACACCAAAGACGCAGTCGAGCATCGATATGGCAGACGGCTCCGCCTGCCAGACGAGCCGAGTCATACGCACGGAGAGCGCCTTGTCGCCAAGATGGCTTCGCAGAAGTATGCGCTGAGCTCCGATCTCGTTGAGCCACGAGACCACGGCGTGAGACAGGCTTAAGGGCGGTTTGAATGGTGCGGGTCCATCCAAGGTATTTACCGAAGGCGTTTCCACACCACCGCAAGCTTGCGCCAGCATAAGAGGACCAGCCATTAGATTGAGTCACCTGCCGCCTGTGTCCGCGAGCCACGCCGATAGCGAAGCAAAACCTCGTCATCGGCTTCGATTTCGGCTGCGAACTCCGAATGAGCATCGCTCGTGCGCTGAACGTCGCACTCAATCTGTTGCCATTTGTGAGTCGCGGCCGAACGCTTGACCCAGACGGTCCGCGCCTCAAGAACCGCGGTCTCGGCCTGCTCTCGAACCATGCACGCCTCCTCAAGCGCCTGGCGTGCCGATGCGATCTCGGCTGTGAACCGCCCAATGACGAGATGGCAGCGACGATCGAGTTCCGTGACAGGCATGGGATCGGACGATACTAGTTCCTGGTAAAGCTCGGTCTCGACCGTTGCGCGGGATTCCTCGGCACGTGCAAGAGCCACGGAAGCTCGCGCGACAGCTTCGACCGCAATGCGGCGCTTGGCTTCCCTATTGGACAATTCACGGAGCGCGTTCCGCTCCCTCATATTCTTCACGAGCCGCCATTTCGACGCATGAACGGCTTTCAGGCGGTCAGACGCGACATCCATGTGACGGTTTCCTCAAAACTGGCCGCCTCGTCCTGGCCCTGGCGCAGGAATTTCCGCAACTCATCGATCGAGGCGATCGCCCGGTCAGTCAGCGGATCGCTGCCCTGCTTGTACTCGCCGACCTTGATCAAGAACTCAGCCTCAGCGTAGCGTGAGAGCAGATCACGGAAGACGGATGCTGCCTTGCGATGCGGCACAGATACGACCGCATCCATTACACGGCTACGGCTCGACAGCGCATCGACAGCGGGAAAATGCTCTCGCGACGCGAGAGCGCGTGAGAGAATGATATGACCATCAAGAATACCGCGTGTCTCTTCGGCAATTGGATCGCCCATGCCGTCCCCCTCGACAAGCACGGTATAGAAGGCTGTGATCGAGCCGCGCTCGCCCATACCGGCGCGCTCCAGTAGACCAGGCAACAACGCAAAGACGGAGGGAGGAAAGCCGCGCCGGGTCGGAGGCTCTCCTGCGGCAAGGCCGATTTCGCGCATCGCCCGGCCAAAGCGCGTCAACGAATCCATCATCAGAACGACGCGCAATCCTTGATCACGAAAATATTCGGCGAGTGCGGTCGCCATATGAGCGCATTGCGCCCGCTCCATCGCCGAGCGCTCGGAGGTCTCAACGACGACGACCGTGCGGCGGAGGGCCTGTCCAAGGTGACGCTCGATGAATTCACGCACCTCTCGTCCACGCTCTCCGATGAGCGCGACGACAGTCACGTCGGCGGCTGCGCCTTTTACGATCTGCGACATGAGCGACGACTTGCCGCAACCAGCGTCGCCATAGATTCCGATCCGCTGCCCCTCGCCACACGTCAGCAGCCCATCCAGGACGCGGACGCCGAGCGGAAAAGGCCGTTCGATACCGCGTCGTCTCATTGGGTTGGGCGCCCTGCCGCGCAACGGCCGACGTTCCGTCGTCTTTATTGGACCTCTGTCGTCGAGTGGACGGCCGAAACTGTCGATCACTCGGCCGAGCAAATCGGGGCCGACCGGCACTTCTTGCATTCGCCCGGTCGTGACCACTTCCGCACGGCTGGACAAGCCGACCATGTCACCGATCGGCGTGAGCAAGACCCCGTCCGGCAGCAGACCGATGACCTCGGCCTCAAGTGACCATCCGGCGCGAGGATCCTGCAACAGGCAAAGCTCCCCAATACGGGCCTCTGGCAGGACGGCATGGAGCAACGTGCCGATCGCTCGCGTGATCCGTCCGCGTACGGCACGCGTATCGATATGCTTCGCTGCCGATCTCAGAGATGATAACGCGGCGTGCACGGCCCCTTCTCCAGCCGCATCGTCATGGCTTGGTCGTGGCGTGGTCACGGCTTGCCGTCCTGCGAACACGAGCCAAGGCCGTGGCGCAGCGCGCGGAGCTGCGCTGCTATGCCCAGATCGACATTGCCAAACTCGCTCCACAATACGCATTGGTCGACTGTCAGCGCGGGGTCCGGACCAATCTTGACTTTCGGCCGGCCCTCCCGTCCGTCGTACGCAGCGAACTCGCGCACCAGCGCATCGGCTTTCAGGGGAGACACGTGAAGGCAGACTTCCGCACTATTGTATTTTTGTTCGATGGCGTGGCGAGCGGCCCTTACCAGCATCTCACCCGGGTCAAAATCGCCCAGCAAATCGCTCACGATCTCAACGACAAGCGCTGGCAATTCCTGCTCCAGAACGGCTTTTCGCCGCGCCAGTTCGGAAGCAGCCTGCGCAACCAGCCGCGCCATTTCCTCCGCACCCGCCTTCAGGCCCTCGGCATGGCCGCGCGCCCGCTCCCGCTCATAAGCTTTGCCAGCCCAGCTGCGAACACGCTGCAGATGCCGTTCTGCTGCAGCACGCGTCTGTGCGGCATCGCACCAGATCTCGAGCTCCGCGGCTGGTATCAGCGGCCCACGCGGACGCATTTGAGGGGCGACGGGTAATGCTGGGGGATTGGCTGTCATACCGTGGGCGCCTCCGTCGCCAGATGGCCCATGATCAGGGAAAGCAATGGGCCTGCGGCATTGCGGTGCTCGGCCGCCGGGTTCTCCGCGGCGGTTCCAATGGGCAAGCGTAGTAGGACGCGGGTTCGATCGAGCGCTGGAGCCTCGTTGAGCCAGGCACCGAGACAGGCATGTCCGTCGTGTTCAATCTGCCGCGACAGTTGCTCCGGATCGATAATCGACCTAGTTGCGACCGCACTGGATAAATGCCGGATACCGAAAGAGTGCACTTCAGCACCGATCATTCCGACCAGAATTGAGAGGTCTTTCTTTGAAACCAGCTTCAGCAATGAACGGGCATACCAAATGCCTCCGGCGAGCAGGGCAGCGCGGCGCGGATCATGCCCAAGCAGAAGGTCGCTCACCCAATCACGTCCGTTCTGTTCGATCTCACTGTCAAGCAACAGTCCGGCCAGTCTCCGCTGCAGCCTGGGACTCTTCTGCAGCCGCAGCACGGTAGGAGCTGACAACAGCGGATCAAGACGCGTGGCAAAACGGGTCGGATGGATAGAGGTCACGAACGCGCGCAAGCGATCGGAAGACGAGTTGGGTGAGCGATCGGGCTCCTTGGATGTCATCGATACCGACATGAATACACCCCACCTAAGTCGGATCGGAGATCGTCTTTTTGCCAGCGGCTTGGACAGCGGGCATATTCGAAGGTCTGCCGAGCTTGAGAAGTTTGCGCGGTGATTGTCCGAACTGGCGCACAACTGCGCTCAGCAGCACGTAAGATATGATGCCGAGCGCGGCGCCAGCGCCACCAATCCCGACCAAAAGCAATGGTGTTGGACTAAATTTGGTTGCTTGAGCCGAGGCGGCTGCCGGCACAGGCGGTTGGCCAAGCTGAGCCCGTTCAACCGGAACGAAGACGACGGCCACCTTGTCGTAGGACAGCCCTTCAATACTGTTGGCGACGAGCATCTTGATCTGCGGTAGTAACGCTGGAAGCTTCGCATTGGAGTTATGTCGAATGAAAACCGATGCCGAAGACGGGGTCGTATCCTGTCGCAGCAGATCGTTTTTCGGTAAGACAACGTGGACACGCGCAGAGATAACACCATCGATATCCTTAATGGTGCGCGACAATTCTTCGCTCAGGGCATAAACGTAACGGGCGCGCTCCTCGACGGGCGAGGCAATCAGGCCCGATCCCTTGAACACTTCGCCAAGATTCTTGAAAGGTTGGCGCGGGAGCCCCTCAACGTTCAGTAGGTCGATCGAAAACGCGAGCTGCTGTTCTTCGACCTGAATCGTGCTGGTTCCGTCTTTGGCGACAACACGGATGGCATCGACACCCTTACCAAGGAGAAGCGCAAGCATCTCGTTAGCCTCACGCTCCTGAACTCTGGTGTAGAGATCGGCCTTGCAGCCGGCCAGCGAGAGCAGAAGCGGAAGCACGACCAAAGCATGACACCGCCGCCGCAACAGCCAGCCGGGGCCGATTTCTCCATGCGTCACGACAGCCATCAACGTCGCTCAACCCGCTGATAGCAGCTTGTTCAGAGATGAGCTGACAGCGCCGGTCGTCTTGGAGACCAGCGAAACCTGAATGACGTTACCGTAAACATCTCGCAGATTCGTCAACATCGATTCGAAATTATCCGCAGCTTCCGGCTTGCCCAGTGTGCGCGCTCCGACGTCCTGCGGCTGCACGAGCGACTGCGCGGCCGGCCCAGGCTGCACAGTCTTCGAAGGGACCGGCTCGCCGCCGACTGCCGGAGGAAATGCATTCGAAGGACATGTATTGCTCCGATGCATTGCGGAAAGACTCTGAAGGACGCGTTCGCCAAGCGGACTTGCTTGCGTGATTGCGCGCTGGCTCTTCGACACCGGCGTCAACGCCGCGCTATCCGCTACTGAAGAGGCCGCGATCTGATGCGAAGCCGCTTGCGCAAGGCTCTGCTGAAACTGGGCCAGCTCGCCGAGAACTGTCGGCGAACAGGCCTTGGAGAGGCATTCGGCGGGATTGGGAGAGATCGGCGTAGCGCCAAACATCATGGAAGGTGTCATTGCGCCGTGTGATGAGCTGTTCATGACCGATTGACGTGGCAGAACCCTAGAGAAGCGAGCTGACGAAAAGCTGACGAGCAGAGAACGGACCCTCGTCATCTAATAATCACGTTTGGCTTCCAATCTGGGACGAGTTTCGGTGTCTGTTGTCAGGCGGAAGAAACCGGGAATGCTCATCCGATCGACGAAACTGCACATCTTGAAAAGAGTTCTATGTGTCGGAGTTCTCATCTCCCTGGGTTGCGTTAGGGCGTCCGGCGCGTCCCTATCGCTGCCTTCGACACCTTTTACCTATACGGTCCTGGATCAGGACCTCGCTGCCGCGCTGCAGGAATTCGGCAACAACCTCAATATCAGAGTAGACGTCAGCGCCGAAGTGAAGGGCCGAATTCGCGGACGAATGCCGGATCTGACACCGTGGGAGTTTCTGCAGCGTTTGACCAACTTCTACAATCTTCAATGGTACTATGATGGGCTCGTGCTTTACATATCCGGTGCGCACGAGTCGCAAAGTCGTCTGCTTGTCTTGAATCCGATCACCTTCGATTCATTCAACACGGCCCTCAATGCACTCAACATCTCCGATGAGCGCTATATCGTCAGACCTGCACCGGGAGACGGCCTCGTCCTGGTTTCTGGTCCACCACGCTTCATCGCGCTCGTGGAGCAGACACTGAAAGGCCTTGTGGCGGAGGCGCAGGGGCGACGAAATCCTGCTGTCGTCGAAAAACCGCCGCGGGAACCGGTTTTGAGGTTGTTTCGTGGCTCCTCAAGCATGGTCATTCGCGATGGACGACAGGAAGGTTCCTATTCTTCCGGCGCGCCGAACCAGGACAGCGTCGTGCGCGAGCCTGCTCCAGGCCAGAGGTGACTTGAACAACAGGTGGCTTACGGCGGAAATCAATGCGGTCTCTATTGGCTTGAATCGCTGTGATCGTCAGCTTTTCGAAAGCTGCCCCCCCTAGCATGAGAGCGCGGATGTCTCGACGGCGATGCCGCCTAGCGACCGCAATCGACCTGCATGTCGGAGTCACTCGATGCTCGATTGATAGCATGGCTAGCACAACCTTCGCTCCGAGGCTGGAGCTCAATGCGAGCCTCCGACACACTCCCTTCGGTGGTCGCAATGCAAATGGCCTTCCGCGAAGAAGAGCTCGAGCGGCTCCCTGATCTGAAAGGAGGAACAGGATGGATTTCAACTCAATCGACCCAGCGAACAAGAGCCCACAGCCGGACTCACCTCAATCGCCAGCGGATCAAACGGGCTTTGAGCAGCGGCTGAGCGCGTTTCAGTCTTTGGCCGAAGTTCCCGGTTACGATCAGGATCTGATTTGGCGGGAGCTCGCACCCGGGCCATCGGGGGGCGCGGTCGCCGGCGAACGGCTTCTGCAGCCGAGCTCGCCGCAGCCGATTGCGCCGTCACAGAGGGAGGCCCCCGATTTCGGCAATGATCCGATTTGGCAGGAGCTTGAACCACGGATGCTCCAGGCTGGCCCGTCGCAAGCCGGGCCGTCTCAACCAGGGCCGTCTCAAGTTGGACCACATCGGGGAGCCGTGCCACCAGAACTCGGAGATTTCGAAATGGGAAACGGTCGCAGGGCCTGGGACCGTTGGGTCTTCACTGGCCAAACAGCCACAGACGCTCAGATCAACATGCTGGAGCGCAACGGAATCATGCCGAGCAAGGACTCCCCGACAACAAGTTTCACCATGCGAGGTGTGCCCCACACGGCCGAATGGCGAGAAGAGGGATTTACTTATATCAAACCGGCGCTGGACCCTAACCTTTGGCCTGGTGGCTCGGGTGAAGATTCGCCCACAGGCTAGCCACCACCGCCCGGCCTGCAGCAGAGGCACGCGCGCGCCTTCGTTGCACTTTTGAGCCCTCGCCGGCGGGCGGAGGTTAGCGGCGTCCACTTTGGCCGGCGGCTTTCCCGCCGGCCAACCTCCTTGTACGATCTCAATCGGTGAGTGCATCCAAGGATCTGGTCAAGGCAAGGACTCTGTGTAGCGGCTCCAAGACAGGCAGTCATCCGGCCGCGATCTTGATGTCACTGGCCCCGGTCCGGTTTGGGCGCGGACCGGTTTGTTGTATGTTGAACTCAGTGAAGCGATATTGCCCGCTCGATCACCCTGCAAGCGCTATCGTCGCAACGCGGCGAAGCGCCGCGAAGACGAGTTCGCGTCATGTCACGCGACGTCCACAATACATTCGAGCAGCCGGCGCGCAAGCCTGTCTGATTCGTCTTCCCACGGCAGTCAAAGCAAGCGCGACCACGTCCTGTTCGCTCATGCTCCATGCTTCACGCAGCAGTATTAACGTCGATCAAGTTGTCTACAACGGAAGAAGCGCTACCCGGCCTGACCGCCTCAGCTAACCGACGGCTGTCCCCACGTCTCCCCACTGCTGTGAACTTCTGTCGCGCTTTGTTCATGAAACACCACTTCGGATAGGCTGTGCTGGCATGCCACATCGAGGCACTCTTCTACCCTGCGACTCCATTCAATCGGTACGTCGACAGAGCGCCGAAACCGCATCTGTCGCCAGAAATCATTACCGCAAGGAACGGCTTCTCCTCGTCAGCATTTTGAAAGCTAGTCCTGATAGCATTAAGAGAGCAGGTCTCTCGCGGCGACGCCGCCTATTTGAGTATCACAAAGATGAGCGTAGGTGCGCCCGATACCGGAGCGAGGGGACTTGAGGATGTCGCGAATTCTGACGGCGCGATGAGCGGTGGCGACGACGCCCATGCTGCAAAACTGCGTCAAGCCTTCGAAAAGGCTCTCGGTTCGATCGCAGTGCAGATTATCAGCGATTCCCAACAGGATATAGACGACGCCCTGAACGAAACAGATGAGGATGCGTAAAGCCCGAATGAATGCCTGGTCTCCAAGGATACATGGAGCATCAGTGATCAAACTCGAGAAGCACTGGACGGCGCAAGCAGGGGCTTGGCACAGCTTGTAGGATGCGCAGCTTGATCGAGACGGCAATGGTCTTCCCGATCCGTCGCGAGAGCAACGTCACGCGCCAAGCGCGCTTGAGCCTTCTCGGTAGCGGGCCGCCGCTCCGACTATCCTTTTGATCTTCTGCAACAGGCCCGGGCAGCAGAGCCCATTATCTCAAGCAGCCTCATAATCTCAAAGAGCCTTATTGTCTCAAGGAAGCCTTGGGCATCCAGAGCGACTCCGCGGCTGGAGGTGAGAAAAGGCGTATTCGTGCCTTCCCGTATCGGCTGAAACGCTGTGGTCGCGCTGGCCAGGCATTCCGCAATCCAATCCGTGGCAACGCCGACGACCTCTCCCGTATTCGATCTTCAACGACTTTTCCGTAGCGGCGCTGGCGCCAGCTGAAGCCCTGGCGCACCGAGTTCTCGAGGACCGCCTTAACTATTCTGATCAAGACGTTGCTGCCAAGTCTGCGGCTGTGTTCGTTGGTCAGCGTTGTGCTAGAGAACTTCGGATCATCAAGATGCGAGAGCGGCGATCATGGATAGATCCACCGCCGCCCATCCCTTCCCCGTCGCTCTCTTGGGGAGGAAGAACAAGCGGGCGCAAGCGCCCGCTTCCATGACGTATGAACAGGAACTGGATCGGGCGTCAGGCCAGCGGCGCATGGCGACCGATCATCATGTCACGCATCCGCGTCTTGAGATCCCGCATCAGGATTCTCATTGTGGTTGATAATTCCTTGGTTCACCGTGCGTCCGGAACCATCGACCCACCCCTGAGCGTCCTCATGAATTGTCTGACTACCATCGGGCGTCAGCTGATCGAGGGTCTGCCCAGCGTTGGACTGCGTCACCTTCAGATTGTCTTTGCCATCCTTGTCGTCGCCGAGCCCCTCGACAACCATGGCGTTGTCGCCGTTCGTAATGGTAAGCTTCGAGGAGATGGATTTGCCGTCACCGTAATCGACGGTGTTCACGGTGATCTTTGTGCCATCATCGAGCTGCAGAGTCATATCCTTCTTGAAATCGAAATCGTCCTTGCCATCGCCATCAGCATCGACGTGAGGATCGCCGTGGACCTTCGTGACATGGCCGGTCTCGTTGTTGCGAATGGTCCAAGTGCCGTCCTTCTCGTCGGCTGTGATTGTGTACTTGTCGCCAAGGTTGATCGTGGCCTTGCCATCCTTGACCTCATGCGTCCACACCGGATCCAGCGAAGGTGGTGGGCTCTGGTTAAGCTGAGCCGGCAGCAACGAAGGAGGGGGCGGAGGAGGAACGAAGAGAGGACTGACGAGGACTGCAGAGGTAAGCGGCGGGCGTGAGGACTGGTCAGCGCCGTTTCCGGGCGCGCGCCCGTCTTCGCCAGCATCGATACCCGCCTGGTCCACCGTGCGTCCGGAACCATCGACCCACCCCTGAGCGTCCTCATGAATTGTCTGACTACCATCGGGCGTCAGCTGATCGAGGGTCTGCCCAGCGTTGGACTGCGTCACCTTCAGATTGTCTTTGCCATCCTTGTCGTCGCCGAGCCCCTCGACAACCATGGCGTTGTCGCCGTTCGTAATGGTAAGCTTCGAGGAGATGGATTTGCCGTCACCGTAATCGACGGTGTTCACGGTGATCTTTGTGCCATCATCGAGCTGCAGAGTCATATCCTTCTTGAAATCGAAATCGTCCTTGCCATCGCCATCAGCATCGACGTGAGGATCGCCGTGGACCTTCGTGACATGGCCGGTCTCGTTGTTGCGAATGGTCCAAGTGCCGTCCTTCTCGTCGGCTGTGATTGTGTACTTGTCGCCAAGGTTGATCGTGGCCTTGCCATCCTTGACCTCATGCGTCCACACCGGATCCGGCGAAGGTGGTGGGCTCTGGTTAAGCTGAGCCGGCAGCATCGAAGGAGGGGGCGGCGACGTGTATGCCGGAACAACAACGGTCGGCGCGAAGGCTAGAGGGGCGGCTCCCGGAGTAACGACGGCTGGAGTACTTAACGGCAGATACTGATAGGTGCCCGCCGGAACACCGCCGGCGTACTGCCCCAACAAGATGTTGAACGCGGGATTGGTGGCAGCGCCCTCCGGCACCGGACCATTCACCGCCGAATCGAAAGCGCCGACCACGGGAAGACCGGCCGCAGGAAGATACGACATTTTGATTTACTCCTGTTGCATTGAAGAAAGCGGCAGGCTGCGAGCGACACGTGCGCAATCGATCAGGCGCATCACTCACGAACTCCCCAAAACGCATCATTCGTCCGCCCGTGGCCGAGGCGCACGCATGTTTTCGCTGCCAACGACCACAGCCTTGATGAAGCGACCCTACTTCTTTCATCCGATTTCGAGGGCGCGCTCATATCGGACCTCTATCCAACTCGCAGGAACTCTACCCGCAGCACCTGTCGAGAAGCTGACGATGGAAACGACCGACTGACATCTCAGCGTTCGTTACGACCTGACCCAATCCTGAGATGCTTGGTCATGCTGGCCGCCGTTCGCGACCGGTCTCGGCGAACGACCGTGATGCTTGCCGATCACAAGCGGCAAGTCGCTTCGAGAACATCGATCGGATGTCAGCTTCTCAGACGGGTCTTCCCAATGCCGCGCTTTCACGCCGCCTAGCCATTGAGGCAGCAATCACCGCGGTCGAGCGGGTACGTCCGTTCTCCCTCAGTATACAGGCGACACCGATCGTCGAATACCGCCGGTCGCCCATCGAACCAGCAAAGCGACGTTGTCGCCATCGATCGCAGGCCATACGCATGCCGCCAGGCAATCGAAGAGCAGAGTCTCGACGTGATCTCTGGGTACATTGGCCGGCCACATCTGGCAGTTGCCGCTTCCGAACTGGTTCCCGCTCGCGTTCTATGTGGCACCAAGGCTGCTGCACGAGATGACCACGCACTCATCGATGAAAGCTACAGTCGCTCCCCATCGCCTGCCGATGTGACTTGCTCGGTAGAAAACCGGCGCTAATTGGCACTCCGATCGAGAGCTCGCCAGATCAGAAATTGTGCCTGAACGCACAGGGAAACTCCCCTTCCCGTTGTCGGTCCGGCAATGAGCCGGCATATGCCCGGCCAGCGAAACCCAGGTGGAGCCGCAGCGGTCGCGAGGTGCTCCGGCCGTCTGCGGGCGCCTTGGCTTCGACACCTGCTGAGGCCCGTCAGCTTCTCGAAAGGTAACGCTCCTAGCATGAGAGCACGTGATCACTAGGCGACGCCTCGTCTATTGAGCGTATTGAAAAATGAACACAGGAGAACCCGATGATCGGAGAAATGATCGGAAGCGCTGCCGGCGGATGGCTGGGTGGACCTCCAGGAGCGGCGATTGGGTCCGTTGTCGGCGGCGCCGTCGACCATGCCTTCGAAAAGGTGCTGCACAAACTGGAGGATGAGAAAGTTGGCTCCGACAATAAGGACGGCGTCGGAGGAAACAACGTACAGCGCAAAGAAGATACCCCGGGCACGAACGTGGAAAGTTACCTGAACAACCTCCCGGGCGAGCATGTCTTTATTTCTCTTCCCGCCATCGTCACGCCGGCTCATCCGACGTAACAGCTCACAAATAGCGACAGGTTCCAAGGAAAGGTCAGTAGACATGGTTTCCAATGTTGGCGGTGTCGGCGCCGGTGCTCAGCAGGCCAACGATCCCGGTTTCGAGACGCAGATGGCTGAGTTCGAGCGTGTCAGCCAAAAAGTCCAGGCGCAGGCCGTCGAGATGCGCAGAATTACGACCGAGCTCTCGTCCGAGAAAAAGGTCGCCGACGAGCGCGTTCAGTAGTGCTGCAAGACGGGTGGCACACCGCGCCGCTGTGCCGGCTGCGCCGTGAATGACGAACTCGCAAATGAGCCGTACGGCAACCGCCGTACGGCTTCTCTCATTGTTTAGGAGATTATCCGTGCATGAATCGATTTCTGCCAATTATGAGGTGCTGTCTGGGCTATATTCTGGACTGACCGGTAAAGCGGGTGTCGGCACGAGCCTCATCGGCAGTGGCCTCGATGCCGACATGATTTTCGTTGAACAAGGGCTCGAGCCGCATCACCTTCGGATCATCCCACATGGCAATTCGATTGAGATCGAAGCCCTTGCGACCGGAATCAGCGTAGACGAAAACGAGGATATTCCCCCGGGCGAGCGTGTTGTAGTTCCTCTTCCTGCCATCATTCACACCGGCGCGATGTCCATTCGCTGGTCGAGACCGGGTTCTGCGCAAGCTGGTTCGGTCGGCCGCTCGCGTGGAGCGATCGTAGCACTCACCTTGATCTTGCTGAGCTCTGTCGCGATCGGCACAGTCTCAATCATTTCCGCCCATACCGGCAACGCGGTGACGCTGGGCACTGATTCGCCCCCTGCCATCCAGGCCGCACCCAAGCTGTCCCTCAGCGGCCTTGATGCTGGGACCACCGATGCAACTGCCGAACTGCTGCAAGAGACAGTTGATGGAGCGGGCCTCCTTAACATCAAGGTCAGTTCCGGGCTGGGCGTTGTGACCGCTGAGGGCACCGTTACGCCCGCCTTCGTCGCCAAATGGCAGGAGGTCCAGCAATGGTTCGATCATCATACCAATGGCATTCCGGCACTTGTGAACGCCGTGACGGTCAAGGAGGAGAAGACGCCGTCCTCAATTGCGGTCCAAGCCGTTTGGCGCGGAAGCCAACCCTATCTGCTTATCGGCGGTCAAAAGTATTTCGTGGGCGCGCTGTTGAATAATGGATGGACCGTCGATCGGATCGAGGATGGACGCGTGCTGCTGAGCCGGAGTGGCCGGCTTGCTGCTCTTCCCTATTAGACTTTCCGGCCCCTGCAGGTAAGACGGAGGATGTCATGGCCAAGCTGCCTCATCCCGCTATAGAGCCCGGTACCTCCTCGCAGGCGTTCAACATGGGCGAGCGTGCGCCAACGATCGGCCTGCTCCCCCCAAAGACCAATAACATCGAAATCGAGGGTACTCATGCAAAAGACGGCAAGAAGCAGCCCTCTTTGCGGGATATCCCGACGCAGGATCCGACAATCGCCCCCGCGTTGGAAGCCGAGATCGAGGTCAACTCGATCGATGCAATCTCACGCGTCACTCTCTACGAGAGCACGGTCCAGACAAATGAGATTGACTCACGCAGGGCACTGGCCTCGCTTTATGGCCACAATCTCGCACATGGCCTGCTCTCCTTCGTCATTCCACGCCTACGTCATCCAGACGTGCTGCGCCCTGACAAACATGGTGTTCTTCTTGAGCACTTGGCCCAAACACTGAAAGCAGCGCCAGAGGATCAGATGGCGTGCGAAGGCCTTGCGATCCTGCAGCAGGATCTGCGGTGGCTAATCCTGCTCCGGCAGAATCTGAACAGCTTGATCGAGGGCTAGCAATGATCGGCCCGGATGAAATGCAGCATGTCACCCCGACGGTCCCGCCAGCCATCTCCAAATCCGGCGATGGCTTGCTGATCTCCGGGCCGGAGCGGGATTTGCTCTGCGCACTTTCCTATATCCACCTTGCGTGCGGGCAGAGCGCACGAAGCCTGGCTCTGTTGCAGCCGATCAAACGCGACGATTCTCAAGACGTCGACCTGCTCCGCATTCTCGCCTACGCACTCATCTCCGAGGGGCTTGGTGACGAAGCGCTGGCGGTACTGGATAGGCTGGACACACTTGATGACGAGCCGACTTCGCGGATCCCTTTGATGCTCTTGCGAAGTCACGCCCTACGAAAGGCAGGCCGCATGGACGAGGCGCGTGCCGCATTTCAATGTTATGTGGCATTGCGTGGCCGCACAGCTCTCAACGAGCAACAATAAGGATTGCCATGCCGAACGTCCTGCGTCACCTAATCGCGCGCGCGCCGGCTCGTCCAGATTTCATGGTTGCGCTGATGCTGCTTTTGGCGATCGGGATGATGATCGTGCCGGTCCCTATCGTGGTGATCGACATGCTGATCGGCTTCAATCTGGGTTTTGCCATATTGCTGCTGATGGTTGCCCTATATCTCAGCACGCCACTTGATTTTTCATCCTTGCCGGGCGTGATCCTGATCTCCACGGTGTTTCGTCTGGCGCTGACCATCGCAACGACGCGACTGATCCTCGCTGAGGGCGACGCAGGTAGCATCATCCACACGTTCGGCGACTTCGTAATATCGGGGAACATCGCCGTCGGCATCGTCATATTTCTAATCGTGACGATGGTACAGTTCATGGTTCTCGCCAAGGGCGCCGAACGCGTCGCAGAGGTCTCCGCGCGCTTCACACTCGACGCTCTTCCGGGCAAGCAGATGGCGATCGACGCGGACGTACGCAACGGTCATATCGATCAGCACGAAGCTCGCAGCCGGCGTGCCGCGCTGGAGCGAGAAAGCCAACTTCATGGCGCCATGGACGGCGCCATGAAGTTCGTGAAAGGAGACGCCATCGCCGGGCTTATAGTCATCTGCATCAACATGTTGGGCGGGATCAGCATCGGTCTATTCTCCAAGGAGATGTCCCTCGACGAGGCACTGCATCAATATACGTTGCTGACGATAGGTGACGCGCTGATTTCGCAGATTCCGGCGTTGCTGCTGTCGATTACAGCCGCAACCATTGTCACGCGCGTGAATGGGGCCTCCAAGCTCAATCTCGGTACCGATATCGTCAACCAACTCACGGCCAGTAGGCAGGCATTACGGCTGGCAGCTTGCGTCCTGGTTGTGATGGGGTTGATTCCCGGCTTCCCTCTGCCTCCGTTTGTCCTTCTGGCAGCACTGTTCGCTGCGGCGAGCTTTATCAAGGGTCGCGTGCAAGACGCCAAGACGGCCGCCAAGGCCGGCGCAGATGTCACTGCTCCGACTCCGGCTCCGCCGACAGCACAAGCCCAGAAGCAGACTGTGCCTGCGGAGGCACTTCCGATCGCGCTGCTTCTTGCGCCAGACCTGACGCAGGCGATCGACAAAGAAGAACTGGGACAATGCATTGGACGGGTTTCGGCACTGGTCTCAGCTGATCTTGGCATCACAATTCCACGCATCCCTGTCCAGGTCGACCAGCACTTAAGCCGGTCGCAGTTCAGGGTAGATGTCGAGGGCGTACCAGTCGAACGGGATTTGGTAGACCCCACGCAACTCGCGCTCAACGACGACATTGCGAACATTGAATTGAGCGGCATCCCCTTTCGGCATGACCCAGAGACGAACCGGATCTGGACTGAACAGGGCAATGCGCCGGCTCTCAGAGCCGCCGGAATCGGGCATCACCGCCCGAGCGAACTGCTGGCCTTGCGCGTCCATTCGACATTGACGCGTTATGCACAGCGGTTGGTAGGCATTCAGGAAACGCGCCAATTGCTCGGTCGGATGGAGCAGGAATATGCCGATCTGGTAAAAGAGGTGCTTCGCACGACGCCGGTCCCCCGGATCGCCGATGTTCTCCGGCGGCTACTGGATGAAGGCATCCCCATTCGCAATACTCGGCTGGTCTTGGAGGCGCTGGCAGAATGGAGCGAACGCGAGCAGAATGCCGTCTTGCTCACCGAATATGTTCGCTCAGGTCTGAGGCGGCAGATCTGTCATCGCCATGCCAATGCCCACCGTGTTCTGCCCGCTTTCATCATCGAACGCGAGACCGAGGATGTTGTGCGCAATGCGGTGCGTGACACCGCTGTCGGTCCCTACCTGGTTTTGGAGGGTTGGCAGAGCGAGAGGCTGCTCTCACAGTTTCGCCAGATCCATTCGAACATCGCACCGGGGCAGACGCGGCCCATCATCCTGGGGGCAATGGACATCCGGCGCTTTGTCCGCGGTTTCCTTACCCGCAACGGGATCGATCTGCCTGTCTTGTCCTATCAGGATCTCGCCCCGGATTTCACGGTCCAGCCGGTTGGATCCGTCAAGCTCACGGCTACCAAGCATCAGGCTGTGTCAGGAGACCGTCATGACGTGGTTCCTGCAGCCGGCTAACAGAGCACAATCGTTGGGCGTGAGATAATATGAATTCACAGGAGATAGGACGCCGACCGCGGCTGTGCCTCTTTCGTCCGGGCTCGTGCTCAACCCTCCTCGCTGTGCCTGCTATTCTGATCCTCGCAGGTTGCGCTAGTTGGGATACGCCGGGTCTTTCACTGCAGGAGCCGCCAGGACCTGCGTTACTGAGTGCAAGGACTATCGATCCTGCTATGCGCGAGCGCATTGTGCACGCCCTCGGTCGGGATGTCGACGAGGAGACTTTGCGTGTCGCGTTGAAGCAACAACCGGGCAACGTTGACGCGGCGGTTGCTCTTGCTCGGGCCTTGCTGGCACGCAAGCGTTCGGATGAGGCACTTGAGTTGCTGAACGACGTCTTGCTTGCAGTACCTGGCGACCTTCGCGCACTGAACGCGAAGGGTGTTGTCCTCGACAACGAGGGGCGTCATCATGAGGCTCAAGCGCTATATCGGCAAGCTCTCGCCATGGATCCTGGGAATTCGATGGTACGGCATAATCTCAGCCTGTCGCTCGCTCTTGATGGAAGCGCCGGCCCCGGCAGCACCAGCCCAGAGCCGGTGTCGGACTTGTCGCACGCGTTGGTGCGATCGCGATAGCGAGGCCTTAACACCGCTTGCGACCGGCCGTCAGCTTGTCGTCAGGGAGGCTGAATATCAATCTCCGCAGGGCCTGAGTGGCCTGCACACAGTACGAAACACCATGCCGATAGGAGCGCGCATCGCCATGTACAACCGAATCAGTGGCTCATCCAGCATCCAATCTACGGGCATTTCCGATGCTGATGATGCGGACAGCCAGAGGTTTTCGGACATGTTTTCCGCTATGCACATGGCCGAGCCGAATTCCTACGCCAGTTCATCTTCGGCGCCAACACGACCTTATTCTCTCGTTCGCAAGCCGCCTGTGGTGGAAATCTCAAGTTCTTCATTCGAGAAAAAAGTGAAGGACTTCTATGGCGAAGAAATAGAGCACATCGCCGCGGACCCGCAGCAGTACTCGCGTCCTGTGTCGTTGAAAGCCGAACGCACAGCATACGTTGCCTATCGCCACGGCGGCACGGGCTCCGATTCGAAAGACGCGCGATATTTCAGCTATCAGCTAGGCAATAAGAGCGTTGGACTGCTCCGCACGGAAGGCGGATCCAGCATGAAGGATGTGTTCGAAGGAGAACAGTGGCGCGAACAGTTTCCAGGACGGACCGAAACCACATCCACTACAGACTTTCGGGTTACTCATCCGCTTGTCGATAACGCGGGCGATATTCTCCTGGAACATCAGCTTCGGCTCGACGGCGAACGACCATTGATCCTCTCTAATCCCGTGAACCCAGAAGCAAAAGCCCGCGCAGCGGCGTTGGGTTTTGTTGCGGTGAGCAACTCGACGATGGTGCTTGACCCAACCCAGCACCCCGACAAGTGGACGAAGAACAGTGACGGTGAATGGCAGCGAGCAAACAAACCATCACTGTATCTGTCCAAGGCTGACGATACTGAAGGCAGCGATACCGACCGTGTCGAGTCTACTCCTCCCGATTCGGACGACGATGACTTCATGTAGCCTTGTTGGGTAGGCCATCAAGAAAACAATTCATGCGATCGACGAGACCGTTCGAATACCCGATGCTCGGCTCTATGCACCGGTTCAAATGCAACCGGCCTCAACTGCGGCGCCCGCTATTGTGTCGTCGAGCGCCGGCAAACTCAAGCGGCCCTGGTCCAAGCTGCGAGAGCGTCTCGTAGCTTGCCGGGCGCTTGGCGCGTGCACCGTCGCTTAGTCTACGCCGTTACTGCGTTCTTAGCCTCCGAATGAGCCGTTTTCGCTCATCGGTCTCGGCGTCCGATTCCCAGGGAGGAGCGGCGGTACAAGGCACGAAGGAGCTCCGTCTCAAGCTCAGACAACCACGTATGATCCAGACAAGGCGGCGCAAATTGCGTTCGAGACCAACGTTGCGCCTCATATTAACGGCGCCGTTACCTGGGATACTTTGTAACCAAGCATCACCCCACGCTGATTCTGCCAGACTATGTCGCGACGGGCATGTTGCCGGGCATCAGCTACGAAGACGAGCTCGACGTTGAGTGGTACCTTCGCCGCCGCAAAGAATGTTCCGGCCGAAGAGCATAGCAGCGTGACGGCGATCTCGCTCCTGCCGGAAATGGTAGGGGGGCTCGGCGGCGGTTTTGGATATACTTTGCCTATTCGGGCGAGAACCTATTTCCAACTGAAGCACCCGGAACGAACCTATGCGGTTCCGGACTTATAGAGATCATGGGCTCTCCAGAAGGAACCGACCAAGGAGGCCGTCATGAAAACGCTCTTGGAAGCACGCGGTGACGAAAATGCGTGCGGCATTCCGTTGACCAATCTGGATGTAAGCGAAGCAAAGCGTTTTGAAGATGACAGCATATGGCCTTGCTTCGAGCGGCTGCGAAGGGAGGATCCCGTTCACTACTGCCAGGACAGCCCATACGGTCCATATTGGTCGATAACGAAATACCGCGATATCGTGGCCGTCGATACAAATCATAAAATATTCACGTCAGAGCAAGGTGTGACGATTGTCGACGTGCCCGAGGAGCATTGGACTCCGAGCTTCATTAAGATGGGTCCTCCTAAACATGGCGAGCAGCGCAACACCGTAAGTCCGATAGTCGCACCGGACAATCTGGCGAAGCTCGAAGGATTAATCCGCCGTCGCGTCAAAACGATTCTGGACGGCTTGCCGCGCAATGATACCTTCAACTGGGTCGACATGGTCTCGATTGAGTTGACGACGCAGATGCTGGCCACGCTGTTTGATTTTCCGTTTGAGGATCGGCGGCTCCTGACGTACTGGTCGGACATAGCCGTTACAACTCCGAAAATTGGCCACGCCATCGACAGCTGGGACAAGCGAAGCGCAATCCTGTCCGAGTGCTTGGACTATTTCACCCGGCTTTGGCGTGACCGGATAAACTCCGAGCCACGCGTTGACCTCATTTCGATGATGGCGCATTCATCCGCGACTAGGCATATGGAGCCACGTGAGTTCCTTGGAAATCTCATTCTCCTGATCGTGGGCGGGAACGACACCACGCGCAATTCGATCACCGGAGGCCTGCTGTTCATGAAGAAGCACCCGTCCGAGCTACGAAAGCTACGGGATAACCCCAATCTGGTGTCGAGCGCGGTGTCCGAGATTATTCGGTATCAGACGCCGATTGCACACATGCGTCGCAACGCCACGGCTGACACCATCATGGGGGGCAAGCAAATCAGGCAAGGCGACAAGGTCGTCATGTGGTACATCTCCGGTAACCGCGACGATGAGGTCATCGAGGATGCCAACAGATTCGTGATCGATCGCAAGAGCGTGCGTCAACATCTCTCGTTCGGATTCGGCATCCATCGTTGCGTTGGTCGACATCTTGCGGAGCTGCAGCTGAAAATCCTCTGGGAGGAGATGCTAAATGCACGCTTGGAGGTCGAGATCGTTGGCGAGGCGGAGCGAATTGCATCCAACTTCGTGCACGGTTATTCCGCGCTCCCTGTCCGAATCATAGCTTAGTCGCCCGCGCGGTGCCTTTTGACCAGTTTGCCCACTGCATGCGGACCGGCACGGCCTGCTGAAGGTTGTCTTCGCGCCAGCGCCGGTACTTCTCGACTAAAAACTCGCATTGGTCCGCGAGCTTGCCTTCGTGTGACGCATCTTCCAACGGCGTGGAAACTGCAAGCCTCGCCCTCCTCGGGCGTAGGGTTACGGTCAGGCGTTTCGCCTGTCGCGATGTCAATGATCCGCTTAGCGAGCTTGGTTGGGGTCGCTTGGGCGTCATGATCGGCTCAGAAAATCATTGCCAAAGCGATCCCGAAATTCCTCAAACTTCTCCTCAAATCGGTCAAACCCCTCCTTCTTCATCTTAGCGGCGAAGCCGACGCTTCGCGGGGTCCCTTTCAGAGCTGCCCAGAAATAATCGACCATTCCGACGGCATCGCGCTCCGTCATACGGATAATTGTCAGCCTGATGCCCTGCTTAAGGCTGTTAGAGGCAGTCGGTGACACCAAAATCGGGTCGAAGACATGCTCATGGAGATAATCCATGATCTTCTGTTCTTTGGTGCCGAGCGCCTTGGTCATCCCTGAAATATGCGACGTTGACGGTCAACATTCCAGTAGCAAAACAGCGCCACAATCAAACTGACCGCTATCAGCAGTCTACTTTGAGCAGGGTGTTTCCCGAGCCGACGAAGCCTTTTTCAGTGACGGGGCAGCCGCAAGCCTCGAGCAGGTTTTCCGCCTCCGAGGGCTGACTGAATTCTCCACGCCCGAAACGACCCAAGAGGACCAGAGCCAGTCGGAGCTTGTTCATACTGCGACCCAGCTGCTATTTCGTACGGACATAGGTTCCGTATGTGCCGTAACACTGATAGCCAGCACGGTTCTTGTGGGGCCGCAGCGTGCTGTCGTGGCTCTTGCGCTCGAACAGCTTGCCGCAGATCGTGCAACGAAAGACATAAGTGGGGCCGCTGCTTGACGCACGCGATCGCCGACGCGTTGAGGCTCGCGGCAGCACAACGCCGACAGGCCGTGACGTTAGAGGGATCGACTGCGGGCCTGTCGGCGTCAACTCGATCGGATAGCGCGGCGAGAATGTTGTCTGCGTCTGCGAAACTCCTAGAATGCTGTCGAGGCGATAGCTGCGCGGCTGACCGCTATCCGCACGAACTGCCATCAACAGAACATCGCCCGCGCGGGATCGCCGCAAGGAATAGGCTTCGATTGCGCGAGTGGATCGCTTGCCCTGTTGGTCGCGATAGTGGAGATTGACCAGCAAGCGGTTGGCGGCGGCAAAACGAATGGTCTCAATGAAGGTCTGGCCATGTGATCCCGGCGGAAGACCGACGATGCGCTCGCGGATCGCTTCGGCACCGGCACCACCAAGAAGCGGCATCGTCGGCAGCACCGGCGCCGCAACCTGGCCATGAAGCCACCTAAATATCTCCGGCAGGGCATCCCAGAAGGACGCGATCGGCAGCAAAGCCGGAAGCTGATGGTTGAGCATGCCGGACCAGCCGGCCTCAACATCGCCGCGGTGCGGTTCGATGTCGACGAGTTGAGGCAATTGGATGCCTTTGAACGCGCATTTCTCGCGCAGCACCGTGACGAACTGTTGCTGCTCGGGCCGGGCATCGGCGTTGCGGTAAAGGTTGACGACATCGTAGAGATCGCGCGGCCGGGTGCGTTCTGCCAGAGCGCGGAATTTTTCGGCAAAGGCTTCAACGTAGTCGTAGGCGAGCACCTCAATCCCCTCTTCCGGCGCGTCGGAATAGGGATGAAAGATTTCTACCGTCTCGGGTGGCAGGACGACGCGTTCATCGGCGGTCAGGTCGAGCTTGACGCGAGGCAGGGACCGGGTCGGCGAAACCGGCCCCTTGTAACTGATTTTGCCCTGGCATGAGAGATTGCCGCGCGGATTTTTGAGAATTTCGAACTCCTGCTGGTCAGCTGGGATTTCGATGCCGGTCTCGTCGTAAATCCAACCGCCGATTTCGGCAAAGACCCGCCTCAGGAAGGCTTCATCAAGATGCGCCTCGTTACGCAGCGTAAAGTCGAGGTCTTCGGAGAACCGATAGGTCTCGAAGAAGCACTTCTTGAGACAGGTCCCGCCCTTAAATATCCAGTTGTCGGCAAGTTCCTCATGGGCATAGATGCCAGCGAGCATCCAACCAAGGACGTAGTCCTTCTCGATGACATGCGGGTTGAGCGATGTCTGCGCGGCAAGGTCGAGAATTTCGCGCTTGTCGATCAACCAGGTTCTCCGGATGTCCAGGATGGCGGAATGAGGAGCCGCCATCTTGATATGAGTCGCTTGCAATCCAAAGCAGGATCGAGCTTGGCATTGCCTGCCGTGAGGCGGACGCGGCAGAGTTCAAGCAGCGTGGCGCCGTCAGCGCGTCTTTCCGCAAAGAATCCAAGGCGCTTGAACACGGCGCCATTGCCAAGCTGATCGGCGTATTCGATCAGCTTTTGATCGCTGCGGTCGGGCCGTTTGAAATATGCACCCAGGCAATCCGACACATGCTGAATACCCCCGCCGAGCGCTGGGTCATCGAGCATGTCGATGATCGTGCGGTGGACATCGGAGACCGGCACCTTGGTGTTGCGGCGCCAAATGGGCTTGGTGCCGAAGATTTTCTCCGGCTTCAGATGCTTCAGCGTGAAGTCGAACCCCTGGCGCTTCTGATGCCTCTCGCGCATGGCTTGCCCGGTGACGACCACGATGTCTTTGAAAATCTGTTCCGTCAGGTCCCAATGCTCGGCAGCCGTACGGCCGGCGATGTAGCCGGGTGCGAAAAGCGCCGGCACGAGCACCCAGGCATCGTCGAGAACTCGTTCCGAGCCGAGTGTGTCGATCGACGCCGGAATATAGGCACCAGACCCTACCCTGCGCAGCCATCCTTGCTCGCGCCATCGAGCGAGGCGCTTGGCAGCTTCAGTTCGCGAAACAGAGAGCACCTTTGTCACATCGGCAATGTGGATCACGTCGCCCGAGCCGGCGAGAACCTGCCGAAGCTGGGCGCGGCCATGGGGCAGCCGTGACTGGATTGAATTGTTCATGTGCTGTTTTTCGCAAAAATCGTGAATTATTACATATATAGTATATAGAGCTAAGCCAGTAAACAATACTTTCTACGCTGTAATTCGCAATAAACGAGAATTTTGACATTCATAATGCATATAACTACCCAAGCAGGTGAAGACCGGGTTCCAGACCAACACGCTTGAGCCGTGGCCAGTCGCGGTTACCGGCGCGGAGATCCTCGCCTGCCACGAGGCCAGCATGACCGTGACTTTGTCCCAACCGTTGACGTCGGACGCCAAAGCGAACGGACGCTTCGGTAAACAGATCGCCTATTTCAAGAGATCATCAGCAAAAGGCCCGAACAACCAATGGCAGCCGCAGCCCGCCAATCCAGGCTTTCGCCAGCGCCCTTTCCAGCCCCCAAACCCGCCAGGGGCTACCAACATGCAGAAGTGGCCCAACGGGACCAAGGCGACGCGTTGTGAGTTCGCACCCCAAATAGAAAACCCCGGCGTTGCTGCTGGGGTTTTCGCTTTTCGTGGTTTGGCGTGACGCAGCTGGATTAGAAGTCCATCCCCCCCATGCCGCCCATGCCGCCGCCAGGAGGCATCGCGGGGCCGGCCGCCGCCTTCTTCGGCAACTCGGCAACCATGGCCTCGGTGGTGATCAATAGCGCCGCCACGGAGGAGGCATTCTGGACTGCGGTTCGCACGACCTTGGTCGGATCGATGATGCCCTTGGAGACCAGGTTGCTGTACTCGCCCGTCTGTGCATCGAAGCCGTATGAGTACTGAGTCTTCTCCAGGACTTTGCCGACCACGACCGAGCCGTCTTCGCCAGCGTTGATCGCGATCTGACGCGCCGGCCAGGACAATGCCTTGCGCACGATCTCGACGCCGGTCTTCTGGTCGTCGTTCTTGGTGCGCAGGCCCTTGAGCGCTTCGGTGGCACGCAGCAGAGCGACGCCGCCACCCGGGAGGATGCCTTCCTCGACAGCCGCGCGGGTCGCATGCATCGCGTCATCAACGCGATCCTTGCGCTCCTTCACCTCGACTTCGGTCGCGCCGCCGACGCGGATCACCGCGACGCCGCCTGCGAGCTTGGCGAGACGCTCCTGCAGCTTCTCACGGTCGTAGTCCGAGGTGGTTTCCTCGATCTGCGCCTTGATCTGGGCAACGCGGGCGTCGATGTCGGCCTTCTTGCCGGCGCCGTTGACGATCGTGGTGTTCTCCTTATCGATCATCACCTTCTTGGCGCGACCGAGCATCTGCAGCGTGACGTTCTCGAGCTTGATGCCGAGGTCTTCCGAGATGGCCTGGCCGCCGGTCAGGATCGCGATGTCCTGCAGCATGGCCTTGCGGCGATCGCCGAAGCCCGGAGCCTTGACGGCCGCGACCTTCAGGCCGCCACGCAGGCGGTTGACGACGAGGGTGGCAAGCGCTTCGCCTTCGACGTCTTCAGCGACGATCACCAGCGGCTTGCCGGTCTGCACCACGGCCTCGAGCAGCGGCAGCAGCTCGTTCAGCGAGGAGAGCTTCTTCTCGTTGATGAGGATGTAGGCATCGTCCATCTCAACGCGCATCTTGTCGGCGTTGGTGACGAAGTAGGGCGAGATGTAGCCGCGGTCGAACTGCATGCCCTCGACGACGTCGAGTTCGGTCTCGAGCGACTTGGCTTCCTCGACCGTGATCACGCCCTCGTTGCCGACCTTCTTCATGGCGTCGGCGAGGAACTTGCCGATCTCGGCATCGCCGTTGGCCGAAATGGTGCCGACCTGGGCGATCTCCTCGTTCGAGGTGACCTTCTTGGAGTTCTTCTGGAGGTCGGCCACGACGGCCTCGACCGCGAGGTCGATACCGCGCTTCAGGTCCATCGGGTTCATGCCGGCGGCGACGGACTTGGCGCCCTCGCGGACGATCGCAGCCGCCAGCACGGTCGCGGTGGTGGTGCCGTCGCCGGCCGCGTCAGCGGACTTGGAGGCGACTTCGCGCACCATCTGGGCGCCCATGTTCTCGAACTTGTCCTCGAGCTCGATCTCCTTGGCGACGGTGACGCCGTCCTTGGTGATGCGGGGAGCGCCGAACGACTTCTCGAGCACCACGTTGCGGCCCTTCGGACCGAGCGTGACCTTCACCGCGTTGGCGAGGATGTCGACGCCGCGCAGCATACGGTCGCGCGCCTCGACAGAGAATTTGACTTCTTTGGCTGACATGATGAGTTCCCTGAGTTTGATGTCTTCTCGCCTTGGCGGGGCGCCCGGCAGGCGCTCCTCAGGGCGAGCGGTGCGAGCGGGTGGATTAGGCAGCCTTCTTGCTGGAAGACACGTCGGTGAGAACGCCCATGATGTCGCTCTCCTTCATGATCAACAGCTCATGGCCATCGATCTTGACCTCGGTCCCCGACCATTTTCCGAACAGGACGCGGTCGGCAACCCGGACATCGATCGGGATCAGCTTGCCAGTTTCATCGCGGCCGCCCGGGCCAACGGCGATGACTTCGCCCTGCGAGGGCTTTTCCTTGGCTGTGTCCGGAATGATGATGCCACCAGCAGTCTTCTCGTCTGCGTCGATACGCTTGACCACGACGCGGTCATGCAGTGGACGGAAATTCATGAAGCCCTCCTTAAGGATTCGCACAAGTTGACGGTTCTTCGATTGCTAGCAATCGAACCCTGCGAGTGCTAACGCAGGCGCGGTTGAAATAGGACAGTTTTTTCCGCGAGCAAGAGTCTTGAGGCAGAAAAACTGGACACTCCACCCACCTGATCTGCCAGTTGCGCTAATCATCGGCCGGCCTGTACGCCATGGGACTCAATAGTACGATCCGTACAGTTGTGACGCGGACGATGTGCTTATTTGGCACGGGCCAGCCGCGCTGCAGCAACAGTCTATATCCGTAACGACTGACCTATTTCGCATGTGCAAGATGCGTCTGATAGGCCTGCCGGCCACGGGTCGGCTCGCGCTCCATGTGCAACACGATCTCCGTCACTTCGCGCCAACCTCCGCAAAGCTGTCGACGGCCACGCCGCACTGGTGCGTGCGAGCAACTCCACCATGATCCCTTCGCGGGAACAGGTTCTTCCGTTCAAATCGAGCGGAGCGTTTGAAGATTGGCGTATGTGGGTTCTTCAGCGACCTTCTGGGAAGATGCGAACGCGCCGGCGGCCGCCCGTTTCGTCCAATTCGCCCCTGTAAGGCACGCCGCGGATGTTGAAATACGTCGGGTTCTCGGCGTCCGGCATCAGGCGCTGGCCTTCCAATGCGCGGACGAGGTAAGGCGGAAGCAATCGTTCGCGGTGCTCCCACCCTCCGCGGATGAGATACCCAAGATCGACCGCGCCTTCATGCGATGCCCCAGCGTCACTTGTCTGCGGCGGATGATGGGGTTGCTGCGACGGCCCCGCCGCTTCATTTCTCAGCCTGGCGTGAGGATGATGGATTAGACGAACGTCCCCGCGTCCCCCCGGTCCGAGCGTGGCCGAGTAGCGCTCACCGTTGATCGTAAACTGGCTGGGTCCGAACTGGTTTGGCAGCAGATTGATATTGCCCAGTACGTCGATCAGGACGTCTGAGGCTGGTCGGGAGCCGTGCACCCAGCCCTCCCCAACGATAGTCCCGATATCCTGTAGCTCTTCAGAAGACCCGGGTGGACCAACGAACGACGGTGGTCCGGCAATGCCAGACGCCAAAATCGATTGACCATCGTCGTGCAAGTCATGAGGCGTGGGCGGATTGAGATTAACCAGTGACTCAAGGTCGCCGTAGATGTCTGACGACGGATGCCGTGCAGATGATGATGAAGCGGGGGCTCCCACCGTTCCCCTCAACAAATCCCAAGCTTCCTCGCTCGGGGTGGCCGGCATGGCTGGAAGGTCGTAAAACGAGCTGAACTGCGGACCACGGTACGGCGCGGATGATGAGGGTCCGGGTTGTCGGCTCGGCTCCCTCAACAATGTCGGCTGCGTCCCGTCGTAGGGTACGCTCGATGATCGAGAGGGCCCATAGATCGTCTCCCTCAACAAATCCCAGGCTCCCTCACTCGGGGTGGCAGGTGTCGCGGGTAGCGCGTGCGGCACCCCGTACTCTTGCACGCCTGTCCGACCACCTGAATGCGCTTCGGGAGGAGGCAACCCTAACCCTCGGTTCGCATCGAGGACTTGTTGGTATTGGCCAAGGCTCCGCAAATCAGGGTCAAGTTTGGTCTCCTGGGTTTCACGCTTGTACGCCTCAACGTCACGGGCAAACCCATTGGTGGAGAGACGACCAGCCATGGCCCCTCTGTTTTGGGTTTGCAGCCAATCGCTCAGCCTGGAAAGGCGCCGAGCCTGCCTGTCGACAGTCCTCGAATCGATCCTGTGTGTCGCCTTTTCTGCCGCAGCCCACATGTCGATGAGAGTAGCGTCTGCGGGATAAGGATTCAGGCGGCGGATATCGGCTGACAGCGCCCTTCCGGCGCGCGCCTCCCGGAGCTTGTTCAACGCCGCCTTCATGCGAGTGCCGAGTTTTTTTATCGGCGCATCGGTTTCTGCATCGACATCCAACCCAGGTGACAACGCCGGGTTGTCAATTCGAGCTGCAATTGATGGCCTCCGATTCTCGCGCAACAGAGCGCTTAAAGCGCGCAGATTGCCCACTGCATTTCTCAGGGTGCCATCGCTCAAGTTGCCGGTGGCGTTCGCCGCGAACTCCTGAATGATCGCCTCGTCCTCCTCACGGACCCCTTGCGTTCGCGCCGGCTGCTTAGCAGGGTCCGCGCGAAACGTGATCGAAGTGAACTCATGACGCGCCTCGGAGCCGGACGACTTTCCGCTTCCGTTCCCCCCGAGCGCTTTTCCAACTCCTGACTTGATGCGCGACCACAATCCACGTCGTTTGCTGTTCGTGGGTTCGATCGCTGACCGCTCTGGTAGGGTGTAGCGCGCGCTGCTGAAACGATCTTCCTGCAAATTGGACTGCGGCGACAGCTGAGTCGTACCCCCGCCGCGCTCATGGGGGATATCTACACTGTGGCGCGCGGTGCTGAACGAATTGTCCCCCAGCCGCGAATATGACGGCAACCGCATCGAACCGCTGAGTTCGGCGTGGCGGATCTGTCCAGTCCGCACCTCAGGACTCTGCTCAGGCGAATTCGAGCTTGCGGAACCCGCATCGGGTGAATTGAGTTGCAGCCTCTCGATCTGCTGCTCAAAGCTGCTTTGCCGGCCATGCGGCTGCTGTCCCGCCTCCTGCCCTTGCTGCATGGCAGCGTATTGCCGCACCCATGCCCCTGCATTGAATGGGTCGAGTGGATCCATCATGCACTCCTTTCTTTGGTCCAGGTCCCGTGCGCTCGCAGACCTATGCTCCACATGTGCGGGACGCAGGCGGCAGCGGCTCGAGGCGAGAGCGAGACTCGGCTTCTATAGGAGTCAGCTGTCAAAAAGCTGACGAGTGTAAGGAATTCCAGATCACAATGGCGATCGAACCCAGCTTCATCAAAACTGTGACCGAAAGCTCCTGCGCACTGGCGATGACTGCCTGAGTGTGCTGATTCGGACGAAGTCGCCCACCGTTGCAATCTGATCTCGCCCGAGTGCGAGGCGTTTTGGCCGGTGGGCTCTCTGGCATTGGCCGAGGTCAACCTGGAATCGCGGCTTGAACCTCTTTTGCTTCGTTTACTGTGGGCATGTGGCCGACGCGTTGGATAACATAAGCTCACACTCATCGCGCTGCATTTTGACCAGCGTCGTCAACCACCACGCCACCGACTCGGCACAAGCCAATGAGCTGATCGGGAATATCTGGACCATCAAAGATCAGCTTCTTGCAAGAAACCATCCAGAGTACGAAACGTACACTACAATGATAACGCAGCGACGTACCTCACCAAGGCAAGATCGGCGCATGCTGGATGCGCGACGAACTTTCGGCACTCAGTCGCAGCTGTCCACGTCGCGATGAGTGCAGGTTCGACGAAACGTAGCGTGTCGAGATAGTCGCGATCCGAGAGTGGCCGATGATCGATGTCTCGACGCTGTAAACTGAAGCAAAGTGCACCGAGCCGCTATGCTCGATGCTCTCGATGTCCTGCGCGGATCAGGTCCGGGACGACTAAAACAAAAAGCTTCCCAGCGCTCGTCTTGATATTGGCCTCACGCCTCGGCTAGATAGACTGGCTTCAAACTGGAGATACTGCAGTGGCGATGGGTACCGTGAAGTGGTTCAATCCAACCAAGGGATATGGCTTTATCAAACCCGATGATGGGGGACCGGACGTCTTCGTGCACATTAGTGCCGTTGAGAAAGCCGGTCATGACGACCTCGCGGAGGGCGCTCGCATTAGCTATGAACCAAAGAGCGGCCGTTTGGGTAAGGTCTCCGCCGAAGATTTACGAATTGGATAGGGTACGATCAGGATAGGCCGAGCTGAATTGCCGCGTCCGGCCCTCCATCACCCTGGCATCCATCTGGTCTCAGCGCATTCGCACCGCTGAGGTCGTCTGCGCGTCCGCAATCCCAATGCATTGGCGCGACGGCCACTGTCTTGCAAGAGGGCTCTGCAACGAACGGCTTGCGATAGCGAGCAGGGCTTTCAGTCGACTTGCGCGGCGTGTTGACAAACAGCGGTGCTAGCTCCGTGCGCACCAATTATAAGGGGCGACTGAACCTGCACCCCACCAGAGCTGCGCCCTCAACGTTCCCCGACGCTGCAATTGAACGTGTGCAGCAGATGCAATTCACACTTTCACTTTCCCATTTTCCTTCCACAGCATGACTTCGAGCTCTCCCGGGACATCGAGATGCTCAGGGAAATCCGGGAAGGGAATTGAATGTCCGTCGCGCACGAAGACGGCGAGATCGGTCTCGCTGTTCGTTTCGGTATGATGTTCCCGCCTCACCTTTCCGCGACTGGTGTCGAGCACAAACCGGGTCGAGTTGATCCATGATGGCGAGAACAGGTTGAGTTGATCTGCAATGTGCCAGATGCGACCCAAACGCACGCGGAAAGCCGCGGAGAAGTTGATCGGATCCGGAATGAAGATTGACAGATTGCGCACACCCATTCCGTCAAGCCTTTCCAGTAGACGATGAAGTACTAGTTGATGATCATTGGTATTTCGTAGCAATGGAAATTGATTGTAGAGCCTAATCTTGTGCGCTCGAAGATCTGCGATCTTTTCGGAGACCTCTTCGCAGATTTCGTACGGGTGCACGATGTGGAAGGTGGTGCGAAGGCCGTGTCTCGCCAGAATATCAATCTTCTCCGCAGTGAACGCCTTGGGTTCATACACGATCGCTCTTGTATGAATTCGGATTGACTTCACCGATGGAACCAATCGAATTCCTTCGATGATTGTCTCCAGCCGCGATGCTGGCAGCATCAAGGGATCTCCCCCTGACAGGATCACCTCAGTGACTTCCGGTTGGCGGCGAAGGTATTCAATCAACAGGCTGAGATCCGCATCTTGATCATTTGGCTCGTCGATGAACGTGTTCTCGCTCAGCACGTCCATGCGGAAACAATACTGACAGTTTCCAAAGCACTTCGAGGTGGTCAGGAAGAGTGCGCGGTCTGCGTATTTTCGCACTATCGAGGTTTTGTTGGCGTGCCCACAAGCATTTGATCTGTCGTTGACGAAATCCTTCACCTCGTTAGGAGCCCTCAATGAAATTCTGTCCCGCGTTGGAAAGGACACTCGGTGAAGTGGCCCCAGATGATTGCCCAGCGCCTCAACCTCTTCCTTGATCTTCTTCTCATAGAACGGCGTGACTTTCACAGGCAGCAGACCCTCTCTCATCGAGACAGCCTTGAACTCCTCATTGATATGGCGTTGATTCATAACAATCTCGTTCGATTTTTGCGGTTCGAAAAGTACGCAACGAAGGCTGTCGACGCGATATAGAGGAGCGACGACTTGGTGCTAAGCATGATCGGCGCGGAGGGAATCACAACCAAGCCAGCGAGGAGCCACGAAACTGGTCCTCGCCGTAGTCTGGCCAGCGCCATTGCCGAAATGACGTAAATGGCAAGAAAGTTCATTCCGGCCAGGCAGAACATCATTTCGATATTTAGCAACCGAATCTGATCGGCGATCACGACTGCGATCAGACACGCAGCCACAAAATATACACTGTTGCGGGGAGCGCCATTGCGCAAGTAACCGAGGCAGGCGGGAAGAACGCGTTGGCCGGAAAGGTAAAGAACCAGCCGCGAGACGGCCACAACTGATCCGAAGAGATTGGCCGCGATCAGCGCTGTACCAAGCAGTGGAACCAGCCAGCCCGGCGCAGTCGGTGCGCTTTGCACTGCAGCCTGGAACACCGGCGTATCAAAGTTTGATTTGATATCGGAGACATGCACGAGCGCTGCGCTGGTGATGTATAGGCCGCAGACCAGAATGAACGCAAGAAGCATTGCCGGGCCAAACGTCGTCTTAGGATTGCGAAAGTCCGCGGACAAGTGGGACGCAATCTCCCAGCCGGCGAAAGAGAAGAAGATCAGTGGAATCTGCCCTGCGATCGACGAAAGATCTGCCGGGCCGTTGAATCGGACACCATTGGCCCGCACCGCTAGCATGAGCAAGACAACGAGCACGCCCACCAAGAGAGATAATGACCAGCCACCCACGAGCCTTGCGCAGCTCGCGAGTGTCACACTACTGGACAGAGCAAAGCAGGCAGCAAGCAAAATAAGCAGCGGGGCAAGGAGATGAACATCCACGCTGGGGCCGGTCAGTTTTTGGAGGTAAGTCGCCCCCACAATCGCGATGGATGGCAAACCCAATAGTGTCGCTCCAAGAAAAAGCAGCGCTACCAGCAGCTCCAGGTACTGACCGAATGCGAGTTTGGCATAGTATGCCACCCCACCAGTGCTCGGATATGCACTACCAAGAATAACCATTGTTACCAGGATCGGCGCAGAGAGGAGCGAACAGGCCAACCAAGCGTAGATGCCATCCTTGCCGAGCTTTTCGAATACAAGCCCCGGGATCACAAGAATGCCGGATCCAAGGATCACCGTCACGATGAGCAAAAGACCTGAGATAAGTCCCAGGTGCCCCTTGAGTTCGCTCTGGAGTTCCTCTTTCACGTCGATCCTCGGAACGAGAGAGGCGTTCGCCGTAGATCGCGATCGCCACGAACCTCAACTTTGCAACCTCCTGCTCCTGCCTATGTCATTGCCTGGCAGGAAAGCGGAGGCATTGCTCGCCTAACGCCTGAGACCAATGGGCGGCACTCAGGATCTTGACAGAGAAAAAATCAAACCGCGCCGTGCTTCAGTTGAAGCGCAGAGGACATTGTAAGGGGACATCCTCGTTGTTGTCGGCGATCATGTATTGCGGCCACTGGGCTTCACCAAGAAGGTATGACCCGAGCAACGGGCTATGTGTGACGTCATCGTAGAAATCAATGTTGCGTCTGATCTTCGCCGTGACGGCTCTGCCGCGCCGATCGGCGGGAGCGGCGATATCAAAGATCTTGCGAGGATTGATGACGAAGGCTAGCCCATCTCCCATGTTTCTGCTTCTGCGAAGAACGTGCGCTGGATGGCTTACATTCACGAAGAGCTCGCAGCCGTGGAAGCACATCGTCCACGTGTGATGCGCAGGGTCCTTGGACACGTGCGCAGGCCAGGGTCGCTGATCTTGATCAATCAGATACTGCATCGCTTCGATGAAAATCTGCTTGAAGTGGTCCCTGGTCGTAAGTGTTGCGACCGGCTCAAAGAGCACAAGTAGTGGACGATGGCGACTGATATCGAGCGCGTCGATATCGATCTGCTCAACGTAGCTGCGTAAGCCACAAGCAAAACGGTCCAGCTCATATCGTGAATTTTCGCGAACATATGGGACGAGAAGGAAGCGTAAATTACCTCGCCTGACCGCGTTCTGCCCGAAGAAGCAGGGAAAACCAGTACGACTCCCGGCCTCATCTTCGAACTTCGATAGAATGTGCGAAATCACTGCATGGCCTCACACGAATCTTTCAGTGAGGTTGGCGAGTTCACCCTGGTTGATCAGCATGCTCTTTCGCTTTCTATCTGGGGGACGAAGCATTGAGCGGCGTTGGCTGACGGGTCGGCACGCCAGATGCATGAGCCCAAGTGGTAGGTGAGGCATTCCACCGGCGTTCAATCTTTCCGGCGAACCATCGCTTATACGTGTCCGTTTGCCGTTCAGTCTGTCAGAACCACGAATCAAGATGTGAAGCGAAAACGGCGAGATGCGGCGAACCCAAGGTGTTCGGTCACCTCGGGAAGCGCTATTTCCGGGGCCGGGGCCAATGTTCGGCGAGCCTGTCATGGGATGCTTTCTCCTCAGTCATCGTGGAGAGCATTTGCGATTAGCCCTGCAGGGGGCGTGCCAAATGAGCAACTCAATGAGGCCACTCTGATGATCCCGTGTGATGCCCCCCTTCGAAACTTCGACGTCGGCAACCGGACAGTTTGGGTCGTTTTGCGACCACAGCTTTGTGTGGGAGCGAGCGAGAGCCTTCCCAGGACGTATGCAACCAAACAGCCGGGACCGATCTGGGAACTTGTCAATTTGAGGACCCGAACCTGGTGTGGACATGCCGCGTCTGGCTGTAGCTGTTCTGAGGGCGATCAGGCAGCATGTTAGATTCCAACCGGAGCCTTGATTTCGAATGCTTCATCATTGATCAACGCGCATGACAAGGGTTCGACGAACGTCGTTCCGGCGCACTTCTTGTGAGTTTGGCTCTCGCAGAGAGATGGTTGATGAACACAGCACGAGCTCAGCGGTTCGCTGGCATTAGGTCCGACGCTTCCGAACGAGACGCCGGCAAGCTCTCAACCGGCACAGGATCGAAGCCTTGACCGGGGCGCGCGCGAGCTTCGATGCCTCGCCGGCCAGCGAACCATCACTGGACGAAATCCTTGACGCCTGGGCTGGCGTGGACGGACAGGACGAAGCCGAGAACCGGCAAGAGGCGGCAAGACGAACGAGGGCCTGGCGGGCGGCTGGTGATGCGGATGGGCCGCTGAATCTGTCACGGCTGTCGCTGACGGCCTTGCCCACCGCGCTCCCAGAGGAGCTCCAGGATCTCAATGTCGGCAACAATCGGCTGACCAGTTTGCCTGCCGCGCTTCCGGACGTGCTCCAGAGGCTCAGGTGCAACGTCAATCAGATAGTCGGCGCGCCCTCCTGTCTCCCGGCTCCGCTCCGAAGCCTCTCTGCCAATCACAACGCGCTGAGCAGGCTGCCCGATGCCCTCCCCGCAGGGCTCCGGGAACTCGATGTGCGCGTCAACTATCTGACCAGCCTGCCCGACACTCTGCCGGCGCAGCTCTCGCGTCTTGTGGTCGGTAACAACCGGCTGACCAGCCTGCCGGCAATCCTCCCAGCCGCTATGCGGGCGCTCTATGTCCACCACAATCGACTGACTGATCTGCCCGACACTCTCCCGGCTGGGCTTGTATGGCTGGATGCCAGTCGTAATCAGCTGACCAACCTGCCCGAGCCTCTCCCAGCCGGACTTCAGACGCTCAACGTCGGCCGCAACCAGCTGACCAGCCTGCCTGACACCCTCCCGCTCCGGACGCTGCACGTCAGTCACAATCAGCTAACCAGTCTGCCTGAGACACTCTCGGCTGAGCTGCAAAACCTCGTGGTCAGCAATAATCAGCTGACCAGCCTCCCGGAGGCTCTTCCAGCCGGGCTTCGGACGCTCGAAGCCGCGCACAACCGGCTGACCCACTTGCCTGAGACCTTGCCGGCCGGGCTTGAATTGCTCGACGTGAGGAGTAACCAACTGACCAGCCTCCCGGAAACTTTGCTGACGCAGCTGCGCCCCTGGTGCAGGGTCGACCTGGACGGCAACCCGCTGCCCGAGCGGGTACTGACGAACTTAGCAACGGCAATCAATGCGCCGGGCTACGTCGGTCCTCGAGTCTTCTTTTCGATCGGCGGAGAGGCGGGGCCAAGTCAGCCGCCGCCGTTGCACGCAGTCGTGGCGGATTGGGTTGGCGGTGAGCCGGAGATGATGACGGCCTGGCAAGAGTTCGCCGAAGAGGCAGGAGCTCAGGAATATGCCCTCTTTCTCGACCGGCTCAGACGCACCGTGAACTATGGCAACGCCGCGTTTCGGCAAGCGGTGGCTGAGGATCTGCAGCAGGTGGCAACAAGGCCACGATTGCGCGAGCTCTACTTCCAACAGGCCTTGGGGGCGAGCGCGAGCTGCGAGGATCGCATCACTTTGGCCTGGAACCATATGCAGAGCGCGCGCCTAAGCGCCGATGTCGAGGACGGCGCGTATGACGATCGGCTCGACGAACTCCTCGAGCAGGCTCGTGTTCTGTTCCGCTTGGGCGTACTCGACCGGATCGCCCGCGAGAAGGTCGACTCGCTTCGGTTTGTTGACGAGATCGAGGTCTATCTCGCCTATCAGGTCAAACTGCGCGGGCGGCTGGAGTTGCAGCTCCTCGCCCCCGACATGCGCTTCTTCGCCGTGTCCTATGTCACCGAGGACGACCTCGCTGCGGCCGAGACGCGGGTGCGACATGAGGAGGCAACGCAGTTCGACGACTATCTGGCAACCCGCTGGCAACCCTGGGAGACGGTGCTGAGCCGCATCGAGCCCGAGGCCCACTCAGCGATGCAGGAACGGCTTCTCAGGGCGATGGAGGAGGAACTCCCCAACCGCCTGCAGCAACGGCTCATAGCCGATGGCCTAACTGGCGACGAGGCCGAGATACAGCTCGGAGCCCTGATCCGCGAGGAGATCGCCCGAGAGATCAAGGGCGCGCTGACGCGCCAGGTGCGCAGGGACCGCGGCCTCTAAAGATCGGTGAGATCGGCGATCCCCTTCTGGTAGAGACGCTCGGCCGCGAACCTTCGGTCCAACAGGTTCGCTGGCATGCCTCGAGTGTCGATCGCCACTATGCTTCGGCAAGCGCCGACGTCGCAGCCGTGCCCAAACGCTGTGCAAGCGCAGCACAGAGTTCGCGCGCGAGTTCCCGTTGATGTCGGTAGTCAAGGCAGACAGAAGCTAGCGACGACATTGAGATCACCGATGTCGCATCGATCTTCCGCACGATCGATTTCGTGCTCGGCGAACGCGACCCGATGCAACAGCGATAAAAGCCGGCAGCCGCAGAACAGGCAGTCGACCTTAAATTATAGCTCGAGGGTGCGACTTCACCTCGAACCGAATCCCGGGGCGGTTCAGGATGTCTGGGACCGCTAGTTTTGGTGGGCCACCTAATCTGATAGTTGCTATGTGGACGTACGCATATAACCTTTCCATCAACGGGGTGAGGCCGGCTGCTTCGAAGCAAGCGTTCGCCAATCCACTGCGGCGTACAAGTGCCACCGACTGGGTCTCCATGCTCCACTTCAAGCCAGCCTCGCGAGAATAGACATGCTGGAATTCTTAAAGTCCGTCGTCCGTCGATCTGCCGGATCTAGAAACGCAACGGCAATGTAGGGTCGCTGATGAAGCGACGCCAGAGGCGACTTGATTGGCGACGAGCGCCATTAACTACATCTCAAGGCTGGCCAGGAACTGCGTGTCGACCATGTCCAGCATCCGAAAGGTGACGCTTTCGTTCAAATGTATTTCTGCGGGCTTGGAATGATAGGCGTCAAGCAGTCTGGCCTATGTCGGCCATTCCGCGAGATCAGTGGAGAAGGTTCCTTAACTCTGTTGCTGCGGAGCTTCGACATGCCTCTCTACATTTGCACTTTTCGGTTCGTCATTGCTTCGATGAGCTCATCGATTCGGCTCTTTGTTACGCCGGGCATGACGATCAGGTGGCTGACGTCGCTGGTGGCAAGTTGCCACTCGCTCTTCGTCTCTTCTCGAACAGGCGGGAACACGATGGTCA
This sequence comes from Bradyrhizobium macuxiense, assembly GCF_007993935.1. Classification (GTDB taxonomy): domain Bacteria; phylum Pseudomonadota; class Alphaproteobacteria; order Rhizobiales; family Xanthobacteraceae; genus Bradyrhizobium; species Bradyrhizobium macuxiense_A. Next base: position 27,480 of record NZ_VITY01000011.1, on the reverse strand, counting down.
GCGCATGGGGATTGCGCCACGCGTCGATACCGCGTGCATTGAACTCATCGGCAGCGTAACTAGCCAACCGCTCGCATTCAAGAAACGTCCGTTTGATTCCCTGGACACCTAGGCTGCGGGTCACATACCACAGAATAATCGGCGTGTAGGCATTACGCGATCCGGTTAACGTCGCGTCCAAGCTGTCGATGTAATCGATCGTACGCACCACACGCTGGACGTTGTGCTTACGAGAGAGAACGACGCCGCAAGGCATCGGAGCGCCGAGAAATTTGTGTCCGCTGAGCGTGATGAAGTCGGCTCCATCAGCGAAATCAAACGCCGGCTTCGGATCCAAGAACGGCGCGTACGGTCCGCACAATGCTGCGTCGCAATGGAGGTAGACGTCGCTGATTCCAACATCGTGAAGCACGGCGCGAATTTTGGCCGCATCATCTTTGGCCTCCTTCATCGTGGTGCCTATGTTCGCGACTACAACGGCCGGGCGGTGTCGGCCACGGGCCGCCTGCTGCGCTAGATCCTCATAGCTAATTTCTCCACTCGGCTGCGAACTCACCACACAATGCTCCAGGCGGAGCATACGAACTGCTTTATTCACACTGTAGTGCGCCTCTCGCGAGAAGTAGATGACAGCATCCGGATAGAGTTCGCGGCCGAGATACAGCCCATAGATATTCCCTTCGGTTCCCCCGTTGGTGATATATCCCCACCAGTCGTCCGAAGGTGCGCGAAAAAGCTGGGCAAAAAATTCGACAACTTCGCATTCGAAGCCGTGGGAATTGACCCGATAGCTTCCCGAATCGAACGGGTCGCCGGCGTTGTTGCCGGTAAACTTCAGGAAGCGCCATAGCGGTTCATAGTCGAACCCCTTCGCAAACGGATAGCCGAGAAAACTGTCGTTTGCCTTCTCCATGGTCTGGAATAGCTCATCGAGCCGCTTGAGGTCCTTAAGTTGCAGCATGATGAGCGCCTCCTAATTGCCCTTCAGTCTCGGGCCCTGGCAATTCAAGTTCACGAAGGGGCAAAGCTTGCTGAGGCAGCTCGCCGTTGCTGCACTTAGCGAGGTTGGCGAAGCATCGGAAAACACGGTGGCGAACTGCCGACCTGAACCTCGCCCACGATTTTCCACCCCAAACGCTCGTACAGTCGTGCCGAGTCCGAGCTCGTGGCTTCCGTGAATGCCAGTCCTTTCGCCTTGTCCAAGAGCGCAAGGCCGTGTCGATAGAGTAACCCTCCCAATCCAGACCGCTGGAGCAAGGGATCGACGCCGAGCATGGTGAAATACCAATGCGGCTTCTGAGGGTGAAATTTGCCGAATTCTTCGAATACCCTTTCCGCTTCCGCTCGTCTGCGCTCTGGAACGCTACCCAGCACGAATTCCATGAAGCGCGCGTCGTCTCGGTGTACTTTGTCGCTCAACCACAACAGCGCGCCCTTGTCGCCGTTGTCCAAGTACGCACCACTTCCATCCGTATATGGATCGCCGGCATAATGGTCGATGAATCCGCCGAAATGACGCAAGTACCTCACCGGCTCGGGATAGAGCCACCTCGACAAGGGGCACATCGTGAAGGCGGTCGTCAGAATGGCGCTAACCCTCAAGCGATCCTCGGGCGTGACGATCTTGATCGGCTCGTTCTCTCTAGATATGGATTGCATGGTGCATCTCTCTCGGACAGCATAGAGTGTGGGTAACGAGACCCCAGTCGCTCCACGACGTCGTGCTTTCCTTCCCTTGCAAGTCAGATGAACAGGTATCCTGCATGATCCGGGCCATCCGATGCAGCGGCACGCTCACTCTTCAGCGTCGTGCACCTGCCAGCTTGTCAGGTTTGCGGACATGAAACGTGTAAACTTTCGAACAGAAGCACGTTCTTTGCCGTTGCTGGCTCGATCACCGGCTTCACCTCTGATAAGGCGTAGCGCGCGCTGCTGAAAAGACCGTCCTGCAAATCGGACGGCGACGGCAGGTGCATAGAACTCCGCGGCGCCCGCGGGGCGTATCTATGCTGTGGCGTAAGCTGCTGAACGAATTGTCTCTGCAACCGCATCGAACCGCCGAGTTCGGCGCGCCGGATCTGTCCAGTCCACGCCGCAGAAGCCTCATCAGGCGAATTCGAGCGTACGGAACCCTCATCGGATGAATTGGGTTGCTCGATCTGCTGCTCAAAGGTGGCTTGCGGGCTGTCGGGCTGTTGTCCCGCCCCGCCGCCGTTGCTGAGGAGGCACATTTCGAAAAGCTGACGAGTGCGAGGAATTCCAGGTCGCAATGGTGATTGGACCAGTTTCATCGCAAATGTGGGCGAAAGCGCGTGCGCACTGGCGGTAACTGCCTACGGTGCGGATTCCGACGACATCGAGGCGGTGACCCATTCATCGAGATCACTCCGCAGCGGGCAATGCTATGTTTTTTCACCTTGAGAGCGAACATGCGATTCACTCGTCCAGGAGATCAAGGAACTCCTCGACCCGATCAAACGGATCCTCATGCGTCCTGCACACGCAGACGACGCGGTCGCCATCGCGTTGCAGCGCCCGTGCCTTCGATTTCCGCAGTCGCCCGGGGAGGAAACTCGCCGCGATGGCCTCCGGGCCGACGTTAAGCCTGATGATGCCCCTTCGCTTGCATTCCATCCTCAGCCTTGCTGCGGCAAAGAACGCTAGGGCCGGCGGCGGCAGCCTGCCGAAACGACGGGCGGTCTGGTCCTCCAGATCGTCGAGGTCATCTTCGCTCCGGCACCTCGCGAGCCGGCCATAGACTTCGAGGCGCATCGCCTCCGATTGCACATAGCTCCTGGGCAACGTCTCCTCGAGCGGCAGGTTCAGATCGGGCACCCAAAGATCGGCGGCGCCGTTATCAGCTTTCTCCGAGGCGATCTTCAGAAGGTGACTATAGAGCACCGGTCCGAGCACCTGGACATGGCCCGACTGGCGCTCCGAAAACAGGTCGCCGGCACCTCTGAGGTCGAGATCGCGCTCACTGATGGCAAAGCCGGCGCCTGGTCTGGTGAACTCCTCCAAGACTGCCAAACGCTTCCGGGATTGTTCCGCGCCGACCTCGGTCAACAAATAGGCGAACGCGCGCGTTCCACCTCGCCCCACGCGTCCCCGGAGCTGGTGAAGCTGTGCAAGGCCGAACCGTTCGGGCCAGCAGACCACGATGGTATTCGCGCGTGGAATATCGAGACCGCTCTCCACGATATTTGTTGCCAGGAGAACGTCCGCCTCGCCCTCGACGAAACTCATCATCCGGTCATCGATCTCGTCGGCCGGCAGCTTGCCATGGAGGCAGACGATGCGCAGATCCGGAGCCACTGCCTCTACACGTGCCAACATCGGACCGAGATCCTGAATGCGCGGACAGATCAGGAAGCTCTGGCCGTGACGGCTGCGCTCGCGCAACAACGCTGCAGTAATGGCCGCATCCGAGAGCGGAGCTATCCTGGTCGCTACCGGCAGCCGGTGCGCGGGCGGGGAGGCAATGACGCTGAGATCCCTGAAGCCCGCCAGACCCGCCGCAAGCGTCCTCGGGATCGGCGTGGCGCTCATCAGAAGCGTATGTGCACCTTTCGACAGCTCTGAAAGCCTGGCCTTCTCTGCCGCCCCGAAATGCTGCTCCTCGTCAATGATCACGAGACCGAGACGGGCGAACCTCACATCCTTCGCAGCGAGCGCTAGCGTGCCGATCACGACCTTCAGCTGTCCGGCTCTCAGCCGCTCCTTCGTATCTCGCGCCTCCGATGCCGACGTGGCGCGCGACAATCCTCCGACGTCGATATCAAATGGACCGAAGCGTTTGCGGAAGGTCGCGATATGCTGCCGGGCCAGGACGGTGGTCGGCACCACGATCGCCACCTGCTTGCGCGCCAGCGCCGCGGCCGCCGCCGCCCGCAGCGCCACCTCGGTCTTGCCAAATCCGACGTCGCCGCAGACGACCCGGTCCATGGGATGACCGGACGCAAGGTCATCCAGGACGTCCCGAATGGCCTTTGCCTGGTCAATTGTCGTGAAATATGGAAAGCGCGCGACAAACTGCTCGTAGGCTGGGCCCGGGGGCACGAGTTTGGGGGCGCGCCGGCGGCGCCGATGCCTGATGTGTTTGGCGAGTTCTCTCGCGGCGAGCTGAATCTCATTCTCAGCCTCGGTACGTCGAGCCCACCATGTGCTTCCATCCGCCCTGTCTAGCGTCAGTTTGCCGAGTTCCGCCGCGTACGGCCAGATCAGAGCCAGGTCTGCGGGCGGAACGAAGACCGCATCGTCTGCCGCGAACACGAGTTTGACCATTTCGTGCGATGGCCCGCCTCCCGTTCCCACCGCCTGCAAGCCGTCGAGCAAGGCAAGTCCTCGTTGTAGATGAACGACCACCGTGCCCTGCTCCGGCACATCCGGGTGATCGAAAGCCGTACTCCAGGCTCGGGCCATGGGCTGCGGATGATGAGCCCGACTGCCGAGGACGTCGGTCGCCGTCACCACGACAAGAGGCTTTCGGCCCGCTCCGACAAAACCTATGTCGAAATCAGCCAGAAGCGCCCCTTCACCTTTCCGTCCCGCCGCGGCCTCGCTCCAATCCGCAAAGCGCTCCGCCTTTACCCCGCCGATCCGCTCCATCGCGCGCAGGTCATCCTCCAGCGCCGCGACGAAAATCAGCCGCGATCCGGCGCTCCGCGTATCGGCGACAAATGCCCGCAGAGCCTTCCGCGACGACGGCAGCTTCGAAAAATCCGGCGTGGGCTTGAACGGCGTTCTTTCAGGCAGCACGCTGAAGCGTTTCGCCAGCCCCTTCCAATCGCTTCGCCCGAGATATTCGCGGGCGGCTTCCTTACGGCCAGCGGACTCCTCGATCGTACTCAGCCAGCCATCGGCGTGCACCGATACGCCTGCATCCGCGATCCATTTGGCTCGACCACAATAGTCCAGCATCGTCGCCCGTCGGGCGCGCTTGCCGATGAACGCGAGCCGCTCCGACATGGGATCGATGAGAAGCTCCTTGGTCTCATATAAGATCTCGTGTTCGACCGGGTCGACCGCTGCGATTTTGCGGATTGCGCCGTTGGAATGCTCTATCCGGAAAGGACCTAGCGCGCCTGCCGGAAACACCTCGAACGTCTTTCCATGGAACAGAACGCCACCTGGATACTCCGCCTCTTCATCGACAGCGTATCCGAGAGCATCGAGGCGTTCTTTAAGATCTCGCTCGCAATAAGTTGCTCCGACCTTCAGGCTCAAGCTGAGGCGCGGCCAAACCGATGGCGTCGGCAGTCGCGCCATCACGGCCTCCGCCGTCGACACCAGCAGGACAGGCCCTCTCGCCTTGGCAAGACGTCGCAAGACCGAGCTGCGCCTGCCTGCGATCTCTTGGGACGGCTCCAATTGATCAAACGGTAACGTATTCAGTCTCGGGAACACCAGTACGTCGCAGGAAGGATCGAGCGAATGAACGATGCTCCCCAGCCGCTCTGCCCTGTTCTCGTTTTCGGCAAGAAAGACGACACCGTCGCGTCCGGACTTTCTCAATTGCGCAAGAAGGTGGAGAGCCAGCATGCCGAGCGGCGACGACGAGGAGACTTCGATACGCGATGCCCGCTTGCCCTTCTTTGTCGCGCGGCTAGTGGCGCGCGCCTTCTTGGAATGTCCCACGCTAAATCCGTCGTTGCTTCGCGACCACGGCTGACCGATCGCGAGTTCGTTAGTCCAAACTTGTCCTGATCTGGCAAATCAAGGATGCGTTCATACGCGATCTTGTGCACCGACGCACGCTTCGATCTTGGCCGGGCTGGACCATAATTCTTGCGCCCGGCGCCGCCGATGATTATCGAGAGTGATAGAACCTTGATCGCTGGTAGGGCACCCGCTAGGGGCTCCCCTTCACCGTTGGGCCGACCGAACTGAACGCGAGCCAGTAACCTGTCGGGTGCCAGAGCCGGCGGCCGAACAGCCAGTTATTCTTGCGTCATCGGTGTCTGTGTCGACGAGCTGTTCTGCAGACTGTTCTCCAAAGCCCAAGCGCTAACCGTCATCCGCGGAACGAGCATACGTTGGACGCTCCCGCAGGAATACGGGACCGAGGCTGCCACATCCAAATCAGTGGTGACGATTAACTCGCGATAGTTGTAGTATGGCAATACTCTGCCAATTGTAGAGGGCGAAAGTGTCGGGAGGCATCCTTGGCGCGATCGACTTTAGGTAGTCGGCAGCAGCTCCTTACCAGCGCGCGAATGCGTCTGGACTACCATCCCGTGATCTTCTTGGATTGCCGTGGTTCTTACGACCAACTGACGATCCAGGCGGATTTAGCGCGGTACATCATGGACGGAGCCCCTGACCTAGAAGACCAGGGATTCTCGATTTGAAAGACGGGTCAGCAGAATGAACAGATCAGCAGCAGCAAGGAAGTTGAAGCCGCGCAGCGCCGGCAAACCGGACATTGAGTTGGGTAAGCGAATTCGCCTGCGGCGTGTGGAGCAGAAGGTTTCGCAGTCCGAATTGGCAGACAAGCTAGGCGTCAGCTTCCAGCAGGTCCAGAAGTACGAGAAGGGCGTCAACCGCGTCGGCGCTGCTCGTCTTCAGCAGGTCGCTACCGCGCTCGACGTGCCGGTCACCTTCTTCTACGACGGTGACAACAAGGCCCGCGAGGTCGAGAGCCTCCTGTTCCTCGACAGCGCCTTCAGCCTGCGGCTCCTGCGCGCCTACAGCAAGATCAAGGATCAGGCCGTCCAGCGTCAGCTGGTGTCGCTGATGGAATCGATCGCCGCCAACGAGGACTGAGCGGCACCCAACGTCAGATCGCGGTGCGGTCAATTATGTAGAGCGCACTGCGGATATTCGACCCCCCGAAGATTCTTGGCGGACCGGGTGAAACGGGGTCTCCCCGATGAAATCCAAGTATTTGAAACGCAAATGGATCAGTCGACATACGCGTGCTCCACGCTTCGCTTAGTGGAACGCGATATAAATGACGGCAACGCTCTCAACTCCTAGGTTCACGGGGGAGTCGTAAAGGGCCAGTCCAATTTGAGATATTGATGGGTGCGCTCGTCTTTCAAAAGTGCAGATCGAGATCTATCCAATTCGGCGGAGCGGCGCGTCCTGCATGAGGACGAAATGCTGAGAACTGTCGATCATGAGCATTCATTGCTGCGTGCCGTGCGAGCGGTCGTTCTGCGCCACGACGTCTGACAGAGCCCCGCCGTCCGCGTTGGCGCGACATTGCTGTGCTGGCTCTCAAATCACGGCTTCAGAGGTGATTTCGCGCATACGCGCCACTCTTCGGCGTCGCATCGTCGTATCTTTCCAGCCGCAACTGCAATCTTTTGGCCCGTTATGCGTGCGTGTGGCCCGCGGATTTGTCCGTATCGTACCAAGTACGCGCATCGAACACGAACGTCATCGTCAACATAAGCTTAACCCAAACAGTCGCCGCTCGATCATGGACAGTGCCCGCCGAGGGGTCGAGCGGTTCGAGCAAGAGTTCGTGTAGCTCTTCGCGCTGGCGAAGCGCGAGAGACGCATTTTTTGGGCGGTTAACAAGGAGCCTGAAGCCGTCGGCGTGAAGCCGGCGGAACGAGGTCTGGGCAACGTTCTACCTGAGGGCGGCTATCAACAAGAAGATGCAGGTTGGCGCTTGACAGCCCACCGAGCACCTGATCGATGCATTCGGGCATGGTGGTTTTGAACATTCATTAGAGCAGCCTAGAATTGCACGTCGGGATGTGCGCCCAAATGCGCACGGATGAGGACAATTGCGATGAGCGATGCATCCGATACTTCGACGCTACAAGTAGAGAACGCGCCCGAGCGGGATAGCTGGGTCAAGCGCTATCTCGGCGACTTCCGACCCGTCCGCGTTTTGGGCGGCTTTGTATTGAGCCTCCTCGTCGTCCTCTCCGCGGCGGGCGCCGTGACCTTTTTTGCGGCAGCCCAATTCCAATCGAGGATCGCTGAATTGAGCTTGAACGGTGCGCCTCTAACGATCTGGCGCGTCGATCAGTTTCGGGAGGACTTTAAAAATTGGCCCGAGGCGATCAGAAAACTGCGCGAAGGCATTGCGCAAGACAGGATAAACCTCGCAAAAGACAAGCAAAATAATCTGGTGCTCGCGGCCGAACAGCTAAACGAGGCTACCCGACTCGCCGAGGACATCAGATCTCTGAAGCAAAAAGTGACTACAGCCTCAGGTCAGTTGACGTCGATTTCCACGACCTCGCCGCCAGAAAGCACCTCGAGTGTCTCCGAGCTGCTTACCCAGCTGGAACTACTGCTTTCTCGCGACGACCTGCAAAAGCAATTCGGCAGCGAACTCACCGAGGCGAAAAAGCGCTACATCGAGAACGCAGAACTTCGTGCGACGGTTGAAACGAATAAAGCCAAGATAAAGGGCAAAGAAAGCTGGATCGCCAGCCTCCAGGAACAGCGACAAGATCGCGAGCAGGCGGCTGCCAAGCTATTTGGAGACTCCAGTTCGACAACCGCACCCGAACTCGTCGAGCGCATCCTTAATGTCACCGCTGAACTGTCTTCGCTCTCCAGCGTCTGGGGCGGAGCGGTCTACACCGTGGCGCTGTGGACGAACGATATGGTCGTCTTGCTGCTGCTCATCTCGATGGGAGTGCTTGGCAGCGCCCTGAACTTGCTCGCCGCATTCATCAGCAACGATCAGGACTCACTTTCGTTCGGCGAATACCCGCTTCGGCTTGCATTCGGCGCAGTCTTGGCCATCGTCATGTTCATTATCGCTAAGGCCGGAGTGCCTGTGCTTGCCGACACAGGAAAGCTTGCCGGCAACGCTCCACTCAACCCCTACTTCATCTCGTTGCTGGCGGTCGTTTCGGGATTGATGTCCGATCGCTCGATGGTCGCGATCCGTGGGGTCGCCAGCTCCCTGCTGCGAAGCGTCGGCGGCGCCGACTACAGCCCGCGCTACAGTCGCGTCGATCTGGATGGGGCGCTCAAGGCCACGAACCGTGATATCGGTGGCATGGCGCGTCTGCTGGAGCTGGATGTTGACGATGTTCAGAAGCTGTTTTCCGGCAACGACAAGGTATCGCCTGACCAACAAAAGCTAGTCTCCGCGTACCTAGGGCTTCCTTTGCGCGACCTGTTTTCTGACTTACCGGCAACGTGATCGCGGTGGTGTCCGATCTTACAATGCAATCCGATGTCGTTCGATTGAGCAACATCTGCGAACGGACTGACGCTTTGAACTGGAGGATATCTTGACGAAGAATATCGTGGTCTATTCGGACGGGACCGGCCAAGATGGCGGCGTGCGTCCCGAGCAGCGAGTCAGTAACGTCTACAAGATGTACCGCGCATCCCGGACAGGCCCCGACAACCCTATCGCCCCTCACGAACAGGTGGCGTTTTACGACCCAGGGCTCGGTACCGATATCGGGGCCACCGCGCTAACCGCGCCTTGGCGATTCATTCAAAAATTGCTCGGTTCGGTTACTGGCAATGGCATCGTTAGAAACATCGCCGATTGCTACGCCTTCATCATTAACCAATACGAACCCGGTGATCGGATCTTCCTTGTTGGCTTTAGTCGCGGCGCCTACACCGTCCGCAGCCTAGCGAACCTACTTATGTTGTGCGGGGTGCCGACCAGGACACCAACAGGCCCGCTGATGCGCTTCCGGAAGCAGGTGGACGACATCGCCACAGAGGCTGTCACGGTGGTGCTCGAGCATGGTGCCGGATATCCTCGTGATCGATATGCAGCCGAACGCCTCGAACAAGCGCGACGATTTCGCAAGAAATATGGATCCGATGGAGATTTTAACTCCAACGTAGCTCCCTACTTCATCGGCGTCTTTGACACAGTTGCCTCGCTGGGAGCCAAGGGTTTCCGTCGTTTCGTCATCCAAGCCGGATTGGCTCTGGCATTCGCGCTTACAGTCAGCTTGACTGCGGCTTTGCCCATGCTCGTAGTCGCCTGGCTCCTAGACCCGTGGGCGCCATTTTGGCCCACTTGGTGGGGTCTCCTCGCGCTGACTGTGCTCGGCATGGCCGGCTGGTGGGCGCACGCACAGAAACAATCTCGCCTCAAGGTCATCCGAGATTTTCCTAACCCTGAGGATCCTCCGCGCAAACACTATGCAGAATGGAAGGACGAGAATTTCGACCGTCTGCTCAGCGTCTACGTTCGTTTCGGCCGTGCGGCGAACGCGATCGACGAAAACCGGAAGGATTTCCAGCGAGTGCAGTGGGGGACCGTTGCCGATGATCCAGCGGTCAAGCCGGACGCCGAAGGACCGCCCAAATTGGTGCAGATGTGGTTTGCGGGCAATCACTCCGATATCGGAGGTAGCTATCCTGAGACGGAGTCGAGGCTCTCGGACAATGCCCTTGCTTGGATGATCGAAGAAGCTACTTCCATACCGAATGGCCTGAAACTTGGTCCTGTGCTCGTGAACGGCAGCAAGCTGGAGAACACTGGCGACGCTGGCACGCATTTGAACCTCTACCCCCGGGCGGACGGCGTCCAGCATTGCGAACTTGCAGGCATGCGAGACACCATCGATGAGTACGTGGAGAAGTTGCCGGGATGGATGAAATGGCTCCGTGGGCGGCTTAGCCGACTCAATTGGGACGAAGAGATCCGGAAAATACCACATGACGCACGCGTCCATTCGTCCGTGAGGGAACGGTTCAAATTGGACAAGGTAACCCAGTGTGCTGGGCATGGCCCATACAGGCCTCAGTCAATGAGGCATCACGACGAGTTCAAGGTCTACTATCCGCCTTCTTGAAGGTGGCTAGCGCCGTGAACGTTAGGGAGGGTGGCGGCAGTCCCGTCGGAGTCGCAGGCTGCTCAGCGAGACGTTTGACAATTCGGGAGCTCACCAAATGCTTCACCGAGAAATTCGGTGTTGCTTCGGTCCCACCAATACGATCATCAAAGATCTAACCAGCTCGTCCAACGACATTTCGCACGGTTTTCCCGAAATGATCGGGCTATCCGCTCAACGACGACTTTATGCAATAGGTTGTTGCACTATTGCAGCGCCAGTAGTGTTGATGCCGAGGGTTCGCGGCCCTGGAGCGCTACGGACGGTCCCCCACCAATTCGGAGCTCTTGTTTCAAAGACTTACCGGGCAGGTTGATCCACGAGCTAACGCTTAAGCGTCAGCCACAAGATGATATGAATGGCCGCATACTTTGGCGTCATGGGTCCTCCGCTACTCGTTTGCAAGCTGTGCGATAGGTCTCGGAAAAGCCTTGGTCATCACGGTCGGTTGACACGTAAGTGCGCGAGGTGCCCGCGTTGGCCCGACAGGCTACGTAGTTCGCATCTTTTGCGTCAGAGGCGGTCACGTCTGCGGGCAGCATTGCCCTCCCCATTTGAAGCAGTCAATGACGTTGTTGGACGCATCTTCCATACGTCTCTGCTCGGCTTCCTCTTCGTATCGATCTGCGATCGATTCCTTTGTTCATCGATTGCCGATGACGTCCGATGGGCTCGCCCGCCGTTGTCGAGGAGAGAGGCGCAGGACCGGCCCGCCCAACAAGGACCTAATATTTGGGAACCCGATGCGTGCGACAGTCAAAAGGGCCATCTGGGCCAGAGCCCTTGATATTGGCGTTATTGTATTGCCGCCATCGACGGCGCCGCCAAAAAGGCCTCGAAGACCGCAGCAGGCATCTCGCAATAGGGGTAGTAGACCGATCTAAGTTGCACGAGCATAAGCTGTTTGGATTTGTCATAGCACGCTCGGTTGATGAAGCTGCTCCGCGAGACATCGGTGCAGGCGAAGGGCGCAAGATCCATCTTGCCGTAATACTTCACGTCGATGGTCTCCGCCGCCGCCCAGGTGGTGCCAGCGAGAGGAGCTGTGACGAGGACGGCAAACCGGTACATGTAGTTTGTCTCCCTGTGCCAAATCCGCTGTATTCGACTTCAGGGACGTTTTTCGGTTTTTGAAGCGCGATCTTCAGCGGCGATTGCTTCCTTCTCGCACATATAGGCGCCGCGCTTCGTGGTGCCGTAGCTCTTCGTTCCCGCGAAGTGATAGATCTTCGACGGCAGGTTGACCCACACGACGGTGTCGGTTGGGCAGCGTGCTTTTGCGGATGCCTCGTCAGCAAATTGTCCTGTCTCCAGTGTTACGTTGTCTCTGGGAACGGACGGTTGCTGCGCCGGGGGAGGCACGGGTGCCGCAGTCGTGGTGGGGGCCGGCTTTTGCGGCGCAGGGGCTGGCGCAGCCTGCGTCGCGGTTGGTGCGAGCCGACTCGGCGGGGGCGCAGCAGGGGCTGGCTTGGGTTCGGGAGCGGTCGCACTCGGCATGGCGCCGCCGGCCCTGCACTGCTCGACATAGGCCTTTTCGGTGACGCCACGGGCTTGCATGCCCGCCTTGTCGGCCCGCCAGTCGGCGATGCACTCCTTGGCGGTTTTCTGGGAAGACGAGGTACTCGTCGACGGCGACGGCGGTACAGCAGGCGGAGGCGTTGCAGCGTTTGGCCTCGGCGGAGGGACGGAAGCCGCTGGCGCCGCACCTGTCCTGCATTGTTCAACGTACGCTTTTTCGGTCACACCGCGGGCTTGCATGCCGGCCTTATCCGCGCGCCACTCGGCGGTGCACTCTTTGGCGGTTTTCGATCCGGTTGCTGTCGCTGACCTGGGCGCCGGCGGCAGCGCCGTCTCGGCCGGTTTCGGCGCCGGCGCGGCGGCGGTTGTCTCTCCCCCGCCCCTGCATTGTTCAACGTACGCTTTTTCGGTTACGCCCCGGGCTTGCATCCCGGCCTTGTCCGCCCGCCACTCCGCCGTGCATTCCTTCGCCGTCTTGGCAAGGGCTGGAGCTGCCGAGATGCTGCATACAACTGCAGCAGCGATAAGGAGACCATTATCAATCTTCATATTCGTTCTCCTGATTTCCGTGGCCTGCTAATTCACCAACCGGCTCAATTCTTCTCGGTCGAACGTGACCGCGCGCACGCCGCGACTGAACCGCGGACGTCCGGTCGTAAAAAAGCCGCTGCAGGTGTTCTTTGCGTCGCACCGATCGCATTCCTCCACGAAGCCGTTTTTCCAGTCCGAGATCGACTGGAGAGCGTGTGGCCATACAGATTTTGGAAGGACACACTTCGGAAGGTTATAGACCGACACGTTGACACCAGCGGCACTCAAGTGATCGACGGCCCTCGCGAGCCCGTCGCCATAATCGACCGGATCCATCCAGAGCGTGGCATCGTTTGCAATGGCAAAGCCCGTGTTTTCGAGCCCCATCAAGGCGACGTGGTCGACGAACGGCAGATTGCGGGCAAGCCATCGGCCCGTATCCTCGATGATCGGCGCGGTCAACGCGTGCAGGACGACGCGGATCTCGACGCGTTGTCCGCGGTCCTTGAGCTTCAAGATGCCCAGAATTGTTTCGTCGAACGCACCCTTGGCCTGCACGACGTGATCATGGACATGATCGACTGAGGCATAGACCGGAATGGCCGCCATCAGGTTCGGGTGGCCGATATCTTTCCAAGCATCGACAATCTGGGAGTCGACGAACGCCCGACCGTTGGTCAGCACCTGGATGGCGGTCGCCGGCAGCCGGTCGCGGCACTCCTTCAGGACGGCGATGAAATCTTGCCAATCCGACAAGGTCTCTCCGCCGGTGAACGTCAGCGCGCCGGTCGCCCGATCAATGAGGGGAAGGCTTTCCTTGATTTCGCTGAGTATCCACCGGTCATCGACATCCTTCGGTGGTTGCGAGCACATCAGGCAGTAATTGTTGCACCGCTCTGTGACCAGAAACGAGTTGTGCGCCGAATTCCGGCGATACAGCGTACGGAATTTCCTCGACGCATGATCGAAGCCAATGACGTCACCGTCGGCCAGGTACCCATATTTCGGGGGCACCACGACCAGCCGTCCTTGGAACGAGCTGGGTAAATCGATCGCACCTTCGGAGACGACAAGGATGGACGACCAGTCAGCTTCTATTGCGCGCCGGACTTCGTGCGGCGCTTTGGCGAGCGCGAAATCCGCCACGTGACGTTCGGCGCCACTCTCGATCGACCGAAGCCTGACGACCGAGCGGGCTCTATCCGAAGAGAACCCAACGCTCTGGGAGGCTGTGCCATAGAGAGGAAGGGTCATGCGGCGCCCCACCGTCGCAAGATGGCAGCATCTTCCGGAGAGTTTTCCAGGATATCCAGCAGCAGGCCCATGATGCCCTTTTGACGAGCGCAGAACGCCGACAGAGGCTTGATTCCCAAGGCATCCCCCTGCGTGGCGTGATGATAGACAGGGTCCGCGCCGCAGTGGCTCTCATACACACAGGTCGAGCATTCGGGCGCGCACTGCGTGAGCGATGACGAAATCGCGCCGATCAGTTTATCCGACAGGATGAGTGAATTGTAACTGTCGTGCTCGACGTGACCAAGCCGGAATGCGTCGTCACCGGTCTCAGCCAGCATCCTGCCTTCATCCGAAGCGAAAACACTGCCGTCATAGTTGTAGACCAGCGCGCCAAGGCCGGCGCCGGCGGGGCTGCGCAAGTCAACGTAGCCGATGGGGCGGTCCGAGAGCATCCGTGTGAGAAGCAGCGCCGCATAAAACTCCCGGAACGGGGTGCCCTTTCGGTTGATCTCCAGGACCCGGCGTAACCCACGCTCGTAGAACGCAAGCCACTTTCGCGCGTCGTACTTGGCAAACTGCTTTGTTTTGATCGCAAAACCGAACGGGGAAAGCGGCCGCAGGAAGATGCCATCCAACCCCAATTTGAGATATTCATCGATGATATCGTCAACACGGTCGAGACTCGCTTCCGTGGTGGTCATCAAAGCCCCAACCGCGTCGGGGCCTAAGATTTCTCTGGCTCGCCGGATTCCAGCAACGGCCAGTTCATGGCTGTTTCCACCGGGGCGTGGGCGGTTCTTGTTGTGCAGGTCGGCGGGACCGTCGAGGGACGTCGACAGCAGCACGTTGTTCGCCTTGCAAAACTCGAGAACGGTATCGTCCAACAAGGCTAGGTTTGACGCGATGACGAACTCGAGCTTTTTGCCGGACCGAGCCTTCGCAGCGGCAACAATCGTCCTGATCAGCGGAAAATTGAGAAGCGGCTCCCCGCCCTGAAACTCAATCTTGATCCGTGCCGCTGGGCTGGCGAACGCTATGTCGAGCGCACGCATCGCGGTCTCTTCGCTCATATCGAAACGTGAGCGGTCGGTGCTTTGACGGGAAACCTGGCAGTAGGGGCAAGAATGCTCGCAACGTAGCGTTACGACAAAAATATGCAGCGGAGTCACCTGCTGCAGGAACGACATGCGGCTTCTCAGTCGAGCCGCCAAGAGCTGCCGTTGCGCCTTCTGGCTCGCCCCCGTGACCAGATGAGCCGCATAGGCCTTTTCATACAGGCCATCGCCGGGTCGAACCTGAAGGCCGACCAGCCTGTGCAGTTCATCTTCGGTCAGTCGGATAAAATCGCCAACCATGTTGGCGACCAGATACCGGTTTGCTCCGGTGCGCTCAAAATTGAACGGCAACAACGAAAGATCTTCGGTTGCCGCACTGAAGCTTTCAGGAGGTAAAAACCGCGCCATGGTGCTCGCAGGACTTTATCCGGCATCGTTTTGGTTAGCGGCCAGCGCCCCGAAGGCGAGTGCAAGGATGACGTTCCGGATGCCCTCTGTTTTTTCGGCGACGCGAGCCCGCAAGTTTTCGTCCGCGACAAGATTCAGAAACCGCTCTTTCAGCTCGTCCGAACTGAGCACGGCCCCCTTTTGCGGAATGGAAGAAACCAGATGGCAAACATAACGGTCGTCCGCTCGTTCAATCTGGCAGGTCGCCGTTCCGATCAGGCGATAGGCTGCCGCGTCCAAAGCACTAAGGCTTTGGACGCTTGCATCAAAATTGACAGCTACTTCGACCGGGGACGCCGCAGGAGGCTTAGCGGCTCGAGGCATGGGACGCATGAGAAGCATGCGACGCGTGGGAGGCATGCTGGGCGACGATGGTGCCATCCGCCTCCTTCGTCATGACAAACCCAAGAAGGTCCTCACCCACCTGGTAGTGGGCATTTGGCTGAAGGTTGGTGGCGGTGTTTTCGGTCGCGACCGCCTTTGCTTCCCTGGCAGGTACTGCCTTGGCTTCGGCGCCCTGAACCGACATTCCGGTTAGTGATGCGAGCGCAGCACCAAGCGAAAGCACGACCTTTGATGTCTCAGTCATATAGCCCACCTATAATTTGCTCAATCAATTCCCTCTCCTACAACTTCCGAGGGAGCGCTGTCCATAGTTCTATTGGTCGAAAGCGCGTACGGTCCGGACTAATCGTTTGAAGCCGCCGTGCGACCTTTCGCGATTCGCGCCCAACGGCCGGCTACTGCCGAGCCGCTCCTCAGATTTCTCCTCAGAAGAGCGCTTACATTGCAAAGGCCCTGCTGCTCGTCGTTTCAACGAGACGAGCTCGATCGTTCAACTTGTCTCGCGTCCGTGAGACCCATCAGAGGTGCATCCCAACAGCGCGTAGTTCTGTAAAGCAATAAGTCTGTACGTAGTGTACGGAATGCACGATTAGTTCCGCCCTTATAGCTATGCGTGACCGACCCCGCTTGCGACGTCGCGGTTGCTATAAGCCGGATGACGGCGACGCCGTCGGATCATCGCTCGCATCAAAACGGTGGAGTCATCGCATTTCACGACCGAGCGTGTGTTTGGACGCGATGTCGCACCGGGGAACATCCTTGTGATTCGCACCAGACTCGAATCGTGTTAAATCAAACCGGTCCGATATGATCGAACCAGCCAAAGTCCAGACGCGTAACGCCGACGGCATCACGGCGCCGCTACGGCACGCGACCTTCCGACGCATTTGGCTTGCGAGCCTCCTCTCCAACCTCGGCGTCTTGATTCAAGGTGTCGGTGCGGCCTGGGCGATGACGCAGATGACGTCCTCGGCCGACAAGGTCGCGTTGGTGCAGACCGCGCTGCTGTTGCCGGTGATGTTGATTTCGATCCCAGCCGGCGCAATCGCTGATATGTACGACCGACGTATTGTGGCGTTGGTTGCGCTTGGCATCGCGTTCGCCGGCGCAACCGCCCTGACGGTCGTCGCCTGGTTGGGCCTGGTCACACCGAACCTCTTGCTTGTGCTCTGCTTCGTCGTTGGCAGCGGCATGGCGCTGATGGGACCGTCTTGGCAATCGTCGGTCAGCGAACAAGTGCAGTCGGAAGCGCAGCTGCCTGCGGCCATCGCATTGAACGGCATCAGCTACAATATCGCGCGCAGCGTGGGTCCGGCGATTGGCGGGATGGTGGTGGCGACCGCGGGCGCAGTGGTTGCATTTGCACTCAACTCGCTCCTCTATCTGCCGTTGATGGCCGCCTTATTCCTGTGGGAACGCATCAGTGCGCCCTCGCGGCTTCCGCCTGAGGGATTGAGCCGCGCCATGGTGTCTGGTATGCGCTACATCAGCAATTCCCCGTCGATCAAGATCGTGCTGGCCCGCACTCTGGTGACCGGCATCGTCGGCGGCGCGATCACTGCGCTGATGCCGCTCGTCGCGCGCGATCTTTTGCACGGCGACGCGCAGACCTACGGTATCATGCTCGGCGCCTTTGGCCTGGGTGCGGTAATAGGCGCGCTGAACATCACCGAAGTGCGCAAGCGGATGAGCGGCGAGGCCGCGATCCGCGCCTGCGCATTGTCCATGGGCGCTGCGATCGCCGCAGTCGCACTCAGCCGCGAACCGGTGTTGACCGCGGCAGCGCTGGTCCTGGCGGGGGCCGTGTGGATGATCGCGTGGGCGGTGTTCAACATTGGCGTGCAGTTGTCGGCGCCGCGCTGGGTGGCCGGACGCTCGCTTGCGGCCTATCAGGCGGCGAGCTCCGGCGGGATTGCCGTCGGCAGTTGGGGTTGGGGCCATCTGACCGACGCGGCCGGAGTTGAAACCGCCCTGCTGGTGTCGGCCGCCCTGATGCTCGCCTCACCACTGATCGGTCTTTGGCTGCCCATGCCCCGCGTCGTCGCGCGGGGTGAGGAGGCCGCGCTGCTCGCCGATCCTGAGGTAAGGCTCGACTTGACCGGACGGAGCGGGCCACTCGTCGTCGAGATCGAATACCGAGTTGCACACGAGAATGCGCGGGCGTTTCATGGTGTCATGCAGGACGTGCAATTATCCCGCCAGCGCAACGGCGCCTATGGCTGGTCGATCGCGCGCGACATTGCCAATCCCGAATTGTGGACCGAGCGCTACCACTGTCCAACCTGGTTCGACTACTTGCGCTGGCGCAACCGCTCGACCCAGTCGGAGCGTGCGCTGGAGCAGCGAGCAATCAGCTTCCACATCGGCTCCACGCCGGTACGCGTCCGTCGCATGCTGGAGAGGCCGTTCGGCTCAGTACGCTGGAAAGACGACACGCCGGACCACACGACCGCCGAAACGCCGCCGGAAATCCCAAGCAGCAAGGGCCGGACGCATTTGACCGTATCGGCTGACGAGGTGCCCCAGTGTGCCGAGAGGCGCCGGAAAGCTCCAAGTGGTTCGCAATGACAGAAGTCCGAGTTACCAACGGGTTCGGCGCCGATCAGCGCGTCGGCGACGGTTCGTCAAACACCGATCGCAACCGCTGCTGCAATGACTCCAAACGTTCGGACGACAGTAGATTCTGGAGAATCCTCAAACCGCGATTCGTTTCTTCGTCACGCCGCGCTTCGACGAAGTGCGCTCTAATGATGCAGGTAAAATGCACTGTCTCAATGAAAGAGCAGGAATAATGCAATCAGGATCGATTAATGATTTAATCGCAAAGCGCAAGGCAGCGAACTGCCGCTCTCTCTTCCCGGCTCCAATCGAGGGTGTTTCATGCGCAATCATGACCTTGTCTCCGGTAGCCTCCTCGCACTGACCGCGACCAGCCTTGCGCTACTCTGCTCGAGCCTGCTCGTCTTTGCGTTCATTTAGAGCGAGCGTGCAGGTCGCGCTCTTGATGAAGGCTGCCAGCATCGTCGAGCATCCTTGAGAAGGTCCACGAGCTCTAAATGCGACAAGGGCTTTCGGCTGAAACCGAGAACATTGCGCTGCAGGGACCGCCCACGGCCAGGACGCGAACACAGCTCCGACGGCTGTAATATCTTGCGGACTGGATGAGGGATGCGGGTTGCCCTTGAGACAGTCTCGGGCGGCCTGAGCATTGCCTCACCTTCCGAGTCGGCCGGCGACTTGACTCTGGGGTGGCAGCGCAAGGCGGGACGCTTTCAAATGTCATGAACGCTAGTCGCGGCTACTTGGCACTTCGTGAACAGCACTTTGTACTTTCGCATTCGTGAGCACAGCAACAAGGTCGGAGCGACCTTCCTCCTCGGAGAAGCTTTCACACTGCTCTGTCCAGGACTGCACGAAGATCGATACCGGGGCCCCCTGATACTTATGTCAGGAACAACGATGGACGAACGATGGTGTCTATCTCGACAGCTATCATCTGGAATAGCGACTGATCCAGCGTCAGATGCGGAGCCAGGGCTCCTGAAGGCGCGTTAGCCGAAGAGCAATTGCCATTGATCACGATGGTTCCAAGGACGCCGGCGGAGCGCGAGCATGCACGACACCGAGCAAACGGGTCAACGCCGTACCCGGTATCGGTCCCGGTAGCAGACGAGTACGGCAATGCATGACAAAATGCACGTGAAACTCAGGCACCAAATGACGCCCTGACTCTGCGTTGCCCGGCCGCTGATGTAGATGGCGTTTCTGGCGGTGACCGTGATCATTCCACGATCGGAAATGGTGTCCTGCGCTTTCGCCACTGGCTCCGAGCGGCGCACCTTAGTCGGTTCGGATGTCGACGATGCCGATAGCGGCAAGCAGGGACTGACTGCTATTCAATCATCTAACCGTTGGCCTGATCGTCGGCACGACTTCTGCTACTGCCATCCCGCAGGTTGACGGGACATGTCGTAAGGATTTGCCAACCATGCAGGCTTACCGAGCTGGTCGCTAACCAATCGACAATCGTTCTGGCACACTTTCCCGCCGGGATAGTATGGGTGATTCGAACATGACTGGGCTGGACGTTATGGAAAACGTGCGCCACTACCGCGCAATAGCTTCGCTGTGCCGTCAGGCTGCGACATTCCGACCAGTTCAACGAATCTCATTGCTGACGCAGGCCGAGGAATGGGAGCAGCGAGCGCTCGTCGAGCTGGAAGGATACCTTGGCACTTTAAACGGATATCATGGATCTGAAATGTGAGATCAGGGCCAGCGCTCGGGCGAACCGAGCGACGGCGCGGGTCGGTCGCGGCGTCAGAACGCGCTGCACCTCTCTCCGCATGACGCCGATTGCGGGGAGAGACGGGCGGCCGTCAACGTCTCCAACAAAGCGAGCTTGGAGCTTGCCTGTACTTAAATGGTGGGCGGTTCAACTGCCAACACCACTTTGGCCTCTCCGCCTTCTTCCAATATTGAATGAGATTGATCACAGCTCGGGATCGATCGAAGGCTGGGCGGTCGCCTGGCTGATCTGCGGCCTCGCGCCCTCGGCGATGGAAGGTGCTTGGCGAAAATCCTGACCGGTCCCGGATCGCCCCTGTAGTGGCTTGACGCCACTCCCTCGATCAGCTTGCGATGGCGTCGAAATACAGACTCGTGAGTGCGCCTCGGGTTTTCCCGCATCTCTCCCAAAGCGGACAACGCGGCGTTGCTGATCTCGCAATCGACGCTCCTATTGCCAATGAACATGGTGAATCTGTAGACCATCCACTTGGGGTCATAACCGATGGGCGTTCCGCTCGTCAGATGCATCGTTCTGCCGTCTTGCGCTCAGTGGCGGGGCCTGCGCAGCAGCACTCGCAGTCTTGCCTCCAACTCGACAGGATCGATCGGCGTCACGAGATAATCGTCGGCCCCGACGTCTAACGCCCGCCCCCGATCCTCCACACCATCCCGCGCACCGACGACGAGGACTGGCGTTTTTATCGGCGCCTTCCCGGCGACCCGCGCAAGCAGCTCCAGGCCGTCTACATCCAGAAGCCCCAGATCGAGTATAATCGCATCGTAGGAGCTCACCGCTGTTGCAGCCATTGCGTCGTCGGCCCTGCTCACTTCATCAACCGTAAAGCCACGCTCCGAAAGGTGACTGCCGATCAGAATACGTAGTGCTGGCTGATCTTCGACGATCAATATTTTCACTCCGGCCTCCCATCGTGACGACCGCACTCTATGGATGGCAGCAGTCGCCGCGCGTACGTCCAGGGAGGAGCGTGACGGCACCACTTTCACCTCTCCGCAAACGTGTTTTCGACCGCAAATTGCGCCAGTGCGCCATGATTGCATCAACAAAGACCTTCGCCACCAATAGCTCGCGGGCAGGTACGTCTCGTTCAAATCGACATCGACAGTTCGCGCAATGCAGTTGCGGGTACAGGCCAATGGGCCAACTTAGTTGGTCATGTTGACAGATTGCGTTTGCAATCGGTTTGCAAACTTTGTGCGGAACGGACGAATTCGCACGCGCCGTAGTCCGTACAGTTGCCTCCTCATCGGAACCAGCCGCAGAGCGCGGAGGTTGGAGCTCACCTGAGAATGAGGCCTTGCCTGTGAGTGGGTCGTTCAGGTCGGCCGGTCCCAACTATCGACGCTGAACGCGGTCTTGAACCGACGCAGTTTGTTTTCGAGCGCCTCGCGCTCTGGCCCGCGTGGCGTACTCGCCAGTTGAGCCTCAATGCGTGCCAGCTCGGCGGCGATCAACACTTTGAAGGAGGGCGCTCTTGTCGTCACGTCGGCGGCAGGATGCTTGGATGCGTCGGCAGGTAATAGGTGAATGCACCAAGGGCCGGCTTTTCTACGCCTGAGGCGGCCCTTGTCCACGAGCCTCCGGCATACGGGCCCAACGCGTCGTATTGCCACTTCGTCGCCGAACAGCAGCAGGCAAAGCCGCCGTAGTCAGCCCCGGCTTTACGCGTACCTCGGATGTCCTCAGCCACCGTCATCGACCCTTTCCTCGCCGACGAAGTGGCCCCGCGCGGCATCACAAAATCGTGGCAAGATGTGCAAGGCCTCGGACGACCGACGTTCCCATTGGGACTATGGATGAAGCTGGGCGCCGCTTCGCTTTCCGCAGTGGCAAGTATGCCGCTGTTGCGCAGCGGACGAAGCGCGATGTCTCCCAAATATAGAACAAATTGGAAAGGCAAGACGGCGGATTCTTTGTACGAAACGCTCAAATCTGAAGCCGAGGCCCCACACTCGGGCAAGAAATGAGATTGTTCGCCACTCATTGCCTTGGTTGGAGCAGAGCTTCGTGCAGAAACCGTTCGAGGAACCTGAGATAGTTTCCGACGGATCAACGTGGGCAGGAGCGCATTTGCGACCAGTCGCTTGAGCCTTTCGTTGGAGCGTGACGATCGAAGGCTCCCGCAGGCGGGCCAGGCAAAGAGCAGTACCGGTCTCCACCAAGTATGGCGCCGGCACCACACCCTGTAGAGCGCGCGCGCATTGATCCGTTTTGAAACGTTGCTGTACTGCGCCTGCTCGGGGTCGGGAGTTGAACATATGCCGGTCACCAATATTGAAGAACAATTGCTGTCGCTGCTTGCAAGCTTGGAAGAGTGTCAGTCACTTCTATTCGATCAAGGCGTCAAAGAGATTGCGAAGTTGCTGTCGCTCGCGATCCTTGAAGTTCGGATGGAGCTTCACAGCATCACCGATTCCGATCTCAAGGCGCTGTGCGACATGATCGCGTCGAACGAGCTGCGGCTAGATCCGGAAGCTCCATTGGCCAGGCCGTTTCCGCCCCATCTGAAGCTCGTCAAGTAGAGGTCGTCCCGCACTCGTCCGTTCAGTGAGGCACGTTTGCAGGTCGACATGCGCATACGGGCACGGGCTGGCGCGCGGTCTCGGACTGAGGCCGCCGCCCTGGGGAAGGCCTCCGTTGCTGTGGCGTTGGCGAACTGAGCGACGGATCCAAGCAAGTATTGCGGCAGCGCCCGTCGGCCCAGCAGAAATCTGTCGAAGAACGTCGCCCCAACGGGGGATTTGAGCGCCCAGCCTGGGCTCCTTGCATAAATAAAGATGAGAATATTGTTACGATAGCAATCAACTCCTCGTTACAGCTGCCGGGGGCGCCTGCCAGGAGAGGGACCATGACCGACCACGTGCCCGCCATTATCGAAGCGCCTGACAGCTCCAGAGGTGCGGCTCTCACGCAGGCGTCCGCCACCCGGCCGGTGCTCAGCCGGCCGATGACGGAGCGCCCTCACCGACGGGCCTTCGTCAAAAATGCGATCCTGGCGAGTCTTTCTCCGCAAGACGTCGCGGCAATCGGGGAGCTCCTGGAGCCGATCGTCCTAAAGGAGCGCATGGTCCTGCAGGAGCCGAAGAGGCGTCTCGAGCACATCTACTTCATAGAATCGGGCCTCGTCTCGCTGAGGCTTGTCGCGGAGGGCTGCATCCTTGAAACGGCGATGATCGGACATCAGGGGGCGGTCGCCGCATCGCTGCTAGTAGGAGGGCATCTTTCGACCCATCAGGCGGTCGTGCTGTTTCCCGGAACCGCACACAGGATCCGTGTCGAGGATTTGAATCGGGTGATGAATGAGCGCCCCGCAATCCGGGAGCATCTTGTTCAGTACGTGCAAGCGCTGACCCTGCATTGCCTTCAAACTGGATTATGCGGGGTTCGGCACGATCGCGACAAGCGGCTTGCAAGCTGGCTTTGTTTTGCGAGCGACGCCATCGGCGCTCCTGTTCTTCCGGTAACGCATGACTACCTCTCGACCGCATTGGGATTGCGCCGTGCCGGAGTCACGGAGACCCTCATCCGATTCGAAGAACAAGGGCTGATTCGCAAGATGCGTGGCGTCCTGCAGATCGATGACCGTCGGTGCCTCGAGCAACGGGCGTGCTGTTGTTACAAGCTTGTTTCAAGCGCATACGGCTCGTCTCAGTTGATCATCTCAGCAAAGGAGCCGGCGAGCTAGCAAGTCCGCCAGGCATCTTGCATCATTCTTTCGGTGATCTTTTGGGACGAACTGGTTGTTCAATCCAACAGTCAGCCCCCCGAGAAAGGTCTGTGGATGCTTGGCGAGCGAAACGACCAGTCTAGGGCATAGGCTTGCAGATTGCGAATGGGAGGCGAGTGCAGATCAAACGGAATTCCGTAGCGGTCCAATGATCGCGCCAAAGCCGACATCGCGGCCGGTCAATCCTCGGGGAAAAGCCGAGATGACACACTCGGAGGAGAAACGCCATTGTTCGTTCGTTACGGACAATGTTTGTCGGAGCACAGCTTAGGGCAATCAAGGCATTGAATGCCGGGTCACAGCAGCACGGCAATGGCAGCCGTCCTGCGCCACCGGAGACCACAGATGAGCAGCGCGGATTGAGGCATGTCACACTCCAAGATCGCGCTCTTCATCGACGGAGCGAATCTTCACGCAACCGCAAAGGAGCTTGGCTTCGAGATCGACTACAGACGCCTGGTCGGGGAGTTTCAGAGCCGCGGGACGCTGCTGCGTGCGTTCTACTACACGGCGATCGCCGAGGATCAGCAGTATTCGTCGATCCGTCCGCTGATCGACTGGCTCGACTACAACGGCTACACCGTGGTCACCAAAGCCACCAAGGAATTCATCGACGCCAGCGGCCGCCGCAAGGTCAAAGCCAACATGGACATCGAGCTCACCGTCGATGCCATGGAACTCGCTCGCCACATCAACGAAATGATTCTGTTTTCCGGCGATGGCGACTTCCGCTCGCTGGTCGAGGCTGTGCAGCGCCGCGGTGTCCGCGTCACCGTCATCTCCACGATCGCCAGCCAGCCCCCAATGATCGCCGACGAACTTCGACGGCAGGCGGATGAATTTGTCGACATGGCGCAACTGAAGCTGAAGTTCGGCCGCGACCCGGCCGAACGGCTAGGCTCCGCGCCAGATGGTAGCAAGCGCCGTGATTCAACCGACACGGAATGAAGGTGCTTCCGTGAAGGTTGACGGGAACGTCAGCAATGGGCCGCTTGGGCTTCAGCCCGTCTCTCGTTCCTGGTTAGAGTTGACAAAACTTAACCCGAATTGTTGCCGCCTTCGGTCGAGATGATGCTTGGAGAATACGACGTGTGATCCATTGTTCTGTTTTTAGCAGATGCACTTGCAGGTGAGTTTCCAAATGCTCGATTTGCTTCCCGGAATCGCCCAACTCTCTCAGCCAGCCATGCCCCCTCAGGAGTGCTCGAGTATTGTCAAGGCGCTTGATCTAATCAATTGCTCCGCGATTTGGCTTGATCGAGACGGCTTAGTGCTGACCGTGACCGGCAGGAGGAAAGTCTTCGACAGCGACTTCTTTGTGCAAAGACAGCGTCTTTTCGTGTCCGACTACCAATCGCGAATGAGGTTGGAAGAGTTGATCAATCGGGTCCGTCGATATCCAGCCAGCGACGGACCTGCGGTTTCGCAACTGGTGATCAATCGCTCCGGCCGACGACCGATCGTGATGAAGGCGATCCTGTTAGAGCGGGTAACGTCAGCTTGTGATGCGGGTGTTTTGCTTCTTCTGACCGACCTGGATGAAGTTCCGGCCGTCCCACAGACCTCACTCATGGCGATCTTTGACCTCACTCCCGTTCAGGCACAACTCGCGTCGCTCTTGGTCACGGGACAATCGCTCGACGAGATCGCCCGTGAAATGAACATCTCCAAGGGTACGGCCCGCAACCATCCGAAGGCTGTCTTTTTGCGGACCGCAACCGGGCGGCAGGGCGAGCTGGTCTCGCTGTTGTCTCGGCTCAGACAATGAAGCCTCTCTCGAGAGTTGGAACAGTTAGAAATGAAGGATTCAAGTAGTCACGTCGGCATGGCTTTGGAGACCTGCGCTTTCTTTGTGCCGAGCAATCGCGAGCCTTCAAAACCTTCGCTCGCACCGGTCGGCATCATGGAACTCGCCGATCATATAATGGAAGGCTCGCAGCAGCCGACCATGGCGCCCGAAGTGCTGCCGCGGGCGCCTGTGATCGACACCGAGATCGAGCGCCCTGGAGGTCGCATACCATTTCAGTCCATCGATAAATAGAGCCATCCTGTTGACCGGATAGTCTGCCATAAGCGACTTTTCCAATAAACGAAACTAAAAGCATTTCTTAGCTGTCGAACTGGCGCCAAACGGCAACCTGGACGAACGTAAATTCATACCACCGCTCCACGGGCTTTATGCAATAGCCCCTACTGTTTCATTGGCAAGGCTTTCGAGGCGTCGATGGCGCTGATCGCGTGACAGATGTCTGACGAAAATGCACGACCAGCGAACACTCTGCTGCCTCCGCCGATAAGTCTCTGAAAAGGATTCGTGGCGCGCCACGAGGCCGTTTCTGCACGGATGCGCAGAGAAGCGCCAATCCCATATGAGATACACCTTCGAAGCAGCCTTCCGTGGGCGACGCCGGCAATAAAATGACGATCCTGCGCGTCGGCTGACGCTGGCGTCGACGACTACAAATATTCGGGGGAGAGCCCGCTCAACGAGAGAAGACGCGAGTGCCGCGAGGCCATGTCCGTCGGCTTTCGATCGGGCTGGCTCCAATTTCCCAGCCCGCACCTCCCCATACAACATCAATCACAGCAAGTGCACCCGTGCCATCACGGACAAAGAACGCATTCGGAAGAGAGGTAGTCTGCAGCGCACCGCTTTCGCCATTGGCCTGCAGCCTCAAGAGGCACCAGATATCCACGAGCTTAACCCCATCGCGAGCGCCCAGCTCTCCGACGAACTCATCGATATTTGCTGGGCTCTGTAAGATGTACGTTTGCAGAGGTGTCACGTCCACACCCTCGACCTTGGCAGCGAATTGCCGGACAAAGGTCGCGCCAAGCCACGCCATTTTGACTCGGGCCGTTGACGTGATGTCTTCCTTGAAATGGTCTCGCGCAATGAACGCGTCAGTTTGGGGCTTCTCGCAGATATAGTGCTTGTCATTGCCGGGCTCACGCGCGAACTTCAGCTTGTCAAGCGGACCGGCAGGAGCGCCGGGTGAAGAGAAGGGGTCGTAAACATCGCCTCGGTTGGCACCAAAGCCATTTAGTGCAAGGACAAGAACGATCGAAACTGCGGCAGCGATCATTCCGTACACAATCAGGAGCGCTCCGGCTTTATCCAGCCAAAGTCGCAGAAAGGGAGATGACTTCATCGCTATGCCGGTTCGCCGCCACGCTCTGTTCGACCTACCATTGCGGCCCTACTAAATCCGTCCACGCGGAGCCTCTTCTACGATGTCGGGTAACGAAATCTCAGAGGGCCGCATGACCTGCTGCTCTTTGAGTCGCAATCTCTTGCCCGTATCGCCTCAATCCACGCTGTTCATCTGTCATCTCCGATGCGTAACGCCGCCGGCCGCCATTTTCTGTCAGGATTGATGCGGCACCACGGGCATGGGCAATTCCGGCAGGTAATGGGTGACGCCCATTACCTGCCTTATGGGCAAAGCCGGTAATGGGGAGCTGCCAATCGCGATCACCGTATTTTCCTGTGTATTGCCGCTCTCGAGCTCTCCATTACAAGTC
>NZ_VITY01000010.1:229823-378330 GCF_007993935.1 Bradyrhizobium macuxiense | reverse complement strand
AGACCGAGCCGGCTCACGGCGTCAAGCGCCAAGGACCCAACGGCTTCCCGCCCACCCCATCATGACAGACAATCCAGACACAGGGACCCATAACCCCAAATGGTTCTGATTGAAGAGGCCGTCGCCCCGCCTGCCTATTCCGTTGGCCGCGGCGTATGGGTCCCGGCCTGCGCCGGGACGACGGAGGGTTATGGCCCCACCTTCCGCTGAAACGCCGACAGCAGTGCGCCGAGCGCGAGCATCGCCGCCGAGACATTCAACGCAAATGACAGGCTGCCGACCGCATCCGTGATCGCTCCGACCACGATCGGCCCGAGCGTTTGGCCGATGCCGAAGGCGATGGTCATCGCAGCGATCGCGGTCGGCCAGGCTTCCGGCGGGTAGTTGTAGCGCACGAAGGCGGTGGTCGAGCCGACCACGGCGAAGAACGCGACGCCGAACACCAGTGCCGAGATGGCGAGCAGCAGCGGCGAATGGCCGAAGATCGGCAGAGCCGCGCCGAGCGCGTTGACGCCGAGGATGATCGTTGTGGCGAGCCCGCCGCGGTCGAGCGCCAGCACCCGCCGCCACACCCATGGCGTGACGAACGCGCTGACGCCGATCAGGCTCCAGAACGCGCTCTGCGCCACCGCGCCGCCGCCGCCGTCGCGGACATAGGCGATCATGAAGGTCATGTAGGCGATGTAGCCGGCGCCGAACAGGAAGTAGGCGGCGAGGTAGATCAGGACCGGCATGATCGCGAACTTGGTCCGCACGAAGCCGCCGGCGATCGCGTCGGCGTGGAACGGCGCCAGCATCAGCGGCACGGTCATGATCACCGAGAGCAGGGTCATCGCCCACCACACGATCCACCATGAGCCGGCGCCGAAGCCCTGCAACACGAACGGCGCGATCAGGCCGGACGCCAATATGCCGACGCCCGGCCCGGCATAGAACAGGCTGAGCAGGAAGTTGGCGCGTTCCGGCCGCGACTGCGCGATCGTCGCTGCCAGCGCGCCGCCGCCGACGAAGCCGATCGCGGCAGCGAAGCCGACCAGGAGGCGGGCAAAGCTCAGCACCACGAAATTGCCCGAGAGGGCGCAAAGCGCCAGCGACAGCACGCAGGCCAGCGTCGACGAGCGCACCGACGTCGCAAGCCCGAAGCGCTGGATCAGCCGCGACGCAAGCAGCGCGCCGACCAGATAGCCGGCGGCATTGATCGTGTTCATGAAGCCGGCGGCCGAATACGACCACGCCAGCGAGTCACGCATATCGGGCAGCACCAGCGAATAGGCGAAACGGCCGATGCCGAGACCGACCGTCGGTGCAAGCGACAAAATCAGGATCAGCCGCGCGGGATGCGGATAGGATGGGGTGGGGGCTCTCACAATTCACTCCGGCAATGCCGGCATTGTGGCAGGCCGCGGCGGTCCTGCCCACCGCTGGAGGCCGCAACACTGTCTTGCGTATCGGGCAATCAGGCGATCAGGACCAGCGCGACGCCGACGACCGTCAAAAGGGTTCCGGCGACGATCCGCGCCGTGATCTCGACGTGCTTGAGCATGACAGCGCTCATCGCCACGGTCACCAGCGGGTAGATCGCAGCGAGCGGTGCCACCAGCGTGATCGGGCCGTTGCGGACCGCGGCGAACAGGCTGAGCGCGCTGAGCCCGTTGCTGATCCCGGTCAGTGCGAACCAGAGCCGGCCCTCACGCGGCGCCTGCACCATGAAGCTGCCCTTGCGGATCCGTTGCACGACCAGCACCACCAGCGAGGACATGACATAGCCGACCAGGCAGGCCCATAGCGGGCTCGGCCAGGTCGCCAGCCCGAGCTTGGCAATCGGCGGCACGATGCCGCGCACCAGTGCGCTCGTCAGCGGCAGCAGTAGCGCCCAGCTGCGCCAATGGCCGAGGTCGCGCGGCCGGGTCACGGTGATGACGGCAGCGCCCGCCACCGCGACCACGAGGCCAATCAGCTGCTGCGGCGGCAGCGGCTCGTCCAGCAGCACCACGGCCGCGGTCACCGCGAACAGCGGCGCGAGATTGCCCAGCGTCGAAGTGATGACCGGCCCGAGCGCCCGGTTCGAGGCAAAGGTCAAAAGCGTCAGCGAAGCCGGGAAGAACAGCCCGATCGCCATGAAGATCGGCAGGCCGCGCCAGACCGCCGGCTCGCCATGCAGGATCAGCGGCGACAGCAACAGGAACAGCAGGGTGAAGGAGGGCACGCTGATCGCGGCGCCCGACAGCGGCTCGACGGTGCGCAGACCAAGCTGCGCCAGCACCACCCCGGCGCCGAGGAAAATCGCCGAGGCGAAGGCGTAGACGATGGCTGCGGTCATGAGGTCCGTCTTGTTGGCTTCTTCTTCTTGGTCTCTTGGGGCGCGGCTGCTCTTTCCGGGCCATTTTGGCCCTGCTCGGGGTGCCTTGCCAATCGGTGCGGGGCGTTTTAGCACTCGCGCCAGACGATGGCGGGCATGCCCGATTGAGTGAGGAAACGACGATGGCGACCCATAAACTGCTGCTTCTCCCCGGCGACGGCATCGGCCCCGAAGTGATGGCCGAGGTGCAGCGCGTGATCGATTGGCTCAATGCGCAGGGCATCGCCAAGTTCGAGACCGAGCAAGGCCTGGTCGGCGGCTCCGCCTATGACGCGCACAAGGTGTCGATCTCGGAAGCCGACATGGCCAAGGCCACCGCGGCAGATGCCGTGATCTTCGGCGCGGTCGGCGGTCCGAAGTGGGACAGCGTGCCCTATGAGGTCCGCCCCGAGGCCGGCCTGCTGCGGCTGCGCAAGGATCTCGGCCTGTTCGCAAACCTGCGCCCGGCGGTGTGCTACCCGGCGCTGGCGGAGGCTTCCAGCCTGAAGCGCGACGTTGTCGAGGGGCTCGACATCATGATCGTGCGCGAGCTCACCGGCGGCGTCTATTTCGGCGAGCCGAAGACCATCACCGATCTCGGCAACGGCCAGAAGCGCGCGGTCGACACCCAGGTCTACGACACCTACGAGATCGAGCGCATCGGCCGCGTCGCCTTCGACCTGGCGCGCAAGCGCAAGAACAAGGTGACCTCGATGGAGAAGCGCAACGTCATGAAGTCGGGCGTGCTCTGGAACGAGGTGATGACCCAGGTCCACGCGCGCGAATACAAGGACGTGACGCTGGAGCACCAGCTCGCCGATTCCGGCGGCATGAACCTGGTCAAGGCGCCGAAGCAGTTCGACGTCATCGTCACCGACAATCTGTTCGGCGACATGCTGTCCGACATCGCGGCGATGCTGACCGGCTCGCTCGGCATGCTGCCGTCGGCCTCGCTCGGCGAAGTCGATTCAAAGACTAGGAAGCGGCGCTCGCTGTTCGAGCCGGTGCATGGCTCGGCGCCCGACATCGCGGGCAAGGGCCTCGCCAACCCGATCGCGATGATCTCGTCGTTCGGCATGGCGCTGCGCTATTCCTTCGACATGGGCGATCTCGCCGACAAGGTCGACGCCGCGATCGCGGCCGTGCTCGCCAGCGGACTGCGCACCGCCGACATCAAGTCGGAAGGCACCACGCCTGCCAGCACGAGCCAGATGGGCGAAGCCATCCTGAAGGAATTGCAGAAGCTGCACGCGTAGGGGTTACGCTGTAGCCACAAATTCGACGTCGTCCCGGCGAAAGCCGGGACCCATACGCCGCGGCTTCTCGATTTGAAATGACTGCCAGACGAGCATCATAACCACCAGCGGTGGTTATGGGTCCGGCTTTCGCCGGGACGACGCGTGATCTCAGTACAGCGGGAAGCTCCGCGGATAGCCGCCGAGGTCGGACGGCGGGCTGAGCGGCTGGCGGTCGATCGGGCGGTTGTTGTTCTCGCGTCCGAACGAGGGATAGCCGACGTCAGGCGGATAGGCGTAGTCGTTGAACTTGCGGTCGCCCGGCAGCACTTCGGTGCCGGCATCCAGCCAGGAGCGCGTGGTGACGTAAACGCGGGTACGCGGACCCTGCTGATAGACCCGGTTCGGACCCTGCGCGCCGTAATAGCGGCGGCCGTCGCGGTCATACTGCTCCTGCTGCTTGCGCTTGCTCGGGGTCTGACTCTGCGCGCTCGCCGCGGTCATGCCGAATGCGGTTGCGGTGACGGCAGCCGCGGCAAGCAACACCACGAGCTTGTTCGCGGCAGGGAATTTCAAGGTCATCGCATCCTCGTCATTACGGCCCCGTTGGGGTTGGCGCGTCCGCCAAAATCACTCGGAACACATTGTAGCCATGGTGGGGAGGCCGTCACTAGGTCAATTGCGCCACACCGGGCGAGATAATGCGTGTCCAAGCGCAAAAGTTTCATGAAAACCAGTGCCTTGCCACGGTCTCGCCATCAAAGCGCGCCGCGCAGCAGCGGGTTCTCGCTGCCCATCACCCAATCGGCCGACAGGGCGGGCGGGCCGGAGGTAACGCAGTCGGTGCGCTTGAGCTCGGCATGCGCGAACAGCGCGGCGAGCCTCGGGTCATTGCCCGCGGCCAGGAGCGTCAGGCGGTTCAGCATGCAAACGATCGCAGCCCGCTGGGCCGGCACGTTGTCGCCCTGGCAGGTCCAGCCGGAGATCCGCAGGTCGGGCGCGTCGGCCTGCTTGAGGAAACCGAGGCAGGCGCGGTTGCCGTCCTGCCGCGCCGGGCGCAGCAGGGTGACGCTGCCGAACTTGCTGTCGACGATACCGGCGGCCTCGAGCTCGCGGACGCCGCCCGGGTCGAGCCGCCCGGCAATCTCGGCGACCGCGGGCGCCATGGTCTCACCGCCGGGGCGGTAGATTTCCAGCCCGGCCATCGCCGCGCCATTGGCATCGGCCCAGCGGAAGACGTCCTTGCGGCCGCCCTCGGGATGCCGGAGGATTTCGTAAGTCTCTGTTTTATCTCGCTGATCCAGCTTGCTGATGGCAAAGGCCGGCGCTTGGCGGCCGGCCAGTGTCCAGGTCGCGGCAGCGGGTGCCGGCATCGCCGTTGCGTCCGGCAGTTGCCGCCATAGATAGACGCCGAGGGCGACGAACAGCGCAAGCACGGCGGCATAGGCGAACAGCCCGGAGAGCGTGGCGTACACCTCGTCGACGAAGCTCGTCAGGTCAGACGGTTTTCTCGTATGATGGGGTGCGGCCGGATCGGCCTGAAATAAACGCATCAAAACGCTCAAATGCTACGCAACGTTGTCTTGACGGGGTTTCTCGCATAGAAGCGCTGCCTCTTCCCTTTCCGCGAGAAGCGGGGAACGGGCATATTTCGTCGGAGAGTGAACGATGGGTTACAAAGTCGCGGTGGTCGGTGCGACCGGCAATGTCGGGCGCGAAATGCTCAACATTCTCGATGAGCGCAAATTCCCCGCCGACGAGGTCGTCGTGCTGGCCTCGCGTCGCAGCGTCGGCATCGAGGTGTCCTATGGCGACCGCACCCTGAAGGTGAAGGCGCTCGAGCATTATGATTTCTCCGACATCGACATCTGCCTGATGTCGGCCGGCGGCTCGGTCTCGAAGGAATGGTCGCCCAAGATCGGCGCCGCCGGCGCGGTCGTGATCGACAATTCGTCGGCCTGGCGCATGGATCCGGACGTGCCGCTGATCGTGCCGGAAGTGAACGCGGACGCCGCCGCCGGCTTCACCAAGAAGAACATCATCGCCAACCCGAACTGCTCGACCGCGCAGCTCGTGGTCGCGCTGAAGCCGTTGCACGACAAGGCGACGATCACGCGCGTCGTGGTCTCGACCTATCAATCGGTGTCAGGCGCCGGCAAGGACGCGATGGACGAACTGTTCTCGCAGACCAAGGCCGTCTACACCAATGACGAGCTGATCAATAATAAGTTTCCCAAGCGCATCGCCTTCAACGTCATTCCGCAGATCGACGTCTTCATGGAAGACGGCTTCACCAAGGAAGAGTGGAAGATGATGGCGGAGACCAAGAAGATCCTTGATCCCAAGATCAAGCTGACCGCGACCTGCGTGCGCGTGCCGGTCTTCGTCGGTCACTCCGAAGCGGTCAATGTCGAGTTCGCCAATCCGATCACCGCGGACGAGGCGCGCAACATCCTGCGCAATGCGCCGGGCTGCCTCGTGATCGACAAGCACGAGCCGGGCGGCTACGTCACGCCCTATGAGGCCGCCGGCGAGGACGCGACCTATATCAGCCGCATACGCGAGGATGCGACGGTGGAGAATGGTCTCGCCTTCTGGTGCGTGTCGGACAATCTGCGCAAGGGCGCGGCGCTCAACGCCGTGCAGATCGCCGAGGTCCTGATCAACCGCAAGCTGATCACCGCCAAGCAAAAAGCGGCCTAAGACAGTACCGAACGGGGGCTGAGCCATGTCGGAACAATCGGTCCCCACCCCAGCAAGTCCGGCGACGCCGCGCATCATGCGCGGCTTCGAATATGTGCTGTTCAACAGCCGCTGGCTGATGGCGCCGTTCTATGTCGGCCTGGTCGTCGCGCTCGCCGTACTGCTGCTGAAATTCGCCCGCATGCTGTGGGAGTTCGTACTGCATGCGTCGGGCTACAAGTCGACCGAAGTCATCCTCGATGCGCTGGCGCTGATCGACGTCACGCTGGTCGCCAACCTTATTCTCATCGTGGTGTTCTCGGGCTACGAGAACTTCGTCTCGCGCATCGACACGTCGGGCAATCCGAACTGGCCGATCTGGATCACCAAGATCGATTTTGCCGGGCTGAAGCAGAAGCTGCTGGCGTCGATCGTCGCGATATCAGCGATCCACGTGCTGGAAGCGTTCCTGAACATCGATGCCGCGTTCGATGCGACGCGGATGACCTGGCTCGTCGCCGTGCACCTGGTATTCGTGATCTCAGCGCTGTTGCTCGCGCTCTCCGATCGCTGGGGCAATGCTCACGACGAGGGCTAGCTGAACGCGCTACTCGCCGGTCTTCAGGGCGTCCGTGACGCTGATGAATTCCTTCGCGACCCGGTCGAGCACGAACAGCGAGCCCTCGGCGACGCCGAAATAGGCACCGTGCAACTGCATCTCGCCGCTCTCCACGCGTTCGCGGACGAACGGGAAGGTCATCAAATTCTCCAGCGAGCGGAACACCGCGGCCTTCTCGATGCGGGTGACGAAGTCCTGCATGTTCTCATGGTCGCGCTGCTCGACCACCTCGCCCGGCTTGATGAACATCTGCATCCATTTGCCGATGAAGTCGCCAGGCGTCAGCGGCTTGATCTTGTCGACGAAGGCGCGGATGCCGCCGCACTGGGCATGGCCCAGCACCACGATGTTCTTCACCTTCAGCACGGTCACGGCGTATTCCAGCGCGGCCGACACGCCGTGGGCGTTGCTGTCGGGCTGGTAGACCGGAACCAGGTTCGCGATGTTCCGGACCACGAACAATTCGCCCGGGCCCGCGTCGAAGATCACTTCGGGCGAGACGCGGGAATCGCAGCAGCCGATCACCATGGTTTCGGGAAACTGGCCACGTTCCGACAGATCCCGGTAGCGCGACTGTTCAGTCGGCAACCGCTGGGTCGCGAATGTCCGGTAGCCGTCGATCAACTGCTTCGGAAAGAATTTCATGGCCTCTGGCTAACCACATGCCAATGACGGGAACAAGACTTTCGGCGTACCGCCTGAGATGATACGGCAGCGTTGAAGGATGGTTCCTGCCCCAATGCCCAAACAATGGACAGCGGCGGAGCCGAAGCCCCGAGGAGAATGCCGATGACCCGTCCGCGCCGCAGCCTGTTGTTCATGCCGGGATCGAATGCACGGGCGCTGGAGAAGGCCCGCACCTTGCCGGCCGACGGCATCATCCTCGACCTTGAGGATTCCGTTGCTCCCGACGCCAAGGCGGTGGCCCGCGAGCAGATCGCCACGGCGGTCGCCGCCAAGGGTTTTGGCAAGCGCGAGGTCCTGATCCGCATCAACGCGCTCGACACGCCCTGGTGGGTCGACGACATCGGCATGGCCGGCAAGGCGCAGCCGGACGGGATCCTGGTTCCAAAAATTTCCACGGTCGACGATCTCAACGCCGTCGCCGATCGCCTCAGCGACATCAATGCCCCAGCCTCGATCCGGGTCTGGGCCATGATCGAGACCGCGCGTGCGGTGCTCGACGCCGACAAGCTTGCGGCCGCGTCGAAGGATTCCGAAATCCGGCTCGCCGGCTTCGTGT
The DNA here is from genome assembly GCF_007993935.1 of Bradyrhizobium macuxiense. GTDB lineage: Bacteria > Pseudomonadota > Alphaproteobacteria > Rhizobiales > Xanthobacteraceae > Bradyrhizobium > Bradyrhizobium macuxiense_A. Next base: position 370,213 of record NZ_VITY01000010.1, on the reverse strand, counting down.
TCGGGCCGAACGACATTGCGCGTGAAACCCGGATCCGCATGAAGCCGGGCCGCGCGGCGATGATCCCGATGATCACGCATTGCATCCTGGCGACCCGCGCGCACGGGCTCGAAATCCTCGACGGACCCTATAGCGACATCAGCAACATCGATGGCTTCGCCGAGGAATGCGCGCAGGGCCGCGATCTCGGCTTCGACGGCAAGACGCTGATCCATCCGAGCCACATCGATGCCTGCAACGCGATCTTCACGCCGCCGGAGGCCGAGGTCGCCGAGGCGCGCAAGATCATCGCCGCCTTTGCGCAGCCGGAGAACGCCTCGCGCGGCGCGATCCAGCTCGACGGCCGCATGGTCGAGCGCCTGCACGCCGAGATGGCGAAGCGCACCATCGCGATCGCCGACGCAATCGCCGCGATGGGGCATTGAGGGGCTCGCGGTGATCTTCCCTTCTCCCCTTGTGGGAGAAGGTGGCGCGAAGCGCCGGATGAGGGGTTCTCTCCGCTTGTGAAATTCTCCCGTGTGGAGAGAACCCCTCACCCGGCTTCGCTTTGCGAAGCCACCCTCTCCCACAAGGGGAGAGGGTGCAGCGGTGCTTGTGCTAGCCCCCAAACTTCTGCGGCGTCCACGCATACAGGCTGCCGGGAATCGGCGCCTCCTTGCCGCGGCCTTCCTGCGGGCCTCTGAGCCTGCCCGGTGCAGGTGCCGTCGCGGAAGCGCTAGATTGGGGGCATCGGAAACTCTTCCTCAACCTGCAGATGTTGTAAATTTCTGAACCACGAACCCGGGGAGGGGAATGTCCGGATGGGAGCCTCGATTGGCGACACCGCCTCCACAATCCTGTCGATCACGCTCTTTGTTCTGGGGTTCGTCGTAACGGTCCTATGGGGGCCGTCCCTCGAATGGCCTGGCGACGATGTTGACGCCCTGTACATCTTCAAACTGGTCGGCATCGGGCTGATCGTGTTCTTCTGGATCGCGATCACCTTCAAGCTCATCTGAACAAAACCCTGGAGGGCGGCTCCAGGGGTTAGTGCGCGGGCCGAGATGGCGAAGTGCAGCATCGCGATCGCCGACGCGATCGCCGCGATGGGGCATTGACCTTACCCTCCCCTGGAGGGGGAGGTCGCTGAGCATGTAGCGAAGCGGAATGCACAGCGGGGTGGGGTGATCTCTCCATTCGGGCATTGCCCCTGTTGAGAAATCACCCCACCCCGTCTCATATTTCGCTGCGCTCAATGTGATCCGACCCTCCCCCTCCAGGGGAGGGTGAGCGTCAGCTGCCAAACTTCTCCGCGGCCCAGGCATAGAGGCTGCCCGGGATCGGCGCCTCCTTGCCGCGTCCCTTCGGCGAGATGTGCAGGCCGATGATCTGCGGATCGTTCAAATAGCGCGAGAAATCCGACGGCTCGAAGAACAGCCTTGGCTCGGCGTGCACCGCATAGAACGAGCGCTTCGGCAGCGCGTATTGCAACTCGCCTTCACGGCGTGCGAGCGCTGTGAGTGCCGCCGGGCCGTAGATCGCGATGCGGATGTCGGAGAGGCGACTGGATTTACCGCGCAGCTTGCGCATCGCAAAGGTCAGGCGGTGACGCAGCGCCAGCCAGTCCGGCGTCAGCTCGTCCTGCCGCATCAGCGCTTCGAAGGCGCGCACGATCGGATCGTCTGGCGGCAGATACAGCACCGAGTTGCCGAGCTGCCGCGGCCGCTCCCAGGCAAAATAGGGCTTTGCCGGATCGATCTCGACAGGTTTCAAGAGCAGCACGTCGGCATCGAGCCAGACGCCTGCGCTCTGCGCCATCAGCCGCATGCGGAAGAAGTCGCTGAACTGCAGGATGGTCCAGTCGCGCCACGAACCGTCGCGCTCGGCAGGACGCAGCTTCTCCGAGAACGCATGCGGCAGCACCGCCTCGGCCTCGGCATTGCCGACGCCGTCGGGCAGGCCGGGGATCGGGTCGAAGCTGTAGACCGTGACCTTGTGGCCGGCCGCGAGCTGCGAGCGCAGGCAGGTCTGGCGCAGCGCGTCCATCGAACCGTGCCAGAAGGTGACGATGTCAGGCAGCATGCGCGTCAGTCATCAGCAGGTTTGCGACAGGGCGACTAAAGCGTTTTCGAGCGAAGTGGATACCGGTTCGCGTGAAGAAAACGCGTCAAAACTAGAACCTAGAGCACCGTTCCGATCTCATCGGAACGGAGCTCTATCAAAGAAAAACCCCGGCGCCTGAGGGCACCGGGGTGCGATGATACGCCGAGCCTCAGGCCCAGGCACGTTCCTTGAGCTTGGCCTCATAGGTGTCGATCGACTTCTTCTTCTCCATCGTCAGTCCGATGTCGTCGAGGCCGTTGATCAGGCAGTGCTTGCGGAACGGATCGATCTCGAACTTGACCTTGCCGCCGTCCGGACCGCGGATCTCCTGGTTCGGGAGGTCGATGGTCAGCGTCGCATTGGCGCCGCGCTCGGCGTCGTCGAACAGCTTGTCGAGGTCCTCCTGCGACACGCGGATCGGCAGGATGCCGTTCTTGAAGCAGTTGTTGTAGAAGATGTCGCCGAACGAGGTCGAGATCAAGCAGCGGATGCCGAAGTCGAGCAGCGCCCAGGGCGCGTGCTCGCGGCTCGAGCCGCAGCCGAAATTGTCGCCTGCGACCAGCACCTTCGCGTTGCGATAGGCGGACTGGTTGAGGACGAAATCGGGGTTCTCGCTGCCGTCATCCTTGTAGCGCTGCTCGGAGAAGAGCCCCTTGCCAAGGCCGGTGCGCTTGATGGTCTTGAGGTACTGCTTCGGAATGATCATGTCGGTGTCGACATTGATGATCTTCAGCGGTGCCGCGACGCCTTCCAGCGTGGTGAACTTGTCCATCGGTGCTCTTCCCGGGCCAAAAAGTGGGGATAGGGGCCGGATATCTATCGCGAATGTGACGGCGGTAAAAGGGGCGATTTCCGCATCCCTAGCCCGCATCGGCCTCAATCGCCTCCATATCGGCGTCCGAGAGGCCGAAATGGTGCCCGATCTCGTGGATCAGCACGTGGCGCACGATGTGGCCGAGGGTCTCGTCGTGCTCGGCCCAATAATCCAGGATCGGCCGGCGGTACAGCCAGACCAGGTTGGGGAGCCGGGCCACGTCGCCATGGCTCTGCTGCGGCAGCCCGATGCCGTGAAACAGGCCGAGCAGGTCGAACTCGCTCTCGGCCTGCATCTCGTCCAGCACCTCCTCGGTCGGGAAATCGTCGACACGGATGATCAGGCCCTCGCAGAGGGCCCGGAACGTTGCGGGCAGGCGCGCGAAAACCTCGTGCGCCATGGCCTCCATCTCGGCGAGCGAGGGGGCTTTTGCTGTGGTCCACATGACACTCCTTTAGCGCGAGTGCCTCCAACGGCGCCAGCGCAGTTGACCTTGGCGGCGCAATGGGAGACCGTGCGGTCAATAATTGGGGCTCGGGTGGCGTGATGAAAAGGATCGTGGCGGCAGCGCTGTTGGCGGCATCAGTCGGGCTCTTGCTTCCGGCCGGACAGGCGCGCGCGCAGAGCGCGGCGGCCGAAGCGCGCATCGGCGAGGCGCCGGTCGTTCGCGAGCGCGTCGTCGAGCGCCGCCACCTGAGGCGCGTGCCGATCTACCGGTCGCGGCCCGATCATTGGGAACCGGATGTGATCCCGCGCTACAATCCCGGCCCGAACGCCGTGCGCGAGTGTACCGCGACCTATGTGCAGGAGCACCGGCCGAGCGGCACCGTGATCACGCCGCGTATGAACTGCTTCTGGCGGCCGGGCTAGCTGCGCGTTCGCCGGCGTGCTGCATTGATCACTGCGACAGCTGCGATTGCTCCCATCGTTCCATAGACCGCGAGCGCCATCAGCATTTGCGTGAGATGGCTCGCCGTTCCCATGCCGCCGCCCGGGCCCTGCGAGGCGAGCGCGACATCAATTGACATCATGGAACCAGCGAGCGCGGCCGCGCCAAGCGTGAACCATTTGCGCGGGCCTCGTTGTGTCATTGGCGATCTCCTGCGAGAGGCACCTGACAAATACGACCATTGTCTATGCCGGTTTTACGCGCAGACACGAAAATTCCTGCGGCTCAATCGGAACCTGAGCGCGCCACCGGCATTCATGATCGTGGCGCAGATATTCACTTTCCATTCACGTCGCCCGCACTCTGCTTGCGATCTGCGTCGCGGCAACGGGGGTCGATTCGAGTGCTAGAGCGTTTTCAAGCGAAGTGGATACCGGTTCGCGTGAAGAAAATGCGTCAAAGCAAGAAGCTTGAATCGTCGTTGCAGGACGTGACATCCAGGAATCAAGGAGACAACTCATGAAGGTGATGAACGTTCTGGGCCTTGCGGCCGTCGGTGCCGTGCTGGTATTGGCGGCGCCGGCCGAGCGCGCGAACGCGATGTCGCTGGCGACGCCGGGCACCGCCGCAACGGTTCAGGACAACGCGAACCAGACCACCACGCAGGTGCGCTGGGGCCATGGACGTGGCTGGCATCGAGGCTGGGGTCGCGGTCATCACCGTGGCTGGGGCCATCGCCGCCACTGGCGCCGCTGATCGCGCGGCGTATCAGCGCAGTTGAGACACAGGCCCGTGAGCAGCGGGCCTGTTGTCGTTCCCAGCCATCAAACCGGCAGATTCGCGCGCGCGAGATGATATCGATCGAAATCTGCAGGAGTTGATCATGATGAGATGGATCGGTGTCGCCGCTGTTGCTTGTGCATTCGCGTTGACGGCGCCGGCATCGGCGACCGCCGCGGCATCAGCCAAGCCGCAGGCTGCGGCGCAAGGGCGGCAAGCGGGCAAGGCGACCGACTTCAGCGCGCAGCGCCATCATCGCCATTATCGTCGTCACCATTATCATCACGGCTACCGGCCCTATTACCGGCCGTACTATCAGCCCTATTCCTATTATCGGCCGTACGGCTCCTATTATTACGGACGGCCCTACTACTATCGGCCCTATCCATACGCTTCGCCGGCGCCGTTTACCTTCGGCTTCGGGTTCGGCCCATTCTGGTGACGAACGTCGTCGCACGGCGTGCGACACATTTGGTGCAACGGCGGAGCGGCTCCGATCGGAGCTGCTCCGGCGGCGTCACGGCGCAAAAGCCTTCGCCAGCAGCACGATACCTTGCGCACCCGCCTTCCGATCCCTGGAGATCTCGACGTACTCAGGCGATTCCGACCAGGCGCGGAAGGCGGCTTCGTCGGGGAACGACATCAGCACAAGCTTGTCGCGATCCCAATTGCCTTCGAGCACCGCGGGATGTTCGTCGGCCGACAGCAGCCGCCCGTTGAACTTCCTGAACACGTCGAAGAAGCGCGCCTGATACCGGTCATAGGCGGCCCGATCGGTCATCTTGAGTTGCACGATCACATAGACGGTCACTGGGCTTCTCTCCGGATTTACCGTCGCACGCGCCTTGCGCGTTCATGACGCATTCAGTTGCACATTCTTAGCGTCGTGCCGGGAGCGACTGCAATGAACGCAATGCGACCGGCTGCCATGCAGCGCGGCTGTCATTGCTGTTGTCAGGGAGGTTCAGAGATGAGGGAGAGCTGTTTGCGGCGTGGATTGCTGCTCCGTCTCGGTGTTGCGGCGGCCGCGGTGTTCGCGTTGTCGATCGCCTCGCAGCAACGCGCCGAGGCGCTGTCGCTGGCGAGTCCTGGCACCGTGCCCGCGGCAAGGTCTGCGGCCGATGCCATGACGACCGAGGTTCGGCATGGCGGTGGCGGCGGTCACGGCGGTGGAGGCTTTCATGGCGCTGGTTTCCACGGTGGCGGATTTCACGGCGGTGCCTTCCGTGGCGGCGGTTTTCGCGGCTTCCATGGTGGCGGCTTCCGTGCCGCGCCGGCGTTTCATGGCGGCTATCGCTATGGCGGCTTCCATCGCCATTACGGCGGCTACCACCGCTTCTATGGCGGCGGTTACAGCTACGGCTACCGCCGGCACTTCCATCACCGGCGCTACTTCTATGGATCGTCGTATTATTACCCGGCCTATTATCACCACCGGCATTGTCGGGTGATCTGGACCTATTACGGACCGCGCCGAATCTGCCGGCCGTGGTGGCATCACCGTCACCACTGGCGGCCGTACGGCTATTGGTAAGGGCTGAAATGACAGCGGGCGCCTCACGGCGCCCGTTCAATCCTTACGCTAGTCCCAGTTCTTCAGCTTCCAGGATTTGATCTTCCACGGCGTCAGGTTCTCCATCCGCCATTGCGTCCAGCGCTCCGGCGGCCAGTGGCTGAGGCGCGAGGTCTCCTTCACCTCGGGAAGCGGATCGATGATGCGCGGCGCGGCGCGGCGACGGCGCTTCTGGCGCGTCGCGTCGCTGATCATGTCGACGAATTCGGGTTTATCGGCCACGGCACGCGCTCCTTGCGAAGGGTGATTTCGCAAGGAGGGAGTGTGCGTGCGCCCCGTTAACGAGCCGTTGCCACAACGGCTCGAGCTTGAGACGAAACCTCGCCTTACCGCCAGTCGCGGACGTCGACGAAGTGGCCGGCGATCGCGGCGGCCGCGGCCATCGCCGGCGACACCAGATGGGTGCGGCCCTTGAAGCCCTGGCGGCCCTCGAAGTTGCGGTTCGAGGTCGAGGCGCAGCGCTCTTCCGGCTTCAGCTTGTCCGGGTTCATCGCCAGGCACATCGAGCAGCCCGGCTCACGCCATTCGAAGCCGGCCGCAATGAAGATCTTGTCGAGGCCTTCGGCTTCCGCCTGCTCCTTCACGATGCCCGAGCCCGGCACGATCATCGCGTTGACGTTGGCGTTGACGGTCTTGCCCTCGGCGATCTTCGCCGCGGCGCGCAAATCCTCGATGCGGCCGTTGGTGCAGGAGCCGATGAAGACGCGGTCGAGCTTGATGTCGGTGATCTTGGTGCCGGCGGTCAGGCCCATATATTTCAGCGCGCGATGCTTGGAGAGCCGCTTGGCCTCGTCCTCGATCTTGTCCGGATCGGGCACGAAGCCGGTGATCGAGATCACGTCCTCGGGGCTCGTGCCCCAGGTGACGATCGGCGGCAGCTTGGCGGCGTCGAGCCGCAGCTCGTGGTCGAAATGCGCGCCCTCGTCGGAGCGCAGCGTCTCCCAGTAGCGCATCGCGGCATCCCATGCGGCGCCCTTCGGCGCCTTCGGGCGGTCGCGCAGGAAGTCGAACGCCTTCTGGTCGGGCGCGACGAGGCCGGCGCGCGCGCCGCCTTCGATCGACATGTTGCAGACCGTCATGCGGCCTTCCATCGACAGCGCGCGGATCGCCTCGCCGGCATATTCCAGCACATAGCCGGTGCCGCCGGCGGTGCCGATCTCGCCGATGATCGCCAGGATGATGTCCTTGCCGGTCACGCCTTCCGGCAATTTGCCGTCGACGATCGCGCGCATGTTCTTGGCCTTCTTCTGGATCAGCGTCTGCGTCGCCAGCACATGCTCGACCTCTGACGTGCCGATGCCGTGCGCCAGCGCGCCGAACGCACCATGCGTCGAGGTGTGGCTGTCACCGCAGACGATAGTGGTGCCGGGCAGCGTAAAGCCCTGCTCCGGGCCGATGACGTGAACGATGCCCTGGCGCTTGTCGAACTCGTTGTAATATTCGATGCCGAATTCCTTGGCGTTCTCCGCCATCACCCGCATCTGCTCGATGCTTTCGGGGTCGGGGTTCGGCTTCGAGCGATCGGTGGTCGGGATGTTGTGGTCGACGACGGCGAGCGTTTTCTCGGGCGCGTGCACCTTGCGGCCGGCGGCGCGCAGGCCTTCGAACGCCTGCGGCGAGGTCACCTCGTGCACCAGGTGGCGGTCGATATAGAGCAGGCAGGTGCCGTCCTCGGCCTCATGGACCAGATGGTCGTTCCAGATCTTGTCGTACAGCGTGGTCGGTTTGGACATGAGCTTCAGCTCCAGAAGAAATTCAGTGGTGAATGGCGTTGAGCGCGTCTCAGGCGCGCGAGCAGGCGAAAGCGTCCAGGCAGCGTTACGCTGCGCGTCTAAGCTCAGACGTTGCCGACGTCGCAAAGCGCCCGAAGAAGCGGCCGGGCAGCCGCGAGCGATCGTCGATCACGACGCGCTTGCAGATCTGACTTGGGCACTGACTTGGGCAGCGCTGGCTTGCTTGATCCGGAACCATTCTAAATTTCTAACACAGGGCTCGCGCCCGCGACAATCGATCCATGCGCGGGCCTGTCCATCAGATAGGTATGCCGCAACAAAAAAGCGCGGGGCAGGCCCCGCGCTTTTGGTCACATCCCCTCTTAAGGGAAACGTTACTCGCCGACGGCGGTCTGGCGGTCCTGTTTCTCGACGATGCGGGCCGACTTGCCGCGCAGGTTGCGCAGGTAATAGAGCTTGGCGCGACGCACCTTGCCGCGACGCACGACCTTGATCGAGTCGATCATCGGCGACATCACCGGGAAGACGCGCTCGACGCCCTCGCCGTACGAAATCTTGCGCACGGTGAAGCTCTCGTTGAGGCCCTGGCCGGAACGGCCGATGCAGACGCCTTCATAGGCCTGCACGCGGGTGCGCTCGCCTTCGACCACCTTCACGTTGACGATGACGGTATCGCCGGGGCCGAACTCCGGGATGTCCTTGGTGGCGGCAAGCTTGTCGAACTGCTCTTTTTCGAGCTGCTGAATAAGGTTCATCGAAATCTCCATCGGCGGCGCGCCCAGCCTGTATGGGGGCTGCGCAAACGTCCATCTATCCTGCGCGTGTGCGGATTAGGCCGTGCCTATAAGGCAAAGCGCAGGGTTTGTCACCCGTCTGTCGTGTTTTTTGTCCGCCGCGGCGCGGCTTTTTGGCCGGTCCGCCCAGCCCAGAGATCGGGCCGCCGGGCGGCGGTTAAGGCCTCGGATTGGGCCAGCCGCCAGGCCGCGACCTTGGCGTGGTCGCCGGAAATCAGGATTTCCGGGATCTGGCGGCCCTCGAACTCCTGCGGACGGGTGTATTGGGGGTATTCCAGTAGTCCTTCGGAGAAACTCTCCTCGGTTCCCGAGGCCAGCTTCCCCATCACCCCCGGCAACAGACGGACGCAGGCGTCGATCAATGCCATCGCGGCGATCTCGCCGCCGGACAGCACATAATCGCCGATCGAGACCTCCTCGAGCCCCCGCGCCTCGATCACCCGCTGGTCGATGCCCTCGAAGCGGCCACAGACGATCAGGGGGCCGGGCCCGGCCGCCAGCTCGGCGACGTGGGTCTGGGTCAATGGCCGACCCCGCGGGCTCATCAAGAGGCGCGGGCGATCAGGCGCGATCGCGGCGGCGTCGATCGCCGCCGCCAGCACGTCGGCCCGCAGCACCATGCCCGGACCGCCACCGGCCGGCGTGTCGTCGACGCTGCGGTGCTTGTCGGTCGCCGATGCCCTGATATCGCGCGCCTCCAGCGCCCAGAGGGCGCCAGCCAGCGCCCTGCCGGCGAGGCTGACGCCGAGCGGTCCCGGAAACATGTCCGGGAACAGGGTCAGCACGGTCGCGCGCCATGGTGTCGCTTGGGCCGGGGTCTCTTGCGGTGTCATGGCCTCTGGTTACGGCACCACGGCCGTGAGGTCGAGGCTCTGCATCATCGCGGCCGCGTCCACCGCGCGGCGGAAATCGGCGAGGGTGAAGCTCGCGACGTTGATCTTGCGCAGATCAAGCAGGCGCTCGGCGGCGAGACCGGCGAGCTGGCCAGGTGCCGTGCGGTCGTACATGAACTGCCCGACCACCTCCCAGTCATTGGCCAGCATCTCGCGGAACGAGAGTTCGAGCGGCACCTCGGCGCTGCCCATCAGCACCATGCGGCCGCCTCGCTTGAGCGCGCGCAGGCAGGACAGCGTGGTCGAGGTGCTCTTCGCGGCGCCGAGCAAATCGAGCGCGACATCGGCGCTGCCGCCGGCGGCGCGGCGGATGGTCTGAAGATCGGTTGATGCATCGCCGGTGACGACGGCGGGGATGACGCGTGGACCGAATGCATCGCGCAATTGCTCGAGCGCGGCCTGCTTCCGTCCGACGGCGACGACGCGGCCCGCGCCCATCGCGACCGCGAGCATCACGCCGCCCGAGCCGAAATAGCCGGTCGCGCCGTTGACGATGATGGTCTGCCCGCCGCGCAGGCCGGAGCGTTGCAAGCCGCCGAACGGGATGATCAGTTTCGCCAAGCCGATCAGTTCGGTCGCCGGTCTGTCGTCGAGATTGGCAAGCGGGGTGACGCATGCGGCCGGCCAGTGTGCGATCTCGGCGAACACGCCGTCGCGCCAGCGCGCCTGCAAGGCGAGCGCCTCCGGCGTCGTCACCGTCGCGGTGAGGCCGATCAGGATCTGCGGTGGATCGCGATCCGGCACGTCGCCGCGCAGATGCGGGCTGAGGAATACGCGGTCGCCGCTCCGCACATGCGTGACGTTCTCGCCGGCGACGACGACGCGCGCGATCGCGTTGGTGCCCGGCACGAACGGCATCGGCGGCAGGCTGTAGGGCAGCGCGCCTGAGAGCAGCTTGTTGGTGTAGGACAGCACCATGCCGGCCTCGACCCGCACCACGACGCCATCGGGCGCGGGGCTCGGCGTTGCGACATCCTCGAAGCGAAGATCATTGTGGGCGTGCAGCCGCCAGGCCTTGTGCGTGCTTGTCATTGCGATGCTCCGTGACACTATCGCTTAAGTAGCCCGGATGGAGCGAAGCGCAATCCGGGAATCGCGCCGGCAACAAGCACTGACCCCGGATTTCGCGGAGCCTGTCATCGGGCGCGCATTCGCGCGACCCGTTGGCTCTATCCGGGCTACAAGCTTTGGATAGTTTTCGTCACGCCGCCGTTGGATCGTCGGCAAGATGCCGCGCCAGCGCCACCGCAAGCGGACAGATCGCCAGTGCCGTCAGCGCGGTCGCAGCCGTCGCGAGCGTCGGGCCGAGCGCATCGCCGAGCACGCCATAGAGCACCGGCGCGACCGCGCCGGAGCCGATCGTGCCGGTATAGAACAGCGCGAAAGCGCGTTCGGTCTGATGCGGTGGCGTCAGCTCGGGCACCGTGCCGTACAGTACCGAGGAGGTGCCGTTGAGCATCACGCCGAGCAGCGGCAGCAGCACGATCGCCGGTGTCAGCGGCAATACGAGGACTGCAACGATCAGCGCCGCCGTGCCGCCTTCGGTGATCAGCACGGTGCGCAGCGTGCCGACGCGTTCGCCAAGCCAGCCGCAGGTGAATTTCCCCGCGGCGCCGCCGATGAACACCAGCGCCAGCGCGAGGCCGTTGGTCGGCAGCGCGGCGCCCTTGTCGCGCAACAGGAACGGCAGGAAGGTGAGGAAGCCCATCCTGACTGCGGTGTCGAGAATTCCGATCGCGAGCAGCCAGGGGAAACCGCCGCCGGTGCCTTCGCGGCGCGGTGCGGCGGCCGCCTTGTGCTCGGCGCCCTTGCCGACCGACGGCATCCAGAGCGCGATGCAGATCGCGACAAGCAAGCCGGCAAAGGCGAGAGCCAGCAGCGCGTGCCGCCATGACATGATCACGAGCAGGATCGAAGTTGCCGCCGGGATCGCCGCCTTGCCGAGATCGCCCGAGAAATTATAGATGCCGAGCGGCCCGCGCGCGCCCGCGCCGTAGGCGCGCGAGACTGCGGCCGAAGCGATCGGATGCTGCGTGCTCGAGCCCGCGCCGGAAAGCGCGAGCGCGAGGCCAAGTCCGATGACGCCGCCGGAGAAGCCGGCGAACACATAGCCGAGCGCCGACAGCACCGTGCCCGCGATCAGGATGATCCTGCCGTCGATCCGCTCAGCGATGCGCCCGACCGGGATCTGCAAGCCGGCCATGGCGCCGGCATAGAGCCCGCGCAGCAACGCCAGCAGCCCGTAGCTCAGCGCGAATTCGGCCTGCCAGACCGGCAGTAGCACGTAGATCAGATCGGTATAGCCGTCGTGGAGGGCATGGTTCAGCCCGGTCACCGTCAGCGTGCGGGTTGCCCTGACGCCGCCGGGGAGGATGCGCCGGCTTCTGCGGATACGCTCATTGCCACCATCTGGAACAAGAAAATCTAAAGCTTGAGCGGATGGCCATCGGGCGGGATTTCCAGAAAGAGAAGAGATACGAAAAGCTTGCAGGGCACTATGCGCCGCCGGCGCCCTTGTTACAAATCAGTAATAATCGGACCATGCGTTAGAAAATCTGGTATCGAGGGAGCATGTTCATCCCACGCCGCAGCCTGCCGCCGCTCAATGCGGTCCGTGCCTTCGAGGCCGCCGCGCGGCTCGGCAGCTTCAAGGAAGCCGCTGCCGAGCTCAGCGTGACCCATGGCGCGGTCAGCCAGCAGATCCGCCTGCTCGAAGAATGGCTCGGCGCGCCGTCACTGTTCCGGCGCTCGGTGCGACGCGTGGTGCTGACGCCAGCCGGTGCGGCACTGCTGGCGGAATTCGCGCCGGCGCTCGACCGGATTTCCGCGGCCGTGCAGCAGCATCGCGAGCGGCGCGGCGATCCCGCGGTCGCGGTGTTGCGCGTCAATGCACTCGCGACATTCAGTTTGCGGTGGCTGCTGCCGCGGATGAGCCGGTTTCGCGCCGAGCATCCTGACATCGAGGTGCGGCTGAGCACGTCGAACGATCCGGTGGACGCGTTGCCCGAATCCTTCGACGTCGTGATCCGCGGCGGGCCCGACACCTTCCACGGTTTCTCGTCACGCTTCCTGGTGTCGGAGCGGCGGTTGCCGGTGTGCAGCCCGTCATTGCTCGCGCAATTGCCGCTGCACGAGATCGCGGACCTCTCGCGGCACACGCTGCTGCATGTCACGTCGATGCCGCGGCTGTGGCGCGACTGGCTCACTGAGGCCGGGCAATCCGCGTTGGAGCCGGCAGCGGCGCTGACCTTCGATCATTTCTATCTGACGATCCAGGCCGCGCTCGATGGCCTCGGCGTCGCGATGGGACCGACCGCGCTGATCGCCGACGATCTCGCGGCCGGGCGTCTGGTGACGCCGTTTCCCGCCATCAGCCTGCCGGCGCGCAGCTACTTCGCCTATTTCCCGGCTGGCCGCAGCAACGATCCGCACAGCGCGGTGTTCTGCGACTGGCTCGAGCAGCAGGGCCGGATGACGGGTTAGAGCATGATCCGGAAAAGTGGGAACCGGTCTTCCGAAAAGATCATGCTCAAAAAAGGAATACTTCGGATCAAGCCGCCGACGGATCGTCGCCGTCGATTTCCTGCGGCAGGTCGATCACGACGCGGCCGCCGTCAAGATCGACGGTCGGCACCACCGCGTTGGTGAAGGGCAGCAGCATCGTCGCGCCCTGCGGCGGGGCGATCTCGATGATGTCGCCGGCGCCGAAATTATGGATCGCGATCACCTTGCCGAGCGGCTGCTCGGACGTCGTCACCGCGGCAAGCCCGATCAGATCGGTGTGGTAATATTCGCCGTCGTCGGTGTCCGGCAGCCGATCGCGCGGCACGTAGAGCTCGAGACCGTTGAGCCGTTCGGCGTCATCGCGGGTGGCGACGCCCTTCAGCGTCACCACCAGATGGTCCTTGGCCTCGCGCGCATGCGTGACCTCGAACTGGCGCGCGCCGTCCTTGGTCATCAGCGGGCCGTAATCCTTCACGGCCAGCGGATCTTCGGTAAAGGTCCACAGCCGGACGGCGCCGCGCACACCATGCGCAGCGCCGATACGGGCGACACAGACCGGTGCAGCCACCGTGGTCGCCGTTCAGCTTAAGCCTTGGCGGCGGCTTCAGCCTGCGCCTTGCGCTCCTTGCGCGGCACGGCCTTCTCGGGGTTGTTGCGCGGCGCGCGCTTCTTGACGCCGGCGGCGTCGAGGAAGCGGGTCACGCGATCCGACGGCTGCGCGCCCTTGGCGAGCCAGGCCTCCACCTTGTCCATGTCGAGCTTCAGGCGGGCCTCGTTGTCCTTCGGCAGCAGCGGGTTGAAGTGGCCGAGACGCTCGATGAAGCGGCCATCGCGCGGGAAGCGCGAGTCGGCGACGACGACGTGATAGACCGGACGCTTCTTGGTGCCTGCGCGAGCGAGGCGGATAACAACGGACATCTAGTTCTCCTTAAGTGTTGGTTTGAAGTCTGTATTGGTCAGTTACGCCGTCATTGCGAGGAGCGAAGCGACGAAGCAATCCATGTCTCCGCAATCGGTGAGATGGATTGCTTCGCGGAGCCTGTCATCGGGCCGGCCAGAGGCCGGACCCGTTGGCTCGCAATGACGAAAGAGAGTCATTTCTTCTTGCCCGGGAAGCCGCCGAGGCCCGGCAGCATCGGCTTGCCGGAGAGGCCGGTCAGGCCCGGCACGTTCGGCAGGCCGCCGCGCAGCCCGGCCGGCAAATCCTTCGGCAGGTTGGGCAGACCGCCGCCGGCGCCGCCCTGCATCTTCTCGGCGAGCGCCTTCATCTCCTCGGCCGAGGGCGGCTTCATGCCGCCGCCAAAGCCCATCGCCTGCGCGATGCCGGCGAGCGGGCCGCGCTTGCCGCTTCCCATGGCCTTCATCATGTCAGCCATGTTCCGGTGCATCTTCAAAAGCTTGTTGACGTGCTCGACGCTCTGGCCGGCGCCGGCCGCGATGCGCTTCTTGCGGCTCGCCTTCAACAGGTCAGGATTCTTGCGCTCCTGCCGCGTCATCGAATCGATGATCGCGACCTGGCGCTTCAAAATCTTGTCGTCGATCCCCGCTGCCGCGATCTGATTCTTCATCTTGGAGATGCCGGGCATCATGCCCATCAGGCCGCCGATGCCGCCCATATTGGCCATCTGCTGCAGCTGCTCGCGCATGTCGTTGAGGTCGAACTGACCCTTGCGCATGCGCTCGGCGGTGCGCGCGGCCTTTTCGGCGTCGATATTGGCGGCAGCCTTCTCGACCAGCGAGACGACGTCGCCCATGCCGAGGATGCGGCCGGCGATGCGGTTCGGATGGAAGTCTTCCAGCGCGTCGGTCTTTTCGCCGGTGCCGATCAGCTTGATCGGCTTGCCGGTGACCGCGCGCATCGACAGCGCGGCGCCGCCGCGGCCGTCGCCGTCCACTCTTGTCAGCACGATGCCGGTGAGGCCGACGCGCTCATCGAACGAGCGCGCCAGGTTGACCGCGTCCTGGCCGGTGAGGCTATCCGCAACCAGCAGCACTTCATGCGGGTTGGCGGCGGCCTTGATCTCGGCCGCCTCCTTCATCATGTCTTCGTCGAGCGTGGTGCGGCCGGCGGTGTCGAGCAGCACCACGTCGTAGCCGCCGAGCTTGCCGGCCTCGAGCGCGCGCCTGGCGATCTGCGGCGGCATCTGGCCTGCGACGATCGGCAGCGTCGGAATGTCGAGATCGCGGCCGAGCACCGCGAGCTGCTCCATCGCCGCCGGGCGGTAGACGTCGAGCGAGGCCATCAGCACCTTGCGCTTGTCGCGCTGGACCATGCGGCGCGCGAGCTTTGCGGTGGTGGTGGTCTTACCGGAGCCTTGCAGACCGACCATCATGATCGGCACCGGCGGCACGGAATTGATATCGATGGTCTGGCCGTCGGAACCGAGCGTGGCGACCAGCTCGTCATGGACGATCTTCACCACCATCTGGCCCGGCGTCACCGACTTGACGACGGTGGCGCCGATCGCCTGCTCGCGGACCCGGTCGATGAAACTGCGGACCACCTCGAGCGCGACGTCGGCCTCGAGCAGCGCGCGGCGCACCTCGCGCATCGCGGCATCGACGTCCTTTTCGGTCAGCGCACCGCGCCCCGTCAGACGATCGAGAATGCCACCAAGCCGTTCCGACAGATTGTCGAACAATGCCGTTGTCCTTCGTTGCGCCCGTGAGCGCGCGTCACTCGTTGCTCGTCATACCCCGCGAAAGCGGGGTATCCAGTACGCCGCGGCGGCTCGGTTCAATCCGCGCTGCCTCTGGGATACTGGATCACCCGCTTTCGCGGGTGATGACCAGATAATTTGCCTCGGCACCGTGCCAAGACGGTGTGCCCAAGACGATTGTCCAAACACTTTCGCGCCCGAGGGCGCATCGCGCTGTCGGGCGTTGGCCTCTGGCCTCCAGGACCAGTCGGCGGGTCGAAAAGACGGAGCTTTCCGAGAAAGTCGCGGCGTTAAACGCTGCCGGGGCGGCAAAGTCAAGGAAAGTTTCGCCGCAGTCGGCCTGGGTCTGGTCTTAAATCATTGAAATTGTGTCGATTTGTTGCGTTCGTTCCGAATTCGCCGTTGCCACCCATATAACCGGAGCCTGCCTCCTAGTCGGGAACCCGCTTGCCCATCACCCGCCGCCGCGTTCTTGCAACCTTGACCGGAGCCGCTGCTGCGATCGGCGTGCCCTCGATCTGGATGACTTATATGAAAACCTATGACGGCCCCGCCTCGGATCATTTCGACGGCCTGCACTTCTTCGACCCCGATGGCTCGCCGCCGAAATCGCTCGGCGAGGTGCTGCGCTGGCAGTTCGGGGGCGGCCGAAAACGCGCGGTCTGGCCGGAATGGGCGCCGAGCCCCCATGCCGATACGCCGCCGCCGCGCGTCGAGGGCGATAAAGTGCGGTTCTGCTTCGTCGGCCATGCCAGCTGGCTGATCCAGGCCGCAGGCCTCAACATCCTGGTCGATCCGGTGTGGTCGATGCGCGCCTCGCCGTTCAGCTTTGCCGGGCCGAAGCGGCACAATGATCCCGGCATTGCCTTCGACAAACTGCCGGCGATCGACGTCGTGCTGGTGTCGCACGGCCATTATGACCATCTCGATGTCGCGACGCTGTCGAAGCTGACGGCCGCGTTTGCGCCGCGCGTGATCACGCCGCTCGGCAATGACGTGACGATGCAGGCGTCCGATGCCGCGATCAAGGCCGAGGCGTTCGACTGGCATCAGCGCGTCGAACTTGGCGGCGGCGTTGCCGCAACGCTGGTGCCGACCCGGCACTGGTCGGCGCGCGGCCTGTTCGATCGCAACAAGGCGCTGTGGGCGAGCTTCGTGCTGGAGACGCCGGCCGGCAAGCTCTACATCGTCTGCGATTCCGGCTACGGCGACGGCCGGCATTTCCGCCGGGTTGCCGAGGCGCATGGCCCGTTGCGGCTCGCGATCCTGCCGATCGGCGCCTACGAGCCGCGCTGGTTCATGCAGGACCAGCACATGAACCCGGAGGATGCGGTGAAGGCGCTGGCCGATTGCGGCGCGACGCAAGCGCTGGCGCATCACCACGGCACGTTCCAATTGACCGACGAGGCGATCGACGCGCCCGCGATTGCGCTTGGCCAAGCGCTCGACGCGGCGAGTGTGCCGCGGGAGAAATTCGTGGCGTTGAAGCCCGGGCAGGTGTTCGAGATCTGACCGTCGTCCCGGCGAAGGCCGGGACCCACTACCACCGAGTTTGGTTGCGAACGGAAGCGCAGCTCCAGCGTCGCGCAACAATCAATATTTGGGGTTATGGGTCCCGGCCTTCGCCGGGACGACAGTAACTCTTACTTCTCCTTGATCGCCCAGGAGACACTCACATTTACGGTCAGCGTCTCCTCGCCCTGCGCAACTGGCGTCGGTGCCGCGGCGAATCTGGCCGTCGCCATCTTGCCCGCGAACGCCACCGGCGCCGATCCGAGCTCTGCGATGCTCAACGGCGCGCCGAGCGTGACGCCGGCGGCCTTGGCGTAGATCTCCGCCTTGCGGCGGGCGTCGGCGACCGCCTTTTCACGTGCGTCGTCGAGCAGTTTCGAGGCCTGCGACACCGAGAAATTGAGCCCGCCGATATCGTTAGCGCCGGCGCCCACCAGCACGTCGATGACGCCGGCAACCTTGCTCACGTCATGCAGCTTGATCGTGACGCGGTTGCTCGCGTGATAACCGACGATGCTGGGCGGCGCGTTCGGGGACGACGGCGTGCGGTTGGCGAATTGCGGCTGCAGCGACAGCCGGGAGGTCTGATAATCCTTCTCCGCGATGCCGGCGCCCTTCAGCGCGGCCAGCACCTTGCCCATCGTCACGTTGTTGGCCTCGGTGGCCTCGCGTGCGGTCTTGCCGTCGGTCGTAACGCCCGCGTCGAGCTGCGCCTGATCGGGCGCCGCCGATACGGTGGCCTCGCCGGTGACCGAGATCGCCGGAGGAAAATCGTCATTGGCTAGTGCGGGCGCAGCCAGCAGCGAGGTCGCGATAAGGGTGGCAGCGAGGGGGAGGCGGAAGGTCATCTGGTTCACTTCAGGGGTACGTAGACGTTGATCACAAGCTTGTCTTCGGCGGTCTTCAGCGGATCGGTGATGTATTCCTCGATGAAGGTGTCCTTGGCTTCGAGCTTCTTGTCGTCGAGGTGATTGGTGATCGCCTCATAGGTGTTGTCCATGTTGTCGTAGGAACCGCGATGGACGAACTTCAGCGCCTTGCCGTCGGGCGAATTGCCCATGCTCATGTTCTTGCCGAGGTTCTTCGCATCCTGATCGACCGGGATTTCGGCGATGAAGGTGAAGCCGGTGTCGTCGGTCGAGGTGTAGACGATCATCGGGTTGCCCGATGCCTTGATGCCGTCCTTGTCGAGCAGGGCGGTGAGCTGCTTGAACGCCTCGATCAGCGCGTCGAAGGCGGAATCCCAATTGGCCGTGCCTTTCAGCATCACGACCTTCTTCGGCTCCAGCGTGAACGGCTCGCCGAACGGGTCGGCGGTCTGCACCGGGGCGGCCGGCGGCGGGGCCGGGGTCTGTGATGCGGCGGGGCTGTCAGCCGGCGACTTGGTCTCGGCCGGCGGGGGCACGGGCGTTGCCGCCGGGGTCGGAGCGGGGGTCGGGCTCGGGCTTGCCGCGGGAGCGGGCGAGGCGGACGGCGACTGGGCAGGCGCCGGGCTTGCCAATGCGATCGCGGCCAAAGGGAGCAGCGCGACCAGGGCCGCGCGGAGCGTGTTGATACGGTTCATTGATACTTCTCCATCCCCTTCCTCAGGCGGCCGCTCGATCTGTCCCGGCGCGCGCGGTCCGCGAGGTGCGATATTCCTAACACGCGAGTTCTGCATTCGTCCCATGACAGATGTGTCATAGGGCCATTCAGACTGGCCTTCCGGCCACCACTCGCCATATAACCGGGCAGAATTTGGGAAAATCGATGAGCGCGCTCGCCAATCACGCATTCGCCAAGATGAACGGCATCGGCAACGAGATCGTCGTCGTCGACCTGCGCGATTCCCAAGGTCGGGCACAAGTCTCGGCAGCCGAGGCGCGCGCGGTGGCGTCGCCGGCCGGAGCGCCGTATGACCAGCTGATGGTGCTGCAGCCGCCGCGGCTCGACGGCACCGAAGCGTACATCACGATCTACAACAATGACGGCTCGGAGGCCGGGGCCTGCGGCAACGGCATGCGCTGCGTGGTGCGGCGGATCTTCGAGAAGACCGGCCAGACCACGGCGACGTTCCAGACCCGTGCCGGCCTGCTCAATTGCTGGCAGGGGCCGGCGCCCGATCTCTACACCGTCGACATGGGCGCGCCGAAGTTCGGCTGGCAGGACATTCCGCTGGCTGAGGAATTCCGCGACACCCGCTACATCGAGCTGCAGGTCGGGCCGATCGACAATCCGGTGCTGCATTCGCCCTCGGTGGTCTCGATGGGCAATCCGCACGCGGTGTTCTGGGTCGACGACGTCAATGCCTATGACCTCGAACGTTTCGGGCCGCTGTTGGAAAACCATCCGATCTTCCCGGAGCGCGCCAACATCACGCTGGCCCATATCGTCAATCGCGACCACATCACGATCCGCACCTGGGAGCGCGGCGCCGGCCTGACCAGGGCCTGCGGCTCGGCGGCCTGCGCGACGGCGGTTGCGGCGGCGCGGCTGAAGCGCGCCAACCGGATCGTCGAGATCACGCTGCCCGGCGGCAAGCTCGGCATCGAATGGCGCGAGCGCGACGATCACGTGCTGATGACCGGCACCGCCGATTTCGAATATGAGGGCCGCTTCGATCCGGCGCTGTTCGCCAGCGTCGCCTGATCTGGCGTGAGATCGGTTATGGGCGTCGATGTCGTCACCTTTGGCTGTCGCCTCAATTCGTTCGAATCCGAAGTGATTCGCCGCGAGGCGGAGCAGGCGGGACTTTCCGACACCATCGTCATCAACAGCTGCGCCGTCACCAATGAGGCCGTGGCGCAGGCCCGGCAGTCGATCCGCAAGCTGAAACGCGAACGCCCCGAGGCGCGCATCGTGGTCACCGGCTGCGCGGCGCAGACGCAGGCCGAAATGTTCGCCGAGATGGCCGAGGTCGATCGCGTCGTCGGCAATGACGAGAAGATGCGCGGCGACGCCTGGCGCGCGACACGTTCAGCATTCGATATCGGTGCAAGTGAGAAAGTCGCGGTCGCCGATATCATGGCGGTGAGGGAGATGGCGCCGCATCTGCTCGACGGCTTCGAGCGCGGCCTGCCGCGGGTGTTCGTGCAGGTGCAGAACGGCTGCGATCATCGCTGCACCTTCTGCATCATCCCCTATGGTCGCGGCAATTCGCGCTCGGTGCCGATGGGCGCAGTGGTCGATCAGGTCCGCGCGCTGGTCGAGCGCGGCCATGCCGAGATCGTGCTGACCGGCGTCGATCTGACGAGCTATGGCGCCGACCTGCCGGGTGCCCCGAAGCTCGGCCGGTTGACCCGGCAGATCCTGCGTCGCGTGCCCGAGCTGAAGCGGCTGCGCATCTCCTCGATCGATTCGATCGAGGCGGATCGTGACTTGCTCGACGTCATCGCCGACGACGCGCGGCTGATGCCGCATCTGCATCTGTCGTTGCAGTCCGGCGACGACATGATCCTGAAGCGGATGAAGCGCCGGCACTCACGCCAGGACGCGATCGATTTCTGCGCGCAGGTGCGCCGGCTGCGGCCCGACATCGCGTTCGGCGCCGACATCATCGCGGGCTTCCCGACCGAGTCTGAGGAGATGTTCGCGCGCTCGCTCGATCTGGTCGAGCAATGCGACCTCACCTTCCTGCATGTGTTCCCCTATTCGAAGCGTCCCGGCACGCCCGCTGCGCGGATGCCGCAGGTCGCAGGCGGCGCGATCAAGGAACGCGGCAGGCGGCTGCGTTCGGCCGGCGAAGCCGCGCTGCTGCGGCGGCTTGCCGCGGAAGTCGGCGCGACGCGCGAGGTGCTGATCGAGAGCGAGCGGCAGGGCCGTACCGAGCATTTCCTGCCGGTCGCGATCGATGGCGATGAACCGGGTACGGTGCGGCGGCTTGTGATGGCCGGTCACGATGGCACACACCTCGTTGCATGCAACCGCTGAGACTTCATCTCCGTCGTCCTGGCGCAAGCCAGGACCCATTACCCCAATCGGTCATTGTTGTGCGACGCTGGGGCCACGATCCCGTTCATGATCCAATGCGGTGGTTATGGGTCCTGGCTTTCGCCAGGACGACGCGTGGGAAGAGCCGTGGACTCACGCTGATCACCCGCACGCGGGTGACAACACGGAACGAGCTGTTTGACAGGTTAAAGCAGAACCAATCCCGCGCGCCACGCACTCAGTGCGCGCGTCCCCCCGGCCTTGGCGGCTGCGACGCGCGAACCTGCCAGAATCGCAGCAGGCGATCGGCGTTTTCGCGGGTCATTTTCGTGAACTGGCCTTTCGCGTGGGCGAGCTCGACGGGGCCCATGGAGCCAGTCGTGTAGCGGCATTCCATCACCGCGGCGGTGGTCTCCCAGCTCAGGCCAGCCGCGCGGCACGGCACCAGCAGGCCCTCACTGCGCAGGCTTTGCATCAGCGAGCGGATCACCTCGATGCTCGACTGCGCAAGATCCGCCAGCGCCACGACGGTCTCTTCATATTTTCGCTGCCTGGCAAAGCCCAACAGCGCGGCTTCATTGAGCTCGCCGCTATCCCTGAGCTTTGCGATGTGACGCCTGGCCGCGGTGAAATCGCGGACCTGCGACATGTCACGCTCGACGCCGGCCGCAACCGCGGCGATCGCGTGCCGGATCTCCTCGAACAAATACGGTGGGGCGCGTTCCAGCAGACGGCCGCGAACCTCTTCGGTCGCGCGGCGCAGCAGCTGAAGGCGGAGCTCCGACGGCAGGTCGGCGCGGATGCCGGTCTCGACGGCGAGAACCGGATCGTACTCGGCCTGCGCGAGGATGACCGCAAATCCGTCCGGCGATACCTTGGCGCCGGGATTGTTGACCAGGCGGCGGCTCACACTGGCGAAGCGACGCGCCAGGAGTGCATCGGTGACGACTTCCTTCAGCCACCAGCGGCCGGCGACGGCGAGCAGATGCTGCTCGCTCTTGGTCTGCGCGATCTCGACCAGGTCGTCCGCGCTGAGCCGCGACGATTCCTGCAAGACCGGCCGCGCGATCCTGATCTCGTCATTGCCAGCGAGGCGGCGAATGATCGCGGGCGGAGCCTGGGTCACCGGTGCGAGCTGCTCGCTGATGTCGGTGAGCGCCATCCGGGCGCTGATGTCGGCAAGCGCCCTCAGCTCGATGGTCTTGACCAGCCGATCGAGCACGTTGTCGAACAGCTCGACCTGTTCACTGTTGAAACTGCCGGC
The DNA here is from genome assembly GCF_007993935.1 of Bradyrhizobium macuxiense. Classification (GTDB taxonomy): domain Bacteria; phylum Pseudomonadota; class Alphaproteobacteria; order Rhizobiales; family Xanthobacteraceae; genus Bradyrhizobium; species Bradyrhizobium macuxiense_A. The sequence continues at coordinate 347,806 of NZ_VITY01000010.1, read as the reverse complement.
GGAGGCGAGGAACAGGTCAGTGACACGCTTGGCGGTGGCGATGCATTTTTCGGCGGAGCCGGCGCGTATCGCCGCCTCGACTTCGTCGACAATTGCCTGCCCGGCAGTCAGCATTGCTCGTCCTGAGCCCGTCGTGATGCGCTTTTCTAAGCCGCCTGCAGGACTACCGGACGAGGCTGAAGGTTCCGTAAAGGATAATGGTCCGTAAAACCCCGGAGATCACTGGCCGGTCCAGCCGCAGGCCCTGAGCCGCTGCCACATATGCTCCGGCGCCGGCGCGACCACATGGACCGGGTCCTTGTTGCGGGAAATCGGGATGCCGATTTCGCGGGAATGCAGATGCAAGGTCGGCTCGCCGAAGCGCGGACCGTTGCCATAAATATTGTCGCCGACGATCGGCCAGCCCGTCGCCGCCGAATGCACCCGCAGCTGATGGGTGCGGCCGGTGACCGGCTCCATCGCCAGCCAGGCGAGGCCGTCGCCGCGTCCCAGCACCTTCCAGTTGGTGATCGCCTTCTGCCCGTCCGGGTCCGGCTTCTGCCACCAGCCGCGCTCGGCGTTGAGCCGGCCGAGCGGCATGTCGATGGTGCCCTCGTCCTCGGCCGGGCCGCCCTCGACGACGGTCCAATAGGTCTTCGAGATCTTGCTGTGCTTGAACAGCAGCCCGAGCGAGGCGGTCGCCTTGCGGTGGCGTCCCAGGACGAGGCAGCCGGAGGTGTCCTTGTCCAGCCGATGCGCCAGCACCGGCGGCCGCGGCAGGCCGAACCGCAACGCGTCGAAGGAGGCCTCCAGGTTGGGCCCGCCCTTGGGGCCGCGATGCACCGGCATGCCGGCCGGCTTGTCGATGACCAGCATCAACCCGTCACGGTGGAGCACCCGCGCTAGGATTTCTTCCGCGGTCAATTGGGGAACATCGATCAATTCGTCGAGACTTTCGTTTGTGAGCCGAAACGGCTAACACGTCCGCGCCATGAACGATACCACTGCAGGAACTCCAAAACAGAGCTGGTGGCAGCGCCTGAAGGGCGGCCTGAAGCGGACCTCGAGTTCGATCGGGACCGCGGTCGCGGACCTCGTCACCAAGCGCAAACTCGATTCGGCCATGCTCGACGACATCGAGGATGTGCTGCTGCGCGCCGATCTCGGCACCGATGTCGCGGTCCGCATTGCGGAGGCGGTCGGCAAGGGCCGCTACGACAAGGCGATCTCCGCCGACGAGGTCAAGGACGTCGTTGCGACCGAGGTCGAGAAGGTGCTGGCGCCGGTGGCGAAGCCGCTCGAGATCGACGGCTCGAAGCAGCCGTTCGTCATCCTGGTCGTCGGCGTCAACGGCTCCGGCAAGACCACGACGATCGGCAAACTGTCCGCCAAATTTGCCGCCGAGGGCCGCAAGGTGATGCTGGCCGCCGGCGACACCTTCCGCGCCGCCGCGATCGAGCAGCTCAAGGTCTGGGGCGAGCGCACCAAATCGCCGGTCATCGCCGGCGCCCAGGGCTCGGATTCGGCAAGCCTCGCCTTCAGCGCGCTGACCGCGGCCAAGGAGCAGCAGCGCGACGTGCTGCTGATCGATACCGCCGGCCGGCTGCAGAACAAGTCCGAGCTGATGAACGAGCTCGAGAAGGTCGTGCGTGTCATCAAGAAGGTCGATGCATCGGCGCCGCACGCGGTGCTGCTCGTGCTCGACGCTACGGTGGGACAAAATGCGCTGTCGCAGGTCGAGGCATTTCATCGTACGGCGGGTGTCACCGGCCTCGTGATGACCAAGCTTGACGGCACCGCGCGCGGCGGCATCCTTGTCGCGCTGTCGGAGAAGCACAGACTGCCGGTGCATTTCATCGGCGTCGGCGAAGGCGTCGAGGACCTCGCGCCCTTCACGGCGAAGGATTTTGCCAAGGCGATTGCCGGGATCGAGGCATGACCTCGAAAATCATGTCTCAAACCAACACAGAGAATTAATGGACAAGACCCAGCCGCATCCGCTGTTCAAACTTGCGACCGAGCTCGGGCCGCTGCTCGTGTTCTTCATCGCGAACGCCAAGTACCATCTGTTCGTCGCCACGGCGGCGTTCATGGTGGCGATCGTCGCGGCGATGATCGCGTCCTATGTGGTAACGAAACACGTGCCGATCATGGCGCTGGTGACCGGCGCGATTGTGCTGGTGTTCGGCACGCTGACATTGGTACTGCACGATGAGACCTTCATCAAGGTCAAGCCGACCATCATCTACGGCCTGTTCGCGGCTGTGCTCGGCGGCGGGCTGCTGTTCGGGCGCTCCTTCATCGCCGTGATGTTCGACCAGATGTTCAACCTGACGCCGCAGGGCTGGCGCATCCTCACCATGCGCTGGGCGCTGTTCTTCGCCGGCATGGCCATCCTCAACGAAATCGTCTGGCGCACCCAGACCACGGATTTCTGGGTGAACTTCAAGGTGTTCGGCGTGACGCCGCTGACCATGATCTTCGCCATCGCCCAGATGCCGCTGACCAAGCGCTATCACCTGGAGCCGGTCTCGCTGGAAACCAGCGAGGCCGACGCCGGCGACCTGCGGAAGTAAATAGCCGCTTTTTTGGCCGTCATTGCGAGCGCAGCGAAGCAATCCATTGCGCGGCATATGTGGAACGATGGATTGCTTCGCTGCGCTCGCAATGACGAGAGGCAAGAGCTTCGACCTCTCCCCGTGAGAAACGGGGAGAGGTGAAGGCGGTCACCATCAGCTCTTATGCTTGGCGACGATCTTGTCCTTGATCTTGTCGTAGGTCGCCTGCGGCAGGATGTTCTTCTGCACCAGTTCATCCTTGCCCTTGTAGGGGCGGCCCTTGATGATCGCGGCCGAATAGGCCTTGCCGACACCAGGCAACGCGTCGAGCTGGTCGGAGCTCGCGCTGTTGATGTCGAGCAGGTCGTCCTTCGCCATCCCCGTCGTCTTCGCGTCGGGTGCCACAGCCTTCGGCGCGGGGGCCATCTTGCTGGTTTCCGATTTGGTGGCGGGCGTGGCCGGCTGAGTGCTCTGGGCCATCGACGGCGTGGCCGTCAGCATGCCGAGCGTGAGCGCGGTGGCGAGAAGTGAAGCGAGCGTGGTCTTGCGCATATGTCCCCTCCAGAGGAACGTTGATGTCAACGCTGCTGAGTTGGGGTTGCGTTCGTGGCGTTGCCGTGGCCGTGAAATGAACCGCAGATAAACCTGTCGAAGTATTTTGTCGCAGGCATTTTCGCTCGCCGTTCACCAGCGGTTCACGGCACCGCTGAATGACGGTGCGCTTACTGTCCGGCGCGCAGTGCCTTCTCGATCTCGGCCTTGAGCACGCTGTTGACGTTCTCAGGCGTCACCGGGCCGACCAGCTTGTAGACGATCTTGCCTTCGCGCCCGACCAGGAAGGTCTCGGGCACGCCGTAGACGCCCCACTCGATCGAGGCGCGGCCGTTGCCGTCGACGCCGACAATGCCGAACGGGTTGCCGTAGCGGCCGAGGAAGCGCCGCGCGTTCTCGGGCGAGTCCTTGTAGTTGATGCCGATGATCTGGAAGCGCTTGTCCTTGCTGAGCTCGGTGAGCAACGGCGCTTCGTCATGGCACGGCACGCACCAGGATGCCCAGACGTTGACGACGCTGACCTTGCCCTTGAACGCGGCGGGGTCGAGACCCGGAACGGGTGCGCCGTCCTTCATGAGACCGTCGAGCGCGGGCAGGGCGGTCTGCGGCGCCGGCCGTCCGATCAGCGCCGACGGAATGCGCGAGGGATCGCCGCCATAGAGCCGCAGCAGGAACAGCCCGGCGAGGCCGAGGAAGATCAGCAGCGGCAGCACCACCAGCAGGCGGCGGGCTTGCGGCGGGCTGTTGGTTGTCTGCTCGCTCATCGAATATCCGCCGCGCTGCGGCCGGAGCGGCGCGTGACGCCGCTGGCCTCGATCTCCTTGAGGCGCGCCTGCTGGCGGCGATAGTCGGCGACGATCCAGACGATCAGAAGCAGCACGACGGCTGTGACCAGCGCATAGGACGTCACGATGAAGGAGGCGTAGGGACCAAGCGACATCGTCACGCCGCTCCAATTTCTTTTGGACCACTGCTCGCCTCGCCCGTGAACGAGACGCGACTCGCCTGCATCATCTGCAGGCTGCGCACGCGCCGGCGCAGGATCTCGTTGCGCATTGCCGCGAGGTGCAGGGTGATGAAGAGCAGCGAGAACGCGATCGCCATCACCAGCAGCGGCCACAGGAATGCCTTGTCCAGCGTCGATCCGCCCATCCGGAGCACGGATGCCGGCTGATGCAGCGTGTTCCACCAGTCGACCGAGAATTTGATGATCGGGATGTTGATCGCACCGACCAGGGTCAGCACCGCCGCCGCCCGTGCCGCGCGCGAAGGGTCCTCGACCGCGCGCCACAGCGCCATCAGGCCGAGATACATCAGGAACAGGATCAAGACCGAAGTCAGCCGCGCATCCCACTCCCAGTAGGTGCCCCACATCGGCCGGCCCCACAGCGAGCCGGTGACGAGCGCAAGGAAGGTGAAGGCGGCGCCGATCGGCGCGGCGGCTTTCGCGGCGACATCGGCGAGCGGGTGCCGCCACACCAGCGTGCCGAGCGCGGCCACGCTCATGACGCTCCAGACGAACATCGACAGCCACGCGTTCGGCACGTGGATGAACATGATCTTGACCGTGGCGCCCTGCTGGTAGTCGTCGGGCGCCATTGCCGACTGGTAGAGCCCGATCGCGAGCAGGATCGCGGTCGCGGCCGCGAGCCACGGCAGGATGCGCGCGGTCAGCGCCAGAAACCTGGTCGGGTTGGCAAGGTCGGTCAGCGTCTCGGTCAGCTTCATGGCACCCTGATAGTCGTCCGCTGGGAGCGAGGCAATTGGCCGAATTCCCCTCGGCGAGATTTGATCAGTCCAGCCCGTGCCGCAGGCTCGCGGCGGCCGCAAACGGGCCGATCACGAGGCTGGCAAGCGACAGCGCGCAGAGGATCGAGAACGGTGTTCCAAACGGCAGCGGCCCCGAGATCGCCGCCTGTGAGGCCGCGACGCCGAAGATCAGCACCGGGATCGACAGCGGCAGCACCAGCACCGCCAGCAGCAACCCGCCGCGATGCAGGGTCACCGCCAGCGCCGCACCGATCATGCCGGTGAAGGTCAGCGCCGGTGTTCCCGCCAGCAGCGTGGCCGCAACGGCAAGCGTCGCCGTGCCGTCGAGGTTGAGCAACAGGCCGAGCACCGGGGTCGCGACGATCAGCGGCAGGCCGGCGGCGATCCAGTGCGCCAGGGCCTTGGCCGCGCAGGCGAGTTCCAGCGGTGTCCGGCTCATCACGATCAGGTCGAGCGAGCCGTCCTCGTGGTCGGCCGTGAACAGGCGATCGAGGGTCAATAGGCTCGCCAGCAGCGCGCCGAGCCAGAGGATGGCGGGGCCGAGCCGTGACAGCAGCGCCAGATCGGGACCTACCGCAAACGGCATCAGCACCGTGACGGTAAGGAAGAACAGCACCCCGATCAGCGCGCCGCCGCCGACGCGCAGAGCAATCTTGATGTCGCGGCGGATCAATGCGGCCAGCGCGCTCATGCCGCGCCTCCACGGTGATTGTCGTTCGAGCCGACATATTGCCGCACAACCGGTGCGCTCCCTCCCCCCTTGCGGGGGAGGGTCGGGGAGAGGGGTGGCCCCGGGCGAGATGCATGCTTGGGAAGACGCGCTTGCAATCTCGGCCGTGCATTGTCCTCGCGCTCAAATATAACAGAGCCCGTCGTGTGGCACCCCTCTCCCTGACCCTCCCCCGCAAGGGGGGAGGGGACGGAGAGACCTGTGCGCAGCGTCGAGAGATAGATCAGCGCGCTCATGCCGCGCCTCCCATCCGCAGGTCGCGGGCATCGATGCCGAGCGGCAGATGGGTCGCGGCGACGATCAGGCCGCCGCTTGCGAGATGGTCGCGCATCAGGGCGGCGAACAGCGCCTGTCCGGCCGTATCGAGCGCCGATGTCGGCTCGTCCAGCAGCCAGACCGGCCGGCGCACCGAGAGCAGGCGCGCGATCGAGAGGCGGCGGCGCTGGCCCGCGGAGAGGTAGGCCGCCGGCAGATGTGCGGCATGGTCGAGCCCCACGGCGGCCAGGCATCGGCCGGCATCCTCGGTCTTGCCGCCGAGGAATTCCCGCCAGAAGGAAAGATTTTCCGCGACGCTCAGCGCCGGCTTCAAGGCGTCGCGATGGCCGAGATAATGGGCCTGCTCGGGCAGGCTGAGCTCGGCGTCGCCGCCTTCGAGCGCGATGGTCCCATCGGCTGGAACCAGGAGCCCGGCGAGGACGCGCAGCAGCGAGGTCTTGCCCGCGCCGTTGGGGCCGGTGACGGCCAGTGCCTCACCTTCCGTGGCCGCCAGATCGAGGCCGGAAAACACCTCGCGTCCACCGCGCACGCATTTCAGATTTCGTCCCGAGAGCCGCATGGTTCGTTGTGTCACAGCCCTCTGAAATCTTTCGCTACCGCGTGAGAATTTTTGGGTCGCGCGATGCCGCCGCACGCTTGTCGGTGTGGCGGTGCTTCTAGAAAGGTTCTATAAGCCCGGAACTTGATGCAGCACACACAATCGGCGGCCGCAACCCACCCCCCGGGCCATCCCTTGGCCAGTGTCGTTCGCCGGTGTTTAGTTACCCTTGCCGGGTATAACTGAGAATTGGGATTCCTCGCATGACCTCACTCGACAGCTTCAAATGCCGCAAGACCATGAAGGTCGGCGCCAAGTCCTACGTCTATTACAGCCTGCCCCAGGCGGAGAAGAACGGACTGAAGGGTATTTCGAAGCTGCCGTACTCGATGAAGGTTCTGCTCGAGAACCTGCTGCGCAACGAAGACGGCCGCACCGTCAAGAAGGAAGACATCGTTGCGGTGTCGAAGTGGCTGAAGAAGCGCCAGCTCGAGCACGAAATCGCGTTCCGCCCGGCGCGCGTGCTGATGCAGGATTTCACCGGCGTTCCGGCCGTGGTCGATCTCGCGGCGATGCGCAACGCGATGCAGAACCTCGGCGGCGATGCCGAGAAGATCAACCCGCTGGTGCCGGTCGATCTCGTCATCGACCACTCGGTGATCGTCAACTTCTTCGGTGACAACAAGGCGTTCGCGAAGAACGTCACCGAGGAATACAAGCAGAACCAGGAGCGCTACGAATTCCTGAAGTGGGGCCAGAAGGCGTTCTCGAACTTCTCGGTGGTGCCGCCCGGCACCGGCATCTGCCACCAGGTCAATCTGGAATATCTTGCGCAGACGGTGTGGACCAAGAAGGAGAAGATGACGGTCGGCAAGAAGACCGGCACCTTCGAGATCGCCTATCCCGACTCGCTGGTCGGCACCGACTCGCACACCACGATGGTCAACGGCCTCGCCGTGCTCGGCTGGGGCGTCGGCGGCATCGAGGCTGAGGCCTGCATGCTCGGCCAGCCGCTGTCGATGCTGCTGCCCGAGGTGGTCGGCTTCAAGCTCAAGGGCCAGCTCAAGGAAGGCGTCACCGCGACCGACCTCGTGCTGACCGTCACCCAGATGCTGCGCAAGCTCGGCGTGGTCGGCAAGTTCGTCGAGTTCTTCGGCCCCGGCCTCGACTATCTCTCGGTCGCCGACAAGGCGACCATCGGCAACATGGCGCCCGAATACGGTGCGACCTGCGGCTTCTTCCCGGTCGATGCCGCGACCATCGACTATTTGAAGACCTCGGGCCGCAAGGCCGATCGCGTCAAGCTGGTGCAGGCCTATGCCAAGGCGCAGGGCCTGTTCCGCACCGCCAAGTCGACCGACCCGGTGTTCACCACCACGCTGACGCTCGACCTCGGCGACGTCGTGCCGTCGATGGCCGGACCGAAGCGCCCCGAAGGCCGCATCGCGCTGCCGGCGGTGTCGACCGGTTTCGCGACCGCGCTGGTCGGCGAATACAAGAAGCCCGAGGGTGAACAGAAGCGCTACGCCGTCGAAGGCCGCGACTTCGATCTCGGCCATGGCGACGTCGTGATCGCGGCGATCACCTCCTGCACCAACACCTCGAACCCAAGCGTGCTGATCGGCGCCGGCCTGCTGGCGCGCAAGGCGGCCGCCAAGGGCCTCAAGGCCAAGCCGTGGGTGAAGACCTCGCTCGCGCCGGGCAGCCAGGTGGTGGCCGAATATCTCGCCAATTCCGGCCTGCAGGCCGATCTCGACAAGGTCGGCTTCAACCTGGTCGGCTTCGGCTGCACCACTTGCATCGGCAACTCCGGTCCGCTGCCGGAGGACATCTCGAAGTCGATCAACGAGAACGGCATCGTCGCCGCCGCCGTGCTCTCCGGCAACCGCAACTTCGAAGGCCGCGTCTCGCCGGACGTGCAGGCGAACTACCTCGCCTCGCCGCCGCTCGTCGTCGCGCATGCGCTGGCCGGCACCGTGACCAAGGATCTCGCGGTCGAGCCGCTCGGCATCGGCAAGGATGGCAAGCCGGTGTTCCTCAGGGATATCTGGCCGACCGCCAAGGAGATCAACACCTTCATGAAGAAGTACGTCACCGCGACGATCTTCAAGAAGAAGTACGCCGACGTGTTCAAGGGCGATACCAACTGGCGCAAGATCAAGACCACGGAAAGCGAGACCTATCGCTGGAACATGAGCTCGACCTATGTGCAGAACCCGCCCTATTTCGAAGGCATGAAGAAGCAGCCCGACCCGGTGACCGACGTGGTCGATGCGCGGATCCTTGCGATGTTCGGCGACAAGATCACCACCGACCACATCTCGCCGGCCGGTTCGATCAAGCTGACCTCGCCCGCCGGCAAGTTCCTCAGCGAGCACCAGGTGCGCCCCGCCGACTTCAACCAGTACGGCACGCGGCGCGGCAACCATGAAGTGATGATGCGCGGCACCTTCGCCAACATCCGCATCAAGAACTTCATGCTGAAGGGTGCTGACGGCAATATTCCGGAAGGCGGTTTGACCAAGCACTGGCCCGACGGCGAACAGATGTCGATCTACGACGCTGCGATGAAGTACCAGCACGAAGGCGTGCCGCTGGTGGTGTTCGCCGGCGCCGAATACGGCAACGGCTCGTCGCGCGACTGGGCCGCGAAGGGCACGCGTCTGCTCGGCGTGCGCGCGGTGATCTGCCAGAGCTTCGAGCGCATCCACCGCTCCAACCTGGTCGGCATGGGTGTGCTTCCGCTCACCTTCCATGAAGGCACGTCGTGGTCCTCGCTCGGCCTCAAGGGCGACGAGAAGGTCACGATCCGCGGGCTGCAGGGCGACCTGAAGCCGCGCCAGACGCTGACCGCCGAGATCGTCTCCGCTGACGGCGGCAAGCGGGATGTCCCGCTGCTCTGCCGCATCGATACGCTGGACGAGCTCGACTACTATCGCAACGGCGGCATCCTGCATTACGTGCTGCGCAAACTCGCGGCCTAAGGCCGCTTGTTTGAGCATGGTCTATTCGGAAAACCGCTTCACACTTTTCCGGACCATGCTCTAACGCGGATTTGTGATCGGTGCCTCACTGCTTAGTGAGTAGCGGCTAAAAAGAAGGCGGCCTATGACAAGGCCGCTTTCTCGCGTTTTGGGGCACGCAAGTTCAGGGACAGACTTCATGCTCCGTACAATTACGGATGGAAATCATCACGACTGGTTCGCAGTATGACAGCGATGATGGCCTATAATTCGATTTCGCGATGGTCCAGCGCGCTTGGTATCTGCGCGATCGTCGCGATCATCCGCCCCGCTCACGCCGATCCGCGTGCAGTCGTCGAACTCTTCACCTCGCAGGGATGCTCGTCCTGTCCGCCCGCGGACAAGATCATCGGTGATCTCGCGAAGGACCCCAACGTCATCGCGCTCAGCATGCCGATCGACTATTGGGACTATCTCGGCTGGAAGGACACGCTGGCCGATTCCCGTTTCAGCGCACGCCAGAAAGCCTATTCGCACATGCGCGGCGATCGCGACGTCTACACGCCGCAGGCCGTGATCAACGGCTCCGCGCATGTGATCGGCAGCGATCGCGCCAGCATCGAGGACGCCATCAAGAGCACCGAGAAGAGCGGCACCGTGATGTCGGTGCCGGTGACGATGACGCTGACCGGCAAGCAGATCAACGTGTCGGTTGCGGCGTCGAAGTCGCCCGCGGTGTCGCGCGGCGAAGTCTGGATCTGCTCGATCTCGAAGTCGGTGCCGATCTCGATCTCGCGCGGCGAGAACCGTGGCCACGAGATCACCTACCACAACGTGGTGCGCAATCTGCTGAAGGTTGGTGACTGGAACGGCTCGTCCGGCAGCTGGACCGTGCCGCTCGAGAACATCACGCGCGATGGCGTCGATGCCGCGGCGGTGTACGTCCAGGACGGCAATCGCGACAAGCCGGGCCCGATGCTCGGCGCCGCATTCACCTCGCTTCACTAGCGCATTGCTGCGCTAACTGCCGCCGGCCGCGTCGCTGGGCCGCACGCAGGCTGTTCGCAGCCTTGCGCGGCGACTAACTCGCATCCAGTGATTTGCTGAAGAGAGAGCCGGAGGCTTGCGCACGCGTCTCGATCGCGCGTGGTCGAGCAGGTCCCCAAAAACAAAAAGGACCAACTTTCGTTGGCCCAGTGTTGGGATTTAACTCCCCTGCGAACAGGCCCGATCCCGACGGCCCCGGGGGGCTGGGGGCTGAGGAATCCGGAACCGAAAGGACCGGGCCAACGCAGGATTATCTTTTCGCAGGGCAGCGGGGCGGGCGATGGGCGGAAGTGGGGCAGCAATATGATTCCGCTAACGTTCCCGTGACTCTTCGGTTTTCCGGACAATCCGCCGCGCCAGACCCTGGTTACGGCCTGGTTGCGTTGCGAATGGCCCCTTGCGGGCCCCCGCGCTTAGCGCGATCATGTCGCTCTCGTGACGATCCCGAAGCAGGGGGCACCGGTCTTCGGAACCTGATGGTCGCCGGGATGACAGGAGGCGCTCGATGAGTTTGATCTCGGAGGACACCGATCCGAGCGGGAGCCGTGCCGCGGCGCGCCCCGCCGCCGCGACACCCCAGCCCAACCGCGTGACATTCAATCGACTTGAGCTCAATCGCATTCTCAATCTCTACGGCCGCATGGTCGCCGACGGCGAGTGGCGCGACTATGCGATCGACTTCCTGAAGGACCGCGCCGTGTTCTCGGTGTTCCGGCGCGCCTCCGAAATGCCGATCTACCGGATCGAGAAGGATCCCCGGCTGGCCCGCAAGCAGGGCATGTACAGCGTGATTTCGGCGACCGGCCTGATCCTGCGCCGCGGCCACGAACTCGAGCGGGTGCTGTTCGTGATCGATCGCAAGCTGTCGCTGGTGTAGGCGCGGTCGTTCGACGCCCGTAGCCCGGATGAAGCGAAGCGTAATCCGGGGGACTGTCCCCGCGGATGGTGCTGCCCCGGATTACGCTGCGCTCCATCCGGGCTACGCCGTCTCTGATCTCATTCTTTCCACGCAAAATAAAAGCCCCGGCCGCATGGCCGGGGCTTTAATCGATTGCCTTGCTCGAGGCGCTTAGTCGCGCTGGCCGAGCAGCTGCAGCAGCAGCGTGAACAGGTTGATGAAGTTCAGGTAGAGCGACAGCGCACCAGTGATTGCCGCACGCTCTGCCATCACGCCGCCCTGCGAGGCGTAGCCGTAGATGTAGTCGTTCTTCAGCCGCTGGGTGTCCCAGGCGGTGAGGCCCGCGAACACCAGCACGCCGACCACCGAGACGATGAACTGCAGCGCCGAGCTCGCCAGGAACAGGTTGACCAGGCTCGCGATGATGATGCCGATCAGGCCCATGAACAGGAACGAGCCCATGCCGCTCATGTCACGCTTGGTGGTGTAGCCGTAGAGGCTCAGCGCACCGAACGTCGCCGCGGTGATGAAGAACACGCGCACGATCGAGGTGTGCGTGTACACCAGGAAGATCGACGACAGCGACAGGCCCATCAGTGCCGAGAACACCCAGAACAACAGCTGGGCGGTCGCAGGCTGCAGGCGGTTGATGCCGGCCGAGATGACGAACACCATCGCCAGAGGGGCGAGGATGAACAGCCACTTCAGCGGGCTCACGAACATCGCGTAGCCGAACTGCGTCAGATAGGCATTGCCGAACTTGGCGACGGCGGCGGACTGGTCGGTCGTCACCGCGCCCATATAGACGCCGAGCGCGGCCAGGCCGGTGATGGCGAGGCCGATGCTCATGTAGTTGTAGATGCGCAGCATGTAGGCGCGCAGACCGGCGTCGACGGCCGCAGCGTCAATGCGCCCGGCGGCCCGGCCGAAAGGAGAAGCGTAGTTGCGGTCTAGGTCCGACATGGTCGAATTCCCGTGGTTGGTCCCGGTGGAGCGCAAGGGATTTGCGGCGCCGGTTATAAATCTATCTCAGATGGCCCGGTTTGCGGAGCATTAATTCCGTGTCATTCAAACCGACTATCCGACCCGATTGGTATGTGGGAAATTAACACATCCGACGCAAGCTTCCACGCGCGGCCGAATGTCGCTCTGGCCTAGCATGATAGGCAAAAACGGCGCTTCCGCCGCTACAAATTGTCACAAATTCCGCAACACCGAGGCGGGCTTCTGGTTCAGCGCGAGCAGCGTGCCGGCCAGCCCCAATCCGACGGTCACGACTAGCGCGGCGGCCACGACCAGGGCGGCGCTGCCGGCCTGCCAGATGAAACTCAGCGTCATCAGCCGCGTCACGATCAGCCAGGCCGCGACCGAGCCGGCGATCACGCCGAAAATCGCGGTTGCGAAACCGATCATCAGATACTCCAGCGCGTAGGCGCCGAGCAATCGCACCCGCGTGGCACCGAGGGTCTTGAGGATCACGGCGTCATAGACGCGGTGGCGGTGCCCGGCGGCGAGCGCGCCGCCCAGCACCAGAATCGCCGAGATCAGCGTCACGGCGCTGGCGCCGCGGATCGCCAGCACGAGGTTGCTGACGACACTGCCGATGGTCTCCAGCGCCTCGCGGACCCGCACGCTGGTCACCATCGGAAATGCGTCGGCGACCTGCTTGATGATGCGCGCGTCGTCGTTGGCGCTCGCTTGGGTCGCGCTGGCATGTGGTTCCGTCAGCGTCGCGACATGGCTGTGCGGCGCGCCCTTGAAGGCGTTCGGCGAGAACACCAGCACGAAGTTGATGCCGAGGCCCTGCCAGTCGATGTTGCGCAGATTGGCGATCTTCGCCGGCACGTCGCGGCCGAGCACGTTGACCACGATCTCGTCGCCGATCTTCAGGGACAGGCCGTCGGCGATCTTCTTCTCCATCGAGACCAGCGGAGGTCCGCTGTAGTCCGGTCCCCACCATTCGCCCTCGACGATCTTCGAGCCCTTGGGAATTTCGCCGGTATAGGTCAGGCCGCGGTCGCTCTGCAGCACCCACTCGGAATCGACCGATGGCTTGAGCTGATCGGCCTTGACGCCGCGTGCGGCGACGATGCGCCCGCGCAGCATCGGCACGTCCTCGACGGTCGAGCCGGCGGCGATCTGCGCCAGGAAGGCATTGAAGCGGTCGGCTTCGGTGGAGGGGATGTCGATGAAGAAGAACGACGGTGCCCGTTCCGGCAGCGCGGCCAGGAATTGCCGGCGCAGATTGCCGTCGATCTGGGTGATGGTGACGAGCACGGCGAGCCCGAGGCCGAGCGACAGCACGACCGACGGCGTCAGCGCGCCCGGCCGGTGGATGTTGGCGATGGCGAGCCGCAGCATGGTCATGCGGCTGCGCGGCAGCCGCCGTGCCACGGCCATCAGGATCTCGGCAATCCCGCGCAGCAGCAGGAACACCGCGATCGAGGCGACGACAAACACGGTGGCGACCCGCTTGTCATAGGCAAGCCCGATCGCAACGCCGATCAGCAGCGCGACCACCACGGCCATCAGCGCCAGATAGCTCCAGCGCGGGCGATGCCACTCGCTGGCGACGGTCTCGCGGAACAGCGCCGCGACCGGCACGTCATGGACCCGGCCGAGCGGCCACAGCCCGAACGCCAGCGCGGTGAGCTGGCCATAGATGAAGGACAGCGCGAGCTCGTCGGGATGCAGGGCCGGCACCACCGGCAGCGGCAGCAGCTTGCCGAACAGGCCGACAATGACGAAAGGCAGTGCGGCGCCAAGCACGAGCCCGATCACCGAGCCGATTCCGGCCAGCACCACCACCTGCGTGCAGTAGATGGTGAAGACGTCGCGGCCGGTGGCGCCGAGTGCCTTGAACGAGGCGATGACGTCGCGGCGGCGGTCGATATGGCTCTTCACCGCGTTGGCTACGCCTACGCCGCCGACCAGTAGCGCAGCGAGACCAACGAGGGTCAGGAACTGGGTGAAGCGGTTGATGGTGCGCTCGAGCTGCGGCGAGGCGTTGCTGCGGCTGCGGACCTCCCAGCCGGCCTCTGGCGCTGCGGCGCGCGCGCCGTCGATCAGGGCGTTGGTGGCGCGATCGTCGTTGGCGCCGTCGGGCAGCTTCACCCGGTAGATCCAGCGCACCAGGCTGCCCGGCTGCAACAGATCGGTGGCGCGCAGGCTGGCTTCGCTGATCAGGAAGCGCGGGCCGAGGCCGACGCCGCCGGCGAGCTTGTCGGGTTCGGCCGCCACCACGCTGCGGATCTGATAGGTCGCGCTGCCGATGGTGACGCGGTCGCCGAGCTTCAGGTCGAGCCGCGCCAGCAAGGTCGAGTCGGCAGCCGCGCCAAAAGCGCCGTCGCGCTCGGTGAGCAGATCTGATATCGGCATGTTGGGCTCGAGCGTCAGCTCGCCGAGCATCGGATATTTGCCGTCGACCGCCTTGAGCTCGACCAGCGCCAGCTTGCCGTCGCCGCTGCGCGCCATCGCGCGGAGCGTCGCTGCAACCGAAACCTCGCCGCGGGTGCGCAGATAGGCGACCTCGTCGGGCTTGGCCTCGCGCGAGATCAGCGAGAATGCGACGTCGCCGCCAAGCAGCGTGCGGCCCTCGCGCGACAGCCCGTCGCCGAGGCTCGCCGCGACCGAGCCGACGCCTGATATCGCCATCACGCCGAGCGCGATGCAGGCGATGAACACGTAGAAGCCGCGCAGGCCGCCGCGCAGTTCGCGCAGCGCGTAACGGAAGGCAAGCGACGACGCGCGGCCCTGGGAACGGACCTGCAACGCGACTTCGGACGCAATGCTCATGTGGTTGATTGTCCGTCGATGCGGCCGGAGCGCAGCCGTACCACGCGGTCGCAGCGTTGCGCGAGCGCGAGGTCGTGCGTCACCAGCACCAAGGTCATGCCGCGTTCGGCGTGCTTGGTGAACAGCAGATCGACGATCTGCTTGCCCGTCGTCTCGTCGAGATTTCCGGTCGGCTCGTCGGCAACCAGGATCGCCGGATCGGGCGCAAGCGCGCGCGCGATCGCGACGCGCTGCTGTTCGCCGCCGGAGAGCTGCGTCGGATAGTGGTGCAGGCGTTCGCCAAGCCCGACCGATTGCAGCTCCTGCGCGGCGCGCGCGGCGGCATCGGGATTGCCGGCGAGCTCGAGCGGCACCGCGACGTTCTCCAGCGCCGTCATGGTCGGGATCAGATGGAACGACTGGAAGACGATGCCGACCTGGCGGCCGCGGAAGCGCGCCAGCGCATCTTCATCGAGGGCATTGAACGAGGTGCCATCGACGACCACCTCTCCGCTGTCAGGACGTTCAAGCCCCGCCATCACCATCAGCAAGGTCGACTTGCCCGAGCCCGACGGGCCGATCAGGCCGATGGCCTCACCCGCTGCCACACGAAGGCTGATATCTTTCAGGATATGAACCCGTGCCGCGCCGGTGCCGAGCGAGAGATTGACGTTCCTGACGGCAATGGTGTCCGGTTCGACGTCGGTCAGTGAAGAGGATTCGATGAGACTGTCCATGGTTCGGTCATATGGCACTTCCGCGGCTGCGGTCGAGGCCCGGTTGCGAATCTTCGTGCACATACTCGTGTTGCTTATGGGCTTGATGACGGCGGCAAGCGCGCAGGCACGGGACGACGGGAAAGGGCCGGCGAAGCCGCTCAAGATGGTGGTTCTGGGCGATTCCCTGAGCGCCGGTTACGGCCTTCCGGCCGAGGCGGCATTTCCGGTCCGGCTGCAAAAAGCCTTGGAAGCCAAAGGGATAAAGGTCGACATGACCAATGCCGGGGTGTCCGGCGACACCGCCTCGGGCGGCCGCGAGCGGCTCGACTGGTCGGTGGCCGACGGAACCGATGCCGTGATTGTCGAGCTCGGCGCCAACGATGCCTTGCGCGGCATCGATCCCGCGGTGACGCGGGCCGCGCTCTCGGACATCATCACAAAGTTGCAGACGCGCAAGATCGCGGTGCTCTTGTGCGGCATGCTCGCGCCACCGAACTATGGCAGTGAGTATGCAGCGAAGTTCAATGCAATTTATCCGGATCTGTCGAAATCCTTCGGCGTGCCGCTCTATCCGTTCTTCCTCGACGGCGTTGCTGCTAATCCGAAGATCAATCAGGCCGACGGCATGCATCCGACGGCGGAAGGTGTGGACATCGTCGTGAAGAACATGCTGCCCACGGTGGAGGCATTTCTCGGCGCATTATCAGGTCAGCGCAGTTGAAACGCATGCAGTGCGCGACGTTGCGTCCGTAGGTTTACGAGCTGTTAACGCCTCATGCTTCGCAGAGTCACATATCTCGGGTACAAATAGGCATCGGTGATTCGTCGCCGGGCTTGTTACAGGGTGCGGGCTCCCAAAACCCGCGCCAAGCATCGAGGATTATAGCGATGCCGCGTCTGTTCACTGGTCTGGAAATTCCGGCCGATATCGGCCAAACCCTCTCCTGCTTGCGTGGTGGCCTTCCCGGCGCACGCTGGATCGATCCCGAAAATTATCACGTCACTCTGCGCTTCATCGGCGATATCGATGGCCTCTGGGCCAACGAGATCGCGACGATGCTGTTTCGGGTGAACCGCAAACCGTTCGAGGTCAAATTGCAGGGCCTGTCGAGCTTCGGCGGACGCAAGCCGCGCGCGGTGGTTGCCGCCGTCGAGCCGAGCCGGCCGCTGATCGAACTGCAGGCCGAGCTCGAGCGGATGATGCAGCGGATGGGGCTCGATCCCGAGGGCAGGAAATTCACGCCACATGTCACGCTCGCGCGTTTGCACGACGCGTCGAGCCAGGACGTCGCGGATTATCTGTCCGTGCGCGGCTACTTCCCGAGCCGCACCTTCCTGGCGGACCGCTTCGTGCTGTTCTCGTCGCGTGCGTCGACAGGCGGCGGCCCCTACGTGGTCGAGGATGCCTACGAGCTCTGCGCGTAGGGTCTTCTGAGATCGCGGTTTGAGGCGCCGGCGAGGCGCGTGCGGTCGGCCGTGGCATGCAAGGGTTCGTGCTTGCATACCTGCTGCATGCCCATTGGCACAATTCACGGCTTGCAATTTGCCGCGCACTAGGGCCGTAAGGTGGGCTCATGCTGTCCACCTCGCCGAACTCGTTCCTCGAACACTATAAGTCCCTGGTCGCCTCCGGCGCGATCGAGGCTGATCCCGCGCAGGCCGTCGCCGCCGATGCGTTCGGCGCGCTGGAGGAGCGGCTCGCGAGCTACAAGCCGCAGCGCAAGCAGGGCCTGTTCGGACGGCTGTTCGGCGGCGACAAGGACGACAAGCCGCCGCGCGGGCTCTACGTTCATGGCGAGGTCGGCCGCGGCAAGACCATGCTGATGGACCTGTTCTTCCAGCAGAGCCCGGTCGAGCACAAGCGGCGCGCGCATTTCCACGAATTCATGGCCGAGGCGCATGAGCGCATCTACGGCTACCGCCAGCAGATCGCGCGCGGCGAGATCGCGGACGGCGACGTGATCGCGCTCACCGCGCAGGCGATCTTCGACGAAGCCTGGCTGCTCTGCTTCGACGAATTCCACGTCACCGACATCGCCGACGCGATGATCCTCGGGCGGCTGTTCGCAAAGCTGTTCGACCTCGGCACCGTCGTGGTCGCGACCTCGAACGTCGCGCCTGACGATCTCTACAAAGGCGGTCTCAATCGCGCGCTGTTCCTGCCATTCATCGTGCAGATCACCGACCACATGGACGTGCTGCGGCTCGATGCGCGCACCGACTTCCGGCTGGAGAAGCTCGTCGGCGTGAAAATGTGGCTGGTGCCCGCGGACGATGCGGCCGATGCCGCGCTCAACGCGGCCTGGCGCAAGATGACCGGCAATGCGCCGTGCAAGGCACGTCTCATTCCGATCAAGGGACGCATCCTGAACGTGCCGTGCTCGGCGCACGGCGTCGCGCGCTTCAGCTTCATGGATATCTGCGAGAAGCCGCTTGCCGCGTCCGATTATCTGAGGCTCGCGCACGACTACCACACGATCCTGATCGACCATATTCCGGTGATGGATTACGCCGAACGCAACGCCGCCAAGCGCTTCATCTCGCTGATCGACACGCTCTATGACAATGCCGTGAAGCTGATGGCCTCGGCCGAGGCCGACCCGGTGTCGCTGTACCTTGCGGACGAGGGCGTCGAGGCGATGGAGTTCAAACGCACCGCCTCGCGCCTGATCGAAATGAGCTCGGAATCCTATTTGGCGCTGCCGCACGGCCGGAAGGACTCCTCCGCAAGCGGCGCGACGACCGGCCTGGTCGAGACCTGAAATTTTCAGCCTCGAAATTCGGTCTTGAGATTGGTCTTGAAATTGGTCTTGCGCGCGGTCCGGATCGGAGCAACTTTTCGTGTCTCCGGGGCCGATGTTGCTGGCATGCCTGATCGAATTGCAGGCACGGCCAGCAATCGGGCAGGCCCTGACTTGAATGGATCATTCGAAAGGGATAACCACCCTTGCAACCGACTTCCCTCCCTCCTGCATCCAGTTCAAAGGACTGATTTCCCATGGCACGCGACAAGATTGCACTGATTGGCTCCGGACAGATCGGCGGAACGCTGGCGCACCTCGTTGGCCTCAAGGAACTCGGAGACGTCGTGCTGTTCGATATCGCCGAGGGCGTGCCGCAGGGCAAAGCGCTCGACATCGCGCAGTCGTCGCCGGTCGACGGCTTCGACTCCAACCTGGTCGGCGCCAATTCCTATGAAGCGCTCGACGGCGCCAAGGTCTGCATCGTCACCGCGGGCGTGCCGCGCAAGCCCGGCATGAGCCGCGACGATCTCTTGTCGATCAACCTCAAGGTCATGGAGCAGGTCGGCGCCGGCATCAAGAAGTATGCGCCCGACGCCTTCGTCATCTGCATCACCAATCCGCTCGACGCGATGGTGTGGGCGCTGCAGAAGGCCTCCGGCCTGCCGCACAAGAAGGTGGTCGGCATGGCCGGCGTGCTCGACTCCGCGCGCTTCCGCTATTTCCTGGCCGACGAATTCAACGTCTCGGTCGAAGACGTCACCGCCTTCGTGCTCGGCGGCCACGGCGACACCATGGTGCCGCTGACCCGTTACTCGACGGTTGCCGGCATCCCGCTGCCCGACCTCGTCAAGATGGGCTGGACCTCGCAGGCGCGCATCGACGAGATCGTCGATCGCACCCGCAACGGCGGCGCCGAGATCGTCAACCTGCTCAAGACCGGCTCGGCGTTCTACGCGCCGGCGGCGTCGGCGATCGCGATGGCCGAGAGCTATCTGAAGGACAAGAAGCGCGTGCTGCCCTGCGCGGCCTATCTCAACGGCGAGTACGGCGTGAAGGACATGTATGTCGGCGTGCCCACCGTGATCGGCTCCAAGGGTGTCGAGCGCGTGGTCGAGATTGAGCTCGCCGGCAAGGATCGTGAAGCCTTCGACAAGTCGGTCGGTGCGGTGCAGGGCCTGGTCGACGCCTGCAAGAAGATCGCGCCCGATCTGCTCGGCAAGTAATCTCAATCGGCAATGACCCGATAGGCGATTCCAATCGCCTGTCGGGTGCAAGATGATGAAATTCTGGCGGATTTTGTAGTTGCGCGAGCCTTGGTATATGGTATGCCAGCGTCAGGGCTGACGTGAAGTTCGCCGCACGAGGGTTTGGGAGCGTCTTTCCATGAATATCCATGAATACCAGGCCAAGGCTCTGCTGCATGAATTCGGCGTGCCGATCTCGCGCGGCGTTCCGGTGCTGAAGCCGGAAGAAGCCGACGCGGCAGCCAAGCAGCTTCCCGGCCCGATCTGGGTGGTGAAGAGCCAGATCCATGCCGGCGGCCGCGGCAAGGGCAAGTTCAAGGAAGCATCCGCCGGCGACAAGGGCGGCGTCCGCATCGCCAAGTCGGTCGCCGAGGTCGGCGAGTTCGCCAAGCAGATGCTCGGCGCGACGCTGGTCACAGTGCAGACCGGCCCGCACGGCAAGCAGGTCAACCGCCTCTACATCGAGGAAGGCTCCGATATCGACAAGGAGTTCTACCTCTCGATCCTGGTCAATCGCGAGACCTCGGAAATCTCCTTCGTGGTGTCGACCGAAGGCGGCGTGAATATCGAAGAGGTCGCCCATTCGACCCCGGAAAAGATCGTCTCCTTCTCGGTCGATCCCGCCACCGGCATCATGGCCCATCACGGCCGCACCGTCGCCAAGGCGCTGAACCTGACCGGCGATCTCGCCAAGCAGGCCGAGAAGCTGACCAGCCAGCTCTATGCAGCCTTCGCCGCCAAGGACATGGCGATGCTGGAAATCAATCCGCTGGTCGTCACCAAGCAGGGCCAGCTCCGCGTGCTCGACGCCAAGGTGTCGTTCGACAGCAACGCCCTCTACCGTCACCCGGACGTGGTCGCGCTGCGCGACGAGACCGAGGAAGACGCCAAGGAGATCGAGGCGTCGAAATACGACCTCAACTATGTCGCGCTCGACGGCACGATCGGCTGCATGGTCAACGGCGCCGGTCTTGCGATGGCGACGATGGACATCATCAAGCTCTACGGCATGGAGCCGGCCAACTTCCTCGACGTCGGCGGCGGCGCCAGCGCGGAGAAGGTCGCGGCCGCGTTCAAGATCATCACCGCCGATCCGAACGTGAAGGGCATCCTGGTCAACATCTTCGGCGGCATCATGAAGTGCGACGTGATCGCCGAGGGCGTGGTCGCCGCGGTGAAGCAGGTCGGCCTCAACGTGCCGCTGGTGGTGCGCCTCGAAGGCACCAATGTCGAGCAGGGCAAGAAGATCATCCGCGAGAGCGGCCTCAATGTTCTGCCCGCCGACAACCTCGATGACGCCGCACAGAAGATCGTGAAAGCCGTCAAGGGAGGCTAACGATGGCCGATCATCTCGACGCTCCGACACCACTGGAAGAACACCGCAAGCTCGCGGTTTTCGCCGGCGAGTGGAACGGCGAAGAGATGGTCTTTCCGTCGCGCTGGACCGCCGGCGGTCCGGCCACCTCGCATGTCGTTGCGCGCATCGCGCTCAACGGCTTCTATCTGATCCAGGACAGCGTGCAGACCCGTGACGGCAAGGAAAGCTTCGCCACCCACGGCGTCTTCACCTACGACCGCGACGATCGGGCCTACAAATTGTTCTGGCACGATTCGCTCGGCTACTACCCGCCGTCGCCGGCCTCCGGCGGCTGGGCGGGCAAGTCGCTGATCCTGGTGCGCGGCTCGCTGCGCGGCAATGCCCGTCACGTCTACGAGGTCGTCGACGACAACACCTACAACATGAAGATCCAGTTCTCGCCTGACGCGGAAGGGTGGGCCGACGTGCTCACCGGCGTGTACCGGCGTATCCACTGAGCATGATCCGGAAAAGTGGTCCCCGGTTTTCCGATATGATCATGCTCAAACTATAGTGTCCTTCACCGCTGTCTCGCGAAAGCATCTCGAACCATGTCCATTCTGATCGACAAGAACACCAAGGTCATCTGCCAGGGCTTCACCGGCAAGAACGGCACGTTCCATTCGGAAGCGGCGATCGCTTACGGCACCAAGATGGTCGGCGGCGTCGCGCCGGCCAAAGGCGGCTCGACCCACCTCAACCTGCCGGTGTTCGACACCGTCGCCGAAGCGCGCGAGAAGACCGGCGCCGACGCCAGCGTGGTCTATGTCCCGCCGCCGGGCGCGGCGGACGCGATCTGCGAAGCGATCGATGCCGAGATCCCGCTGATCGTATGCATCACCGAGGGCATTCCGGTGCTCGACATGGTGCGCGTGAAGCGCTCGCTGTCGGGCTCGAAGTCGCGGCTGATCGGACCGAACTGCCCCGGCGTGATGACCGCCGGCGAGTGCAAGATCGGCATCATGCCGGCCAACATCTTCAAGCCCGGCTCGGTCGGCATCGTCTCCCGCTCCGGCACCCTGACCTATGAAGCGGTGTTCCAGACCACCCAGGAAGGCCTCGGCCAGACCACCGCGGTCGGCATCGGCGGCGACCCGGTCAAGGGCACCGAGTTCATCGACATGCTGGAGATGTTCCTGGCCGACGAGAAGACCAAGTCGATCGTCATGATCGGCGAAATCGGCGGTTCCGCCGAGGAAGACGCCGCCCAGTTCCTCAAGGATGAGGCCAAGCGCGGCCGCAAGAAGCCGATGGTTGGCTTCATTGCCGGTGTCACCGCACCTCCCGGCCGTCGCATGGGCCACGCCGGCGCGATCATCTCCGGCGGCAAGGGCGACGCCGGTTCCAAGACCGCGGCGATGGAAGCCGCCGGCATCAAGGTGTCGCCGTCCCCGGCGCGGCTCGGGCACACCCTGGCCGAGATGCTGAAGTAATCGCCGTCCGGCGAGGTTCCCTTCGAGATTGGCGCGATTTCGGGCGGGTTCTCTTTGGAGAACCCGCCTTTTTCACGCGTTTTGCCGTCAGAACGCCGATCAATAAAATATGAAAATTGATTCATTCTTTAGTTCTTTTAGGCAGGAATATCCGACCTAGATAGGGTAAAGGATATCCATCCAGCCGGCGCTCTTCCCAGACCGGCACTTGCGCCGTCTCCTACGCGCGAACCGAAAAAAATCACCAGGACTGCCTCATGTCTCGCCAAGACGCGAACGCTGCTTTTGCTCTCTCCTCATTCCTGCAGGGCACCAACGCCGCCTATATCGACGACCTCTATGCCCGCTACGAGCAGGACCCCTCGTCGGTCGACGCCGAATGGCAGGATTTCTTCAAGAGCCTGAAGGACGCCCCGGCCGACGTACAGAAGAACGCCGAAGGCGCCTCGTGGGGCCGGGCCAACTGGCCGGTGACGCCGCGCGACGATCTGACCTCGGCGCTCGACGGCAACTGGGCCCAGGTCGAGAAGGCGGTCGGCAGCAAGCTCGCGGCCAAGGCACAGGCCAAGGGCGCCGAGCTCTCCGACGCCGACGTCCATCAGGCTACGCGCGATTCGGTTCGCGCGCTGATGCTGATCCGCGCCTACCGCATGCGCGGCCATTTCCACGCCAAGCTCGATCCGCTCGGCATCGAGGCGCCGCGCGACCGCGAGGAACTCGATCCGCGCTCCTACGGCTTCACCGAGGCCGACTTCGATCGCAAGATCTTCCTCGATCACGTGCTCGGCCTCGAATACGGCACGCTGCGCGAGATCGTGCAGATCTGCGAACGCACCTACTGCCAGACGCTCGGCGTCGAGTTCATGCACATCTCCAACGCCGCGCAGAAGGCATGGATCCAGGAGCGCATCGAAGGCCCCGACAAGGAGATCAGCTTCACGCCGGAGGGGCGCCGCGCGATCCTCAACAAACTGATCGAGGCGGACGGCTTCGAGAAATTCTGCGACACCAAGTTCACCGGCACCAAGCGCTTCGGCCTCGACGGCGGTGAATCGCTGATCCCGGCGCTCGAACAGATCATCAAGCGCGGCGGCAATCTCGGTGTGAAGGAGATCGTGTTCGGCATGCCGCATCGCGGCCGCCTCAACGTGCTGACCCAGGTGATGGGCAAGCCGCACCGCGCGCTGTTCCATGAATTCAAGGGCGGTTCGGCCAACCCGGACTCGGTCGAAGGCTCCGGCGACGTCAAGTATCACCTCGGTGCCTCCTCGGACCGCGAGTTCGACGGCAACAACATCCATCTGTCGCTGACCGCAAATCCGTCGCATCTCGAGATCGTCGATCCCGTCGTGATGGGCAAGGTCCGCGCCAAGCAGGATCAGCACGGCGATCCGCCCGACATGCGCATCTCGGTGCTGCCGCTGCTGATGCACGGCGACGCGGCGTTCGCGGGCCAGGGCGTGGTGGCGGAATGCTTCAGCCTGTCCGACCTGAAGGGCTACCGCACCGGCGGCTCGCTGCACTTCATCGTCAATAACCAGATCGGCTTCACCACCTACCCGCGCTACTCGCGCTCGTCGCCCTATCCGTCCGACGTCGCGAAGATGATCGATGCGCCGATCTTCCATGTGAATGGCGACGATCCCGAGGCCGTGGTGTTCGCGGCCAAGGTTGCGATCGAGTTCCGGCAGAAATTCCACAAGCCGGTCGTCATCGACATGTTCTGCTACCGGCGCCACGGCCACAATGAGGGCGACGAGCCGGCGTTCACCCAGCCGGTGATGTACAAGCGCATCGCCTCGCACCCGACTACGCTGGAGATCTACGCCAAGCGGCTGGTCGCCGACGGCGTTTTGACCGACGGCGAGGTCGAGAAGGCCAAGGCCGACTGGCGCGCGCGGCTCGATGCCGAGCTCGAGGCCGGCTCGGGCTACAAGCCGAACAAGGCCGACTGGCTCGACGGCAAATGGGCAGGCTTCAAGTCGGCCGATCAGGAAGAAGACGCCCGTCGCGGTGTCACCGGCGTCGATCTCACGGTGCTCAAGGAGATCGGCCGCAAGATCACCAAGGTGCCGGACGGCTTCCGTGTCCACCGCACCATCCAGCGCTTCCTCGACAATCGCGCCAAGGCGATCGACAGCGGCATCGGGATCGACTGGGCGACCGGCGAGGCGCTGGCGTTCTGCACGCTGCTGCAGGAAGGCCATCACGTGCGGCTGTCCGGCCAGGATTCCGAGCGCGGCACCTTCTCGCAGCGCCACTCGGTGCTGATCGACCAGGAGGACGAGAGCCGCTATACGCCGTTCAACCATCTCGGCGGCGAAGACACCGGCCATTACGAGGTGATCAACTCGCTGCTCTCGGAAGAAGCCGTGCTCGGCTTCGAATACGGCTACTCGCTGGCCGAGCCCAACGCGCTGGCGCTCTGGGAAGCGCAGTTCGGCGACTTCGCCAACGGCGCCCAGGTGGTGTTCGATCAGTTCATCTCCTCGGGCGAACGCAAGTGGCTGCGCATGTCGGGCCTCGTCTGCCTGCTGCCGCATGGCTATGAAGGGCAGGGACCGGAGCATTCCTCCGCGCGCCTCGAGCGTTATCTGCAGATGTGCGCCGAGGACAACATGCAGGTGGTCAACCCGACCACGCCGGCGAACTACTTCCACGTGCTGCGGCGCCAGCTGCATCGCGAGATTCGCAAGCCGCTGATCCTGATGACGCCGAAGTCGCTGCTGCGTCACAAGCGCGCGGTGTCGCGGCTCGACGAGCTCGGCAAGAACGCCACGTTCCACCGCATCCTGTACGATGACGCGCAGATGCTGCCGGACGAGAAGATCAAGCTGGTGCCGGACGACAAGATCCGTCGCGTCGTGCTGTGCTCCGGCAAGGTCTATTACGACCTGTACGAGGAGCGCGAGAAGCGCGGCATCGACGACATCTATCTGATGCGCGTCGAGCAGCTCTATCCGGTGCCGTTGAAGGCGCTGGTCCAGGAGTTCGGCCGCTTCAAGAATGCCGAGATGGTCTGGTGCCAGGAAGAGCCCCGCAACATGGGCTCTTGGCACTTCATCGAGCCCTATCTGGAATGGGTGCTGAACCAGGTCCACGCAGCAAACAAGCGTCCGCGCTATGCCGGCCGTCCGGCATCGGCGGCGACCGCCACCGGGTTGATGTCGAAACATCTCGCGCAGCTCAAGGCGCTGCTCGACGACGCACTGAACTAACGACCTTCACCAACACCATGCCCTGCCTTGTGCGCAATTGCGCACTGGAGCGGGGCACCCGGTATCCCGCGTCATCCAGCACAAGCGCTGTCGTCACGGAGTACCGGGTCGTTCGCTTTGGCGGATGCTGGCAGAGAAGTTTTACGAACGCAGATTTTGCGACCGCAAGGTTATCGAGGAAAAAGACCATGACTGAAATTCGCGTTCCAACGCTCGGCGAATCCGTAACCGAGGCCACGATCGGCCGCTGGTTCAAGAAGGCCGGTGAGGCTGTTGCGGTGGACGAGCCGTTGGTTGAGCTGGAAACCGACAAGGTCACTATCGAGGTGCCCGCGCCGGTCGCCGGCACGCTCGGCGAGATCATCGCCAAGGACGGCGAGACCGTCGCCGTCGGCGCGCTGCTCGGCCAGATCAATGACGGTGCTGTCGCCGCGGCCAAGCCCGCTGCCGCAGCCGCCGCTCCCGCCAAGGCCGCAGCGCCCGCGCCTGCCGCCGCTCCCGCAGCGGCCCCGGCTGCGCCCAAGGTGCCGCCGGCGGATGCGCCGCTCGCGCCCTCGGTACGCAAGCTCTCCGCCGAAAGCGGCGTCGACGCCTCCACCGTTCCGGGCTCCGGCAAGGACGGCCGCGTCACCAAGGGCGACATGCTGGCCGCGATCGAGAAGGCCGCCTCGGCGCCGACCCCGGTCAACCAGCCGGCCGCCGCCGTGCAGGTTCGTGCGCCGTCGCCGGCGGACGACGCCGCGCGCGAGGAGCGCGTCAAGATGACCCGGCTGCGCCAGACCATCGCGCGCCGCCTCAAGGACGTGCAGAACACCGCCGCGATGCTGACGACCTTCAACGAGGTCGACATGACCGAGGTGATGAAGCTGCGCGCGCTCTACAAGGATACGTTCGAGAAGAAGCACGGCTCGAAGCTCGGCTTCATGGGCTTCTTCACCAAGGCGGTGGTGCAGGGGCTGAAGGACATTCCGGCCGTCAACGCCGAGATCGACGGTTCTGACCTGATCTACAAGAACTACTACCACATCGGCGTTGCGGTCGGCACCGACCGCGGCCTGGTGGTGCCTGTGGTGCGCGATTGCGATCACAAGTCGATCGCCGAAATCGAGAAGTCGATCGCCGATTACGGCCGCCGTGCCCGCGACGGCCAGCTCAAGATCGACGAGATGCAGGGCGGCACCTTCACCATCACCAATGGCGGCATCTACGGCTCGCTGATGTCGACGCCGATCCTCAATGCGCCGCAGTCCGGCATCCTCGGCATGCACAAGATCCAGGAGCGGCCGATGGTGGTCGGCGGCAAGATCGAGGTGCGCCCGATGATGTACTTGGCGCTGTCCTACGATCACCGCGTCATCGACGGCAAGGAAGCGGTCACCTTCCTGGTGCGCGTCAAGGAGAGCCTGGAGGATCCGGCCCGCCTGGTGCTGGACCTGTAAGGTCATATCGCGCGCGGCGTCCGATCGGATCGGGCGCCGCGATTCGTTGGGTGCTTACCTTTGGGGATCAATGTGACGGACAAGGTCGTTGTCATCACCGGCGGCAGCCGCGGCATCGGCCGCGCCACCGCGCTTGCAGCTGCCGCGCGCGGCTATCGCGTCGTCGTCGGCTACGCCACGAACCAGGCTGCGGCCAATGAGGTCGTCGCCGCGATCGAGGCCAGGAACGGCAAGGCGATCGCGGTGAAGTGCGACGTCGGCAGCGAGCAGGACATCCTGGCGCTGTTCAAGGCGGCCGATGGCTTCGGCACGCTCGGCGCGCTGGTCAACAATGCCGGCATCGTCGGCAAGAGCGGTGTTCGCGTCGACGAGATGTCGGCCGAGCGCATCCAGCAGATGATGGCGGTCAACGTCACCGGCAGCATCCTGTGCGCGCGCGAGGCGGTGAAGCGGATGTCGACCAAGCACGGCGGCAAGGGCGGCGTCATCGTCAACCTCTCTTCGGTCGCGGCGAAGCTCGGCGCGCCCAACACCTATGTCGACTATGCCGCCTCCAAGGGCGCGATCGATTCCTTCACGATCGGCCTCGGCTACGAGGTCGCGAATGAAGGCATCCGCGTCGCTGGCATCCGGCCCGGCCTGATCGACACCGACATTCATGCCGCGGGCGGCGAGCCCGATCGCGCGCACCGGCTCGCCCATATGGTGCCGATGAAGCGCGTCGGCACCGCGGATGAAATCGCCAACGCCATCGTCTGGCTGATCTCGGACGAGGCGTCCTACGTCACCAGCGCGATCCTCGACGTGTCGGGCGGTCGCTAGAACACAAATCCAGAAGCGGGTCCCGATCTGCCGATCAGTTCGGACCCGCCCAACTGTCACAGAATTTAGCTACAGGACCTTCCATCATGGCTTCTTACGATCTCGTCGTCATCGGCACCGGCCCCGGCGGCTACGTCTGCGCGATTCGCGCGGCGCAACTCGGCATGAAGGTTGCCGTCGTCGAGAAGAATGCGACGCTGGGCGGCACCTGCCTCAATGTCGGCTGCATGCCGTCAAAGGCGCTGCTGCACGCCTCCGAGATGTTCGAGGAAGCCGGGCACTCCTTCGCCAAGATGGGCGTCAGCGTCCCGGCGCCGAAGCTCGACCTGCCCGCGATGATGAACTTCAAGCAGCAGGGCATCGACGGCAACGTCAAGGGCGTCGAGTTCCTGATGAAGAAGAACAAGATCGACGTGCTCAAGGGCACCGGCAAGATCCTCGGTGCCGGCAAGGTCGAAGTCTCCGGTGACGGCAAGTCCGAGACCGTCGAGACCAAGAACATCGTGATCGCCACCGGCTCCGACATCGCGCGGCTGAAGGGCATCGACATCGACGAGAAGCGCATCGTGTCGTCGACCGGCGCGTTGTCGCTGGAGAAGGTGCCCGGCAGCCTGCTGATCGTCGGCGCCGGCGTGATCGGGCTCGAGCTCGGCTCGGTCTGGAATCGTCTCGGCGCCAAGGTCACCGTGGTGGAATTCCTCGACCGCATCCTGCCCGGCATGGACGGCGAGGTGGCGAAGCAATTCCAGCGTATCCTCGAAAAGCAGGGTTTTGCCTTCAGGCTCGGCGCCAAGGTCACTTCGGTCGATACCTCGGGCAAGACGCTGCAGGCCAAGGTCGAGCCGGCCGCCGGCGGCGCCGCCGAGACCATCGAGGCCGACGTCGTGCTGGTGTGCATCGGCCGCGTGCCCTACACCGATGGCCTCGGGCTGAAGGAAGCTGGCGTTGCGCTCGACAATCGCGGTCGCGTCGAGATCGACGCGCACTTCTCGACCTCTGTGAAGGGCATCTACGCGATCGGCGACGTCGTCGCCGGGCCGATGCTTGCGCACAAGGCGGAAGACGAGGGCGTTGCCTGCGCCGAGATCATCGCGGGCCAGGCTGGCCATGTGAACTACGACGTCATCCCAGGTGTTGTGTATACCACGCCGGAAGTGTCGTCGGTCGGCAAGACCGAGGAAGACCTCAAGCAGGCCGGCGTCGCCTATACCGTCGGCAAATTCCCGTTCACCGCGAACGGTCGCTCCAAGGTCAATCAGACCACCGACGGCTTCGTGAAGGTTCTCGCAGATGCGAAGACGGACCGGGTGCTCGGCGTCCACATTGTCGGCATCGAGGCCGGCGAAATGATCCACGAAGCCTGCGTGCTGATGGAATTCGGCGGTTCGGCCGAGGATCTGGCCCGGACCTGCCACGCACATCCGACCCGCTCGGAGGCGATCAAGGAAGCTGCGCTTGCGGTGGGCAAGCGCGCCATCCATATGTGATGATCGAACGTCCGGCGCGAGCCGGGCTGGAGCATGATCCTGGAAAAGTGTGAAGCGGTTTTCCGAGAAGATCATGCTCAAACAAGGAGCTGAAGCGCGATGATTCAATTCGGTCTCATCGCGCTTTAGGATCGTAGGGATGTTGCGCCGCCTGCTTCAGCCGTTCTGGGTCCTGCTTGCGATCATCTTCCTGATCGAGGCTTGGCTGTGGGACCACCTCGAGCCGATCGTGGCCCGGGTGGTCGCCTGGATCCCGCTCCGTGCACTCAAGCAATGGCTTGCCGACCGGGTCGATTCGCTGTCGCCGGCGATGACGCTGATCGTCTTCGTCGTGCCGCTGATCCCGCTGTTTCCGCTCAAGCTGGTCGGGCTCTGGCTGCTGGCGAACCAATATTGGTTCAGCGCAGTCTCGCTGATCCTGTTCGCCAAATTCCTCGGCGTCGGCGTCACGGCATTCGTGTTCGACGTGACGCGGTCGAAGCTTTTGGAGATGCCCTGGTTCGAGGCGCTCTATAATTTCATCATGGCGCTGCGCGCCAAGGCCACCGCGCTGGTCGAGCCGATCAAGCAGCGCATCCGCGAGATGATCAGCGGCGACGGCGAGGGCTGGGCCGCGCGCACGCTGCGCCTGATCGCGCGCTTCCGCAAAAGCGTGCATCAGACCAGCAAGGTGCTCTAGGCAACGCCTTGTGCCCCGTCACCCTGAGAAGCGCGCAAGGCGCGCGTCTCGAAGGGTCGACGGCCACGAGCGGGGCCGTGCATCCTTCGAGACGCCGCTACGCGGCTCCTCAGGATGACGGAGATAGTGGGGTGCCCGCCAGCTCTCTCAATGCAGAGGCAGCAGGTGCGGCTGGAACAGGCCGAGCAGCGTCATCGCGACGCCGGCGAGCGTCACGAGGCCCGACACCCAGGCCAGCGCGGCGATGCCGGTGATGATGGTCGCGGACGCCAGTACGATGGCGATCTGGAAGGCGGCGGAGGCAAGCTCGAAGTGATGATATTTCGCCGTCGCCTCGTCGCGCTCATGCTCGGCGTGCTTGGCGCGTTCGGAGAGCTGCTCCGAACCCTCGCCGGTGTCCGGCTCCGAGCGATAGCGCGCCGCGGTCTTCTGCCAGTCGTCGATCTGTTTCTGCAGCGCGGCCTTGGCCGCCTCGTCGGTGGTGGTCGCGAGGTTCAGCTTGCCCTGTTCGGCCGCGGTCTGCACCGCGGTGCGGCGGATGCTCTTGGCCTGGAAGAAGGCCCAGAGGTTGGAGGCTTCGACGTTCTTGCTGATCGATTCGGTCTGGGCGCCCTTGCCGAGCGTTTCCGACAGCGCCAGGCACAGTGCGATCACGGCGATCAGGAGCGCAATCTTCCTGTTTTCGGTCGACGCATGCTCGGCATGCTCCGCGTGCTCCATACTTTCGTGTGCGCTCATGATTCCCCTCCGATGAGACTGTGCCACGATTGCCGAATGCGGTGCACAAGGCAAGGGGCGGCAGCTTGTGGTTAGCCGTATGAAGATGAACGCAGCATGACGGCGAGCCAAATCCGGCGTCTTATCTGGACTCGGATCCGGCCGTTCAGCCGCGCGGGTGCGCGGAGCGGTAGACTTCGAGCAGGCGCTCGCTGTCGATGCCGGTGTAGATCTGCGTGGTCGACAGCGACGCGTGGCCCAGCAATTCCTGGATCGCGCGCAGGTCGCCGCCGCGGCTCAGCAGATGGGTGGCGAAAGAATGCCGCAACGCATGCGGCGTTGCGCTGTCGGGCAGGCCGAGCGCGCCGCGCAGCCGCTCCATGGTGAGCTGGATGATGCGCGGGCTTAGCGGGCCGCCGCGCGCACCGACGAACATCGGTCCGGTCGGGCTGAGCTGGTGCGGGCAGATCGCCGCATAGTCCGCGATCAATTGCAGCACGTTTTGCAGCACCGGCACCATGCGGGTCTTGTTGCCCTTGCCGGTCACGACCAGCACGTCGCCTTCGCCCGGCTTCGGCACGTCGCGGCGCTTCAACCCCAGCGCTTCCGAGATGCGCAGGCCCGAACCATAGAGGAGCGCCATCACGGCGGCGTCGCGCACCAGGATCCAAGTCTCGCGCTCCTCGCCGGCGCGCTCGTCGGCGTCGGCGAAGCGCTTCGCCGCTTCCATGTGGATCGGCTTCGGCAGGCTCTTCGCCACCTTGGGCGCGCGGATCGCCGAGAGCGCGCCGACCTTGCCCTTGCCTTCGCGTTCCAGGAAACGTCCGAACGAGCGCAGCCCCGCCAGCGCCCGCATCAGCGATCGTCCGCCGATCTCGTCCGCGCGGCGCATCGCCATGAACGCTCTGACATCGCTCGCTTCGAGTGCGGAGAATGCCGCAAGCGTCACGCGTGCGCCCCAGTGCTCGGCCAGGAAGGCCAGGCATTGCCGCACGTCGCGGGCATAGGCCTCGAGTGTCTTCGGCGACAGCCGCCGCTCTGCGCGCAGATGCGACAGCCAGCGCGTCATCTCCTGCGTGACTGATGTGTCGGCGCAGTCGAGCTCGAGCGGTTGCATGGGTTGATCGGTCCGGGCCATCTGTAAAGGGCTATTGGCGCTGCTAATCTCCTGATTATATCGCACTGCCTTCGTTTACCGATCGCTAAGACCGCATGGCGGTGACAGAGCGTTTTCGAGCGAAGTGGAGGCCGGTTCGCGTGAAGAAAACGCGTCAAAACAAGAAGCTGGAGATTTGGTTCTGATTCATTCAGAACCAAATCTCTAGCCCGGTGCAAAGTTCGGACTCCAAAGCCCTGATTTGATGGACCACACCACGCGCCCCAGCCCAGCCTCCGCATCGACGACACGTGTCGTCGACGTGCTGGTGCCTGTCGCGCTGAACCAGACCTATTCCTACCGCGTGCCGCGCGGCATGGAGCTTGCGCCGGGCGATGTGATCTCTGTTCCGCTCGGGCCGCGCGAAGTCGTCGCGGTGGTGTGGGCCGAGAATGCCAGGCCGGATCCGCGGCTGCACAACCGGCTCAAGGACGTCAGCGAGAAGCTCGATGTTCCGCCGCTCAGGGCAGAGCTGCGCCAGCTGGTCGACTGGGTCTCCACCTACACGCTGTCGGCGCGCGGCATGGTGCTGCGGATGACGCTGCGGATGGGCGAAAACCTCGGGCCGGAGCGCACGCGGCTCGGCGTCCGCCTCATCGGCGAGCCGCCGCGGCGCCTGACGCCGGCGCGCCGGCGCCTGATCGAGGTGCTGTCGGACGGCTTGCTGCACGGCAAGTCGGAGGCGGCACGGGAGGCCGGGGTCAGCTCGGGCGTGATCGACGGCCTGGTCGACGAGGGCACGCTGACGGTGGAGGCGATGCCGCCGCCGGCCGCGCCGCCATCGCCAGATCCCTCCTACGCCCAGCCGGATTTCTCGCGCGAGCAGCGCAGCGCGGTCGACGTGATGCGGACGCTGGCGGCGAGCGGCAGCTTTCACGTCGCGCTGCTCGACGGCGTCACCGGTTCCGGCAAGACCGAGGTCTATTTCGAGGCGATCGCCGAGAATATCCGCCGCGGCAAGCAGACGCTGATCCTGATGCCGGAGATCGCGCTGACCGGCCAGTTCCTCGACCGCTTCGCGCAGCGCTTCGGCGTGCGGCCGCTGGAATGGCATTCGGAGCTGACGCCGCGCACGCGGGCGCGCAGCTGGGCGGCGATCTCGGAGGGCAAGGCGCCGGTCGTGGTCGGCGCCCGCTCGGCGCTGTTCCTGCCCTATGCCGATCTCGGGCTGATCATCGTCGATGAGGAGCACGACCAGGCCTACAAGCAGGACGACGGCGCGCATTATCACGCGCGCGACATGGCGGTGGTCCGCGCCCATATCGCCAAAATCCCGATCGTGCTGGCGTCGGCCACGCCGTCGGTCGAGAGCGAGGTCAATGCGCGCAAGGGACGCTACCAGCGCGTCGCGCTGCCGTCGCGGTTCGGCGGCCAGCACATGCCGCATATCGAGGCGATCGACATGCGCCGCGCGCCGCCGCCGCGCGGGCGGTTCATTTCGCCCGTGCTGGCCGAGCAGATTCGCCATGCGATCGAGCGGCGCGAGCAGGCGCTGCTGTTCCTCAACCGCCGCGGCTATGCGCCGCTGACGCTGTGCCGCGCCTGCGGCCACCGCTTCGCATGCACGATCTGCGACGCCTGGCTGGTCGATCATCGGTTCCGGCAGCGACTGGTCTGCCATCACTGCGGTTTCTCGATGCCGCGCCCGAACATCTGCCCGCATTGCGCGGCCGAGGAATCGCTGGTCGCGGTCGGCCCCGGCGTCGAGCGCCTGCAGGAGGAGGCCGCCAGCATCTTCCCCGAATCCCGCACCATGGTGCTGTCGAGCGATCTCATCACCTCGATCGAGACCATGCGCAGCGAGCTCAACGAGATCGCCGAGGGCCGCGTCGACATCATCATCGGCACACAGCTGGTGGCGAAGGGGCACAATTTCCCGCGGCTCAATCTGGTCGGGGTCATCGATGCCGATCTCGGCCTGAGCAACGGCGATCCCCGCGCCGCCGAGCGGACGTTCCAGCTGTTGAACCAGGTGGTCGGCCGCGCCGGCCGCGAGCAGGGCCGCGGCGTCGGCTATCTGCAGACCCATCAGCCGGAACATCCGGTCATCAAGGCTCTGATCGCGAGCGACCGCGAGGCGTTCTACGCCAGCGAGATCGAGATCCGCGAGCGCACCGGCTATCCGCCGTTCGGCCGGCTGGCGAGCCTGATCGTCTCCGCCGGCGATCGCCCGACCGCGGAGGGGTTTGCCCGCAAGCTCGTCGCGGTGGCGCCGCTCGA
Organism: Bradyrhizobium macuxiense; assembly: GCF_007993935.1. GTDB lineage: Bacteria > Pseudomonadota > Alphaproteobacteria > Rhizobiales > Xanthobacteraceae > Bradyrhizobium > Bradyrhizobium macuxiense_A. The sequence goes on along the minus strand of NZ_VITY01000010.1, from coordinate 313,486 downwards.
TGAGCGGATCCAGGTGCTCGGTCCCGCCGAGGCGCCGCTCGCGGTCATCAAGGGCCGCTACCGGTTTCGCCTGCTGGTGAAGTCGCTGCGCAATGTCGACCTGTCGCAATATCTGCGCGAATGGCTCGAGGCGGGTCCGAAGACCAAGGGCAATCTGAAGCTCGAGGTCGACGTCGATCCGCAGAGCTTCCTGTAGGGGAACCCGAAAAGAAAAAGCCTGCCGTCATTCGCGACGGCAGGCCTTTTGGCGCGAAGCAGGCCTCGCGGCCGTTACGCAACGCAACGCTTACTGAACGCTTAGGACACGACCTCGGCGGTGACGCGGCCGACGCCGGCGCCGGTCAGGCCGATGGCGCGGGCTGCGCCGGTCGAGAGGTCGAGCACGCGGCCGCGGACGAACGGGCCACGATCGTTGATGGTGACGACGACGCTGCGGCCGCCATGGGTGACGCGGACCTTGGTGCCGAACGGCAGCGACCGGTGGGCCGCGGTCATGGCGTTCTGGTTGAAGCGCTGACCGGAAGCGGTCCGGCTGCCCGACTCATTGCCGTAGAACGAGGCCATCCCCGAGAACGCGTGGCCGCCGGACGGCTGGATCGATGCATTGGCGTCGCGCCAGGACGAACCTTCGGCGCGGGCCTGGTGATGATGGTGGTGGCGATGATGATGGTGCCTGGACTTCGCGGACGCCTCGGTCACGCTGCCCCCGACCAGGATAGTTGCGGCTACAAACGCAAGCGCCGTGCGCGAGCGGGTTACGTTGCCCGCCGCCTTCTTGATATTCAGCATTGATAAGACCCTCAGACAGTATTGCCGCTAACGCGGCAAGTGGAACCCCCGTCCCTTCGTTGACCAAGGCCGTTTGGTTTCGCAATGAGGCACGAATTAGGCAGTAAATCCCAATTGTCTCGGGTTGAAATATCTTGTTACCGCCTTGGGGTATTCAATCGAGGTTCCGTAACCTTGGCCTTTAACGAATTTTTAACGATACGAGTACTTACGAATACTGATTATCCGCCCGGTTGTAAGGTTTCGGTAAGTAATCGCGAAATGAAACGGCGGCCCGCTGCAGGTTCCTTGCGCCCGAGCCCATAGGGCCATGCAAATTTCGATGGAACAAAATCGAGCGACGTGAATCGGAGCCGCCTGCACCGGATTTCCGCGCGCCGAATTTTCCCGGTTCGACCGCCGGCCGCGGTCGCGAGAAACCGCATGCGACAAGGCGGCTCTCACGATGCCGTCATGTTGCACCTGCGCGATTGCTATGTTAGCAAAGCCGCGATTTTAACGGTCCCGGCATGTCCTGTGCCGGTCGAAAATCGAAGTCCCGCTTGAATTCCAAGGGCTTGGATCGCTAGGCGCTGCTTTGGTGGCGACGGTTTTTCCCTTGCGAATTTGACAGCAAAAAAGAGCGAGCTCGTGGCTGCTGAAGATCCGTCCGTTTCCGGAGTTTCCGGTCGTTATGCAACGGCCCTGTTCGAGTTGGCGCGCGACGAGCAATCCGTCGATCAAGTCCGGGCCGACCTCGACAAATTCGAGGCCCTGCTCAACGAGAGCGCCGATCTGAAGCGCCTCGTCCGTAGCCCGGTGTTTGCCGCGGACGCCCAGCTCAAGGCGCTGACCGCGGTGCTCGACAAGGCCGGCATCGCCGGTACGACGGCAAAATTCCTCAAGGTGTTCACCACCAATCGCCGGCTGTTCGCCGTTGCCGATGTGATCCGCGCCTATCGCGCGCTGGTGGCGAAGTTCAAGGGCGAGGCGACTGCGGAAGTCACCGTCGCCGAGCAGCTCAGTGACAAGAATCTCGACGCGCTGAAGGCCGCACTGAAATCAGTGACGGGCAAGGACGTCGCGCTCAACGTGAAGGTCGATCCCTCCATTATTGGTGGCCTGGTGGTCAAGCTCGGCAGCCGGATGGTGGATAGTTCGCTTCGCACCAAACTCAATTCGATCAAGAACGCGATGAAAGAGGCAGGCTGATGGACATCCGCGCCGCAGAAATTTCTGCGATCCTCAAGGACCAGATCAAGAATTTCGGCCAGGAAGCCGAGGTCACCGAAGTTGGCCAGGTGCTGTCGGTCGGCGACGGTATCGCCCGCGTCTACGGTCTCGACAACGTTCAGGCCGGTGAAATGGTCGAGTTCGAGAACGGCACGCGCGGCATGGCGCTCAACCTCGAAACCGACAACGTCGGTATCGTGATCTTCGGCGCCGACCGTGAGATCAAGGAAGGCCAGACCGTCAAGCGCACCCGCGCCATCGTGGACGCGCCGGTCGGCAAGGGCCTGCTCGGCCGCGTCGTCGACGCGCTCGGCAACCCGATCGATGGCAAGGGGCCGATCCAGGCCGACAAGCGCATGCGCGTCGACGTCAAGGCGCCCGGCATCATTCCGCGCAAGTCGGTGAACGAACCGATGGCCACCGGCCTCAAGGCAATCGACGCGCTGATCCCGATCGGCCGTGGCCAGCGCGAGCTAATCATCGGCGACCGTCAGACCGGCAAGACCGCGATCGCGCTCGACACCATCCTGAACCAGAAGCCGCTCAACGCCCAGCCGGACGAGAGCCAGAAGCTGTACTGCGTCTACGTCGCGGTCGGCCAGAAGCGCTCCACGGTTGCGCAGTTCGTCAAGGTGCTCGAAGAGCAGGGCGCGCTGGAATACTCGATCGTCGTTGCGGCGACCGCGTCCGATCCGGCTCCGATGCAGTACATCGCGCCGTTCACCGGCTGCACGATGGGCGAATACTTCCGCGACAACGGCATGCATGCCGTGATCATCTATGACGACTTGTCGAAGCAGGCCGTCGCCTACCGCCAGATGTCGCTGCTGCTGCGCCGTCCGCCGGGCCGCGAAGCCTATCCGGGCGACGTGTTCTATCTGCACTCCCGTCTGCTCGAGCGCGCTGCCAAGCTCGGCAAGGACCATGGTTTGGGCTCGCTGACCGCGCTGCCGGTCATTGAAACCCAGGCCAACGACGTGTCGGCCTACATCCCAACCAACGTGATTTCGATCACCGACGGTCAGATCTTCCTGGAAACCGATCTGTTCTTCCAGGGCATCCGTCCCGCGGTGAACGTCGGTCTGTCGGTGTCGCGCGTCGGTTCGTCGGCGCAGACCAAGGCCACCAAGAAGGTCGCCGGCAAGATCAAGGGCGAGCTCGCGCAGTACCGCGAAATGGCGGCGTTCGCGCAGTTCGGCTCCGACCTCGACGCTTCGACCCAGCGCCTGCTCAACCGCGGCTCGCGCTTGACCGAACTCCTGAAGCAGCCGCAGTTCTCGCCGCTGAAGATGGAAGAGCAGGTCTGCGTGATCTGGGCCGGCACCAATGGCTATCTCGATCCGCTGCCGCTCAACAAGGTGAAGGCGTTCGAGGACGGCCTGCTGTCGCTGCTGCGCGGCAAGAATGCCGATATCCTCGATGCGATCCGCACGAGCCGCGATCTGTCCGACGACACCGCCGCCAAGCTCAAGACGGCCGTCGAAGGTTTCGCCAAGACGTTTGCATAACGAATGGGGCGTCGCCCGGCTCGCCGCCGGGCGTGACGAACGGAGGCTTGCGATCTGACCATTGTGGTCGGATCGCCGGGGTGAACGAAGAATGGCGTCACTAAAAGACATGCGGGTCCGCATCGCCTCGACCAAGGCGACGCAGAAGATCACCAAGGCCATGCAGATGGTCGCAGCCTCGAAGCTGCGCCGTGCGCAGAACGCCGCCGAAGCGGCGCGGCCCTATGCCACCAAGATGGATGCGGTGATTTCCAACATCGCAGCCGCGGCCAATGGCACGCCCGGCGCGCCGGCGCTGCTTGCCGGCACCGGCAACGACCAGGTGCACCTGCTGCTGGTCTGCACCGGCGAGCGCGGCCTGTCCGGCGCTTTCAACTCGGCCATCGTGCGCCTGGCGCGCGAGCGGGCGAACACGCTGCTCGCGCAGGGCAAGGAAGTGAAGTTCTTCTGCGTCGGCCGCAAGGGCTACGAGCAGCTGCGGCGGACTTTCGAGAGCCGCATCGTCGAGCATCTCGACCTGCGCTCGGTGCGGCAGATCGGCTTCGTCAATGCCGAGGACATCGCCAACAAAGTCCTGGCGCGGTTCGAGGCCGGCGAGTTCGACGTGTGCACGCTGTTCTATTCGCGCTTCCAGTCGGTGATCGCGCAGATCCCGACCGCGCAGCAGATCATCCCGCTGGAGGTTGCCGCGCCCGCGGCCAATGCGGCTCCCGCGACGTCGTATGAATACGAGCCCGAAGAGGATCAGATCCTCGGCAGCCTGCTGCCGCGTAATCTCGCGGTGCAGATCTTCCGCGCGCTGCTCGAGAACAACGCCTCGTTCTATGGCGCGCAGATGAGCGCGATGGACAGCGCGACGCGCAACGCGGGCGAAATGATCCGCAAGCAAACCCTGATTTACAACCGGACCCGTCAGGCCCAGATCACGAAGGAGCTGATTGAAATCATCTCCGGCGCTGAGGCGGTCTAAGGCAGATTTCGAAGGAGAACAGTCCATGGCTACAGCAGCCAACCAGATCGGTCGCGTTACCCAGGTCACGGGCGCCGTGGTCGACGTGCAGTTCGAAGGCCACCTTCCGGCGATTCTCAACGCGCTCGAGACCAAGAACGGCGGCAACCGCCTGGTGCTCGAAGTCGCCCAGCATCTCGGCGAATCGACCGTCCGTACCATTGCGATGGACATCACCGAAGGTCTGGTCCGCGGTCAGGAAGTGACCGACACCGGCGAGCCGATCCGCGTTCCGGTCGGTGAAGGCACGCTCGGCCGCATCATCAACGTCATCGGCGAGCCGATCGACGAAGCCGGCCCGATCAAGGCCGAAGGCGTGCGCGCCATCCACCAGGAAGCGCCGACCTACACCGATCAGTCTACCGAAGCGGAAATTCTCGTCACCGGCATCAAGGTCGTCGACCTGCTTGCTCCGTACGCCAAGGGCGGCAAGATCGGCCTGTTCGGCGGCGCCGGCGTCGGCAAGACCGTGCTGATTCAGGAACTGATCAACAACGTCGCGAAGGCGCACGGTGGTTACTCGGTGTTCGCCGGCGTCGGCGAGCGCACCCGTGAAGGCAACGACCTCTATCACGAGTTCATCGAATCCAAGGTCAACGCCGATCCGCACAACCCGGATCCGAGCGTGAAGTCGAAGTGCGCGCTGGTGTTCGGCCAGATGAACGAACCGCCGGGCGCCCGCGCCCGCGTCGGTCTGACCGGTCTGACCGTCGCCGAGCACTTCCGCGACCAGGGCCAGGACGTGCTGTTCTTCGTCGACAACATCTTCCGCTTCACCCAGGCGGGTTCGGAAGTGTCGGCGCTGCTCGGCCGTATTCCGAGCGCCGTGGGTTATCAGCCGACGCTCGCGACCGACATGGGCGCGCTGCAGGAGCGCATCACCACCACCCAGAAGGGCTCGATCACCTCGGTGCAGGCGATCTACGTGCCGGCCGACGACTTGACCGACCCGGCGCCCGCGACCTCGTTCGCGCACTTGGACGCCACCACGGTGCTGTCGCGCGCGATCTCGGAAAAGGGCATCTATCCGGCGGTGGACCCGCTCGACTCGACCTCGCGCATGCTGTCGGCGCTCGTGGTCGGTGAAGAGCACTACAACACCGCGCGCCTCGTCCAGCAGATCCTCCAGCGCTACAAGTCGCTGCAGGACATCATCGCCATTCTCGGCATGGACGAACTGTCGGAAGAGGACAAGCTGACGGTCGCCCGCGCCCGCAAGGTCGAGCGCTTCCTGTCGCAGCCGTTCCACGTCGCCGAAATCTTCACCGGCTCGCCGGGCAAGTTCGTCGACCTCGCCGACACCATCAAGGGCTTCCGCGATCTCTGCCAGGGCAAGTACGACCATCTGCCGGAAGCGGCGTTCTACATGGTCGGCACCATCGAAGAAGCCGTCGAGAAGGGCAAGAAGCTCGCCGCCGAAGCGGCCTGAGCTTCATGATGTCGTCATCGCCGGACTAGATCCGGCGGTCCATCGAACGAAAACTGTCTTGACTGATGGACCCGCGGGTCGAGCCCGCGGGTGACAGCGCAAAGAACGGAAAGACCATGGCCACCTTCCACTTCGATCTCGTCTCTCCCGAAAAGCTCGCCTTCTCCGGCGAGGTTGATCAGGTTGACGTTCCCGGCGTGGAGGGTGATTTCGGCGTGCTCGCCGGCCACGCTCCGGTCGTCGCCACGGTTCGTCCGGGCATCCTGACGATCACGGCCGCCGGCAAGCGCGACAAGGTGATCGTGCTCGGTGGCCTTGCCGAGATGTCGGACAAGGGTCTCACCGTGCTCGCCGACGTCGCGACCACGATTGCCGAGCTCGACCGCGTGAAGTTCGCGGAGACCATCAAGGAGATGGAAGAGAAGCTCGCCGAGAAGGAAGGCTCCGAGCTCGATCACGCGATCGAGCGGCTCGACCACTTCAAGAGCATCCAGAACGAACTCAACACCACGGCTATGCACTAGGGCGCGATTGCCCGACCAGCGATCGCGCCGATGTGTCGAGTGAGCCGGCTCCCATTGTGAAATCGCTCACAGTTTTCCAGTCATCGTCCGCCAGGACTTGAACAAAAAGCCTTGAATGATTCAACGCTCGCCGCACCCCGGCGGGCGTTGAATGCTTATTGCACCCGCGAACGTCTGGCGGCATTCTCCCCGGCATATTTGGATTCCGGGCTGGTGCTCATGAAGCGCAAGATCGCGGCGATCTTTGCGGCCGATATTGCAGGCTATAGTCGATTGGTTGCCGAGGATGAGGAAGAGACGCTGCGGCGGCTCGCCTCCTATCGTCAGGTCACCGACGACTTCATTGCAAAATGCGGTGGCCGCATCTTCAACACCGCAGGCGATGCGGTGCTCGCGGAATTTCCAAGTGCCGTTGAGGCCGTGCGTTGCGCCATCGACATCCAGGAAAGCCTGCGCACGCGCAACATGGCCTATCCGCCGAGCCGGCAGATGTCGTTCCGGATCGGCATCACCATCGGCGATGTGGTCGAGCGCGACGGCGATCTGCTCGGTGACGGCGTCAATATCGCCGCCCGGCTCGAGGGCCTCGCCGAAGTCGGCGGCATCTGCGTGTCGCGCGCCGTCCACGAGCAGGTCGCCAACAAGCTGTCGGTGCAGTTCGCCGACATCGGTGCGCAGGAAGTGAAGAACATCCCGACCCCGGTGCACGCCTACATGGTGGCGATGCGGCGCGAGGACGGCAGCTACGCAACGCCGCAGGTCAAGAAGCCGGTCAAATCCGCGCCGTCAGCTACACCAGCCTGGATGTGGCCCGCTGCCATCACCGTGGTGCTGCTGGCCGCGATCGGCGTCGGCGGCTTCCTCGTCTACACCAAGCTGGAAGCTTCAGTGGCGAAGCCCGCTTCCGTGGCGAGTTCTGCGCCGGCGTCCACGCCCCTGGTATCAGCTTCACCGGCCCCGTTGGTTGCGCCGTCGCCGCCGGCATCGACGGCGCCATCTGCCCCTGCGAAACCGGCGCCGGCATTGGCAGCGACGGCTTCGACTGCACCAGGTGATAAACTCGGTGATAAACTCGCGGCCGACATCGTTCCGTTCGTCAGCGACCGCACCCGCAACATGCTCGCGACCGAGTATTTGCCCGCAGGCGATTCCAAGGCGGTCGCTCTCAACATCAACGGCTTCGTCGGCTGGAGCGTGGCGCAACCGAACGAGGATGCGGCCAAGACCGCGGCACTCGATCTGTGCCAGAAGCGCGCCGACAATGCGGGCTCGCCGCGCAAATGCGAACTATACGCCGTCGGCAACACGATCGTGTACACCCACGGCCAGCCTCCGGTGCCGGCCTTGCCGTGGGTCAAGCGTGACGTGCTGGTCGAGAAGCCATACGCCACCAAGGACGTGCCGCTGCTGCGCGACGCGGCCAGGGCCCGGCTCGACAGCCTGTTCGTGCCGGGCCGCAAGACGCGAACCATCGCGCTCGGCCCGGGCGGTCACTACTTCTTCAATGCGGGCATCGATTCGCTGGAGGAATCGGCGCGGCGCAATCTGCAAGCCTGCGGCGCGGTCGCCGGCGTGCCCTGCACGATCGTCGTGGTCGACGACGTCTTCGTGGTGCCGATTCCGGCGACGTTGCGCGTCACCGGCTTCCTCAGGGCGGTCGACAGCTCGGTCATCGCGCCGAGCGAGCGGGCCGATGTCGTCCGCAAGCTTGCCGATGCAACCGCAGGCTGGAATGCGGTCGCGGTCGGAACGCAGGGACGGCCGGGACTTGGATTGAAGGCGGAGAACGAGCAGGGCGCAGTCGACGCCGCGCTCGGCGCGTGCGCCAGGCGCGACAGCGATTGTCATGTCATCGCGATCGGCCCGTTCACGGTCGGCCCGAACTAGAACATGGTTCGCAACGTGCAAAGCGGTGAACCGATCCGGAAAATGTGAAGCAGCTTACAGCTGAGATCGGGCACAAATGACAAGCTGCCGCGCAACGACGAACCGACTCGATGGGGTCGCGATTCCACTTTGGACGTAATGGACAGAACTCCGTGCTGACCTTCTCCACCGATGCGCTCCGTCCGCAGGACCGTTTCGAGCACTGGTGCGACGTGCGCGGCAAGAGCCTGTTCGGGGTCACTATCGAGCTCGAGCGCGACAAGCGGCCTGACTTCCGCGGGCATTTTTCCGCGACGCCGGTGGGCGATGCCGTGCTGGCGGAAATGTCGGCATCCTCCTATCGGGTCAGCCGGACCTCAACCGACATCGCGCGCGTCCCGAGCAACAGCCTGCAGCTCGCCTGGCAGGTGCGGGGCCCCGGCCACCTGAATATCGGTGGCGATCGCGTCCAGTTCGTGCGCAACGGCGATCTGGTGTTCGGCCACTCCAATCTGCCGTATTTCTCGACGCCCGAGCGGACTGACGGTTTTCATTTCGTCAGCCTCAAGATCCCCGTCACCAGCGAGCTCGTGCTCGGTGCGCGAATCGAGGATGCGCCGCCGGTCGCGCTGGCGCGTGATGCGCGCCTGACCCGGCTGGTCGGCGCCATGTTCCGCGTCATGACCCGCGATCCGGCGCAAGCCGGGCAGTTCGCCGACGAAGTGACGCATATGGTGCGCCTGGCGCTGCTCGCACGCGGACGCTTGCGGCCGCGACAGGGCGAAATCCGCGCCGCGCTGCATGCGGGCTACCTCCATGCCGCGCGCGAAATCCTGCTGCGCGATCTGCATCGCGCCGCGCTGACGCCGGCCGCGGTCGCCACCGAGCTCGGCATTTCACTACGGCAATTGCATGCGCTGTTCGAGCCGACCGGCCTGTCGTTCGCGCGAACGCTGACGGCTGCAAGGTTAAAGGAGGCGAGGCGGCTGCTCTACGCCATGCAGGAACGCGGCATCGACGAGATCGCGTTCGCATGCGGCTTCGACAGCATCGCGACGTTCTATCGTGTGTTTCGCACGACCTATGGGATGACGCCGGGTGATGCGCGGCGCGTTCCGCCGCAGGATCAGCCGGCGAATTCCGCAAACCGGATCGCGACCGCGCGATAGACGTCGCGGCGGAACGGCACCACGAGGTCGGCGACGCGGTCGAGGCGCTCCCAGCGCCATTGATCGAACTCCGCGGGCTGGCCGTTGCGCGGCGTCAGCGGATCGATCTCCTCGTCGCGTCCGGTGAAACGCAGCGCAAACCATTTCTGGCGCTGGCCGCGGAATTTGGCGAGCCGATGCGAGGCCGGTCCGTCATAGGCGGGGAATTCGTAGGTCATCCAGTCGGTCTCGCCGAGATAGTCGGCGCTGACCGCCCCGGTCTCTTCCCACAATTCGCGCATCACGGCCTGGCGCGGATCCTCGCCCGCGTCGATGCCGCCCTGCGGCATCTGCCATTCGAGGCCGGGCAGCACGATCTCCGGACCATCGTCCTTGATCCGGTGGCCGATCAGCACGCGTCCAAAGCTGTTGAACAGCGCGATGCCCACGTTGGGGCGATAGGGCTTATCCGATGACATCTCGATGGCTGCGTCGCGCGTTGACTGGGCCGATCGCCCGGCCAGCTACTTCGCCGCCAGACCGGCGAATTCCTTCACGACGCGCTCATAGACCGGGCGCTTGAACGGCACAATCAGCTCCGGCAAATTCTTCATCGGCTCCCAGCGCCAGGTGATGAACTCGGCCTTATGGCCGCCACCGGGGTTGGCGACGTTGATCTCGTTCTCGTCGCCGGTGAAGCGCAATGCGAACCACTTCTGCCGCTGGCCGCGATAGCGGCCCTTCCAGGCACGGCCCGCGACGGTGCGCGGGATGTCGTAGATCAGCCAGTCGGAGACCTCGCCGAGCTTCTCCACCGACTTGACGCTGGTCTCTTCATAGAGCTCGCGCCGCGCGGCCTGAAACGTATCCTCGCCGGGATCGACGCCGCCTTGCGGCATCTGCCAGACATGCGCGTCGTCGACATGTTCGATGCCGCCCGCGCGGCGTCCGATGAAGACCAGCCCGGCCGTATTCAGCAGCATGATGCCGACGCAGGTTCGATAGGGCAGGTCCTCATAACGTGCCATGCTGCCGCTACCTCGCATTTCCTGATGCGCCCGACCCGGCCCCCCGGCAAGGTCATGCTGCACCAACAGATTGATCTCTAGCCCGATTTTGATTTCAGCATCGCCGTTGTCAATGGCACAAGCATAATGCCCTTGGAATCCAGCGTCTTGAGCCAGGCGCCGAGCCGCTCGATCGAGACCGGCAGCGCCGAGGCGACGCCCACGGCGGTGCCGCGCTCCTTGGCGATGGTTTCCAGCTTGACCAGCGCGCGGTCGATTTCTGCCGAAGTCGGCACCGCGTCGATGGCGAAATCAGCCCTGGCGAACGGCAGCGACTGGCCCGCGGAGAGGCTCTGCGCCATGCTGCGCGGGGTGGAACCGTCGTCGAAATAGCTGAGGCCGCGCTTGGCCGCTTCGCGCACGATCGGCTGCATCACTGGATCGGTCGCGACGAACCGGGCGCCCATGAAATTGGCGATCCCGGCATAGCCCTGCAGGCGGCTGAGGTGCCAATAGAGCCGGTCGAGGTTCTGTTCGCTGCTCAGCGTGGTGAGCAGGGTCTGCGGCCCCGGATCGTTGTCGGGATAGTCGAACGGCTCCATCGGGATCTGCAGCAGGATCTCGTGGCGCTGCGCCCGGGCGCGTTCCGCAAGCTTGCCGGGGTCGGCGCCATAGGGCGTGAAGGCCAGCGTCACGGCCGGCGGCAGCTTCATGATCGCATCGGCTGTCTTGGCGGCGCCGACGCCGAGGCCGGCGACCACGATGGCCACCACGGGCATCCGGGCAGCCTTGGCGCGGTCGGCCTCGGCCGCATAGACCGTGAACGGCTTCAGGCCGTCGGCGACCACGGGGATCATGCCGTAGCGCGACTTTTCCAGCAGGCGCGGGTCGATGCCGGTCATCGCGAGCGGCGGGGTGTCGCCATCGACCTTCTCAGCCGGGTCGCCGGCACCGATCACCACGTCCTGGCGCTTGCCGCTGGAGCCGTCGATGATGGTGACCGTCCGGGCGTCGTTCTTCGTGTCGTTCTTGGCATCGCCGGCCGTGGCCGGTGCCTTGGCGGCGGATTTGACCGCCGCTTCGGTCGAGGCGTTCTTGTCGTCGGCGGCTGCGGGTGGGGGATTGCGGAGGGTGATGCGGGCCATCGGCTCGCCGCCGAGCGGGTTGTCGTTGAACAGCGCAACGCCAACGAAGCCGACCAGCACGAGCCCCAGCAGCACGGCAAGCGCCTGCATCGCCGTGAATGGCAGGCGGAAACGGCGCGTCCTGCCCACGGTCTGCTGCCCAAGCGGCGTGCTCAGTTCGTCGGCCGCTTCTGCCATGACCCTCCCCGAATCAACAGCGCGAACGATAGCACGATGCGGTGCATTCCCGCGCGCCGGCCTCCCCGGCAAAGCGCACGGATGGGGGAATCCAACAGCAGAAAGGGCGGCCCGAGGGCCGCCCTTTCGCCTAATCGGATTGGATCAGTTCGCGGACTTGCTGGCCGGCTTGTCGGCAGCGGCCTTGTCGCCGGGTGCCTTGTCACCGGCCGGCGCCGGCGTGGCGTTCGAGGTCGACTTGATGCCGTGCAGCAGGTCGTCCGCCATCTTGAGCGCCTTGTCGTCCTTGGCGTCCGGCGGGACGTAGGACTGCGAACCGGTCTTCTCGTCGCCATCGTTCTTCAGATGGCCGCGCAGCGAAGCCTCGCCCTTGGTGTCGGTACGCGCCTTCAGCTCTTCCGGCACGTCCTGCAGCACCTCGATATCGGGCACGATGCCCTTGGCCTGGATCGACTTGCCCGACGGCGTGTAATAGCGCGCGGTGGTCAGGCGCAGCGCGCCGTTGCCCGAGCCGAGCGGGATGATGGTCTGCACCGAGCCCTTGCCGAACGAGCGGGTGCCGACCAGCGTCGCACGCTTGTGGTCCTGCAACGCGCCGGCGACGATTTCGGAGGCCGACGCCGAGCCGCCGTTGATCAGCACGATGACCGGCTTGCCCTTGGTCAGGTCGCCGGGATGCGCGGCGCGGCGCTGGGTTTCCTCGGCATTGCGGCCGCGGGTCGAGACGATCTCGCCACGCTCCAGGAAGGAGTCGGACACGGTGACCGCTTCCTCCAGCAGGCCGCCGGGATTGTTGCGGAGGTCGATGATGTAGCCCTTCAGCTTGTCGCCGATCTGGCCCTGCAGATTGGCGATTTCCTTCTTCAGGCCTTCGGTGGTCTGCTCGTTGAAGGTGGTGATGCGGATATAGGCGATGTCGTCGGCCTCGACGCGCGCGCGCACCGAGCGGACGCGGATGTTGTCGCGCACCAGCGTGACGTCGATCGGATTGTCCTGGCCCTTGCGGATGATCTTGAGCTTGATCTTGGTGTTGACCGGACCGCGCATCTTCTCGACGGCCTGGTTCAGCGTCAGGCCCTGCACGGCCTCGTCGTCCAGCGTGGTGATGATGTCGTTGGCCATGATGCCGGCCTTCGAGGCCGGGGTGTCGTCGATCGGCGAGACGACCTTGATCAGCCCGTCTTCCATCGTGACTTCGATGCCGAGACCGCCGAACTCGCCGCGGGTCTGCACCTGCATGTCGCGGAAGCTCTTGGCATCCATGTAGCTCGAATGCGGATCGAGGCCGGACAGCATGCCGGAGATCGCGGATTCGACCAGCTTGGAGTCGTCGGGCTTCTCGACATAGTCGCTGCGCACACGCTCGAACACGTCGCCGAACAGATTGAGCTGGCGGTAGGTGTCCGACGTCGCGGCGCGCGCGCTCGATCCCATCAGCACAGCGCGGGGCTGCGTGACGAAAAGCGTCAGGGCCGCGCCGGTGGCGGCGCTAAGGAGAATTACCGAAGTCTTGCGCATCATCCGCGAACCTTTTCGCCTTCATTTGTGGCCCACCATGGACCTGGATCGATTGGCGTGCCGTCTTTCCGGAACTCGACATAGAGCACTGGCTGGCTCGCATTGGTCGCGAGAATGGATGCAACCTGGGACGTCGACCCCATGGTCGCAACCGGCTCCCCCGTAAGTACAAACTGGCCGATGTTTACCGAAATACGCTCCATCCCGGCGATCAGGACATGATACCCGCCCCCGGCATTGAGGATCAAGAGTTGTCCATAGCTGCGGAAAGGACCCGCGTAAACAACCCAGCCGTCACACGGGGTTGTGACCTGCGCGCCCGGTTTGGCTGCCAAAGAAATGCCTTTTTGTACGCCGCCCGCGCTGTCGGAACCGCCAAATTCGCGAATCTTGGTGCCATTCACGGGATAGGCGAACAGGCCTTTGGCCGAGGCGAAGGCGACCGCCGGGCTCATGCGCGCCGGGTCCTTGAGCGCCCCGAGATTGGGTTTACCGTTAACGGTCGCCGGCGCCCCCTGGAGGCTGGCCGTGGCGGCGGCCTTGGCCGCGCTCTTGAGGTCCTGCTCCATCTTGGCGATCAGGCTCTGCAGATTGTCGGCCTGCTTCGACAGCGCGATGGCGCGGGCGCCCTCCGCCTCCATGTCCTTTTCGGCCGCGCTTTGCTGCCGCTGCCGCTCGTCGACCAGCGCCGCAAGCCGGGTCTGGTCTTCCCTCAGCTTGTCGCGGTCGGCCGCCAGCGCGTCGCGCTCGGTCGAGATGGTCTTGCGCAGCGCGACCAGTTCGCCGAGATCGGCGGCAAGCTTCTCGGCGCGGACGCGCAACTCCGGCACCACCGCGCCGAGCAGCATCGCGGTGCGCAGCGATTGCAGCGCGTCCTCGGGCCGCACCAGCAGCGCCGGCGGGGTGCGCCGTCCGGCGCGCTGGAGCGCGGCCAGCACTTCGATCACCTCGGAGCGGCGTGAATCGAGCGAGCTGCGGATCTCGCGCTCGCGGCCGTCGAGCGGCTGCAAGCGGGCCTCGGCGTCGGCGATCCGCGTCTCGACGCCGCGCACCTGGCCGGCAATGTCGATCAGCTGCTGGTTGAGCTTGCTGCGGTCCTGGCCCATCGCGGCGATGTCGGCCTTCAGCTTCTCCTGCAACTCGGTCGCCTTGCGCTGCTGCTCGCGCGCGGCCTCGAGCTCCTGCTCGCGCTGCTTGATGGCGTCGGGCGATGTCTCCGCCGTCGCAGCCTGCTGTGCCGGCGGTGCGGACTGTTGCGCCGGTGGTGTCGCTTGCGCATGCACCGCGGCCAGCGGAGCAGCGGCGAACAGCACGATCGACAGAGGCAGCGTCACCGGCAGCCAGCGGCGGCGCGCGGCGCCGAGAGCCGAAGGCAAATACGAAGCTATGTCCTGCCGGTGCTGCATTCGCGTGCGTTCAGCGCTTTCGACGGTCCGTCATCGCGTCTCAAGCGCGGTGATAGGGATGGCCGGCCAAAATGGTCGCGGCCCGATAAATCTGTTCCAGAAGCATGACGCGGACCATTTGGTGCGGCCAGGTCGCGGAGCCGAATGCAATACGCAACGAAGCCTTGCGCTGCAATTCAGGCGAAAGTCCGTCGGCGCCGCCGATCACGAAGGCTGTATGGGCCAACCCCTCGTCGCGCCAGCGGCCGAGCTGCTGGGCAAAGCTTGCGCTGTCGATGCTCTTGCCGCGTTCGTCGAGCGCGACCAGCATGTGCTTGTCCGGCAGCAGCGCCGCGATCGCCGCGGCTTCTTCCGCGATGCGCGCGGCCGTGTCGCGCGCGCGGCTCTCCGCAATCTCATGAATCTCGAGGCCGCGAAAGCCGAGCTTGCGGCCGATATCCTCGAAGCGCTCGCGGTAACGCTCCGCGAGCTCCCGTTCAGGGCCCTGTTTCAGACGGCCGATGCAGATCACGACGAGGCGCATCAACGCAGACTAGCTGCGCCGCAGCCGATTCGCATCGGCTTCGCTACCCCTTAGACCGCCGCGACCGCCGGGTTCTGAGTCCACAACCGTTCGAGGTTGTAGAACTCGCGCACCTCAGGCCTGAACACGTGCACGATCACCTCGCCGGAATCGATCAGCACCCAGTCGCAATTGGGCAAGCCCTCGACGTGGATGTTCTTGACCCCGTTTTCCTTGAGGCTCTTCGTCACATTCTCCGCGATCGCGCCAACGTGCCGGTTAACCCGGCCGGTGGTGACGATCATGTAGTCGGAGTATGCGGATTTGCCCCGAAGGTCGATGGTGACCGTCTCTTCCGCCTTCATGTCCTCGAGGCGGGAGAGGATCAGGCTCAGCGTCTTGTCGGCATCCGGTTTGTCGGCGTCCGGTTGCGCCTGCAAGGCCGCGGTTTTCGTCGATGTTTTACGCGCAGTCTTTGGAACCTTGGGTAAAACAGACTTTGACAATACAGATGTGGCCAGGGACCATTCCTTTCACTGTATCGCGGGTGCCGAATCCTCGGCCCCACGCACCATACTACGCATGTGGGGTTAATGGTTTCAATATTCCAGTAACCCTTTTGCGCTTCACGCCGTTCTCCAGCTCCCGTCCGGGTTCCGGAGTCCGGTCGAAGACAGATTGGATTTCATTCCTGTCAGGAAGACCCAGGCCGGCGCCCGTTGGTCGGCCAGCCGTGTCGCTTGATTTTCGGGCATGCGATAGCGCGTGAGTGCCTGCGCCGCCGGTGCGGCAAGGGCGCGGAAGCTTTGGGGCGGTCGGTCGATCACGGCAATCGGCACATCGGACGCGATGCGCCGCCAATCTTTCCAGCGATGAAATTGCGCGAGATTGTCAGCGCCCATGATCCAGACGAAGTGCACGCCGGAGACGCGGCGGCGCAAGTGGATGATCGTGTCTACAGTGTAGCGCGTGCCGATGACAGCTTCGAGACAGCTGATGTCGATGCGCGGATCGTCGGCAACGCGGCGCGCGGCGGCGGCGCGTTCGTTGAGCGCATGCAGGCCGTCATGGTTCTTCAGCGGATTGCCCGGCGTCAGCAGCCACCATACGCGATCGAGCTGCAGGCGCTTCAGCGCGAATTGGCTGATGGCGCGATGCGCGGCATGCGGCGGATTGAACGAGCCGCCAAGCAGCCCGATGCGCATGCCGTTGGTGTAGAACGGAAGCGCCTGGGCTGCGGATAACGGCACGGTGGAGGCTTGCTGCAAGGATCTACCGTGTGCGTGCGACAATGATCACGGCCGTGTCTGCCCGGTGCCGTGGACGCGGTACTTGAAGCTCGTCAGCTGCTCGGCGCCGACAGGGCCGCGGGCGTGGAATTTGCCGGTGGCAATGCCGATCTCCGCGCCGAAGCCGAACTCGCCGCCGTCGGCGAACTGGGTCGAAGCGTTGTGCAGCACGATCGCCGAATCGACCTCGTTGAGGAATCTCTGCGCGGCCGCGGCATCCTCGGTCACGATCGCATCGGTGTGATGCGAGCCGTGATTTTGAATATGCGCAATCGCTTCATCGAGATTGTCGACGATCTTCGCCGAGATGATCGCGTCCTCGTATTCGGTGGTCCAGTCCTCGTCGGACGCGGGCTTCACCCTGGCATCGGCGCCTTGCACGATGTCGTCGCCGCGCACCTCGCAACCGGCATCGATCAACAATTCGACCAGCGGTTTCAGCTTGGTCGCGGCAGCGTTGCGATCGATCAGCAGGGTCTCGACGGCGCCGCAGACGCCGGGACGGCGCATCTTGGCGTTCAGCACGACCGACTTGGCCATGTCGAGCTTCGCGCTGGCATCGACGTAGATGTGATTGACGCCTTCGAGATGCGCGAACACCGGAACGCGCGCCTCCGCCTCGACGCGACCGACCAGGCTCTTGCCTCCGCGCGGCACGATCACGTCGATGCCGCCGTTCAATCCCGTCAGCATCAGGCCGACGGCCGTGCGGTCACGGGTCGGCACCAGGGTGATCGCGGCCTCAGGCAGGCCGGCTTCACGCAGGCCCTGCACCAGACATTCATGGATCGCGCGGCAGGAGCGGAAGCTGTCGGAGCCGCCGCGCAGGATCACCGCGTTGCCGGACTTCAGGCACAGCACGCCGGCGTCGGCGGCGACATTGGGACGGCTTTCGAAGATCACGCCGATGACGCCGAGCGGCACGCGCACGCGCTCGATGGTCATGCCGTTCGGACGCTGCCAGCTCTCGGTGACGGTGCCGACCGGATCGATGATCTCGCGCACGGTCGCAACGCCGTCGGCCATGCCGTCGACGCGCGCCTGCGTCAGTGTCAGGCGGTCAACGAAGGCCGAGGTCATGCCGCCCGCGCGCGCCTCGGCGACGTCCTCGGCATTGGCGGCGAGAATGGCCGGCGCGTTGGCGCGGATCGCGCGTTCGATCGCGGCAAGCGCCCGGTTCTTCTGCTCCGGCGGCGCCAGCGCCAGCACGCGCGCGGCGGCGCGCGCCTTGGCGGCGAGGTCGGACATCAGAGCAGTGAGATCGGCGTTGCCGTCGATCGCCTTCAGGGGCGCGGTCATGGAAGTCCCAGCTTTGCTTTGGGCATGCGCTTGGATCATGCCCTAAGGCCATGTTCTAGCATGGCAATTGAGGGGTGGCGAGGCGCGGAACCGGCATGGCAGATGGGCGGCAGGCCGCCCCGCTCGGCCAATGGCCTACTCAATGCTCTCCTTGGCCCTACTTGGCCGGGATCGTCCCCACCGGGCCGATCACGAGGTCGTCGCGGTGGATCATCTCGGAGCGGCCGCTGATGCCGAGAATGGTCATCACATCGGGCGAGGAGCGGCCCTTGATCTTCTCGGCGTTCTCGGCGTCGTAGGCGACGAGGCCGCGGCCGATCTCATGGGTGTCGGGGCCGCGCACCACCACGGCATCGCCGCGGGCGAACTGGCCGTCGACCCTGACAACGCCGGCCGGAAGCAGGCTCTTGCCGGCACGCAGCGCGGCCACCGCGCCGGCATCGATGGTCAGCGTGCCCTTCGGCTCCAGCGAGCCGGCGATCCAGCGCTTGCGCGCGGTGACGGGATTGGCCGGGGTCAGGAACCAGGTGCAGCGGCCGCCGTCGGCGATCGCCTGCAGGGGATGCTCGATCTTGCCGGAGGCGATCAGCATGTGGGTGCCGGCGGTGGTCGCGATCTTCGCCGCCTCGATCTTGGTGGTCATGCCGCCGCGCGACAGTTCGGAGCCGGCCGAGCCCGCCATGCCCTCGATCTCCGAGGTGATGCTTTCGACCACCGGGATCAGCTTGGCGCCGGGATCGACCGCGGGCGGCGCGGTGTAGAGGCCGTCGATATCGGACAGCAGGATCAGCAGATCCGCGCTCGCCATGGTGGCGACGCGGGCGGCGAGGCGATCATTGTCGCCGTAGCGGATCTCTGTCGTGGCGACCGTGTCGTTCTCGTTGATCACCGGCACCGCGCCCCATTCCAGCAGCTTGGCGATCGTCGAGCGCGCGTTGAGGTAGCGGCGACGCTCCTCGGTGTCTTGCAACGTGACGAGGATCTGCCCGGCGCCGATGCCGTGATGGCCGAGCACCTCCGACCAGATCCGCGCCAGCGCGATCTGGCCGACTGCGGCGGCAGCCTGGCTCTCTTCGAGCTTCAGCGGGCCGCGCGGCAGTTTCAGGCGGCTGCGGCCGAGCGCGATCGAGCCCGACGACACCACCATGACCTCGCAGCCGCGCTTGTGCAGCTTCGCGATGTCCTCGACCAGCGCCGCGAGCCAGGAGGCGTGCACCTCGCCGGCCTGCGAGTCGACCAGCAGCGACGAGCCGACCTTGACGACGATGCGGCGAAAGTTCTTGAGCGCGGGGCGTTTCATGGGTTCGGTCTGAGCGGGAAGGTGGAAGCAAGAGGCGCCACGATGTGGCATGGACGTGAAGTGGCTTGGGAAGTCGAGATGCCGTCAGCCCTGCGGCACCGGCGTCGCCCACGGCTCCGCCTGGCCGCCCTTGGCCTTGTTGGACACCGGCGCCTCGCCGATCACGTCGACCAGCGCGCGCAGCGCATCCGGCACGCCTTCGCCGGTCGCGCCTGACAGCAGCAGCGGCGTCTTCTTCGCGGCCCGCTTCAGGCGGTCCTTCTGCTTCTTCAGCTCGTCGGGCGCGACCGCATCGATCTTGTTGAGCGCGACGATCTCGATCTTGTCGGCGAGCTGGCCTGCGTAGGCCTCAAGCTCGGTGCGCACGGTCTTGTAGGCCTTGCCGGCGTGCTCGCAGGTCGCGTCGATCAGATGCAGCAGCACGCGGCAGCGCTCGACATGGCCCAAAAAACGATCGCCGAGGCCGGCGCCTTCATGCGCGCCTTCGATCAGGCCGGGGATGTCGGCGAGCACGAATTCGCGGCCGCCGTAGTTCACGACACCAAGCTGCGGATGCAGCGTCGTGAAGGGATAGTCGGCGATCTTCGGCCGCGCCGCGCTGACCACCGAGAGGAAGGTCGATTTGCCGGCATTGGGCAGGCCGACCAGGCCGGCATCGGCGATCAGCTTCAGCCGCAGCCAGATCCAGCGCTCCTCGCCCGGCGCGCCGGGATTGGCGTTGCGCGGCGCGCGGTTGGTGGAGGATTTGAAATGCGCGTTGCCGAAGCCGCCATTGCCGCCCTTGGCCAGCACGAAGGTCTCGCCGAGTTCGGTGAAGTCGTGCAGCAGCGTCTCGCGGTCCTCGTCGAACACCTGGGTGCCGACAGGCACTTTCAGCACGATCGACTTGCCGTTGGCGCCATGGCGGTCCTTGCCCATGCCATTGCCGCCCTTCTGCGCCTTGAAGTGCTGCTGGTAGCGGTAGTCGATCAGCGTGTTCAGCCCGTCGACGGACTCGATGATGACGTCGCCGCCACGGCCGCCGTTGCCGCCGGAGGGGCCGCCGAACTCGATGAACTTCTCGCGCCGGAACGCGACGCAGCCATTGCCGCCGTCGCCCGAGCGAATATAGACCTTGGCTTCATCGAGGAATTTCATGATCCGTACTAACTAAGGCAGGCCGGTCCCTGCGGCAACCCGCAAGGATCGCGACTTCGGCAAAAAGCCTTAATTTTCGGGCCTTTTTGCGGCCCTTGGGCTAGCCAGGCCTGCGTCTGACCAGGAATTTCTGCATCCCCTCCAGCACCAGCTCGCGGCGCTGGTTGTGCACGGTCGAGCGCAGCGTCACGACGCCGGTGGTCTTGCCCGGCGACAGCTCGATCACCTCGAGCGCCGGGTAGATGGTGTCGCCGGCATAGACCGGTTTCAGGAACTTGCTCGACTGCTCCAGGAAGCCGATCAGCGATTCCTCCACGACGTAGGGAAACAGTCCGGCGCCGGGCGCGGTGTGCACCAGGGTCTGGAAGCCATGGGCGAGCAAATCGGGCATGCCGCGGCTGCGGCAATATTCGACGTCGTAATGGATCGGATGGGTGTCGCCGCTCGCGGTCTGGAACGCCGCGAACACCGCCGAGGTCTGGGTCCGGCTCGGAATCACGAAACGCTCGCCGAGCACGAAATCCTCGAACCAGCGCTGCGCGGGGACCATGCGATGCTGGGTGGGGTCGAAGTCGCTCATGCGGCGTTTCCTGCTCTGTTTTCTTGAATGGCTGGCCCAGCCGTAGCGCAGCCGCGGCACTGCGACAATTGGTTCGATATGCGGCCGCCGGGGTTGTCCTGCACGGCCACCTCGGTAAAACCGGCGTCGGGACCTGCCCGACTCAGAGGCGGCGACAACAAGAGAACAATGAGCCTGTTCGCAAAACTGTCCTCCTACGACGATCGATCGGCGCGGCTCGCCGGCATCGGCTTGATGCTGCTCTCGATCTTCATGTTCTCGTTCGGCGACGCGATGGGCAAATTCATCGTCGCCACCTATTCGGTCGGGCAATTGTTGTGGCTGCGCGCCTGCGCGGCGCTGCTCGTGCTGCTGCCGATCGTGTGGAAGCGGCGCGCGGATTTCCTGCATCTGGAGCGGCCGTGGCTGCAATTGCTGCGCGTGACGCTGTCGACGCTGGAGGTCGCGGCGTTCTTCCTGGCGACGGTCTATCTGCCGCTCGCCGACGTCATCACCTACTATCTGGCCGGGCCGATCTTCGTCACCGCGATGTCGGGCCTCTTGCTCGGCGAGCATATCGGCTGGCGGCGCTGGACCGCGATCCTGGTCGGCTTCTGCGGGGTGCTGATCGCGCTCAGGCCATCCGCGCAGACCATCAGCTGGCCGGCGATGATCGCGCTCGGCGGCAGCCTGTCGTTTGCGGTCCTGATGCTGATCACGCGCTCGCTGCGCGCGACGCCGGATATCGTGCTGGCGAGCTCGCAATTCGGCGGCACGTTCATCCTCGGCCTCGTGCTGTCGCCATTCGGCTGGGTGACGCCATCGGCCGGCAGCCTCGTGCTGTTCTTCACCGCCGGCATCATCTCGGTCGCGGCGCTGCTTTGCGTCAATCGCTCGCTGAAGCTCGCGCCGGCAAGCGTGGTGGTGCCGTACCAGTATTCGATGATCGTCTGGGCGGTGATCTTCGGCTTCGTGGTGTTCGGCGACGTGCCGTCCTGGGCCACGATCGTCGGCGCCGCCATCATCATCGCGGCCGGCCTCTACATCTTCGTGCGCGAGCAGCAGCTCGGACGAACCGACACCGCGGTGAATCCGCCGGCGTGACGGTGCAGGGCGGGCAAAAGCGCACCCGCATGATAGCTGTCGTCCCTGCCTAGTGCGCAATTGCGCACGGGAGCAGGTACCCATAACCACCGCTGCTTGTCGTCACCTACGCTGGAGCCACAGCTCGGCCGAGCAATGACCATTTGTGGTTATGGGTCCCCCTTTCGCGGGGACGACGACCGTTGTTGTTGATCGAGCCCTCAGCTCTCCCGGCGGATCGAGTTGTTCCAGCGCTTCAGCGAGGTCCAGACGCCGCGCGACAGGCGGAAGGCATCGACCGGGCTCGATGAGCCCAGCGCCTCGAAGCGGTGCAGCTCGACGCCGCTCCACTGGAAGCCGCACTTCTCGAGGATGTTGCGCGACGACGGGTTGACGACGCGGGCGCCTGCGATCAGCTGGTCGAGATCGAATTCCTCGAAGAAATAATCGATCACCGCACGCGCGGCCTCGGTGCCGAAGCCCTGGCCCCAATAGTCGACGCCGAGCCAGTAGCCGAGCTCGGCGGATGTCTCCTCGCGCCAGTCGACGCCGACCATGCCGATCGGCGTGTGATTGTTCTCGATCAGGAAAACGGTCTCGCGGCCGCCGGCGCCGAGCGCGCGCACGAAGTCGATGGCGTCGTCCTGGGTATAGGGATGCGGCAGGCGGCGGGTGTTCTCCGCGATGCGGCGATCATTGGCGAGGCGTGCGATTGCTTTTACGTCCGCGAGCGTCGGCTTGCGCAATGTCAGCCGTTCGGTCTCGAGGACGCAAGCTCTTGCCTCGCGCAAGGTCGGCGTCGGGATGTCCTGCAACATGTCGAGCTCCTGTGATGCGATAATCGATACGCAACGCTTGGAACGTCACGCGCGGTCGAACCGGATCGCGCGCAACAAAAAGGGGAGGCCGGTCATCCCGCCTCCCCTTGGAGCTCTTTGCTGCTCCGCCGGTTCAACAGGACCCGGCGGACTCATGTGTGTCCACCGTCTACTCGGCCGCCTGCGCCATCGGGATAACCGATACGAATGTGCGGCCGTTGGCTTTGGCACGGAACTCGACATGACCCTCGACCTTGGCGAAGAGAGTATGATCGGTGCCCATGCCGACATTAAGGCCGGGGTGCCAGGTGGTGCCGCGCTGACGCGCGATGATGTTTCCGGGGATCACGCGCTCGCCACCGAACGCCTTGATGCCAAGGCGCTTGCCCTTGGAATCACGTCCGTTGCGCGATGAACCGCCTGCTTTTTTATGAGCCATAGCTCGTCTCCGACTTCGCTTTGATCTCTAGATCAATTCCTTGACGGAATCATTTCACGTTTGGTCACGCTTCACAACTTGAAGCGCGATGATCACTTCTTCTCGCTCTTGGCCGCGGCCTTCTTGGCCGGAGCCTTTTTCGCGGCCGGCGCCTTTGCGGGCGCCTTCTTCTTGGCCGCCTTCGGTGCTGCGTCCTCGCCATCGGCGGGCGCTGCGACCTTTTCCTTCTTCGGCCGCGGGCCGATGGTCGGCTTGGCGTTATCGGCGAGGATCTCGGTGATGCGAAGCACCGTGAGCTCGTCGCGATAGCCGCGCTTGCGGCGTGAATTCTTGCGGCGACGCTTCTTGAACGCGATCACCTTGGCGCCGCGCTTGTGCTGCAGCACTTCGGCTGCAACGGTCGCGCCCGCGACGGTGGGCGTTCCCAGCACCGGCGTGTCACCGCCGAGCACCAGAACTTCGCCTAGCTGCACGATCGTGCCGACATCGCCGGCGATCTTGCCAATCTCGAGTACATCATTCGGAACGACACGGTACTGCCGGCCGCCGGTTTTGATGACTGCGAACATCGTTTGATTCCTTCGTGTTCGATCCCGGCCTCGGACGGATCGCCCGGGTCGGCTTTTTGTTCAGTCGCTATGGGTTGCGTGTTTCGTGCGAAAGGGAATGAATTCCCAAATGGCCCGCACAAAAACAATCGGCGCGAGAAATCCCCGCGCCGGATGGGCGGACTTATAGCCGCAAACCGCGGAGAGTCAAGGTAAAGCAGGGCAAAAACCGGCCAAAGATGAAGGGTTTGGCACGATTTTGGCCCGGATTGGCGATTCAGGCCGCGGTTTGCGCGGCGGCCCGGGCGTGGCGGCGGATGGCCTGCGGCGGTTGCCCTAGTACCCGCAGGAATGCCCGCCGCATCCGCTCGCGGTCGGCAAAGCCGGTCTCGCCGGCAATTTCGTCCATCGAATGGCGGCCGTCGCCGATCAATTCGCGGGCGGCCTCGACCCGCAGCTGCTCGATCGCCTTGGCCGGCGACTGGCCGGTCTCGGCGCGGAAGGCGCGGCTGAACTGGCGCGGGCTGAGCCGCGCCACCTCGGCCAATTCCTCCACCGACAGCTCGTTGCGCAGATGCGCCTTGGCATAGTTGAGTGCGTTCTGCACCCGATCGGATTTCGGCGCGAGCTCGAGCAGCGCGGAAAACTGCGACTGGCCGCCGGTGCGGCGGTGGTAGACGACGAGCTTGCGCGCCACTGACCGTGCGACCTCGACGCCGAGGTCATGCTCGACCATCGCCAGCGCCAGATCGATCGTCGCGGTCATGCCGGCCGAGGTCCAGATCGGCCCGTCGATGATGTAGATGCGGTCCTGCTCGACCTTGAGCCCGGGAAACCGGGCCTGCAATTCGGCGGCGAATTGCCAGTGCGTGGAGACGCGCCGGCCGTCGAGCAGGCCGGCTTCAGCCAGCGAGAAGGCGCCGATGCAGGGCGCGGCGATCCGCTGCGATGCCGTCATGGCGCGGCGAATATAGCCGATCAACTTCGGCGACGCCGGATGGAGCTCGTGGCCGGCGCCGATGAACAGCGTGTCGAAGCTGCGCTCGCCGAAGGCTTCGGTTTCGACATTGAAGCCGGCGGATGACCGCACCGGGCCGCCGTTCTCCGACAGCAGCGTGACCTCATAGAACGACTCGCCCGCGATCAGATTGGCGACCTCGAAGGCCGTGATGGCGGTGAAGCCCATCACCTGGAAGTCGGGGAAGATGACGAAGCCGATTTCCTTCATGGAACCCTCCGGCGGCAATCGATGTCCTAAAAAGGTGTATATATGACATTTGAGACATGCAAGGGGGCCTGTAGAAGCTGACCTGCGGCCATATTCGGCCGTCCAGGGTCAAACAGGAGACCAACATGACCAAGTCAGCCAAAGGAACGGCGCTCGTAACCGGTGCGTCGTCCGGAATCGGTGCCATCTATGCGGACCGGCTCGCACGGCGTGGCTACGATCTGATTCTCGTCGCACGTAACCGCGAGCGCCTCGACGGGCTCGCCAAGCGTTTGTCGACAGAGACAGGCCGATCGATCGAGATCGTCGCCGCCGACCTCAGCAAGCGCGCCGATGTGTCGCGGATCGAATCCATTCTGCGCAGCCATGCCGGCATCAGCGTGCTGGTGAACAATGCCGGCGTCGGCGCCACCGCGCCGCTGCTCGCATCCGACGTCGACAAGATGAGCGACATGATCGCGCTCAATGTCGACGCCTTGATGCGCCTCACCTATGCGGCGGTGCCGGGATTCGTCGGGCGCGGCGGCGGCACCATCGTCAACATCGCCTCGGTCGTCGGCGTCGCGCCGGAAATGCTCAACGGCGTCTACGGCGGCAGCAAGGCCTTCGTGCTTGCGCTGACGCAGTCGCTGCAGCACGAGCTGAAGGATAAGAATGTCCGGGTGCAGGCCGTGCTGCCGGGCGCCACGGCCACCGAATTCTGGGGCATCGCCGGCACGCCGGTCGAGCATCTGCCGGGCCAGATCGTGATGAAGGCCGAGGACATGGTCGACGCCGCGCTCGCCGGTCTCGACCAGGGCGAAGTCATCACCGTGCCGTCGTTGCCGGATGCCGCGGATTGGCAGGCCTACGAGGCAGCCCGCCAGAAGCTGATGCCGAACCTGTCGCGCAACGCGCCCGCGGCGCGCTACGGGGTGAAGGCCGCCTGAAGCCTGCGCAATTGCGTCCCGCATCGGCCAAGGGCCGGTGCGGGACGCAACCATTTGGGTTCCTGATTGTTAGTGCTGGGAACCTCAAGCGGGCAGGCGAATGGCTGAAGACGCTGGACTGACCACGGGCATCGCGCACCACGGTGCCGCGCGGCTGCCATCCGTCGACATCGACAGCTTCAACATCGAGCTGAAGGACGACGAGGGCTTTCTCGGCGATCGCGCCTCCAAGGGCGCGTTCCGCAAGATCTTCGACCGCTGGCGCAAGCCGCTGCGCAAATCCGGCGAGGATCCGTTCGGCGACGAGCCGTCGGACAAGATCAGCAAGAAGAAGCTCGATGAGATGCTGGTCGGCGACGACACCGAGGCCTCCGCGGTCGTGCACAGCGCGATCGAGGAGTTCGCCCAGGAGCTCGCCTATGTGACGCGGCGCTTCCTCAACACCAAGGCCTGGGCCAAGACCGAGCGCATCGTGGTCGGCGGCGGCTTCCGCGACTCCAGGCTCGGCGAACTCGCGATCGCGCGCACCGACATCATCCTGAAGTCGGACGACTTCAAGGTCGACCTGGTGCCGATCCGCTTTCATCCCGATGATGCCGGGCTGATCGGTACGCTGCATCTGGCGCCATCGTGGATTTTCGAGGCCCATGACGGCGTGCTCGCCGTCGATATCGGCGGCACCAATATCCGCTGCGGCGTCGTCGAGACGCGCTGGAAGAAGGCGCCCGATCTCTCCAAGGCCGCGGTCTGGAAATCGGAGCTGTGGCGCCACGCCGATGACGAGCCGACGCGCGAGGGCGCGGTGAAGCGGCTGGTGAAGATGCTGAAGGACCTGATCGCCGAAGCCGAGACGGAGAATCTCAAGCTCGCGCCGTTCATCGGCATCGCCTGTCCCGGCGTCATCAAGGAGGACGGCGGAATCGAGAAGGGCGC
Organism: Bradyrhizobium macuxiense; assembly: GCF_007993935.1. Taxonomy (GTDB): domain Bacteria; phylum Pseudomonadota; class Alphaproteobacteria; order Rhizobiales; family Xanthobacteraceae; genus Bradyrhizobium; species Bradyrhizobium macuxiense_A. The sequence continues at coordinate 286,684 of NZ_VITY01000010.1, read as the reverse complement.
GCAGAACCTGCCGGGCAATTGGGAGAGCAGCAAATTCAACCTGCCGGCGAGCCTGGTCGAGGCGATCCCGCAGATCGGCGATCATGACACCGCGATCGTCATGCATAATGACGGCGTGGTGCAGGGACTGTCCGAGGTCCCGTTCATGCAGGATGTCACGCGCTGGGGCGTGCTGACGATCGGAACCGGGCTTGGCAATGCCCGCTACACCAACCGCAGGAAGGACAACGGCAAGGGCGAGAAAAAGGACAGGGATGACGACGGCGACAAGAGCGAGAAAAAGGCCAAAAAAGCCAAGACCGCCGACGCCTGAGCCCTGCGCCTCGGCGATCGCACGGTAAGGTTGACCGGTTAGGTTAAGATCGGCTTCGCGTTGCCGTTTCGGTGCCGGCCGCTACCGTGGACCGTGTCGCTCCCGCCGACCGGCGAAGCCGCACTTCCCGGCCAGCAATACTGAAAAGCGGCACGGGACCGCCAGTTTTTGTCGCGTCCTGGCGGTCCCACCACTTTCTACTTCCAATTGATCCGCTCGAAGAAGCCGGCGATCTCGGCGGCGGCGCGGTCGGGGTCCTCGCGATGCGGGAAATGCCCGACATCGGGAAACATCTTCAGATCCAGATTGGTGAAGGTCTCGCCCAGCCGGTCGGTCCACTCATAAGGAAACAGCGGGTCGTGCTCGGCCCATCGGATGCAGGTCGGCACGTCGATCGGCGGCAGCGTGGGCGCTTCGCCCTGCATCATCTTCACGCGTCCCGCGTGTGATGCGCGGTAGTGCGCGAAGCCGCCGGCGAGGTTGCCGGGCTTGAAGAAATTGTCGGCGAAATCCTCGATCGACGTCGTCGAACGCCGCCTTGCGATGGGTCCAGTTGTGCAGGAAGTGGCCGATGTAAGTGCGGCAGCTGTCCCTGGTAGCGCCGACCAGCGCGGGCGCCATCTCCATCTGGTGGAACGACTGGTACCAGATGTGGTTCAGCCGGTCGGGCGCGGCCATCCGCGGCCCGATGCCGGGATAGACGAAATCGAAGAAGAACAGCCCGGCGATGCGCTCCGGCGCCTTGCGGGCGAGCGGCTGCATCACGGCGCCGCCGACGTCGTGGCCGACCACGCAGGCTCTGTCGATGCCGAGCGCGTCCAGCAGCGCCAGCATGTCGTCGGTATGCTGATCGGGGCCGTAGGGGCCCTGCGGCTTGTCGCTGTCGCCGAAGCCGCGCAGGTCGGGCGCGATCAGGGTGTAGCGGTCGGCGAGCCGCGCCATCACAGGCTTCCAGGTCAGCCAGAATTCCGGCCAGCCGTGCAGCAGCAGCAGCGGCGGGCCGCTCCCGGTCCGCGCGACGTGGAACGCCGCGCCATTGGCCCGAATCGTTGCATGATCCATGGTCCGCTCCTGCTGGCTTTGGCCCGCTCGCGCGCCGACCGAGCGAGAGGTGTCCCGCTAGCGCCTTGTTTCCCCGCACTTTCTCACGTTGGCCCAGTGTTTCGGTGGTACGAGGCGCCAGATCATGATGCGTTTCCACGGAATCGCATCATGATCTCATCTCCTTGTTTGAGCATGATCTTTCGGAAAACCGGTTTCCACTTTTCCGGATCATGCTCTAGTGACGGAAATATTATTGCAGCGCCTTGTCTGTCCCGCCAACCTCGCCTAGAACACGCCCCGACCGCGGGTGGCGCAAATCACCCGGGCCATCGGAGAGGTGGCAGAGTGGTTGAATGCACCGCACTCGAAATGCGGCATAGGTGCAAGCCTATCGGGGGTTCGAATCCCTCCCTCTCCGCCATGTAGCCTCTGTCCAGCGCGGAGACATGGGTAACAGGTCGTACCTGAGACATCAGTGACAATCTCGCGCCGGACAGCCCGGTCCCGTCACTGCCAGCGTCGAAAGATAATGCTCGCGTTGACGCCCCCGAAACCGAAGCCGTTCGAGATCGCATGCTCCATGCTCATGCGTCTGGCCTCCCGGGACACCAGGTCGACGCCTTCCGCCGCCACGTCGCCGTTGTCGAGATTGAGCGTCGGCGGTGCCACCTGATCCCGTAGCGCGAGGATCGTGAAGATTGCTTCCGCTCCCCCGGCCGCGCCGAGCAAATGACCAGTGGCCGATTTGGTCGCGCTCACGGCAATTTTTCCGTCGCGGCCGAACACGGCTTTGATCGCTTCGAGTTCCGAAACGTCGCCAAGCGGCGTCGAGGTCGAATGGGCGTTGAGATGCTGGATGTCACCGGGCCTGAGGCTGGCCTGCACCAATGCGGCTTCCATGGCACGGCGCGCGCCGTCGCCGTCCTCCGGTCCTGACGTGATGTGGTAGGCGTCGGCCGTCGTGCCATAGCCGACGATTTCGGCGAGCGGTTTGGCGCCGCGGCGGATCGCATGCTCCAGCTCTTCAATGACGAGGATACCGGCGCCTTCGCCCATGACGAAGCCATCGCGATCGCGATCGAAGGGGCGGGACGCATGCGTCGGCGTGTCGTTGAAGCCCGTCGAAAGCGCCCGCGCGGCGGCGAAGCCGCCAAGGCTCACGAGATCGATGCAGGCTTCCGAGCCGCCGCAAACCGCAACGTCGGCTTCACCGGTCCGGATCAGGCGTGCGGCATCGCCAATCGCTTGCACGCTTGCGGCGCAGGCGGTGACAGGTGCACCGATCGGCCCCTTGAAGCCGTGGCGGATCGAGATATGGCCGGCTGCGAGATTTGCGAGGAAGGACGGCACTGTGAAAGGCGAGAGGCGCTTCACGCCGCGCTGGTCGGTGGTGCGGACTGCGTCGACAATTGCCGGAAAGCCGCCGATGCCCGATGCGATCACGGTGGCCGTGCGCTCCATGGCATGCGCGTCTGAAGGGATCCACGCCGCCGTTGCTAAGGCCTCGGATGCTGCGGCGAGGGCGAACTGGATGAAGCGATCCATCCTCCGCTGATCCTTGGGAGGAATGACCAGATCCGGATCGAAGCCTCCTTCTGCGTCGTTGGCCTTGGTCGGAACGATTCCGGCGACTCGTGCAGGAAGCACAGCAGCCCATTCCGGCAGCGCGGCAAGTCCGGAGCGGGCCGAGAGCAGCCGCGACCATACCAGCTCACTGCCGCAGCCCAGCGGTGATACGAGTCCCAATCCGGTAACGACGATGCGGCGCATGATTAGATGACTTTCGAGGCCGGCTTGGCTGTCGGTCGGAAAATTGGTGTCTTTCGGGAGCGTCGGCGTTCACGATTTCAATTGATGAACGCGATCCTCCGGTCCAACTAGCGTTGGTCGGAACTGGATCCGAAGGCCTTCAACTTCGCGCTCGAGCTTTGTGACGCGACCTTCCAACCTCGACACGTAGTCGCCGCGCGGATCGTCCATGCTGAGGGCATCGGCCCACGCATTCATGCTCTGCCAAAAGCGCTTGAACATCGTTGCGCACTCCCGTGTTTGATGTTGTGCTCATTCCGTCGCGAGGATCACGCCCGCCAGCTCCGACGGATTCTCCACAGCTGAGAAATGGCCGGTATTTTTCAGCGTCACCATCTGCGAGGCGGGGATCAGCGAACGTGTGCGTTCGCGCTCGTTTGGCCGAGACCAATCACTGTCGCCATAAATCAACGTCACGGGTGCCGAGATCTGCCCATAGTAGTCGCGTGCGTTGCTCCAGGATCGCCACCCTGCCAGCACCTTGCGCGCGATCCGCTTGTATCCCGGGCGATGGGCGACGTCATCGAATTCGGCGAGCAGATCGGCCGGCAGTCTGCGGGGGTCGTGATATCCGCCGCCCATGATCTTGCCGAGGATCATCTTGTTTTCGAGTGCCGCGTTCACCGCGCCGAGCAGCGGGATCTGCAAGCTTCCGATGATGAAATTCGCGAGCCAGTTGCCACGCCGAATACCGTCCCCGTAGCGGGTCTCGTAATCGTAGGGGTTGATCGCATAGACCCGCTTCACGCGGTGTGGAAGGGAAGCCGCCACGGTGAGGGCCAATGCGCCGCCGATCGACTCGCCGACAATCGTCACCTCCGAGAGGTTTAGCTCCTCGATGCAGCGAATGACGGCCCGCCTGAAGTAGGGTTCGTCGAAGCTCGCGCCTGGATCTATTGGTGAGTGTCCGTGTCCCGGGAGGTCAAGCGCGTACACCGTGTGCGATGTCGCGAGGAGCGGCGCAAGGCTGCGGAAATATTCGAGCTGCGTGCGGATTGTATGCAAGAGGAGCAACGCAGGCCCGCTGCCGCTCTTCTGAAAACGTACGCTTAGCTTGTCCGATAATTTCAGCAAACTTGGTTTGAGTTCAGTCACGCTGAGTGCTCTGTGCTTTGCGGGGCCATCTTTAAGCGGCAGCGGCTTCGCGAACGTGTTCGACAGCCGCATTCAGAAACGCCTGAGCGAGATCTGGGTCGTTGATGGCGCGCGATAGCGTCATGGCGCCGACCATCGTCGACAGAACGACCATGGCCTTCCTGTTGGAATCCTCGCCGTCGGTCTCGGGAAGCAAGGGGCCGAGGACTTCGAGATACGCCTTGATGCCCTCTTCGAACGCAGCTTTCACGCCGGGCCCCTGCCTGGCGGCGTCCGAGCCGAGCGCCACGACGGGGCAGCCGTCCAGCTTTTCTTCACGATGCCCTGCACTCAGATAGAACGCGATCACCGCGCCAAGCGGATCATCAGGATTCTCCGCGATCGCGGCCGACCACCGCTCTGAGGCGCTCTCCAACGCGCGTCTGGACGCCTGCGCCGCCAAGTCCTCCTTGGACTCGAACTGCTTGTAGAAGGCGCCTTGGGTTAGCCCCGCCCCCTCCATCAGATCCTTGAGCCCGATGCCATCGAAGCCGCGCTCCCTGAAGAGGCGACTGGCCACGTTGATCACGGTCTGGCGGTTCTCAGCTGCCTGAATCCGGCTAACGCGCATCATGGATCTCCATTTGGATTTCGTTCGAACTCTATATCTCAAATAGCGTTCGAGTGCAATCTATCAAGTCCCGAGCCTGGAACGGCAGCGCCCCGAGGGCCGAAATGACCGATTCCGGGCGATCACATTCCCGTCAGCACCCCAATTTAGATTGCGATCGAACTCTAATGTGATTATAGAGTTCAATCGAAATCTAAATGGCCTGGAGGCGGCGATGAAGAAGAGCAAACTGATGATCTTGGCTGGCGTCCTGATTGTCGCGTCCGGAGCGGCCGTCTTCGCTACTCTCGCCATTCCCGCTCAAGAAGCCTCCGCGGCGCGCGACCCGCGGCAGGAGCCGCCGCTGGTCAGTCTGGTGACGCCGGTGCGGATGAGCGGATCCGAACGCGGCTTCACGGGCACCATAGGCGCGAGGGTGGAAAGCAATCTCGGCTTTCGCGTCGCCGGCAAGATCGTCGAACGGCTCGTGAATGTCGGCGAGCAGGTCAAGGCCGGGCAGCCGCTGCTGCGGATCGATGAAACCGACCTGCGCCTTGCGCTCACGGCGAAGCGCAACGCCGTTGCCGCGGCGCGCGCGACTGTCGTTCAGACGGATGCAGATGAGCGCCGATATGCCAACCTCGTCAACGACGGATGGACGTCTCGGCAGCGCTATGAGCAGGCGAAGGCCGCGTCGGACACCGCGAACGCGCAACTCGCCGCGGCCGAAGCCGAAGCGCGGGTCGCCGAAAACCAGGCGACCTATTCCACGCTGGTGGCGGATGCGGACGGAACGGTCACCCAAACGCTTGGTGAGCCGGGACAGGTGGTCTCCGCGGGGCAGACGGTCATTCGGCTTGCACAGGCCGGTCCCCGCGAAGCTGTGGTGGCGCTTCCCGAGACAATCCGGCCGGCGATCGGCTCGGTCGCAGAGGCCAGCCTGTACGGGAGCGATGGACGGCACTATGCGGCGCATCTTCGGCAGTTGTCGGATTCCGCCGATGCCCAGACCCGCACCTATGAGGCCCGCTACGTGCTCGACGGCGAGGCTGCGGCGGCACCGCTTGGCGCGACCGTCACCATTCGGCTTGCAAGCCAGGAGACCCAGCCGAAAGTGCAGGTCCCGCTGGGAGCCGTGCTCGATGACGGCCGGCAGACCGGCGTCTGGGTCTTCGAGCGCGCGACCTCGACCGTGCACTTTCGGCCCATCAAGCTTGCACGTGTGACGAGTGAAGCCGCTGTGATCTCCGGACTGAGCTCTGGGGATTCCGTTGTCTCGCTCGGCGCTCATCTCCTGCAGGAGGGCGCTCGCGTCAGGGCTGCCGCTCAGGACAGGAGCAACTGATGCGCTTCAATCTTTCCGCGATCGCCGTTCGCGAACGGGCTGTCACCCTGTTCTTCATCCTCCTGCTGGCCGCCGCGGGCGCCTACGCCTTCTTCATGCTTGGGCGCGCGGAGGACCCCAATTTCACCATCAAGACCCTGACGGTCACCACGGTATGGCCGGGTGCGACTGCGCGCGAGATGCAGGACCTCGTCGCCGAACCCCTGGAGAAGCGGCTTCAGGAGTTGACCTGGTACGACCGGGTCGAGACGACGACGCGGCCGGGTTACGCGTATCTGACCGTCACGCTGAAGGACAGCACACCGCCATCCGCCGTCCAGGAGGAGTTTTATCAGGCCCGCAAGAAGCTCGGGGATGAAGCCCGCAACCTGCCATCCGGCGTGCTCGGCCCTTTCGTCAACGACGAATATTCCGACGTGAGCTTCGCGCTCTATGCCCTCAAGGCCAAGGGCATGCCGATGCGCGAGCTCGCCAGGAAAGCCGAGGTGATCCGCCAGGACCTCCTGCACGTGCCCGGCGTCAAGAAGATCAACATCCTGGGCGAACGTCCCGAGCAGATATTCGTCGAGTTCTCCTTTGCCAAGCTGGCGACGCTCGGTGTGTCGGCGCAGGACATCGTAGCCGCCCTGCAGCGGCAGAACACCGTCACCCCGGCAGGCTCGATCGATACCAAGGGTCCGCAAGTCTTCATCCGGCTCGATGGCGCCTATGACAGTGTCCAGGCGATCGCCGACACGCCAATCGTCGCTGCGGGGCGAACGCTCAGGCTTTCGGATATCGCCGATGTCCGCCGCGGCTACGAGGATCCACCCACCTACATCATCCGACACCAGGGCGAGCCCACAATCGTGCTCGCGGCGGTCATGCAGGAGGGCTGGAATGGCCTCGCGCTCGGCAAGCATCTGGAAGAGAGGTCCGCAGCGATCGCACGGACACTGCCGCTCGGGATGACGCTCGACAAGGTGACCGATCAGGCCGTCAACATCACCTCTGCCGTCGACGAATTCATGATGAAGTTCGCGATGGCGCTCAGCGTGGTGTTGCTGGTGAGCCTGCTCAGCCTCGGCTGGCGCGTCGGCATGGTCGTGGCGGCCGCGGTCCCTCTGACGCTTGCCGTCGTGTTCCTCATCATGCTGGAAACAGGCCGGTTCTTCGACCGCATCACGCTCGGTGCTCTCATCCTGGCGCTTGGTCTTCTCGTCGACGACGCGATCATCGCCATCGAGGTGATGGTGGTGAAAATGGAAGAGGGCATGGACCGCATCAAGGCGGCGGCCTATGCCTGGAGCCACACTGCGGCGCCGATGCTGTCGGGAACACTCGTGACGGTCGCCGGGTTCCTGCCCGTGGGCTTCGCGCGCTCGACGGCCGGCGAATATGCCGGCAACATCTTCTGGGTCCTCGGGTTCGCTCTCATCGTTTCGTGGATCGTTGCGGTTGTCTTCACGCCCTATCTTGGCGTCAAGATGCTGCCCGCGATCAAGCCGGTCGAGGGCGGCCACCACGCAATCTACGACACGCCGAACTATCGGCGCCTACGGCGACTCATCACCTTCGCTGTGCGCCACAAGTTCTTGACCGTCGGCATCGTCGCCATCGCGTTCGCGCTCTCCGGCGCCGGGATGGGCGCCCTCAAGCAGCAGTTCTTCCCAACGTCCGACCGCCCCGAAGTTCTGGTGGAGGTTCGCCTGCCGGAAGGCACCAGCATCGAGACGACGACTGCCGCTGTCGAGAAACTCGAAGGTTGGCTGCACGATCAGCCCGAGGCGAAGATCGTCACCAGCTATGTCGGTCAGGGCGCCCCGCGCTTCTTCTTTGCGATGGCGCCGGAACTGCCTGATCCTGCCTTCGCAAAGATCGTCGTGCTGACGGCCGATGCCGAGGCGCGCGAAACCTTGAAGCACCGGCTCCGAGAGGCCGTGTCACAAGGGCTTGCACCTGAGGCCTATGTCCGCGTCGCTCAGCTTGTGTTCGGACCCTACACGCCGTTCCCGGTGGAATTTCGGGTCATGGGGCCCGACCCTGCGCAGTTGTACGCGATCTCTGACAAGGCTCTCGCTATCATGCGAGGCGTTCCCGATGTCCGGCAGGCGAATCGCGACTGGGGTAATCGCACGCCCGTGCTCCGCTTCATTCCGGATCAGGACCGACTGAACCTCATCGGCCTTTCGCCGGCCGAGGTAGGCCGGCAACTTCAGTTCCTTCTCACCGGCATCACGGTAACGCAGGTCCGCGAGGACATCCGCAACGTCGCCATCGTGGCACGCAGCGCCGGCGGAGAGCGGCTGGATCCGACGCGTCTGGCCGATTTCTCCCTGATGAGCCGGGACGGCCGCTCGATTCCGCTCGACCAAGTCGGCCATTCCGAAATCCGACTTGAAGAGCCGGTTCTGAAGCGTCGCGATCGTACGCCCGTCATTACGATCCGCTCGGACATCAATGAAGCGACTCAGCCTCCAGAGGTCTCCAAGGAAATCAAGACGGCCCTTGAGCCGCTGATCGCATCCCTTCCTGCCGGCTATCGCATCGAAATGGGTGGATCGATCGAAGAGGCCGGCAAAGCGAATTCCGCGCTTTTTCTGGTCTTCCCGGCCATGATCGCCGCTACGCTGATCGTCATCATGCTACAGGTGCGGTCGTTCTCAACGATGGCTCTGGTGATGCTGACGGCACCGCTCGGCCTTGTGGGCGTCGTGCCCATGTTGCTGACCTTCAACCAGCCCTTCGGCTTCAACGCCATTCTGGGCCTGATAGGACTGGCCGGCATCCTGATGCGCAATACGCTGATCCTGACAGAACAGATCAAGGAAAACCTCGCTGCGGGCCTTGACGACTATCACGCCGTCATCGAGGCCACGGTGCAACGCACACGGCCCGTGATCCTGACCGCGCTTGCTGCCGTGCTGGCATTCATTCCCCTCACGCATTCCGTGTTCTGGGGATCGATGGCCTACACGCTGATCGGCGGTACTGCGGTCGGAACGGTCCTGATTCTGCTGTTCCTTCCCGCGCTTTATGCAGCGTGGTTCCGGATCAAGCCCACGGCAGATCAGGTCCATCAGAATTCGACGGAGCGGCCGGAACTACGGCGGGCGTTGGCCGCCGAATAGGCCTGAAGCGTAGCACTGCGGACCACTTCCTCGATGGACGCAAGGATATTGTGTCGGCTGTATTTTTTGCCAGTTCCGCTTCCGACCGTGTCTTGCTGATCGAGGAGATCGCGCGCCGGTATAGCGAAGCGCGCCCGCCCAAATCGGCGGTCGCGACCGCCGCGGGCTCCTTTGCATGGGGTTGTTTTCGATATTTTGGCGGGAGCCGCGCCGGTAACCTTAATTTTCCCTTTCGATTGTCGGTAAAATTTTATCGATTATCCTCGTGACAGTTGAGCGGTGTGACGAACCGCGCGATGGGAGGCGAGAGCCGAGTGGCTCGACAGTCTCTCTGAAATCGAAGGGTGGGCAGAGCGCAGTGCCAGCCACCTTTCGGGCTGTCCGGCGGCGGCCGGCGGGGCAAATCAATTCCTGAAGTGCATTTGATTGCCAGATTGCGGCGCATCTCGCGCCGCATGATGCTTCACAATTGGGATGTTCCAAATGACGTTCGCGCATTTATTGATCGCGGTCGGTGGCGGTTTTGTGCTGCTGGCAGGCTTCGTCGCATTTGCCCTTTGGCGAAACGCACTGCATTCGACAGCGCGGATTTAGCAACAGGCGAGATCTGACTCCGACGGCCTCGCTCATGGGGGTGAGCGAAGCCTACGGGGATGGCCGCACCGCCGCGCGGCCTGACAGCCGAGCACCGCGCCTACAACCTGCCCCAAGGCGACGCGTGCTCGGCTGTTCACTTTCCGACCAACGCTTTCGTTCGAAACATTGAACGAACCTTCTGCATCACCTCCGCGAAGCGAGATCCAACCTGCGCGTGATCGCGATCGCCTCGAGGAAGGTCTCGTCGTGGCTGACGACCAGCAGCGCGCCGTCATAGGCGCGCAGGCCGGCCTCGACCGCTTCCATCGATTCGATATCCAGGTGATTGGTCGGCTCGTCGAGGATCAAAAGCTGTGGCGGCCTCACGCCGCCCAGCACGCAGGCGAGGCCGGCGCGAAGCAACTGGCCGCCGCTGAGGCTCGCGACGGTCTGCAAGGCCGCATCGGCGCGAAACATGAAGCGCGCCAGCGCGGCGCGGCAGGCGTTCTCGCCGGCATCCGGATTGATGCGCCGGAAATTATCCAGGATCGAGGCCTGGGCATCGAGCAGGCTGACCGCCTGATCGAACATCGCAAAGCGGGTCATCACCTCGACAGTGCCACGCGCCGCGGTCAGTTCGCCGCTGACGAGCTTGAGCAGCGTCGTCTTGCCGGCGCCGTTGGGGCCGACGATGGCGACGCGCTCAGGGCCTGAGATCGAGAAGGTGAGACCATGCAGGATCAGCGCGTCGGCGGTGTAACCGGCATCGGCCGCTTCGATCCGAAGCACCATCCTGCCCGCCGGCAGATGCGTCGTCGGCAGCTGCACCGAGAACGGCTGCAGCACCTCGATGCGTTGGCGCGCCGCGGCGGCAAGCTCGCGTGCTTGCGTCTGCCGGCGTTCGGCGAGGCGGGCGGCCTCGCCGCCGGTGTCCTCGCTGCGGTCCCGGCGCAGCCCCGCGGCAATGCGCGGCATGTCACCCTTGGCGCGCTGCTTCGCGCCGGCACTGTCCTTGCGCGCCTTCCGTTCCGTGGCTTCCCGTGCCTTGCGATCGATCTCGGCGACGCGCTTCTCGGCATCATCCAGGTCGTGTCGTGCGGCTGCGAGCTCGATCGTCTTGCGCGCGCGGTACTGGCTCCAACTGCCGCCATAGCGCCGGGCTTCCAGCGAGGTCAGTTCGACGATTGCGTCCATCGCCTCCAGCAGCTCGCGGTCGTGGCTGACGATGATGGCGCCGTGCCGCCAGCCGGCGAGCAGGTCGATCACCGCCTTGCGTCCGGCGCGGTCGAGATTGTTGGTGGGCTCGTCGAGCAGCAGGAAGTCGGGCTCCGCAAAGGTCAGCGCGGCGAGACGCGCCCGGGTGGCCTGTCCGCCTGATAGCATCGCCAGCGGGGCGTCGAGCACATCGGGCAAATCGACGCGCGCCAGCGCGGCCGCGATCCGCGTGTCGAGCGTCCAGTCGATATCCGCAAGCTCCTCAGCCGTCGCAAGACCTTGTTCGGCGCGGCGCAACGCGGCCAGCGTGCGCCGCGCGCCGAACAGATCGATGACGCGTTCATCCGGATTTACCTGAACCGTCTGGTTCAGCATCGCGACGCGTCCCTGCACCGAGACCGTACCGGCGCGCGGCGGCTGCCGGCCTGCGATCAGGCCGAGCAGCGTCGTCTTGCCGACGCCGTTCCTGCCGACGAGGCCGGTTCGTTCGGGACCGAAACTGAGATCGATATTTGAGAGGAGAACCCGGCCGTCAGGCGCGGACAGGGTCAGATGGGAGAGCGTGATCGCTGCTGGCATGGATATCCCCGTGGGCAAGGCTGATGGGCATTGCTGTCAGGGTGAAATCCATGGTCGTCGGCATCCTCAGGGATTGCTGATTGAAAAGACTTAGTCGCGTATTGCGCCGGGATCAAGGCGCGACGCAGCGCGTCACGCCGCTTCGGCGAAGGTCCAGCGGTCGGGATCGGCCGTGTGGCCGATCAGGGCGAGGCCATAGGCGATCGATTCGAATTGATCCGCCGAGGTCAGCCGCGCTTCGCCGAAGCGCTCGGCGAACAGGCGCTGCACGGCCGGCACGAACGAGGTGCCGCCGGTCAGGAACACCTTCTCGACGTCGCGCGCGGTGATGCCTGATTTCGCCAGCGCCTCGTCGACGGTGGCGCCCAGCCGCTCGATGTCGTCGGCGATCCAGGATTCGAAATCGTCGCGCGTCACGGTCGCGCCGATATCGATGCCCTCGCGGGCGAAGCGGAACTCGACGCGATCGTTGCTCGACAACGCGACCTTGGTGTCGGAGACGGCGCGGTACAGCGCAAAGCCGAGATCGTGGTCGACGATGGTGATGAAATCGTGCAGCGGCGCCGGATCGAGCGCGGTGCGCGCCAGCTGCTGCAATTCGCGCAAATCGCCGTTGCCTCGCATCATCGCCAGCTGATGCCAGCGCGCGAGGCTCGAATAATAATGATTGGGGATCGGCAGCACCTTGTCGAACGAGCGGTAGTTGGTGCCCTTGCCGAGCCGCGGCGAGACGATGTGGTCGACGATGCGGTAGTCGAACGTGTCGCCGGCGATGCCGATGCCGGCGTGCCCCAGCGGTTCGGCGCGCAGCACGCCGCCCTTGCGCGAGAACCGCATCACGGAGAAGTCGCTGGTGCCGCCGCCGAAATCGGCGACCAGCACGGTGGCGTCGTGATCGAGGCTGCGCGCAAAGGAGAACGCCGCGCCGACCGGCTCGTAGACATAGCGCGCATGGCCGGCGCCGAGCCGCTCGAACGCGGCGCGGTAGCGCTGCATCGCGAGTTCGTCATTCGGATTGCCGCCGGCAAACTTCACCGGACGGCCGACCATGATGGTCGGCGCGCCCAGATCGAACCCCTCGCCGGCATGGCGCGTCAGCGTGCGCAGGAACGCCGCAAGCAAATCCTCGAACTTGTAGCGCTGGCGAAAGATCTGCGTGGTGTTGAAGGCCGAGCTGGCCGCAAAGGTCTTGAACGACTGGATGAAGCGATGGATCGTGCGTCCTTCGAGGAACTGCTCGATCGCCCACGGGCCGCCCTCGGCGCGCGGATGCAGGCCGGCACCGGGCCGTTCCTCCCAGAAGCACAGCGCGGAGACATAGACGCTATGCGTGCGGCCGCCATGGTCGAATCTGACGGCCTCGACGCGGCCGTCGCCGTCGGACAGTGCGACCACGGTGTTGCTGGTGCCAAAATCGACGCCAATCGAGACGGCGGGCGGGGCGCTCGACATGTCATGCTCGGGATTTGATGTGAAAGGGGGCGGACCTTTAGCGGCTTTGGCCTGACTTGCCAACCCTTGCCGAGGTCGCGGAACTCATTTCAAGCGCAACGTCTCATCACCACTGCGTCATCCCGGATGCAACGCTTGGCGCATCACGGATGCAACACTTGGCGCATCCGGTCGGGTTCAATCCTTCAGTGCGTAGGCGATGACGTAGTCGCCGCGCTTGGTGCCGAACGAGCCGTGGCCGCCGGCCGCGGTGACGACGTACTGCTTGCCGCCAGCCTCGTAGCTCATCGGCGTCGATTGCGCGCCGGCCGGCAGGCGGTCTTCCCACAGCACCTTGCCGTCACGCACGTCGTAGGCCCGGATCGTGTACTCATAGGTCCCGGTGTAGAACGCGACGCCGCCGGCGGTCGTGATCGGCCCGCCCAGCATCGGCACACCCATCTTGAACGGAAGCGGCAGCGGCGTGGTGTCTCGGATCGTGCCGTTGGGATGCTGCCAGACGATCTTCATCGTCCTGAGATCGATCGCGGCCATCGAGCCCCAGGGCGGTCGGTAGCACGGCACGGAGAGCGGCGAGAGGAAGCTCGATATATCGACTCCGAACGGCGTGCCATACATCGGCTGCGTCCCGACCTCGCTGCCGACCGGCTTCTCGGCCGTCGGCGCCGGAGGATTTTGTGGGCCGCGCGGAATGAGCTTTGAAGCGAACGGCAGCGACATCGGATTGGCGATCGCGATCTGCCGCACGGGGTCGATCGCGATGCCGCCCCATTCGAACATGCCGAGATTGCCTGGGAAGACCAGCGTGCCCTGCAGCGACGGCGGCGTGAACGTGCCCTCGTAGCGCAGGCGGTGGAACATGATCCGGCACAGCAGCTGATCGAAGATCGTGCCGCCCCACATGTCGGCGCCGGTCAGCTTCGCCTCCGGGCGGAATGTCAGTTCAGAGAACGGCTGCGTCGGTGCCGAGCGGTCGCCAGGCGCGGGCCCCTGCGGCACCGCGCGTTCCGGCGCGGGCACGATCAATTCGCCGGTCCTGCGGTCGAGCACGAAGATGTTGCCCACTTTGGTCGGCTGGATGATCGCGGGAACGACGCCCTTCGCCGTCGTCACATCGACCAGGCTCGGTTGCGAGGGAACATCCATGTCCCAGAGATCGTGATGCACGGTCTGGTACGACCAGGCCCGCTTGCCCGTGTTGACATCGAGCGCGACGATGGAGCTCGAATAGCGCTCGACCAGCTCATTGCGATTGCCGCCCCAGATGTCGGGTCCGTTGTTGCCGGTCGGGATGTAGACCAGGTTCAATTTCGGATCGAACGAAGCCGTGATCCAGGAATTCGGCGAGCCGTTGGTGTAGTGCCGCGTCGGCGACGGCAGCGCGTTCTCGTCGGCCGCGGCGGAGTCCCAGGCCCAGACCAATTTTCCGGTGTAGACATCGAAGCCACGGATCACGCCCGACGGCACCTCGACCGCGTAATTGTCGATCACCGCGGCGGCGACGACCAGGATCTTGTCGCTGACGACTGGCGGTGACGTCGGCTCGAAGAAGCCCGCGGTCTTGATTCCCATTCCCTGCTGCAGGTCGAGGATGCCGTGATCGGCAAAACTCTCGCAGAGTTTGCCGCTGTCGGCATCGAGCGCGATCATGCGGCCGTCATTGACCGGCAGGAAGATCCGCCGCGGGCACTCGGCAGGCGCCGGGCTGCCGCTGGAGTCGACGGCGCCCTGCGCGGTCTCGTGGTAGGAGACCCCGCGGCAGGTCATGTGCTGGAACGTCTTGTTGTGCGCAAGCTTTGGATCGTAGCGCCAGCGCTCGGTGCCGGTCTTGGCGTCGAGCGCGAACAGCACCTGATGCTGCGAGCAGAGATAGAGCGTGTCGCGCACCTTGATCGGGGTGACCTCGAAGGTGGTCTCGCCGGAATCGTCCGGCGTCTTGACGTCGCCAGTGCGGAAGGTCCAGGCGACCTTGAGGTTGGCGACATTGTCGGGCGTGATCTGCTTCAGCGGCGAATAGCGCTGTCCGAACTGCGTGCGGCCATAGGCGCGCCAGTCGCCATCCGGCTGCGGGTCGGCTTCGCTCTGCTGCACGGCAGCGCCGGCCTCCGCGATGGTGCCGTTGATGTCGTGATAGCTCGTCAGCAGCCCGGCCACGAGGACGGCTGCAGCCGCCACGACGCCGATCCAGAGCGGCGCTGTCGCACGCGCGTAAGACACAGGCTCGTCTCGCGTCAGGCCGCGAACGATCACCGGCGTCAGCAGCCAGAGCGCCATCGGGAAGATGATGTCGCCGCGCGCCGCGAGCGGCCACCAGTCGAAGCGCACTTCGTAGACGGCCCATGCCAGCGTGCCGACCAGCACGATCGCAAACAGCCATAGCGCGGAACGGCGCCGCATCAGCAACAACGCCGCCGTGGCGAGGATGCCGACGCCGAGGACAATGTAGAAGATGGACCCGCCCAGGGCGGCGAGCCAGATTCCGCCGGCCGCGAGGACCAGGCCGATCAAGGCGTAGACGATGGCTGTGATGAGGACTGCCCTGGATCGCTGCATGGTCGCTCCGGTGCGCAAGAGGGACCGGGCTTGTCGTGCAAGCGCAACAGACCGTGTCCGCCTTCGAGGACTGTGGTTCAGCCAATCGCAACTTGCAACCTGGAACTGCGGCGTGGATGCCGCCCACGGTGCTGACGCAAAGGTGAGGGGGCTTCAGCGAATTTTGTATAGACGTACCCTTCCAGTCCCGTTCAGGCGCTGCTCTATACCGCCGGGCAGATTTCACCGCTGAAAGCTGGCGTGCAGGAGAAGCAAAATGACACTGAACCCTACAGCCAAGAATTATCGCGTCGCGGTCGCCGCCTACGAGGCGGGCCGGCCCAGCTACCCCGCGGAGATCGTTGCCGCGCTGCCGCTTCAGACCGCGCGCTGTGTCGTCGATCTCGGTGCTGGAACCGGCAAGTTCACCCGGCTGCTGCTTCCGCATCTATCCGAGACCGCCCGCCTGGTCGCCATCGAGCCCGTCGCCGAGATGTCGGCGAAGCTCGCGACCGAGGCAGGGATCGAGGTCATCAACACCCGCGCCGATGCAATCGATCTTGAAACCGGCAGCGTCGATCTCGTCACCTGCGCGCAGGCCTTTCACTGGTTTGACAATGAAGCGTCGGTTGCCGAGATCGCGCGGTTGCTGCATCCCGGTGGGACGCTTGCGCTGGTCTGGAACAACCGGGATGACCGCGCGCCATGGGTCGATGCGTTATCCGTCATGATTGAAAAATACGCCGGGGATACGCCCCGGCAACGCTCCGGTCGCTGGCGCTGGATCTTGAAGGACCCTCGCTTCGTGCTCGAGAAGGAGATCGTGCAGGACCATCCGCACCGGATGGCGCGGTCAGGGGTCTACGAACGCGTCGTGTCGACGAGCTACGTTGCGGCGCTTCCGGATGCCGAAAAGGCTGTCGTTCGCGACAGGACGGATGAGATTCTGCGCGAGGCGGGTCTCGGCGATGCAGAGGAACTGGTGTTCCCCTACGTCACGCGTCTTTATCTGCTGAAGCGGGTCTAGATTGCTCACGCCTTCGTCGCGCGATGCGGCACCGGGCCGCCCGTGATCTTCCATTTTCCATCCGCGCCACGCCGCAGTGCGGGGTCGCCGATACGGATGTGTTGTGCGAGGAAATCGATGAAGGCGCGCACGCGCGCCGGCAATGGGCCGGCATGGCCGACATAGACCGCGTGGATGTCCTCGCGGTCGCCGGGATTGAGGTTTTGCAGCACCGGCACCAGACGGCCGGCCTCGATGTCGGGGCCGATATGGAACAGCGCCAGCCGTGCAACGCCGATGCCGCCGAGCGTGAGCTGGCGCGCGGTCTCGCCGTCGCTGGCGCGCGCGACCGGCGGCGGCAGTGCTTCCTCGATCTTTTCGGCGCGGCGAAACGGCCAGCCGCGGATGCTGCGCGGGAAGGTCCAGCCGATGCCGCGATGTGCGGCGAGGTCGGCCGGGGTCTTCGGCGTACCGAAGCGCGCGAGGTAGGACGGTGCGGCGACCACAGCCATGCGGCTGGTGCCGAGCTTGCGCGCGATCAGCCGCGAGGCGCCAAGCGGACCGGCGCGGATCGCGACATCGGCGCGCTCCTGCATCAGATCGACCAGCGTGTCGGTCAGCACGATGTCGAGCGTGATGTCGGGATGCTCGCGCATGAAACGCGGCAATAGCGGCATCACGTGCAGCATGCCGAACGGGATGTTGCTGTTCACGGTGAGATGGCCGCGCGGCACGCATGAGGCGGCCTCGCGTTCGGCCTCGTCGATGTCGGCGAGGATGCGCTGGGCGCGCTGATAGAACGCCTGGCCCTCTTCGGTCAGTTGCAGCTTGCGCGTGGTGCGGTTGACCAGCCGCGTGCCGAGCCGTGTCTCAAGCCGGGAGACCAGCTTGCTGACGCCCGACGGCGTCTGGCGCAGGCTGTTCGCAGCCGCCGTGAAGCCGCCGAGATCGACGACGCGGACGAACACGTCCATCTCGCCGGAGCGGTTGGTGTCTATTCGGGCCATCTTGAATTCACGTCACAAATGATTGGATTGCGGCCATTCTAATCCTTCCGCGCCCGGACCGCTATGTCGCATTGCGGAATCCTCACGCCTCCGGAGCGACACATGCCTCTCGCAGTCCTTGCCTTGACCGCCGGTGCCTTCGGCATCGGCACCACCGAATTCCTCATCATGGGGCTGTTGCTGCAGGTCGCCGCCGACATGCAGGTATCGGTATCCGCGACGGGCCTTCTGATCTCCGGCTACGCCCTCGGCGTGTTCGTCGGAGCGCCGATCCTGACGCTCGGCACGCGGCGGATGCCGCGCAAGGCGGTGCTGCTGGCGCTGATGGCGATCTTCACGCTCGGCAACGCGGCCTGCGCGCAGGCGCCGGACTACGAACTCTTGATGGCGGCACGCATTCTCACCTCGCTGGCGCACGGCACCTTCTTCGGTGTCGGCTCGGTGGTGGCGACCAGCCTCGTCGCGGAAGACAAGCGGGCGTCGGCGATCGCCACGATGTTCATCGGCCTCACGGTGGCGACCCTGCTCGGCGTGCCCTTCGGCGCCTGGTTCGGCCTGATGCTGGGCTGGCGTGCGGCGTTCTGGGCTGTGGCTGCAATCGGCGTGGTCGCGTTCATCGTGCTGGCGATGCTGGTGCCCGGCCATGTCGGCGCCAAGGACAAGCCTGCGCCGCTGCGCGAGGAGCTCGCCGTGCTCGGCCGCCCGCAGGTGCTGCTCGGGCTTGCCATGACGGTGTTCGGCTTCGGCGGATTGTTCGCGGTCTTCACCTACGTGCAGCCGATCCTGACGCGGCTGACCGGATTTTCCGACGCAGCGGTCTCGCCGATCCTGTTGGTGTTCGGCGCCGGCCTTGCGATCGGCAATGTCGCGGGCGGGCGGCTCGCCGACAAGGGACTTGCGCGTGCGTTGCTGGTGTCGCTCGGCGGGCTCGCCGCCGTGCTCGTCGCGCTGGCCGCCGTGATCTCGATCAAGGCATTGGCGGTGGCGCTCTTGTTCGTGCTCGGCATCGCCGCGTTCGCGACCGTCGCGCCGCTGCAGCTCCGCGTGCTGGAAGCCGCCGGCGTGGAAGGCCGCACGCTGGCCTCCAGCCTGAACATCGCGGCGTTCAATCTCGGCAACGCGCTCGGCGCCTGGGCCGGCGGCGTCACCATCGATCGCGGCCTCGGTCTCGGTGCGCTGCCGCTGGTGGCGGCGCTGATCACCGCGGTCGGATTGCTGCTGGCGCTGTGGAGCCTGCGGCTCGATCGGCCGGTCGTACTCGCCACGCAATGCCCGGCGGAATGAACAGCATCACAGGGAGTATGACCATGGAATACCGCAATCTCGGCGCATCCGGCCTGAAGGTCCCGACGCTCAGCTTCGGCACCGGCACCTTCGGCGGGCAGGGACCGTTGTTCTCCGCCTGGGGCCGCAGCGACGCCGGCGAGGCGCGACGGCTGGTCGACATCTGCCTCGAGGCCGGCGCCAATCTGTTCGACACCGCCGACGTCTATTCGAGCGGTGCGTCGGAGGAGATCCTCGGCGCCGCCATCAAGGGCCGCCGCGACAAGGTTTTGATCTCGACCAAGACCGGGCTGCCGATGGGCGATGGCCCGCTCGACGCCGGCACCTCGCGATATCGCCTCGTCGCCGCGGTCGACGCCGCGCTGCGTCGGCTCAACACCGACTATATCGATCTGCTGCAACTCCATGCCTTCGATGCCTTCACGCCGATCGACGAGGTGCTGTCGACACTCGATGCGCTCGTGCGCGCCGGCAAGCTGCGCTATGTCGGCGCCTCGAACTTCTCCGGTTGGCATTTGATGAAATCGCTTGCCATTGCCGAGCAGCATGGTTGGCCGCGTTATGTGGCGCATCAGGTGTATTACTCGCTGGTCGGCCGCGACTATGAATCCGAGCTGATGCCGCTCGCGCTTGATCAGGGCGTCGGCGCGCTGGTCTGGAGCCCGCTCGGCTGGGGTCGCCTTACCGGCAAGATCAGGCGCGGCCAACCGCTGCCGAACAGCAGCCGTTTGCATGAGACCGCACAGTTCGGGCCGGCGGTCGACGACGAGAAGCTTTACGCGATCGTCGACGCGCTGGACGCTATAGCCGCAGAGACCGGCCGCACGGTGCCGCAGATCGCGATCGCCTGGCTGCTCACCCGTCCGAGCGTGTCATCCGTCATCATCGGCGCGCGCGACGAGGCGCAGCTGCGCGACAATCTCGGCGCGGTCGGCTGGTCGCTGTCACAGGACCAGATCGCGCGTCTCGACAGAGCGAGCGCGGTGATGCCGGCCTATCCCTATTACCCCTACCGCATCCAGGAGAGCTTTGCCCGGATCAATCCGCCGCCGGTGTAGACCAAACGCCGGCAAGCGGCCGCGCGCGGATCAATCTCACGCCTCGAGCTTCGTCTCGCACACCTGCCGACGGTACTCCGCCGGCGTCACGTTCATGTGCTGCCGGAACACGCGATTGAGGTGGCTCTGATCGGCGAAGCCTGCGAGCAGCGCGATCTCCTTCAGCGCCACGCGATCCCTGCGCAGATGCTGGCATGCATGCTCGACCTTGCGTCGCAGGACATAGGCATGCGGACGCATGCCGTAATGGACGCGGAACTTGCGCGCGAACTGCACCGGCGTGCAGTTGCAGATGTTGGCGAGCTCCTCCAGCGTGATGTTCCGGAAGATGTTCTGCTCGACATAGTCCTCGATCAACCGCGCATGCGCCGGCCTGAACCTGCCCTGCGCGCAGGGCATCTTGAATTCGATCGCGGCGTATTTGCGCAGGATGTGCACGCTGGCCTGCAGCGCCAGCGCGTCGTAGCAGAGGCGGCCGCCTGGACCGCCGGCGGCGACTTCCTGAACCATCTGATCGTTGATCCAGGTCAGCATCGGATCCTCGACCTTGAGCAGATCGTGAAGCTCGACCGCTTCGGCGTCGCGGTCGAATGCCTCGCTCGCCGTCTTCGTCATCAGGGCAGGAGAGATGTAGAAATGCGTGACCTCGATGTCGTTCTTCCAGTGCCAGCTTGACGGCTCTGCGCGCGTCAGAAGTGACGTGACGCCGCGGCCGACGTGATCCTGCTTCCACGCGCTGCCGACACGGCGGTTCATTGACGTTACGCCGTCGCGATAGAGCACCAGGAGGAAGTTCTCCGATGGCGGGACCCAGATGTCTGATGGTGCGTAGCGGAAGATGCGCAGCCGGAAATCGTTGCGGCCGACCGGTGAACTATCCAGCTTCAACTCGCCGGGAGCGTAGCGCGGCAGTTCCTCGACCGTGATCAACTGGCCCATCGCACGAGCCTCCTCCCTGGAAACCATAGGCGGTTGACCGCTTCTTCTTGTCCTTTTTCGCCGGACGGCTGAGCGCAGAATAGGCCGCTTTCGCCGTTTGCCAAGGAGACCAATGGCCGATCGCGATTGCGGCCGCGTTCCAGAGATTGTCGGTTTCATCCAAGCCCGGGACTCCGCAAGCGCCATAGCCTCCTGTGCGTCCCGGCAGCTCCATCCATGCCGTCGGGGCCCAGATTGGCGCAACGCACCGTCATCCCGCGATGCAGCGGATGGGAAAGGGCGTGCGAAACACCCAGGAGGAAATCATGACCGCGACCGCAATCAGGTCCAATGGAAGCAACGGCGCGCACGCGACAGCCAAGTTCGACGCAGTGGTGATCGGCGCCGGCGTTGCCGGCCTTTATCAATTGTTCCGCCTGCGCGAGCAGGGCTTGAAGGTCAGGGCCATTGACGCGGGCTCAAGCGTCGGCGGCACCTGGTACTGGAACCGCTATCCCGGCGCCCGCTTCGATTCCGAAGGCCACACCTATCAGTATTTGTTCTCCGAGGACCTCTACAAGGGTTGGAGCTGGAGTGAGCGGTTTCCGGGCCAGCCGGAGATCGAGCGCTGGCTGAACTATGTGGCCGACCGCCTCGACCTCAAGAAGGACATCCAGTTCGGCACCACGGTGAAGAGCGCGCATTTCGACGAGGCGACGCAGCGCTGGCAGGTCACCACCGACAAGGGTGAAGTGATCGACACCCAGTTCCTGGTCACCTGCTGCGGCATGCTCTCGGCCCCGCACGTGTCCTTCCCGGGACAGGAGACGTTCAAGGGCAAGCTGTTCCATACCGCGCGCTGGCCCAAGGGACCGATCGAGCTCGCCGGCAAGCGCGTCGGCGTGGTCGGCAACGGCGCCACCGGGATCCAGGTGATTCAGTCGATCGCCGGCGAGGTCGGTCACCTCAAGGTGTTCATCCGCACCCCGCAATACATCATTCCGATGAAGAACCCGAAATGGGATGCGTCGGATGCGGAGGCTTACAAGTCGAAGTTCAAATTCCTCACCGAACGGTTGCCGAAGACGTTCACCGGCTTCGAGTTCGACTTCGAGCACGCCTGGGCCGATCTGTCGCCGCAGCAGCGCCGCCAGGTGGTCGAGGATTGCTGGAACGATGGATCGCTCAAATTGTGGGTCTCGTCCTTCGCCGAGTTGTTCTTCGACGAGGCGGTCAACGCCGAGATCACCGAATTCGTGCGCGAAAAGATGCGCGAACGGATCAAGGATCCCAAACTGTGCGAGCAGCTGATCCCGGCCGATTACGGCTTCGGCACCCACCGGGTGCCGCTGGAGAGTAATTTCCTCGAGGCGTTCCACCGGCCCAATGTCGAGATCGTCAGCGTCAAGGACAATCCGATCGCCCGCATCACGCCCGAAGGCATCCAGACCGCCGACGGTACGGTGCACGAATTCGACGTCATTATCCTGGCGACCGGCTTCGATGCCGGCACCGGCGCATTGACGCGGATCGATATCCGCGGCCGCGACGGTCGTTCGCTGAAGGAGGATTGGGGCCGGGATATACGCACCACCATGGGGCTACAGGTTCACGGCTATCCGAACCTGTTCACGACAGCGGTGCCGCTCGCGCCTTCTGCCGCGCTTTGCAACATGACCACTTGCCTGCAGCAGCAGGTCGAGTGGATCGACGATTGCATCAAGTACATGCGCGGCAACAACCTGAACGTCATCGAGCCGTCCAGGGACATCGAGGATCAGTGGGTCGCGCATCACGACGAGACCGCCAACGCGACACTGATCGCCAAGACCAACTCCTGGTACCTCGGCTCGAATGTCGAGGGCAAGCCGCGCCGTGTGCTGTCCTATTGCGGCGGTGTCGGCACCTATCGCCAGAAATGCGACGAGGTCGCCGCGAGCGGCTATCGCGGCTTCGCGATGCAATAGGTCCGATCGCGATTGGACCTCGTAGCCCGGATGGAGCGGAGCGTAATCCGGGACCAGTGACACCGGCTGCACCAACCCCGGATTTCGCTCCGCTCCATCCGGGCTACGCAGGTCAACATCACAAACATGGGAGGAAAACAATGAGCACGAACTTCAGTGCGGCTGCAGATGCGATTCTCGACGGCGTCGTGACCTCGAATCCACGCGTCCCCGGCGTCGTGGCGATGGTGACCGACCGGCATCGCAACATCTATGAAGGCGCCGCTGGCAAGCGCCGGCTCGACCAGCCGGCCGACATGACGACCGACAGCGTGTTCGCCATCTTCTCGACCACCAAGGCGATCACGGGCACCGCCATCCTGCAACTCGTCGAGGAGGGCAAGCTCGATCTCGACGCGCCGGCCAAGACCTATGCGCCCGACATCGGCAAGCTCCAGGTGATCGAGGGCTTTGACGACAAGGGCGAGCCGGTGTTGCGCGCACCGAAGCGCGACATCACGACGCGGATGCTGATGGTGCATAGCGCGGGGCTGGGCTACGACTTCATCAATCACACCTACAACAGGCTTGCGCAGGAGAAAGGGCAGCCGAGCGTCATCACGGCGTCCAAGGCGTCGCTGATGACACCTCTGCTGTTCGATCCGGGCGAGCGGTGGGAGTATGGCACCAACATGGATTGGTGCGGCCAGATCGTCGAGGCGATCACCGGAAGGCGGCTCGGCGAGGTCTTCAAGACGCGGATCTTCGAACCGCTCGGGATCGCGGATACCACCTTCGAGCTCACCGACGCGATGCGCCGCAAGCTCGCCGGCATTCATGCCCGCAATGCCGACGGCTCGCTCACGCCGATGGATTTCGAGTTGCCGGCCAATCCGGAAATCCACATGGGTGGCCACGGGCTTTATGGCACCATCGGCGACTACATGCGCTTCATCCGGATGTGGCTCAATGACGGCGCCGGCGAGCACGGCCGGGTCCTCAAGGCCGAGACCGTGCGGATGGCCGAGAAGAATCACCTCGGCAACAACAAGGTCACCGCGATCACCGGCGTGATCACCTCGCTCGCCAACGACGCCGAGTTCTTCCCCGGCCAATCGAAATCCTGGGCGCTGAGCTTCATGATCAACGACGAGCAGGCGCCGACCGGCCGTCCCGCCGGCGCGCTCGGCTGGGCCGGCCTCGCCAATTTGTTCTACTGGATCGATCGACAGAACGGTTTTGGCGGATACTGGGCGACGCAGATTCTGCCGTTTGGTGATCCGACGTCCTTCGTCGGCTACATCAATTTCGAAACGGCGTTCTACGAATCCCTGCGGCTGCGCAAGGCGGGCTAGATCGCCACTCGGACGAGCGCGCAGCGCATTTCCAGATA
The DNA here is from genome assembly GCF_007993935.1 of Bradyrhizobium macuxiense. Classification (GTDB taxonomy): domain Bacteria; phylum Pseudomonadota; class Alphaproteobacteria; order Rhizobiales; family Xanthobacteraceae; genus Bradyrhizobium; species Bradyrhizobium macuxiense_A. The sequence continues at coordinate 262,413 of NZ_VITY01000010.1, read as the reverse complement.
GTTCAGGCTAAAGCGCGATGACCCAATTCCATCGCGCTTTAGCCGCGCCGCTCGATCAGCAGGAAAACACCATGCGCATGCAGGCGCCGCCGGACGGCGCCTGATCGACCTCGATCCGGCCGCCATGCAGGCGCATGATGGACTGCACCAGATCGAGGCCGAGGCCGGCGCCGCGCCCGCCCGGATGCAGCCGGCGGAACGGCTCGAGGATCTGCTCGCGCTCGTCGGGCGGGATGCCGTCGCCGTCGTCGCAGACCTCGATCCGCCCTGATGTCGACACTCGGACCAGGATCGTGCCGCGCCGCTGCCCGTGGTCGATGGCGTTCTGCACGAGGTTGGTGAGGGCACGTTCGAGCGAGGTCTGGTCGCCGGTCACCATGATGGTCTCGTCCTCGTGTTCGAAGGACATTTCATATCCCGCCGCGAAGGCGAGTGGCGCGAGGTCGAGCACGACCTGCCGCGCGACGCCGACGAGATTGACGGGGCCGAACGTGTCGGCGCGCTGGTCGAGCCGTTGCAGGTCCAACAGCTGGCCGGCCATGACGCTCAGCCGGGTGGCGTCCTCGAGCAGGTGGGTTTTCTCCGGTCCGGCCTGCAGCGAAGCCACCCGGGTCGAGAGGATCGCGATCGGCGTGCGGAGTTCGTGCGCGGCATCGGCCAGGAAGCGGCGATGGCGCTCGTAACCCTTGTCGAGGCGGTCGAGCGCGGCGTTGATGGCCTTGACCAGCGGGGTGATTTCGACCGGCACCTTGTCGAGCGGCAATTGAACGCCGCGCTGGTCGATGTCGATGCGTTCAGCCTGCGCCGCGACCTGCGCGAGGCCATTCATGGCCCGGCGCACGACGAACGGGGTCGCAACCAGCGTCGCCAATGTCATCAGCACGACGATCGGCAGGATCATGTTGAGGAACAGCAGCGGCGTGCTCTCCAGCGCACGCCACATCGAGAGCTGGCCGTATGTGCCGGTCAGGATCTGGATCCGTCCCGATGGCGTGTCGACCCATTTGACGAGACCCGCGGGTCGCATGGCTTCCGCGGCGTTCCATTTGAGCCGCGCCTCGCTCACATGATCGAGGCTTGATGCAATCGGCGCGAATTGCGCGGGCACCACGCCCTCGGAGAGTTGATGTCCCTCGCCGTCGCGAATGACGAACCAGAGGTCGGCATGCTCGGCGCTCAGGGCGGCGAGCTCCGGTGTCCGGCGCAGCGTCAGTCCACCCGCTTCATCGCGGGTGATGGCGTCGCGCAGTGTATCGAGCGTGCTGCCTTCGTACTCGCCGATCAGAAGCCCGGCCCGCAGCAGCCCGATCGCGGCCGCTCCGATCAGCAAGATCAGGACGGTCAACGTGACGGCCTGCAGGCCCGCGAGGCGCCCGATCAGGCGCCAGGTCAGGGATCGCGGTCGCAGCACGCTCACGGTGTTTCCCGCAGCACATAGCCGAGGCCGCGGACGCCGTTGATCGCGACGCCGGCGTCGGCCTCGGCGAGCCTGCGGCGCAAGCGCGACACATGCGTATCCAGCGCATTGGGCTGCACGTCGTCGTCGAGGCCGTAGACCGCCTCCATCAGCGCGGAGCGCTGCACCATGCGTCCCATCCGATGCAGCAGCGCCTCGAGCACCAGCCGTTCGCGGCGCGGCATCTCCAGAGGGCGTCCGTCGACGCTGGCCTCGCGATGGGCGAAGTCGAACGACAGGCGGCCGATCCGCGCGGCGTGCTGCTGCACATTGGCGGGCCGGCGCAGCAGCGCGCGCAACCGCGCCAGCAGCTCCTCGAACGCAAACGGTTTGCCGAGATAATCGTCCGCACCGCAATCGAGGCCCGAGATCCGGTCCGCAAGCTCGCCGCGGGCCGTCAGCACCAGCACCGGCACCGTGTTGCCGCTGGCGCGCAGCTTCGGAATCAGTGACAGCCCGTCGCCATCGGGCAATTGCCGGTCGAGCACGATCGCATCATAGCTGCCAGCCGCGGCAATCGCCTCGGCTTCCGACAGGTCCGGCGCGTGATCCACCAGCATGTCGTGGCGCGCGAGTGCCGCACGCAGCGCTGCGACCATTTCCGGCTGGTCCTCCACCAACAGCACGCGCATTCGTCGTCTTGATCCCTGCATCGATCAGCCGGCTTTATGTCCGATTCATTGCGGCAACCTTGCGGTTTGCTCCGCGCCAATGCGTCGCGGCGTGAAATTTCGCATGCGCATCCATTCGCGACAGGCTGGCGCAAGCTTCGCATGAGACAGAGGCCTCGCTCGGAGCGGGCCGAATCGTCCCGCCACCGACCGACACGCTCAACCGGCGGGGGCCTCCGACACACGATGGTGGCGCCTGCAATGCGAAAGATATCGGAATGGCCTTGCTAACGAATCCGCGGCGCGAGATGCGCAATGCGCCCAGCATGCGGGAGCTCCAGCATGTCTGCCGCTGACATCCTGCCGTTCTTCCGCGCCTGGGTCCGCAATCCGCTGCGCGTCGCCGCGGTCGCGCCGTCCGGGCCCGCCGTCTCGTCCCTGATGACGCAGGAGATCACGGCGGACACCGGTCCGGTGATCGAGCTTGGCCCCGGCACCGGCGTCTTCACCCGCGCGTTGCTGAAGCGCGGCGTGAGGCAGCAGGATCTGACGCTGGTGGAATACGGTTCCGAGTTCATCCCGCTGCTGCAGCGGCGCTTCCCGGGCGCCCGGGTACTCTGGATGGATGCGGCCTGGCTGTGGAGGGAGAGGCTGTTCGAAGGGGCGCCGGTCGGCGCTGTCGTGAGCGGGCTCGGGCTTCTCATCATGCCGCCGGAGAAGGTCACGACGATCCTCGATGCCGCCTTCCGCTATCTGCGCGCCGGCGGTGCCTTCTACCAGATCACCTATGGTCCGCGTTGTCCGGTCGCGGACGCGATCCTGGATCGCCTCGATCTGCAGGCGAGCTGCATCGGGCAGACGTTCCGCAACCTGCCGCCGGCGTCCGTGTACCGGATCAGCCGCCGCCACCCCCACGCTTGATCGAGGCGCCATGGACACGTCGAGCACGATCGCAATGTTTCTGCACTTCGGCCTGGTGGGCGTGGGCTGCCTTGCCGTCGCCGAGAAGTTCATTCCGCTGCTGCCGTCCTATGTGCTGCTGATGCTGCTCGGGCTGACGGTCTCCGACGGCACGACGCTCGCGATGACCATCCTGGCGACCAGCGCCGGATCGGTGGTCGGCGCGATCGGCTGGTACGGGCTCGGGCGTGCGCTCGGCTCGCGTCGCATCGAAGGGCTGGTGACCCGCTATGGCAAGTTCGTGCTGCTGCGGCCCTCGCTCTACCGGCAGCTCACCGATGCCTATCGCGGCAATCATTTCTGGGTGACGCTGATCGGCCAGACCCTGCCCACGGTGCGGATCTATCTGGCGCTGCCCGCCGGCGTGTTGCGGCTGGAGCCGCGCGCCTTCGTGATGGCGACGGCGATCGGCACCGTGATCTGGAACATGCCGTTCCTCACGCTGGGTTATGCGCTGCGCGGCAGCGGCCATGATCCGGTCAGCCTCGGCTTCTGGGTGGTGGTCGTCCTGATCGCCGTGGAGGTGGCGCTCTTCCTAGGCTTCCGTTTCTACAAGCGCTCGCTCGCACCGCAGCCTTTCGCGAAGCCGCTCGCGCTCCCCTCGCGCTTGCCAATGGAGGAAGGCGCATGAGAGCCCTGCTGTCCCGCCTGCGGCCCAGCTCACATACGCTCGAATGTGCCGCCGCGGCATTGCTGGTGCTGGCCGCAAGCTATCAGTTCGGTGTCGCGGCGTCCGGCGGGCGATATCGCGCGGCCGAGTTCGCGCTGCTGGTGCTCGTGGCAGGCATTTATTGGCATCGCTCGATCTTCCGGCGATGCGCCAGCCGCGACGTCACCAGGGTTCTCGCCGGATTGGCCGAAGCCATGGCGACGGCATTTCGGCGGGATGGTAGCGTCAGCGAAGTTGACCGAGACGTCCCGGTCCCGGTCGGCGGCGATCGCGCCGGCGCGCTGCGGCTCGCGTCGCGGCATCCCGTCAGGGTCAGAAGCCTGTTCATCTCCGACGTCCATCTCGGAACCAGAGGGTGCCATGCCGAGCGGTTGATCGACTTTCTTCGGCATCACGATGCCGAAACCGTCTTCCTGGTCGGCGACATCGTCGATGGCTGGTGTCTGCGCTCGAGCTGGTATTGGCCCACGGCGCACAATGCCGTCGTGCGGGAGCTGATCGAGCTCGCGCAACGGGGCCGGCGCCTGGTCTACATTCCCGGCAATCACGACGAATTCCTGCGCGACTATGCCGGCGCGGCGTTCGGCGGCGTCGAGGTCGTCGAACGGGCGATCCATCGTGGTCTCGACGGCCGCGACTACCTCGTCGTTCACGGTGATCATTTCGATCTCGTGGTGCGGCATGCGCGATGGCTCGCACTGATCGGCGATGTCGGCTATCGCGCCGCGCTGGCCTCCAATGTCTGGCTCAACCGGATCAGGCGTCAATTCGGGTTCGGCTATTGGTCGTTCTCGTCCTGGGCGAAGTTGCGGGTCAAGAATGCGGTCAACCACATCGGCCGGTTCGAGGAGGTGCTGTCATCCGAGGCCGGGCGCCGGAACGTTCAGGGCGTGATCTGCGGTCACATCCACCACGCGGCGATGCACGATCATTTCGGCGTCCGCTACATCAATACCGGGGATTGGGTGGAGTCCTGCACGGGCGTGGTCGAGCGCTATGACGGGCAGTTTGAAATCGTTCGGTGGACGGATCCGCAGCCGGCGTCGAACGCGGCCGATTTCGCGCCGCTCGCGGAGGCGGTCGCCTGATGCGCGTGCTGGTGGCAACCGACGCCTGGCGGCCGCAGATCAATGGTGTGGTCCGCTCGCTCGAATATCTCGCCAGCGAAGCACCGTCGCTTGGCGCGGAGATCCGCTTTCTCACGCCGGCCGATTTCCGCACCGTGCCGTTGCCGGGCTATCCAGAGATCCGGCTCGCGCTGCCGTCGATCGGGCGCATCGCGCGCGCGATCGACGCGGCGCGCCCGGACTCGGTGCATATTGCGACCGAAGGCCCGATCGGCTGGATCAGCCGCCATGTCTGCCAGACGCGCGGCTATCCGTTCACGACCAGCTATCACACCCGCTTTCCCGAATATCTCGCCGCGCGGCTGCCCGTGCCGTTGCGCTGGAGCTACGCGGCGCTGCGTCGTTTCCATAATGGCGGCGACGGCATCATGGTCGGCTCGCCGTCGCTCGAGCAGGCGTTGAAAGCCCATGGCTTCCGTAGGTTGATGCCATGGTCGCGCGGTGTCGACGCCGAGCTGTTCTGCCCGCGCATGGAGCGGCCGCTCGCCTTCCCGGCGCCGGTGTTTCTTTATGTCGGCCGCGTCGCGGTCGAGAAGAACCTTGATGCGTTTCTCGGTCTCAACCTGCCGGGCTCGAAAGTCGTGGTCGGGGATGGGCCGCTGCGCGGCAGCTTGCAGGCGCGGTTTCCGCAGGTTCATTTTCTCGGCACGCGGACGGGGCGGGCGCTCGCCGATGTCTATGCGTCGGCCGATGTCATGGTGTTTCCAAGCCTGACCGACACGTTCGGGATGGTTCTGCTCGAGGCGCTGGCCTGCGGCGTGCCGGTCGCGGCGTTTCCGGTGATGGGGCCGCTCGATGTGATCGGCAAATCAGGCTGCGGATGCCTCGATCACGATCTGCGCCGCGCGGCGCTCGGCGCGCTGTCGGTGCCGCGCGAGAAATGCCGTGCCCATGCGCTGACCTTTACCTGGCAGGAAAGCGTGCGGCAGTTCCTCGACAATATCGGGCGGGCGCACGCTTCGCCGGTGCACGCCGCCCTTGCAGGAGGATGAGGCCGCCGGGATGGAAGCCGCTCCATTCGATCATCGTTGCTAGCCCCAGATCGCGTCGATGTTCTCGCCTTTGGATCCCGTCAGCGCACGCAAACGAGCTCTCGGGCGCCCCCCACCTGATGTCCGGCGAAATGACCACCGGTGGCGTTGCGATGGAACCGGGACTCTATGCAAACGTGATGGCCAGCACGCGCAGCCTGCGCCCATGTAACTGTGTTGACGTCGGTAAAACTCCATCCGCTCGCGTCGACATCAGCCTGTTGCGCGTCTTGCGCGTCTCCTGGAGCGCCCACGCAAACGATTCCCAGCAGACCATTCCCCTGATTGCCGGTGAAGAAGCCGCTCACGAAACCACGATTGTGACAATATTCGTTTGACGTTCGCCCAGCGACGGCCCACGCGTTATTGTCCAATTGAGGTGACGTGAGACGCCAAGTTTGTGACGCGAGCTCCGTGTCACGGGAATCGAAATACTTGGCTCCCTGAAACCAGCACACGATGCCGCGGTGGCCGTTGACCTGGTCGCCGGTAAAAATTCCTCCAACAAACCCACGCAGCGCGCAGAAGCCGGTCGCGGCACGCGATGCCAGTGCCCATGTCGCCAGGTTGACGTCTGTGAAATTCCACGCTGTGCGTTTGATCTCGTCGTCTGTCGCATCGAACCACTTGGCCGGCGAACCTGGCTTCCATACTGGAAACACCTCGAACGGATTGGCGTTCAAGATCCAATAAATCGTTCCATTTTCGAAATCCTGCACCCGCGCCGCCCGGTTGTCTGGCGCGCGGCCGTCATGTTCGTCGTCCGTGGGCAGGCCGAGGTCCGGATGAAGCTGCCAATACGCGTATATGCCTCCAACCATCGCATGTGTGCCGGTGGTTTGAGAGGAATAGATCGCTGATTCAATGTCCTCAGGAGCGGGCCAAAGAAAATTGAACTTAAGGAACTCAGAATGTTGCGTGCGGCCCTCCGTCATGACATCGGTCTTTGGAAAGCCGAGGCCACGATCCCAACCCAGCGCAGCCCATTTATCTCGGATAGGCCCATGAATCTCATGGGCGCCCGTACGCGGCGAGGAAAAAATCGAACCGCGTTCGAAATGGGTGTAACGGAGTGGCATGTCTGCATCTTCTGGCTTCGGATCGACCATGATCTTAAGACGATCGCCACTCGTGGATTCGTCGTCGGTAATTGGCAAGCCGAGCAAGGCCTCCTTGCCTTGATAGGCCTGCCAGATGGGCCCGCGCACCACGTGGCCACACGTCGTCGGCGAATACAAAATCGAGCTTTGGTACTGAGCCGCGTGGAATGCTTTGTTTTTATCGAACCAGTATCGGTCAAGGGTTAGATCCGTGCGCGGGGCAGCTGGAGCCGGCGCCGGCCCACCCAGCGCTGCTGCGCCGCCATACACACGGTAGGCCTCGAGTGCGTTGTTGCAGACTGTTTGCGGGGTCCGACCGTGTAGAAGTCCATAGACAATGAGTTCACCTCCGAAAGTCGGCCGGAAAACCTTTCCGTTCGCAACCGTCGGCGGAGTGAATTTCGCGAAGGCGACGTTCTCGTCATCTATCCAGAGATGGGCAAGCGTTTCGGCATCAAACGCCAACAACCGGCCTGGTCCGATTTCGTTAAGCACGTCCCGCTTGGGCACCGATGCCCAAACAATCCCATCGGTCGAGCCGTTGGCTGAAAGTGATACCACTCCCCCCGGCATGCCGTCCGGCGACCGGTAGATGCTTGATTGACGTCGCAGGGCCGGGTCGATCGATCCATCGCCCTTGAGTGTATGACGTGTAAAAAACGCCTTCTCGGGCATCGCATAGAGATGCGTTTGATGCGACGAGTCTGTCCAGACGACCGGTGCGCCGTGGATATTCGGGCCAAACATCTGGAATTTGGCGTAGTCCTCAAGGGCAATCTCGGGGTGCCATGTATTGGTATAGGCGAGCAAGCCGTCATTTGCGCCGTGTGATAGGGAAGGAAGCCTGAGCGGCGTCATCGTCGTCCGATCGAGGATGTAGAGGCGTCCCTCTTTACCCCCCGCGACCAGGCGCCCCTCCGGCAACAGTACGACCCCGCCGGAACCGAGGTCGGTGTCTCCGCCATCTAGCTCGTTCGCGCGATCCACTTTGTAGGATCTCACTGAAAAGTTGTGCGCGCCGCCGCTTGATGCTGACGAGGGGCTGAGCCGAACAATTGATTCGCCCAAGGCTTGGCCCGCGTGCGGGCCCATAGCGTTGCCGGTCGTGAAGTAAACTCCGTCTTGGTCTGCGGCCAGGCCCTGGCCTGACTGCCAAATGCCGGCCATCCAGGCCTGCCCCTGCTGGTCAAAGCTTGTATTGAAGTAAGCGGCTGGCGGCATCGGGGATGAGTGCGAATACGGACGGTCGAGAAGGTCTTGCGTCTTGTAGGCGACCACCCATCCGCGCGAGTGTGCTCGTGTGTTGGGATCGCCACCGCCGTCGTCGCAGACCAGTCCACCAAAGGCCACGTAGAGCATTCCTCTGTTGAGCAGCAGGGCGGGACGGCTGAGCTCCTTATTGGGATCGAAAGCATTGGGATCGAATAGATTTGGCGGCGAGGGAATCGCAATGTCTGTGAGAGGTACGGCCCGCGTTGAAGAACCCAGACCTTTGAGATCAACGACGAAGATTGTATGGCGAGCGGTGTACGTTGTTAGGATCGTCCCGCCGTGGTCAATGTTAGGGGGAGCCATCCAGGCGGCAACGTACAGTTTCCCATCCACCGGATCGATCACCGGGGCTGACGTGATGCCCATCGCACCGTGGGTCTGCCCGCAAATCGTGCGGGTGTCGTTGGGCAGATTACGATCCATCCCGGGCACTTCCTGTGCCCCATAACCGTCAGAACCGATCAGCGTCGTCTGCCAAAGAGCCTTGTCCGGGTTCGGATCGAGATCGTCGGCATCGAACGCATATATTCCGTTGTTTTGCGTCGCCACGATCACAACATTCTTCACCCCTTCGGCTGTCTGGAGCCCATGTACGTAGAGAGGCTGCGCCGCGATTTGGCCGTTGACGTGCCTTGCGTACAGCCGTCCAAACGTCGATGGGCTGACCGTTGACGGCTTGAGTGCGGTTTCCGCGAGATAGGCGCCGGTGCGGGCATTGTCGTTGTGCTGGGTCAGGACACTTTTCGAAGCGACGAGCGGCGGGGCTTGCGCGGCAGCACGCCAGGCAGAGCCCGGCAGGATCAAAAAAAACGTCACGACGAGAGTACAGACGCGCTTCGCGAGTGATCGTTGATGGTCGCTGAGAAGTAACATCGCGCACCTCAATATTGACGTTGTCGCAAAGTCTCGTTTCTCAAGCCCCCGCGACAAGGCCGTTTCCTGGCCGCGAGTTATCAGTTTGGCGTCGCTGTTTCCGACGGACGATATCGCGCGGTCGAGTTCGCGCTGCTGATCCTTGTCGGGGGCATTGGTTGGCGTCGCCTGATCGTGAAATATCGCGCCAACCGCGATGTCGTGAAGGTTCTCGCAGGATTGGCTGAAGCTATGGTGACGGGACGGTAGCAAGAACTGATCGGGGTATGCAACCTCCGGTATGCGGGGCGCGTGCCGGTGATAGCGAAAACGCCCCGACCGCGACAGCTACGTCGATCGCAACGCTCGCTGATGTTTTTGTTTCGCAATGTTTCTCATCATCAGCACGAGGCCGGCTGCGATGGTGCGCGTTGCTTCGCTGGGACCAGGCTCGCTCGTCGCTTGGCCGCCTTTGCTCGAAGGCTTCAACGCGCCAGCGCCGGAATTGCGCGGTAGACGCCAAACCAACAGATCAAAGCCTGTCGATTTCCCGAATGGGGTGCCAATCTCGCTAGTCGCCCAGCAACTCCGTGATCAGCCCCGCCGCCTTGATCCCGGTGCCGCTGATGATGACGACGGTGCGCTCCGCCGGCCGGATCGCGCCGCGCGCCTTCAGGACGTCGAGCGCGGCGGCGGCCGAGGCCGAGGTCGGCTCGACGAACAGGCCGGTAAACGCCAGCCGCTTCAGTGCGGCGACGATGCCGTCTTCGGGGATCGCGACCGTGCCGCCGCCGCTTTCCTTTAGCGCCGCGATCATCTGCTTCAGCCGCAGCGGATGCTTGATCGCGGTGCCCTCGGCGATGGTCTTGCGGACCGCGCGATCGACCGGCGTGTCGACGCCGGCGGCAAAGCTCGCATCGACCGGCGAGCAGTTGAGTGGTTGCGCGCCAAACAGCCGCGGCAGCCGCGTGATCTGACCGGCCGCCAGCAGCTCCTTGAAGCCGATATAGCAGCCGAGCAGGCTGCTGCCGGCGCCGACCGGCATGATCACATTGTCAGGCGTGGTGAAGCCGAAATCTTCCCAGATCTCGTAGGCCAGCGACTTGGTGCCTTGCAGGAAGAAGGGTTGCCAGTTGTGGCTGGAGTAGAAGATCTGCTTCGACTGGCGGATCGCTTCCGCCTCGGATTCCTCGCGCGGGCCTTCGACCAGCTGCACCTCGGCGCCGAAGGCATGCATCTGTGCCACCTTCATCGGCGATGTCGTCGCCGGCGCCAGGATTTTCACCCGCATGCCGCCCGCTGCGCCATAGGCCGAAACCGACGCGCCGCCATTGCCGGACGAGTCCTCCAGCACCGCATCGACGCCGAGCTGGCGCAGGAGTGACAGCATCACCGTGGTGCCGCGATCCTTGAAGCTTGCGGTCGGATTGAACCATTCCAGCTTGAAATGCGGCCGCAGGTCGTCCCATTCCTTCTCGACCGCGGGCGTGCAGCCTTCGCCCATCGTGATCGGCTGCTTGATCTCGACCGGCAGCGCCGCGCGGTAGCGCCACAGCGACCGCGTCCCGCGATCGATCTCGTCGCGGGAGATGCCGGGCAGCGGCGTCACGAGCAGCGGCTTGCCCTCGTCGGAGCACCAGCGCGGGATATCCAGCGGGTAGAGCTTGCCATTGAGCGGGTCGATGTAGCTGGGTGAAGGCATCTCAGTTCAGTCCTCAAGGAGGCGGGCCGGCCGCGTCGCGACCAAGCACGAAATCCGGCAAGGTCGCAAGGTTGTCGCGAACCATGATCGGGGCGGGCGCCCCTTCCGGCAGGTTCTTTGCGGCCCGATTATGCCACCAAGTCGGCAAGTGCACACGCGCCGTTCCGAACAGATCATAGGCCGATCCCGCGACGAACAGGCATCGACCGGCGGGGACCGGCAGTTCGTCGAGCGCGAGCTGATAGGGTTGCGGCTGCGGCTTGTAATAGCCGGCGCGCTCGGCCGTCACGAACACGGTGAGAGGGACGCCGAGGCGGTCGGCTGCGATGCGGCCGAGCCGCTCGGAGCAGTTGGTCACGACGCCGAGCGCGACACCGGCGTCATGCAGCGTCTGCAGAACGTCGCGAACCTCGGGCCAGGGATCGAGCTCTGCATAACGCGCGCCAAGCTCGGCGGCCCGTTCGAACGGCAGCCCGACGTTGCGCGCCGCCTCGCCGACCAGATCCTCATAGGGCCGATAGCGTCCGGTGGCATAGGTGTTCTTGAGATACTCGGCGCGCCAGCGAAGCCCGGCCTCGTCGGAGCCGGCGACCTTGTTCCACAGCGTCCAGCTGTCGAGCAGCGCGGTCAGGAGGTCGAACAACACGGCGTCGAAAGCTCGCGTCATGGGCTGTGCTCCGCTCTTACCATCCGCGAAGCCGCTCCCATTGCCTGACGGTGTCGGAGCCGGCAGCGATGACGTGATAACGGTCGTGCTGCGCTCCCGTCGCGCAGGCATGGTTCGGAAGGATTCGCAGCTGCGCGCCGACCGGCAGCGTCACCTGCGGCGCGGTGCTGCCGGGACGAAGCGCGACGATGCCGTGCTCCTGATTGGTCTCCGTCACGATCAGGTCGGGATAGGGCCGTCCATCGATGTCGCAGACGATGCCGTAGCCCTGGTCGATCGGCTGCCGCGCGGTGCCGCGATCGCGCGACAGCGCCATCCAGCCAGCATCGATGAGGGTCAAGCCACGATCGGCGCGATGGCCGATCACCGTCGCGAGCACCGACAGCGCGATGTCCTCGACCGCGCAGACCCCGATCCCGGCCATCACCAGGTCGAACATCACGAAGACGCCGGCGCGCACCTCGGTGACGCCATCGAGCCGGCGCGCGAAATGCGCTGTCGGCGTCGAGCCGACGCTGACCACGGGGCAGGGCAGTCCGGCCGCGCGCAATGCTTCGGCGCAGGCGACCGCGGCGGCGCGCTCCTGCTCGGCCGCCTGCTCGAGCGCCTCAACGCTGCGGCAGGAATAGGATTCGCCGGCATGCGCCATGACGCCGCGCAGTTCGGCGCCGCCCTGATGCAGCGCGCGCCCGATCTCGACGAGCTGCGGATCGCTTGCACCGACCCCGGCGCGATGGCCATCGCAATCGATCTCGATCAGCACGGGAATGCGGTCGTTCGTCATGCGCGCCATCTCGGTGACGGCAGCCGCCTGCTCGAGGCTGTCGAGCACGACGGAGAGGTCCACGCCCTGACGCCGCAGCGCGGCCACGCGATCGAGCTTCTGCGGCGCGATGCCGACGGCATAGAGGATGTCTGTCACGCCGGCCGCGGCGAAGACCTCGGCCTCTTGCAACGTGGACACCGCGGCCGGGCCGCCTGGGCCGTCCATCACAGCGCGCGCCGCCGGAATTGATTTTGCGGTCTTCAGATGCGGACGCAGCGGCACGCCGAGCCGCGATAGCCGCGTCTTCAGGCGGGCGATGTTGTGCAGCATCCGGTCCTCATCGAGGACGAGACAGGGCGTCTCGATCCCGGCGAGCGGATGCGGTGCGTTCGGGACGGGGGCTGATGACATGCGGCGAGACTAGCCGTTTCCGCGCTAAGTACAATTTACCGAATGTCATTCCTATATTAAGCCTAGGCTTAATGATCTCGACCGACGACATCCGCTTCTTCCTGGCCATCGCTGCGGCCCGGTCGCTCGCGGCCGCGGCGCGGGCGCTCGACGTGACGCCATCGGCGGTCTCGCAGCGGCTGCAGAGCCTCGAGCAGCGGCTGGGCGTTCAGCTGGTCAGCCGTTCGGCCCGGCGGCTGACGTTGACCGACGAGGGCGAGCTGCTGGTGCTGCGCGGCGGGGTGCTGCTCGACGAGGCGATGGAGCTGACCGAAGCTCTGCAGGCGCGTCGCGGCACCATCGCAGGACATCTGAAGATTCTTGCACCGCTCGGCTTCGGACGGCGCTACATCGCCCCGGTCGTTGCCGCCTTCCGATCACGTCATCCCGAGGTGTCGGTCGAGCTCGAACTGTCCGATCGGCCGGGGCGTGCCGCGGTAAGTGCGTGGGACATCATGATCCACATCGGCACACTCAAGGACTCCACGCTTCGTCTGCAGCGTCTTGCCCCCAACGAGCGCTATCTGTGCGCCTCGCCGGCCTACCTCAAGCGTCGCGGAACGCCGGCGCGCCCGCAGGATCTGCGCGCGCATGATTGCATTGCCTTGCGTGAGAACGAGGAGGACGTGACGCTCTGGCGGTTCTCCCGCAAGCGTGCCGCGTCGGAGCCTGACGTCGTCAGGATCGAGCCGATGCTGTCGAGCAATGACGGCGAGGTCGTGAAGGCCTGGGCGCTGGCGCATCACGGCCTGATCGTCAGGTCGGAGTGGGATGTCACTGAAGATCTCGCCGCCGGCCGGTTGGTCCGTGTGCTGCCGAACTTCCGCCTGCCGCCGGCCGACATCGTCGCGCTGCTCAATCCGGGCCGCAGTGGGCGCGCGAGACGCACGCAGGCTTTCGTGGAGCACCTGCGCGCCGCGCTTGCGCCGCCGCCATGGCGCGGCAGGCTGCGCTAGCGCTTCACGCCGCGCCCGCCTGCTTGCTCAGGTAGCTCCTCGCAAAATCGAGATACCAGTCGAGGCAACCGGGATTGGCCATCGCATCGCGGTTGATGACCTTCTCGACGGGGTGACCGAGCAGCAGCTTCTTGACCGGCAGCTCCTGCTTCTTGCCGGACAGCGTGCGCGGAATTTCCGCCACCACGAAGATGTCGTTGGGCAGGAAGCGCCGCGACAGCCCGGCTTCGACCGCCTTGTTGATCTTCGCCTTCATCGCCGCATCGAGCGCGACGCCCTCGCGCAGCACCACGAACAGCGGCATGTAGCTGTCGCGGCCGAGATATTCGAGGTCGACGACCATCGAATCCAGCACCTCCGGCAGCGCCTCGATCGCCGAATAGAGCTCGCTGGTGCCCATCCGCAATCCGTGGCGATTGATGGTGGCGTCGCTGCGGCCATAGATTACGCAGGAGCCGTCGGGGTTGATCTTCAGCCAGTCGCCGTGCCGCCACACCGGGCCGCGGCCGCTGCCGTCGAAATTGTCGGGATAGGTCTCGAAATAGCTCGACAGATAGCGTGCATTGCCGGGATCGTTCCAGAACCGCAGCGGCATCGACGGCAGCGGCTCGGTGCAGACGAGTTCTCCGACCTCGTCGATCACGGCGCGGCCCTGCTCGTCGAAGGCTTCCACCGCGCAGCCGAGCAGGCGGCATTGCATGATGCCCGGCGTCTGCGCCAGTTCGCGATTGCCGCCGATGAAGGCGCCGGCGAAATCGGTGCCGCCGGAAATATTGGCCCACCACATGTCGGCCTGCGCGGCATTGCCGGTGCGCTTCGACAGCGCGGCGAAGCGCTCGTTGAACCAGGCTTGCGTATCGGCTGATAGCGGCGAGCCGGTCGAGCCGAGCGCGCGCAGGCCCGAGAGGTCGCCGACGGCGGCGAGATCGATCTCCGCCTTGGTGCAGTTGGCGAAGAACGCCGCGCCGGCGCCGAAGAAGGTCGCCTTGGCGTCGGCGACGAAGCGCCACAGCGTGGTCCAGTCCGGCTTGTCCTTGGTGCCGCCGGGGCTGCCGTCGAAGATGCAGCAGGTGGTGCCGTTGAGCAGGCCGTTGGCCTGGCAGTTCCACATAATCCAGCCGGTCGAAGAGTACCAGTGGAAGCGTTCGCCGAACGAGTTCGGGTGGTAGCTGCAGCCGAGGTCGTTGTGAAGCGTCGACAGCGGCAGCGCCACCGCGATGATGCCGCCATGGCTGTGCAGGATCGGCTTCGGCAATCCGGTGGTCCCCGAGGAATAGACGATCCAGAGCGGGTGATCGAACGGCAGCCATTCCGGCTCGAAGGCGTCGATCTCCGCGCTCTGGCGCGCGAAGATGGACGACAGCCGTGTCTCTGATGGTGCCGCGTCGCTGTGCAGAATGACATGCTCGACCGTCGGCAGCGCGCGCCGCAGCTCCTCGATCACGCCCTGTCGGTCATGGCGCTTGCCGGCATAGGTCACGGCATCGCAGGCGATCAGCACCTTCGGCTCGATCTGCTTGAAGCGGTCGATCACCGCGGGCGCCGCCATGTCGGGCGCGCAGACGCTCCAGACCGCACCGAGGCTCGCGGTTGCAAGAAACGCGATGATCGTCTCCGGGATGTTCGGCAAGTACGCGGCGACGCGGTCGCCGGCGCGGACGCCCTTGGCCTTCAGATGCAGCGCCAGCGCCGCCGATTTGCGTTGTAGCTCGGGCCAGCTCGTCTCCGACAGTCTGCCGTCCTCGCCGCTCGCAATCAGGGCCGGCAGGCCGGCGTTATGTGCGGGCACGACATGGCGGAAAACCTGGCGCGCATAGTTCACCGAGGCGCCGGGAAACCACACTGCGCCCGGCATCTTGCGTTCGGCCAGCACGGCGGTATGCGGCGTCGGCGAGCGCAGGTCGAAATAATCCCACACGCTCTGCCAGAAGGCGTCGATATCGGTGACCGACCAGCGCCGCATCGCCTCGAAATCCGCAAACGCAAGGCCGCGGGTCTCCTTCAGCCAGTCGCGGTAAAGGGCCATTTGCGGGACGTAAGGTGCGGTCATGAGCGGTTTCCGGAGTTTCTTGTGTTGTGGCAGACGCCGGTGAGGCGTGCCGGCGTGTCTTAACATAGGGATGCGAGCACGGGGAGCGCAGTCCCACCGCGGCTTGCGTCATATTCTTACCGCCGCGGCCGCGTGCTATTCCTTCAGGTGCGGCGTTGATTCCATGCCAATCCCATAGCGAGCGGCCATGTCCGTCGGCGAACTCTTCATTCTCGGCTTCTACGGCAAGGTCATCCCGTCCTGGCTGAGGGAATTTGCCGCGCGGTTCGGGCTCGGCGGGGTGATCCTGTTCGATTACTCGTGCCAGACCCGTCAATACGACAACAACATCGCTTCGCCCGAGCAGGTGCAGTCGCTCTGCGCCGGGATTGCGGCGCTGCCGTCAGAGCCGCTGGTCTTCATCGACCAGGAGGGCGGTCTGGTGCGCCGGCTCAAGGATGGCCTCGGCTTCCAGCCGCTGCCGAGTGCGAAGGATTTCAATCTGCTGGCGCAGACGGAAAAGCAGGCGATCCTTGGCGCAACCTATGACGAGCTGCGCCGGCTCGGCATCCGCTACAATTTCGCGCCGGTCATCGACGTCGACTACAATTCCGACAATCCCAATATCGGCAGGATCAAGCGGTCCTATTCGTCCGATCTCGGCGAGGTCGAGGCCAATGCCCGCCTGGTCGACGCCGCGGCGCGGCAGGCCGGAGTTGGTCTCTGCCTGAAGCATTATCCGGGCATCGGCGGTGCGCTCGTCGATTCGCATCTGGAGTTCATGGACATTTCCGATGCGCTGCGGCCCGAGCAGGAAGAGCTGTTCTACGCGTTGGCCCCGGATACTTTCGGCAATGCGGTGCTGGTCAGCCACGCCATTGTCCGCCAGTGGGACCCGCAGCATCCGATGACATTGTCACCGGCCGGGATTGGCCGGCTGCGCCGCCGTCTGCCCGACACGCTCTTGATCACCGACGACATGCAGATGCAAGGGCTGCAGAAGGCGCTCGGCACAAGTGCGGCCAGCCTGCAGGCGATCGCCGCCGGCATGGACATGATCTGCATCGGCAACAACCTGTTCGACCAGGAGCAGGCGATGGCCGGCATCGCCGCGACGGTCGCCGGTGCGGTGCAGGACGGATCGCTGGATCAGACCGCGGTGCGGCGATCCATTGCGCGCGTGCAAGAGCGTAAGGCGCTGCTCGCCTGACGGCATTGAACCAATTTTCGCGCGGTGCGACCACAAGAGACGGAACCAATTTCATTACCGCGATTTAACAAAGGCGCTCATCGGGGCTAACAACCATGAAGATGCTCAAGCGTCTTTTCCGATTGACCTGGCTACGCCGCGTCGCACGCAGTTCAGCCGATTTTCCACCTGCCTCCATCGATCCCGACGAATTCAGCCGCTTGCTTTGCAGCGGGCGCCGCCAGGATCTGCGGATACTGGCAAAGCGGCTGAGCGAGCGCCCGCGCGCTCACGCATAGGCAGCGCATCGGATCGAAGGTGAGCCGGTTCTGACTGAACCAGAACCGATAAGTCCGGCGCGCGGCCGCGACTTCAACTCCGATCTCGGCGCGATGGCTACTGTTTTGCCTTGTCGTGCTTGCCGATCCCGACCGCCTTGTAGTCGTAGGTCGGATAGAACTCGGTGCGATAGGCGCCCCAGGCGCTGTTCTCGATGACGCGGTTGACCTCGCGCAGCCGTGACGCCGGCAGCCGCAGGGTCACCACCTGGCCGGCGCCCATCATCACGTACCAGCTGACCACCTCGACACCTTCGGGCGGAAACGCCTTGTAGAAGCCCTGCCGCTCGAGCTGCGCATTGAGTTCGCCGAGCGGGCGCGACTGATCGTGCTTGAAGAAGATCGTGATCATGATCGTGTTGTCTTGGGCCGGCGCTGCGTCGCCGGTCGGCGTGCTCTGGGCCTGCGCAGCGGCGCTGACCAGCAGTGCCGAGGCGAGCGCCGCGATCATCATCCAGGATCCATTTCGTCCGCTTCGCCCTCGCTGCATTGTCGCACCCTTTTTGTTGGTCGAGAGGCGGCGATCATCGCGGCGCGTGCCGGGGGTGTAAATTGACATTCGCTGACCCTGCGTCCGCCGGGTCAATGTGAGCCGCCTCATACGAACGTGGCCCAACGTGCGGTAAGCCGATGCGATCCCGTGCCTAGAGGGATGATCGATGTCGACCCGTCGAATGGCGTATTGGTGGTTCAGGTTCGTTCTTTCGGGGCGGTTCCTGCAGAAATTCCTCCGGCTCCGGCGCCCCTGATGTCGAAGGCGCGGCGCGCAACCCGGCTATTTCTGACGTGGCGGCAGGGTGTGGGATGCGTCCGCGAAACGCCGGGACGGTAACGATCCACCTGTGAGCCCATCGGGACGAAGCCGCCCGTCGTCCCGTAAGAATACTGTAATTCGACTCAAATATGCGAGATTCGTTGCCAAATCAGCGGTAATCTGCGCCTGCTTGGCAGGTCGGGGCCCGAGGTCACAGTTGCGTCACCCGTAGTTCTACGGAGTCCCGCGTTAACGCGGCCACAAGTTCACCTTCGGTAAACCATACTTATGACGCAACATGACAATCGAGCCGAGGCGCGCCTTCCGGCATGGATGGGCGGAACCGCGGCGCTCGAGGGACAGCAGTCTGAGGTTCATGGGGCCGTTGCGCCGCGACCGCAGGTCACCACGGAGGCCGGTGCGGCCATCGTCCGGCAGTTCAATGGGCCGGTGACGGCGCTGCTGCTCTATATGAACGAGCTCAAACAGCACAGTCAGCAGTTCGCGCACGCGCCCGGCAACGGCGTCTATCTGCGGCAGGTGATCGAGAACGCGCTCGAACAGACCGAGCGGGTGTCCGCGATGCTGAAGCAGATTTCGGATCTCTATCCGAATGCTGTTCCGGCCGCGGATCTCAGGCCGCAGGGCGACGACAAGCCGGCAGGCGTTCGGTCACCCGATGTCATGTTCGCGCCGGAGGCCGGCCGCAAGCCGCTGACCAAGCGCGAGCGTGAAGTGCTCAGCCTGATCAGCGACGGCTATTCCAACAAGCAGGGCGCGCTGCGGATGAACATCAGCCCGCGCACCTTCGAGAGCCATCGTGCCGAGGCTATGCGCAAGCTCGGCGCGCGTAACACCGCGGATCTGGTCCGCAAGGCCTTGCTGCATTCCGCTTGAGCGGAGACCGGTTGTCAGAAATCGTCTTCCGCGGCGAAGCACAGCCGCGGCGCGAGCCGCGCGGCGGGAGCGGCCGTCTTCGGTTCGTCCGGAACGATCGTCACCACCCATGCCGCCGTTGCGCCGGACCTGCTTTCGACGATCGCGCGGACGCGGCCGGTGACCGTCGCGCCGGCGGATCTGACAGTGGCGGGCCGGCCGTTGAACTGGGCCATGCGGAAGCGCCGGGCTTCCTTCCGGTCGGTCGTCTCGTACGTGAACATCGGCTCCCCCGTGCGTCCACGCGACTTTGCGGAAGCAGCGTTATCCGACGGTGAAAATCGTACGCCGTAGAAGTACGGTTTGCGCGACAGCCAGGGCGTTTTGCGCGAGACGCCGACCGCTTGAATCGAAACGCTAATGCATGATCCGGAAAAGTGCGAAGCGGTTTTCCGAAGAGATCATGCTCAAACAAAGAGCCAGAGCGCGATGACGATTTCAACTTTATCTCATCGCGCTTTAGCCGCTGGTTTCCTCGCAATTCAGCAACCTCGCATACTGCGCCTTGACCGCGGCGTAGCATTCGCAGGCGGTCCTGATCAGTCCGTCCGCGTTGGTGATCTCGATGTGGCCGCGGCTGTAGTGAATGAAATTCGCCTGTTGCAGGGTATGCGCGACCAGCGACACGCTGTTGCGGCGGGCGCCGATCATCTGCGCCATCGCCTCCTGGGTCAGGACGATCTTGTTGCTGCCGGAGAGGTCGCGCGTATGCAGCAGGCATCGCGCCAGCCGCGACTCCACGGTATGCGCGGCGTTGCAGCCCGCCGTCTGCTGGATCTGGGCATAGACGGCGAGCCCGTGCCGGAGCAGCATGGTGCGAAGCGTCGGGCTCTGGCCGGCGGCCTCGCGCAACGGCTCGAGCTCGACCGTCGAGGCAAGGCCGGGCACCAGCACCGTGGCGTTGTTCAAGACCCGCCCCTCGACCAGCGGGGCGAATGCGCCAAAGATGCTGTCGCGGCCGACCATGGCGACCTGGACGCGCTCGCCCCTCGCCAGCTTGACCACCAGCGAGATCACGCCCTTGTGCGGCATGTATGTCCGCTTCAGCATCTCGTCGGTCTCGATCAGGACCGAATCGGCGGTGAGGTCGACCGTCCGCAGGTGCGGCCGGATCAGCTCAAAATCGCTCGCAGAGAGCGACGACAGAAACCCGTTGGGTGATCGCGGAACCGTATCCAAAGCAACCTCCTGCCTCCCGGCAAAGCTTGTCTCTGGTCACCAGGGCTGACGCGTGCAGTCAGACGTGCTTGCAACTTATTCTGGCACGTCCGGGTTCCGATGGAAACACATCCCGGTTCCATTAGGAATGCGCTGATCGCCGCAGCCTCACATTATCCGCGGCGGCATGAGGTCGCTGCGATCAATCTTCCGGCCCGATCAATTGTTCGGCGTGCGCCTTGACGGTCGCATAACATTCGCACGCCGCCTTCCGCAGGCCGTCGATATCGGTGATTTCAATATGGCCGCGGCTGTAACGCAGGATGCCGGCCTGCTGAAATCCGTGCGCAACGATCGAAACCGCATTGCGCCGCACGCCGATCATCTGCGCCAGCATCTCCTGGGTCAGCGGCAAGGCTTCGCTGCCGCACAGGTCGCGTGCGCGCAGCAGCCAGCGCGACAGCCGCGCCTCCACCGGATGCGAGACGTTGCAGGCGACGGATTGCTGCGTCTGCGCCATCAGCGCCTGCTCATAGAGCGCAACCAGGGTCCGGAACTCGGCGCTGCGATCGGCCGCCTCGCGGAAATCCTCCGCCCGCACCACCGATGCCGTGCCCGGCACCACGACGATCGCGTCCGCGAGCAGCGGCCGCTCATGCAGGGCGGCGGACGCGCCCACGGCGCCGTCGCGACCGATGGTTGCAATCTCGACGGATTGCCCGTCGGACAGATTGATCATCATCGAGACCACGCCGGCGTGCGGGAAGTAAACCCGCTGCACCGGTGCGCCGGCATCGGCGAGCGCCGTTTCCTTGGTCAGGTCGACGGTTTCCAGAAGAGGATGAAGTTGCGCGTATTCCGCTGGGGGAAGTGCTTGCAACAGACGATTGGGCGGGCGCGTTACCGCGGACATTGGAGCTCCTGCCGAGGGCGGGAGCACTACGGTCTCGCATCACCTACTCTTGGCGTGTGGAGTGCGACCATAGCTTGCCTGTCCAATAGCACAAGGGTTGTAGTGTGAACCTTATACCCTCTAGGGGGCAGACGATGGGCATTACATCCGCCTGCGCGGCGATTCGAACGAGGCGCATCCCGGCAAAGATGTTGCGGCATTGTCTCGCATTTATTGATTTGCATTAACTCTAATGCGCGCCCAGGTGTGCGTCTTCATGATCGCCGTCGCGGCTTTCGAAAGCGCCCGCCCGGCGTCGCAGGCATGCGGCAAGTCCCGTAAAGGCGAGGACAATTTCGCCGCCACGAGATTGATCCGGCGCCGACCGGGCGCCGCTCGACCGTGCGCCGGCGCCGGCGGACGTCAAATTACCGGCAAAAGCCGTTCTGGGTATTTGTACGGAGCAGCCCTTTAACGAACGGGTAGCGCGGACGGACCAGTGTGGCACCGGTCGCCGTGCGAAATTTACGGCGTCGCGTCAATCGTGTTCATCCAGAAGGGTATCAGTATGTCCGGCATCGTCCTCTCGGCATCGGTCCGTCAAAATCTGCTTTCGCTGCAGTCGACGGCCGACCTGCTCGCCACCACGCAGAACCGCTTGTCCACCGGCAAGAAGGTCAACACCGCTCTCGACAACCCGACCAACTTCTTCACGGCGCAGTCGCTCGACAACCGCGCCAGCGACATCAACAACCTGCTGGACGGCATCGGCAACGGCGTGCAGGTGCTGCAGGCCGCCAACACCGGCATCACCTCGCTGCAGAAGCTCGTCGACAGCGCCAAGTCGGTCGCCAACCAGGCGCTGCAGGCCGCGGTCGGCTATTCCCAGAAGTCGCAGGTGACGACCGCCACGATCACCGGCGCCACCACCGACGATATCCGCGGCACGGCTACCTACACCAGCGCCACCCTCGCTGGGTCGGTCGTCAACAACCATCTCTCGACGCCCGTGCCGATCACGGCCGCCACCAAGCTCGTCAGCGCGACCAACGCCGATACCCTGGCGGCGACTCCGACCGGCACGATCAGCGTCAACGGCAAGTCGATCACGTTCTCGACCTCGCAGACCACCTCGACGACCGATGCGTCGGGCAATGTGACCCTCGGCACCGGCGCAGGCAGCAACCTGACCGTCGGCGACCTGCTCACCGCGATCGACGGCATCACGGGCGCGACCACCGCCTCCACCGTGTCGGCCGGCGCGCTCCAGATCAGCACCGGCACCGCGCAGGATCTCAACATCTCCGGTTCGGGGCTGGCCGCGTTCGGCCTCACGGCGGGAACCACGGCACGCACCGTGGCGACGCCGTCACCGCTGGATGGCTTGACGCTCACGATCGGCGCGACCGGCAACGGCACCGCCACCAACATCACGTTTGGCAGCGGCGCAGGCCAGGTGAAGTCCCTCAACGACCTGAACACGCGTCTGGCGGCCAACAACCTGCAGGCCTCGCTCAGCGCGGGCGGTGCGCTCACCATCAGCACCACCAACGATGCTGCGTCCGCGACCATCGGCACGATCGGTGGCACGGCAGCCGCTTCCGGCAAGCTGTTCAACGGCCTCGCGGGCAGCGCCCCGGTGCAGGATCCGAATGGGCTGTCGAACCGCGCCAACCTGGTCAATCAGTACAACAACATCCTGGACCAGATCACCACCACTGCCCAGGACGCCTCGTACAACGGCATCAACCTGCTCAATGGCGATCAGCTCAAGCTGACCTTCAACGAGACCGGCTCCTCGACGCTGAAGATCCAGGGCGTTACCTTCGATGCCTCCGGCCTCAACCTCACCAAGCTGACCGCCGGCACGGACTTCATCGACAACGCTTCGGCCAACGCCACGCTGAAGACGCTCAACAGCGCGAGCGGCCTGCTGCGCACCCAGGCTTCGACCCTCGGTTCGAACCTGTCGATCGTGCAGATCCGCCAGGACTTCTCGAAGAACCTGATCAACGTGCTGCAGACCGGCTCGTCCAACCTGACGCTGGCCGACACCAACGAGGAAGCGGCCAACAGCCAGGCGCTGTCGACCCGCCAGTCGATCGCGGTGTCCGCGCTGGCGCTGGCCAACCAGTCGCAGCAGAGCGTTCTGCAGCTGCTCCGCTAAGCGTAGCCGCAACAGATATCGACTATCGAGGCGGCGGGGGAAACCCCGCCGCCTTTGCTTTATGCGCGATCGACCTTCCGCCCGGCTTCAACCAAAGGGCGATCCGGCTTTGATGCAGGCCGCCGCCATGCCGCGAATGTTTCGCTCGGCTTAGCGGCAGTGCGATTTCATTTGATTCAAATTGCGATGACCGATGGAACGGGCTCTTTCCCGTCCGGGTGGTAAGGGCCTGTCGGTGCGAGACTGGCCGTGACGTCGTGAGGCATCGTCAACCTCACGTAGTTCATCGTCCGTATTTGCACGGACGGCAAAATTAACGTCACCGTGAAGCCGGTGAGGTTATCGATGCGAGGCGACCGTTCCGCAGCACTTTGAGGGGGCCTTTTCCGATGGACGATCTGTTGCGCGAGTTCCTGACGGAGAGCAGCGAGAGCCTGGATACGGTCGACAACCAGCTGGTGCAGTTCGAGCAGGATCCGAACAACGCGAAGATCCTGGACAACATTTTCCGCCTTGTGCACACCATCAAGGGGACCTGCGGGTTCTTGGGCCTGCCGCGGCTGGAAGCGCTGGCGCATGCCGGCGAGACCTTGATGGGCAAGTTCCGCGACGGCATGCCGGTGAAGGCGGAAGCCGTGACGCTGATCCTGTCCTCGATCGACCGCATCAAGGAGATCCTGGGCGGGCTCGAGGCGACCGAAGCCGAGCCCGAAGGCAACGACCGCGACCTGATCGATCAGCTCGAAGCGATGGTCGAGCGCGGCATGGCGGCAATGACTGCCGGCGAGGTTGCTGAAGGGGACGTGCCGGTCGTCGAGGCGCCGTCCGTGCAGGCTGACATGACCGAAGGCACGCTGGTGGTGCAGACGCTGGAGCGCCCCTTACGTCCGGGCGAGGTCTCGCTCGACGAGCTCGAGCGCGCCTTCCGCGAGACCGAGACCGAAGTGGCGGCGCCTGCACCAGCTCCTGCCGCGAAGGCCGTTGCAGCCGCAGCCCCCGCCGCCGAGCCGGCCGAAGCCGCCAAGAAGCCGGCCCGCAAGGCCGCCGCCGAAGATGTCCAGGAAGGCGACAAGATCGCCAACCAATCGATCCGCGTCAACGTCGACACCCTCGAACACCTCATGACCATGGTCTCCGAGCTGGTCTTGACCCGCAACCAGCTGCTCGAGATTAGCAGGCGCAACGAGGACACCGAGTTCAAGGTGCCGTTGCAGCGGCTCTCCAACGTCACCGCCGAGCTGCAGGAAGGCGTCATGAAGACGCGGATGCAGCCGATCGGCAATGCCTGGCAGAAGCTGCCGCGCATCGTCCGCGACCTCTCCGGCGAACTCGGCAAGCAGATCGAGCTGGAGATGCACGGCGCCGACACCGAGCTCGACCGCCAGGTGCTCGACCTGATCAAGGATCCCCTGACGCACATGGTGCGCAACTCCGCCGATCATGGCCTCGAGACCACCGCCGAGCGCCTCGCCGCCGGCAAGCCAGAGCAGGGCACCATTCGCCTAAGCGCCTATCACGAAGGCGGCCACATCATCATCTGCATCGCCGACAATGGGAGAGGGCTCAACACCGAGCGGATCAAGGCCAAGGCGCTCCAGAACGGTCTCGTCACCGAGGCTGAACTGGAGAAGATGACCGAGGCCCAGATCCACAAGTTCATCTTCGCGCCGGGCTTCTCGACCGCAGCCCAAGTCACCTCGGTGTCCGGCCGCGGCGTCGGCATGGACGTGGTGCGCACCAATATCGACCAGATCGGCGGCACCATCGACATCAAGAGCGTGGCCGGCGAGGGCGCCAGTGTCACCATCAAGATCCCGCTGACCTTGGCGATCGTCTCCGCGCTGATCGTGGAAGCCGGCGGCGACCGTTTTGCCATCCCGCAGCTCTCGGTGGTCGAGCTGGTGCGGGCCCGCGCCAACTCCGAGCACCGCATCGAGCGGATCAAGGACACCGCAGTGCTGCGGCTGCGCAACAAGCTGCTGCCGCTGATCCATCTCAAGAAGCTTCTGAAGATCGACGACGGCGCCACCACCACCGATGCCGAGAACGGCTTCATCGTGGTGACGCAAGTCGGCAGCCAAACTTTCGGCATCGTGGTCGACGGCGTGTTCCACACCGAGGAGATCGTGGTCAAGCCGATGTCCACCAAGCTGCGGCACATCGACATGTTCTCCGGCAACACCATTTTGGGCGATGGCGCCGTGATCATGATCATCGACCCCAACGGCATCGCCAAGGCCTTGGGCGCCTCCGGCTCCTCCGCCCATGACATGGCCGAGGACAACGCCAGCAGCCATGCCGCGAGCGGCGAGCAGCTGACCTCGCTTTTGGTGTTCCGCGCCGGCTCCTCGCAGCCCAAGGCAGTGCCGCTCGGCCTCGTCACCCGCCTGGAAGAGATCGCAACCGACAAGATCGAGCTCTCGAACGGCCGCTACATGGTGCAGTACCGCGAGCAGCTGATGCCGCTGGTGCAGATGGCCGGCGTCGAGGTGCAGTCGCAAGGCTCGCAGCCGATCCTGGTGTTCGCCGACGACGGCCGCTCGATGGGGCTCGTGGTCGACGAGATCATCGACATCGTCGAGGAAAAGCTCAACATCGAGGTCGCGGGCTCGCAGGACGGCATTCTGGGCTCGGCCGTGATCAAGGGCCAGGCCACCGAGGTGATCGACGTCGGCCACTTCCTGCCGATGGCGTTCGCCGACTGGTTCTCGCGCAAGGAGATGCGCCCCTCGGCTAGCGCGCAGTCGGTGCTGCTGGTCGACGATAGCGCGTTCTTCCGCAACATGCTGGCGCCGGTCTTGAAGGCTGCCGGCTACAAGGTGCGGACCGCGGGCGGCGCGCAGGAAGGGCTCGCCGCGCTGCGCTCGGGGCAGGCGTTCGACGTCGTGCTGACCGACATCGAGATGCCCGAGATGAACGGCTTCGAGTTCGCCGAGAACATCCGCTCTGACCACAATCTCAACCAGCTGCCGATCATCGCGCTGTCGGCGATGGTGTCGCCGGCGGCGATCGAGCGCGGCCGGCAGGCCGGCTTCCACGACTACGTGGCCAAATTCGATCGTCCCGGGCTGATCGCGGCGCTGAAAGAGCAGACCGCCGAGATCCGGAAGGCGGCATGACGGGATCCAGGGAAACAACATCGATGACCAGCAAGACCGAGAGCAGTGAAGGCGCGATGGCCGAATACGTCACCGCCGTGATCGGCGGACAGCTGTTCGGCCTGCCGATCTCGCGGGTGCAGGACGTGTTCATGCCGGAGCGGCTGACGCGGGTGCCGCTGGCCTCCAGCGAGATCGCCGGCGTGCTCAATCTGCGCGGCCGCATCGTCACCGTGGTCGACATGCGCGCCCGGCTCGGGCTGCCGAAGGCCGACGACGGCAAGCTGCCGATGGCGGTCGGGGTCGACCAGCGCGGCGAATCCTATGGCCTGTTGATCGACCAGATCGGCGAGGTGCTGCGGCTGCCCGACGACAGCCGCGAGGACAATCCGGTCAATCTCGATCCCCGCATGGCCAAGCTCGCCGGCGGCGTCCACCGCCTCGACGGCCAGCTCATGGTCGTCCTCGATGTCGATCGCGTGCTCGAACTGGTGCCCAGAACAGCTGCTGCAGCGTAACGCTCCGCCGCGGAGACGGCGGACTCTACAAGGAGGCCAACACATGAAGACATGTCTTGTCGTCGACGATTCCGGTGTGGTGCGAAAGATCGCGCGCCGTATCCTTGAAGGAATGGAATTCACCGTCATCGAGGCCGAGGACGGCGCGGTCGCGCTCGAGGCCTGCAAGCGCGCGCTGCCGGACGCGGTGCTGCTCGACTGGAACATGCCGGTGATGGACGGCTTCGAATTCCTCGTGCAACTCCGCCGCATGCCGGGCGGCGACGTGCCGAAAGTGGTGTTCTGCACCACCGAGAACGGCATCGACCACATCTCGCGGGCGCTGCATGCCGGCGCCAACGAATACATTATGAAGCCGTTCGACAAGGACATCGTGATCGCGAAATTCCAGGAAGTTGGCCTGCTGGCGCTCGATACGCCGGCCGAAGCCTGACACCCAGTTTCACCCTTTCGTCCTTGCGAGGCTCCCGTGACGCCCCCCGACTACGAGTATCTGCGTAAACTCCTGAAGGACCATTCCGGTCTCGATCTGGCTGCGGACAAGCAGTACCTGATCGAGAGCCGCCTGCTGCCGCTGGCGCGCAAGAGCGGATTGTCCGGCATCCCCGACCTGGTCGCCAAGATCAGGGCCGGCTCCTCCACCCATACGGTTCAGGTGGTCGAAGCCATGACCACCAACGAGACGTTCTTCTTTCGCGACAAGGTGCCGTTCGATCATTTCCGCGACACCATCATGCCTGAAGTGCTGAAGGCGCGCGCCGCGCGGCGCAGCGTCCGGATCTGGTGCGCCGCCGGCTCGACCGGTCAGGAGCCCTATTCGCTGGCGATGTGCCTCAAGGAGATGGGCGCGGCGCTTGCGGGCTGGCGGGTCGAGATCATCGCGACCGATCTGTCGCAGGAGGTGCTGGAGAAGTCGAAGGCCGGCATCTACAGCCAGTTCGAGGTGCAGCGCGGGCTGCCGATCCAGATGCTGGTCAAGTATTTCAAGCAGTCGGGAGAACTCTGGCAGATCAATCCCGAGTTGCGCGCGATGGTGCAGCACCGTCAGCTCAATCTGCTGCACGACTTCTCCCAACTCGGCACTTTCGATGTGATCTTCTGCCGCAACGTGCTGATCTATTTCGACCAGGACACCAAGATCAACATCTTCAACCGTCTCGCCCGGTTGATGGAGGCCGACGGCTTCCTGGTGCTCGGCGCCGCCGAAACCGTGGTCGGCCTGACCGACACGTTCAAGCCGCTCCCCGAGCGCCGTGGCCTGTACCGGCCGAGCGGCGTGCGGGCGGCGCTGGCGATGCCGCGGCCTGCCATGGCGGTCGGATACTGAGCGATGACGGAGGACGGCAAATCCATCGAGCGAGTTACGTTCAGCCGGGGCGTCGATGTCTGCATCATGGCCATCGACGGCACCTGGCGGCGCGACTGTCAGCTCAATGCCATCTCCGACAATGACGCGGCGTTGACCGTCGAGGGTTCCATTCAGGGGCTCAACCTGAAGGAGTTCTTCCTGTTGCTGTCGTCGACCGGGCTGGCCTATCGCCGCTGCGAACTGGTCCGCGTCAACGGCACCGAAATGGACATCAGCTTCCTGAAGGGCAAGCCGACCAAGCGGCGGTCGGGCTCCGACGAAGAGCGGGCCAGGGCCTGACGCCAAGGGTTGTCAACAAAGGGCGGATGCCAAAGCCTGACCGGGCTGAGCGGGCCGTACCTAGTGGAAATCAGGAATTGGAACGGATCGTCGCCTCGACGGTTGGGCGTCGGGGCAATCTGCGCTGACGTGTCGAGCCCGGCGGTGGCCGGTACGGCCGGTCAGTTCAGCAAGCGCGCCGGTGCCTCTGAATCGCGCAGCCGATCAAGCGCCATGCCGATGCCGGCGTCGCAGGCTTTCAGGGTCGTGGAGGCGACGGCGTAGCGTGGGGTGACGTCGTCGAGCACGAAGATGTTGGCGGCGGCGTCCTGCTCGGCCAGAAATGCCTCGCGCGCGATCGCCGCCTCGATCAGCCGCAGGCTCGCCTGGACATGGCCGATCAGCGCGACCAGGTCCGTCACGATCAGGCTGTAGGGATCGTTGCCCTCGTCCAAGCACACCGCAACGCCGTCCGCCGCTGCATTTTCCATGCATGTTTCTCCACTGCCCCCACTTTTAGGGAACGCGGTGCTACTTGTGCGTTAAGCGGACGTCCCGTACAAATACGGGTCCATTGATAGAGATGGTCGAACTGGTTCTTGTGCAGTCTGGGTAGCACGCTTCACCACTGATGGACGATGCATATGGTTGAGAATGGCGCTCCTCGCGGGGAAATCTTCGTAGTCGACGACGAACCCGCCGTTCGCGAGACGCTTTCCGTGGTCCTTTCGACCGCCGGTTACAAGGTGATCTGCTTTGCGGACGGCGCCGCGCTGCTCGCGGTGGCGCGCAGCAGGACGCCGGCCTGCATCCTGCTTGACGTGCACATTCCCGGTAAATCCGGCCTCGATATCCTGCGGGAGCTGCACGGCGAGGACTACCCGGCGCCGATCTTCATGATTTCCGGCCAGGGCGACATTCAGATGGCGGTCAGCGCCATCAAGAACGGGGCGCTCGATTTCATCGAGAAGCCGTTCCGCGGCAACGAGATCGTCAGCCGCCTGAATGAGGCGATCGACGCCTATACCAGGCGCCAGGCCGAGACCTCGGCGTCGCGCATCGCTTCGCTGCATTTCCCGGGGCGCGAGCCGCTGACCCGTCGCGAACGCGAGGTGCTCGAGCAATTCACGGCGGGTGCCTCCAACAAGGAGGCCGGGCGTCACCTCGGGATCAGCCCGCGCACGATCGAGGACCACCGCGCCAACATCATGAAGAAACTCGGCGCGCGCAATGCCGCCGATCTGGTCCGCATCGTGATGACGGCGCAGCAGAAGTAAGCCGAGGCGGGCCAGGGCCGACCAAGGCCGGTTGACGTGCCGATTTCCAAATTGCGGAGTTTGTGCGCCGCACGCTCAGCGGGCGGTGCGGGCTGGTCCCGATTTGCGAAATAGGCGCGGACGGCGGACGGCACGTCTGCGCCGCGCGCGGGACGACACGTCCGGAATTCCTGTATATCCGTGGCGCAGGGCATGCGCGCCGACGGCGCGCGCGAGCAATGTCGACACACGCACGACCAAAACACATGGCGCATCCAAGATGACCAAGAAGAACAAGACCCCGGATCAATTGCGCAGCGCGCGCTGGTTTGCGCCTGACGATTTGCGCGCCTTCGGCCACAGATCGCGCGCGATGCAGATGGGCTACGCGCCGGAGGAATGGCGCGATCGGCCTGTCATCGCGATCATCAACACCTGGTCGGATGCGCAGCCCTGCCACATGCACTTCAAGAGCCGGGTCGATGACGTCAAGCGCGGCGTGCTGATGGCCGGCGGCTTTCCGCTGGAGCTGCCGGCGCTGTCGCTGTCGGAATCGCTCTTGAAGCCGACCACGATGCTCTACCGCAACATGCTGGCGATGGATGCCGAGGAGCTGCTGCGCGGCCATCCGGTCGACGGCGTGGTGCTGATGGGCGGTTGCGACAAGACGACGCCCGGGCTGCTGCTGGGGGCCACCAGCATGAACCTACCGGCGATCTATCTGCCGGCCGGGCCGATGCTGCGCGGCAACTGGAAGGGCAAGACGCTGGGCTCCGGCTCGGATGCCTGGAAATACTGGGACGAGCGCCGCGCCGGAAAAATCTCCGACAAGGATTGGGTCGACATGGAAGCCGGCATCGCCCGCAGCTTCGGCACCTGCATGACCATGGGCACCGCCTCGACCATGACCGCGATCGCCGAAGCCATCGGCATGACCTTGCCCGGCGCCTCGTCGATTCCTGCGGCCGATGCCAACCATATCCGCATGAGCTCGGAGGCCGGCCGCCGCATCGTCGAGATGGTGTGGGAGGATCTGACGCCGCAGAAGATCCAGACGCGAAGAGCCTTCGAGAACGCGATCACGGTCGCGATGGCGATGGGCTGCTCGACCAACGCCATCATCCACCTGATTGCGCAGGCGCGCCGCGCCGGCCAGGACATTTCGCTCGACGACTTCGAGACCGCGAGCCGCAAGGTGCCTGTCATCGCCAATGTGCGGCCGAGTGGCGACCTCTATCTGATGGAGGATTTCTTCTACGCCGGCGGGCTGCCCGGCCTGATGAACCGGATCAAGCAGCATCTGCATCTCGACTGCATGACCGTGTCAGGCAAGACGCTCGGCGAGAACATCGCAGGCGCCGAGGTTCACAACGACGACGTCATCCGCACTGTCGAAAATCCGATCTACAAGGAGGGCGCGCTCGCGGTGCTGAAGGGCAATCTCGCGCCGGATGGTTGCGTGATCAAGCCGAGTGCCTGCGATCCGCGCTTCCTCAAGCACACCGGGCCGGCGCTGGTGTTCGACGACTATCCGTCGATGAAGAGGGCGGTCGACGACCCCGATCTCGACGTCACGGCAGATCACGTCTTGATCTTGCGCAATGCCGGCCCGCAGGGTGGGCCGGGCATGCCGGAATGGGGCATGCTGCCGATCCCGACCAAGCTCGTGAAGCAGGGCGTGCGCGACATGGTGCGGCTGTCGGACGCGCGGATGAGCGGCACCAGCTATGGCGCCTGCATTCTGCACGTCTCGCCGGAATCCTTTATCGGCGGCCCGCTGGCGCTGGTCAGGAACGGCGACCGCATCACGCTCGACGTGGCTGCCCGCACCATCGATCTCGACGTGCCGGAGGCGGAGCTCGCCAAACGCCGCGCCGAATGGAAGCAGCCCGAAAAGCGCTTCGAACGCGGCTATGGCTGGATGTTCTCCAAACACATCAAGCAGGCCAATGAAGGCTGCGACTTCGATTTCCTCGAGACCGGTTTCGGCAAGCCGGTGGGCGAGCCGTCGATTTATTAGTCCCTGTCGTTCCGGGGCACGCGAAGCGTGAACCCGGAACCTCGAGATTCCGGATTCGATGCTCACGCATCGCCCCGGAATGACAACCCGGATGAACCCATGTCAAAACTCAGCGACACCACCCGCAACAAGCTGAAATCCGTCTCCACCGCCACTGTCGCCACCGCGCTATTCAAGCGCGGCTTGCGCATCCAGATGATCCAGGATGTGCATCCGCTCGGTCCGGATCAGCCGACCATGGTCGGCGAGGCCTTCACCCTGCGCTACATGCCGGCGCGCGAGGACCTCAACACGATCGAGGTGTTCCGCGATCGCGCGCATCCGCAGCGCAAGGCGATCGAGGATTGCCCGCCGGGTGCGGTGCTTGTCATGGACAGCCGCAAGGATGCGCGCGCAGCGTCGGCCGGCGCGATCCTGGTGACGCGGTTGATGAAGCGCGGCTGCGCCGGCGTCGTCACCGACGGCGGCTTCCGCGATTCCGCCGAGATCGCGCGGCTCGGCTTCCCGGCCTTTCATCACCGCCCGAGCGCGCCGACCAACCTGACGCTGCATCAGGCGATCGAGATCAACGTCCCGATCGGCTGCGGCGATGCGCCGGTGTTTCCCGGCGACGTGATCCTCGGCGACAGCGACGGCGTCATCGTGATCCCGGCGCACCTCGCCGACGAGATCGCCAACGAGACCTTCGAGATGACCGCGTTCGAGGATTTCGTCACCGAGCAGGTCCAGAACGGCCGCGGCATTTTTGGTCTCTATCCCGCGACGGATGAGCAGACGCTGAAGGACTTTGCGGTCTGGCGGAAGGCGAAGGGGCGGTAGCGTCACCCTCCACCCGTCGTCCCGGCGAAGGCCGGGACCCATAACCACAGGGCGGAGTTTGGCGAAGACTAGCAGTGCCGTGGTGCTGCGACTTCCTTGCTCGATGGATCACGCGGTATGGGTCCTGGCCTTCGCCAGGACGACGATGAGGAGAAAGCTGTGCACACCA
>NZ_VITY01000010.1:0-229724 GCF_007993935.1 Bradyrhizobium macuxiense | reverse complement strand
AACAGGGCTACGATGTTGTCGTTCTTGGCGAGCGATCGCCACGCATTCCGCCGTCGTCCCGGCGAAGGCCGGGACCCATAACCACAGGGCGGAGTTCGGCGAAGACCAGCAGCGCCGTGGTACTGCGACGTCCTTGCTCGATAGATCACGCGGTATGGGTCCTGGCCTTCGCCAGGACGACGATGAGGAGAAAGCTGCGCACACCAACAGGGCTACGATGTTGTCGTTCTTGGCGAGCGATCGCCACGCATTCCGCCGTCGTCCCGGCGAAGGCCGGGACCCATAACCACAGGGCGGAGTTTGGCGAAGACTAGCAGCGCCGTGGTACTGCGACGTCCTTGCTCGATGGATCACGCGGTATGGGTCCTGGCTTTCGCCGGGACGACGATGTGAAGGGAGTTGCGCTCGCCAACCGCGCTACGAGGCTACGCCTCCGCCTTGTCCGCCATCCCCACCGCCCACAGCGCGAATGCGTAGACGATCGCGACTTCATCCAGCCGGTTGAAGCGGCCGGAGGCGCCGCCGTGGCCGGCGCCCATGTTGGTGCGCAGCAGCACCGGGCCGCCGCCGCGCATGGTGGCGCGCAGGCGGGCGATCCACTTCGCCGGCTCCCAATAGGTCACACGAGGATCGGTGAGCCCGCCCATCGCGAGGATCGCGGGATAGTCCTTTGCCGCGAGGTTGTCGTAGGGCGAATAGGACAGGATGGTGCGGAAATCCTTCTCGCTCTCGATCGGGTTGCCCCATTCCGGCCATTCCGGCGGCGTCAGCGGCAGCGTGTCGTCGAGCATGGTGTTGAGCACGTCGACGAACGGCACTTCGGCGACGATGCCGGCGAACAGCTCGCCGGCGCGGTTGGCGACTGCGCCCATCAGCATGCCGCCCGCCGAGCCGCCATGGCCGACGATGCGCTTCTCGCTCGTGTATTTCGCATCACACAGCGCGCGCCCGGCGGCGGCGAAATCGTCGAACGTGTTGGTCTTCTTCTCGCGCTTGCCGTCGAGATACCAGCCCCAGCCCTTGTCGGCACCGCCGCGGATATGCGCGATTGCATAGACGAAGCCGCGGTCGACCAGCGACAGCCGGTTGGCCGCAAACGACGCCGGCATCGCCATGCCGTAGGAGCCGTAGCCATAGAGCAGCAGCGGCGCCTTGCCGTCGCGCACGAAATCCCTGCGATGCAGGATCGAAACCGGCACAAGCGCGCCGTCATGCGACGTCGCCATGATGCGCGTGGTGACGTAATCGGCCGGGTTGTGGCCGGATGGAATCTCCTGGCGCTTGCGCAACACCCGCGTCCGCGTCGCCATGTCGTAATCATAGACCTCCGACGGCGTCGTCATCGACGAATAGGCAAAGCGCAGATTGGTGGTGTCGAACTCGTAGCCGCCCATGGTGTCGAGCGAATAGGCCGCCTCGTCGAACGCGATCGCGTGCTCTTCGCCGCTCTTGAGGTCGCGGATGATGATCGCCGGCAGCGCGTTGGCGCGCTCCAGCCGCACCATGTGGCCGGCATAGAGCTCGACGTCGAGCACATAGACGCCCTCGCGATACGGGGTCAGGTCGCGCCAGTTGGCGCGTTCCGGAGACGACAACGGCGCGGTGACGACCTTGAAGTCGATGGCGTCGTCGGCATTGGTCAGGATGAAGAGTTCGTCGCCGCGGTCGGCGATCGAATATTGCACGCCTTCCTCGCGCGCTGCGACCAACCGCGGCGGCGCGTCGGGATTGGCAAGATCGATCAGCCGCTGCTCTGACGTCTCGTGGTCGCCGCCGGCGATCACGCAGAAGCGGCCGCTCGCGCTCTCGTGCAGATGGGTGAACCAGCCGGAATCCTGCTCCTCATAGATCAGGATGTCGTCGGCCTGTTTGGTGCCGAGTCTGTGCCGCCACACCTGCATCGGGCGGTGGTTGTCGTCGAGCTTGACGTAGAAGAAGCTCTTCGAATCCGCGGCCCAGACCACGCCGCCGTCGGTCTCCTCGACGAGATCGTCGAGATCGCCGCCGGTTGCCCAGTCGCGCACTCGGATCGAGAAGTACTCCGAACCCTTGGTGTCGGCGCTCCAGGCATGGAGCTTGTGATCGTTGGAATGCCGGCTGCCGCCGAACTTGAAATATTTGTGGTCCTTCGCCAGCGCGTCGCCGTCGAGCACGACCTGCGCCTCGCCGCCGTTGCGCGGCGTGCGCGCGAACAGCTCGTGCTGGCCACCCTCACGGAACTTGCGGAAATAGGCGAACGGGCCGTCCGGCGACGGCACGCTGGAATCATCCTCCTTGATCCGGCCGCGCATCTCCTTGACGAGCCGCCTCTGCAAGCCGTCGGTATGGCCGAGCAGGCT
Source organism: Bradyrhizobium macuxiense (assembly GCF_007993935.1). Classification (GTDB taxonomy): domain Bacteria; phylum Pseudomonadota; class Alphaproteobacteria; order Rhizobiales; family Xanthobacteraceae; genus Bradyrhizobium; species Bradyrhizobium macuxiense_A. The sequence goes on along the minus strand of NZ_VITY01000010.1, from coordinate 227,385 downwards.
CTCGGTGTAGCCGTTCTCGGCCTCGAGATAGCTCCGGATATCGGGATCGAGGATCGAGGGATCGCGCAGCACCTCCTGCCATTTCGGATCCTTGATCCAGGCATAGTCGTCGGTCACCGTGATGCCGTGGGTGGTGAAGGAATGCGGCCGGCGCGGCGCGACGGGAGGCGATGTCTTGGTGGATTGGGTCACACGATCCTCATGGTGCGGGGTTCCGCTTTATATCGGGATGAATGTGGCGATTGCCAGATGGGCAGCCGATTGGACGCTCCTCACTAACCCCGTCATTGCGAGCCAACGGGTCGCGCGAATGCGCGCCCGATGACAGGCTCCGCGAAGCAATCCATCTCCCCGTTTGCTGAGGCGTTGGATTGCTTCGTTGCTTCGCTCCTCGCAATGACGGGGAGAGGGCGTCGTCAGCCGTTCCGCAGCTTCGCGCCCGCATTGCCGCCGGACATCGGGATCTGGTTCACCGCCAGCACCACCGCAAAGGTGATCACCAGCATCGCGATGCCGAGCACCGCGATCGCGGCGAGGTCGCCGCCCTCGTTGAGATCGTAGATCAAGACCGACAGCACCTTGGTCTGCGAGGTGAACAGCACGATCGCGGCTGACAGCTCCCGCATCACGCCGATGAAGATGAAGCACCAGGTCGCGATCACGCCGGTGCGCAGCAACGGCGCGGTGATCTGGCGCAGCGCCTGCAATCGCGTCGCGCCGAGGATGCGGCTCGCTTCCTCGAGCTCTGGGTGGATGGTCGCGAACGCCGCCTGCAATTGCTGATAGGCCGAGGGCAGATTGATGGTGAGGAATGCCAGCAGCAGGATCCACAGCGTGCCGTAGAGCACGAAGGGCGGCCGGGTGTAGCTCAGGAACAGGCCGACGCCGAGCACGATGCCGGGAACCGCGACCGGCGCGGTGGCGAGGAAGCCGAGCACGCGGTGGCCCGCGATCACCTTGCGGGTCGTGACATAGGCGATGACGAGCGCAAGGATGGTGCCGATCGTCGCGGTCGCAGTGCCCAGGATCACGGTGTTCTTCAATGCAAGCTGAGTCGACGACAGCTCGGTGAACACGAAGACGATGTTGTGCAGCGTTGCCGTCGATGGCGTCACCAGCGTGGTGGCGTTCGGCGAGAACGCGGCGTTGAGCAGCGCGAGGTAGGGCAGGAACACGGGGTTGAGCAGCACCAGAAGGCAGAAGCCGAGCGCCGCCCAGCGCCAGCCGCGCAACTCGACCCGGCGCGGCGCGCCATATTTGCCGCCGATCACCGAATAGCCGCGACGGCCGAGCAGTGCCTTCTGTCCCTGCAGCAGCAGGATCGTGAGCACCAGCAACGGCACGGCGGCTGCGGCAGCGAGCTCCAGTTTCGGCGGATACTGGAACAGGCTCCAGATCTTGGTCGTCATGGTGTGGAAGCCAGCCGGCAGCGCCAGGATCGCCGGCGAGCCGAACAGCGTCATTGCCTGCAGGAAGGCGATCAGCGCGCCCGCGACCAGCGCCGGCAGCGCGAGCGGGATCGTCACCCGCCGCGCCGTGATCCAGGCATTGCCGCCGAGGATCGCGGAGGCGTCCTCCAGCTCGCCCGGCATGGTGTCGAGTGCATTGGCCACCAGCACGAACACGAACGGGAAGGTGTAGCAGGAGATCACGAAGATGATCCCGGTCATCGAATAGATGTTGAACAGCGCGTCCGCGTCCTCGCCAGCAAACAGCCGGTAGAGCTGGTTCAGTAGCCCCGAATTCGGCGCCGCCAGTAATTCCCAGGCGACCGCGCCGAGGAACGGCGGCGTCACGAACGAGGCTGTCACCAGCGCGCGGATGGTCTGCCGTCCCGGCATGTCGGTGCGCGACACCAGCCAGCTGATCGGCGCCGCGACGATGCAGCAGATCAGCGCCGACGTCGTCGCGATAACAGCGGTCGTCAGCAGTGGATCGAGGAAATCGGGATTGCTGAACAGCGTGACGAAGTTGGCAAGTGTCGGATGGCGGTTCTTGTCGGTGAAGGCGAATACCGCGAGCCACGACAGCGGCAGCAGGATCAGGAGGATCAGCACCGCGGCGAACAGCCACAGCACGGGGCGGGTCCAGTCGATGCGAGGTTTGGCGGTGGGGGAGGTGGTGGTTGTCATGTTGCCCCGGGGTTGAGCTGCTTCAGCCCCCTCGCCCCGCCCTTCGCGGGGAGAGGGAGGGATGAGGGGCCGCTTCCGCGAGCGCGATGCGTGGTGAGTCCCCCTCACCCGGAACGCATCTGACGATGCGTTCCGGCCTCTCCCCGCAAGCGGGGCGAGGCGAGGAGCGACCGCGGATGCAGCTGATGACCATCGCTCACACCCGAAACAGCCGCGCATAGCGCGTCTTGATCTCTTCGGTCATCGCCTCGACCCCCGCCGGATCCTCCTTCATCAGCTTGATGTCGGCGAGCTTGCGCCGGCCGGCCTTGGGCTGCACCTGCGCGTGCAGCGAATATTGCCCGGTGAAGTCGACGAAGAATTGCTGGGTCGCGCGGGCGTGCAGCCAAGCCTGGAACAGCTTTGCGGCGTTCGGATGCGGCGCTGTAGCGAAGATGCCGGTCGGTCCCGAGATCGTCGGCGTGCCCTCGGTCGGATAGACCGGCTCGACCGGCTGCCCAGCTTCCTTGAGCAGCACGATGCCGTATTCATTGCCGTCGGCCATCACGGCGCGCTCGCCGAGCGCGAGCTTCTTCGGCGGATCGGTCGAGGATTGCACCTGCATCACGCGCTGCTTGGAGAGTTTCTCCAGATACGGCCAGCCGAGCTCGCGCACGATCTGGAACGTGGTGGTCATGATGGTGCCGCTATAGGCGGGATGGCCTTTCACCATCTTGCCCATCCACTTCGGATCGAGCAGGTCGGCAAAGCTCTTCGGCGCGTCCTCCGCTTTCACCAGATTGGTATTGTAGGCGATCGACGACAGCCACAGCCGCGTGGTCACGGCCATGCCGTCCGGGTCGCGATAATTATCAGGAAAATGCTTCGCGACGTCCTCGGGCACGAACGGCATCAACCAGCCGCTCTTCTTCCAGGGAATGAAGTGCGAGGCATCGGCGCTGTTGACGACGTCGGCGGCATGGATGTTGGAGTCGAATTCCTGCGCTACGCGCTGGAATAGCCGCTCCGAACCGGAGCGCTCGATCTGCACCGTGATCCCTGGATAGGCGGCCTCGAACGCCTTGCCGAGCTTTTCGCCGACCGGCAGGTCCATCGACGAATAGAACACGAGCTTGCCTTCCTTGGTCGCGGCCGCGACCAAGTCGGGCGTGATGGCGGCCGGCTCGGGCGCCGCAGCACGCACGGGCGACGCGAATATTGCGCCAGCCGCAAGCGCCGCAGAGCCTTTCAGGACATCGCGTCTGGAAATCGGTTTCCGCATCGCGTCCCTCCGTTTCTTGTTGTTAGCGGCTAAGCGCCCGGCAGCGCTCGGGCGGCAGTGTCAGCCAGACCTCGCTGCCCTTCTCGACCGCGGTTTCGGTCGGCGTGGTCACCCGCAGCGAGGTGCCGTCTGATGTCTCCACCATGTAGTCGCGGTTCATGCCGAGATAGACCTGCCGCGTCACGATGGCCTTGAGCGTGTTCCGCGTTGCTGCGGGGGCCTGGGTCGAGAGCAGGATCTCATGCTGGCGGATCGCGACCGGCGCGCTCTGGCCGGCGGTGAGTTTGGCGCCAACCACCTCCAGCGTCGCGCCGGCGAACTCCACATGGGTCGCGTCGCGCGCGGTGCCCTTGATCACATTCGCCGCGCCGATGAAGCGCGCGACGAATTCGGATTCCGGCCGCGCATAGATGTCCTCAGGCGCGCCGAGCTGGTCGATCTTGCCGGCATTCATCACTGCGATCAGGTCGGCGGTGGTCATCGCCTCGGACTGGTCGTGGGTGACGTAGACGGTGGTGTAGCGATATTCGTCGTGCAGGCGGCGGATCTCGAACCGCATCTCCTCGCGCAGATTGGCGTCGAGATTGGACAGCGGCTCGTCGAGCAGCAGCGTCTCGGGACCGACGATCAGCGCGCGGGCCAGCGCGACGCGCTGCTGCTGGCCGCCGGACAGCTCGCCCGGATAGCGCTGCGCCAGCGGTTCCAGCTTGGTGGTCGCCAGGATCGCGGCGAGTTTTTTTGCGATGCTGTCGCGGTCCATTTTGCGCAGGCGCAGGCCATAGACGATGTTCTCCGCCACCGTCATATGCGGCCACAGCGCGTAGCTCTGGAAGATCATCGACATGTTGCGCTGCTCGGGCGGCAGCGTGCGCGCCTTCGACGACACCACGCGGTCGCCGACGCGGATCTCGCCGTCGGATGGCTCGAGGAACCCGGCGATCAGCCGCAGCGTCGTGGTCTTGCCGCAGCCCGACGGCCCGAGCAGGCAAACCAGCTGGCCGTGATCGATGGTCAATGAGACGTCATCAACCGCGACAAACGATCCGAACCGCTTGACCAGGCCGCGCAATTCCACCGATGCCAAGCGATCCCTCCATCTTGTTGTTCGCAGGGATCAGGGCCCGGCTGTTGCCGGCAGTAAAGCGGAAAACGATGACGACGAAAAGTGTTGGGGCCTTAGCAATGCGTTGCATGCACTGCCTCCCGTCGTCGTTGTGAGCGTATCATTCGCCAGCGACGCCAAACACTCGGTGTCGTCCCGGCCTAGCGCGCAATTGCGCGCGGGAGCCGGGACCCATAGCCACCGATGGTCATTGTTGTGCGCCGGCGGAACGTCGAGTTTGCCCACAACGTCCGCCGCGGGTTATGGGTCCCGGCTTTCGCCGGGACGACAGCGGAGCGTGTGGCCTCGCCCGTGCCTCAGGATGACGGCTGCCTGCGCTCGTCCTACGCCTTCACGTTCTCGCCGAGCCACTGGATGGCGGCGTCGGCGCCGGCCTTGCCGTGCGGAATCCCCAGCGCGGTCAGCGCGACCTCGACGACGCCGAGCGTGCCGAGGATCATCGGCGCGTTGACGTGGCCCATATGCGCGATGCGGAAGGCCTGGCCCTGCAAGTCGCCGATGCCGGTGCCGAGCACGACGCCGCATTTCTCCTTGGCATAGCGCTGGATCGCGGCGGGATCGGCGCCCTTCACGGTCACGGTCGTCACCGTGTTGGAGCGCTCATTGGGCTCGGCGATGTTGAAGCCGAGCACCTGGCCCTCGCCCCAGACCGCAACCGCGCGGCGTACGGCTTCGCCGAGCAGCCGGTGCCGCTCGAACGCATTCTCCAGGCCCTCGGCGTGCAGCATGTTGATCGCTTCGCGCAGTGCGAACAGCAGGTGCACCGGCGCGGTGCCGGCATATTTGCGGTAGTGCTCGCTTCCTTCGCGCTCGGTCCAGTCCCAATAGGGCGTGCGCAGATCGGCCTTCTTGTGCGCGTCCCAGGCGCGGTCGCTGGCGGCGACGAAGCCGAGGCCGGGCGGCGTCATCAGGCCCTTCTGCGAGCCGCTCATCGCGACGTCGACATACCATTTGTCCATCTCGAACGGCATGCAGCCGAGCGAGGCCACGGTGTCGACCATGAACAAGGCAGGATGGCCGGCGGCCTTGATCGCCCTGCCGATCGCCTCGATGTCGTTATAGGCGCCCGACGCGGTGTCGACCTGCACGGCGAGGATCGCCTTGATCGTATGGTCCTTGTCGCGCCGCAGCCGCGCCTCGACCTCGGCCGGACGGATCGCGCGGCGCCAGTCGCCCTTCAGCACCTCGACCTCCGCGCCCATGCCGGCCGCGGCCTGGCCCCAGCCGATCGCAAAGCGGCCGCTTTCGAGCACCAGCACCTTATCGCCGCGCGACAACACGTTGGAGAGGGTCGCCTCCCAGGCGCCGTGGCCGTTGGAGATGTAGATGTAGGATTTGCCCGCGGTGGCGAACAGCTTCGAGAGATCGCGCAGCAGGCTTTCGGTCAGTTCGACCATCTCGCTGGAGTAGATGTCGAGCGCCGGGCGGTGCATCGCCTGCAGCACCTGATCAGGCATCGTGGTGGGCCCGGGGATGGCCAGAAATTCCCGGCCCGCGCGAACGGTCATCGTCCTGTTCCTTTTGGGTAAAGCAACGCAAATCATGCGTGTGAGGGGTCAAGGGGAGAGAATATTCCATCGCAGCTTCGATTGCGAGCCGGTCGAAGCAATCCAGCGTTTCCAAAAGCGCGGGGCACTCCCTTATTTGCCAATCGATTCGACCACCGCGCGCCAGATCTGGTCCTTGAACTCGGTCGCGGCGGGGCTCGGGATCTGGGCGACGGCGCCATGGTTCTTGCTGCAGGCTTCGACCAGCCGCAGCACCCAGATTTCGCCGTCGGTGTAATAGAGGTCGCCGCCGCCATTGTGCCCGTCGAAGGTCGGGCCGATGCCCGTCACCTGGTACTTGGCGGTGACCATGCCGGCGGACTCGAGGTCGGTGGCGAGCAGCGCACGTTCGGCGTCGAGGTCGGGTGCGATGTGATGGGTCACGGCTCCGGTGTAGTGGCTGACGCCGACACTGCGGTCGAGCGTCGCGGCGCCAAGCCACACCGGGCGCTTCTCCTGACCCTGGTCGAGCACTTTCCAGAACCGGACATGGTTGCGGCGGTCCGCGCTCGTTCCAACCGGCCGCTCGAAGGCGAGGTCTTCGCGGCGGCCGAGATAGAACAAATTGCTCACCGGCGCATCCTTGTAGGGACGATCGAGCAGCACCGAGCCCACGATTTCGATCGAGGATTTCAGCGTGACCGGATCGGCCGGAAACCAGCCGGCCTCGTGCATCGCGCAGACCACGTCCTTGGTGTCGCCGATCAGCCCGACATTCATCGGGTCGCCGGGAATGTCTTGCGCGGTGCGGGTCACCATCGGCAGATTGGCGAGGCCCTTCTGGTGTTCGTAGTGCGTCCACAGCGCCGGCAGCACCAGATAGGCCGCGATCAGGTAGATGACCAGCACGAACAGCAGCAGCATCTGCGCTTGCCGGAGGCGGCTGCGCCGGCGTCCCGCAGGCCGGTTGATCTCGACATCGGTCACGAAGCTCTCCTTACCTCTCCCGCTTGCGGGGGAGGTCGGATTGCATCGAAGATGCAATCCGGGTGGGGGCTCTCTCCTCATAACGAGTGTCGCGAACGGTGATACCCCCACCCGTAGCCGATGCTTCGCATCGGCGTCCTCTTAAAGTACGGCGGCCAAAGGCCGCCTGTGCCTCCCCCGCGAGCGGGAGAGGGGGCGCATCGCCGATGCGGCTGCACGTCAATCTCATTCGATCAAGCGTTAGCGCCGCGTCTCGCGGCAACCGGCGGCTTCGGCCTCCTCGACCGAGCAGAACCAGCGCGTGCCCTTCGAGATCTTCATCTCGATCTTGGCGTACCAGCGGCTGGTCGGCTGGTGAAAGATGCATTCGCCGGAGCGGTTGACATTGCCCTTGATGGTGCAGTCGGGCGAGGGCGCCACCGGGCCGGAGGCGGAGGCAAGCAGGATCGAGTGGGCGCTCTCCGGCACCTTCACGGCGCCGAGCACGGCGGTCTTCTTGTTGCGCACGCGCCAGTCCCACGGCGCGATGAACGCGCCCTGCCACATCCCGGCCTTGGCCTCGCGCGCCGCTTTCTCGGCCGGCTCGTAGTCGTGCGAGATGCGGGTGAAGGCCAGCGCCCAGCCGTTTTCGACCATCCATTTCTGGATGTCCTCGCCATCGACCTCGCAGCGCGCGATGGTGCGGCCGCGGCGATCGACCGAGCGGGCGTGGCAAGTCCAGCTCTTGTTGCCGGCATGTTTGATCAGCTCGTCGCGCGCGGCGACGCCGCAGGTCCAGCGCTCACCCTTGGTGTTGAGGCAGAGCTGGTCGGTCGACGGTGCGTCGATGCCGCCGAGCCGGACCTTGACGCTGCCGATCATCAGCTGGTCGCCGTCGCGGATCTTCGGCACGCCGGTGATGTCGGCGGCGACAGCCAGCGTCGGCAGCGACAGCAGCAGGCCAGCAGTGAGCAGCGTCTTGAACATCGGCATTCCCGGCCCGGTTCTTGTCGTTCAGAGGCTTTGGCGTTCAGTGCCCAACGATTGTGCGGGCAATTGGGCAACCGTGCCAGTGGTGTCCTGTTTCCGCCAGTGTCAACTTCGCGTCATCCTCGATTCAGTAGCCCGGATGGAGCGAAGCGCAATCCGGGAAGCTGCGTCCGCGGCGGAAGACCCCGGATTTCGCTGCGCTCCATCCGGGCTACGACGCCGCAACCATCCGCTTCCTCGCCAGCGCAAGCGCCATCAGCACGAACGCCGATGTCACCTCGGGGCCGCCGACCAGGATCCGTGTCGGCGTTTTCATCTTGTTCCATTCATAGGCCTTGTACGGCCCCTTGCGACCGCCTTCGCCGAGGCCCTGTACGATGCAGTGCAGCGCCGGCGTGAAGGTGGAAACCTCGGCGCCAAGATGCGCCAGCGCCATCAGCGCCAGCGCGGCATCGAACGGGTTCATCTCGTGGGTGATCAGATCGCCCTGGACATAGCCGAGCACGCGGGCGCGGATCAGCGCGAACACGTTGCCGGGATCGATCACGCGCTGCGCCGCCAGCGGCAGCGCGATGAAGGCGGCGTAGCAGCGGCCGAAATAGGCCGAATAGAGCTCGGGCAGGTAATAGATGTGCGAGCGCGGATTTTTGAACGCGCCGCTTTCGACCAGCCTCTTCTGGAAGGCGATGATGCGATGCACCGTCTCCAGCCTTTGCGGCGTCTCGATGATCTGCCAGCGATTGAGGTTGCGGAACGAGACCTCGAGGATGTCGAGGTTCAGCGTCGGGTCGAGGTCGTTGCCATACGGCCGCTCGCCGGCGAGATTGTCGATCCAGGTGACGACGCCACCTTCATAGTCGATGTTGTCGTTGAGCGGCACGGTGACAACGGGCTCGTTGGCGCCCGCGCGCACCTGGTAGCCACGATAGAAATCGAGCAGCGGCTGCTGCAGGATCGGATCGTCGGAACCGGCTTGCGTCGCGGCCGAGAACGAGCATGCCGTGGTGTCGCAGTCGGGCACATAGATGCCGAAGCCGAGGTCCTGCTTGATCTGGGCGAAGAAGCGCGAGAAGCGCGGATGCCGCCCCGGCGCCAGCGCGGTGATGACCCGCACATTGGAGCCGTCATGCGACGGCACCTCCTCGGCGCTGGTCTTGAGACAAAAGTCCACCATGTCCGCGATCGCGCGCCGCGCCGCGCCCGCCTCATCGGGCGACGCCAGCCCGGTCTCGACAAAGCCCAGCAGCGCCTCGGTGAAGAATGCGTCGTAATAGGCCGAGCGGTGGCGGATCTGCACCGGCTCCCACATCGGCTCGGCGATGCCGCGCCATGGCGGGTTGATCAGTGCGCGCGCCGGCGAATGGGCGATGAAGATCCGGGCCAGGCTGAACAGCAAGGTCGAGTTCTTGTAGCCGCGCGCGTTCAGCCCGGTCAGCGCCATCAGCATCTCGCGCCCGCCGATGTCGGCGTCGCCGATCAGGTTGAAGGCGGCATAGGTCGGGATGAAGCCGTTCTTTCCGAACGATCCGAGCAGGTGCGCGCCGGTCTTGCGGATCGCGCGGTCGATCTCGGCGATCCCAGGCGGGCGCACCGGTGCGTTCGCGGCCGGCGGGGCGGGGTGGCGCACGCCGATGCCGTCCATCAGCTCGGCGACCGGGGCGCCGATCGCGGCCCAGTCCGGCGCCTCGGCATCGCGCGCCTCGGTCAACGCGGCGCGCAGGCCGGCGAGGCGGTCGGGGTCCTTCAGCGCGGGCAGGCCGGTGCGGCGGAGCAATGCGCGCAGCGGAGGATTGCCGAGCGCGGTCCGGTAGAACTTTCCGAGATGGGGATCGCCGCCGCGATAGGCCTGCAATACGGGGTCGCAGACGTCGTAAAGCGATGGGCCGTCCTTTTTGACGGTCAGCGCCCGGCACACCCCCCCGGCGATCTCGTGAAGGCTCATGAATCCCTTTCTCAAGGAACCGGTTAACGCCGCTGTCCCGGCGGTGTTTCCCCCGGTCCTCCCCCAAACGCGCAAGCCTTTGGAAAGCTACATGAATCCATACGAAATACAAATGTGACCGAGGTCACGTAACGGGATTTTAACGGCGTCAATGGCCTGTGCCGGGCGGCAGCATGCGGCAAACCGGGTTGCCCCGGCCGCCCGTCCGGGTTAAGGGAGTGTTTGTTGCGGCGCCGCAAATTGAGATCAATCGACGGCACACACACCTCAACCCCATTAAACCTGACGGCCACTGACGCGTTGACCCGGCGCGATTTCGTTCGAGCGTTATCGGGAAAAGGATTGGGATTAGGAACGCCATGAACCTTAGGCAGCTTCAGATTTCCCGCCGCACCATCGCCGTCTGCGTGGCAGTGGCGGGCACGGTGTCGCTGGCGATTGGCGCTCATGCCGCGCTCAACAAGCGGACGCCGGACGTCGCCAAGGGGACCGTCGCGGGCGCCGTCACGTCCGGGCGGATCGGCAGCATTCCGACCGGCACCTCCCGCCTCGCACTGATCATCGGCAACGGCCATTATCCGGACGCTGCGGCGCCGCTGGCCCAGCCGATCAACGATGCCCGCACGCTGTCCTCAGCGCTGCGCCACGAGGGTTTTGACGTCGACGTGGTCGAGGACGCGACCAAGGACGACATGTTCCGCGCGGTCGAGCGCATGAAGGCCAAGATCCGCCCCGACACTGTCGTGATGCTGTTCTTCGGCGGCTACGGCGTGCAGGTCGGCCGCGAGAGTTACATGATCCCGGTCGATGCCGCGATCTGGAAGGAAGCCGACGTCAAGCGCACTGGCGTCAGTGTCGAATCCGTGCTCGATGCGATGAAGGAGCGCGGCGCCAAGGCCAAGCTCGTGGTGCTCGATGCCTCCAGGCGCAACCCCTATGAGCGCCGCTTCCGCGCCTTCTCGCACGGCCTCGCGCCGATCAGCCCGCCGGAGAACACCATCGTGCTGAGCTCGGCGACGCCGGGCAAGGTCGCCGACGACTCCAAGGGCACCAACAGCGTCTTGGTCTCGGAGCTGATCAACAACCTCAACGCCCAGGCCGGGGCAGAGGCCGCCTTCAACAAGACCCGCGTCGCCATCTCGCGCGCCAGCGAAGGCGAGCAGGTGCCGAGCGTGTCGTCCTCGCTGCTGGAAGACATCAAGCTCGGCGGCTGAGGCCGGGTGGTGTGCGCGGGATTGGGCCGCGCATTCATTTCAAAATCACAGGCGTGCTCTGCGGAGAGAACCCCTCTCCCCAACCCTCCCCCGCAAGGGGGGAGGGAGCCGGACAGGCGTGCTCACCTCACGTCGCCTAACAGCGTATTGCCTACATCGCAGCTGATGTGAGGGACGCACCGGCGGATGGGTTCCCTCCCCCCTTGCGGGGGAGGGTTAGGGAGAGGGGTGCCGCTTGCTCCGCTGCGAGACGCATCGCTCAGCGACACCTGAAACCATCGCTGCTTAAAACCCGCACGCCCTACTTCGCATCCGCGCTCGCACCAACCGGCCGCACCGGATCGCCTTCGCGCAGCAGCGCGCCGGCGCGGGCGACGACGATGTCGCCTTCCTGGATGCCGTCGCGGATCTCGACCTGGCCGGCCGACATCAATCCGGTTTCCACCCGCCGCGTCTCGACGCGGCCGCCGCGCACCACCTGCACCACGGTGCCGGCGGTGGAATAGAGGATCGCGGTCAGCGGCACCGCGACGCCGCAGCTCTGCCCGGTCTTGATCTGCGCCCGCCCGCTCGAATTCACCAGCAGCCGCGGGTTCGAGCTGATAGCCACGAACACATGACCGAGCTGGCTGTTCGGCTCGATGGTCGGCGCGATCATCCGCACCTTGCCGTCCATCTCGCCGGCGCCTGATATCTTCAGCCGCGCGGTCTGCTCGGTCTTCAGCTTGGCGATGTCGCGGGTCGGCACCATGCCGACCAGGTCGTATTCGCTCTTGGCGATGATCGAGAACAGCGCGTCCTTGCCCGAGGCCGGCGCGCCGACGATCGCCGATGACGCCGAGATCGTGCCCGCCACCGGCGCGGTGAGGTTGATCACATTCGCGCCGTCGGTCAGCCGCGCCAGCACCTGGCCCGCGGTGACGGTGTCGCCGGGATCGGCCTTCACCTCCGCGACCTTCAGGCCAAACCGGTCGGGCCGCACCTGCTGCTCGTCGCGCGGCATCACGATGCCCGAGACCTCGACGATATTGCCGAAGCAGTATTTCGAGGCCTTCAGCACCGTCACCGCCGCGCCCTTCGGCACGGCGTCGGCTTCGCCCGCGGCGGACGCGGGAGTGGCCGCGAGCACGAGCAGCGCGGAGGTGGCGAGAGCGGCAGCGCGCAGGCGGGGCAAAATCATCGGCGAACTATTCCCAAAATGAGGGCCTCCTCATTACCAGATGCGCCCTCGCCGAACCAGCCGGCTGCGCGGCCCCGGCCGCGCCGGCATCCGCCGCCAGCTCCAGCTCGGCCAGCTCATCGGCGCGCCAGATGTGCCGCAGGATCTCCGGGTTGACCCGCTCGGCATGCGTCACCGGCAGCATGTGGCCGGCGCCCGGCAGGTGCCGCGTCGCGGCGCCATCGATCAGCGCGGCGAGTTTTGCAACGATGCGCTGCGTCACATAGGGCGACAGCCCGCCCGACATCAATAGCGTCGGCACCTTCAGCGCACCGGCGGCCGCCGCCACGCCATCGAGATCGAGCGCGGCGTTGAAATCGTAAGGCAGCTTGTCGGCCTGCTCGATCATCCGCAGCCGCCCGCTCGGCGAGAACTGCTCGCGCGGCCCGGAGCCGGCCCAGAACGCGGTGAACGCCTCGACCGCCTCCAGCACCGCGCCGTCGAAAATATCCTGCGACACGGTCTGCGCGATCCCTGCGAAGCGCTCGTACAGCCGCCCGTCCGCGGGCGTGTCGCGCAGCAACGTCGGCAGTATAGGCTCGATCAGCGTCAGGCTGCGGATCCGCGACGCATAAGGCGATGTCGTCGCCAGCCGAAACGCGATCGCCCCGCCATAGGAATGCCCGATCAGATGGATCGGCCCACAGGCCTTGGCGAGCCAGGGCTCGAGCCGCGCGATCTCGCCGTCCAGCGTCCGCGGCCAGTCGCGCCCGCAGGCCGCGACGCCATAGCCGGAAATATCCGGCGCCATGAACCTGTCGCCGCCGAGCGCGGCCGCAAGCTTGGTCCATTGCCGTCCCGACCCCAGCGAGCAGTGCAACGCCACCACCGACGCCGCATCCGGCGCCCCGTCCAAACCCGTCATCAAACCATCCTGCTTGTTCTTGTTGTCGTGCAGGCGCGCGTTCGCACGCGCCCGTCATGACGCGAGCGAGGCGGGGGACGGGTTATTCCTGGGAGGGGTGCGGGAGGGCGTGATCGTGATTGCGGACGCAGTCCGATTCACCGGATGGTGATGAGGCCAGCGCACGAGTTCGCGAGGATGTGGGCGCGCATCTTCCTCAGCTGTCTGATAGTTGAATCAGGAACGCTGCCTCACATTCGCTGTCGTCCTGGCGAAAGCCAGGACCCATTACCCCGAATGGTGGTTGTGGCGCGAAGCTGGGGCCACGATCCCTCTCATCACGAATGGCGATGGTTATGGGTCCTGGCTTTCGCCAGGACGACGTGGGGAGAGAGTGTCGCTTATTCCGCCGCCGCTCGCGCGCGGCAGTTTATCAGCGCACGATGCGCTTGACGCGTCGCGTGGTCTTTGGCTTGGCGGCTGCGGTTTCCGCTTGGGCGGCGTCGGCATCGCGGGCTTCGCGGAGCGCGCGCAAGCGCTCCATGTTCTGGCGTACGGCGATTGCCTCGCGCTCGACATCGGCCATCGCGCGGGCGCCCTCTTCGGCCGCAAGCCGCTGGCGTTCGGCGCGCGCGAGGCTGTCGGGGGTGGGGGCAGGCGGCGTTCTGGTGGCCATGGTCATCCTTGCTTCAAATACACCAAGGCCCGCCCAACCTGTTCAGATCGAGCGGGCCTGGCAGTCACTCCAGTACATCCGTGGAATGACGCTGCGGCATGATTTCTGCGCGTAGCGCTGATGCGAACATCATGCGCGGATGCGAACTCAGGCCAGCTGCAGATTCTCGGCGCTGGTCTTGCCACGCATCTTGTCGGTCTTCAGCTCGAACGACACCTTCTGGCCCTCGGCCAGGCCGGACAGACCGGCGCGCTCGACAGCGCTGATGTGAACGAACACATCCTTGCTGCCGTCGTCGGGCTGAATGAAACCAAAGCCCTTCTGGCCGTTAAACCACTTCACAGTACCTGTAGCCATGTCTCTTCTCCAAAGCAGACGTTTCGCGTGATGGACGCGTCACCAATTCAACTGGCGATGTCTTTGGAGGAGGGCCGATGGGACCATTCAACAAGGCGCAACGGCTAATCGAATAGTGGTAATATATACCCGTTTGGCGCGAAAACAAGGCGGGCGTCGAGCCGGTTCCGTGACGCGCCTCACTCCGCCGCGGCTTCCGCGGATGGTTCGCCCTTCCAGCGCAGGATCTCCGCGGCGAGGATCGGATGGTTGAATCCCTTCACCACGAGGTCGTCGATGGCGCGGCCTTCGACGTAAGCCTCGACCATGCCGTAGACGCGGCGGCTCACCACGATCTGGCCCGCCTTGGCTTCGCCGCACAGGCGGGAGGCGAGGTTGGTGACGCTGCCGATCGCGGCATATTCCAGCCGCTGCTCGAAGCCGACCTGGCCGAGCGTGGCGTAGCCGAGCGCAATGCCGATGCCGAAGCCGAGGCTATGGCCGCGGTTGCGCCACTTCTCGGTCAGCGGGCCGACGGTGTCGCGCATCTCCACCGCCATGCGCACGGCGCGCGCGGTGTGGTCGGCGAGCTGGATCGGCGCATTGAACAGGATCATCACGCCGTCGCCGGCATATTTGTCGAGCGTGCCTTCATATTTGAAGATCAGCTTTCCGAGCGCCGCGTGATATTCGCGCAGCACGTTCATCGCCTCTTCCGGCTCGGTCGCCTCGGTGAAAGCCGTGAAGCCGCGCAAATCGCAGAACACCACCGTCACCTCGCGGCGGTGGCTCTCGAGCAACCCCTCGGGATTGTCCGACGAGGCGATCAGCTGCGCCACCTGCGGCGCCAGGAAACGCTCGAGCTTGCGGATGCGCTCGATCTCGCCGAGCTGGGTCTCGACCCGCGCTTCCAGCGACTTGTTCCAGTCGGTGAGCTGCTCGGTCTGCTGCTGTAGCCTGTCGGCCTGCTCGCGCACGGTGGTGTTGGCCGCTTCCAGCGCGTGGCTCTTCTGGTCGACCTCGGTGAACAGCCGCGCATTGCGCATCGCCAGCACCGCCTGGTGTGCGAAGGTCTTCATCAGGCCAATCATGTTGGCCGGGAAATCGCCGGCCGCCTTGCGCAGCACCACCAGCGAGCCGAGCACGCCCTGCTGGTCGACCAGCGGCACGATGAGCACCGAGTGGAAACCGGCGCCGACCACGACATCGCGCAGCGGATGCTCCGGCTGGTTGGTCAGATCGGGGAACGCCAGCGGCTCGCCCTTGGCGGCGGCTTCGCCGAGCGGGCTGTTGTCGGCATCGATCGCGCGATGATGGCCTTCGGCCTCACTGTCGATGCCGATCGATTGCGTCAGATTGAACGCGCGCTGCGCGGCGTCATAGCCATAGATCAGCACGGCGTCGGCATGGGTGATCTCCAGCGCGCGGGCGGCGACCGTCGGCAGCACGGCGTTCAGGTCGAGCGAGGACGCCACCGCGCGGCCGACCTCCTCCAGCACCTTCAGCTCGTTGATCGACTGCGCGAGGTCGCGGGTGCGCTCCTTCACCTTGGCTTCGAGATCGGAGTAGGTCTCGGCAAGCTGCCCCGCCATGCTGTTGAATTGCCCGGCGAGCTCTTCCAGCTCGTCCGATGTCTTCACCTCGATGCGATGGCCGAAGTCGCCGGCGCCGAGCCGCCGCGCGCCGGTGCGCAGCGCGGTGATCGGCACCAGCATGCGCCGCGCCAGGATCGTGCCGGCGATGATCGCGACCACGAGGCCGAGCGCGATCAGAAGCGCGATGCGCACCAGCTGGTCGCGGATCGGTGAGAGCGCCTGCGACGTCGGCTGTTCATAGAATACGTGCCAGCCGAGGTTCGGCGCCGAAATCGCTGTTGTCAGCACCGCGTTGCCGTCGACATCCTTGCCGGAAGTGATCGGCCTGGCATTGTGCGAGAGCACCGCGGCGACCTGCGGCAGCGCGGCGAGATCCTTGCCGACCTCTGGCCCCTTCGACGAGCTCGCCAGCACGCGGCCCTTGGCGTCGACGACATAGGCGAAGGCGGTGCGGCCGACCTGGGAATCGCCGAAATAGTCGTTGAGGAAGCGCAGGTCGATCTCGGCGACGGTCACGCCGGCATTGAAGCCGGAATGCTGCTCGCCGATCGACATATAGGGCCGCTCGTCGCGGAAATACGCCGGCGCATAGGCGGTGCCGCGCTCGACCGCCTCGGTGAAGCGCAGGTCGCGGGAGAGATCGGCATTGGAGTTCACCGTGACGGTCTGGCGCGACAGCCGCAGCAGCTCGCGGCCCTGGCCGTTGATCAGGGTGAGCTGGTTCACCGCAGGCACCTGGCCGAGCAACTGGGCATAGTCGGCGCGGCGCAGCTCGATCGTGTTGGAGGAGGCGCGGGTCACCCAGGAGATCTGGCGTTCGAGATCGGAGATCGACTGCGCGATGTGCTTGGCGGTGGCGTCCGCCTTCTCGCTCATCGCATCGGTCAGCGTGCTCTTGATGCCGCGGTAGCTGATCCAGGTCTCGAGCGCGCCGTTGACCGCGAGCACGAACACGACGAGGCCGACCAGCGCGAGGACGTATTTGGCGAACAGGCCGCCGCGCAGGAACCAGTTCTTGCCCTTGTCCGTAGCCCCGTTCATCCAGCCTCGTCCGTCCCCTCCAATCCGTCGGGTGCGCCACTGTATCTGTCGCTGTTTAGCACGGATCGGCAAAGCGAGGCGGCCCCTCGGGCCGCATGGTTAGCCGTGGATATTGGCGGGGGACATCCGGGAATATCAGCGATTGAACAGCTGCCGCAGCACGTCGTTCATCGCCGGGTTGTCGTGCTGCTCGGCGGTGTCGGCGGGCGGAGGGTTCGGCGGCGGTGCGGCGGCCTGCGGTGTGCCCGGGGCGGGCTGGGCGAGGCTGCGGCTCGGGCGGGAGGCGTTGCCTTGATTGAGGGTGGAGAGACCCTGCTGCAGCAGATTCCCGATGGTGTCGCCGAGCTGCCCGCCGAGCGGGTTGCTCTGGCCGGCCGCGCCGCCTGCCGGTGCCTGGCCGGTGCCGGGTTGTGCGCCGGTTCCACCGCCCTGAACGCCATTGAGCAGGTTGGTGAGCCCGTTGAGGCCCTGGCTGATCCCCTGCTGGCTCAGCCCCTGGCCGTTCGCCCCGAACAGGCCCTTGCCGATCTCCTTCAGCTTCGCATAGGCGGCCTGGGGATTGTCGAGGATGCCCTGCATCTCCGGATAGATCCGCGGGCTCACCCAGGGCCCCTCGACCATCACGGGAATGCCGAGGCCGACCGGATTGCCGGCGCGGCCCTGGCCCTCGGTGGTCATCACCAGCTGCGGCTCGACGCGGAACCCGATCTGGCGGGTGTTGAGATCGATGGTGCCGACCCCGCTCATTTTCACCAGCGGACCGATCAGGTTGAGATCGGTCGTCACCGCCTGGCCCCTGTCGAGCTTGAACGAGGCCGAGAGCTGGCTGAGATCGGTCGACAGCTCCTGGCTTTGCTGCCAGCCCGACAACGTGCCGGTGGTGAGGTTGCGGATCATCTGCGCGACGTTGAGGCCGAGGATCTTGCCGTCCTGGAACACGACGAAAGCGGTGCCGCCGAGATTGCCGACGATGGCGCGCTCGCTGTTGCCCTGCGAGGTCAGCGCGATCTTCGCCTGCATCCTGCCGTCGAGCTTGTCGAACTCGGCGAGGCTCTTCAGCACCGGCAGTGCCCGTACGCCCGCAAGATCGAGCCGCAGCGCGTAGGTCGGTGTCGCGGTTCTCGCGTCGATGGTGATGTCGCCATTGGCGGTGCCCTCATAGGCGCCGAGATTGGCGAGCTTGCCCTTCAGCACGCCGCTGTCGACCGATGCCTCGATCGCAGCCTGTGCGAAGCGGCCGTCGCCGATCACGAGCTCCGCCGCCGAGATGCGCGCCTGCGCGTCGACATAGTTGAGCCCATTGAGATCAGTCGACGCGTTGCTCCAGGTGTTGGTGCCCAATGGCTGCGTCGCGCCGGACGGGTCCGGCGGCATCGCGATCGAGATGCGCTGGAAGTCGAGGTCGAGCTTCACCAGCGGCTTGTTGCTGGCGAAATCGACCGAGGCCCAGCCGGTGAAGCCGCCGTCGCCGAGCGTGCCGGATACGCCGTTGAACATGACAACCGTGCCGTTCAACCGCGCTTCCGCATTGGCCTTGATCGCCGCCGGCAACAGGCCGGGCGCATCGATGGTGAATTCGGCCGGCACGTTCTGGCGCTCGAGCGACGCCTGCGGCGCGGTCGCGCGGATCTCGAACTTCAGCGGCTTGTCGCCCGTGCGCGCGTCGCCGGTGACGATGATCTTGCGGTCGTTGCCGATGGTCGCGTCCAGCTTCAGCGCCTCGATCCGGTTCTCGACCCGGTCGCGCACATTGGAGAACACGATGGTGCCGCCGGTGATGCCGACATGCCGGATCGTGATGCCGCCATTGTCGGCCCCGGACGACTTCGCCGGCGGATTGTGGTCGCGGGTGCGCTCACGCTGTAGCGGCAGATTGATGACCGGCTTCTCGATCACGAGGTCGGTGATGTCGGGCTGGCCCGACCACAGGCTCGCCAGCGTCATCTCGGCTTCGACGCGGCTCGCTGCGAACCGGTTGTCGGCCTCGCGCTCCCGCGGATCCTGCAACACGACGTCGCTGAGCGTCAGATTGACCGTCGGCCAGAGGCTAACTTTGGCACCGCCATTGATGCTGAGCTTGTAGCCCGTCTCCCGCTCGACCCGGTCGGTAATGGCAGACGTCAGGAAGGAGGACGGGATCCCGACCGCGGCCAACAGGGCGACGATCACGATCACGGCAGCAATGGCGGCCCCGGCGAATTTCAGTGCTCTCATCTCGATATTCCAGGCCGGGCAGACAGGGGTCCGCCGCGCAAAGGCACGGCCGATCGCGCGAGACTACCCCGCAAACGAGGCCTCGCTGCAATGACCGGAAAAATAATCCGTTACCAGCATGAACTTATGTGACCTCTCACACACTCTTATGAGGGTGATTTTTGCTAACCGGGCGTCAGGGGACCGCTCGGATGGATTTGGAAGGCAATACAATGAGCAAACAGGCCGAATTTGCGGTCATTCTGAAAATGAACCCTATGTTCGCCGATCTCGGTGCGGACGAGTTGCAGCGGCTTTCGGGCCTCTGCCACACCCAGCAGCTCGCCACCGGCGAGGTGCTGTTCCAGAAAGGCGATCCCGGCGACGCCCTGTTCGGGGTCCGCCGCGGCCAGATGCGCATCGAAACCGGGGCCTCCGACGGCAGCCGGCTCACACTGAACTTCATGGGATCCGGCGATCTGTTCGGCGAAGTCGCCGTCCTCGACGGCCAGGATCGCACCGCGGATGCGACCGCGGGCGAGCCCACCGAATTGTTCGTCTTGCGGCGGGAGGATTTCCTCGGCTTCCTCGAGCGTGAGCCGAAGGTCGCGGTCAGGCTGATCGCATTGCTGTGCCAGCGCATCCGCTGGCAGAGCGAGCGGATGGAAGAATCCGTGCTGCAGCCGTTGCCGGTCCGTCTCGCGCGCCGGCTGTGCGCACTCGCGGAGGATTTCGGTTCCGAGGTGCACATCTCGCAGGAACAGCTCGGCATCTTCGTCGGCGCCGCACGCGAGAGCGTCAACCGGCAATTGCAGACCTGGCGCAAGGACGGCATCGTCGACCTGCAGCGCGGCCGGATCATGCTGCACAACATGACCAAGCTGACGGCGGTCGCACGCAATGACTAGCGAAGTGAACAACGGCCTCGCGTAACGAACGCGACGAATAAGAAGCCAGGCGGAACGCATGCAACGCGCACGCGAGGATTTGGTCCTCTCGCGCGCGTCGCTTGCGAATGCTGACGCACTCCTGCCTAAAAGACTTGCTTGCATGACCGCGCCGGTATCGGTTTCATCCGGCCTGCCGGTCCTTGGGGTGACACCCAGCCTTGCTGGCCTCACGCCATCCACCTGCAAACCCCTGCGGTCTCTTTCCCGTTGACCGCAGGGGTTTTGCATTTCGCGTCTGCGCACGCAAAACCGCCTGCCTCAATCAGCCCGGAGCCGAGCTTGCGCTTGAACGTCGCGGCGAAAGCGCCGGCGGATGCGCGCTTCTGCGGTCTGGACTATGTTGTTCCCGCACTCTACTTCGGTACGGGAATGGAAAAAGGGAGGTTCCTCATGGACAGCCAGGGCGCAAGCGGCAAGCCGCCGGTCAAGTCGCAGGAGGATCTTCGCGGGCATTTCGGGCAGGTGAGCCCGCTCGCGGAGAAGAAGGTCCTCCACCACCTCGACAAGTTCTGCCACGACTTCATCGCGCTCTCGCCGTTCCTCGTCATCGCCTCCAGCGACGGCAATGGCCATGCCGACGCCAGTCCGCGCGGCGACGCGCCCGGCTTCGTCTCGGTGATCGACGACAAGACGCTGCTGATCCCGGACCGGCGCGGCAACAACCGCGTCGATACGTTCGGCAACATCATCGCCTCGCCCGGCGTCGGGCTGATCTTCATGGTGCCGGGCATCAACGAGACGCTGCGCATCAACGGGCGGGCGGAGATTTCGCAGGAGCCGGATCTGCTGACGCCGTTGACGGTGCAGAACGTGACGCCGATCATCGGCCTCAAGGTGCATGTCGATGAAGTCTACTTCCATTGCGGCAAGGCGCTGATGCGCTCGAAGCTGTGGAGCCCCGCCGCGCAGGTCGAACGCAACAGCTTCCCGACGCTCGGCCGGATCATCGCCGAGCAGACCGCCGCTGTTGAGGTCGAAGTCGCCGAGAAGGCGATGGAAGAGGCCTATCGGACGCGGCTCTATTAGGGCGCGACGAGACTAGGACGTGTACCTGTAAATTCATCCTCCTCAACGGCGGCCCGCGCTGCAGTCAGAAGCGGACAAAAGAGGCGTGCCTGGTCATGTCGGCTAAGGGCCAACAGGCGACATTCGAGATGAACAACAACCGGCAAGTGTTGGGCTGGCTGGCTCTTGAGATAGAAACCTATGCAAGGTTAGCTATGCCAGCGTCGCGCAAACGGGCAAGGACCGCAAGGTCGCGCTTTGACCATTTCCGGTCTGATCGCGCGGCGAGCACGACACTATCAAAGATCGAGTATCGCTCGAACCAGCCAAGCGCTATGTCTATCGCGGTCCGATCGAAGTCCAGCGCCCGCCAGTCCGAAACTGCCAGAGCGCTACGCGTTACTAACACCTGTCGATCGGGATCGCGCCTTATCTTGTCTCCCGGCACTTGTTCGAAGCTGATCCCACCTGGGAATTCGGCCTGAGCGATGTCGAGCGCCCAGTCTGACTTAGAGTAAAAATTCCTCACGAAGAGATCGTGAGCGTCCCGGCGTCGTTGATTTTCTTCAGCGGACTCCGTGATACGCGAAGCGAAGTCATTTATCTTCACCGCGCTGATGCGGCCGGAAAGCGCAACTCGCTCGAACACACACCCCCAAAGAAATAGCGGGGCATCGCCAAGTCGCTTAAGCCCTCGCAGCGACAGGTCCCGGAACACCGCCTCGAACACCGAGCAATTCATCTGCGAGGCGCGCTCAAGGTCTATTCGTTCAAACAAGTTGAACGACCCCTCAGTTCGACGGGCGACACACCCACTGAATTCGCAATCGACGACAGTGAAATCCGAAAGGCGGATACCCGACGCCTTGTAAGAGAACCTTTCTCCGACAACCTCATCAGTCATCTACTCAGCTCTATACTTTACGTTGCGCACGACCATGCCTATCGGTAGCGTCATGGCGAAATGTCCGCAACGGGTGATAAGCCGACTATGGCCGCCTGCCTGTCCTAAGCCGGCTCATCTGCCGAAAGCGGACATTGCAGCCATCTGAGCAAAGGTCGGCGACGGGAGATGCGGAACTAGACCTGCGGGTTCTTTAGGTGTGGCATGCGATCTTCAGGGGCGAGAAGCCGCCTCCGCTCGGATGGTAGCTGGAGTATGCGGAGATTAGCCGCCCCTATCCTATGGCGAGCGAGGGGTAAAATTTCTGAATATTAGAAATGTAGCCCTGATTTGGCCGACGTGTCAAGTTGCCTTGTTGAGCGCGACCCCCGTCAGCTCCTTTGCATGGGGTTGTTTTCGATATTTTTGGAGTACGCCATCTCGTACGGGTCGCGCCGCTGACGCCGCATGAGCCCGGCTCACTCCGCCGCCGGCGAGATCATGCTCGGCGGGCCGCCCTGCCGCTTGGTCTGGTCGCCCTGGTGTTCGTTCGGGGCCAGCTCGTGGTCGGCATGCGAGACCACAAGCCGCTTGCCGAAGCGCCAGATCAGGCCGCCGATGTCGTCCATCACCATGAACATCGCCGGCACGAACACCAGCGACAGCACGGTCGAGAAGATCAGGCCGCCGATCACCGCGAGCGCCATCGGCGAGCGGAATTCGCCGCCGGCGCCGAACGCCAGCGCTGATGGCATCATGCCGGCGGCCATCGCGATGGTGGTCATCACGATCGGCCGGGCGCGCTTCATGCCGGCGTCGATCATGGCTTCCTCGCGCGCCTTGCCGTCGCGGATCGCCTCCACCGCGAATTCCACCAGCATGATGGCGTTCTTGGTGACGATGCCCATCAGCATCAGGATGCCGATCCACACCGGCGTGGTGAGCTGCTTGCCGGTCAGGAGCAGCGCGCCGATCGCGCCGCCGATCGAGAGCGGCAGCGAGAACAGGATGGTGATCGGCTGCAGGAAGGTGCCGAACAGCAGCACCAGCACGGCATAGACCATCATCAGGCCGGCGGTTATCGCGGTGGCGAAGCCGTCGGAGAGCTCGGCGAGGCTCTCGGCGTCGCCGGACGGGCTGACCTTGACGCCCTTCGGCAGGCTCTTCATGACCGGCAGGTCGTAGATCAGCTTGGTGGCATCGCCGAGCGCGGCATTGCCGACCAGGTCGGCCGCGACGGTGGCCTGCCGCTCGCGGTCGTAGCGGTTGATGCTGGTCGGGCCCTGGTCGAGCTGGATGTCGGCCACGACGGACAGCGGCACGCCGCCGCGCTCGCCGCGTTGGCCGAGCGGCACGCGCAGCTGCTCCAGCATCTGCAGATCGCTGCGCGCATTGTCCTCGAGCTGGACGCGGATCGGCACCTGGCGCTCGCCGGCGTCGAACTTCGCCAGCGCCGGGCCGACGTCGCCGATGGTGGCGACGCGGATGGTCTGCGACAGACTCTCGGTCGAGACGCCGAGCCGCGCCGCGAGCTCGGCGCGCGGCCGGATCCGCAGCTCGGGCCGGTCCAGCGCGGTCTCCGAGATCACATTGGCGATGATCGGGATCCGCTTCATCTGCGTCGCTAGCTCGCTGGCGACGTTGTTGACGATATTGCTGTCGGTTCCGGTGACGACCAGCGAGATGGCCCGCAGGCCGTTCTCGTCGAGGAACCAGAACCGGATGTCGGGGACGTTATCGAGCTCCTTGCCGATCGACAGCTCCAGCTCGCGCTGGGTGATCCGGCGGTCCGCCTTCGGCGTGTAGTTGATGATCAGCGCGGCGCGGCGCACCTCCTGGATGCCCGGCGGCACGCGGCCGCCATCGACGAACACGCTGCGCACCTCGGGCCGCTTGCGCAGCCGCGCCACGATCTCCTCGGTGACCTTCTCGGTGTAGGCAAGCTGCGAGCCGGGCGGCAGCTCCATCGCCAGCAGCGAGCGCGCGGTGTCCTGCGCCGGCAGGAAGCCTTGCGGCAGCAGCGTGATGCTCCAGATCGATGCGGCGAACACCGCAAAGCCGAGCAGCACGGTGACGTAGTGGTGCTTCACCGACCAGGTGACGAGGCTATGATAGGTGCGCAGGATGCGGCCGGGGGGCGGGTCGTCGTGGTCGTGGTGCTTGAGGAAATAGGCCGCCAGCATCGGCGTCACGAAGCGCGCGGCGAGCAGCGAGAAGAACACCTGCACCGAGACGGTGATACCGAACTGCTTGAAGAATTGTCCCGCGATGCCGGACATGAAGCTTGCGGGGGCAAAGATCGCGATGATGGTGAGCGAGATCGCGATCACCGCAAGGCCGATCTCGTCGGCCGCTTCGAGGGCAGCACGATAAGGCGTCTTGCCCATCCGCATGTGGCGGACGATGTTCTCGATCTCGACGATGGCGTCGTCGACGAGAATGCCCGTCGATAGCGTGATGGCGAGGAACGAGACCAGATTGAGCGAGAAGCCGAGCAGGTCCATCGCCCAGAATGCCGGGAAGATCGACAGCGGCAGCGAGACCGCGGCGATGATGGTGGCGCGCATGTCGCGCAGGAACAGCAGCACGATGATGACGGCGAGGATCGCGCCCTCGAACAGGGTCGAGATCGCGGCCTCGTAATTGCCCTTGGTGAACTCGACCGAGGTGTCGATCAGCTTGAGGTCGACGTCGGGATAGGCGATCTTCAGCGCGTCGATCCGCTTCTGCACGGCGGCCGCGACGACGACGTCGCTGGCGCCCTTGGAGCGCTTGATGCCGAGCGCCACCACCGGCTCGCCGTTGAAGCGGGCGAAGGTGCGGCGGTCGGCGATGGTGTCGGTGACGGTGCCGAGATCGTCGAGCCGGATCTCGCCGCCGCCGAACAGTGGAATCATGGTGCCGGCGAGCTCGTTCAGCGTCTTGGCGCCGGCCAGCGTCCGGATCGCCTGGTCGTTCTTGCCGATCTCGGCGCGGCCGCCGGCAACGTCGACATTGGTGCCGCGCAGGATCTGGCTGACATTGACCGCGGTGAGCCCCACCGCCTGCAGCTTGTCGGGATCGAGCGAGACCAGGATCTCGCGCTCGACACCGCCGATGCGCTCGACCTGGGCGACGCCGCGCACACCCTGCAGCGCGCGCTTGACCACGTCGTCGACAAAGTATGAGAGCTGCTCCGGCGTTTTGCCCGGCGAGATCGCAGCATACGTAACAATCGGCAGGCCGATTACGTCGACGCGCTGGATCAGCGGCTCGGTGACGTTCTGCGGCAGGTTGGCGCGCACCCGCGTCACCGCGTCCTTGACGTCGTTGAGGGCGCGGTCGGTGTTGGTCTCGAGC
The DNA here is from genome assembly GCF_007993935.1 of Bradyrhizobium macuxiense. Classification (GTDB taxonomy): domain Bacteria; phylum Pseudomonadota; class Alphaproteobacteria; order Rhizobiales; family Xanthobacteraceae; genus Bradyrhizobium; species Bradyrhizobium macuxiense_A. The sequence continues at coordinate 202,189 of NZ_VITY01000010.1, read as the reverse complement.
GCAAACTGGATCGTGGTCACCGACAGGCCGTCGGTGATCGATGAGGAGATATGGCGCACGCCCTCGACGCCGGAGACGCCGTCCTCGATCGTCTTGGTGACCTGTGATTCAAGTTCAGACGGCGCGGCGCCGAATTGCGAGACCGCGACCGAGATCACCGGAATGTCGGCGCTCGGCAGCCGCGTCACCGCGAGCTTGGTGAAGGAGACCCACCCCAGCACCAGCAGGATGATCGAGAAGACGATCGAGGGAAGCGGGTTCCGGATCGACCATGCCGAGATGTTCAAAGCCATTAGCGTGCCCGAATTAGCGTGATCGCGTGCGATCGAGTTCGTCGGCGAACATGGTCTTGATCTGGTCGCCGTCATGCAGCGACGTGCCAGCATCGGCCACGACGATTTCGCCGACGTCGAGGCCTTCAAGGATTTCGGTCGAGGTATCGGAGGTCAGCCCGACGCGCACCCTGCGGGTCTCGACGGTGTTGCCCTTCACGACCTGCAAGGTCAGTCGGTCGATCGCGGTGCGCGGCACCGCAACGCCGCAGGAGCGCTTGGCGTCGATATTGGCGCGTGCGAACATACCGACCTTCAGCGTCGGATTGTTGTTGATGGTGATGCGGACGTGGCCGAGCTGGGTGGCGCGGTCGATCTGCGGCGAGATCTGGCGGACCTTGCCGACGATGTCGGGCGCGTCGTCACGGCTGATCCGGACATTGGCGCCGGGATTGAGCTTGAGGAGCTGGAAGCCCGGCACCTCGGCGTCGAGCTCGATCTCGTTGTTGACCGAGATCTTGAACATCGGGGGAGCCTGCGGCGAGGCCGGGGCGCCGGGCGCGGTGCGCACCTCTGTGACGAGGCCGGCGGCCGGTGCGCGCAGCACGACCGGCTTGGCATTGGCCTGGGCGGCCTGCTGCGGCGGTGGGGTCAGCCGCGCCAGTTCCTGGTTCTCGGTCACGGTGTCGCCCTCGCGCACCAGGACGTCGGTGACCTTGGAGCCGTCCTGGTCGACATTCACCTGCGCCTCGCGGCGCGGCACGATGAAGCCGGTGACGCGGACCATGTCGGAGAAGCAGGCATTGGTCGACTTCGTCACCACGACCAGCGCCTGGCCCGGCGTCTCCTTCTCCTCCGGATGGGAGCGGTGCTCGAACGCGTAATAGGCGACAGCCAGCGCGAGGAAGACCACCGTGCCGAGCGCAGGCTTGAGGTATTGGGAAAAGTTCATCGCCTGATCAATCCAGAGCTTGGCGCGTATCGACAGGGATTGTCTTGGGCGCTCGTCGAAGTCTCATCACGCTCGCCATCGTATTCCTTGAGCATGCGGAGGGCCGGTGTCCATTGTTCCGGATCAAGCCCTGACGTCATGTGAGGCGGGTCACCTGTGGGCTGCTCTGGGCTTCTGCCCTCAAGCAAATGCGCCCCGCCGGGGTGCGGGACGCATTGTAACCTCAAAAAGCGGCTACGCCACCGCCCATCACATCCGGATCATTTGGACCGGATCACTTGGACCAGATTACTTGGACGCAGTGTCCTTGTTTTCGACGTTGACCACCTGGACGCGCCGGTTGATGTCGGCCATCGGGTGGCTCGGGTCCTTCAACTTGCTCTTGCCATAGCCGACGGTGACCAGATCGGTGCCGTTGATGCCGTATTTGTCGACCAGATAGCGCTTGATGGCGTCGGCGCGGCGCTCCGAGAGGCCCTGATTGTAGTCCTCGCCGCCGGCGGCGTCGGTGTGGCCCGCGACCACGAAGGTCGAGCCCTTGAGGTCCTGATTAGTGAGGGCGCGGCCGAGCGCCTGCACCGAGGGCAGTGATTTCGCGCTGATGTCGGCGGAGTTGTAATCGAAATTGATCTCGAGATCGATCTTCGGCTTGTCCTGGACGATGGTCGCGATTTCCTCGCGCTCAGTCGAGGACAGCGAGCGGGTGGCGCGGCCGCGGACGCTCTGCACGAATTTGGCCTGGTCGGCATTCAGCCCCGGCGAGGTGGTCTGCGGGCCGACCGAAAGGCCGCGGGTCAGCGGCTTCTTCTGGGGCGTCAGCGCCTTGATGATCTGGTCCTCGGTGACATCGTCACCGGCGTAGGCGGCCGCCATGCCGAACGACAGCACGGCGCCGGCGGTCACGAATGAGAGGATCGCGGCCTTTGCCGACGGCTTGAACATTTCGGTCCCTCCTGCGCCGGCTGGCGCGGTTCCATGCAACGCTTCAGATCGATTGGCCGGCATCGCTGCCCGGCCCGCACCCTCAGATTAGTCGCGCGATTGCATCAGCGGTTCGAGCCGCGACAGGCCGTCGTCCATTTGTTACTGGACGCCGTAGTCGGCGAATTCCTTGACGATGTTCGGGTCCATCGCCTTGGCGTTGGCGATGTCGAGATCGCCTTCCGCGACCGCACCGTTGCGCTTCTTGGCGAGGCCGCGCCCGTACAGCGACGAGGTCAGCCGCGGGTTGATCTTCAGTGCGGCGTCGAAATCGGCGATGGCGTTCTTGTTCTGCCCGCCCTTCAGGTTCATCAGGCCGCGGCTGTCGAGCGCGTCGACGAAGTTCGGGCGCAGCCGCAGCGCCTCGTTGCAGTCCTTCAGCGCCGCCTGCAGGTCGCCGATCACGGTGCGGACCCAGCAGCGGTTGTTGTAGGCCTCGACATCCTTCGGGTTCAGCCGCAGCGAATTGGTGAAGTCCTTCACCGCGAGGTCGTAAGCACCCTTGCTGGCATAGACCTGGCCGCGGCGATACAGCGCTGCTGCATCGTCAGGGTTCTTGTCCAGTTTCTCGCTCAGGCTCTTGATCGTCGGATCGTCGGCGAGCACCGGCGAATTGCTCGGCGCCGGCGTGGGCTGGATCACCACCGGCGGCGGAGGCGCGGGCGGCGGCAGGGCGATCTCGGGCCCCTTCGGCGCGGGCGGCGGTGCCGTCGGCGCTGTCGCGACGGAGGGCTTCGGCGGCGCCGGTGGCGGCGTCGGTGCCGTTGCCGCAGGAGGCGCCGGTGCCGGCGTCGGCGTTGCAGCGGGCGGGGCGGGCGTTGTTGCAGGCGGTGCCGGCGGGGGCGCGGCCGGCGGTGCCGTCGCTACCTCAGTTGACGGCGATGCGGTCGGCGCGGGCGCGGCATTTGGCGATCCCGGCGCGCCGCTTTGAGTGGCTGCGCCGCTTGGAATGAACGAGAAATCTTCAGCCAGTGACGACGAGATCCACGGCACTTGCTCCTGCCGCGAGGCGCGGGTGACGCCGACGCGGGTCCGGTTCAGCGTCTCCTCGGCCATCAAATCGGGGGTGCGGATCTCCTTCAGCAGTTCCCGCACGAACAGGCTGTGGTCGCTGCCATTATCAGAGACGACCGACGACAGCGCCGCCGAATACATGACGAGCGTACCGTTGGGCGCGATCACAGGGGCGAGACCTGCCGAGAAGCTGCGGAAGCGGCGCTCGAACGGGTTGCGCCTGGAGGCGTCGATCAGGGCGATCTTCACCCCAGCGCCGCGGCTGTTGATTTCGCCGAGCACGGTCTCGAGGCTGAAGCCGTCGCGGCGGACGTCGGCCTCGGCCCAGATCTGGGCATCGACCGGGATCATGTAGCTCTGCCGGTTCGACTGGATGCCGTAGCCGGAGAAGAAGATCAGCGCGACCGAGCCCGGCTTGATCTTGCCATAGAGCCGGTCGAAGGCGCGGCGCATGCCGTCGCCGGTCAGGTTCTCGCCGACCTCGACGGTGAAGCCGTCGCGCTTGAGCTCGTCGGCGACGTCACGCGCGTCGTTGACCGGCTCCTTCAGCGGCGCATCGGCATCGGGATATTTGGCGTTGCCGATGACCAGCGCGAAGCGGTCGCCGACGGCGAAGGACGGGAGAGGCGACGCGATTGAAAAAATCAGCGTGGCGAGCAAGGCAAGGCGGATTTTCATAATCGCGGCAAATCCAGATCGCGGCATTCCAATGAAACGGCGCCGCTTCCAGCCTGCGCCTCGGGAACCTTACTCTAGCGAAATTGCATTATCAAACCACGGCCAAACTCCCGTCAACGGCTTGCGGCAGCATCGTTTATCGCGGTGACGCAGCGAGGCCGCAGTGCAACAGCATGCGGTCATGGCGGCCATCGCCGTCCTGGCATGGTGCCGGTTCCGGCGAGCCGATAATGTGATTGCATTCACAGAGGCTGCGGCCGCCCTGTCATGCACTCGTCGTACTGCGCGCGGTTTGACCTTTGCGCGAGGCGATGGCTTTGTGTCCGGGACGGCAAGCCATTTAAAAAGACCTGCAAACAAGACCGCAAACAAGAGCGAAACCGATGGGAAACGCCTACGAGATCTACGCCCTGCGCTATGCGACGATGTCGCCGCGCACGCCCCACCTCAACTTCCTGGTGCCCGATCCGCATGACACCACGGCGCAGGATCTGGATTATTTCGTCTGGCTGATCCGCGGCCACGGCCGCGACATCCTGGTCGACACCGGCTTCAACGCCGAGGAGGCCAAGGCGCGCTCGCGCAAGCTGACGCTCAACCCGGTCGATGCGCTGGCCGGCTTCGGCGTCAGCGCCGACGCGATCCGCGACGTCATCGTCACCCATCTGCATTACGACCACGCGGGTAATCTGGATCGCTTCCCGAACGCCAAATTCCATCTGCAGGAACGCGAGATGAGCTACGCGACCGGCCGCTGCATGTGCAACGGCATGCTGCGCCATCCGTTCTCCATCGAGCACGTCACGCAGATGGTTCGCCACGTCTATGGCGAGCGCGTCACCTTCCATTCCGGCGACGGCGAGATCGCACCCGGCGTCACCGTGCATCGCGTCGGCGGCCATTCCGACGGCCTGCAGGTGGTGCGGGTCGAGACCGCGCGCGGCCCGGTCGTGCTGGCGTCGGACGCCGCGCATTACTACGCGAACCTGCACAAGAAGAGCCCGTTCCCGATCGTCTACAATGTCGGCGACATGGCGCAGGGCTGGGAGACGGTCGAGCGGCTCGCCGGTCATCCCGACCGCTTCATCCCCGGCCACGATCCGATCGTCAGCGAGATCTATCCGCGCGCCAGCGACAGGGTCGACGCGTTCGCGCTGCATCTCGCGCCATCGCGATCGTTCGCGAAATAGCCTCGCCGATCGGGCGAGGCGCATCACCACCACTCAAGAAACGTCAAAGAAGAAGCGACATGACTGACTACAAGACTGCCGACACCAAGACTCTTGGGTTCATCGGCCTCGGCGTGATGGGTGAGCCGATCTGCCGCAACCTCGTCAAGAAGAGCGGCAAGCGCATCGTGGTGTTCGACCTCGCAGCCGAACCGCTGCAACGGCTCCGCGCCGACGGCGCCGATGTGGCCGCATCGGTCGCCGACGTCATCAAGCAGAGCGATGTGCTGTTCCTCTGCCTGCCGAGCGCCAAGCATGTGCGCGCGGTGTTCGAGGGTGACGGCATTTTGAAGAACGTCAGGAGCGGCCAGGTCGTGGTCGATCTCGGCACGTCCTCGGTCAGCCAGACCCGCGACTTTGCCGCGCAGCTCAAGGCCAAGAGCGCGGCCTGGGCCGATGCACCGATCGCGCGCACCCGGCAGGCGGCGCAGGACGGCACGCTCAGCGTGATGGTCGGTGCGGAGCCCGCGCTCTATGCCGCGATCGAGCCCTTGATCCGCTGCTTTGCCACCGACGTCACCAATTGCGGCGATGTCGGAGCCGGGCAGGTGACCAAGATCCTCAACAACATGGTGCTGTTCGAAACCGTGAACGCACTGGCCGAGGCTGTCGCGGTGGCGAAGCACAATGGCGTCGATCCGAAGCTCTTGCTGGAAACGCTGTCGAAGGGCTCGGCCGACAGCTTCGCGCTGCGCAACCACGGCATGAAGGCGATCGTGCCCGGCGTGTTTCCGGAGCGCGCGTTCTCGACCGAATATGCGCTGAAGGATCTGTCCTACGCGCTGGAACTCGCCGCCGACGCCGGCATCAAGATCCGCGGCGCGGAGCTGATCGGCACCGTGCTGCAGGAGGCGATCGACAAGGGATCGAAGGATAATTACTTCCCCGTGATCGCCGAGCATATCGAGGGGGCGTGACGGCTCCGTCATTGCGAGGAGCGCAGCGACGAAGCAATCCATCGTTCCGCATGCTTGGATGCATGGATTGCTTCGCTTCGCTCGCAATGACGGTGGAGGGACTGCGCACAAAATTCCATCACCGTCACCCTGAGGAGCGCGCTCTTGCGCGCGTCTCGAAGGGTCGACGGCCACCAGCCGGGCCGTGCATCCTTCGAGACGCGCTACGCGCTCCTCCAGCGACAAAGGCGAAGCCTTTGCGCCGGGATGACGGGTTGAGTGGCCCTAATAGGCGTCCTTCGCGTCGGCCTCTTCGCTGGTCTGGACCAGCTCGAGGCTGCTCTCGACCTTGCCGAGCAGGCGCCCGAGGTCGCGGCGCTCCTGCGCGGACAGGCAGGACAGGATCTCCTGCTCCTTGCGCAGCAGGCGCGGGATCAGCTCTTCGTACAGCGCCTGGCCCTTCTTGGTCAGCCGCAGGCGGAATTCGCGGCGGTCGTCGGCGTTCTCGACGCGCTCAACGATCTCCCGCTCCATCAATGCCGACACCGCGCGGCTGATGGTGGATTTATGCGTGCGGGTGCAATGCGCGATGTATTGCGCGCTGCAGGGATCGCTGCGGAAACCCAGCGTCGCGAGCACGCGCCATTCCGGAATGTCGAGGCCGTAGCGCGCCTGATACTCGCTCGACAGCGCCGAGGACACTTCGGCCGCCAGCCGGTTCAGGCGGAACGGCATGAAATGAAAGAGATCGAGGCGCTTCTTCGCCGGCGCGGCATCGTCGCGCGCGTCGGCTTCCACGGCGCTGCGCGCCCGGGCCGGAGGCTGGCTTGCAGAGGTTCTGGCCAAAAATTCCTCCAATTTGAGTTGACGGCGGGCCCGACTGGGAGTTTAAGATAGTTGCAAGTGAGACTAATTTAGCAAGGTCGCGGCCGACCCGCAAGGTGCTGGTCGCGCCGGTCGCGCAAGCCGCAGTCAAAAGCCGGCACAGGGAACATCCAGGGTCACGCAAGTAGGGTCAAGCAATGGCATCAGCCAACACGGCACAAGCCAAAACCCAGTTCGGCTATCGCCGCCACCCCGACCAGGACCGGTCGGGCGCCAACGTCGCGGAGCATCCGGTCGTCGTGGTCGGTGCCGGGCCGGTTGGATTGTCGCTCGCGATCGATCTCGCGCAGCGCGGCCAGCGCGTGGTGCTGCTCGACGATGCCGACCGGATCGGCGAGGGCTCGCGCGCGATCTGCTTCTCGAAGCGTTCGCTGGAATTCTGGGATCGGCTTGGCGTCGGCGACCGCATGGTCGAGAAGGGCGTGGTGTGGAGCGTCGGCAAGATCTTCCACGGCGCCTCGCAGCTCTACCAGTTCAATCTGCTCCCCGAGGAAGGCCACAAGCGGCCCGCCTTCATCAACCTGCAGCAATTCTATGCCGAGGCCTATCTGGTCGACCGGGTCGAGCAACTGCCAGAGATCGATCTGCGCTGGCGCAACAAGGTGATCGCGCTGGAGAGCCGCAACGATGGCGTTGCGCTGACCATCGCGACGCCCGAAGGCTCCTACCAGGTCCATGCCTCCTTCGTCGTCGCCTGCGACGGCGCGCGTTCCTCGCTGCGGCAGATGGTCGGCGCGGAGTTCGCAGGCCAGGTGTTCGAGGACCAGTTCCTGATCGCCGACGTTAAGATGACGGCGGCATTCCCGACCGAGCGCTGGTTCTGGTTCGATCCGCCGTTCCATGCCGGGCGCTCGGCGCTGCTGCACAAGCAGCCGGACGATATCTGGCGCATCGATCTGCAGCTCAATCCGGATGCCGATCCCATAGCCGAGAAGCAGCCCGAGAACGTCCGGCCGCGGATTGAGCGCATGCTCGGGCATGACAAGTTCGAGTTCGAGTGGATCTCGCTGTACAAGTTCCAGTGCCGCCGGATGGCCAGGTTCATCCATGGCCGCGTGATCTTCGCCGGCGATTCCGCGCACCAGGTCTCGCCGTTCGGCGCGCGCGGCGCCAATTCAGGGCTCGAGGACGCCGAGAACCTGGCGTGGAAGCTCGACCGCGTGCTGCGCCGGTTGTCGCCGGAGGACTTGCTGGAGAGCTATCACATCGAGCGCAGTGCGGCGGCGGACGAGAACATCCGCGAGTCGACCCGCTCGACCGATTTCATGGCGCCCGTGACGAAGCAGGAGGCGCGGCTGCGCCAGGCGGTGCTGTCGCTCGCGGAGGATACCGAGTTCGGCAAGCGCATGGTCAATGGCGGCCGCCTGTCGGTGCCGTCGGTCTACGACACCCCGCTGTCGAGCGGCGATCGCGACGATTGGCGCGGCGGCCCGCGGCCGGGCACCTCGATGCTGGATGCCCCGGTGACGGAGCCGGGTGGCGGTTCCAGCTATCTGACCGAGGCGTTCATCGGGCAGGGAACGCGTTTCACGCTGCTGACGTTTGGCAATGGCGCTGATCTCGATGTGCCCGAAGGCGTCGGCAGCATCCGGGTCGGCGGCGAAGGCGGGCTGGTCGACGCCCAGGGCCTTGCCGGCAAACGCTACGACGCCGAGCCCGGCACCGCCTATCTGCTGCGGCCGGATGGTTATGTCGCGGCGCGCTTTCGCAACGCGGCGCGGCCGATACTCGACGCGGCGCTGGCGCGCGCATCCGGCTTGAACTGAGGATCGGTCATGGCGCTGTCGACCAGTTCGAACTTCGCAAAGCCGGATGACGCCTTCCGCGCCATCGTCGAGGCGCATCGCGGCCTCACCGACGCGCAGAGCGCCGATCTCGATGCCGCGCTGGTTCTGGTGCTCGCCAACCATATCGGCGATCTCGACGTGCTGCGCGAGGCGATCGCGCTGGCGAAACGACGGACGCTGGATGCAAGCCAGCAGCAACAACAGCAACAGCAATAGCACTGATCAAACGGACAGGATTGAACTGATGGCCAAAGGTTTCGCATCGACCACGGATCTTCAGGAGAAAAAGGTCACTTTCTCCGAGATCGGCACCGATCTCTATGCCTTCACCGCCGAGGGCGATCCCAACACCGCCGTGATCGTCGGCGACGATGGCTGCCTGGTGTTCGACGCGCAGGCGACGCCGGCGATGGCCAACAAGGTGATCGAGCGGGTCAAGACTGTCACCGATAAGCCGATCAAATACGTCGTGCTGTCGCATTATCACGCGGTGCGCGTGCTCGGCGCCTCCGCCTATCACGCGCAGGGCATCGTGGCCTCGCAGGAGACCTATCGCCTGATCGAGGAGCGCGGCCAGCAGGATTGGGATTCGGAATACGGCCGCTTCCCGCGCCTGTTCCAGGATGCTGCGAGCATTCCCGGCCTGACCTGGCCGACGCTGACCTTCGAAGGCGAGATGTCGATCTATCTCGGCAAGCGCGAGGTGCGGCTGATGCAACTCGGCGCCGGCCACACCTCGGGCGACATCGTCGCCTGGGTGCCGGACGCCGAGGTGATGTTCTCAGGCGATCTCATCGAGTACCACTCGGCCTGCTATTGCGGCGATGCGCATTTGCGCGAATGGCCGATGACCTTGAACGAGATCCGCGCCTTCAATCCGAAGGCGATCGCGCCGGGCCGCGGCGATGCCCTGAAGGGCCTCGAGACCGGGCGCGATGCGATCGCGATGACCCGCGATTTCGTCACCACGCTCTATGGCGCCGCCGAATCCTCCGTCGCCAAGGGCCGTAGCCTGAAAGAATCGATGGCGGCGACGCGCGAGGTGATGGATCCGAAGTTCTCGAAGTTCGCGATCTACGAGCACTGCCTGCCGTTCAACGTTTCGCGCGCCTATGACGAGGCGTCCGGGATCGATGACCCCGTGATCTGGACCGACAAGCGCGACCAGGAAATGTGGGCCGCCCTGCAAGGAGGAGGATAGACATGAACATCAATACCTCGCCGGATCAGATCGTGCGCAGCTCCGGGCAAGTGACGCCGGGCTACATGTCCGGTTTCGGCAACAGCTTTGAGACCGAGGCCTTGCCCGGCGCGCTGCCGATGGGGCGCAACTCGCCGCAGCGCTGCGCCTATGGTCTCTATGCCGAACAACTCTCGGGCTCGCCGTTCACGGCGCCGCGCGGCACCAATGAGCGCTCCTGGCTCTATCGCATCCGCCCGTCGGTGCGGCATTCCGGCCGCTTCGCCAAGGCCGACGCCGGGCTGTGGCGCACCGCGCCGTGCCACGAATACGACATGCCGATCGCGCAGCTGCGCTGGGATCCGGCGCCGATCCCGAAGGAGGACATGACCTTCCTGCAGGGCGTGCAGACCATGACCACGGCTGGCGATGCCAACACCCAGGCCGGCATGGCGGCGCACGTCTACCTCATCACCAAATCGATGGTCGATCAGCATTTCTACAATGCCGACGGCGAGATGATGTTCGTGCTGCAGCAGGGCAATCTGCGTCTGGTCACCGAATTCGGCCGAATCGATGCCGAGCCCGGCGAGATCGTGGTGATCCCGCGCGGCGTCAAATTCCGTGTCGAGATTCCGAATGGGCCGGCGCGCGGCTATCTGTGCGAGAACTACGGCGGCGCATTCACGCTGCCGGAGCGCGGCCCGATCGGCGCCAATTGCCTGGCCAATTCGCGCGACTTCCTGACGCCGGTGGCCGCTTACGAGGACAAGGACACGCCGACCGAGCTCTTCGTGAAGTGGGGCGGTTCGCTGTTCAAGACCACGTTGCCGCATTCGCCGATCGATGTGGTCGCCTGGCACGGCAATTACGCGCCCTACAAATACGATCTGCGCACCTTCTCGCCGGTCGGCGCGATCGCCTTCGACCATCCCGATCCATCGATCTTCACGGTGCTGACCTCGCCGTCGGAGACCGCCGGCACCGCGAATATCGACTTCGTGATCTTCCCGGAGCGCTGGATGGTGGCCGACAACACCTTCCGCCCGCCGTGGTACCACATGAACATCATGTCGGAGTTCATGGGCCTGATCTACGGCGTCTACGACGCCAAGCCGCAAGGCTTCGTGCCGGGCGGCATCAGCCTGCACAATTGCATGCTGCCGCACGGCCCCGACCGCGAAGCCTTCGAGCACGCCAGCAACAGCGAGCTGAGGCCGGTGAAGCTGACCGGGACGATGGCCTTCATGTTCGAGACCCGATTTCCCCAGCGCGTGACCGAGCATGCGGCGAAGTCGTCGACGCTGCAGGATGACTACTCGGATTGCTGGAAGGGCCTCGAGAAGAAGTTCGACCCGACCAAGCCGTAGCTTCCACCCTCCCCTGGAGGGGGAGGGTCGACGCGAATGAAATGAGCGGCGGGGTGGGGTGACAGTCTCTCCCTTGAGGCGGTCCCCGAGTGGAGGGATCACCCCACCCCGTCTCGCATTTCGCTTCGCTCCATGCGAGCCGACCCTCCCCCTCCAGGGGAGGGTGGCGAAAGTGGCCTCACCATTATTGCATCGAGAAGACGATGACCCACCCCAACGACCCCAAACTCCGCTCCTTCATCGACGTCGGCCCGACCTCCGACTTTCCGATCCAGAACCTGCCCTACGGCGTGTTCTCGTCGAAGGACGGCCTTGCGCCGCGCGTCGGCGTCGCGATCGGCGACTATGTGCTCGACCTCTGGGAGCTCGAGCAGGATTCGCGGCTCGATGTCGGGCCGCTCGGCGTGTTTTCGCAGCCGTCGCTCAATGCCTTCATGGCGCTCGGGCCGAAGGTGTGGTCGGCGACGCGGGCGCGGATCAGCGAGCTGTTGCGATCAGATCATTCGGAGCTGCGCGACAACAGGGAGTTGCGGGCGCGGGCGCTGGTGCCGATGGCCGACGTGAAGCTGCACATGCCGTTTGCCGTCTCGGGCTACACCGATTTCTATTCGTCGAAGGAGCACGCCACCAATGTCGGCGTCATGTTCCGCGGCAAGGACAATGCGCTGCAGCCGAACTGGCTGCATATGCCGATCGGCTACAATGGCCGCGCCTCGACCGTCGTTGTGAGCGGCACCAAGGTCAAGCGGCCGCGCGGCCAGCTCAAACCGCCGACCGCAGAGGTGCCGAGCTTCGGCCCCTGCAAGCGGCTCGACTTCGAGCTCGAGATGGGGGTTGTCGTCGGGCAGGTGTCAGCGATGGGCGAGATGCTCACCGAGCAGCAGGCCGAGGAGATGATCTTCGGCTTCGTCATCCTCAACGACTGGAGCGCGCGCGACATCCAGCAGTGGGAATACGTGCCGCTCGGTCCGTTCCAGGCCAAGGCGTTCGCGACTTCGATCTCTCCGTGGGTGGTGACACGCGAGGCGCTGGAGCCGTTCCGCATGCAGGGGCCGAAGCAAGAGCCGGAGCCGCTGGCCTACCTGAAGCAGACCCGGCCGAACAACTACGACATGCAGCTCGACGTCACGTTGCGTGCGGGGGCAATGAACGAGGCGAAGACGATCTGCAGCACCAATTTCAAATACATGTACTGGTCGTCGGTGCAGCAGCTGGTGCACCATGCCTCCAGCGGCTGCGCGATGAACGTCGGCGATCTCCTCGGCAGCGGCACGATCTCCGGTCCGGAGAAGCATCAGCGCGGCAGTCTGCTCGAAATCAGCTGGAACGGCACCGAGCCGGTGGAGCTTGCGAGCGGCGTCACGCGCTCGTTCCTCGAAAACGGCGATTCGCTGATCATGCGCGGCTGGTGTCAGGGCGACGGCTATCGTGTCGGGTTCGGCGAGGTCGAGGGCACCATCGTCGCGGCGGAGTGACGTCACGTCATTGCGAGCCACCCGGTCGGCGCAAAGCGCCGCCGGATGACAGGCTCCGCGAAGCAATCCATAGATCCGCGTATGACGACGGATGGATTGCTTCGTCGCTTCGCTCCTCGCAATGACGGAGAGCGATCACCGCTCCTCCGGCCTGACATCCCTCAGCCGCGCCGTATGCGCCGCGCAGTCCTCGAGACTGTATTTCAGATGCACCCGCTTGTCCGACGGCGGCTGGTTCACGGTGCAGACACCCGCCCGCCACGGCTTGGCCGGGCGGATCGGGCGCGGCGCAAAGCCGCCGCCGCAGTTCGGGCAGACATTGCCGAGCTTGGTCTCGGCGCAGTCCGCACAGAACGTGCATTCATAGGAGCAGATCCGCGCGTCGACCGCGCTCGGCGGCAGGTCCTTGTCGCAATATTCGCAGTTCGGTCGCAGCTGCAGCGCCATGGCTATCCTCAGCTTTGTAAGATGCCGCGCATACCGCTGCACCTCTCCCCTTGTGGGAGAGGTCGGATCACATCGCAAGATGTGATCCGGGTGAGGCGTTGCGGTCTCTCGACAGAGAGTGCTCGGTGGAAAGAACCCCTCACCCCAACCCACTCCCACAAGGGGAGAGGGAGCCCACTGCCGTCGTCGCAGCATCGAACTAACTCAGGCGGATGATCGCAGGTCGCGTCGTCGAAACGAATGACGTATTTCCCTCGATTCGCGCCAGTCAGGTCTGCAACGTCTTCAACGGCAGCTTGGTACTCTCCTTCAATCGATCGAGCACGATCGACGAGCGCACATGGGCGACGCTCTGGTGCGGCATCAGCACGTTGTTGACGATGTCGGACAGGCTCTTCAGGTCGCGCAGCATCACCTTCAGCACGTAGTCGGCGTCGCCCGTCAGTGCATAGGCCTCCTGGATGTCGTCGACCCGGTTGACCAGTTCGCGAAACCGCTTGGCGTTGTCGGGCGAGTGGGTCGCGAGGGTAATGTGGATGAAGGCGATCAGGGCGAAGCCGAGCGCCTCGCCGGCGAGGTCGGCGTGGTAGCCCGCGATCACCTTCTCCTCCTCCAGCCGCATCCGCCGCCGCGAGCATTGCGAGGCGGACAGCCCGACCAGGTCGGCCAGCTGCTGGTTGGTCAGCCGGCCGTCATCCTGCAGCGCGGCGAGCATTTTGAGGTCGAAAGCGTCGACGTTAGACATGCGTCAAATGTCCATATCATGCACGGATCGTGCGCGATATTAGCAAAATTAGCCCCATTTTGCACGCACGTTGCGCCGCATATGACGGAAACTGATCTACAGACAAATCAGGGAGTTACCGCCATGGGTCCGTTTCCGCACGATGCGCCGCCCGCTGAAATCAGCACCGAGAATCCGATGGGCACCGACGGCTTCGAGTTCGTCGAATACGCCCACCCCAATCCCGGCGAGTTGCACGCGCTGTTCAGGCTGATGGGCTTCGTCGCGGTCGCCCGCCACCGGACCAAGGCGATCACGGTCTACCGCCAGGGGGACATCAACTATCTCGTCAATGAGGAGCCCGGCAGCCACGGCTTCAACTTCGTCGCCGCGCACGGCCCCTGCGCGCCGTCGATGGCGTTCCGCGTGGTCGATGCCAAGCACGCCTATGAGCGCGCGATCGCGCTCGGCGCGGAGCCGGCAGATGTGTCATCCGAAGAGAAGACGCTCGATGTCCCCGCGATCAAGGGCATCGGCGGCAGCCTGCTCTATTTCGTCGACCGCTATGGCGCCAAGGGCTCGGCCTATGATGCCGAGTTCGAGTGGCTCGGGGCCGCCAATCCGCGTCCGGCGGGGTCCGGCCTGTACTACATCGATCACCTCACCCATAACGTCCATCGTGGCCGCATGGATGTCTGGACCGGCTTCTATGCAAAGCTGTTCAACTTCCGCCAGATCCGCTTCTTCGACATCGAGGGCCGCGCATCCGGCCTGTTCTCCCGCGCGCTGACCAGTCCGGACGGCAAGATCCGGATTCCGATCAACGAGGACGCCGGCGATTCCGGGCAGATCGAGGAGTATCTCAACGTCTATCACGGCGAGGGCATCCAGCACATCGCCTGCGGCGCGCGCGATATCCACGCGACGGTCGAGCGGTTGCGCGCGGATGGCCTGCCGTTCATGCCGTCGCCGCCCGACACCTATTTCGAGCGGATCGATGCCCGCCTGCCGAAGCACGGCGAGGACGTCGCGCGGCTGAGGACCAACGGCATCCTGATCGACGGTGAGGGCGTAGTCGACGGCGGCCAGACCAAGGTGCTGCTGCAGATCTTCTCGGCTAACGCGATCGGGCCGATCTTTTTCGAATTCATCCAGCGCAAGGGCGACGACGGCTTCGGCGAAGGCAACTTCAAGGCGCTGTTCGAATCGATCGAGGAAGACCAAATCCGCCGCGGCGTGCTCAAGGTCGATCACGCGGCTTAGGCACGTCGTAGTGCCACGCTAGCGCAAAACCAACAGGCGTCGTCCCGGCGAAAGCCGGGACCCATACCGCGGAATCTATCGAGTGTGTTGGTCGGAGTCCCGCGGAACGATCGTGCGCCACACGACGTTCCGGGGTTATGGGTCCCGGCTTTCGCCGGGACGACAGCGCGATTTATTTCGTCGCTTTCCACTCAGCCGTCACGTCGCCAATCTTTGCAAGCTCCGGCTCGCGGATTGCCGACGGCGTGCGCGAGAAGCGCGGCGCGGGGCCGGGCTGGGTGACGCCGTGGCGCTCGACGAACACCTGGCGTGCCGCCATGTGCGGATGCTTCGGCGCTTCCTCCATGGTCAGGATCGGCGCGAAGCAGATGTCGGTGCCTTCCATGATCTTGCACCAGTCGGCGCGCGACTTGCTCTTGAATACCTTTTCCAGCTTCGCCTTCAGCGCCGGCCAGGCCTTGCGGTCCATCTGGGCGTCGAAGTCGGCGTCGGTCAGGTCGGCATGCTTGCGCAGCAGCGCGTAGAACTGCGGCTCGATCGAGCCGATCGAGATGAAGTTGCCGCAGGAGCATTCGTAGACGCCGTAGAAATGCGCGCCGCCGTCGAGGAAGTTCTGGTCGCGGCCGCCGCTCCAGCGGCCCTGCGCGGCCATGTCGTAGAACATCGACATCAGCGAGGCCGCGCCGTCGCACATCGCGGTGTCGACGACCTGGCCCTTGCCGGACTTCTGCGCTTCCAGGAGTGCTGCGAGCACACCGACCACGAGGTACAGCGCGCCGCCGCCGAAATCGCCGACCAAATTGAGCGGCGGCACCGGCTTCTCCTTGGTGCCGATCGCGGCGAGTGCGCCGGTGATCGAGATGTAGTTGATGTCGTGGCCGGCGGCATTCGCCAGCGGGCCTTCCTGGCCCCAGCCGGTCATGCGGCCGTAGACCAGTTTTGGATTGCGCGCGAGCACGACATCGGGGCCGAGGCCGAGGCGCTCCATCACGCCGGGACGAAAACCTTCGATCAGCGCATCGGCATGGCCGAGCAGCTCGAGCACCTCCGATATCGCTGCCTTGTTCTTGAGGTCGAGCTCGATGACCTTGCGGCCGCGGGTCGCGACTGCCTTCAAATTCTTGCCCGCGCCGACCCGATCCAGGGTGATGACCTCGGCGCCCATGTCGGCGAGCAGCATGCAGGCGAACGGGCCGGGACCGATGCCGGCGAATTCGACGATTCGGAAGCCTGTGAGCGGACCCGAGGTGCGAGCGGCGGTTTGGGAGGCGGGCTTGTCGAGCACGTTGTTGTTCCGTTGTTGCTATAGGGGAGTAATCGAAGGGTCTTGTTCACTTGTCCGACGCGCCAGGGGATCGCATCGGCGCTGCCGTCAAAGGCGCGGCCTGGCCGTCGCCAGCCATGGCAATGGGGGCTCGTTTGTCCTGCCGAACGTCATGGGTCCTCTCCCCGCGGGCCGTCCGTCTGACGGTATTTTTAATTAGCTGATTAGCTAAATTCTCTCGCCTAATGGGAGATGTGGCAAGCCCTTTCGGCTGGAATGCCAGCAAAACGCGAACGGCGCGCATCGCTGCGCGCCGTCTGCATAGGTTCCGGTAGGATAGGGGCTAGCCGGCGGCGGTCACCGCCCGCTGTCCCATCACCTTCACCAGGTTGGCGCGGTAATCCGCCGAGCCGTGGATGTCGGCAAGCAGGCCGCTCGCCGGGATCGTGACGCTATCGAGCGCCGACGCGGCCCAGTTCGCCTTCAGCGCCTGCTCGATCGGCGCCACCCGCATGACGCCGCTTTGCGAGGCACCGGTCGCGGCGACGCGGACGTCGCCCGACTTGGTCTTGGCGACGAACACGCCGGTCAGCGCGAAGCGCGAGGCCGGGTTCGGAAACTTCGCATAGCCCGCCTTGGCCGGAACCGGGAACGACACCGCGGTGATGATCTCGCCATCCTCAAGTGCCGTCGAGAACAGGCCCTTGAAGAAGTCCTCCGCCGCGATTGACCGCTTGTTGGTCTTGACAACGGCGCCAAGCGCCAGCACCGCCGCCGGATAATCCGCCGCCGGGTCGTTGTTGGCGAGTGAACCGCCGATCGTGCCGCGATAGCGCACGGCGGGATCGCCGATCCCCGACGCCAGGTTGGCGAGCGCCGGGATCGCCTTCTTGACCGCATCGCTTTGCGCCACATCGTAATGCGGCGTAGCGGCCTTGATGGTGACGGTGTCGCCCGAAACCTCGATGCCGATCATCTCCTGCACCTTGGAGAGGTCGATCACGTCGGACGGCGCGGCAAGACGCTGCTTCATCACCGGGAGCAGGGTTTGTCCGCCGGCGAGGAATTTTGATTCCGCGCCTTTGGCGAAGGTTGCAGCGGCATCAGCGACCGAGGAAGCGCGGTGATAGTTGGTCTCGTACATGGCTCTTCCTCCCTCAACCGTGAATGGCGTGCCAGACGCGATCGGGCGTCGCCGGCATTTCCAGCTTGTTGTTGCCGATGGCGTCCGTGATCGCATTGATCACGGCAGCAGAGGCGCCGATCGCGCCGGCTTCGCCGCAGCCCTTGACGCCGAGCGGGTTGCCCGGACACAGCGTCGTGGTGTGCGAGAGCTGGAACGACGGCAGGTCGTCGGCCCGCGGCATCGTGTAATCCATGAACGACGCGGTTACGAGCTGACCGGTGTTGTCATAGACCGCACCTTCGAGCAGCGCCTGGCCGATGCCCTGCGCAAGGCCGCCATGAACCTGGCCTTCGACAATCATCGGGTTGATCAGCCGGCCGAAGTCGTCCGCCGCCACGAAGTTGACGAAGGAGGTCTTGCCGGTGCCGGGATCGACCTCGAGCTCGCAGATATAGGCGCCGGCCGGGAAGGTGAAGTTGGTCGGGTCGTAGAACGCCGTCTCCTTCAGGCCCGGCTCCATGCCGTCGGGCAGATTGTGCGCGGTGTAGGCGGCGAGCGCGACCATCGGCAGCGCGATCGACTTGTCGGTGCCGGTGACCTTGAACTCGCCGTTCTCGATCACGATGTCGCTCTCGGATGCCTCGAGCGCATGTGCCGCGATCTTCTTGGCCTTGGCCTCGACCTTCTCCATCGCCTTCACGATCGCCGTACCGCCGACCGCGAGCGAGCGCGAGCCGTAGGTGCCCATGCCGAACTGCACCTTGTCGGTGTCGCCGTGGACGATCGAGACCTGGCTGATCGGCACGCCGAGCCGCTCGGCGATGATCTGGCAGAACGTCGTCTCATGGCCCTGGCCGTGGCTGTGCGAGCCGGTGAGCACCTCGATGGTGCCGACCGGGTTGACGCGGATCTCCGCTGACTCCCACAGACCGACGCCGGCGCCGAGACTGCCGACCGCCTTCGACGGCGCGATGCCGCAGGCCTCGATGTAGCAGGAGAGGCCGATGCCGCGCAGCTTGCCGTCGGCTTTGGCCTTGGCCTTGCGGGCCGGGAAGCCGGCATAGTCGATCGCCTTCATCGCGGCGTCGATCGAGGCGTGGAAGTCGCCGATGTCGTACGCCATGATGACCGGCGTCTGATACGGGAACGCGGTGATGAAGTTGGCCTTGCGCAGCTCGGCCGGATCGACCTTCAACTGCCGCGCCGCCGTCTCCATCATGCGCTCGATCAGATAGCTCGCCTCGGGACGGCCGGCGCCACGATAGGCGTCGACCGGCGTGGTGTTGGTGTAGACGCCGATCACCTCGGCGTAGATCGCAGGGATCACGTACTGGCCCGACAGCAGCGTCGCGTAGAGATAGGTCGGCACCGCCGAGGAGAACAGCGACATATAGGCGCCGAAATTGGCGTGGGTCTTCACCCGCAGGCCAAGGATCTTGTTGTCCTTGTCGAGCGCCATCTCCGCCTTCGAGACATGGTCGCGGCCATGCGCGTCGGTGAGGAAGGCTTCGGAACGGTCACCGGTCCACTTCACCGGGCGACCCACCTTCTTGGAGGCCCACAGCGCCACCATCTCTTCCGGATAGATGTAGATCTTGGAGCCGAAGCCGCCACCGACGTCGGGCGCGATCACACGCAGCTTGTGCTCGGGCGCGATGTTGTAGAACGCCGACAGCACGAGGCGGGCGACGTGCGGATTCTGCGACGTGGTGTAGAGCGTGTAGTGCTCCTCGGCCTGGTCGTAATGTGCGACGGCTGCGCGCGGCTCCATCGCATTCGGCACCAGGCGGTTGTTGGTGAGGTCGAGCGTCACCACATTGGCCGCCTTGCTGAACGCGTCCTTGACCGCGGCTTCGTCGCCGAGATGCCAGTCATAGACGATGTTGCCGGGGGCTTCGGGGTGCAATTGCGGCGCGCCCGGCTTGATCGCGGCCTTGATGTCGGCCGCCGCGGGAAGCTCTTCGTAATCGACGACGACGGCTTCAGCGGCGTCCTTGGCCTGGTTCTTGGTCTCGGCGATCACGACCGCGACCGCCTGTCCGACGAAGCGCACGGTCTCCGGCGCCATCGCCGGCCACGCGCCCATTTTCATCGGCGAACCATCCTTCGAGGTGATTGCCCAGCCGCAGATCAGATTGCCGACCTTGTCGTCGACGATCTGCTGTCCGGTCAGCACCGCGATCACACCGGGCATCTTCATGGCCTCGGTGGAGTCGATGCCCTTGACCTTGGCGTGGGCATGCGGGCTGCGGATGAAGTGCGCGTAACTCATGCCGACCATTTTGACGTCGTCGACGTAACGTCCTTGTCCGGTGATGAACCGGCGATCTTCCTTGCGCACGACGCGTGCGCCAATTCCTTCAACACCCATGGTCTAGTCCTCCCGACCGGAGATTCGATTTGCCGCCGTTTCCATCGAGACCGGCGGTGATGAGCTTGATCGTGTGCGGTGTGCTGGCTGCTATTCGGCGGCCTGCGCCACCTTCATGCGGCCGGCGGCGTCGAGCACCGCCTTGACGATGTTGTGGTAGCCGGTGCAGCGGCAGATGTTGCCTTCGAGCTCGTGACGAACCGTTTCCTCGTCGAGCTTGCCACCATGGCGGTGCACGATGTCGACCGCGGACATGATCATGCCGGGGGTGCAATAGCCGCACTGCAGACCGTGATTGTCGCGGAACGCCGCCTGCATCGGATGCAGCTCGTCGCCCTTGGCGAGGCCTTCGATCGTGGTGACGTTGGAGCCCGCCGCCTGGCCGGCCAGCATGGTGCAGGATTTGACCGCCCGTCCATCGACATGGACGACGCAGGCGCCGCACTGGCTGGTATCGCAGCCGACATGGGTGCCGGTGAGGTTCAGGTTTTCGCGCAACAGGTGCACGAGGAGGGTTCGGTCCTCGACGTCGACCGAGACCGCCTTGCCGTTTACCGTCAGTTTGACTGTAGACACGCGTTTCTCCCAATAGCTTCGTTATGGGCCCAGTAGACCACGCTTCATGGGGGTCGTAACCGCGATCAAAGTCGTAGTCGCGGCCCTGTCACGAAGGCGCCGGGCAGTGGCTGCGATCCTAGCAGGCGGCCGTTCAAGGGGCAATTTGCAAGCTGCTCTCGGCGCGCTCCGGCGCGACGAAAATGCGCGGCGGTGCAGGCGATTTGCGGCAGATCAATGCTGCCTGCGGCACGCAAAAATCGCCGCCGCTGACGCTACTACCTTCCGCCTATAACGACGCAAAAGCGTTGCTGTCATTTTCCTCGCCGACGCAGCGACGCAAGATCGCTGGTTCACGAAATTGGGTCGAGAGACGCGCGCGCGATGCATCCATCGCGGCAACGAAACCATATTGGAGGAAGCCAATGAAGCTGAGGAGCGGGATTTTCTTTGCCGGCGTGTCGCTGGTCGCCATTGTCATGGCAGGCATTGGTGGGTCGAAAGCCAATGACTCGGTCGCGAAGGCGGTGTCCGATCCGAACGGATGGGCGATCGCCGGCCACGATTACGGCAATACGCGCTTCAGCCCGCTGAAGCAGATCAATTCCGAGAATGCCGGCAAGCTGCAACTGGTCTATTCGCTGTCGCTCGCCTCGCTGCGCTCCAACGAATCGTCGCCGGTGGTGATCGGCAAGACGCTGTACGTGTCGACCTCGTGGGGTCCGAAATACGTCTATGCGATCGATGCCGCGACCGGCGCGCGCAAATGGACCTGGCAGCCGGATATTCCGGATGACGTGCTTCAATACGCCTGCTGCGACGTCAACAACCGCGGCGTGTCGTATGCCGACGGCAAGATCTTCGTCGGCCGCCTCGACGGCAAGCTGACCGCGCTCGATGCCGAGACCGGCAAGGAGCTCTGGACCTCGACGGTCGTCGACTACAAGCAGGGTTCGGTCATCACCTCGCCGCCGCTCATCGTCCGCGACAAGGTGATCACCGGCTTCGGCGGCGGCGAATACGGCGTCCGCGGCGCGTTGCAGGCCTTCAACCTCAAGGATGGCAAGCTGCTCTGGCAGACCTTCACGGTGCCGGCGCCCGGTGAACCCGGCAGCGACACCTGGAAGGGCGACACCGGACTGCATGGCGGCGGCGCCGCCTGGCTGGTCGGCTCCTACGACGCCAAGTCAGACACGGTCTACTGGGGTACCAGCAATCCGGGGCCGTGGAATACCGGCGTGCGCTCCACCGGCGACGGCAATTTCGGCAAGCTGACCAACCTCTACACCGCCTCGACGCTGGCGATCGATCCCAACACCGGCAAGATCAAGTGGCACATCCAGGGCACGCCGGCCGACGCCTGGGACTATGACGGCGTCAACGAGCTCTTGCTCGCCGACCTGAAGATCAAGGGCGCCGAGACCCCGGTCCTGATGAAGGCGGACCGCAACGGCTTCTTCTTCGTGGCCAACCGCGAGACCGGCAAGGTGATCTCGGCCGAGAAATACGTCTTCGCCAACTGGGCCAAGAAGTGGGACATCAACACGATGCGGGCGGAAGAGGATCCGGACAAGCGTCCGGGCCCCGGCCATCCGGCCAAGGACATTTGCCCGAACCTGATCGGCGGCAAGAACTGGCAGCCGATGTCGTTCAACCCCGGGACCGGCCTCGTCTACATCCCGAGCAACAATGTCTGCATGGACTGGTCGGTCTCCGACGTGAACTACAAGCGCGGCGTATTCTATCTCGGCGCCGAATTCCCGACCAAGCCGGGTCCAGGCGGCTTCCTCGGCGAACTCGTGGCCTGGGATCCCGTGGCCAACAAGAAGGTGTGGAGCATCAAGGAAGATCTGCCCTTCAACGGCGGCACGCTGACGACCGGCGGCAACCTGGTGTTTTCAGGCAATCTGCACGGTGACTTCCGCGCCATCGATGCCAAGAACGGCAAGGTGCTGTGGAGCAAGAACCTCGGCAGCGGCATCGGCGCCGGTCCGGTGACCTATTCGGTCGACGGCAAGCAGTATGTCGCGATCGTGGTCGGTCGCACCGCGGCGCTGCCGGCCTTCCTCGGCGACATCGGCAAGAAGATGGTCGCCGCGGCGCCCGAAGGCGGCTCGCTGTTCGTGTTCGCCCTGCAGTAACGATCGTCACGAGGAGGCAGCATTGTCCGTGTCCCTTATCAAGTCGAATGAAATGCCCAGCTCTGCGCGCAGCGTGCAGTTGGGAAAGGCGATCCGGACCGTGCTGCTCTCCGCCACGCTGCTTGCGCCGGCCGTCTCGGCCGGCGCGGACGAAGCAAAACCGCCGCTGCGGCTCTGCGCCGACCCCACCAACCTGCCGTTCTCAAGCGACGAGCCGGGCAAGCCCGGTCTCTATCTCGAGATCGGCCAGGCGGTGGCGCAAAAGCTCGGCCGCACGGTGAGCTATAATTGGTACAAGTCCTATTTCGGCAAGCGCACCGTGCGGGAGACGCTGCTCAGCAAGCAATGCGACGCCATGGTCGGCCTGCCCTTGATCGACGATTTCATGGGGCCGGCGGTGATCTTCTCGAAGCCGATCGCTCATGAAGGCTACGCGCTGGTCGGCGCCAGGGATCGCAAGCTCGCCGGCATCGACGATCTCAGGGGATTGCGGGTTGCGGTGCAGTATCAGTCGACGCCGCAAAACCTGCTGGCGCTGCGCGACGATATCCAGAAGGTTACCGTGCTCAGCCCCGAGGAGGGCATGACGGCCCTCGACCAGGGCAAGGTCGATATCGCCTTCATCTGGGCGCCGGTGGCGGGCTGGCTCAACAAGACCAGCTACGGCGACAAATACCAGATCGTGTCGACCGAGGGCGACGGCCTGCTTTGGGCGACCGCGATCGGCTTCGCCAAGGCGTCCGGCGCGCTGCGCGATGAGGTCGACGGCGTGCTGCCGTCGCTGCAGCCGGAGATTTCCGCCCTGTTTGCCAAATACGGCGTGCCGAACGGCGCTCCGGTGAAGTTCGGCCAGGTGGCGCCGGCGGCGACATCGTCCGTCGGGGCCAGCGAGCCGGTCACGGTCGGGCAGGCGACTTCGGCCGAGAAGCCGGTTCAAACCGCCACGACCTCCGGGGATGCCAAAGCGGACGCCAAGGGCGATGCCGCCGCGGGGCGGGAGGTCTTCAACGGCACCTGCGCCCATTGCCATGGTCCGGACGCGGTGCAGGCCGAGCGAAAGATCGACCTCAGGCTGCTCAAGAAGCGCTATGCTGACGAGATGGAATCGACATTCTGGAAGACGGTCCATGACGGGCGGCCGGCCAAGGGCATGCCGGCCTGGAAGGACGTCTTCAGCGACGACGAGCTCAGAAACGTATATGCCTATCTGCAGAGTGTGCAGGATACCGGCGGGAACTAGGCGAACAGCAGTGCGAGGGTCCTCATGATGGGGTTCCTGATCATCGACGATCACCCCCTGTTCGGGGAGGCGCTTGGCAACGCCATCCGCATCTCGCATCCCGATGCCCGGATCTATGAGGCGACCTCGATCAAGGGCGCGCTCGGCATCCTCGCCAACGAGCCGAACATCGATCTCGCGCTGCTCGACCTGCTGCTGCCTGACGTGGTCGGCTTCTCCGGCTTCCAGAAGCTCAGGGATCGCTATCCGCGGCTGCCGATCGCCATCGTCTCCAGTGAAGAGGACAAGCACACCATCCGCGAGGCGCTGGAAATGGGCGCGGTCGGCTATCTGCCGAAATCGACCTCGCTCGGCGAGCTGTCGCAGGCGATTGCTCGCGTGCTGAGCGGATCGGTCTCGGCGCCGCGGGATTTCGTCGCGGTCGGCGCGCTGGACCAGTCCGAGACCGCGCGGACGCTGCGCGAGCGCATCCAGAAGCTGACGCCGCAGCAGATCCGCGTGCTGCACCTGATCATCCGCGGCCTGCAGAACCGCGAGATCGCCACCGAACTCAAGCTCGCGGAATCCACGGTCAAGGCGCATGTCACCGAGATCCTGCGCAAGCTGAAGCTGTTCAGCCGCAACAAGGCGATCATCGAGCTCGGCAAGATTCCGCTTCCGGTCCTTGAAACCAGTTCGGGCACGAAAGCAGAGAAGGCGCCTTAGGGCTTGCTGCACTGCGAGGCGGCCGCCTTCGATATCCTGCCTATAGGCTGGTGGTCCGCCTTGAGATAACGTCGCGCGCAACATGGCTGTCATGGGCATCCGAGGGAGGACGGCGCAGCATTGAGCACGACCACGCCCCTGGCGGACGAGCCGCCGCTCGATAAGGTGGGTGCGCCTCGACTGCTGATCGTCGAGGACCACCCGCTGTTCCGCGCTGCCCTGATCGGCGTGATCGGGGCCGAGTTTCCCGACGCCGAGGTGCTGCAGGCGACCTCGATCGACGGCGCGCTTGACGTGATCGCTGCGCGCGATGGCCTCGATCTGATCCTGCTCGATTTGTCGATGCCCGGGACCACGGGTCTGCTCGGCGCCTACCGGGTGCGGGCGGCGGCGCCGCGCAGCGCGCTCGTGATCGTGTCGGCGCATGACGATTCCCGGATCATCGGCGGCGCGATTGCGCTCGGCATTTCCGGATTCATTCCGAAGTCGACGCCGAAGGTCGAGCTGGCGCGCCTGCTGCGCGGCATCCTCGAAGGTGCCGTGTGCCTGCCGACGCGTTTCCGCGATGCCGCCGCCGGGCGGAAGGGCCAGGCCGAGACCAAGGAGCTGGTACAGCAGCTCGGCCAGTTCACCGCCCAGCAGCTTCGCGTGCTCGACATGATCTGCCGCGGCCTGCAAAACAAGCACATCGCCTATCAGCTCGATATCTCGGTCACCACCGTGAAGGTGCATGTCTCGGAAATCCTGCGCAAGCTCGGCGTGCGCAGCCGGACCGAGGCCATCATCGCGCTGTCGAAGCTGGATTTCGGCAAGCAGGACCATGCGCCGGTGACGGCCGCGCCGTCGCGCGGCGTCGAATCATAGCCGCGCGTTCGACTGCTCCGCCGCGAGCAGGAACGACAGCAGCGAGCGCATCTCGGCGGGCTTGATCGGCTTCTTCAGGAGTTCGTGGCCAAAGGCCGACACGTCGGAAGCGGCCTTGGCCGAGTAGTCGGCGGTGACGATGATCGCCGGCACCTTGGC
The DNA here is from genome assembly GCF_007993935.1 of Bradyrhizobium macuxiense. GTDB lineage: Bacteria > Pseudomonadota > Alphaproteobacteria > Rhizobiales > Xanthobacteraceae > Bradyrhizobium > Bradyrhizobium macuxiense_A. The sequence continues at coordinate 176,611 of NZ_VITY01000010.1, read as the reverse complement.
GTTGATCTCGCCGCGGATCACGTCGACGGCCTGAATGCCGGTCTCGCCATTGTCGAGATGCAGGTCGGCGATGATGGCGTCGGGAATGCCGTCCAGCGCGTGGATGCGCTCGAGCGCCTCGGTCTTCGAGATCGTCACGGCGACGTCGCAGCCCCATTTCTCCAGCAGATGGGCGAGACCCTCGGCGCTCGAGAGATCGTTCTCGATCAGCAGGATCTTCGCGCCCTCCATGCCGCCATAGCGATAGTCGACGCTGGCCTGCTCGCGCACCGGGATCGCAACCGGATCGAGGGTGCGCGGCACCGTGACCGAGAACACCGAGCCCTTGCCGGCGCGCGAACTCAGCCTGATGTTATGGCCGAGCAGGTCGGCAAACCGGCGCACGATCGAAAGACCGAGCCCGATGCCCGCCTTGTCGCCGGCGCCGGCGTCGCCGCGCTGAAACTCGACGAAGATCGCCTCGCGCTGGGCTTCCGGGATGCCCGGCCCGGTGTCGTGCACCTCGATGCAGATGTCGTCGCCCTTGAGGCGGCATCCCATCAGCACGGTGCCGCGCTGGGTGTAGCGCAGCGCATTGGCCAAGAGGTTCTGCAGGATCCGCCGCAGCATCAGCGGATCGGAGCGGACCACCGCCGACGACGGCATGATCCGGAAGTCGAGGTTGCGCTTGGCGGCGGTCGCCACGAATTCCTGCTCAAGCGGCTCGAACAGCGAGGCGATCGCGACCGGACCGAATTCGGGCCTGAGCACGCCGGCATCGAGCTTCGAGATATCGAGCAGCGTCCGCAGCATGTCCTCGAGCGTTGCCAGCGAGCGGTCGATCTGGTCGGTTAGTGCGACGCTCTTGGGCTCGGTCGCCATCTCGGTCAGCGCGGACAGCGTCAGCCGCGCGGCATTCAGCGGCTGCAACAGATCGTGCGTTACCGAAACCAGCACCGAAGATTTCAGCGAGCTTGCCGCCTCGGCCTGCTGCTTGGCTTGCAGCAGGCGTCCGTTGGTCTTCTCCAGCGATTGCAGCGCCTGCTTGAGCTGTTGGGTACGGTCGCGCACCTGCTGATCCAGCGCGATCGCGGTCTCGAACAGGGAGAAGGCGTTGAGCTGCTGGTCGGTCGAACGTTCGACGCGCGACATCAGCGCGGCGTTGATCTTGCGCAGCTTCTCGGCTTCGCGTTCGAGGGCCGCAATGCGCGTGGTCTCGCTGTCGGTCATTGCGGCGCGACAGCCCGCTTGCCGATGGCGATGCCGGTCAGCGTCTGGTTGACATGCATGGAGCGATACTGCTCGCCATAGGTCTGAAAGCCAATCACTTTGTTGCGGCGATAGAGCTCCGACATCTCCCGCGACAGCTGGCGCTGTTCGACGTCGAGCCGGCGCAGCACGCATTCGAAGCCGATGAACATCGAGACCTCGCCGAGATCCTCGGTCAGCTCCTTGAGCAGGCGGCTCGTCACGTCGATCGGGTCGCGCTCGCGCGCCACCGTCAGCACCATGCCTTCGTCGATGGCGCAGAAGAATTGCAGCGACCCGTCGGGATTGGTGCGCTGGATCGACCGCGCATAATAGGCGCCGCCGACGCGGACCAGCACCGGATGCGCCGCGAACGAGAACAGTTCGAGCTTGCTGTCGCTGAGGCCGACGGCGCGGGAATATTCCAGCGCGGCCGGCTCGGCATTCAACTCCTTGACGATGCGGTGCTCGATGTCGGCCTCGGTCACCACCATTTTGGTCGAGGTCGGCTCGAAATGGTCGCACTTGAACAGCCGGAACGGCAGCCGGGTCCGGATCAGGATCAGGACGGCGGCGTCGGTATGGGCCTCGCCGCCGTGGAACACCCAGGACTTCTCGAAGCGCAGGCCGTCGCCGGCGGAGCCGCCGACCACCGGAATGTCGCCGAGCGATGCGTAGATCGCCGACATGATGGTTTCCTCGCGCTGGCACATGCCGTCGATGAACAGCAGCCCGAAGGAATCGTCGGTGTGATCGCAATGCTCGGTGCGCTGCGCGAATTCGCTCTGCAACTCGGTGCAGATCGATCGGCCGTGGTCGACCCGAAACGTCGACAGGTCGAACAGCGGCCGGGCCGCGATGACGAAATCGGCCGCGTCGAAGCCCATCGCCACGACGCTGTCTTCTTCCCAGCCGCCGGGCGACAATTCGCCCGCCGTGGTGCAGCCGAAGATCGGGATGTCGGGCATCCGGCCGGACAGTTCGGCGATGAATTGTTGCGGGTCATAGAACGGCGACACGAACACCACGAGCATGGCGAGCTCGATCGCCGCCAATTGGCGCGCGATCTCGTCGGCGGCCTCCCGCGGCCCGGTGGTCTTTGCCTGCACCACGACAATACTGTCGGTCGCGCTGCCGTTCTGCTTCGCCAAAGGCGTTCTCCCTGACCAGAATTTTTTGCTTTTCTTGGCGCGGTCGGCCGCGCGGGTCGCAAGAGTATCGGCGCCTTGCCGCGAGGTTCGCGGTCCGGCCCGGCTTTATATTCTAGGTCGTGAGGGGGAATGCCATTGGCCGGGCCACTTCGCCGGCAGCTACGTTCGCCGCAAGCGCCAACGGCGCCGCTCGACGCGATGACATGGGACACCTCCCGATGTGTTCTCCTGGCCCGGGCAGGGACAGGTTTGACCGGTTCTAAAGTATCGGGCCGGACCCCCGCGTCAATCACCTTGCCCGTACCCCCGGGCCGACCAAGGTAGTACCGCGGTGAGACCCGGCGGCCGCTGCCTATTTACCGGGCCTTATTGATTCTGCCTTAGTTTTGCCCTCCGGGGACTGGGGCGGGTTGCTGCCGGCCCTCGCGTGGTTTTCAGAATGAAGACGGGGGTTGGAATGCCGGGACTGAAGCGATCGTCGTCGATCAGGTTCCCAACCCTCAGATTTCGCGCCAAGATCATGGTCGGCTTTGCCGTCACGCTGGCGCTTTCGGCAGCCACCATGGGCTTCGCCTATATGGGCTTCGAGCGGGTCTCCGCCGGTGTCGGCTCCTATCGCCAGAGCGTCGCGGAAGCCGATCTTGCCCGCAACATCGATCGCGAATTGATCTCCTACCGTTCGCTGGCGCGCTACTACGTCGCGACCGGCAAGGAGGACGACGCCAAGGCCGCGCTCGCCGCCGAGGCCAGCTTGAAGGACGCCATCGTGGCGTCGATGAAGGGCACCACCAATCCGGCCCGGCTCGAGCAGGTCACCAAGCTGGAGCGCGAATTCCGCGCCTTCACCAAGATCTTTGCCGAGATCGTCCGCATCAAGGACGAGAGCGCGCAGGTTGCTCAGAACAAGCTGACCCGCAGCGCGACCTCGATGCGCTACAAGCTCGACGATCTGCCGAGCAATGCCGACGATTCCGAGCTGCAGTCGATCCAGTTCGGCGCCAAGAAGGTCGCCGACCAGCTGCAGTCGATCACCGGCGCCGTCAACAGCTTCGTCGTCAATGGCGACAAGACCGTCGCCTCCAGCGCGCTCGCCCGGCTGAAATTCGCCGACAATCTGGTGAAGGGCATCACCTCGAAGGACGAGCGGATCACCCAGAGCGTGAAGGACATCACCGCGCTGCTCGAGGAATACCGCGAGGCGCTCGCCAAGCTGATCGCCAATGCCAAGTCGATCGACGAACTGACCGTCGAGATGACCGAATCCGCGGCTGCCATCAGCCAGGGTGCGGCGGCGATGAAGTCCGATCTGCTCGCCGACCAGAAGCGGCTCGAAACCGAATCGCATGCGATGATCGGCGAGACCGAGCGGCTGATCCTGATGCTTGCCGCCGGCAGCTTCGTGCTCGGACTTGGCTGGGCATTCCTGCTCGGCAAGGGCATTTCGCGGCCGATCGCGGCGATGTGTGCGGCGATGCGCGAGCTTGCGGCGGGTAATTTCGACGTCGTGCTGCCGGGCCTCGGCCGTCGCGACGAGCTCGGCGAGATGGCCGGTGCCGTGGAAGAGTTCAAGGTCCAGGCGGTAGCCAAGGCCGAGCGCGATGCCGCGACCCAGGAAGCGCAGAACAAGGCGAGCGCCGCCGCGCGACGCAGCGAGCTCATTCGCTTCGCCGACGAATTCGAATCCGCCGTCGGCTCGATCGTCTCCAACGTATCGGCGTCCGCTGTGCAGCTCGAATCCGCAGCCGGTACGCTGACCCGGACCGCGGAGACCACGCAGAACCTGTCGAGCCAGGTCGCGGGCGCCTCCGAGGAGGCCTCCAGCAACATGCAATCGGTCGCGTCCGCGACCGAGGAATTGTCGGCGTCGGTCGACGAGATCGGCCGCCGCGCCAAGGAATCCAGCCAGATCGCCGATTCCGCCGTGCGCCAGGCCGAACAGACCGACGCGCGGATCGGCAAGCTCTCGCGCGCCGCACAGGAGATCGGCGACGTCGTCAAGCTGATCACGGCGATCGCCGAGCAAACCAATCTCTTGGCGCTGAACGCCACCATCGAGGCCGCGCGCGCCGGCGATGCGGGCCGCGGCTTTGCGGTGGTCGCCGCCGAGGTGAAGTCGCTGGCGAGCCAGACCGCCAGAGCCACCGACGAGATCTCCACCCACATCTCGGGCATGCAGGCCGCGACACAGGAATCGGTTGCCGCGATCAAGGAGATCGGCGGCACGATCGGGCAGATCTCCGGGATCGCGACCAACATCGCGAGCTCGGTCGAGCAGCAGAGCGCGGCAACGCAGGAGATCGCGCGCAGCGTGCAGAACGTCGCGCAAGGCACCCAGGAAGCGGCATCCAGCGTCACCCAGGTCAATCGCGGCGCGACCGAGACGGGCGCCGCCTCCGAAGAGGTGCTGAATTCGGCCCGCTCGCTGTCGGTCGAAAGCTCGCGGTTGCGCGAGGAGCTCGACCGCTTCATGGCGAACATCCGCGCGGCGTAAGCTCGCCGCGCTACGCAATCTCAGCTCCGTCGTCCTGGCGAAAGCCAGGACCCATACGCTGCGGCCCTCGAAAGGGGCAAGCGGCGAGTTGTCCCTACACCAATAGACAGTAGTGGTAATGGGTCCTGGCTTTCGCCAGGACGACGGCAGTCGGGACGACAAAATCAGTCGCGCCCGAACTGATGCTTCAATTCGGCCTTGGCGCGCTCCAGCCGTGACCGTTCGGTCTTCGGCAGCGTCTTGCCGGCGCGGTTGATGTAGAAGGTCAGCATCGACAGCGCGGAACGATAGGCGCCGCTCTTGCGCCGCGTGCTGTGCTCGGCGGATTGTTTCAGCGAGGCCGCGATCTTCTTCGCACTGGTTTGCTTGAACACGCCGCGCTTGAGGTCGAGCGCGTCGCTCTCTTTTGTCACCCGTTGCGACCAGCGCTTCGAGGTTTTTGTCTTCGCTCCACGCTTGCGGCGTGCGGTGCTCGTGGATCGCGCGGTCGATTTTCGTGCCGATTTTCTCGCCGTCTTGCGGGTTGCTTTCTTGTGTGCGGCCATCGATAGCTCCGTGGATTTTCAGCCGAGAACAGTCCGCCGCGGTCGCGGTTCCTATCCCGCATTGCGGGAACCCTTGCCGGCCTGCGGCGTTGACATCGCGTGGCGGGCACTCCGTTTGCCGCAATCCTGGGAGGGAGAACCTTGGAACGCACCGTTCCGGGGATTTTCTCATTGGTCCAATCTGATGAATTTGCAGCAGACACAGGTAAGCTCTGCGACTACGGCGGGCAGGACGGCGTCGCTGGATGCAGGGAATGACGACCGCATCATCGAGACCTCGATCCCGGTCCGGCTCGACAATCTCAGCTGGAGCGGTTTTCACACCCGCGTCGTGCTGGCGCTCGGCATCACCTGGATTCTCGACGGGCTCGAAGTGACGCTGGCCGGCGCGTTGTCGGGTGCGCTGAAGGAGAGCTCGACAATGAGCTTCTCCAACGCAGATGTCGGGCTCGCCAGCAGCGCCTATCTCGCCGGCGCCGTGCTCGGCGCGCTCGGCTTCGGCTGGCTCACCGACCGGATCGGCCGCAAGAAGCTGTTCTTCATCACACTCGCGGTGTATCTCTCGGCGACGGCTGCGACCGCGCTGTCGTGGAATATCGCAAGCTATGCGCTGTTTCGTTTCCTTACCGGCGCCGGCATCGGCGGCGAATACACCGCGATCAATTCGACTATCCAGGAGCTGGTGCCGGCGCGCTATCGCGGCTGGACCGATCTCGTCATCAACGGCAGCTTCTGGATCGGTGCGGCGATCGGTGCGGTGAGCGCGATCGTGCTGCTCGATCCCGCGTTCCTTGCGCCTGACCATGGCTGGCGGATTGCTTACTTCACCGGCGCGGTCCTCGGCCTCGTCGTGCTGTTGATGCGGATGTGGATCCCGGAAAGCCCGCGCTGGCTGATGATCCATGGCCGTCCCGACGAGGCCCACAAGATCGTCGCCGGTATCGAGACTTCCGTGCTCGGCCACGAACAGTCGAGTGAAGACTTTGACAAGATCAAGCTTCGGATGCGCGATCACACGCCGCTGCGCGAGGTCGCGGTGACGCTGTTCTCCACCTACCGGCAGCGCTCGCTGGTCGGGCTGACGCTGATGGCCGCGCAGGCATTCTTCTACAATGCGATCTTCTTCACCTTCGCGCTGATCCTGACCGATTTCTTCGGTATCGCCGCCAGCAATGTCGGCTGGTACATCCTCCCCTTCGCCGCCGGCAACTTCCTCGGGCCGCTGCTGCTCGGCCGCCTGTTCGACACGCTGGGCCGCCGCACCATGATCGTGCTGACCTACGCCGTGTCGGGCGTGCTGCTCGCGTTGTCCGGCTATCTGTTCTCGATCGGCGTGTTCAGTGCGCAGACCCAGACCATCGCCTGGATGGTGATCTTCTTCTTCGCTTCGCCTGCGGCAAGCGCCGCCTATCTCACCGTCAGCGAGACGTTTCCGCTGGAGGTCCGCGCGCTTGCCATCGCCGTCTTCTATGCCGTCGGCACCGGCATCGGCGGCGTGATTGGACCGGCGCTGTTCGGCGTGCTGATCGACACCGGATCGCGCAACAGCGTCTTCGCCGGCTACCTCCTGGGGTCGGCACTCATGTTGGTCGCCGCAGCCGTCGCATGGCGCTATGCCGTCGCGGCCGAGCGAAAATCGCTCGAATCCGTCGCGCGGCCTTTGGCATTTGTGGAGTAGACTATGACGAAGCATGACGTAGCTGAAATGCCCCTGGATGATGACATCACCCCTGACGCGACGACCGGCAGCGTGCCGGCGCCGGCGTCGCTGATTCCGCCGCTGGATCGGACCGCGGTGCTGCTCGACATCGACGGCACCCTGCTCGATCTCGCACCGACCCCGCGCGAGGTGTGGGTGCCGCCGGAGCTCGCGACCACGCTGAGGCAACTGCATGAGCGCACGGGCGGCGCGCTGGCGCTCGTCAGCGGGCGCTCGCTCAATGACATCGACCTGATCTTCGCACCGGAAGTATTCCCCGCGATCGGCGGCCATGGCGCCGAGATGCGGCTGCAGCCGGATAGCGAGGCGGTCGCCGCGCACGCGCCGCCGCTCGACAAGGAATTGAAGCGGCGCCTTGCCGCGATCGCAAAGCTCAGCCCCGGCATTCTGCTCGAAGACAAGGGTTACTCGCTGGCGCTGCATTATCGGCTAGCGCCGCAAGCAGAGAAGGCGATCTATGAAGCGGTGTCGCTGATCCGCGCCGAGTTGCCGAACGCGCCGATCGAGGTGCTGCCGGGCAAGAGTGTCTGCGAGATCAAGCATTCCGGCTTCACCAAGGCAACCGGCGTGCTCGAGCTGATGACGCATGAGCCGTTCAGGGGACGCCGTCCGTTCTTCATCGGCGACGACGTCACCGACGAGACGGTGTTCGCGATCATGCCTGACTATGAGGGGCTCGCATTCTCCGTTGGGCGTCGTGCGACCGGTGTCGCCGGACATTTCGACGGGCCGAGCGATGTGCGCGCGTTTCTCGCGCGGCTGCTCGAAGATGATAGGGACGCGAGTCTGTCCTAACGAGTCACTTTCATTGCAGCCGAATCGAATGCGGTGCTTTTGCGTCGCGTGCGCGATCTCGCGCGCATTTTTCTTTTCGCGAGTTCCCGCGAGTTCCGCAGGTGTTTGCCAGAATTTGGTTTCAATTGGGAGATTTTTTGATCCGGAACCATCTTGATGAATGGTTGTTAATACGCGAGTTGACCAACAGGAGGGGACCTGGTGAACCTCGTCGTCGTATCGAACCGCGTCTCGCGCGGAAAACCCAATGAACCCATGACGGGGGGGCTTGCAGCGGCATTGTTGCCGGTGGTGGAGAAGACAGGGGCAATATGGGTTGGTTCCAGCGGACGGGTCCGCGACGGGAACCTGAAGGAACCTTTTGCAGAGGTCGAAGCTCTCGGTGCAGGTGCGCTGGCGATGCTCGATCTGCCGGCCGCGCATTATGGCGGCTACTATGAAGGCTTTGCCAATTCGGCGCTGTGGCCCGCGATGCATTCGCGCGCCGATCTGATTCGTGCCTCGCACGAGGATTACACGAGCTACCGCGAAGTGAACGCGTTCATGGCGCGGGCGCTGCTGCGCTTCCGCAAGCCGGATTCCGTGTTCTGGATCCAGGACTATCATTTCCTCGCGCTCGGCGCGGAGCTGCGCGATCTCGGCGTCACGCAGCCGATCGGCTTCTTCCTGCACACGCCGTGGCCGGCGCGCGCGGTGATCGCAGGCGTGCCCAATCATCGTGAGCTGATCGAGGCGATGCTGTCCTATGACCTGATCGGCTTCCAGACCGATGAGGACTGCGACAACTTCCTGAGCTATGTGCAGCACGATCTCGATTTCGAGGTGCGCGACGGCGTGATCAATTCGCCGTTCGGCCGCACCCGCGCCGCGGTGTTTCCGATCGGCATCGATCCCGACAAGTTCGCGCAGCAGGCCACCAAGGCGATGACGCATCCCGACGTGATGCGGCTGCGGCGCAGCCTCAACGGCGAGAAGCTTGCGATCGGCGTCGACCGGCTCGACTATTCCAAGGGTCTGGTCAACCGCATCAAGGCGTTCGACAAGATGTGGACGCTGCACCCGACGCTGAAGCGTTCGGTGTCGCTGCTGCAGATCGCAACGCCCTCGCGCGGCGCGATCGAGGCCTATGGCAATCTCGCGAGCGAGGTGGCGAAACTCGTCACCGACGTCAACGGCGTGCATGGCGAGGTGGACTGGACGCCGATCCGCTATCTCAACAAGGGCTTTGGCCAAGGCGTGCTCGCGGGGCTCTATCGCACCGCGCAGGTCGGCGTGGTGACGCCGCTGCAGGACGGCATGAACCTCGTCGCCAAGGAATATGTCGCCGCGCAGAATCCGGCCGATCCCGGCGTGCTGGTGCTGTCGAAATTCGCAGGCGCGGCGAACGAGCTCGACGCCGCACTGCTGGTCAATCCGCACGACATCGACGGCATGGCGCGCACGCTGGCGACCGCGCTCGCGATGCCGCTGACCGAGCGGCGGATGCGCTGGGAAGCGATGATGGAGAAGCTCAACAGCGGCACCATCCAGCAATGGTTCGCCGATTTCATCGAGGCGCTGCAGGATACGCACAATGCGGGTGCCGCGGCGCTGCCGGAGCCACCAACCCTGTGGCCGCGCCGCACGGCGGATTTTGCCGCGCGCTATCACTGAGCGAGCGCCGGGTCGCGATCGCATCGCAGGATGGGCGTGTCAGCGGCTGTCCTGCGCGCTGCATCGTCGGCTGCCGTCCGTTCACCTGTCAGACAGCTTGCTCGGTGCCATCGAGCTAGGCGATGACGTCGGAGTGCGCGCTCAACCCTTCACGCGAGCCGTCCTGGCGAAAGCCAGGACCCATAACCACCGTGTCGGATTGTGAAAGGGATCGCGGCCCCGGCGTCGCGTAGCAGCGACCGGCTGGGGTAATGGGTCCTGGCTTTCGCCAGGACGACGCCGAATGCGTCGCGCTGGTGACTGATAGATCAGCATTCCCGTGACAGGTGTAACCGGAGCAGTCCGGCTTTCACTACGGAGCATTCGGCCGCATCGCCTGATTTGTGCCTGCCTCTGGCCGGCCACCCTCCAAAATCGAACAAATAAGACCGCGAGGCGGCCGGGCACGGCCGCGACCAGCGCGGATTTACCCAATATTTTCAATCAATTGGGGAAATTTCGCGCTCCGGCCCCGCGCTCCCTTGCAAAATCCGCCTCAGCCCTTCAAGAGAGGCCTCCCGGAGAGATGGCCGAGTGGCTTAAGGCGCACGCTTGGAAAGCGTGTGTGCGGGAAACCGTACCGTGGGTTCGAATCCCACTCTCTCCGCCATAAGAATTGATTCTATTATATTTTTTTGGTTCTTCGCCCTCGCATTAGCTCCTCATCCACGCCCTTTCCTTCGTTTCTCTCGCCATCAGGTACAGCGCGCAGATCAATTGGCACAGATCGAACCGATGCGCGTCGTAAGATCGGATATCGGGGCGAGCAAAGCGGACTCTCGGCGCGGCCCAAGCGGGCGCAAGAGACAAACTGTGCCCGCACAAGGGTCGCGGCTACTGAAGACCGATGTTTGGCTCGGCCACGGCTCCGCCGCGATGAGTTCAGCAGGCCCAAGAACTGCCTCGCTACTCGGTTGCGACTTGTGTTGGCCAGAGCGCCTCCGAACGCTTGGTGCGTAATTCGAGCAGTCCGAGCAGAATGTCGTCTCGCTCGGCCTCAAGCTCTCCGATGGTCCGCGGTCCGACTTCGGCGTACACGCTGTCGATGAGCTTCCTTTGTACCGCGGGAGTCATCTCGGGGGACCCTAGGGTCTTCCACCAGGCTGTCATCGGTCCAGTGAACTGCTCGAGGAATTGCTCGATGCCGCCCGGACCACCGCCGAGATGATTGAGCATCATGTTGCCCATGATACCCCAGCGCAGGCCAGGCCCCCAGCACAGGGCGGTGTCGACGTCGGCGGCGCTGACGATCCCCTCGGCAACGAGGTGATAGACCTCGCGCCCAAGCGCCGCTTGCAAGCGATTCGCAACATGTCCCGGCATTTCCTTGTTGAGGCGCACCGGTCGCTGTCCGATCGATGCATAAAATTCCGCGGCGCGCCGGATCGTCTCTTCGGAGGTCTTGGCTCCGCCGACGATTTCCACCAGCGGAATCAGGTGCGGCGGATTGAACGGATGGGCGATGACACAACGCTCGGGGTAGGATACGGCGCCCTTTTGGATTTCGCTCATTGTGAGTCCCGACGAGCTCGATGCGATGATCACGCCGGGCGGCAGCAGCTCGTCGAACTGTGCATAAAGCTTCTGCTTGAAATCAATCCGCTCGGGGCCATTCTCCTGCACGAGATCAACGCCGGCGAGCGCTTCGGCGAGATCCGCGGTGAACTTGAGATTGGTTTGCGACGCTCTGGCCGAGAGGCCCAATCGCTTGAGAGCTGGCCAGGCTGTCTCGACGAACTTGCGGAGCGACGCTTCAGCGTTCGGCGCGATGTCCGTCGCGACGACGTGCAGTCCCCTCGCCAGAAACAGCGCGGTCCAGCTCGCGCCGATCACGCCCGTACCGAAGATGGCGACGCGGTTAATGGGGTTAGCGTTGGTCATGTTATTTTCTCCACTGTTTGGTCGGACTTCGGCGCACGAGACGCCGTTTAAGATCGAGAAAATTGCACTGCCCGCCTAATCAACCGCAGCCGGCTGAAGCTGCACGTCGTCGCGTCGGTGCGGACCGCGAGGTCCGTAGTCGAGTTCGGCGCCCTTGTTGCTGCTGACGATGACCGGAGCGAGAGCATCGCCGGAGTCCATGATCGATTCGACGAAGATCATCGTATCGTTAGGCGCACGAAGGGCATCCTGCAGGTCACCGCAAGTCTTGACGACGAACGAGCGTGCGGAAGTGTCAGGACAGAGCACCTTGGGTAGAGCGGCATAGGCCCAGTTGGCGACGTCGTTGTAGGACTCGGTCTTGCCGAGATAGCCGCGTTCGATGGTGTACCCGCCGTTGTTGATCAGGAAGATCACCGGCTTGTGGTCGTGGCGCAGAATGGTCGATAGCTCCTGCGCCGTGACCTGGAAAGAGCCGTCGCCAAGGAACAGCAGGTGACGACGGTGCGGCGCCGCCGTGAGTGCGCCGAGCAAGGCTCCGACCGAGTAGCCGATTGATCCCCAGTTGATCGAGCCGATGAAAGTGCAATCGGCCGGAAGCTTCAGGCCGAGAAGAACGAATGACGTCCCATTGTCGACGTACAGGACGTCCCCAGGCCGCAGATAGCTCTGGATGGCCTGCCAGTAGGCAGCCTGAGAGAGCTTGGCGGAGCCGTAGGCCTGCTTGCCTTCCATCGCTGGGGCAGCGTCACGTGGAGCGCGGCTCGCGACTGACGGAACCGCGTCGATGACGCCGCGCAGGACTTCCTTGAGCGTCACCGCCTGATAGTTGTCATTGCCTACATCGACCGAATGGCCGCGCGCTTGGATCGTACCGGCAGGCAACACGGCGGTGAAGTCGCCGGTCGTCACCTCGATCGGTCGATAGCCGATCGAGAGCAGGCAGTCGCTGCCCTCGATTGCCTCGCGGACTCCCGGCGCGCTTGCCTCGCCGCCGTAGATGCCGAGGTAATGAGGGAACGTCTCGTCGATCACAGCCTTTGCTGCGTTGACGACGGCCACCGGAGCCCGCAACTTGTCGGCCAGCTCCATCAGCTCGGGCGCGACGCCGAACCGGTCCGCGTCGGCGTCGATGAGGATCGCCGGAGACGTGGCGGCGGCCAATCGCCCCGCGACAGCGGTGATGCACGAGCGCAGCCGTTCAGGATCACTCGGCGGCTCGGACAGCACGAGCGGAGCTGTGGGAACCTCGATATCGAGGTAGGCGATGTCGGACGGCAACTCCATGTACACCGGAAGCTTCTCCCGCCATGCGGTGAGGATCAGCCGATCGATCTCGGTCGCCGCGTTGCGTGGGGTGAGCCTCGTCCGCGCAACGGTCACCGGCGCGTAGGCATCGAGGAAGTGATCGAAAGTCCCGTCAGCCATCGTGTGATGCATTCCGAGCCCACGGTCGATGGAGCGGAGCGGTATCGATCCGCAGATACAGATGACCGGCACGTGCTCGCTGTATGAGCCACCGATGCCATTGATTGCACTCAGCGCCCCAACGCCGTTCGTCACCAGCAGCGCGCCCAGACCGTTGAGCCGTGCATAACCATCCGCCGCATAGGACGCGTTCAACTCGCCGGTCGTGCCGATCCATTCCAGCGGGCCGGCGTCGTAGAGCTGCTGCAACAGCGGCAGATTGTAGTCGCCGGGCACACCGAACAAATGTCGGATGCCGGCCTCTCCAAGACGACGAAGCAGGAAGTCACCGATTGTCATGCGCAGGGTAGGGATGCTGGACATTGCTTTTCTCCTTGAGTTGCTGATGTTGGTGGAATCGGGGCCTCATGACGGATTAGGAATGCAGCCAGGCCGCGCCGGATCTCCGCCGAACAATCCCGCAAAGCTCCGCTGAAGGTCGGCGCTCGCCCTCTGAAGCCGCGTTTTGCTCTCGTCGTCCTTGCCGTCACGGATCGTGACCGTCGCGGTCAGGCCGGACACCAGCGGCACGCCGGGCGGAACCTTGTCGATCACGATGCGAACCGGTACTCGCTGCGCGAGACGCACCCAGGTGTAAACAGGATCGACGTTGGGCAAGCCTTGCGTAGCGGCCGTAGCATTGGACACGCTGACACCGCGCGTCACTGTTGCGATGTGACCGATGATCGGCGCCGAGTAACCCATCAGCTTCGCCTCGGCGCGGTCACCCACGCATAGTCGGGCCAGCTTTGTCTCCTCGAAATAGCCGTCGATCCAGAAGCTGTCTGTGTCGACAATTGAGATATTGCTGGTCCCCTGTACCGCGTAGTTTCCCACCCGGAGCAAGAGGTTGGTCACGTATCCGTCCACCGGGCTGCGCACCTCGGTGCGCTGCAGGTTGATCTCCGCCTGCTTCACCTGCTCCTGAGCCGAGTCAACGACGGCTGCCGCCTGGACGGCATTTGCCTGATAGGTCTGCTTCTCCTCAGTGCTTACCGCAAGATCGGTCAAGCGCTGCCGTCGCTCGGACTGCAAATTTTTGACGTCCCGATCAGCCATCTTTTGCTGGAGCGACGCCTTGTAAGCGCGCAGCGCGACCTGGAAGTCGAAGGGCTCGATGACATAAAGAATATCGCCCTTGCGAACGAATTGATTGTCGACGACCCGAATCTCCGCGATCTGACCGGAAATCTGCGGTGCCACGTTCGCGACTTGAACGCGCACGCTGCCATCACGCGTCCAGGGCGCGGCATTGTACAAATCCCAGGCCATGACTGCTCCTAGCACTGCACCAGTCGCGATACTGGCGGTCGCCAATCCGCGAAGCAGGAGCCGCATCGCTCGTGAGCCGTTGGCTCTTCGCCGCGGCACCGATTTTGTTGGAGGCGAGGCGGTCTGTTCGTCGTCCGGACAACCTTCCGAGACTCTTCGCGCGAACTCGCTTGCTCCTCGATCCGACACCGGCGAAAAGCGCCCGACGCGTGACCGCGCCTCATCTTCAACAGCCTCATCACGAACCATCGCATCCATGGCACTCTCCTCTAGAACAACAGCAGCAACAGGCACAGGATCGTCACAAAGAGACTGAGCTGTGCGATCGGAACGTGACTGAAAATCTTCGCGAACCCTGCAACAGTCAGCAGCGGTCGAAGAACCACGAGAACAGCAATGGCTGCCACCAGGTAGGTTACGAAGGGTGCGAACAGAACGCCTCCGACGACCAACTCTCCGAAGGTGTGTGCCATCAGGTTGCCTCCCGAGACGAAGCGTCGACGAGTTGCGTCGGTTCCGCGTTGCAGCGCCGTAGCATTGCCGATTGGTCGAAGCAGGAGAGCAGTTCTGCGAGACCGCGGCTGTCCTGCGCTCCGTCAGCAGAAAGAAATTGTCCGATGCGCGATGCGTCGCGGAACATTGCTTCCTCCGGACTTTCGCTGTTCCCGTTGTCAGCCCCCAGCGCGCCACGAGCTTCGCTGAGCAGCCGCATCCTCTGTTTGTCATCGGAGACGGGCGGAATGAGCATCTGTGCCGCCAGCAGGACCGCTGCGGCCGCAATGACAAAGAGAGACGTGAAAAGGAACGCCTCAGGGTTGTATGACTGGGGATTGCTAGGCGCGAGGATCGTCGGGATGGCGATGAGATTGATGCGGCCAATTCCCGACCAAACCGGATTTTCCGAGGTAGTGAGAAGAGCCGCACCGATCATGAAAGGAGCCAGCGCGATCGTCAGTACCGGAAAGCCGTCGGCGCCGTCGAGCACGATGAACTCGAGTATGCCTGCCAGCACGACCGCGATCGGCGCGCCCAGAAGCGCTATCGCGGTGTAACCGCGTGGGTTGGGCGTCGTAACGCCCAGTGCACCGATCGCGGCGACTAGGTACAACGACGCGCTTGCCGCGGACCAGCCGGCCCAGACAAAGAACATCGAGGCAATTGCAAACCACAGAACGGCGCGCACGGCAGTTTCGGCCGCAATTCCATAAGAGCGGTACAAGGGGACGCGCTGTGATCGTGATGGCCATCTCGTCGACCGCAGGGCTAACAAATCCCGACAAACGTCGTCGTCCCGCCGCAGCAACTCTCGCATTTTCGATGCGGAAGCGTCGGTCTCGACATCGGCGGAAGCGGTATTCAAGGCTCGGGCTGCTTGCAATTCAGCGACGAGGTTGACGGCAGCGCTGCGGGCGGCGGCGCTGCTGACGGGACCGCTACTCGACTCGATAGCGACGCTTGCTATGTCAGGTCTGAGCCCAACGATGTCCCGCACCAGGGTCAGGAAGGTCGCTAAGTTGTCCCTATCGCCACGGAAGGCAGCGCTTGCGTAATCGCGCACGCGACGATGAATTGCTGTCAATTGCGTGGCAAGTCGCGGATGCCGGTCGGGAGCGGATAGCAATACATTTACGACGGCTATCGAGATGATGCCGATCGCAATCGCCGCGCCACGCTCCATGCCAGCGTCGAACACGCGCTGCGGACTGTCGATCTGCTGTATCGCGACGTTTGCAACGGTGTAGCCGGTCAGCACGGCTGCATAGGCGCGATAACCATCCAGAAGTTTTGCCGCAAAGACGCAAAGGCCGAGCCACACTGCAGACGCCGCCAGCATCAGATCTCTTGTCTGCGAGAAGAGCCCGGTGATCGCGACTGAGGCTATCACCCCCACAACGGTGCCGGTCATTCGAAAGGCAGCTTTTTCTAATGCTTGACCGCGGGTCGGCTCCGCGAGAATGGCGACCGTCACTGCCGCCGTGAACGGCGCTTCGAGCTGCAGCCAGAAGCTTACAAACAACGCCAGGATGATGGCCAGCCAAACGCGGATGGCGAAGGTCCATGAGCTAATTGGAATACACGACATGCCGATCTCAACTCGGTTTGCGGAGGATGAAGGCAAACAGGACTACGAAGAGTTCTTCGCCGAGATCGTCGTTGACGTGCAGAATCCAGCGGCGCCAATCCTCACGACTTCGTGCGGTCGTGAGCGAGCGCACGACCGAGGCCGCGCGATCACGTGCCTTTCCAAGGTCTTCCACAATGGCGCCGCAGCGATCGATCAGCACCTCGTTGGCATTGGAGCAATGGAAATATACCTGCGTCATCTTCGGCCTCCTTCAAAAGAGACGGTTAGCGACGAGGCGGCAGAGCCGCAGATATCTTCGAGCGACAGCTGGAACTCGTAGCGGCGGGGACACCCGCAAGTAGGTCCAAGCCGCTATGAGGAAAAAGATCATCTGTACACCTACAGTCCCTTCGTGGATTTACACGTAGAGAATGCGGGCGACCGAGGACTGCCGCATCTGTCAGATGACCAGTCCGATGGCAGACAGGATCAGGTTGGCGGGCCGTTGGCCGTGGAGAGGATGGTCCCCAGGCCGGACCGGGAGGTGATCCCGGTCTTGGAAAAGATGTGATGCAAATGATAACCGACGGTGCGGTGTGACAGATACAGTCTTGCTCCGATCACCTTGTTCGAAAGCCCTTGAGCCGCGAGTTGGGCGATGTGCAACTCTTGCGGAGTCAGCCTCTCCCAAATTTGCCCGGTTCGGCGATGGCTGGTTTCGCCGGCTGCTCGCAACTCCTCCCGCGCGCGATCGCTCCAGGGCGAAGCGCCGAGCGCGTCGAAAATGCCGCGAGCCTCGCGCAGTGGAGCCCGCGCATCGGCGGGCCTGCGCTGCCGGCGCAGCCACACGCCGTAGCCGAGCAGGAGGCGCCCGCGCAGGAAAGGCCAATTCTTTGCAGCCGGGCCAAGGCCCTGCAAAAAGAAGCCTTCCGCATCCTCATTGGCCGCGACCAGCGCCTTGCTGTAGGACAACATTGTCTTGACCCACGGCACCGGCCTCGGGGTCGAGACGCGCTCGATCTCATCGATCACGGTACGCGCAGCTTGCGAGCGATTGGAGTAGACCGCCGCCTCTACGAAATCGGCGAGCGCAAAGAACTGCAGACCGAAGTTGAAGGCGGGATCGGCTGGCACAAACAGGCGGCGAAGGTGCTCTAATGCCTCCAAATGCCGGCCGGCGCCGATGGCGGCTATGCCTCGCGCCAACTGCAGAAGCGCTGGCAAGAAACTGGCGCCGGTTGATAAAACCAGGCGCTCCGCTTGAGCCGCGTGCGCCTCGGATTGTTCGAGTTCGCCTTGCATGCCCGCCAGCCTCGCCTTCACGATCGTGGCCGCCGCGGCCCATAAGGCGCCTCGACCTCTTCGGCAAGGCGGACTGCTTCTTCGGCCTCTCTCATTGCTCCCACCCAATCGCCCACTTCCATTTCGGACCAGGCTTGAGCAAAGAGCACACGCGGGAGGTTGCCAATGCGGGCTTGTTTGCGCAGCTCTGCGTTGGATTCGGCGAGAAAGCTTACACCGAGATCGAACGCGCCGATGATGTTTGCAGCGCTCCCCAGGATGCGCCCAATATGGGGGTCGCCGAGTCTTCCTGCGGAAAGCGCTTGCAGCTTCACGTACACCTCGCCGCCTTGTTGAAGCGGCTCTACATAGGCGGATATTGCAATCAAGCGAGGGTCGAGTTCCGGCAACTCCAGTTGGCTTGCCGCGGCGAGGACGCTAGCGCGAACGTCGCTGCTCGCGTTGCTCCACAAACAGCGTTGCGCCGCTCGCACGAGAAGACTGCTTGCCAGATCCTTCGCGCCAGCGCCGTGTGCCTGATCGGCAAACCCGATCAGGGCGGAGATCTTCCTGGGATCATTGGCCATCTGAGGCTCGCCTACTTCGCGACACCACCCGACCCGAGCGGCGCTCAGTCTATCCGACCCATCCACCTCGGCCCCCCGCAACAGATGCTCGACCAGAGTTGGCCGCCCGAGATCAACTGCTGCAAATTCGGCGGCCCGCAAAAGTCGCTCCCTTCTCGCCTTTTTCGTGCTGCTCAGCTTTGCCGCGATCTGGAGGATTTCGACGACCGTCGTGAGCGCGCCCCGCCGCAGCACACGAGTTGCCATGAGATCGTGTTCCACGGCCAGTTCATCATCCGGGCCGATGGTCGCTGCCGCGCGATGCCAAAGCCGGCGATCCTGATCTTCGATGATCGCCGCGAGCGCGGCATGAACCTTTTTGCGTGTTGCAACGTCGGTTACTTGATGAATTGCGGATCGCACAAGCGGGTGCCGAAACCGTACCTCTGTTGCATCGAACTCGATCAGCCTTGCCGAGATGGCGGGCGCGAATACGTCAACTCCGATGCTCCCATCCAGCAGCACTTCACTGGCGCGCATGATTTCGTGGGGGGACGTCCCATCGTTTTCCGCGGCTACGGACAGGAGTGTGCGTGTAACATCGGGAAGTTCGGACAAGCGACTGCAAAAGGCGCGTTCCAGGCGCTCCGTCAACGGAAGCCACCGGCCCTCACCGTGATCGGCCGCCTGTATTGCGCGCGGCAACTCCACTAGGGCCAGCGGATTGCCGGCAGCTTCTCTCAGGAAGCGGCAGTGGAGGTCCCTGGAGAGGCCGGGCGCCTGGAGGTCCAGCAAGCGTGCCGCATCGACATTGCCGAGAGGCGGAACGACGTGGCGCAAAGTGCCAGCATCTCCAAACGGGAGATCGAAGCCCTCTCGTACTGCCAGGAGCAGAACTATGGGATCCGAACTCAATCGCCTGGAGACGAAGGACAGCACGTCGCGGGTCGCCTCATCGAGCCACTGGGCGTCGTCAGCGATGAGCAAGATAGGCTTGTGACCCGCACCCTCCGTCAGAAGCGAAAGTGTCGCCAGAGCGACCAGCCAAATATCCGGCGATGCAGCGGCATCATCGCTCATGCGAAAGGCGTTCAGCAGAGCAGACCGCTGGCGAGAAGCCAAGGACTTCGCCTGTTTCATGAGCGGGCGTAGCGCCTGCTCAAGTCCAGCGAACGCAATATGAACTTCAGCCAGGACGCCCGTCATGCCGAGCACGGTGATGCCGCACTCGCGTGCCCGGCTTTTCGCCTCGTCTAGAATCGCTGACTTTCCGATCCCGGTTGCCCCGCTGACAACGAGATTCGAGCCACCCTGGTCGATACGATCGAGAAGTTGATCGATCAGGGCGATTTCTGTTTCTCGCCCCTGCAAAGATGTCGATCGCGGGACGCCCTCGCGCTGCTTTGGCCGCGGTAACGCAGTCTTTTTCAGCCGTTTCGCCATCCTGCGTCCGTGGCGCTTCGCCATGGGGATTTCCAGCCGGAACTCTGATCACAGCGTATCATGCGGCGCCGCCGGCGGACATTGCCCGGTCGGCGGCCGCGTTCAGATCGACGGAAGATCGCGCAGAGGGCTTGGGGCGCGGCGGCGCGCGGGATGGGCTAATTGCTGGTAGCCAGGACCGTGGGTTGCTGCCCGTCGGAAGGAAAAACGCCTTATACATCAATGGGGATTGACTGAAACTCTCTCCGCCATTTCTACGCTACAGCTCTCTCCAGTATCCGGTTGTCCGAATCTGCTGCGAGACGACCGAAGAATTCCGCGATTTTGCGCTAATTCCTCGCGCGAGCTGTAGGTTTTTCGCCGTGGGTTCGGAGGACGGTTCTTCCGCCACTATACTACTCCCCCAGCATCTCCTTGTTCGAAGCGACAGCAAAAACAATGGGCAGCGCGGCAGGGCCCTTGTGGCTACATCCACGCTTTTAGTCCTAGTCCTTGCGCAAACCGTGGGTTTGACCGTGGGTTCGGAGGACGGATTCACGAGGGAGTAAGCGAGCAGACGCGCCAGACAGTTCAAACCGCTTGACGTCGGACTCAAAATTCGGCTTCGCAGATTCTGCACCAAATTGAAGGGCGTAACGAACGGTGCACCGAACGCGCGAATTCTAGCGGAGGTAGGCAGCACCTCAGCTGCGCGAGGAGAAAGTCATTGAGTGCGGGCGCACGCTGAGGGGAGCCGTGTCCGATGCGGTCAAACAGCTTCACCTCTCGACGTGTCCATCCAGGATCGGGCCGAATAACTCCCACCACTCGCCGGTGAAGCGCATCATTCGGAACTGCTCGATCGGATAAAAGTCCGTCGTGCTGGTCTTGATACGAATGCCGGGAACGAGCGTATCGATCTCAAAGTCAAGGTCGGTCACTACCTTCATGACGTTTTCACGCGTGACATTGTCGCCGCAACGCTTGAGCACCTCGACGAGCGCGCTCGACGCGTTGAAGGCGACCATCGGACCGCCCTCAGAACGATCTGCTTCGGGATAGTATCTTGCCATGAAGGTCCGAAAGCGCTGCATGCCTGGCTGACCATCCCACTGCGGATCCGTGACATCCATCTGAAAACCCGCGCTGAGAATGCCTTTGGCGTTGTCAAGCCCAGCGGGTCTCAGCACTGCTCCAACGGAAACCGATATATTCGTCAAGATATGGATGGGGTGCCAATTGAGCTCGGCAATCTTCTTGATTGCCTGCGCTGCAAATTTCGACGTCGCGATATTGAGGAAGATGTCGGGATTAGCGGTCTTGATCGCGACGACTAGCGAGTCCACCGTTGGCGTACTGGTTTCGTAGGGCGTACTGGCAATGACCATCCTGTCGTACTTGTCCCGCAGCACGTCCTTCAATCCCGCCATGTAGTCCCTTCCGAAATCATCGTTCTGATAGAGGATGCCGATTTTAGCATTGGGATATTGCTCGAGAATATATGTTGCATAGACCCGTGCTTCTGCGCGGTAGTTGGGCTGCAAGCCAATCGTCCAGGGAAAATGCTCGGGTTCACCCCAGCGCGAGGCGCCGCTCAAAACGAAGAGTTGCGGCACGCGCATCGTATTCATGTACTTTTGAATGGCGGCATTGGACGCAGTACCAAGTGGCGCAAAGACCAGAAGCACTTCATCGCTCTCGACCAACCTTCGTGCCTGCTCCACGGCCTTTGGCGGACTGTAACCGTCATCATAGGAGATGAAGTTGATCTTGCGGCCGTTGATGCCGCCGTTATCGTTAATCATGCGAAAGTAAGCGCTCATGGTCTTGCCGATGATGCCATAGGCCGAAGCTGGACCGCTGTATGGCATGATGTTGCCGATCTTGATCTCGGTGTCGCTCACGCCGGGACCGTATAGCTTCTGCGCAGATGCGCTGCCTACAAACAACATGAGTGCACCGGATAATATCGCCAATTGTCTGATGATAAGGGCCATTTGGCTTCCTTTGGCAGTTACAGAGTATTCCGGGGAATCAAGCGGAGGCAGCCATCAGCGCCGTTACCCGACCGACGATCCGGGGATCGCGCAGAGCGCTGGACGGCTTCACGAGGTGGATCACCTCGCTCATGATCTGATGCACTGCGGCATCCTCGCTCGCGAGGCGCTGCAGGGCCGCATTGAAACTCATTCGCTCGCTGAAGTCATGCGGGCGCTGCCCGCGTGTCTTCTCATAGATGAAGTCGCTCTCCGCCGTCGCCCACGGCGCATCCAGAAGGCCCTGTATCGCTGCGAAGAAAGATCGCGCGAGTCCCTTGAGCGGTTGCGCATCCAAGGCCCGCGCTTCAATCAGCCGTTTCAGGACAGCGGCTTCCTGCGCGGCTACGCTCATGCCCTGGCCAGACGCGGGATTGAAGCGGCAGATCGCATCGCCGAGCGGCAGCAGACGATCCGGAAAACGCTCAAGGACCTCGAATCGCCGGCGAATGCTGCACGGAAAGACAAATCGGTGGATTGGACCGATGGGCACGGCATCCTTGATCGCGGCATAAATCGTCTGCGTCCGCAACGTCCTGACCGATGCGATGAAGTCCCCGACGTTTTCAGGTACGGCTGCGCCATGCATATGGTTGACATGGACTTGCCAGCAGTTGTTCTCGATTGGAATAAGCAAACCGCCGCGGCCGCTCTGGGGGGCGGGCCGGTGTAGCACGGCGCGCCAATCAGGGGGCGCCCGAGGCGGAATCTCGAACATCGCGGTTGCATAGCGCAGGTCGATGCCGATTTCCGTTTCTTCCGGCGGCGGCGCGCCGATCCTGTTCAGCAAATCCAGCGTCAGCGCGCCGCGCGACGACGCGTCGACGACCAAGTCAGCCGCGAGCTCGTGGCTCTGTCCGCCCTCGCGTTCGTAGCGTACGCCCGCCACCGCGTCCTTGCCGGGCGCTTCCAGAAACCTTGTGACACGGCAACGTGGGTTCAGCGCGATGTTGCCCACTCGCTGGACACGGCGCCTCGCCACGAATTCCAGAAGCGGCCGCGTCATGTTGAGACAGTCGAATCCGAGATCGCGCCGCGGAAACGGATCAAAGCCTGGCAATTCGAGACGAAATTGAGAGCCGACCCGCACCCGAACGGCCCCAGCGCGCTCAACCTCCGTTTCAAAATCCGGCAAGAGCTCGTTCAGCGCGTCGAGGCCGCCTCTAAGTAGGACGTGGACTTGTCGTGCTTGGGGCGTGCCACTGCGGGCGACCGGCGCTGACGGCAGCGCGTCACGCTCCAGCACGGTGACGGTGTCGAAGAACGACGACAGGGCTTTCGCGGCAGCGAGCCCCGCCATGCCGGCTCCGACAACGATTGCGTGCCGGCCGATTGGTCTTGACATGTTCATTGCCTGCCAAATTGCGCCGAACCTTCACCGGTAACGAACTTGCGCCGTCACGGCCAAGCGGTCTTGGACAGGAGGGAAGACGGGCTTGGACTAAAGTGCCCTGTTTGCTAGACTGTACAGATCGGTCCACGTGCTCTTGCAGCCGGACGGCAGATGGTGACGTTGACGCCAGACTACAAAGTCGTTCGGTTCTCGAGCCGCGCCTTGCCGGAAGAGGGACGAGGCAAAACGCTCGAAGAGCTGCATGAGCGCGGCCTCCTGCCGACCAGATTTGTTCGCTATGGCAACGCTGTGCCGAGGGTTGATCTTGTCAATCGCATAATGCCGGCGCTTCGCATCCTGACGGCTAGTTGTACGAGCATCCGCCGCGAGGGTGTGCGGCAAGAAGGTGACCTCGTCTATCTCTGTATGACCCTGACCGGGACGACCGTGGGAAGCCGGAGGGGGCGGGAGATAGTTCTCAGTGACGGGGACGCCGTGCTGATGACGAACGAGGAGGCCAGCTGGACCATGACCTCGCCCTCGTCCGCCAACATCGCCGGAATACGCGTGCCCCGATCTGCAATTGCGCCGCTTGTTCCCAAGCTCGGAAATATAACGATGCGACGCATCGCGAGGGACACCAGCGGGCTGAGACTCCTGAGCAAATATCTCGACATCGTAGCCGACGATGAGGCGTTAGCGACACCCGCCTCGCAGCGCCTTATCATCAGCCACTTCTATGATCTCGTCGCGCTGGCGCTTGGGGCAAGCGGCGACGCCACGGCGCTTGCCGTGGACAGAACGGTGGGCGCGGTCCGGCTGGCCGCCATCAAGGCCGATATCATTGCCAACCTCGATGACGGCAACCTGAACGCGACGATAGTCGCGACCCGCAATCGCATGACGGTGCGCTATCTGCACAAGCTGTTCGAGAGCGAGGGCGTCACCTACTCGGAGTTCGTACTCGGCCAGCGCTTGGTGCGTGCCTTTGGAATTTTGAGGAACCCGCTGCATTCGCGCCGCGCGATCAGCACGATCGCATTCGAACTCGGCTTCAATGACCTCTCGTACTTCAATAGGGCGTTTCGCCGGCGCTACCACGCGACACCATCCGAGATCAGGAATGGTACGGGGGCGAAATAGGATCGTCCTCGAGACCGCCTCGCCTTGCGCGCGAACCGCACCAGTTTCGGAGTTTGGGCGGGGATTGTCGGATGGTTGATGTCCGCTCCCGCTCATAAGCGCCGCGCGGCGGGGGCCGGGCCAAGGCGTTGCGATCCGGATCGCCGTGATCCAAGCTCCAAAACTGGGCGATCGAATCATGCGCTACGAACTCGCCGACTATGAATCGACCGCCATTATGCCGATGCCGCCGACAACGCGTTCAACTAATCGCAACGGTCGGTTTGCAGGCCACCGCTTATTCGCCGCGGCGCGCCTTACTACGCCGTGTTACGTGTCCATGCGAAACCGAGCCTGAGACGGTGTTACTATAGGTAAGCGACCATTTGGTTGCGTACGCGTTGTCGTAGACAAACCGCATTTCATGCGTAGCCCAAACGGTAGGTTTTGCTTTCAGAAATTCGAAAATGCGTTATCCTTCAATAAGGGTTGACTGACACTCTCTCCGCCATCTGCACGATCCGACATTCCGCTCGGACAATGCGAGCGGCAGCTTCGTGCCTTGAGGCCGGATGTTCAAATCCGGCCGTCGCTGGCTACGTCAAATCATCTGACCATGAGAAATCGGCCGGGAGCGGTTTGGCTCTGGCCGGGAATGTTCGATGCGGCCCGTGCACGGGATCGCGCCGGCGGTATCACCGTTCGGGCCTCGCGGCCCGTTCTCACGCATTCGCTGCGCTGTCGCGAATGACCTCGAACGGCAGGGCGGGGACGTTGTATTCGGAGATATCCAGCTTCCAGACATGCTGGTCGTCCGTGCCGCCGGCCGGCGCAAATCCGAGCTTCTTGTACAGGTCGCGCACCATCCCGTTCTTGGCGGTGGGGAGGTAGCTTCCCTCCAGCGTGTCGACGCCGTTCAAACGGCAGTGGCGGACGAGCTCGGCGATGATGGCTTCCTCGACTCGTCTGCCGAGGACCCGGCAGCTCATCAACCAGGTGTCGATATCGAAGGTCGCGTCCTTCTTTCGCGCAATGACGACGCCAATCACCCCGTTGTCACCGAAGCGGTCGCGCAGCCTGATCTGGAAGGTCAGGCAATCCGGCGAGCGCGACATGGTCTCGACTTCGGAATGCGTGTAGCGACGCGTCGTCAGGTTGAACTGATTGGTCTTGTTGATGAGCTGCGCGATCCGCCCCAGATTGACGGCATCGAACGCGTGGAATTCGATCGTCATGCCGAGCGAGGTCAGGAATTCGTCCATGTCGCGGGACTTCGCCGACAGCTCCGCACGTTGCGCATTTGCCTGATATTGGTCGCCGCGCTGACGATCCTCTTCGGAAAACGTGACGGCTTCGAAATAGCCCGCGTTCAGCAGCGTGCGCGCATAGAGCGAAGGATCGGCGGGCAGCTCGGGCACGGCCACCATCGGCAACGCCTTTCGCACCTGGCTTCGCTCGGCGGGGTTGTCATCGAGCAGCACGAGGGAATCCAGCCCGATATTCAGCGTCTTGGCGATGGCCTCGATATTGGTCGCCTTGTCGCTCCAATTGGCTTGAAAGACCGCAATGTGGTCCAGCTTCAGCGTCATCTCGGGATGTTCGCGGAAGGGCTGTCGTGCGACCTCATCGGTATTCTTCGACGATACCGCCAGGATGACGCCGCGATCGCGCAGCTGAAGCGCGGTCCGCTGGATCTCGGTGAAGGCTTCTCCCACCCCATCGCCCTGTCCGAGAACGATCCCTTCCAGTCCGTCGTCGCCGATCGTGCCGCCCCAGAGCGTGTTATCGAGATCAAGCACGAGGCATTTGCGGGCGTTGCCGCGGATCGCGCCAAGCAGGCGTCCGACATATTCAACGTAGATCGGCACCATCGTTTGCGCGAAGGGCAGCTTGTAGAGATTCCACTGGACGGGATTGTGCCAGTTCTGGGTTCCGATCGATTCCGCCAGGGCGGCGACATCGAGGATGTAGTCACCGCGCTTCGCGGCGAGCTCGCGAAGCCCGTCGTTGAAATCCTGGATCTGGCGGCGCAACGACATCGACACCTGCGCGTCCATGCTTCCGAACAGCGGTTGCGGCGGGCAGGCAACGGTCTGAAAGATGACCGGCACCCCGGCGCCACGCTCGAGGCCTTCGCGGATCATCCCCACATAGTCGAGCGCGGACTGGTCCGACGAATTGCCGCCGGCGCTGTTGAAGGGCAGCCCGTGGAAATCGAGCGCGAGCAGAACGGCGTCGGGCTTGGCGGCGTTGATCGTGGAGGACGCATCGAGTGCTTCCTGCGCCACCTGATCGTAGTCGGCCTGGGTCACGCGGAGCAAGACGCCATGGCGCGCGGCGCCGGCGGCAAGGGCAGGGGCGAACAGGCAGGTTGTGCCGTTGCCGAGCAACCCAAGATGAAACCCGCGAAGCGGCGACAGCGCTTTCGTCTTGGTTCGCGCGCGTTCGATGGTCTTCGAAAGGCGCGTGAGCTGATCCGTATTGAGGGCCTTGGTGGCGAGCCCGACGATCTCGGCGCCATCAGGTGCATCGGAGGCATCAAGCGCGTTGCAGAGTGATTTGAAATCCGCGGGGGGCGCTTCTAACCAGGGTAGTTCTTGAAGCTGAAACGTCATGGCGTTTTGACCCAGGATGGTGTCATTCGTCTAGAAGTTTGGATCCGGCGGTGCCGCTGGCGATCAACTTCTCACCCGCATACACCCGAAACTTCAGGCTGACGGTATGGGTGGATTGCGACACGTGAGTGAGTTCGCCGTTGAAAGTCGCTTCCTCGTCGATATAGAGCGGCTTATTGAAGTCAATCCGCCAGCTCGTTGCCAGCCCAAGGTCGCCCGGCAAATGCATACCGACCAGATGCGAAAGCCTGGCGACGGTGAGCGCGCCGTAGACGACGGGGCCCGAGAACCCGCGGCTTCGCGCGAATTCGGCATCGATATGAATGCGGCTCGAATCTCCCGACAGCTTTCGGAAGGTATCCATCTCACTTTGGCCGATCCGGAACGGAAGCGAGACGGTCATGCCCTCCTTGAGCTCGCTCCAGACCAGCACTCGTGGCTGTTCGCTCAACGCGACGCCCTTTGACGGATGACGTTGACGAATTCGCCGACGTTCTTCAGGGCGGCAACCTCGCCGGTCGAGAACTGGATCTTGAACTCCACCTCGACAGCGACGACCAGCCGGATATTGCTGAGGCTGTCCCACGCCGGCACTTCCGCCGCGGTCATTTCCGGATGGGGCGTTAGCGTGTCGTCGTCGAAGACGTCCCGGAAAATCGGCGTGAGGCGGGAATAGATTTCCTCGTCAGTCATCACAATCATCCCACGATTTGGGTAAGCCGGCAGCGCCGAAATGGCCAAGCAAGTGCCGTAAAATTCGTATTTTCGGCGCGAGGACTAGCAGATGGCACCGGCATTCACAAGGCTCCCTCACCGTCTCCCGATCATGGCGTCCAGGCGCGGGCCAAGTTCCGCGCTCAGCTGGCCGTAGCCGGCCTTATCGAGATGAACGTGATCGAGGAATTCGGACGCCGGAAGGGTCGCGAGCGGCCCAACGTAAACTCGGTCCGGAGGCTGCGGCGTGATGATCTGCACGAGTTGAGCCTGCAGCTCGGCAAATTTTTGCTGCGGAAGCAGGTCTGGCAATACCTTCGGATTCTCGGTCGCGTAGAAGATCAGCGTGGGCTGTTTTGCCTCAGACACGCGCCGCAGCGTCCGTTCGAGGGCTTGTCGTTGCGGGTTGTCGGGAGCGAGGTCGATCTTTTCGTACCGTGACCGCGCCCGCATCAGGAGCACGATATCGTCGAGGTCGTCGCCCTTGGCCCCTGACGAGCCTTGCAGCCATTTGTCCGCGGCATCTCGCAGGCCGACCAGGAAGTTGAAGGGGCTGCCGTCGAACCACAGGGCCTGGAGAAAGTCGCGCGACCGGTACAGAAACCACCAATTGACCAGTGCGTCGTGGCTCCATCGCGCGATCCCGCCAACTCCCTGGCCGGTGGAATAGGTGCCGTTGGCATCGACGGACAGGGTGTCCAGCCAGACACGGGTTCTGCTTTCGCCTTCCCGATCGAAGTCACGGGAGAAGGAGCGCAGGCTCAGATCGAACACGATGACATCGGGCTTTGTGGGCAGAACGATGCGTACAAGGTTCTCAAGATCGGTCGGAAGCGTCCCGTTCATGCCGAAATTGGCGACATATACCTTTTGACCGGGATGCTTTTCGGCAAGCCAGTTCTGCAACTGGCTCGACAAGGTATGCGATTGCCAGGCGGTATCGCCCTTGTCCCGCATGGCGCGACCGAAGATCAGGGAGTCGCCCAGAACGGCGACCTTCAGTCCGTCGAACTTTCGAAACTCTTCGAGCTTGGTGTAGAGCGCCGCCGGCGACTGGACGTCGATCGTCCTTCGAAAGATGCCGCTGGCCGGCGCGGCGATCCGCAAGGCAACATCCAGACAGGCCAGCACCGCGACCAGCACAGCCACCGTCACAGCGAGGCGCGAGAGAACGTCGCGCCCCCGGGGTCCCTTGGTTTTTGCAGGCTCGACCATCAGCGTTCAGAAGTTCTGGTAAACGAACAGCGCCTGGCCGGTGTTCGACAGCAGCACGATGATGGCGATCTTCGCCGCCAGCCAGACAATCCTGAGAATGTCGTCGCGTCCCAATGTCATCGATACAGCCCCAGCATTTTACCGTAGATCGCGCCCCACTCCGAGTAGGACTTGAGCCAAAGGATCAGTGTTGTCGACACGAACGCGTAAACGAGAAAGCGACGGAGATAGATCGAGGGCCCGGTGACGGCCGGCCCCTTCTTGACGCCGACATATTTGCGGAAAAGCTGGCTCGCGACCAGCGCGCCGCCGTGAACCGTGCCGAACGCCAGAAAGCCCCACGTCACCCCATGCCACAGCGCGATCAGGATCATCGAGGCGAAGTACACGGCCGATATCAAGGCAAACTGGATGCGGCGCGGCGCCTTCTTGATGACGATGAAGTTGAGCGGCGTGAAGACGTAATCCCTGACCAGCGTGCTGAGCGAGATATGCCACCGATTCCAGAATTCCTGGATCGTCGTTGAATCGAACGGCCGATTGAAGTTCTCGATCAGCCGGAAGCCCATCAGCGAGGCCGTCCCGATCACGATGTCGCAATAGCCGCTAAAATCGAGGTAGATGAGGCCGAGCTGGGCCAGCGCCCCCACCCACAACATCGGCCCCGACATCTGTGCGGCGTTGTCGAACGAGAAGATGCCGAACGCCGACAGGTTGTCGGCCAGGACGAACTTCTTGATCATTCCGTTGGCGATGCGGTGAAGCGCAGGGATGACCGCCTTGGTATCGAAGACAGGGGATGCCAACTGCAGCTCGAAGCTTCGATAGCGCTCGATCGGTCCGGCCAGCAATGCAGGAAAAAACAGGACATAGGTGCAGAATCGAAGGAAGCTCGGCCTTTCGATGAACTCCACCTCCATCAGGTAGCTGACGCAGCGGAACACCATGTAGGAGATGCCGATGATGTGGACCGGCATGTAGTGGAACGGGTTGGCCGCCCCCAGCAATCGGGGGTCTCGCGCCAGGAACAGGAAGATCCAGAGCAATGCGACGGCGAGCAGCTGCGCTTCCATGGTGAAGCGCGCGCCGCGTTGCTTGCGAAACAGGCCGATCCCGTATGAAACGGCAAGGAAGCCGGCCAGCACGATGATCGACGCCGGATCGAATCCGAAGCTGATGAAGAATGCGAAGCTCAGCAGCAGCAGGGCGACATTGCGCGCCATCTGCAGGTTGACGGCGCAGCAGATAATGACGGCTGCTGCCGAGATGTACAAAAACTCGAAGCTGTTCAGGGAAGGCCCGCCGACGACGGCGGCTGCTGATTGGAAAAGCATGGCATCCCTTCTCGGCGCAGCGAGTCCCTAGCCGGGCCGACGTCCAACAGCCACGCAATTGATCGTCAGGCGGTCCTTCAAGCACCGCTCGAGGCCGTACCCCGTCATCGGGAACAATTGGTTCTTCTCGATCTCGAATCCCGCCGCCTTCATCAGGTCGGTCATCTCCGACGGCTTGTCGATCAGGTAGAGATGATCGGGAGCGGGACTGTTGGCGGGCATGTTCACCAGGATCCGTCCGCCGGGCTTCAGATAGCGGATGAGGGATCGCAGCGCCTTGAGCGGGTCCTCGAGATGCTCCAGCAGCTCGCTCACGACGATGCTGTCGAAGCTGTCGCGCTGATCGGGAGCGTCGAACATGTCCTGGCGGACCAGCTCGACTTCATCGCTGACGCCGATCACTTCCAGGGTGCGCCGCGTGGCCGCGATGGCGCCTTCGCTGACGTCCCACCCGACGATCGAGCCGGATCGGGAATCCGTCGCCGTCAGGTAGAGCAGCGCGCCGTGGCCTGGCCCCACCTCGAGATGACGATATCCTTCCGGGAGCATCGGCAGATACTGGCTTCGATAGAAGGTCAGCGCGCCGGCGTGGTTGTGCCAGAACACGCCCGACAGCAGCAGCCCGTTCATGTATTTTTCCATGACGTCGGGCTTCGAATAGACGTCGCGAACCGCCTCGCTGAACTTGGAGCGCTCGTAGCGCCCATGACGCCGGAAGAACAATTCGGCTTCCAGGATCATGTTCTCGCAGAAATACCGGTAGTCGTGGCAGATCTTGTCGATGGTCCCGAAGTGATGGAGCGCGATCTTGGTGACGAGCTCCGACGATGCCTCGGTGTCGCGCATGACCTCGAGCGACCTGTTGCCGAGGCTGGTTGCCAAGGTGGGCTCGTGCTGGGGCCACGCCGCGATCTGTCGCTCAACCAGTGCCGAGAGGTAGGGGTACGCGGCAATGTCGATCTCTGCGATTTTCGACCGTCGCACGATGTTCGTGGAACCCGTCACCCTGACCACCCTTTGGTTGAAATTATCGCCCTTCTGACACAGCCGGGCTTGTCCGTGCAAGGCCTTGAACAGCGATAATTCTTCCCGGCAGCAGGGCCGGAGGGCATCCCGGCAAGGCCGGGCGGAGCCGTTGGCCAATTGATAACTTGACGAAGCCAAAAAGCTCAGCCAGATAGCCGCGAGGTCAAGGGCCAGAAACATGAAAAGCCGCTTCCCAAGCGCATTTGGTCTGCTGCGCCAGGCCGTCATCATGGGGACATTGTCGCTGGCAGGAATTTCCTCCGCCTTCGCGGCTGCCGCGCCACTTGTAGTAGAGAAGGACCATCGGGTGGCCGCGGCCAAGGACACCCATCTCATTCTCGTGTTGGACTTGAAGCCGAACCTCGGCGATTTGCGAAAATCCGGCGCTGAGGCGTCCGATCTGGTCCGGGCGACAGCCGCCAGCTATGCCAAGGATTATCTTGCGCAGCCGGAGTTCAGCTCGAGCCTGAAAGTCGTGGTCTATCTGATCTCGGTCGAAAGCATGGATGAGTACAACCGCGCCAAATTCGACGGCATGAAGCGGTATGGCACCATCGCTTTCGAGAAAAAGGGCGACGAGGTCGTGCTGACCGAAGACAAGCTCTCCTTTACCCCGTAGTCCTCTTAGCCCATAGGCCTTCAGGTCTTTCCCTGGGACATCGCCTGCTCAACATGACGAGTTCGAAGCTTATAAGAACGGCTGCTGGGATCATCTTGGTCGTCGCAATTTGCGGCGGCATCGCGGCAACGGTCGAGAAGACGCGCCGGTACATCAATCAGCGAATTGATCGCATGTTGGCCGAACGCACCCCGCCGAAGCCGGAAATTCCGCCTCCGCCTCCACCGCCGCCCGCTCCAGTGCAATCGTCCTTCGACAAGAAGGCACAGATCGAACTTCAGCAACTGTCCGCGCGCGTCACGACGCTGGAGGCGTTGCTGGCCGGCGCCGGAGGCACGCTCGTCGACCATGCCCCGGTTGCGAGTGATTATCGCGGGCAGGGCGCGCCGGTTTTTGCGATGCTTGATGCCGTGGGGCCCTATCGCAAGAACGGGCTTTTCGAGATCTACGGCGGTAATTTCCGCGAAAGACGCCCCGGCCCGATCAGCGTCAGCGAGGCGGATTTCGAGATCACCCATGGACAGGCATGGCTGATCTGGTCTCCCGACTTCACGCCGGCGAAGGACGCGACCCATCTCCAGATCAAGTTCGCTGCGCCTCCGACGACGGGCAAGTTGACCGTCGGATTCGTTCTCGATGACGGACAGTCCCTGTCCTGGGTATTGGACCTGGCCGCCAAGAGCGCGGAGCCGGCAGGTCTGCTGCCGCCGATCCTGCCCGATGACATCGTCACACGCGCCAACAACGCGCAGGTGGTCGGAGATATCAAGCTGGCCGGAAATCAGGTAACCGTCCCGCTGCCTCCCAGCCTCGTCCTCAACCTGAGAAGCGGCCGGACCAAGGCGATTTCGCAATGGTTCGTGAAGGTCGATGGTGCGGCCGGAACGACGATGCGCTTCCAGACGCTTGCTCTGGTTCGGCCGGCGCCCAAGGCGACCAGCACTGGTGTCGCGTTGGCGGGCAAGGTTGTCGGGGGCGACATTGCCCCGAACACGTCGATCGAATTGCTGGAGGAATCGGGCGCCACGAAGAAGAGTGTGCTCGCGGCCGACGGCAGCTTCGCCTTCACCGCAGTCGATCCGACGAAGCCGGTGTCCCTGCGCCTGCGACGCGAAGAGTTCGAGCATTCCGCGACACTCGGCCGATGGTTCGTTCCATCATACGATCGCGACGACCTCGTCATCGACGTGCGTCCGATCTACGTCAACGAGGACGGCCATGCTCCCGATTCGGCCCGCGCAAAATTCAATGGCGCCCGCAAGCCGTCTCCCTACGCAGCGTTCTACGAACCGCATAGCCGCCAATACTGGCCGGGTGCCGGCACGGTCCAGGAGTACGACTCGACCACGTTCGTGAACAATCAGGGGTACGTCGATCGAGACCGCTTCTTCGACAATCCCGACAACTGCGTCCGTCTCGCCAGCACGGGTGGCAGCGACATGGTTGCCCTGCAAGTTCGCCCCTTCGAAAAGGTCAATATTATTCTCGAGGAAAGTCTCGGCGTCGCCCTGCATCGATGTGTCGAGGTGATCTCCGCTGCGACCGACAATGGCGACATCGGTACGAACTATCCGAGAATTCGAGACTATACGTCGAAGTTCGGCGTTCAGGCCACGTTGGTATCGATGCTTGCGGGGCTGGTCTCCCAGGTCAGCCCGACGATGCTGCACGACGGATTGGGATTCGATCCGGAGAACAGCGCCATTCCGAATTTCCTCCACGATGCGAGCGGCGCCTTGACCTTCAGGACGGCTTCGCCGGTGTTCTCCGTCTTCATGGCCAAGCCGACGTACCCGGAATACGTCAAGGGAATCCCGTTCGGCGAGACGCTGCGGGTGCCCTTCGATGTCATGCCGCAACCCGGCAAGGAAGCATTCCAGTACTGGACCGAAATCGTCTCCTATATCGAGAAGCATCATCCCGGTCAGAATTTCATATTCCATACCGGCGTAGACCAGGCGCAGTGCCGTAAGAATTGTGAGTCGACGCTGACCCTGGCCGACGGCACTAAAGTTGCCGCGGGCGCAAAGGGCTTCGTCAGGAACGTGACCGAGTACTGCGCCAAGAATGGGTACACCTGCGTGAACCCCAATTTCTCCGATAGATATGGCGAAGTGCCGCGGCTGCTGACGTTTCAATTCGACGGGCATTACTCGAAACTTGGACATCAATGGCTCGCGGAGGAGCTGACGGCGCCATTGGCCAAGATCCTGTCCGATACGTCGAGATGAAAAAGGCCGGCGCCTATCTGCTTGCTCTGCGCGTGATTGTCGCGCTCGGGTGCTGTGCGCTCGGCTCGGCATCAGCGCTTGCTGACGCGGGGAAACCGGATGATCCGGTTCGCGTGTTGCCGTATCCGTTTTCGCATATCGTCAGTTTTGCCGCGGATGCCGACGCGCTTCGTCCCTGGCATGGCGCGGCCATTCATCGTTTCTTCAACGAAGAACTTGGCCTGACGATATCGGATTCGCTTTGGCCGCAAGGCGGCGAGGGGCGCTCGGCCTTTTTTGTCGGACCGGGGCAGTTGAACCGGTTTCCCTCCGGCATTGGCTCCGAACCCACTTTTGCCCTGCTTTTGCGAGAGTGGCATCGCGGAAACATCGATCATTTCCACAGCT
The DNA here is from genome assembly GCF_007993935.1 of Bradyrhizobium macuxiense. Classification (GTDB taxonomy): domain Bacteria; phylum Pseudomonadota; class Alphaproteobacteria; order Rhizobiales; family Xanthobacteraceae; genus Bradyrhizobium; species Bradyrhizobium macuxiense_A. The sequence goes on along the minus strand of NZ_VITY01000010.1, from coordinate 142,404 downwards.
GGCACGAAGACAGTCCATTACCTTTTCGAACGGAGATCCAGCCACCGCATTCGCTGTCGGCGGCACGATCGAGCCTGGATATGACTGCATCTTCTGTCGGTCTGCCTGCTCAGCCAAGTCGTAACGTCAGATTCTACTTCTCCGCGGCTCCGCCTGCGGACCTTTCGATCATGCTGCACGATCGCCAAGGCCGCTCGGCCATTTTTGGTCCAGGAGACATTGCTCGCGGACAGGACATTCAGTTTGAAGTCGGATCGCTGGGCTGGATCGTCGAGGTGATCGTGCCGGTGCAGTCCGATGGCGTGACGCAGATCGTCAATCCGATGGCGATCGACCGGATTGATTTTATCGCGCCTTCCTGCGCTGCCGGCTGTCCCGCTTCCCTCACCAGAGTGGAGCGCGATCACTTCAGCCGGTACACGGTGCTGTCCGAAATCCCGTGGCTGGAAGCCTGGAACGTTCGCCCGGCCATACTGACGTCCCACGGCGGCAACACGCTTGTTCAGGACTTCGGCGTTCCGGGACAGTCTTCGAAGTTTGTCGCATTCGACAACCCCGCGCTCGTCGATACGCATGAGGCGCTTGCAGACCGGAAGCAGAGCCATGCCTACCATTCCGATCTTTTGAGAAAGCTTGGAGTGCTCGCGGTCTGGTCCTATTTTGCTGCCGATGCGAAGGACTTGTTCGTCGCGCCTGATGGACCCGAAGTCCAGCACGGTCTGCTACCGCTCACATCGACCTACGAGAAGCTCTACAATCTACCTCGTGCGCATCCGCCCGCGTTCGACACCAGCAGCGAAGACAAGTTTGATGCGTCGGCGCGAACCTTGCTCGCGGATATTCCCGAGGTCGAGAGGAAGGAGCTCTATTGCGGACCGAGCTGCAACGTGTCCCAGGGCAACGCGCTCGCGATGCTGATCGCCTCTCACCTCGAGTCGATCAACCGCGGCAAGAAGGTGAAGGGGCTGATCTACACCCATTTCGGCTCCGAAGAAGGAACTCAGGTCTTTCGAGCCTCGGTGGAGGAGCCGGTGACGCCGGCCGTTCGGAAATGGATGCGACGGTTTGCAAACTACGTCTACGACTTCGACGGCTCGATCGGTGTCAATCGACGCATCTGGTCACCGCCGGCGAACACGTGGGTTCGCTACCAGGTGATGCATTCCAACATCGCCTCTCACCTTGCAATCGACAAATCCGCGATCTCGATCACGCCCTGGACTGATCCGGTCACGCAAACGACCTGGCCCGATATGCGCGCCGGGACGCGAGACCTGCACGGGCTCACGGTGTACGTTCCCGATCCTGAACATGCCTCCGTGAAGATCGGCGGGAAAGAGACGCAATCATTCACCCGCAACCCGCCCGATGAAACCGGCAAGACGTCGATCACATTGGTCGACGATCAGGTGCCGACCCCGATCATCGGCCAGGTTTCCCTGAAGGACCGCGCAGGCATCGAAGCCATATCGGGACAATTCACCGACGCCTCGGCGGCCAGTCCCTATGTCAGCCTTGCAACCGAGAAATCCGGCGACGCCAGCGCCGCTATCAAGCCGTGGCGGCTCGACCTGTGGAACACGAGCCACCTGCAGCTCGCGGTTCGCAAACGCTGTTCAGACAAGAATGCGGAGAGCTGCCTTGGATCCCGTTTCAAGATCGAATTGCTGATGGAGGACGGCGGCACGGTTTCCATTCGGGAGGATCAGCCCGCGGATGGACATCTGTCGTCCAGCGCGTGGTCCGTCCCGCGGGTGGAGAAGCTCGATACGTGGGTATCGCACACGCTCGATGTGGCGCAGTTGGTCTGGCCTAAATTCATCGACGAGAGTGACGACTGGCGTCGTCCTCCCCTCCCGATCGGGAAGGTCAAGGAGGTGAGGGTATCGCTGACGAACGCGCCTGCGGGCACGACGCTCGATGTACAAAATTTCAGGGCCTTGCGGCCCTCCGGGAACGGTCAGGCCGCTGATGGCACCAAGCTGATCGCGGGCCGTGTCACCTTGGACGGCTCGATGCCGGTGCCGGGCGTGCAAGTTCGAGCCGCGACGGGACCCGGACACGTCATCTCCACCGCGACCGATCAAGATGGGTATTACTTCTTCCCCCGACAGCCGAATGGGCAGATCGTGAGCATCCGCGCTCAACTGGGCTCGCGGCAGTGCTTCCCATGGCAGGGGCGTCGCATCGAGATCAGCAAGGACGAGGCTGAGCTCGACATCGAGCTCGGGCAAAGCCTGCAACTCGCGCGGCCTGCATCCGGTACCGCCGGCCTTGCCGAACAGGCTTGCGAAGCGGCGCCGGGCGTTGTGGCGCAGCAGCAGTAACCGGCGTACCGACGGGCGCCTGCTCACGCCGACGGAACGCGAACACTGTCAACTGCCTGACGCCGCTCCTGAACTCCGCTTAACGCTTGCTTAGGCGCGGCGAAGCTACCCTGCCAGGCGGGATTGCGGGAACCAGCGGATGTCAGTCGTCGAGAACGCGCCAGATCAAACGCTGCCCGCGGCGGCGCGTTCGGTCGATGACACGCGCCTGCTGCCGTTGCTCAGCGTGGCGACGCTGCTGGTGTCCGCGCTGCTGTTGTTTCTGATTCAGCCGATGTTCGCGAAGATGGTGCTGCCGAAGCTCGGCGGCGCGCCTTCGGTCTGGTCGGTGGCGATGGTGTTCTTCCAGGCCGTTCTGCTTGCCGGCTATGCCTATGCCCATCTGCTCGGCCGCTTGCTCGGGCCGCAGCGCGCGGGGCTGGTCCATCTGCTTCTGCTCGCTGTCACGGCGATGACCCTGCCGATCGCGATCGCGCCGAATTGGGGTGCACCGCCGGCGGATGGAACGGCGCTGTGGCTGTTTGGGCTGTTCGCTGCGTCGATCGGCCTGCCGTTCTTCACGTTGTCGGCCAGCGCACCCTTGCTGCAGAGCTGGTTCGCCGCGAGCGGCCATCGCGAGGCCAGCAATCCCTACGTGCTCTATGCCGCCTCGAATCTCGGCTCGTTCGCGGCGCTGTTTGCTTATCCCGCGGTCGTCGAACCGCTGCTGACGCTGAAAATGCAGGCGAGCGCCTGGTCGGTCGGCTTCGCGGTCCTCGCGCTCCTCGTCACGGCGGTCGCCTTCGTGCTCGGACGAGGCAATGGCGTTGCGGGCACAGCGCCGCCGCCGCAGACATCGATCGTCAGCGCAACCGACCGGCTGCGCTGGATCGCGCTTGCGGCCGTTCCATCCGGGCTGGTCATCGCGGTGACCGCGCATCTGACGACCGACGTCGCGGCAACGCCGTTTCTGTGGGTCATTCCGCTGGCGCTTTATCTGTTCACCTTCGTCGTCGTGTTCCGCGATCGGCCGTGGATCAGCCATGCGACCGTGGTGCGGCTCGTGCCGTTCGCCGTGGCTCCGCTTGCGATCAGTCTCGTCGGCGCCAAGGTGTTCTGGTTCACGACGATCGTGCTCCACCTCGTGGTGTTCACGCTGCTGACGCTGCTCTGCCATGGCGAGCTCTATGCCCGCCGCCCGCACCCGGAGCGGCTGACGGAGTTCTTCCTGTGCACCTCGTTCGGCGGCGTGCTGGGCGGCGCCTTCGCGGGATTGCTGGCGCCACAGATTTTTTCCGGCAACTACGAATATCCGATCCTGATCGCGCTCGCGTTGCTGGCGCTGCCCGGCATGTTTGCAGGTAGCGCGCGCCAGACGCTGGTGAAGGCATCACCATGGCTGGCGGTGGCGATCGCGCTTGCCATGGTCTGGTACGCGACCCAGTTGCGGCTGCCGGCTGCCTTCGAGCTGCCATTCAGCGCCCTGCTGGTCGTGCTGACGGCCTGCATGCTCTTGCTGCGGCAGCGGCCGGTGGCCTTCGCCGGGCTTGCGGTCACCGGCCTGCTGCTGACGACGTTGTGGCGTCCCGGCATGGCCCCGATCGAGACCGCGCGCAGCTTCTTCGGTGTCCATACGGTGGTCGATCTTGCCGACGGCAGCGCGCGGCTGCTGTTCCACGGCAACACGATGCATGGCGCCGAACGGTTGCGTAACGCGGATAGCACGCCGGTCGCGGGAGCGCCCGAGCCGCAGAGCTATTATTATCCCGGCAGCCCGCTGGCCGAAGGGATCGCGGCGGCACGTGGCGCCAAAGATCGCTTCAAGGACGGCTTCGAGCGGGTTGCGGTCGTCGGTCTCGGGACCGGCTCGCTCGCCTGTTATCTTCGCGGCAGAGAGAGCTGGACCTTCTTCGAGATCGATCCCGAGGTGATCCGGATCGCGAGCAATCCCGCATTCTTCACCTTCCTCTCGCGCTGCGCGCCGAAGGCCAGGCTCGTGCTCGGCGATGCGCGTCTGACGTTGCAGGCCTCATCCGATCGCTACGACCTGATCGTGCTGGACGCCTTCTCATCCGATGGCATTCCCGTCCATTTGCTGACGCGTGAAGCGATTGCCGGCTATCTGTCGAAGCTGACGCCGCACGGCAGCATTCTCGTGCACATCTCCAACCGTCATCTCGATCTGGCGCCGATCCTGGCCAATGTCGCGCGCTCCGAGGGGTTGATCGCGCTGTTCAAGGAAGGGCATCCCGCCGGCGACGTCATGACCACGCTCAGGACAGCGTCCCGGGTGGTCATGCTGGCACGCACGCCCGAGGATGCCGGCGAGGCGGCACGGCATTGGACCGCCATGTCGCCGGATCCGGCCGGCGCATTCTGGACGGACGACTACTCGAATCTCCTTGGCCCCATGCTGCGGGCGAAGTTCGGCTCCTGAGCGCGCATAGACGACGCGCGCGGCTGTCTTCCACGGTCATTCCCCGCTGCGGCGCGCCCGGATTGGCTAAAGGAGTGTTAAGCGCGAGGTTCGATTTTCGTCGATCGCGCAGAGCTGACATTAAATTGTCATGCCGTAGGAATCGGAGGAGCTTGCCACGAGCGGCGTGAGGACAACATGACGGCCTTCATCCCTTGGAAGGCGGAAGTTGGAATATCCTCGCAAATGAGGCCGGCACTGGATGAGTGCCGAGGCCGCCAGGACGGTCTCCTGAAGCGCTTTGCGCGCGACCGCTCCGGCAGTTACGCGATCATCATCGCCTTGCTGATGCCAGTCCTGGTCGGGACCGCAGGATTAGGCACCGAGGTCGCGTGGTGGTTCTACAAGCACAAGAACATGATGAGTGCGGCCGACTCGGCGGCTGTCAGTGCAGCCACCGCCGGCACCAATCTCGTGACCGAGGCCAACGCCGTCACGACGTTCTACGGCTATGCGAACGGGATCGGCAACGTCACCGTCACCGTGAACCAGCCTCCGTCCTCGGGAAGCTTCACCTCCAGCACCCAGGCGGTCGAAGTCATCATCAGCCAGCCGCAAGCGCGGCTGTTGTCGGCGTTGTTCGGCTCCGGGGCGGTGCCGGTCACGGCTCGCGCCGTCGCACTCGGCAATGTCGGAACGGGCTGTGTGCTGGCGCTCGACCCGACCGCCAATCCGGCCGTGACCGTGAAAGGCAACACCCAGCTCAACCTGATCAATTGCAATCTCTATGACGATTCCAACGGCAGCTCGGCGCTCAATGTCAGCGGAACGGCAACGATATCCGCGGCGATGGTTGGTGTGGTCGGCGGGGTCTCCGGCACCAGCAGCATCACGGCGACCAACGGCATTCGGACCGGCATCAGGGCGATCGGCGATCCCTATGCCAACGTCACGCCCACGATGCCGACATGGTGCGACTACTCGAACAAGTTCAACGTGAAGGGGACGACGACCCTCAGTCCGGGCAGCTATTGCGGCGACATCTCGGTCGCCGCCGGTGCGACGCTGACGTTCAATCCCGGGATCTACTATTTCAACGGCGCGAACCTGTCGGTGGCCGGCAATGCCACGATCACGGGAACGGGCGTCACCCTGGTGTTTACCGGCTCGAGCGGCAACTGGGGCTCGGCGACGATCGGGAGCAACGCCAATGTCAGCCTCACGGCGCCGACCAGCGGAACGACCGCGGGAATCGCGATCTATGGCGACCGCAGGATGCCGGTCGGCAGCAGCTTCAACCTGACGGGCGGCGGTACCCAAAATTTGCAGGGCGCGGTCTACCTGCCGAAGGCGGCGCTGAGCTTCAGCGGCGGCAACGGCACAAGCACGACATGTACGCAAATCATTGCAGATACGATCTCGATCGTCGGAAATTCTAATGTTCAGGTCAATTGCGCTGCCATGGGCGGCAATGCCATCGGTACGGCGACAGCGCAGCTTGTTGAGTAAGCTGGAGCGATACGATGAAACCGGGCAGGACAGGTGGTGAGCGCCGCTCTCGACGGCGTGGCTTATTTCTCCGTCGCAGGTTCGGAGATGACGCACGCGGTGTGGCGGCAATCGAATTCGGCGTCCTGGTCCCGCTGCTTTCGCTGATGGTCGTTTCCGTGACCGATATCGGCCTTGCGATCTACCGCAAGATGCAGGTGGAGGGATCGTCGCAGGCGGGCGTGGAATATGCCATCGCGCATGGGTTCGACGCCAATGCGATCTCGACGGCCGTGGCAGCTGCGACCAACTCCAGTGCGATCAGTGCCTCGCCTGTTCCGATCAAGTTCTGCGGCTGCGCGACCAGTTCGGGCGTCACCAGCATGACCTGCGGCGGAACATGTCCCGGAGGCGGAATGGCGGGTACATACACCATCGTCTCCGCGCAAGGCAGCTACTCGACGATCATCAACTATCAGATCGTTCCGAACAGCTATGTCATCAGCACGCAGTCCACGGCGAGGCTGCAGTGAAACGCGCATTCTGGCCCGACCGGAGCGGGGCGTCGGCACTTGAATTCGGCCTGATCGCGCCGCTGTTCTTCGCGTTCCTGTTCGGCGTGATCGAGTTCGGGCTGCTGATGTGGACGCAGGTCGGAATGCAGCACGCGGTGGCGGTCACGGCGCGATGCGCGAGCGTCAATCCCGCGCTTTGTCCTACCGACAACCCGAGCGCAATCGCCGCTTACGCCACCCAGCAGGCGTTTGGACTGAGCTTGCCGTCCTCGACGTTCAGCTACAGCGCCGCGGCGTGCGGCAGCCAGGTGAGTGCAAATTATCAATTCCAGTTTCCCCAGATCCTCAATCTGGCTCCGTTCACGCTGACGGCGGCGGCCTGCTTCCCCGCCTAGAGCATGATCCGAAAAAATCGGCGCCCCGTGGGGCGCCGATTGGTAGGCCGGGTCGACCGGCCTGCCCAGTCACGATGAGCCGAGGCAGGACTTCGGTGCGTTGCGCCGCGGCGGTCAGAACCGCTCCGCGCCTTCATTCAACTTCAGGGCCTCGACGCCCTCGTCGCGAACCGCCTGCAGGCTGCGCGGATCGAGGTCGAGCGCACGGAGGATCGTCGGTGCGATCTGGGTCGTGAAGGCGGTCTCCTCGTTCGTCCGCGCATGCTTGATGCGAGGCGAGGAGAGCAGCAGCAGGACATTGCGATCGTCCTTGGAGAAGCCGCCATGCTCGGCAAGCTTGCTGCCGCCGGTGCAGATCACGCCATGATCGGTGATGGCGATGAAGTCCGGCACCCGGCTGTTGTGGAACGGATCTTCGTAGAGCTTGGTCAGCTCGTCGCGGTCGAGCAGCTTCTGGATATGCAGATCGGCGGCGTGGGCCAGAATGTAGGCCTTGGCGTCGGCATAATAGGGATTGCCGGTCGCCGGATTGGTCGCCTGCTGCAGTTCCGGCGACAGCCAGACCAGCGCCGCGTCGTCGCAGATCTCGAAGCCGTTGGCGCCGAAACCGGGCGTGTTGCTGTACAGCGCATCCGAGATCGCCACGCGTTCCGCGAGGTTGATCGGCGACTGGCCGTGCTTGGCGCTGATGATGATCAGCGTCGAATCGTAGAGGTTCTGCGCCTTGAGCTCGTTGACGAATTTGCCGAGCGCATCGTCCACGAACTGGAGTTGCTGCGTGAGCGCATTGCCGGGCGTCGCGTTGGCGTCGGCATAACCGCCGACCAGCGACTTGTCGGTATCGGCGTTGCCGGCCTTGGCGAGCTTCTGGCCGACGCTGACCGCCTGGAAGTTCATGCCGAAGATCGCGGGGACGCCTTGATGCTGGGTTCGCGTGCCGTTGTAGCCGTCGATCCAGTTCAACACCGCCTGCACTTTCAGCGAGTCGTATGAACGGACACCGACAAAGCTCTTGGTGTAGTCGTCGCCGGGCTTGGCGCCGGCGTCGATCGTGTCCTGCGCGTTGATCTCCGGCGTAAAGAGCTCGTCGAGGCCTTTGCCCGACGGGCCCGCCAGGTCCTCATAGGCCGGATGCTTGTCGGACCAGGCCGTGTGCATTCCGGCCTGCTTGATGACTTCGAAGATCGTGTTGGTGCGCACGTAGTCGTGCGGATAGACCGGAACGCACTGGCCGTTCACCAGCTTGCGCTGCATGTGGTCCGGATCGAGCTGCGTGTAGACCTGACCGAGCGTGCCGCCGGCCGTGTAATCGGCGACCAATCCGCTGGAGTAATCGAAGGTCTTGTCGAGCGCTTCGAAGTTGGTGAGTTCGGTGCCTGCCGGGCCCACGCAACCCGGGTCCGGAAGATTCTGGCTGGTATAGAAGGCCTTGGCCGGATACTCGGTGCGGTCATAGCTGTCGTCATAGAACAGGCCGCCGCCCTTCGGCGTCGCGCCGGTGACCTGCGCGAGCATGCCCGGATAGCTGTCGGACGGAGCGGTGGTGTAGGCGTTCGGATAGACGACGCCCTTGCCGGTGAGCTGGGCGAAGTTGCCGCCGGGACGGCTTTCGACCCAACGCTTCAAATCGACGGCGTGCATGCCGTCGACGCTGATCAGCAAGACGTGCTTGTAGCCATGTCGCTGCGAATGCCCGTTGTCATCATCCGCTTGCGCGGCTGCGACGCCGCAGGCAAGCATGGCCGCCGCGATCGCGGCAGTCGACAAGACATAGTCACGAAAGCCTCTCATGAGTCGCCCCTCTCTATTTCCGTCAGGATTGGAATGGCCAGCACTGGCCGCGACAACTTGTCGCGGCCAGTTGACGGAGGGATGACGCTTTCGTGCGAGTTCGATGACTGAGGCCGAGATGACCGGCATCCAGGGGTGGCTACGCGCAGGCCGGGCGACGCGACGCAGTGATTGGCTTTTGCCGTTCGCTCGCCAAATGACGCGTGGCCGCGCGTGTCACCCAGCCGAACCGCTGTCGGTTGGAACTGCGGTCGACGCGTGAACCAAGGCTTTGAGGACCTCTGCGGGCTTCACATTGGTGAAGGCCGGTAAGAGGTTGGGATCCATCGGCAGGATGAAGTCTTCATCGTGGTCCTGATGTCGGACCCACAATCCGGCAAAGCAAATCGCGGGAGCGAGCAGCAGCAGCGGCTCACCAGGTTTGTGATCGTTCCTATCGGATGAGATCGCGCGGCGCACGGACGGCGCCTGAAGCGCTTTGATAAAGCCGGTTACGTATGGTCCCTCATTCAGTTCGGCCAACCGATAGCCGCCCTCGTCGGTGAAGACGGCATGAGCCGCAGCGATCGGCTCAAGAACAGTCTTGTCATAGATAAGAAAGCGCCAGCCGAGGATGGTGGCTACGGAACCGAGCGCAGGCAGCTCAATCTTCGCTGCAGGCTTGGCCGCGCACCGGTCAGACTTGGCCAGACGGCGCAAGGTGCTCAACGGCAGCAACGCCATGCGATGCGGTGCGCAAAGCTCGAGGTCTTCGCGATGATTGCGATGCGCGAAGCTGAGCTTGGGCGTCGCGAATCCCCGCATGCGCGCTCGATTGGCCATGCCGGCAAGTACGGCGTCGCGGGCGTCGTCGGGAAAGTCAGCTGCTGAAATCGCCATGCGTCGCCCTCTTGGTGGTGTAGTATGTGTCCGTCCAGGTGCCGCAATTGATATAGCCGCGCGGAAATTGCGCGGCGTTGATATCCGAGAGGCCCCACCAAGGGTCCGCAATCGCCAGGCCGTAGTCGTCTTGCACGGGCAAGTCGACCGCTGGCTCATCGGCGTAACCCTTGATCGTGACAAGATGGGCCCCGCCGCCATTCCAGACGATGCGCACGCAAAGCGGGCGTCTGCCTCCGATCTCGTCCTGGGTCTCTCGCAGGGACGCAGAACGGCGCGCGGTCCATTTCCTGAAATGGCCAACGCGGAACAGCGAGGACATCAGGTAGCCGTAGACATTGCAGGTATCCTTGTCGGCCACGCAGCAATCAGTTCGGCCCAGCTGTCCGTTCGCAATGTCGCATTGGGTCACCCTGCTGGAGGGACGATAGAAATGGGCGATGCTGGCCGCGACGGCGGCCCAGCACCAGTTTGTCTTTTCCTGATGCTCGTTCTTGAAGTCGAGCAGCCGCCATCTCGATCGCCTGAACGGGGGCAGTCTGATCGGGACGCATGTCGCGCCCACGAGAGAAGCGATTTCGTCTGCTGCCGGTGTCACGATCGTTTCCCCCGCTTCTTCTTGGAGGTCGAACGTCCGGACGGCAGGACCAGTGTACCGGCCTTGCCGGGCTCACGTTTGGCCTCAGCCAACACCGCCTTGAATGTCGGGCATTCCTTGAGGATCTCGAAAGCCTGATGGGCAATCACCTTTCCGGCGTGGGTATCGCTCGGGTAATGGACGCCTGCCACCTCTCGATTGCGCCCAATGCGATCGGCCAGCGCGACGAGCATCCGTCTGGTGTGTCGAGGATGGATATCCGCGAGCGCCAGAGCGATCAGGTGACTTTCGAGCGAATGCGCGCTCGGAAACGAGGCGTGCCCCGGCGAATTGATCAAGGGAACGAGCGCAGGACATATCTGTTGCGGCCGAGCTCGATTGAACCGGAGCTTGAAGTCGATTGCCACCATTTGGGCAACCCGGATCGCCATCTCGATGATCTTGAGCGAGCTCGGATGTGACCACGGCGACATCATCAAGACTTCGGCAAAATAGCCGCGCAGTCGCGTATTCTGATCGAGAATTTCACCGATCAGGCGAGGGCGCTCATCGCGCGCCATTGCGGCCAACTGATCGATCTCGGCAAAAATATCGGCATGACGATGTGGCGGATCCGGAGCTTGAATGGAGCGGCGCCAATCCGTTTGGCCGAACTCAGCCAGCGCGATCACGCCAAAAAGGTCGGGCTCCCATCCCGACCAGGGGAAAACCACGTTGAAATTGAGGTCTTTCTCGCAGATTTCACCGCCCAGCGGATCGAAGATCAGGAAAGGTGCGCCCTGTGCTGGTGGCGAACCCATATAGGCTCCGCCGGCGCCGTAACTTTGACCGCCGCCTCCCCCGCCATCCCCGCCGCCGTCGCCGCCACCGTCCCCGCCGCCATCAAATACATGAAACTGCATTGCAACCTCCCAGCTCCAATAATCATCTTGTCAATCAGGCACTCCAAATTCAGACAGGAAGTCCGGCGGCTTCCAGCCGTTGCACGTAAAGTGAAGCTTGCTCCGCCTTGAAAGGGCAACGCGGCGCGTAATGAGACACAGTGAATTGCGGCAGAACCGATCGATGATGCGTTGCCAACAGCGCGGCGTCCTCATGCCGGCCGACGGCCACGAGGCTCGCCGCTGCGATCCGGATCGCGTTTCCGTATCGGGGATTGAGGCTGAGTGCCTTTCGCGACCAGCGAATGGCCTCCTCATAGGTGCCGTTCAAATAATGATTTTGGCCGAGCCGCGAAAAACTCGTGAAGGCTTGTTGATCCAGCGGGGACAGCCGGATGGCGCGTTCGGCTCGTTCGATTCCCGACGCTGGCTTGCCGATGAAGCCGTATGTTGCGCTGCTGAACATCCATGCCCAGGGATTGTTTGGCGATGCGGCAAGCGCACGGTCAAAGCAGTCGAGGGCCGTGTCAAAGTCAAAATGGAAAGCGCTCCGCGCGTGCCCCTGCAGTGAAAGGGCAAGCGCGTCGGATGGATCTCGTTCGATGGCGCAATTCGAGAGCCGGATGATCTCGGCGATCTCGGCGTTGGGATCGGTCGACCGGCCCTCGGCGATGTTCAGCATGTGCCAGCGCGCTGAGAACGCATATGGCGCCGCATAGCCGTCGTCCTCTTCGCGCGCCCGCTCCAGCAGCGTCCGCGCCATCGAAAAGCTGGCGAAGTCCAATTTGTAGAGCAGATCAAGCGCGCGCAGAAAATAATCGTACGAGTTGAGATTGTGCGGACGCTTCCGCAGCGCGCGCTTCACCTCGGCCTGGCGCACGTGTGTCGAGATGCGGCCGACGATCATGAGGGCGATTTCGTCCTGCACGCCGAAGATATGCTCGATATCGGTTTCGTATTTCTCTGCCCATATGACCGATGCCGTCGACAAGTCACCGAGCTCGACAGAGAGCCGGATTCGATCGCCGGCGCGGCGAATGCTGCCACTGAGCAGATACCGCACGCCAAGTCGTTCGCCGGCCACTGTTCCGTAGTCGACGGCGCGGCGATCGATCATCATGGTCGAGCCGCGGGCAACGACCAAAAGATGCTTGATATTGCTGAGCGTCGCGATGATGTCGTCGACGAAGCCCTCGGCGAAATAGTTGTCGCCGGGATCGTCCGAAAGACTGACGAGCGGCAGGACGGCGATCGAGGGCAATTTTGCCCGCCTGGAAGGCGAGCGCGCGAACCCGACTGCCGCGCCGCGGTCCACCCCCGGCAATCGCAGCGAGAACGCGGGGACAGCTCGGGTCAGGTTCTTCAGCCGAAGGTCGCCGAGACTGTCGAATTTCAGGTCTCCGGCGCCATCAAGATTGTCGAGCACGGCCGACGACACCACGATCCCGTCTGCCGGCGCCGTCGTCTGAAGACGCGCGGCGATATTGACCGCGCTTCCGTAGACGTCGTCGAGATCGAAGATGACGGGCTCCCAATGGATGCCGATTCGAAATGCGATGCGGCGCTCGGGAGAGTGCTGGCTCTCCCGGGAGAGGATTTCCTGCTGCAGCTCGGTCGCGCATTCGACCGCATCCAGCGGGCTCTCGAAGACCGCGAGAAAACCGTCGCCGGTGTTCTTCACGATTTCACCGCGATGGGAGACGATGGTCGGATCGGTGACTTCGACCCGGAGAGTGCGATAGCGTTGATGGGTTTCGAGCTCGGCCGCTTCCATCAGTCGGGTGTAGCCAACCACGTCAGCCGCAAGGACCGCGCGACAAGCCCGCTCAAAGGGAGGCAGCACTTGAGGGGACAACACAGGGTCAGTGTGCACTGCCATGCCCGCTTATACCGTCGCGCTATAACCTTCCATGTACGTTAGCATGCGGAAACGACCCTGTCGCCACCGGGGCGGGACTGATCGGTGAGCGCCGCCGACCGCCACAAAAAGGGGCAGGCAAGAGGCTGTTTGTACAGATGATGGCTATCAGCCCACGCCCATATCCGGGCCTTGGCTATCGACTTCCTCCGTAGATGGCCAAGCGCTCAGTACCAGGATGGTACGGGGGTGAGAATTGCTGGTCGGCACTATGCAAATCGGGCCAGCTCCCGCAAATGCCGTTCGATCGCGGCGTCGACGTCGTCCGGGTGATCCACCTGGGGCAGGTGCCCGGCACCGGCAGAGATCGCGAGGGCTGGAGCTTCCAGGCAAGCGGCTCTATGACAGCATGAGGGGGAACGCGCATGCCCAGTATGTCTCGCCGGCCATTCCTGCAATTTGCACTCGGTGCTGCGACGCTGCCGCTTGCATCACTAGGTGCGCGCGCCGAAACCATGGCGCGCCCGATCACCATGATCGTGCCGTTCGCCGCCGGCGGGCCGACCGATGTGCTGGCGCGGATCGTCGCCGAATACATGCGCAACGCGGTGGGTCATCCCGTCATCATCGAGAATGTCACCGGCGCTTCCGGCACCGTTGCGGGGCTGCGCGCCTCGCGCGCGGCGCCGGACGGCACCACGATCACGATCGGGCACTGGGGCACGCATTGCCTCAATGGCGCGATCTATCAGCTGCAGTACGATGTTCGGGAGTTCGCGCCGATCGCGCTGATCGCGAGCGGGCCGCAGCTCATCATCGGCCGGCCCGACCTGCCGGCGAAGAATCTGAAAGAGCTGATTGCCTGGCTCAAGACCAATGGCGACAAGGCCACGGCGGGCACCGCGGGCCCGGGTTCGGGCGCGCATGTCGCCGGCGTGTTCTTCCAGCAGTTGACGGCTACGGACTTCTCCTTCGTGCCGTATCGCGGCGCCGGCCCTGCGCTGAACGATCTGATGGCCGGGCATATCGACATCATGTTCGATCAGGCTTCCAACTCGCTGCCGCAGGTGAAGAGCGGAACTGTGAAGTCGTTCGCGGTGACGGCGTCATCGCGGCTTGCATCGGCTCCCGATATTCCGACCGTCGATGAAGCGGGATTGCCGGGCCTCTACATTGCCTATTGGCACGGTATCTGGGCGCCGAAGGGCACACCCGCCGATATCGTGTCTGTTCTGTCGAAGGCGGTGATGGCTGCGCTCGCCGAGCCCGCCGTCCGGCAGCGCTTCGCCGAACTCGGGCAGGAGATCCCGCCGCCGGACAAACAGGGCCCCGCCGCGCTGCGCGATCATCAGACCGCCGAGATCGAGAAATGGTGGCCGATCGTCAAGTCGGCCAACATCAAGGCGGATTAAGTTCCAACTGCGACGCTCCAGCAAGCTTCAACGCGGCGCGAATGGCAGGCACCCTGCCGTTTTCGGACTTTCGATGTAGGTCGAAGGTTAGGCGCCGCTGTCATGCCAACGTCACCGGCGTTCGGAAAAACGTTGCCGCTGCTAACGAGAGCATCGAGCACGCGAGACCTCTCGCGTTTCCACGGAGATCAGCATGAAATTCGTCAAATCGATCGTGGCCGCCGGTCTGGTGGTCATGGCTACGCCCAGCTTCGCAGCCGACATCACCGGTGCCGGCTCGACCTTCATCTTCCCCGTCCTGTCCAAGTGGGCCGACGCCTACAAGAAGGATTCAGGCAGCGGTGTGAATTACCAATCGATCGGTTCGGGTGCCGGCATCAAGCAGATCGAAGCCAACACCGTGACTTTCGGGGCGACCGACGCGCCGCTGAAGTCCGACCAACTGCAGAAGGACGGCCTTGCGCAGTGGCCGATGATCATGGGCGCGATCGTTCCGGTGGTGAACCTCGAAGGCGTGAAGGCCGGCGATCTGGTGCTCGACGGTCCGACGCTTGCCAACATTTTCCTCGGCAAGATCACCAAGTGGGATGACGCGGCGATCAAGAAGCTCAACCCGAAGGCCAAGCTGCCGTCGGAGGCGATCTCGGTCGTCCATCGCGCCGACGGTTCGGGAACGACCTTCAACTTCACCGACTATCTGAGCAAGGTCAGCCCGGACTGGAAGAGCAAGATCGGTTCCGGCACTGCGGTCGAATGGCCGATTGGCGTCGGCGCCAAGGGTAATGAAGGCGTCGCGGGCAACATCGCGCAGGCCAAGAACTCGATCGGTTATGTCGAGTATGCCTATGCCAAGCAGAACAAGCTGACCTACACCGCGCTGGTCAACAAGGCCGGCAAGACCATCCAGCCGACCAACGAAGCATTCCAGGCTGCCGCCTCGAACGCCGACTGGACCAACGCGCCCGGCTACTACCTGATCCTGACCGACCAGCCCGGCGACAAGTCCTGGCCGATCGTCGCCTCGACGTTCATCCTGTTGCACAAGGACGGGACTGATAAGGCGGCCTCCAAGGAAGCGCTCAAGTTCTTCAAGTTCGCTTTCGACAAGGGTGCCAAGAGCGCCGAGGAGCTCGACTACATCCCGATGCCCGACAGCGTCGTGAAGCAGATCGAGAAGACCTGGGCCGCCGACGTGAAGAGCTGAGACGCTCCTTTCCAGTACGCGCAATTGCAGCAGCCGGCGTCGATCGACGCCGGCTCTTTTGTTTGGGCTCAGCGGCCGTCGAGCCGCGGCGCTGGCACGAGAAGGTCTTGCCGGGGCGGAATGCGCTCCGGATCGAATCTAGCCCTTTGACTTGAAAGAGAATTTTCGCCGAACGTTTCGACCGGCGGGGACCTTGAACAGCGCATCGGAGGCCATATATGTACGATCGAACATATAGAGACAGCAATGATCGATACCAGCAAGACGGCGACTGCGCCGGTCGCCCGGCCCAAAGGGCGGCGCAGCAAGGACATGCCCGACGGCCGCCAGGCGCTGCTGATTGCGGCGACTGAGGCCTTTGCGGCCCAAGGCTTCGACGGCGCCGACCTGCGCAGCGTCGCTGCGGCGGCGGGCGTCGCGCCGAATCTCGTGCGGGTCCATTTCGGCAACAAGGCCGCGCTGTGGGAGGCCTGCCTCGACCGCGTCGTCGTTCTCGCGATGCCCGTGATGGCCGAGGTGCATGCGATCGCGACCGACACGACCCGGCCGCTCGGCGACCGGCTGCGCGATCTCATCATCACGGTCGCAACGTTCTACGCCGCGCATCCGCAGATGAGGAATTTCGTGGTTCGCCATGGCGCCGAAGCGCCCGAGCGCTCCACGCTGGTGACTGAGAAGCTGCTGCGTCCAGCCTATGAGAGCGCGCGCGAGCTGTTCCAGGCCGGCATCGCCGCAGGCATCATCCGCAGCAGCCATCCGGCACTGTTCTTTGCCTTGCTCAATGCGGCTCTCAACCAGCCGCCGGCTTTCCCGATGCTGCTCGGCCGGTTCGCGCCCGAGATCGATCCCGCAACGGCGTGGACCGAGCTGCTCGACACCACGATCGCAACGCTTCTGCACCTTCCGCCGTCACAGGCCGCCGCCGAACGCGCCGCCAGCGACGGCCGCAAGCCGGCGTCGTGACATCCGGTCTCGACCACCCCTTCAACCTTCCAGTGAGAGAGTGATCCATGAAACTTCGTCTTGCCCTCGTCGTTCTCGGCGCAACCATCGTGCCCGTTTTTGCCCAGTCCGGGCCGAACGAATCGATGCAGCGCCAGGCCTGCATGGGCGACGCCGTCCGCCTGTGTGGCGCCTACATTCCGGATCGCGGCCGGATCAGGGATTGTATGGCCGCGCAGGTCGAGCAGCTCAGCCCGTCATGCCGCGCGGTGTTCGATGCGTCCGTGCAGGCCGAGCGTTCGCCGTCGGCCCGGCGTTGATCCGCGACGTCCGGTCCTGCCACAGACATCCTACGTCATGGCAGGGCCGGCAGCTTGCAAGTTCGGCATTGGAAATCGCTGCCGCGCTCGTCGGTGCGGATCTCGAAATCCTCCGAGACCTTCAGAATCCGATTGCGGAAAGGGGCGGTCTCGAACAGCTCGGCGTGCCCCGTGCGTCGGCATTTTGGGCACCGCAGAATCTCAGTCCAACTGGGGTTGGTCATGATGTTGTGGCCCGGCCAGCGCGCGCCGGAATGATAGCGCGATTGGGCCCAATTGACTTTGATCCAGCGCAAAAACGAGCCCGCCGGCCCGAGCTGATGGTGCCGAAGAGCCGCCTGTCCCAAATCAGTGAAAACCCTGACGCTCGTTAACCCTTGGTTAACCATGCGGGTCGATTGTTAACCATTCGACAAGACAACCGAGTCAGGGGCGATGGACGCAACTCAACAGGTCGCACGTCAGCAGGTCCGCATGCGCGGCCGTTCCTATGTTGCGTTCGTTTTCTCGCCCGTCGTTCCGGTCGTGTCCTGGCTCGCCGAGATCGACGCGACGCTTGGGAAGTCGCCGGGCTTCTTCAGCGGCAAGCCTGTCGTGCTCGACCTCTCGGCGGTCGATCTTAGCCAGGCTGCGATCGCGCATCTGATCGGCAGCCTCGCCGAACGCAACATCCGCATCCTCGGCATCGAAGGGGTCGACGAATCGAAGCTCGGCGCCAACATGCCGCCGCTGCTGACCGGCGGCCGCGCCTGCGCGATCACCCATGTCGAGCCGAAGACGCCGCCGGCGCCGGAAAAAAACAAAGACAAGACCAAGCTGCCGTCGCTGCTGCTGGAGAGCCCGGTTCGTTCCGGCCAGTCGATCGTGTTTGCCGAGGGCGACGTCACCGTGCTCGGCTCGGTCGGCTCCGGCGCCGAGATCGTCGCCGGCGGCTCGATTCATGTCTACGGCACGCTGCGCGGCCGCGCGATGGCCGGCATCAACGGCAATTCGGCGGCCCGGATATTCTGCCAGAAGATCGAGGCTGAGCTGCTCGCGATCGACGGCTACTACCAGACCGCAGATGAAATCGCCGACAGCTTGCGCAACCGGCCCGCCCAGGCGTGGCTTGAGGGCGAAATGCTGCGCATCACACCATTGAACTGACCGACTGACTACAAGGAGAGAGAGAATGGCCAAGGTATTGGTCGTGACGTCTGGGAAGGGCGGGGTCGGCAAGACGACCTCAACCGCCGCGCTTGGCGCGGCGCTTGCGCAAATGGGCCAGAACGTCGTCGTCATCGATTTCGATGTCGGCCTGCGTAACCTCGATTTGGTGATGGGCGCGGAACGGCGGGTCGTGTTCGACCTGATCAACGTGGTGCAGGGCGTCGCCAAGCTGCCGCAGGCCCTGATCCGCGACAAGCGGCTGGAGAACCTCTGGCTGCTGCCGGCGTCGCAGACCCGCGACAAGGACGCGCTGACCGAAGAGGGCGTCAAGCGCGTGATCGCCGACCTCAAGACCAAGTTCGACTGGATCCTGTGCGACAGCCCGGCCGGCATCGAACGCGGCGCGACGCTCGCGATGCGCTACGCCGATGAGGCCATCATCGTCACCAATCCGGAAGTGTCGTCGGTCCGCGACTCCGACCGCATCATCGGCATGCTGGACTCCAAGACGGTCCGCGCCGAGCGCGGCGAGCGGGTCGAGAAGCATCTTCTGGTCACCCGCTATGACGCCGGCCGCGCCGCGCGCGGCGAGATGCTCTCGATCGACGATATCCTTGAGATCCTTGCGACGCCGCTGCTCGGCATCGTCCCGGAAAGCCAGGACGTGCTGCGCGCCTCGAATGTCGGCTGCCCGGTCACGCTGAACGCTGCAAGCAGCGCGCCGGCGCGGGCCTATACCGACGCGGTGCGGCGCCTGATGGGGGAGCAGGTCGAGATGACCGTGCCGGTCGAGCGCAAGGGGCTGATGGACCGGCTGCTGCGACGGAGGGCGGCATGATGAACGTAATGCGGCTGTTCGGCGGCCGCGCTGCATCGGCGCCCGTCGCGCGGGAGCGGTTGCAGATCCTGCTTTCGCATGAGCGTGGCCGGAATGGTGCGCCTGATCTTCTGGAGACGCTGCGCTCGGAAATCCTCAGCGTGGTGTCCAAGCATATCGACGTCGATCCCGACAAGGTCGTGGTCCGGATGGATCGCGGCAAGTTCGTCTCGATGCTCGAGGTCGACATCGAGGTTCCCAACGGCGTGCAACGATCAAAGATGGTGGCAGCCACATGACGGCAGATAGTGACAGTCACATTGCCTGGCAGCGCGCGCAGCTGAAGAAGCTGCGTGCGGCGCTGAAGCAGATCGAGGTTGATCAGATCGGCAAGGCCAATTGCGGCCGCGCGACGCAGATGACGATCGACGAATTGCAGCGCAAGATCGGCGAGTCCGGCCGTTGCATCGCGGAGTACGAGCGCCGCACCCGCCGCCCGCTGGCGACGGATCTCGGCAGCCTCGCCAGCGTCAGCTGGACGCACTGGAACGCCAATTTGCCGATGGCCAAGGCGCCGCGCCATCGGGCATGAGTCGCAGCACCGCTAACGGCTCCGTCATTGCGAGCGAAGTGAAGCAATCCATCCCTCCGCATATGCGGAACGATGGATTGCTTCGTCGCTGTCGCTCCTCGCAATGACGTGGATAGCGTGGTTCGCGCAACTATCAAGGCAACTTGCAGCTGGCAGCCGAGAACTACAGCAAAAACGCCAGCGCCGTCTCGCACTGGTCCTCGACCTTGAGCGTCAGCAGCTCGTCGGCGCGGGTGCGGCCGAGATTGACGGCGGCGATCGGCAGGCCGCGCTGCTCGGCCATCCGGACGAAGCGAAGGCCGGAATAGACCATCAGCGAGGATCCGACCACGAGCAGGGCGTCGGCCTGCTCGAGATGCGCCTGCGCTGATGCAACCGTGTCGCGCGGCACGTTCTCGCCGAAGAACACCACATCGGGTTTCAGCACGCCGCCGCAGACTTCGCAGGCCGGCACCACGAATGACGAAAAATCCTGCTCGAGATCGGTGTCGCCGTCGGGCGCGTCAGTGGCATCGAGCGTGAGCCAGGCGGGGTTCAGTCGCGCCAGCTTGCCCTGAAACTGCTCGCGCGGCATCGTGGCGCCGCAGCCGAGGCAGCGCACCACGTCGAGCCGGCCGTGCAGGTCGATCACGCGCTGACTGCCCGCGGCCTGGTGCAGGCGGTCGACATTCTGGGTCAGGAGCAGCTCGCAGCGCCCTTGCTGCTCGAGTTTCGCCAGTGCGCGATGCGCACCGTTCGGCGCCGCGCGGCCGAACCGGCGCCAGCCGACCATGCTGCGCGCCCAGTAGCGCTGCCGCGTCGCCGCCTCGCCCAAAAAGGCCTGGATGGTGACCGGCCGGGTCCGCTTCCAATTGCCGTCGCTGTCGCGATAGTCGGGGATGCCGGAATTGGTGCTGCAGCCGGCCCCGGTCAGGACAAACAGACGCTGGTGGCCGGCGACGAAATCCTCGAGGGCGGGGTGCTGCATGGCAGCACATCTAGTGCGGCGCGCGCGGCTGCGCCAGATGTGGGGTCTGACGGGCGCGGACCTTTCGTTCGGCCTCTGCGTTGACGGCATGGCACGTCCGACGGAGTGATCGATGCGACCAAGATTGATTGTCCTGCTATGCGGATTGGCGTCCCTGCCGCTCTCGCCGTCCTTTGGCCAGGACGCAGACGTATCGGGCGAGCAGGCGTTCAACAATTCCTGTCGCACCTGCCACACCGTCAAGGACGGCGACAACCGCGCCGGCCCGAACCTGCACAACATCGTCGGCCGCAAGGCCGGATCGGTGGCGAATTTTCGCTATTCCGAGGCGATGAAGTCATCCGACATCGTCTGGGATGAGCGCACGCTGCTGCGCTTCATCGAGGATCCCGAAGCCGTGGTGTCGGGCAACGGCATGAAGCCGTACACCGGCGTGCGCTCGGCGGAGGATCGCGCCAAGATCGTGGCGTTCCTGAAATCCCCGGGCAAGTGAGCGGCAGCGGAAGCAGGCCTCACCGTGCCGGCACGACGAAGACCTGGCCGGGATAGATCAAATTGGGATTGCGGATCTGCTGCTGGTTTGCCCGATAGATCACCGCATAACGCTGCCCGGCGCCGAATGCGCGCTGGCTGATCCGCCACAGACTGTCGCCGCGGGCAACCGTCGTCGTCGTGATCTTTGGCACGACCACGGCGGAGGGTGAGCTCGATGCATCGGTGGCCGTCGCCGCCGCGAGCCGCGGCGCGGTCGCACCCGCACGGCCGGACGAGGCCAGGATCGATGCGGTCGTCGTCGCGTCCGGAACGTTGAACGGCACCTCGGCGCGCGCGCGGACCTTGCCGGACCCGGGGTCGACCTCGTCAAGCCGGACCTGATAGTTGCCGGCCGCGACGCCCTTGTTGATCGTGACCGAGAGGTGCCCCGCCGCGTCGGCGGTGGCGGAGGTGATCAAGCTGCCGTTGAGATAGAGCCTGACGGTCGCGCCGGGCGCGGCCTGCCCGCTGACATGGAGCATGCCGCCCGGCTCGGTCTCGACCGCCTCGACCGCCACTTTCCCGGCGGCCGGCGGCGTCGCCGCGGGTTGCGATAGCACCCGGACCGGCTTGTCCGGCGCCATCAGCGCCACCATCGGCCGCTCCCTTGCCGCAGCCTCGAGCGCCACGGCCACGCTCTGTTTGGAGGCCACCTGCTTGCCGTCGCGCGTCATGCGCAGGGTCAGGTCATGGTTTCCCGGCGGGAGCGGGCGCGGCACCATGACGAACTGGCCGGCCTTGTCCGCGACGGCGCGATCGTGCACCTCGCCGTTGCGAAGCAGTTCCACTGTCGCGCCCGGTGCTGCCCTACCGGCGACAACAGTCTCGCCGGTCGGCTCGACGTTGACGACGTCGAATTCCGGCACCGCGTTGTCGCCCGGCACCGGCGACGGTGCTGCCAGCGCGCTGGCCAGGGCCGCGGTCTCGCCTTGCGCCTTCGCGAGCGCGGTCTTGTCCTGATTCTTGTCTTGATTCTTGTCTTGGCCTTGCGCGGGAGCTGCCGGCGCGGATGGTGCCGTGGCCATCAAAGGCGTGTTCGTGCCGAGGATTTGCTGGGTTCGGTGGATGCCGAAGATGAGCGCCGCCGTGCCGCCGGCGGCAAGGGCCAGCAACGGAATCACCAGTCGCATCGCCGTGGCGTTCATGATGTCATCCGCGGATGCCCCCGCGCGTCCGCGCGCGACCCCGCGGCCCCGTGGGGATTTCGGCAGAGACTGCGCCGCTTTGCGCCGGCCATCAAGTCGGATGAAAGGATTACTTCTCTCGGGCAGCCCGGCCGGCCCGGCAGCTCTCCGTCACTCCGCGACGGTGACGGCAAGCGCTGCAGCGCCCACAAGAACGAGGCTGACCGCCCAGACCGTCTCCAGATTGAACCAGCTCCGCGCGACGAATTTGACGCCGAAATAGCGATAGACCAGCCATGCCAGCAGGCCGCCGGCGCCGAGCATGGCGGCGGTGTGGACCAGCGCGACCAAAAGCGCCATCGCAAGGTTTTGGTCGATCACGCGCTGCGCCGCCGTGTGGCCGTCCTGCGCTGCCGATGTCGCGCAGAGGCCGAGATAGATCGGCAGCAGCATCAGGCCCGCGCCATGGGCAATCGCCACCGCGAACGACCAGAGCGCCAATCTGGTTGGCGGTATCCGGGCCAGCACGCGCGGATGGCGGCGATTGATGAGACGCATGAGGCCGAAGCCGATGATGATGATGGCGGCCGCGATCTGGATCGGGCGCTGCCATTCCGCCAGCGCGATCAGCAGTGCAAACGGCAGCAGCACGAGCAGCATCGCCGCGAGGTGGCCGGTCGACAGCGGCAGCAGCGCGCCGATGACGGCGCGCTGGGATTTTTCCATCAGGCCCGCGGAAACCGCGAGCGGCCAGCCCATGCCCGGGTTGATCCCGTGATAGAGGCCGCTTGCGATGATCGCGAGCCAGAGCCAGATGGTCGTCGTATCGACGTCGCTCAATTCCATACCGACGGATAGCAGAACGAATCCGTCGAACAGTCGCCGCCCTCGAGGCGGATCTGATGCGGGCGATAGCCCTCCGGGAAATCGACGAAATAGTCCTTGGCGAGCTCCAGCCCGCCGTTCGCGCCGACATTGGCCATGACTTCGGCGCCCGGCATGCCGTCGGGATAGAACTGGTCGTCCCAGGTCGAATACAGCGAGTTGGTCCAGTACACCCGCTTGCCGTCGCGGCTGATCTCGACCATCTGCGGGCCTCCGGCAAACGCCTTGCCGTTCGGATGCGGCGTGCGGCGGGCGATGCCGCCGATATGGACCGACCCGGCAAGCTTCGGCTTCCTCGGATCGCGGACGTCGTATTGGCGCATCTCGCCGGTACCCCAGCAGGAGACGTAGAGGAAGCGGTCGTCCATCGACAGGTCGATGTCGGTCACCAGCGGCGGCACGGCGCCGAACCCCTGCAACAGCGGCGGCAGCTTTTCCTTCGGCGCCGGCTCGGGCGGGATGGTCGCGGTCTTCTCGGCGTGGAATTTTCCGCCCTCACGCCACCAGGTCCAGATCGAGGCTTCGAGGTTGGTGGTGTCGACGACGACGCCGACAAAGCCATATTCACGGATCGGATCATGCGCGGGCCTGACCTCGAGCGCCATCTGGTGATTGGCGCCGAGGTCGATGGTCTGCACGTTGCGCCGCGCCCGCAGATCCCAGAAATGCAGCCGGTGACCGTATTTGTTCGACAGCAGGTCCTCGGCGACGATGCCGTTCTCGAATTGCGGCGGCAGCGCCCACTCGCTGGTCACCATGTAGTCGCGCGGCAGATTCCACCAGAAATCATAGTGCAGCGTCTGCGGCCCGCGGTCGATCTCCCAGCGGCCGAGCACGTCGAAGGTCTCGCAATCCATGATGAAGATGCCGGGCGGGCCCTGCGTACCGTCCTTGCCGCTGCCGCCGAGGGTGGAGACATAAATGCCATCGGGCCCGCAATGAATGGTGTGCGGCCGCGAGTAGCCGGTCTTCTTGAACACTTCCTCCGGCTCGATGATCTTGTGGATCTTGGCCTCGAGCGGCGAGGGTTTTGTGTCGATGATGTAGATGCGCGACGACCGCAGGCCCGGGATGATGAGATAGCGTCGCTCGATGAAGGCGTGTCCGGTGAGCGGCGACAATGCGGAGGAGCAAGCGTTCCAGCCGAAGTGATGGAACTCGTCGCCCTTGTTCGGCATCGTCACGGTGTGGACGATCTTGCCGTAGGTCTTCGAACCCGGCTTGACGTCGATCACCGCGAGTGCGTCGGGCTTCTTGAAGTCGGGGCTGAGCAGCAGCGTATAGGCGAACTGCTCCGGCGGCGCCTCCATCGCAAGCTTTGGCGAGGCGTGAAACGTGGGGTCGGGTCGCATCGTCATGACGTACTCCCGGTTTTATTGGCTTGTTACCAACGTCGGGCCGTTCGCAGCGTTGCAATGGTCTGAATGGGGCGGCCTGGCACTCCGCTGGACGCGAGGTTGGCTGCGGGCAGCTTACGGCATCATGCGCCTCCCGGAAACACGCGCGCATCCCCATCGGCTGTGGCGTTCTGCCACGAATTCGTGAGCCGTATCACAGATGGACTTGCGGGTGGCTCGGCTCTCGCCGCGCCGTCGGCCCCATGTCCGCAAGTTGTGAAGCGAGACCGCTGCCGCTCGTGGTATATGCCTTGCGCGAGTTGGTCACTGGCAGGGGCGGACTATGCAGGCAGTCGATCGCGTCGTTGGGCTTTCGTCACGGATCAGGGCTGCGGCGCTAGGCGCAGCCATCCTGCTCGCATCCGCCTATTCCGGCGCGGCCAACGGGCAGAGCCCCGAGCCGGTCTGGCCGACAGCTCAGTGGGAAACCTCGACGCCGGAGCAGCAGGGCATGGATTCGGCTGCGCTGGCCAAGCTGGTGGCGAACGGCACCACGCGCAGCTTCGACAGCCTGCTGGTGACGCGCCATGGCCGCATCGTGCTCGATGCCTATTACGCGCCCTTTACCGCCGACATGCCGCACGCGATCAACTCCTCCACCAAGGCGGTGGTCGCGACGCTGCTCGCGATGGCCTACAAGGATGGTCTCTTGGATCGTCTCGACCATCCCATGCTGGATTTCTTTTCCGATCGCAACATCGCTGATGTCGACGAGCGCAAGAAATCCATCACGGTCCAGCATCTGCTCAACATGACGTCGGGCCTCGACTGGGACGAGGGGTTTGAAGGCGGGCGGGAGCAGTCGCTGCGCGACATGGGAAAGAGCCCGGACTGGGTCCAGTTCATTCTGGACCGCCCGATGGCGCATGCGCCGGGCGAGACCTTCTATTACAACAGCGGCGGCTCGCATCTGCTGTCCGCGATCGTCAGCAAGCTCACCGGCAAGAACACCGCCGACTTTGCCGAGGAGCGGCTGTTCGGCCCGCTCGGCATTAACAGGCCGTTCTGGCGGCGCGATCCGCAAAGGCTGCCGATCGGCGGGTTTGGCCTGATGATGCGGCCGCGCGACATGGCGAAGATCGGCTATCTCTATCTGCGCAACGGCGAGTGGGCGGGCAAGCAGCTGCTGCCGGCCGATTTCCTCGATGCCGTCAACCACGCCAGCATCGACATGCATTCGCGGTTCGATCCCTCGCGGCGCTACGCCAACCAGTTCTGGGCGATTCCCGACAAGCACATCTACATGACGGTCGGCTATCACTGCCAGGTCGTCATGGTGTTGCCGGAGCGGGATATCGTCGCCGTCATGACGGCGAACAATTTCTGTTCGTTCGGCAAGCTCGCCGACGAGATTTCCGCTGCCGTCAAATCCGATCAGGCTCTGCCGGCCGATGCGGCCGCGACCGAACAATTGGCGAAGGCGATCGCGGACGTCTCCATCGAGAGGCCGACGCAGGTCGGCGCGACGCCTGCGACTGCATCTGCGATTTCGGGCCGGACCTACAAATTCCCCGACAATGACCTCGGCATCAAGACGCTGACGCTGTTCCTGGCTGACGAGAACCCGCGCTACGTCGTGGAGACCAACGCGGGCGATCCTGCACGGCGTCACTTCGACGGACCGATCGGTCTCGGCGGCCTCTATCGCAAAAGTGCTCCGACCTTTCTCGGCGTGCGCGCCGTCAAGGGCGCGTGGACGGACGAGCGAACCCTTGTCGTCGACCTCCAATATGTCGGGCTCGGCGACGCCTGGACCTGGACGCTCACCTATGACGGCGACAAGGTCGCGCTGCGCGGCAAGGCGAGGGACGGACGCGAGGGCGCTGCGGAAGGCGCGGCGGGCGGTTAAGGCGCGACGGGAAACCTTGGCTCGCTCGCATCGGCTCAGAACTCCAGCGCCGCATTGTCCACCACCTCCTTCATCACGAAGAAGGTGCGGGTCTGCCGGACGCCGGGCAGCGCGATCAGCTGGTCGCCGTGGATGCGATTGAAATCCTCCATGTCGCCGGCGCGGATCTTGAGGAAGTAGTCGAAGTCGCCGGCAACGAGGTGGCAGTCGAGCACGCATTTGAGTTTCGCCACCGCCTGCTCGAAGCTCGCAAAGCTTTCCGGCGTCGAGCGGTCGAGCACGACGCCGACCATGACGAGCGTGCCCTTGCCGAGCTTGCGCGGCGCCACCATGGCGCGGACGCTGCTGACGTAACCCTCGTCGAACAGCGCCTGGGTGCGGCGATGGCAGGTCGCGGGGCTGACGCCGACCTGATCGGCCAGCTCGGCATTGCTGAGCCGGCCGTTCTTCTGCAGCAATCTCAACATCTTGAGGTCGATGCGGTCGAGCCGGAAGGGCATGGAAGAATCTCTCACTATTAGTCAATCTTCTGAGAGAAAACATATCATCTGATGCAAATCAGGCAATCTTCGACAGCTAATCGGATCGAGTTAGAGAGCACCTTTCGCATCAGCGGTGATAGGAGTCGCCGCCGTTCCAGACCACCAAAGAGGATGCCAGCATGCTGGAGAAGTTCGCGCGCTATCCGCTCACATTCGGGCCGACCGCCATCGAGAAGCTCGATCGGCTGTCAAAGCATCTCGGCGGCAAGGTCGAGCTCTACGCCAAGCGCGAGGATTGCAACTCCGGGCTCGCCTATGGCGGCAACAAGCTGCGCAAGCTCGAATATATCATCCCCGACGCGATCGCCTCCAACGCCGACACGCTGGTCTCGATCGGCGGCGTGCAGTCCAACCACACCCGCATGGTTGCAGCCGTTGCGGCCAAGATCGGCATGAAGTGTCGGCTGGTGCAGGAAAGCTGGGTGCCGCATGAGGACGCCGTCTATGACCGCGTCGGCAACATCCTGCTGTCGCGCGTGATGGGCGCCGATGTGCGCCTGGTCGACGAAGGTTTCGACATCGGCATCCGCAAGAGCTGGGAGCAGGCGATCGAGGAAGTGAAGGCCGCTGGCGGCAAGCCTTACGCCATTCCGGCCGGCGCCTCCGTGCACAAATATGGCGGTCTCGGCTATGTCGGCTTCGCCGAAGAGGTGCGCGCGCAGGAGCGCCAGCTCGGCGTCAAGTTCGACTACATCGTCGTCTGCACGGTGACCGGCTCGACCCATGCCGGCATGCTGGTCGGCTTCGCCGCCGATGGACGTGCGCGCAACGTGATCGGCATCGACGGCTCGTTCACGCCTGATCAGACCAAGGCGCAGGTGCTGTCGATCGCGCAGAACACCGCAAAGCTGGTCGAGCTTGGCCGCGACATCGTCGAGGATGATGTCGTGCTGATCGAGGACTACGCCTATCCCGCCTATGGCGTGCCGTCGGAGGAGACCAAGGAGGCGATCCGCCTCAGCGCGCGGCTCGAAGGCATGATCACCGACCCCGTCTACGAGGGGAAGTCGATGCAGGGCATGATCGACCTGGTGCAGAAGGGCTTCTTCCCGGCCGGATCGAAGGTGCTCTACGCCCATCTCGGCGGTGCGCCGGCGCTCAACGGCTACGCCTACGCGTTCCGCAACGGCTGAGGCTGGTCACGCTTCGTAGCCCGGATGCAGCGAAGCGAAATCCGGGTTTGCCTTCTGCGGTATCTATGTTTCCCGGATTGCGCTGCGCTTCATCCGGGCTACGCGCTCTGTGCCCAAGTAAGGTCGGCGTCAGCTTCTCCCGATATCTTGTCCAGGCCGGGCGAGTCGGGAGACCTTCGCGTGACGATGATGAATGCGGCCGGCCGAGCCGTTGCCGCGCTCGGCGTCGGCATTGTCGCGGTGGGGCATTGGTTCTGGGCGTACCAGAGCCATAGTCATCTACCGCGCGCTCGCCTGCTGGCGGTGAATAGCGAGGTCGAACTCTATGTCGGCATCTTCCTGATCGGCGTCGGCGTCCACGCCCTCGCATCCCGTTACTGGTTTCGCGAACCAAACCCGCCCGCGCAGTCTTCGACTCGGGAGCCGCAATAGCGCGCCCGCCTCGCGCGCGCGACTATGTCTGGGTTGACAATCTAGGAACAAAATAGGAACATACGGTCTGTAACCACAGGGTGTGGCGATCGCCTCATCCGCGGCGGTATTGTGCGGCCGCAGGACCAAAGGCCAAGCCGCGCACCACTTGCGGATGAATTTCTCCGCCTCCTATGATGGGTTGTGGCTGGGGAGTGCGCGTCATGAGGGTTGTGGTCTGGGCGGTCGTTGCGGCCGCATGGTTGTTTGCGTCCGCAACGTCATCAAGCGCCCGCGGTCCCTACGGCTCGATCACGGTCGGCAATTGGAAGGGCGGCGCCTTCACCAACGACAAGGACGGCGCGTTCACGCATTGCTCGGCGGGGACGGTCTATCAGAGCGGCATCTACTTCGTGGTGGCGATTACCGCGAATGGGAGCTGGCGGCTCGGCTTTGCCCATGAGAGCTGGCGCCTGACGCTGGGTGAGGCTTTTCCGCTTGCGCTGACCTTCGACGGCCAGCCCGCGTTCAATGTCTACGGCATGCCATTCGGCACCCAGCTCGTGAATGTCGAGATGCCGGTAACCTCCAACCTGATCAATCAGTTCCGCAAGGCGCACCAGATGACCGCGTTCGCACAGGGACAATTGTTTCAGTTCAACCTCAATCAGACCGCGCAATTGCTGCCGGCGTTGCTCAATTGCGTGGTCTCGGTGAAGAAGAACGGCGTCGCCGGTGCAGGGGAATTCGCGGTCGCAGCCAAGCCGGCGGCTGCAGCGGCGCCGTCGGCAGCTGCGCCGAGCCCGCCGCAGAAGCAGGCCAAGTCGCGGGGACGGGGACCGGCTTCGTGGTCAGCAGCAGCGGGCACGTCGTCACCAACCATCATGTCATCAACGGGTGCAGCGAGATCACCGGCAATCTGAGCGGCGAGGCGCCGGTGAAATTGCGGCTGGTATCCGGCGATGAGACCAACGATCTCGCGCTGCTGCAGGCGCCATCGCCGTTCAAGGATGTCGCCAAGATCAGGCAAAATCCGATTCCGGTCGGCAATGGCGTGGTGGCGATCGGCTACCCCTATCACGGGCTGCTGACGTCCGATTTCACTGTCACCACGGGCATCGTCTCTTCGCTGAGCGGCATTCTCAACGACACCCGTTTCCTGCAGATCAGTGCCGCGGTGCAGCCGGGCAACAGCGGTGGTCCGCTGTTCGATCTCGGTGGCAGTGTGGTCGGCGTCGTGGCGGCCAAGCTCGATGCTGTCACGGTCGCGCGGGCAACAGGAACCATCCCGGAAAACATCAATTTCGCGATCAAGACCGGTGCGCTGCGCGATTTCCTCGACAACAGCGCGGTGCAGTACCAGACAGCCGAGTGGCGTGATTCGTTAAAGCGGGAGACGCCGGAGATCGCCAAGGACGCGCGCGGCTACACGCTCCTGATCGTTTGCAAGGTGAACGAGCAAAGCGCCGGCGCGAAGAAGCCGTGAAGCTCAGGTAGGCGGTTCGGTTGGTAGGATGGGTAGAGCGAAGCGAAACCCATCTCGTTCCGCGCATGAGATTGATGGGTTTCGCTGCGCTCTACCCATCCTACGGTCTACGTTAGCCGCCGCAGCGTGTGCAGCGTGATTTCGGCCGGGCAATTCAGCCGCACCGGCGCGAGGCTGGTGCCGGCGCCGGTCGATGTGTAGCCCGCGAGTTCGCCAAAGCGCCAGGCGCCCTTGCCCATCCGGCGCGGCAATCGCGCCTCCAGCTTGATCGCGATGCCGCCGGGCAGGCAGAGCTGGCCGCCATGGGTATGGCCGCTCAGCATCAGGTCGAAGCCGGCCGCCGCCGCTTCGCGATAGGATTCCGGCGTGTGCGCAAGCAGGATCGAGAACGCCTCGCGCGGAATCGCCGCGGCGGCCTTTGCGATGTCGTCGGTGCGATAGAAATGCGCATCGTCGATCCCGGCGAGGTGGATCGTCGCGCCGTCGCGCGTGATCGGCTCCTGCTCGTTGAACAGCATCCTGATCCCCATCGCCTCCAATCCCGGCGTCATGCGGATGCTGTCGTGATTGCCGAGGATGCCGTACAGCGGCAGCTTGATGCGCGCGCAGAGATCCTTCATCAGCGCGAGGCTGGTCTCGAACGGGCCAAAGGTCTTGCCGCGATAGTCGCCGGTCAGGACGCAGATGTCGCAGGCGATAGTGCCCACGATGTCAGCCAGATGCCGCATCGCGCCCTGGCTGATGTCGGCGTGCAGATCGCTGAGATGAAGGATGGTGAAGCCGTCGAAGGCGGCCGGCAGCCGCGCCGACGTCACCAGATTGCGCCGCACCTCGACCCGGTCGGCATTGCGCCGCGCACGGCCATGGAGGCCGACCAGCTTGAGCGTCGTCGTGACGATCCGCGGCGCCAGCTTCCAGTTCTCGACATTGAACAGCAGCGTGCCCTGGCCGAACACTTGCTTCTCATGCGCAGCCTCGATCCCAAGCCGGCGCACGACATGGTCCGCGCCGATCCGCTCGATCAATCCCTGCAACGCAGTGTCGGCCATCGTCCCCCGTGCGGCCCGCGATACGAAGCGCGGGCCGGCGCGACACTATCATGGGCGATCCGGTGCGGGATACCGCTGCGGCCAAAGCATGATCCGGAAAAGTGCGCAGCGGTTTTCCGAAAAGATCATGCTCAAACAAAGAGCTAAGGCGCGATGAAGATTCGACCCAATCTCATCGCGCCTTAGACCACAGGAACCCGTTTGGCGGCAACTGCGGCCGGCGAGATCACCTCGATGTCGAGCGGCACCTGCCAGCGCTCGGTGAAGCGCACCAGCGGCGCTGCATTGCCGTTGCGCCCGCCCTGCAGCACGAAGCCGTCATAGCCGGAGTTCATCACCTCATTGCACTTCTGCACGTAGATCGGGAAGCCGCCGATATAGGGCATGAACACGCGGGGACGGCCCGGGATGTTGGCGCCGACATACCAGGAGCTGCAGGTCGAGCGCAGCGAGACCGTGGAGACGTCGTTGACATGGGCGACCCAGGCGTCCTCGTCGTCGCGGACCGCCTCGATCGTGCCGGCGCCGATGTCGCGCATGTGACTGATGCAATCCGCCAGCCAGTCGACATGCTGCTCGATCGCCTGGATCATGCTCGCGAGCACCGACGGGCTGCCGGGCCCGGTGATCATGAACAAGTTCGGAAATCCCTCCGAGGCGAGCCCAAGATAGGCGCGCGGGCCGGCCCGCCATTTTTCGGCCAGCGTCTGCCCGCCGCGGCCGGTGATCGCGATCTTGTCGAACGAGCCGGTCATGGCGGCAAAGCCGGTGGCGGAAACGATCGCGTCGAACTTGTATTCGGCGCCGTCGACCACGATGCCGTCACGCGTGAAGCGTTCGATCGGCGTCTTCGAGACGTCGACCAGCTTCACATGCGGCAGGTTGTAGGTCTCGAAGTAGTTGGTATCGACGCAGAGCCGCTTGCAGCCGAACACGTTCTGCGGGCACAACAGCTCGGCGGTGGCGGGATCCTTGACGATGCCGCGGATCTTCTCGCGCGCGAAATTGGCGATGGTGTCGTTGGCGGCCTTCTCGAACAGCAAGTCACCGAACGCGCCGAGGAAGGGCAGGCCGCCGCGCTGCCAGGCTTCCTCATACAGCTGCTCGCGCTCATCCTCACTTGCCTGCAGTGCGGGCTGGGCGTTGAACTGAAAATAGAAGCCGGTCGGGCGCGCGCGGGCTTTCGCGCGCAGCTCCGGATAGTGCGCCTTGGCTTCCTTGAGATACTCCGCCGACAGCCGTTCATTCCATGCCGGCACCGACCAGGTCGCGGTGCGCTGGAACACGGTGAGCTCGGAGGCCTGCTGTGCGATGATCGGGATCGACTGGATCGCCGACGAGCCGGTGCCGATGACGCCGACGCGCAGCCCGCTGAAATCGACACCTTCATGCGGCCATTCGCCGGTGTGATAGATCGGCCCGCGGAAATCCGCCATGCCGGGAAAGGCCGGGCGGTTCGGCGCCGACAGGCAGCCGACAGCCATGATGCAGAATTTCGCGGTGACCTTGTCGCCGCGGTCGGTCTCGACCAGCCATGTCCCTGCCTTCTCGTCGAAGGTCGCCGCGGTGACGCGGGTATCGAACACGATCTGGCTGCGCAAATCGAAGCGGTCGGCGACATGATTGGCGTAGGCGAGAATTTCGGGCTGCGGAGAATATTTCTCCGACCAGCTCCAGTCCTGATCGAGTTCCTCGGAGAACGAGAAGGAATATTGCAGGCTCTCGACGTCGCAGCGCGCGCCGGGGTAGCGATTCCAGTACCAGGTGCCGCCGACCCCGCCGCCCGCCTCATAGACCCGGGCGGTGAAACCGAGCCCGCGCAGCCGGTGCAGCATGTACATGCCGGCGAATCCCGCGCCGATCACCACGGCATCGAACGTCCCGGTTTCGGCAGGGCGCGCAGTTGTGCGCGCGGTGCTCTCCTGAGCCATGTCCCGTCTCTTCCCTGTGCTTTGTCTTCGGCCGCGCCTCGTTGGGCGGGCACGAGAAAGATTAAGGCGAGCGCGGCGCGGCCCGCAAGCATGTGCGTTGCCGGGCCGGGTATGGCTCCTATGCCGCGGCGCTGATCGCAGCGGTATTCAAGCGCCGATTCATTCCAGCCGTTCCACCTTACGCAATGATGGGAACAATCTCATCCAGAGCAGCGCCACCGCGACCGTGCCGATGCCGCCGATCAGGGCCGCCGGCACCGTGCCGAACAACGCGGCCGTGATGCCGCTTTCGAATTCGCCGAGCTGGTTGGAAGCGTTGACGAACAGATAATTCACCGCGCCGACGCGGCCGCGCATCTCATCCGGCGTTGCGAGTTGCACCAGCGAGACACGGATCACGACGCTGATCGTGTCGGCCGCGCCCATCGCCGCGAGCACCAAGGTGGAGAGCCAGATCTCGCGCGACAGCGCGAATACGCAGATCGCGACGCCGAACGCGATCACGCCCTGGAACATGCGCAGGCCGACATGTTTCGAGATCGGATGCCGCGCCAGCATCGCCGTCATGACCAGCGCGCCGACCGCGGGTGCGGCGCGCATCACGCCGAGTGCCCATGGTCCCGCCTGCAGGATATCGCGCGCATAGATCGGCAGCAGCGCGCTGGCGCCGCCGAGCAGCACCGCGAACAGATCGAGCGAGATGGTGCCGAGGATCGCCGGATTGTCGCGGACGAATTTGACGCCTGCGAACAATTGACCGAGCGATGGCGGATCCGGCTCGCCCGCCGGCCGCTCCAGCCGGATCGCGCCGGCGAGGATGGCCGCGAGCAGCCAGAATGCTGTCATCACGGCATAGGGGACGACCGGAGAGATCGCGTAAGCGAAGCCGCCGATCGCGGGGCCGGCAACGACCGAGACTTGCCAGGCGCCGGTCGACAACGCAGTGGCGCGCTGCAGATGGCCGTCCGGCGCCACCGCCGGCAGCAGCGCCGAGGCGGCCGGATCGCCGAATGCACCGGCGACGCCAAACGCAACCAGCACCGAGAAGATCTCGGGCACCGTCAGGTCGCCGGCAAAGCTGCGCCAGCCGAGATAGGCGGCTCCCAGTCCCTGGATGATCTGGCAGGCCTGCACGACGCGGCGGCGGTCGTAGCGATCGGCGGCGTGGCCGGCGATGAACACGAGCAACGCGCTGGGGATGAACTGCACCAGCCCGACCAGGCCGAGATAGACCGCACTGCCGGTCAGCGCGTAGACCTGCCAGCCGATCGCAACCGTTGCGATCTGGTAGGCGAATTCGGAGAAGCCGCGCGACGCCACGAACAGCAGGAGCGGCGGATGGCGGAACAGATCGGCGGATGCCGCCTCGGATTGCGGGGACATTGGTCACGGATGGCGGAACCGGGGCGCGTCGTCAATCTCTGTGATTTGGACGCCCTCCATCTCGTTGGAGCCGGTGCTGTCAGATATATTCGGACGATCGACCCTCTCGAGAGCGACAGGCCGTGCACATGGCGCAAGCCCGAAAGCGATCCACCTCCGACGTTGAAGCTGTGGTTCGGGCCGGCCGATTCGATGTTGCAGCGTTGCAGGAGATCGCCGGCGACAAAAGCTTCGCTCGTGGCAGTGCCTATAAGGCGGATGGCCGGGTGGAGGTCATGACGATCGACGACACCCGCGTGATCGCGCGGGTGGCTGGGACCGAAATCTATCGCTGTGAGCTGACCGGGCGAGGTAAGAGCTTTTCCGGTCATTGTACCTGTCAGGCCTTCGTCGATTGGGCCTTCTGCAAGCATCTGACCGCCGTTGCCTTGACCGTCAACGATCTGGATCCGGAAGCGCTGGGACAGGCCTCGAACCGTCTTGGCAAGATTCGTTACCATTTGCGCACGAAGGGCATCGATCGCCTTGTCGAGATGGTTCTCGATCTCGCCGGGCGCGACCCCAAGCTGCTCGAGGAATTGGAGCTGTCGGCCACGCTCGACACGGCCGATGATGCGACGCTCATCGCGCAATTCAAGAAGGCCATCACCGACGCGACCCGGGTCCGCGGATACGTCGAATATCGCGACATGCGCGATTGGGCTCGCCGGATTGACGGCGTACTTGATCGTATCTCGGTTCTGCGCGATGGCGGGAAAGTGTTGCTCGTTCTAGAACTGCTCGAACATTTCTTCGCCCGAATGGACGAGGCCCTGACCAGGGTCGATGACTCCGACGGTGGCGGAGGTGCTTGCTACGCTCGCGCCTGCGAAATTCACCTTGCTGCCTGCGAGCAGTCAAAGCCCGAGCCAATAAAACTGGCGCGGGAGCTGTTCAAGCGCGAAGTCAGCTCCGATTGGGATTTCTTCTTTGGTGCGAGTGAGACCTATGCCGGGGTCCTCGGCGCGGCCGGGCTCGGCGAATATCGCAGGCTCGCAACCGAGGCGTGGCAAAAGGTGAAATCCAGGCAACGGGGGCGAACGGAGGTCCAGCCGAACGGAGAATATGCGCTTCGAGCCATGATGGAGCGCTTTGCCGAACGAGATAATGATGTCGATGGGATCATCGCCATTCGGGCCAACGATCTATCGTCCGCGTATCGTTATCTCGAGGTCGCTCAGGCCTGTCTCGACAACGGACGGGAACAGGAGGCGCTGAAATGGGCGGAAGAGGGGCTGTGGAAATTCGAGGATGAGCCCGACAAAGGCCTGGTTCTCTTTGCCTGTGATCTCCTTCAGCAAAACGGACGAAATGAAGACGCCAGCGCGCTGCTCTGGAAGCTGTTCGGCAAGGAACCCAGCGTCGACCTGTATCAGCGATTGATATCCGCCGCTGGCGATCGTAAGGCCCAGATCGGTGTTCGCGATGATGCCGTCGCCATGTTGAGCGCTCGAGCCGAAAAATCTGGCTCGCAAGCCGAATGGGACGTGTTCGGAGCTCCTGATGTTCTTGTCCGCGTGCTCATGGCGGAGGGATTATTGGCGGATGCTTGGGCGGCTGTCGGCAAGCACGGATGCCGTGAAATTGCGATGGAAGAACTTGCCAAAGCAAGCGAAGTGGATCTCCCGGCGGAGGCGTTGAAGGCGTATGCCCAATTGGTGGAACGCAAGGTCCGGATGGGCGGACAGGGCAACTACGAAGCCGCATATGCCATGATCAAGCGGATGCGGCGGCTTGACGGAGCAACCCAACATTCCGCCTACTTGGCCGATCTGATGACCCGCCATAAGGCGAAGCGGAATTTTATCAAGCTGCTGGCGTCGAAACAGGCCAGTTGAGGCGGCGCGCCCCCCATGGGACATCGTACGTCGCGGCCCGGCCGCTACTTGGAGAACGCCTCATGAAACTCGGTTGGCGGCCGCAGAAGTGGCTGGAAAAGAAAAGCAGGTCTGGCTTTCGCGGCTATCCGGTCGGGACGGTGGCGTTCTATGGACCCGACAACCTTCGCGCCAGCAAGGTTGCCGTTGCGGTGGTCACCGCCGAGGGAGCGCCTCCCTTCGCATTGCGCAGGTGGTTCTCCGAAACCGGCGATGTTCGCAATGATCCGACAATCATGGAGGAGGCCGCGGCTTTCCTTCGCGCGGAGGAAGTGCGCACAGTTGCCGTAGCGCCGACGATGATGGGATGCCCGCATGAAGAGGGGATTGACTATCCCGAAGGGGAGGTTTGTCCGCAATGTCCCTATTGGGCCAACCGAGAACGGCCCCTGCCCTGTTGAGAGGTCGTCTGACGACGACTCAGCTCCTGCACGGCGGCAGGCATTTGCAGCATTTCGGAATAATAAAAAAATACCGCTGAGTTGCCCGACGCGTCAAGCGCTTTTCCGAGTGCCAGCGGCCGCCTGCTACTTTGCATGGGGTTGTTTTCGATATTTTGAGAGCGCGTAGCTTTGATTCGTCGCTTCAGCGCAAATTGCCCGGCGATTAGTCGCGAGCCCTTCGCGATGACCACGAAGGGTGCGCTGACACGGTAAGACTAGCCGTCGTTGGCCTTCACGATCCGGATCAGCTCGTCGCCGTAATGCTCGAGCTTCTTGTCGCCGATCCCGGCGATGTTGCGCAGGTCGCTGAGCGTGTCCGGCCGCATCGCGGCGATGCCGTCGATGGTGGAATCGTGCAGCACGACATAGGCCGGCACGCCGCGCTGGCGCGCGACGTCCGAGCGCCAGGCGCGCAGGGCCGCATGCAGCGCCGGGTTTGCGACGCCGCCCGGGCTGTCGGCTGCGGGCGCGAGATCGCCGCGGCGCGACTTGCTGCGCACCGCGCGGTTGCGCGCGCCCTCCGGCTGCTCGCGCAGCATCACCGCGGTCTCGCCCTTCAGTACGCCGCGCGCGCTGTCGGTGAGCTTGAGTGCGCCGAAGGCGTCGCTGTCGGCGCGCAGGTGACCCATCGCCACCAGCTGGCGCAGCACCGCGCGCCATTGCTTCTCGTTGAGCTCGCGGCCGATGCCGAACACCGATAATTGGTCGTGGTTGAACTGCTTGACCCGCTCGGTCAGCCGCCCGACCAGCACGTCGATCAGGTGCATGGCGCCAAACCGCTGCCCGGTGCGATAGACGCAGGACAGCAGTTTCTGTGCCAGCACCTTGCCGTCGCGGACGCGCGGCGGCGTCAGGCAGTTGTCGCAATTGCCGCAGCTTTCATCGGTGCGGGTCTCGCCGAAATAGCCGAGCAGGCGCTGCCGCCGGCAATGCACGGTCTCGGCCAGCGCCACCAGCGCGTCGAGCTTGCCGATTGAGACGCGCTTGAAGGCGTCGGAACCGGTGGATTCGTCGATCATGCGGCGCTGCTGCACGATGTCGGAAAGGCCGTAGGCCATCCACGCCGCCGACGGCTTGCCGTCGCGGCCGGCGCGTCCGGTCTCCTGGTAATAGGCCTCGATGCTCTTCGGCAGATCGAGATGCGCGACGAAACGCACATCGGGCTTGTCGATGCCCATGCCGAACGCGATCGTGGCGACGATCACGATTCCGTCTTCATTGAGGAAACGGTCCTGATGCCGGGCGCGCACGCCGGCATCGAGCCCGGCATGGTAGGGCAACGCCGGAATGCCGGCCTCGCTCAGCGCCGCCGCGACATCCTCGACCTTGGCGCGCGAGAGGCAATAGACCACGCCGGCGTCGCCGGCATGCCGCTCCCTGATGAAGTTCTTCAGCTGCGTCGTCGCATTCTGCTTGTCGACGATCTCGTAGCGGATGTTGGGACGGTCGAAGCTGGCGACGAATTCCGGCGCGTCGGTGAGGGACAGCCGCTCGGCGATCTCCTTTCGCGTCAGCGCGTCCGCGGTCGCGGTCAGCGCGATGCGCGGCACCTTGGGAAAGCGCTCGGCGAGTACGGACAGGCCGATATACTCCGGGCGAAAGTCATGGCCCCATTGCGACACGCAATGCGCCTCGTCGATCGCAAACAGCGCGATCTGCGCCTGGCCGAGCAGGTTGAGGCAGCGCGGCGTCAGCAGGCGTTCCGGCGCGACATAGAGCAGGTCGAGATCGCCGGCGAGCAGCCGCCGTTCGACCTCGGAGGCCTCCTCATAGGACAGCGTCGAGTTCAGCACCGCGGCGTTGACGCCGGCTTCGGTGAGTGCCGCGACCTGGTCGCGCATCAGCGCGATCAGGGGCGACACCACGATGCCGCAGCCGTCGCGCAGCAGCGCAGGCAGCTGGTAGCACAGCGACTTGCCGCCGCCGGTCGGCATCAGCACCAGGCAATTGCCGCCATCGGTGACGTGGCGGATGATCTTCTCCTGCGCGCCGCGGAAGCCGGACAGGCCGAACACGGAACTGAGCACGGACCGCGCGTCGCGAGGCGGAGCGGATGCGTGGTCGAGGGCGGGCTGGGCGGTCATGATCCCTTGGTCTGTCCTGGGGTCAACAGGCGGTGATCGAGCTCTTCTGGGCGAACGATACCGGAACGAAACGTGTTAATACACGTCCCAACAACAAACTCAATTCAGGCATGCCCGGTCAGCTGCGGATCATCACAGGCATTGCCGCGATCGCGCTGGTCGCGGGGGCGGCGGCGGCCTTCGCGGTCGCCTGGCGGCCACAGATTGCGGCCATGGCGCCGCCGCGGCCCGATACGTTCGATCCCGATATCGTCAAGCGCGGCCGCGATCTCGCGGCGATCGGCAATTGCAACACCTGCCATACCGTCCACGGCGACGGAAATTACGCCGGCGGGCTTCCGGTTCCGACGCCGTTCGGCACCATCTTCTCGTCCAACATCACGCCGGACGCCGAGACCGGGATCGGAAGCTGGCCGGAGGAGGCGTTCGTCCGCGCGATGCGCTCCGGCGTCGGCCGTGACGGCCGGCATCTGTACCCGACCTTTCCCTACGATCATTTCACCAATGTATCTGACGCGGATGACCGGGCGCTCTATGCGTTCCTGATGACGCGGCAGCCGGTTCACGCCTCGCCGCGGGCGAATCAGCTGACGTTTCCGCTGAACTACCGGCCGCTGATTGCAGGCTGGAAGCTCTTGTATCTTCGCAGCGGCGACGTGCCTTCCGACGCGGCGAAGGGAGCGGAATGGAACCGCGGCGCCTATCTCGTGGAAGGGCTCGCGCATTGCGGCGCCTGCCACACGCCGCGCAACGCGCTCGGCGCCGAGCGGGTCAATGCGCAGTTCGCTGGCGGCGACGTCGATAATTGGCATGCCTACGCGCTGAACGACACCTCGCGTGCTCCGGTGCGCTGGACCGCCGACGCGCTCTACGCCTATTTGCGGCATGGCTGGCAAGCCGATCACGGCACTGCGCGCGGACCGATGGCCGAGGTGGTCGGCAATCTCGCGACCGTGGCCGACAGCGACGTGCGCGCCATCGCCGTGTACATGGCCGATGTCTCCGGCGCGCCGGCGCCGGATCGGAAGTCACCGACTGATGCGGTGGCGCCATCGGCCGCAGCGGACGCGACACAGGCGAACGCCACAGGCGCCGCGATCTATGCCGCAGCCTGCGCTTCCTGCCATGAGGGCGGCCGGGCGCTGCCCTATGGCGGCGTCAACCTCGCGCTCAGCACGGCGATCGCAGGCCCCGATCCGCGCAACCTGCTCAACATCGTCCTGTCGGGTGTCGGTGCCGTCCCGGGCGAGCGCAGTCCGATCATGCCGGGCTTCGCGGCGAGCGTCGATGATGCGCAGATGGTCGCGCTTGCGAATTATCTACGGAGCAAGTTCGGCAAGCGGCAGCTGTGGAAGGATGTCGACAAGGCGGTGCGTGATGCGCGCGCGGTGCAGGCCGCGTCGCTTGCGGCGGGCGATGCCCCTGCGGACTCAAGTCAACGAGGCAAGCCATGACGATAGTGAAGGTCAATGGCCGGGATCATCAGGTCGACGCCGATCCGGATACGCCGCTGCTCTATGTGCTGCGCAATGATCTCGCGCTCAATGCCGCCAAGTTCGGCTGTGGGCTCGGGCAATGCGGCTCCTGCACCGTGATCGTCGACGGCAAGGCGGTGCTGTCCTGTGTCACGCCGCTGCTGCTCGTCGAGGGCAAGCAGGTGACGACGCTGGAAGGGCTTGGCACGGTAGCGGCGCCGGCGCCGATCCAGCGCGCCTTCATGGAGGAGCAGGCGGCGCAGTGCGGCTATTGCATTGCCGGGATGATGATGCGGGCGCAGGCGCTCTTGATGCGCAATCCGAAGCCGTCGGATGCGCAGATTCGCGCCGAGCTCGAGCCGCATCTCTGCCGCTGCGGCACCCATATGCGCATTCTCCGCGCGGTGCACCGCGCCGCCCGGCTGATGGACACGGCCGACGCCGCAAGCGACAGGAGCGTCCGATGACCACGCCCGTGGTGCTCGATCGCCGCAGCGTGCTGGCCGGTGGCGGCGCGCTGATCGTCAGCTTCTCGCTGCGTCACGCGGCGGCACAGCAGCAGAAGGGCCCGGAACTGCCGGGCAGCCTGGCGAAAACGCCCAATCTGGATTCCTGGATCCGGATCGATGCCGACGGCCAGATCACGGCCTTCACCGGCAAGGCCGAGCTCGGCCAGGGATTCCGCACCGCGTTCCAGCAGATCGCCGCCGAACAGCTCGATATTGCCTTCGATGCGCTGAAGGTGATCACGGCCGATACCAAGCTCACGGCGAATGAAGGCTACACGTCAGGCAGCCATTCGATGCAGGACAGCGGCACCGCGATCCTGCACGCCGCGGCGCAGGCGCGCGCGTTGCTGGTGGCGGAGGCCGCGAAGCGGTTCGACGTTCCGCCCGATAAATTGCGCACCGAGAACGCGGCTGTGATCGCTCCCGATGGCCGCCGCCTGAGCTTTGGCGAGCTCGTCGCTTCGGACATGCTGCATGTCCAGGCCCAACCGACCTCGAGCCTGAAGGATCCGGCGCGCTTCAAGGTGATGGGGCAGCCGGTGCCGCGCGTCGATATTCCGGCCAAGGTCACGGGCGGCGTCGCCTATGTGCAGGACATGCGGCTGCCCGGCATGGTGCATGCGCGCGTGGTGCGCCCGCCGAGCTACGGCGCGCAGCTCGCCGAATGCGACACGGCTGCGATCGAGAAGATGCCGGGCGTGGTCGGAATCGTGCGCGACGGCAATTTCCTCGCCGTGGTGGCGGAGAAAGAGTTTGGGGCGGTCAAGGCGATGAAGGCGCTATCAGCCGCAGCGAAGTGGCGGGAGAGCGCGAAACTGCCGAACCAGCACGATCTGGCCAACGTGCTGACGGCGCTGCCGTCGCAGGATTTTGCGATCTTCCAGCGTCATGATGCCGCGGTGAGCGGCGCGCGATCGCTCGAAGCCACCTATACGCGGCCCTACCAGTCGCATGGCTCGATCGGACCGTCCTGCGCGGTCGCGCAGTTCGTCGATGGTGCGATGACGGTGTGGACGCATACCCAGGGCGTCTATCCCGACCGGCAGGCGATCGCCGAGATGCTCGGCATGCCGCAGTCGAGCGTCCGCCTGATCCATGTCGAAGGCTCCGGCTGCTACGGCCATAACGGCGCCGACGATGCTGCGGCTGACGCCGCGCTGATTGCCCGCGCGCTGCCCGGGCGCCCAGTTCGAGTGCAATGGATGCGCGAGCAGGAGCACGGCTGGGAGCCGTATGGTCCGGCGATGGTGACCAAGCTGAGTGCATCGCTGGATGGCAGTGGCAAGATCGCCGACTGGAATTTTGCGGTGTGGAGCAACACCCATTCGATGCGGCCGGGCGGCGCCGGCTCGCTGCTTGCGGCACAGCACATGGCGCGGTCGTTCGCGGTGCCTGCACCAAAGCCGCTGCCGCTTCCGGAAGGCGGCGGCGATCGCAACGCGATCCCGATCTACAATTTCCCGAATGCGCATGTGATGCATCACTTCATCCCCGCGATGCCGCTGCGGATTTCCGCGATGCGCGCGCTCGGCGCCTATCATAACGTGTTCTCGATCGAGAGCTTCATGGATGAGCTGGCCGGTCTTGCCGGGGCCGATCCGGTCGCGTTTCGCCTCAACCACCTCGACGATCCGCGCGGCCGGGCGGTGGTCGAGAAAGCCGCCCAGGAATTCGGTTGGGTGAGCGGACGGAGAGCGCCGCAGAATCGCGGCTACGGTTTTGCGTTCGCGCGCTACAAGAATCTCGCCGCCTATTGCGCCATTGCGACAGAGGTGGAGGTCGATCCCGAGACCGGGCGGGCTCGTCTGGTGCGCGCGGTCGCGGCCGTCGACGCCGGTCAGGTCGTCAATCCCGATGGCATCACCAACCAGATCGAGGGCGCGATCGTGCAGTCGACGAGTTGGACGCTCTATGAGAGCGTCACGTTCGACCAAGCGCGGATCACCAGCATCGACTGGCAGACCTACCCGATCCTGCGCTTCAATGCCGTGCCCGACAGCATCGCGGTCCACATCATCAACCGTCCAGGGCAGCCGTTCCTCGGCAGCGGCGAGACCGGGCAGGGGCCGGCCGCGGCATCGCTCGCCAATGCCATCGCGCATGCGACCGGCAAGCGGCTGCGCGATCTGCCGCTCAGCCGCAAGCGGATCAAGGATGCGATTGACGCCTAAATCTCAGACCGTCGGCGCGGGTGGCGCCCGCGGCACAGGCATTGGCTCGACCGTGTAGGTCTTGGGCATGTTGATCGGCTTGTAGGCCGGATCCTTCTGCATCCGCTCCAGCACCGAGGCGTGGATGGTCGCGCCTTCCGGTATCGGCCTTGGCTCGCCGCGCGGCAGGTAGAAGCCGAGGAAGGATTTCCGCTCCGGCCATTCCTTCCATTTGTCGCGCTTCGGAATCCACTCCAGGATTTCCCAGGCGGCGGTCAGGGAATTGTGCAGCGGGTCCGTCACGCTCGGGGGCGCATAGTCGTGGGTGTGCGGCGGTAGCGGCATCCCCCAGGCGAGATGATCGATCAGCGCTTGGTCCATGTGCAGCCCGGCGGCCCTGGCCTGTTCGAGCATCCAGATCAGCGGAAACTTCGACGGCCCGCTCTGGTCCTCCGGATAGCCGCCGCCGACGTCGGAATGCACACCGGCGAACCAGACCTGGCGGATGTCCTGGTCGATCGCGGTCGACGGGTCGAACGGATCGGTACGGAATTTCTGCGGCTCGATCCAGCGGTTGAGGCGGAACATGCGCCTGCGCTCGTCGATCGAGATCGCCTGGCGGAACCGCCTGACGCTGGAATTGGTGCGGGTGAACAGCAGCGTCTGCATGTCGAACAGGAAGTTGTCCTGCCGCGGCACGATGATCGAGGCCACCGTGTCCCAGACGCCGACGAATTCGATGTCGATGTTGCGGCCGCCGGCGATTTGGCTGAAATGCCAGACTTCCTTCAACGGGGCAGGGTCAAACGTCCCGTCGGACTTCTGGGCGTCAGCGCTCGCCTTCTTGTAGGCGCCGAAGGCGTAGCCGGCGAGGTCGAGCTGGTCGACCGGCAACAGGCCCATCACATGCACGAAAGCCGCCAGCGTGCGCACGGTGTAGGCACCGCGGCTGAAGCCGAACATCCAGACCCGGTCGCCGGGCTCCCAGAGCCGGCAGAGAAACTGGTAGGCGTCGAGCGTGTCCTTGTCGAGACCGGCGCCGAAGGCCAGGCCGAACAGGCCCCACGCCTCCTGCTTGAAACGGCCCCAGCTGTTCTGCAGACCGATGGTGCCGAGACCCGGATGATAATAGATCCGCTGCCCGTCATCCTTGTCGGCGACGCGAAACAGCTTCAGGACGTTGGAAATATTGGCGCCGATCTCGTTGCCGGTGCCGTCGCACAAGATCACAATATCCTTCGGCATCCGTAGCCCCTGCGGTCGCCGTGAAATTCGCGGCTTCTATGTACGGCAGAACGCGGGGATGATTCAATCTCCAATTGAAGACGGTTCTGTGTAGCGGGCGTGACCAGCAATCGTCGTGCGGATGGCTGCAACCGGCTCCGGGATGAGAGCCCGCTCTGCACAGCGTCCCCGGAATTCAATTGCAACGCTTTGGAAAAGGTGGAAATCTGTCCATCAATCATTGTTATATTGCGTTGATAATTTTCCCTTCCAGGGACCTCGCCGGTGCGCGCGATCATTCGGCCTGCGGCTTTCCGCGGCTCGCCCACCAAGGACAGGAATCGATCGGCATGAGCCGTCAAGCTCTCGTGACGATCATTCTCGCGGGGCTGGTGGTGAGTGCGTTCGGACTGTTCTGGTGGGTCGGCAGCTATTCCGATCGCGTTTTTGCTAAGCGATTCCGCACCCGCTTTCCGGAGAAGACGCTGAGTTACAGCGGTGACCAGCTCGGCGCGCTGGTGCAGTCCGATCTGAGGATGAAGTATGTATTTCCGATCCTGTTCCCGCTCGATCTCGTCGTCATGCTGGCGCTGGCGGGCGCGATGGGTGCGGCGTCATCGCACTGGCTCAACCA
This sequence comes from Bradyrhizobium macuxiense, assembly GCF_007993935.1. Taxonomy (GTDB): domain Bacteria; phylum Pseudomonadota; class Alphaproteobacteria; order Rhizobiales; family Xanthobacteraceae; genus Bradyrhizobium; species Bradyrhizobium macuxiense_A. The sequence goes on along the minus strand of NZ_VITY01000010.1, from coordinate 97,715 downwards.
GATCTATCCGTCGGCGGCCTGGCTCGGGCTCGTCGTGCCGGCGGTGTATCTGCTCAGCGACCTGATCGAGGATTGCCTGCTGGCATGGCTGTTGCTGCGCGGCGACCCGGACGCGGCGGCGCGGTCGGTCTCGGTGCTGAAGGCGATCACGACGATCAAGCTCGTCAGTGTTTCTGCCTCGATCGCGCTCACGCTGATTGCATTCGTCGGCTGGCTGTTCCGCACCGAGGCGCTCGCCATCTAGACCGGGCGGCTGAGCGATCTACTGATAAGTCGCGACGATATCCGACACGGCGCGCTCGAGCTGCTGGGCGGTCGCGCACTGGCGCACCACGGTGCAGAAGGTCGCGTAGCGCGGCATCTCGGAATCGCCGAAGCCCCAGACCATACGGCCCTCGGGGTTGAGCCAGACCAGCCGCTTCGAGCGCTCGCCGATGCGGCGCAGGATGTCGGCGCGCGGATCGAGATTGTTACTGCGGGCATCGCCGAGCACGATCACCGTGGTCTGCGGCGTGATCGCGCTCATCCAATTGTCTTCGAAATCGGCGAAGGAATTGCCGTAATCGGACGAACCGAAGCCGACCTTGGACATGATCTCCTTCATCGCCTCTTCCGGCGAGTTCGATTCCAGGATGTCGCTGACCTCGATCAAATGGCCGGAGAAGGCGAAGGAGCGGACGTCGTCGACGACCTCGTGCAGGCTGTGGATCAGGAGCAGGAAGAAGTCCGAGACGCGGGCGACCGAACCCGAGACGTCGCACAGCGCGACGATCTTCGGCCGGTCGCGATGCTTGCGCTTCCACGCTGTCAGGAAGGGAACGCCACCCCAGGCCGCGTTCCGGCGCAGCGTGCGGCGGACGTCGAGATGGCCGCGGCGCTGGCGCTTGCGCGGCTTGGAATAGCGCTCGCGCAGCCGCCGCGCGATCTGGCGGATCAGCGCGCGCATCTGCTCGACCTGGCGCGGCTCGATCCGAGCCAGTGGCGCGTTGCGCAGGATCTCGTTGCGCAGGTTCTCGGCCTCTTCGCGGCCATAGAGCAGCAGGGCCTGCGAGACGGCGTCGCGAACGGTGCCGCGCAGGCCGTTGAGCGCCTCCTGCAGCCGCTCGGCGAGCGCCGGATTGCGCGTGGTCTGCTCGTCGATGTCGTCGCGCAGGCGCTGGATGCCCATCGCATCGAGGATGCGGGTCTGGAAGATGCCGCGCTGGGTGAAATAGCGGATGTCGGGCAGCGAGGCTGCGCCGGAGGCGTTGGCGATCGCCGTCGAGATCGCGGAGCGATCCTGCGACAGCAGCATCTGCGCCAGCGGCCCGACATTCTCGTTGGCTGCGCCGCCCGCGTTATCGCCATGCTCGTCGGCCGACGGGTTGGCGCCGGATTCTTTGTTGTCGTCCGTCCTGCTCTGCTCGGCGCTTTCCTGCTGCGGCTCGGGCTGGCTGAAGAACAGGTCGAAGCATTCGCCGAGTGCGCGCTTCTCGTCCTGGGTCTTGGCAAGCGTCAGCAGGAACGTGTCGCGCAGGATATCGCGGTCGTTGAAACCGACCTGCGCGACCGCCCGCATCGCATCGATGCTTTCGGCCGGCGAGACCCGGACCCCGGCTCCCCGCGCCGCACGAAAGAAGCGATGCAGGTTCTCGCGCATCTTGGCTTAACTAAACACGCCCTGGCGCGACGCCTTGGCGATGAAGGACGAGATCTGCGGCGTCGCGGCCTCGATGTCGGCCTCGTATTTCAGGAGCACGTTGAGCGTGTCCTTGACGATCTCGTGGTCGAGCTCGCTGGCCTGCAGCAGCACCAGCACGCGCGCCCAGTCGATCGCTTCGCTGACCGAGGGCAGCTTCTTCAGGTCCAGCGAGCGGATCTCGTGGATGAAGCCGACCATCTGCTTGCGCAGCGTCTGCGAGATGCCGGGCACCCGGCTCTCGACGATGCGCTCTTCCAGCTTCTGCTCGGGGAAGCCGATGTGCAGATGCAGGCAGCGCCGCTTCAAGGCGTCGCCGAGATCGCGTTCGCTGTTCGAGGTCAGGATCACGGTCGGCGGCGCCACCGCGGAGACGGTGCCGAGCTCGGGGATCGTGACCTGGAAGTCGGAGAGGATTTCCAAGAGCAGCGATTCGAATTCGGCGTCCGACTTGTCGATCTCGTCGATCAGCAGCACGCAGCCGGCGGGCTGCTCCAGCGCCTGCAGCAGCGGCCGCGGCTCGACGAATTCCTTGGAGAAAAACACGTCGCCGAAGGTGTGGAGCTGGTCGAGCGCCGCCGCCAGCGACTGCGCGCCGCCGAGCACCTCGCCGAGCTTGTCCTTCAGGATCTGGGTGTAGAGCAGCTGCTTGGCGTATTTCCACTCATACAGTGCCTTGGCCTCATCGAGGCCCTCGTAGCACTGCAAGCGGATCATCTTCATGCCGCGCCAGGCGGCGATCGCCTTTGCCAGCTCGGTCTTGCCGACGCCGGCGGGGCCTTCGACCAGGATCGGCTTCTCGATCTGCTGCGACAGATAGACTGCGGTCGCGATCTGCCGGCTCGCAATATAGCCTTGTGCGGCGAGGCCGCTTTCCACGGCCTCGATCGAGGCGGTGGGCCTGGTGTCAGCCACGAGGATCAGCTCCGAATTTGCCTTGAACTCGGACCTGTTCTGCGCCCGTTGCGGGCAAAGCACAAGGCTCGTTTGGCCCGCAACGGCGAGGAGACCAAAGGCTGGAGTTGGCGCATGGTTCCGGGGTATTCCGCCGAGCGCAATACCAAAGGAAGTGCGTAGCCCGGATGAAGCGAAGCGCAATCCGGGGAGGTTTTTCCCCGGATAGTCTGTCCCGGATTTCGCTGCGCTCCATCCGGGCTACAGAACGCCTATCGTGGCCACCGCTTGCCGGCGCCTTTAGCTTGCGCAGCTCTTCACGAAATCCTTGCGCTGCGGGCCGACGATCTTCTGGTCGATCGCCTGCTTCAGGCAGTCGAGATGCGCTTGCGCCATGCAGAGCTGCATCTGGTCGTGCCGCTCCTGACCCTTCAGCGCCTTCGCCGCGCTCTGACAGGCCGCGCGCTTCGCACCGGGCACCGGCGCTGTGGACGTGCTCTCCTGCGCGGGAGCTGCCGCCGGCGTCGCTGCGGGGGTTGAGGTTGATTGCGCGAACGCTGCGACCGAGACCAGCAGCGAGGTGGCCGAGACCAGGGCGACGACGAGACGTTTCATGGGATGTGCCTCCGCGGGCATGATCCGGAGAAACGAGCATCGGTTTTCCGGAACGTCATGCTCAGACCAGGAAAGGATCATGATGCGATCTTGCGATCGCGCCGTGATCCACGGGGAGGCTGACAATTAGAGGCCGCCGCCTGAATGCGGAGTGAATGTGCGGGTAAGCCGCTTCACCTCAGCGTGAGGCCGGTCGCCGCTTCAAGCTCGGAGATCGCCTGCGCGGCGTTCGCGACCTTGATCGTGGTCATGCCCATCTCGCGCGCCGGCTTCAAATTGACCCCGAGATCGTCGAGATAGACGCAGTTCGCAGGGTTCACTTGCAGCGTCTCCACCATCATCCGGTAGATGCGCGGATCGGGCTTGCGCAGGCCGATCTTCGCGGACTCGATGACATGGTCGAACAGCGCCATAACCTCGGCGACATAGAGCGTGCGTCCGCTGTGGCTGCCGATTGCGTTCGACGGCAGATTGTTGGTGATGCAGCCGGTCTTGAACTGCGCCTTGATGCGCTTGAGCGCCTCGACCATTTCGGGCCGCAGGTCACCGGAGAGCAGCGGCAGCACGTCCTTGCCGCGCACCTCGGCGCCGAGCGCCTTGGATTCCATTGCGAACAGCGCGTCGAACGCGTCGATCCCGATCTCGGCGCGCTCGAACTTGGCCCAGGCGTTTTCGAGATGGTTGGCGGCGTTGGTGCGGCGGATGATGTCGATCGGCAGGCCACGCTCGGTCTCATAGCGCGCGAATGCCTCGAACGGCGAGGTGGTCAAGACGCCGCCGAAATCCCAGATCACTGCCTCGATCATCAATGTCCTGCCCGTTGCAAAGCGGCGGCTTCGCCTCGGGTCGTCCGGCCGTTTGGCCGAAGACAGGGAAACGCGCGTTACGCCTTCTTTATTGGAATTGCCGCCGATCAGGCAAGCCGCCAGTTCGCGGCAAACTCCGCCATACGGAACGGGCTCACCAGACCATCGGAACCAGGCGGTAACGCACGCGCCCGAGATATTCGGCATAGCCGTCGAGCTCGGCGGTGAGCATCCGCTCCTCCATCATCGACCTCAGGCCGAGCAGCGCCGCCATGACCGGCACGATGACAAGGCCGTACCAGGATCCGAGCAGCAGCGGCGTGCCGGCATAGGTCAACAGGCCGCTGGCATAGATCGGGTGCCGCACATAGGCGTACGGCCCGGTGGTCACCGCGGCATGCCCGCGCTCGCGCTGGATCTTCACGACCGGCGCGGCGTAGCTGTTTGCGCGATAGGTCCGGTAGACGATGTAGAACGATGCGGCGATCATCAGCGCGCCGGCGCATTGCAGCCAGAAGGGGACGACCGATGCCTGGTAGCGCACCGCATCCAGCGCCATTAGCGGCAGCCATGTCAGCCACAACAGCGGCATGATCGATGTGATGACGCGATCCCATTCGGCCTGGCCGCGCACGGTGCGCCGCTCCGCCAGCAGTCCCGGATCGTGCCTGGCGAGCCAGGCCTCGGTGATCAGTCCGCCGATCGTGATCTCGAGCAGGAACAGCCATGCGCCGGTCCAGCGCACGGTGCCGGCCGTGAGAAACAGGAGTGTTCCGAGGCCCACGCATGTGAAGACGGCGCCGCGCAGATTGATGGTCGGATGATTGCCGTTCTCGTCCATGTCTCTCTCCGGCGAACGGCAACGGCCGCGCCACCGGATCGGGCGGGCCGTTGCGTTGGTAACGAATCGAAGCGCGCCTCAACGTGCAAAGCCGGTCACGATCGGCGGGTCCAATTTCGCGCCTGTCCGGAATAAACCTTGCTCTGCATCGCACGTGCCGCCGGATCGAGCAGGACCTTCATCGCGGTGTTGAGTCTCTCCTCCGAGCTCGGCGAGCCGTCATGGCGCATCTGCTGGGGGGCGCCGGGGCCCTGCGGCGGTGCCATGTAGGCCGAGGTCGTCGGCGGAGCGGGCGTGGTGGCGATCTTCGGACGGGCGACAACAGCCGCTTCCAGCGGGCGCCGTGCGTCGGCGACGGCTGAGGCTGAGGCTGTTGCTTCCGCCGGCGGCGGGGCGGCATTGCCGGGTCCGGATTGGCGGGGCGGTCTTGCCATGGCATCGGCTCCATAGGTTGGGGTATGACGATGAGTTCAGGATTTGGACTTCAGGTCTTGTCCTCGTCGGATGTGGTGCGTTTGGCGATGATCGGGTTGCGGTCGCTGATCGCGGCGAGCAGCGAGGCGTGGGTCACGACTGATGACACGACGATCTTCCCGGAGGGCTCGATCCGGCGACCGTTCTGCTGCTGTTGCTGTGGGCTCCGGGCGGTGGATTTCTGCATCATGGTGGCCTCCTTGAGGATGGGTGGGGCCCGACAGCGCCGGGCCCCGAGTTCGGCGATCAGATGCCGAGGACGCCGCTGAGGGCGGGGATCGCCACCTTTGCGATCCCGCCGAGGATGTCGCCCCAACCCTGCGGGTTGACCGACCCGTTGGTCGCCACTTCAGCAATCCGCTTCGGACCGCGCTCGATGCCCTCACACTGGATCGGGCTACGCACGCTGCCGAAGGTCTCAAAGTCGTTCCTTGCGTACATGTTCAGCTCCTTCTTTCGGTTTGAATTGACGGCAACTACGGGAGGTGGTCACCCGACCGCGGTCGCCGTCGCTGGACGTCGCCCAAGGGATCGCTCATCGCGTCGATCCCCTGGACCACGTGACGCTCATTCGCGCCACGTTCCGATCTCCTCCGGACGCAGAGGAGCAATTGCCTCAATAGACCTGCCAGTACCGCAGCGGCCCGACCGCCACCGGCACCACGTCGCTGACGTCGATCGTGTACTGATAGACTTCGCGCGCCTGGGTCAGGACCTGCGTCGGGTTGAAGAAGCGGTACGTCACGTCGTGGCAATCCGAGTCCGGCCGGCAAATGACGCTCTGGTCGACCTCGACGGTGTCGAGCCGCAGGCCCTTCTTGGCGGCCTCAATGAAGATCTTCCGCGTGTTGTAGGCATTCATCGCGGAATAATTCAGCGCGCGATCCTGCGGCGAGAGACCGACGTTGCGGAACTCGTTGTAGATCCGCTCGAGGAAGCCTTCCGCGCCGTCCGGCCAGGGGAGTGGTCCAAACAGTGTGAACAGATCCCACTGGTAGAAGCCGCGCCAATCGGTCACCAGCGTCGGCACGACGGTGCCGTTCAGCAGCTTGGTCGTGTTGGCGCTGTCGACCCAGCCGGCCATCGAGACCCGCGCGACGCCGCCCGGCGGCGGGAATGGCGGGTTCGCCGTCGGTCGTGCGTCGGCGTCGGCCACGGCCGCTGTCGCTTTCACCACGGTACGGGCCGTCGCGGGATCGTCGCGCGAGACCTCCTGGTGCCACAGCGCCAGGATCAGCGCGGCGAAGAACCCGAGACCGAACACGTCGAGCGGCTTGATCGCGTAGATCGGGATCGAATCGATCGTCATCGTCCAGGTGATGGCGTCGGCGTCCGGGAAGTTGTTGCCGGAGCCGGCCGGCGCCGACGTCTCGCCTTCGGCCTGGTTCAACAGATAGCGCGCCATGATCGCCGGGTTGTACGGTGCCGAGGTGTCGCCGGAGCGGTCGCGATCCGTTCCGAACGCCGGGTCGCCGCGGCCGATCAGGCTGTCGCGCCAGTTGGCGATCGCCTGCACGAAGTAGTCGAGGCGGGCTTCCTTGCCGAAATCGTAGAACAGCCGGCCGATCGGGAAGGCGAGTTGACCGGTGGGCTCGGTCGCCGTGCCCCGCGGACGCATGCCCCCGCGACAACCGCAGCTCTTCTCGCTGGTTCGTACCGCGGGCGCTTCGTACATCGGCAGCGCCTGCGGCATTGCGACGGGAAGCGCGTTGCTCGGCATCAGCGCCGGCATCTGCTGCGGCTGCAGCCAGGTTTGCGGCATCATGCCGGCGGTTGGCATCGCCATCTGCGGCATGACCATCTGCGGAGCCGGTGCCGGCATCCAGACCATGTCGCCGCCCGGATGGGGAGCGTGGTACGGATACGGCGCGGGCGCTGCGATCGGCGCGGCGACGACGCCGTGATCAGCGGGAACGGCCATTGCCGCAGGTGCTGCCGGTGCGGCGGGCTGCGCCTCGCTTGGCATGATCCCGGCGCTGCTTCGCAGGACCGAGCCGTCCGGCCCGAATATGCGCGGAGCCGATGGTGCAGACATTGCTGATAGATCTCCCATGGAATCCTCTCTGGTTGCAGTTGGCTGAGCGGCGGATGACGGTTGGAGGAAAGGGCGCGCGGACACTCCCCAGAAGCGGGGAGACGCGGCCGTGGCACCCGACGGCATGACGGCGTCCGCCTGCTCGCCAAGCAGGGCGGCGACAGCCGCGGGAATATCGAGCCGTCCGGCGAGGCAGCGCGAGGCGCTGCCGTCGCTCCGGCAGGGCGCCGCGCTTTCGAGCAGCGCGGCACGGACGGCTTGCGGATCGGCCTTGCGTCCGTTCTGGCGCAGGCATGAGAGCAAAAGCGCGACGACACCGGTGACGATCGGCGCAGCGAAGCTCGTTCCGGAACGCAAACTGACGTTGCGGACCGGCGAGGCGCCGGCGATGTTCTCGCCCGGCGCGAGGATGCCGTTCTCGAGATAGGCGTCGCCGAAATTGCTGAAGGGCAGCGGATTGCCGGCCAGATCGCACGCGCCGACCGCCAGCACCGACGAGAGGCTGCCCGGCACCTGGACGCAGCGGCAGCCGTCATTGCCGGCGGCCGCGACGATCAGCTTGCCGGCGCGTTCGCAGGCGCGCACCGCGTCGACCAGAATGCGATCGGCCTGTCCTGTCGCGGACTGCTGGCCGCTGCTGATGTTGATGACGTCGGCACCGGCGGCGAGCGCCTGGTTGATCGCGAGCGCCAGCGTGCTTTGCGAGGAGGGCTCGATCTGTCCAGCGGCGTCCTCGCGATAGATCGAGAACACCGTCGCGCTGCAATTCGGCGCGACGCCGAGCACCGGGCTGCCAGGTGTGCCCATCAGCACGCTCGTGACATGCGTGCCGTGCTCGGACTGGATCGTCGGCGAAGACGGCGCGACGAATTCGCCGCCCATGGCGACGCGCGCCTGCCCAAGCGAGGGATGATTGAGATCGACGGGACCGTCGATGATGGCGATCTTCACCGTGGGGTCGCCACCCGACGTTCTCTGCCACAAGGCAGTCAGACCAGCGATGTCGGCAACTGAATTCATGAAATCAATCCTGGCCGGTCTGCTGCGAATTTCGTGCAGCCGATCCGCCTTCCACGGCAATCTGCTTTCACGCAGCGAGCGATAGGAGCGGTGTGTCGCTGCGTTGGTGCTGTTGTGGCAGGTGTGCTGCGAAAGGCCTATTCGCCGCGGTGGCTCAAAAAGGATCGGGCCGATGATGCTGATCGACCGATCCAGGAGATCGACCGTGCGCGTCGAAAGATCGATCAAAGGATTTAGTCGGGATCGGTCCCACGGCGTGATGCGCGCGCAAGCGTGCAAAGCCGCCGCCGCATCTCAGCACCAATGCGTGCACGTGCTGCGATAAGCCGAATGCGGAATTCAGGTGGCTGGTGTCAGTCGAGCTCGCGGCGACGATCGAGAGCCGGCGCAGTTGATGCGATCCACGGCGCCTCGCGCACCCGACGCATCGCCTGCGCGCGGCGCGGCAGGCCGAGCTTCTGCAGCACGTGATGGACGTGGTGCTTGACGGTCGCCAGGCTGAGGTTGAGATCGCGCGCGATCTCCTTGTTCGACATGCCTTGTCCGATGAGCTTGAGAACCTCGCTTTCGCGGCGCGTCAGTCCCTGGTCCGCGTCGATCGTATCGCTCTGGCGCTCCATGCAAAACAGCGCGCGCAGCAGGCCGCCGGAAATCTCGGCGCTGCAGGCAAGCCGTCCCGATGCGACGTCCGACAGCGCGCGGCAGAGTTCGTCGAAGCTGGCATTCCGGGAAATGTAGCCGCTGAACCCGGCCCGGCCGCACTGAACCACGTCACGCCGGTCCTCGTTGAGACCGAGCGCGACCAGGGCGATGTCGGCATGCTCGCTCGCGATCACCCGCACCTCGTCGAGATCGATGCCCTGTGTGACGTCGATCAGGATGACGTTCACACCGCCCGTCTCGAGCGCCGCGCGCAGGCCGGCAAGGTCGGAGACAGCTGCCTCGACGGCAAACTCGGCGTGGTTCTGGAAACTCGAGGTAAGCCCCTCGCTGAACAGCCTGATCGGCGTGACGACCGCGATCCTCATCATTATCCTCGAACTCAACGAAATGGCGGATGAAAAGCCGTCTGGTGGTCGACGGCACCGGCATCCAGAAAGTCATGAAGGTAAGTATGCGGTATGCTGCCAGAGGTTGTATTGTTATCGAGCCGAAAGTACGGCCCCGAGATGCGCAGGATCAAGAGATGCAGTTCACATTCGGGCGTCGTGCCGAGAGCACCGTGCACGGTGCGACGTCTCGGATAGCGCGGCAAAGCGACGATGCGAAGCGCGTGCGCACCAAGGCGCTGCGGGAAATCCGGCGGTGACTTCAACGCCGTAGTCATCGGCGGCTAGATATTTAGATAATTGACGCATGCAGGCGCGGATGCTCTGTACAAGATTGCGTGTTCACCGGGGCCGAGTGTGAGCGACCCAATGCCGCGCCTCGGATGCGCTCAATTCCGATGCAGATCGACGGGGTTCCATGACGAATTTGATTCGAGCGACGGCCTTTCTCACGATGCTGATGGCGACGCCGGCCTTCGCCATCGTCGGTGGCGGCGCGCCGTCGACCGACGGCGTCGCGCGCTCGGTCGTCACCATCGTCGGCTCGCGCGGCAATTTCTGCACCGGCGCGCTGATTGCGCCGAAGGTGGTGCTGACCGCGGCGCATTGCGTGCAGCCCGGCGCCGACTACAAGATCGTCGAGTACGGCGCGGATCGGCAGCCGAAGCTGCAGGACGTCAAGACGGTCGCGATCCATCCCGGCTTCCGGATGCAGGCGATGATCAACCATGTCGCCACCGCCGATGTCGCGTTGCTGCAACTAGCGGTGCCTTCCGCAGGCAAGGCGCCGGCCACACTCGGCATGCCCAACATCCCGATCCAGGTCGGCGGCCGCTTCACCGTCGCGGGCGTCGGTGTCACCGTGCGCGGCGACGGCAAGAGCGGCGGCAGCATTCGCGTCGCCGGCCTGATCGCGAGTGGCAAGCCCGGCACGCTGCAGATCCGTCTCGTCGACCCGGTTGGGCAGGGCGTGCGCGACGGACTCGGGGCCTGCACCGGCGATTCCGGCGCGCCCGTGTTCGAGGACAAGCAAAGTGGGCCGGTCATCGTCGGCGTGGTGAGCTGGTCCACCGGCCCGAACGGCACTGCCGGCTGCGGCGGCATCACCGGCGTGACGCCGCTCACGCTCTATCGCGACTGGGTGATGCAGACCGCGTTGCAGTGGGGCGCGAGTTTTTAGATTACAGCGCGTTCGAACCGGCGTTACACTCGCAATCCGTCATCCTGAGGTGCGCGCTCTTGCGCGCCTCGAAGGATGAACGGCCACCAGCCGGGCCGTCGCCCTTCGAGGGCCGCTGAAGAAGCGGCCACCTCAGGGTGACGGTGATGGATTGGCTGCGCGCCGTGGATCGAGCTGCCGGCGAAGCTTTATAGTTCCGTCATCCTTCGAGGCTCGCTCCGCTCGTACCTCAGGATGACGGAACTAAGAGGGCGCGTCTGAACCTAATGCCCCGCCGCCTTGTTTGCGGCGGCGTTGTTCAGCACGATCAGGCCGTCGACTGCGACGCCGAGCTTGCTGTTGATCAGGAACGGGTTGACGTCGATCGAGGCGATGCGGCCATTGGCGTCGGCCATCAGGTTGGAGAGCCCGACCAGCGCCTTCACTGCAGACGCCTCGTGCAGCGCGGGCTTGCCGCGATAGCCTTTCATCTTCACCCCGGCCTTGGTCTTGGCGATCAGCTCCTTCGCCTCGGCTGCATCGAGAGGCGCGCCGGCCAGGGCGACGTCCTTCATCAATTCGATGTCGACGCCGCCGGTGCCGAACAGCACCACCGGGCCCATCTCGGCATCGAGCGAGGCGCCGACCACGAGCTCGAGGTCGGCCTTGACCTGCTGCGCGATCAGGATGCCCTCGAGCTTCGGCTTGCCCTTCAGCTTCTTCACCCGCGCGGTGATGTCGTTGAACGCCTTCTTCACCTCGGCCGCGTTGGCGAGGTTCAGCACCACGCCGCCGATATCCGACTTGTGCAGGATGTCGGGGCTGACCACCTTGGCGACCACCGGAAAGCCGATCGCCTTGGCGATCTTCACGGCTTCCGCCGCGGTCTGCGCGACGTCTTCCTTCGAGATCGGGATGCCATAGGCCTTGAGCAGCTGCTTCGAGGCGACCTCGTCGAGCGCGGCGGCGCCGTTGGCGGCCTTCAGTGTCTTCTCCAGCACCGCGCGCGCCGACGCCTTCGAGCTCGACACGATGTCAGGCACTTCCTTGCGCAGACCGGCATATTCGACCAGCGACTTGATCGCGCCGACCGCACGGTCGAGGCCCTGCATGACTGCGATATTGGGCAGTGACTTGCGCAGTCCCTTGGTAAAGTCGGTGAAGCCGATCGACATCGCGCTGATATAGATCACGGGCTTGTGGGCCTGCCCTGCCATCTCGTTGACGATGCGCAGATTACGCTCGCGCAACTCGTGCGGCGCCTTCGGCAGCTCGGCGTCGATGATGACGATGTCGGTGTCGGGATCGTCGATCATGATCTTGATCGACTTCATGTAGACGGAGGGATCGACCACGGCGGCAAAGCCGGCGTCGAGCGGATTGCCGACGATGCTGCCGGGGCCGAGCATCTTCGCCAGCTGCTCGGACGCGTTCGGGCTCAGCGGCGCGAAGTTCAGGCCGGCGGAATAGAACGCGTCGATCAGAAGCCCGCGCTTGCCGCCCGACAGCGACACTGCCGCGAGGCGGTTGCCCTTCGGCGGATCGGCATGGACGAAGCACTCGGTGGTTTCGATCAATTCATCCAGTCCGCGCACCCGGATCACGCCCTCGCGGGTCGAGATCGCATCGAATGTCTCGATCGAGCCGGCGAGCGCACCGGTATGCGCCATCGCCGCGGCGCGGCCGCCTTCGGAGGCGCCGAGCTTGAGCGCGATGACCGGCTTGCCGGCGGCGCGCGCGGCCTTGCAGGCGTCGCGGAACACCTTGGTGTTCCTGACGCCTTCGAGATAGACCACGATGACGCGGATGCTCGGATCGGCCGCGAAATAGCTCATCAGGTCCGGCGTCTCGAGCCCGGATTCGTTGCCGGTCGTGACCATGTAGCCGACGCCGACGCCGCGATCCTCCAGCGCCTGGCGGATCGCCATCACGATCGCGCCCGATTGGCCGGCGATCGCGACCGCGCCCGGCTCCATGGTGACGATGCGGTCGTCGATATTGGTGAACAGGTTCTCGCCGGCGCTGAGATTGCCGAGGCAGTTCGGACCGGTGACGGCAAGCCCGGTCTCCTTGATCGCCTGCTTCAGCTCGACCGCGAGCCGCTGGCTCTCCTCGTCCTGCAGCTCGCTGAAGCCAGAGGTGACGATGGTCGCCGAGCGGGCGCCGGCGGCGGCCGCGTCGCGGATCACCTGCACGGCAAAGCGGGCCGGCACCAGCACCAGCACGTGGTCGGGCTTCTCGGGAAGGCTGGCGAAATCCTTGTAGCAGGTGACGCCCCAGATGGTTTCGCGCTTGGCGTTGATCGGAAACAGGCCGCCGGCATATTTGTACTTGATCAGGTTGTTCCAGATCCGTTCGGCGTAGTTGCCGGGCTTGTCGGTGGCGCCGACCAGCACGATGTTGCGCGGGTGCAGCATCGCATGAATGCTCTTGACGATGTCGCTGGCATCAGCGGGCGGCGCCCATTTGTGGGACACATGAGACGCGGTGCTTGCGAAAGCTTCCATGGAGCCTGCCCTTATCCTTGTTCTGCTTGTTTCCTCTGGCCCACGGTGCATCACCGCAGGACGCGATTTTTCATTGTTTTTATGGCGAGGGAAAGGGGGTAGCAACTCACGCTGGCGCAAGTCAGGGCATCGCTTGCAATATCCCGGCAGGCGCAAAATCGATGCGCGTCAGGAACCCGATTCGGGCCGGCCAGAATCGGATTCGATCAAGGTCGCGTGCAGCAGATAGCGCTCGGGCCCCGATGTCAGCGCGTCGAACGGCCAGCAGGTCGACAGCACCAGTTCATAACGGCCGGTCAGCGGATCGATGCCGGATTGATCGAAACGGACGACCGCGCTGCGATCGGCCCGGTAGCGAAACAGCTTGCCGTCGCTCCTCGTGACGTCGATCTCGTCACCGATTGTGATATCTTTCAGAAACCGGAAATGGGTGTCGCGATGCGCGGAATAGACCGCGACGCCGCGCTCGCCGGCATCGACGCTCTGCTCGACATGGCCGGGGCCGAACGCCAGCGCCTGGCCGCTGCTCCCGGCGAGCACGATCGCGGACGCGTGCAGGCGCTTCACCTCGATCCGGGCGACCGGCCAGGTATCGGCCCAGCGCCACGGCTTCACCGGCTGGCCGGTCGCGATGGTCTGCGCGAAGGCGCGCTCCAGCAGCACCTGCGCAAGCAGCGCCTTGGCATGGATATAGGCGCCCTGGCCAAACAGGATCAGGCCGACGAGGGCGAAGGCGAGGGGGAGGATGAGGCGGCGCATTTTCGGCAATCCTCGTCATTGCGAGGAGCGAAGCGACGAAGCAATCCATCTTTCCCCGAATGGTGGCATGGATTGCTTCGCTTCGCTCGCAATGACGGTTGAGGAAAACTGCGCGCGCGGCCCTTGGGGGACGGGTGGGAAGGCCGCGCGCGCTCTTGGAAAGGAGGAGGTCGGGGGGCACCTTCTCCTTTCATCCGACGTCATTGGGGCGACGTCTGACGCCGGTTGAACACCAGAAGCAGAAGGCTGACCGTGAGCAGGATCACACCGGCGACCATCTTCAATTCGGCATCGGTCGCGGTCTTCGGCAGCTGGATGGTACCGGGACCTTGCGTTGCGACCGGTGACCGCTTCAGCGCGGCGAGCTGCACCTTGCCGTTGCCTGCCTCAGCGCGACGCTCGCCCGGTGCAGCCGGAAGACTCGGACGCTCGCCGAACACTTTTGCGAAATCCCAACCGGCGGGCAGGTTGAGCGGCAGCTCGGACAGCTTCAGCGGCGCGCCGTCGGGACGGCTCGGCGTCTTGTCGACCGCAACGAGGCTGGTCAGCCGCGTCACGAGCTGGTGCTCCAGCGCCAGCGCAAGGATGGTCTTGTCGGCATCCTCCGGGTTCGCCTGCCGCGTGGTGCGCGCGACCTCGGCATCCGCGATCTTGCGGCGCGCCCACAGCTTGGAGAGGCCCTTGCCTTCGGCGGCATTCGCGAGCGGCAGCGTCACGCTCCACGGACGGTCGCCGATGCGGCCCTTGATCTCGATCGAGCCGGTGAGCTTGTCGAGCTTCGCAGCCAGCACCAGCGGCTCGTCGCGATAGACGTCGCGCAGTGCCGACGGCGTCAGGTCGGCGGTCGCCTCGGAGAATTTCGCGGAGAGATTGGTCACCGCGGGATTCTCGAGCTTGGCAAACAGGTCGCGCATGCGTTCGTCGACCTGCTCGACCGAGCCGATATGGGTGAAGGTGCCGCGGCCGAGCTCGGCGGCGCGCGTCATGAGGTAAGTGTTCGGCGCCGAGCCGATGCCGACCATGAACACCCGTGAGCGGCCGCGCAGCGCGCTGATGGTCTCGAACAATTGCTGCTCGTTGCCGATGGCGCCGTCGGTCAGGAACACCACTTGCCGGACATGATCAGCGTCGTCGTGGTTGGTGTCGGCCAGCGCGGCGCGCATCGCCGGCACCATCTCGGTGCCGCCGCGGGCCTGTATCGCACTGACGAACGCCGTCGCGTTGCCGATATTGGCGCTGTTGGCCGCGACCGGCGCCGGGAACAGCGTGTCCATGGTGTCGTCGAAGCGGATCACGTTGAAGCGATCAATCGGCTGCAAACGGCCGAGCGCGTAAGTGAGGCTCGCCTTGGCCTGGATGATCGAGGTGCCGCCCATCGAGCCGGAATTGTCGATCACGAAGATCACCTCGCGCGGCAGCGGCCTCTGCTGGGGCTGCTCGACCGATGGCGGCGTGACGAAGGCCAGCAGATAGTCGGAATTGCCGAGATGCTCGCGGAACAGCCCGACCGACGGCGCCTTCTCGGCAACCGGCTTCCAGGTCAGCTCGAAATCGCGATCGGCCGGCACCGGGCCTTCGGCGAGCTTGACGACGCGCGTGGCGCTGTCAGGGCTCTCGATCCTGACCTGGTGGAAATGGCTCGTCACCTCGCCGAGCGGGAAGCCGGCGTTGAGATGCACCGTGATGTTGGTCGGATTGATCGGCGCGTTGGTGGCGGGATCGAGCACCTCGGACGCGATGCGGTCGCGATCCGGCACCGGATCGGTTGTCGTGGCGCCCCAGCCATTGCCATCGGCACGGAGGTCGACGCTCTGCACCACGGGGCGTGGATTGTAGCGCGGGCCGACCACCATCGGCACCCGCAGCGAGAACTCGTTGCCGTTCTGCTGCACCGGCTCCTGATACTCGATCTGCACCAGCACGGTTTCGCCCGGGCCGATATTCGCGACCGAGTTGGTGAAGATGTTCGGCCGCTCCTGTTCGGTGAGCGCCGCCTTCTGGCCATTCTGCTTGGCCTGCTCGTAGATGGCGCGGGCCTGCTGCCGCTCCTTGATGTCGCCGACCACGATGCGGTCGCCGACCACCATCTTCAGCGTATCGACCGCGCCGCCCGCCGGCAGCGGATAGACGTAGGTCGCCTCCACCCAGTCCTTGGTGGGGTTGCGGAAGATCTGCGTGACGCGGGCGCGGACGGTCGGGCCCGACACGGTGAGGTCGACATCAACGCCGAGCCTCAAGGCATCCCTGTAGCCGTCGTCGGTCTTGAACAGCAGCGAGCCGGAGCGCGCATCTGATGGCCGCAGCACCGCCTGTTGCGGCAACTCGGCCG
Source organism: Bradyrhizobium macuxiense (assembly GCF_007993935.1). Lineage (GTDB taxonomy): Bacteria > Pseudomonadota > Alphaproteobacteria > Rhizobiales > Xanthobacteraceae > Bradyrhizobium > Bradyrhizobium macuxiense_A. The sequence continues at coordinate 81,549 of NZ_VITY01000010.1, read as the reverse complement.
ACCACACCGGATCGAAACTCAGGAACAGCGCTGCAAAGCCGATCACCAGCGCGGCTACGCCTTCCACCAGGAAGAACAGCGCGATGCGCATCCTGCGCGACATGCGTATCTGCGGACTGCTCTCACATGCATCGTAAATCGTCATTGTCGTCACTCCCGAGCGAGACTTTCGCTGCCTCGCAATCATGGAGAGTGGCGGTTTTGGCGCGAGCAGAATGATCGGCAATGATTGGCCGCCGTCCGGCGCGGCCCGCCGCCGGTCAAGGCGGGTTTGTGCGGTTTTGTGATGGATTGTCCGGTCTGGTAGACTGCGCGGAATCAAGGGGAACCGGGCAGGAATCAGAATGCCGACGCCTGACAAGCAGCTTTCCGCCGAGCAGAGCCGGCAGGTCGCGGAGACCATCCGCGAGGAAATCGCGCGCCGCCGCATCTCGCGGCAGACGCTGGCCGAGCAGGCCAAGCTCAGCCTCTCGACCTTGGAGAAGGTGCTCGGCGGCCGCCGCCCGTTCACGCTGGCGACCACCGTGCGGCTCGAGCAGGCGCTCGGCGTCTCCCTGCGCAAGCTGCCGGAGGCGATCACGGTCGCGGCGCCCGCCAATGGCGGGATCGCGCCCGATAGCCTCGGATCCTATTCGCGCCGCTCGGTGGCGCGGATCGAAGGGACCTACATCACGGTGCGGCCGTCGTTCGGCGAGCCGGGCGCGTTCTATGCCTATCGCACCGAGATCGCATGGGACGACGCGTCGTCATCGCTCGGCTTCCGCGAGGGCGAGCGGCAGGACGCCGACTACACCCAGTATGGCGAGGTGGCGGTGCCCAATGAATCCGGCTTTGTCTATCTCGTGACTAACAGGCATGGCCAGCATCGCGTGATCACGGTCTCGCGCCCGCGCAATTCCGGCGAGATGTACGGCATCATCACGACGCTGCTCGCCGGCCGCGGCTCGCTGCTGACGCCGGTTGCCGCGCCGATCGCGTTCCTGCCGATCAAGAACGTGCCCAAGCCGAGTCTTGGCCGGGTATCGGCTGACGATGCGAACTACGCCGTCTATCGCGAGCATCTGCGCCGCACGATCGACGAGCCGTTCGCGATCTTCCTGCCGGGATAGCCTCTAGCTTTGACGCGTTTTCTTCACGCGAACCGGTGTCCACTTCGCTCGAATACGCTACGGTTTACGCCGGTCTCGGACGCGCGGGCGCAACCACGCCGGCGATCAACACGGCGAGAATGCCGGTCAGGAAAATGCCGTCAAACGTGCCGGCGCCGCCGATTGACGCAATCGGCGCGCCGAGGCTGCCGATCTTGTCGAGGTTCAACAGATCGGCGCCGAGCAGCGTCCCCGTCGAGCCGCCGATATAGGCGAGCGGTGCGGCGTATTCGCGGGACAGCAACAGCGCGAGGATCGCGGTCGCCACGACCGGGACGAACACGGGCACGGCGATCCCCATGCCCCGCACCGGCGTGGCGCTGGCATGGACAATGGCTGCAATGACGATCGTCGCGATCGCGGCCCTCAGCCAGAGCTGGTAACGCAGCATCAAATAGGCGGACATCACGGCCGGGATCACCGCGCCGCCGACATTGACGGCGAGGATCGTGCTCGGCGATGCCAGATAAGGCACGACATAGCGCATGCCGAAGAAGTCGACGATCTCCCCCGATCGCACCGGCGGTCCGGGCAGCACGGTGATCGGGATGTTGAAATAGCTGCCGATCAGCGAACCGAACAGCAGCAGCAACGCGACGCCGGGGCCGATGCCGAGCCGCATATAAGCGTAGCGCAGGATGCGCAGTTGGATCAGCACCACCAGCACCACGGCGGCGAACACCAGGATCGAGAAGAATCCCGGCGTCAGCGGCAGATAATGAACGTGGGAATGCATCGGTTCGCCAGTCCGGGTTCGGCGCGGCCCCTGTTGTCAGGTAGGAATTTTGGACGGGATCACAAGCAGGAGTCCCGTCATCCTGAGGAGCGCGTAGCGCGTCTCGAAGGATGCACGGCCACCAGCGGGGCCGTCGACCCTTCGAGACGCCGCTCCGCGGCTCCTCAGGGTGACGGTGAGAGACCTAAAAACAACGAAGCCGCCCGAATGGGCGGCTTCGCGATACGTTGGCTTGTCGTCCGCCCGGCGCTAGCCGCCGGTCTCGGCGCTGATGATGTCGCCGAACAGCTCCCACTGTCCGTTCTTGAACTGCATCATCTTGAGTTGCTCGACCGGCGCGAAATCGGTCGCGCTGGTGTTGATCCGGATGCCGGGGATCAGCGTGTCGGGCGCAAAATCCTTCAGGCTGGCGGCCTGCTTCATCACGTTCTCGCGGGTCAGGTTGTCGCCGCATTGCTTGAGCACCTGCACCATGGTCTGCGCCGCGGCGTAGCCATAGACCAGGTTGGCGTCGGACAAATTGGCGCCCGGCAGGTACTTCTCGGCGAAGGCCATGAACTTCTTCATGCCCTCGTCATTCTTCCACTGTGGATCGGAGGCGTCCTTGAGGTAGCCGGCCGACAGCACGCCTTCGGACGCTTCGAGGCCGGCGGGCTTCATGACCGCGCCGATCGAGATCGAGACGTCGGTCATGACGTGCATCGGCTTCCAGCCGATCTCGGCGATCTTCTTGATCGCCTGCGCGGCGAATTTCGGCGTCGAGATGTTGACGAACACGTCGGCTCCGGTGTCCTTCAGCTTGACGATGTGGGAATCGATCGACGGCTCTGTGGTCTCGTAGCTTTCCTCGGCGACGATCTTGACGCTCGATTTGTCGAGTACTTCCTTGAGGCCGATCAGGTAGTCCTTGCCGAAATCGTCATTGGCATAGAAGATCGCGACCTTGGCGTCCGGCTTGGCCTTGAGGATGTACTTGCCGAAGATCCGCGCCTCGACGCGATAGCTCGGCTGGAAGCCCATGGTCCATGGGAAATCCTTCGGATCGTTCCACTTGCTGGCGCCGGTGGCGAGGAACAGCTGCGGCACCTTCTTGGCGTTGTGATACTTCTGCACCGCGGTCTGGGTCGGCGTGCCCAGCGCGTTGAACACCAGGAAGACCTCGTCGCTCTCGATCAGCTTGCGGATCTGCTCCACGGTCTTCGGCGGCGAGTAGCCGTCGTCATAGGAGATCCAGTTGATCTTGCGGCCGTTGATGCCGCCCTGATCGTTGATCATCTTGAAATAGGCTTCTTCGGTCTTGCCGATGACGCCGTAGGCGGAGGCGGGACCGCTATAGGCCTCGACATTGCCGATCTTGATCTCGGTGTCGGAGGCGCCGGTGTCATACTTCTTTTGGGCAAAGGCGGCCTGGGTTGAGAGCAGGCAGAGCGCCGCGGCGGCGGCCAGCAGCGACAGTTTTGTGGTTTTCATAAAGGCAATTTCCTCGATCTATTCTGGTTGGGGACTGACGCAACGAACCCGCAGCCGGTCCCGGCAGACGGTTACGGGGCAATTCTTGTCGCGACGAGATCCGGAGCGCGCGAGGCGCACGTCAGATCACGCCGCAGTATCGGTCGGCTTCGGCTGGCTGAACTGTTGCCGAAGCGTCGGCTTATGAATTTTGCCCGTCGCATTCCGCGGCAGGACATCGATGAACTCGATCAGGCGCGGGCATTTGAACCGCGCCAGATTGGCCTGGCAATGGGCGTGGATCTGGTCCGGCGTCAGCGTGTGGCCCGGCTTCACCGCGATCACGGCCAACCCGACCTCGCCCCACTGCTCGTTCGGAATGCCGATCACGGCGGCTTCGGCGACAGCCGTCAGTTGATGCAGCACGCTCTCGACCTCGGCCGGATAGACGTTCTCGCCGCCGGAAATGTACATGTCCTTCCAGCGGTCGACGATGTAGTAGAAGCCTTCCTCGTCGATCCGCGTGGCGTCGCCGGTGTGCAGCCAGCCGTCGGTGAAGGACGAGGCGTTGGCGTCCGGCCGGTTCCAGTAGCCCGGCGTGATGTTCGGGCCCTTGACCCAGAGCTCGCCGAGCTCGCCGACCGCGGCATCGCTGCCGTCGGGCCGCACGATGCGCACTTCCGTGTGCAGCACCGGCTTGCCGGACGAGCCGGCCTTGCGTGCGGCATCCTCGCGGTCGAGCACCATCACCGCCGGCGAGGTCTCGGTCATGCCATAGCCCTGCTGCAGCGCGACGCCGCGCGCCTCCCAGGTCTTGAGCAGCGGCACCGGCATCGGCGCGCCGCCGACGCCGCCGATCATCAGGCGGCTGAAGTCGGCGGCGGCGAAGGAAGGATGCTGCGCCATGAACTGGTAGATCGCGGGCACGCCGAAGAACACGTTGATGCCCCGCGCGGGATCGCCGATCAGCTTCAGCGCCTCGCCGGGATCGAAGGCGCGCATGATCAGCACCGTGCCGCCGGCATGCAGCACCGGGTTGGTGTAGCAATTCAGCCCGCCGGTGTGGAACAGCGGCAGCACCGTCAGCAGCACCGAGGCCGGCGAGATATAGGCGGGGCCGCCGAGATTGACGCAATTCCAGAACGTCATCCCATGCGTGATGATCGCGCCCTTGGGCTGGCCCGTGGTGCCCGAGGTGTACATGATGGTCGAGATGTCATCGAGTGTGACCTCCTCGAACCGTTCGAGCGGCTTGGCCGCCGCGATGCCGGCTTCATAGGCGCCGCCCGGGCCGAGCCGCACGGTCGACGCGACATCGCAGAGCTTGGCGACCGCAAGCGCGGTCTCGGCGAGGTCGTCGTCATGGATCATCACCTTCGGCGAGGCGTCGCCGGTGATGTAGCGCAGCTCGGGAACGGTGAGGCGGGTGTTGAGCGGCAGGAAGACCGCGCCGATCCGGAAGCAGGCGAACTGGATTTCCAGCGTGTCCGTGGTGTTCAGCGCCAGCACCGCGACCCGATCGCCGCGCGCAACCTTCAGCCCGTCACGCAGCCAGGCGGCAAGCCGCGACACGCGGGCGTCGAGCTCCGCATAACTAAAGCGGCGACCGCTTGCGAGATCGACAAGCGCCATCTTGTCCGGCGTGCGCCGGCGATGATGCGCGATCCAGTCGTAATAACGAACCGGCACATGTCCCTCCTCCGGAACGGTGGTCTTGCGCCGCCTGTTCCTGGCTCGATTGATGCCATGAATTGGCAGTGGAGGGGGCGTATTAGGATACTGTCTTGCGTTTAGTGGCTGGCGGGTGGCCAGATGGAAAACCCGGTCCGGCGGACAGCCACTCGACGCAAGTGAACCGTGAGAAATCCGGACATCGTCGGGCGCGAGAATCAATGGAGCACGCGGATGGCAAACCCGTTCTACACCGGCGAGCATGAGGCCTTTCGCGAGGTGATGCGGCGCTTTGTGGCCAGGGAAATCGAGCCTTATGCCCATCAATGGGACGAGGAGGGTGAGTTTCCGCGCGAACTCTATGCCAGGGCGTCCGAGATCGGGCTGCTCGGCCTCGGTTTTCCGGAAGAATATGGCGGGGTCGCCGCCGATCAGTTCATGAAAATCGTGGCCTCGCAGGAGCTGGCGCGGGCCGGCGCCGGGGGCGTCTCCTCGAGCCTGATGAGCCACACCATCGGCTCGCCGCCGATCGCCCGCGCCGCGCGGCCCGAGGTCAAGGCGCGGGTGCTGCCGGAGGTGCTTGCGGGCAAGAAGATCTCCGCGCTCGCGATCACCGAGCCGAGCGGCGGCTCGGACGTCGCGAACCTCCGTACCAAGGCGCGGCGCGATGGCGACCATTACGTCGTGTCCGGCGAGAAGACCTTCATCACCTCGGGCATGCGTGCCGACTACGTGACGGTCGCGGTGCGCACCGGCGGCGAAGGCCCCGGCGGCGTCAGCCTGCTCTTGATCGAGGGCAATACGCCGGGCCTCTCCCGTACCAAGCTGAAGAAGATGGGCTGGTGGGCGTCGGATACCGCGACGCTTCATTTCGATGAATGCCGCGTGCCGGTCGAAAATTTGATCGGCGAGGAGGGTCAGGGCTTCAAGATCATCATGCAGAACTTCAACAGCGAGCGTATGGGCATGGCGGCGAGCTGCACCGCCTATGCCCGGGTCTGCCTCGACGAGGCGATCGCCTATGCCAAGGAACGCAAGACGTTCGGCAAGCCGATCGCCCAGCACCAGGTCATCCGACACAAGATCGTCGACATGGCGCAGAAGGTCGCGGCGTCGCAGGCGATGCTGGAGATGCTGGCGTGGCGGCTCGGCCAGGGCGAAAGTCCGGTCGCCGAGATCTGCATGATGAAGAACCAGGCGACGCAAACAATGGCGCATTGCGCTTCCGAGGCGGTGCAGATCTTCGGCGGCGCCGGCTTCATGCGCGGCGTCAAGGTCGAGCGCATCTACCGCGAGGTCAAGGTCAACGCCATCGGCGGCGGCACCGAGGAGATCATGAAGGATCTCGCGAGCCGGCAGATGGGGTTGTGAGAGCCCGGAATCCATCGGGCAGGAGATTCGAGTTGAAATGGATTCCGGGCTCGATGCTTCGCATCGCCCCGGAATGACAAGGGATAGACCGAACAATGCTCTTCACCGCCGACCACGACGAGCCACGCCGCGCGCTCCAAAAATTCATCGCGGCCGAGATCAATCCCCATGTCGACGAATGGGAGAAGGCCGACATCTTCCCGGCGCATGAGCTGTTCAAGAAGCTCGGCGATCTCGGCTTCCTCGGGCTCAACAAGCCGGTCGAGTTCGGCGGCCAGGGGCTGGATTACTCCTACGCGCTGATGATGGCCGAGGAGCTCGGGGCCATCACCTGCGGCGGCGTGCCGATGGCGATCGGGGTGCAGACCGACATGGCGACGCCGGCGCTGGCGCGATTCGGCTCCGACGAGGTGCGGCGCGAATTTCTGGCGCCTGCGATCGCGGGCGACCAGGTCGCCTGCATCGGCGTCTCCGAGCCCGGCGCCGGCTCCGACGTCGCCTCGATCAAGACCAACGCCCGCTCCGACGGCGACGACTACGTCATCAATGGCGGCAAGATGTGGATCACCAACGGCACCCAGGCCGACTGGATCTGCCTGCTCGCCAACACCAGCGACGGCCAGGTCCATCGCAACAAGTCGCTGATCTGCGTGCCGATGAAAACCAAGGGCGTGCAGGTCGCGCGCAAGCTCGACAAGCTCGGCATGCGCTCGTCGGATACGGCGCAGATATTCTTCGACAATGTCCGGGTTCCGAAGCGCAACCGGATCGGCGAGGAAGGCCAAGGCTTCACCTATCAGATGATCCAGTTCCAGGAAGAGCGGCTGTGGGGCGCGGCGGCCTGCCTGAAGGCGCACGAGTTCATCATCAACGAGACCATCGAGTATACCCGCAACCGCAAGGCGTTCGGCGGCTCGATCCTCGATAATCAGGTGGTGCACTTCAAGCTTGCGGAGATGCAGACCGAGGTCGAGCTGCTGCGCTCGCTGATCTATCGCGCCGCCGAGGCGCTGGTCGCCGGCGAGGACGTGACCCGGCTCGCGACCATGGCGAAACTGAAGGCCGGTCGGCTCGGCCGCGAGCTGACCGATGCCTGCCTGCAATATTGGGGCGGCATGGGTTTTACCAATGAGACGCCGGTCAGCAGGGCCTATCGCGACAGCCGTCTGACCTCGATCGGCGGCGGTGCCGACGAGGTGATGCTCATGGTATTGTGCAAGATGATGGGCACGCTGCCTGGCCTGAAGAAGGGAAACGCCTGATGATCACGCTCTATCACTGCGACGCCGCGCGCTCGTTCCGCCCGCTGTGGATGCTGGAGGAGCTCGGGCTGCCCTATGAGCTGAAAATGCTACCGTTCCCGCCGCGCGTGTTCGCCAAGGAATATCTCGGCATCAATCCGCTCGGCACCATCCCGTTCATGGTCGACGGCGAGACCAGGATGACGGAGTCCTCCGGCATCTGCCACTACCTCGGCAGCAAATACGGTCCGACGCCGCTGATCGTGGGCGCCGACGAGCCGGCCTATGGCGCGTTCCTGAACTGGATGTATTTTTCCGATGCAACGCTGACCTTTCCGCAGACATTGGTGCTCCGCTATAGCCAGCTCGAGCCGGAGGAGCGGCGCAACCCGCAGGTCTCCGGCGACTATGCAAAATGGTTCCTCGGCCGCCTGCGCGCAGTGGAGGCCGCCGCCGCGAAGTCGGAATTCCTCTGCGCGGAACGCTTCACCGCCGCCGACATCGCCAACGGTTATGCGCTCCGGCTTGCCAGCAATATCGGCCTTGCCAAGGATTTCGGGCCGAATGTCGCGGCCTATTGGGCGCGGCTGCAGCAGCGCGAAGGTTACAAGCGTGCGGTGGCGTCGGAGCAAAAAGCCGGGAAGGAACAGAATGTTGCGCCGCGCCCGCGACCTTGATCGCGCCGGCGTCGATGTGCCTCGGAATTGATCCAGCGCCTCGGTGACAGCTTGCGAATTTGCGCTATGGTAGCTCCGCCGCAGCGGCCCAAAGAGCCGCGCGAGGAGGAACCGCCATGGACGCGATCGTGGACGCGAAGTGCCAGAAGTCCGGCCAGCAGTCCGGCCACCGGATGCTGATCACGCCGGAGCGGGTGTTCTATGCCGGGCTGCTCGGCCGACCGCGCGAACGCTGCCCCGGCGCATTCCATGTCTATGTCGCGATCCGCGACGGCTTGCATCTGTCGACCAGCGAGGGCCGCGAGTCCCATGGCGAGCTCGCGGTGACGATGCCGAACCTCCGCCACACCATCACCAGCGAATATCGTTCCGCGATCTGCGTTGCGATCGAGCCGGAGAGCGTGCCCGACGGCACGCTGGAAGCGGTCGCCCGCCGCCTGCAGGGACCGGACTCGCATTTGTTTGCGAACCGGATCCGCAACGCCTATGCGACGCTCGCCGAGATGCAGCATCGCGACGCGATCGCCAATGCCGAGTTCGACACGATGTGCTTCGGCGACGCACTGCCGCAACGGGTGCTCGATCCGCGCGTCGTGCGCGCGATCGGCCGCATCGGGCGGTTCTCCGGCGAGCCGGTGACCGCGGCAGGTTGCGCCGCCGAGGCGGGGCTGTCGCCGTCGCGCTTCCTGCATCTGTTCAAGGAGGAGACCGGGATCTCGTTCCGCTCCTTCCGCGCCTGGAAGCGCGCGCGGCATCTGCTGCACTTCGCCAACCAGGACATCAACCTCGCGCATCTCGCGCAGGATATCGGTTATCCCGACTCGACCCATTTCAGCCACTCGATCCGCCGATTCTATGGCCTGAAGCCACGCGCGATCTTCTCCGGCTCGCGCGATCTCGCGATCTACCGCACCGGGCAAGAGCGCGCGCTGACGTAACGTCGTCGTCCCGGCGAAAGCCGGGACCCATACCGCGTGATTCATCAATGAAGCGGGATGGCAGAGACCCACTGAAACAATGACCGGCTGTGGTTATGGGTCCCGGCTTTCGCCGGGACGACGGTTAGAGATTCGCGCCCTGGATCACCTCGCCGAACCGCAGCCAGCCGGGCCCTTCGATCCGCTGCAATTGCAGCTGTTGCAGCGGGTGATGGTTGGTCGGGCTGGTGTTGACCTTGATGCCGGGTAGCAACGTCGGGACATAGACGTCCCTGAGATTGTTCGCCTGCGCCATGATGTTGTCGCGACTGAAATTGCCCTTGCATTGCTCGAGCACGATCTTGAGCACGTTCGCCACCATGTAGGCGTAGAGGTTGTAGCCCTCCTTCGGATTGCCGTCGGGGAAGTATTTTTCCATGAAGGCGAGGAAATCCTTCACGCCTTGGTCATTGGCCCAGGCGGGATCGGCAACGTCCTTGATATAGGCCGACGAGATCGTGCCTTGCGCCTTGTCGAGGCCGACGGGGACTATGGTCGAAGACAGCGACGCAGCACCGCTGGCGATGAAATGCATCGGCTTCCAGCCGAGCTCGTAGATCTTGCGGATCGACTGCGCGCAGAACTTCGCCGTTGTGCCCGAGATCAGCACGTCCGGATTGGCGCCGCGCAGCGCGACGATCTGGGAATCGATCGTGGGATCGGTGACCTCGTGCGAGGCGACCACGGCCGATGTCGCGAACCGCTCGCCCAGCACGTCCTTGGTGCCGGCGACGAAATCCTTGCCGAGATCGTCGTTCTGGTAGAGCACCGCGAATTTCGCGTCCTTGTGCTGGCTCAGCGCATATTTGACGAACACCTGCGCCTCGGTCCGCGCGCTCGGCGCAAAACCCATGGTCCACGGATAGGACTTGTAGTCGCCCCATTTGTCGCCGTTCACCGACAGGAACAAATGCGGCACCTTAGCGGCGTTGATGTATTTGACGACGGCCGAATTCGGCGCGGTACCGAGCATGTTGAACAGGAAGGCGACATTGTCGCTCTCGATCAGGCGGCGCACCTGCTCGACCGTCTTCGCCGGATTGAACGCGTCGTCGTAATAGATGTACTTGATCTGCCGGCCGGCGATACCGCCCTGCTCGTTCAGCATCCTGAAATAGGCTTCCTGGCAGCGTGCCTGCACGCCGAGCGCGGACACCGGGCCGCTCAGCGAAGTGGTGCTGCCGATCCTGATCTCGGTCGCGGTGACCCCGGGTGTGTCTTCGGCCAGCGAAGCCCGGAGGCCCGCGACTGCGGCTAGCCCCGCGCCTGCCGCGCCGGTGAGCCATCTGCGCCGGTTGATCGAGACCATGACGTTCTCCCCGTGATGCCGGCTTGTTGCGCCGCTTCTGCTTGAAGCAGAGCCTATGCGCCACGTGGGCTCGGAGTCTTGTGTTAACCGGCTGGCGGCGAATTACGGCGCGGGCGCATTGACTTAGCCAGTCAACGCAAGATGGCGCGAAGGCAAATTTCTCATCATGGGAAAACCAGCAGCGCATGTGCACTGCAAAGCGGACAAGAGACCCATGAGCGACAAGGCCGTCATCACCTGCGCGCTGAACGGCGTGCTTACCGACCCGAAGCAGCACAACGTTCCGGTGACGCCGGAACAGATGGCGCGCGAGGCCAAGGCCGCGTTCAACGCCGGCGCCAGCATCATGCACATCCATCTGCGCCAGCAGGAGCCGAACAAAGGCCACCTGCCGTCGTGGGACGTCGGCGTCAGCAAGGAGATCCAGCAGGCGATCCGCGAGGCCTGCCCCGGCGTGATCATCAACCACACCACCGGCACGTCAGGCCCGAACTACCAGGGCGCGCTCGATTGCGTACGCGAGACGAAGCCCGAGATCGCCGCCTGCAATGCGGGCTCGTTGAATTATCTCAAGGTCAAGGCCGACAACACCTGGGCCTGGCCGCCGATGATGTTCGATAACGCGGTCGAGAAGGTGCAGGACTATCTCGACGTGATGAAGGCGGCCGACACGATCCCCGAATTCGAGTGCTTCGACGTCGGCATCGTGCGCTGCGTCGGCATGTACCGGCAGACCGGCATGTATTCCGGCCCGCTCGAATACAATTTTGTCATGGGCGTGGCCTCGGGCATGCCGGCCGATCCGGAGCTGTTGCCGATCCTGCTCAAGCTGAAGGCGCCGGAAGCGCATTGGCAGGTCACCGCGATCGGCCGTGCCGAGATCTGGCCGCTGCACCAGCGCGCCGCCGACCTCGGCGGTCATCTGCGCAGCGGGCTTGAGGATACGTTCTATCTCGGCGACGGCACCAAGGTGACATCGAACGGGCAGCTCGTCGAAGGCCTCGCCGCCTGCGCGCGGCGCGCGGGTCGCGAGATCGCGAGCCCGGCCGAGGCGCGGCAGATTTTTGGGGTCAGGCACTAGGCCACGCCAGCCGTCATTGCGAGCGCAGCGAAGCAATCCATCTTGCCACTCGAAGACAGGGTGGATGCTTCGTCGCTTCACTCCTCGCAATGAGGGTTGAGAGGAGAACCAGACATGGACAATCTCACAGCAACCGGCGGCGTCACCGGGCCGGGCCGCATCGGGCGGGTCGCGATCGGCGACCTCCTGAAGCGCGCCGCGCGGCGGTTTCCCGACCGCGTTGCGCTGACCGATGGCGGCCGGCAGGTCACCTTCACCGAGCTCGAACGCGACGCCAATCGCTTCGCCAATCACTTGGTGCAGCGCGGGCTGAAGCCGGGCGAGAAGATCTCGACGATCTGCAACAACTCGGTCGAATTCGTCAAAGCGCTGTTCGGCATCCACCGCGCCGGTCTGGTCTGGGTGCCGATCAACACCATGCTCGGGCCGTCGGACATGGACTACATCCTTGACCATGCCGAGGTCCGCTTTGCCATCATCGACGACAACCTCCACGCCCAGGCCGACCGGCGCGCGGCGCTGGAGGCCCGCGGCATGGAGATGATCGCGGTCGACCTGACCGGCAATGCGGGGAAGGCCGGATTGCAGGAGTTCAACGGACTTCTGGCCGGGCAATCCGACATCGAGCCGGACATCGAGATCAACGACCGCGACCTCGCGATGATCATCTACACGTCGGGCACGACGTCGCGGCCGAAGGGCGCGATGCATTGCCATCTCGCCGTGGTCATGGCCGTGATGAGCAACTGCATCGAGATGCAGCTCGCGCGCGATGACGGGATCACCGGGCAGTTTCCGCTGTTTCACTGCGCCGGCCACGTGCTGCTGCTCAGCTATCTCTCGGTCGGCGGCCGCATGGCGCTGATGCGCGGCTTCGATCCGGTGGTCTGCATGGAGGCGATCGTCCGCGACAAGCTCACGGTGTTCGTCGGCCTGTCGCTGATGTACCAGGCGATCCTCGATCATCCGCGCCGGCGCGAGTATGACCTGTCTGGCCTGCGCTGCTGCATCTACACCATGGCGCCGATGGGCAAGCCGCTGCTCGAGCGCGCGATGGCGGACATGTGCCCGAACTTCGTGCTGACCAGCGGGCAGACCGAGATGTATCCGGCGACCACGATGTCGCGCCCGGAAGTGCAGCTCGATCGCTTCGGCAATTACTGGGGGGAGTCGCTGATCGTCAACGAGACCGCGATCATGGACGACAACGGCAATCTGCTGCCGCGCGGAGAGATCGGCGAGCTGGTGCACCGCGGACCCAACGTGATGATGGGCTATTACAAAGACCTCAAATCGACCGAGGAGGCGCGCAAGTTCGGCTGGCACCATACCGGCGATCTCGCTTTGATCGACGCCAATGGCGAGGTGCTGTTCCTCGATCGCAAGAAGGACATGATCAAGTCGGGCGGCGAGAATGTCGCGTCCGTCAAGATCGAGGAGACGCTGTTGGCGCACCCCGCGGTGCAGAATGCCGCCGTGGTCGGTCTGCCGCATCCGCAATGGGGCGAGGCGGTCTCCGCCTTCGTCAAGCTGAAGCCCGGCGCGGTCGCCGACGAGGCCAGTATCGAAGCGCATTGCCGAAAGCATCTCGGCGGCTTCCAGGTGCCGAAGCTGGTGCGTATCCTCGAGGAGATGCCGATGACCGCGACTGGCAAGCTGCGCAAGGTCGAGCTGCGGCAGCAATATAGTGGGCATTTTGTGGAGCGCGTCTAGTGGCCATCATCGAGAACACCATCGCCACCGGCAGCGCCGGCTTTCAGGGCAATCGCGACGGCATGCTGGCGCTGATCGCCCGGATGCGGGGGCTGGAAGAGCGGACGCGTGCGGCCTCCGCCGCGGCAAAGGACCGCTTCCACAAGCGCGGGCAACTCTTGCCACGCGAGCGCGTCGCGCTGGTGCTCGATCCCGGCTCACCCTTCCTCGAACTGTCGACGCTCGCCGGCTACATGTTCGATGTGCCGGATGCCGACAAGAGCGTGCCCGGCGGCGGCCTGGTCGCCGGCATCGGATTCGTCTCCGGCATCCGCTGCATGGTCAGCGCGAATGATGCCGGCATCGACGCCGGCGCGCTGCAACCCTACGGCCTCGACAAGACGCTGCGGGTGCAGGAGCTCGCGCTGGAGAACAAGCTACCCTATGTGCAGCTCGTCGAGAGCGCCGGCGCCAATCTGTTGCGCTACCGCGTCGAGGATTTCGTTCGCGGCGGCAACATCTTCCGCAACCTGGCGCGGCTGTCGGCGGCCGGGCTTCCAGTCGTCACCGTCACCCACGGCTCCTCGACCGCGGGCGGTGCCTACCAGACCGGCCTCTCCGATTACATCGTGATGGTGCGCGGTCGCACCCGCGCCTTCCTCGCCGGGCCGCCTTTGCTCAAGGCCGCCACCGGCGAGATCGCGACCGAGGAGGAACTCGGCGGCGCGGAGATGCATACCCAAATCTCCGGCCTCGGCGACTATCTTGCCGAGGATGATCGCGATGCGCTCCGTATCGCACGCGACATCATGGCCAAGCTGCCATGGGACAGGCCGAGCTCAGAACCGGCAGCGTTCAAGCCGCCGCGCTACGACGCCGAGGAGTTGCTCGGCATCATGCCGATGGACCACAAGCGCCCCGTCGACATGCGCCAGGCGATCGCGCGCTTCATCGACGATTCCGACTTCACCGAGTTCGGCGCCAACTACGGCCCGGCGACGATTTGCGGCCATGCCCGCATCCAGGGCCAAGCGATTGGCATCATCACCAACAACGGCCCGCTCGATGTACCCGGCGCCAACAAGGCGACGCATTTCATTCAGGCCTGCTGCCAGTCGCGCACGCCGATCCTCTACATGAACAACACCACCGGCTACATGGTGGGCAAGGCCTATGAAGAGGCCGGCATGATCAAGCACGGCTCCAAGATGATCCAGGCGGTGACGTCGGCGACGGTGCCGCAGATCACGCTGTATTGCGGCGCCTCGTTCGGTGCCGGCAATTACGGCATGTGCGGCCGCGGCTTCCATCCGCGCTTCTGCTTCTCCTGGCCGAATGCCAAGACCGCCGTGATGGGCGGCGAGCAGGCTGCCGAAACCATGGCAATCGTCACCGAGGCGGCGGCTGCGCGGCGCGGCAAGCCGATCGAGAAGGAGAAGCTGGACGCGATGAAGGCGCAGATCACGGGCGTGTTCGACGGTCAGATGGACGTGTTCTCGACCAGCGCCCGGGTGCTCGACGATGGCGTGATCGATCCGCGCGATACGCGGACGGTGCTGTCGGAGGTGCTTTCGATCTGCCGCGAGGCGGAGGCACGCAGCCCGCAACGCATGCAGTTCTCGGTGGCGCGGCCATGAGCGGTACCATCGTGAAGCGGACGCCGTTCTTCAAGGTTTTGATCGCCAACCGCGGCGAGATCGCGCTGCGCATCATGAGTACCGCGCGACGGCTCGGCTATGGCGTCGTCGCGGTCTATTCGGACGCCGACCGCGACGCGCTGCATGTGCGCGAGGCCGATCAGGCGGTGCGGATCGGCGAGGCGCTGCCGGCGCAGTCCTATCTGAAGATCGACGCAATTATCGCAGCCGCCAAGGCAAGCGGCGCCGGCGCGGTGCATCCCGGCTACGGCTTCCTCGCCGAGAACGAGGACTTTGCGCAGGCGTGCCGCGATGCGGGGCTGGTGTTCATCGGCCCGTCGCCCGAAGCGATCCTTGCGATGGGCAACAAGGCCGGTGCCAAGGAGATCATGCAGAAGGCTGGTGTGCCCTGTGTGCCCGGCTATCAAGGTGCCGACCAGAGCGATGCGGTGATGCTGGCTGAAGCCAAGACAATCGGTTTCCCCGTCATGATCAAGGCGGTCGCCGGCGGCGGTGGCCGTGGCATGCGGCTGGTCGCGGATGCGGCGGCGTTTCCGGATGCGCTGCGCAGCGCGCGGTCGGAAGCGCAGGGCGCGTTCGGCGATCCCACCGTCATCCTCGAGCGCGCGATCGTCGATCCGCGCCACATCGAGATCCAGGTGTTCGGCGATCGCCATGGCAACGCGATCCATCTCGGCGAGCGCGACTGCTCGGTGCAGCGCCGGCACCAGAAGCTGATCGAGGAGGCGCCGTCGCCCGCGGTGACGCCGGAGCTGCGCGCGCGGATGGGCGTGGTCGCGGTGCAGGCGGTCAAGGCGATCGGCTACGAGGGGGCCGGCACGCTGGAGTTCCTGCTCGATCGCGCCGGCAATTTCTACTTCATGGAGATGAACACGCGGCTCCAGGTCGAGCATCCCGTCACCGAGGCGATCACCGGGCTCGATCTGGTCGAATTGCAGCTCCGCGTCGCGCGGGGCGAACCGCTTGGCCTGCGGCAGGAGGATATCACTTTCTCCGGCCACGCCATCGAGGTGCGGCTGTGCTCGGAGGATGCCGGGCACGATTTCATGCCGCAATCCGGCACCATGGCGCGGTGGCAGATGCCTGATGGCATCCGCGTCGAGCACGCGCTCAAGTCCGGCTCCGAGATTCCGCCGTTCTATGATTCGATGATCGCCAAGGTCATCAGCCACGGCGCGACCCGCGACGAGGCGCGCGGCAAGCTGATCTCTGCGCTGGAGCAGGTGACGGCGTTCGGCGTTACCACCAACCAGGGTTTCCTGATCGACTGCTTGCGCCATCCGGTCTTCGCCAAGGGCGAGGCGACCACGGCCTTCATCGGCAACAACCGCGATGCGCTGCTGGCGCCGCGGCCGGATCGCGGCGGCGATCTCGCGCTTGCGGCGTTGCTACTCTACGTCACGAATCCGCACGCGCCGCCATGGCAACGCGGCCGGTCGCTGTCGGCGACGTTTCCGCTCGGCCTGCGGATCGATCTCGGCCATGGCGTGCAGGAGATCGAGATCGTTCGCGAGCGCGATGGCAGCTATATCGCGACTCGCAACGGCGATCGCTTCAGCTTCGTGATTGACGAGCTCGATCAGGATAGCATCCGCTTTCACCATGACGGCGTGATGGAGCAGGCCAAGCTCCTGCGCGACGGCGACCGGCTCTATATCCTGCACCGCGGCGTTACGCTGTCGGTCCGCGACCTCACGCTCGCCCCGCCCGAAAGTGCGTCAGCCGCCGGCGGCGACGGCAAGGTCCGCGCCGCCATGAACGGCCGGGTCGTCGCGGTGCTGGTCAAGGCCGGCGACAAGGTCGCCGCGGGTCAGCCGGTGATGACGCTGGAAGCGATGAAGATGGAGCACGTCCACACCGCCGGCGTCGCGGGCACGGTGTCGGCGATCGACGTCGCCGAGGGCGAGCAGGTGACGACGGGGAAGATCGTCGTGGAGATCGAGGTGGCAGCATAAAGACCGTCGTCCCGGCGAAGGCCGGGACCCATAACCACCGATCTACCTTGCTGAAGCGCGCTGGAGCCGCAGCGTCGCAAGATAACGAACGGCTGTGGTTATGGGTCCCTGCTTTCGCAGGGACGACGCAGTCATTCCTCACGCCCCGTCCCATCATTCAGCCAACACGCGACCTGATGCCCGGTGCCAGCCGCCTGCAGCGCCGGGCGTTCCGTCTTGCAGCGATTGATCGCGTAGCGGCAGCGGGTGTGGAAGGCGCAGCCGGGTGGCGGGTTGACCGGGCTCGGTACGTCGCCGTCGATCAGCGGTGCGGAGCGCTTGGCCTTCGGGTCGGCGATCGGCACCGAGGCGAGCAGCGCCTGCGTATAGGGATGCCGCGGATTGGCGAACAGCTCGTGCTTGTTGGCGATCTCGACGATGCGACCGAGATACATCACGGCGACGCGGTGGCTGATATGGGCGACGACGGCGAGATCGTGCGCGATGAAGAGATAGGAAAAGTTCTGCTTTCGCTGCAGGTCGATCAAGAGATTGATCACCTGCGCCTGGATCGAGACGTCGAGCGCGGAGACCGGCTCGTCGCAGACGATCAGCCGCGGCCCGAGCGACAGCGCGCGCGCGATGCAGATGCGCTGGCGCTGGCCGCCGGAAAACTGATGCGGAAAATTCTTCATCTGGTCGGGCCGGAGGCCGACCTGCTGGAACAGCTCTGCGACGCGCTCCTGCTTCTTCGCGCCGGTCGCGATGCCATGGACAGTCAGGGGTTCGCCGACGATATCGCCGGCCGTCATGCGCGGATTCAGCGAGGCGAACGGATCCTGGAACACGATCTGCATCGAGCGGCGGTACGGCCGCAGCGCGGTCTTGCTGAGCGGCGCGATATCCTCGCCGTCGAGCCTGATCGCGCCGCTGGTCGGCTCGATCAGCCGCAGCACGGTGCGCGCCACGGTCGACTTGCCGCAGCCGGATTCGCCGACCAGGCCAAGCGTCTCGCCGGCGCCGAGCGAAAAGCTGACGCCGTCGACCGCGTGTACGGTGCCGACCTGTCGGCGCAGCACGCCGCCGCGCACCGCGTAGTGCTTGACGAGATCGGTGACTTCGAGGAGCGGGCGCTGCTCGGTCATGACGCCTCCGCCATCTCGCCGGCCCGCCAGCATGCCGCCCAATGATTGCTCTTGACCTCGTCGAGCGGCGGATATTCCTGACGGCAACGGTCGACCGCGAGCTTGCAGCGCGGCGCGAAGGCGCAGCCGGGCGGCAGCCTGGTCAGCGACGGCACCATGCCGGGGATTTCGACCAGCCGCACGTCCTCTTTCGCATCGGGCGAGGGCACTGCGGGGATCGAGGCCATCAGGCCGCGGGTGTAGGGATGCAGCGGCGTCTCGAACAATGATTCAACTGTCGCCTCCTCGACCTTCTTGCCGGCATACATCACGATCACGCGCTGCGCGGTCTGCGCGACGACGCCGAGGTCATGGGTGATCAGGATAAGTCCGGTGCCAAGCCGCTGCTGCAGATCGACGATCAGCGCCAGGATCTGCGCCTGGATCGTGACGTCGAGCGCGGTGGTCGGCTCGTCGGCGATCAGCAGCGCCGGCCGGCACGCCAGCGCCATCGCGATCATGGCGCGCTGGCGCATGCCGCCGGAGAGCTGATGCGGATATTCCTGCGCGCGGCGCTCGGGTTCGGGGATACGCACCAGCCGCAGCATGTCGACGGCCTGCTTCCAGGCCTCCTTGCTGCTCACCTTCTGATGCAGCCGCACCGCCTCGATGATCTGGTCGCCGATCCGCATCACCGGATTGAGCGAGGTCATCGGCTCCTGGAAGATCATCGAGATGCGGTTGCCTCGGATGCTACGCATCGCGGCGTCGTCGAGCTTCAGCAGGTCGGTGCCTTCGAGCGTCACCGAGCCGCCGACGATGCGGCCGGGTGGATCGGGCACAAGGCGCATGATCGAGAGCGCACTGACGCTCTTGCCGCAGCCGGATTCGCCGACGATCGCCAGCGTCTCACCGCGGCGGACCGAAAACGAGACGTCGTCGACCGCGCGGAACAGGCCGGAGTTGGTGAAGAACACCGTCTGCAGGTTCTTCACGTCGAGAACCGTCTCTGCCGGAAGTGCCTCGCTCATCAGCCGCGCTGCCTCGGATCGAGGATATCCCGCAGCGCGTCGCCGAACAGATTGGTGCCGAACACCGCAAGGCTGATCGCGATGCCGGGGAAGATCACGAGCCATGGCGCGGTGCGGACATATTCGGCGGCGGATTCCGACAGCATGCGGCCCCAGGACGGATAGGGCTCGGGGATACCGAGGCCGAGGAACGACAGCGATGCCTCGGTCAGGATGGTCGAGCCGAGCTGCGCGGTCGCGAGCACGATCAGCGGCGCGATGGTGTTCGGCAGCACATGGCGCAGCGCGATCCGCATCTCGCTCATGCCGATCGACTTGGCCGCTTCCACGAACGGCTGTTCGCGCAGCGCCAGCGTGTTGGCGCGGATCACGCGCGCCACGGTCGGGATCAAGGGAATCGCGATCGCAAGGATCACGTTCGGCAGCGACGGGCCGAGCGCCGCGGTCATGACCAGCGCGAGCACCAGCAGCGGCAGCGATTGCAGGATGTCGGTCACCCGCTGGAACACGAGATCGACCCAGCCGGATAGATATCCGGAGGCGAGGCCCACGATCACGCCGAGCGTGGCGCCGAGTGTCGTGGAGCCGATCCCGACCGCAAGCGATATCCGCGCGCCGTGGATGATGCGGCTCCAGACGTCGCGGCCGAAGGAATCGGTGCCGAACCAGTGCAGCATGGAGGGCGGGGCGAGCCGGTGCGCTGAATCGACGGTGAGCGGATCGTAGCGGCTAATCAGATCGGCAAAGATCGCGGTCAGCACGAACAGCAGCATGATGATGAGGCCGACCGTGCCGAGCACATGGCGCTGCGCGAGGAACGCCAGCCGTCCCCAGCCGCCGGTGGCGTTGGCTCCGGCGCGCCGCAATTCGCTGTCGAAATTGATCGTCGCCATCGGTTAGTCTCCGAACCGGATGCGCGGGTCGATTGCCGCATACAACATGTCGACGATAAAATTCACGACCACGACGACGACGGCGATGAACATCACGAGGTTCTGCACGATCGGGTAATCACGCCATCGCAGCGCCTCGACCAGGAAGCGGGCGATGCCGGGAATGTTGAACACGGTCTCGGTCACGATCAAGCCACCGATCAGGAATGCGGCCTCGATGCCGATCACGGTGATGACCGGCAGCACGGCGTTCTTCAGCGCGTGGTGATAGTTCACCGAGGCTTCGGAGGCGCCCTTGGCGCGCGCGGTGCGGATGTAGTCCTGGCGCAGGATTTCCAGCATCGAGGAGCGGGTGATCCGCATGGTCAGCGCCGCGCTGCGGAAGCCGACCGCCATCGCCGGCACCGCATAGATGGTGATCGCCTCGAGCCAGGTCTTCGGGTTCGGGTTGAAGATCGGCATGGTGCCGAACAGCGAGACCGACGCCATCAGGACCAATAGGCCGAGCCAGAATGACGGCAGCGACAGCCCGCTGAGGCTGACGACGCGCAGCGCATAATCGAGCTTGGAGCCCTGGTGCACGGCGCTGATCACGCCGAGCGGGATGCCGATCGAGGCGGAGAACAAGAGCGCCAGTCCCGCGAGCCGCGCGGTGATCGGAATCCGCGGCAGGATCTCCTCCAGCGCCGGCTTCTCCGAGACGTAGGAATAGCCGAGATCGCCGTGCAGTAGGCCGCCGATCCAGTGCAGATACTGAATCACGATCGGCTGGCTCAGGCCGAGCTCGCGCTCGAGATTGGCCTTGTCGGCGGGATCGACGAAGCCTGCGGCATCGAACAGAATGTCGACGATGTTGCCGGGAACGACGCGCAACAGCACGAAGATGATGACCGAGATCCCGAACAGGGTCACGAGCATCAGGAACAGCCGCCGCACGATATAGGCAAACACCCTGGCTCTCTCCCTGATCCCTCGTCTGTGGCGATGTTTTTTTACGCGTTTTCTTGACGCGAACCGGTATCCACTTCGCTCGAAAACGCTATGCCTATTTATCCAGCCAGACGTCTTCGTAGCGATAGCCGTTATAGGAGCTGTTGGACATGATCGTGACATTCTTCACGTAGGGTTTCCAGCAGGTGCCGGTGCGAGCGTGGAAGATAATCGGCCGCGCGACGTCTTCCTGCAGCTTCTTGTCGATCTCCCACACCAGCTTCTTTCGCTTGTCGAGGTTGGTCTCCTCGGATTGCTGGTCGAACAGCTTCTCGATGTCCTTGTTGCAATAATTGGTGTAGTTGCGCTCCGAGCCGCAGGCATAGTTCTCGTAGAAGGACTGGTCGGGCTCGTCGACGGCGTTGCCGGTCAGGTTGAGGCCGAGCGAATAGTCCTTGCGGGCGATCTTCGGGAACCATTGCGCAGTGTCGACGACGTCGAGCTCGGCGTCGATATAGATGCTCTTGATCTGGTCGATCAGGATGATCGCGGGATCGCGGTAGACCGCGATGTTGCGGGTCGACACCTTGATCTGAAGGTGTTTGTCCGGGCCATAGCCCGCCTTCTGCATCAGTTTGCGGGCTTCCTCGCGGTTCTTCTCGACGTCGGGGCCGTAGCCGGGAATCGATTCAAGCATGTCCTTTGGCATCGCCCACAGGCCATCCGGCGCCGGCTCCATGGTGCCGCCGATGTCGCCCTGGCCCTCGAACATGATCTGGATGAACGCCTTGCGATCGAGCGCCAGCGCCAGCGCGCGGCGGATGTCGAGATTGTTGAACGGCGGCGCGGTCGAATTGATGATGATGTTGGTGGAGACGTTGTTCGGTTCCACCACACAGACCGCCGTCGGGTCCTGCGATTTGACGTCCTTGAGCAGCGGGATCGAGACCTCGGTCGGGAATGTCATGTCGAACTTGCCCGAGACGAAGCCGAGGATCGCCGTCGAGCGGTTCGGGATGATGGTGAACTCGATGCCGTCGAGATAGGGCAGGCCCTTCTTGAAGTAGTCGGGGTTCTTGGTGAGCTTGATCGATTCGTTGGCCTTGAACTCGACGAACTTGAACGGGCCGGTGCCGATCGGCTTGGTGCGCATTTCCGCCGGCGAGACGTGGCAGGGATAGACCGGCGAATAGCCCGAGGCGAGCAGCGACAACAGCGCGGGCTGCGGCCGCTTCAACTTGAACGATGCCTCATAGTCGCCGTTGGTGGTCACCTCCTCGACCTGGTCGTACCAGGATTTGCGCGGATTCTGCCGGAACTTCTGCTGCGACTTGCCCATCAGCATGTCGAAGGTGCATTTGACATCGGCCGCGGTGAACGGCTTGCCGTCATGCCATTTCACGTCCTTGCGCAGCTTGAAGGTCAGCGTCTTGTTGTCGCCGCTCCAGGCCCAGCTCTCCGCAAGCTCGGGCCGGATCGTGCTGGCGCTGTTCTGGGCGATGTGCTGATCGAAGATGACGAGGTTGTTGAAGATCGGCATGAACGGAATGTTCACCGAATAGGTCGCGCCCTCGTGGATCGAGGCGCTGCCGGGACTGTCGCGGTGATAGATCCTGAAGATGCCGCCCGATTTCGGCTCGGCTGCGCGTGAAACGTCGCTGATGGTCAACACAGACAACACCGCGACGGCCAGCGCTTGCACGCTCCGCATGGTCCCCTCCCACATGTCGGTCTCAATGGCCGATTGGCATCGACGATACCACGGTGAGCCTGTCGGGCAACCGGCGCGGGCCGGGCAAGGATTGGCAATTCGGATGACGCGGGGACATTAAAATTTCCACGGACCGGGAATATTGACAGTGATTGTGGGGAACTCCGGTTGTTTTGCTATGCAGTGATAAATCTTCGTTCGATTTCGATTGCTAATGCCGATACATGTGACGTGAAGCAGACTGCAATCAGCGACAGTTTGTCGCCGATGTTATCCGCGCGCTCTCAGCTCTCCCCGTCATCCCCGCGCAAAGGCTTCGCCTTTGTCGCTGGAGGTGCGAGCGGAGCGAGCCTCGAAGGATGCACGGCCACGAGCCGGGCCGTACATCCTTCGAGACGCGCTTCGCGCTCCTCAGGATGACGGTGAGGGAGCATTCACCTCACTCCGCCGCTTGCGATGAGGGCGGGCTGACGCTCGCCACGCCGTCGGCCTCGGTGGCCGAGATCGTGGTGCGGATCATCAGGCGGCCTTCGTGCGCCGGCCAGGGGCGGCCGCGATGCATGGTGGCGCGGTTGTCCCACATTACGACGTCGCCCTGCTTCCATTGATGCAGATAGCTGACGCCGGGCGCGGTCGCGGCTTCAGTCAGCTGCTCGATCAGCGCCTTGCCGGCCTCGGCATCCATGCCCTCGACGCCATAGGCATGGGAGGCGAGATACAGTGCGCCGCGGCCGTTGACCGGATTGCGCCACACCATGCGCCAGCATACCGGCGGCAGTGCGTCGACTTCCTCTGTCGTTGCGAGCCCGGCGGCGACCTTGCTGCGCGAATGCGCGTAGGAATGCCAGGCGAACGAATTCTCCAGCCGCTTCGCCGTGTCCTTGTCGAGCCGCTCGAAGGCAAGCCGCATCGAGGCGAATTCGGTCTCGCCGCCATGTTCGGGGATGATGCGCGCCGACAGGATCGAGGTCAGCGCCGGCACGCGCTTGAAGGAGGAATCGGTGTGCCAGAGCTGGTTGGCCTTGGCGCGCAACTGCTGCCGATGGTCGGATGGAACCACCTTGCCGTCGGGCCCGAAGGTCGAGAGGATCACGAAATGCGAGCCGGTGCCCATCGATCCGACCTTGGTCGTCTCGGGCGGACCGAAGCGGCGCGAGAAGGCGAGCTGGATGTCGTCGCTGACCTCCTGACCGCGGAACACCAGCACGGAGTATTCCTCGAACGCCGCGCGCACCGCCGCATAGGCGGTATCGCTGGCGGCAACGTCAGACAGCGTGACGCCGCGCAGCTCGGCTCCGAACCCCTCGCGCAGTGGGATCACTTCCATCGGCAGGTCCTCCCTGATTTTTCTTGTTGAAGCGACGTTAGGGGAAAAGCCCGCCACCGGCAACGCGGCTCGCGCCGCCTCACCCCATTGCAATCAGATTGTGCCGTGCGCGCCGGTCGGCGACCTCCATGCGTTGCGTGACGAAGGCGAACAGCGCCCAGCTGGAGTGGAAGGCGACGCCGGCGAGAACGACGATGGTTCCGGGAATCGGGCCGATCGAGGCGCGGTCCCAGATTGCGCTCATCTCGGTGAGTGGCAAAGGATGGATCGCCAGCTTGCCGTAATAGGCGATGGCCTGGATCGCGAAGATCCAGCCATAGGTTCGGCGCAGCCGCCGGCCGACCGCGCGGGCAAAGCTGATGTGGTAGCTGGGGCGGCGATAATCGTTGGCCAGCAGCTCGGTCCAGGCCGCATTTGGCGATGGATCTTCGCCGCGGATCATCGGCGCGTAGAAATCGGTTTCGAGCAGCCGGGCGCGAGCGCGCCAGACATTGAAGTAGCGGTAGCGCCGCGCCTCGAACAGCAGGAAGACGGTGACCAGCAGGCCGACCAGCACCATCGGCAGGGGCGAGGCCTCCGCGTTGCTGTAGGTGGCCGACAGCGCGATTCCGGTGGTGACGACAGCCCAGTTGGTCGAGCTGTCGAGGCGGGTGCGCCAGACCGTGCTTCGGTAGACCTCGCCGCGATAGAGGTGGGCGAGCGCGCCGATCTCGGCGGCAGTGAATTCGAGCCTGCCGGCCTGTGCCGGCTCCGGCTCGCGCGGCTGGGGCGACGGCATGGCGGCCTCCGGCGAAGCTGGCTTGCGATCGCAGAGCATAACGCCAAATCAGCGCGGCGTGCGAGTCCGTTACGCTGCAGCGCTTGCCCGACTGGATCAGCGCCACCGGCCGCATCGCTGGGCTCAGACGATCCGCGAGGTCTTGTTGCCCCAATAGCGGTCGCGCAGCAGGCGCTTGTAGAGCTTCCCGGTCGGCAGCCGCGGCAGCTCGGCCTCGAAATCCACCGAGCGCGGCACCTTCTGGCGCGACAGCGAGCCTGCGCAGAAGGCGATCAGCTCCTCGGCCAGCTCCGGCCCCGGCGCGATGCCCTCGGCCGGCTGCACCACCGCCTTCACCTCCTCGCCGAGATCGACATTGGGTACGCCGAACACCGCGGCATCCGCGACCTTGGGGTGGGTGATCAGCAGGTTCTCGCATTCCTGCGGGTAGATGTTCACGCCGCCGGAAATGATCATGAAGGTGGCGCGATCGGTGAGATAGAGGAAGTTGTCGTCGTCGACATAGCCGACGTCACCGACCGTGCTCATGCTGCCGTCGGCCGAGCGCGCCTCGCTGGTCTTGGCCGGATCGTTGAAATATTCGAACGGCGTGGCGGTCTTGAACCACACCGTGCCCGGCGTGCCCTTCGGGCAAGGCTGCATGTTCTCGTCGAGGATATGCAGGTCGCCGAGCAAGACCCTGCCGACGGTGCCGCGATGCGCGAGCCATTCCTCGCTGTTGCAGGCGGTGAAGCCGAGGCCCTCGGTCGCGCCGTAATATTCGTGGATGATCGGGCCCCACCATTTGATCATGTCGTCCTTGACCAGCGCCGGGCAGGGCGCGGCGGCATGGATCGCGATCTCGAGCGTCGACAGGTCGTAGCGGGTGTGCACCTCCTCGGGCAGCTTCAGCAGGCGCGAGAACATCGTCGGCACCAGCTGGCTGTGGGTGATGCCCCATTTCTCGACCAGCGCCAGATAGCGCTCGGGATCGAAGCTCTCCATGATGACGACGGTGCCGCCCATCCGGATGGTCAGATTGACTGCGGCCTGCGGCGCCGAGTGATAGAGCGGCGCCGGCGAGAGGTAGACCATGCCCTCGCGGTAGTGCCAGAGCTTGGTCAGGAAATCGAACAGCGGCAGGTTCAGCGACGGCGGCTGCTCGGGCAGCGGACGCACGATGCCCTTGGGTCGGCCGGTGGTGCCGGAGGAATAGAGCATCGCGGTGCCGGCATATTCGTCTGCGATCGGCGTCGACGGCAGGCCCGCGGTGGCCTGCAGCAAGCCGACGATGCGATCACTTTCACTGTCGCCGTCGACCACGATGCAGAGCTCGACCTGCGGGCACTCCTTCAGCGCCTCACGCGCGATGTCGAGCTTCAGCTTCGAGGTGATCAGGATCCGCGACTGGCTGTTGGTCAGGATGTAGGCGAGCTCACCGGCGGTGAGGTAGGAGTTGACGCAGGTATAATAGAGCCCTGCGCGCTCGCCGGCGCCGCAGGCCTCGAGGTAGTGGTTGTTGTTCTCCATGAAGATCGAATAGTGGTCGAGCCGTTGCAGGCCCTGCTTGCGGAACAGATGTGCGAGACGGTTGTTGCGCGCCTCGAGCTCGCGATAGGTGACGATCTCGCCGGTCCCGGCCATGATGAAGGCGGGTTGCAGCGGGCGCAGGTAAGCATGCTTGCCGGTGTACATTGAGCTCTATTTCCCCCTCACTCGCGACTCGATTTTGTTCTAGGCGGCCATCACCAGAATCTCGCGGACCTGGGACGGGCTGTCGATCTTGCGCGGATTGCGCGGCACCCAGGGCGTGCGCATCGCTCCCGCCGCGATGCGGTCGAAATGTTCGGCGCCGACCTGCACCTCCTTGAGGCTGCGCGGCATGCCGAGGTCGCGGATGAAGCGGTCGAGCACGTCGCCTGCGTCGGCGCCCGGATGGCCCATCGCGGCCGCGACCAGTGCCTGGCGGTCGGTATTGTCGCGCTTGTTCCAGCGCATCACCGCCGGCAGCATCACGCATGAGGTGTAGCCGTGCGGCACGTCGAATTCGGCGCCGAGCACGTAGCCGATGCCGTGGCTCGCGCCCATCGGCACGCCGGAGGCGAGCGGACCGGTCGAGAGCCAGGTGCCGATCTGGCAATCCATCCGTGCTGAAATGTCCTTCGGGTTGGCCTTCACCCGCGGCAGGCCGGCCGCCAGCATCTCCAGCCCCTTGATCGCCTGCGCATCGCCGTAAGGATGCGCCTCGCGCGAGCAGATGCCCTCGACGCAATGATCGACCGCGCGGATGCCGGTCGACAGGAACAGCCAGTCCGGCGTGTGCACCGAGATATCCGGATCGAGGATGGTGGCGCGCGGCATCACCAGCGGATGGCGCAGCATCTCCTTCTGCCGCTTGGCCTCGTTGGTGACACCCGCGATCGACGAGAACTCGCCGCCCGCGATCGTGGTCGGCACGCTGATCTGGCGCACGGCCGGCGGATTCATCTCGGGCGAGACGCCGCCACGGGTGCGGATCGTATCGATGCCGTCGGATGTCGTGACATTGTTGGCGAGGCATAGCTGCACGGCCTTGGCGCCGTCGGTGATCGAGCCGCCGCCGACGGTGACGATCAGGTCGGCCTTCGCATCGCGCGCCTGTTCGGTTGCCGCGATGACCGCGGCGCGCGGCGTATGCGCCGGCATCTTGTCGAAGGTGCCGACGCAGCGGGACCCAAGCGCCTCGCGGATTTTTTCGATTTCGTCGGTCTCGCGGTTCAGCGTTCCCGATACCATCAGGAAGGCGCGCTGTGCGCCTAACCGGTCCAGTTGCTCGACGATGGCCTCACGGGCGGGCCGCCCGAACACGACCTCGTCCATGGCGCCGAATACGACACGGCCTCGATGCACGCGCCTCTCCCTCAAAATGGTCCGCCTTGCCGGCGGTCGTTTGGGCGGAGGTTAGCGGAGGAAAGCGGGGCCGTCATCAGGGACCTCGGTTGCACGGTCGAAGGCTCCGCATCCACCGCCGTCGTCCTGGCGAAAGCCAGGACCCATAACCACCGCGTTCGGTGATGAACGGGATTGTGGCTCCAGCGTCGCGCAGCGATGCTCGGTTGGGGTAATGGGTCCTGGCTTTCGCCAGGACGACGCCGAGTTTGTCGCACCGCCGGTGAATCATACGTCCGGATTCTCGCGACATGATTTGCCTGAGTCTTGCGTTTACTTGTCCTCTCCTCTCGCAGAGGGCGCAAGGAGAGCCGGGTGCCGATCGCGCATGACGGCGCGAGCGGGCGTCCGGCAGAAACCTTGACCGCATCGTCACGACGTGTGTTACACGTCGACAGCAACAGGGACGTGCGCATGACCACCGTCGATCTCGCGAAGCTGCATATTGATGATTTCACCCCGCACCAGGATGCCGGGTTCGAGATGCAGGCGGCGGATCGCGTCGTCGAGTTGAAGCTCGCCAAGGTCGAGCCTGCGGGCAACAGCGGCCGGCCGGGCGGTGCGTTCTCGCTGCTGTTTGTCGGGCCGAAGGGCGCATGGCTGCCGCAGGCGATCTATCCGGTGCGGCATCCCGCGCTCGGGGTGATCGAGATCTTCCTGGTGCCGATCGGCCCGCTCGGCGACGGCAACGGCTATCAGGCGATCTTCACCTGACGCTCGGTTTCTCGGCCTGCACGCCAGCGCATCAGATCGTAGACGCCCTTGTCTTCCTCGGTGACGAAGCCGAGCCGGCGGTAGAGCCGCATCGCCGGGTTGAGCTTCTCGACATGGATCGAGACGTCCTTGCCGGCATAAGCCGCCTCGTCGATCGCATCGCGCAGCAACGCCTCGCCATAGCCCTTGCCGCGATGCGCCGGCATGAAGGCGATGTCGATGATGCGGTGCTGGCTCGGCCAGCGCTCGATATAGAATCGGCCGATGTCCTCATCCGCGCGCGCGATCACCAGCCAATCGGCGTTCGGATAATATTGCTGGTAATGCGCGTGCTGGGCGCGGAATTGCTGGTCGAGAAAGGCCGCCTTGTCCGCCTCGCTCCACGGCACCGGCGCCAGTTCCTCGATGCGTGTCGAGGCATAGAGCCGGCCGAGGAACGGCAGATCGGCCTCCGCCAGGCGGCGAAAGCAGCAACCGGAGTTGGCCGCACGCGCCCAGCCGAACGCAGGTGCTGCAGACGCGGCTACGGGCACCTCGAACGCCAAGACGGCCTCAGCTTCTCGGCGGGTAAACACCCTGCAGCGCAATGCAGAAGTTCAAGGTAAGGTAAGGCTGCATGTTGTTGTGCGGCTGGCTGTTGCCGGACAGCCCCACTTCCTGCGCAGACATGGTGACCGTATTTGCGGGGGCCGTATAGGCATTGCCCTGCGCAGACTTGCCGAATGAATTGTTGGTGGGAATGTCGGAGTTGGCCGGGAGGTTGGCCGGCACACTCTGAACCGTGTGGGTATGGCTGGGGATTTCCGTCTGCAGCAGGCTGACCGTTTCCTCGCCGCCGGTCTCGCCGAGGTCATGGAGTGAAAGGCCGGGGCCCTGACCCGGATGCATCGGCGCTCTTCCGGCCATGTTGGGCAGGGCGAAGTTGCTCTTGCCGTCACCTCCATAGGTGGTGCCGAGCAACGAGAACAGCGCGGTGTTCTGCGAGATCGGCAGAATCTGTCCGGCGCAGAATGCCCAGCCCACTGGCGCGAAATTGAAACCGAAAATGCGGATCTCGGCGACGAAGGGATCAGCCATGTTGTCGCGCTCCTAGGTCTGGCTCGGGAATATGCCGAAAAGCGAAATGATGAAGTCGACGCATAGATAAGGCTGAAAATTGTCGTGCGGCTGACTGCCCCCCGTGCTGGCGAGGAACTGGGTTGCCATCGGCACGGTGGGAGTGGCGCTGATAAACACCTTCTCCTGCGGAGACCTGCCCACGACGTTGTTCGCGGGATTTGGCGAGTTGGCGGTGCCGGTCGAGCCGAGGAAGGCGTGGCCGTGCTGCGGGATCTGACTGACCGTCAGGGTCACATTCTCGGCGCCGCCGCTCGCCGCGATCGGAAAGCCCGAGCCGATATGGATCGGAACGCGTCCGCGCAGATCCGGCAGTGCGAATGTATTTTGGCCGTCGCCACCGTAAGTGGTTCCGATCAGATTGAAGAGCGTCTCGTATTCCGAGATCGGCAAGAGGTTGCCGTCGCAGAACATCCAACCGGCCGGCGCGAAATTGCCGGCGAACATGCGAATTTCGCCCACATATGGCTGTGCCACCAGCGCCTCCTCAATTCTGGGACGGGAAAATGCCCTGCAGGGCGATGCTGAAATTGATCGTCAGGTACGGCTGCATGTTGAGATGCGCCTGACTGCCGCCGACATTGCTGATGGTCGCCGGATTCAAAGCGGACAGGTTCGATGCGGGGCCGTAGAGCAGGTTCGGCGAGGAATTGCCCAACAGATTGCCGCCCGGCAAGTCGACTCCTGCAGTGGTGCTGGATCCGCTCGCCAGGTGCGTGTGCTGCGCCATCTCGCCGAGCGTCAGCGTATGCGACTGCTCGCCTGCCTTCTCGCCGAGCGTATGGCTTCCCATGCTGATCGGAACGCGACCTTGCAGATCGGGTAGCCCGAAGTTGACGCGTCCATCTCCGCCGAAGGTCGTCCCCAGCAACGAGAACAGTGCCTGATTCTGATTGATCGGGAGCAGCTGCCCGTTGCAGAACGCCCAGCCCTTGGGCGGGAAGTTGAACGACATCATGCGGATTTCGGCGAGAAACGGGTCGGCCATAGGTCCTCCGCCAATATGTCTTACGATTTGTGAAAAATTCGAGAGAATGACGTCGCGTCGATAAGGTCTGCACGATAGCGTGTTTTGCAGCAAGTGCAACCTCAGCGATTGTCGATCCTTTGCGATTTTTTTGTTTGCTGCGTGAGCCGGTCGCGGCAATCGACGCAGCGGCATCGCTGGCACGAATCGGACATGAGGAGCGCGGGCATCATGATTTGGTGATTGACGCCGTTCTAGTCTGAATGTTTCTGCAAGAATTTCAGCAGCAAAAAGACGACGCCTGCCGAACAGGTTCGGCAGGCGTCGTTGTCGTCGGCAGGATGCCGGATCAGATCACCAGGTCATGATGCGTATGATTGTCGATCGTTCCGCCCATGGCCGCCAACACCGTCTCGTGGCCGGTCCACCACGGGGTGGCGGCATCGGAATGTTGGCTGAAAAGATCCGACAAGGTCTGCGTGTTCGCGCCGAGACCCAACTGCCCTGAGCCGCTTTGCGACGTCGAAGTCAACGACGAGAAGTCGAAGCTGTCGCGATTGTTGATCGCCGGTGCGCCGGTCCCCTGCTGATTCGCGGATGTAACACTTTGCGTCGGCATCGTGAGCTCCGAGGCGGCGCTGGCCCTGGCGGCGTCCGCGGCGGTCGGCAACAGCCGTACGCCTGTCTCCAGGAAGGCGTACATCAGCGTGCCTTGATCGCTCGGAGCAAACTTGTCCTCCAGACCAAGCTGCTCGCCCATTTCATGGATAACGGTGGTGAGCAGGTCCATATGACCGGCAGCCGCCGTGGTGGGATCGGTGACCAGTGTGGACGCGGATATGGCGTGAGCGAATTCGAAATTGTCACCCGGAGTTGGATCGACGAACCAGCCGTGCCCGTCAGCACTGATGTCAATGGTGACGTGCCCGGCCGTCGACTGGCCGAGCCAGCCCGACGTGATGTCGGCGACGTCGTAGGTGACATGTTGCAGCTGGGCGACCTTGTCGGGAGAAAGCCCGGCGGCGGCCCAGTCGGCGATCGCGGCGGCGACAATCTTGTTGAGTTCCGCCTGGGTGAGATTCATCTCGCCCGTGCTGCCGTTCGCGCTCGCCACGCCGCCGGCCGCGGCGAACAGCGCGGTGGGATTGGACGGCAGGATCGTGTGCCCACCATTATGGCCGATGGGAATGACGCCGGAACCGGGCGAGTTAGCCTCGAGCGTGGAGTTCTGCGGCGTGTTGCCGTTGGCGTTCCAGGTCGTGTTGGTGTCGGTCGTGAATCCCTCGAGATAGAGGTGTGAGCCGGCGCCGCCGGTGTTCTCGTTGACGAAAGCCACGTTGCCGTTGGGGCCCGTGATTCCCGTCACCGTATTGTTGTGGATGTTGGCGGTGATGGTGGTGGCGTCATTGGCGTTGGCGCCGGGCACCAGCAGGATGCCGTCGTTGAACGAATTGGCGTTGAGGTTGGCGCCCGTCATGGCGATCAGGTTGTTCGCCAAGGTGAGGTCGAGCGAAGCCTTGTTGTTGGTGGTGCCGCCATCGCCTTCCGCGAACGCGACGATGCCCGCATCCTGACCGGCGTTGTTGATGGAGTTGCCGCTGGCTTCGATCGACGCGGTGGCGTTGTCCTCGATGTCGAAATCGAGCGGGCTGCCGGCCCGGTTGGTGGTGCCGTTGTTGGCAATGTTGGTGTTGTTGTCGACATGGCCGTTGATCACGGCGCTGTTGATGCCGAAAATCTCGACGACCGGCCCGCCATAGCCGACCAGGTTGGTGTTGCGGTCGATGTTGAAGTTCAGATGCGCGGTATCCTGGGCGTTCAGTCCGACGGCGCGGCTGGCCACCGATCCCGGCGTGAAGCTGTTGCCGTCGCCCGGCACGCCGCCATCGGTGATGTTGACGTTCATCGTTGACGTGCCGCGGGCAAAGGTGTCGATGCCGGCCGTTTTCAGGTTGGTGAACGTGCTGTCCGAGACGTTGAGATTGATGACCGCCGAACCGGTGCTGGTCATCTGCAGGCCATCCGACCCGTTGGTGGAGTCCGCGGTATTGTGGAACGTGCTGCCGGTGACGTTGAGCGTCAGGGTGCCGGTGTTGTTGCGGATATCGACCAGATTCTCGCCCGCGGTGGCATCGCCGGGCACGAAGCCGAAGGTCGAGTTGGTGATGTTGGAGGTGCCGCTGAGGTTGAAGAGCCTGACATTGCCTTCCTGGACCTCGTCGCCGAAGCCCACGACCGAGCTGTTGCTGATCGTCAGATTGGAGACGTTGATGCCGTTGATGCCGGTCTGGACGCCACCGGCGCCGCCATTGCCGTTGACGTTGAGGTGGTCGAACGTCACGCCCGACACGCCATTCATGTTGATGCCGGCATCGGCTCCACTGTTGAACGTCGCGTCGTCGGCATTGTTCACCGTTCCCTCGCCGCTGTCGGGATTGGTGAAGTTCATGTAGGACAGCGACAGCGCCTTGGTGTTGGTGAACAGCGCGCCCTGCACGTTGTTCTGAATGGTGCCGCCTGAACCTGCGGTCGAACCGTCGCCGGTCACGGTCAGGCCGCCATTGCCCGCGCCGGTGCCGGTGTTGTTGAGGATGATGCCGTTGGCCGCACCGTTGGCGGAGATGTCGTGGAAGGTGAGGCCCGAGCTGCCGATGTTCGTGTTGACGACGTCGAGCGCAGTGCCGGTCGTCGACGTGATGGAGTTGGAGGTGCCGGTGACGGTGATGGTGCCGCCATGGGTGAAGTTCATGCCGGCGCCGCTGGCCGTCTTGATCACGATGTCGGACATCGTGACGGTGCCGACATTGTTGCCGTCGTCGCTGATGCCGATGCCAGTACCGGCCGAGGTGTCGATGCTGACGCCGGTGATGGTGTGGCCCGACGTGCCGAGCAGGTCGATGCCGTTGTCGGCGCCGGTGACATGGATCACCGGATCGGTGCCGGAACCGGTGTTGGCGGTGACCACCTGCCCGGTCACCGGATTGGTGAATTGCAGGGTGTGGCTGCCGCCGATCAGATTGACGCCGTTGGCGAGATTGATGCCGTTGGCTTCGCTGTAGGTGCCGGTGCCATGCTCCAGCACGACGTAGTCGCCGGAGCCGGCCGGATTCGCCGCGTTGAAGGCGGCGATCGAGGTGTAGGGGTCGGCCTGGGTGCCGAGGTTGTGGCTGCCCGCGGCCGAGTTGTCGATGTAGAACACTTGGGGGACGACACCGACATGGAAGGTCTGATTGCCCGATGAGAGCGGCCCGCCGGTACCGGTGTGGCCGTTATCGTTGACATTCAGCGTGACGGTGTCGGTGCCGGTGAAGCCGTCGTCGCTGTTGTAGGTCAGCGTTGCCAGCGCGGTGTTGACCTGTGCGATGGTGCCGGTGAGCGTGACGGTGTGGCTGCCGTTGTTGGTGAAGCTCGAGAGCCCCGAAGTATCGAACGACAGCGCCGCATGACCCGAGCTTATCGTCGCGGTGACGGTGCTGGGGTCGGAATCGACGTCGGCGACCGACAGGCCTGATATCGCGAGATTGGTGTGCGAGATCGCGGTGCCGATCGAATTGTCCGCCGGCACCGTCGCGGTCGGCGCATCGTCCACCGCGGTGACGCTTCCGGTCGTCGATCCCGTCCCGGTGTCGTTGCCTCCATTGGCGGTGCCGCCGTCGTCGTGCACGGTCAAAGTATAGGACCGCGCGGTGGTGTCGGGATTTTCGCTGGTGTTGTTGAACTGGATCAGGTCGAGCGCCGCATTGTAGTGCGCGAGCGTGTCGGTGCCGGTGAAGCTGATCGTCTCGGTGCCGGCCGTGCTGGTGATGTCGAAGTGGATTCCGCCGATATCGCCACTGCTGCCGGCATGCCCCGCGATCGAGAGCGCGTCCAACGGCTTCAGATTGTTCAGCACGAAGGTCGCATCGGTCAGGTTGTTGCCTTCGGCGTCGGTGATCGTCAGGTTCGGTGTGATCGTGACCGGCGTCGAGTTCGCCGCCGGCGTGCCGTTCGGCGGCTCGGTGAAGCCGGTGATGGCGCCGAAGGAAATCACCGGCGCGTCGTTGACCGGCGTGACGTGGATGGTCGAGGTCGAAATATTGCTGTCCAGCGAGCCGTCATTGACCGTGAAGCTGACGGTGCGATCCGCCCCGGAGGGGTTGTCGCTCGAGTTGAAATAGGTGATGGAATCGAGCGCGGCTTTGTAGTTGGCGACGCTCGAGGAGCCGGTCAGCGTCAGCACGCCGATCGCGGCATTGTACGAGCCGGTGATGCCGTTCTGGTTGACGAAGCCCAGCACGTCCTGACCCGCGGCGAAGCCGCCGGTGATCGCTACTGTCGCGCTGCTCATGTTGGCGCTATCGACGTCGGTGACGTTGACCGATGCGTCGATCACGCTCGCGGCCTGGTTCTCGATGTAGTTCAGCGTGCCGCCGGCTGATGTCACCGGTGCATCGTCGACCGGGGTGACGTTGATGGTGTCGGTGACTGCCGTGGAGTTCGCCGAGCCGTCATTGGCTGTTATCGTGACGGTGCGGGCCAGGCCCGACGGGTTATCGCTGGTGTTGAAATAGGTCACCGAGGCCAGCGCGGCCTGGTAGTTGGCGACGCTGGAGGTGCCGGTCAGCGTCAGCGTTCCGGTCGCGGCGTCGAACGATCCCGTGATGCCGTTCTGGTTGGTGAAGCCGAGCACGTCCTGGCCGTTGGCGTAGTTGCCGGTGATCTGCACCGTCGCGCCGGCCAGCGTGGTGTTGTCGACGTCGGACACGGTGATCGCCGGGTCGAACGCGGTCGCGGCCTGGTTCTCGGTGTAATTCAGCGTGTGGCCGGCCGTGACCACGGGCGGGTCGTTGACCGGCGTGACGTTGATGGTGTCGGTGACCGGCGAGCTGTCGAGCGTGCCGTCATTGGCGGTGATCGTGACGGTGCGCGGCGCGCCCGACGGGTTGTCACTGTTGTCGAAATAGGTCACCGAGGCCAGCGCGGCCTGGTAGTTGGCGACGCTGGAGGAGCCCGTCAGCGTCAGCGTGCCCGTCGCGGCGTCGAACACGCCGCTGATGCCGTTCTGGTTGGTGAAGCCGAGAATGTCCTCGCCGTTGATGTAGCCGCCGGTGATCTGCACCGTCGCGGATGCCAGGTTGGCGTCGTCGGCGTCGGTCACCGTGATCGTCGAATCGATGACGGTCGCAGCCTGGTTCTCGGTGTAGTTCAGCGTGTGGCCGGCGGTGACGACCGGCGCCTGGTCGACGACGACGCTGATGGTGAAGGTCTGCTGGCTGTGCAGCGTCCCGTCGCTTGAATCGACCGTGACGTCATAGGAGGGGCTGGCGGGATTGAAGACGATCTTGCTGGGATCGGCGACCGTGACCTTGCCGGTGTTCGGATCGATGGCGAAGCCGCCGCCGGAGGTGTCGTTGACCAGCGAATAGGTCACGGCTGGGCCGTTCACGTCGGTCGAGGACGCCGTCAGGTGGACATAGCTGCCTGCCGGAGCGCCGACCGCGACCCGGTTGGCGCTGACGTCGCTGTCGACCGGGGTCGACGGTGCGACGTCGGTGACGCCGATCGTGAATGTCTGCGAGCTGGTCAGCGTGCCGTCGCTGGCCGTCGCCGTCACGGTATAGGCATGGCCGGGAGCGGTTTCGTAGTCGAGCTTGGTGGAGTCGGCGACGGTGATCACACCTGTCGTTGCGTTGATGGTGAAGCCGCCGCCGGAGGTGTCGCCGGTCAGCGCATAGGTCACGGCCGGGCCGTTGACGTCGATCGCCGACGCGGTGATGCCGACGGTTGAGCCGTTGGCGGCGCCTTCGGCGATCGAATTGGGGGCGACGTCGCTGTCGACCGGGGTCGACGGCGCGACGTCGGCGACGGCGATGGTGAAGGCCTGCGAGCTCGACAGCGTGCCGTCGCTGGCCTGCGCGGTCACCGTGTAGGTATGGGTTGGGCCGCTGCTCTCGTAGTCGAGCTTGGTCGGATCGGCGACGGTGATGACGCCCGTTGTCGCGTTGATGGTGAAGCCGCCGCCCGAGGTGTCCCCGATCAGGGAATAGGTCACGGCGGGACCGTTGACGTCGGTCGACGATGCGGTGACGCCGACCGTGGTGCCGGCCGCCGCGCCTTCGACGACGCTGTTGGCGGTGACATCGCTGTCGATCGGAGTCGACGGCGCGGCGTCGGTGACGGCGATGGTGAAGGTCTGCGAGGTCGCGAGCGTACCGTCGCTGGCCTGCGCGGTGATGGTGTAGCTGTGGGTCGCGCCGCTGGTCTCGTAGTCGATCTTGGTAGGATCGGCGACGGTGACGACGCCGGTGGTGGCGTTGATGGTGAAGCCGCCGCCCGAGGTGTCGCCGACCAGCGAATAGGTCACCGCCGGGCCGTTGATGTCGATCGCCGACGCAGTGATGCCGACGGTGCTGCCCGCGGCCGCGCCTTCAGTGACCGTGTTGGCGCCGACGTCGACGTCGACCGGGGTCGACGGTGCGACGTCGGTGACGGCGATGGTGAAGGTCTGCGAGCTGGCTTGCAGGCCGTCGCTGGCCTGCGCCGTCACCGTGTAGGAATGGCCGGCGCCGCTGGTCTCAAAATCGATCTTGGTGGGATCGGCGACGGTGATGACGCCGGTCGTGGCATTGATGGTGAAGCCGCCGCCGGAGGTGTCGCCGATCAGCGCATAGGTCACCGGCGGACCGTTGACGTCGGTTGAGGACGCGGTGACGCCGACCGTGGTGCCGGCGGCGGCGCCTTCGGCAACTGCGTTGACGGTGGAATCGGTATCGACCGGTGCCGACGGCGGCGCATCGGTGACCGCGATGGTGAAGGTCTGCGAGCTCGTCAGCGTGCCGTCGCTGGCCTGTGCGGTCACGGTGTAGGAATGGCCTGGGGCGCTGGCCTCAAAGTCGAGCTTGGTCGGATCGGCGACCGTGATGACGCCGGTCGTGGCGTTGATGGTAAAGCCGCCGCCGGAGGTGTCGCCGGTCAGCGAATAGGTCACGGCCGGACCGTTGACGTCGGTCGACGATGTGGTGACGCCGACCGTGGTGCCGGCAGCTGCGCCTTCGACTACGGTGTTGGCGGCGGCGTTGCTGTCGACCGGGGTCGACGGCGCGACATCGGTGACGGCGATGGTGAAATTCTGCGTGCTGGTCAGCGTGCCATCGCTGGCTTGCGCGGTGATGGTGTAGGCGTGGCCGGGTGCGGTTTCGAAATCGATCTTAGTGGGATCGGCGACGGTGACGACGCCGGTCGCGGCGTCGATGGTGAAGCCATGGGCATCGCCGACCAGCGAATAGGTCACGGCGCCGCCGTTGATGTCAGTCGAATGCGCGGTGATCCCGACCACGGTGCCGACGGCAGCGCCTTCGGCCACCGAGTTGGCCGTGACATCGGTATCGGTCGGTGCCGACGGCGGTGCGTCGGTGACGCCGATGGTGAAGGTCTGCGTCGACGAGGTCGCGCCGGCGGTTGCGTGCACCGTGATGGTATAGGCGTGGCCGGGCGCGCTCTCGTAGTCGAGCTTGGTCGGATCGGCGACGGTGACGACACCGGTATTGGGATCGATCTTGAAACCGCCGCCGGAGGTATCGCCGGTCAGCGAGTAGGTGGTTGCCGGACCGTTCGGATCGACCGCGGACGCGGTGATGCCGACCAGCGCGTCGGCGGCGGCGCCCTCGACGACGCTGTTGGCGGCGGGATTGACGTCGACCGGCGTGGAGACCGGAACGTCGTTGACATTGATCGTAAAGCTCTGCGAGCTGATGCCGCCATGGCCGTCGCTGGCCTGCACGGTGATGGTATAGGCATGGCTCGGCGCGGTCTCGAAGTCGATCTTGGCGGAATTGGCGACAGTGACGATGCCGGTCGTGGGATCGATCTTGAAGCCGCCGTTGGAGGAATCCGCCGTCAGCGAATAGGTGACGCCGGGGCCGTTGACGTCGGCCGACGATGCGGTGATGCCGACCAGGGTATTGACGGCGGCGCCTTCGTTGACGGCGTTGGCGGCGGCGTTGCTGTCGACCGGTGTCGACGGCGGCGCGTTGCTGACCGCGATCGTGAAGCTCTGCGACGCGACGAAGATGCCGTCGGTTGCCTGCACATTGACGATGTAGCTTCCGCCGGAGCTTTCGAAGTCGACCTTGGTGGGATCGGAGACCGTTACCACACCGGTGTTCGGATCGACCTTGAAACCGCCATGGGAGGAATCGGAGGTCAACGAATAGGTGACCGGAAGGCCGATCAGGCTGTCGCTATGCGCGGTGACACCGACCGTCGTGTTGACTGCAGCGCCTTCAACGACCGTGTTGGTGCCGGAATTGGCATCGGTCGGCGGCGCCAGGAAGCCGGACACCGGCGGCCATGGCGTGCCGGGAGGGCAGCCGATGTAGAGATATTGCAGACCATACGTGTCGGCGAATGCCTGTGCGGCCGGATCCAGAACGATATTTCCGCTCGGATCGAGGTGAAGCTCGGGACGCGTTAAACCACCGATTGTATAGGCAGGTATGGTCGTCATGAGCGCTCCTGCGACCGGCGTGGAAGCCGATCAATAAATTACAATTGTTGGGGACGATGACGTGTGAAGCCGTTCACACGTTGAAGTTGACCGCCCGCGACCGGGGTTGGCACCGAGTCGCCTGCAACATGGGAAAACCGCGATGCCCGCGGAGCCGTGACATCAGCAAGGTCAAATGCGCTTGCCATTTACGTAGTCGCCTTCACACACTCGCGCCGCGACAAAACACAATGAATGTTCGAGAAAAATGCGGCCGGCCAACAAAATTCATGCTTTGGCAACCATGACCGTATTGGCGATATTTCCGAGTGTCAATGTGTGTCGGGATGACAACCGCGCCGTTAATGATGATTTCTGCCGTGCAGCGGGAGGTAGAGTGACGGAACCCGGCCGGTCTTGCCGGCTGCGGTGCGGAGGCTTCTGTGCCAAAAGTCGAATCGGGGGCGGTGTGACGAATCTGTGAAGCAAATTCGCGTTGTGATTGATTCCGGACGATCTGTCTGTGACCTCGCGCCTCGGATAGGCCAGCGAATCTGCCCCTTTTCGTCGTCA
Organism: Bradyrhizobium macuxiense; assembly: GCF_007993935.1. Classification (GTDB taxonomy): domain Bacteria; phylum Pseudomonadota; class Alphaproteobacteria; order Rhizobiales; family Xanthobacteraceae; genus Bradyrhizobium; species Bradyrhizobium macuxiense_A. The sequence continues at coordinate 42,070 of NZ_VITY01000010.1, read as the reverse complement.
CGGTTTCGCGAGCGTGTCGTAAGGCTTTCAGACTCCGCAACTATTTGCTTGATCCGGCGGCCATCTTGAACAGACTGGGGTGCGGCTACATCTGTGACGTCCGCTGCCGCGGCATCGCGGTGGTCCATCAGCGTTGAATCACCGCAAATTCAATTGCGACTTTCGTAGCCCTGCTTTGGTCGGCGTGCTTCGTGGTCATTTGGGGGAGAGTGAATTGAGTTCGATTGACAGAGCGGAGCGTCCGGCTCCGGTGACCGGCGTCGGGCCTCATTCGCTTCGCCGCCATGCATCGCTCGGCCTTTGGCGCGGCCTTGCGCCGCTCGGCCTGCTGGCCGCGCTGACGCTCGGTGGCTGCGACAACAAGAGCGCGCAATCGCAGGCCGCGCCGCCGGCGCCGCCGGTGACCGTCGCGCAGCCGGTCAAGCGCACCGTCACCGATTGGGACGAATTCACCGGCCGGTTCGAGGCGATCGAGGAGGTTCAGGTCCGCGCCCGCGTCGGCGGCTTCGTCAACAGCGTCGAGTTCAAGGATGGTGCGATCGTCCATGCCGGCGATCTGCTCTACATCATCGACCCGCGGCCGTTCGAGGCGGTGGTGCTGCAGGCCGAAGGCCAGCTCGCCGACGCGCGCGCCAAGGGGGAGCTTGCCAAGCGCGATCTCGAGCGCGGGTTGAACCTGGTGCAGACCAGCGCGGTCTCGGAGCAGGTCGTCGACCAGCGCCGCCAGGCGCTGCAGGCGGCGCGTGCCGCCGAGACGCAGGCCGAAGGCACGCTGAAGGCAGCGCAGCTCAACGTCGAATTCACCCACGTGCTGGCGCCGATCACCGGCCGCGTCAGCCGGCATCTGGTGACCCCGGGCAACCTGGTGCAGGGCAGCGAGGGCGGCGCGACGCTGCTGACCTCGATCGTGTCGCTCGACCCGATCTACATCTATTTCGACGTCGACGAGGCCACCTATCAGCGCAACAGCAAGCTGTGGTTCGAAGGCCGGCGGCCGAGCTCGCGCGACACCGCGAACCCGGTGCAGGTGACGCTGACCGGCGAGACCAAGCCCTCGCATGAGGGCAAGATGGACTTCCTCGACAACCGCCTCGACGTCTCCACCGCAACGCTGCGCAGCCGCGCGGTGATCCCGAACAAGGATCTTTCGATCCTGCCCGGCCAGTTCGGCCGCGTTCGCTTGATCGGCTCCTCGCCCTACGAGGCGCTGCTGATCCCGGATACCGCGATCGCCACCGACCAGTCGCGCAAGATCGTATTCGTGGTCAAGGACGACAACACGGTGGAAGCGCGGACCGTCGAGCTCGGTCCGCTCGATGAGGGCCTGCGCGTGATCCGCGAGGGCCTCAAGCCTGAGGACCATGTGATCGTCGACGGGCTGCAGCGCGCCCGCGTCGGCGCCAAGGTGACGCCGAAGATGGCGCAGGCGGCTCCGGCCGACACCAAGGCGCCGGCCGGCGACAAGCCCGCGGCAGCAGACAAGCCCGCGGCAGGTGCGAAGCCATGAATCTCGGCAGGCTCTCCATCAACCAGCCCATCCTCGCGATGGTGCTGTCGATCGTGCTGCTGATCGTCGGCGCGATTGCCTATCCGACGCTGCCGGTCTCGGAGTATCCGCAGGTGGTGCCGCCGACCGTCGTCGTCACCACGCAATATCCGGGTGCCTCGGCGCAGACCGTGTCCGACACCGTCGCAGCTCCGATCGAGCAGGAGATCAACGGCGTCGAGGACATGCTGTATCTCTACAGCCAGGCGACCTCGAACGGCCAGCTCACCATCACCGCGACCTTCAAGCTCGGCACCGACCTCGACAAGGCCCAGGTGCTGGTGCAGAACCGCGTCGCGATCGCGCAGCCGCGGCTGCCCGAGGAGGTGCAACGCAACGGCGTGACCACGCGCAAGAACTCGCCCGACATCCTGATGGTCGTGTTCATGCTGTCGCCCGACGACACGTTCGACCAGCTCTATATTTCCAACTACGCGCTGCTGCAGGTCCGCGACCAGTTGTTGCGGCTCGACGGCGTCGGCGACATCCAGATGTTCGGCGCGCGTGACTACTCGATGCGGCTGTGGCTCGATCCCGACCGGATCGCCAATCTCGGTCTGACCTCGACCGAGGTGCTGGCGGCGATCCGGGCGCAGAACCTGCAGATCGCGGGCGGCCAGATCGCCGAGCCGCCGATCGCCGACCGCGCCTTCCAGCCGAACCTCGTGTTCACCGGCCGCCTCAAGGACATCAGGCAGTTCGAGGACATCGTGGTGAAGGCCGGCTCCGACGGCCGCACCGTGCGGCTGCGCGACGTCGCCCGCGTCGAGCTCGGTGCGCTGTCCTACGCCACCAACAGCTTCCTGCTGCGCAAATCCGCGGTCGCGCTGCTGGTGACGCAGCGGCCGGGATCGAACGCGCTCGCCACCGCCAAGAGCATTTCCGACACGATGGAGCGGATGAAGGCGAGCTTCCCGAAGGGGCTCGACTACAACATCGGCTACAACCCGACCGAATTCATCGCCCAATCGGTCCATGAGCTGATCAAGACGATCTACGAGGCGATGGCGCTCGTCGTCATCGTGGTGCTGGTGTTCCTGCAGGGCTGGCGGCCTGCGATCATCCCGATCATCGCGATCCCGGTGTCGCTGGTCGGCACCTTCGCGGTGATGGCCGCGCTCGGCTTCTCGATCAATAATCTGACGCTGTTCGGCCTGGTGCTCGCGGTCGGCATCGTGGTCGACGACGCCATCGTCGTGGTCGAGAATGTCGAGCGGCATCTCGAGCACGGCATGTCCAGGCGCGACGCTGCGCTCAAGACCATGGAGGAGGTCGGCGGCGCGCTGGTCTCGATCGCGCTGGTGCTGTGCGCCGTGTTCGTGCCGACCGCCTTCCTCGGCGGCATCTCCGGGCAGTTCTTCCAGCAATTCGCCGTGACGATCGCGGTCGCGACCGCGATCTCCTGCTTCTGCTCGCTGACGCTGTCACCGGCGCTGGCCTCGCAGATCCTGGTCCCGCACGAGGAGAAGCGGCCGCCGGCGCGCTGGAACATCATCGCCCGCGGCTGGGACAGCTTCACTGCGCTGTTCAACCGCGTGTTCGACCGGCTGGCGCACGGCTATGCGGCCGTCGCCGACTTCGTGATCCGGCATACGGTGGTGATGCTCGCGATCTACCTCGCGCTAATCGGCGGCGCCGGCTGGCTGCTCGCGACCACCTCGCAGGGCTTTATCCCGGCGCAGGATCGCGGCTACGTCATCATCTCGGCGCAGCTGCCGGGCGCCGCGTCGCTGGCGCGGACCACGGCTGTGGTGCGCGAGATCGAGCGGATCGCGCTGGACACGCCGGGCATCGTTCGCGTCGCGGCCTTCGCCGGCTTCTCCGGCGCGACACGCACCCAGGCGGGCAACGCCGCGGCGCTGTTCCCGGTGTTCGACGAGCCGGAGGCGCGCCTGAAGAAGGGGCTGACGGCGACCGCGATTACGGCCGAGCTGCGCAAGCGGCTGTCGGTGATCCAGGGCGCTTTCATCATCGTGATTCCGCCGCCGGCCGTGCCCGGCATCGGCACCGGCGGCGGCTTCACGATCCGCGTCCAGGACCGGCAGGGGCGCGGGCCCGAACTGCTGGCATCCGCGACCGATGAACTGGTGCTGGCCGCGCGCAAGTCGCCGAGCCTGACCTCGGTGTTCTCGCCGTTCTCCGCGAACACGCCGCAATTGTTCGTCGATATCGATCGCGTGAAGGCGCAGAAGCTTGGCGTCCCGATCGCCAACATCACCGACACGATCGAGACCTATTTCGGCTCGACCTATGTCAACGACTTCAACCTGTTCGGGCGCACCTATCACGTCACGGCACAGGCCGATCTGCCGTTCCGCAAGGAGACCACCGATCTTGCGCGGCTGCGCACCCGCAACGCCAACGGCGACATGGTGATGCTCGGCAGCGTCGTGGACTTCAAGAACATCTCAGGTCCCGACCGCGTCGCACGCTACAATCTGTACTCGGCCTCCGAGCTGCAGGGTGAGCCTGCGCCGGGCGTCAGCTCGACGACGGCGCTCAACACCATCAAGAAGCTCGCCGACGAGACGCTGCCGTCGGGCTTCTCGTTCGAGTGGACCGACCTGTCCTACCAGCAGGTCAACGGTGCCAATGCGGGCCTCTACGTGTTCCCGATCTGCGTGCTGTTCGTCTATCTGGTGCTCGCTGCGCAGTATGGCAGCTGGACATTGCCGTTCGCGGTGATCCTGATCGTGCCGATGTGCCTGTTCGCGGCCACGATCGGCGTGCGCATCATGGGCCAGGACGTCAACATCTTGACCCAGATCGGCTTCGTGGTGCTGGTGGGCCTCGCCGCCAAGAACGCGATCCTGATCGTCGAGTTCGCGCGCGACATCGAGCTCGAGGGCCGGCCGCGGCTGGAGGCGGTGATCGAGGCCTGCCGGCTCCGCCTGCGGCCGATCCTGATGACGTCGTTCGCCTTTATCCTCGGCGTGCTGCCGCTGGTGCTGTCGACCGGCTCGGGCTCGGAAATGCGCCAGGCGGTCGGCGTCGCCGTGTTCTTCGGCATGCTCGGCGTCACGCTGTTCGGCCTGGTCTTCACCCCGATCTTCTACATGGTGGTGCGCAACCTCGCGGAAGGAAAGAACGAGGGCAAGCCGAAGGAAACGGCGGCCGTGGCGGGGTAGTGGCGCGAAAACCGCGGAGCTTATCTCCGTCACCCTGAGGAGCGCGGAACGTGCGTCTCGAAGGGTGCACGGCCCCACTGGTGGCCGTTCATCCTTCGAGGCTCGCTCCGCTCGCACATCAGGATGACGGGGGAAGTGTTGCGCGTGCGGAGAGCCCATACTTTTGGCTGATCGGACAGAGACGGAAAGAGATGGGCAGGCGCGGGGTTATAAAATAATGTCGCGCCGATTTTTCCTGATGAGAAACTGCTGGGAGAGCATAACAATGAAGTCGGGATTTTTGGCCGCGGTCGCGGCATGCAGCCTGATGCTGGCGGCGCCGGCGATGGCCCAGGGCGTCAAGATCGGCATCCTGAACGACCAGTCCGGCGTCTACGCCGATTACGGCGGAAAGTATTCGCTCGAAGCGGCGCGCATGGCGGTTGAGGATTTCGGCGGCGAGGTGCTGGGCCAGAAGATCGAGATCGTGACCGCCGACCATCAGAACAAGCCGGATCTTGCGACCGCGATCGCGCGGCGCTGGTACGAGGTCGAGAACGTCGACATGATCACCGAGCTCACCACCTCATCGGTCGCGCTCGCGGTGCAGGAGCTGTCGAAGGAAAAGAAGAAGATCGACATCGTGGTCGGCGCGGCGACCTCACGCATCTCAGGCGACGCCTGTACGCCGTACAGCTTCCATTGGGCCTATGACACCCGCGCGCTCGCAGTTGGGACCGGCGGCGCGCTGACGGAAGCGGGCGGCAACACCTGGTTCTTCCTGACCGCCGACTACGCCTTCGGCTACGCGCTGGAAAAGGACACCAGCGACATCGTCGCGTCGAAGGGCGGCAAGGTGGTCGGCTCGGTCCGCGTGCCGCTCAACTCGTCGGACTTCTCGTCCTTCCTGCTGCAGGCGCAGAGCTCGAAGGCGAAGATCATCGGGCTCGCCAATGCCGGCCTCGACACCACCAACTCGATCAAGCAGGCGGCCGAGTTCGGTATCGTGCGCGGCGGCCAGAAGCTTGCCGGCCTGCTGATGACGCTGTCGGAGGTGCACGGTCTCGGCCTCGAGGCGGCGCAGGGCCTCGTGCTCACCGAGGGCTTCTACTGGGATCACGACGATGCCTCGCGCGCCTTCTCCGAGCGCTTCTTCAAGCGCACCAGCCGGATGCCGAGCATGATCCATGCCGGCACCTATTCGGCGACGCTGAGCTACCTCAAGGCGGTCAAGGCCGCCGGCACCAAGGACAGCGATGCGGTCGCGGCCAAGCTGAAGGAGCTCCCGGTCGATGACGCCTTCGCCAAGGGCAAGGTGCTCGCGAACGGCCGCATGGTGCACGACCTCTATCTGTTCGAGGTCAAGAAGCCCTCGGAGTCGAAGAAGCCGTGGGATTACTACAAGCAGCTCGCCGTGGTGCCCGGCGACAAGGCTTTCTTCACCGCCAAGGAAAGCGGCTGCCCGCTGACCAAGTGACGCGGAGCTGACGTATCACGTAGCTCGTGGAACAACACAGGTGTCGTCCCTGCGAAAGCAGGGACCCATAACCACCGCACTCGGTTGTTGCGCAAGGCTGGAGCCCCAGCCATCGCAAAACTCGGCCCTGTGGTTATGGGGTCCTGGCCTTCGCCAGGACGACGGAAGTGCTTGTGGCGCGATCGCGCCTTCAATGCGCCAGCCGCCACGCCGCGCCGCCGATCGCGCCGACCCACAGGACGATCGAGGCTACCGCCTGGATGGCGAAGCCGGGGCTGCGTTTCGCCACCGCCTCGCGATAGCCGATGAAGTAGACTATGCGGCCGACCACCCAGATCGCGCCGATTGCCGCCGCCGCGGCATCGCCGACATAGATCGCGAACAGCCAGAGCGACGGCAGGAAGATCGGCATCCACTCCAGCGTGTTCATCTGGATGCGGAAGATGCGCTCGAAATCCGGATTGCCTGAAATCGCCGGCAATTTGACGCCATAGGTGACGCGGGCGCGTGCGACCTGCGTCGAGGTGAAGAAGTAGAACGCAACGGCAAGGCAGGTGACGATGGCCGTGTAGTGGTACATGTCAGGCGTGTCCTCTTGTCCTGCTGGCCCCGATGTCATGACGCGGCTGCGCCGCGCGGTGTGACAGGCAGGGCTGTTTTGGGCGGCGCCGATCTTCCGTCGACGTCCTAGTATCCCGTCATCTCAAGATAGCCGATTCCGGCATGGCTGCCTGTAAAGCGGATCGGGCCTTCCCAATAGGGGAAACTGGTTCCCATCCAGGCCTTCGGATTGACCGGCGTGGTTTCGATGGCCAGGCCGCGCGCCGGCAGAGCGACGCGCCACGAGGTCGGCAGCTTGCGGCCGTCGATCTCCGCGGTCGCCGTCGGCGTGATGCTGTTGCCACTGGCGGCGATCTCGGCCGAGCGGCCATCCGGCGTGATCCAGTTGCCGAACAGGTTTTCGCGGCCGTCCTTCTGGCGCAGCCGGTACAGCATCAGCTTCTCGTCGCCGGGCAGGTGCAGCGAGAACCAGTCCCAGCCGGTTTGATCCGCCGCCAAGGGCTGGCTGCTCCATTCGCGGTCCATCCAGGCGACGCCGGTGACGTCGACCGGCCTGTCGTCGATCACGATGCGGCCGGACGCCTTGTAGAACGGCTGGCTGTAGTAATAGGAGGCCTGTCCGCGATCCGACTTGCGGCTGTAGCCATGGTCGCCCTGCAGCACCAGCGCGCGATCGGCGTCGAGCCGGAGCGCAGTTGAGAAGTCGGCGGCCGAGGCCTTCAACTCGAGCGGCGCGACACGTTGCGCATCGAAGTCGTTCAGTCCCTGCATCTCCCAGGCGTCGATCCAGGCACGGAACGGGGGCGCCTCCACACCGGCCTGCCCGACGCCGCCGCGCGCAAACGTCTCGCTGAAGCGATGCGTGGTGGCGCTGGTGACGGCGGCATGGCCCATCCATACCTGCTGATTGGCCCAGCCTTCGCTCGGCCCGCCCGGCTTCATGGCCTGACGGAACAGCGTCCATTGCGCGCCATAGGCCGCGCCGCCGGCATCCGACAAATTCGCGGTGACGTACCACCATTCGATCCGGAACTCCGGATGCGGGCCGTGATCGACGGGGAAAATGAACGGCTTGCCCGGCGTGACGGCGGCAAAGCCTTCGGCATGCTCGCCCAGCCCGGCAAAGCCCTGCGCGAACGTCTTGCCGGTCAGCGCAAGCGCCAATGCGCCGCCGGCAAAGGCGCGCCGCGTGATGGTGCCGCTAGCGCTCATTGACGAAGGTCCGGATCAGGGTGGCCGGCTGCATGCGGGCCAGTCTAGCAACCGGCAGCGCCGCGGCACAGAGCGCTGCGGCCATCGCCACCGCGAGCAGCTCGATCAGTTGCAACGGGAAGACGTGGAACGGCAGCCGCCAGCCGAACGCCTTGACGTTGACGATCGCAAGCAGGCACCACGCCACCAGCAGGCCGAGCGGCAGCGCGAACAGCGCGGTGATCAGCGCGACCGCCATGGTCTTCAACAGTTCGAGCGCCGCGAGCCGCCGCCGCGTCAGGCCGATCGCCCATAGCGGCGCCAGCTGCGGCAGCCGCGAATTGGCCAGCGTGAGCAGGCTGGTCAGCAGCGCGATGCCGGCGACGCCGAGCGTGAAGGCGTTGAGCGCCGCGGTCACCGAGAAGGTGCGGTTGAACACCCGCTTCGACTCCCGCTTCATCGTCGCCTGGTCGGCGACGTTGCGGTCGTCGAGGCCGAATTTCGCCTGCAACGCCGTGATCAGCGGCGCGATCTCGTCCGGTGCGACGCGGAGCCCGAGCCGGGTCTGCGGCGTCTGCGGGAAGCGGCGCGTCAGCGCCGCGAAGTTGACCGCGATCTGGCCCTTGGGGTTGCCGTAATCGGCATAGATGCCGACGATCTCGAGCGGCCAGTTGCCGCCGGGCGCGGGCACCTCGATGTGATCGCCGATCGCAAGCTTCATCCGCCGTGACAGCTGCTCGCTGACGAGGCAGGTGTCGCCGGGACGCAGCCTGACCCAGGCATTCGCGGTGCTCTCGAGCAATGGCCAGTTGTCGCGATAGGTGGCGTGATCGGGCAGACCGAGCACCTCGATCGGCGCCCCGCCAAGCTGGGTGTCGGCACGGCCGCCGGGCAGGATCGCCTCAACTTCGGGCCGGTCGTGCAGCCAGGCCTTGATCTGCTTGGCCTGCGCGTCGCTGGCGGCGCTGATATAGACGTCGGCGGCAAGCCTTCCGTCGAGCCAGACCAGGAAGGTGCGGCTAAAACTCTCCACCATTGTGCCGACGCCGACATTGACGGCGAGCGCGAGCAGCAGCGCCATCAGCGCCAGCGACAGGCCGGACAATTGCTGCCGGCTGTCGGCCCAGAACCAGATGCCGACCGGCGCGCGCGCGCTGCGCTGGCCGAGCGCGAGCGCGATCTGCAGCACCATCGGCAGGATCAATGCCGCCCCGAGCATCAATGCGGCCAGCACGGCAAAGCCCGCGATCAGGGAATCGCCGAACTGAATGAGCACTGCTGCGACCGCGAACACCGCGAGCGCCGCCGCGCTCTGGAACATCAGCCAGCGCCGCTGCGCCTGCTGCCAGGCCTGCGGCTGCGCGGTTGCCAGCACCGGCATCCGGATCGCCTTGGCAAGGCTGGCGGCCGCGGCGGCCAGCGCGCCGAGAATGCTGATGGCGATGCCGGCGAACCACCAGACGGGTTTCAGCGAAAGCTGGCCGGGAATCTGCGCGCCATAGAGCCCGCGCAGCGACGCCGCGACATCGGGCAGCAAGGCCGCCGCGATGACGTAACCGCAGACCAGGCCGATCAGCCCGGCGACCAGCGCCAGCGACACCAGCTCGATGACCAGCACGGTGTTGAGCAGCCGCGCCGAGACCCCGCAAGCGCGCAAGGTGCGCAGCATCGGCAGCCGCTGCTCGAAGGCGAGGCCGATCGCGGAATTGACGATGAACAGGCCGACAAAGAACGACAGCAGGCCGAACGCGGTGAGGTTGAGGTGGAAGCTGTCGGTGAGGCGTTCGAGATCGCTCTCCGCGCTCGGTTCGACCAGACGCAGCTTGTCACCCGCTACGCTTTCCAGCGTCGCATGCGGCGCCTTGGATTTGCCGACCAGGAGGCGCGCCACCTGGCCGGGCATTTTCAGAATGTCCTGCGCGATGCCGATATCGACCACCAGCGCGCCGGGCGCCAGCTCGGCCTGCACGCGCAGCGGCGGCAGGCTCGTGCCATTGGCTTGTGGCCGGTCGCCTTCCTTGAGGCCGAGGTCGCGCAGCGTCTCGCCCGCCACCAGCATTTCGCCGGGCGGCGTGACGAAGGCTTGCAGGCTGCCGCGTCCGACCGCCGGCGCGTTGCCGACCTCGGAGGGCAGCGTCACCGGCTCGACGCCGAGCAGCCGGAAGCTGCGCCCATCGATCTGGACGCGGCCCTCCAGCATCGGCGACACCGGCCAGCCGGCGCGGCGCAGATCGACGAACAGCTGTTGCGGAAAGGTGGTGCTGTCTTTGCTTACGAGCATCGCGGTGCGCGAGCCGCCGAAGGTCGCGGCGGCGCGGTCATAGGCGATGCGGGCCTGCTGGTTCAGCGCCTGCACGCCGCTCCACAGCGCGGTCGCCGAGATCAGCCCGATCAAAAGCGTCGCGAGCTGCATCGGATGTCGCCGCCAATGGCTGAGCAGCACGGCGAGGATCCACAATGGGCGCCTCACGCAATGACTCCGGCATGCAGGTTGACCTGGCGATCGAGCGTCGCGGCGAGGCGCGCGCTGTGGGTGACCATCAGGAAGCCGCAGCCGGTGCGAGCAACCAGATCGCGCGCGAGATGCAGCACCTCGTCGGCGGTGTCCTCGTCGAGATTGCCGGTCGGCTCGTCGGCGAGCAGCAGCAGCGGCTTCGGCGCCAGCGCGCGGCCGATCGCGACGCGCTGCTGCTGGCCGCCGGACAATTGCTCGGGATAGCGCCTGAGCAGGTTTTTCAAGCCGAGACGCTCGACCAGCTCGTCATGCCAGGCGGCATCGTGGCGGCCGGCGATGCGCGACTGGAACACGAGATTGTCCGCGACCGACAGACTCGGGATCAAATTGAACTGCTGGAACACGAGGCCGAGCCGGTCGCGGCGCAATTCGGCGCGGCCCGCGTCGTTGAGCCCGGAGACGTTGATATCGGCGAGGGCGATCTCGCCGCCGTCGGCGGCATCTAACCCTGCGATCAGATGCAGCAGCGTGCTTTTGCCGCTGCCCGACTCGCCGGTCAGCGCCACGCTCTCGCCGGTCGCGACAGTGAGGTCGACGCCGCGCAGCACGGCGACGTCTTCCCCGGCAGAGCGGTAACTCTTGGTCAGGCCGGTGACGCGAAGCACCGCGGCGGTCTGGTCAGGTGGAGCGATGGCGGTGCCTCATTGCGGCTTCTGGTATTTCAGGACGAACTCGTCGATCGGCACCGGGGCCTTGAAGACGGGAATGTCCTTCGGGTCCTCTGCATGATGCAGGAAATCGCCCTCGGCCACCAGCTTGAAGCCGGCCGCCTCGATCTCCTGCTTCAAGGTGCTCTCCTCGATCCGGTGCAGTGTCTTGGCGACATTGGTGCCGTCGCCCGGCTTGGCCGAGTGGTCCGCGATGACGAGGTAGCCGCCCGGCTTCAGCGCGGCGAACATCTTCTTGTTCATCGCGGCGCGATCGACCGGCAGATAGCTGATGTCGTGATAGAAAAAGAAGAAGGTGATCATGTCGAGGTTTTTGACGTCGGGCGGGATCGGGTCGTCATAGTCCCGCACCACGTGGATCACGTTCTTCATCGCGGGCGACTTCGCGCGGGTGTCGAACTTGTCCTTGACGAAGCGCTCGAGCACCGCAGCCGAATCCTGGGCGTAGACCTTGCCCGACGGGGCGACGGTGCGCGCCAATAATTCGGTGCTGTAGCCGGCGCTCGCCGCCATGTCGAGGATGGTCATGCCGGGCTTGACGCCGGCAAAGGCCAGCATCTTGGCCGGCAGGCGGCGCTGATCGACCTGGCGATCCGCGTCGCTGCGATCGGGCGCGGCGACGATCGCGGCGTAGTCGGGACTGGCGGCGTCGTCTGCGCGGACAGCGGGCATGGCGAGCAGCGTGGCGGTCGCGAGCGCAGCGCAGGCGACCGAGCGAAGCATCAATCTGTTCATGAAATAACCCAACCTTTGATAACCTTGGCTTTTGCTGTCCCCGAGCATAGCAGCGCCTCCATGACAGATCACCGCTTCGCGGCCGCGCCGACGCGATCGTGATCGGCCGTTACAGCTGTGCGGGGTCGTGCGACCCCGGGAAAATGCGTTGTTGCGTTGCCCGGCGAGGCGTGGCTAGCATCGCCGATTGGGGCCGATCTTACGAAGCCAAAAAACGAAACGACGGGGAGCCAGACATGACGACGCAACCGACGCCCATGGGGACGTCGAAGGGGACCGGGACGCCGAAGGGCGCCTGGACCATCACCTTCCTCCTTTTCCTGTTCATGGTGGTGAACTTTGCGGACAAGATCGTGGTCGGGCTAGCCGGCGTGCCGATCAGGAAGGAGATGGGCCTCACCCCGGAGCAGTTCGGCGATCTTGGCTCGGCCTTCTTCTATCTGTTCTCGATCTCGGCGATCGTGGTCGGGTTCATTGTCAACCGCGTTGATACGCGCTGGGTGCTGCTGATCCTGGCGGTGATCTGGTCGCTCGCGCAATTTCCGATGATCGGCACCGTCAGCCTCACGACGCTCACGATCTGCCGCATCATCCTCGGCGCCGGCGAGGGGCCGGCCTTCTCGGTCGCTGCGCACGCGATCTACAAATGGTTTCCGGACGAGAAGCGCACGCTACCGACCGCGATCCTGTCGCAGGGCTCGGCGTTCGGCGTGATCCTCGCGGTGCCCGCGCTGAACTGGATCATCGTCAATCACAGCTGGCATCATGCCTTTGGCGCGCTCGGCATCGTCGGCCTGCTCTGGACCGTCGCCTGGTTCGCGCTCGGCAAGGAAGGGCCGCTGGTGTCGACGACTGCTGTCGTCGCCGACGAGCCGCGGATTCCCTACTGGAAGCTGTTGACCTCGCGCACCTTCGTCGGCTGCGTGATCGCGACCTTCGGCGCCTATTGGGCGCTGTCGCTCGGGTTGACCTGGTTCACGTCCTTCATCATCGAGGGACTTGGCTTCTCGCAGCAGCAGGCCGGCTTTGTCTCGATCCTGCCCTGGATCTTCGGCGCGACGATCGTGATCCTGACCGGCTGGATCTCGCAGTTGATGCTGGCGCGCGGCTTCACCACCCGTGGCGCGCGCGGCGTGCTCGGCTCGGTGCCCCTGATCATCGGCGGCGCCATTCTAGCGACCTTGCCCTACGCGCCGCAGGGCGGGCTGATGATCGCGTTGCTGGTGATCGGCTCCGGCCTGTGCGGCTCGATCTATGTGGTGTGTCCGCCGATGCTCGGCGAGTTCACGCCGGTGTCGCAGCGCGGCGCGATCATCGCGATCTACGGTGCGCTGTACACGATCTCCGGCATCCTGGCGCCGATGGTGATGGGCAGTGTGATCCAGCACGCGGCGACGCCGATGGCGGGCTACATGTCCGGCTTCACCATCAACGCCGCGATCATGGTGGGCTCCGGCCTGCTCGGGCTGTTGCTGCTGTGGCCGAACACCGAGCGCGCGCGGCTGACCGGGCAGGCTCAGCCCGCGGACACGATCAAGGGCGCAATGTCGCCGACGTAGGGCATGCTCGCCTTACCCTCCTCTGGAGGGGGAGGGTCGACGCGAATGAAATGCGCGGCGGGGTGGGGTGATCTCTCCATTCGGGCACTGCCCGTGTTGAGAGATCACCCCACCCCGTCTCACATTTCGCTGCGCTCAACGTGATCCGACCCTCCCCTCCAGGGGAGGGTGCGTCGCGGCCTCTATCTCAATTCAATCCCCGCGCGCCACGGACCAGCCTGCCCGGGCGTGCGCCGGTGGCCTTGCCGTCGCGTTGGGTCACGACACCCGACACGATGGTGGCGTCGTAGCCGTCGACCTGCTGCAAGAGGCGGCGGCCGCCGACCGGGAGGTCGTAATGCACCTTCGGCGGATGCAGATGCAGCCGGTCGTAGTCGATCACATTGACGTCGGCCTTGAAGCCCGGCGCGATCACGCCGCGATCGGTGAGGCCGACCGACAGCGCGGTCTTGCGCGACTGCGCCGCGATCACGAACGGGATCGACAGCTTCTCGCCGCGGCGGCGGTCGCGGGTCCAGTGCGTCAGGAGATAGGTCGGGAAGCTGGCATCGCAGATGATGCCGCAATGCGCGCCGCCGTCGGACAGGCCCGGCACGGCGCTGGGTTCGCGCAGCATCTCGTGCACGGCATCGAGATTGCCGTCGGCATAATTCAGGAACGGCACATAGAGCATGCCGCGGCCTTCGTCGGTCAGCATCGCGTCATAGGCGAGCTCTTCCGGCTGCCGGCCCTGGCGGCGCGCCTGCGGGCCCAGCGCGTTCTCCGGCGGTTGCTCGTAGTCCGGCGGATTACCGAGCAGATACATCTTGTCGTAGTTCGGCCGGAAGAACAGCGGATCGTCGGTCGCCGTCGCGCTCTCGCGCAGGATCGCGGCGCGCACCTCAGGCCGGCGCAGATGCGCCAGCCGCTCGGTCAGCGGCAACTTCGCGATCTCACGGTAGCTCGGATGGGTCTGGAACGGGTTGCGCGACAATTCGAGCCCGAGCAGCAGCCCGACCGGCCGCGCCGCGATCTGGGTCGTAATCGACAGGCCGCGGGCGGCGGCTTCATTGATGGTGTCCATGGTCTGCCGCCAGCGCCGCGGCGCCTTGTCGGCCTGGGCGACCGAGAACGAGATCGGGCATTTGGTGTTCTCGGCGACCCGCAACATCATCGGCAGGTCTTCGTGGACGGTGCTCTGGTCGAGCACGAATTGCAGCACGCTGCGGCCGACGCCGTGCATCGCGCCGGCGATCGCGGTCAGTTCATCCTCGCCCGCTTTCAGCGTCGGCGTGTAGTCGCCGGTCGAGGTGCGATGATTGAGCGTGCGCGAGGTCGAGAAACCGAGCGCGCCCGATCGCACCGCGTCGCCGGCGAGCGCCGCCATCTGTTTGTTGTCCTCCGGCGTTGCCGGATCGCGGCGCGCGCCGCGCTCGCCCATCACATAGACGCGCAGCGCGGCGTGCGGCAGTTGCGCGCCGATATCCATGTCGAAATTGCGCTTCGACAGCCATTCCATGTAGTCGGGGAAACTCTCCCACGCCCAGGGAATGCCGGCGGAGAGCACCGGCTCCGGAATGTCCTCGACGCCTTCCATCAGCTGGATCAGTCTGTTGTGGTCGCTCGGCCGGCACGGTGCGAAGCCGACGCCGCAATTGCCCATGATCGCTGTCGTGACGCCGTTCTGCGACGAGGGCGTGATGTCCTGACTCCAGGTCACCTGGCCGTCGTAATGGGTGTGGACGTCGACGAAGCCCGGGGCGACGAGCTTGCCGCGCGCGTCGATCTCTTCCTTGCCCTTGGCGGAGACCTTGCCGACCTCGGTGATCTTGCCGCCGGAGATCGCGACATCGGCTTCATAGAGATCGCCGCCCTTGCCATCGGCAATGTTACCGCCGCGGATCACGAGGTCTGGGGTCGAGGTCATGGCATTTCATCCCAAGGCTGTTTTTGATTGTCCGGCATCATGGGTGAGCCCTTGATGCTGTCAACCATCGCCGATGAAGCTCTGGGATGCGCTGGCAGTTCGTCGCGCCTTGGCGTTGCCGCCCGGCGGAAATTTGTTCCCGCCAGGCAAGCCGCCGCGGGGCTAGCGCGCGCCGAAGAACGCTGTCTTCTGGGTCTCCTCGGCCTGCAACCTGGCGCGCACGCGCATCAGGTCCTTCCAGCCGATATAGCCGACCAGGCGCTGGTCCTCGCGCGAGATCACAGGCAGATGCGAGACATTGACCTGCATCAGGCGGTCGGCGAGCCGGTCGAGATATTCGTCCGGGTAGGCGACCGTGATCTTGCTGCCGGCCAGCAGCTGCTTGAGCGTCGCGGTGCGATGCTTGCCGGCGCGGCGCCAGCGCAGCACCGACGGTGGGTCGATCACCCCGAGCACGTGTTGGTTGGCATCGACAACGGGGAAGCTCGGATGGCCGGTCTTCGGGTTGGTCAGGAAGGCGGCCGCGCCGTGCAGCGTCATGGTATCGGCGACCGTCTCGACCGCCCTGGTCATGACGTCGCGCACGCGCGTCAGCGCGAACGGATCGACGCGATACTCGCGCACCAGATGGTGGCCGCGCCGCGCCACCTTCTCGGTGAGGATCGAGCGCCGCATCAGCAGCACCGTGACGCCGTGCGCGCAGCAGCAGGCCGCGATCAGCGGCAGCAGCACATGGGTGTTGCCGGTGAGCTCGACCGCGAAGAAGGTCGCGGTCAAGGGCGAGCGCATCGTGCCGCCCATCGTCGCCGCCATCGCCAGCAGTGCCCAGAAGCCCGGGCTTGCGGCCGGCAAATAGCCGCTCAGTGCCGTGCCCATCGCGCCGCCCATGATCAGCAGCGGCGCCAGCACGCCGCCCGACGTGCCGGAGCCGAGCGCGACCGACCAGATCACGGCCTTCACCACAAGCAGCAATAGCGCGGCCTTCAGCACCACGTCGCCGCTCAGCATCGACGCGAGGTTGTCATAGCCGACGCCGAGCGCCTGCGGCTCGATCAGGCCGCCGAGGCCGACGACCAGACCGCCGATCAGCGGCCACCACATCCAGTGGATCGGCAGCTTCAGGAACAGGTCCTCGAATCCGTAAACCAGCTGGGTGAGCACGCCCGACAGCAGCCCGGAGAGGATTCCGATCAGCATCCAGGCGCCGAGCTGCAGCACCGAGATGTCGACACTGCCCGTGAACGGAAACAGCGGCGCCGGCATGTGCAGGAAGGTGCGCCCGACCGCCGCCACCACGGCGGCGACGGTGACGGGAATGAAGCTGCGCGGCGTCCATTCGAACAGCAGCAGTTCGACCGCGAGCATGATCGCCGCGATCGGCGTTCCGAACACGGTGGTCATGCCGGCGGCGGCGCCGGCCACCAGCAGGGTCTTGCGCTCGTTGTCCGTCACCGGGAGCATCTGCGCGATCAGCGAGCCGATCGCGCCGCCGGTCATGATGATCGGGCCCTCGGCGCCGAACGGGCCGCCGGTGCCGATCGAGATCGCCGACGACAACGGCTTCAGGATCGCCACCTTGGGATCGAGCCGCGAACGGCCGAGCAGGATGGCTTCGATGGCTTCCGGGATGCCGTGCCCGCGGATCTTCTCGCTGCCGAAGCGCGCCATCAGGCCGATGATCAGCGAGCCCGCGACCGGCACCAGCACGGTCCAGAGGCCGAGCGGCGAGTTCTGCAATTTCAGGTCGGCGAAGCTGAACTTGCCGAAATAGGCGATGTTGGTAGCGAGCTTGATCAGCTCCAGCAGGCCAGCGCCGGCCAGCACGCCGGCGGCGGAGACAAACACGGCGATCGCCGAGATCACCACGACGCGCGGATCGGTGGTGAAGTCGCTCAAGAGGTGGCTCGCCTTGTCGCCGATCTTGGCACTGGTCTTGGCGCTGGTCTTGGCAGCGGCGCTCGATTTGGTGGAAATGACGCTCATCGGTGGCGTAAGGCTCGCGTGTGAAGTGGACGGGCGCGTCATATCGTATTGCGATATAATTACAAGCGGGAGGATCGAATGGCAGCGATGAAGAGACCCTCGAAATCGCCGGCCAAATCCCCGATCAAGGCCCGAAAACGGGTTCCCAGCCAGGCCGATTACGAGGCGCTGTCGCAATTCCGCTATTTGATCCGCCGATTTCTGGAATTCAGCCAGGATGCCGCGAAGGCCGCGGGCCTGACGCC
This sequence comes from Bradyrhizobium macuxiense, assembly GCF_007993935.1. GTDB lineage: Bacteria > Pseudomonadota > Alphaproteobacteria > Rhizobiales > Xanthobacteraceae > Bradyrhizobium > Bradyrhizobium macuxiense_A. Next base: position 24,577 of record NZ_VITY01000010.1, on the reverse strand, counting down.
GCGGCAGCATCAGGCCTTGCTGGCGATCCGGGGCTATCCGGGCGGCGGTCCGGTCACGATCGGCGACCTCGCCGAGCGGCTGCGGCTTCGCCACCACACCACGGTCGAGCTGGTCGATCGCCTCGCCGAAGCCGGGCTGGTCGAGCGCGTGCTCGATCCCGCCGACCAGCGCCGGGTGCTGCTGAAACTAACCGGCCTTGCCGCCGATCATCTCGCCGAACTGTCTGCGGTGCATCTCGATGAGCTGTCGCGGATCGAGCCGCTGTTGAAGCAGGTCCTGTCGCGACGATCGGGATGAATGCGTCGTGTACGACGCTGCGCGCGGCGGGCTTCCCTCGCCCTTTGGCTGGCGCAGTAGCCACAAACAACTTGACCGGGTAATTTTAGATTAAATACGCAGCTAAATGCACGCTGCGATACGACGGTGCGCCTTGCCAATGTCATGAAACCTTCATAAACAAAACCGGGGGCGATATCATTGAATGGACGGCGGCCGGTCGTGACCGATGCGGGCACTGCCATTGCTGTCGGGCATGGCGATCAGACGGAATTCGAGCTCAAGCTCCTTGCGCCGCAAGGAAGCCTCGAGAAGCTACGCGAGGCGCCGTGCATCGTGCAGCATGCGCGCAATCGCGGCGCATATCACCGGCTGGAAACGGTGTATTACGACACGGCCGAACGCCTGCTGTTTCAGCATGGCATGTCGTTGCGCGTCCGCCACAGCGGCAAGAGCTTCATCCAGACGCTGAAGCTTCCCCCCAATGCCGCGCAGCCCCTGATGCGGCGCCAATGGGAGATGCCTGTTGAGGGCATGACCCCCGATCTTACGCTATTTCCCGCCGACGAGGTCGGTGATCCCGTTGCGACGCTGGGCAACGATGCGCTGGTGCCGGTTTTCGAGACGAAGGTGCGCCGGCACGCCCGACAGCTCGATCTGCCCGATGCGTCGGTTGAAGTCGTATTCGACGAGGGAACGATCGAGGCCGCTTCGCGCCAGGAGGTGCTGTCGGAAATCGAGATCGAACTGAAGAGCGGCAATGCCGGCGTCCTGTTCGATCTCGGTACGCAGCTGCTCGACGCGGCGCCGCTGCAGATCGGCACGCGAAGCAAGGCGGAGCGCGGCTATGCGCTGGCGTTCGATGTCGCGCCATCCGCAGTGAAGGCCGAGTTGTCGGGCATCACCGCGGAGCTTGTGGTTGACGACGTCATCGCACTGCTGGTGGGCTCGTGCTGGCATCATCTCCTGAAAAATCACGCGGTGGCCGAGCAGGGGACCGACCCCGAAGGCGTGCACCAGATGCGCGTGGCGTTGCGGCGCTTGCGGACGATCTGCGCGCTGTTCCGGCGCGACATTCCATCGCCGGCATTTCTGACCGTCAACGCCGAAGCAAGATGGCTGATGCGGCAGCTCGGCAAGGCTCGGGATTGGGACGTGTTCGCCGAAACGACGATCACCCGCCTGGTCAAAGCGGTTCCGGATATCGATCTCGATGGCCTCCGCCAGGCGGTCGAACAGCGTCAGAAGTCGAGCTACGGCGCCTTGCATGGCGTCCTGGCCGATCCCCGTTGCAGCCGCTTTCTGCTCTCGCTGGGGCAGCTGGTGGAGCGTCGCAGCTGGCGCAACGAGATCGACAGCGAAGCGCTGGCGATCCTGTCGCAGCCGATGCCGGTGCTTGCCGATCGAATTCTGCAGCGGTTGCATCGCAAGACGTTGAAGCGTGGTGCGCGCTTCCGGCGGCTCGATATCCACGCGCAGCACAATCTGAGGATCAACCTCAAGAAGTTGCGCTATGCGGCGGAGTTCTTCCTGCCGCTTTACGCCGCCCACGCGCCGGCGAAGCGCTACGTGAAGCGGCTCGCCGGGCTGCAGAACAGCCTCGGGCGGGTGTGCGACATTGGCAGCACGCGCGTGCTGCTCCACACCATCGCGCAGGACGACCAACCTGCGCTGCATCTCGGCATCGGCGCGATGGCCGGCTGGCTGGCCCGCGATCAGATCGCGGTGGCAAAAACGCTGCGCAAGAGTTGGCGGCGGTTCAAGACGACGCCCGTATTCTGGGGCCGGTGAGTCCTAACGCGCCTTGGCCTGGATTGCACCCGCGGAGGCCTGCGGCTTGTGCTCGGTGACCGACGCGAGCAACACGGTCAGCACCATGAACACCACCGACGCGCCGAACACCCAGTGCGGCATGTGCTGGTCCATGATCCAGCCGAACAGCAGCGGGCTGACGATGCCGCCGAAGTTGAAGCCGGTTGAGACGATGCCGAAGGCGCGGCCGGCGGCGCCGGGAGGCGCGGCGTTGCGCACCATCATGTCGCGCGACGGCGCGATCACGCCGCCGAGGAATCCGGCAAGCCCCATCGCGAGCGTCAGCACCACCGGCGGCAGGTTCATCAGCGCGATCAGCAGCACCAGCACGGCATTGACCGCGAAGCAGGCCGCGGCGAGCTGGCTGTGGCGATGGGTCCAGTCGGCGAGATAGCCGCCGGCGAGCACGCCCGCGGCGCTGGCGCCGAGGAACGCGGTCAGCGCGATGTTGGCGGTCGAGAACGATGCGCCGTAACCGCCCATCAGCGCGACCACGCCGAAATTGTTGATGCCGGAGGTCGACAGGCTGAGCAGCGTGAAGAACGCGGTCAGCACCATCAGCGCCGGCGTGACCACGCTGGCCTTCGGCGCCGCATCGTCCTTTGGCTTGTTCTTGTTGGCGCCGGCATCGGGAATGCCGAGCACGATCAGGAACAGCGCCACCAGCGGTCCGACCGCGCCGGCCACGATCAGCGCGCCGGGGCCGCGGATCGAGGCGACAAGCGCTGCCATGATCGCAGGCGCCACCGCGCCGCCGAGGAAGCCGGCGAAGGTGTGGATCGAGAAGGCGCGGCCCATCCGCGCCTCGTCCATATGGGCCGAAAGGATCGCGTAGTCGGCCGGATGATAGACGCTGTTGGCGAGGCCGAGCAGCACGGCGCAGACGATCAGCGACGTGTAGCTCAGATGCAGGCCGAGCCCGATCAGCGCGCAGCCGCCGACGGTCAGCCCGATCAGCAGGATCTTGCGCGCGCCGATATGGTCGGCCAGGTAGCCGATCGGCGCCTGGGTCAGGCCCGAGACCACCGCAAACACCGTCAGCGCGAATCCGAGTTCGACATAGCCGACGCCGAGCTGCTGCTTCAGGAACGGGAACAGCATCGGCAGCACGAAGATATGGAAATGGCTGACCCAATGGGCGACCGAAATCCCGGTCAGGGTGCGCAGCGCGCTGTCGGCTTTCGCTTGCTGCGGTGCGGCCAGGATATCGACCATTGCTGATACAACCCTATTCCATAGCGTTTTCGAGCGACGTGGTGCCGGTTCGCGTAAAGAAAACGCGTCAAATAAGAAGCAAAGCCCGGCAGGGGGGGCCGAAAATAGAGGCTGGCCGCTAATTGTCCATGAACGCAGGCGCATGGCTGCCCCCGGCGCGGGCGTGCCGGATCGACACATGCGGCATTAAAGGCGGCGACAAAGTGTGGCCGCGCGGTGATGATCGGCCATGATCGACGCCAAAAAGCCGCTCCGCGTGCTGATGTCGGAGGGCTCCAGCACCTCCGGCCGCGAGGCGATCACGATCCTGGGGCTGGCCGGCCATCACGTCGAGGTCTGCGATCCCTCGCGCTGGTGCCTGGCCCGCTATTCCCGCTTTGTCCGCAAATACCACCATTGTCCGCCGCTGCGGTCGGATCCGGCCGGCTACCTCGGCTTCGTCGAGCGCCTGCTGACGTCGCGGCATTTCGACGTGCTGCTGCCGACCCATGAGCAGGGCTTCCTGTTCGCCCGTGCCGCGGCGCGGCTGACATCGCATGCCGGCCTCGCGCTGCCGGATTTCGCCTCCTATCGCGAAGTGCACAGCAAGGCCGGTTTCAGTCGGCTGCTCGATCAGCTCGGCCTGCCGCAGCCGCCGACCCGGATCGTGCGCTCGGCCGAGGAGCTGCGCGACGGCCTGCGGTTTCCATCCGTGGTCAAGACCTCGGTCGGGACCGCGAGCCGCGGCGTCTGGTTCGTGCGTGATGCCGGCGATCTCAACCGCGCGCTGTATGACCTCGAATCCGCCGGCGATCTTGCCGGCGAGGTGCTGGTGCAGGATCTCATCACCGGCACGGTCGAGAAGGCGCAGTCGGTGTTCTGCCACGGCACGCTCATTGGCTTCCACGCCTACCGGCAGATTGCGGCCGGCGTCGGCGGCGGCGAGGCGATCAAGGAGAGCGTGAGCCGGCCGGCGATCGGCGCCGCGCTCGAGAGGATCGGTGCGCATCTCGGCTGGCACGGCGCGCTCTCGGTTGATGTCATCATGCCGCTCGACAGCGCAACGCCGCTGTTGATCGACTGCAATCCGCGGCTGGTCGAGCCCATGAACGCGTACCAGTCCGGCACCGATCTGGTCGATCTCTTGCTGCGCCTCTCGCTCGGCGAGACGCCGGCGCCGCTGGGGGAGAGCCGCGCCGGCGTGCGGACGCATCTTGCGATGCAGGCGCTGCTCGGCAGCGCATCGCGCGACGGCACGCGGCGCGACCTGATCCGGGAGTGCGGCCGCATCGCCGCGGGCGAAGGGCTCTATCGGGGAAGCGCCGAGGAATTGACGCCGCTCCGGCTCGATTGGCTCAGCGCCGTGCCGCTCGGGATGACGGCCGCGCTGCTGCTGGCCTCGCCGCCGATCGCCGCATCGCTGGCCCGCGGCGGCTTTGGCGCGCATCTGCTCGATCGCGGGAGTATTGCAAAGATCGAGGGCGAGGATTTTTTGCACGATCCCTCAGCACGTCGTCCCGGCGAAAGCCGGGACCCATAACCACCGCAGCAAGTTTGGCGGCATGCTGGGGCGGCACCTTACGCAACAGTGCGCTTCAGGGGTAATGGGTCCTGGCTTTCGCCAGGACGACATCGTGGCTAGCCCTACAACGGCTCGTCGTCATTGCCGTAGCGGTCGAGCTTCGGCGTGGCGATATCGCCATCCTCGTAATAATCGTCGTCCTGCGATGCTGCGGGCGGCGGAGGCTTTTTCGACTTGTCGTCGAACTTGTCGTTGCTCCCGGCGCTGCCCTTGCTCTTCTTTCCAGCCTTGGCCATGCGTTTCCCCTGCGCGGGTCAAATCGTCTGCCGCAACACTACTCCAGTTTGCGGGCGCATGTAATGTGAGAGGAGGCGCGGCGCGTCACACCCGCCGCGCCGGTAGCTCAGACTATCGCGCCGGCCACGGCTTTTGCCGAGTATCGCTTGTCTGCTGATCGCTGTAAGAGCATGGATCCAATGAGCGTGCAGGATTTTGCCTTGGCGGCCGAGGTCGCAGCGCGGCGCCGGTGGGGCGCCACCGCGGCGCTGCTCGCGCTCGTGGTCCTGCTGCTGGTGCTCTCGCTCGGCATCGGGCCGGTGCGGCTGTCGCCGTTTGCGGTGATTGAGGCGCTGTTCGGCGGCGGCAGCGACGTGGCGCAGGTGATCGTGCGCGAGATCCGCCTGCCGCGCACCATTCTGGCGTTCGCGATCGGCGGCATTCTCGGACTATCGGGCGCGGCGCTGCAGGGCCTGCTGCGCAATCCGCTGGCCTCGCCGTCGCTGTTCGGCGCGCCGCAATCGGCGGCATTCGGCGCGGTGCTGGTGATCGCGCTCGGCCTCGCCGATGTGCGCTCCTACGCGCTGCCGGTGGTGGCGATCATCGGCGCGTTCGGCTCGGTGTTCGCGCTGCTTGCGATCGCCGGCCGCAATGCCGGGCTGTTGATCCTGATCCTCGCGGGGCTCGCGATCTCGAGCTTCGCGGGAGCTGCGACGGCGCTGGTGATGAACCTCTCGAGCAATCCCTTCGTGGTGCTGGAGATCGCGTTCTGGCTGCTCGGCTCGCTGGAGGACCGCAGCTTTCAGCACGTGGCGCTGGCGCTGCCCTTCATCATCGCGGGCGGTGCCATCCTGCTGAGCCAGGCGAGCGCGTTCCGCGCGCTGACGCTCGGCGAGGAAGCCGCGCAGAGCCTCGGCGTCGACGTCGGACGGCTGCGGCTCTTCGTCATCACCGGCGTTGCGCTCGGCGTCGGCGGTGCGGTCGCGGTGACCGGCACGATCGGCTTCATCGGTCTCGTCGCGCCGCACCTGATGCGTCCGGTGATCGGCCACGATCCGGGGCGGCTCTTGGTGCCGAGCGCGCTCACCGGCGCGACGTTGCTGCTCGCCGCCGATATCGCGGTGCGCATCATCCCCTCGACCTCGGACATCAAGGTCGGCGTGCTGACCTCGATCATCGGCGTGCCGTTCTTCCTCTATCTCATCATGCGCGAACGCCGCGCGCTTGGCGGAGGCGTGGCATGACGCTGCTCTCTGCCACCGACCTCAATGCGTCGCTCGGCAGCCGCAAGGTGCTGCACGAGATCTCGCTGTCGCTCGCTGCGGGCCATCTGGTCGCGTTGGTCGGGCCGAACGGCGCCGGCAAGACCACGCTGCTGCGCGCGCTCGCCGGGCTGATCCCGTCCGACGGCGAGATCAGGATTGGCGGCGACGCGCTGGCATCGCTGCCCTTGCGCGAGCGCGCCAAGCGCTTCGCCTATCTGCCGCAGGGCCATATGGCGCATTGGCCGTTGCCGGCGCGCGACATCGTCGCGCTCGGCCGCTATCCGCATGGCGCGACCGATCCGGCGCGTCTGTCGCAGGCGGATGTGGAGGCGGTGCTGCGGGCGATGCGGGCTGTCGATGTCGAGGCGTTCAGCGATCGCCGCGTCACCGAGCTCTCCGGCGGCGAGCGCAGCCGCGTCGCACTGGCCCGGGTGCTCGCGGTGGAGGCGCCGGTCATCCTCGCCGACGAGCCCACCGCCTCGCTCGATCCGCGCCACCAGATCGACGTGATGCAGAAGCTGCGCAATGTTGCCGACACCGGCGTGCTGGTCATTGTGGTGACCCACGATCTCGGGCTCGCGGCGCGCTTTGCCGATCATGTGCTGGTGCTGTCGGAGGGGCGGCTGGCGGCGCAGGGCGCGCCGACTGAAGCATTGTCGGAGAGCGTGCTCGCGAGCGTGTTTCGGGTCAACGCCTACCGCGCCGAATTTCAGCGTGAAGCCGTCATCGTGCCGTGGGCGGACATCTGATGCGCTGGCGCCTCCGCGCGTTCGCTTCACCTCTCCCGCTTGCGGGGGAGGTCGCTGCGCTCGAAGAGCGCGGCGGGTGGGGGCTCTCTCCATCTAAGGAGTGTCCATTGCGGCACGACCCCCACCCCAACCCTCCCCCGCAAGCGGGAGAGGGGGCGCAGCTCTCGCGCGGGCACCATCTTGTGTCACCTTCGCTTACCCTGATGCTCTCAATGCTGGTGTGGCTCATCTCAGCCAGCGCCTCGCTCGCCGCCGGACCACGCATCGTCTCGATGAATGTGTGCAGCGACCAACTCGTGCTGTCGCTGGCCGATCCGGACCAGATCCTCGGTCTCAGCCGCTTCGCGCGCGACGCCTGGCAATCCTGGGCCGCAGAGAAGGCACGAAACTATCCGCGCCTGTCCGGCGGGGCCGAGGATGTGCTGCTGCTCAAGCCCGATCTCGTCGTCGTCAGCCTGTTCGACAAGCGCGCGACCCGCGACTTGCTCAAGGCCCATGGGTTGCATCTGGTCGAATTCACCGTGCCGCGCACGCTGGACGAGGTGAGGGACCAGATCCGGGCAATGGGCGACGTGCTGCAGCATCCGGACCGGGCAGAGGCCGAGATCGCGCGCCTCGATGCGGCCATCGCCCGAGCGCGGACGGTAGCGAGCGCGCATCACTATCGCGTGCTGCCGCTGGAGCGGCGTGGCTTTGTCTCCGGTGACAGCAGCCTCATCAGCTCGTTGCTGACGGCGACGGGACTGACCAATGCGGCCGGCGAGCTCGGCCTTGGCGCGGGCGGGTTTGCTTCGCTGGAGGCGATCGTCAAGCTGCGGCCGGATTTCATCCTGGTGTCGGAGGCCGGCGATCGCGCCGAGGATGAAGGCCGCGCCTTCCTGCTGCATCCGGCGCTGGAACGCTTCTATCCGGAGAACAAGCGCATCGTGCTGCCGGAGCGGCTCACGGTGTGCGGCGGTGTGATGCTGGCGGAGGCGCTTGACCGGTTGACGGAAGAATTGCGGCGCGTGACGCGGTAAACTGCGTAGCCCGGATGGAGCGAAGCGCAATCCGGGACCAGCCGCGCAGGCTTCGAGAATCCCGGATTGCGCTGCGCTCCATCCGGGCTACAAGATCATCCCATCACGACAGGCCCGCCGGCCTTCTTCCAGGCGTCGATGCCGCCTTCGATATGCGCTGTATTCGCCAGCCCCGCCTTCTTCGCGGCGGCCACCGCCATCGCGGAGCGCTCGCCGAAGGCGCAGAAGAACACGACGCGGCGGCCGGTCGCGGCGGCGACTTCGCGCAGCATGCCGCCGGGCTGCAAGGTAGCGCAAATCCCCGGATAGGGCGCGTGCATGGCGCCGGCGAGCGTGCCGTGCTTGGCGCGTTCAGCGCTCTCGCGCAAATCGACCAGCAGGATATCGGGCCGGCCAAGGCTTGCGATGGCGTCGCGCGCATTGAGGGCAAGGCCTTCCTTGGCGAGCTCGTCCTGGTGCAGGCCGACATGCATGTTGGCGGGCACCACGACGTCCATCAGCTTTGGGTTCGGCAAATTGAGGTTGTTCATCAGCTCGACATAGTCGTCGATCGATTTCACCTGCAGCCGCGGATTGTAGCGCTTCTCCTCGCCGATCGTGGAGACGGTGTCGCCCTTGTAGTCATGCGCGGGGAACACCATGGTCTCCTCGGGCAACCTCAAGAGGCGATTGAAGATCGAATCGTACTGCGCCCGCGCGCTGCCGTTCTGGAAATCAGTGCGGCCGGTGCCGCGGATCAGCAGCGTGTCGCCGGTGAAGACGCGGTCGCCCATCAGGTAGCTATACGAATCGTCGGTGTGGCCGGGCGTGTACATCGCCTCGAGGCAAAGGCCCTCGATCGTCACTCTGTCGCCGTCGGAGACGCGCATCGACACCACGTCGGCCTTGCTCTGCTCGCCCATGATGGTGATGCACTGGGTGCGGTCGCGCAGCTCGCCGAGGCCGGTGACGTGATCGGCGTGCAAATGGGTATCGACGGCCTTCACAAGCCTGAGGTCGAGTTCCTGCAGCAGCTTGCAGTAGCGGTCGGCCTTCTCCAGCACGGGATCGAGGATCAACGCCTCGCCGCCGGCGCGGCTCGCGAGCAGATAGCTGTAGGTGCCGGACACGCTGTCGAAGAGCTGGCGAAAGATCATGACGGCTTTACCTGTTCTCCGGGTCGAGTCACAGGGAGGATATTATTCCATAGATGGGGTGCATTCAAAGCAAATCCATCCCCGTGCGACTCCGTATCCGTCGCCTTCCAATCTACCCCCCGTCACCCTGAGGAGGCTGCGTAGCGGCCGTCTCGAAGGGTGGACGGCCCGGCAGTTTCCGCGAAGCTATCGGCGTGTGGAGGCGGTGGGGCCGTGCACCCTTCGAGACGCGCTGCGCGCTCCTCCAGCGACAACGGCAAAGCCGTTGCGCGGGGTGACGGATCGTATTTCGGGCGCGGGGCTGACGCGGCAAACCAATAAGAGAAGCCGCCTACGGCCTCACGTAACTCCAGCCCTGCTCCTGCAGCTCCATCAGATGCACCACCCCCGACGGTACGATGGTGGCGTCGGGGACGACTGAGATCGCGTGGCCTTCGGCCTTCTCCATGCCCTGCCTGGTGTTGCCGCAGGCAGAGAACTGGATCTTGCCGGGGAAGACGAAATCCTTCAGCCGCCTGATGCGGTCCTGCACCGGCGAGGTATCGCTGCGCAGCATGTGCAGGCCGGGACCGTAGGTGACGATGTCGATCTCCACGTCCTCGTTCTTCGCACGGTAGTATTCGATCACGTTGGTCGCGTTGTTGAGCGCGAGATTCATGACCTGCGGATCGTTCTGGTCGACCTGGATCGCGATGCGATGCGGCTTGTCGGCGGCGAGTGCGCTCGCTGCGAAGGCAAGCGAAAACAGCGCGGCGGCGGCGAAACGGCGAAGCATGGGAAGCTCACTTGAAGAGGCTCCGCTGTTAACCCGTCATTGCGAGGAGCGAAGCGACGAAGCAATCCATTCTATCCCTGCGACGAAACATGGATTGCTTCGCTTCGCTCGCAATGACGGTAGGGGTGTTACGGACGGACCAGCGTGTAGCCGTTCTCGGTCAAGAGCAGGATTTGTGCGACGCCGACCTGCACAGGCGTGGCGGCGGCGATGTAGTCCGGCCGCTTGCCGGTGTCGCGCTCGATGGTGTCGACGGTGTTGAGGCAGATGTCGACCCGCGCGCCCTGCGCGACCAGGCTCTCGACCAGCTTGCGGTTGGCATTGTCGGGCCTGAGCAGGTCGATGCCGGGGCCGAAGGCAACGATCTCGACCGCGACCTTGTCGGGGTCGTAGTGCTTCATCAGATTGCTGGCGACGCTGAGGACGAGGCCCTGCTTCTTCGGATCGTTGTCGGACAGCTGCAGCACGACCTTGTGCTCGGCGAACGGCTTGTCCTGCAACGGCGCGAGCTGGGCGCGGGCGAGCGGCGTCGCCAGCGCGAGCGCCGCAAGGCCAAACGCCGCGATGAGCGCGCGCCGCGTCATCCGTGCCTCGCAATACCCAAATTGTCGTCGACGCCTTTCAGCGTCACGCCGGGCTCGTCGCGGTTCGGCGGCCGGCCGGCGCGCAGATGCTTGGCGACGACGTCCCAGACCGGCGCGCCGTTCTGCTGATTGACCGAGGCCCAGCCTGCCACCTTGTAGTGCTTGCCGGCCTCGAGATGCTTGCCGTTGCCGAGCTTCAGCTCGGAGATGCGCTTGCCGACGCTCTCGCCGGGCGAGCAGGTGTAGGCGAGGCCGCCGACGCGGACCATGTCGCCGCCCTGCTGATAGTAGGGATCGGCGTTGAACAGATTGTCGCAGACGTCTTCCAGCACGTCCTTGATCTGGCTGCCGGTCATCGTCGCGACGTAGGTCTCGGGATAGGTGATCGCGGTCTCCGACAGCACGTCTTCCATGGTGATCGGCTGGCCGGCCAGCGTGGTGAGGCCCCAGCGGAAGCCGGGTGATAGCGCGATCTCGGCGTTGAGCTCGTTCAGCAGCGCATCGCAGATCAGCTGGTCGACAGTGCCGGAGAAATTACCGCGGCGGTAAAGCAGCCGGTCGGCGGTGCCGAGCTTGTCGCTCCATTCGTCGACATGCGGATCGCGCATCTTGTCGATCAGCGCCTGCATCGCCGGATCGGGCTTCAACAGCTCGGCGAAAACAGGCAGCAGGCGGTAGCGGATATTGGCGACCTTGCCTTTGGCGAGGTCGAGATCGAGCACGCCGATGAACTTGCCGTTGGAGCCCGCATTGGTGACCAGCGTGACGCCGCCGGCATTGGTCACCGTGATCGGAATCGGGATCGCGTCATGGGTATGGCCGCCGAGGATGACGTCGATGCCGGTGATGCGGCCGGCGAGCTTGAGGTCGACATCCATGCCGTTATGCGACAGCAGGATCACCGCCTCGACCTTGTCGTTGTTGCGGTGGCCGTCGACCAGCTTTTGCAGCTCGTCGTCGCGGATGCCGAATTTCCAGTCCGGGACAAAGCGCTTGGGGTGCGCGATCGGCACATAGGGGAAGGCCTGGCCGATGATCGCGACGCGATGGCCGCCGATCTCCTTGATGATCGACGGCTTGAACACCCGCCCCGAGGCCGGATCGAACGCCTTGGCGTCGTTGAACGCGGCTTCCTCGGTCAGGAACACGTTCTGCGCCAGGAACTCGCCCTTGAAGCGCGAGAGATTGTCGCGCAGCACCTGCTCGCCATAGGTGAATTCCCAGTGCCCGGTCATCGCCTCGATGCCGAGCAGATTGGCGGCCTCCACCATGTCGGCGCCGTTCATCGCATTGGCAAGGCCGGTGCCCTGCCAGAGGTCGCCGCCGTCGAGCAGGATCGAGCGCTTCTCGCCGACATCGGCGCGCAGCTTGTCGACCAGCGTCTTCAGATGGGCAAAGCCGCCGAGCCGGCCGAAGCGGCCGGCGGCCTTCTCGAACTCGACGCAGGTAAAGGCATAGGCGTCGGCGCTGTCGGGCCGGATGCCAAAGCGGTCGAGGAACGCCTTGCCGACCAGGTGCGGCGGCTGGCCGGCCATCGCGCCGACGCCGATATTGACGCCGGGCTCGCGGAAGAACACCGGCTTCAGCTGCGCATGGGTGTCGGTCAAATGCAGGATGCGGGCGTTGCCGAAGCGCTCGAGGTCGTAGACGCTGGCGGTATCGGCGCTGCGCGCGAGGCGGGGCAGGCCGGCCACGAGCGTCGCGGCGGCCGAAGCTCTCAGGAAATCCCGGCGGCGGATGATCATTACTCTCACGACATCGGTTCGTGGCCACGCGGACGGTGGCAGGGCTCTCTCCCCGCGCAACCGGGGTCTACCCCGGTTGCGCATCGTAAATTCGCGCAAGTCGGGCAGGCCCGACTTGCGTCGGGGGAGAGTTGGAGAGAGGGGTAAGCCACGAACACCGCCCGTGCGGCTTACCCCTCTCCCTAACCCTCCCCCGCAAGGGAGGAGGGAACCCATCCGCCTGCGCGTCCCTAACTCTTGAGTGTCAACGAACTTCCATGTCCTTCCAGCGTTCCTTTTCGCTGGTGGCCTGGAAGATCGATGCCTTTGCCAGCGCCTCGGCCTCCTTGGCCTGGGCGACTGCGGTGTCGAAATCACCAGCCTCACCGGCCTTTTTTGCGGCGGCGAGCGTCGAAGCCGTGGTGGTCCACTGGTTGCGCAGGGAGCCGGCTTCCTTGTTGGCGGCTTCAGCCGCGGCATAGGCCGCCTTGTAGTCGGCTTCGGAGGCGGCGAGGGCGCCGGTTGCAGTTGCGAGCAGCAGGGCTGACGCAGCAAAGATCGCTTTGATGGCAGCCCTCATGGCCGTGCTCCCGGACCCGAAATCGGCAGGCCATTGCTGACATAGGACAAATAATATTCGAGGTTGCGGTACTCGTCGTCCTGCGGATTGAGCGGCACGCCGCGGATCTGGCTGTTGCAGGTGGTGAAGCGGCGGCTGGTGGTGCCCATGCCGCTCCATTCCGAACGGTAGATCGGCATCGCGTTCAGGATACCGAGCGCCGGCGCCAGCACCTCGGCGCGGATCCGTTCGCCCGGGCTCTGGATGTGGCAGGTGGCGCAGGAGAAATTGAGCTGGCCGCGGCGGGTGTAGAAATACTCCTTGCCCTTCTGATAGGCATCAAGCGCGCGCGGATCGTTCGGGATCTTGATGTCCATCGGCTTGCCGCGCGAGGTGAAGGCCATGTAGGCGGTCAGCGCCGCCATGTCGTCCTTCACATAGGAGAACGGCGCCTCGCCATTGGCCTCGCGGCAGCGATTGAGCGCGAGCTCGAGCGTGACGACCTTGCCTTCCTTCTCGTCGAAATAGGGATAGTTCTGGCGGATGCCGATGCCCTTGTTCGGGAAGCAATCGGCGTAGGTTTTGCCGTTCTTGAACGGCGTCGAGAACATCTCCTTGCCGGCTTCGAGCGAGAACTCGTAGGGCGGAAACTGCTCCTTCTCTTCCCACTGCTTGTGCAGGTCCTCATTCATCGAATAGGGACCGTTGACGAAATCCTCGAGCTTGAGCTTGGGGAATTTGGTGGTGAAGAATTTCTGGAACGCGGCCTTGTCGGCGGCGGGATCGACGCTGTCGGCCGCGTGCGCCGGCGCAAGCGCCAGCATGCCGAGCGCGAGCGTCGCGATGGCTGCGAGGCGCCGCGTCATTGTATCTTCGCCGTGGTCGTGTCGGTCGCGCCCTTGTTGTCGACCCAGCTGACCTTCAGATCGTCGCCCTTCTTGCCGCCCTTGAAGGCGAACTTGACGTAGGGGTCCTTCGACACGCCGCCGCCCCAGTCGGCGACGAACACCGGCTTGCCGTCATACTCGAAGGTCAGCACCTGGATGAAATGCGGCGGAATGATCTCACCCTTGGCGTCCTTGACGAAACCGGAATCCATCGGATGCTGGATCAGCGCCTGAACCTCGGTGGTGTCGCCGTTCGAGGTGGCGCGCACGCGAATGCTCGATGCCATCGGTATTATCCTTTAATTGAATTCAGCCGCCGCAGCCGCCGACGGTGACCTTGATTTCCTTGCTTGCGCTGTAGAGCCTGCCGCCGGCCTCGACGATCACGGTGACGTTGCTGGTCTTGGCCATCTTGATGCGGTTGGCGACGCTCGGCAGCGTGCCGGCCGGGATCTTGTAGGACGCGATCAGCGAGATCGGGTTCTCGCTCACCAGGAACGCGATCGAGGTGACGTCCGATAGCGTCGTGGTGGCCGAAATCGGCACCACGGCGCCGTTCTCGGCGATCTCGGGCGCGTCCATCTTGACCTTGTCCGAGGGCTCGGCGGTCTTGCCATAGAGCGCCTTGATCGCGTCAGCCTCGTTCTTCTGCTTGAACGCCTCTTCCGGATATTTGTCGTTGGCGGCGGCGAGCGCCTGCGGCACGTCGAACGGAATGACGCCAAGGCCGATCAGCGCGGCGACACCCGCGCCCTTCAGCACCAGGCGGCGGTTCGCAAGAAATTCGCTGGTCGTGATGTTCATCGAAAAAATCTCCTCAAGCTGATGTCGCCGCGTCACAGCGTCTGCAGGAAGTTCACCACCGCGTTGATTTCCTTCTCGCTCAAGATCCGGTTTCGGCCGAACGGCGGCATCACGGTCTGCGGGTTGCGCTTGGTCTCGTCGGTCACGATCGCGATCAATTCGTCGCGGCTGTATTTCGCCTTGAGGCCGGTCAATTCGGGGCCGATGGTGCCGGGCAAGTCGCCGCCCTTGATGACATGGCAGGTCAGGCAGTTGCCCTTGCCGCGGTCGAAGGCGAGCTTTTGTCCCTCGGCGGCGGATTGGGCCTGCGCGGGCGCGGCCATGGCGGCGCCCGCCAGCAGCGCCAGGACGAAGGCTGGCTTAACGAAAGTGGCGATCAAGGACGTTTCCCGGGCTTCAATCTCGATGATCCCATCGCAATATAAAGAGTGGAAAGCACAAAGGCCATCGGCTGGCAACACGGAGAATAGGCGCGTTGCGACGGGGTTAATGGAAGCGTGGTGGTCCGCACAGACGAGATAACACCCGTCACCCTGAGGAGGCCGCAACGCGGCCGTCTCGAAGGGTCGACGGCCCGACCGGTGGCCGTGCATTCTTCGAGGCTCGCTCCGCTCGCACCTCGGAATGAGGGGAAGCAACAGTGTTGCCCTTTCGGTTCCGATTTTGCCGACTGCGGTTGCACCGTCTACATTCGGCTAACACAGGAGAAGCGGCGTGGCGGAGTTCGTGGTGGAGTTTGGTAAGGACGGCAGCCCGGTTGAGGCGGACGGGCGGCTCGACGCGGCGGCGTTCCACCGCAATCACCAGCCGATCTGGGCGGTCCTCAAGAAATACCTCGCCGGCCAATCCGGCGACGTGCTGGAAGCCGGCAGCGGCACCGGCCAGCATGTGGTCTATTTCGCCGGCCAGACGCCCGACATCACCTGGTGGCCGAGCGACCTCCATACCGCGCATCTGCGCAGCATCGAGGCCTGGCGCGCGCATGCCGCCCATGCCAACATCCAGCCGCCGCAGCCCATCGATCTGTCCGATCCGGCCTGGTCGCCGGCACCGTCGGACGGCAACGGTCCGGACAAACTGCTCGCGATCTTCTGCGCCAATGTGATCCACATCGCGCCGTGGCGCGTCGCCGAGGGCCTGTTCGCCGGCGCCTCCAGGCATTTGCGCGCCGATGGCCGGCTGTTCCTCTACGGTCCGTTCAAGCGCGGCGGCAAGCACACCGCGCTCAGCAACGCCGTGTTCGATACGTCGCTGCGTGAACGCGATGCTGAGTGGGGCGTGCGCGACATCGCCGATGTCGAGGCGCTCGCGGAGCGCGTCGGGCTGAAGCTCGCAGGCAGCTTCGAGATGCCGGCCAACAACATGATCTTGATGTTTGTGCGATCGTAGGGTGGATTAGCGAAGCGTAATCCACCATCTTGCGGTCTCCGGAGAGAGCGTCGGCGGGTTACGCTGACGCTAACCCGCCCTACGGATCATCGCGTCAGTCGTAAGCCAAACACCACCCGTCGCCGCGCAGCCAGCAGCGCTCGTCGGGAAGCTCAGCATCACGATAAAGCCGCGTCACCTTCTGCCAGCCGCCGCTGGCGAAGGCTTCGGCCAACACCTTTTCCGACGCCTCGTCGCGGCCGCCGTCGCAGGGAATGATCGCGACCGGCGATATCCAGGCGGCCTGATAGCCTGCGCCCTCGCGCCGAACCCGGAACACCGCGCCGGATCGCGCCACCTGCTCCGGCGCGCCGCCCTTGAATCCCTCATCTGACGTCAGCGGCAGGATCAGGCGGCCGCCATCGGCGAGGCCGTCGAGCCATCGCACGGCGGGTCGGGTGCAACCGGCATTGACGTAGATCACGTCGGCCGAATCGAACGGGACCAGCGTGCCGTCGCCTGCGATGATCTCGACATTGGCGCAAGCTTTGAGATTGGCGCGGGCGCGCGCTGCGAGCTCGCCGTCGTATTCGATCCCGGTCACGCGTCCGGACGGCCCGACCAGATGCGCAAGGATCGCGGTGTAATAGCCGGTGCCGGTTCCGATATGCACCACATGCTCACCGGCGGAGGGCGCGGCCTGATGCATGAGATAGGCGTGCAGCGAGGGCTGGCCGTTGTTGAGACGGCGCTCGGGCCGCAAGGCGATCAGATCGTTGGTGTAGAGATAGACCGGATCCGCATCGGGCGTCGGCACATAGTCGCGGCTCCACCACCTCAGCATCATCCATGGCCCGGGGCCGACGAAGTCTTCGCGCGGAATCGCGGCGAAAGCCGCCGCCACGCGCGGATCGACGATGTTGGCGGCGGCCATGATCTGCTTGGCATAGGCTCCGCGGACAATGCGGAGTTCGGCTTGGGGGTCCATCGCGGTGCTCCCTCTCAATGTGCTATTTGACAATGTGTTATTTGACACACCGAGGTGTGTGAAATAGCATACCTGGACGACGGAGGCCAGAATGAAGAGACGGCTCTATCCGGCCGTGCTGGAGCGCGGACCGCGCGGCGCGTTCGGGGCATGGTTTCCGGATTTTCCCGGCTGCGTTGCCGGCGGCAAGTCGCAGGAAGAGGCGATCGAGCGCGCCGAGCATGCGTTGGCGCAGGCGGTGGACGGCTGGGTCGAGCAGGGCCACGCGCTGCCGGAGCCGACCCCGATCGAGCGGATCGTTCCGCCGAAGGGCTCCGACGTCGCCGCCTTCTTCATGGTCGGCGTCGATCCGCCCGATCCGTCCGAGCGCGTCAATGTCTACTTGCCGAAAAGCCTGATCACGCGGATCGACAAGCGCGCCGCCGAGCTCGGCATGAGCCGTTCGAGCTTCTTCGGCTTTGCCAGCTCGCTTGCGCTCGAATGGCCGGGCGGCTACCCGCGCGGCGCCCCGATCGCGCCGCGCTCCAAAGTTCACAAGACCGGCGCGCTGCGCGCCGAGAAGCGTCCGGGCAGGAAGCCGGCGCGATAAGTGACGCACGTTGGAATACACTGACGTCGTCCTGGCGAAAGCCAGGACCCATTACCCCAGATGCTGGTTGTCGAACGCAGCTGGGCCGCGATCCTTCTCACAACAGGATTCGGTGGTTATGGGTCCTGGCTTTCGCCAGGACGACGCCGGAGTTGTGGGTCCCCTCGTGCGCCTCCCGCATGGCCTACGTCCGTTTGCGCCGGTTGATCGGCCGGCACCCGCTCTCCATAGTGCCCGCGATTTGGAGGCTCCCGCCGGGGCTTCAGCGCGGGATTGCCGATGATCGACGTGACAGCTGCGGATGAGGCGAGCGACGACGCGCGGGCGCGCGGCAATGTGTGGCGGCTTGCGGCGGCGCAGGCGCTGACCGGGGCCAATTCGGCCGTGATCTTCGCCACCGGCTCGATCGTCGGCGCGTCGCTGGCGCCCGATATCTCGCTCGCGACGGTGCCGCTCTCGATGTATGTGCTCGGCCTTGCCGCGGGCACGCTGCCGACCGGCGCGATCTCGCGCGCCTATGGACGGCGCGTCGCCTTCATCGTCGGCACCTTCTGCGGCACGCTCACCGGCGCGCTCGGCGCCTGGGCGATCCTGCATTCATCGTTCTGGCTGTTCTGCGGCGCGACCTTCCTCGGCGGGCTCTACGGCGCCGTCGCGCAGTCCTATCGCTTTGCCGCGGCCGACGGCGCCAGTGTCGCGTTCCGGCCCAAGGCGGTGTCCTGGGTGATGGCCGGCGGCGTGTTCGCCGGCGTGCTCGGGCCGCAGCTCGTGCAATGGACCATGGACATCTGGCCGCCCTATCTGTTCGCGTTCTCCTTCGTGATGCAGGCGCTGGTCGCGCTGGTGGCGATGGCGGTGCTGTCGGGCGTCGACGCACCGAAGCCTGCGGCGGCGGATCTGCACGGCGGTCGTCCCCTGCTCGAGATCGCCAAACAACCGCGCTTCATCGCCGCGGCACTATGCGGTGTGATCGCCTATCCGATGATGAACCTGGTGATGACCTCGGCGCCACTCGCCATGAAGATGTGCGGGCTGTCGGTCAGCGATTCCAATTTCGGCATCCAGTGGCACATCGTGGCAATGTACGGCCCGAGCTTCTTCACCGGCTCGCTGATCGCGCGGTTCGGCGCGCCCGCCATCGTTGCGCTCGGCCTGGCGCTGGAGGCGGTGGCCGCGATGATCGGGCTGTCCGGGATCACGGCGCCGCACTTCTGGGCCACGCTGATCGTGCTCGGCGTCGGCTGGAATTTTGCGTTCGTCGGCGCCTCCGCGCTGGTGCTGGAAACGCACCGGCCGCAGGAGCGCAACAAGGTGCAGGCGTTCAACGATTTCCTGGTGTTCGGCATGATGGCGATCGGCTCGTTCTCGTCGGGCCAGCTGCTCGCGCATTACGGCTGGAACGCCGTCAACATGGTGGTGTTTCCGCCTGTTCTGCTCGGGCTCGTCGTGCTCTCGTTCGCTTCATTCGCCAAGCGGCGCGCGAAATTGCGTGCGGTGGAAGAAATCCCGGACCCAAGCATCTAAAGCTTTGTTTTGAGCATGATCTCCGCGCAATCGCTTCGCGTTTGTCGCGAGGGAAAACCGCTTCGCACTTTTCCGGATCAAGCTCCTGCCAATTGCTGACACTTCGATCCGTTTCGAAGTGACCGGCTTGCACGGCTCCTTACATCGTGAGAACGGATAAACCCGGTCATGACGATGTCGGAAGCAAGAGCAAGAAATGGACGCATCCTCACCCACGCTGCCTGACGAATCCTCGCTCGGTTACGAAGGCTGGCGCATCGTCGTCGTCTGCTTCCTGCTCGCGACCTTCGGTTGGGGGCTGGGTTTCTACGGGCAGAGCGTCTATGTCGCCGAGCTGCAGCGGCTGCACGGCTGGCCGGCGTCGCTGATCTCGTCGGGCACGACGTTCTTCTATCTGTTCGGCGCTGCGCTGGTCGCCTTTGTCAGCGAGGCGATCAAGGCGTTCGGCGCGCGCAGCTGCCTGATCGCCGGTACCTTCGCGATGGCGGTCGCAGCGGTTGCGATCGGCGAGGTGCGCGCGCCGTGGCAGCTCTATCTCGCCGATGCGCTGCTGGCGTTCGGCTGGGCCGGCACCAGCCTCGGCATCATCACCAACACGCTCGGCCTGTGGTTCGACAAGAAGCGCGGCATGGCGATCAGCCTGGCGCTGAACGGCGCGAGCTTCGGCGGCATCGTCGGCGTCCCGCTGTTGGTGGCGGGGATCGGCTATTTTGGCTTCTCCGGAGCGATGATCGCGGCTGCGGCTTTGCTGATCGTGGTGATGGTGCCGGTCATCCTGATCTTCGTCGGGCAGCCGCCGGTGCATCTGCACGCGGTGACGGCTGCTGCGACCGATGCGCCGTCGGCGACCCAGGTGCGCGCCAATGCGCTGCGCGACATCCGCTTCCTCTCGGTCTCGATTGCCTTCGCGCTGGTGTTGTTCGCCCAGGTCGGCTTCATCGTGCATCTGATCGCCTATCTCGACCAGGTGATCGGCCGCGAGCGTGCGACGGTAGCGATGGCGCTGCTGACCGCGATGGCGGTAGTCGGCCGCGTCTCCTTTTCTTTCGTGATCGACCAGCTCAACCAACGGCTGGCGTCGGCGCTGTCCTTTGTCAGCCAGGCGATCGCGCTCGCTCTCATCATCAACGTGCACAATGACTTTGTGCAGATCACCGCCTGCGCGCTGTTCGGCTTCTCGGTCGGCAATCTGATCACGCTGCCGGCGCTGATCGTGCAGCGCGAATTCGATCCGCGCGCCTTCGGCGTGCTGGTCAGCCTGATCACGGCGATCAATCAGATCACCTATGCGTTCGGCCCCGGCGTGGTCGGCCTGCTGCACGATCTCTCCGGCAGCTACACGCTGCCGTTCTACGGCTGCATCGGCCTCGAGCTGATCGCGGCGGTGACGATCATGACGAAGGGAACGAAGTAGCAAGTAGCCCGGATGAAGCGCAGCGAAATCCGGGAACGGTATTGCCTCGTGGAGTGAACCCCGGATTTCGCTCCGCTGCATCCGGGCTACGAAATTGTCCGGATCGCGGAATTACGCCGCACGCTGCTTCAGCAGCTCCTCCAGATCCAGCCGCCGCGTGAACATCGAAAGCTTGCCGTCGGCGCTGCGCGGCCATTCGGCTTCGGGCCGGTCCCAGTAGAGCTCGACGCCGTTCTCGTCGGGGTCGCGCAGGTAGAGCGCCTGGCTGACGCCGTGGTCGCTGGCGCCGTCGAGCTGGATGCCGGCCGACAGCACCCGATGCAGCGCGTCGGCGAGCGCCGGGCGGCTCGGATAGAGAATGGCGGTGTGGAACAGGCCGGTGGTGCCGGGCGGCGGTGGACGGCCGCCCTTGCTCTCCCAGGTGTTGAGGCCGATGTGGTGGTGATAGCCGCCGGCCGAGATGAAGGCCGCGTCCGCGCCCATCCGCTGCTGCAGTTCGAAGCCGAGCACGCCGCAATAGAAGCCGAGCGCCCGCTCGAGATCGGCGACCTTGAGGTGGACATGCCCGATCCGCGTGCCCGCGATGATGGGGGGATTTTCTGGCATGACCTGGCTCCGTTGGCATCAATGCCGTGCCATCGGGGGCAAGGCTTCACCTCCTGATATAGTCGGGATTTGCCGGGGCCGGAGCGATCCATCCGGAAACGCAGCGTTTCCGAAAGGCGCCACGGCCGGGCCGGGTCTAGCAGAGCTCCGACAGCTCGCCGCCGGGCAGCTGGAACTCGAACGTGTTCAGCGTCATCGACACCATGGTGTAGTAGCCGCAGAGACCGATCACCTCGACCAGGCCGCGCTGGCTCAGCACCTCGACCGCCTCGTCATACAGTCCCTTGGGCAGGCCGTGACCTTCGTGCAGCGCCTTGGCGACGTCGTAGATCACCCTGGCCTTGGGGTCGTCGAAGGTCGGCGTCCGGCGCACGCGAATGTCCTCGATGATCTTCGGATCGAGGCCGCCCTTCAGCGCAAGGCGCTTGTGGGCATACCATTCGTAATGTGCGGTCCAGTGCCGCGCGGTGACGAGGATCGCGATCTCCGACAGCTTTGGCGGAAAGATCGTGTCGAAGCGCAGCACCTCGCCGAGCCGGGTGGCGTGCCGTGCCATCTCCGGGCTGTTCAGCCAGGCCATCATCGGCGCCGGTGGCGCGCCGCGCTTGCCGGCGATCGACTCGTCGTAGGTTTCTTTCTGGGCGGCGTTCATTTCGCTAGGCGAAAGCAGCTTCAGCCGCATGTCCGTTTCCTCTTGTTTTTCAATCGTTACCCCTTCTCGGCGATACACCCGATCGCGCAAGCTGAGTAGCGACGCCAGAGCATGGCGCGGCCGCGAGGCATATTGAATTCGGCGGCTGCGTAGGTCTAAGGTCGAATCCAATTCGTCGATTTTGACTGGAAACGCACCATGGCTGACCTCGAGAAATTCCGCGCAGAGACCCGCGCCTGGCTGGAGCAGAATTGCCCGGCGGAGATGCGCAAACCGATGACCTCGGATGGCGACACCTTCTGGGGTGGCCGCAACGCGAAATTCTCGTCGGACGCGC
Source organism: Bradyrhizobium macuxiense (assembly GCF_007993935.1). GTDB lineage: Bacteria > Pseudomonadota > Alphaproteobacteria > Rhizobiales > Xanthobacteraceae > Bradyrhizobium > Bradyrhizobium macuxiense_A. The sequence goes on along the minus strand of NZ_VITY01000010.1, from coordinate 2,516 downwards.
AGCGGGTCTGGTTCGAGCGGATGCGCGACAAGGGCTGGACCGTGCCGCATTGGCCCCGGGAATATGGCGGTGGCGGCCTCGACGGCGAGGAAGCCAAGATCGTGCGCCAGGAGATGGCGGCGATCGGGGCGCGCCAGCCGCTGACCTCGTTCGGCATCTCGATGCTCGGACCGGCGCTGCTGAAATACGGCACCGAGGAGCAGAAGAGGGAGCATCTGCCGAAGATCACAGCGGGTCTGATCCGCTGGTGCCAGGGCTATTCCGAGCCGAACGCCGGCTCCGACCTCGCCTCGCTGCAAACCCGCGCGGTCGGCGACGGCGATGATTACATCATCAACGGCCAGAAGATCTGGACCTCCTACGCCAACTATGCCGACTGGATCTTCTGCCTGGTGCGCACCGATCCGGCCGCGAAGAAGCACGACGGCATCAGCTTCATTCTCTTCGACATGACGTCGAAGGGCGTATCGACCAAGCCGATCCTGCTGATCTCCGGCTATTCGCCGTTCTGCGAAACCTTCTTCGACAATGTCCGCGTGCCGAAGTCGCATGTCGTCGGCACCGTCAATCGCGGCTGGGATGTCGCGAAATATCTGCTGCAGCATGAGCGCGCGATGATCTCGGGCATGGGCGAGCGCGGCGTCGGCCGTCCGCTCGGCCAGATCGCGGCCGACTCGGTCGGCGCGGACGCGCAAGGCAAGCTCGATGACGCGCAGCTGCGCAGCCAGATCGCGAATTTCGAGGTCGACGAGGCCGCGCTCGCCGCGGCCGCGGAGCGCGCGGTCGATCTCGCCAAGGCCGGGCAGTCGCATCCGGCATTCTCCTCGGCGATGAAATATTACGGCACCGAGCTCAACAAGCGCCGCTACGAGATCCTAATGTCGGCCGGCGGCATCGACGCGCTGGAATGGGAGAGCGACCGCTCCCGCGGCGGCGCCCGCCCGCGCGCCTGGCTGCGCACCAAGGCCAACTCGATCGAGGGCGGCACCTCGGAGGTGATGCTCGGCATCGTCGCCAAGCGCATCCTCGATCTGCCGGGGGCGTAGTTGCTGCCGTCGTTCCGGGGCGTCGCGAAGCGACGAACCCGGAACCTCGAGATTCCGGGTTCGATGCTGTCGCATCGCCCCGGAATGACGAACTCGGAAATTTTCTGCTTAGAACGTTAGATCGGATTCTCCATGGCCCTCGTCCTCACCGAAGAACAATCCATGCTGCGCGACAGTGCGCGCGGTCTCATCAGCGACAAGGCGCCGGTGGCGCATCTGCGCGGCCTGCGCGATGCCAAGGACACCACCGGCTTCTCGCGCGAGCTCTGGACAACCTTTGCCGAGATGGGCTTCTCCGGCCTGCTGGTGCCGGACCAGTTCGGCGGCAGCGGGCTCGGCTGCGTCGAAGCCGGCATCGTCATGGAGGAGATCGGCCGCACCTTGATGCCGTCGCCGTTCCTTTCGACCTCGGTGCTCGCGGCGTCGGCGCTGGCGCGCGGCGGCAGCGAAGCGCAGAAGGCGCAGCATCTGCCGAAGATCGCCAACGGCTCGCTGCTCGCGGCGCTCGCGATCGATGAGGGTGCCAAGCATCGGCCGCTGCAGACCAAGTTGCAGGCGACGCGCTCCGGCAACGGTTTCAAGCTGTCCGGCGACAAGGCGTTCGTGGTCGATGGCCACACCGCGGATCTTCTGATCGTCGCGGCGCGCAGCGCGGGCAGTGCCGGCGACAAGAACGGGCTGACGCTGTTCCTGGTCGATCCCAAGGCGAAGGGCCTCGCGGTCGAGCGCACCGCGATGGTCGATTCGCACAACGCGGCGCGCATCGTGTTCGACAATGTCGAGGTCAATGCCGACAGCGTGCTCGGCGAGGTCGATCAGGGCTTTGGGCTGCTCGAGGGCGTGCTCAATATCGGCCGTGGCGCGGTCGCGTCCGAAATGGTCGGTCTCTCCGACGAGGTGTTCGGCCGCACCGTGACCTACCTGAAGGAGCGCAAGCAGTTCGGTAAGGCGATCGGCGAATTCCAGGCGCTGCAGCACCGCGCCGCCCAGCTCTACATCGATATCGAGATCACCCGCGCCGCCGTGTTGAAGGCGCTGCAGGCGCTCGATACGGATGCCGAGAAGGCCGCCACCGCGGTCGCGGTGGCAAAGGCGCGGGCCGGCACCACCGCCACGCTCGCCGTGCAGGAGGGCGTGCAGATGCACGGCGGCATGGGCATGACCGACCAGTTCGACATCGGCTTCTTCATGAAGCGCGCCCGCGTCTGCCAGGAGCTGTTCGGCGACAGCAATTTCCACACCGACCAGCTCGCCAGCGGCAAAGGCTACTAAGCCGACGCGTCAGCGCCGCGTAACAGCGCCGCACAGCGCCGTCGCCACACAACACACTGTCATCGCCCGGCTCGACCGGGCGATCCAGGGCGGATTCAACCGCTCGTCGCAACACTCCAGCAAAGGAGGTTGCGATGGAGAAGCGTGTGGGGGCAGACCGTGCTCGAGAGGTCCTACGAGAGGATTATAGGCCGTTCT
>NZ_VITY01000009.1 GCF_007993935.1 Bradyrhizobium macuxiense | reverse complement strand
TCGCCAGCTGGCAGGTCGCATCAATCGACTTGACCAATGGCGGACCTGTCAGTGATGTGTCGGAACAGGTGTCAGCAATGTCTCCGGTCTAAACAACGAGCCGGGCGATGACAGTAGTGTGTTGGGCGAGGACGAGGCTCTTACCCGCCCATCTTGGCGAGCAGCGCGTCGGACACCTCGAAATTGGCGAACACGTTCTGCACGTCGTCGTGCTCGTTGAGCAGGTCCATCAGCTTCAACAGCTTTTCGCCGGTCTCGTCGTCGACCGAGACGGTGTTCTGCGGCTTCCAGGTCAGCGCCGCCTTGCGCGGCTCGCCGAACTTCGCTTCCAGCGCTTTTGCAACCTCGCGGAAGGTATCCTGCGAGGCGTAGACTTCGTGACCGGATTCGCTGGAGACGACGTCGTCGGCGCCGGCCTCGATCGCGGCGTCCAGCATGGCGTCGTCGGAGGCGACCTTGGCGTCGTATTCGATGATGCCGGTGCGATCGAACATGAAGGCGACCGAGCCGGTTTCGCCGAGATTGCCGCCTGATTTGGTGAAGAACGAGCGGATGTCGGAGGCGGCGCGATTGCGGTTGTCGGTCAGCGCCTCGACGATGACCGCGACGCCGCCGGGACCATAGCCCTCGTAGCGGATCTCGTCATAGTTCTCGCCCTCATTGCCGGCGGCCTTCTTGATGGCGCGGTCGATATTGTCCTTGGGCATGTTCTCGGCGCGGGCCGCGACCACGGCGGCGCGCAGGCGCGGGTTCATCGCCGGGTCCGGGGTGCCGAGCTTGGCCGCAACGGTGATTTCGCGGGCCAGCTTGCCGAAAAGCTTCGACTTCTGGGCATCCTGCCGGCCCTTGCGGTGCATGATGTTCTTGAATTGGGAATGGCCGGCCATGCGACGTCTCTTCGGAGCTTAGGGTCTGAACAGGGATGGAAAACGCGGCCTTATAGGCCCCTGGCGGTCAAAATCAAAGGATCGGAGGGGCCTTCGGCCCGGGAATACTACCGCAACCCGGAATATGAGGCACTTGTTAACCATGACTTCATGCCCGGATGCGAGGATCGCCCCGTCTCGCCGCAACTTCGAAGAGCTCCCATGGCATTCGGTTTGTTTCGAAAGCATGTGCCGGCTGTCGCGTCGCAGGTTCCAGCCGCGACCGCTGCGCCCGACGTTCCGACCGAGACTGATTCGGCCCAGGATTCGGCCAAAGACTCGGCCAAGGAAATCCTGGAACTGCTGGAACTCGAACTCGGCGCGATGATCCGCCAGCTTGAGCGTGCCGCAGGCTCGGTCGCCGACGGCGCCGAGGCGACTGCCGTCAAGCTCGCAACCATCCGCGCCCGCACCGACGCCCTGACCGGCCGCAGCAGCGATGCGCAGAACACCGCGACGACATTCTCCGAAGCCGCCGACCGCTTCACCCATTCCGCCGAGGGCATCGGGGCGCAGGTGCGCAGCGCGAGCCAACTCGCCGACGACGCCGCGGCGGCGGCGCGCGAGGCCACCGCCAATGTCGATCGCCTGCGCGAATCCTCGGCCGCGATCGGCAATGTCGTCAACCTGATCGCGCAGATCGCGCGGCAGACCACGCTGCTGGCGCTCAATTCCACGATCGAGGCGGCGCGCGCCGGCGCCGCGGGCAAGGGCTTTGCGGTGGTCGCAACCGAGGTCAAGGCGCTGGCGGTGCAGACCCAGAGCGCGACCGAAGAGATCACCAAGAAGATCGAGGCGCTGCAGAAGGACGCTACCGGATCGGCGGACGCCGTGCACCGCATCTCCGAGGCGATCGAAAAAATCCGCCCGGTGTTCGAGAACGTCAACGGCGCGGTCGCCGAGCAGAACCAGATCACCGGCGAGATGGGCCAGAACGCGGCCTCCGCCTCGCACTTCATCGTCTCGGTCGGCACCAGCGCCGGCGAGATCGACAGCGCGACGCGCGAAGCCGCCGCGCATGGCGACAATGTCGCGAAGGCCGGCAAGGCGGTCACTGCGTTTGCCCAGAAGCTGAAGGCGCGCTGCGCGGTGCTGCTGCGCCAGGACGAGCGCGGCGATCCGCGCAAGAACGAGCGCCTGCCCTGCAGTCTCACCATCGAGATCGCGACCGCGCGCGGCAACGTCACCGCGCCGGTCTACGAGCTCGCGATGGACGGCATCCTGATCGGCGGGCCCGATGCCGAGAAGCTGCCGGCCCACGAGACGCTAAGCGCGACCTTGCAGGATATCGGCGCGTGCCGGATCCGGATCGGCGATCGCTCCAAGGCCGGCAGCCAGGCCCGCTTCGAGGCGCCGACATCAGAGCTGCGGGAAAAGATCGAAGACCGGATGTGGGCGATCCATGAGGAGAACGCCGAACTCATCACCCGCGCGATGGAAGCAGGCGCCGAGCTGAGCAAGATCTTCGAGAACGGAGTGGCGAGCGGCGCCATCACGATCGCGGACATGTTCGACACGAATTACGTCGAAATATCCGGCACCAATCCGGTGCAGTACCGCACCAGGATGCTGGACTGGGCGGATCGCGCGCTGCCCGCCCTGCTCGAGGCGTTCCTCGCCAGGGATAAGCGCCTGGCGTTCTGCGCGACGGTCGACCGCAACGGCTATCTGCCGGTCCATAACAAGATCTACTCGCATCCGCAGCGGCCGGGCGACGTGGCATACAACACCGCCAATTGCCGCAACCGCCGCATCTTCAACGATCCCGCGGGCCTCGCCGCCGCGCACAATGAGCGCGCCTACCTGGTGCAGAGCTACCCGCGCGACATGGGCAACGGCACCACCGTGATGATGCGCGAGATCGACGTGCCGATCCGCGTGCGCGGCCGGCACTGGGGCGCTTTCCGCACCGCCTACAAGCTTTGATTGGAGTTCCCGTAGCCGGATGCAGCGAAGCGCAATCCGGGACCCGCGTTTCCACGGACAGGAATCCCGGATTTCGCGGAGCCTGTCATCGGGCGCGCATTCGCGCGACCCGTTGGCTACATCCGGGCTACGCAGTGCACGCTCAGGCAAGACGACCTTCGCGAATCACGCTCTAGATGGGAATGGGGAATGCTGCGGCGGCTCGACGGCCGCTGTAACGGAGGAAATGCGAAATGTCTGCCGCGCAGCTTGCAGTGCTGGATACGTCATCGAACCGGACGCTGGCCGAACGGCTGGTCGACCAGCTCGCCGACCGCATCGGCGGCCTCGGGGTGGAGCTTGCCGACATCGCCGGCAACGTCCAGGAGGTCGCCAACCGCGTGACCAACCAGTCGGAGCGGTTCCACCACTTGCAGGAGACCGCCGAGATCATGGTCTCGGCCAATCACGACATCGCCAACGCCTCGCAGGCGGTGCAATCGACCGCATCCGCCGCGGCCGGCCAGATCGCGGAATCGCGCAACGCGGTCGAGACGGCGGTCAGCCACATCGCGGAACTGGTCGCCGCCGTCGGACGGATCGAAGCGCGGCTCGCCGCGGTCGGCTCCGCGCTGAGCCAGGTCGCCAAGGTCTCCGGCTCGATCGAGGCGATCGCCAAGCAGACCAATCTGCTCGCGCTGAACGCCACGATCGAGGCCGCGCGCGCCGGCGATGCCGGCCGCGGCTTTGCGGTGGTCGCAAGCGAGGTGAAGAACCTCGCCGAGGCGACCCGCCAGGCGACGCACCAGATTTCCGACACCGTGCGCGATCTCGACGGCCAGATCGGCAGCCTGATCGGCGAGAGCGGCGATGCCTCGCTGCGCGCCAAGAGCGCCGGCGAAGGGGCCCGGCAGATCTCGGGCATCATCAGCCGCGTGCAGGAAGGCTTTTCATCGGTCGGCGCCGAGATCGACAACGTGGCGCGCGCCGCGACCTCCAATCTCGGTCATTGCGACACCGTGATCACGGAGCTGAATGAGCTTGCCAAGGGCGTCGATCTGTCCTCGCGCGACCTCAAGCACGCCGACGGCCGCGTGGCGAAGCTGCTCGAACTCTCCGAGAGCCTGATCGTGATGATCGCCGACAGCGGCGTGGAAACCAGCGACGCGCCGCTGATCCGCGTCGTGACCGATACAGCGAAGCAGATCTCCGAACTGTTCGAGAATGCCGTCGCACGCGGCGAGATCACGCTGGCGCAATTGATGGACGAGAAGTATCGCGAGATCGCGGGCACCAATCCGAAGCAATACCTGACCGACTATGTCAGCTTCACCGACCGCGTGCTGCCCGCGATCCAGGATCCGATCCAGAAGACCGATCCGCGCATCGTGTTCTGCGTCGCCTGGGCGCGCGGCGGCTATCTGCCGACCCACAATCCGAACTACCGGCAGCCGCAAGGGCCGGACCCGGTGTGGAACAACGCCAATTGCCGCAACCGCCGGCTGTTCAACGACCGCGCCGTGAGCAAGGTCGCGGCGAACACCAAGCCATTCCTGCTGCAGACCTACCGCCGCGACATGGGCGGCGGCAATTTCGTGCTGATGAAGGACCTGTCATCGCCGATCTTCGTCGGCGGCCGGCACTGGGGCGCGTTCCGGATGGGCTTCCGGCAGTCGTGAATCCGCGGCCCCATAGCGTATGAAGCCGACGGTCGTCCGCGTGCGCTTGGCGGAGCGCCTACCAAAATATCGAAAACAACCCCATGCAAAGTAGCCGGCGGCCACCGGCGTCTGACACGGCAACTTGACACGACGGGCAAATCACCGATACTCTTCTATTATTCCGAAATTGTATGCAGCCCGTAGCCCGGATGCAGCGCAGCGCAATCCGGGAGCAATCTTTCAACCGGCAAGAACCCCGGCACCGCTTGAAACCGCCTGCGCCAAAATCAGCGCAGCTATTCGTCTGGGGCTTCTTTGATTTTCGCAAGTATTGGGATTACGAAGACAACCACTGATTTGGATCTCGCAGGGTGTCCAACACGTAGTACCGGTTGTCCTTCGGGTGTTCTGCAAGATGATCCCGGCTCTCCCACGCCGTCTTCCACTCACCAGGCGCTGTAATGGGCGCAAAGGCCCGGTCATCATTTCGTCGATAGACGCGCCATATCGGCAATTCTGTTGCGACGACACTGTCAAGAAACGCGGCGACGAAGCCAGGATGCCAACTCGTGTCCATGCCCATCGATGTCGGCCGCCCACTTTCGCCAATCCATACCATTCCCCATGGCCTTTGAGGACCGTAGCCCTCATTGCAATGGGCCAATGCCAAGTCCCAGCTGCGGTCTTCGAACGTCGTCCAGCATGGATATTGCTGACCCGGTGAGCCGTAGTCCCAATCTCTCATGACAATGTGCGGTTCGACCAAACGAGCCCTGATAAAGGCTAGAGTGGCCTCATGATCAATTGTCGCAAGCTCCGTCTCGATAAGTCGCTTCAGCCACTCCGCCGAGACACTCATGTTTCCTGATCACCAATCCGCAGAACCACTCAAGGCCAGAACCCCGGCACCGCGGGCTCGAGCCGGCCGCCGGCGCGCACCGGCGCGACCTTGACCGCAAGCCCGGTCGCGTCGTCGGTCTCGACCGCGATACCGCTCAGCGTCGCAACGCCGCCGGCCGGCTCGAAACGGCCGGAGGGAATGCCGGTGAGGAAGCGCTGCAGCGGCTCCTCCTTCTGCATGCCGATCACCGAATCATAATCGCCGGTCATGCCGGCATCGCTCATATAGGCGGTGCCACCGGGCAGCACCTGGTGGTCGGCGGTCGGCACATGGGTATGGGTGCCGACCACGAGGCTGACGCGGCCGTCGCAGAAGAAGCCGACGCCCTGCTTCTCGCTGGTCGCCTCGGCGTGGAAATCGAGCACGATGGCGTCACAGCCCTCGCGTAGCGGGCAGGCCTCGAGCTCGCGATCGATCGCGCTGAACGGATCGTTGGACGACGGCTCCATGAACACGCGGCCGATCGCATTGAGCACGAGCGCGCGCTTGCCGTTCTTGGTGTCGACCAGCGTGGCGCCGCGGCCCGGCGAATGGCGCGGGAAATTCAGCGGGCGGATCAGGCGCGGCGCGCGTTCGATGAAGACCAGCGCCTCCTTCTGATTCCAGGCGTGGTTGCCGAGCGTGATCGCGTCCGCGCCGGCATCCAGCAACTCCTGGTAGATCGCCTCGGTGATGCCGAAGCCGCCGGCGGAATTCTCGCCATTGACGACGACGAGGTCGAGCGACCAGTCCCTGATCATGCCGGGAAGATGGTCGGCGATGGCGGTGCGGCCGGTCCTGCCGACGACGTCACCAACGAAGAGGATACGCAAGGCTAGCTACTCCGGAAATCGAACGTCTTGCGCTCCGTTAGCACATAATCGAGCGGGACGTCGTGCGATAGCGCCGGAATGGCCTTGGTTTCCTGTGCAGCAAAGGCAACACCCACCCCGATCACGTGCTTGGCCTTGCGCAGATGCGCAAAGGTATAGTCGTAATAGCCGGCGCCGTAACCGATGCGGTGGCCGAGCTTGTCGAATGCGGCAAGCGGCACCAGCATCACATCGGGATGCACCTCGGCCGCGGCCGGCGACGGCTCGGGAATGCCGAGCGGCCCGAGCATCAGCCGGTCCTGCGGCGACCAACTGCGGAAGGTCAGCGACTGGCCGCGCGCATTGATACAGGGCAGCGCGAGCCGCGCACCCTTTTCCGCAAGCTTCTTCATCAACGGCGCCGGATCGATCTCGCTGCGGATCGGGGCATAGCCGGAGATGATCATGCCTTGCGTGATCTCGAACGGCGCGCCGCGTTTGGCGAGCGCTTCGGCGGCGGTCGCGCGCTGCTCGTCGCTCAGCGCGTCGCGCTTGGCGAGGGCAAGCGCCCGAAGCTCGGCCTTCGATGGAGATGCGTGCATGATCCATCTTCCGCTGTCGTCGTCCGCGACAACGGACGATCCATCATTCAGAGACGCTAGCATTCAAAGGGCCAGGCCGCTGCGCACTGGACGCCCTGCTTCGCAGGGGACAGCGCTGCACCACAATCGAACCGCCGCCGCGCGACGACCAGGCAACAGCAAAAATAGTGCGAAGCCGCAGAGGCCGTTGGAGCGCTCGATCCCGGAGTTCCCTACGAAAGTAGGTGGGCACCATATGTCCGGGTCCACGGACCCGGCCAGGGACAGTTCCCTAAAGGATCGATAAGGCCCCGGGGATATATGGCTCCTGACGCACGACGCAGCTTCGCGGGGGCTAATCTAGCTATCGTTGCCCGACTTCGCTAGCTGTACCTCGTCGTCCCGGCGCAGGCCGGGACCCATAACCACCATTATTGATTGTCGCGGAAGAGTATGAACCCACACCGCCCATAACCGACGGGCCGCGGAATATGGGTCCCGGCTTTCGCCGGGACGACACGGGGTTTCACCCGATCGCGATGCCGCCGCCGATGGTGCGGTTCAGCACCTGCGTGGTGCGCTCGATCCGCTCGGCGGCGGCGTTGAGCGCGTTGGAGACCGCGGTCTGGGTCGCGCGCGCGCGGTCGGTGGCCGCTGTGCGGGCATTGCGCAGCTGCTCGACCTCTTCCTCGAGGCTGCGGATGCGCGCGCTCGCGTCGACCAATTCGTCGCAGGCGGTGAGCGCCGCCATCACGGTCAGCCGCGCATCGCCGATCTCGCCGAACTTGCCGCGCAACGATTCGACGCGCTGCTGGAGATTTTCCGCAAGCTTCAACAGCCGCACCTCCTGGCCTTCCTCGCAGGCCATCCGGTATTGCCGGCCATTGATGGTGACGTTGATGTGGCTCATCTGCTGTCTCCGCCCTCGAGCACGGCGCGTATGGTGCCGATCGCGGCGTCGAGCTTTTCCGCGATGTCGCGATTGGCGCGCTCGAGCTTGCGCGTCTTCACCAGCGATCCGTCGAGTTCGTCGGCAAGCCGGGAGCGATCGGCGCCGAGCGCCTGGATCCGGCTCGCCAATTCATTCTCGTCGCGGTCGGCCTCGCGGCGCCGCTCCACGGAGCTTTCCAGCGCATCGAGCGCGGCCATCAGCCGCTTGGTCGCAGCGTCGATATCGGCAAGCGGTGCCTCGGTATTGCCAGACCCGTTGGCGAGACGATCACTCATGACACGCGGCGTGGACCCCTCAGGTAGGCCGTTAGAGATGGCTGCCGCACGGCAAAAGCGGCGGTTCGGCAAGCGTTTAGCGGACGAAATTTACGTGGCAAGCGAGCGAAGCGCAACGGCGGCGCAGAACTATGCACCGTTCAATGAAATTGAGCGATTTCGGGCAACTTTTCCCCGTTTTGGGGCGTTTCATCGCCTTGGACTTGCGGAATTGAGGTGCTAATCCACCCTCCAACCCGTAAGGCCCATCCACGCACGTATCGCGGCTGCCCGCCCCGATGCGTTCAGAATCAGCTCTCATTCCAGGCGGACTTTTCATCATGACGCAGGTCGATCACACCCGTATGGCCAATGCGATCCGTGGCCTTGCCATGGACGCCGTCGAGAAGGCTAATTCCGGCCATCCCGGCCTGCCGATGGGCGCCGCCGACATCGCGACCGTGCTGTTTACAAAGTTTCTGAAGTTCGATGCCGCCGACGTGGCGTGGCCCGACCGCGACCGCTTCGTGCTGTCGGCCGGCCACGGCTCGATGCTGCTCTATGCGTTGCTGTATCTGACCGGCAACAAGGACATGACGCTCGACCAGATCAAGCACTTCCGCCAGCTCGGATCGCTGACGCCGGGACATCCGGAGAATTTCCACACCAAGGGGATCGAGACCACCACCGGCCCGCTCGGCCAGGGCATCGCGACCGCGGTCGGCATGGCGCTCGCCGAGAAGATGCTCGCCGCCGAGTTCGGCAAGAAGATCGTCAACCACCACACCTATGTGCTCGCCTCCGACGGCGACCTGATGGAAGGCGTCTCGCAGGAAGCGATCGCGCTCGCCGGCGTCTGGCGGCTCAACAAGATGATCGTGCTGTACGACGACAACGGCATCTCGATCGACGGCCCGACCTCGATCTCCGATTCCGTCGACCAGGTGAAGCGCTTCAAGTCGGCAGGCTGGGCCGCGGAATTGATCGACGGCCATGATCCGCAGGCGATTGCCGCTGCGATCACCCGCGCGCAGAAATCCAGCAAGCCTTCGATGATCGCGTGCAAGACCACGATCGGATACGGGGCGCCGCACAAGGCCGGCACTGCGAAAGCCCATGGTGAGGCGCTCGGCGCCGACGAGCTCAAGGCCGCCAAGGAAAAGCTCGGCATCTCGCTCGAGCCGTTCTCGGTGCCCGACGATGTGCTGAAGGCCTGGCGCGAGGCAGGCAGCCGCGGCGCCGCCGAGCATAAGGCCTGGGACGAGCAGTTCGCACAGCTCGGCAACCGCAAGCGCGCCGAGTTCGAGCGCCGCATCCGACACGAGCGGCCGGCCTCGCTCGCCAAGGGGCTGCGCGCCTTCAAGAAGGGCCTCTTGGAAAACCCGCTCAACGTCGCCTCCCGCAAATCGTCGGAAGCCGCCATCGAGGTGATCGCGGCCGCGATGCCGATGGAATTCGTGGCCGGCTCCGCCGACCTCACCGGCTCCAACAACAACAAGGCGAAGTCGGCGACGGCGTTCGGCGCCAAGACGCCGAAGGGCCGCTTCATCCATTACGGCATCCGCGAGCACGGCATGGCGGCGTGCCTCAACGGCATCTTCCTGCATGGCGGCTTCGCGCCGAACGGCGCCACCTTCCTGGTGTTCACCGACTATGCGCGCCCCGCGATGCGGCTGTCGGCGCTGATGGGCACCGGCGTGGTCTATGTCATGACCCATGACTCAATCGGTCTCGGCGAGGACGGCCCGACGCACCAGCCGGTGGAGCACCTCTCGGCGCTGCGCGCGATCCCCAACATGCGCGTGTTCCGTCCCTGCGACGCGGTCGAGACCGCCGAGTGCTGGGAACTGGCGCTCAACCGCATCGACGGACCGACGGTGCTGGCGCTGACCCGCCAGAACCTGCCGCAGCTCCGCACCACGGCGCCCAACGACAATCCCTGCAGCCACGGCGCCTACGAACTGGTCGCGGCGCAGGGTGACGCAAAAGTGTCATTGTTCGCGTCCGGTTCCGAGGTCCAGATCGCGGTCGAGGCGCAGAAGCAGCTGGCCGGGCGCGGCATCGCGACGCGGGTCGTCTCGGTCCCGTCGCTGGAATTGCTGCTGGCGCAGCCCGCCGAGCGGCAAAATGCCATTATCGGCAACGCTCCGGTCAAGATCGCGATCGAGGCCGCGGTGCGCTGGGGCTGGGACGCCGTGATCGGCCATGATGGCGAATTCATCGGCATGCACGGTTTCGGCGCCAGCGCCCCGGCGAAGGACCTTTTCCCGCATTTCGGCATTACCGCTGAGGCCGTCGTTAACGCTGCCACGAAGCGCGTCTGACGCTGGCCTGACACCCGCGGGTCACGGTTGAGCTTGTCGCGAAAAAGGATTACCAAAGCTCCATCTTTTCCGTACGCGCCCGGCTGAACCGGGCGTTCCGCCGTAAGAACCTCGTGGGAGCCCTCCCGCGGGGCTGACAACAGCTTTAGAGGAGACGAGCATGGCAATCCGCGTCGCGATCAACGGGTTTGGGCGTATCGGCCGCAACATTCTGCGCGCCATCGCCGAGTCCGGCCGCAAGGACATCGAGGTGGTCGGCATCAACGACCTCGGTCCGGTCGAGACCAACGCGCATCTGCTGCGCTTCGATTCCGTGCACGGGCGCTTCCCCGGCACCGTGACCGTCGATGGCGACACGATCAGCCTCGGCGACAACAAGATCAAGGTTTCGGCCGAGCGCGATCCCTCCAAGCTGCCGTGGAAGGCCCTCGGCGTCGACGTCGCGCTGGAATGCACCGGCATCTTCACCTCGAAGGACAAGGCTTCGGCGCACCTCACCGCCGGCGCCAAGCGCGTGCTGGTCTCGGCGCCCGCCGACGGCGCTGACGCCACCATCGTCTACGGCGTCAACCACGACACACTGAACAAGGATCAGCTGGTCGTCTCCAACGGCTCCTGCACCACCAACTGCCTCGCGCCGGTCGCCAAAGTGCTGAACGACACCGTCGGCATCGAGACCGGCTTCATGACCACGATCCACGCCTATACCGGCGACCAGCCGACGCTCGACACCCTGCACAAGGACCTCTATCGCGGCCGCGCCGCGGCGATGTCGATGATCCCGACCTCGACCGGCGCTGCGAAGGCGATCGGCCTGGTGCTGCCCGAGCTGAAGGGCAAGCTCGACGGCGTCTCGGTCCGCGTGCCGACCCCGAACGTCTCCGTGATCGACCTCAAGATCGTCGCCAAGCGCGCCACCGATGCCAAGGAGATCAACGAGGCGATGAAGCGCGCCTCCGAGCAGCAGCTCAAGGGCATCCTCGGCTACACCAACGCGCCGAACGTCTCGATCGACTTCAACCACGATCCGCACTCGGCCACCTTCCACATGGACCAGACCAAGGTGCAGAACGGCACGCTGGTGCGCGTGATGGCCTGGTATGACAACGAGTGGGGCTTCTCGAACCGCATGGCGGACACCGCCGTCGCGATCGGCAAGCTGGCTTAAGTTCGACTGTTCGCGATGCCCGGCCTAGCGCCGGGCATCTGCGTCTTTGCCCTCCGCATTCGTGGCCGCAACGGCCGCGACATCGGCAAGCGAAAGCGACGCCGTCCCCAGGACGGCCGTGTCCGGCCGCACAGGAAACGCTCATGACAAAATCGTTCCGCACCCTCGACGACGTCAACGTGAAGGGCAAGCGCGTGCTGCTGCGCGTCGACCTCAACGTCCCCATGGAAGGCGGCCGCGTCACCGACGCCACCCGGCTCGAGCGCGTTGCTCCTACCATCACCGAAATCTCCGACAAGGGCGGCAAGGTGATCCTGCTCGCCCATTTCGGCCGGCCCAAGGGACGCGATCCCAAGGAGTCGCTGAAGCCGGTCGCTGACGCGCTGTCGAAGGTGATCAAGCGCCCGGTCGCCTTCGCCGAGGATTGCATCGGCGACGCCGCAGCCGCGGCCGTTGCAGCACTCAAGGATGGCGACATCCTCTGTCTGGAAAACACCCGCTTCCACAAGGAAGAGGAGAAGAACGACGCCGGCTTCGTCGCGGAGCTGGCAAAACTCGGCGACATCTGGGTCAACGACGCGTTCTCCGCCGCGCATCGCGCCCACGCCTCGACCGAAGGCCTCGGCCACAAGCTGCCGGCCTATGCCGGCCGCACCATGCAGGCCGAGCTCGACGCGCTCGGCAAGGCGCTGGAAGCGCCGACCAAGCCGGTCATCGCGATCATCGGCGGCGCCAAGGTCTCGACCAAGATCGATCTCCTGGAAAACCTCGTGAACAAGGTCGACGCGCTGGTGATCGGCGGCGGCATGGCCAACACCTTCCTGCACGCGCAGGGCGTCGCGGTCGGCAAGTCGCTCGCCGAGAAGGACCTCGCCGCGACCGCGCTGCGGATCATGGAGAAGGCCAACGCCGCCAACTGCGCGATCATCCTGCCCGTCGACGCCGTCGTCGCCAACCAGTTTGCCGCCAACGCGCCCTCGCATGCCTACGGCCTCGACGCGATCCCGGCCGACGGCATGATCCTCGACGTCGGCCCGCAATCGATCGCGCGGATCCATGCCGCGATCGACGACGCCGCGACGCTGGTCTGGAACGGGCCGCTCGGCGCCTTCGAGCTGACGCCGTTCGACCGCGGCACCGTGGTTTCGGCCAAACATGCCGCCGAGCGCACCAGGGCCAAAAAGCTGATCTCGGTCGCCGGCGGCGGCGATACCGTCGCGGCGCTGAACCAGGCGGGCGTGGCCGGCGATTTTTCCTATGTCTCGACCGCGGGCGGCGCGTTTCTTGAATGGATGGAAGGCAAGCCGCTGCCGGGCGTCGAAGTTTTGAAAAAGGGTTGATCGCGAGCATGATCCGGAAAAGTGTGAAGCGGTTTTCCGAAAAGATCATGCTCAAACAAGGAGATGAGATCATGATGCGTTTCCGTGGAAACGCATCATGATCTGGTTCAAATCCGCGAACGCACTACAGGGAGAAATGGAATGGCTCGCATAACGTTGCGGCAACTGCTCGATCACGCGGCCGAGCATGATTACGGCGTACCTGCCTTCAATATCAACAATATGGAGCAGGCGCTGTCGATCATGGCCGCGGCCTCCGAGGTCGACGCACCGGTCATCATCCAGGCCTCGCGCGGCGCACGGTCCTACGCCAACGACGTCATGCTCAAGCACATGATGGACGCCGTCACCGAGATCTACCCGCAGATCCCGGTCTGCGTGCATCTCGACCACGGCAACGAACCTGCCACCTGCATGACCGCGATCCAGGCCGGTTTCACCTCGGTCATGATGGACGGCTCGCTGAAGGCCGACGGCAAGACCCCCGGCGATTGGGACTACAATGTCGGCGTCACCCGGACGGTGACCGGCATGGCGCATCTCGGCGGCATCTCGGTAGAAGGCGAGCTCGGCGTGCTCGGCTCGCTCGAGACCGGCATGGGCGACAAGGAAGACGGCCACGGTGCCGAGGGCAAGCTGTCGCATGACCAGCTGCTGACCAATCCCGACGAAGCCGTGAAGTTCGTCAAGGAGACCAAGGTCGACGCGCTAGCGATCGCGATGGGCACCTCGCACGGTGCCTACAAGTTCACCCGCAAGCCCGACGGCGACATCCTCGCCATGAACGTGATCGAGGAAATCCATCGCAAGCTGCCGAACACGCATCTCGTGATGCACGGCTCCTCGTCGGTGCCGCAGGAGCTGCAGGAGATCATCAACGCCAATGGCGGCAAGATGAAGCCGACCTGGGGCGTGCCGGTCGCCGAGATCCAGCGCGGCATCAAGAACGGCGTGCGCAAGATCAACATCGACACCGACAACCGGATGGCGATGACCGGCCAGATCCGCAAGGTGCTGAAGGACAATCCGGAAGAGTTCGATCCGCGCAAGTACCTGAAGCCGGCGATGGAGGCGATGACCAAGCTGTGCAAGCAGCGCCTGCAGGAGTTCAACACCGCGGGCCAGGCCAGCAAGATCAAGAAGGTGCTGACCACGGCGGACATGGCCAAGCGCTACGCCAAGGGCGAGCTCGATCCCAAGGTTGCCTGACAAGGTTGCCTGACAACTTCTTGCCTGAATCATTAAGGCGGGACACCGGCTCCGACGCAGTCGGAAACGGTGTCCCGGGGCTTGATCGCCGGCTGCGACAAACACCAGGCGCGACGAACGTTTTCTAGGCATTTGCCCGAGAACCGCCTATTTTGGTTTGCAAAGGCAATGGCTCTGGAGGACCCCCGATGAACCTCTCCGACCTCAACAAAATTGCGCTCGCCATGGTGACCCCGGGCAAGGGCATCCTCGCTGCCGACGAATCCTCCGGCACCATCAAGAAGCGTTTCGACGCCATCAAGGTCGATTCGACCGAAGACAATCGCCGCGACTATCGCGAGATGCTGTTCCGCTCGCAGGAGGCGATGAGCAAGTACATTTCCGGCGTCATCCTCTACGACGAGACGATCTGGCAGAATGCCAAGGACGGCAAGCCGCTGGTCAAGCTGATCGAGCAGGCGGGCGCGATCCCCGGCATCAAGGTCGATGAAGGCACGCAAGCGCTGCCGAACTGCCCGGGCGAACTCGTGACCGTCGGCCTCGACAAGCTCGCCGAGCGGCTGAAGAAATATTACGAGCGCGGTGCGCGCTTTGCGAAATGGCGGGCGGTGATCGATATCGGACCGCGAATCCCGACCCAGACCGCGATCCGCGTCAACGCCCACGCGCTGGCGCGCTATGCCGCGCTGTGCCAGGCCGCGCAGATCGTCCCGATCGTCGAGCCCGAGGTGCTGATGGACGGCGATCACGACATCGACCGCTGCTATGAGGTGACGCAGCGGGTGCTGAACCGCACCTTCCAGGAATTGCGGGTGCAGCGCGTCGCGCTCGAAGGCATGATCCTGAAGCCGAACATGGCCATATCCGGCAAGAAGTGCCCGAAACAGTCCTCGGTGCAGGAAGTCGCCGAAAAGACCATCCGCCTGCTCAGGAGCTGCGTGCCGGCCGCGGTGCCCGGCATCGCCTTCCTCTCCGGCGGACAGAGCGATGAGGAAGCGACCGCGCATCTCGACGCCATGAACAAGATCGGCCATCTGCCCTGGCGGCTGACCTTCTCCTATGGCCGTGCGCTGCAGGCGGCGCCGCAGAAGGCGTGGTCCGGCAAGCCCGACAACGTCCCCGCGGGCCAGCGCGCCTTCTCGCATCGCGCCCGGATGAACGGACTCGCGAGCACCGGCAATTGGGAAGCCGGCCTCGAAAAGCAGGCGGCATAGTTGGCCACCAAGCCCGTTCCGCCGCGACCGGCGCCGCGCCTCTATCTGGCCACCCCGCCGGTCGACGAGCCGTTGCAGCTTGCAGCCGGGCTTGCCGACGTGCTTGCCGCGGCTGATGTCGCGGCGGTTCTGGTGCGGCTGCGCGAGAGCGACCCGCGCAGCATGATCTCCACCGTCAAGGCACTGGCGCCGGCGATCCAGAACGCCGGCGCCGCGCTCTTGATCGACGGCCATCCCGACATCGTGGCCCGCGCCGGTGCCGATGGCGCGCATCTGACCGGTATCGCCGCGATGGAAGAGGCCGCGGCCGCGCTGAGGCCCGACCGCATCGTCGGCGTCGGCGGGCTCGCGACGCGCCACGATTCGATGGCGGCGGGCGAAGCCGGCGCCGACTATGTGCTGTTCGGCGAACCCGACGCCAAGGGAGCGCGTCCCTCGAGCGAGGCGATCGCCGAGCGGCTGCAATGGTGGGACGAATTGTTCGAGCCGCCTTGCGTCGGCTTTGCGGCCTCGCGCGAGGAGGCCGAGGCGTTCGCGGCAGCCGGCGCGGATTTCGTGCTGGTCGGAGACTTCATCTGGTCCGATCCGCGCGGCGCGAAGGCCGCCCTCGTCGAGATCGGCGAGGCGATTGCGCGGGCGCATGCCGGCACATTCGGCAAGGCCAAGGTCGAGGGGAAGGCCGAGGGATGACGCCGGAATGAAATGCCTGCGTCCGATAGGTATTGCGCTCGGCTGCACGATGCTGGCGAGCGGGGCGATGGCTCAGCTCTCGATCACGCCGCCGGCCCAGACGCCGCCGCCTGCGAAGAAGGAGGCGCCGAAGCCGAAGGTGCATTCGCCGGTTACGAAGAAACCCACGCCGAAACCTGCCGCAACAGCGACGCCGAAGCCCGGCGCATCAGCGACACCCACTCCGACGCCGTCGCCGACCCCGGACGATTCCAATGTCGACCTCGTCTACGGCGCCTATCAGCGCGGCATGTACAAGACCGCATTCGACCTCGCGACGGCGCGCGCGCAGAACAACAACGATGCCAAGGCCATGACGATGCTGGGCGAGCTCTATGCCAATGGGCTCGGCGTCAAGCGCGACTACCCCAAGGCCGACGACTGGTACAAGCGCGCGTCGGATGCCGGCGACCGCGAGGCCATGTTCGCGCTCGCCATGATGCGGATCGCGGGCCGCGGCGGCACGGTGGACAAGGATTCCGCGGTCAAGCTGCTGGCGTCGGCGGCCAAGCTCGGCGAACCGAAGGCGGCCTATAATCTCGCGCTGCTCTATCTCGACGGCCAGACCCTGCCGCAGGACCTCAAGCGCTCCGCCGAGCTGCTGCGGATGGCCGCGGACGCCGGCAGCCCCGAGGCGCAATACGCGCTGGCGACGTTCTACAAGGAAGGCACCGGCGTGCCGAAGGACCTCGAAAAGGCGGCGCGGCTGCTGCAGGCCGCCTCGGTGGCCGACAATGTCGACGCCGAGGTCGAATATGCCATCGCGCTCTACAATGGCGCCGGCACGCCGCGGAACGTGCCGGCGGCGATCACGCTGCTGCGCAAGGCGGCCCGGCAGAACAGCCCGATCGCGCAGAACCGCCTCGCCCATGTGCTGGCGACCGGTGCCGGCGCCCCGGTCGACAAGGTCGAGGCGCTGAAATGGCACACGGTTGCCAAGACCGCCGGCAAGGGCGACCCCGATCTCGACGACATCCTTGCCGATATGAGCCCGGAAGACCGCGCCAAGGGCGAGGCAGCCGCCCGAAAATGGATCGGAAACAACGTCAAATGACGCCTTGACGGCGCCACTTCCAGAGGGCACCCAGTCCGGAAACCGAAGGCGCCGCAGGCCGTTTCCCGTCATCCTGAGGTGCGAGCAGAGCGAGCCTCGAAGGATGCACGGCCCGGCCGGTGGCCGATTCATCCTTCGAGACGCGCGTTCCGCGCTCCTCAGGATGACGGGCAAAGCCTTGCGCACGCTGCCTGATTGATTTCCAACGCACGAAAGCCACCAGCTTCCATCATGCTCTACTCCGCCCTCATCAATGTCATGGTCAAGGCCGCGCGCCGCGCCGGCCGCAGCCTCAAGCGCGACCTCGGCGAGATCGAACATCTCCAGGTCTCGCTGAAGGGCCCGGCGAACTTCGTCTCGCTCGCCGACAAGCGCGCCGAGGAGATGCTCTACACGGACCTCGAAAAGGCCCGGCCCGGTTACGGCTTCCTCGGCGAGGAAGGCGGCCGACGCGAAGGCTCGGACAAGAGCCACACCTGGATCGTCGATCCGCTCGACGGCACCACCAACTTCCTGCACGGCATCCCGCAATTCGCGATCTCGATCGGGCTGCTGCGCGAGGACACCGTGATCGCGGGCGTGATCTACAATCCCGCCAATGACGAGCTCTACATTGCCGAGCGCGGCAAGGGCGCGTTCCTCAACGACCAGCGGCTTCGCGTCGCCGGCCGCCGCCAGCTCAACGAATGCGTGGTCGCCTGCGGCCTGCCGCATATCGGCCGCGGCAACCACCAGCTGGCGCTGCAGGAGATGGCCGCGCTGCAGAGCAAGGTCGCGGGCTTCCGCCGCTTCGGCGCCGCCTCGCTCGACCTCGCCTTCGTCGCCGCCGGCCGCCTCGACGGCTATTGGGAACGCAATCTGCAGCCGTGGGACCTCGCGGCCGGCCTGCTGATGATCCGGGAAGCCGGCGGCACCGTCTCCGGCATCCAGGGCAATGACGACCCGCTGCAGACCGGCCATGTCGTCGGCGGCAACGAGTTCGTGCACGGCGAGTTGATCAAGATCCTGAAGCCGCTCGGGCAGTAGCGCGCCGGCGCGATCTAATCGTCGTCGCTGTCGTCATCGTCGTCGTCTTCCCGGTCGCGAAATTCACCGCCGGCGGTCAGGCCCTCGATGGCCGTGGCGCCCTTCGCCTTGATCACCCGGCCCAACGGGACCGCGCTCTCGCTGCGCAACGCCTCCATCAGCTGCTCCGAATGGGTGACGATCCAGATATCGGCGCGCCGCGATGCCTTGGCGATCAGCCTCGCCAGTGGGGCCAGCAGTGACGGATGCAGGCTGGTCTCGGGCTCGTTCAGCGCGATGAACGGCGGCAGCCGATAGCCCATGAACACCGCGAGCAGGCAGATATATTTCAGCGTGCCGTCGGAGAGTTCGTGGGCCTTGAACGGGCGCGGCATGTCCGCCTGCCGCAGCTCGAATTCGCAGCGGCCGTTTTCTTCCCAGGCGCGGAGCTCGGCGCCCGGAAACGCATCCTCGATCGCATCCTGCAGGTCGGCCGTATCCTGTCTGATCGCGCTGAGCGTTGCCAAAGCGGCTGCCAGATCGCTGCCATCGGCGCTCAGCGACGGCGTCGTGATCGCGAGACAAGGCTTGCGGATCGGCGACGCCGGATCGGTACGGAAATCGTGATAGAAGCGCCAGCTCTGCAACGCGTTCCTGATCAGGCCGACTTCGGGGCATGTCTGGCCGTCGAGGAAATCGGCGAGCGCGGTTTCCGACGGCAGCACCGCGTCCCTGTGCTCGCTCCAGGCACCGCTCTCGCCGCGGACGCTGACGTGCGAATTGGTCCGCTCCATCATCAGGACTTTTCGCTTGCCGTGGATCGCCTCGATGCGTTCGGACTTGATCATCGGCTCGCCGGGAAACGCCGCCTCGAGCGGGCCGGGATGTCCGAGCTCGATCGAGTAATTGACGTGCTCGAATCTGGCCGCCAGCCGCAGCCTCCCATCCTCGCCCCGCTTGCGAAGCCCGGACCAGCAGACCGAGTTCAACCCGCCTTCGTCGGCGATCGTGCGCGTGATCCGGCCGGTTGCCGCGTCGCGCAACAGCGACAGGGACTTGTAGAGATTGGATTTGCCGACGCCGTTCTCGCCGATGAAGACGGACAGCGGTTGAATGGGCATGAAGAGCCGCCGAATAGAGCGATAATTCGAGATCGCAATGTCGGTCGGCCGCATCACATGCCCTCAATCCCCGGGTTGCCTGCGCGCTGCAATCTGGATTGGCAGGCTTGCGAAAGCAAGGCCGCTGATCCGATCGGCACCGGTCGCTGACATCAGCGTCCGATCCTTACCGGTGCGGGCGGGCCGTACACCTCGGCGTTGTCAGGCGCCTTCTCGCGGTCACCGGCGAGCACGCGCTGCACACTGACGAAGAACACCGGCACCAGGAGCAGCGCGAGGATCACGACGGCGATCATGCCGCCCATCACGCTGGTGCCGAGCGCTTGCTGGCTGGCGCCGCCGGCGCCGGTCGCGATCGCCATCGGCAGCACGCCGCAGACGAAGGCGAGACCGGTCATCAGGATCGGACGGAAGCGCAGACTACACGCCTCGATGGTCGCCTCGACCAGCGGCTTGCCCTGCGCGCGCAGGTCCTTGGCGAACTCGATGATCAGGATCGCGTCCTTGGCGGCAAGACCGATGATGGTGATCAGGCCGACCGTGAAATAGACGTCGTTGGACAGGCCGCGCAGCGTCGCCGCCACCACGGCGCCGAGAATGCCGAGCGGAATGGTGAGCAGCACCGCGAGCGGAATGGTCCAGCTCTCGTAGAGCGCCGCAAGCAGCAGGAACACCACCAGCACCGACAGCGCGAGCAGGAACGGCGCCTGCGAGCCCGACAGCTTCTCCTGCAGCGACTGACCGGTCCACTCATAGCCGAAGCCGCGCGGCAGCTTGTCGGCAAGCCGCTCCATCTCCGCGATCGCATCGCCCGAGGTGAAGCCGGGCTTCGCCTCGCCGGAGATGCGCACCGCCGGATAGTAGTTGAAGCCCGCGATCTGCGTCGGCCCCTTCGTCCATTCGATGGTGGCGAAGGCCGAGAACGGCACCAATTGCCCGCGGCTGTTCTTCACATTGTAATTCAGGATGTCGTCCGCGTTCATGCGGCTGGTCTTGTCGGCCTGCACGATGACGCGCTGCATCCGCCCGCGGTTCGGGAAGTCGTTGATGTAGTTCGAGCCGAGATTGGTCGAGATCGTGTTGTTGATGTCCTCGAAGGTGAGGCCGAACGCACCGGCCTTCTCGCGATCGATCATCAGATTGACCTGCGGCGCCGGCGGCAGGCCCTCGACATAGACCTTCTGCAGGATCGGGCTCGCATTGGCCTCCGCGATCAGGCGGTCGCTTGCTGCGATCAGCGCCGCATAGCCCTTCTGGCCGCGGTCCTGCAGGCGGAACGAGAAGCCCGAGGAGTTGCCGAGGTTGTCGATCGGCGGCGGCTGCAGCGCCGAGATCCTGGCGTCGCGGATCGACGACAGGTCGCGGTTGATGTCGGCGACGATGGCAGCAGCGGAATCCTTCGGGCCGCGCTCCGACCAGTCCTTCAGCGTGATGAAGGCCTGCGCCGTGTTCATGCCCTGGCCGAGGAAGCTGAAGCCGGTGAGGAACGTGACGTTCTCGATGCCGGCGCGATCCTTCAGGTACTTCTCGACCTGCTCGACCGCACCTTCCGTGCGCGCATAGGACGACTCCGACGGCGTCTGCACGTCGGTCGTGATGAAGCCCTGATCGTCGACCGGGAGGAAGCCGCCGGGCAGCCGCACGAAGCCGTAGGCGACGCCTGCGAACAGCACGAGGTAGATCAGCATCAGGCGGCCGGTGCGCTTCAGCGAGCCCTGCACGGTGCGCGTGTAGCCGGCGCGGCTGTTGTCGAGCACGCGGTTGAACCAGCCGAACACGCCCTTGCGAGCATGGCCGTGGCCCTTCTCGACCGGCTTGAGCAAGGTCGCGCACAGCGCCGGCGTCAGCGACAGTGCGAGCAGCGCCGAGAACGCGATCGCCGCCACCATGGTGACCGAGAACTGGCGGTAGATGATGCCGACCGAGCCGGGGAAGAACGCCATCGGCACGAACACCGCCATCAGCACCAGCGTGATGCCGATGATGGCGCCGGTGATCTGCGACATCGCCTTCCTGGTCGCTTCCTTCGGCGGCAGGCCCTCTTCGGCCATGATGCGCTCGACGTTCTCGACCACGACGATGGCGTCGTCGACCAGGATGCCGACCGCCAGCACCATGCCGAACATGGTCAGCATGTTGATGGAGTAGCCCACGGCCATCAGGGTCGCGCAGGTACCGAGCAGCGCCACCGGCACCACGATGGTCGGAATGATGGTGTAGCGGATGTTCTGCAGGAACAGGAACATCACGATGAACACCAGCACCACCGCCTCGACCAGGGTCATCAGGACCTTCTCGATCGAGGCCTTCACCACCGGCGTGATGTTGTAGGGGATTTCGTAGGAGATGTTGGCCGGGAAGAAGCGCGACAGCTCCTTCATCTTGGCCTCGACCGCGCTTGCGGTCGCGAGCGCATTGCCCTTCGGCGACAGCAGCACCGAGAGGCCGGCGGTCGGCTTGCCGTCGAGACGGGTGTTGAACTGGTAGCTGAGGCCGCCGATCTCGATCCGCGCGACGTCGCGCAGGCGGACCGTCGAGCCGTCGGCATTGGCGCGCAGGATGATCGCGCCGAACTCGTCGGGCGAGGACAGCTGGCCTTTCACCAGCACCTGCGCGGAAATCTTCTGCGTATCGGTGCTCGGCTCGGCGCCGATGCTGCCGGAGGCGACCTGGGCGTTCTGCGCCGTGATCGCCCGGTTGACGTCATCGGCCGACAGGCCATAGCCGACCAGCTTGGCCGGATCGATCCAGATGCGCAAGCTGCGCTCGGTCGAATACAGCGTGGCGCGGCCGACGCCGGGGATGCGGCGCACCTCGCCCAGCACGTTGCGGATCATGAAGTCGCCGAGGCCCACTTCATCCAGCGAGCCGTCGGTCGAGTTCAAGGTGATGATCTGCAGCACCGCCGAGGACGCTTCCTCGACCAGGATGCCCTGCTGGATCACGGCGCGCGGCAGCCGCGCCTCGACGCGCTTGAGGCGGTTCTGCACCTCGACCGAAGCCTGGCTGGTGTCGGTGCCCGGTTTGAAGTTGGCGATGATCTCGACCTGGCCGAGCGAGTCGGAGGTCGATTCGAAGTTCAGGATGTTGGCGGCGCCGTTGAGCTCCTCCTCGATCAGCCGCGTCACGCTGTTGTATAGATTCTCCGGCGACGCGCCGGGATAGCTCGTCGAGATCGAGATCGAGGGCGGCGCGATGATCGGGTATTGCGCGACCGCGAGCAGCGGGATCGAGATCGCGCCGATCAGACAGATGAACAGCGCGACGACCCAGGCGAAGATCGGCCTGTCGATGAAGAAGCTGGGCATGTCGGATCACCGCACCGCGTGCGCGGTCTGCTGCGAATCCGGTGCCGACGCAGCGTCGATCTCACGCCAGGCCAGCGGCCGTACCTTGTCGCCGGCGGCGAATTTCTGGAACCCCTCGACGACGACCTTGTCGCCGGCCTTGAGGCCTTCGCTCACGAACCAGGAGCCGCCCTGCAGCGAGCCGGTGCGCACCGGCTGCACCGCGACGTGATTGTCGTCCTTGACGACGAACACTTCGCTGCCGCCGCCGCCATTACGCTGGATCGCCTGCTGCGGCACCGCGATCGCATCGCTGTCGATGCCCTGCTCGATCAACACGCGGACATACATACCCGGCAGCAGGATGCGATGCGGGTTCGGGAATTCGCCGCGCAAGGTCACCTGCCCGGTATAGGCATCGACCTTGGCGTCGGAGAACAGCAGCTTGCCCGGCACCGGATAGATCGAGCCGTCGTCGAGCACGAGGCGGACCTTCATCGCGTCAGGCGCGATGCGCTCGAGGTCGCCGCTCTCGAAGGCGCGGCGGAGCTGGTTCATCTCGGTCACCGACTGCTGGAAGTCGGCATAGATCGGATCGAGCTGCTGGATGGTCGCAAGGCTCGCGGCGTCGTTCTGAACAACGAGCGCGCCTTCGCTGATCACGGCAGCACCGATGGTGCCGTCGATCGGCGCGCGGATGGTCGCATAGTCCAGGTTGAGCTTCGCACGCGCGACGTCGGCCTCACGGCCCTGCACGTCGGCTTCGGCCTGCTTCAGGTTGGCGATCGCCTTCTCGTTCTCGGCCTCCGAGGTCGCGCGCTGTTGGGTGAGCGTCGCGATCCGGCGGGCCTGCAGCGCGGTCTGCTCGAGCACGGCCTTGGCGCGCGCCAGCGCCGCCTCGGTCGACTGCAATTCGACCTCGAACGGGCGCGGATCGATCTGATACAGGGGATCGCCGACCTTCACCTCGCTGCCCTGATGGAACATGCGGTTGACGACGATGCCCGAGACGCGCGGGCGCACCTCGGAAACACGGGTCGGGGCGATACGGCCCGGCAGCTCGCGCACCATCGCGCGCGCCTGCGGCTTCACGGTGACCACGCTGACGTCCGGCTCGGGTGCTTGCACGGCGGCGGTTGCGGAATTCGGTTCGTCGCAGCCAGCGAGCAGTGGCGCCGTCACGGCCAGCATCAGAGCAATGCATGCCGATTGCGCGCGAAGTCCAGACATTGAGATGATCGCCCCTGTGGGTTGGAATAAACAAATGGCGGCGCCACAGCGGCACCGCTCCTGCCGCCAAAAATAAATCCTGCTTGCTGCGACGCAATGCGTTTGTCGGGCGGCTCAATGTCACACAATCCTATCGCTCTGATTTCGCGGCATGTTTCGTCGACTCACCGGATTGTGAGCGGGTTCCATCGCAGGCTGTGGGAATGCGTTAAGGACTGCGTGCGCGAGAAACGCCATTTTGCCTGCGCAGGAATGCCGCAGATTGCAAACTCGTAATGCGCGGCGCGCGAATCACCTACCGCCGCGCACCCCTCCAAGCGGTGCAACCCGCGTGCGTCTCGCGATCCGCGCGTGGGATTGGCGCTGTCTGTACACGCTGATGCGCCCACGCCCCGGAAAGCTGCGCAAAGCGGCAACAGTCCACTCCGTATCAACCCCAGGTTCTGCCGACAGCCCTTGGATTCGGCTTTCCTCACTCAGCCGCTGTGCCATATTGCTGACAGATGCGGCCTTCGCGAACGGATGACCCGGCAATGCCCCCTTCCCGATCCGAGATGGAGATCGAACTGAGCAAGCTGTCCTCGCCCAGGATCTTCCTGGTGCGGATGCTGGTCTTCCTGGTGCTCTGCGGCCTGGTCGGGGTCGTGCTGTACAAGCAGATCGTCACCGCCTTCTTCGCCAATCCCGGTCTGAACGCCCTGATCGGCGCGGTGCTGCTGATCGGCGTCATCCTGGCGTTCCGCCAAGTGATCCGGCTCTATCCTGAAGTGGCCTGGGTCAATAATTTCCGCATCGCCGATCCCGGCCTTGCGATCGAGCGCCGCCCGACGCTGCTTGCGCCGATGGCCGCCATTCTCGGCGGCGAGCGCACGGGGCGGATGTCGATCTCGCAGCAGACCATGCGGCATCTGCTCGATTCGATCGCAACCCGCCTCGATGAAGCCCGCGACATCTCGCGCTACATGACCGGCCTCTTGGTGTTCCTGGGCCTGCTCGGCACCTTCTGGGGCCTGATCGAGACGGTCGGCTCGGTCGGCAAGGTGATCGACGGGCTCAAGGTCGGCGGCGACGCCGGCGCGCTGTTCGATACTTTGAAGGAGGGTCTTGCCGCCCCGCTCGGCGGTATGGGCATCTCGTTCTCGTCCTCGCTGTTCGGCCTAGCCGGCTCGCTGATCCTCGGCTTCCTCGATCTCCAATCGAGCCAGGCCCAGAACCGCTTCTACACCGACCTCGAGGACTGGCTCGCCACCACCGTGCGCGGCATTTCCGGCGACGGCGTCGGGGCGGGCGGCGCCGATCTGCAGGGCGCGATCGACCGGCTGCGTGCCACCTTCGAGGAAGGCGGCGCCGGCGGCGGCGGCCGCAACACCACGGCGGCGATGGCCAATCTTGCCGAGGCGATCCAGGGGCTGGTTGCGCATATGCGCACCGAGCAACAGATGATCCGCGAATGGGCCGATGGCCAGGGCGAGCAGAACCGCGAGATCAAGCGGCTGCTCGAACGGCTCGCCCGCCAGCCCGAGAAGAGCTGAGAGGGGCCTAGAGAATTTTGGTCCCGGCTCTGCGGAGTGGCGTTGCACGCCGCACCGCGTCCGGGACACGAGAGAGGAGATTGTTTGATGGCCCTCGCCCGCTCGCGCCGCAGCGAATCCGGCTTCAACTACTGGCCGGGCTTTGTCGACGCGCTGTCGACGCTGGTGCTGTCGATCGTGTTCCTGCTGTCGGTGTTCCTCGTCGTGCAGTTCTTCCTGTCGCAGGAAGTGACGGGCAAGGACAAGGCGCTGGAGCAGCTCACCGCCAAGATCGCCCAGCTCAACGAGCTGTTGTCGCTGGAGAAGCTCTCCAAGCTGACGCTCGACGACCAGGTGTCGCAGCTGCGCGCCGGCCTCGCCTCCGCCGAGGGCGAGCGCGACCGCATGAAGGGGCTGTATGAGGGGCTCGCCAATTCCGGCAACGATGCGCAGGGCCGCGCCAACGAGCTCAACAAGGCGCTGGAGTCCGAAAAGAGCGTGTCGTCGCGCGCGCTGGCGCAGATCGAGGTGCTGAACCAGCAGATCAGCGCGCTGCGCCGCCAGCTCGCCGCGCTCGAGGAGGCGCTCGACGCCTCCGAGAAGCGCGACAAGGAATCGCAGAACCGGATCGCCGATCTCGGCCAGCGCCTCAACGTCGCGCTGGCGCAGCGGGTGCAGGAATTGTCGAAATACCGTTCGGAATTCTTCGGCCGGCTGCGCGCGATCCTCGGCAACCGTCCCGATATCCGCATCGTCGGCGACCGCTTCGTGTTCCAGTCCGAAGTGTTCTTCGACACCGGCCAGGCCACCTTGCTGCCGGAAGGCAAGACCGAGCTCGATACCGTGGCGAATGCGCTGATCGACCTCGACAAGCAGATTCCACCCGAGATTGCCTGGGTGCTGCGGGTCGACGGCCACACCGACGTGCGGCCGATCACCAACAGCCCGCTGTTCAAGTCGAACTGGGAATTGTCCTCGGCGCGTGCGATCTCGGTGGTGCAATATCTGATCTCGCTCGGCGTTCCGGCGCAGCGCCTGGTCGCCGCCGGCTTCGCCGAATTCCAGCCGCTCGACACCGCGCAAACCGAAGACGCCTACAAGCGCAACCGCCGCATCGAGCTGAAGCTGACGGAGAAGTAAGGCGGAAGCGGCCACCCGCCCCGGCCCTAACCATCCGTCGTCCTGGCGAAAGCCAGGACCCATAACCACCGCATTCGGTGATGAACGGGACCGCGGCCCCAGCGTCGCGCAACAATCGAGATTTGGGGTAATGGGTCCTGGCTTTCGCCAGGACGACAGCGATTGTGCGGTACGGCCTGCATCCACAATCGTCGTCCCGGCGAAAGCCGGGACTCATAACCACCGGGTTGCGTTGTTGAAGTGCGCTGTGGCCCCAACGTCGCGCGACAATTGCCATTCGTGGTTATGGGTCCTGGGTCAAGCCCGGGACGACACTGAGTGAGTGGCTCGACTTCCTCAGCGCCCGACCATCTGTTGCAATTGCTCCGGATAGCGCGCGCCCTGCACCTCGATCGCGGCGACCGCCTCGCCGATCTCAGCCAGATCGGCAACGGTCAGTTCGATGCGCGCGGCGCCGATGTTTTCCTCGAGCCGATTGAGCTTCGTGGTGCCGGGGATCGGCACGATCCACGGCTTTTGCGCCAGCAGCCAGGCCAGCGCGATCTGCGCCGTTGTCGCGCCCTTGCCGGCCGCGATCCGGCCGAGTTGATCGAC
The DNA here is from genome assembly GCF_007993935.1 of Bradyrhizobium macuxiense. Classification (GTDB taxonomy): domain Bacteria; phylum Pseudomonadota; class Alphaproteobacteria; order Rhizobiales; family Xanthobacteraceae; genus Bradyrhizobium; species Bradyrhizobium macuxiense_A. Next base: position 393,138 of record NZ_VITY01000009.1, on the reverse strand, counting down.
CAGCGCCTGATTGGCGCGGCGAGCTTCCGGCGTGAAGCGCGGCACGAGGTTGCGGAAGTCGTCGCTCGCGAACGTCGTCGACGCATTGATCGCGCCGGTGAGGAAGCCGCGGCCGAGCGGGCTGTACGGCACGAAGCCGATGCCGAGCTCTTGCAGCACCGGCAGGATCTCGGCTTCCACCCCGCGCTCCCACAACGAATATTCGCTCTGCAAGGCCGTGACCTTCTGCACCGCATGGGCACGGCGGATGGTCTGCGCACCGGCCTCCGACAGGCCGAAATGACGGACCTTGCCGGCGGCGATCAGCTCCTTCACAGTGCCGGCGACATCCTCGATCGGCACCGCGGGATCGACCCGGTGCTGATAGAACAGGTCGATCACATCGATGTTCAGCCGTTTCAGCGAGGCGTCCGCGACCGCCCTGATGTGCTCGGGCCGGCTGTTCAGCGACCGATGCCGCTCGGCCATGGAGCCGATATCGAAACCGAATTTGGTCGCGATCACGACCTCGCTCCGGACCGGCGCCAGCGCCTCGCCGACCAGTTCCTCGTTGACGAAGGGGCCGTAAACCTCGGCGGTGTCGAAGAAAGTAACGCCGCGCTCGACCGCGGCGCGCAGCATGGCAATGCCCGCGGCCTTCTCCACCGCCGGACCGTAAGCGAAGCTCAAGCCCATACAGCCAAGGCCGATCGCCGAAACTTCGAGGTTGCTGTAACCGAGTTTGCGCTTCTGCATGTTGTCTCTCCGCATCGATGGCTGGATTTCGTCGCTGCGGGATTTAAGGCGTGCACCGCCATGCCATTAGACGTAGAAATCAGGATGAACTTATGAGCAGGATTCATGAATGCCGCGGACTGACATCAATGACCTGATCGCCTTCCTCGCCGTCGCTCGCGAGCGCAGCTTCACCCGCGCCGCAGCGCGGCTCGGCGTCTCGCAATCGGCGCTCAGCCACACCATGCGCGCGCTGGAGGAACGGCTGGGCGTGCGGCTCTTGACCCGCACCACGCGCAGCGTCGCGCCGACCGAAGCCGGCGAACGGCTGCTGCATGGCATCGGTCCGCGCTTCGAGGAAATCGAGGCCGAGCTCGCCGCGCTGAGCGCGCTGCGCGAGAAGCCCGCCGGCACTATCCGCATCAACGCCGGCGAGCACGCAGCCGAGACGATCCTGTGGCCGGCACTGGCGGAGTTCCTGCCGCGCTATCCCGACATCAAGGTGGAGATCACCGTCGATAACGGGCTCGCGAACATTGTCGCGGAGCGCTTTGATGCCGGCGTCCGCCTTGGCGAACAGCTTGCGAAGGACATGATCGCGGTGCGGATCGGTCCGGATTTCCGCATGGTCGTGGTCGGCGCACCGTCCTACTTCAAACGACGCGAGCGCCCGAAACGGCCGCAGGACCTGACGCAGCATGCCTGCATCAACATCCGCTTGCCGATCCATGGCGGCATCTATGCCTGGGAATTCGAGAGGCGTGGCCGCCCGCTCAAGGTCCGCGTGGACGGACAATTGGTGTTCAACAGCGCCATGTTGCGGATCAAGGCGGCGTTGGCCGGCCTGGGGCTAGCCTATGTCGCCGAGGACCAGGTGCGCGCGCAGCTCGCCAAGGGACAGTTGATCCAGGTGCTCGACGACTGGTGCGCGCCGTTTCCCGGCTATCATCTCTATTATCCGAGCCGCAGGCAGTCCGCCCCGGCGTTCGCGCTGCTGGTCGATGCGCTGCGTTATCGCGGTTGATCGCGAACGGCGGCGCGGCGACGATGCCAGGAGCAAGGCGCGCTCGCGTCAGCGAACGCGCTACGCCGCGCCGACCGGCTCCGCGGCCGGTTCGTCCGGCTCCGCCTCCGCGGTCACGAATTTGAGTCCGTAGGTCTTGCCGCGACGCCAGACCACCTCGCAGGGGTAGCGCTTGGCGTGGTCGGCGAGCAGCGTCAGCGCAAGGCGGTCCTTCACCTCGAACTCGACCTCGGTGGTGATCTTGGCGCCGCCGGGCGAGATGTCGACCACGGCGCAGGCGTTCTCGGTCACGCCGTCGTCGACCGTGATCCACGCCGCACGGTTGTTGAGCTGGCGCCGCGGCTCGCGACTGACCTTGATCCGTGCTCCATTGCTCGCCATCGCCGTCGTCCTTGAAGACATTGGTCATTGAAAACTTGCAAGACCGCGCAGGTCGATCGACGCGCCCGGCACATCACCGCAGCGGCCACAATGCCGTCCCCCCGTAAAGTCCGGCTTAGCGCGATCGCTTGAACTTTACCGGAATCTTGACCCGGCTTTTAGCAAACGGGGATTCTACAATTCCCTCAGCGGGATACCGGCCGCATTGGCGTTCCGGACCTTGACACCGCGACCGCACTGTTGGTGAAGTGGCGGCCGTGGCTTCGGCCACATCCCTGCAACAAGAGCGCTTCAAGCCGCCTCCTTCTGACGGAAACGACCCATGCTGATCCCCCTCGCCGACGTGCCGCGCTGGTATGCCGAACGCAAGCCCACGGATGCGATCACCGTCAGTCACGGCGCGGACACGCTGACCTGGCATGAGCTCGAGCGCCGCGCCAATGCGCGGGCACGGGCCTTTGCCGCCAAGGGCGTCAAGCCCGGCGACTTCGTCGCGATCGGGCTGCCCAACAGCAACGCGTTCTTCGAGACCACGTTCGCGGTGTGGAAATGCGGCGCGACGCCGACCTCGCTGTCATGGCGGCTGCCGCGCGGCGAGGCCGCCGCGGTGCTCGAGATCCTGAAGCCGTCGCTGGTGGTCGGCGGCGAGGCCGACTGGAATGCGCCCAATTCACTGCCGGTGAATTTCGTGCCGGAGGGATTTTCCGGGGAGCCGCTCGATGCGCCGGTTGCGCGCTACTGGAAGGCGATGACGAGCGGCGGCTCGACCGGACGGCCGAAGGTGATCCTCGATCACAACCCCGCGGTGATCGAAACCACGGCGGAGCCGACGCTGGGCATCGCGCGCGGCACTTCGCTGCTCAATCCGGGGCCGCTCTATCACAATGCACCATTCATCCTGTCGCATTTTGCACTGTTCGGCGGCGGACGGGTGACCGGCTTGGTGAAGTTCGACGCCGAGGAGACGCTGCGGCTGATCGAGCGCGAACGCGTGCAATGGGTCAACTTCGTGCCGACCATGATGCACCGGATCTGGGCGCTGCCCGAGGCGGTGCGCAACCGCTACGACGTCTCCAGCCTGCAGATCGTGTTTCACATGGCAGCGCCGATGCCGCCCTGGCTGAAGGAGAAGTGGATCGAATGGCTCGGGCCGGAGCGGGTCTGGGAGCTCTATGGCGGCACCGAGCGGCAAGGCGCCTGCGTGATCTCGGGCGTCGAATGGATGGCGCACAAGGGCTCGGTCGGCAAGATCGGCGAGACCGCGAAGCTGCGGATCATCGGCGAGGACGGCAACGACGTCGCGCCCGGCGAGACAGGCGAGATCTATTTCCTGCCCAATGACGGCGTCGGCTCCACCTATCATTATCTCGGCGCAACACCGAAGCGGCGGCCGGACGGTTGGGAATCGCTCGGCGATATCGGACGTCTGGATGAAGAGGGCTATCTCTATCTCGGCGACCGGCTCGCCGACATGGTGCTGCGCGGCGGCGCCAACATCTATCCGGCAGAAGTCGAGGCCGCGGTCAGCGAACATCCCGATGTGCGCTCCTGCGTCGTGGTCGGATTGCCCGATCCGGAATTCGGCCAGCGCGTGCATGCGATCCTCGAGCTCGCCGACGATGCCGATGCGCAGGAGATCGCCGACGGCATGGGCGATTTCCTCAAGGACCGGCTCAGCCGCTACAAGCATCCGGAAAGTTTCGAGCGCGTCGGCACCGCGCCGCGCGATGATTCCGGAAAGGTCCGTCGCACCATGCTGCGCGACGAGCGCGCCGCATGGATCAAGGACAACCGCGCCTTCCGCATCATGCCGGCGCGCGCGAAGGCATGATCCGGAAAAGTGCGAAGCGGTTTTCCCTCGCGACAAACCCGGAACGGGTTTGCGCGGAGATCATGCCCAAACACAAAACTGAAGCGCGATGACAGATCTCATCGCGCTTTAGAAGCGAATAAGTTCATTTTGCCTTGCGAGGGGCAGGTCTGCACGCCAGATGAGCTGTGCAGGCCGCCGCGCAGGGTATATCATTCCATCTTCCCTGCCGGCAGAACCTCGGACTACCTTGAGGTTCCAGCACGCCCTGCACGCCAGGAGATCCCAAATGACTTCCACGACCGAACCGAAAGTGCCGGCGGCCTTTCAGCCCCGCCCCGAAGATTATCGCTATGACCTCGATCGTGCGCTGATGAGCGTGGTTGGGCTGCATTCGATCATTCCGCCTGACGCTTTCAGCGCCGAGACGCTCGGCACCGAACGCGCAGGCAACGGCGTGCTGATCGACGACGGGCTGGTGCTGACGATCGGCTATCTGATCACCGAAGCCGCCACGGTGTGGCTGCATCTCGGCGACGGCCGCGCGGTCGAGGGTCACGCACTCGGCTTCGATTTCGAATCCGGCTTCGGCCTGGTGCAGGCGCTGGGCAAGCTCGACATCGATCCGCTGCGGATCGGCTCGTCGGCGGCAACGCAGGTCGGTGACAATGTCGTACTCGGCGGTGCCGGCGGCCGCACGCGCTCGGTCGCAAGCCAGATCGCGGCGAAGCAGGAATTCGCGGGCTACTGGGAGTATCTGCTCGACGAGGCGATCTTCACCTATCCGTCGCACCCGAACTGGGGCGGCACCGGACTGATCAACAACGCCGGCGAGCTGATCGGCATCGGCTCGCTGCAGCTCGAGCGCGAACGCTCGAGCCGCGCCGAGCACGTCAACATGATCGTGCCGATCGATCTGCTGAACCCGGTGCTGAGCGACCTGCGCAGGTTCGGCCGAGTCGACAAGCCGGCGCGGCCGTGGCTCGGCATGTACACGACCGAGATCGACAACCGCCTCGTGGTGGTCGGCGTTGCCAGCAAGGGACCGGCGGCGCGCGCCGAGCTGAAGACCGGCGACGTGATCCTCGCGGTCGACGGCGACAAGGTGACGAGCCAGACCGGCTTTTACCGCAAGCTCTGGTCGCTCGGCGCGGCCGGCGTCGACGTGCCGCTGACGGTCTATCACGAGGGCGTCACCTTCGACGTCACGCTGAGCTCGATCGACCGGATGAAGCTGCTGAAGGCGCCGCGGCTGCATTAGTACAGAACGAGAGGCAGCGGCGATGAGCGAGGCCGTGGTTGACGATATCGTGGCCGTGCTGCCGCCGCTGCTGCAGACGCTGGAATCGCTGTCCTTTGTCGCGCGCAACCTGAATCCGCCGAACTTCGATCGCGTGATGCAGATCGCGGGCGAGCCCGAGGAGGCGTTGCAGGCGGTGCGGCCGCGGCTGGCCGATTGGCCGGAGAAATTCGCGCATATCAAGACTGCACTTGAGGCTGCGATCGAACCGGCGCTCGCCGGCTATGCGGGGCTGCGCGCGGTGCAGAACGGTGAAGGCGACCTCGTCGGCGTATTCCGCGCGCTGCGCTACCTGCCGCGCGCGCAGGAAGCGCTCTATCCATTGACCGAACTGCCGCCGGTCAGCGGCTTCTTCATCGCGCCCGACCTGCGCGAGGATGCCGGTCTGCAGGCAAAACTCGCGGCGACGCCGAACGACGACACCGGCATCTTCCATGAGCGCAACGAACCGGGCAGCCGCGGCGGCTTCTCGATGTACGTGCCGGAATACTACACGCCGGATCGCGCCTGGCCGCTGGTGATGGCGCTGCATGGTGGCAGCGGCAATGGCCGCGGCTTCCTGTGGAGCTGGCTGCGCGACGCGCGCAGCCGCGGCGCCATCCTGGTGGCGCCGACCGCGACCGGCCAGACCTGGGCGCTGATGGGCGACGATACCGACACGCCGAACCTCAACCGCATTCTCGACCAGGTGCGCGCGCGCTGGAATATCGACGCGACGCGGATGCTGCTGACCGGCATGAGCGACGGCGGCACGTTCAGCTATGTGACCGGGCTCGACGGCGCCTCGCGCTTCACGCATCTGGCGCCGGTCGCGGCGACCTTCCATCCGCTGATGGCGGAAATGGCCGATGCGGAGCGGCTGCGGGGCTTACCGATCTTCATCACCCACGGCCGGCTCGACTGGATGTTCCCGGTGCAGACCGCGCGGCAGACCCAGGGCCTGCTGTCGGCCGCCGGCGCCAAGGTGACCTATCGCGAGATCGACGATCTCAGCCACACCTATCCGCGCGAGATCAATGCGGAGATTCTTCAGTGGCTGAACGGCGAGCAAGCGGACGACGCTTAGAGCATCGTCGGTTGGCGCCGAGTAACGCCGCTCTCCCCCCCGTCATTGCGAGCGAAGCGAAGCAATCCATCGCGCCACAAGCGGAGGCATGGATTGCTTCGTCGCTGTCGCTCCTCGCAATGACGTGCAGAGAGTGCGCCTCGTTACCTGTTCACCCGCGGTTTGAGCAGGTCTGAAAAGCCGACCCGGTGCAGCATCTCGTTGCGGACGCGGTCGATCACGCTGAAGGCGACCTCGGCACCGTCCTGGGTCGGATCGATGTGGACGCGGAACGGCCGCTTGCCGAACGGTGAGCCGACCACCTTCACAATCGCGTCCGCGACCAGCGACGCGTCGGCGTCCTCGGGCACGATCGCCGCGAACGCCTTCATGATCTCATCGCCGAAGCCGGCATAAGGACCGGCTTCATATTCGGCGACGCGCGCTTCGTCGGCAGGACGGCCGGAATGCGCGAAGTGATTGGTGCTGCCGGTGAAGGCGCCGGGCACGATGATCGAGGTCTCGATGCCCCAGCGCGCGAGCTCGCGGGCATAGATCACCGCCATCGCATCCATGCCGGCCTTCGCCGCGAAATACGGCGCGAGATAGGGCGGCGTACCGCCGGCCGACGAGCTGCTCGACACCCAGACCACGAGCCCCCTGCCCTGCTTGCGCAGCTGCGGCAGCGCCGCGCGGTTGACGCGCTGGGTCGAGAGCACGTTGACGTCGTAGAGCTCGGCGAGTTGCTCCGGCGTGAACGCCTCCGCCGGGCCGAACACCATGTGGCCGGCATTGTGCATGACGACGTCGAGGCGGCCTTCTTCCGCGACAATCTGCGCAACGGCCTTGTCGACCGACGCCTGCGAGCCGACATCGAGCTCCAGCGAGCGCAGGTCGACCTTGTTGTCCCTCGCGAACTCCTCGATATCGGCGACCGCGGCGGCGTTGGGGCCGGTGGTGTGCCGCATCGAGGCGTAGACAATGTGGCCGGCCCTGGCGAGCGCGTTGGCGGTGAAGCGGCCGAAGCCGCTCGAGGCGCCGGTGATGACGATGACCTGTTTCATGACACGTGTCCTTGTGATGACGGATTGAACGGGAATTGAGTTGAAGGCGCGAGGACGTCAGACCAGGCCGCCATTGGCGCGCAGGGTCTGGCCGTTGATCCAGGAGCCGTCGGGACCGGCGAGGAACGACACGGCATTGGCGATGTCGTCGGGCGTGCCGAGCCGCTCCAGCGGCACCATCTTGGCGAAGCGGTCGATCAGCTCGTCAGACTTGCCGTTGAGGAACAGATCGGTCGCGGTCGGGCCCGGCGCGATCGCATTCACGGTGATGCCGCGGCCGCGCAATTCCTTGGACAGGATCGCAGTGAGGGATTCGATCGCCGCCTTGGTCGCGACATAGATGCCGTAGGTCTCGAGCCTGGTGCCGACGACGCTGGTCGAGAAATTGACGATGCGTCCGCCGTTGCGCAGCCGGCGTGCCGCCTCGCGCATGGTGTTGAAGCTGCCCTTCAGATTGACCGCGACCTGCTGATCGAAGACCGCATCGTCGCTGTCGGCGATCTTGCCGAGCTTCATGATGCCGGCATTGTTGACCAGCACGTCGACGCCGCCGAACGCCGCTCCCGCCGCGTCGAACATGCCGCGCACCGCGTTGGCATCGCTGACATCGGCCTTCGCCGTCAGCGCCCGACCGCCGTCGGCCTCGATCCGGTCGGCGACCGTCTGGGCGGGCCTGGCATCGCCGGAATAGTTGATGACGACAGTGAAGCCGTCCTTGGCGAGGCGCTCGGCGACCGCCGCGCCGATCCCGCGCGAGGCGCCCGTAATCAGAGCTACCTTGTTGGTTTGGTTGGTCATTTTTGGTCTCCCATCAGAAAGTGCGGCCAAGCCGCGTTCGATGGAAGGACGCTACGCCTTGGCATCAAGCGGATAATCAGGCATCTTTTGGCATTACTATTCGCAGATTTCGGATAATAGATGGACCGCTTCGATGCGATGCGCGTGTTCACCCGGGTGGTCGAGCGGCGCAGCTTTTCGCTGGCCGCCGACGATCTCGGCCTGCCGCGCTCGACGGTGACGGACGCCGTGAAGGGGCTGGAGGCACGGCTCGGCGTGCGGCTGCTCGAGCGCACCACGCGCACGGTGCGTCCGACGCTCGACGGTGAGGCACACTACCGCCGCTGCCTGTCGCTGATCTCGGACCTCGAGGACGCCGAGGGTGCGTTCGGCGGCGCGCGGCCGAAGGGGCTACTCCGGCTCGAAGTGCAGGGCACACTGGCGCGGCACTTCCTGCTGCCGAACCTGCCGGGCTTCTTTGCGGAGTATCCCGATATCGAGATCAACATGAGCGAGAGCGATCGCTTCGTCGACCTGATCCGCGAGGGTGTCGACTGTGTGCTGCGCTTCGGCAAGCTGCCCGACAGCGACATGATCGCGCGGCAGGTGACGATGCTGGAGCGGCTGACCTGCGCCACGCCGGACTATTTCGCGCGCTTCGGTGTGCCGACCGATCCGTTCGCGCTCGAAGGCCATCGCATGATCGGCATCCGCTCGCTGACCACGGGACGCTTGCGGCCGATGGAGTTCGTGATCGACGGTGAACTCAAACAGTTTCCGCTGCCCGCGCCGATGTCGGTGACCGGGCCCGAGAGCTATCTCGCGAGCGCAAAGCTCGGCCTCGGTCTCGTGCAGGTGCCGCGCTTCCATGCCGAAACCGATCTCGCCAACGGAACGCTGGTGGCGGTGCTTCAGCAATGGCCGCCACCAATGGTGCCAGTCAACCTGCTCTATCCGCGCAACCGCCAGCTTTCACCGCGCGTGCGCGTGTTCATCGATTATGTCATGCGCGTGTTCGCGCGCAGTTGATCGGCCGCCGGAACCACTGCGAACCCCGCGACGTTATCCCTTCGACACCGGAGGGATTAAGCGATGCGGACGTTTTTCGGAATGATTTTGGGCGCACTGCTGCTGATATGCGGCGTCTATCTCTATGACTCGATGCGAACATCGAGCGCGGCCAATGGCGAAGCCGCGCGGGACGCGCGCACCATCGTCAATTGGGACGTCGCGGCGCATGACTGGAACCTGCTGAAGACGCGCACCCGCGAGCAGTGGGACAAGATCGCATCGAAGTAACGGCCGGCGTCGCAGCCCGATCGACGTCACAGCCCGATCGCAGACGCCGCCAAGGCCGCGCCGAATCCGGCTCCCAGCGCGGCCCATTCTCTCGCCGTGATCGCCATGGTCACGAGCGCGACCACGGTCCCGACTAAGCCAGCCAGCCCGCCTGACAGGCAACCGCCGACAATGAATGCAATGAACAGATTGCCGGGCGCGAGCTGCAAGAACCGCGCGGCGATGCCGTCGTCGCGCATCGATGCGGCGAGGACGTAGCCGCCGGCGCGCATGACATAGCAGGTGACGCCGAGGACGCAGATGACGCCAAGCACCTTCAGGTCATCCATCTTTCGGCTCCATCATGCTCACGAGCGTGCCGCATCCGCCTCCGATCAGCATGGACCAGCTCGGATCCACGAACCGGGCCACGAGAAGTGCCGCGACGGCCGAGGTCAGCCACGGCCACAGCGATCTCACATTCTTCCACTGGCTGGGCAGCAGGGTCGCGATGAACATCGTCGGCAGCAACGTAGCGGCGAGCCCGAGCGGTTCGTTCGCGGCGAGCGGGGCCGCATAGGCGAGCGCGGTGCCGCCGACCCAGCCGATCGCCATCGGGATGCTCGATCCGAGCAGATATCCTGCGTCCGGCCCGTTGCGGTCGGCGTCCGAGCTCGTCATCAGCCACGACGCATCCGCCAGCAGAAACAGCGTGGGCAGCATCTTCCGGGGCGCCAGTCCGCCAAACAGCTGGCGCAGATGGGCGCCCATCAGTAAGTATCTTGAATTCGCGGCAATGCAGGCAACGACCATGGCGACGACCGGCAGCGGATGAGCCCACATGCTCAGCGTGATCGCTTGCGCCGTGGCGGAGTAGACCAGCAGGCTGAATAGAATGGCGTGCTCTGCCCCCAGCCCAAGTCCCTTGTAGGTCAGTCCCATCACGAGGCCGGCGGCGCCATTGCTGAGCAGGAAGGGCAACGCCGCGACCAGGCCGCGCCTGAAACCCGCGGCAGTCATCGTCGAGGCTGGTGGCGAGGCGCTTGTAATGGTCATGACCATTAGATTAGACTTGGTGAGAGGCCGTGATGTCAAGAGATCCCGTGCGGGCAGCGACGCAGTTCTTCGGCGGACGGGTCTGCCTTGACTTCGCGAACACGCTGGACTGGCGCACCTCGGACGATCCGCAGGAGCTGATCCCGGATTATGCGGCGTTGTTGTCCTGGAGCGAACGCCGCGGGACCTTGCCGCTTGCCGCGACGAGGAAGCTGAGGGCGCGTTCGGCAGGCGGCGAGGCCGCGGCTACGATGCAGAAGGCATATGATTTGCGCCGCGACATCTGGACCATTTCGGACGCACTGCGCGGCGGCCGCGGTGCGGACCTTCGTCTCGTCAATCAGATGCTCTCGGCGGCGCCGCGGCAACCCGACCTCGTGCGGCAGGATCGCGCATATCGCCACGCCTTCGCGGGGACCGACGTGACCGAGCCGTTATGGCCGGTGCTTTGGTCACTGACGGCGCTGCTGGCGTCCGACGACGCCAGGCGGATCGGATGCTGCGAGGCCGACGGCTGCGGCTGGTTCTTCGTCGACGAGAGCCCGAACCGGACCCGCAGATGGTGCTCGAGCGAAGTCTGCGGCAATCGCGAGCGCGCCCGGCGCGCCTACGCCAAGCGCAAGGGCTCCGCGTGAGCATTATCTGAGCATGATCTTTTCGGAAAACCGCTTCACACTTTTCCGGATCATGCTCTAATTCTGCTCGGTCTTGCGGCCCATATTGGCTTTGCGGGCGTCGGCGATCACCTGCTCGAACTGATCCATGCTGAGCACGCCCGGCACGCGATACTTGCCGACGATGAATGACGGCGTGCCGTTGAAGCCGAACGCCTGCGCCTGTTCGTCGTTGCGCGCGAGGATCGCGTCGATCGCCTTGGCGTTGGCGTCGAGATCCTTCTTCAGCCGGTCCATGTCGAGGCCGGCGCCCGAGAGCAGTTCGGCAATGCGCGGCTCGGTGATCCGCGAATTGACCGAGATCATCGCCTCATGCGCGGTGTCGAACTTGCCCTGGTACTTCGCCGCCAGCGCCATCCGCGCCGCGACCTTGGAGACCGGCCCGAGGATCGGCCAATCCTTCAGCACCAGGCGGACCTTGCCGTCGTCCTGCACCACCTGGCGGAGTTCCGGCGCCAGCTTGCGGCAATACGGGCAGTTGTAGTCGAACCATTCGACGATCGTGATGTCGCCCTTGGCATTGCCGATGACAGGAATATCCGGATCGCGCAGCACCTGCTCCTCGGTCAGGACCTTGTCGTCCTCGGCGCGCGCGCCCCCCGCGGCCAGCAGCGCGATCCCGGCACCGATAAGGCCGAGCGCGTCGCGGCGGGTGGCGCCGGCATTGTCGAGGGGCGATTTCGTCAGATGGTTCATGGCTGGCTTTCGGAAGGGCTCCTCGCCCTTCTACGTTCAGGACACATTGATGTTACGCAGCAGCATATAGATCGCCACGACGATAATCACAGCCGCGAACACGATATTGAGCGCGCCGCGGCGTTCCGACAGGTGCCGGGCGCTCCTCGTACCCAGGAGGCCGCCCGCGATGCCGCCGGCGACGAATAGCCCCGCCAGGCCCCATGACACCAGCCCTGACCACGCATAGCTCAGGGCAGTGGTCACGCCGAAGGCGGTGACCGCCACCAGCGAGGAACTGACCGCGTTCATGATCGGCATCCCGGTCGCCAGCATCAGCGCCGGCACGATCAGGAAGCCGCCGCCGATGCCGAAAAAGCCGGACATGGTTCCGGTGGCAAGCCCGAGACCGATGATCGCGGGCATGTTGGACATCGAGATCTTGACGTCGGTCAGCCCGACCCGCGCCCGGGTCTTCAGCATCAGGCCGGCGATGACAAGCATCACCACCGAGAACAGCGCCAGCAGCTTCTGCCCGTCCAGCATCTTGCCGAGGATCGAGCCGCCGAAAGCGCCGAACATGCCCGACAGCGCGAACACCAGCGCGCAGGACCAGATCACGGTGCCGCCGCGGGCGTGGTTGGACAGATTGATCGCAGCGTTGGCGGCGACCGCGATCGCCGAGGTGCCGATCGCGACATGCGGCTGGGGCACCCCGACCACATAGACCATCAGCGGCACGGCAAGGATCGACCCGCCGCCGCCGACCAGGCCCAGCGAGAAACCGACCAGCATGCCCGATGCCAGCCCAAGCACGCTCTGGGTTGCGGAGAAGACCAAGGGGAACAGACTCGCGTTTGCGGCGACGACCCTAGAAGGATTTGCTGCCCAACGCCATACCCATAGCACAAAACTGCCCTGCAACCGGCTTATCTCTATTTGAGCATGATCTCCGCGCAAACGCGTTCCGCGTTTGTCGCGAGGGAAAACCGGTTGCCACTTTGCGCTAACGCGGCCCTGCCGGTCCGGATCATGCTCAGCGCAGCAGATATGTCACGGCCAGCGGCACCAGCAGCGAGGTGACCAGCGCGTTCAGGCTCATCGCGATGCCGGCAAAGACGCCCGCGACCTCGTCGACCTGGAAGGCCCGCGCGGTGCCGATGCCATGGGCGGCGATGCCGGCGGCAAAGCCGCGGCCGCGGAAGTCGGTAATCCCTGTGAAGTTCATCAGCGGCGTGACGATGATTGCCCCCATGATGCCGGTGAGGATCACCGACACCGCGGTCAGCGAGGGGTCGGCATGCAGGGATTCGCTGATGCCCATCGCGACGCCGGCCGTGACCGATTTCGGCGCCAGCGACAGGATGATCTCGCGGGGCAGGCCGAAGGCCCGCGCCAGCAGCACCACCGAGACGATCGCCGTGAGCGAGCCGACCGCGAGCGCAACCAGCATCGGCAGGACCGCCGCCGCAACCCGCTTGCGGTTCTCGTAGAGCGGCACCGCGAGCGCGACCGTCGCCGGCCCGAGCAGGAAGTGGACGAACTGCGCACCGGCAAAGTAGGTGGTGTAGGAGGTCCCCGTCAGCAGCAGGAACAGTCCGATGATCCACAGCGAATGCAGCACCGGATTGGCGAGCGGATGCCGCCTTGTCTTCAGCGACACCGCATCGGTCGCGGCATAGGTCACGAGCGTCACCGTCAGCCAGAGCAGCGGCGACTGCGAGAGATAGACCCAGAGCGAGAACGGATTGTCGTTCACAGCGTCTCGTCCTCGCGCGCGAAGAGACTGCTCGCCGCAACAAAGGTCGCGACCGTCGCCAGCAGCGTGACGATGACCGACACCGCGAGGATCACCAGGATCGCGACGCCGTGCTCGGCGAGCAGATCGAGCTTCTGCACCACGCCGACGCCGGCCGGAATGAACAGCAGCGAGAGATTGGCCAGCATGCCGCGGCTTGCGCTCTCGACGCCGTCATTGCCGAGCGGCCCGCGCGCCAGCGCCGGATAGCGGTCGCGCGCCAGCAGCAGCAACAGCAGAAGCACGAGACCAACCACCGGCCCCGGCACCGGCACGGCAAGCGCGCGCACGCCAACCTCACCGACGAGCTGACAAAGTAGGATCAGGCTGAGGCTGGCGATCATGACAAGGCGCCCACGCGAAACATCCGCCTATCAGGTCGTTGTGGCGGTGGCTTGTCAATGCGCCGATCTTAGATGCGTGCGCAAATGCTGGGCACGTCGGTTTTCCGCTCCAATATGCCGAGAGGTTATGAGGCTATCACCGCCGTCATTGCGAGGAGCGATAGCGACGAAGCAATCCATTCCTCCCCTTGCGGAACGATGGATTGCTTCGCTTCGCTCGCAATGACGTGGATGGAACGATGCGTTCCCCCTATCCCTCCCGCCGCTGCAGCGCCATCAGCGTGCCGCTCATGGTCGCAACCAGCGTCTCCACGCCGTCCTGCACCGCATAGGCGCGGCCGTCGCAGACGGTGAGCGTGCGGCCGGGCTTGACCACGACGCCGCGGAACACGAACCGCTCGCCGCAGGCCGGCGCCAGCAGGTTGGTCTTGAACTCCACGGTCAGGATGTCGGAGCCTTCGGGCATCAGCGTGAAGGCGGCGATCCCGCAGGCATTGTCGAGCCCAGCGGTGATGATTCCGGCATGCACAAAGCCGTTCTGCTGGCTGTACTCAGGCGCATAGGGCATCGCGAGATCGACTTCGCCCGGCTCGATGCGCGCAATCGAGATGCCGAGCGTCTGCATCGCGCGCTGGCGCGCGAATGTTTCGGTTGCAACTGCGCGATAGTCGGGATTCTTCGGTTCGAAACGAGGCATGGCGGTCATGCGATCGCGGGCTCTGACGGCACGAGATGCGGCATCGCCGCGTAGCGGATCGCCGGCGCAAACGGCGCCGATTTGCGCGCGGCGCGATCGATGTGCACGGCGGTGATCTCGCAAGTCGCGGCGATCTCGCCGGTCTCGGCATTGCGCATCTCGTGCAGGATGCGGATCGACTTGTCGCGGAATTCGACCAGCCGGCTCTTGACCTCGACGAGGTCGCCGGCGAGCAGCTCGCGCTTGTAGGCGATGTTCTGTTGCACGGCGGCCATGCCGCGGCCGGACTCGCGCAGATAGGTGGGCGTCAGGCCGAGCCGCGCGAACATGTTCCAGCTCGCCTCGTCGAACTTGCCGACATACCACATGACGTTCATGTGGCCGATGTGGTCGCAGTGCCAGGGATAGACCGTGCCGCGATAGGTCGCCTCGCCTTCCATTCTGCTCCTCCCCGATCGTGATACGGTAGCGTATCAAGCACAAGGCGGGCTAGCAATACGGTACCGTATCAAGCACGATCCGGACCCGCAGGGCCGCGTTAGCGCAAAGTGCGCGCGGTTTTCCGAAAAGATCGTGCTCAAACAAGAGACTAATGCGCGATGACCCGATCGCGCATCGGGATCCGCGGAGATCACATGACTGAGAGCAAGGGCGACGTCTGGGTCGCGGCCGGCTTTGCCGAACTCGCCCATAGCGGCGTCGACGGCGTGCGGGTCGAGGTGCTGGCGAAGAATCTCGGCGTCACCAAGGGCGGTTTCTACCGCCGCTTCAAGGATCGCGCCGCGCTGCTCGAGGCCATGCTGACGCGCTGGCGCGACGGCCGCGTCGCCGCGATCGAGAAGCAGACCGCGCTCGACGGTGCGAGCGCGCGCGAACGGCTGAAGGCGATCATCACGCTCTATTCGGAGCGCATGAACACCGAGGCGATGGCGGTCGAGCTCGCGATCCGGCAATGGGCGCGCACCGACGAGGCTGCTGCGACCGCCGCCGCGAGTGTCGATGCGGCACGGCTGAAGCAGGTGGGCCAGCTCTATCGCGCCACGGGGCTGCCGACTGAAGAGGCCGATGCGCAGGCCTTCCTGTTCTACTGCTTCATTTTCGGCCAGAGCCTCTTGTTCCTCGAGCGCGGTCCGCGCAAGCGCGCGCAACTGCTGGCGCAATCGGCGGACAAGCTGCTTGCGGAAGGCCCGTAGAGCCTCGGCCAAAAGAAAGCGGCCGGCTTACGCCGGCCGCCTGCTCGAAAACGCATCGCGAAACGGCTCAGGCGCCCTTCAGGTGCTTGTTGCATTCGCTGTAATAGCCGCCGCCCTTCTGGATCCACTTCATGCCGCCATTGCCGCCGGTGGTCTTGTTGGCGTTGTACTGGTCGAGGCAGCTGTGCATGCGCTGCTTGCCCTCGGTTTCCTTGGCGTATTTGGGATCGACCGCGTTCGGAAACACGGCGGGCCCTGCCGGCGCGGCGGGTGCTGCCGCGGGAGCGGCTTCCCGTTTGGCTTCCTTCGGCGCGGCCGGAGCAGGCGCGGCAGCAGCGGGCGGCGGCGCGGCGGGCGCCGCGGCCGGGGTCGCGTCGGCGCCGCATTGCGCCTTGCGGAAATCATTCCACTTCTGGCCGTTGAGGGTGCCGGCCGTCTTGGCCGCCTGATACTTGGCGCTGCATTCCTGCGCGGTCAGGGCCTGCGCCGGCGCGCTCGCCGCAAAGGCTGCAAAGCCCGACACCGCAATCACACACAACAATCTGGTCTGAATGGTCATCCCTGGTCTCCCGTCATCCCTGGTTGGGGGCATTGGCGTAAGACCATTATCCTAGCGCAACCCGGACTTGCGACAACGTGCGGGCGCGCCTGCGCGTTAAAATATTGTGGCGACAGGACCACCGCGTGTTCATCCACGGTTCAGCATCGCCGCGCAACGTTTCGGCTCCTTTCCTCAGAGGTGCCCCATGATGAAGATTTCCTCCCTTGCGACCGTGACCGCCCTTGCCTCCGCACTGCTGATCGGCGGCGCCTTCGCGCAAACCGCCGCGCCCGCCGCCAAGGACGCGGCTCCGAAGGCCGACGCCAAGATGGCGAAGGAAGCCAAGCCGCGTACCGCCGAGTCGCTGGAATGCTCGAAGCAAGCCGACGCCAAGGGCCTGCACGGCAAGGAGCGCAAGAAATTCCGCTCCGAGTGCAAGAAGAACGCATCGGGCGGCGCCGCCGCGGCGCCCGCGGGCACGAAGTAACACACACACACCGTGGCCACCCTCCCCTGGAGGGGGAGGGTCGGCACACGTTGAGCGCAGCGAAACGTGTGTCGGGGTGGGGTGATCTCTCAACACGGGCAGCTCCCGATGGGAGAGACCGTCACCCCACCCCGCCGCTCATTTCATTCGCGTCGACCCTCCCCCTCCAGGGTAGGGTGAAGGAAGAATGCCCGCGTTTTCGGGCGCAATGCTGCAATCGCGAGATGCATTTGTCGCGTCCGCGCGAATTTGCCATAAGGCGGCGTGACCTTGATCCGCGCTTCGATGGCAACGGCCATTCCCGACCGCAGCAAAGTTCTGAACGGGCTCGAGACCCTCGTCATCGGCGCCGGCGGCGGCCTGCTGTTTTTATGGGCGGGATTGCCGGGCGGGCTGATCTCGGGGGCGATGTGCGCGGTCGGGATCGCAGCATTGGCCGGCCGGCCGCTCGCGGTGCCGCCGGTGCTGACGCAATCGGTGCTGCTGCTGCTCGGCATCTCGCTCGGCTCGCTGATGTCGCAGCAATTGCTGCAGCATATGAGCTCCTATCCCCTCACCATCGCCCTGTTGGCACTGGCGACGTTCTGCTCGACCTTCGGCTCGAGCCTCTATCTGCAGCGCATGCATGGCTGGGACCAGACCTCGGCTTTCCTCGCCGGCAGCCCCGGCGCGCTCTCGCAGATCACGATCCTCGCCGCGGAGAAGGGCGCCGACGTCGCGGCGATCGCCGTGGTGCAGACCATGCGCGTCATCATCCTGACCGCGGCCCTGCCGCTGGTGCTGGCGCTGACCGGGGTGACGCACGCCGCGCCGCCGCCATTGCCGACGACCGTCGCCTCGCCGTTCGGCCTGATCGCCCTGGTCGCCGGGTCGATCGGCGTCTCGCTGCTGCTGCGCTGGATCAAATTCCCCGCCAGCTGGATGTTCGGCGCGATGCTCGCCTCCAGCCTGCTGCATGGCTCGGGCCTGGTCGACGGCGGCCTGCCGCCCTGGCTCCGCAATATCGCGCTGGTCGGCATCGGCGCCATTATCGGCACCCGCTTCGCGCGGATGAAGACCTCGACCCTGCTCAGCCATGTCAATGCCGGGCTCGGCTCGTTCGCGATCGCGATCCTGATCTCGGCCGTGTTCGTCGCGGTGATCGCCTTCACCACCCACGTACGGCTTGCCGACGTCGTGGTCGCCTTCGCGCCCGGCGCGATGGACGCGATGCTGGCGCTGGCCCTGACGCTGCACATCGACCCGATCTTCGTCGGCGCGCATCACCTGTCGCGGTTCTTGTTCGTGACCATCTCGACGCCGGGCATCATCCATCTGTTCGGACGGCCGCAGGACGACGTCGACGATTAGGGTGGGCGAACACCTCTTGCTTCCGTCATCCTGAGGTGCGAGCGGAGCGAGCCTCGAAGGATGAACGGCCCGGTCGGTGGCCGTGCATGCTTCGAGACGGCCGCTATGCGGCCTCCTCAGCATGACGGATCACGGGAAGTCGTATCTTTCGGCCTCAGGCCTTCGCGGCCCGCATCACGCCCCGGCCGGCGATCGCGGCCATCAAGAGCGAGATCAGCACGTTGTAACCGGCGAGCGAGACGCCGAGGAAGCGCCACTGCACCTCGTCGCAGCGGACCACCTTGACCTTGTCGAGCTGATCCAGCAGCGAGCCGGCCTTGCCGAAATCCACCATCGGGCCGGTGCAATCGGTCGGCCCCTGCCAGAAGCCCCATTCGACGCCGGCGTGATAGGCGCCGAGCCCGGCATTGGCGAGCGCGGCGAGGCCGAGAATCGCAAGGCCCGCGAGCAGCACCGGGCGCGCCGTGCCGCGGGCGGCCGCGAGCGCCACCAGGGCGCCGAGCGGGACCGCGAGGTAATAGGCATAGCGCTGCTCTAGGCAGAGCGGACAGGGCATGATCTCCAACACGAGCTGGAAGAACCAGGCGCCGGCCAGCGTCACTGCTGCGATCACGGCGATCGCCAGGGCCGAGGTCAGCGCCGGATTGCCGGTGGCGGAAGCATCCGACGGATGGGCGGTGGCGGTCGTCACGGCGGTCCTCCTGCGAGCATCCATTCGGCAGGGTCAGGCCCTGCCCCACGCTCGACCCGGGTCGTATCGCGTGAAAATACCGCTGTCGAGGCGCGGGACAATCACATCCGCGCGGGTTGACCGTGACGGGCCGGCCGCTATAGTCCGCCGCGCTTCGTGACCCCGGCCCTTTACCGGTCTGGACCATCGCGAATGCCCCTGTGGCGGAACTGGTAGACGCGCTCGACTCAAAATCGAGTTCCGCAAGGAGTGCTGGTTCGATTCCGGCCAGGGGCACCAACAGTCCGCTCGCCGTCGACCGCCAGCGTTCATTTTCTCCAATAACGACGGGCATAAGTCGCATCTGCGACTTCGCGGTCGTTCGCTCAGCTCTCACGGTATCCAGCGGATGGAGAAATTCGGGGCAGAAGGCGATGCCCCGACTCCCCTTAAGAAGAAGCAGGCTGGATTCAGATGATGAGAACGAGGTCGATCCCCCGGAATGGAAGGAAGGCCGCAGCCGCAAGTTCGAGGTGGTCAATACTGCGACGCTCATCCGACAAGCGAATGTCGAAGACAAGCATGGCGCCGAGCTCTGTGTCAGACTCCGCAAGCCTTTCCGCACCACAACTCGGATGTTAGCGCTGCTCCATCACCTGCCGGCTTGAGGGGCGCACGACCTGGTTCATTGGATGCGGGTTCATAACGCAATCAATCGATCGACCTAGTGAACGATCAAGCCTTCACGGAGATGCGCCGCGAATTTTCGGTTTCTCGCAAGCCAGCGTTTCGATTGGGCCCGCCTGCAGCGCAATCTTGCAAGCCGGCCGGAAAGCAATGCACAGGCGCCAGACGATAATCGACGACGACGGCCGGCGTGCCGGACAGAAGCATTCCAGTGACGGCTCGGTAGTCGCGGGAAAACCCGCCGACCCAGCCGCCGTCATGGGTGTAGACGAAACGACGGGCAGAAACGGCACAGGTGTCGACTCCGGGTCCGCCGGTCAGCGTTGGCCGGCCATATAGTTTTTTGATGGGGCGATAAATTCCGATAGTTCGATCGGGCGTCGTTAAGCTTTTGCTCATTCAAAGTTTACCCAAATTTGATGTTTTTGTTCACGACGACGGCCTGCTTGTCCGAGCCCGAATGGCAAAACCGGCCACCAGAACGCGTCGTTTGAAGGACGCTCGGGAAGCTTGCGGACCGGCCTGCAATGCGACCGGCAAGGTTCTCGATCATTGTTGAAAGATTCGCATGAGGTACAACGGTGGGAAACGACAAGTCGGGCAGGCTGCGCGAATCCGGGCGGTCGTGCTCTTCGTTGCCCTGGCATTCGGTTGCCAAAGCTCCGCCCAAGCCGGCACGTCGACCGCGAATTTGACCGTTCAGATCACCATTACGGCGTCCTGCACAATCAACGCTGCAACACTCAATTTCGGGAGCGTGTCCGGAACAACGCTTGCGACCACCCTGCAATCCGGCAGCACAACAGTCTCGGTCACCTGCACCAATGGCAGCCCGTACTCCATCGCCATGGATAATGGAGCAAATCCGTCCGGCAGCCAGCGGCGGATGGCGAATGCCGGGAATTTCATCAGCTACAATCTCTTTACCGATGCGGCCCATACCAACCCCTGGACCACGGCCACCAGCAGCACAACCTGCACGACCACGAATGGCTGCTTTCTCGGCACCGGCAACGGATCGGCCCAGACGATCAACATTTACGGTGACGTTCCCGCTACCGGCACCGCGCCGAACACCGGCACCTATACGGACACAGTGGTCATGACCATCACGTACTGAGGAGAGGCCGCAGCCGCGGCCCGATGTTCCGTTGCGTTCGCGTATCGACCAACTGCCTTCAGGCACAAGACTCGAGATCGATCGGCATCGCGATGCATCAACATTCGATTCTGCTAACCGCATTTTGCGCAAGCCTGGCATGCATGGATATTGCGCATGCAACAGCGCTTCGCGTTGAACCCGTTCTCCTGGAGTTGAATGCACCGGCGGCAGCGGCGTCCCTGACACTGCGCAATGATGAAGATGCCGACGTCGAGGTTCAGACTCGCGTGCTTCGTTGGTCGCAGTCGGAAGGCAAGGAGAGCCTTGAACCGACAACGGATGTGGTGGCATCGCCGCCAGCCGTCAGGATGGCCCCTCATTCGGACTACGTCGTGCGAGTCGTGCGGGTGTCGAAGCAGCCGATCCAAGGCGAAGAAAGCTATCGTGTCATCGTCGACCAACTACCGCGAGCAGGCGGCAGGCAAAGAGGCACCGTCAATCTCCTGGTACGACAGTCGATCCCGGCGTTTTTTCGCGGCCGCGAGATCAGCCGGCCAGAGGTCTCCTGGGCGTTCCGCGCCGAAGCCGGCAAACTGACCGTCGTAACCCGCAATGCCGGCGACGAGCGGCTACGTATCGCAAACCTGCGGCTCAAGGATTCTGCGGGAGCCACCCTGTCCTTTGGCAACGGCCTCCTCGGCTACGTGCTCGGACGGTCCTCCATGAGTTGGACCACGCTGAAATATCCTCACGGCTTTGGATCCGGCGGATCCATCTCTGTCACGGCCGAAACGGACAAGGGCCCGACTCATGCGGTTATTGAGTCGCCGGCTCGTCGGTAGAAGGGGCTCCGCAGTTGTGTCCATCGCAGCACTACTCGGCATGATCCTCTGTGCCGGGCGCGCTCGCGCCGGCGAAAACCAGACAAATCTGCAACTCGACGTCGTGATCAACTCGGTGCCTGCCCGAATGATCGGATCGTTCGTCCGGTTTGATAACGGTCGGATCGGGGGAACGCTGGAAGAACTAGAGAGCTTGGGCTTGCGTCCGGGTCGGCCGCATCGACCGGACGAGATCATCGCGCTCGATGATATCCCGACCCTGAAGTATCGATACGAGGAGAGAACGCAGCGGATATTCATCATCGTCGACGAGGCTGGGCGCAAGCCGCAGGCCCTTGACGCAGGCGGCTTCAGGGGCACCCTGCCGAGGGCGCAGGCCGATCCTGGCGCGGTGCTGAATTATGATCTGCTGACTTCAACCAGCAACATCTCTACCTCGAGATCGATCGGGCTCGCCAACACATCGCTTTTGCTCGACGCCCGGGCGTTTTCGCCTTACGGCACCGCCGAACAGTCGGCGATCATCCGCAGTGGTCCGCAGCAGCCTGCGCAGGCGACAAGGCTGAATTCGTCCTTCCAGTATTCCGACCAGGACCGGATGATCAGCTACGTCGCGGGGGATACGATCAACGGCGGACTCGCCTGGTCGCGTCCGGTCAGGATCGGCGGCTTGCAGGCCCAACGCGATTTCACCCTGCGGCCCGATCTCATTACCGCGCCGCTCGCGACAATCGGCGGCAGCGCGGCAGTGCCGTCAACCGTCGACGTCTATGTCAACAACATCAGGACATTTTCTCAGGACGTCGCGTCCGGCCCTTTCAGCGTGAACAACGTTCCGCTGATTTCCGGCGCCGGCACGACGCAGCTCGTGGTGCGGGATTCGGCAGGTCACGAAACCCGGACGTCGGCGCCGTTTTATGCGAACGCGAGCCTGCTTGCGCCCGGGCTGAGCAGCTGGTCGGTGGAAGCCGGATTGCCTCGCCTGTCCTACGGTTCGAGCAGCGACGTCTATGTTGGCTCGCCGGTCGGATCTGCAACCCTGCGGCGCGGCATCTACGACGGGTTAACGGCAGAGGCACACGCCGAAGGCGGAGCCGGCGTCATCAACGGCGGGATCGGCGGTGTCTTGAGGACCGGGACGACAGGTGTCGCCGCCGTGGCCCTGGCCGGCAGCGGCAGCGGCAAGAACCGCGGCATGCAGACCTATGCTTCCTACGAGACCCGACTTTTCGACGTGAGCATTTCGGCCAGCTCGCAACACACTTTCGGCACCTATGACGACCTGGCCTCGGCCACCGCCCGATTGCAAAACATCGCGACGTTCAACGGCGGCCTGCAGAACCTGAACGGTCTGTTTAACTACCTGCCCGGCGGCGTCGCTTCGGTGTCGAACTCGTTTGCTTATGTGACGGGCATCTATGGCAGCGCCCGTGCACCGGTCGCACTCGATCGGATCACTTTCAGCACCCCGATGCCGTTCGACTCCAGGGCCAGCCTCAGTGCAAGCTTTGTCGATCTGCGCGATGCCTCGGGCAATCGTTCGAATATTGTGACGGCCTCCTACTCGCGTTCGTTGCCGTACAATGCGTCGGTATTCACCACCGTCTTCCACGATTTCGGTAGCAAGAGGAATACCGGCATATTTGCCGGTTTGAGCATGCCCATCGGCGACTCTGCTTCGATCACGAGCGGGGTTTCAAGCGGTCGGAGCGGTACGATCGCTAGCGTCGATGCCGTCAGGTCGCTTGGGCCGGAGCCCGGCAGTTACGGCTGGCGTGTGCACGATTCCGAAGGCTCGGCCAGTTACCGGGAGGCCACGGCTTCCTACAGGTCGAGCTACGGCACCATCCAGGCTGGCGCAAGTCAGGCCGGATCCAGCGCAGTGGGATCGCTGGAATTGCGCGGTTCGATCACGACCATCGGAGGCGGCGTTTTCCTTTCGAACTGGATCGACGACAGCTTTGCGGTGGTCACGACAGGCGTGCCGGATGTCGAGGTCCTCAACGAGAACCGCTGGGCGGGCGTCACCGATTCCCGCGGCATGTTGCTGATACCGATGCTTCGTTCCTACCAAAACAACAAGATTGCGATCGATCCGACAAACCTTCCAGTCGACAACGAAGCCGCAACGACGCATGACATCGTAGCTCCGGCCGATCGCGCCGGGATACTCGTCAGATTCGACGTCCGCAAGGAGACGACGGCCGCGCTGGTTACCTTTGTCGGAGCTGATAATCGCGTTCTACCCGCCGGCGCCGTCGGCCGCATGACCGGTGGAGGAGAGTTTGTTGTCGGCTATGACGGACAGGCCTACATCAAGGGATTGTCGGCAATGAACGAAGTCGAGATCGACCTGGCCGATTTGCGCTGCCGTGCAACGTTTGCGTTTGTCCCGAAGCCCGGCGAACAGGTCCGGATCCCCGGGGTGGTGTGCCGATAATGCATTCGTTCATTCGCAAACAAGATCTCCGTACGTCAATCGCCTGGATAATCGGTTCCGACCAACACGCATTGTGAGATTGAGCTCGTGGTCATCGGCTTGAAGCGAACCCTGCTCTTTGCCCTGCTCCTGCAGCTTGCGGCAGCATTTTCGGCTCACGCCCAAAGCTGCTCCGTTACCTCGGCGTCGGGCAACTACGGATCTGTCGACATTCTGGCCGGCGGCGCCGTTGATACGACCTCGACCTTTACCGTGACATGCAGCGGCTGCGCCCTCGGCTGCACGGTCAATGCGTGTGTGCAATTCAACCAGGGGGCGCCCAACAGCAGTAGCTCGGTTCGATCGCTGGGAAGTGGCGCGAACACGGCAATCCACGAGCTGTATTCGGATTCGGGGCGCACGCAGGTCTGGGGATCGTGGGGATACGGAACCACCGCGTATGGCTCCGGCGGCGTCAGCATCAATCTGAATCTTCCACTTTTGGGCGGACCCGCGCAACAAAGTCTGACTGTCTATGGCCGCTTCCTGGCCAATCAGCAGGCAACGATACCCGGAACCTACGTCTGGAGCACGACCTCTCCGGTCGTCGCCTACGCAACCTATCTTCTTGCGAGCCCGAATTGCTCGTCGAACCCCGGAACGACGACAAATGCAGGCGCCTCGCCCTGGACGGCGACAATCGCCGGAAATTGCATTGTTTCAACCACCCCACTCAATTTCGGCAACGCTTCGCTGTTGACGTCAAACATTGACGGCGTTGGAACGATTTCAGTGAAGTGCACCAATACGACCCCGTACTCGATCAGTCTCGATAACGGAGTGAACGCAAGCGGCAGCCAACGGCGCATGCAGGCAGGTGCAAGCTTCATCACATACAATCTCTATACGGACCCAGCCCGGACCAGCGCCTGGACGAGTACAACATCCGCCACGACCTGCACTTCCGGTGCCAGCACCTGCGTCCTCGGTACAGGAACAGCTTTGACCCAGAACGTTTCGGTCTATGGACGCGTTCCGCCGCAGAGCTCACCACCCGCCGGAAGCTACGCGGACACCATCGTCGTCACCGTGACCTTCTAGCCAGCCTGGTCTTCGCGCTCCACGACCATTCGACGGCGTCAAATAGACGGACCGATGCCTCGCCCCTATCCTGGCTCCTGTACGGCGTCCTTGCATAAATAGCAGCATAATTGAATATTCGTTGCATTGCTTGCAATGATCCGGGCTGTGCCGATGAACGCCAAACTCGAGCCGCGCCGATTGCACTATTTCATGGAGGTGCTCAATAGCGGCTCCGTGCGCGGCGCCGCGGGCGCCCTCGGCATGGATGCCTCGGCGGTCAGCCGGGCGCTGAGCTTGCTCGAGCAGGAGTATGGTGCGCGCCTGCTCGAAAGGCGGGGCCGCGGCGTTGCGCCGACCGACGCCGGCCAACTGCTGGCCGCCTACCTGCACCGCCAGCAGAGCGAACGGCAGGCACTGCTTGCGCAGATGGACAGCATCCGCAAGGTCGAGACGGGTCACATCGACGTCGTGACGGGTGAAGGCTATGTCGACTGGCTGGCCAAGACCAGCCTGTGCCGCTTCATGCAAGCGCACCCGAAGATCACGATCAGCCTCGATATCGGGAGCACCGACGAGATCGTCCAGCAGGTCGTGAGCGAACGCGCCCATATCGGCGTCCTCTTCAATCCGCCCCGCGACGATCGGCTGTGCTCGCATCATTCGCAGCCGCATCCGATCAAGGCAATGGTGCCGCGCGGACATCCGCTGATCCAGCTCGGTCGGCCGCTCAGGCTTGCCGACCTCGCGCCATATCCGGGAGCCGCGATGCATCCGAACTACGGCCTGCGCCAGCACATCCAGGCCGCCGAGATCAGCGAAGGCGTCCGCCTCAATTTCGCATTCACGACCGCCTCATTCGACGCGCTTGCCCATTACGTGACCGCGGGCCTCGGCTATGCGCTGGTCTCGCGCCTCGCAATGACGGAAGCAGATGCCGCAAAGGTGACGGCGCTGCCGTTGAGGAACGCCCTGCTCCATCGCGGCCGCACCCATGTGGTGTCACGCCAGGGACGCACGTTGCCGCCCGCCGCGATGAAGCTGCTGCGGATGATGGTCGGCGAGATGCGCGCACCGGCAAGCGGCGCGCGATAGATCGGCAAACGCGCACTCACGAGATCTAGTCGCGACGCGTCGTTGCAGGGAACCAGATCGCAACTTGCGGCGCCGGACGAAACGGCTTCCAGGTGCCGGGCGGTTGGGCGAGGCGATCGGCAATCACCCAAAGCGCCGGTGCGTGAAAGCCAAGACCGATATGCGTCGTGTTCACCTCGATGTTTTCGCGCTGCTCGCCGTCCGGCTCCAAACAGGCGCGCCACGCCACCACGCCGTCGGTGCGGGTGTAGATCGATGTCGCCGGCACCGGAATCGGTTGCGCCAGGCGGCTGATCCGCGCGAGTGTCGGCGGTTCGTATTTCTGTCCGGTCAGAAGCCGCCAGATCGTGCGGACATTGCTCGCGCCCGGTGCTGCGAACGGACTGCCGAGCGTGATGACCGTGCGCACCGACGCAGGAGTCTGCCGCGCGACCTCGCGGGCAATGATGCCGCCGCGGCTCCAACCAACCAGGCTGACCTTCGAACCGCTCTGCTGTTCGATCTCGACGACGCGCGCCGCCACCGCGGACAGATCCGCATCCGGCGCACGCACATTGCGGCCGCGGCCCCATCCATGGACCTGATAGCCGAGAAACTCGAGGAACGAGCGAATGGCGAGCGTCGACCGGTCATCGGCCCCCAATCCCGGCAGGACCATCACCGGGTGCGACTGTCCTCGCGGCGCGGTCGCCAGAAGCGGAGCCGCGACGGCGAGCAGCGCAGGAATATCGAGCAAGCCACGCCCCTCGGCGGCAAGCAAAGCGAGCGAAGGTGGTTTGACGGTGCGCTCCTCAGGTCCCATGACGAATATCCGTTGTTGATGGCCAGAACTGCGCTCCGGGCCGGGGATGCAAGCAAGCAGGCCGCCCTCAGCCCGGTGTTGCGGCCTTTCCAAACACGCCGCCGATCGCCCGCAACAGCCAGCTCGGCTGATACTTGATCCATTGGACCGCGAGTTCGTTGGCAAGTCCTGCGACATGGACCGGCTTTCCCGCCATGCACGCCCGAAAGCCTTCCAGCGCGACGGTCTTCGCATCCATGATCATCATGCTCGGCATGTTGCCGAGATTTGTGCCATGGACCATTCCGGTGTCCGTCACCCCGGGGCACAGCGTCGTGAGCGTGATCTTGCTGCCGCTCAATTCCTGCGACAATGCCTCGCCGAACGAGAGCACATAGGCCTTCGATGCGGCATAGACCGCAAGGTTGGGCACCGGCATGAATGCCGCGACCGAGGCAACGTTCAGGATCCGCCCGCTGTTTCGCTCGAGCATCGGCGCGAGGAAGAGGCGGGTCAACGCCGTCATGGCCACGATGTTGACCTGCAGTAGCCGCAACTGGTCCTCGAGGCCGATTGCGCCGAAGCGTCCTTCGAACAGCAGGCCGGCATTATTCACGAGGAGGTCGACCCGCACGCCGGCGTCGTTCAGCGAATCGAACACCGCCTGCGGCGCCAGCGGTTCGCTCAGATCGGCGGCGACAATGGTCACCCTGGTGCCGTGATCGGCCTTGAGCTCGCGGGCAAGGTCCTGCAGCTTGTCGCGGCTGCGCGCCAGCAGTACGAGGCTGAAGCGGTGAGCCGCGAGCACGCGCGCGAGCTCGAGCCCGATACCGCCCGACGCGCCGGTCACGAGCGCGCATTGACCTTCATTTGCGCTCATCGACATAAGGTCGTTCCTTTCGCTGCCAGGACAGATCCGCGCGATCGGCGAAGGACGCGGGCAAGAATCTTGCCGCGCACCAGACGGCGGTGGTCGCGATGGGCCGGATCGGCCGGCGTGCCGGCGTTCCTTCGATCAACGGCATATTTGCACGAGAACCGTTCGATCGCCCGCAATAGCGCCTGAGCTTGCTCGAATTGATCGGCCGTTTCCTTCACCTCGCCCAGCGACTTGCGCAGCGGCTCAAGCACCTCGATCCGGACGGAATGGCCGGACGGTCCGGATTGCGGGTCGAGACTTCGCGTGGCCGGCATCACATCTCCGATCAAACTTGCACGATCGCCCTCAAGACGTCAGAGGCCACGACCTCGACCGGCTGCAACCCGTCGACGCTCCTGAGCAGGTTCCGCGAGCGATAATAGTCGACCAGCGGCGCCGTCTGTTCGTTGTAGGCGTCGATACGTGCCTTGAGCGTTTCATGATTGTCGTCGGCGCGCGCCGCGGCGCCCTGCTCGCGCGTTTCGCGGGCCCTTTGCTCGATGCGATCCAGCAACACCGTTTCATCCGCCTTGAGCTCAACGACATGGTCGAGCGTGAGGCCCTCGGTATCGAGCAGGTCGTCGAAGCTGACCGCCTGAGCGATCGTCCGCGGGAAGCCGTCGAGCACAAAGCCGCGCTCGGTGTCCGGTTGCGAGATGCGTTCGATCACCGCGGCGATGACGAGCTGATCCGGCACGAGCCCGCCGTTCGCCATCGTTTCCCTGACTTTCCGGCCGATGCAGGTTTCCGCATCGACCGCGGCGCGCAGCATATCTCCGGTGGAGAGATGCGGGATGCCGTACTCCTCAACGAGGCGCCGCGCCTGCGTACCCTTGCCTGCGCCAGGCGGCCCCAGCAGAACAATCCTCATCGCTTGCGTCCCGATACTCGTATCATCGCCAACGGCATTGCGGCGGCCGCCAGCAGCGGGAGACCCGTCTCCGCCGCGTTGGCCGGCCTCGCCGGAGCTCTTGTCACGCCATCGCCAATCGCGCACTCGGCGCAGGCCGCACCGACAGCAGCAACAGCAATCCGGACAGCAGGTAGAGCGCCATCACGAAGTACATGCTGTAGATGTTGTCGCCGGTGCTGCGCACGATCAGGCCGTTGATCGTGGGACTGATCGCCGGACCGAGGTTTCCGAGGCTGCTGATCAGCGCAAGCCCGCCGGCGGCCGCGCCGGTGGAGAGATATTCGCTGGTCAACGCGAAGAACAGCGGCGTCGCCGACGCAATTCCGATCACGGCAAAGGACAGCGCAAGGATCGATCCGACCAGGTTCCCCTGGAGCAGCGTCGTGATGAGCAGGCCGAGAGCAGCGATGCCGACGCAGGCGGCATAATGCCATCGCCGCTCGTGCCATTTGTCCGAATGGCGGCCGATCAGGATCATGCCGATCACTCCTGCCGCATTCGGGATCGCGGCATATACGCCAACGAGAAACAGATCCTTGATGCCCCAGCTCTGGATCAGGGTCGGCAGCCAGAACACCATCGTGTAGGTCGCGCCGAGCAGCAGCAGATAGACGAACGAGAGCACATAGACCTTGGGGTCCTTCAGCATCTGCCCGAACGTCCCCGAGGGCTCGCTCTCGACATCCTTCTCATCGTGCTGGAAGGACTCCGCGAGCAGGGCTTTCTCATCCTTCGACAGCCAAGCAGCCTGTTCGGGCTTGTCCTCAAGCAGGACATAGACGAGGACACCGAGGATCAGCGCCGGCAGTCCCTGCACCAGGAACAGCCACTGCCAGCCATGAAGGCCGCCGGCACCGTCGAAGTATTTCAGGATCGAGCCGCATAGCGGACCGGCGATCACCGACACGATTGTTGTCGCCGACATGAAGGTCGCGATCACCTGTCCTCGACGCACCGAGGGATACCAGTAGGTGAAATAGAGAATGACGCCGGGAAAGAAGCCGGCCTCGAACACGCCGAGCAGGAACCGCACCAGATAGAACTGGAACGGCGTCGACACGAACATCATGGCTGTTGCCGCCAGCCCCCACAGCAGCATGATCCGCAACAGCGTCTTGCGGGCGCCGATCCTCTCCAGGAGCAGATTGCTCGGCACCTCGAACAGGAAATAGCCGACAAAGAAGATACCCGCGCCAAGGCCGTATACCGCCTCGTCGAACGGCAGGGTCTGCTTCATCTGCAGCTGCGCATAGCCGATATTGATGCGGTCGAGATAGGCGATCATATAGGCGATCAGCAACAGCGGGATCAGGCGCCAATCGATCTTCGAGAACAGCGATTTATGCGCAGGGCTCTCCAGGAGAGACAGCAATCCCTTGCTCGCAGCGGACGGGTGCATTCCGGTTTCCTCCAAATGTTCTTCAATTTCGAGACCCGAAGGCGATCCGGCCGCGCCGCGACCGCCGGGGACGTGATTGCCCAACCCGCCGGGCTTGCTAGCCGGCCCGGCTCGCCTTGTCGTTTGCGGCAACCGGCGCGGTCTCATCCGGCTGAATGACCGTCACCGAAGCTGCCGCCGCGGATTTGACCTTCGATTGATCGGCACCCGGCGTCTTCAACTCGACGATCTCGACCTGCGGCAGGGCCTCGATTTCGCGCAGCGCCGCCCGCAGATGCTCGATCATCTCGTAGGACTCGTCCTGCGACAGCACCCGTCGGCACGCGGTCAGGCCGAACTCGAGCAGGCCGGCGTAGCTGTGCACCGTGATGTTCAACGCGCTGCCGTGATAGGGGATCGAGACCGGGAAATAGTGCACCATCCGGGCGCCCGCCATGTAGAGATGCTGCCCCGGTCCCGGCACGTTGGAGATCAGCACGTTGCCAGCCGCCGGCAGGCGGCTTGCAAGATTGGAGCGGCCGAGCAGCGAAGCGAGTCCGGTCATCAGCCACGGCGAACCCGTGATCGGCACATCGACACCGAGCACCGGCTTGAGCTCGCGCACCACCGCCTTGGCCGCCTCGGACGAGGCATGGATCGCCTTGAAGCGGGTCGGCAGATCGTCGATATCGGTCGCCAGGTCAACGCGCACCGCCGAGACCTGGTTGTTCATCGCCTTGTCGCCCTCGGCGCGCAGGCTGACCGGTACCATCGCGATCAGCGCTTCCTTGGGCAGCAGACCGCGCTCGGTGAGAAAGCGTTGCAGCGCGATGCTGCACATCGCCATGACGATGGTGTTGACTGTGCCGCCGACGCGTCTGCCCAGGGCCTTGATGTCGGCGAGCGGCAACGTCATGGTGCTATAGGAGCGCTGGTTGGTGATGGAATCGTTGAACACGGTCTTCGGCGCCAGGCCGAGACTGAGCGAGCGCTCCCCCTTCTGCGACCGCTGGCTGGCCATCACGCTCGCAGCGGTGCCGAGCGCCTTGGCGGCCGTCGGAAGCAGTTCCGCGAGCTTGCGATACTGCTGGGCGGCGTTGTTGGCCGCCGCCTGCAACAGCTCGGTTACACCGAGCTGGTATTGCGCAGCGGCGCGCTTGCGCCGCGGCGGCGGCACTTCGCGCATCGTGGGCGTGACGTCATAAAGCACCTTGGCGAGCTCGACGCCGGCTTTGCCGTCGACCCCGCTGTGATGGGCCTTGGTGTAGAATGCGACCTGCCCGTTCTCGAGGCCGTCGATGACATACATCTCCCAGAGCGGACGGCTGCGGTCGAGCAGCGAGGCGTGCAACCGCGCGACGAGCTGCTCGAGCTGTGCCATCGTCCCCGGGCGCCGCAAGGTGACGGTACGCACGTGGTAATCGAGTTCGATATCGTCATCCTCGATCCAGACCGGCTCGGCGAGCTGGAACGGCATCTGCGCCAGCTTGCGGTTCAGCAACGCCGAGAGATGCAGCCGCTTGCCGAGCATCTCCTTGACGTCCTCGTAGTAGTCGCCCTGGTAGCCCTCGGGAAGATCGAAGATCATCAGGCTGCCGACATGCATCGGCGTTTCCGGTGTTTCGAGATGCAGGAACGATGCATCCATGCTGCTGAGTTGGTCCATGCTTTCCTCCCGTGACGCTGTGACGGCAATCGCCGCAGCTGACGACCTTTGCCCAAGCCTTGCGGGCCGCGGTCATCGCATTCCTGTCAGGGCCCGATACCGGCGAACGGGGTTCGAGGGTGGGCTTCTCCCTCGGCCGCTCCCCGCATCGGCCGGCTCACGCAGGCGATCTCATGCCTGCGCCTGGGCCTTGCGTTCCTCCTCGTCGTAAAGCTCCTTCTTCGAGAGCTTGCCGACCGCGGTTTTCGGCAGCTCGGCGCGGATCTCGAGCGCGTGCACCATCTCGTGCTTGCCCAGCTTGTCCTTTAGAAACGTCTGCAGCTCTTCGAGCTTGAACGGCTTGGCATCCGCCTTCAGCTTGACGAAGGCCTTCGGCGACTGGCCGCGATACTCGTCGCGGATGCCGATCACGGCGACCTCCTCGACCGCCGGATATTTGTAGATCGCCTCTTCGAGGACACGCGGATAGACGTTGAATCCGCTGCACAGGAGCATGTCCTTGGTGCGGTCCACGATGAAGATGAATCCGTCTTCATCCATGTAGCCGACATCGCCGGTGCGCAGAAACCCGTCTGATGTCGTGACCTCGGCCGTCGCGTCCGGCTTATTCCAGTAGCCCTTCATCACATTGGGGCCACTGATGCAGATTTCGCCGCGCTCGCCGAGCGGGACGTAGCTGCTGCTGTTGTCGACATCGAGGAACTTGATCACGATCCCGGGCATCGGCATGCCGCAGGAGCCGGCCTTGCGCGTCGCTCCCGGCTGCGCCGGCGTGAAGGTTCCACTCGGCGAGGTCTCGGTCATGCCCCAGCCCTCGCTCAGGCTGCAGCCGGTGATCGACGCGAACTGCTGCGCCACCTCGAGCGGCAGC
Organism: Bradyrhizobium macuxiense; assembly: GCF_007993935.1. Classification (GTDB taxonomy): domain Bacteria; phylum Pseudomonadota; class Alphaproteobacteria; order Rhizobiales; family Xanthobacteraceae; genus Bradyrhizobium; species Bradyrhizobium macuxiense_A. The sequence continues at coordinate 360,507 of NZ_VITY01000009.1, read as the reverse complement.
GGCGCGCCGCCGGACCCGCAATATTTGAGCGTGCGCAGGCTGTGCTTCGGCGTCTCAGGATGGTTGATCAGCGCGGTGAACATCGTCGGCACCCCGCAGAAGACGCTGACCGATTTCGTCGAGATTTCCTCGAGCGCGGCCTTCGGATCGAAGCGGACATGCTGGATGATCTCGGCGCCCATCAGGACGCCGAACAGCACATTCACGGACAGCGCGTAGATGTGGAACGGTGGCAGAACGGCCAGGAAACGCTCCTGCCCATCCACCAGCACCGGTGGCGAGCCCGCCGTTGTGGCCCGGTACTGCTGGCACGCACTGGTCAGGTTGGCGTGCGTGAGCATCGCGCCTTTCGGCAGCCCCGTGGTGCCGCCGGTATATTGCAGAACGGCGATCGTCTCGCGCGGATCGGCGATCGGATAGGTCTCGCAGGCGCCGTCATTGTGGATCAGCTGACCAAAGCTGACGTGATGATCATCCCAGGCGACTTCGCTCAGTTGCTTGGCCGCCTTCATCTCGTTGATGACGGCGTCGGGATCGGCCGTGATCTCACCAAGCGAACCGACCACGAGCTTCTTCAATCTCGTCTTGCCGAGCATCGCCGCCATCTGCGGATAGAGCGCAGCCATGTCGAGGGTGATCAGGATATCGGTGCGGCTGTCCTCGATCTTGTGTTCAAGCACCTTGGCGGCGTCGAGCGGCGAGTAATTGACCGCCGTGCCGCCGGCCTTGAGGATGCCGAAGAACGCAATGATGTAATGCGGCGTGTTGGGCAGATAGAGGCCGACATGGACGCCCGGCTTCACGCCGAGCAGCTGCAGGCCCTTGGCCACGCGATCGGTGAGCCGCCCGAGCTCGGCATAGCTGATCCGCTTGCCCAGGAAATCGATGGCAGGACGCATCGGCCATTTGGCAACGGCCTCGTCGAGAATCCCCTGCACCGGTCCGGGAGCGATCTTGATATCCCAGTGCACGCCGTCGGGATAGGATCGGATCCAGGGCATGTCGTTCATGAGATCTCTCCCTCTATGGTCTCTCAGGTCAGACGGCCGTGACGCCGCCATCGACCGCAATGGTCTGGCCGGTGATGAATGCACACGCATCGGAGGCAAGCAGCGCGGCGACGCCCTTGAGATCTTCGGGGCCGCCTTCGCGGTTCATCGGCGCCATGTGCGCGGTCGCACTCTGATCGAGTTGCGCGGTCATCTTGGTCGGGAAATAGCCCGGCGCGATCGCATTGACGTTGATGCCGAGCGGCGCCCATTCATTCGCCAGCGTGCGGGTCAGGTTGACGACGGCGCCCTTGCTGGCGTTGTAGGCCAGCGTCGGCGTGCCTTCCGGATAGCAGCCGGTCAGTCCCTGGATCGAGGCGATGTTGATCACCTTGCCGCTCCGCCGCGGCACCATGCAGCGGCGGCCGACCTCCTGCGTGGCGATGAAGATCGCGGTCACGTTCAGGTTGATCACCTTGTTCCAGCCGTCGAGCGCGTGCTCGATCGTCGGCGCGCCCCATGAAGTGCCGGCATTGTTGACCAGGATGTCGATCGGGCCGAGCGCGGCCACGACCTGCTCGACCATCGGCGGGATCGTCTCCAGCCTGCCCATGTCGCAAACCACCGGCAGCGCCTCGATCCCCAGCCCTTTCAGGTGCGCGGCCGCGGTCTCGAGCTCGTCGTGCTTGCGAGCGGTGATCGCGACCTTTGCGCCGAGCTCGCCCAGCACCTCGGCGATCTGAAGACCAAGGCCTCTCGATCCGCCCGTCACGAGCGCGACGCGGCCGGTCAGGTCCTGCAACTTGGCCAGGCTCATGGCATCCTCCGGTGGGTTGGCTCCTCGCGCGCACAGGCGCTACTTCGGCTGCAGCAGCTTCTGAAGGTTCGCGAAATTCTCCTGCATGCGGTCCTGCATGACTTTCCAGGCGTTGTTGCGCGCCTGCGCCTCCAGCTGCGACAGCTCGCGGAAGTTCGCGACCGCCTTCTCGACCTGCTGCTTGGCGTTCTCCGCCTGCTTGGTCATGGCTTCGCCGCTCGCGAGGTCCTTCATCCCCGCCTGCCACTGCGCGAGCGTTTCCTGCAGGATCTCGTTGCGTCGGCTGACCATCGCCTGGATGCCTTCATAGGCCTGCCGGTTCGCTTCCGCCAACGCCTCTATGTCCTTGCGCTGCCACTCGATCAGCGCGGCGATGTCGATCCCGGGCAGCGTGAACCGCTCGGCCATTTTCTTCAGGTCCCCGAGCCAGGGCATCGCGCCCATGCTCATTGCGTCGGATTGGCTGTCATCGGTCCCCATCGATGTCCTCCTTCTGGTATTTGGCTGCTGGCGGCGAAACGCCGTCCGGTGGGCTGCGCGTCAGGCCGCGGACGCGCGCGGCCAAAACAGAGACGGGCTGTCCTCGGTACGATCAGGATCGGGATAAACCAAGCCGCGAAGACCGCTGCGGTCGAATGGCGACCAAGCATCCTCCGGCAGCGCGAGCCGATCAGCGATCGCATAGAGCACGGCCGGATTGTGTCCGAGCCCGCAATGACTGCCTTCGACCTCGATGTTCTGCGTCCTGTCGGCATGCTGCTCGCGGCAGCCCCACCATGAGACGATGCCGTCGGTGCGCGAGTAGATCGCCGTGCTCGGCACCGGCGGCGGCAGCTTCATCGTATCCCGATCGGGCCAGTCGTCGACACGGCGTTCGCTCAGGGCTTCATAGAGACGCCACGCATTGCTCGCCTTCGGCTCGTTGGCGAACGGGCTGCCGAGCGTGATCACCTGACGCACCAGCTCGGGCGTACGCCGCGCAATCTCGCGCGCAAAGACCCCGCCGAGGCTCCATCCGATCAGGCTGACCTTGCGCTGGTATCGCTCGGCGAGCTCGGCCAGCCTTGCGTCCATGGCGGCCTCGACGCCGGGTCGCGGTCCGCGATTGGGCCCGAGCTTCCAGCCATGCACCGCATAGCCTTGCGCCTTCAGGTAGGCGCGCAGCGGTCGCGTGGAGATATCGCTCGCGGAGAGCCCCGGTAGTACGAGTACCGGATGTCCATCGCCGCGCGGCGCGCGCCGAAGCAGCGGATAGCTTGCGAAGAATGCCTGCAGCTCCCAGATTCCCCGCACCTCGAGCGCGAGCAGGAGTTGCGACGGCGGCGCGGAACGGTCGACGGCCGTTTTCATGTCAGAAATGTCCCCTCCCGGATCGCGTGGAGTGTCCCCACGACCCGTCATTTTTGATCGCTGCCGTGCTTCGCGAGCGGCTCCATATCAATCCGACCGCGCAGCCGTGCATTCTTTTGGTCTCAAAACGCTATCGGGCAGGTCAGATGGGTAAAAGGTGCAATTGGCCCGCTTGAGCGGTTAGTTTGGGACATCCGCCAATGATTCCTGCACGCGTGCTGCGAGGCTCGATGCCCGGCCGTTGCGGAAGTCCGACGGGCTCTTGCCGGTCCAGCGGACGAAGGCGTGGCGGAAATTCGCCGCGTCGCTGTAGTCCAGCCGCGCCGCGATCTCGTCATTGGTCATTTGGGTGTTGCGCAGATAGCCGAGCGCGAGCTGCATGCGGACCTCGGAGACGATCTGCCGGTACGTCTGCTGCTGCAGCTGCAGCCTGCGGCGGAATGTCCGCGGATGAATCGCGAGCTCCGCCGCCATTGCCTCGATGCTCGGAAAGCGGCCGGGATGTTCGAGCAGCCGTCGTCTGATGTCGGCGGCGAGGCCATCGTCACGCCGGATCCGATCAAGATGCTGATGGCAGATTCGGCCCGCCATTGCCCTGGTCATCTCGTCGGGGCGGGCCGCCGGATGGTCGATCCAGGCCGTGTCGAACTCCATCACGTTCTTGCACTGGCCGAACTCGACCGGACACTGAAAGATGCGATCGTAGGTTTTGGCGTGGGGCGGCGTCGTGTAGGCGGCGCTGAGCTTCGAGAAGCGGAACGAGCCGCCATAGATGTCTCGGCTCAGCGTCTGATAGGCCGCAAAGGCGAACTCAAGCGCGAATCGATAGACGTCATGAGCCGGATCGCGAGAGAGCAGAGGGTCGAACAGGCAGCTCACCGTGTCGTCCTTGCGGGCAAAGTCGATGTCGGCGACTGTACCCAGAACGCGGCCGTACTTGGCCGCGAAGTCAATGACTTCGGCGCGGGTCGGGCTGCTCAGCATGGCATAACCATACATGCCGTAAGCCAGGACATGCATTCGTGCGCCGGCACGAAACGCGATCGCCGGATCGCGCGACAACCGCATCGCATTGCGAAACACGGTCTCGACCTGCCGATAGGAGACGCGCACGGACGAATCCCTGAGGTCGGCACTCCTCAAATCGGCGCCGCCGAGCGTGCGCGACGCGGAGATCCCATCCTCGGACAGGACATCCACCACCGCAGCGATCCGTTGCGGCGAATAGAGACACTGCAGGAGATTTGGTGACGGGTGATACACGAGCTTCCTCGTCCGCCTTCGGCGTCTGCTTGCCAGCCCCGCAATCCGGTTCCTCGCTACGTCCGGGAGGCTAGTAAGCCGGACCGGGCAGCGGAAGGTTCGATTGGTCGTATTTGAAGGTGAATTCCGGACAGGAGCGGCCAAAAGAAAGACCGCCGAGGGAGGGCGGTCCAAGTAGGGAGAACGCGATCGCGAGCGCAACCACGGCACCGAGCATAAGCGCGCCTTGGCGGCACAAAAGGTTCGATTGAGCCAATTTGGCGGTGAACTACGGACAGAGCTACCCTGGATATGCCCGGGTTACAGCCCCTCGTCGCTTCGGAACTCGGATGGATTCCTGCCGGTCCAGCGCAAGAAGGCGTGGCGGAAATTGGCCGCGTCGCTGTAGCCCAGCCGGCTCGCGATCTCCTCATTGGTCATGCGCGTCTTGCGCAGATACTCGATCGCAAGCCGCATGCGCACCTCCGCAAGCAGATCGCGATATGAGGTCCCCTCCGCCTCGAGCCTGCGCCGCAGCGCCCGGGGATAGATGTCGAGCTGCTCGGCGATCGCCTCGATACTCGGATAGCGACCCGGCTGCTCGATCAAGAGCCGGCGGATATCTGCGGCGACACCGCCAGCGCGATTGACCTCGCCGAGTATCTCCTCGCACATCTCCCGCGCCATGGCGTGGGTTCGCGGATCCGCCAGCGCCCGCGGACCGTCATTGCGCGCATATTCGTATCCGCAATGCAGTTGATTGAAGAGCACCGGACATTGAAAAAGGCTTTGATACGCTGCAGTGGACGGCGGCGGCGCATAGTCGAGCAGCACGCGCGAAAACCCGAAGCTCGGACCGGAGCGGTCGCGAATGGTGGTCAGATGCGCGGCCAGCGCGAACTCCACCGCGAAGCGATGCACGCTCTCGGTCGGATTCGGCCAGTGCATGGGCTGGAAGGTTCCCACCACCCTCTCACCATTGTAGGAGAGACCAAAATCGCAGAACGGCCCCACCACGCGGATGTATCGCGCCGCGAAGTCGCGCGCCTCCGCGTGCGTTGCGCTGCTCAGCAGCGCGTATCCGTACATGCCATAGGCGGTGACATGCATTCGCGCCCCCGAGTGCAGCGCAATAGCGGGGTCCTTTGCCAGCCGCAGTGCATTCCGGATCACCGTGTCGAGCTGCCGATACGATATTCGCGTCGTATGGGATTCGAGCTGGGCGATGCCAAGCCTGGTCCCCTCAAGGACCATTGATGGATCAATGCCCTGCCCGCCAAGCTCGGCCGCAATCGCCGCGATCGAATGCGGCGGGAAGATACGCTGCGAAAAACCGGCTGACGTTCGACTTTGCGGTTCGCTTACCTGCGGCTCTTGCCTGGTCATGACGACCGCTTGCCCCCTGGCATTCCGCAGGCTCCTCCCCTGCTATTGATCGACCATTCCGAGCGTAAGCCCGATCGCGTGCGCGACGCAATGATCGGATCGTGCGGACCGTACGCGCCGCCTTCCGCGTCCGGAAGTCACCCGGTCGGCGGTCCAATCGCACCTTTCTCCGTTTCGCAAGATCGCTAGGCTCGCGATGCCTTGCGCGACGACCGGCATGCAGCCGGAGGCGTGCATTGACCAACCGTTATCAAGGGAGGAGCGGATGCGACGGGAAGACGTTCTCAAGCAGCTGACGACGCCGATCGGCGCGCCGGCATTTCCCCGCGGACCGTTTCGTTTCACCAACCGCGAATACCTGAACATCCTGTATCGCACCGACATCGAAGCGTTGCGCGCCGTGGTTCCCGAACCGCTTGAGATCGACGACCCGCTGGTCCGCTGGGAGATCATGCGGATGCCCGACACCTCTGGCCTCGGCGACTACACCGAATGCGGCCAGGCGGTCCAGGTGCGCTTCGGCGACGAGAAGGGTGAGTACCTTCACGCGATGTATCTCGACAATTTGCCGGCGCTGGCGTCCGGCCGCGAAATCAGCGGCTACCCAAAGGTGATCGGCAAGCCGAAGCTCTACGTCGATTCCGACACCCTGGTGGGCACGATGGATTACGGCACGCTGCGGGTTGCGACCGCGACGATGGGCTACAAGCACCGTGCCTTGGACCTCGAGAAGGCAAAGGCCGAGATCTGCGTGCCGACCTTCATGCTGAAAATCCTGTGGACCTATGACAGCCCGAAGCCGGCGGGCGAGCCACGCATCTGCGAGCTGCTGCGCTCCGAAATCACCGACATCACCGTCAAGGGCGCATGGACCGGCCCGGCGCGGCTCGAGCTGTTCGCCCACGCATTGGCACCGATGGCCGACTTTCCGGTGCGCGAGATCGTCGCGTGCAGCCACATCATGACCGACCTGACGCTGTCCCGCGCCAAGCGCTGCCACAACTATCTCGATCAACCGCGCTGAGCGGGCACTCCGGAGGAAACCATGCCATCATCCGCAGATCGTGCCGTCGTGCTCAACCGATATCGCAATGTGTGCGTGATCGGAGCCGGCGTCATCGGATCGTCTTGGGCAGCGCTATTTCTCGCGCACGGGCTCAACGTCGTGATCAACGACCCGCAGCCCGACATCGAGGCCGTCGTCAAGGCCGCGCTGATCAAGATCGCACCGACGCTGCTGAAGCTTGGTCTGCCGCATGAGGGTTTGGAGCGCAACCTGCGCTTCGAGCCGGATCTGACGCGCGCCGTCGCCGGCGCCGACCTCGTGCAGGAGAACGGTCCGGAGAAGCCCGAATGGAAACAGCAGGTCTGGGCGCGGATCGAGGCTGCGGTGCCGAAACATGCGCTGCTGCTGTCATCCAGCTCGGCGCGGCCCGCCACAGAGCAAGCACAAGAGATGAAGGATGCGAGCCGGCTGCTGGTCGGCCATCCCTTCAATCCGCCGCATCTCATACCATTGGTCGAGGTCGTTCCCGGCGACCGGACCGATCCGGCAGCGACCGCCGACGCCGTGGCGTTCTATGAGGCGCTCGGCAAGGTGCCGCGCGTGCTCAAGAAGGAGATCCAGGGTTTTGTCGCCAACCGGCTGCAGCGCGCGATCATGCGCGAGGCCTGCTATCTCGTGCAGGAGGGCGTCGTCACGGTCGACGAGTTGGACGATATCGTCACCAGCTCGATCGGCCTGCGCTGGGCCGTGAACGGGCCGTTCAGCTCGTTCCACATGGGCGGCGGACCGAACGGGCTCGAATCGTTCTTCCAGCACCTCGGCAAGAACATGGCCGCGTCATTCAAGATGATTCCGCAAGTCGACCTCGACGAGGCGCTGCAGCGCCGGATCATCGACCAGGCCGCCGCATCGTTCGGCAGGACACCGATCCCGCAGATGGAGCGTGCGCGAGACGACACCCAGGTGGCGCTGCTGCACGTGCTGGCCGCACGCAACGGAAGGGATCGCACATAACCGGCTCGCCTCGGGCTGCATGCAATCGCAGGCCCAGGGAGGCTATTTCGAGACAAGGTCATCCGGTCGGTGAAGACCCGACGAGCCTGGGATGATCCCAAAGCAATCAAGCGGAGACGGACTCATATGAGCATCTTCGAGGGTTTGAAGGTCATCGACTGCGGCAGCTTCATCGCCGCCCCGACCGCGGCAACGCTGTTGGGAGACTTCGGCGCCGACGTGATCAAGATCGAACCGCCCGGCGCAGGCGACGCGTTCCGTCAGGTACCTAAGCTGCCGGGCATGCCGAGGTCCGATCAGCCCTATGGCTGGCTGCTCGACAACCGCAACAAGCGCGGCCTCGCGCTCGATCTGTCAAAACCCGAAGGCCAGGCGGTGCTGCACCGCCTCGCCTCGACCGCGGACGTGTTCATCACGAACTATCCTCTCGCCGTCCGCAGGAAGCTTGCGATCGGCTACGAGCGGCTCGCCGCGATGAACGATCGACTGATCTACGCATCCTTCACCGGATATGGCGAAACCGGCGACGAGGCGGGAAAACCGGGTTTCGATGTCACTGCCTACTGGGCGCGTTCGGGACTGATGGACATGGTGCGGAGTGACGCCAGCACGCCACCTGCACGGGCGCTCGCCGGCATGGGCGATCATCCGTCCGGCGTTTCGCTGTTCGCGGCGGTCGCGGTGGCGCTGTATCAGCGCGAGCGTACCGGCCGCGGCACCCAGGTCGGCTCCTCGCTGCTCGCCAACGGCGTCTGGTCGAACGGCATCATGGCGCAGGCCGCGCTGTGCGGGGCGACCTTCACGCCACGACCGCCGCGCGAGAACCTGTTCAATGCGCTCGGCTGCTACTACCGCTGTCGCGACGGCCGCTGGCTGCTGCTCGCGATCGTCAACGAGCAGCGCGACTTTCCGACCGTGGCGAAATGCCTTGGCCTCGACCATCTGCTCGAAGACCCCAGATTTGCCAAGCAGGCCGACCGGTTCGCGCGCTCGGCGGAACTGATCGCGCTGTTCGATGCGGCCTTCGCAACGCGCGACCGCGACGAGTGGCGCGCGCGGCTCGATGAGGCAGGCATCGTCTTCGAATGCGTTGCCGAGATGGGCGACCTGTCCGCCGACCGGCAAATGCTGGCGGCCGGCGTGCTGGTGCCGTTCGAGGACGACGGAATGTTGACCATCGACAGCCCGTTCTTTGTCGACGGCGCGGCCAAGGTGAAGCCGCGCAAGGCACCCGCGGTCGGCGAACACAGCACAGAGATATTGCGTGAGGCTGGCTACGATGACGCGGCCATCACCGGGATGCGCGAAAGCAAGATCCTGGCATGACACGCTGACCGTCGGGCGATGCCTGACAGGTTCATGGCGCGCGCGAGAAAGGCCGCGCCCTCGGTTGAGGTGCGCGGCCAGTCTCGAGGCCCGAACCGGGGGCACCACAGCGGCGGTGCGGCGCAGCTGAGGTTCGGAAGGCGCCTCCGAGAGGAATCAGCTAGAGCCTGAGGTGCGCCAAAGCCGGTCGATGGATCGCCTTACCGCGCGTCGCCCCACACATCTCAACCCCTTGACCAACCATTGCGTTTCCGGTCGATAGCCAGTCTATGCACGGAGTTCGCCCGCGAGGAGGTTCGACGAGGCCAGTTCGGAGGTGACTTATGGACAGCCGCGATGACGAACGATCAAGCGCCGTGCCGCACTGCCCTCGCGGCCTTCACATCGGCGAAGATACCCGGAAATCGGATGGGCTCTTGCCGGTCCAACGGATAAAGGCATGCCTGAAGTTGGCGGCGTCGCTATAGCCCAGCCGGCTCGCGATTTCCTCGTTGGTCATCGCGGTCTTGCGCAGGTATTCGATCGCAAGGCGCGTCCGCACTTCGGCCAGGAGCTCGCGATACGATGTATCCTCGGCCTCGAGCTTCCGCCGTAGCGCCCGGGGATGCATCGAAAGCCTCTCGGCGATCGCCTCGATGTTCGGATATCTGCCGGGCTGCTCGATCAGCACGCGCCGGACATCCACCGCGATCCCGCCCGCCTGGTTGACCTCGGACAACACCTGCTCGCACATCTCGCGCGCCATCCCGTGGGTGCGGGAGTCCGCCAGCGCCACCGGACCATCGGCCTGCGACAGCTCATACCTGTATTCATTGCCCCGCTGCTGAAACAGCACCGGGCAGTCGAAGATTGCCTGATAGGCACCAGCATGCGCCGGTTCGCCATAGGCAACGGAAATCTGCGAAAAGCGGAACGATTCGCCCGCCAGATCCTTCATGGTCGTCAAATGCGACGACAGCGCGAACTCGGCCGCGAAGCGATGCACGTCCTGCGTCGGATTCGGCCAATGCAGCGGCTCGAACGCGCAGACGACAGCCGCGCCGTCATACGAATATTTCGCATCGCAAAGCGGGCCGACGACCCGGAGATATCGATTGGCGAAGGTCCGCACATCGTCATAGGTCGCGCTGCTCAGCAATGCATACCCGTACATTCCATGCGCCGTCACACGCATCCGCTGTCCGGCGCGAAGCGCAACCGTCGGGTCGTTCGACAGCCGCAGCGCATTGCGAACCACAACGTCGATCTGCCGGTAAGAGATACGCGTCGTGTGCGCTTCGAGCTTGTCCTCGGTCAGGCCCGTGCCTGCCAGCGCCACGGACGATCGGACGTCCAGCCTGCCAAGCTCGGCAATGATGGCCGCAATCAACTGCGCCGAATAGACATACTGGTCGAAATCCGGCGGCAATTGGCATGCAGGCATGGCGTCTTGCGGGCGCCCTCCAGCGCTCATGGTCGTCCTCCTCCTAATGTAGAGTCTAGCTCCAAATCGAAATCATTCGCAATGCTGGCGGCAGCCAACGGGCCTCCGCTATCCCCAACCTCGGGGGAGCGCGGCCACAGGGCCGTGCCCGCGGCTCGAGCTCGTTCTCGGATGCTCCGCTGCAGTCGTGTTTCGCGTCAGCATTCCACGACGTTCACCGCAAGTCCGCCCAAGGACGTTTCCTTGTATTTGGACTTCATGTCTTCGCCGGTTTGCAGCATCGTCTTGATGACGGCATCGAGTGAGACATAGTGCTTGCCGTCGCCGCGCAACGCCATTCGCGCAGCGTTGATCGCCTTGATGGCGCCCATTGCGTTGCGCTCGATGCAGGGGATCTGCACCAGTCCGCCAACGGGATCGCAGGTGAGACCGAGATTGTGCTCCATGCCGATCTCGGCCCCGTTCTCGACCTGCGCCGGCGTACCGCCGAGCACGGCCGTCAGGCCGCCCGCGGCCATCGAACACGCGACGCCGACCTCGCCCTGGCAGCCGACTTCCGCGCCGGAGATCGAGGCGTTCGCCTTATAGAGCATGCCGATCGCGGCCGCGGTGAGCAGAAAGGTGATGATGCCGTCGTCGGTCACGCCGGGACTGAACTTGACGTAATAGTGCAGCACCGCCGGAATCACGCCGGCGGCGCCATTGGTCGGCGCGGTTACGATCCGTCCGCGCGCTGCATTCTCCTCGTTGACCGCCATCGCGAAGGCGTTGACCCAATCCATCGCGGCGAGCGGATCGACGCCCTCGGTGTCGCTGTTGCGGACCGACAATTCGCGATAGAGCGCCGGCGCGCGACGGCGAATGTTCAGCGGGCCGGGCAACGGTTCGGCCGCGCCCGCATTGCCGATCCCGAAGCCGCGCTCGACGCATTGCTTCATCGCATCCCAGATCTTCAGGAGACCGGCCCGGACCTCGGCCTCGGTGCGATAGACGCATTCGTTGGCGAGCATCATTTCCGCGATCGAGCGGCCACTCTCCTGCGCGCGCGCCACCAGCTCCGCGCCGGTGCCGAACGGATATGGCCAGATCGAAGGCGCGCCGTCGGCACCATCGGGCGCATCGTCAACGCCGCGCTCGATCACGAACCCGCCGCCGATCGAGAAGTAATAGCGTTCCGCCAGCAGCGTGTCGCCGGCCGCGAACGCCACGAGGCGGATCCCGTTGGGATGTTCCGGCAGCGCGCTGTCGGGCCTGAACACGATGTCACGTCCGCGCCGGAACGCGACCGGATGAACATCGAGCAGCCGCAACTCGCCCGAGCGTCGAATGTCCGCAAGCCGCGGTGCGACCTGGGCCGGATCGACCGTATCGGGCTTTTCGCCGAGCAGGCCGAGGATCACGCCGAGGTCGGTCGCATGCCCTCGTCCGGTGGCACCCAGCGATCCATAGAGATCGGCGCGGACCCGCACCGTTCTGTCCAGAAGGCCAACGCGCGCGAGCGCACGGACGAATTGTCCGGCCGCGCGCATCGGCCCCACCGTATGCGAACTCGAGGGGCCGATGCCGATCTTGAAGATGTCGAAAACCGAAAGCATCAGGCAGCAGGCAGTTGTTGCTTCACCAGTTCGACCCAATAGGCGGCGCCGAGCGGCAGGATGGCGTCATTGAAATCGTAGTATGGATTGTGCAGCGGCGGATCGTTGGCGGTTTCGCCTGCGCCGATGCAGATATAGGCGCCTGGGCGCTCCTGCAGCATGAAGGCAAAATCCTCCGATCCCATCGCCGGCTTGATGTCGGTTTGCACCTGTTCGGCGCCGACGAGGCTTGCGGCCGCCGCAGCCGCGGCATCGGTTTCAGCGGGCGTGTTGATCACGCCCGGATAGCCGCGCATGTAGCTGAGATCAATCTTTGCGCCATGGGTTTGCGCAACGCCGGCGCAGACCTGCTTCATGGCAGCCTCGACCTGATCCTGCACCTCGGCGTCCAGCGTCCGCACCGTGCCGCGCAATGTAACGGCTTCGGGCACCACGTTCCAGGTGTCGCCGCCATGGATCTGGGTGACGCTCACGACCGCTGCGTCCATCGCGCCGATCCGGCGGCTTACGATGCCTTGCAGCGCGGAAACGAGATCGGCCGACACCAGGATTGAATCGATGCCCTTCTCAGGCGTCGCGGCGTGACAACCGCTCCCGGTCACCACGATCTCGAACGTATCGAGGAAGGCGGTCGCAATGCCGGTCCTGATCGCGAATTTTCCACGCGAGATGTTCGGAATGTTGTGCATGCCGTAGACCGCGTCGGCCGGAAAGAGCTTGAACAGCCCCTCCTCGACCATCTTCCTGCCGCCGCCTTCATTCTCCTCGGCGGGCTGGAAAACGAAATGGACGGTGCCGCGGAACGGCCGGTGACGGGCGAGATGAACGGCGGCTCCGAGCAGCATCGTGGTGTGGCCGTCGTGGCCACAGCCGTGCATCTTGCCGGCACGTGTCGACTTGTGCGCGCGGTCCCCCAGCTCCTGGAGATCAAGCGCGTCCATGTCGGCTCGCAGCGCGATCGTCGGACCCTCGCCATTCTTCAACGTTCCGACCACGCCCGTTCCGCCGAGGCCGCGATGGACCGGGATCTGCATCTCCATCAACGCATCGGCCACGAGCTGGGCCGTGCGGTGCTCTTCGAACGCGGTTTCCGGGTTGGCATGGATGTCATGACGCCAATCCCGCATCCGGGTGCAGATATCGTCGGCGATTCCAAATTCCTTTGACATGCGTGGGGTCTACCTGTCCGTTGCTTAGCGATGGAAGAATTCGGCGATCGATGTCGCACCGAGGAACGTGCCTGCGGCGGCCGTCAGCGAGACCACCACGATACGCCAGCTCAGCTTCCTGAAGATCGGAAGGTCCTTGGCCACCGAGAAGCCGGCGAGCGTCAGCACGGGGGTCGTGAAAGCCAGGAAGTTCAGCTTGTCGACCGAGCCGATCATCGCGTTGGAGAACGGCAGCAGGCCGGGGATGCCGAGCACCGTGGTGACCACGACCAGGATGAGCATGTGCGGCACCTTGGTCAACAGCCGGGCAAGAACGTCGACCAACAGCACGACGGCGAGCATGACCAGGAGACCTGCCCCCGATTGCAGCAGCGGCACCTTGTAGGTGAGGGAATTGCCGATCAGGACGCCGCCCGCGACAGTGACCCAGGCGAGCAGCGAGTCCGAGAAGCCGAACGCGCCGCGCTTTGCCTCGCCGACGCTGGCGATCGACGGCCCGAGGTCTCCCAACCTGGAGTTCGAGAACCGGCCGAGCACTGGCTCGAGCCTGTCATACAGCCAGGAGCACACCGGCAGCGAGAAGAACAAGGCGAAATAGAACCCGAGGACGGCGGTCATCAGGTTCGCCGCCGAAGCGATCGCGATGAGCTCCTTCGCCATCTCGGGCGGGTTGTGGCCGTTGATGGTGCCGATCGCGGCCGCCATCATGCTGCCCGAACCGACCCCGGCGCCCATCGCAAGCGAGCGCGGGTCGAAGATGTGCAGGCTGGCGACAAAGCCGGCCAGCAGCGCGATGAACAGCGCGCCGAGCACGGTGCCGGTGATGTATTCGGCCAGCACGCCGCGCCCCTCTGCCGAGTTCATGCCGTACTTCTCGCCGATGATCACCAGATTGCCTTCACGGCCGATCGAGAAGGTCGCGCCGACCGCCTCGCGCTTGACGCCGAGCAAAAGCGCAATCGGCAGGCCGAGGACCAGCGTGCCGAAGGTATGTCCGAGCTCCTGAAACAGCAGCGCCCAGCCGGCCTTCTGCACCTCCGGAAGCGCTCCACCGACCGTGAATGCCATCTTGACCACGAAGAGCAGCAGGCCCGCGTTGAGCAGTTGTCCCGCGTAGGTCTGCAGTCCGGGCCCGATCCGCGCGGCGGCAGGCAGATAGCGCGCTGAAAGGCCCCATGCGGCGGCGATCAGCAGCGCCCACACCATCGGTTGAAGCAGCACCGTGCCCGGCCCGATCCGAAACTGGACGATCCCGATCGTCTCGGCGACGGCAACGATGATCAGAACGGCAACGAACAATGTGAGCTTGCCGGAGCTTGCGGAATCGACTGCCTGAGCAGACTGGTCTGCGGACGGAGAAGAGGTCGACGTCATAGTGCTGGACACCTCAGGAAAATGATTGCGAGGCAATGCGGTGAACGGTGAACCAACTTGCCCGCCCAGCATCGGGGAGAACGCCTGTTGCATCAATGATCGAGGTGTCAAATTTCTGTTGCATTTTTTGCAACACTCGCGAGACGCAATTCCGGCCCTGTGCAAGCCGCCGCAAAGGACATCACTCTGTACGCGTATGAGTAGGTACGCCGTCGCGAATGCGAGCCGCGCGAGGAGGCGATGCAACTTCTTCGGCAGTAGCCCGCGCTACTCGATCGCGCTGGATGAGCCGTTCGGCTCGAGCTTCTGCACCTCCGACACGTTGACACCGAGCACCACGATGTCGTGCGTCTTGCCCTGGAGGTCCTTCACTTGATCGCGCAATAGCGCCTCGACGCGGAAGCCGAGCGCCTCGAAGATCGCGATCGCCCGGGTCTGGTCCGACGTCATCTGCACGGTCAGGCGCTCGAGGCCCATCGACAGCGCGAGATCGAAAGCCTCATTGGAAAGCGCCCGCCCGATGCCGGTCCCACGCACATGCGAGGCAATCACGGTCCTGATCTCACCGACATGGGCCGACCACGACATTGGGTCCCGCACGATCGCACCGCACCCCACCACTGCGTCATCCTTGACCGCGAGCAGGCTGACGATCGAGCCGCGTTCGATCTCCTTGATCCATGCCGAGAGCACCTTCTGCTCGCTGATATTCCGCGGCAGGAACAGCATGTCGTGCACGGCAAGCGCCTTGGCGAATTTGAGGGTGGCGGCCTCGTCGGCAGCTCCCATCAACCGGAACTCGACATCTCCACTCTCGAAGTTGACGCGACGTGGATAGGATCGCATCTTGGTATTCCTCATGCAGACGGCTCGCTCAATCAAAGGTTCGCACTTCGCCGCAACCGCCCTTGCGGGCGCACCGCGTTTCTCTCGCCTGTCCTGCACGCGAGAGCCGGATCACGCAAGCCGGGCGTGCCAATGTCCGAATATAACCCCTGAAGCGGCCAGTTTGCACCTTTCCCAGCTGGCATGAGCACAAGAGCTTTTCGACAATGACCAATACAAGCGCGCCCCGGAGCAACGACGAACGACCGCTGCATGAAATACTCCGGCAGCATGCCCGCGAGCGGCCCGAGAAACCGGCCTGCATCTGGTACGGCCGTGCCGTCACGTTCCTCGAGCTCGACCGCGCCAGCGATGCATTTGCGGCGCGCCTGCAACAGCTCGGCGTCGCCAAGGGCGAGCCGGTCGCGCTGTTCATGAACAACTGCCCGCAATACATGATGGCGCAGTACGGCATCCAGAAGATCGGCGCCATCGCCTCGCCTTGCGGCGCGCTGAACAAGGAGCACGAACTCGGCTATCAGCTCGACGATCTCGGCGCGCGCGTGATCGTCGCGGCCGAACCGCTGCTGCCGATCGTGCGGCAGGTCCGCGACAAGACCAAGCTCGAACATGTGTTCGTGGTCCGCTATGCCGATCTGCTGCCCGAGCGGCCCCAGATCGGCGTTCCGGACGAACTGCTGGGATCGGCGCCCGAGCCCGTCGATACAGCCGGCGACACCGAAGACTTCCTTGCCGTCACAACAAGCGATGCACGGCCGGGCGCCGTCGCGATCGACATGAACGACACGGCGCTGATGATCTACACCTCGGGCAGCACCGGCCGGCCCAAGGGTGCGATGCTGTCGTATCGCAACGTCATCTACAAGACGGCGGCGACCGTGAACTGCAACGGGATCGGCGCCGATGACGTCCTGCTCTCGATCGCGCCGCTCTACCACATCGCGGGCATGGTGATGGGCGTGAACGCGCCGGTCTACGCGGGCGCGACGTCCGTGCTGTTGTACCGGTTCGATCCGCTGGTGACGGCGCAGGCGATCGACCGTTACCAGGTGAGCTGGTGGTACAGCGTGGCGCCGATGAATGTCGCGATCACGCAGCTGCCGAACATTTCCGACTTCAAGCTGAGCAGCCTTCGCGTCAATCCTGTGACCAGTTTCGGTATCGACTGGACCGAAGCGCTTGCCAGGCAATGGCAGGCCGTCGCGTCGAACTGCGAAAGCTTCGAGGCCGCGTACGGTCTGACCGAGACACATACGGTCGACACTTTCATGCCACGCACGGCGGTGCGCTGGGGCACGCATGGCAAGCCTGTGCCCGGCAACGAGATCCGGATCGTCGATCCGGATTCGGGCACAGACACGCCGGCCGGTGTTCCAGGCGAGATCGTGATCCGCGGCGCGGGCGTATTCAAGGGCTACCGCAATCGTCCCGACGCGACGGCGGAAACGCTGCGCAACGGCTGGCTGCACACCGGCGACATGGGCCGCCTCGATGCCGACGGCTATCTGACCTTCATGGGGCGCTTCAAGGAGATGATCAAGGTCTCCGGCTACAGCGTCTTCCCCGAAGAGGTCGAATCGATCCTGAACAAGCACCCGTCCGTGGCAGCGTCGGCGGTGATCGGCATGCCCGACGCAACGAAGGGTGAGGTGGTCAAGGCCTTCATCGTCCTGGCCCCACGCACTGAACTGGACTCGGCGCGGCTCGTGGCATGGGCGCGCGAGAACATGGCGCCTTACAAGGTGCCGCGGGACGTCAGCTTCGTCACGGAATTGCCGCGCTCACCAGCCGGCAAGCTGCTGCGGCGGCGGCTCAAGGACTGACTCTGCAGCGAAGTTGCCCTGAACAGCGGACGGTGCCACCTGGAAATCCCGGCCGGCTGAGGGCCGCTACTTTCGATTAAATTAAGCAAAATAAAGTACTTACCTTTGAAATTCATTGCCGGCCAGGACACCACGCGATGCTGAAACGACGCGAGAGCGAAGACGGGCGGCCTGGGTCCCATCCGGCAACGTTCGATTTTCCCAGCACGGGCACCATCTTCATTTCGGCATTCACGGCCATTCGCCCGCTTTTGCTGCTATACGGCGGTAGCCGTGTTGGTAGATTGCAATGCGGTTGGTATTGCGATTTTGGAAGCGCGTGAAGACGTCGGATGCCCGAGACAGGTGAACCTCAAAAATCCAATTCGACCGCCGCTCAGCCCGTGTTCGCGCAGGCTCTCGCGCTGCATCAGCGGGGGCAGTTGGCGGCGGCAGAGAAGATCTATGAAGACATTCTCCGGCAACAGCCAAGCAACTTCGATGCGCTGCATCTGTTAGGCCTGATTTCCGCGCAGACCGGCCGCAGCGAGCGCGGCATTGATCTGATCCGGCGCGCGATCAGGCTCAACGGCAACGTCGCGGACGCGCACAACAACCTTGGCAACGCGCTGCGCGCCTTGCGTCGTTTCGACGAAGCGCTCGCGAGCTTCGACAGGGCGACGGCGCTCAAGCAAGACCTTTCGCCGGCGCTCTACAATCGCGGATTGACGCTCGCAGACCTTGGGCGCCACGAGGAGGCGCTCGCAAGCTACGATCGCGTGATCGCGCTGGTGCCTAGCCACGCAGAGGCCTATCGAAACAGGGGCGCCGCGCTGAGAAAGCTCGGGCGACTCGAGGAGGCCCTGGCGGGCCTGGACAGGGCGATCGCGCTCAAGCCCAACGATCCCGGTGCACACAACGATCGCGGCAACGTGCTCAATGACCTCGAAAGGTTCGATGATGCGCTCGCCAGCTACGACCGGGCGCCGGGAATTGCCGGCGCGTGCTACAACCGCGGCAACGTGCTGATCAAACTGGATCGTCTCGAAGAGGCAGTTGCAAGTTACGACAGAGCGATCGCACTGCGGCCCGACTATGGCGAAGCCTACAACAACCGCGGCACGGCGCTGCTCAAGCTCAGGGATCATGAGGCGGCGCTCGCCAGCATCGACAAGGCGATCCAGCACAAGGGCGACGATGCGGCCGCCTACGCCAACCGCGGCAAGGTTCTGTCCATGCTGGCGCGCTACCAGGAGGCACTCGCTGCCTATGACAAGGCCGTCGCGCTCCAGCCGGATCAGGCCGACATCGAAGGCTATCGCCTGCACGCCAAATCTCAGATTTGCGACTGGAGTAACTTCGACGCTGAGTGCGACCAACTGATCGATTCGATCAGGAACCGGGACGCGACGGCGGCGCCATTTCTGTTTTGTAGCGTGCCGTCATCGGCCGCCGACCAACTGCTATGCGCCACGCGATGGACCGCGAAGAACCATCCGCCCTCTGAAAGCCAGCGCTGGCGGGGCGAGCGCTACCATCACGATCGAATTCGCATCGGCTATTTCTCGTCGGATTTTTGCAACCACGCGACGTCGCATTTGATGGCAGGGCTGTTCGAGTGCCACGACCGGTCGAAATTCGAGACGGTGGCAATCTCATGGTCGCCCAAAGACCCCACGGAGATGCGTCGACGGCTGGAGGCGTCGTTCGATCGATTTGTCGAGGTCGGGGACATGAACGACGATGCGGTCGCCGACCTGATCAGACGATTGGAAATCGACATCCTGGTCGATCTGAAAGGCTTCACCGGGGGATCCCGCACCAGGGTTCTTGGCCGCCGGCCTGCCCCGATCCAGGTCAGTTATCTGGGTTACCCGGGAACACTCGGTGCCCCGTTCATCGACTACATCATCGCCGATCGTACCGTGATCCCGGACCACCATCGCGAATTCTATAGCGAAAAGGTGGTCGCTCTGCCCGACACCTATCAGGCCAACGACGACAAGCGCGCCATTGCCGAACGTATGTTCACGCGCGGCGAGGTGGGGCTGGCCCCGACCGGCTTCGTGTTTTGTTGCTTCAACAACAACTACAAGATCAACCCGCAGATGTTCGATCGGTGGATGAGAATTCTCGGCCGCGTCGAGGGCAGCGTGTTGTGGCTGCTCGAAGCCCACGCCGAGTCTGCCGCAAATCTGCGAAACGAGGCGGTCGCGCGAGGCGTCGCGGCGGAGCGCCTTGTCTTTGCACAGCGCATTTCGATGCCTGACCATCTCGCACGCCATCGCCTCGCCGGCCTGTTCCTCGACAACACGCCCTACAACGCCCACACGACCGCCAGCGACGCGCTATGGGCCGGCCTGCCGGTGCTGACCGTTTTAGGCGACACGTTTGCCAGTCGGGTCGGCGCGAGCCTGCTCCATGCGACCGGTCTGCCCGAGCTGATTGCGGAATCGCCGGAAGCTTACGAGCACATGGCGGTGGATCTTGCGACCCATCCTTCGAAGCTCGCTGCGCTCAAAGCCAGGCTGGCGGCCAATCGGCCGACGGCACCGTTGTTCGATACCAAACGTTTCGCCCGGCATATCGAGGCCGCTTACACCGCGATGCATGAGCGTCACCGGGCGGGACTTGCGCCGGATCATATCGACGTCCCGGCGTGATCGTTGCGGCGTCGCCGGCTTGCGCGGCCGGTCTGGTTTCGAAGGCCCTTCGCGCGAACCGCTAATGCCAATGCCCAAAGCTGCTTCATCGGCCCTACCAAAAGGAAGTAGGGCCCTCTGCAGACGTGGACCGTCGTCAACAACTACGGCACACCGGTAACGATGCGCTATTCGCCGAAGGGGCCCATCGGCATCAGAACAGAAAGCGGTCGCGCGATCGACGATCCGCCGAGCAAGGTCCTGGTAATGATACCGTCACGCGCTCTTGGCAACCGGCGCGACCACCGGCTTGGCGTCGCCGAACATCGCCGGATCGATCGTCAACTGAAAGCGCTTGAAACGCCAGCCCTCGCCCGTCCGCTTCACGATGCAATCGCCGCCCGCGGTGGCGATTGCAACCGGCCCGGTCGCGATGTTCATCTTGGTGATGTAGAAGCGATAGCGTGCCCCCTCCTCGTGGGCATCGACGACGTGGTTGGTAAGGAAATGCCGCACGCCGTCTTCCTTGCCGGCCGCGATGTGCTTGGTGATGAATTCCTTCACCGCGGCAGGACCGACGAACTCGCCGTAGGGGGCGACGAAGACGCCGTCGTCGGCAAAGCCGGAGGCGAACCCGCCGGCATCCTCGCTGTCGAGCCCGATATAGGTGCGCGCGGTGAGTTCCTGGATGTCGATCTTGTCTTCGGTCGTGATGGTCATCGATAGTCTCCCTTGGGTTTCAGTATTTGAATGAATGGATTCAGGCGGACGCAATGTGCCGGCGCAGCAGCGCGTTGAAAGGCTCGCCAACCTTCTGGACGGCGTGACCGGCACCTTGCAGGCAGTGGCATTCGACGTTGAACAGGTCAGCGAGCCGCCCGCTGATGCCGTCAAAGGCTTCGCTCCAGCCGCCGGTGACGACGAGCTTCGGGAAGCGTGCGTCGGCGACCGCGCCGACCGGCACGTCGACGCCCCAGGGACGCTCGGTGACGAGGACGCCGGCTGCAGCGTTAACCGGCGGGGGAAGCGGATCAGGCATCGGCATGTTCATCTCGAGCGCCGCCAGGAAGCCCGTCACGAAGGCGTGGCGCTTCGTCCGATCGGCGGTGGCCCAATGCTTGCGCATCGCCTCCGCCACGCGGCGCACCGGGGGGAGATCGGACGCCAGCGCAAAGGCCGGCGGCTCAATCACCGTGAGCGAACGCACGAGGTCGGGACGGCGGCCCGCAGCGTTCATCGCAACGATCCCTCCCATCGACGTGCCGACCAGATGGGCGCCGTCGCCGAGCAACTCGATGACATCAGCCGCGTCGCGAAGGACATCCACCGCATCGATCGGCGCGGTGTCGCCATAGCCGCGGCGGGTCATGACTGCAAGGGCGAAGGTGTCGGCCAGCGGTTTCTGCTTGCCGAACGCGGCGGCGCCGACGCCAAGGCTGCCGTGGACAAGGACGATCCGGTCTCCTCCACCACCCCAATTTTCAACTGCATAGGACATCAATGGTCTCCGATTTTTCGATGGCGCGATGTGCGATCACACGGCGGCGTAGCGCCGTGTCGAGCGTTGCGCGGACGCGAATGCTGCTATTTGCGAAACGATGTACGCGTTGGCGCGGGGGCCGGCGCATCGGGCGCCCACAGTCGGTAGCTCAGGTTGGCGAACACCGTGAACCCGCGCGAGACGGCCGCACTGTCGATGCCGGGCACTGCAGTCCCTCCGGAAACGTTGGCCGACAGCTCGTGCGTCGCCCACACGCTCAACGCGGCGGGACCGAAATTGTATCCGACCAGCGCGCCGGCGGCCCAGATGTCGTAACGCTTGAGATTGACCGCCCCGCCATAGAATGCGCTGGACTTGTCGTCGCTCACCTGTCCGACATAGTAGCCGACCGGACCGAACGTCCAGTTGCCGATGGTTTTGGTCGCGGTGAACTCGGCATGCAGCACGTTGCCGCTGGTGTAACCGGTCACCGAGCTCGCGGTGTTGATTTCCTCGAACAGGTTGGCGGTGAGATTCCAACCGTCCTTGAAATAAGAGACGACGAGGTTCGGCTGGAAGGTCCACCAGGGCGCGCCGACATTTCCAAGCCCGTTCGAGCCTGAGGTGGTGCCGGTCGGCATCCACATGCCGAAACCCGATTTGACGTACACACCGCTGTCGGCGAGCTTCCAGCTCAGCTCCGCCGGCGCCAGGAACGTATTGTGCATGCCGAGCGGATTGACATTCACCGGCGAGCCGACGTCGAGCATCATGAACGGTTGCACGATCACCGCATCATAGGTTGCGCCGAATACCGTCCATCCGGGCACCCAGAGCAATCCTGCGGCCCCGGCCGCGATGTGAACGGAGGTCTTGCCGTCGCCTGCGGCGGTGGGCGCGCCCGGACCGACGATCGATCCCGAATAGGCCACCGCCTGATCGAACATGTAGAGGCCGGCCGGCGGCGTGATCGCGGCATTTCCAAGTACAAGGCCCGGCTTCTGCGCCGAGCCGATGTAGCCGGCCTCGAACGCAGAAGCCTCCGTGCAAGCGATCGCCAGGCCGACCGTCAATCCTGTGGTAAATATCCGTGTAGAAAGCATGTCCCCTCCGATCCAATGTCTCCTGCTCTCATCACCGGATGGCGGCGGCAGGTTTCGTTGGCTGGAATGTTGGACAGAGGGCGGCGCGGCGCTATCGCACGCGCGAAGACGGCTATCGGAATCGCGAAAATTTTTCGTGTACGCGCGGCGCTACGAGCGGCGTTTTGCCAGTACGACGGACGGCTTCTCGCCGAACCGTTGCTTGAACCGCGCCGAGAAATCGCCGAGATGAAAGAAGCCGCATTGCAGCGCGACGTCGGTCACCGCAACACTGCCGGGTTCGGATGACAACAGAATGGCGTGCACCCGGTCGAGCCGTTGCGCGCGCAGCCATCGGCTCGGCGACGTCCCGAGATCGCGCTGGAATCCGGCCTGGAGGCTGCGCAGGCTGAGCCCGCAGTGCCGTGCGACCTGCCCCAGGCTGACCGCATCGGCGATGTGCTCCCGCATATAGTCCATCGCCTTGCGCACCTGCGCCGACGGCGCCGCCCCGTTCGCCGCAGCGATCGGGCCGCTGAAATTGTTCGGCTGCGCCATCAGCAGCGATTCGATGATCAGTTCCTCGAGCCGCACCAGCATCTTCGGATGCGCCAGCGCCTCGCTGAACATCGACAGGCTGGCGGCGGCCTCGAGCAGCTTGTGCCAGAACGCCGGGAAGCCGCGCAACGCGAGATCGAAATGAACCGGCGTCGCCTTGTCGAGGCCGAGAAGGTTCGCGCAGGCCACCTCGACCCGCCGGCGGTCGAGCCGCAGCAGGATCTGGTCGAACGCGCCATCGATGTCGAGGCGAAATTCCCGGTATGGCCCTACGATCGTGCCGTGGCCCGGTGTCACCTCGGCAACCGCCGAGCCATAGCGAAACTGCGCACTGCCCCGAACCGGCAGCGTGACGAGGAAATTCCCCTCCTCCGACAATTCGGGCACCACCGTGACATCGCCGCCATAGCGCAGCCGGTTGAGCGAAATCGGCCCTATTGGCAGATGATGCAAACGCGCGGCGAGCTTCGCGCGCCGCCCTCGCATAGCCAGGTCGTGCGGCCGGAGCATCCTGCTGCATCCCTCGACGACCTCGTCAAGGTCACTGCTTGCAAGAACCAGGTGCTTGGCGTCGAACAGACGACCTGCGATGAACGAGGTCGACACGGCCATCACTGCTGCTCCTCTCCAATCGTCGGCGACACCTCAACATCGCAACCATAGCGCAGTCGGCCGATTGGCGCACGATATCGCGCTATCGGCAACATGGTTCTGCCGCATCGCAAAACCCGCCATTGGCCACCGCCGCAGAAGCGCCCTGCTTCGGCGCCCATGCCCGATATCGACAATCGGCAAGCTGCAGCTTCACAGGCGCTTTTGCACAACCTCTTCGCTCAAACAGATGCGGCGGTCAAAAGTCCTAAACGGCAGCCGAAGGGCCTCGCAGCATCGTCTCGACACAGGACGCGATCTCCAGCAAGCGCCGGTCGGCATTCCTGCGGCCGATCAACATCAGACCGACGGGAAGACCGTCGAGCGGTATCGGCAACGAGATCGACGGACAATCGAGCAGATTGGCGACCCGTGGATTGCGCAGCACCAGACCATTGGCCCGATGAAACGCACTATCCTCCTCGACCGACGACAGCAGCGGCGCGCGGATTGGCGTCGTTGGCAGGATGAAAACCTCATCATTGCCGAAGGACTGCTCGAAGGATCGGATCGCCGCTTCCCGCAGCCGCACCATGCGCACATAGTCGATACCGGGGATGCCGGCCCCCGCCTCGATACGAACGCGGGTTTTCGGATCGACGCCATCCAGGCTCGATAGGCCGAGACCTCGCAACGTCGCACCGACCTCGATCGACGGAAAGGTGCCGATGCCGTCGATCTCTGCAACATTGTCGAGCGCCGTCTCGATCGATCCATCCGCGATCTGCAAGCCACCTGATCGAAGCCGCTCGACGGCATTCTCGAACGCACCAAGCACCTCCGGCTCGCAACCGTGAAACAGGCGACCGCGAGCGATAGTGAGCCGAAATGTATAGGGAGAGGCAAGCTGCGGCCGCGACGCCACGTCGCCACCCGAGAGCACCTGATCGGCCACGAAGCAGTCCGCGACGCTCGAAGCAATCGGACCGATGGTATCGAGGCTCGACGACAGCGAGAACGCGCCGGCGGTCGGCACGAAGCCGCTCGTCGGCTTGAAGCCGGTTGCACCCGACAGCGCCGCCGGAATTCGGATCGACCCTCCGGTGTCGCTCCCGATGGCGATCTCCGCCATGCCGTCGACGACCGAGACGACAGCCCCTGACGAGGATCCTCCCGGAGCGCGCCGGCGGTCCCTCGGGTTGCCCGGCCCCCCATCGTTCGGGTTGGTGCCGAGCGCTGAAAAGGCAAACTCGGTCATCTGCGTCTTGCCGATGATCACGGCTCCTGCCGCGCGCAAACGCTTCACAGCCAGCGCGTCATCAGCGGCGGGAGGCAAAGCGCGCAGGACGGCTGAACCCGAGCTCGTCACGGTGCCGGCAACATCGAAGAGAGCCTTGACCGAGACGATGCGACCGTCGAGCGGGCCGCGCGTCGTCCCGGCAGCGGCGCGCCGATCGGCGGCTTCGGCCTCGCACCGCGCGCTCTCCTCGAACAGGGTGGTGAAGACATTCGCTGCGTCAGATGATCGCGCGCGCGTCAGTGCGGCTTCCAATCGTGCCACGGCACCGGGTTGAGATTGGTCGTTAGCCAACGTCATTGGTCGATGCTCCTCACCGGACGTTGGAGGTCAAGAGACAACCGGAAGCACGTCGATATCGTAGCCGTGGGTCAGGGAGCGCTTGAGAACCGGGTCGCTCAGCTCCATTTCGAAGCGTGTTCCTGGGCGAATTCCGCCGATCGCCCCCGGCGTGCCACAGAACATCAAGGTCCCGGCCGGAAGGATGTCGGCGTTCGCGTAGCGACGAATCAGATCGCGCGGCGTTCTCAGCGAGGAAACCGGGCTCTCCTGATAGAGCACCCGCTTGCCGTCGATCGTCGCCCACGAGCGGAGCACGAGTTCATCCCAGTGCGGCTCGACATCAGCGTAGGACCAGAGCTGCCGGCCGACCGGCTTGCCGCAGAGCTGCTTCGAAAGGGCGATGCCAGCTGCTTCCGCCTTGCGATCGGTATGATCGGATCCGATTCCGATCCAGAGTCCGTCGGCCATGGCGACCACGACGGGCTCGACCTCACCGGAACTGTCCGGACCGAGCACGGTCAAGCAATTATCGTGCGTCAGCGTCTGGGCTGCGACGCGGTAGTAGAGCGGCGTCGTCGACGGGCGCGGGATTCCGAGCGCGGCGAGCTCCTCGATATGGTGCTCGATCGCCGCCGCGTTCCGGCCCGCCCAGCCCGCGATCACGAGCGATCCGATTTCGACGCCGACGTGATCGGTCCGATCCTTCGCGATGCGGTCAAACTTCATGAACATGGGCTTTGTCATCCTTGGTAGACGGAACGAGAATCTCGCCACGCTCGATCTGCAACGTGCGATCGGCGACGCGGTCGAGCAGGGCCGGCGAGGATTCCGTGATCAGCAGGGCGAGCTCCGGCCGGTGCTTGCGCAGCTCACCGAGCGTCCGTGCATAATCGAGCGCCAGGGCCGGCGCCAGCCCCTGGAAGGGTTCGTCGAGCAACAGGACCTTGCGCGCCACCATCAGCGCACGACCGAGCGCAACCATCTTGCCCTGCCCGCCGGAAACGCCGCCCGCAGGCCGCGACCGCATCACATGCAGCTCAGGCAGCAGCGTATAGATTTCGTCCAGCCGGCGAACGATTTCCGGCTTGGCAAGGTTCAGCGCCAGTGCCGGAAGGCGGATGTTCTCCTCGACGCTCAATTCCGGTATCAGCCGGCGATCTTCCGGCGCATAGCCGATACCGGCCCGGGCGCGGGTGTAGGCCGGCCGGCTGCCGAGATCGTCAGCATCGAGGTGGATCGAGCCCTCGTCGTGCGCGATGAGGCCCATGATCGCGCGAAGCGTCGTCGTCTTGCCGGCGCCATTGCGGCCGATCAACACCGTCGTCTTGCGCGCGATGATGTTGCAGCTGACCTTGCGCAGCACGCGAACGCCCTCGATCGAGACGCTGACCTTGTCGAGCCTGAGCATTAGGCCACTCCCACGACGCGTTCGCGGACCTGCGCGTTGCCGAACACCTCGTCCGGCCGCCCTTCGGCCATGATATTCCCGGCATTCCACACCAGGACGCGGCTTGCGTAACGCGCAACCACGTCCATGTCGTGCTCGACGAAAAGAGCCGTGATCCGGCGCTGGCGCAGCGCGCTCATCAGCGCCTCCATCAGCGGGAAGCGCTCCAGCGCACTCACGCCGCTGGTCGGCTCGTCCAGCAGCAGGAGCCGCGGCTTGAGCGCCAGCGCAACCGCGATGTCGAGCAGCTTGCGATGACCTTCAGGCAGAGTGCTGCTGATCCGGTCGGCATCGCCGTCGAGCCCGACCAGCTCGAGTAGGACCTTTGCCTCGTCGCGCCGCTGCGCCGTTTCAAGCGGCCGGATCGCGCTCCACAGCCCGTCTTTCGCGGCAAGCGCCAGCATCATGTTGTCGATCACGCGCTGCGCGGAGAACAGCTGCGGGATCTGGAAGGCGCGCGCGACGCCGCGTCGGGCAATGGCGCGCGGCGACAGCCGGGTGATATCGTTGCCGTCGAGCAGCACACTGCCCGAAACCGGGCGGATATAACCCGTGCAGATGTTGAGCAACGTCGTCTTGCCCGATCCGTTCGGACCGATGATCGCGAGGAATTCGCCGTCGTGGATGGCGATGCTCGCCCCGTCGGCGGCCTTGACCCCGTTGAATGCGACGCAGAGGCTCCTGGCCTCCAGGATAGGACGCCTCATGGGCTCGACGCCTCCTTGCGCGCGAATAGTCCATAGATGCCCTGCGGCATGAACATGATCACGATGATCAGAGCCATGCCCACGATCAGATTCCAGGCATCGGTTACGGTCACCGCCGCGCTGTGCAGCAGTTCGAGGAACAAGGCGCCGATGAACGCGCCCGGCACGCCGCCGATGCCGCCAAGCACGGCGATAAGCACGAGATGGCCGGATGCGGTCCAGAACGCGAAGTCGGGAACCACGCGGCCGATCGCAAAAGCGGAGATCGCGCCACCGAGCCCGGCGAGGGCCGCCGATATCACATAGGCGATCAGCAGCACCGCCCAGACCGGAATGCCCAGGTATTCGAGCCTGATCTCGTTGGTGTGGACGGCCGACAGCGCATGCCCCAGCGGACTGTCGAGATATCGCTGGACCGCGAGACCGACGAGCACCATCAGCGCCAGGCTGAGGTAGAACAGCACGCTCTTGAACACCGGCTCGGCAAAGACGACGCCGAACACCGCCGGAATCGGAACGGGCATGCCGTCCGTTCCGCCCGTCACACCGTAGAGTTTGGCGCACAGCGCGTAGAACACCATGGAGACCGCGAGGTTCAACATCGCGAAGAAGATCGCGCGATACCGGACGAGGAACGCGCCGGCGATCGCGCCGGTCAGCGCAGCGACCAATACCGAGAGCACCAGCAGCAATCCGAGATCGTTGATGCCGGCATGGGCCAGGAAGGCGACGCCGTAGGCGCTGGCTGCGAAGAACATCGCGTGACCGATCGAGATCAGCCCGGCACGCAGCAGCACCGCGACACCGAGCGCCGCAAAGCCCTTGGCGATCGCAAGCGTCAACACGAATTGCAGCCACGGCGCGGCGACGGGCAGGACGGCGAGCGTAAGAACCGCGGCGGCGGTCAGGATGATCCGCATCATATCCTCCGCGCCGTGACCGATCCGAACAGGCCGTAGGGGCGGATCAGAAGCACGACAAGCATTGCCGCATAGGGCGCAACGGCATCCAGCGAAGGCGCGAGATAGATCGCGAGCACCCGCGCCAGGCCGACGATCAGCGAAGCGACCGCGGCTCCCTCGATCTGGCCGAGCCCGCCGATCGCCGCCACCGCAAAGGCGAGCACCATGGTGTCGGCCCCAAGCCCCGGGGCAATGCCCGATGTCGGCGTCGACAGGGCTCCTCCGAGCGCGGCGAGGAACACGCCGAGCGAGAATGCCAGGATGAAGATCCGGTTGGTATCGATACCGATCGACTGCGCCATTTCACGGTCGGTCACGACGGCCGTGATCAGGCGCCCGAGCCGGGTGTGGTTGATCAGGAGCCGCAGCCCGACGACGACGAGGACCGCCATCCCGACCAACAGAATCTGGTAGTTGAGATAAACTACGCCACCGATGCTCGACGTGCCGAGCAATCGCATCGGCGCGTCCTCGTAGAGAGATTGCACGCCGAAGACCAGCCGCTGCAAGTCCTCCAGGATGAGGAACAGTCCGAACGTGATCAGGATCTGGACCGCTTCGGACTTGCCGTATGTCCACCGGACCAGGCTGCGCTCGATCAACGGACCGAAGATGGCGGCCACGAAAATCGCACTGAACAGCAACGCAACAAACGACAGGTAGGGGTTGAGCTGCCGGCTCGCGATGAACAGGCAGGCCGACGCCGCGACGTAGCCTCCGATCGAGTAGAGACTGCCGTGAGCCACGTTGAGCACGCGCAGCACGCTGAACACCAACGTCAGGCCAACCGCCGCGAAAAAGATCAACGCGGCGCTGGCCAGGCTATCCAGCAGCAGGGGAATGATTGCATTCGACATCGGCTTAACGCCTGCGTGATGGGTTGGAAGTGGTCGCTATCGTTCGCCGATCTTGTAGCTTCCCGGCTTCGGAAGGCTCTTGGCGAATTCGGGCTTGAGCGTCGAAATCCAGGCCAGCGGATCCTGGCCGGCCAGCGGCATCAGGCTGTCGCCCTTGTAGCGGACCATGTCGCCGATCACGGGAAACGGCTGCGCCGACGTCTTCACGGTCACTCCGACGATCTGGTCGACGAGACCGTCGTTGTCGGCGCGCGTCTGCGTGATGCCGGTCAAGGTTGCGACCTTGCTTCCCTTCATGGCAGCCGCGAGCTCGGCACGCGTCGGCCACTTGCCGCCGTTCTTCTGCATGGCGACCTCGTAGGCGGCCTTCACATAGATCAGCGCATTGGCCATCTTGATCGACGGAAACACCGGATACTCGCCGAAGCGCGACTTGTAGGCCTCGGCAAACTTCACCGTCTCGGGATTGGCCTTGGCGTCCGGCGACATCCACCAGCCGTCACCCAGAACCCCGACGATAACCCCATCCGGCAACGGCACGCGCTGCAGCACGGTCTCGCCGAGCGCGAGCACCGCCTGACTGGATGTGAACAGCCCGCGCGGCGTCGCCTGGCGAACGAAGTTTTCGAGGTCGGCGCCCCAGAGATTGGAGAACACGACGTCCGGGCGCGCGGTGGTGAGGCGCGAAATCTCGGTCTGGTAGTTCGGCGAGCCGAGCTTCGGATAGAGTTCGGCGACGACCTCGATGTCCGGCTTCAGTGCCTTGAGCGCCGCGGTGAAGATCTTGGCCGCGTCGTGGCCGAACGCATAGTCCGGATTGATGATCGCCACCGTCTTCACGTCCGGCTTGCGATCCAGAAGGTAGATCGCGTAGGCGATGAATTCGGGCACGGTGTTGCCGTTGGGCCGGAACACGTACTTGCTCTTGCCGTCCATGAGCAGCTGGTGGGTGTCGCAGTTCCAGCCGACGGTCGGAACCTCCAGCTGCTCGGCGATCGGCGCCAGCGCAAGACAGGTCGCGCTCGACAAGGCTGCGACCATCACCTGGTTCTTCGCATCCCCGGCCAGCCGGCGATATTCCGCGATCACGCCTTGCGCGCCCTGCGCTTCGTCGACGAAGGTCGCTGCGACCGGAACGCCTCCGATCCCGCCCTTGGCATTGATCTCATCAATCATGAGATCGGCGGCGTTCTTGCCGGGCATGCCATAGGCCGCGGCAGGACCGGACGTGAACGTGAAGACGCCAAGTCCCACAGAGTTCGGCTTGTCCTGCGCAGCGACCGGAGTTGCCGCCACGACGCCGATCACAAGGGCGCCCGCAAGGCCATCGACCACCACCCGGAGATTGGCCTGCGGCCATTCCCAATCGAACCGGAAGCGCGGTTGAAGCGAGGACAGGCAACGCGCGAATGCGAGCGAGATATTTTTGAACGCCATATTTTCCCCCTTGGAGCGGTCGAACGATGTTGTCGGTGCTGGCGGACCGGCCTCAAACCGGATCGAAATAGTGCATTTCGAGAAGCAGGCAGCCGTTGACGGACTTGAACGGACCGTGTGGCGCGTGCGGCGGCCGGCAGGCATAGGTATTCGGCGGGAAGCTCTTGCCGCCCTCGCCCTTCTCGTCATTGCCGACGATCAGGTCGCCGGAGACGAGATAGACCTCCTCCCAATACTCGTGGGAAAACGGTGCGGTGGTGTAGACGCCCGGCGCAAAGCGCAGCAGCCGGGTTCGTGTTCCGCGCCGGTTCTCCTCGTCGAGCGCGCCCGCGAGGATCTTCTGCTGGATGCCGGCGGGATAGCCCGCGGGCGTTTCCCAACCGGTGGTCATGTCGAGCGTGTAGAATTCGTCGTGTTTCTTGTTGACGGGCATATGTCGTCTCCGTTGGTTCAGGCGGCTTTGCTGGCGATCGAGATGCCGTTGAGGTCGTAGGAATCGAGCATGGTCTGGACCAGGCGATCGGCGCCGGACCAGTCGTAGGTGCGATAGGAGTGTCCCTTGGTGACGAAGGTCGCGCCGGCGTAGAACATCTCGTATTGCTGATGGCGGGACCCGAACTCGGATCCGACCGCATCCCAAGCGAGCTTGTAGAACTTCACCCGGTCGTGCGAGTTGGCCTTCGGCGACTGCTGGGTCTTGCCGATCAAGGCCGCAATCTCGGGGTTATCGAAGTCGGCGACCGACGACGGCAGCATGATCATGCCGCCGCCGGCGAGTTCGCGCAGCGTATTGATGATGTGCGCGTAGAGCTGCTGCGTCAGCACTTGTGCGGAATAGAGCGTGTGCCGGTCCGGGATGAAAAAGGGCCCGACCTGCGCGCCCTTCGCCTCCATGGCCGCCACTAGGGCGTCGACCATGCCGGTCTCGGCTGCAAGCTGACCGAGCATCTCCCGCACCTGCGGGAATTGGGTGACGCCGTTCATTTCGGCGGTCCGGTGCGCGAGGCCGGCCAGGAACTTGAGCTTCACGCTCAGCCGCACCATCGCCTGGTAGTTCTGATAGACGTGGCAGGGCGTGGCATGAAACTGCTTCTGGCACATTTCGACGTTGCCCTCGATGAAGACGCGATCCCAGGGAACCTTCACGTCGTCGAAGTAGAGGACCGAGTCGTTCTCGTCGAAGCGGCTGGACAACGGATTGTCGAACACCGCGCCGGCCGCATCCTCGTAGGACTTGCGCGACAGCATCTTGAGACCCTTCGCGTTCATCGGGATCGCAAAGGACATCGCGTAGCGCTCTTCGCCCGGACGCATCGGCTGGATGGTCGTGACGAAAACCTCGTCGGCGACCACGCCTCCGGTCGCGAGCATCTTGGCACCGCGGATCGTGATCCCTTCTGCGTCGCGATCGACGACGCCGGCAGTGAGGAACGGATCGGCCTGTTCGGCGGCCCCCTTCGAACGATCGGCCTGCGGATTGATGATCACGTAGGTCAGGTAGAGATCCTTGTCGCGCGCATAGCGGTAGTAGCTCTCGAGCGCGCCGGCGCGGGCCGGATCGTATGCCTTGAAGACGTCGAGCCCCATGTAGAGACCTGAGATGCACGACGCGACATGGTCGGGGGCCCGGCCCATGAAGCCGGCATGCAGCGCAGCCCATGCTTCCAGCGCCTTCCGACGCTCGACGAGATCGGCATAGGACGTCGGCAGCTGCCAGATCCGGTTGGCGCGTCCGGCATCGGTCTCGAACGTCATGAGATCGACATTCTCCCTGGCGTTCGCGAAGTCGAACAGCCCCGCCATCGAGCTGGCGAGATTTCGATAGGCATGATGAGCGGTCACGTCGCCGACCGCAGCCCCGTTGATGTAGATGGTCCGTCCGTCCTTCAGGCCAGACAGATATTCCTTTGCGCTACGCATCGCGGTTCTCCGGTTCGAAGCTAGTAATGAATGGGAAGCGGCCAGGTCGGCTCGCGCTCGGTTTCGTCGACGAGGTCGCGATAGCGGCCCCGGAAGAAGATCAACGGCGCGGCCGGCTCGCTGCGCGCGGAGTGACGGACGACGCGGACCACGAAGATCACGTGATCGCCGCCGTCGTAGCTTGCGAACGGCGCGCACTCGAAATGAGCCAGGGCGCCCGATATCAAGGGGGCTTCGGCGTGGCCGACCGACGTCTTGACCTGATCCCACTTGTTGGAAAGAGCGCGCGCGAACTGATTGGAAATCTGTTCCTGATCGCGGGCGAGGATGTTGACGGCGAAGCCCCTGGCATCGAGCATCGCGGGCAGGCTCTTTGCCTTGCGGTCGACGCTGAACAGCACCAGCGGCGGATCGAGCGAGACGGAGTTGAACGAGCTCATGGTCATGCCG
Organism: Bradyrhizobium macuxiense; assembly: GCF_007993935.1. GTDB lineage: Bacteria > Pseudomonadota > Alphaproteobacteria > Rhizobiales > Xanthobacteraceae > Bradyrhizobium > Bradyrhizobium macuxiense_A. The sequence continues at coordinate 327,456 of NZ_VITY01000009.1, read as the reverse complement.
ATGAGCTCTTCGCCCTGGCCGCGCGCGGTGACCACCGCAACGCCCGTTGCGAACTCCCCCAACACTCGCCTGAATGCACGGTCCTCCATGGGACGCCTGCCTCGCTGCTTCAACCCTGATTTATAATTTTCAGATAGCTTTCTGACAAAGCTATTTGGAAATGTCAAGCCCTCTTGATGGGCGCGCGCATGCGTGCTTCTTAGGCAAATTCGCAAGCCTATGATTTCGCGGGGAGAACGACCGTGACCGAAGCGCTTTTGACGGCGTCGAAGCCCGAATTGCTCGACAAGGAGGGGGACCGAACGCTTCGCGGCGTCCTCTACGACTATTTCGCCTTCGGACGCAGCCTTGAAGCCTGCCGCGAGATATTCGCGAACTTCGTCGACCTGTCGACCACTCAGTATCTGATCCTGATCGCAATCAAGAATTCGACGGCGGAAGAACCGATGGGAGTCAATCAGGTCGCCGAACGGCTGTATCTGAGCGGCGCCTTTGTCACCAACGAGATCAACAAGCTGGTCTCCGACGGCCTGCTCGAGAAGAGCCCGCATCCGGACGACCGGCGGCGCGTGCAACTCACGCTCACCCAGCACGGCCTCAGTCTATTGACCCGTCTCGCCGCCCTGCAACGCCCCGTCAACGATGCGTTGTTCGGGATGCTGACGCGCGATGAGTTCAAGGTACTGTCTCAATTGCTATCGCGTCTTGCGTCGAACGCGGACAGCGCGGTGCGGCTCGCCGAACATGTCAAGGCGACCCTCAAATTTCAGGAGGATCAGCGGGCTCTCACAACGAATTCGCCGTCCCCACGCAAGAAACGACGTACGACGCTCCGTAATACTCGGTAGATCGCCACAGCGCGCCCTGCCTCGGTTGTCGCTCTGCGGCAATGAATTGCCGCCTTCATGCCGCTGACAGCAGCGACGATCACCATTTCAATGCTGCGGTACGCACCGGGGCGTCCCACAGCGCGGTCGTCTCGGCATCGAGCAGGCTCACCGTGAGCGAGCAGCCGGCCATATCCAGCGAGGTGACGTAGCTGCCGACCAGCGAGCGCGCGATGCGCAGGCCGCGCTGCTCGAGCATGCGGCGCGCGGCGTTGTACATCAGATAGAGCTCGATCGTCGGGGTGCCGCCGAAGCCGTTGACCAGCAGCAGCGCCTCGGAGCCCGCGGGGGCCGCGAGATCGTCGGCGATGGCGGTCGTCATTTCCGATGCGATCGCGTCGGCTTGTGCGAGCTTGACGCGGCGGCGGCCCGGCTCGCCGTGGATGCCGACGCCCATCTCCATCTCGTCCTCGCCGAGCGCGAAGGTCGGCGTACCCGCGGCAGGCACCGTGCAGCTGGTCAGCGCCACGCCCATCGAGCGGGTCCGCGCATTGACGCGCTCGCCGAGTGCGACGCAGGTCGCAAGATCGGCGCCCTTCTCGGCGGCGGCGCCGACGATCTTCTCGACGATCAAGGTGCCTGCGACGCCGCGACGCCCGATGCTGTAGGTGGATTTCTCGACCGCGACGTCGTCATCGGTCACGATGGTGGCGGTGCGGCCTTCGGCGATCTCGGCCGCCATCTCGAAGTTCATGCGGTCGCCGGCATAGTTCTTGACGATGAACAGGACCCCGGCATCGCCCGCGACGGCCTGCGCGGCCTCGACGATCTGGTCCGGCGTCGGCGAGGTGAACACCTGTCCGGGACAGGCGGCATCCAGCATGCCGTGACCGACGAAGCCGGCATGCAGCGGCTCATGCCCGCTGCCGCCGCCCGAGATCAGCGCGACCTTGCTGCGGTTCAGCTCGCGGCGGCGAACGAATTTGCGCTCGGCGCCCAGCGTGACCAGATCGGCATGCGCGGCCGCGAAGCCGTCGAGGCTTTCGCCGAGCACGTTGTCGACCGCATTGATGAACTTCTTCATGGTGTCCTCCCCGCTTCGTCGGTCCGGCGTTTTCGCCTATTTTTCCCGCATGATGCCGATCAGGCGCCGCGTGAATTCCTGGAGCAGCGTGTCGAGCTCGGCATTGCGCTTGGCGCTGCCGAGATCCGGCAGGTGCAGCGTCAGCGTCCGCTCGTGCGAGCCTTCGCTCAGCCGCCCGACGCGGCGCGGATGCGCCCGCGCATAGGCGCGCAAGAAGGCGGCCTTCGCCTGCGGCGGGAAGTGGCAGACATCGAAGATCGTGTTGAGATGCTGCACCGGAATCGGCACCGGATAGGCCGGATTGCTGATCTGGCTGACGAAGCTGCGGTTCTTGCCCATGGCATGGGCGAGGCGCAGCCGCATGCCCGACGGACGGCTCTCCAGCACCTCCTTGAAGATGCGCTTGTAGGCCGCAACCGCGCCGGCTTCCGGCGCTTCATCGGCCGCCGAGTCAGCCAACACCGCCTCCGCTGCTCAGCCGGTCGATGGTCTGCTTGATCTGCGCCAGCGCCGATGCGTTCACCGACAATTCGCGCAGGCCGCAATTCAGCAGTGCGGGAAGACAGCGCGGATCACCGGCCATGTCGCCGCACAGGCTGACGCTGACACCAGTGCGGCGCCCGTGCTCCGCGGTTCGCGAGATCAGTTCGAGCACTGCGGGATGCAGGGGGTCCATCAGGGGGGCAAGAGCTCCGTTGGAGCGATCGCACGCCAGCACATATTGCGCGAGATCGTTCGAGCCGATCGAGAAGAACGCCGCCCTGAAGCTCGAGACCGCCAGGGCCGCCGCCGGAACCTCGACCATGATTCCGAGCTCCGGGAGCATCGCGGCAATGCCGTCCGCCTGCAAGCGCTGCACGACGTCGGCGAACAGCTTCCGCCCCGCCTCGAGCTCGTCGGCCTGCGTCACCATCGGGAACATGACCTTGAGATTGCCGCGCACCGCGGCGCGGGCGAGCGCGCGGAGCTGGACGGCAAAAATCTCGGGCCGGGCAAGGCAGAGCCGCAAGCCGCGGACGCCGAGGAACGGATTGGCTTCGCCGTCGAAGGTAAAGCCGGGCACCGGCTTGTCGCCGCCGGCATCGAAGGTGCGGATCGTCACGGGGCGCTGCCCGGCCCAGCGCAACACCGCGTCATAGGCCTGGAATTGGGTCTCCTCATCCGGCAGCTCGCTGTGCCCGGCGAGCAGGAATTCCGTCCGCATCAGGCCGATGCCGTCGGCATATTGCGCGTCCGCATGCTCCAGATCGTCGACGCGCTGGATATTGATCAGGAGCTTGATGTGCTCGCCGCGCCACGAGGCGGTCGGCCGCCGCAGGATCGCGCGAGCGGATGCCCGGCTCTTGCGATGGCTCTCGCGCCGCTTCTCGAAGACGCGCACCTGCTCGGCGCTGGGATCGAGCTCCAGCGTCGCGCCTTCGCCGTCGAGCAGCGCCGTGGCGCCGGCATCGGGAATGGCGCCGAGCTGCACCACCATCGGGATGCCGCGCGCACGCGCCAGCATCGCGACATGGCTGGTCGGACTTCCGTGCAGCAGCGCGAGGCCGCCGCCGCCGGACCAGTCGATCTCCAGGAAGCGCGACGGCGGCAGGTCGTCGGCACAGACGACGCCTCCGCTCGGAATCTTCAGCGGCTCGCCCGCGTCGCCGCGCAGGATGTGGACCACGCGGTCGCGCAAATCCGCAAGGTCCGACGAGCGCGCCTGCAGATACTCATCCGCCGCCGCATTGTACTCCGCGATCTGCTCGTCGAGCGTCGAACGCCATGCGACGTCGGCCGGACGCCCCTCGCCGATCGACGCGAAGATCTGTTCGATCAGATCCTCGTCCTCCAGCAATGCGACCTGGAATTCGAGGATTTGCGCGGCTTCGCCGCCGGCGCTGGCGGCAAGATCGGCGATCTGCCCGCTGGCGAGATCGATCGCCTTGCGCAAGGCGAGCGCCTCCTCGACCAGCGTGCCGGCCACCCGCTCGCCGCCGGCGCCCGCATCGACGCGAACCAGCGGACCATGGGCAAAACCGATCGAGGCGGTCCTGCCGCGGTAAGCCGATCCTGCAGCGCCGCCCTGCATCTAGCCTGCTCCATCCGGGAAATCGCTGGCGATCAGATCGACCAGGGCCGCGACGGCGGCCTCGGCGTCGCTGCCGGAAGCCTTGATCTCGATCGTGCTGCCGTGCGCGGCGCGCATCGCCATGATCTTGGCCACGCTCTTGGCGTTGATCCATTCCGGCGCGCCCGCGACCCGCACCGAGATCTGGGCCTGGAACTTCTTGGCGAGCTTGGTCAGCTTGACCGCCGGGCGCGCGTGCATGCCGACCGCATGCACCAGCCGCACATTGCCGGTGAAGATCTGTCCGTCCGCTCTATCAAGCATGCTCATCATCCATTCATCGCATCGCCGACATCTCAGTCGGCAGAGAGTTCCTCGGCCACGGCCTTGACCTGGGCCAGCGTGCTGCCGCCGGCCGCCTCGGTCGCCGCCATCACGGCGCCTTCGACGATCGGCGCATTGCAGACGACAACGAGATCGCGCCGCGCCGGCTCCAGCATCTCGACCGCCATTTCGCTGTTGGTCTCGGCACCCCCGAGATCGACCAGCACCGCGACGCCCTTCGGCGACCAGGCGGCATTGATGGCGTCGATGATCAGCGGCACGCTGGTGCCCAATCCGCCATCGGGATTGCCGCCGCAGAACGCCACCTTGACCTCGCTGCCGACCATCTGCCGCACCATGTCGGCGGTTCCCTTGGCGATGTCGCTGGAGTGCGAGACGATCACGATCCCTACGGTGTCGGTCATGCCCGTGCCTCCAGGCCCGCGCAGACTGCCTGCACCAGCACGCAGCTCGACCGTGCGCCGGGATCGACATGCCCGACGCTGCGCGCGCCGAGGAACGACGCGCGTCCCTTGGTGGCCTGCATCGGCGCGGTCCGTTCGACCGCCTCGGTCGCGGTGGTGCGCACCCGCGCAATCAGATCCGGCTGGCCGGCCGCCGCCTTCAACGTCTCCAGCACGGGAACCAGCACATCCAGCATCGTCTTCTCGCCGACGTGCGAGCGGCCGCGCGCGCTCACCGCGTTCACCGCGCTGCCGAACACATCGGCGAGATCCTCGGGCAGGTGCTTGTCGTGCGAGAGCGCCTCGCCCGCGGCGAGGAAGAAGCTGCCATAGAGCGGCCCGGAGGCGCCGCCGACCGTCATCACCAGGGTCTTGCCGATCATCTTGAACGCTTCGTCGAGCGGCTGCGCCGAGATCGCATCGAGCTTGCCGAGCACGGCCTCGCACCCGCGCTTCATGTTGGTCCCGTGGTCGCCGTCGCCGATCGCCTGATCGAGGCTCGTCAGCTCCGGCGCGCTGGCGATGACCTGCTCTGCGGCCGCCTTGACCAACGACTTGAATGTCTCTGATGGCACCGACATCTCTTCGATCCTCTCGCCCTCTAATGAACCGCCGCAGCTATGCGCTGCCCCGCACGGTCGAAACACAACGGATGCACCAGATGCAAGTCGACCTCCTGGCCGGCCAGCAGCGGCTGATGCGGATCCGCCAGCGTCACCAGCGTCTCGCCCTTATAGTCCAGATGAATATGATTCTGCTCGCCGAGGTGCTCGACCCGGTGCACGCGGCCGATCATCTGCCCGCCATTGCGCGCGGCGAGCTGAAGATGCTCGGTGCGAATGCCGACCGTCTCGGTTCCCGGCGGCATCGCGACATCGGCGAGCAGGCGAGCCGGCAGGAAGTTGATCTGCGGCGTGCCGAGCCGCGAGGCGACGTAGCTGCTGGACGGGCTCTCGTAGATCTCCCGCGGCGTGCCGAGCTGAAGCAACTGGCCGTCCTTGATCACGCCGATGCGCGAGGCCATCGTCATCGCCTCGACCTGATCGTGCGTGACATAGAGGATGGTCGCGCCGAGCTCGATCTGGATCCGCTTGAGTTCGAGCCGAAGCTCGCTGCGGAGTTTTGCGTCCAGCGAGGACAGCGGCTCGTCCATCAGATAGATCGAGGGATCGCGGACCAGGGCGCGGCCGATCGCGACCCGCTGCATCTCGCCACCGGACAGCCGCGTGGCGCGGTTATTCAGCTTGCTTGCGATATGCAGCAGCTCGGCGGTCTGCTCGACGCGCCTGCGGATGATCGGCTCGGCCACCCGCCGCGCCGGCGAGCGCAGCGGAAACGCCAGATTGTCGTAGACCGTAAGATGCGGGTACAGCGAATATTGCTGGAACACGAAGGCGATGTCGCGCGAGCCCGGCGGATCGTGGGTCACGTCGCGGCCGTCGATCATGACCGAGCCGGTATCAGGGCTCTCCAGCCCGGTGATCAGCCGCAGCGTCGTGGTCTTGCCGGCGCCGCTCGGTCCGAGTAGCACCAGGAACTCGCCGTCGTTCACCGTCAGCGAGAGGTCGCGGACCGCCTCCACCGCGCCGAAGCGCTTGGTGACGTTGCGTAAGGTCACATCAGCCACGGCGCGGGCCCTCCCCGTTGGCGGTCCGGATCGCAAGGCCGCTGCCGATGTCGAACAGCGCCAGCCGCTCGGCATTGAATTCGAGCCCGATCGTCTCGCCGATCCGCACCGACGCGCTGGAGGGCAGCCGCGCCGCGACCCGGCCATAGGCCGTGTCGACGGTGACGATCTGGGTGGTGCCGAGATATTCGGCGCCGAACACCTCGCCGCGCACGGCGCCCGCATCGGCGAAGCGGATATGCTCCGGACGGACGCCGAGCGCCAGCGGCGCGCTGGCGCGGTCCTCGCGGATCTCCGGCACCACAAGCCTGGTGTCGTGGAAGCTGACCGCCCGATCGCCGGTTCGCAGGCCGCCCTCGAAGCGCAGGAAATTCATCGGCGGCGAGCCGATGAAGTCGGCGACGAACATGCTGGCGGGCCGGTCATAGACCTCCTGCGGTGTGCCGATCTGCTCGACGCGCCCCTTGTTCATGACGGCGATCTGGTCGGCCATCGACATCGCCTCGAGCTGGTCGTGCGTGACATAGACCGTGGTCGCCTTGATGCGATCGTGCAGGTCGCGCAGCTCGCCGCACATCAGATGGCGAAACTCGGCGTCGAGCGCGCCCAGCGGCTCGTCCATCAGGAATGCCTTCGGCCGCCGCACCATGGCGCGCCCGAGCGCGACGCGTTGCCGGTCGCCGCCGGAGAGTTTCGAGGTCTTGCTCGACAGCAGGTGCTCGATCCGCAGCATCCGCGCGGTCTCCTGCACCCGCTCGCGGATCTCGCGCCTCGCCATGCCCTGGCACTTCAGCGGGAAACCGATGTTCTCTCCGACATTCATGTGCGGATAGAGCGCAAACAGCTGGAACACGAACGCGATATCGCGGGCGGCGGCGCGGTGGAACGTGACGTCCTCGCCGTCGAGCAGGATCTTGCCTTCGGTCGGCAGCTCGAGGCCGGCGATCATGCGCAACGTCGTGGTCTTGCCGCAGCCGGAGGGCCCGAGCATCGCGAAGAACGTGCCGTCGTCGATCGTGAAGGTCGAGCCTTCCACCGCGGTGAACTGATCGAACGACTTGCGCAGGTTTTCGATGCGGATCTGTGCCATGGCCCTATTCCGGAAAATGGCTGACGATGACGAAGCCGACCGTGCCGGCCAGGATCGTCACGAACGAGTAGCTGTAGAGATCGATCGACAAGGGCTGCACCAGCATGATGATGCCGCCTCCGATCAGGCTCATCGCGACGGCCTCCCACGGCCCTCGGCGAAACCAGCGCGCTACGCCACTTTTGGCAATCACAGAGCCGCTCATTTGCGCACCGCTCCGAAGGTGATGCCGCGCAGCAGATGCTTGCGGAGCAACACGGTGAACATGACGATCGGGACGACGAACAGCGTGGTCGCGGCGGCGACCGCCGGCCAGTCCTGTCCACCCTCGCCGATGATGAAGGGGATGAAGGGCGGCATGGTCTGCGCCTCGCCGCTGGTCAGCAGCACTGCGAAGGCGTACTCGTTCCAGGAGAAGATCAGGCAGAAGATCGCGGTCGCAGCGATACCGGTGACGGCCTGCGGCAGCACCACCTTGCGCAATGCCTGCAGCCGCGTGTAGCCGTCGACCAGCGCCGCCTCCTCATACTCGCGCGGGATCTCGTCGATGAAGCCCTTGAGCAGCCAGACCGCGAGCGAGACGTTCACCGCGGTATAGAGCAAGATCATGCCGAGCCGCGTGTCGGTCAGGTTGAGCTGCCGGTACATCAGATAGATCGGGATTGCCACCGCGACCGGCGGCATCATGCGCGTCGACAGGATGAAGAACAGCAGATCGTCGGCCAGCGGAATGCGGAAGCGCGAGAATGCGTAGGCCGCGAGCGTGCCGAGAAAGACCGCAAGGAAGGTCGAGCCGAAGCCGATGATCAGCGAGTTGACGAAGCGCGGCACGACCTTCGAGGGACCTGCGATCACCATATCCCGCTTGCGCACCAGCTGGTCGTACCAGGTCTCCGGCGGCGGCAGCTTGGCGATGAAGTCCGGCGTCTGGCGGGTGCGCACGGTGAACAGGTTGACATAGCCTTCGAGGGTCGGCTCGAAGATCACCTTGGGTGGATAGGCGATGGCATCGCTCTGCGACTTGAACGCGGTGGCGACGATCCACAGCAACGGCAGGATCGTGATCACGGCATAGAGGATAACGAGGCCGCCGGCGAACGCCTTGGTGCGCGGCGAGGCTTCGACGATCGAATGCGCGGTGGATCTGGTGGCGGCAGCGGTCATCGTTGCTTCACCTTGTTGAGCGTCTTGACGTAGATGTTGGCGGCACCGAACACGGTGACGAACAGGATGATGGCGAGCGCCGAGGAATAGCCGGTGCGCCACTTCTCGAACGCCGCGCGCTTCAGCGAGATCGAGACCAGCTCGGTGGTCGAGCCCGGCCCGCCCGAGGTCAACAGATTGACCATGTCGAACATCTTGAAGTTCTCGATCGCGCGAAACAGCACCGCGAGCATCAGGAACGGCACCGTCATCGGCAGCGTGATCGACCAGAACTGCCGCCATGCCGAGGCGCGATCGACTTCCGCCGCCTCATAGATGTAATCGGGGATCGAGCGCAGCCCGGCGAGGCAGATCAGCATGACGTAGGGCGCCCACATCCAGGTATCGACCAGCACGATGGTCCACGGCGCGAGCGACACCTGGCCGGTCATGCTGAACGAGCTCGGCGGCACGCCGGTGAACAGGCTGATCAAATAGTTGAACGGCCCGATCTGCGGCTGCAGCAACAGCGTCCAGAAATTGCCGACCACCGCCGGCGACAGCATCATCGGCAGCAGGATGATCGTGGTCCAGAAACTGTGGCCGCGAAACTGACGATTGATCAACAGCGCGAGGCCGAAGCCAACGACCACCTGCAACGCCACCGACGAGATCACGAACTGCGCCGTGGTCTGCAGGCGGAACCAGACGTCCTCGTCATTGAGGATGTCCCTGAAATTGTCGAGCCCAACGAACCGCAGCGGCAGATAGGACATGCTGAGGTTGAGGCTGGTGAACGACAGCCGGATCATCCAGATCAACGGAAAGATGTTGATCGCAAGCAGCAGCGCGATCGTCGGCGCGACGAACAGCCAGGCGATGGTCCGGTCCGACAGGCCGCGGACGCGCCGGGCATCGCGGGATTTGGCAGGCGTGCTCACGCCTGGCATCGTAGCATGATCGGGTTGCGAGATCGTCGTCATCGTGTCCATCGGCTTGGCTGTTCGGCTTCCCCGGGGCGACCCTCGGGGAAGCCAGTTCAGGTGGAGTGCAGGCGCTTCTATTGCGAGGCGACTTCCTTGCCCTGCTCCTTGAAGACCTTGGTCCAGTCCTTGACCAGGAGATCGAGTGCCTGCTGCGACGTACCCTTGTCGGCGACGACGTAGTCATGCACCCGCTTCTGCATGTCGAGCAGCAGCTGCGCGTAGGACGGCTCGGCCCAGAAGTCCTTGACGATCCCCATCGACTCCAGGAATTGCGGCGCGAACGCCGCGCTCTTCGGGAAGTCGGGCGCGTCGACCACCGCCTTCAACGCCGAGTAGCCGCCGATCTGCCACCATTTCTGCTGCACGGCAGGCTGCGCGAACCACTTGATGTAGGCGAGCGCGTCGTCCTTGTGATCGGAGGTTGCTACCACCGAGATGCCCTGGCCGCCGAGCTGGGTGAAATGCCCATTCGGGCCGGCCGGATTGACGAAGAAGCCGATCTTGTCGCCACCGACATTCGGATCCTTGTAGAGGCCGGGGAAGAACGCGAACCAGTTCATCTGCATCGCGACCTGGCCGGACTTGAAGGCATCAAGCCCTTCCTGCATGTAGGCGTTGGTCATGCCCGGCGCGGTGCAGCACTTGTAGAGCTCCTTGTAGAACTCGAGCCCCTTGGCCGCGTCGGCCGAATTGACGATGGCCTGCATCTGATACGGCTTCTTCGGATTGTCGTAGGCGAAGCCGTAATTGTAGAGCACGTTGGTCACGCCCATCGTGATGCCTTCCGAGCCGCGCTCGGTGAAGATGTAGGCGCCATAGACCTTCTTGCCGTCGATCTCGCGGCCCTGGAAGAACTCGGCGACCTGCTTCAGCTCGTCATAGGTCTTCGGCGGCGCCAGGTCGCGGCCGTACTTGGCCTTGAACGCGGATTGAATCTCGGGCCGCGAGAACCAGTCCTTGCGATAGGTCCAGCCCACCGCATCGGCCATCGCCGGCAGCGCCCAGTAGTTCGGCGTGTTCTTCGGCCATTGCGAGTAGCCGACCACGGTCGCCGGGACGAAGTCGTCCATCGAGATCTTCTCCTTGTCGAAGAAGTCGTTGAGCTTGACGTACCACTTGTTCTCGGCGGCGCCGCCGATCCACTGGCTGTCGCCGATGATCAGGTCGCAGAGCTTGCCGTGGGAATTGAGCTCGTTGAGGAAGCGATCGGCGTAGCTCGTCCAGGGAACGAACTCGTATTTCATCTCGATGCCGGATTGCTTGGTGAAGTCCTTGCCGAGCTCGACCAGCGCGTTGGCCGGATCCCATGCCGCCCAGCACAGCGTGAGCTGCTTGCCTTGGGCGGCAGCCTCTCCGCCGCCGAAAGCCCCGAGCGAAGCGGCCGCAACGACCGCGGACGCCGCCGTACTACGCAACCATCTCAATGTTCGCATAATCCATTTCCTCCCTATCGTTGAAGCACCTGACCCGCTCGGCGCATCCTGCCGGATTGACGCCGACACTCCGAAACCGAGTTGATGAGCGATGATGGAGAGCGAGACGGAACGCTTCCGGAAATCGGGATCCGGATGGCTGGGCTCCTCCCACACATCGGCTCGATGCGTGATGTTTATCGTTCTTGTAATACTAAACGTATTACTAAATTAAGGAACCCGTCAAGCGGATTTCTTGGGAGCCGCGAAGGGCCGATTGAGCAGGCCTGCTTGAGCCGTTTGCTCGCACCGCAGCAACGCCGGATGATGGAAAACACCAGGACAGGCTCAGCTCGATGTTTAGTATCGCGTTTTACTGAACGTTCAGCGCGAGAATAGAACGCCTTGCGCGCGGCGCCTTACGTCATCTGAAACGAGCGATGGCCAACACCCGCTCCCGTCTCGCATCAACTCGTCAAAGTAAGGCGAAATGCGATCGACTCCAACCGATCACGGAGCCTGATCAACAACTGCGCTTTGTGTCGCGTGGCGCCGCCGCGCTTTGGCTGCGAGCGCGAAGCGCGTCCGGCGAAGCCAAAGCGGCACGGGATTTGAGACAATGCGACCGCGTGTTGTTGCGCGCAGTGCACATTGCACCGACGGCCTCAGCGCTGCGCGAGACTGTTGAGACGGGCGCAGAACATCGCAGCCGTCGCATGGCCCCATCTGACATCTTCGGCAAGATCTCGACCGCCTGACGGAAAATGCCGTCATATTTTGGCCATAGCCCGTTTCTTAAAGGCCCGGGCGGGCCATGTCCCGCCTCTGTTTTGCGTCGTCCGGCCGATGCGGTCGCTTCGCAACCAAATTGCAGATCATCGCTGCGCCTCCCCCACCACAACCAGGATGGTCTGCCAACAACAAGAGGACTTTGTAATGCGTAAAACTCTCGCGGCTGTCGCCGTGCTTTTGGCCTTCGCCTCGTCTGCTGCTGAAGCGCGCGGCCGTCATCACCATCATCGGCATTATGCACATTCCGGTCGCCCTGCTGCGTGGTGCGGATGGTTCATGCGCACGCAGGTCGGCAGCGATCCGGGCCCGCAATACAATCTGGCGCGATCCTGGGCACGATACGGCAGCAATGCCGGCAGTCCTTCGGTCGGCGCGATCGTCGTCTGGCGTCATCACGTCGGCAAGATCGTGGGGCACGAGAATGGCCAGTGGATCGTGCAGAGCGGCAACGATGGACACGCCGTGCGCACGCGGCCGCGTTCGCTTGCCGGCGCCATCGCGTTCCGCAACGCCTACGCTCAGTTCTAGGGGAACTTCGCTTCAGCGCTGACATCCGAGCGTGCGACGCCGAGCGGTATACGAACCGTTCATCATCGCGGCTTACGCTCAAGCGGGGTTTCGCCCTGAAGCCCTCAGACAGGCGCCGTCACCTGAGTTGACCAGGTGGCGGCGCTTTTTCAGGAATGCACCAGCTTGCCTCAGAAACCGAAAAAAGCCGCCTCTGTCTCCACGACTGCGCCCTATTGGTCGGCCGCTTACGTCAGTTTCCGCAATGGCGTGACTGTTTTCGCCGTGACCGGCGGCGTGCTCGGGTTCCTGTTGGTCGCCAGGCACTATCTCTGAACCGTCAGCGCTTTCCGAGACTCTTCAGATACGCGCAGAACATATCGGCCATGGCATCGGCATAGCTCTCGATCTCGGCCTGACTTCGCGGGCTCTCCGAAAAATCCTTGCCCACCGTGCTGAGCGTCGTCGTGATCAGATCGCCCGCCATCGCGCGCACCGCATCAGACGCCTTCGGTAACGCCTCGCGCATGAAGGTCTCGACAATGCGCTCGCCCGATGCCCGCACTTCGCGTGCCTCGGGCGCATCGCGATAGAGCGGCGCGGCGTCGTTGAGTGCAACGCGCACCGCGGCCTCCTCGCATTCGGAACGGATGAAGGCGTGCACCAGCGTGCGCAGCCGGTGCAATGGCGGCCGCGCGGCGTCCTCGAGGATGTCGCGCAGCAGGCTGATGTTCTGCCGCCACTCGTCGCTCTGCAGCCGGAACAGGATCGAGGCCTTGTTCGGAAAATACTGATACAGCGAGCCGACGCTGACGCCGGCCCTCTCGGCTACGCGCGCCGTGGTGAAGCGCTGCGCGCCCTCTTTGGTCAAAACCTGAACAGCAGCATCGAGAATCGCCGCGACGAGCTCCGTCGAGCGGGCCTGTTGCGGCTGTTTTCGCGAGGAAATTGAAGAGGTTCGCCGTTCGGTCATGGACGTCTTATGGACACCTTGGGAAATGCGATTAGCGAATGCGACTAATTATTCGTATTTCTGCCGAGACGCAAGGACGCGCCGTTTTTTGACCGGAGATTCACATGACGACCCTCACCTCACCCCGGCTCGCAGGCCTGCTCGACCGCCTGTTCGCGCAGGCTTCCGCCGCGGTGGAGGACACCCGGCTCGCGGTGGCCGACCTTTCCGACGAGGAACGGATGCGGCTGATGCAGAGCAGGACCGACTACCGTGCGCTCTACGGGCGATTCAAGAATGCGCCGCTCGCGGTCTCGCGCGAGACCGGCGCGCTGCTCTACATGCTGGCGCGCGGCACGCGGGCGCGGAACATCGTCGAGTTCGGGACATCGTTCGGCATCTCGACGCTGCATCTTGCCGCCGCGTTGCGCGACAATGGCGGCGGCCGCCTAATCACCAGCGAATTCGAGCAGTCCAAGGTGGCGCGGGCCCGGGACAATCTGGTCGCCGGCGGGCTCGACGACCTGGTCGAGATCCGCGAGGGCGATGCGCTCGAGACGCTGCGCACGGGTCTGCCCGATACAATCGACCTCGTGCTGCTCGACGGCGCCAAGGCGCTCTATCCCGATATCCTCGATCTCGTGGAGAGCCGCCTGAAGCCGGGTGCCTTTGTCGTCGCCGACAACGCCGATTACAGCCCCGACTATCTGGCGCGGGTGCGCTCACCGGCCAACGGCTACATGTCGGTGCCATTCGGCGAGGACGTCGAACTGTCGATGCGCCTGCGCTGAGGCCGACATGCAAGAAGCGCGCGATCAGGCCGCCTTGATCTTGTCGATGACGGCGGACAATCGCGCGCGCTTTGCGGCGTCGGTCACCTGCGTGACGCTGGCCTCGAGGTCGCCGAGCACGCTGTCGATCTTCCATGCTGCGGGGCCTTCATCGATCACCGCGTCGGCCAGCTCGTCGGCCTTGTCGGGATCGCCGAGGTCGAAAGCCGCGGCGAGCAACGTCTGACGCGTCCATTCGTCGCCGACCTGAAGCCGTCTGGCACGTTCGCAAGCGGCGATCGTCAGCCGCAACGCGGTCTGCGCGCGCTCCTCGTCACCGGCCCGGGCACGCGCGCGATAAAGACGCGGCAAATTGCTCGAGCAATAATAGGCATTGAGGTCGATCTGCATACCCTGCTCATAATATTCGATCGCCTTCGCCTGGGCTTGCCGCTTGTCTACGGCCAATGTGGCTGCTCTCGCCAGGCGCTTGTAGCGACCGCCCATCAGACCGAGGCGTTCGGGTGTCGGCCCCGCCGTCCTGATCAGCGTCTCAAGCGCCGCAATGGCCTGGAGATTGTTGCCGGCATAGGCGGCGGCGAATTCACGGATCTCCTGGATTTCAGGGACGTCCTTGAACTTGTTCGGAAGGCCCGCCGCAAAGTCGAGCACATTGTTCCAGTCCGTGGTCTTGTCCACGCTGTCGCGCAGCAGCAGCAGCAATGCGAGCGCAATCGGATAGGTCGCGGGCGGCGTGCCCTCGCTTGCGATCAGCGCCTGCGCGCGCTGCATGCGTTCGGTGTGCGGTGCGGCACGCACCTCGCGCACCTTGGTCTGGAACGCCGCGAGTTCGGCGAGCTGCTCCTTGGTCGTCGTCGCCTTCGTCGGATCGACATCTTCGGGATAGCCGGGGATCGACTGGGGCATCGGCGAGAGCCCGTCTCGCAGCGACACGATGCCCTCCTTGATCCTGGGCCGCAGACCCGCTGCGGTGTCGTCGGAGATGTTGCCCTCGGGGAGCGGGTAGCGCACGGTGCGCATCTGCACGACGTCGAACAACTGCTTCGACCAGTCGGCGGCAAGCAGAACACAACCGGTCTTCTGCGCCGCATGGCGAATACCGACCTCGTAATAGACGTTGCCGTTCGGGATCGTCATGTCCGCCAGCACGAGGTCGGCGAAATAGAGCCGCTCCAGCATCTGGCCGACGATCAGCGCACCGGTGTCCTGGTCGGCGCGAACCGGCTCATAGCCCAGCTCCTTGATCACCGGAACGTAGCCGCGATCCCACAGCGCGTTAAAATCGATTTCGGCCGGACCAAGCTTGGCATCCGCCTGGGTCGGCTTGCGGCCGTAAGGCATGATCATGAAACACGACGGCATATCGCAATCCCTTCAGTCCCATAATTTTCGCGTATCCAGCCAGTAAACCCACGTCGTCTTGCGCTCCGCTTCATCCATCAGGTGCTTGGCGCCGCCGGGCCCGTCGCCGCCTTCGCCGTTCCACAGGCAGATAAAGGCGAGCTTCTTGTCGCCAAACCGGGCGGCCCGCTCCAGCATCCATTGATTGTCGCGCTCATAGGCGTTTTCGCCGGCCGGCAGCGGGCCGAGCTCGACCGGCATGACATGGAGTGCCGCGCGCGATTTCGCCGCGAGATAGCGCGCGCGCCAATTGCCGCCGGCGAAATCGACCGAGCCGGCAAGGAAGGTCGGCTCGTCGAACGGAATGTAGATCTCAAGCCCCATGCCCTGCGCGAGAGCAGCCTCCGCAAACAGCAGGTCGCCGCCGCAAGCGCCGCCGCATATCGCGAGGTCGCCCTTGGCGACACCGATCTTCGCAAGCGCATCGGCGATCGCAGCGGCCGCGGCCGGCTCCTTGTCCGGCGGAAAGCGAGGCGTTTTTCGATCTGGCGCATCGATCATGTGACCGCTGAAGAGAACCACTATGTTAGGTGATCCGGCGCGTTGGTCCGTGGTCATCGTGACACCCGACTGATGGTTGGATCATTGTGTCTCGATGACAAACTTAGCTGAAGGCGAATCTCCTGTCGAAGCCGGAACCGAATCTCAGGACACCGCGCTGCGCGACATCACTTGATATCGAAGGCCGGCGGGAAATGTTCCGGCTTGATCTGCACCTTCGCGGCGAGCGCTCCGATCTCGGCGAGCTCGTCCATGTTGGACGGGTCGTCCATCGCGGCGATCTTTGCAAGCGCCTCCGGCGTCCGGTCGATGGCCACCGTCGTCTTCAACCAGCCCGTCTCCAGCAGCACGTTGTAGCGCGCATAGGTCGCAAGTTGCGGTCCGCCCTGGCTGTCCGCCGCCATGTCTTCCACCGCGCGATCGATCGACCATGGCGTCAGGCAGTTGGTCAGCCATTGCAGCATGCCGTGATTGAGCCGTCCGCAATCGTCCATAAGCGACTGCAACGACCGCACACCCTGCTCCGCCGCCGGCATGTGGACGATCTGGTCGGTCGAGAATGTCGACTTGAACACGCCGGTCCCTGCCGAGATCAGCAGGAGTTTGTCCTTGCCGCCATGCCACCGGAAACCATGACCATGAAGTGACGCGAGCATCAGCAGTTGCAGCGCCGGATCGTTGAACGGGCTGACACCGCCGTCGACGAAGGCGCCGCTCACCGTGTGACCATCGCGCGCGGAGATCTTGATCTCCTCGGGCTTGAAATAGGTTGGGGCCGCGGTGCTGGCGCGAACCACTTGCGTCAGCCGCAACGCGCCGTCCTGCCTGGCGTAGGGCGCGTCCGGATGATTGTGCAGCGGCCAGGGACTGCCGGTATCGAGCCTCTTGGTCATGATCATCAGGCCGGTGCGGACGTAATCGCCGCCGAGCGCCGTGTCGGCGCCGAGCTGCGCATCGAGCGCGTGCTGCAAGGCATCGGAATTGAATTTCGGCGCCAGTAGTCCCCGCCGCCAGAACGACTCCTGAAAGATGTCCGTGCCGATCCCGCGATAGAGCTTCTTCAAGGCGTCCACGGTCATCCCGCAGGCAAGCCCGGCCGCGATGATCGATCCGGTGGAGGTGCCTCCGATCAGATCGAAATAGTCGCAGAGCAGCAGGTCATCTTTGCCGAACCGCTTGCGCAGCATCGCCTCGATGGCGCTGACATATTCAAGGGTCAGAATGCCGCGAATGCCGCCACCATCGAGCGCCAATATCCGCTTCGGCCCGGCGTCACGATCGAGATGCTGCTGCTTCGTCTTCGGCATGGCTGACCCTCCGACTATGACTGTTGCTGATCTCGATACGGCCGACCGATCACGGCCGAAGGCTCAATTGGTGGCGCCCTCGCGCGCACGGCGCCGGGGCATGAAACGAAGCGATGCGTTCACGTCGACACATCGGCTGATGTTTCGAAAAATTTTAGTCAGTGCATTCCGGAGCAGGACGAGCATCGCGCGCCGGCTCCCTGCGCATTCTGCACATGATACACCCTAGGGTATAGTGAGGTACTTCACTGGCAGGCGGTTTTTCTTTTTCTCGGCCGGCGATCGCAAATTTCAGAGACGGGTTATCATGGGTCCGCGGCGAGTGCAGCCGCGGCATTCGGCCGATGAATAGCGGCCAGCCGTCGCATAAGATTCATGCAGATCGGATTTTGCCATGCCAAACGATTTCTCGGTCTTTATCAGCCATCGCGCCGAAGACAGATTTCTCGCGCGTCTCTTGAAGGCTCGGCTCGAATATCTCAGCAGCCTGGACGGACAACGTTCGGTGGAATGCTACGTGTGCGAGGAAATTCCCGGCGGCGCCGAATGGCGCCAATGGATGATCGACAACACGGCGAGGGCCGACTGCCTGATCTTCATCCACACCAACGCCGAGCATAATTGGACGTGGTGCGCGTCCGAGATTTCCCAGTTCGACGGCTACAAGCGCGCGCTGAAGCTCACGTCGAAGGTGCTGTGGTTCTCGGTCGATAGTTCGCCGTCGTTTCCAATGCTGGCGGAGAACGAGTTCTACGGGATCGGCGACGACGAGGTGCGGCGGTTTCTCGAGGATCTGTTCGTCCGGCCGACCTTCGGTCCCGTGCCGCTGCGGCCGAAGCTGAACGCCAATCATGCCCGCGACTTCAACGAGGCGGTGAAGGATCTGCACGCGCAATTCATGCAGATCACCCGCCCGGAAGAGCTGTTCCGCCTTCGGCTTCGCGTCGTGTTCAGCGACGAGCTGTCGTTCCGGCAGAAGGCCGATGCGCTGAAGGCATTGCCGCCGGCGGAGCGTGCGCGCGGATTCCTGACGGATGCCCGGCTGGAGGCGGATCCCGCCACCACCACGCTGCTGTCCGGTCCCGATGCGGCTGGCCTCGACTGGGAGGACCTGCTCCGCGCCCAGAACCGCTACGACAGCGGCGCCTGGCTCGACGAGCTGACGAGCTATGTCGCGAACTCGTTCTCCGACGTGGATATTGCCAGCCGGCGAAGCCGCGAGCAGGTCCTCAGTCCGATCTTCCGCGATCTGAAGCTGTATCAACCAGTGATCGCTCGGCTCGAATATCTCGACAACACGCCGTTCTCGGTCGTCATCATCTTCGTTCCGATGCCGCCGTTCAGCGAGGATCCAAGGCTGATGGTCGCGCAGAACATGCCGAAGGACATCGTATTCCTGTCGATCCTGCTGCGACTGGCGCGGCGCTTCCGATGGTCGTTCCTCGAGCCGCTGTACAACGCGGTCGAGGACCTCGACGATGACTTCAGCGCCAAGCGATGGGACGACCTGCTGCAGCGCTACCACGAATGCCTGGAAAACCTCGATTCGATCCTGCGACAAGGCAACATGCGTGAGCTCGAAACCGTGGGCGACATCAAGTCGACGATCAACATCTCCGACGATGCGCTTCTGAAGGAGATGTTCAAGGATTGGGGGACGTTTCAGACCCGGCTCGCGCAGGCGATCGAGAAGAAGTCGCCGGGCGATGTACGGCAGACGCTGGAGCCCTGGCTGAAGCGCAACAAGGACTTCATGAAGCAACTGCTCGTCGAAACCCAGGGCAAGGTGGAGAAGCTGCGGCCGCTGGAAGTTCACCAGGGGCCATAGACCGCAGGTTCGGCCCGGCCGCCTCCTGCGCTCAGATCATGGACGCGACGCGCTCGAGGCCAATCAGGCGCGCCAGCGAACGGACCTCGTTCTTCTGGTCCTCACGGAGCTGGAACAGCAGCGGCATCGCCGCCGACTTCAGTTGCTGCACTTCCTCGGAATCCGGATCGATCGGCATGGTGCCGGCGGCCGGATCGCCCTGGCGCTTGGCGTGGATCTTGCGCGCGACCGCGCGCAGCGCGGTCTCGACTGCCGGCCAGTAGTATTCCTGCGACGACGACAGCTTGAGCCGGTCCTTGATGCCGGCGATCTGCGCATCGCTGAGCAGGGCGTAGGTCTTCTGCGGCGCCGGCTTGGCGGCAGCCTTGGGCTTCGGCGGCGCCGCGGGAGCGACCGGCGCGGGCGCTGCAGGCTCGGCGATCTTCGGCTGGGCCGCATCGACGGGATCGTTGAGCTTCGGCAGGCCGATATCGGCAGGCTCGGCGGACGCATAGGCCTGGCGCACGGTATCGGTCGCGCCCGGGATCGCGGCTTGCGCCCGCAGCAGGAGCGGCGACGGGCTGGCGGGAGGCTCCGCCGGCTGCGGCGCTTCAAATGAGGCAGCAGCAAGCGTCGTGACCGCGAGCTTGTCCTGCTTGCTGGCACGATTGGCGACCGGGCCGACGTCGGCCTGCGCTGCCGGCAGGCTGTCGCGGCCCAAAATGGCAGTGATCGCGGCGCCGGCGAGCAGGAAGCATGTCAGGGCGGCGAGGGTGATGGCTCTGGTCAAAAATTACTCCATTGCCGGCCGGTGTCACCGCAAACTGCGCGGCAAATGCGGCGTTAGCGTGCCATGACCGCGCCAAATAGGTGAAATTGTCCCGAAACGGCCCGAAAAATCAGGCCGCGGCGTCAAGCTCATAGGCTTCCTGGATGTCGGCCACGATCTCATGCGCCGTCCACAGCGCGCCGGGCTGGACCGCGTGCATGCTGACCGTCCAGTTGGTCCGGCGGGTGCGCGGCGTGCTGACGATGTCGAATTCGACCTGACGGCACAGCGGATGCCGCTGCAGGGCATAAAACACCCTGGTCCGGAGCTCATTGAGCGAGGCCGGGGTCTTGGAGAGCGCCTCAAAAGCCATGTCGCATTCCCACAACTGCCGGGCGGTCCGCCGTGGCGGCGGACCATCCCGTGACGCATAGTTGGGACTGGCATGGTTAATGCCGCGTTAAGCGGACAGGCGGGACTTGACCGGATCAGGCGAGCCGCACCCGCGCGCACGCGGCCTCGTACTCCGCGACAGTCTGCGCCACGAGCTCGTCGACCGCGAGCACTCCGGTCACCCCCGAGGTGGAATGACCGCCGCTCCAGATGTCGCGCCAGCGTTTGGGCCGGCTTTCACGGGCGCCGATGTCGATGTCCTTGCCGATGTCGATCGCGCCGCGTGCCGGCAGGTCGTCGGGATCGAGACCGGCGGCCTCGATCGAGGGCCGCAGCATGTTGGTCTGCAGGCCCGTGAAGGCGGTGGTGAGCAGGATATCGTCGGCGGTCGCCTCGACCAGCATCTGCTTGTACCTCGCATCCGCCATGCTCTCGCGCGTCGCGATGAACTTGGTGCCCATATAGGCGAGATCGCAGCCGAGCGCTTCCGCAGCGCGCAGCGCGTGGCCATCGCTGATGCCGCCGGCCAGCACGATCGGGCCATCGAAGAATGCGCGCACCGCGCGGACGAACACGAACGGATTGAGCCAGCCGGTCTGCCCGCCGGCGCCCGCGGTGAGCAGCACGAGCCCGTCGGTGCCGGCCGCGACCGCGCGTTCCGCATGGCGGATCGAGGCGACGTCGGCGAACACCAGCGCGCCGGCATCGTGCAATGGGCCAAGCACCGGCGCGGGCGAGCCGACCGAGGTGATCACGAGCTCGGGCTTGTGCCGCAGCAGCACGGCAAGATCCTGCTGCAGCCGCGCGTTGGAGCGGTGCACGATCAGGTTCGGACAGATCGGCGCCGCCGCCCTGCCGGTCGCATCTTGATGCGCGCGCAAGCGGTGCTCAATGTCGCCGAGCCATGCATCGAGCTGTTCCGTCTCACGGCAATTCACCGTCGGAAACGAGCCGATCACGCCGTTGCGGCAGGCAGCTACCACCAGCTCGACGCCCGACACCAGAAACATCGGTGCTGCGATCAGCGGCAACCGGAGACGATCGCGAAATCGCGCGAGAAGATCTGCGGACAAGTTGTTTCTTCCCATCATCATTGTGTTAGCGTTGCGGCCAACATTGGCACGCAAGAAGCCAAACACAAAGCGGGAGGAGACCACCACATGAGCAATCCGCTCTATGCATTTCCGGCAACGTGCGAGCAGACCTTGCGGGCGCTGGCGCGTTATCCGTCGCGCACCGCCTTCGCATGGCCGGGCGGCTCGCTCAGCTATCAGGGCGCGACCGATTTGATCGGGCGGATGCAGAGCGTGATCATGCGGCTCGGCTTTGCGCCGGGCACCCGCGTCGCCTTCCTCACCGCCAACCGCGCCGACAGCTGGTGCGCCGGTGTCGCCGCGCAATTGTCGCGGCTCGCCATCACCTGGCTGCATCCGCTCGGCTCGCTCGATGACCAGCTGTTCCAGATCGAGGACTCCGAAGCGCAGATGCTGATCGTCGACGGCATCACCTTTCGCGACCGCGGCGGCGAGCTCGCGGCGAAGGCAGCCGGCCTGAAGACCATCTTCACGCTGGGACCTGCGGATTACGGCGCCGACCTGCTGCAGGTGGTCGAGGATGCCGGCAGCGCGACCGCGAAGAACTTCGCGCGCGAGGACGACATCTCGACCCTGAACTACACCGGCGGCACCACCGGCAAATCCAAGGGCGCGCTGCGCTATCACCGCGAATATGGCGGCTTCGCCGCCGCGATCCTCGCCGACTTCGAGATTCCGGGGACGCCGCGCTATCTCACCGTGGCCCCCATCAGCCATGTCGCGGGGACGAAGGTGCTGCCGACGCTGATGCGCGGCGGCACCGTGCACATGCTGAAAGGGTTCGATCCGGAGGCGGTGTTCAAGACCATCGAGCGCGAGAAGATCAACTTCACGCTGTTCGTGCCGACCATGATCTACGTCATGCTGGACCATCCCGCGCTGCCCAAGACCGACCTCGCCTC
The DNA here is from genome assembly GCF_007993935.1 of Bradyrhizobium macuxiense. GTDB lineage: Bacteria > Pseudomonadota > Alphaproteobacteria > Rhizobiales > Xanthobacteraceae > Bradyrhizobium > Bradyrhizobium macuxiense_A. Next base: position 305,233 of record NZ_VITY01000009.1, on the reverse strand, counting down.
GCTCGAGCTGTTGCTCTACGGCGCATCCGCGATGTCGCCGAGCCGGCTGGTCGAAGGCATCGAGCGGATCGGCCCGGTGTTCTCGCAGCTCTACGGCCAGACCGAATGCTATCCGGTCTCGGTGCTGCGCAAGGCGGACCATGACCCGAAGACGCCGGAGCTGTTCCTGTCCTGCGGCTTCCCGATCGCCGCCTGCCAGGTCAAGATCCTCGATCAGGACGACCAGGAGGTCGCAACCGGCGAAGCCGGCGAGATCTGCGTGCGGGCCACGCATGTGATGGCCGAATACTGGAAGCGGCCCGACATCACCGCGGAGACGCTGAAGAGCGGCTGGCTGCACACCGGCGACATCGCGCGCAAGGACGAGCGCGGCTACATGTTCATCCTCGACCGCAAGAAGGACATGATCGTGTCCGGCGGCTTCAACATCTTCCCGCGCGAGGTCGAGGATGTGCTGTCGCAGCACGCCGATGTGGCGATGGTCGCCGTGGTCGGCGTGCCCGACGACAAATGGGGCGAGGCCGTCACCGCCGTCGTCGTGGCGCGCGAGGGAGCCACACCCAATGCCGACGAGCTGATCGGCCTGGTGAAGGCGAAGAAGGGCTCGGCGCACGCACCCAAGCAGATCCAGTTCGTTAAGGAGCTGCCGATGACCGGCGTCGGCAAGGTCGACAAGAAGGTCCTGAAGGCCCGCTTCTGGACCGGCCGCGACCGCATGGTGGGGTGAGGCGGTTGTCGATCCCGTCTCGTCGAAGACTGCAAGTTTATTCACTCGTCATTGCGAGGAGCGATAGCGACGAAGCAATCCATGCTTCCGCGTATGCCGTGCGATGGATGCACGGCCCGATAATTCAACGCGTCCCGGCCATCGCGGCAACAGCCGGGCCGTCGCCCCTTCGAGACGCCGCTTCGCGGCTCCTCAGGGTGACGGTGAGAGAGTGGACTGCGCCGTGAGAGTATCGGCGCTGGCGCCGGCCGCGGCCGCGTGCTGCTTCACGCCCTGCCCCAATAGCTGATCGAGCCGCTCGCGGAGCTGATCCTGGTGATAGGGCTTGGCAAGCCGCGGCAGGTCGACGTGGGTGCCGTCGGGCAGTTCGGCATAGCCGGTGGCGAGCAGGACGACGAGCTGCGGCCGCACCTCGCGGGAGGCCGCGGCGAGCTCGATGCCGGTCATGCCGGGCATCACATGATCGGTCATCATCAGGTCGATCTCCTGATCGCTCCTGAGAATATCGAGCGCGTGCGGTCCGGAATTGGCGCCGATCACGCGATGACCGAGGTCTTCCAGCATCTCCATGGTCGACATCGCGATCAGCGGATCGTCGTCGACCAGCAGGATCACCGCCGAGCGCTTGACCGGCTGCGCCACGGGCACGGGACTTGCGGCTTCCGGCGCGGCGGTCGCGACCGGCAGCACCAGCACCGCCGTGGTGCCCTTGCCGACCGCGCTCGACAGCTGCAGCGCGCCGCCGAGCTGCACCGCGAGCCCGTGCACCATCGACAGGCCGAGCCCGGTGCCCTTGCCGACCGGCTTCGACGAGAAGAACGGCTCGATCGCGCGCTTCAGCACGTCCGGCGACATGCCGGTGCCGCTGTCGACCACCGACAGTTTCAGGTAGTTGCCCGGATGCAGCGCCGGATCGCTCTTCGTCTGCTCGTTCCTGGTCGGCTCGTTCTTGGCCTGCCAGGCCGCGAGGCCGATCTCGATCACGCCGCCATCCGGCATCGCATCGCGCGCATTGATCGCAAGATTGAGAACCGCGAGCTCGAGCTGGTTGGCATCGACGCAGGCCGGCGGCAACCCCTCGGGGATATCGAGCCGCAGCACGATGCGCGGCCCGAGCGAGCGCTCGAGCAATTCACTCATGTCACGCACCAGCGCGCCGAGATCGACCGGCACCGCGCGCAGGTCCTGCTGCCGCGCGAACGCCAACAGCCGCTGCGTCAGCGAGGCGCCGCGCTCGGCGCCCTGCAACGCGCCGTCGACCAGCCGTTGCAGCCGCGGGTCCTCCGGCATCCGCTTGCGCAGCAGATCGAGATTGCCCATCACGGCCATCAAGAGATTGTTGAAGTCGTGCGCCACGCCGCCGGTGAGCTGGCCGATCGCCTCCAGCTTCTGCGCATGGCGGAGCTGCTCCTGCGCCCGCTCGCGCGCCGCGACCTCCTTCATCAAATCGGCGGTGCGCTGCTCGACCCGCTGCTCCAGCGTCGCGGTGAGTTCGGCGAGCGCGGAGCGCTCGGCGGCGAGCTGCGCCAGCAGCGCCTCGCGCTCGATCTCCGCGGTCTTGCGCGCGGTGATGTCGGAGCAGACCCCGACCAGCGAGCGGATGCCGCCGTCCGGCCCGCGCACCGCGCGGGCGCGCACGTCGACCCAGTGCTGGCTGCCGTCAGGCCAGATGTTGCGATACTCGATCTTGTAGTCGGTGCCGGTCTTGAGCGTGTGCTCGACGACCTCCTGCCGGCGGGCGCGATCGTCGGGATGAACCGCCTCGAGCAGCTCCTGATAGGTGAACGGCAGGCTCGCGGCGCGCCCGAAGTAGCGCTTGCAGGTCGCGGAGGCCTCCAGCTCGAAATCCGGGACGTGCAGTTCGAGCGCGCCGAGATGGCCGGCATTGAGCGCCGTCTGCAGCAGGCTTTCGCTCTCGGTGAGATCCTCGAGAATCGCGCGGGTCTGGTATTGGCGGCGGCGGCCGCGCACGGCCGCCCCGACCAGGCTCACCAGCGTGGTCGGATGGAACGGGCGCTCGATGAAGGTGACATTGCCGAGCGCGCGGCCGAGCCGCGCCGCTTCGGGACTGCGTTCGGACCCGCCGCCCTCGCTCATCAGCACGATGGGGAAATCCGACCATGACGGCTGCTCATTCAGCCAGCGGGTCAGGCCGGCAAGGTCGGCGGTCCTGATCGCCTCGTCGGCAATGATGGCAAGGCCCGCCCCGCTTGCGACCTGGCGCTCGAGCTCGGCAAGGTCGCCGCAGATATTGGCGTAGTAGCCGGCTTCCTTGATCAGGTGGGCAGTCTTGACGGCGTCCCGCTCGCTCGCGGCAAGGATGACCGCGCGTTCCGAGGACGGGCCGGGCTTCATCGCGTCTGTCCCTGCGGCCGAATGCCGACATCATCAGGAACATCACAAAGCCGCCGGACGGCCAGAGCCACGATGCCGGCGGCGGGATCGATACGCGTCATAGGACCCCCTTACGGGAGCGAAACTCGCTGCTGCCGCCAACCGTTCCCGGCGCGGCAAACTTATTTTTGCCGCAAGGAGCAGCCGCAAGCCGCATAGGGACCTGCGGCCATCGCCTCGTGGCTTGCCGGCATGGCTCGCCGCGACCGCGCGGCAAAAATATCGAAAACAACCCCATGCAAAGCAGCCGGCGGCTGCCGGCCTTCGACACGGCAACTTGACGCGTCGGGCAAATCAGGGATATATTTCTAATATTCCGAAATCGTGTAAGTCCTGCCTCGCCCGACCTGAAGGGGGATGCCCGGGATGGGGTCAGCTGTGTGCGATGCCGTATGCGGAGGGAGCGGATCCCCACCTGGCGAGCAAAGCGACCTCCCGTTTCAAGGGGAGGTCGGAGGGGGATAGCCCTGGCTAGCGCGGTTCGATCACCAAGCTCTGCACGGCCCGGCCGAAATAGCCCTGCAGGTCGGCGAGCCGCGACATCGCAAGTCCGGCGCCGTCAGGCCCGATCCAGGATTCGCCATCGAGCAGGATCCAGTCGCCGACCGGCTCGCGCGCCAGGCTCACGGTGAGATCGGCGTTGATGAAGGTCCACTGGTTGAAGTCGAGCGCCGGCGAGGTGCCGTTGGAGAAGTCGGAGGCGACCACCGCGCGCATCGCCTGCGAGACGGCGGCGCCCGCGATCAGCGGCTGGTTGACGCGGAACCAGATCGCGCCGGGTCCCATCACGCCGAAGCGGCCGCGCGCGGCCCGCATCGAGATGCATTTGACGAACGGGCTGTTCGCAAGATTACCCGGCTCGACCATGCTTTCGTCGGGACCCGGCAGCTCGACCGGAAGCGCAGCGATGTCGGGCGGCAGTTCGGCCGCCTGCTGCTTGATCTTCAGCACGGTGGCCGAGACGACGAGGACGCCGTCGGCGAGCAGCCTGACGCCGCAGAGCTGGATCTTGCGGCCGTCGCGCAGGATCTCGCTCGAGACCGTCAGCGTCGCCACCGGCACCGGACGCATCAGGTCGATCGTGACCCGCGCGATCCGCATCGGCACCGGCGTGGGGAGCGCTTCGGCAGCCCAAACCACCAGCGCCGCCGGCGCGGAGCCGTGCTGCATCCGCGGGTCCCACGGACCCGCGGCATCGGGACTGGTGACGACGCGGTCGCCGTCAACACGGAAGATCGGGTCCATCAAAGCGCCGGATCGACCGCTTCGTCGTACTCCTTCTTGAACCGGCCAATCAGCTCGGCCGCAGGCACCACCTTGGAGATGCTGCCGACGCCCTGGCCGGAGCCCCAGATCTCCTTCCAGGCCTTCGGCTTGGCGCGCTCGCCGGACGCATCGGTGCCGAAGCTCATCTTCGTGGGATCTGATGTCGGCAGGTTTTCCGGATCCATGCCGGCCGCGACGATCGACGGCTTCAAATAGTTGCCGTGCACGCCGGTGAACAAATTGGAGTAGACGATGTCCTCGGCCGACGAATTGGTGATCATGCTCTTGTAGCCCTCGACCGCATTCGCCTCCTTGGTCGCGATGAAGGCGGAGCCGATATAGGCGAAGTCGGCGCCGATGATGCGCGCGGCGCGGATGGCGCGGCCGTTGGCGATGGTGCCCGACAGCGCGATCGGCCCGTCGAACCACTGCCGCGTCTCCGACACGAACGGGAACGGCGACAGCGTGCCGGCATGACCGCCGGCGCCGGCCGCGACCAGGATCAGGCCGTCGGCGCCCTTCTCGATCGCCTTGTGCGCGAACTTCTGGTTGATCACGTCGTGGAAGACGATGCCGCCCCAGCCGTGGACGGCCTGGTTGAGTTCCTCGCGCGCGCCGAGCGAGGAGATGATCATCGGCACCTTGTGCTTCTCGCAAAGCGCCATGTCGTGATCGAGCCGGTTGTTCGACTTGTGCACGATCTGGTTCACCGCGAACGGCGCCGACGGCCGCTCCGGATGCGCCTTGTCATAGGCGGCGAGCTCTTCCTTGATCCGGTACAGCCATTCGTCGAGCAGCTCCGGCGGCCGCGCGTTCAGCGCCGGAAACGAGCCGACCACGCCGGCCTTGCACTGGGCGATGACGAGATCGGGCACGGAGATGATGAACAGCGGCGCCCCGATCACGGGAAGAGACAGGCGGCCCTTGAACAGAGCAGGCATGGACATAGGCGGCGGATCCTCAAGTTGATCGTTTGGTGGTCTCGAATGCTGACCGTCATACCAACAAGGCAATCTTTCCAGTGTCAAGGATTGCGTTATGGCGCTGCAAAAGGATGACAAAACCTCATCTAAAGGGAGCATTTTCCGGGCGCATCTGGCATCCCAGGCGCGGGTTCGTCGGCATCTATTGGCAGACCGCCCGTGTCACGAAATTTTCCGTCTTGCAGTCGTTCGGGCCGCGCTTGTGGCCCGGCAAATAGACCAGCGGCGAGCATTTCTCCGACGTGTCGATATCGATGCCCTTGCCTTCCTTGAACCCCTTGCTCTGGCACAGCCGGTCGGCGCCAATCTTGCAGTCGGGCGCACCGTTCGCGGCCACCACGCAGGCGGCGCGCCCGGTCACCATGGTCGAGGGGCGCGCCAGGTTCGACAGGTCGTTGAAGGTCTCGCCGGGGCTCTTCAGCTGGGGCAGCGCCGACTTCGACTTCTCGAACAGCTTTCCGATTTCGTTGATCAGCCCGGGATTCTCACGCTCGACCGGCGCGGGCGGCAACTCGATCTGCTGCTGAGACTCAGCGGGCTGCTGCGCCGGCGACTGCACGCCGAGCGAGTGCGACGCAGTCTGCGCCCATCCGCGCTCGATCGCAGGCAGCGCCATCGACAGCGCAAGGCCCGCCATTGCAACGCGCGCCCTGGCGGGATTGAGTCGCGCGAGATTCACCGGTCGTCGATTCCGTCGGCCATCGCAGCAAGCGTAGTCCGAAGCCGTCCTCAGGCAAAGACGCGAACAGCTTGACCTTTGGTCAGATCAGCTTGAATGCGGCAACGAAGCCCAGCACCAGCACGATCGCGCCGAGCGCGACCCACAGGCCGAGCCGCTTCTCGAGCTCGGCGCGGATGACATCGCCATAGCGGTTGAGCAGCACCGCGACGAAGAAGAAGCGGCCGCCGCGTGCGACGATCGAGCACAGGATGAACAGCCAGATGTTGTAGCCGGCAAAGCCCGAGGTGATGGTCACGAGCTTGTAGGGAATCGGCGTCAGCCCCTTCACCAGGATGATGACGGCGCCCCATTCCGCATAGGAGGCACGGAACGCGTCGACCTTGTCGGACAGGCCGTAGAGATGGATCAGCCACTGCCCGAGCGAGTCGTAGAGCAGCGCGCCGATCGCATAGCCGAGCACGCCGCCGGCAACCGACGCGATGGTGCAGACCGTCGCGAACCACCATGCCCGCTTCGGCCGCGCCAGCGACATCGGCAGCAGCATGATGTCGGGAGGGATCGGAAAGAAGGAGCTCTCGGCGAAGGCGACGGCCGCGAGAATCCAGAGTGCGTAGGGCTTGTCGGCCGCCTCGACGCACCAGTCATAAATCCGTTTCAACATGGGCGCGATGAACCATCATGGAGCGGATTTGTCCATGCCGGGGATGGGCCGAATTTGGTTGATTTACGGCTGCCGTTTGCGCAGCCGGTTCTCCAGCGCGACAATTCGACGCCGCACCACCGGGACAGGCGCGGTCTTGGGCAGGCCCTTGGGGACCTTGACCGGTGACTTCGGCAGCTTCTCGGCGATCCCGAGCAGCCGTTCGCGCCGCTCCATCTCGCGCCAGACATCCTCCGGCTTCACGCCGGCCGACGCCCACAGGACCGTGAGATTGTAGAGCAGGTCCGCACTCTCGCGGACGACGGCATCCGGCTTGCCGCTGATGGCGTCGATCACGACCTCGACCGCTTCCTCGGCAAGCTTCTTGGCCATCTTGGCCGGCCCGCGCTGGAACAGCCGTGCCGTGCGCGACGTAGCCGGATCAAGATCCCTGGCCGCGATCACCGCCTGGTAAAGCCGCTCGATCGAATCACTCATCCTGCGAGCCTAATCGAAACGCGTCGCCAGCGTGTTAACGGCCGGACCGACAACGAAAAATCCACCGGCCTCGCAGCCGGTGGATCGATGCTTTGTGACAGTTCCGAGAACCGACGACGGTGTCAATACGGCGTATAGGGCAGTGCCGAGCGGCGCCCGTAATAGCCGTGATAACCATAATACGGCCCGCCGCCGTAATAGACCGGGCCACCACCATAATAGGCCGGACCACCGTAGTAGCCGGGGCCGCCGTAGTAGCCGTAGGACTCGTAATAGTCGCGGCGGCTCTGGGCTGCGGCGATCGCAAGACCCGTGCCGACGATTCCGGCGAACGCAGCCGCAGCGGCCGCGCCACCACCGCCATAATAGCGACGGCGCGCGCTGATGTCGGTCGCGCCGCTCGTGCCGTGCGATGTGGTCACAGCGGCCGCCTTGCCCGCCGAAGCAGAGCCCGCGAACGCCATCGTCGGCTCAACGGCCGTCAACGCCACCGCGGCAACCGTTGCCAATGTGGCTGCGCGGCCAACAGACGAAAAAACACCTTTTCGCGCAAACATTGCAGTCATCCTTTGTGGAAGCCGGCCCGTCGGGCCTTGGTAAGCTAACCACTCCCTCCAGGTTAGGTTCCCGAAACCGAATGCAAGCTGAACAACCCAAGGTGAAATCGAGGCAGTCATCGGCCGTTCACCTTGCCCGGGGCACAATGAATGCAGATCACGCCTGAAATTGCAGCTTGAAATGACGGTTGCCTTGGCGCATTCGATGTCATGAACAAGGGGCGCAGCCGGCGCGGCACTTTGTCTCGCCTCCCGGATGTCACGATGCAGGTAAGTCGGACCATCGTTCTCCGCTGGATACTGGCCGGCATGATCGGCCTCTCGGGCGGCGTGTGGCCGGCGCTGACGCCGCTGCACGCCGGCGATCAGCCGCAGCCGCACACCATCCAGTTCACGCTCGACCGGCCGCTTGACGCTGCCGCGGCGCCATTCGTGATGGCGTCGGTCGGCGGCCTGTTCGGCGCCGAGGGCCTCAACGTCGGCACCAACGTCGCCACCAGTTCGGCGGACGCAATCGCGCGCGTCGCCGACGGCTCGAGCGATTTCGCGCTCGTCGACATCAACTCGCTGATCCGATTTCGCGACAAGCCTGGCGCAGCCCCCGTCAAGGCGGTGTTCGTGCTGTTCAACCAGGCGCCCTACGCGATCATTGCCCGCAAGAGCCGCGGCATCAAGGCGCTGGCGGACATGGAGGGCAAGGGCCTCGGCGTCGCCGAGGGCGATCTCTCGATCCGGCTGTGGCCCGCGGTCGCCAAACAGAACGGCATCAAGCTATCGAGCGTGAAGCAGAACACGATCAGCGCCGCGGTGCGCGAGCCGATGCTTTCCGCCGGCCAGGTCGATGCCGTGACCGGCTTCTCCTATCTCTCGGCGATCAATCTGCGGGATCGCGGCGTGCCGGCCGACGATCTTGCGGTGCTGCGCTTCGCCGACTACGGCTGCGAGGCCTATGGCTTTGCCGTGATCGTCAGCCCGCACCTTGTCGCGGCCAAGCCGGACGCGGTGAAGGGCTTCGTGCGCGCGGCGGTCGGCGGCACCAATCTCGCGGTCAAGGACCCGGCCCGCGCCGCAAGCGAGGTGGTGAGCCGGATGGACGGCGGTTCGCGCGATCTGGAGCTCGAGCGGCTATCCGCCATCATCCGCGACAACATCCTGACCGCCGAGGTCAAGCGCAACGGTCTCGGCGGCATCGACCCGGAGCGTTTCGAGCGATCGGTCGACCAGCTCGCGGAAGACTTCAAATTCCAGAAGCGGCCGCACGCCGCCGACATCTTCGACGACCAATTCCTGCCGCCGATCGACGGCCGGCTGGTGAATTGAGGCCTCACCTAGCTACGTCATTCCGAGCGAAGCGAAGCAATCCATCTCGCCACGCGCGGAGAAATGGATTGCTTCGTCGCTGTCGCTCCTCGCAATGACGGACTGCATTTGTTCACCGGCATCTCAGGACTGGGCGTCGGAGCGTGTGGACCGGACAAGGAAAGTGGGTAGTTCTCCGTTGTAATCCCGGCTTACAATGGCCCGGCGCCCACCGTTCGAGAGTCCCGCCGGCATGTCCATGCTCCGCCTCTATACCCGCGTCCTCGAACTGCTCGGCAAGGAAGCGCGGCTCGGCTGGATTCTCGCCGCCGCCAACATGCTGCTTGCGGGCGCGCAATTCGCCGAGCCGGTGCTGTTCGGCAAGATCGTCGACGTGCTGTCGGGCCGGCCGGTCACCGGGCTGTTCGCGACGAATTCGGCATGGCCGCTGCTGGTCGCCTGGGCGGCATTCGGCCTGTTCACGATCGGCTGCAGCGCGATCGTCGCCTTGCAGGCCGACCGGCTGGCGCACCGCCAGCGCCAGGCGGTGCTGACCGATTATTTCGAGCACATCCTGCAGCTGCCGCTGACCTTCCACTCCGGCACCCATTCCGGACGGCTGATGAAGGTGATGCTGAACGGCACCGATGCGCTGTGGCGGCTCTGGCTCGGCTTCTTCCGCGAGCATTTCGCCGCGATCATGTCGCTGGTCGTGCTGCTGCCGCTCGCGCTCTACATCAACTGGCGGCTCGCCATCCTGCTGTTCGTGCTCTGCGTCGTGTTCACCGTGCTGACCACGATGGTGGTGCGCAAGACCTACGGCATGCAGAGCGAGGTCGAGGCCTATTACAGCGACCTCTCGGCGCGCGCCTCCGACGCGCTCGGCAATGTCGCGCTGGTGCAGAGCTTCGTGCGGATCGATTCCGAGGTGCAGGGCCTGCGCTACGTCGCCGACAAGCTGCTCGCGGTGCAGATGCCGGTGCTGTCGTGGTGGGCGCTGGTCACCGTGATCACGCGCGCCTCGACCACCATCACGGTGCTCGCGATCTTCACCGTCGGCATCGCGCTCCACAATGAGGGCCTCACCACGGTCGGCGAGATCGTGATGTTCGTCTCGTTCGCCACCATGCTGATCCAGAAGCTCGAGCAGGTGGTGAGCTTCATCAACAACGTGTTCATGGAAGCGCCGCGGCTGCAGGAATTCTTCGACGTGCTCGATGCGGTGCCGGCGGTGCGCGACCGTCCGGGCGCGGTCGATCCCGGCCGGCTGTCGGGCCTCGTCGAGTTCGACGACGTCTCGTTCTCCTATGACGGCAAGCGGCCGGCGATCGAGGATCTCAGCTTCACCGCGCTGCCCGGCCAGACCATCGCGCTGGTCGGCTCGACCGGCGCCGGCAAATCCACCGCGATCGCGCTGCTGCACCGCGCGTTCGATCCGCAATCCGGCATCATCGAGATCGACGGTATGGACATCCGCGCGCTGAAGCTGACGGCGTTGCGGCGGAACATCGGCGTGGTGTTTCAGGAGGCGCTGCTGTTCAACCGTTCGCTCGCCGACAATCTGCGCGTCGGCAAGCCCGACGCAACCGACGAGGAACTGCGCACCGCCGCGGCGCGCGCGCAGGCGCTGGATTTCATCGAGCGCAGCGAGAAGAAGTTCGACACCCATGCCGGCGAACGCGGCCGCATGCTGTCCGGCGGCGAACGTCAGCGACTATCGATTGCGCGTGCGCTGCTCAAGGACCCGCCGATCCTGATCCTCGACGAGGCGACCAGCGCGCTCGACGCCGTCACCGAGGCCAAGGTCAACGCCGCTCTCGATGAAGTGATGAAGGGCCGCACCACCTTCGTGATCGCGCACCGCCTCTCGACCATCCGCCACGCCACCCGCATCCTGCTGTTCGACCAGGGACGGATGATCGAAAGCGGAACTTTCGATGAACTGGTGGCGAAAGGCGGGCGTTTTGCCGAACTCGCGCGGGCCCAGTTCATGGTCCAGGAACAGGCGCGCGCCGGCATCGAGGCACCATAATTCTCCCCTTTCCAATTGAGGCGGCTGCCGAAATTCAGCCGATTTCGTCCACGATATAATTGGCCGGCCTCTGTTCTCTGCTGGCAAGCCGGTATAGGGTTTGCATCGCCGCAATGCGGCGCCGGACACGCTTGAAACCCGTACGTCACATCGCAAGACCTCCTTTTTTTAAAGGTGGGTCTCAAAGGACCGGAACCGGACTCGTGCATTTTCCTCGCCCGCTGCGCCCGTCGTTGAAATGGATTCTGGCCGTCGCGATGCTCGCCGTCGCAACGCCGCAGATGGCGCAGGCCGAGGCGCTGCTGGTGGTCGAGGCCGATACCGGAAAGGTGCTCCAGGCCGACAATGCGACGATGCCGTGGTACCCGGCTTCGCTCAGCAAGCTGATGACGGCCTATGTGACGCTGAAGGCGGTCAAGGACGGCCGCGTCTCGCTCGACACGCTGCTCACGGTGTCGCCGACCGCATCGTCGCAGTCGCCCTCGAAGATGGGCTTCCGGCCCGGCACCCAGGTCACCGTCGACAACGCGCTGAAGATGATGCTGGTGAAGTCGGCCAACGACATGGCCGTGGTGCTGGCCGAGGGGATCGGCGGCTCGATCGACGGCTTTGCCGGCGAAATGAACCAGACCGCGCAGAAGCTCGGCATGACGCAAACGAGCTACGTCAACCCGAACGGCCTGCCGGCCGACGGCCAGATCACCTCGGCGCGCGACATGGCGATCCTCGCCCGCGCCATCATCCGCGACCTGCCGGAATACGAGTATTTCGTCCACATCCCCTCGATCCGCTTCGGCCGCCGCATCACCCAGAACTTCAACAAGCTGATCGGCCGCTATCCCGGCGCCGACGGCTTCAAGACCGGCTTCATCTGCGCGTCCGGCTACAACCTCGTGGCGTCGGCGACGCGCGACGGCAAGCGGCTGATCGCCGTGGTGCTCGGCGCCTCCTCGGGCCGCATGCGCGCGATCCGCGCCGCGCAGCTCTTGGATCGCGGCTTTGCCAATAACGGGCTGGCGTGGCTGCGGCCCTCGCTCGGCACCGTCGACAATCTGGTGCCGATCGATTCCACCCCGCCGAACCTGCGCGAGGAGATGTGCGGCGCCAAGCACAAGCGGCCCGCCAGCGACGAGGACGGCGAAGACACCGTCGCCAGTGCCGGCGCGAGCACCAACGGCGACAGCGGCGTGAGCTTCTTCGCCTCGGGCCTGCAGGCCGCGATGCCGACCAAGCCGGCCGACATGCTGGCACAGCCGGCGGCGGCGTCCGAACCGGTCGTGGTTTATACGGGGCCGACCAAGACCGGTGCTGCGCTGATCGCCGCGGTCGAGGCCGACACCGAGAAGCTGCAGCCGGTCAAGCGCACCAAGGGCAAGCACACCCGCGTCGCGGGCAAGAAGTCCGATACGGCCGATGATGCGAAGGGCGACGCCAAGAGCGCGGCCAAGCCGGACAGCAAGCCGGCGGCCAAGCCGGTGCGTCACGCCAACGCCAAGCCGGATGCCGCAGCTGCGAAGCCGGACAAGCCGGCCGCCGCAAAGCCTGCCGGCAAGCCGGCGGCGGCAAAGCCGGCCGCGAAGCCGAAAGCCGACGCCAAGCCCAAGGCGGACGCCAAGCCGGCCGGCTAGCACAGCGTCACCCCCTCCGATCTCCCAATGCGTCGATAGCGCGCAGCGGCTTGCCATTGGCCGCGGCATCGCTCAATACTGCCTGAAATACCGCGACCAAGAATAATACGACCCAGGGTCGAGAAACCCGGAAACAATCCGGGACGTCAGCCAAATTTGAGAGAGGGAAAGACCATTATGGAGCGCATCTGGCTCAAGCATTATCCGGCCGGCGTGCCCGCCGATATCGACGTCACGCAATATTCGTCGCTGGTCGAATTGCTGGAAGAGAGCTTCAAGAAATTCGCCGATCGCAAGGCGTTCATCTGCATGGACAAGGCGATCACCTATCGCGAGCTCGACGAGATGTCGGCGGCGCTCGGCGCCTACCTGCAGAGCAAGGGCCTGCAGAAGGGCGCGCGGGTCGCATTGATGATGCCGAACGTGCTGCAATATCCGGTGGCGACCGCAGCCGTCTTGCGCGCCGGCTTCGCCGTGGTCAACGTCAATCCGCTCTACACCCCGCGCGAGCTCGAGCATCAGCTGAAGGATTCCGGCGCCGAAGCGATCATCGTGCTGGAGAACTTCGCCACGACAGTGCAGAAGGTGCTGCCCAACACCGCGGTCAAGCACGTCATCGTCGGCAGCATGGGCGACCTGCTCGGCTTCAAGGGCGTGATCGTCAACCTGGTGGTTCGCCGGGTGAAGAAGATGGTGCCGGCCTGGTCGATCCCGGGCGCGGTCTCTTTCAACGAGGCGCTGTCGGCCGGCCGCGCCGCCAGGCTCAACAAGCCGACGCTGACGCTCGACGACGTCGCCTTCCTGCAATACACCGGCGGCACCACCGGCGTCTCCAAGGGCGCGACCCTGCTTCACCGCAACATCCTGGCGAACGTGCTGCAGAACGACGCCTGGCTGCAGCCGGCGCTGGCGAAGCCGCCGATCGTCGAACAGATGGTCATCGTCTGCGCGCTGCCGCTGTATCACGTCTTTGCGCTCACCGCGTGCTACCTGCTGGGCATGCGGGCCGGCGGCACCAATCTGCTGATTCCGAATCCGCGCGACATGGCCGGCTTCGTCAAGGAACTGTCGAAGTACCAGGTCAGCTTCTTCCCGGCGGTCAACACGCTCTACAATGGCCTGCTGAACACGCCCGGGTTCGACAAGCTCGACTTCTCCAAGCTGAAGATCGCCAATGGCGGCGGCATGGCGACGCAACGGCCGGTCGCCGAGAAATGGCTGAAGGTGACGGGCATCTCGTTGTCGGAAGGCTACGGCCTGTCGGAGACGTCGCCGACCCTGACGTGCAATCCCGCGACGATCGAGGAGTTCTCGGGAACGATCGGCCTTCCCGTGCCGTCGACCTGGCTCTCGATCCGCGACGACGACGGCAATGAGTTGCCGATCGGCCAGGCCGGCGAAATCTGCGCCAAGGGCCCGCAGGTGATGTCAGGTTACTGGAACAGACCCGACGAGACCGCGCGCGTGATGACGGCCGACGGCTATTTCCGCACCGGCGACATCGGCGTGATGGACGAGAAGGGTTATACCAAGATCGTCGACCGCAAGAAGGATATGATCCTGGTCTCCGGCTTCAACGTCTATCCGAACGAGATCGAGGAAGTGATCGCGAGCCATCCGGGCGTGCTCGAATGCGCCGTGATCGGCGTGCCCGACGCGAAGTCCGGCGAGGCGGTGAAGGCCTTCGTGGTCAAGAAGGACCCGAACGTCACCGCCGAGGACATCATCAAGTTCAGCGCCACCCAACTCACCGCCTACAAGGTGCCGAAGCAGATCGAGTTCAGGACCGATTTGCCGAAGACCAATGTCGGCAAGATCCTGCGCCGCGAGCTGCGCGACGAGAAGAAGGCTGCGGCGTAGCGCCTGATCCGGAAAAGTGCGAAGCGGTTTTCCGAATAGATCATGCGCAAACAGAAGGTTCGTAATGCGGGCGTTGGACAGACATGACTGACGCGCGCATCGCGACGCCTGCCGACGTCGTCGCGTTCTGGCGAGATGCCGGCCGCGACCGCTGGTACAAGCACGACGACGCCTTCGATGCCGAAATCCGCAGCCGCTTCCTCGCCACCTGGCAGCAGGCGGCTGCCGGTGAATTGTCGTCATGGGAGGCGAGCGACGAGGGCGCGCTGGCGCTGACCATCGTGCTCGACCAGTTTCCGCGAAACCTGTTTCGAGGCGACGCCAGGACCTTTTCGAGCGATCCCTTGGCACGTGAGGTGGCAAGCCGTGCCATCGGCCGCGGCGTCGACGCGCGGACTGACCTGGTGCTGCGCGAATTCCTCTATCTGCCCTTCGAGCATTCGGAGGACCTCGACGACCAGCAGCGCTGCGTGACGCTGTTTAGGCAATATGACTGCCATCCCGACAACCTCAGATATGCCGAGGACCACGCCGACATCATCCGCCGGTTCGGCCGCTTCCCGCACCGTAACCATGTCCTGGGACGGGAAACGACTGCCGAGGAACAGGCCTTCCTCGATGGCGGCGGGTTTTCCGGCTGATGACGGAACGGTGAATGCTTTCGGGCATTGCCGTTCTTCCGTCAGGTCGTATTGTGCCGTCCAACCGCCGGGTTTAAGACAATTCCGCTTCACCGAGGGAGAACACCGATGACGATCAATGTTGGCGACAAGCTGCCGGAAGCCAAGTTTCGCGTGATGACCGCCGAGGGGCCGCAGGTCAAAACCACCGACGATATTTTCAAGGGCAAGAAGGTCGCCCTGTTCGCGGTGCCCGGCGCCTACACCGGCACGTGCCACAAGATGCATCTGCCGAGCATCTTCCTCAACGCCTATGCCATGAAGAACAAGGGCGTCGACACCATCGCAATCGTCTCGGTCAACGACGCCTTCGTGATGAACGCCTGGAAGCGCGACACTGACCAGCGCGACGAGGCCGTCTTCCTCGCCGACGGCAATGCCGACTTCGCCAAGGCGATCGGCATGGAGCTCGACGCCTCCGGCAACGGCCTCGGCATCCGCTCCCACCGCTACTCGATGCTGGTCGAGGACGGCGTGGTGAAGAAGCTCAACAAGGAGCCGGCTCCGGGCAAGGTCGAAGTCTCCGGCGGCGACACGCTGCTCGGGCAGCTGTGAGCCGACGCCCCACGCACACTGTCATCGCCCGGCTTGGACCGGGCGATCCAGGGCGCCGCGGCCTCTCGTTTCAGTCACCACTGTCTCTGGAATACTGGATCGCCCGCTTTCGCGGGCGATGACGGTTTTGGGCATGGCGATCACCGGGATCGCGGCCCGTGATCTTGTAGGATGGGTGGAGCGAAGCGATACCCATCACCTTCGTGCCAAGCGGTGACGCGATGGGTATCGCTTCGCTCCACCCATCCTACCTACCGTCAGCGCCCCCTACCCCTTCAACCTCGCCATCGCCACACCCTCACGCGCCAGCTCGTCGGCGCGTTCGTTCTCGGCGTGGCCGGCATGGCCCTTGATCCAGTGCCAGCGCACCTCGTGCGGCTTCAGCGCGGCGTCGAGACGCTGCCACAGCTCGACATTCTTGACCGGCTTCTTGTCGGCGGTGCGCCAGCCATTGCGCTTCCAGCCATGAATCCAGCCGGTGATGCCCTGGCGGACATATTGGCTGTCGGTGGTGAGGTCGACCACGCAGGGCTTCTTCAGGGCTTCCAGCGCCGAGATCGCCGCCATCAACTCCATGCGGTTGTTGGTGGTGTGCGCCTCGCCGCCCTTCAATTCCTTCTCGACATCGCCGAACCTGAGGATCGCGCCCCAGCCGCCCGGTCCGGGATTTCCGGAGCAGGCGCCATCGGTGAAGACAATCACGTGCGGCTTGTCGCTCACGCCGCGCATCCGGCCGGCGTGATGCCGTAGTCGTTCAGGCTCGCGACATTCTGCTGGAAGCGCAGCTTGCGGACATATTCCAGCGGGTCCTTCGGCTGCACCAGCGCACCCTCGGGCACGTTGAGGAAATCGACCAGCCGCGTCAGCAGGAAGCGCATCGCGGCGCCGCGCGCGAGCAGCGGCAGCGCGGCCTCCTCCGCCGCCGACAGCGGCCGCTCGCGGCCATAGGCGTTGAGCAGCGCGCGCGCCTTGGTGACGTTGAAGGAATGATCCGGCTCGAAGCACCAGGCGTTGAGGCAGATCGCGACGTCGTAGGCCAGGATGTCGTTGCAAGCGAACGGGAAGTCGATCAGGCCCGACAGCTTGTCGCCGAGGAAGAATACGTTGTCGGGAAACAAATCGGCGTGGATCACGCCGACCGGGAGATCCGCCGGCCAGCTTGCTTCGAGATGATCGAGCTCGCGCGCGATGAAGTCGTGCAAGCCCACCTGCACGCTGTCGGCCCGCGCGGCGGCGAGATCGAACAGCGGCCGCCAGCCGGAGACCGACAGCGGGTTCTTGCGCACCAGCGGAAAGTCGGCACCCGCGAGATGCATTTTCGCCAACGCCTCGCCGACCCCGGAGCAATGCGCGACGTTCGGCCGCCGCGGCCACACGCCCTCGAGGAAGTTGATGATCGCCGCGGGCCGGCCGGCGAGCCGGCTCGTGACCTCGCCCTTGCGGTTGCGCGCCGGCTGCGGGCACGACACGCCGCGCTCGGCGAGATGCGCCATCAGCGACAGGAAATACGGCAGATCGTCCTCCGCCACGCGCTTCTCATAGAGCGTGAGGATGTAGGCGCCCTGGCTGGTGTGCAGCAGGAAGTTCGAATTCTCGACGCCTTCGGCGATGCCCTTGTAGGAGAGCAATTCGCCGATGTCGTAGCTTTTGAGGAATTCCGCGAGGTCTTCGGCGGCAACGTCGGTGTAGACCGCCATATGGTCTATTCCGCCGCGGCAGCGTCGGGCCGCAGCGAGCGCGGCAGCGGGAAGAACTCGTTCTCTTCCGCGGCCGAGACCGTCTCCACGTGCAGTTCATAGCGCTCGGCAAAGGCGCCCATGATCTCCTCGACGATCACTTCCGGCGCCGATGCGCCCGCGGTGATGCCGAGGCTCCTGATGCCTTCGAAGCGCGCCCAGTCGATGTCGCTGGCGCGCTGGGCAAGAATCGCAACCGGGCAGCCCTCGCGCTCGGCGACCTCGCGCAGGCGCTGCGAGTTCGACGAGTTCGGCGCACCGACCACGATCAGGGCATCGACCACCGGCGCCACCTTCTTGACCGCAAGCTGGCGGTTGGTGGTGGCGTAACAGATGTCTTCCTTGTGCGGACCGTTGACGTTCGGAAAGCGCTCCTTGAGCAGCGCCACGATCTCCGCGGTGTCGTCGATCGACAGCGTGGTCTGGGTCACAAAGGCGAGATTGTCGGGATCCTTCGGGACGAAGGTTTTGGCATCCTCGGCGGTCTCGATCAGGGTCACGGCGCCCTCCGGCAGCTGGCCCAGCGTGCCGACCACCTCGGGATGGTGGGAATGCCCGATCAGCAGGATCTCGCGGCCGCGCTTGAAATGGATCGCCGCCTCGCGGTGGACCTTGGTCACCAGCGGGCAGGTCGCGTCCAGCGAGAAGAAATTGCGGGATTTTGCCTCGGCCGGAACCGATTTCGGAACACCATGGGCCGAGAACACCACCGGGGCGTTGGTTTCGTCGGGGATTTCGGACAATTCCTCGACGAAAATGGCGCCTTTGGTCTTCAGGCTGTCCACCACGTACTTGTTATGGACGATCTCGTGCCGAACATAGACCGGGGCGCCATAAATGGTGAGGGCGCGCTCGACCGTGTCGATGGCGCGGACCACCCCGGCGCAAAAGCCGCGGGGGGAACAAAGCACGATTTTAAGATCGGGTTTTTTCGCTGACATCGGGCTGGTCTCGGGGCTGTGTCGGGGCAATTTCGGGACCGAATCACCCCTCGCCGGCGGGCGGGGAACGGCCAGTTAAGGTAAGGACTTGGGACTGCTTTCGGGCGCTGTCAAGGCGATTTTGCTGGCCCATTGCGCCATTCCCCCCGGAGGGCTTATATAGGTGGCATAATTCCCGTCATCGCCGATGACTACCAGCTTCGCCTCGACAGAGGTGGGCGAAGCACAAAGGAGATTTGCCATGAGCAACGCACCGCTGATGCCGAAGGCGACTGCCGTGTGGTTGGTCGACAATACCGCCCTGACGTTCGATCAGGTGGCCGATTTTACCAAGATGCACCCCCTCGAGGTCCGTGCCATCGCCGACGGCGACGCCGCCCAGGGCATCAAGGGCATGGACCCGATTTCCAACGGCCAGCTGACCCGCGAGGAGATCGAGCGGGGCGAGCGCGACCAGAACTATCGCCTCAGGCTCCAGGAGAGCAAGGTGGTGCTGCCGACCGCCGCCAAGAAGAAGGGCCCGCGCTACACCCCGGTGTCGCGCCGCCATGAGCGGCCGAGCGCGATCCTCTGGCTGGTGCGCAACCATCCCGAGCTCAAGGACGCCCAGATCATGCGGCTGGTCGGCACCACCAAGACCACGATCGCGAGCGTGCGCGACCGCACCCACTGGAACGCCTCGACCCTGACGCCGATGGACCCGGTGACGCTCGGCCTGTGCTCGCAGATCGAGCTCGATTTCGAGGTGCAGCGCGCCGCCAAGGAGAAGCCGACCACCACCGTCTATGGCGGCGCCACGCTGCTGCCGGCCTCCGAGACCACGCGCAAGGACGAGCTCGACGATCAGCCGATCGAGCGCCACGACGATCTCAATGTCGATGCCGTGTTCGCCAAGCTGAAGACGATCGGCGGCAAGAAGCCCGACGACGAAGAGTAAGCGCGGACGTCGCAACACGGCGAACGGAATACCAAACGCGGCGGGCCAAACCCGCCGCGTTTTCATTTGGGGACACGAATGGCCTTGATCCCCGCGCGCGCTTTCGCTCAGGCGAACGAGAAGCGCCGATGGGCGAAATCGAGCAGCGGACGTTCGACGTAGCGATAGCTCAGGGCACACAGCCCGAAGGTCAGCACGAGCGCGCCGAAGGTCAGCGAGATGCCGGCGAGGCTCTCGATCGTTCTCGGCTCATGGAGCACGGCGAACAGCAGGTACACGATGACGTGGTGGGTGAGATACGCCGCGTAGGAGGTTCTGGCGAAGAAGGTCGCGGCCCAACTGCGCAGGATCGCAAGTTTTGCCGAACCGCGATTTTCCAGCACGACGAACAGCAGGGCACCGAAGAAGATCTCGACCTGGGTGTGCGAGAGCGCCACCGACCAGCGCTTCCATCCGAACAGCCACAACAGCGGAAGCGAGACGCTCGACCATTTGAGGATGTTTGCCACAAGCCTGGAGATCTCGGCATCCGGCTTGCGGTAGAGGCGCCACCAGGCGATCAGCGCGCCGATCGCAAGCGAATCGATCCTGAATTGCGGCAGCACGTACCAGCCATACGCGTCCGGCAGTGCGCTATCGATCAGCCGTCCGATCGGGCAGATCAGGATCGGCACCAGCAGGATCGCGAACAGACGCTCGGGCGGGATGTTGCGGACCAGCAGCGGAAACAGCAGATAGAACTGCTCCTCGATTGCAAGTGACCAGGTGACGGCCAGAAAGTAAGCGCCGTCGGTCTGAGCCTTGGCCATGCCGAAATTCTGCAGGCCGAACAGATACAGCCAGCCGGGCACGCCCCTGGTGTCGAACAGATCAGGGCTGAGCGCGAAATACCAACCGATCAGCGCGCAGCCGCACATCAGGTAGTAGAGCGGCCAGATGCGAAACGCGCGCCGGCCATAGAACGCCGAGTAATATCGCTCAGTCGCGCGGTGGCGCAGCAGGATATCGGTGATGAGATAGCCGGACAGAATGAAGAACAGGTCGACGCCGAAGCGGCCGACATGCAGCAATTTCCACGGCCAGCCCTGCGGCCCGTCCGGCGTGCCGAAATAGTGCCAGATGATGACGATCAGAACCGCGATCGCGCGCAGCCCGTCGAGCTCTCCGATCCTGTCACGCTCCAACGTGAGCTCGCCTTCAACAAGCACAGGATCTGATCTCCACCGGCCGGGCGGTCACCACCGCCCTAGTGCCGGTCCGGATTGTTCATCATGTATTCGCCGAGATCGCGCTGCCGCCGATCGGTGCGGGCTTCGGCGTTCTGGCGCTGGACGTCGCGGTCCTTGCGGCAGGCGACATAGTCGGGCGAGCCGACTGCAACCTTGCCGCCCGCCTGGCAGTATTGATCGTCGTCGCCCATGCTCTCCGCGATCGGCGATCGCCCGCGTTCGAGGCAGCCTGCCAGCAGCGGCAGTGCGAGCAGCAATGCAAGAGGCGCGCGTGCGGAAATGGATCGCATCCGGTGGTCCGTATCTCGTGGCATGTGACGGGGAAGGCCGGGATGACCCGGCAATCCATCAAAATCAAGGCCATTTTGCTTCCGGATGCGTTTCGAGCGCGGCCCGATTGCGCGATGGCGCGCATATCGATCATCTCGCCCGGGGCCACCCCTCTCCCCACCCTCCCCCGCAAGGGGGGAGGGAGCCTGACCCGCGTGCTCACCTCACGCGACGTGGCGTCAACTGCATACCCCTCAGCTCGCATTACGTGAGGGAGGCAGTAGCGGAAGGGTTCCCTCCCCCCTTGCGGGGGAGGGTTAGGGAGAGGGGTGGCCACACGGCGCACTCTCTCCATCGAACAGAGCAAAAGCGCTTACGACGACGTGCTACGCCTTGCCCTTCAGCGCCTCACCGATCTCGTCGAGCACCTTCGGGTCCTCGATCGTCGCCGGCATGGTCCAAGGCTCGCCATCGGCGATCTTCTTGATGGTGCCGCGCAGGATCTTGCCGGAGCGCGTCTTCGGCAGCCGCGCCACAGTGATCGCGAGCTTGAAGGCGGCGACCGGGCCGAGCTTGTCGCGCACCAGCGCCACCACTTCCTTCTCGACTTGCTCCGGCGCCTTGGTGACGCCGGCCTTCAGCACCAGGAAGCCGCAGGGCACCTCGCCCTTGATCGCATCCTTGACGCCGAGCACGGCGCATTCGGCAACATCCGGATGCGAGGCGAGGATCTCCTCCATGCCGCCGGTGGAGAGCCGATGGCCGGCGACATTGATGATGTCGTCGGTGCGGCCCATCACCCAGACATAGCCGTCCGCATCCTTGTAGCCGGCATCCGAGGTCTTGTAGTAGCCGGGGAATTCCGAGAGATAGGCGTCCCTGAAGCGATCGTCCTGCTGCCACAGCGTCGGCAGGCAGCCGGGCGGCATCGGCAGCTTGATCACGATCGAGCCCATCGTGCCGACGGCGACCGGCTTTGCCGCCTCGTCGACGATGTCGACCTGATAGCCCGGCATCGGCACCGTCGGCGAACCGTGCTTGACCGGCAGCTGGCCCAGGCCAACAGGATTGCCGGCAATGCACCAGCCGGTCTCGGTCTGCCACCAGTGATCGATCACCGGCACTTTCAGCTGCTGCTCGGCCCATTCCACCGTCGGCGGATCGGCGCGCTCGCCGGCGAGGAACAGGGTGCGGAAGCTGGAGAGATCGTAGTTCCGGATGAACTTGCCCTCGGGGTCTTCCTTCTTGATCGCGCGGAACGCGGTCGGCGCAGTGAAGAAGGCGACCGCCTTGTGCTCCGAGATCACGCGCCAGAATGCGCCGGCATCCGGTGTGCCGACCGGCTTGCCTTCATACATGATCGTGGTCGCGCCGTGGATCAGCGGGCCGTAGACGATGTAGGAGTGGCCCACCACCCAGCCGATGTCGGAGCCGCACCACCAGATCTCGCCGGGCTTCACGCCGTAGAGATTTTCCATCGACCATTTCAGCGCGACGAGATGGCCGCCATTGTCGCGCACCACGCCCTTCGGAATCCCGGTCGTGCCCGACGTGTAGAGGATGTAGAGCGGATCGGTCGCAGCCACCGGCACGCAGGGCGCGGTCTTGCCGGCGTCGAGCGCTGAGCGGCGCAACGCCACCCAGTCATGGTCGCGGCCCGCGGTGAGCTCGCACGCCTGCTGCGGCCGCTGCAGGATGATGCAGGTCTCGGGCTTGGCGCCGGCGAGGCGGATCGCCTCGTCGAGCAGCGGCTTGTACTGCACGATGCGTCCGGGCTCGATGCCACAGCTCGCCGAGAAGATCAGCTTCGGCTTGGCGTCGTCGATGCGGGTCGCGAGCTCTTTGGCCGCAAAGCCGCCGAACACCACGCTGTGCACCGCGCCGATCCGCGCGCAGGCGAGCATCGCGACGACGGCCTCCGGCACCATCGGCATATAGAGGATGACGCGATCGCCCTTGGCGACGCCGAAATCCTGCATGACGGCGGCGAGCGTCTGCACTTCTTTCAGAAGCTCGGAATAGGTGAATTTGGTGATCGCGTTGGTGAGCGGGGAATCGTGGATCAGCGCGACCTGGGAGGCTCTGCCGCTGGCGACATGGCGATCCAGCGCGTTGTAGCAGGTGTTGACCACGGCGCCGGCGAACCAGCGTCCATAGGCGCCCATTGAGGGATCGTAGATCTTCTTCGCCGGCTCGATCCAGTCGATCTCGCGCGCCGCTTCCGCCCAGAACCCCTCGGGGTCCCGAAGCGAGCGGGCATACACCTCATGATACCGGCCCTGCTGAATGGTCATCGCGTTTCTCCCTCGCGCGGTCGCGCGTCATTTGCCGACCATTGTCACGGGAAGCGGCCGCGTTTCAAGCCGTAAACTGACCGACCTTGGCACTAGTAGCCATCGGCTCCGTTGATCTGCTGCAGCCGCTCGCGCATCGCCTTTTGCAGGTCGTAGCCCGGCTTGCCGAATTCGGCGTTGCGGCGGGCGATGAAATCGTCTTGCGCGCGTTGCAGCTCGCGCGCCTGGCGCGGATCCCCGGCCTCGCGCACGGTGCGAAAGGTCGACGCGCCGATCTCGCGGTCGAGATCGGCGAGCGCGGGATTGGCGCAGATCGCTTTCTCCACCGAGCGACGCGCCTTGCGGCAATCGAAGCTCGGCTTGCCGGCGACCGCCATCATGGCGCCGATCCGCTCCAGCTCCAACGACAGCGATTTGTAGTTGGCCTTGGCCGCGGCATGGTTCGGGTCGAGCTTGACGGCGGCGCCGAAATCCATGATCGCCTTCGGCCGGTCGCCCTTGCGCCGCCACAGCTCGCCGCGCGCATTGTGGGCGTCGGCAAGCGATGGATCGAGCCGGAGCACGGTGTCGTAGTCTGCGATCGCGCGGTCGATCATCTGCTTGCGGTCATAGGCGCCCGCGCGCGCCAGCAGGGCCTTGACGCGATCGGGCCTGGCCGCCTTCTCATTGTCGATCAGCGCGCCGCAGACCTCGATGATCTTGTCGTCATCCGTCGCCGCAGCGGCGGCAATGCAGGGGCCGGCATCGGCCTGCACATCCTTGCCGGGTTCGCTGCTGGTCGCGCGCGCACCGCCTGATGCGACCAACAGGCATGCGCAGATCAGCGCCACAGCCAGATTTCGAGAGTTGCGTCGCATTCCCATCACCGACAAGACATCCCGCGCCTGTACCACCGGCCTCCGATTTCGAGCGGTGCCAATTGCCGCAAAACCACACGCTGGATTATACGTCAATTGCGACGATCGGCTGCACTTTGAGCCGCATCTGAAGCCGCACCTTGGGGGTTTGTCTTGCTGACATTCGAATGGATCATCGGCCTGTTGCTCGCAGCGGTGGCGCTGTCGGCGCTGGCGCGGCGGATCAAGGTGCCCTACCCGACCTTTCTTGCGCTCGGCGGCGTGCTGCTGACCCTGCTGCCATGGGCGCCGACCTGGGCACTGGAACCGAAGCTGGCGTTGGCGCTGTTCGTCGCGCCAGTGCTGCTCGATGCCGCCTTCGACACCTCGCTGCGCGATCTGCGCAACAACTGGCTGCCGGTCTCGACGCTGGTCGTGGTCGCGGTCGGCGTCACCACGGCGGCGGTCGCCGTGGTCGCGCATTGGCTGCGTCCGGACATGCCCTGGGCGGTCGCGATCGCGCTCGGCGCCATCGTGGCGCCGCCGGACGCGGCGGCGGCCACCGCGATCCTGCGCCAGGTCAGCCTGCCCTACCGGATCCAGAAGATCCTCGAAGGCGAAAGCCTGCTCAACGATGCCACCTCGCTGTTGATCTATCGCGTCGCGGTCGGCCTCGTCACCGCCGAGCACATGAAGATCCGCGAGTTCGTGCCGTCGATCACGATCGCGCTGGTCGGGAGCCTTGCCGCCGGCTATCTGTTCGCGCAAGTCTGGATGATGATCACCCGCCGCATCACCGAGGCGCCGAGCGCGATCATCACGCAGTTCGGCGGCACCTTCATGGTGTGGATCGTCGCCGAGCATCTCGGCCTGTCCGGCATCCTCACCATCATCGCCTATGCGATCACCATCGCCCGCACCGCGCCGGCCCGCACCTCGGCGCGGCTGCGCGTGTCGTCCTATGCGGTGTGGGAGACCGTCGTGTTCGTGCTCAACGTGCTCGCCTTCATGCTGATCGGCCTGCAATTGCGCCCGATCTGGTCCGAGCTCGACGCCGAGGTGCGATGGAAATATTGCAGCTTTGCGGCTGCGATCCTCGCCGTCGTGATCCTCGCCCGCATCCTCTGGGTGATGCCCTACGGCGCGCTATTGCGCACGCTGAAGGCGCGGCATTGGCTGCCCGCCCATGTGGTAGACGCCGTGCCGACCTTGAAGCGCGGCTTCATCGTGTCGTGGTGCGGCATGCGCGGCATCGTCACGCTCGCGGCTGCGTTCGCGCTGCCCGAATGGTTTCCGTATCGCGACCTGATCCTGCTGACGGCATTCGCCGTGGTGCTGGGCTCGCTGGTGATCCAGGGCCTCACCTTGCGGCCGCTGATCCTGGCGCTGAATTTCGCTGACGACGATCCGGTCGGACGCGAGGCCGCCCACGCCCGCAGCGTCGCGTTTCGCGCCGCGCTCGACGAGATCGACGCCGATCCCTCGGAGGAAGCCGAAATCCTCCGGCTCGAATACCGCGCCGTGCTGGTGCGCGCCGAGAGCGACCCTGATGGCGGCCTGTTCTCGCGCGAGCTGCCGGCCGATCCGCTGCGGCGCCGCGCCATCGCAGCAGCGCGTCAGGCGCTGCTCAAACTACGCCGCACCGAGACCATCGGCGACGACGCCTTCCATCTGGTCGAGGAAGAGCTCGACCGCGCCGAGCTCAGCGTCGAGGCTTAGCCGCTCACGCACCCGACTTCATGCACCAGATTTGGAGGTGATGCCGCCGTCGACCACGAGCTCGATGCCGGTGACATATTTCGATTCGTCCGAGGCAAGGAACAGCGCGGCATTGGCGACGTCCCAGGCGTCGCCCATGTGGCCCATCGGCACCTGCGCGTCGCGCGCCCGCCACATCGCCTCGACATCGCCCTTGGCGTAGCTTTGCGCGAGGCCCGCCGAATGCGCGACCATCGGCGTCTTCATCAGCCCGGGCAGGATCGCGTTGACGCGGACATGCTTGGAGGCGAACTCGACCGCTGTCGAGCGCGTCATCTGGTTCATCGCCGCCTTGCTTGCATTGTAGCTGACATAGGAAATGCCGACATGGCGGATCGAGGCGATCGAGGAGATGTTGATGATCGAGCCGCCGCCCTGCTTGATCATGACCGGAATGACGTGCTTCATCGACAGATAGGCGCTCTTGAGATTGACCGCGAACACGCGATCCCACTCGGCTTCCGCAACCTCCACCACGCTGCCGACCTCGGCGATCCCGACATTGTTGTCGAGCACGTCGATGCGGCCATAGGTCTTGAGGCAAGCCGCGACCATCGCCTCGACTTCGCTGGCGCGCGAGACATCGGCGGTGAAGGCGGCGGCCTTGCCGCCTTCCTCGGTGATGATCTTGACCGTCTCCTCGGCCGCCGCGCCGTTGCGATCGACGCAGAACACGCTGGCGCCCTCGCGCGCGAAGGTGACGGCGGTCGCCTTGCCATTGCCCCAGCCAGGCCCGATCGAGCCCGCGCCGACCACCATCGCAACCTTGCCCTTGAGCCGATCCATCGGTCTTTCTCCCTTGTTGTTCTTGCATCTGGACCGTAGCCCGGATGAAGCGAAGCGCAATCCGGGAACACCGGCCCCGGATTACGCTGACGCTTCATCCGGGCTACGGATCGCGACACACACTCATCGTCGTGACATTAGCACCGATCGGATGTTCGAAAATCTCCGATAGCGTCTGGCAGCGTCCCACCGAGCACAGGTGCCATTCGCCGGCGGCGCCGGAATTGCCGAGCACGACCTCCGCCCTTAGTGCGGGCGGCGGCGACCATTGAAACCAGCCATCGACTAGATGCGCCTCCGGCGGCGGCTCCATGCCGGCGCCGGTGCCCTTGATGCGCGCCTGTTGCAGTGTCAGCCCGGCCGGCGTGACCAGCCAGTCTTCCTGCCAGGCGGTCTTCTCGATCGAATGGGTCCAGGCGAGCGTGAAGGCCGCGACCTGCAGCGCCTTCACGACACCGGCGGATGCAAGGCAGAGGCTCAAGCCGCCGCCACCGCATCGCGCGGGCGCTGCCGCCATTGCCACAGCACGACCGCGGCAGCGAGCGCGAAGCCCGCCGTATCCGAGAAGCGGAAGTCGCCGAGCAGGCAGAGCGCGGCGCCGAACGCGACCGCGATCTCGATCAAGCTCAGCCGCGTGAACAGGAAGCCGATCGCGACGATGCCGAACAGGGCGATCGCCACCAGCGCCTTGAAGGTCGCGAGCGCCACCGCGCCGTAGAAGCCGAGTTGCGCGGCCATCGGATCGCCCGCCTGCAACATCAACGCCGGCGAATAGACGAAGATGAAGGGAATGACGTAGCCGGCGAGCGCGATCCGCATCGCCTCCCAGCCGATCTTGTCCGGATTCTCCTTGGCGATCGGCGCCGCCGCGAGTGCCGCAAGCGCCACCGGCGGCGAGAGGTCGGCCATGATGCCGTAGTAGAACGCGAACATGTGGCTTGCGATCAGCGGCACGCCGAGCTTGGCGAGCGCAGGGGCCGCAAGCGCTGCGGTGATGATGTAGGTCGGGATCGTCGGGATGCCGGTGCCGAGCAGGATCGACAGCAGCATGGTCATGATCAGCGCCAGGAACAGGCTCTTGGCGCCGAGCCCGATGATCCAGCTGCCGAAGATGGTGCCGACGCCGGTCTGCGTCATCATGCCGATGATGGTGCCGACGATGGCGCAGGCCATGCCGACGGTCAGCGCCGACTTGGCGCTGTCGGCGAGCGAGTCGCGGCAGGCCCTGAGCGTGGCCCGGCCGCCGCGGGTGATCGCCGCGATCACGATCAGTCCGGCGACGACGCTGGCGACCGGCACGATCTCGAGCCCGTGGCGCGACACCGCGGCAACCACCAGCGCAAGCCCGATCCAGAAGACATAGCGCACGACGGTGTTGGAGACGCCGAGCGTGATGCTGGCGCCGAGGATCAGCGCGACCGTCAGCGCGAGCCCCATGCTGCCGGCATAGAGCGGTGTGAAGCCTTCGAACAGCATGTAGACCAGCGCCGCGAGCGGCAACACCAGGTACCAGCGCGCCACCAGCGCCTTCCAGGCGCTCGGGATCTCGGAGCGCTTCATGCCGACGAGGCCATGCTTGCCGGCTTCCAGATGCACCATCCAGAACGCCGAGGCGAAGTACAGGATCGCCGGAATCACCGCCGCCTTGACGATCTCCGAATAGGGCACGCCGAGCGTCTCGGCCATGATGAAGGCGACCGCGCCCATCACCGGCGGCATGATCTGGCCGCCCATCGAGGCGGTGGCCTCGACGCCCGCTGCAAAGGCGCGGCGATAGCCGAACTTGATCATCAGGGGAATCGTGAACTGGCCGACGGTGACGACGTTGGCGACGCCGGAGCCGGAGATCGTGCCCATCATGCCGGAGGCGAACACCGCGACCTTGGCCGGGCCGCCGCGGGTGCGGCCGAACAGGCCGAGCGAGACGTCGGTGAACAGCTGGATCATGCCGGCGCGCTCCAGGAACGAGCCGAACAGGATGAACAGGAAGATGTAGGTCGCCGAGACGTAGATCGGCACGCCGTAGAAGCCCTCGGTGCCGAACGAGAGATGGGTGACGATCTGGTCGAAGTCATAGCCGCGATGGTTGAACGGCGACGGCAGATACTGCCCGAAGAACCAATAGAGCAGACAGGCGCCGCACATCAGCGGCAGCGCCGCTCCCATCAGCCGCCGCGTGCCCTCGAAGATCAGGATCGCGAGCAGCGTGCCGACCGCAAGGTCCATGTTGGTCGGGTCGCCGTCGCGGGCGATCAAATCGGCATAGAAGATCCACTGGTAGAGTCCGCAGAGGAAACCGGCCGCACCGACGATCCAGCTCACCGCGCGGCCGAAATCGGTTTTCGCGGTGAAATTGCCGATCAGACCGAAGGTCAGGAGGATCAGGAAGCCGACATGGACGCCGCGCACCACCTGGCTCGGCAGATAGTTGAACGCCGCGACATAGAGCTGGAACACCGCAAAGGCGAGACCGATGGCGTAAGCCAGATGCCCCCAGGCGCCCGGGCCAAATCCTTCCGGAAAGCCATGCTCGAAATTATCGAATTCAACCTTGATGGGCTCTTCGCCCGCAACCTGCTGCTGCATTGAATGAAGTCCCCCGCCGTGCCGCGACGCTTATATCCACCTGGCTTCTGTCCCGATACCGGGAAAGGCCGGCCCGTCGTCATTGCGAGCCAACGGGTCGCGCGAATGCGCGCCCGATGACAGGCTCCGCGAAGCAATCCATCCCTCGGCACGTTGAGGGATGGATTGCTTCGTCGCTTCGCTCCTCGCAATGACGGCAAGGAGCAGACGTCCGGCCCTACTTGATCAGGCCCTTTTCCTTGTAATAGCGGATCGCGCCGGGATGCAGCGGCACCGGGCTGCCGGTCGCGGCGGCCTCGAGCTTGATCTCCTTGCCCGCGGCGTGGGCATTGGCGAGTTCCGGCAGCGAATCGTAGATCAGCTTGGTCATCTGATAGGCGAGATCGTCCGACACCGCGCTCGAGGTGACGAGGTAGTTCACGACCGCAGCCGTCGGCACGTCCTTGTCCTGGCCGGTATAGGTGTTGGCCGGAATGACCACGGAGACGAAGGGCGGACCGATCTTGTCGACGGTCTCCTTCGGCACGGCGACCACGGTGATCTCGCTCGAGGTCGAGAGGTCCTTCAGCGAGGCGACGCCGAGGCCGGCGGACTGCAAGGTGGCGTTGAGCTGGCGATTCTTCATCAGGTCGACCGATTCGGCGAACGGCAGATACTCGACCTTGCCGAGATCCTTGTAGCTCATGCCAGCAGCCGCGAGGATCGCGCGCGAGTTGAGCTCGGTGCCGGACTTCGGCGCGCCAACCGACAGGCTCTTGCCCTTGAGATCGGCCAGCGTCTTGATGCCGCTTTCGGCGGTCGCGACGATCTGGATGTAGTTCGGATAGATCGCGCCGATGGTGCGCAGCTTGTCGAGCTTGGTCTTGAAGCCGGCCTCGGCGTCGCCGTCCCAGGCCGCCTTCAGCGAATCGCCGAGCGTGAAGGCGATCTCGCCGCGGCCCTGCTGCAGCAGCACCAGGTTCTCCACCGAGGCCTTGGTGGCCTGCACCTGGGTCTTCACGCCTGATATCTTGTCACCGTAGATCTTCCCGATCGCGACGCCGAGCGGATAATAAACGCCCGAGGTGCCGCCGGTGAGCACGTTAATGAACTGCTCGGCCTGCGCGACGGGCGCAGCCAAAACACTGGCTGCCACGATCGCAGCAGCCATCAACCTTGAATTCATGAGCAATATTCTCCCCTAAGCCGGGCCGGAAATTGGCCGCACAACCCTGCCGGGTCAACCCATCCAAATGACGCATGCGTGGCCAAAAACCCCTGATGGCAGCACCACTTTACCTGCGCGGGGAACTCCGCGCGTACGAGCGGGTTGAGATGCGCAATCTCGCCGCGAGGTATGACTTGCAGCCGTCCGGGACGACGACCGTTGAGCGCGCGCTTGATGCGTTGAACTTCTTCCTCGCCGACGTGCGGGACGGGCTCGGCCCCTATCTGGCGATCTACCTTCTCACCGAACGGAAGTGGGATGAGGCCTCGATCGGGTCGGTGATGTCGATCGCCGCGATCGCGGGGATCGTCGCCCAGACTCCGGCCGGTGCCCTGATCGACGGCAGCCGCGCCAAGCGCGCCCTGATGATATCAGCCGCCATCGCCGTGACCGCCGCGTGCCTGCTGCTGCCGCTGCTCGACCACTTCGCGCTGGTCGCCGCGACCCAGGCGGTTGCCGCCACGAGCGGCTCGGTGTTCGCACCGGCGATCGCCGCGGTGACGCTCGGCATCGTCGGCCCCAAGGCGTTCGCGGCGCGCACCGGACGCAACGAGGCGTACAATCACGCCGGCAATGCCGTGGCCGCCGCGATCGCCGGCGGCACCGCCTACTGGTTCGGCCCTGTCGTCGTATTCTGGCTGCTGGCCGCGATGGCGCTCGCCAGCATCGCCGCGACGCTGTCGATCCCGCCCGGTGCCATCGACCACCAGGTCGCGCGCGGGCTCGACGACCTCGCGGAGACGCATGGCACGCCGCATGACCGGCCATCCGGCTTTCGCGTGCTGCTGACCTGCAAGCCGCTGCTGATCTTCGCGGTCTCGACCGTGGTCTTTCACTTTGCCAATGCGGCGATGCTGCCGCTGGTCGGCCAGAAGCTCGCATTGGTCAATCGCAACCTCGGCACGTCGCTGATGTCGGTCTGCATCATCGCGGCCCAGGTCGTGATGGTGCCGGTCGCGATGCTGGTCGGACGCAAGGCCGACGTCTGGGGCCGCAAGCCGATCTTCGCTGTCGCGCTCGCGGTGCTGGCGATTCGCGGCGCACTCTATCCGTTGTCGGACAACCCGTACTGGCTGGTGTCGGTGCAATTGCTCGACGGCATCGGCGCCGGGATCTTCGGCGCGCTATTCCCGCTCGTGGTTGCCGATCTCACGCAGGGTACCGGGCATTTCAACATCAGCCAGGGCGCGATCGCCACGGCGACCGGTCTCGGCGGCGCGCTGAGCACGGCGGTCGCCGGATTCATTATTGTCCACGCCGGCTACAGCGCCGCATTTCTGTTCCTTGCAGCCGTCGCTGGTGCCGGGCTGATCGGCTACTGCGCGTTGATGCCGGAGACGTTGCGAACGGCGACGTCAACGTCGCGCGCAACCGCATTGGCATCACACAAAGGATGATCCGTGATTCGCCGTCGGCGCGCTGCGATTCGCCTCGCATGACCGATTGGATGTCCGACAATGATCCAGTTCCACATCTGCATCGACGCGATAACACAGTTATTAACGTCGTCTCTCGATGACACACGCGCGCAATGTTTCCGCATACGTCCAAAGTCGAGCGCAATCGCGCGCATGAAGCTCAGATGACGCATTTGTTGCACGTGTAACCGCGGCGAGATGCAGCGATTCCAGCATCATTTGATTCGAATTGAATCCTTTAAGGTTAGCGAGCCAATCAATGTATGAACCAGAAATTTCCATGATTGCCGGGGTTCTTAGATGTACGAGTCAAGCCGGGGTAATTACGGACAAGGCGGGGCATGAATCACATCAGCCACATCACACAACCACGCGCCGGATGGTTCGGACATCGCAAGCTGACCCCGCGCGCATGCATTGCGGACAGCAAAAAACACCTTCGAACCTTCCTCGCAGAGGCGCTGGAAGACCTCGGCTTCATCACCAGTGAGTGCGGCCAGGCCCTGGAACTCGACACCGTGCTGGACGCGGAACGGCCCGATCTTCTGGTGCTCGGCGTCTCCGTGGACGGCATCGAAGTCAGTAAAATTCTCGAGACTTTGGTGAGAAAGGACTATCGCGGCAAGGTCCTCGTCATCGGGCAGCCGGATTCGATCATCGTCAAGGCGGTCCGGCAGATCGGCGATGAGTACGGCATCGCCATGCTGCCGGCCCTGTCCACGCCGTTCAGCGCCGGAACCCTTCGTGACAGTCTTGCCTCGTTGCTGCCGCTCGAACCGGCGCCGAGCCCGGCGGTGGACGTGCCCGAAGCGCTGAAGGCCGGCTGGCTCGAGCTGTGGTATCAGCAGAAAATTCATCTCCGGACGCTGGTTCCGAGCGGAGCCGAGGCACTGATCCGGATGCGTCATCCCGCATGGGGCGTGGTGCCGCCGGCCTACTTCATCCCCGACGAAAGCGATCCGCATTTTCACGCGCTGTCCGATTTCGTGATCGAGCGCGCGATCGAGGACTGGCGCTATCTCCTCGAACAGATCGGGCCGGTCAATCTCTCGATCAACCTGCCGATCTCGTTTCTCGCCGACGATGATGCGGTGCGCGAGCTGTGTTACCGGATTCCGGACCATGCTGCCTTCGCCGGCCTGCTGATCGAGATCGACAGCACCGAGGTGGTCGACAATCTGGATCTCGCGATCGATGTCGCGAGGCGCGTTCGCCTGCACAATATCGGCATCTCGATCGACAATGTCGGCGCGAACTGGCCGTCTTTGCTCGGACTGCCGAACTTTCCGTTCGTCCAGCTCAAGGTCGATCATCAATACGTCACCGGCTGCGCGGATCAGCGCCTGAAGCAGACGGTGTGCCGGCGCATCGTCGAGCTCGCCCACGATGCCGGCGCGCAGGTCGTCGCCCAAGGGGTCGAGACGCGCGCGGATTTTCTCGCCGCGCATGAGATGGATTTCGATCAGGTCCAGGGCTACCTGTTCGGCAAGCCGATGGGCGTCAAGAAGTTCGCCCGTTCACGCATGCACTTCTCGGAGAAAGAGCCGGCCTCCTGAGGCATCGCCTCCGGTCAGGCTCGAACCTCGCGATCGATCGCGCGCAGCGCCTCGCCGCGCGCGATCAACCGCTTCGCGTTGGAATAGGTCGGGACCTCCAGCAGCGAGCCGTCGAGCTCGACGCGGCCGAGGCCCTGCGCCCGCGCCGCTTCGAATGCCGCCACGATCCTGCCCGCCTGGCGCAACTCGTCCTCGCTCGGGGTGAGGACACCATTGACGATGGCGGCATGCGCGGGATCGACCAGGCTCTTTGCGGTGTATCCCAGCCGTCGCGCCCAGACCGTGTCGCGCGCGACGCCGGTGGCGTCGCTCCAGGTGTAAGGGCAATCCACCGCAACGACGCCGGCGGCGCGACATTCGACGATGAAGCGCTGCCGCGCGTAAGCGAGCTCCAGGCCGTCGCTGCCGCGCTCGGCGCCAAGATCGGCCGCGAGATCTTCCGACGCCATCAGGCAGCCGATGGTACGCCGGCTCGTCACCGCGATCGCGCCGGTCTGCACCAGGCCGCGCGCGAATTCGATGTTCGGCAGCAGTGACGTGGATCCCTCGGCGATGCCGTAGTCGCGCTCGAATCGCGTCACCGCCTCGTCGAGCCTGACAACATGATGCGGCTCGGCGACCTTTGGCAGCGCGACAATATCCGGACGGCCGCGCATCACGGCGGCAAGATCGTCCATGCCGTCCTGGTCCAATGGGTTGACGCGGACTGCGACCACCGCGCCCTGGTCGCGCCAGGCGGCGTAGAGCTCGGCCGCCAGCGCCCGCGCCTTCGGACGCAGCGACGGCGGGGTGAAATCCTCGAGCTCGTGGATCAGCACGTCGGCGCCGCTGGCGGCCGCGTGCTGCAGCACGGTCTCGTTAGCGCCTTCGAGAAACAGCCAGGAGCGGCAGAGCGGGGCTGGGCGCAGCTTGCGCATCACACGGCCCGCACGCCATCACTGAAACGTCATGTCGAGGCACTTCGAAATGTCGGAGCCGAGGCCGGACGAGATGGTGATGCAGCCGCGGATCTTCTGGGTGGTGGTGTCGCTGGCCCAGATCGCATAGCCGCCGGTGCCGAAGAACGAGTTGGTGTTCGGCGGCTCGGTCTCGGTGGCATCGAACGTATAATTGCCGTCGGTCTCGAAGATGCGCGGCTTCTTGGTGCAGCTGCCGTCGGCCTGGACGTTGATGACCTCCTTGTTGTCCTGCGTCAGCGCCAGCGAGACCTGGCAGCGGAAGTATTCCGAGGTCTTGGCGTTGAACAGATAGGCGTAGGACTTGCAGGTCGACGTCTTGAGCTTGCCGGCGGACAGGCCGCGGCTGCAGGAGATCCGCTGGTTGTTGGAGAGCTTGAACTCGTCCGCCTGCGCGACTGACGCCAGCGCCATGAACGACAGAGCGACACCGATACCGATCTTCATGACGTGGTTCATCGCGAGCACCCCCAGGTAGTGTTTCCGCCAATCGAAGCGTTTGTAAACGGTAACGCGAAGATAGTCGCCAAGCTTGATGCGGGAAATCACAAAGTCGCCGATCTCTGTGAGCGGCCGCGCCGATTGTCGTATTGACGCCCGAATACCGTTCGTGATTTGTTCAGAGACGTGGGGACGACGCCGTTTTTTTCCGGCCGGAGGTGGATCATGACGCATTTTTTGACCAAGACCTTTATTGCGACCGCGACCCTTGCTGCGATGACGACATGCGCATTCGCGCAGGAGGCTGCGCCCTGGGAGCTGAAGACCGACATGGGCTACGCCTATGACAAGGAGGGCAAGACCTGGGCCTACAAGATGGGGACCAGCAATGCCGGCACGCTGCTGAAGGGCGCCAAGAAGGTGCCGAAGGGGACGCTGTTCTTCATCGGGCATAACGGCCAGCTCTACATGCGCTCCGGTCCCTATCTCGAGGGCGACGGCAAGTTCATGTTCGGATCAAACTGACGGTTTTCGGCAGACCTCAGAACGCCCCGGCCAATTCCCTTGCGCCGGGCTTGTTGCTGTTGAAGTCCATCCGCTCGTTGGTGACGGCAAGCAGCCTGGCCACGGTGTTGTGGCGGATCGCGACCGGGTTGCGCTCGTAGCCCGAGCGCTGGAAGAAGTTCGCGGTCGGCACCCGCTCGCGCATCGCCTGCGGCATGGTCACCATGTCGAGCCCGGTGCCGTCGCCGGTCAGGTTCATCATCTCGAGCTCGGCCGCGGTCAGCGGCCGGTCGTAGCCCTTGGTGCGCGCGAACAGCACCGAGGTCAGCAGCTTGTGGGTCTGCAGCATCGGACCGACATCGATGTCGAGCACCATGGCGTGGCACGCCCAGCCTTGCGCGGTGTCGGCGAGGCGCTGATGCGCCGACCAGTCGTCGGGCACGGTACGGGTGAACGCGACCATCTTCTTCAGCACCGCGAGCTTGTGCTCCATGGCCTTGCGCGCCGGCCCCTGCGTCCGCGCAACGCGCTCGGTCAGATCCCGCACGAATTCATGGCCCTGCTCGGCGAGCAGCTCGACGGTGTTGGTGGTGAGCAGCTGGTTGTAGCCCATCGCGGTGGAGATGGCGCGCTTGCCGCCATGCTCGATCCCCGCCTGCACGTCGTAATTGCCGGTGCCGCCGGTCTCGAATGAATAGACCCGCACCGCCTGCTCCGGCGTCAGCCCCGCCGCGCGCGCGTAGCGGGCATAGGCGCGCTTGAACTCCACCTCGCTCGACGGCCGTTGCGGCGCGAACTGGAATTGCTCGGCAGCCGCCCTGACCAGATCGGAGACCACCGGGATCGTCTTGGGCGGGCGCGGCGGCTTGCCGCCCTCCTCTTCGGGAGCCGGATTGACCGGCCGCCTCGGCCCCTCATAGACCGGCGGCTGCTGCAGCACGTAATCATCGAGCGTAATCTGCACGCGGTCGCGGCGCTTGGCGTTGCGGCCGCGCCGCTTGTCGGCGATCGCGCTCCAATAGGCAGTCGCATCCTGCTCGAAGGCGGCGCGCGCCTCCTCGTATTCCTGCAGCTTGCGGCGATATTCCATGATCGCCTGCGGCGAGGCCTGCGCCATCGCATTGGCGACGGACGGCGGCAGCGCATCGGCCTCGCCGGCCGATACTGGCGGCGCGCTGGCGACAAGCGCGAGCGCGACAAATCCTGACGAGAGGCGAATCAATTGCGGGCGCATGGCCTCGTTGTAGCAAGCACTGCCGCGAAGTCAGCCCGGAAATGTCCGGATCGAAGGCGGCCGGATGCCGCGATCAGGTCCGGAAATTTCGCCACAATGCGGTGTTCGCCGCGCAAGGCCGTGGAGACGACGGGGTGATGACAGTCACTTCCATGCGAACACCGGCTGCTCGAGATCGGCGACGCGGGTGTTGCGGCCGGCCAGCACCTCACGGAACTGATAGATCAGCGCGGCGGTCGGCGCGTGGATCTGCTGGCCGCCGAGCCGGAAGCGGATCACCCGCCGCGCGCTCTCCGGAATCGTGACGAAGCTGAATGCGTCCTCGAGCTCGATCGCATCGAGGCCGATGCGATGCGCGGACGCGACCTCGTCCGGGTTCGGCGTGATCGCCGCATGTACGCCGGCCCAGACCACGACCGGGGTGATCAGATAGCCGGAGCGGGTCGGATAATCGTCGAGCAGGCCGAGCACGTCGCGTTCGGAGAGCTTAAGGCCGAGCTCCTCGTGTAATTCGCGCAGCGCGGCCTGGGGCTGCGTCTCGCCGGCATCGCAGCGCCCGCCCGGCAGCGCCCATTGCGCGCTGTGGGCGCGCAGGCGCGCGCTGCGCCGGGTGAGCAGGAAGGCGGTGCCGTGGCCGTCATCGGCTTCGGTCAGCGCGATCGCGACCGCCGCGCGCTTCAGCGTCGGCGCGGCTTCGGCCGGCGGCTGACGCGCGAACGCGGCACAGAGCTCTGCGATATTCCGCCGGGTGGCATCGTCAAATGTGCGGGCCATTGCGCTTGACTACAACACATCAGCGTTTGATGAAATGAGCGGAACGACATGCCTCCTGCGATCAATCATAGCCAAGCAACGGATCCTCACCTCATGACGGCCAAGGCCGCGGACAGACTCAAATCCGACGGCTGGAAGGTCGCCGACACCACCGGTTTCCTGACGCTGATCGGCCCCCTGTGGGAACGGTTGAAGGACGGCGCGCTCGAACTCGCACTGATCACCGAGGACAAGCACCACAACCGCCGCGGCCTGGTGCAGGGCGGCGTGATCATGACCTTCGCCGACCGCGCCTGCGGCATGGCCGCGCGCTTCGTTTCGGGCAAGCCGACGCTTGCGACGGTGCAGCTCGACACCCATTTCGTCGAGGCCGGCAAGATCGGCGAGATCCTGACGACGCGGCCGCGCGTGGTGCGCTCGACCCGCAGCCTGATCTTCATCACCGCCGAGGTGACGGTCGAGAAGCGCTGCATCGCGATGGCCAACGGCGTGTTCAAGATTCTGAAGACCGAGAGTTGATCCATCGTCGTTCCGGGGCGCGAAGCGAACCCGGAACCTCGAGATTCCGGGTTCGATACTGCGCATCGCCCCGGAATGACCACGGGAGGGAAGTCCGATGCAATATCGCCAGCTTGGCCGCAGCGGCCTGAAGGTTTCGCCGATCTGCTTGGGCACCATGATGTTCGGCGGACCGACCGATGAGGCGACCTCGTCGCGGATCGTGGCCAAGGCGCGCGAGGCCGGCATCAACTTCATCGACAGCGCCGACGCCTATAATGGCGGCAAGTCCGAAGAGGTCGTGGGCCGCGCGATCTCGAGCAGCCGGTCGAACTGGGTGCTCGCGACCAAGCTCGCCAATCCGATCGGCGAGGATCCGAATCATGGCGGGCTGTCGCGGCGCTGGGTGTTGCAGGCCGCCGACGAGAGCCTGAAGCGGCTCGGCACCGACTACATCGACGTCTATTACCTGCATAAGGAAGACCACGCGACGCCGCTCGACGAGACGGTGCGCGCGATGGGCGACCTGATCCGCGCCGGCAAGGTGCGCTATTTCGGCGTCTCCAACTACCGCGCCTGGCGCGTCGCCGAGATCTGCAACATCTGCGACCGGCTCGGCATCGATCGTCCGGTCGCGAGTCAGCCCTATTACAACGCGATGAACCGGATGCCGGAGGTCGAGCATTTTCCGGCCTGCGCCTATTACGGCCTCGGCATCGTGCCCTATAGCCCATTGGCGCGCGGCGTGTTGACCGGCAAATACGCGCCCGATGCGGCGCCGCCGGCGGACACCCGTGCGGGGCGGAACGACAAGCGCATGATGCAGACCGAGTGGCGGCCGGAATCGCTGCAGCTGGCGCAGGAGATCAAGCGCCACGCCGAGAGCCGCGGCATCACCGCCGGGCAGTTCGCGGTGTCCTGGGTGCTGAATTCGTCGTTCGTCAGCGCCGTGATCGCCGGCCCGCGCACCGAGGCGCAATGGGACGACTACATCCGCGCGCTGGACTATCGCTTCACCGCCGAGGACGAAGCCCTGATCGACCGCCTCGTCGTGTCAGGCCATCCATCGACGCCGGGGTTCAACGATCCGGCCTATCCGATCGAAGGCCGGCGGGCGCGGACCGGATAGCCCTAGCAGCAGCGACTATACGACTCAGGGCTGGCACTCAATCCCATCCGCCGTCATTGCGAGCGGAGCGAAGCAATCCATTGTGCCGCAAGCGGAGACATGGATTGCTTCGGCGCTAGCGCTCCTCGCAATGACGGTGTCTAGCGAACGGATGTGCCACTCGGTTTTGCCGAAGTTACGTTTCGTAGCTTCCGAATTGCGCGAGCGTCGCGCCGGCTGCACCATCGGCGCATGGAAATGCTGATGCGGGCGCTGCCATGACGGCAACCAATGTACTGGACTGGATCGTCGCGCTCTTCGTCTGCTGGGCGAGCCTGACTGCAATCATCGAGCCTCGGCGCGACGCCTCGCAGTGTGACGGCCCCACCGTAGCAAGCAGCGCGCAGCAAGCGCCGCTGGCGGCACCAACGCCGGCGGAGTTCGAGGAGATGATCCGGGACATGAAGCTGCACGACTGAGCAAACCGCAGAAAGCCCTTCGTCTTCAAAACAGCGTCCCCGAAATGAAACAGGGCGGCGCCGAAGCGCCGCCCTGTCCCTGATTGCCGTTGCCGGCCGCTTACTTCACAAGGTCGAAGCGATCGGCATTCATCACCTTGGCCCAGGCCGCGACGAAGTCGTTCACGAACTGCTCCTTGGCATCCGACGAGCCGTAGACTTCGGCGAACGCGCGCAGCTGCGAGTGCGAGCCGAAGATCAGATCGACGCGGGTGCCGGTCCACTTCACCGCCTTGGTCTTGCGGTCGCGGCCCTCATAGAGGCCCTCGCCGGCATCGCTCCACGCCGTGCCCATGTCGAGCAGGTTGAGGAAGAAGTCGTTGGTCAGCGTCCCCGGCTTGCCGGTGAAGACGCCGTGCTTCGACTTGTTGGCATTGGCGCCGAGCACACGCAGGCCGCCGACCAGGACCGTCAATTCCGGTCCGGTCAGCCGCAGCAGCTGGGCGCGATCGACCAGCGCCTCCTCGGGCAGCATGGCCTGGGGCTTGCCGCTGAGATAGTTGCGGAAGCCGTCGGCCCGCGGCTCGAGCGGGGCGAAGGAGTGCGCGTCGGTCTGCTCCTGCGACGCGTCGGTACGGCCCGGCGTGAAGGGGACCTTCACATTGGTGCCGCCGTCCTTCGCGGCCTTCTCGATCGCAGCCGCGCCGCCGAGCACGATCAGATCGGCGAGCGAGACCTTCTTGCCGAACTCCTTCTGGATGGCTTCGAGCTTGGACAGCACAGTCTTGAGCTGCGCCGGCTCGTTGACATCCCAGTCCTTCTGCGGGGCGAGACGAACGCGCGCACCGTTGGCACCGCCGCGCTTGTCCGAACCGCGGAACGTAGAGGCCGAGGCCCAGGCGGTCGATACCAGTTCGGAGACCGAGAGCCCCGAAGCGATGATCTTCGCCTTGAGCGCCTCGATATCCTTGTCGTCGATCACGGCATGATCGAGCGCCGGCACCGGATCCTGCCAGATCAGCGTCTCCTTCGGCACCAGCGGGCCGAGGTAGCGCTGGATCGGGCCCATGTCGCGGTGCGTGAGCTTGAACCAGGCACGGGCGAAAGCGTCCGCGAACTGATCCGGATGCTCGTAGAACCGGCGCGAGATCTTCTCATAGGCCGGGTCGAAGCGCAGCGAGAGGTCGGTGGTCAGCATGGTCGGGACGTGCTTCTTCGACGGGTCGAACGCGTCCGGAATGTCGGCCGCCGCGCCCTTCGCCTTCCACTGCTTCGCACCCGCGGGGCTCTTGGTCAGCTCCCATTCATACTTGAACAGGTTGTCGAAGAAGTGGTTGCTCCACTTCGTCGGCGTCTGGGTCCAGGTGACCTCGGGGCCGCCGGTGATCGCGTCGGCGCCGACGCCGGTGCCGAACTTGCTCTTCCAGCCCAAGCCCTGCTCCTCGAGCGCGCCGCCTTCCGGCTCCGGCCCGATCAGCGACGGATCACCGGCGCCATGGGTCTTGCCGAAGGTGTGGCCGCCTGCGATCAGCGCGACGGTTTCTTCGTCGTTCATCGCCATGCGGAAGAACGTCTCGCGGATGTCCTTCGCGGCAGCGACCGGATCCGGGTTGCCGTTCGGGCCTTCCGGGTTGACGTAGATCAGGCCCATCTGCACCGCGCCGAGCGGCTCGGAGAGCTGACGCTCGCCGCTGTAGCGCTCGTCGCCGAGCCAGGTGCCTTCCGGACCCCAGTACAGCTCTTCCGGCTCCCATACGTCGGCGCGGCCGCCCGCGAAACCGAAGGTCTTGAAGCCCATCGATTCCAGCGCGACGTTGCCGGCGAGGACATAGAGGTCGGCCCACGAGATCTTGCGGCCGTATTTCTGCTTGATCGGCCAGAGCAGCCGGCGCGCCTTGTCGAGGTTGGCGTTATCGGGCCAGCTGTTGAGCGGGGCGAAACGCTGCTGACCGGCACCGGCGCCGCCGCGGCCGTCGCTGATGCGATAGGTGCCCGCCGAGTGCCAGGCCATGCGGATCATCAGGCCGCCGTAATGGCCGAAATCCGCCGGCCACCACTCCTGCGACGTCGTCATCAGGGCCGTCAGGTCCTTGATCACGGCGTTGAGGTCGAGGGTCTTGAATTCCTTGGCGTAGTCGAACCCCTTGCCCATCGGATCGGACAGGCTGGAGTTGTGATGCAAGACCTGAACGTCCAGCGACTTCGGCCACCAGTCACGATTCGTGTGTCCGCGAGGGGCTGCCGTGAATGGGCATTTGCCCGCGCCTTCGTCGGTTTTTGCGTCCATGTTTCTTCTCCGAGGTGATGGATTCTGGAATGTGCTGGAGCTCTTCCAAAAACGATTCTACGCGCCCCAATCCATCAGGTGAAATTGACTTTAATGATCGCGGCAATAAGATAATCTGATGATAAATGTCACACTCCGGCAACTGAGGTATTTCGATGCGCTGGCGCGGCACGGGCATTTCGGGCGCGCCGCGGATGCCTGCGCGGTGTCGCAGCCGGCGCTGTCGATGCAGATTCGCGAGATGGAACAGGCGGTCGGCGGCGTCCTGATCGAACGCAGCGCGCGCCAGGTCACGCTGACGGCGTTCGGCGAGGAACTGCTGCATCGCGTGCGCGACATCCTGCGCTCGGTCGACGAGCTCGGCGACTTCGCGCGCGCCTCGCGCGACAAGCTCGCCGGACGGCTGCGCGTCGGCATGATCCCGACGATTGCGCCCTATCTGCTGCCGAAGGTGATCGAGACCCTGGCGCGGCTGCATCCCGAGCTCGACATCCATGTCCGCGAGACGCTGACGCCGAAGCTGATCAAGGAGGTCGCCGAGGGCCGGCTCGACACCGCGATCGTGGCGCTGCCGGTGTCGGAACCGTCGCTGACCGAGGTCGCGCTGTTCTCGGAGAACTTCCTGCTGGTGCGGCCGGGCGAGGATGCCAAGACGCCGGTGCCGAGCGCCGAGATGCTGCGCGAGATGCGGCTGTTGCTGC
The DNA here is from genome assembly GCF_007993935.1 of Bradyrhizobium macuxiense. GTDB lineage: Bacteria > Pseudomonadota > Alphaproteobacteria > Rhizobiales > Xanthobacteraceae > Bradyrhizobium > Bradyrhizobium macuxiense_A. The sequence continues at coordinate 262,917 of NZ_VITY01000009.1, read as the reverse complement.
TCGAGGAAGGCCACTGCTTCCGCGACCAGGCGCTGTCGTTCTGCAACATGCAGTCCTCGCCGCCGCGCGAGGTGCTGGATGCAAGCTCGCTGTCGACGCTGGTGCAGATGGTCGGCGCCGGCATCGGTGTCACCCTGATCCCCGAGATGGCGGTGACGGTGGAGACGCGCTCCGCCCCTGTCACGGTGTCGCGCTTCAAGCATCCGCAGCCCTCGCGCACCATCGGCATGGTCTGGCGCAAGACCTCTCCGCTCGCCTCGCAGCTCCAACAGATCGCCGAAGTCGTCTCGCTCGCTGCGCGTGAGTTGCGCACGCCGAAGGAAGGTGGCGCGAAGGACACGAAGCGTGCGGGGCGAAGGAAGGCTGGGTGATTGCGATTGCGCTGCGGGGTGGGTGTCGTCCGCATTGGACACACCAACCGAGCCACATTCACAGCTGTCGTCCCTGCGAAAGCAGGGACCCACACTCCGCGGCGGATGTTGCGAACAGGACTCGTCATTCCAGCGTCACTCACCAATAACCACTCGTGGTTATGGGTCCCTGCTTTCGCAGGGACGACACCGAGTTTGTTGCGAGCTCTGTGAGTCCGTAGGGCGGATTAGCCGGAGGCGTAATCCGCCGCACGAGCCCCCCTACTTCTCCAGATACTTCTTCATCTCGGCGATCAGGCCTTCACGCAGTTCGGGGCGTTTGAGACCGAAGGCGATGTTGGCGCGGAGGAAGCCGGGCTTGGAGCCGCAATCGTGGCGCTCGCCCTCGAACTCGACGCCGTAGAACTTCTGCGTCTTGGCGAGCCCGATCATCGCGTCGGTGAGCTGGATCTCGCCGCCGGCGCCGCGCTCCTGCGTCGCCAGGATGTTGAAGATCTCCGGCTGCAGGATGTAGCGGCCGGTGATCGACAGGTTCGATGGCGCGGTGCCTTTCGGCGGCTTCTCGACCATGCCGTCGACCTCGAAGATGTTGCCGGTGCGTTTGCCGACGCCGCAGATGCCGTATTGATGGGTGAGCTCGTCGGGCACTGCCTCGACCGCGATCACGTTCGACTTCTCGCCCAGCTTGTTGGCGGCGTCGATCATCTGCTTCAGGCAACCCGGCGTGTTCAGCACCAGCTCATCCGGCAGCACCACCGCGAACGGCTCGTTGCCGACGATGTCGCGCGCGCACCACACCGCGTGGCCGAGGCCGAGCGGCGCCTGCTGCCGGGTGAAGCTCATCGCGCCGGCCTCCGGCTGGTTCTGCGCCAGGATGTCCTGCTCGGTCTTCTTGCCGCGTTGCGCGAGCGTGGTGTCGAGCTCGAACATGCGGTCGAAGTGATCCTCGATGACGCCCTTGTTGCGGCCGGTGACGAACACGAAGTGCTCGATGCCGGCTTCCCTCGCTTCGTCGACCACGTACTGGATCAAGGGCTTGTCGACGATCGTCAGCATCTCCTTCGGCATCGCCTTGGTGGCAGGCAGCACGCGGGTACCGAGACCGGCGACGGGAAAGACGGCTTTGCGGATCTTCATGGGATTATCGGGAGCCCTTGAAATGGGTGGGACGATGGCGCGAAATGAATCGCACCTTGGTACCTCGTTTTGCAGCCGCCAACAAAGGCGGATGTGTGGTGCGGCTTAATTCCGCCGTTCCGGTCAGCCAATGCGGGCCACGACGAAATCTCGCCTATGTTAAGTTATTGGAAACCGTCCCGGGTCCTTCTGGAACAGCACGTTTTTTGACAGGCACACGACAAATGCGCTCGATGGGAACATCACGGACCAGGCTTTTCAGCGCGAGCCTGATTGCGCTGGCGCTGCTGCTGCCCGGCAGCACGCAGGCTCAATCGGCGGGCAACGGCCTGACCAACCTGATCGACAGCATCTTTTCCGGACCGAACGCGACCCCGCCGCAGGCCGCGACCGGGCAGGACGGCGCAGCGCCGCCCTGGAGTGGCGAGGACGGCGCCTCCGGCCATCCATTGATGACCGCAGCCGCGATCCGCCAGGCCGCATCCGACTTCCCGAACTGCGTCGCCGCGATGTGGCCAGATGCCGCACGGCGCAACATCACGCAGCAGAATTTCGAGCGCTTCACCGCGGGCCTGCAACCCGATCTGCGCATCATGGACCTCCTGGATTCGCAGCCGGAGTTCACCAAGGCGATCTGGGACTATCTCGACATTCTGGTCAGCGACACGCGGCTCGCCAAGGGCCGCGAGATCCTTGCGAAATACAAGCCGCAGTTCGACGCGACCGAGAAGGCCTATGGCGTCGATCGCTATATCATCGCGGCGATCTGGGGCATCGAGTCGAGCTACTCGACCCAGATGGGCGATCGCAGCGTGGTGCAGTCGACCGCGACGCTTGCCTGCATCGGGCGCCGCCAAGCCTACTTCAAGGATGAATTCCTCTCGGCGCTGGAAATCCTCAACCGTGGCGATCTCGGGCCCGAACAGATGCGCGGCTCCTGGGCCGGCGCGTTCGGCCCGACCCAGTTCATGCCGACCGCGTTCAAGCGCTACGCCGTCGACGGCGATGGCGACGGCCGCCGCGACGTCGTCGACAATCCGAGCGACTTGATCGCCTCGACCGCCAACAATCTGAAGAAGGACGGCTGGCAGACCGGCGCGAGCTGGGGCTACGAGGTCGTGCTGCCGCAAGGCCTGAACTACATGTTGGCCGACCGCGCCAAGGTGATGCCGCTGTCGCAATGGGAGCAGCTCGGCGTCAAGCGGCCGGGCGGACAGCCGTTCCCGCGGCCGTCCGACAAGGCCTATCTGCTGGCGCCGGCGGGCGCCGAGGGTCCGGGCTTCCTGATGCTGCAGAACTTCCGGGTGATCATGAAGTACAACCCGGCCGAGGCCTATGCGCTCGCGATCGGCCATTTCGCCGATCGGCTGCGCGGCGGGGCGCCGTTCGTGCAGCCCTGGCCGCGCCAGGAGCGGGTGCTGTCGCGCGCCGAACGGCTGGAACTGCAGCAGCTGCTGGCCCAGCGCGGCTTCTACAAGGGCACGCCCGACGGCCAGTTCGGCGGCCAGACCCGCGAGGCGCTGCGCGGCTTCCAGGTCTCGATCGGCGCCCCGGCGGACGGTTTTGCCACCGCAGAGGTGCTCGAGCGGCTGCGCGGGCGGTAGCCGACGGCCACAGGTAGCCCGGATGAAGCGCAGCGAAATCCGGGGTTCTTGCCGGCCGATTGGTCTGTTCCCGGATTACGCTTCGCTCCATCCGGGCTACGGGCCTGGGCGATAGGCCCCTCCCCCAAAAGTAACCGTGAAATCCGATATTTGGCGTCCGGCTTGACGGCGGCCGGAGGCACCCGATTTATGGTGGAAAAGCTGCCCGCTTGCGGCCCGATTCCGCTAATATGCTCACGTACTTCCAGATCATTTGCGACCGAACCCGATGCGAGAGCCGAAGTCCTTCCTGCGCGTATTCACCGAAGCCGGGCCGCTGGTCGCGCTGGCGGTGGCGCTTGCACTGTTGATCGGCATTGCACAGCCGGCCTCGGCGCAGTTCTTCGGCTTCCCGGGTTTCGGCGGCGGACAGCCGCAACCGCAGCGTCGCGCTCCGCCGCAGCACGGCGGTGGCGGCGGCTGGTTCGGCGGTGATTTCTTCGCACCGTTCCAGCAGCAACAGCCGCAATCGCAGCCGCAGCGGCCGCGCGAGGATTTCTCGCGGGCGCCGCCGCCGCCCAAGCGCGAAGCCGCGGCCGAGCGCAACGTGCTCGTGATCGGCGACGCGATGGCCGACTGGCTCGCCTATGGCCTGGAGGATGCCTATTCCGACCAGCCCGACATGGGCGTGATCCGCAAGCACAAGACGGTGTCCGGCCTGATCCGCTACCAGCCCAAGGGCGACCCGGCGGATTGGGCGGCGGCCGCCAGGGGCATTCTCGCCACCGAGAACCCCGACGCCATCGTCGTGATGCTCGGCCTCAACGACCGCATCGCGATCCGCGAACCGGTGGTGGAGAAGAAGGTCGACAAGAAGGACGAGAAAAAGGACGCGCGCGGCAAGCCGGATGCAAAGCCTGGCGACAAGCCCGATGCCGCCGCCAAAACCGACGGCAAGACCGATAACAAGGCCGACAACAAGCCAGCCGAGACCGAGCCGCCGGCCGACGACGCCGAGAGCGACTCGCAGGCCGCGCCGGAAAAGACCGCGCGCTCGCCCAACGGCCTCTACGAATTCCGCGACGACCGCTGGGTCGAGCTCTACGGCAAGAAGATCGAAGAGCTGATCAACGTGCTGAAGAGCAAGGGCGTGCCGGTGCTGTGGGTCGGCCTGCCCGCGATCCGCGGCCAGAAGGGCACGTCGGACATGCTGTTCCTCGACGCGCTCTATCGCGACGGCGCCGGCAAGGCCGGCATCACCTATGTCGACGTCTGGGACGGCTTTGTCGACGAGGCCGGCCGCTTCATGCAGAAGGGCCCGGACTTCGAAGGCCAGCCGCGCAAGCTACGCTCCGATGACGGCGTGTTCTTCACCAAGGCCGGCGCGCGCAAGCTCGCCCACTATGTCGAGCGCGAGGTGACCCGCCTGCTCGCGGTGCGAAGCGGCCCGATCGCGCTGCCGAGCGAACCGGCAACGCCCGAGACCAGCACCGAGCCCGGCAAGCCGGCGCCGCGGCCGCTGGCCGGCCCCGTGCTGCCGCTGGTCGCCTCCACGGTCGGCACCGATCAATTGCTCGGCGGCCCCGGCTCGCGGCCTGCCGCCGTCGATGCGCTCGCCGCACGCACGCTGGTGAAGGGCGAGGCGCTGGCGCCGCCCGCCGGCCGCGCCGATGATTTCGCCTGGCCGCGCCGCGAGATCGGGCGCGAGCAGGCCAAGGGCGACGTGCCGGTTGCCGCGGTGACGCCGGCTGCACCGGCGGCGGGGGGACCTGCGAATCCGCCGCCCTCGACCACGGCGATCGCGCCCGACGGTTCGATCATTACCGCGCCGAAGCCGCAGAAGCGTGTGTTCCGTCCGGCCCAGGCCCAGCCACAACAGCAGCAGCCGCAGACGCAACCCTGGCTGCGCGACTTCTTCGGCTTCGGCGCGCCGCAGCAGCGCCCGCTGGTCGCGCCGCCACGTCCGCCGCGCAATGTCGGACAGCGGGCCACAGGGCCGGGGAATCCCTGGCAGTAAGCGGCGCACTTCTGATCAATCGACGCTATATCCACGTCATTGCGAGCGAAGCGAAGCAATCCACCTATCCGCCCGCGCGGATAGATGGATTGCTTCGTCGCTTCGCTCCTCGCAATGACGGTGGGTGAGATATCTCAGCCGTAATAGCGCCAGCGTGACGGCGGCGGGCGGCGCGGCTGGCGCGTCATCAACAGCGCCAGCGCAAAGCCGATGCCGCCGGCGATCAGGAGCGCGCCGAGCGGATTGTCCTGCACCGATCTCGCCACCGCCTTCTGTCCGCCGCGGATGGTTTCGCCACGATGCTCATAGGCGTCCTTGAAGGTATCCTTGGCGTAGTTGACTGCGCTGTCGGCGGCGTCGCGCGCGGCATCCTTGGCCTGTCCGTAGAGATCCTGCACGGTGCCGGCGGCTTCGCGCGCGCGGCCCGAGGCCTGCGTCTGCGCATCACTGGTCGCATCGCCGACGGCGCCTTCAGCCTTGCCCGCGAACTCCTTCGCCGTTCCGAAAATCCGATCCTTGTCCATCACGACTGCTCCTTGAACCTGTCAGGGAGCTAACCGGGCAGCCGCGCGCAGGTTCCTATGCCTACAGGATCAGCCCGCCGTCGACGACGATGGTCTGTCCGACGATGTAGGACGCAAGCGGCGAGGCCAGGAACAGTGCGGCGCCGGCCATGTCGGCGGGCGTGCCGAGACGCTTCAGCGGAATACGCTCCAGCGCGCCTTCGAGTCGCTTTGGATTCGCCGTCGTCGCCTTGGTCATCTTGGTGTCGACGAGACCCGGCGCGATGCCGTTGACGCGGATGCCGTTCTCCGCCCAGGCCTCGCCGAGCGTGCGCGTCAGCCCGACGGCGCCGGTCTTCGAGGCGTTGTAGGCCGGATTGCCCATGGTGGAATGATACGCCGCGGTCGAGCTCACGATGATCAGCGATCCTTGGCTCGCGCTGAGCATCGCGTGGAATTTGGTGGCGCAGGCCATCAGGCTCATCAGGTTGACTTCGAGCACCTTGCGGAAGCCCTCCATCTCGAATTCCCCGCGGCGGTAAATCACTGCGCCCTGCGCCAGCACCAGCACGTCGAGCCGATCGAACGCCGGGGTGAGGCGTTCGATCGCCTGCGGATCAGAGACGTCGAGCTGCGCATAGGCAAGGCCGTCGAGATGCGAGCCTTCCTCTTTCGAATAGTCGCTCGCCTGCGCGCGGGTGCCGTACACGGCAACGCGCGCGCCCCTGGCGCGGAAGGCCTGCGCGATGCCGTTGCCGATGCCGCTGGAGCCGCCGACCACCAGTACCTGCTTGCTGCCGAAATCGAGCTCGTTCATGGCGTTCCTCTCTCGTGCTGTTTTCTTGATTGAGCACGATCCTTTGCGAAAAGCCAACGCAAAAGCCCCCGCAAAACTTGCGTTAACGCGCTGCGCGCGTGCCGATCAGGGATCACCGGTTTGACGTCTCTCTCGATCGGTGCCAGCGTTGCAGATCGCACAACGCGCAAAAAAATCACCGGGAGGTCCGTCATGTCCGAATACAAGCAGCTCAGCCGTTCGGTGAAGGGCCTCACCGTTCTCGTCACCGGCGCCGCCAGCGGCATGGGCCACGCCACTGCGCGCGTGTTCGCCGATGAAGGCGCCAATGTCGCGGTCACCGACCTGACCGAAGACGGCACGCAGGCGGTGGCGAAGGAAATCTCGGCAAGCGGCGGCTCGGCCAAGGCCTGGACGCTCGACGTCAGCGATCGCGACGCCATCACCAGGGTCGTCAACGACGTCGCCGCGCATTTCGGCGGGCTCGACATCATCGTCAACAATGCCGGCATCTCGGTGCGGGTGCCGATCGACGATCCCGGCTACGAGGATGCCTGGGCCAAGGGCATCGCCGTGATGCTGACGGCGCATCCGCGCATCATCCGCGCCGCACTGCCGTATCTGCGCAAGTCGCGCTCGCCGCGTATAGTCAACATCGCCTCGACCGAAGCGCTGGGTGCAACAGGGCTGCACAGCCCCTACTCCGCGGCTAAGGGCGGCGTCACCAGCCTGACCCGCTCGCTCGCGGTGGAACTGGGGCGCGAAGGCATCACCGTCAACTGCATCTGCCCGGGCCCGATCCGCACCGGGATTACCGATCGCATCTCCGAGGAGCACAAGACGATCTACGCCAAGCGCCGCACCGCGCTCGCGCGCTATGGCGATCCGGAGGAGGTCGCGCACATGACGCTCAGCCTGTGCCTGCCCGCGGCATCGTTCCTGACCGGCGCCGTGATCCCGGTCGACGGCGGGTTGATGGCGCGGAATGCCTGACCCGCATTCGCTTCCTGCTCGGCCGTGAAGCGTTGACAGCGCGCGCGTCGGGAGTAGCCTTCGCGTCAAACGAAGCGGGAAAACCGCCCGCAAGATACGGGGAGATACGCCATGACGGTCCTGATCCGGCAGCTTCACAAGCATTTCGTCGGCGAGGTCTCCGGCGTCGATCTGCGCAAGCCGCTGACGAAGCAGGAAGCGACCGACATCGAGGCCGGCATGGACAAATACGCCGTGCTCGTCTTCCACGGCCAAGCCATTAACGACGAGCAGCAGATGGCGTTCGCGCTGAACTTCGGCGAGCGCGAGCACTCGCGCGGCGGCACCGTGACGAAGAGGGAGGACTACCGCCTCTCCTCCGGGCTCAACGATGTCGGCAACCTCGGCAAGGACGGCAAGCCGCTGCCGAAGGATCACCGCACCCATCTGTTCAATCTCGGCAACTGCCTGTGGCACTCCGACAGCTCGTTCCGGCCGATCCCGGCGAAATTCTCGCTGCTGTCGGCGCGTGTCGTCAACCCGAAGGGCGGCAACACCGAATTCGCCGACATGCGCGCGGCCTATGACGCGCTCGACGACGAGACCAAGGTCGAGATCGAGGACATGATCTGCGAGCACTCGCTGATGTATTCGCGCGGCTCGCTCGGCTTCCTCGACTACACCGAGGAAGAGAAGCAGATGTTCAAGCCGGTGCTGCAGCGCCTGGTGCGCACCCATCCGGTCCACGGCCGCAAGTCGCTGTATCTGTCATCGCATGCCGGCGCCATCAGGGGCATGAGCATGCCGGAGGCGCGGCTCCTGCTGCGCGACCTCACCGAGCACGCGACGCAACCGGAATTCGTCTATGTGCACAAATGGACGCTGCATGACCTCGTGATGTGGGACAACCGCCAGACCGTGCACCGCGTCCGCCGCTACGACCAGTCGCAGCCCCGCGACATGCGCCGCGCCACGGTTGCCGGCACCCAGCCGACGGTGGCGCAGGAAGCGGCGGAGTAAGCCACACCCACCGCCGTCGTCCCGGCGAAAGCCGGGACCCATTACCACAACTGCACATGATTGCACGATGCTGTGGCCCCAGCGCAGCACCGCAACCACACCCTGTGGTTATGGGTCCCGGCTTTCGCCGGGACGACGTTGGGGAGGTAGCTAGCTCGATCTGCTACGCGTGCCCGGCGTCGTTCGACAGCATGCCGGCCTCGATGCCGATCTTGCGCAGGGCGCGGGCGTATTTCTCGTCGACGTCGGTGCCGAAGATCAGCTCGGGATCGGCGTCGCAGTGCAGCCAGCCATTGTGCTGGATCTCGTTCTCGAGCTGGCCCGGCGCCCAGCCGGCATAGCCGAGCGCGAGGATCGCGTGCTTGGGCCCGGCGCCCTTGGCGATCGCCTTGAGGATGTCGACGGTCGCGGTCAGCGAGATGCCGTCGTCGATGTTCAGCGTCGCGTCCTGGATGTAGAAGTCGCTGGAATGCAGCACGAAGCCGCGGCCGGTGTCGACCGGGCCGCCCTTCATCACCTTCATCATCTCGGCATTTTCGGGCAGCTGGATCTGGTCCGACTTCTCGATGATGTCGAGCTGCACCAAGAGCCCCGGGAAATCGATGCTGCCGGCCGGGCGATTGACGATGATGCCCATCGCGCCTTCCGACGAATGCGCGCACATGTAGATCACGGAGCGCTCGAAGCGCGGGTCGTTCATGACAGGCATCGCGATCAGCATCTGGCCATCGAGATAGCCATCATCGGTGGCGTGGGGACCGACGGCCGGGCTTCTACCGGCGGCGGTCTTGCGAGTCTTGCCTGTCTTGCCTTCAGGGCTCATCCGCAAAGGCCTTTCCTGCTGATTTGGCATCCTGATATTGGGTGGCGGTTCTGTCAATCAACCATCGGCCGCAGTGCGGCGATGCATCACAAGCAATTCAATGGTTTGCAACCAAAGTTGCAGGTAAAGACGTCTCATGATCGTCACAGTTCCCATGCGTGCCGCATTTGGCGTTGCCGCCTTGATTTCCGTCGCATCCGCAGCCGCGGAGGTTCGCGCCGACGACGCCTCGCCGTGGCAGCAGGACACCCATTCCGCGGTGCGGTTGCTGGCGGGATCGCGCAGCGGCGCGGTGCTGCTCGGCGGCATCGCTTTCCAGTTGCAGGACGGCTGGAAAACCTACTGGAGGACGCCGGGCGATTCCGGCGTGCCGCCGCGGTTCGATTTCTCCAAGTCGGACAATGTCGATGCGGTCACGGTGATGTGGCCGGCGCCGCGCCGGTTCGACGACGGCGCCGGCGGCACCTCGCTCGGCTACAAGCACCAGGTGGTGCTGCCGCTGCGCATCGTCGCGAAGAATCCGGACAAGCCCTTGGTGCTGCGCGCCGACATCAGTTATGCGGTGTGCGAGAAGCTGTGCGTGCCGGTGGAGGCGAAGGCCGAGCTTGCGTTCGCGAGCGTCGCCTCGACCGAGGACGCTGCGCTGTCGGAAGCGCTCAACGCGGTGCCGAAGCCCGCCAATATCGGCGATCCCGCCCCGTTCACGATCCGCGACGTCAAGCGCGACGGCAACAACGTGCTGGTCGATGTCACCGCGCCGGAGAGCAAGGACCTCAGCCTGTTCGTCGAGGGGCCGACGCCGGACTGGGCGCTGCCGGTGCCCAAGCTGGTCGAGCACGCACCGCAGGGCGTGAAGCGCTTCTCGTTCGAGCTCGATGGCCTGCCGCCCGGCGCCAAGGCGGACGGTGCCGCGCTCAAGCTGACCCTGGTCGGCGGCGACAAGAGCTACGAATTCAATATCAATTTGAACTGACGCCGCGGCGTTTGAACTGATGCCCCGGCGTCATCCCGGCGCAGGCCGGGACCCATACTCCGCGGCCGTGGTTCGAGGCACGCTGCGGGACTAGCTGTGCGTACTAACGGTTCCCGGTGGTTATGGGTCCCGGCCTGCGCCGGGACGACGCCTGAGCATCCGTCACCCAACCCAATCTTAACGATTCGTTGATAGATCGGGGGCCATTGCCGCCTCGCGGCGTTTCAGGAAATTTCCGCCTTGGCTGTGATGGAGACACAATCCGGATCCTCTGCCGAATCCTCTGCCGCAACCTCTGCGCCATCGGGCCCGGTCGCACGCCTGCGCGGCCTCGTTGCGCGGCTGCTCGGCGGCACCAAGGAGGCGTCGGTCACCAAGCGCCTCGCCGGCATGATCTTCATCATCCGCGTCATCAGCGCCGCGATCGCCTATCTCGCGCAGATCCTGCTCGCGCGCTGGATGAGCGGCTCGGACTACGGCATCTATGTCTATGTCTGGACCTGGGTGCTGCTGCTCGGCAGCACGATGGATTTCGGCATCGCGCCGTCCTCGCAGAAGATCATCCCGGAATATCGCGCGCGCGGCGACCTCGCCGCGCTGCGCGGCTTCCTCTCCGGCGGCCGCTGGGTGGTGCTTGCTGCCTCCAGCACCGTGGCGCTGCTGCTCGCCGGCGTGATCCACCTCGCCTCGCCCTGGATCGATCCCAACGCGGTGGTGCCGCTCTATATCGGCTGTCTGACCTTGCCGCCCTTCGTGGTCGCCAACACCCAGGACGGCATCTCGCGCGCGCACGACTGGATGCAGCTCGGCCTGATGCCGCAGTTCATCGTGCGGCAGGGGCTGATCATCGCGCTCACCGCCGGCGCGCTGGCGCTCGGCCTCAATCTCGGCGCCACCGCTGCAATGATCGCGAGCTCCGCGGCGGTCTACATCGCGGCGATCGGCCAGATGATCGTGCTGAACCGCCGCCTCAAAGCCCATCTCGGGCCGGGCGAGAAGACCTACGACGTCAAAGGCTGGTTCGCGATCTCGCTGCCGATCATGCTGGTCGAGAGCTTCTATCTCCTGCTCGGCTACACCGACGTGCTGATGCTGCAGCAATTCCGCTCCTCCGAGGAGGTCGGCATCTATTTCGCCGTGGTCAAAACGCTGGCGCTGGTGTCGTTCGTGCACTACGCGATGGCGGCGACGACCGCGCATCGCTTCGCCGAGTACAATGCGCTCGGCGACAAGGACCGGCTGTCGGCCTATGTCGCGCATGCGATCAGCTGGACGTTCTGGCCCTCGCTGCTCGCAACCATCGCCCTGCTCGCGTTCGGCAAGCCGCTGCTGTGGCTGTTCGGCCCGAAATTCGTCGACGGCTACAGCATCATGTTCGTCGCCGCGATCGGGCTCGTGGTGCGCTCGGCGATCGGGCCGGTGGAGCGCCTGTTGAACATGCTCGGCCATCAGAGCATCTGCGCCACCGCCTATGCGGTGTCGTTCCTGATGAATGTCGGGCTTTGCATGACGCTGGTGCCGCGCTACGGCGGCATGGGTGCGGCAGCCTCGACCTCGCTGTCACTTATCTTCGAGACCATCCTGTTGTTCTACGTGGTGCGCTCGCGCCTCGGCCTGCACGTGCTGGCATTCGGGAAGCGGCGGGCGGCGTAGCTTAGGGTGCGCGGCCTGCGCTTCTACGCGGGCCCTTCGCGCCTCAGCTCTGAGATGCCAAGTGCGGTCGCAAACGCATCGAGAGACAAGCCGCGCAATCGCTCCGGCAAATATTCTTCCCAGAGTCGCAGCGCGACCTCGATGTTGGCATCGATGGCCGCGTCGTAGCCGCACATGGTGTCGACAGATCGGGAACCCGGGCGCCCACGATACGCCGCGAGATCCACGTGAAGCATCGGATCGGGCCCGCTCAATTGGGCGAGATACGTCTCGATCGCCTGCACCGCCTCGGCGGGAGGCGCACCTGCATCGCGGCCGCGATGGATGCGGACATACAGCGGCGCCCCGGGCTCTCCAGCCCCGCCAAACTCGAACGCGACCTTCGCCGTGGACAGTCGCACGATGGCTCCGGCAGCGTCGCGGCGACGCAATGAGACAATGCGCCCGGTACCGCTGAGACAGCTCTCGACATAACGCTTTGCAGCCATCCGATGCTTCAGACCCGCAACCCCTTGGGCGTCGAACCCGGCCTTCGCTTCGTCGAGCAGCATGGCCCGCGAGGTCAGTGGAAGCACCTCGATGTCCACCTCGTCGACGCGGATGACCGCGCTTGGGATCGCTGCGGGCCAGGAATCGTTGCTAGCCGTTCCCGCGGACAACCCTGCAAGCTCCGCTTCCATGCTCTCGCTCTGCTCGTGCCAATGCGCCGCGCGTTCGAACACCGTCTCGGCTGGCAATCCCGCAAACACCACGCGACGGGCTGTCTGGTATGCTTCGGTCAATGGCGAGAAGCGTCCGGCGTAAGCTCCGCCGCCGGTCGGGCGCACCATGAGCGGGAAAGCGACCTGCTGTCCGAACGCAGTGTGCGCATCGTTGACTGCGATCATTCCTGAGCCCAACAGCGACGATCCTGGCGGCCGCGCCGCGTGCAAGACGCGCTCAATCCATTCGGCCCAGCGCCCGCCGCAGCTCTGCGCCAGCACGATCGCGGGCGACGCATGATGCTCAATGAGCCCGAGAAGATCACTGCTGACCTGAGCCACGCGACCCCAGTCGGAGCTGCCAAGCGGACACCATGCGGGCGGCAGGGCAGCGACGAAGGAGAGAGTCTCGTACTGAGTCGTGATACTTTTGTTGGGGAATGGCGCGAAGGTGTCGATGTCGAGCCCGCGCATACGCTCGATCACAGGAGCCAGGTCGGCTGGCGCATGTCTTATTGAGGATGCAAAGAACGGGCGCTTGCCGTTGGTCAAGACCGCACTTGCCACATCCGCGGCACCAAGCGGCTCATCTGGAGGGAAGCCCGAACGCGCGGCATGGCGGATGATGGCATCCGCGAAAACCGGCCACGCGCGGCAAAGCTCAAGCGCAGGAGTGCCGCGATTGTCCGCGCCGTTGAGTGCCAGCCAGCCCTGGGCGTCGTACCAATCCTGCTGATCCAGAAACGCCCTGGCCGGTCCGGCTTCGAACCGGTCGAGCAGCTCTCGAAGCGGAGACGACCCAAGATGCGACGCGGCGGCGCGCTTCGCATCGGGCAAGGGCAGCGCGTCCCCCAGCCGCTGTCGAAGCCAGCGGGCAAATGCGTCCTGCAAGGTGAGATCATCGTAAGCCGGGCGCCAAAGCTCCTTGTATCCGTCCCAATTTTCGGGCCGCTCCTGCAGGCCGGCGAACCGCAGTCCGCTCGACAAGGGATCCTGACCGTCCTTCTTGTCCAACGCGGCCAGCACGACCGTGTCCGAAACCGTGTCCGCCAGCTCGTGCTCGAGCTGGGCAAACGCAGGCGCGCCGTCGGGGCGAAACGCGAAAGCGCAGGTCCAGATCGTCCCCGCCTCTGGCAGCGCGCCATCATTCACGGTCCGCGCGACCGGACAGAGGAAAACCACGGCCTTGGTCCCGTCCGCAAGGGAACGTGCTTCGATCGGCCAGCACTCGCGCAGGAGTTCGAGACCTCGCTGCGCCGCCGGACCCAAATCCTCCGAAGGCCCACGGCCTGTCATCGGTCCTCGCGGCAAATTGCTGAAGGTGGCTCGGTGGAGGCGCCAGCATGCTCCGAGAAAGATGAACATCTTCTCACTGAGCAAGGCGAAAGGCGGTCCAGCCGCCTCGACCTCGCTGCTGGCGTTCGAAAAGGCCCGGGCGGCGCCGTAGCATTCCACCGGACGCGGCGGTATACGATTGCCGCATGACCGCCGACGAGCTGAAGGACCTGTTTGATCGCGTCCTATCCTGGCCGAAGGCGGCGCAGGACGAATTCGTGTTGATGGCGAACGCGATCGAAAACGCATTGCGGGGCCACCAGCACGTCGCTTCCGAAATTGAGTTGCAGATATCTGAGGCCGCGATCACGTCCATCGAAGTCGAACCCGATGCCGACCCGAGCGCGGATGAGGTTGACATCCTGGAGAGCATGAAGCGGCTGGTGGCGGCGACGCAGAAATCCGAGAAAGAGAGCGGGTCGGATGCCTAACGGCAAGCCAGGCGATCATCCGTACACCGATATCGTGTTCGGCAAAGCCGACATCTACTCTCCCGTTGCCGCAGCTCTCGTCCGCGAGATTGTGACGCTGGCCGACGACAAGACTCAGCGCGCGTTGGCCGACCTGCTCAATAGGAAATTCAATCCTCATTATCGCCCCGACGTCCCTGCGCTGGAGCGCTACCTCACCATGCTCCGCGATGAGCTTCGCAAAGACGCCTTGGCCCGAGGGTTTGAAGTGGACGAGAAATGAGCCCCTGCTGGCCAGACATAGAACGCAAAAGCCGGCCCTGATCGAATCAGGGCCGGCCCTTCACCGACAAATCCCGCGAGAATTACTCCGCGGTCCAGCCGCCGTCGATCGAGAGGTTGGCGCCGGTGATCTGCGCGGCGTCGTCGCCGCACAGGAACAGCGCGAGCGCTGCGACCTGCTCCGAGGTCACGAATTCCTTGGTCGGCTGGGCGGCCAGCAGCACGTCCTTGATGACCTGCTCCTTGGTCATGTTGCGCGCCTTCATGGTCTCCGGAATCTGGTGCTCGACCAGCGGCGTCCAGACATAGCCCGGCGAGATGCAGTTGCAGGTGATCTTGAACTGCGCGAGCTCCAGCGCCGCGGTCTTGGTGAGTCCGGCGATGCCGTGCTTGGCCGAGACGTAGGCCGACTTGAACGGCGAGGCGACCAGCGAATGCGCCGAGGCGGTGTTGATGATGCGGCCCCATCCGCGCTTCTTCATGCCGGGCACCGCGGCGCGGATGCCGTAGAACGCCGACGACAGGTTGATCGCGATGATCGCCTCCCACTTCTCCGGCGGGAATTCCTCGATCGGCGACACGAACTGGATGCCGGCATTATTGACCAGGATATCGACCGAACCGAAGGTCTTCTCACCGAGCGCGATCATGTCGGCGATCTCGGCCGGCTTGGTCATGTCGGCCGGCGAATGCACGGCCTTGACCTTGAAATCGGTCTCGATGCCGGAGCGTTCCTTCTCGATGTCGGCCGGAACGCCCATGCCATTGAGGACGATATTGGCGCCGGCGCCTGCGAAGGCGCGTGCATACGCCAATCCGATGCCGCTGGTCGAGCCGGTCACAACGGCGGTCTTGCCTGTCAACGTACCCATTATCGGTCGCTCCTATTTTGCTTGCGGGGGGCTCGATTCAGGGGGCGTGGGTTCGTCCCCCGTGAGATCGTATGTCACCATGGTTTCCCCGGACTGAGGCCGTTCTAGCCATTCTTTGTGACGCATCGACAAATGCACGTCGCGGACGCCCGCGCCCCAGTGCTCGACCATCGCGACATGGGAGAAGTCGTAGTCCTTCGACGAGCTCTCGTAGTTCTTGCTCTTGTAGATCAGGTGAACCACCGTGACGGTGTTCTCCTTCGAGGCCTTGCGCAGCAATTCGACCGACGGATCGTTCTTCAAATAGTCAGGCAGCTTGCCGATCAGGTCGCGCACCGCCATGCGGGCGTTGTGGATCTGCCTGTTCTTGTCGGTGTTCATCCGCGTCCGGCTGGAATAGCGAATGTCCTTCTCGCGCTCGGCGGCCTCCAGCAGCGTCTCCGGCAACGGCCCGCGCGCGCTGAACAGGTCGACCTGGAAGATCAGGAGGTCGCGGCTGGTCTCCTCGTCGAGCACGAAGTCGAGCGGCGTGTTGGAGGCGATGCCGCCGTCCCAGTAATGCTCGCCCTCGATCACGACGGCGGGAAAGCCCGGCGGCAGTGCGCCCGAGGCCATGATGTGCTCGGGGCCGATTTTCTTGCCGCGCTTCTTGAACTCGTAATTGTCGAAATAGCAGAAATTGCCCGAGGTGACGCCGACCGCGCCGACCGACAGGCGCGTCTTCAGATCGTTGATGCGATCGAAATCGACGAGGCGCTCCAGCGTCTTCTTCAGCGGCGCGGTGTCGTAATAGCTCAGCGATTGCGAGCTGCCGGGCGGCCACAGCGGCGCCGGCGGAATCCGCGGCGTGAAGAAGCCGGGCACGCCGAAGGTCGCGATGATGGCGGCAGAGGTCTCGTTGAACAGCGAGCGGGCGCGCTCATGCTTGGAGACCGGATTCCACGGCACCGGCGCCGACACCATCTCCCAGAATTCCTTCAGCCGCGGCACGCGCTTGTCCGGCTCGTTGCCGGCGATGATCGCGGCATTGATGGCGCCGATCGAGATGCCGGCGATCCATTCCGGCTCGAAGCCGGCGTGACAGAGCGCCTGAAAGGCGCCGGCCTGGTAGGAGCCGAGCGCGCCGCCGCCCTGAAGGACCAGCACCCGCTGCGCTTGCGCGGGCGTCGAGGCCGGCGCGGAATCCGAAGTATCCATTCGTAACCGTTCGGTTCGAAACCAACACCGATCGTGATGCGATCACATCCCGATCCAACCTGAATGCCTGAGCACAGTCTTTCCCGAAAGCGGCGTCCGCTTTTCGGATCATGCTCTCGAGCAGCACGGTGGCGGCTGTTCGCCGCGCCGTCAATCAGCGAGATAGAGGGGTTAGATCACGCGGAATTTATCGAAATTAGGTTGCCGCCAGAATGAGCGTCCAGAACACCTTGTACTTGGTGTTGGGAGCGTAAACGGCCGCAATGCCCATTTTTGTGACACCGCTCTTGAGCATGTTGGCCTTGTGCGGCGGAGAATCGCGCCAGCCCGAGAACGCCTCCGCCAGCGTGTGATAGCCCGCCGAGATGTTCTCGACCGCTACCGTCGCCGGGTAGCCGCCGGCTTCCAGCCGCTTGCCGAGCGGGGCCTTCACGTCATGGTCCATCTTGTTGCGGGCGGCCATCGCCTGCGACTGCTGCTCGGCGAGCCTGGTCAGGTCCGGATCGACCACCACGGTGCCGAGGCCATTGTTCTGGCGGTACTGCGAAAACATGATCGCGGCGGCCTGGCTGTCCAGCACGGCGCCGGGCTGAGCCATGTTGAGATACATGGCCGGTTCTTCCGGGATTTTGGTGTCCGTGCCGCAGCCGGCAAGCACCAGCAGCCCGAACAGGGCGACCGTCGTCCGTTTCACAGGTGAAAACCCCCAAGGTTGGCCGGCCGTTGTTGCATACCAACCGTGGCTGAATGGTGAACAGGGGCTAACTTTTGGCCAGCAAACGCCATCGATGTCCGGAGGCCGTAGCCCGGATGGAGCGGAGCGTAATCCGGGGCCGGTTGATCACCAGCACGAAGTCCCGGATTTCGCTGCGCTTCATCCGGGCTACAGGGCTAATCTTGCGCGGCAAAGATCCGGTAGCGGCGGGGCTGCAGCGAGACGATTTCGCCGGCCTGCAGCTCGCGGTCGCGGGGGGCGTCGATCTCGATCACGGTCTTGCCCTCGCTCCCCGCCAGGGCGACCTCGGCGCGCTGGATCGGACCGAACGAGCGGACATGCCGGATGGCGCCTTCCAGGGCGCCGGTTCCAGCCGGGCCGACCGCCATGTCGTGGCGGCGGACGAACAGCTTGGCCGCGCCGGATGCCGCGCCCAGCGCCGGGATGTTGAGCGGACGGCCGTCCAGCCGCACGGCATCGCCCGCGACATCGACCGGCAGCACGATGGATTCGCCGATGAAGCCGTGCACGAAGGCGGTCGCCGGATTGTCATAGACCTCGCCGGGCGAACCGATCTGCTCGATCTTGCCCTTGTCCATCACCACGACGCGGTTGGCGACTTCGAGCGCCTCCTCCTGGTCATGGGTGACGAAGATCGAGGTGACGTGGATCTCGTTGTGCAGCGAGCGCAGCCATTGCCGCAGCTCCTTGCGCACCTTGGCATCGAGCGCGCCGAACGGCTCGTCGAGCAGCAGGATGCGCGGCTCGATCGCAAGCGCACGCGCCAGCGCGATGCGCTGCCGCTGGCCGCCGGAGAGCTGGCTGGGATAGCGGTTGGCGAGCCAATCGAGCTGCACCAGATCGAGCAGGTTCTTGACGCGGGCACGGATCGTGGCCTCGTCCTTGCGGATCGCGCGCGGCTGCACGCGCAGGCCGAAGGCGACGTTCTCGAACACCGTCATGTGCCGGAACAGCGCGTAGTGCTGGAACACGAAGCCGACCTGACGTTCGCTGGCGCCACGCGAGAGCGCGTTCTCGCCGTCGATCGCGACCTCGCCCGAGTCGGGCCAGTCGAGGCCTGCGATGATCCGCAGCAGCGTCGTCTTGCCGGAGCCGGAGGGCCCAAGCAGCGCCAGCAGCTCGCCGTCGGCGACCTTGAGATCGACATTGTCGAGTGCGGCAAAGCTGCCGAACCGCTTTACGATATTCTTGACTTCAATCGCCATCAGGCACCTCTGCCTCGTCGAGCCGCCGCTCGAGAACGGTCTTCGCCACCAGCGTGATCAGCGCCAGCATCGCGAGCAGCGACGCGATCGCGAACGACGCGACGAACTGGTATTCGTTGTAGAGAATCTCGACCAGCAGCGGCATCGTGTTGGTCTCGCCGCGGATGTGGCCGGAGACGACTGATACCGCGCCGAACTCGCCCATCGCGCGCGCATTGCAGAGCAGGACGCCGTAGAGCAGGCCCCATTTGATGTTGGGCAGCGTGACGCGAAAGAAGGTCTGCAGGCCGGACGCGCCGAGCGAGATCGCGGCCTCCTCCTCCTGGGTGCCCTGCTCCTGCATCAGCGGGATCAGCGCGCGCGCCACGAAGGGGAAGGTGACGAAGATCGTCGCCAGCGCGATGCCGGGCACCGCGAACAGGATGTGGACGTCGTGCGCCTGCAGCCACGGCCCGAAATAGCCCTGCGCGCCGAACAGCAGCACGAAGACCAGGCCCGAGATCACGGGCGAGACCGAGAACGGCAGGTCGATCAGCGTGATCAGGAAGGTCTTGCCGGCGAACTCGAACTTCGAGATCGCCCAGGCCGCGACCACGCCGAACACAAGGTTGAGCGTGACCGAGATCGCGGCAATCAGGAGCGTCAGCTTGATCGCGGCGAGCGCTTCGGGCTCCGCCAGCGCCGCGAAATAAGCGACGACGCCTTTCGAGAACGCCGACGCGAACACGACGACCAGCGGCAGCACGACGAACACGCTGAGGAAGGTGATCGCCAGCGCGATGATGATGAGGCGGATCGGACCCGGCTCGGTGCGCGGGTTACGGTGGGCCGTGACCGGCGCTGCACGCGCGATCTCGAGCCGCGGCGCCGGCGCTGCCACGCTGACATCGGTCGCGGGCGCGTAGGTCCGCAGTTGCGTGGTCGAGGTCGCCAATCCCGTCTGCATCGACATATCGAACCTCAATGCACGGGAATGCGGGCCTGCGCCCAGCGCTGCAGCCGGTTGATCAGGAAGATGATCAGGAACGAGGCCACCAGCATCACGACCGCGATCGCGGTGGCATCGGCGTAGCGGAATTCGGACAGCCGGATCACGATCAGGAGCGGCGCGATCTCGGAGACGTTGGGCAGATTGCCGGCGATGAAGATCACCGAGCCGTATTCACCGATAGCGCGGGCAAAGGCCAGCGCAAAGCCGGTGAGCAGCGCCGGGATCAGGCTCGGCAGGATGACGCGGAACACGGTGTGCCAACGATTGGCCCCTAAGCTCGCAGCCGCCTCCTCGATCTCGGGATCGAGATCGATCAACACCGGCTGCACCGTGCGCACCACGAAGGGAATGCCGATGAAGATCATCGCGATGAAGATGCCGATCGGCGTGAAGGCGACCTTGATGCCGAGCTCGGCGAGCGGTGCGCCGAGCCAGCCCTTCTGGGCGAACAGCTGGGTCAGCGCGACGCCGGCGACCGCCGTCGGCAAGGCAAAGGGAATGTCGACGATGGCGTCGAACAACCGCCGGCCCGGAAAGCGATAGCGCACCAGCGCCCAGACGATGATGGTGCCCATCACCAGATTGACGCAGGCGGCCGCAAACGACAGCCCGAACGAAATCTTCAGGGCGTTCAGCGTGCGGCGGCTGGTGACGATGCCCCAGAACTGATCGAGGCTGAGCTCAGACGTCTTGAGGAACAGCGCGCCCAGCGGAATCAGGATGATGACGGAGAGCCATGTCAGGGTCAGTCCCATGGTGAGACCGAACCCCGGCAGCGTACTGCGTCGTGCGACCGCTATGCTCACCATCCCCCCTGTCGATCAGTTCTTGTAGATCTGATCGAAGATGCCGCCCTCGGCGAAGTGCTCCTTCTGCGCCTTGGTCCAACCACCGAAAACGTCGTCGATGGTGAAAAGTTCAACCTTGGCGAAGGATTTTTCGTACTCCTTGGCGATCTCGGGATCGCGCGGCCGGTAGGAGTTGCGCGCGGCGATCTCCTGGCCTTCCTTGGTGTACCAGTACTTCAGATAGGCTTCGGCGACCGCGCGGGTGCCCTTCTTGTCGGCGACCGCATCGACGACGGCGACCGGCGGCTCGGCGAGGATCGACTGCGGCGGCGCCACGATCTCGAACTTGTCCGCGCCGAATTCGCGCAGCGCCAGGAAGGCCTCGTTCTCCCACGCCAGCAGCACGTCGCCGACGCCGCGCTCGACGAAGGTGACCGTCGAGCCGCGCGCGCCGGTATCGAGCACCGGGACGTTCTGGTAGAGGTCGGCGACGAACTTCTTCGCCTTGTCGGCCGAGCCGAACTTCTTCTGCGCATAGCCCCAGGCGGCAAGATAGTTCCAGCGCGCACCGCCCGAGGTCTTCGGATTCGGCGTGATCACGGCAACGCCGGGCTTGATCAGATCGTCCCAATCCTTGATGCCCTTGGGATTGCCCTTGCGCACCAGGAACACGATCGTCGATGTGTAGGGCGAGGCGTTGAGCGCAAGGCGCTTCTGCCAGTCCGCGGCGATGAGACCCTTGCCGGCGATCGCGTCGACGTCATAGGCAAGCGCCAGCGTAACGACATCGGCCTGCAATCCGTCGATCACCGAACGCGCCTGCGAACCCGAGCCGCCATGCGACTGCTTGATCTCGACGCTCTTGCCGGTGTCCTTCTGATAGGCCGCGGCGAACGCCTTGTT
Source organism: Bradyrhizobium macuxiense (assembly GCF_007993935.1). GTDB lineage: Bacteria > Pseudomonadota > Alphaproteobacteria > Rhizobiales > Xanthobacteraceae > Bradyrhizobium > Bradyrhizobium macuxiense_A. The sequence goes on along the minus strand of NZ_VITY01000009.1, from coordinate 241,649 downwards.
GAAGTCGACATAGAGCTCGCGCGTCGGATCGTAGGACACGTTGAGCAGCGAATAGTCGGCCGCGAAGGCCGAGCTCGCCCACAACAATCCTGCAACCAGCGGCAGCACACGACGGATCATTTCGGTCTCCATTCAACCTGAGAATGTCAGGGAACACGCCAGACATAACTCACGGTGAAGTGGCCTGAAGTCAACGAAACCGGTTTTCTTTGTTTTCAGCGGCACAGCGCGCTTGTGCTACGAAGCCGCCGCGCTGCGAAGGCTTTGTCACGTCGCCAAACCGCAATGAAACATCATCGCGATCTGGCGCGTTTATCTGAGCATGATCTTTTCGGAAAACCGCTCCGCACTTTTCCGGATCATGCTTACGACATCTTCATCGTGTGGATGCCGCATTCGGTCTTCGCGCGGCCACGCCAACGGCCATCGCGTGCATCCTCGCCGGCAGCAGCCCGGCTGCTGCAAGGCATACACCCGACCGACTGATATCCCGATGCGACAAGAGGATGCGGCGGCAGCTTGCCGAGCGCGTAGATCGCCTCGATCTCCTCGCGCGAGACATGGGCGAACGGATTGAATTTCAGCCTGGCACCGTCGTCCTCGACGACGGGGATTTCGGTGCGGGCGCCGCCCTGGAACCGCTTGCGGCCGTTGATCCAGCCGGCAAACGGCTTCAGCGCACGCGCCAAAGGCTCGACCTTGCGGATGCGGCAGCAGGCATCGGGATCGGTGAACCACAATTCGCGATCCGGATCCTGGCGCGACAACGCGTCTTCGTCCGGCTTGATCGAGCGCACATCGGTAAGGCCCAACGTCTTGATCAGCGTGTCGCGATAGGCCAGCGTCTCCTCGAACAGCCAGCCGGTGTCGAGGAACACCACCGGGATCGCCGGATCGACATCCGCCATCACCTTGAGCAGCGCGGCGGACTCGGTGCCGAATGACGACACCAGCGCCAATTTCTCGCGGCCGACCGTCTGCAACGCGGCCGCGATCACCTCGGCGGGCGATGCGCTGCGCAGCGCGCGATCGAGCTCGTCGGCCGCGGGCAATGCGACCGATGTCGCCGGCAGCTCTCGTATCAACGTGCTCACTGGCCGGCGCTCTCCGAATGACGCAGCTGCATGCGGCGGTTGAGCGCGGTGATGCGGCCGTCGCCGGTCGGCTGGTAGAACACCGAATAGCGCTTCATGGTCTGGGCGAACGCATCGGCGTCGGCGTCCTTCTTCACCTCGAAGGCATCGAAGCCGGCGCGCGTCATGAACACGAACTGGTCGCGCAGGATCTGCCCGGTGGCGCGCAGCTCGCCGTCATAGCCGTAGCGCTCGCGCAGCAGGCGCGCCTGGCTGTAGGCGCGGCCGTCGCGGAAGGTCGGAAACACCAGCGCGACCGTGGCGAGGCGATCGAGATGCGGCACCAGATCGTCGAGGTTGCGGTTGTTCGGCCAAATCACGCCGACCTTGCCGGCGCGGCGCAGCAGCGCTTCCGGATCGGCGAGAAAGCGCTCGGCCGTGACCAGCACCGCGCCGTCGCCCGGCAACTCGGCGCCGTCGGCGACATGCACGAACAGATCGGTCGTGATTCTTCCCTGCTTAACGAGTGGCATAGACGCGCTCCCTGATCGGCTCGACGCCCAGACGCTTCACCGTATCGACGAACAATTCCTCGGGACGGTCGCGCAGCGCGAGATAGGCTTCGACAATGTCTTCGATCACGTCGGCGACTTCCGCATAGGGAACGGCCGGGCCGATCAAGGTGCCCAACTGCGCGTTCTCATCGGCGCGGCCGCCGATCGTGATCTGGTAGAACTCCTCACCGTTCTTCTCGACGCCGAGAATGCCGATGTGGCCGACATGGTGATGGCCGCAGGCATTGATGCAGCCGGAGATGTTGATGTGCAGCCGGCCGATCAGGTCGGCGGTGTCGTGGTTGGCAAAGCGCCGCGTCAGCTCCTGCGCGATCGGGATCGAGCGCGCATTGGCCAGCGAGCAGTAATCCAGCCCCGGGCAGGCGATGATGTCGGTGACCAAATTGACGTTCGGCGTCGCGAGGCCGAGGCGGTCGAGCGCCTTGAACAGCGGCGGCAGGTCGCGCTTGGCGACGTGCGGCAGCGCCAGGTTCTGCTCATGGCCGACGCGGATCTCTCCGAACGAGTACTTGTCGGCGAGGTCGGCGACCGCGTCCATCTGCTCGGCGGTGGCATCGCCCGGAGGGCCGCCAACCGGCTTCAGCGACAGCGTGACGATCGAATAGCCCTGCACCTTGTGCGCCGACACCGAGTTCTTGCGCCAGCGCTCGAACAGCGGATCGTGCGCAGCCTGCTTGAGCTCGTCCGGCATGTGCGGCAGCTTTTCGTAAGCCGGATAGGAGAAGCGCGAGCGGACCTCCTCGATGGCGGCGTGATCGAGCGTCAGCCCGACATCGCCCATCGCCTTCCACTCCTCCTCGACCTCCTTGGCGAACTTCTCGATGCCGAGCTCGTGCACCAGGATCTTGATGCGCGCCTTGTAGATGTTGTCGCGGCGGCCGTACTGGTTGTAGACGCGCAGGATCGCCTCGATGTAGCTCAAGATGTCGCGGCCGGAGACGAACGGCTTGATGGTCTTGGCGATGAACGGGGTGCGGCCGAGGCCGCCGCCGACCAGCACCTCGAATCCGGTCTCGCCGTCGGCGTTCTTGTGCAGCCTAAGCCCAATGTCGTGGATCTTGATCGCGGCGCGGTCGTGCTCGGCCGCGGTAATCGCGATCTTGAACTTGCGCGGCAGGAACGAGAATTCCGGATGCAGCGTGGTGTGCTGGCGGATCAGTTCCGACCAGATCCGCGGATCCTCGATCTCGCCGGGCGCGACGCCGGCCCACTGGTCCGAAGTGACGTTGCGCATATTGTTGCCTGAGGTCTGCATCGCATGGATGCCGACCTCGGCGAGATCGGACAGCGCATCCGGCAGCTCGGCGAGCTTGATCCAGTTGAACTGGATGTTCTGCCGGGTGGTGAAGTGGCCATAGCCGCGGTCGTAGCGGCGCGCGACATGGGCGAGCCGGCGCAGCTGCTTCGACGACAGCGTGCCGTAGGGGATCGCGACCCGGAACATGTAGGCGTGCAGCTGCAGATACACGCCGTTCTGCAGGCGCAGGATCTTGAATTCGTCCTCGGTGAGCTCGCCGGAGAGGCGGCGCTTCACCTGGTCGCGGAATTCCGAAACACGCTCGTTGATCAGCGTGCGGTCGAGTTCGTCATAAGCATACATGTTCGATGAGCCCTAACGCGGCGCGCCTTACGCGGGAACCTGGAGATCGATGGTGACGCCCTTGGCGCGGATATGTTCGCGGAGATTGCCCGGCTTCACCTTGCCGCCGTCCTTGAGTTCGACCGGCGCGATATAGGGGCCGACCGCGCCGACGTCGTCGGCGGTGGCTTCGGCCAGCAGCGCGCGGGCCTCGTCGGACGTGGTCACGATCGCGGAGTCGGAGAGTTCGGTGGACCAGCCTTGCTTGGCGGTTCGGTACACCACGGCACCGTCCCAGGTCCGGTTGGCGGTGACCATCGAGGGGCCCGTGATCCTGATTTTCTTCTGTTCAAGCGGAGAGGTCATTCGGCAGCTTTCAGCAGTTCGGAGAACATCTGGTTGGAGAACAGTTGGGTGACGTTGGATCGGCTCCACGGCGCGGAATGCGCGACCACGTCGCCGATGACGAGGACGGCAGGACCGCCGTCGACCTGTTTCACCAGCTCGGGCAGCCGCGCCAGCGTGCCGACCGCGGCCTTGGCATCGGGCCGCGTCACGCGCGCGAACACGCCGACCGGCGTTTCCGGCGAACGGCCCGCGGCCAGCATGCCTTCACGGATCGCGGGTGCGGCGGTCATGCCCATGTAGACCACGACCGTCATCTTGGTGTCGGTCAGCACCGACCAGTCGACGACTTCGGCATCGCGCGCCTTGTGCGCGGTGAGGAAGGTGATGCGCAGCGCCTCATGCCGGAAGGTCAGCGGCACTTCGAATTGCGCGGCCGCGCCGAGACCGGCGGAGACGCCGGGAATAATGGAGTACGCGACGCCGGCGTCGCGCAACGCTTCGATCTCCTCGCCGCCGCGGCCGAAGATGAAGGGATCGCCGCCCTTCAGCCGAACCGCTCGCTGGCCCGACTGCGCCGCCTCGATCATCAGGCGGTTGGTGGCGTCCTGGCCAATGCCCGGCTTGCCGACGCGGCGGCCGACCGGAATCCGCGCGGCATCGCGCCGGATACGGTCGAGAATTTCAGGTGACACCAGTTCGTCATAGAACACGACATCGGCATCCTGCAGCGCGCGCAACGCCTTCACCGTGAGCAGATCCGGATCGCCGGGACCGGCGCCGACCAGCGTCACATGACCGACGGCCTTGCCTTGCGCATCAGCGCCGGCGAATGCGGAGGGATCGGTGATCGCGTTCAGCGCCTGCTCGGCCTCGTCCTTGCGGCCAGCCAGCACCAGCGCGCCGATCGGTCCGTCGATGATGCGCTCCCAGAAGCGGCGGCGCAGCGGAAACTCTTCGATGCGGGCATGCATCGCCTTGCGGAAATGGCCGATGAAGCCGGCGAGATCGCCGATCCGTGCCGGCAGCACCGCTTCGATCTTCTCGCGGATGCGGCGCGCCACCACCGGCGACGTGCCGCCGGTGCCGACCGCGACCACGACATCGCCGCGATCGACGATCGCCGGCATGATGAAGGTGGAATGCACGAGGTCGTCCATCACGTTGACCGGCAGGCCAATCGCCTTGGCGCGCACCGACATCGCGACACCAATGTCGCCTGCGCCGGCACAGAGCACGGCGATGACATCGGACAGATCGGCAGTGAGCGGATCGCCCTCGGCGCGCTCGATGCGCGCGGCGTCCTCCGCCGCGATACCGGCGAGCTCATGATCACCGTCGGTCGCGTACCAGCGAACCGCGGCGCCGGCGGCTGCGAGCAGCCGCAACTTGGCGCGCACCAACTCGCCCGCTCCAACGAGCAGCACCTTGCCGCTTTGCAGATCCAGAAACACTGGCAGATATCGCATCAGACACTCGCTTCCCCAATTTGGGGGTTGACTGAAATTATTTTCTATTTATCTCTCGATCAAGCCCGGCAAAGAGAAAATTATTTCTTCTCTATTGCAGCGCAACTTTAGAATTTTCAACTCCACAGGCCAAGGCCAAGAGATGCATCTTCTCGACAACGAATCCGTCGCTGCCGGAACGCGGTCCGCAGCCCTTGCACAAGCATCTTCCGTGCCGGGAATTCCGGTCGCTCAGCCGCCGTCGATGGACCACCTCGACGAATTGGAGGCGCAGAGCATCTACATCCTGCGCGAGGCGTTCGCCCGTCTGAAGAAACTCGCGCTGCTGTGGTCGCTCGGCAAAGATTCCAACGTGATGATCTGGCTGGCGCGCAAGGCGTTCTTCGGCCGCGTCCCGTTCCCGGCGCTGCATGTCGACACCGGCAAGAAGTTTCCGGAGATGTATGCGTTCCGCGATCGCTTCGGAAAGGAATGGGATCTCGACCTGCGTGTCGAGCCCTGCCCGCCGATCGACGCCGTCGACCCCACTCTGCCGCCGGCGGCGCGTTCCGCTGCGCGCAAGACGGAAGGGCTCAAATGGGCGCTCAACAAATACGGCTTTGACGGATTGATCGCCGGCATCCGCCGCGACGAAGAGGCGACCCGCGCCAAGGAGCGCGTGTTCTCGCCGCGCGGCCTTGAGGGCGAATGGGACGTCCGCGACCAGCCGCCGGAGTTCTGGGATCACTTCAACGCCTCGCCGCCGCAAGGCGCGCATTTGCGCATCCATCCGATCCTGCATTGGACCGAGGCCGACATCTGGGCCTACACCAAGCGCGAAGGCATTCCGATCATCCCGCTCTATCTCGCCAAGGACGGCAAGCGTTACCGCTCGCTGGGGGATCAGGACATCACCAACCCGGTCGCCTCCACCGCTTCCAACATCGACGAGATCCTCGCCGAGCTCGACGCCACCAAGATCCCGGAGCGCGCCGGCCGCGCGCTCGACCACGAGACCGAGGATGCGTTCGAGCGGCTTCGCGTCGCCGGCTATCTCTGATCACCCCCGAAGCAATCCGTTGGCTTTCCACTTCGTGCGAGCGTTCCGATGAACATGATCCTTCCCACCGCCTCGATCTCGGCAACGCCCAACGGCACCACCCGGCCGCAGGTACGCATCGTCATCGTCGGTCATGTCGACCACGGCAAGTCCACTTTGGTGGGCCGGCTGCTGCATGAGACCGGCAGCCTGCCGGACGGCAAGCTCGAGATGCTGAAGGCGGTCAGTGCACGGCGCGGCATGCCGTTCGAATGGTCGTTCCTGCTCGACGCGCTGCAGACCGAGCGCGACCAGGGCATCACCATCGACACCACCCAGATCCGCTTCCGCACCCGCTCGCGCGACGTCGTGCTGATCGACGCGCCCGGCCACGCAGAATTTTTGCGCAACATGATCACCGGCGCCTCGCAGGCCGATGGCGCGGTGTTGATCATCGACGCGCTCGAAGGCGTCCGCTCGCAGACGCGGCGACACGGCTATCTCTTGCACCTGCTCGGCGTGAAGCAGGTCGCGGTGGTCGTCAACAAGATGGACCGGGTCGATTTCAGCGCGGCGCGCTTCAGCGAGATCAGCGCGGAAATTTCGGCGCACCTGGTCGGCCTCGGCGTGACGCCGACCGCGGTGGTCCCGATCTCGGCACGCGATGGTGACGGCGTCGCCGAGCACACGCCGCGGATCGAATGGTACAAGGGACCGACCGTGGTCGAGGCGCTCGATGCGCTCGAGCCGGCAAAGCCGCTGGCGGAGCTGCCGCTTCGGCTGCCGGTGCAGGCGATCTACAAGTTCGACGACCGCCGCATCGTGGCGGGCCGGGTCGAGTCCGGCAGCCTGAAGGCCGGCGACGAGATCGTCATCATGCCGACCGGCAAGATCGCGAAGATCAAGACCGTCGAGAGCTGGCCGGTGACGCCGGTTGGCGGCCCGCAGGGCGCCGGCCGCTCGGTCGGCATCACGCTCGACCGCGAATTGTTCCTCGAGCGCGGCGACATCATCGGACATAGCGGGCAGAGCCCGCGCGACACCCGCCGCATCCGCGCGCGAATCTTCTGGCTGCACGACAAGCCGCTGACCAAGGGCGAGCAGATCCTGATCCGGCTCGGCACCAAGGAAAGCCGCGCCACCGTGGTCGCGATCGAAAAGGCGATCGATCCCGGCGCGCTGTCCAACGAAGAGAACAGCGCGATCGCGCGCAACCATGTCGGCGAGATCGACATCTCGCTGGCGCAGCCGGTTGCGACCGATCCCTACACCGACAATCCGCGCACCGGCCGCCTCGTGATCGAGGTCAATGGCCGCATCGCCGGCGGCGGCCTCGTGCTGTCGGTCGACGCCGGCCGGCCCGCGGTGCCGATCGACATCGTGCCGGTGGAGTCAGCGCTGCGGCCCGACGAGCGCTCGGCGCGCTACCACCACAATGGCGCGGTGATCTGGCTGACCGGCCTGCCCGGCTCCGGCAAGTCGACGCTGGCGCGGGCGCTGGAGCGGCGCCTGTTCAGCAATGGCGGCTCGCCGATCCTGCTCGATGGCGACACCTTCCGCGCCGGGCTCAACAGCGACCTCGGCTTCTCGCCGCAGGATCGCACCGAGAACATCCGCCGCCTCGCCGAGGTCGCGACCCATCTGGCGCGCAACGGCCATATTGCGATCGTCGCCGCGGTGTCGCCGTCGGCCGCCGACCGTGCGGCAGCACGCCGCATCGCCGACAGCGCGTTCCGCGAAGTCTATGTCGCGACGCCTGCCGAGGTCTGCGAGACCCGCGATCCCAAGGGCCATTACGCCAAAGCGCGCTCCGGCGCGCTGCAGGGCTTCACCGGCATCGGCAATGATTATCAGCCGCCGGCCGGCAACGAACTGACCATCGACACCTCGAACCGCTCGGTTAGCGATGCCACCGACGAGATCGAGCGGATGCTGGCCACGACCGGCATCCTGTTCGACGAACTGACGGACCTCGCGGCGAATATCTAGCTGCCCTCACCGTCATCGGCCGGCTCGACCGGGCGATCCAGTATTCCAGAGACATCAGTGCTTGAGCCGAAAGGCCGCGGCGTACTGGATGCCCCGCTTGAAGCGGGGCATGACGGCGGTGTGTGAGGCGAGAGGCGCGCTGTCACGCGACCGCTCCGCGCGTAGCTATTCCGCCGCGCGGCGGCTTCCGGCCGCGTGCCGCACCATCCCCGGCGATTGCCCCGTAACGCGCTTGAACGCGCGGCTGAAGGCGGCCTGCGACGCATAGCCAAGCCGCTGGGCGATCACATCGATCGGCTGGCGCTCATGCTCGATCCATTGTGTGGCGAGGCGCATGCGCAGCTCGGCAAGGTAGCGCAGCGGCGATTGCCCGGTCATCGACTGGAAGCGCTCGGCGAACAGCGAGCGCGAGCAACCCGCCTCCGCCGCCAGTTCAGCAACCGTCCAGTTGCGGCCGGGCGCGCGATGCAGCGCGCCGATCGCGCGGCCGAGCCGCGGATCGCGCAAGGCTTCGAACCAGCCGATGGCGTTGTCGCCGCCGCATTCGACCCAGCCACGCACGATCGACGCGGCAAGAACATCAGCGAGCCGCGCCATCACGCCGACGGAACCGGCCCGCGGCGTGCAGGTCTCCCGCTCCATCGCCTTCAACATGGGTTCGATTTCCGGCTGGCGCGCAAGCAGCGTGTCGACCCGCATCACCTCCGGCATCAGGGCGATCAACGGACGCATGCCGCCAAGATCGAAATTCATGCAGGCGCTGAAGACCAGAACCTGATCGTCCTGCGGGCATCCTTCAGGGCAGGCCGACGTCACATCGACATTGCCGCAGAGCGTCTCGGTCTCGAAACGCTCGACGTCGCAGCTCGGCTCATCCGGCGCCGAGACGAGATCATGCGCGCCGCCGCGCGGCAGGAAAATTGCGTCACCGCATCCAAGGGTAAGCAACGTCGCATCGGCGTAGCGCAGCAGCGCCGTGCCGTGGGCGACGAAGTGGAATTGCGCGCGTCCATACGGCGTGTCGAACCGAAACCCGAACGGCGCTCGCGTCTCGACCCGACGGTAGTGAACGCCCTCGAGCCGCATGCCGAGCAGCAATTCGCTCACCAGATCGACGGCGGCGTCGGTCGTATCGGCGGCGGACGATCTGGACGAACGATCAAACATTGGAGCGTTTATGGCATGGATTGTCCAAAACCTCCAGCCTATGTCTGCGGCGGTGCAACATAAGATGGAAGTTTCGGTCGATGGATCAAGAACTGGACCCCGCTCTGGCGCACGCCGATGCCGTTGCGCTGACGCCGGGCGACGCCGCCCTCAAGGTTGGTGACGAGCGGATCACGCCGGCTTGGGGCGCCGTCGTCGCCATGATGCTGGGCGTGACTGCACTTCTGACGGCGGAGTTCCTGCCGTCCGGCGTTTTGACACCGATGGCGAGGGACCTCGGTGTCAGCCCGGGCCTCGCCGGTCAGGCGGTGACCGCGACCTCGCTGGCCGGCCTGGTCGGAGCGTTGTTCACGCCGAGACTGACGCGCAGCTTCAATCGAAAGCCGGTGCTGCTGAGCTTTTCGATTCTGCTCGTCATCTCCAACCTGCTGGTGGCGCTGGCGCCGAACATCACGTTCCTGCTCGCCGCGCGGATCGTGCTCGGCCTCGCCATCGGCGGCTTTTGGGCGATGGCGGCCGCGACGACGATCAGGCTGGTGCCGCCCTCGCTGGTTGCGCGGGCCCTGTCGATCGTGATGAGCGGCATTCCCGCCGCGATGATCATCGCCGTTCCGCTCGGCAGCTATCTCGGCGAGGTGGCGAGCTGGCGCATCGTGTTCCTGCTGGCCACGGCATTGGGCGCAGCCGTGTTCGTCATCCAGGCGCTGGCCTTGCCGCGTTTGGCCCCGAAGGGAGAAGCCGGGCTCGACACCCTGATCGACATCCTGACACGGCCGGGGATCGGCGCCGGCATCTTCGCGGCAACGTTGGTCTTCACCGGACACTTCGGCTATTTCGGCTATATCCGTCCGTTCCTTGAAAGCGTGACCGGGCTTGGCGCGGCCGGCGTCGCCGCGACGTTGCTGGCTTTCGGCGTCACCAACTATATCGGCTCTTTCGTCAGCGGGCTGATGGCCGAGCGCAAGCTCAAGCTCACGCTGATCGCGATGCTGCTGGCGATCAGCGTGCTCGGTCTGTTGCTCTCGGTCTATGGCAAGGACCTCGTTCCCGCGCTGGCGCTGGTCGCACTCTGGGGATTCGCCTTCAGCGGCGTGCCGGTGGCGACGACGACCTGGATCACCCGCATGGTGCCCGATGAGACCGAAAGCGGCACCGGACTAACGGTGGCCTCGATCTTCCTCGGCATCACCATGGGCGCGGCCGGTGGCGGGCTTGTGCTCGACATGATGGGCGCGGCGGCCGTGTTCGTGGCGGGCGCAATTCCTCTGGTGCTCGCCGCACTGCTGATCGCCACCAAGGTGCGGACCAGGGCGCCCTGACCGACCTTGCAGCGAACATTTGACCTTGCTCGCCTGTCATCGCCCGGCTCGCCGCCTCCGCTAAAGCTTCGGCGCGCCTCAGACCGCAAGCCTCGTCGAAGCCTTGGCGTAGACGGGACCGGGCGATCCAGTATTCCAGAGACAGCAATTATTGAGCCGATGGGCCGCGGCGTACTGGATGCCCCGCTTGAAGCGGGGCATGACACCAGAGGGCGTGGCGGCAGGGGGCCTTCTCAGAACCGTGGCTTTAGGGCTAAAAGGGCCGTGAACGCGGCCCTTTGGCGCGTTTTTTGCTGATTTCTTGCGAAAGCAGCCCCTAAACGCCCCATTTCTTTGAGAAAGCCCATCATGACTCGTGTCGATGCCCATGGATTGAAGATCGCCCCTGTCCTGTTCGATTTCATCGCCAAGGAGGCGACACCGAAAACCGGGATCACGCCGGACGCGTTCTGGGCAGGACTCGCCGCCATCATCCAAAAGCTCGGCCCGAAGAACCGCGAGCTGCTCGCGGTCCGCGACACCTTGCAGGCCAAGATCGACGACTGGCATCGCGCCAACAAGGGCAAGGCGTTCGACATCAACGCCTACACCGCGTTCCTCAAGGACATCGGCTATTTGCTGCCGGAGCCGGCGACCCACAAGGTCGAGACATCAAACGTCGACGAGGAAATCGGCAAGATCTGCGGTCCGCAGCTCGTGGTGCCGCTGACCAACGCCCGCTACGCGCTGAACGCCGCCAACGCGCGCTGGGGTTCACTGTACGACGCCTTCTACGGCACCGATGCGATCCCGCATGATCCGAGCGAAGCTGGCCGTGGTTACAACAAGGCCCGCGGCGACAAGGTGATCGCGAAGGCGAAGGCGTTCCTCGATGCCGCCGTGCCGCTCGCGACCGGAAGCCACACCGACGTGACCTCCTACGCCGTGATCGCGGGCCAGCTCTCGGTCAAGCTGAAGAGCGGCAATTCGACCGCGCTGAAGAACGGCGCGCAGTTCGCCGGCTATCTCGGCGACGCTGCCTCGCCCACCGCGATCCTGCTCGTCAACAACGGCATGCATGTCGAGGTCAAGATCGACCGCAGCAACGTCATCGGCAAGGATGACCCGGCCGGCGTCGCCGACATGATCCTGGAATCGGCGGTCTCGACCATTCTCGACATGGAAGACTCGGTTGCCGCCGTCGATGCCGAGGACAAGGTGCTGGTCTATCGCAACACGCTCGGCCTGATGAACGGCACGCTGTCGGCCGATTTCGACAAGGGCGGCAAGACGCTGACCCGCTCGCTCAATGCCGACCGCGTCTACAAGAAGCCCGACGGCAGCGAGCTGAAGCTGCACGGCCGCAGCCTGCTGCTGATGCGCAATGTCGGCCACCACATGTTCACCGACGCGGTGCTCGACGCCAAGGGCGAGGAAATCCCCGAGGGCTTGCTGGACGCCGCGGTTGCCGGCCTGCTCGCGATCCACGACCTCAAGGGTAATTCCAAGGTCAAGAACAGCCGCACCGGCTCGGCCTATATCGTCAAGCCGAAGATGCACGGTCCCGACGAGGTGACGCTGACCTGCGACCTGTTCGCCGAAGTCGAGACAATGCTTGGCCTGCCGGAGAACACGCTGAAGGTCGGCATCATGGACGAGGAGCGCCGCACCACGGTCAACCTCAAGGCCTGCATCCAGCGCGCCTCCAAGCGCATCATGTTCATCAACACCGGCTTCCTCGACCGCACCGGCGACGAGATCCACACCTCGATGGAAGCGGGTCCGATGATCCGCAAGAACGACATGAAGGCGCAGCCGTGGATCAAGGCCTATGAGGACTGGAACGTCGACAACGGCCTGATCGACGGCTTGCCCGGCCATGCCCAGATCGGCAAGGGCATGTGGGCCGCGCCCGACAAGATGGCCGACATGCTCGCCCAAAAGCTCGGCCATCCGCAGGCCGGCGCCACCACCGCGTGGGTGCCGTCGCCGACCGCAGCGACGCTGCACGCGCTGCACTATCACCAGGTCAACGTCATTGCCCGCCAGCAGGAGCTCGCCAAGGGCGGCCCGCGCGCAAAACTCTCCGACATCCTGACCATTCCGGTGTCGCAGTCGAACTGGGCGCCCGACGACGTGAAGCAGGAGATCGACAACAACTGCCAGGGCATCCTGGGCTATGTCGTGCGCTGGATCGACCAAGGCGTCGGCTGCTCCAAGGTGCCCGACATCCACGATGTCGGCCTGATGGAAGACCGCGCCACCTTGCGCATCTCGAGCCAGCATCTGGCGAACTGGCTGCATCAGGGCGTCATCACCAGGGATCAGGTGATGGAGTCGCTGAAGCGCATGGCCGTCGTCGTCGACAAGCAGAACGCCGGCGATGCCCTCTACAAGCCGATGGCGCCGTCGTTCGATGGCGTCGCCTTCAAGGCGGCCTGCGACCTCGTGTTCGAGGGCCGCACCCAGCCGAACGGCTACACCGAATACATCCTCACCGCGCGCCGCCGCGAGGCCAAGGCCGCGGGCTGATCCGCGAGCGATCGCAACGACAAGCAAAAGCCCCGGCAATGAGCCGGGGCTTTTTTGTTGGAGATGCATTGCTGCATCCACGTCATTGCGAGGAGCGTAGCGACGCGGCAATCCATCGCTCCACTCGCGCGGTGAGATGGATTGCTTCGCTTCGCTCGCAATGACGAGTCTAGAACACGGTCAGGTACTTCAGCAGCGAGACGATGCCGATGATGATGACGACGAGGCGTGCGATCTGCTTGGCCCGGCCGTCGAGCGGAAGCATGTTGATGAGATAAAGAACGAGAATAACGACGAGGAAGGTGACGAGTACGCCGACGAGCATGCGGAGCCCCCTGATGGCATCGGTGAATGTGCTGTTCGCACTTTCCTAACGTGCAAGGGCAAGGTCGGTTCCCGGTGGCGGAACCGAGACTGACCAGTCTTTCGAGCAGGCGGCGCTACTCGCGCGCCACCACCGGCGGCTGGCCATACTTGGCGCGGATGCGCTCCGGCGCCGGCGTGAAGTTGAGCTGCGCACCACGCCGGTCCGGACGGCTCACCGACATCAGCCCATCCTTGCCGGCGACAATATCGCCCTTGCGCAAGGTCGGATCGTCCTCGATCTTCACCGCGGCGAGCCCGACGGGATCCTTGCCGTTGCAGGTGCAGCCGGAGACGATCTCGTCGCGATAGCGGAATGCGTTCGGCAGCTCGGAATATGGCTTGCCGTCCTCCGTCGCGGCATTGTCGATGTTGCCGCCATAGACCACTTCGGTCGCGCTCGCCGGGCAGAAACTGTTGCAGCTCTCCGCCTTGCTCTGGTTGCCGGTCGCCGCCAGCGGGAAATAGCGGCCATCGCAGGTGCGCACGCAATAGGCCTGGCCGCCGTCATAGCGCGCGCGACGCTCGGCCCGCGGCACAGGCATCGGGCCGTCATCGAACGGCACCCGGATCATCGGCGGACGGCCGTGCATGAAGCCGCCGAACAGTTGCGAGAAGAAATCCTGGGCTTGCGCCGCGGGCGCAAGGGACAGGCCGAGCAAGGCCGCCGTCCCGAACGCCCACCGCCTCACGTGCCGCTTTGCCATCACCGACCCTTAGTACGATGCCGATCCCTAAAACGCGATGAGATTGGGTTGAATCGTCATCGCGCTTCGGCTTGTTGTTGGAGCATGATCTTTTCGGAAAACCGCTTCGCACTTTTCCGGATCATGCTCAGTACAACGACGAAGTCGCCGGGATGTTCATCGCCTGACGGCCGGACGGCAGCGTCATGACAGCGGGGCGCGGCTGCACCGGCGCCGGCCGGACCGAAATCTGCGTCGTGGTCGGACCGAGCTCGCGGGCGGCGATATGCGGCCCGTTCTTCGGCAGCACCACGACCTTGGTGCCGACATTGACGCGGTTGAACAGGTCGGCGACGTCCTCATTGGTCAGGCGGATGCAGCCCGACGAGACGAACTTGCCGATCGTCGACGGATCGTTGGTCCCGTGGATACGGTACTCGCTGGAGCCGAGATACATCGCGCGCGCACCGAGCGGGTTGCCCGGGCCGCCGGCCATGAAGCGCGGCAGGTAGGGCTGGCGCTTGATCATCTCGGCCGGCGGATGCCAGTCCGGCCATTCCGCCTTGTTGCTGATGGTCTGGGTGCCGGCCCAGGTAAAGCCCTCGCGGCCGACGCCGACGCCATAGCGGATCGCGCGGCCGCCGCCGAGCACGTAATAGAGCGCGGTGTTGCCGGTATCGATGATGATGGTGCCCGCCGCTTCCGACGTGTTGAGCGCGACGGTGGTGCGGCGCAGCCGCTCCGGCAGCGCGCCGTCCCCGGTTGCCCCGCTCGAGGGATTGTTCATCACCTCGTCGGAGGGAAATGCGCCGGGCTGTGCCGACGCATAGCCGAGCACCTGCGCGCTGGCCGACGTGGTGGCAAGGAATGGCGTCACGAGCAGGACGCTGGCGAAGGCAAGGGTGCGGGCGTGAGTGCGCGCGGCGCGCGACGCAAGCCGGCGGCTGGAAAGAGACTGCTGTGTCATGTGCTGCCCCTGGACGGGATGCGCATCGTGGTGATGCGATGCCAAGCCAACGCACGTGGCAGCCAGAGAGTTCCGGCGCGAATCGTCGCGAAGCCGCGATTGTCAACCCACCACGTCTCACGAAGGCGCGATGGAACTTCTGCCGCGGCGGGCCGTTGTCACGCGCAAGTTGTTACGCACAATTTGATACGAAATTCATTTGTCCTCGTGCAGGAGGAAACTGGTGCGCGCCTTTCCGGGTGAACGTATGCTTGGCAACGCGCCCGAAGGCACGCCCCTCCCCGACAGCAAGGCCGAACTGCCGCCGGTGATCAGCCGCGCCGAAGTCGTCGCCTTCGCGCTGGTCGCGCTGCTGGTGATCCTCGTTGTCGGGGTGCTGTATCTGGCACGCGCCTTCTTCCTGCCGATCACCATGGCCTTCATCGTCGGCACCATGCTGTCGCCGGCAGCGAGCCTGCTCGAGCGCTACCAGATTCCGCGCGCGCTCGGCGCGGTGCTGATCGTGATCGCGGTCGGCGCCGCCGTGACGTTCATGGTCGGACTGATCGCCTCGCCCGTGATGGAATGGAGCTCGCGGCTGCCCGAGCTCAGCGCGATCCTGAAGCAGAAGCTGCACATGTTCGATCGGCCGCTCGCGCTATGGCAGGAGTTGCAGAGCATGGTCGGCGGATCAGACCCACTGGCTACCTTCCAGCTGCCGAAATTCGAATGGGTGCAGCCGACACTGGAATTCCTGTCGCCGACCTTCGCCGAATTCCTGCTGTTCGTCGCGACCCTGATCCTGTTCATCGCGAGCTGGAAGGATCTGCGGCGCGCGCTGGTGATGACTTTCAGCGAACGCGAAGAGCGGCTGCGCACGCTGCGCATCCTCAACGAGATCGAGGTCCATCTCGGCAACTATCTGCTGACGGTGACGATGATCAACATTGGCGTCGGCATCATCGCCGGCGTGATCTGCGCCGCGACGAACATGCCCAATCCGGCCGGGCTCGGCGCGCTCGCCGCGACGCTGAACTTCGTTCCGATCATCGGCCCGGTCGCGATGTTTGTGACGCTGGTCGTGGTCGGCATCATCTCCTTGCCGACCATCGGCGCCGCACTGATCGCGCCGGCCTGCTTTGCCGTCGTGACGTTCATGGAAGGGCATTTCGTGACGCCGACGATCGTCGGCCGAAGGCTGTCGCTGAATGCGCTCGCGGTGTTTCTCGCACTCGCCTTCTGGACCTGGCTGTGGGGCCCGATGGGCGCCTTTCTGTCGTCGCCGCTGCTGATCGTTGGATTGATCGTGAAAGAGCATTTGATGCCGGTCAATTCGCCGCAGCTGCCGGAAGGGTAACCACAGTTTCGCATCTGGAACTTTGCGAGATGCGAGGCGTTTTTCCCGCAACACGCGAATGATGCGGGAGCCTCCGATGTCGAGCACGGACAGCGCATTTGGGATCAAGAACATGACGGACAAAGCGACCTACGAACGCCTCGAGAAGGATGTCATCGCCGTGAAGAACGATATCGCAGCCCTCACCGAGCAGATCACCGACGCGCTCAACTCGTTTGCCAGCAACGCCGGCAAGCAGGCCCGCCGCCACTACAAGGATGCGCGCGCCAACGCGGAATCGACCTTCGACGACATGTCGGAGCGCGGCAGCGCGATGATGGGCGCGGCGCAGGAGGCTGCATCCTCGATCGAGGAGTCGCTGGAAGAGGTGATCACCCAGCGGCCGCTGGCGACCGTCGGCCTGGCGCTTGGCCTCGGCTTTTTGATCGGCGTCACCTGGCGCCGCTAGAGGCGGCTCAACTCCGGCGGATGAGGCCTGCGATGGCGGTCATGCGCAAACCACCGTTCTGGACGAGATGGCAGCACTGGCGCGCCGCCGCCTCGTTTGTCGATGCGCTTTTCAAGGCAAGGTCGAAGACAAGGCTGGTCAATGCTTCAGCGGCTGATCGATGACGTCAAGGAATCCACCGGCAGCGCGCTGCGGCTGACGTCGCTGGCCGCCGCCGCCGCGGTCGCCCTGTTCATCACCCTCGCCTTCCTGTGCGCGGCCGCCTTCATCTCAGTGCTGCAGCACTACGGGCCGGTGGAGGCGTGCCTCTCCGGCGCCGCGGTATTCCTAGTCGTCACGCTGTTCGCCGTCGGCGTCTACACGGCGCGCAAGCGCGAAATGCGGAGGCGCGCCGAGAAAGCGGCGAAGGCGGCGGCCGCCAATGTGTTTACCGACCCTGTCGTCGTCGCCACCGGCCTGCAGATCGTGCGGGCCATCGGCGTGAAGCGGCTGATCCCGATCCTGGCGGTCGGCGGCCTCGCACTCGGCCTGATGGCCAGCCGGGGTGCTGCGAGTAGTGCTGAGGCAGAAGAGGAAAAATAGCTTTCTCGCTCACGAGAATGGCGCGAAACCAACCGTCGTCATCGCCCGGCTCGACCGGGCGATCCAGTATTCCAGAGACAGCTGTTATTAGCGGTTAGGCCGCGGCGTACTGGATCGCCCGGTCGAGCCGGGCGATGACAGCGTTGCTTGTTGAACGTTCGCCCTGCTCAGGTCACGCAGCGGCCGGGCTGCAGCAGCTTGGCCACTTCGGTCAGGACGCTGACCACCGGCTCACAGGCGACCTTGCGGGTGTCGCCGGGCCGCGCGCGGGCGGGTGCTGCGGGATGATTGCGGGCCTCTTCCCGCGCCACGGGAACGCGGACCAGGACCGACGTATCGGGCAGCCGGTCGAGCTTCAGCGCGACGGTCCGGCTCGGCAGGCCGGTCACCGGAACCGCGGCGCGGTCGGTCTTGGCGGCGCGATTGACGGCGCTCTCCGGCGCCAATTGGGTGGTGACCTGCTGCCCGCCAATGAGATCGTGGCCGGATGCCAATTGGACCGCGCCAAGCGTCAACCCAAGCGCCAACGCAGCGAAAATTCCCTTTTGAATCTTTGACATGGTGATGTCCCTCGCCCCATGGAAATTCCCGTTGGCGATCACGGACACAACGCGAACGAAACCTGTGGGGTTCTCGCGTCCGGCCATCACTTAACCGTGTACGAAAAAATTTTGATTCGCGCGGAACGAGTCCGGGGGTCTGCGAGTCATTGCAAGAGCCGGTTATTCCCCCTGCCCCATTGACCGGCGACGTAGGGCGCGACCGTGGTGATGCCGGTCGCGCCCTGCTCTTTTTGGAGATTCGCCTTTTTGGAGGTTCGTGTTTCACGCCCCTGCCGGCGAACGATGTGTCGGCCGGCCTGTCACGCGGCGTCGCATTGAGGTCAGGTCGCGAGGGACCATCCGGCGTCAGGCATCGTCGCTCGATGGCGTGTCCTGGGATCGAACAACTGTCACCTCACGGCATGACGGGCAACGACCGACATGAAACTTGATTCCGGTCGTCTGGTCGTCGACGAGCATCAATTCGCTCAGGGGCTCGCCGCATTTGCAGGTCACCGTCTTCTTATCGGCAAAATACATCTGACGTCCTCCATAAGCCTGGAGAGTTCATCTCGTCATGAGGGCGAGCCCGCTTGCGCCGTGCTCGCCCCTCGTCCCTGCTCCTTCTCGGTCTGTCAGATCCGGGTAATCCGGATGCCGTTGGCTCCCGGCTGTTATTTCGAAGCGGACTGCGCCTGCGAGCGTGACTCCGCGGCTTCGCGCGCCTGCCGCTCGGCCTTGAGGCGCTGGAAATTGTCGTAGAAGGCCTTCTCGTTGGCGCGGTGCTCCTTCATCGCCTGCGACGCTTCTTGCTGACGCTGCGCATCGCGCTCTTTCCGTTGCTGGGGAGTCAGATTCATGCGGCCTCCAACTAAGTTCTTGAATCAACGCCGGATTCAACGCACGAGGCCGGGAAAAGTTGCAATGGAGGGGAACTGGCCTATTTGCGCAGGCTCGCCCAGACGCCGCCGAGGATCAGCAGGCCGCCAACCAGATGGATCAGCTTCGGCGGCTCGCCGAGGATGATCCAGGACAAGAGCGCGCTCGCGATCGGCGCGACGTAGAGCACGAGCGATGTCCGCACCGAGCCGAACCGTGCGCCGAGCCAGGCGAAGCCGGCATAGGCCATCAGGCCGGGCACCAGGCCGGCGAAGACATAGGCCTCGAACGCCCTCGTATTGAACACCGCGGCCGGCGTCGCCCACATCTCCTGCAGGGCCGGCGGCAGCGAGCACAGCGCGCCCGCCGCCGAGAACAGGCTGACGCGCGCCAGCAGCGAGGCGCGCGGCGCGACACGGGATTGCACCAGCGTGTAGCCGGACCAGCCGAGCATCGCGCCCACCACCAGGAGATCGCCCCAGGCCGCGCTCGATTGCGTCAGCGTTTCCAGGTGGCCGCCGGAGACGATCAGCAGCGCGCCGGCGAGCGCCAGCGCCGTGCCGAGCCATTGCAGCGGGCCGATATGCTCGATGCCGAGCGCGGCCGAGATCAGCAGCACCATGATCGGCGACAGGGCGAAGATCAGCGCGATATGGATCGCGGTGGTGGTGATGCCGGCGATATAGACCGGGCCGCCGCACAGGAACATGCCGAGGAAGCCCGCGGCGAGGATCGGCCAGAGGTTCTGCGCCAGCGGGATCTTGCTGTCGCGGATCGCCGCGATCGCGAACGGCGCCAGCCCGATGGCGATGATGCTCCAGCGGAAGAAGGCCAGCGAGAACGGCGGCACCGAGCCGGCAAGGCCGCGCGCCAAGACCTGGTTGGAGGCCTGCCCGACCGCGACCAGGATGAAGCCGGTCAGCGCGACCGCGTCCTCCCAGCCCGTGGCCGGGCGGCCGACCTGGCCTTTCGGCAACTCCGCATCCATGACACCGCCCCCTCAGCCGGTGCGCAGGCCCGCGCCCGCTACTGCTCCGCCGCCTCCCGCTCCATGTCGCGGCCGGACATGTCCTCGCCCTGCATGTTGGCGTATTCGCGCGCCATCTCGCGCATCAGGAATTTGGCCGGGACGTCGTGATAGCTGCCGTGGTCGTTGACATATTGCATGTAGGTGCGCCCTTCACCGTCGAAGGGATGCAGCAGCGCATCCGAATGGCCGTCGAAATCGAGCGGCTTGACGCCGAGCTTGGCGCACAGCGTGTCGTTGAAGGTCGGGGTCGCCTTGCGCCAGGCGCCGTCGACGAACACTTCGGTGAAGCCGTGCCAGGTGAACAGGTCCGAGCCCATGCTCTGGCGCAGCTTCTCGGTGGTGAGATGGTTGCGGACATCGGCGAAGCCGACGCGGGCCGGGATGCCGTGGACCCGGCAGGCGGCGGCATAGAGCGCCGCCTTGCCGACACAGTAGCCGTTGCCGGCGGCGAGCACGCTGGAGGCCCGATAGCTCTCCGGTGAGCGCATGCTGACATAGGGGTTGTAGCGGATGCCGTCGCGCACCGCGGTGTAGAGCCTGCTCGCGATCTCGCGCGCGCCCGCGTTGGCCGGCACAGCGGCGCGGGCGAACGCCTCGACGGCGGGATGGTCGCTGTCGACATATTCGCCGGGGTCGGTGTAGAGGCGGCTGATCGTGTCAGTGAGATGCTCGGTCATGGCGCAAGCTTAGCAAGCCATCCGCGCAGTTCAATGCAGCTGACGCAGCCCTGCCCCGCCAGAGTCCGGTTTAGTTCCTGAAGCGTTCGTCCCATTGCGGCGGCTGGTAGCTGCGCCGCTTGGCCTTGAAATATTCGCGCGCGAAATGGATGCCGATCCCGATCAGGAACGGCGGGGCGAGCGCGGCGGCGATCATGAACACGGTGATCGACTTCGGCGTCAGGATGTCCAGCACCATCGACGCCAGCAGCCACAGCGTGGCAGCAATCACCGCGACGTCGACATGCTTCATTCCCTCGGTCTTTCCTTGATCGTTCCGGGTTCCATCCTACCGGCTGGCCCTGCATGCGCCAAGGATTCCGGCGGCAGCCAATACCTCCGGCCCTTCACTTTTTTGGAACGGCGCCCGCGCGGGCAATGTTGTCCCGATAAACAAACCGAGCCCGGAGGCCGCGATGGGCAACTCCAGTGACATCCACAATGGCGTCGACCATCCCGCGAGCCAAAACGGCGTCAACGACCCGGTCGGCGGGGTCGACGTGAAGCGGACCTTCAACGACAACCAGACGCCGCACGAACGCGCGCAATGGGCCGCCGACGTCCGCGCCGACGCCTCGCCCAGGAGCGGCGAGGCATTCCTGCCCGAGGCGTTGCGGCGACGGCCGACGTCGCCGATCAACCCGCGCACCGGGCGCCATCCGACCGACTAGCTAAAGCGATATGAGGTTATGCGGCCGTCGCGGGGCGCTGCCAAAATATCGAAAACAACCCCATGCAAAGCAACCGGCGGCCGGCGTTCGAGCCAGGCAACTTGACACGTCGGGCAACTCGGAGATATTCTTCTAATATTCCGAAATTGCCAACTGTTCCCGGATTGTGCCCCCTTCTCGTCGCGCCCGGTAGGTAGGCGAGCAAAGTGGGTGGCGCGAGCAAGCGGGCGCTCCCGTCGGCTTGCCGTCGCGTCATTCGCGCATCGACAGCATCGCGTTCAGCTCGACGGCTGTCTTCAGCTGATCGATCCGCGCGACGATCTGCTCACGCTCGGCGCCGCGCGGCAGCTGCGCGAGCCGGTTCTCGAGTCGCACCCGATGTTCCTCGAGGCGCTGCTCGAATGTGTGGGGCTCAGATCGCTTCCGTCGTTGAATCGTCCTCTGCATCGTCCATCCTTGGCGGTTGCAGACCGGGACTATTGGCCCAACGGTCCAGTTGTTCGATGACCCTTGCGTGGCTCGGGCGCCGCGGTTCCGGAGCTCTCGGCTCCTCGGATAGTTTGCGGGGCAGCTTGACGTCGTTGGTCATGGCATCACTCCCGCAATGTAACGAAACGGGCGCCTCGATTGTTCCTTTGTTTTTTCACATAACATATTGATATTACTTGGTAAAATTACTCACTCGACGTTTTTTTATGAGCTTGAGGAACTCGCCACGAATTGGTTCGTTTAGCGAATTACTCAACAAGCTAAGTCTGGGTGTATTGCGATGAATGAGTTACGCGCCGAGCGGCTCCAGGTCATGCTCTCGCCGGAGGAATTGGCCGCCCTCGATGATTTCCGCTTCAAGCACCGTATGCCGACCCGCGCCGCGGCAGTCCGCGAACTGCTCAAGCTCGGCCTTGCCGGCATCGGCACCGATGCGGCGGCCGGAGTGAAGTCCAGCGATTACGGGGTGTTCGATCGAGGGCCTGAAGGCCACACGCAGGGAGAGGACGCGCCAAACGGCAAGTGACGGCGCGTAGTTACGGGCGGCGGTTCAGCCCACGAACAGATCTACAACCGCTTTCAACGTGCAGACCACGAGTGCCGACGTGAACATCGCCGTGCCGAGGTCCGCGAGATAAAGCAGCTGCGCCTTCTGCTCCGCATCAAGCCGCGCGATCGCCTTGCGCATGGCCAAGCTCCCTTTTCAGGAGAACGCGATGCGCCGATCTCCGTTCCAGCGCAGCCTCAGGCGCGTTGCAGCGCCAGCGTCACGCCGCCGAGCGTCAGCGCCATCGCGCCGATCTCGCGCAGGCCCAGCGGCTCGCCAAGGATGATCGCAGCCGAGATCACGCCGATGACAGGCACCAGCAGCATGCCGGTCGATGCCGAGGTCGGCGGCAGGCGGCGCAGCGTCTCGAACCAGGTGAGATAGCAGATGCCCATCGGCATCAGCGTCATATAGGCGAAGCAGCCGAGGCCGAGCGGCGTGATCGCGGCATAGTTCGGCTGCTCGAAGCAAACGCCGAGCAACAGCATGACGAGACAGCCGATGCCGACCTGCCAGGCGACCACGGCGAGCGGCGGCATCGGCAGCGGCTTGCGGTTCAGCACATTGCCGAGCGCGAACAGGATCGCGCAGGCGAGCGCGAGCGCAATGCCGGTGAGCTTGCCGACGCTGAACGCAAAGCCGCCTCCGCCGAGCAGCAGCGCAACGCCGGCGATACCGAGCACCAGCGCGGCCAGGTCCCGCAGCGTCGGGCGGCTGTGCAGCACCGGCCATGCAAACAGCATCGCCCAGATCGGCATGGTGTAGGCGAGGAGCGCGCCCTCGCCGACCGTGACGAACTTCATCGCGATGGTGCCGAAGCCCATCCAGGCAAAGACATTGGTAAAGGAGGCGAACAGCAGCCGCGGGATCGCCTCGCGCGGCACCGCGAGCGACTGGCCGCGGGCCAGCGCCAGCGTACCCAGGATCACCGCCGCGCAGGTGCCGGCGAGCCCGCGCGCGAACAGCGGCGGCCATTGCTGCAACAGCAGCTTCATCAGCGGCCAGTTCAGCGCCCAGCCGAGCGCCGTCACCACCAGGCAGAGGAAGCCGATTGTCCTGTCGCGCTGAGTCGTGTCCATCGGCCGCGCTTAGCAGGCGGAGCCATGCGATTCCACTTCGCCTCGCGCGCGCCGCATCGCATATGCCGGAGCGTGGCACGCGCGAATGCTCCGGCGCGTGGCTTCGAATACCATCCGTCAGGCAGGTGCTGTCCTAGTTAGGACACTCGCAAAGGGGAATCAGGACACCCTCTCAATGGTCGGGATAAAGTGGCAATTACTGTTGGCCGCATGGAACCGGCCCGTTTACGATGGAACCCATCGGGTCACGCGCCCGACAGCATAGGAACAACTGGCCGCGGCTCCCGCGCCGGGCCTTTTCTTTAGGTCACGTAGACTGCCATACATAAGTGAAAGCGGTTGCCCGGAGCTGGTGCGATACTTCGCGGATGTACAGGCTCAATCACCACGACGGCATCGAGAACAGCTTCATGATCTTGGCGCTGATCTCATTCGTTGCGCTGATCGTAGGCGTGAGTGCGCTACTGATCGGCTGAGCCTGTTCTCTGTGGATGGATCGAACACTTTTGGCCTCAGCTTGTGCCCCCTCGCTGGGGCCGTTCCTTTTGGGGCGGAGCCTCACAGAGCATTATGCGAGGCTCCATCCTTCATCAGTTGGGCTTGTTTGCCGCGATCAACTTGGGGAGGAATTGGAGCGCTTCGCTGTCGCGGGGCCTAAAGTACACGCAAGGTCTCACGCGCAATGTTGGTTATCCAAAACTGCGGCGGCCTTACTTCTCCGGCGGCTTGCACTCTTGCAGCACCTTCTCGGCCTGCTCAAGCACGTTCCTGGATCGGGCTATCATCGGGCGTGTAATGTCGGTGCCCTCGTGGACACGCTCGATTTGGTCGAGCGCTGCCTTGCGAAACTCAAAGAGCCTGAGCTTGTAGTCGTTCGAACATGGCAAGGACCGGATGAAGCGGACCTAGCTTAAGCATAACGCAAAAGGGCTCGGGGTTGCGCGTCAATTATCAGGAAAGCCGGGCTTTAAGGCCGGGGTGTCTCAGCCAACTGGATTTGCCACTGCTCCGCGCGCGAGGCTAGCAGGTCGTATTCCAAAGCTGCCTTCAAGAGTTTTTCCTGCTGCGCTGCGGATATGAGAAAGGCCTCAGCCTTGGCGCGCGTTTCTTCTGCGCGCTCGCGCCAAAAAGCTGGCTCCAGCAGTGATAGCCCTAGAACATTTCCTAGAACATTTGGTGACCGCCATTCGGTAATCCTACCGAGAACTTAGGACACTGGGGCTTAAATACGGACAGTACCGTCAGGCAAAGGTGCCGGTCGAAACCCGCGGCCAGCCCCCGCTTTTCCGCGCGGCGGCAAGCTTGCTGGTCCAGGCATCGATCAGGCTTGCGATCAGGAGACGGCCGGTGCCGCGCATGTCGGGCAGTTTCATGGTCGGCGTTCCGAGCGTCAGCGCGACCACGCCGTGGGTCGCGGCCAGCAGCGCGGTCGCCAGCCGCTGCGGCAGGCCCGGCGCGGCTTCAGCGCCATGCGCCGCCAGAAATTCCCGCACCGAGACCACGAACAGCTCGTAGCTGCGGCGCGCGATCTCGGTCTCGCCGAAATAGACGCCGTCGGGAAACCGGCGGTCCTCGACCGTGCCGGACATCGAGAACAGCGAGCGGAAGTGATCGGGATTGTCGGCCCAGTAGTCGAGGTAGGTTTCCATCACCCGCCGCAGCCGCAAATCGCTGTCGGCGGTCTGTGCGCGGACCTGTTCGAGTGCTTCGGCAACCGCTTCGAGGTTCTGCTGCTTCACCGCGAGCAGTAGCAGCAGCTTGGTCGGGTAGTATTTGAGGACGGTGCCCTTCGAATAGCCGATCGCGTCGGCGATCTTCTGGATCGAGACGGTCTCGAGCGTGCCGGCGGCGAATTCCTTGCGCGCGGTCTCCAGGATCAGCGCCTTCAACGCCTCCTTGTCGGCCTCCTGGCGCGCCCTGCGCTGAAAGCGCCGCGCGCCCTTGCTGGGTCGCTCCTCGATCGACATGGCCGTCTCCTAGAGCATGATGAGATCCGGTCGAGCTGGAGCAGCGTCGAAACTTCACCTCTCCCTTGGGAGAGGTCGATTTGCGCAGCAAATCGGGTGAGGGGTTGCGGCCCATCGAGGGAGCAAGAGCCCTCACCCGGATTGCTTCGCAATCCGACCTCTCCCCAACGGGGAGAGGTGAACCGAGACCGCGCCAAGCCGATTCAACCGTATCTCATTCGCGCTTTAGAGCCTTTTCCGCTCCGATGGAATCGAAACGAGGCCCCCTTGCTTTACTCCAGTTAATTGACTATGGTCAATTAACTGATTACAAGACGGGAGGATGCAATGAGCGCGCATGCGAGCCCCCTTGCCGGCGACATCGTCCGCAGCGATTTCGATCCGTTCAGCCCGGCGACGCGGGCCGATCCCTATGGCACCTACGCGGAGCTGCGTGCCGCAGCGCCGGTCGTTCGCCTGACGCGCTACGACATCTGGGCGGTGCCGCGCTTTACCGAGGTCAAGGCGATCTTCGGAGACCACGTCAATTTCAGCAACGCCGGCGGCGCCGGGCTTGCGAACCACTTCAAGGAAAAGCCGTGGCGGCCGCCGAGCATCGTGCTGGAAGCCGATCCGCCGCTGCATACCCGGACCCGCGCGGTGCTGGCGCGGATCCTCTCACCCGGCGCGATGCGGCGGCTCGCCGATGACTTCAAGGCAAAGGCTGCAACGCTCATTGACGGGCTGGTCGAACGCGGATCGTTCGACGCCATCAAGGACATCGCGGAGGTGTTTCCGGTCAGCGTATTCCCCGACGCGCTCGGCATCGATCAGGAGGGCCGCGAGAATTTCCTGACCTATGGCGCGATGGTGTTCGCCGGCTTCGGACCGGAGAACGACTATTTTCGCAACCTGATGAAAGAGGCGCCGCGCGTGCTGCCTTGGGTCGCGGCACGCTGCCAGCGCGAGGCGCTGCGGCCGGGCAGCTTTGGCGCTGAGGTTTACGAGGCGGCCGACACCGGCGAGATCAGCGCGGAAGAGGCTCCGCTGCTGGTGCGCTCGCTGCTCTCCGCCGGGCTCGACACCACGATCAGTGCGATCGGTATGGCGCTGTACACGCTGGCGCGCCATCCCGAGCAATGGGCGTTGCTCGCGGCCGATCCGTCGCTGGCGCGCGCGGCGTTCGACGAGACGCTGCGGTTCGATTCGCCGGCGCCGTTCGTGTTCCGCACCACGCCGCACGACACCGAGATCGCGAGCGTTGCGATCGGCAAGCACGAGAAGGTGCTGTTGCTGCTCGCCTCCGCCAACCGCGACGAAACGCGCTGGGAGCATCCCGACCGGTTCGACATCAAACGGCGGTTGTCAGGACACATGGGCTTCGGCGTCGGCATCCACGGCTGCGTCGGGCAGATGGTCGCGCGACTGGAGGCGGAGGCCGTGATCGCAGCGCTCGCCAGCCGCGTGAAGCAGTTCGACATTGCGGGCCCGGTCGCCTTCCGCGACAGCTCGGGGCTGCGGGCGCTCAGCACCATGCCGGTCCGCGTCACGCCGAAATAGCATCGCGGGCGGCGAACCGGGGCTTGCCCAAAAACAGAACCGGCGCACCTTGCGGCACGCCGGTCTGCATTTTGCCCGCTTGCGTAAACTCAGGTCATGCCGACGCCGCGCGCGGCGTGCGGTTGCGCGAGTTGCGCTGGAAGAACAGCGCCTGGCTCGCCACAGCCGACACCATCGCCGGCTGGAACGGTTTTGAGATCAGGAACGCCGGCTCCGGCCGTTCGCCGGTCAGGAAGCGCTCCGGATAGGCGGTGATGAACACCACCGGCACCTCGAAGGTGCGCAGCAACTCGTTCACCGCATCGAGGCCCGACGAGCCGTCGGCGAGCTGGATGTCGGCGAGGATCAGGCCGGGCTTCTTGTTCTTGGCGAGCGCCACCGCATCGGAATGCGTGCGCGCGACGCCGATGACATTGTGGCCGAGATTCTTCACCAGGCTCTCGAGGTCCATGGCGATGAAGGTCTCGTCCTCGATGATCAGGACGTCGGTGGCGATCTCGGCGGCCATCTCGCGACCGGCGGCGTCGGTCAGCTTGCGCGTCTCGGCGATGTCAGTGCCGAGGATGTAGCCGACCTCCTCCTCCGAAAAGCCTTCCAGCGACAGCAGCAGGAAGGCCTGCCGCGGCAGCGGCGTGATGTTGGAGAGCCGGCGCTCCGGCGGCAGCGACAGCGTCGCCACGTCGGCGTTGTCGTTGTTGTTCACCGAGACCGAATTCCAGATTTGGGTGAACAGCCGAAACAGACCGGCGCGCGGGCCGTGGGTCTGGTCCAGCAATGATCCGTCCTGCAACAGGGCCTCGAGCATGGCCCCGACATAGGCGTCCCCCGACGCCTGGTTTCCGGTCAGTGCGCGAGCGTAACGGCGCAGCAGCGGAAGGTGTTCGGCAACGATCTGCGATCGGGACATTCCCACTCCATCCTTGTTCTTAGGCCTGGGTTGTTGGGCCTTTTGGCCTGAAACCCGTTGTCTGGGGACGACAGAATCCCGCTCCGAGAATCCAGTTTCTGGGGCGACCCCGGTTCCCCTGCATGCCCGACTACGCGCGAAAGCCGGAAAAGTTCCACGAAATAGTTCCAGCGTTCCGGAACTTTCTGCGCAACTTTGCATTAGCTCCTGACCGACGAGGCAACGCGGCCAGCCTCTTTTTTCGAGGAAACATCTTGGAAATCAGAGACTTAACTCCCGGGGAAGCGTGGATCAGATCATGAAGGAAGTAAAGAAGCAGGGCGGTCTCAACGCCGAGATTCAATCGAGAATCGGCCACCAGCTGCGCGCCATGTACGACGATGTGGTGCGGCAGGGAGTGCCCGACCGCTTTGCGGAGTTGATCCGCAAACTCGACGGGCCCGAGGCCGCCGCGGCGGCCGTGGCCGGGGGCGATACCGACAAGAACAATGGAGGGGACTAATGCCTCTCACGAATGAACTTCGCGACGACATCCTGGCGTCGGTCCCGAGCCTGCGCGCGTTCGCGATCTCGCTGTCCGGTAATGGTGACCGCGCCGACGATCTGGTGCAGGAGACCCTGCTGCGGGCGATCGCCAACATCGACTCGTTCCAGCCCGGCTCCAACCTTCCCGCGTGGTTGTTCACCATCCTGCGCAACCTGTTTCGCTCCGACTACCGGAAGCGGCGGCGCGAGGTCGAGGACGCCGAGGGCAACTATGCCAAGACGCTGAAGAGCCAGCCGTCGCAAGCCGCGCATCTGGAGTTCGAGGAATTCCGCGCGGCGCTCGAAAAGCTGCCGCAGGACCAGCGCGAAGCGTTGATCCTGGTGGGTGCCTCCGGCTTCTCCTACGAGGATGCCGCGGCGATCTGCGGCTGTGCGGTCGGCACCATCAAGAGCCGCGTCAACCGCGCGCGCTCGAAGCTGTCAGCGCTGCTCTATGTCGACAGCGCCGAGGATTTCGGCCCCGACAACACCGTGCGCGCCGTGATCGGCGGCAATGGCGGATAGAAAGGCGCGAGCGCCACTGAATACACCAGAGGCGGCCCTCGATGGGCCGCCTCTTTTGCTTTCGGAAGCGACAGATCACGTTCACGCGACCGATCTACGTCGCCGCCATATGATGCCTGGGTCTAGCCCGCCATCGCCTGCTTGACGGCCGCCGGCTTGAAGCCGTTCCTCAATTCGAGGATCTTGGCCGCGATCTCGGTCACCGGGACCGGATGGCTGAACAGGAAGCCCTGGGCCTCGTTGCAGCCTTCGGCGCGCATGTGGTCGAGCTGCTCGACCGTCTCGATGCCTTCGGCGATCGTGGTCATGCCAAGGCTCCGGCCAAGGCTGATGACGGCGCGCACGATCGATTTCGATCCATGCGTCGCGGTCGCGTCGCGCACGAAGGATTTGTCGATCTTGAGCTTGTCGAACGGAAAACTGCGCAGATAGCTCAGCGACGAATAGCCGGTGCCGAAATCGTCGAGCGCGATCCGCACGCCCTGCGCTTTCAGCTTGTGCAGCGTTGCAAGCGTCTCGCTGCTGTTGGCAAGGAAGACGGATTCGGTGATCTCGAGCTCGATCCGGCGCGGCGACAATTTTGACGCCGCCAGCGCATTGACGACGACGTCGATGAAGTTGGGATCACGAAACTGCACCGCGGAGACGTTGACCGCGAGCTTCATCTCGCTCGGCCAGGTGACGGCCTGCTCGCAGGCGCGGTCGAGCACCCATTCGCCGAGCGGACCGATCAGGCCGATCTCCTCCGCGATCGGGATGAACTGGTCCGGCGGCACCAATCCGCGCTTCGGGTGATGCCAGCGCAGCAGCGCCTCGAAGCCGCAGATGCGGTCGAGATGGAGATCATAGAGCGGCTGGTAGAACAGCGAGAACTCGTCCTTGGCCATCGCCTCGCGAAGGTCGAGCTCGATCGCCCGCCGCCGCTGCAGGCTGGCGTCCATCGCAGGCTCGAAGAAGCGCCAGGTGCCGCGGCCCTCCATCTTGGCGCGATACAAGGCGACGTCGGCATTCTTCAGCAGCTTCTCGCCGGTGGTGCCGTCGCCCGGCGACATCGAGATGCCGACGCTGCAGCCGACCACGACGCGATGCCCGTTCAGCTCATAGGGTGCGCCGACGCATTCCACGATGCGGCGAGCCAGACGTTCGGCCTCCTCGCCGCCCTGGACGCCACACTGGATGACCGCGAACTCGTCGCCGCCCAATCGCGCAACGGTGTCGATCTCGCGGACGCAGGCGTTGAGCCGGTCCGCGACCGCACACAGCAGTTCATCGCCGACTGGATGCCCGAGCGTGTCGTTGACCTGCTTGAAATTGTCGAGATCGAGGCAGAACACCGCAAAGCCGGATCCGCGGCCGACCTGAGCGACCGCGAGCTCGATCCGTTCGGCGAGCAGCGTGCGGTTCGGCAGCTTGGTCAGGGCATCGTGCCGGGCCATGAACGCGATCTGCGACTCGGCGCGCTGCTGTTCGGTGACATCCTCGCAGGTGACCAGCCAGCCATCGTCGGTCGTCGGCCGTTGCGCGATGGCGATGATCCGTCCATCGCTGAGATGCTGCAGATAGTTGCCCTCGTGCTGGGCCATCGACCGCTCGCGTTCCATCAGCAGGTCGGCGACGGTCCGCTCGCCATGATTGCCGGCGGCGACGCTGAGGCCGAGCACCTCCTCCATGGTCATTCCGGGAATGACGAGCTCCGGCGAAATATCGAAGATTTCGCAGAACCGGCGATTGGCGACCTGCAGCCGCGCCTCGCTGTTGTAGAGGCACAGCCCTTGCGACATGTGCGTGAGCGCCGCATCGAGCCGCAGATTGGTCTCATGCAGCTCCGCCTTCTGCTGCTTCAGCGCGGAGATATCGCTGTAGACCAGGACGACGCCGCCCTCCTGCGTCTCGCTGCGGCTGACGCGCAGCCAGCGTCCGTCCGAAAGCTGCGCCTCGCTGGCAAAACCATCGATGTCGCCGTCGGCCGGCGCCAGGCTCGCGGCATCGAGCCGATCCGACTGCAGAAGCTGCGGCGAGAGAAGGATGAATTCACTGGCCCGCGAATTGGCCAGCGCGATCTGGCCGTCCGCATCGAGCAGCACGACGCCTTCGCGCGACGTTTCGAGCGCATCGGACAGCCGCGCCTGCGCGGAGCGGCGTTGCGACACCTCCTGATCGACCATCCGCCTGATATTGTCGCGCATGGTTTCCATCGCCGTCAGCAGCGTGCCCAGTTCGTCGGTGCCGCCCTTGGGGACGGTCGCGTCGAGGTCGCCGCCGGCGATGCTGCGCGCGGCCCGCGACGCAATGGCGACGGGGCCGATGATGCGGCGCGCCAGCACCCACGAGAACAGCGCCGACAGGAACAGCGCAACCGTCAGCCCGGCGACGTTGAGCTGCAGGTCCCGCTTGATCGTCGAGAGCGCCTTTTGCCGGAACAAAAAGCCGTCACCGGCCGTATAGTTGACCAATAGCTCAACCTGCTGGCTGACGATCTTGGAGTAGCGATCGACGTCGCCGACCGTAGTGCTCGATGCGCGCGGATCGACCGCCGGATTTTCCTCCACGGACAATCCGATCGCGCGGCGATGCAGCGCCATCCAGGCGTCGGCGGCCTCCTGAACCTTTGCCGCGGCTTGCGCAGCCCGTGCGGACTGCGACCGGTCGGCCGCGATCGTCAAATCCTCCGAGAGCGTCTTCGCAAGCTTCTCGATCTGGCTGTCGAGGCTGGCACGAATCTCAAGATCGGTGGTCAAGAGGCGCTGCGACGACGCGACCCGCATCGAGGCGAAGTCCGCACCGGCGGCGCGGGCATAATTGATCGACATCAGGGATTCGTCGAACGTCTTGGCCACCAGATCGCCGGCATGGCGGATGCCGAGGATCGAGTATCCCCCGAGCGCGACGGCAACGGCACTCATCGCGAGGCAGAAAATCAGGATCTGGGTGCGGATCGAACCCGTGGTCAGGGCAAGACGCGACAGGCGGCCGGTGGCGAACCGAATGGCTGCACCGGTCTTCGTCTTGAGGTTGCCTAATAGGCTATCCATACCCGCGTTTCGCCGTAGTGCTCGATGTTCAAGCTACGCAGAAACGCGCAGCGCTGCGGAAAAATGACTGTCTGCTCAAAATTGCCTTAGTAGTGACTGGAACTCATGCTGAAATCGTTAAGATCAGCTGGCGATAATCACCGTTACAGGTAATCCGGGGGGCGCCACTTGCACCCTGGGGGTGCCGATGTCGGGCGTTCGAGGTTCAAGCGGGGGTCTTATGCAGTCAGCCTTGTTGCGCGCTGTGCGCCTGGGCCGGTTCGGCCGCGTGCCATTTGCGGCGGCGATCGTCACCGGAGCGCTAGCCGGAGCAGCTTTGGGCGCAGGCCCTTACGTCATTTCGCAGAAAGATCGCGAATTCAAGCCCGCCGAGATCTCGATCAAGCGCGGCGAGGTTTTACGGTTCATTAACGATGATGGCGAGCTGCTGCATCACGCTTATTTGAGCACCGATACGTTCAGTTTCGACTCGGGCGACCAGCAGCCGGGCAGCAAGTTCGACGTCACCTTCTCCGTGCCCGGCGACTACACCGTGCTGTGCGGCATTCATCCGAAGATGAAGCTCGCCGTCCACGTCGCCAAATAGCCCATTCGAGGCAACGACGATCTACAGGACCGAGGTCTTGAAGATCGCGGCGTGGCCGAAATAGTAGACGAACAACGTCAGCGACAGCGCGGCACAGAGCGCGACCGGAGCAAGCCACGGCGCGCGACGATCGCGCGGCAACACCTTGTTGTCGGCGATAATCGCAAGCAGGACGGCGATGATCGCCGAGTGCCCGATGGTGTCGATCTTGCCGAATTCGAAGCATGCGCTGATGAACATCCCGGTCAGCACCGTCGCTGCGCAGCGCCGGATCAACGGCGTCCAGATCAAGGCGAAGGCGAGCGTGAATTCCACCATGCCGGCGGCGCGCATGTAGAACTCATTGTCGAAGCCGAGGGTCATCGAGGCGTGTTCGATCAGCAGCGGGAAGCTCCACTCCGGATAGGCCCATTTCTCGATCGAGGCCCACATCAACGTCACCGCCGCGGCGTACCGCATCACGTCGATCGGCCGGATGCCGAACAGGTCCTTGTTCAGCCCGATAAGCGCAAAATAGGCGGCAACGCCGAGAAAAATCGGGTAATCGGCGAGATGGAAGACGCCGTAGCCGCGGACACCGATCCCGAACAGGATCGCCATCCCCGCGGCCGACAATGGCAACGTGCGCCGCGACAGCATGCCGGCGGCGATGCCGAGCTGCAACGCGCCCACGTAGGGTGACGTCGTCTTCAACTCGGGTGTCAGCAGGATCCCGCCCACCGCCCAGATCGAGATAAAGAAAAACGCGCAGACGGCGCGCATCATCAACTCGGTGCGCAGCCGCAATGGCTCGGTGATGCGGTCGAGCACCCGGATCGTCGCATCGCCCAGCGATGTGGGCTCGATCAGGCAGCCCGCGAACAGCCAGAAGACGGCGACGCCGAGCAGCAGTTCAAAGTCGAGGCAAAGGACGTTCTCGAGTCCCCGGGGCTGACCGGCAACATCGTAGGCGCAGAACCATTTGACATGTGCCTCGGCACTGCGCGCGGCTGTGACGCAAAACAAAACCGCTGCAAAGCACGTGGCGAAATAGGAGCGCACAGCCGAGCCGGCATTTCGCTCCTGCCCACTAAACATTGAACCAACCGCCCACACACACTTAAGGACTTGTTTAACTTATATCAAATTTTAGGCTTTGCGCCTGCCCGTGACACCCGCCGGTTGCATTGTGGTTAATTGCGGCAGGCAAGCCCCGGCCTGTCCCTCAGTGCGGCCTTTTCGGCCGGTTCCATCGAATTTTAGCTAATTCCGGCACGGGGGCTCAATTCAACTGTCGTAGTGAAACCCGGACAAATCGGATCGGGAGGCCGGTTAGATGTTCGGAGCGTTGAGTGTCGTGAGTATCGGGGTGGGGTCGGCCCTCGCCTACCTGACAAAACCATCCGCTGCGCACGCGGCGACGCTGGAGACCTGCGCGGGCGCGTTCCTGATCGTCGGGCTCGGCCTCCTGGGGGCCGCACTGCCGCATCTGGGCTGACGAGCCCCGTTCTAAACCCTCTGCAGCGGTCAGCGCGGCAGTTTGGGGACCCCCGCCACCGGCGGGGCGGTGGCCGTCAGGGTTTGCAGGAAGGCGATCAGGTCCTGCTTCTCGCCCGCGGTCAGGGACAACGGCCTGATGTCGGGCGACCGGCTCGGCCGCTCGATCCCGCCCTTGTTGTACAGTTCGATGACATCTTCCAGCGTTGCGACCGATCCGTCGTGCATGTAGGGCGCACGGCGCGCGACGTCGCGCAATGTCGGGGTCTTGAACGCGTATTTCAGCTTCGCCGACGTCGGGAAGAAACGGCCGCGCCCGATGTCATTGCCCTTGGCGGTGCCGATATCCTGAAACGACCCGTCGGAGAAGGACGGGCCATTGTGGCAGGACGAACAGCGTCCCTTGCCGTTGAAGAGCTCGAAGCCCTGCTTGGCCGATGCGCTGATCGCGCTATCGTCGCCCTTGATCCAGCGGTCGAACGGGGCCTCGCCGGCAACGATGGAGCGCTCGAAGGTCGCCAGCGACTGCTCGATCCTCGGCCGCGTGATCGCGCCGTCTCCGAACGCGTGGGCGAACGCATCGACATAGCCTGGGATCGCCGAGAGCCGCGCGACCAATTCCGCCTCGGTCATGTTCAGGTTCATCGGGCTGAGGATCGGCCCGAACGCGACGGATTCGAGATCCTTGAACTTGCCGTCCCATCCCAGCGGCTCGAAGAAGGCCACGTCGATCAGCGTCGGCGAGCGGATCGGCAGGCCCTTCGGATCCTCGCCGATGGCGCGCGGAAGGCCGTCGGCCCAGGACAGGCTCGGCTTGTGGCAGCTCGCGCAGGCGTGCGTCTTCGATCGCGACAGCAGCGGATCGAAGAACAGCATCTGGCCGAGCGCGGACTTCGCCTCGGAATAGGGATTGCTGCTCGGGAAGGGAACGACGTCCGGCCGGCGATAGCTGGCCCTGACGGCCGCGGGGTCACGGGGCTCGGTCGCCGGGGTCAAGGCAAGCGACAGCCCTACCGGCAAAACTGCCGCGAGCAAAGTCAGGCTGACCCAAAGCCTCATCGGGGTCCTCAGACGGTATCCTGCTCGCTATATGCCCAAGCATGTTCAACGAAGTTTTAACGCTCGGTTGCGGGATATTACGGATGCCGGGTGTCGGTCCCGGAATGGGGCCGGCGTATTCCCATCAACGTGAATACGATCAATCCGCGCAGCGATCGATCTGCACAACTTGCGGCGGCTTTCGGCCGCTACTTCTTCGCCGGACGCAGCGGCGCGGAGAACTGCTCGGTGCGGTCGCGCTCTGTCATGTCGACCACGGTGTCCATCGGCGCGGTCAGCTCGTAGACATAGGAGACGTCGGTGAAGTAGCGCTTGGCGGTGCCGCCGAGCGCTTCGGGCGCGACACGGTCGAGCAGGATCAGGCCGAAATCACTGTCGGCCCGCCGCGTCGCCTGGCTGGTGTTGAACTCCTCCCAGCGGAAATGGAAGACCGCGTCCGCATTCTCGCCGACCACTTCCCAATTGGCGACGATGTGCGGATGCTTGCCGACCAGCGACAGCCCTTCATCGGAGTGCGAGGCCAACTCGAAGAACAGCAGCGACAGCGATTGCGCGGCGCGGGCGCTGACGGTGATGTCAGGGCCGTTCACCGCGATCCGGTCGGCATGCGGAATCGCGCGCGATTCGAACAGGCCCTTCAGCTTGACGCCCTGCCACTGGCTCTCGCTCAGCAGCGTGACGACATTCGACATCGCGTGGATGCGTCCGATCAGGAGTTCGCGCGCGACATCGATATCGGCGCCGTGCCGCAGCGTGCGGGTCACGATCGACTGGATCACCGCGAGGATGTTCTTGACGCGATGGTTGAGCTCGTCGATGACAGCAGTCAGCCGGCGTTCGAAGCCGATCCGGACCTCGATCTCGCGGCTGAGCCGCAAATTGTTGTAGGCGACGTAGCCGAACAGGCCGCAGACGATGCCGGTCAGCGCGAGGCCGATCGCCGCGACGATGGTCGCGGTCTGCTGGGCCCGCACCGTCGCGTTGCTCTTGGCGTAATAGTCGAGCGACCAGTCACGGCCGCCGAACGTCACCGTGCGGACCATCGACGGCGACGGGCCGTCCTGGCGCACCGCGCGCGAGGTGACGATGCCCTGCTCGTTGGCGGTGAACTCGTCGTTGGAATCGCGCGGATCCTTCAGCGCCACCGCGAACAGCGAGGAGTCGTCGTTGGTCAGCATCAGCGCCGACAATTCATACGAGAAGGTGATGAAGCCGGCCGGCTCGGAGGCGCCTTCCTGGAACACCGGCGCGGCGAGCACGACGCCGACCGGGCCGTTCTGCCGCAGCAGCGGCACCGGGTCCGAGGCCACCGGCTTGGCGTTGGCCATCGCCTTCGCCAGCATCGGGCCGACCACCGAGTGACGGTCGAAGGCGCGGCCCGGGATGCTCAAGGTCTCCGGATTGCGCGGCTCGACGTCCATCAGCACGTTGATCGGCTTGTCGAGCGCCTTGAGGTCGAGCGCCTGGTCGTCGAAATCCCGGATGGTCGGATTGGTGAAGCCGTTGGCCTTCAGCTCGGCCTCCGCTGCGCTTAGCTCGTTCGGCTTGAGCCGCGCGATCCAGGCGGCGACGACGAAATCGGTCTTGAAGGCATAGATCGCCGAGCGCAGCGGCTGCAGCATGTTGGCCTTCACCATCGAGGGCGTTTTGAACAGCCCCGAGGCCACCCGCGCCAGCAGCTCGCGCTCGGTCAGGCGGTCCTGCACCAGGCTGGCATGGACGTCGATCGCCCGCGCCAGCGCAATGCCGTCGATCGCGAGCTCCTGATCGTGCACCCGATAGGCGGCAAGACCGGAGAGCAGAACTCCGATCAACGCAATCAACGCAACGATGAAGCCCAGTCGAACCACACGCTTACTCGGCAATCAGGGGGTGGCGAAAGGGGACTGAAGGCATCTGTTTTCTGCGGGGGCGGCGACAAATCAGGGAGCGATGAACGCCAGCCGCAAAGCAATATGGAATGGCGATCATCGGTACGCAACAGGAGCCGGTCGGCAACATTAACGACGACGCCACCCGGCGGTCTTTGGCGGCGCCAAAGGTTGCTAATCGTCAAAGTTGGAATTTGTTCCGGCGATTGCGCAGCTTTTTTGCGGCGGAGAAACACAGATGCCGAAATCACTTTCGCCAGAGTTCGGGGCACACCCCTCTCCCCACCCTCCCCCGCAAGGGGGGAGGGAGCCTGACCATCGTGCTCGCCTCACTTCGTGATGCACGCCCCGACTCCGAACGTCCGCAACCGCCCGTGAGGGAAGCACCAATGAGAGGGCTCCCTCCCCCCTTGCGGGGGAGGGCTGGGGAGAGGGGTGCCGCTTGCTCCGCTGGAAAGAAAGGCCGGCCGTGCGCCACAATGATTAACGGCCGGCCGCCTTGCCGGTGCCCTGCGACCGAAGGCCGCCCTTGGTCTCGATGAAGCTGATGATGCGGTCGAGGCCGTCGCTCTTCTTCAGATTGGTCATCACGAAGGGCCGCTCGCCGCGCATCCGCCTGGCGTCGGTGTCCATCTTCTCAAGCGACGCACCGACATGGGGCGCGAGGTCGATCTTGTTGATCACCAGGAGGTCGGATCGCGTGATGCCCGGGCCGCCCTTGGAGGGGATCTTGTCGCCGGCAGCGACGTCGATGACGTAGATCGTGAGGTCGGCCAATTCCGGCGAGAAGGTCGCCGCCAGATTGTCGCCGCCGGACTCGATCAGGACCAGATCGAGGTCGGGGAATTTCGCGCGCATGTCAGCGACCGCAGCGAGGTTCATCGAGGCGTCTTCGCGGATCGCAGTGTGCGGGCAGCCGCCGGTCTCGACGCCCGCGATGCGATCCGGCGTCAGCGAGCCGGAGCGCACCAGAAACTCGGCATCCCATTTGGTGTAGATGTCGTTGGTGATCGCGGCGATGTCGTAGCGCTCGCGCATCGACTTGCAGAGCAGGTCCATCAGCGCGGTCTTGCCGGAGCCGACCGGGCCGCCGACGCCGACGCGGAGCGGGCCGTGAGAAGTGGGCATGTGCGAAGCTCTCTCCGTTATCGTCGTCCCGGCCTAGTGCGCAATTGCGCACGGGAGCCGGGACCCATAGCCACCGAACTCAATTGTTGCGACGCGCTGGGGCCACAGCCGTGCATAACCACAAAGGCCGGTGGTTATGGGTCCCGGCTTTCGCCGGGACGACAGCGGAAGGCGCATCATGACCGGAACAACCGCGTGTACTGAGTCTCGTGACGCAGGCTTGCAAGGTCGGCCCAGAAGGTCGCGCTGCCGAGATCGTCGAGCGCGGCCACATCGGCGCGCGCTGCGGTCGCGGCGACGGCCGGCTCGAGATCGGCCAGCACGCGCTGGCTGTCGGTCTGCCCGAGCGGGATCAGCCGGGCGCCTGCGGAAATCCAGTTCGAGACCACGGCGTGCAGGAAGGCATGCAGCGACGGCGCCAGCCGGATGCCATGCGAAGCGCTGACGATGCCGACTGCGATCGGATAGACGATCGGTCCGTCGCAGGCCGCGATCATCGCGTCGAGGCCGGGCGAATTCCAGGCTGCGCGAGATATCTCGATGAAGGCGCGCCCCTGTGTCGTGGTCTCGAGCTGCCGCTCGCGCGACGGCACGAAGGCCGCGGCAAGCTCGGCGATCTGCCTCAGCCCGGCGTAGTCTTGCTGCATCGCCGCGCGAAAACTCTGCGCGAGAAACACGGCGTCGCAAAATCCGCTGCCGTCGGTGAGCATCGCGGCGAGCCAGTCCCGCAACGTCGCGGCATCGGTGATGTCGCCGGCCTCGACCGCCCATTCGATGCCGCTGGAATAGGCGAACGCCCCCACCGGAAATGACGGCGACAGCCACGTCAGCAGCCGGTACAGCGCGGCCGCCTCGTTCTCAGCCATCCCGCCGCGCAACGCGGCAGGATCGGGCTCATTTGTGGTCATGAGCATGGGAGTGGTCGTGGTGATGATGAGCGTGCTCGCAATGCTCATCATGATGATGGTGATGATCGTGGTGATGTCCATCACCATGGTGGTGAGCATGATCGTGCGCATGGCTATGGGCATGATCGTGCCCGGTGTGACCATGCGCGTGCGCGTCGGCATGCGCATGCTCGGCATAGGCGCCGCCTTCGGGATCGAACGGCGCCTCGATCTCGATGACCCGGGCGCCTAAGCCCCTCACCATCGCCTCGATCACGTGATCCCTGCGGATGCGCAGGCCCTTCGGCATGATCTGGGTCGGCAGATGGCGGTTGCCGAGATGCCAGGCGACCCGGATCAGATGATGCGGATCGCTGCCGCGGATTTCCGCGAGCGGCTCGGGAGCCGCGACGACCTCGACGAGGCGGCCGTCCTCCAGCACCAAGGCATCGCCGCCGCGCAACGCAACGGCGTTTTCGAGATCAAGCAGGAATTCGAGCCCGCGCGTCCCGGTCATGGCCATGCGCCGCCGGTGCCGGTCGTCGAAATCGAGCACGACGGTGTCGGCTGCCGCTTCCTTGAAGCGATGCTGTCCCAGGACCTTGGTTGCGCGGATCATCGATGCCTCAGAGCTTCTGAACCTTGGCGTCGCTGATGATCTCGATCACCGTCGGCCCGGTCTTCATGTCGGCAGAATATTCGCGCCACACCTTCATGTGCGGCGCCTTGCTGTGCGCGGTCAGGTCGTCGCGGGTCTCCCAGCGCTCCACCACCACATACAGATTGGGATCGTTGACGCTGACATGGCCCTCGTAGGAGAGGCATCCCTTCTCCTTGTGGGTCTCGGCGATGCACGCCTTGTGCCCCTTGATGAAGTCGTCCTTGTTTTCCGGCTTCATCGGCGTGGTGGCGATGACGTAGATCATGATGTGTCTCCCGTTCTTGTTTTTATTAGCGGACGTCGACCTTCTCGGGCGTGATCACCTCGATCTTCGGCGGCGCGGCCATGCACTTCACCGCGACCCGGCCGAACGTCTTCATGTGCTCGGCGGTGCGATGCGGCACCAGCGCCTCGGCGTTCTCCCACTGCTCGACGAACACCATCTTGCTGTGGTCGGTGACGCTCTCATGCAGGTCGTAGGCGATGTTGCCGGGCTCCTTGCGGGTTTCCTTGATGCAGGCCGTCGCCGCGGCGATGAATTCGGCGCGGGTCTCGGGCTTGATGGTCAGCGTAGCAACGACGTAAATCACGGAAATTCCTCCCGGTTTTCTCTTTTGTCTCGAGCCTTGTTGTGGGCGCGTGTTCTTTCCGCAAGCCGGAAATCGGCTTCGTTCGAAAAAGCCCTGGCTACCGGGAGCGGTTTTAGAACATAAAATAGCGCTGTGCCATGGGCAGCACCTCGGCCGGCGCGCAGGTCAGGAGCTCGCCGTCTGCGCGTACCTCATAGGTCTCGGGATCGACCTCGATCTCGGGCGTGGCGTCGTTGTGGATCATGCTCTTCTTGGAGATTTTCCCGCGGGTGTTCTGCACCGCGTAAAGCTTCTTGGAGATGCCGAGCTTGCGGGCGAGGCCGCCGCTCGCCGCGGCCTTCGAGGTGAACACCACCGAAGAAGCAGTGAGCGACTTGCCGAAGGCGGCGAACATCGGCTGGTAATGCACCGGCTGCGGCGTCGGGATCGAAGCATTGGGATCGCCCATCGGCGCCGCCACGATCGAGCCGCCCTTGATGATGCAGTCCGGCTTGACGCCGAAGAACGCCGGCGACCACAGCACGAGATCGGCAAGCTTGCCCTTCTCGACCGAGCCAATCAGCTTCGAGACGCCATGCGCGATCGCCGGATTGATGGTGTATTTGGCGATGTAGCGCTTGACGCGGAAATTGTCGTTGTCGTTGCCCTTGTCCTGCAGCAGGGAACCGCGCTGCTTCTTCATCTTGTCGGCGGTCTGCCAGGTGCGGATGATGACTTCACCGAGCCGGCCCATGGCCTGCGAGTCCGACGACATCATCGAGAGCGCGCCGAGATCGTGCAGGATATCCTCGGCCGCGATGGTCTCCTTGCGGATCCGGCTTTCGGCGAAGGCAAGATCTTCGGCGATCGACGGATCGAGGTGATGGCACACCATCAGCATGTCCAGATGCTCGTCGATGGTGTTGCGGGTGAACGGCCTCGTCGGATTGGTCGAGGACGGCAGCACGTTTTTCAGGCCGGCGATCTTGATGATGTCAGGCGCATGGCCGCCGCCGGCGCCTTCGGTGTGGAAGGCATGGATGGTGCGGCCCTTGAACGCCTTGACCGTATCCTCGACGAAGCCCGATTCGTTCAGCGTGTCCGAATGCAGCATCACCTGGACATCGTGATCGTCGGCGACCGAGAGGCAGGTGTCGATCGCCGACGGCGTGGTGCCCCAATCCTCATGCAGTTTCAGCGCACAGGCGCCGCCCTTGATCATCTCGACCAGTGCCGCCGGACGCGACGCGTTGCCCTTGCCGGAGATGCCGAGATTGACCGGAAAGGCGTCGAACGACTGGATCATCCGCCCCATGTGCCACGGGCCGGGCGTGCAGGTGGTGGCGAAGGTGCCGTGCGACGGGCCGGTGCCGCCACCCAGCATTGAGGTGACGCCAGACATCAGCGCGTGCTCGATCTGTTGCGGGCAGATGAAATGGATGTGGCTGTCGAATCCCCCGGCGGTGAGGATCTTGCCCTCGCCAGCGATCACGTCGGTGCCGGGGCCGATGATGATGGTGACGTTGGGCTGGATGTCCGGATTGCCGGCCTTGCCGATCGCGGCGATCATGCCCTCCTTGATCGCGACGTCGGCCTTCACGATGCCCCAGTGGTCGACGATCAGCGCGTTGGTGATCACGGTGTCGGCCGCGCCCTGCGCGTTCGTAACCTGCGATTGCCCCATTCCGTCGCGGATCACCTTGCCGCCACCGAACTTCACCTCTTCGCCATAGGTGGTGAGGTCCTTCTCGACCTCGATGATCAGATCGGTGTCGGCAAGCCGCACCTTGTCGCCGGTGGTCGGGCCGAACATGTCGGCGTAGACGGAACGCTTGATCTTCACGGACATATCAGCCCCGTTTGTGTTTGAATTGTTGACCGGCGGTCACAGCGAGCGCCTCGCCCTTCGCACCACGTCGTCGAACTTCGTATCAAGCCAGGAATTGCCGCCACGACAGCCCGCGACCACTTGCTCGGCCCAATCGGTGTAGTCGACCAGGTCGTCGCGCTCCTCCGTCGTCGGATCAGAGTGAATACGCGCGCCGATATTGCTGATCTTGTCGGCAATCTTGATCAGCTTGGCGTCGGCCGACTTCTTCGGCGCGTCGACGACTTGCAGCCGCCGCCGCTCGGCCTTTGGCAGGCTCATGTCATCGGTGCATTCGATGACGAGGGAGGCCACGCGATCAGAGAACCTCGCCGAGAGCTCTTCGCGTGTGGTGTCGGTGTCCTCCATCGTATCGTGCAGCCAGCCGGCCGCCACGAGTTCGGCATCCGTACCATCCGTCGCGATCGCAAGCAGGTTCGCGACCTCGGCGAGATGGTT
Source organism: Bradyrhizobium macuxiense (assembly GCF_007993935.1). Classification (GTDB taxonomy): domain Bacteria; phylum Pseudomonadota; class Alphaproteobacteria; order Rhizobiales; family Xanthobacteraceae; genus Bradyrhizobium; species Bradyrhizobium macuxiense_A. Next base: position 199,211 of record NZ_VITY01000009.1, on the reverse strand, counting down.
GATATACGGCTCGCTTCCTCGCCCCTTCCGCGCCATCCCGTTGTGACGGCGCGCGGCAAGCTCGGCGGCTTCGGAGATGAGGCGGATTGCAGGAAGCATGGGGTTACAAGGCTCCCTTTTCATCGCAGCCGCAGGGGTGAAAAACGACGTCTGCCAGCGCCCGGGGCTTACCCCTCTCCCCAACCCTCCCCCGCAAGGGGGGAGGGAGCCTGGCGAGTGTGCACACCTCACTTGGCGTCGTTGTCCTTCCACCTTCCATCACGGTTTGTCCTCACCATCGATGTCAGATGTAAGGGACGCACCGACGGAAGGGTTCCCTCCCCCCTTGCGGGGGAGGGTTAGGGAGAGGGGTATCGCTTGCTCAGCTGCTTCCGCGATGCTGAGAACGACCCCCTCCAGATTTTTCAGCACGTCGTCGTTAGTGAAACGAAGGACGCGGTAACCGCGAGATCGGAGCCACGCATCCCGCCGCTCATCATGACGGAGGCGCTCGGCGAAATCGTGACTCTCTCCGTCAACCTCGACGACGAGCTTGCAGGCGTGCGCGACAAAATCGGCGATGTAATTGCCGATCGGTGCCTGACGGCGGAAGTTGAGACCAGCCAGCCGATCGGCCTTCAGGTGACGCCACAGCAAAGTCTCCGCGCGCGTCATCGTCCGGCGAAGCTGCTTGGCGCGATCGCGCTGGACGTCGCTCACTTGAGTGTGCGGCATACCCCTCTCCCCAGCGCAATATCCGCCGCCGGAGTTCGGGGCTTACCCCTCTCCCCAACCCTCCCCCGCAAGGGGGGAGGGAGCCTGAGCAGCCTGCTCACCTCACGCGGCTTTATGATTCCTCCTGGAGGCATCACCAGTCCTCCGTTCCATCGATGTCAGATGTGAGGGAGCCACCGGCCGAAGGGTTCCCTCCCCCCTTGCGGGGGAGGGTTAGGGAGAGGGGTGCCGCTTGCTCCGCTGCCTCGATCGTGTCACGTAAGATCACAACTTCCCCTTCACCTCGGCGCGGAAGCCGTGGATCACGCGCTTGCCGGCAAGGGCGACGAGTTGCACATCGCGGGTCTGGCCGGGCTCGAAGCGGACGGCGGTGCCGGCGGCGATGTCGAGGCGCATGCCGCGGGCTTTCTTGCGGTCGAATTTCAACGCCGGGTTGGTTTCGAAGAAATGGTAGTGCGAGCCGACCTGGATCGGGCGGTCGCCGGTGTTGGCGACCGACAGCGTCACGGTCTTGCGGCCGGCATTGAGCTCGATCTCGCCGTCCTTGATGAAGAGTTCGCCGGGGATCATGTCGCGCTCCTATCGGATCGGCTCGTGCACGGTGACGAGCTTGGTGCCGTCGGGGAATGTCGCCTCGACCTGGATGTCGTGGATCATCTCCGGGATGCCGGTCATCACCTGGTCGCGGGTCAGGACCTTGGCGCCGGCCTGCATCAGTTCGGCGACGGTGCGGCCGTCGCGCGCGCCCTCGACGATGAAATCGGTGATCAGCGCCACGGCTTCCGGATGGTTCAGCTTGACGCCGCGCTCGAGCCGGCGGCGCGCCACCATAGCGGCCATCGAAACCAGCAGCTTGTCCTTTTCGCGGGGAGACAAATTCATGCGAGCACTCTGATCGTTCTTTGAAAGCGTTTAAGTTGGCATGATCTGATCGGAAAACCGGTACCCACTTTTCCGGATCATGCCTAGTTGAGCCACAGCCGCGGCAGCGGGACGATGGAGGCGCGGCCGAGCACTGCCATCATGTCGGCGCGCAGCCGGGCCGCATCTTGGGCACAGAAGCGCGCCATTGCAAAGCCATTCCAGGCCGATATGCCGACTTCGCCACCAAAGCTGTCCGACACCTCGCGGATCCGTTCAACCAGCGCCTCGTCGCCCGGCACGATCAGCGCCGTGCCGATCGCGCAGCCGCCGCCGGCGATCGCGCGCCGCGCGAGCTTCTCGCCAATCTCGCCATCAAGGCGGATGGTCTCGGCAAACACCAGCCTGCCGCCGCGCCGCATCCGCCAGCGATCGACGAACTCGCCATGGCGCATGGTCTCGCCCATCGCGGCACGGCCGAACACCACGATCTCGCAGAGCAAGAGCGAAGCGCCCTCGGCAAGGTCGATATCAAAAGAGCGATGAATACGGGCGCGGTCGAACAGGATGGTCTCCTGCGGCAGCCAGGAGAGATGTGCACCACCAGCGACCTTGAGCGCGATGTCGAGCCGGGCTGCCGCGCCCGACGCGCGGTAAACCTTCTCCGCCGCTGCCGTGGTCAGCGTCAGGCGGGCGCCCTCGCCGGCCGTTATCCCGACCTCGAAATGATCGCCCCCCGCAATGCCGCCGGCCGTGTTGACGAACATCGCCGACAGGCCATCGTCCTCCGGCGACGGAAAGCGGACACGCAGCGAGCCGGATTCATGGAGATCACCGCGGCGGGTGACGCCGTCCGTGCGATGCACGCCGAACCGCACCACGCCCTGGGCGCGGTTTGCCGCAAACGTCGCCGCCGCCGCGCCTGCGATCCCGCTCCGCATTCCCCCGACGCTCCCTCAATGCACACCGCGAAGGGCGGCGTCACATCCTGTTCACAGCGCCATCTGGCGGCTGATCTCGGCGGGATCGAGGCTTGCGCGGTCGCAGGCATATTTCACCGCGCCCCGGTCCATCACGGCAAAACTGTCGCCGAGTTCGCAGGCAAAGTCGAGATATTGTTCGACCAACACGATGGCGATGTTGCCGAGGTTGCGCAGGTAGGAGATGGCGCGGCCGATATCCTTGATGATCGAGGGCTGGATGCCCTCGGTCGGCTCGTCGAGCAGCAGGAGCTTTGGCCGCATCACCAGCGCGCGGCCGATCGCAAGCTGCTGCTGCTGGCCGCCGGAGAGGTCGCCGCCGCGGCGGCCAAGCATGGTCTGCAGCACCGGAAACAGCGAGAACACGTCGTCGGGAATGTTGCGGTCCTCGCGCTTCAGCGGACCGAAGCCGGTCTTCAAATTCTCTTCCACCGTCAGCAGCGGGAAGATCTCGCGGCCCTGCGGCACGAAGCCGATGCCGCGCCGCGCCCGCTCAAACGGCTTCAGCGCGGTGATGTCCTTGCCGTCGAAATTGATCGCGCCGGATGCGATCGGATACTGGCCGACCATGGCGCGCAGCAGCGAGGTCTTGCCGACGCCGTTACGGCCGAGCACGCAGGTGACCTTGCCCGGCTCGGCGGTCAGCGAGACGCCGCGCAGCGCCTGCGCCGCGCCGTAGTAGAGATTGATGTTGTCGACCTTCAGCATCGCTAGCGCCCCAGATACACTTCGACCACCCGTTCGTTCGACGACACCTGGTCGATCGAACCTTCGGCGAGCACCGACCCCTCGTGCAGGCAGGTCACCTTGACGCCGAGCTCACGCACGAAAGTCATGTCATGCTCGACCACCATGATGGTGTGGTTGCGGTTGATCTCCTTCAGCAGCTCCGCGGTCAGATGCGTCTCGACATCGGTCATGCCTGCGACGGGCTCGTCGACCAGCAGCACCTTCGGATCCTGCGCCAGCAGCATGCCGATCTCGAGCCATTGCTTCTGGCCGTGCGACAGGCTGCCGGCGAGGCGGTTGCGCGCATCGGTCAGGCGGATGGTCTCGAGCACCTTGTCGATGCGTTCGGACTCGGCCTTGCTGCCGCGCCAGAACAGCGTGCCGCGCACGGAATGATCGACATTGAGCGCGAGCAGCAGATTGTCCTGCACGGTCTGGCTCTCGAACACCGTCGGCTTCTGGAACTTGCGGCCGATGCCGAGCTCGGCGATCCGGGTCTCGTCGAGCCGGGTCAGGTCGACGGTGCCGTCGAACAGCACGGTGCCCTCGTCCGGCTTGGTCTTGCCGGTGATGATGTCCATCATCGTGGTCTTGCCGGCGCCGTTCGGGCCGATGATCGCCCGCATCTCGCCCGGCGCGAGCGTCAGCGACAAATTGTTGATGGCGTGGAAGCCGTCGAACGAGACGTGCACGCCGTCGAGATAGAGCATGGCCGAGGTGGCGCGGGTATCCATGACGTTCATCTGCCTACTCCGCCAGGTTCGGTGCGCCGACGCCGTCTTCGCGCGCCGCGCTGTCGGCGTCGGGGGAGTTGCGCCGTGCCTTCAGCGGCTCCCACCAGCTGTTGAAGGTGCCGACGATGCCCTTGGGCAACAGCAGCGTGACCAGGATGAACAACGCGCCCAGCATGAACAGCCAATATGGCGCCAGCGGCCCCGAGGTGAAGAACGTCTTGGCGTAGTTGACGACGACGGCGCCGAGCGCGGCACCGACCAGCGTGCCGCGACCGCCGACCGCGACCCAGATCACCGCCTCGATCGAATTGCCCGGCGCGAACTCGCTCGGATTGATGATGCCGACCTGCGGCACATAGAGCGCGCCGGCGACGCCGGCCATGCAGGCCGACAGCGTGAACACGAACAGCTTGTAGGATTCGACGCGATAGCCGAGGAAGCGCGTCCGGCTTTCGGCATCGCGCACCGCGATCAGCACCTTGCCGAGCTTCGAGGTCACCACCGCGCGGCAGATCAGGAAGGCGGTCACGAGCGCAAGGCAGCTCAGCAGGAACAGCACGCAGCGCGTGCCCTCGGCCTGGACATTGAAGCCGAGGATGTCCTTGAAGTCGGTCAGGCCGTTATTGCCGCCGAAGCCGAAGTCGTTGCGGAAGAAGCCGAGCAGCAGCGCATAGGTCATCGCCTGGGTGATGATCGACAGATAGACGCCGGTGACGCGGGAGCGGAAGGCGAGCCAACCGAAGCAGAAGGCAAGCAGGCCCGGCACCAGCAGCACCATCAGCGCCGCGAAGGCGAACTTGTCGAAGCCGTACCAGTACCAGGGCAGCTTGTCCCAGTTCAGGAACACCATGAAGTCGGGCAGGATCGGATTGCCGTAGACGCCGCGGCTGCCGATCTGCCGCATCAGATACATGCCCATGGCATAGCCGCCGAGCGCGAAGAACGCGCCATGGCCGAGCGAGAGGATGCCGCAATAACCCCAGATCAGATCGATCGAGAGCGCGAGGATGGCGTAGCATACATATTTGCCCCAGAGCGCCACCAGATAGGTCGGCACGTGGAACATCGAGCCCTGCGGCAGCAGCAGGTTCGACAGCGGGATCAGCACGCCGACCGCGGCGACGATCAGCACGAACGCGGTCGCGGCGCGGTCGAGCGAACGGGTGAGGATGTGCGGCGTCATGCTTCCACCGCCCGGCCCTTGAGCGCGAACAGGCCGCGCGGCCGTTTCTGGATGAACAGGATGATCAAGACCAGGATCGCGATCTTGCCGAGCACCGCGCCCGCCACCGGCTCGAGGAACTTGTTGGCGATGCCGAGCGTGAAGGCGCCGACCAGCGTACCCCAGAGATTGCCGACGCCGCCGAACACGACGACCATGAAACTGTCGATGATGTAGCTCTGGCCGAGATTCGGGCTGACATTGTCGATCTGCGACAGTGCCACGCCGGCAATGCCGGCGATCCCCGAGCCGAGGCCGAAGGTCAGCGCATCGACCCGCGAGGTCGCGATCCCCATCGAGGCCGCCATGCGACGGTTCTGCGTCACCGCCCGCATCTCGAGGCCGAGCGCGGTGTAGCGCAGCATCGCGAGCAGGATCGCGAACACCGCGAGCGTGAAGCAGAGGATCCAGAGCCGGTTATAGGTGATGGTGATCTGGCCGAGCTCGAAGGCGCCGCTCATCCAGGAGGGATTGCCGACCTCGCGGTTGGTCGGGCCGAATGCGGTGCGCACAGCCTGCTGCAACACCAGCGACAGGCCCCAGGTCGCGAGCAGCGTCTCCAGCGGACGGCCGTAGAGGAAGCGGATGATGGTGCGCTCGATCAGCACACCGATGAAGCCGGCGACCAGGAAGGCGAGCGGCACCGCGATCAGCAGCGAGTAATCGAACAGCGCGGGATAGCGGGTGCGGATCACCTCCTGCACCACGAAGGTGGTGTAGGCCCCGAGCATCACCATCTCGCCATGCGCCATGTTGATGACGCCCATCACGCCGAAGGTGATGGCAAGTCCGATCGCGGCGAGCAGCAGGACCGAGCCGAGCGACAGGCCGTACCAGGCATTCTGCACCATCGACCACATCGCAAGATTGCTCTGGATCGAGGACACCGCGCTCGCGGCCGCCTTGGCGACCAGCGGCGGCTGGTCGCCAAGCCCGGTGAGCAGCGCCAGCGCCTCCTGGTCGCCGCGCGCCTTGACCACGGCGACCGCGTCGAGCTTGTCGCTGTCGGATGCATCCGACTTGAACAGGACGATGGCGGCGCGTGCCTCGGCGAAGGCCTGCTTGATCGACTTGACGCTCTCCTTGGCGAGCGCGCCCTCCACCGTCGGCAGCAGATTCTCTTCGTGGCTCTTGAACACCGACTGCGCCGCGGCGAGCCGCTTGGCCGGATCCGGCGACAGCAGCGTCAGGCCGCCGAGCGCGGCCTCCACCGTGCGGCGCAGGCGGTTGTTGAGGCGAACGGCCGCGGCGGCGTCGGGCAGCTTGTCGACGGCTGCTCCCGTCGCGGCGTCGACGATCTTGCCGTCGGTCTGCGTGATGAAGACCTTCTTGCTGTCGGGATCGGCCGACAGCCGGCCATCCTGCAGCGCGCTGATGATGGGCGAGGCCAGCGCATTGCCTGATGCCGCGACCTCACCGATCGCAGCCTCGGTGTCGGAGAACTCATCATTGGCGAATTTGGCGACCGAATCCTCGAACGGGCCAGCCAGCGCCGGCACAGCAAGGCAGCTCAGCAGCAGGATCGAGAGACAAAGCGCGCGAAAGCGATCAAGACAATTGGCAAACACGTCAGTACCCCGGCAGGAGTGGGAGGAGAAGGCGGCAAGCGGTGCCGCCTTCTCCAATGTTGGAAGGTTGTGTTGTGTCGTTGATCAGCTCAGGAGCTTAGGAGCCCTGGCCGCCGCACTTGTTGGTCTTGGTGTTGTAGTTGCCGCACTTCTTGCCGACCCAATCGCCGATCAGGTCCTTGGAGCCTTCGAGCTCCTTCGACCAGGCGTCGCCGGCCACCAGGCCCGGGGTCTTCCAGACCACGTCGAACTGGCCGTTGCCCTTGATCTCGCCGATGAACACCGGCTTGGTGATGTGGTGGTTGGGCAGCATCTTCGAGGTGCCGCCGGTCAGGTTCGGCGCTTCGATGCCCGGGAGAGCGTCGATCACCTTGTCCGGATCGGTCGACTTCACCTTCTCGACCGCCTTCACCCACATGTTGAAGCCGATGTAGTGCGCTTCCATCGGATCGTTGGTCACGCGCTTCGGGTTCTTGGTGTAGGCCTGCCACTCCTTGATGAACTTCTCGTTCGCCGGCGTCTTGATCGACTCGAAGTAGTTCCAGGCGGCGAGATGGCCGAGCAGCGGCTTGGTGTCGATGCCGGCGAGCTCTTCTTCGCCGACCGAGAACGCGACGACAGGAATGTCGGTCGCCTTGATGCCCTGGTTGCCGAGCTCCTTGTAGAACGGAACGTTGGCGTCGCCGTTGATGGTCGAGACCACCGCGGTCTTCTTGCCGGCCGAGCCGAACTTCTTGATGTCGGCGACGATCGTCTGCCAGTCGGAGTGACCGAACGGCGTGTAGTTGATCATGATGTCGTCCTGGGCGACGCCCTTCGACTTCAGATAGGCTTCCAGGATCTTGTTGGTGGTGCGCGGATAGACGTAGTCGGTGCCGGCCAGCACCCAGCGCTTCACCTTCTCTTCCTTCATCAGATAGTCGACGGCGGGGATCGCCTGCTGGTTCGGCGCGGCGCCGGTGTAGAACACGTTGCGCTCGGACTCCTCGCCCTCATACTGCACCGGATAGAACAGGATGTTGTTCAGCTCCTTGAACACCGGCAGCACGGATTTGCGCGACACCGAGGTCCAGCAGCCGAACACGACCGCAACCTTGTCCTTGGTGATCAGCTCGCGGGCCTTTTCGGCGAACAGCGGCCAGTTCGAGGCGGGGTCGACCACGACGGGCTCGAGCTTCTTGCCAAGCACGCCGCCCTTCTTGTTCTGCTCGTCGATCAGGAAAAGGATCGTGTCCTTCAGCGTGGTTTCGCTGATGGCCATGGTGCCCGACAGCGAGTGAAGGATGCCAACCTTGATGGTGTCGTCGGCCGCTTGCGCGGGCGCGAAGGGCGAGGACGCAGCCAGGCCCAAAACCAGGCCGGCCGTCGCCGCGAGCGCGCGGCGGCGGGTCATCGTCGCTATTCCGTGAGTAAGCTGAGTAAGCATGAAATGTCGTCTCCCTGACGCAGGCGTGAACGCTTGCGAACGGCCGCCTGGCCGCCTGCGGTTAAGGGAATCGCAAGAACTGTGCCACGGTGCGTGGACACCGTAAGCCGATGAACCAACTGGATAATTTCACGAGTTCCGGGCAAATGCGGGGAATGGCTGCTCAAACATTGAGCCGCTGATTTGACTGCCGAAAGTGCAACCGGGTTATTTTATAGGCAAAATCGCGCTTCTGGCTAAATTTCCGGCACCGATTTGTGACAGATTGCGCGATGGTTCGGCGCATTCCAGGGCCCAATCCCGGCGATATCATCTTGAAACCGCCCAGTTCCTGGTCCATATCGTCGCCATGCCCGCGAGAGTCGCGGTGCCTTTGCGAGCTGCGTGTTCAAGCTGCCCCAAGCGGCTTCTGGCTCGCCTTTCAGCTAACCCAGCTTGACGCCCCAGACACGCGGGTGTCCCGAACGCCTCATGCGATTCCGGCCGATATTGGCCGGGACGACGATGGCTTTTATGGAAAGAACCACCTTTTGACCTCCTTTCAGGATTTCGGCCTCGCCGATCCCATCGCCCGCGCGCTTCGAGAAGAAAATTATCTCACGCCGACCCCCATCCAAGCCCAGACCATCCCGCTCGCACTTGCCGGCCGTGACGTCGTCGGCATCGCCCAGACCGGAACCGGCAAGACCGCGTCCTTCGCGCTGCCGATCCTGCACCGGCTGCTCGAGAACCGCGTCCGCCCGCAGCCCAAGAGCTGCCGCGTGCTGGTGCTCTCGCCGACCCGCGAACTGTCCGGGCAGATCCTCGACAGCTTCAACACCTATGGCCGCCACATCCGGCTGTCCTCGGCGCTCGCCATCGGCGGCGTGCCGATGGGCCGCCAGGTCCGCGCCGTGATGCAAGGCGTCGAGGTGATGGTCGCCACCCCCGGCCGCCTGCTCGATCTCGTCCAGAGCAACGGCCTGAAGCTCAACCAGGTCGAGTTCCTGGTGCTCGATGAAGCCGACCGCATGCTCGACATGGGCTTCATCAACGACATCCGGAAAATCGTCGCCAAGCTGCCGATCCGGCGCCAGACCCTGTTCTTCTCGGCCACCATGCCCAAGGACATCGCCGAGCTCGCCGAGGCGATGCTGCGCGATCCCGCCCGGGTGGCGGTGACGCCGGTGGCCTCGACGGTGGATCGCATCGCCCAGCGTGCGATCCAGGTCGATTTCGCGGCCAAGCCGACGGTTCTGGCCCAGCTCCTGAAGCAGGAACCGGTCAATCGGGCCCTGGTCTTCACCCGCACCAAGCACGGCGCCGACAAGGTCGTGAAAAGCCTTGCCAAGGCCGGCATCGAGGCCAATGCGATCCACGGCAACAAGTCGCAGAACCACCGCGAGCGCACGCTGGCGGCGTTCCGTTCCGGCGAGATCCGCACCCTGGTGGCGACCGATATCGCCGCCCGCGGCATCGACGTCGACGGCGTCAGCCACGTCGTGAATTTCGACCTGCCCAACGTGCCGGAAACCTATGTCCACCGCATCGGCCGCACCGCGCGCGCCGGGGCCGACGGGGTCGCGATCTCGCTGATCGCCGGCGCCGAGGAGATGGGCTATTTGCGCGATATCGAGCGGCTGATCCGAATTGCCGTGCCGCGGGAAGACCGCCGCACACAAGGCGGCAACCGCGAGGCCGCGGCGCCGGCCCAGGCCACCCATCCGCATCGGGGCGGCCGCTCTGCGCCCCGCGCGCACAATGTCCGTGGGAATGAGGCCGCTCCTGGCACAAAAGGCCCTCGCCGCCGCCGCCGTCGGGGTGGTAATAATGGCGCGCCGCAGACGAACCGGGGCGAGTCGCCGCGTCCGTCGCAGGCCGGCAACAGCGAAGGCATCCAGGGCGTCGCCTTCTTGCATCGCGAGAGCCGGCCGAATCCGCAACACAACCGCAACAACCGACCGAAGCACTAGCCGTCGCTCGATCTGGAGAACCATATGGCTAAGGAAGAGCTGATCCAGTTCGAAGGACTGGTGACCGAGATCCTCCCCGACGCTCGTTACCGGGTCCAACTCGACGCCGGACACGAGATCGTCGCCTACACCGCCGGTAAGATGAAGAAAAACCGCATCAAGACGCTGGCCGGCGACCGCGTCACGATCGAAATGTCGCCCTACGACCTGGAGAAGGGCCGCCTGATTTTCCGGCACAAGGACGAACGTCCGAGCGGTGCGCCCGGCGGCCCGCCGCGGGGCGGCGCGCAGCGCGGCGGCCAGTTCCGTCGCCGATAACAGGCGGATTGCAACCGTTGCGCGCATGACGTCCTGGTGTCCTGCGCAACAATTGGCCGGCGGCTGCGCCGGCCAAAAAAAGCGCGCACGTCAGGATTGTTTTGAAGCCTTCTATCGAATAATATCCTACCCATCGATTTTCGGCCGGACGACATTAGCCAATACCGGTACAGCCGGTTCAGACGCTGACGACCCTTCCAAAAATTCGATCTCACCACCCCGCCAATCAGCGGGTCTTGAACTTGTATATCTGAGAAGGGACTACCCACGTGAGCATGGGAACCGTGAAGTGGTTTAACGCGACCAAGGGCTACGGCTTCATCCAGCCGGATGAAGGCGGGAACGACGTGTTCGTGCACATCAGTGCAGTCGAGCGCGCCGGCCTTGGCACTCTGCGTGAAGGCCAGAAGATCTCCTACGAGATCGTTGCTGACCGCCGTTCCGGCAAATCCTCGGCCGACAATCTGCGCGCCGCTGGATAAGCCGATTTCCCGGGAGCGCGAAGCTCCAGGAAATTGTCGTTAAAGCATCAAGGGCCGCACCTTCGGGTGCGGCCCTTTTTGTCTGCATCGCTGTCTTGTCGCCGTGACCTGGAGCGCCGCGACAAACGCGAAGCGTCTACGCGGAGATCATCCGCGCCTTAGTATGTCGAGCAGGTCGTCGGCATGGTGGCGGCGGTCGGGGCGTAGTACACGCAAATCGACTGCCGCGGCCGCGTGAAGGCGACGTCGCTGAGCGTAAGGCCAGCCTTGGCCATCACATAGCCGACCGCCGGAACGTATTTGTAGCTCACTTCGCTGAAGATCAGATAGGTGCCCGCAACCAGCAGCGCCGGCGGAACGACGCTGGTCACGATGTCACCCTGGCTGCGGCTCGAGGCCGTCACCGTGGCCTGCGTCGCGCCCGAGGCGATCGTCCCGGACTTGCTCCACTGGATGTGCGCGATGTTCGAATTATCGACGTAGATTTCCGACAGCGTGACCTTGGTCGGCGAAGCGTCGTAGGGCGTCATGATGCCGACGCTGGCGCTGAAGAAGTTCTGCAGGTCGGCGTCCACCACCTGCGTCGCCTGCGAGGTCAGGTCCGACGCGGCGCGCGCCATCAACGTGACCTTGCGGTCGACCGCAACGCCGGATGAGAATTCGACGGTGCCGAAGAACATCACCAGCATCAGCGGCATGATGAAGGCGAACTCGACGGCGGCAAGGCCCCGGCGGTCATGCGCGAGAGCGGCAACGGAGCGCAGCAGGGCCGCAGGCAGGGCTTTCATGACTTGACTCATGAGCATGTGGTCCCGGCGGTTCCGGACGGCTCGTTCTTGAACGTTGCGGTCGCGATCAGGAGCCGCTTGCCATTAGGCAGGTTCGAGGCGTTGAAGCCGAGCTGGGTGACAAACAGCTGCCATTGATAGAACAGGCGGACCACCACGACGTCGCCGTCCTTGCCGGGACACCATTTCACCTGGGTAGGATCGGTAATCGGCGTGATGTTGACGCTGCTGAAGCCCGTCGAAGACGGATAGCTGCGGACGTCGACGTAGATGCCGTTGTTGCAGTCGAACAGCGTCGTGATCTTGTTACAGACGTAGGCCTTGAACTGCGCCTGGGTATAGCTCAAGCCCTGAGCCTGGCCGGTCATGATGAAACGCGACGAATCCTGCGTCACCGTCTCGAGCACCTGGCTGGCGAAGAAGATCATCGCCACTTCGATGATCGCAAACAGCAATCCGAAGAACAGCGGCGCGACCATCGCGAATTCCACCACGGTCACACCGCGGCGGTCTCGGCGAAAGCGACGGAGCAGGCGGGCGAAAGCGGTCAGCGGCATCAACGACCCCGGATCAACATGGCGGCAACAACTACCCAAGAGTCATTGTCGAAGTATTTCGCCGGATCGAGACAGAGTGACCCGATCCGTTAGATCTTCATTAACCATCCCGGGTGAACGGCCTGCGATCGGCCAAGGCTCCGGCGTGTGAAGCGCCGGAGCGGACACGCGTCAGTTCTGCGGCTTCGCGGCTCCGCCCGAGCCGGTGGCCTGATTGTTGAGCGTACCGGCCTGTTCCATGGTCGCCCTGAAATAGGTGTCGCCATCGCCGAGGGTGATACGGCGCTGGCAGACCGGCATGCAGCTATAGGTCTCGCGATCGATGCCGCGGTAGACGGTGACGAGCTGGTCGGTCGGGCCTTCGACCTGGATCTGGCGATCCACCAGCACCTGGCCGGTGCGGTCGAGTGCGATGAAATTGGTCGCGCCATAGCCCTTGCCGGTCACGACGACGACCCCGCCGTTCTGCAGGGTGACGTCGGCGATCAGCGGATTGCCGACCACGATCGTGGCGATGCCGCCCGGCAGCTTGACGAGCTTGGCCTGATCGACATTGACCGCAATCCGATCCGGATCCGGCGCAGCCGTTGCGAGCACGGGCCCCAGCAGCAGGGCTGCGGCCAGCGAGATGAATCCAATGCGCGCGACGGCGCGAATGCGTTGGGACTGAAACGACATACTCTACCCCGGGACGTTCACAAGCCGGCAAAGGCGATACGCAGCGGACCGGCGCCCGACGCAGGCAAATCTGACGGCAATTCATTTAAGAAGAGCAAAAATCGACCGCCGAATTGCGCGGATGTCACGACTTCCCGAGCCGGCAAGCCTGATGTTTGCCACCTCGCCCGGGAATACCCGGATCGTCGACGCCGTCATCCTGCCCGCAGCGACGGCGCGTGATCGAATCGCACCTTCCGGGGTTATCCCAATCTTAAGAGTCTCCAAGCAGTTTCTGCGCCAGCCACAACCACTGAACGCGCCACGTGTCGTCGATATCGCGAATCGAAAAGCGCGCCGCCGGTTCCGGCGCGCGCGGCCTGATTGTCGACCCTGCACGGATTCGTGACGCTGCGGCGCGCTGGTTGATGTTCAGCGACTTCGGCGACGCCGCGCAGCGCCACATGGCGATCGCGTGGTCATGCATCGTCGCATGCACCCTTGCCGACGTGATCTGGCTGCCAAATTCCGGGCTTTCGTTCGCATCGTCGAACTGGATCGCGATCCTGCAGGGCATGGCATATTGCGCGATCGCGGCCGCATTCATCGCCATTGCGTCCAACCGGCTCAGCGCCGACCAGCGACGTCCGGCCGTCCTGCTGCGGCGGGGCCTGTTCATGACCGAGTTGTTCTGGCGCGCGCTGCTGCCGATCAGCGCGCTGCTGACCGCGGGCAGCACGCTCAGCTATCTGATCGCAGCATCGAAGCTGCCGCTCAGAGACGACGTTCTGGCAGGCGTCGATCATCTGCTGGGGTTCGACTGGCCGACCTTCCTGGCCGCGACGAACGCGCATTCGTTCGTCGCGACGCTGCTGACGACGGCCTACCAAAGCACCGGCCTGCTGTCGCAACTAGTCCTTGGGTGGCTGATCCTGCAACGGCGTGGCGACCGGCTCGCGGAGTTCATCGCCGTCCTCAGCTTGAGCGCGGTCGCACTGTGCATCGGCATGTGGCTGATCCTCGCCGCGGGCGCGTTCGCCTACTTCCAGCCCGCCCCGCACAGCTATGAGCACTTTGCGGCACTCGGCGACATGTGGACGTTCGGGCGGACCTTCTCGATGTTGCGCGACGGATCGCTGTCGGTCGTCGACATGGCAAGCGTCGACGGCATCGTCAGCTTTCCCTCGTTCCACACCATGCTCGGCGTCATGACGATCTATGCTGCGCGCGACACGCGCTGGCTCGTCGTTCCCGTGTTCATCGTGAACGCAACGATGATCGTCGCGACGATGCCCGTGGGAGGTCATCACCTCGCCGACGTCCTGGCCGGCGGCGGCCTGACCATTGCCGCCATCCTCATCGCTCGTCGCTCTGCCAGGCCGTCCATCAGCAGGACTTGAGCGTCACTTCGCAGCGACCCACGTTGTACGACAGCAACGGCTTCAACTGGCGGCGCGGACGTGAACCACCACGCGGTCGTCGGCATAGAGGCGCTGCCATCCTCCGATATGATCCAGCAATCTGGAAGCCGGCGTGTCCGGAGCGAGCATCACCGCATCGATATTATTGGTCTCGAGCAGGCTGAGGAAACCGTTGACGTCCTTGAGCTGAAGCGCACGGGCCAAGCCCATCCCGAACGTCTCGCCGTAGAGCTCGGCGCGCCCGTCGATGAACACCGGCACCTGACGCCAGATCAGATATCCGCCGAACTGCAGATCGTTGAGCACCCGCCTGACGTTGCGCGCCTTCATCGCGTCAACCGCGGCAGCCGGCGAATAGGTCGGCGGCGGCGATATGACCTGACGCGCCGCAGCGAGTGAGGTCCACGCGCAAAGTCCGGCGAGGAGGATTGTGGCCGGAACGGCCCTCGGGCGGACGGTGCAAGAGGCACGCAGGCGGAACTGGGTTGCGACCGGCGTGAGCACGGCGAGCGGCAGCAGCAGCGCGAACAGCTCGAGATTTCTGATGTGAGACAGGGCCATGTGCAGCAAGCCCAGCACCAGCAGGATTCGCGGCAGCGGCAACCTCGCCCCGTAATAGAGCGCCGCGCCGAGCAGGCCGAGGATGGACAGCGCGAACGGGTCGATCTCGCTGAACGTCGCCGGCCTCCACTCCTGGATGACATGCAGCAATTCACCGAGGCCGAGAATCTTCAGCGAGGCGAGGATCGAGCCCCATCCATAGGGGGTCACGCAGCACGCAGCCAGCGCGCCGACGCCGAAGGCTCCCCAGCGCAGCGCCAGCGCCCACCTTTGAGCCGGCAGGGCATTCCACAGCGCATCAAAGCCAAATGCACCGACCAGCACCAGGCCGAACAGAAAGCCGCCATGCAGATTGGCCCACAGCGCGATCAGCGGCAGCAGCCAGAACGAAGGCGCCTCGCGGCGTTCGCTGGCGGTCATCAGGCCGTTCGCCCAGACCAGCATGATGGGCATCACCAGCACATGCGGACGGGCCAGCAGGTGCCCGCAGGTCAGGACCAGCGCGACAAGGGCGATCAGGCTCGCGTAGATCGCCGGCAGCGTGCGGCTGAGGATCGCGGTCAGCAGTGCGAAGCTGGCGGCGGCACAGGCCGCGGTCAGCGCCGCCGGGCCGGTCCACCCGGCGAGGTCATAGGCCTTTGCGAACAGAACCTGCGCCAGCCAGGACGACGACACCCACGGCGCACCGGCCTTGGTGAACGAATAGATGTCGACCGACGGCAGCGTGCGATGGTCGAGGATCCAGCGGCCGACGGCAATCTGCCAGTAGGTATCGGAATCGGCGAGCAGCCGGTCGCCGACGAACAGCAGCAGCGCATAAACGCCGCACGCCACCCAGAACCAGGCCGGGACCTCGGCGAACACGGAGGCTTTCGCCCGCGAGAAGGTCGCCGTCTCAACGCTCATGATGGCACCCGACGGCCATCGGCATCACTGCCGGAACGGATAGGCCAGCTGTCCGCCGATCTCGGTCGGCACGCCCTGCTCGGCATCGACGCCGTAATCTTCCGGAAGCTTGCCTTCGGGCATGCGGAACGTCCCGAACAGAATATCCCAGAGCGGGAAGGTGCCTGCGAAATTGGTGTCGCCGCCGTCCTCGAGCCCAGTGTGATGCCAGCGGTGAAACACCGGCGTCGCGATCACATATTTGAACGGGCCGAGCGTCCAGTTCAGGTTGGCGTGCACGAATGCCGAGTGGAATGTGGTGAACGGCCCGACCCACAGCATGATGTTCGGCGAGATGCCGGCCATCAGCAGGATCACGTCGACGGTGATCGTGCCGATCAAAAGATTGACCGGATGGAAGCGTGCCGCCGAGATCCATTCAAGATCCTCGGAGGAGTGATGAATGGCGTGGTACTTCCAGAAGTCACCCCGGTGGAACATGCGGTGCAGCCAGTACAGCATGAAGTCGGAGCCGACGAGGAAGATGATGGACTGCAGCCAGAGCGGAAGCTGCGCCAGCGGGCCGTGCCCGTTCTCGTAGAACGCGATCAGATCGTCGGCGCCGTGAACGTTGAACACCACGGCCGCGCCCACCACCAGGAGCCCGATGCGCAGCACGCGGGCGAACACCGGCACGAAGAACCAGTAGCAGATGTCGGTGACCAGCTCACGCTTCTGCCACCATGGCTTGCCGGGATTGCAGGCCCAGAAATGGGTGAGCACCGTGAAGAACAGCGCCAGTGCGATGGTGATCGGCACCACCTTCATCATCGTCTGGCCGATCATCTCGATGACTTCAAAGGGAAGGCTGGGCATGACGGCCTCATTCGACTGAAGCCCCATGGGTACAGATGTGCACTTAAGGAGCCGTGAACAGGTGCAAGCAGCGGTCCTCAGCAACAATCCGCAATTTGAGCGGACCGCTTAATCCCAAATTTACTGTGCGCAACAAGTGCGGGTTCCCGCTGTGTTTGTGCGATCAAATTAACTGCACCGAAATTGTCGAACCGTAGGGTGCGGCAATGGTCACGGTGCTGAGAACGCCGGCGAGACCAAATCTAGTTCGACCAGCCACGTGTACACAGGAGTTACTTATGAAGAACCTCGTTTCGCGCTTCGTGAAGGACGAGTCGGGCGCGACCGCCATCGAATACGGCCTGATCGCCACCGGTATCGCCATCGCGATCATCGCTGCTGTCAACGGCGTCGGCACCAAGCTCTCGGGCACCTTCAGCACGATCGCCGGTTCGCTGAAGTAAGCCGGTTCCGACGAACTCGCATCAAAGGTCCCGGCAACCCCGGGACCTTTGCTATTTGACGGGAGCCGCCCGGCGGCCTCCGTCACGGCGCCGGCAGTGCTTTCCCGATTGTTCACCATTGGCCGCTAGCGTCGGGTCTCGACCGCAGCTCCAGCTTGACGGCATGAATCCATGATCCTCGACATCGCACGCTTGATGCTGTTTCCGGCCCTGATGGCCTTTGCGGCGGCGAGCGATCTGTTGACCATGACGATCCCGAACCGGATCTCGCTGGCGCTGGTGGCCGGCTTCTTCGTCCTCGCGCCGCTGACCGGGATGGGCGTCCACGACATCCTCAGCCATGCCGGCGCGGGCGCGCTGGTTCTTGTGGTGGCGTTCAGCATGTTCGCGATGGGCTGGGTCGGCGGCGGAGACGCCAAGGTCGCCGCTGCAGCCGGATTGTGGTTCGGCTTCGAGCATCTGCTCCCCTATCTGGTCTTTGCCTCGCTGTTCGGCGGCGCGCTGACCGTGCTGCTGCTGCAGCTCCGGCAATGGCCGCTGCCCTACCCGCTCGCGTCCCAGGCCTGGCTCAGCCGCCTGCACGACAAGCAGACCGGCATTCCCTACGGCATCGCACTCGCCCTCGGCGCCCTGCTGATCTATCCGGAGACGGACTGGATCAAGACGATCGATCTCGCGCACCTCGCCTTGCGCTGAGAAAGCAGCAGTAACCGCTCGTTAAGGCGATTTAGATACGCCTCATTAACCATGCTTTGACGAATAGCTGGTCAACTCCCATCACGGCGGCGGCAGCGTCGCGGCGTCATGTGGAAAGTGAAGCGTAATGGATAAGGCCCGCATTCTGGTCCTGGCAATTGCAGGCTGCGCCGGCCTAGCGGCGCTCTATTTGGCAAGTGGAAGCGACGACAAGCCGGCGCCGCCTCCGCCGGTCGCGCAGCTGCCCACGGTCGACATCCTGGTCGCGAAAACCGACATCGGCCTCGGCCAGGCCGTGAAGCCCGAAGATCTGCAGTGGCAGACCTGGCCGGCGGCAACCGCCAGCGCCAGCTTCATGCGCAGGGACAGCAACGCCGAAGCGATCAAGGATGTCACCGGTTCGATCGCCCGCGCGCCCTTCATCCAGGGCGAGCCGATTCGCGAGCAGAAGCTCGTCAAGGCCGACGGAAGCGGCTTCATGGCCGCGATCCTGCCGACCGGCATGCGCGCGGTATCGACGGAAATCTCGCCCGAGACCGGCGCCGGCGGCTTCATCCTGCCGAATGACCGGGTCGACGTCCTGCTGTCGAAGCGCGACAAGAACCCGGATCGCAACGGCGCCGACCTCATCAATTCCGAGGTGATCCTGACCAATATCCGCGTGCTTGCGATCGACCAGGCGCCGAAGGAGAAGGACGGCACCAACGCACTGATCGGCAAGACGGTGACGCTGGAGCTGAAGCCCGAACAGACCGAAACGCTGGCGCGCGCGCGCCAGAGCGGCGTCCTGTCGCTGGCGCTGCGCAGCATCGCCGACAACAACGCGCCGGAAACCAAGACCGACGACAACCACCCGAGGCGCGGTGAGACGATCAACGTCATCCGCTTCGGCGTTGCCAACCAGGCAACGATGCAGAAGTGACCATGAGGATACACGTGATGAAGGGCGGGGCAACTCAACGGACGATGCGGGCCTTCATGGTCCGCGCATTGTCGTTCTCGGCCGTCACGGCGCTCTCGCTCAACCCGGCGCTGACGCCGGTGGTGGCGAGCGATTATCGCGCCGCGTCTGCTCCTGCCGCGTCGGCCGACGGCGGCCAGATGAATGCCCGTTTCCTCTCGCTCGGCGTCGGCAAATCGATCGTGATCGACCTGCCCAGGGACATCAAGGACGTGCTGGTGGCCGATCCCAAGATCGCCAACGCCGTGGTCCGCTCGGCGCAACGCGCCTACATCATCGGCGCGACGGTCGGTCAGACCAACATCGTGTTCTTCGACGCCGCCGGACAGCAGATCGCTGCCTACGACATCGCCGTCAAGCGCGACCTCAACGGCGTCCGTCAGGCGCTGCGCGCGGCGCTGCCGAATTCCGATATCCAGATCGAGGGCGTCGGCGACGGCGTGATGCTGACCGGCAGCGCGGCGAGCCCGATCGACGCGCAGCAGGCCGGCGAGATCGCCACCCGGCTGGTCGGCGGACCCGACAAGGTCGTGAACTCCATCGCGGTTCGCGGCCGCGACCAGGTGATGCTGAAAGTCACGGTTGCCGAAGTCTCGCGCAGCCTGATCAAGCAGCTCGGCATCGACCTCACCGCAAACCTCAACTACGGCACGACCGTGGTGAAATTCGCCAACAGCAACCCGTTCACCGCGAACAGCGGACCGCTGGTCTCGGGCAACAATCTCACGACACAGTTCGGATCGTCGGTGACGGCGACGCTCCGCGCCATGGAGAGCGCCGGCGTGGTGCGGACGCTCGCCGAGCCGAACCTGACCGCGATATCGGGCGAATCGGCGACCTTCATCTCGGGCGGCGAGTTTCCAATTCCGACCGGCGTGACCTGTCAGACTTCGTCGACCGGCACGATCGGGAATTGCGTCCAGACCGTCAGCTTCAAGAAATTCGGCATTTCGCTCAACTTCACCCCGGTGGTGCTGACCGAAGGGCGGATCAGCCTGCGCGTGATGACCGAAGTGTCGGAAGTCTCGACCGAGAACGCATTGACGGGCGGCGCAGGTGGAACGACGATCCCCTCGATCAAGACCCGCCGCGCCGAGACCACGCTGGAGATTCCCTCGGGCGGCTCGATGGCCATGGCGGGCCTGATCCAGGACCAGACCAAGCAGGCGATCAACGGCCTGCCGGGGCTGGCGTCGCTGCCGGTGCTCGGCACGCTGTTCCGCAGCCGCGACTTCGTCAACAACCAGACCGAACTGATGGTCCTGGTGACGCCCTATGTCGTTCGCGCGGTGGCCCAGAAGGACCTGTCGCGTCCGGATGACGGCTTCGCCAACGCGTCCGATCCGCAGGCCGACCTGCTGGGCAGCCTCAATCGCATCTACGGCGTGCCGGGCCGCACCGAGCCGGCGCGGAATTACCGCGGCACCTACGGCTTCATTACCGACTGAGGCGGACGATGACACAGACCACACCCAGACCATCCGCCGACCACAAGCGCACCGTCAGTCTCGCCGGAGCGCTCGTCGGCCTTGCCATGACGCTCGGCGCCTGCCAGCACGCCGCCGACAACAGTTTCGCGATGGTGGACTCACCGGCCGACTATCGCCTGCGGCATCCGATCGCCGTTACCGAGGCCGACCGCTCGATCGTGGTCTTCGTCGGCCGCAGCCGCGGCGGCCTGACCGCGGAGCAGCGCGCCGAGGTGATGGGAATGGCGCAGGACTGGATGCGCGAAGGCACCGGCGCCGTCACCATCGACGTTCCCGTCGACACGCCGAACGCCCGGCCTGCACAGGAATCGTTGCGCGAGATTCAGGCGACCTTTGCCGCGGCCGGCGTGCCGCCGCGCGGGATCCTGGTTCGCAAGTATCATCCCGAGAATCCGCGCCTGATGCCTGCGATCCGCGTCAACTATCCAAAGATGAAGGCGGAGGCTGGGCCGTGCGGCCTCTGGCCGGAGGATCTCGGCCCGTCGATGCACAACGGGTCCTACATCCAGAACAAGCAGTACTACAATTTCGGCTGCGCCAATCAGCGCAACCTTGCCGCCATGGTCGAAGACCCGACTGACCTCGTGCAGCCGCGCGCGGAGACCCCTGCCTACACGTCGCGCCGCAACATCGCCTTCGACAAGTATCGCAAGGGCACCACCACTGCCACGACCTATCCCGAGGCCGACAGGGCCAAGCTAAGCGACACAGGAAAATGATCACCTACGCGCAGCAAAACTCCGAAGAGCAGACGGACGCCCCGCCGCAGGCCGTGGACGACCATATTGCTCCGGCGCCACGGGTTTCGGTTCAGGCGTTCTGCGAAACGGTCGAGACCGCCGCCGCCGTGCAGTCGGCGGGCGAGGATCGCCGGCTGGCCAAGGCTCACCTCAAGATCCAGATGGGCGGCATGGCGGCCGCCATCGAGGCCTATCGCTCGGCGCCGACGCCCAACGTCATCATCCTCGAGACGGAGGGCCGCAGCGACATTCTGGCCGGCCTCGACCAGCTCGCCACGGTGTGCGACGCCGGCACAAGGGTTGTCGTGATCGGCCGGGTCAACGACGTCACGCTGTACCGCGAGCTGGTGCGCCGCGGCGTCAGCGACTACGTGATTGCGCCGGCGCATGCGATCGACGTGGTGCGCGCGGTCTGCAACCTGTTCTCGGCGCCGGAAGCCAAGGCGGTCGGCCGCGTCGTCGCCATCGTCGGCGCCAAGGGCGGCGTCGGCGCCTCGACGATCGCGCACAATGTCGCCTGGGCGATCGCCCGCGATCTGGCGCTCGATTCCGTGGTCGCCGATCTCGACCTTGCGTTCGGCACCGCCGGGCTCAACTACAACCAGGATCCGGCGCAGGGCATCGCGGATGCCGTGTTCTCGCCGGACCGCGTCGATACCGCCTTCGTCGACCGCCTGCTGTCGAAATGCACCGACCATCTCAGCCTGCTGGCGGCGCCGGCCACGCTCGACAAGGTCTACGATTTCGGCGCCGAAGCGTTCGATGCGATCTTCGATACGCTGCGCACCACGATGCCCTGCATCGTGCTCGACGTGCCGCATCAATGGTCCGGCTGGACCAAGCGTGCGCTGATCGCAGCCGACGACATCCTGATCGTGGCGGCGCCCGACCTCGCCAATCTGCGCAACGCCAAGAACATGTTCGACCTCCTGAAGGCGTCACGGCCGAACGACCGCGCGCCGTTGTACTGCCTGAACCAGGTCGGCGTGCCGAAGCGTCCGGAGATCGCGGCCGGCGAATTCGCCAAGGCGATCGAAAGTCAGCCGATCGCCGCCATCCCGTTCGATCCGCAGATCTTCGGTTCGGCCGCCAATAACGGCCAGATGATCGCGGAAATCTCCGCCAATCACCGCGCAGTCGAGATGTTTCTGCAGATGGCGCAGCGGCTGACAGGCCGCGGCGAAACCAAGAAGCCGAGGGGGTCCTTCCTGTCGCCCCTGCTCGAAAAGCTGCGGTCCAAATAGTGGTCCGCGTGGAGTCAAGACGTCGTGTTTGGTAAGCGTAGCGGAAACGATGGGGACGTGCGGGCACCCAAGCCCGCTTTTCAGACGCCGGAGCCCGCCGGCTCGTCGCCGATGGCGCGCGAGTCCGCCGCCCCGACGATATCGTCGCCGCCGCTGGCCCCGGCCAAGCCGCCGCCCGCTCCCGCCGTCGAAGCCCGCCGCTCGGACAATTACTATCAGGTCAAGGCGACGATCTTCGGCGCCCTGATCGAGGCGATCGACCTTGCCCAGCTTGCCAAGCTGGACAGCGAGTCGGCGCGCGAGGAAATCCGCGACATCGTCAACGAGATCATCGCGATCAAGAACATCGTGATGTCGATCGCCGAGCAGGAAGAGCTGCTCGACGACATCTGCAACGACGTGCTCGGCTACGGACCGCTCGAGCCCCTGCTGTCGCGCGACGATATCGCCGACATCATGGTCAACGGCGCGGGCACGGTGTTCATCGAAGTCGCCGGCAAGATCCAGCGCACCGGCATCCGCTTTCGCGACAACCAGCAGCTGCTCAACATCTGCCAGCGCATCGTCAGCCAGGTCGGCCGGCGCGTCGACGAATCCTCGCCGATCTGCGACGCCCGCCTCGCCGACGGCTCGCGCGTCAACGCCATCGTGCCGCCGCTGGCGATCGACGGGCCCGCGCTCACCATCCGCAAATTCAAGAAGGACAAGCTGACGCTGGAGCAGCTCGTCAAGTTCGGCGCGATCACGCCGGAAGGGGCGACCATCCTGCAGATCATCGGCCGGGTCCGCTGCAACGTGATCATCTCAGGCGGCACCGGCTCGGGCAAGACCACGCTGCTGAACTGCCTGACCAACTATATCGAGCACGACGAACGCATCATCACCTGCGAAGACGCCGCCGAACTTCAGCTGCAGCAGCCGCATGTGGTGCGGCTGGAAACCCGGCCGCCGAACATCGAGGGCGAGGGCCAGGTCACGATGCGCGAACTGGTCCGCAACTGCCTGCGTATGCGTCCCGAGCGCATCATCGTCGGCGAAGTCCGCGGACCCGAAGCGTTCGACCTGTTGCAGGCGATGAACACCGGTCACGACGGCTCGATGGGCACGCTGCACGCCAACAATCCCCGCGAAGCGCTGTCACGCTGCGAATCCATGATCACCATGGGCGGCTTCTCGCTTCCCTCGCGCACCATTCGCGAGATGATCTGCGCCTCGGTCGATATCATCGTACAGGCCGCGCGCCTGCGCGACGGTTCGCGCCGCATCACCCACATCACCGAGGTGATGGGCATGGAAGGCGACACCATCATCACCCAGGACATCTTCCTCTACGACGTGGTCGGGGAAGACGCCAACGGCAAGATCATCGGCAAGCACCGCTCGACCGGCATCGGCCGGCCCCGCTTCTGGGAGCGGGCGCGCTACTACAATGAAGAGAAGCGGCTTGCGGCGGCGCTGGATGCCTCCGACTCGCCGGCGCCGGTCTAGGGGAGCACAGAATGCAAACGCAAACGCTTGCTCTGGCCTTCCTCGCCGCCACCACGGTGGGCGGCATCGCCTGGGTCTTCCTGTACCCGTACCTCTCGGGAGAGAAGAAGGCCGAGTCGCGCCGTGCATCGGTGGCGCGCAACGAGCAGTCGACGACGCGCGGCAGTGAGCGCACGCAGCGCTCCCGCCGCGAGCAGGTCGAGGGATCGCTGAAGGAACTCGAGGCGCGGCGGCAGAAGGACAAGAAGGTCCCGCTCGGCGTCCGCATCTCGCAAGCCGGACTGGAATGGTCCGAGCAGAAATTCTGGATGATCTCCGGCGCCCTCGGCCTGTTCGGGTTCGGCGCGGCCTTCATGGTCGGCGGAGGACTGCTCGGTGCAGCCGGCATCGGCTTCGCCATGGGTCTCGGCGCTCCGCGCTGGCTGCTCGGCTTTCTGAAGAAGCGGCGGGAAAAAGCCTTTCTGAAGGCGCTGCCCGACGCCGTCGACGTCATCGTGCGCGGCATCAAGGCCGGCCTGCCGCTGTTCGAATCGCTCAAGGCAGTCGTCAACGACGCATCTGAGCCGCTGCGCAGCGAGTTCCTCGCGATCATCGAGACCCAGGCGATCGGCATGCCGCTCGGCGAGGCCTGCGCCCGGCTCTACGAGCGCATGCCGCTGCCGGAGGCGAATTTCTTCGGCATCGTGATCGCGATCCAGCAGAAATCCGGCGGCAATCTGTCGGAAGCGCTCGGCAATTTGTCGCGGGTGCTGCGCGACCGCAAGAAGATGGCCGAGAAGATCCAAGCGATGTCGATGGAAGCGAAAGCCTCCGCCGCCATCATCGGCTCGCTGCCGCCGATCGTGATGATCCTCGTGTTCCTCACGACGCCGGACTACATCGCCCTGCTGTGGACGAACTCGATGGGCCAGCTGATGCTGGTTGGCTGCGCGCTCTGGATGACCTGCGGCGTGCTGGTGATGAAGAAGATGATCAACTTCGATTTCTGACGGTGCAGCATGATTGATATTCTGGTCGCCAAGCTTCACGACGTCAGGTTCATGACCATGCTGCTTGCCTTCTTCGCGGCAAGCGCGACGGTCTACACGCTGGTGATGCCGCTGCTCGCCGGCGGCGACCTCAACAAGCGCATGAAGGCCGTCGCCAGCGAGCGCGAACGCCTTCGGCAGCGCGAACGCGAACGCCTGGCCAAGTCGGAAAAGGTGACGCTGCGCCAGACGCCGAGGCAGGCCGTCTCCAAGATGGTGGATGACCTGAACCTCACCAAATGGCTGGCTCAGGAAGCGGCGATCGAGAAGCTCGTGATGGCCGGCTATCGCGGCCACGCGCCGTATGTCTACTTCCTGGCGGCACGCGCGGTCACGCCGATCCTGATGCTGATCGGCGCAATCATCTACACGTTCTTCATCGCCGGCGCGACCTGGTCGCTGACGCTCAAGATCGGCATTTGCGTCGGCGCGGCCTATGCCGGCCTGCAGGCGCCGATGCTGTTCCTGAAGAATGCGATCTCCAAACGCCAGCTCCAGATCAAGCGCGCTTTCCCTGATTCGCTCGACCTGCTGCTGATCTGCATCGAATCGGGCATGTCGGTCGAGGTCGCGTTCCGCAAGGTCGCCAACGAGATCGCCGGACAGTCGATCGCGCTGTCGGAGGAGTTCGCGCTGACGACCGCGGAATTGTCCTATTTGCAGGACCGCAAGTCGGCCTACGAGAACCTCGCGCGCCGCACCGGCCTCGAAGGCGTGAAGTCGGTCTGCATGGCCTTGCAGCAATCCGAACGCTACGGCACGCCGCTTGGCCAGAGCCTGCGCGTGATGGCGCAGGAAAACCGCGACATGCGCATGAACGAGGCCGAGAAGAAGGCCGCGGCGCTGCCGCCCAAGCTGACCGTGCCGATGATCCTGTTCTTCCTGCCCTGCCTGTTCATCGTGATCCTCGGGCCGTCCTACATCAAGATCGCCACGATGCACTGAGCTGCACAGCAGCGCCTGCGAAAACGCCCGGCAGTGCCGGGCGTTTTCTTTTGTGTGCTCATGAGCACGATGCTGCGCGAACCGCGAGCTTCGCTAGCAAGCACAATAGGAGTGGAGAGCTAGTCGTCCTTGGCGACGACAGGTGCGGCGCGCGATGCGGTCCGCGGCCCGTCCTTGCGGTTCAGCATGTCACGGAGATAGGCGACGTTGGCCGCCGCCTCATCCGCCGGCAGGTCGGCCTTGACGATGGTTTCGGCCTCCGCGAAGCGGCCCTGCAGGCCGACGACCAGCGCAAGGTTCTGCCGGATGCGGGTGTCGGCGCGGGCGCTGGCATAGGCCTGGCGCAGCGTCTCTTCCGCCTTCGGCAATTCCTTGGTCAGCATGTAGGACAGGCCGAGATTGGACAGCACCGACGGCTCATCCGGAGCCAGCCGCAGCGCACTCGCGTAATAGCGCCGCGCTTCCTCGTGCCGGTTCAACTTGTCGAGCGTGGTGCCCTGCACCGACAGAATCCGCCAGTCCGGATTGTCCGGACTGTGCGCGCGGCTCAACACGTCGAACGCGGCCTGCGAATTGCCGTTGTCGGCGAGCGCACGGCCATAGGCGGCGAGCAGCGGCTTGTTGCCGGGGCTGGCGAGCGTGGCCTGCTCCAGCACGGCGCAGGCCTGCGAGCGCTGTCCGCTCATGCGCAACGCCTGGCCGTAGGCGATCGCCGCGTCGACATCCTTGGGGTTCTTGCGATAGCGCTCGCCATAGAGCTCGACGGCGCGACGCGGATCGTCGGGCGTGGGATCCGGCCGCGACGCGATCGATCCGGTCACGTCGGACATGGTCTGGCAGCCGCCAAGCCCTGCGCCCAAAAGCGCCACAAAGGCTGCGGAAGCGAGATGCCGGGTCAAATTGGACTGTCGACGCATGGCACTGTGACTCACGAAATCGGGCGAATGGATCCAACTGAGCGTGCCAGCAATAGACTGTTAACCCTAACGTCTGGTTAACTGGCATGGTCAGCGATCGGCGCACCCGGTTCCAATGCCGCAGGTCCGTCAACCGCGGGCGCGCTACCATCCGCCATGAAAGGCGTGTAGTAGCCAACCAACGACGCCAGAACAGCCGAGAGCCGCATGTCATCCGTGTTCGAGACCGCACCCACGACCGCCGTCACGCCGATCACCTTCGTTACCAAGGCGACATGGGATGCGATCCGCAGCGCGTTGCCGGCGCCGGCCCGCCAGTTCGCCGAGGCCAATGGCTTTGAGGTCAAGCCCGGCAAATCCCTTGCCTTGCCGGCGGCCGACGGCGGCATCGCGCAGGTGCTGTTCGGCCTCGAGGACGTAGACCACAAGGCGCGCGATCCGTTCCGGGCCGGCGCCCTGCCCGGCCTGTTGCCGCCGGGCGTCTACCGCTTTGCCAATGCGCCGCATGACACGCGGCTTGCCGCGCTCGCCTTTGCGCTCGGCTGCTACCGCTTCGGCCGCTATCGCAAGAACAAGGCCCCCGAGGTTCGCCTGGTGCCGCCCGATGGCGTCGATGCCGCCGAGATCGCGCGGATCGCGGATGCCGCGGCGCTGGCGCGCGACCTCATCAACACGCCGTCCAACGACATGGGCCCAGCCGAGCTCGCCGAGGCGGCGCGCGATCTCGCAAGCCGGTTCGGCGCGGCCTTCAATTGCATCGACGGCGACGAGCTCGCGCAGAACTTCCCGCTGATCCACGCCGTCGGCATGGCCTCGACGCGCGCGCCGCGTCTGATCGATCTCACCTGGGGCGATCCGGCCCATCCAAAGGTGACGCTGGTCGGCAAGGGTGTTTGCTTCGACACCGGTGGGCTCGACCTCAAGCCGTCGAGCGGCATGCTGATCATGAAGAAGGACATGGGCGGCGCCGCCAACGTGCTGGCGCTGGCGCAGATGGTGATGGATGCGAAGCTGAAGGTGCGGCTGCGCGTGCTGATCCCGGCGGTCGAGAACGCGGTTGCCGGCAACGCGTTTCGCCCGCTGGACATCTTCAAGTCGCGCAAGGGCATCACCGTCGAGATCGGCAACACCGACGCCGAGGGACGGCTGGTGCTGGCCGACGCGCTGGCGCTGGCCGATGAGGAGACGCCGGATCTCCTGATCGATCTCGGCACGCTGACCGGCGCGGCGCGCGTGGCGCTGGGCCCCGATTTGCCGCCGTTCTACACCAATGACGAGGCGCTCGCCGCTGACGTCGCAGCTCACGCAAAGGACGAGAACGACCCGTTGTGGCGGATGCCGCTATGGCCGGCCTACGATGCCTGGCTCGACTCCAAGACCGCCGACATCACCAACGCGCCGTCAGGCGGTTTTGCGGGCTCGATCACCTGCGCGCTGTTCCTGCAGCGCTTCGTCGAGCACGCCAGGAGCTGGCTGCATGTCGACATCTACGGCTGGACGCCGTCGGCAAAGCCCGGCCGCCCCGAAGGCGGCGAGTGCCAGGCTGCGCGCGCGATCTACAAATTGCTGAGCCAGCGCTATGGATGACCCCCGCCTTACTCCCGCCCGCGACGACGTCGCGGCGAAATATCTCGAGGGCAAGGTCAAGGCTGCGCGCTTCGTCGAAGGCGAGACCTTCGAGGTCGTTGACGCCATCGCCCCGCTGCGGCGATCGCCGGCCGCCGATGCCGAACAGATGACGCAGGCGCTGAAAGGCGAGCGCGTCACGGTGTATGACCGCAATGGCGAAGGCTGGGCCTGGGGCCAGCTCGCCGATGACGGCTATGTCGGCTGGCTTCCCGAGGCCGCGCTAGCCAAGCCAGGTGCCGCGGCCACGCATAAGGTGACGGCGCTGCGGACGCTGGCGTTCCCGGGACCGTCGATCAAGCTGCCGCCGGTCGAGGCGCTTGCGATGGGGAGCAAGCTCGCAATCGTCCGCGAGGACGGCGCCATCGCGGTGACTCGCGAGGGCTGGCATCTGCCGCGTCAGCACCTCGCGCCGCTCGACGCGATGGCGCAGGACTTCGTCGCCATCGCCGAGCAATTCGTCGGCACACCCTATCTGTGGGGCGGCAAGTCGAGCCTCGGCATCGACTGCTCCGGCCTGGTGCAGATCGCGCTGACGGCCGCCGGCACCGGCTGCCCGCGGGACAGCGACATGCAGCAGGAAGGGCTCGGCCGCGAATTGACTACAGCGGAATCCAAGCATCTGCAGCGCGGCGACCTGATCTTCTGGAAGGGCCACGTCGCAATTGCGCGCGATGCGACGACGATCGTGCACGCCAATGCGCATCATATGGCGACGGTGGTGGAGAACACGCACGCTGCGATCGCAAGGATCAAGGCCGCCGGCAGCGACGTGCTCGCGATCAAGCGGCCGTAGCCAATTTATCCCCGTCATCCTGAGGAGCGCGAAGCGCGTCTCGAAGGATCGACGGCCCCACTCGGGCCACGCATCCTTCGAGGCTCGCTCCGCTCGCACCTCAGGACGACGTGGGACTAGAAGCGGGATGCCGTAGGATGGGTAGAGCGCAGCGAAACCCATCACGCTGCGACCGCTCGGAGACATGATGGGTTTCGCTTCGCTCTACCCATCCTACGGATCCGTCATTCCCCGGTGCGCAATTGCGCACCTGGGGGCGACGCGTAGCGTCGAGCCCGGAATGACGAGCATGGGCTACGTCGCCACCGTCCCCGCACCATCCGCTTCGATGCGGAACGCGGCGGCGAACAGGGCGCGGGTGTAGTCGCTCTTCGGATTCCTGAACAGCTCGGAGGCCGGCCCCTCCTCCTCGACCTTGCCGGATTTCATCACGATCAGATGGCTCGCCAGCGAGGCGACCACGCGCAGATCGTGCGAGATGAACATGTAAGTGAGATCGCGCTTGCGCTGCAAATCGCGCAGCAGGTCGACCATCTGGGCCTGGAGCAGCATGTCGAGCGCGCTGGTCGGCTCGTCCAGCACCACGAAGTTCGGCTCCAGCACGACCGCGCGCGCGATCGAGATACGCTGGCGCTGGCCGCCGGAGAATTCGTGCGGATAGCGGAAGCGCCAGTCGGGATCGAGGCCGACGTCCTTCAGCGCCTTGATCACCCGCGCCTCGCGCTCCTCGCGCGACAGCTGCTGCTGGTGCACCTCAAGCCCCTCGGCGATGATGTCGGCCACCGACATGCGCGGGCTGAGCGAACCGAAGGGGTCCTGAAACACGATTTGCATGTCGCGGCGGAACGGCCGCATCTGCTTGAAGCGCAGGCCCTGAATGTCCCTGCCGAGGAACACGATCGGTCCATCGGACGAAATCAGCCTGAGTAGCGCCAGCCCGAGCGTGGTCTTGCCGGAGCCGGATTCGCCGACGACGCCGAGCGTCTCGCCCTTGCGCACCGCGAGGCTGACGCCATCCACCGCCTTGATGTGGCCGACGGTCGAGCGCAGCAGCCCGCGCTTGATCGGAAACCAGACCTTGAGATTGTCCACCGACATCACGACCGGCGCGCCCGGCTGCGGCGGCGCCGGATCGGGCTTCGGCTCGGCCGCCAGCAGCGCCTTGGTATAGGCGTGCTTCGGCGCGGTGAAGACCTGCTCGACCGGGCCCTGCTCGACGATCTTGCCGTTGTTCATCACGCAGACCGTGTCCGCGATGCGGCGGACGATGCCGAGGTCGTGGGTGATGAACAGCAGGCTCATGCCGAGCCGGGCGCGGATCTCGGCGAGCAATGCCAGGATCTGCGCCTGCACGGTGACGTCGAGCGCCGTGGTCGGCTCGTCGGCGATCAACAGATCGGGCTCGTTGGCGAGCGCCATCGCGATCATCACGCGCTGGCGCTGGCCGCCGGACAATTGGTGCGGATAGCTCTTGAGCCGGGTCTCCGGCTCGGGGATGCCGACCTGGCCGAGCAATTCCAGCGTCCGCGCCCGCGCCGCCGCACCGCTGACGCCCTTATGCAGCGACAGGATCTCGCCGATCTGGGTCTCGATGGTCTGGAGCGGATTGAGCGAAGTCATCGGCTCCTGGAAGATGATCGAGATGTCGTTGCCCCGGACCTCGCGCATCTCCCGGTCGGATGCGGCCAGAAGATCGCGGCCGCGGAACCGGATCGCGCCCGAGGGATGCGAGGCCGTCGGATAGGGCAGCAGCTTCAACACCGACAGCGCGCTGACGGACTTTCCCGAACCGGATTCGCCGACCAGCGCGACGCACTCGCCGCGCTTGATCGAGAACGAGATGCCGTCCACCGCAACCGAACGGCCGAAGGCGACCGAGAGGTCGCTGACATCGAGCAAAGGCTGGTTGGTCGCGTCCATGCGTCAGCCCTTCGAGAACGTCTTGCGCGGATCGAAGGCGTCGCGCGCGGCTTCGCCGATGAAGATCAGCAGCGACAGCATGATCGCGACCGAAAAGAACCCGGTGAGGCCGAGCCACGGCGCCTGCACATTGGCCTTGCCCTGCGACAGCAATTCACCGAGCGAAGGCGAGCCGGGCGGCAGGCCGAAGCCGAGGAAGTCCAGCGCCGTCAGCGTCATCACCGAGGACGAGACGATGAAGGGCAGGAACGTCATGGTCGCGACCATCGCGTTCGGCAGCAGATGGCGGAACATGATCTTGCCGTTGGAGACGCCGAGCGCGCGCGCCGCCTGGATGTATTCGAAATTGCGGCCGCGCAGGAACTCGGCGCGCACCAGGCCGACCAGCGAAACCCAGGAGAACAGCAGCAGGATGCCGAGCAGGATGAAGAAGCCCGGCGGCAGCACCGCCGAGATGATCAAGAGCAGATAGAGCGAGGGGATCGCGGTCCAGATCTCGATCAGCCGCTGGAAGATCAGATCGGTCCAGCCGCCGAAATAGCCCTGCACGCCGCCGGCGGCGATGCCGATGATGGAAGACAGGATGGTCAGCGTCAGGCCGAACAGCACCGAAATGCGGAAGCCGTAGATCAGCCGCGCGACGACGTCGCGGCCCTGATCGTCGGTGCCGAGCCAATTGTATTCGAGGTCGCGGCAGCCGGTCAGCCCCTTCCGCTTCACCACGTCCGCGCACTGCTTTTCGGTCAGGAGCCAGGTCGGCTTCGACGGCACCGCGGTCGGCGGGTCTAGGTTGCGGCTGTCATAGGAATAACGGATCGGCGGCCAGATCATGCTGCCGCCCTTGGCGGCGATCTGCTTCTGCAAATAGGGATCGCGATAGTCGGCCGCGGTCTCGAAATCGCCGCCGAAGGTGGTCTCGGCATAGGTGAAGATCACCGGCCAGTACAGACGGCCGTCATATTTGACGAGCAGCGGCTTGTCGTTGGCAATGAAATTGGCAAACAGCGACGCCACGAACAGGAAGAGGAAGATCCAGAACGACCAGTAGCCGCGGCGATTCGCCTTGAAGTTCTGCCAGCGCCGCTTGTTCAGCGGCGACGGCGAGAAGCCGTGGCGCGTGGCGGGCACGGCCTCGCCGAGCGGCGATTGCGTCGAGGTCTCGACCGGCTGGGGCGCGAGCAGCGTCATCAGACCTCCCGCGCCTCGAAGTCGATCCGCGGATCGATCCACATATAGGCGAGATCGGACAGCAGGTTGACCACCAGTCCGACCAACGAGAAGATGAACAGCGTTCCGAACACCACCGGATAGTCGCGGTTCAATACGCTTTCGAAGCCGAGCAGGCCGAGCCCGTCGAGCGAGAAGATGGTTTCGATCAGCAGCGAGCCCGAGAAGAACGCGTGGATGAACGCGCCCGGGAAACCGGCGATCACGATCAGCATGGCGTTGCGGAAGACGTGGCCGTACAGCACCTGGCGCTCGCTGCAGCCCTTGGCCCGCGCGGTCATCACATATTGCTTGCGGATCTCGTCGAGGAACGAGTTCTTGGTGAGCAGCGTCATGGTGGCGAAGGCGCCGAGCGCCATCGACACCAGCGGCAGCGTGAGATGCCAGAAATAGTCGATGATCTTCCAGTACCAGGGGAATTGCGACCAGCCGTCCGAAGTCAGGCCGCGCAGCGGGAAGATATTGAGGAACGAGCCGCCGGCGAACAGCACGATCAAGAGGATCGCGAACAGGAAGCCCGGGATCGCAAAGCCGATGATGATCACCGCCGAGGTCCAGGTGTCGAACCGCGAACCGTCCTTCACCGCCTTGCGGATGCCGAGCGGGATCGAGATCAGATAGGTCAAGAGCGTCATCCAGATGCCGAGCGACATCGAGACCGGCAGCTTTTCCTTGATCAGCTGGATCACGCTGACGCTGCGGAAATAGCTGTTGCCGAAGTCGAACCGGGCGAAATTCCAGACCATCAAGGCGAAGCGCTCGGGCGCCGGCTTGTCGAAGCCGAACTGCACCTCGAGCTTCTTGATGAAGTCGGGATCGAGGCCTTGCGCGCCGCGGTATTTCGAGTTGACGGCCGCGCCGGCGCCCGCGCCCTGACCGCGCTGCGCACCGAAATCGCCGCCGCCGCCCGACACGCGCGAGGTGCCGCCGGTGTCGGCGCCGTTGATCTGCGCGATGACGCGCTCGACCGGACCGCCCGGAGCAAATTGCACGACCACGAAGGACACGAACAGGATGCCGAGCAGCGTCGGCAGCATCAGCAGGATACGTCGGGCGATATAGGCGCTCATCGGCTACTTCGCCTGCTCGAGCTTGGCGGCCTTGGCGGCATCGTACCACCAATTCTCCGGCGCACCGACGCCCTGGGTATACTTCGCCAGCTTCTCGGTATGACCGAACTGATCCCAATAGGCGATCGGATGCGTGTTGCGATACCACTGCGGCACCCAGTAACGGCCGGCGCGGAACACGCGGTCGAAGGCGCGGCAGGCGACCGTCAGCTCATGGCGGCTATTCGCGCCGATGATCTTCTCGATCAACGCATCGATCGCCGGGTTGGAGATGCCCGCGAGATTGTAGGAGCCCTTGGTCTTCGCCGCCTGCGAGGAGAAGAACGGCCGCATGCTGTCGCCGGGCGTCGCCGAGAAGCTGAAGCGCTGCATGGTCATGTCGAAATCGAAATCCTCCACCCGGGCGCGGTACTGCACCGCGTCGACCAGGCGGAACGTCGCCTCGATGCCGAGCGTTCCGAGATTCTTGATGTAAGGCCCATGGTGCGGCTGCAGCGAGGGCTCGTCGTTGAGGAATTCGATGGTGATGGGCTCGCCGTTCGGCAGCACGCGCTTGCCTTCCTTGACGACACAGCCGGCTTCGTTGAGCAGCTGCACCGCCTTGCGCAGCAAAGCGCGGTCCTGGCCGGAGCCATCGGACATCGGCGGCACGAACGGCAGGCCGAACACCTCATCGGGCACCTGGCCGCGGAACGGCTCGAGCAACGCAAGCTCCTCCGGCGAGGGAGGCCCCTCCGCGACCATATCCGAGTTCTGGAACGGCGAGACGGTGCGCGCATACGCATCGTACATGATGGTCTTGTTGGTCCACTCGAAGTCGAAGGCGCAGATCAGCGCCTCGCGCACGCGCGGATCCTTGAATTTCTCGCGGCGCAGGTTGATGAACCAGCCCTGCGCGCCGGACGGGGTGTCGTCGGGCAGCGTCTCGCGCTTGACGCGGCCGTCCTTCACCGCGGGGAAATCGTAGCGTGTCGCCCAGACGCGCGCGGTGAACTCCTCGCGGAACAGATAGCTCTTCGAGGTGAAGCCCTCGAACGCCACATCGCGGTCGCGATAGAATTCGTAGCGCACCGTGTCGAAATTGTAGCTGCCGCGGTTGACCGGCAGGTCGGCGCCCCACCAATCCTTGACGCGGTCGTATTCGACGTAGCGATTGACCTCGAAGCGGCCGACCTTGTACGGCCCCGAGCCCAGCGGCGCATCGAGCGTCGAGTCCTCGAACGACCGCGCCGCGTAATAGGCCTTGGAGAAGATCGGCAGGCTTGCGACAAACAGCGGCACGTCGCGCGCGCGACCGGCCGCGAAGGTCACCACCACGGTTGCGTCATCGGGTGCCTCGGCCTTGACGAAGTCGCGGAGCTGCACCTGGATCAGCGGGTGACCTTTCTCCTTCAGCGTCGAGAGCGAGAAGGCGACGTCCTGCGCGGTCAGCTTCGAACCGTCGTGGAAGCGCGCTTCAGGGCGCATCGCGAAGCGGTAGATCAGCTTGTCCGGCGAGATCTGCACCGACTTCGCGGCAAAGCCGTACATCGCGTCGGGCTCGTCATTGGCGCGCGCCATCAGCGTCGCGAACGTCATGTCCATGCCCTGCGCGCCTTCCCCCTTCAGGACATAGGCGTTCAGCGAATTGAAGGTGTAGTAGGACTGGTTGTTGGCCCGCACCCAGGGGATCACCGAGAAGGCGCCGCCCTTCGGCGCCTTCGGATTAACGTAGTCGAAGATCTGGAAATCCGCCGGATATTTCAGGTCGCCGAACACCGACATGCCGTGCATCTCGGTTCCGTTGTCGGCCGCCGCCGGTGCGACACGCAAGCCTGCAGCACTCAACGCACCGATGCCGAGACCGAGTGCGTGCCGACGGGAGAATAGCGCCATGCGCGAATCCTTCGATCTTATGAACGCTTGAGCTTGGCCGCCTTGTCGGCGTCGAACCACCAAAGATTTGGGAATCCTGCAACCGCGTATTTCGGCAGCGGATCGGGATGGCTGAAGCGATCCCAATAGACATAGCGCTGCTTGTCGTAATTGAAGTGTGGAACGCAATAGAAGTTCCAGAGCAAAACCCGGTCCAGCGCCTTGGCGGCGGCGACCTGATCGGCGCGACTGTTGGCAAAGATGATCTTTTCGATGATGGCATCGACGGCCGGATTCTTGATGCCCGGAAGATTGTTCGAGCCTGTCCGATCGGCAGCCTGCGAGCCGAAATTGTCGCGCTGCTCGTTGCCGGGCGAAATCGACTGCCCCCAGACCTGGGTGACCATCTCGAAATCGAAATCGCGGACACGATTCTGGTACTGCACGGTGTCGACGGCGCGCAGATTGACGGTGATGCCGAGGCGCTCCAGACTCGGCTTGTAGAACAGCGTGATCCGCTCCATGCCGGAATCGCCGCTGTTGCCGAGGATCTCGACCGTAAACGGTTGACCGGATGCATCGACCAGCTTGCGGTCGCGAATCTCGAAGCCGGCTTCCTTCAACAGCCGCGTCGCCTCGCGCAGATTGGCGCGCACGTTTTCCGGCGTTCCGCCGACCGGATCCTTGTATGGCGTCGTAAAGACTTCCGGCGGCACCTTGTCGCGCACCGCCTCCAGGATCTCGAGCTCCTTGCCTTCCGGCAGGCCGGTCGCCATCAGATCGGGGATGCCATCGAAATAGCTGGAATCGCGATGGTACTCGCCGGTCGAGAGCACGCGATTCATCTCTTCGAAATCGAACGCGTAGTTGAAGGCGCGGCGCAGCCGGGCGTCGGCGAATTTCGGACGCCGCAGGTTGAACACCCAGCCCTGCATCCGGCCCTGATTGCGGACGGTGAACAGCTCCTTGAGCAGCCGCTTCTCGCGCACCGGCGGAACGTCGTAGGCGGACGCCCATTCCTTGGCGCTGCGCTCGTTGTACCAGTCGAACTGGTCGGCCTTCAGCGCCTCGCGCGCAACCGTGTCGTCGCGGAAATATTCGTAGCGCAGCTCGTCGAAATTGTTCTGTCCGATCGCAATCGGAATATCCTTGCCCCAATAGTCCTTGACGCGCTCGAGCACCACCGACCGTCCGGCGACGAACTCCTTGATCCGGTAAGGTCCCGAGCCAAGCGGCGGCTCCAGCGTGCTCGCAGTGATGTCGCGCTTCTTGCCCTGCGCGTCGGTGCCTTCCCACCAATGCTTGGGCAGGATGATGAGCTGGCCGGTGATCATCGGCAGCTCGCGGTTGCCTGGGCTGTCGAAGGTGAACTTGATATCGCGATCGCCGATCTTCTCGGCCTTTGCGATATGCCGGTAGTAGGCGCTGAACATCGGGCTGTTCGCCTTCAGCGCCTCGAACGAGAAGATCACGTCCTCCGGCGTGACGGGCTTGCCGTCGTGCCAGCGCGACCCCGGACGGAGCCGGTAGATCACGTAGGAGAAATCATCGGGGAAGGCCGCGGCCTCGGCGAGCTCGCCGTAGTAGGTGTCGGGCTCGTCGAGCGAGGCTTCCATCAGCGTGTCATAGATGCGGGCGACTGCGGCGGCGACCGTGCCCTTCAATCCCGCGACGACCAGGTTGAAACTGTCATAGGTGCCGGGTTGGAACAGCCGCACCACGCCGCCCTTCGGCGCGTCCGGCTTGACGTAGTCGTAGCGCTTGAAGTCGGCGGGATATTTGATTTCGCCGTAGGTGGAGAGGCCGTGGCGCCATTTGAGCCCGTTCGGCGCATCGTCGGCGAGGGCCGGCGTGATCGCCGGCAGGCCGGTATTGAGTCCTAGCGCCGGCGCGAGTGCCGCCAGTGCGCTGCCTTGAAGGAGGTGTCGTCGGGTGATCGCCAAATTCGCTCTTCCTGCTTGCGGCCCCGGTTACATGGGACCCAATATAAGGCAACGGTTCGACAAATTACGTTGCTTTTTCCTCATGATATTGACCCGGGAACAATATCGCTGCGGCGAAACGTCCCGATAACAACCCCGCGACAGCGGATTGCCCATGCGAAAACGGCCAGGCATTGCCTGGCCGTTTCATCCACATGCTTGCGCGAAGCAATTCGTTACTTCGAAGCGGTCGGGAGCGGAGCCGGATGCTCCGAGTTCGAATTCAGATAGGCGATGATGTCGGCGCGTTCGCTGTCCTTCGGCACGCCGGCGAAGCCCATCGCGGTGCCGGGGACGAAGCCCTTCGGGTTGGTCAGGAACTTGTTGAGGTCGTCGAACGACCAATCGCCGCCCTTGCCCTTCATCGCAGCCGAGAAATTGAAACCGCGGCCCTCGCCCTTCTTCTCGCCGACGATACCGTAGAGGTTCGGACCGACGCGGTTGGGGCCGCCCTTCTCGAAGGTATGGCAGGCCTGACACTTCTTGGCAGCCGCCGCGCCCTTCTCGGCGGAGGCGGTCTGCAGCAGCTTCTCGATCGGCTCGGAGGCGGCCGCAGCAGCCTCGCCGCCGCCGCCATGGGACTCTTCCTTCACCGCGATCTCAAAACCCGGCTTCTCCGGCATCTTGGCCGAAAACACCGATCCGGCGGTAAAGCTCATCACCAGGACGACGATGCAGGTGCCGAGAACCGCACCGAGGATTTTGTTGAGTTCGAAGGAGTCCATTTTGGGTCAGGCTCCGGGCCTTGAATGTCGACTTCAGGCCGGGAATACGGCCGCGGGGAAAGACCCGGGAATCGACCTTTCGCGCCTCCCCCCAGGCAGGGTTGAGATATCGGTTTGCCCGCGCTCTGGCAACCCGTATAAACGCGCCGAATTCAACCTCCTCCCCGGCAATTTCCGCAGCCCGGACGGGCCCTGAGACGAATGACGCAATCCCGTACTTTGGTGCTGATTCCGGCCCGCATGGCCGCCACGCGCCTGCCCGGCAAGCCGCTGCTCGACATCGCGGGCGCGCCGATGATCGTCCATGTGCTGCGGCGGGCCGAGGAGGCCGGGATCGGCCGGGTCGCGGTCGCCACCGACACCGCCGAGATCGCTGACGCGGTGAAGGCCGCGGGCGGCGAGGTCGTGATGACCCGCCCCGATCACCCCTCCGGCTCGGACCGGATTCACGAGGCAATGACGATCCTCGACCCCGGGGGCCAGGCCGAGATCGTGGTCAATTTGCAGGGCGATTTCCCGACCATCACGCCCGAGACCATCCGCAGCGTGATGCCGGCGCTCGACGATCCCGCTGTCGACATCTCGACCCTGGCCTCGCAGATTCATACCGAGGATGAAGATCGGGCCCCCAGCGTGGTCAAGGCGGTCGGCTCGCCGATCGGCGCAAATCGGTTGCGCGCGCTGTATTTCACCCGCGCCACGGCGCCCTATGGCGACGGACCGCGCTACCATCATATCGGCCTCTACGCCTACCGCCGTGTAGCGCTGGAGCGGTTCGTGAAGCTGCCGCCCTCGCCGCTGGAGCGGCAGGAGAAGCTTGAGCAGCTCCGTGCGCTGGAGGCCGGGATGCGGATCGACGTCACCATCGTCGACACCGTCCCGCGCGGCGTCGACACCGCGGCCGACCTCGAAACCGCCCGCAGAATACTTTCCAAAGCCTGAGCCGCTGGTAAAAAGCCACCCATGACCAAGAAGCTGAAAATCGCGTTCCAGGGCGAGCCTGGCGCCAATTCCCACATCGCGATCGTCGAGGCCTATCCCGACGCCGAGCCGATGCCCTGCCCGACCTTCGAGGACGCGCTGGCCGCGATTTCCTCCGGCGAAGCCGATCTCGGCATGATCCCGATCGAGAATTCGGTCGCCGGCCGCGTCGCCGACATCCATCACCTGCTGCCCGCCTCGGGCCTGTTCATCGTCGGGGAATGGTTCTTGCCGATCCGCCACCAGCTGATGGCGATCAAGGGCGTCAAGCTCGCCGATATCAAGAGCGTGGAAAGCCATGTCCAAGCGCTCGGCCAGTGCCGGCGCACGATCCGCAAGCTCGGCATCAAGCCGATCGTCGCCGGCGACACCGCCGGCAGCGCCCGCGACGTCTCCGAACGCGGCGACAGGACTGTGGCCGCGATCGCCTCGCGTCTCGCCGCCGAGATCTACGGCCTCGACATTCTCGCCGAGGACATCGAGGACGAGGCCCACAACACCACCCGCTTCGTGGTGTTGGCGCGTGAGGAAAAATGGGCCGCGCAGGGCTCCGGCGCGCTGGTCACGAGCTTTGTGTTCCGGGTACGCAATCTGCCGGCCGCGCTCTACAAGGCGCTGGGCGGCTTCGCCACCAATGGCGTCAACATGACCAAGCTCGAAAG
This sequence comes from Bradyrhizobium macuxiense, assembly GCF_007993935.1. Lineage (GTDB taxonomy): Bacteria > Pseudomonadota > Alphaproteobacteria > Rhizobiales > Xanthobacteraceae > Bradyrhizobium > Bradyrhizobium macuxiense_A. Next base: position 159,685 of record NZ_VITY01000009.1, on the reverse strand, counting down.
CTACATGGTCGACGGCAACTTCTTCGCCACGCAATTCTACGCCGATGTCGACGGCCATCCCGACGACCGCGGGCTCGCTTTCGCGCTCGAGGAACTGAAATTCTTCTCGCGCGAATTCCGCATCCTCGGCGTCTATCCGGGCAATCCGTTCCGCGCCACCTTCAGCGAAACGCAGGACTGAAGCGCGCGCGAAGTCCTTCCATACGTCGTCCCGGCGCAGGCCGGGACCCATAACCACCGGCTTGGGTTGTGGGAGGAATAGCGGCCCGAGCGAAGCGCAACAACTTTGATCAGTGGTAATGGGTCCCGGCCTGCGCCGGGACGACGATTATGATGCGGCTTCCTTTTTCGCGAGCCCGAACGCCTCGGCAAGCAGGCTGTAGGACTTCTTCCGCGCCTCATGGTCGTAGACCGCGGTGATCACCATCAGTTCGTCGGCCTGTGTCGCTGAGATCAGCGGCTCCAGCTTCGTCAGCACGGTCGCGGGGCTGCCGACGAACAGCCGCGCGCGGTTGCGTGCGATCGAAGCGCGCTCGGCGTCGGTGTAGGGATAGGCCTCCGCCTCCTCAACGCTCGGCAGCGGCAGATACTGGCCGCGGTCGCGGCGCAGCCGGTTGAGATCCATCGATAGCGCAAGTCGCTCGGCTTCGGCATCGGTCTCCGCCGTGACGACGGCGACCGCGAGGATCGATTGCGGCGTCGCGCGCCAGCCCGACGGCTTGAAATGCGCCCGATAATTCGTCATCGCCGCGACCGCGTCGTGAGTGGCAAAGTGCTGCGCGAACGCAAAGCCCATCCCGACCTGCGCGGCGAGCTCGGCGGAATAGTCGCTCGAGCCGAGCAGCCAGATCGGCGGCAGCGGCGAATCATCCGGCATCGCCACCACATTGTTGTAGGGATGACCGGCCGGGAAATCGCGCGTCTCCCAAAGCGTCAGCTCGTGCAGCCGCTCGAGGAAATCGTCGCCCTCACGGCGATCGAGCCGGCTGCGCAGCGCGTAGGCGGTGGCGCCGTCGGTGCCGGGCGCGCGGCCGAGGCCAAGGTCGATGCGGCCGGGAAACAGCGCCTCCAGCATCTTGAAGCGCTCGGCGACCACGAGCGGCGCGTGGTTGGGCAGCATCACGCCGCCCGAGCCGACGCGGATGTGCCTCGTCACCGCCGCGATCTGCCCGATCATCAGGTCGGGCGCCGGGCTCGCGACCGAGGCAAGGTTGTGGTGCTCGGCGAGCCAGTAGCGGACATAGCCGAGACCATCGACATGGCGCGCCAGGTCGATGCTGTTGCGGAGTGCCGCGGCGGGCTTGGTGCCTGTGGTGACGACGGACAGGTCGAGGACGGAGAGCGGGATCATGGCCGACAACCTAGTGCGACGTCAGGAGGCGACAAAGAGCCCGGCTGCGCAGGGCAGTCCCGCACCCGAGGGGTTGGTGGAGAGAGCAGCCGCACTTGGGATGAAACAAGACGATTCATTGACATATTATTCTGCCCACAATTCATTTCGGCGACCCCGCTTACTCAGATTAAAATTTATACTATATAATACAATGAATTAGTCCGTCTTCGCGACAAGCACCCCGTCGCCCACCACTCATGCCCCGCAGTCGATTTTTCTCGATTCTGCGTCAACAATGGGCAATTTCCCATATCCGATGGGCTGTTTCAGCCCACCGGTTTCGCTTATCTTAGGGCCTCGATATCCAGGCCGGACGTCGACCCTCCAGTTGCGGAGCCCTTGCGTATCATGACCGAGACCATTTCCTCCGTGCCGAACGGACAGCGCGCACCGAAAGCACCGAAAATCTCCTTCGAGTTCTTCCCGCCGAAGACCGAGGAGATGGAGCGCAATCTCTGGGAGACCATCAACCGCCTGGCGCCGCTGACGCCGAACTTCGTCTCAGTCACCTACGGCGCCGGCGGCTCGACCCGCGAGCGCACCCATTCCACCATCACCCGCATTCTCCGCGAGACCGATCTGCTGCCGGCGGCGCATCTGACCTGCGTCAGCGCCTCGCGCGGCGAGATCGACGAGATCGTCGATCGCTATCACGAGGTCGGCGTCCGCCACATCGTGGCGCTGCGCGGCGATCCGCCGGGCGGCATCGGCACGCCCTACTTCACCCATCCCGATGGCTACCAGAGTTCGGCCGAGCTCGTCGCCGGGATCAAGAGGCGCCACGCCGACATCGAGATCTCGGTGTCCGCCTATCCGGAGAAGCATCCGGAAGCCGCCGACTTCGACACGGACATCGACACGCTGAAGGCCAAGGTCGATGCCGGTGCGACCCGCGCGATCACCCAGGTGTTCTTCGACAACGACCTCTACCATCGCTATGTCGACAGGGTGCGGGCGCGCGGCATCGAGATTCCGATCGTGCCGGGCATCATGCCGATGCACAATTTCAAGCAGGCCCGCAATTTCGTCACCCGCGCCGGCACCAGCGTGCCGGACTGGCTCGCCGAGAAGTTCGAGGGCCTCGACAACGACGCCGAGACCCGCAAGCTGGTGGCGGCAACCGTCGCCGCCGGCCAGGTGCAGAAGCTGTTCAAGCACGGCGTCGACACCTTCCACTTCTACACCATGAACCGCGCGGACCTCGTGTTCGCGATCAGCCACCTGCTCGGAATCCGGCCGAACGGTGCCCAGAAAGCTGCCTGACATGTCCGTTCCCGTTTCTCCTAAGCGTAACGCTTTGCTCGCGGCTGCCCGCGAACGCATCCTGGTGCTCGACGGCGCCATGGGCACGATGATCCAGGGCCTGCAGTTCGACGAGGCCGCCTTCCGCGGTACGCGCTTTGCGGACTTCCACCGCGACATCAAGGGCAACAACGATCTCCTGATCCTGACCCAGCCCGAGGCGATCACGGACATCCACGCCGCTTACTTGCGCGCCGGCGCCGACATCGTCGCGACCAACACCTTTTCCTCGACCTCGATCGCGCAGGCCGACTACGACATGTCGGACCTCGCCTATGAGATGAACCTGCAAGGCGCCCGGCTTGCGCGCGCCGCCGCCGAGCGCGTATCGGCCGAGGACGGCAAGGAGCGCTTCGTCGCCGGCGCGCTCGGCCCGACCAACCGCACCGCCTCGATCTCGCCCGACGTCTCCAATCCGGGCTACCGCGCGGTGACCTTCGACGATCTGCGCAAGGCCTATGGCGAACAGGCCAAGGGCCTGCTCGATGGCGGAGCCGACCTGTTGCTGGTCGAGACCATCTTCGACACGCTGAACGCCAAGGCGGCGCTGTACGCGATCTCCGAGATCATCGAGGAGCGCGGCATCGACGTGCCGGTGATGATTTCCGGCACCATCACCGACAGGTCCGGCCGCCTGCTCTCCGGGCAATTGCCGGAAGCGTTTTGGCATTCGGTGCGGCACGCCAGGCCGATCACGATCGGCTTCAACTGCGCGCTCGGCGCCGAGGATTTGCGCGCGCATATCGCCGATATCGGCCGCGTCGCCGACACGCTGGTGTGTGCCTATCCGAACGCCGGCCTGCCCAACGAGTTCGGCCAGTATGACGAGACGCCGGACTACATGGCGCGGCTGATCGGCGAATTCGCCGCTGCCGGCCTCGTCAACATCGTCGGCGGCTGCTGCGGCACCACGCCCGACCATATCGGTGCGATCGCCAGGGCCGTTGCCCCGCACAAGCCGCGCGTGGTGCCCGAGATCGAACCGCAGCTCCGCCTCTCCGGCCTCGAGCCGTTCACGCTGACCGACGCGATCCCGTTCGTGAACGTCGGCGAACGCACCAACGTCACCGGTTCGGCGCGCTTCCGCAAGCTGATCACCGCGGGCGACTATACGGCCGCGCTGCAGGTCGCGCGCGACCAGGTCGAGAACGGCGCCCAGGTCATCGACGTCAACATGGACGAAGGCCTGCTCGATTCCGAGAATGCGATGGTGACGTTCCTCAACCTCGTCGCCGCCGAACCCGACATCGCGCGCGTGCCCGTGATGGTCGATTCCTCGAAATTCCACGTCATCGAGGCTGGCCTGAAGTGCATTCAGGGCAAGCCGATCGTGAACTCGATCTCGATGAAGGAAGGCGAGGAGAAGTTCCTGCACGAGGCGACCGTCGCCAAGCGCCACGGCGCCGCCGTGGTGGTGATGGCGTTCGACGAGACCGGCCAGGCCGACACGTTCGCGCGCAAGACCGAGATCTGCAAGCGCGCCTACGACATCCTGGTCAATCGGCTCGACTTCCCGCCCGAGGACATCATCTTCGATCCGAACATCTTCGCGATCGCGACCGGCCTCGAGGAACACAACAATTACGGCGTCGACTTCATCGAGGCGACGCGCTGGATCCGGCAGAACCTGCCGGGCGCCCACATCTCCGGCGGCGTCTCCAATTTGTCGTTCTCGTTCCGCGGCAACGAGCCGGTGCGCGAGGCGATGCACTCGGTGTTCCTGTATCACGCGATCCATGCCGGCATGGACATGGGCATCGTCAATGCCGGGCAGATGATCGTCTATGACGACATCGACCCCGAGCTGCGCCAGACCTGCGAGGATGTCATCCTCAACCGCGATCCCGGCGCGTCCGAGCGGCTGCTGGCGCTGGCCGAGAAATTCCGCGGCAAGGAGAAGCAGGCCAAGGAGGCCGATCTCGCCTGGCGCGAATGGCCGGTCGAGAAGCGACTCAGCCACGCGCTGGTGCATGGGATCACCGAGTTCATCGAGCAGGACACTGAAGCCGCCCGCCAGAACGCGTCCCGTCCGCTCGACGTCATCGAAGGCCCGCTGATGGCCGGCATGAACGTGGTCGGCGACCTGTTCGGCGACGGCAAGATGTTCCTGCCGCAGGTCGTGAAGTCGGCCCGCGTGATGAAGCAGGCGGTGGCCTATCTGATGCCGTTCATGGAGGAGGAGAAGGCGCGCAACCTCGCCAACGGCATCACCGGCGGCCGCAACGCCGCGGGCAAGATCGTGCTCGCGACCGTGAAGGGCGACGTCCACGACATCGGCAAGAACATCGTCGGCATCGTGCTCCAGTGCAACAATTTCGAGGTCATCGACCTCGGCGTCATGGTGCCCGCCAACAAGATCATCGAGACCGCGAAGGCCGAGGGCGCCGACATCATCGGCCTGTCCGGCCTGATCACGCCCTCGCTGGACGAGATGAGCTTCCTCGCCGGCGAGCTTGAACGGCAGGGCATGAACGTGCCGCTGCTGATCGGCGGCGCCACCACGAGCCGCGTGCACACCGCCGTGAAGATCGACCCGAACTATCCGGGCGGTCCGGTCGTCCACGTCAACGACGCGAGCCGCGCCGTCGGCGTCGCCTCCTCGCTGCTGTCAGCCGAGAAGAAGCAGGCCTATGCCGCCGAGGTGCGCGCCGAATACGCAAAGATCTCGACGGCGCATTTCCGCGCCCAGGCCGACAAGAAGCGGCTGAAGCTCGCTGAAGCCCGCGCCAACAAGGTCGCGATCGACTTCGCGGCAGTGCCGCCGAAGCAGCCGGCCTTCTTCGGGCTGAAGAGCTTTGACGCCTACGATCTGGCGGAGCTCGCGGATTACATCGACTGGACGCCGTTCTTCCAGACCTGGGAATTGACCGGCCGCTTCCCTGCGATCCTTGACGACCCCAAGGTCGGCGAAGTCGCGCGCTCGCTCTATGCCGACGCGCGCAAGATGCTCGACACGATCATCAAGGAGAAGTGGTTCACCGCCCGCGCCACCATCGGCTTCTGGCCGGCGAATGCCACAGGCGACGACATCGAGGTCTATGCCGACGAGAGCCGTGCCAAGAAAATCGCGACCTTCCACACGCTGCGCCAGCAGCTCGAGAAGCGCGAGGGCCGCTTCAACGCGGCGCTGTCCGACTTCATCGCGCCGAAGGAAACCGGCGTGCCGGACTACATCGGCGGCTTCGTCGTCACCGCCGGGATCGGCGAGGATGCGGTCGCCGACCGCTTCAAGAACGCCAATGACGACTACTCCTCCATCCTGTGCAAGGCCCTGGCCGATCGTCTCGCCGAGGCCTTTGCCGAGCGCATGCACCAGCGCGTGCGCAAGGAGTTCTGGGCCTATGCACCCGATGAGGCGTGGTCGGCGGACGAATTGATTCTCGAGAAGTATGACGGCATCCGCCCGGCGCCCGGCTATCCGGCGCAGCCCGACCACACCGAGAAGCGGACGCTGTTCGCGCTGCTCGACGCCGAGAACACCGCCGGCGTGAAGCTGACCGAGAGCTTTGCGATGTGGCCGGGCTCGTCGGTCTCGGGCCTGTATTTCTCGCATCCCGAAAGCTTCTATTTCGGCGTCGGCAAGATCGAGCGCGATCAAGTCGAGGATTACGCCGCGCGCAAGGCCATGACGGTCGCCGAGGTCGAGCGCTGGCTCGCGCCGGTCTTGAACTACATCCCGTCGCAGGACGGCGCCAAGGGCCAGGCGATCGCGCCCGCGGCGACGCCCGCCAACGACGAGGAACTGGCCTCGCATCCGCAGGGCTGCACCTGCGCGGTGCACCTCGCCTGGCGGAAGAAGAAGGTAGGCGTGGGCTAGCTCTTTCTTCCCTTCTCCCCTTGTGGGAGAAGGTGTCGCGGACGCAGTCCGCGACGGATGAGGGGTCTCTATCCGCGGAGACAGCCCCCTCACCCGTCCGCGATGCTTCGCATCGCGTCCACCCTCTCCCACAAGGGGAGAGGGGAAGAAATGCGGAGTAACTCCATGCAGTTCTTCTCCTTCTGGCGATCGCTGGCGAGCTTCCGGGTGCGGATCGCGCTCAACCTGAAGGGCGTGCCGGCCGACGTCGTGTTCGTTGACCTCGATGCCGACGCGCATCGCGCTGACGCCTATCGCAAGATCAATCCGCAGATGGCGCTGCCGGCGCTGGTGACCGACGACGGCACCGTGCTGTTCCAGTCGCTCGCGATCATCGACTATCTCGACGAGACCTATCCCGACCCGCCGCTGCTGCCATCGGATGCGCTCGGCCGCGCCCGGGTACGCGGGCTCGCGCTGATGGTCGCCTGCGAGGGCCATCCGCTGCTGACGCCGCGGGTGCGCCGCTATCTCGACCGCGAGCTCGATTTGCGCGACAGCCAGCAGAACGCCTGGCGGCGGCACTGGACGGTCGAGACGCTGGCGGCGCTCGAGGGCCACCTCGCCGGCCACAAGGCGACCGGCCAATTCTGCCATGGCGATACGCCGAGCCTCGCCGACATCTGCCTGGTCGGCCACGTCACCGCGGCGATCAACCAGCAGATCAGCCTGTCGCCCTGGCCAACCGTGAAGCGGATCCACGAGACCGCGATGGCACTGCCGGCGTTCGCCAAGGCCCATCCCTCGGCGCAGCCGGATACGCCGGAGGCGGTGCGGGCCAAGGCAACGTAACGAATATCCTCCAACGTCGTCCCGGCGAAAGCCAGGACCCATAACCACCGCATTGGATTGTGAAAGGGATCGTGGCCCCAGCCATCGCATAGCAATGAGCTTTCGGGGTAATGGGTCCCGGCTTTCGCCAGGACGACGCGGTGGATGGTTCTCGATTCATGATGTCAAGCAGCGCGGTGTCATCACCGCGAAAGCGGGTGATGAAGTATTCCAGAGGCGTCTATGCTTGAGCCGATCGGCCGCGGCGTACTGGATCGCCCGGCCAAGCCGGGCGATGACAGCTGAGGATGAGGACACAACTTCGCGCCTCTCGCGCCATGAACATCCGAGCTTTGCTTATCCGCTGGTATCGCTCTGCACGTTCCGGGCAATGCGATCCCGGACCGTCCGCGCGATCGCGGCCGGCGCCTCGTCGGGGATCGCAAAGCACGAACTCGCGTTGATCTCACAGAGCACGTAGGTGTCGGCACCATCCGCATCGCGCGGGCCGTAGAGGAAGTCCGCATCCCAGATCACCGGCAGCGACGCTTCGTCGATCGCCAGCGTTTCCATCAGCTGCGGAATCCATTCGTCCTCCATCAAGCGTCGCAGCGCCTGGAATTGTGGCGCATCCGGGCCATGCATGATGCGCGGGCCGGGCTGGGCTTGCGGTGAATCCGGGCCTTCCGGAGGCGGTGGGATCAAGGCCTTGATCAACTGGTGTCCGAACCCTGCGACCTTCGAGCCGCTGATATAGCAACGGATCATGCCCTCGGGCAGGCGCAGCTGGAACGGCTGATCGATGATGCAGCCGCCCCAACCGAAATACAGCTCGCAGCGCGCCATGAAGGCCTCCAGCGGCAGCTCCTCGGGCTGGCTGCCGCGCAGCGCGTGCAGCACGCGCACCGTCGCATCCGGCAAGGCTTCCACCTTCCAGACACCCTGCCCGCCATTTCCGCGATTCTGCTTGAGGACGCGCGGACCGGCCGCGCGAAGCCGCGGCGGGAATTCGGCGCGGAAAGCATCGGCCGTGGCGTATCGATGCGTGTCGGCGCCCCAGCCCAGATGACGCGTGCGATGGAGCACCTCCTTGACGCCGATCTTCAGGATGACGTCCGGATGTGCGCTGACCCACGGACGCTTCGCCGCGACCCCGCGCAGCAGCGCGTCGAGCGCCGCCCGCGTCTTGCCCTGGTGGATCGGATCGACCCAGACCAGGACGCCGTCCATGGTCAGCAATTGGTCGCGGACGAGATCTGCGAATGTCTCGTCATAGACGACGGGCAGGGCCTCGATGCCGGCGGCATCGAGCGCTTCGAAGACGCGAACGAAACGGCTGTTCTGCGGCGTCGCCTCGCGGCGCGCCGCGGCATCTCCACGCCACAGGATGGCGATCCTGGAACGGCGATGTTCAGAACGGAGAAATGTGTGTGGTTCGGTGTCCATTTGAAAGCTCCACGACGGTTGATGTCGCGCAGAGCTTGGACCGAAGTCTCACGGGGAGTCTGCCTGTCCCCGTGGGAGCAACTCTAGACCACTTCGCGCAGGTTTCAAGATCGGCGTGGGATCACGCCATGATCCCGTGCAGCCCCAGCCAGCCGGTGCAGAGGCCGACCAGCACGATCAGCGCGGCCGACACGTAGGGCGCGCGCTGCGCGAATTGGCTGAAGCCGCCCCAGTGACGCTCGACATGGCGAAGGCTGAGGGCGGCTGCGACGCCGGCGGAGACCATGGTGATGGCAAGTCCGATGCCGAAGCAGAGCACCAGCACGAAGCCGAGGCTGAACTGCTTGAGCTGAAGGCAAAGCAGCAGCACGGTGATCGCCGCCGGGCACGGAATGAGCCCGCCGGTCAGGCCGAACAGGATGATCTGCCAGGTCGTGACGGTGCGTCCGGCGAAGCGCTTGCGGATGTCGGCGGCGTGCGCGCGCGCATGCGCATCGTCCGCCTCGCCGAGGTCGATATGCGCATGGTCGTGCTCCTCGAACAGGACTTCCGCAATGTCCGCCCGCACCGACACGCGTGCCTTGAATTGATGCGGCTCCGGAATTTCATCGATGCTTTCCAGATAGCCGTTCTGCCCGGCGAAGCGAAAATGTTGCTCGCTGCCGTCGGGGCGGATCGTCACGACAACAACCTCGCCGGCCGCCGGCAGCGCCCCGGCCTCGCTCCGCAGCCGCCAGCGCGGCGGCACGCCATCCTCGAAGACTTCGAGCGACAGCGGCTGACCGGCCAGGGTCAATTGGCGCGCTTCGTCGTGATGATGGTGATCATGGTCATGATCGTGGTGGTGATCGTGCTCGGAGGTCTGCTCGCGCCAGGTACGCCAGGCCATCCAGGCCGCGATCGCGATGATGATCACCGCCGAGGCCAGCTGCAAATAGGCTTCGCTACGTTCGCCGGACCATTGCTGGCCGAAATGCAACCCCGCCAGCGCGACGATCCAGACGATCGCGGTGTGCGAGATCGTCGCCGACAGGCCGAGCAGCACAGCCTGCACCACCGTGCCGCGGATCGCGATGATGAAGGCCGCCATCATCGTCTTGGAGTGGCCGGGCTCGAGACCGTGCAGTGCGCCGAGCAGGATCGCACTCGGGATGAACAGCCATGCATGCGCGCTGCTCTGCTGCAGCAACTGAGACAGATCGGCCATAGGCTTCGCTTCAGGACGGGCGTTACTTCAAATAGGTACGAACGACGTCGATCAGATCCGCGGCGCCCTGGGCCTTCTCGGGATCCTTTTCCCGGGAGGGATCCACGACGTGATGGCGGATGTGATCCTCGAGCAATTCGGCGGTGAGGCCGTTGATGGCGCCGCGAACCGAGGCCACCAACATCAGCACGTCGGCACAGCCGATCTCGGATTCCAGGGCCCGCTCGACGGCCTCCAACTGACCCTTGATGCGGCGAACCCGGCCGACGAGCTTGGACTTGTGCTTGATGGTGTGCGACATGCAAATAATATAGGGGGGTACCCTATATTGGTCAATATCGCTGTCGGCTCGTTCGGCGGAATCCGGCGACGTCACGGGCCGAAACTCAGCGCTGTGATTGTTCCTGTCATAATTGCTGAATTCTTGGTGATCCGCCGATCCGGCTGTGCGGTTGACAGCAACGTCTATTGGTCTTCTATTTGACGGCACGGGGATGTGCGATCTCCCCGCGAGGCGACATGCCCAAGAATCGCGTCCTGTCACCAAGGGCGCACCATGTCGTCATACACATCGATCTCATCCGAAAAACTGTCTCGTCTCATCGGTACGGCCAAGGCACCGACGCTCGTCGACGTTCGTCTCGATGAGGATTTCACCGCCGATCCGCGCTTCATCCCGGGTGCTGTCAGGCATTCGCATCTCGACGTCCAGGACTGGGCTTCCGGCCTCAGCGGCCAGTCCGTGGTCGTGATCTGTCAAAAGGGACAGAAGCTCAGCGAAGGCACCGCCGCCTGGCTGCGGTGCGGCAACATCGCGGCGGAAGTTCTCGAGGGCGGCCACCTCGCCTGGCGGGAGGCAGAGCTTCCCACTGTTCCCGCGGACAAAATTCCGAAACGCGACGGCCGCGGCCGCACCGTCTGGGTGACGCGATCGCGGCCGAAGATCGACCGCATCGCCTGTCCATGGCTGATCCGCCGCTTTGTCGATCCCGCAGCCGTGTTCCTGTTCGTGACGTCAGCAGAGGTCGAGGCCGTCGCCGAACGCTTCGGCGCAACGCCGTTCGATATCGAGAACGTGTTCTGGAGCCATCGCGGAGAGCTTTGCACGTTCGATGTGATGATCCGGGAATTCGGCCTCTCGACGCCGGCGCTGGAGCGGCTGGCGACGATGGTGCGGGCGGCGGATACCGCGCGGCTCGATCTGTCGCCCGAGGCGCCTGGGTTGCTCGCGGCCTCGCTCGGCCTGTCGCGCATGTTCGACGACGACCTCGAACAGTTGAGCGCCGGCCTCCTGCTCTACGACGCCTTCTATCGCTGGTGCCGCGACGCGACCAAGGAGACGCACAACTGGCCGACCAGCAAGGTGAAGCCGTAACCGACCTTGCGGCCAATGCAGAGGCGCGCGGAAATCGCGCCTCCGGACCACCTGGGGCAGCACAACACAACCAGGAGGACAACCATGCCGAAGCAGAAACTTCTTCACCTGATCCTTGCCTTCGCGATTGCGGGTACCGCGATGCCCGCACGCGCGCTGACGCAGGACGAGCTTGTCGCAAAGCTTCAGGCTGCCGGCTACGCGAGCGTTAGCGACGTCAAGTCGACGGCCGAAGGCATCACGGCGAGGGCGATGAAGAATGGCAAGCCCGTGAGGCTCGTGATCGACAGCAGCGGCCAGGTCAGGGAGCAGGACTGAAGCTCTGTACCGCGCAAGCCGTCAAAACCAAAGCGATGGAGCGACAACAATGATGAGAGCAATTCTGGCCCTGTGCCTGGCCGTCCTGTGGCCGGCTGCCATTCTGGCGACACCGGCTGCGCTCAGCGATGACCGGGAAGCGGCCGTGACATCGCGGGCAGTGACCCTTCATCCGCCGGCAACGGAAACGCTGCGCGGCATCGTCGATAGTGTCGATGAGGGCAGCGACACGCTGCTGATACGGCTGTCCGCAGACAGGACCGAATCCTTCAAGGTTCAGGACGGCTTGATCTTCAATGCCGTGCGCTTCGGCGATCCCGTCGAAATCTCGGTGCAGACCATCTCGGGAATCCGCACCATCGTCGGGCTCGCCAAGGAATAGAGCCGCGATCCGAAGCATCAACGAGGCGATCAATTCACATGTGGAGAGTCCGATGACCATGAACACCGAACGCCGGAACTTTATCGCAGGGGTCGGTGCCGCAGCTGCATCAACGGCCGTGCTCGGCACCAACCAAGCCCTTGCCCAAGCCAACCCACAGACAGGAGCCAGGGCGATGTCCTATCAGGCCAAGCCGATGCCGTTCGACCCGAAGTCGATCACCGGCATCTCGGAAAAGATCCTCGTCAGCCATTACGAGAACAACTACGTCGGCGCGGTGAAGCGGCTGAACGCTATCGGCACGCAGCTCGCCGAACTCGACTTCGCCAAGGCGCCGAACTTTGTGATCAACGGCCTGAAGCGCGAAGAGTTGATCGCGTCAAACTCGATGATCCTGCATGAGATCTATTTCGATGGGCTCGGCGGCGCCGGCAAGCCGGGCGGCGCGCTGGCCGAGGCGATTGCACGCGACTTCGGCAGCATGGAGCGCTGGCACGCGGAATTTGCGGCGATGGGCAAGGCCGAAGGCGGCGGGTCGGGCTGGGTGATCCTCGCCTACTCGCCCCGCGACAAGCGGCTCGTCAACCAATGGGCGGCCGATCACACGACGACGCTCGCCGGCGGCCGACCGGTCCTGGTGCTCGATATGTATGAGCACGCCTATCACATGGACTTCGGCGCGGCCGCGGCCCGCTATGTCGACATCTACATGGAAGCCATCCGCTGGGACAACGCGGCCCGGCTGTATGAGCAATACGCAAAGCAGACGTGAGGAGAGCTCTGTAAGCAAGCGCATGAATGAGGCGATCTTCCGGAAACCATCCCCGATCCGCCGCGATGAACAAAACTCTCTGCAGGGAGCCTTCCCGTGATCACCCCGACAGATTCGCAGCGCAGCCGCTTGGCAGAACTGGCACGTTACTTCCTGCGCCTCGGCTTTCTCGGCTTCGGCGGCCCGGTCGCGCTGGTCGGGCAAATGGAGCGGGAACTGGTCGACGGCAAGAAATGGCTGACCAAGCAAGAGATGAAGGAATCGATCGCCATCTGCCAATCGCTTCCGGGACCACTGGCGATCCAGGTCGGCATCTACGTGTCCTGGCTTCGCGGTGGCTTCTGGGGCGCCTGGGTCGGCGGATGGTGCTTCATCCTGCCCAACTTCGTCATCGTGGCTTCGCTCGGCGCCCTCTACGTCTATCTCGGCGATCTCCAGCCGGTGACCGCGATCTTCTATGGCGTCAGTCCCGCAGTGATCGCACTCATCCTTCACTCCTGTTACCGGCTTGCCAAGCTCGGCATGGAAGACTGGCTGCAATGGACGATCGCGGCGGTTTGCCTCGCCGTCACGGTCATCCTCCAGGCCGAGGTCGCGCTGCTGTTCATCAGCGCGGGCATCGTGGGCATCCTCTATTACGGCAAGCCGTTCAAACGTTCGCCTGCGATCCTGCCGGGAATTGCCGTCGTGCCGGCCGCCGCGGGTCCGATCGCGCCGGTCGCAAGCGGGTCCACGCTCTCCAAGCTTCTGCTGTTTTTCCTCAAGGCCGGCTCGCTGACCTTCGGCAGCGGCCTCGTGATCGTGCCGTTCCTCGAGCAAGGACTTGTGCAGCAATACAACTGGCTCGATGAGCGACAATTCCTCATCGCGGTCGCGATCGGCATGATCAGTCCGGGGCCGGTGGTGATCACCGCAACCTTCGTCGGCTACCTCGTGGCGGGATTTTGGGGCTCCGTCGTCTCCACGATCGGCATCTTCCTGCCGTCGTTCCTGCTGGTGCTGATCGTTGCTCCCCTGCTCGCGCGGCATCGCGGAAACGCCAACGTCCAGGGCTTCGTGAAGGGCGCCTATGCAGCCGCGATCGGAACCATCCTCGGCGCTTGCATCCTGCTCGGCAAGATCGCCATCGGCGACTGGCTCACCGAATTGATCGGAGTAGTGTCGCTGGCGGTGCTGTTCCGCTGGAAGGTCAGCAATCCGCTGCTGATCGCGGCCACCGCGGTGGTCGGCCTGATTGCGTATCCATGGCTGCAACCGAGCTGGGTGATGGTCCATTAGCCGACCGGCCCAGCTTGCTGCTCCTCCGACCATCCCGGTCGGAGCTCACGCGCGTTGAGAATCTGCCTGCGGCGCTCTACATGAGGAGGTGCCCCACTCGCCGCTGCGGCGCTATTCCGCATTCCACCGAAGAGTTCATCTCATGCGACCCCACATCATCTGCCACATGGGCACGTCGATCGACGGCCGGCTTCACCCCAGCCGCTTCACCAAGGCAGCTAGCGGCATTCCCGCCGACGTGCTGCGCAGCCACTATGAAAGGATCCATGACGGCTTCGATGCCGATGGATGGATCATCGGCCGCGTCACCATGAACGAGATGGCCAAGGGAACGGAGCGGCACTTCGCCAATCCGCCGAAGCTGCCGCGCGAGGCGCATTTTTCGAGCCGCAACGGCCGCAAGCTCGCCATCGGCATCGATCCGTCGGGCCGCGTGCATTTCGGCAAGGACAATGTCGGCGGCGATCACGCCGTTGCGGTGCTCGGCGAACAGGTCTCCGACAGCCATCTCGCCGAGCTGCGCGAGGACGGCGCGTCCTACATCTTTGCGGGCCCCAAGGGCGATGATCTTCCCGGCGCGATGGCGCAACTGGCATCACTGTTCGGCGCCAGGACGCTGCTGCTTGAAGGCGGCGGCGGGATCAACGGCGCGTTCCTCAAGCATGGGCTGATCGACGAGTTCAGCACACTGATCTTTCCGGCGGTCGATGGCGTTGCGGGATCGCAAAGCATCGTCGATTACCACGGACCTGACGGCGACCGTCCCGGTGCCGGACAATCGCTGCGGTTGACGCATTGCGAGACGCTGGAAGGCGGCATGGTCTGGCTGCGCCACGCGGTGGAGCGCGCGCCGGGCTGAACGCGCCGCGGAGAGTGACGTAAAGCGCAGGCGAACCATGTCCGTCATGCGCGGCTTGATGCCGGGCATGACGGGACGGCGATTTGTTCAAGCCAGTGTCAGAACTTGTAGCTCAACGCGGCGCGGGCAACGCTGAACCTGTTCTCCCGGCTGGCGTTGTAGCGGATCTGGCTCTGCAGCGGATCGGTGCCCTGGAACGTCGCCGTGGTACCGCTTGTGCCGAGATCGACGTAGAGATATTCGCCGCGCAGCGTCCAGTTGTTGGTGAAGGCATATTCGGCGCCGCCGCCGGCGGTCCAGCCGACGCGGACGTCGGAATTGTCGCCAAGCCAAAGCCGCGACAGGCCCGTGGAAAACGCTGACGAATTGGCGATGTTGGTCTTCACCTCACCGTAGGCGAGACCACCTGTCGCGTAGATCAGCAGGCGCTCGGTCGGCACGAAGCCGATACGGCCCCGCACGGTGCCGAACCAATCGACCTTGCTGGTGTTCTGAAGATTGAAGCTTCCCGTCACGCCACCCGGGAGAGCGGCGATGGTGCTGCCATTCCGGGTAGACTTCAGGTCGACATAGTTGAGATCGGCTTCCACGCCGAGCACGACCCTGTCGATCTGATAATTGTATCCAACCAATCCACCGGCGGTCACACCCGCCTGGTTGCTGTTCGAAACAGGAACACGGACGATGTTGGCCGGGGGGACGATCGAAGCGACATTGCTGCTCGTCGTGACATTCCCGCCATCGTACCAGCCGCCGCCTACATTCACGCCGGCGTAGAATCCGGACCAGTTGAACGCGGGAGCCACCAATGGCGGAGCCTTGGTCCAGCTGCGCTCCGACAGGTCAGCGGCTGATGCCGCGCTCGCAAACCCCACAAATGAAATCAGGCCAGCCCCGACAATTGCAAAACCACGCATTCCCATTCCCATTCCTTGCACTCGGCGAAAACGCCTTACTTAAGGTTGTGGCACGGACGGGAAGCTTGCGACAGCTTGTCTCATTTAAATTTGATTCTTTTGCGCAGTGTGTGGCGAAGCTGCAACGATCCTCGCTCGCAACCCGATGATCTGAGCTGTCCCGGATCGAGCGGATCAATCGGTCCCGCGCCGGTATCCAGTTCTGCACGCCGCGACGAAAAACGCGACGCCGCGCGCGACGTGCTCATCGATCTCGGGGTCGAGCGCTTTGAGGTCGACCTCGAACAGCGCCCGGAGCAGCATCGGCACCGCGATGATGTCGAGAAACAGCCGCGCCGTGGTCGGCAGGTGCTCCGGCGCGAAGGCCGGCAGCTTGCCGAGCTCGTCGGATTGCGTCAGCTCGCGCAGCAGATGAATCCCGAGCTCGGTGCTGAGCGCACGCGCCCGGCGGTTGACGGTGGCGGCGAGGTCCGGAAAGCGGTGCGCCTCCGCGATGGCGAGCCGCATCAGGCCGATCCGGTCGGCATCGAAGCTCCAATGCAGCAAGGTCGAGGCAACGCTGGTGAGGCGCTCCTCGATCGTCGCGCCGACCGGCGGGTCGGCCTTGAACTCGGCGATGCGCGACAGGATGTCCCGCGTCACCACTTCGGTGAACAGCGCGCGCTTGTCGCGGAAGCGCGCATAGATCGTGCGCTTGCCGGAGCGCGCCGCTTCCGCGATCTCATCGATGCTGGCGCCTTCGAAGCCGCGCTGGAGAAACACCCTGCGCGCAGCATCGAGGATGCGCGCATCGACCTCGCCGGCCAATTCCTTCGGCGGCCGGCCGGCGCGCACCTCGACCTGACGGGCCGCAGTGGTCCTGGGCGCGCGCGGCGTCTTCAGGGTGCTGGTGGTCATCGCCTCGACCCGGGTTCCATGAGCCGGTCAGGCCGGCAATGTCAGGCAATATAGCCCTATCACATCTAGTTGTAAATAGAACGGTACAGTTCCGTTCCTATTGACGCGCCGCGCAGCCGGGACTATTTGCGGCACAGAACGGAACGGTACCGTTCCCTTTTGCGAAGGCCTTGCAGACCTCGCCGGACAGCAGGAGCAGCCATCATGTTCGAAGACACTGTTTTGGAGCGCGCTCAAGAGGGGCACCAAGGTATCGAGGGCGGGCCCTCGATCTCTCGTGAGCCCGCCACATCCGCGCGGCCGGAGATCACCGCGCGGGCTCCCGCCGAGGGGCGTCCGGTGGGCAAGGAGCCCGCCCCGCCGGCAACGATTCCGCCGGAGGTCACCCCACAGAACCGCGGCTTCCTGCGCCGCCGTCCGGTCGTCTCCGCAATCGGCGCCGTGCTGCTCGCCGCGACGCTCGGCGGCGGCTATCTCTATTGGGACTACACCGGGCATTTCGAATCCACCGACGATGCCTTCATCGCGGCGCGGCAGTCCGCGCTGGCGCCCAAGGTCTCCGGCTACATCACGGCCGTTCCGGTCACCGACAACCAGCATGTCGCCGCCGGCGACGTGATCGCCCGCCTCGATGACCGCGACTATCGCGTCGCGCTGGCGCAGGCCGAGGCGCAGGTCGCCGCCGCACAGGCCAGCATCGAGAATGTCGACGCGCAGCTCGACGTGCAGCACGCGCAGATCGCGGCCAACCAGGCCCAGGTCGACCAGGCGCAGGCGGCGCTGACCTTCGCCCAGCAGCAGGCGACGCGCTACCAGCATCTGGAGCAGACCGGCTACGGCACGGTGCAGAATTCCGAGCAGTACACCTCGCAACTGCATCAGCAGCAGGCATCGCTGCTGAGTGCACAGGCGACGCTCAACCTCGCGCAGCGCCAGGTGGAATCGCTGAAGGCGCAGCACAAGAGCGCGGTCGCCAACCTCGCCCAGGCCGAGGCACAGCGCGACCAGGCCAAGCTCAATCTGTCCTACACGACGGTCACCGCGGCGCAGCCCGGGCGCGTCGTCAACCTCTCCGCCGCAGTCGGCCAGTTCGCACAGGCCGGCACCAACCTGACGATGTTCGTGCCCGATCAGACCTGGGTCACCGCGAACTTCAAGGAGATCCAGCTCGACAAGATGCGTCCGGGCGAGAAGGTGACGCTGAAGATCGACGCCTATCCGGGCCGCACCATTCAGGGCCATGTCGAGAGCGTGCAGCCCGGCTCCGGCACCGCGTTCTCGCTGTTGCCGGCACAGAACGCCACCGGCAACTACGTCAAGATCGTACAGCGCGTGCCGGTCAAGATCGTGATGGACAACCCGCCGGCCGACGTCGCGCTCGGCCCCGGCATGTCGGTCGTCCCGACGGTGCGGATCAACGCCGCGCCGTCGCTGCTCGAGCGGCTTGGCAAGCTCTGATCCCGGGAGGCCGTCATGAGTGCAGCAGCAATCGATGCCCAAAGCCTCCCTGCTCCGCGCGTCACCGTCAATCCCTGGCTGATCGCCATCGTGGTGGCGCTCGCGAGCTTCATGGAGGTGCTCGACACCACCATCGCCAACGTCGCGCTGCCCTATATCGCCGGCGGCATGGGCGTGAGCGAGGATGAGGCCTCCTGGGTGGTCACCACCTACCTGGTGTCCAACGCCATCATCCTGACCGCCTCCAGCTTTCTCGCAAGGATGCTGGGGCGCAAGACCTTCTTCCTGATCTGCCTCGGCATCTTCACCGTCAGCTCGGTGCTGTGCGGCTTCGCGCCGAACCTCAACGCATTGCTGCTGTTCCGCATCCTGCAAGGTCTCGGCGGCGGCGGCATGGTGCCGGTGGCGCAGTCGATCCTCGCCGACGCCTTCCCGCCGGCCAAGCGCGGCCAGGCGTTTGCGGTGTTCGGCATCGCCGTGGTGGTCGCGCCGGTGGTCGGCCCGACGCTCGGCGGCTGGCTGTCCGACAATCTGTCCTGGCACTGGTGCTTCCTGATCAACGCCCCGGTCGGCGCGTTCGCGATCGCGCTGATCGCCGCGGTGCTGCAGGAGCCCGCGAAGGCCAAGGGCACGCAGCCGCAGGACAACACCTTCGACTTCATCGGCTTCGCACTGGTCGCGACCTTCCTCGGCGCGCTCGAGGTGATGCTCGACCGCGGCCTCGAGGACGACTGGTTCGCCTCGCCCTTCATCATCACGTCGGCGGCGATCTGCACTATCGCGTTCGTGCTGATGATCCCGTGGGAGATGAGCCGCCGCAACCCGATGATCGACCTGCGCATGGTCGCGACCCGGCAGTTCGGCGCCTGCTTCCTGGTGATGCTGGCGACCGGCGCCATCCTGCTCGCGACCACCCAGTTCCTGCCGCAGCTGGTGCAGCAGGATTTCGGCTACACCGCGACCTGGGCCGGCCTTGTGCTGTCGCCCGGCGGCGTGGTCACCATGCTGATGATGTTCGTGGTCGGCCGGCTCGCCGCCAAGGTGCAGCCGAAATACCTGATCATCGTCGGCGCGCTTGTCATCGCGGCCTCGATGTACAGCATGACCAACGTGTACGGCGATCTCGGCTTCTGGTTCATGGCGCGCTCGCGCATGCTGATCGGCATCGGCCTGCCGCTGATCTTCATTCCGATCATGACGGCGTCCTATGACGGCATTCCCGCCGGCAAGACCGACCAGGCCTCCGCACTGATCAATGCGGCGCGCAACACCGGGGGCTCGATCGGCGTCTCGCTCGTCTCCAACGTGCTGACGCATCGCCAGCAGTTCCACCAGAGCCGGCTGGTCGAGCAGGTGACGCCGTCAAGCCCGCAATATCAGGACACCCTGCATCAGGTCACCGACTTCTTCGTCGCCCAAGGCAATGCGCTGGCGCAGGCGCACCAACAGGCGATCCAGTGGATCGGCCAGCAGGTGCAGATCCAGGCTTCGTTCCTGTCCTACATGGATGCGTTCTGGGTGCTGATGCTGATCGCGCTCTCGGCGATCCCGCTGGCGCTGACCTTGCGCAAGGTCAAGCTCGGCGGTCCCGCCCCCGCCGCGCATTGACGAATGCGGAGGTCAACTGCGATCCGCCTGCGCCAGAGATCGGCGCGGGCGTATCACTTTGGGATCGTCTCGATAGAGATCAAATGCCGCTCGTGGCGGCTATGATCGTGTCTCTCAGCCAGCGGTGCGCCGGCAGATCGTCGAAGCGGCGATGCCAGCTCATGACGCTCTGCAGCTTCGATGCATCGAACGGCAGCTCCCGCATCTCGATCGGATAGGCGCGGCGAAATTCCAGCGCGAGCTTGCGCCCGAGGATCGCAACCATGTTCGACTGCACCAGGACGGCGCCGGCGGACAGATACGGCACATCGGAGGCAATGGTGCGCTCGGCCTTGCGGGCCCGCAGCCAGGCGTCGATGAAATCCAGGTCTTCGCCGCTGGAGGTGATTGCAAGGTGCGGCAGCTCGACCAGTGTCTCGCCGGTCAGCTTCTTGCGCAACGCCGGATGACCGGCTCGCAGCACCGCGACGAAGCGGTCCTCAATCAACCGGCGGGACGCAAAACGCTCACCATCCAGCGCTCGGGCGGAGATCGCAAGATCGAGCTCGCCGCGATCGAGCCTGTCGGCGAGATTCAAGGTCCCGCTCGGCACCAGCGTCAGCCGCACTTTGGGCGCCTGCGCGCGTACCGCCGCGATGATCGCGCCGGCCGCGACCACCGCAGCATAATTGTTGACGGCAATGGCGAAGCGCCGATCCGCCTGCGCCGGATCGAAACGATCCCCCTCGACCGCCAGTTGCAGCTCGTTCAGCGCCTTGCGGACCGGCAGCGCCAACGCTTCCGCCCGCGGCGTCGGCAGCATGCCGGACGGCGTGCGGACGAACAGCTGGTCCTTCAGCGCGTGACGCAGCCGGTTCAGCGCATGGCTCACGGCGGGCTGGCTGATGGCAAGTGCGCGGGCCGCGCGCACCACGCTGCGTTCGCGCATGATGGCGTCGAACACCAGCAGCAGATTGAGATCGAGATTGCGCATCCGCATGTTTCATCATGCACGATGTGAATTGGCGGATAAAGACAATTCATTTGAATAATATCGAGCCAAGGGCCAGCTTCTGCGTATGACCGAGAGCCCACACCGCGCCATCGCAGCCCCGCCCCTCCCCGCCGCCACAGGCGTCCTGGTCGGCGTCCTCGTCGCCCCCGATGGCGCTGAGATCGCCATGCCGGAAGCTTTCGCGCGCTGGCGGCAGCTCACGCCGCTCGCGACGTGGCAGCCGATCGCGCTCCGCGAAACCAGCCATGCCGGCATCCTGAGCGGTGTCGCGGCCGCGCTCGATCGCGTCGGCATGATCCCGGGGCAACTGATCCTGCTCGGCGAGGGATCGGTCGCGCGGCGCATGCTCGAACTGACACTGCGCGGCGAGCTGCCCTGTGGCGGCATTGTCGCGGTCGACGTCGCCGCCGACGCACTGCCGTTTCACATCGTTCCGACGGTGACCGCCATCCGGCTCGTCGTTCATCGCAACGACAATGCGCAGCAAGGCAACCTGATCGGCGCGTTGCGCGCCGCCGATCTCGACGCACGCATCATCAATCTCGACCTGACTGCCGGTCGAAGGGCGGCCGCGGCGAGCGCAACTGAAACTTTTGTCCTCGAGCTGGTTGCAACGATCGGCCGCCGGACCACCGATGGAGCTGGTAACCCATGACATCGAAGACCTTCAAAATGGCGGGCGCGTGCCTGGTGGTCGCCACAGTCAGCGTCGGCCTCTATGCCGTGGATCAGCCGGACCGTGCAGCCGACAGGGCTCCGGCTGCGGCCCAGTCGAAGACGGTCGCGCCTGTCGTCCCGGTGACTGCGACGAAGGTCGCGCAGCACGACGTGCCGATCGTGGTCGAAGGGCTGGGTACCGTGACGCCGATCAACACGGCCACTATCCGCACCCAGGTGCAGGGTACGCTCGACAGCGTCGATTTTGTCGAGGGCAAGCAGGTAAAGCGCGGCGATGTGCTCGCCAGGATCGACCCGCGGGTCTACGAGGCCCAGGTCGACCAGGCCGAGGCCGCGCTGGCGCGCGACGAGGCGAGCCTGAAGAACGCCAGGACCAATCTGGCGCGGACCCAGCCGCTCGCCAATCGCGGCTTCGCGACCCAGCAATTGCTCGATACCCAGGATTCGCAGGTCGCGCAGGGCGAAGGCACCGTCGCGCTCGACAAGGCCGCGCTGGAAGCCGCACAGACCCAACTGAGCTACGCCACGATCACGGCGCCGTTCGACGGCGTCACCGGCATCCGCCGCATCGATCCCGGCAACGTCGTACACCCGACCGATACCAATGGGCTTGTGGTCCTCACCCAGTTGCAGCCGATCGCGGTGATCTTCACGCTGCCGTCCGGCGAGATCCCGGACGTGCAGCAGGCGCTGGAATCCGGCGACGCATCGGTCGACGTCTATGATGCACAGAACAAGCATAAGCTCGACCATGGCAGCCTGATGCTGATCAACAACCAGGTCGACAGCTCGACCGGCACGGTGCAGCTGAAGGCGTCTTTTCCCAACGCCGGCAACACGCTGTGGCCCGGCACCTTCGTCAACGTCCATCTGACGATCGCGGTTAGGCACGACGCACTCACCGTGCCGCTGACGGCGGTGCGCCAGGGTCCCGACGGGGCCTTCGCCTATACGGTCGGGCCGAACAACGTCGTCGGCATCCGCAATGTCACGACCGGCCAATCGCGCGACGGGCAGGTTCTGATCGAGCAAGGCCTCGCCGCCAACGAGACCGTGGTCACCGCGGGTCAGTACCGGCTCAGTCCGGGGACAACCGTCGAGATCGTGCCCGATGACAAGAAGGACCAGGTCCAGGACGCAACCACCGCAAGCGCAGGAATGCTGCCATGAACGTCTCCGCAGGTTTCATCCGCAAGCCCGTCGCCACCGCTTTTCTCGCCGTTGCCATCGTGCTGGTCGGCATGATCGCCTTCGTGCGGCTGCCGGTCTCGGCGCTGCCGACGGTGGATACCCCGACCATCCAGGTCACCGCACAACTGCCCGGCGCCGACCCGCAGACCATGGCCTCCTCGGTCGCAACCCCGCTGGAGCGGCAATTCGGCCAGATCGCCGGCCTGACCGGCATGAGTTCGAGCAGCGGGCTCGGCAACACCCAGATCACGCTGCAATTCGCACTGAACCGCAGCGTCGATGCGGCCGCGCAGGACGTGCAGACCGCGATCGATGCGGCATCGGGGCAATTGCCCAAGACCATGCCGTCGCCGCCGACCTTCCACAAGGTCAATCCGGCCGACGTGCCGGTGCTGCTGATCGCGCTGACATCGGACACCGAGCCGCTGACCAAGGTCGACGACTATGCCGACAGCATCCTGGCGCAGAAATTGTCGCAGGTGCCGGGCGTCTCGCTCGTCTCCATCGGCGGCATGCAGAAGCCTTCGATCCGGGTGCAGGTCAATCCGGCCAAGCTCGCCGCCGCAGGGCTCGATCTCGAGCAATTGCGCGCCACGCTCGGCAATGTCACGGTGAATCAGCCGAAGGGCGTACTCTACGGCAGTCAGCAGGCCTATACGCTGGCCACCAACGACCAGGTGCTCAACGCGAACAAATATGACGACCTGATCATCGCCTATCGCAACGGCGCGCCGGTGCGCCTGCGCGACATCGGGCATGCCATCGTGGCGGCCGAGGACCTCACGCTGCACGGCTGGTACAACGACAAGCCCGCCGTCATCCTGGCGATCCAGCGCCAGCCCGGCGCCAACGTGATCAGCACGGTGGACGGCATCAAGAAGCTGCTGCCGCAGCTGGTGTCGAGCCTGCCGTCCGACATCAAAGTCACGATCGCCTCGGACCGTACGCAGACCATCCGCGCCAGCGTCGCCGACGTTCAATTCACTCTGGTGCTGACCATTGCGCTGGTGGTCGGAGTGATCTTCCTGTTCCTGCGCAATATGTGGGCGACCATCATCCCCGCGGTCTCGGTCCCGATCTCACTGATCGGCACCTTCGGCGTGATGTATCTGCTCAACTACAGCCTCGACAATCTGTCGCTGATGGGCCTGTCGATCGCGGTCGGCTTCGTCGTCGACGATGCCATCGTGATGATCGAGAACATCTCGCGGCACATCGAGGAAGGCCTCTCTCCAATGCAGGCCGCCTTGAAGGGCGCCGGCGAGATTGGCTTCACCATCATCTCGATTTCGGTCTCGCTGATCGCGGTGTTCATTCCGCTGCTGCTGATGGGCGGCGTAATCGGCCGCATGTTCCAGGAGTTCGCCGTCACGGTCTGCGTTTCCATCGTCGTGTCGGTGATCGTCTCGGTGACACTGACACCGATGATGTGTGCCTATCTGCTGTCGCCGCACCAGGGTGCCGAGGCCGGCGCGGTGTCGCGCACGCTGGAACGCGGCTTCGTCGCGATCCAGACCGCCTACGAGGCCGTGCTGGCCGCGGCGCTGCGCTACAAGGCCACGACCCTGTCGATCATGCTGGTAAGTGTCGCGGTGACCGGCCTGCTGTTCGTGGGCATCCCCAAGGGCTTCTTCCCGCAGCAGGACACCGGCATGATCACCGGCATCACGGAAGCCGCAGCGGACATCTCGCCGGCGCAGATGGCGGCGCTGCAACGCAGCGTCATCGACGTCATTTCCAAGAACCCCTCGGTCGCCAACGCGACCGGCTATATCGGACCGGGCGGCCCGACCGTGACCGAGAACAATGGCCGCCTGTTCGTGCTGTTGAAGCCGCGCGCCGAACGCAACGCATCGGCCGATCAGGTGATCCGGCAGCTCGACACCGCCTTGCAAAAGATCAAGGGCATGTCGGTGTTCATGCAGGCGACGCAGGACATCAACCTCGCCAGCCGCCTGTCCAAGACGCAGTACCAGTTCACCCTCACCGACGTGAACCAGGACGAGCTCAATCTGTGGGCCGGCAAGCTGTATCAGAAGCTGAAGACATTGCCGGAACTGGCCGACGTCGCGACCGACCAGGCCAACGCCGCGCGTCAGCTCAAGCTGCAGATCGACCGCGACGCGGCCTCCCGCCTCGGCATCGATCCGGCCGCGGTCGACAACACGCTCTATGATTCATTCGGCCAGCGTCATGTCGCCCAGCTGTTCACGACGCTCAACACCTACTACGTGATCCTGGAGGTCGATCCCTCGTTCCAGCTCGGCCCCTACGCGCTCAACCGCATCTATGTCCGCTCATCCGCAGGGACGATGGTGCCCCTGAGCCAGATCGCGAGCATCGACTACGGCACCGCGCCGCTTTCCGTGAATCATCAGAGCCAGTTCCCGGCGGTGACGCTAAGCTTCAACCTGGCGCCGGGCACGGCGGTGGGGACCGCGGTCGCGGCCGTGCAGAAGGCGACCGCCGACCTGCACGTGCCGTCGACCGTCGTCACAAGTTTCCAGGGCAATGCGCAGGCGTTTCAGGCGGCGCTCGGCAGCACGCCGATCCTGATCCTGGCCGCGGTGGTCGCCGTCTATCTGATCCTCGGCATGCTCTATGAAAGCACGATCCATCCGATCACGATCCTCTCGACCCTGCCGTCCGCCGGGCTCGGCGCGCTGCTCGCGCTGTGGGGCTTCGGCTTCGGGCTCGACGTGATCGGGCTGATCGGCATCATCCTCTTGATCGGCATCGTGCAGAAGAACGGCATCATGCTGATCGATTTCGCGCTGCAGGCCGAGCGCCACCAGCACCTCCCCGCCGAACAGTCGATCTACATGGCCTGCCGCGCGCGCTTCCGGCCGATCCTGATGACGACGATGTGTGCGATGCTCGGCGGCGTTCCGCTGATGATCGGCACCGGCACCGGATCGGAGCTGCGTCAGCCGCTCGGCTTTGCCATCGTCGGCGGACTGATCGTCTCGCAGCTGATGACGCTGTTCACGACGCCGGTCGTTTACATCTATCTCGACAAGATCAGCCGGTCGTTAGCCAACCTGCGCACAGCTGCGCGGAAGGCCGCGCCACACGAACCTGAGGCGGCCTTGTGATATCCCCCCGCCGCGCAGACCGCCTCAGCCTGCCCTGCGGCGCTGGCCGCGCCACCACAGGCCGAAGGCGATGGTGACCGCGGCGGCCAGCGAGAACCAGGTGATGGCGTACTGCATGTGGTCGTCCTTGAGACGCACCTTGAGCGGCCCGGGCTTTGGCGTGCCGCTGTCGGGCATGGGCGCCTCGAGATCGATATAGAACGGCGCGACCTTGGCGCCATCTTGCCCCCAGCCGAGCGCCTGCGCCATCGCGCGATGATCGCGCACGAACCACAGCCGCTTCGCCGGATCCTCCTTCGGCGTCAGCCGGCCCGGCGGCTCGGGAAAGCGGATATAGCCGGTGAGCTCGACCGGCGCGCCGGTGACGAGGCGGTCAGTGACGCGATCCTCGAAAGCACGGTCCTGCATCGTGTTCTGGACAAAGCCGGCGTTGATCACCACGGTCTCGCCGCTGGCGAGTTTCGCCGGCAGGAACGCCCAGGTGCCGGGTCCCGAAACATCGTCGCGCACCGCGGAGCCGGAGCTGAACACCATCGCGTCGGGCTGCTTCGCGTAGGTCGCGGTCAAGGTGACACGGCGGAATTCATCCTTCGCGGAGGTCACCGTGGGCCACGCCGATGGCGGCGGCAGCGCCTCGGTCGGGGCGGCCAGCCGGGCGTCGAGGGCTGCGATCAGCGCGTGCTTCTCGACCCGGCGCTGCAATTGCCAGACGCCGAGGGCGATGAACACCGCGATCAGGATCAGCGTGAAAATACCGAAGCCGGCCGCGCTCGGCCGACGCGTCTCACTTTCATTCATTTCGGGTCGCGCTCGATCAGTTGGCCTTCGGCGGCCTTGTGGTGGAATTGCAGCGCGATCAGCAGCGCCTTCATCGAACGCAGCGGCAGGATCGTGGTGATGACGATCAGCGGCAGCCACAGCGCGGCGTGCACCCAGAACGGCGGCTGGTACTTCACCTCGACGATCAGCGCGGCCGCGACCACAATGGCGCCGGCCAGCATGATGATGAAGATCGCCGGCCCGTCGCCGGCATCGATGAAGGCGTAGTCGAGGCCGCAGGACTCGCAGCGCGGCGCCAGGGTCAGGAAGCCGGAATAGAGCTTGCCCTTGCCGCAGCGCGGGCAGCGGCAGGCGATGCCGCGGATCGCGCTTTCGGTCACGGTGGGCGGGGTGTCGGTCATCGGTTCTCTTCAAAAAGCAAAAGGGGGCGGCCATCTGGCCGCCCCCTCTTAGCACGTCAGCGAAGTTAGTGTGCGCCGTGCGCCATCGACTCGGCGCCGTGGCCCCAGACGTAGATGCAGATGAACAGGAACAGCCAGACCACGTCGACGAAGTGCCAGTACCAGGCGGCGAACTCGAAGCCGAGGTGCTGCTTCGGCGTGAAGTGGCCGGCATAGGCGCGGATCAGGCAGACCAGCAGGAAGATGGTGCCGACCAGCACGTGGAAGCCGTGGAACCCGGTCGCCATGAAGAAGGTCGCGCCATAGACGTTGCCGCCGAACGAGAACGTCGCATGGGCGTACTCATAGGCCTGCACGCAGGTGAAGCAGGCGCCGAGGATCACGGTGAGGATCAGGCCCTGCTTGAGACCCTGGCGGTCGTTCTCCAGCAGCGCATGGTGCGCCCAGGTGACTGTCGTGCCCGAAGTCAGCAGCAGCAGGGTGTTGAGCAGCGGCAGATGCCAGGGATCGAAGGTCTCGATGCCGTGCGGCGGCCAGGTGCCGGGCACCGAGCAGGCGCCCATCGCCGTGCCGGCGCCGCAGCCGAACACCGCGTCGCGGGTGGCGTGGACGGCGTCGGCCGGGAACAGCGCCGAGTTGAAGAAGGCCCAGAACCAGGCGACGAAGAACATCACCTCGGAGGCGATGAACAGGATCATGCCGTAGCGGTGGCTGATCTGCACCACGCGGGTGTGGTCGCCCTTGTACTGGGCTTCCTTGATCACATCGCCCCACCAGCTCGCCATGGTGTAGAGCACGCCGATGGTGCCTATGCCGAACACGATCGGCGCGGCCGAGTACATGTGGTGCATCCAGCCGATCGCGCCGAACGCCATGATGAAGGCCGAGATCGAGCCGACCACCGGCCACGGGCTCGGGTCGACGAGATGATAGTCGTGATGCTTGACTTGCGCCTCAGCCATTGCCGTCTCTCCATTCGCGTGCCGCAAGGCACGTCTTAATCTTGAATTCCAATCTCTTCAGCATGATCTTCTCGGAAAACCGGTCCCCACTTTTCCGGATCATGCTCTAGCCGCCCTTGCGCTGCTCCGCCTCGCCCGCAGCCACGGGCTTCGGCGTGGCGTCGCGCACGGGGAAGAAGGTGTAGGACAAAGTGATCGTCTTCAGCGTGTCGTTCTCGCTGTCCTTGGCCAGCGCCGGATCGACATAGAACACCACGGCCATCTCGCGCTTCTCGCCTGGCGCCATGGTCTGTTCGGTGAAGCAGAAGCAGTTGATCTTCTGGAAATAGGCGCCGACCGTCAGCGGCGCGACGTTGTAGGCGGCCTGGCCGGTCGTGGTGCGCGCCGACTGGTTGGTCACGGTGTAATAGACGGTGACGACCTGGCCGATCTTGACGTCGATCGTGTTCTGCTCGGCCTCGAACTTCCAGGGCAGACCCGGCGCGACGTTGGAATCGAAGCTGACCGAAATGGTGCGCTCGAGCGGCGCATCCGTCGGCACCGAGGTCGCGACCTGGGTGGTGCCGTTGAAGCCGGTGGTGCGGCAGAACCAGTTGTAGAACGGCACGGCCGCGTAGGACGCGCCGACCATCAGCACCACGACGAAGCCGCAAATCGAGGCGACCAGCGCGTCGCGCGTCAGCATGCGGCGCGTGACCTTGGCGCCTTCACCCTGTCGCGGTCCCTGGTTCGCCATCTCGCTCACAGCGGCCGCACCAGCACGGCCGGCCCCTTGACGAGGGTGACGGCGAAGAACAGCACCACCATGACGCCGAGCGCGAGCGCAATCGCGATCGAGCGCTGGCGGCGGCTCCTGAGCTGCGCCTCGGTGAGGACGATGCCTTCTGGTTCGTTCTTGTCGTCCATTGCTATCCCGTGCGCCCCCATCTCGCCCCCCGGCGTCCCTATCCGATGATGACGGGCAGGATCGCGCGGACCACGACCTCGGCGAGGAGGACGGCGAACAGCGCGAACAGATAAAGGATCGAGAAGGCGAACAGCCGGCGCGTGGCGCGGTTGGCCGCAACACCCTCACGGCGGCGATAGACCTCGATCGCGAGCCACAGCATGCCGGCACCGAGCACCAGCGAGGTGACGCCGTAGATCGCGTCGAAATAGCCGAGCGGCCACGGCGCCAGCGCAACCGCGACCAGCACGATGGTGTAGAGCAGGATCTGCAGCCGGGTCGCGTCGGGTCCGGCGACCACCGGTAGCATCGGGATGCCGGCGCGCGCGTAATCGTCGCTGCGGAACAGCGCCAACGCCCAGAAGTGCGGCGGGGTCCAGAAGAAGATGATCAGGAACAGCAGGATCGGCTCGACCGAGAGCGAGCCGGTCGCGGCGGCCCACGCCACCACCGGCGGCAGCGCACCGGCGGCGCCGCCGATCACGATGTTCTGCGCGGTCCAGCGCTTCAGCAGCATCGTGTAGATCACGGCGTAGAAGAAGATGGTGAAGGCAAGCAGCGCGCCCGCCACCCAGTTGACCAGGATGCCGAGCGTCATCACCGAGAAGAAGGCGAGCGTCAGGCCGAACGCGTACGCCTCGGCCGGGGTGATGCGGCCGCGCGGGATCGGCCGGTTGGCGGTGCGCGTCATCAGCGCGTCGACATCAGCCTCATAGGCCATGTTGAGCGCACCGGAGGCGCCGGCGCCGACCGCGATGCAGAGGATCGAGGTGAAGGCCAGCACCGGATGCACATGCACCGGGGCGATCATCAGCCCGACCAGCGCGGTGAAGACCACCAGCGACATCACGCGCGGCTTCAGGAGCGCGATGTAGTCGCCCACTTCGGCCTCGGAGATCCGGGGCAGCTCGATGGCGTTGTGATCGACAACCGACAAGATCAGGTCTCACTTCTCTTAAGTAAAGGCGCGGCGCACCCGCAGGTGCGCCGCGTTGTCTTGGACTTACTGCACGCGGGGCAGCACTTCGAACTGGTGGAACGGCGGCGGCGAGGTCAGCGTCCACTCCAGCGTGGTCGCACCCGCACCCCAGGGGTTGTTCGCGGCCTGCTCCTTGCGGACGAAGGCATCGATCACACCGTAGATGAAGATCAGCACGCCGAAGCCGGAGATGTAGGAGCCCCAGGAGGAGATCAGGTTCCAGCCGGCGAACGCATCCGGATAGTCGACATAGCGGCGCGGCATGCCCGACAGGCCGAGGAAATGCTGCGGGAAGAACACCAGGTTGACGCCGACGAAGGTGAACCAGAAGTGCGCCTTGGCGATCCGCTCCGAGTACATGTAGCCGAACATCTTCGGGAACCAGTAGTACCAGCCGGCGAAGATGCCGAACACGGCGCCGAGCGACAGCACGTAGTGGAAGTGCGCCACCACGTAGTAGGTGTCCTGCAGCACGCGGTCGACGCCGGCATTGGCCAGCACCACGCCGGTGACGCCGCCGACGGTGAACAGGAAGATGAAGCCGACAGCCCAGATCATCGGCGCCTTGAACTCGATCGAGCCGCCCCACATCGTGGCGATCCAGGAGAAGATCTTCACGCCGGTCGGCACCGCGATCACCATCGTGGCGGCGACGAAATAGGCCTGCGTCGCCGACGACATGCCGACGGTGTACATGTGGTGCGCCCACACCACGAAGCCGATGCCGCCGATCGCGACCATGGCGTAGGCCATGCCGAGATAGCCGAACACGGGCTTGCGCGAGAAGGTGGAGACGATCTGGCTGACCATGCCGAAGGCGGGCAGGATCAGGATGTACACTTCGGGGTGGCCGAAGAACCAGAACAGATGCTGGAACAGCACGGGGTCGCCGCCGCCGTCAGCCGCAAAGAAGGCAGTGCCGAAATTGCGGTCGGTCAGCAGCATGGTGATCGCACCGGCGAGCACCGGCAGCGACAACAGCAGCAGGAACACGGTCACCAGGATCGACCACACGAACAGCGGCATCTTGTGCAGGGTCATGCCCGGCGCGCGCATGTTGAAGATCGTGGTGATGAAGTTGATGGCGCCGAGGATCGACGATGCACCGGCGAGATGCAGCGACAGGATCGCGAAGTCGACGGCCGGACCCGGATGGCCCGAGGTCGACAGCGGCGCGTACATGGTCCAGCCGGCACCGACGCCGTTGGCGCCCGGCTCACCTTCGACGAAGGTCGACAGCAGCAGCAGCGCGAACGAGGCCGGCAGCAGCCAGAACGAGATGTTGTTCATGCGCGGGAACGCCATGTCGGGCGCGCCGATCATCAGCGGCACCATCCAGTTGCCGAACCCGCCGATCATCGCCGGCATGACCATGAAGAAGATCATGATCAGACCGTGCGAGGTCACGAACACGTTATAGGTGTGCGTTTCGTGGAATATCTGGACGCCCGGGTACATCAACTCGGCACGGATCGCGATCGACATCGCAGCGCCGATGATGCCCGCGATCACCGCAAAGACCAGGTACATCGTACCGATGTCCTTGTGGTTCGTGGAGTAGAGATAACGCCGCCATCCGGTCGGATGGTGGGCGTGATCATCATGGGCGTGATCGTCGTGTGTCGCTGCGCCTGTCGCCATGTTCAAAATCCTGCCTTGCAGTCCCTCTTGGACCTTGCGGTCCCGTCGCCCTTATTCCGTTCGCGCCGTAAGCCGTGAGGCTTACTGCGCCGCCTGACCAGCCGAGGCGTAGGAATTCGCCGGGTTGGTCGCAAACTTCTTCTTCGCCCCTTCAACCCAGGTCGCGAATTCCTGGTCGCTGACGACCCGGACCGCGATCGGCATGAAGGCGTGGTCCTTGCCGCACAGTTCCGAGCACTGGCCGTAGAACACGCCGGTCTTGGTGGCCTTGAACCAGCTCTCGTTGAGACGGCCGGGGACCGAATCGATCTTCACGCCGAAGGCCGGCACCGCGAAGGAGTGGATCACGTCGGCGCCGGTGGTCTGGATCCGGACCACCTTGTTGACCGGGACCACCATCTCGTTGTCGACGCCGAGCAGACGGGGCTGCTTGTCCTTGTCGAGCAGCGAGTCGAACTCGAACTTGCCGTTATCCGGGTAGGCGTAGGACCAGTACCACTGCTTGCCGGTGACCTTCACGGTGAGGTCCGGCTTCGGCACGTCGAGCTCAAGGAACAGCAGGCGGAACGACGGCACCGCGATGCCGACCAGGATCAGAACCGGGATCAGCGTCCAGGCCACTTCGATCAGGGTGTTGTGGGTGGTCTTGGAGGGGACCGGGTTGGCGCGGGCGTTGAACTTCACCACCACGATGACCAGCAGCGCCAGCACGAACAGGGTGATGACGGTGATCAGCACCAGCAGGAAATTGTGAAACCAGATGATGTTTTCCATCACCGGGGTCGCGGCTTCCTGCAGCGTGTGCTCCCACGGCGCCGGCTGCCCCATTTCGGCGAAGGCCGATCCCGCGGCGACAGACGCCACACCCGCTACCGCCAACCCCAGCAATTGCCTGCCCAACCGGCCAATCGACATCTTCATGCCGCTCGCGCTCCCTTGCATTATTCCCCAAAGCACCTTCGGCATGTGGCCGAAAATGCAGCACGATCCGCCCTGACAAACGGCCTTCCGGACATACCCGTCTCTGAGTCAAGGTGGGTACGGGAGCCAGATCGCTAGAACGCGTCGAAATCCAGCCTCTCAAACCATAATTCTCAGGCGCTCGCAATGCAGTAGTAGGGCCGAAAGCCATGCGCCTGCGATGAAGCTGCCGCTTGCGATTTTTCCCGCAAAATCAAGCGAAAGTCGCCGAAACAACACCGCATGCAGTTGACAGGGGGATTACCGGATGTACCCACAGACGGGATAGCCCACAGGAACCTGATTCGCTGCGGGCTGCCCCAATCCGGTGCTGGAATGGCTTTAAGATCGCCTTCAAGGCGCCGTCATTGCGGTATCAGTCGGCTGTTGCGTGCTACCGGCGGCCGGAACGGCCGGACCCAACATTCTAGAGGATCGACCCGGATGGGCGCTTCGAACATTCAGGCAGGACGGGCGCTGCCGCGCTGGCTCGGCACCCTCTTGGCGGCGGCATTTTCGCTCGGCCTGACCCAGGCGGCAGACGCGCAGGGCGCGGTGCGCTCGGTCCATGGCGACTGGCAAATCCGCTGCGACACCCCGCCCGGCGCCCAGGCCGAGCAATGCGCACTGATCCAGAGCGTGGTAGCCGAAGACCGCTCCAATGCCGGCCTGACCGTGATCGTGCTAAAGACCGCCGACCAGAAGAGCCGCCTGATGCGCGTGGTCGCCCCGCTCGGCGTGCTGCTGCCCTCCGGCCTCGGCCTTAAACTCGACAATCAGGACGTCGGCCGCGCCGGCTTTGTCAGATGCCTGCCCAATGGCTGCGTCGCCGAGGTCGTGATGGACGACAAGCTGCTCGGCCAGCTCAAGAACGCCAAGACCGCGACCTTCATCATCTTCGAGACCCCGGAAGAGGGCATCGGCTTTCCGCTCAGCCTGAACGGCCTGGCGGAGGGGTATGACAAATTGCCCTAGGCCCAACGAGCATCCCGGAAGGCGTAGCCCGGATGAAGCGAAGCGAAATCCGGGAAAAATTTCTCCGGCGGTTGATGCCAGTCCCGGATTGCGCTGCGCTCCATCCGGGCTACACAAGTTGCGCTGATCGACGCCAAGCCAATCTCGCTCACCGCCCGCCGCGCGCATAATAGTCGAACAACGCGCTCGCGTCGGCGGACAACCAGTCCGCCTCACCCGTCAGGTAGCCCTCGACCTTTCCGCTCGCGCCGATCAGGAACGAGATCGGCATGCCGTACAGCGCGAACGGCGTCTCGACCTCGCCAGCGTCGACGCGCGACACGAGACCACCGGGATCGAAGCCGATCGTCAGGTGACGCAGCTTGAGCTGCTTGACGTAGGGCGCCACCAGCGCACGGTTGCGGTCGGTGCTGACGGCGATGACCGCGAGGTCGCTGCGGCCGCTGGCGGCGAGCCGGTCCAGCATCGGCAGCTCGGTCCGGCACGCCGCGCACCAGGTGGCCCAGAAGTTCACCAGCACCAGCTGCTTGCCTTTGAACGCGGCGAGATCGATCGCGCCGCCGGCAAGCGCCGGGATCGCCACCGGCGGGACTGGATAAGCGCCTTGAACCAGCGTGAACTGAT
This sequence comes from Bradyrhizobium macuxiense, assembly GCF_007993935.1. Taxonomy (GTDB): domain Bacteria; phylum Pseudomonadota; class Alphaproteobacteria; order Rhizobiales; family Xanthobacteraceae; genus Bradyrhizobium; species Bradyrhizobium macuxiense_A. The sequence goes on along the minus strand of NZ_VITY01000009.1, from coordinate 125,620 downwards.
GCCGGATGGTGCCGAATTGCGGCGGTCCCGACGCGGCCCGCGCCGGCATCGCGAGCGCAGCGCCCGCGCCGATCATGCCGGCGACGACGGCGCGGCGTGTCGGCGCGCGAACAATGGTCATGATCAGTTCTCCGCTTGGCTTGATGGCTGCATCGCTCACGACCGGATGTAGGACCAGCCGGCTTCCTGCAATTCGATGATGCGCCCGGGCCCGTTCGGCACCAGGTCGACATTGTCGAGCAGGACCAGCGGATGGCCCTCGGCGCGCTCCATGCCGAGCTTGGTCGCCTCGCAGACCACGAAGCGGATGTCGGGCGTGAGCCCGCGCACCACCCGCAACAGGTCCTTCACCGGCGAGGTGTCGGCGCGCAGCATGTGGACGCCGGCATTGTAGGCGACGACCTCGATCTCGAACGGCTCGTTGCGCTCCCGATAATATTTCGGGAGGTTGAGCGCGGTCGAGATCAGCGCCCGCATCGTGGTCGGGTCGTCGCTGTTGATCGGCAGCACCACATGATGCACGCGCGGCTCGGGCTGCTTTGAGCCGAGGTTTTTGGGCTCCGGTTTGGAGACCGCCGCAACCGAGCCGGTGAGCAGCAAGGTCACGGCGAACGGCACCGCAAATGCGAGCACTAGCCCCACAGCGAGCGTCAGGATGCGGCGAGAGGGGCGCATCGCTGCGACCTCACGGCGCGGTCGCGAGCAGCGCGAACTGGCTGCGCTTGGCGTAGGCGACGATCGCACTCAGCGTCAGCAGCACGAGCGCCGGGACCGGCGAGCCGCCGATCACGAACAGATGGCTGATGGTCGCGCCGACCATGATGCAGCTCAGCAGCACGCCGCCGAACGCTGCGACCGGCGGCAGCAGGATCAGGATGGCGCCGATGAGCTCCAGCGATCCGGTGAAATAGCGGAACCACTGGCCGAGCCCGATATGCTCGAATTCCTCAACCAGCATCGGCACGCCATAGAACTTGGCGGCGCCCGCGGCGGCAAAGGCCAAAGCGAGCAATCCCCTGACGACCCAGAGGCTGACGGATTTCCAGCGCGACGGCGCGGCGGCAACGGCAACTGACATTTGATAACTCCCCAATTGTTCGAATCGGCCGCATGGCCACCTGACCGATCGGCGGCAGGCCCGCGGCTTTCGATGGACTAAATTCGGGAGTAAGATGAAAAGAACAAGTAGGATCATTTTTGTGAGGTAGTATGAAAAAGCAGACTATTGAGCCTGCCGAGCCTCCGGCGGCGGCGTCCGAGCCGTGTAATGGCGATCTGTCGGCGCAATTTCATCGCGCGCTGTCGGTGCTGGCCGGGAAATGGAAGGGCGACATCCTATGGCAATTGGTCGAGCGCAAACGGCGGTTCGGCGAATTGCGGCAGTCGATCCCCGGCGTGACCCAGCACATGCTGACCACCCAGCTGCGCGATCTCGAGGCCAATGGCTTGGTCAAGCGCACGGTCTATCCCGAGGTGCCGCCGCGGGTTGAGTATGAGATGACGCCATCGGCCAAGGCGCTCAAGCCGGTGTTCGACGAGCTCTACCGCTGGGCCCAGGAGCACGGCTTCCCGACCTCGACGGGAAGCGCCGCGCAGCCGGCGCCGTCGAACGATCAAGGCAAGCCGGAGGACCAGCCCGGGAAGGCCGGGCGGCACTCGCGGTGATGACGACAAGGTGAGTATCCCGAGGGGCTGCCGTGACTGATGTCACTGTCGCAGGTACTCCCGGTTTGCCGCCCCAAACACTATGTTTGGCAATCGTCGTCCGGGCCTGGAACCGGGCCGGCACAGGTTTCCGGGTTGTAAGATGAGTTTTCCGCTCGTCTCTGCTTCAATCGGTGGAATCCCTGCTTCCGGGTTCCGCACTGGCAATCAGCTGCGCTTCAGGCAAGGATGACGAGGAATCGCCCAGGAATCGCCAAGAGATCGGCAAGACATCGCACTGCGTCGGAGTGACCATGACCAATCCCGCCACGACCTCCCTGCTCGACCGCGCCAATCTGGACCGCGATGCCGTCCGCCGCGAGGTGTCGCGCGGCCTTGAAGGCGCCGACGACGGCGAGCTGTTCCTGGAGTTCGGGCAGACCGAAGCTTTGGTGTTCGACAACGGCCGACTCAAGCAGGCGACCTATGACACCTCGCAGGGCTTCGGCCTGCGCGCCGTCAAGGACGACGCGGTCGGCTATGCACATTCCTCCGACGTTTCGATCCCGGCGCTGATCCGCGCGGCCGACGCGGTCGCTGCGGTGCGCGGCGGCTATGCCGGCACGTTCGCCGCGGCGCCCGCCCACACCAATGTCAGGCTCTATGGCGACGAGAATCCGCTGGACGGACCCGCGTTCGAAGCCAAGGTAAAATTGCTCGGCGAGATCGACGCTTATGTCAGGGACAAGGACCCACGGGTGCGGCAGGTCTCGGCCAGCCTCACCGCGACCTGGCAGGTGGTGGAGATCCTGCGGCCCGACGGCGAGAGCTATCGCGACATCCGCCCACTGGTGCGGGTCAATATTTCCGTGGTCGCAGGTCAAGGCGACCGGCAGGAGAGCGGCAGCAAGGGCTATGGCGGCCGCGAGGGCTATGCCCGCTTCATCGAGACCAAGGCCTGGCGCGACGCCGCCGACGGTGCGCTGCGCGAGGCGCTGGTCAATCTCGAATCGGTGCCGGCGCCCGCTGGTGAGATGGACGTGGTGCTCGGGGCCGGCTGGCCCGGCGTAATGCTGCACGAAGCCGTCGGCCATGGGCTCGAGGGCGACTTCAACCGCAAGCAGACCTCCGCATTCGCCGGCCTGATGGGCCAGCAGGTCGCGGCCAAGGGCGTCACCGTGGTCGACGACGGCACCATGGCCTCGCGCCGCGGCTCGCTCTCGATCGACGACGAGGGCACGCCGACCAACCGTACCGTGCTGATCGAGGACGGCATCCTGGTCGGCTACATGCAGGACCGCCAGAACGCCCGGCTGATGGGCATGAAGCCGACCGGCAACGGACGGCGGCAGAGCTATGCCCATGTGCCGATGCCACGCATGACCAACACCTACATGCTCTCCGGCGAGCGCGATCCGGCCGAGATCATCGCCTCGGTGAAGAACGGCATGTATGCCGCCAATTTCGGCGGCGGCCAGGTCGACATCACCTCGGGCAAATACGTGTTCCAGTGCACCGAGGCCTACAAGATCGAGAACGGCAAGCTCGGCGCGCCGCTGAAGGGCGCGATGTTGATCGGCAATGGACCGACCGATCTCCACAGGATCACCATGATCGGCAACGATCTTGCGCTGGATACGGGGATCGGCACTTGCGGCAAGAACGGCCAGGGCGTGCCGGTCGGCGTCGGCCAACCGACGCTCAGGATGGAACGGATTACGGTCGGAGGAACGGGCTAGTGAGCAGCGGAAACGAAGTCGTGGCGGCGAAGACGACCAGCTGGCGCGGACAGGCCGTGCAATTGGCCGCGATCGTGGCCGTCGTGTTCCTCGCCAAGGGCGCGATCGCCGAGCCGTTCTACGTGCCGTCGGGCTCGATGGAGCCGACGCTCCTGATCGGCGACGCGCTGGTCGCCTCGAAATTTCCCTATGGCTACGGCGCGGCGTCGCTGCCGATCCAGATCACGCTGCCGGAAACCGGCCGGGTGTTCGGCGAGACGCCGAAGCGCGGCGACGTCGTCGTGTTCCGCTGGCCGGGCGACCGCTCGCAGGCCTGGGTCAAGCGCGTGGTCGGGCTGCCCGGCGACCGCATCCAGATGCGGCAGGGTCAGCTCTTCATCAACGATCATCCGGCGGCGCTGAAGCCCGACGGCACCGGCTTTGCCGAGGACGATCGCGGCGGCGGCGAGGACGCCAATCGCTATATCGAGACGCTGCCGAACGGCGTCAGCCATGCGATCTTCAAGATCCGCGACAATGGAAGGCTCGACAACACGCCCGAGGTCACCGTGCCGGCGGGCCAGCTGTTCGTGCTCGGCGATAACAGGGACAATTCCGCCGACAGCCGCGTGCCGGTGCGCGACGGCGGCGTCGGCCTGCTGCCGATCGACAATCTGATCGGCCGCGCCGACGCGGTGGTCGGCTCCTGGGACATGGGCATCCGCAGCCAGCCGGTCTGGACCTGGCTGTCCGGCTTCCGCCTCGCGCGCTTCTTCACCTCGGTGCAATAGCTGGACCCGTAGCCCGGATGGAGCGCAGCGCAATCCGGGGCATCTCACATGGGCAACTGATCCCGGATTTCGCTTCGCTTCATCCGGGCTACGGTTTTGCCGAGCATATGCCGTGACCTACGACGACATCAGGCACATCGTGCTGGCGTGGCCGGAGGTCGAGGACGGTTCGTCCTACGGCACACCGGCGCTGAAGGTGCGCAAGAAGATGCTGGTGCGGCTCAAGGAGGACGGCGATAGCCTGGTGATGCCGGGCGTGCCACCGGACGAGCGCGACATGCTGGTCGAGAGCCAGCCGAAGGTCTTCTACTTCACCGATCACTACCGGGATTATCCGACCGTGCTGATCCGCCTGTCGAAGACCAAGCGCGCAACCGTCGAGCCGCTGCTGCGCCGGCACTGGCGCACGCTGGCCTCGAAGAAGGCGGTCAGGGAGTATGACGGGCAGTAGTCCGTAGGATGGGTGGAGCGCAGCGATACCCATCGCGTTGTGGCTCATGCACAATCAAAATGATGGGTATCGCTTCGCTCCACCCATCCCACGGCATCTTGATGACGTCCGACCAATTCCTCACCGCGGCACTGCGCAACCCGGTCAATCCAGCGATCACAGACGAGCTTGACCGCCTCGGCTTGCCCGACGCCTGGCTGGTGGCCGGCTGCCTGGTGCAGAGCGTGTGGAACGTGCTGACGAACCGGGCGCTCGATCACGGCATCAACGACTACGACGTCTTCTATTTCGATCCGGATACGTCGTGGGAGGCGGAGGACGCGGTGATTCGCGAGCTCACCGCGCGGCTCGGCCATCTCGGCGTCGCGATCGAGGTCCGCAACCAGGCCCGCGTCCATCTCTGGTATCCCGGCAAGCACGGCGTGCCCTACCGTGCGCTGTCATGTTCGACCGACGGCATCGATCGCTTCCTCAGCGCGAACGTGCAGGTCGGCATCCGCCGCAGCGCTGGCGGCTACGATGTGTATGCGCCAAGCGGCTTTGACGATGTCGCCGGCATGATCGTACGGCCGAACCGGACCGCGAATTTTTCCGCGGCGAATTACACGAAGAAGGCAGCGCGCTGGCAGGCGCTGTGGCCGGAGATCACGGTGCTGCCGGCGGAGTAGCCTGTCGTCCCTGCGAACGCAGGGACCCATAACCACCGATGCTGGTTATTGCGCGATGCTGGAATGACGAATCCCGTTCGCGACGCCCGCCGCGGAGTATGGGTCCCTGCTTTCGCAGGGACGACAGATGTGTGTGCGGCCCTACAGATCTGTGCGGCGGCCCTACCGCACCACGCCCGAGGTGAACCCGGCCTTCCGCCGCGGCGGCTTGATCTCTTTCTTCAGGAAGCAATGCGCGTCGCGGCCGGCATAGCCGGGCCGGGCATAGGTCCAGGCGCGGCACTTGTTGTCGGCGGTGCAGGCGGCCTGGCAGGCCTCGTCGCCGTCGCTGCTCTTCAATTCGAAATTCTTGTAGTCGCCGCCGAGGCGATCGATCGAGGTTTCGATGGCGCCGTTGCGCGGTTCGACCACGCCCGCGCCGCGCACACCAGAGACGCAGCAGACGTCCTGCACCCGCGGCGGCACGGTGTTCTTCAGCCAGCACACCGCGCCGTTGTTGGCGTCGCTCGGATAGCTGAAGCTCCAGGCACGGCAGCGGCGGTCGCGCTCGCAGGTCAGCGCGCAATCGGCGGGGTCGCCCGACGTCACCGGCGCGTTCAGATAGTCGCCGCCGGGACGGTCGAAATTGGTTTGCGCCAATGCCGGGCGCGTGACGACAACGGCCGACAAGACCGCGAACATCACCACACACGCCCTAAAGAGGCGGCCTATCCCCATGAGATTGCTTTCAAATTCGCACAGCCCCGCGCTTCCCGCGGGGCGTCATTTGAACGCCATGAACCTGTACGGCTGATGAACGGCAAGACAACGGCAGGTGCGACAACACCGCCGTCCGCACGCGTTCGGGGCCCAGGCCGGGATTAGAAGGCGTACTCCTGATAGGCCGGTTCCACCGAACCGTTCCAGGGCCCGTTGAACTTCTCCAGCATCTCCTCCGCCGGCGAACGGCCGGTCTCGATGATGCGCTCGAGCGGTTCGAGGAAGCGGCTCTCGTCGCGGCCGAGATGGTCGATCCGGCCGCGCCGCCGCAATCCGGCATGCGACAGCACCAGGCACTCCTTGGCGATCTCGAACAGATAGCGATCCTTGATCCGCGCCTTGAAGCCGAAACGCGGCACGTCATCGCGCAACGCCTGCCGCTCCGGCGCGGTCCAGTGCCGGACGATATCCCAGGCGCCATCGAGGCTGTCATTGTCGTAGAGCAGCCCGACCCAGAACGCTGGCAGCGCCGTCAGCCGGCCCCACGGCACGCCATCGGCGCCGCGCATTTCGAGGTAACGCTTCAGCCGCACCTCGGGGAAGATCGTCGAGAGGTGATTGGCCCAGTCCGACAAGGTCGGGCGCTCGCCGGGGAGGATCTTGTTGTTGCCGGCGAAGAAATCGCGGAACGACGAGCCAGAGACGTCGATATATTCCTCGCCGCGCTTGACGAAATACATCGGCACGTCGAGCGCGTAGTCGACATAGCGCTCGAAGCCCATGCCGTCCTCGAACGCGAACGGGATCATGCCCGAGCGCGCATTGTCGGTGTCGCGCCAGATCTCGGAGCGGAACGACAGGAAGCCGTTCGGCTTGCCCTCGGTGAACGGCGAGTTGGCGAACAATGCGGTCGCGATCGGCTGCAAGGCCAGCGACACCCGCAGCTTCTTCACCATGTCGGCTTCGGAGGAGAAGTCGAGATTGGTCTGCACGGTGCAGGTCCGAAACATCATGTCGAGGCCGTATTTGCCGACCTTCGGCATGTAGTTGCGCATGATCTTGTAGCGCCCCTTCGGCATCACGGGGATCTGCGCGCGCGACCAGGACGGCGTCATGCCGAGGCCGAGGAAGCCGATGCCGAGCGGGGTTGCGATCTCCCGCACCTGTGCCAGATGCGCCATCAGCTCCGACTGCGTCTGGTGCACGGTCTCGACCGGCGCGCCCGACAATTCGAACTGCCCGCCCGGCTCGAGCGAGATCGCGCCGCCGCCGGTGACGTCATAGAGCCCGATGATGTTGCCGCGCTCCATGATCGGCTCCCAGCCGAGCAGAAGCTTCATGCCTTCGAGCAGCGCACCGATGCCCTTCGCGCCCTCATAGGGCACGGGGTGACGGCCCTCGAGCGTGAACGGGGTCTTCTCGTGCTCGGTGCCGATCCGGAATTCGGACTCGGGCTTCACGCCGGCTTCAATCCACGCCACGAGTTCGTCGCGCGACTGCAGCGGCGTCATGTCGATCTGGTCACGCGCCATAGAAAATCCAACTCAAGGGCGCTTCGATCGAAGGCGCGCGGTGGCAGGGACATCCGCGGGCCGCAACGGCCACGGATGATGGGATCAGGAATATCATCGGGCGGGCACGCCGTCTCGTGCGGGCGCGGCCTTGGTATCGCTCTTTGCGTCGGTCTTGGTGTCGCCCTTGGCGTCGCTTTTGGCGTCGCCGCAGGAACAGCCGAGACGGTCGAGCAGACCGCACAGCCGCTGGGCGTCGGCGTCGGACAATTTCGAGCCGACATGCTTGTCGATCGCGGCCGAATAGGCGCTCCACATCTTCTTCTGCAGCTCGCGTCCGGCCTCGGTGATCTCGACGAACTGGCCGCGCTTGTCGATCTTGCATTCGCGCCGGGCGGCAAGCCCCTCGTCGACCAGCTTGTCGATCAGCCGCGAGGTCGAATATTGCGGGATCAGCATCTGCCGCTCGAGCTCGACCGGGCGCAGCTCGCCGGACGGCGCGCGCGACAGTTCGAGCAAGGCGTCATACCAGGCGAGCGGCGGAAAGCCGGCCTTCTTCAGATCCTGCTCGACGCAGTCCAGCACCCGGCTCGGCACCCGCATCAGGCGGATCCAGGCGGCCGTCGCCTCGCTCGATAGCTTGCGTTTCATCGTCTAGTCCATAAGGTCCCGGCACCGACTGTACCGCACTGAATGCATCTGCATCAATCTTGACTATTTCATGCAGGTGCATGTAGGCAATCCCTCTCCGGACGCCAAGAACAAGGGAAGGAATACCCCCCATGAAGCTTTATTACTCCCCCGGTGCCTGCTCCCTCTCCCCCCACATCGCCCTGCTGGAAGCCGGCCTGCCCTATGACCTGGTCAAGGTCGATCTGCGCGCCAAGAAGCTCGAAAACGGCGACGATTTCCTGCAAGTGAACCCCAAGGGCCAGGTGCCGGCGCTGGCGCTGGATTCCGGCGAGATGGTCACCGAAGGCCCGATCATCATCCAGATGATCGCCGACAAGGCCGCCGACAAGAAGCTGGCGCCCGCGAGGGACTCCAACGAGCGCTACAAGCTGCTCGAATGGCTGAACTACATCACGACCGAGCTGCACAAGAATCTCGGCCCGATGTTCTCGCCCGTGCTGTCAGACGACGCCAAGGCCTTCTTCAAGGACCGCGCCATGGGCAAGTTCAAATATGTCGAGAGCCAGCTTGCCGGACGTGAATACCTGATGGGCAACCAGTTCACGGTCGCCGACGGCTACCTCTTCACCATGATCATGTGGGCGCAGGACCGGCTCGGCTTTGACTTCTCGGGCCTGCCGAACGTGACGGCCTACAAGGCCCGCGTCGCGGCGCGCCCGAAGGTGCAGGAAGCGCTGAAGAAGGAAGGCCTGCTGAAGGCGGCCTGAGCTTTCGAACCTGTTTGACGAGACGCAAGGGCCGGATCGAGATCCGGCCCTTTTGCTTGCACGGCCGGCCGCGGGCGAGGCCGCTTACAATTTTCGGCAGTTTGTCATCGTCCGGCTAAGCCTGCTTTCGCCATGCCGCGAACACCGCGCCCGGGTTTCGGCAACTATTCCCCCGATCGTGCGTAGCCGGATTGCTGCCTCACCCAGCGGGAGATGCGCCTATGAGTAGCTCGCTATCCAGCAACGCCGCCGACCGGATGGTCGAGGTCCTGGCGGGCTCGACGGCGCTGCTGGCAAATCCCACCGGCGGACTGACCGACCTGCCAATCTCGGTGACATCGGTTTTGCCTGACGACAGTTTGGCCGATACGACCGTCGCCCAGCCGGCCCACGGCCTGGTCGACTTGTTGCCAGCGACGAATGCGCTGGAGAGCACGACATCCCTCCTCGGCGACGGCACCGCTGCGGTGACCGGTTCCGATCTGCCGCTGGTCGGGAGCTTGCTGAACACGAGCGACCTGCCGGTGATCGGCAGTGTGTTGAACGCGGCATTGCCAGTCGAATCGGATTCGACGGCGCTCGCAGCATCGGGCGGAACGCTGCAACCGGCGCTCGACACCGCCACGACCGCGGTTCAAAGCGCAGTCCATTCCTCAGCCGATGTCCTGTCCCAGGCAACCGCCCTGCCCGACATGCTTCATGGCGTCACCAATCTCGGGCAGGCGATCGACCTCGGCAGCATCACCACGCTCGGGACCGGCAGCGGCCATGCCAATCTGGTCGCCGACGTTCTTGATGTGCCCGGACAGCTCCTTGCCGGCAATCTCGGCGAGACGATCGCGCATCTCGGCGCCGATATCACCGGCGTGGTTCATGCCGTCTCGGGGCTGGCGAACACAATTGTCTCCGACGTCAGCGGTCTGCTGAGCCCGGTCACCGGACTGGTCAACCAGCTCAGCCATGGGCTTCTCGATAACGGCCTGCTCGATCTCGGTGCCCTCACCGGCACGCACGGCCTCAACATCCCAAATCTCGGCGGTGTCGGCGCGGATGGACTGGCCGGCAATCTGCTCGGCAGCCTGAACCTCAGTCTCCTCGGCGACAGCAGCGCCTCCGGACACGCCGCAAGCGCACCGGTCGCAGCGCCGGTCGATCTCGGCGCGGTCGCGCATGATCTGCTCTCGCCGCTCACACATGGTCACGGCATCCTTGATACGCACGGCACACACATTCTCTGAAACTGCCGCCAATCGGCGGAAGCGCGGGATCGCCGCGCTTCCGCACATCCCTCTCTATGTCCATTGGGCATCACAGGCTTGAACATCCGCGGGGCGCGATGATCGGTCAGGGCAAACGTTTCTCCTCACTGCCGGTTGAACTCCGGGACGCGGTGACGGCCGTGCGCGGCGCACTGGTCGCCGTCGCGATGGCGAGCGGCCTCGTCAATCTGCTGATGCTGGTCGGCCCGGTCTTCATGCTGCAGACCTACGACCGCGTGCTGCCGAGCCGCAGCATCGCAACCCTGGTCGGCCTGCTCGTGATCGCCTTGGTGCTGCTCGTCGTGCAGGCCGGCGTCGACGTGCTGCGCAGCCGGCTGTTGGCGCGCATTGCCGAGATCTTCGACGAGACCATTCGCGGCGCGGTGTTCGACAGCGTGCAGCATGCCGCGCTGAGCCGGCCGAACGGCGACGGCCTGCAGATCATGCGCGATCTCGACACCGTCAGGGGCTTCATCGCCGGCAGCGGCCTGGTCGCGATCTTCGACCTGCCATGGACCCCGCTCTACATCATCGTCTGCACGCTGTTTCATCCGCTGATGGGCTTGGCGGTGGCCGGCGGCGCCGTCGCGCTGGCGCTGATCACGGTCGCCGCCGAGTTGTTCACGCGCGCACCGACCCGCTCGCTGGTCGCACTCGCCTCGTCGCGGCGGCAGATGGCGGAGACCGCGTTCCATCACGCGCCGGTCGTGCATGCGCTCGGCATGCAGCAGCGGATGGGCGAATTGTGGTCGGAGCGCACACAGGCGTATCTGAACGCGCAGCGCGTGACCTCCGATTTGACCGGCACGTTCGGCAGCGCCTCGCGCTTCCTGCGCATGATCCTGCAATCCGGCGTGCTGGCGCTCGGCGCCTGGCTCGTGATCAACCAGCAGGCGACCGCCGGGGTGATGCTGGCCGCGACCATTCTCTCGATCCGCGCGCTGGCGCCGATCGAGCTTGCGATCGCCAATTGGCGCAGCTTCATCGCGGTCCGCGCCAGCGTCGGCCGGCTTGCCGAAGCCCTGACGGCGGTGCCGTCGCGGTCGGCGTTCACGCCACTGCCGGCGCCAAAGAACGAGGTTCGCGTCACCTCGATCAGCCTGACCGCACCGGCCACCGACGCCGTGGTGCTGCACGAGGTCAGCTTTGCGCTGCGCGCCGGCAACGCGGTCGCGGTGGTCGGCCCCAGCGGCTCCGGCAAATCGACCTTGGCGCGCGCGCTGGTCGGCATCGGCGCGCCGGTGCGCGGCGTGATCCGGATCGACGGCGCGACGCTGGCGCAACGGGATCCGCGCGCGTTGGGCCCGTCGATCGGCTACCTGCCGCAGGACGTCGCATTGTTCCGCGGTACCGTGGCCGAGAACATCTCTCGCTTCGCAGCTAGCCCGGACGCCATCAAATTGCTCGCCGCCGCGCGCGAGGCCGGCGTGCACGAGTTGATCCTCCGGCTGCCCGACGGCTACGAGACCGAGGTCGGCGACGGCGGCCTGATGCTGTCGGGCGGCCAGCGGCAGCGCATTGCGCTGGCCCGCGCGCTCTATGGCGATCCGTTCCTGGTGGTGCTCGACGAGCCGAACTCGAATCTGGATTCCGAAGGCGAGCGCGCCCTGATCCACGCCATCGCCCGGGTCCGCGCCCGCGGCGGCATCGTGGTCGTGATCGCACACCGGCCGGCGGTGCTGCAGGCGGTCGACCACATGCTGGTGCTGAACGAAGGACGCATGCAGGCGTTCGGCACCACGGCGGCGGTGCTGCCCTTGTTGGTGCCGAAGGCGCCGCAGCCGACACCGGCCACAGCGGCGGAGCCGGCACCAGCCCCGGCGCGCCGCAAGCGGAAGAAGGACGTGGAGCCCCGGCAAAATGCCTAGCGCCCGGCAATCGGTCCATCATCATATCCTGGCGGTCGCGATGGCCGCGGCGTTCCTCGTCGCCAGCATCGGCATCATGGGTGCGGCCACCAAGATGTCGGGCGCGATCATCTCGCAGGGATCGCTGGTGGTCGAATCCAGCGTCAAGAAGGTGCAGCACCCCTCCGGCGGTGTCGCCAAGAAGCTCTTGGTCGAGGACGGCGCCCGCGTCGCCAAGGACGATCTGTTGATCCTGATGGACGAGACGGTGGCGCAGGCCAACCTCACCGCCGTGACCAAGAGCCTGTGGGAGCTCGAGGCGCGCCGCGCGCGGCTGCAGGCCGAGCGTGACGGCGACGCCGAGATCGCGTTTCCCGACAGCGTGGCCTCGCTCAGCGATCCGGCGGCGCAGGCCGTCGTCTCGGGCGAGCGCCGCTTCTTCCAGCTGCGCAAGGACGCCAATGACGGGCAGAAGCAACAGTTGCACGAGCAGATCGCGCAGCTCAAGGAGCAAATCGGCGGCATGCAGGATCAGTTGAGCGCCAAGAAGCAGGAAGCCGATTTGATCGCCAACGAATTGACCGGCGTGCAGCAGCTCTGGGAGCAACGCCTGGTCTCGCTGTCGCGGCTCTCCACGCTGCAGCGCGATTCCGCGCGGCTGCTCGGCGAGCGCGGCCAGCTCACCGCGTCGATCGCGCAGGCCAAGGGCAAGATCTCGGAGACCGAGCTCAAGATCCTGCAGGTCGATCAGGATTTTCGCTCTGGCGTCGCCAAGGAGCTCGCCGATGTCAGAGCCAAATATGCCGATGCGATCGAGAAGCAGGTCACCGCCAAGGATCAGACCGAGAAGCTCGAGATCCGCGCGCCGCAGACCGGCGTCGTGCACGATCTCATCATCCACACCCAGGGCGGCGTGATCGCGGCCGGCGAGACCATCATGACCATCGTGCCCGATCAGGACAATCTGATCGTGGAGACCCATGTTGCGCCGCAGGATATCGATCAGGTCAAGCTCGGCGCATCGGCAGTCCTGCGCTTCACCAGTTTCAACCAGCGCACCACGCCGGAGATCGAGGGCGAGGTCAGCCGGATCGGCGCGGACGTGTCACGCGACGACAAGACGGCGCCGACCTATTTCCTTGTCCGCATTGCGATTCCAGCGCCGGAGCTGAACAAGCTCGCGACCGCACATCTGCTGCCGGGCATGCCGGTCGAGGTGTTCATCCCGACCAGCGAGCGGACGGTGCTGTCTTATCTGATGAAGCCGCTGGCGGATCAGGTGCACCGCGCCTTCAGGGAGAAATGAGCGGTGCAAACTTTCGACGCGCGGTGGAACAAATCAAATTTAATCCGCATTCTACCGGTTAAGACTAAGTCGGCGTACTTTCGGCTGAGGGCTTTGCCGTCATTGTTCGTGCGATCCAACTGACCGACTATGACCTGCGGCGCGCCCTCCGCTCCAACTGGTCTGAAAATGTGACGATCGTCTCCACGCTTTTATTGACCAGCACGCTCGTCGGGCTGGCAACCAGTTTGTACTTTCGGGTTTGGACATTGATGCTGGTGTCGCCGCTGATCGCGGTGCTCGCGGCAATCGTGCTCCAGTCCGATGGCTATGCATTTGCCACCGGCGCCCCGATCGTCGTCGCCTGCCTCGCATTCAACCAGATCGCCTATCTCGTCGGCGCTTTGCTGTCGCCGGACAATGACTCAATGGCGGAAGAAATCGACGGCGTTCCACGCCGCGGCCGCGAGCACAAGATCCACGGCCAGAACGAGTAGCGCAAGGCCGGTCCAGGAAGGCCCCTTGCCGCGCAAGCGCAGCGGATTCAGGCGTCGCGACGATGAGAGCGAGAAGGAACGCTTGCCCGCAGTTTCGGCAGCCCCATCCTTGAGCACAACACGCATTGCACGACACCCCAGCCTGATCGTCGCCTTGCTGATCTTCCAGACGATCAACCAGCAAGAGTGATGCCAGCAGCATGGTGCCAGTTGGGAACAAGCGTGGCGGGACTTTGACCGCCATGACCGTCACGCAACAGGATCAAGTCGGATCGATGACCGGCTTGATCCTGTGCGATGTGTCCCGGAGAGAGACGGCGCTTACGCCGCCTGCTTCTTCGGCGGGAAGCGGCCATAGAAGGTCTCGCCCTTGGCCGCCATCTCCTCGAGCAGTTTCGGCGGCGTGAAGCGCGAGCCGTACTTCTTCTCGAAGGCGTGGCAGAGTGCGACGAAGTTCTTGGTGCCCATGAAGTCGATGTAGGACAGCGCACCGCCGGTGAACGGCGCGAAACCGAAGCCGAGGATCGAGCCGACATCCGCCTCGCGCACGTCGGTGATGACGTGATCCTCGACGGTGCGTGCGGCTTCCACCGCCTGCACCACCAGGAAGCGCTGCTTCAGTTCCTCGACGCTGAGCGTATCGGGATCGAGCTGCTTCGGTTGCAGATTGGCCAGCCCCGGCCACAGGCTCTTCTGACCCTTGCCCTTCTCGGGATAGTCGTAGAAGCCCTTGCCGTTCTTGCGGCCGTAGCGGCCCTGGTTCTCGACCATCTCGACCATCAGCTTCTTCTGCGCCTGGTCGATCGCGTTGGGACCGAGATCGGCCTCGGTCGCCTTGGTGATCTTGAGGCCGAGATCGAGCGCAACCTCGTCCTGCAGCGACAGCGGCCCGACCGGCATGCCGGCCATCTTGGCGGTGTTCTCGATCATCGCCGGCGGCACGCCTTCGAGCAGCATCTCGTTGCCCTCGGAGATGTAGCGCATCACGCAGCGGTTGGCGAAGAAGCCGCGGCTATCGTTCACCACAATCGGCGTCTTGCCGATTGTGCGGACATAGTCGAGCGCGGTCGCCAGCGCGACGTCGCCGGTGTTCTTGCCGAGAATAATCTCGACCAGCATCATCTTCTCGACCGGCGAGAAGAAGTGGATGCCGATGAACTTGCCCTGGTCCTTGAACTCCTCGGCCAGCGAGTTGATCGGCAGGGTCGAGGTGTTGGAGGCGAAGATCGCGCCGCCCTTCAGCAACGGCTGCGCCTTGGCGTAGGTGTCGGCCTTGACCTTGCGGTCCTCGAACACGGCCTCGATGACGAGGTCGCAATCCGAGATCACGTTGTAGTCTGATGTCGCCGAGATGCGCGCCAGGATGGCGTCGGCCGCCTCCTGCTTCATCCGCCCCTTGGCGATCAGGCCGTCGACCACGGTCTTGGCGTGGCCCTTGCCCTTGTCGGCGCTTTCCTGGTCGCGATCGACCAGCACGACGTCGATGCCGGCCTGCGCCGACACATAGCCGACGCTGGCGCCCATGAAGCCGGCGCCGATCACGGCGAGCTTCTTGACCTTGGTCGGCGGCACGCCAGCCGGGCGGCGCGCGCCCTTGTTCAGCTCCTGCATCGACAGGAACAGCGAGCGGATCATCGCGGCCGCTTCCTTCGAGCGCAGCACCTTGGTGAAGTAACGCGACTCGACGCGCAGCGCCGCGTCGATCGGCAGCTGCAGGCCTTCATAAACGCAGCTCATGATGGCGCGCGCGGCTGGATAATTGTCGTAGGTCTCGCGGCGATAGATCGCGTTACCGGCCGGGAACATCTGCATGCCCATCTTGGAGAAGACGGGGCCGCCGGGCAGCTTGAAGCCCTTCTCGTCCCACGGCGCGACGGCCTTGCCGCCAGCCTTGATCCAGTCCTTGGCGGCCTTGATCAAATCGGCCGCGGGCACCACGGCGTGAATCAGGTTGAGCGCCTTCGCACGCGTGAGATTGACGGCCTCGCCCTTGAGCAGCAATTGCATCGCATCCGCCGGCTGCACGAGACGCGGCACGCGCTGGGTGCCGCCGGCGCCGGGGAACAGGCCGACCTTGATCTCGGGCAGACCGAGCCGGGTCTTCGGGTTCTCGGCCGCGACGCGGTAGTGGCAGGCCAGCGTGATCTCGAAGCCGCCACCGAGCGCGAGGCCGTTGATCGCCGCGACCCACGGCTTGCCCGAGGTCTCGATCGCGCGGAACGACAGCGACATCTGGCGGCTCTGCTCGAACAGCATCTGGTTCGCCACTTCCTCGCCCTTCTCCTTGAAGAGCTGTGCGTAGCTGCGGTTCATGCCCTCGAGCATCGAGAGGTCGGCGCCGGCGCAGAACGCCTCCTTCGCCGAGGTGATCACGACGCCCTTGATCGCGGCATCGCTGGTGGTCTGCTTGATGATCTCGCCGATCTCTTGCGTGGAGACCTCGTCGAACACGTTCATCGAGCGGCCGGGGATGTCCCAGGTGACGAGTGCAATGCCGTCGGCGTCGACGTCGAACTTGAAATTCTTGTAAGCCATGTTGCTCGCTCCCCTCGCCTCAGACGCGCTCGATGATGGTGGCGGTGCCCATGCCGCCGCCGATGCACAGCGTGACCAGCGCGGTTTCCTTGTTGGTGCGCTCGAGCTCGTCGAGCACGGTGCCGAGGATCATCGCGCCGGTCGCCCCTAGCGGATGACCGAGCGCAATCGCGCCGCCATTGACGTTGATCTTGGCATTGTCGATGTCGAACGCCTGGATGTAGCGCAGCACCACCGAGGCGAACGCCTCGTTGAGCTCGAACAGGTCGATGTCCGACTTCTTCATGCCGGAGCGCGCGAACAGCTTCTCGGTGACGTCGACCGGGCCGGTCAGCATCATCGCGGGCTCCGAGCCGATATTGGCGAACGCACGGATCCTTGCACGCGGCTTGAGGCCGTGCTTGGCGCCCGCGTCCTTGCTGCCGAGCAGTACGGCGCCGGCGCCATCGACGATGCCGGAGGAGTTGCCGGCGTGATGCACGTAGTTCACCTTCTCGACCTCGGGGTGCGACTGGATCGCCACCGCGTCGAAGCCGGCCATCGCCGCCATTGCTGCGAACGACGGCTGCAGCTGCGCCAGCGACTGCATCGTCGTGGTCGGACGCATGTGCTCGTCCTTGGCGAGGATGGTCAGGCCGTTGACGTCCTTGACCGGCACCACCGACTTGTTGAAGCGGCCCTCGTCCCAGGCCTTCGCCGCGCGCTGCTGGCTCTGCACGGCATAGGCGTCGACGTCATCGCGCGAGAAGCCGTATTTGGTCGCGATCAAATCGGCCGAGATGCCCTGCGGCATGAAATAGGCCGGCACCGCCATGGAGGGATCCATCGGCCAGGCGCCGCCGGAGGCGCCGATGCCGACGCGGCTCATCGATTCCGCACCGCCGCCGATCACGAGCTCATGCTGGCCGGCCATGATCTGGGCGGCCGCGAAGTTCACGGCATCGAGGCCGGAGGCGCAGAAGCGGCTGATCTGCACGCCCGGCACCTTCTCGCCGAGGCCGGCGTTCAGCGCGGCGAAGCGGGCGATGTCGGAGCCGGCCTCGCCGACCGGATCGACCACGCCGAGCACGACATCGTCGACGGAGTCCTCGGGCAGATTGTTGCGCTCCTTGAGCGACTTCAGCGGCACCGTGGCGAGCGCCAGCGCGGTGACCTCGTGCAGCGCGCCGTCGGCCTTGCCGCGGCCGCGCGGGGTACGAACGTGATCGTAGATGTATGCCTCAGGCATGACGCCCTCCTTGATATGAGGATCATAATATATATGGAAGGAAGCGCCGCCGCAGCACTGCGACGGCAATTTTCAGGGCTTTCTTGTTTGACGCGGTTTCTTCACGCGAACCGTATCCACTTCGCTGGAAAACGCTTCAGAACGCTTCCGCGGCTAGTTCCATCGTGGTGGCGCTGCCGGTCTGGATCCGGGCCAGATGCACGGCGGTCTCCGGCAGCAGCCTCTCCATGAAGAAGCGGCCGGTCACGAGCTTGGTGTTGAGATAGGGCGTCGTGCCGGCGGCCGCCTTGTCCTGCGCCACCTTGGCCATCTTCGCCCACATGTAGCCCAGCGCGACGAGACCGAACAATTTCATGTAGTCGGTCGCGGCGGCACCGGCATTATCGGGCTTGGTCAGCGCGTTCTGCATCAGCCAGCCGGTGGCCTGCTGCAGATGGCCGAGCGCAGTCGAGAGCGGGGTGATGAACGGCTTCATCGCCTCCTCAGTGCCATGCTCCTTGGCGAAGGCGGTGACCTCGCCGAAGAACGCCATCGCCGCGCGGCCGCCGTCGCGCGGCAGCTTGCGGCCGACCAGGTCGAGCGCCTGGATGCCGTTGGCGCCCTCATAGATCATCGCGATGCGCGCATCGCGCACGAACTGCTCCATGCCGTGCTCGGCGATGTAGCCGTGGCCACCAAACATCTGCTGCGCCGAGACCGTGTTGGCGAACCCGGTGTCGGTCAGGACGCCCTTCAGCACCGGCGTCATCAGGCCCATGTGATCATCCGCGACCTGGCGGTCTTTCGGATCGTTGGAACGGTGTGCGACGTCGCTCTTCAGCGCGGTCCACACCACCATGGCGCGCGCCGCCTCGTTGAAGGCGCGGATGGTGAGCAGCGTGCGGCGCACGTCGGGATGCACGATGATCGGATCGGCCGGCTTGTCAGCCTCCTTGACGCCGGTCAGGGAGCGGCCCTGCAGACGTTCGCGCGCATAGGCGACCGCGTTCTGATAGGCGACCTCGGACTGCGCGAGGCCCTGCACGGCGACGCCGAGGCGGGCCTCGTTCATCATCACGAACATGCCCTGCATGCCCTTGTTCTCTTCGCCGATCAGCCAGCCGGTGGCGTTGTCGTAGTTCATCACACAGGTGGAATTGCCGTGGATGCCCATCTTGTGCTCGATCGAGCCGCAAGTGACGCCGTTGCGCTGACCGAGCGAGCCGTCGGCGTTGACCAGCACCTTCGGCACGACGAACAGCGAGACGCCCTTGATGCCGGCCGGCGCGCCTTCGATGCGCGCCAGCACGAGATGGATGATGTTCTCGGCGAGATCGTGCTCGCCGGCGGAGATGAATATCTTGGTGCCCGTGATCTTGAAGCTGCCGTCCGACTGGCGCACGGCCTTGGTGCGAAGCAGGCCGAGATCGGTGCCGCATTGCGGCTCGGTCAGGTTCATGGTGCCGGTCCATTCGCCGGCGACCATCTTCGGCACGTAGGTCTTCTTCTGCTCGGGGGTGCCGTGCACCAAGAGCGCCGCGGTCGCGCCCATGGTCAGACCGCCATACATTGAGAACGCCATGTTGGCGGAGATCTGGAATTCGTTGACCGCCTGCGACAGCGTTACCGGCAGGCCCTGGCCGCCGAACTCGGTCGGCGCCGAGAGGCCGAGCCAGCCGCCTTCGGCGACCTGCTTGAACGCGTCCTTGAAGCCCTTCGGCGTGGTGACGCTGCCGTCGTCATTGCGCTTGCAGCCTTCGAGATCGCCGGTGCGATTGAGCGGCTGCAGCACTTCCTCGCTGAGCTTGGCGGCCTCGCCGAGGATCGCCTCGCGCACATCGGCCGACGCATCGGTGAAGCCAGGAAGATTGCCGTAGCGGTCGATCTGGAAAACGTCATTGAGCAGGAAGCTGACGTCTTCGACGGGGGCTTTGTAGGTCGGCATGCTGATCTCCCGGCTGGCTCGCGGCCGCATGTGCGACCTATGCTGCGCAGCGTGTCCTTGGGTTTGTTGGAGCGGACCTTATCCGCTTCCGGAGGTCCGCGGCAGGTGCTAGCGAGACTAAAGCGCGATGCGATGAGGTTGAATCGTCATTGCGCTTTAGGTCCTTGTTTGCGCATGATCTTTTCGGAAAACCGCTGCGCACTTTTCCGGATCATGCTTACGATTGCGACGTTGCGCCGCTCTGCTTCATCAACTCCTCGCCCATCATCCGATGCAGCAGGTTGATCGCCTTGAGCGGACGCACCATCACCTTGAAATGCGTGATCCGGCCGTCAGCGTCGAACGTGATGATGTCGACGCCGTTGAGCTTGATGCCGTCGATCTCGTTCTCGAATTCGAGCACCGCGCCGGTGTCGCTCCGCCACTCGCCGAGATATTTGAAGGTCGGACCGCCGAGCACCTTGGCGGCGCTGGTCAGATATTTGAAGGTGATGTCGCGGCCGCGCTGCGGCGTGTGCACGACCGGACTTTCGAACACCGCATCGGGATGCAGCAGATCCCACAAAGCGGCGGTGTCGTGGGACTTCATGTAGGCGTACCACTTGTCGAGGCCCGGCTTGCTCATTCGGACGTCTCCTGCGGCGGGGTTGTAAGAAGCCTGAACATCGGCCGCGCGCGACAAGGCGGCACGCCGATCACCATATGCATATTGACGCATATGCACAGTAACGCATAAAGTCAAGCGAACTTCAGAAGGACGAACGCGGGAACTCAGATGGAGGTGGGCGTTGGCACTCGGTGACGCAATCCTCGCCTGCCTCACGGAGCGTCCGATGACGGGCTATGAGCTCGCCAAGACGTTCGATGCCTCGATCGGCTTCTTCTGGAAGGCCGACCATCAGCAGATTTACCGGGAGCTCTCCCGCCTGCGCGACAAGGGCCATGTCCAGGGCCGCGAAGTTGTGCAATCAGGCAAGCCCAACAAGCTGGTCTACACCCTGACGGCCGAGGGCCGCGCGGCGCTGAAGCATTGGGCGGCGCGGCCGAGCGTTCCGCCCTCGATCAAAGACGATTTGCTGGTCCGGCTCTATGCGCTCGACTGCGTCGACATCGAACCGCTGCGCAACGACCTGATGGCGCGGCTGGAGCATCACCGCGATCGCTATGAGCGCTACGAGCGTCTGCTCAACAAGCGCTTTCCCGACGGCACCGCGCCGCCGGCCGATGTCGGCAAGATGCTCAGCCTGCGGCTCGGGATGCGCCACGAGCGCATCGTGGTGGAGTGGTGCGAGGAGGCGCTCGACGCGCTGTCGGCGATGTCGGGCCGCGGCAATGTGCTGCCGCTCGACGACGGCAAGCGCGAGAGCAACCGCTAGAAACAAACTCGTCTTGGCTTGCCGCGTTGTCGTTATGCGCAGCGGATTTCGCTTTGCCTGAAAACGATAGGCCTGTCCTGATCCGGCGCAACAGGTTCCCGGATTCCCTAACTTTAAGGCCCGCCGGCTGCATTCCTTAACCCGTTATTTACCGTGAGGGGAAAAAGTCAGCAGCTGAAGCAGACGACCAGCGCAGAATTCGATTGTCTCTTAACGGGAATGCGCGGGGAGGCTGCGGGCGCAGAGTATGGCGCCGGAGTCGGGACCGGACGGAATCATGAATTCGCGCGTATCGTGGAGTGTTGACGGCATCGATCCCTCCGTCCGCGACAGGGCCGAGGCGGCTGCGCGCCGTGCCGGCATGTCGCTGAACGACTGGCTCAATTCGACCGTCGGCGAACCGAGCCCGGCGGATTGGCGCATGGAGCAACGGCAGCCGATGCCGAGCCGGGAAAGCCGCGAGGTCGCGGACATCCATCAGCGGCTCGACGCTATCACCCGCCAGATCGAACAGATTGCAAAGCCGTTGACGCGCGCCGAAGCGGTGCGCGCCGAGGTGCCGCGCGGCCAGCCCGCCGTCGCACGGCAGCTCAACGACGCGATCTCGCGCCTCGATGCGCGGCTGTCGCAAATTTCGCGGCCGCAGCCGGCGCGCGAGCCGCAGCCCCAGCCGATGATGCCTGAAGCGCCAATGCAGCGCGAGCCGCAGATCAACGACCGGCAGCTGGAGGAGAGGCTGCGCCAGGCCGAGGCGGTCGAGCGCGCCGCAGCCCAGGTCTATCGCCCCTCGCCGCCGCTGAGCCCGGCATCGTTCGATTCCGCGATCGCCGAAATCGCCGCGCGCCAGAATGAGCTCGATGGCCCCGCGCCGCGGCAGATGCCACAGCGCAATACACCGCCGGTGCAGCAATCTGCGCCGCCGATGGCCGCTTATGCGCCGCCGCCGGCGGCACCGGCCGGCCTCGACTTCTCCTCGCTCGAGCGTCATCTGCTCAAGATCACGAGCCAGATCGAGGCGCTGCAGCGGCCCGACCATATCGAGCAATCGATCGCGTCGTTCCGCGGCGAGCTCGCGGAAATCCGCCAGGCGATCACCGAGGCGATGCCGCGCCGCGCGATCGAGTCGATCGAGAACGAGATCCGCTCGCTGCATCACCGGATCGACGAGATCCGTCAGGACAGCAACAACGGCCAGGGCCAGGCGATTGCCGGCATCGAGCGCGCGCTGTCGGACATCCGCGAGGCGCTGCGCACGCTGACGCCCGCCGAGCAGCTCACCGGCTACGACGAGGCGATCCGCAATCTCGGCGCCAAGCTCGACATGATCCTGCGCGCCAACGACGATCCGTCGACGGTGCATCAGCTCGAGAGCGCGATCGCGGCGCTGCGTGCCATCGTCTCCAACGTCGCCTCCAACGACGCGCTGCTGCAGCTCTCCGGGGACGTGCATGCGCTGGCGACGAAGGTCGACCAGCTGTCGCAGATGTCGCGCGGGGATTCCTACGGCGACGCCTTCGCCGGGATCGAGCAACGCATTGCGGCGCTGGCCTCGTCGCTGGAAGGCCGCGAGCGGCCGGCCGGCTATGACAACACCGACGCCATCGAGGGCGCGCTGCGCTCGCTGTCGGAGCGGATCGACCGCCTCCAGGTCGGCAACGACAGCTCGTCGGCATTCACCCATCTCGAGCAGCGCGTCTCCTATCTGCTGGAGCGGCTGGAGTCCGCCGACCAGCGCTCCGGCAATCTCGGCCGGGTCGAGGAAGGGCTGCATGACATCATGCGGCACCTCGAGGCGCAGCACGCCCATATCGCCTCGCTCGCCGACGCCACCCGCAACAGCGTCAACATGTCTGCGCCGCAGCCGATGATGGACAGCGGCATCGTCGATCTGGTGAAGCGCGAGCTGTCCGACATCCGCTTCAGCCAGTCGGAGACCGATCGCCGCACCCAGGATTCGCTGGAAACCGTTCACAACACGCTCGGTCACGTCGTCGACCGCCTGGCGATGATCGAGAACGATCTGCGCACGGTCCGCACCGCACCGCCGCCGGCCCCGCCTGCCCCCGCGCCGGCCGAACTGCGGATGGACGCACCGCGGATGGAGATGCCGCGCGCGGCAATGCAGCCGATCGCGCAGCCCCAACCTGAATCCTACAGGACTGAATCGTACAAGCCTGAATCGTACCGGCCCGAATTGCCCAATCCTGCGCTGGCGCAGGAGCACTTCATGTCCGCGCCGCGCGAATTCCATGCCGCGCAGCCGGTCGAGGCCGCGCCGCCGCCGCTGCCGCCGCGCGCGATCAGCGAGATCCTCGAGCCGCATGCCGCCTCCGCGCGCGCTGCGCTGGCGCCTGAACTGCCGCCGGATCATCCGCTCGAGCCGGGCACGCGCCCGTCGGGCCGGGCGTCGTCGCCGTCGGAGCGGATCGCGGATTCCGAGCGCGCGATCTCTGATCTTCCCGCAGGCAAGAAGGAGCCGGTCTCGACATCGAGCTTCATCGCCGCCGCCCGCCGCGCCGCGCAGGCCGCCGCCGCACAGCCGGTCAACGAGAAGGCGGCGCGCGCAGCGAGCAAGGCCGCCGCCAAGGCCAAGGAGAAGGCCGACAAGGCCGCGAAGGCTGCTGCCGCCAAGTCCGGCGCCAAGGCCGGCGCAGCCGCGACCGGCGCGCCCGAAGCCCAGCCTTCGACCATCACCTCCAAGATCCGCTCGCTGCTGGTCGGCGCGAGCGTGGTCGTGATCCTGCTCTCGACCGCCAAGATGGCGATGAACCTGCTCGACACCAGCTCAGCGCCGCAGGTGCCGGCGATCGAGCACAGCGAGCCGGCCGCGCCCGCCGCACAGCCGCCCACCGAGAACTCCATCGCGCCCGCCCCCGCACCGGCCGCGCCGTCCAGCACGCCCGGGCCGTCGATGACCTCGCCGACCCCGCTCGGCCGCCAGTCCAACAATACGCCGGCGCCGAACACGCTCGACAGCGCGCAGGTGACGATCCCTCAGGCGCCCGCACCCACCACGGAGCCGGCAGCGGCACCGGTCGCCCCCGCCAGTGATATCACCGGCACGATTCCGACCGCTCCGCCGCTCGGCGGCAAGCTCGCCACGATCCAGATTCCGGCGGGCGAGAAGCTGCCCGACGCGATCGGCGGTCCGACGCTGCGCACGGCCGCGATCAAGGGCGATGCGGCTGCGGCCTATGAGGTCGGCGTCCGCTTTGCCGAGGGCAAGGGCGTGACCGCCAATGTCGACGAAGCCGCCAAATGGTACGGCCGCGCGGCGCAGGCCGGCGTGGTGCCGGCGATGTTCCGGCTCGGCACCTTCTATGAGAAGGGCCTCAGCGTGAAACGCGACTTCGATATGGCGCGGCGCTATTACGTGCAGGCCGCCGAGCGCGGCAACGCCAAGGCGATGCATAACCTCGCCGTGCTCGACGCCGATGGCGGCGGCAAGGGCGCCGACTACAAGAGCGCCGCGCAGTGGTTCCGCAAGGCGGCCGATCGCGGCGTTGCCGACAGCCAGGTCAACCTCGGCATCCTCTATGCCCGCGGCATCGGGGTCGAACAGAACCTCGCCGAGTCCTTCAAATGGTTCAGCCTCGCCGCCGCACAGGGCGACGCCGACGCCGGCCACAAGCGCGACGATATCGCCAAGCGGCTCGACCCACAGTCGCTGGCCGCAGCGAAGCTTGCGATCCAGACCTTCACCCCCGAACCGCAGCCGAGCGATGCGGTCAATGTGCCGGCCCCGGCCGGCGGCTGGGACGGCGCCCCCGCGCAGCCCGCGGCGGCGAAGTCCGTCAGGCAGCCGTCGAAGCGGACCGCGGCGCTGGCCGCCCCGGCTCACTAAAACGAGACTAGCTGCGGCGCCGTGACGGCGCCGCTGTCCTATCCCTCCGAGCTTTCGCCGTGTAGACAGACGCAGTCCCGCGCCAACGGCGCGCGCGCTCCGGAGGGTCAGGCTTGTCCGTCGACGATCGTCAGGATGATGGAACGGGCCATCGTTCGTCGCCGACCGGTCCCCGCGTCGCGCCGCCGCGTCAGACGCCGTCTCCGTTTGCCGCGCGTCCCAATGCCTCGCCTCGACCGACGCAAGCCGACCCGGCGCCGCCGCCGCGCACCTTCCGGTTCTCGCTCTGGTCCATCATCATCTTCGTGCTGCTGCTATCGAGCGTCGCTATTCAGGCCTACCGCGACCTGTCGAGGCCGGGCGCCTGGGACTTCTGGCGCGAGACCTACATCGCCGCGAGCATGACGTCGGCGGTGATATCGGACGTCGATATCGACGGGTCGGGCCGCGGCCGGCGCGCGCTCGCGATCAGCGGCAAGATCGGCTCGGCCAGCGCGAGCTGGTTCCGCGACCGGCTCAGCGAGGCGCGTCTCGCCGCCGGCGATGCCGTGCTGCTGTCGTCGCAGGGCGGCGCGCTGAACCAGGCCGCGATCATGGGCGAGGTCATCCGCACGCATCGGCTCGTCACCGCGGTGGCCACATCGGACGCATCGGGCAAGCTGCGCCCCGCGGCCTGCGCCAGCGCCTGCGTCCTGGTCTATGCCGGTGGTGAGACCCGCTATGGCATCGCGGGCTCGCGGCTCGGGGTGCACCGCTTCACGACCAGCGCACCGGTCAGCGATCCCCTCGCCGAGGCGCAACGCATCCAGGGCATGGTGCTGGGCTACATGACCAAGATGGGCGTCTCCTCCGGGATCGTCGAGGCGATGTCGCAGACCTCGGATATCCGCTGGTTGAACCCGAAGGAAGCGCTCACGCTGAATCTGATCACGAGGCCGGTCGATCGGCCCTGAAGCATGATCCGGACCCGAAGGGCCGCGTTAGCGCAAAGTGCAGAGCGGTTTTCCGAAACGGTCATGCTCAAATAAGCCGATACAGACGTCATTAATCTGAATTATCAACCACGTCCGCAGCCGGGCCGCCACGTGCGGCGAAAAATGCCACCCGGAGCGGAATCTTTAGTCCCTCCCCCCGCTAAATTCGGTTATGCAAGAACGCGGCAATCGACCCGCGTTCGCCTGCTCCTTGCGCGCCGACCGGATTCGTTCAGCCGGAGAATGCCCGACCCGAACGACATCACGCCGTGATGCGGCCTTGCGCCCCAGCATGCGGCGAACCGACAAGAAGCGACGCGCGTGCAGCTCTACCTCCCGATCGCCGACATTCCGGTCAATGTCTTCCTCATCCTGGCGATGGGCGCGGCAGTTGGATTCGTCTCCGGCATGTTCGGGATCGGCGGCGGCTTCCTGATGACGCCGCTGTTGATCTTCGTCGGCATCGCGCCCGCGGTCGCGGTTGCCTCGGTTGCCAGCCATATCGCGGCCTCCTCATTCTCCGGCGCGATCTCCTATTGGCGCCGGCGCGCGATCGACCCGCTGCTGGCGGCGGTGCTGCTGGTCGGCGGCACGCTCGGCACCACGTTCGGGGTGTGGACCTTCACTTTCCTGCGCTCGCTCGGCCAGCTCGACCTGATGATTGCGCTGTCCTACGTCATCCTGCTGACCACGGTCGGCGGGCTGATGTTCTGGGAAGGCCTGCGCGCGATGCTGCGTTCCCGCGGCGGCGGCGCGGTCACCCTGCGCAAGCCCGGCAGCCATGGCTGGATCCACGGCCTGCCGCTGAAGCTGCGCTTCAAGCGCTCCAAGATCTACCTCTCGGTCATCCCGGTGGTCGTGATCGGGCTCATCATCGGCTTCATCGGCGCCGTCATGGGCATCGGCGGCGGCTTCATCCTGGTGCCGCTGATGATCTATGTGCTGCGGGTGCCAACCTCGACCGTGATCGGCACCTCGATGGTGCTCACCCTCGTCACCATGGTGTTCGCCACCATGCTGCACGCGGTGACCAACCATCTGGTCGACGCCGTGCTGGCGCTGATCCTGATGATCGGCGGCGTCACCGGCGCGCAGTTCGGCGCCCGCGCCGGCCAGAAGATACGCGGCGAGCATCTGCGCCTCTTGCTCGGCCTGCTCGTGCTCGCGGTCGGCATCCGCTTTGCCGTCGAGCTGGTGATCCGTCCGCAAGACCTGTTCAGCATCCGCGAAACCGGCGGAGCCCCACCATGAGGCTGCGCGCTCTGCTTGCCATCGTGGGCCTCGCCGCCGCCGGCTTGGCGGCCGCGCCCGCGCGTGCCGAGCGGCTGATCGTGTCGGTCTCCAACCACCGCGTCACGGTGACGCCGAATTATTCCGGCGGCGAGCTCGTGCTGTTCGGCTCGGTCGAGAAGGACGACAAGACGCCGCCCAACCGCGGCAATTACGATCTCGTGGTCACGGTGTCCGGCCCACGCGCCGACATGGTGACGCGGCGCAAGGAGCGCAAATTCGGGATCTGGATCAACACCGACTCGCGCCAGTTCCTGCAGGTGCCGGGCTATCTCGCGCTGTTCTCCAATCGCCCGTTCGACCAGATCGCCTCGCCGGAGGTGCAGCGGCGGCAACAGCTCGGGCTCAACAACGTGCTCTTGATGCAGCGGGTCGGCCCCGACTTTGCCGACGTGGTGCCGAACGACCCCTTCCGCAGCGCCTTCGTCCGGCTGCGTTCCGAACACGGCCTCTATCGCGAGGCGACCTCGGCGGTGACGTTCCTGACGCCGACTTTGTTTCGCACCGGCATTCCGCTGCCGGCAGAGGTGCCGATCGGCACCTACAACGTCGAGATCAAGCTGTTCTCCGAGGGCGCGCTGGTCACCAAGACCGAGACCGCGTTCGAGATCGTCAAGGTCGGCTTCGAGCAGTTCGTCGCTACCACCGCGCGGCAGAACGGCCTGGTCTACGGCCTCGTCACCGCCTTCATGGCGCTGATGACCGGCTGGATGGCCTCGATCGTGTTTCGCAAGGACTAAAGGGCGTAGGTTGGGTGGAGCGAAGCGATACTCAAACTCCTTGGCCGCGGCGACATGATGGGTATCGCTGCGCTCCACCCATCCTACTGTCCCTAGCTCCGCCGCAACGCGCTCTCGAACGCGTCGCTCAGGATCGAGAGGCCGAGATCGATCTCGTCGTCGCTGATCGTCAGCGGCGGAGCGATGCGGAATACGCTGCCCATGCCGGGCAGCTGCACGATGTTGGTGCTCAGTCCGAGCTCCATGCAGCGCTGCGACACAAGCGTGCCGAGCGCTTCGTCAGGCTCCTTGCTGAAGCGGTCACGCACGATCTCGATGCCTTGCATCAGTCCCCTGCCGCGCACGTCGCCGATGCATTCGAACCGGTTCTGAAGGGCGAGGAGCCCATCCCGCAGCCGCGCACCCGCGATCCCGGCGCGTTCGACCAGTCGGTCGCGCAGGATGATCTCGATGACCTTCAGCCCGACCGCGGCCGGCATCGGATCCGACACATGCGTCGTGTAGAACAGGAAGCCGCGTTCGTGACAGCGCTCCTCGATTTCGGCTGATGTGATGACCGCGGCCAGAGGCAGCCCGGCGCCGAGTGTCTTCGACAGGGTCAGGATGTCAGGCACGACGCCGTCGCGCTCGAAGGCGAACATGGCGCCGGTTCGCCCGAGACCAGTCTGCGCCTCGTCGACGATCAGCAGCATGCCCCGCGCGCGGCACAGCTCCTTCAGTGCGGCAAGATAGCCCTTCGGCAGATCGATCAGCCCGCCGGAGCTGAGGATCGGCTCGGCGATCATGCACGCCAGCGAGCCGGTCGATTGGCGATCGACAAGATCGAAGGCGTAGGCCAGTTCGGCCCGCCAATCGGACGCATTGCCGAAGCGCGGGCGATAAGGGTTCGGCGTCGGGATCGCGAGCGAGCCGACCGGCGCGGGGCCATAGCCCTTGCGGCCGGCCGAATAGGTCGTCCCCGCCGCGCCCGATGTCATGCCGTGCCAGGACTGCGCGAATGCGACGGTCTCGAAGCCGCCGGTAAAGAGCTTGGCCATCTTGATCGCAGCCTCGTTCGACTCAGCCCCCGTGCTCAGCAGCATGACACGATCGAGGCCGGGTGGCAGCAGCTCGGCGAGCTGTTCGGCGAGCGCGACGACCGGGCGCGTCAGCATGCCGCTGAACAGATGGTCGAGCCGCTCGGCATGCGCGCTGATGGTCTTTACGATCTCGGGGTGGCCGTGACCGAGCACGGCGCTCATCTGCCCGGATGTGAAATCCAGGATGGCGCGGCCGTCGGCGTCATAGACGAAGGATCCGGAGGCGCGCTCGATGATGACGGGCGCGAATGTGCCGCCGTACCGGATGAGGTGACGCCGGGCGCGCTCCCAAAAGGCCTTGTCGTCATTTCCAGCCATCCCCATCCCCTTTGCTGCCATCGCCGCGATCCAGGCCACCGCAGCGCATCCTATGCGCGCACCGCAGCAATGAGCTTGCGAATTGAGATGCATTTCATCCCGGCTTCTGCAATCAATTGCGCAAAAGGCGCAAAATACGAAAGAAATGGGAACCACGGTCGTGATCGACGAGATGGATCGGAAAATCCTCGACGTGCTGCAGGTCGAGGGGCGCATCACCAATCTCGAGCTGGCCGAGCGGATCGGCCTTTCGTCCGCACCCTGCATGCGACGCGTGCGGACGCTCGAAGAAGCCGGCGTCATCAATTCCTATGTGGCGCTGGTGGACCCCGCGCGGGTCGGGCTCGGCTTCGACGTCATCGTCGAGGTCCGCCTCAAGCAACAGACCAGAGAATCCTTCGCGCGCTTCGAGAAGAAGGTGATCGACCTTCCGGAGGTCGTCGAATGCTGCATGATCGCCGGCGATTGGGATTATTCGCTACGGGTCGTGTCCTCCGACCTCGCCCGCTATCAATCGTTCATCCTCGACCGCCTGATGCATCCGGACAGCGACATCGCGAGCTACCGCACCACCATCATCCTGCGGAAGGTCAAATCGACGACCAAGATCGACAGCTCGCTGTTCAGCAAGGACTAGAGGAGAAAGCCGATCCCCATCGCGATCACGCTGAGCGCCATCGCAGCCGTCGAGAGCCAGCCGAGCCAGTACAGCCACCCGCCGATCACGAAGCGGCCCATCACCTCCTTGTGGCGTGCCATGACCATCAGCAGCACCATCACGGGGACCGCGAGCACACCGTTGACGACCGCACTCCAGTACAGCGCCGAGATCGGATCGATCGGCGTGAAGTTGAGCGCGATGCCGATGCCGCCCGACAGCGCCAGCACCGAATAGAACGCGATCGCCTGCTTCGGCTTGCGCGTCAGTCCGACCGGCCATCGCCGGCCCTCGCCGACCGCGTAGGCCGTCGCGCCCGCAAGCACCGGGATCGCCAGCAGGCCGGTGCCGATGATGCCGAGCGCGAAGATCACCTCGGCGAACGGCCCGGCGATCGGGCGCAAGGCCTCGGCGGCCTGCGCCGAGGTCTGGATGTCGGTCTTGCCGGCGGCATGCAGCGTGGCCGCGGCGGTGACGATGATCGACAGCGCGATCAAATTGGAAAACGCCATGCCGGTGATCGTGTCGGCACGGATGCGCGAGAATTCACGCTGCGCGCCATAGTGCCGCTCGATCAGCGGATGCTTGCTGGCATCGACCCGCTGCTCCTCGGCCTCTTGCGAGGCTTGCCAAAAAAACAGATAGGGCGAGATCGTGGTGCCGAGGATCGCGACGATGGTCGTGAAATAGTCCGCGCTCCAGGTGACGCGCGGCAGCAGCACACCGTCGAGCGCCTGCATCCACGACACCTTGGCGAATGCGAGCGCGGCGACATAGGCGAACAGGCTGAGCGTCAGCCATTTCAGAACGGCCACGTAGCGGCGGTAGTTCACGAAGATCTGGGCAACGACCGACGCGACGCCGAACAGGACGACATAGAGGATAGCCGGACCGCCGATCAGGAGCCTTGTCGCATCCGCCATGGCCGAGAGGTCGGCCGCAATGTTGACGGTGTTGGCGATGAACAGCAGCATCACCACGACCGCGAGCAGCCAGCCCGGATAATGCCTGCACACGTTGCCCGCGATGCCGTGACCAGTGATGCGGCCGACCCGCGCGGAGATCTCCTGGATCGCGGTCATCAGCGGGAAGGTCAGCAGCATGGTCCAGCCGATGCCGTAGCCGAGTTGCGCGCCGGCCTGACTGTAGGTGCCGATCCCCGATGGATCGTCGTCGGCGGCTCCGGTGATCAGGCCGGGTCCCAGCGTCTTCAGGATGCGGCTGAGGCTGAACGGCCGGCGCCGAGGCTTCGCCGTCGGTGCACCGTCATGCTTGTCGTCTGGTGAGATCGTCCCTTGGTGTGTCATGTCCGGTTCCAGCCGCCTGACAACGAGCCGGATACCGCCGAGGTTCCTGCAATGAAACCTAGCTCTCGATGACCGTGGCGACCCCGGGCTCGAGGATGCGCAGACGGCGGCCGAAGCCGAGCGTATCGAAGCTCGCGCGCAGGTCGCTGGCGTCCTGCCGGAAATGCGCCCAGCCGTCGGTATGAACCGGCACGATCACCGCGTCGGCAAAGGCGCGCGCGGTCTCGATCGCGTCATTGGTGTCCATGGTGAGATGGAACGGGCCGCGGGTCTGCGCCGCGCCGGCGAACGGCAGCACCACACCGCAGTCGAAGCGCCGCGCGACCTCGGCGACGCCGTCGAACCAGGTGGTGTCGCCGCTGACATAGACTGGACGGCCGGGCTTCGGCCGCTCCACCACGAAGCCGATCACGTCGCCTGACAGGGGCTCGATGCCCGCGGGCCCGTGCCGCGCCGGCGTCGCGGTGACGGCAAGTGTCCGCCCGCCTTTCTTCAGTGTCGTCGAGGCCCAGGGCGCAAAGCCCTCGGCTTGGCCGCCGAGCCGCTTGGCGCCGGCCTGTGTCGTCAGCACGCGCTTCGCGCTTTTGAGAAAATCCCGGCCGGAATGGTCGAGATTGTCGGAATGCTGATCGTGGCTCAGCAGCACCGCATCGACGTCGCCGACGTCTCGGGCGCTGAGCGCTGGTCCCGTCAGCTTCTCCAGTTTCACATGCGGCAGTTGATAGTCGCCGGGCGCATCGAAGGTCGGATCGGTGAGCAGGCGGAACCCGTCGATCTCGATCAGGGCGGTCGGGCCCCCGATCAGGGTGATGGTGATGCTCACGTTCCACTCCTCTTGGGCGATGCCGCGGCGGGGCGCGTCACCAGGTAAATGCCGAGAGCGACCGGAACGATCCCGAGCAGGTCGCGAAATTCGACATGCTCGCCGAGCACCAGATAGGCGAACAGCATGCCGAGCGGCGGCATCAGGAAGTGATAGGCGCTGGCGGCGGTCGCGCCGCACACTTTCAGGAGATGAAACCAGAGCAGATAGGCGAGGATCGAGCCGCCGAGCACGAGGAAGGCGAAGGCGCCGGCGAGCCGCATGCTGGGCACGATGTCACCGAGGCTGGACAGCGTGAAGGCGAACGGCATCACCGCAAGGCCGCCGGCAATGTTCTGGATGCCGTTGCCGATCCACAGGCTGCCCCTCGGCGCCAGCAGCTTGAACAGGACGGTGCCGGCGACGATCGAGGCGAGCGAGGCCAGCGTGAACAGGATGCCGTGCGGGCTGTCGGTACCGACCTTCATGCGATGCCAGACGATGAAGGCGACGCCGACGATGCCGAGCACGAGACCGACCACCTTGCGCAAGGTCATGCTCTCGCCGAGGAACATTGCTGCCAGCATCGCGGTGAAGACTGGATTGGCCGAGACGATCAGCGCACCGAGCCCGGCGGAGACGGTCTTCAGGCCGGTGTAGCCGAGGCCGAGATAGAGCGCGTTGTTGGCGACGCCGATCACCGCGAACACGGCGGCATCGCGCCAGGTGAGGTCCCACTGGTCCCGGCGCAGCCAGGAGATGCCGAGGATCAGGACTCCGGCGAGCGAGAACCGCGCGGCGAGCAGGATCAGCGGCGGACAATCGGTGACGCCGATCTTGCCGGCGACGAAAGCATAACTCCAGAGCAGGCAGAACAGCGCGATCAGGAGCGGCAGGGTGTTGAAGCGGGCGCGGGGGGCGGCAATGGAAGATGCGGCGGACATTGGAATTTCTCCTTTGCCCATGATCTAGGCCGGCACCTTGATATTTTGAAATTAAATGATAGACTGAGCTCCAGTGGATTTATGAATGGAGGCTGCGATGCTCGACCTGGAGCTGCTGCGCAGTTTCGTCTCGGTGGTCGATGCCGGCGGCTTCACCCGCGCCGGGGAGCGCGTCCACCGCACGCAATCGACGGTCAGCCAGCAGATCAAGCGCCTGGAGGAGGATGTCGGCCAGCCGCTGCTGATCCGCAGCGGCAAGGACGTCACCCCGACGGAAGCCGGCGATCAGCTGCTGACCTATGCGCGGCGGCTGCTGGCGCTCGCCGAGGAGGCACGTGATGTGGTGTCGCGCGCCGGCAGCGAAGGCGCGATCCGGATCGGCATCACCGAGGATTTTGCCGCCTACCGGTTGACGCGATTGCTCGCAACCTTCTCGCGCAGCCATCCGAATCTGCGGCTCGACGTGCGCTCCGGCCAGAGCCTGTACCTGTACCGCGATCTCGAACGCGGCGATCTCGATCTTGCGCTGATCAAGCGTGCTGCCAGCGAGAGAGGCGGCATCGCGGTGTGGCCGGAACGCGTGCATTGGGTGACCAGCAAGAGCCATCCGCGCGACACCACCATCGGCTCGGTGCCGCTGATCGGCTTCGGCTCGGGCTGCCTCTATCGCGCTCACGCCATCCATTCGCTGGAGAGCGCCGGCCGCAACTGGCACATGGCCTACACCTCCTCCAGCCTCGCCGGCATCCAGGCCGCGGTGGCAGCTGGCCTTGGGCTCAGCATTTTGTCGGAGATGTCGATCCAGGCCGAGCATCGCGTGCTGACCGCGAAAGACGGCTTTGCGCCGATCGAGCGGACCGAGGTCGCTCTTGTTGCCGCCCCGGAGGCGAGGCCCGCGACGCTGCGGCTCGCGGACCGGCTCGCGGAGTATTGCGAGAGCGTGCAGGCGAAGGCGGCGTAGGGCGAGATCACGCCATTACACTGCTGTCGTCCCTGCGAAAGCAGGGACCCATAACCACAGGGCGTAGAGAGAGAGCAAGCTGGGGCCACAGCTTTCTTCAACAACGATGCCCTGTGGTTATGGGTCCGGGTCGCGCTTCGCTTGCCCGGGACGACACCGAGTGTGTGGCCCGTCAATAACACCGCGACGCCACGAACGCGTGCACGCGGTTGTCGCCGAGCACATGGGCCATGAAGCCTGGCGATCCGAATATCCGTGCGAACGCCGCGTCGCGGATGCTGAGGCCGCCGGTGTAGGCGCCGAACGCCGGCATCACCGCGCGCTCGCCGTCACTGGCAAAGCAACGCCGCTCGATCGAACGGCCACGGGTCGGCACCCGCGCCTTGGGGTGGAGATGGCCGGCGATCTCGCCGCTCGCGCCGGTCGGCTCGTGGCGGAACACGATCGGCCCGATCGCAACTTCAGTCGCGACCACGCCGCCGAGACTGGACGGCAGCGCCGGATCATGGTTGCCCGCGATCCAGATCCAGTTGCGCCGCATTTGCAACGCCGCGAGCGCCTCGCGATCTGCATCCGACAGCCGCGCATGCGCATCGCGGTCGTGAAAGCTGTCGCCGAGCGCGATCACCTGCCGCGGATCGTGCCGCGCGATCACGGCGGCAAGCCGGCTCAGCGTCGCGACCGTGTCGTAGGGCGGCAGCAGCACGCCGCGAGAGGCAAAGCTCGAACCCTTTTCCAGATGCAGGTCGGAGACCACGAGCAGGCGCTGCTCTTCCCAGAACAGCGCGCCGGAGAAATCGGCCACGAAGCCGACATCCGCCACCGTGACCCTCGAAACGCGCATGTCGTCACCGTCTCGCAAAGTTAGCGCGCTTGCCGTCACGTCCTGTTCCCCAGGGTATGAGCGTTACGTCGTCGCCTCCCGCACGAGTTCCTCGGCCGCCTCGGCCAGAAGCTCGTCGGATGCTTCGCCATAAACTGACTCGCGGCCGATTTCCAGCAGCGCGGGGACGGCAAGCGGGGAAACGTGGTCGAGATCCTTGTGGGTGATTCGGCCGTGGATGCGCGAAAGCATGTCGCTGAGGCGGCGGAGATCGAGCAATCCCGTGGCGGCATCGCTGCGCGCGGCGCGCAGCAGCACGTGGTCGGCCTGGTGCTTGCGCAGCACATCGTAGATCAGATCGGTCGAGAACAACACCTGGCGGCGCGACTTCTCCTCGTCGGTGAAGCGGCGCGCGATCAGCCCGGAGATGATGGCGCAGTTGCGGAAGGTGCGCTTCATCAGCGCGGATTCCGCGAGCCACGCCTCGAGGTCGTCGCCGAGCATATCGGGATCGAACAGCGCGTTGAGATCGAGCTTGCCGGTTCGGATCATGAAGGAGAGATCGCCGACGCCCCAGACCGCAAGCGCATATTCGTTGGCGACGAAGCCGAGCGGACGGGCGCGGGCGCGCTCCAGCCGGCGCGTCAGCAGCATGCCGAGCGTCTGGTGCGCGAGCCGTCCCTCGAAGGGATAGCAGACCAAGTAATGGCTGCCGCCGCGCGGAAAGGTTTCGACCAGCAGTTCGCGCACTGCAGGCACCCGTGAGAACTTTCGCTGCAATGATAGCCAGTCATGCACCTGGTCCGGCAGCGCGTTCCAGGCCCGGCTGTTGTCGAGCAGCTTGCGGACCCGTTCGGCGAGATAGGTCGAGAGCGGGAACTTGCCGCCCATATAGGACGGCACTTTTGCGTCTTTGTCATTGGCGCGGGAGACGTAGACCTGATCTTCAACCAGGGCCTCGTAGCGCACCACCTCGCCGCCAAAGACAAAAGTGTCACCGGGCACCAGGCCCTCGATGAAGACCTCCTCGATTTCGCCGAGCATCCGGCCGCCGCGCGCGATCGCGCCGGTCGATCCGCTGCCACCCGCACGCGAGCGCACCAGCCGCACCTTCAGCATGGTCTCCTCGACGATGGTGCCGACGTTGAGGCGGTAGCTCTGCCGCACCTTGGGATTGGTGACGCGCCAGCGGCCCTGCTTGTCCTGCTTGATGCGCGCGAAACGCTCGTAGGTCTTCAGCGCGTAGCCGCCGGTGGCGACGAAGTCGACGACGTCGTCGAAATCCGTTCGCGACAGCGACGCATAGGGCGCGGCCGTCCTCACCTCATCATAGAGCTCATCGGACAGGAACGGCTTGCCGCAGGCGCAACCGAGCACGTGCTGGGCCAGCA
This sequence comes from Bradyrhizobium macuxiense, assembly GCF_007993935.1. Classification (GTDB taxonomy): domain Bacteria; phylum Pseudomonadota; class Alphaproteobacteria; order Rhizobiales; family Xanthobacteraceae; genus Bradyrhizobium; species Bradyrhizobium macuxiense_A. The sequence continues at coordinate 89,656 of NZ_VITY01000009.1, read as the reverse complement.
CGTCGAGCGCACCTAGCCGCAGCGGCGGCGTGTCCTGCGCATTCTCGGCGATGGCATCGATCGCGACAGCGCATTCCAGCACCTCGAAGCGATTGGCCGGCACCAGCACGGCGCGCGAGGCCTCGTCGAAGCGGTGGTTGGCGCGGCCGATCCGCTGCATCAGCCGCGACGAGCCTTTTGGCGCGCCGATATTGATGACGAGGTCGACATCGCCCCAGTCGACGCCGAGATCGAGCGAGGAGGTGCAGACCACGCCGCGCAGCCGCCCCGCCGCCATTGCGTCCTCGACCTTGCGGCGCTGCGCGACGTCGAGCGAGCCGTGATGCAGCGCGATCGCGAGCCCGTCGTCGTTCATCCGCCAGAGATCCTGGAACAGCACCTCGGCCTGGCTGCGGGTGTTGACGAACACCAGCGTGGTCTTGTTGCGCTTGATCAGCTCATAGACCTCGGGCAGCGCGTGCCGCGCGCTGTGGCCCGACCACGGCAGCCGTTCGCGGGTATCGAGCATCTCGACCACCGGCGGCGCCGCACCGCCGGCAGTGACGACGTCGGCGGATGCGCTCTCGCCGCCCGGCTGCGGCACCAGGAAACGCGCGAGCTGTTCCGGCTCAGCCACCGTTGCCGAAAGTCCGATGGCACGGATCTGCGGTGCGATGGTCCAGAGCCGCGCCAGCCCGAGCGAAAGCAGGTCGCCGCGCTTGGAGGTGACCAGCGCGTGCAGCTCGTCGAGCACGATGCGCTTCAGCGACGAGAACAGAAACGGCGCGTCGTCGGAGGCGAGCAACAGCGCCAGCTGCTCCGGCGTCGTCAGCAGGATATCCGGCGGATAGCGCCGCTGCCGCTGCCGCCGCGACACCGGCGTGTCGCCGGTGCGGGTCTCGATCCGGATCGGCAGCCCCATCTCGGCGACCGGCGTCTCCAGGTTGCGCGCGATGTCGACCGCGAGCGCCTTCAGCGGCGAGATGTAGAGCGTGTGCAGCCCACTGGAGCGGCGAACCGAGCGGCCGGTGGAGATAAAGGTCTTTCTTGGCTCCGCTGCACTCGCTGGTAGGGCTCCCTCCCCCCTTGCGGGGGAGGGTTGGGGAGAGGGGTAAGCCGTATCGTTCGGAGCAAGCGGCATACCCCTCTCCCGCCGCCCCCCGACGCGCAATTGCGCGTCAGAGGGCGTCGACCTCCCCCGCAAGGGGGGAGGTGGCGATCGAGTTTGTGTCTGCAGACTCGTTGCGCTCGCCTCCCCGCTCAATTCCACCAGCGTCGGCAAGAACCCCGCCAGCGTCTTGCCCGCGCCCGTGGGCGCGATCAACAGTGCGGAACGCTCTTCGCGCGCTTTCGCCAGCAGCGCGAGCTGGTGCTCGCGCGGCGACCAGCCGCGTGAGGCGAACCAGTCGCGAAACCGGCGCGGCAGGAGATCGGCCGTTTCCGACGGCGGGACGGAAAAGAGATCGAGCGTCGACACGCCCAAGAGGTAGGCGGTTCAGGCGGTTTCGTCGAGGGTGGGGCGATAATGGCGGCAGGTGGCAGCAAGGTGCCGACTCCCTCCCCGCCGTCATTTCGAGGAGCCAACGGGTCGCGCGAACGCGCGCCCGATGGCAGGCTCCGCGACGAAGCAATCCATCTCTCCCCGAGGGGATCGATGGATTGCTTCGCTTCGCTCGCAATGACGGGGATGGTGCTCTGCGCTCCCCTACTCCGTCATCGGCTCGCCGGAGAGATCCCAATCCTTGCCGTTGAAGATCGACACATAGAGCGTCTTCATCGGCGTGTAGTCGTCGGGCGTATAGCTGTAATTGATGCCGTCGAGGAAATAGGGCGAGTGGAAACCGGCCAGCGTGGTGGCGTGCTTCAGCACGTTGGCGCGGGTCAGGTCGTCGCCGCAGCGGCGCAGGATTTCACCCATCGTCGCCGCCTGGCCGTAGCCGGCGAAGGCGATGGTGTTATCGGGGTCGATGTTCGGCAGGTACTTCTTGCGCAGCTCCTCGAACGCGACCACGTCCGGATCCTTCTCGTAGCGCGGCACGCCGACTTCCTTGTTGTAGCGGATCGCGACGATGTCCTTCGCATTCTCGAGGCCCGCGGCGCTCAGGATCGAGCGGCCGGTCGAGCCCGCCGACAACAGCTGCAACGGCTTCCAGCCGAGCTCGGCGACCTTGCGGATCGACTGCGACGTCGCCTTGCCTGTCGTGATGTTGTAGAACACGTCGGCGCCCGACTTCGAGAGATTGATGAGCTGGGAATCGACCGTCGGATCGGTGAGATCGTAGGTCTGCTCCATGATCACCTGCGCCTTGCCGCCGGCATCGGCCAGCACCTTCTTGAATGGGCCGAGGAAGTCGCGGCCGAAATCATCGTTCTGATAGAGGATGCCGATCTTGGCGTTCGGCTTCACGCTGACGACGTGCTTGGCGAGGATGCGCGCTTCGGTCGGATAGAGCGGCAGGCCGGCCATGGTCCATTTGAAATTCTTCGGGTCGTTCCACTTCGAGGCGCCGGTATTCAGCAGCAACTGCGGCACGCCCTTGGAATTGAGGTATTTGTGCACGGCGGTCTGCGGCGCGGTGCCGAGCGAGCCATAGAGCGCCAGCACCTCCTCCTGCTCGACCAGGCGGCGCGTCGCCTCGACGCATTTCGGCGCGCTGTAGGCGTCGTCCATGGTGAGGAATTTCACCTTGCGGCCGTTGATGCCGCCCTTGTCGTTGAGCATCTGGAAATAGGCTTCGCCGACGCGGCCGAGCACACCATAGAGCGAGCCGGGGCCGGAATGCGGCACGGTCTGGCCGAGCTTGATCTCGGTGTCGCTCGCACCCGGATCGTACTTCTTGTCCGCGGCCCGGACGAACGGCGCGGGCAGCACGGATGCTGCGATGACGGACAATGCAGTGGCGCCGAATTCGCGCCGCGTATGTTTTTTCATTCTGTCTCTCCCTGAGGCGCAAAGCTCTCGCATTCCGCCCAGCGCCGGGCAAGCGCGAAGTCACGGCTGTGTGGCGCAATGCCGCGTCACGGCAAATGCGTAGCGTGTAGACTCAAGTTGGGGCGTGAGGCGCTTCCCTTCTCCCCTTGTGGGAGAAGGTGGCGCGGACGAAGTCCGCGACGGATGAGGGGTCTCTATCCGCGGAGACAGACCCCTCACCCCGCTTCGCTGCGCGAAGCGACCCTCTCCCACAAGGGGAGAGGGTGCGTCACGACTTGGTGGCGACGGCTACAAGGCCGGGGGCCGGGATGTTGTCTTCATTGCGCGCGGAGAGATCGTCGAGCAACGCCAATGTCAGGCCCGCGGCGGCGACCGAGGCGCGCACGTAAGCCGCACTGTGGGCGTAGCGCAGTCCCTCGCCAAGGATGACGCCCTCGCCGCCGTGGGTCTCCGCCGTGAAGGCGAGCACGCCGCCGGCGACCAGCACGCGCGCGGCCTCGGCGAGAACAGGCGCGAGATCGGCGACATAGACCATCGCATCGGCGGCGATGATCAATTCGGCGCTGGCGTCCGGCTTGCCGGAAATCCCCTGCAGCATGTCGTCGACCTCGAGCTCGGCATAAAGGCCCGTGGCGCGCGCCTTGTCGATCATCCGTGGCGACAGGTCGATGCCGATGAACCGATCGACATGCCCTGCGAACGCGCCGGCCGCAAGCCCGGTGCCGCAGCCGAGATCGATCGCGCGCTTGAAGAAGGCCGGCTTCTTGGCAGCCGCGCGCACCGACAGCACCGCCTTGAAGAGCAGCGCCGGGCCGCGATAGCCGAGATCGCCGACCAGCGCAGCCTCGAAGCGCGGCGCGTATTGATCGAACAGCGTCTGCACATAGCCCGGCGGCATCGAGCTGACCGGCTCGACGCCGAGCTGCATCAGATGCAGGCCGGCGCCGTGGCGGTCCTCGGGGTCGGCGTCGCGCGCGGCGCGGAAGGCTGCGATCGCGGCGTCGCGCTGGCCGAGCTCGAGACGTATCTTGCCCAGCGTGTACCAGGCGGACGTGAATTTCGGCACCAGCTCGATCGCCTGTTCGAGCAGCTCGGCGGCGGCCGGCAGATCGCCCTTCAATTGCAGGTCGCGCGCGAACTCGTAGCGGCGGTCGGCAACGAGGTCGCCGGAGGACAGAAACAGGCGCGGGGCCATTTTCTTTAAGGAACCAATCTCGTCTTAAGGATCCTGGCCGGGTGGCCATCCATCAAAGCACGGACTTTTTCCGGAGATGGATGCGCGGGTCAAGCCCGCGCATGACGATTAGATATCGTGGAATCAATGCCTATATGGTCGGCATGCGCCCGCAAGACATCCTGATGCCCGTCCCGGCCGGGCTTTGCTGCAAGCCCGGCGGCTTCCACATCGATCCTGTCAGGCCGGTCGAGCGGGCCCTGATCACGCATGGCCATTCCGACCATGCGCGGGCGGGCCATGGCGCCGTGCTCGCGACCCAGGAAACCCTCGACATGATGCGGCTGCGCTATGGCGAGAATTTCGCCGGCTCGGTGCAAGCCGTGGCTTACGGCGAGGAGATCAGGCTCGGCGACGTCACGGTGTCGTTTCATCCCGCCGGTCACGTCTTGGGCTCCGCCCAGATCTCCGTCACCTGCAAGAGCAGGCGCATCGTCGCCTCCGGCGACTACAAGGATGCGCGCGATCCGACCTGCGCCGCGTTCGAGCTCGTGCCCTGCGACGTCTTCATCACGGAGGCGACCTTTGGATTGCCGGTGTTCCGCCACGGCGACGCCGCCGGTGAAGTGAACAAGCTGCTGGCGTCCGCAAAACTGTTTCCGGAGCGCGCGCATCTGGTCGGCGCGTATTCGCTCGGCAAGGCGCAGCGCGTGATCGCGCTGCTACGCGAGGCCGGCTACGACGCGCCGATCTACCTGCATGGCGCGATGGAGAAGATCACGTACTATTATCAGGAGCGCGGCATTGCGCTCGGCGAGCTCCGGCCGGTGCGCGGCATGAAGAAGGCTGAGCTTGCCGGCACCATCACGCTGGCGCCGCCGAGCGCGACCTCAGATGTCTGGACGCGGCGCTTTCCCGATCCGGTCACCGCCTTTGCGTCAGGCTGGATGCGGGTGCGCGCCCGGGCCCGGCAGGGCGGCATCGAGCTGCCGCTGGTGATCTCGGACCATGCCGATTGGGATGGGCTGACGGCAACGATCGCCGCCACCGGCGCCGGCGAGATCTGGGTCACCCACGGCCAGGAAGACGCGCTGGTGCATTGGTGCAAGAGCAAAGGCCTTGCCGCGCGGCCGCTCGATCTGGTCGGCTATGGCGACGAGGACGAAGGCGAGACCGCGGCAGTCACCGGCGAGGCCCAGCCCGCTGGCGAGGCAAAAGCATGAACCGGTTTGCCGAACTGCTCGACCGCCTCGCCTACGAGCCCGGCCGCAACAACAAGATCAGACTGCTGGTCGGCTACTTCCGCGAGACCGAGGACCCCGACCGCGGCTACGCGCTGGCGGCGCTGACCGGCGCATTGTCGTTCAAGCACGCCAAGCCGGGCCTGATCCGCGATCTGATCACCGAACGCACCGACCCGGTGCTGTTCGGCTACTCCTATGATTACGTCGGCGATCTCTCGGAAACCGTCGCGCTGATGTGGCCGAAGGCTGGAGCAAATTACGCCGGGTCTTTGCTGGGCCACCCCTCTCCCCGACCCTCCCCCGCAAGGGGGGAGGGAGCCCAACCGGCTTACTCACCTCACAACGATGTTGAAGGAATTGACGTCAGTGAGGGACGCACCGGTGAACAGGCTCCCTCCCCCCTTGCGGGGGAGGGTTGGGGAGAGGGGTACCGCGGGCGAGATGTCGCCGAGATTCCGCGCACCCACAACAATCCGCCTCCCCCAACACTGACCGACGTCGTCACCACGCTGCGCACGCTCGGCAAGGCCGAGCTGCCGGCGCAGCTGGCGCGCTGGATGGACGAGCTCGACGAAACCGGACGCTGGGCACTCTTGAAGCTCGTCACCGGCGCGATGCGGATCGGGATCTCGGCGCGGCTGGCGAAGACCGCGGCAGCGGCGCTCGGCGACAAGGATGCGCACGAGATCGAGCTGATGTGGCCGGGCCTGTCGCCGCCCTATCTCGAATTATTCGCCTGGCTCGAGGGCCACGGCGACAAGCCGGTCAACCGCGATCCGGCGCCGTTCCGCCCGGTGATGCTGGCCCATGCGATCGAGGACGGCGACTTCGCCAATCTCGACGCCGCCGATTTCAGCGCGGAATGGAAGTGGGACGGCATCCGCGTGCAGGCTGTCGCCGGCCGCGACGCGCGCGGTCACATCCAGGCGCGACTCTATTCGCGCACCGGCGAGGACATCACCGGCAGCTTCCCCGACCTCGTGCCGTCGCTGCATCTGCCCGGCGCGATCGACGGCGAATTGCTGGTGCTGCGCGACGGCCGCGTGCAGACCTTCAACGTGCTGCAGCAGCGGCTGAACCGCAAAGTGGTGTCGCCGAAGCTGATCAAGGAGTTTCCGATCCACCTGCGCGCCTACGACCTGCTCGGCGATGACGAGAACGATTTGCGCGAGCTGCCCTTCGCCGAACGCCGCCCCCATCTCGAAGCCTTCGTCGCCAAGCTCGGCGATCCGCGCATCGACCTGTCACCGACGGTCCCGTTCGCGAGCTGGGAAGAGCTCGCTGCGGCGCGCGCCGATCCGAAGAGCGCCGGCGCCGGCGACGATGCCGACGCGGTCGAAGGCGTGATGCTGAAGCGGCGCGACGCGCCCTATCTGCCCGGACGGCCGAAGGGCCCGTGGTGGAAGTGGAAGCGCGATCCGCACATCATCGACGCGGTGCTGATGTATGCGCAGCGCGGACACGGCAAGCGCTCGTCCTATTATTCCGACTACACGTTCGGGGTCTGGACCCGTGGCGAGGCCGGCGACGAGCTGGTGCCGGTCGGCAAGGCCTATTTCGGTTTCACCGACGAGGAGCTGTTGCAGATCGACCGCTTCGTCCGCCGCAACACCACCGAGAAGTTCGGTCCGGTGCGGCATGTCGTGCACGAGCCGGATCAGGGACTGGTGCTGGAAGTCGCATTTGAGGGCCTGCAGCGCTCGCCGCGTCACAAATCCGGCGTCGCGATGCGCTTTCCCCGCATCAGCCGCCTGCGCTGGGACAAACCGCCGCGCGAAGCCGACCGTCTGGAGACACTTGAACGGATGTTAATCTCCATGACAGGAAGTTAAACCCGCAAGCCGCATGGCAGCCATTGATCGCGCCTCGCGGGTTTCCCATGTGCACCGCCGTGACTTATAATGCGGGCGATTCCGCCAGGAGAGAGCGATGCCAGATAACATCCGGGACTTGCCGGCCGGCCACAGCGACGGCCTGTACCGCTTTCTCGGCGGTTCGCCGCTGTCGGTGGCGTTCCGGCTGATCCTGCTCTCGATCCTGGTCGGCGTCGTGCTCGCCGCGATCGGCCTCGATCCCTGGAACATACTCTACAGCATCCGCAGGCTGTTCCAGAGCCTCTGGGATTTCGGCTTCGACGCGATCAACTGGGCCTGGCGCTACTTCCTGCTCGGCGCCGTGATCGTGATCCCGATCTGGCTGCTGTCGCGACTGTTCGGCGCGCCGCGCGGCCGCTGATCCAGAGAGAGCCCGCAGCCGATGCAATTGCAATTTGTCGGCTGCGGCGATGCATTCGGCTCGGGCGGCCGCTTCAACACCTGTTTCCATGTCAGCGGCATCAGCGTCAATTTCCTGATCGATTGCGGCGCCTCCTCGCTGCCGGCGCTGAAGCGGCTCGAGATCGATCGCGACGCAATCGACCTGATCCTGATCACGCATTTCCACGGCGATCATTTCGCCGGTCTGCCGTTCTTCCTGCTCGACGCGCAATTCTCCCGCCGCACCCGGCCGCTGGTGATCGCAGGGCCCGAAGGCATCGAAACGAAATTGCCTGAGGTGATGGAGGTGATGTTCGAGCATTCCTCCAAAACCAAACAGCGCTTCGATCTGTCCGTCGTCACGCTCGCGCCGCAGGAGCGGCGCAGCTTCGGCGAGGTAACCGTGACGCCCTACCCGGTGGTGCATGGCGAATCCGGCGGACCGTTTCTCGCCTATCGCGTCGAGGCGGAGGGCCGCACCGTCTGCTACAGCGCCGACACCGAGTGGACCGACGCGCTGATCCCGGCGGCGCAGAACGCCGACCTCTTCATTGCGGAAGCCTATACGTACGAGAAAATGGTCAAGAACCATCTCAGCCTGAAAGCGCTGGAGACGCATCTGCCCGCCATCAACGCAGGGCGCGTGGTGCTGACCCATATGAGCGACGACATGCTGGGCCGCATTGACCAGTTGCCCTTCACGACAGCAAGCGACGGCATGGTCGTGGTATTCTGACGATGCAATTGCTTTCCCGGCGCCCAGCCCCCTCGCCGCCGCATTGCTCTGAGCACAATTCCGGCATGGCCGCGCGACGGACGACGCGATAAAAGCGTATATTCCTTGCAACTGTAGCCATGCACGCACCCATCTACCCGAAGATCACCACCCGCCAGGTGTTCGCCATCGCCGGCCCCGCGATGGTCGCCAACCTGACCACGCCGCTGATCGGCGTCGTCTCGACCACCGCGATCGGCCGCCTCGACGACGCCGCGCTGCTCGGCGGGGTGGCGATGGCCTCGGTGATCTTCGACTGCCTGTTCTGGCTGTTCGCCTTCCTGCGCATGAGCACGCTGGCCTTCACCGCGCAGGCGCAGGGCGCGGGCGAGCCGCAGGAATATGCCGCGATCCTGGTGCGCGGTTTCATCGTCGCCGGCCTGATCGGCGCGGCGTTGATCGCGCTGCAGGTGCCGCTGGCCGCAATCACGTTCCAGCTGATGGGCGGCAGCGAGGGCGTCACGCGCGCGGCGAAAACCTATTTCATGATCCGGATCTGGTCGGCGCCGCTGGCGCTCGCCAATTACGTCATCCTGGGCTGGCTGGTCGGTCAGGCGCGCGCCAATCTGGCGCTGGCGCTGCAGATCGTCATCAACATCATCAACATGATCGCAACCGTGCTGCTGGTGCAGGCCTACGGTGCCGGCATTGCCGGTGCGGCGATCGCCGCCGTGCTCGCGGAGACCGCCGGCTTCGTTGTCGGCATCGTCGTGGCGTGGCGGATCTCGCAAGACGGCTTTGCGGTTCCGGCGGCGACGCTGTTCGACCGCGCCAAGCTGATGCGCATGCTGGCGGTCAACCGCGACATCATGGTCCGCACCGCGGCACTAATCGTCGTGTTCCTGTTCTTCACCGCCAAGGGCGCGCGCGAAGGCGACGTCACGCTGGCGGCGAATTCGGTGCTGAACAATTTCCTGCTGGTGAGCGCCTTCTTCCTCGACGGCCTCGCCAACGCCGCCCAGCAGCTGTGCGGCCGCGCCTACGGTGCGCGCGACGGACGCGGCTTCGCCGATTCGACCCGGCTGGTGCTGCTGTGGGGCATCGGCTTTGCGCTGGTGGTCTCGGTGCTGTTCGCGCTGTTCGGTCCGGCGCTGATCAATCTGATGACGACCAGCGACGACGTGCGCCGCTACGCGCGCGACTTCCTGCTGTTCGTGGTCCTGGCGCCCTTGCCCGGCGTGTTCGCGTTTGGCTTCGACGGCATCTATGTCGGCGCGACCTGGGCGCGCGAGATGCGCAATTTGATGCTGGCCTCGCTCGCGATCTTCCTCGCCACCTGGTGGGTGCTCAGCGGCTACGGCAACACCGGCCTGTGGATCGCCTTGATCGGCTTCTACGTCGCGCGCGGCGGCCTGCAGGGCCTGCGCTATCCGGCGATGCTGCGGAAGACGTTCAAGGCTGCGTAGGTCTGTAGCCCGGATGGAGCGAAGCGAAATCCGGGGTTCTCGCCCGCAGCGACACTGTCCCGGATTACGCTTCGCTTCATCCGGGCTACAGGCTACCTCACCGGCCAGTCCTCGGCCGTGATGGTCGCGGCATCGGCGCCGACGATTTCGGAGAGCGAGTCACGGCCCGTGCGCAGCAAGGTCGAGGACAGATCGCGCTTGATGTCGTCGATCAGGCCGATGCCCTTGTAGACCAGCGAGGAATAGAGCTGGATCAGGCTGGCGCCGGCACGGATCTTGGTCAGCGCGGCGCCGCCGCTATCGATGCCGCCGACGCCGATCAGCGGAAACGCGCCCTCGACGCGGACATAGGTCTCGGCGACCATCCGCGTCGAGAGGCGGAACAGCGGACGGCCCGACAGGCCGCCCTGCTCCTTGGCGCGGTTCTCCTCGCGCAAGGTGGAGGGCCGCGCCAGCGTGGTGTTGGCGACGATCATGCCGTCGACGCGCCGCGATCGGGCGACGTGCACGACGTCGTCGAGCTCGGCGAGGCTCAGATCCGGCGCGATCTTCAGCAGCACCGGCGAGTCGCCGGCGTTCTTGCGCACGCGCTCGCGGGTATCGATCACCCGCGCCAGCAAATCATCGAGCGCCGCCGATTGCTGCAGATTGCGCAGGCCCGGCGTATTCGGCGAGGAGACGTTGACGGTGAAATAGCTCGCGACCGGCGCAAAGGTCTCGATCAGCTTCACATAATCGGCCGTGCGGTCCTCTGAATCCTTGTTGGCCCCGACATTGACGCCGACGATGCCGCCACCGCCGGCGCGCGCGGCAAGCCGACGCAGCACGGCTTCCGCGCCGTCATTGTTGAAGCCCATGCGGTTGATGACGGCCTCGTCGCGCTCCAGCCGAAACAGCCGCGGCCGCGGGTTGCCGGCCTGCGGCTTCGGCGTCACCGAGCCGATCTCGACAAAGCCGAAGCCGAGCCGCAGCAGCGCGTCGGGCACTTCGGCGCTTTTGTCGAAGCCTGCCGCCATGCCGATCGGATTCGGAAAGTTCAGCCCGAAGGCGCGCACCGCGAGCTTGGGATCATCCGGCCGTTGCCGGATCGGCGGCAGCAGCTTCAGGCCCTGGATCGCCATGCGATGGGCATCTTCGGGATCGAACCAGCGCAGCAGCGGCAGCGAGAAGGCGTCGAAGGCACGGATCACGGCTTGAGCTCCGGAACGTCGTGGCCGCCATCGGAGCGCGCGCGCAGGTCGAGGATTTCGGTGACCGCGCCGAGGTCGAGTTCGCCATAGAGATGCGGGAACAGCTCGTCATTGCGCGAGCGCTCCCAGCGCAAGGCGTCGCCGAGCGCAGCGGCATCGACCGCAACCAGGAACAGGCCGGTTTGCCCGTGGTAGTGCTTGCGCGCGGTCTCGGCCACCTGGGAGGCTGTAGAAAAATGGATGAAGCCGTCGCGATTGTCGTCCGCACTGCCCCGGTACACGCCCTGCCGCTCGGCCTCGCGCCAGGCCGAAGCGGGGGTGATTTTATAGATCATGGGCACGGCCCGGCCTTCCCTTTTGTCCTTGAGTCTCTTGGGGTTTTATCCGGATTTGAGGGGAAATGCCCCAGTCGCCATATGGCGAGCGAGGGACCGTATCGGCGGTCGCGGCGCAACTCAAGCGGTGTCGCGCCACATCCGGCGGCAGATTTGCGAAAATCGAAGTTTCAGGCAATAATTCCTACCATCCGGGATGTCCTCGATGGCCAAACAGCCCAAAGCCGCGCGACCGCTGACCCACGCTCAGGTCTGGGCCGCGCTCGACCGGCTCGCCGAACGTGCCGGCCTGTCGCCGTCCGGCCTTGCCAAGCAGTCCGGTCTCGATCCCACCACCTTCAACAAGTCCAAGCGCGTAACCGGTGATGGGCGCGAACGCTGGCCTTCGACCGAATCGCTTTCCAAGGCGCTGGCCGCGAGCAATGCCAGCATGGAGACCTTCGTGCAGTTGCTCGGCGATGGTCCGCGCGGCGGCCAGTCGGTGCCGTTGCTCGGCTTCGCGCAGGCCGGCGCCGGCGGCTATTTCGACGACTCAGGCTTTCCCGCCGGCAAGGGCTGGGACGAAGTGGCGCTGCCGGCGACATCAGACGAGCACGCCTATGCGCTGGAGATCGAGGGCGACTCGATGAAGCCGGCCTATCGCGAGGGCGACATCATCGTGGTGTCACCCGCAACCGCGATCCGCCGCGGCGATCGCGTCGTGGTGCGCACGACCGGCGGCGAGGTGATGGTGAAGGAATTGAAGCGACGCACCGGCAAGGTGCTGGAGCTCGCATCGCTCAATCCGGAGCATCCTGACCGCATGCTCGATGCCGAGGAGGTCGCCTGGATCGCGCGTGTGGTGTGGGCGAGCCAGTAATAGGCGATGCAGTCACCACCATCGTCGTCCCGGCGTAGGCCGGGAGCCATAACCACCGCGCAGCATTGCTTACACACGCTGGGGCCACAGCCTGCTCTAACAATCCAGCCCTGTGGTTATGGGTCCCGGCTTTTGCCGGGACGACGGCGGAGATCGCGGTACGTTCGGAACGCCCCTTACGTCGCGTAGTCCGGCTCCTTGCGGTCCAGCATCCGCTTCAGCGCATCGAAGTGCCGCTGCGACGGGCTCGGGCCGTTGTAGAGATGGTCGTCGCGGAAATCGCGCTTGGTCTTCTCCACCACATGCTGCGGCAATTGCTTGAGCGGCTGCTGGGTCCACATCGCGTAGATCTGCACCTGCGCGGCGCGCTCGATGTAATAGAGCCGGTCATAGGCATCGGCCACGGTCTCGCCGACGGTCGAGATGCCATGGTTGGCCATGAACAGGATGGTCTTGTTGCCGATCACCCTGGCGAGCCGCGCGCCTTCCTCGGGATCCAGCGCAGGGCCGGTGTAGAGATCGTCATAGGCGATCGCCTCCGACAGCCCGACCTCGGTCTGCCCGATCTCCTTGATGCGCGGATCCTCGAGCCGCGTCAGCGCGCTGGCATACGGCATATGGGTGTGGAACACCGCCTTGGCCTGCGGCAATGCCTTGTGGATCGGCGCGTGGATGCAATAGCAGGAGCGCTCGACTTCACCCTCGCCGCGCTTCACCTCGGCATCGTCGATGCCGACCTCCATGAAGGACGACGCGGTTACCTCCGACCAGTGCATGCCGAACGGGATCTGGTAGTAGCGGTCGCTGCGGCCGGGAACCACGAAGGTGAGATGATTGAAGATGCCTTCCGAAAAGCCGTGGATGTAAGCGAGCCGATGCGCGGCTGCGAGATCGACCCGCGCCTGCCATTCCTCGGCGCTCGAACTGTCCTGCAGCGATGTCGGCGAAACCCTGAACTGCATGCGCATGCTCCCATCTGTGCCGGCCGCTCGATGGAGGCCGTGCTGATTTTATGGAGCAAGTGTAGCGCAGTCCGGCGCTGACCTCCGGTGAAATTGCCGGGGATCAGCCATCTGGTTTTTGCGGCCTAGCGCCGCAGCGGTAGCCCGGATGGAGCGAAGCGAAATCCGGGGCGCCTGAGGCCGCTGGGAGATGGTCCCCGGATTTCGCTTCGCTCCATCCGGGCTACACGTCCGTCGAACTATGACGACCGCGCCAGCGCGCCGTCGATCATGTTGACCGCGTTCTGCACGCCGTAGACCGCGACGAAGGAGCCGAAGCGCGGGCCTTTCTCCTGGCCAAGCAGCACCTGGTAGAGCATGTTGAACCAGTCGAGCGACACGCCGGGGCGGCCGTCCTTGCCCTTCTTGACCATGTCGAGGAACGGCTCGCGACGGCCGATCTCGTAGACCACGTTCTGGATGTCTTCCGCGGTCGCGCTTGCCGGCATGTTGGCGAGCGCATCGCGCAGATCCTGCAGCGCGGCTCGTTCGCCATCGGTCGGTTCGCGGAACTGTTTCGTGGGCGCCACGAAGTCGCGATAGTAGTTGATGGCATAGCCGACCATCGCATCGAGCTTCGGATGGCTCTCGGGCGTCACGCCCGGACGATAGCGGCCGATGAAACCCCACAGCGTCTCGGCATTCTCCGCGTTCGACGACGACACCAGCGTCAGCAAGAGCTGGAAGGTGACCGGCATGTCGGCCTGCGGCGGCTTGCCGGAATGGATGTGCCAGACCGGATTTTGCAGCTGCTGCCGTGCCTCCTGCCGCGTGAAGCCGTCGAGAAACTGCTGGTAGTCGTCGACATTGCGCGGGATGACGTCGAAATAGAGCCGCTTCGCCGCCTTCGGCTCGCGATACATGAACAGCGACAGCGATTCCGGCGAGGCATAGCGCAGCCACTCGTCGATGGTCAGGCCGTTGCCCTTCGACTTCGAGATCTTCTGGCCCTTCTCGTCGAGGAACAGTTCGTAGTTGAAGCCTTCCGGCGGCGTGCCGCCGAGTGCCGAGCAGATCTTGGCCGACAGCTTCACCGAATCGATCAGGTCCTTGCCGGCCATTTCATAGTCGACGCCGAGCGCGTACCAGCGCATCGCCCAGTCCGGCTTCCATTGCAGCTTGCAGCGGCCGCCGGTGACCGGAACGGTGACGCTCTCCTTGGTCTCGGGATCCTCGTACGAAATCGTGCCGGCCTTGGCGTCATGCGCCGTCACCGGCACGTAGAGCACGAGGCCGGTGCGCGGACAGATCGGCAGGAACGGCGAGTAGCTCGCCGCGCGCTCCTCGCGCAGCGACGGCAGCATGATCGCCATCACCTTCTCGATCCGCTCCAGCATGCGCAGCAGCGCGGCATCGAACCGGCCTGAAGTGTAATACTCGGTCGAGCTCGCGAATTCGTAGTCGAAGCCGAACTGGTCGAGGAAGGCGCGCAGCCGCGCGTTGTTGTGCTGGCCGAAGCTCGGATGGGTGCCGAACGGATCGGGCACCTTGGTCAGCGGCTTGCCGAGATGCTGTTCGAGCATCTCCTTGTTCGGCACGTTGTCCGGCACCTTGCGCAGGCCGTCCATGTCGTCGGAGAAGGCGAGCAGGCGCGTCTTGATCTTATCCTCGGTCAGCACGCGGAAGGCGTGGCGCACCATCGTGGTGCGCGCGACCTCGCCGAAGGTGCCGATATGCGGCAGGCCCGACGGGCCATAGCCGGTCTCGAACAGCACCTCGTGCTTTGGATTATCCTTGGGATTTTTCTTCAGCCGCGCCACAATCGCTTTTGCCTGCTCGAACGGCCAGGCGTTGGATTGTTCGGCGAGCGCCCGCAGGTCGCTCGGGCTGGCGGCAAGATCAATCACGGACATTCTTCAGGCTTTCTCCAAAAAGGCCGCGAAAACTAACGCTTTCGCGGCAAAATGCAAAGTTTGGGGCCAACTCGCCCCAAACCGTCATTGCGAGGAGCGAAGCGACGAAGCAATCCATCTATCCCCGCGGTGAGGCATGGATTGCTTCGCTTCGCTCGCAACGACGGCGGATAACATCGCGCCGCGTCAGAACGGGCTGATCGAGAAATAGCGCAGCCACAGATCGGTGAAGCGGCCTTTTTCCCATATCCGGAACAGCGCCCAGTTCAGGGACTGCCGGAGCAGATCGTTGCCCTTGCGAACGGCGATGCCGACGCCCTCACCGAAATAGCGGCTCTCGACGAAGGGGCCGCCGGAAAACGCACAGCACTCGGCGGAATCGGTACCGTTGATCCAGAATGCAAGCGAGATCGCGTCGCCGAAGATGAAGTCGACCTCGCCGCGGCGCAGCGCCGCGCGCAGCGTGTCGTTGTCCGGATAGGAATGGATCTCGGCGTCGGTGAACATCGCCTTGAGGTAGGCCTCGTGCGAGGTGCCGGCGATGACGCCGACCTTCTTGCCCTCGAGATATTCCGGGCGGATTTCCGGCATCACATTGTCGCGGCGCGACACGAAGCGGGCCGGCGCGCGGTAATAGGGATCGGTGAAATCGACCTTGGCGCGCAGCTGCGGCGTCACCGCCATCGACGCGATGATGGCGTCACCGCGGTTGGTGGCGAGCGCATCGATCAAGGTCTCGAAGCGCCGCATCTGGATGGTGCAGGTGACCTTGATCTCGTCGCACAGCGAGCGCGCCAGGTCGACATTGAAGCCGGCCGGATTGCCGTCCGGGCCGGTGAAGTTGAACGGCGGATAATCGGTCTCGGTCAGGAAGCGGATCACGGTGAGGCGCGACAGGTCCGGCCGATCCGGCCGCCGCCGCGGGTCCCAGAAGCCCGGCACCGCCTGCGGCGCGGCCTCGGCCGCCTTGGCAGGCTGGTTCGGCGCCGACGAGGCGGCAGCCGACGGGGGCGTCGCGGGCGCCACTGGTACGGGGGCGGGCTTGGCAGGCGCGGCCGGTGCGGGAGCCATCTTGGCCGCCGGTGCCTGCGGCGCCGTCGCCGGAGGCGTCTGCGCAACTGCCGGCCCCGCCACGGCCAGCCCGGCAACCGCCATCATTGCCGCGGCCAGGCGAAGCTGGCGCGAACGGACGGCAAAGGGTTGGGCGGACAGATTCGGCATAACCGGCAATATCAGGGAATTGAACGGCTTATAGACCATCCGGCGCCTGATGCGAGCGCCGAATGGGTTAATCTGGGCCGGAAATGGCGGTCAGAGATACCGCTTGAGATCGGCGGCCGCCTCTTCCGGCGTCCGTTTCAGATTGAACGGCGCGACGAAATGGCCGTCGCGGTCCATCAGATAGATTAGCGCGGTGTGATCCATCGTGTAGTCGCCATCCTTCAGCGGCACCTTCTTGGCGTAGACACGGTAGCTCGACAGCACCTTGGCGATCGCGGCCGGCTCGCCGGTCAAGCCCTTGAGGTGCGGATCGAAGCTCGACAGGTAGTCCTTCATCGCCGTGGCGGTGTCGCGTTCCGGATCGACCGAGACGAAATAGGCATTCACGCGGTCGGCGTCCTTGCCCATCGCCTTCAGGACCTCGGAAATCTCGAACAGTGAGGTCGGGCAGATGTCCGGGCAATGGGTGAAGCCGAAGAAGATCAGCGTCGGCTTGCCCTGGAGATTCTTGTCGGTGACGGTCTGGCCGGCCTGGTCGGTGAGCTGGAACGGCCCACCGATCGCGGCTGGCGCGGCGACGGTGCGCAAGCCGCCGACCGCCCACAACATGAGGAACAGGCCGACCGCCAGACTGCCCGCGAAGGCAGCGAAGATCACCAATGGGCGAGTGGTCCGGGGCATGATGCAGGGGCGTCCTTGTCAGAAGCAGGCGGCGATGCCGGCCGTGATCATTTCGAAAAACACCGCGGTCCCGTAGTGGAACCAGAGCGCGGCGGCGGCGAGCAAGGCCAATCCGCCGATTCCGGCAGCGCCCCACAGGATCGCGGACGCCACCCGGCCCTGCGGAGCCGTGACAAGCTCGGATCGGGTGGAGATCGGCTGAACCATGCGGTTGAGATAAGCCGGGTTCCTCCAGCCAGCAAGCGCAATGGCGGTCGCATTCCGTCAAATGATAGCGAGGCGATATCCGCCGCGCCCCCCCTCGTCATGGTGGGCTCGCCGGCCATGACGCGAGAGGATGTTGGACCGGGATCAGCGGCTCAGCGTGCGGGCTCAGCGGTCGCCTTGGGCGCCGAGGCCTGGGCGTTGAGGTAGCAGGGCTTGTACAGCGCCTGCAGTTGCTTGCCGCGCAGGAAGATCATGTGCCGGGTCAGGCCACCGCGATCGGTGATCCATTTACGCACCGCCGGCGGATACATCAGGTACAGCATATGGGTGGCTTCAGGATTGGGGACCGGGCGGCCATTGTCGCCGTAATCCCAGGCAGCATGGAAGCCGAGCGTGGCGTGTGAGGTCACACAGATCCGGTCATGCGGCACCTTGCCGAGCACGATGGTGCAGGCCGAGGCGCACAGCCCGTCAATGATCACGGTCTCACCCGACGTGCGCAGGTCCTGATACCTGTCGACATAGACCCCGATCTTGCCGCCGCGATCGTCGGCGATCCTGACCACTGCTTGAGACGCCCCCATTCCCGCCAGCAGGAGAACCGCAGCGAGCAACCCCGTCAGCAACTTCATTTTGGCCAGCCCCAGTCGAAACCGAATCTGTTTGGTCTGTGATGCAAGACAATCGTGAGCGTGTTGCGGCGACGGATTTTTGTCCAGACGAGCGAAGCCGGTCAAAACAAATTCAAATTGGGTGTTGCGCCGACGCTGCAGTGACGTGGGGAAAAGGTCCCAAACTGGAACAACTTGCCGCAACCATTTGGTGCTTCGCCGCCACAGGCAAGGTCCATTTGGCGTTGACCGCGCACAACGGCGCGGTCTTGAATCGCGGCGGGACGGGGGACATCCAAATGGCTGACGATGCAGATGTGATCGTGATCGGCGCCGGACTTGCCGGCCTGGTCGCCGCAACCGAGATCGCCGACGCCGGCAAGCGCGTCATCGTGCTCGACCAGGAGGGGGAACAGAGCATCGGCGGCCAGGCCTTCTGGTCGTTTGGCGGATTGTTCCTGGTCGATTCGCCGGAACAACGCCGGCTCGGCATCAAGGATTCGGTCGAACTCGCGCTGCAGGACTGGATGGGCACTGCGGGTTTCGATCGTGACGAGGATCATTGGCCGCGCAAATGGGCCGAAGCCTATGTCGCGTTCGCGGCGGGCGAGAAACGTGACTGGTTGCGCGCGATGGGCCACCGCATCTTCCCGGTGGTCGGCTGGGCCGAGCGCGGTGGCTACGACGCGATGGGTCACGGCAATTCGGTGCCGCGCTTCCACGTCACCTGGGGCACCGGCCCCGGCATCGTCGAACCGTTCGAGCGCCGCGCGCGCGAGGCCGCCAAGAGCGGACGGCTGATATTCAAGTTCCGCCATCGCGTCGATGCGCTCAGCGTCAGCAATGGCGCGGTCGACGGCGTCAGCGGCGCGATCCTGGAAACGACCTCGGTCGAGCGCGGCAAGAGTTCCTCGCGCAACGTCGTCGGTGATTTTACGTTGCGCGCACCGGCGGTGATCGTCGCCTCCGGCGGCATCGGCGGCAATCATGATCTGGTGCGGCAGAACTGGCCGAAGCGGCTCGGCGAACCGCCGAAGTTCATGATCTCCGGCGTGCCCGAGCATGTCGACGGCCGCATGATCGGAATCACCGAGCAGGCGGGCGGCCGGCTGATCAACCGCGACCGCATGTGGCACTATGTCGAGGGCATCCAAAACTGGAACCCGATCTGGCCGCGTCACGGCATCCGGATTCTTCCGGGGCCATCGTCGATGTGGTTCGACGCGTCAGGCCAGCGACTGCCGGCGCCGCTGTTCCCGGGCTCCGACACGCTCGGGCAACTGCATTACATCATGGGCACCGGCTACGATTATTCGTGGTTCATCCTGACCCAGAGCATCATCAAGAAGGAGTTCGCGCTGTCGGGCTCGGAGCAAAACCCCGACCTCACCGGAAAAAGCTGGCGCATGACGGTCAAGCGCGCCACCAACAAGGGCGCGCCGGCGCCGGTGGAGGCCTTCAAGCAGCACGGCGCCGACTTCATCGTGCGCGACAATCTCGCCGACCTCGTCGTCGCCATGAACAAGCTCACAGGCAATGACCTGTTGCAACACGACGCCATCAGGACGCAGATCGAGGCGCGCGACCGCGAGATCACCAACCCTTACGTCAAGGATGCGCAGGTGATGAACCTGCACAATGCGCGGCGCTACATCGGCGACAGGCTGATCCGAACCGCGAAGCCGCACCGGATCCTCGATCCCGCGCACGGTCCGCTGATCGCGGTGAAGCTCAACATCCTGACCCGCAAGACGCTCGGCGGCTTCGAGACCGATCTCGATTCACGCGTGTTCGGCAGGGATCACCAGATCATCCGCGGGCTCTACGCGGCCGGCGAAGCCGCCGGCTTCGGCGGCGGCGGCGTGCACGGCTATCGCTCGCTGGAGGGAACATTCCTCGGCGGCTGCCTGTTCTCGGGCCGCAACGCCGGGCGCGCGGCGGCGAAGGCGGTGAGTTGAGGCCCCCCTCGTCACGGGCGAGACGGCGAAACGAAAATGAAAGAGCCCGCCGGGTTGAACCGGCGGGCTGTCATCATTGAGTCCGAATTTCTTCAGCTATCCCAGCGCTCACGCCACCTTGGTGAACAGCGTGAGAATGCCGTTGCTGAGATTGACCGCGACAACCTGTGCCGAGCTCAGTCCCTTCGCCTTGAGCGCGGATGTCGCTTCCGTGGACGCGTCGATGGAACCGCGCAGGCTCTTCAGGTCTTCTTCGCTTGCCTTTGCGATGACGGCCTCGACCCTTGAGCGGACTTCGGGTTTCAGTTCCTTGACGTCCACGACCTGTATGGTCTTGATCGTGGCGGGTTGCTCAGACTCGGCCTGCGGCGTGTTCGGTTGCGTTCCCTGCGTTTGCGCCCAAGCAGGAGTTCCAAGCGAGAGCGCGGCAACGATGATCGACGCCGTAGAGATGCGGATGCGCATGAGTATTCCTTGTGTTGATGACCCCCAACATCCCGCGACAACGAGCTTTCCTTGCTTATTGTTCCGGCGGAACTCCGCTCCCGACACCAGCGCCGTCGCAGGGACGACGCCAAAATATCGAAAACAACCCCATGCAAAGCAGCCGGCGGCGGCCGGCGCTCGACCGAGGAACTTGACACGTCGGGCAAATCAGGAGCATACTTCTAATATTCAGAAATGACGCAAGTGTCCCTCGCAGCTTGATCTCACCTTGCTCTGATCTTATTGCGTCATAAATTTCGTCGCTCATCCTGAGAAGACTTGACGATATGCAGCTCCGTCATTGCGAGGAGCGCGAGCGACGAAGCAATCCATGCTTACGGCGCGATGGATTGCTTCGCTTCGCTCGCAATGACGAAGTGGTCCCGCTGCAGATCGCTACCCTTATGACGCAGTGGAACTACTCCAACTCCGCACCGAGGAACCGCACGCCAAACGTGTCGGCGTTGGCCTCGCCCCAATCGTAGAGTGCCTGCAGCATCGGTTGATGCGCTTCTTGAGCGGTGACGGGACCGATCATGGACGCCGCCAGCATCGAGACTCCAAGAATCAGAAATTGCCTGGCGTCCATGTCATCCACCTGCCCGTGTTCGTTCCGAACCGCCGCGGGGTTCTATTCTGACCGTAGCGGAGCGCGCACGTGCGCCGATCATCGGGTCGAGATAGCGACTGTCGCGATATTTGACCCGATAGGCCTCGTCGATCCGATCGTTGATGGCTCCTTCGATCGGCTCGAACGTCACGTCCTTCGTGATGCCGGCGGCACTGATCCGTCCCGCCCTTTGACGGTTAGCCGCTTGATACCAACGGGAGGCCTTGCCGTTGTAGGCGCGTACATAGAGCGCGCCGTCCACCACCACGGACCAGATCCAGGTCGGCGTACCGCAGGTTTGCCCGTCCTCGCGGAGAGGCGCGATGCGAAGGTCGTCCGAAGCGGCGATCTTGCCCAACTCGTCTTGTGTCCAAGCGGTCATGCCGGTCTCTCCGATCACTTCCGATACTGCTCGTCGCTGACCTTCTCCATCCAGTCGACGTTCTTGCCTCCGACGGATTCCTGGACAGCGATGTGTGTCATTGCCGTCGTGGGCGACGCGCCGTGCCAGTGCTTCAGTCCGGGCGGAAACCACACCACGTCGCCGGGACGGACCTCCTCGACGGGGCCGCCCTCACGCTGCACCCAACCGAGTCCCGACGTGATGATCAATGTCTGCCCGAGCGGATGGGTGTGCCACGCGGTGCGGGCCCCGGGTTCGAACGTGACCTGACCGGCGCCGGTGCGGGCCGGGTCGGGCGCCTGGAACAGCGGATCCACGCGTACTGTGCCGGTGAACCAGTCCTGAGAGCCTTTCTGCGAAGGCCGAGACCCGTTTCTCTTGATGTCGATATCCATGCGAAGCTCCTTTGCTGGTTCGGACGCGAGCGCCAGCGGGTTACGCACTCCGATCGAAGCGGCGACGCCGCCGCACATCAGCACTCTTCTGCGTGTGATCATCGTGCGCTCTGCCTAGAGCGGGCCGTATCCAGGTTTCTTGTAAATCGTGTCGGGCTTGCCGATGATGTCGGGCCCGTAGACCTGCTCGGTCCAGTTTTTCGGCTGCACGTCTTCGATGCCAACGGAAACGGATTCTTCGCCGCAATTGAGCGTGCTTGTCACCGCATCCATGATCGCTTGCGCAAGCGCTTGCTTGTGTCGCTCGGACTTTCCCGAGTAGAGCTTGACGACGACATGCGGCATGGCGTCTCCTTCAGCGCTGGCGCTTTTCGATGACATCCTTGATGATCGGCGCCGCGGAGAACGCGTTGGGCCAGCCGGCGTAGAACGCGAGTTGACCGAGCACCTCGCCGGCCTCGTCCCGGGTCAATCCGTTATCCATCGCCCGGTTCAAGTGGTAGGTGATCTGGGCAACCTGTCCCGTCGCGACGAGAGCACTGACTGTGACCAGGCTCCGGTCCCGAGGCGCAAGATCCGGTCTCAGCCAGAGATCCCGAAAGAGCACGTCGGTCGTGTATTGGACGAGGCTCGGCGCAATCTGGCCGAACTGCTCTCCGACACGCGTCGCGCGTTGCTTCTCCGCGACCTCGTCGAGCGGAAGCTGCGGTCCCGAGACCGCCGGGAGCTGGTCCACGCCGATGTTGCGGCCCGTGAAGACGTCCTTTGCCGCCGGGATCGCATCCATTGCGTTGGCCCAACCGGTGTAGAACGCCAAATGCGTGATGATCTCGGAGATCTCGGCCGGCGTCACGCCGCTGTCGAGCGCAAGACCGAGATAGTATCGCAGTTCGACGGTCTGGTCGCGAGCGATGAGCGCAGAGATAGTAACGATGCTGCGGTCGCGACGCGAGAGACCGGGCCGCTTCCAGAGATCGCCCAGAACGACATCATGCGCGTACTTCGCCAGCGCCGGCGCGACGAGGTGAACGTCTTTCGATTGGGACATGGGATTTGCTCCTTCGATGGTGGTCTGCTCCGCGACGGCAGCACCTGCGATCAGGCAGAGCGAGAACAAGGCTGCTGCGAGCATCCTCATTGCGGGCTTCCCTCAACGGCGACCGGGTTCACGATCAGCCACCAGGCGACGAGCGCGGCGCAGAGAACGGTGGCGGCGCTGGCCAGAAATAGAACGTTCAGCCTCGCTCCGGTCGCGATCAATCCGAGCGCGGGGCTGGCGACCCCCTGAGCCAGATCGAGAAAAGCGGTGTAGGCGCCCATGGCCAGGCCGCGGCTCTGTGCCGGAACGCGGCGAACCGCTTCGACGGCGAAGCCGGGATAGACCAGCGAGAAGCCGAACCCGGTGAGCGCGGCGCCGACGAGCGCCATCTCGGGTCGGACGGCCAACCAGATCAGCGCCTGGCCGGCGGCTTCGATCAGTGCGCAGACCAGAGCGACCTTCGCGCCGCCGATCGCGTCGGCCAAGTGGCTGAAGAATACCCGCGCCAGAATGAAGGCGACGGCGTAGGCCGTGTAGGCGAGCCATCCGTTGGGCCACCCTCGGATCGCAAACAGCAAGGCGACGAACGTGGTCACCGCGCCGAAGCCGACGCTGCCGAGGGCCGATCCGAAGCCCGGCACCCAGACGACGCCGACAACCGCGGCGAACGAGGAGCGCCCATGCTGCACGGGAGCGACCGCAGGAAGCGATGCGACAAGCAGCAGGGTCGCCAGCGGAGCCGCCGCTGTGGCCAATGCGATCGCCGCAAAGCCGTAGGCTGCATAAAGTGCGGATCCAGCAGGCGCGCCGATCGCGAAGGCCGCGAACATCGCCGAGCCCACCCAGGCGATGACCCTTCCCGGGCTCCGAGAATCTGCGAGCGCCAATCCCCAACTCACTGCCGCAGTGATAATGAAGCTCTCGGCTCCGCCGAGCAACGCGCGCCCCAACAGGAGGATCGCCACCGACGTCCGCGGAGACCCGCTGAAGCCGAGCGATAGCAGATAGAGTAGTCCCGCGGCTGTGGCTGCCAGGAGGCCTGCGATCACGCCGCGCTTCGCTCCGTGACCATCCGAATAGTGACCTGCCCACGGTCGCGATATCAACGATGCGGCGAACTGACTGCCGGCGACAAGGCCCACCACGAACGTTCCGAGACCCAACCCATCGTGCACGTGAAGGGGCAGAACGGGCATCGCCACGCCGATGACGAGAAAGGCAACGAAGACCACGCCCATGATCGGCAGCAATGCGGCTGCGATGCGAGGGGCGGCGACTGGCTCTTGCATGGCGGTTATCGACATGACTTCACAGTTCCTGCCTCGTTGGCTGGTAACGGATCTCGCTGATGTCCACTGCCACGGACTGGCTCATTTGGCGCGCGACCGCCGCGCGAAACGAGCGAGCCGAGACCATTCGTCCTGATTTCCTCGATCATCGGTGCTCGCCCTCCTGTCGGAGCAGCAATGCCCCGATGGCTGGTCCGAACCTAAGCCCTTCGATCTCCCGGGATTAGGTGATAGATTTCGAATGTAGTCATTAGGCAGACTTATCAATGCAACGGGAAGACGCGAGCGACCTCCTCGCTTTCCTCGCCGTGGCGAGGGAGCGCAGTTTCACGCGCGCCGCCGCGAAGTTCGGCATGACGCAATCCGCGCTCAGCCAGATCATAAGAAATCTGGAAGAGCGCCTCGGCGTCAGATTGCTGAACCGTACGACCCGCAGCGTGACGCCGACGCAAGCCGGAGAGCGATTGTTCCAGAAGATCGGCCCGAAATTCGCCGACATAGACGTCGAACTCGCGGCACTCGGTGAATTGAGAGAGAAGCCGGCGGGCACGATCCGGATCACTGCGACGGAATATGCCGTCCAGGCCATTCTCATGCCTGCGCTCTCGAGGATCCTTCCGAAGTACCCGGACATCAACGTCGAAACCCTGATCGACTACGGTCTGACGAATATCGTGGCCGCCCAGTACGATGCCGGTATCCGTCCAGGCGAATTGGTCGCCAAGGACATGATCGCCGTGAGGGTCGGACCGGACCTCCGGATGGCCGTCGTCGGCTCGCCCTCCTATTTCGCCGAGCGCAAGCGGCCGAAGACGCCGCAGGATCTCACGAACCACAATTGCCTCAACCTTCGCCTACCGACGCACGGTGGCAGCCTCTACGCATGGGAGTTCGAAAAGGATGGGAGAGAACTCAACGTTCGCGTCGAGGGACAGCTTGTGTTCAATAGCGCGAGCCTCCTCCTGGAGGGTGCGCTCAAAGGTTTCGGCCTGGCCTACCTGACCGAAGGCCATGTGCAGCCCTACGTTTCCAGAGGCGAGCTGGTGAGGGTACTCTCGGATTGGTGTCCGCCGTTCTCCGGCTACCACCTCTACTATCCAAGCCGCCGCCAGCCTTCGCCGGCTTTCGCCTTGTTGGTCGACACGCTGCGGTACCGGCGCAGATGATCTGCTGACGTCAGCTATTGTCAGCGAAGCAAACTCGCGTTACCCAACTGGATAGTTCCGCACTTGGCCCATCGCGACATGCGCTGCGGTTGCGCAAAGGAGGTCGGCGTCATCTTGAACCGGGCATCGACGAAGATTCACCAGTCCATGTCCTACTCCGCCTCCGCGCTCGCGAACCGCACGCCGAACGTGTCGGCGTTGGCTTCGCCCCAGTCGTAAAGTGCCTGCAGCATCGGCTTCAGCATCTCGCCGCGCTTGGTCAGGCAGTAGCGCGAGGAGCCGCCGCCGCGCTCCTGCTTGACGAAGCCTGAATTGCAGAGGTCGCGCAGCCGCTCGGTCAACACCTTGTCGCTGAGCTGCGGGATGTCATGGCGGAGTTCGCCATAGCGCATCGGCCGGACCTTCAGCCGGCTCAGGATCACGGTCTTCCATTTGCCGCTGAGCTGATCGATCGAGAACTCGACCGGGCAACCATATTTGCGCTTGGTCTTGCGGATCATCGCAACTCTCCCGCGGCACTTTCCATCTGGTTCGTTGAGCGCCGCCATCGATCCATCTAAGCACGCTTCGCACGGGTTGGGCGAGCTTAGGGATCATTGCAAGGTATGACAGACGACAATTCCGCCCAAGGTCCAAACCAAAGTCCAAACGTCGAGCGACACAAGCGCAAGCGCATCGTCGTCAGACGCAGCGGGCCCTACGAACTCGAGCCCGGCATTGCGATCGTCGATCATCTCGGTGTGCCGGTTGCAGCCGAGGCGCCGGTGCGGCTGTGCCGCTGCGGACAATCGCAGACCAAGCCGTTCTGCGACGACAGTCACGTCGCGCGCGGCTTCACCGACGCCAGGGATCCGCGGCGCGTGCCCGACAAGCTCGAGGTCTATGCCGGGCAGCAGGCGTTCGTGTTCGATAACCGCGGCACCTGCGCGCATTCAGCCTTCTGCACCGACCGCCTCAACTCGGTGTTCCATCTTGGCGAGGAGCCGTTCGTTGCGCCGAGCGGCGCGCGCCTCGACGATCTCATCAATGCGGTGCGCAGATGCCCGTCGGGCGCACTCGGCATCGGCATCGGCCCGGAGCGCGACGCCGATCTGTCCGATACCAGCCGGCCGCCACAGATCGAAATATCGAAGGACGGCCCGTATCGCGTCACCGGCCGCGTAGAACTGGTCGACGAAGGCGGCACGCCGGTCGCACAGAACGCGGGTGCGTCTCAGGAACATGCCAGCCTGTGCCGCTGCGGCTCGTCGCTGAACAAGCCGTTCTGCAGCGGGATGCACTGGAACGTCGGGTTTCACGACCCGGTCCCCGATCCCTTGCGCGAGCCGACATTGTTCGAATGGGCCGGCGGCTATCCGGCGCTGCTCGACATGACGCGGATCTTCTACAGCCGCTACGTGCCGGAGGACCCGCTGCTCTCTCCGCTGTTCGCCGAGATGTCGCCGGATCATCCGGAACGGGTGGCGGCCTGGCTCAGCGAGGTGTTCGGCGGTCCGCGGCTCTATACAGAGCGCTATGGTGGCTATCGGCGGATGGTGTCGCAGCACATCGGCAAGGAGATCCGGCCGGAGCAGCGCGCGCTGTGGGCCACCTACATGGTGCAGAGCGCCGACGATGCCGGACTGCCGTCCGATCCGGAATTCCGCGCCGCCTTCGTCGCCTATATCGAATGGGGCTCGCGGATCGCGGTGGAGAACTCCGGCGCCGACGCGAAGCCGCCGCCGAACATGCCGGTGCCGCGCTGGTGGTGGGTCTGCAACGCGACACCCGCGGCACGCCCATCCGCAATCGCGGACGATGCGCAGGCCGTGAGCGAAACCGGCGTCGCGTGGCCCGGTCCGGATGAGGCGGTGCAGTTCGAGCAGCATATCCGGCCGCTGTTCCGGCCGATGGATCGCAGCTCGATGCTGTTCGCCTTCGATCTCTGGAAGGAGGAGGACGTCGCCCGGCACAGCCGGCAGATCCTCGCCCGCCTGGAGGCCGGCACCATGCCGTGCGACGGCGCCTGGCCGGCCGAACAGGTGGCGCTGTTCGCGCGCTGGGCGGGCGCGGTGAAAGCGCCAGCTTGATCGTGAAGCCACGCCCCGGCCGGACCGGTTGAACACGTCGCACAGGCATGCTGCAATCGCCGCGGCAGGGGCGGGCTTGTTCGGCGATGCGACGGCATCCAATCGGCATACTGACTCTGGCCGGCGTCCTCGCACTTGGCGTTGCGCCGGCGGCGGCGGATTCGCTCCTCGTCAACGGCACGACGCGAACATTCGTGCTGCAGGCTCCGGCAACCAGGCCCGCGCCGCTTGTCATCGTGCTGCACGGCAAGACCCAGAGCAGCGCCGACATGCTCACGCGGACGTCGTGGCCGCTGATCGCCAAGCGCGATGGCTTTGCCGTGGCCTATCCCGATGGATTGAACCACGCCTGGGCCGACTCCCGGCCTTCCAGGCGGCGCGCCGGCAATCCGCCGCCTGAGGGCACCGACGACGTCGCCTTCATCTCGCAGTTGATCGCAAAGCTCGTGGGCGACGGGATCGCCGACCCGAAGCGCATCTACGTCACCGGCATCTCCAACGGCGGCGCGATGGCGATGACGCTGGCCTGCGAACGTGCCGACCTGTTCGCAGCAGTGGCCAGCGTGATCATGAACCTGACCGATGAATCCGCCCGCGCCTGCCGGCCACAACGTCCGGTGCCGATGCTGCTGATGAACGGCACCCTCGATCCGCTGATCCCCTATCAGGGCGGGCGCGGCACCAGCACGTTCGCGGTCGGCGGCTTCTGGTCGACCGAACGCACGCTGCAATTCTGGCGACACACCAATGGCTGCGAGACCAGAGACGCCGCAACCACCGACCTGCCCGACCGCAATCCGTCCGATCAATCGACCGTCACGCGGGTCGATTCAACCTGCCCGCAGGGACATGACGTCGTGCTCTATCGTGTGAATGGCGGCGGTCATCGCATGCCCGGCAACTTCCCGGATGCGCATTTTGCGAAACTGGCGACCACGCTGCTCGGCCCGCAAAACGGCGACATCGACGGTGCCGACACGATTTGGGCGTTCTTTGCGCGATTTCCGTGAGAGGTGCGCTGCAAAATGCGCAGTGGCGGTGGTCGCCCCGACAGGCTAGAGGTCTGGTTCTGATCAAAATCAGAACCAAACCTCTCGATCTCTTGTTTTGACGCGTTTTCTTCACGCGAACCGGTAGCCACTTCGCTTGAAAACGCTATAGACATGCCCGCCATTCAAGTGGAGACCCAAATGAGCATTCAGCGTTTCGAAACCGGCCCGCGCATGAGCCAGGCCGTCGTGCACGGCAACACCGTCTATCTCGCCGGCGTCGTCGCCGGCAAGGCCGCGGGCGGCAGCGTCACCGACCAGACCAAGGACATCCTGTCGATCATCGACGGTCACCTCGCCAAGGCCGGCACCGACAAGTCGAAGCTGCTCAGCGCGACCATCTACATCACCGACATGAAGACGTTCCCGGAGATGAACGCGGTGTGGGATGGCTGGGTCTCCGAGGGCAACACCCCGGCTCGCGCCACCGTCGAGGCCAAGCTCGCGGCTCCGCAGTACGACGTCGAGATCATGGTCGTCGCGGCGAAGTAAGCGCGACATCGCGATGGACGTTCGATGCCCCGGATTGCAAAACTGCAGTTCGGGGCATTTTCATTTGGCGCCTCACGCGCTGATCCGAGATCGCTCGCTTGCGGCATCTTCGAGATCGGACTGAAGCCAGCATGCAATCCGGCGCCACGGGCCAGTCAAGGCCATGCAGCCGACGAACAGGCCGAGGTGACCACATGGCTCGGTGTCGCATTGCAACCATGAGGGCGGCGTGCCCAGGAGCCGCATTGTCGCAAATGCCTGATCGGGCGGAACAACGATGTCCTTCTCCGCAGCGAGCAGGTAGACGGGCAAGTTCACCGCAGCAAGATCGATCTTGCGACCGAGCGCAACGAAGTCGCCTGCCGCGATCCGGTTCTTGCGAAAGATCCAGTCAGTCACTTCGAGGTAAAAGGTGCCCGGCAGATCAAGCGTCTCGTCGTTCCAGCGCGTGAAGCGATCGAGCAGAGACCGCGCCTCCTCCGATTTGCCGTCGAGCCGCCGCTGCAGCGCAGCCTCCACGTCAAGCATGTTGAACGGGGCGCTCCACACCTGCAACATGTGCTCACCACTGACGAGCCCATCTCCCTGCCGCACCATTGCCTCGAAGCCTTGCTGCGGAAGCGAGGTGACCATCCGGGACAGATATGACGGTTCCGAGACGTCGACCGGGCTGCCTGCAAGCACGAGCCGCCGCACCTTGCCGGGAAAACGCGCAGCATAGAGCAGCGACAGCCAACCGCCCTGACAGAGACCTGCGAGGTCGACGGGTGGCCCGATGCTGTCGACGGCCACGTTGAGATCGGACAGAAAGGTGTCGATCGAGAAATACCGCATCTCCGGCGTCGCCGAGCGCCAATCGGTGAGATAAAGACGCGCAACACCGACCTCTTGCAACGCCTCCATCAGGCTGTGGCCTTTTGCAAGATCCGCAATCTTCGCGCGGTGCAGCGCGTAGGGCGCGCAGACCAGCAGCGGCCGGCCCTCGACCGCTCTCGAGAAGTCGAGCAGGCGCATCGTCGGCAATTGCAGCGCGACGGAATGGGCCGTCGTCCAGGGCAGCGCCCCCTCCACGTCGTCCGGCGCATCCGGGGGCTCGGCCGGGCGATCCGGCTGCCATGGTGAGTAGATCTCCAGCGCCAATCGCATGGCTTCAAATGGCCATAGCCAAGCGTGCTGCACCCAATTGGTGCTGCCACTCCGTTCAGGCGGGTCTGTCTTTTCGCGCAAGCTTATTCACCGATTGATCGCCAGCGACAATAGTCAGGCCGGCGCAGGTCGAAACCTTGACCCCGATCAAGAACCGACGAATTAAGGTCGATCACCTTACGTCAACCCGCTGGACCGACGGCCATGCCGGGAGGTCACGATCTCGCGATCCCGGCGCGACTTTGGCTGGGCGCGGACAACTATCGCTGCAACGATTATGCGGCCCGTGCCGTTCCCTTCTCCGCCTCGAGCTTGCGCGCGAACAGCCAGCGGAAATAGGTCAGCGGCGCATCGGCGCCGATCGCGAGCAGCTGATAATCCGGGTCGACGTCGAGCACCCTCTGCTGCGCCTCGATGAAGTCCTTGTCCTCGTTGAAGGCCTCCTCGAGGGAATGCCGCAGCGACAGCGAAATGTTCGGATTGTCGGTGTCGAAATCGTGCAAATAGTTCCAGAAGAAGTGTGTCGAGGAGCGGGTCTCCGGCGTCATGAACTGCGCGTTGCGGTATGACCGCGTGCCCGGAACCTGAACGCCCTTCTCCACGCCCTGCCCGGCCGGCGCAAACGTGGTGTCGAGCGTGAAGATGCCCGGCACGATCATGCGGCCGATATTGCGGCGATCGACCTTGTCGTCGCGGTTGGAGATCACCTTCTTGTGGTAGGGCGGCGCATCGGCGCCCATGTGCCAGCGCTCGACGCGGAAGCCGTCGTCGAGCTTTTCGATCGCGACCGGCTTGGTCTTGTAGGCGTATTCCTCGGAGCCGCCGAGCGTGTTGGTGTGCACGAAAGCGAGATGCGCGAAGTCGCTGAGATTGTCGACGATCAAAAGCCAGTTGGCCTTGTAGTGCATGTAGCCCGGCAGACCGCGCCATTTGGGATCTTCCAGCGGCGGATAGTCGAGGACCAGCTTCGGATCGGCCTTCTCGGGATCGCCGGTCCAGATGAAGATCATGTTGTAGCGTTCGACCACCGGATAGCTGCGCACGCCGAGCTTGGCGGGGATCGCGTCCTGGCCGGGGATCTGGATGCACTTGCCGTCGGCCGCGAACTTCATGCCGTGATACATGCAGCGGATATCGTCGCCCTCGACGCGCCCCATCGAGAGCGGCGCGGCGCGATGGCAGCAACGGTCATCGAGCGCGACGACCTTTCCGCTGGCGCCGCGATAGATCACGATCGGCCGCTCCAATATGGTGCGCGCCAGCTTCTTGCCGTCGATCAGCTCGTGATTCAGCGCCGCCACGTACCAGGCGTTGCGCAGGAAAATTCCGTCGTCGGCCATTTCACCCTCCCGATGCAAATTTGCTTGCAATCAGGTTAGGTGATCCCGGCCATCGGGATAATCCGATTTGGCTGGACACACTGTACCGGTGGATGGACAATCGGCCATGGAGTGGCGCGACTGGGAGCTGTTTTGCGAGGTTGTCGAGCATGGCGGCTTCACCGCGGCTGCGCGCGTGCTCGGACATCCCAAATCGAGCCTCAGTGCTGCGGTGCAGCGTCTCGAGGCCAATCTCGGGCTGCGGCTGATCGAACGCACCACGCGGCATCTGCGGCTGACCGATTCCGGCGAGACCATCTATCGCAAGGTGCGCCCGCTGTTCGCCGCGCTGCACGACACCCACAGCGAGGCGCTGGCGATGTCGAGCGCGGTCGCCGGCACGCTCCGCATCAAGGCGCCGTACGAATTCGGCGCGCATCACGCGGGGCCGGTCGCTTGCGCGGTGATGGGCCGTTATCCGGAGCTCGCGATCCGGATCGACGTCGAGCACGACATCGTCAACCCGATCGCCGAGAACTACGACATCGTGTTCGCGATGTTGGAGGCGCCGCTGCCGTCGGCCGGCATCGTGATCCGCCGCGTCTTCACCCTCGAGCGCGGCCTGTTCGCGGCACCGGCGCTGCTGGAGAAGTTCGGCGAACCGCGCACGCTGGATGAACTGAGACAGCTGCCGCTGCTGACCGGCCCCAGCGATCCGCCATGGGCGATCACGGCGCCCGGCGGCGCGGTCGAGCATCTCGCGGTCGATCGCGCGCGTCTCACCTCATCGAATGCCCATGTCCGGCTGCAGGCGGCCCTCGCCGGCCATGGCGTGCTGCGGGTCACCGCGAGCTACACCCGCGCCGCGGTCGCGGCCGGCCAGTTGCGGCGGCTGTTGCCGGACCATGTCTGCGAGCCGCTCAATGTGCACGCACTGCTGCCGGCGCGGCAATTTGTCCCGGCCAAGGTGCGCTGCTTCCTCGATGCAATGGAAGCGCACGCGCGCGGCGATCCGGAGGCCTATATCAGGCCGTAGCCGCCGATCGGCGCATTTCCCAATCGGCCGCCATTTTCTCGGGAACCTGTGCGCCGGCTTGGCATCTAATGATATTATTCAGCCAACAGTGAAGGGCGATCCCGCCATGCGCCAGGCCCATGTCACGTCCCTGCCGCCGGTCAGCTCGGGCGATGCCGAGCTCGTGCAACGCGCGATCGCCCGCGACGAGGCCGCGATCCGCGCCATCATGCAGGCGAATAACCGCCGGCTGTTTCGGCTGGCGCGCGGCATTCTGCGCAACGACAACGAGGCCGAGGACGCGGTGCAGGACGCCTATGTGCGCGCCTTCACCCATCTGGACCAGTTCCGCGGCGACTCCAGCCTCTCGACCTGGCTGTCGCGGATCGCGATCAACGAGGCGCTCAGCCGCGTGCGGAGCAGGCGCAGCAACGTGGAGTGGTCCGAGCTGCCGAAAGGCGCCCTTGAAGCGCAGATCATCCAGTTCCCCCTGTCGTCAACGGACGATCCGGAAAAATCCATGGCCCAGCGTGAGATCCAGCAGGTCGTCGAGCACGCCATCGATGAGCTGCCCGAGGCGTTCCGCCTCGTCTTCATCACCCGCGTGATCGAGGGCATGAATGTCGAGGAAACCGCCGACATCCTCGGCCTCAAGCCGGAAACCGTGAAGACCCGCCTGCACCGCGCCCGGACCATGCTGCGCGACAATGTCGAGCGGAAGATCGGCCCTATCGTGATGGAGGCCTTTCCCTTCGCGGGCAGACGCTGCGAGCGATTGACCGAGGCGGTTCTGAAACGGCTCGGCACTGCAGCATAGGTTTTCGGGAACCTTTGGCCGTCTGCACCATCCAACTCCTGTCTAACCAACGACGTGCCGCGCGCTATGCCGGCTCAACAGGAGTGTCAAACCATGTTCGTTCGATTGAGCATCGCGGTCGCCGCGCTCAGCCTTCTCTCAGGGGCTGCGCTGGCGCAGGGCGCCAAGCTGACCGATCCGCAGATCGCGCACATCGCCTATACGGCCGGCGTGATCGACATCAACGCCGCCAAGCAAGCCGAAAAGAAGGCTTCCAACAAGGAGGTCAAGGCGTTCGCCAAGGACATGGTGCGCGACCACGAGGCGGTCAACAAGCAGGCGCTCGACCTCGTCAAGAAGCTGAAGGTGACGCCGGAGGACAACGACACCAGCAAGGCGCTGTCGAAGCAGGCCGCCGACAAGCTCGCCGAGCTCGGCAAGCTGAAGGGCGCGGCCTACGACAAGGCCTATGTCGACAACGAGGTCGCCTACCACAAGACGGTCAATACCGCGCTGGAGACGCAGCTGATTCCGTCGGCCAGCAATCCCGAGCTGAAGGGCCTGCTGCAGACCGGCCTGAAGATCTTCCAGGGCCATCAGCAGCATGCCGAACATGTCGCGGCCAGCCTGAAGTAAGGAGACGGGTGATGTTACCGAGACGCTATCTCACGACGCTCGCTCTGTTCGCGCTCGGCGCGATAGCCGTCCCGGCACATGCCGCCACCATCCAGATCGTGATGGAGAATCTGGTGGTCTCGCCGGCCGAGGCATCCGCCAAGGTCGGCGACACCGTCGAATGGGTCAACAAGGATATATTGGCCCACACCGCCACCGCGAAGAACGGCGACTTCGACGTGACGATCGCGCCGAAGCAGACGATCAAGTCGGTTCTCACCAAGGCCGGCACGGTCGATTATTACTGCCGCTTCCATCCCAACATGAAGGCCGTTTTGAAAATCGCGCCGTAGTTCGCGCGATGACCTCTGAGGTAATCGATCGGCACAAGCGAACCTTCGATAGTGAGGACAGCCGCACAATCCGGCACATCGAAGGAGAGCACCATGACCGACCACACGACCATCGCCCGCAACTACATCGAGCTCTGGAACGAGCGCACGCCGAGCCGGCGCCGCGAGATGCTGAGCGAAAACTGGACCGCCGACGCGCGCTATATCGATCCGCTGATGAGTGGCGACGGCCATGAGGGCGTCGACGCGCTGATCGCCGGCGTGCAGCAGAAGTTTCCGGATTTCAAGTTCAAGCTGATCGGCGAGCCGAACGGCTTCGGCGATCACGTCCGCTTCTCCTGGGGCCTCGGGCCCGACGGCATCGACAGCCCGATCAAGGGCACCGACTTCGCCATGCTCAAGGACGGCCGGATCAAGAGCATCACCGGCTTCCTCGACCAGGTGCCGGGCGCCTGAGGCGATGTCCCCACGGCCGTCATTCCGGGCGACGCGCAGCGTCGAGCCCGGAATGACGAGGGGATGGATCCAGAACGTCATGGCGGACGCCCGGCCAACCGCTTCCACCCCGCGGACGTCGCTGCTAGTCTTCCCGAAACTTAGGGGAGGACGCCATGAAGGCCGATCACGCCTTCAAGACTTCTGTCGTCAGCGACATCACGCCGGCGCTGCTGGCGATCGGCCGCGACGGCTTTCCGCAGGCCCTGATCGGCGCACTGCGCCGCGTCGCCGGGGTCGGTCACTGCATGGTGTTCTCGTTCACAGGCCCACGGTCCGCCGCGTGCCTGCTCGACGTCGGCAACATCCCGACCGGGCGTGACCTCGGGATCGCCTATTCCGAACATTTCCACCAGGCCGATCCGAACCGCGACGCGGTGTTCGAGGGGCAGGCGCAGGCGGAACCGATCCTGCTGCCGACCTTTGCCCGCCGGATGTACAGCGACGGCTACCGCAAGATCTTCTTCGACGATTCCGACATCATCGACAAGTTCGCTTCCGCGATCTGGACCGGCGACACCTGCTTCTATGTCAATTTCTACCAGATCACCGCGCAAGGCCGCTTCAGCCGCGAGCAGATCGCGCGCCTGGCCGCGGTCGCGCCCGCATTGACCGCCGCCGTGGCACGACACTTCCAGCGCGAGCCGGACGCCGACCCGATCGAACGGCTGAAGACGCTGTTTGCAACCACTGAGCCGCTCGCCAGGCTGACCGGGCGCGAGAAGGAGGTCTGTCTGCGCATCCTTTCGGGCCTCAGCTCGGAGGCGATCGCCGCCGATCTCGGCATCGGGCTGCACTCCGCCCTCACCTATCGCAAGCGCGCCTATGACAAGCTCGGCATCTCCTCGCAGAACGAGCTGTTCGCGATCGCGCTGCGGCTGATGGCGTCGGCACGGCAGTTGAACTGAAGCGTCGAAGCGGCCGCTTCCTCCTGTCCCCAACGGTAGGGACAGACCGGCAGCGCCCGGGCGCCTATGCTCGGTTCGAAACCCGAAGGCCAACCCGAGATCTTGCCGTGAGCACCGCTCCCCATTTCGACATCGACGTCCCCGCCTTCTGGCAGGATCCCTATCCGACCTTGGCGCGCATGCGCAAGGAGGCGCCGATCGCCTTCGTGCCGCAGCTCGGCAGCACGCTGCTGTGCAATCGCGACGACATCTTCGTCTCCGAGAAGCAGATCGACGTGTTCTCATCACACCAGCCCGAGGGGCTGATGAACAGGCTGATGGGCCACAACATGATGCGCAAGGACGGCGATGCGCACATGAACGAGCGCAAGGCGATCTTCCCGGCGATCTCGCCAAAGACGGTGCGATCGCACTGGACCGCGCAGTTTGCCGGACACGCGACGCGCATTCTCGATGAATTGTCGCCGGACGGCGTGGTCGACTTCGTGCAGGCGTTCGCACTGCCGTTCTCGGCCGAATGCCTGAAATCGATCACCGGCCTCACCAACATGCGCTTCCAGGACATGAACGCCTGGTCGCAGGGCATGATCGACGGCATCGCCAATTATGTCGGCGATGGCGCGATCGAGGCGCGCTGCCATGCGGCGACCTCGGGCATCGACGCCGCGATCGACGACATGGTGCCGGTGTTGCGCAAGACGCCCGACCTCAGCCTGCTCGGCGTGCTGCTGCAGACCGACATGCCGATGGAGAGCGTGCGCGCCAACATCAAGCTCGCGATCTCGGGTGGCCAGAACGAGCCGCGTGATGCGATCGCCGGCACGGTGTGGGCGCTGCTGACCCACCCGGACCAGCTCGCGCTGGCGACCAGCGGCGCGGTTCCGTGGTTGCAGGTGTTCGAGGAATATGCGCGTTGGATCTCGCCGATCGGGATGTCGCCGCGGCGGATCGCAAAGCCCTGGACGATCCGGGACGTCGCATTCGAGACCAACGAGCGCGTGTTCCTGATGTTCGGCTCGGCGAACCGCGACGAGAAGCACTTCGACCGGCCCGACGCGTTCGACGTGCGCCGCGACGCCAGCAAGAGCATCGCGTTCGGCGCCGGTCCGCATTTCTGCGCCGGCGCCTGGGCCTCGCGCGCCATGGTCGCCGACGTCGCGCTGCCCGCGATCTTCGACCGGCTGACGAATCTGCGCCTGATCAAGGACCAGCCGCCGCGGATCGGCGGCTGGGCGTTCCGCGGCCTGCTCGATTTGCCGGTGACGTGGGACCGGTAAGGCGCCACGCCGCCGATTGCCGGAAACGAAAGCGTGCTTGCGGCCGGATTTGTTTAAGTCCGGCAACGCAGACACACGAAGACATGGAAGCGCGGCTTCGGACGCCGGTGCGGACGCGCGCTCGGCCCGGAAATATGGATCTTGTTGCGCCGCGACACCATGCCGCCGCAACCGGTCGGACGACTGTAATCAAACTGTCACGAATCCATTTCAATCCGCCGTTATTGATGAAACTGCAGTTAGTTGTGCGGTCACAAGGGATTTCCGATGAACCCGAACACCAATGGTAGCAGTCACGATACCGCCTTCCACCATGACGCCCCCGAACAGGATTCCGAGGAAGGCGGCGGCATCAACAAGACGGTCGCGGTCGTCGCGGTGGTGGCTGTCGGTGCGGCCGTGTTCGAAGCTGCCTTGCTGCCGGGACTTGCCCTCGGCGTTGCCGCAGTCGCGGCGCCGAAATATCTGCCGAAGCTGGCGGGCGCACTCAATCCGCTGTTCAAGTCCACCGTTCGCGGCACCTACAAGTTCGCACAGAAGTCGCGCGAGATGTTTGCCGAAGCGCACGAGCAGGTGAACGACATCGTTGCGGAAGTGAAGGCCGAGAACCAGGCCCAGGAAGGCAAGGCGGCCGAGAGCCGGGCTTCGTCTGCGGCCTGAGCGGGGCCGGACGGGCGGCAAGGCGGCGACATGCGCCGCCGATCGGCCTTGCGACGCCGACACGGCGCGCAATCGGATTTGACGACGGCATCATTCGCGTCCCGCGCCGGCGTTGGAACGCTGTGAGAGGAATGCGATGACCAAGATGAAGCTGCAGATCGCGCACCAGGTTCCGGGCCGGATCCGCATGAAGGTGCCGTCGGCCAAGGAAAACCCCGAGCTTCTTGAACAGATCAAGCAGACCTTCAGCGTCATTCCCGGCATCGAGAACGTCATCGTCAACCCGACGACGGGAAGCGTCGTGCTACACTACGACACCGACCGCCACGACGAGTTTCATGGCCGGCTGGAGCATCACACCGGCGGTCACTACAAGCCGCCGACCAACGAGATCGACGCGCTGGCGAACAAGATCGAACAGGAAGCCGAATATCTCGCCGAGCATTCGCACACGGCCAAGGTCATCGTCGACTTCTTCAGGGATTTCGACCAAGGCATCAAGATCGCCAGCGGGAACGTGATCGATCTGAAGATCGTGCTGGCAGCCGGCATCGCCGGCTTCACCGTGTTCGAGGTCGGCGCCACCGCGGCGACGCCGGTTTGGGTCACGCTGGCGGTGTTTGCACTCAACCACATGATTCAGGCCAACATGGCCACCGCCGATCAGGCGGAGCCGGCCGGCGCGACGGCCTGACCCGCCAGGGGCGAGAGCGCAAATCCATGGACTTCCGCTTCTGCCACTCCATGCCAGGGCGCATTCGTCTGAGCATTCCCGCGCTCGGGCGCGATCGCAAGCTGGGCGAGACCTGCCTCGACTGGCTGCGGGCGCAGGACGGCATCAGGACCGCGCGGATCAATTACGACTGCGCAAGCCTCGTGCTGGAATACGATCCGGCTCACGAGCAACGGCTGCTCGTGCTGCTGAACAGCTTCAAGGGCATGAGTTTCGCCGATCTCAAGGCGCTGTGCGCCAACCCCATGCCGGACGCGGGCACGCCGCGCGCCAGCGTGCCGGAGGTCTCGAAGCGCTCGCCGCTGGCGCTGCCGACGCTGTCCCTGTTCATGGCCTTCAGCGCCAACCCCGTGATCGCAGCGATCAACATGCCGCTGATGCTCTGGAATGCGATCCCGATTGCCAAGCGCGCCTGGAAGGTCTGGGCCAACGAGAGCCGGCTGAACATCGACGTGCTCGACACGCTCGCGATCAGCGCCTCGATGTTGCAGGGCAATCCGCTGGCCGGCTGCATCGTCACCTGGCTGATCAAGCTCGGCGATTGGATCCGCGACCTCACCGCGGCAGGCTCGCGGCGGGCGATCAATGAACTGCTCGAATTCCAGTCGAAGACGGCCTGGCTGCTGCGCGATGGCGAGGTGGTGTCGATTCCGGCCGCCGAGCTCAAGAACGGCGATATCGTCGTGGTGTATCCCGGCGAGATGATCCCGGTCGACGGCGAGATCATCGACGGCTCCGCCACCATCGACCAGAAGACGATCACCGGCGAGGGCCTGCCGGTGCATCGCGGCAAGGGCGAAGCCGCCTTCGCCGCCACCGTGATCCGCGAGGGCCAGATCACCTTGCGTGCGCTGCGCGTCGGAACCGCGACCACCGCCGGCCAGATCGTCCGGCTGATCGAATCCGCGCCGATCGGCGACACCCGGATGCAGAACCATGCCGAACGCTTCGCCGACCGGCTGGTGACCCCGACGCTGGCGCTCGCCACCGGCACCGCCATGGTCTCGGGCGACTTCAACCGCTTCCTGTCGCTGGTCATCGTCGATTACGGCACCGGCATCCGCGTCGCGGCGCCGACCTCGGTGCTGTCCTCGATGACATTGGCCGCCCGCACCGGCATGATCATCAAGAGCGGCGGCCACATGGAGAAGCTCGCCGGGATCGACACCATGGTGTTCGACAAGACCGGCACCCTCACCCACGGCACGCCCGCCGTCATCGACGTGATCTCCTATCAGAACTCGATCACGCCGAACCATTTGCTCGGGCTCGCTGCCGCCGCCGAGACCAAGCTGCAGCACCCGGTCGCCGAAGCGTTGCGCACGCGGGCCCGGCAGCTGGCGGTGAACATCCCGCCCTGCAACGAGACCACCTACCGCCTTGGCCTTGGTGTCGAGGGCCAGGTCAACGGCTACTACGTCCATGTCGGCAACCAGCGCTTCATGCGCCAGAGCGAGATCGCCGTCGATGCCTCGGCGCTCGATCGCGCGGCGCTCGACCAGCGCGGCTATTCGAGCCTCTATATCGCCGTCGACGGCAAGCTCGCCGGCCTCGTGCCCTATTCCGACGAGATCCGCGAGGAGAGCCGTTCGGTGATCCAGCGGCTGCATGCGCTGGGCGTCAAGAACAGCATCATGCTGACCGGCGACAACGCGGTGGTGGCGCGCGCCGTCTGCGAAAATCTCGGACTGACCGAGCACTTCGCGGACATGCTGCCGGCCGACAAGGCCGGCGTCATCCAGGAGCTGCAGCGCCAGGGGCGCAGGGTCGCGATGGTCGGCGACGGCATCAACGATTCGCCGGCGCTCAGCTTCGCCGACGTCGGGATCGCCATGAAGCATGGCGCCGAGGTCACGCACGAATCCGCCGACGTCATCCTGATGGAGGATTCGCTCTGGAAGCTCGTCAAGGCGGTTGAGATCTCGCAAGGTGCCGTCAGCCTGATCAAGCAGAACTATGCCATCGTCGCCGCGCTCAACACGC
The DNA here is from genome assembly GCF_007993935.1 of Bradyrhizobium macuxiense. Classification (GTDB taxonomy): domain Bacteria; phylum Pseudomonadota; class Alphaproteobacteria; order Rhizobiales; family Xanthobacteraceae; genus Bradyrhizobium; species Bradyrhizobium macuxiense_A. The sequence goes on along the minus strand of NZ_VITY01000009.1, from coordinate 49,677 downwards.
TGGCGCTCGGCCTCGCCCTGCCGGGCGGCCTGATCACGCCCGAGGTCACCGCACTGATCAGCAATGGCTCGGCGATCCTCGCGAGCTTCAACGGCATACGGCCAATTCTCAGGTATCAATGAGCCAGGATGTCACCCAGCTCGTTGTCCTTCCTCCCGGCGATCACGCCGCGCTACAAGCCGCAGTCAAGACGCTGGAGAGCTCCAATCTCGCGGCACGGATCGCCGACTATGCCGGCGTCCCCGTCAATCGCGTCCTCAATCTGCTGCCGAAAGCCGCCAACCGCCAGCTCAGCGGGCTGGTGCGTACCGCGGTGATGAAGGGACTGGAGGTTGCCGTCGACACGCTCGACGAGAAGCCGCCGCCTGCACCCGCCGTCACCTTTTCATCGTTCCTCGCAGGTGTAACCGGGGGCGTGAGCGGCCTGTTCGGCTTCGGTGCGCTCGCGGTCGAACTTCCCCTGACCACGACATTGATGCTGCGCGCGATCGCCGAAATCGCGCGGCACCAGGGCGAAGACCTCTCCAAGATCGAGGCGAGGCTCGCCTGTCTCGAAGTCTTCGCCTACGGCACCAAGCGGACGGACGACAGTATCGATGTCGGCTATTACGCCGCCCGCGCGCTGATCAGCAAATACACCAGCGACGCCGCCGCCTACATCCTGGAGCGCGGCGCGGTCGATGCCTCCGCCCCCGTGATCTCGAATCTGGTCAGCGAGATCGTCTCCCGGTTCGGCCTGGTGGTTTCGGACAAGGCCGCGGCCGGCGCGGTGCCGATCATCGGCGCGGCGTTCGGCGCGACCGTCAACGTCATCTTCATGGACCATTTCCAGAAGATCGCGAAGGGACACTTCACCGTGCGCCGGCTGGAGCGGGCCCATGGCAGCGCCGGCGTTCGGCAACATTATGCGGCGATCGCAGCCGGGCTCGCGCCGCGGCGCGGCGTCGCGACGGCATGAGGCGGTTGGCAGCAATTGGACATCGGCACCGTGCTTCAAGACACCAGGCTGCGCGACCTCCGTCGCATGCGGGCGCTCGCCACGGCCCTGCTCGTGGTCATGCTGCTGGTCTTCCTGGCGACCTCTACGGCCCAGCCGCACTGGCCGTGGCTGGCCTATCCGCGTGCCTTCGCCGAAGCCGGCATGATCGGCGCCTGCGCCGACTGGTTCGCGGTCGTCGCGCTGTTCCGTCATCCGCTCGGCATCCCGATTCCGCACACCGCGATCGTTCCGCAGAGCAAGCAGCGCATCGCGGTCGCGCTCGGCCGCTTCATCGCCAACAATTTCCTGTCGCCCCGCGTGGTCGGCGATCGCATCCGCGACGTCGACATCGCCGGCTGGGCGGCGCACTGGATCGAGCGGCCGACGCACGCCCGCAGCACGGCCCAGCGCACCGTCTCAGCGGTCCATCAGGCCCTGCAGGCAACGCCGAGCGCCGAGATCAACGCCTTTCTGACCCGGCGGACCCGGCAGGGAATCGCCGCGGTTCCGGCGGCCCCGCTCGCTTCACGCGTGCTGGCGCTGCTATGGGCCCATGGTAATGCGCAGGCGCTGGTCGAGCGCTTGATCACATCGGCGAGCGTGGCGCTCGCCAACAACAAGGAGACGATCCGCAAGAAGGTCTCGCAGCGCTCCTACCGGTTTGTGCCGAAATGGGTCGACGGCATGGTGGCCGACCGCGTCATCTCCGGCGTCAGCCAGACGCTCGACGAGATGCGCGAGCCGAATCATCCCTGGCGCATCGAGCTCAAGGCCGAGATCGAGCGCCTGATCGACCGCCTCGCCACCGATCCCGACTACCTCGCCAGGGGCGAGGAGCTGAAGCAGCAGATGCTCGACAATCCCGCCGTGATCGGACAGATCGATGCGATGTGGCACGCCATCGAGGCGCGGCTGAACTCCGCGGCGACCTCGGCGGCAATCGCCGACGCGATCGAAACCGCCCTGATCTCGGTCGCCGCGCGGGTCCGGGACGATGCCGAGATGCGCGACCGTATCAACCGCTGGCTTCGCGTCGCCGCGCTGCGCGCCGTCGCATCGCGGCGCCAGGAGATCGCAGCCTTCATCCGCAAGGTGGTCGAGAATTGGGACACCGAAACGCTGATCATGCGGATCGAACTGCAGGTCGGCCGCGATCTGCAATTCATCCGGATCAACGGCACCGTGGTCGGCGGGCTGGTCGGCCTGCTGATCTTCTCCGTCTCGCGCTGGCTCTAACGCGTTCGCCCGCGATCAAGGAAAGCGAATCCGCAGCAGCGGCAATTGCTGGAGTTTGTCGAGCAGGCACACCATTTGGCTTGCCGCCAGGCTGAGGCAACCGAGGATAAAATGGCGGCGCGTCAAGCCGCGGTCGCGGTCGGCGAAATCCAGGCGCTGGAGACGCGGTTCGGGAGCAGTGTTCGCGCGCAGGGCAGGAAGCGTCGTCATATCCATCAGCCGATCGGAATGCGGATTTCCGGAGCGGTGGTCATCTGCGCGATCGTCCCGTCGAACGACAGGCAGTCCGGATTCTCGCCCGGCATCCGGCGCAAGGTCTCGACCAGTTGCTCCTGCTCCAGCAGGAACGAGCGGCCGTCGCGCAGCCGGGCATAGGCGGCCCAGGGCACGAATTTGGTGAACGGAAACGGGAATTGCTCACGCGGCGACACGTCGATGTTCAGGCCGGAGACGAACAGGACGTTCTTGGTCGCAAACGCCGGCTCGCGCAGGATGCTCCGATAGGTGCGATCGAACTCGGCCTGGGTGACGTAGCGGGCGGCATCCAGCGCGGGATGCGGCGACGTCACCAGCGTCGGCATGATCGGAGCGAGCGCCGCCTCGAGAATGTCGTGGCCGTCGGGACCTTCGGCCGGCGCACGGCGGAAGTGAAACAGGTCGGGCGACAGCGCCGTCCCGATCGGCGCCGGTGTCTCGCGAAAGCAGGCGTCGCCGAGCCGCTCGCGGATCGCGGCACCGGCACGAAACACCTTCGACGTGCTCAGCACGGTCAGCGGCTGCGGCGGCGTCTCGACCATGCGATCGAGCTGCAGAAGGACACCTTCGCTACGGCTGTCGTCGAGATACTGATTGTCGATCTGGAATACCGGCTCGCCGTCGAGCCGGCCGCACTGCACCTGCCGGCAGGCATGGGCGTATTCGTCCTCGTACCAGCGGAGCACGCCGCAGAGCTTACCGCAGCAATCTCCGAACCTGCAGCCATCGGTGCGGTGGCGCTGATAGACGCCGAAGCGGCCGTCATCGGGATTGTAGCCGACATGGCTGGCCTGGATCAGCACCAGGTCCTCGCCGTGATGGGCATAGGGCCCGTGGCGATTGATCGCGACCTTGCCGCCGACCCGCCCATGGTCGAACGGAAACGTTCCGAAATGCTGGGCCAGCAGCATCACCGGATAGCCCTGGCTCTCATCGGAGCAGAAGGCGCGTGACGGCAGCATGTGCTGCCGCTCAAAGCCGAGCGACCGGCAATAGTTGTAGAGCCGCGGAACGAAATGCCCGTAGCGCATCGCAAAGCCGCCAACCCGGAAGGTTTCGATCATCCTCTGCCCGAGCGGTCAGACGTATCCAACGTGCACAAGCGGGGCAAAAATCCCCGCTCCCCGTACCGGCCGGGAACGGTAGAGGTCCTTGTTGACGGTTATGTGAATGCAGCAGCCGGGTGGACGCGCTCAGCGTCCCCAGCGCAGCACGACCGGGTCGAGCGAGCGCGCGATCTCGATCAGCCCGGCGCGCGTCGCCGGGTGCAGCGGTTGCAACGGGTGCCGCACCGCATCCGACTTGATGACGCCACCCTCGCGCATCAGCACCTTGCAGGCCTGCAGCCCACACTGGCGGTTCTCGTAATTGATCAGCGGCAGCCAGCGCGCATAGGCCTGCACGGCCTCGTCGCGGCGGCCGGCGAGGAACGGATCGATGATCTGGCGGATACCGTCGGGATAACCGCCGCCGGTCATCGCACCGGTGGCGCCGGCATCGAGATCGGCCATCAGCGTGATCGCCTCCTCGCCGTCCCACGGTCCCTCGATCACGCTGCCGCCCTTCTCGATCAGGCCGCGCAGCTTGTTCGCGGCCATCGGCACCTCGATCTTGAAGTACCTGACATTGGCGAGCTCGTTCGCCATCCGCGCCAGGAAATCGACCGAGAGCGGCGTGCCGGCGACCGGCGCATCCTGGATCATGATCGGGATGTTGATGGCATCCGAGACGACCCGATAGAACTCGTAGATCGCCGGCTCGCCGACGCGGAAGGTCGCGCCGTGATAGGGCGGCATGATCATCACCATCGCGGCGCCGGCGGCCTGTGCTTCGCGGCTGCGCGCGGTGCATTCCGCCGAGGAGAAATGCGTGGTGGTGACGATCACGGGAATGCGGCCCGCGACGTGCTCGAGCACGGCATGCATCACGGTCTCGCGCTCGGCATCGGTCAGCACGAACTGCTCGGAGAAGTTGGCGAGGATGCAGATGCCGTGCGAGCCGGCATCGATCATGAAATCGACGCAGCGCCGCTGTCCGTCGAGATCGAGGTTGCCGTTGGCGTCGAAGATGGTCGGCGCCACCGGGAAGACGCCGCGATAGGGGCGCTGTGCCGAACTCGTCATGTCAAAATCCTCCCTCGTGATCCGTCGTAGCTTGTGTATCAGGCGCTGCGGAACGGCAGCGGCGGACCTTCGAGCCGGCGCAGGCCCGGCTCGCGGCGCTCCAGCCACCAGCCATACTGCTTCGGCCAGGATGCGAACACTTCGCCGCTTCCGCCGCCAAGCGCAAGCTCGGCATGCAGCGGCCAGTTCGGATCGAACAGCGCCTCGCGCCCGATCGCAACCAGATCGGCATGGCCGTTTGCCAGCACATCCTCCGCCTGCTGCGGATGCAGGATCAGGCCGACCGCGATGGTGGCGATCTCGGCGGCACGCCGGATTTCGTTCGCATATGGCACCTGGAAGCCATAGCCGCGCGGAATCCGCGCCGCGGTTGCCGAGCCGAGCAGGCCGCCCGACGAACAATCGATCAAATCGGCGCCGCGCGCCTTGGCTTCGCGCGCGAACGCGATCTGGTCCTCGAGCGTCAGGCCGCCGTCGACGCCGTCGACCGAGGAGATCCGCACCGCCAGCGGCCGTTCCGCAGGCCAGGCCGCGCGGACGGTCTCGATGATCTCGAGCGGGTAGCGCATCCGCCCGGCACGGTCGCCGCCATAGGCGTCGCTACGGCGGTTCGACAATGGCGAAAGAAATTCGTGCAAGAGATAACCATGCGCGCAATGCACCTCGACGAATTCGAAGCCGGCCTCGACCGCGCGCAAGGTGGCGCGGCGCCATTGCTCGCGCAGCGCGGCGAGCTCGGCCACATCGAGCGCGTGCGGCATCAGCCAGCCTTCCTCCATCGGGATCGCGCTCGGCGCCACCGTCCGCCACGGCAGATCGCCGCGGACGTGGTCGGCCTCGTCGAGCGCGGCATTGCCGTACCAGGGGCGCTGCATGCTGGCCTTGCGGCCGGCATGCGCGAGCTGGATCGAGGGCACCGCGCCGTTGTCCTTCAGGAAGGCGGCGATGCGTTCGAGCGGCGCGATCTGCTCGTCATTCCAGATGCCGACATCGCCATGGGTGATGCGCCCCTCGGCGGCGACCGCCGCGGCCTCGACCATCACGAGCCCGGCGCCGCCCTGAGCAAATTTACCAAGATGAACAAGGTGCCAGTCATTGGCGAGGCCGTTGGTCGCCGAATATTGGCACATCGGTGAAATCAAGATGCGGTTTCGGGAGGTCACGCCGCGAAGCGTGATCGGCTGAAACAGAAACGGCTGCGGCATCGGGACCTGCGGTAGAGCGTGGTGGCGGAAAGAATGGCGGCCGAAAGCTAGGCGGCGCGTCCCGCAATCGCAAGTCGCGCGACAGCGCAGGCGGCAGGACCTGCACGCATGCAGCACCCGGGCGACAGCACGATCCGCAAAACCCGCAATATCTGCCGCGGGATATTCACGCGGCTGGTCAACACATTCCACTATCCCTTGATGACTTTCGGTCATGTCCGGCTGACTTTCAGTCATGCCCGGGATCACGCCACGGATCGCAATTCGCGTCGGACATGCCTACATTGCCGACATGAAAAAAATTGGCTTCCTCTCGTTCGGGCACTGGACGCCCTCCCCGCAATCCCAGGCCCGCTCCGCCGCGGACGTGTTGCTGCAATCCATCGACCTCGCGGTCGCGGCCGAGGAACTCGGTGCGGACGGCGCGTATTTTCGCGTGCATCACTTCGCCCGCCAGCTGGCTTCGCCCTTCCCGCTGCTGGCTGCGGTCGGCGCCAGGACCAGCCGGATCGAGATCGGCACTGCCGTGATCGACATGCGCTACGAAAATCCGCTCTACATGATCGAGGACGCCGGCGCGGCCGACCTGATCGCGAAGGGACGCCTGCAGCTCGGCATCAGCCGCGGCTCGCCCGAACAGGTGATCGATGGCTGGCGCTATTTCGGCTACCAGCCGGGCGAAGGCGAGACCGACGCCGACATGGGCCGGCGTCATGCCGAGATATTCCTCGACATGCTGCGCGGGGAAGGCTTTGCGCAGCCCAATCCGCGGCCGATGTTTCCCAATCCGCCCGGCCTGCTGCGGCTCGAGCCGCTGTCGCAAGGCCTGCGCGAGCGGATCTGGTGGGGCGCCGGCTCGAACGCGACCGCGGTCTGGGCGGCGAAGCTCGGGATGAACCTGCAGAGCTCGACGCTGAAGAGCGACGAGACCGGAGAGGCCTTCCACATCCAGCAGGCCGCGCAGATCCGGGCCTACCGCGCCGCCTGGAAAGAGGCCGGCCACACCCGTGAGCCGCGGGTCTCGGTGAGCCGCAGCATCTTCGCGCTGATCGACGATCGCGACCGCGCCTATTTCGGCAACGGGCAGGAGGAAGACCAGATCGGCTTCATCGACGAGCGGACACGCGCGATCTTCGGCCGCGGCTACGCCGCCGAGCCAGACAGGCTGATCGAGCAGCTCAAGACGGATGAGGCGATCGCGGAGGCCGACACGTTGCTGCTGACCGTCCCCAATCAACTCGGCGTCGCCTACAACGCGCATGTGATCGAGAGCATTTTGACGCACGTCGCGCCCGCGATGGGTTGGCGCTGAATTCGGCGAGGAACGTCAACGATCCCCTCTTCTGCTCGCGGCTGATTGCCGCCGAGAAGCGCACCCGTCACGCCGAGGAGATCAGGACCCGCGGCGGCCGTCTTCTAGGGGGTGTGGTTGAGAGCGACGACCGGCCGCGGGCTTGAACCGACCGTTCTCTGCCGGAGGATGGCCGGTTCTAAAAGGCTAGTCCCGGAACACGCTGAAACGTTCCGGCGGAACTCCGTTCTCAAACGCGGAGAACTACGGAAACATAACTGCGCGTTGTGAGAAGAACAGGTTGAGTACAGTTCGTTAGGCGCGCACGTTGCGTGAACAGACCGCCGTAATATCCCGGGACCCCCGCGCGGGGTCGGTCAAGGGTCCCGGTCACGCGTGCGGCGATCGAGATCGAGACGATCGATACGCTCGTCGATCCGCCGGTTGAGTTCCTGATCCCCGTCCGAATCCCTGCCGCGCCGGGCGCGGACGGCAAACACGCACCCGATCAGGACGACAGCAAGCAGCGCGAAGTACCACCATTCCATGCATCGATCTCGAATGAACGCTCGCAGGGACGAGCGGAAGGGTCATCGTTCAGGCCTGCCAGGACGTCCCGATCTTGGCGCGTAGAACGGGTTCACCAGGCAGGTGGCCGGATTGCCCGCTATGCTGGCCTGGCACTGCTGCAACGATGTGAAGATACAATCCATTCGCTCGCCGAGCAGTTCCCCGTAAACATGCATGCAGACGGGGTAGCGAGGGTCATACATTTGCGCCGATGCCGGCGTCGTCATGCAAAGCGCGCCGAGCGAGAGCAACAGCGCTGCAAGCAACCTCACGTCTCGTCTCCTGAAATGCTCGCGCGATTCTTGCCTGAGGATTGGAGCGGGCGAAGGGAATCGAACCCTCGTATGCAGCTTGGGAAGCTGCCGTTCTACCATTGAACTACGCCCGCGATCTCAATTGCTTGAGGTCGAACCCCATGGGGGCGACCCGCCGGACCATAGCCCGGGCGGCGGCTTAGGATCAAGCGTGCATTGACGGAAGGTCGCAGCACCGCCGCGCGCTACTGGCCCATCCTCACGAGCACGTCATTGATGACAAAGGGCGCAGCGGCGGATGCATCGCAGCTCCCGCCGCGTGCATAGATGCAGGCATCGCTGAAGCCGACGCGGGCACAGTCTTGCTTTGAAAAATCCGCCGGCAGATCGCCTGCGGCCTCGGGCCGCGCCAGGATGCGATTGAAGGCCGGCCTGGTCGCCTGCAGCAGCAGCGGCGGCAGAATCAGCTCGGCGAGCGGATCGGCGGGCTGCAGCGCATAGAGCGGTGCCGGGCCCACCAATCGCTCCCGCCCCGGCAATTGCTGAAAGCGAACGTTGTAGAGCGCAAGGCCGCACATCTTTGGATCGCTGCGCAGTTCGGCGGCGAGCCGCGCTGCGCCGACGCCGCGCATCCAGTACTCGCGCATCCCGTCGCTGGCGCCGGCCATCGCCACCGACAGCAGCGCCCAGCCGCCGAGCACGATCGGCAACGCCCAGCGGCGCCATGCACCTTTCGCGCGCAGCGATTGCACCCAATCGGCCGAGCCCAACGCCGCGACGATGATGAACAGCACCAGCGACAGGAAGACGAAGCGGTATTCCTTGTGCGTGATCAGGCTGTGGAAGACGAGGTTGACCAGCGCCACGGCCAGCAGCAGCGGCGCATGCCGCCAGCCGCGCCAGATCGCAGCGAGCGGCAGCAGGATCGCCAGCGACCAAACGGTCAGGAAGTCGATCAGATAGGCCGAGGGCGGCGACACGCCGAATTCGATGGCGCGATCGTGGACGAGGTTTTCCTTGATGTTCGCGATCAACCAGGCGAACGGCACGGCGCCATGCGCAAGGTCGATCGCGGCGGCAAGCAGCAGCGCAACGAGCCCGCCGGCGACCAGCGGAACGAGGTTTCGCCAGCGTGTCCAGCATGGCCCAAGCGCCAGCACGGCGATCGCCGGCGCATACTGGAAGCGGCAGACAAAGGCGAAAGCGAGCAAGGCGCCGCCAATCGCGACACGCCGCTGCGACGGACGATCGGTGACCAGCAGCGCCGCCGGCACGATCAGCGCGGTCGCCAGCGGCTCGCCCAATGTGTGGGGCGCGAGCATGAACAACTCGAACCAGGTCGCGGCGGCAAAGGCCGTGACGACGGCATGGGTTCGCGAGACCCGCGCGCCGACGAACCAGGCGCTGACCACGATCGACAGCGAGGCGCAAGCGGCGATCAGACGCGGCACCAGGAAGGCCCCTGCGCCACCAGGCGCAATCGCATCACCCAGGGCAACCGGCCCGGCCATCAAGGTCGGCAGGAACCAACCGCGAATCCCCTCGCGCCATTCCCACGTCAAAATGCCGTCATGGCCGAGCATCCGCCACGCCGGCTCGAGATACTGAAAGATCTCGTCGGGATAAATCACGTTGGGCCAGACGGCGACCGCAAGGCGGATCACCAACGCCAGCAGCAGCAACGCGAACAGCGGGTGCAAACCCCCGCTCGCGCGCCCGGCCATGGCGGCGCTGCCGGGCGCGGCTTCGGCGCTCGTGCTCGTCATCGTCCCAAAGATCGTCTTTTGGAGCAGCATGCCGCCGACCAGATAGCGGGCAAAGCCTTTAAGATGCGTGACTGGAAGCTGCGTGACCGGACGTTGTCGAGGTCACACAGCGCCGGCCGCAACATGCTTAACTAAACGTCAAGATTTTCGGATGCGCCGGACCGCGACGATGTTATGCTCGCCCGCGTGGGGGCTCGTGGCGTCATGGCGGGGCGTGGGTACACCATTTTCGACACGGCAATCGGCCGATGCGGCATCGCATGGGGCGACGCCGGCGTGGCCGGTGTCCAGCTTCCCGAGCTCCGCGAGATCGAAACCCGCAAGCGGCTGTTCCAGCTTTACCCCGATGCGCGCGAGACGCGGCCACCCGAGGAGATCGAGGTCGCAATCGAGGGCATCGCTACGATGATGCGCGGCGGCGATGGTGACCTCACAGGCGTTGCGCTCGATATGAGCGGCATCCCAGCCTTCAACCAGCGCGTCTACCAGATAGTCCGCAGCATTCCCCGCGGCGAGACCCGGACCTATGACGAGGTCGCCAGCGCGCTGCGCGCGTCCGGCGCGGTCTATTCGGTGGCACAGGCGCTCGGCCGCAATCCCTTCATGATCATCGTGCCCTGCCACCGCGTGCTCGAGGCGGGCCACTATCCTGACCGGATCTCAGCGAACGGCGGCAGCATCTCCAAGCGGCGGCTGCTCTCGATCGAGGGCGCCCAGCCGACCACCAGCAAGACCCTGTTCGACGTTCTGCTGCCCGTTGCACGGCCCCGGCCGCACGCCTAAATCTGGGATATGACCCGGACCACGCTGTTGCAGCGCGATCGCATCACGGTGAACGAGTTTCGCTGCACGGCGGAGCCCGGCGACAAACCGTTTGCCGAGCAGTTCGCCTGCCATTCCGTGTCCTATGTGCGCAGCGGCAGCTTCGGCTGCCATTGCCGCGGCCGCTTTCATGAGCTGGTGGCAGGCTCGATCCTGGTCGGCCATCCCGGCGACGAATACACCTGCACGCACGACCATGTGGTCGGCGACGAGTGCTTGTCGTTTTTCCTCGACCCCGAGCTGGTCGAGACGATCGGCGACCGCACGGACGTCTGGCAGGTCGGCTCGGTGCCGCCGCTGCCGGAATTGATGGTGATCGGGGAGCTCGCCCAAACGGCGGCAGGTGGCAACAGCGATGTCGGACTCGACGAGGTCGGCCACATCCTTGCCAGCCGCCTTGTCGATCTGGTGTCCGACCGCAAGGCAAAGCCTCTCACCGCCGGCCTGCGCGATCGCCGTCGGGCCGTTGAGGCGGCGCTGTGGATCGACGCCAATTCGCATCACCAGATCGATCTCGACGATGCAGCCGAACAGGCTGGCTTAAGCAGCTTCCATTTCCTGCGGCTGTTCTCCGCGGTGCTCGGCGTCACCCCGCATCAATATCTCGTGCGCTCGCGGCTGCGCCATGCGGCGCGGCGGCTGGTGGATGACGACAGCCCGGTCACCGACATCGCCTATGACGTCGGCTTCGGCGATCTCTCCAATTTCGTGCGCAGCTTCCACCGCGCCGCCGGTGCCTCGCCGCTCAAGTTCCGCCAGGCCTCCCGTGGCGACCGCAAGATTCTCCAAGAACGCCTTGCGCTGCAATAGCTAGGCTCCTCCGGTCCGCGCGTCCGTCGACGCGCCAAGCGACTGGAGACCTCATCATGTACGACCATATCGGATTGCGCGTCGCCGACCTCGACGCCAGCGTGCGCTTCTACACCGCGGTGCTGGCGCCGCTCGGCTTCGTGTTGTGCTCGCGCGACGACAGCGGCGCGGGCTTCGGCCCGAAGGGCGAGCCCGCGCTCTGGCTGCATCTGCACAAGGGCAAGGCGCAAGGCGGCGCGCATATCGCATTCCGCGCGCCGAGCCACGACGCGATCAAGACATTCCACACCGAAGGCCTGAAGGCCGGCGGCCAGGACAACGGCGCGGCCGGCCATCGCAAGGACTATAGCCCGACCTACTACGCGGCGTTCCTGCTCGACCCCGACGGCAACAATGTCGAGGCGGTGTCGACCTGACCTCAATCGTCATTGCGAGGAGCGAAGCGACGAAGCAATCCACGCTTCACTCCGCTGCGACATGGATTGCTTCGCTTCCCTCGCAATGACGGCCTTTCCCAGCCAAACAGCAAGGACCCAATCCCATGGCCTCCATTCAAAAAGACATCCCGATCGACGCGCCGGCCGACCACGTCTGGGACGCGCTGCGCGATTTCGGCGCGCTGCATACGCGGCTGGTGCCGGGCTTCGTTACCGACACGCAGCTCGACGGCGACGTCCGCACCGTCACTTTCAGCAACGGCACCGTGGCGCGCGAGACGCTGGTCGACTGCGACGACAAGCGACGACGGCTGGTCTATGCGATATCAAGCGAACGGCTGAAGCAGCATTCCGCCTCGGTGCAGGTGTTCGCCGAAGGCGACGCGCGCTGCCGGGTGGTGTGGATCGCCGATGTGCTGCCGCACGAGATCGCGCCCTACATGAACGCGCAGATGAACCTCGGCGCGGCCGCGATGCAGGCCGCGCTGGCGAAATCGGCCAGGGAAAAGAACGCGGCGTGACATTGCCGGGTCGCGCGATCGGCCGTGCATTCAAACGATGACCGTCACCCTGAGGAGGCCGCGAAGCGGCCGTCTCGAAGGGCGACAGCCCGACCGTTGCCACGAGCGCATGTCGCAGCATCGGGGCCGTCGATCCTTCGAGACGCGCTGCGCGCTGCTCAGGATGACGGGTCCAATAGATTTAAGACAGCGCCGGCTGCACGTTCGCGACCGGCGCGGACTTGCCCCAACGCGTCAGGATCACGCTGAGGCAGGAGAGCACGCCGAGCACACCCATCGAGGCGGCGGCGAGTGCGAAGAAGTTTTGCGCGCTCGCCTCATGCGTCGACAGCCACCAGCCGCCGGTGCCGATGAAGATCAGCCGCGCGGTCTGCGCCAGCACAGGGCCCAGCACCTTCGCGGCGCCCTGCGAGGAGAAATACATCGACATCGCCAAGCCGATGAAGGCGTACATCGGCGCGGCGGTCGATAGATATTGATGGCTGGTCGCGCGCACATGCGGATCACTGGTGAACAGGTTGACCCAGAGATCGGGGAACACGGCGATGAAGCTGCCGACCACGCCGACCGAGAGGAACGACACCGTGCCCGCGGTCCAGGCGATGCGCCGGGCGCGCGCGACGCGCTCAGCGCCAACAGCCATGCCAATCATCGGCACCGAGGCGATACCGACCGCGAACGCGACCGAGGTCAGCATGAATTCCAGCCGCGCGCCAATGCCGTAGCCGGCGAGCACCGCGGTGCCGAACTGCGCCAGCATGTGGGTGAAGATCGAGATCGTCAGAACCGATTGCAGCGGCGAGAAGCAGGAGACGGCGCCGACCCTGAGGATGTCGATGAACATCGCCCATTGCACGCGCAGCCCCTTGAGTTTCGGCTTGACGCGGGCGCGGCCCGAGAACAGATACCAGCCCATCACGCTGATGCTGATCGAATAGGCGATCAGCGAGCCCGCGGCGACGCCGCGCATGCCGAATTGCGGCACCGGCCCGAGGCCGAGCCCGAGCGTGCCGCCCAGCATGATCTGCCACACCGCCGAGGACAGGATCATGGTCGACGGCAGTTTCATGTTGCCGGTGCCGCGCAGGATGCCGGCCATCGTGTTCATCAGCCAGGGCAGGATCGCGCCGCCGAAGAAAACCTGCGTATAGGCAATCGCCTGTGCCAGCACATTGCCGCGGCCGCCGAGCAGTTCGAGCAGGCGCGGACCGAAGATCAGCATGCCCAGCATGAAGGTGACGCCGAACGTCAACCCGATCAGCAGCGCATGCATCGCCAGCGTCGAGGCGCGCTCGATCTCACCGGCGCCGAGCGCGCGCGCGATCGCGGAGGCGACGCCGCCGCCCATCGCGCCGCCGGACATCGTCATGGTCAGGATCACGCAGGGAAACACCAGCGCCATTGCCGCGAGCGACTCGACGCCGAGCCGGCCGATATAGGAGGTTTCAGCGATGACGACGCAGGTGCCGGCGGAGAGCGCGATCACGTTCGGCCAGGCCAGCCACAACAGCGTGCGCAGAATCGGTCCGTCGAGCAACGCGTTGCGCGCCGGCTTGGTCACCGGCGGCGGCAGCGGCCGCTCTTGTTCGTCGACAGGTATTTCGGCGAGGCCGAGATCGGACATTTTCACTCCCACGCGCGATCTGGGGAGCCGCGCCATGGTGTTTCCCTACCATGGCAGCGACGGATTCCACGTGCGCGGGACGCAAGGGGGGCCTGCGCGATTGCAGGTGAACCCGAGTGAACCTCTGATCTAGCCGATCGACCACACGAACGGCGCGCCGGCGGTGCTGTTCGGCTTCAGATGCACCGGAATATGCCGTCCGCAGCCGGCTGCCAGGCCCTCAAGCAGCCCTGTCAGCACGCTGGCGCAGGCCGGATGATAATCGGCGACGTCGGCCATCAGCTTCCAGCCCTGCTGGCGGATTTCGAACTGGCCTTCGGATTCGCTGATCTCAGCGACATCATCCTGCGACTCGAAGAGACTGCGCAGGAATGCGGCAAATTCCGTGGCACGGCCACGGCTGCCGCCGATCGCCTGCGCGACCTCGTCGAAATACTGCATGCCAATCAGTCTGCCGGTGAGATGCAGCAGATAGCTCGCATCCTCAGGCCCGAACACCTGCACGATGACCGGTGCGGCCGTCTTCACATATTCCATCGCGTAGTTGCGATAGGCCTTCTCCAGCCGCTGACGCGGCCAGCTGTCGACCGGCAGCGCCGGTGTGGTCTTCGCATCAAACGCCGGCGCCTCGAGATGGCGCGCGAACACCAGGCGCTGGTCGAGCTCGAGCGGATGATCGTACTCGCAGTAATAGCCCTCGAGCCCATCTTGCCCGTCGACGCTCTGCTTGGTGCAGACGAAGCCGAGCCTGAGATCGCCGAGCGCAACGCCGTTGTTGGCGTGCCAGCCGCGCAGCATGGCGCGCGAGACCTCGCCCGGCACGCCGCAGATCGCGGTGCCCTTCCAGATCCAGCGCGGCGGCGGATAGCGGATCCAGGCCTTGCGGTCGGTCTCGTACATGTATTCGACATGCACGCCGCCGATCCAGTTTGAGAGATAGTGATATTGCGCAGCCGCGACCGCCGGCGGCAGGCCGTCGAGGCCGAGCTTCTTCAGGCCGGGCAGAAAGCGCTCCTGCTGCTGGCGGCGAAACACGCGGAAGACGAACTCGGCGGCATCAGTCGTGCCGCGCCGTGTGACCACGGTGAGGATCAGTCCGGTGAAGAAGGCGTGATAGAGATCGGCGACGCTGCGCCACTTCCGCCACTGCGCCTCGCGCGCGTCCTGACCATCGGTCATGTTTGCTCCCGCTGTTGTTGTTTGCCGGAATGTGTCATCGCCGAGGAGACGGCGCAACCAACACACACACCGTCATCGCCCGACTTAATCGAGCGATCCGATATTCCAGAGACAGTCGCTGTCGATCGAGAGGCCGCTGCGTACTGGATTCCCCGCTTTCGCGGGGAATGACGGCGGAGAATGGCGCGAAATCCGGCGTGCGGAATTACACGCGCGCGCCGCGCGAAGCGGAATTACACGCGAAAATGCTTGGAGAGCTTGAGGCCTTGCGCCTGGTAGTTCGAGCCGATGCGCTGGCCGTAGAGCGCGTCGGGACGCTCGAGCATGCGTTCATAGACCAGACGACCGACGATCTGGCCGTGCTCGAGGATGAACGGCACTTCGCGCGAGCGCACTTCGAGCACGGCGCGCGCGCCCTTGCCGCCGGCGCCGGCATAGCCGAAGCCGGGATCGAAGAAGCCGGCATAGTGGACGCGGAATTCGCCGACCAAAGGATCGAACGGCACCATCTCCGCGGCGTAGTCCGGTGGCACCTGCACGGCTTCCTTGGAGGCCAGGATGTAGAACTCGCCGGGATCGAGAATCAGGCTGCCGTCAGGCCGCGCCTTGATCGGCTCCCAGAAATCGTCGACCGCATAGCCGCCGCGGCGATCGACATCGACCACGCCGGTGTGGCGCTTGGCGCGATAGCCGACGAAGCCGCCCGAGCTCTCGCCGGAAAGATCGACCGACAGCGCGACGCCATGGGTGAGATCGGCATTGTCGGCATCGACCAGCCGCTCGGCGGCGTGCAGCGCATCGAGCTCGTCGGCGGTCAAGGTCGCCTCGCCGATCCGGAAGCGGACCTGGCTGAGCCGCGAGCCCTCGCGCAGCAGCACGGGAAACGTCTTCGGTGAGATCTCGGCATAGAGCGGGCCGTGATAGCCGGCGCCGATCATGTCGAAGCGGCGGGTGCCGTCGGCGATCACGCGGGTGAAGACGTCGAGCCGTCCGGTCGAGCTCTTCGGGTTGGCGGCGGCCACGATCTCCGGCGGCAGCGCCAGGCTTTCCAGCAGCGGCACGATGTAGACGCAATTGGTCTCCAGCACCGCGCCGTCGGAGAGATCGATCTCGTGCAGCTTGAGCTGGTCGATCCGCTCGGCGACGGTGGCGTCGGGCCCGGGGAGGAAGCTGGCGCGGACGCGGTAGGCGATGTCGCCGAGGCGCAGGTCGAGGCTCGCCGGCTGGATCTGGCTCTCGACAAAGTCGTAGGCGGGCAGGATGAGGCCGGCCTCCGCCATCTCCGCGATCATGCGGTCGGGCAGGATTCCGTTGGATTCATCTTCCAGCGTGAACGACACGATACGGTCCCTCGGCGATCCCTCGAGATGGCCCAAAATCATACTCTCCGCGGCCATCAAGCCCCAAAATATGGGCTTTTACGGGTTATCCGATGACCGTCTTGACGGAAAGGGCGCGAGGGAATATCAGCTGCACTTATCCCGTGGTGATTTGAGCCGGCCGGCTTGCAGCCACGTTAAATAAGTCGCTAAACAGGCCGGGGACAGTGTGATCCCGGCTTGTGGAGGTTTCTCCAGGCCGGTTTTTTTGTGGCTATTTCCGAGGGAAATGGCCACTTCGGAGGTCACATGTCTGAATCTGAAGGTACCGCCCGCTTCCGTCCCGAAACCCGCCTCGTCCACGGCGGCACGCTCCGCTCGCAATTCGGGGAGACGTCGGAAGGGCTTTTTCTCACCCAGGGCTACGTCTACGACACCGCCGAGCAATGCGAGGCGCGCTTCAAGGGCCAGGATCCCGGCTTCATCTATTCGCGCTATTCCAATCCGACGATTGCGATGTTCGAGCGCCGCATGATCGAGCTCGAGGGCGCCGAAGCCGCGCGCTCGACCGCGACCGGCATGGCCGCGGTGACGACCGCGATCCTCGCGCCGCTGAAGGCCGGCGATCACGTGGTGGCGTCGAAGGCCCTGTTCGGCTCCTGCCTCTACGTCGTGCAGGACCTGCTGCCGCGCTACGGCATCGAGACGACGCTGGTCGACGGCCTCGACCTCGACCAGTGGCAGCGCGCCTTGCGGCCGAACACCAAGACCTTCTTCCTGGAGAGCCCGACCAACCCGACGCTCGACGTGCTCGACATCGCTGAAATCGCCAAGATCGCGCATAGCGGCGGCGCCCGGCTGATCGTCGACAACGTGTTCGCAACCCCGATCTGGCAGAGCCCGCTGTCGCTCGGCGCCGACGTCGTGGTCTATTCCGCGACCAAGCACATCGATGGCCAGGGCCGCTGCCTCGGCGGCATCATCCTGTCGTCGGAAGCCTTCATCGCCGAGCACATCCATAATTTCATGCGCCAGACCGGCCCGTCGCTGTCGCCGTTCAACGCCTGGGTGCTGCTGAAGGGACTGGAGACGCTCGGCGTCCGCGTCCGCGCGCAGACCGAGAACGCGGCTAAGATCGCCGAGGCACTGGCCAAGCATCCGAAGATCACGCGGCTGGTCTATCCCGGCCGCTCCGATCATCCGCAGGCTGCGACGGTGAAGAAGCAGATGGGCGCCGGCTCGACGCTGGTCGGCTTCGAGGTCAAGGACGGCAAGGCCGGCGCGTTCCGCTGCCTCAACGGGCTGAAGATCTCGCGCATCTCCAACAATCTCGGCGATGCCAAGAGCCTGGTCACGCATCCCGCCACCACGACGCATCAGCGCCTGGCGCCGGAGGCCCGCGCCGAGCTCGGCATCAGCGAAGGCTTTATCCGCTTCTCCGCCGGGCTCGAGCATCCCGACGACCTGATCGAGGATTTCGAGCGCGCGCTGGAGCGGGTCTAAACCTGGATCGGCAGCGGAGGTTCACCTCTCCCTTGGAGAGGTCGGCGCGTAGCGCCGGGTGAGGGGTTACGGTCTCTCGTTAGAGCTGCGGCCCCTCACCCGATTTGCTTCGCAAATCGACCTCTCCCCAATGGGGAGAGGTAAAGCGAGCGCGCGGCCAAAACGATTCAAGCAAAGATCATCATGCTTTAAGTCGCCGCCGTCGTCACGCCGCCGTCGACCACAATGGTCTGGCCGGTCATGAAGGTCGAAGCGTCGGAGGCGAGATAGGCTACGGCGCCGGCGATCTCGTCGGGCTCGCCGATGCGGCGAAGCGGTGTCGACGCGGTGCGGCGCTTCAGATTGTCCGGGTCTTCCCACAGCGCGCGGGCGAAATCGGTTTTCACCAGGCCCGGCGCCACGCAATTGACCCGCACGCCCTTCGGGCCCCACTCGCCGGCGAGGCTGCGGCACAGCGCGAAGTCGGCCGCCTTGGAGATGCCGTAGGCGCCGATCACCGTAGAACCCCGAAGTCCGCCGATCGAGGAGATGATGACGACCGAGCCCTTGCCGCGTTCGGCCATCTGCGGGATCGCCAGTGCGGAGAGCCAGATGTTGCTCTTGACGTTGGAGCCCATGATCTTGTCGAAGGCCTCGTCCGTGATGTCGAGCAGCGGGCCGTAATAGGGATTCACCGCGGCGTTGCAGACCAGGATGTCGATCTTGCCGTAGTGCTTGATCGTGCCGGAGATCAGCCCCTCGACCTCCGCGCGGCGCGCGATGTTGCAGGGGATGACGAGCGCGTCACCGCCGGCCTGCTTGATGCCGTCGGCGACCTCCTGGCAGGCATCCGCCTTGCGCGAGGAGATCACGACCTTGGCGCCGAGCTTTGCCAAAAGCTCCGCCGAGGAGCGGCCGATGCCGCGGCTCGAGCCGGTAACGACCGCGACCTGGCCGGTGAGATCGAACGGGGTGTTCTTCATTGTTGTTGCCTCCCTGTTATTTGCAGTCATTCCGGGGCGCGACGCAGTCGCGAACCCCAGATGCGCAATCGCGCATCGGGGAATCCAGAGGTTGTGGCGCGAGATTCCGGGTTCTCGCTTCGCGAGCCCCGGAATGACGGTGGTGCCTACGCCAACAGCCCGCCGCCCTCGCTGACGCGACGGAGGTGATAGTCGGTGTCGCCGAGCGTGTTCTCGATCATGGTCAGCCGCTTGAAGTAGTGGCCGATCTTGGCTTCCATGGTCATGCCGATGCCGCCGTGCAGCTGGATCGACTGCTGGCCGACGAACTTCAGCGACTTGCCGACCTGCACCTTGGCGGCGGCAACCGCGGACGAACGCTCCTTGGCATCGCTGAAGTCCGACGCCATGGTCGCGAACATCGACATGCTGCGGGCCTGCTCCAGCGCCACGAACATGTCGGCGGCGCGGTGCTGCAGGCTCTGGAACGAGCCGATCGCAACGCCGAACTGCTTGCGGGTCTTGATGTACTCGACGGTGTCCTTCAGCGACTGGTCCATCGCACCGACCGCTTCCGCGCACAGCGCGGTGCGGGCTTCGTCCGCGACGCGCTCGATCAGGGGCAGGCCGTTCTCGGGATCACCGATCGCAGCATCCGCACCGACTTCGACATTGGTGAAGGTAATGTCGGCCGCGTGCAGGCCGTCCTGGGTCGGATAGCCCTTGCGGGTGACGCCCTTGGCATCCGCCGGAACCAGGAACACGCCGATGCCGGTCTTGTCGCGCTGGCCGCCCTTGGTGCGCGCGGTGACGATCAGCGTGTCGGCGTTCTCGCCGTTGAGCACGACGAACTTCTCGCCATCGATCACCCAGCCACTGCCCTTCTTCTTCGCCGTGGTCACGACGTCGAACAGGTCATAGCGCGAGTTCTTCTCGAGCTGGGCGAAGCCGAAGGTCTTGCTGCCGTCGATGATGCCCGGGATGTACTTGGCCTTCTGCTCGGCCGAGCCGCCATGGCGCAGGAAACCACCGGCGACCACGACGGTGGCGAGATACGGCTCGACCACCAGCGCCTTGCCGAGCGCTTCCATCACGATCATGGTCTCGACCGCGCCGGCGCCGAAGCCGCCATCGGTCTCGGCGAAGGGCAGACCGAGCAGGCCCTGCTCGGCGAGCTTGCCCCAGAGCGCTTTGCTCCAGCCGCCCTTCTCCTTCATGTACTTCTTGCGCGCATCGAAGTCGTAGGCATCGGTGAGAAGCCCGTCGATGCTTTCCTTGAGAAGCCGCTGCTCCTCGGACAGATCAAAATCCATGTTCGTTCCCTTAAACTGAAAGTCGTTACCGAAACCGGGAGCTTTTCACCTCTCCCCGCGAAGAACGAGGAGAGGGAGAGCATCAAAGCCCCAGCACGGCCTTGCTGATGATGTTGCGCTGGATCTCGTTGGAGCCGCCGTAGATCGAAACCTTGCGGTTGTTGAAGTAGCTCGGCGCGATCTGCGCGGTCCAATCCATGCTCTCGTTCGAGCCGGCGTCGCCGTGCTCGTCATAGGGCGCGGCGAACGGGCCGATGATCTCCATCAGCAGCTCGGTGGTGGTCTGCTGGATTTCCGAGCCCTTGATCTTGAGCACCGAGGACGCCGGGTTGGGCTTGCCCTTGCCGTGCTTGCCCTCGTCGGCGACGACGCGGAGCTGGGTGAGCTCGAGCGCCTTCAGCTCGATCTCGCAGGCGGTGAGCTTCTCGCGGAAGGCCGGATCCTCGATGACCGGACGGCCGCCGGACTCGACCTTGGAAGCCAGCGCGCGGATGCGGCGCAGCCGCTCCTTCGAGACGCCGACCCGGGCGATGCCGGTGCGCTCATTGCCGAGCAGGAATTTTGCATAATCCCAGCCCTTGTTCTCCTCGCCGATCAGGTTCTCGTAAGGCACCTCGACGTCGTCGAAGAACACTTCGTTGACCTCGTGGCCGCCGTCGATGGTCTGGATCGGACGCACGGTGACGCCCTTCGACTTCATGCTGAACACGATGAAGGAGATGCCCATCTGCTTCTTCGCGTTCTTGTCGGTGCGGCAGAGACAGAAGATCATGTCGGCGTGCTGGGCGAGCGTGGTCCAGGTCTTCTGGCCGTTGATGATCCATTTGTCGCCGCGGCGCTCGGCCGTGGTCTTCAGCGACGCGAGGTCCGAACCGGAGCCCGGCTCCGAGAAGCCCTGGCACCACCAATCGTCGACATTGGCGATGCGCGGCAGATATTCCTTCTTCTGCCTCTCGTTGCCGAAGGTGTAGATGACCGGGCCGACCATGCTGACGCCGAAGGCGAGCGGCTGCGGCGCCGGATAGGATTGCAGCTCTTCGTTGAAGATGTAGTGCTGCACGGTGGTCCAGCCGGTGCCGCCAAATTCCTTCGGCCAGTGGGTGACGCCCCAGCCCTTCTTGTTGAGGATGCGCCACCAGGTGACCATCTCGTCCTTCGACAGATGGCGGCCTTCCTGCAGCTTGCGCCGGGTCTCCGGCGGCACGTTGTTCTTGAAGAACTCACGTACCTCCTCACGAAACGCTATCTCTTCCTTGGTGAAAGCGAGATCCATCGGATCCTCCTTTTGAAGTTCAATTGCTCTTTTAACCCTCTCCGTCGTCCCTGCGAAAGCAGGGACCCATAACCACCGGCCGCTGTAACTGGCAAAACCGGCTGCCGCCCTGCCCCTTACGATGGCCGCGGCGTATGGGTCCCGGCTCGCGCTTCGCTTGGCCGGGACGACATCGTTACTGCAACACCTCGAACAGGCCGGCCGCGCCCATGCCGCCACCGACGCACATGGTGACGACGGCGTACTTGGCCTTGCGGCGGCGGCCTTCGATCAGCGCGTGGCCGGTGAGCCGCGCACCCGACATGCCGTAGGGATGGCCGACCGAAATCGCGCCGCCATTGACGTTGATCTTCTCCGGATCGATGCCGAGCTTGTCGCGGCAGTACAGCACCTGCACCGCGAACGCTTCGTTGAGCTCCCAGAGGTCGATGTCGTCGACCTTGAGGCCATGGCGCTTCAAGAGCCGCGGCACCGCGAACACCGGGCCGATGCCCATCTCGTCCGGCTCGCAGCCGGCGGAGACGAAGCCGCGGAAGATGCCGAGCGGCTGCAGCCCGCGCCGGGCCGCCTCCTTGTCGCTCATGATCACCGAGGCGCTGGCGCCGTCCGAGAGCTGGCTGGCATTGCCGGCGGTGATGGTGAAGCCCTCGCCGCGCACCGGCTTGAGACTCGCGAGCCCCTCGGCCGTGGTCTCGGGCCGCGGACCTTCGTCCTGCGACAGCGTCACTTCCTTCATCGAAACAGTGCCAGTCGCCTTGTCGGTCACCGCCATCATGGTGGTGATCGGCGCCAGCTCGTCCTTGAACTTGCCGCCCTGCTGCGCGGCCGCGGTGCGGCGCTGGCTTTCCAGGCCGTACTCGTCCTGCTTCTCGCGCGAGATGTTGTAGCGCTTGGCGACGATCTCGGCGGTATCGATCATGGGCATGTAGACCTCGCCCTTGATCTTGAGCAGCGCCGGATCCTGGGCGTGGAACGCGTTCATCTTGTCGTTCTGCACCAGCGAGATCGATTCACCGCCGCCGCCGACCGCGATCTCGACGCCGTCGAAGATCACCGAGCGCGCGGCAAGCGCGATCGCCTGCAGGCCGGAGGCGCACTGCCGGTCGATGGTGGTACCCGCAACCGTCACCGGCAGGCCGGCGCGGAGCAGCGCCTTGCGCGCGATGTTGCCGCCGGTCGCGCCCTGCTGCATCGCCGCGCCCATCACGACGTCCTCGATCTCCTTCGGATCGACCTTGGCCCGCGCCACCGCCTCGCCGATCGCGTGACCGAGCAGGGTCGCGCCTTCGGTGGCATTGAGCGCGCCGCGATAGGCCTTGCCGATCGGCGTGCGGGCGGTGGAGACGATGACGGCGTCGGTCATGAACGGGATCCTGCAGTCTGTTGTGATTTGGTCTGAGAAGTCTTCGGCTGTTGCTGGCGCAGTTCGTGACGCGACAGCTTGCCGACCGGGGTACGCGGCAGTTCGTCGACGAACTCGACCGCGGCCGGCAATTCGTGCTTGCCAACCTTGCCGGTGAGGAACGCGCGCAGCTCGTCGATCGGGAACGTCTTCTCGCCGTCGCGCAGCTTGATGAAGGCTTTTGCCGCCTCGCCGCGGTAATCGTCGGGAATCCCGATCACGATCACCTCCTGCACGGCAGGATGGGTGTAGATCGCCTGCTCGATCATCTGCGGATAGACGTTGAAGCCGCCGGAGATGATCATGTCCTTCTTGCGGTCGACCAGATAGAAATAGCCGTCGGCGTCCATGTAGCCGATGTCGCCGGTCAGGAAGCGGTCGCCGACGAAGGCCTCTGCCGTCTCCGCCGGCCTGTTCCAGTAGCCCTTGGTGACGTTCGGGCCGCGGATGCGGATTTCGCCGACCTCGCCGACCGGCATCACCCTGGTGGAATCCTCCAGCGACACCACGTCCATCTCGATGCCGGGCAGCATCAATCCGATCGAGCCGGGCTTCTCCGGGCCTTCCTTGGGGTGGCCGGTGCCGGGCGAGCAGGTCTCGGTCATGCCCCAGCCGCTCTTCAGCTTCATGCCGACGCGGCGCTCGAAGATCTTGGCAACTTCCACCGGCAACGGCGCGCCGCCGGAGCCGGCGACCACCAGCGAGGAGAGATCGCGCTTGTCGAGATCGGGCAGCGAGGCGATCGCGATCCACATCGTCGGCACGCCGGGAAACACCGTCGCGCGCTTGACCTCGATGTCGCGCATCACGGCCTCGACATCGAAGCGCTGGTGCAGCGAAATCAGATGGCCGCGCCGGATCACCGACAGCAGCACGACAGTCAAGGCGTAGATGTGAAACAGCGGCAGCACGCAGATCACGCGCTCGATCGCATTGCGCTCGAGCCGTCCGGGCTTGCCCCAGACATCGTAGATCGACACCGCCGCGGTGAGATTGCCGTGGCTGAGCATGGCGCCCTTGGGCAGGCCGGTGGTGCCGCCGGTATATTGCAGCAGCGCGACGTCCTCGACGTCGACCGCGGGCCATTGCGGCGGCTTGGTCGCGCCATCGATGAACTGACGGTGCGTGATGATCGCGGGATTGTCAGGCAACGCGGTTTGCGGCGTGCCGACCTTGCCCCAATTGTCGTCCTCGCAGACGATCAGGCGGTCGAGCAGACCCTTGGCGAGGAATTTCAGCGCAGTCGGCAACAGCGCCGAGAGGTTGCTGGTGACCAGCACGCGCGCGCCGGAGTCCGACAGCTTGTGCGACAGCGCGATCTCGCCGTCGAGCGGCGACAGGTGCACGACACGGGCGCCGGCCTTCAGCGCACCGAAGAAATTGATCGGATGATCCGGCGAATTACCGAGGAACAGCGCGACCGAGGTGCCCTTGCCGTAGCCGGCCCGCATGAAGGCGGCAGCCGCGGTTTCGACCAGGGACTCAAGTTCGCTGTAGCTGATCTGCCGGTCGCGGAATTCGAGCACCGGACGCGCGCCGAACTCGGCCGCAGCGGTCGATAGCAAGTCCGGCAGCGTGCCGCGCGTGATCTCGTCGCTCCACTGCACGCCCTTGGGATAATATCGTTCGCCGGGGTAGGTCATGAAAGGTCTTGCATCCGTGAGGTGACCCCGCTGCGCGGGCTCCCCTCCCCTTGCGGGGAGGGGCTGGGGGAAGGGGTACCACTCGGGCAGTGCCGATGCGGCCACCCCTCTCCCTAACCCTCCCCCGCAAGGGGGGAGGGAACCCTACCAGCGAGTCCGTGGCCAGGAAGCCAATCACGCCGCCTTCGACGCCGCGGCGAGCGAGGCGAAGGTCTTGCCTTCGTCGGCGAGCTTCTTCAGCAGCGGCGCCGGCTCGAGCGAGGGATCGTTGGTCTCCTTGGCGTAGAACGCCAGGCGATCGGCGATGTGCTTGAGGCCGACGCTGTCGGCCCAGAACATCGGGCCGCCGCGATAGATCGGCCAGCCATAGCCATAGAGCCAGACCACGTCGATGTCGGACGGACGTGCCGCGATGCCTTCGGCGAGGATCTTCGCGCCTTCGTTGATCATCGGGTACATCATCCGCTCGAGAATCTCGTCGTCGGTGACGACGCGCTTCTTGCGGCCGAGGCGCGCCAGCGTCTCGTCGATCAGCTTCTCGACCTCCGGATCGGGCAGCGCCGCGCGCGAGCCCTGCTCATACTTGTAGTAGCCCTTGCCGGTCTTCTGGCCGAAACGGCCGGCTTCGCACAGCGCGTCCGCGATTTCCGACTTGATGCCGCGATCCTTGCGCGAGCGCCAGCCGATATCGAGGCCGGCGAGATCGCCCATCGCGAACGGGCCCATTGGCATGCCGAACTTGGTGACGACGGCGTCGACCTGCTGCGGCAGCGCGCCCTCGAACAACAGCTTCTCGGACTGCTTGCCGCGCTGCGCCAGCATGCGGTTGCCGACGAAGCCGTCGCAGACGCCGACCACGGCCGGCACCTTGGCGATCTTGCGCGCGATCGACACCGCGGTCACCAGCGCGTCGGGCGCGGTCTTGTCGGCGCGCACGATCTCGCACAGCTTCATGACGTTGGCCGGCGAGAAGAAGTGCATGCCGAGCACGTCCTGCGGACGCTTGGTCGACTGCGCGATCTCGTCGATGTTGAGATAGGAGGTGTTGGAGGCCAGCACCGCGCCCGGCTTGGCGTATTGGTCGAGCTTGCCGAACACTTCCTTCTTGACCGCCATGGTCTCGAACACCGCCTCGATCACTAGGTCGGCGTCGCCGACGTTCTCGATCCCGACGACGCCGTTGATCAGCGCCATGCGCTTGGCGGGCGCGTCCGCCGGGATGCCACCGCGCGCGGCGGTCGCCTCGTAGTTCTTCTGCATGATGCCCATGCCGCGCTTGAGCTGCTCCTCGCCGGTCTCGATCAGGGTGACCGGGATGCCGGCATTGGCGAACGACATCGCGATGCCGCCGCCCATGGTGCCGGCGCCGAGGATGGCGACGCGCGCCACGTTGCGGCCCTTGGTGCCCTCGGGGACGCCGGAGATCTTGGCCGCCTCGCGCTCGGCGAAGAAGGCGTAGCGCTGCGCCTTGGACTGGTCGCCGTTCATCAGCTTGAGGAAACCCTCGCGCTCCTTCTTCAGGCCTTCCTCGAACGGCAGGTCGATCGCGGCGCCGACGGCGTCGGCAGCGGCGAACGGCGCCTCGAGGCCGCGCGACTTTTTGGTCAGCGCAGCGACCGCATTGGTGAAGATCGAACGATCGGCCTTGGCCGCCGCGAGCTTAGAGTCGTCATCGCGCAGCTTGCGGAGCGGGCGCTTCTCGGCGACCACCTTGCGCGCAAACGCCTCACCGCCCGACGCCGGACCTTCCACGATCTCCTCGATCAGGCCGGCCTTGAGTGCCGCGTCCGCGCTGATCGGGTCACCGCCGACGATCATCTTGACCGCGAGTTCGGGACCGACCGCACGCGGCAGGCGCTGGGTACCGCCGGCGCCCGGCAGCAGGCCGAGCTTGACCTCGGGCAGACCGAGCTTGGCGTCCTTGGTGGCGACACGGTAGTGGCAGGCCAGCGCGACCTCGAGGCCGCCGCCGAGCGCGGTGCCGTGGATCGCGGCAACGATCGGCTTCGGCGAGCTTTCCATCAGGCTCAGCACTTCGGCGAGGCCGGGCGGCTTCGGCGGCTTGCCGAATTCGGTGATGTCGGCGCCGGCGATGAAGGTGCGGCCGGCGCAGGTCAGCACGATGCCCTGGACCTGCGCGTCATCGATCGCGGCCTTGATGCACTCGAAGATGCCGCCGCGCACCGCAGCGCTGAGCGCATTCACGGGCGGACTGTTAACCGTGACAACGGCAATATTGTCATGACGTTCGAGCTTGACGACTTCACTCACCGGGACTCTCCCTGGATGCTTGTTCTTGAACTTGTGTTGAGTAGCTGCACGACTTGCGTTGAGCCGCTACGATTAGACCAATTTCGCACTGCGAAATTTAATTCCACATCTTGACACGGAGGGTTATTTTGAAGCACGAGCCTTGTCAACGAGCATGACAAGGGCAGGACAAGGATCGGCATGAAGCGCGCCAGCAAGAAGGTAGCGACCGATCGCAATTTCGTCGTCGCGCTTTCCCGCGGACTGGACGTCCTGCGCGCATTTCAACCCAATGACGGGCTGCTCGGCAATCAGGAGATTGCCGCCCGCACCAAGTTGCCGAAGCCAACCATTTCCCGGCTGACCTACACGCTGACCAAGCTGGGATACCTTACACCTGTACCGAAATTCGAGAAGTATCAGCTCGCGCCGTCGGCGATGGCGCTGGGCTATGCCGCGCTCGCCAATCTCGGCGTTCGGCATTTGTCCGAACCCTATCGAGAAGAAGTGATGCGCGCGACCGGCGGCGCCGTCGCCGTCGGTGGCCGTGACCGTCACAGCATGATCTATTTCGGCCAGAGCCGGAACGGCCTGGCGCTCGGCGTGCAGCTCGACGTCGGCTCGCGCGTGCCGATCGCGACCACCGCGATGGGACGTGCCTATATTTGGGCATTGCCACCCGAGGAGCGCGCAGCTTTATTACGCGAGCTGCGGGATCACTATGGCAGCCGCTGGGCCAAGATGCGCGACGGCATCGAACGTTCCGGCGAGACGGTGGCGAAGCACGGCTTCACCATGTCGACCGGCGACTGGCAGAACGACGTCGCCGCGGTCGGCGTTGCATTGAGATTGAACGACGGAACCGGTCCTTACGCCTTCAATTGCGGCGCGCCGGCATTCCGCTTCACGGAAGATAGATTGCTCAACGACATTGGACCTCGTCTTGTCGCGATGGTAAGGAACATCGAGCAGGCGCTCGGTGGAATGGCGCCGCAATCCAAAAAAGAAGAACGCAAAAAGACCAGAGTAGGAGGGAAAGTTGCACGTTTGGCCGAGGGGATCAGATAGCCTCCATCACGTCCAGCGAAACGCATCGCAGGGCCGCTCGCACCGCTCGAAGACGGCGGGCGAGACGAGATGACGCAGGCACAGCTCGCGCAGGGGAATGATCCTCTGCTCGCGGTTCGCGACGTCAGCGTCGTGTTCGGCGGCATCATCGCACTGAATGGCGTGTCGTTCGACATGCGCCATGGACAGATCCTCGGACTGATCGGGCCGAATGGCGCCGGCAAGACGACGCTGTTCAATTGCCTGTCACGGCTCTACCAGCCGTCGTCCGGCGACATCCTGATGGAAGGCAAGAGCATCCTGTCGCGGCCGCCGCACCGGATCGCCGAGATCGGCATCGGCCGCACCTTCCAGAACGTCGCGCTGTTTCCCAATCTGTCCGTGATCGACAATGTCCGCGTCGGCGCCCATGCGCGCACCTCGAGCGACATCGTCAGCGACTCGCTGCGCCTCGCCTGGGTCCGCCGCGGCGAGAGTGACATGAACAAGAAGGTGCACGACATCCTCGGCTATCTCGATCTCGAGGACGTCGCCCACACCGTGGTCTCGGGACTTCCGTTCGGCACCCAGAAGCGCGTCGAACTGGCGCGCGCTTTGGCCGCAGATCCGAAGATCCTGCTGCTCGACGAGCCGGCCGGCGGCCTCAATCACGAGGAAGTCTACGTGCTCGGCGATTTGATCCGCAAAATCCGCGATGACCGTAAAATTACGGTGCTGCTGGTCGAGCATCACATGGGACTCGTGATGTCGATCGCCGACCACGTCGTCGCGCTCAATTTCGGCCGCAAGCTGGCCGAAGGCACGCCGGCCCAGGTCCAGGCCGACCCCGACGTCATCAAGGCCTATCTGGGGAGCAAGGACCAATGACAGCGATGCTCAACGTCAAGGACCTGCGCGCCTATTACGGCCAGGTCCAGGCCCTGCACGGCCTCAGCTTTTCCCTCAACGAGGGCTCGCTGACCACGCTGCTCGGCGCCAACGGCGCCGGCAAGACCACCACGCTGCGGGCGATCTGCAACATGGTGCGCTCGACCGGCGCGATCGAGTTCGAGGGCAAGCCGATCGGCACGCGCTCGACCGAGAACGTGGTCCGGCTCGGCATCGCCCATGTGCCGCAGGGCCGCGGCACCTTCACCAACATGACGGTGGAGGAAAACCTGCAGCTCGGCGCCATCAGCCGCTCCGACAAGGGCGCCATCGGCTCCGACATCGAGCGGATGTACGAGCATTTCCCGGTGCTGAAGCAGCGCTACACCCAGCAGGCCGGCACGCTGTCCGGCGGCGAGCAGCAGATGCTCGCGGTGGCGCGCGCGCTGATGCTGCGGCCGCGCCTGATGCTGCTCGACGAGCCGTCATTCGGCCTCGCACCGCTGATCGTGCGCGACCTGTTCCGCATCCTCGGCAAGATCAATCGCGAGGAAAAGGTGACCATCCTGGTGGTCGAGCAGAATGCGCAGCTCGCGCTAGAGCTCGCCGACCAGGCCTATGTGATCGAAACCGGACGGATCGTGATGTCGGGCAATGCCAAGGACATCGCGAACAACGAAGACGTCCGCAAATCCTATCTCGGCTACTGAGGGAGCTGGCACAATGGAGCTTTTTGCCAACCAGGTCCTGGCCGGCATCGCCACGGGCGCGATCTACGCCTGCATGGCGCTCGCGGTCGTGATGATCTACCAGGCCATCGACCATCTGAATTTCGCCCAGGGCGAAATGGCGATGTTCTCGACCTTCGTGTCCTGGCAGCTGATGCAATGGGGCGTGCCGTATTGGGGCGCCTTCGTGCTCACCGTCGCCTTCTCGTTCGCCGCCGGCATCGTCATCGAGCGACTGCTGTTCAAGCCGCTGGCCAAGGCACCGATCCTGACCAACGTCGCCGGCTTCATCGCGCTGTATGCGATCATCAACTCGGTCGCCGGCCTGATCTGGGACTTCACGATCAAGCAATATCCGACGCCGTTCGGCTCCTCGCCGTTCCTCGGCAGCCAGCTGATCTCGACCCACCAGGCCGGCATGATCGGCATCACGCTCTTGATGCTGCTGCTGCTGTTCTTCTTCTTCCGCTTCACCCGGGTCGGTCTTGCAATGCGCGCGGCCGCCTCGCTGCCTGAATCGGCCCGCCTCGTCGGCATCAACACCTCGTGGATGATCGCGCTCGGCTGGGGCATGGCGTCGGCGATCGGCTCGATCGCCGGCATGATGATCGCGCCCGTGGTGTTCCTCGAGCCGAACATGATGCTCGGCGTGTTGATCTACGGATTTGCCGCAGCCGTGCTCGGCGGCCTGAGCTCGCCGTTCGGCGCTGTGATGGGCGGCTTCCTGGTCGGCATCTTCGAGAACCTGGTCGGCACCTACATCCCCGGCGTCGGCAATGAGCTGAAACTTCCGATCGCGCTTGCGCTGATCATTGTCGTCCTGGTCGTGAAACCGGCAGGCCTGTTCGGCCGCGCCATCGTCAAGCGAGTTTGATCATGAGCGCCGCTGAAGAAGTCGAAGTCGTCACCGAGGGCCAGGCCGTCGAGGCCGTGCCCAAGCGCGCCATGACGCTGGGTTATGGCACCTCGCTCGTCGTGCTCGCCGCGCTGGTCCTGATCCCGCTGTTCGTGAAGAACTTCATCATCTTCCAGATGACGATGCTTCTGATCTACGGCCTTGCGGTGCTGGCGCTCAACATCCTGACCGGCGGAAGCGGCCAGTTCTCGCTCGGCCAGAGCGCGTTCTACGCCGTCGGCGCCTACACCTCGGCGATCCTGATGGAGCATGCGGGCATGAACTATGCCCTCACGCTGCCGATCGCCGGCATCGTCTGCTTCGGCTTCGGCTTCCTGTTCGGCCAGCCGGCGCTGCGGCTCTCCGGCGTCTATCTGGCGCTCGCGACCTTCGCGCTCGCGACCGCGATGCCGCAGCTGCTCAAGCTCGGCTATTTCGAGCACTGGACCGGCGGCGTGCAGGGCCTCGTCGTCACCAAGCCGGACGCGCCGTTCGGCCTGCCGCTGTCGCAGGACATGTGGCTGTACTACTTCACCCTGGTGGTCACGATCGCGATCTATGTCGCCTCGGTGAACCTGCTGCGCTCGCGCTCCGGCCGTGCCTTCATGGCGATCCGCGACAACGAGATCGCGGCGTCCGCGATGGGTGTCGACGTCGCGCTGTACAAGACGCTGGCGTTCGGCGTCTCGGCCGGCATCACCGGCGTTGCCGGCGGTCTCGGCGCCATCGCGGTGCAGTTCGTGGCGCCCGACGGCTACACGATCCAGCTCGCGATCTCGCTGTTCCTCGGCATGGTGGTCGGCGGCGTCGGCTGGCTGCCCGGCTCGATCGTCGGCTCCGCCTTCATCATCTTCGTGCCGAACATCGCGGAAGGCATCTCCAAGGGCCTTTCCGGCGCGGTGTTCGGCGTGCTGCTGTTCCTCGTCATCTTCCTCGTGCCGCACGGCGCCAGGCAGGTTGCGATCGTTGCCCAGCAACTGGCCGCAAAGCTCAAGAAGAACTAAGGGCATGATCCGGAAAAGTGCGAAGCGGTTTTCCGAAAGAGATCATGCTCAAACCAGTTAAGAGCCTATAGAACCAAACCAGGAGACATTATGCTTTCTACCGTTCGGATCGCCGCGATTTCCGCGGCGATCACAGCTGTTGCCGTGACGTCCACCGCCGCATTCGCCCAGAAGAAATACGACACCGGCGCAAGCGATACCGAGATCAAGGTCGGCAACATCATCCCCTATTCGGGACCAGCCTCCGCCTACGGCGTGATCGGCAAGACCGAAGAAGCCTATTTCAAGATGATCAACGACCGCGGCGGCATCAACGGCCGCAAGGTCAATTTCGTCAGCTATGACGACGCCTATTCGCCGCCCAAGGCAGTCGAGCAGGTGCGCAAGCTGGTCGAGAGCGACGAAGTGCTGCTGGTCTTCAACCCGCTCGGCACGCCGTCCAACACCGCGATCCAGAAATACCTGAACTCCAAGAAGATCCCGCAGCTGTTCGTCGCCACCGGCGCCACCAAGTGGAACGATCCGAAGAACTTCCCGTGGACGATGGGCTGGCAGCCGAGCTACCAGAGCGAAGCCCAGATCTACGCCAAATGGCTGATGAAGGAGAAGCCCGACGCGAAGGTCGCGATCCTCTATCAGAACGACGACTTCGGCAAAGACTACCTCAAGGGCACCAAGGACGGTTTCGGCGCCAAGGCCGCCACGAGCATCATCATGGAGGAGAGCTACGAGATCTCCGAGCCGTCGATCGACAGCCACATCGTCAAGATCAAGGCCGCCAATCCGGACGTGCTGTTGATCTACACGACGCCGAAATTCGGCGCCCAGACCATCAAGAAGACCGCCGAGCTCGGCTGGAAGCCGCTGCAGATCATCACCAACGTGTCGGCCTCGGTCGGCAGCGTGATGCAGCCGGCCGGCTTCGACAACTCCCAGGGCGTGCTATCGGCAGCCTATGCCAAGGACGGTGCCGATCCGCAGTGGGCCAACGATCCGAACATGAAGAAGTGGGCCGAGTTTCTCGACAAGTACATGCCGGGCGCCGACAAGACCGACGGCGGCTACGTCTACGGCTATGGCGCCGCGCAGACGCTCGCCAAGGTGCTGGAAATGTGCGGCGACGATCTCACCCGCGCCAACGTCATGAAGCAGGCGGCGAGCCTGAAGGACTTCACGCCCGACACCCTGCTGCCAGGCGTCAAGATCAACACCTCGGCCACCGACTTCGCCCCGATCGCCCAGCTGCAAATGCAGCGCTTCAAGGGCCAGAAGTGGGAGCTGTTCGGTGACATCATTTCCGGCGATGTCCCCTCGCAGTGACGTTGCACTGCGGGAATAAAACAACAGCCTCCGCGATACCAGTCGCGGGGGCTTTTTGTTGACGCCCCGCGCCGATGGTATTGAATACCCGAAACGAAGAACCCGAGGTGGGGAAACCATGACTTCCGCACGTCCGTCCCTGACGGCGCTGTTGTCCGCATTCGCTCTGATCCTGACGAGCTGCAATGTCGCGCTGGCGCAGAAGAAGTACGACACCGGGGCCAGCGACACCGAGATCAAGATCGGCAACACCGCGCCTTACAGCGGCCCCGCCTCCGCCTATGGCGTGATCGGCAGGACCGAGGCGGCCTACTTCAAGATGATCAACGAGTCCGGCGGCATCCACGGCCGCAAGATCACGTTCATCAGCTATGACGACGGCTACTCGCCGGCCAAGACCGTGGAGCAAACCCGCAAGCTGGTCGAGGACGACGAGGTCCTGCTGGTGTTCGGCTCGATCGGCACCTCAACCAACGCTGCGATCCGAAAGTACATGAACGAGAAGCAGGTGCCGCAGCTGTTCATCGGTTCCGGCGGCTCCAAGTGGAACGACCCCAACAACTATCCATGGACCATGGGCTGGCAGCCGTCCTACCAGGACGAGGCGCGGGTCTACGCAAAATACATCATGAAGCACAAGCCCGACGCCAAGGTTGCCGTGCTCTACCAGAATGACGACTACGGCAAGGACTACCTCAAGGGCCTGAAGGACGCCTTCGGCGACAAGGCGTCGATGATCGTCGCCGAGGAGGCCTATGAAACCTCCGAACCCGCGATCGACAATCACATCGTCAAGCTGAAAGCCGCCGGCGCCGATACGTTCATCAGCGTCACGTCACCGAAATTTGCCGCACAGGCGATCAAGAAGGCCGCCGAAATCGCCTGGACGCCGCTGCAGATCGTCGCCAACGTCTCGGCCTCGGTCGGCGGCGTGATGCAGCCGGCCGGCTTCGAAAATTCGCAAGGCATCCTGTCGGCGTCCTATCTCAAGGACGGCGCCGATCCGCAATGGACTCAGGATCCCGGCATGCAGAAATTCCTCGCCTTCCTCAAGAAGGATTATCCCGACGCCAACAAGCTCGACGGCGCCACCTCCTACGGTTACGCCGCCGCACAAACCATGGTGCACGTGCTGGAGATGTGCGGCGACGACCTCACCCGCGCCAACATCATGAAGCAGGCCGCGAACCTGAAGGACTATGTCCCCGACACGCTGCTGCCCGGCATCAGCATCAACACCTCGGCGACCGACTTCGCACCGATCAAGCAATTGCGCTTGATGCGCTTCAAGGGCGAGAAGTGGGAGCTGTTCGGCGACATCATTTCGAGCAATCTGAGCAACTGATCTTCGCGGACTGCCGTCGGCATCCGCGCGCTCAACTCAACAGCGTCGCCAGCACTCACCGCAATCTCCGCGGTTGACTCGGGCAGATCGGCGAGCGCGACTAAAGACGCAGCCCCTTCGGCCATGCCGCGGGGGCTTTTCGTTGAGACGCCCCAGGTAAGATGATAGCTTTTGCTGACAACAATGAGCCCTCGAAACAGGGGGCCGCGACACATCATCTGCCATCAGGGAGAGAAACCGCATGTCTGCAACACGACATCTGGCGGCAATTGCCGTGGCGCTCGCGCTCGTCTCCGCATCCTGCAGCGCGGCGCTTGCCCAGAAGAAGTACGACACCGGCGCCAGCGACACCGAAATCAAGATCGGCAACATCATGCCCTATAGCGGAGCGGCTTCCGCCTATGGCGTGATCGGCAAGACCGAGGACGCCTATTTCCGCAAGATCAACGCCGAAGGCGGCATCAACGGCCGCAAGATCACCTTCATCAGCTACGACGACGCCTACACGCCGCCGAAGACCGTCGAGCAGGCGCGCAAGCTGGTCGAGAGCGACGAGGTGCTGCTGATCTTCAATTCGCTGGGCACGCCGCCAAACTCGGCGATCCAGAAATACATGAACCAGAAGAAGGTGCCGCAACTGTTCGTCGCCACCGGCGCCACCAAGTGGAATGATCCGAAGGAGTTTCCCTGGACCATGGGCTGGCAGCCCAACTACCAGAGCGAGTCGATCATCTATGCGAAGTACATCCTGAAGAACAAGCCGGACGCGAAGATCGCGGTGCTCTACCAGAACGACGACTACGGCAAGGACTACCTGAAGGGATTCAAGGACGGGCTCGGCAGCAAGGCGGCGTCGATGATCGTCGCCGAGGACAGCTACGAGGTGACGGAGCCGACCATCGATTCCCACATCGTCAGGCTCAAGGCCACCGGCGCCGACGTGTTCTTCAACATCACCACGCCGAAATTCGCGGCGCAGGCGATCAAGAAGAACAATGAGCTCGGCTGGCATCCGCTGCACTTCCTCAACAACGTCTCGTCCTCGATCGGCAGCGTGATCAAGCCGGCGGGCTTCGAGGCCGCCCAAGGCATCATCTCGTCGCAATATTTGAAGGATCCGACCGATCCGCAGTGGAAGACCGACAAGGGAATGATCGCCTGGAACGAATTCCTGGATAAGTACTACCCCGACGCAAACCGCGCCGACGCGTCCGTGATGTACGCCTACACCGTCGCGCAGGGCCTCGAGCATGTGCTGCGGGCGTGCGGCGACAATCTGACGCGCGAGAACATCATGAAGCAGGCCGCCAGCATCCGCGACCTCGAGCTCGACGGGTTGCTGCCGGGCATCAAGGTCAATACCTCGGCGACCGATTTCGCGCCGCTTTCGCAACTGCAACTGATGCGCTTCAAGGGCGAGACCTGGGACCGCTTTGGCGACATCCTGAGCGGCGACGTCGGCGGTTAACCCTCAAATTGCCGACTAAAGACGCGGCCCCTGCGGCGTTGTCGCAGGGGCTTTTCATTGAGACGGGCCGCCTGAAATGGTAATCATTGCAGTCAAATAACAGAGCCCTCGAAACAAGGGGCCGCGACACATTCGTCTGACAACAGGGAGAGAGACATCAATGTCCGCTACCACAAGACTTGCGGTCCTCGGGGCCGCGCTAGCGCTCGTCGCGACATCCGGCAGCGCTGCGCTGGCCCAGAAGAAATACGACACCGGCGCCACCGACACCGAGATCAAGATCGGCAACATCATGCCCTACAGCGGCCCCGCCTCCGCCTACGGCATCATCGGCCGCACCGAGGCCGCCTATTTCAAGAAGATCAACGACGCCGGCGGCATCAACGGCCGCAAGATCAACTTCATCTCCTACGATGACGCCTACTCGCCGCCCAAGGCCGTCGAGCAGGCCCGCAAGCTGGTCGAAAGCGACGAGGTGCTGCTGATCTTCAACTCGCTCGGCACGCCGTCGAACTCGGCGATCCAGAAGTACATGAACTCCAAGAAGGTGCCGCAGCTGTTCGTCGCGACCGGCGCCACCAAGTGGAACGATCCGAAGGACTTTCCCTGGACCATGGGCTGGCAGCCCAACTACCAGAGCGAGACCCAGATCTACGCCAAGTACATCCTGAAGAACATGCCGAACGCCAAGATCGCGGTGCTTTACCAGAACGACGATTACGGCAAGGACTATCTGAAGGGCCTGAAGGACGGCCTCGGCCAGAAGGCCGCCAGCATGATCGTCGCCGAGGAGAGCTTCGAGACCTCCCAGCCGACCATCGACAGCAACATCGTCAAGCTGAAGGCGAGCAACGCCGACGTCTTCATCGACATCGCGACGCCGAAATTCGCGGCGCAGGCGATCAAGAAGGTCGCCGAGATCGGCTGGAAGCCGACCCACTTCCTCAACAACGTGTCGGCCTCGGTCGGCAGCGTGATCAAACCGGCCGGCTTCGAGAACGCGCAGGACATCATCTCCGCCGCCTATCTGAAGGATGCCTCCGACAAGCAATGGGACAACGATCCCGGCATGAAGGAATTCTACGCCTTCATGGCCAAGGACTTCCCCGAGGGCGACAAGCTCGACGGCGGCACCGTGGTCGGTTTCGGCGTGGCGCAGACGCTGGTCCAGGTGCTCAAGCAGTGCGGCGACAACCTGACCCGCGAGAACATCATGAAGCAGGCGGCGAGCCTGCAGGATTTCCGCACCGAAGTGCTGCTGCCCGGCATCAAGATCAATACCGCCGCGAACGATTTCGCCCCGATCAGCCAGTTGCAGCTGATGAAATTCAAGGGCGAGAAATGGGAACTGTTCGGCGAGGTCATCAGCGCAGACGTCGGCGGCTGATTGTCGCGCCGACGGTCGACTGACAACGGCCCCCTGCGATACCGTCGCGGGGGGCTTTTTCATTGGCCTTTTCATTGACCATGGCGGCGGCTCGCCGGCCGGCCCCGCGCGATGCCTGCTTACGCTTTGCCTGGCAATGCGCTAGGAAACCCGGCAAGAAACCGTCGCCCGTGCGGCGGCAACAACAAGGAGTTTTCGGGAGATGCCGAAGCCGATCCGCCACCGTGTCGCAACCGCCCTGCTTGGCCTTGCCGTCGCCGCCGCGACCGGACATGCCGCCTGGGCGCAGAAGAAATACGACACCGGTGCGAGCGACACCGAGATCAAGATCGGCAATATCGTGCCCTATAGCGGCCCGGCGTCGGCCTATGGCGTGGTCGGCAAGGCGATGACCGCGGTGTTCAAGAAGGTCAACGACGACGGCGGCATCAACGGCCGCAAGATCAATTTCATCTCCTATGACGATGCCTATTCGCCGCCGAAGGCGGTCGAGCAGGCGCGCAAGCTGGTCGAGAGCGACGAGGTGCTGTTCCTGTTCGGCACGCTCGGCACCGCCTCCAACACCGCGATTCAGAAATATCTCAACGCCAAGAAGGTGCCGCAGCTGTTCGTCGCGACCGGCGCGACCAAGTGGAACGATCCGAAGGCGTTTCCGTGGACCATGGGCTGGCTGCCGAGCTACCAGAGCGAGTCGCGTATCTACGCGAAATACCTGCTCAAGGAGAAGCCCACCGCCAAGGTCGCGGTGCTCTACCAGAACGACGACATGGGCAAGGATTACCTGAAAGGCCTGGAAGACGGCTTCGCCGGCGATCCCGCGCGGATCGCCGCCAAGGAGAGCTACGAGGTTGCCGAACCCACCATCGATTCCCATGTGGTGCGGCTGAAATCCTCCAATCCCGACGTCATCATCTTCTTCACCACGCCGAAATTCGGCGCCCAGGCGATCAAGAAGCTCGGCGAGATGAACTGGAAGCCGGTGACCATCGTCTCCAACGTCTCGGCCTCCACCGCAACCGTGATGCGCCCGGCCGGGCTCGACAATGCGCAGGGCGTGATCTCGGCGGCCTACGCCAAGGACGCCAGCGATCCGCAGTGGAAGGACGACGCCGGCATGAAGGCGTTTGCCGAGCTGCTCGCCAAGTACATGCCCGACACCAACCGCGTCGATGCCTCGGCGATGACCGGCTACAACATGGCGACCACCATGGTCGAGGTGCTGCGCCGCTGCGGCGACGACCTCACCCGCGCCAATGTGATGAAGCAGGCGGCGAGCCTGAAGCAGTTTGCGCAGGGCGGCCTGCTGCCCGGCGTGACGCTCTCGACCGGTCCGAACGACTTCCAGCCGATCGAGCAGCTGCAGCTGATGCAGTTCAAGGACGAGCGCTGGCAATTGTTCGGCGACGTCATCAGCGGCGAAATTGGCGGCAACTGACCGCGGAACGAAAGCACAGCCATGACCGACCGTCGTCCTTTCCTGCGTTCGATCTTCGATGCCGCGGTGGCGGCTGCGCATCCCGATGTGGTGCTGGCATCGCGGCTGCGGCCGGCGCCGAAGGGACGCGTGATCTGCCTCGCCGCCGGCAAGGGCGCCGGCGCCATGGCCGCGGCGGCGGAGCGGCATTATCTCGACACGCTCGGGCTCGAGCCGTCGCGGCTGGTCGGTATCGCCACCACCCGCCACGGCCATGGCGTGCCGACCCGCCGCATCAAGGTGGTCGAGGCTGGCCACCCCGTGCCCGATGAGGCCGGCCTGCGCGCCGCCGACGATACGCTACGGCTGGCGGCCGAAGCCACCCCCGACGATCTGTTGCTGGTGCTGCTGACCGGCGGCGGCTCGGCGAACTGGATCGCACCCGTCGAGGGCGTGAGCTTTGCCCAGAAGCAGCAGGTCAACCGCGCCCTGTTGCGCTCCGGCGCGCCGATCGGCGAGATGAACACCGTCCGCAAGCATCTGTCGCGGATCAAGGGCGGGCGGCTGGCGCGCGCCGGCCAGCACGCCGCCGAGATCGTCACGCTGGCGATCTCGGACGTGCCGCACGACGATCCCTCCGCGATCGCCTCGGGGCCGACGGTGCCGGATCCGACCACGCTGGCGGATGCCCGCGCGCTGGTCGCCAAGTACAATCTCTCCGTCGATGATGCGGTCCGCCGCGCACTCGACGATCCCAGCAATGAGAGCTGCAAGCCCGGCGATCCCGCCTTTGCGCGGGCGACGTTCGAACTGCTGGCAAAACCCAAGGCCTCGATCGACGCCGCGGTGAAGGTCGCGCAGGACTCAGGCTACGAGACCATCGCGCTCGGCGCCGATCTCGAAGGCGAGGCCCGCGAGGTCGCGGCCGAACACGCCCGGCTTGCGCTCAAGGCGCGCAGCGAGGGCAAGCGCGTTGCGATCATTTCGGGCGGCGAACTCACCGTGACCGTGCGCGGCAATGGCCGCGGCGGCCCCAACCAGGAATACGCGCTGGCGCTGGCCGACCTGCTCAAGGACACGCCCGACATCTCTGCGCTCGCCGCCGACACCGACGGCGCCGATGGCGGCGCCGGCAGCGCCACCGACCCCGCAGGCGCGGTGATCGACCAGGCGACGTTCGCGAAGATGAAATCGATCGGCCTCGATCCCAGGGCCTATCTCGAGAACAACGATGCGACGGGCTTCTTCGCACAGACCGGGGATTTGCTGCTGACCGGGCCGACGCTGACCAATGTCAACGACGTCCGGGTGATTTTGGTGGATTGACGCTCCGCCCTCGCCTCGTCATTGCGAGGCGCGCAGCGACGAAGGATCTGTCCGCGCATGCTGCACGATGGATTGCTTCGCTGCGCTCGCAATGACGCGGATGGGTCCCGCTCCGCCGCTCAAAACTCCTGCGCGAGTTTCGCAAGCATCTCCAGCAGCGCGGCATGGTTGGCCGGGCCGAGCACCTCGATCAGCCGCGCCTCGTGCTTGTTGGCGACCAGCTTCTTGGCGCGCGCCAGCACGGCGCGGCCGCGGTCGGTCAGGACCAGGATGTGGGAGCGGCGGTCGTTGGTCGAGCGCATCCGCGCGCAAAGGTCGCGGCTCTCCAGCGCGTCCAGCATGGCGACGAAATTCGGCCTGAGGATGCCGAGCGTATTGGCGATCTCGGTCTGGTTGCGGCCCGGATTCTTGTCGAGCAGCAACAGCACCGAGAACTGCGCCGGCGTCAGTTGCAGCGGCGCGACGCAGCGCAGAAAGTCCTCGAATACCTTGAGCTGCGCGCGTTTCAGCGAATAGCCGAGCAATCCGGACAGTTCGCCCAGTTGCAGCATGCTGTCGTCCCCGGCAGGATCGACCGGTTCCCTGCGCAGGGCGCGCGACGATCTGGCGGCATCGGAGGCGGTTTTTGAAACAGTCATCGCTCCAGGCTCGCAATCCCGGTACAAAAACCCCGCGGGACGCTCGGGGACCTTGAGATTATATTTAATAATTGTTATCGGGTATATCAAATATCGGCTGCTTTCAACAACCGATATCGGCCGACCCGGCCGGCACAGCCGGCTGCGGCGGTCCGACGCTTAAGGGGGAGCGCCCGGCCTTGAACACGACGATCATGCTGTTCCTGCTGCAGGACGGCATCACCAATGGCGCGATCTACGCACTGCTGGGGCTGGCCCTGGTGCTGGTGTTCGCGGTGACGCGGGTGATCCTGATCCCGCAGGGCGAATTCGTGACCTACGGCGCGCTGAGCTACGCCATGCTGGCGACCGGCCAGGTGCCCGGCACGGCGCGGCTTGCGGTCGCGATGGGCCTCGTCGCCTTCGCGCTCGACCTGTTCTTCGCCCGCAAGGCGCTGCACGCGCGGCTGGTGATCCGCTCGGTCGCGCTCAACATCGCCTTTCCCACCGCGCTGCTCGGCCTCGTCTATGCGCTGGTCGGTCCCCACACGCCGATCGCCGTCAACATCGCGCTGGCGCTCCTGATCGTGGCGGCGATCGGGCTGTTCCTCTACCGCATCGCGTTCCAGCCGATCGCGCACACCTCGGTGCTGGTGCTGCTGATCGCCTCGGTCGGCTGCCATCTGGCGCTGCAGGGCCTCGGCCTCGTGTTCTTCGGCGCCGAGGGCCTGCGCGGCCCGGCGCTGTCGAGTGCGGCGGTGACCGCGGGTCCGCTGCGCTTCACCGGCCAGAGCCTTGCGGTCTACGGCCTGACGGTCGGCTTCATCGTCGCGCTGTGGCTGTTCTTCGGCTACACCAAGACCGGCAAGGCGCTGCGCGCCACCGCGGTCAATCGGCTCGGCGCCCGCCTGGTCGGCATCCGCACCACGCTGTCGGGCCAGATCGCATTCCTCCTCGCCTCCGTAATCGGCGCGATCTCCGGCATCCTGATCGTGCCGATCACCACGCTCTATTACGACACCGGCTTCCTGATCGGCCTGAAGGGTTTCATCGCCGCGATCATCGGCGGGCTGGTCAGCTATCCCTTGACCGCGGTCGCGGCCATCGTGGTCGGCATCGTCGAGGCCTTCTCGTCGTTCTACGCCAGCAATTTCAAGGAAGTCATCGTATTCACGCTGATCCTTCCGGTCCTGGTGCTGCGCTCGCTCGCAGCGCCCCAGGTCGAAGAAGAGAAGGATTGAGCGCGATGACGCAGCGGCTTCCTCTCATCATCTTCGCGCTCGTGATGGCGGTGATCCCGCTGCTGCCGGGCGTCCCGCCGTTCTGGATCGTGCTGCTCGACAACATCGGCCTCGCCGCGCTGGTCGCGATGGGCCTCGTGCTGCTCACCGGCGTCGGCGGCCTCACCTCGTTCGGACAGGCCGCGTTCTGCGGCTTCGGCGCTTACACCACCGCGGTGCTGACCACCGCCTACGGCGTCTCGCCGTGGCTGACGCTGCCGGCTTCGTTGCTGGTCAGCGGCATCGCGGCGGTGCTGCTCGGCCTCGTCACGGTGCGGCTGTCGGGCCACTATCTGCCGCTCGGCACCATCGCCTGGGGCATCGGGCTGTTCTACCTGTTCAGCAAGCTGGAATTCCTCGGCCGCAACGACGGCATTTCAGGCATTCCGCCGCTGTCGATCGGCGCGTTCAAGATGCTGAGCCCGGATACGATCTACTACGCGATCTGGGTCGCGGTGCTGCTCTCCGCGCTGCTGACCATGAACCTGCTGGATTCCCGCACCGGGCGCGCCATCCGCGCCTTGCGGCGCGGCCATGTCGCGGCCGAAGCTTTCGGTGTGCAGACACCGCGCGCGAAGCTGCTGGTGTTCATCTATGCCGCGGTGCTGGCCGGCCTGTCCGGCTGGCTCTACGCGCATTTCCAGCGCGCCGCCAACCCGACACCGTTCGGCGCGCAGGCCGGCATCGAGTATCTGTTCATCGCCGTGGTCGGCGGCGCCGGTTACGTCTGGGGCGGCGTGCTCGGCGCCGCCATCGTCGTGATCCTGAAAGAGGTGCTGCAGAGCTACCTGCCCTACATCTTCGGCGGCCAGAGTCAGCTCGAGACCATCGTGTTCGGCATCATGCTGGTGTTGCTGTTGCAGCTGGCGCCGCAGGGCGTCTGGCCCTGGCTGATGTCAAAGCTGCCGTTCAAGCCCACCCGCAAGACGCCGGACACATCGGTGAAGCTGGAACACCGTGAACGCGCACCGGGAACGTCACCGGTGCTGCTGCATATCGAGAAAGCACGAAAACAGTTCGGCGGCGTGCTCGCCGTGAATGACGTCTCGTTCGACGTCAACGCGCGCGAGATCGTCGCGCTGATCGGCCCCAACGGCGCCGGCAAGAGCACGACCTTCAACCTGATCACCGGCGTGCTGTCGGCAACCGGCGGCAAGATCTTCGTTCAGGGCAAGGAGGTCGAGAACGCACCGCCGCAAGAGGTGGTCAAGCTCGGCGTCAGCAGGACGTTCCAGCACGTCAAGCTGGTGCCCGACATGACCGTGCTGGAGAACGTCGCGATCGGCGCGCATCTGCGCGGCAATTCCGGCGCGATCTCGAGCATGCTGCGGCTCGACCGCGCGGACGAGGCCAAGCTGCTGGCGGAAGCCGCGCGGCAGATCGAACGCGTCGGGCTGTCCGACCAGATCGACCAGCTCGCAGGCTCGCTGTCGCTCGGCCAGCAGCGCATCGTCGAGATCGCCCGCGCGCTGTGCGTCGATCCGATGCTGCTGTTGCTCGACGAGCCGGCCGCCGGCCTGCGCCACATGGAGAAGCAGCGGCTTGCCGCGCTGCTTCGGCAATTGCGCGACGGCGGCATGTCGGTGCTGCTGGTCGAGCACGACATGGGATTCGTGATGGATCTCGCCGACCGCATCGTGGTGCTGGATTTCGGCACCAAGATCGCCGAGGGCACGCCGGCCGCGATCAAGCGCAACCCCGACGTGATCAAGGCCTATCTCGGAGCCGCCGCATGAGCGCGCTATTGACGGTGACCGACGTCCACATCGCCTACGGCAAGGTCGAGGCCGTGCGCGGCGTCTCGCTCGACGTCGGAGGCAACGAGATCGTCACCATCATCGGCGCCAATGGTGCCGGCAAGACCACCTTGCTCAACGCCATCATGGGCGTGCTGCCGCTGCGGGGCCGCACCGTCTTTGCCGGCGTCGACATGGCACCGCTGGACATAGAAGATCGCGTCGCCACCGGCCTCAGCCTGGTGCCCGAGCATCGCGAATTGTTCGGCACCATGAATGTCGAGGATAATCTCGAGCTCGGCGCCTTCCGGATCCCGAAGGCGATCGCGGCGACCTCGCTGGAGCGGGTCTACGCGTTGTTTCCGCGGCTCAAGGAGCGGCGCAAGCAGCTCGCCGGCACGCTGTCCGGCGGCGAGCAGCAGATGCTGGCGATGGGCCGCGCGCTGATGGGCGCACCAAAACTCTTGATGCTGGACGAACCGAGCCTCGGCCTCGCCCCGATCATCGTCGCCGACATCTTCCGCATCGTTGGCGAGCTCCGCTCCGCCGGCGTCTCGGTGCTCTTGGTCGAGCAGAACGCCCAGGCCGCACTGCAGATCGCCGATCGCGCCTATGTGATGGAGCTCGGCGAGTTCGTGCTGTCAGGCTCCGCCAAAGACATCGCCGCCAACAAGGGCGTCGCCGCGAGCTATCTCGGCTTCCAGCACGAAGGCGAAAGCGCGATTTGAGGAGCGACACCGTGGGATGGGTAGAGCGCAGCGAAACCCATCGGC
Organism: Bradyrhizobium macuxiense; assembly: GCF_007993935.1. Taxonomy (GTDB): domain Bacteria; phylum Pseudomonadota; class Alphaproteobacteria; order Rhizobiales; family Xanthobacteraceae; genus Bradyrhizobium; species Bradyrhizobium macuxiense_A. Next base: position 5,733 of record NZ_VITY01000009.1, on the reverse strand, counting down.
TTCGTCTCCAGATCGAGATGGTGGGTTTCGCTTCGCTCTACCCACCCTACGCAATCTCGCGATGAAAAAAGCCGGCCCAGCGGGGCCGGCTTCTTTGTCTTCGCAGGCTGCAATCGGCTCACATCGCCGGGACGTACTTGCCGTCCTTGACGGTCAGCAGGATGCGCGAGCGGTCGTCGAGGCCGTAGCGGTCCTTTTCGGTCCAGTTGTAGACGCCCTGGGATGCGACGATCTCCTTCTCGGAGATGAACGCCTGGCGGATCGCCTCGCGGAATTCCGGCGTGCCGGGCTTGGCGGTCTTCAGCGCGGTCGGGATGATGCGCTTCAGCACCTCGAAGGCGTCGAAGGAATGGCCGGCGAACTGGCTGCGGCTGTTGGCGCCGTACTTGGCTTCATAGGCCGCGTTCAGCGTGAGACCGGGCTTCTTGGTCAGCGCGCTGTCGGCTTGGGTTTCCGGCGACATGATCGGGCCCGCCGACATGATGACGCCTTCCGCCGATGCGCCGGCGATGCGGATGAAGTCCATCGTGGCGGCGCCGTGGGTCTGGTAAATCAGGCCCTTGTAGCCGCGCTCGCGCAGCGCGGTCTGGGGCAGCGCCGCGGCGGTGCCGGAGGCGCCGACCAGGATCGCGTCGGGATTGGCGGCGACGAGCTTCAGCACCTGGCCCGCGACCGAGGTATCCGGACGCGCGAAGCGCTCCTCGTCGGTCATGGTGAGGCCCATCGGTACGGCCTGCGCCTTGAAGTCGTTGACCCAGAGGTCGCCGTAGGAATCCGAATAGCCGATATAGCCGACGGTCTTGATGTTGTGCGCCTTCATGTGCTCGTAGAGCACCTTGCCCATAATCGGAATCGACTGCGGCAGGTCGACCGACCATTTCGCGCGGGCCTCGTTGATCGGGAACGGCGCGAGGCCGAGATGCGGGATGCCGGCCTCGTTGGCGACCGTCGACACCGCGATCGTCGTCGGCGTAATGCAGGAGCCCATGATGATGTCGGCCTTGGACTCGGTGACGAAGCGCCGTGTATTGGTGGTCGCGGCCGTCGGATCGCCGGCGTCGTCGAGCACGATCAGCTTCAGCGGCACGCCGCCGATCTCCTTCGGCACGAAATCGAGCGCGTTGCGCTCAGGGATGCCGAGCGCCGCGGCGGGGCCGGTGGTCGAGATCGAGATGCCGATGGTGATTTCATTGGTCTGCGCCAGAGCAGGCGCGCCCGGCAGCGCGAAAACAGCTGCGAGCGCCGCTGCGGCGAGAGTGGCCTTCCTCATTCATTCCTCCCTGCGGATATGTTTTTTGGGTTTAAACCAGTTTTGCGGGCCAATTCAGCCCCTTCTTTAGAGCATGATCCGGAAAAGTGGAAACCGGTTTTCCCTCGCGACAAGCACGGAACGCGTTTGCGCGGGGTTCATGCTCCAAAAGTCGAATCATGAGGAGACGCGAGACAGCCCTTCACGCACACCTCAGCCGTTCATGAAGCGGTCGATGATCTCCTGCGGAAACGGCGCCGATTTCAGCTTGGCGGGATCGTCCGGGTGACGGCCGACCAGCACCCGCGTCTCGAACGCCTCGATCGCCAGTGCCTCGCCCTTGAACACGCGGTGCACCACCTCGAAGCTCGAGCGCTTGATACTCTCGATCCGGCTCTCGATGGTAATCCAGTCGCCATGGGTCGACGGAATGTGGAATTTCGCCCGCGTGTCGACCATGGGAATGCCGACCAGGCCGTATTTGTGGACGAGGTCCTGCTTCGAACAGCCGGCCGCCTCGAACATGATCGAGGTCGAGTCGTCGAACATCGCGAAGTAGCGCGGGTAATAGACGATGTTGGCGGGGTCGCAATCGCCCCATTGGATCTGCACGTCACGCCGGTTGACGAACATGGTTTATCCTCGATTGAGCATGGGCGATCCGGAGGCGCGCGTCATGCGCCTCCGGATCATGCGTCAGCGCGGCGCCATCCGGAGCGCGGCATCGAGCCGCACCACTTCGCCGTTCAGATAGGGATTGTCGATCATGTGCAGCGCCAGCGAGGCGAACTCGTCGGCCTGACCGAGCCGGCGCGGGAACGGGATCGCGGCGGCGAGCGAATCCTGCGCTTCCTGCGGCAGGCCGGCCAGCAAGGGCGTCATGAACAGGCCGGGCGCGATGGTCAGCACGCGGATGCCGAATTGCGCGAGCTCACGCGCGATCGGCAGGGTCATCGCGACGATGCCGCCCTTCGAGGCCGAATAGGCCGCTTGCCCGATCTGGCCGTCATAGGCCGCGACCGAGGCGGTCGAGATCACGACGCCGCGTTCGCCGGTCGCGAGCGGCTCGAGCTTCGACATGTCAGATGTCGCAAGCCGCAGCATGTTGAACGAGCCGAGCAGATTGACCCTGATCACCTTGTCGAAGTCGGCGAGCGCCATCGGCCCGTCGCGGCCGATCACGCGTTTTGCCACCCCGATGCCGGCGCAGTTCACCAGCACGCGCGCCGGGCCATGCGCCTTGGCGGCGGCAGCGACCGCGGCTTCGGCGGCCGCTGCATCAGCGACGTCGCAGACCACGGCAATGCCGCCGATCTCGGCCGCAACGCTCTCGGCGAGCTTGGCGTTGAGGTCGCAGACCGCGACCCTGGCGCCCTGCGCGGCAAGCCGGCGCGCGGTCGCAGCGCCCAATCCCGATGCGCCGCCGGTGACGATGGCGGCCTGGTCCTTCAACTGCATGACATTCTCCTCTTCAATACTCAGACTGACGTGATGACCGATGCCGGGGGCACCGGCGCATAGAGCGCTTCGATGATGTCGGTGCGATGCTCCAGCACCGCACGCTGGTTGATCGAGCCCTTGTCGGTGACCTCGCCTCGATCGATCGACAGCGGAGTGTCGAGCAGGATCGCCCGCGCGATCCGGTTCGACGAGCCGGTGGCACTGGCAAGGACGCGCGCGAAACGTTCGCGGAAGGCAGCGCGCACCACGGGATCATTGGCCGCGGCGGCGATGTCGCCAGCGGCAAGCTGCGGATTGATCAGGCGGCAGCCGTCGAGATCGAGGATCACGATCGCCGCGAGCTCGTCGCGGTTGAGGCCCGCGATCACGACGTCGCGCACCAGCGGCGCACAGGTGCCGACAAAACGCGCCCGCAACGGTCCGACGCTGACCCAGGTGCCGCTCGCCAGCTTGAAATCCTCGGCGATGCGGCCATCGAAATCGAAGCCGGCATCGAGATCGCTCGCGTTGGCGGGCTTCAGCGCGTCGCCGAACTTGTAGAAGCCTTCCTCGTCGAACGCTTTCGCGGTCAGCTCCGGCTGCCGCCAGTAGCCGGGCGTCACGTTCGGGCCCTTGGCGCGTACCTCGAGCTTACCGTTGTTCGGGACGAGCTTCGCATCATTGCCCGACACCGGAAGCCCGACATGGCCGGAGCGGCTGGTATCGGGGCGCACCGACATGAAGAACGGCGAGGTCTCGGTGGCGCCGAGCCCGGTCAGCATCGGCACGCGATAACCCTTTTCCTGCACGGCAAGCGCATCGAGGCTGTTCCAGATGAACGGCGACAGCGCGGCGCCGGAAAAGAACATCGCATGCAGCCGGTGGAAGAATTTTGCCCGCAAGGCCGCGTCGTCGCGCAGATAGGGCAGCAGCGCTTCATAGCCCTTGGGCACGTTGAAATAGACCGTCGGCGAGACCTCGCGCAGGTTTCGCACGGTCTCCTCGATGCCGCCGGGCATCGGCTTGCCCTCGTCGAGATACATCGAGCCGCCGTTGAACAGCGTCAGCCCGACATTGTGGTTGCCGCCGAACGTGTGATTCCACGGCAGCCAGTCGACGATGACGGGCGGCTCGTCCTTCAGGAACGCCAGCGTCTCGCGCAGCATCACTTGGTTGGCGCAGATCATGCGCTGGGTGTTGATGACGGCCTTGGGATTGCCGGTCGAGCCCGATGTCAGCAGGAATTTCGCGATGGTGTCGGGACCAACGGCCGCATGGATCGCGTCGAGGCCCCCGTCTTCCTGTGTCGCCATGAGATCGGCGAGCCGCGTCACCTCGCGACCGGGCACGGCGCCACGGCTTGCCGCGATCTCGACATCGGGTCCGACATTGGCGCGCAACGCATCGGCGAATTTGTCGGCGTCGTCGACGAAGACGAGGCCCGGCGTCAGCAGCTTGATGACGAAGCTGAGCTTGCCGTAGTCGCGCGACACCAGCGAATAGGCCGGCGACACGGGGCAGAACGGAATGCCGGCATAGAGCGCGCCGAGTGCGATCAGCGCGTGATCGATCGAATTGCCCGACAGAATCACGATCGGCCGCTCGGCCGACAATCCGCGCGCGATCAGCGCCGAGGCGATGCGCCGCGTGGTCTCGCGCAGTTGCGCGTAGGTGATCTGGCGCCAGCCGCCGCCGGCGGCACGCTCGGCCATGAACACGCGGTTCGGCTCGGCTTGCGCCCAGTGATGCAGCCGGTCGGTGAGGCGAACGGGATAGTCGGCGAGCTTGAGCTTGGGACGAAGGTAGATGGTGCCGTCATCGCGGCGCTCGACGGTGACGTCGGGGTTGCCGAACGAGATCGGGCGCAGCGGAGGTGTGCTCGCAGTGGACGGAGACGGCGTGGCGCTCATGTCGGCTTCACCTTGGCGGTCTTGCGATCCAGGAAGGCGCGGATCCGCTTCTTGGCTTCCTTGTCGCTCTGCGCCACCGTCGCCATCAGCGATTCCATCAGGAGGCCGGTCTGCGGATTGGCCTCGGCGATCATCGGCAGCGCCTGCAACACCGCGAAATTGGTCAGCGGCGCGTTGGCAGCGACGCGCTCGGCGAGCTCCAGCGCCTTGGGCAAGGCGCCGTCGGCCTCGGTGAGATATTGCGAGAAGCCGTAAGCGGCGCCTTCGGTCGCCGAGTAGACCCGGCCGGTCAGCATCATGTCGGCCATCCGCGGCACACCGATCAGGCGCGGCAGCCGCACCGATCCACCGCCGCCGACGAAAATGCCGCGCTGGCCCTCGGGCAGCGCGAAATAGGCCGACGGCTCGGCAACCCGGATATGTGCCGCGCAGGCCAACTCCAGCCCGCCGCCGATGACAGCGCCCTTCAGCGCGGCGATCACGGGCACGCGGCAATACTGGATGCGGTCGAACACGCGGTGCCACATTTGGGAATGCACCAGCCCCTCGGTGGCGTCGCGCTCGGTCAACTCGGAGAGATCGAGGCCGGACGAGAAATGATCGCCGATGCCGTGGATGACGACCGCGCCGATTTCTTCCGGGATGGCAGAAAAGCAATCCCGCAGCGCCAGGATGATGCCGTCGTTCAGCGCATTGCGCTTGGCGGGCCGGTTCAGCCCGACCGTCAGCACGGCCCCTCGCGTCTCGAGCCTGAGCAGCGAGGCGTCACCCGCGTCGGCAGCGTTTCCCATGGCGTTATTGTTTCCTAGTTAGAATAGTTATATTTTATAACTATCATCGCAGGAGTCAATATGGGTTCATGATCGTCGTCCTGGCGAAAGCCGGACCCATAACCACCGCATGTGGTGGCGAACGGGATCGTGGCCCCGGCGTCGTCCAACAATTGAGATTTGGGGTAATGGGTCCTGGCTTTCGCCAGGACGACGATGAGGATGGTCTCGATTCAAGATGCCGCACAACGCGGTGTCATCACCCGCGAAGTGTTTAGACCGGACAGATCACGGACAGGTGTTCGGGGACATAGCTGACACATCACAATTGGCTGGATTGGTCGATTCGGGAGGCCGTCCATGC
>NZ_VITY01000008.1 GCF_007993935.1 Bradyrhizobium macuxiense | reverse complement strand
AACGAGAACACGAATGGGTTGCTGCGCCAGTACTTTCCAAAGGGGACGGATCTCAGCATGCACGATGCTGATGATCTTGAGGCCGTGGCTCTTGCGCTCAACACCAGGCCCCGCAAAACCCTCGGCTGGAAAACACCGGCAGAAACCCTCGACGAACTGCTCCGAGTGAGCGATACACAAAGTGTTGCGACGAGCGGTTGAATCCGCCCAGTATTCCAGAGACAGTGGTGCTTGAGCGGAGAAGCCGCGGCGTACTGGATCACCCGCTTTCGCGGGTGATGACAGCGGTGAGTAGGCAGCCTGAGTAGGCTCGTCATTGCGAGCGAAGCGAAGCAATCCATTTCACCGCGTGTGCGGAGCGATGGATTGCTTCGCCGCTATCGCTCCTCGCAATGACGCCGGAGAAGGGTTACCGGATCGGCGGCGCGTATTGGACACCGCCGGCGTTCCAGAGCTGGTTCATGCCGCGCGGGATCTTCAGCTTGGAATCGGCACCGACGTTGCGGTCGTAGACCTCGCCGTAATTGCCGACGTGGCGGATGATGCGCACGGCCCAGTCCTTGGTCAGGCCGAGATCCTCGCCATAGGCGCCCTCGGTGCCGACCAGCCGCATCACCTCCGGCTTCCTCGACTTCAGCGCCTCGTCGATGTTCTTCGAGGTGATGCCGAGCTCCTCGGCATTGATCATCGCGTAGAGCGTCCACTTCACGATCATCATCCAGTCGTCGTCGCGCAAGCGCACCACCGGCGCCAGCGGCTCCTTGGAGATGATGTCGGCCAGGATGGTGTGGTCGCTCGGCTTGGAGAGGTTGAGCCGCAGCGCATAGAGCTGCGAGGCGTCCGAGGTCAGCGTGTCGCACTGGCCGCTGTCATAAGCCTTCACCACATCGTCCAGCTTGTCGAACTTCATCTCCGTGTACTTCATGTTGTTGGCACGGAAATAGTCGGCGAGGTTGAGCTGCGTCGTGGTGTTGGCCTGCACGCAGACCTTGCTGCCGTTCAAATCGAGCGCGGAATCGATGTTGCGCGAGCGCGGGATCATGAAGCCCTGGCCGTCATAGTAGGCGACTGCCGGGAAATAGAGGTCGTAATTGGTCTCGCGCGACATGCTCCAGGTCGAGTTGCGCGAGAGGATGTCGACCTTTCGGTTCTGCAGCTCCTTGAAGCGCTCGCTGGCGTCGAGCGGAACGAACTTCGCCTTCGTCGGATCGTCGAAGATCGCCGATGCGACCGCGCGGCAGAAGTCGACGTCGAAGCCGGTCCAGTTGCCCTTGTCGTCCGGAATCGAGAAGCCCGGCAGGCCCTTGTTGACGCCGCACAGCACGTCGCCGCGGCGGACGGTGCGCTTCAGCGTGCGGGTGTCGTAACGCTCATAGGTAATGGCGGCGGCCGCAACCAGCGCGGCGACCGCGAGCCCGATCGTCAGGCCGCCTCGAAATGTACGCATGGGTTCTCTCTCGCGAATGATCGGGGGAAAAAGCGGGTCGGATATCGAAGGCGGGGTAGAGATTACAGTTCGGGCTTCTGGCGGATGATCACCTTGGTGCCGACGGGGACACGGTTGTAGAGATCGGCGACGTCGGCGTTGACCAGGCGGAAGCAGCCGGACGAGATCGCGGTGCCGATGGTGTCGGGCCGGTTGGTGCCGTGGATGCGATACACCGTGGTGCCGAGATACATCGCGCGCGCGCCGAGCGGATTGCCCGGGCCGCCTGCCATGAAGCGCGGCAGATAGGGCTGGCGCGCGATCATTTCCGGCGGCGGCACCCAATCCGGCCACTCGGCCTTGCGGGTGATGGTCACGAGGCCCTGCCACTGAAAGCCGTCGCGGCCGACGCCGATGCCGTAGCGGAGCGCACGGCCATTGCCTTGCACGAGGTAGAGATGGCGTTCGGCGGTGGAGACGATGATGGTACCCGGCGCCTCATTGGTCCGGTAGTACACGACCTGCTTCTGCCATTCCGGGTCAAGCTCGTAGTTGTCGTCGGCGATCAGGCCCGGCTCGTCGGCATCCGGACGATTCTGGGCGAAGCCCTGCGACGTCGACAGCACGAGCGCGCCCGTGGCGATCAACATCCAGACCAGGTGACGAAGTTTCGTCATGCAAAGCTCTCCTTGTTGGCGCGCAGCCAATGGTTGCTCCACCCAAATCACGGTGACCATCAAATCTCAGCGGCAGGTTGATGGCAAGTTTAGGGCGGGCGTCACACTAGATCACTGTAATGCTTCTGTTTTTTGTCACTGCGGGCCGAGCCGCGTCACGCCGCCGGCCTTATTTCGGCGCGATCCAGAGTCGCAACGCGAACGAGACCAGCGTCACGGTGCCGACGCCGCCGAGCCACAGCGCTGCGAACCATAGCAGACGCTGGCCGAGCGGCCGCTGATTCAGGGGCGGCGACATCAATGGTATCCGTGGCCGGGCCGCACCTTGCCGCGGAACACCCAATAGGCCCAGGCGGTGTAGCCGAGGATCAGCGGCACCAGGATCGACACCCCGACCAGCATGAAGATCTGGCTGTTGGCGGGCGCCGCCGCCTGCCAGATCGTGATGCTCTGCGGCACGATGTACGGATACATGCTGATGCCGAGCCCGGCATAGGACAGCGCGAACAGCGCCAGCGTCAGGAAGAACGGCTGGTGGTCGTTCTTGCTGCCGAGGGCTCGCAGCAAGAGCGCAGTGACGGCGGCGACCGCGATCGGCACCGGCGCGGTCAGGATGATGTTGGGCCAGGCGAACCAGCGCTGGGTGTATTGCACGGCAAGGAACGGGGTTGCGATGCTGACGGCGCCGATCGCGCAGAGCATCGCGACCAGCAAGATCCAGCTCAGCTGATAGGCGCGCTCGCGCAGCCCGCCTTCGGTCTTCATCACCAGCCAGGTCGCGCCGAGCAGCGCATAGCCGATCACCAGCGCAATGCCGGTCAGCACGCTGAACGGCGTCAGCCAATCCCACCAGCCGCCGGCATAGTGGCGTCCCTCGACATGGATGCCCTGCAGGATGGCGCCGAGTGCGATCCCCTGCGCCAGCGTCGCGACCAGCGAGCCGCCCGCGAAGGCGAGGTCCCATTTGTTGCGCGCCTTCTGGGTGCGCCAGCGGAATTCGAAGGCGACGCCGCGGAACACGAGGCCGAGCAGCATCGCGATCATGGGCGTGTAGAGCGCCGGCATCAGCACGGCATAGGCCAGCGGAAACGCCGCCATCATGCCGCCGCCGCCGAGCACCAGCCAGGTCTCGTTGCCGTCCCACACCGGCGCCACCGTGTTCATGATGACGTCGCGATCGGTCTTTTGCGGGAACAGCGGAAACAGGATGCCGAGGCCGAGATCGAAGCCGTCCATCACGACATAGACGAACACGGCGAAGGCGATGATGAAGGCCCAGATCGTGGTCAGGTCGATCATCGCGCGCCCTCCACGGCAGCGCCGGCGGCCGGCGTGATGCCGGCGGCGCGCGCGGGGATATTCGTCGCCGGGCCTTGCTCGCCGGGGTGCGGCGGCTGCGCCATCAGCCGGAGGATGTAGATCACACCCGCGATGAACACGGCGAAATAGACGATGATGAAGGCGATCAGCGAGGAGCCCACGGCCGGCGCCGCCAGCGGCGATGCCGAATCCGTCGTGCGCAGCAGCCCATAGACCGTGAACGGTTGCCGCCCGGTCTCCGTGGTGATCCAGCCGGCGAGCACCGCGATGAAGCCGGCCGGGCCCATCAGCACCGCAAAGCGATGCAGCAGCTGTGACTGGTACATCATGCCGCGCCAGCGCATCAGCAGGCTGAACAGGCCGAGTCCCATGATCAGGAAGCCAAGCCCGACCATGATGCGGAACGCCCAGAAGATGATCGGCACCGGCGGCCAGTTCTCGCGCGGCACGGTGTCGAGGCCGGCGAGCGGCGCATCGAGCGAATGCTTCAGGATCAGCGACGACAGTTTCGGCACCTCGATCGCGTATTTCACCTTGGCATCTTTTTGGTCGGGCCAGCCGAACAGGATCAGCGGCGCGCCGTCCTTGTGGCTCTGGAAATGGCCTTCCATCGCCATCACCTTGGCGGGCTGGTGTTCCAGCGTGTTGAGGCCGTGCTGGTCGCCGGCGAGGATCTGGATCGGCGCCACCAGCGTTGCCATCCACATCGCCATCGAGAACATCACGCGCGCCCCCGCCAGATGCTGGTCGCGCAGCAGGTGCCAGGCGCCGACCGCGCCGACCACCAGCGAGGTGGTGAGGTAGGCTGCCAGCACCATGTGCACGAGGCGATAGGGGAATGAGGGATTGAAGATCACCTTGAGCCAGTCGGCGGCGACGAACTGGCCGTCGGCATTGACCGCGTGACCGGCCGGCGTCTGCATCCAGGAATTGGCCGACAGGATCCAGAACGCGGAGATCAGCGTGCCGATCGCGACCATCAGCGTCGCCAGGAAATGCAGCCTCGGGCCGACGCGCGACAGCCCGAACAGCATCACGCCGAGGAAGCCGGCCTCGAGGAAGAACGCGGTCAGCACCTCATAGGCCATCATCGGGCCGATCACCGGCCCGGTCTTGTCGGCAAAGGACGACCAATTGGTGCCGAACTGGTAGGACATCACGATGCCCGAAACCACGCCCATGCCGAACGCGACCGCGAAGATCTTCAGCCAGTAATTGAACAGGTTGATGTAGACCTCGCGCTTGGTGATCAGCCACAGCGCTTCCAGCACCGCGAGATAGCTCGCAAGCCCGATCGAGAATGCGGGAAACACGATGTGGAACGACATCGTGAAAGCGAATTGCGCGCGGGCGAGTACGACCGCATCCCAACCTTCGAACATCACGCACCATCCATTGCCAACGCTCTGGGGCGCGATGCGGTCACGACATGCGCGTTCGCGATCGCGTCATCCCCGTCGTGGACCCTACCACGCCGGGGATGACGACAATACAGGACGGAACGTCCAATCAGCTGTTGGCGTTGAGCAGCCGGGCGACGGTGCGGTCGATCTCCTCGTACTGCCCCTCGCCGGCATGCTGGAAGACGATCTTGCCGTTCTGGTCGATGATATATTGCGCCGGCCAATACTCGTTGTGGTACGCGTTCCAGGTCTGCGAATTGTTGTCCTGCGCCACCGGATAGAGGATGCCGTGCCGCTTCAGCGCGGCCTGCAAATTGGTGGCCGAATGCTCGAACGGGAATTCCGGCGTATGGACCCCGATCACGACGAGGCCGCGATCGCGGTACTTTGAATAAAGCTGGGTGACGTGCGGCAGCGTGTTGACGCAGTTGACGCAGCCATAGGTCCAGAAATCCACCACCACGACCTTGCCGCGCAGATCCGCCAGCTTCAACGGCTGCGAATTGAACCAGTTGCTGATGCCGGCGAACTCTGGCGCGGTCTGGCTCTGTTCGGTCGTCATCGCGACCGCCCGCGGCACCGGCTGCGCCGGCGCGTCTGACTCGGTGCAGAGGCCGGGGATCACCGCGCCGCCGAGGCCAAGGCCAGCAACCAGAGCGGATACAGCAATCAAGCGCAGGGACATCGATACCTCCTTATGAGCTCACAGGCCGATCTGGCCGTTGGGATAGAACTGGGTCAGCCACACCACGATCAGCGTGTCGTATTGCAGGTAGGACAGCGCGGCGAAGGCGATGATCACGACGCCGAAGCCCTGCTGCAGGCGCGGCGCGATCCGCGCCATGCTGCGCACGCGGGTGGTGACCGCCTGCCCGCCATAGGCAATGGCAAGCATCGGGATCGCGGCGCCGATCGCGTAGGTGACGAGCTGCAGGCTCGCCCACGCCGTATCCTTCGAGGTCGCGACGATGGTCAGGATCGAGCCCAGCACCGGACCGGCGCAGGGCGTCCACACCAGGCCGAGCGTGGTGCCGAGCACGAAGCCGCCGAATAGGCTCTGCGACGGCGCGGCTTGACCGAGACTGCCGGCGGTCCCGGTGAGCCGGATCCCCAGCCATTCGAACGGCGTCGGCCAGATCATCAACAGGCCGAAGCCGGCGAGCAGGACGGCCGCGCCGGTCCGCAGCACATTGGGATCGAAATCGAAGGCGCGCGTGATCGCACTCAGCAGCAATGCCACCGCAGAGAATGACATCACGAAGCCGAGCGCGATCATCGCGGGCCGCGCCTTGCCGGTCTGGCCTATCGATACCCCAAGTAGAATCGGCAGCATCGGCAGGGTGCAAGGGGCGGCGACGGTGGCGACACCGGCAAGCAGGGCCAGGGTAAGGGCAGGGGCAAGGCTGAGCATCGTCGTCCGTCCATCAGAAGTCCCGGCGCGCCTGAGGGCCGTGCCGGGTACGCATGATGGTCTTCGCTGGAGCGGCGCGGCCGTTACGGCGGCACCACCGCAGGTGCCGTCACGTCTGTGTGAGACGAGGCGGGTCCGATCTCACGACGCCGCGCCAAAAACAGAGCGACCCGGCTGGGGGGCATCCCGGCCGGGTCGTTGGAGGTTACTTGGGAGGTTAAACTAGGGAAGTATCGAAACTGGTCCGGTGAATTGGGGTTGGCGTCGCGTCGTTGGATATGGGTATAGAGATCGCGTTTTTCCGGGTGATGTCGTCGATTGTTTCAATTGTTTCGTCGCCGAACCTTTTTGGCTTCGTGGACAATTGCCCGGGCTCCTTGATCTCCTCCTAAATATCTGAACTTGCTTTGCTTTAAGCCGCGACGCTGTCCACGCCGGCGCCCCGCAGGAGGTCGGCGAGCTGCTTGCGGGCATAGAACATGCGGGTCTTCACCGTGCTCTGCGGGATACCGATGATCTGACCGGCCTCCTCGACCGACTTCTCATGGTAGTAGACCAGATTGATGATCTCGCGGTGGGCCGGCGACAGCTTGGCCACGCAGGCGCGCAGGATCTCGCTGGTGGTGGCGCGGTCGAGCGAGGTTTCCGGCGTGTCGGCGCCGTCGGCGATCTCCAGCACGTCTTCCTGGTCGATGTCCTCGTGCTTGCGCTGGCGCAGCGCGGTCAGCGCCTTGAAGCGGGCGATCGAGAGCAGCCAGGTCGAGACCTGCGAGCGGCCCTCGAACTGGGCCGCGGTCCGCCAGACGTCCAGGAACACCTGGCTGACCAGATCCTCGGCCATTGTGGTGTCGCGCACCATGCGGAGCACGAAGCGGTAGACCCGGACGTTGTGGCGGGCATAGAGCGTGTGCATCGAGGTGCGGTGGTTTTTGGCGATACGCGCGAGCAGCATTTCATCCGAGGTCGCGCGGGCAGCATCGATATGCTTCGTGGCTGCAGAGTTGATGGCGATGACGTTCGGCATGACAGGCTCCCAGTTCGCCGTTGGGCGGCGGTTCGTTGGGAGAAAGCTAGTTAGCGCCGGTTTCCGGATGTCTGCGCGAAAAACGGAAAATGGTTTCGTGACCGGGAGAATTGTTTCGTCGCGGCCCTGGCAACGAAACATTCGGGACCAAAAAGCCAGTCATTTCAACGCACGGAAAATTCGGACGGCCGGAATCGCGCCTGTCGGAACGAATCCCGGTCATGACTTTTGGCACTATCGGATGCCTGGTTAGGACACTTGCAACCGAGAATTAGGATGCTGAGCAGCGACTATCTGGAAGTCGTAACTGAGGGGCCAGCATGACTTACGTTCCACCTCCGCCTCCCGAGCGGTCTTTCGGAGCGGGCTGTGGCTTCATCCTTTTTATGTTGTTTATCGCTCTGATATTGATCGCGGTGACGGTTGGCCCGCTTCTGACTAAGAGAGGATGGAGCTGACGGCCGGCGACAGCTGCGGCATGGAGATCCAGCTTCTTTGAAAAGCCCACTGTCGCGGCTTATTCGGCGGCCTGCAAAGCGGGCGTCGCCTTTTTCGGGGCAATCCAGAATGCGTCGGGCCGCTCGAACAGGAAATTGGCCCGGACCGCCAGCGCCAGCCGCCAGATCAGGAGCGCGCCGGCGACGCCGGCCGCGGTCACGATCAGCGAGACCAGGCCGATGTCGGGGATGACATCGAGCCGCAGTAGAGCTGTGCGTGTCGCGGCCATCGGCAGGAAGAAGGCGAGGTAGATCACGATCGAGTGCTCGCCGCAGAAGCGCAGGAAGCCGAGCCGGTGCGCCCGTGCCAGCAACGTGCCGGTCACGATGATCGCGCAAGCGCCGGCAAAGCCGAGCGCCAGCGAGACGACCGGCCATTCACTGACATCGAGCGCAACCAGGCCGCCATTGACGAGCGCCCACAGCCCAAGCCCGAGCAGGGCAACCGCAGGCCGCGCCCGCGCGCGATCCGACAGTGCGAACACGTAATCGGCCAGGACATAGCCGGTGTAGAAGTAGACGAAGCGGGCGCTGAACTCATCGATCACATACCAGCCGGTTGTGACATGCGCCGACTCCAATGCTGCTGCGATCAGCCAGATCATGAGCGGGGGAACGTTGCGGGTCAGCTTGGTGACGATGAAGAAGATCGGCAGCAGATAGATGAACCACAGCGTGCCGAACGGCTGCACGAAGGAGACGAGGTATTGCCGCCCGACCTCGGCCCAACCCGCCTCGGCAGCCAGCGACGGCGCCTTGAAGCCGAACTGGATCGTCACCCACAGCACGTAGAAATAAGCGAAGTGCATCACCTTGCGGTCGAGATAGGTGCGCCAGTCGCGGTCGATCACGACCGACAGGAACAGGCCCGAGATCAGGAAGAAGTCCGGCATCCGGAACGGTCTGGCGAACATCACGACATAATGCATGAAGCCGGTCTGCTCGGCGGCCTTCTCGACCCCCAGCACCGAATGCATCATCACGACCATGATGATGCAGATGCCCTTGGCATAATCGACCCAATCGACACGCGCGCTCGCGTTCCCAAGCGATCGATCAAGTGATCGATCAAGGGAACGATCTGTCGCAGCGACTGTGCCGTTTGTGGTCATCCTTGTCCCGTTTCGGCGTAATCGGCCCTATCATCGGCCCGATCGGTTGCTTTCTCCTTTATCAGTACAAATGCTGTGCCAGCGAATCTGGGCCCTGTCCCCGGTTCCCTGGACCAGGCGAATGGTCTAAGAGGCCCGGAAATCATAAGGGAATCCCAAGAGAATCCGACGCTCGTTAACCACAGGACGTAGGTCGGCCGAGCGCCGCTACCGCGATGAGACTCCTTGCCGCACCAATTCGATAGCCCGCTGCCGATCGACGCCGTACTCGACGAACTCGACCGCACGCTCGATCGCCACAACGCCGCCGTGCTGGTCGCGCCGCCGGGCGCCGGCAAGACCACGCGCGTGCCGCTGGCGCTGCTCGATGCGCCCTGGGCCAAGGGCAAGAAGATCATCGTGCTGGAGCCGCGCCGCATCGCCGCGCGCGCCAGCGCCGAGCGGATGGCGAAGACGCTTCGTGAGCGCCCGGGGGAGACCGTCGGCTATCGGGTGCGCTTCGGCTCAAAGGTGTCGCGGGCGACGCGGATCGAGGTCGTCACCGAGGGCATCTTCTCGCGCCAAATCCTCGACGATCCCGAGCTCAACGGCGTTGCCGCGGTGCTGTTCGACGAATTCCACGAGCGCTCGCTCGATGCCGATCTCGGGCTGGCGCTGGCGCGCGACGCGCAAACCGGCCTGCGCGAGGACCTGCGCATCCTCGTGATGTCGGCAACGCTCGACGGCGCGCGGGTCGCAAAACTGCTCGGCGATGCACCTGTGGTCGAGAGCGAGGGCCGCGCCTTTCCGGTCGAGACCCGTTATGTCGGCCGCAAGGTCGATGCGCCGGTGGAGCGGCAGATGGCCGAGACGATCGCGACCGCGCTGCGCGCCGACGCCGGCTCGGTGCTTGCCTTCCTGCCGGGCGCGGCCGAAATCCGCCGCACGCAGACTTTCTTGGCCGAGCGCGTGCATGACGCCTCGGTCGAGATCGTGCCGCTGTTCGGCGCGCTCGATGCTTCCGTGCAGGATCGCGCCATCGCGCCGGCGCCGAAGGGGATTCGCAAGGTGGTGCTGGCGACCTCGATTGCCGAAACATCGCTGACCATCGAGGGCGTGCGCATCGTGGTCGATTCCGGCCTCGCGCGGGTGCCGCGCTACGAGCCGGATATCGCGCTGACCCGGCTCGAGACCGTGCGGGCCTCGCGCGCCGCGGTCGATCAGCGCCGCGGCCGCGCCGGCCGTATCGAGCCCGGCGTCTGCTATCGCCTCTGGGACGAGCCGCAGACCGCATCGCTGCCGGCCTATACCGCGCCCGAAATCCTCTCCGCCGACCTGTCCTCGCTGGTGCTCGACCTCGCACAATGGGGCGTCAGCGATCCCTCAGGCCTCGCTTTCCTCGATTCGCCGCCGGGACCGGCACTGAAGGAAGCGCGATCGCTGCTGTCCGAACTCGGCGCCCTCGACGCAGACGGTCGCATCACCGAGGAGGGCAAAAGCCTGCGCGCGCTGGCGCTGCCGCCGCGGCTGGCGCGGATGATCGTGGATTCCGCCCGCTTCGGCATGGGTGAGGAGGCGGCCGAGATCGCGGCTGTGCTGACCGAGCGCGGGCTCGGCGGCGACAGTGTCGATCTCGACGTCCGGCTCGACCAATTCCGCCGCGACCGCTCGCAGCGGGCATCGAGCGCGCGCAGCATGGCCGCGCGCTGGGCTTCGCAGGTGAAGGCAGCGGTGAGCGAAGAGAAGGATCTCTCGACCGGCGTCATGCTGGCCTTCGCGTTTCCGGACCGCGTCGCGAAGAACCGCGGCAATGGCAGCTTCGTGCTGGCCAACGGCCGCGGCGCCGCCGTCGAGCAGACCGCGGCGCTGGCGCGGCTGCCCACCATCGCGGTCGCCGAACTGACCGGCACGGCCGCGAGCGGCCGCATCCTGCTGGCGGCGCCGATCACCCAGGACGAGATCGAGCAGCGCTTCGCCGACCAGATCGAGAATGTCGAGGAGGTGACGTTCGACCGCGGCGCGATGGCGCTGCGCGCGCGCCGCCGGCGTTCACTGCATGCGATCACGCTGTCGGAAGCGCCCATGCCGCTCAAGCCGTCGGCCGAGACCGCGCGCGTGTTCGCCGACGGCCTGATCGCGGCGGGCCTCGACCGCCTGCCGTGGTCGAAGCATTCGAAACAGTGGCGCGACCGTGTCATGTTTCTGCGCAAGGCCGAGGATGAGAGTTGGCCCGATCTGTCGGATGCCGCGCTTGCCGCGCGGGCCGACGACTGGCTGGTGGGAGCGCTCTACGACAAGACCGCGCTGAAGGATCTGTCGGCCGGCGACCTGTCGGACGCGCTGATGGCGCTGCTGCCGTGGGAGCTGCGCGCGCGGCTCGATCGCGAGGCGCCGACGCATTTCGAGGCGCCGACCGGAACGCAGCTTGCGATCGACTACGAGGCCGAGCAGGGCCCGACCATCGCGGTCAGGCTGCAGGAGCTGTTCGGGCTCAACACCCATCCCTCGATCGCCAAGGGCGCGGTGCCGCTGGTGCTGGAACTGCTGTCGCCGGCGCAGCGGCCGGTGCAGGTGACGCGCGATCTGCCGGGCTTCTGGCGCGGCAGTTACGCCGCGGTGCGGTCCGACCTGCGCGGCCGCTACCCGCGCCATCCCTGGCCGGAAGATCCCGCCAGCGCGATGCCGACCAGGCGCGTGAAACCCCGCGGCACTTGAGGACTTGCGAGTTCCTTAGGTGACCCACGATTAGCACCAAACATTCGGTGTCGTCCCTGCCTAGTGCGCAATTGCGCACGGGAGCAGGGACCCATAGCCACAGCGTTGGGTCGTTGAAGACCGCTGCAGCCACAGCGTCGCGCAACTATGACCTTTAGTGGTTATGGGTCCCTGCTTTCGCAGGGACGACGGGTCGCAAAGATTAACACCTCTGAGGTCTGGCTCTGGCGAGCGCCGGCAAACGGTGATTAGATTTGCATGCTGGGATGGGATCACGGGCTCGCAATTGGGGACGCTGCCATGAACCTCGAGAATCTGGAGATCAAGAACGCATCGCCGTCGCTGTATAACGAAGACCTGGCGCCAGCCAGGGAACGCAACTGGGGCGCCTTCAGCATCTTCAACGTCTGGACCTCGGACGTGCATAGCCTGTGGGGCTATTATCTCGCCGCCAGCCTGTTCCTGCTCTGCGGCAGCTTCGTCAATTTCATCCTCGCGATCGGCGTCGGCTCGCTGGTGATCTTCGTGCTGATGAGCCTGATCGGCAATGCCGGGGTGCGGACCGGCGTGCCCTATCCGGTGCTGGCGCGGGCTTCGTTCGGGGTCTGGGGCGCCAACATCCCGGCGCTGGTGCGCGCCATCGTCGCCTGCTTCTGGTACGGCGCGCAGACCGCGGCGGCCTCGGGCGCGATCGTCGCGCTCTTGACGCGGATGGACAGCTTCAAGGCGTTCCACCAGTCCAGCCACATGCTCGGCCATTCCACGCTCGAGGTGATCTGCTTCGTCGTGATCTGGGCGCTGCAGCTCCTGATCATCCAGCGCGGCATGGAGACGGTGCGCCGTTTCCAGGACTGGGCCGGACCTGCGGTGTGGCTGATGATGCTGATCCTCGCGATCTATCTCTGCATCGCGGCCGGCGGCATCTCGCTCACCGCACCGATCCCGCAGGACGTGCTGCTGGAGAAGACCAAGGAGGCCGGCGTGCCCGGCGTGCCCGGCTCGTTCCCGGCGCTGTGCGCCGTCGCCGCGACCTGGATCACCTATTTCGCCGCGCTCTATCTCAACTTCTGCGACTTCTCGCGCTACGCGCCTGACGTGCAGGCGCTGCGCAAGGGCAATATCTGGGGCCTGCCGGTCAATCTGATCCTGTTCTCGCTGGTCGCCGGCGTCACCACGATCGCGGCGTTCAACGTCTACCACGAGGTGCTGCTGCATCCCGACCAGATCTCGGCGAAGTTCGACAGCTGGTTCCTGGCGCTGCTCGCCGCCGTCACCTTCGCGGTCGCGACGCTCGGCATCAACGTAGTCGCCAATTTCGTCTCGCCGGCGTTCGATTTCTCCAACGTGTTTCCGCGGCAGATCGACTTCAAGAAGGGCGGCTACATCGCGGCGCTGATCGCGCTGGCGCTGTATCCGTTCGCACCCTGGGAGGGCAGCGCGGCCTCGTTCGTCGGGCTGATCGGCGCGACCATGGGGCCGATCTACGGGATCATGATGGTCGACTATTATCTGATCGCGAAGGGTCGCGTGAACGTGCCGGCGCTGTACCAGGAGCACGGCGAATATCGCTTCCAGAACGGCTGGAACGCCAGCGCCCTGATCGCAGCCGCGGTCGGAGCCCTGTTCTCGTCGGTGCTGCCGAACTTCACCTCGATCCTGCCGGCCTGGTGGGCGGTCTATGGCTGGTTCTTCGGCGTCGCCATCGCCGGCGCGGTCTATTACGCGCTGCGCGCAGCGATGCCGAGCCCGGTCGCCAGAACCGCCTAAAGGCTGACAAATTCGATCCGGGCAGGGCGGCCGACGTCATTCGGCCGCTTCAGCGCGGGCGCATTAACTCTTCGCTCATCCTTTTCGCCAAAATGGCATCCTTGCGCTGCCGCCCTCGCTCGCGGCGGGGCGGACGGCGTGGTGAAATTGCGTGTTCGGCTTTCCGAGTATGGTGTCATGCGTACCTTGATGATTTTCGCGGCCATCCTGATTGGGCTGGGCACCTTCATGGCCCAGATGGCCAGCAAGATGTCGCCCGCCGCCGCGACCACCGCCAAGCAGAGCATCGCCCCCGCCGTCACGGTGGCGCAGGCCAGCGCCCGCACGCTCAGCATTGCGCCCGACCCGCGCGGTCATTTCGCGACCGACGGCCGGATCGACGGCCAGCGCATCAACTTCATGGTCGACACCGGCGCGTCCGTGGTGGCCTTGAACGAGACCTCGGCCGCGCGCTTCGGCCTGCGTCCGGTGCCGGGCGATTACACCTCGCGCGTCACCACCGCCAACGGCACCATCAAGGCCGCGCGTGCCCACATCGCCATGATCGAGATCGGCGGCCTCACCGTGCGCGACGTCGACGCCCTGGTGCTGCCGGACGAGGCCCTTTCGGAAAACCTGCTCGGCCTCTCCTTCCTGTCGAAGCTGAAGCGCTTCGAATACGCCAACGGCAAATTGTTGCTGGAGCAATAAACTATCCTCACGGGGTGCCGCGCACTTGCTGTCGTCCCGGCCTAGTGCGCAATTGCGCACGGGGGCCGGGACCCATCACCACAGGCCGTATTTGGTGAGCAGCGCCGGAACGACGAGTCCCGAACCCAACACCCGCTGCGGCGTATGGGTCCCGGCCTTCGCCGGGACGACGATCGCGGGCTCGAATCTCTCATTGTCATGCTGAGGAGGCCGGCGCGATCCGGCGTCGAATTCGCGGGATAGTCGCCGCCATTTCCGCCGTAATTGTCGGTCACCAGCCGCAGTCTCAGCTTTCGCCCGGCCCGCGCATTCGCTAAAGGCTGCGGCGACGTCTTTCCGTATGCGACCATAAGGCCGATCCATGTTTCCGAAGCCGAAATCCGTGCTGGTCCCGAACACCTATGCCTTCGAATCCGAGCCGATGGTGAAGCCGACCGGGTTTCGCGAATACGACGCGCGCTGGCTGTTCAACAAGGATATCAACCTGATGGGCGTGCAGGCGCTGGGCATGGGGCTCGGCGCGCTGATCGCGGAGCTCGGCGTCAAGCAGGAGATCGTCACTGGGCATGATTTCCGCGGCTATTCCGCGTCGATCAAATACGCATTGATCTCGGGCCTGATGGCGGCGGGCTGCGAGGTGCATGACATCGGGCTCGCGGTGACGCCGATGACGTATTTCGCGCAGTTCGATCTCGATGTGCCCTGTGTCGCGATGGTCACCGCCTCGCACAACGACAATGGCTGGACCGGCGTCAAGATGGGCGCCAACCGCCCGCTCACCTTCGGCCCCGACGAGATGACGCGGCTGAAGGAGATCGTGCTCAATGCCGCGTTCAACAACAAGGCCGGCGGCTCCTACCAGTTTCACGAGAATTATCCGGCGCGCTACATCGCCGACCTCACCAGCCGGCCGAAGCTGAAGCGCAAGCTGAAGGTGGTGGCGGCCTGCGGCAATGGCACCGCGGGCGCGTTCGCGCCGCAGGTGCTGGAGGCGATCGGCTGCGAGGTGATCCCGCTCGATACCGAGCTCGATCACACTTTCCCGAAATACAATCCGAATCCGGAAGACATGGAGATGCTGCACGCGATCCGCGATGCGGTGCTGGCGCACAAGGCCGATGTCGGGCTCGGCTTCGACGGCGACGGCGACCGCTGCGGCGTGGTCGACAACACCGGCGAGGAGATCTTCGCCGACAAGGTCGGCGTGATGCTGGCGCGCGACATGTCGGCGATCAACGCCAATGCGCAGTTCGTCGTCGACGTGAAGTCGACCGGACTGTTCGTGACTGATCCGGTGTTGCAGAAGCAGGGTGCCAACACGGTCTACTGGAAGACCGGGCACTCCTACATGAAGCGCCGCACCAATGAGCTCGGTGCGCTGGCCGGCTTCGAGAAGTCCGGCCACTTCTTCTTCAACAAGCCGTTCGGCCGCGGCTATGACGACGGCCTGGTGTCGGCGATCGCGATCTGCGAGATGCTCGACCGCGCCCCCGGCAAGTCGATGGCCGATCTGAAGGACGCGCTGCCGAAGACCTGGTCGTCGCCGACCATGTCGCCGCATTGCGCCGACGAGGCGAAGTACGGCGTGGTCGATGCCGTGGTGAAGCACTTCGAGACGCTGCAGCAGAAGGGCGAGAAGGTCGCGGGCCAGAACATCCGCGATCTCGTCACCGTCAACGGCGTGCGCGTCACGGTCGAGGACGGCAGCTGGGGTCTGGTGCGGGCATCCTCGAACAAGCCGGAGCTCGTGGTCGTGGTCGAAAGCCCGGTCAGCGAGCAGCGCATGCGCGACATGTTCGAGGCGATGGATTCGGTGCTGCGGACGCATCCCGAGGTCGGCGAGTACAATCAGAAGATCTGAGGCGGGGCTCCGCGAACCGACTCGTCATCACCAGCGCATGCATTCGGGGGCGATGCCAAGCCAAATTCGGTGTCGACCCTGCGAAAGCAGGGACCCATACTCCGCGGCGGATGTCGTGATCGGGACTCGTCGTTCCGCCACGGTTCACCAACAATCATTCGTGGTTATGGGTCCCTGCTTTCGCAGGGACGACACTGAGGATGGTTCTCGATTCAAGATCTCAAACACGCGGTGTCATCACCCGCGAAAGCGGTGATCCAGTATTCCAGAGGCAGTCGTTATTGAACCGACGGGCCGCGGCGCACTGGATCGCCCGGTCGAGCCGGCCGATGACAGTTCCTCACGCCGCCCGCAGCGAGGCGAGGAAGCGGTCCAGCTCGGTCTTCAGCCATTCCGACTGCGAGGTCAGGCCGTTCGCCGCATCGAGCAATTGCGCGGTCGCGCCGCCGGCCTGTTCGGAGGCGCGGTTGACGTTGAGGATGCCCTTGTTGACGTCGCGGGTGCGGTCGGCGGCCTGCTGCAAATTGCTGGAGATCTCGCGGGTCGCAGCGCCCTGCTGATCGACGGCGGCTGCGATCTCGCCGGAGACGTGGTCGATTTCCGCGATCGTGGTCCCGATGGTCCCGATCGCGCTGACGGCCGCGCCGGTCGCGTTCTGGATGTCCTGGATCTGAACCGAGATCTCCTCGGTCGCCTTGGCGGTCTGGTTGGCCAGCGCCTTGACCTCGCTCGCAACGACCGCAAATCCGCGGCCATGCTCGCCGGCGCGCGCCGCTTCGATGGTTGCGTTCAGGGCGAGCAGGTTGGTCTGGCTGGCGATGCTCTGGATCAACGTCACCACCTCGCCGATCTTCTGCGTGCCGGCGGCAAGACCTTGCACGACGGTGTTGGTGCGGCGCGCCTCGTCGGCGGCCTTGGCGGCGATCCGCGCCGAGCGCGTCACCTGCTCGGCGATGCTGTTGATCGAGGCCGTCAGCTCCTCGGTCGCCGACGCCACGGTCTCCACGTTGCTCGACGCCAGCGTCGATGCGGAGGCGGCGGCGGTGGCCTGGCGGATGGTTTCCGCGTTGCTGCCGTTCATCGTCGTCGAGAGGCCCTGCATCGCGTTCGCCGCCACCGCGACGGCCTCGACGACCTCGCCGATCTTGCGCTCGAAACCCAAGGCGAGCTCGCGCCGCGCGGCGTCACGGTTCTGCTTGGCCCGTTCGGCCTCGATGCGTTCGGCATTGACGCGCGCCTCGGCGGCAACGGCGGCCTCGGCCTCGGCCGCCTTCTGCGCCGACGTCCTGAACAGCTCGGCAAGCGTGTGCGCGAGCCAGATCAGCACGCCGGCCTCGATCAGGAGGATCACGGCGTGCAGAACGACGCGGCCGAAGTCGGCGCCGCCGGGATAGATCGCGGCCGGCAGGATGAAATTCAGCGTCAAATGGTGCAGGGCAACGGCCGCGGTGCCGGCGACGATCGGCCGGTAGTCGCAATAGGCGACGAGGCACGCCAGCGCGGCGAAGAAGTACATGTGCATGTCGACCTGCCAGCGGTGGCCGGCGAACTGGTAGACCAGCATCGACACGCCGGCCATCAGGGCCACGGCCACGATCAGGCGGGTTGAAACGCCGTTCCCCGACATGCGCCACGAGGCCGTAGCAGTCAGCGCCATCGCGGCCATGAAGCCGGCCGGGATCAGCCAGTCGGTGTGCAGCGCCATGCCGACGATGATCGCGATCGGAACGTGCAGCCAGAGCACCACGAGCAATATCTTGCTGGCCGTCTCGCGCAGCGCGGCCATTTCATCGCCTTCGAAGGTCATTCCCAACCCCCAGATCGTCGTCCGACTTGAAGCAGCCGGCGATCGCCTGCGGATCCATGGTCAGCAGCGCGCCCGCCTCATACAGCCGGCGCAGCCCGCCATCGCGGTCAGGCCGCACCACCAGCAGGGCCGGGATCGCGGTCATCCGAACGATCGACGCATTGGCGGACGCGGCGGCCATCAGCGCGCGCTCGGCGCGCCACCACGGCGGAAACGCCACGGCCACCACGTCGCTGCCCGCACGCGCCTGCAGCGACAGCATTGCGACCGCGATCCAGCTCGCGATCAGCAATGCAGCCGCGCCCAGCCATACGGGCCGTCGGCTCGCTGGGATGATCTCCCCCGGCACCATCGCAGCACAATACTGCCGCTGGCGCTAACTTCCGGTAAATGCCGTGCAGGCGAACTACCTGGGGGCGTATCGACGTTCGTATGAGGTTGTGCGGCGGCGGTTACGCCGCAGGCACCGGCAGCGCCGTCACCGACTTGATCTTCTCCATCGCAAAGCGCGAGGTGACGTTCTTCAGCGGCACGGCCGAGATCAGCTTCTTGTAGAACACGTCGTAGGCCTGCATGTCCGCGACCACGACGCGCAGCATGTAGTCGACGTCGCCGGCCATCCGGTAGAACTCCATCACCTCGGGCATGGCGCTGACGGCGTCGGCGAATTTGCGCAGCCAGGCTTCCGAATGGTCGGCGCTCTCGACCGAGACGAACACCGAAATCCCGAGCCCGATCTTGTTCTGATCGACCAGCGCCACGCGGCGCAGGATCACGCCGTCGGCCTCGAGCCGCTGGATGCGCTTCCAGCACGGCGTCGACGACAGCCCGACCCGGTCGCCGATCTCGGCGACGGAGAGCGAGGCATCCTCCTGCAACACGGTCAGGATCTTGCGATCGATCGCGTCGAGGCGGCGGTTGTTGTCATGAAGCTGAATGGCGACATCGGTCATAGAAGAAAGTTCCACATGAAGGTTCAAACTCCCTCATATAGAGAAAAATCTTCCAAATCAAGCGGGTCGTAACCGATCAGGCCGGCCGGGCGTCGGCGTGTTCGCCCAAAAACGCTTCAACTTCAGTACGTTGCGGTGCGGCATAAGCGCCGCCGAAGCGGGTGCATTTCAGCGCCGCAGCCGCGGACGCAAAACGCAGCGCCTGCCGCAGTTCCTGCTTCTCGGTGATGGCGAGGGCAAACGCGCCGTGGAAGACGTCGCCGGCCCCGAGCGTGTCGACGGTATGGACCGGGAAGGCCGGGGTCTCCTCGAGCCCACCCTTCTCATTGAGCCAGATCGTGCCCTGAGGGCCGCGGGTGCCGGCCAGGAAGGAGGGGGTGAGCTTGGCGAGCTTGTGCAGCGCCTGGCCGTCATCGGTGACGTCGGCGGTCTCCTGCAGCGGCTCGCTGGAGAACACCAGATGCGAGGAGGCGGTGAGCAGCCCTTCCCGCATCGACATCGCGCGGTCGACGTCGACCACCACGGGAATGCCGCGTTTGACGGCCTCGGCACACAGCTCGGTGCAGAACGGTGCACAGCGGCTCTCGGTCAGGATCGCCGCGCAATCCTCCAGCAAAAGCTCGGTCGGCGGCAGCTTGACCTTCCAGAGCTCGGGATCGCGGAAGGTGACGATGGTGCGCTCGCCGGTGTCGTCGATCATGATCGCCGAGATCGGGGTGACCAGGTCCGGCATGTGGATCAGATGGTTGGTCTCGATGCCTTCCTCGGCCAGCTTGTCGAAGATGTAGCGGCTGGAAGTCTCCCGCGAATCGCCCATCGGCCCGCAGATCGAGGCGCGGCCGCCCAGCCGGACGATGCCGATCGCCGCGTTCAGCGCGTTGCCGCCGCAGATCTCGTCGAAATGCGTCGCATTCTCCTTGGAGCCGCGCGCCGGAACGTTGACGCGGAAGGTCAGGTCGCGCACCGGCAGGCCGATGCAGAGGATGCGGGGCGGGACTTTCGGGGCACCGTCTTGAAAATTCATGCAGGGATCCGTCGCAATGGTTCCGTTAGCTGCCAGAACTGTGTCCCGATCTAATCGGCAGAACGATGTCCGGTTCCCGCTATTGGTCCAACGGATTCCGGTGGTGCACCCAGCGGCCGAGCAAATGATGGGCAATCGCGAACGGATGCGGGCCGGCCAGGCCCTCGGGGTGCTGACGCTTGAGCATCAGCGTCGCCTCGGCATGGTCGAACCAGCGCGCATCTTCCAGCTCGGTGCGGTCGACCACGATGTCCTCGTTGGTCGCCCGCGCGGTACAGCCGATCATCAGCGACGACGGATAGGGCCAGGGCTGCGTCATGTAATAATTGACGTCGGTGCAGCGGATGCCGCTTTCCTCGAAAATCTCGCGCCGCACTGCGTCCTCGATGGTCTCGGCGGCCTCGACGAAGCCGGCGAGGCAGGAATACATCCCGGGCATGAACTGCTTCTGCCGGCCGAGCAGCACCCGGTCGCCCGACGTGACCAGCATGATCACGACCGGATCGGTGCGCGGAAAATGTTCGGCCTTGCAGCTCGGGCATTCGCGCTTCCAGCCGCCGTCCTTCATCGCCGTGCGGGTGCCGCAGTTCGGACAGAAGCCATGGCGCTGATGCCAGGTCACCATCGATTTCGCCATCGCGATCGCCGACAGCTGCTCCGGCGGCACCACGCCCTGCATCGCCATGCCGCGCAACTCGGTGATCGCGACGTCGGCGCGCCCGACCAGCTTCTCGGCCGCCTGCGGTGCGATCCCCATGCCGAAGATCGGCGCCGCATCGCGCAAACCTAAGAAGATCGTGCCGGGATTGGCGCCGTAGCTGCGGGCTTCCTCCAGCGACAGCAGTGCGCGGGCGCCGCCTTCCTCCTGCTTCACGACCAGCGAGTCGCGATAGATCACATAGGCGCGCGCCTCGCGGTGGCCCTCCAGCGCGAACAGCTTCTCGTCATTGCTGCGCAGATGCGCGGCGCGGTCGAGCACATGGGTGACGAAGGCCGGCTGGCCGAGCGGAAATGAATCGGATGCGGACATTGAATTTCAACCCAACCAGATCTTGCGGCGAAGCGCGCTGATGAAATTCTGCACTTCCTCGGCGTCATGCGCCAGCGGCGGCATCACGCCCCAAACGGGACGCGGCCATGCAGCGTCGCTGGTCCGGCGCGCGATGATATGGACGTGAAGCTGCGGGACGAGGTTGCCGAGGGCTGCGACATTCAGCTTGTCGCATTTGGTGACCTCTTTGAGGGCCCGCGAGACGCGGGTGATCTCGGTCATCAGCTGCGCCTGCTCGACCTCGTCGAGGTCGATGATCTCGACCGCGCCGTCGCGCCGGGGCACCAGGAGCAGCCAGGGATAATGCGCATCCTTGATGACGAGCACCTTGCACAGCGGCAGGTCGCCGATGTCGATGGTGTCTTTTTTGAGCTGCGAATGCAGCGACCAATTGGAGGCGGGCATGGGGGCAAATAATGCCTTTCCGTGTTCCCAGACAAGCCCCGCAAAGCCGGCCTTACAAAGCCGGGTCAGGCCGCTTGCTTTCCGGCGCTTTTGGCCCCAAATAGGGATCGGGAGATTGGCGGTGGACGAGCCACTCGCCAACCGGGTCAGGTCCGGAAGGAAGCAGCCCTAACGAGGTCCGGATCGGGTCGCTCGTCAGTCTCCTACCTGTTTTTTCTGAGCGAATCGCGCTGGAATGGCGGTCTCCGCGCCCGGCGCTCGATTTCGGCTCCCATCCGCACGCCGGCTGCAAGAGACCCTTAAGTTGCGGATCGACGCATGAATGACGCTGGCGCCCCCTCCCAACCGCCCGACGGCGAAGGCCAGAGTGGCTTCGATCTCGGCAGCGCGCTTGATACCGCCAAGCCGTACCGCGTTCTAGCCCGCAAATACCGCCCCTCCAGCTTCGAGGACCTGATCGGCCAGGAGGCTATGGTCCGCACCGTCTCGAATGCGTTCGAGACCGGGCGGATTCCCCAAGCCTGGATCCTCACCGGCGTCCGCGGGGTCGGCAAGACCACCACCGCGCGGATCCTCGCCCGTGCCTTGAACTACGCCAAGCCGGACGGCTCGGTGACCGGGCCGACCATCCACATGCCCGACCTCGGCGTGCACTGCCAGGCGATCATGGAAAGCCGGCACATGGACGTGCTGGAGATGGACGCCGCGTCCCACACCGGCGTCGACGATGTCCGCCAGATCAATGACAGCGTGCGCTATGCGCCGGCCAGCGCGCGCTACAAGGTCTACATCATCGACGAAGTCCACATGCTGTCGACGGCGGCCTTCAACGCCTTTCTGAAGACGCTGGAGGAGCCGCCGGAGCACGCCAAGTTCGTGTTCGCCACCACCGAAATCCGCAAGGTTCCGATCACGGTGCTGTCGCGCTGCCAGCGCTTCGACCTGCGCCGCGTCGAGGCCGACGTGCTGATGAAGCATCTCGGCAATATCGCGACCAAGGAGGGCGTCGAGGTCGAGCCCGAGGCGCTCGGCATCATCGCGCGCGCGGCCGAGGGATCGGTGCGCGACTCGCTGTCGCTGTTCGATCAGGCGATCGCGCATGCCGCCGGCAATGTGAAGGCCGGCGCGGTCAGGCAGATGCTCGGCCTCGCCGACCGCACCCGCGTGATCGACCTGTTCGATTCGCTGGCGCGCGGCGATCTCGCCGCCGCCTTCACCGAATTCCGCGCGCAGTATGATGTCGGCGCCGATCCGGTCGTGGTGCTGTCGGACCTCGCCGAGTTCGTCAATTTCGTCACCCGCGTGAAGGCGATTCCGGCAACCGCCGACAATGTCGCGTTCGGCGAGACCGAGCGGGTGCGGGCGCGCGAGTTCGCCGCAAAGCTCTCGATGCGGGTGCTGTCGCGGATGTGGCAGATGCTGCTCAAGGGCATCGCCGAGGTGCAGACCGCGACGCGCCCGGCCGCTGCTGCCGAGATGGTGCTGGTGCGGATCGCCTATGTCGCCGACCTGCCGACGCCGGATGAGGCGATCCGGATGATCGAGCAGAATGGCGGCGGCGCGGCGCCCGCGACGTCAGGCTCCGCCGCCTCGTCGCCGTCGCGCGGTGCGCCGGCTTCGTCCATGTCGGCAATGCCGTCGGCACCGCTGCGCGCGCCGCAGGCTGCCCCGCGCGCCGATCTCGCCGCGCGTCCGCAGATGGCGGCGCCGGCCACCGATGCCGCGCCGGTGCTTCGGATATCAAGCTTTCCGCAGCTGATCGCGCTCGCCGGCGAGAAGCGCGACATCATGACCAAGAGCGCGCTGGAGGCCGATGTGCGGCTGGTGCGCATCGAGGACGGCCAGCTCGAGATCGCGCTCGAGCCGAAGGCGCAGCGCGCGCTCGTCACCGACCTATCGCGCAAGCTCGAGCTGTGGACCGGGCGGCGCTGGACCGTGATCATCTCCAACGAGGCCGGCCAGCCCACGGTGCGTTCGCAGAACGAGCTGGCGCGCAGCGAGCACCAGCGCGCGGCGGAGGCCGATCCGCGCGTGCAGGAGGTGCTGGCGCGCTTTCCCGGCACCAAGGTGATCGAGGTCCGCCGCCTTGCCGCCGAGGTTCCGGTGGCGGATGCAACCGGCGAAGATTCGATTGAAACTTCCGACAGCGACGACGATTGATCTGATTACAGGAACGCACGCATGGCTGATTTTCTCGGCATGATGAAGCAGGCAGCGCAGCTGCAATCCAAGATGCAGGAGATGCAGGAGCAGCTCGGCAATGTCGAAGTCGAGGGCATTTCCGGCGGCGGCCTGGTTGCCGTGCGCATGACCGCGAAGATGGAAGTGAAGGGCGTCAAGATCGATCCGTCGCTGATGAAGCCGGAAGAACGTGAGGTGCTCGAGGATCTGCTCGTCACCGCGCATGGCGATGCTCGCCGCAAGGCCGAGACGGCGATGCAGGAGAAGATGATGGCGCTGACCGGCGGCCTCGGCCTGCCGCCGGGATTTGGTCCTACTTAAAATGGCCGCAAGCGTTGCCGGCCCCGAGATTGAGCGCCTGATCCAGCTGCTGGCGCGGCTGCCGGGCTTAGGTCCCCGTTCGGCGCGGCGCGCGGCGCTGCATTTGATCAAGAAGCGCGAAGCCCTGATGACGCCGCTGACCGCGGCGCTGCAGGTTGCGATCGACAAGATCCAGGTCTGCAAGACCTGCGGAAACATCGATACACAAAACCCCTGCACGGTGTGCACCGATCCGCGCCGCGATCCCTCGATCATCGTCGTGGTCGCCGATGTCGCCGATCTCTGGGCGCTGGAACGGGCGAACGCGACCAATGGCCGCTATCACGTGCTCGGCGCAACGCTGTCGCCGCTCGACGGCGTCGGTCCGCAGGATCTCACCATCGACCAGTTGGTGGCACGCGCGCACGCGCCTGAGGTCAGCGAGATCATTCTGGCTTTGAATGCGACCGTCGATGGCCAGACCACCGCGCATTACATCACCGATCTGTTGGCGGACGCCAATGTGCGGGTGACGCGCCTGGCGCATGGCGTGCCGGTCGGCGGAGAGCTTGATTACCTCGACGAAGGTACGCTATCGGCTGCGATGCGGCAGCGGACGCTGTTCTAGCGCACGCTCGAGAGCCGGACACGGCTGATTTTGCCAAGCGATCAGTCACAAGTCGAAAAGATCGCGCCGAAACAAAATGATAGGGTGGATGACGATTCGGGGACGGTCATTCACGCTCTGACGGACCAGCTACGGAACACCTGAAAATGACGACACACCGATTGGGCGTACGCTTGGGCTTTGCGTTTCTGGCGGCAATGTTCGTTGCGCAGGGCGCGATCGCGCAGCAGAGCGACGCGCCGCAGAAGCCCGGCAAGATGATCCACGCCGGCGACGTGCTGTCGGGGGAACTCGGCGTCATGAAGGTGCGTGACGCCAAGAATCGCGGCAAGCGCGTCGCGACCTACCAGATCACCAGCGAGCCGCGCCGCCTGCCGCCGCCGAGCGGTCTGTGCAATCTCGAAACCGGGCCGGAAACCTTCCAGCTGATTCCGACCAACGACGCCCAGGCCGCGCAGCTCAAGAGCCTTTCGGGCAAGGCGATCTCGGTGAAGGTCGACGAGGTCGCCTGCGCCAAGGACGCCGGCGAGATGAGCGAAGCCATCGTCACCAAGTGGAGCGTGGTGGCGAAGTAGGCCGTGTCGTAGTTGCGGTGTCATCGCCCGGATGTGCAGGTGATGACACCGCGCCATTCGACATCTTGAGTTGCGACCTATCCTCATCGTCGTCCTGGCTTTCGCCAGGACGACGATCGCGGGTGATGACGGATGTGGGCTAGACTCTCACCGGCCCCAACTCATCGAAGTGCCCGCGCCGTTGCAGCCACGCCAGCAGGATCAGGCTCGGGATCGCGACCAGCACGCAGATCACGAAGAACATCTGCCAGCCGACCGCCTTGGCGACATAGCCCGCGCCCGACGACAGATAGGTGCGGCCGACCGCCGCGAGCGCCGTCAGCAGCGCATACTGGGTCGCGGTGTGCAGCGGGTTGCGGCACAGCGCCGAGAGATAAGCGACGAAGATCACGGTGCCGATCGCGCTGGTGAAATTCTCCGCGGTGATCGCAATCGCGAGCGCCCATTGATCGACGCCGACATGCGCAAGCCACGAGAACGACAGGTTGGCGACTGCTTGCAGCACGCCGCCGATCCAGAGGCTCTGCGCGAGCGAATAGCGCCGTGCCACGAAGCCGCCGGCAAAGCCGCCGATCAAGGTTGCCGCGAGGCCGACGCCCTTCACGATCGCCGCGTAATCGACCTTGGAAAAGCCGATGTCGATCACGAACGGCGCGGTCATGGTGCCGGAAAACGCGTCGGTGAACTTGAACAGCACGACGAACGCGAGCGCCGCAAGTGCGTCCTTGCGGCTGAGGAACTCGGAGAATGCGCCGAGCGCCGCGTGAAACACGCGTTCGGCTGCATTCTGCGCCTGCGTGGCCGCCTCCGCGCCTTTCGATTGCGCCGGTTCGGTCGCCACAAGCGCGGTGACGATGCCGATCACGACCAGCGCGGCCATCACCACATAGCCCCACATCCACGCCGACGGACGCGCGAGCCCTGCGGACTCGAAGCCGCTGACGATGAACAGCGCGCCGGCGGTCGAGACCAGCATGCCGACGCGATACGCCGCGACATAGGACGCCATGCCGGCGGCCTGCTCGCTCTCAGGGAGGCTTTCGACGCGGAAGGCGTCGACCACGATGTCCTGCGTCGACGACGCCGTTGCGACCAATAGCGCGGCAAAGGCCGCGAACCACGGCGATCGTGCCGGATCGGCCACCGCCAGCACCAGGATCGCCGCGATCAAGAGCAACTGCGAAAGCAGCAGCCAGCCGCGGCGGCGCCCGAAAACTTGCGTGAACAGCGGCACGTGCAGCGCGTCGACCAGCGGCGCCCAGAGGAACTTCAGCGTGTAAGGCGTCCCGATCAGCGCCAGCAGCCCGATGGTGCCGAGATCGACCCCGGCCTCCTTCATCCAGACCTGCAGCGTCGACCCCGACAGCGCCAGCGGCAGGCCGGAGGAGAAGCCGAGCAGCAGCACGATCAGCACCCGCGGCTGCAGGTACACCGCGAAACTGTCGCGCCAGGAGGTGGCGGCGGGCTCCTGCGGCTTTACGGGGGCGTCTGACGTCGCTTCAGGTGCGGTCATAGGGTCGTTGGTAGCAGATTCGGCTGCAAAAGACTGTCATCGCCCGGCCGGTGATGACACCGAAGGCGTGGCGGGGAGGCCACGTCAAATTCGGTGTCGTCCCTGCGAAAGCAGGGACCCATAACCACGAATGGTGGTTGGTGGGCGATGTCGGAACGACGAGTTCCTCAACAATGAAAGCCGCGGCGTATGGGTCCCTGCTTTCGCAGGGACGACAAGTGGAGATAATCTTGTTCCACGCGCGTCTGTAGTCGCCCGGCTCGACGGTCAAGCCGGGCGATGACACCGAGTTTGTCGTTCACTCCCCGGCCTGCAGCTTGCGCGGGGCGGGGAACAGGTCGGTGGCGGCGGGCTTGACGAAGCGCGGCACTTCGATCGGGGTCTCGGCCTTGCTGAAGTCGAGCTCCTCGATGCGGCCGGCGCGCTTCTCGATCTTGTCGGCGGAGATCAGGATCTGCCTGACGTCCTCGTTGACCTGGCCGAAATGGGTTTGCAGTTTGAGCACGCGCTCGCGCAGGCGGCCGAGGTCATCACCGAGATGCATCACCTCGTTGCGGATCTGGTCGGCGGCGTCGCGGATGCGGGCGTCCTTCAGGATCTGCTGCATCACCTGGATCGCCAGCATCAGGAGCGAGGGCGACACCAGCACGACACGGGCGCGATAGGCCTTCTGGATCACGTCGTCGAAGCCGTCATGGATTTCGGCATAGACCGATTCCGACGGCACGAACATCAGCGCGGTGTCCTGGGTCTCGCCCGGGATCAGGTACTTTTCCGCGATGTCGCTGACATGCTTCAGCACGTCGGCACGCAATCGCTGGCTGGCAAACTTGCGCTCCTCGTCGCTGCGCGCGTCGTGCAGCGCGGTCATGGCCTCCAGCGGAAATTTCGCGTCGATGCAGAGCGGGCGCTGGTCGGGCAGGAACACCACGCAGTCCGGCCGCTTACCCGTGGTCAGCGTGTACTGGAACTCGAACGAGCCCTTCGGCATGCCGTCCTGGACGATCGCCTCCATCCGCGCCTGGCCGAACGCGCCGCGCGATTGCTTGTTGGCGAGCACGTCGCGCAGGGTCGTCACCTGGGTGGTGAGCTCGTTGAGGTTCTTGTGGGCATGGTCGATGATACCGAGCCGCTCGTGCAGCGCGCGCAGCGAATCCATCGTGTTGCGGGTCGATTGTTCCATCGACTGGCCGACCCGGTGGGTGACCGAATCCAGCCGCTCGTTGACGGCGCGGGCCATCTCGGCCTGGCGGCCGGCCAGCGCCTGCGCCATGGCGTCGACCCGGCCGGAGGATTCGCTCTGGGCCCGCAGCATGTCGGCAAGCCGCTCCTCCAGCTCGTCGGCGCGAATGGCCTGGGCCATCGCGAGTTCCGCGCCGCGCCGGCTGGACCGCGCGATCACCAGGGCGATGGCGAACAGCAGGATCAGCGCCAGCGCGCCAAGGCCGATCAACGCGTCGGAGACGCGGACCGGAAGGTCGCCGATCGTGAGGAGAATCTCGTTCATGCCGGCCTTGTAGCCGATTCGCGGCTGGATGCGAACGAAGGGGGAACAATTATGATAAATGCTTTCCGAATTTTCTTGGTTAACCGGGGGTAAAGAAACGTGGTTAAGGTTGTCCTAACGAGTTCCTGAGCGCATTGACCGCATCAGGCGCGCAGCTTAAATCGCCGCCATGGCTTTAAGAGAAATCATCATCCTGCCGGACAAGCAGTTGCGGCTGGTGTCGAAACCGATCGAGAAGGTGACGCCGGAGATCCGCAAGCTCGCCGACGACATGCTCGAGACCATGTATGACGCGCCCGGCATCGGGCTTGCGGCGATCCAGGTCGCGCAGCCGCTGCGGCTGATCACCATGGACCTCGCCAAGCGCGACGAGAACGGCGAGACCACGCCGCAGCCGCGGGTGTTCATCAATCCGGAGATCATCTCGCATTCGGAAGAGCTGTCGGTCTACGAAGAGGGCTGCCTGTCGATCCCCGAATATTACGAGGAGGTCGAGCGCCCGGCGCGGGTGCGCCTGCGCTTCACCGATCTCGACGGCAAGCTGCATGAGGAGGATGCCGAGGGGCTCTACGCCACCTGCATCCAGCACGAGATCGACCATCTCAACGGCGTGCTGTTCGTGGATTATCTGTCGAAGCTGAAGCGCGACCGCGTCTTCAAGAAATTCGAGAAGGCCGCCAAGCGCGCAGCGGACTAGGCGCGCCCTCCGCTGTCTCACGCCCGGAAGAATCTGATCGCATGCCTCTCCGCCTGATCTTCATGGGCACGCCCGATTTCGCCGTGCCGACATTGCTGGAACTGGTGGCGCACGGCCATGAGGTCGTGGCCGCCTACACCCGCGCGCCGAAGCCCGGCGGCCGGCGCGGTCTGCAGTTGCAGCCGACGCCGGTCGAGCAGGAGGCGCGGCGGCTCGGCATTCCGGTGCTGACGCCGAAGACTCTCAGGACGGACGAAGCGCTCGAGGCGTTTCGCGCGCACGACGCGGATGCCGCGGTGGTCGTCGCCTATGGTATGATCCTGCCGCAGGCCATTCTCGACGCGCCGAAGCTCGGCTGTTTCAACCTGCACGCTTCGCTGTTGCCGCGCTGGCGCGGCGCCGCGCCGATCAACCGCGCGATCATGGCCGGTGACGCCGAGAGCGGCGTGATGGTGATGAAGATGGATGTCGGCCTCGACACCGGCGACGTCGCGATGGCCGAGCGGCTGCCGATCACGGACAGCATGACGGCATCCGATCTGCACGACGCGCTGGCGCCGCTCGGCGCCGATCTGATGGTGCGCGCGATGGGCGGGCTGCAGCGTGGCGGCTTGCAGCTGACCAAGCAGAGCGCGGACGGCGTCACCTATGCCGCCAAGATCGAGAAGGCCGAGGCGCGGATCGACTGGAAGCAGCCGGCGCACGCGGTGCTGCGGCACATTCACGGGCTGTCGCCGTTCCCCGGCGCCTGGTGCGAACTGACAGGCGAAGGCGAGCCGGTGCGGCTCAAGGTCCTGCGCTGCGAGCTGGCGAAAGGTTCGGGCCAACCGGGCGAAGTGCTCGACGATCATCTCGCGATCGCCTGCGGCGATGGCGCAGTCCGGATTATCGAGCTGCAGCGCGCCGGCAAGGGACCGATGAAGGCGGCGGACTTCCTGCGCGGCACGCCGCTGAAGCCGCCCGCGCGGCTCAGCTGATGCCCCGCTACAAGCTCACCATTGAATATGACGGCACGCCGTTCTCCGGCTGGCAGATCCAGGACACCGCGCCGACCGTGCAGGGCGCGCTGGAGACGGCGGTCAAGGCGATCTGCGGCGAGGACGTCCGCGTCCATGGCGCGGGCCGTACCGATGCCGGCGTGCACGCGCGCGGCCAGGTCGCGCATTGCGACATCGCCAAGCATTTTCCGCCGGGCCGCTTTCGCGACGGGCTGAACGCGCATCTGCGGCCCGATCCGATCGCCGTGCTCGCAGCCGATATCGTGCCCGACGATTTCGAGGCACGGTTCTCGGCGACCAAGCGGCACTATCTCTATCGCATCACCAACACCCGCGCGAACCTCGCGCTCGATGTCGGCCGGGTCTGGCGTGTGCCGCGCGCGCTCGATGCCGACGCGATGCACGCCGCCGCGCAGCTTCTGCTCGGCAAGCACGATTTCACCACCTTCCGCGACACCGAGTGCCAGGCCAAGTCGCCGGAGAAGACGCTCGATCAGCTCGACGTCACGCGCGACGGCAGCGCCATCAACATCGTGACCTCGGCGCGCTCGTTCCTGCACAGCCAGGTGCGCTCGATGGTCGGCTCGCTGGTCTGGGTCGGCGAAGGCCGCTGGAGCGCGGACGATCTCTTCGCCGCACTCAGCGCCCGCAATCGCGCCGCCTGCGGCCCCGTCGCGCCGCCGGACGGGCTCTATCTGATGCGGGTGGATTACTAGGCGGAAGTGACTTCGTAGGATGGGTGGAGCGAAGCGATACCCATCGCTTCAAATCCGCGGGTGCACATTGATGGGTATCGCTGCGCTCCACCCATCCTACGGACTACTGCATCTGGTGGGGGCAGATTGCCTGCAGTCCCAATCCCTACTGTGCATGGGGTTGTTTTCGATGCTTTGTTTGGAAATGACTTTGTAGGATGGGTAGAGCGAAGCGAAACCCATCACTTCGAGTCCGCGGCGTACATGATGGGTATCGCTGCGCTCCACCCATCCTACGGTCGTGAGCCTACCTGAAATACCGCTCCAACACGCCCCGATAGATCCGCGTCAGCTTCTCCAGGTCGGCCACCGGCGTGCGCTCGTCGATCTGGTGCATGGTCTGGCCGACCAGGCCGAACTCGATCACCGGGCAATAGCTCGAGATGAAGCGTGCGTCCGAGGTACCGCCCGAGGTCGAGAGCTCCGGCTTGCGGCCGGTGATCTCCTCGATCGCGGCAACCGCGAGATCGGTGAACGGGCCGGGCTGGGTGACGAACACGTTCGAGTTCGACGGCTGCCAGTCGATATGGGCGCGGATACGGTTGCCGCAGGCCCTCTCCAGCCGCGCATCGACCAGCTGCCGCAGGCTCTCCTGGGTGTGGTTGTCGTTGTAGCGGATGTTGAACTTCGCGCGCGCCTGGCCGGGGATCACATTGCTCGCGGTGTTGCCGACATCGACCGTGGTGAATTCGAGATTGCTGGCCTGGAATTGCGCACTGCCGTGATCGAGCGGCTCGTCGCTCAGCGCCACGATCAGCCGGGAGATATCAGGCACCGGGTTCGAGGCACGGTGCGGATAGGCGACGTGGCCCTGCACACCCTCGACAACCAGCGTGCCGGATTGCGAGCCGCGCCGGCCGATCTTGATCATGTCGCCGAGCACCTCGACATTCGACGGCTCGCCGAGCACGCAATGGTCGAACTTTTCGCCGCGCTCGGCGCACCATTTTAATAGCTTCACGGTGCCGTTGATCGAGACGTCTTCCTCGTCGCCGGTGATCAGGAAGGAGATCGATCCTTGTGGCTTGCCACCATGATCCCTGAGATATTGCAGCACCGCGGCGACGCTGCAGGCGATGCCGCCCTTCATGTCGACGGCGCCGCGGCCGTAGAGATAGCCGTCCCTGACCTCGCCGGAGAACGCACCGAGCGTCCACGCCGCTTCATCGCCCGGCGGCACCACGTCGGTGTGGCCGGCAAAAGTGATATGCGGCGCCGAAGTGCCGATGCGGGCATAGAGATTGTCGATATCGGCGGTGCCGGGCTCGGAGAACGTCACGCGGTGGACGTCGAAGCCTGCGGTTTTCAGCAAGTTTTCGAGGACGCCAAGCGCGCCGGCGTCGGCCGGGGTGACGGACGGGCAGCGGACCAGATCGCGGGTAATCGAGACGGCATCATTCATGCGCCTCGCTTAACACGTCACACCGCGGGTGGACCAGCTTTGTGCGGCACGATATCGAGCTCGCTTTGCTGATCCCAGCCCTGCGTGGAGCGCGACCCAGTGCCGCGGCCGCCTCCGCGGCTCACATGGGTTTTTCCCAGCGGATTGGGACCGTAGCGGTTGGGGTAACTCGTGCCGCGCAGGAAGGCGAGCTCGATGAAGCCCCAGACATAGAGCACGAAGACGATCATGCCCGCAGCCGCCATCAAATAGGATTGGTCTGGAAGGCGATCCGAGAATTGGCTCATGAGGCCGGGGAGGACGAAGTACGGCACCATCCACCAGCCGCTCTTGTCGCGGTCGTGCAGGCGCTTGATCGAGACCGCGATATAGACCCAGACGAACAAGAACGTTCCGCAGGCCTTGACCAGCAGCGCCGGCAATCCGGCCCATGTCAGTGATTTGTAGCTGTCGGGGTCGAAGGCCCGGAAGATGTCGTCGATGTTGAAGCCAAACGAGCCGGTCTTGCCGCCGAGGCCGGCTAGGACCACGAGCGCGGCCAGGAACATCATCCAGCAGACGATGATCAGCACTCCGAGCCAGAACTTGGCCCGGTTGACGCGGCCCTTGAAGCCGAACAGGTAATTGGCCCAGTCCATGAAAAAACTCCGGACGGCGGCAATGTTTCGCGGCCCGGAGTTTTGTCGTTTTGGAGAGGTGCTTGGTTCGAAATGTGATCCGTCACCCCCGCGCAAAGGCGAAGCCTTT
This sequence comes from Bradyrhizobium macuxiense, assembly GCF_007993935.1. Classification (GTDB taxonomy): domain Bacteria; phylum Pseudomonadota; class Alphaproteobacteria; order Rhizobiales; family Xanthobacteraceae; genus Bradyrhizobium; species Bradyrhizobium macuxiense_A. The sequence goes on along the minus strand of NZ_VITY01000008.1, from coordinate 408,950 downwards.
GCGCGGGGGTGACGGTGATGGACAGCCATTGCGGAGGTTCGATCAGTCCCGCAGCAGCTCGTTGATGCTGGTCTTGGCGCGGGTGCGCTCGTCGACGCGCTTGACGATCACGGCGCAGGCGGTGGCAGGTCCCGGCTGGCCGTTCTTCAGCGGCTTGGCCGGCAGCGTGCCGGGCACCACGACGGCATATTCCGGCACTTCGCCGACGAAGATCTCGCCGGTCTCGCGATCGACGATCTTGGTCGAGGCGCCGAGGAACACGCCCATCGACAGCACCGCGCCCCTGCGCACGATCACGCCCTCGGCAACCTCCGAGCGCGCGCCGATGAAGCAGTCGTCCTCGACGATCACGGGCTCGGCCTGCAGCGGCTCGAGCACGCCGCCGATGCCGACGCCGCCCGAGATGTGCACGCGCTTGCCGATCTGGGCGCAGGAGCCGACCGTCGACCAGGTGTCGATCATGGTCGCTTCATCGACATAGGCGCCGAGATTGACGAAGGAGGGCATCAGCACGACGTTCTTGGCGATGAAGGCCGAGCGGCGCACGATCGCGCCGGGCACGGCGCGGAAGCCGGCGTCGCGGAAGCGGTTCTCGCCCCAGCCCTCGAACTTCGAGGGCACCTTGTCCCACCACGATGCCTTGCCGGGGCCGCCTGCGATCTGGCCCATGTCGTTGAGGCGGAACGAGAGCAGCACCGCCTTCTTCAGCCACTGATTGACCTTCCACTTGCCGCTGGCCTCGCGCTCGGCGACGCGGGCCTCGCCCTTGTCGAGCAGCTCCAGCGCGTGAACGACGGCTTCGCGGACTTCGCCTTTGGTCGAGGTCGAGATGCCTTCGCGGGCGTCGAACGCAGTGTTGACGGTGGTTTCGAGGGCGGACAGCGGCATCGGGACAATCCTTGGGCGTATCGGGATATCAGAGGAATTTTGCCGGGCTTTTTCGGAATTTGGGGCCGTGGAGTCAAGGCAAACCCCATTGTCGTCCCGGCGAAGGCCGGGACCCATAACCACAAATCTTGGTTGGGTTATACGCTGCGGCCCCAGCGTGCCTCATCACTGACATTCGGGGCAATGGGTCCCGGCCTTCGCCGGGACGACGCTACGGAGAGATCAGGGCTTTCCGTTCAGCCGCTGCAAGAATCCGGTGAGATCGTCCGTGACATGGTCGACATAAGCGGCGTCGCGGCCTTCGAGCTCCCAGGTCTCGCGCACCACCTCCTGGCTGCCGTCGGGCACGACCAGCACGGTGGTCATGCCGAGTTCATGCGGCACCACCAGATTGCGCGCGAGGTCTTCGAACATCGCGGCTTTCGCCGGATCGACGTCGTGCAGCTTGAGGAACTTCTGGTAGGTCTGCGGCGCCGGCTTCGGCTCGAGATCGGCGGCGATGATGTCGAACACGCCGTCGAAATGATGGCCGATGCCGAGCCGGCCGAGCACCGCATCGACATGGTCGACCGAGCCGTTGGTCAGGATCAGCTTGCGCCCCGGCAGTTTGGCGATCGCAGCCCCCATCTCCGGATTCGGCTGCAGCGGCGAGTGGTCGATCTTGTGCACATAGGCGAGATAGTCGTCGGCCTGCACGCCGTGCTCGGTCATCATGCCGCGCATCGTGGTGCCGTAGCGCAGGTAATAGTCCTTCTGTAGCCGCCGCGCCTCCTCGGGCGAGATCTTCAGCCAATTGCCGACGAACTCGCCGATCCGCGCATCGACCTGCTGCCACAGGTTGACGTGATGCGGGTACAGTGTGTTGTCGAGGTCGAACACCCAGGTTTCGACATGGCCGAAGCTGCGGGGAGTTTTAGTCATGGCTTTCTCCACCCGTCGTCCCTGCGAAAGCAGGGACCCATACTCCGTGACTGATATTGTTGAGCAAGGCGGAAGTAACCTTCGCTTGGGGTCATAGACAACTGCAAAACACCGGCCTGTGGTTATGGGTCCCTGCTTTCGCAGGGACGACGAAAGTAATCATCACGGCATCGCAAAGCGCAGCGTCTTGCCGCCGCTGGTCATGTCGACGGTGGTGAAGCCGAGCGCGGTGAGACCGCGGGTGGCGCAGTCACCCTGCTCGTTGACCTCGAACTTGCTGTCGCGGGTGCAGAGTTGCACCGCGCCGCCCCAGTTCAGCGGCTTGTCCTTGATGCGGATGGCGCGGTTGTCGTTGTCGACCGCTTCGGCGAAGGAATAGATCTGCTTCGGCGTGCCCGTGACGTCGGGATGCAGGCACTTGCCGGGATCGATCCGATACCAGCCGCGGCTGGTCACGGCCTTGCCGTCGTCGGTCGCAACCGAGGCCATCACCTTGTACTGCGTGTCGTTGCACCAGGTCAGCCCCGTCGGCGACGGTTTCTGCACGGCGTCGACCATCGTTGTGAAGAAGTTCGCCGACTGCACGATGTCGCTGGCGAGCCCGCGGCTCTTGAGGAAGGCCGACAGCGCGCTCTGGGTCTTCGGCCCGTCGACGCCGTCGATCGGCGCCGCGTCGTAACCCGCGATCACCAAGAGGCGCTGGATGCCGGCGAGCCGCGCCTGCTCGTCGTCATATTCGCTGTCTTCGGCAAGGTAGGCGACAAGGTTGCCGTCATCGCTCTGCGTCGGCGTGATCTGGGTAAACTGCGCCGGCGTCTGGCCGGAGCGGCATTGCCGCGCGGCGGCGATCACGAAATTGTCCTGCGCGACGCAGAGCGTGTCAGTCCCGTTCTGCGGGATCGGCGAGGCGCCGTAGACGCCGAGCGCCCGGGCGTTGAGCAGCACGCGGTCGGCGGTGAGTGCACCCTGCACGACGACGCGGCAGGTCGCGGGATCGATGCGGAACCAGCCGCGGGTTGCGGTTGCGGCCTTGTCATCGATACCGATCGCGGCCTCGATCACATAGCTCATGCGGTTGCAGAGCTTGAGGTCGGCATGCGCCGGCGCCGCCGAGAACAGGAACGACACCAGCGCGGCCGGCAGCGACATCGCGAGCCGCGTCGCCGGCGACCGGCGAGGAATCCTCGCCGTGCGTCCCGCGATGGCGGCCTTCATTCGCGCTGCCGCGTCTGCCATTACTTGTGGATCAGCGTGCCGGTGCCTTGGTTGGTGAAGAGCTCGAGCAGCACCGCGTGCTGCGTCTTGCCGTCGATGATGACGACGCCTTGCACGCCCTGTTCGAGCGCGTAGATGCAGGTCTCGACCTTCGGGATCATGCCGCCGGAGATCGTGCCGTCGGCGATCAGCTTGCGGGCTTCCTTGATCGACAGGTCCGGAATCAGCTTCTTGGACTTGTCGAGCACGCCGGGTACGTCGGTCAGCAGCAGCAGGCGCTTGGCCTTCAGCGCGCCCGCGATCGCGCCGGCAAAGGTGTCGGCGTTGATGTTCAGCGTCTGGCCGTCCTGCGAGGTCGCCAGCGGCGCCAGCACCGGGATCAGCTCATAGCCGATCAGCTGGTTGAGCAGCGTCAGGTCGACCTTTTCGGGATCGCCGACGAAGCCGAGATCGACCGCCTTCTCGATGTTGGAATCGGGATCGACCATGGTGCGGGTCGTCTTCGACGCCTTCACCATGTTGCCGTCCTTGCCGGAGAGGCCCACGGCCTTGCCGCCGGCTTCATTGATGTAACCGACGATCTGCTTGTTGACCGAGCCGGCCAGCACCATCTCGACGATCTCGATGGTGGCGGCGTCGGTGATGCGCAGGCCGGCGGCGAATTCCGACTGGATGCCGAGCCGCTTCAGCATGGTCGCGATCTGCGGCCCGCCGCCATGCACGACCACCGGATTGATCGCGGTCTGCTCGAGCAGCACGATGTCGCGCGCGAACGCCTTGGCGGTGTCCTCGGCGCCCATGGCATGGCCGCCATACTTGATGACGATGGTTTCCTCGTCATACTCCTGCATGTGCGGGAGCGCCTCGGACAGGATGCGGGCCTGATCGAGCGGGCTGATGTGCTGGTCGGTCATGGGGCGGGTCTCATCGTCAGCGGAGGGACGGGCGCGGTTCTATCTGATTGCCGGGCAGGGCGCAAAGCGGGAGAGGTATTCGTCGTATCTGTAGCCCGGATGAAGCGAAGCGCAATCCGGGATCTCCGCCCGCGGCACGATTCCCGGATTTCGCTGAGCCTGTCATCGGGCGCGCGTTCGCGCGACCCGTTGGCTCCATCCGGGCTACGGTTCAACGCCTCGGCCACATGGCCGAAACCGCCAGCACCAGCCAGCTCAGGATCAGCAGCGTTCCGCCAGTCGGGGCGGCCATCGGAAACAATCCATGGCCGGCATATTGGCGCAGCACCAGGTCGCCCGCGAACAATGACGCCGCGATGACGAAGCCGGCCGCTGCCACGAATCCGAGCTTGGGATGAACGATCGCACGGTCCGCGGCCGCAATCGTCGCGATGGCGGCCGGTGCATGGAACAACAGCATCGAAGATGCCGCCGCCAGCCGCGTCGCGTCGGGCAAATGGGCCGCGGCCGCCGCCAATATCACGCCGCAGGCGCCCATGATGGCGGCACAGACGATCAGAAGGCGGGATGCGCCGTTCATCGGCGCCGTTCCTCGATCAGGCGCACCATGGCGGCCCGCAACTCCGGCATGCCGTCGCCGGTGCGCGACGAAGTCACCAGCACCTCGGGGAACGCGGCGGGATGCTTTGCCAGCGTCGCGATGGTATCGGCGATCGTGGTCTTCAGTTCGCCGGCCTTGACCTGATCGACCTTGGTCAGCACGACCTGGTAGCTGACCGCGGATTTATCCAGCGTCTTCAGCACGTCGAGATCGACGTCCTTGATGCCGTGGCGCGCGTCGATCAGCACATAGACCCGCGCCAGCGTCGCGCGCCCGAGCAGGAATTTGTGGATCAGCGCCGTCCACGACGCCACCTTGGTCTTGGGGGCCGAGGCGTAGCCGTAGCCGGGCATGTCGACCAGGCGGAAGTTCGAGTTCTCCGGGCCCTCGAAAAAGATCAGTTCCTGGGTGCGGCCCGGCGTATGCGAGGTACGCGCGAGCGCGCTGCGGCCGGTCAGCGCGTTGATCAGGCTCGATTTGCCGACATTCGAGCGGCCGGCAAAGGCGACCTCGAGGCCGGCCATCGGCGGCAGCGTCTCGATCGAGGGCGAGGCCCAGATGAAGCGCCAGTCGCCGGCGAACAGCTTGCGCCCCTGCTCGATCAGCTCCGCATCGGGTTCGGTGGTCATGCGCGGGGGCTCGCTCTCGTTCCGTCATTGCGAGGAGCGAAGCGACGAAGCAATCCATCTGTCCCCGTGTGGAGGCGTGGATTGCTTCGCTTCGCTCGCAATGACGGTGCTACCTACGTCGGCTTCTTGGCGAACGTCGACTTCAGATTGTCGAACAACTCCACCTTCACGCCGTTCTTGCGCATGATGAAGCTCTGCTGCAGCACCGAGAGCGTGTTGTTCCAGGCCCAGTAGATCACGAGACCCGCCGGGAAGCCGGCCAGCATGAAGGTGAAGATCAGCGGCATCCAGTCGAAGATGATCTTCTGGGTCGGATCCGGCGGCGCCGGGTTGAGCTTCATCTGCACCCACATCGTGATGCCCATGATGATCGGCCAGATGCCCATCACCAGGTAGGCGCCGAAATGCGGTCCGAGCAGCGCGATCGGATCGAATGGGATCAGCCCGAACAGGGTGAACAGGTTGGTCGGATCGGGCGCCGAGAGGTCCTTGATCCAGCCGAAGAACGGCGCGTGCCGCATTTCGATGGTGATGAACAGCACCTTGTAGAGCGAGAAGAACACCGGAATCTGCAAGGCGACGGGAAGACAACCGGCGATCGGGTTGATCTTCTCCTTCTTGTAGATCTCCATCATCTCCTGCTGCTGCTTCACGCGGTCGTCAGGATAGCGTTCCTTCAGCGCCTGCAGCTGCGGCTGTACCGACTTCATCTTCGCCATCGAGGCGTAGGACTTGTTGGCGAGCGGGAAGAACAACAGCTTCACGATCACGGTCACCAACAGGATCGCGATGCCGAAATTGCCGACCAGGCGGTAGAACCAGTCGAGCGCCAGGAACATCGGCTTGGTGATGAAGTAGAAGTGGCCCCAGTCGATCAGCAGATCGAAATGGTTGAGGCCGAGCTGCTTGTTGTAGCCGCCGAAGCCGACCAGCGGGAAGTTGAGGCCGACGGTCGCGGCCTCCTTCGCGCCGGCGAACAGCCGCGCATTGGCAACGCCGGTGCCGCCGATCGGAATGGTCTGCGCGCCGAGCATGTAGTCGGCCTGGTAGCGCTTGTCGCCGGTGGTGAACCTTGCGCTTTCGAGCGTTGCGTTGGTCTCGGGCAGCAGCGCGGTCGCCCAGTATTTGTCGGTGATGCCGAGCCAGCCGTCGGTGACCTTCGAGAACACGACGCCGCGCGAATTGCCGCCGGTCGAGGTCTTGGCTTCGTCGAGGTTCTTGTAGGTGAATTCCTGCAGGCCCTGGTCGCCGAGATAGCCGATCGGGCCTTCGTGCAGGATGGCGTAACCCGAGACCGGCGGCTTGCCGCCGCGCGAGATCAGCCCGAACGGATACAGCGTTACCGGCGCGCTGCCTTGATTGTTGACCTCATCCTTGATCGTGAAGAGGTAGCGATCGTCGATCGCGATGGTGCGGCGGAAGGTCAGGCCCTGGCCGTTCTCATATTTCAGAACCACCGGAGTGCTCGGCGACAGGCTGTTCGATCCCTCCTGCTGCCAGACGGTTTCGGCGTTCGGCGTCTTCACCGACGCGCCGTTCGCGGTCAGCCACAGGAACTCGGCATAGTAAGGTTCGGCGGTGCCGGACGGCGACAGCAGCACCACGGCCGGCGATTTGGGATCGACCGTCTCACGGAACTGGACCAGCGCCAGATCGTCGATCCGGGCGCCCTTCAGCGCGATGCTGCCGATGACGCGCGGAGTGTCGATCTTGATGCGCGGGCCTGAGGCGAGCACCGTCTCGCGGCTCGCCACCGGCGCGTCAGCGGCAGGCGTGCCGGGTGCGGGGGATGGCGTCGCCGTGGCTCCGGGGGCGGCGCCAGGAGCTGCGCCAGGCGCGGCACCCGGGGTCGCCTGCGGCGTCGGCTTCAGCAACTCGGCCTGCTTCTGCGCCTCGCGCTGCTTCTCCATCTGCGGCACATTGTAGAAATATTGCCAGGCGATCAGGACGAGGCCGGACAGAATGACGGCAAGGATCGTGTTGCGGTTGTCGGACATCTCTTAGGGTCTCGTCATTCCATTCGGATTGGGCGCGCGTTTGTTACCTGCCTTGTCGTTACCCGTCTTGGGCGCAGCAGGCCGGTCGAGGCGGCGCAGCGCCGACCGCAGGTCGTCAATCATGGTCGCAAAGTCGCGGGTCAGCGCGTCACGACGGCCGACTAGCACATAATCATGGTGCGGCCGCATGAATACGGCATCGACCCGTCTCATCACTTCGCGAAGCCGGCGGCGAATGCGGTTGCGCTCGGTCGCGGTGCCATTCTTCTTGGTGACGGTATAGCCGACGCGGATCGGGCCCTGATCGTCGCGCCGGCGGCCCTGCAGCACAAAAGCTGCGGTATTCGCCCGTGCGCCATTGGCAACGGCGAGGAAATCCGCCCGCTGCCTCAGCCGATCCATAATGGGTATCTCCGGGGAGGAGACGTCCGGGCTCAGGCGCTCAGGCGCTTGCGGCCACGCGCACGACGCGCAGCGAGAACCTTGCGGCCGCCGGCCGTGGCGAGACGGGCGCGGAAGCCGTGACGGCGCTTGCGCACCAGTTTGCTGGGTTGATAAGTCCGCTTCACGGGTAATTCTCCGCTGACCGGGCAATTTGCCGTTATATTGAGATGGAGTCCGGTGATGCTGGCGGGCCCAAACGAGCCGTTACGGCCCCAAATGAGCCGCCCCCGGTCAAGAACCGGGCCATCGCGGACAGTTGGCGCGGCTTATAAGGGAGCGCCCTGTTTTCGTCAATGTCGCAGGGCGTCGCAAAAATGGTTCTTTGAAACGTCGCAATTGGGGCGAATATATCTGATTTCGCGGGGTATTTGACGGTAAGGGTACGCTTTGAGGCGTTCGGGGAACCGCCGACATTAGCGATCCGTAATTTGACCGGCTTGGGGGCCGGGCCGCATCTTCCGACCCCTAAGCCAAACAAGGCCTTATCTTGTGGCTCTAACTGACGATCAGGCGACCGCGCAGAACCTGCGGCCCAAGCCGTCCCTTCGGCTCGGGCTGTCGGGCAAGCTTTTGCTGCTGACGATTCCGCTTGTCATGATCGCCGGGCTCCTGATCTATGTGCCGGCCATCGCCAACTTCCGGATGAACCGGCTCAATGATCGCCTGGCCGCCGCCAATACCGCGGCGCTGGTGCTGGATGCCGCCCCCTCCGGCCTGGTGCCGGATTCGCTGGCCCGGCAGATCCTGACCAGCATCGGCGCTCGCGCGGTTGCCATCAAGCTCGGCCAACAGCGCCGCCTGCTCGCCAGCGCCGACCTGCCGGCCTCGATCGACCATGATGTCGACATGCGGGCCATGACGGTGTGGTCGGCGATCGTCGATGCCTTCGAGATCATGCTGGAGCACGGTGACCAGACCATCCGCGTGGTCGGCCCGGCGCCCGGTCAGGCGCAATTCATCGAAGTGGTGATCGACGAGAAGCCGCTGCGCCAGGCGATGTACCGCTTCTCGCGCAACGTGCTGGTGGTCGCACTCCTGATCGCCGGCCTGACCGCCGGCCTGGTCTACCTGGCGCTGCATTATCTGTTCGTCCGGCCGATGCGGCGGCTGACCGCGAGCCTGGTCGGCTTCCACGAGAACCCGGAGAGTTCGGCGCGAATCATCGTGCCGAGCCAGCGCGGTGACGAGATCGGCGTGGCCGAGCGCGAGCTGTCGGACATGCAGCGCGACCTCGTCTCGATGCTGCATCAGAAGAGCCGGCTCGCCGCGCTCGGGCTCGCCGTCTCCAAGATCAACCACGATTTGCGCAACCTCCTGGCATCATCGCAATTGCTGTCGGATCAGCTCGCCAGCGTGCCCGACCCGCGGGTGCAGCGCTTTGCGCCGAAGCTGCTGCGCTCGCTCGAGCGCGCCATCGCCTTCTGCCAGTCGACATTGTCCTATGGCCGCGCGCAGGAGGCTGCGCCCGACCGCCGCGTGATCATGGTGGAGCCTGCGGTTGCCGAAGTGCGGGAATCGGCCGGGCTTGCGACCGACGTCTCGATCACCTGGATCAGCGCGATCGAACGCGGCCTCACCATCGACGCCGATCCGGACCAGCTGTTTCGCGTGCTGCTCAATCTGGTGCGCAACGCGACGCAGGCGCTGGAAACCCGACAGGACAGCGATGGCAGCGCCCAGCAGATCCGCATCACCGGCCGCCGCGAGGGGACGGTTGCGATCATCGAGGTCTCCGACACTGGACCCGGCGTGCCGGCCAAGGCGCGCGAGCATCTGTTCGAGGCGTTTCAGACCTCCGGCCGCCCTGGCGGCAGCGGGCTCGGCCTTGCGATCGCGGCCGAGCTGATCCGGGCCCATGGCGGCCACATCCATCTGGTCGAGGGCACCATCGGCGCCACCTTCCGGATCTCGATCCCGGATCGCCCGGTGGAGCTGCTGTCGGTCCGCAGCGAGCGTGCGAGGGCCTGAGACCGCCCCCGGTATTCCAGGGCGGCTGAAACCGCGACCGAAATTGGCGTTTCCAGAGCTTGCCAACCGGACCGGGAGCCTGTAGCTAGAGCGCTCTTTCGCGACGTTCCGGGGCTCCCGGAGCCATCCGGGCTTCAAGCCTGATCCGCGAAAATGCGCCCGTAGCTCAGCTGGATAGAGCATCAGACTACGAATCTGAGGGTCGGACGTTCGAATCGTTCCGGGCGCGCCATTCGTCTTTGATTTCATTGGATTTTTTGAGGCGTGTGCCCAGCGGCGAGACCGCTGTGCCCTGACCTCTCATGCCGGGTGCGGTCAAATACTTGTGCAGCGCAGTATATGTTATTGCATTGCAACAAAATTGGCCTATGTCGGCTTCTCAAGTCCGATTGAGGAGCCTTCACGTGACCAAGATTTCCCTCTCCATCATCGCCGCCGCCACCCTTGCGTTCGCGAGTGCAACGGCCGCGTCCGCCGCAGAGCTTCCGACTTACGAAGCCGCGGGCCTGCCGATCTCGCCGGTGCAGGCTGGCGCGCTTGGCGCCGCCAACGTCCACGAGCAGGCGCCGGTCGCCGCGACGTCGGCGTCGCCGCATCAGCTCAGCGTTCTGACACCGCGAAACAAGATCACGACCGCGCGGGCTTCCGCCCGGACCGACCACTCGCTGCACTGACTGGCATAGCCGGTCCTTCCACGAGACCCGCGACGACGCCGCGGGTCTCGTCGTCCCACCGGATCGCGGTGGTCTGGAAGAAAACGTGCCGCTTGTTTGCGGGCCGCCGCGTCCGGTCAACCCATCAGGACCGGACGAAGTTCTGGAGCTGAGAGCGCAAATGTCTCACGTGATCGTTGACGAAGCACTCTCAGGCCTTGACCAGGTCCCCCAGTAGGTTCGCCGCCACCGCAAGCTTGGCGAGCGTCAAGCCGCTGGCCGCAATTTCCTCGACCGAGCGGCGAATCCGCGTCGCTTCGGGATGCGCGGCGAGCCAGGTCTCGACGGCCTCCTGGCCCGACTGGCCGGTCGTCAGCATATCCGCGGTCAGCCTTCTTTCAGCGGCCGCGATCTGGTCGATCGCGCGGTCGATGGCGAGACGTTCGAAATAATCGTTTGCCGGCACGCTGCGTGCGGCAGCGATGATGAGGTCGAGTCGGAACTTGGCTTCCGCGGCAAAGAAGGTCGCAGCCGCATCGCCGATGGCGCGCGTGGTGCGCTCCGCAACCGTCACGATATCCGGGGCCGAGACCAGAGCATCGAGATCAGCGAATTCGCCGGCTATGCCGGCCGGGACGCCGGCATCGGTCAGGTCCTGCCGTCGCTTGCTGCGCGCGGCTTGCAAGTCCGGCGGAAGGGTATTGTCGAGCCCTGCAACAATCTCGCGGATCGCCGGGCCGAAGCGCGCGATGACCGCCTCCAGGCCGTCCTTGAAATCAACGTTGCGCACGTACCAGACCATACGGGAAAGCAAGAGATCCTGGATCGAAGCGTAAAGGGAAAGCTGCAACTGTCCGTCGATACAGGTGTCGAGTGCGTCGATCGCATCATTGAGCCACTTCAGTCCGTAGGATTCATCCACCGCCACGTAGGCCATGACGATGGTTGCGACATCGGCATCGGTCTCGTCGGTCAGGCGCACAACGCCGGCCGGGCCACCGCGGTTGATCACGGCATTGACGAGACTGGTCGCGATGATCTCCCGTCGCAGCCGATGGGACTCGACCGCCGCCGGGAATCTGTCTTGAACCTCGCGCGGGAAATACTGCGATAGTTCGCGAGCAAGATAGGGGTCGTCGGGCACGTGGGTGCCGAGCAGGTCATCGTAGAGCGTCAGCTTGGCGTAGGCGAGCAACACGGCAAGTTCAGGCCGTGTCAGGGACTGACCGCGCCTTGTGCGTTCGGTGAGCGCCGCGTCATCAGGCAGGAATTCCACGGCGCGGCTGAGCAGTCTCCGCTGCTCCAGCGACTGCATCAGGCGGGTGAGGAAGCCGGTCTCGGCCATGCCCTTGCGCTCGCAAAGCGATAGCGAGAGCGTCTGCAGGTAGTTGTTGCGCAGCACCAGCGTGCCGACCTCGTCGGTCATGACGGCGAGCAGGCTGTTGCGGTCGGTAAGGCTGAGGTGTCCCTCGCGCTCGGGACGCGCCAGCGCGATCTTGATGTTGACCTCGACGTCGGAGGTGTTCACGCCGGCCGAATTGTCGATCGCGTCGGTGTTGAGCTTGACGCCCTTCTGCGCCGCTTCGATGCGGCCGCGCTGGGTGACGCCGAGATTGGCGCCTTCGCCGATCACGCGTGCGCGCACGTCGCCGCCGGTGATGCGGATCGGATCGTTGGCGCGGTCGCCGACCTGATCGTCGCTTTCTCCCGAGGCGCGGACATAGGTGCCGATGCCGCCGAACCACAGGAGGTCGGCGCGCGATTTCAGGATCGCTGTCATCACCTCCGAGGGCGTGGCTTGCGGCTTGTCGAGATCGAGCAGGGTGCGCACTTCCGGTGCGAGCGGGATCGCCTTGAGCAGCCGCGAGAATACGCCGCCGCCTTGCGAGATCAGTGACTTGTTGTAGTCCTGCCAACTCGATCGCGGCAGGTCGAACAGGCGCTTGCGCTCGGCAAAACTGATCGCCTGATCCGGCGACGGATCGATGAAGATGTCGCGATGATCGAAGGCAGCCACGAGGTTCGTCGCCGGCGACAGCAGCATGCCGTTGCCGAAGACGTCTCCTGACATGTCGCCGACGCCGACCGCGGTGAACGGCATGGTCTGAATGTCGGTGCCGAGTTCGCGGAAGTGGCGCTTGACCGCCTCCCAGGCGCCGCGCGCCGTGATCCCCATCTTCTTGTGGTCGTAGCCCTGGCTGCCGCCGGAGGCGAAAGCGTCGCCGAGCCAGTGGTTCTTCTCGGCGGAGATCGAGTTGGCAACGTCGGAGAAGGTGGCCGTGCCCTTGTCGGCGGCGACGACGAGGTAGGGGTCATCGCCGTCATGGCGCACGGTCGAGTCGGGCTGCACGACGGTGTCGCCGTCGAGATTGTCGGTAAGCTCGAGCAGCGAACGCACGAAAATGCGATAGGCTTCGGTGCCTTCCGCGAGCCAGGCGTCGCGATTCGAAGGCGGCGGCAGGCGTTTGGGCACGAAGCCGCCCTTGGCGCCGACCGGCACGATCACGGCATTCTTGACCTGCTGCGCTTTCACGAGGCCGAGGATCTCGGTACGGAAATCCTGCGGCCGGTCGGACCAGCGCAAGCCACCGCGCGCAACCTTTCCGAACCGCAGGTGAATGCCTTCGACACGGGGTGAGTAGACGAAGATTTCGTAGAGAGGTCGCGGAGCGGGCAGGTCGTCGATCCGGTGCGCGTCGAACTTGAAGGAGATCACCGGACGCGGATGTCCGTCCTCGCCGATCTGCCACAGATTGGTGCGGATGGTGGCCTGCACCAGATTGGTGAAGCGGCGCAGGATGCGGTCCTCATCGAGCGAGGCGACGGATTGAAGCTGCTCCTCGATTTCGGCGAGCAGCGCCGTCTCGCGTGCCGAACGCTCGGCATCGGTGCAGGCGAGGCGTGGATCGAGGCGGGTCTGGAACAGCGTGACAAGGCTGGCGGTGATCGCGGGGTTCTTGCGCAGGGTCTCCCACATATAGTCTTGGGTGAACGGCGCGCGAATCTGGTGCAGGTAGCGGGACAGGGCGCGGATGGTCGAAACTTCCCGCCAGCCCAGGGCCGTTCGCAGGATCAGGGCGTTATAGCCATCGGATTCGGCGCGATCGCCGACCACGGCCATGATCGAGGCTTCCAGGCGGCGGTTGAATTCCGGGCCGATCCCGATCGGCTGGCCGTCGCTGGTCTCGATCGTCATGTCGTGCAGCCAGACCGGCGGCGGCGCCGGCATGGCATGCGGCGCGATCTGATAGGTGCGTTCGTTGACCACGCGCAAGCCGTGATTCTCGATCACCGGCACGCGATAGGACAGCGACAGCGGGGCGCCGTGCGAGAACACCTTCAAGCCGAAATGCGTCGGATCGTCCTCACCCCCGGTGCGGTGAACCGTGATCGCCACGGGGCGTGCGGGCGTGAGCTTTTCGATCGTGGCGATATCGGCGATCGCCTGGTCGGCGCCGAACACCTCGGTGTAGCCGCCGCTAAAGGCCCGGGCGTAACGGCTGGCGAGCATGCGCGCGCGCATGCCGTCGGTCGACGCCGTGAGCGCGGCCTTCAGCTTGTCGGCCCAGGTCGCGGCGATGGCGGCGATTCCGGCTTCGAGCGTGCCACGCTCGATGACGGGCGTTTTGGCTTCATAGCGCCCGATGATGTAGTGGACGCGCGCAAGCGCCCCTTCGGGGAAGGACACGTAGGAGGCCGACAACGTCCCCTTGTAGACCTGCGCCAGGAAGGCACCGACGCGCGTGCGCACGTCGGTGTCGTATTTGTCGCGCGGAATGAAGGCGAGGATGGAGACGAAGCGATCGAACTTGTCGATCCGTGCCAGCGCCCGGACGCGGGGACGCTCATAAAGGATCAGGATCTCCATGACGAAATTGTACAGGGTGTCGACGTCGATCTGGAACAGTTCGTCACGCGGATAGTCTTCAAGAATGTGCGTCAGCGCTTTGCCCGAATGACTGTTCGGGTCGAAGCCGGCGCGCTGCAGCACCTGTGAAACCTTGTGGCGGACATAGGGGATCTGTCGCGCAGAGCGGGTGTAGGCGCCCGAGGTGAACAGGCCGACGAGGCGCAATTCGCCCTCGAGCCGGCCGTCGGGCGTATAGAGCTTGATGCCGACATAATCCATCCGGATACGGCGATGCACGCGGCTACTGACATTGGCCTTGATCACGATCAGCAGAGTCGGCTCGCGCATGAACTCGCGGATTTCCGACGTCATCACCACCATTTCGTTTCCGCGGCGCAGGACCTTCACGTCGGGATCGCGCAGGATGCCGAGACCATCGCCGGTCGTGATGTCGTCCGACACATCGTTGTCGGGCGAGAAGCGATATTCGCGCACGCCGAGAAAGGTGAAATTGTCCGCGCACAGCCATTGCAGGAACTGGTTGGCCTCGGCGACCTCGTCGATCGGCAACGGCGGCGGATTGGAGGAGAACGTCTTGATTGCTTCCTCCACGCGCTCGCGCATGGCTCGCCAGTCAGCGACGCAAGCGCGCACCTCGCTCAATGTCCTGGTGAGGCCGTCGATCAGCTTTTGGCGGTCGGCGTCGGCGTCAAGGCGCGCGATGTGAAAATGAATCAGGCTCTCGCGTGCACCCTTTGCGCCTTCCGGCAGTGCTTCGCCATGGAAGCGCAGCAGCTTGCCCTGGTGATCGCGCTCCACCGCGATGATCGGATGCGCAACCAGGGTGACCTCGATGCCTTGCTCGGCAAGCTCGGCCATGGTGGAATCGAACAGGAAGGGCATGTTGTCGTTGAGAATCTCGAGCACCGAAATCTCGCGCCCGTCCGGCATCGCCGGATTGACAACGCGGATATCTGCGCTGCCCGCTGTGCGGCTCTGCACATGCTCCCAGGTCTGCTCGGCTAGAAGGGCAAGCGATGAGGCGTCGTGGTTGGCGAGGTCCTCGATGTTGGTGTGGCCGAACAGAAGTTCGGCAAAGGTCCGGGGTGTCTTGCCCGGCTGCACGATCCCCGCGGCATCACGAATCAGGGTTGCGCGGGCCTTGTCGTCACGCCACGCTTCCATAACGTCCTCCCTTTCTCGCAACATCCAACCGCAGTCGCGATCATCAGGTCGATCCTGGAGCGCACTTCTTCGAGCGCCATTATCCAGGTTGCGCGAAATCTCTGTCCCGCAGCTTTGACATTATCACCCCGGAGCGGCCAAGGCGCGCGGAGCCGTGGGGCGCGAACCGAAATACCCTACATTAGAGCGTCCGGGCCAAAGCCGGCGACGACGGGCTGGCGGATTCGCAGGAATCTCGCGCAATTTCAATTGCATAGAGGTTCGTTATGGTGTTCTGCACGGCGCGCCATTTCGGCGCCAACCTGAAAAAGCGCAGCCAAGTTTCCAAGCCCGGCCGGGCGTTACTTGCCCATCCGCAGGCCCTTGGTGGTGAAGCGCTGCGTCCGGCCGCCCTCGCGCAGCGGTCGCCGCGTGCCGGCGGCCTTGCCGGTGCCGGGCGGTTGGTGTGCGGGCACCAGCTGGTCGGGACGCGAGCCGATCAGATCGGCGCGGCCCATCTGCTTCAGCGCCTCGCGCAGCAGCGGCCAGTTGTCCGGATCGTGATAGCGCAGGAACGCCTTGTGCAGCCGGCGTTGCCGGAGGCCCTTGATCGCCTCGACCTTGTCGCTCGCCCCGCGGCGCACGCCGCGCAGCGGATTGACGCCGGTGTGGTACATCGCGGTTGCGGTCGCCATCGGCGAGGGCAGGAACGTCTGCACCTGATCGGCGCGGTAGCGGTTCTTCTTGAGCCAGAGCGCGAGGTTCATCATGTCCTCGTCGGTCGTGCCCGGATGCGCGGCGATGAAGTACGGGATCAGGTAATATTTCTTGCCGGCCTGCTCGGCCGCGGCATCGAACATTTTCTTGAAGCGATTATAGGCGCCGATGCCCGGCTTCATCATCTTGTCGAGCGGACCGCGCTCGGTGTGTTCGGGCGCGATCTTCAGGTACCCGCCGACGTGATGGGTGACGAGCTCCTTGATGTATTCGGGGCTCTCGACCGCGAGGTCGTAGCGCACGCCGGACGCCACCATCACCCGCTTGACGCCCTTCACCTCGCGCACCTTGCGATAGAGCCGGATCAGGTCGTCATGCGAGGTGTTGAGGTTCGGGCAGATCTCGGGGAAGACGCAGGACGGCCGCCGGCATGCGGCCTCGATCTTCGGATTCTTGCACGCCATCCGGTACATGTTGGCGGTCGGCCCGCCAATGTCGGAGATCACTCCGGTGAAGCCCGGCGTCTTGTCGCGGATGCGCTCGATCTCGCGCAGGATCGAGCCCTCCGAGCGGTTCTGGATGATGCGGCCCTCGTGCTCGGTGATCGAGCAGAACGTGCAACCGCCGAAGCAGCCGCGCATGATCGTCACCGAGAAGCGGATCATCTCCCACGCCGGAATCTTGGCGTCCTTGTAGGAGGGATGCGGCGCCCGCGCGTAGGGCAAGTCGTAGACGGAGTCCATCTCGGCCGTCGACAGCGGGATCGGCGGCGGATTCAGCCACAAATCGCGGTCGCCGTGACGCTGCACGAGCGGCCGCGCGTTGCCGGGATTGCTCTCCCGATGCAGCACGCGCGAGGCGCGGGCATAGGCGTCGCGGTCCTGCTCGACCTGCTCGCAGGCCGGCAGGCGGATCACGACATTGCCCGCCTGGCGCGCTGCGCCCTCGTCGGCGGAATCGAGATCGTCGGCGTGCAGTTCGGCATAGTCCTCGGGCACGCGGCGGAACAGCGCAACGCCCCTGATCGAGTCGAGATCGCGCGGCGCCTCACCATTGGCGAGCCGGTGCGCCACCTCGACGACGGCGCGTTCGGCGTTGCCGTAGAGCAGAAGGTCGGCCTTGGCGTCCGCCAGCACAGAACGGCGCACCTTGTCGGACCAATAGTCGTAATGAGCGATGCGGCGCAGCGACGCCTCGATGCCGCCGAGCACGATCGGCACGTCCTTGAACGCTTCGCGGCAGCGCTGGGCATAGACGACGGTGCAGCGGTCCGGCCGGCGGCCGCCTTCGCCGTCCGGCGTGTAGGCGTCGTCGTGGCGCAGCCGGCGGTCCGCCGTATAGCGGTTGACCATCGAATCCATGTTGCCGCCGGTGACGCCGAAGAACACGCGCGGTTTTCCCAGCGCCTTGAACGGCTCGGCCGATTGCCAGTCGGGCTGCGCGATGATGCCGACCCTGAAGCCCTGGGCCTCCAGCAACCTGCCGATGATCGCCATGCCGAAGCTTGGATGGTCGACGTAGGCATCGCCCGTCACCAGCACGACATCGCATTGGTCCCAGCCGAGCGCAGCCATCTCGGCGCGGTTCATCGGCAGGAACGGCGCCGGCTTGTCGGGGCGCGCCCGGTGGCGCGGCCACGACGTCAGGGACATTTCGGCGTTGGCAAGGGTGCTCATAGCGGCCACGCATAAGACTCCGGCGTCGCGAATTCAACCAATCAGCATGCCCGCCCGGCCCGATCGCGTATTGCCTTGGCCGAAGAGTTCCGGATCGGGCGTAAGGGGATCGGAATGGCGGTTGGAAAATCTTGCTGATATATCAACGGCATAAGAGATTAACGTCGCGCCATTATTCTGCATCATTCCGGCCGGCGCCGCACCGGGCTCGGGCTTGATCGAGAAGTGACCTTGGTGCGCTCCCGTTGGGATTTCAGATCGGCGGTGCGGTCCCGCTGTCATCCGGCTCAACGTTGCCGTCTTCAATCGAACGGTAGCGTGCGCTTCACGCGCCCCTCGGCGTGATGGCGAGGCCGATTGCGCGCGCAGAAACATCGCGACGCGGCCTGAAGCAATTCGGCAACACTTGGCCGGGAAAATCCCGGCACCCGACGTCGTCCAAGACGAGTTCAATCGAACGGTTGATGTCGGGCCCGCCGTCTTGGCCCACAGTCGCAGCCGCTGCGTCCGGACCCATCAGGACCGGCCGGAGTTCTGGAGCTGAGAGCGCAAATGCCTCGTGCAATTACTGAATCGATATTTCCTCTGATCAAATCCTCGGCTCGAACCACGCTTGGTCGTTGTGTCACCTTCGCCGGCATCATCCTGGCGCTGAGTATGTCTGGGCTGGGGGTCTCTCCGGCGGCGGCACAGAATTGCTACTCGTCCGGAACTGCATTCGTAGGCAATTGCGACGCCTCAGCGGGCCCGGCGGAAGCGACCGCCATCGGCAATTCCGCCGGTGCGTCCGGATTCAGCGCCACGGCCATTGGCGACAATGCGGGCGCAAATAACAATGCGACGGCGGTCGGCGCTGGTGCGTACGCGAGTGACTCCGACACATCATTGGGCAAAAGTGCTGGCGCCTTTTCTATCGGTGCTGGAACGGGCGTGACGAGCGTCGGCGCATACGCCAATCGAGGGGCAAGCGATTTCAATCATTGGAGTACGGCCATTGGTGCCGGTCTAAATGGTACTGCCGCGACATCGTCGGGCGCCTACAGTGTTGCGATCGGTGGCGGCGACGGCGTATCCGGCCTGACGGGGGCAAGTTCGAGCGGTGCAAGATCGGTTGCGGTTGGTGTGAGCAGCTTCGCAGCGGGGCCGTCCTCGACGGCCATCGGAAGCTTCGCCAGCGCCAGCGCCGCAAATGCCGTCGCGCTGGGCAATACGGTGACGGCGACCGGCAGTAATGCCTTCGCTGCCGGCAACAACTCCCACGCCACCGGGGCGAGCGCCGTCGCGATCGGCGATGGCGCGACCGCCGGTACCGGCGCGAATGCCATTGCCATCGGCACCGGCGCGGTCGCGACCGGATCGATTGCGATCGGCGCAAGCTCGGCGGCAGCGCTCGGCAACACCGCCATCGGCGATGGGGCAAAGGCAAGTGCCGCCGCGGGCAGCTCTGCCTTCGGCAACGGCGCGGTGGCCTCCGATCTCAATACGACGGCGACCGGCGCCGGAAGCAAGGCAACGGCTGCCGCGGCGACGGCCTACGGCCAGGGCAGCACAGCATCCGCAGTCAGCGCGACTGCGCTCGGTGCCGGCGCCAGCGCGACCGCCGTTGGCGGCTCCGCCTTCGGTAACGGTGCAGTGGCCTCGGATCTCAACGCGACGGCGACCGGCGCCGGCAGCAAGGCAACGGCTGCGGCCGCGACGGCCTACGGTCAGGGCAGCACGGCATCCGCGGCCAGCGCGACTGCGCTCGGTGCAGGCGCCACCGCGAGCTTTTCGAACTCCACCGCGGTCGGGGCCGGCGCAACGGCGACGGCCGCCAATCAGGTCGCGATCGGGACCGCGAGCAATACCTATCGCATGGCCGGCATCGCCTCCGCGGCCAGCCTTGCGGCGCAGAGCGGGCCGGTGTCCTTCGTCACGTCGGACGCCACCGGAAATCTGGCGACATCAAGCTTTAACCCGGCGAGCGTCACCTCCCTGCAGTCGCAGTTCACCTCTCTGCAGTCACAGGTCACCTCGCTGCAATCGCAGGTGATGGACAACCGCTTCGAGGCACGCAGCGGCACCGCGGTTGCTCTCGCCGCCGGCTCGATGCCGGCGCTGCAGCCGGGCCGCAAATTCGCGCTGTCCGCCGGTTACGGCAATTTCGAGGGCGCCAACGCATTTGCAGTCGGTGCAACCGCGCTGCTCTATGACAGCAAGCATTATGCGATCATCGCCAATGCCGGCGGTGGGATCGGGCTCGAACGCAACGTGGCGGGCGGGCGCGGAGCGGTGTCCATCCAGTGGTAGGCTGCACCTTAGCCATGACGCTGCGTTGGGTGAGTGCCGGTCTTTTGATCCTGATACTGGGCGGGGTGGCGACGTTCGCGCAGCAATCATCGCCGCCGCCGCACCCATCCTCGTCACCGCCGTCGGCGCAGCAACCGGCGGCCAAGCCCGCCAACATCGACCGCAATGGCGTGCTGATGCTGATCCGTTCGACGCTGCTCGCGCTCGATCAGGCCAACAAGACCGGAAACTACACCGTGCTGCGCGATCTCGGCGCGCCTGGCTTCCAGGCGAACACAGCGGCGAGGCTCGCGGAGATCTTCGCCAAACAGCGCGGCGATAAGCTCGATCTCTCCGGCGTCGCCGTGATCGATCCGCAATTGTCGCTGCTGCCGCAGATCGAGCCGAACGGGTTGCTGCACATGGCCGGATTTTTCCCATCGGTGCCCGCGCAGGTGAATTTTGAGCTGCTGTTCGCGCCGGTCGATGGCCAATGGCGCGTGTTCGGCGTGTCGCTGTCGGTCGGCCAGTCCGCGCCGGTCGCCCCCGCCCCGCCTGAGGCGACACCGGGCAAGGCCGTGGTCTCGCAGAAGCAGGCAGCGCCGCCGAAGCCCGGTGTGCCGGCGAAATAGCCGAACAAATCTTCGATGCGACGATTGGTGAGCAACGTTGGGTGCCGCTGGCTCAAGGATAGGCACGGCGGCCCCGCGCAGCGGTCCGATCGGCCATCGCATGCCGCGCCCTCGTGCAACGGCCTCCCAACATTCGTGCACGCGGAGTTTTGCCGTCGTCATGGAACGTATGGTAGAACTCCACCGAGGCGCCAATGCCCCATATCTTGTTTGCGATGATGAAGAGTTGGTCGTGACGTCTGAAGCTGCGCTGCTCTCAGAGCTGATCGGCCTCGTCTATGATGCTGCGCTCGATCCCGCCCTTTGGCCGCGGGCCCTTGAGCAAGCCTGCGTGTTCGTCGGCGGCTCCTCCGGGAATCTGTTCTGGCACGATGCGGCGACCGAACAGTCCGCGGTGCTGCATCTGTTCAATATCGAGCCGCACTACACCAAGCTCTATTACGAGAAGTATCTTCCGCTGAATCCAATCTTTCCAGCGGCCACCTTCTATGACGCCGGTCACGTCTACGGATCCACCGATCTCGTTCCGTTCGAGGAAATGGTCGAGACGGTGTTCTATGACGGTTGGATGAGGCCGCAGGGCATCATCGATTTTGTCGGCGCCAGCGTCGAGAAGAGCGCGACCAGTTCGTCCATCATTGCCGTGCTGATGAACGAGGAGGACGGCCCGGTCGATGCGGACAATCGCCGGCGCCTTGCGCTGATCTTGCCGCATCTTCAACGCGCGGTCTCGATCGGACGGCTGTTCGACCAGAGCAGGGCCGCACAGGCGGTCCTGACGCAGACGCTCGATCACGTCACGGCCGCCGTTTTCCTGGTCGGCCCGAGCGCCCGCCTGGTCTTCGCCAATGGACCCGGACGCGCCTTGCTTGACGAAGGTGCGCTGCTCGTCGAGAGGATGGGGGCATTGACGGCGGTCTCGCCGGAGGCGCAGCGCGCGCTGCGCGCAGCGCTTGCTGCAGCCGAGAACGGCAATGCCGCGGGCGGCAACCCTGGTCCGATTCCGCTGCTGACCTCGCTGCGCGGCGACTCCTTTGCCTACGTGTTGCCGCTGACCACGGGCGACCGGCAGCGGACCGGCGCGCTGCATTCGGCCGTCGCCGCCGTTTTCGTCCGTAAGACTTCGCCGGCAAATCCGCCGCCGCTGGAGGCGCTCGCCAAGCTCTACAAGCTCACGGCGAGTGAAGTCCGGATTGTCGATGCGGTCATGAAGGTCACTGGCGTACGGGCGCTGGCCGAGACGCTCGGGCTGACGCAGGCCACAGTCAAGACGCACCTTCATAATGTGTTTCGCAAGACCAACACCGCAGGTCAGACCGAACTCGTGAAGCTGATTGCCGGCTTCGCGCCGTCCGAGCAGGAATGAATTTCGGCTTCGGAGCCGCAGGTCTCCCGGATCGTCCATCCTCCAACGAAGTGGCGTCCGGTTCTGATGCTCGTCGCCGCCGCGATCTCTGGTGTTCAACCGGGTAGCTGCTTCGACGGAGCATCTGTGCTCGCGGATTCTCGATCTATCCCGCGTGCCGAAGCACATGAGCTCGCGGAAGACTTGCGGCCGCCGGCTGCGCGCGTCCGTGGGCTGCGGTGAAGTCAAGGACGGGACCGAGCGGAACGATCCCGGTTGGATTGATCGAGCGATGGCTTTCGTAATAGTGCCGCCGGATATGCTCGAAATTCACCGTCGCGGCGACGCCGGGCCACTGATAGATGTCGCGCGTATAGGCGAACAGATTTGGGTAATCGACCAGTCGCCGGATGTTGCACTTGAAGTGTCCGACATAGACCGCGTCGAAGCGGATCAGTGTCGTGAACAGGCGGATATCGGCCTCGGTCAGGCTGTCGCCCAGCAGGAAGCGCCGGCCGGCAAGCCGTTGCTCGAGCCAGTCCAGCGTGTCGAACAGCGGCACGACGGCTTCCTCATAGGCTTCCTGCGTGGTGGCGAAGCCCGCCTTGTAAACGCCGTTGTTGACGGTGTGGTAGACGCGCGCGTTGATCGCGTCGATCTCTTCGCGGAGCGTGGCCGGATAATAGTCGCCGGGTTCGGCGCCGCTTTCGTCGAAGGCCGAATTCAGCATCCGGATGATCTCGGACGATTCGTTGCTGACGATGCTGCCGGTGTGTTTGTCCCACAATACGGGAACGGTGACGCGACCGGTGTAGTATGGATCTGCCGCGGTATAGACCTGATGCAGGAACCGGGCGTGGTAGACGGTGTCCGGGACCACGCCCGGGCCATCGGCAAAGGTCCAGCCGTGCTCGAGCATCAGCCAGTGCACCACCGAGACCGAGATCTTGTCCTCGAGCCCCTTCAGCGCGCGCATGATCAGCGCGCGGTGGGCCCAGGGGCAGGCGAGGCTGACGTAGAGATGATAGCGGCCGGCCTGGGCCTTGTAGCCGCCGATTCCGGTCGGGCCGGCGCTGCCGTCGGCCGTGACCCAGTCGCGGAAGGAGCTGTCCTTGCGAATGAAGCGGCCGCCGCTTGGCTTCGTCGCATACCAGGCGTCTTGCCATTTACCGTCGACCAGCAATCCCATGTCAGCCTCCTTGAACGTTGCCGTGGTTGGTCGGCCGCCTCAGGTGCGGGTGATCGAGAGGCCGCCGTCGACCAGCAACGCGGTCCCGGTGACGAAGCTGGAATCTTCCGACGCCAGGTAAAGCACCGAGCGCGCGACTTCCTCGGGGCGTCCCACCCGCTTGAGCGCATGCAGGTTGGTGACGAAGGCCGCCTTGTCGGGGGTGTCATTCATCTCGCGATACATCTCGGTCTCGATCGCGCCGGGCAGCACCGCGTTGACCCTGACGTTCTGCGGGCCGAACTCGGCGGCGAGTGTCTGGGTCAAGCCGATCAGGCCGGACTTGCTTGCGGCATAGGCGGCAACGCCGGGGAATGAGGAGCTGTAGCCGACGAAGGTCGAGGTGAAGATCACCGACCCGCCGCCATGCTTGGTCATCTCGGCGATCTGGTGCTTGGCGCCCAGGAACGAGCCGGTGAGGTTGATCGCAACGGCATCGCTCCAACCGGCCTCGGAGACGCCGGTCGAGGCACCGCCCTCACCGAGCGTGCCGGCGTTGTTGAAGGCAATGTCCAATCGGCCGAATGCCTTGACCGCGAGTGCAACGAGAGCCTTGGCATAATCTTCCGACCGCACGTCGCCGGCGAGCGCGACGGCGGTCCCGCCGCTGGCCTTGATCTCGTCGACCAGGCTCGCCAGCTCGCTTTCCCGCCGTGCGCCGACCACCACCTTCGCGCCTTCGGCCGCGAACAGCTTCGCCGTGACCCGGCCGATGCCCGAGCTCGCGCCGGTCACGATTGCAACCTTGTTTGAAAGACGTCCCGTACCTTGTGCCATGTCCGTTCTCCGTTTCGGCCGCGCCCATCGCGGCGTAATGGGAACCTGATTAGACCCTCACATAACTGGAAAGAAGGCACAGAAAATGGTTATATTATTCAGCTTTTATGAATAACCGGAGATACCGTGGACCGTCTGCGCGCGTTCGAGATGTTTGCCACCGTGGTCGGCCAAGGCTCCTTCACCCGCGCCGCGGACAAGCTGGAGACCTCGCCGGCCAATGTGACCCGCTACGTCAATGAACTGGAGGAGATGCTCGGGGCGCGCCTGCTCAACCGGACCTCGCGGCGCCTGTCACTGACCGAAACCGGCAAGACGCTGTATGACCGCGCGCTCTCGATTCTGGAGGAGGTTGCCGAGGCGGAGGCGATCGCGTCCTCCGCCGCAATGCAGCCGCGCGGACGTCTGCGGATCAACGCACCACTGAGCTTCGGCATTCTTCATCTTGCGCCGCTGTGGCCGCGTTTCATGGCGCGCTATCCGGACATCGAACTCGACATCAGCCTGGTCGATCGGCTCGTCGACCTCGTCGACGAGGGCTTCGATCTGGCGGTGCGGATCTCGCGCGGGGGATCGCCGAGCTTGATCAGCCGCAAGCTCGCGGCGATTCATCACTTCGTCTGTGCGTCACCGGATTACGTCGCGCGACATGGCGCTCCGCAGACCCCGGATGACATCAGGAACCACGCCTGCATTGCCTACGCCTATTCCGCCTCGGCCGAGGAGTGGCGATTGCTCGACAGAGACGGCAAGCTTCACACGGTGCCGGTATCCAACATCTTCCATACCAACAACGGCGAAACGGCCTGCGCGGCAGCGGCGGCCGGATTCGGATTGATTCTGCAGCCGACGTTCCTGATCGGGGAGCTGCTGCGGCAGGGCCGGTTGGTCCGCCTGCTGCCGGACTATCACACACCCGAGATCGACGTGCTGGCCGTCTACCCGAGCCGCCGCCATGTCAGCGCAAAGGTGCGGGTGATGGTGGACTTCCTGGTCGAGGCATTCCGCGGCAAGCCGCCGTGGGATTGACGAGCGATCGCACGGGATAGTAGTTCCCCGGCGATGCTACCATAGATATGATGGTCCCGGTTTCACTGGCGCACATCACAGGTTCGACGAGGCATCGGCGAATGATCATTGGAATTGACCTTGGCACGACCAACAGTCTGGTTGGCGTGTGGAAGGCCGCTGCCGCAGAACTGATTCCCAATGCCCTTGGATCATTGCTGACGCCTTCGGCGGTCAGTGTGGATGACGACGGCGCCATCCTGGTCGGTCTGCCGGCACGAGAACGGCTGCTGTCCCATCCGCGCCAGTCCGCGGCCTCATTCAAGCGCTATATGGGCAGCAATCGCAGCTTTCAACTCGGCGCCAGGACGTTTCGCGCCGAAGAGCTGTCCGCGCTGGTCCTACAATCGCTGAAGGCTGATGCGGAAGCCTTTCTGGGGCAGCCGGTCAGCGAAGCGATCATTACGGTTCCTGCCTACTTCAATGACGCCCAGCGCAAGGCCACTAAGGCTGCAGGCGAAATGGCTGGTTTGAAGGTTGAACGTCTTTTGAACGAACCAACGGCTGCGGCTCTCGCCTATGGACTTCAGGAAGGAGTGGGCGACCGCAAGATTCTCGTGCTCGATCTCGGCGGCGGAACGTTCGACGTGTCCATCTTGGAAATGTTCGAAGGCGTCATGGAGGTGCGGGCATCGGCCGGCGATAATTTTCTCGGCGGCGAAGATTTCGTCGACGTGATCGTGGATCGCTTCATGGCCGAAGCCGGCGTCTCGGCAGGCATTCCACCGCGATCTGCGTCTAAAGAGCTACATGCCAATCTTCGTCGTCAGGCCGAAATTGCCAAGCGCGCGCTTACTGATCACGAGCAGCACGAGATCGAACTGGTCCACGGTGGCGTCGTCACGCGATGGTCGATCACGCGGAACGATTTCGAGACCGCCAGCGAGCCGCTGCTCAGGCGGCTCCGTGCACCGATCGAGCGAGCGATCCGGGACGCCGATCTGAATCCTGATCAGGTCACTGACCTCGTGCTGGTCGGTGGCGCAACCCGCATGCCGGTGGTGCGGCGGATGGCGGCCCGGCTGTTCCAGCGGCTGCCGATTGCGCAGATCAGTCCAGATGAGGTTGTGGCGCGTGGCGCGGCAGTTCAGGCCGGACTGAAGATGCGCGATGTGGCGCTCGACGATGTCGTAATGACGGACGTCGCCCCGTATTCACTGGGCATCAATACAAGGAGCCGCCTCGCAGACAATTCGTTTCTGGACGGCCTCTATCTGCCGATCATCGAGCGCAACACCGTGATTCCGGTCAGCCGCTCGAAGCAGGTCAGCACGGCGGCTGACGGCCAGCGCGAGGTCAGGTTTCGCATATTCCAGGGCGAAGCCCGGATGGTCGCCGACAACATCGAGATTGGACAACTCTCGGTGCCCGTCCCGCCGGGGCCGGCCGGCAAGGAACGCATCGATGTTCGCTTCACATACGATGTGAGTGGGCTTCTGGAAGTCGACTTGCTGGTTGTCAGCACTGGCCAAACTGTCCAGCTCGTTATCGAAGGCAATCCCGGCATCCTCAGCCAGCAGGAGATCGATGAGCGCTTAGCCGGCCTGAGGGGGCTCAAGATTCATCCGCGCGATCAGGCAGAGAATCAGGCTGTCATCGCCAGGGCCGAGCGACTCTATGAAGAGAGATTGGGTGACGAGCGCACCGCAATTGGCAAGCTGATTGATGATTTTCGCATTCTTCTCGAGCGCCAGCTCCCAAGCGAGATCGAAAACTATCGAACCCGGTTCAGCGAGTGGCTGGATCGCGTGGACACGACGGTCTTCTCGTGAGCATTGCGTCGATGTCTCCGTGGGACGCGCTGGGCATTGCGCCGACGAGAGACGTCGCCACGATACGCAAGGCCTACGCAGTGCGACTGAAGGAGACCCGGCCCGATGACGATCGAGCCGGGTTTCTGCGTCTGCGCGAAGCTTATGATGCGGCGCTTGCCTGGGCAGTGAGTTCGGATGCGAAGGTTCTGAAGCGAAGCGAACAGTTTGTATTTCGGGGCGACACGCCCAACCGGCAGGATCCGCCCCCGCGCGAGTGGGCGGATGAGACACGTGCCGATGTGGTTGAACCGTTACCGAGAGGTGCCGCCCAAGCAATCGCCAACGCATTTGCGTCTGGAGACATTGTTGTCGGCTCGTCCTTGTTTGCGAAAGCGCTGACTGAGGGGCAACTCGCACTGCGCGATGAATTGCAGTTGGCCGACTGGCTTGTCAAACTGCTGGCCTACGACGTCGCATTGCCCGCCGAGCAACTCCTGCAGATCGTCGACCGGACCGGGTTGCACGACCGGATCAATCAGCCGCGTAGCCGATTCCTATCGAACCACCGGAGCCCTCTGGCGAAGCTGGAAGAACGGCTCTGGTTGCCCATTCTGTTGAGGCGAGCGGAGGCCGGCGACGCCAGCGCTCAATTGAGCTTGGCCAGGCTTTATAAGGCCGGCGAACAAGTGCCAAGGGACTTAGCGCAGTCGGTGCGATGGTTGAAGGCCGCTGCTGAGCAGGGCTTGGCAAATGCTCAATACGATCTAGCAGTTTCCTATCGCAACGGTGTTGGCGCGGAGCTTGATGGCGCGGAGGCTCTGAAATGGATTCGGTTGGCTGTCGAGCAACAACACCCGG
Source organism: Bradyrhizobium macuxiense (assembly GCF_007993935.1). Classification (GTDB taxonomy): domain Bacteria; phylum Pseudomonadota; class Alphaproteobacteria; order Rhizobiales; family Xanthobacteraceae; genus Bradyrhizobium; species Bradyrhizobium macuxiense_A. Next base: position 381,383 of record NZ_VITY01000008.1, on the reverse strand, counting down.
CGGCGACCTTCGATCTTGCTCTTCTCTATCGGACCGGCCGAGGCGTTGCACAAGATCACGTAGAGGCGCTGCGCTTGTACGAGATCGCAGCCAAATTGGGACATATGTACGCGCAGCGCCAGCTCGGAATGATCTACTGGAACGGCAAGTCGGCGCCGCGCGATGACCGCCTGGCTGTACATTGGCTGCGCGCGGCGGCCGACCAAGGCGATGCGGAGGGCCAGTTCCATCTCGGCCGTTGCTATCATCTAGGCCGCGGCGTCCCGCAAGATCACGCCGTCGCTGCATCCTGGTATCGCAAAGCCTTGGCCCAGGGGCATGTGCGGGCCGCGGCGTATCTTGGCAAACTGTGCGAAAACGGAACGGGTATACCGCAGGATCTTGCCGAGGCTCGTCGCCTTTACGAGATTGGTGCGGTCCAAGGCCTCGCTTTCGCCCAGGTGAACCTTGCCGCGCTGCTGACGACGAGCAAAGGAGGAGCCGTCGATCTTCCAACGGCGTTTCGCTGGTTCCTGGCAGGCGCGGAGCAGGGCGACATCGCCGGGATGAATGGCACCGGCATGTGTTACGTGTTCGGCCGTGGGGTCGAGCGGGACATCACGAAGGGTCTCAGCTGGTTGGCGGCGGCGGCCAACCGAGGGCAGCCAAATGCAATGCATACGCAAGCCGCGTTGCTCTTCGACGGCACGGTGACGCCGCGAAATCTGGAGCAGGCTTATATCTGGGCATCGCTTGCGCTTCGTACCTATAAAAGTTCAGATGACAAACTTCCTGTCCTTCGGGATTTGTACGAGAAGATTTGCACGATGCTTTCGGTCGATAATCGCACGCGGCTCGACACGGCTGTGGCGCATTGGAAGGCGGACACGCAATCCCCGGTGCCATCGTCGCGTTAACTCGGAGCGCGTCTGCTTTTGCGAAGCGGGGGGCAGAGGCTCGGACCCGTCGGCTCGCACCACCTTGGATCAAGGGGCGGCCACGAAAATGTGCCGCGCGGGCCAGTATCCGGCCAAAATCGGCTCGAAGACGAGGGAACGCCCGTAAAACCCCGCTTGCGTCCGTCGGGGCGTTGAGAAAAAATAAGCTTTTTCAGTCTATAGGCGGCAGAATGTTTTGTTCATTTTGTCCGGCCTTTGAACCGGCGGGTCGTTTCTCATGTCGAGTGAGATTTCAAACGCCGTCTTTTGCGCGGCGGTCCTTCTGGGGATCGTCTACGGCAGCCGTATCCTGGAGAAGACGTGGCCCATTGCGCCCGTTTCCAGCGACGAGTTTCGTGCTGATTGGCTGGCGGTCATCGTGAGCGTCGGGTTGGAGCACCTGTTCGCCCCGCTTGCTGCGATCAGCGCGGGCGCGATTGCAAGCTATGCCGGATTTGGCTGGATCAAGCTGCCGACCGAAGGTTACTGGTGGTACGTCTCGTTCGCGATCGTCGTGGTGGCGCTCGATCTCTACAAATACACATTCCACCGGCTCCAGCATGCGATCCCCTTTCTTTGGGCCATGCACTCGTTCCACCACAGTGCGAACGGCATTACGTTCATCACCGGCGGCCGGCATTTCTGGTTGGAAAGGGTGCTGTCCGACGCCTTTCTTCCGATCATGGCGATCCTGTTTCGGATCCCGCCGGACATGGCGATCGCTGCGGCATTCATCTTCTTCGTGCCCGATGCTTGCGCGCATCTCAACGTCCGCATCCCGCTCGGCCGTTTCGTGACGTGGATCAACAATCCGCAATGGCATCGGATCCATCATTCGGTCCAGATCGAGCACCGCGACAAGAACTTTGCCGCCTTCTTCCCGCTCCTGGACATTCTGTTCGGCACGGCGTGGGTGCCGAAGCCGGACGAGTATCCGGCAACAGGACTTGTGCCTCCTGAGCGGGCGGACATCATCAACAGCATAATCTGGCCGATCCGGCATCTTCGGCGTGGGGAGTCTAAGAATGAACTGGGTTAAGGGTCTCTTGCTGTTCGTCGCCTTGCTTCTCGGATACGCCGATCTCGAGTCGACGAATGTGATCCTGAATCTCGGGCTGGGCGAGTTGAACCCGTTCATGCACATGGCGCAGACATGGTTCGGCGTATGGTGGCTGGTCCCCAAGCTCGGTCTCACGTTCGTCCTGACGTGGCTGCTTTGGCGCAGCAACAATGTCTACAACATCGCTCTCGTCGTCGCCTTCTGCTCGACGCCGGTCTTGAACAACCTCGTCATCATCGCCGGAAACTGAACCGGACACGCATTTCGTCGCCGGAACCTGCGAAGCGCTCGTCCTGCCGAGCGCTTCTTGCTGCAGGCACGATGAAGCGGAACGGCGCGTCGCGCCGACCATCGGTTCGCTCAAGCAGCAGCTTCTCGACGGCGCGATCGATGTGCGGCGCGAGCGCTCCGGGCTGCGGGCGCGCAAACTTTCGTTTGAGCGCGCAGAACCTGCCCGTCCTGTCCGGCGACAAACTCTGAAATGACGTGTGATCGCGTAGCGCGATCGGGAGAATGAATGATGTCGGACAGGTTTGCTCTCGCCTGCATTGCCGCCGGCGCCCTGATGCTGGGGGCCCTGGATGCAACCGTGCACGCGCAAACGCCGTCGAGCTGCAAGGAGCCGCGGTCGGGCACCAGCCGCGTCCCGATACTGTCGCCGCCGCTCGCCAATGTGGTGACGGGCAAGGGACGGCTGCAATTCTACTCCGCGCCGAATCTTCACTGTCCGATCAGCGGGGTGTTCGTGATTCCAAATGACGAGCTCGTCGCCTATGCGCAGACCAGTGATGGCTGGTCGTCGGTGACGTACTTCCATCCAGGCACGAGCAACGACGTCTCGGGTTGGGTGAGGTCGGCGAGATTGAAGGCGACCGGGACCGTTGGTCCAAAGCAATAGCGTGCACGACATCGGGCTCGCGGTGACGCCGATGACGCGTTTCGCGTAGCGTCCTGGCTGGTCTACCGGCCGGTGGAGCGCCCGATGATCAATGGATCGCCGCGTACATGATCTTCTCCTCGGTGGCTTCGAGCGCGGAGAATTCCTCGACCACCTTGCCCTGGCGCGAGACCAGGATGCGGTCGGAGAGCGCCATGATCTCGGGCAAATAGGACGAGATCACCACCACCGCCTTGCCCTCGTCGGCGAGCTGGTTGATCAGCTCGTGGATCTCGACGATGGCGCCGACGTCGACGCCGCGTGTCGGCTCGTCGAAGATGATCAGCTCGGGCTCCTGCACCAGGGATTTCGCGATCACCACCTTCTGCTGGTTGCCGCCTGACAGCTCGACCACCTTGGCCTCGTCGCCGATGGCGCGGACCTTGAGCCGCTGGATCCAGCTCTTGCCCACTGTGTTGGTCTCGCGCCGCGACAGCATCATCCGCCCGCCGGGAAACTTCGACAGCAGGCCGAGATAGATGTTGCGGGCAATCGAGGCGGTCTCGAAGAAGCCCTCGACCTTGCGATCCTCGGTCACATAGGCGATGCCGGCCTTGACGGCCGGCGCCGGAACCCGGTAGCGCACCGGCTTGTCATGCAGCAGGATCTCGCCGCCGTGGAAGAAGTCGCGCTTCAAGACGCCGGATACGATCTTGAAGGTCTCGGTGCGGCCCGCGCCGACCAGGCCGAACACTCCGGTGATCTGGCCGGCAAACACCGACAGCGAATTGTTCTTCACCATCGGCGCCATCTTCAGATTCTGCACCGTGAGCACGCGGGCGCCGGCCGGCCGGACGCTGGCCTTCCGCGCGCCGTACAGCGTGTTCGAGAGGTCGCGGCCCACCATCGCCTGCACGATCGCGGCGCGGTCGAATTTCGCCGCGTCATCGGTGATGACGTGCTTGCCGTCGCGCAGCACGGTGATCCGGTCCGCGAGCAGCAGGGCCTCTTCCAGCGCGTGTGAGATGAAGACGATCGAGACGCCGCGCTTCTTGAGGTCGCGGACCAGGTCGAAGAAGTACTTCTTCTCCTCCGGTGTCAGCGATGCGGTCGGCTCGTCGAAAATGATGACCTTGGCCTTGTGCAGGACGGCGCGGGCGATTTCCACCATCTGCTTCTTGGCGGCGCCGAGCCCGCTCACGGTCGCGGTCGGTGTCACGTCGAAATTGAGTGATTGCAGGAATTGCTGGGCGGCGATGTAGATGCCGCGCAGCCGGTTGTAGAATTTCTCCTGCCCGAGAAACAGATTCTGCGCGACCGTCATGGTCGGCACCAGGCTGTTCTCCTGGAACACCATGGCGATGCCGAGATTGCGCGCCTCGAGCGGCGTGCGCGGCGCGACGTCGGAGCCGTCGACCGTCATGCTGCCCGAGGTCAATGTCACGACGCCGGCCATCACCTTGGTCAGCGTCGATTTGCCGGCGCCGTTCTCGCCGACCAGCGCGTGGATCTCGCCGCGGCGAAGGTCGAAGTCGACGCCTTCGATGGCGGGCACGCCGGCGTAGAGCTTGGTGGCCTTGCGCAGGGACAGCACGGTGTCGCTCATGAGCCGACCTCCTCGGCAAGCCCTGCGAGGGCCAGTTTCAGCACGCGGCCCGGTCCCTTGGCGATCAGCACGAGGTCGCCGCCGAGCTCGAGCGCCGCGACGACGCCGTGGTTGATGCCGTCGACCCGGCTGTGCAGCGAATAGAGCGGCTTGCCGTCTTCGCCGAGCCGGATCACGAGGCCGTAGGAGCGCGGCGGCGCCCATGGCTTGATGACGCCCATCGTCTTGATGTGCGCGCCCTGCATCGGCTCCTTGAACGAGAAGCCCGAGCGCAGCCGCGGCGCCACCCAATAGGCCGGGTCGATCTCGGCCATCATGCGGCGCCGGTACGCCGGCTCGCGCAGCACGAATTCGATCAACTGGGTGCGGGCGGTGAACGCGGTGAGCCAATAGCCGCCGCCCGCGGCCTTCGACAGCCGCGACGGATAGACCGGCAGGTGGCCCAGCACGATCTGCGGCGCCTTGCCATCCGTGACGAGGACGAGACGATGCCGCCAGCTCTCGCTGACCAGCACGCCATCGCCGCGCGCGCAGGCGCCGAAGGCGTAGCCGAGCTTTGCGGCCAGCGGCTTCACCGATCGGGTCTTGGGATCGAGCCGGAACACACGGCCGCTTCGATTCAGCTCCATCAGGTCGCGCGCCCAATCGTCGACGCCGCAGGTCGCCGAGCCGTCGGTGGCGATCAAGGTCCCGTCACCCGCCGACGCCAGCGCGTTGATCGCATTGAAGGCAGCGTCGCTGAATGTCACGCTCGGCTCGCCGGAGACGGGATTGGCGTAGAGGCGCACCTCGCGGCCGCCAAGCGCGACCGCGATGCCGCCGTCGGCAAGCGCGCAGAGCGCCGAGATCGGCTGCTCGAAGCTGCGCAGCTCGACAGCTGTGCTGCCGTCGAGCCGCAGCAGGCGCCGGCCGTCGGCGACATAAAGGTTGCGGCCGTCGGTTGCGAGGTCCTCGGGCGCCTCGCATTCCAGCAAGGTGGTCGCGGCTTCAAGCTTTTGATTTGGCTTGAGCGCGCCGTCGAACGACGGCACGGTGATGGTGGCCTCGCCACGGCCGAGAAAGCGGTTGGCGAATTCCCTGACGGCCGCGATCACGACGCCTTCCCCCAGCGCTTGTCGTACTGCACGAAGTTCGGGTCGGCGTTCTCCAGCTTGTAGCGGCCGATCCGGTTGTTCATGATGCCGCCGAGATAAAGATAGCCGCGATGCTCGCGCATCGAGGTGATCATCGGATGGTTCTCGCCGCGCAGGTCCCAGAACGATTCGAGGATCTTGCCCTGCTCGTTGAACTTGACGACGCAGCCGGTGTTGATGTTCGGGAATAGCCATTCGTCGACCGGCACGCGCTTGGCCATGCGGCGGCGGAAGCCCGGCATCTTCCAGGCAAGGTCGAGCGAGGGGCTGCGCATGCCGACCAGCGCCAGCCAGTAATTGCCGTCGGAGGCGAGATTGATGTTGTCGGGATAGCCCGGCAGATTGTCCATCACCACCTCGACCTGGCCCTTCTTCGGCCCCGCGAACCACAGCCGCTTGATCGAGCAGCCGAAGGTTTCGGCGAACAGGATCGATCGGCCGTCGCTGGCGACGCAGATGCCGTTGGGGAATTTGAGGCCGCGCAGCGCGGTATGCGTGGCACCGGTCTTGGTGTCGTAGCAGATGATGCGGCCGTTGCCGCGCGCCTCGAGGCCGTCGATCGGCCATTCATCCATCTCGTACCGGACGGTTGCTTCCGAGAAGAAGATCAGGCCGTCGTCGGTGATGTCGAGGTCGTCGGCCAGCCGCAGTCGGCTGTCGTCGTTCACCGAATGCATGCTGCGGTTGGTCTCGTCGGTCGCCTTCTCGACGGTGCCATCGGGCTTGATGCGGTAGAGGCCCATGCCGCCGATGCAGACATAGAGATTGTCCTGGCGGTCGAAGGCCATGCCAAGCGGCTGGCCGCCGATATGGGCGAACACCTCCATCCGCTGATAGTCGGGGGCGAAGAAGCGCATGATGTCGCCATGGCGCGAGCCGGCGTAGAGATTGTTGTGGCGATCGAGGATCACGTCCTCCGGCGCCTCGATGCGGCCGAGCCCGATCAGTTCGACGTCGCGCAGCTTGTCGTTCTGCTCGAACGGGCCGCCCCGGCCGATCTCGGTGGCCGGCGGCGGCGGCAACGCGTGATAGGTCGGCGCGACATAGACCTTGCTGATGATGCGGGTGCGGTTCTTCTGCCAGCGGATGTCGACCATGGCGGCCACGAGCAGGATGCCCGCGAGCGCCATCCGGTTGATGCCGCCGCGCGCGTTCAGCGTGGTCAGGCCGTTGGTGATGAGAAGCACGATCAGCACGCCGACCAGCGATTTGGCGACCGAGCCCTTGCCGCCGCCGAGCGTGATGCCGCCGAGCACGGTCGCGGTCAGCACGATCACCTCGAGGCCGACACCGATGTCGCCGCCGACGGTGCCGAGGCGCGCGGCAAAGAACAGCGCGGCGATGCTGGTCAGCGCACCGCTGGCGACATAGCACAGCGCGATGGTACGGCGAACCGGAATGCCGGAATTATAGGCCGAGCGGCGCGAGCCGCCGATCGCGGTGATGTGCCAGCCCGGGCGCAGCCGGGTCATGAAGATATGGCCGAAGATCGCGATCGCGATATAGACCAAGGCGACGCTCGGAATGCCGAACACGTCGCCGCCGCCGATGAAATTCCAGGACGGGATGTCGGGAAACGCCGCGGCGATCGAGTTGGAGTAGCGCTGGATCAACAGATCGAACGCCGAGCGGTAGATGATCAGGGTGATCAGCGTGGTGATGAAGGCGCGTAGCCGCAAGTATCCGATCAGAACGCCGTTGACGGCGCCGAGCAGCGCGCCGCAGGCAAGGGTGGCCACGACAACCGCCGGCACCGGCCAGTTCAGCACGTCGAGCAGATAGAGCGCGCAGAAATCCGTCAGCGCGAAGATCGAGCCGACCGACAGATCGATGCCGCCGACGATGACGACCAACGCCATGCCGAGCCCGATGAAGCCGATCTCGCCGGCCTGCCGTGCGGTATCGGCAAGGCTCGACGGCGACAGGAAATGATCGATGGAGCGGCTGAGCGCGAAGCCGACGATCAGGAGCAGGATCACCGGAATTGCGGTCTCGGTCCAACGCTTGGACAGGATCTCGCCGAGGAGATGATCCGGCCAGTAGCGGTAACGCAGGCTCGTCAAGGTGTCGCGCATCGGCATTCCAGCAAGGCTTCGATTTTCTGAGATTGACGTCCCGGGGGGCGCCCGGGACGTCAAGCGGAGTGGCCGGGTTATTTCTTCAGGTCACTGAGATTCCAGCACGCGGTCTGGCTGTCCGCATTCTCCTTGGTGATCGGAATCAGCGTGGTGTACTCCGAACCCTTGATCGAGCCGGCCTTGGCGCCCGACGACAGCAGCCATTTGATGGTGCCGGCCATCTGTGCGGCCTGGGTCGGCACGTCGTAGCTCAAGTTGAGGTCGAAGGCGCCGGACTTGACGAGTTCGCAGGCGCCCTTGCGCTCGCCGCCGCCGGAGGTGGCGACGAACACCTTGCCGGTCAGGCCGGCTTCCTTCACTGCGGCCGCGGTGCCGATATCCATGCCGTCCCAGAAGCCGACGATGCCGCAGAGATCAGGATTCTGCTTCAGCACCGTCTGGGTAATCGCCTTGGCTTTCGCGGCATCCCAGTCGGCGGCCTGGCTCGAGACCACCTTGATCTCCGGATGCTTGGCGAGCACGTTCTCGACGCCCTTGAGCGTGTAGGCGCTGGCGGCCGCCGAGAGCGCGCCCTGCACGACGGCGATCTTGTTCGACTTGCCCTGGCAGGCCTTGACCACGGCTTCGGTGTCCTTCTCGCCGATCTCGATCCAGTTGGCGCCGACGAAGGCCGAAGAGCGATAGGCTGATCCCATGTTGATCTGGATCACGTAGATGCCTTCGTTCTCGGCGCGTTGCAGCAGCTTGGCGTAGGTCTGCACGTCCGGATTGTGGATCACCATCACGGCCGGCTTCTCCGAGATCAGCGAGGTCACCGCCTGCGCGCCGGCATTGGTGTTCCAGTTGGGATCGCGGATCTCGAACTTGACGCCGAACGGCTCGAGCTCCTTCTTCATGCCGGCGTACCAGCCTTCGGTGAGGTCGAAGTTCATGGCGACCGGAACGTAGGCCACCGTCTTGCCGGCGAGCGACTCCTTGAACGGCTTCTGGAACGGCTCGTCCAGGCCCTGCTGGGCCAGAGCCGGTGCGGCGATGGCCGCGAGGCCGAGCGCTGCGGCGATCACCTTTGCAGTCCTGACAGCGTATTTCATTGCTTCCTCCTTGGTCGTGATTGATCGTTCTTGGACTTGGTTCAGATGTCGCCCTGCTGTGCCGTTTCTTCGTTGCGCGGATTCAGGAATGAATCCGTGATGACGGCGAGCAGCAGGACGACACCCTTGACGAGGTTTTGTCCGGCGTAGGAGATGTCCATGATGGTCATGCCGTTCAGCATGGTGCCGATCAGCAGCGTGCCGATGATGACGTTGAGCACGCCGCCGCGGCCGCCCGACAGGCCGATGCCGCCGAGCACCACGACGAGGATGACGTCGTAGATCAGGGTCGAATTGAAGACGCGGGTCGGCATCGAGTTGACGGACGCTGCCATCACCAGGCCCGCAAAGCAGCCGATCAGCGCCGCGACGACATATTGCAGCACGATGATCGGGCGTGACGGGATGCCGGTGACGCGAGCCGCGTAGGGATTGTCGCCGATCGCGTAGATATAGGCGCCCCAGCGCGTCTGGCGCAGTAGGAAGGCGACCACCACGCAGGCGATCGCGAACATCACGATCGAGGTCGGGATGCCGAGGATGGTGCCCTGTCCGAGCCGCTCGAAGCCCTTCATGCCGTCACTCCACTGCACGACGTCGAGCTGAAACAGCGCGGCCTGCCCGAGGCCGGCGAGCAGCAGGCCGGTTGCCAGTGTCGCAAACAGCGAAGGGACCTCGGCATAGGCAATCAGCCAGCCATTGACCAGACCGAAGGCGATCGTGAGCAGCACGGCGGTCAGCAGCGAGGCCGGCAGCGAGTGGCCGTTCTGCACCATCTGCAGCACCAGCCCCGGAGGGACCGCGAGGGCTGCGATCAGCGAGATGTCGATGCCGCGGCCGATCACGACGATCGCCATGGCGAGCCCGAGGATGCCGAGCACCGCGACGTTCTGCAGCAGCGTCAGCATGTTCTCGGGCGTGAGGAAGCCGCGCAGGAAAATCGAGAACGCCAGGAACAGCACGGCAAAGACGGCGAAGACGATCTCCTGTTGATTGAATCGCAATCGCTTCATTGCCTCGTCCTTCCCTAGGGCTATGGGTGCGCCGTCTGCCTGGATTTGCTGCGCGAGCCGGTCGCGATGCGGCCGGGCCGCGTCTTGCCGGCGACCGCGGCGTCGGCGAACGTGCTGACGGCGTTGATGTAGGTTTCGATCGAGGTGCCGCGCCGGCGGTATTTCGCGCGCTTGACGTACCAGTCCTGCAGCAGCGGCTTGATCAGCGAGGCGGTCAGCGTGACCTGATCGATCGCGAACGCGCCGCTGGCGACGCCCTGCTTGAGGACGCCGGCGATGATCTTCTCGGTCATCACCTCCATCTCGATGGCACGCTGGCGCTCCGCGGGCGGAAACGACTTCGCTTCCATGAAGCAGAACACGAACCAGGGCTGCATCGCCTCGCTCATGCGGACATGGGTGGCGATGATCCAGTGCAGATGCTTGCGCGCATCCTGCTTGACGTCGGCGGGCGGTTGGTTGAGGACCTCCGCCACCGTCTCGGCGACCTCGCCGAGGATCATCGACAGCAGCGTCGGCTTGCTGTCGAAATAGGTGTAGAGGCCGCCCATGCTGAGGCCGGAGGCTTCCGCGAGCTGGCGCAGCGTGGTGGCGTGAAAGCCGTGCTTGTTGGAAAGCGTCAGCGTGGCGCCGATGATGCGCGTGAGGTTCGGAACGGCGAGATGCGGTTTCTGGACTCGAACGGAATCCCGATGCCGTTCGAGGATGCGTGCGCAAAGCACGTCCATAGCGAACGCATTCGTCCCCGGCCGCTGACGCGCGAGACCCACGTTGCCTCCCTGGCTATGTTCCCGGACCATTTCATTTTGTTGCCGGTCCAGGCTGGGCTTTTACGCCCTTGCCTAATTCCTAGCCCACGAACCGGCGTTCGGAAAAGGGGGATGAGCAAATTTTCTGAGAGAGCGCTCGCTCGTTTTTTTGTCGCGCCGCACCGCTCGCCCCGAGCTCGGCGCCGCTGCTGCGATGCTCGGGAACTTTTCACGCTGAAAGGTCAGCACAAATTTCCGGCAGCCTGCCGGCCGGATTGCCGGTTAGACGGCCGTCACATTCCAGATATAAAGAACGCAGGTTCGCTGGCCGGAAGCCTAACCCGCACAGACATGCTGGCCGAATTTCACCCGCGGTCACTTTGGGCCGAAGCAAGGTTATGACGGCAGTTGGATCATATGGTGCACGCGCGGGCGCTTCGATCAGCGCCAACGCTCCGGGGGCCTCCGCAACGCCGCGGTATCTGTTCGGGATTTGTGCCGCGCTGCTGATCGGCAGCATCTGCGCGGTTGCCGCGCAGCAGCACGTGACGGTTGCCGCATCGGCGCCGATCGAGTTCAACATCCCAGCCCAGCAGCTTGCCGGCGCGCTCCAGGCCTATGGCGAGCGAACCGGCGTGCAGGTGCTCTATGAGAGCAATTCTGCAACCGGCCGGAAGTCGACGTCGGTCGAAGGCAGCCTCACGCCGGAGGATGCACTGAACCTGCTGCTGACGGGAACCGACCTGAAGGTCCAGTATATTCGTCCGGATGCCATCACCCTCGCGTCGCGCAGCGTGCGCACCGACCATCCGCCGGCGAGCCCGCTTGCGACCGCGGATCTGTCGCTCGGCACGCTGCAGGTGCGGGCGAGCAGCGACGGCAACGACGCCGGCGCGCTGCGCGACTACAGCGAGAGCCTGCAGTTCGACATTCAAAAGGCGTTGCAGAAGAATATCGGGTCGCGCGGCGGCAGCTATCAGCTCGTTGTCGATCTGTGGATCGATCCCTCGCGCACGATCCAGCGAACCCAGCTGTTGCGCTCGACCGGCGATCAGAACCGCGATGCAGCCGTGACCGCGGCGCTGCAAGGACTGACCGTCAGCCGAACGACCCCCGCGAACGCCTCGCAGCCGGTGCGGATCGCGATCCGGGTGAAATCGTTCCAATGAGCGCCAACGACACCAGCGGACCCGGCGGCGCGCGCGGCATGAGGCCGATGACGCTGCTGTTCCATCCCGAGGATCCGAACGCGTGGACTTCGGGTGAGATCCTGCGCCTGCTGCTGGTGCCGGCCATCGCGACGCTGCTGTTCGTCGGAGGAATCTACTGGATCCGGCTGCAACCGCCGGCTGGGCCGGCAAGCCGGGAGCAGAGCTCGATCGTCCAGGTTCGGCTGCTGCCGAGCCCATCGCCCGCGCCGATCCCGGTTGCTCCGGTGTCGCAGCCGCAAACCGCGACGCTCGCGAGCCGGACCGAGGTGTCGCTGGAGAGCTCGGATCCGCCGATCGACAATCTGACCGCGGCCCCGGCGCGGGAGCCGATGCCGGCGGAGCCGGCCGTGCCGAGCCTGCGTCCGACGCCGTCGCCTGCCGATGCGCCGCCCAACAGTGTCGCGGTGAAGTTTCAGCAGACGCTGCTTCGTCATGTCGCGCGCTACCAGCGCTATCCGAATGCGGCGCGGCTCGGGCGGCTGCACGGGGCGGTCGAGACGCTGTTCTCCATGCAGCGGAACGGCACGCTGCTTGAAGTCTGGGTCAAGACCAGTTCTGGACAGGCCGTGCTCGACAAGGCGGCCGTCGACGCGATCCGGCGGGCGCAGCCGCTGCCGTCGATCCCGTCGGCGCTGCCCGACCGGCTCAATATCCAGATCACCCTGGTGTTCGACCCGGCCTGATCCGATCGCGGCACCGTCGGCCTGCTGCGCCGGTTCATTGTTTGGATGTGACCGCGGTGCACCAGCTTGCGTGTCGTTCGGTGTCGACTTGTTGCCGTCATAAATGTGTTGTGCCAGGCCGTTACGAGATTGGCAGCTTCAAGAACAATGCAATCTGGATATCAGGCTGGTGTCTGGGAGGCCGCGAAACGTGGCTGAAATCAATCGAGTGCGGCTGCGGGGCCAGCTGGCAGACAATTACGACGGGCTCGTCAAGAAATTGACCCGCCGTCTGGGATCGTCGGACTTCGCGTACGAGGCCCTGCACGAGACATTCCTGCGGCTGGAGCGGGTCACGGACGCAGTGCCGATCCGCAGCCCCGCCGACTATATATTCCGCATCGCGATCAACATCGCGCGGGATCGCCAGAAGGCGCAGAATCTCCGCGTCAGCGCGGCCGAAATCGATTCATTGCTTGATGTGAGTGACGACGGACCAGGCCCGGCGAGAATCGTCGAGGCGCGATCCGATATTGATGCCTTCAAGCGGGCGTTGGCCGAATTGCCGGAGCGGCCGCGCGATGTACTTTATAGTATTACGATCGAGGGACGGACGCCGCACGATGTGGCGACCCGTCTCGGCGTCAGCGTGCGAACGGTGGAAAGCGATTTGAAGCTGGCCTTGAGCCACTGCGCCCATTGCCTCGACTATACTTTGATCCGTCGTCTCGGCGGTCCTCGTCCCCGTTCGTGATCGAATTCGCCGCGGCCGTGACGCGCGCAGTCAACGCGCAACGCGCCGTCGAAATTTATTGCGCGGAACTATTTCCAACGCCTGCAATCGCTTGACCAGAAGTCAGGGGTCACAAGCTGCAGGATTTTCGACCTCTGTTCTGCGGGATAGCAGGCTTTCCGTCGTCTATAGAGTAGAGAGCGATCGCATAAGGACCGTTTGGGTGCCTGGGAAAGGTTCGCTGGAAGTGTTGAGCCGCTTGAAAACAGGTTCAGACCCGATCGGTCCGGCAGGCAGTCGCCGCGCTGCCATGTCGTGCGCGATGCTGCGCGAGCTGCGATTGCCGGATGTTTCTGCCTGCGTTGTGCGCAACAGCCGATTGCGGTGCCCTGCTGCCGTCGGAATCGTCTATATAGCGACCTTCGCTATGTGCTCGACGCGTGGAGGTTGAGGTTTGGCGAGCAGGGTGATGAGCGATCCGTCGTGACCGAGCCGACCCGCACTTCCGGGCCCGATCCGTTGCTGGATGAGGCGCTTGACTGGGTTGTTCGGCTGAAAGCCGGTGCGCCGACACGCGCCGACGTCGATGCTTTGCAACGCTGGCGCGCGCAAAGTCCTGACCACGAGGATGCGTTCAGGAGGGCGGCCCGGCTGTTTCGCAGCGCCGGCGTCGCGGCGAAGGAGCTTGCCGAAGAACAGGCCGCAACCGCTTCGGTCGTGGCGTTGCCGCCCCGGTCGTCGCGCCTGTTGACGCGCCGCATCGTGCTCGGTGGCGCGATTGCGGCTGCGGCCGGCTACATGATGATCCGTCCGCCACTCGACATGTGGCCGTCGATCGACGAGCTCTCGGCTGACTACCGGACCGGAAAGGGCGAACAGCGCAAGGTGATGCTGGCGCCCGACATTTCGGTTGAATTGAACACCCAGACCAGCCTGGCGCTACGGCCCGCGCCGAACGAGACGCGGGTCGAACTGATTTCGGGCGAGGCCTCGGTGGTCGCGCGAAGGTCGTCGTCGACGCCGCTGGTGATGCTGGCGCGGGACGGACGTATCAGTGCGCTGCAGGCCGATTTCAACGCGCGCTGCCTCGATGGCGTCGTTTCGGTGACGTGCCTCGACGGCATCGTCACCGTCGAGCAAGACGGCCACTCCGTGCAGCTCCGCAAGGCCGAACAGGTCAGCTACTCGCGCGCGGGTTTGCAGGCATCGCTTCCGGTCGACGCCAAGCAGGTCGCGGCCTGGCAGACCGGATTGTTGATCTTCCGCGACCGGCCGCTGGCGAGCGTCGTCGACGAGGTGAACCGGTACCGGGCCGGAAAGATCATCATCACCAACGCGGAACTGAAGCGCCGGCTCGTCAACGGCACATTCCAGGTCGACAAGCTCGACAATTTCGTCGCGCAGGTCGAGCAGCTGTTCGGCGCGCGGATCACATCGCTGCCTGGCGGTGTGGTGCTGATGAGCTGACTAAAGTCGAACGAATCGACGCAGCGCCGCTCGACTTCCTAACAAACCAAAAATTTATTCCGCGACGCCGCAGATTCTTTTGCGGGTTTGCGTTCGCCCAGACGTCTTCTGAGTAAGGCGTCGTCATCGCGGCCTTCCAGTCGCGATGGCGCGCGTCTGCGCGAACTAAGTGGGACGTCTGTGCGTAGTCGAAGACATCATTGGGTTTCTGGGCATCGTCCGCGATGTCGGGTCGGGTTGCTTGTGTCGGCTGCGGCACTCACCGTGGCTGGCTCCGTAACAGCCGTCGCTCCGGCGCATGCGGCGAAGGAAGCAGCGAAGGATTCTGCTGCCGCCGCGCCGGCAGCGGGCAAGCGGCCGGCCCAGGCGAATGCGCCGGCGCAAAAGCCGCCGGCGCCGCTGCAGCGCTTCGACATCGACGACTTTGCCGTACAGGGCGCCGAAAAGCTGCCGCAGGTCGAGATCGAGGAGGCGATCTACCCGTTCCTCGGTCCGGGCAAGACTTCGGAAGACGTCGAGAAGGCGCGGGCCGCGCTGGAGAAGGCGTATCACGACAAGGGTTTCCAGACAGTCAGCGTCGCGGTCCCGCAGCAGAACGTCACCGGCGGCGTGGTCACCCTCAAGGTGACCGAACTGAAGGTCGGGCGGCTGCGGGTGAAGAACTCGCGCTATTTCGATCTCGACCGGATCAAGGACAGTGCGCCTTCGCTGAAGGAAGGCAGCGTTCCGAATTTCACCGATGTCACCAAGGACATCGTGTCGCTCAACCAGTGGCCGGATCGCCGCGTCACCCCGGCGCTGCGTGCCGGCGTGGCGCCGGGCACCGTCGACGTCGACCTCAACGTCGAGGACAAGGCGCCGTTCCACGCCAGCCTCGAAGCCAACAATCGGCAATCGCCGTCGACCACGGCGAGCCGCGTCTCCGCCACCGTGCACTATGACAATCTGTGGCAGCTCGGTCATTCCTTGAGCTTCACCTATCAGGTTGCGCCGGAACGTCCGAGCGATGCCGAGGTGTTCTCCGGCTCCTACATGGCGCGGATCCCGAACGCCGATTGGCTCAATCTGCTGTTCTACGGCGTCAAGTCGAACAGCAATGTCGCGACCATC
This sequence comes from Bradyrhizobium macuxiense, assembly GCF_007993935.1. Taxonomy (GTDB): domain Bacteria; phylum Pseudomonadota; class Alphaproteobacteria; order Rhizobiales; family Xanthobacteraceae; genus Bradyrhizobium; species Bradyrhizobium macuxiense_A. The sequence goes on along the minus strand of NZ_VITY01000008.1, from coordinate 365,676 downwards.
GGCGGCACCAACGTGGTCGGTCCGGGCATGATCATCGGCGAGCGAGCCGTGATCACCCTGCCGACGCGCGAAGGCCTGTTCCACACGCTGTCGGTCGGCGTCGACTACAAGCATTTCGACCAGACCGTGAAGCTCGGCACCGACGGCTTCTCGTCGCCGGTCACTTATTATCCTGTCGTCGCGAGCTATGGCGCGACGTTCCAGGAAGAGAAGTTCACGACGCAGTTCAATGCCGGCGTCACCTACAACATCCGGACGCTGAGCAGCCCGTGGGACGAGTTCGACGCGAAACGCTTCAAGGCTTCGCCGAGCTTCACCCACCTCAACCTCGACGTCTCGCATACCCAGGAGCTGCCGGAAGGTTTCCAGCTCTACGGCAAGGTGCAGGGGCAGATCGCCGACGGTCCGCTGGTCTCGAGCGAGCAGTTCAGCCTCGGCGGTCTCGATACCGTTCGCGGCTACCTCGAGTCTGAGGTGCTCGGCGACAACGGTGCGGTCGCCAATTTCGAGCTGCGCACGCCCAATGTCGGCAGCATGCTGCAAGGCGAGCTCAAGAGCGAAACCGGCGACGGCAAGCCGCGCTTCGTCACCTTCAACGATTGGCGCTTCTTCACGTTCATGGACGGCGGGTACGCGTCGATTCAGCAGCCGCTTCCGGGGCAGGAGTCGTCATTCGTCGCATGGAGCTACGGCGTCGGCACGCGATTCAAGACGCTCGAATATTTCAACGGCATGGTCGCGTTTTCGGTGCCGGGCGTTACTCAAGCATACACGCACGCCAATAGTCCGCGCGTGAACTTCCGAATCTGGGGTGAATTCTGATGGGGATGGATCTTACTCTCGAGCGACGCACGCGCCGGCCGGCGCTGCGCCGAGGTATTGCGAACGTCGCGACGGCATTGTTGTTCGGGCTCGTCGCCCTGCTGACGACGCTCGCACCGGCAAATGCCTGGTGGAACGACGAATGGTCGCTGCGCAAGAAGATCACGGTCGACGTCAGCGCGTCGGGCGCCAACGTCACCGATCCGATCGGGGCGACGCCGGTGCTGGTGCGGCTGCATGTCGGCAATTTCCGCTTCAGCGCGGCGAAGGACGACGGCAGCGATCTGCGATTCGTCGCCGGTGACGACAAGACGCCGCTGAAGCATCACATCGAGAAGTTCGACTCGCTGCTCGGCGAAGGCTTGGTCTGGGTTGCGGTGCCGAACATCGCACCGGGCGCGCGGACCGATATCTGGCTCTATTACGGCAACAAGAAAGCGCTCGCGACCAGCGACCCCAAGGGAACCTACGATCCGGACACCCTGACGGTCTATCACTTCAACGAGCGCGGCACGCCGGCGATCGATTCCTCGGTTTGGGCCAACAACGCGCAAAGCGTCGGCCAGCCGGCGGATGGCTCGCTGATCGGAACCGGGCTGCGGCTCGACGGCCGCGCGCCGGTGACCGTGCCGGCCTCGCCGTCGCTCGCATCGCCTGATGGCGCCGCGCTGACCTGGTCGGCCTGGATCAAGCCGGCCGCGCTGCAGCCGAATGCTGCGCTGTTCAGCCGGCGTGATGGCGCCAACGCGCTGGTGATCGGTGTCGACAATGGCAGCCCGTTCGTTGAAGTCACCAAGGCGGGCGCCGTGCAGCGCTCGACCGCCGGAGCGCCGGTCGCGGCCGGCAGCTGGCATCACGTCGCCGTGGTTGCGGCAAACGGCCAGGTCACGCTCTATCTCGACGGCGCATCCTACGCCGCGCTCAGCGCGAGCCTGCCGGCTCTCAATACTGTTGGCCTGATCGGAGGGGATTCGTCGACCTCCGCTTCTCCGATCGCGCCTGCGACGGCCCCGTCCGCAGCAACACCGTCAGTGCCCCCTGATGCGTCGGCTGCGGACGGTGGCGCCGCGCCTGCGGCGACGCCGGATGCGGCGGCAACGCCGGCACCGGCGCCGGCTGCCGCAATGGCCGGCTTTGTCGGCGACATCGACGAGCTGCAGATCAGCAAGGTCGCGCGGCCCGCCGGGCTCATCAAGGTGATGGCGATCGGGCAGGGGCCGGACCAGGCCAAGCTGATGGCCTTCAGCGTCGATGAAGAGACCGCAAGCTGGCTGTCCGGCTACTTCGCGGTGATCCTGAAGTCGGTGACGCTCGACGGCTGGGTGGTGATCGGCATTCTTCTGATCATGGCCGCGATCAGCTGGGTGGTGATGATCGACAAGGCCTCGTATCTCAACAAGCAGGCCAGGGCGAATGCCCAGTTCATGAAGGGCTTCCGCGAGATCGCCGCCGATCTCACCATGCTGGATCGCGGCGACGCCGACGACGTCTCGACGCTGGGCGGACGCCTCACCGAAGCCGACGCCAAGATGATGCGCTCGTCCTCGCTCTACCGCATCTACCACATCGGCGCCGCGGAAATCCGTCATCGCTTCAGCAACTCGCAGCGCGCTCCGGTGCTGTCGGCAGTCTCGATCGCGGCGATCCGCGCGGCGCTCGATAGCGGCGTCGTCAAGGAGATGCAGCGGCTCAACCGCCTGATGGTGGTGCTGACCATCGCGATCTCCGGCGGTCCGTTCCTCGGCCTGCTCGGCACCGTGGTCGGCGTCATGATCACCTTCGCGGCGATCGCGGCGAGCGGCGACGTCAACGTCAACGCGATCGCACCCGGCATCGCCGCGGCGCTGGTGGCAACCGTCGCCGGTCTCGGCGTCGCGATCCCGGCGCTGTTCGGCTACAACTACCTGATCTCCCGGATCAAGGACCTGACCAACGACATTCAGGTCTTCGTCGACGAGTTCGTGACCAAGATGGCGGAATTCTATTCCGCCGACCGGCCGGACCCGATCGAACACCGCATCGCCGCGGAGTAACGGCGATGCAGATCCAGGCCGATTCCAAGCCCTATGACGACATCAACATCACGCCGATGTTGGACCTCGCCTACGTGCTGCTGGTGATCTTCATCATCATGACGACCGCGACCGTGCAGGGGCAGAAGGTCAATCTGCCGAAGGCCTCGGCAGCGCCAAGCCTTGCGACCCAGACCACCAAGGCGATCACGGTCGCCAATGACGGCAAGATCTTCCTCGACACGATCCCGGTCACGCTGCCCGAGCTCGAGCAGCGGCTGGTGCAGCAGAAGGCGCTGACGCCGGAATTTCCCGTGGTGCTGCGCGGCGACGCGCAGGCGCAGTATCAGAGCGTGATGGATGTGTTCGACCTGCTCAGCCGCATCGGCCTGAGCCAGGTCGGTCTTGCCACCAAGCCGCTCGTGAAGTGAGCCGGCCGGAAGCGACGCCATGATCACCAAGCCAGCACCCTTCCCACTGACCGAGCGCAGGACGCTGCGGTCGTGGCTGAGCAGCATGACGCGGTCGTCCGATCAAGGTTGCGATCACGGCTGCGGTGCCGCGGAAGTCACGCGCGCCGAGCCGGTGTCGCAGGCGTCGATCCGCGCCGGTATCGGCGAAGGGCTCCCGCTGGCGCCGGTCGCCGCGGACTTGCGCGAGGAACCGCGCGGCGAGGTGGTGGCATTTCCGCTTCACGGCGAGGCGCTGCTGGTCAAGCTCGCGGATGCGTTGCGCCGGTACGTCGCCGGCCGCGAGCCCGCCGACGATCCATTGTGGCTGACGATCTCGCGCTGCCCGTGGGCCCGCCTCTCGATCGATGCGTCGGCCTATGTGGACTATTTGAGCGAGATCGAGACCTTTCACGCCGCGATCGAAGCAGGCCCCGACACCAAGGTCATCCTGAAGACCACGGATTTCGGCGCGCTCGCGAGCTTCGTCACGCAGTACGTCAATGACAGGTTGCGCGATCGCGCCTCGGTGGAGGCCGCGCCATGAACGCGCCGATGCGGGACCAGAACGCGCAGGCCGCGCGCGCAACGCCGCCGGCCGATGAACACGAGGCAGCCGCGGCGCCCGCACCTGCCGCGGCGCCGACGCCCGCCCGCAACAGCACGGCCGCCCGGAAGGGCGAGCGCAGTGTGCTGCTGCGTTACGGTGCTGTTGTGGCGGTGATCGCGCTGTTCCTTGGCGGCATCGTCTATTTCTTCCTCGGCCACGACGATATGCCGCCGCCGCGCCAGGTGCGCGATCTCACCATCGTCAATGTGACGCTGCCGCCGCCACCTCCGCCTCCGCCGCCACCGCCGCAGCCCGAGCAGAAGATGATCGAGCAGCCCAAGATGGCGGAGCCCGAGTTCAAGGAAGAGAAGCCGGTCGACAAGCCGAAGGACGAGCCGGCCAAGGAGGCCAAGAACGACGAGCCGCCCGGTCCGCTGTCGCTCGACGCCAAGCCGACCGGACCCGGCGATCTGTTCAATCTCGGCGGCAAGCCCGGCGGCAGCCCGTATGGCGGTGGCGGCGGAGGCGGCAGCCGCTTCGGCTGGTACGCCACCATCATCACCTCGCAGATCGAGGCCGCGATCCGCGCCAATCCGAAGACGCGCAACATGGCGACGCAGATCCAGGTGCGGCTGTGGGTGGACGGCTCCGGCCACATCACCCGCGTCGTCCTGACGCCGTCGTCCGGCAGTCCGGAGGTCGATGCGGCGCTCCGCAACGAGGTGATCGGCCAGCTCACGCTGCGCGAGCCGCCGCCCAAGGACATGCCGATGCCGGTGGTCACACGCGTCACCGCGCGGCGGCCGAGCTGACGATCAACCGACGACCAACCTACGAACGACCAACCTGCGAACTTCAATTGTGCGAGTGAGAACTGGGGGACTGATGTTTAAGAAACGAGCTCACGCAGAATGGCGCGCGTTGCCGCTTGCGGTGTCGCTGGGCGCGCTTGCCTGCGCAACGCCGGCCGTGGGCCAGACCGCGGACCAGGCTGCCGACCAGGCTCCCGCCGCCGCGGCGAAGCGCACCGATGCCAAGACCGATGTCAAGAAGCCGAAAGTGTCGAGCACCAAGCCGACATCGTCGAACGCCACCGTCAACCTCGTCAATCTGCTGGTGCAGCAGGGCGTCCTCAAGGAGGAGCAGGCCCAGGCGCTGATCAAGCAGGCCGAGGACGAAGCCTATGTCTCCCGCCAGGCCGCCAAGGACGCCACGGCCAAGGCCGACGACGCCACCAAGGCCGCAACCGCGGCCGCCGCGGCGGCGCAGCCGCCCGGCACAAGGCACGTCACCTACGTTCCCGAAGTCGTCAAAAGACAGTTACGGGAAGAGATTAAGCAGGAGGTGATGGCCAAGGCGCAGAAAGAAAACTGGGCGTCGCCCGGAACCTATCCCGAATGGGCGCAACGCATCCGCTTCTACGGCGATGCGCGCGTGCGCTATCAGGGCAATTATTTCCCTGCTGGCAACGACCAGGCCGGTGCTGCCAACTACAACGCGATCAATTCCGGCCCGCCCTATGACATCTCGAGCACCACGTTCGGGCCGACCTACGACGCCACGCAGGATCGCAACCAGTTCCGGTTCCGCGGCCGGCTCGGCATGGAAGCGGATCTGCTTTACGGGTTCTCGGCCGGCCTGCGCATTGCGACCGGCGAGAACAGCTCGCCGGTGTCGACCAACCAGACCCTTGGCGGAGGCGCGGGCAACTTCTCGAAGTATGGCGTCTGGCTCGACCGCGGCTACATCAACTGGCAGACGTGGGGCGACGATCTCAGGATCTCCGCAGGCCGTATCGACAATCCATTCTGGTCGCCGACCGATCTCGTCTGGTACCGGGAGCTCGGCTTCGACGGCTTCGCCGTTCAGGCCAAGCACGAGGTGTGGGAAGGCTTCACGCCGTTCGTGGTGGGCGGTGCGTTCCCGATCTACAACACCGATTTCAACGCCGGCAACAATCTGCCGGTCGATCCGAACAATCTGAATTCACCGCCGAGCAAGTTTCCGAGCCACGACAAATGGCTGTTCGGAGGCCAGGTCGGTTTCAACGCCCGCTTCAGCCCGGAATACTCATTCCGCTTCGGCGTCGCGTTCTACGATTTCGACAACGTTCAGGGCCAGTTCTCGAGCCCTTGCCGGGTCTCGTCGGCATCTGACGTCTGCGATACTGACCTGACGCGGCCGGGCTTCGCGCAGAAGGGCAACACCTATTTCCCGCTGCGTCAGATCATCGCCGATCCGATCGGGACGGGTAACAATGGCGGCCAGATCAATCAGTTCGAGTACTTCGGACTGGTCAGCCAGTATCGCCCGGTGGTCGTCAGCGGGCAGCTCGATCTCGGACATTTCCATCCGACCCACATCGTGCTCGACGGCGAGTACGTCAACAACACGGCGTTCAGCCGCTCTGCCATGAACGCCGCGGCCGCAACCTACGGCGTGCTGATGAACAATCGCGGGCCGAGCCCGGATGGCGGCACCACGCCCGGCGCATTCAACGGCGGCAATCAGGGCTGGCTCGGTCGTGTCACCGTCGGCAACAGGGAGATCAAGCATCTCTGGGATTGGAACGTCCACGCCGGCTACAAATACCTGGAATCCGACGCCACCATCGATGCCTTCGCGGACTCCGACTTCGGTCTCGGCGGCACCAACCTCAAGGGCTATTTCGTCGGCGGCAATATCGGCCTCGGCGAGAATGTCTGGGCGACCTTGCGCTGGATGAGCGCCAACAGCATCGCCGGCAGCCCCTATGCCGTCGACGTCCTGCAAGTCGACCTCAACGCGAAGTTCTGACCATGCGCATCGCACTCTTTGTCCTGATGATGGTGGTCGGAGCGCTGAGCTCCGGCACCGCGTTCGCCCAGTCCGAGACCGACCGCCTGCGCGAGGCCCTGCGCAGCGCGACGGCGCAGACCCGTGCGCTGGAAGACCAGCGCACGGCGATGCAAGCCAAGATCGCCGACGCCGATCGCGAAAAGGCGGCGGCCAAGAAGGAGGTCGACGACCTCAAGGCGCAGCTGAAGAAGGCCGACAAGGAACATCGCGAGGCGGTCGACGAGTTCAATCAGCGGCTCGCCGAACGCGATGAGACACTGGAGAAGTGGAAGTCGGCCTATGAGGAGGCGGCCACCGTCGCCCGCACCAAGGACGCCGAGCGCGCCAAGTTCGAAGGCGAGGCCACCGCCTACAAGGCCAGCACCAAGAGCTGCATCGCCAAGAACACCCAACTGGTCAAGGCCGGCAAGGAGATGGTGCAGCGCTACAAGGACCTGACCATCGGCGAGATCGTGGTGTCGCGCGAGCCGATGATTCAGCAGCGCCGGGTCGAAATCCAGAACCAGCTGCAGGAAAGCCAGGACAAGTTCCTCGATCAGAAGGTGAATCCATGACGACCGCCATTCTCGTGAAGCCGCTTCGCTCGATCGGCCTCGCCGCCGTCGTCGCAACCTTCGTTGCGCCGATCGATGCACCGGCGCAGGTCCAGACACAGGCTCCCGCGCCGCGCACTACGCAGGCTCCGGTCAGGAAACCGCAGCCGCAGCCCGCGGCGCAGGCGCAAGCCGCCGCCACGCCCGCGCCGGCTCCGGTCGCGGCCGCGCCGAAGCCCGCCGCCGCTCCGGAGAATGTCATCGCCCGCGTCGGCGAGACCAATATCTCGGCCGACGATCTGCGCAGCTATGTCGCAGCGCTTGCGCCGCGCGAGCAGGCTGCGCTCGCCAAGGATCCGGCCATGCTCAGCCAGGCGGTCCGGCTGCTGCTTGCCAACCGCCTCGTGCTGCAAGAGGCGGTGGCGAAGAAGTGGGATCAGCAACCGGCCATCGCGGCGCAGCTGGAGCGGGCCCGCGAGGGCGCGGTGGTCGAGCTCTATCTGCAATCGGTGTCGACGCCGCCGGCGAACTTCCCGAGCGAGGACGATCTGCAAAAGGTCTATGAGGCCAATCGCGCCGCATTCCTGATGCCGCGGCAATTCCAGCTCTCGCAGATCTTCATCGCCGCTCCGAAGGAGGGCGACAAGGCCGCCGAGGACAAGGCCAGGCAAGAACTCGACGACGTGCAGCGCAAGCTGAAGGCGCCGGGAGCCGACTTCGCGGCGATCGCGCGCGGCGACAACAACGCCGCCAAGGATGCCGGCGACCTCGGATGGGTTGCCGAGACCCAGATCCGTCCGGAGATCCGCAGCCAGGTGATAGGGCTCGCCAAGAACAGCGTGTCCGAGCCGATCAAGCTCGACGACGGCTGGCACATCATCAAGCTGATCGACACCAAGGCGTCCTACACCCGCACCTTGCCGGAAGTGCGCGACCAGCTGGTGCTGCAGATCCGCTCCGAGCGGTCGAACATGATGCGGCGAGCCTATCTCGCCGAGCTGCTGAAGCAGCATCCGCCCGTCCTCAACGAACTTGCGCTGTCGAGCCTGCTCGACGCATCGAAGAAGTAATACGGAGACCACAATGTCCGAGACCATCACCAGGCTCACCATCGAAGGATTGCGCGACAGCTTCCAGAGCGTCGGCTATCGCGTCGAAACGCTGACCGATCCGGTCGCCAACACGACCTATCTGCGCTCGGCGACGGCGGGGCTTGGCTTCGAGATCCGGCCGGGAAACCAGCTGGTCGGCGAGGAACAGAGCTTTGTCGACGCCACGCTGGTCACCACGCTTCAAGTGCAGGGCGAGCTGCCGCTCGACCTCGTCAATCGCTGGAACACGACGCGGCGGTTCGGACGGCTGCAGTACAGCCAACCGTTCCTGATGTTCTGCCTCGATGTCTCCGTCGCCGGCGGGGTGGCGCCGAACTTTGTCCGCGCGCAGATCGAGATCTGGGACCGACTGGTTCAGGAGCTGATCGCCTATCTGCGCGAGGAGCTGCCGAAGCTCGCGGTGCGCAACGGCGCGACTGCGGCCGCCCCGCAGCCCGCTGCGCCGGCCCAGCAGCCGTCGCTTGAGCGCGCCGCGGAAGCCGAGGCAGTTCCCACCATCCAGTAGTCGTGCCGACGCGCGACCATCAGGACCGCAAGCGACCGATGAAAGACGACGGTCCCACGATGAAGGCGATCAGCTTCCGCCGAACGCGGAAGCTGATCGATCCTGCGCGTCGTCGGGGCGGCGGCGTCGCCGGCGCATTTGCACTCGCGCTTTGTCTTGCGCAGCCGGTTCATGCCGAAGGAGAGACGCCGGCGTCATCGTTCAGCACGCGCTTTGCCGCCGTCGACCAGGCCGAGCCTTCCGCCGATGTCACGGCAAAGCCGCCGGCCGAGCCGACGAAGCCGGCCGCGCCGGCCAAGGATGCGATGAAGGATACGCCGAAGGATGCCGGCGGGAAGACATTCCTGCCTCCGCCGGCAAGCCAGCCCGCGCTGTCGGATTCGCGCATGCGCTATCGCGCGCTGATCGAGAAGGAGGCGGCGGGAAGCGGGCTCGCGCCGGAGATCGCCGAGGCGGTGATGGGGGTAGAGAGCGGCTACAATCCCGACGTGATCGGCGGCGTCGGTGAAATCGGGCTGATGCAGCTGCTGCCCTCGACCGCGCGCATGCTCGGCTTCTCCGGCTCGCTCGCCGAACTCGCCATTCCCGAAAACAACATTCACTTCGGTGTCATGTACCTTGCACAGGCGTGGCGTCTTGCCGGCGGTGACCTGTGCACCGCGGTCATGAAGTACCGCGCCGGCCATGGCGAGACCCGCTTCTCCTATCTGTCGGTGAATTATTGCGTGGCGGTGCGCGCCCGGCTGTTTGCCCGCGGGTTTCGGGTGACGGGAACCGTACCGGTCGCAACGTTCGGTGAACCCGGGCGCGGCGGTGGTGGTGGCGGCGGATGTGGCCGCAAGTGCCTCGGCGGAGGCGGACGCATCGGGCGCGTCGATCTCGTCGCGCTCAACACGCGGCTCAACGCGCTTGTGATCCAGGCCCGGGGAGGGAAATAGCAAGGCCGCGCCTCTCATGTTCACAGCGTTGCCTATCCTCGCTTGATATCTGCCCCTGACTTCCTATCGTTTGAAACAGCTCTGGTTCTGCAAGGAGCAGCACCGATGAAAGTGATCATGTTGGCGATCGCCGTTGCCGGATTGACGGCGATGCAGGCGGAAGCACAGACGCAGCAACACACGCCGCTGCCGGAAATTGTCGTCGGCACACCGCCGCCGGCCCTCAACCTCAACCGCGACACCAATGGCGGCGCCGGCCGGGCTGCGACACGAGGTGGCAGCGGCGCGCCGGCCGAGCGTTGCGGCGATGCGGCCTCGCTCGGCTGCATCAACGAGCGCTTGAAGAAGCAGGTCGATCAGGTCAATCCGCCCGTGACCAACACGCCGCCGATCGACGCGAAATCGTCGGATCTCAAGGTCGGTGTGGTCAACGTCCCGGCGGTGCAGCAGCAATATGGCCGCAACTTCGGGGTCTCGGCGTTTCCCTATCGCCCGGCGGCGCCGGTTTACAGCCATCGATAATTTTACGCGAAGTCACTTCTATCTCTCACAGATCGTGACGCCGTCACATTTCTGACGATGGGCATATGGAAAATAGAGAGAGCAACGGTTTGCTGATTCCATGCGAAAATCTGACGTGACGTGCCCCCATTGCCAGGCCGGCTATCGCCGGATCGAATTGACGTCGAAGGGCGGCATCGCCGGCGAGTTTCGCTGCCTGGTGTGCGACCACATCATCGAGCTGATGGACGGTTCGACCGATGTTGCCTTTCGGCTGACCGTGCAGCCGGGCAAGACGTCCTACGCCTATTAGAGCGTTTTCGAGCGAAGTGGACCCCGGTTCGCGTGAAGAAAGCGCGTCAAGCAAGAATCCGGAGCTTCGGTTCTGACTCAATCAGAACCGAAGCTGCGTCGGATCCTCGCAAGCGAGGCAGTGAGCGATCGTGACCGGCAGTTATTCGCCGCGGATATCGCTCGGTGCCTTGTTGGTCCACCGGTGGAACGCGCGCCTGAAGTTCGCCGCGTCGCTGAACCCGAGTGCCAATGCGATATCTTCGTTGGCCAGCGTCGTGTTGCGGAGATATTTCAGCGCAAGTTGGGTGCGCAACTCGTCGTGCAGCCCGCGGAAGGAAAAGCCCTGCTGACGAAGCTGGCGCCGCAGCGACCGGTCGTTCATGCCGAGCTGCTTCGCGATCGCCTCGAAAGTCGGGGGATTTGCGATGTCGCGAAGCAGGATGGCGCGGATTCTCCCGGCCACCCCGGTCCGTAGTTTCAAGTCTCCCAGTAAGTCGTCGCACAAGGCCACGATGGTCGGATACGTCGTCTTGTTGCCGAGATCGGCGCTCCGATCCAGCCATTGCGCCTTGAACACGATCTGGTTGGCCGGCTGATCGAACCGCACCGGGCATCCGACATGATCGAGCGGAAGATCGAAGTCTGAGCCTTGCGGATAGGCGAGCGTGATTTCGGTGGGGGCGAAGCCCGGCCCCATGACGTCGCGCATCAGCGAGATGTGGATGCCGATCTGCATCTCGGCGACGAACCGATAGAGCGCGGAATCGGTCAGTGCGTGCAGATTGGGCTCGATGGTCCATCGCGCATGGGCCTTGTCCTCGGTGAAGTCGATTGCCGCGAGCGGTGCCGCGAGCGCGTGGTAGCGCATCGCAAATTCCATCGCCTTGCGGAAGTCCGGGCAGCACAGCAGCGCATAGCCGTACATTCCGTACGTCGAGACGTGGATCGATGCGCCGATGCGATAGGGCAGATGACGGTCTTTCGACAGGCGCAATGCGTTCTGACACACGGTCAGCAGCTGCGTCAGCGAGATCCGCGCCTGTGGCGAATGGACGTCGGCCAATGGAATGTTCGTGTCGCGCAGGATGGCGTCGGCCGGGACGCCGGCGCCGGCCAGCATGTCGAAGACAGCGCCAAGCTTGGTCGCCTCATAGACCTTGTCGCGGGTGCCGACGGTCAGGATGTCGTTGCGAGAGCCCCCAGGCGTCTTCAGTCGCACGGTTGGTTGCAAGGTGAACCAGCCTTTCCTTCAATCCGGAAGCAGGACATCGCAATATCAGGGCAAGCCGATTCCCGCCCGCCATCGCTTCGAAACATATCCGGTTCGCGGCGCAACCCAAGGCCAATCCAACCTATCAATGGGTCATCCATGTTGCGTAGCAACAAGAACGGCAACGGCGAGACAACGGTGAAGCCGGCAAGCCGAGCAAATTTCGCCAGGACCGTTGCCGCCTGTGAGAGCAGCTTGTCCGCTTAAGACCCTGCCGATGTCCGATTCGGACCTTCACAAATCTCGGGCATCACGCGAGGCTTCGTCCTAATGTCACACGGTCAGACCGTCGTGACGCGAGACGGCAGACCACGCGATCCGCGCGCTCAAGAACTGCGGACGTCACGGTCGGAGGACATGCCAGGTCGAGGGAGGCTTCCATGGTTGGAAGGCTGATTCAGACTGCACCATCCGCGTATCAATATCCGCTCATCTTCAAGCAGCTCTGGCACACGCCGCGTGTGCAGGCGCCGGACCAGGAGATCGTCTATCGCGATCTCAAGCGTCAGACCTATCGACAGACCAGAGAACGGATCGGCCGCCTCGCCTCGGCGCTCAGCAAGGCCGGCGTCGAGCCCGGCGACACGGTCGGCGTGCTCGAATGGGACAGCCATCGCTTCCTCGAAGCGTTCTTCGCGATCCCGATGATGGCGGCCGTGTTGCAGACGGTGAATGTCCGTCTGTCGCCCGAGCAGATCGCCTACACGATCAACCACGCCGGCGCGTCGACGCTGCTCGTCAACGACGAGTTCGTCGGATTGCTGGAAGGCATGAAGGGACAGCTCCCGAATGTGAAGCGGATGATCGTGATGTCGGACCGGCCGGCGCCGCAGACCGGCAGCCTGTCCTTCATCGGCGAATATGAGAACCTGCTTGCGGCAGCCTCGCCCGATTACCACTTTCCCGACTTCGACGAGAACACCCAGGCCACCACCTTCTACACGACCGGTACTACCGGTCTGCCCAAGGGGGTCTATTACAGCCACCGCCAGCTCGTGCTGCACACGATCGCGGGACTGGCGCTGTTCGGCATGGCGGGGTCGCAGGGCCGCTTCTCGCGCGACGACGTCTATATGCCGATCACGCCGATGTTCCACGTCCACGCCTGGGGCTTCCCCTGGTCGGCGACGCTGGCCGGCACCAAGCAGGTCTATCCCGGCCGCTACGAGCCGGCGATGCTGGTCAAATTGATCAAGAGCGAAGGCGTCACCTTCACCCATGGCGTGCCGACCGTCCTGCAGATGCTGCTCAACGCCGCCGCCGCGGCCAAGGTCGATCTCAAGGGTCTCAAGATGGTGATCGGCGGCTCCGCCTTGCCGAAGGCGCTGGCCAAGCAGGCAATGGAGGCCGGCATCGACATCTTCGCCGGTTACGGCATGTCGGAGACCGGCCCGCTGGCCGCGGTGTCCCACGTCAGCTCCAAGGATCTCAGCGGCGACCCCGACGGCGAGGTCGAATTCCGCACCCGGGCGGGCATCGCCGGTCCGCTGGTCGACCTGCGCATCGTCGATCCCGACATGAAGGACATCCCGCATGACGGCAAGTCCGCCGGCGAGATCGTGCTGCGCGCGCCCTGGCTCACCCAGGGCTACTACAACAATCCCGAAGGCTCGGAGCAGCTCTGGGCCGGCGGCTATCTGCACACCAGCGATATCGCGGTGGTCAGCCCGGGCGGCTACGTCCACATCACCGACCGGATCAAGGACGTGATCAAGACCGGCGGCGAATGGGTTTCCTCGCTGCAGATCGAGGATCTGATTTCGCAATGCGCAGGGGTGGCTGAGGCCGCGGTGATCGGTGTCAAGGACGACAAATGGGGCGAGCGGCCGCTCGCGCTCGTGGTCAAGAAGCCCTCCGGCGCCGACGACGTCAGCGATGCCGTGATCAAGGAGCATCTCAAGGTGTTCGCCGACCAGGGCGTGATCTCGAAATACGGCATCCCCGGGACGATCCTGTTCATCGACAGCATTCCCAAGACCAGCGTCGGCAAGATCAACAAGAAGGAGCTGCGCGAGCAATACGGCGACATGTGACGGTCAAGTGCAGCCGAGAACGGATCGAGGAGGGACAACATCATGAGCAGCCTCACAATGGCCGGGCTGGGCGAGCACGTTGGCAAGGAGCTCGGACTTTCCGACTGGGTTACGATCGATCAGCAGCGTATCGACACTTTCGCGTCCTGCACCGGCGATCACCAATGGATTCACGTCGACGTTGAGCGGGCGAAGCGCGAAAGTCCGTTCCGCGGTCCGATCGCGCATGGCTATCTGACGCTCGCGATGGTCGCGCCGCTGGCGATGCAGGTCGGCATCATTCCGTGCGATGCCGCCGCGGGGCTGAACTACGGGGTCGACAAGGTCCGCTTCCTGGCGCCGGTGCCGGCAGGCGCGCGGGTGCGGCTGCGCGTCGTGCTGTCCGCCATCGAGCCGAGGGACGGCGGCCAGGTGATCATGAAGACCCTGAACACGCTGGAGGTCGAGGGATCGGAGAAGCCTGCTCTGATCGCCGAGACGCTGGCGCTTCTGATCCCCGCAGCGGGAGCAAAGCAATGAGCACCGAAAATCGCAGTCCGGATCAGCCGGCCTCCGACATGTCCGAGGCCGCCTCGCGCAACACGCTGGCGCTCAATCCTCTGGTCGGCATTCAGGGCCAGGATCTGGTCGAGGGCGCCGGCATCCTGTTCAAGGCCGTCATCAACGAACCGAAGGTCGCGACCGAGCAGTGGCTGTCGTTCGTCAGCGAGCTCGGCTCCATTGCCGCCGGCAAGTCGGAGCGTGCGCCGAAGGCGGGCGACAAGCGATTTGCCGATCCGACCTGGAAGGAGAGCTCGCTGCATAGCGGCCTGCTCAAGGCCTATCTGGCCTGGGGCGAAGCGGTCAACGGCCTGGTCGACAAGACCAGCCTCAGCGACATCGACAAGCAGCGCGCGCATCTGATCACGGAAATCCTGATCGATGCGGTGGCGCCGACCAACACGATGATCACCAACCCGGCGGCGGTCCGCAAGTTCATCGACACCGGCGGGCAAAGCCTGTGGAGCGGCCTGAAGAACTATATCGGCGACCTGACGCAGAATCGCGGCATGCCGTCGATGGTCGACATGAGCGCCTTCAAGGTCGGCGAGAACCTCGCGACCACGCCCGGCGCAGTCATTTTCCGCAACGAGCTGCTGGAGCTGATCCAGTACACGCCGACGACGCCGGTGGTCAGGAAGCGACCGCTCGTGATCACGCCGCCGCAGATCAACAAGTACTACGCGCTCGATCTCTCGCCAGACAAGAGCATGGTCCGCTTCCTTTTGGAGAGCGGCATCCAGGTCTTCGCCGTGAGCTGGCGCAACCCGACCGCCGCGCACCGCGACTGGGGGCTCGACACTTATGTTGCGGCGCTCGACGAGGCGGTCGACGCGGCGCGCGAGATTTCCGGCAGCGAGGACATCTCGATGATGGGCTCCTGCTCCGGCGGCATCACCTCGACGGCGTATTTCGCGACGCTCGGCTCCGCGGCCGAGAAGAAGATCAAGAACCTGGTGCTGGCGGTCTGCCTGCTCGATCCCAACTCGGCCGAGGAGAGCGCGTTCGGCTGCCTGATGACGCCGGAGACCATGCGTGCGGCGAAGGCGTCCTCGCAGCTGCGCGGCATCGTCGACGGGCACGATCTGGCGCGGATGTTCGCCTGGATGCGGCCCAACGACCTGATCTGGAACTACTGGGTCAACAACTATCTGCTCGGCAATCAGCCGCCGGCTTTCGACATCCTGTACTGGAACGCCGATACCACCCGCCTGCCGGCGGCGCTGCATGGCGACTATCTCGATCTCTATTTCAGCAACCCGTTCGTCAACGCCGGCAAGCTCACGCTCAACGACAAGACCATCGACATGAGCAAGGTCAAGGCCGACAGCTACGTCGTCGCCGGAGTGACTGACCACATCACGCCGTGGAAGGGCGTCTACAAGACGGCCCAGATCATGGGCGAGGGCACCACCTTCGTGCTGTCGAACAGCGGGCACCTGCAGAGCCTGCTCAATCCGCCGAGCAATCCGAAGGCGTCCTTCATGATCGGGCCGGTGTCCGCGGACAAGCCCGACGCGTTCATGGCCTCGGCCGAGAAGCGCAAGGGCAGCTGGTGGCTCGACTGGCGCGACTGGTTGCAGCCGCGCTCGGGCGACGAGATCAGCGCGCCCACTTCGCTCGGCAGCGCGCGCCATCCGCCCCTTACGAAAGCACCAGGAACCTATGTCTTTGACTGAGGATATTATCAGCGCCGATACGGCGAGCGCGCAGCGCGGCGCGATCGAGACGCGGCAGGTCACAATCGATGGCCAGCTGCTTCAGGTCGCGATCCGGCACGGCGACGGCCGCGCGCCGCCGCTGCTGCTGTTCAACGGCATCGGCGCCAATTGGGAGCTGGCGAAGCCGTTCCTCGATGCGCTCACCGGCACCACCGCCATCATCTTTGATGTGCCCGGCGTCGGCGGCTCGCCGAGGCCGGCGTGGCCCTATCGCCCGTCGACACTGGCGCGGCTTGCCGCCGAACTCGTTGCCGAGCTGGGTTATGCCGAAGTCGACGTCGCCGGCGTGTCCTGGGGTGGCGGCATCGCGCAGCAATTCGCGCATCAGTTTCCGAAGCGCTGCCGCCGGCTGGTGCTGGCCGCGACCGCGCCGGGTTTCACCATGGTGCCGGCAAGCCCCTCGGTGCTGTGGAAGATGGCGACGCCGCGCCGCTACACCGACAAGGGCTATATGAAGAGCATCGCCGCCGACATCTATGGCGGGGCGTTTCGCGACGACCCGTCACTGATCGGCCGGCATGCGGCCGCGATGCATGGCGCGCGCAGCATGGGTTACTTCTATCAGCTGCTGGCGATGACCGGCTGGACCAGCCTGCCCTGGCTGTGGTCGCTGCCACAGCCGACGCTGATCCTGATGGGCCGCGACGATCCGCTGGTTCCTCCGGTCAACGGTCAGATCATGGCGAGCATGATCCCGAATGCCGAGCTGCACCTGATCGACGACGGGCATCTGTTCATGGTGACGCGGCCGGCGGAGACCGCTGGCCTGATCGAGGTGTTTCTCGCCGATGAGAGCCGTCAGGCCACGTCGTCGACCCTGCTTTCGCGCACGACCAGTTACCTCAGGGATCTCGTTCCAACATCCGGAGGCGGGCACCAGAAGTCGTAACCCCAGGGAGGATATCATGACGGATAACAGCTCATATATCGATATGCTGCGGAAGTTCGGCGGCGATCTCGGCCTGCCGAAGCTGAACGTGGACGAACTGCTGCAGGCCCAGAAGAAGAACCTCGAGGCGCTTGGCAAGAGCGCGAGGGTCGCGGCCGAAGGCGCACAATCTGTGGCGCAGAAGCAGCGCGAGGTGCTGGAGGCGGGCCTGCGCGAGGCCTCGACGCTGGCGCGCGAATACAAGCCGCTCGGGAAGGTCCACGAGAACCTCGCTCTGCAGACCGAGTTCGCCCGGAAGATGTTCGACATCGCGGTGAAGGGCGCCCAGGACAGTGCGTCGACGGCGCGGCAGTCGACATCGGATGCGGTCAAGATCATTCAGGATCGCATGAAGGAGAGTTTCGAGGAGTTCCGCGCCAGCGTGCGTCCGAACAAATCGGCCTGAGATCGTCTGTCGGGATCACGGCCCATCAAGCAAAGCCTCGCCACGCATCAGGGAGGACACCATGGCTAACGCGCAGGCAACACGGGCGGCCAAGCCGGACTATGCGCCACCGCCGATCAACGGCGACTTCTACGGGATTGCCCGCGTCCTGAACGAGAAGGAGCGCGCGCTGGTGCGGCGCGTGCGCGAGTTCACCGAAGGCGTGGTGGCGCCCGTCATCGAGGAGTTTTGGGGCCGCGACGAATTCCCGTTCGCGATCATCCCGAAGATGGCCGAGATCGGCATCGGCGGCGTCGGCTACCAGGGCTATGGCGCCGCCGGCGGCAGCTGGCTGCTGAACGGCTTTGTCGCGATGGAATTGGCGCGAGTCGATTCCTCGGTTGCGACCTTCTGGGGCGTGCATACCGGGCTTTCGGCGGGCTCGATCTATCTGTGCGGCGACGAGGCGCAGAAGCAGCGCTGGCTGCCTGCGATGATGCGCTTCGAAACGATCGGCTCGTTCGGTCTCACCGAGCCGCTGGTCGGCTCGGCGACGTCAGGCGGGATGCTGACCACCTGCCGGCGCGAGGGCGACGTCTGGATCCTCAACGGCCAGAAGAAGTGGATCGGCAACGCTACCTTCGCCGACATCAACGTGATCTGGGCGCGCGAGGAGGGCTCCAACCAGGTCAAGGGCTTTGTGGTGGGCAAGGACAATCCCGGCTTCTCGGTCGAGAAGATCAAGACCAAGATGGCGCTGCGCGTGGTGCAGAACGGGCTGATCACCCTGAAGGATTGCCGCGTGCCCGAGGCGGACCGGCTGCAGAACGCCAACACGTTCAAGGACACCGCAAAAGTGCTGCGCGTGACCCGCACCGGCGTGGCGTGGTTCGCCGTCGGCTGCGCGATGGGCGCCTATGAGCACGCGCTGCGTTATGCGACCGAGCGGCAGCAGTTCGGCAGGCCGATCGGCGGCTTCCAGCTGGTGCAGGACCTGCTGGTCAGGATGCTCGGCAATGTCACCGCGACGCAGGCGATGATGCTGCGGCTCGGACAGATGCAGGACGAGGGCGTGATGCTGGATGAGCACGCCTCGCTGGCAAAGGCATTCTGCACCGTCAAATGCCGCGAGACCGTCGGTTATGCGCGCGAGCTGCTCGGCGGCAACGGCATCCTGCTCGAGAACCATATCGGCCGCTTCGTGGCGGATGCCGAGGCGATCTACTCCTATGAGGGCACCCGCGAGATGAACACCCTGATCGTCGGCAAGTCGATCACGGGGTTGAGCGCCTTCGTGTGAGGCGTTGCAAGGCGTCCAACCCCGTCATTGCGAGGAGCGAAGCGACGAAGCAATCCACCTTTCCGCGCGGTCGGCAGCGATGGATTGCTTCGCTTCGCTCGCAATGACGTGGATTGAGCTCCGCGATTGCCCTCATTCGGCCGGCGGCATGCTGCCATGTCCGCTGCCATGCCCGGCCGCGGCGTTGGCCTGCGAGAGCATGCCGAGCGCGACGAGTACGGCGGCAAAGCCTGCGGCAGCGCCGACGCCGAGCGCCCAGCGCGGGCCGAGATGATCGGCGACCCAGCCGACGATCGGTGCGCCGATCGGCGTGCCGCCGAGCGCAACGCCGAGCCGCAGCGCCATCACACGCCCGCGCATCGCCGGTTCGGTCGAGAGCTGCATCAGTGCGTTCGAGGTATTCAGGACCGTCAACGAAGCGATGCCGATCACGACGAGGGCGGCGGCAAACAGCCAGTAGTTCGGCGCCAGTGCGGCCAGGGTGCAGCCAACGCCGAAGATCGCGGAGCCCAGCGTCAACGCGACAAAGCGCGGCCGATCGCGGGTCGCCGCCAGCAGCGCTCCCGACATCGTGCCGATCGCCATCATCGATGACAACAGACCAAAACCCCGCGCGTCGGTATGGAAGACGCCGACCGCCATGGTCGAGATGAAGATCGGAAAATTCAGCCCGAAGGTGCCGATCAGAAACAGCATGACCAGGGTCGCCCTGAGATCGGAGCGGGACCAGACATACTGAAACCCTTCCGTGATGCCGCCCCTGGTGCTTAGCGCGCGCGCATTCGGCCGAAGCTCGGATTTGCGCAGCAGGCACAGCGAGGTCAGCACCGCCATGAAGGACGCCCCGTTGAACAGGAACGCCCAGCCGGTGCCGACCGAGGCGATCAGCAAGCCGGCCATCGCGGGGCCGACCATGCGCGCGGCATTGAACGAGGTTGAGTTCAGCGCGATGGCGTTCGACAGGTCTTTATCGCCGACCAGCTCGGCCACGAAGGTCTGGCGGACCGGAGCGTCGAGGGCGGCGCTGCAGCCGAACAGAAACGCGAACACATAGACGTGCCAGAGCTGCACCAGCCCGGTGACGGTGAGAATGCCGAGGATGAGCGACAGTGTGCCCATCGTCGCCTGCGTCACCATCAGGAGCCGGCGCTGGTTGAAGCGATCGGCGGCGAGGCCCGACCAGGGCATCAGCAGGAGCTGCGGGCCGAACTGCAGCGCCATCACGATGCCGACGGCGGATGCGCTATGATTCGTCAGCTGGGTGAGGACGAGCCAGTCCTGGGCGGCGCGCTGCATCCAGGTGCCGATGTTGGACACCAGCGCGCCGGCGGCCCAGACCCGGTAGTTGAAGCTCGCGAGCGATCGAAAGACGCGTCTCATGTTCGCTGAGGATCATTCCCGCCGTGAAACCGTCCGAACCGCCGCGCCAGGAACAGACCGATCAGGAGGCCGCCAAGACCGAGCGCGGCGACATCGCTGGTGGTTCGGAGGCCGAAGTCGCCGACACGGCAGACCAGCAGATATCCGACGGCGAGGTTGAAGAAACCCCATACGATGTTGACGGTCGATGACGACAGGCCCTCGCCCGGCGGCTTCGCGAACGGGCTCTGGAACGGCTCGCCCATCATGCCGGCGACGACGTGGGGGATCGCGTTGGTGAGGAAGGCGCCGCCGAAGAAGTAGGCGACGAGGTCAAGCCAGTTCATGGGCGTGGGTCCTTTCAAGCAGATCGATGATCTCCTGCGTCGAGCCGGTTTCGCCGAGCCGCGGGAATACGTGCTCGATGCTGTAGTCATGGGCGTTCGGTCGTGCATCGGTCATGGCGTCGATCGCGAGCGTGACGTTGAAGCCGGCCTCAAAGGCCTGCCGTGCCGTGGATTCGACGCCGGTGCCAGTGGCAACGCCGACGATCACGACATGGGTAACGCCGCGAGCTCGGAGCTGGTTCTCGATATCGGTGCTGGCGAACGCGCCCCAGGTCCGCTTGGTGACGACGATGTCAGCCGGCTGCGGGTCAAGCTCCGGGAGCAGATCGGTCCAGCCGTCGGGAAATGCGCCGCCGGGGCGCGGGCGCTCGGTTCGTCCGGGTGCCGTGCCGTCGACATTGACCAGCACGATCGGCAGTCCGCACCGCCGAAACGCAGTGATGAGCGCGCAGGCGCGCGCCACCACGTCTCCGAACGGATGGACGAAGGGCGCGCCGGCGAGCCCGGCCTGCAGATCGACGACGATGAGGGCGGTGATCGGATCGAGCGTCGTCAGAGCCATGATCGTTTCCTTTCAACCGGATGTGGCTCGCGATCGGCGCCGCGTCAGTCCGCGACCAACCGCTTCAGCAAGCCGACCGCGGCGGCGAGCTCATCCTGTTCCCGCGCCGACAGCCGCGCGGCAATGGTGCGCGACAGCCAGTCCTGCCGCGCGGCGCGGCCGGTACGCAGCCGCTCGCGGCAAGTATCGGTGAGCGACATGATGGTCTGGCGGCCGTCGTCCGGATCGGGCGCGCCGCGCACCAGGCCCGCCGCCTCAAGCGCCGAAATCGCCGAGCTCATTGACTGCGGACGCATCCCTTCCGACCGCGCCAGGCTGGACACGGTCGCGGGACCGTCCTTTTCGAGGCGCAACAGCACCGCGACCTGTGAGGGCGGCAGGTCGTCGCGTTGACCCTGCTCGCGCAGCCGGCGCTTCAGCGTTCCGATCAACAGGCGAAGGTCTTCGGCGAGCGCGGAGGTGCGCGCCGACCCGGTACGGGCCGGTGAACTGTTCATGCCGGTATTGATGGCATATGTGCAGGTAAACTGCAAAGATAGTCTTCGCAGATTAGCTTCATATTGCCGTGATCGTCGGCACTTCGACCGAGCCTTGCTGGATCATGGCGTAACCCTGAACCGCGCCTGAACGAAGCGGCCCGCCCCGATGACGTGCGCTTACTCGCTCTCGCTGGTCGCCGGGGCTGCGTAGGTGTCCCGCGCACGCTTGGTCACGGCTGCATAGCGCGCCGTTGCGCTGAGGCTCATCAGCCCGGCGCGCACCAGACCGAGAATGGCGCGTCGTGAGTGGAACGGGCCGGTCTTGCTCGCGGCATATCCGCGCGGGTAGAGCTGCAGGCGGCCGGTGAGCGCTTCCTGCAACGCCACCTTCTGGGTCGCGCTCAGGCGCCGGCGCCGCGCGGGCTTCTCCGCTTCCGCCAACATGCGCAGCTCGATATCCGACGATCTCCGTGGCGCGCCCTTCATTGTCAGCTCACACCCTGGCCGACTGGCACGACGACCTTCCGCGAGGCCCGGCGCCCGGCCGGCATCGCCATGGACGCCGTCATGTGGCACATCATGGCTTGCGCTGTTGCTCATCCGTGGGACAGAACCGCATTTCGGGCGGCAGCGGCATCTGACGAAGGTCAGGATCGGTTATGACGAAAGTCATATTCGTTTGCGGCCGCTGCCGGCTTACGCCAGAGTGGGCTGCTCGCTGAGAGTGATGGGCAACGCATGATCAATCTGAGCGCGGATTTGCTTGCGGCCGCGGAAGCCAACGTCATTGGCCTCGCCGTCATCGGCGCCGACCGCAGCATACAGCGGAAGATCGGCCGGCTGGTCGAATGGCTTCCCGCAATCGGCGTCGATTGCTGCGAGTGCATGCTGCTGGTCGGCATGGAAGCCGAATTGGCGGCGCTCGCCAGCGGCCGGCGGGATACGATCGCGCTGGCTGGTGTGCGTGGCGCGTCGCCTGACATCACGCAGCCGATGACGGCGGTCGTGCTGTGGAACGGCGCGCAGTTGCACTACTTCGTCATCGCCATGCCGGACTTCGCGGGACGTCAGGTGGAAACGCTGCTCGGCAGCGAGCGCCGGGCCCGCCGCCTGATGGAGCAGCAGCTCGAGGCGGCGAGCGCGGAGGTGCGCTTTGCTTCTCTGGCGCGAACGCGGCTGCGGCTGGCGCGCGATCTGCACGATACGCTGGTGCATTCGATCGTTGCGCTGCTGACCCAGATCCGGCTGATCAGGCATTATCTGTCGGCCGATCCCGCGCGCGTGGCGGACAGCCTTGCGACCGCGGAAGATGCCGCGGCGAGTGGCCTCTCGCGCGCCCGCGAGGCGATCGATCGCCTGCGCACGTCAGACGATCTGAAGCTCGATCCCGATGTCGAGGGACTGCTCAGCGACTTCGCCGCACGCAGCGGCGTCAGGGTGTCGATCCAGATCGATGAAGAGGCGCGTGCCGGCTTGCGCGATTGCGGATTGACGGTTCAGCGCATCCTCAGCGAGGCGCTGCGCAACGTCCAGGCCCATGCGCAGGCACGCCGTGTCTCCTTTCACGCCTTCGAGGCGCCGGCCGTGGTCGGCCGCAAGCTTGTCGTCGAGATCCGCGATGACGGCCATGGCTTCGATCCCGCGCTCCCTCATCCCGGACATTTCGGATTGATCGGAATGGCCGAATTTGCTGAACTTGTCGGCGGAAGCTGCGCGGTGGAGAGCGCGCCCGGACAGGGAACGCTGGTCCGGATATCGCTCCCCGTAGCGGTGCCGCCGGCGGCGTCTGCCGGCGTGCTGGCCGATTGATGTCGTGGCCGCGCAATCGGAGCGTTTTCGAGCGAAGTGGGTACCGGTTCGCGTCAAGAAAACGCGACCAGCAAAACGACAGGAACTTCGAGAGGATGACGGAAGCCCGTGAGCAGGATTGACAAGGTACGGGTGCTGATTGCCGAGGATCAGACCCTGATCAGGGAAGGTATCGCCACACTGCTTGCCCAGCAGAACGACGATTTCGAGATCCTTCCTGGCGCGGCCGACGGCGAGCAGGCCATCGAATTCGCGCGGCGCTATCGGCCGGACGTCATCCTGATGGACCTGCAGATGCCGCGCGTCGATGGCATCGCGGCGACCCAGCGGATTCTCCGCGAGCTGCCGCAGACCCACATCGTCGTGCTGACGACATTCGAGACCAACGACCTGATCTTCGAGGCGGTCAGCGCGGGCGCCAAGGCGTATCTCCTGAAGGATGCCAGGATGGAAGAGATCGCATCGACGATCCGCGCGGTCATCAACGGCCAGTCAGGGCTTTCGCCCGGTGTCGCCGCGCGCATCCTCGACGAATTCAAGCGGCTGCGCGGCCCTCGCGTCTCGGCGAAGCTGCCGGTTCGCGACGGGCTGACGGCGCGGGAGAATGAAATTCTCACGCTGATCGTCGAGGGCAAGAGCAATACCGAGATCGGCGAGCGGCTGCATTTGGCCGAGGGCACGGTGAAGAACTATGTCAGCACCATCCTGGAGAAATGCCAGGTCAAGAACCGTACGGAACTCGCAATAAAGGCAATAACTTACTAGAAATAATTGCCCTCGACCGCACAACCAAGCGGTTGATCTTGCTGAGATTGCTCGCCTTTCTCTGGGCCGCGCCCGCAAAATTGGCTATAGGGTTGTTTCGGATTTGCTTTTTGAAGCAGCAGGTCCGGATTGCGCGGCTATGAGTAAGCAGGAAAAGACCATGAAGGGTATCGAGCGCCAGACCAAGGGTACGGACGGACCGGCAGATGCTCCGGCGGCCGGCAACGGCGCGGATCCGGCGGCGCATGGCATGGCGGCGATCGATCAGGTCCGCGACCTCCTGTTCGGCGGCGCGCAACGCTCGCTCGAGACCAACCTCTCGGGTCTGCGCGATGAAATGCAGGCATCGCTGAAGCAAATGCAGGCCGACTTCACCAACGAGCTCACCGCGCTGCAGGCGAGGCTCTCCGACCTCGAACGCGACACCGAGCAGAAGCGCCTCGACTCGCTGAAGGATGTCGGCGCGGCCATCACCCAGCTCGGCACCGTCATCAGCGGATTGGGAACCGGCCGCGCGGGCAAATAAGCATGGCAGCTGCTGCCGGCCAGAATCGCGAGATCGAGCAGCTCAAGACATTGCTGTTTCAGCCCGAGGCGACGCGTCTGACGTCGCTCGAGGCCGACCTCGACTCGCTACAGCGCTATGTCGGCAATGCCGATCGGCTGGAGACGGCGACCGCCGGCATTCTGGTCGAGGCGCTGGAGCGCGCCGAGGTCAACCGGCCGCGCGAACTCGCCACCGCGATCGCGCCGGTCGTGGTCTCCGCGATCCGCAGCGAGATCAAGAATTCGCGCGAGCAGATGATCGAGGCGCTCTATCCGATCGTCGGCCGGCTGGTCAGTGCTGCGGTTGCGAATGCGTTCCGCGAACTGGTTGCCTCGCTCGAGCAGCGCATCAATGCGCTGACATCGGCGCAGCTGTGGGTCGGGCGCGTCAAGTCTCTGGTGACGGGACGTCCGATCAGCGAGTTCGTGCTTGCGGATGCCCCGCCGCAGATCAATCGGCTGCTGATCATCGAACGCGGCAATGGCCGCCTGGTCGCCGACTGGAAGCGTGAGGCGACCGCCGACGAACGCGCCGACCTGCTCAGCGCGATGGTTGCGGCGATCCTCGAATTCTCCGTGCAGGCGCTGGCCGGTGAAGGCAATCTGCAGACGCTCGATTTCGGCGGACGGCAGCTCGCGCTGCGCGCCTCACCCCGCTTCATCCTGGCGGCGGAATGCCTGGGACCGCTGCGTCCCGCCGACAATGCCCGGATCAATTCGCTGTTTTTCGACGCGATCGAGCGCATCGACCGCGGCGCGGATTGCGATGGTCCGATGCTGGCCTCGCTCGCCGCCGCGATCGAAACCGACGACGCGCCGCGGCGGATCGCGAGCCGGCGCGGCAAGGTGATCCTGTTCGCCGTGCTCGCCGCTGTGTTGGCGCTGTTGCTCTGGCTTGCCGCGACCTCGGTGTCGCGCAGCCTCTTGGAGCGGCGGACCCATGCGGCGCTGGAGCAGCTCGCCGTAAAGCAGCCCTTGCTGTTCACGTTCCCGCTGCGGCTCGACTTCGATCACGGCAAGGCAAGCGTGGCGGTCTCGGGCATCGAACCGGGCGAGCTCGAGACGGCGCCGGTGATCGACGCGCTTGCTGCGGCCGCGGCACCGTACAAGATCGTCAACCGCATCGGGCAGGTCACCACGCCGGAGCAGGCGGCGGTAGCGCAGGCCGGCATCGCAGGCTTGCAGCAGAACCTGGTGAGGCTGCAGACGAGCCTCGACCAGATGCGCGAGGCGATGGGTGCACAGGCGAAGTCGGGCGACCGGAAATATGCCGGGCTGACCCAGCAGTACGACAAGCTCAGCGAGCAGTCCGCGAACCTCGGCGAGGAAGTTGCAAAACTGCAATCCGTCGCTGACGGCCCGACGGCGCGGCTCGACCGCTTTATCGCCTCGACCGCGATCTTCTTTGCCAACAATTCAGACGAAGTCCTCGACAACGATCAGGCCGAGCAGCAGCTGCGCGAGCTCGCCGGACTGCTGGCGAACAACGATCTCAAGATACGGATCGTCGGCTACGCCGATCAGAGTGGCACCGAAGGCACCAACAAGACGCTGGGGCGCAAGCGGGCGGAGCAGGTCCAGCGCAAGCTGACCGCGCTCGGGATCGATCCGTCGCGGCTGATTTTGGTGTCGCGTGCCGCGACGATGCCGATCACCGACCGGCTCGACGCCACCGTCGGCGGCAACCGCCGCGTCGCGTTCGAGACGGTCTATCGAGGCGAAGTGGCCCGCTGATGCTCACCGCAAAAGTCATGCTGCTCGGCGATATGGGGGTCGGCAAGACGTCGATCCTCTACCGGCTGATCTACAACCGGTTCGAGGGCCAGTACAAATCGACGCTCGGCGTCGAGATCCTGAGCCACGACGTGGTGCCGGCGGACGGCAGCGATCCGATGCGCCTCGTGCTGTGGGATACCGACGGCGATTTCGGCACGCAGATTTTCGACACCGTCTACGTCACCGGCGCATCCGCCGCGATCATCGTCTCCGACGTCACGCGGCCGCAGACCGTGACCCGCATGGTCGAGCTGGTTCGCGGTTTCGAGGAGCGCTTTCCGGGCCGGCCCTACCGGGCGCTGTTGAACAAGATCGACCTGCCGGAAGCTGTGGGCAGCGCCGGCGCGATTGCCGAGCTCGCCAAGTCGCTCGGCAAGTCGAGCGTGAAATCGGTCAGCGCCAAGACCGGTGTCGGCATCGCGGAAAGCTTTGTCGAGCTCGCCCAGACCATCCGCCGCCGCCAGCTCTAGCTCAAGATGCGCGACGCGCGTTGGTGTCAGCCGTCCCGACTTCTCGGGGCTGGCGAATCGGGCCGGGACGGCTGACTTCATCGCACGTGGGGCGTACGATGAAACGCGCGCGACGTGCGATGCCTAACCGCACGATTCTCTCCCCGACTGCACCACGCCGTTCCACACTCCGATAGTGACGATGGTCATCTTCCGCTAGGCCAATGGCCTGCTTATCGTTCGCTCCGTCACCGGAACCAGCCGCGGGACCAAGGTGTCTCGGGCGCACGGAGTGAGAGAGCATGAGCATTTTTGGAAGCATCATGGGTGCAATCTTCGGCCATGGCGCCCAGGCCAAGACGGCTGAGACCACAACGACGACGGCCCCCGGCGCAGCGCCGGCATCGACATCAACATCGTCGGCTTCCGCGTCCGCGGCGCCCGGCACGCCGGCGGCGCAAACCGTCGACGTCGCTGTCATCGTCGACAAGGCGGCGGCCGCCACCGGCGAGAAGCTCGACTGGCGTACCTCGATCGTCGACCTGATGAAGGCGCTCGGTCTCGACTCGAGCCTTGCGGCGCGCAAGGAGCTCGCCAAGGAGCTGCACTACACCGGCGATACCAACAACACCGCCACCATGAATGTCTGGCTGCATCAGCAGGTGATGGCCAAGCTCGCCGCCAACGGCGGCAAGCTGCCGGCCGACATCAAGACCTAACGATCTCCCTACCTTGAGCCGTGCAAGGCCTTCGCGCCCTGCACGGCTCCGAACGATGTGTATTGCGTGAGGAGCAGTTGCGATGACCTCATCCCATCTTGCCATCCTGAACAGGCCGCGGACCGGCGCCGCTGCCGTGTCGATCGCCGCGGGACTTGCAGCGGGATTTGGGTTCGCAGCATTTGCGCTCGGTATCACGATGGTCATCGCCCGCGCGGATAATTCCGGCGACGCGCCGCAGCCGGCAAGTGCGAATGTGCAGCGCGCTTCGCAGACCCTGCCGCCGGCACGGGTCATCCTGCCTGCACCGTGGGAGCAAGCCGCTCCCGTGCAGCCGGTCGCGGCGCCAGCGAAGCCGGCGGACCGCCAGTAATTTTCGCATCTTTGGTAAGGCCGGCGATCCAGTCGCCAGGCCGTCCGACAATTTTTCGAACAGGAGATCACATGCTGAAGGAATTCAGGGAATTCGCCATGAAGGGCAACGTCGTTGATCTCGCCGTCGGCGTGATCATCGGCGCGGCGTTCGGCGCGATCGTATCGTCGATGGTGGCCGATATCATCATGCCGATCATCGGCGCGGTCAGCGGCGGCCTCGACTTCTCCAACTACTTCACCGCGCTCTCGAAGTCGGTGACGGCGACCAACCTTGCCGATGCCAAGAAGCAGGGCGCGGTGCTGGCCTGGGGCAACTTCCTGACCCTCACGCTCAACTTCCTGATCGTCGCCTTCGTGCTGTTCATCGTGGTGCGCCTCATGAACCAGCTCAAGCGCGAAGCACCCGCGGCGCCAGCCGAGCCGCCGAAGCCGACCAAAGAGCAGGAACTGCTCACCGAGATTCGGGATCTTCTGAAATCGCGTGCGTAGCGATCGCTGCCTGTATCGTGCGTACTGCCCAGCTCTGGAGCCTAGCCATGCCAGAACAGGTCAAGCTGCCCCGCAAACTTTCGCAAGAGCCCGGTGGTTCGTCCAAGCTACGGCCGAGCCACCGGCGGGTTATCGAGGAGCTCGACCGCTGGGCCAACAGCCCTGGCCTGCAGCCGCCGAGTGACACGGACAAGCAGAGCGACGACAAGCGCTAGCGGAGGTCAGGCGTGGATGGCGCCTGCGGTCACGGCCGCTGCGCCGTCGCGATCAGCGCGGTCGAGGGAATCGCGAAGCTGTCGCCGGTCCGTCTCTGCTCGATCTCGCTCCGGAGCGCGCGCGCGACTGCCGCGCTCTGGTCTGCATCGAGCCCGCTCCAATGCGGCATGAACTCGAACAGTTTGTCGACATCGCCGGGATTGGCGACATTGAGTTTGAAATCGTGGGTGATCTCGGCGACGACGGGCTCGGAGAAGCCGGCGGCGATGAGCGCAGCGGAGAGGCGGCCGGGATCGGCGAGTTCGGCGAGGCCCGTGCAGGGCATCGGCGTGACATTGTCGGGATAGAGCCGCCGGATGATCTGCGACAGCAGCAGATGGACCGCGGCGCCGTCAGCACTTTTCCAGACCGCAATCGAAGCCGATCCGCCTGATCGCGTCACCCGCGCCATCTCGCGCAGTCCGGCGCGCCAGTTCGGAAACAGCATCACGCCGAATACCGACACCGACGCATCGAAGGCGGCATCCGGAAGATCGAGCGCCTGGCCGTCCATCTGCCGTGCCTCGATATTTGGCAGGCGATGCGCGCGGACCCGCGCCACCATTCCGGAGGAGAAGTCGATCGCGGTGACCGCAGCGCCGGTGCGGGCGGCGGCAAGCGCCGCGGCGCCGGTGCCGGTGGCAACGTCGAGCACTTTCGATGACGGGCCGATCGGGAGCGTCGCGACCGCGGCGTCGGCGAACAGCGTCGTGAACGGCTGCGACTGCGCCTCATAGGCGGTGACCATTTTGTCCCAGTGTGCGGGATCGTTGTACGGCAGCGGCTTCGCCGGCTCACTTGACTGCATGAATCTGGTCCTCGAGGCTCTGTTTATGTTTGGCGAGGCGGCGCTTGAAATCCTTCGCCAGCGCGTCGAGCGTCACTGCGCCGAGCCGTTTCAGGAAGATCGCCTCGACCTCGCGAAACGTGCCTGACAGCGCGTCGTTGACCGCCTGTTCGACCAGGCAGCCGGGATTCTCCGAGCGGTGGCCCATCGCAACGATGGTCGGCGCGCCGACCGCGCGATAGATGTCCGCGAGAGTGATATCGGCGGGATCGCGCGCCAGCGTCCAGCCGCCGCCATGGCCCTTCTCCGAACGGACCAGGCCTTGCTCGCGCAGGCCCGCCATCACGCGGCGGACCACCACCGGGTTGGTGGCCATCGCCTGGGCGAGTTGCTCCGACGTGACCGGTTCGCCCGCTCCGATCATGTGGAGCAGGCCATGCAGGACGCTGGACAGGCGGCTATCGCGTATCATGTAACTTCATATGTTACATGATGGGCGAGGCGTCAAGGGGGCGGGATGGCAGGCCGTGATCTGATATTCGCGTGCCGGATTTGGCGGCGCCGCGCGTTTAATCCGCATCGGGGTCTTGAAGGCGGGGGCGGTATCGTGGGCAAGGTGGCGATTGATCGGATGTTGCTGGATGCGGTGGCGCATTATGGCGCGGGCCGCTCGATGGAGGCCGGCACGCTGTGCGGCGACATCCTCAGCGCCGATCCCGACCACGTTCCGGCGCTGCATCTGTCCGCCGTCATCGCCTTCGTGACGGATCGCGCCGCCGAAGGCGCGGTGCTGCTCAGCCGGGTGTTCAGCCTCGATCCGCAGCATGGACCGGCGTTCGGCACGCTCGGCGATGCGCTCGCCGTGAAGGGCGAGCATGAAGGTGCGGTGGCGGCGTTCCAGCGCGGCGTGACGCTGCGGCCAAAGGATCCCGGCCTGCACATCAAGCTCGGCGTCGCGTTGTGCGACCTGTCGCGGTTCGACGAGGCCGAGGCCGCGTTTCGCCGCGCGATCACGCTCGATGGCAGCCTGACGCGGGCGCGGTTCAACCTCGCCGTTGCCCTGGCCGGGCAGCAGCGGCCGGTCG
Organism: Bradyrhizobium macuxiense; assembly: GCF_007993935.1. GTDB lineage: Bacteria > Pseudomonadota > Alphaproteobacteria > Rhizobiales > Xanthobacteraceae > Bradyrhizobium > Bradyrhizobium macuxiense_A. The sequence continues at coordinate 335,143 of NZ_VITY01000008.1, read as the reverse complement.
AGGCCGAGCAGGCCTATCGCGAGGTGATCGCGCGCGATCCGGCCTATCGCGGCGTCTGGCTCAATCTCGGCAATGCGCTGGCCGATCAGAAGAAGCACGACGCCGCCGCCACCGCTTATCGCCGCGGACTCGGCACCGATCCCGACAATCCCGGGCTGCATTGCGGCCTTGGCGCGGCGCTCTATCGCCTCGGCCGGCTCGAGGACGCGATCCTGCACTACCGCCGTACGACGGCACTCGATCCCGGCAACCTCGCGCCTCACCGCCTGCTTGCCATGGTGCTGCACGAACTCGGCGAGCGCGACGAGGCGGTTCGAATCTACCGGCAGGTCTCGGCCCGCGATCCGTCCGATCACGTCATCCTCAACAATCTCGGCGCCTGCCTGTTCGAGCTTGGGCAAGTCGACGAGGCCATCGCCTGCGCCGAGCTCGCGCTGGCGCTCAAGCCGGACTATGCCGCCGCGCACACCAACCTCGGGATCATCTTCGAGGCGCAGAATCTGGTGGAGGCCGCGGTCGCGGCGCATCGGCGCGCCATCGAGATCGACCCGCTCTATGCCAAGGGGCATGCAAATCTGGCGGTCGCGCTGCGCAATGCCGGCGAGATCGATGCCGCGCTGGTGGCCTCGCGGCGGGCCATCGCGCTCGATCCCGATCAGCCGCTGGCGCATTACAACCACGCGCATTTCCTGCTGATGAACGGCGAGTTCGAGGAAGGCTTCGAGGAGTATCAGTGGCGCCGCAAGACCAAGATGCTCAGTGAAGGCGATCCGGTGTTCGACGAGCCGGAATGGCAGGGCGAACCGCTGGCGGGACGGACGCTGCTGCTGTTCGCCGAATACGGGCTCGGCGATGCCATCAATTTCGTCCGCTATGTGCCGATGCTGGTGGGCAGAGGCGGCCGAATCCTGCTGCAGGTGCAGCCGGCGCTGGTCGCGCTGCTGCGGCCGATGCTGCCCGGCGTCGTGGTGTTCGCCCGCGGCGAGACATTGCCGCCGTTCGACCTGCAATTGCCGCTGCTCAGCCTGCCGCGGATCTTCCGCACCACCGTCGAGACCATTCCCGCGGCGACATCCTATCTGCAGGCGGACGCGGCCAAGCTCGCGCGCTGGCGCGAGGCGCTCAGCGGCGTGTCCGCGCTGAAGGTCGGCGTGGTCTGGGCCGGCAATCCCAGGCACAAGGGCGACCGCCAGCGCTCGTTGCCGGCAGACACCGTGCTGCCGCGGCTGGTCACACCTGGCGTCCAGCTCTACAGCCTGCAGAGGGAACCGCGGCCCGACGATGCGCCGGTGCTGCGGAATCTCGGCGCCGATATCGTCGACCTCGCGCCGACGCTCGGCGATTTCGCCGACACCGCAGCGGCGGTCTGCGCGCTCGACCTGGTCATAGCGGTCGACACCTCGGTGGCGCATCTTGCCGGCGCGCTGGGACGCCCGGTCTGGATGCTGTGTCCCTATGCGCTCGACTGGCGCTGGCTGCGCGATCGCGCCGACACGCCCTGGTATCCGACCATGCGGCTGTTCCGCCAGGACAAGCCGCAGGCCTGGGACCGCGTGCTGGCGCGGATGTCCGACGAACTCGCACGCGTTGCCGCCGGCGAGCGCGAGTTGCTGTTGCCGGCGCGGTGATCGATTGATCGGCTGGCCGCGCGGTCTGGTGCTCTGGCGACGGCCTACGCGGCCGAGAGCCGAATCTGGAACTTGCTGCCAGTCGCCTTGGCAAATCGCAGCAACGTCTTGGTGCTCGGAAGCGTCTGGCCGCTTTCAAGGCGGGCGATGGTCGATTGGGTCGTTCCCATCTTGGCTGCCAGCTCGGATTGCGACAGTCCCGCGCGCTGACGCGCGCTCACTAGTTCGGCCGCGATCTCGAACGCGGGTGCGAGTGCGTCGTACTCGGTCCTGACCTTGGGGTTAGCCAACAAGCGCGACTTGAGCCTTTCGAACGGAATGGTCATGAAATTCCCTCACCCCGCGCTCATTCCCTGCGCGCCGCCGAGCAGCTTCACGTTGAGCCGGCCGCCGTCGAACAGCATCTCGTTGAGCGCGCTGTCGATGTCTTCGGCGGTGACGTCCCGGCCTTCTCCGCGCGCGATGCTGGCCTGGGCGATGCGGCGCATCAGCTCTTTGATGAAGGCGGCGCTGACGCCGGCAGTGCGTTGCACCGCTGCATCGATGACGGGCGGTTCGAGCGGCAGGCCACGGCCGTAGAGCCGGACCAGCTTGCCGCGGCCGGTCTCGTCGGGCAGCGGCACCTCGATCGCCTGGTCGATGCGGCCCGGCCGGCCGGCCAGCGCGCCCTCCAGCTCTTCGGGGCGGTTGGTGGTCAGCACGAACACGATGTCGCAATCCTCCTTCAGGCCGTCCATCTCGTTGAGCAGCTTGTTGAGCAGGGATTCCTCGCACGGTCCGCCCATGTCCTCGCGGTCGCGTGCGATCAAATCGACGTCCTCGATCACGATCATGGTCGGCTGCAGCAGCCGCGCCAGACTCATATAGGCGCCGAGCAGCCCGACCTGTTCGGCGGTGATGATCAGCGTGGTGTGGCCAGGCAGATTGGTGGCGAGATAGCGAATGGTGTGGGTCTTGCCGGTGCCGGGCGGGCCGTAGAGCAGGATGCCCTTGCGGGTCGACTGGCCGAGCTTGCGCAGCAGATCGCGGCTTTCGACAAAGTCGAGCACGTTGCGGTCGAGCAGCCGCAGCGTCCGTTCCGGCAGGATCACGTCATCGCGCGCGACCGTCGGCAGACGATGCACGGTCAGGCCACGCGAACGTCCGCGATAATTGGCGCCGTCCTCCAGCGACAGGATCTTGCCGCGATAGGAGCGCGCCGCATGCACGGCCGTTTCCAGCTCGGCGAAAGTGCGCTGCACGAAAGCATTGCCGGCCGCGCCGGCAGGCAACGCAAGCTCGATGCGCAGCGACGGCTCGTGATTGTATTCGCGATAGAACGTCAGCAGCACGGCGTAGCGCAGTTCGGCGGTTCGGCACAGCCATAGTCCATTGACGAGGCATTTCACCGGCTCGGCCTCGCCGATATCGACGTCGCGATATTGCGGCGGCGCGATCGCCGGTGCATTGCGGCCAGCCTTCATCAGCGCCGCGAAGTCGAGCGTCTCGTAGCGATATTCTTCATGGATGCCGAAGAAGTGGATCGGATCGGTGAACAGCTTGTCGATCGCGACCTGAACGTCGGCGCGCATGTGGCCCGGAAACTGTCGCGCCCGTGTCACGATCAGGTTGCGCGGCACGCCGGCGAAATGCCAGTCGAGCGCAACGTAAGCGGATCGAAACGTCTCGCCCGGCACGTCTTCCGAGCTGCGGCGTGCCGCGAGCAGGCAGTCGCTGCACAGCGATGCAGTCGTCGTACCGGGGATCAGAATCTCCGTCACGGCCCTTGGGGCTTCGCAGAGATCGCAGGGGCGGCTGGCGTCGGCGGATTCGGTGCTGATCATCAACGGCTGGCCGTTGGAGCGGATCAGCCATTTCGCCGAGTTGAAGATGGCCCGTGCGACCGGTCCTGGATAAGGGCCGCAGGGAATAGCGCCGTTGGCCTCGATCAAGGCGGCGCAGGCAATGGCTTCCTGCTCGGATTTCCCGAACACCGTACGCAACAGATCCTGCACGAATTCCAGCGGGGTTTCATCGTCGTCGTGAATGAAGAGCCGGACCGGACCGTCGTCGCTGAACACGTCGTGCATGATCACCTCGAAACGCAATCGGAACCAGAAAGAACAAAATAAGAACATCACGGTCGCTGGCCTGCGTCAAGCGAAAGATTCTGCGGCCTCATCCCTGACGTGTGGTGCGTCGATCGGCCGGCGCAGCCGGGAACGCGCTGGATGCGTAAACGCGGCTCAACACTTGTGACGATTATGTTGCGGCAAATGCCAAAACATGGCCGCCACAGCGGCAAACTTCCGACACATCATCGGGGCGAAAAGGGGGGATCCGACATGGCGCGAGCGCGAGAGCTGATTCCTTCCAGGGATCTGCCGTCGCGCAATGACTTTTAATAAGAGGCCCTCGTGTCGCACATATTTCGTTTTGCGATCCTTCTCGTCCTCACCCTGTTCGTCTCTCCCGCGCTTGCGCAACCGGCCGTCAAGCCGGCGCCGCCGCAACCCAGTACCAGCGATGCACTGACGCCTGAGCAGGCGAAGCGCGCGCTCGAGACGCTGCAGGACGACAAGAAGCGCGGCGAGATCATCAACACGCTGCGCGCCATCGCCAAGGCCTCGCCGCAGGCTGCTGCTCAGCCGGCGGCTGCGGAGCCGGCACCCGAGCAGCATTCGCCGATCCCGCTCACGGCCGACAGTCTCGGCGCGCAGCTCCTGCTGATGGTGTCGGAACAGGTCGGCGAGATGTCGCGCGAGGTCGCCGACGTCGCGCGCACGCTGACGCATTTCCCGGCGTTCTATTACTGGTTCGTGCGTACCGCCAACGATCCGGACGCCTATGGTCTCCTGATCGATATCGCCTGGAAGCTGGCGCTGGTATTCGGCTGCGCGCTCGCTGCCGAATGGGTGGTGTTCCGCCTGATCAAGCGGCCGGTCGCGTTCCTCGAAGCGCGGCTGCCGCAGACCGCGCGCGTTCCCGTGCCGGTGCTCGCGAGCGCCGATCCGCCGTCGTCGGTTGCCGACGTCACGCCGACGCCGGAGTCGCATCGGCGCCGGCTCAGCCTGGCGCGCGCCTGGCAGTCGCTGGTCCGGCTGCCCTTCGTGCTCGGCCGCCTGCTGCTCGAATTGCTGCCGGTGGTGGTGTTCGGCGGCATCGCCACCGCGCTGCTCGGCACCGAGATCGGCGACCAGTCGACCACGCGGCTCGTGATCCTCGCCGTCGTCAATGCTTACGTATTTTCGCGCGTCCTTATCTGCGCGGTGCGCGCGCTGGCAGGGCCGTTCGGCCTGTTCCGCGTTCGTGCCGAGACCGCGGCCTATATCGAGATCTGGGCACGGCGCATCGTGGCGGTCGGCGTCTCCGGCATCGCCTTTGCCAATGTCGCGCTGCTGCTCGGGCTGCATCGCGCCGGTTACGCCGCGCTGATCCGGCTGGTGATGCTGGTGGTGCATCTGTTCGTCGTGGTCATCATCCTGCAGTGCCGCCGCCAGGTCGCCGAATTCATCCGCGCGCCGGCCGATCGTACCGGGCTGGCGGCGCGGACGCGCAACCGCCTCGCGTCACTCTGGCATGTGCTGGCGATCGCGCTCGACCTCGCGCTGTGGGCGGTGTGGGCGCTCAACATCCGCAACGGCTATTCGCTGCTGCTGCAATATTTCGTCGGCACCGTCGCGGTGCTCTTGGTCACGCGGCTGGTCACCATGGTGGTGCTGAGCCTGATCGATCGCGGCTTCCGCATCAGTCCGGAGCTGATCCAGCGCTTCCCGGGGCTGGAGACCCGCGCCAACCGCTATCTGCCGCTGCTGCGTAAGGTGGTCACGACGGTGATCGCCTTGATCGGCTTCGTCGCGCTGCTCGAGGTCTGGGGCGTCGATGCCATCGTCTGGTTCTATGGCGGCCAGATCGGCTCGCGCCTGATCTCGGCGCTGGTGACGATCGGCATCGCCGCGCTCGCCGCCGCCGTGATCTGGGAAGTCGCCAATGCGCTGATGGACCGCCAGATCGACACGCTGTCGCGCGAGGGGCATTATGCCCGCGCCGCGCGCCTGCGCACCTTCCAGCCAATGCTGCGCACCGCGCTGTTCTGCATGATCGTCGCGGTCGTCGGGCTCACCGCGCTCAGCGAGATCGGCGTCAATGTCGCGCCGCTGCTCGCCGGCGCCGGCATCGTCGGCATCGCGATCGGCTTCGGTTCGCAGAAGTTGGTGCAGGACCTGATCACCGGCCTGTTCCTCCTGATCGAGAACACCGTTCAGGTCGGCGATACCGTCACCGTGTCGGGCCTCTCGGGCGTGGTCGAGAATGTCTCGATCCGCACCATGCGGCTGCGTGCCGGCGACGGCTCGGTGCATGTCGTGCCATTCAGCGCGGTGACGACGATCACCAATTCCAGCCGCGGCGCGGGCAATGCCGCGGTCAGCGTCAACGTGTCCTACAAGGAGGATACCGACCGCGCTGGTGAGGTGCTGAAGGACATCGTCGCGCAGATGCGCCAGGAGACGGCGTATCGCGCATTCATCCGCGGCGACCTCGAATTGTGGGGCGTCGACAAGGTCGACGGGTCCGTGGTGACGATCGTCGGCCAGATCCGCTGCACCGATAGCGGCCGCTGGTCGGTGCAGCGCGAGTTCAACCGCCGCATGAAGCGGCGCTTCCAGGAGGAGGGCATCGAGATCGCCTCGATGGGCCAGACCATCCTGATGCAGCTCCCGCCGCCCTCCGAGCCTGACAGCAACAACGCGATGCCGCGCCGCGCGGCGGGTTGATAAGGCACGCTCCGCTTCACCTCGCCCCGCGTGCGGGGAGAGGTCGAATTCGAGCGAAGCTCGAATTCGGGTGAGGGGGAGCCTCCGCAAACTCCGCTGTCACCGTCTGCGAGGAGGCGGCCCCTCACCCCAACCCTCTCCCCGTAAGAACTGGGAGAGGGAGTAAGAGCGAGTTCGCCGCGTCTCAACGTTGCGACATTATCTCGCGACGGTGAGACGGCGAGAGACCCTGCAGAGCCCGGAGCCAAGCCCGCAGGTGGCCGAAACGCGGCCTTTCGCTGCCCTCCTAGCGATTTCCACGCTGGCACAGCGCTTGCTGAACGCATCAACGAATGCGCGGCAAGACGCATTGCATGACTAAACCGCAAAGCCAGAAGGAAGGAAACGCACATGGAGCTTGGCTACTTCACCATGCCCTCGCACCCGCCGGAGTGCGGATTGAAGGAGGGCCACGACTGGGACCTGCAGACGCTGCGCTGGCTCGACGAGCTCGGCTATCAGGAAGCCTGGATCGGCGAGCATCACACAGCGCCCTGGGAGCCGCACCCGTCGCCCGATCTGTTGGTGGCGCAGGCGCTGCTGCAGACCAAGAACATCCGGATCGGGCCGGGCGGCTTCTTGCTGCCGTATCATCATCCCGCCGAGCTCGCGAACCGCGTCGCGATGCTCGACCACCTCTCCAACGGGCGGCTTAATTTCGGCGTCGCAGCCTCCGGCTTGCCGAGCGACTGGGCGATGTTCAACGTCGACGGCATGTCCGGGCAAAACCGCGACATGACCCGCGAGGCGCTCGAGATCATCCTGAAGATGTGGTCCGAGCCCGGACCGTGGACGCACAAGGGCAAGTACTGGACGGTGAGCAAGCCGGACACGATGTTTGACTTCCTCAAGCCTCACATCAAGCCGCTGCAGGGCCCGCACCCGCCGATCGGCGTCGCCGGCCTGTCGAAGAACTCGGACACCTTGAAGCTTGCCGGCGAGCGCGGCTTCATTCCGATGAGCCTCAACCTCAACCCGGCCTATGTCGGCAGCCACTGGGATTCGGTGGAAGCCGGCGCTGCCAAGACCGGCCGCAAGCCGAGCCGCAAGGATTGGCGGCTGGTGCGCGAGGTGTTCGTGGCTGATACCGATGAGGAGGCATGGAAGCTCTCGACCGGCGACATGATGGGCCGGATGATGGGCGAGTACTTCCTGCCGCTGCTCGGCCATTTCGGCTTCAAGGACTACCTGAAACACGCGCCCGACGTGCCCGACAGCGATGTCACCGTCGAATATTGCGCGCGCCGGAATTGGATCGTCGGCTCGCCCAAGACGGTTACCGAGAAGATCGAGCAGATCTACCGGGAGGTCGGCGGCTTCGGTGTCCTCTGTGTGTTCGGCTTCGACTACAAGCACAAGCCGGAGGCCTGGCGGCACTCGCTGGACCTGCTCAAGAACGAGGTGATGCCGCGGCTCAAGCATCTCGGCGCCGAGTTCGAGAAGGCTGCATGACAGCTGCGCGGGGTGCGGGGCTTGCCTCGCACCCCCCGTCGCATATCTTAAATGGAGTGCTTCTATGAGGTTTTGCGGCATGACGGTCGACGCACAGAGTTTCAAGCAGGCGATGCGCCATTGCGCGGGCGCGGTGGCGCTGGTGACGGTTGGCCGCGAGCCGGGACAGCGCACCGGCCTGACGGTGACCTCGGCCTGCTCGCTGTCGGATAATCCGCCATCGGTGCTGGTCTGCGTGAACCGTAATGCCAGCGCGCATGAGCGCATTCGCGCGGAGCGCCATTTCGTTATCAACTTCCTGAACGAGGAGCACGCGCTGCTGGCGCTGACCTTCTCCGGCCAGAAGGGCGTCAACGGCGACGACCGTTTTGGGTTCGGCCGCTGGACCACAGGTGCGACCGGCGCCCCGGTGCTGGAGGATGCCGTGGCGGCATTCGACTGCGTCCTGGCGCAGGAGCTCGAGACCAAGACCCATTCGATCTTCATCGGTGAAGTCCAGCATGTCCGCGCCGCGACCACGGTCGATCCGCTGATCTATCTGCGCTCGGGTTTCCAGAGCGTGCGCAACATCCATGACCCGATCACGCTCGGCGACGTCGACGCACGCCGCGTCAGCTGGAACGAGTTTTCGTAAGGCTTGGCCGTTCACCTCTCTGCGCATGCGGGGCGAGGGGCGCCGCGGGCAGAACGCCAGCCGCTCCCCGTAGTCAATCAGCATCGCTGACCAATCCCGATCAATTCGACGCGCGTACCGTCAACGCGTGGCGCGCTATAATTGGCGTCGCACTTTCCGTCGGCAGTTGAGACCCAAAGCGCAACCCGAGATCTCCAGTCATCGACAAGGGAGACCCAATCATGAAGATCGTTGTGATCGGCGGCACCGGACTGATCGGCTCCAGGACCGTCGCCATTTTGCGTCAAGGCGGCCATGACGTCGTCGCTGCTTCGCCCAAGAACGGCGTCAACACCATCACCGGCGCGGGATTGAAAGAGGCGCTGTCCGGCGCAGCCGTCGTGATCGACCTCGCCAATTCGCCATCGTTCGAGGACAGGGCGGTGATGGCGTTCTTCGAGACCTCGGGCCGCAACCTGCTGGCGGCGGAGAAGCCGGCCGGCGTCAAGCACCACGTCGCGCTCTCGATCGTCGGCACCGACCGGACGCCCGAGAACGGCTATTTCCGCGCCAAGGTCGCGCAGGAGAAGCTGATCGAGGCGTCCGGCATTCCCTACACCATCATCCGCGCGACCCAATTCATGGAATTCGTCGGAGCGATTGCCGATGCGAGCGCGGTCGTCAACACGATCAGGCTCTCGCCCGGTCTGTTCCAGCCGATCGCGGCGGAGGATGTGTCTGCCCTCGTGGCCGATATCGCGCTCGAGCCGCCGCGCAACGGCATCGTCGAGATCGCAGGACCGGACCGTGCCCCGTTCGACGAAATCGTGGCCCGCTACCTGAAGGCAAAGGGCGACCGGCGCGAGGTGGTGCGAGACCCTGACGCGCTCTACTGGGGCGGCCGGGTCGAGGAGCATTCACTGGTGCCGCTGGGCGAGGCGCGCATCGGCCGCATTGACCTCAACGAATGGCTGCGCCGCTCGCGGCCGGCAGCCTGACAGGAAAGCCTGTTGGCTTCAGCTATTTGAGCCACACCAGCAGCGGGACGGGTGCGCGGCCCTCACAGGACAGCGTGCCCTCGTAATTGTGCGTCTTGCGGGCGCTGTAGGTGCAGGACGCGCCGTCCAGCACCAGTTCGGCCGTGACCTGTGAATCCGCACCCGTGATTTGCAGCCTGATCTCGCCGGCGCGTTCCTCCGGGCCGTCCTGCGTGCAGAGCCCCACATGCTTCATCTTCAGCGGCCCGGAGAACTGCCTGGGCGTGCCCGGAGCGCTTTCGGTGAGATGTCCGGTCAGCTCCCATTCGCCGAGCACGCCGGCCTGACCGAGGATCTCCATCGCGCCGGCCGGCGGCACGTGGCAAAGCCATAGCGCAACGGCGCCGAGCGAGACCGCCGCACCGTTGCGCCATGCTGTCCGTCGCATCACAGCTTGCTTCCGGTTGTCTGTCGCAATTCGATCAGCTCTGGCCGCGTCAAATCCGCATCCGCGGTGAGCCGGGCGATCTGATCAGCACATTCCCGGGTCTTGGCCTGATCACCGGCCGCTTTCGCGCTCTTGATCATCCCGACATAGGCCGCCAGCCGATTGGGCTCCTTCTTGAGCACGGCCTCGTAGGCGGCAAGCGCCTCCTTGGCCATGCCGCGATCGAGCAGCATCGCAGCATAGAGCTCGCGCGCCGGCGCGAGCGGTCCCGGGGTGACGGGATGCTTCTCGGTCTTGTCTTCCGCTTCCGCGGCGGAATTCATCGCGCCGAGCGCCTCGTCGTATTTGGCTTCGGCATACAGCACCCAGGCGCTCGCGATCTGCTGCTCGATGTCGACGATGTTGGACCAGTAGGCGTCCTTGGCGTCTTTCAGCTTGTCGCGCAGCTCGACCAGCTTGGCGATATCAGGCTTGGCTGCCGCCGGATCACCGGAGCGCGCGGCGCCGACCGCGCGGGCGAAATAAGTGATGGCATCGGCATAGGCATATTTGGTCGGATGCACTTCAAGCGCGGCGGCTCCCTTCCAGTCGCCGCGCTCGAACACATAGCGAGCCTGGCTTGCCGCGACCGCGAACGGGCCGGCGAACCGGTCCTGCTTGAACTGGAGCTGGCCGAGCTCGTCGACCACCGCCCGCGCCTCCTTGTCCTGGCCGAGCTGGAGGTAGGCATAGACCAGATAGTCCATCGCATGCGCCTGGTCCTGCTGCTCACCGTCTTCCTTGGCGATGCGCGCCGACTCCTTGTTCGAGGCGATCGACTCTTTCCAATAGCCGACGCGCGTGAAGATGTGCGACGGCATGTGCTGGGCATGTGGCGCGTGCTCGGCGATCTTGGCATAGCGCATCGCCGCGGGGAGGCCCTTCTCCGCGAGCGCCGGGTAGTCGTAGAGATGGATCAGATAATGCGCGATGCCGGGGTGCTCGGGCTGGCGCTTGAAGATCGGTTCGAGCAGTGCCGCGCCCTTGAGCTGGTTGGCATAGGTCTTGTCGGCCGGCGAGGCTGCGACGTTCAGCGTGATCGCATAGGCGATCTGTGCCTCGTCATCGTCGGCATTGTGCATCGCCACCTGCTCCTCGGCCGCGAGGAATCGCTGCACACGGGTGCGGTGATCGACCTTGTCATAGTCGACATACATCGCGGCGATCGCATCGATGTAGTCGCGCTCGCGCTGCGAGTTCGCACCCAGCGCCTGGCCCTTCTTCACGGCTTCGAGGCCGAGCGGAAGGTTCTCCGGCGGTGGCGGCCCATGGGGATTGTAGAGATAGCTGAGCGCGATCCCCCAATAGGCGATGGCGCATTGCGGGTCGGCCTCGAGCACCTCCTCGAAGGTGCGGCGCGAGGCGCTGTACCAGAACGAATGCTGATACAGCATGGCGCGATCGAACAGCTCCTGCGCCTCCGGCTTGCAGGACGTTGTGAAATGAACTTTGCCCAATCGTTGCTCGGCAGAATCCGAGGAAGCAGGCTGCGAAATGGTCGCGGCAAAGAGGCCAACGACCACAGCGAGGTGAAACCGTGTCATGGGACCCGCTCCGTGGCGTTGAATGCGAAAGGCGCATGATAGCACCTTTCCCGCACGGCCGGAACGGCAGGTGCTGTTCCGGTCTAGCTGTCCAGCTCGATCCCTAACGCCTTGATCTTCCGGTACAAGGTCGCGCGGCTGAGCCCGAGCGCCTTGGCCGCGTCGCTCACTCTTCCGCTATTGGCGCGCAACGCGTCGGCGATCACGGCGCGCTCGTTCGCAGCGTGATCGGCCGCCGCGCTGCGCGTGACGAACGGCGGCAGATCGAGATCGGCCTCGGTGATGACGCCGTTCTCGGCGGTCGCACCGGCAAGCCGCAGCACGTGGCGAAGCTGGCGCATGTTGCCGGGGAAGGGATAGGCCATCAGCTGCGCCCAGGCAGCTGGCGCGATGCGGCAGTGCGGCGCTTCCTCGTCGGCGATCTGCGCGATCACCTCGCGCCGATCCGCGCGCTCGCGCAAGGCGGGCAGGCGGATCTCCATGCCGCGTAGCCGGTAATAGAGATCGGAGCGGAAGCTGCCGTCTTCGGCCATCCGCGCCAGGTCGCGGTGCGTGGCGCTGATCAGGCGGATGTCGACCGGGACGGGCTTCAGCGCGCCGAGCGGCCAGACCTCGCGATTCTCCAGCACGCGCAGCAGCCGCGTCTGCAGCGCCAGCGGCATGTCGCCGATCTCGTCGAGGAACAGCGTGCCACCGCTGGCCTGCACGATCAGCCCCTTCGAGCCCTCGCGCCGTGCGCCGGTGAAGGCGCCGGCCTCGTAGCCGAACAGCTCGGCGTCGATCAGGCTCTCCGGCATCGCCGCGCAGTTCAGCGCGACATAGTTGCGGGCCGCGCGATTGCTGGCCGCATGGATGGCACGCGCGAACACGTCCTTGCCGGCGCCGGTCTCGCCATGCAGCAGGATCGGTAGATCGAGATTGCCGACCGTCATCAGCCGCTTCACGCCCTTGTTCAGCACGGGATCGCGGCCGGCCAACCTGTGCAGGCCGCTGAACTGTCCGGCCGGCTGTTCGCGCGGCGGCGCAGGTAACGGACGGGAGACACGCGCACGCGCCGGTGGCGCGATGCGGCCGCGGCCCCATGGCGTGCCGTCGGCCCGGCGCAGCGTGACCGGATCGTCCGCGGCGCGTGTCGCGCGATCGTCGAGCTGAATCAGATGCGACAGGTCGATGCCGTCATCGATCATCGCATCGGTCAGGCCGAAAACGCCGCGCGCGGTGCGGCAGGCGCCGACCACGCGGCGGTCGTCGTCATAGGCGAGCATGCCGTGCCCGTCGCCGGGCAGCGTCGCGATCCAGGCGGCGCGGTAGCGCCGGCGGAAGAACGACTGCTCGATCCGCCGCGTCGCCTCCGTGGTGACGGCGAGCGCCAGTTCATGCGCACTGCGGCCGAGATCGCTGCGGCAGGAGGAGATGTTGACGGCGCCTGCGAGCCGGCCGGCATGATCGAACAGCGGCGACACCGCGCAGGTGAACATGTGCCACTGCTCGCGGAAATGCTCGTCGCCATGCACGATGATCGGCCGCCGCTCGGCGAGCGCGGTGCCGAGCCCGTTGGTGCCCTCGAAGGTCTCGGCAAAGTTCGAGCCGGTGTAGATCTTCCATTCCAGGAACATCCGGTCGTAGTCGCCTCCGGGCAGACGGCTCACCAGCATGGTCGCGTTGGGGTCGGCAAGGTTGACGCAGTAGCCGGTGTCGTGGAGCACGCGGGCAAGATCCTCGAGTTCCGGGATCGCGACCTGGATCAAATCCTCCATCGGCTCGGCGATGTGGCGGACCTCGGCCTCGGTCAGCGTCTGCGGTGGCCCGCGCCGGGCCGGATCGAGGTTGTGATTGACCACGCAGCGCCGCCAGGACGCGGCAATCCGCGCCTCGGTGTCGACGCCGGCCACCTGATTGGCCGCCGATAGAACACGGGCAACGTGATTTGAGGCCGAAAGATTGGCCATCCAGAGGTCTCCACCCCTAATTTTCGGCGAAGTCTGGCAGGGCGACGGCGAATGTCAATTGGCCGCCGGGGCGCGGGGAGGCGACCTTGGGTGGGAGACAGCTCTGTAGGGCGGATTAGCGAAGCGTAATCCGCCGTTCCGCACGCGGGTCTGCGGCGGATTACGCCCTCGGCTAATCCGCCCTACGCATCTCTCCCGCTGTGAACAGCACGAACGAACGCCCGGCCGCCTTGTACGTGCTGTCGAACGCAAACTGCGCGCCCGCCGGCTGCTCCGGCGCATTGGTGTCGAGCAGCAGCGACCAGTGCGGGCCGGCTGAGGTCGCCGGCAGCTTGAAATCGACCTCGCCTTCATAGCTGTTGAGGATCACGAGCACCGTATCGTCCTCGCCCTCGCGGGCGATCGCGGTCTTGCGGGCGCGGCCGTCGAGCACGACGCCGAAGCATTTGATCCAGCCGGTGGTCCAGTCGGCCTGCGTCATCTCCACGCCTGAGGCGCTGATCCAGACCACGTCGCGGATGGCGAGCTGCGGATCGCGATCGCCGGACAGGAAGCGGCTGCGGCGCAGGATCGGATAGTCGCGGCGCAGCTTGATCATCCGTCTGGTGAAGGCGAGCAGCTTGTTGGCGTCGTCGGAGAAATTCCAGCCGAACCAGGAGATCTCGTTGTCCTGGCAATAGGCATTGTTGTTGCCGCGCTGGGTGCGGCCGAACTCGTCGCCGCCGAGCAGCATCGGCGTGCCCTGCGAGGCGAGCAGCGTCGCCAGCATGTTGCGCTTCTGGCGTTCGCGCAAAGCCCGGATCTCGGGATTGTCGGTCGGGCCCTCGGCGCCGCAATTCCAGGAGTGGTTGTCCGAGGAGCCGTCGTTGTTGTTCTCGCCGTTGGCCTCGTTGTGCTTGTTGTTGTAGCTCGCCCAGTCGTTCAGGGTGAAGCCGTCATGCGCGGTGATGAAGTTGACGCTGGCCCAGGTGCGGCGGCCCTCGCGGTTGAACACGTCGTGCGAGCCGAGCAGCCGCGGCGCGAGGTTGCCTGGCGCGGCCTCGCCGCGCCAGAAATCGCGCACCGTGTTGCGGTATTTGTCGTTCCATTCGGCCCAGCCCGGCGGGAAGCCGCCGACCTGGTAGCCGCCGGGGCCGCAGTCCCAGGGCTCGGCGATCAGCTTGACGGTCGCCAGCAGCGGGTCCTGGTTCATTGCTTTCAGAAAGCCCGACTGCTCGTCGAAGCCATAGACCTCGCGCGCCAGGATGGTGCCGAGGTCGAAGCGGAAGCCGTCGACATGCATGTGGCCGGCCCAGTAGCGCAGGCTGTCCATCACCAGCTGGATCACCCGCGGATGCGACAGGTTCACCGTGTTGCCGGTGCCGGTGTCGTTGATGTAGTAGCGGCGCTTGTCGGGCAAGAGCCGGTAGTAGCTCGCATTGTCGATGCCCTTGAACGACAGCGTCGGGCCGCGTTCATTGCCTTCGGCGGTGTGGTTGTAGACCACGTCGAGGATCACCTCGAGCCCGGCGCCATGCAGCCGCGATACCATCTCCTTGAATTCGCGCAGGCTGTTCGGCACGTCGGCGGCGTAGCGCGGGTCCGGCGCGAAGAAGCCGATCGTGTTGTAGCCCCAGTAATTGGTGAGATGCTTGTCCAGCAGATTGCTGTCGTTGATGAAGGAATGCACCGGCAGTAACTCGACCGAGGTGATGCCGAGCGCCGTCAGATGATCGATCGCGGCGTTCGATCCGAAACCGGCATAGGTGCCGCGCAGGTTTTCAGGGATGCCCGGGTGCTGCTTGGTAAAACCCTTGACATGCGTCTCGTAGACGACGGTCTCGTCCCAATGCACGTCCTGCCGCTGCGCCTCCTGGACCCAGTCGAAATTGGGATCGACCACCACGCATTTCGGCATGAACGGCGCGCTGTCGCGGTCGTCGAAGGTGAGGTCGTCGCCGGTCTCCATCTTGTAGCCGAACACCGCCGGATTCCAGGTCAGGCTGCCGGCATGGGCGCAAGCATAGGGATCGAGCAGCAGCTTGTTCGGATTGAATCTGTGGCCGCCATCGGGCTGGTAGGGGCCGTAGACGCGATAGCCGTAGAAGGTGCCGGGTTGCACGCCGTTGATGAAGCCGTGAAACACCTGGTCGGTATATTCGGGCAGCTCGAAGCGGTGCGTCTCGCGCTCGCCGTCGAACAGGCAGACCTCGACCTTGGTGGCGTTGGCGGAGAACACCGCGAAGTTGGTGCCATGGCCGCTCCAATGGGCGCCCAGCGGGTAGGGCAGCCCTTCCTCAATCACGAAATCGGACATCGGTCCCCCAAGCCTGGAACTGGCAAATCAACCTGCAACAAACGCCGCCGCGCGGGAAACGTTGCATGGGCGATGTTAGCGCCAAGAGTTCGTGGTTCGTATGACGTGAGGGGATGCTCGGCATGTCGGCGCGATTGTTCTCTCCGTCGTCATTCCGGGGCGACGCGCAGCGTCGAGCCCGGAATCTATTCCACCACTTGTTTTGCGGTCCAATGGATTCCGGGTTCATCGCTGCGCGATGCCCCGGAATGACGGGAGCGGCCGCGGCCTCTCCGCTCAACCACGGCTGCCTCTGGAATGCTGGATCACCCCCGATGCGCGGGTGATGATACCGAACAAGCTGTTTCACCGTCGTCCCGGCTTTCGCCAGGACGACGGCTAGTTGTTCTTGAGCAGCGCAAACCGGCGTCGGTCGATCCGCTCGCGCGCCGCCTGGCCGGCGGCCGCACAAAGATCGGGCGCGTAGAGCTGGCAGGTCCCGCGCTTCTCGATGGCGGTGTCGATCAGATGCAAAAGTCGCGCGGGCGCGATGTCGGGCGGCGAGGCAATGCGGCCGACGACGACGTGCTTTTCCATTTGCTCGTGGTCGGCGTGATCGATATCGGGGTTGCGCCAGCAATTCGCGCACATGATCTTGAACCCCTCGGAGTGCGAATAGATCACGGCGTCCCCGTCCAGTTCGCCGCTGATGTCGGCCAATTGCCGCGCGGTCTCCTGCGTGCCCGCGAAATCGAAGAACTGGTAGTTCTGGCGCAGCAGCGTTGCCAGATGGGGGAAGACCGGTATTTGCTCCTCGCCATAAGTATGATGCGTAATCGGCGCGCCATCCATCAGGATGACGTCGCCATAGTCGACGCCGAGATCGCCGTACAACACGCTGCGGATGATGCCGTGGCATGGGCTTAACCGTTCGATCCACACGGTTTCCTCTTCGCCTGGATCGTCGGAGTCCGCCGTACGCTCGGCAAGCGGGCGCTCGGCAAGCCTCACCTTGCAGGCCGGATATCCGCCTTCCGGCAAGCCGAACCGCCCAGGCCCGATTTTCTGTCCCATCCGCTTCCAGACGTCCAAGGCGGTCTCGGCATCCCCCGCGCCGGTGGCGCAGATTCCAAGGTTCCATTCGAAGCTGTCGACAACCTCTTGCGACAGCATTGCGGCAGCCCGGTTTGCCGTCACGCCTTCTGCGAACCTGCCACGTGTTTTGTAGAACAGGCCCAGATTGTAGTGGGGTGAGCTCTTCTGCGGATTGAGTTCGACCACCTTTCGAAGGCTGTCCTCGGCGATCGCATCGTTCTGGCGGGCCATCATCCGCGCCGACGTGGCAAGCCCGCGCAGGATCTGCTCCTGCTCAGGCTTCCCCTCATGGAGCCTCGCCAGGCGGCCGAGCTTCTCGACCATCGTCTGAAAGATCGGATGTTCCGGCGGCGACGCGTTCAGATCGTCGATGTCGCGGACGGCCTCGAGGCATTGCCCAAGCGCCGGGAGGATGTCGACGGCGTCATCGTGGGCATCCGCGATCTCCGAAAGCAGGTCTGCCGCTTCGTCCCTTGCAAGGCTTCGCTGGTCGACGATCCATACCAACGCCCTCGCGGCCTCAGGCTGGTGGCGCTGGGCCGTTCGCAGTGGTTGGATCTTCTGCCATGCAGCCTGCTTGCGGTCCGCCTGTCCCTCTGCAACGGCGTCACGCGCAATTGCAGCGATCTCGTCGGACGAGAGAACCGCGCTGGGACCATTCGACATGATCGTCTCCGTGGAGGCGCCTCGGCGTTGGCAGGGATCGGCGGTGGGGCGACGCGTCTCGATGCAGCGAGATTACATCAATCTCATGCCCTTGAAGCTGGTATGCCCGTTCTTGCCGACGATGATGTGATCGTGCACGGCGATCCCGAGCGGCTTGGCGATGTCGACGATCGCCTTGGTCATCTGGATGTCGGCCTGCGAGGGCGTGGGGTCGCCGGACGGATGGTTGTGCACCAGGATCAACGCGGTGGCGGATAATTCCAGCGCGCGCTTGATGACCTCGCGCGGGTAGACCGGCGTGTGATCGACGGTGCCGGTCTGCTGCACCTCGTCGGCGATCAGCTGGTTGCGCTTGTCGAGGAACAGCAGGCGGAACTGTTCCTTGTCGGCGAACGCCATGCTGGAGCGGCAATAGCCGATGACGTCGTTCCAGGATGACAGCGCGATGCTGCGCTTGATCTCGCCCTTGGCGATCCGGTCGGCGGCCGCGGCGAGCAGCTTGATCTGGTTGATCGAGGCATCCTTGACGCCGTCGACCTCGCGCAGCCGCGCCACCGGCGCGTGCACCACCTCGGCGAAGGAGCCGAACTTCTTCAGCAGCGCCTTGGCCAATGGCTTGGTGTCGCGACGCGGGATGGCGGCGAACAGCGCCATCTCCAGCAACTCGTAGTCGGTCAGCGCGTCGGGGCCGGCCGCGTAGAAGCGTTCGCGCAGCCGCTCGCGATGGCCGTGATAATGCGGCGTCTCGTCGGGCTCGTCGTTGCTGGCATCGGGTTTGGCAGGCATCGGCCACAACCTTGCCGTGCCAGCCGCATTTTGCAAGTACCCCCGCGCGGCGCTATGGCGCGCGCTTCAGGCCCGGGATCAATGCCGCCAGCCGGTCCTTGATCTGATGTTCGCGCATCGGCCCGCCGGGCGTCATGCCGGGTGGCGGCGGTCCTGCTGGAAGGCCATGCGGCGGTCCCGGGGGTGGGCCAGGGCGCGGCTGCATCGCGATCTCGGCGCGCCTGTCGACGCCGAGCGTCAGCGTCGCCACGTAGCGGTCCTTCTCCTCCTTCACCGCGCAGAAGGCACGGCGATCCGGATCGGCGATCTCGACGACATGGTCGTTGGCATTCAGCGTCGTGCGCGGGCGCGGACGCCCCGTATAGTCAGGCGCATTGGCGTAGATGAATTCGTTCAGCGCATCCGGCAGGAAGGTCTGGCCGGTCAGCACATTTTTGTCGTCGAGGAAGACCTTGAAGTGGATATGCGTGGCGCGTCCGTCATACCAGCCGGGATAGATGGTGTTGAATCCGACCCATCCCGCAGCGTCGGTCAGCTGCGTGCCGCGCAGAAAGCTTTTGCTGGACTCGTCGATATTGTGCCGGTCGCCCTGGCCGGGAAACGCCGAATAGAGGCCCTGCGCGTCGCAATGCCAGATGTCGACGCGCGCGCCAGGGATCGGCGTGCAGGCGCCGGCTTCAATCACGCGCAGCCGCAGCGTCAGCGGAATGCCGGGCCTGCCGTCTGTGATGTCGGAGCGCAGCAGCTTTGGATCGGCGTAGAACGGGCCTTCCTCCGCCTGCGGCGTCAGGATGCAGACCCCCGCGGCGTCGACCGGCCGGCTGTCGGATGCGGCCGCGGCTTGCCGCGCCGGCAACAGGCCGGCTGCGGTTGCCGAGATCAGGCCGAGAAAGCCGCGGCGCGTGGACTTGTCCAATCATCACTCCTGTCGATGGCGCGGGACGCCTCCCATTTCCCACTCAGCGTGGCGACATCAGGACGGTTTGGTTTCCCGATGTGGCGCGGCCGCGCCTGCGACGGTTTGCCACGATGCGACCGGCGAATTACGTTTGGCTGCAACGTTTCGAGATCGAAAAAGAGCGTTTTCGAGCGAAGTGGATACCGGTTCGCGTAAATAAAACGGGTCAAAACAAGAATCTAGGGAGGGCGGCGTGACGTCATTCAAGGTGATCCGCTCGCGCGCCGAGAAGCGCAAGGGCGGGCCGAAGGCGCTGGAGAAGCTGCTGCACCCGCCCGCCGGCGCCAACGCGCTGGCAAAGCTCGGCGACGACCACGTGCTGGCCGAGATGACCCGGCGCGTGTTCTGCGCAGGCTTCGCCTGGAGCGTGATCGACGCCAAATGGGAGGGCTTCGAGGCAGCCTTCCTCGGCTTTCAGCCCGCCAAGCTGGCGTTCAAGCCCGATGAATTCTGGGAGAAGCTGACGAGCGACGCCAGGATTGTGCGCAACGGCGCCAAGATCATGTCGGTGCGCGACAATGGCAGCTTCGTGCAGGAGATCGCGCGCGAGCATGGCAGCTTCGGCAAGTTCCTCGCGGCGTGGCCGTCATCGGATGAGATCGGGCTGCTGGAGTTGCTGGCGAAGCGCGGCAGCCGGCTCGGCGGCAACACCGGGCAGATGCTGCTGCGCTTCCTCGGCTGGGATGGTTTCGTCATCTCGCGCGACGTCACAGCCTGCCTGCGCGATGCCGGGCTCGATATCGCCGAGGAGGTCAAGTCGAAGCGCGATCTCGCCAAGGTGCAGGCGCAGTTCAACGCCTGGGCGGAAGAGACAGGGCTACCCTATCTGCATCTGTCGCGGATCTGCGCGATGTCGATCGGCGAGAACCACACGCCCGAGGAGATCGAGCGGCGCACGCGGAGCGACTATTGACGAGGACCGTTACACCTGCACCCACGGCTTCTCGCCGTGGCGTTCGGACAGGGTGAAGATCTCGACGCCGTCGGCGGTGACGCCGACCGAGTGCTCGAACTGCGCCGACAACGAACGGTCGCGGGTCACCGCGGTCCAGCCGTCGGACAGGATCTTCACATGCGGCTTGCCGAGGTTGATCATCGGCTCGATGGTGAAGAACATGCCGGGCTTCAGCGGCGCGCCTTCGCCGGGGCGGCCGATATGGATGATGTTCGGCTCGTCGTGGAACAGGCGGCCGAGGCCGTGGCCGCAGAAGTCGCGCACCACGCTCATGCCCTGCGGTTCGACGAAGCTCTGGATCGCGTGGCCGATGTCGCCCGTGGTGGCGCCGGGCTTCACCGCGGCGATGCCGCGCATCATCGCCTCATAGGTCACCTCGATCAGCCGTTCCGCCTTCCGCGCGATGGCGCCGATCGCATACATCCGGCTGGAATCGCCGTACCAGCCGTCGACGATGAAGGTGACGTCGACATTGACGATGTCGCCTTCCTTCAGCGGGCGGTCGCCCGGCATGCCGTGGCAGACCACGTGATTGATCGAGGTGCAGGTCGAGTAGCGATAGCCGCGATACATCAGCGTCGCCGGATAGGCGCCGTGGTCGAAGGCGAACTTGCGGACGAACTCGTCGATCACAGAGGTCGGGACACCCGGCTTGACGATGTCGGTCAGCGCGTCGAGGCATTTCGACACCAGGGCGCCTGCCTTGCGCATGCCGGCAAAGCCGCTCGGTCCGTGCAGCTTGATCTGGCCGGTCTTGCGAAGGGAGGTGTCGGTGGCGTCGATATAGCTCATGGGCGGGATGTTTCTGCGGGCAAGGGGCTGATTTCTGGCCCTAATTTAATGATCGGCGCGCCCGGCGCAAGCCAAGCTTGGGCATGGGGACAATGTCCAAACGGCTTGATTTCCCGGCCAAATCCGGAACAGCGGCGGCCGCTTGTCCGAAAAAGCCGCGCTGAAGCGCTAGCTGGAGACCTCGACCACGCTCTCGACCGGCAGCGCGCCGCCGCGGATGCGGAGTTCCCGCACCGGGTAGGGCACCTTGATGCCCTGATGCTTGAAGGCGTCCCACAGCGACAGCATGACGTCGCTCTTCACACCGTCCATGCCATCGGGATCGGCGATCCAGAAGGTCAGCGAGAACTTCATGCCGAGTTCGGCGAATTCGGTCAGGATGCAGTTCGGCGGCTTGCCCTTGAGCGCGCGGGCGTGGGCCGTCGCGGTATCGATCGCGAGCTTGCAGACCAGCCTCGGATCGGCGTCGTAATTGGCGGCGAAGGCGATCTTCACCAGCGTGTTCTTGTCGGTGTAGGTCCAGTTGGTGACCTTCTGCGTCACCAGGTCCTCGTTCGGGATCAGGAACTCGCGGCCGTCGCCGGCGGCGACCGAGATGTAGCGGGTCTTCATCGCACTGATGCGGCCCTGGCTGTCGCCGATGGTGACGAGGTCGCCCGGCTTCACCGATTTGTCGACCAGCAGAATGATGCCCGAGATGAAGTTGGCGACGATCTTTTGCAGGCCGAAACCGATGCCGACACCGACGGCGCCGGACAGCACCGCAAGCGCCGACAGATTGATCCCGACCGCGCTCAAGGCGATGGCGACCGCGACGACCATCAGGCCGATGCGAATGATCTTGACCAGCAGCACCTGGATCGACGGGGTCAGATCGGTCGAGCGGGTGATCTGGCCGTCGATGAAATTGCTGACGATATTGCTGAGCCACAGCGCCACGATCAGCACCGCGCCGGCCTTGATCAGCAGCAGCGGGCTGATACGGAGACCGCCGACCACGACGGCGAACGAATCCAGCGTATCGGCAGCCCAGTCGAGCTGGCCGATGATGCTGAGGGCGGCGACGAGCCAGGCCGCGATCGAGACCAGTTTGACGATGAAGGCGTTGTCGATCACCGAGGTCACGAGGCGGATCACCAGCCAGGCCAGCGCCAGCTTGGCGGAGACCGCGATCAGATAGCTGCGGCTCGGCCAGGTGGCGTGCCACATCACGATGCGCGAGATCACCATCAGCACCGCGAAAACCGCGGTGGAGGCGCTCTTCACCATCACGCGGGCGAAGTGGCGGAGCGGCAGCGGCCAGCGCATCGCCAGCGAGGACATGTCGACCCGCGCATGGATCGCGGTATCGGCGGCGTAGGCGAGCCCCGCGGCGGCGATGATGATGCCGAACTGCAGATAGAACCAGGGCGAGGCGACCTCGGCGCCGACCGAGCGCAGCGCCAATTGGATCGGTTCGAGGGCGTCCTTCCAGCTCATGTCCATCGGCAAATTCTCAACTTGAAGCGCGGGTCAGGCAAATGTGATTCGAATGCATGGAGAGAATCCCACAACAGCGCTCACCCGACCATCGATACACCACAGTGTCGGGGCGACCTAATGTTGTGTCTCTGAAAGTCCATTCCGTCATTCCGGGGCGCGACGGAGTCGCGAACCCGGAATCCAGAGGTCGCGGATCGAGATTCCGGGTTCTCGCTTCGCGAGCCCCGGAATGACACCGAGTGAATCTCGTGAGAGACACAAGACTGGGGCTCACGGGACCGGGCACATTGCCGCTTATGACAGAAATCGGTTGGCGTCCCAGTGTGGCGACGATAAGGATGCAATTGCAAGTATTTGAGACCCCCGAAGACGCATGGCATCCCTCGACTCCGTCAGTATAGCGATCCTGCTCGGTGCGGTGCTGGTGATGGCCGGCATCCTGTCGAGCCTGCTGGCATTGCGGTTCGGCGCCCCCTTGCTGCTGGTGTTCTTGCTGGTCGGCATGCTGGCGGGCGATTCCGGCCCCGGCCGGCTGCAGTTCGATGACGTCCGGACCACCTATCTGGTCGGTTCGGTGGCGCTGGCGCTGATCCTGTTCGACGGCGGATTGAAGACGCGGTTTGCCAGCATCCGCACCGTGCTGGCGCCCTCGATGATGCTGGCGACCGCCGGCGTGCTACTGACCGCGCTGATCACGGCGCCGGTCGCCCGTTACGTGCTCGACCTCAACTGGACCGAGTCGCTCTTGGTTGGCGCCGTCGTCGCCTCGACCGACGCCGCGGCGGTGTTCCTGCTGGTGCACACCCAGGGCCTGCGCCTGCGCCCGCGCGTCGGTGCCACGCTGGAGGCGGAATCCGGCACCAACGATCCGTTCGCGATCTTCCTGACCCTGATGCTGGTCGAGTTCATCTCGATCGGCCAGAGCTCGGCCTCGCACATCGCGATGGAGTTCGTCCAGGAGGCCGTGCTCGGCGCCATCATCGGGGTGATCGGCGGCCGGCTGGTGGTGATCGCGCTGAACTACGTGGCGCTGCCGCAGGGCCTGCATGCGCCGTTCGTCACCACGGCGGCGCTGGTGATCTTCGGCGGCTCGCAGATTGTGCATGCCTCGGGATTCCTCGCGGTCTATCTCGCCGGTATCATCATCGGCAACCGGCCGACCCGCGCGCATAATTCGGTGGTGACGTTCCTCGATGCCGCGACCTGGCTGGCCCAGATCGTGATGTTCGTGCTGCTCGGCCTGCTGGTCTCGCCGCATCGCCTGCTCTCCAGCGCCGGCGGCGCGGTGCTGGTTGCATTCGCGCTGATGCTGGTGGCGCGGCCGCTGGCGGTGCTGATTTGTTTGGCGCCGTTCAAGTTCAACTGGCGCGAGAAGGTCTTCATCGCCTGGACCGGACTGCGCGGCGCGGTCGCGATCTTCCTCGCCTCGATCCCGATGCTGGTCGGCCTGTCGAAGGCCTATCTCTATTTCGACGTCGCGTTCGTCGTCGTCATCATCTCGCTGCTGCTGCAGGGCTGGACGCTGGCGCCGGCGGCGCGGCGGCTGCATGTCGCGCTGCCGCGCGCCGAGCGCGGCCCGCGCCGCGTCGAGCTGGATCTGCCCGGCCAGCTCGAGCAGCAGCTGGTCGGCTATCCGGTGCGGCCGAAGAGCCTGTATTTCCGCCGCGGGCTGATCCCGTCCTGGTCGAAGCCGACATTGGTGATCCGCGACGAGCGGATCCTGACGCCGGTCGAGGCCGATCCGGTCGCGCCCGGTGACTACATCTATCTGCTGGCGCCGCCGGAGCGCGCCGAGGCGCTCGACCGCTTCTTCGTCGACATGGCGCCGTCGAGCGCGCCCGATCCGCATCTGCTCGGAGACTTCATGGTGTCGGCCGAGCATACGCTGGGCGAGCTCGCCGAGATCTACGGCGTCAAGGTCGACGAGCACCAGGCCAAGCTGACGCTCGCGGATTATTTCGACATCAATCTCGACCGCGCGCCGAAGGAAGGTGCCGAGCTTGCGCTCGACGAGATCGTGCTGGTGGCGCGCAGTATCAGCGGCGGCCGCGTCAATGTCGTCGGCCTGCGCCTGCCGGAGGAAGAGGAGAAGGTCGCGCCGCAGACGCGGATGCAGACCGTGCGGCGCAAGCTCGCCGATATCTGGGGGTCGGTGGCGGGCGTCTGAACCGCGTCACTGCTTACGCAGGAAGTTCGAATCCGGGGCGAACTTCTTGATCATGTCGGACAGGCCGTCGTCGGCCGGCCGGCCCTTGGATGCGGCGTCCGGCTTGGACTCGTCCTTCAACTTCTGGCCGGAAATCTCGGCCAGCGCCGCCAGCAGCGTCTCGTCGAGATTGTCGGCCGCCGTCTTCGCTGGCGGTGTCTTCGCGAGCGGCGTGGTGGCGGGCGGCGGCGGAGCGGGTTTCGGCGGGATGGGTGCGTCGACCCGGATCTCCGGCTCGCCCTTCGGCGCAGGTTGCGTCGGCTCCGGGATCGGGGCTGGCTTCGATGCGTCCGCCCGCCTGGAGGCGGCCTCGCTGACGGCGGCGATCAGCGACGCTTCGAGATCGGCCGGCGTCTCCGCCGGCATGGCCGGTGGTGCAGCCGGCATCGGCGGCGGCTCGGCGGGCTTCGTGTCCCGGGGTGCGCGACCGAACAGCGGCTCCCGCTGGCCCGTCGTCGACGATCGGCTGTTGTCGGTTGCCTTGCTAGGCTCCCTGCCAGGCTTGAAGAGACCCGCGCGTTCGGCGGCGATCCTGGCGGTCGCCTCCTCGACCGTGGCGAGCAGAGATGATTCCAGCGCATCGGCGGGATTGCCCGGCGAAGCCGTTGGCTTGGCGGCAGGGGCGGGCACCTGCTTTGGCTCCGGCCGGGGCGGCAACGGCGGTGGCCGGGGTCCCTCGGCTTGCGCGGGCGGCGGGACCGGCACGCCGTCCCGGGCGCGCGCGATGATGCCGTCGACGATCTCCGCGAGGCGGCCCTTGTCGGGCGCGGCGAGATAGCTGGCCGCCAGCTCATCGACATATTGCGGGCCGTAATCGGCGAGCACCTTGGCAAGCTGGGCGAGATCGGCGTCGCTCTCCACCAGCCGGCGCCAGGTCTGCCGGTCGTAGGGCGCATCCACCTTCTGGTCCGGCCGAGTCTTGTCAGGCCACGCCACCCGGCGAGGCTGACGCTGCGGCCCGTTGTCCTGGCCGGTGACCGGGTCGAGGGTCGGCGGCTGCAGCCCGGGGCTGAGACGCGGAGGGGTAAACCCCGCTGCGCCGGCCGGCACGGCATGATCCGCGGGGCGGCGTCGGCGTTCGGCGACCTGCAGCGAGATCAGGCCGACTCCCATCAGCAGGAAGCCGAGCGCGGCCCACGAAATCGTGGCGCATAACAGCCCGCCGATCAGCAGCAATACCCAGCCAGTCAGTCGCACGATGCACCTTTCCCCATGCCCGATCGGGATGTCCCGACGCGGGCTAGCAGACAAGATGGGCTATCTTATGCCGACTTTCGGAAAAACGGCTAGCTACCCGCCCGCCGTCAACACCTTAACCCCGCCGAACGCGGTGACCTGGCCGCGGCGCAGCATCACGATCTGGGTGGCGAGCTGGCGCAGCTCGGCGGCGTCGTGGCTGACATAGACCATCGGGACGCCGGCCTCGTCGCGCAGCCGCACCAGATAAGGCAGGATCTCGAGCTTGCGGCTTTCGTCGAGCGCGCCCAGCGGCTCGTCGAGCAGCAACAGCCGCGGCTTGGACAGCAGCGCCCGGCCGAGCGCGACGCGCTGGCGCTCGCCGCCCGAGAGCTTGCCGGGGCGGCGGTCGAGCAGGGCGCCGATGTCGAGCAAGTCGACGACACGCTTGTGCTGCGCAGGGTCCTCAGTGAGGCCGTTCATGCGGCGGCCGTAGCCGAGGTTCTGCCTGATGTCGAGATGCGGAAACAGCCGCGCGTCCTGGAAGACGTAGCCGATGCGGCGGCGCCAGGTTGGGACGTGAATGCCGGCCGCGGTATCGTCGACGGTCTCGCCGTCGATCACGATGGACCCGCGATCCGGACGCAGCAGCCCCGCGATGGTGTTGATCAGCGAGGTCTTGCCGGAGCCGGACGCCCCGAACAGGCCGGTGACGCGGCCCTCGCTGGTGAACGATGCCGTAAGGGAGAATTCTCCGAGTTGCTTTTGGATGTCGACGCGCAGCATCGCTAGTGCCCGTGCAGGCGCGCGGTGGCGCGGCGTGCGAACACTTCGGCGGCAATCAGCGCGCCGACCGCGAGCACGACCGAGATGATCACGAGCCGTGCGGCGGCTGTGTCGCCATCAGGGGTCTGGATCAGCGAATAGATCGCCGACGAAATGGTCTGGGTCTCGCCGGGGATGTTGGAGACGAAGGTGATGGTTGCACCGAATTCGCCGATCGCCTTGGCAAAGCCGAGCACCATGCCGGCCAGCACGCCGGGCAGCGCGAGCGGCAGCGTCACCGTCGCGAACACCCGCCAGGGCGCGGCGCCGAGCGTCTCGGCGGCCTGTTCGAGGCGGCGGTCGACGGCTTCGATCGACAGCCGGATCGGGCGCACCAGCAGCGGAAACGACATCACGCCGCAGGCGAGCGCGGCACCGGTCCAACGGAACGCAAACACGATGCCGAGGTGATCGGCCAGCCAGCCGCCGACCAGTCCACGCTTGCCGAAGGTCAAAAGCAGCAGATAGCCCGTGACGACCGGCGGCAGCACCAGCGGCAGATGCACGACGGCATCGAGCAGCGACTTGCCCCAGAAATCGCGCCGCGCCAGCAGCCAGGCGAGCGCGATCCCGAACGGGGTCGCCACCAGCGTTGCGATGACGGCGACCCGCAGCGACAGCAGGATCGCCGTCCATTCGGTCGGCGAGATCTCGAACACGCTCAGGTCGTCGGGCTGATCAGGAACTTGAAGCCGTATTTCTCGAGGATCGTCTTCGCCACGGAGGAGCGCAGGAAGGCGAGATAGTCCGCCGTCTCGGGCTTCGCGGTCGTGGTCGCGGCAACCGGATAGATGATCGCCGGATGGGTGTCGGCCGGGAAGGTGCCGACGATCTTGACGCCCGGCTCGACCTTGGCGTCGGTCGAATAGACGATGCCGAGCACGGCCTCGCCGCGCGCCACCAGCGTCAGCGCCGCGCGCACGCTCTCGGCCATCGCGAATTTCGGCTCCGCCGCCTGCCAGGCGCCGAGCTTCTCGAGCGCGGCCTTGGCGTATTTGCCGACCGGCACCGCCTTGACGTCGCCGGTTGCGATCCTGCCGTCACCGGCGAGCTTGGCGAGATCGAAGCCGGGTCCGATGTTGACGTTGTCGATCTTGGAATCCTTCGGCGCGATCAGCACGATCGAGTTGCCGAGCAGGTTCACCCGCGTCGGCTCGTTGATGTTCTTCTGCTTGATCGCGTAGTCCATCCAGTCGGTGTCGGCGGACACGAACACGTCGGCCGGCGCGCCCTGCTCGATCTGCTTCGCCAGCGCCGAGCTCGCGGCGTAGCTGGCGCTGATCTTGACGCCGGTCTTGGCGGTATAGGCCGCATCGATGTCGTCGAGCGCGTTCTTCATCGAGGCCGCGGCAAACACGGTGAGCGTCTTGTCCTCGGCGCTCGCCGGCGAGTGGATCGCGCCGAGCAGGATGACGAAGGCGCTGAAAAGTCCGGCAAGTCGTGAAATTGAAAGTCGTGACATGGAAAGCGCTCCGTGCATGTTCGCGCGCGAACGGGCGCGCGCAAATCAGGCGTTGAGTGAGGTCTGGCCCGCGACGGACGGAAGCGCTGTTCCGCTGGTCCCCGAAGGACTTACGGTCCCCCAAGGATATCGCACTGCAAACATAGCAGGCTGGGACTTACGGTAAAGGCGACCGTTTGTCTAACGGATCGTCCTATTGATCGGCCGGCTGGATCGCGATCGACAGCGAGTTCTCTCTGGCGCCGCTGACCTGCAGCACGAAGGGGCTGGCGGCGAGGTCGTATTTCATGGTCTTGCGGATACCGTCGCAATCGGTCGCGCCGCTGAACGCCTTGGGCTTCAGGAAATGCCCGTCCTGCACCAGGTCGACCCAGGCGCCGGCCGAGAGGCTGACGGTATAGAGCCCGGCCTTCGGTGCGGCCTTGACGCTGGTGAAGCCGGCGAAGGTGCCGTCCTTCGGCGCGCGCTCCGGCGGCGACGGCAATTTGGCATCGGCGGGCGCCACCAGCGCCAGCGTGATGGCGGTCGACGGCAGGGCGCCCTGCTCGCTCCCCGAGGCAAGCTTGGCGCGATCGGGCGCGGTGAGCGCGGCGCGGGCGCGGTCGATCGACCATTTGAACTTGTCGCAGCCGCTCGGCTCCTCCGCCGCGAAAGCGGGAGCCGAGACGAGCAGGAGCGATGCGGCGAGGAGCGATGTGCGCATGTCTGGTCCAATGCAATTGTGACGGATGAAATAGATCAGAGGCCCCGATCCATCGCTCGATCGCGCTTACGGCGCGACGACGCGCGATCATAACGTAGTTCCAGCCGGCCGGCATAGCCGCCTGACGAAGATGTTATTGCTTGGGCCTCTTGTTTGAGCATGATCTCCGCGCAAACGCGTTCCGCGTTTGTCGCGAGGGAAAACCGCTTCGCACTTTTCCGGATCATGCTTACTGCTTGGCGTCGGCTGCGTTCAGCACCGTCTTGCAGGCCGCCGGCATCTGCGCCAGCGTCATCGGCGGGCGCGGTTTCGGCGGCTTCGGCGGCGGCTTTGGATGCAGCACCGAATCCTTGAACCAGAAGGCGAGATCGGACGGCTTGCAGCCCTCGCCTTCGGCTTGCTGCTTCTGCCCCTCGCATGCGGGGCTTCCGGACGGGCATCGCATGCGGATGTGGAAGTGGTAGTCGTGGCCCCACCACGGCCGGATCTTCGCCAGCCAGCCGCGGTCGCCCTTGGCCTCGCGGCACAGCGCCTTCTTGATCGCCGGATTGACGAAGATGCGCTGCACCGCCGGCTCGCGCGCCGCATCGCGGAGGACGAGCACATGGCCCGGCGTGAACACATGCGGATCGATGTCGAGCCGATCGTCACGCACCATCATGACAGCCGACATCTCCTCGCGATCCTCGCGCGACAATTTGCGATCGGGCATCGGCGTCAGCCAGACGTCGGCGTCGAGCCCGATCTGGTGGCTGGCGTGACCTGACAGCGCGGGGCCGCCGCGGGGCTGGCCGATATCGCCGACCAGGATGCCGGGCCAGCCGGCGTCCCTGTGCGCGTTGGCCGCCAGCCGTTTCAGCAGCGCGATCATGGCGGGATGTCCCCAATAGCGATTGCGCGACAGACGCATCACCTGCCAGGTGTCGCCGTTGAGCGGCATCTGCGCGGCGCCGGCGAGACAGCCCTTGGTGTAGCCGCCGATCGATTGGGTCGGCATCGCCGCCGGCAGCACCTTGCGGGCGAACAGCTGCTTCGCCCCGATCGTTGGATCGTTCGGGTTGGCGAGCGGCGGCAATGGCTGCGGATTGAGCGAGCCCTTGTCCTGCGCCCGCGCGGAGATGGTGCAGGCGAGGAGGGCGGAGATCAGGAGCGGGATCAGACGCAGGCGGGATGTCATTCGGATCACTCTGTCCACGCAACGCTAGCATGGATTCGTACCGGACGAACCGCCCTCTCATCCCATTCGCTTGATCGCCCACAGGGCGGATCGAGATTACCCGCGGCTGGCTCGCATGTGAGCTACGCCACTTTACAAGCACGCGTTGCTGGCGACATCATGCGTGCAATAATTTCAGGGTAAGCGTTATTTATTATGACAAGCGCATATTGCGTACGGCTTCCGTTTGCTGTCGCGGTTGCCGCGTCGGTGTTGGCATTCTCCCCGGCGCGCGCCGACATCGTCGTCCACATCGACAAATCATCGCAGCGCATGGCGGTCAGCATCGACGGTGCGCCGCGCTACAACTGGCCGGTGTCGACCGGACGCCGCGGCTATGGCACGCCGAACGGCGTGTTCCATCCGCAGCTGTTGGCGCGCCGCTGGTACTCGCGGAAATACTACAACTCGCCGATGCCATACGCGATCTTCTTCCATGGCGGCTTCGCCATTCACGGCACCTATGAGCTCACCCGCCTCGGCGGGCCGGCTTCGCATGGCTGCGTGCGCCTGCATCCCTCGCATGCGGCACAGCTCTATGGGCTGGTCGAGCGCAACGGCCGCGGCGGCACGCGGATCGAGATCACCAACTAGCCTCCGCAAGAAGGCACGAAACTGGTCGTGCCTTTACCTCGCGATAACCCTGTCACACGCTGGCAAACATTGATGCGCCTGCAGCGGTTTCGGCGCATTCATTGTGCAGGCAGGCGTAGGTTTACCCTTCCTTCACCACGCTCCGGCACCCCCGCGCTGCAAATCTGCGCTACGGGCCGCTTGCGCGCGGCCTGTCGCTCGCGCGCGGCGTGGACGCGCCTGCAAAGCAGGCAATGGCCGAACTTCTCATACAGCGCAGCTCTTCGCCAAGAGATACCAATTTTTCAGAGACTTATCGCAGAAATGTCACCGGACTGGAATGCGCGTGGGGCGTGCGAGTGCGATGATGCGGCCAAAGAAGATCAAGAAACCGAAGCAGGCCAAACTGTCCCGTTCCCGGGGACGCCGGCCGATGCCGATGCCGAAAATGTCCAGCCGCTCGCGCCGCCCCGCCGTCGAGATCGGCGAACTGGTGCGCCAGCGCGCGCAGGCCGACGCCGCGATCGCCGAGGCCCGCAAGTCGAACGCGCGGCTGCGTGAGGCGATCGACATCCTGCCGCAAGGCATCGTGTTCCTCGACCCCGAAGGCCGTTACACGCTCTGGAACAGGAAATACTCGGAGATCTACAAGCGCAGTTCCGATCTGTTCGAGCACGGCGCGCGCCTCGAGGACACCATCCGCGTCGGCGTCGCGCGCGGCGACTATCCCGAGGCCGCCGGGCGCGAGGAAGAGTGGATCGCCGAGCGGCTCGGGAAGATGTACCAGCCGGGCGAGCGGCACGAGCAGGTATTGGCCGATGGCCGCGTGGTGCTGATCGAGGAGCGATTGACCTCGGATGGCGGCATCGTCGGCCTGCGCGTCGACATCACCGAACTGAAGCAGCGGGAGGCCTCGTTTCGCCTGCTGTTCGACGGCAACCCGGTGCCGATGATCCTGTGCGCGCTCGACGGCGAACGGATCCTCGCGGTCAACGACGCCGCGATCGCACATTACGGCTATGTGCGTGCCGAATTCGAGAAGATGACGATCAAGAGCCTGCAGGCGTTCGATGCCGAGTTGCCCTGGGCCGCCGGCCGCAGCAGCGACGAGCAGGCGGCGCGGACCTGGAAGCATGTGCGCGCCGACGGCACGCTGATCGACCTTGCGATCTACTCGCGCCAGCTGATGCATGGCGACCAGCCGGCGATGCTGCTCGCGCTGATGGATATCACCGAGCGCAAGCGCGCCGAGGCGCGGCTCGCCTTCATGGCCCAGCACGACAGCCTGACCGGCCTGCCGAACCGCAATCTGCTGCGCCAGCAGATGGAGGATATGCTGCAGCATACCCGCCGCTCGACCGACAAGGTCGCGGTGCTGATGCTGGGGCTCGACAATTTCAAGGCGGTCAACGACACGCTCGGCCACGGCATCGGCGACAAGCTGTTGCGTGGGGTCGCCAAGCGCCTGCGCTCGACGCTGCGCGAGGAGGATGCGCTGGCGCGCCTCAACTCCGATGAGTTCACCATCGTGCAGGGCGGCGTGATGCGGCCCGAGGACGCCGTGCTGCTGGCACGGCGGATTCTCGACGCGATCGGCGAGCCCTATCTGCTCGAGGGCCATTCGGTGGTGATCGGCGCCAGCATCGGGATTGCGATGTCGCCCGGCGACGGTGAGGATTCCGAAAAGCTCCTGAAGAGTGCCGACATGGCGCTGTCGCGCGCCAAGAGCGAGTTCCGCGGCACCTTCTCGTTCTTCGAGGCCGAGATGGATGCGCGCGCGCAAAGCCGGCGCAAGATCGAGATCGATCTGCGCGATGCGATCCAGAACGAAGGATTGCAACCCTACTACCAGCCGCTGGTCGATCTCACCAGCGGATGCATCACCGGCCTCGAGGCGCTGGTGCGCTGGCCGCACCCGGAGCGCGGCATGATCTCGCCCGGCGAGTTCATTCCGGTGGCCGAGGAGACCGGCCTGATCAATCCGCTCGGCAGCCTGATGCTGCATCGTGCCTGCATGGACGCGGCGCAATGGCCCGACGACGTGCGCGTCGCCGTCAATCTTTCGCCGCTGCAGTTCCGCACCGGCAATCTGCTGGCGCTGGTCACCGACGCCTTGCGGCAATCCGGCCTGCCGGCGCGGCGGCTCGAGCTCGAGATCACCGAGACGCTGCTGCTCGAGAAGAGCAGTCAGGTGCTGGCGACGCTGCATGCGCTGCGCGCGCTCGGGGTGCGGATGTCGATGGACGATTTCGGCACCGGCTATTCGTCGCTGAGCTATCTGCGCAGCTTCCCGTTCGACAAGATCAAGATCGACCAGTCCTTCGTGCGCGATCTCGGTGCGAACCCGGATGCGCAGGCGATCGTGCGCTCGATCGTCAGCCTCGGCGTCGGGCTCGGTGTCACCATCACCGCCGAGGGCGTCGAGACCGAGGCGGAGCTGAGCTGCCTGCGCGCCGAGGGCTGCCACGAGGGCCAGGGCTTCCTGTTCAGCCGCGCGCGGCCGAATGCCGAGGTCGTGAGCCTGCTCAAAGCGCAGCGCGTCGCGACGGCGCTGGTGGCGTAGGAACTCTGCACTCTCCGCGTCATTGCGAGGAGCGAAGCGACGAAGCAATCCATCGTCCCGCATACGTGGAAGCATGGATTGCTTCGCTTCGCTCGCAATGACGATGAACTAGCTGGCCGCGCTGGCCTTACGTCTCAGATGATAAGTCAGCGCCAGCGCCACGCAGTGGCGCAGCGCTACCTCCGGCAGCTTGCCGCCGACATCGAGCAGGATCGCGCGATTGCCGCTGTAGCTGAGCTCGGGATAGAGCTCGCGGAAGGTCTCGACCAGATTGGTCTGGCAGTGGAAGTAGACCGCGACCTGATCAGTGGCCGGCTTCACCTGGTCGATCCGCACCGTGCTGCCGCTGCCGGTCTCCGCCGTCAGGTAGCTCGGCTGGCCCCATTTCAATGTCTCTTCCAGCGCGCCGACGCCGTCGGTCGTCTTCGCGGTCTCGAAGATCAGGCGCCGCAACGCCAGCAGCCTGGCCTTGACCGGGGCAGGATAGGCGTCGAACAACGCATCGGCCGATCCTGCCGGCGGACGCCGTGCCGCCTTGCTGGTCGATGCTGCCGGCTTGCGCATGATGGGCTCCGCGAGGGCGTGTGGCGTCTATCTACCACAGCGACCCGAACGTCACATAGCTCGGCCCCGCGGCTCAGGCCGCGTTGCGCAGTCCGGCGAGGAACGTGTCGACGCTGTGCGACAGCGCCGAGGCGTGATCGCCGAGCTGGCCGGATGTATCCAGCACATTGCCGGTCAGCGCCCGGGATTGGCCGGCGGCCTCGCTGGCGCCCGCAATATTGGCGGAGACCTCGACGGTGCCGGAGGAGGCCTGCTGCACGCTGCGGGCGATCTCGCGCGTCGCCGAATCCTGCTGCTCGACGGCGGCCGCGATCGCGGTGGCGATGCCCGAGATCTCGCGGATGGTGCCGCTGATGTCGCCGATCGCGCTGACGCAATTGCCGGTGGCGGACTGGATCGCGCCGACCTGGCCGGCGATCTCGTCGGTCGCCTTCGCGGTCTGGCTCGCCAGTTCCTTGACCTCGGCGGCGACCACGGCGAAGCCGCGGCCGGCCTCGCCGGCGCGCGCGGCCTCGATGGTGGCGTTGAGCGCCAAGAGATTGGTTTGGCTCGCGATCGCGCTGATCAGGCGCAGCACGTCGCCGATCTTCTCGGCCGACGCGGCGAGGCTCGTCACCATTTCGGTGGTCTCCATCGCCTTGGCCACGGCATTGTCGGCGACGCGGCTGGAATGGGTGACCTGGCGGCCGATCTCGGTGATCGAGGACGCCAGCTCCTCGGTCGCGGCGGCGACCGCATTGACGCTGGCCGACGCTTCCTCGGACGCGGCGGCTGCCGCCGCGGTCCGCTCGGAGGTGCCGTTGACGCTGGTGGTGATCTCGCCTGCGACGCGCTGCATGGCGCTCGACGAGCGTGCGACGGCGGCGACCATGCCCTTGACGTCGGATTCGAAGCGGTCGGCCATCTGCCGCTGCAGCGCCTGCTTGTCGGCCGCAGCCTTCACCTTGTCGGCTTCCTGTGCATCGCGCAGCGAGGAGGTTTCGATCATGCTGCGGCGGAACACGTCGACCGCCTTCGCCATCGTGCCGAGCTCGTCGCGGCGCTCGCTGCCGGGAATCGTGACGCTGGTGTCGCCGCTGGACAGCCGGTTCATGACCGCGGTGATCTCGGTGAGCGGCCGTGACAGGCCGCGGCCGAGCAAGAATGCGAGCAGCACCGCCGCGGCCAGGATCGCGACCGTGCCAAGGATCAGGTTGCGCTGCGCGCTTGCCGCGGCCGCTTCATAGTCGCTGGTGTCCTTGACGATCTCGAGCACGGCGACCGGCTCGCCGGCATAGTTCTTGATCTGGCCGAGATAGAGCTCGACCGCATGGCCGTCGAGAACAGCGTCGCGCAGCACGGCGGCACCGCTCATCACGCTCTTGAGCTCGTCCTGGGTCGCGACCACGGTGTCGCCGAAGGTCGAAGACAGCCGCTTGAAGCTCTTGCCGTCGAACGAATGCACCGCGAGGTCGATGCCGAAGCGCTTCTTGGCGCGGTCGACGAATTCCTTGCCGAACGCGACGCCGATATCGACATTGCCCAGCGTCTTGCCGTCATGCATGACCGGGGTCATGCCGAAGATCGAAAGCGCTTCGCGACCCGGCTCGACGCCGACGATCGGCTTGCCGGCCTTGATCGATTCCACCACCGTCGTGCGCCGCGTGGAGGCGTCGTCGCTGAAAGTTTTCGGCACGTGGACCCGGTAGAAGCTCGTCGCCGGGGCCTGCCAGAACGAGATCAGCGGGATGCCTTGCGCCTTGATCGCGGCCCAGGGCGCGCCGAGCAGCTTGCCGAGGCCGTCGCGATCGCCCTTGGCGATCGCCTCTTCGACCGGCGGCAGGGCGGCGATCACGGCCGAGACCGCGAGCGCGGTGCGGCCTTCATAGTCGATGGCTGCAATCACGCTGTCATACTGCAGCTTGAGCTGCTGATCGAGCGCGAGCCGGGTCAGTGCGCGCTGCTGGCTGATGGAGAAGCCGCCGAGGATCGCGCAGGCGACCGCAACGGTCAGGGAAATCGCCAGGATCAGGCGGGCGGCAATCGATCGAAGCGTGAACATGGTACCGGCGAAACTCCAGGCATTAGCGCCGTCCGCAAACTCCCAGAAAAAGCTTAACAACCAGATGTTGCGCCGCCGAAATTCGTGCCGGGGCCGTCGTCGTGGGTGCCTACTTTCGTACCATGCGCCATGGCGACAGGTTGAATCGATCGGACCGCAGACTCGCTACGCCTCTTCCGCTGGAGAGGTCGAGACGCGCTTTTCCGACGGTGGATCACGGCATATGGATTTCCCCTTTTGCCCCATCGCCGTTTAAATAGCGCTTTCTAGGCGGAGCCGTGTACGTCGCAAAACGATGGTGCACCCGATGAAAATCCTTCGAGATGTCCAGCTACGCTACCGCGTCGCCGCCTCACTCCTCTACGGCGGGATGTCGCTATTCCTGTTCGGTGTGGCCGTTGCTCTGGTGCGACAAGCAGACCATGCTGCGGCTGATCAGGCTTGGGGTTGGGTGGTGATAGCGGCACTTATCGCTGTGATCGCTGCCACGGGCATCGCCCTTGCCTTAGTAGCCTGGGGAGCCTTGAGTGATCCGAAGTCACGGCTCGGCGCTTGGGTTCAGAAAAGGCCTTTGGCTGACGGCGTACACCACATGCTCGGCGAGGCTGCAATCCTCGTAGTTCTGCTTTTCGGGCTCTGGTTTTTGGGGATCACCTGAGACCAAGCATGCGCACGCGCGCTAGCCGAATCTGACTTCATCGCGCCTCAGCGCGCCGTCGGCGGTGCTGCGAGATTGCCCGACAGGATCGCCTTGCCGGCATCCTCATACTGGGTGTCGCGGGCCTGGATCTGCTGGGCGATCGCGTGCATGTCACGAAATCGTCGCTCGAATGGATTCTTCGCGAATACCGCGGTCGCCCCCGACATGTGATAGGCGATGTCGACCACGGAGGCCGCCTGGTGGATGGTCCAGGTCGAGGCGATGCGGATCGCGATGCGATGCGCCTCGGTGATCGGATCGCCGCGGGCGAGATCACTCCAGACGTCGTGGGCGGTCGCATACAGATAGGCGCGCGCCGCGCGCAGGCTCGCTTCGGTACGGCCGATCTGGCCCTGCACGGCATTGTTGTCGCGCATCGCTTTCAGGCCTTGCGGGGTCTTAGCCCGAGCGAGCTCGGTCGCCGCGTCCAGCATGGCGCGGGCGACGCCGAGCGCGGTCGCGGCGAAGCCCATGCTGAACACCATGTTGGTGGAGAGCTTGTAGAGCGGTCCTCCCTCGCGGCACGCGCTGGGATCGTCGCGCAGCGCGGCGAACCTTTCCGGGATGAAGAGGTTGTCGACCGAATAGGAATCGGTGCCGGTGCCCTTCAGGCCGATCACGTCCCAGACGTCATACATCACAGCTTGCGACATCGGGAACAGGATGGTGCGGATCTCGGGCGAGCCGTCGGCCTTCCTGCGCGGCGAGCCGTCGGCCTCGACGACGCGAACGTGGGCGCCGAGCCAGCTCGCCTGCCGCGAGCCCGAGGCGAAATCCCAGCGCGCACTGGCGCGGTAGCCGCCTGGCTCGGCGCGCACTTCGTGGGCGATCGCGCCCCAGGCCAGGATGCCGGGCGCGGTGTTGAAGATCTCGTGGGCCGCGTCGGGCTCGAGATAGGCCGCGGTCATGGCGCAGACGCTGCACTGGCCGAGACACCAGGCGGTCGAGGCGTCGGCCTTGGCGATCTCCTCCTGCATCTGCATGAAGGCGTCCAGCGTCGCCTCGGCGCCGCCGAAGCGCTTCGGCAGCAGCGCCCGATACAGCCCGTTCTCGACCAGCGCCGCGGTGACGGACGGCGTCAGTCGCCGCGTCCGTTCGATCCCGTCGGCTTCAGCAATGATCAGCGGCGCCAGCGCGCGCGCCCGCTCGACAAGGTCTACTCCCTGCGGCTTGTTCATGCGTGTCCTCGGCCCGTTCTGACATTCTTGTTGGGGGCGCGCGCGATGGTGACCCATCCGGCAGGCGAGGGCAAGGCGGGACCGCGCCGATGCAGGTCGGCTATCCATCACTGACGCGCGAGCGCGGAAGATGCACCCACGCTCAGGCGGCGGCGCGGCCGAGATCGAGCGAGGGCTGGCGCTTGGTCGAGAAGCTCAGCGCCACCGCAACCGCGGCGAGGCCGATCGCGAAGGAACCGGCGTGCAGCCATGTGTAGCCGTGGAAGGTGTCGAACACATAACCGCCGGCCCACGGCCCGAGCGCCATGCCGAGGCTCGCGAACGCCGACACCGCGCCGAACACCGTGCCCATGATGCGCGCGCCGAAGAACTCGCGCACCAGCACGGCATAGAGCGGCATCACGCCGCCATAGGCGAGGCCGAACACGACCGACAGCGCATAGAACTGGCCGAGCTGCGCCACCGCAAGATAAGTCGCGATCGACAGCGCCTGCACCAGGAGGCCGCCGACCAAAACCGGCTTGGCGCCGAGCCGGTCTGCGAGCACCCCGAGCAGCAGGCGGCCGCCGAGCCCGGAGAAGCCGGCGAGGCTGTAGACCGTGACCGCGGTGAGCGGCGCGATGCCGCATACCATGGCGTAGGACACCATGTGGAAGATCGGCCCGGAATGCGCGGCGCAGCAGGCGAAATGCGCGAGCGCCAGCGTGATGAATTGCGGGGTGCGCAGCGCCTGCGCCACGGTCCATTCCGCGTGCGGCGCGCTCGCGGCGGTGGCGTTGGTCGCAACGGGCGTTCCCTGCGGCGCCGCGCGCACCAGGAACGATGCGGGGATCAGCAGCACCCATGCGGCGATGCCGATGACGAGCATCGCGAAGCGCCAGTCATAGGCCGTGATCAGCCAGCTCGCGGATGGCGCGACCGTCAGCGGCGAGACGCCCATGCCGGCCGACACCAGGGCGACGGCGAGGCTGCGATGCTTGTCGATCCAGGCGCTGGCGAGCGCCGTCATCGGCGCATAGAAGCTGCCGACGGCGATCCCGATCAGCACGCCGAAGCAGAGCTGGAATTGCCACAGGCTCTGCGCCTGGCTTGCCGTCACGAGGCCGAGCCCGAGCAGCAGGCTGCCGGCCAGCACTACGATGCGGGTGCCGAAGCGGTCGGACAGCGCGCCCCAGGCGAACGCCGCAAAGCCCATGCAGAGGAAATCCAGCGTCGCCGCGGCCGACACGCCGGCGCGCGACCAACCCATCGCATCCGAGATCGGCTGCAGGAACACCGCGAGCGACAGCATGGTGCCGAAGCCGACGCAGGTCATCAGCGCGCCCGCGCCGACGACGACCCAGCCATAATCGAAGCGAGTGGCCTTGCTCATGCGTTTCCCCGGCGCTGTTGTATTTTGTGGTGCGCGCGGAAAGGATGGTGGCCTATCCGAGGTCCAGGGGCAATATGACGGGCAACATGCCTCTCATGCCGGGATCAGCGGATTGTGAGTTGGGTTGCGCAAGATGTCGCAGCGACTCGCGGCTAAGGCGCGATGAGGTTGGGTTGAATCGTCATCACGCTTTAGCTTGTTGTTTAAGCATGATCTTTCCGGAAAACCGCTTCGCACTTTTCCGGATCATGCTCTACCCGCAGTTCCAGGCCCGCCCGATCGGCGTCCAGCTCCAGCACGGGCCGTAGCTGCCGCCATTGTAGCGCCCCCCGCCATGGAATCCGGGTCGGCCGAAGTAATGCCAGTCCCCGCCATACCAATATTCCGGCGAAAAGTCCGGGTAGCCGCGGGCGGCGCCGCGCGGGCCGAGCACCGGAATGGTCTGATTGGGCGGCTGTCGGTAGCCGGGCAGGAAGCCATAGCCATGCCAGCGGGTCGAGCCGTGCCGCTTTTTCGAGGAGGCGGCCGAGCTCAGGTCCGGCTGCAGCAATGCGAGGATGACGACAAGGAGGGACAGGATGCGCAACATGATCGGAGTCTAGTCGGCCCGCCGTGCGAAGGCGATTCAAATCATGGTGCGTTTTGTTGCTGGGACAAGGATCGACATCGACTGCGCCAAGGGCATCGTAGCCCGGGCGCGTATTTATAAATCTTCGTCAATGTCCGGTTCGCGCCGACGCCTTCTGCAACCGCTGCAAATGTCGCAATGGGTCGGCAGCCGACGTCCGGGCTACCAAAGCACTGCGCCCAGGACGAGGTATCCAGCCGCAACAAGCAGCGCTGCGTAGGTCAAGAGCATCCCGAAGCCGCGCAGCGCCTCCAGTCCCCGAAGCATGCCGATTGCATGCAGGAGCCGCCCGAACGCAAGCGTTGTCCCGATGGCAACAACCATCCAGGCCGCGGCGACGTGCGCCTCGACCAAGCCGAGCGAGATCACCCCAAGTGGAACGTACTCGATGAAATTGCCCTGGGCGCGAATGCGCCGACGCAGCGTCTCGTCGGCGCTGTCGCCTACCATCTGCCCGACCCTTGCGCGGCGCACGGAAATGGGAAACGACAGGGCGACAAGGGAGACCGCAAAGGCTGCCGCAAACACGGAAGTGATGGGGAGTGCAGTCATGACTAGCGCGCGCTGTCGATGATTGCGCCGCCGTCAGCGGTGAGGCTGGCTCCCGTTACAAACTGCGCGTCCTCGCTCGCAAGGAACAAGACGACCGGCGCGACGTCATTTTCCGGCGCGCCGTATCGGGCCAGCGCGTTTGTCGGCGCGGGCACATTTGCGGCAGAGTCCCATGTCTCCGCGAGCGGCAGGATGTTATTCACGGTGATTTTGTCGGGACCCCATTCGCGGGCAGCGGTCCGCGTAAGGGCGCGCACCGCCTCTTTTGCCATGTTGTAGGGACCGTAGCCGGTCAAACCGAGGACGCCGGCCATCGAGCCGAAGTTGATGACGCGACCTTTGCCGCTCATCTTTAGGTAGGGGTAACACCCTTGCATCGTTCGCAGATACGCAATTGGGCCCGTCTCGAAGTTGCGCTGCAACTGCTCGACTGACAAATCCTTGACGGACGAGTTGGGAACGGACGGATCGAACGCGTTATTCACCAGGATATCGATCCTGCCGTAAGCCGCGACTACCTTATCGATCGCTGCTTTGACTTGGTCAGCATCGCTGATATCGCAGACGACGCCTAGCGCCGTGCCGCCCGCCCCCTCGATCTCTGCGACGACGGCATCCACGTTTGCCGGTGTGAGCGACAGGACCGCAACCTTTGCGCCCTCCGCAGCGAACAGCTTCGCGGTAGATCGGCCAATACCGCGACCGGCGCCAGTGACAATGGCAACTTTTGCATTGAGTCTATTCATGTTCATCTCCTTCGATAGTTGTTGTGTTGATCGCTTTCCTTCTCGTCAGAACAGCCCGTATGGCGACGCGATACCGCGAGCGGCGTTCTGCGTAACGAAGGAAGTGATGAGCAACGCGAGGCCGACGATGGCGGGCAACGCCTCGTTGGGCTTGCGCACGGCGAAATGTGCCAAACCAGCCAACAGCAGATGATAGAACATGCCCGCGTAAGCGAGCTCGCTGAGCCCCACGTTGACGCGTGAAAGGACTGCGGCCGGGCCCAAGACTTTAACCACGATCATGAGTGGCACGAGGTAGGCCGGGTATCCAAGGCCGGCGAGCGCCTGCCGAACCCATTTCCCTTTCGTCAGGTACATAACGGCGGAGGACAGATACAGCAGCGTCAAGAGTGCTGTGCTGATCCAGTATGTGTAAATCGTAGCCATGTGGTCGTTGTGATTGCTGGCGCGACAGCAACTCCTCGGTTGGGGTTGATTTGCGCCGCAGTGCAATTCCTCTGTGCCTCAGCAGCGCACATCGAAAATGCGGATTAAGATTGATAATCGCAAGTAGGATGAATAACTTGCTGTAGGTATGGAGAACCATACTATGAAGGACGCAGAGATAAACATGCATGAGGAGATGCGGCGCGCGTTCGCGCTGCTCTCAGGCAAGTGGAAGCTGGAGATCATGTGGCTGCTCAATCAGCGGGTCTACCGCTTCGGCGAGCTACGAAAGGCTATCCCCGGCATCACTCAGCACATGCTCACGGCACAACTTCGCGAACTCGAAGCGGACGGCCTGATATCGCGCACAGTGTTCGCGGAAGTGCCCCTCCGCGTTGAATATGCGATCACCAAGAAGGCGCGCGGGCTCGGCCCGACGATGGAAGCGCTAACGGCCTGGTGGAATGAATATGGAAGGAGCGTGCCAGCAAGATCTGGCGGTCGTGGCCGCAAGGCTAAAGCCTGAATGCGTCAACTCAAGCTGGCCACCGCTTCCGTCTGCTGGCGGCGGGCTGGTATCTGGGGCCGCATCCTGGCCACCTTCAGCGCGGCGATGAAGGTTGACGGCTACTGTGCATGGGGT
This sequence comes from Bradyrhizobium macuxiense, assembly GCF_007993935.1. Lineage (GTDB taxonomy): Bacteria > Pseudomonadota > Alphaproteobacteria > Rhizobiales > Xanthobacteraceae > Bradyrhizobium > Bradyrhizobium macuxiense_A. The sequence continues at coordinate 293,117 of NZ_VITY01000008.1, read as the reverse complement.
TGTTTTCGACTTTTTGTCGCCGGGTCTCCGCGGACCAGACCTGCCTCGTCACGCCCGATGCGGCTCGAGCGTTCGCCTCAACTATCCACCTTGAGCGCGGCGATGAAGGCTTCCTGCGGGATGTCGACCTTGCCGAACTGCCGCATCTTCTTCTTGCCTTCCTTCTGCTTCTCCAGAAGCTTGCGCTTGCGCGTGATGTCGCCGCCGTAGCACTTCGCGGTAACGTCCTTGCGCAGCGCGCGCACGGTCTCGCGCGCGATCACCTTGCCGCCGATCGCCGCCTGGATCGGGATCTGGAACATGTGCGGCGGGATCAGCTCCTTCATCTTCTCGACCATGGCGCGGCCGCGGCCTTCGGCGCGGGTGCGATGCACCAGCATCGACAGCGCGTCGACCGGCTCGGCGTTGACCAGGATCTGCATCTTCACCAGATCGGCCGGCTTGTAGTCGGTCAGATGATAGTCGAACGAGGCGTAGCCCTTGGAGACCGACTTCAGCCGATCGTAGAAATCGAACACCACCTCGTTGAGCGGCAAATCGTATTTCACCATCGCGCGGGAGCCGACGTAAGTCAGCTCCTTCTGCGAGCCGCGGCGGTCCTGGCACAGCTTCAAGACGCTGCCGAGATATTCGTCGGGGGTGAGGATGGTCGCCTCGATCCACGGCTCCTCGATCTCGGCGATCTTGACCACGTCGGGCATGTCGACCGGATTGTGGATCTCGAGCTCGGTGCCGTCGGTCAGCTTCATCTTGTAGATGACGCTCGGCGCGGTCGCGATCAGGTTGAGATCGAACTCGCGCGACAGCCGCTCCTGGATGATCTCCAGATGCAAGAGCCCGAGGAAGCCGCAGCGGAAGCCGAAGCCGAGCGCGGCTGACGTCTCCATCTCGAACGAGAAGCTGGCGTCGTTCAAGCGCAGCTTGCCCATCGCGCCACGCAGCGTTTCGAAATCGTCGGCGTCGACCGGGAACAGGCCGCAGAACACGACTGGAATGGCCGGCTTGAAGCCCGGCAGCATTTCAGTGACCGGCTTCTTGTCGTCGGTGATGGTGTCGCCGACGCGGGTGTCGGCGACTTCCTTGATCGCCGCGGTGATGAAGCCGATCTCGCCGGGGCCGAGCTCCTCGACCTGCTGCATCTTCGGCGTGAAGAAGCCGACGCGCTCGATGTCATAGGCAGCACCCGTGCCCATCATGCGGATGCGCTGGCCCTTCTTCATCACGCCGTCGACGACGCGGATCAGGACGACCACGCCGAGATAGACGTCGTACCAGCTGTCGACCAAGAGCGCCTTGAGCGTCGCATCGCGGTCACCCTTCGGCGGCGGCAGGCGGGTGACGATCGCCTCCAGCACGTCGGGCACGCCGATGCCGGTCTTGGCCGAGATCATCACCGCGTCAGACGCGTCGATGCCGATCACGTCCTCGATCTGCTGCTTGACCTTCTCGGGTTCGGCCGCGGGCAGGTCGACCTTGTTCAGGACCGGCACGATCTCGTGATTGTTGTCGAGCGCCTGATAGACGTTGGCGAGGGTCTGCGCCTCGACGCCCTGGCTGGCGTCGACCACGAGCAGGGAACCCTCGCAGGCCGCCAGCGACCGCGAGACCTCGTAGGCGAAGTCGACGTGGCCGGGCGTGTCCATCAAATTGAAGATGTAGTCCTTGCCGTCCTTGGCACGGTAGTTCAGCCGGACGGTCTGCGCCTTGATGGTGATGCCGCGCTCGCGCTCGATATCCATCGAATCGAGCACCTGCTCCTTGCCCGCCATTTCGCGATCCGACAGGCCGCCCGTCATCTGGATCAGGCGGTCGGCGAGGGTCGATTTGCCATGGTCGATATGGGCGACGATGGAGAAGTTGCGGATGTTCGAAATCGGGGCAGTTGTCATGGGGCGCGGGATAGCATCCGCACCCCCGCGCGGGCAACCATATTGCGGTATTTTGCAGGGGTGTGACGGCGAATCACGGGGGTGTTTCCGGTGGGGTTGCAATGATCGATTTCCGGGCATGTTTCTGCTAGGTCTGGCGGCCCGAAATTCGTGGATTTGACGATGCGCTGGACCCTTCTTGCCGCCGGACTGCTCGCCATGTTGTTCGCGGCTCCCGCGGCCGCCGAGAAGCGCGTGGCGCTGGTCGTCGGCAACTCCACCTATCAGAACGTGTCGCGGCTGCAGAACCCGAAGAACGATGCGCAGCTGGTGGCCGAGACGCTGCAGCGGCTGGGCTTTGCGCTGGTCGGCGGGCAGGCCCAGGTCGATCTGGACAAGGCCGGCTTCGATGCCGCGATCCAGCGCTTCGGCAGCCAGCTGATGGGCGCCGACGTCGCGCTGTTCTATTACGCCGGCCACGGCATCCAGGTTCGCGGCACGAACTATCTGGTGCCGGTCTCGGCCAACCCCACGCGCGAGGCCGACGTCGATTTCCAGATGGTCGATGTCGGCCTGGTGCTGCGGCAGATGGAGGGCGCGGGCACGCGGCTCAACATCGTGATCCTCGACGCCTGCCGGAACAATCCGTTCGGCGGGCGGGGCCTGCGCGCCGCCGACGGTGGCCTCGCCCAGATCCGCGCGCCGGAGGGCACGCTATTGTCCTATGCGACCCAGCCGGGCAATGTCGCGCTCGACGGCGATGACGGCCACAGCCCCTACACGCGCGCGCTGGTCGACACCGTGCAGAAGCCCGGGCTCGACGTGCTGCAGGCGTTCAATCAGGTCGGCCTCGTCGTCAAGCGCGCCACCGGCAACGCGCAACAGCCCTGGGTCTCGACCTCGCCGATCGACGGCTCGTTCTATTTCGCCGGCAACGCGCCGGCGCAGGTTGCAACGGCCGATCCGCCGGCAACGGTGATCCCGCCGCAACAGAGCCTGCCGCCGCCGAGCTCGCCTCCGTCCGCGCCGCCAATGGTGCGCACGCAATCGGACTTCGTCATTCCGGATTCCGATAGCCGCCTGCTGACGGAGAGCGATCTGAAGGCACTCAGCAAGGACGACCTGCGGATCGCCCGCAATGAGATCTTCGCGCGGCGCGGACGCTACTTCAACGCACCTGACCTGACCGCGCGGTTCAGCAGGTTCGCCTGGTACGTGCCCCGCTCATGGGATCCACCATTGAGTGCAATCGAGAGCGCCAATGTCGCGCTGATCGATCGCTTTGAATCCGGCGGCGGCGCAGCACCGAGTGGATTCATCTTCCCGGATTCCGACCGGCGTTTGCTGACGCCAGCCGATCTGCGGCGGCTGTCGCGGGACGAACTGCGGATCGCGCGCAACGAGATCTTCGCCCGCAGGGGACGCTATTTCGATTCCGCCGATCTCAAGGCGTATTTTTCGCGCTTTCCCTGGTATGCACCGAGCAGCTGGAATCCGAAGCTGAACGCGATCGAGGAGGCCAATGTGGCGCTGATCGATCAGGTCGGGAAGCGCTGAATGGGCGCGCGCGGGACGGCCTGCATCGCTATCCTGCTGGCGCTGTTGCCGGCGCTTGCGCATGCTCAGAGCAAGAGCGAGCTGCTCGACCGCCTGGTGCATGCCTATCCCGATGCGCTCACCACGCATGACGACAGCACGATCACCTGGCGCGACGGCACGGTGATGCCGGTCGATGACGGCATCTCCGACAAGGCGTTCGACCAGATGCTGCGCAATGCATCGATCCTCGACCAGATGCGGCAGCCCTATCCGGCCGGGCCGTCGGCGCCGCCGGCGGTAAATGCCGATCCCGGCCGCTTCCGCAACGAGGCCTTCTTCAAGAAGATGTATGGCGACTGCAATACCGCCGAGGTCAGGCGGAACCTGGTGACGATCACCTGGCTGCCGAAATCCTGGGGCAAGCCGGTCCAGGTCACGCGGGTCAACGGCGTCGCGGAGCGCCTCAAGCAGGTCTCGGCCGAGATCGACGCGCTCGACCCGACGCTGCGCGCCGCGGCGTTTCCGATCGCGGGTGTGCTATCTTGTCGCGCCGTCGCCGATACCGGGCGGATGAGCATGCATGGCTACGCCGCCGCGATCGACCTCAACCTGAAAGTCTCGGACTACTGGCTGTGGGCGGGCAAAGGTAAAACCATCCCCTACAAGAACCGGATGCCGCAGGAGATCGTCGACATCTTCGAGCGTCACGGCTTCATCTGGGGCGGCAAGTGGTATCACTACGATACCATGCATTTCGAGTACCGGCCCGAGCTTCTTGGAAAGTGAACGGGCTCGTTGGAGGCATTCTCACGCCAAGCTGATTTCACTGGCCACAAAAACGCGCTAAAGCGCGCCGAAGTGCTGGTGAGCAATCACTCATCGCACGTCCGTTTCCACTCGGTATGATCCCTCCGGAAAGCCACGCTCCCCTTTTCCGGGTCATGCCTCAGGCACAGGCCATGTCGACCGCTTCCATTCTTCCTGCCGCCCGGCGCACCACCCGGAGGCTGACGATCCGGCGGATCGCCGCCTGGATTGCCTCGCGCGCCATCGATCCCCGGACCAGCCTGTGGTTCGTGATCGGCTTCGCATTGGTCCACGCGTTTCTCTGGACGCTTATTCTGGTCAAGCTCAAGGCTGCGCAGGATGTCCATATGGACGTCGCGGAGGCCTATGCTTGGGGCCAGCGCTTCCTGCTCGGCTATGGCAAGCATCCGCCGCTGTCGGGCTGGATCGCCGGGGTCTGGTTCAGGATCTTCCCGGTCACCAACTGGTCGACCTACGCGCTTGCGATGGCAACCGTCAGCTTCGCGCTGGTGGTGTGCTGGCTGATTGCGCTGCGCGTCGTCGATCGCCGCCGCGCCTTCTTCATGGTGGTGATGCTCGCGCTCTACCCGATCTTCAATTTCAAGGGCTTCAAATACAACGCCGACCTCGCGCAGCTGGTGCCGCTGCCGCTGCTGGTGCTGGCCTATCTGAACGCGTTCGAGAAGCGCAGCTTCAAATCGGGTCTCTGGCTCGGCTTTGCCGGCATGCTGGCGCTGATGACCAAGTACTGGGTGGTGACGATGATCGGCGCCATCGGGCTTGCCGCGTTGATCCATCCGCAGCGGATGCAGTTCCTGCGCTCGCAGGCGCCATGGGTTGCGATCGGCACGATGATCGTGGCGATGATTCCGCATCTGGTGTGGCTGGAGGAGGTGAACTTCGTGCCGTTCACCTATGCGGGCGACGTCTATGCGCTGTCGAGCCGCGAGCTCAACGTCCAGCTCGTGATCGGCTACATCCTGCACAATCTTGGGCTGCTCGCGATTCCCATCGTGCTGGGCCTCATCGCGCTGCTGCTGGGGTCGATGCCGTGGCGGCCGTCGGACGTGCTGGCGCGGATCTGGTCGCGCGGACCCAATCCGGCCGTCAACCTTCCGCAGGCGCTCAACGTCTGGATCATCCAGGCGATCGTCGCGATCGGGCCGCCGCTCGGCGCACTGGCGTTCACCGTCTATATCAAGACCGATTGGGGCATCCCGCTGTTCTTCCTGGTGCCGCTTGCGCTGGTTGCGATCCCCTCGCTCAGATTCCCGCGCATGGCGCTGTTCTCGATCACGGCGGTCTGGCTCGTGGCCACGATCGCAACGCTGATCGCCGCGCCCTCGATCGCCACGCAGGAGATCGCGTCCAACCGCATCGGCGGCTCGACCTACGCCGCGCGCTCCGAGCTTGCGCGTGAGCTGACCCAGACCTGGCAGGACAGGTTCCATTCACGCTGGGCGGTGGTCGTTGCACGCTCCGACATCGGCGAGCCGATGACGTTCTACAGTCCGGATCATCCGGCCTCGCTGGTGCCGGGCGAAGCCTGGACGTCGGGGCTGACGTCGCTCGACGAAGCCAAGCGCCTCGGCTTCATCGGCGTCTGCGACACCACCGATCCGGTGTTCCTGCAGCCATGCGAGGCGTGGATGGCGGAGCATGCCAAGAATGCCGAGCCGGTGGTGATGACCACCATGCGCTTCTTCAACGGCCATCCCGGCCCGTCGACGGTGTGGAAAGTCTACCTGGTGCCGCCGGCGAAGTAGCGCCCGCTCAGAGTCCGCGAATCTATCAACCTCGTCATTGCGAGGAGCGATAGCGACGAAGCAATCCATGCGTCCGCGTATGCCGCGCGATGGATTGCTTCGCTTCGCTCGCAATGACGGGACGGATAAAACACGGCCGCCCAGGGCGGCGCGGCACTTACGTGCCTTCCTCGTTGAACTTGCTGGCGACGAGTTCGGCGATGGCATCCAGCGCCTGCTGCGCTTCGTCGCCTTTCGCTGACACGACGACGGTGGTGCCGGGCCCTGCGGCCAGCATCATCAGGCCCATGATCGAGGTGCCGCCGACGGTCTCGCCGCCGCGCGTGACCCAGATTTCGGCGTTGAAGCGCTCGACCAGCTGGACGAATTTCGCCGACGCCCGCGCGTGCAGGCCGCGCTTGTTGACGATCAGCATCTCACGTGAAATGGCGCCCGCAGGCACGCCCGGGCCGACATGGTTTGCGCCCGGGGCCTCGTCGCTCATTTGCCTGCGAGAACGCGGCTGGCGATGGTGACGTATTTGCGGCCGGCTTCCTGCGCCATCGCGATCGCGTCGGGCAGCGAACGCTCCTCGCGAACCTTGGCAAGCTTGACCAGCATGGGAAGATTGATGCCCGCGAGCACTTCCACCTTCGGGCGGCTCATGCAGGAGATGGCGAGATTCGACGGCGTGCCGCCGAACATGTCGGTGAGGATCGCAACGCCGTCGCCGCTATCGACGCGGTTCACCGCCTCGATGATGTCGCTTCGACAGAGATCGGAATCGTCCTCGGCCCCGATCGTAATTGCTTCAATTTGTTTCTGCGGACCCATAACGTGTTCGAGCGCCGCTCTGAACTCGTCGGCAAGGCGCCCATGGGTCACCAGCACTAGACCAATCATCGGAAACTCCTCGCGGGCGCCCTTTGGTGCACCGCACGAACGCGCCACTTTGACCATCCAGAGCCCCCGCGCAAGGGGGCATCTTGGCTAGTCTCCCGGTTCCTGGCGGTAGAGAGGGGAGGCTGCGCCGGCAAAATCCGACGCGATAGTGGATGTGATATGGTTACCAATTCCCTTCCCACAATTGGCCGCAAGATTACGGGACGATGAACTTTCAGGTTGTCGTCAGCGCGGCGACAACCAGCGGCAGGGGTTGGAAGCCGGCCGGCACGGGAATTCGCGGTATCGAAACACCATTTAGGCTGGTCTTGAGCGCTTCGGGCGATGGCAGGCGCTCGGCATCGTCGGCGGCAAGGTCGACGACCAAGCCGACCACGGCCTCGTCCGCGAACGGGCAATGGCGGATTCCGAGGCCCCGGATCTCGATCAGACCGGCCAATTGCCGGGCCGGGCGGACCCACAATTGTTCGCCGGCTGTGTCGAGATGGACACGGTCATCCCCCACCAAAATGGCCGGCGGGAGCGCTCCGGTGCGCCCGGCGAGAATCAGTTCGAAGGCGAGGCGCGACTTGCCGGCGCCCGACGGGCCGCGGATCAGCACCGCACGCTCGCCGACCAGAACGGCGGATGCGTGCACGCTTGAATTGTCGCTCATAGTGTCGGCAGCCTGACCACGAAGCGAGCGCCGGCCACGGTTGGATTGCCGTCTTCGTCCGCAGGGCCCGGGCGGTTCTCGGCCCAGATCCGTCCGCCATGCGCCTCGATGATCTGCTTGGAGATCGAAAGCCCGAGGCCGGAGTTCTGGCCGAAGCCCTGGTGCGGCCGGTCGGTGTAGAAGCGCTCGAAGATCCGCTCCAGCGCGTCCTCGCCGATACCGGGCCCGTCGTCGTCGACCACGATCTCGACCTCGCCGCGGGTGCGTCGGCAGACGATGCGCACCTTGTCGCCCGGCTTGGAGAACGATTGCGCGTTCGACAGCAGGTTCGAGATCACCTGGCCGAGCCGGGAATCATGGCCGGGCACCGACAGCGTATCGGTCGGCCCGCGGCCTTCGAAGCGGGCTTCGACGGCAACGTCGTGGCCGAGCCGCGTCTCGTTGGCGACGCCGGTCAGCGTCGTCAGCAGCCGGCGCAGATCGACCGGCGCCATGTCCTGGCGCTGCAGTTCGGCGTCGAGCCGGCTGGCGTCCGAGATGTCGGAGATCAGGCGGTCGAGCCGCTTGACGTCATGCTCGATCACGGCGAGCAGTCGCGAGCGGCTGTTCTCGTTGCGCGCCAATGGCAGCGTCTCGACCGCCGAGCGCAGCGACGTCAGCGGGTTCTTCAGCTCATGGGCGACATCGGCGGCGAACATCTCGATCGCCTCGATGCGGCTGTAGAGCGCGTTGGTCATGTCGCGCAGCGCGCCGGAGAGATGGCCGATCTCGTCGCGGCGCCCGGTGAAGTCGGGAATCTCGACGCGGGTCTGGATGCGGTGACGGACGCGCTCGGCGCTTTCGGCAAGCCGCCGCACCGGGCCTGCGATCGTGCTCGCGAGCAGCAGCGACAGCATGATCATGACGGCGGATGCGACCCCGCCGATCTTGAGGATGGCGAGACGCTCGGACATCACCAGCTGGTCGATGTCGTCGCCCTGCGTCGTCAGCATCAATGCGCCGCGCACGGCGCGGAAATGCTGCACTGGAACCGCAACCGAGACGATGATCGCGCCGCGGTCGGTGACGCGTACCGCGCTGCCCTTCATGCCCTCGAGCGATTGCGCGACTTCGGAATAGCCTTTGCCGCCTTCGGGGCCGAGCTCGCGGTAGATCGGCAGGTCGCCGCGGTTGAGCCAGGTCTTGATCGTGGCCTTGGTCTTCTCGTACAGCGACGGCTTCTCGGACGGCGGCGGCAGCTCCATGCGCAGCACGTCGCCCCGCGCGAACAGATTGCGGCTGTCGAGGATCAGGCCGCCATCGCGGTCGAAGATGCGGGCCCGCGTCTTGGTCGGCGCGATCAGGCGGCGCAGGATCGGTGCGACGCGCTCGGGATTGATCGGGAAGTCCGCCGATTCATCCGGCTGGCCGAAACTCTCGCCGGGCTTGAGGTCGAGCAGCCGGTCCGGATCGATGGTGACGGTGTTGCCTTCGACGGTCGCGGACGCCGCGATCGCCTCCGAGATGATCTCGGCATAGACCAGCAGGCTCTGCGTGCGCGCCTCGATCAGGCCGGCGCGGAATTGCGAGAGATAGAGGATGCTGGCGACCAGCGCGACGAGGCCGGCAAGGTTGAGCGAGACGATGCGGCGCGTCAGGCTCGAGAACGACAGCGCGAAGAAGAACTGACCGGCGCGGCGCAGCCAGCCGAGCGGCCGGCGCCAGCCCTTGTCCCGCGCCAGATCGTCGGCCACGGCCTCTTGATCGAGGAGCTGCGAGGCGTCCTCGGTATTCAGTCCCTGCTCGAGCTGCGTTCGATCAAGCACAGGCAAAGCTGCCGGTTGGTATGGATGTCGTCCCGCGAAGCAGATGGTTGCCCGAGCTTACCCCAGCCGTGCGCAGCCTGTCAGTCAACAAGCCGCCCGGGAGGCGCAGATCAGGCTTCCTTGAAGCGATAGCCGACGCCGTACAGCGTCTCGATCATCTCGAAGTCGTCGTCGACCACCTTGAACTTCTTGCGCAGCCGCTTGATGTGGCTGTCGATGGTGCGGTCGTCGACATAGACCTGGTCGTCATAGGCCGCGTCCATCAGCGCGTTGCGGCTCTTCACCACGCCGGGGCGGGTGGCGAGCGCCTGCAGGATCAGGAATTCGGTCACGGTCAGCGTGACCGGCTCGTTCTTCCAGGTGCAGGTGTGGCGCTCCGGGTCCATCCGCAGCAGGCCGCGGTCGAGTGCGCGGGCGTCCGGCTCCTTCGGCGCGGCGGTCGGATCCTTGGGCTGGCCACGGCGGAGCACGGCCTTGACGCGTTCGACCAGGAGGCGCTGCGAGAACGGCTTGCGGATGAAATCGTCGGCGCCCATTTTCAGGCCGAACAATTCGTCGATCTCTTCATCCTTCGAGGTGAGGAAGATCACCGGGAGGTCGGATTTCTGGCGCAGCCGGCGCAGCGTCTCCATGCCGTCCATGCGCGGCATCTTGATATCCAGGATCGCAAGATCCGGCGGCGACGTACGAAACCCATCCAGCGCCGACGCACCGTCCGTGTAGGTCATGATGCGATAGCCTTCGGCTTCAAGCGCGATCGAGACCGAAGTGAGAATGTTGCGGTCGTCGTCGACCAAGGCGATTGTGGGCATGAGCTGCTTTCACAATGAGAGTGGCTTAAACGGCGGGCACTCTGGCGTCGCGCCGTGGAATTGGGCTTCGAACGCGGTCAACGAGCAATGCAAGCTAGGCTGAAGTGTGACCGAGTTCCGCAAAAAACGCTCTGCGACCCACGCGTTGGACCCCCATATAGCACCCTGAGACCGTGAGAAAAGGCCCTTTTTTCAAAGGGAACCGCCCGATTCGCCTCTAAAATGACCCGATAGGCCCATGCAACCGACCGCCGACTTCGATCCTGCCCACCTTGCCCGCTCGCTGCTGCGCCGCAGCCGCCAGGGTGCGCTCGCCACGCTGATGGCCGGGTCCGGCGATCCCTATTGCTCGCTGGTCAACCTGGCCAGCCATCCCGACGGCTCGCCGATCCTGCTGATTTCCCGGCTGGCGCTGCACACCAAGAACATCCTGGCCGACAGCAGGGTGTCGCTGATGCTGGACGAGCGCGCCGAGGGCGATCCGCTGGAAGGCGCCCGGATCATGCTGGCGGGGCGAGCGGAGGAGATCGCAGACGTCGAGCGGGAGCTCGCCGAGCGGCGCTACCTTGCTGCTCATCCGTCGGCGGAAGCCTTTGTAGAATTTAGGGATTTTTCATTCTTCCTGATCCGGCCGGGCGGCGCCCATCTGGTCGCGGGGTTCGGCCGCATCGTCGACCTTAAGCCGGCGCAGTTTCTGACCGATCTCGGCGGTGCCGACGCGCTGCTGGAGGCCGAGCCGGGTGCGGTGGCGCATATGAATGAGGACCACCGTGAGGCGATGAATCTCTACGCCACGCGGCTGCTCGGCGCTGACAGCGCCGACTGGCTCTGCACCGGCTGCGACCCCGACGGCATGGACATGCAGGCCGGCCGCGCCACGCTGCGGCTGGATTTCCGCGAGCGGGTCAGCAACGGCACCGAGCTGCGCAAGATGCTGGTGCGGCTCGCCGGCGAAGCTCGCGCCAAGGGATAGGGGAGCACCTGCCGCCGACACCGAAGGCTGCGTTGCGCCCGGCGAGGCATCGTGTCGCACGGCGCGGCTCTGTGCGCCGTCGCCGGGGCCGAGTGTGGTGTCTCTTGATAGCGCGATCATTTCGCGCCGGCGCGTCGCGTCATCGCTGATGGCTCGACGCGGATGCGGGACTCTCCGCTGCCGCTGCATCGGAAAATCAGTGGGATTGCGAGGCTCGCGCCGCGACGATGCGCAGGCGTCAGGTGCTGATTGCGTTACCATCGATCGTGACGGCCAGCGATCTTGTTGCGCCATGTGCAAGGAGCGTTGCGGAACATTCGCCGATGCCGCGCATTGAAGTTATCCAGCTTCGACGACGGCATGTTGAGCTCAACTGAATGCTCAACGCCGAGCAGATGGTGCTATCCGCGTGCAACACGATCGTGGGCGACATGCTCGGCAGTGCGGCGCAGCGTCAACTCGCGGCAGTCTACTTCGACGACACATCCTCAGCGCGAAACGCATACCCGGCATTCCCCTTGTTTTATGCAGCAATCAGCGCGCGTGCCCGCCGATCGCTGGCACTCTTTGTGCATCGCAAGACCTTGTTCGCAGCGGGAAAGACGACGAAACGTCGCCTGATCGCCGCGAAAACAATGCGAAAGCGAAAGCAAAGCGAAAGCGTTTCGCGCTGCGGTATTTGCGCCAGATGATGCGCCCGCCTTGGAATAAACCAAAAGCCGTTCGACTGGCTTGGCAAGCCCGGCGATCCCCACTATTAGGTCGCCGGACCGGGGCCGAGAGGCTATATTCTGATGACGGTCATCACCGCGACGGGGCGCGACTAGCGACATTCGCGCGAACAAGGATACGCGGGTTCGAGGAGGTTCTTCGTGCAAGAGACGGGCGTGCATAACGGTGCCTTCGGCGCCGACAAATTCGGCTTAAAAAATCTCAAGGGCGTGCATTGGAACTACGGTGCACCGCAGCTCTACGAGCATTCGTTGCGCAATGGCGAAGCGGTGCTCTCGGCCGACGGCGCGCTGTGCGCGGACACGGGGGTGTTCACCGGCCGCAGCCCGAAGGACAAGTTCACGGTTCGCGACGGCCTGACCGACAAGAACATGTGGTGGGCCGGCAACCAGTCCATCACCTCGGAGCAGTTTGCCACGCTCCTTGCCGACTTCCTCAAGCATGCCGAAGGCATGACGCTGTTCGCGCAGGATCTCTATGGCGGCGCCGATCCGAAGCATCGGATCAAGACGCGCGTCTTCACCGAGCTTGCCTGGCACTCGCTGTTCATCCGCACGCTGCTCATTCGCCCCGAGGCCTCGGAGCTCGCGAGCTTCGTGCCGGAGCTCACCATCATCGACCTGCCGAGCTTCCGCGCCGATCCGAAGCGTCACGGCTGCAAGTCGGAGAACGTCGTCGCGATCGATTTCGCGCGCAAGATCGTCCTGATCGGCGGCTCGCAATATGCCGGCGAGATGAAGAAGAGCGTGTTCACCACGCTGAACTATTACCTGCCCGAGAAGGGCGTGATGCCGATGCACTGCTCGGCCAATGTCGGTCCCGACGGCGACACCGCCATCTTCTTCGGCTTGTCCGGCACCGGCAAGACCACGCTGTCGGCCGATCCCAAGCGCACGCTGATCGGCGACGACGAGCATGGCTGGAGCGAGGACGGCGTCTTCAATTTCGAAGGCGGCTGCTACGCCAAGTGCATCAAGCTGTCCGGCGAAGCCGAGCCGGAAATCTACGCCGCCAGCAAGCGTTTCGGCGCGGTGCTGGAAAACGTCGTGCTCGGTGAGCGCGACCGCGTGCCGGATTTCGACGACGGCTCGAAGACCGAGAACACCCGTTCGGCCTATCCGCTCGATTTCATTCCGAACGCCTCGCGCACCGGCTGCGCGCCGCATCCGAAGAACGTCGTGATGCTCGCCGCCGACGCCTTCGGCGTGATGCCGCCGATCGCCAAGCTGACCCCGGCGCAGGCGATGTATCACTTCCTGTCCGGCTACACCGCGAAGGTCGCGGGCACCGAGCGTGGTCTCGGCAACGAGCCGCAGCCGGAATTCTCGACCTGCTTCGGCTCGCCGTTCCTGCCGCGCGATCCGTCGGTCTACGGCAACATGCTGCGCGAGCTGATCGCCAAGCACAATGTCGATTGCTGGCTGGTCAACACCGGCTGGACCGGCGGCAAGTACGGCACCGGCCGCCGCATGCCGATCAAGGTGACGCGCGCGCTGCTCACCGCGGCGCTGAACGGCTCGCTTCGCAGCGCCGACTTCCGCACCGACAAGTATTTCGGCTTCGCGGTGCCGACCTCGCTGCCCGGCGTCGAGCCGCACATCCTCGATCCGATCAAGACCTGGGCCGACAAGGTCGAGTTCGACAAGACCGCGCGCGCGCTGGTCGGCATGTTCCAGAAGAACTTCGCCAAGTTCGAAGCGCAGGTCGACGCCGAAGTCCGCGCCGCTGCGCCGGAAGTGAAGCTCGCGGCGGAGTAATCCGCGCAAGCGATACGCGATTGGAAAGGCGGCCTTCGTGGCCGCCTTTTCTATTTTGACCTCCATGTTGTGCGACGCGCCGCGATATTTCCCCGTCATCCCCGCGCAAAGGCTTCGCCTTTGTCGCTGGAGGAGCGCGTAGCGCGTCTCGAAGGATGGACGGCCCGGCTGGTGGCCGTCGACCGTTCGAGACGCCCGCTTTGCGGGCTCCTCAGGGTGACGGGGCAGGGGCGGTGCGCGCTTCGCCGCGCGCTATTCCCCCATCTCCGGCAGCACCGCATTACTCGGCGTCTGCCGGTCGGTGATCTGCAGGCCGAACAGGCTGCCGATCAATTCCACCGCGACGCGGGCGGTGCGGCCGCGTTCGTCGAGGAACGGGTTGAGCTCGACGATATCGAGCGAGCGCACCAGTCCGGAATCGTGCAGCAGCTCCATGATCAGATGCGCCTCACGATACGTCGCGCCGCCCGGCACCGTGGTGCCGACGCCGGGCGCGACCTCCGGATCGAGAAAGTCGACGTCGAACGAGACATGCAGCACGCCGTTCTTCGCCCGGACGCGCTCGATCACGCGGCGGGTCAGCACGGCGACGCCGAACTCGTCGATCTGGCGCATGTCGGCGATCGAGACGTTGCGCTGCCGCAGCAGCTTGCGCTCCAGCGGATCGACCGAGCGGGTGCCGATCAGGTCGAGCTGATCTGATGGAATCGAGGCGCGCGGCAGCCCGCCGAGCAAATCGTCGAGGCCGGGCTCGCCGCACAGGAAGGCCGCAGACATGCCGTGCATGTTGCCGGTGATGGTGGTGGCCGGGGTGTTGTAGTCGGCATGGGCGTCGACCCACAGCGCGAACAGCGGCCGACCTTTCTCCTGCCAGTAGCGCGCGACGCCGTTGATCGATCCCATCGACAATGAGTGATCACCGCCCATGAAGATCGGGATCGCACCGGAATGCGCCAGCCAGTAGGCGCGCTCGGAGAGGGCGCGGGTCCAGGTCTTCACCTCGTCATAGAATTTGGTGTTGGCCGGCACTGGACCGTCGACCACGACAGCCGGGATCGCAAGGTCGCCGTGGTCGTCGACCTGGAAGTCGAGCTGCTCGAGCAGGCGCGCGATGCCCGCGGTGCGCAGCGCGTCCGGTCCCATCAGCGGACCGGGCTGCGACGCGCCGATCTCGATGGGGACGCCAAGCAGCGCGATGCGCGAGGGCTTCGAAGTGTCGGCTTCGGACATGCGGCAGTGCTCCCAAAGGCTGTGGAACAGAAGCGACACGCCAATGTTCCTCCAACCTTTGAAATAGGCAATCCGGTCCTAGCAGACCAATGTGGATATTTGGCTACCGCTTGACGCGAGCCGGTAGCCGATCCGCTCGAAAACGCTACGCCTTGAAATAAGCAATTTGTGTCGTGGTGGCGAGCAGGCGGCCGGAGGGCGACCACAATTCGCCGTGCTGGTCGCCATAGCTCTTGTGGAAGGTTTTTGCGTCGGCTGTGGCCAGCACGCGGGTGGTATCCTCGGCCTCGAGATCGGCCGCGTCGGCGTGGAAATAGGTCGTCAGCGACACCGTGCCGAACGGCACCAGCTCGTGCCGTGCATGGAAGACGCGGCCGAAGAACGCGTCCGACATCGACATCAGCGACAGCGCATCGAGCTTGCGCGGCATGCGGTCGGCGATCCAGAGCTTGGAGTAGGGGCTCGACGGCTCGGTCGCGGCGCTGCCGCCGAACTTCGGCTCGCCTGCGGCGAAGCGGAAGTCGTATTGGTTGGCCCAGGTCATCGCGAGCTTCGGAAAGGACCGCAGCTGTTCGAACGGCACGGCGCCGGGAAACTGCGCCGGCTGGTGCGACCACGACGGCCGTCGCTTGGCGAACACGGCGGTCGCCAAGGTCGCCACCTCGCCGCCGCCTTGCGTCATCTCGACCGACCAGTGCTGGCTCGAGCGGTTGGCCTTGACCAGCCGGACATCGAGATCGAACACGCCTTCGGCGACCGGCGCGCAGTAATTGACCGTCAGCGCCAGCGGATCGCCCGCGCGCTGCGGATGCTGCATCAGGGCGCGCAGCATGGTCGCCGCGGTGCAGCCGCCGAACGGGCCGACGAACGCCCAGTAGTCCGGGCTGGTGCGTCCCTGCCAGCGGCTGTCGCCGGCGGTCACGGCAGTGGCTTCGTCGAAAAGGTGCGGGGTCCTGGTGAGCATGAAAGTCCCTAATTCGAATTCGTCTGCCGTCATTGCGAGGAGCGAAGCGACGAAGCAATCCATGGCTCCGCAAATGTGGAGCGATGGATTGCTTCGCTCCGCTCGCAATGACGCTGCTGCAACAGCAGTAGCCCAGCGACCGCGCCGAATTCAATGACGTCGGACGTAATCGATTTCCGCTTCCCGGGATTACCCCTTCGCCTCGCGCTGGTTGCCGAGCTGCGGCGAGGCGCTCGGGTGCACCGGCACGTGCCAGATGTCCTCGGCGTATTCGCGGATGGTGCGGTCGGAGGAGAACCACGCCATGCGCGCCACGTTGAGGATCGAGGCGCGGGTCCAGGCCGGCACCACCTGCCAGCGCGCGTCGATGCTACGCTGCGCGTCGTAGTAGGAATCGAAATCGGCGGAGACCATGTAATGGTCGAGGTAGCGCAGCGCGTGCCCGATCGAGGCGAAGCGCGCGGCATCGCCCGGCGAGAACTCGCCGCTCTCGATGGCGCGGATCGCGCGCTCGAGCCGCGGCGATTTGCGGATCACGTCAGAGGCATCGAGGCCCTGCTTGCGGCGGACCATGACGTCGCCGGCCTCGAGGCCGAAGATCGCGATGTTCTCGGGTCCCACCGCGTCGCGGATCTCGATATTGGCGCCGTCGAGCGTGCCGATCGTCAGCGCGCCGTTCAGCGCGAGCTTCATGTTGCCGGTGCCGGAAGCCTCCATGCCGGCGGTCGAGATCTGCTCGGAGAGATCGGCAGCCGGGATGATCACCTCGGCGAGGCTGACATTGTAGTCGGCGAGGAAGGCGACCTTCAGCCTGCCGCCGAGCGACGCATCATTGTTCACGACCTCGGCGACGTCGTTGATCAGCTTGATGATCAGCTTGGCGTAGCGGTAGCTCGCCGCCGCCTTGCCTGCGAAGATCTTGACCCGCGGCACCCAGTTCGCACCTGGATTGTCCTTCATCGCGTGGTAGAGCGCGATGGTCTCCAGGATGTTGAGCAGCTGCCGCTTGTATTCGTGGATGCGCTTGATCTGCACGTCGAACAGCGCCGACGGGTCGAGCTTGATGTGGTTGCGTTCGTTGACCAGCCGGGCCAGCGCCAGCTTGTTGTGATGCTTGACGTCACGGAAGCGCTTCTGGAATTCGAGGTCGCTCGAATGGGCCTCGAGCCGCTCGAGCAGCGAGAAGTCGTCGAGCACGGCCTCGCCGCAGGTCTCGCGCAGCAGCGCGGTCAGCCGCGGATTGGCCAGCATCAGCCAGCGGCGGAAGGTGATGCCGTTGGTCTTGTTGGTGATGCGCTGGGGATAGAGGTGGTGGAGATCGTGGAACACGGTCTCCTTCATCAAATCGGAATGCATCGCCGAGACGCCGTTGATGCGGTGCGAGCCGACGAAGGCGAGCTGGCCCATGCGCACGCGGCGGCCGCTGCGCTCGTCGATCAGCGAGACCGAGGCGCGGTATTCGATGTCGCCGGGAAAGCGCTCCTCGGCGAGCGCGAGATGCGCCACGTTGATGCGGTAGATGATCTCGAGATGCCGCGGCAAGAGCCGCTCGAACAATTCGACCGGCCAGGTCTCGAGCGCCTCCGGCAGCAGCGTGTGATTGGTGTAGGACAGCGTCGCGACCGTGATCTTCCAGGCCTCGTCCCAGCGGAAATTGTGCAGGTCGACCAGGATGCGCATCAGCTCGGTGACGGCGAGGCTCGGATGGGTGTCGTTGAGCTGCACCGCCGCCTTCTGCGCGAGGTTGCGCAGGCCACCGTCAGAGGCGAGATGCCGGTTCACCAGATCCTGCAGCGAGGCCGAGACGAAGAAATATTCCTGGCGCAGCCGCAGCTCGCGGCCCGCCGCGCTCTCGTCGTTCGGATAGAGGAATTTGCAGATCGCCTCGGCGCGCGCCTGCTCGGCGCTGGCCGAGACGTAGTCGCCGGTGTTGAAGACGTCGAGCTTGAGCGGATCGGGCGCATGCGCCGACCACAGCCGAAGCGCGTTGACGTGCTGGCCGCGCCAGCCGACGATCGGCGTGTCGTAGGCCATCGCCTCGACGGTTTCCGCCGGATGCCAGGTGGCGCGGTCGCGGCCGCGCTCGTCGACATGCTCGACATGGCCGCCGAAGTGGACGTTGTAGACCACCTCCGGCCGCTGGAATTCCCAGGGGTTGCCGAAGGCGAGCCACTCGTCGGGATATTCCTGCTGCCAGCCCTGGTTCATGATCTGGCGGAACAGGCCGAAATCGTAGCGGATGCCGTAGCCGGTCGCCGGGATCGCCAGCGTCGCCATGCTCTCCATGAAGCAGGCCGCGAGCCGCCCGAGGCCGCCATTGCCGAGCGCCGCATCCGGCTCGCATTTGCGCAGGTCGGAGAGATCGACGCCGAGGTCGCCGAGCGCGGCCTCGAACAGCGGCAATAGCCCCATATTGTTCAGCGCGTCGGTGAACAGCCGGCCGATCAAGAATTCCAGCGAGAGATAATAGACGCGCTTGGCGCCGGCGTCGTAGGTCTGCTTCTCGGCGGTCAGCCAGTGGTGCACGATGCGGTCGCGCAGCGCCAGCGCCGCGGCCTTGTACCAGTCGCGCCTGGTCGCAACGGTGGCGTCCTTGCCGATCGCCAGCCGCAGCTTGGCCAGGATCGCGCCCTTGATCTCGGTCAGCGCCAGTTCGTCGATCGGCTGGTTCAATGCCGGGTAGTTTGTCTGTTCCTGCAACGCCCAATCCCTGCCTTCAGACCGATCATGATGCGATTACATGCATCATGAACTCTCCTGTTTGAGCCGGTTCCCTCGGAAATCCCGCGGTCCGCGGTTCCCGATCATGCTCGATCGCAATGATACGCGTGTTGCTCGGCAATCGAAACCGCCCGACGGGGCCGTACACAGCGCTGCCGGTATTTTATGCAAGGACCGGGCCGCTCCGGGAACCCTTCAGGGCCGCTGTCAGCGGTGCTACGATCGGCGGTGCGGGCCGGGTTTTACGACAATTTGGCGGAGGATGCGTGATGAGGCTTTTGATCGAGATCGCGGCCGCGGCGTTGCTCGTGGTGTGCATCACGGCGACCAGCGCAGCCTATGCGGCGGGCAAACCGGGCCGCAGCGCCGACGCCCTGACGTGCGGCTTCAGCGTGGCGCAGAACGCATCGCCGGCCGCGCGCTGCGCCGCCATCAAGCGGCAATGCGGCGGCAAGTTCTATGCGAACGCCTGCGGCGACAGACTGCTGTCGGCGGCGAATTGACGGCCGCGCAGCGCGTTTTCTCGCGAATCGGGAACACCGTGGTGATACGGATTCCCAGAACTTAAGAAGTTCTTTACAACCACACCTGTCGCCCGTGGGGCGGGCACATTTTTTAGCTCCGACGCATTTCATTCCGAAGCAATTTTCAACGGGCCGCTGACCTAGTCAGCGGCCCGAATTGCTTTTGGCGCGCGCGCTTCGCAACCGCTCTTTCATGAGGCGAAAGCAGTCACCGCAAATTCGTCGCCCCGGCGAAGGCCGGGGCCCATAACCACAGCCGTCAGGGAAGATGGGACAGGTCGTTCCACTCCGGATTGTCTTGCTCGATGAGGCGAATCTTCCAGTCGCGGCGCCATTCCTTTAGCGCTTTTTCCCGGGCGATCGCCTCCTGAGGTGATGCGTAGACCTCTACATAAACCAGTCGCGTGACGCCGTACTTCTTGACGAATTGTGAGCCGCGTCCAGCGCGATGGAGCGTAAGCCGATTGCGAAGGTCGTTGGTGACGCCGATGTAGAGTGTCCCATGGCGGCGGCTCGCGAGGATGTAGACGTAGTAGACTGCGGCATCCATTCGGGGCACCGGTCACGTGTGATGTCCGATAGCGGTGGTTATGGGCCCCGGCCTTCGCCGGGGCGACGTTCTATTGATGGCATCAGAACGAATTAAGAACACTTTAGCAAGTCTTTGATATATCATTATGATTCGGCGCTGTGCCGATACAATATCTAGGGTCCCCCAGCCTCCGCGAGGACTACATGTCCACCATCGCCTTCGATCAGTTCGCCCTCACCCGCATCGCGGATTTCGCCCGCTCGCTGTCGCGGCTGCACCTGGCTTCGCGGCGTCAGTCGATCGACGACGACCAGCTCGACCGCGAGTTCAACGCGGTCTGCATGTCGATCTGGGGCTACACCACGGATGATTTCAGCGACGATCTGTTTTCGCTCGAGGATCACGCCTGGCTCGACTCGCTCGACGAGGCGCATGCGCGCATGTTCGCCGCCGAGCAGGGTTACGACCTGGTCGACGACCACGGCATGCTGACGGATTGGTGGGGCTATTGCTGGATGATCCTCGCCGAGAAGCGCGGCATCCTCAATCCGGAGAACCGCGCCGCCGCACGCGCCGCGATCGAGGAGAAATACCTGGCGGCGCCGAACGTGATCGGCGTGATCGTGGCGCGGTGATCGGCGCAGCTCGAAGGCGTCAGTTCGCCTCGGCCCGCTTGGCGGGCTTTGCCGCGTTGCCCTTCGGCACGACGGACGACGGCGCCGGCGGCGCGACATCGCTTCTGGTCTCCGGCAACGGCGCATCGCCGGCGAGCTCGGCGCTGACGGGCGCGACCTTCATTTCGCCGAGCCGCGCGCGGACCTGCGCGGTCAATCCGGGATAGGAGGCGACCGGCGTGAAGTCGAACGACTGCTCGTTGCCGACGCGGACGCCGGTATAGGCGACCAGGCCATCGGTGGTCGCGATCACGTCGCCGGCCTTCAGCGAGGCATCGAGCGCAAGGTCGACCGGCGCGAGGCCTGCCGGGTCGCGGCCGTTGCAGGTGCAGTCGGCGCGCAGCGCCTTGCGATAGGCGAAGGCGTTCTCACTGTCGGCGTAGCGCTCGCCCGTGGTCGATGCGGAGCTGTCGATATGGCTGCCGTAATAGACCTTGGTCGCACTCGCCGGACAGAAGGCCTGGCAGAGCTGGGCCGGCGTCGCGTTGCCGCGCATCGTCAGCGGGAAATACTTGCCGTCGCAGGTGCGCACGCAATAGGCCGGCCCGGAACCGGCCACGCGCGGTGCCGAGGCGGGAGCGGATGTCTGGCGTTCCGGCTGCTGGTTGAGGCCGAACGGATCGGCGAAGAAATTGGCTTGCGGCGGGGCCTGCCGGCCCTGCTGCTTCTGGGCACCACCGAAGAAGAAGTCGAAAAGCCCTTCGGCCGAGACGGGAGCGGGCACGACCAGGACGGAACCCGCAAAGGCTGCGGCGGCAAGTATCACACGGCGCCGCACGCGCCGATCACTCAACTCTGTACGCAACGCCAACTCCACCCGACGCGCCGCGGCGGCAAGGTGCCCGGCGGATTCACCTTAAGGTGGGATGGTAAACGAGCGATTGATTGAGCGTGACGGCGTCACAAGAAGAAAGCGGGGTTGCGCGAGTCTTGCTTACCTCGCCCCGCTTGCGGGGAGAGGTCGGATCGCATCGCGAGATGCGATCCGGGTGAGGGGGTACAGGTCTCACCGCCTTCACGGCTCGTGGAGACAGCCCCTCACCCCAACCCTCTCCCCGTAAGAACGGGGCGAGGGA
The DNA here is from genome assembly GCF_007993935.1 of Bradyrhizobium macuxiense. GTDB lineage: Bacteria > Pseudomonadota > Alphaproteobacteria > Rhizobiales > Xanthobacteraceae > Bradyrhizobium > Bradyrhizobium macuxiense_A. Next base: position 271,800 of record NZ_VITY01000008.1, on the reverse strand, counting down.
GACGAAAGACCATCAGTCCTTCAGGAACTCGCCGGCCTTGTAGAGCGCGCGGAATTGCAATCCGGCTTCGGCGAACGTCTCCGTCGCGCCTTCCTCGCGGTCGACCATGGTGAAGACCAGCGCGATCTCGCCGCCGGCCTCGCGCACCGCTTCCACCGCCTTCAGCGCCGAGCCGCCGGTCGTGGTGACGTCCTCGACGATCACGATGCGCTTGCCCGCGAGGCTCTCGCCTTTGGCGAGCCCTTCGACTGAAAGCTTCGCGCCGTGCTCCTTCGGCTTCTTGCGCACAAAGAAGGCGGCGATCGGGTGGCCCTTCAGCCAGGACAGCTGCGCGATGGCGCCCGCGAGCGGCACCGCGCCCATCTCGAGCCCGCCGACGAAATCGAGCTTGTCGTCCTTCAGCGCCTCATAGGTCAGCTCGGCAAGCAGCGCCGCGCCCTCGGGATCGAGCATCGTCGGCTTCAGGTTGAAATAGAAGTCGCTCTTGCGACCCGACGCCAAGGTGATCTCGCCGCGGCCGAACGAGCGCTTGCGGATGATCTCGGCGAGGCGGGCGCGGGAGGCTGATTTGGACAAAGACTTTTTCCCTTGAGGGTTTGAGGCGGGCGGCAATCTATCCACGCTGACCGGCAGATTCCAGCGCCGATATGCGCGCGTCAACAGCGCTCAAGCCGCGATTTGCGCGGGCGAGCTTTCCGGAAAGCGCGGTTGTGCGGCCGTCTCGATCCCCGTAAGCAGGCCCAAACGCTCGGCCAAACACTCGGCTAAACATTTGGCCAAACACTTGCGAGGGAAGCGGAAATGACCATCGAGCTGCACACCTGGAACACGCCGAATGGCCGCAAGATCTCGGTGGCGCTGGAGGAAATGGGGCTGCCCTACAAGGTGATCCCGGTGAATATCGGCAAGGGCGAGCAGATGGCGCCCGCCTTCCTCGCGATCAGCCCGAACAACAAGATCCCGGCGATCGTCGATCCCGATGGTCCCGGCGGCAAGCCGGTCAGCATCTTCGAGTCCGGCGCGATCCTGCTCTATCTCGGCGAGAAGACCGGCAAGTTCCTGCCGAAGCCGCTGGCCGAGCGGATCCCGGTCTATGAGTGGCTGATGTGGCAGATGGGCGGTTTCGGACCGATGCCGGGCCAGGTGCATCATTTCATCGCGCTGGAGAACGAGCAGGATCGCGCCTACGGCCTGAAGCGCTACATGGCCGAGACGCGGCGGCTCTACGGCGTGCTGGACCGCCGGCTCGATGGCCGCGACTACGTCGCCGGCGATCTCTCGGTCGCCGATTTCGCTATCCTCGGCTGGGCCTGGCGCCATCCGCGCCACAAGGTCGACCTGGCCGACTTCCCCAACGTCAAGCGCTGGTACGAGACGTTGATGGCCCGCCCCGCGACGAAGCGGGGGATGGAGGCGAAGCTGGATTGATCTCACCCTCTCCCCTTGTGGGAGAGGGTGCCCGAGTGAAACGAGGGCGGGTGAGGGGTTCTCTCCGCGGATGCAGACCCCTCATCCGTCGCGGACTGCGTCCGCGCCACCTTCTCCCACAAGGGGAGAAGGAAGATTGATCACGCCCGCCGCGCCTCGAGCGCCATCTTCATCGCAAGCCCGGCGAGCACGGTGCCCATCAGCCAGCGCTGCACCAAAAGCCAGGTCGGGCGGGTGCCGAGGAACACTGCGATCGAGCCGGCGGCGAGCGCGATCATCGCGTTGACGCTGACGCTGATCACGATCTGGATCGAGCCGAGCGCGAGCGACTGCGTCAGCACGCTGCCGCCGGCGGGGTCGATGAACTGCGGCAGCAGCGCGAGATAAAGCATCGCGATCTTCGGGTTCAGCAGATTGGTGAGGAAGCCCATTGCGAACAATTTGTGCGGGCCGTCGACCTTGAGCGCCTTGACCTGGAACGGCGAGCGGCCGCCGGGCCTCACGGCCTGCCACGCCAGCCACAGCAGATAGGCGGCACCGGCGAAGCGCAGTGCGTCATAGGCGTAGGGAATTGCGAACAGCAGCGCGGTGATGCCGAACGCCGCGCACAGCATGTAGAACACGAAGCCGAGCGCGACACCGCCGAGCGAGACGATGCCGGCCGCCGGCCCCTGCGTGATCGAGCGCGAGATCAGGTACATCATGTTCGGTCCCGGCGTCAGCACCATGCCGAGGCAGACGAGCGCAAAGCCGAGCAGGGCGGATGTATGGGGCATGATGGGTCTCGCGAGGGGATACACGCACTTCTAGCGTGTCATCCTCCGCGCGGCCATGCTGGAATTGCTCTCGGAGCAATGTGGCGCGGAGGTGGTGGCGTGAGAGTTTCGGCCAGAACGGCTGATCGCACACGGCAAGTAAGGTGAGCACATCGGTCAGGCTCCCTCTCCCCTTGCGGGAGAGGGTGGGGAGAGGGGTGGCCCCGGGCGAGATGATTAATGGACACGCGGCCCGTGCAATATCAAACCGCGCGTCATTCAAGCTCATGTTGAGAGAGCGCGTCGTGTGACACCCCTCTCCCCACCCTCCCCCAACGCAAGTCGGGCCTGCCCGACTTGCGCAGATTTACGATGCGCAACCGGGGTAGACCCCGGTTGCGTGGGGGAGGGAGCCCGTCTACCGGTGCTCATCTGACGTAGAGTGAAGCCGCATATGCGGCGATGGCGTTACTTCGTCAAAGAGCCTCAGCCACCATTCGGGAGCCCCGCTCTTGCGCGGCGAGGTGGAGTCTAATGCGCCTCGTCCCAATTGTTCGCCGCGCGGGCGTCGACCTGCAGCGGCAGCGACAGGATCACGGCCGGGAACGGCGCGTCCTGCATCACCTTCTGCACCACCGGCAGCGTCGCCGCGACTTCGTCGTCGGGCACCTCGAAGATCAGCTCGTCATGCACCTGCAAGAGCATCTGCGCCGAGAGCTTCTTCTCGGCGAGCGCATCCTCGACCCGGATCATGGCGCGGCGGATGATGTCGGCGGCGGTGCCCTGCAGACGCGCGTTGATCGCGGCGCGCTCGTTGAACGCGCGCACCGAGGCGTTCGACGCCTTGATGTCCGGGTAGTAACACTTGCGCCCGAACAGCGTTGTCACATAGCCGTTGCGGCGGCAGAAATCCTTGGTCTCGTCCATGTAGGCGCGGATGCCGGGGAAGCGCTCGAAATATTTCTTGATGTAGGCCGAAGCCTCCTCGCGCGCGATGCCGAGCTGGTTGGCAAGGCCGAACGCCGAGATGCCGTAGATGATGCCGAAATTGATCGCCTTGGCACGTCGGCGCACCTCGCTCGGCATGTCCTTGATCGGCACGCCGAACATCTCGGAGGCGGTCATGGCGTGAATGTCGAGCCCGTCGCGGAATGCCTGACGCAGCACCGGCACGTCGGCGATCTCGGCGAGCAGCCGCAGTTCGATCTGCGAGTAGTCGGCCGACACAAGTTTGTGGCCCGGCGTCGCGATGAAGGCGCGGCGGATCTTGCGGCCGTCCTCGGTACGGACCGGGATGTTCTGCAAGTTCGGCTCGTTCGACGACAGCCGGCCCGTGGTGGTCGCGGCCAGCGCGTAGGTGGTGTGGACGCGATGGGTCTGCGGGTTGACGTAGGTCGGCAGCGCATCGGTGTAGGTCGATTTCAGCTTCGAGACCTGGCGCCACTCCAAAATCTTCTTCGGGAATTCGTGGCCCTGCTCGGCGAGATCGTCGAGCACCTGCGCGGTGGTCGACCATGCGCCGGTCTTGGTCTTGCTGCCGCCGGGCAATCCCATCTTGCCGAAGATGATGTCGCCGATCTGCTTCGGGCTGCCGACATTGACCGGCTCGCCCGCGATCTCCTGGATCTCGGCCTCGACGCGCGCTGCGGTCTCTGCGAAGTCGCCCGACAGGCGTGAGAGCACCTGGCGATCGATCGAGATGCCGCGGCGCTCCATCCGCGCCAACACCGAGACCAGCGGCCGCTCCAGCGTCTCGTAGACCGTCGTCATCCGCTCGGCGACGAGGCGCGGCTTCAGCACGCGCCACAGGCGCAGGATCACGTCGGCGCTTTCGGCCGCGTATTCGGTGGCCTTGTCGATCGTCACTTGGTCGAAGGTCAGCTTGCCCTTGCCGCTGCCGACGAGGCCGCCGTAATTGACGACCGCGTGTCCGAACCAGCGCTCGGCGAGCTGTTCCAGCGCATGCGAGCCGCGGCCGGCATCGAGCGCGTAGGACATCAGCTGCGCATCGTCGATGTTGCGCAGCGTGATGCCGTGCTGCGCCAGCGTCACCGAGGTGAATTTGACGTTGAAGCCGACCTTCTGGATACCCGCCGACTCCAGCAGCGGCTTCAGCGCCTTCAGCGCATCGGCGGTCTTGATCTGGCCGGGCGCGAAGCCGGTATCGAACAGGCCCGCGCCGCTGCCGGCTTCCCGGTGGCCGAGCGGTACATAGCAGGCCTCGTTGGGCGCCACGGCGAGTGCCAGTCCCGACAACTCGGCCTGCATCGGGTCGATCGATTCCGACATCGCCTCGATCGCGAGATAGCCGGTGTCGTGCGCGCGCGCGATCAGGGCATTGAGCGGATCGAGATTGCCGATCGGCTGGTATGCTTTGCGGTCGAAGCCGATCTTGCGGATTGCCTCGCCGCGGGCCTCGGCCAGCATGGCCGGAGTCCCCTTCCGGTTGGAATTCTTGTCGTCGCGCGCGCCGGTCGGCTTGGCCTTCGCAGGTGGTGCCGCGCCGGCTGTCGGTGCATCTCCCGGCGCCGGCGTCACATCCGACGGCGGCAGCGGCGAGAACACGCTGGCGCCGCTCTTGTTGCCGGGATCGGCGTCGACATTGGCGGGATCGATCTGCGCGTAGTCGGCGACGCGGCGGGTGAGGGTGGTGAACTCCATCGCCTTGAGAAAGGCGATCAGCCGGCGCGAGTCCGGCTCGTGCACGGCGAGGTCGTCGAGCGGCACCTCGAGATCGACCTTGTCGTCGAGCAGCACCAGCTGGCGCGAGATCCGCGCCTTCTCGGCGTTCTCGAGCAGCGCCTCGCGCCGCTTCGGCTGCTTGATCTCGGTGGCGCGGAATAGCAGCTGATCGAGATCGCCATACTCGATGATCAGCTGGGCCGCGGTTTTGATGCCGATGCCGGGCACGCCGGGCACGTTGTCGGTGGAATCGCCGGCCAGCGCCTGCACTTCGACGACCTTCTCCGGCGGCACGCCGAATTTCTCGATCACCTCCGGGATGCCGATGCGGCGATCCTTCATCGTGTCGTACATCACGACCTTGTCGGTGACGAGCTGCATCAGGTCCTTGTCTGACGACACGATGGTGGTGCTCGCGCCGCGCTCGTTGGCCTGCCGCGCATAGGTCGCGATCAGATCATCGGCCTCGAATCCCGCCTGCTCGAGGCAGGGCAGGTCGAAGGCGCGCACCGCCTCGCGGATCAGCGCGAATTGCGGGATCAGGTCGTCGGGCGCCGGCGGCCGGTGCGCCTTGTAATCGGGATAGAGCTTGTTGCGGAACGTGATCTCGGACTTGTCGAACACGATCGCCAGATGGGTCGGCCGGTTGTCCTCCGGCATGTCGCGCAGCAGCTTCCACAGCATGTTGCAGAAGCCGAGCACGGCGTTGACCTGCAGCCCGTCGGACTTGCGGTTGAGCGGCGGCAGCGCGTGATAGGCGCGGAAGATGTAGGACGAACCATCGACCAGAAAGACGTGGTCGCCCTTGGCCGCAGCCTTGCTCGCAACCGGCTTGGCGGCGACGGGCTTGGGGGCGGTGTTCGGAGCGGGCTTGGCGGGGTCTTTGGAGGCTGTTTTCGGCATGGCCGAAACTTAGGGATTTTTGCGCGGATTGACAGCCTTTGTGTCGTTGAATCCGCCCGCGCCACACAACCAAATCGTCGTCCCGGCGAAGGCCGGGACCCATAACCACAGCCGTTCGCTAATGGGCTCGCTGTGGCCCCATCGTCGTCTCACCACTGGCAGTCGGGGTAATGGGTCCCGGGCCTTCGCCGGGACGACGATCAACTCAGGACGGCGCCGAGCTAAGCCTTATCCCCGGTCGGCGAGAATAGATAGCCGCCGCCGCGGATGGTCCGGATCACCGACGGCTTGGTCGGATCGAATTCGATCTTGCGGCGGATGCGCATGATGCGGAGGTCGACGGCGCGGTCGAACGCCTCGGCGTCGCGGGCGTTGGCCAGTTCCAAGAGCCGCTCGCGCGACAGCACGCGCTTCGGGTTGGCCGCGAACACCTTGAGCAGGCCGAATTCGGAGGCGGTCAGCGGGTGCTCATTGCCCTCGTCGTCGCGCAGCGCCTGGGCCTCGAGATCGAGCCATTTGGTGCCGAACCGCACCAGCTGCTCCTTTTCCGCCTTGGCGCTCGCCGGTTCCGGCGCGGCTGATTTCGCCGGCCCGCTCCGCCGCAGCACCGAGCGGATCCGCGCCATCAGCTCGCGCAATTCGCAGGGCTTTGCCACGTAATCGTCGGCGCCAATCTCGAGCCCGACCACGCGGTCGATCGGGCTGGCAGTAGCTGTCAGCATGATGACGGGGACGTTGATCTTGCTTTTGAGGTCGCGAATGATCGACAGCCCGTCTTCCTCGGGCATGTTGAGGTCCAGCACCACGAGATCGGGCGTGCTGCTCTCGATCTCCTTGCGCAGGCTCTTGCCGCCATCGCACAGCGTCACGCCGAAGCCGTGCATCTTGAGGTAATCGCCGACCATCTCGCGGGCCGGCGCCTCGTCGTCGACGATGAAGATATGCGGGTTCTGGTTCATGTCTCTGTCGCCGGCAGTGTAACCGTAAAGGTCGACCCCTGTCCGGGGCCCGGGCTCTGTGCGGCCACATGGCCGCCATGCATGTCGATGATACGCTTGACGATGGAAAGGCCGAGGCCGGTCGAGCTTTCGCCCGCGGTCGGCTTGGCCGACAGCCGCTGGAACCGGCCGAATAGCCGGCCGAGATCCTCCGGGCTGAGGCCGGGGCCCTGGTCGGCGATCCGGATCACCGTGTCGTCGCCCTCGTGGCTGACCGTGACCGTGATCTTGCCGCCGATCGGCGAATATTTGATGGCGTTGCTGACCAGATTGTCGATCGCCTCGCGGATCCGGTCGGCGTCGCACATCGTGACGAAGTGCTGCGGCCCCGAGACCGAGATGCTCTGCTGCTTGTTGACGGCCGAGGGCAGATTGGCCTCGGTGACCTCGTTGACGAGGGCCGCGACGTCGACCGGCTCGCGGCGGATGGTGATGTCGAAGGCGTCCGCCATCGCATCGGAGATCAGGTGATCGACCATCGAGGTCAGCCGCTTGGTGGCGTCCCTGATGTGCTCGACCTGCGAGGTGACGTTTTCCTTCGGCGAGCCGGCGCCGATCAGTTCGGTCAGCATCTCGGTGCGGCCGAGGATCACGCCGAGCGGATTCTTCAGGTCGTGGGCAACGGTGCCGAGGATCTCGTTCTTGAAGCCGTTGGCGCGCTGCAGCCTCAGCCATTGCGCCGACAGCCGCCGGTTGGCCTGCGACAGCGCGCGGGTGCGCTGCGCGACGCGGTCCTCGAGCTGGGTGTTGGCCTCGTGCAGCTGCTGGTACAGGATCACGTTGTCGAACGCGATCGACAGCCGGCTCGAGAAGATCTCGACCAGCGCACGATCTGTGTCGGACAGCTGGCGCTCGGCCTGCAACAGCACCACGACCTCGCGGCCAGAGCCGGTGCGCGAATAGAGCACGCTGCGGTGGTCGGCGAACTCGTTCTTGCGGCGCTGGAACGCTTCCTCGACCATGTGCCGCAGGTCGGCGTCGAGCGCCTTCGACGAGGTGGTGCCGATGAAGCGGCTGTAGCAGCCCGAGCAGGCCAGCACCGAAAAATCGCATGCGGCCGCATTGCCGTCGTCGCGCAGCACCAGGATCCCCGCGCAATCGACATTGAGCAGCGAGGCGAGTTGGGTCAGCACGCCCTCGGCCAGCCGCTGCATCGACTTGAAGTCGTACAGCGTCGAGGCGGCGTCGATGATGATCTCGAGCCCGCGCCTGGTCTGCACCATGCGCTCGAGCTGCTGGTAGCTGCGCAGCGCCGCGGTCAGCGAGGTGAACAGCTTGTCTGCGGTGAGCTCGGTCTTCGCCTTGTAGTCGTTGATGTCGTACTGCACGATGACGCGCCGCTCCGGCGCCTGGCCGGGCTGGCCGGTGCGCAGGATGATGCGGACGGTCTCGTTCTTGATCTCGTTGCGGATGTATTCGACGAGCTCGAGGCCGGCGACGTCGGTCTCCATGATGACGTCGAGCAGCACGGCCGCGATGTCGGGATTGTCCCGCATCAGCGTGCGGCCTTCGGCCGCAGAGTAGGCCGACAGGATCTCCAGCGTCGCGCCGTTCAGGTTGTAGTCGCTCAGTGCAAAACGGGTGCCCTCATGGACGGCGTGATCGTCGTCGATCACGGCGATCTTCCATTTGCGGGCCGACGAGTCCTCCGGGGGGCTCTCGGTATCGTCGATCAGTTGGAGGACATCGTCCTGTTCGGCCATTGACTGCTTCCGTCGGCTGCTGCGTCAGTGATCGTGGGCTCGCCCTTGGCAGCCCCCTTGGCGATCCTGGGCATGATAATGCGAAAAGTGGTGCCTTGTCCTACCCTTGACTCCAGCATCATGCGTCCGCCGAGCTGCTGGGTGACGAGGTTATAGACGATATGGAGGCCGAGGCCCGTACCACCTTCGTTGCGGCGCGTCGTAAAGAACGGGTCGAACGCCTGTCGCTGCACGTCCGGCGTCATGCCAGCCCCGTCGTCTGCGAAGATGATCTCGACATCGTCAGCGCCGCGCCCGCGCGCCGAGATCGTGATGTTGCCGGAGCGGCCGTCGGCAAAGGCATGATTGACGGCGTTGAGGAAAAGATTGGTTAAGATCTGGCCATAGGCGCCCGGATAGCCGTCGATCAAGAGCCCGTCGGGCACGTCGACGGACAGCGCGATCGCCGCCTTCTTCAGCACCGGCCGCAGGCTCGCCACGATCTGGTCGGTGGATTCGCTTAAAGAGAACTGGCGGCGCTCGGCATGCGAGCGATCGACGGCGACCTGCTTGAACGACTGGATCAGCTCGCCGGCGCGCTGCAGATTCGAGACCAGTTGCTGCGATGCGTCACGCGAGGCGCGCACGAAGTCGTCGAGCCTGGAGCGGCGCAGCGGCTCGGTCTTCAGATCGTTCTCGAACATCTCGCTGCGGCGGGCAAAGCTCGAGGCGACCGTCAGGCTGATGCCGATCGGATTGTTGACCTCGTGGGCGACGCCGGCAACGAGGCCGCCGAGCGCGGCGAGGCGCTCGGCATCGATCAGGTTCTGCTGCGCGGTGTTGAGCTCGAGCAGCGCGCTCTCGGCCTTCTCCTTGGCGGTGCGCAGCTCGTCCTCGGTCTTGCGCTTGGCGATCGCATTCTCGCGGAACACCTCGACGGCGCGCGCCATCGCGCCGACCTCGTCCTTGGCCGACGTGCCCTGCACCGGCCGGTCGAGGTCGCCCGAGGTGATGGTGCGCATCGCCGCCATGATCTGCGCCAGCGGCAGCCGGATCGACAATGCGATCATCACGCCGGCGGATATGATGACGCCGAGGAAGATCACCGCGATCGACAGCACCCGGCGCGAGATCGACGTCAGCGTCTTGTCGAACGTCTCCTGCGCCTTCTGCTCGCGCTGGCGCATCTTCACCGAGAGATCGTCGATCGCGCCGATCGCGTCGGCCTGGCTGGCGTCGATCGAGTTGCGAAGCAAATCGGTGCGGTTGGTGAGCTGCTCGCTGAGCTTGCCGAGGCCGTCGCGCAGCTCGGCGGTCTTGACCTTGAGCCGCGCCAGCGCCATGCGCTGCAGATCGTTCTCGGCCAGATCGGTCATGACGGGGATCGTCTTCTCGATCGTATCGATGTTGCGGCGGGCTTCCTCGGCCGACGAGGAGGCCAGCGAGAGGTAGTAGGCGTTGGCGGCGACCAGCAGCGAGGTGAACGCCTCGCGCGACTTGCCGAGCGCCGGCCAGATCAGCGCGTCGCGATGGCCGGTGGCGCCCTCGATGATCGAATACAGCCCGGCCATGTCCCTGGTCGGTGACAGCACCTGCTCGTCATAGGTCTTGGAGATCTTGGTCTGCACCGTGCGCAATTCGCCGAAGCCGTCGAGGAAGCGGCTGGTGGCGCGTTCGAGCTGCTCGACCGAGCCGGACAGCATCGGGTCGGTCGAGGCGCGGTTGGTCAGCGTGCCGAGCACGGCCTCGCGCAGCAGCAGGATTTCCGCGAACAGGTCCGGGCTCGGCTGGTTGATGTAGCGATGGATCAGGTTCTGCAGCCGGCTGGTCTCGCTTTCCAGCTTGGCCAGGATCTTGTCGGATTCCCGCACCTGGCGGACATCGTCCCAGGCCGAGCCGAGCACCTTCGAGCCGTTCCAGATCAGCACCGCGAGCACGATCACGACTGCGGAATTGAGCAGCGCGATCGACAGGATGCGCCAGCGGATCGGCACCGCACGCAGCAACTGGACGATGCGGAAGCGGCCCTGCGGCCCGAGGACCGCCGGCCGTCGCATCGTCCCGTCCTGTTGGGGTGCGTCCAAGATCCGGTCACTCCACGTTGCGGATGCGTTCGATCAGCGCTGCGATCGCCGGATCGCGCTCGGCCTTGGCATAGATGCCGGCCATCGCCGCCTCGAACGGCTTGCGGTCGAAGTCGGTGACGACCTGGACGCCCGCGAGCTCCGCCTGCTTGCGCGAGCGCTCCTCGAGCTCCTGCCACTTCTCGCGCATGTAAAGGCTGGAGCGCTGCGCGGCGTCGCGGAAGATGATCTGCTCATCGGGCGAGAGGCTGGCCCAGGCCTTGCGCGACATCACCAGCACTTCGGGGCTCACGGTGTGTTGGGTCAAGGTGTAATAGCCGGCATATTTGTAGTGGCCGGTGGTGACGAAGGACGGCCAGTTGTTCTCGGCACCGTCGATCAGCCGGTTGGCAAGCCCGGTCAGCACCTGGCCGTAGGCCATCTGGACCGGCTGGGCGCCGAGCGCGCGGACCATATCCGACATCTGTTCGGATTGCTGCACGCGCAGCCGCAACCCCTTGAGGTCGTCGAGCGAACGCACCGGGCGCACGCTGTTGTAGATCGAGCGGCCGCCGGAATCGTAGAAGGTGAGCCCGACGAAGCCGTGGGCCTCGAGACTATTGAGGATCTCGTTGCCGATCGGCCCGTCCAGCACATGCTGCAGGTGCTCATGCGATCGAAACAGGAACGGCATCGCCAGCACGTTCACGGACGGCACCATGGTCCCGATCAGCGCGACATTGGTCCGGTTCAGATCGATGGCACCGGCCCGGGTCTGCTCCAGCGTCTCCTTTTCCTCACCGAGCTGGCGGGAATGGAAGACCACGATGCGGTGCAGGCCACCGGTGCGTTCGGCGATCAGGCGGTCCATGTAATTCAGCGCCTGGACGGTCGGATAGTCTTCATTCTGGGTGTCGGCGGTGCGGAACTCGCGCGCAAAAGCACTCGCCGAAACCGCTGTCCATAACAGCGCGACGGCAAGCGTTATTGTCCGCGAAAGGCCGGCGCGGCGATACACAGGCTACAATTCCCCTTGTGATTTGTGTCCAGGGCGGGAGCAAAAGGTTCAACGCTTTCTAGCAGAATGGCGATGGTTCGCCCATCGGCCAAACGTTAATTTGGCGCTGCAACCAGCGGTGTCGATTGAATCTGCGGTTGTAGCGCCTTATGACGGCGTGTTGGCATTCGGGAACGAATCGTCGTGAAGTCCGCCATGAAGCTTGCCTTGAAGCTCGCCTTGAAGTTCCTGCATCTCGTCGTCGTGACCCTTCTGCTGGTGGCACCAGCGCAGGCGGCGACCGATATCATGTGGTGGCACGCGATGTCGGGCGAGCTCGGCAAGCAGCTCGAGAAGCTCGCCGCCGACTTCAACGCCTCGCAATCCGACTACCGGATCGTGCCCGCCTACAAGGGCAACTACACCGAGACCGTGACCGCGGCGATCTTCGCCTTCCGCTCGCGCAGCCAGCCGGCGATCGTTCAGGTCAACGAGATTGCCACCGCAACCATGATGGCGGCGCGCGGCGCGATCTATCCGGTGTTCGAGCTGATGCGCGATCAATCGGAGGCGTTTGCGCCATCGGCCTATCTGCCCGCGGTGGCCGGCTACTACGCCGATGTCGACGGCAACATGCTGTCGTTCCCGTTCAACGCCTCGACCCCGATCCTCTACTACAACAAGGATATGTTCCGCTCCGCCGGGCTCGACCCGAGCGAATCTCCGAAGACCTGGCCGGAGCTCGGCGTCGTCGCCAAGCGGCTGCGCGCTGCCGGTGCGATGTGCGGCGTGACCACGTCATGGCCGTCCTGGATCAATGTCGAGAACTTCTCCGCCTTCCACAATTTGCCGATCGCGACCAAGGCCAACGGCTTTTCCGGGCTCGACGCGCAGCTGATCTTCAACAACCCCTTGGTGATCCGCCACATCGCGCAGCTCGCGCAATGGCAGGCCGACAAGACCTTCGATTATAGCGGCCGCGGCCAGGCGGCCGAGCCGCGCTTCCAGAAGGGCGAGTGCGGCGTCTTCATCGGCTCGTCGGGCACCCGCGCCGACATCAAGGCCAATTCGAAGTTCGAGGTCGGCTACGGCATGATGCCGTACGATCCCGACGTGCAGGGCGCACCGCAGAACTCGATCATCGGCGGCGCCACGCTGTGGGTGCTGCGCGACCGGCCGCGCGCCGAATATGCCGGGGTGGCGAAATTCTTCGCCTATCTGTCGCGGCCCGAGGTGCAGGCCGCCTGGCATCAGAACACCGGCTACCTGCCGATCACCCGCGCCGCATTCGATCTCAGCCGCACGCAGGGGTTCTACGACCGCAATCCCGGCGCCTCGATCTCGATCGAGGAAGTCACGCTGAAGCCGCCGACCGACAATTCGAAGGGCATCCGGCTCGGCTCGTTCGTCCTGATCCGCGACGTGATCGAGGAGGAGCTCGAGCAGGTGTTCGCCGGCAAGCGCTCGGCGCAGGCCGCGATGGACAACGCCGTCGAGCGCGGCAACCGCCTCTTGCGCCAGTTCGAGCGCGCCAATCCGGACCGGTGATGGGCAAACATCCTCCCCAGATGACGGAGAAGCAGTCGAGCAGCCTGGATGGGTGTATGACCCAGTGACTGTGCAACAGATTCGGTGCCGTCCCTGCGAAAGCAGGGACCCATAACCACCGAAGCTCATAGCTGCGTACCGCTGGGACGACGAGTCTCTCTCATAACATCCGCCGCGGAGTATGGGTCCCTGCTTTCGCAGGGACGACAGTTGAACAAGCCTTTGCGCGGGGATGACGAGATAGATTGGGCTACGAGATTCCTTTGAAATGATATCCCTTCCACCCCTCTCCACCTACGACACCTACCGCGCCTGGCGCGGCGACACGTCGCGCTGGCTGCCGGTCGTGCGCGAGATTGCCGATGGCCACGGGCTATCCTGGGGCACGCCGCATGTGTTCTCGACCGGCACCAATCTCGTCGTCGGGCTCGACGGCGGCGTGATCCTGAAGCTGTTCCCGCCATTCCTGCGTTCGCAATTCGTGTCCGAGCGCGGCGCGCTCGCGCAGTTGCGCGGACGGCTCGGCATTCCGATTCCCGATCTTATCGCGGAGGGCGAGCGCGACGGCTGGCCCTATCTCGTCATCACCCGCCTGTCTGGCACTGTCGGCTCGGAGGTCTGGCCATCACTGCCGGAGGCCGAGCGGGAGCGCGTGCTCGGCGAGATCGGCGCCGTGATCGCCGAGGTGCAGCGCGTGCCGCCCGGCGGTCTGCTGGCGCTCGAGCCGCGCTGGGAGGCCTTCATGCGCACCCAGATCGCGCAGTGCCGGGCGCGGCATGAACGGCTCGGCCTGCCGGCGAAATTCCTCACCTCGCTCGATGATCTCCTGCGCGACGCCACTGAATTGATCCCGATGCACGCGCCGCCGGTGATCCTGACCGGCGAGTACATCCCGGAGAATTTCCTGCTGGCGCGCCGCCCCGACGGCTGGCATGTCGCAGGCCTGTTCGACTTCGGCGACGTCCGCACCGGATGGGGCGAGTACGATCTGCTCGGCCCCAGCGCCTTCATGGCCGTCGGGCATCCCCGCCTTGTGCGCAGCCTGTTCGACGGCTTCGGCATCCCGCGCAGTGAGGTGAATTTCACGCTGAAGCGGCGGCTGATGGCGCTGATGATGCTGCACTCCGCCAGCGATCCGCTGCGGCACATCTGCATCGCGGGCTGGCCGGACCGGGTCGATGATTTCGTGCAGTTGCAGGAATTGATCTGGCCGCAGAGTCCAGCCCTGGCGAGTTAGGGCGATACAATTTGGCGCCAGGTCCTTACGAACTGCTCGCGCTTGACGAGATCGAGATAGGCAAGTGCAGGAAGGCCGAGCGTCGGGAAATTGAGCAGGCCGGGCTTTTCGGCGACATACCGCGTCTTCAACTGCTCGCGATCGGTACCCACTCCGGCGATCGATAGTCCAAAGCCCTCCGCGACGACAGCCTGGCCAGCCTCGGAGAGCACATAGTCCACGAAGGTTCGGGCCAGCGCGGGATGTTGCGCCCGCCGCGGGATGACGATGGTCCGGGACACGACCGTCACATAGTCTTCAGGCAGCACGATGCCGAGGTTTGGATGCCGTTGCACCTGCCGGAGCGCATAGGAGCCGAGGACGTCATATGCAATCAGCGTGTCACCGCGGCCAAGCGAGTCGAGCATGTCCTGCGTGCAGCAGAAGAGCTTCGCCTTCGCAACGCCAAGTGCATGGGCGAGACGCCAGAAATTCGCGGACAGCGTCGACTCGGTCGTCGCGAACAGATAGCCGACGCCGCTGACTCCGATGTCGTAGGTCGCGATCTTGCGGCGGAATCTCTCCGGCGATCGTTCCAAAAGCCGGATCAGGTCCTGATGCGACTTCGGGACCTCGTTGCCATCCAGCACATCCTTGTTGTAGACGATGACCGCCGGCTCCACGGTGAAGCCAAAGATCTCGTCGCGCCAGACCGCCCAGCTGGGCAGGCCGCGCTTGGCAATCGCAGCTGGTTGTACATGGCCGTCATTGGCCAGCTTGACCTGCAGGTCCATCGCCGAACTGATCAGGAGGTCCGCGGCGGACTTGTCG
Source organism: Bradyrhizobium macuxiense (assembly GCF_007993935.1). GTDB lineage: Bacteria > Pseudomonadota > Alphaproteobacteria > Rhizobiales > Xanthobacteraceae > Bradyrhizobium > Bradyrhizobium macuxiense_A. The sequence goes on along the minus strand of NZ_VITY01000008.1, from coordinate 256,697 downwards.
TTCGGCAGGCCGGCGGCCTCCTGATAAAGCGGCAATGTTTCGTAGAGGCGGTACTGAACCTCGATATCCGGGTGCTCCTTCTGGAACCCTTCGATGACGGGGGCCATGGCGGCGATATCTGCCGTTCCGTGAATGAGCAGCGAAGCGGCAGCGCTCGCCGGCGCGGCGAAGCTCTTCAACTCGTTGGTGGATTTTGACTGGTCTGCGCGGCAATCGAGGCTGCCGAGCAGCAGTGCCGCACCGAGGGCCACCAATAGCGCCAGCCGCCGAGCTTGCAGCCCTGAATGGCGCGGGGTCATGGTGACCTCGGCAGCGTCACGCGCGCCACGAGACCGCCGCCTGGGCGATCGAGCAAGGCAAGATTGCCACCAGCGGAGACGGCCGCGTTCTTGGCAATGTTCAGGCCAAGCCCGCTGCCAGCCACATGATCTTGCTCCGAGCCCCGCTGGAAGCGCTCCAGCACACGGGACTTGTCCTTGTCGGGAATGCCCGGCCCGCGGTCGGCCACGTCGAATTCGATGGTCGAACCATCGACCGACGTGCGCAGATCGACGTCGATCGTGCCGTCGGGCGCGTATTTCAACGCGTTGTCCAGAAGGTTGTCGATCAACTCGCGCAGCGCGAAGGGGGCCCCGCTAACCGGAAAGTCGTCGTGCGCGGTCGACAGATCGGCCAACCGGCAGCGCTGAACGTTCTCGGTCGGCAGGCGTTCCACCGCCTCCAGATAGAGCTCGAGAAAATCGCAACGCGGGTTGCCGGACGTTTCGATGTGATGGGCAATCGCGGCATCTGCCAGCAATTGGTTGACGATCCGCGTGGCGTCGACCGCGTTGGCCAGGATTCGGCCGGCGTAGCTTCGCAGCAGCCCCGGGTCGGGTTCGGTCGCCGCGACCTCCGCGAGGGCGCGAATTGAGGCCAGCCGCGTCCGCATGTCATGCGTCGTGTCGACGGCAATGCCGCGCAACGTATTGAGCACGCCGTCAAGCCGTTGCATGAAGCCGTTGAGGCTGGAGACGAGCGATGTGACCTCTTTGGGGACCGGCGTCCGAATCGAGGTCAGGTCGCCGGGCGCGCGCTCGGTCAGCTCGGCCTCCAGCGCCACCAGCGGCGCCCACGCCCGGTTGAGGCCCTTCGAAATGAGCAGGCAAATGACCAGCCCGGCGAGCATCATCGGCGCGAGCGAATTCTTGAGGATGTCGGAGGCAAGCTGCGAGCGGGCTTCCCGCGTCTCGGCGACGCTGACATTGACCCAGCCGGATTTCTCGCCGAAGTCGATATAGCGCCAGACCGTGCCGATCCGGACCTGTGCGCCCGAATAGACGGCGTCGGAAAAAGCGGGCGATCGGTCAAGCTCGTTCGCCTTTGCGGCGTCGGGCAGATCGGCATACCCGGTGATCAGGGAATGATCGGGCGCGCGGACCGCATAGAAGGCTCGCGTCTCGCGTGCCGCGCCGAGAATCTCCAGCGAGGCCAGCGGCAGTTCGACGGTGAGATTCCCGTCGTCGACCCGGATACTGTCGGCGATCGAGAAGGCCGATGCGGCCAGGACGCGATCAAATGCCGTGTCGGCGGCGTTGAGGGAGAAATTGCGGACATAGAGGAACAGGCCGACGCCGAGGATCGCCAGCAGCGAAATGGCGCCGAGCAGGATGTCGCGCTTAATTGAGGTCTGCGGCCGCTGCATCGTCGGTCTTTGCCACATAGCCGACGCCCCACACCGTTTCGATGCGAAGCCTCGATGCCTTCAGTCGCCGCCGGATGCGCGAGATGTACAACTCGAGCGCATTCGGGTTTACGGCGTTTTCGTAACCGAACAGCTGATCGATCAGGCGCTCTCGCGGCACGACCTGACCCGGCGCCAGGACCAGAAGCTCCAGCAGGCGGAATTCGCGCCGTGTCAGCTCGATGCGCGCGCCGGCCGCGGTGATCGATTGTGCCGCAATATCGATGGCGATGTCGGCGATCTCGATCCTGCTGGTCGAAACGCCGCTGTGCCGTCGCACCACGGCCCGCATTCTTGCTTCCAGCTCGCGCAGGTCGAATGGCTTGACGAGATAGTCGTCGGCTCCGATGTCGAGCACGTTGATCTTGTCGCCGATATCGCCCCGGGCGGTGATCACAAGGACTGGCGTGCGAATCCGCCGGCTACGCAACAGCGTCAGCAGATCCGAACCGCTCATGCCGGGCAGCATCAGATCGAGAATGATCAGATCGAAGGGATCTTCCTGAATGCGGCGGGACGCGTCTCCGCCATCAGTCAACCATTCGACCGCGTGCCCCTGGCCACGCAGGCGCGCGGCGATCGCAGCTCCCAGATCGGCGGTGTCCTCGATCAGAAGCGCACGCATGACATCTTGCGCACGTGACGCACCCCTCAAAGACGGCAGGTTCCGTCTTCATAGTCGGCGCGACAGAACCTCGCTGTTCGCAGCCGATCGTTCCCTCTAGGTCGGGCGCCATTGCGTTGGCGCGCATTCTTCACCTTTTGCTCAACTAAATCAGCTGCAGCGATCCGGTCAAGCATTGTTCATGACCCACCGGGTTCCAGATCGCGCGTCGACGTCCGGCCGGAAGTCGACTTTCACGCAACTGCGAGGTGATCGCGCCGCCGCGGCCGTCGCGTCGCAAGGTGTGCTGATCCTGCAACGGCCTTCATCGATTGGCGGCCTGGCATGCGCCGGCGCGGCGATGACAGGGTTCTGACAGCTATCGCCGCCAATTTCCCCGAGCGAACCAAAATTCTCTCAAGGGGGGTGATATGAAGCAGGACGTGCAATTCCAGCAGCCGTGTGCCGAGGCTGTGGCGCGCAGCCGCGCGCGCGGCAGGCCCGGCGTCGCGAGCAGATATTTCTGGGCGGGCGCTTCACTTGTGGCGATTGCAATGCTGACCTCGGCGCCGGCGAAGGCCGCCGATGACGTGAGTGAGTTGAAGGCCGAGATCAGGGCGCTGAGCAAGCGCCTGACCGAAATCGAAGAGCAGAAGAAGAAGGTCAAGAAGCTCGACGACCGGGTCCAGAAGGTCGAGCGCGCGCAGGAGGCACGCGCCGAGGCTCCGCCTCCCGGCCCGATGCCGGCCAAGGCCGGACCGTGGGAAAGCCTCAAGACCGGGAGGCCCGTCCACATCGTCGAAACCGATAATACGGACGTTTTGCTCTACGGCCTCATCGAGCCATCGCTTTTTTACCAGACCAATACCGACACCGCCGGACGCTCCAAGGTGGGTCTGAACGTATCCTGGTTCAGCGGCAATCGGTGGGGTCTCTACGTCACCCAGAAGGTCTTCCCCGAATACGGCTTCAACCTGCTGGCGCGGATGGAAAGCGAGTTCGAGCTGCCCAGCGGCAACATGGATACGCCCGGCGTGCTCTTCAACCGCGACGCCTGGGTCGGTTTCGAGAGCCCGACGCTCGGCAAGTTCAGCGTCGGTCGCCAGAACACGCTGCCGCGGGACGTCGCCAACATCTGGGGTGACCCTTACGGGGCCTCGGCGCTCAATACGGGTGAAGGCGGCTTCACCAACAACAACAACTTCAAGCAGCTCATCTTCTATACCGGCGGCGGCAACGGCGCGAACGGTCAGGGCGATACCCGCTACGATCAGGGCTTTGTCTGGAAGAAGGTGTTCGACAACGGGCTCTATCTCGGCGCAGCCTACAATTTCGGTGACGGCAACGGCCCCGGTGGCCCGAATGGCAGTGGCCCGATCCCGGGCGCGGGCGTCGACAAGGGAAGCACCGAGGCGGTCGCTGTCGGCTACAATGCCGGCCAATTCCACGTGTCGTCCTTCTACACCCAAGCCAACGTGCTGGAAATTCCGACGATTGGCTCGGGCAATATCGGGCACAGCCATCAGTCTTACGGTATCGGCGGCAATTGGGACGGCGGGCTGCTTCGCCTCAACACCGGCTATATGCACTACACCGCAGACCAGGGAACCCTTCTCGGCACGCGGTCCGATGACGTCGTGACGGTGTCGGGAAAGATCACGCCTTCCAAGTTCTATGATTTCGAACTCGGCTGGCAGGACTTCTTTGCCCACAACGCGGCGATCAACGCCGCAGGCTACACCATTACGCCGTTCCAGGACGCCACTGGAGGCGTGGCGACCGGGACCGGCACGCGCATGACCACCTACGCATCGTTCATGTACCACCCGATTCCGAACGTCGACGTCTATGTCGCCGGCGACCACTTGCAGACCACCGGTGGGTACAGCGCGAGCCAGGCGCATCTGCATAACACCGCCAACGAGGTTTCCACCGGCGTTCGCTACAAGTGGTAGCGGATTGCAGCTTTGGCTCCGCGCCTCGCGCCGAGCCCTGACGCCGGAGAGATGCCCCTCGCGCGGCGTCGGGCCATCCCATTCCCCTGCCGAACGGCTCACGGCAGGGGAATCGGGGACTATCCAAGATCAAGGGAATTTCGGTGCGCTGCCCTGCGCCGCGGCCGAACAATCGCGTTCGAAAACGCGCCGGCGATTCCGGTCGCCGGTTGAAATCAACGGGAGAGCGTAATGTTGGACAAATCCCAATCCGGGACCGCGGTCTGGAACGAGCGCACGGCGACCGATGTCACGGTCGAGGCGCCTACGCCTGCGCCGTTCTGGCCGACCGGCTGGTGGCGCGTGATGGACTACAAGATCGGAATCATCTCGCTTCCGATCTTTGCCATCCTGGTCGGCCTGCTCGCTATCCTGACGATGGAAGGCCAGATCAAGCCGGACGCGCCGACCATGATCGCAGTGCTGGTGCTCGGCGGGTTTTCCTGCGCGGAACTAGGCAAGCGGCTGCCGGTTCTGCGCAACGTTGGCGCCGCTGCCATCTTCGCAACCTTCATTCCGTCCGCGCTGGTCTATTACAAACTGCTTCCCGGCCCGATCGAGAAATCGATCGTCGAATTCACCAAGTTCACCAACTTCCTCTACATCTACATCGCCGCGATCATCGTCGGCAGCATCCTTGGCATGGACCGCAACGTCCTCATCAAGGGCTTCCTCAAGATTTTCGTGCCGCTTGGCGTCGGCTCGATCGCTGCCGGCGCGGTCGGAACGCTGGTCGGCATGCTGCTTGGGCTCGGCGCCTACAAGACCTTCTTCTTCATTGTCGTGCCGATCATGGCCGGCGGCGTCGGCGAGGGCGCGATCCCATTGTCGATCGGATATTCGGCCATCCTCGGCCAACCGCAGGGGGATTTCTTCGCGATGGTGCTGCCGCCGGTCATGCTCGGAAGCCTGACGGCGATCCTGTTCAGCGGCATGCTGAACTACGTCGGCAAGAAATATCCGCACCTCACGGGAGAGGGGCGGCTGCAGCCGGGCGGTGCCGACGTGCTGGAATCCGCTTCGACTGACGCGCACGACAGGGTGTCCACGATCGATATCCCCGCGATCGCCGGCGCGGGGCTGACCGCGATCGTGCTCTACCTGCTCGGCGTCATGCTCAACCATCTGATCGGCTTGCCCGCGCCGGTCGCAATGCTGTTTCTTGCCGTCGCCGCCAAGCTGTCGAGCGCAGTGTCGCCCCGGCTGCAGTCGGGCGGCTTGATCGTGTTTCGGTTTGTCCAGATCGGGATGACCTATCCGCTGCTGTTCGCAATCGGTGTGGCGATGACACCATGGGCCAAGCTGATGTCTGCCTTCACAGTACCAAATCTGATCACGATCGTTGCCACCGTGTTCACGCTGATGGCCACTGGAGCGTTGGTCGGGCGCCTGATGGGCATGTATCCGATCGAGACCGCCATCGTGAACGCCTGCCATTCGGGGCAGGGTGGTACCGGTGACGTCGCGATCCTGACCGCAGCCGACCGGATGCAGCTGATGCCATTCGCGCAGATCGCAACGCGCATCGGCGGCGCCATCACGGTCACCGCCGTGCTGGTGCTGTTGCGGTGGACCATCTGACCGGCTCGAACGATTGAGTCCAACCGAAGGGTGATGCATACAATTTGAGCAGACGATCGTTCTTTGTATGCAATTCGGCGCGGCACTGCTGCCCTACGGAACGTCAATTTCATGGCATTCCGCGGTTCCGTCAGCGGGTTAGGACACCAACAGCTCAATGATGGGCAGCTGGCATAATCCTTGCGAACTGAGTTCCAAGGCCCGTTCCCGGGGCGTTGGAGCATCACATGAAGCGTCGCGATTTCCTCAAATCGGTGTCCGGACTGGCCGCGGGGGCGCTGGCGCCGACCGCGCCCGCGATCTGGTCGCCGGCCAAGGCCGATGCGCGCGCCGAGACGCTGCTGATCGTCTCCGAAGGCGGCCCTAACAACCTCGACATCCACGGCGTCGGCACCAACGTGCCCGGCTACGAGGTGTCGTGGAATTGCTACGACCGGCTGATCAGCCACGAGATGAAAAGCGGTCCGGGCGGCGTGCCCTATTACGACCGCGACAAGTTCAAGCCCGAGCTCGCCGAGGATTTCAACATCGGCGACATGTCGGTCACCTTCAAGCTGCGCAAGAACGCCAAATTCCATGACGGCACGCCGGTCGCGGCAAAGGACGTCAAATGGTCGCTGGATCGTGCCGTCAGCGTCGGCGGCTTCCCGACCTTCCAGATGAGCGCAGGCTCGCTGACCAAGCCCGAGCAATTCGTCGTCGTCGACGACGCTACGGTGCGCGTCGACTTCCTCAGGAAGGACAAGCTCACGATCCCCGACCTCGCGGTCATCGTGCCCTGCGTCGTCAACTCCGAGCTCGTCAAGAAGAACGCCAGCGAGAAGGATCCCTGGGGTCTCGAATTCACCAAGCAGCAGACCGCGGGCTCCGGCGCCTACAAGGTGACCAAATGGACCGCCGGCACCGAAGTCGTCATGGAGCGCAACGACGACTGGGTCTGCGGTCCGCTGCCGAAGATCAAGCGCGTGATCTGGCGCATGGTGCCGCAGGCCGGCAACCGCCGTGCGCTGCTCGAGCGCGGCGATGCCGACATCTCCTACGAGCTGCCGTTCAAGGATTTCCAGGAGATGAAGGCGAACGGCAAGCTCAACGTGGTCTCGCTGCCGTTCTCGAACGGCATCCAGTATATCGGCATGAACGTCACCAAGCCGCCGTTCGACAATCCAAAAGTGCGGCAGGCGATGGCCTACGCGATGCCTTACCAAAAAATCATGGATGCGGTGCTGTTCGGTCTCGCCAACCCGATGTTCGGTGCCGCCAAGGACAAGCCGACCGAGGTCGCCTGGCCGCAACCGACCAAATATTTCACCGACATGGAGAAGGCCAAGGCGCTGCTCGCGGAGGCCGGCTACGCCAACGGCTTCGAGACCACGATCTCGTTCGACCTGAATTTCGCAGGGGTTAACGAGCCGCTCTGCGTGCTGGTGCAGGAGAGCCTCGCGCAGCTCGGCATCAAGACCACGATCAACAAGGTGCCCGGCGCCAACTGGCGCACCGAGCTCACCAAGAAGGAGATGCCGCTGTTCACCAACGTGTTCTCGGGCTGGCTCGATTACCCAGAGTACTTCTTCTACTGGTGCTATCACGGCAACAATTCGATCTTCAACACGATGAGCTACAAGTCGCCCGAGATGGACAAGCTCATCGACGGCGCGCGCATCGCCGCCGCCAACGGCGACACCGCGGCCTACGACGCCGACGTCAAGGGCTTCGTCGATCTCGCCTTCGCCGACATCCCGCGCATCCCGCTCTATCAGCCCTTCGTCAACGTCGCGATGCAGAAGAACATCTCGGGCTACGAGTACTGGTTCCACCGCCGGCTGGACTATCGCGCGATGGCGAAGGGGTGAGGGGTGATGCGCTTCGTCCACGACACTCTGGTGCATGCCGCGTTTCGTGAGGTGAGCACACCTCTCAGGCTCCCTCCCCCCTTGCGGGGGAGGGTGGGGAGAGGGGTAAGCCGCGAACTCGGAAGGACGACGTCAGGCAAGATCGCGCCAAATCATTCGCTGCATCACGCGCGGACGAGAGGTGCGTTCCGTCTGGCCTCTGAGCAAGCGGCACCCCTCTCCCCAACCCTCCCCCGCCGCAAGTCGGGCCTGTCCGACTTGCGCAGATCAATGATGCGCAACCGGGGTACACCCCGGTTGCGTGGGGGAGGGAGCCCTGCCAATCCCGTCGGGGCTTTGCCTGACGCCGTGTCGGCTCTTCACCCAAGTGAGGTGAGCACTACTCTCTCATTCCCTCCCCCCTTGCGGGGGAGGGGCAGGGAGAGGGGTAAGCCCAGGCGGCGGTGCTCGTGGCTACCCCTCTCCCCAACCCTCCCCCGCAAGGGGGGAGGGAGCCCGGCCACTACCGTTGTGGCTTTGCGTGTTTGGATCGGGAGAGCGCCATGCTGACCCTGATCGGCAAGCGGCTCTTGTTCGCGATTCCGTCATTGATCGGGGTCGTGATCGTGACGTTCCTGCTGACACGCGCGCTACCGGGCGATCCCGCGGCGTATTTCGCGGGACCTGCGGCAACGAAGGAAGCTGTGGACCAGATCAGGAAGAAGCTCGGCTTCGACAAGCCGCTGATCGAGCAGTTCGTCCGCTACACCGGCGATCTCGCCCATGGCGATCTCGGCACCTCGCTGACCACCGGCCAGCCGGTCGCCGCTGAGCTGCGCAACCGCCTGCCGGCGTCGGCCGAGCTCACTTTGCTTGGTCTTGTCGTCTCGATCTTGATCGCGATTCCGCTCGGCGTGCTGGCCGCGACGCGGCCGGGCTCCTGGATCGATCATCTCTGCCGCGTCACCACCACGTCCGGCGTATCGCTGCCGGTGTTCTTCACCGGGCTCGTGCTGGTCTACGTGTTCTATTTCCGGCTCGGCTGGGCGCCGGCGCCGCTCGGCCGGCTCGACGTGTTCTATAGCGCGCCGCCGACCGTCACCGGCTTCTATCTGATCGACACGCTGATCGCGCGCGACGTCGAGGCGTTTCGTTCGGCGCTCAGCCAATTGATCCTGCCGGCGGTGACGCTTGCGATCTTTTCGCTGGCGCCGATCGCGCGCATGACACGGGCCTCGATGCTGGCGGTGTTGGCGTCGGATTTCGTCCGCACCGCACGCGCCAGCGGCCTGTCGCCCGGCAAGGTGATCGTCACCTACGCCTTCCGCAACGCCATGCTGCCGGTCATCACCACGCTCAGCATGGTGTTCTCCTTCCTGCTCGGCGCCAATGTGCTGGTGGAGAAGGTGTTCGCCTGGCCCGGCATCGGCTCCTACGCGGTCGAGGCGCTGATCGCATCCGACTTCGCGCCCGTCCAGGGCTTCGTGTTGACCATGGCGGTGATGTACGTGCTGCTGAATCTCCTGATCGACATCCTCTACGGCGTGATCGATCCGCGCGTCAGGCTGGAGGGCTAGAGCGTGAGCAGCGTTGCACCGACCGTCGAACCCGCAGGTCCCGCCCGCACCTCCGGGCTTGCCGCAGTCTTCGAACAGACCCGCTATGTGCTGAGCGAGAACAAGGTCACCGGCTTTGCCTTCGCGCTGCTGATCCTGATCATGTTCGCCGCGCTGTTCGGTCCGTACGTCGTGCCATACGACCCGCTCGCGTCCGACACTGCGGCGGCATTGAAACCGCCGTCCGCCGCGCACTGGTTCGGCACCGATCAACTCGGCCGCGACATCTTCAGCCGCGTCATCGTCGCCACGCGACTGGACACCTTCATCGCGGTGGCCTCCGTCGTGCTGGTGTTCCTGATGGGCGGGCTCGCCGGCATCGCCGCCGGCTATTTCGGCGGCTGGACCGACCGTATCGTCGGCCGGATCGCCGACACCATCATGGCGTTTCCGCTGTTCGTGCTCGCGATGGGCATCGTCGCGGCGCTCGGCAACACGGTGCAGAACATCATCATCGCGACCGCGATCGTGAATTTTCCGCTCTATGCCCGCGTCGCGCGCGCGGAAGCCAATGTTCGCCGCAACGCCGGCTTCGTGCAGGCGGCGCGGCTGTCCGGCAATGGCGAATACCGCATCCTGCTCGGGCACATCCTGCCCAACATCATGCCGATCATGATCGTGCAGATGTCGCTGACCATGGGCTATGCGATCCTCAATGCTGCGGGCCTGTCGTTCATCGGCCTCGGCGTCCGGCCGCCGACTGCGGAGTGGGGCATCATGGTCGCCGAGGGTGCCGGCTTCATGGTGTCCGGCGAATGGTGGATCGCGCTATTCCCCGGCCTTGCACTGATGATCGCGGTATTCTGCTTCAACCTGCTCGGCGACGGCCTGCGCGACATCGTCGACCCGCAGCGGAGGACGTGATGATAGGCAAATGCGGGGAGGGAAGCGCAACGTTTGGAAGTGAGGAGCGCACTGCTCTCTCATTCCCTCCCCCCTTGCGGGGGAGGGGCAGGGAGAGGGGTAGCCACGAACTCCGACCTTGCCTGGGGCCACCCCTCTCCCCAACCCTCCCCCATCGCAAGTCGGGCCTGCCCGACTTGCGCAGTTCAATAATACGCAACCGGGGTGAACCCCGGTTGCGTGGGGGAGGGAGCGTGAGAGCGGTGCCCGCCTTGCTTTGCATGGGGTTGTTTTGCGGATTTTCGCATGCGGGGAGGCGCGCATGACCGCCCAGCCGCTGCTCGACGTCAGGGACCTCACCGTCGAGTTCACCACCCGCCGCGGCATCGTCAAGGCGGTGCAGCACGTCAACATATCCGTCGGCAAGGGCGAGACCGTCGGCATCGTCGGCGAGTCCGGCTCCGGCAAGTCGGTGACCTCATATGCCGTGATGCGCATCCTCGACCGGGCGGGGCGGATCGCCGAGGGCTCGGTGATGTTCTCCGGCATCGACGTCAAGTCGGCCTCCGAGAGCCAGATGCGCGATCTGCGCGGCCGCGAAGTCTCGATGATCTTCCAGAACCCACGCGCCGCGCTCAATCCGATCCGCAAGGTCGGGCACCAGATCGAGGACGTGCTGCGCCAGCATGTGCAGCAGGCCCAGGTCACCGACCGCGGCGAGACCGCGATCGAGGCGCTGGAGCAGGTCAAGATCGCGCGGCCGCGCGAGCGCTATCACGCCTATCCGTTCGAGCTGTCAGGCGGCATGTGCCAGCGCGTCGTCATCGCGCTCGCGCTGGCCTGCAACCCGCAGCTACTGATCGCCGACGAGCCGACCACCGGCCTCGACGTCACCACCCAGAAGGCGGTGATGGATTTGATCGTCGAGCTGACAAAGCGCCGCGCGATGTCGACGATCCTGATCACGCATGATCTCGGCCTCGCCGCCGCCTATTGCGACCGCGTCGTGGTGATGGAGAAGGGCCGCGTGGTCGAGACCGCAAAGTCGGCCGACATCTTCGCCGCGCCTCAGCACGACTACACGAAGAAGCTGATGCGCGCGACGCCGCGGCTCGGCGTGTCGCTGCGCGATTTGTTGCCGGAGGAGGACTCTCTCGCCTCTCCCCGCACGCGGGGAGAGGCCGACCCGCTCGGCAGCGCACCTGCGCGCCTGAGCGGGGCGGGTGAGGGGGACTCTCCACGAGCCGTGTTCTTGGATGCAGCCCCTCACCCCGACCCTCTCCCGGTAAAGAACGGGGAGAGGGAGCGGATCGAGCCCCTCCTGTCAGTCGAAAAGCTCGTCAAGGAATACCCCCGCCAGGGCGCGGGCTCGGTGCTGACAAAACTGTTCGGCCGCAAGCCGCCGGCCGAGGAGGACATCTTCCGCGCCGTCGACGGCATCAGTTTCTCGGTTGACCATGGCGAGAGCGTAGGCCTGGTCGGCGAATCCGGCTGCGGCAAGTCGACGACGTCGATGATGGTGATGCGGCTCCTGGACCAGACCTCCGGCCGCATCATGTTCGACGGCGAGGACATCGGCGGCATCATGCCGCAATCCTTTGCGCGGCTGCCGCGGCGCAGCCAGATCCAGATGGTGTTCCAGGATCCGACCGACAGCCTCAATCCGCGTTTCACCGCGGCGCGCGCGATCGCAGACCCGATCATGCAGCTCGGCGATATCAGGGGGCGCGACGCGCTCCGCGACCGCTGCGAGGACCTCGCGCGGCTGGTCGGCCTGCCGGTCAATCTGCTGGACCGCTTTCCGCACCAGCTGTCCGGCGGCCAGAAGGCCCGCGTCGGTATCGCACGCGCCATCGCGCTGCATCCGAAGCTCGTGATCCTCGACGAGCCGACCGCGGCGCTCGATGTCTCCGTGCAGGCCGTCGTGCTCAATCTGCTGCAGGACCTCAAGCAGTCGATGGGCATGAGCTATCTGTTCGTGTCGCACGATCTCAACGTGGTGCGCCTGCTGTGTGATCGCGTCATCGTGATGCGCGCCGGCCGCATCGTGGAGCAGGGCACATCCGAAGGCGTCTTGGGCAATCCGCAGGATGCCTATACAAAAGAACTGCTGACGGCGATCCCGCATCCGCCGTTGCCGGTTTCCTGACGCATGATCCGGAAAAGTGGGAACCGGTTTTCCGAACAGATCATGCGCAAAATCGTTGGGAGCGAAATGGCCGATCAACTCGACGACTACGTAAATGCCGCCGCCCGCGCGCTGGAGCTGCCGCTGGATGACGCCTGGCGTCCCGCGGTGCGCGCCAATCTCGAGGTCGCGCTGCGGCTGGCGAAACTGGTCGATGACTTCCCGCTGCCCGATGACGCCGCATCGGCTGCGATCTATTCGGCCTGAGATCGCGATGTCCGAAGCTCCCGCGTCCATGTCGGCCGGCGAAATCGCGCAGGCCGTCTCGAACCGCAAGATCACCGCCGTTGCGGCGACCGAGGCGGCGCTCGTGCGCATCGCTGTTCACGACAAGGTCCTCAATGCCTTCACCGACGTCACCGCCGATCGCGCCCGTGCAAAGGCGCGTGCGATCGATGCGGAGATCGCAGCGGGAAAATCCGTCGGTCCGCTGGCCGGCGTACCGTTCGCGGTGAAGAACCTGTTCGACGTAGAGGGCCTCGCGACCCGCGCCGGCTCGAAGATCAATCGCGACCTGCCGGCCTCGCCGCGCGATGCCACGCTGATCGAGCGGATGGAGGCGGCCGGTGCCGTGCTGGTCGGCGCGCTCAACATGGGCGAATACGCCTACGACTTCACCGGCGAGAACGCGCATGACGGTCCATCGCGCAATCCGCACGATCCAACGCGGATGGCCGGCGGCTCCTCGGGCGGCTCCGGCAGCGCCGTCGGCGGCGCGCTGGTGCCGATCGCGCTTGGCTCCGATACCAACGGCTCGATCCGGGTGCCGTCGTCATTCTGCGGCATCTTTGGCCTGAAGCCGACCTATGGCCGGCTGTCGCGCGCGCGATCCTTTCCGTTCGTCGCGAGCCTCGATCATCTCGGTCCGTTTGCGCGCGGCGTGACGGATCTCGCCCTCGCTTACGACGTCATGCAGGGGCCCGACACGGATGATCCCGCCTGCGTCGCGCGGCCGCTCGAGCCCACGATGCCGCTGCTTGCCGAGGGGATCAGCGGGCTGCGGGTTGCGATCGCCGGCGGCTATTTCCAGCAGAATCTGTTGCCGGAGGCTGTCGAAGCGGTCGCGCGCGTGGCAAAGGCGCTCGGCGCGACGCGGACCGTGGAGCTGCCGGAAGCGGCGCGTGCCCGTGCGGCGGCCTTCATCATCACCACGACCGAGGGCGTCGCGCTGCACCTCGACCGGCTGCGCAAGCGTGCGGGCGATTTCGATCCGGCGGTGCGCGACCGCTTGTTTGCGGGCGCGATGATCCCGGCGGTTCATGTCGACAAGGCGCAGAAGTTCCGCCGCTGGTATCGTGCCAGGGTGCTGGAGCTGTTCCAGTCGGTCGACGTGATCCTGGCGCCGGCAACCCCGTGCACCGCGCCGAAGATCGGTCAGGCCACTTTTACGCTCGATGGGGTCGAGCTTCCGGTGCGTCCCAATATCGGTATCCATACCCAGCCGATCTCCTTCATCGGCCTGCCGGTGGCTGCCGTGCCGGTGCCGCTTGAACCAATGCCGATCGGCGTGCAGATCATTGCCGCGCCCTGGCGCGAGGACATCGCGCTGCGGGTCGCCTACGCACTCGAACAGATGGGCGTTGCGAACGCGCCTGCGCCGAAGGGATTCTAGTATGTACGTCGATCTCCCCGATGTGGTTGCCGAGGTGACCGCGCAGTTCGAGCGCTACGAGACGGCGCTGGTGTCGAACGATGTGGCCGTGCTCGACGAGCTCTTCCACAACGACGCTCGCACGCTGCGCTACGGCATCGGCGAGAACCTTTATGGCTATGCCGAGATCATGGCGTTTCGCGCCGGGCGCTCGCCGGTCGGCCTGATGCGCAAGATCGACCGTACCGTCATCACGACCTATGGCCGCGACACCGCGATCGCCTCGACGCTGTTCTATCGGGACAGCACGCCGGGTAGGGTGGGACGGCAGATGCAGACGTGGATTCGCTTCCCCGAGGGCTGGAGAATCGTCGCGGCCCATGTCAGCGTCATCGACGAGCCCAAAGGCGTTTGAACAAGAGCGCTTGAGCCATGAGCCTGGACGATCTTCCGACCCGCGCGCAGCAAGCCACTGAATCCGAGCCGGTCGTGCCGCGCGTCGATCGCCCGTCGTCGCTGGTCGACAAGGTCACGCGCGCCGAAGAGCTGCGCCTGCAACTCGCCGACGAGATCGTGCGCGGCACGCTGCCGCCCGGCGCCGGGCTCGATGAAACCGACCTTGCGCGCCGCTTCAATGTCTCGCGCACCCCGGTGCGGGAGGCATTGCGGCAGCTTGCTGCGAGCGGCCTGATCGATGCCCGCGCGCATCGCGGCGCGGTGGTGGCGCGGCCCTCGCTCGAGCGGCTCACCGGCATGTTCGAGGCGATGGCCGAGCTGGAAGCGATCTGCGCCGGCCTTGCCGCCGAGCGGATGATTCCGGCGGAGCGCCATGCGCTGGAGGCGATCCACGAGGAGCTGCGGGTGTTGAGCTACACCGGCAATCCCGAGCGCTTCCACGAGGTCAATGAGCGCTTTCACAACGCGATCTACGCCGGCTCGCAGAACGCCTATATCGCCGAGATCACACTGGCGACACGGGTGCGTGTGCAGCCGTTCCGCCGCGCCCAGTTCCGCAACCTCGGGCGTCTGGCAAAGTCCCATGCCGAGCACGACCGCGTCGTCGTCGCCATCCTGCGCGGCGACAAAACCGGCGCTGCGGCTGCGATGCGCGCTCATATAGCGCAGGTGCGCGGCGAATACGAGACCTACGCGGTGTCGGTGTAGCTCTCGCTCCTCCCGTCATTGCGAGGAGCGAAGCGACGAAGCAATCCATCTGTCGATCCACGCGGAGATATGGATTGCTTCGCTTCGCTCGCAATGACGAAGGTGAGATCTTGCTGCCCCGCAAGAGCGAAGCAAGGGAGTGCGCCAGCCTAGCGGCTACACCTTCGCCCGCTCCGCCATGAACGCCCGCCAGCCGCCATAGGCGGAAATATCCTTCGCGCCATGGATCGCGGCGGGCTCGACGATGAAGCCCTTGGCCTGCCGTCCGTCGGCGAGCCGGATCGTGCCGATCGAGAGCGGCGGCGGAATCGCGGCGACGAATTTGCCGAACGCGGCGGCCGACATCGCCCACAGCTCGAGCTTGATCGATGCACCCGCGCCGGCCTCGACACGCAGCATGCCGGGCTTCGGCGGCGTGGTATCGAGCGCATAGAGCTTGTAGTCCGCTGCGGTGGTGGTCTCCTCCAGCAGGCGCGCATCGAGCGTGGTCAATTCGTGGTTCAGCGCCATGCCGGAGAGATGCGCGCCGACCACCGCGATGGTGATCTCGTTCGATGTCGCTTGCGCCGGCACTTGAGCGAGCGCGGGTTGCGGCAGCGATTTTGCGCCGAGGCCAAGTGCAGTATCGGCATGGAACACCCGGCCGATGCCGGCAAGCTTCGCATCGCAGCCGGCAGGCGCGAGCAGCGTGATGCCGAACGGCGCGCCGTCGGGACGCATCGCTGCCGGCAGCGCGAGGCCGCAGAGATCGAGCAGGTTGACGAAGTTGGTGTAGGTGCCGAGCCGCGAGTTGAGCTCGATCGGGTTGGCCAACACGTCGGCGGTGGAATAGACCGTCGGGGCGGTCGGCAGCACGATCGCATCGCATTGCGTGAAGCTGCGCGCGGCCACGCGGCGCAGCGCCTGCAGGCGATAGAGCGCGGCGAAGGTATCGGCTGCGGTGGGCCGCGCGCCGCCGATGGTGATCTCGCGGGTCACCGGATGGATCGCATCCGGCGACGATGCCAAGAGGTCGCGGATCACGAGATAGCGCTCGGCGACCCACGGGCCCTCATAGAGCAGCCGCGCGGTCTCGTAGAACGGCTCGAGGTCGAACTCGACGAGTTCGGCGCCGAGCGTCTGCCAGCGTGTCAGTGCCGCGCCATAGGCCGTTTCGGCTTCGCGGTCGCCGAAAAAAATCAGCTGGCCGGACCTGGGAATGCCGAGCTTCAGCTTCGCCGGAAACGCCGCGAGCGGCCCGAGCGGCCGGTCGCGCGAGAACGGATCGGCATCGTCCGACCCGGCCATCACGGCAAGCGCGGCCAATGCGTCATCGACGGTGAGCGAGAACACCGAGATGCAGTCGAGTGTGCGGCAGGCCGGCACCAGCCCGGCGTTCGAGATCAGCCCGAGGCTCGGCTTGAGGCCGACGATGTTGTTGAGCATCGCCGGGACGCGGCCGCTGCCCGCGGTGTCGGTGCCGAGCGCGAACGGCACGAGGCCCGCCGATACCGCGACCGCGGAGCCCGAGCTCGATCCACCCGGCACGAGGTCGTCGCGCACCGGGTTCTTGGGAATGCCGTAGGGCGAGCGCACACCGACCAGGCCGGTGGCGAATTGGTCGAGATTGGTCTTGCCGATGATGATGGCGCCGGCCGCGCGCAGCCTGGCGACAACAGTGGAGTCCTTCACCGGCGTATAGGCGAATGCCGGACAGGCGGCAGTGGTCGGCATCCCGGCGACGTCGATATTGTCCTTCACGGCGACCGGCACGCCGTAGAGCGGCAGCGTCGGATCGGTGAGACGTGCGGCCTCGGCGATCGCGTCTTGCTCGTCGCGCAGGCTGATGAAGATGGCGGGGTCGTTGTGCGCGCGGATGCGCTGGTAGCTGCGCGCCACGGTCTGCGCCGGCGTCATGGTCTTGGAGCGGTGTGCGGCAACGATCGCGGCGACAGTTTCAGTCACGTGGTTGGCCTCGTCTCTGGCGCGGTGAGGCATCGGATGCCCGTCGCGAGGGAATTGCAGCCCGATCGAAGCAAGCAATGTGCCATTGTGTACAATCCATCCGCGGTCGCGACGCGACGAATTATTGCACGATATCAGTTGTTTGAATTGCTCGCTGGTAGCTGATGCAAGCTGGCTTGCGAGTATCGATGCCTAATTCTAGAGCAGGCATGACCAAGCGGAAATCCGGCCGCGGGATCAAGTGAAGCAGGCAAGGATTTGCAGCAGCCGCTCGCGGTTGTCCTTGCCGATCTTGTCGGCGACATGCCGCTCGTGCTCGGCGGCGAGCCGCTTGAACTGCGCCAGCGCGCTTCTGCCGCGCGCGGTCAAATGCAGCGCGTGGGAGCGGCGGTCGGTGGCCGAGGGGATGCGGCTGACGAAGTCGCGTTCCTCCAGGCTGTCGAGCAGATGCACGAGGCGCGCGCGCTCGATCCCGAGCCGCTTGGCGACCGCCATCTGGCTGAGGCCTGGATTGGCCCCGATCACGGTCATGACCGAATATTGGGTCGGACGGATATCGACGGTCGCCAGCGTCTTGATGAAGTCCTGGAAGATCCAGAGCTGGAAGCGGCGCACCGCATAGCCGGCATGGCCGACCAGTGCGTCAAGACCGATGTCGTCACCGGCGTCGCCGGCATGCGCCCGGCCATTCGCGGCGCGCGCCTGGGGGCGGCGGATTGCCGCTGCTGCCGCCTTGCGCGATGTCTTTTGCTGGCTTGCCATACCGCGAGGCTAGCGCGCTTGAGGCCGGAGGGAAAGATTGTTGTTGACGACAACAATTGATGTCCGCAACATTATCGCCAAAGCGCCCGGCCGGGAGCGCGGCGCGGCACGATGTTGCAGCGCGATCCCGAAACGACATGGGCGAGGAGGAAACCATGACGATAGCCGCCGCCAGCGGAGACGATCCGCACCGCCTGTTTGCGACGCCTGCCATCGTGGCGGATCGACGTGGCGACGGCAGCATCCTGGTTCGTTCCACCACGCCCTTGAAGGAAAGTGCGCGCTGCGTCGGCGACTGGCTGGAGCACTGGGCGCGACAGGCGCCGGATCGCATCTTCCTCGGCGAGCGCGCCAATGCCGAACTACCCTGGAGCACCGTCAGCTATCGCGACGCGCTCGGAATCGTGCGGCGCGCTGCATCGTGGGTTTTGGCGCAAGGGCTGAGCACCGCGCGGCCGCTCGTCATCCTCTCCGACAACGGCATCGATCACGCGCTGTTCGCGCTCGCAGCCCAGCATGTCGGCGTGGCCTCGGCCGCGATCTCACCGGCCTATTCCTTGATGTCGAAGGACTTCGACAAGCTGAAAAGCATGATCGGCCTGCTCGATCCCGGTGCGATCTATGTCGCGGGCACAAAGCCGTTCGCCGCGGCGCTTGCCGCGATCAGGCCGCTGCATCGCGCCGTCATCATCAGCGGCAATCCCGAGGATGCCGACGCGCTGGCATTCCCAGCCATCGCGGCGACGCTAGAAAAGCCGGACGTGGCAAAAGCCTTCGCCGCGGTGACGCCGGACACGATCGCAAAATTCCTGTTCACCTCGGGGTCAACAGGCACGCCGAAGGCCGTGATCAACACCCAGCGCATGCTGACCTCGAGCCAGCAGGCCAAGGCGCAGACCTGGACGTTCCTGGAGCAGGCTGGCGAAGAGCTGATCATCCTGGACTGGCTGCCGTGGAGCCACACCTTCGGCGCCAACCACAATTTCAACCTGGTGCTGCGCAATGGCGGCACGCTCTATGTCGACGGCGGCAAGCCGGCTCCGGGTCTGTTCGCGACCTCGCTCGCCAATCTGCGCAGCGCGGTGCCGACGGTCTATTTCAATGTGCCGCGCGGCTTCGACATGCTGATCGCGGCACTCCGCACCGACGAGGAGCTGCGCCGCAAGTTCTTCGAAGGCACCAAATTCGCCTTCTATGCCGGCGCGGCGCTACCGCAGAATCTGTGGGATGCGCTGGAGGAATTGTCGCTGCAGACGGTCGGCCGCAGGCTGCCGATGGTGTCTGCGTGGGGCTCGACCGAGACCTCGCCGCTCGCGACCGACTGCCACTTCCTCGCAAAGCGCTCCGGCAATATCGGCGTGCCGATCCCGGGCACCGAGCTCAAGCTCGTGCCGTCGGGCGACAAGCTCGAGGTCCGTGTGCGCGGGCCCAATGTCACTCCGGGCTATTGGAAGGCGCCCGAACTTACCGCCGAGGCCTTCGATGACGAAGGCTTCTACCAGATCGGCGATGCCGTCACCTTCGCCGATCCCGACCGGCCCGATCTTGGCCTGTTCTTCGACGGCCGCGTCGCCGAGGATTTCAAGCTCAACTCCGGCACCTGGGTCAGCGTCGGCACGTTGCGCGTCGCGGGCATCGCGGCGCTTGCACCGCTCGCGCAGGATATCGTCGTGACGGGCCACGGCCGCGATGAGGTGCGCTTCCTGGTGTTCCCGAACCTTGCCGCCTGCCGCTCGCTGGCGGGACTGCCCGAGACCGCCGACCCACGCGAAGTGATCAGACATCCGGCGGTCCGGTCCGGGATCGGGCAGGGGTTGGCACGGCTGAAGGCGCAAGGCGGCCATTCCTCCGGCCATGCCACCCGTGCGCTGTTGCTCGCCGAACCGGCCTCGGTCGACGGCGGCGAGATCACCGACAAGGGCTACATCAACCAGCGCGCCGTGCTGACGCGCCGCGCCGCAGCAGTGGCGGTCCTGGAGGATGATGGGGCGCCCGAGCCGATTGGGTGCGCGGGCTGAGGGCCGATAGAGCAGCTTGGTAAGAAAGGCTCCGGCGGAAGGGTTCCCTCCCCCCTTGCGGGGGAGGGTTAGGGAGAGGGGTACCGCACGGCACGCGCTATCCTCATTCGTGTCACGCCGACGCACGTTGCGAGGGCGATGCATGCTTTGATCGCCTCGCCCGGGGCTTACCCCTCTCCCCAACCTCCCCCGCAAGGGGGGAGGGAGCCTGAGCAGCGTGCCTACCTGACCTGTGGGCGGCGTTCCCTACAGTTCGCTGAATGGCTCCGACGTCCCAAGGCCGCCTTTTTAGTTGCCAAGGCAACTAGTCTGTGCGAGTTTGCACCCAATCGGGACAGGGCCGGTCAACGGCCTCGCATTTGGGAGGACAATGTTGCGCAGCAGCGCGCGAGCAGCACGCTTGGAACAGCCGGTGAATGCCGCGGTGGCGCAGGGCGCCGCTATGCGGTCAGGTCGTGCTTTGCCCGGTCACGGCGCCGAGATTCTCGTGCAGCCGGCGCAGCAGGTCGATCAGCACCTCGCGCTCGTCCTTCTTCAGGCACGACAGCAGCCGCCGCTCGCGCTCCAGCGCCGCGACGATGACCTTGTCGTGGACGGCGCGGCCGCGCGCGGTCAGGGTGATCGAATGGGTGCGGCCGTCATCCGGCGCGGTGCGGATCGTCAACAGGCCGCGCTTCTGCAGCGCTGCGAGGTTGCGGCTGACCGGGCCCTTGTCGAAGCCGATCACCTGGCAGATGCGGGAGGCGGGAATGCCCGGCTCGATCGCCAGTTGCGAGATGATTCGCCACTCGGTGACGTTGACGCCGAAATTCTTCTGGTAAAATGCGGTGGCGCTGTTCGACAGCTTATTGCCGATGAAGGTGATGAACGCCGGCACATAGCGATTGAGGTCCAGCAGCGGCCCGTCGGTGGCATCTGCGGGATCGGCCGGTCTCGGCCGGCGGGGCTTTCGGGGGAGGGGCTGACTGCTCATCTCTCAAATCATCGCTGCGAAACTGTTCGGGAGCAAGTGACATGCGGCCCGTGTTGACAAGATCAAACCTCGGGAGGTCCCGATGACTGCAACAGACGATGCGTCCGTCCCGCATCTGGACGTCGATCCGTTCGCGCTCGAATTCTTCGCCGATCCATTCCCGACCCATGAGCGGCTGCGCGAGGCCGGGCCGGTGGTTTATCTGGACAAGTGGAATGTCTATGGGGTGGCGCGCTACGCCGAGGTGTACGCCGTCCTGAACGATCCCGCCACGTTCTGCTCCAGCCGCGGCGTCGGCCTCAGCGACTTTTCCAAGGAAAAGCCGTGGCGGCCGCCGAGCCTGATCCTGGAGGCCGACCCGCCCGCCCACACCCGCACCCGCACTGTGCTGAGCTCGGTGCTGTCCGCGACCGTGATGAAGCAGCTCCGCGGACGATTTGCCGCCGCGGCGGAGGCCTGCGTCGATGCACTGCTGGACAAGCGCAGGTTCGATGCGATCGAGGACCTTGCGGAAGCCTATCCGCTGTCGATCTTCCCGGATGCGCTCGGCCTGAAGCCGGAGGGCCGGGAGCATCTGCTGCCTTACGCCAGCCTGGTGTTCAACGCCTTCGGGCCGCCGAACGAGCTGCGCAAGCAGGCGATCGAGCGCTCGGCGCCGCACCAGGACTATATTGCCGAGCAGTGTCAGCGCGACAATCTCACCCCGGGCGGCATCGGCGCCTGCATCCACGCCCATGTCGACAGCGGTGCCATCACCGCGACCGAGGCGCCGCTCCTGGTGCGCTCGCTGCTGTCGGCCGGTCTCGACACCACCGTCAACGGCATCGGCGCTGCGGTCTACTGTCTCGCCCGCTTTCCCGACCAGTTCGAGAAGCTGCGCAACGATCCGACCTTGGCGCGCAATGCCTTCGAGGAAGCGGTGCGGTTCGAGAGCCCGGTCCAGACTTTCTTCCGCACCACGACCCGCGACGTCGAGCTCAGCGGGGCCAGTATCCCCGAAGGCGAGAAGGTGCTGATGTTCCTGGCTGCGGCCAATCGTGATCCGCGCCGCTGGGAGGCGCCCGATAGCTACGACATCACGCGCCGCACCTCGGGCCATGTCGGCTACGGTTCGGGCATCCATATGTGCGTCGGCCAGCTGGTCGCCCGCCTCGAAGGCGAGGTGATGATGGCGGCGCTGGCGCGCCGGGTCGCCAAGATCGAAATGACGGGTGAGCCGAAGCGCCTGTTCAACAACACGCTGCGCGGGCTCGAGAGGCTGCCGGTTGAAATCACGCCGGCCTGACGACATTCGCTGGCTGCGGCATGACGCAAAGGGAGGGGATAGGATGAGGCGCTTTGGGGTCGGACGATTGAGGATTGGACTTGCGCTGGCATTGGCCTGCGCCGCGGGCAGCGCGCGCGCGGAGATTTCCGGCGATGTCGTGCGCGTCGGTGTGCTCAACGACATTTCCGGCATCTTCCAGGACACCAACGGCATGGGTTCGGTGGAAGCCGCGCGGATGGCGGCGGAGGATTTCAACGGCGGCGGCAAGGGCATCAAGGTCGAGATCGTCTATGCCGATCACCAGAACAAGGCCGACGTGGGATCGGCGATCGCGCGCAAATGGCTCGATGTCGAGGGCGTCGACGCCATCGTCGACGTGCCGAACTCGGCCGTCGGCCTCGCCATCAATACCGTCCTGCGCGACTCAAGGATGACGTTCCTGGCGTCATCGACCGCAAGCTCCGATCTCACCGGCAAGGCCTGCTCGCCGAACACCATTCAATGGGTCAACGACGCCTGGGCGACCGGCAACACCACTGCGGCCGCGATGATGCAGCGTGGCGGCAAGGACTGGTATTTTGTCACGGTCGACTATGCACTGGGCAAGGGCATCGAGGCCGAGGCGACGAATTACATCGAGAAGCATGGCGGCAAGGTGCTGGGATCGAGCAAGCATCCGCTCGGTACGTCGGACTTCGCCTCCTTTCTGCTGCAGGCGCAGAGCTCGAAAGCCAAGGTGATCGGGCTCGCCAATGCCGGCGGCGACACCATCAACGCGGTGAAGCAGGCGGCCGAGTTCGGCATCCAGCAGGGCGGCCAGACCATGGTCGCGTTCCTGCTGTTTGTGAACGACGTCCACGGCATGGGCCTGAAGGTCGCGCAGGGCCTGCAACTGCTGGAAGCCTTCTACTGGGACATGAACGACGACACCCGCGCGTTCGCAAAACGCTTCGCGGCGCGCCCCGGCATGAACGGCAAGATGCCGAGCGGCAACCAGGCCGGCGTTTACGCCTCGACGCTCGCTTACCTCAACGCGGTTGCCGCCACCGGCAGCGACGATGCCAAGGTCGTGGTGCCGCAGATGAAGACCTTCAACGGCAAGGACAGGCTGTTCGGCGACACCGCGATCCGCCAGGACGGCCGCGTCATCCACCCGATGTATCTGTTCGAGGTGAAGAAGCCGGAGGAGTCGAAGTACCCCTACGACTATTACAAGCTGATCGCGACCATCCCGGCCGAGCAAGCGTTCCGGCCGCTGGCGGATGGCGGTTGTTCGCTGGTGAAGTGAGGTTGCTGATGAAGTGAGCTCTTCGCCGCGCACTCCATCCTCCCCTGGAGGCGCGAGACGAGCGAAGCTCGCTCTGGGATCGGTTCGCATGAAAATGCGAACCGAGGTGGGGTGAAGGTCCCTCCGATCGAACAGTGCCGGTGTTGAGAGATCACCCCACCCCGGATCGCAGTCGCTACGCTCGTTGCGATCCGACCCTCCCGCTCCAGGGGAGGGTGAAAGGCAGGGGTTCACTCCGGGGATGGGGCGGCAGCACCCGCTGCTGTGTGCATCACAAGAGACTATTTCGCCGGAGGCGCCTTCGGGAAGGCCGACAGCATCCGGATCTTCCAGTTTCCGCCCTGGTTGCTGTACGCAGCGGTCCAGCGGCCAACAACATCGAGAGGCTCGCCAGTCTGCTTCTTGCCGGTGATGTGATACTCGCCGATTGCGAGGGCCGTATCGGTGCCGAGCGGCATGGCTTCGTCCACCGTTATTTCATTGTGGTTGAACCCGGCCTTGAAGAGTCCCTCATAGGTCTGCGCAATATCTGCGTGCGGCCCGGCTGCATTGACAATCATGCCGCCGGATGCGTGAGCGCTGCGATCCCGGCACCATTCTGCTTGTTGAAGCTGTCGGCGTAGGCCGCCGCGACCTTTTCGACCTGTTGCTTCAGGCTTTCGTCGCCGGCGGTTGCGGCCGCGGGCATCGCGAGTAACGCAATGAACAGATATAAGGCGGAAGACATTCGCATTGCATTCCCCTCCTCAAAATCATTGTTGGGTGTCCGTCTCGGTCAGCCGGGACCGTGATGGTTTAGCACACCACCATTCGATGAGAGCCGCCGGCTCGCCGCGACAGGGCGATGCCGCTGGCTAAGAGGGGGTAGCCCCGCTGGCGGAGCCGCCCATCATCGCCGCATGCTCCGCTGCGCTCTCTCGCCACAAGACGAGAGACGATCCGAGATTGTGATGAAACCCACCTCACGGCGCGCAAGCAAAGCTCGCCGCCGCATTCACCGGCCCTGTCTTGTAATGCGGCCAGGCCGGCCAGCGGCACAGCGGCAGCGCGCGGATTGTGTCGAAGGTCGGGCCCTCGGTCTTCTGCTCGCGCACCTCGAGATCGCCGGGCGCCTTGCCGTTCTCGACCCAGTCGACCAGCGCGGCCAGCATGTCGACATTGGCGGGCGCGCCGGAGCCGACATGATCGACGCCGGGCGCGGTGTAGAGCCGGGCGAATTCCGCGGCCTTGTCCTTGCCGAGCTTCTTCTCGACGTTCTCAAAGTAGCGGATGCCGGCATAGGGGCTTTGCGCGTAGTCGGCCATGTGTTCGAGCATCACGAGCTTGCCGCCGCGGGCGTGGAAGCGGCTGAGGTCCGGATCGGTGGAATCCATCAGCGCGGAGACTTCCAGCACCCGTGCCTTGTGGTCCTCGGGCTTGTAGGTCGTGACGTCGAGTTTCGGATCGCGGGCGAAGACATATTGAATGCCGCCGGCGCCGTAGATCCAGGCGATGCCGTTGGTCGGAGCCGGCGGCTGCGCCGGCGCCGTGCTGCCGAGCCACCAGGCCTTCCAGCCGCCGGTCGGGCCGAGCGCCGGCGTGTTCTCGCCCGACACGCCCCAGCCTGGATAGTCGTCGAGGCCGTTGGCGAGCGGGAACGGGAATTTGTACGGCGCATGCAGCGTCTCGATCGCGGCAATCTGCTTGTCGGTCAGGCAGTCGTCGCCGCTCTGGCCCGCGGCGCAGGCCAGCGTGGCCGGCTTGAACGCGGCCTTGCAGCCGACCGGATCCTGCACCAGTCCGTCGTCGGAGCCGTCTTGCGTGTCGCAGGCCTTCAGCACCGCGTCGGCGACGAGCTTGACTTGCGCCGGCCTGATCCAGCCGTCGCCCATCGTCACGAGGCCGGAGCGGGTGCCGGCATGCTGCAGCCCGACCCAGTTGATCACGGGAACGCGGGCGAAGATGCCGTCGAAATCGTCGGGATAGCGCTGCGCCATGGTCAGCGCCTCGCGGCCGCCTTCGGACGATCCCATGAAATACATTTTCGCCGGCGGCTTGCCGTAGGCGCGGGTGATCAGCGCCCGCGCCGCATCGCGCACCTTCTTGTAGGCCTTGTGCGAAAAATTCTCGAACGCCTCGTCGTTGAGCGCGAACAGCTGCGGCGGTTCGCCGGGCTTAGACTCGTGGCCGGAGTCGGTGCCGTAGGTTGCGAAGCCGAGCGCCAGCGGCGAGGCCTTGTCGAACGGATAGGCCGGCGGCAGTCCGAGGCCTGAGATCAGCACGCCGTTGAAGCCGCCGCCGCCATATTGCAGCGAGCGGCCGTTCCACTCGACGGGCAGGTTGACCTCGAACTTGATCGGCGGCGCGGCAGGATCGGTGGGTGTGATGTGGCCGAGCACCTTGCAGAACGCGGGATTGGCCGGGACGATGCGGCCGGCCGGTGTCGGCGCCTTGTCGGAGACCGCGAGCTGTGTCGGCGCCTGCAGCGTGGCCGTGTCGATGCTCACGGCGCCGTCGGCGGGACCGGTAAGGCCAGAGCAGGTTGCAGCGGGATCGCCGGTCATTTGCGTGTCCGCGGCTTGTGCCGGGTTCAGCGCCAGCGTGACAAGCCAGCCCGCGAGCGCGATTGCGCGCGCATCGATCCGCATTGCTTCCTCCCTTGGAAAATTGGTTGCTGCGGCAAGTATTTCACGTGAAGCGGTGGCGCACAATGATTGAAAATGCAGGTTCACCCAGTGGTCCCGTCATCCTGAGGAGCGCGAAGCGCGTCTCGAAGGATGTGCGGCCACCGGCCGGGCCGTTCGCCCTTCGAAACGGCCGCTGCGCGGCCTCCCCAGGGTGACGGGTTCGCAGCTCGCAATGACTGATGAAGGAGAGGGCGCGGAGCGTCGCCAAAGCGGCGCCTACTGCGCGACCTTGCTGCTGCCTTGGGTGATCAGCCGCGCGGCGCGCTGGTCGCGGGTGTGGATCCAGAGCCAGTTCATCGCCACGGCAATGCGGTGTCGCACGCCGATCAGGAAGTAGATGTGGGCGAGGCCCCAGATCCACCATGCCAGCGAGCCGCGCAGCTTGAGCCAGCCGAAATCGATCACCGCCTTCTTCTTGCCGATCTGCGCAAGGCTGCCGGCATGCTTGTAGCGGAACGGCGGCAGCGTCTTGCCGTCGAGCCGGGCCTTGATCAGGGCAGCGACGTAGCGCCCCTCCTGCTTGGCGGCCGGCGCGATGCCGGGCACCGGATTGCCGTCGGGGCCCTTGATCGTGATGGTATCGCCGACCGCGAAGACATCGGGATGACCGGGCACGGTCAGATCCGGCTCGACCTGCAGCCGATGGGCGCGGTCGGCCGGCGCATTCAGCCACTCGGCGGCGCGCGAGGCGCGCACGCCGGCGGCCCACACGATGGTGCGCGCCTCCAGCCGCTTGCCGCCGAACACCACGCCGTCGGCCGAGCATTCGGTGACCGGCTCGCCCAGCATCACCTCGACGCCGAGTTTTTCCAGCGACGCCTGCGCATAGGCCGAGAGGTCATCCGGAAAGCCTGCCAGCACGCGCGGCCCGGCCTCGATCAGCACCACGCGCGCCTTGCGCGTGTCGATGTGGCGGAAGTCCTGCGGCAGGGTGTCCTTGGCGAGGTCGGCGATGGTGCCGGCCATCTCGACGCCGGTCGGCCCGGCGCCGATGATGACGAAGGTCAGGAGCGCCGCGCGCTTGTCGGGATCGGTCTCGCGCTCGGCGCGCTCGAAGGCGACCAGGATGCGCCGCCTGAGCGTGGTGGCGTCCTCCAGCGTCTTCAGGCCCGGCGCGAACGGCTCCCATTCGTCATGGCCGAAATAGGCGTGACGCGCGCCGGTGGCGAGGATCAGCGTGTCGTAGGGAATGCTGCCGCCGTCGTCGAGCTCCACCTGCTTCGCCGCCGCGTCGATGCCGCAGACATTGGCGAACAGCGTCGTCACGTCGGGGCGGTCGCGGAGGAGATAGCGGATCGGCCAGGCGATCTCGCTGGTGGCAAGCGATGCGGTCGCGACCTGGTAGAGCAGCGGCTGGAACAGGTGATGGTTGCGGCGGTCGATCAGCGTGATCTCGACCGGCGCGCCGCGAAGACCGAAGGCGGCTTCCAGCCCGCCGAAGCCGGCGCCGACGATCACCACGCGATGAGGTTTGGCCGGCGCTTGCGTCATCTGATGTCGCCCTCGGTTTCGAACGGCTTCGTCGCTTGATTATGTATTCATTCGCGGCCTCATTCCAATACGAATTGCCTGATCGCCCGATAGCAAAACCCAATCGCTGCGCGTCTCACGCGTCCTGCGGCGCGGCTTTGGCGACGACCTGTCGCCGCATCGGCAGGAACAGTCCCGCGACAGCGCCGGCGAATGACAGCATTGCCGCAAGGCTCATCGCCGCAGCGAATCCATTGCTGAAATGTCCGGACGAATCGGCCGCGCCGTTGGCGACGAAGCTCGCCACCAGCGCGGCGATCCCGAACATGCCGCCGAGGAAGCGGCCCATGTTGAAGATGCCCGACGCCTTGCCCATCTCGCTGACGGCAACCGAGCTCAGCACCGCGTTCTGCGCGGCCGGCATCGCCATCGACACGCCGACGCCGGCCAGCACCAGCGGCGCGACCAGCGCGGCATAGGGCACGATGGGACTCACAATCTCGCTGATCCAGCCAAGCCCGATCGCCTGCATCAAGAGGCCGGTGACCACAAGCGTGCGTTCGCCGAAGCGGTTGACCACGGCGCCTGCGATCGGCGCCGTGACGAACAATGTCGCGGTCCACGGGATCAGGCGCAGCCCGGCGCCGAAGGCGTCGAAGCCGAGCACGATCTGCAGGAACTGCGGCAGCAGGAACAGCACGCCGTACATCGCGGCGTAGAACAGCACGCTCGCGGCCATGCCGGACGCGAACGGCCTTGCCGCGAACAGCCGCATCGGCACCATCGGGCTTTTCGCACGCAGTTCCCACAACACGAACGTCACCGTCAGCGCGGCGCCTGTGATCAAGGCGCCCGCGACTTCCGCGCTGGCCCATCCGACGCTGTTGCCGCGCAACAGGCCCCAGACCAAAGCGAGCGCCGCGAGCGCGACCAGCGTCAGCCCGGTGACGTCGAGCGGCGCTGCGGGGCCAAAACTTTCGCGCAGCCGGGCCAGCACGAGACCAATCGCGATCAGGCCGATCGGCAAATTGATCCAGAAGATCCAGCGCCAGCCGAGATGCTCGGTGATGAAGCCGCCGATCGCGGGGCCGATGATCAGCGCGCATCCTGTGATGCCGCTGAAGATGCCGAGCGCGCGCGCACGCTCCTCGCGGCCGAACGCGCCGCTCAGGATCGCCATCGCCAGCGGCATCACCAGCGCCGCACCTGCGCCTTGCAAGGCGCGGGCGGCGATCAGTGCCGCGGCGTTGCCGGCCAGCGCGCAGGCCGCCGAGGCCACGACGAACAGGCCAATCCCGGCCGCGAACATCCTGCGCCGCCCGAAACGGTCGCCGAGCGCAGCACCGGTCAGCAGCAGCACCGCAAAGGTCAGATTGAAGGCGTTGACGGTCCATTGCAGCGTCTCCACCCGGCTTCCGAAATCGGCGCGGATGGTGGCGAAGGCGGTGGTCATGATCATGGCGTCCAGCGCCATCATGAAGGATGCCAGCGCGGTGAGGCCGAGCACCCAGCGCTGTTCAGGGGTCTGCATGGTGGTTCTCCATTGACGCGCCGCGGGGCTTGCGGCGCGCTTCGCCGGCAAGGACGAACCGGGACAGGCAAAGGATTCGGCCAAAAATTATCTTTGCCGGACCGCATCCTTTGGCGGTCCGCAAACGTCCTTTGGTCTGACGCGGCCGGTTCAGGCCGCAAAACCAGGCCAAGGAGGTTGCGATGAGACGGACCCTGATCAGGTACAAGACCAAGCCGGAGATGGCGGAGAAGAATGCCGCGCTGGTTGCGGCTGTGTTCGCCGAGTTGAAGGCGGCCAATCCGGATGGCGTGCGCTACATGACCCTGCGCCTGGAGGACGACACCTTCATCCACATGGTCGAGACCGCGGCCGACGACGGCTCGAGCCCGATCCCGAAACTGGCTGCGTTCCAGGCCTTCCAGGACGGCATCCGGGATCGTTGCGCCGAGCCGCCGGTGGTTCGCAGTGCGGTGATTGTCGGGAATTATCGTATGCTGGATGAGCCGTGAACCGAGCGAACCGACTTGGCGGAGCCATCATGACGTCACCACCCCAAGTGCCGGCCGCGACCGACGTCGAGGCGCTGCTGGCGGCGATGCGGCCAAGGCTGCATCGCTACTGCGCCCGCATGGTCGGATCTGTCATCGACGGCGAGGATGTGCTGCAGGACGCGCTGATCAAGGCGATGCAAGGCTTCGCGTCCGCGGTCCCGATCCAGAACCCGGAAGCCTGGCTGTTCCGGATCGCACACAACACCGCGCTCGATTTCCTCAGGCGGCGCAACCGCCAGGATGCGCTCCACTCTTCGGAGGAGGTGGACATGATGGCTGCAGAGCTTGACGATGTCAGCCGCCGCGAGATCGCGGCAAGCAGCCTGCGCACCTTCATGCGCCTGCCGGTGGCGCAGCGTTCAAGCGTGATCCTGATGGACGTGCTCGGCTGCTCCCTGCAGGAGGTCTGCGGCATCATGGATTTCAGCCTGCCCGCGGTGAAGGCGGCGCTGCATCGCGGACGCACGCAGCTGCGCGCGTTCGCCCGCGAGCCTGATGATGCGCCGCGGCCCGGCCTGTCGCCGGACGATCGTGTCAGGCTGAACGCCTATGTCGGCCGCTTCAACGCCCGCGACTTCGACGCCATCCGCGCCATGATCGCCGATGACATCAGGCTCGAGCTCGTCAACCGGACACGGTTGAACGGCAAGGCCGAGGTGTCACGCTATTTCGGCAATTATGCGAAGATCAGTGACTGGCATTTGGTGACCGGACAGGTCGATGGACGTCCGGCGATCCTGGTGTTCGATCCCGACGCTCTGGACGCGCCGCCGCGATCGTTCATGCTGCTCGACTGGTCGGCCGACAAGGTCGCGACCATCAGGGATTTCCGCCACGCGTCCTATGCGATCGAGGGCGCCGAATGGGCGGTGGACGAGGGGTAGGCGGTCGCTGCCGCAGCCTTTGTAGCGCAGTGGCCGTACCACAAACTCAGTGTCGTCCCGGCGAAGGCCGGGACCCACAACCACGACTGGGAATTGGTTTGCGATGCTGGGGCCCCAGCCCGCTTCGACAACACAAGACGGTGGTTATGGGTCCCTGCTCCCGTGCGCAATTGCGCACTAGGCAGGGACGACAGTGGGGAGAGAGCGCCGCTACCGCGTCTTGCCGCCGAATTCGCCGCTGGCAATCCGCGCCACGCGGCTGCCGGCCGCGGCCGGTGCGCCGTTTCGTTCAAACATGCCATCGCCGCCGCTCTCGCGCGGCAAGGACGACGCTTCGTCGGAACGGCCGCTGCCCGGCCAGAACATCAGCACCAGGTTCATCACGCCATTGACGGCCGTGCCGACCACCGTTGTGGTGTGCTGATAGGTCAGTGCGTATTCGGGAAATCGTCCGGCAACGGCCCTGTCGAGCACCATCAGGGCGATCCATGCCGCCATCACGCAGACCGGATCCCATCCGATGTCGCGCACCCGCATCGACTGCAGCATGAAGCAGACGACCAGCATGCCATAGAACGAAAAGATCAACGCGGGGCTGTTCGCTGCCTGCGCCAGCAGCACGTCCGTCCTCCCGCTCGCCGGTGCATTGCCCGTGATGCCGTAGACCAGCATCAGGAAGCCGATGCCCGCCACGAAGCCGCAGAAGAAGAAGGCCAACCGGCCTATCCGGGCATTGAAGCCGAAGATGTAATTCAGCATGTGACGCACCCCTTTTGGCGGCAGCCTCGCCGGGCGATGCTTTCCGGACCATGAAGCCCGCGCGCGCCTGCCGGCATGTGGTTTCCGGCTGCTTTACCGGATCGTTAAAGCCTGCTGCACTGCGCGCCGCGGCCGTTGGAAGGGAGCTGGGGCCTGCGACAATCGTTGCCTACGCAACCGGCATTATATTTCTTGCCATGGTCGATTTAGACGAATTATGATGCACGGTGCTGGGGTATGCGCCGAAGGTTCTAATTGGGTGCCGTCGGTTCATGCTTGCTGCAGACTTGCGATATCGCGCACAAAATACGTCACAGAACGACGTGCGCAAAGCGTGACCGCCGGCCTCGATTGGGCCTGGCGGAATCTTTGGTTGAGGAGGGGAGTGAATATGAAAAAGGCATTTTGGCTGGCAGGCGCCATGGCTTTGGCGCTGGCGCAGCCCGCGACGGCGGCTGACAGCGTCAAGATCGGCTTCGTCTCGACCTTCAGCGGTCCGACCGCCGTGATCGGCAACGACATGCGCAATTCGTTCGAACTCGCGCTCGACCATCTCGGCCGCAAGATCGACGGCAAGCCGGTCGAGGTGATCTACGAGGACGACCAGCAGAAGCCTGACGTCGGCAAGCAGAAGACCGAGAAGCTGGTGCAGTCCGACAAGGTCGACTTCATCGTCGGCTACATCTGGTCGAACGTGCTGCTGGCCTCGCTGAAGACCGCGGTCGATTCGAAGACCTTCCTGATCTCGGCCAATGCCGGTCCGTCGCAGCTCGCCGGCGAATTGTGCTCGCCTTACGTATTCTCGACCTCCTGGCAGAACGACCAGACGCCCGCTGCGATGGGCCTCTACATGAACCAGAAGGGCGTCAAATCGGTGTTCCTGATCGGACCGAACTACGCCGCCGGCAAGGACATGCTGGCGGGCGTGAAGAGCACCTTCAAGGGCGAGGTGGTCGGCGAGGAATACACCGTGTGGCCGAGCCAGCTCGACTTCTCCGCCGAGCTGACCAAGGCACGCAACTCGACGGCCGAGTCGATCTTCGTGTTCTATCCGGGCGCCGCCGGCGTCCAGTTCCTGAACCAGTACGCCCAGGCCGGCATCAAGGCGCAGATCCCGCTCTATACCGCCTTCACCGTCGACGAATTGTCGCTGCCCCTGCAGAAGGACAACGCGATCGGCATTCCCGGCGCGCAGGAATGGGTCAACGACCTGCCGAACGCCGAGAACAAGAAGTTCGTCGAGGACTATCACAAGAAGTATCCCGGCCTGCGCCCGACCTATTACGGCGCCCAGGCCTATGACGCCGCCCAGCTGATCAACAGCGCCGTCGTCGCGGTGAAGGGCGACCTCACCAAGAAGGATGCGATGAAGGCGGAGATGGAGAAGGCCAACTTCAAGTCGCTGCGCGGCCCGTTCAAGTACGGCAACAACCACATCCCGATCCAGAACTTCTATCTTCAGGACGTGGTCAAGGACGCCGACGGCCAGCTCTCGCTGAAGACGGTCGCGACCATCGTCAAGGACGACCAGGACAAATTTCACGACAAGTGTTCGATGAAATGATTGTCGGGTAATTCTGGCCCGTGGCTTGCTTCTTCACCTCGCCCCGCTCTTGCGGGGAGAGGTCAATCACGAAGCGATTGGGTGAGGGGCTCTTTCTGCGTATTCGACTCGTTGAAAGAGCCCCTCACCCCAACCCTCTCCCCGCAAGAGCGGGGCGAGGGAGAACGCGCAGCGTGCAATGCGCGGACACCCCCATCCCGCTTCGCTCAAGGTGACGTAGCCTCACGATGTACCTCGTCGTCGAACAACTGCTGAACGGCCTGCAATTCGGCCTGCTGCTGTTCCTGCTGGCAGCTGGCCTCACGCTGGTGTTCGGCATCATGGACTTCGTCAACCTGGCGCACGGCTCGCTCTACATGATGGGGGCCTATTTCGCGGCGACCTTCGTGGCCTGGACCGGCAGCTTCGTATTGGGCGCGCTGCTGGCGCTCGGCGCCACGCTGCTGCTCGGCATCGCGCTCGAATATGTCGCGCTCAGGCATCTCTACGGCCGCGACCATCTCGACCAGGTGCTGGCGACGTTCGGCCTGATCCTGTTCTTCAACGATGCCGTCCGGCTGATCTGGGGCCCGGCCGGCCTTGCGCTGCCGCTGCCGGCCTGGCTCACCGTGCCGGTGCAGATCATTCCCGGGGTGTACTACCCGGCCTACCGGCTGATGATCATCGTGGTCGCGCTGGCGGTTGCCGCGATGCTCTATCTCGTCGTGATGCGCACCCGCGTCGGCATGCTGATCCGCGCCGGCGCCTCCAACCGCGAGATGATCGGGGCGCTCGGCATCAACATCAAGCTGCTGTTCACGCTGGTGTTCGGCTTGGGGGCCGCGCTCGCCGGTCTCGCCGGGCTGATGCAGGCGCCGATCCTCACCGTGCAGATCGGCATGGGCGAGAACATCCTGATCCTCGCCTTCGTCATCATCGTGATCGGCGGCATCGGCTCGATCCGCGGCGCCTTCATGGCGGCGCTGTTCGTCGGCATCATCGATACGATGGGCCGGGCGTTCCTGCCCGACCTGCTGCGCAAGGTCCTGAGCGGGGCTGCCGCCTCGACCGCGGCGCCGGCGCTGTCCTCGATGCTGATCTACCTCCTGATGGCCATCATCCTTGTGCTACGGCCCGAAGGGCTGTTCCCGGCGGCCAAACGATGAAGCCGAAGCTCAACGCCTCCAATGTGGTCGCGGCACTGATGTGCGCCGCGCTCATTCTGCTGCCGGTCTATTCGGCGGCCACCGGCAATATCTTCATTCTCACGCTGTTCACCCGCATCACGATCTTTGCGCTGGCGGCTGCGAGCCTCAATCTGATCATGGGCTATGGTGGCATGATGAGCTTCGGCCATGCCGCCTATCTCGGCATCGGCGGCTATGCCGTCGGCATCCTCGCCGCCGAGGGCATCGGGTCCGGCTTCATCCAGTGGCCGGTGGCGCTCGTGGTCTCGGCGCTGTTTGCGCTGCTGATCGGCTCGCTCTCGCTGCGCACCCGCGGCGTCTATTTCATCATGATCACGCTGGCCTTTGCGCAGATGGCCTATTACGTCGCTTCCGCGCTGTCGCGCTACGGCGGCGACGACGGCCTCACCGTTTACAAGCGCAGCGATTTCGCCGGCCTGATCAACCTGTCCGACCGGACGCAGTTCTACTATCTCTGCCTCGGCTGCCTGTTCGGCGGCCTCTATCTGATCTGGCGCATCGTCAATTCGCGCTTCGGTCTCGTGGTGCAGGGCGTTCGCTCCAACGAGCAGCGCATGCAGGCGATCGGCTTCCACGCCAACCGCTACCGCCTGGTCTGTTTCGTCATTGCCGGCACGATCTGCGGCCTGGCCGGCGCGCTGCTCGCCAACAACACCGACTTCGTCAGCCCCGCGGTGATGTACTGGACCCGTTCCGGCGACCTGATGGTGATGGTGATCCTCGGCGGCATGGGCTCGCTGTTCGGCCCCGTCATCGGCGCGATCGTCTATCTGCTGCTCGAGGAGCTGCTGTCGCAGTTCACTGAGTTCTCGGGCCTGATCCTCGGCCCGGTGCTGCTGCTGATCGTGCTGTTCGCGCGCGGCGGCATCATGGGCCTGCTCGGGAGGATGCGCCGTGGCTGAGCCTTTGCTGCGCGTCGACAATCTGGTCCGCCGCTATGGCGGCATCACCGCGACCGACAACCTCTCGATGGAGGTGGTACCCGGCGAGCTGCACGCCATCATCGGCCCGAACGGCGCCGGCAAGACCACGCTGATCAGCCAGCTCACCGGGCAGGTGATGCCGAATTCCGGCACCATCCGCTTTGCCGGCCGCGACGTCACCAGCCTGCCGTCCTACAAGCGCTCCAGGCTCGGGCTGGCGCGCTCGTTCCAGATCACCTCGCTGCTCAAGGATTTCTCGGCGATCGACAATGTCGCGCTGGCGGCGCAGGCGCATGACGGCCACTCGTTCCGCTTCTGGGGCAATGCGCGCAAGGAGACGCGCCTGCGCGACATCGCCCGTACGGCGCTGGAGCGCGTCGGCCTCGGCAAGCGCGCCGATATCATGGTCTCGCAACTGAGCCATGGCGAGCAGCGCGAGCTGGAGCTCGCGGTCGCGCTCGCCACCAAGCCGCAGCTGTTGCTGCTGGACGAGCCGATGGCCGGGCTCGGCGTCACCGAGTCGGCGCGGATGGTCGCGCTGCTCAAGGAGTTACGCAAGGAAGTGACCATTGTGCTGGTCGAGCACGACATGGAGGCGGTGTTTGCGCTGGCCGACCGCATCACGGTGCTGGTCTATGGCCGCGTCATCGCCTGCGACGTGCCGGACGCGATTCGCAGGGATGAAGAGGTCAAGCGCGCCTATCTCGGCGAGCAGCATGCGGTGACGCGTCATGACTGAAGCGAAAACTGCTGAAACGTTGCTCGAAGTCGATGGCATCGAGACCTGCTACGGGCTGAGCCAGGTGCTGTTCGGCCTGTCCTTGCAGATCAAGTCGGGCGAGATGGTCGCGCTGATGGGCCGCAACGGCATGGGCAAGACCACGACCATCCGCTCCATCATGGGCCTGACGCCGGCGCGATCAGGCGCGATCCGCTTCGCCGGCGAGGCGGTGCGCGGTCTGCCGTCGTACAGAATTGCAAAGCTCGGCATCGGCCTCGTGCCCGAGGGACGCCAGATCTTTCCCAACCTCACGGTACGCGAAAATCTCGTCGCCGCCTCAGGCAATCGGCTTGGTGCTTCCGATCCGTGGACCATCGACAAGATCCATGCGCTGTTTCCGCGGCTCGCCGAACGCACCAGCAATATGGGCGTCACGCTGTCGGGTGGCGAGCAGCAGATGCTCGCGATCGGCCGCGCGCTGATGACCAACCCGAAACTCCTGATCCTCGACGAGGCCACCGAAGGCCTCGCGCCCCTGATCCGCGATGAGATCTGGAGCTGCCTGTCGATGCTGAAGGGGCGCGGGCAGTCGGTGCTGGTGATCGACAAGAACGTCGGCAACCTCGCCCGCATCGCCGACCGCCACTACATCATCGAGCGCGGCAAGACGGTGTGGAGCGGCACCAGCGAGCAGCTGCTCGCCGAGCCGGATCTGCAGCACAAGTATCTGGGGATTTGAAGCAGCGCTTCCTCCGTGTCCTGGTTGTCAAACGGCAGCCAGGTTCTACTTCCGGTAGCGAACCATTCATATTGACTGTAGAGTGACCAAATCACGGGTAGTGAGCGATTGGGCGCTCGCGCCGTTCGAGCCAGCGACGCAGCCGTGCCATGAATTCTGAATCAAGATCATACTCAAATGTATCGCCCTGGAGATGGGCGCTGTTGCTGCTCATTGTCCTCACGTTCTTGCCAGAAATCGTCGTCCTCGCGACCTCGATTGTCGCGAAGCTGAAGGGCTGCCAGGCGAGCAGCAACGCGACCTGCGAGATCGGGCCGAGTTCGGCCGGCGAGATTATCCGGAGTGCGCTCGAGGCCGGGTCCTTTGTGGGCCTCCGATTCAGCGACGGCTTGGCGGCGGTATGGCTGGCGCTGGGTTGCTTCCTGATCTGGAAGGGCTGGAAGCGTCTCTCGAGCCGATTGTTGCTTGGGCTCGCCATAAGCCTGGTCTGCGCTTTCGTACCCTATTTCGGGCCGATGCTGTCGATCGGATCCCTGGTCAATCCGAACTGCAATCCCAATGAGGGCGCCGTCGGTCCCTGCATGATCTATGGCGGAAATATCGGCTTCGTCGCCCACGATACCGTACGGCTGGCGTGGCGGATCGCCGACGGCGCACCGATAGCTCTCGGCATTTTCGGCATCTATGCGATTGTTGTGATTGGCGTTCAGCTCATCTCGGGACGAGCCGCACCACCGCCGGGCAAATAGAGACGTTCCTGCTTGGTTCACGGGGGATATTGTCAACCACGGGTTGTTGTGGTTTGATGCACGCATAGATTGACGATTTATTTTCCGGAGGTAGCCTCCATGCGATCCAACCCGGCTTGGTCGATATTGAAGCTCGTCGCAATCGCGATGCCCCTGGTTGCAGCGAATGTTGGTCCGGCGACGGCGCAGTCCGACGGACGCTATATTCAAGCTTCGTTCGTTTACAACTACGCAAGATACTACGCGCCCTACGCGATCCAGGCGTCGGCGGCTTACCTGCCGGTCGACGAGTTCAATGCCCGGCGCGCAACGCAGGATGTCGATGGCTACGGCGCGGATGTGAACTACGCCGTCAAAACGATATTCCCCGATGAAAAGGTGGTGCCGCGGGCGCGGGAAGCCTTCAAGCGTTGGCGATATCAGTTCGGAAGCGACAGCTATCTCACCTGCATTGATTCGTCCGACGCCGATTGTCTTGCCGCCTACAACAACAGAGGCTGGGGTATGAGTGGCGGCCCGGCTTTTCAGGTCTGGGCTCGCGCGCGCTCGGCAAAGGTCGACGGCGGCGCCTGCAGCGAAGTCAGTATCGCATTTCGCGGAACGGTTGGAACGTCGCTTGGAGACTGGCTCTCCAACGCGGACCGGTTCGGTTCACCCTATGATGATTACTATCATCAGCTGCGTCGCAATGTCGACGCCATCATCAAGTCGATCCAGAATCTCGATTGCTACAAGCGAGCCGCCGTCAAGCCGCAGATCGTTTCGACGGGGCACTCTCTTGGCGGCGGCCTCGCCCAGCTCGCCG
The DNA here is from genome assembly GCF_007993935.1 of Bradyrhizobium macuxiense. Taxonomy (GTDB): domain Bacteria; phylum Pseudomonadota; class Alphaproteobacteria; order Rhizobiales; family Xanthobacteraceae; genus Bradyrhizobium; species Bradyrhizobium macuxiense_A. The sequence goes on along the minus strand of NZ_VITY01000008.1, from coordinate 218,781 downwards.
CTTTGGCCACCAAGTTGAAGGGGCCGCGAATATCGAAGGTCTTCGCGTTCGATCCTTCTCCGGTCACCGGAGCGCATCTGGTCAGCCAGTCACTGCGGGAATCGAATGCGGCAGGACTCACAATCGATCGAATCTACCAGGAAGGGGAAGTCCTGTCCTACGTACGCACTGCGGTTCAGCAATATCCGTCCGCAAAGTCGACGTGCAATCCGTATGTCCGAACCGTCAAGGTCGACGCATTGCCGCCCGGCAGTGCCATTCAGCTTCATGGAATGACCGGCATGTCTACCCAGCTGGTGCGGCTGTCCTACAACGGCGAGACGCCGCTCGCCTATGAAGCCCCCCCAGGGGGCTGCAAGGACATCAGATATCGTGCTCCGGTCACCGACCAGGACGAAGTGCTGGCTTCCAGCGTCTCGCAGCGCCAGACGCTGCTGGCGGCAGTCCGCAAGAAGCTGCGCGGTGGGAGTGAGCTTGCCGGATCGAGCTCACTCGGAAGGCCGTATGATGGTTCGACGGCTGAGCTTGCAATACGAGGAGCTCCCGCCGCGTCCGGCAAGCGGACGCGGGCATCTCAGCGTGCGGATTCTCGCGAAGTCTTCGCGCAGGTTGGAGGCGCTCTTGCCTTCGAACCTCTACAGAGAGCGGAGTAGGCGGATAATTTTTGAGCCTCAAAACATCTCGAAATATTCGCGCTGCTCCCAGTCCGACACCTCGGCCTGGAAGCGCTCGATCTCCGCGTTCTTGATGAAGACGTAATAGTCCACGAACTCCGGTCCCAGCGCCTGGCGGAAGAACGGATCGTCGTTGAGCGCGAACACCGCTTCGCGCAGCGACTTCGGCAGGAGCGCGGCCTTGGTCTCGTAGGGCGTGTCGGCCGACGGGCCGGGTTCGAGCTTGCGGTCGACGCCGTCGAGGCCGGAGAGGATCTGGCTCGCCATGTAGAGATAGGGATTGGCGGCCGGCTCGCCGATGCGGTTCTCCAGCCGGGTCGCGGGATCATTGGCGCCGCCGAGCACGCGGATCATGACGCCGCGATTGTCGCGGCCCCAGATCGCGCGGTCCGGCGCCAGCGAATAGGAGCGGTAGCGCTTGTAGCCGTTGATGGTCGGCGTCGTGAACACGGTCGAGGCCCGCGCGTGCTCGATCAGGCCCGCAAGCCAGGCGCGGCCGAGCGGGCTCAAGGGCTCGCCGGCTTCTTTTGCCATGAAGGCGTTCTCGCCATTGGCGCGCGACACCAGCGACTGGTGCAGATGCCAGCCGCTCGCGAACACGTTCGGCAGTTTCGGCCGGCACATGAAGGTCGCGTGATAGCCGTGGCGGCGCGCGATCTGCTTCACCGCGGAACGGAACAGCACCATGATGTCGGCGGGCGCAAGCCCTGTGGTCGGTGCGAAGGTGAACTCGCACTGGCTCGGGCCGAATTCGACCTCGACCGTGCGCAACGGCAGGTCGAGCGCGATGATGTCGCGGCGAATAATCTCGAGCGCCGGCTCCATCTGATCGTAGCGCTGCTCGGTGAGGTATTGATAGCCGTGCGACAGCAGGCTGACCGACGGCGGCCGTCCGGGCTGGCCGGCATCCTCCGGTGCCATATGCGCGTCGTCGAGCTTGAACAGGTGGAATTCGACCTCCAGACCGGCGACGAAATCGTAGCCGCGGCTGCCGAGTTGGTCGAGCACCTTGCGATAGAGGTTGCGGGTCGCGAACGGCACCGGGCGGCCGTCGCTGAAATAGAGGTCGCAAAGCAGCCAGCCGGTATTCTCCGCCCAGGGCAGCACGCGGAACGTGGTGGGATCGGCGACCATCAGCACGTCGGCCGCGCCCTCCATCTCCTTCATGCCGAAGCCGCCGCCTGATGTGAACACCGGAAACACGGTCTTGTGCGAGGTGTCCTTGGCGAGCATCGTCGTGGTGATCGAGCAGCCGCCTTCGAGCGAGCGCACCGCTTCGCTGGCGATCAACGTCTTGCCGCGCAATATGCCGTGCTGGTCGGGGAACGACAGGCGGATGACTTCGAGGTGGTTCTCCTCGACGATGCGGCGGAGGCGTTGTGCCGCCTCCTTCTGCTCATCCGACCACAGGACGTGACGCTCGACGAAGCTCACCGCGTCACTCCTTCGTTTCTACGATTGTCATTGCGAGCCACCCGGTCGGCGCGAAGCGCCGCCGGATGACAGGCTCCGCGAAGCAATCCATCGCTCCTCATACGTGGAGCGATGGATTGCTTCGTCGCTGCGCTCCTCGCAATGACGGCTGGTGTTGAACGCATACTATTCCGCCGCCGTCAGGTGCTGCACCTTGCCCGCGATCTCGCGCGGCACGGGCGCGGCCCAGGGCGCGCCGCGGCGGCGCTTGACGTCGACTTCCATCCAGTAGAGCTCCCAGCCGAGCGTCGGCCCGATGCCGTCCATCGTCGCCGGGCCCTGGATGCTGCGCGCGGAGGCGTCGTCGAGGAACAGCATCGGCTTCTCGCCGCCGCCGACCTTCTCGATCTCCTGCCGCAGCAGCCGGCGATACTGCACGATCGCCTTGTCGCTCTGGCCGAGATGCTCGTTGGTGCGGTCCTGGATCGCCCCCATCGATTCCACCGCCCACTGGTCGTGGACGTTGATGTCGGTGCCCATGCCGGTATAGGTCTCGGTCGCCTGCTCGTGCGGATCGAAGCCGTAATCGTTGCTGCGGTTCTTGCGCGACTTGTAGTCGGGCAGCGTGTAGAGCTCGAGCCGCTGGTCGCGCATCTTTGGCTTGTCGACCGGCGCCGCGTAACTGGTGAAGATCGCATACCAGTAGCAGTTCTCGTCATCGACCGGCACGTGCCACTGCGTGATCGTCATTTCGGTCGACATCGGAATCACGAAGCCGTGCGGGAACAGCTGATTTGTCACCCGCACATGGGTGCTGGTGTCATCGAGCTGGCGCAGCGCGATCAGGCGCAGGCCGTATTCGGTATGCTCGACATTGATGATCGGCCGGTCGTATTCGCGCAGGATCTTGGTCATCGGCATGTCGGAGCCGGCGGAGGCGCCGCGGAATTGCTTGCCGTAAGCGGCTGAGGTGTCCTCGTCCTCGAAGAAACGATGCAGGAAGGAGGCGTGCGCCGGATCGATGCCGACCTCGAGCGCCTGCAGCCAGTTGCAGTTCATGTGGCCCTTGAACGCGAACGTATGGCTGCCGGGCGCGACGAAGCAGTCGAGCTCCGGAAACGCCGGCGGGGCGCCTTCGCCCAGGTAAGCCCACAGGATGCCGCTCTTCTCCACCACCGGATAGGAGCGCTGCCTGATGCCCTTGCAGAGCTGCGAGCCGGCCGGCTCGGCCGGCGTCTCGATGCACTGGCCTGATGTGTCGAACAGCCAGCCGTGGAAGGCGCAGCGCAGCCCGCCGTTCTCGAGCCGGCCGAAGGCGAGGTCGGCGCCGCGATGCGCGCAGTGGCGATCGATCAGGCCATAGCTGCCGTCCTCGCCGCGGAACAGCACCAGGTTTTCGCCGAGCAGCCGAACCGGCCGCACCGGGCGTGCGCCCTCCAGCTCGTCGACCAGCGCCGCCGGCTGCCAGTAACTCCGCATCAGCTTCCCGCACGGGTCCTTGCGGCCGGTGCGGGTGATCAGATCGTTCGCTTCCTGGCTCATCATGGCGGCGTCTCCCGGATTTGGATTTGTTCGCCTATTGAACGAATGTGCGAATTATGCCATGTCTGGTCTGGACAGCAAGCGCAATTTTTGAACCGTTCAAAGCCGTAGACCCCGATGCCCAAGCTGAAACGGACCGATCAGGACGAGCGCGCCACCGATTTCGTCGAGGCGCTCGATCGCGGCCTGCGCCTGTTGCAGGTGTTCGGCACCGTCACCGGTCCGGCAACGCTGAGCGACCTAGCGCGCGCAGCCGATCTGCCGCGCGCCACCGCGCGCCGCATCCTGTTCACGCTCGCGCATGGCGGTTTCGTCGCGACCGACGGCAAGCTGTTCACGCTGACGCCGCATGTGCTGACCTTGGCCGGCTCGTTCCTGCAATCCAACCAGGTGGTGACGGTATTGCAGCCGGTGCTCGATCGCATCGCGACCGCAGCGCAGGAGATCGCCTCGCTCGCGCTGCTCGACGGCGACGACGTCGTGTTCGTCGCGCGCTCCAGTCCGACGCGGGTGTTCTCCGCCGGTCTCGATATCGGCTACCGGCTGCCGGCGTTCTGCACCTCGGTCGGCCGTGCGATGCTCGGCCGGCTCGACGATGCCGAGCTTGCGGCGCGGCTGAAGGCGATGCGCCGCGATGCCGTGACGCCGCAGACCGTGACCGATCCGAAGAAACTGCTCGCGACTGTTATCGCCGATCGCGCGCAGGGCTACTCACTGGTCGACCGCGAGGCCGAGCCGCATTTCCGCTCGATCTCGGTGCCGGTGCACCGCTACGACGGCACCATCGTCGCCGCCATCAACATGGGCGCGCATGTCGATCGGGTGCCGGCCAAGGAATTGATCGACCGTTTCCTGCCGCTGCTGCGCGAGGGTGCGGAGGACGTGAGGAGCCGGTTGTTGTAGGGCTCTCACTCCGTCAGAGATTTCGTCATTGCGAGGAGCGATAGCGACGAAGCAATCCATGCACCCGCATACGCGGATCAATGGATTGCTTCGCTTCGCTCGCAATGACGGGGGCGGGGCTGAAAATTACAGCGCCACGCTGCGCAGCCCGAAGCTGCGCGCCTCGTTCTGCAGCACCGGCCGCACGGAATCGATCAGCCGCGCCGCGGCAGCGTCGACCGAGAGGCCGGCGGTGTCGACCACCGCCGATGCGCGCGCATAAAGCGGCTCGCGGCTGACCAGGATGTTGCGCAATTCGGCCATCGCCGAGCGGTCGTCGGCCATCGGGCGCAGGTCGCCCTGATGGCGGACGCGGGCCATGTGCTCTTCCGGCTCGGCCTTCAGCCAGATCGTGTAGAATGAGGACAGGATCAGGTCGAAGGTCAGCGCCTCGGAGACGATGCCGCCACCGGTCGCCAGCACCATCAATTCCTTGCGCGCCAAGAGCTGCGTCAGCGCGGCCTGCTCCATGCGGCGAAAGCCTTCCTGGCCGTAGAGCGCGATGATCTCGGCGACCGAGAGGCCGTTCTGCGCCTCGATCTCCTTGTTGAGCTCGACGAAGCTCCAGCCGATCTTCTTCGCCAGCATTCGCCCGAGCGTGGTCTTGCCGGCGCCGCGCAAGCCGATCAGCGCGATGCCGGAGAACGAGGCGCGGCGTGGCGCCAGCGGGCTGCTGCCGGCGAGCATGTCCTTGGCCTGCGCAATCTGGCCCGGCGACGCCTTGCGCAGGAGATCGCGGATCACGGCCCAGTCCGGAACCGGCTCGCTCGAGGGGATCAGGTCCTCGAGATGCGCGCCCATCGCGGCTGCGACACGGCGCAGCAGCACGATCGAGACATTGCCTTTGCCGCTTTCGAGCTGGGCGATGTAGCGTTCGGAAATGCCGGAGACCTTGGCGAGCACCTTGCGCGACATGCCGGCGAGGCCGCGCGTCGTGCGCACGCGCTGGCCGAGCTGCTCGAGGAAGTCGGTTTCCGGATCGTTGGCTGCGGTCATGATCCCCGTGCGACGCGCGGTCCTGACTGAATCAGGTCCAATGGTTTAGGAAACATAGTGCCGATAAGGATTGACAGCAAGCCAACGTGGTGGCTTTGTATGAATTATAATTCTTAAATTCACAGGAGAGGGAAGCGTGGCGCGTCTGGGTCCCAAGCAAGGTCCGCGGAGCGGGGCATGACTTATAACGCAGTCTCCTGGCTGCTCGACCGCAACGTCGATGAGGGCCGCGGCGGCAAGGTCGCGTTCGACGACACGGTGTCGCAGATCACCTATGGCGAGTTGCAGCAGCAGACCCGGCGGGTCGGCAACATGCTGCGCCGGCTCGGCGTCCGCCGCGAGGAGCGGGTCGCCATGATCATGCTCGACACTGTCGATTTCCCGATCGTCTTCCTCGGCGCGATCCGCGCCGGCGTGGTGCCGGTGCCGCTCAACACGCTGCTGACCGCAGAGCAGTTCGCCTACATCCTCGGCGATTGCCGTGCGCGTGTGCTGTTCGTGTCCGAAGCCCTGCTACCGGTGCTGAAGGACGTCATCCCCCGGCTGCCCGATCTCGAACATGTCGTGGTCTCCGGCAAGGACGCGCATGGCCACAAGTTGCTCGCGGACGAGCTGGCGCGCGAGAGCGACAAATTCACGACAGCGCCGACTCATCCTGAAGAGCCGGCATTCTGGCTCTATTCGTCGGGATCGACCGGCATGCCCAAAGGCGTCCGCCATCTGCAAGCCAGCCTGCAGGCGACCGCCGACACTTACGGCAAGCAGGTGCTCGCGGTCAGGGAGGACGACGTCTGCCTCTCGGCGGCAAAGCTGTTCTTCGCCTATGGGCTCGGCAACTCGCTGACGTTCCCGATGTCGGTCGGTGCCAGCACGGTGCTCAATTCCACGCGGCCAACGCCGGCGCTGATGTTCGAGCTGATGAACACATACAATCCGACCATCTTCTACGGCGCGCCGACGCTGTTTGCCGCGATGCTCAACGACGAGGCGTCGAAGGGCGCGCGGGCCGGGACGCGGTTGCGGATCTGTGCGTCCGCCGGCGAGGCGCTGCCGGAATCCGTCGGCCATAGCTGGAAGTCGCGGTTCGGCGTCGACATCCTCGACGGCATCGGCTCGACCGAGCTGCTGCACATCTTCCTTTCGAACGCGCCCGGCGACATCAAATACGGCACGTCCGGCCGTCCCGTTCCCGGCTACAAGGTTCGTCTGGTCAGCGATGCCGGTGACGATGTGCCGGATGGCGAAGTCGGCGAGCTCCTGGTCGAGGCGCCATCGGCCGGCGAGGGCTATTGGAACCAGCGCAGCAAGAGCAAGAACACTTTTCAGGGGCATTGGACCCGCACCGGCGACAAATATGTCCGCGACGAAGAGGGCCGTTACACCTTCTGCGGTCGCGCCGACGACATGTTCAAGGTGTCGGGCATCTGGGTTTCGCCGTTCGAGGTCGAGAGCGCGCTGATCACGCATCCCGCGGTGCTGGAAGCGGCTGTCGTGCCGGAGGCCGATCCGGAAGGTCTCTTGAAGCCAAAGGCCTATGTGGTGCTGCGCGCGAGCAGTGCGACCGACAATCTCTTCGAGGCGCTCAAGGAACACGTCAAGCAGAAGATCGGCCCGTGGAAATATCCGCGCTGGATCGAGGTGGTCGACGATCTGCCGAAGACGGCGACCGGCAAGATCCAGCGGTTCAAGTTGCGCGAACATTAGCACTGCCTCTCTATGCGTCGTCCCGGCGAAAGCCGGGACCCATGACCACAGGCTTGAGTCGTTGCGCGAAAGCCGTTGAACAGCGTCCCTCAAAACAACGGCCGCGGCGTATGGGTCCCGGCTTTCGCCGGGACGACGAATGAGGAAGGGCCGACCATGACGAATCTTGCACCTACCGGCTTCCTCACCATCGACGGCGCCGATCTCGAATACCGCATGATCGGCCCGTCACCCGAGATCGCGCCCACCATCGTGATGCTGCATGAAGGTCTCGGCTCGGTCGGGCTGTGGGGCGATTTCCCCGAGAAGCTGCAGGCCGCGACCGGCGCCGGCGTGTTCGCCTATTCGCGCGCGGGCTATGGCGCGTCGTCGACGGTGAAGCTGCCGCGTCCGGTCGACTATATGCACCGCGAGGCGCTCGACGTGCTGCCGCAACTGCTCGACCGGATCGGCTTCCGCCGCGGCCTGCTGCTCGGCCACTCCGACGGCGCCTCGATCGCGGCGATTTATGCCGGCGCGCATCAGGACCATCGCCTGCACGGCCTTGCGCTGCTCGCGCCGCACTTCATCGTCGAGGACATTTCGGTGCAGTCGATCGCCGAGATCAAGGCGGCATATGAGACTACCAATCTGAAGGAGAAGCTGGCGCGCTGGCACAAGGACGTCGACAACGCCTTCCATGGCTGGAACGGCGCCTGGCTCGATTCGGCCTTCCGCGACTGGGATATCTCCGACTATCTCGCCTATATCCGCGTGCCCGTGCTGATCGTGCAGGGCGCGGATGACCAGTACGGCACCATGCGCCAGGTCGAGATCGCCCAGGAAGAGTGCTACTGCCCGGTCGACGTCGCCGCGATCGCCGGCGCCGGCCACTCGCCGCACCGCGAGGCGCCTGCGGTGACGCTGGACGCGGTCACCGAATTCGCCCGCGCCGCGCTGCGCGACGACCCGGCACTGGCGGCCTGAGAGGTTGCGAATGTACCCGTCCCCGTCATTGCGAGGAGCGATAGCGACGAAGCAATCCATCGTCCCGCATATGCTGGCCGATGGATTGCTTCGCTTCGCTCGCAATGACGGGGATGGAGCATCGTGCATCATCCAGCACGGGACTAGCCCATTGGCCCAGCGAGCGATTTTCCAGAACATGAAACAAAATGCATGTTTTTGCGTTTTGAACTGGACTGGATCGAAAACATGCACTATTGTGCATAAAGACAAAACGAACCTTCAAACGAACAACAGGTAAGGGTGGCCCATGGCTGGTGACGATCGCGTCCTTGCAAACGGGGCGAAGTACATCGATTTCCAGACCGAGCCGTCGCGCTACCGGCACTGGAAGCTCGACGTCGCGGGCGACGTCGCGACGCTGACCATGGACGTCGACGAGAACGCCGGCCTGTTCGAGGGCTATCAGCTCAAGCTCAATTCCTACGACCTCGGCGTCGACATCGAACTTGCGGACGCCGTGCAGCGGCTGCGCTTCGAGCATCCCGAGGTGAAGGTCGTGGTGATGCGCTCGGGCAAGAACCGGGTGTTCTGCGCCGGCGCCAACATCCGCATGCTGGCGGGCTCGACCCATGCCCACAAGGTCAACTTCTGCAAGTTCACCAACGAGACCCGCAACGGCCTGGAAGATTCCAGCGAGAATTCCGGCCAGAGCTTCATCACCGTCGTCAACGGCACAGCGGCCGGCGGCGGCTATGAGCTGGCGCTCGCGACCGATCACATCATGATGGCCGATGACGGCGCCGCAGCCGTCGCGCTGCCGGAAGTGCCGCTGCTCGCGGTGCTGCCGGGCACCGGCGGCCTCACCCGTGTCGTCGACAAGCGCAAGGTGCGCCGCGACCACGCCGATTTCTTCTGCACCATCGAGGAAGGCATCAAGGGCAAGCGCGCGGTGCAATGGCGGCTGGTCGACGAGATCGCGCCGAACTCCAAGCTCGAGGGCAAGCTCGCCGAGCGCGTCAAGGAATTCGCCGCAAAGTCGAAGCGCAACGGCGCGGGCAAGGGTCTGACGCTGACGCCGCTGACGCGCACGATCGACGACAGCGCGATCCGCTACGGCTTCGTCAGCGTCGATATCGATCGCGCGGCGCGCATCGCCACCATCTCGATCAAGGCGCCGGAAACCACCGCGCCCGCCGACATCGACGGCATGATCACGCAGGGCGCTGCGTTCTGGCCGCTGCAGGTCGCCCGGGAGCTCGACGATGCGATCCTGCATCTGCGCATCAACGAGCTCGAGATCGCGATGCTGGTGTTCAAGAGCCACGGCGAGCGCGCCAATGTCCTGTCCTATGACGCGTTCCTGGAGGCCAACAAGGCGCACTGGCTGATCAACGAAATCAGGCATTACTGGAAGCGCGTGCTCAAGCGCATCGACGTCACCTCGCGCACGCTGGTGACGCTGGTCGAGCCCGGCTCCTGCTTCGTCGGCACCTTGGCCGAGCTCGTGTTCGCCGCAGACCGCTCCTACATGCTGATCGGCCAGAAGCAGGGCGACAACCGTCCGCCGCCGGCGATCGAGCTGACCGCGATGAATTTCGGGCCGTACCCGATGAGCCACGGCCTGACCCGGCTGCAGTCACGCTTCCAGGCCGACCCGTCGGATCTGGAGCGCGCACAAGGCGCGATCGGCAAGGCGCTCGACGCCGAGGAGGCCGAGGAGCTCGGCCTCGTCACCTTCGCGCTCGACGACATCGACTGGGACGACGAGGTTCGCGTGTTCTTCGAGGAACGTACCTCGTTCTCGCCCGACGGCCTCACCGGCATGGAAGCCAATCTGCGCTTCGTCGGTCCCGAGACCATGGAATCGAAGATCTTCTCGCGCCTCACCGCGTGGCAGAACTGGATCTTCCAGCGGCCCAACGCGGTCGGTGAGGACGGCGCGCTGCGCCGCTACGGCACCGGCCAGAAGGCGCAATTCGACATGACGCGGGTTTAGAGGCGAATACCGCCGTCATCCTGAGGTGCGAGCGCTTGCGAGCCTCGAAGGATGATTGGAGGCAAGACTGCCAGACAAGCATCCTTCGAGACGCGCTACGCGCTCCTCAGGATGACGGTTGAGCAAGACGCGATACGCACGGAAACGATATCAAGGAGCACGGCCATGAACATGAACATCATGAACGTCGATTACTCGACCAAGATTCCGAACAATGTGAATCTCGCCGAGGACCGCCAGGTGCTCAAGGCGCTGGAGGGCTGGCACCCCGGTTACATGGACTGGTGGAAGGATATGGGCCCGGACGGCTTCCAGGAGTCACTGGTCTATCTGCGCACCGCCTATTCGGTCGATCCGCGCGGCTGGGCCAAGTTCGACTACGTGCGGATGCCCGAATATCGCTGGGGCATCCTGCTTGCCCCGCAGGAAGAGAACCGCGTCATTCCGTTCGGCGAGGATTACGGCAAGCCGGCCTGGCAGGAAGTCCCCGGCGAGCATCGCGCGATGCTGCGCCGCCTGATCGTGATCCAGGGCGACACCGAGCCCGCCTCGGTCGAGCAGCAGCGCCATCTCGGCAAGACCGCGCCGTCGCTCTACGACATGCGCAATTTGTTCCAGGTCAATGTCGAGGAAGGCCGCCATCTCTGGGCGATGGTCTACCTCTTGCAGAAATATTTCGGCCGCGACGGCCGCGAGGAAGCGGACGATTTGCTGCGCCGCCGCTCGGGCGATGCGGATTCACCACGCATGCTAGGGGCCTTCAACGAGGCGACGCCGGACTGGCTGTCGTTCTTCATGTTCACCTACTTCACCGATCGCGACGGCAAGATGCAGCTGCACTCGCTGGCGCAGTCCGGTTTCGATCCGCTGTCGCGCACCTGCCGCTTCATGCTGACCGAGGAAGCCCATCACATGTTCGTCGGCGAGACCGGCATCACCCGCGTCGTGCAGCGCACCTGCGATGCGATGAAGGACGCCGGCATCACCGATCCGAACGACATCGCCAGGATCCGCGCGCTCGGCGTGATCGACCTGCCGACCATCCAGAAGAAGCTGAACCTGCACTATTCGCTGTCGCTCGATCTGTTCGGCTCGGAAGTGTCGACCAACGCTGCGAACGCGTTCAATGCCGGCATCAAGGGCCGCTACAAGGAGACCACGATCGACGACGATCATCAGCTCAAGAGCTCGACCTATCCGGTCATGAAGCTGGTGGACGGCCAGATCAAGATGGTCGACGAGCCGGCGCTGACCGCGCTCAACATGCGGCTGCGCGACGACTACACGCAGGATTGCGTCAAGGGCATGCTGCGCTGGAATAAGGTGATCTCGACCGCGGGCATCGATTACAAGCTCACGGTGCCGAACACCGCCTTCCATCGCCAGATCGGCGAGTTCAAGGACGTCCATGCGACGCCCGATGGCCTGCTGATCGACGACGCCACCTGGGCGAGCCGCAAGAACGACTGGCTGCCGTCGACCGCGGACGGCGACTTCATCGCCTCGCTGATGAAGCCGGTGACCGAGCCCGGCGAGTTCGCCTCCTGGATCTCGGCGCCGAAGGTCGGCATCGACAACAAGCCGGGCGACTTCGAGTATGTGAGGATCGAGAGCTGATCCTTAGCGAGCATGATCCGGAAAAGTGTGAAGCGGCTTTCCGAAGAGATCATGCTCAAACGATAATGAGGTCATGATGCGGGATCGCATCATGACCTCACAGTTCGTCTCCTCCCGGAGGGGCCGGAAAGGGGTGAGCCGAACAAGGTCCTGGCTCGCCCCTTTTCTTTTGTACAAGCAGCGGGCGCTTACCCCGCGATCTCCAGCCCCGCGGTCGCGTAGACCACGCCGCCGTCGACCGCGATGGTGTTGCCCACCACATAGTCGCCGGCGCGCGAGGCGAGATAGATCGCGGTGCCCGCCATATCCTCGTCGCTGCCGACCCGCCGCGACGGAACGCGTTGGGCGACTTCATCCGCGTGGTCGCGCGCGGCGCGGTTCATGTCCGACTTGAAGGCGCCCGGTGCGATCGCGGTGACGTTGATGTTGTCCTTGATCAGCCGCGTCGCCATCCGGCGCGTCAGATGGATCACCGCGGCCTTGCTGGCGGCGTAGGAATAGGTCTCCATCGGGTTGACGAAGATGCCGTCGATCGAGGCGATGTTGATCACCTTGCCCGGTCTGTCGTGGCTCGCCGCTGCGCGCAGCGGCTTGGCCAGCGCCTTGGTCAGGAAGAAGATCGACTTGACGTTGAGGTTCATCACCTTGTCCCAGCCGCTCTCCGGGAATTCGTCGAAATCCGCGCCCCAGGCCGCGCCGGCATTGTTGACGAGGATGTCTAGCTTCGGCTCGAGCTTGATGATCTCGCTCGCGAGCTTGTCGCAGCCCTCGACGGTCGAGATGTCGATCGGCAGCGCGATGCATTCGCCGTCATAGGCGGCTGACAGCTCCTGGGCGGTGGCCTCGCAGGGACCTGCCTTGCGCGCGGTGATGTAGACCTTGGCGGCACCCTGCGCGAGGAAGCCGGCCGCGATCATCTTGCCGATGCCGCGCGATCCCCCGGTCACCAACGCGACGCGGCCCTTCAGTGAAAACAGATCCTTGAACATGCGCTCCTCCATTGCGTTGCCGATGGTTCTGATCGCGGCCGGGGATCGAGTCAAGGAAGGAGAGGGTCTGTAGCCCGGATGCAGCGAAGCGAAATCCGGGGCAGGATTATCCAGTCGCGAGATCGTCCCGGATTGCGCTTCGGTGCATCCGGGCTACGTTCACGTGGTCTTACGCCGCATCGATCCGGCGAAAACCGTTCCACACCGCGGTGGCGGCGCCGGAGGTCAGCACCGGCAAGAGCCGCGCGTCCTGGTAATTGCCGTTCAGCGAGACCCGCTGCAAGGCGGTCATGTGGTCGGCGCTTTCGGGAAACAGCATGCCCGGGCGTGTCGTCACCGCGGTCCGGAAGCCGATTGACCTTGCGAGGGCGAATTCGCGCTGCCCGGCGGCGATCCGGTCGCCATAGGGATAGGCGAGATGCGCGACTTGCCGCTGCAGCGCGTCCTCGATCCGCGCCCGGCTGGTGGCGAGCTCGAACGATGCGATGGTCTCGCTCTGCTTGGCGAGGTTGCAATGGGTGATGGTGTGGGCGCCGATCGTGACCAGCGGATCGGCGGCAAAGCCGCGCAACTCGTCCCAGGACATGCAGAGCTCGCGCGCGATGCCGGCCTCGTCGACGCCGTGGCGGGAGCACAGCGCTGAGATCTCGGCCTCCATCTCCTGCTCGCCCGGCAGCGAACGTAGCCAGTCGTGCATGCGGCCGAACGCCGTGCGCTTGGCCTGCGGCGTCGCGGTGTCGATCGGTGTCATGACGCCGGCGATCGGCAGCTCGATCGCCGATGCTGCCGCAATGATCCGCTCCAGCGCGATCCACCACAATTTGCCGCAGCCCTCGGCGAAATCGCTCGCGACAAAGACCGTGAACGGTGCGCCGAACTCGCGCATCACGGGAAGCGCGAAATCACGATTGTCGCGATAGCCGTCGTCGCAGGTGAAGCAGGCGAAGCGCCGCGCGAAATTCCGTTCGGTGAGGCGGCGATGCGCCTCGTCCATGCTGATGATTTCGACGTCGAGCGCGCGCAGATGCGTCAGCATCGCGCGCAGGAAGTCCGGCGTGACCTCGAGATGATGGTTGGGCTGGAATGCGTCGGCGCGCCGCGGGCGGACGTGGTGCAGCATGAAGATGGCGCCGACGCCGGCGAAAATCGGCCGCAGCAGGATATGCGCACCCGAAAAATACAACGCCTCCATCCCGGCACGGATCACGGTGTTGCGGAGTTGTTTCATGAGGGCACGGGCTGGCCGATTTGCATTCCGCCGCAAACTTAGCGAAAGACCACTGAAGAAACTGTTATCCCGGTCCGACATGGCACCCTGCCGTGGCAGCCGATTTGGGGTTTGACAGTCAGCCAAGGGTTTGTTTTCTCTCTGGTTCCCGACCCGCAGGACGCTGAATGCACGGACTTTTCAAGTGGAGTAGCAAGTGGTGGCCGGGGGTGATTCCACTGGTCGTCCTGTGGGGTATCGCGGCCTGGACCTCAACGGCGACGGTCGAGGCGGATCTTGCTGCGCGCTCCAATGCCGCATTGAAGGACACCGTGCTCGACAAGCGCCGCATCAGCGTCGACGGCCGCGACGTGACGTTTACCGCCAATGCCTTCTCCGAGGACGGCCGCCTCAGTGCAGTGGCGTCGGTCGAAGCCGTGCCGGGTGTGCGGCTGGTCAACGACGAGACCCGCCTTGTTCCCGAGGCCAAGCCGTATGTGTGGTCGGCGGAGCGCGACGTGGTGCGGGTCACGCTTGGCGGCAACGCGCCGCTGCCGTCGAGCAAGAGCAAGCTGACCGAGGCCGCGAAGGCCGGCCTCGGCGGTGTCGAGGTGGTCGATCAGATGGCGCTCGCCCGCGGCGCGCCACAGCGATTCGATCCGGCAGCGCTGTTGCTGCTCGACCAGATCGGCAAGCTGAAGGAAGGCAAGATCACGCTGACCGACAACAAGGTCGCGCTCGCCGGCATGGCGCGCGAGCTCGGTGGACGCGAAGCGGTGGCGGCGGCGCTGAAGAACCTGCCGGAGGGCTATTCGATCGCCGCCAACGACATCAAGGCGCCGCCTTACGTGTTCCAGGCCTACAAGGACCCGGTCGCGGTGACACTGACGCTGACCGGTTACGTGCCCGACAACAACGTGCATGCCGCGCTGGTTGCCGCAGCCGGCCGCAAGTTCTTCAGCGAGAAGGTGGTCGACAATCTCAAGGCCAGCATCGGCGCGCCCTCGGGGTTTGCGGCGGCGGTGGTGCCCGCGCTCGGTGCGCTGTCGCGGCTGTCGACCGGGACGCTCGTGGTGTCGGATCGCGAGGTGAAGCTGTCGGGCGATGCGCTCTACGATGCTGCCGCCGGCCAGATCCGCGACGGGCTCGGCAAGGACTTTCCGCAGGGCTGGCAGTACAAGGCCGAGGTCACGGTGAAGCCGGCGGCGGCGCCGGTCGATCCGACCGTGTGCCAGCAGCTGTTTTCCGAGATCCTCTCGAAGGGCAAGATCCGCTTCGAGTCCGGGAAGGCCGACATCGTTCCCGACTCCGCCGGCCTGCTCGACCGTCTGATCGAGACCGCTATGCGCTGCCCCAATGCGACGATCGAGGTCGCAGGCCACACCGACAGCGATGGCGAGGAGGCGGCCAACCAGGCCTTGTCGGAGCGGCGCGCGCAGGCCGTGGTGGATTACCTGGTGCGCGCCGGACTGCCTGCCAACCGTTTCACGCCGATCGGCTATGGCAGCACGCAGCCGCTTGCCGGCAACGAGAATGAAGACGGCAAGGCGCAGAACCGCCGCATCGAATTCGTGGTGAAGTAGCGATGACCGTGCTCGCGACATTCTTCTGGGGTTGGCTGCTTGGCGCCGCGTTGCTCGGCTTCGGCATGGGCTGGATCGCGGTGGTGCATCGGGCGCAGGCCGTCTCACGGATCTGGATGATCTGGCTCGCGCTGCTCGCCGCTGCGCTGGTGGCGGCATCATTCGCGCGGGTCGTGCCCGGCCGCTTCGGCTATTGGCTCGACCTCTTCCTGGTCATGTTCGCGCTTTACCTCGTCGGCTGCGCGATCGGTTCCTGGCTGCGCGACTGGGTGGTCTCGCGCAGCAAACCCGCGAGCTGATCCCTAAACCCTTGATCCATTGGAGCTGAGCGACGCCGCCACGCGTGGCGCGTGCCGCATGCATTATAGGGCTTGACATCAATACGCACGTACGTATTAAATCGTGTCCATGCCAAAACCCTCTCTCCGCGATGCCATCCTCGACGCCGGCCTGAAGGAAATGTTCCGGACCGGCTATCACGGCACCAGCGTGCGCGACGTCACCACGGCTGCCGGCGCGCCGCAGGGCTCGTTCACCAACCATTTCCGCTCCAAGGAGCTGTTCGCCTCCGAGGTGCTCGACCGCTACTTCACCTATGTGCGCGGCCTCGTCGCGGAAGCGCTCGGCGACATCTCGCTGCCGCCGCGCGAACGGCTCCGCCGCTATCTCGATCTCATCACCGGCAAGCTTGCCCATGACGGCTTCACCCGCGGCTGCCTGATCGGCGATTTCAGCCTCGAAGCGTCGGGCACCAGCGAGATGCTGCGCGAGCAGCTCGACGAGATCTTCCGGGAATGGCGCGCGCCGTTCGCCGCCTGCATCGCCGAGGCCCAGGCCAAGCGCGAGATCGCGTCCGACTTCGATCCCGATGAGCTTGCCGACTTCCTGCTCGCATCCTGGCAGGGCGCCATGCTGCGCATGAAGGTCGAACGCAGCGCGGCTGCGCTCGAGCGTTTCAAGACGATCGCATTCCAAACAGTGTTCAAGGAGTTGCCATGACGACATCCGCCGACATCAGCCTGCATCATCGCGCCGTGCTCGGATCTACGATGGCCTATCGCGAGCTTGGGCGCAGCGACGCGCCGCACGTGCTGTTCCTGCACGGCAATCCGACGTCGTCCTACATCTGGCGCAACATCATGCCGCTGGTGGCGCCGGTCGGGCACTGCATCGCGCCCGACCTGATCGGCTACGGCCAGTCCGGCAAGCCCGATATCGCTTACCGCTTCTTCGACCAGGCGGACTATCTCGACGCATTGATCGACGAGCTCGGCATCACCTCGGCGTATCTCGTCGCCCAGGATTGGGGCACGGCGCTGGCCTTCCACCTTGCGGCGCGGCGCCCGCAGCTCGTGCGCGGGCTCGCCTTCATGGAGTTCATCCGCCCGATGCGGGACTGGTCCGACTTCCACCAGCACGAGGCCGCGCGGGAGACGTTCCGGAAATTCCGCACGCCGGGAGTAGGCGAGGCGATGGTTCTCGACGGCAACGCGTTCGTCGAGCGCGTGCTGCCCGGCTCGATCCTGCGCACGCTCAGCGACGAGGAGATGGAAGCCTACCGCGCGCCGTTCGCGACCCGCGCGAGCCGCAAGCCGACCTTGATGCTGCCGCGCGAGCTGCCGATCGCAGGCGAGCCTGATGATGTCGATCAGGCGCTCACGGCAGCGCATGCGGCGCTCGCGGCCTCGACCTATCCGAAGCTGCTGTTCGCCGGCTCGCCCGGAGCGTTGGTGTCGCCGGCCTTCGCCGCCGAATTCGCGGCGCGGCTGCAGCATTGCGCGGTCATTCAGCTCGGCGCGGGCGCGCATTACCTGCAGGAAGACCATCCGGAGGCGATCGGCCGCTCGGTCGCTGGCTGGATCGCCGGCATCGAGGCTGCGAGCGCGCAGCATCTTGCAGCATGAGCGGATGGGAGAACACGCCATGACCGACCTCTCGATCACCTATTGCCGTCCCTGCGGCTACGAGACGCGCGCCAGGGCGGCGGCCACGCTGCTGCGCGAACGCCTTGGCCTCGATGCGGAGCTGGTGCCCGGCAAGGGCGGCGTCTTCGAGGTCAGGCTTGACGGCAAAGTGATCGCCAGGCGCGTGAAGGGACATTTCCCCGATGCCGCTGACATCGTCACCGCGGTGACGACCGCGCGGGCATGACGAACCGCGGACTTGCCTCCTCGCCGTCGCAATGATCATTGCGGCGGCGATTTTCGTTGACCAGATGCCGCGCGGCGCATCAGCCTCCCGTAGTTTACCGGATGGTCTTGCGCACCATTCGCCGGGCTAACTGCCGCAGGTGTATGTCAAGCCTTGTCGAAGGTGGCGAGAAACGCGCATATTTGTGCACCCGCTGTCATGAATCATCCCTAATATCTTGAAGATGCGCGTTTTATTGTCGTTTGACGAATTCCACTCCGGCTTAAAACGCGCTACACGGGGCAGGGCACAGCGAAGCGCCGGCGGAGATCGCCCGGAAGCCGTCGTCGCGGGATCGCAATTCGAGGTCTAGATGCTGGAAGCAATACGCAGGGCGATGGCGTTTCTACGCCAGAAGCAACTCCTGCATCGGCTGGGTGTTGTCATCAGCATCGCCGTCATCGGCATCGCCTGCTACGTCCTCTATCACATGCTGCGCGGCATCGACACCAACGAGGTGCTCGAGGCCATCAAGAGCACCGAACCGCGGCAGATCATGCTGGCGGGGCTATTCGTCGCAGCCGGCTATTTCACGCTGACCTTCTACGATTTGTTCGCGGTGCGCGCGATCGGCCACGCCCACGTGCCCTATCGCATCAATGCGCTCGCGGCATTCACCTCCTATTCGATCGGCCACAATGTCGGCGCCAGCGTCTTCACCGGCGGCGCGGTGCGCTACAGGATCTATTCGGCCTGGGGATTGAACGCGATCGACGTCGCCAAGATCTGCTTTCTCGCCGGCCTGACCTTCTGGCTCGGCAACGCCGCGGTGCTCGGGCTCGGCATCGCCTATCACCCGGAGGCCGCGGCCAACATCGATCAGCTGCCGCCCTGGCTCAACCGCACACTGGCGTTCGGCATCATCATCGCGCTGGTCGCCTATGTGGTCTGGGTCTGGACCCAGCCGCGGGTGGTCGGCCGCGGGCCCTGGACGGTGACCCTGCCGGGCGGTCCGCTGACGTTGCTGCAGGTCGCGATCGGCATCGTCGACCTCGGCTTCTGCGCGCTGGCGATGTACGTGCTGGTGCCGGACGAGCCCAATCTCGGCTTCGTCGTGGTCGCGGTCATCTTCGTCTCGGCGACCCTGCTCGGCTTCGCCAGCCACTCCCCCGGCGGGCTCGGGGTGTTCGACGCCGCCATGCTGGTCGGCCTCTGGCAGATGGACCGCGAGGACCTGCTCGGCGGTATGCTGCTGTTCCGCCTGCTCTACTATATTGCGCCATTCGTCATATCTGTAATCTTGCTGACGTTTCGGGAGGTTATCGTCGGCGCCCGACTCAAACGGCTGCCGCAGACTGATTCGGGTCCCCGCGCCGAGCCGCACCATGAGGCGGTTCTGGTCCGCAAGCGCGGTGATTCCGGGGTCTGATGGCGCGGCCCGATGCCTCCCGAGGGATGGTCGATCTGATGACCGCGCCTCGGCGAGACACGAACCGACGGGAAGAAAGCCGCCGCGATGGCAATTGACGATACCCCGCAGTCCATTTTCTCGCCCTGGCCCGACCGCCTGCGCCATTCCGCGCTGATCCTGCTTGCCGCAGCGCTGGCGCTCAGCGTGGTGGTTGCGCTCGGCGAATTGTCGCTGGTACGTGCCTGCGCGGTGTTCGTCTGCATCGCGGCCGCGGCGTTGGTACCGTGGCGGCTGCATGATGCCGGGACCTCGCGCGAGGATGTCCGCCACGGCAATCCGGTCGAGGCTACCGCCGTGAGCGCCGTCGTCGCCGGCATGCCGGACCCGGCCGTGCTGCTCGATCGCGCCGGCCGCGTCATCCATCTCAATGCCGCCGCGGCCCAGCTCGCGCCGGCGCTGCGCAAGAACGAATTGGCGCAATTTGCCCTGCGTTCGCCGGAGATTATCACTGCGTTACGCGAGGCGATCGCCACCACCGAGCCGCGGCGCGCCACCTACTCGGACCATGTTCCGGTCGATCGCTGGATGGAATTGGTGATCACGCCGGTGCCGGTGCCGACCCAGTTCGGCGGCACCGAGAAGTGCATGCTGATGACCTTCCACGACCTGACGCCGCTGCGCCGGGTCGAGGAAATGCGCGCCGACTTCGTCGCCAATGCCAGCCATGAGCTGCGCACGCCGCTGGCCGCGTTGTCCGGCTTCATCGACACGCTGCAGGGGCCGGCGCGCGAGGACGCCCGGGCGCGCGAGCGCTTCCTCGGCATCATGCACACCCAGGCCACCCGCATGGCGCGGCTGATCGACGACCTGCTGTCGCTGTCGCGGGTCGAACTGTCGGCCCATGTGCGGCCCGAGGCCTCGATCGACATCGTGCCGATCATCCGCGAGGTGGCCGACGGGCTCGAGGTGCTGGCCAGCGAGCGCCAGGTCGAAATCGAGGTCGACCTGCCGCAGGCCCCGGTCAGGATCGCCGGCGACCGCGAGGAACTGCTCCGCCTGTTCGAGAACCTGATCGAGAACGCGCTCAAATACGGCGCCTCGGGCGGCCGCGTCATAGTGTCGCTCAATCAGACCGTCCCGGGCGCATCGGGCGAGGGGAGCCCCGAAATCCGTGTCATGGTACGGGATTTCGGCCCCGGCATCGCCCCGGAGCACCTGCCGCGGCTGACCGAGCGGTTCTACCGGGTGGACGTCGGCGACAGCCGTAACCAGGGCGGAACGGGCCTCGGATTATCGCTGGTGAAACATATTCTTAACCGTCATCGCGGGCGTCTTTTGATCGAGAGCGTGCCGAAGAACGGCGCGACTTTTACCGCCTGTTTTCCCCGGCCGAAGACCTTGCTGCCGACGCAAAGCTGAGCATTTTCAGCCGCTTAGTGCTGTCATCTAAGTGTCATCCAACCTTCGTAAAAGCAGCACCGACCGCTCCTAGATGGACCGGCGTGAGCGCGATCGGGCGCATTCGGCGCTTCGCTCACAAGATGGAGACCACCCCATGAATTTCATCAAAGCAATCGTCGCTGCCGGCATGGTCGCCGCTTCGACGTCGGCCTTCGCTGCCGATATTACCGGCGCGGGCGCAACGTTTCCGTTCCCGATCTATTCGAAGTGGGCTGACGCCTACAAGAAGGACACCGGCAATGGCCTGAACTATCAGTCGATCGGTTCTGGCGCCGGCATCAAGCAGATCCAGGCCAAGACCGTGACTTTCGGCGCCACCGACGCGCCGCTCAAGGCCGAGCAGCTCGAGAAGGACGGTCTCGTCCAGTGGCCGATGGTGATGGGCGCGATCGTTCCGGTCGTGAACGTCGAAGGCGTCAAGCCCGGCGACCTCGTGCTGTCGGGCGAAGTGCTCGGCGACATCTATCTCGGCAAGATCACCAAGTGGAATGACGCGGCGATCGCCAAGCTCAATCCGAAGCTGACCCTGCCGGCCGACGCTATCACCGTCGTGCGCCGTTCGGACGGTTCGGGCACCACCTTCAACTTCACCGACTACCTCTCCAAGTCGAACGCCGACTGGAAGTCCAAGGTCGGTTCCGGCACCGCGGTCGAGTGGCCGGTCGGCGTCGGCGCCAAGGGCAACGAAGGCGTTGCCGGCAACATCAGCCAGACCAAGAACGCAATCGGCTATGTCGAATACGCCTATGCCAAGCAGAACAAGCTGACCTACGCCGCGTTGGTCAACAAGGCCGGCAAGACCGTGCAGCCGACCGTCGCCGCCTTCCAGGCCGCTGCGTCGAATGCCGACTGGTCGAAGGCCCCCGGCTACTACGTGATCCTGACCGACCAGCCGGGCGATGCCTCCTGGCCGATCACCGCGGCGACCTTCATCCTGATGCACAAGGACTCGACCGACAAGGCGGCCTCGCAGGAAGCGCTCAAGTTCTTCAAGTACGCCTTCGAGAAGGGTGGCAAGGCGGCCGAAGAGCTCGACTACATCCCGATGCCGGACTCGGTCGTCAAGCTGATCGAGAAGACCTGGTCCTCGGACATCAAGAGCTAAGTCCGACGCTTCGAACAAGGCCTGTGCCGCCCGCCAAGGGCGGCACAGGTCAAGCGATTAAGACCCGGGCCCCGTCACCGCGGCAACAAGCGCGGGGTGGGCCCGGGGTTCGCGCCCCGGGAGGCGCAAGCCGGAACGACGCCCGGCCAAATGCGTCAGTGAAGATCGCTTCGGGGCGTGGCGGTTTGTGCAGGTTTCAAATAAAAAAGAGGGGATAGGCGTGGCAGACATGGCTGTTCAGAGCGATGTGATGGAAGCCGCGGGACCTTACGATCGCGCCAAGGCCCTCAGCGCCTTCAAGCTGGGTGATCTCACCTTCTACTGGATCACCCGTATCTCGGCGATCTCGGTTCTGTTGATCCTCGGCGGCATTATCCTGTCGCTGATCGTCGGCGCCTGGCCGGCGATGAAGGAATATGGCTTCGCCTTCCTCTGGACGCAGCGCTGGGCGCCTTCGGCCGATCCGCCGGTGCTCGGCGCGCTCGGCCCGATCTACGGCACGCTGATCACCTCCGTCATCGCCATGCTGATCGCCATTCCGGTCGGCATCGGCATCGCCGTGTTCCTCACCGAGCTGTGCCCGCAGGTGCTGCGTCGCCCGATCGGCATCGCCATCGAGCTGCTCGCCGGCATCCCCTCGATCATCTACGGCATGTGGGGCTTCTTCGTGCTCGGCCCGTTCCTGGCCAACACGTTCCAGCCCTTCATGATCAGGATATTCGAGGGCGTCCCGGTGCTGGGCGCGGTGTTCGCAGGCCCGCCGTCCTATCTCAGCCTGTTCAACGCCGCGCTGATCCTCGCCATCATGGTGCTGCCCTTCATCACCGCGATCTCGGTCGACGTGTTCAAGACCGTGCCGCCCGTGCTGAAGGAGGCCGCCTACGGCATGGGCTGCACCACCTGGGAAGTCGTCCGCAGCGTGGTGATCCCCTACACCCGCGTCGGCGTGATCGGCGGCGTCATGCTGGCGCTCGGCCGTGCCCTCGGCGAGACCATGGCGGTGACCTTCATCATCGGCAACTCGTTCCGCATCTCGTCGTCGATCTTCGCGCCGGGCACCACGATCTCGGCGGCGATCGCCAGCGAATTCGCCGAGAGCGACGGCCTGCACCAGTCCGGCCTGATCCTGCTCGGCCTCCTGCTGTTCGTGCTGACCTTCTTCGTGCTCGCCGGCGCGCGGCTGATGCTGATGCGGCTTGAAAAGAAGGCGGGGAAGTAACGCCATGAACCCGATCTACAAATCCCGCCGCCGCAGCGACATCGTCATTCGCGCACTCTGTGTCGGCGCCGCGCTGTTCGGCGTCACCTGGCTGGCGCTGATCCTGATCACGCTGCTCTACAACGGCATTGCCGGCCTCAGCGTGCAGCTGTTCACCCAGAACACGCCGCCGCCGGGCTCCACCGATGGCGGCCTGCTCAACGCCATCGTCGGTTCGGTCATCATGACCGTGATCGGCGTCGGCATCGGCGCCCCGCTCGGCCTGTTCGCCGGCACCTACCTCGCCGAGTACGGCAAGCACGACAAGCTCACCTCGGTGATCCGCTTCATCAACGACATCCTGCTCAGCGCGCCCTCGATCATCATCGGCCTGTTCATCTATGGCGCGGTGGTGGTGCCGATGCGCGGCTTCTCGGCGATCGCAGGCGCACTTGCGCTCGCCGTGATCGTGATCCCGGTGGTGCTGCGCACCACCGAGGACATGCTGCTGCTGGTGCCCAATCCGCTGCGCGAGGCGGCCTCCGCGCTCGGCCTGCCGCGTTCGCTGGTGATCAAGCGGATCGCTTATCGTGCTGCGCGGAGCGGCTTGATCACCGGCGTGCTGCTGGCGACCGCGCGCGTCGCCGGCGAAACCGCGCCGTTGTTGTTCACCGCGCTGTCGAACCAGTTCTTCAGCCTGGATCTGACCAAGACGATGGCCAACCTGCCGGTGACCATCAACAACTTCGTGCAGAGCCCCTACGCCTACTGGAAAGAGCTGGCGTGGAGCGGCGCACTGCTGATCACATTCACCGTGCTCGCGCTGAATATCGGCGCGCGTATCCTTGGTGCCGAAAGGGCCGCAAAATGACCGAGCTTTCCGTCTCCACGACTGCCGCGGGCCACGTTCCCCAGGTTCCGCTTCCGGAAGCGCCGCCGAAAGTCACGGTGCGCAACCTCAACTTCTATTACGGCGAGCACCACGCGCTGAAGAACATCAACCTGACGCTCGGTACCAACCGCGTCACGGCGTTCATCGGCCCGTCGGGCTGCGGCAAGTCGACCCTGCTGCGCATCTTCAACCGGATGTATGACCTCTATCCGGGCCAGCGCGCGGTCGGCCAGCTGATGCTGGACCAGACCAACATTCTCGATCCCAAGCTCGACCTCAATCTGCTGCGCGCGCGGGTCGGCATGGTGTTCCAGAAGCCGACGCCGTTCCCGATGACGATCTACGAGAACATCGCCTTCGGCATCCGCCTTTACGAGAAGATCTCGAAGTCCGAGATGGACGACCGGGTCGAGAAGGCGCTGCGCGGCGGCGCGCTGTGGAACGAGGTCAAGGACAAGCTGAACGCCTCCGGCCTGTCGCTCTCGGGCGGCCAGCAGCAGCGCCTGTGCATCGCGCGCACCGTCGCGGTGCGCCCCGAGGTGATCCTGTTCGACGAGCCCTGCTCGGCGCTCGATCCGATCTCGACCGCCAAGGTCGAGGAGCTGATCCAGGAGCTCTCCGAGGACTACACGATCGCGATCGTCACCCACAACATGCAGCAGGCGGCGCGCGTCTCCGACAAGACCGCCTTCATGTATCTCGGCGAGCTGATCGAGTTCGACGACACCAACAAGATCTTCACCTCGCCGAGCGATCGACGGACTCAGGATTACATCACCGGCCGGTTCGGCTGAGGAGAGGGACGATGGCTTCTGAACATACCGCCAAGGCATTCGACAGCGACCTGCAGGAGTTGACCCGCCTGGTCGCCGAGATGGGCGGCCTCGTCGAGCGGATGATTACCGAGTCGGTCGATGCGCTGATCCGTCGCGACGTCGCGCTCGGCAAGCGCGTGGTCGCCGCCGACATCGAGATCGACAATCTGCAGCGCGTCATCGAAGAGCGCGCGGTGCTGACGATCGCGCGCCGCCAGCCGATGGCGATCGACCTGCGTGAAATCGTCAGCGCGATGCGCGTCGCCACCGACCTCGAGCGGATCGGCGATCTCGCCAAGAACATGGGCAAGCGCGTCGCGGCGCTGGAAAGCGATTTCCAGCCGCTGAAGCTGATCCGCGGCCTGGAGCACATGACCGACCTCGTGCTGTCGCAGGTCAAGTCGGTGCTCGACGCCTATGCCGCGCACGATCTGCCGGCGGCGATGAACGTCTGGAAGGGCGACGAGGAAGTCGACGCGATCTGCACCTCGCTGTTCCGCGAGCTGCTCACCTACATGATGGAGGATCCGCGCAACATCTCGTTCTGCATCCATCTGATGTTCTGCGCCAAGAACATCGAGCGGATCGGCGATCACGCCACCAACATCGCCGAGACGGTGTTCTACATGATCGAGGGTCAGCAGATCACGGACAAGCGCCCGAAGGGCGACATGACGACTTTTGCCACCACGGTGCCGGGTACCTAGAACATGATCCGCAAGCGCGGAGCCGGATTGTCTTCCCGACAAGTCGCTTCCGCGGGGATTGTGCTCAGGAAAGTAAGCGTTTCGGTTTGCGTCTGGGCAACGGATCACCACAGAGAAAGAACTTAAACCGATGAGCGCACGCATTCTGGTAGTCGAAGACGAGGAAGCGCTGACGACGTTGTTGCGCTATAACCTCGATGCGGAAGGCTACGATGTCGAAACCGTGGGGCGCGGCGACGATGCCGATACTCGGCTGAAGGAGCGCGTTCCCGACCTCGTGGTGCTGGACTGGATGCTGCCGGGCCTGTCCGGCATCGAACTGTGCCGCCGTCTGCGGGCGCGGCCCGAGACCAAGCAGCTTCCGATCATCATGCTGACCGCGCGCGGCGAGGAGAGCGAGCGCGTGCGCGGGCTTGCCACCGGCGCCGACGATTACATCGTCAAGCCATTCTCGGTGCCCGAATTGCTGGCACGGGTGAAGGGCCTGTTGCGCCGCGCGAGCCCGGAGCGGCTTGCGACCGTGCTGACCTATGGCGACATCGAGCTCGACCGCGAGAAGCGCCGCGTGGCGCGCTCGGGCCGCCCGATCGATCTCGGGCCGACCGAATATCGCCTGCTCGAATTCTTCCTCGAGCATCCCGGCCGCGTGTTCAGCCGCGAGCAGCTGCTCGACAGCGTCTGGGGCCGCGACATCTACATCGATGAGCGCACCGTCGACGTGCACATCGGCCGCCTCCGCAAGCTGCTCAATCCGGGCCGCGAGCAGGATCCGATCCGCACCGTGCGCGGCGCCGGCTACGCGCTCGACGACCGCTTTGCCAAGGCTGAGCCGCAGCCGTAACGCGCGTGCGGCGCGTGACTGTCACTGCATCGTCAAGACGAGCCATAAAGCCGCGGCTGGTGACGTGAATTGGTTTGGTCATCACGTGAGGTGAGCACACTCTCGGGCTCCCTCCCCCCTTGCGGGGGAGGGTGGGGAGAGGGGTGAGCCTCGGGCTGTGGCGCGAGACGTGTAGCGACATCCTCTCAACCCGAACCGACGGTGCATTCTTCGCGATCGATAATCAGCGGAGCAAGCGGCACCCCTCTCCCCAACCCTCCCCCGCAAGGGGGGAGGGAGCCCGACGTGCGTGCTCACCTCACGTCGTGCGCTGCGCTCCATCGGACTACGATCTCACACAAAAAAATCCCCGCTTGCGCGGGGATTTGTTTTTGCAGTCCAGGCTAGTTTCCCGAGTGCTTACTTGATCTGTGGCTTCGCCGACGGCCGGCGCCGATCGGCGGCGGGCTGGTAGGCGACGCGCGAGTGATGCGCGCAATAGGGCAGCCCGGCGAGCGCCTTGCCGCCGCAGAAGAAGAATTCCGGGCTCGAGGGATCGCCGACCGGCCAGTGGCAAGTGGCTTCGTTGAGCTCGAGCAGCGACAGCCGCTGGCTCATCGGCACCACGTTGTCGTAGGAGATCGGATCGGGCTCCATCTCGACCTCGAAGGCGTGCGCGAGCGCGGTGTTGCCGCGCGAGACCGGGCGCGCCACCCGCATCATGTGCTGGGCGGGACGGGCCTTGCGCTGCCGCGGCGCAGCCGTGGAGGGGGCCTTGGCGCGGCCGGAGAGGCCGAGCCGGTGCACTTTGCCGATCACGGCGTTTCGCGTCACATTGCCAAGTTCCGCTGCGATCTGGCTGGCCGAGAGGCCAGACTCCCAGAGCTTCTTCAGCTGCTCGACGCGATCGTCGGACCAGGTCAATACCGTCATCGCATTCTTCCTTTCGCATGGCGCCGGCCAGTCATTGGAGCGGCGCTGCGAGCCAAATCTGGACAAATATCCCTGCGGCCAGAATCCCTTAGCCCTCGCCGGGCACGGTGTTGCGCCCGAACGTTTACGCGAGACACAAAGGCTACTTAGAGGGTCCAGTACTGCCGCACGAGATGTCGTACCCGACAGGCCAAACGCTACAATATGGCGTGACTCTGGCGCAAGAGTCCGCGGCCGTGCGTCCACATGTTCCCACACAGTTAGGCATTGCAATGAGGCTTTTCCACCGCACCGGAATGCTCCGGATTGCGCTCGCTGCGCATTGCAGGAAGGCAGGCAAAAGGGCGGCTCCTGGCGATTGACACGGTCCCGCCGCAGCATAGAATGTTGCCCACGTGCCGCCCGCAAAGGCGGCCGTTTTGTTTTCCGAAGCTGGCCGTTGCTGCGCTGGCGTCAATGCGCGCGGCAATTGTCGGCCTCAAACCGGCAGTGAACGCCATGACCAACAACGCCTCGTCGCATCTGCTCCCCGTCTTCGCCAGGGTCGATCTCGGCTTCGAGCGCGGTGAGGGCGCCTGGCTGATCGCAACCAACGGCGACCGCTATCTCGATTTCACCTCGGGGGTTGCGGTGAACGCGCTCGGGCATGCGCATCCGCATCTGGTCAAGGCGCTGCAGGAACAGGCGACCAAGCTCTGGCACATGTCGAACCTGTTCAAGAGCCCGGACGGCGAGGTGCTCGCCGCGCGGCTGTGCGAGCAGAGCTTCGCCGACTTCGTGTTCTTCTGCAATTCCGGCGCGGAAGCGATGGAAGGCGTGATCAAACTGGTCCGTCACCATCATTTCTCCAAGGGCCATGGCGAGCGCTACCGCATCATCACCTTCGAAGGCGCGTTCCACGGCCGCACGTTGGGTACGCTGGCTGCGACCGGCTCGGCGAAATATCTCGAGGGCTTCGGCCCGCCGATGGACGGCTTCGACCAGGTGCCGCACGGCGACATCGAGGCGGTGAAGAAGGCGATCGGCCCGCACACCGCCGGCATCCTGATCGAGCCGGTGCAGGGCGAGGGCGGCGTGCGAGGCGCGCCGCAGGCATTCTTCAAGGCATTGCGCGCGCTGTGTGACGAGCATGGCCTGTTGCTCGCATTCGACGAGGTGCAGACCGGCATGGGACGCACCGGCGACCTGTTCGCCTACAAGCGCACGGGTGTGACGCCGGATGTGATGTCGCTGGCCAAGGCGCTCGGCGGCGGATTCCCGATCGGCGCGGTGCTGGCGACCGCGCAGGCCGCGGCCGGCATGGCGCCGGGCTCGCACGGCTCGACCTTCGGCGGCAATCCGCTCGCAGTCGCCGCGGCCAATGCCGTGCTCGACGTCATGCTCAAGCCCGGTTTCTTCGAGCACGTGCAGAAGATGTCGCTGCTGCTCAAGCAGAAGCTCGCCTCCGTCGTCGACCGCTATCCCGGCGTGCTGTCGGAGGTGCGCGGCGAGGGCCTGTTGATCGGCGTCAAGGCCGTGGTGCCGTCGGGCGATTTGATCGCGGCGCTGCGCAACGAGAAGCTGCTCACCGTCGGCGCCGGCGACAACGTGGTGCGGTTCCTCGCGCCGTTGATCGTGACCGAGGCCGAGATCGACCAGTCGATCACCTCGCTCGAGCGCGCCTGCGCGACATTGTCGGCGGCACAGCCGAGGAAGGCCGGATAATGAGCAAGCCGGTCCGTCACTTCCTCGACATCAACGAGCTGCCGCTCGGCGAGTTGCGCAACATGCTCTCCGCCGGAGCCGCCATGAAGGCGAAGCTGAAGGCGCATGAGAAGGGCCGGAAGCCGCTCGAGGGCAAGACGCTGGCGATGATCTTCGAGCGCCCGTCGACCCGCACCAGGGTGTCGTTCGACGTCGGCATGCGCCAGCTCGGCGGTGAATCCATCATGCTGACCGGCGCCGAGATGCAACTCGGCCGCGGCGAGACCATCGCCGACACCGCGCGCGTGCTGTCGCGCTATGTCGATGCGATCATGATCCGCATCCTCAACCATGACGCGCTGCTCGAACTCGCCGCGCACGCCACGGTGCCGGTCATCAACGGCCTGACCCGGCGTTCGCATCCCTGCCAGGTGATGGCCGACCTCATGACCTATGAGGAAAATCGCGGCTCGATCGCGGGCAAGACCGTGGCCTGGACCGGCGACGACAACAACGTGCTGGCCTCCTGGGCGCACGCCGCCGAGCGGTTCAAGTTCCAGCTCAATGTCGCGACCCCCCCGGAGCTTTCGCCGAAGAAGCCGATGCGCGACTGGATCAAGGCGACCGGCGCGCCGATCGTGCTCGGCACCGACCCGGAAGCCGCCGTGCGCGGCGCCGACTGCGTCGTCACCGACACCTGGGTGTCGATGGGCGACAAGGAGGGCGAGCACCGCCACAACGTGCTGCAGCCCTATCAGGTCAATGCCAAGCTGATGTCGCTCGCCAAGCCGGACGCGCTGTTCATGCACTGCCTGCCCGCGCATCGCGGCGAGGAGGTCACCGACGAGGTGATCGACGGGCCGCAATCCGTGGTGTTCGACGAGGCGGAAAACCGCCTGCATGCGCAGAAGGGCATTCTGGCCTGGTGCTTTAACGAAGTCGCGTAGCGCCGCTTCAACGCTGTCGTCCCGGCGAAAGCCGGGACCCATAACCACCGTTGGTCCTTGTTGTAAACGGCTGGGGCCCCAGCTTGGCGCAGCAACCGACAACGGTGGTTATGGGTCCCTGCTTTCGCAGGGACGACGGAGATATGCGTTGTAGTGAACCCCTTTATTTCACGGTCCGAGACCCCAGATAGAGCGCCATGGTTTCACAATCCCCCGACATCAAAATCACGACCGAGGCGCCGGTTCGCGCGCCGTCAGCGGTTCCTGTCGACGATGCCGTGCTGGCCTTCGAGGTCGGCGCGCTGGATTTGCGCGGCCGGCTGACCCGGCTCGGCCCCGCGCTCGACGAGATCCTGCACAAGCACGATTACCCGCCGGCAGTCGGCAAGCTGCTCGGCGAGGCCATAGTGCTGACCACGCTGCTCGGCTCAACCGTCAAGTTCGAAGGCCGCTTCATCCTGCAGACCCGGACCGAAGGCCCGGTCTCGCTGCTGATCGTCGATTTCCAGGCGCCCGACCGGCTGCGCGCCTATGCGCGCTATGACGCGGCGCAGCTCAAGCCGGGGCAGACCTCGGGCGAGCTGCTCGGCAAGGGCCACCTTGCGATGACCATCGACCAGGGCTCGAACACCAGCCGCTACCAGGGCCTGGTGGCGCTTGATGGCGGCGGCCTGGAAGAGGCGGCTCACGAATATTTCCTGCGCTCGGAACAGATCCCGACGCGGGTGCGGCTTGCGGTCGGCGAGGAGATGCGCGGCGGCGAAGGCGGCAAGCTGCACTGGCGCGCCGGCGGCATCCTGCTGCAATTCCTGCCCAAGGCGCCCGAGCGCGCCAAGCAGGCCGATCTGCACCCCGGCGATGCGCCCGAGGGCACGGTCACGCACTCCGTGCCTGACGACGACGCCTGGGTCGAGGGACAGTCGCTGATCTCAACCGTCGAGGACGTCGAGCTGATCGATCCCGATCTCTCAGGCGAGCGGCTGTTGTACCGCCTGTTCCACGAACGCGGCGTCCGCGTCTTCAATCCGCAACCGCTGCGCGCGCAGTGCTCCTGCTCGCGCGACGCGGTGTCGTCGATGCTGAAGAGCTTTGCGCCGAACGATCGCGCCGAGATGGTCAAGGACGGCAAGGTCGTCGTGACCTGCGAGTTCTGCTCGTCGGTCTACGAATTCACGCCGCAGGAAGCCGGCGTCGAGTAAGCGGGCGTTACCGCACGCAGGCTTGTCCGGCGGGTCGCCGCTGGACGCCGCCGCCTGTTAAATCCGCTGACACGCAGCCAAACATTGCAATGCAGCTGGACCACGTGCCGGCTCTACCCGGATGTGTGAGAGGCAATGCGCGCCAGATTCGCGCGAATGTCACTGAATGTCTTTCTCGCCTGTTCGAATTCCGCGCGCATATCGGCCTGCAATGCCGCGCTCCGCGCAAACTGATCCCGGCAGTTGTCGAGTAACTGGATCGTTTTCAGTCTCACCGGCTTGTCTTTTGCAAGCGCGGGCAACAGCACTTCGCAAAACGGCACCAGCATCAATACGCTTCGCTGCTCGTCGGTGATCTCGAAACTGTCCGTTGCAGGATCTTGCCGTGCGCGCAGCTTTTCGAAGGCGATGTCCAGGATGGCCTGACAGGTGTCGAAATAGGCAGCCTCAAGCGACGGAAACTCCGTTCCGGTTTCATCTAACGTGACGTTGCCGTGTGAGGTCAGATTGAAAAAGAACCTAGGCATTTTGGCTCTCCCCTGCGTCGAGCTGTTTCAGTCCGCTTAGGTATTGAATGTCGAACTCCGCGATCTCATAAAGTCCGGCCTTGTCCCTGATCGTGAGCCGGTTCCGGCTCAGTTCGATCAAGTTCCGACTCCGCAGGACTTGCAGGGTTCGGTTCACATGGACGGTCGAAAGTCCGAGGATGTCGGCGAGTTCATGCTGCGTAAGCGGAAGATCGAAGGCATCCTTAGCGTCTTGATCGCCAGCTTGCAGGCGGTAAGACACTTCGCACAATAAATGCGCCAATCTGACCGAGGCGGAGCGTCGTCCAAGCCAGACCATCCACTCCTGTTGGATCGCCGCTTGCGCAGCCGTCTCCCACCACAATGCGCGCGCGATGGTAGGCCGTTCGGAAACGAGCTGATTTAGCTTCTCGAGCGGAATCGGTAACGAGGTCGCTGGAGTGAGCGCGGAGATTGCCGTGCGGGAACGAGGAAACATGAGCTCACCCGGATTCAGCGCTTCTCCTGCGACGAAGATCGCGACAATCTGTTGGCTTCCGTCCTCCAGCGTTCTGAGAGAGCGAGCCATTCCGCTGCAAAGAATCACCAATGATGTGGTCTTCTGGCCCTCCTCGATCAGATGATCGCCCTTGGCTACGTGTCGCGGCGGTGAAGCGGCAGCCAGGAGGGCCTTTTGGTCGGATGGCGATAGCATCAACCGCCTTGCGAGCTTGCTCAGAAGCGCTGGAGGGCTCAGCGGCATCGATGATTTGTCTCTTGTGTCAAACATGGCGAACCCTCCGATCCGAGGTCACCGATATGATTCCGTAGAACCCGAAAGACTCCTTCTTGCACTTGGAGCCGGCGTTACTCGGCGAAACGCGCAGCTATTTCGTCGGTACGGCCGATCGAATCGCGGATGACCTTTGCCTCCTGCTCGAACTCACGCACCTTGCTGGCCCAGGACCTGGCGCTCTGAGTTCGGCCGCCGAGACTCGCCTCTCTCTCGAGCTTCCTGGCCAGCGCAATACGTTCATCGAGTGCCCGCAACGCGCTGCTCAGCGCCCGCCGCAGATTGTCGTCGAGGGCGAGGCTCATGAGCTCAGCCGTGTAGGCGTGACCGACGTGGCAACGATAGCGGATCAGTTCGCCTTCGTCGATTTCCCACATGACGCCGTGACAATCGGGGCAGGCCAGTACCGATCGCCGGCCGATTCGATCCATTTCACTCATGCTGGCTTGTCCGCCGCTTGCGAGGTTGACTTCATAGTCGATGGCTCCTGTGACCGGCACCGGCTGGCCCGCAGGCTGCCGCACCAATTCTTCGAACAACGCGGGCATTCCCGACAGGCCGACGACGTGGTCGGGTCGCGAACGCATCAAGGCGTTGGTGGGCATTTCCGGGAAGGCGGCGTCGCCCGGGTCCTGCACCACCGTAATGCCGCCGAATTGCTTGAGCGCCGACAGGCCGGCCGCGCCATCGCCCAGTGTACCGGTGAGGACGGCGCCGACCGACCGCGGCGCGCAGCACCGGGCCGCGGAGCGGAACAGCGGATCGAGCGCCGGCCGGGCATTGTTCTCGCGTGGCCCCGATCCCAGTCGTAACCGATCGCTGTCCACCAGGAGATGACGCTGGGGCGGCGCGATATAGATCCGGCTTTTTTCAAGCTTCTCGCCATCCACGGCGAAGCTGGCCGGCAGCGGGCCCGCCTGGGTCAGGATCGCATCGAGGGTCGAGCGGAACTGGCTGGGCAGATGGATCACCACCAGAACGGAAGCCGGGAAATCAGGCGAGAATTCACCGGCAAGGAAGCGCAGCGCGTCGAACCCGCCGGCGGAGGTGCCTATCGCCAAAATGTCGCGATTTGCCATGAAATGCTCCACGGCCCCGAGGTGGGAACCACCGCGTGACGCGTTGGTTCCGAAATCAACCCAATTAGAAAATTCATTGCCGAAACTCGTGATAAGATTAGCAAAATCCCGACTCGACCGAAAATGTAAGTGAGACTGCCTGATGGCCGATACCAGCGACGAGGAACGGGACGAAACGACTGAGCCGAACCTCGCCAGGACGGTGGTCGTCGGGATCGGTGCCTCCGCCGGCGGTGTCCAGGCATTACAGCAACTGTTTGCCGCATTGCCCGAGAAGACCGGCGCCGCCTTCGTCGTGGTGGTGCATCTCGACCCCGATCTGCGCAGCGAGATGTCGAACATCCTGGCCGCGCGCACGCATATGCCTGTCCTCCAGGTCGGAGAACCGATCCCGCTCAATGCGGACCACGTCTACGTGATCCCGCCCGACCGGCGGCTGCATATCACCAACGACGAAATCGCCACCGCAGAATTCGACGAGCCGCGCGGCAAGCGGGCACCCATCGACCTGTTCTTCCGCTCGCTTGCGGAACAGCACGGGGATGGTTGCGCGGTCATCCTGACCGGCGCCGGGTCCGATGGCTCGGTCGGCGTCAGGGCGGTCAAGGAATCGGGCGGCATCATCCTCGTGCAAGACCCCAACGAGGCCGAATTCCCCTCGATGCCGCGCAGCGCAATCGCAACCGGCATCGCGGATTTCGTTTTGCCGATACGCGAAATCGCGCAACGTCTGACCGAACTGGTGCGGGAAAAAAATCATGAAGGGCCGGGCGGAGGACTGCGCGGCCTGGACGCGGATCTGCTGCGGCGCATTCTCGCCCATGTCCGGGTTCGCACCGGGCACGATTTCTCCAAATACAAGCGGGCGACCATCCTGCGCAGGATCGCGCGGCGCATGCAGGTCACGCGGGCAGATAGCCCCAAGGACTATTACGACGTGCTGCGCGACAATACCGATGAGGCGCAGGCGCTCTTGGGTGACCTGCTGATTTCGGTCACATCGTTTTTCCGCGACAAGGAAGCGTTCCGGGCTCTCGAGCTGCAGGTCATCCCGCAACTGTTCAACGGCAAGCTGAGCGATCGCTCGATCCGTGTCTGGGTCCCCGGATGCGCCACCGGCGAGGAGGCGTATTCGATCGCCATGCTGCTGCTGGAGCAGGCCTCGCGGCAGGACATCCGGCCTACCATCCAGGTGTTCGGCTCGGATATCGACGCCCGGGCGCTCGCCATTGCGCGTGAGGGCATGTATCCGGTAGCGATCGAGACGGACGTCAGCGAGGATCGCTTGCGGCGTTTCTTTGTGAAGGACGGAGATCAATATCGCGTTCGTCAGGAACTACGCGATTTGGTGCTGTTCGCCAGTCACAGCCTGCTCAAGGATCCTCCCTTCTCGCGACTCGATCTCATCGCCTGTCGCAACCTCCTGATCTACCTCGATCGCGAATTGCAGGAGCTGGCGTGCAACACTTTCCATTATGCCCTCAATCCGGATGGATTTCTCATGCTGGGCACGTCGGAAAGCGCCGACCATCCGCCCGGCCAGTTCCGCACGTTTGACCGCAAGGCGCGCATCTACCAGTCCTCGGCCAGCCCGGGCGAACTGCGCCTGTTGCCGCGCCTGCTCGGCAGCGTTGGCCTGATCCATGAACAGGCCGCGAATCCGATCAGGCCGCCAAGCACGACGTCGTTGCTCAATGAAGCCGCGGCGCACCGCCAGGCGCTGGAAAAGCTCGCGCCACCGAGCATTCTGGTCGATCAATTGCATCGCGTGCTGCACATGTCCGACAATGCCGGGCGTTTCCTGCAACCGTCCGGCGGACCGCTGAGCGGCAATATCATCGATCTGGTGCGGCCGGAATTGCGGTTCGAACTGCGGTCGGCCCTCAACCGGGTGTTCGAAACCTCGCAGCCCTGGCTCAGCCTGCCGATCCCCGTCCGCTTCAACGGCGCGCCGCATCGGGTGCTGATGCATGTGAAGCCGCTCGACGACCACGACGATCACGGGGCCGGCAGCGCCGTGGTGTTGTTCATCGAGGGCGATCGGGTCGACAACGCCATCGAAGGGGCCATCTCGGCGAACGATGCCAGCAAGGAAATCGTCGCCCGGCTGCGCGAGGAGCTTCAGCAGACCCAGACACGGCTGCGGACGACCCGGGAGGAATCCGACGCCGCCAACGAGGAATTGCGCGCGGCCAACGAAGAGCTGCAATCCATCAACGAGGAATATCGTTCGACCTCCGAAGAGCTGGAGACCAGCAAGGAAGAGCTGCAATCGATCAACGAAGAATTGCAGACCGTGAACAGCGAGCTCAAGCTGAAGCTTGAGGCGGTGTCGCGCGCGCACAGCGATCTCCAGAACCTGATGGCGGCGACCGATTTCGGGATCTTGTTCCTCGACTCGAGCCTGCGCATCAAGCGTTTCACGCAGCAGGTGACGGACCTGTTCAGCATCACGCCGAGCGACGAAGGTCGCCCGATTGCGGATTTCGCGCATCGACTGGAATACCAGAACCTTGTCAGTGACGCGCATGCGGTGCTCGCCAATCTCTCTCCGATCAAACATGAAATCCGCAGTCGCAACGGGCGCTGGTACGACGTCCGCCTGCGCCCCTATCGAACGGTCGACGACAAGATCGACGGGATCGTCCTCACCTTCGTCGACATGACGGACCGCCGTCATACCGAAGATGCGCTCAGGATCAGCGAACGCCAGCTCCGGCAGCAGACGCAGCTCGTCGAGCTTTCGCGCGATCCGATATTCATCTGGGACTATGACGGCGGCATCCTCGCGTGGAATCGTGGAAGCGAGCAGCTCTACGGCTATAGCCGTGACGAGGCGGTTGGAAAACGAAAGAACCAGCTGTTGGGCACGATGGTGCCCGGAGGATCATTCGCCGAGTTGCGGAGCAAGTTGCTCGATGAAGGCAACTGGACCGGCGAACTTCAACACAAGACCAAAAATGGCCGGGAATTGACGGTTGAGAGCCGCATCGTCCTCGAGACGATTGACGGGCGACGGCTCGCTCTCGAAAGCACACGCGATGTGAGCGAACGCAAGGCGTGGGAAGAGCAGCAGAAGTTGTTGCTGCGCGAACTGACGCACCGGGTCAAGAATACCCTGACGGTCGTCCAGTCGATCGCGCATCAGACCCGGCGCTTCAGCAAATCCTACGATGAATTCACCGAGAGGTTGGATGGCCGCCTTGCGGCGTTGGCCAGGGCCCATTCGCTGCTGGTGGACTCCGACTGGAAGGGGGCCGATCTCGCAACATTGGCGCGCAGACAACTTGAGCCCTACACCTCCGGCAACAACGAACGGATCAAGGTCAAGGGCGGATCAGTCTTCCTGCCTCCCGATCTGGCAACGCCATTCGGCCTGGTTTTCCATGAGCTGGCAACCAATGCGGCCAAATATGGTTCGTTCTCGCAACAGACCGGTACCGTGGATCTGAGCTGGACATTGCGCAGCCAGGGCGATCAACCGCTTCTGACGGTCATCTGGCGCGAAAGTGGCGGTCCGGCCGTCAAGCAACCGGAGACGGCCGGCTTTGGAAGCGAGCTCATTGAAAAGGCGATCCCACATGCCGTAGTTCGCCGCGAATTCGGCCCCGACGGAACGGTCTGCACGATCGAGCTGCCGATCCCGAAGGCCAGCCTGGACGATCGCGAGCGCCTCGGCTGAGCAGAATACGACGCCTGCTGCCACGCCGGGCAAAAGAGGATCATTGGCGGCCGCGGCCTAGTTCAACACCCTTTTCCCGTCCGGGCTCGGGCTGTCCAGCGAGAACGTCGGCACGTCGATCTCGAAGCGCTCGCCGGCTTCGGTGACCATCTGGTAGCTGCCGGTCATGAAGCCGGAGGCGGTCGGCAGCGGCACGCCTGAGGTGTATTCGAAGCGCTCGCCGGGCGCGAGCACCGGTTGCTCGCCGACGACGCCCTCGCCGCGCACCTCCTGGCGGCGGCCGGTGGCGTCGGTGATGATCCAGTGCCGCGTCCGCAGCTGCACCGTTTCCGGGCCGGAATTGACGATCACGATCTTGTACGACCAGAAATACTCGCGCCGGTCGACCGACGAGCGCTCGGGCATGAAGTTCGGCTCGACGGTGACTTCGATCTGGCGGGTAACGGCGCGGTACATACGGCTCAATCCGATGGTCTTGGTGCGTGATCCGGTTTCGACCGGATCACGCTCAATCTGGGCGCCATCATAGCCAATTGGTCAGCCGGAACCAATCGCCTGCCAGGCTGTGAAAACCCGGCCCCGTGGACGGTCCGTTCATCGCGCTTTCAACATAGTTCCGCTCTAAAGCGCGGCCGCATGTCGCCGCACTCTGCGCTTTGTCGGCAAGTCGCGGACCGATATTATGTTTTCAGCACGGCATGCGGGCGTCCGCAGCTGACACGGTGTTTGATGAGCTCGATTGCCGATCCCATAGCCGGTTCGCCGGTGGCTGACGCCAAAGCCGAGGCGAAGGTTGCAGCGGCGGCGCCCGCGATCACGCTGCCGGCGACCGGTGAGCGTGAGCTGCGGCTCGATCTGTTCCGCGGGCTCGCGCTGTGGCTGATCTTCATCGATCATCTGCCGACCAATCTTTTGACCTGGCTGACGATCCGCAATTACGGCTTCTCCGACGCCACCGAGATCTTCATCTTCATCTCCGGCTACACCGCGGCCTTCGTCTATGGCCGCGCGATGCTGGAGGGCGGCTTCGTGATCGCGACCGCGCGCATCCTGCGCCGGGTCTGGCAGATCTATGTCGCGCACGTCTTCCTGTTCACGATCTTCCTCGCCGAGATCTCCTATGTCGCGACCTCGTTCGAGAACCCGCTGTACAGCGAGGAAATGGGGATCATGGACTTCCTCAAGCAGCCCGACGTCACCATCGTTCAGGCGCTGCTGCTGCGCTTCCGCCCCGTCAACATGGACGTGCTGCCGCTCTATATCGTGCTGATGCTGTTCCTGCCGCTGATCCTGTGGCTGATGAAATGGAAGCCTGACGTCACGCTCGGCCTGTCGGTGCTGCTCTACGCGCTGACCTGGCAGTTCGATCTTTACCTTTCGGCCTATCCGAACGGCTTCTGGGCGTTCAATCCGTTCGCCTGGCAATTGCTGTTCGTGTTCGGCGCTTGGTGCGCGCTCGGCGGCGCGCGGCGGATGTCGCGCATCCTGTCGTCGAACATCACGATGTGGATCTGCATCGTCTATCTCGTCGCCGCGTTCTTCGTGACGCTGACCTGGTACGTGCCGCAGCTCGGCCACATCATGCCGAAGGTGATCGAGCAGTGGATGTATCCGATCAACAAGACCGACCTCGACGTGCTGCGGTTCGCGCATTTCCTGGCGCTCGCAGCCCTCACCGTGCGCTTCCTGCCCCGGGATTGGCCGGGGTTGAAATCGCGCTGGCTGCGACCATTGATCCTGTGTGGCCAGCATTCGCTTGAGATATTCTGTCTCGGGGTCTTCCTCGCCTTTGCCGGTCACTTCGTGCTGGCCGAAGTCTCGGGCGGTGCTGCGCTGCACGCCTTGATCAGCGTCTGCGGCAT
This sequence comes from Bradyrhizobium macuxiense, assembly GCF_007993935.1. Classification (GTDB taxonomy): domain Bacteria; phylum Pseudomonadota; class Alphaproteobacteria; order Rhizobiales; family Xanthobacteraceae; genus Bradyrhizobium; species Bradyrhizobium macuxiense_A. The sequence continues at coordinate 179,947 of NZ_VITY01000008.1, read as the reverse complement.
CCTGATCATGTGGGGCATGGCGTGGATTATTTCGTGGTACAAGCACTCCGCCGACAAAGGCGCCTCGAAAAAAGGTGCCACCGGCAACGCCGATCTGGCGGGAGGGGGAGCATGAAGTCCGCGCGGACAATGCTGGGCCTGATGCTGCTGGCCGCCACTTTGGCGGCAGCGCCCGCGCGCGCCGGCGACACCCCCGAGCCTGCACCACCGGCACCGCCCTGCGACGTGCCGGCCTATCTCTTGGCGAGCGAGAGCTCGCTGCCGAAGGTCACCGATGCGGTGAAGGCCAATCAGCCGCTCAACGTGCTGGTGGTGGGCAGCCGCTCCTCGACCATCCCCGGCAACGAGGCGAGCGCTTATCCGGCCACGATGCAGGCGGCGCTGAAGGAGGCGTTTCCGGCGGCAACCATCGATTTATCCGTAGAATTACAGGCAAAAAGCACCGCGGAAGAGACCGCGGGAACCCTTGTTAAGCTTGTTGAGGCAAAAAAGCCTACTTTGGTTATCTGGCAGACCGGGACGGTCGATGCTATGCGAGCGATCGATCCCGACGACTTCCGTACCGCCATCAACGACGGCGTTGTTGCGCTGCGGGGCGCCGGGGCAGACGTGGTGCTGGTCAATCTGCAATACAGCCCGCGCACGGAGACGATGATCTCTGCACCGCCTTATCTCGACAATATCAAGGTGGTGGCGCAGCAGCACGACGTTCCGCTGTTCGACCGGTTCGCGATCATGAAGCAATGGAGCGACGCCGGATATTTTGACCTGTTCAGCACCGCGCACGGTGTCGATCTGGCCAAGAAGGTTCATACCTGTCTCGGCCGCGCCCTGGCGAAATTCGTGATCGATGCGGCCCATCTCGGCCCGGTGCAGCAGAATTAGAGGAAGCAGAGTTGTGATGCGTTTTGCCTTCCCTTTTCGCGCTTCGCTAGCGCGGAGCCTGTGCGCCGCGGCAGTGCTGGCGCTGCTCGCGCCGCTTGCGGTTGTGCCGTCGCGCGCGCAGTCCGGCCAGGCCGACCAGCATGCGGCGCTGTCGTCGGGTGCCGCCACGAAGTCCGAGGCCGCCAAGCCTGAAGCAAGCAAGCCCGCCACGGTCGAAGCCGACGCGGCCAATCCGCAGCCGCAACCGAGCGTCGCCGCGAAGGCGCTCGACAGGGTGAAGCAGGTGGCGAAGTCGGCCTCCGACATCTTCCACCGCGTGCCCTGTCATCAGCCGACCGGCGTGCCCAACAGCACCGGCTCGCTGCCGCATGTCGCGGCCAAGCTCGCCGCCGGCAAGCCGGTCGTCATCATCGCGTTCGGCTCGTCCTCGACCCAGGGCTATGGTTCGTCGGCACCGGAATTTACCTATCCGAACCGGCTCGCCGCGCAGTTGCGCCGGCAATATCCCTCCGCCGACATCACCGTGCTCAACCGCGGCAAGGGCGGCGAGGATGCGCCCGAGATGATGAAGCGACTGCAGACCGAAGTGATCGACATGCATCCCGACATGGTGATCTGGCAGGTCGGCACCAACGCGGTGCTGCGCAACCTCGATCCCGTCGAGACCGCCAAGCAGGTCGAGGACGGCGTGGCGCGCATCCAGGCCGACGGCGCCGACCTCGTGCTGGTCGATCCGCAATATTCGCCGCGCGTCACCGAGCGTCCGGAAAGCGCGCGCGGCATGGTGAAGCTGCTCGGCCGCATCGCCGCGCTGCGCCATGTCGGCATCTTCCCGCGCTTCGAGGTGATGCGCGACTGGCACGAGAAGCAGGCGATCCCGATCAACGATTTCGTCATCGCCGACGGCCTGCACATGAACGACTGGGGCTATGCCTGCTTCGCCCAGCTGCTCGGCGACGACATCATCCGCTCGGTCGGCGCGATCAAGATCGGCGTCAATGTCCCGTCTGATGTCAGGACCTACCGGCCGATGTGATCGGGCGGCCCTGCTGCTTCAGCCGTCATTGCGAGCGAAGCGAAGCAATCCATCTGTCCGCTTGCGCCGATACAATCCATCTGTCCGCTTGCGCCGATAGATGGATTGCTTCGTCGCTTCGCTCCTCGCAATGACGCCGGAGGAAACGGCGCGCCTGCCCAAAAGTCTCGTCATCCCAGCTTCCCCTGCTTGACCTCGCCGCGGTAATCCGCTCCCTTGGCGCCTGCTACCAAGCCTCAAGGGAAACGCTCATGTCTTTCGTGCTGGCCATCGATCAGGGCACCACATCGTCGCGCGCCATGGTGTTTCGCGGCGACATCTCCATCGCCGCGGTCGCGCAGCAGGAGTTTCCGCAGCATTTCCCGGCCTCCGGCTGGGTCGAGCACGAGCCGGAGGACATCTGGACCTCGACCGTGATGGTGTGCCGCGAGGCGCTGGAGAAGGCCGGGCTGAAGGCCAAGGATATCGCCGCGATCGGCATCACCAACCAGCGCGAGACCACCGTGGTGTGGGACCGCGCCACCGGCCAGGCCGTGCACCGCGCCATCGTCTGGCAGGACCGTCGCACCGCCGACATCTGCGCCAAACTGAAAGCGGAGGGCCATGAGCCCGCGATCTCGGCCAAGACCGGCCTGATCATCGATCCCTATTTCTCCGGCACCAAGGTCGCCTGGATCCTCGACCACGTGCCGGGCGCCCGCGAGCGCGCCGAGCGCGGCGAGCTCTTGTTCGGCACCGTCGATTGTTACCTCCTGTGGCGGCTCACCGGCGGGAAGGTGCACGCGACCGACGCGACCAACGCCTCGCGCACGCTGCTGTTCAACATCCACACCGGCGCCTGGGACGACGACCTCATCAACCTCCTGCGTGTGCCGCGCTCGATGCTGCCCGAGGTGAAGGATTCCTCCGCCCGATTCGGCGAGAGCACGGCTGATCTGTTCGGCGGCCCGATCGCGATCTCGGGGATTGCCGGCGACCAGCAGGCCGCGACCATCGGCCAGGCCTGCTTCGAGCCCGGCATGATGAAGTCGACCTACGGTACCGGCTGCTTCGCGCTGCTCAACACCGGCACCACGCCGGTGGCCTCGAAGAACAAGCTGCTCACCACCATCGCCTACCAGCTCGGCGGACAGCGCACCTACGCGCTCGAAGGCTCGATCTTCGTCGCCGGGTCCGCGGTGCAGTGGCTGCGCGACGGGCTCGGCATCATCAAGCATGCCGCCGAGACCGGACCGCTTGCCGACAAATCCGACAGCATGCAGAGCGTCTACCTCGTGCCGGCCTTTGTCGGCATGGGCGCGCCGTACTGGAATCCGCGCGTGCGCGGCGCGCTGTTCGGCCTCACCCGCAACACCGGCCCGGCCGAGCTCGCGCATGCCACGCTGGAGAGCGTCTGCTACCAGACCTTCGACCTGTGGGCCGCGATGCGCACCGACTGGCCGGAGGCGAACGCCGCCAACACCGTGCTGCGCGTCGATGGCGGCATGACCGCATCCGACTGGACCATGCAGCGGCTCGCCGATCTGCTCAATGCGCCGGTCGACCGCCCGATGATCCAGGAGACCACGGCGCTCGGGGCTGCCTATCTCGCGGGCCTCGAGGCCGGGGTCTATCCGGAGCCGGCGAAGTTCGCCGACAATTGGCGGCTCGAGCACCGCTTCCGGCCGGCGATGAGCGAGGCGACCCGCGCGCGCAAGCTCGCCGGCTGGGCCCGCGCCGTGAAGGGCGTGCTGGCGAGCGACGAGGGGGAGTAGGCAGGGTGAAGTTTGAATCACTGGCACGACAGACTCGCTGCACCTCTCCCGCTTGCGGGGGAGGTCGACGCGCGTAGCGCGGCGGGTGGGAGCTCTCTCCGCATCACGACTAGTCCCATCCCGGCAATACCCCACCCCAGCTTTGCTCGTCGCGGCCCGCAAGCGGGAGAGGGAGCAAACCGTCACCGCGGATGCTGACTTCCAACCAATAACAACCATCGGGAGAACAACATGAACACGGATATCAACCGCGTCACCAAGCTACTCACCGCCGCGCTCTGCACCGCGATGCTCGCAGCTCCCGCCGCGGCGCGCGAGAAAGCCAGCCCGCTCGTCTCAGCGCGCGAGGTCAAGACCGACGTCGCCGGGCTGAAGGCGCCGGGCCAGATCCTGGTCGATGTCTGGGGCATTCCGCACATCTATGCCGGCAACGAGCACGACCTGTTCTTCCTGCAAGGCTTCAACGCCGCGCGCGACCGGCTCTGGCAGATCGATCTCTGGCGCAAGCGCGGGCTTGGTCTGCTGGCGAAAGACTTTGGTCCCGCCTATGCAGAGCAGGACAAGGCGCTGCGGCTGTTCCTCTATCGCGGCGACATGACCGCGGAATGGGCCGCCTATGGCCCGAAGGCGAAATCCTATGCCGAGGCGTTCGTCGCCGGCGTCAACGCCTATGTCGCCGACGTCAACGCGGGCAAGCGGCCGCTGCCGATCGAGTTCAGGATCGCGGGCACGAAGCCGGATTTGTGGTCGGCGGAGGATGTCGTGCGCGTTCGCAGCCATAGCCTGACGCGCAACGTCGCCTCCGAGGTGAAGCGTTCGCTGGTCGCCTGCGCCGCGGGCCTCGATGCCGATCGCTTCCGCGTCAAGCTGGAGCCGGAGTGGATCACCAAGATTCCGGATGGCCTCGATCCCTGCAGCGTGCCGAAAGGCGTGCTCGCGGCCTATGACCTCGCCACGCGCCCGGTGAAGTTCGCCGCCCCGAAGGACCAGAAGGCGGCGCTGGCGCACGATCCCGACCGGTTTTTGGCCGAGGCCGATCAGCAGCGCGACACCATCGGCTCCAACAACTGGGTGATCGCCGCATCGCGCACCGCGACGGGGCGCCCGATCCTCGCCAACGATCCGCATCGCGAACATTCGGTGCCGTCGCTGCGCTACATCGTCGGCCTCAACGCGCCCGGCATCTCGGTGATCGGCGCCGGCGAGCCGGCGCTGCCGGGCATCTCGATCGGTCACAACGACACCATCGCCTTCGGCCTCACCATCTTCAACGTCGACCAGGAAGACCTCTACGTCTACGAGCTCAAGTCAGACAATCCGAACCAGTATCGCTACGGCACGGGCTGGGAGGACATGCGGATCGTGCATGAGAAGGAAGCGGTGAAGGGCGAAGCCGACCGCGACCTCGAGCTGAAGTTCACCCGCCACGGTCCGGTGATCTTCGTCGACGCCGACAAGAAGCATGCCTTCGCCGTGCGCTCGATCTGGTTCGAGCCGGGCACCTCGGCCTATTTCGGCTCCTCCGACTACATGACCGCGAAGTCGTGGAACGGCTTCCTCGGCGCGATGCGGCGCTGGGGTGCGCCGTCGGAGAACCAGGTCTATGCCGACACGTCAGGCAATATCGGCTGGGTCGCGGCCGGCAAGACGCCGCGCCGCACCAGCTTCGACGGCCTGATGCCGGTGCCCGGCGACGGCCGCTACGAGTGGCAGGGTTTTCTGTCGCTCGACGAATTGCCGAAACTGTATCAGCCGAAGCAGGGTTTTATCGCCACCGCCAACCAGATGAACCTGCCGGCGGACTATCCGGTGGGCGAGCGCCGGGTCGGCTTCGAATGGGCCGACAGCGCGCGCTGGCAGCGCATCACCGAGGTGCTGCAAGCCAACAACAAGGTGACGCTCGCCGACGCGATGGCGTTGCAGAACGACGACACCGGCATGCTCGCCCGGCGCCTCGTCGCGCTCTTGAGGCCGCTCACGTCTGACGATGCCAACGTCAAGAAGGGTCTCGACCTGCTCAAGGCATGGGATGCGCGCGACACCGAGGACAGCGCCGCGGCCGCTGTCTATGAAGTGTGGATCGCAAACCATCTCGGCCCGGTGCTGCTCAAGACCACGGCGCCGAAGGCGGCCGAGCTGATCGCGCCCGAAGCCTCCAGCATCTCCGCCATTGTGGCCTATCTCGAAAAGCCGGACGCCGCGCTCGGCAGTGATCCGGCGGCGGAGCGCGACCGCGTGCTGCGCGACAGCCTCGGCGCGGCCGTCGCCGATGTCACCGACAAGCTCGGGAGCGATGCGTCCATGTGGCGCTGGGGCCGGTTGCATGTTGCAAAATTCGATCATGCGCTGATGCCGCTCGCCGACAAGACGACCGCGGCGCAGATGCAGGTTGGTCCGCTCGCCTATGGCGGCGCCGCCAACGTGCCGCGCGCCGCCACCTATCGCCGCTCCGACTATCATCTCACCGCGGGCGCTTCGTTCCGCATGGTGCTCGATGTCGGCAATTGGGATGCGAGCCGCACCATCAACACACCCGGCCAGTCCGGCGATCCCTTCAGCGGCCACTACCGCGACCTCGCCCCGCTCTGGGCGACGGGCCAATACGTCCCACTGCTCTACAGCCGCGGCGCGGTGGAAGCGGCGACGGCGGAGGCGATCACGCTGACGCCGAGGTGAGGGGAGACGCCGGGAGTTCCGCCGTCGTCACCTCGTCTGCATCGGCTTGACGGAGGTCTCCATGATCAACGCGCAAATGAAGGTCGCCACCGCGCCTGCACCCGCGCCGTAGAGCGAGAACACCAGGTCGATGAGTAGGATCTTGCCGCCCTCGAGGAAGAACAGGGCCAGCAAGTACACGATCAAATAGACAAGCGCTCCCAGCAGTGTCGCGACAAGGAGCCGGAGGCCGGCAGGTCTCCGGTAATCGTAGCTCTTAAAATAAGCCCGGGCGGTGATGAGCGATGGGACAATGCCGATGGCATAGCAGGTGAACCATCCGTAGACGTTGAGGAGCATTCCCAGGGATGCGTCGATCTTGTCGGCAAGCGAGTCGTGATTGGCGATCGTTGTCGTCAGGAAGAACAATGGCGTGGATATCGGCGGATTGACGACCAGAAATATTATGGCTGCTTGGCCGAAGGAGTATTGGCGAGGAGCGACCCGGGCAACGCTTGGGCTTGATTCGATATTTGACAAACTCGCCTCCGTCGGAAGGTCGCCATTTCGCTCTTGAAACTAAAGTCCGTGGCTTAACGGAATCATACAATCATTGGTTGATCTAGGGTTTTGCTGGATGGATGTCGCCTCGGCGTCATTTGCATCGATCGGCCGGCCGGCCGTGGAAGCGGCAACCGCGGAGGCGATCAAGCCGATGTCGTGGTAAGGGAAGCCGCAAGGCCACGCCACAAACGCCGCCGTCGTCCCGGCGAAAGCGGGGGACCCACTATTCACTTTGTGCCATCAACCTGGTGACGCAGCTGGATCTCCTGCAGCGAGCGTTTGCGATTTGCGCACGGACTTCTCGTTGCGCAGTGCGCGGCGGTCCAAGAAGCAGTGGCTTCCGCCTGCTAGTCTGATCGATCGTGATCGACACCGCGCTGTGGCGATTTTCACATGCGGCGCGAGAACGAATTTTCCGGAAGCGATTGAAAGCTCGACTGGTTAATTCACAGGAGCTGACCATGACGAAAATCATTCTTGTTTCGATCGCAGTTGCTTCTCTCTCCACGGCGGCACTTGCTGATGCTCGAACGGCAGGACACCGGACCCACCATCATCATCTCGTGATGGGTACCGCGCTGAGCCCTGCGGTGCTCAACGCCAACGCCAGTCTCAATGGCGATGTCAGCGACCACGCGATGCACATGCGGAACCTGCGCGATTCCGGCTACAAGCCGAAGGACGATTTCGACGCTTACGGCAATGTGTGGGTTGGCAATTAACGGAATGCGGGAGGGCATGGGGAGCCCTCCCTCAAAGCGAGCTCAAGCAGGTCTACCCGCTCATTGGACTTGGACGTTCGAATGAACGACAGCGGATGTCGTTGGTTAGCTCGTCTGCTTCTCCTGCACCTTGAGCATCGCGCGCGGCGTGTCGTCGCTGAGCTTGCCGTTGGGTGAGGAGGAGGGCGCCACAAACCCGCTGTCGTCCCGGCGAAGGCCGGGACCCATAACCACAGGGTTGCGTTGTTGAACAGCGTTGTGGCCCCAGCGCGCAAGAACAATTGGCATCGGTGGTTATGGGTCCCGGCCTTCGCCGGGACGACGGTGAGTATGTGGCAAGCGCTGTGCGCTCTACTTGTTGCGCTCTGCATTGCATCTGCCGCGACATGCGAATATCTCCGACCGATACGCAGAAACAAAGGTCGCTTAATGCTGCTGCCCGACGGTTACTCCGACATCCCTCATGGCAAGATCGCCGCCGTCGTCACACATCTGGAAATGACTGCGCGCCCGCCACTGCGCGACGATCCGCCGGGCGTGTGGCGCCTGCGCAAGGTCGATTCGCCCGCGCTCGATTGGTACCGCGATCTCTACCGCCGGGTCGGCGAGGCGTGGCTGTGGTTCACCCGCACCGGGCTCGACGACGCCGATCTCGCCTCGCGGATTCACGCGCCCGGCGTCGAGCTCTACGGGCTGGTCGTGGATGGCCAGGATGAAGGCCTGCTCGAACTCGATTTCAGCGTGGGTGGCGAATGCCAGTTGCTCTATTTCGGCGTCACCGCAAAATTCATCGGCACCGGCGCCGCGCGCTTCTTGATGAATCGTGCGCTCGAGATCGCGTGGGCGCGCGACGTCAGCCGAGTCTGGGTCCACACCTGCACCTTCGATCATCCCGCAGCCGTCGCGTTCTACCAGCGCTCCGGCTTTCGTGCCTTCAAGCGGCAGATCGAGGTAGCGGATGATCCGAGGCTCAATGGCAAACTGCCGCGCGATGCGGCGCGGCATGTGCCGGTGATTGGGTAGGGAAGAGGATGATATGTCAGATTTTTCACTGGAACTGCCGGCGGACTTTGCAGACTACGAATGGGAAGTGGAGGCAAAGGGCTGGTTTTCGCAAGCGTCGATCAACGCTTCGGGAAAAAGGTACCGCTTGAATATCTATGACGCGGCGCGTCTCGGTCAGGAGATAGAGGATGAATTGCAGCGCGGCGGCATATTCTTTGAGCCGAATCTGGTGGTCGTTAAATCTGTAACGCGGGCAAACATTGAGCACGCGGCGGCACAGCTGGCACGGTCGGGCGTGTTGCCAACGCTTCTTGCCGAGTGACGCTGCAGCATTCCCGCATCCCTCGCATGTTGCAATGCCGCGCAGCCCATCTAGGATGGTGCAAAGCGCAACCTCTGACCCTGGCTTGGCCGCCACATCTCGAACGCCCTGCTTTCGAGAGCAAAGGCCTGCCGCGGCATGACCTTCGAGATGACAGATGTTCCTGATCGGCCAGTACGACTCGCCCTTTGTCCGCCGCACCGCGATTGCGTTGCGGCTCTATGGATTGCCGTTCGAGCACAAGCCGTGGTCGACCTTCGGCGATGCCGACAAGGTCGCAGCGTACAATCCGGTGCGGCGGGTGCCGACGCTGGTGCTCGACGACGGCGAGGCGCTGATCGAGAGCGGTGCGATCCTGGATTATCTCGACGAGCTGGTCGGGCCGGAGAAGGCGATGATCGCGCGGTCGGGGCCCGAGCGGCGCAAGCATCTGCGCATCACGGCGCTGGCAACCGGGCTCGCCGACAAGGCGGTGAGCCTTGTCTATGAGCGCGTGCTGCGCAAGGAGCAGTTGAAGCTCTGGGTCGAGCGTTGCGAAGCGCAGATATCGGGCGTGCTCGCGGTGCTGGAGCAGGTGCGTGCGTCGGTCGTGTCGCCGTATTGGCTCGGCGATCGCATCGGTCATGCCGATATCGCGGTGGCCTGCGCGCTGCGCTTCACCGGCGAGGCGCATCCGCATCTGTTCGATGCGCGCTATCCGGCGCTCAAGGCCCACGCCGCCCGCTGCGAGGCGCTGCCGCCGTTCCAGGAAATCGTGCAGCCGCTGGCGCCGCCGAAAGGGTAGGGCGTATATCGCCGACCTCTCTCCGCCGTCATTCCGGGGCTCGCGAAGCGAGAGCCCGGAACGACGAAGAAATGCCGTGCAGCAAACTCAGTGTCGTCCTGGCGAAAGCCAGGACCCATTACCCCGAATGTCAATTGTTGTGCGGCGCTGGGGCCGCTATCCCGTTCATCGCCGAGCGCGGTGGTTATGGGTCCTGGCTTTCGCCAGGACGACATCGGTGAATGCGGCGCGGACGGTGGACGGTCGATCGAGAGACAACGTCACCCGCCGCACCCCGCGCCCCCCGAGGCGCGTGCTTCGGGCTACCCATTGTGAGCCCGATCTTCTATGGTGAACCGTTCGGTCCGCATGCGGCGAACTCGATAAATCCATGATATCAAAGGCTTAAGGCTCGGATCGAAGCCTTTGGAGGGCGGTTTGACGCGGTATATTTCGACCAGGGGTGAGGCCCCGGTGCTTGGCTTCTGCGATGTGATGCTGACCGGGCTTGCCCGCGACGGCGGGCTCTACGTGCCCGAGACCTGGCCGCAGCTGTCGCATGAGACCATCGCCGGATTCTTCGGCCGTCCCTATTGGGAGGTCGCGGTCGAGATCATCAGGCCGTTCGCCGCCGGCGAGATTTCCGATGCCGAGCTCGGCCGCATGGCCAACGAAGCCTATGCCACGTTCCGCCATCCCGCGGTGGTGCCGCTCGACCAGGCCGGGCCGAACCAGTTCCTGCTCGAGCTGTTCCACGGGCCGACGCTGGCGTTCAAGGACGTCGCGATGCAGCTGATCTCGCGGCTGATGGATCACGTGCTGGCCAAGCGCGCGCAGCGCACCACCATCGTGGTCGCAACCTCGGGTGATACCGGCGGCGCCGCGGTCGAGGCGTTCGCCAATCTCGACAATGTCGATCTCGTCGTGCTGTTCCCGAACGGGCGCATCTCCGAGGTGCAGCGTCGCATGATGACGACGACCGGCGCGTCCAACGTCCACGCGCTCGCGATCGAAGGCACGTTCGACGATTGCCAGGCGCTGGTGAAGGAGATGTTCAACAACCATCGCTTCCGCGACGCGGTGGCGCTGTCCGGCGTCAACTCGATCAACTGGGCGCGCATCGTGGCGCAGGTGGTCTATTATTTCACCTCGGCGGTGGCGCTCGGCGCGCCGCAGCGCACGGTCGACTTCACGGTGCCGACCGGCAATTTCGGCGACATCTTCGCCGGCTATGTCGCGAAGCGCATGGGGCTGCCGATCCGCTGGCTGCGGATCGCCGCCAACGTCAACGACATCCTGCCGCGCACGCTCAAGACCGGCAATTACGAGGTGCGCGAGGTTCACGCCACGGCATCGCCCTCGATGGACATCCAGGTGTCCTCGAATTTCGAGCGGCTGCTGTTCGAGGCGAGCGGCCGCGATGCCGATCAGGTCCGCCGTCTGATGGCCTCGCTGAAGCAGTCCGGCCGTTTCGTGCTGCCGGATGCGACGCTGGCCGCGGTGCGCCGCGATTTCGACGCCGGCCGCGCCGACGAGACCGAGACGGCGGCGGCGATCCGCGCCGCCTGGCGCGAGGCCGGCGATCTGGTCGATCCGCACACCGCGGTGGCGCTCGCGGTCGCCGATCGCGACACTTCGGACTCCAAGATCCCGAACATCGTGCTGTCGACCGCGCATGCGGCCAAATTCCCCGACGCGGTCGAGGCCGCCTGCGGCGTGCGTCCGCAGCTGCCGGCCTGGCTCGGCGGGTTGATGACGAAATCCGAGCAGATGACGGTCATGAAGAATGATGCCGCGGAGGTCGAGCGCTTCGTGCTGTCGGTCAGCCGTGCCGCCAAGCAGGGAGTTGCCTGATGAGCGTTGAGATCACCAAGCTGCCGAGCGGCCTGACCGTGGTCACCGACACCATGCCGCATCTGGAAACCGCGGCGCTTGGGGTCTGGGCCGGGGTCGGCGGTCGCGACGAGAAGCCGAACGAACACGGCATCTCGCATCTGCTCGAACACATGGCGTTCAAAGGCACCGCGCGGCGCTCCTCGCGCGAAATCGTCGAGGAGATCGAGGCGGTCGGCGGCGACCTCAATGCTGGCACCTCGACCGAGACCACGGCCTATTATGCGCGGGTGATGAAGGCGGACGTGCCGCTGGCGCTCGACGTGCTCTCCGACATCCTCGCCAACCCGACCTTCGTGCCGGACGAGCTCGAGCGCGAGAAGAGCGTCATCGTGCAGGAGATCGGCGCGGCGCAGGATACGCCCGACGACGTCGTGTTCGAGCATCTCAACGAGCTCTGCTACCCGGACCAGCCGATGGGGCGTTCGCTGCTCGGCACCGCCAAGACGCTGAAGGCCTTCAACCGCGATACGCTGCGCGGCTATCTCTCGACCCATTACCGCGCCCCCGACATGGTGGTCGCCGCCGCCGGCGCCGTCGACCACAAGCGGGTCGTCGAGGACGTCACGCAGAAGTTCGCGAGCTTCGACGCCACGCCGGCGCCGAAACCGCAGCCGGCGATGTTCGGCAAGGGCGGCTCAAAGGTGGTGCACCGCGATCTCGAGCAGGCGCATCTGACGCTGGCGCTGGAAGGCGTGCCACAGACCGACCTGTCGCTGTTCTCGCTGCAGGTCTTCACCAACACGCTGGGCGGCGGGATGTCGTCGCGGCTGTTCCAGGAGGTGCGCGAGAAGCGCGGGCTGTGCTACTCGATCTACACCTTCCACGCCCCCTACACCGACACCGGCTTCTTCGGCCTCTACACCGGGACCGATCCGGCCGACGCGCCGGAGATGATGGAAGTCATCGTCGACGTCATCAATGACGCCGTGGAGACCCTGACCGAGGCCGAGGTCGCGCGCGCCAAGGCGCAGATGAAGGCCGGGCTGTTGATGGCGCTGGAAAGCTGTTCATCCCGGGCCGAGCAGCTGGCACGCCATGTGCTAGCCTATGGCCGGCCGCAGACGGTGGAGGAGCTGGTGGCACGGATCGATGCGGTCAGCGTCGAATCGAGCCGCAACGCCGCCCGCGCGCTGCTGTCGCGCAGCCGGCCCGCCGTTGTTGCCCTCGGCAGCGGAAGAGGTCTGGACACGGCGGTGTCTTTTGCGGAAGGATTGACGCAGTCGAAGGCAAAGACGCTGCTGCATTAGAAGTTACCTCTCCCCGCCTGCGGGGAGAGGTCGGATTGCGCAGCAATCCGGGTGAGGGGGTACAGATCCCAACAATCGGCTCGCTTGTGGAAAGCAGCCCCTCACCCCAACGCTCGAAGAGCGAGCTTTGCTCGTCTCGGCCCCGCAAGGGCGGGGCGAGGGAGCAATAGGCGGGAGTGTTGGGCCATGGCCCTGTTTCGTTTGCCGTCCGGTGGACCCGCTGCACTGATGCCGCGCGGTCACGGGCTGTTGCTGCGTGCGCCGCAAATGTCGGATTTCCCGCAATGGGCGCAATTGCGCGAGTTCAGCCGCGCCTATCTCACGCCTTGGGAGCCGATCTGGCCCTCCGACGACCTGACCCGCGCCGGCTTCCGCCGCAGGCTGCGCCGCTACTCCGAGGATATCGCCGCCGATCGCTCCTATCCGTTCATCATCTTCCGCGAATCGGACGGGGTGATGATCGGCGGGATCACGCTGGCCAATGTCCGCCGCGGCATCGTACAGGCCGGCACGATCGGCTATTGGGTCGGCCTGCCGCATGCCCATCGCGGCTACATGACGACGGCGCTGCGAGTGCTGCTGCCCTCGCTGTTCGGCGAGCTCAATCTGCATCGCATCGAGGCGGCCTGCATCCCCTCCAATGCGTCGTCGATCCGGGTGCTGGAGAAGTGCGGGTTCACCCGCGAGGGCCTGGCGCGGCGCTATCTCTGCATCAACGGGATCTGGCAGGACCATTTGCTGTTCGGCCTGTTGCACGAGGATTTCCGCGGCTGAATCGCAAAGCCTGCCGGCTGATGGCCAGCGCCGCCCGGCGCCTTCCGGATGTCTTGTTACATGCCCTTCACATGCCTTGGGTTCGCCGCCATTGGCTTGCTATAACGCCCGCGAAACGGGAACTCGGTTTGGAGATTTGAGGATATCGATGGGTGACAGGGTGATCAGGTTCGCGCTCGCGGCGGCGGTATCGATCGGTCTCGGTGCCACCCTGCTGCCGGAGGCCAGCTCGGCGCAGTCGCTGAGCGACCGCTTCAAGAGCCTGTTCGGCGGTGGTTCGTCGGATTCGGACAAGCCGGCCGCGCCCGCGGCGCCGCAGCAGCTGAACGACGCCGACGCCGAACTGACCTGCCCGCCGGTGCAGATCCGCTCCGGGGCCTCGACCTATTCGGTGGCTGCGAACGGCAAGGAGGCGGTCGGCAACGACGTCAAGTTCCTGGCCTCGATCACGCGCACGGCGCGGCAGTGCAACCTGAATGGCGGCGTGATCACCGCCAAGATCGGGATCCAGGGGCGGATCATCGTCGGTCCCCAGGGCGCCCCGCCGACCGTTCAGGTGCCGCTGCGCGTCGCCGTGGTGCTCGGCGGCGTCGGCGAGAAGACCATCGCGACCAAGGCCTACACGACCACGGTGCAGATGGACGATAGCGGCAGCGTGCCGTTCAGCCTGGTTGCCGAGGATGTCGTCTATCCGGCGCCGTCGCCGGCCGACAACGACAATTACATCTTCTATATCGGCTTCGATCCGCAGGCCCTGAAGCCGGAACCGAAGCCGCGCGCGCCGCACAAGAAGAAGTAGCGCCAGAACGTTTTCCAGCGAACCGGTGCCGGTTCGCGTGTCGCGGACAGATTTGAACAAAGAAAAAGGCCGGCGCGATGATCTCGCGCCGGCCTTTTTTTTGGAAGCAGTTGTGCTCGCGTCAGTTCAGCTTGGAGCGGACCTCGGCGATACCCTTGCCGACGAGGTCGTCGGCAACCGAGCCCTTGACCGACTGCGACAGGATGGTCGAGGCGGCGGTCACGGCGGCGTTGGCCGCGGCGGCGCGGACATCGGCCACGGCCTGGGCCTCGGCCTGGGCGATCTTGCTCTCGGCGGTCTTGGTCCGCCGGGCGACAAAATCTTCCATCTTGGTCTTGGCTTCAGCCGCGATCCGCTCGGCTTCGGCCTTGGCGTTGGAGATGATGTCCTGGGCCTCGCGCTCCGCGCTGGCGCGGCGCGCCTTGTACTCGCCGAGCAGCTTGTTGGCCTCGTCCTTCAGACGGCGGGCGTCCTCCAGCTCGGCCTTGATGCGCTCGGCACGATGATCGAGCGCCGTCAGCAGGGTGCGATGGACGCCGAGGTAGCCGAACACGACCAGCAGAATGACGAAGGCGATCGCAACCCAGGTTTCCGGTTCGTAAAACATCGTCTATCCCTTCAGCGACGCGTCGACGGCGCTGTTGACCGCATTCGCGTCCGGCGTGACGCCGGCGAGTTGCTGGACGATGGTGCCGGCCGCATCCGCCGCGATGCCGCGGACGTTGCTCATGGCGTTGGTCCTCGTCGTTGCGATCTGCTTCTCGGCGTCGGCGAGCTTGGCCGCCAGTTTCTCTTCCAGCGCCTTGCGCTCGGCTTCCGAGGCCGCGTTCAGCTTCTCGCGGGTCTCGTTGCCGATCGCCTGGGCGTTGGCGCGCGCATTCGCCAGCTCGGTTTCATAGGCCTTCAGCGCCGCGTCGGACTCGTCCTTCAGCTTCTGCGCCTCGGCCAGATCGCCCTCGATCTTGTTCTGACGTGCGTCGATCGTCCCGCCGACGCGCGGCAGTGCGATACGCGACACGATCAGATAGAGCGCGACAAATGCAATCGCCAGCGACACCAGCTGCGAGGCGTAGTTGGACGAATCGAACGGCGGAAAGGTTCCGCCGTGATGTCCGCCTTCGGCCTCGGTGTGGGCGCCGGCCGCCTGGCCTTTTGCCTCGCCATGACTCTCAGCCATGGTGTTCTCCTGTTGCTGTCATGCGCGCCGCCCTGGAATGATCCTTGGGCGGCGCGAAGGAAGTGCCGCTCAGAGCGGAACGAACAGCAGGAGCAGCGCGATCAGCAGCGAGAAGATGCCGAGCGCTTCGGTCACGGCGAAGCCGAAGATCAGGTTGCCGAACTGACCCTGAGCGGCCGAGGGGTTACGCACCGCAGCGGCGAGGTAGTTGCCGAAGATGATGCCCACGCCGACGCCCGCACCGCCCATGCCGATGCACGCGATGCCCGCGCCGATAAGTTTTGCTGCTGCCGGTTCCATTTGTAGCTCCTTGAGAAAGATAGACAGATTGGTGGGTGGAGATTCCCCGGACCGCTTAGTGTCCCGGATGAATGGCGTCGTTGAGGTAGATGCAGGTCAGGATCGCGAACACGTAGGCCTGCAGGAACGCGACCAGCAGTTCGAGGGCGTACAGCGCAATCGTGAGCGCCAGCGGCAGCACGCCGCCGACCCAGCCGAGCGCGCCCAGCGAGAAGCCGAGCATCGCGACGAAGCCCGCGAACACCTTGAGCGCGATGTGGCCGGCCAGCATGTTGGCGAACAGACGAACGCTGTGCGAGACCGGCCGCAGGAAGAACGACAGGACCTCGATGAACATGACCAGCGGCAGGATGTAGATCGGAACGCCGGAGGGGACGAAGATCTTGAAGAATTTCAGACCGTTCTTGTAGAGGCCGTAGAACAGGACGGTGAAGAACACCAGCAGCGCAAGGGCTGCGGTCACGATCAGGTGGCTCGAGATCGTGAAGGTGTAGGGGATGACGCCGACAAGGTTCGAGACGCAGAGGAACATGAAGATCGAGAAGATCAGCGGGAAGAACTTCATGCCTTCCGAGCCGGCCGTGCTGCGAATCGTGGTGGCGACGAACTCGTAGGAGATCTCGGCGACCGACTGCAGCCGTCCCGGAACCAGGTCCCGGCCGCTCGCCAGCATCAGCAGCGCGATCAGGAGCACCGCGATGAACATGTAGAGCGACGAATTGGTGAAGGCGATCGTGTGATTGCCGATGTGGCCGAGCGTGAAGAGGGGCTCGATATTGAACTGATGGATCGGGTCGATTTTCATCCGCGCGGCTCTTGGTCCACCGGCCGTGTCGCCGGTTATCGAATTTCAAATGTCGTGACTTCCGCCGGCGCTCAGCGCTTGCCCGAGGCCACGCCCGCGGACCTCACCACGTTGACCACCCCGGCGACGAAGCCGAGCAGCGTTAACACGATGAAGCCGAATGGCGACGTCGACAGCAAACGGTCGAACCCCCAGCCAATCGCCGCCCCGACGGCAACGCCCGCGATCAGCTCCGAGGAAAGACGAAAACCGAGCGCCATCGCCGAAGCTCTGGCGGCACTGTCCCCGCTTTCTGTACCGGATTGATCAGTCTTGCTCCTGCGGCTGTCGCGAATTTCTGACAACCGATGATCGAGACTTCCGAGCCTTGCGGAAAGCGCAGCTTCGTCAGGAGGCGATTGATCGCGACTTCCATCTGCGTCGTGGTTGGTGTTCTCAGCCATGCTGCAAACACTAACCGATGCCGCGGATGATGGAAATTGCGCCCGTCCCCGTCAAAAGCCGCGCGGACCATACTTACCGCGTCTAATCAAGTCAAGATTGCGTCGTAACCAGTTATTGCTTTGATTCTGCTGGATTTATTTTGAGATATTCAAGGTCAGAGTGACGCAGTGATCGCAGTGCAACAGCTTGTATGCCTTGAAGCGATGTTGCGTGGCTTTTCCTGCTCTGCTGGGATCAGCGAAAGTCCTCGTCCCTCGTGCAGTCAAGGTTCCGCATGGCGCGCCAAATCGACTACTACTTCTCGCTGCAATCGCCCTGGGCCTATATCGGCCACAAGCCCTTCACTCGGCTCGTAAGCATTTACGATCTCAAGGTAAATTACCGGCCCGTGCTGCTCGTCGATCTGTTCTCGGAGACCGGCGGGCTGCCGCTCGCCAAGCGCCATCCGGTACGGCAGCGCTATCGGCTGATCGAGCTGCAGCGCTGGCGCGACAAGCGTGGGCTGAATTTTCACCTGCAACCGGCCAACTGGCCGTTCAACGGACGCCTTGCCGACGGCGTCGTGATCGCGATGCTCGAAGCCGGGCTCGACCCCGAGCCGTTTCTGCAACGTGCCTATCCGGCGGTCTGGGAGCTTGAGCTCAACCTTGCCGACCCCGCAACGCTGGTGAAGCTCGCCGACGATGCAGGTCTGCCCGGCCGGCAGCTGATGGAGCGCTCGGGCAGTGATGCGATCAGCGCGGCCTATGAGCAGAACCGGCAGAATGCGTTGGACGCCGGCGTGTTCGGTTCGCCCGGATATGTGCTCGATGGTGAGGTGTTCTGGGGCCAGGACCGGATCGAATTGCTCGAGGACGCGTTGAAGTCAGGCCGCAAGCCCTATAGCTCTGTGGTTGAGGGGCCGGAATCAGGTTGAGGCGGAGCAAGCCCATGCCCATCGCGATGTCGTCGTCGAAGATGTCGTCCTGGAAATTGTCCATCGCAATTGCTGCCATCCTGATCTCGAGCGGTGCGGCATTGGCGCAAGCCGCGCCCGATACCGAGAACGGCCGCTACGCGCTGTCGCCGGCCGGCGATGGCTTCCTGCGCCTCGACACCCGCACCGGCGCGGTGTCGACCTGCACCAATTCCAGCGCCGGCTGGGCCTGCTACATGGTGCCGGACGAGCGCGCGGCACTCGACGCCGAGATCGGGCGCCTGCAGGCCGACAATGACAGATTGAAAGGCGAGCTTGCCGCGCGCGCACCATCGGCCAAGACCGACGAGGCGTTGCCGAAATCGGATCAGCTGAAGAAGCCGGAGCCCAAGGTTGCGGAGGGCGAGCGCAAGATCGAGATCCCGCTGCCGAGCGACCGCGACATGGATCGCATGATGTCGTTCGTCGAGCGGGCCTGGCGGCGGCTGATCGAGATGGCCAACCGCGTGCAGCGCGACGTCAACGGCGGCAAGATTTGATGTTGTGCTGACACTGTTACCACAGCGTCGTCCCGGCGAAGGCCGGGACCCATACGCCGCGGCCCCTCAAGTTCGAAGACTCGGAGTTGATGTGTCGCCTAACCAATGGATGTGGGTGGTTATGGGTCCCGGCGTTCGCCGGGACGACAGGTTGAAAGAGTTCAAATGACCTCACCGAAAACCATCACGCGCTCGGCGCCATCTTCCATCGCGGCAACCAGCATCGTGTCGTCGCGCCTGACGGTCGAAACCTCGCGCGCCGGCTTCACCGACATCACGCGCGAGGTCGCCAAGTTCCTGCGCGAGGTGCGCGCCGGCGAGGGCGCGGTGACGCTGTTCATCCGTCACACCTCGGCGTCGCTGACGATCCAGGAGAATGCCGATCCGACCGTGCTGGCCGATTTGATGACGGCGCTCGATCGCGCCGCGCCGGAAGACGGCGGCTGGCGTCACGACACCGAAGGGCCCGATGACATGCCGGCGCATATCAAGACCATGCTGACGGCGACCTCGCTGCAGGTCCCCGTGCTCGATGGCGAGATGGCGCTCGGCACCTGGCAGGGCATCTATCTGATCGAGCATCGCGCCCAGGCGCACCGGCGCGAGATCGTGCTGCAATTCATCGGTGTGATCAGAGCCTGACCGCGGAGTACACCTGAAAAGAAACCGGCCGCGGATCGCTCCGCGGCCGGTTCATCGAAAGGATCGTGTCGGCTGTCAGGTCTTGCTGATGTCGACGTCCTTGGTCTCGGGCAGGAAGATCGCGCCGACCACCGCGGTGATCGCCGCGAAGATGATCGGATACCAGAGGCCGGCATAGATATCGCCGGTCGAGGCGACGATCGCGAACGCGGTCGCTGGCAGCAATCCGCCGAACCAGCCGTTGCCGATATGGTAGGGCAGCGACATCGACGTGTAGCGGATCTTGGTCGGGAACAACTCGACCAGCATCGCGGCGATCGGTCCGTACACCATGGTCACGAAGATCACCAGGATGAACAGCAATCCGATCACGGCGGCGACCTGCGGACGGAAGATGTCGAACGGGTGCGCCATCTTGACGATGCCGGCGTCGCCGGCCTTCGGATAGCCGGCGGCGGCCACCGCGGCCGTGATCGCCGGGTTGCCGTCCTTGGCGTTGGCGTACGGGACTTCCTTGCCGTTGACCATGACCTTCACGCCGGAGCCGGCCGCGCCGTAGGTCGTCGAGTACTTGACCGACGACTGGGCGAGGAAGGCGCGGGCGGTGTCGCAGGGCGCAGTGAAGACGCGGGTGCCGACCGGGTTGAACAGGTCGCCGCAGCCCACGGGGTCGGCGACCACCTCGACCTTGGTCGATTCGATCGCCTTCTCCAGCGCCGGGTTGGCGTTGGAGGAGATCATCTTGAAGATCGGGATGAAGGTCAGCGCCGCGATCGCACAGCCCGCCAGGATGATCGGCTTGCGGCCGATCCGGTCCGACAGGGCCCCGAACACGATGAAGAAGCCGGTGCCGAACAGCAGCGACCAGGCGATCAGCAAGTTGGCGGTGTAGCCGTCGACCTTGAGGATCGATTGCAGGAAGAACAGCGCGTAGAACTGGCCGGTGTACCAGACCACGCCCTGACCCATGGTGCCGCCGAGCAGCGCCAGGATCACGATCTTGGCGTTGGACCAATTGGCGAAGGCCTCGGTCAGCGGCGCCTTGGAGCTCTTGCCCTCGTCCTTCATGCGCTGGAACACCGGCGATTCATTCAGTCGCAGCCGGATCCAGACCGAGATGCCGAGCAGCAGCACCGACACCAGGAACGGAACGCGCCAGCCCCAATCGGCGAAGTCCTTTTCGCCCGTGATCGAACGGGTGAACAGGATCACCAGCAGCGACAGGAACAGGCCGAGCGTGGCCGTGGTCTGGATGAACGAGGTGTAGTAGCCGCGCTTGCCGTTCGGTGCGTGTTCGGCGACGTAGGTCGCGGCGCCACCATACTCGCCGCCGAGCGCGAGGCCCTGCAGCAGGCGCAGCGAGATCAGGATGATCGGCGCCACGATGCCGATGGACTTGGCGCTGGGCAAGAGGCCGACGATGAAGGTCGACAGGCCCATGATCAGGATGGTGACGAGGAAGGTGTATTTGCGGCCGACGATGTCGCCGACGCGGCCGAACACGATCGCGCCGAACGGGCGGACCAGGAAGCCCGCGGCGAACGCCAGCAACGCGAAGATGTCGCGGGTCGCCGGCGGATAGTCGGAGAAGAATTGCGCGCCGATGATCCCGGCCAGTGAGCCGTAGAGATAGAAGTCGTACCACTCGAACACGGTGCCGAGCGACGACGCGAGGATGACGAACCGCTCATCCTTCGTCATGCCGGCGGGCCGCGCCGAAGTTGCAGTCATTGTGGACATCTGGATTGCTCCCCCCGAATTATTGCTGCCATGCTCGCTCCCGTCTGCCGGGTCAGGCCCGAATAGGCCCCAAGCTTGAGTTAAAAGGTAACATCGCAGTGAAACCTGCCCCAATAAGACTTTTGGCTTTTACACGCTTGAACTTATCTTTGGAGGCGAGAGCTGGATGGAACGGCCGGCGTGCGTCTATTGCGGCGCACAAGCTCGGCCGGTTAACTGCGTTGGCATCTGGCATTTTCGGGCCCTTGCGTGATACTGCCGCGCGGGCGACAACCGAACGGCGCGGGCTTGCCCGCTTGTGGGACTGAGATGACTGCTGCTGCCAATACTCATCTTGTCATCGCCGACGACCATCCGCTGTTCCGCGATGCGTTGCGTCAGGCGGTGTCGAGCGTCGTGAGTTCGGCCACGATCAGCGAGGCCGGATCGTTCGAGGACCTGACTGCGCTCCTGGAGCGGGACTCCGAGGTCGACCTGATCCTGCTCGACCTGAGCATGCCGGGGATCAGCGGCTTTTCCGGCCTGATCTACCTGCGGGCGCAGTATCCGGCCATTCCGGTGGTCATCGTCTCCGCCAGCGACGATGCCGGAACCATCCGCCGTTCGCTCGACTTCGGCGCCTCCGGTTTCATCCCCAAGCGCTTCGGCGTCGAGACGCTGCGGGATGCCATCATGAAGGTGATGGAGGGCGACGTCTGGGTTCCGCCGGACACCGATCTGTCGGCCGCCGGCGATCCCGACATGACGCGGCTGCGCGACCGCCTGGTCACGCTGACCCCGCAGCAGGTGCGGGTGCTGATGATGCTGTCCGAGGGGCTGCTGAACAAGCAGATCGCCTACGAGCTCGGCGTCTCCGAAGCGACCATCAAGGCCCATGTCTCGGCCATTTTGCAGAAGCTCGGCGTCGAAAGCCGAACCCAAGCCGTGATCGCCGCCGCCAAGATCGCCGGCGGCCAATGGCGCCAGGGCACGCCGTCGACGTAAGGCCGTTACCTTTCTCTGTCCCGTCATCCTGAGGAGCCGCGAAGCGGCGTCTCGAAGGATGAACGGCCCGGCCGGTGGCCCGTCGACCCTTCGAGACGCGCTACGCGCTCCTCAGGGTGACGGGAAGGATCGGAATGCGCGGTGAGAAGGATCGGTATCGGTGCGCTCCACCCATCCTACGATTTTCGTTACTATCCTACTCCGCCGCCACCATCTGCTGGGTGCGCCATTGTCCGAGCAAAGCGCGCAGCGAGGCGGGTTTGACCGGCTTGTTGAGCACCGCGATGTTTTCCTCGCGCGCGGCGGCGCGCACCGCGGGGCTGCGGTCGGCGGTGATCAGGATCGCCGGGATGCCGTCACCGAAGCGGCGGCGGATCTCGCGGATCGCGGCGACGCCGGTGCCGCGATCGAGATGATAGTCGACCAGGACGCCGGTGACGCGGCCGCCGGCGGTCTCGATCGCGCTGATCGCGCCGTCGGCATCGAGCACCGCGATCACCTCGGCGTCCCACGCCGTCAATAGCGTCTTCATACCGTCGAGAATGGCGGGGTCGTTCTCGATACAGACGATCAGCGAGCCGCTCATCGGCGTCTTCGACAGCGGCGTGGCGCTGGTGACGGCCGCGGTATGGTTGACCGCGGTCGCGACCGGCACGGTGACCGAGAACGCCGAGCCGCCGCTGACATTGGCCGAGATCGCGATGCGGTGATTGAGCACGCGTGCCAGCCGCTCGACGATCGATAATCCAAGGCCGAGGCCGCGGGCGATCCGGGCGCCCTGTTCGAGGCGGTGGAACTCCTTGAAGATCTCGCCGCGCTTCTGCACGGGGATGCCGACGCCGGTGTCGAAGATGCTGATCTGGAGCGCGTCGCCGCGGCGGCGGCAGCCGATCAGCACGCGGCCGCGCGGGGTATATTTGATCGCGTTGGAGATGAAGTTCTGCAGCAGCCGGCGCAGCAGCGAGCGATCGGATTCGACCGGCAGCGAGCAGGCCACGAAGCGCAGATCGAGGCCCTTGTCGCGGGCGATCGGCATGAACTCGATCTCCAGCGAGCGCATCAGATCGGCCATCCGGAAGCTCGTGATCGCCGGCGTCATGGCGCCGGCATCGAGCCTCGAAATGTCGAGCAGCGCACCGAGGATGTCCTCGATCGCTTCGAGCGAGTCGTCGATGTTCTCGACGAGGCGCGAATCCTCGCCGCCGTTCTGGCGTTCGACCAGGCTCGTGACATAGAGCCGCGCCGCGTTGAGCGGTTGCAGGATGTCGTGGCTGGCGGCAGCGAGGAAGCGCGTCTTCGAGGCATTGGCGTCCTCGGCGATGCCCTTGGCGAGCGCGAGCTCCGAGTTCAGCCGCGTCAGTTCCTCGGTGCGGTCGCGCACCCGCTTTTCCAGCGTCGCATTGGCGCGTTCCAGCGCCTCGGCGGCCTCGAAGCTCGGCGTGACGTCGGAGAAGGTGATGACGAGCCCGCCGCCCGGCATGCGGTTGGCGCGGACCTCGATCACCAAATGGCGGTCGGTGAAGCGTTCCAGATAGGGCTCGCCCTCGGTGGTGTAGGCGCGCAGCCGCGATTGCAGCAGGTTATCGTCGTCGCCGGCCGGCGGCGGATTGATCGCGCCCATGAATTCGAGGATCTCGGGCAAGGGTATGCCGAGCTGCACCAGGTGCGGCGGCAGCCCGAGCAATTCGGAGAACTGGCGGTTGGAGCAGATCAGCTGCAGATCGGCGTCGAAGACTGCGATGCCCTGGCGCACGTGATTGAGCGCGGTCTGCAAGATCTCGCGGTTGAAATGCAGCGCCGCGTGGGAATCGTCGAGCAGCTTCAGCGCGGCCTTGGCCGACACCGTCCGCCGCTGCAGCAGCAGCGACATCACGAGGCGCGAGGACGCCGCCCCGATCGAG
The DNA here is from genome assembly GCF_007993935.1 of Bradyrhizobium macuxiense. Lineage (GTDB taxonomy): Bacteria > Pseudomonadota > Alphaproteobacteria > Rhizobiales > Xanthobacteraceae > Bradyrhizobium > Bradyrhizobium macuxiense_A. The sequence continues at coordinate 156,077 of NZ_VITY01000008.1, read as the reverse complement.
GAGGCGATCAGCCGCTCGGCGTGCTGCAGCAGCTCGAAATCGGCCGGCGCCGACGCCAGCAGCACGACGTTGCGGTCGACGGCGAACGCGGCGAACGCCGCGCGGGTGCGGTCGGGGCCGAGATATTGCGTCACCGTGCTCTCGATGTCCTGCACCGTGACCGTGGTGCGCCAGCGCCGGAAGCTCGGCGCGATCGGGGCCAGCGCATTGGGCACGAACACGTCGGCCTGCAACAGCTCGATCGAGGACGGCGCGCGCGCCAGCGAGAACAGCACGTAGGTGAGGATGTTGAGGGCAAGGCTCCACAGCACGCCGTGCAGCAGCGGCGGCAAATCGGCGCCGAACAGCGCCTGCGGCCGCAGCGCTTCGATCCCGAACGGCCCGTGTTGCAGCAGCATCAGGCCGGCGGTCGAGTTCTCCAGGAAGCTCGGGATGAACAGCGTGTAGAGCCACATCGCGAAGCCGACCAGCATGCCCGCCATCGCGCCGCGTGCGGTGGCCCTGCGCCAGAACAGGCCGCCGAAGAAGGCCGGCGCGAGCTGGGTGATCGCGGCAAAGGACAACAGGCCGATCGCGACCAGCTGGGTGTTGCCGAGCGCGCGATAGTAGAAATACGCCATCACCATGATGGCGAAGATCGAGAAGCGGCGCGCCTTCAGGAGGAAATCGCCAAAATCCTTCTGGCCGATGCGGGCGTCGTCGCTGCGCGGCAGCACCAGCGGCAGCACGATGTCGTTGGAAACCATGATCGAGAGCGCGACGCATTCGACGATCACCATCGCGGTCGCCGCCGACAGGCCGCCGACGAACACCGCAAGGCTGAGCAATTGCGAATTGCCTTCGATCGGCAGCGCCAGCACGAACATGTCGGCATCGACGGCGCCGAACGGGAAGATCACGAGGCCTGCGATCGCGATCGGGATCACGAACACGTTGATGGCGATGAGGTAGAGCGGGAACAGCCAGCGCGCCCTTGTGACCTCCGCGCCGGTCGAATTCTCGACCACGCTGACATGGAACTGGCGCGGCAGCAGCATGACCGCGCAGAACGACAGCAGCGTCATGATCAGGAAGTTGCCGATCGACGGCACATATTCGATCGCACGCACCGCTTCCGGCGTCTTCAGGGCGCGCTCGTAAAGCTCGACCGGGGAGAACATCCAGAAGGTGACGAAGGCGCCGGCGGCGATGAAGGCGACCAGCTTGACGATGGATTCGGCTGCGATCGCCAGGATCAGCCCGTGCTGGTGCTCGGTCGCGTCGGTGTGGCGGGTGCCGAACAGCACCGCGAACACCGCCATCGCCAGCGTCACCATCAGTGCGATGTCGCCGATCACGGGGATTTTCGAGAACGCCTGGTCCTCGCTCAGGATGGTTTCCAGCGATGAGGCCATCGCTTTCAGCTGCAGCGCGATGTAGGGCACCGAGCCGATGATCGCGATCAGCGCCACCGTCGCGGCGACCGCCTGGCTCTTGCCGTAGCGGGCGGCGATGAAGTCGGCGATCGAGGTGATGTTCTGCGACTTGGCGAGCGCGATGACGCGGCGGAGCAGCGGCGTGCACAGCCCGATCATCACGATCGGGCCGACATAGATCGCCAGGAAGTCGACGCTGGTGCGGGTGGCGAAGCCGACCGAGCCGAAGAAGGTCCAGGAGGTGCAGTAGATCGCGAGCGACAGCGGATAGATCCAGTGGCTGGCGCGGCCGCGCTCGCCCGCCGACATCCGGTCGCCGCGGCTGGCAATGAAGAACAACAATCCGATGTAGGCGAACGCCGTGGCGATGACGCCCCAGTCGTGCAGCATTGCTGCTTATCTCCTGTGCCGGCCGCTGGGAGGGCCGGGTCTCAGGATTATAACGCAAAGGGCCGGCCGCGCGATGCACGGCCGGCCCAAATTCGCAGGCAGGAGCAGATAGGGTTACTCGGCGGCCAGCGGCTTCTGGTGCAGCGGCAGGCCGAGCCGGTCCCAGACCTGGAGCAGGGCCTCGGCGAGCGCGTCGATCAGGCCGTCGTCATGGTAGGGCGAGGGCGTGATGCGCAGCCGCTCGGTGCCCTTGGCGACCGTCGGATAGTTGATCGGCTGGATGTAGATGCCGTGGTCCTCGAGCAGCATGTCGGAGGCCCGCTTGCACTTCTCGGGGTCGCCGACGAACAGCGGCACGATATGGGTGTCGCTCGACATGACAGGCAGGCCGGCGGCGGTCAGGATCGCCTTGGTCCGGGCGGCGCGGTCCTGGTGGCGCTCGCGCTCCCAGTTCGAGGTCTTGAGATGGCGGATCGCGGCGGTCGCGGCCGAGCAGATCGCCGGCGGCAGCGCGGTCGTGAAGATGAAGCCCGGCGCATAGGAACGCACGGCATCGATGACCTCGGCCTTGCCGGCGATGTAGCCGCCGAGGCAGCCGAACGCCTTGGCGAGCGTGCCCTCGACGATATCGACCCGGTGCATCACGCCGTCGCGCTCGGCAATGCCGCCGCCGCGCGGGCCGTACATGCCGACCGCATGCACTTCGTCGACATAGGTCATGGCGCCGTATGTCTCGGCGAGATCGCAGATCTTGCCGAGCGGCGCGACGTCGCCGTCCATCGAATAGAGGCTCTCGCAGACGATCAGCTTCGGCCGGTCGGGGCCGGCGGCGATCAGGAGCTCCTCGAGATGCGCGACGTCGTTGTGGCGGAAGATCTGGCGTTCGCAGCCGGCCTGGCGCACGCCCTCGATCATGGAATTGTGGTTCAGCGCGTCCGACAGGATCAGGCAGTTCGGAATAAGCTTTGCGAGCGTCGAGATGCCGGTCTGGTTCGAGACATAGCCCGAGGTGAACAGCAGCGAGGCTTCCTTGCCGTGCAGATCGGCGAGCTCGCCCTCAAGCTGCACCAGCGGGTGATGGGTGCCCGCAATGTTGCGGGTGCCGCCGGCGCCAGTGCCGACCCGGGTCGCGGTCTCGACCATGGCGCCGACCACCTTGGGGTGCTGGCCCATACCGAGATAGTCGTTGGAGCACCAGATCACGACGTTGCGGCTGCCCTTCGGCGAATGCCAGGTCGCGTGCGGGAAGCGTCCCGCGATCCGCTCGAGGTCGGCGAAAACCCGGTAGCGCCGCTCGTCATGCAGGCGATTGAGGGCGGAATTGAAAAACTGGCTGTAATTCATCGGCAAACCCAGAAAGCGGAACCCGACCGGAATAGCTGCTACTTCTTAGAGCTTTTCCAGCTCTAATGTCCATGCATTGGCTCACAACTGGGCATGCGCCGCAGTTGGGCAAATTGCCCTAGCAGGCGTTATTTGGTTTGATTTTGCTCAAATCGCCGGGGGCGGGCCGCCCGCGGCCTGGTTCAGGTCGTCTTAAAGCGCAGCATGCCGTCGTCGTGCATCTGGGCCGTCAGGCGGCCCTCGACCAGCATGTAATTGACGTGGGCGACCAGCTCGCCGGCGGCAAACCCCATCTGGTGCTCGTCCAGCACGTGCTTGTGGAACACCACCGGCACCAGTTCCTTGGAGGTCTGCGGCACCTGCCGGCAGGCCTCGGCGATCAGCCGGCAGCGCTCCTCATGGTGGTCGGCGAGCTGCTTGATCCGGGTCTTCAGCCCGTAGAACGGCACGCCATGGCCGGGCAGCACCATCACGTCATAGGGCAAGGTGGTGGTCAGGCTGGCCAGCGAGGCCAGGTATTCGCCGAGCGAGTTCTGCTCGGGTTCGACCGCCCAGACGCTGACATTGGGCGAGATCTTGCTCAGCACCTGGTCGGCGGACAGGAACAGCTTGTCGGCGGCGCAATACAGCATCACCTGGTCGAGCGCGTGTCCGCCGCCGGTGATCACCTTGAAGCGCCTCGTGCCGATCACGACCTCGTCGCCATGGGTGAGGCGGTGATAGGACGGCGGCAGCACCGATACCCGTTTCAGATAGTCCTGGCCGCGGCCGAGCAGCTTCTCGGTAAGGTCCTCGTCCATGCCGTGGCGGCGGAAGAACAGCCGCTGCGCGTTGCGCCGTTCCTCGGTGCCGCGGTTCTGGTGATAGACCGATTGCAGGTATTCCACCTGCGACATGAACAGCGGGCAGTTGAAGCGCTCGGTGATCCAGCCGGCGAGACCGACATGGTCGGGATGCGAATGCGTCACGATCAGCCTTGTGACCTTGACGTGCTGCAGCGGTCCGTCGAACAGCGTGGTCCACGCCGCGATCGATTCCTCGTTGCCGAAACCGGCATCCACCATGGTCCAGCCGTCGCCGTCGGCGAGCAGATAGATGTTCACGTGGTTGAGGCGGAACGGCAGCTTCAGCCGCGCCCACAGCACGCCGGGAGCCACCTCCACGACCTGGTCGTGGCCGGGATGGTTCTCCCAGGGGTATCGCAATGCCTCCGCCGAGGAGGGCAGGCTGTCGGTCTTCTTGTCCATGCTACGGGCTTAGCGGCACATTGCCCGCCGCGCCAGCCGAAAATCAGCTAGCCGTCCGGAGAATGGGGCGCGGAGGCGCCCGAATTCCGTAGCCCGGATGGAGCGAAGCGTAATCCGGGGGCCGTGGCTCCTCAGAAGGAGCGACCCCGGATTTCGCTTCGCTGCATCCGGGCTACGATTTCGCTGTGTTTACGCCGCCCGGATGTTCGACAGGAAACCGTCGATCTCCGAGCGCAGCACGTCGGCCTCGCGGCGCAGCGCGTCGGAGGCGCTCAGCACCTCGCCGGCGGCGGCGCCGGCCTCGGCCGAGGCGGTCGAGACGCCGACGATGTTGCTCGACACCTCGCTGGTGCCGCCGGCGGCGTGCTGGATGTTGCGGGCGATCTCGCGGGTTGCCGCGCCCTGCTCCTCGACCGCGGCGGCGATCGCGGTGGTGACGTCGTTGATCTCGCCGATCGTGCTCGAGATGTTGCGGATCGCGGAGACCGCCGTGGTGGTCACCTCCTGCATGCTGACGATCTGCTGGCGGATTTCCTCGGTCGCCTTCGCGGTCTGGCTCGCCAGGTTCTTCACCTCGGAGGCGACCACGGCAAAGCCGCGGCCGGCCTCGCCGGCGCGCGCCGCCTCGATGGTGGCGTTGAGCGCCAGCAGGTTGGTCTGCGAGGCGATGGTCTGGATCAAATCGACCACGACGCTGATCCGCGCGGCGTTGTCGGCGAGGCCCTGCATCGTGCTGTCGGTGGCGCTGGCTTCCTCCACCGCCTTGCGGGCGATCTCCGCCGAGGTGACCACCTGGCGGCTGATCTCCTGGATCGAGGACGACAGTTCCTCGGTGCCGGCCGACACCGTCTGCACGTTGACCGAGGTCTCCTCGGCGGCCGAGGCCACCGCGTTGACCAATGCGCTCGACTGGTCGGCGGTCGCCGACATGCTCTGTGCGGTCGACTGCATCGAGTTCGCCGCGGTCTGCAGGCTGCCGAGCGCGGTGCGCACCGTCGATTCGAACGTCGTGATCTGCGTCTCCATGCGCGAGGCGCGCTCCGCCTTGGCGGAGCGGTCCTTGTTCTGGTTCTCGGTGAGCTCGCGGCTCTCGATCATGCTCTCGCGGAACACCTGCAGCGCGTCGGCCATCACGGCGATCTCGTCGCGCTGGCGGCTCTGCGGGATCTCGGTGTCGAGGTCGCCGTCGGACAACAGCTGCATCGAGCGCTGCAGGCCGCGGATGCGGCGCAGGATGTTGCGCCCGACATAGAGCCAGACGAACAGGAACGAGCCGACCAAGGTCAGCGCGCCGAGGCCGATCATGACCGCGGTCGCGAGCGCGATCTGCTGCCGCGCCTGGAAGGTCGAGGCGTCGGTCTCCTTCTGGACCGCGTCGACCAGCTGCTGGACGCTGATGCCGAGCCCGACATTGAGCTTGCGGGTCTCCTCCAGGATGGTCTGGCCGTAATCGATCGCGTCGAGCTCCTTCTGGCGGACCTTGAACACGCCGGTCTTGCCTTCGCCGAGCACGAGAAGCTTCGAGGCGGTGTCGCGCACGGCGACGATCGCCGGATTGTTGGGCAGGTCCTCGAGGTTGGACTTGATGCGTTCGCGGCCCTTCTTGAACTCCGCCTCGATCGCATCGAGCGTCTCGCTTGAATTGGCCGACAGCGCCGCGGTCATGTCGGCGGCCATCAGATTGCCGATCGACAGCACGTTGCTGATCTGGCCGACGGTGCGGGCGGCTTCGGTGGCGTCGTCGGCGGAAACCTCAGCCGAGGCGAGGATGGCGTTGAGCCGGGTCTGCGCGTCGAGCATCGCGGGACCGGCTGCGGAGACGAAGGATCCCTGCGCCTTGCGCAGCGCGTTGTACTGCTTGTCGCGCAGCGCGCCGACCTCGAGCCGCTCGCGCGCCGCCGAGATCAGGCTCTTGGTCGCCTCGTCGGTGTTCTTGACGTTTTCCTGCAGCGCGCTAACGACGGATTTGTCGGCGCCGAGTTCGATGATCTCGCCAAGCTTGGCATTGGTCTGCTGCGCGACCTCCTGCACCTTCTTGGTGCGATCGTTCAGCGCGTCCTCGCTCTGCACCGCGAGCAGGCCGGGACCCTGGGCTGCGAGCGAGGCGCTCTGCGCGGAGAGTTGCAGGCTCGCGGCAAGCCGTGGAATGTCGCGGCCGGAGAGATCGCTCATGGTGCCGCCGAGCTGATGCAGCACGATGCCGGCGCCTGCGCTGATCACCAGCGCCATGGCCGCGATCACGGCGAACGCTGCGAACAGGCTGCCCCTGACGCCCATCTGCGGCAGGCGGATGCGCTTGAGATTTGGTTTGCCGAGCTTGAACCGAAACGCCATTGCCCCGTATCCCCCTGGCCCACTACCCCCGGGCCACTACTCTTGGATGTTTCCCCGGCGCGGGAGTATCGGTGCGGCGGGTTAACAAAATCGGGAAAATTGCGACGATCTGCTGGATTTTTCAGGGCTTACCGCGTTGTCATGGTTCGCTCTGCGGAATCGATGCTCGCGATCGGACGCAAAAAAGGCCGGCGTGAGCCGGCCTTTCCACTCTTGGTTGTGATGGAAGATTCTCAATAGCGGCCGTAGGCGGGGCCGCCGAGGTTGCCGAGATTGAAGCGGTAGTTGAGGCCCGCCTTCACCGTGTGCTCGTCATTGTGGAAGCTGCCAACCGGTACCAGCGCGCCCGGCGCGGTGAAGCGGCTGTCGCCGAAGTCGTAGTACTGGTACTCGACCTTGGCCGACCAGTTCGGGGCGAACATGTATTCGGCGCCGCCGCCGATGGTCCAGCCGTTGCTGTGGTTGTCGCTGAGCGCGAAGCCGACCGGCGCGCCGCCGAGCGTCACCGTTTCGTTGTTGTCGGAATAGGCGTAGCCGCCCTTCACATAGATCAGGCCCGGGCCCCAGGTGTAGCCGACGCGGCCGGTGATCGAGCCGATGCCGCGCTGGTTGTTGTTGTAGACGTAGCCGCCCGGGAAGATCGCGTTGAGCTGGTGGCCGCCGAGCCAGGAATACTGGCCTTCGACGCCGATCACCCACATCGGCGACAGCTGCCAGTCGTAGCCGGCCTGCACGCCGCCCATGAAGCGGGCGTCGGAATTGGTCAGCGCGAGGCCGTTGAAGGCGTTGTTGCTGCCCGAGAACGCGCCGCCGAGATGGCCGCCGAGATAGAAGCCGGTCCAGTTGTAGAGCGGAGCGGCGTAAACAGGCGCGGGCGCCTTCTGGTAATAGCCGCGGTTGAAGTCGGCGGCGTGGGCGGTCGCGCCAAAGGCAGCGAGGGCAGCCGCTGCGGCTGCGGTTGCGAGCAGGAACTTCTTCATAAGGCAGTCTCCGGACAAGTCATGAGGCGCAGCGTGAGTGGCGCCATCCATGGCCGAGGGGTTAGACCGCATTTGAATAAAATTTCTCACCGAAAGACGGCTTGGAGCGTTAAGTCGCAGCCTTTGCGGTGAAACGTTTTGTTGTGCCTAACGAACGCTTAAGCGGGAATGACGGAAGGCTTAACGCGCCGCTTCTCCCGTTAACCAAGCCGCCGTCTGCGCATCGAGACACCAGTCAATCGAGCCGCTTGCGCACGTCGTCGCGGATCTGCGCGCGGAACGCTTCGCGGCGCGCGGCGCGCTCCTTGACCGGAACGTCGTGGCGATCGAACACGTCGAACTTCTCCAGGATCGGATAGTGCTCGCTCGCCATCGCCAGCACGCGCAGCAGGCCCGCGACCTTCGGGATCGGGCCGGTGACTTCCCACTTTCGGAGCTTTTCGGCACCGCCGGCCGCCGGCAACCCGCACAGCTTCGCCATGTCGGCCACGGTCAGCTTGCGGCCGAGCGCCTCGCCGAGATGGTCGCGCAATTTTCTGAGTTCTGGGCCGGTCACTCTTGGGTCCGCTCCGCGACTTAGGTGTGTGAACTTGGGTGTGTGAAGTGAGTCACATGACGTGCTTGAGGTGCGGGTTATACGCCGCGCATGCGACTTCTCAAGGAAACCATCATGCACGGCATCATCGAAAGCCTGAGCCCCGAACATGCACAGATCGATTGGAGATGGGTCGGCAGTGTGTTCGTGGTCTACGTCGCACTGATGATCGGCGGCGTCGGCCTGCTGCTCGTGCATTGATCGACGCCACGCGGCGCACCGCGTGCTGACGACGACCATTGTTTGCGAAAAGATCCTGGTGCTGCCAGACAGGATTGAACTGTCGACCTCTCCATTACCAATGGAGTGCTCTACCACTGAGCTACGGCAGCATGCCCGGGAAAAATTGAATCGGCCCTATGGGCCCGTCCAAGCGGGCGGTTCTTGCCACAGGCCTCCCTTTCGCGCAAGCGAAACAGCGCCCCTCCTGCCGGGCAAATCGGCAGAAATCACGTTCGGTGTCGGTGATTTCGACCAATTCGGCCGATTTCGGCCCGATTGGGTTCCCGACCGTAAGGGAATGTGACCGTCCGCCTGCGGCCGAATCATGTCGCCGCGCGCAACTGGCCGACCGGGCAGGGTGCGCGGACGGCAGCCATTGTCTATGCTCGGCGTGCGCGCAAAGGCGTCGGCGGTTCGAGAGTTCAGCAATGACGGGTGATCGGGACAGAGGCGGCGGGCAGGCCGGAGCCCGCGTGAAGGATTCGCGGCAGGATCGCCTCAAGCTGGCGCTGCGCGAAAACCTGAAGCGGCGAAAATCCCAGGCGCGCGGTCGCGAGGATGTGGCTTCCGAACCGGCGGACGGCTCGCTAGATCACGGCTCGGCGGATGACGCCGGCGGAAACGAGCCGGGCAAAGTGACAGGTTAAAGCCGCGGTTCTGATCCAATGAGAACTTCCGCATGGCGCAAGTGATGGGGGTACGTCGTTCCGGGGCGCGAAGCGAACCTCAGGTGCGCAATCGCGCACCGGGGAACCTCGAGATTCCGGGTTCGTGCTTCGCACGCCCCGGAATGACGAACGTCAAGGTGAGCAAAGGAAACGGGTCGCCGACATGGCTGCAATCGATGAGACGACAATCAATCGCCTGAACGCAACCGCCTATGCCTTCCCGCGCCATGAACAGACCTTTCCGACCCTAACAGCGCCTGAGATCGAGCGGATGCGCCGCTTCGGCGAGCCGCGGTCGTACAAGGACGGCGAGGCGCTGTTCGAGACCGGCACGCCCGGTCCCGGCATGTTCGTGGTGCTGTCGGGCAGCGTCGCGATCACCCAGCGCGACGGCCTCGGCCGTGTCACGCCGATCATCGACCAGGGGCCCGGCCAGTTTCTCGCCGAGATCGGCCAGCTCTCCGGCCGCGCCGCGCTGGTCGACGGCCATGCCGACGGCGTCGTCGAGACATTGCTGCTGCCGCCCGACCGGCTGCGCGCGCTGCTGGTCGCCGAGGCCGACCTCGGCGAGCGCATCATGCGGGCGCTGATCCTGCGCCGCGTCAGCCTGATCCAGGGCGGCGCCGGCGGACCGGTGCTGATCGGCTCGGCGTCGGTCGGCAACATGGCGCCGCTGCAGAATTTCCTGGCGCGCAACGGTCAGCCGCATCACGTGCTCGATCCCGAGGCCGACACCGATGCCGCCGACCTCGTCGCGCGCTATTCGCCGACGCGCGCCGAATTGCCGCTGGTGGTCTGCCCCAACGGCACGGTGCTGCGCAATCCCTCCGAGACCGCGCTCGCGATGGCGCTCGGCATGATCGGCAGCCACGCGGAAGACAGGCTCTACGATGTCGCCGTGGTCGGCAGCGGTCCGGCCGGGCTCGCCACCGCGGTCTATGCGGCCTCCGAAGGGCTGTCGGTTGCCGTGTTCGATTCCCGCGCCTTCGGCGGCCAGGCCGGCGCCAGCGCGCGGATCGAAAACTATCTGGGATTCCCGACCGGCATCTCCGGCCAGGCGCTGGCCGGGCGCGCCTTCAACCAGGCGCAGAAATTCGGCGCCGAGATGCTGATCCCGGTCTCCATCAAATCGCTCGACTGTTCGAAGGCGTCGGGTGCGTTCAAGCTCGCCACCGGATGCGGGCACACGCTGCGCGCCAAATCGGTGGTGGTCGCGAGCGGCGCGCGCTACCGCAGACCTGCGATCGACCATCTCGAGCGCTATGAGGGCCGCGGCGTCTGGTACTGGGCCTCGCCGATCGAGGCGCGGCTCTGCGCCCAGCAGGATGTCGTATTGGTCGGCGGCGGCAACTCCGCGGGACAGGCGGCGGTTTACCTCGCGGCGCATGCCCGCAGGGTCAACATGATGATCCGCGGCGGCGGGCTCGGTGCCAGTATGTCGCGCTATCTGATCGAGCGCATCGAGGCGACGCCGAACATCGAATTGATGTTCAACACCGAGGTGATCGGGCTCGAAGGCGCAGAAACGCTGGAGCGGGTGCGCTGGCGCAGCCGCCTCGCACCCGACGAGTTCACGATGGATATCCGCAATCTCTTTTTGTTTGTCGGCGCCGATCCGGCCACCGGCTGGCTCGAGGGCTGCGGGGTGCAGGTCGACCGCGGCGGCTTCGTCAAGACCGGCGTGCAGAACGGCGAGGGCACGCCCGCCGTGCCGCTGCTCGAGACCACGGTGCCCGGCGTGTTCGCGGTCGGCGACGTCCGCTCCGGATCGGTCAAGCGCGTCGGCGGCGCGATCGGCGAGGGCGCGCAGGTCGTCGCCGCGCTGCACGGCTACCTTGCCGATGCGGGCAGTCCGACGCTGTAGGAATAATCGATGCGGCGAACGCAGAGAGTCCCGTCATCCTGAGGAGCCGCGAAGCGGCGTCTCGAAGGATGAATCGGCCACCAGCCGGGCCGTGCATCATTCGAGGCTCGCTCCGCTCGCACCTCCAGCGCAAAGGCGGAGCCTTTGCGCGGGGATGACGGGTTAAGCGAGACGCACAACTAAGAGGTCGAACGTGTCAAAAGGCTGCAGCCATATCGCCGGCATCCACGACGTCACGCCGAGTGCGCGCGGCTGCGAGGAGTGCCTGAAGAGCGGCAGCCGCTGGCTGCATTTGCGGATCTGCCGGACCTGCGGCCATGTCGGCTGCTGCGATGACTCGCCGAACCGGCATGCGACGGCGCATTTCCACGCCACCGGCCATCCCGTGATCGAGGGCTACGATCCGCCGGAAGGCTGGGGCTGGTGCTATGTCGACGAGGTGCTGTTCGACCTGTCGAAGCGCAAGACGCCGCATGACGGGCCGATCCCGCGCTATTATTGATTCAATGTCTTACGAGGCGCACGGGCCGCTGCATCCGATGGGCGCACGCACTATCACCGTCAAAATTAGCGCCGGCGAATTCTCATGAGATGTCGCTCGTCCTGCCATCGAACCATGTAGCAATTTTCAAAGACGCATCGTAACGTAGTGCGGGTTCTCAACGGGGAGTGCGCTACATGACGACGTTGGTGCTTGTGCACGTCATTATCAGCCTGATTGCGATCGTCGCCGGTGTGATCGTGATGTTCGGCCTGCTCGGCTCGCGCGCGATGCCCGGACTGACTGCGATCTTCCTCGTCTTCACGATCCTGACCAGCGCCACCGGCTTCGTCATCCCGCCACTGATCACCGAGAAGGTGCTGCCGTCCCAGATCATCGGCGGCCTTTCGCTGGTGCTGCTCGCGATCGCCTGCATCGCGCTCTATGCGATGCAGCTCAAGGGCGCGTGGCGCCCGATCTATGTCGTGACCGCGATGGTCTCGCTTTATCTCAACGTCTTCGTGCTGGTCATCCAGAGCTTCCTCAAGATACCCGCGCTGCAGGCGCTGGCGCCGGCGGTGCCGCCGAACCCGCCGTCCGGTCCGGTGTTCGGGGCGGTGCAGGGCATCGTGCTGGTGTTCTTCGTCGTGATGATCATCGGCGCATGGCGCCGCTTCAGGCCGGTCAATTTCGCCTGATCCTCCTTGTCATTCCGGGGCGACGCGCAGCGTCGAACCCGGAATCTCGCAATCCAAACTTCTGGATTCCGGGTTCACGCTTCGCGTGCCCCGGAATGACGTTTCAACAAGAGGAGCATTCAAATGCCCACCATCACCACCAAAGACGGCGTCGATATCTTCTACAAGGATTGGGGTTCGGGTCAGCCGATCGTGTTCAGCCATGGCTGGCCGCTGTCGTCGGACGACTGGGACGCGCAGATGCTGTTCTTCGTGGGTCGCGGCTTCCGTGTCATCGCCCATGATCGCCGCGGCCATGGCCGCTCCGCCCAGGTCGCCGACGGCCATGACATGGACCATTACGCCGACGACCTCGCGGCCGTCACCGCGCATCTCGACCTCAGGAATGCCGTCCATGTCGGCCATTCCACCGGCGGCGGCGAGGTCGTGCACTACATCGCCCGCCACGGCGAGAGCCGGGTGGCGAAAGCTGCGATCATCGCAGCCGTGCCGCCCTTGATGGTGCAGACGCCTGCCAATCCCGGCGGCTTGCCGAAATCGGTGTTCGACGGCCTGCAGGCCCAGGTCGCGGCCAACCGCTCGCAATTCTACCGCGATCTGCCGGCCGGCCCGTTCTATGGCTACAACCGGCCCGGCGCGAAACCGTCGGAAGCCGTGATCCAGAACTGGTGGCGTCAGGGCATGATGGGCGGCGCGAAAGCGCATTACGACGGCATCGTCGCGTTCTCGCAGACCGACTTCACCGAGGACCTGAAGAAGATCAACGTGCCGGTGCTGGTGATGCATGGCGACGACGACCAGATCGTGCCCTACGCCGATTCCGGCCCGCTCTCGGCCAAGCTTCTGAAGAACGGCACGCTCAAGACCTACAAGGGTTTTCCGCACGGCATGCCGACGACGGAGGCCGAGACCATCAACGCGGATCTGCTGGCGTTCATCAAGGGCTGAGGCGGCCGGCGCTGCGCTCGCCGAGGAACGCTGACTAAGCGCAACTTTCCTCTGCGCCAAAGTGAGGGAGCCACCGGCGGAAGGGTTCCCTCCCCCCTTGCGGGGGAGGGTTAGGGAGAGGGGCCCACACGACGCGCTCTCTCGAAATTCCCTTCTGATCAAGCAGCCGAGATTGCGAGACCAACTGCGCCGTCGATCATCCCGCCCGGGGCTCACCCCTCTCCCCACCCTCCCCCGCAAGGGGGGAGGGAGCCTGACCGGTGTGCTCACCTGACGAAGAGTGCCAATACGCATATGTTCGATCGGGGTCGCGCCGCCGGCGTCAGCTCCTTTGCATGGGGTTGTTTTCGATATTTGCTCGCGCGCTCGCCGGTTCCCTTGAGCGGGATTTCCTTGCGGGCCCTGGTACCTCCGGGGCCGCACGGCGTTATAACCACCGTCATGTCCCCACCCGCGCCGCTGAAACTGATCGCCCTCGACGCCGACGACCTCGCGGTGATCTCCGCCCATGTGCAGGACGCCCAAGTCCAGGCCGCCGACATCATCTGGCGCCAGGACGAGAAGCGTCTGGTGGTCGGCCTGAACCGGCTGGACTGGGAACAGACCCTGTCCGGCGGCACCTGCTCGCGCCGGCTGATCGCCGCGCTCAGGTTCGACCGGGTGCTGGCATGCAAGTCGCGCAATATCGACCTGGAGACCCCGGAAGCGGCCCTGGAACTGCTCGGGATCGAGTTCTATGCCTCCGACCCGCCGGGCGGCAGCGCGCTGCTGATGTTCGGCCATGGCGGGGCGCTGCGGCTCGATGTCGAGTGCCTGGAATGCGAATTGACCGATCTCGGGGAGGATGATCTCGGGGTGGCGCCGGCTTGATTGGCACGTCATTCCGGGGCGCGAAGCGAACCCGGAATCTCGAGATTCCGGGTCTGGTCCTTCGGACCATCCCGGAATGACAATCCCCAAGGGTTGACGGCCATTATCCGCCGCGCCATTGAGCAGGGACCCAGAGTCCTCTTCAGAAAGCCGCCATGCCCGTTCGCCTGGACCGACAGAGCGCCGATTTCGACCAGCGTTTTCGCGACTTCCTGGCGGCCAAGCGCGAGGTCTCGGCGGACGTCGAGCGCGCCACCCGCGCCATTGTCGACGACGTGGCGGCACGCGGCGATGCGGCGCTGCTCGAGGCGACCAAGAAGTTCGACCGGCTCGATATCGACGCCGCCGGCCTGCGCATCACCGCCGCCGAGATCGACGCGGCGGTCGCGGCCTGCGAACCCAAGACCGTCGAGGCGCTGAAATTCGCGCGCGACCGGATCGAGACCTTCCATCGCCGCCAGCTGCCGAAGGACGAGCGCTTCACCGATGCCGAAGGCGTCGAGCTCGGTTGGCGCTGGAGCGCGGTCGATGCGGTCGGGCTCTACGTACCCGGCGGCACCGCGGCCTATCCGTCCTCGGTGCTGATGAATGCGGTGCCGGCCAAGGTCGCCGGCGTGCCGCGGGTCGTCATGGTGGTGCCGGCCCCGGACGGCAAGCTCAACCCGCTGGTGCTCGCGGCCGCCGATCTCGGCGGCGTTTCGGAGATTTACCGTGTCGGCGGCGCCCAGGCGGTCGCGGCGCTGGCGTATGGCACCGCGTCGATCGCGCCGGTGGCAAAGATCGTCGGCCCCGGCAATGCCTATGTCGCCGCGGCCAAGCGGCTGGTGTTCGGCAAGGTCGGCATCGACATGATCGCAGGCCCGTCCGAGGTGCTCGTCATATCAGACGACACCGGCAATGCCGACTGGATCGCGGCCGATCTCCTGGCGCAGGCCGAGCACGACGTCAGCGCGCAATCGATCCTGATCACCGACAGCGCGCGGCTCGCCGCCGATGTCGAACGCGCGGTCGAGGCGCAGCTTGCGACGCTGCCGCGTGCGGCGATTGCGCGCGCCTCGTGGGACGATTTCGGCGCCGTCATCAAGGTGGCGAAGCTCGACGACGCGGTCGAGCTCGCCAATGCGATCGCGGCCGAGCATCTGGAGATCATGACCGCGGACGCCGAGGGCCTGTCGAAAAAGGTCCGCAACGCCGGCGCGATCTTCCTCGGGGCCCATACCCCGGAGGCGATCGGCGACTATGTCGGCGGCTCCAACCACGTGCTGCCCACCGCGCGCTCGGCCCGGTTCTCATCCGGCCTCGGGGTGCTTGACTTCATGAAGCGAACCTCGATCCTGCGGTGCGGGCCGGATCAGCTTCGTGCGCTCGGGCCCGCCGCGATGACGCTCGGTCAGGCCGAGGGTCTCGATGCCCATTCACGTTCCGTCGGATTGCGCCTCAACCTCTCATGAACAAGCCACCAGACGACGAGGATTCCAACAATCGCATCGTCGCGGTGACGCTCGACGAGGAATCGATCGGCCGTTCCGGGCCCGACATCGAGCATGAGCGGGCGATCGCAATCTACGATCTGGTCGAGCAGAACCTGTTCGCGCCGGAGGGCGCCGAGGCCGGGCCCTACACGCTGCATATCGCGATCACCGGCAACCGGCTGATGTTCGACATCAGGAAGGAGGACGGCGCGCCTGTCGTGGCGCATCTGCTGTCGCTGACGCCGTTCCGCCGCGTCGTGAAGGACTACTTCATGATCTGCGACAGCTACTATCAGGCGATCCGTACCGCGACACCGGACAAGATCGAGGCGATCGACATGGGCCGCCGCGGCATCCATGACGAAGGCTCGCGCACGCTGCAGGAGCGGCTCAAGGGCAAGGTGCGCGTCGACTTCGAGACCGCGCGGCGGCTGTTCACGCTGATCACTGTGCTGCACTGGAAGGGTGAAGGCGCATGATCCCGAAAAGTGGGTACCGGTTTTCGGATCGGATTATGCGCCAAAACAAGGGGCGCATGATCGTCGACGCGATTGACGGGGGCGTACCCCGGTCGAAAAAAGCCTGATCGCATGGCGGCGCCCAGCGCGCGCACTCCGCAGGCCGTGCTGTTCGCATGCGCCCATAATGCCGTGCGCTCGCCGATGGCCGAAAGCCTGCTGCAGCACATGTTTCCGCAGGGCCTCTATGTCCGCTCCGCCGGCGTCAGGAAGGGCGAGCTCGATCCGTTCGCGGTGTCTGTCATGGCCGAGTTCGGCCAGGACATTTCCGGCCACAAGCCGCAAACCTTCGAGGAACTCGAGGACTGGGAAGGGCTGAACTTCGACCTCATCATCACGCTGTCGCCCGAGGCGCACCACAAGGCGCTGGACCTGACCCGGACGCTCGCCGCCGATGTCGAATACTGGCCCACCGTCGATCCCACCGGCACCAGCGGCAATCGCGAACAGAAGCTCGCCGCCTATCGCGAGGTCTGCGACGGCCTCTTGATGCGGATCCGCCGCCGCTTCGCAAAGGCCGCGGCGAACCTGTGAGGGTCGTTGAGGTGAGGGAACGCGTGTGTTCCGATTCGCGGAATCGCTCCTTGTCGCCAGACTGACAAACAGCTGTGCTTATGGGGCCTTGTCTCCAAGCGGGAGCGCGATTCGCGGCCGGTTCCAAGGTTGTGCATCCATGCCCCATCCGATAGGTTCCGCCCGCGTCCGTCCCCCCGATTCAGCCCAAAAGCCCGCATGCTAGGCCGTCCCAAATTCGTTCTTGCTTCCGGTTCGCCGCGGCGGCTGGCCCTGCTCAACCAGGCCGGTATCGAGCCCGACGCGCTGCGCCCGGCCGATGTCGACGAGACCCCGCGGCGGGGCGAGTTGCCGCGCGCCTGCGCCAACCGCCTGGCGCGCGCGAAGGCGGACGCGGCGCTGAAGTCGGTTCAACTCGACGACGATCTGCGCGGGTCCTTCATCATCTCCGCCGACACCGTGGTCGCGGTGGGCCGCCGCATCCTGCCCAAGGCCAATCTGGTCGACGAGGCCGCGCAGTGCCTGCGGCTGCTGTCGGGCCGCAACCACCGCGTCTACACCGCGATCTGCGTGGTGACGCCGCGCGAGGCGTTCCGTCAGCGCCTGGTCGAGACCCGCGTGCGCTTCAAGCGGCTCAGCGAGGACGACATCCAGGCCTATATCGGCTCCGGCGAATGGCGCGGCAAAGCCGGCGGCTACGCCGTGCAGGGCATCGCCGGCTCCTTCGTGGTCAAGATGGTCGGCTCCTACACCAACGTCGTCGGCCTGCCGCTCTACGAGACCGTGACCCTGCTCGGCGGCGAAGGCTTTCCGATCCGCCACGGCTGGCTCAACGCCGTCGCGGTGTGAGGCCGAGGAACCTCGTGCCCTCAGCGCCCTTGCATCTCGATTGATGTAAGCTACGTCCGAGCCATGACCGACGAAGCCCGAACGCCCCTGGCCACTCCGCGCGCCTGCCCGATCTGCGGCAAACCTGTCGAGCAGGCCTTCCGCCCGTTCTGTTCGCCGCGCTGCCGCGACGTCGACCTGAACCGCTGGCTGACCGGCCGATATGTCGTTCCCGGCCGCGAGGACGACGAGGAGGACCCGGAATAGCCAATATTTCCCAACAAGTTGGGGAAATTTCGCAGAGCGGGCTGCGCCCGGCGAAGCGTTTCGCGAAGCCGGGTGGACACAGCGCTCCGACCTCTCTATAAACCGCCCGCTCGCTTCGGCCTTTTCGGTCCTGCGGGTATGCCCAGGTAGCTCAGTTGGTAGAGCATGCGACTGAAAATCGCAGTGTCGGTGGTTCGATCCCGCCCCTGGGCACCACGCTTCGCCCGTGCGGGCTACGCGCGGCGGAGCCACGCAGGATCACGATGGCGAAGCGTGTCCGGCGTAGCTTGAGCAAAGCGAAAGCGAAGACGGACGATTCGATCCCCTCGACATCATTCCTCTCCTACAAATTCGATCGGCTGGTAGCTCGGATGGGCCAACCGGTCGCGCATATGCGTCACCAATGACGGATTTCGCAACGTCAGAGGAACAATCCGTGCCGTGATCTGCCGCGCTGCGGGCCAGTGGGTTTCGCCGCCTACCGATAATCCTTGTTATCGATCGTCTTGCTGTCCTTGCCTCCGTCTCCCCCGGTCGGCATGCATTCGACCTGCACGAGGTCGGGATAGAGCTCCCAGGATCGCACCAGGAATTTCCGGCGGACACCGTAGGAGGTGATGACGCAGCGGTTCAGCACCGGGCTGACGGCGGCGGCGACGTAGCCGGGATAGAACAGCGAACCGTGGTGGAGGATGCTCCAGAGCTCGTTGAACCAGGTCGAGCGCACCCGGAAGGTCACGGTGTTCTGCTCGGTGCAGGGCAGCGTCTCGCAACCATAGACCTCGTGGACCTCGAGGCCTTCGGTCTGCGACCCGGAGAGGTTCTGCGAATTGGACAGATACAGCTGCTCGTCGTGCCGCACCGTCGCCAGGTACCAGGGCAGGGTCGCCGCGACCGTCAACGCGCCGTAGACGAGGTAGCAGACGGCGATCGTCGCCAGGATCATGATGCCGCCGCGCGCCTTGCTGAATTCCGGATCGCCATAGGCGTCCTTGGCGTAGACGCAGCGCGCCCAAAGCGCGCGGTAGCCGGCGAAGGCCCAGCGCACGAAGCGGTAGATCCGCCAGGTGACCGGCGCGATCAGCTGCATGTAGATCCATCCGCAGGAGCGGACGAACTGCGACCAGAACCGGCCGAGCATGGTCAGGTCGCGATGGGCGCGCCCGAGCTCGGACTGGTCGTAGGACTTCTTGGCCTCATAGGCCTTGGTCTTGAAGTCGGACAGCGTCTTGTCGATGCCGTCCAGCAACGCGTTGGCGTCGTCATGCGGCTTTTCGGTCATGGGGGATCCAGCTCGACGTGAAATTGCGGCTCGTCGCATCGAAGCCGATGTCGAGCGTGCCGGTGAAGGCGGGGTCCGCCATCGTCTTGTCGACGATCATGGCCTCGATGCGTTTGATCCGCCCCGGCAGGCCGCGGGCGCCGATCTCGGGCGAATAGGTCTTGTCGCAGAATTCGCGCAGCTCGGCCTCCGGGAAGCGCACCTCGATCGATTGCGCCGCGTAGAAGGCGTTGATGCGCGAGATTTCGCGGAACACGATCTTCTCGATCGTGTCCATGTTGAGCTTGTGGAACAGGATGATGTTCTCGCGCCCCTCGAAGCGGTTCAGGAATTCGGTCCGGAACGCCTTCTTCAGGTCGCGGATGGTGAGTTCATAGGCCTCTTCCTGGCTCAGATCGCCGGGACCGGTGCCGACCCGCAGCGCATGATCCGCGCCGATATTGGTGGTCATCGGCATCACCACGTCACCGAACTCGACCTTGCGGCCCAGATTGTCGCGGCAACGTCCATCGTCGAGGATGTTGAGGCAGATGTTGAAGATGTCGGGGTGAGCCTTCTCGATCTCGTCCCACAGCATGACCTGATACGGATTGGCCCGCACCGAATTGGTCATCTCGCCGCCGGCCGCGAAGCCGTCATAGCCCGGAGGCGCGCCGATCAGCTTGGTGACGTCGTTCTTCTCCATGAACTCGCCCATGTCGTAGCGGTTCAACGCCTTGTCGGTGTCGAACAGCGCTTCCGCCAATCCCTTGGCGACCTCGGTCTTGCCGACGCCGCTGGCGCCGCAGAACAGGAACGGCAGCGGCCGGTCGGTGCGCCGCCCCCGCCGCCAGACCTTGACCGCTCGATCGACGTGGTCGAGCACGTCGTCCTGACCGAACACGCGCCGCTTCAGCGAGCCGTGCAGGTTGAGCAGCTTGACGGCGTCGTTCTGCTTGAGCTTTGAGGCATCGATGCCGGAGATCAGCGAGAACTCGTCGATCACCATGTCGGCGGTGAACAGCAGCCGGTCGTTGATCTCCTTGGTGACGACCTTGTACCTCACCCGGTTTTCGTCGACGGCCGCCTGGGTCCGCGCGATCTCGCTGCGCAGCTGGAGAATCTCGGGCGTCGCATAGCCGGACGCCCTGGCGATCAGGTCGAAGTCGGCATCGCCGGCGGAGGCCTTGCCGGCGGGCTCGTCGAGGTGCCGCTTCTTCTCCTCGTCCTCGAGGGTGCGCAGTTGCGCCTCCATATGCGCGATCGACTTCTCGCCCTCGCGTTGCGCCGCGTAGTAGCCCTTGATCCTGGCCTGGTATTCGGCGAACTCGGCCTTGTGGCGCGCGATCGCGGCGCGCACGGCGGCGGCTTTCGCCTCGCTGCCCGGCGGGGCTCCGCTGGCGGTGAGACGCGCCAGCTCCGCCTCCAGTTCCGCGAGCAGCGGCGGCGTCGAATGCGCCCGCAGCAGGTAGCGCGCCATGCCGCGATCGAGCAGGGTGCGGGTGCGTGCGGGCTGCGCCGCGGTGAGCCCGGTGTCGAGCGATCGATACTTGCTCGTCATGTCGATGGCGGCCTTGACCGCCGCCGGATCGATCCTGACCTCGTAGCTTTCCTCGAGATCTTTCGCGCCGTGCAGCGCGATCTCCTCGAGCTCGGCGCCGGCCGGCTCGGTCAGATCCATCAGCGTGAAATGATCGCGGAAATCGGAATGGCACTTGAGGACCTGGGTCAGGTCGGCCTCGCGCACCTCGAGGAAGACCTGCGTCTTCTTCGCCTTCACCATCGCCGTCAACGCGTTGACGATGTGCATCAGCCCGCTGTTGCGCAGCGCGTCGATCAGATCGAGCGTATCCTCGACGATCAGGACACTGTCGGGGGTGCGGTTCAGGATGGCGAAGATCGCCTTGAACTGCTTGACGATGGCGTCGTTGTCGCCGAGCCCGAACAGGCCGTCGGTGTCGAGCCAGAACAGCCGCTTGTTGACGATGTCGAACGGCGCGTCGGCGTCGGCCTTGCGGGCCTGCAGCGCCAGCGCCAGCGTGGTGATGCCGACGCCGCTCGGGCCGGAGACGATCACGCTGTTGGCTTCCATCCGCGTCAGGATGGTGCACAGTTCCTCGAATTTCTCCGCGCGGCCAACCAGCTTGAAGTTCTTCCGGTTGGCGAGCATGTCGCTGCCGGTGATCAGAAAGTTGTCGGCCATGGGGATGTCCATCGGTCAGGCTGCTTGCTGGGAAGGCCCGGGCCGGCAATGCCGGTCCAGGAAATAAGCTCAGATCTGCCCGAACGTGATCTCCTTGTCGTCGACCGGCTTCGGCGCCGCCGCAGCCGCCGACGCGCCGGGTTCCTTGGCGTCCATGCCGATGCTCTCCTGCAATCGCGCGCGCACCGTGGCGGTGACGTCGCTGAGCTCGCCGAGCCGGCTCTGGATGTTGGAGAGCCCGTCTTCGCGCAGCTTGTTGGCGGCCTGCAGCGATTCGGCGATGTTCGACATCGACTCGACCTTCTCCATGATCCGCTTGGAGGCCTCGTCGACCTGCAGCGCCTGACGGATCACCTCCTTGTTGGCGACGTCGTCGGTCACCGCATTCATCGCCCGCATCGAATCCCGCACGCTCTCCGAGGCCTCGTTGAGCGCCGAGTTGTTGAGCGCCTGGATGGTGGTGTTCAGGCTGGTGGCGACGCTGGCGATGCCGTCGCTGGAGAGCTCGCGCAAATTGACGTTCTGCTTGCCGAGGGCGTCGTGGAACGTGTTGGCGTCGACCGCGTCCTTTTCGAGATCGGCCACGGTCTTCTTGGTGCCGCGCCCGCTGTCCAGCAGCGCGGTGACGTGGCGCTCGAAATCGTTCTTCTTCCGCTCGCGCTCGAGGCGGGCAAGGGTATCCTCGCCCTCGCGCGCGGTCGACAGCGCCTGCACCTTCTCCTTGTTCGCCGCGGAGGCGAGGTCGATGCCCTTGTCGAGGATCGCGACCACCGTGATCATCTGCGAGTTGATCTTGACCAGCTTGTCGGCCTGCCCCTCGATCCCGCCGAGCTCGTCGCGCAGCTCCGAGACCGTGACCTGCGACTTGTCGATGTAGTCGAGCGCGGCCTTGATGATGCCCTCGACGCGCTTGACGTGCTCGGGGCCGGAGATGTCGAGCATCTTGCGGACCTGCTCCTTCTCGGCCTTGAACTTGCCCTGCTTGGCGTCGTGCTCGGCCTTTTCCGTGATGATCGCCTGCGCCTTGTCGCGATAGGTCTTCAGAGCTTCGATCAGCTTGGCGATCAGGAGCTCCTTGGCGGCGATTTCGGCCTGCGCGGATTTCTTGATGCCGCCGAACAAGCCGGTCTGCGTCTTCAGTTTGGCGATGTCGCGCTCGAGCATCTCCTTGTCGGAGGTCGCCTGCCGCGCCTGGGATTCGACCTCCGAGGTACGGCGGTCCCAATCGGCCTCGCGCTTGCGATCCTCCTCGATCTCCGCGAAGGTATCCAGCACGACATTGTCGCCGGCGGTGCGCAGCGTGTAGAGCGCATCGAGATTGTCGACCAGCGGCCGGATCATCTCGCGGAAGTCGAGCACGCCCTTGTTCATGTCCGCGAAGGTCTGCTTCATCTTGGCGAAGACAGACGTCGACGACAGCTCGATCAGCTTGCGTTGCATCAGCGTGCGTTGCTGCGCCAGGTATTCCTTGTAGGCCTCGAGCTGCTTGACCGAAGCCTTGCACTCTTCGGCAAGGTCCGGCGAGAGCAGAGCGCCGATCTGGCGGCTGCGCTCCTCCGGCGTGACCTCGGGATTGAAGACGATCTTGGCCACGGGATTGGCGGTGATGTCGACAGGCGCGGCCTGCGTTGCCTGCTTCGGCGCCATCCGCGCCTTGATGGCCTCGTTGACGGCGGTCGATTCCGCGAGTTTCGGGGATGCAGAGGTAGACATTGCAGTCGTCTCCAGGTGGGGCGACTCCGAAACGGAGCCGCATGTGCAGCGCGGGCGTTCAGGCCGCGTTGCGGGAAATCGTGCTTGGGCAGCTCACATGAAAATTCCGGCCGGCGCGGAAGCTAGATGCGACTCGTCAGCCGCACAACCATAGGGAGGTGCAATTAGAACGTTTAACCAAACGAAGTCGCAACATTGTGTACGCATCGTTTTATGATTGCTGAGAGTTTCAGCCCGGCAGGAAGCTCATTGTTGATGGCTGTTTTGTCGCTTCATGCCCGGTCTGGTTCGATCGAATCGTGGTGGGCCTGTTCCGGATCGATGCAAGGGGATTTGGCATCGGACGCCAAAGGAGATGCGCCCTCTGGTTGACGCGCGCAAGGCGCACACGGCGATTTGAACGCGCGGCCGTCGTCCGGTTCGGGACAGGCTCTAAATATCTGAATCCATTTCTGAAATGCGCCCGGACCCATTGCGCGGGCAGGAACTCCGGCCAGATGTAACGTTATTCAGCCGCGGGCAAATGAAGTTGCGGAGGTGGTGACGGCTCAGAGGCTCTTCCGTCTCGGCTGGATCCGGTACGCCTCGCGCTCGATGCCGGCGGCCACCAGCGGCGCCTTGTCGGCGGCGATCGGCGGGGAAAACACGAAGCCCTGCACCAGGTCGCAATCGAGGGTGCCGAGCACGTCGACCTCGGCTGCCAACTCGGCGCCCTCCGCCACCACGGTCATGCCGAGCCCGTGCGACAGCGCGATGATGCCGCCGAGCAGTTTGCGCTTTTCCGGCGCGGTGGAAATGCCGTCCACGAAAGCGCGGTCCACCTTCAGGCAGTCGAAAGGCAGGCGCGTCAGATAGCCGAGCGAGGAGTAGCCCGAGCCGAAATCATCCAGCGCCAGCCGGGCGCCCAGATCGGAGAGCGCTGTCAGCGTGCGGCTGATCCGCTGCTCGGTATGATCCACGAACAGGCTTTCGGTCAGCTCCAGGCAGAGCAGCTCCGCCGGAAAGCCGGTGTCCGCCAGCGCGGCCGCGACCGCCGTCTCGAAATCCACATTCCAGATCTGTGCCGGCGAAACGTTGACCGAGACGGTGCGCGGCGGCAGCCCGGCATCCAGCCAGGCGCGGCCCTGCCGGCAGGCCTCGCGCAGCACCCACAGGCCGAGGTCGACGATGAGCCCGGAGCTTTCGGCGATCGGGATGAACTCCGCCGGCGAGATCGGCCCGCGCTCGGGATGGGTCCAGCGCAGCAGCGCCTCGAAGCCGGTGACGCGGCCGGTCCGCAGGTCGAGCTGCGGCTGGTAATGGGCCTCGAGCGTGCCGGCCTCCACGGCGTGGCGCAGATGCCGGCCGAGATCGAGCCGTTGATCGACCGCCTGGGCATAGACCGGCTCGAACAGCTGGGCGCGGCCGCGCCCGGCCTCCTTG
Source organism: Bradyrhizobium macuxiense (assembly GCF_007993935.1). GTDB lineage: Bacteria > Pseudomonadota > Alphaproteobacteria > Rhizobiales > Xanthobacteraceae > Bradyrhizobium > Bradyrhizobium macuxiense_A. The sequence goes on along the minus strand of NZ_VITY01000008.1, from coordinate 131,824 downwards.
GCCATGTAGAGCGCGAGGTCCGCGTTGCGCACGGCCGTCTCCGCCGTCGCGCCATGCTCGGGCAGGCGGGCGATGCCGATGGTGGCGCCGACGACGGCCTCGCCCTCGGTGAGATCGACCGGGACCGACAGCTTGCCGATCAGCCGGTTGGCAAGTCCGGTCAGCGCGGCGTCGGACATGCTGCGTCCCTCCGCCAGCACGGCGAACTCGTCGCCGCCGAGCCGGGCGATGAAGGCGCGCGGCCCCAGATCCTGCCGCAGCGCCGCCGCCACCTGGATCAGCAATTTGTCGCCGGCAGCATGACCGAGGGAATCATTGACCTCCTTGAAGCGATCGAGATCGATCAGCAGCAGCGCGCCACCCCGGCCTTCCACGGCGCAACCCTCGATCATGGCGGCGAGCTGGCGCGTGAACAGCGCGCGATTGGCGAGCCCGGTCAACGGGTCGCTGTAGGCGAGCTGCTCGAGCTGGCGCTCGGCCTCCTTGCGCTCGGTGACGTCCTGCACGGTACCGATGATGCCGATGACCTCGTCGTGGGCGATCTCCGCCTTGCAGATGACAGCGAGGTCGCGGGCGGTGCCGTCGGCGTGCAGGATGCGCAGGTCCGTGGCCTCGGTCCTGCGGCTGCGCAACACCCGTTTCTGCACGTCGCGGAAGCGCTCGGCATCGCCGCCCAGGAAACGTGGCCTGACGGTCTCATCGGTCGGCGCGAACGTATCTGGGTCGAAGCCGAGCAGCTGATAGAGCTCGGGCGCCCAGGTCGTGCGGCCGGTGTCCAGCCGGTAGCTCCAGGTGCCGATCTTGCCGAGCCGGTGGGCTTCCTCCAGCGCCCGCGTGCGCTGGTCGAGCAACGCCTTGGCCGCCCTGAGCTGGGTGATGTCGCTGGACGTGCCGCGATAGCCGAGAAAGCTGCCGTCATCGGCGAAGATCGGCTTGCCGCTGGTGCAGATGCTGACGCGCGACCCGTCTTTGCCGATCAGCGTGTAGGTGAAGTCGCGAAAAGGGCGATGCGCCTCCATATCGGCCCGGTGCCGCGCCATCGTCTCCGCGTCCTCGGGCGCATAGGCCAGTTCCCAGCGCGCTTTGCCGCCCGAGGCCACCGTCTGGAAGGCGGCATTGCCGGCTAGCGATTTGGGATAGGGCAGCAGCCGGTGCGCGGCGTCACTCTCCCAGCACCAGTCCGAGGCGGTCGAGACAAAATCGGCCAGCCGCTGCTCGCTCTCCGCGAGGCGGCGCAGCGCAGCGGTTTCCTCGGTGACGTCGCGGACGATGCCGGACACGCGCCGGACCTGACCGCGCGCGTCGAATTCCGGCTCGCCATGCACCACGCAGTCGAGCACGCTGCCGTCGGACCTGCGCAGCCGCGTCTGCACTGCATAAGGCTGTCCCTCGGCCCAGCAGGCTGCGTAATGCGCTTCCAGAACCGTCCGGCTTTCGGGCAAATAGCGCTCGCGCACCGTGGCGATGGGGATGAAGCCGTCGACGGTCTTGAACTCGTAGAACGAGGCGAATTCGGGCGATATCCAGACATCGGTCGCGGTGGCACTGTGTGATTCCCAGTACCCCATGCGGGCCATCCTGATGGCGCACCGCAGTGACCGTTCCTCATTCCAGCGTCGACGCGCTACCCGCGTGAGGGCCTGCCCTTGCGGCAGTTTACGAGCGGCCATCGGTCCCCAACCAAAACGCCAACGTACAATTTACGCGGCAAACTCGTTAGCATATCGCGCGACAACCTTGGAGCGATGCAGATCACAGTCGGGGGCTCTTCCGCAGATTTGGTATAGTATCGGTGAATCCTGCAACCGGCATTAGGTACGCGAGGAACTTAACCTGGATGAAACTTTTGTTGCCGCGGTAGCTCAATGCCTTGCTCAATGCCTTGGCATCCCGCGCACGAAGGACGCTTGAAAAATGACCAGGAGATTCAAGGTCGGCGATCACGTCAGCTGGAATTCCGAGGCCGGACACGTCTCGGGCACCATCATCAGGGTTCACACGCGTGATTTCGATTACAAGGGGCACATGCATCGCGCCTCGGAGGCCGATCCGCAATACGAGATCAAGAGCGACAAGACCGATCATGTCGCGGCCCACAAGGGCAGCGCGCTCCATCCTGCGTAGCAGAGGCGCGGCATGGCGCTTCCGTTCTTCACGATAGGTCATTCGAACCGCAGTCTCGAGGATTTCGTCGCCGTCCTCACCGCGGCCGGCATCGACCGTGTCGTCGACATCAGAACGGTGCCGCGCTCGCGAACCAATCCGCAGTTCAACAAGGACACGCTTCCCGGTTCGCTCAAGGCCGCCGGCATCTCGTATGAGCATCTGGCCGATCTCGGCGGGCTGCGCGGCAGGGCGCGAAGCGTGCCGCCTTCGGTCAATGGCTTCTGGAGCAACGAGAGCTTTCACAACTACGCCGACTACGCGCTGTCGCCGCAGTTTCACGCGGGCCTGCAGCATTTGCGTGACGAGGGGCACGGGCAGCGTTGCGCGATGATGTGCTCCGAAGCCGTGTGGTGGCGCTGCCACCGCCGCATCGTCGCCGACTACCTGATCGCGGCCGGCGAGAACGTCGTCCATCTCATGGGGGAGGGCCGGCTGGAGCCCGCCCGCCTCACCGAAGGCGCCGTCGTGCAGGGCGATGGGACGGTGGTCTATCCGGCGACGGGTGAACTGGATCTATGAGGTCTGCGAAGCCTGCGGACCTTGCCCTCGCGCCGCGCGCCTCACTCCACGCTGCGCTTCCAATAGCCGGTGCCGAGCTTGCCGGTGATCACGGCAATGCTGTCGCGGACCTCGTAGGAGCCGGCGTCGCTGTAATTCCTCATTCCCTTCAGCGCATGCAGCGTCCAGCGGCCGTTGGCGAAGGTGACGGTGCCTTCATGGGCTTGCGCCGAGCGGAACGGCTCGGCGTGGAATTTGTAGGTGCCGTCGGCCATGATCTGCCAGATCCAGCGCGACTGGCCGCGGCCGCTCGCCACCATGATCTCCCAGGTGCCGACCAGTGCGGGATCGATGGCGCCGGCTGGCGTTGCCGGCGACGGCAATGCGGGAGCGGCCGCTGCGGACGCAATGTTCGCCTGTTTCGCGCCTGCTGACTCGGCGGGCGGCGCCGCCAGATAGATCGCCTTGCGCGACAGCGAGCCGTAGACGAAAGGCTGCTGCTCGTTGCGCGTCGCCTCCATCACGTCGTCGCGGACGTTGCGAAACATGAAGGTCACCTCGACGCCCGGCGCCTCGATGTTGCGGAGTAGCGCGGCCGCGAACGGGCTGTTGCGGCCGTCGCCATCGAGCGCCGTGGTGCCATCGCGCGCGGCATAGGCGACCAGCACGTTGCCGACCGGCTCGATGCGGCCGAGCCCGCTGGTCGTGGCGGCGCGAGTGGCGATCGAGCGGCTCATCTTCGCCGCGAACGGATTGTTGCGGCAGGCATCGAGGATGACGAGGCCGAGACTTCCAGTGCTCGAGACCTGTAGCATGACGCTCTGCAGGCTGATCGCTTCATTCGCGGCATCGGTGTCGCGTTTCAATTCGGCATCGACCGGGATCAGCCAGTTGTCGCCGTTGATCTCCATGCCGTGGCCGGCGAAATACACTGCCGCCATGTCGGCACCGGCAGCCTCGCGCCCGAACGCGATCAGGCTGCGCCGCATGTCATCGAAGCTGCCGTTCCTGATCAGGGTGACGGCGAAGCCGAGGCGCTTCAGCGCCGCGGCGATATCGCCGGCGTCAGTCGGCGGATTGGTCAGCGCCGGCACGCTCCTGTAGGCGCCGTTGCCGATCACCAGTGCCACCCGCTTACCGTCGGCGGCGGCCGGCAGCGGAGCAAGACCGGCGAGCGCCGCGGCAACGGCCAGTCCCGAAACAAACGCGCGGCGGTTCATGCTGGACCCGATCGGAGGTGACGGGCGCAAGGTAGCGCAGCCGGCGCGAGCCGGCCATGGATCTGGCGGCGGTCAGGCTGCCTGCTTCGGCGTCCAGACGCCGGCCGGCACCGGCTCGGCGGGCAACAGGCCGGCGCCGGCGGCGCCCGCGATCGACATCGTGATCTCGTGGATGTCCTGTACCGAGCGCTGCATCGAGAAGCGCGGATAGAGCTCGCTCATCGTGGTGGCGGTTGCCGCCTGCGCCGCGGCGGGATCGGCCAGCACGGCCTCGACGGCGGCGGCGATGCTGGTCGTGTCCTGGCCGAAGCTGTAGCGGGCAAGATGCGGCATCTCTGCCGCCGAGAAGCGGTTGGCGTCGAACACCGGCACGGTGCCGGCGCCGAGCGCGAAGAACACCCGGTCATGCACCGACAAGTCGATATTTGGATTGAGCGAGACCGCGGCGAGATAGCTGCCGAGGCCTTCGCGCATCGCATCGAAGGTCATCGCGCCGAGCACGCGGGCGGGACGTCCGGAGACATCGAGATTGCTCCAGCCGCCGCCGATGAAATCGACCGGATAGTCGGCGAGCACCGCGCCCACCTCGCGGGTGCGAACGCCCCTTGTGTAGTTGTCGAGCCGGGTCAGGATGACGTTGAACAGGTCGCCGCCCGGCTTCAGATAGACCAGATGCCGCTCGGCGACGTCGACGATGATCTTCGGAAACGCGCCGCAGGTTTTGCCGCGTGCCTCCGCGATTGCGTCGAACAGCAGCGCGAACAGCTTTGGCGGCATCGTCTTGCGCCAGCCGCGCTCGAGCCCCAGCGGATTCCAGCCGGACTTGGCGAAGATCAGCCGGCCGTTGCGCTGCTCGGGCGGCAGGCCGCCGAAGAAGCCGGGGTCGGGGATGCCCATATGGGTCGCGAACACGGCGCCGTTGGCGCTCAGGTGATCGCGGCTGAATGCAGCATGGTCGGGAAACACGTAGCCATGCGCGGTGTAGCGGCTCTCGAGCCCGTGTCGCTTGGCGAAGTAGCAGGGGTGGTCGCAGAACCAGGTGAACACAGGAATCTGGGCGACGTCCCAGAACAGCCTGCCGTCCTTGGTGTGGATGTCGAGCCCGATGCCGGAGAAGCCGAGCGCCATCGTCTCGGTCTTTCGCGGCAAGAGCGCATTGAGCCGGGCCGAGAAATCCGGCGCCAGCAGGTCGAGCATCTTGACCTCGTGCCCGAGCCGGTCGAGCTCGGCGGCGGCCATCGCGAGGATGCCGCGCAGTGAATCATAGGTGGTGTTGCTGGAATACAGGACGCAGATCACGGACATGGGGCCCCCGCGCATGATGCTGTTGCCGCGCGCGCGGACAAATCCACCGCCTCGCATGCTGTCAGTTGAACGGCCGAGCCGGCCGTTCCGGGCACGGAATTATCGTGGCCTTAACCAAAATCTTCGCCGGAAGTCGGCCACGGCGCCGTTGAAGCTCCGTCGGGATGTCGCGGCGGGCTGCCGCCTGGGCCCGCGCGGGGCAGGGGCCACATGCAGCTTGAAAGCTTCGACGTCGTCGTGGTGGGGGCGGGGTTCTTCGGCGCCGTGATCGCCGAGCAGGTGGCGAGCAAGCTCGGCCGCAGCGTCTGCGTGCTCGACCGCCGGTCGCATATCGGCGGCAATGCCTACTCGGAAGTCGATTCCGACAGCGGCGTCGAGGTGCATCGCTACGGCACCCATATCTTCCACACCAATTCCGACACGGTCTGGCGCTATCTGCAGCGCTTTACGTATTTCACCGACTATCGTCACCGCGTCTTCACGGTGGCGAACGGCCGCGTCTATTCGATGCCGATCAACCTTGCGACGGTGTGCGCCGCGTTCGGCCGCATCATGTCGCCGGACGAGGCGCGCGCCGTGATCGCGGCGGAGGCTGCCGCGCATGGCGCGGCCGGCATCAACAATCTGGAGGACAAGGCGATCGCCTCGGTCGGTCGCACGCTCTACGATCTCCTGATCCGCGGCTATACGCAGAAGCAGTGGCAGACCGATCCGCGCGATCTGTCGGCCGACATCATCGGCCGCCTGCCGGTTCGTTTCACCTTCGACGATCGCTACTTCGCCGATCGCTACGAGGGCATGCCGGTCGATGGCTATACCGCGATCTTCCGCCGGATGCTCGATCATCCCAAGGTCGCGGTCGAGCTCGGTGTCGACTATTTCGACGTCGCTGACCGCATCAACCCGGGCCAGCTCGTGATCTACACCGGGCCGATCGACCGCTTCTTCGGCTATGCTTGCGGCCATCTGGGCTGGCGCACCGTCGACTTCGCGCGCGAGGTGCACGATGTCGCCGATTTCCAGGGCGCCGCCGTCATCAACTACGCCGATGCCGAGGTGCCGTTCACCCGGATCCACGAGTTCAGGCATCTGCATCCGGAACGCGCGCATTTGGGCCCGCGGACCACGATCTATCGGGAATATTCCCGCTTCGCCGGCCGCAACGATGAGCCGTATTATCCGATCAACACCGCCGCCGACCGCGCCATGCTCGCGTCCTATCACGCCATGACGGCGGCGCATCCGAACGTCATCTTCGGCGGCCGCCTCGGCTCCTACAAATATCTCGACATGCACCAGGCGATCGGCGCCGCGCTGAAGACGTTCGAGCACGAGGTCGAGCCGTTCTTCGCAGGAGACATGCGCACCGGCGGCACCGCCGCGCGCCGCCACGCCTTGTCGCCTTTGTCGGCGTGATCTATTGCTGCCGAAGCGGGCAGCAAATCGCATAACAATCGCCCGCGGTCCCCCGGTGAGGAAACAATGCGAAAGATCGTCATTGCTGCGGCTGCCGCCGCCACGAGTCTTGCCTTCAACATCGCCCACGCCGCGCCGCCGCTCCCGGAAGCTTCGGCGCACCAGACCGGCTTCTCCGACAAGGGGCTGGCGCGGCTCGACGACTTCTTCGCGCGCGAGATCGCGGCCAAGCGCGTGCCCGGCGCCGTGGTGGCGATCGCGCGTGACGGGAAGCTCGTGCACTACAAGGCCTACGGCCAGCTCGACCCGGCCAAGGGCACGGCGATGCCGATCGATGCCGTGTTCGCGCTGGCCTCGATGACCAAGCCGATGGCGGCGGTCGCTGGCCTTACGCTGATGGAGCAGGGGCGGCTGCCGCTGCAGGCGAAGGTCGCCGAGTATTATCCGGCATTCGCCGACATGAAGGTCGGCGTGCAGCAGGCCGACGGTTCGTTGACGATGGAGCCGCAGGCGCGCCCGATCTTCATCCACGATCTCTATCGCCACACCTCCGGCCTGATGTATGGCGGCCGGCCCGACAGCTCGAGCGCGCTGGCGCGGCTCTATCCCGACGGTACCGCGCCGGCGGTCGAGGGCGACACGGCGGCCTTCATCGACCGCATGACCAAGCTGCCGCTGGTGCATCAGCCTGGCACCGAGTTCGAATACGGTTTCTCGATCGACGTGCTCGGCGCCGTCGTCGAGAAGGTTTCCGGTCAGCGGCTCGGCGACTATCTGGCCGCCAATGTCTGGAAGCCGCTCGGCATGAAGGAGGCGACGTTCCACCCGAGCGATGCCCAGCGCGCGCGGCTGGCGCGGCCGTTCCCCAACGATCCGCTGACCGGCAAGCCGCAAGCCATCAAGCTGCTCGATACGCCGACCAAGTTTGACTGCGGCGGCGCCTGCTCGTTCGGCACCGTCGGCGATTATGTCCGCTTTGGGCAGATGCTGCTCAATGGCGGCGAGCTCGACGGCAAGCGCATCCTCAGCCCGCAGACGGTGCATCACATGACGTCGAACCATCTCGGGCCCGAGATCAAGAACAACGTCGCCGCGGTCGAGCCGCATCGCGCTGGCTTCGGCTTCGGGCTGGCGGTCGCCGTGCGCACCAGCGAGGGGCTGTCGTCGGTGCCGGGCAATCCCGGCGAGTTCACCTGGAACGGCGCCTATGGCACGCAGTTCTTCTGCGATCCGAAGGAGCGCCTCGTCGTGGTGGTGGGAACCGCAGCGCCCGGCGAGCTGCGCAAATATTATCGCGAGAATGTGCAGGACATCGTCTACGGCGCGATGGTGAAGTGAGGAGCTTTCGCGCTGCGAGTGATCGACACGTGACGAACACGAGAAAGCCCATCGCTCAGGCGGAGCGATGGGCTTCGAATATGAGTGATTACCACGCCCGGTAGTACGGGCCGGTCAGGGTGCCGTTATTGTTCCCTTCAGGGCCAACATCGCCCTGCGTCGAACTCGGCGTTGGATGGTTGCTGCCGGTGAAGCCGTACCAGCCCGGTTCCGTCTGATTGTACATCACGTATGGCTGGGCATACGGCTGCGCGCCGTACCGTGGGCCGCCGTAGTATCGGTAACCGGGGTTCCCATAAGGATAGTAGCCTTGCGCGAACGCACCCGCCGTCGTTGCGATCAGCGACGCCGCGGCCAGAGCCATGATCTTGGTGTTCCGTTGCATTCATACACTCCTTTCTGGTGTCACGACCAACAACCGCCACGGAGCGGCGTTCCTGATCCGCCATGCAGCGCACGAAGGCGAGTCTGCGCGAAGCTGCGATCAGGTTTTGGTGAGAGGGCTTGCGCCTGACAGATCGACGCTGTCGCTGTGCACGGCAGAATGCATGGCTTGTGGGCTCGCTATGCTCTTCCAGCTATAACGGTCCACAGCAGGCTGCGCCCGAGCTGGGCGCTTGGGAAAAGGAAGCCCGCCGACCGGGGCGGGCAAGGTCTCAGGGAGGAAAGCGCTCTGACAAGGGAGCGTGCAGCCAGTGTCCTCGATTCGTGTGCGGCTGCGAAGATCGTATAACTACTGTCATCAGGGCCGGCATTATGCGAATGCTGCTGCGGGCCGCGGCCGGCCGGCAAGGCAATAACAAGGCGCAATAACCGGCGCGAATAACAGGGGAAGTTCATGAGCACGTCTGGAGTTTTTGCCCGCGTCGTCGCGGCGATCGGGGCCGGCGCCGTGGCGTGGCGGCGGATGCAGGGCGCGCAGCCCGCGCCCGCCTGGGGCAACGCGCCGCAGATTCCAGCGGCAAAGTCGCAGGGCGCGATCCCGACGCTGAAGATGCCGACGGCTCGTGGCTGGGACAAGGGCCAGCTTCCGACCGCCGCGCCCGGGCTCAAGGTTAACGCCTTCGCGGCGGGGCTCGATCATCCGCGCTGGATCAACGTGCTGCCGAACGGCGATGTCCTGATCGCGGAGGCGACGCAGATCGCAGGCACGCCGCGCAGCGTCTTCCACTATGCGATGCAGGCGACGATGCGCCGCGCCGCAGCCCTCGGCGTCAGCGCCAATCGCATCACGCTGCTGCGCGACCGCGACGGCGACGGTGTTGCCGAGAGCCGCGGTGCCTTCATGGAGGGCTTGCGTCAACCGTTCGGCATGGCGCTGATCGGCGACACTTTCTATGTCGGCAACACCGACGGCGTAGTTGCGTTTCCCTACACCGCGGGCGCCGACCGCATCACCGCGGAGGGACGCAAGCTCGTCACCTTCAAGCCCGACGGGCACTGGACGCGCAGCCTGCTGCCGAGCGCCGACGGCAAGAAGCTCTATGCCGGCGTCGGCTCGCTCACCAACATCGCCGAGAACGGCATGGCGGTCGAGCAAGGCCGCGCCGCGGTCTATGAGCTAGATCTCGTAGCCGGCACCAGCCGCATCTTCGCCGGCGGCCTGCGCAATCCGGTCGGGCTCGCATGGGAGCCGACCACCAATGTGCTGTGGACCGTGGTCAACGAGCGCGACGGCATCGGCGACGAGACGCCGCCGGACTATCTGACCTCGGTGCGCGACGGCGGCTTCTATGGCTGGCCCTATTGCTATTGGGGGCAGACGGTGGACGATCGCGTGCCGCAGGATCCGGCGATGGTCGCCAAGGCGATCCAGCCGGACTACGCGCTCGGCGGTCACACCGCTTCGCTCGGCCTGTGCTGGATGCCCAAGGGCACGCTGCCCGGCTTCCCCGACGGCATGGTGATCGGCCAGCACGGTTCGTGGAATCGCTCGACGCTGTCGGGCTACAAGGTGGTGTTCGTGCCGTTCGAGAACGGCCGTCCGTCCGGGCCGGCGCGCGACATCCTGTCGGGCTTCCTCGCGCCCGACGAGAAGGTCTCCTACGGCCGCCCGGTCGGCGTGACGATCGGTCCTGATCGCTCGCTGCTGGTGGCCGACGATGTCGGCAACGTGATCTGGCGCGTCACGGGAGCGTAGACGGCGCGCGTCGAGGTCAGCGGGTCAGGAATTCGCGGATAGCTTCCTCGATCTCGGCGGCATGCGTCTCCAGCGCGAAGTGGCCGGTGTCGAAGAATTTGACGACGGCGTTCGGAATGTCGCGCTTGAACGCCTCGGCGCCCGGCGGCAGGAAGAACGGATCGTTCTTGCCCCACACCGCGAGGAACGGCGGCTGGTGGGTGCGGAAGTAATTCTGGAAGGCCGGGTAGAGCGCGACGTTGCTCTTGTAATCGCCGAACAGGTCGAGCTGCACGTCATGCGCGCCCGGCCGCGCCATGTAGTAATTGTCGAGGTTCTGCCCGTCGGGCGACACCGCCAGCGGATCCGATGTGCCGTGGGTGTATTGCCAGCGTGTCGTCTCCGGTGTCAGGAGCGCGCGTAGCGCGTCGCGGTTCGCCGGCGAAGGATCCTGCCAATAGGCCTTGATCGGGGTCCAGCCGTCGCTGAGGCCTTCCTCATAGGCATTGCCGTTTTGCGAGATGATCGCAGTGATGCGCTCCGGATGCTTCATCGCCAGGCGGAAGCCGGTCGGCGCGCCATAGTCGAACACATAGACTGCGTAGCGATCAAAGCCGATCACCTCGGTGAAGCGGTCGATCACGCCGGCGATGCTGTCGAACGTGTAGTTGAACCTGTCGCGCGGCGGCATGTCCGACTGGCCGAAGCCGGGCAGGTCGGGCGCCACGATGTGGAATTTGTCCGCGAGCAGCGGGATCAGATCGCGGAACATGTGTCCGGCGCTCGGGAAGCCGTGCAGCAGCAAAAGCTTCGGCGCGCCGGGCGAGCCGGCTTCGCGATAGAACACGTTGAAGCCATCGACATCGGCGGTGCGGTATTTGACCTGGGACATCTGTCACTCCTTGTGGTGGTGTTTGCGGGGACGTTTTGCGACGTCAGGATTTGGTCTTTTTGGCAACTTCGCTGACCGCTTCGCGGATCAAGTCGGTAACGAGCTTCGGTGCCGTGACGATCGGCGTGTGATCGACGGGGTGTGGCCGCACGGTCGCCTTCATGCGGGCCGCCATGCTGCGCTGGGTGGCGGGCGCGATCATCCGGTCGTCCTCGGCAACCAGGAACCAGCTCGGAACGTCCTTCCAGAGCGGACGGCCGACCGGCACCGTGATGCAAGCCGGCGAGATCGGCCGCTGCACGGCGGCGAGCACCGCGAGGTCCTCGGACCGCGCGCCTTGCGCGAAGGCCGACGCGAAGGCCGCCTCGGGCAGCCAGATCAGAGCGTTGGCGTCGGGTGCGAGCTTGGGCGCAAACGGATGCGGCGGCGCACGATAGAACATTTCGGCGACGGTCTCGCCTTCGTCCGGCGCCAGCGCCGCGACATAGACCAGCGCCCTGACGCGGGGCGAGCGGGTCTCGGCGATCACGGCGCCGGCATAGGCGTGGCCCGCCAGCACGACCGGTCCCTCGACGCGATCGAGCGTGCGGTTCAGCGCGGCGACGTCGTCCGCCAGCGAGGTCAGCGGCAGCGGTGCCGCGATGGCCGTGATGCCCTCGGCGTCGAGCGCCCTGATCACCCGCGCCCAGCTCGACCCGTCGGCCCATGCGCCATGGACGAGCACCACGCTGACATCCTTGTTCGACATCGTTCGCTCCGTTTATAACCAGTTAAATGGTATTTGACAGGTTACAAGCCTTATGCTCCAATGTTCGTAACTTGTCAACTGGCTTTAATCAGGTTATTTGCGGCGACACGAAAGGCCGCCCAGGAGGACATCACCGTGCAATCCCACCCGCCCGCGATGTTCATCGCCGATAGCCCTGGTCTCGATTTCATCAATTCGATCGCAACCCCGGTCGACACGCCGTTCGACTGGATCGCCGACGGCGACGGCCTGTTGCGCTGGCTCGCGCAGGCCAAGCTGGTGCGTTCGGATGTGCTCGACGAGCTCAAGGCGCGCGCGAGGCCGGACGAACTCGACGATGTCGCCGGTCAGGCCCGCGATCTGCGCGAATGGTTCCGCGGCTTCGTGCGCAAGCATATGGGCAAGCCGCTGGCGCCGCGGGCGCTCAAGGAATTGGAGCCGTTGAACCGGCTGCTCGAAAGCGATCAGGCGTTCAGCCGGATCGTGCCGCATCGTCACGACGATCATGACGGTTTCGCGCTGGAGCGGACGCGGCGCTGGCGCTCGGCCGAAACGCTGCTGCTGCCGATCGGCGAGGCGATGGCGAGGGTGGTCTGCGAGGAAAGCTTCACCGACATCAAGGCGTGCGAGGGCCCGGCCTGCACGCTGATGTTTGCCGATCACACGCGGGCGCGTGCGCGCCGCTGGTGCAGCATGGCGATCTGCGGCAACCGCGCCAAGCAGGCCGCGCACCGCAGCCGGATGAAGGACAAGGGCGGAGCATGATCCGGAAAAGTGCGAAGCGGTTTTCCGAAAAGATCATGCTCAAAAAAGCGAGGCCAAACCCAACTTGACGGAGAGAAAAATGGCGCTTCCTCTGATCGTGTTCGACGTCAACGAGACCCTGCTCGACCTCGAGACCATGGAGCCGGTGTTCGCGCGCATCTTTGGCGACAAGAGCGCGATGCGGCTGTGGTTCGCGAACTTCATCATGTATTCCGCCTCGCTCACGGTCGCGGGCTGCTATGTGCCTTTCACCGACATCGGCGCCGCGGTCATGAAGATGCTGGCCGACACGCGCGGCATCAGCATCGACGAGGCCGACAAGAAGGAGCTGACGGAGAAATTCTCCACCATGCCGCCGCACAAGGAGGTGCCGGCGGCGCTGCGCAAGCTGCGCGCTGCGGGCTTCCGGCTGTTCACGCTGACCGACAATCTCCTGGAGGTGCAGACGCGGCAGCTGACCAATGGCGGCATCGTCGACCTGTTCGAGCGCCGGTTTTCCGCCGACGGGGTCAAGCATCACAAGCCCTCGCGGCAGGCCTATGGCTATGTCGAGCAGGAACTCGGCGCCAAGCCTTCGGAGTTCTGTCTGATCGCCTGCCACACCTGGGACACGCTGGGCGCGGTCGCCGCCGGCTGGGAGGCCGCGCTGATCAAGCGTCCCGGCAACGATGTGCTCGGCGTCGGTCCGCAGCCGCAGGTCGTCGGCGACAATCTCGACGACGTCGCCGACCAGCTGATCCGCCGCTATGGTGCCAATGGGTAACGGCCGCTGACAGATTTCGCGGCGGAGGAGGGGCAACCACCCCTCCAGGCCCGATCGCTCGGAAGCGCATAAAACCGGAATGAATTCCATAGCGCTTTTCAACCATGCCCCTTGAGCCTTCCTCAACTTCCCCGGCCGATGCTCGGCCTGCCGCAGGGATCGACAGGGATCGACAAGGAGCTTGAGCATGCCGGCCAAGGCGCGAACGACCGCACGAACAACCGCGAGCAACGCCACCGCGCAATCGCGCGAGGATATCCTGAACGCGCGCGCCATCAGCACGCTGGGCGCCGGCGTCGTCAACGCGATGAGCGCGGTCGGCGCCGCCGTCATCAAGAAGCACAAGCCGGCGCTCGGCAAGAGCCCGGATTGGTTCTGGCACATGTTCGCGAAATGCGAGGCCAAGGCCGCGCGCGTCGCCGAGCAGGCCGCGCGCGATCCGGAAGCCTGCGGCGATGCAACCTTCATCGAGGTCTATGCCGCGCAATTGCCGAAGCTGATGACGGCAGCGCTCGAGAGCCACGAGAAGGCGCTCAAGGTGAAGTGACGCGGCGTTCAAAGAAGAGAGCGTGATAACGGCGGTCGTCCCGTTATCGTTCCCTCGACCCCTCGAATGCACCACCGCAGCGGGGCTGCCATGCAGCTGAAACCGCGACCCGCCGCCGTTCGTAATGGTGGCGGAAGCCCGCGCCCGCGGGCTTCGGATTTTTCAATCCGGGACGTTCGATGGTGAAGCACCTTATTTCCGATGAAGAGAAGTGTGACGCGTGCAACGGAACAGGCTTTCCCGAGGTCAGGCAACCGAGCGAGCCGGGACGAAAAATCTATCCCGAGCCTTGCAGGAAATGCGGCGGCAAGGGGCGGATCAGGAAGGCGACGTGGGGAAAGTAACGACATAGGCAATCGGTCTTGTAGGGCGGGTTAGGCGAAGCCGTAACCCGCCATGGCTCCATTGCGCTGTATTGCGGCGGGTTACGCTTCGCTAACCCGCCCTACGCTGCTGCGATCGCGGACTGCGAACGCGTGTGACACGCGTCACGGCGGCCATGCGCGCCGCGCGTCATTGATAGCGCCATGAACGGGCGGTGCCCCGTCAATCATGGAGCTGAAAATGACGTCCACCCTTGCAATCAGCACTTCCGATGACGGCCTTGCTCTGGTGCCGGAGCACGATCAGGCGGCCGCGTCCCTCGTCCCCGCCGATACAGCCGCCCTGCCGCAGCGCCAGTTCTGGGAGACTGAACACACCCGGCCGGACTTCCAGCCGTCCAACGATGCCGCACCCGAACTGGTCGCGGCCACCGAAAACTATCTCGGCGAATGTATGCGGCATCCCTATCTGCCGGTGTCGGAAATCCGGGCGCGGCAGTTCGCCCGCATCAAGGAGCTGGTCGAGCTCGCCTATCGCGACATTCCGGTCTACCGCGCCAAGTACGATGCGGCCGGCTTCAAGCCGGAGCATCTGCGCGACTATGACGACATCCAGAAGATCCCGGTCATCACCAAGCCCGAGCTGGTCGCGGCCTTCCCGGACCAGTGCGTCAACAAGAAGTACAAGCCGGAAAACCTGTTTCCGACGCGCTCATCGGGCTCGTCCGGCCAGACCCTGCTGATCCGCGTCGACTATGACGCCGTCATCACCGACACCATCCAGGGCGTCCGCCAGTTCGCGATGCAGAGCGGCGGCAATTACCGCGCCGCGGACCTGCTCGCCCATGTCTACACCGTGCCGTGGTGGTTCGATTCGATCGGCGGCGACTATCCGACCGCGTTCATCTCGAACCTGATCCCGCCGGCGCGCGTCGCCCAGCACCTGCGCTATCTCGGGCCGAAGATCCTGTCGCTCTATCCGTCGAGCCTCGATGCGCTGATGCCGCATGTCGACGAGTTCCGCTCTTCGCTCAATCTCGCGGTGACGCATTCGGAATACTCCTCGCGCGCCGCGCGTCAGGAATGGTCGCGCCAGCTCGGCGTGCCCGTGCTCGACGAATATTCCTCCGAGGAGGCGACGCGGATCGCGCTCGAGATGCCCGATGGCCAGTACCACGTCTGCGAAGACACCGTGCATCTCGACGTGCTCGATCCCGTCACGATGGAGCCGCAGGCTCCCGGCCAGTCCGGCATCGCCGTGATCACCAATCTGCTCAACGAGGCGATGCCGTTCATCCGCTACGTGCAGGGCGACTACATCACCCAGCCGGCCAATCCGGCGCCGTCGGACATCAACTGGTCGCAGATCGCCAGCATCGACGGCCGGCTCAACGATGCCTTCGTCAATCGCGACGGCCGCAAGGTTCCGGCCGGCAGCATCCTCGATGCGACCTATCGCTGGATGTTCGACTGCAACCTGCATCTGGCGCAGTTCGAGATCGTGCAACGCGGCGTCGACCTCGTCGAGGCGCGCGTCGTGCTCGGCCAGGATACGCCGCTGTGCCGGCTGCACGGTTCGGTCGCGCATCTCGAGGACCTGCTCGCAGCGTGCCTCGAGCATCCGGTCCGGGTGCAGGCCAACGCGCTGCTGGCGTTTCCGCCCAAGGTCGGCAAGCGCCGCCCGATTCGCCGCGAGTTCGACTAACGCCAGCACAGGGACGGGTGCCATGACACAGTCACTGAACCGCATCGCCGCGATGACGGCGCGCTACTACTACATCCTGCGCTCGTCATCGCTGCGGCTGCTCGAGATCATCTACTGGCCGGCGATGCAGATGCTGGTGTGGGGGTTCCTCTACACCTACCTCTATGACAGCAAATCGGCGATGGCCTCCACCGCCGGCCTGCTGCTCGGCGCCGTCCTGCTCTGGGACGTGCTGTTTCGCGGCCAGCTCGGCTTCACCTTCACCTTCCTGGAGGAGATCTGGTCGCGCAACCTCGCCAATCTGATGATGAGCCCGTTGCAGCCGTTCGAGCTCGCGGCCTCGCTGATGCTGATGAGCCTGATCCGGCTGGTGATCGGCACGCTGCCGGTGATGCTGCTGACATTCGTTTTGTTCGGCTTCAACGTCTTCGCGATGGGGCCGGGGCTGCTCGCCTTCTTCCTCAATCTCGTGCTGACCAGCTGGGCGATCGGGCTCATCGTCGCGGGCCTCGTGATCCGGCAGGGCTTTGGCGCCGAGAGCCTCGCCTACTCGATCATGATCGTGCTGCTGCCGCTGTGCTGCGTCTACTATCCGGTCGCGGCGCTGCCGCTCTGGCTGCATCCGGTCGCCTGGTCGTTGACGCCGACCTATGTGTTCGAGGGCATGCGCGCCGTGCTGCTCGACGGCACCTTCCGCACAGACCTGATGATCGAATGCCTCGCGCTCAATGCCGCCTATCTCGGCATGGGCTTCACCACATTCGTCGCCCTGCTGCAGAGCGCGCGCCACAAGGGCGGCCTGCTCACCATGGGCGAGTAAGGGGAGACATCCATGAGCCGCATCGAACGCTTTCTGCCCCGCCGGCACCTGACACAAGTGTCGCCGAACGCAACGCCCGCGCAGGGCAACCCGTCGGACCTTCCCAATCCCGATGAAGCACCAGCCATCGCGGTCGAGGATCTCTGCAAACAGTACCGCACCCATTGGGCGGTCGACGATGTCAACTTCATCGTGCCCAAGGGCTGGACCGTCGGCCTGCTCGGCGGCAACGGCGCCGGCAAGACCACCACCATCGCCATGATCATGGGTCTCGTGGTGCCAAGCTTCGGCCGCGCCATGGTGCTCGGTCACGACATGGCGACCGAGCGTCACAAGGTGCTCAGCCGGATGAACTTCGAAAGCCCCTATGTCGCGCTGCCGGGCCGGCTCACCGTGCGCCAGAATCTGATGGTGTTCGGGCGGCTGTACGGCGTCGCCAATCTCAAGGCCCGGATCGAGGAGCTGATCGAGGATTTCGAGCTCGGCGACGTGCTCGACCGCGTCACCGGGCGGCTCTCCGCCGGCCAGAAGACCCGCGTCGCAGTGGCGAAGGCGCTGATCAACGATCCCGAGGTGTTGCTGCTCGACGAGCCGACGGCGTCGCTCGACCCCGACCGCGCCGAGTGGGTGCGCAGCCGTCTGCGCGCCTATCAGAAGCGCCGCGGCGCCACCATCCTGTTGTCCTCGCACAACATGACCGAGGTCGAGCAGCTCTGCGACTTCGTCGTGATCATGAGCCACGGCCGCGTCGTCGCGATGGGACGCCCACGCGAACTCGCCGAGCGCTTCAAGTGCCGGGACCTCGATGAGGTCTTCATCTATCTGGCGAGGGTGGCGTGATGTCCTCATTTGGTTCTCCGAACGACAGACCGGTTGCGATCCGCAGGGAACGCCGTTCGGACGTGGCGGCGCGAGAGAGTCTGCTCGACGCCGCATTCGGTCCTGGCCGCTTCGCCAAGACCTCGGAGCGGCTGCGCGAGGGCCGCAAGCCTGCGCGCGGCCTCGCGTTTGTCGCGCGCCGTGGCGGCCGCCTGGTCGGCACATTGCGGCTGTGGCCGGTCGTGACCGGTACCGGTCATGCCTGCCTGCTGCTTGGTCCGCTCGCGGTGGCGGAGGAGGCGAGGTGCCTCGGCATCGGTGCTGCGCTGATGCGCCAGGCCTTGCAGCGGGCCGATCTGCTCGGCCATCGCGCCGTCATCCTGGTCGGCGACGCCGCCTATTACGACCGCTTCGGCTTTTCGGCCGAGACAACCGGCGCGCTCCGCATGCCCGGCCCATATGACCGCGATCGCCTGCTGGCCTGCGAGCTGGTGCCGGGCGCGCTGCGCGGGGCGGGCGGCCTGATTGCTCCAGCCAGCCTGCCGCCATCGCGGTTGTCGGGATTGATGGACCGGATTGCCGGCAGCCAGGCCCCGATCGGGCAGCCGGCCTGATCCGGCACCTTTTCCGCCAAGGAGGGCCTTTTCCGTCATGGGAAGGCTTTGGGGGCATGGCGATTTGGCCGGTCTTGGCGTAAAGCAGCGCCAAATCGTCATGCGGCCGTGCCGCCTGCCGGGGTCGCAGCCTCAGGTCGTCCCGCTCGACGTTCTGCGCCCGGACCAATCAAGGTTTCCCATCTCGTGCCCTTTCCGACCACAAGTCCGCCGCTCGCCCGCGCCCTGGCTGAGCGCAACTACGAACAGCCGACCCCCGTTCAACTCGCCGTGCTCGCGGACGATGCCGTCGGCCGCGACCTCCTGGTTTCCGCTCAGACCGGCTCGGGCAAGACCGTTGCCTACGGATTGGCCATGGCAAAGGATCTGCTCGGCGACGCCGAGCGGTTCGAGCCGGCCGGAGCTCCGCTGGCCCTGATCGTCGCGCCGACGCGCGAGCTCGCCTTACAGGTCCAGCGCGAGCTCGCATGGCTCTATGAGCATGCCGACGCACGCGTCGTTTCCTGCGTCGGCGGCATGGACCCGCGCCGCGAGCAGCGCGAGCTTGCCGAAGGTGCCCACATCGTGGTCGGGACGCCCGGCCGGCTGTGCGACCATCTGCGGCGCGGTCGTCTCGACATCTCGGGATTGCGCGTCGTCGTGCTCGACGAGGCCGACGAGATGCTCAATCTCGGCTTCCGCGAGGACATGGAATTCATCCTCGAAACCACGCCGGACACCCGCCGCACCTTGCTGTTCTCGGCGACGTTTCCGCGCGGCATCGTTGCGCTGGCCAAGCAGTATCAAGAGCAGGCGTTCCGGATCGAGGTCGCCGGCGACGAGGGCGGTCATTCCGACATCGAGTACCGCGCCATCCGCGTTGCCGCCGACGATGTCGAACACGCGGTCGTCAACGTGCTGCGCTTCCATGAGGCGCCGAGTGCGCTGGTGTTCTGCAACACCCGCGAAGCCGTCCGGCATTTGCAGGCGGCGCTGTTGGAACGCGGGTTTTCCGTCGCCGCGCTGTCGGGCGAAATGACCCAGAACGAGCGGACCCAGGCGCTGCAGGCACTGCGCGATGGGCGGTCGCGGGTTTGCGTCGCGACCGACGTCGCGGCGCGCGGCATCGATCTGCCGAGCCTCGATCTTGTGATTCATGCCGATCTGCCGAAGGACCCGGAGGTGATGCAGCATCGCTCCGGCCGCACCGGCCGGGCCGGCCGCAAGGGCGTCAGCATCCTGCTGGTGCCGCCGGCGCGGCGGCGTCGCGCCGAGCTGCTGCTCGATCTCGCCGGCATCGACATTGTCTGGGGCTCCGCGCCGCAGGCCGAGGAGATCCGCAAGCTCGACCATGATCGCCTGCTCAAGGATGCGGTGTTCTCCGAAGAGGCGACGTCGGACGATCTGGCCCTCGCGCAGGCGTTGCTTGCGGAACGGTCGCCCGAGGCGGTCGCCGCGGCGCTGGCCCGGCTCTATCGCGCGCGGCTGCCGGCGCCCGAGGACATCCTCGATCCCGGCGAGGGACGAGGCCGCGAGCGCGGCGAGCGGACCTCGCGCCGCGACGAGCGTGCCGCAGGGCCGCGAGCGAAGACCGGCAAGTCTCCGCGTCACGGCATGGAGGAGGCCACGGTCTGGTTCCGTGCCGCGATCGGGCGCCGCAAGAATGCCGAAGCCCGCTGGCTGCTGCCGATGATCTGTCGCCGTGGCGGCATCGACAAGCGCGACATCGGCGCCATCAAGATCATGGACACGACCACCGAATTCGAGATCGCCGCGCGGGTCGCGGATTCCTTCGCCGTCAAGATCAAGCGTCCCGACAAGGAAGACAGCATCCGCATCGAGCCGCTGGCGGACGCTCCGCAGGGCGAGGCGCGCGCCGAGAAGCCGGCGCGCAAGCCCAGGCCCGATCCCAGGCCCGATCGCAAGCCCGATCCTTGGCGCGATCAGGACGACGGCGGGCACCGCGCGCCGCGCAGTGACGAGCCGCGTGATCACACGGCAGCAAAGCGCCACGGCAAGCCGGATCGCGAGGCCAAAGCGTTTTCGAGAGAAGGTGCGAGCGGTTCGCGCGAAGACCACGCGCCCAAGCGAGACTCCAAAGCTCCATTCCGGTTCGATCGGAATGAAAAGGGTGCGAGGCCGACATCCGGCGACGAGCCGAGGTTCGGCAAGAAAAAGAAGCATCGGGGCAAGGCCGGACACACGCAGTGGCCGGACGTGTCGGCCGCAAAACCAAAGTTCGGCAAGAAGCCCAAGAAGAAGCGGCGCGGCTGAGCTGGCGGCGCTGTGCTGCCACGCGTGCCGGCGTCTGAGTCTCGACGCTCGTAACAAAGCTCACCGTCGTCCCGGCGAAGGCCGGGACCCATTACCCCGAATGCTCATTGTTGCGCGACGCTGGAGCCACAGTTCGCTTCGACAACGAGACCTGTGGTTATGGGTCCCGGCCTTCGCCGGGACGACGATGTGGAGAGATTGCGCGACGAACTCAATTGCGTCTGCAGCCCGGCGTCTTTGCAGCTGCCCACACGACTGCTACGCCACCAGCGCGATCTTCGGCGCCGTTGCGAGCACCGACTGGTTGCGGCCGTTGGCCTTGGCGGCGTAGAGCGCCTTGTCGGCGGCTTCGATCAGGTCGGACCATTGCTGGCCGGCGAGCGGCCGCATGCTGGCGACGCCGATGCTGACCGTCGTGATCAGCTCGCCCTCGCACCATTGCTGGACCTTGCCACGGATGGTCTCGGCGAGGTTGAAGGCCTCGAGCGCGGTCATGTTGGGCAGCAGCACGGCGAATTCCTCGCCGCCGAAGCGCGCCGGGCAATCGCCGGCGCGGCGCACCGCATCCGAAATGCAGATCGCGATTCCGACCAGCACCTGGTCGCCGGCCTGATGCCCATAGGTGTCGTTGTAGGCCTTGAAATGATCGGCATCGATCATCAACAGCGCGACCGGCTGGCCGTAGCGGCTGGCGCGGCGCCATTCGCGGTCGATCTCGGCATCGAACTTGCGCCGGTTCTTCAGGCCGGTGAGGGCGTCGGTGGTCGCCAGCTCCTCGAGCCTGTCCTCGGCGTCGCCGCGCCGGACGATCTCGCGCGCCAGCACCAGCGTCGCGCTGAGCACGAACAGGACCAGAAAGCCCATGATCGCGCCGATCCGGATCGCCTCGGTGCGCCAGAGATTGAAGACGGCTTCGAGCGGCTTGCCGACCACGACGTAAAGCGGCCCGTTGCCGCTGCGCCTGACATAGAGCCGTGCCGTGTCGTCGACCGGGCCCCGGCCGGAGAACGCGCCGCCGATCTTCAGGTTCTCGGATTTCCAGTCCAGCTGATCGGCGAGGTTCTTTCCGATTACGTCGAGATCGAACGGCGTCCGCATGATGATGGTGCGGTCGTTGCGCAGCACGGTGATGGTGTCGCCCGGCACGAGGTTCAGCCGCCCGAACAGGTCGTGGAAATAGCTGAAGCGGATCGAGCCGACCACGACGCCGAGAAAGCGGCCGTCCTCGCCGACGATGCGCCGGCTCAGCACGATGGCGTAGGCGCCGCGATGCAGCATCGGCCGGCTGATATACAGCCCGGTGTCGGAATGGTCGCGCTGGACGGTGAAGTACTCCTCGTCGCTGCGGTTCTCCGGCTGCGGATCGAGGCTCGCCGCGTCGATGGTCAGATCGCCCTTGCTGTCGAACACCTGGATCGCGCCGAAATGTTTTGCAGTCGCGGCGTGATCGAACAGGATCAGCTGGCGCAGTTCCTTGCTGACGCTGCGGATCTCCGGCATTTCCAGATTGCTGGCGACCGCCCGCAGCGACAGGTCGTAGAGCTCGATGTTGCGGCTGATGTCGGCCTCGATGCCTGACGCCAGATTCTCCAGCGTGCGGCGGGCCAGTTGCTCTTCGCCGCGGCGCATGTCGAACATCACGCCGGCGCAGACCGCGGAGAAGCCGAGGACGGTCGCAACCGACGCCGCGACCAGCAGCTTGGCCGATAGCCGCCAGCGCCGCCTTGCGTCGTGTCCCCGTCGAAATGGCATGTCCTGCTCCAAAGCGCCGTCATGCAACGGGAAATCTTGTTGTCGCCTTAAATGGCGACAGCGGCCGCCGAATGGGTTAACGGGTGGTTGCCGGAACCCTGAGCCTTGAGGATGATGTGAACGACTACGATGCGCTGCGGGATTATCTGAAGAAGCAGCATCTGCCCGAGTTCGTGCTGACCTTCGAGCAGATCGAGGAGATCATCGACGCGGCGCTGCCGCGTGCCGCGCAGCGCGCGTCGTGGTGGGAAACCCTGCGCAGCCCGCAGGAGAAGATGCCGCAGCGCGAAGCCTGCCTCGAGGCCGGCTACATCGCGACGCGCCAGGCCGACGGCAAGAGCGTCAAGTTCAAGCGCATGCCCAACCGTCGTCCCGGCGAACGCCGGGACCCATAACCACAGGGCGTTGTTGTCACGAAGGCAACTGACCCCAGCGCATCATGGACGGGCTGCGGCGTATGGGTCCCGGCTCAAGGCCGGGACGACAAAAGCTAGCTCGCCGCTTCCAGCCGTTCCTCAGTCAGCAGCCGGGTCGCCGCATCCGCGTCCATCGGCTCGCCGAAGGCAAAGCCCTGCGCGTATTCGCAGCCGAGCTGGTAGAGCTCGACGGCGTCGGAGTCCGTCTCCGCGCCCTCTGCCACCACCTCCATGCCGAGATCGTGCGCCAGCGCGATGATCGATTTCAGGATCACCGGGCGGGTGCCGCGGCTGGTGGTGCGGACGAAGGACTGGTCGATCTTGATGGTGTCGAACGGGAAGCGCTGCAAGTACGACAGCGAGGAGTGGCCGGTGCCGAAATCGTCGAGCGACAGCCCGGTGCCGAGCTCGCGGATCCGCGCCAGCATCTGCGCTGCGTGCTCCGGGTTCTCCATGACGAGCGATTCCGTCAGCTCCAGCTTCAGCGTGCCGCGCGCCACCGAGGAGCGCGACAGCACGGTACGGATATCGTGGATCAGGTCGTGGCGCAGCAATTGGCGCGACGACACGTTGACCGAAGCGAAGATCGGCTCGCGGGCGCGCATCGCGCGCTGCCACACCGCGAGCTGGCGCGCGGTCTGGTCCATCACGAACATGCCGAGATCGACGATCAGGCCGGTCTCCTCGGCGACGTTGATGAATTCCGACGGCGACATCCGGCCGAGCTTGGGATGGTCCCAGCGCGCCAGCGCCTCGAAGCCCGCGATCGCGCGATCTTCCAGCCGCACGATCGGCTGGTACAGGATCGTGATCTCCTGCCGCTCGATGGCGCGGCGCAGGTCGCTCTCCAGCGTCAGGCGGTCGGTCTTCCGCGCCCGCATCGCCGGCTTGTAGACGTCGATGCGGTCGCCGCCGATCCGCTTCGAATGATACATCGCAAGCTCGGCGTCCTTGATGATCTCATCGGTCAGCGGCGCCGCCGGATCGGACAGCGCAAGCCCGATCGAGGCGGTCAGGAATATCTCGCGGTCGTTGAAGGCGATCGGGGCGCGGATGGTCTTGCGGATGGTCTCGGCGAAATTGGTGATCCGCGCCGGGTCCTGCTCGGACAGCAGGATCAGGCCGAACTGGTCGCCGGCCATCCGCGCCAGCGTGTCCTGCGGCTTGAGGATGCGGGTCAGACGGCGCGCCAGCGTCAGCAGGATCGAGTCGCCGACCGCGATGCCGACGGAATCATTGACCTGCTTGAAGCGGTCGAGGTCGATCACCATCAGGGTCGGCCGCAGGTTCGGCATGGTCTTGGCGAGGTTCGCCACCGCGCCGAGGCGATCCATGAACAGCCGGCGGTTCGGCAGGCCGGTCAGATTGTCATGCACGGAGTCGTGCAGCATCCGCTCTTCGGAGTTCTTGAACTCGGTGACGTCGGTGAGGGTGCCGACCACGCGCGAGACCTCGCCATCGGAGCCGACCACGGGCCGCGCCTTCAGCGCGAACCACATGAAATGGCCGTCGGGCGTGCGCAGCCGGAAATCCTGCACCAGGCGGCCGCGGCGCTGGTCGAGCACGCTGTCGAGCGCGGCGCGGAAGCGGTCTTGGTCGAGCGGGTGCAGCACCTCGAGCCATTTCGCCGCCGGGCCTTCCAGCGTGCCGCGCTTGAGGCCGAGCAGCGCCTCGGTCTCGGGGCTGGTGAACACCTTGTCGGCGGAGACGTCCCAGTCCCAGATCAGGTCGCCGGAGCCGGTCAGCGCCAGCGCCCGGCGCTCGACATCGGAGACCACGCCGGTGGTGGCGCCGCCGCCGGCGAAGGCGTGCTGCATCACAGTAAATCCGATCAGCATCACGATCAGCACCAGGCCGCCGAGCAGCGCCGGGCCGACGATGTCGTTGGTGACGGAGCCCGCGACCGTCATGCCGGCCGCGACCACCCAGACCACCAGCAGGAACCAGGTCGGGATCAGCAGCACCGCACGGTCGAAGCCGTGGGTCGAGAGATAGACGATCAGCGCGAAGCCGGCGAAGGCGATCATGACCAGCGACATCCGCGCGATGCCGGAGGCGACCGCGGGATCGAACAGCGCCAGCGCCACCAGCGAGCCGAGGAACACCAGCCAGCCGATCGTGATGTGCGAGTAGCGCACATGCCAGCGACTGAGATTGAGATAGGCGAACAGGAACACCAGCAACGTCGCCGCGAGGATCGCCTCGCCCGCCGCGCGCCAGACGCGCTCGGCGTTGTTCGACATGTCGAGCACCTTGCCCCAGAAGCCGAAATCGACGCCGATATAGACCAGCACCGCCCAGGCCAGCGCCGCGGCGGCCGGGAACATGATGCTGCCCTTGACCACAAACAAGATCGTGAGCACGAGCGCGAGCAGGCCCGAGATGCCGATCACGATGCCCTGGTACAGCGTGAACGAGTTGACCTTGTCCTTGTAGGCGTCGGGTTCCCACAGATAGAGCTGCGGCAGCTTGTCGGTGCGCAGTTCCGCGACATAGGTGACGACGGCGCCGGGATCGAGCGTGATACGGAACACGTCGGCGGTCGGGCTCTCCTGCCGCTCGGGACGATCGCCGACCGACGGTGTGATGGTCGCGATGCGCGACAGGCCGAGGTCGGGCCACAACAGGCCCGATGACACGATGCGATAATGCGGTGCGACGATCAGGCGGTCGAGCTGGTCGTCGGTGTTGTTGGCGAGCGCGAACACCACCCAGTTCTGGCCGCCTTCGCGGGCGCGAACTTCGATGCGGCGCACGATGCCGTCGGTTCCGGGTGCGGTGGAGACCTGGATGCGGTCGGTTTCGCTGCGTTGATGGTCGAGAACCGCCGTCAAATCGATCGCCGGCGCGTCGCTGCGCACGCTGACGGCGTCGATCGCATACGCGTCAGGCGCAGCGGCAAACATCATGAGGCCCAGCGCGAGCAGCGCAAGGCACCTGATCAGACGCAATGTCAGTACTCCGCGATCGACAAACTGACCGGGCCCGGCGACCGGCCCGGCGGTGGCGCGATAAATGACACGAAAGCGAAGGGAATCAAAGGGTTTCCGCCCCTGCTTCCGTTGCGAGAGTTAAACCACCAACACAATTTTGCCAATATGTTCGCTGGTCTCCATGCGCCGGTGCGCGTCGGCGGCCTTTTCCAGCGGGAATGTGCTGTCCATCAGCGGTTTGACGCGGCCTTCGCGCAGCAGCGGCAGCACCTTTGCCTCGATTGCCGCGACCATCGCCGCCTTGTCCGCATTACTACGGGGGCGCAGGGTCGAGCCGGTGTGGTGCAGCCGCTTGACCATCAGCTTGGCGAAATTGGCCGACGCCTTCGGTGTTCCCGACAGGAACGCGATCTGGACGATGCGGCCCTCGACCGCGGCGGCATCATAGTTCCGGTCGATATAGTCGCCGCCGACCATGTCGAGGATGACGTTGGCGCCATTGCCGCCGGTGGCCTTCTTCACCGCCTCGACGAAATCCTCGGTCTTGTAGTTCACCGCGTGATCGGCGCCGAGCTTGAGGCAGGCGTCGGCCTTGTCCTGTGAGCCGACGGTGACGATCACCTTTGCGCCGAACGCCTTGGCGAGCTGAATCGCCATCGTGCCGATGCCCGAGGAGCCGCCGTGAATCAGCAGCGTCTCGCCGGCCTGCAGCGCGCCGCGCTCGAACACATTGTGCCAGACGGTCATCAGCGTTTCCGGAATTGCGCCGGCTTCCTGCATCGTGAGCTGCGGCGGCGCGGTCATCGCCTGCGCGTCCTGCGCGATGCAATATTGCGCGTAGCCGCCGCCGGCGACGAGCGACATCACCTTGTCGCCGATCTTGTGCTTGGCGCCTTCGCCGAGCGCGACCACTTCGCCTGCGATCTCGAGGCCGGGCAGATCGCTGGCGCCGGGCGGCGGCGGATAGGAGCCGGAGCGCTGCGCGACGTCGGGGCGATTGACGCCGGCGGCCGCGACCTTGACCAGGATCTCGCCGGCCTTCGGCACCGGCAGCGCGCGGGTCTCCGGCACCAGCACCTCCGGGCCACCTGGCTTGCTGATGGCAACGACGGTCATTTGCGCGGGCAGGTTTGTCATGGCTGGTCCCTGGTCAGAGAAGAGGATTGGCGGATGGCATACCGCCTTTTCCAACGAAGCGAAACGCCATTACGCCCCGAACCGCCTCGTCAGATGGTCGGCTTTTTCAGGGCTGATTTTCTCGACCAGTGGGCCGAAGCTCGCGACCGGCGTGCCGGCGCCATCATCCAGCAGCGGAAGGAGTGGGCCATTGGGCCAGCGCGGCACGGCATCGTTGCGGCCGAACGCGCCGAGCACGCGTTCGGACAAGCTTGGCACGATGCTCCACGCTAGCGTGGCGCAGAGCGCGACAAGATTGAGCCCGACACGCGCGACGACGGCCGCACGGTCAGGATCGGACTTGATCGCCGTCCACGGTGCTGCGTGTTGCAGGTAAGCGTTCGCAACGTCCCAGATTGCGCGGGTCGCAGCCGCAGCGGCGCGAAACTCCAGTGCGATGTGGTGGCGGTGCAGCGTCGTGATGCGCTGCTCGAGATCAAGCGCGAGCTTTCGCTCGGCGTCGCCGGGCGCGCCTCCTTCCGGGATGCGGCCATCGAACGCGCGATGCGCGAAGCTGATGATGCGGTTGGCGAGATTGCCGAAGATGTCGGCAAGGTCCTTGTTCACGTCAGCAACGAATCTTGTGACGTTGAAATCGGTGTCGGCACTCTCCGGCGCATTGGCAATCAGCCACCAGCGCCAGAGATCGGCTGGCAATTCCTCCAGCGCCGCGTCGGTGAAGATGCCGCGCTTCCTGCTGGTCGAGAACTTGCCGCCCTCGTAATTTAGCCAATGGAATCCCTTGATCACGTCTGCGGTCTTCCACGGTTCGCCGGAGCCGAGCAGCGTCGCCGGAAAGCTCACGGTGTGGAAAGGGATGTTGTCCTTGCCGAGGAACTGGATGTAGCTGACCTCGTCGGCCTGCCACCACCATTGCCGCCAGTCGCGGCCCGCTGCTACATCCGCCCATTCCTGCGTCGCCGTGATGTAGCCGATCGGCGCATCGAACCAGACATAAAACACCTTGCCGTCAAAGCCCGCGCGCGGCACCGCGATGCCCCAGGCGAGGTCGCGCGTGATGCAGCGGTCGCGCAAATCGGCATTGAGCCAGCTCTTCGCGGTCGACACCACGAAGGGCGGCCATCCGCTGCGGCTGTCGATCCATGCGCCGATTTTCTCGACGAGTTGCGACTGGCGCAGGAACAGATGACGGCTCGCGCGGATCTCGAGCGCGCGGTCGCCTGACAGCGCCGAGCGCGGCTCAATCAGCTCCGGCGGATCAAGCAACGTGCCGCAATGGTCGCATTGATCGCCGCGCGCCGAAGGATCGCCGCAATGCGGGCAGGTGCCGAGCACGTAGCGATCGGGCAGGAAGCGCCGGTCGGCCGGCGAGAACACCTGCCGCGTGGTGCGCGCCTCGATCAGCCCGGCTGCGTCGAGCCGGCGATAGAAGCGCTGCGTCAGTGCATGATTATGCGACGAGCTGGTGCGGCCGAAATGATCAAAGGACAGGCCAAAGCGCCGGTAGATGTCGGCCTGGATGGCGTGCTGCGCATCGCAGAACGTGCGGACATCCTGTCCTGCCTCGATCGCACCGAGCTCGGCCGGCGTGCCGTGCTCGTCGGTCGCGCAGATGAACAGCACGTCGCAGCCGGTCTGCCTGCGGAAGCGGGCGTGGACGTCGGCGGGCAGCAGCGAGCCGACGAGATTGCCGAGATGCTTGACGCCGTTGACGTAAGGCAGCGCGCTGGTGATGAGAATCCTGGTCATGGGTTGAGGTCTTTCGCGTTCGGTGATGCCGACCCCGGACCATCAAAAATCAAAAAGCCCTCCCGCATGATCGGAAGGGCTTGGGGTTGGCTCATGCCTGGCGCGCAGGCGCACTATCCCGTCCGGTCAGACTCCTTGCGGTCGGGCCGGGGCATTCGCGTCAGATGTTGCGCGCACACGAAAGTCACTGCAAAATTCTCCTCGAGCATGATCCGGAAAAGTGCGAAGCGGTTTTCCGACAAGATCATGCTCAAACAAAGATCTAAAGCGCGATGACGATTCGATCCAATCTCATCGTGCTTTAGGACATCTATCAGCTCTGGGCGCACGGCGCCAGATCACATCGCCGGGAGGACACATGCCGATTGAGGATGAGGACCGGCCGCGGAAGAAGATCAGCCACGAGATCGGACAGGATCTCTCGCTGCTGTCGGTCGAGGAGTTGACCGAGCGCATCGCGCTGCTCACCGCCGAAGTCGATCGCCTGAAAGAGGCGATGTCGAAGAAGCGCGCGTCGAAGGATGCCGCGAACGCGTTCTTCAAGTCGTAGCGCTCGCTGCCCCCTCACATCACGTCGTCCCGGCGAACGCCGGGACCCATAACCACCATTGTTCTTTGTTGCGTACGGTGAGGCCGCAGCCGCGCGCAACGCGGGCATTGGTGGTTATGGGTCCCGGCCTTCGCCGGGACGACGCATGGGGTTCAACTCGGCGATCAGCGCACCCCTGTCCCAAACTAGGTCAATGGCCGACATGGCAAACAAAGCCTGAAGAAAACCGTTCATTTACGATCGGTTAAGCTTTCTCGATTATGACTGCATTGTCCTCGTTTGGACACCGAGTGGCTCCTGTCCACTCTGTTTGACGCCTCCCTGTTATCAACTTCAAAAGCCGCCGGAAACGGCGGCTCTTTTTTGTTGCGTCCGCGGCTGGAAACCATAAATCCGGTTGCGGCTGGACTCTTCGGCGCGCCCGCGCAATGATTTGTTCATCATAAGCTGGCGCGTGAGATGCCAGCGGGCGTTAAGATGGTGTGAGGGCGTTAACCATGGCCGATCGTTCCCAGAACGAAGCCGGGCTTGTGCTGTTCAGTGAACGGCTGACCAATTCTGCGGCATTCGGCGTGCTGTTCAGGGAAGGCATGGACCTGGTCGAGCAGACCGCGGCCTATCTCGATGGCGACGGCCGTGCCGAGGCCAAGGCGCTGGAACGGTCCGTGAGCCTGACCTATGCCACCGAAAGTATGCGCCTGACCACCCGGCTGATGCAGCTGGCGTCCTGGCTGCTGCTGCATCGTGCGGTCAAGGAAGGCGAGATGACGCTGACCCAGGCCAATCGCGAGAAGACCAAGGTGAAGCTGTCGGCCGCCGATCCCGGCCCGGCCGACATGGTCGTGAAGCTGCCCGAGCAATTGCAGCAGCTGATCGCCCGCTCGATGGATTTGCAGGCGCGCGTCCGCCGCCTCGACACCACGATCCACGCGCCGGCGCCCGATCGCTCCTCGATCGGCAACCCGCTGGTGCCGCAGCTCAACCGCCTCAAGGCTGCGTTCGAGCAGTAAGGTCAGTGTGAGACTTCGCTACGACGCGCTTGGGCTGCGGAGGCCACGATGGTCCATGATCTGGTCGCAGCAGCTGAAGCAGTTTCTGACGAGCGGGCTTTCATTCGTCTCCTGCAGCTGATGGCGCTTGATCGCCCGGCTGAGCAGCAAAAGGAATTGGCGAGTCCCAGTCCGCCATATTCGGCCGGAGCAAATGGTTGGGAAAACGGTTCGATAGAAGCTTTCCTGGATGCGGCGGCTGCATGGGCTGAGGCCACAACACGGACAACCAACCTCGGGCCGAGGGCATCCGATGCTTGGCGTCGTGCAGCGATGATCATTGTTGCGGGTGCGTTCTACGAGTGAGCGCCTGCCGCCGCTGCGGCCTGTGCTGATCCATCACGCGCCGCAGTCGGATCGCTGCTGCGTCGAGCTCATCCGGTCCAAATCCGCCGAAGCCGAGCATCAGGCCGGGCCGCGCAGCTGCTTCGTACATCGGCGAGATCGGCCGCACGACGATGCCGTCGGCCAGCGCTGATTTCGCCAGCTGCACGTCGTCGAAGCGCCGCGGCAGCCACAGCAGCAGATGCATGCCCTGGTCGCTCGGCTGCAGCGTGACGTCATCGGGCATGTGACGTTCAAGCGCCGCGATCAATGTCTCGCGGCGTGCGGCATAGACGCCGCGGATCCGCCTGATATGCGCTTCGAACAGGCCCTCGCGCATATAGGCCGCCAGCACATGCTGGTCGGCGGTCGGCGAGTGCCGGTCGAGCAGCGCCCGCGCGCCGGCGAAGGCATCGATCAGCGGCGAAGGCGCCACGACATAGCCGAGCCGCAGCGAGGGAAACAGCACCTTGCTCAGCGTGCCCAGATAGATCACGCGCGACGGCGCGAGGCCCTGCATCGAAGGGAAGGGATGCCCGGCATAGCGCAGCTCGCTGTCGTAATCGTCCTCGACGATCCAGGCATTGCTGCGCTGCGCCCATGCCACCAGCGCGTTGCGGCGGGCCATGCTCATCGGCATGCCCAGCGGATATTGATGCGACGGCGTCACAAAAGCTGCGCGCGCATCCGAGCACGCGGCGACGGCGGCATCGACGTCGATGCCTTGCGCGTCGACGCCGACGCGCGTGGTGACGAGATCGAGATCGTCGAGCACTGAAGTCATGCCGGGATAGGCGGGATCCTCGGCCCACACCCGATCGCCCGATGACAGCAGCACGCGGCCGGCGAGATAGAGGCCCTGCTGCGTGCCGGCCGTGATCACGACCTGCTCCGGCTCGCAATGCACCGCGCGCGACTTTCGCACGTAGTCGGCGATGGCCTGCCGCAATTCCAACAGTCCGCGCGGATCGCCATAGCTCGCCGGCGCCGCCGCGCGTGATGCGCGCACCCGGTTGCCGAGACGGCGCCAATTGTCATCGGGGGCGACCGCGCCTCCGGGGACCGCGATCGCAAACGGGATTTCGGGCATCGGCGTGAACGCTGTCACCACTTTGGCAAGCCGCGCGGCGCGTGCGGGCAGCCGGATCGGCGCGGATTTTCTCGGGCTGCGATCGACCGCGACAGGCCGCGCCTGTTCGGCAAGCGTCGGCGCCACCCGGGTGCCGGCACCGACCTGCGATTCCAGATAGCCCTCGGCCTGCAACTGCTCGAAAGCCTCCGTGACCGTGCCGCGCGCTACGCCGAGCGAGGCCGATAGGGCGCGCGTCGACGGCAGCAATTCCCCGGCCTTCAATTCGCCCTCGGCGATCGCGGCACGCAGGGCCTGCGCGAGCTGACGTCCGACCTGTCCGGCGGCGCGGTCGATCGCGCCGAGCGAGGGGATGCTGATGGTGGCGCGCAGGCGGGGCATAGTGGACCAATCAAGATGATCGAAAGTGGCCCTTATCATAGGCCACTTCAGCGCTATGGTGCGAGCAGCAATTGATCAGGCCGACCAAGAGGTTCGCGATGTACCTGCCGCCGCATTTCAAGATGGAAGAGCTCGGCCCGATCCACGCCGCGATGCGGGCCTCGCGGCTCGCGACGCTGGTTACCGCGACCGCGGACGGCCTGATCGGAACGCCGCTGCCGCTGATGCTCAATGAAAACGAGGGCGACTACGGCACGTTGTACGGCCACGTCGCGCGGCCCAATCCGCAGTGGAAGCTGCCCGCGACCGGCGAGGCGATGGCGATCTTCATGGGTCCCGATGCCTATGTGACGCCGTCCTGGTATGTGGCCAAGGCCGAGCACGGCAAGGTGGTGCCGACCTGGAATTACGTCGCTGTGCACGCCTATGGGGTGGCCGAGTTCTTCGAGGATGCCGACCGCCTGCTCGACGTCGTGACCCGGCTGACCAGGCTGCACGAGAGTTCGCGCAAGGAGGCGTGGCAGGTCAGCGACGCGCCCGATGATTTCATCAAGGCGCAGCTGCGAGGCATAGTCGGCTTCCGGATGCCGATCACGCGGATCGATGCCAAGAAGAAGATGAGCCAGAACCGCAAGCTCGAGGATCGCGCCGGCGTCATCGCGGGGCTCGGCGAAAGCGACAATCCTGTCGACCGTGAGGTCGCGGCGATGATCCCGGCGAATTGAGATGCCTGAACAAATGCAGCCTGTCATTGCGAGGAGCGACAGCGACGAAGCAATCCATCCATCGGCATATGCGGGCCGATGGATTGCTTCGCTTCGCTCGCAATGACGGCAGAGGAAGTAGCGTCCGCTCATCCCCTTATCGTCCAGACATTGAGCTCTCACTTGGAACTGTACCTCGCCTTCGCAATCACGACCGCGACCTTCGCGCTGATCCCAGGTCCCGCCATGCTGTACGCCGCGGCCCGCACGCTCGCGGGCGGCCGGCGCGCGGGGCTGATGGCCTCGCTCGGGCTGCATCTCGGCGGCTACGTCCATGTCGTCGCCGCGGTAGCCGGCCTTGCTCTGCTGTTTCATGCGGTACCGCCGCTATTCACCGCGATGAAGCTGGCCGGTGCGGCCTATCTGGTCTGGCTTGGCCTCGGGTTGTTCCGCGATCGCGACAACACCGAGCGCCCCAAGCTTGCGCCGCTCTCCGCGGAGCGCGCCTTTGCGCAAAGCATCGTCGTCGAGGTGCTCAACCCGAAGACCGCGATCTTCTTCCTGGCGTTCCTGCCGCAGTTCGTCGATGCGACGGCCAGCCTGCCGGTCTGGGCCCAGCTGTTTCTGCTCGGCACAACGGTCAACCTAACCTTCTCGGCGGTCGATATCGTCTGCGTATTCTTCGCCAGCGCCGTGATGGCGAAGCTGCAGCGCTCGCACACCTCGCAGCGGATCATGCAGCGGATCGGCGGCAGCATCCTGGTCGCGCTCGGCGCGCGGCTGGCCTTCGGGGATCGCTAGGCCACTCATTGTCCGTCAGCGGTGATGGTGTCGACCGACGCCAGAGTCTGACACGCGAGCGGTCGGCATTCTCCCGGCCGCCATGCCGATGGGCCGTCATCTGCGGAAATAGTTTCAACCCTCGGTGGCGCAATTCGGGACGTATGGTACCGTGCGTGTCTCGGGACGGCTGTTCCGTTCGGATTTGGGAGGGCATGCCATGAGATTTTCGCCGAGGCTTGTCGCGCTTTCAACTGTCGCTGTCTTGTCGACTGTCTTGCTGTGCGGCCCGGCCGTGTCGCAAACAGACTCCGCCAAACCGCTACCATCCATCACGGTCGAGGCGCCGAAGCAGGCGGCACGGACAAGTCGTCCGGCGCAAGCGGCAAGCACGGGGGTATCGCACCGCAGATCGAGAACCACCCAGACGTCATCGTCGTCAGCGCGAGGGACATCGCCGGCGCCGGATTCAGTGCTGGGCAGGATTGCCGCGCTGGAGAAAGTCGCCAGCAATTGCAACGGTGGCTGCGAATCGAGCCTCCCGCACGGCAAAGACCCCTGGGTTGGGTGTAACGAGTCGGGAGGCGGACAAACATATGGACCCTTCTCGTCAACGTGCCGAGACAACCTCACCTACAAATCCTATGTCGATTGCGTCGAGACCAAGTGGTTTCTGGGCGAGTACCGCAACCGGGCCTGGTGGCTTTGCAGCAGCCTGCAGGCCGCCGGGAAGTTCAAGGTCGCCGAACTCAAGCGACCAAAACGTCCGCGTTAGGTCGGACCTCCCGCAGGCGGTCTGTTCCGGCTGAACGCAAGCCCTGCGTCTCTGGACGTCGCGGGCGTGCCACACACTCACTGTCGTCCCGGCGAAGGCCGGGACCCATCACCCCAAATGGCAGTTGCTGCGCGACGCTGGGGCCACAGCCCTCTTCAACGACACAACCCTGTGGTTATGGGTCCCGGCCGGCCTTCGCCGGGACGACAAGCGGAGAGAGTGTTGTCCCCCCACACCCGCCATCGCCCGGCTCGACCGGGCGATCCAGACGCCGCGGCCTCTCGGCTCAAGCACTGGCGTTTCTGGAATACCGTATCACCCGCGCATGCATGCGCGGGTGATGACACCGCGTGAACCATCCGCCGCCGTCGTCCTGGCGAAAGCCAGGACCCATTACCCCGAATGGTTGTTGTCGAATGATGCTGGGGCCACGACCGATTTCACAGCCAATGGCTGTGGTTATGGGTCCTGGCTTTCGCCAGGACGACGATGTGGAGGGAGTGGCGCGCTTCTCAATCAGCCGATCCGCAGCCGCCCGCCCAAAACAAAAACGCCCCCCGCGAGGGAGGCGTTTTGCGTTCGATTGCGCGGGTGATCCCGAAGCGGACTTTAGTCCTTCTTGAGGAAGCCCGAAAACTTCTTCTGGAAGCGCGAGACGCGGCCGCCGCGGTCCATCAGCTGCTGGGTGCCGCCGGTCCAGGCCGGGTGCGACTTGGGGTCGATGTCGAGGTTCAGCGTGTCGCCTTCCTTGCCCCAGGTCGAGCGGGTCAGGTACTCGGTGCCGTCGGTCATGACGACCTTAATCGTATGGTAATTCGGATGAATATCGGCTTTCATGACAGTTCCTTCGGCGCGCCAGCGCCCGTCTCAAGATGTATTAGATACGGGATTTGGGCGGCTCTATAACCCATGGAGCCCCCCAAAACAAGCCAAGAAAGGGCTTAAGCCCATCACCGGATTGGGACTTTACCGGATTTGCCAGCCGGGGGTCGGCGGGCCTATGTGGGGGGCGATAGAACCGGTCTAGATTGATGAGTGTAGCCGAACAGCTTGAGACCCCGCCCGGCGCCCCGCAGCCTCCGCGCGACGCGTTGCTCGATGAGGAAGCCTTCATCGAGAGCCAGATCACGGAGCCGGCCAAGAGCCGTGCCCGTCTGCGGCCGCTGCTCGCGCTCGCGCCCTATGTCGCGCGCTACAAGGGGCGGGCGATCCTCGCGCTGATCTCGCTGACGATCGCGGCGATCACGACGCTGATCGTGCCGGTCGCTGTGCGGCGGATGATCGACATGGGCTTCACGCCCGAAGGCATCGCGATGATCAACAGCTATTTCAGCGTGATGATCGCGGTCGTCGCGGTGCTCGCCTGTGCCAGCGCGTCGCGCTACTACCTCGTGATGACGATCGGCGAACGGATCGTCGCCGATCTCCGGCGCGACGTGTTCGCGCATCTGATCTCGCTGTCGCCCTCGTTCTTCGATTCGGCGCGGTCAGGCGAACTGGTGTCGCGGCTCACCGCCGACACCACCCAGATCAAGTCCGCGGTCGGCGCCTCG
This sequence comes from Bradyrhizobium macuxiense, assembly GCF_007993935.1. Taxonomy (GTDB): domain Bacteria; phylum Pseudomonadota; class Alphaproteobacteria; order Rhizobiales; family Xanthobacteraceae; genus Bradyrhizobium; species Bradyrhizobium macuxiense_A. The sequence goes on along the minus strand of NZ_VITY01000008.1, from coordinate 96,320 downwards.
GTGTCGATCGCGCTGCGCAATCTGATGTTGTTCTTCGGCGCCGCCGCGATGATGGTGATCACAAGCCCAAGGCTGTCCGGCTTCGTGCTGCTCGCGATTCCGATCATCGTGATCCCGCTGGTGGCGTTCGGTCGCTGGGTGCGGCGGCTGTCGCGCACTGCCCAGGACACGCTGGCCGACGCCAGCGCCTACGCGTCCGAGCTGGTCAATGCCATCCGCACCGTGCAAGCCTATACCGGCGAACGGCTCGCCCGGACGCGCTTCGCCGGCGAGGTGGAACAGGCCTATCAAGCTGCGCGCAGCTCGACGAAAGCGCGCGCCGTGCTGACGCTGATCGTCATCTTCATTGTGTTCGCCAGTGTCGTCGTGATCCTGTGGGTCGGCTCGCACGACGTGCTGGTCGGAACCATCAGCCCGGGGCGGCTCGGTCAGTTCATTCTCTATACGGCCTTCGCGGCGAGCGGCCTCGGCCAGCTCAGCGAGGTCTGGGGTGAGGTCTCGGCCGCCTCCGGCGCCGCCGAGCGGCTGTTCGAGATTTTGCGCGTCAGGCCGCAGATCGCAGCTCCCGCAGCGCCGCGCGCACTGCCGCAGCCGGCGCGCGGCGATGTCGGCTTCGACGATGTCAGCTTCGCCTATCCGACCCGGCCCAATGCGCTGGCGGTCGACGGCGTGTCGTTGAAGGTCGGCTCGGGCGAGAAGGTCGCGATCGTCGGGCCCTCCGGCGCCGGCAAGAGCACGCTGTTTCATCTCTTGCTGCGCTTCTACGATCCGAAGTCGGGCACCATCTCGCTCGATGGCGTGCCGATCCGGCAGGCCGATCCGGCCGAGGTGCGCGCGCGCATCGCGCTGGTGCCGCAGGATTCGGTGGTGTTCGCTGCCAGCGCTCGCGAGAACATCCGGTTCGGCCGGCCCGATGCCACCGATGCCGAGGTCGAGCGCGCCGCCGATCTCGCGCATGCCACCGAATTCCTGCGCCGCCTGCCCGAAGGCTTTGACGCCCAGCTCGGCGAGCGCGGCGTGACGCTGTCCGGCGGCCAGCGCCAGCGCATCGCGATCGCACGCGCGATCCTGCGCGATGCGCCGCTGCTTCTGCTCGACGAGGCGACCTCGGCGCTCGACGCCGAGAGCGAGACGCTGGTGCAGACCGCGCTGGAGGAATTGATGCGCCACCGCACCACGCTGGTCATCGCACATCGGCTGGCAACCGTGCTGTCCTGCGACCGCATCCTGGTCATGGACCAGGGCAGGATCGTCGAGCAGGGCACGCACGCCGAGCTGGTCGCCGCGGGCGGCCTCTATGCGCGGCTGGCGCGGCTGCAGTTCGAGGGCATCTGAGGGAATTTGGCGCTCTGCGCTCCGCCTATGCGATTCCTATGCGATCGCCCGCGCGCTCCCCTCGAAAACCTATTCTCGCGCAGGGATAGTCGCGCCGCGCCTGACCTCCCTCGACAGCCGAAGGGGTATCGGCGCGCGGGGTATTCGACTGATGCGCGAGGATGCGACTGAACCCGAGAGCAAGCTGGTGCGCGCCTGGCAGCTTGCCGTGCTGCGCTTCGCAGTGACGCTCGACGACGACGATCAGATGCACGCGCTTGCCGTCGCCGGTGAGGTCGACCGGCTCGCCGCCGCGGCCGATGACGCTTTCCACTTCTTCCGCAGGACGACCGCAGAGCTGTGCGCCGCGATCTCCGGCCAGGGCGCGGATCGGGATGCCGTGATCCAGCGCTTCCTGGCGCAGATCGACAATGTCAGGCTCAAGCGTGCGGTCGAGGCGGCGATCGTCAAGGAACGCACGCCACCGAAGCTGGTGGCGAGCCGCTTCAAGTCCGGCAACGATCTCTGGCGCGGACTGCCGTCGCGGCGTGCGACCGAAACGTAGCGAGGGGCTCTCTGCAATCGCTGTCACAGCGCGGCGGATATTCCGCCAGAGCATGTCGCCACAACCCTGACCGGGTTGCCGCGATGCGTGCGATGCGCTTCTCTGTGCGCGAAAAGAGACCGGTCGGTTTCGGAATGCGGGGAGTGGCGAAATGGGTGGCTTGGTGATCAGCGGCGGCCGGGTGGTGGATCCGGCCAGCGGGATGGACGCGATCGGCGACGTCGCGGTGGTCGACGGCAAGATCGCCGCGGTGGGGACCGGGCTCGGCGGCGCCGAGCGTCAGATCGACGCGACCGGCCTCGTGGTGGCACCCGGCTTCATCGACCTGCACGCACATGGCCAGACCATTCCGGCCGATCGCATGCAGGCGTTCGACGGGGTGACGACATCGCTCGACCTCGAGGCCGGCGTGTTGCCGGTGGCGTCCTGGTACAAGCGCCAGGCCGAGAAGGGCCGGGTGCTGAACTACGGCGCCGCCGCGAATTGGGCGTTCGCGCGGATCGGCGCGATGACCGGCTCGAATTCGGAAAGCTCGCTGGAATCGTTCGGCGCAGCGATGCGCGATCGGCGCTGGATCGAGAACGTGGCGACCGACGGCGAGGTCGGCGGCATCCTCGAGCGCCTTGCCAACGGATTGAACGAGGGCGGCATCGGCATCGGCATCCTCAACGCCTATGCGCCCGGCGCCGGCGTGCAGGAATTGACCGCGGTGTGCCAGCTCGCGGCTGATCATGCGGTGCCGACCTTCACCCACGTCGCCTACATGTCGCGCATCGATCCGGAGAGCGCGGCCGAGGCCTATATCCGCCTGATCGGCTATGCCGGCGCCACCGGCGCGCATATGCACATCTGCCACTTCAACTCGTCGAGCAAGACCGACATCGAACGCTGCGTTGCGCTGATCGCCAAAGCGCAGGCGCAGGGCCTGCCGATCACGGTGGAAGCCTATCCCTACGGCACCGGCTCGACCGTTCTGGCGGCGACCTTCTTCAGCGATCCGAAGTTCGAGGAGCGCAACGGCCTCGGCTATGATTCGGTGCAGCGCGTGACCGACGGGCACCGCTTCGGCAGCCGTGAGGAGCTTTTGGCGGCGCAGGCCGCAGAGCCTTCCACCTTGGTGCTGTGGCATGTGCTCGATATCGAGAACAACGCGCATCATCGCGACCTGCTCGACATGGCGGTGCTGTATCCGGGCGGTGCGATCGCCTCCGACGCGATGCCGTGGACGCTGTCGGACGGCCGCCCCTACACCGGCGACGCCTGGCCCCTGCCTGACGATGCCACCTCGCATCCGCGCTCGGCCGGCTGCTTCACCCGCTTCATCCGCGAATGGGTGCGCGAGCGTCGGAAGGTGTCGCTGCTCGAGGGCATCCGCAAATGCGCGCTGATCCCGGCCGAGATCCTGTCGGCGAGCACGCCGGCGATGCGCGCCAAAGGCCGGCTGCAGGCGGGCGCCGATGCCGACGTCGTGGTGTTCGACTTCGAGACGCTGAGCGACCGCGCGACCTTCTCGGCGATGAATCGTCCGGCGGAAGGCGTGCGTCACCTCGTGGTCAGCGGCCAGCCGTTGATCAATGACGGCGTCCTCGACGTCGCGGCACGTCCCGGCCGGCCGGTGCGCCGGCCCGTCGCTGGGGGCTGAGGTGCCGGTCCCGATCCTGCTGGTCGCGGGCTTTCTCGGGGCGGGCAAGACCACGGTCGTCAACCATCTGCTGGCGCATGCGCAAGGCAAGCGCATCGCCGCCGTGGTCAACGATTTCGGCGCGATCAACATCGATGCGGAGCTGATCGCCGGCGCCAGCGACGGCGTGGTCAGCCTGAGCAATGGCTGCATCTGCTGCACGCTGGAGGGCGACCTGCTGCGCACGCTCGCGACACTGTTGCGGCGTGATCCGCGTCCCGAGTTCATCGTGATCGAGACCAGCGGGATCGCCGATCCCGCCGACATCGTCCGCAACCTGATGGATCCCGTGATCTGGAAGGAGGCGCCGCTGGAGACGGTGCTCTGCGTCGTCGACGCGACGCAGCCGGTGACCGCGCTGGATGATGCGCTGCTGCGCTCGCAGCTGCGGGCGGCGGATGTGGTGGCGCTGAGCAAGGTCGATCTCGCCGATGCAGCCGCCTGCGCCGCGATCCGCGACGCCATACGCGCGGTGCGTCCGGCGGCGGTGATCGTCGATGCCTTGCATGGCGAGGTGCCGGCGTCGCTGCTGTTTCCAGCGGATCTCGATCATGTGCCGGCGCCGCGCGAGACCGCGCCGCGACGGCCAGCGACCGATCGCTTCGAGACGCTGAGCTGGACCTCGGAGCGGCCGGTGCGGCTGCCGCGCTTGCAGCAGGCGATCGGCAGGCTGGCGCCGAAGCTGGCGCGGGCGAAGGGATTGTTCGAGACGGTGGAGCAGCCCGGACGGCTGACGGTATTTCAACTCGCGGGCGGGCGTGCGACTTTGGCGGCCGGCGGCGTGCCTGCGCCCGGCGTGCCACGCACGCGGCTGGTGTTCATCGCCGAGATGGGCGCTCTCTCGCGCGCCGAGATCGATGAGATCATGCAGGGATGCGTCGACGGCTAATGAGATGAAGGTAAGCCTCCCGTCACCCTGAGGAGCGCGTAGCGCGTCTCGAAGGGTCGACGGCCCGGCTGGTGGCCGTCGATCCTTCGAGACGCCGCTTTCGCGGCTCCTCAGGATGACGGAGTTAGAGAGAGCTCGGCGTCAAAGCGTAGATGTCGCTGTGTCGTCGCCGCAGCACCATCCCGCAAAGCATGCGTGCGACAATCGCGTCGAATTGACAGCTCTGCGTCCACCACCTATCGTTTTTGCCGACGGTTCCCTTCGGGGATCAAAAGGGAATGCGGTGCGAGAGTACTCTCAACGCCGCAGCTGTCCCCGCAACTGTAAACGGCGAGCCTTTCGTCAATTTGCCACTGGGCCATCAGGCCCGGGAAGGCGTCGACAGGCGATGACCCGTGAGCCAGGAGACCTGCCGTCAGTCGTGGTCACACGCGAGCACATCGGGCGGGGGCGTCCTGGTGGGATCGGAGCACTGCCTTTTGGGCAATGCGCCAGTCCGCGTTCGCGGTGACGTGCCACGTTACCGCGAGTCGTTTCATGTCCTCGTCTTCTTCCGTTGTGCGCAACTGGCGCCTCGGTCTCGTCTGCTCCCTCTCATCATTGTTGCTGCCGGCTGACGCTTCGGCACAAACAGCTCCACCCACCACGCTCGATCCGATCGAGGTCGCCCCCTCGGCATCCGTGAAGCCCAAACCCGCGGCGCGAAGCAGCAACACCGCTGCGGCGCGGCAGCGTGCCAGACCGGCGACGGCCGCGGTAGCCGGCGCCGCGCCGCGTGCCGCAGCGTCAGGCGCATCGGGCGCGGCGTCGCCGACACTCAATGCCACCACGCCGGGCGGCACCGGCAGCCGCCTCAATCTGACGCCGCTGCAGACGCCGGCCAGCGTCGAGATCATCACGGCGCAGACCATCGCCGAACGCGGCCAGCACAATGTGCTCGATGCCGTCACCCAGAACGCGGTCGGCTTCATCGCAACGCCGGCGCCCGGCAATGGCGGCCTGTCGTTCAGCACCCGCGGCTTTGCCGGCAGCAACTCGGTGATGACGCTGTATGACGGCACGCGGTTCTATATCGGCTCCGGCACCCTGACGTTTCCTTACGACACCTGGTCGACGCAGCGCATCGAGGTGCTGCGCGGGCCAGCCTCGGTGCTGTACGGCGAGGGGGCGATCGGCGGCGTCATCAACGTGATCCCGAAGAAGCCGCAGAATACGCCTTACAACGAGGCCGAGGTCTCGCTCGACAGCAACATGACGCGGCGGCTCTCGGTGGACTCTACCGGTCCGATCAATCCCAATGTGTCGTACCGCATCAACGCCACCGGCAACATGTCGGACGGTTGGGTCGATCGCGACAAGACCTCGAATGCGGTGGTCTCGGCTGCCGTGCGGGTGCAGGCGTCGGACAATCTCGCCTTCACGCTGTCGGAAGACTATGCCGACCGCAGCCCGTCGCGCTATTTCGGCACCCCGCTGATCAACGGCGCAATCCAGGACGCGCTGCGCTTCAAGAACTACAACGCATCCGACAGCGCGATCCGCTACCAGGACAGCTGGACCCAGTTCAGGACCGAGTGGGACATCGCCGACGGCATCAAGGTCAACAACACGCTGTATTATCTGACCAGCGAGCGGCACTGGCGCGACATCGAGAACTACACCTTCAATCCGAAGACCCAGCTGATCGATCGCACGAGCTATATCGAGATCTTCCACGACCAGAAGCAGGTCGGCAACCGGATGGATACGACCTTCAGCGGTCATGTGTTCGGGCTTGCAAACCAGTTCGTTGCCGGCTTTGACGTCAACCGGATCGACTTCACCCACACCAACAATTCGCCCTATGGCGGCGCGTCATCGGTTAATCCTTACGTGTTCGATACCGGATCGTTCTTCGCGACGACCACGGCGACCACGCCCGGGTTCAACGCGATCGTCAATCAATACGCATTATTTGCGGAAGATCGCCTGTCGCTGACCGACCAGTTGTCACTCGTCACCGGCGTCAGGTACGATCGTCCCGAGGTCGATCGCACCGATTACAAGACGCCGGCGAACAGTTTTGAGACCACGCTGGCGGGTACCAGCTGGCGTACCGGGTTGGTCTACGAGCCGATCAAGAACCTTGCGTTCTATGGTCAGTATGCGGTCGGCGTCGATCCGGTCAGCAACCTGATCTCGCTGTCGACCTCGCAGAAGACCTTCCAGCTCGCGACCGGCAAGCAGACCGAGATCGGGGTCAAGCAGTCGTTCTGGGGCGGCCGCGGCGAGTGGACGCTGGCTGCTTACGAGATCGTCAAGACCGGCCTGACGATTCCCGATCCCGGCAATCCTACGGCTGGCCTGGCGTTGCAGATCGGCCAGCAGTCATCGCGCGGGGTCGAAGGATCGGTCGGACTTGCGCTGAACGATGGCTGGCGCGTCGATGCCAATCTTGCGCTGCTGCGCGCCCGATATGACAACAACAGCCAGGTGGTCGGCGGCAAGGTCGTCAGCTACAACGGCAATGTCCCGGTCAACGTGCCGCAGCAGGTCGCGAACGTCTGGCTGACCTGGGATTTCGCGCCCAACTGGTCGGCCTATGGCGGCGTGCAGATGGTCGGCGCGATGTATTCCGATCTCGCCAACACCCAGTTGCGGCCAGGCTACAATGTGGTCAATGGCGGCATCAAGTGGAAGCCGGATGACCGCACCACGATCGCGTTCCGCGTCTACAATCTGTTCGACAAGGTTTACGCGGTGACTTCAAACGGCACGGGGCAGTGGCTTCTCGGCATGCCGCGTACCGCCGAACTGTCCGTCAACGTGAAGTTCTGAGCATGCGCAAGGCTCTGATCCGGCGAGCGCGGCGATGGCTCTATGTCGTCCATCGCTGGATCGGCATTGCGACGTGCCTCTTGTTCGCGATGTGGTTCATCTCCGGCCTCGTCATGATGTACGTGGCCTTTCCGCGCCTCACCGACGGCGAGCGACTCGCTGCGCTCCCGATCATCCTCTGGAACAAGGTGCAGGTCGCGCCTGATCGTGCGATGGCGATTGCGGGCGTCGAGCATTATCCACGCGATCTCCGGCTCTCGATGGTGGACGACGTTCCGGTCTATCGCGTGACCTGCTGGAAGGAAGCTGCCGTCACCATTTCTGCGATCGACGGCCGCGTGATCGACGGCATCACGCCGGATCAGGCGCTGGCGATCGCCGCCCATCATCCGCATGCGGTGCAGCCGCAATTGCTCGATACCGTGACGCGAGACCAATGGTCGGTTACCGCACGGTTCGATCCGCTGCGGCCGCTTTATCTGATCGGCCTTGGCGATCCCGACGGCACCGAGCTCTACGTCTCCTCGCGCAGCGGCGAGATCGCGCTCGACACCACGCGGCGCGAGCGCATCTGGAACTGGCTCGGTTCGATCCCGCACTGGATCTATCCGACCGTGCTGCGCAAGGACGGCCCGCTGTGGCGGGACGTGGTGCTGTGGATCTCCGGCATCTGCCTCGTGGTCGCCGTCACCGGCTTCTGGATCGGTATCCTCCGCCTGCGGCTGACGCGCCGCTATGCTGATGGCGCCGTCTCGCCCTATCGCGGCTGGATGGCATGGCATCATATCGCCGGCCTGATCGGCGGCATCTTCGTCTTCACCTGGATGTTCAGCGGCTGGCTGTCGCTCAATCCCGGCGGCGCGTTCTCCGGCCGCGGGCTCACGCGCGAGATCGCGACCGGCTACAGCGGCCACGACGCGCCCGATATCGTCGCGCGCTTGCAGTCGCCGCCGCCGCTACCGGCGGTGGAGGCGCGCTTCGTCTGGATCGGCAGACGCCCCTTGATGGTGCTCGACGACAGCACCGGCCGTCGCAGCCTCGCCGATCCCGCGACCGGCGCGCCCGTGACGCTCTCGCAGGACGAGATCGTCGCGGCCGCGCGGGGCGCGATGCCGGGAGCTGCGATGATATCGGCGCAGCAGCTCGATGAGCCGGACGCCTACTGGTACACGCTGCACCATCAGCGCGAGCTTCCGGTGTTGCGCATCGGCTTCGACGATCCCGCCCACACCTGGCTGCATATTTCTCCGGTTACCGCCGAGATATTCGACCGCAGCGACGACAGCCGCAGGTCTTATCGCTGGCTGTTCAACGCGCTGCACAGCCTGGATTTCCCGCTGCTGCTGCGCATCTGGCCGGCGCGCGACGTCGTGGTGTGGCTGCTGTCCGCGGTCGGCACGGTCGTCTCGATCAGCGGTATCGTAATCGGATGGCGCCGGCTGCGGCGGCGGAAGGTGCGATCCGCGCTCGCCGCGCGTGTTAGCAGATTGTCATAATCTCTTTCTATGTTGCGCCTGCCGCTGACTTGACGAACGGCTGTATCGATCACCGATGGATCGTGCTGTTCCGCCGGGGCTTGAGGATCAAGGCGGCGCCTCATGCACTTTGTTCAATGGGTCGGAAGATTGGGCTGCGCGCGAAGCATGATCGGATGTGGCAGCGCTTTCTCGCCCTGGTCATAGGCACTCTCGTAGCCGGGAATATCCAGACGGTAACGATGGCCGGGAGCCCTGAATCAGTTCGAACGCCGGCAACGGTCGATTTCGATATTGGGGGGCAACCCCTGGTCTCGGCGCTCGATGCCTACAGCGCGGCCACCGGTCTGCAGCTGGTGTATGACGCCACACTGGCCGGAGGACGCCGCGCGCAGGCCGTCAAGGGATCGATGACGCCTGACATGGCGTTGCAGGTTCTGCTCGAAGGAACCGGCCTGGTCGCGGTCTATGCCGCAGCAAACACTTTTACGATCGTGCCTGCGGCTACTGCGCCGCAGACAGCGTCGATGCGCAGCTTCATGCCATATCTTGCGGCCGTCCAGAGCAGTGTCGAGGAGGCGTTCTGCCGCTCCGCGCTGACCGCGCCGGGGGGCTATCGGATCAAATTCAGGTTCTGGATCGGGCATGCGGGCGAAGTGCTGCAGCCCCAACTGCTTGGTTCGACCGACGACGGCGCGCGTGACCAGGCCATCGCCGCCATGTTGCGCGCCGTGGCGATCGGCCGGCCGCCGCCACCGGACATGCCGCAGCCCGTCATGATGGCGGTGACGCCGCGGCCGCCTTCCGAAACCGGCGACTGTGCTGCCCGGGATCCGCGACGCCGGGGACTGGTCGCGCGATGACGGAGACCACCTGGACGACGCTTCGGCAGGTGCTCGTTGAGCGCTACGATGAGCTTCGCCGCCGCCTTGCGCGGCGCCTCGGCGACGAGAAGGCGCGCGAGACCCTGCACGAGACGTGGCTGCATCTGCGCGACAAGAACGGTCCGGGCGTGGTGGACAGCCCGATCGGCTACCTGCTGCGCAGCGCGCTCAATCTTGCGATCAGCCGGGAGCGCCAGGAGACGCGCCGGATCAAGCGGTTCGAGGTGCAGCCGATGCTCGAGATCGTCGACGCGGCGCCCGGGCCGGAACGGGAGGTCGAATCGCGCGAGCAGATTGCGCACTTGGAGCAGGTGCTTGAGGAGCTCACGCCGCGCCGTCGGACGATCCTGCTGGCATCCCGCCTGGAAGGCATCCCGCTGCGGGAAATCGCCGAGCGTCTCGGGGTTTCCCAGCGGCTGGTGGAGCTGGAGCTGAAAGCCGCGCTGGAGCATTGCGCCAAGCGGTTTGGTAAGAAAGTCACCAGGCGTTTCGGTCCGGCGCCGCGGGAAACGTCCTGATAGGAGAGCGTCAGAGTGTTACGCAGTTGGATGGAAGTGGTGCCGAGAGAAACGCCCGATCGATGAGCCGTAGCGACGAACCGCCGGAGGAGCTGACCGCGATCGAGAGCGAGGCGCTTGCACGCGTCCAGCGGCTCGGTTCGGGGCAGGCCTCCCGGCGGGACATCGAGGACACCAAGCGCTGGGGCAACCAGAGCAGCGCGCATTCGGAGGCGCTGGCGCAGGCCAGCCTGCTCTGGGATCAACTCGGCCCGGCCGGCGCCAACCTGTTGAAGCGGCGCGGCGATTCCATCCTGGCCGCGGTCAGGCCGCAGCCGCGAATGACGCGGCGGGCGGTGCTCGGCGGCGCGCTTGCGACCTCGGCTGCCGCCTATCTCGTGGTGTCGCCACCCCTGCAGCTGTGGCCGTCGCTACGGGACGTCATGGCGGATTATCGCACCGCTGCCGGCGAGCAGCGCAAGCTCACGATCGATGGCGACGTCAAGGTGACGCTGAACACCGGAACCAGCGTCAACGTTCAGTCGGGCGAAGCCAGCCAGGATCGCATCGAGATCCTGACCGGGGAAGCGGTGATCGCGGCAGTCTCCGCGAGCCGCGAGGTGCGCGTCGTTGCCGGCGACGGCGAGATGCGTGCGCGCCGGGCCCAATTCAACGTCCGCCACGAGCCGCACAGCACCTGCGTGACGTGTCTCGATGGCGAGGTGCAGGTCAGCCGTCACAGCGCCGTCGCGCTGCTGCGCGCAGGGCAGCAGGTCAGCTATGCGGCGCTCGGCCTCGCCGCGCCGATGGCGGTCGATCCCACCGAGGTGACGGCGTGGCGCGACGGAATGCTGATCTTTCATGACGCTCCGCTTGGCAACGTCGTGACGGAGATCAATCGCTACCGCCCGGGCAAGGTCATGGTGACGAATGCGGACCTGGAACGCCGTCTCGTCAACGGCCGGTTCCGCATCGACAATGTCGATGGTATCCTGAACATGTTCCAGCAAATTTTCGGCGCGAAGGCGCGACACCTGCCCGGTGGCATCGTGCTGCTGAGCTGATGTCGGGCGAGCCATGAGAACGTGCGTCGCGTGTGCGCGGGGCGCGGGTGCGCGGGGATTGTGATGCAGCGTGCGATTTTGTTGTTCGGTCCCGCCGATGAAATGGCGTCCTTGGGGACGAGAAGCCCGGCATACGGTCTCGCCGTGTGACGAGCACCTGAGCAGATCCGATCTGCGCAGCTTTCCGTCCGTTGTTCCCAGGGGACATTCCATGCCGTCTCGTCAGCGCGTTGCCCGCCGTTCCCGTCTCGATCAGCGCCGGGTCGCGCCGCTTCCTCCGCGCCAGCGGATCGGATTGGCATCCCGCTCAATGCTGCTCGCGGGAACCAGCACGCTGGCGCTGCTGCTGACCGGGCTGGAGGACGTGTCGGCGCGCCCGTTCGGCAATTTCGCGACGACGACGTCAGCGCCGACGATCGCCAGTGATGCGGCAACGGCTGCGGCCCATCAGGCGACCGAAGTCGCCCGGCAAAGCCAGGGTGCGCTGACGCGCGCGACCCGGGCCATCCAGGCGCTGCAGGCTGCACAGTCCGCCGCGCGCAACGCGGCTGCCGCCTCGCAGCGATCGACCACGTTGCCGCAAGTCGCGGTGCCGAACGGCCTTGCTGCGGGCGGGCTTCAGGTTGCGTCGGGCGCCACGCCGGGCTCCAGCCTCTGGCAAGGCGCTGCGCTGCCGAGCCAGACCGCAAGCGGCGGCCAGACCACGGTCACCATCAATCAAACCGCGCCGCAGGCGATCCTCAACTGGCAGAGCTTCAACGTCGGCAGCCAGACCACGCTCAACTTCAACCAGCAGGCCGGCAGCTGGACTGCGCTGAACCGCGTGGTCGGCAACACCGGCCCGAGCCAGATTCTCGGCCGCATCACCGCTCCCGGTCAGGTGCTGGTGATCAACCAGAACGGCATCATCTTCGGCGGCGCGAGCCAGATCAATGTCGGCTCGCTGATCGCCTCCAGCGCCAATATCGCCGACAATCAATTCCTCAATAACGGCATCTACTCGACCACGACCGGCAGCGGAGCAATGATCGTCTATGCGCCGAGCTTCACCGGCGCCGGCGGCAAGATCGTGGTCGAGAGCGGCGCGCTGATCACCACCAATGCGCCGTCCTTGGTGACGGCGGGCGGCGGCTTCGTGCTGCTGATGGGTACCGAGGTCAACAATGCCGGCGCCATCACCACGCCGAGGGGGCAGACCCAGTTCGCGGCCGGCGACGATTTTGCCCTGCGCGCCGGTTACGGCACCAACGCCAACCAGAACTCGACCACGCGCGGCAACGAGATCGCGCCGATGCTGCGCAGCGGAAGCGCCAGCGGCACGGTCACGAACACCGGTCTCGTCCTCGCCCAGCAGGGCGACATCACGCTGGCCGGCCATGCCGTCACTCAGGACGGCATCCTCGTCTCCACCACCTCGGTCAATCAGCGCGGCACCATCCATCTGCTCAATTCGGCGTCCGATGCCACCGGCAGCGTCACGCTGACCAACAACGGCATCAGCCTGATCCTGCCGGAGACCGATGCCGCCGCTGCGCTGATCTCGGGCATCGATCCGAACGCGACCGCGTTCAATTCGCAGCGCGATGCGCTGATCGCATCGGCCGGCCCCAATCAGCTGACCATCGGCCAGTTCGACAATCTCTCGAAGCTGTCCGATCGCCCCGATCAGTCGCGGATCGAGATCGTCACCGGCGGCACGATCGATTTCAGGAATGGCTCGCTGACCATGGCGCAGGGCGGCCAGGTGACGGCGTCCGCCGGCAAGCGCGTATTCGCGGAGAGCGGCTCCGTCATCGACGTCTCCGGCACCACCGGGACCGTGCTGCCGGTGTCGGCCAATTCGATCAAGGTCAACGTCCAGGGCAACGAGCTGCGCGACAGCCCGCAGAATCGCGACAGCGGCACGCTGCTCAACAGCAACATGTGGATCGACGCGCGTGATCTCACGCTGGTGCCTGCCGGCACCGGTGGCTATGCGACGGACCGCTACTACACCGCCGGCGGACTCCTTGAGGTCTCGGGCTACCTCAACAACACCGCGCACAAGATCGGCGAATGGACCGCGGTCGGCGGCACCATCACGCTATCGGCGCCGGAGGTGGTGGCGCAGCGAGGCTCGCTCTTCAACATCTCCGGCGGAGCGGTGCAGTATCAGAGCGGGTATGTGCGGCAGACGCTTCTGCTCGGCAATGACGGCCGCATCTACAATGCCGACGATGCGCCGGCCAACCTGACCTATATCGCGGTGGCGAACGGCTTCGTGGTCAATCACGCGCATTGGAACGTCGTCGAGGTCTATCTCAGCCCATTCGGCAAGGGCAGCAGCCGCTGGGAGAACGGCTACACCGTGGGGCGCGATGCAGGCGGCCTCATTCTCGCGACCCCGACCTCGGTGTTCGAGGGTGCGATCCTCGCCAATGTGATCGACGGCGAAGCGCAGCTCACCAAGCGCCCGGCGGCTGTCACCGATGGCTACAAGCTGACGCAGAACACCGCGCCGCTCGCCGGCACGCTGGCGCTCGGCCAGTACAACGGCTACGGCCTTGCCAACGCCTACAACACCGACGTGTCGTTCGGCAATGTGGCGTCGATCGCAGGCGGCCTCGACGCGACCTCGGCGCTGCCGACCGGTCGCGTCAACACCGCCTATTTCGATGCGCCGACGCTCAGCGGCTTCGGCCTCGGCGGCTTCAACATCAACACGGGCAACAAGATCTCCGTCAACGCGCCGCTGCAATTCGCGCCGGGTGCGCAGATCAAGCTGACCGCCCCGACCGTCGATATCGCAGCCGACATCACTGCGCGCTCCGGCAGCGTCACGGTCACCAACATTCTCAATACGGCAAACGGCACGGTTACGTTGACGAACGCGACCGGAGGCGCGTCGCTGACGCTGGAGTCCGGCGCCGTCATCGATACGCGCGGCCTGTGGGTCAACGCGCTCGTCGATCCGAAGGATGCATCGGGCCTTGCCTTCGTCGACGGCGGCAACGTCACCTTCAATTCCTTGCAGAACGTCACGCTCGCTGCCGGCAGCGTGATCGACGTGTCCTCCGGCGGAGCCATTCTCGCCAATGGCAAGACGCAAGGCGGCAAGGGCGGCAACGTCACGATCACCGCGGGGCAGACCCAGCAGGACGCCGGAACGCCCGGCGACGGGACACTCGTTCTCGACGGTACGATCCGCGCCTGGGGCGTCACGGGCGGCGGTACGCTGACGATCTCGACGCCCGGCAATATCCTGATCGGCGACAACGCCGCGTTGGCGGGCGGCATCCTGCCTGCCGGCATGCCGGCGCCGGCTGCGGTGAAGCTCAAGGAGGCGCTGACGATTCCCGCGGGGCAACCGCTGCCGGCTGCGCTGACGCTGACCCTCACCACGATGACCTACAATACGCCGCTGCTCTCCGATGTCTCGCTGAGCGACACGCCGCCCAGCGGACCAACTGGCGCGGATTGGCAGGTGCCGCCCGGACTGTATGCGAATACGAGCAATGGCTGCTACGGTGGATGGCCGTGCGGCTCCTCGATCCTGCCTGCTGGCTCGGTCATCACCAACTGGTCGGGAAGCGGGAAAATTCCGGCCGGCACGCTCGTTCCCTCTGACATCTTCCCGAACGGCCTCCCGGTCAGGCCTTATCAGGTCACCTACGCAGCCGGAACGGTTTACTCGACGCCGATGACCTACCCGGTCGGAACCATTATTCCGACGGCGACGGTGTTGCCGCAAACCGTGGCGATCGAGCCTGCGCCTGCGTTGCAGTACTCGTTCTTCACCGCCGGATTCTCGAACTACGACATCAATGGCGGGTTGGGTGTCGTGGTGGCCAACAACACCGTGGTTGCGGCGTCGATGCCGGTCTACCGGTTCACGGCGAGCAGCTATGCTGCACCTTCCGGCGGTGACCCGTCGTCGGCGTTGATGTTGTGGACGCCGCCGCTGTTCACCGCGGATCCGGTCAAGGCCACGATCGCTCAACGCGGCGGCGTAAGCCTTACGTTGCGCTCGCTCCTGAAGTCCGGGGGCGGTCCGCTCGTCGGCGGCGGCGCGATCGTGGTTGGCGACGGCGCCTCGGTCAGCGTCGATCCGGGCCAGAGCATCACGCTCGATGCCTTCGGCCAGATCAGCGTGTTCGGCAGTCTCACCGCGCATGGCGGCAGCATCAATCTGACCAACGACGCCTACAGCGCGAAGGTTGATGCGGCCCGTAATTTCGACCTGAATGGCAACGGCCGCGGCGTTTCGATCTGGCTCGATGCTGCGGCCAAGCTCGATGTCTCGGGCTCGATCTATCAGGCGTCCGATACAGCAGGACGTCTATTCGGGCGAGCGAGCGACGGCGGCTCCATCACCATCAACGGTGGCGGTGCCTTCGTGGTCGTGCGCCCGCGCGCCGAACTCAATGCCGACGGGACCCGGGTTGCGATCGACCTTGCCGCGGGTGGCGCGGCGTCGGCCAGCAGGCCGCAGATCATGCCGACCAATGGCGGCTCCATTACGCTGGCGTCGCAGAGCGGTCTCTATCTCGACGG
Organism: Bradyrhizobium macuxiense; assembly: GCF_007993935.1. Lineage (GTDB taxonomy): Bacteria > Pseudomonadota > Alphaproteobacteria > Rhizobiales > Xanthobacteraceae > Bradyrhizobium > Bradyrhizobium macuxiense_A. Next base: position 80,601 of record NZ_VITY01000008.1, on the reverse strand, counting down.
CGAGATGCACGCCTTTTCCGGCGGCAGCAATGCCGCCGGCGGCAACCTGTCGATCGCGCTCACCACGCCGAATTTCGACCAGAATTATTTCCCCAACGGTACGGCGCCGTCCAATGTGATCGTTCCAAGTGTGATGACCGTGGTGCAGGGGCGTCAGGCTTCCTTGCTGCCGGACGATATCGCCCCCGGAACCGGCGCGCCGCATCTGCAGTTCGGTCAGGCCACGGTGAGCGCCGACATGGCGAAGGCCGGCGGGTTTGACAGTCTCACGCTGACGTCCGGCGATTACATGCAGTTCTCGGGCAATGTCTCGCTGGCGCTGGGCCGCAGCCTGACGCTGACGGCGGCAGCGTTCACGTCGGGTGCTCCGGTTTCCGGGCCGATCGATCCCTCGATGCCGGCGACGACCGGCAATGTGCGCGTGTCGGCGCCCTACATCCTGTTCCGCGAGCCGCAAGCCAACGTCCCGGATGGGACCATCAGTGGAAGCATACGCAATCCCGGCGGTACGGCATCGCCGACCACCGCGACGTTCGAGGCCGACGCAAATCAGATCGACATCCAGGGCCTCGTCGGTTTTTCGGCGCGTTCGCCGAACAACATGTATGCGCCGGGATTCCAGTCGACCAAGCTCGTCAGCCAAGGCGACATCCGTTTCCTGTCGATGCCCGGAGTGATCGCGACCCAGCTGTCGACCGGCGGCAATCTGGAACTCCTTGCCGCGCAGATCTATCCGGCGACCAATGCCGTAGCGACCGTCATCGCAGGCAGTGGAAATCCCGATCCGGCAACGACGCTGACCATCGGACGCACCACCGGCACCGTTCCGGATGCGCCGCTGTCCGTGTTCGGCCAGCTCGCATTCCAGGCGCCGGTGATCGAGCAAGGCGGTATCGTCCGTGCGCCGCTCGGGCTCCTGACCTTCGGCGTGGGCTGGCCCGTCTTTACGCCCCGGCTCGATCTGCTGCCGGGCAGCCTGACCTCGGTCTCGATGGCGGGCCTGACCATCCCCTATGGCGGTACGATCGACGGCGTTACCTACAACTATAACGGCGGCGCCGTTCGCACGATCGGCCTGCCCAACAACGCGCCGCAAACCGGAATCGTGCTCGATGGACAGTCGATCAACGTCGCGAGCGGCGCGATCCTGGATTTGTCGGGGGGCGGCACGCTCACCGGTGCGGGCTTCGTCTCCGGACGCGGCGGCTCGGTCAACGTGATCAACACGCCGCTCGTCAACGCCAATCCCGCGACGCCTGTCAGCAAGGCGACCGACAAGGTCTACGCCATCCTGCCTGGCTATGGGTCCGCCTACGCGCCGATTGCGCCCGAGAATGGCGCCGGTGATCCCGTGATTGGTCAGCAGGTCACCATTCCGTCCGGCGTCCCGGGACTGCCGGCGGGGACATACACGCTGCTGCCGTCAAACTATGCGCTGCTGCCCGGCGCATATCGCGTCGAGCTCGGGGCCAGCACCACGACCCTGGCCGGCAATCCGATCACGATCGGCAACGGCACCTACGCCGCTGCGGTCACCACCGGCATCGCCAACACCGCGATCCGGGGCAGCCTGCCGGTGACGGCGCTGATCACTGCGGGCACTTCCGTTCGCAAATATTCGCAATTCAACGAGCAGAATTACAGCGACTTCCTGCTTGCCGGCGTGACGCAATTCGGCGGCGTGCGTCCGCTGCTGCCGAGCGATGGCAAGACGCTCGAGATCCAGTTCGAGATACCGGGCGCCACTCCGGCCGGTCCCGCGCTCATGTTCAACGGCACGGCGCTGTTCCAGGGCGCGCAGGGTGGTAACGCCGGTCAGGTGATGCTGATGAATGTCGGCGAGATCTATGCTGATGCGCCGACGCCGGGATACACCCGTACCTCGGTCAGTGCGGCCGATATCAACGCACTCAAGGCGCCGCGTCTGCTGGTCAACGGAACCATCACGATCAACAACGGCACGCTGCTGCTCGATCAGCCCTACAGCCTGGCGGGGAACGATCTGTTCATTCGCGATGGTGTCTCGCTCTCTGCCGGAGAGATGTTCTTCATCGGCAGCAATATCACCGTCGGCAACAATGTGACACTCAGCACCGTCGGGCAGGGCGCAGTCCCGTTCGATTCCGCATCGACCGGCATGAGCTATACGTCGAACCGGCTCACAGTGCTGGCGCTGTCCAATGGCGACGTCAACTTCCTGCCCTCGAATGCTGGCAACGGCTCGATTACCATCGGAGCCGGCGCATCGCTCTATTCCGAAGGGACGCTGGTGCTTTCCACCAACGGCGCTTCGACGATCGATCCCACGGCCCATTTCGGATCGGCCAACATCTCGCTCGCGGTCGGCACCATCAATATCGGGGACGCTGCGACGATCACAGCGACCGGCGCACCAGCCGGCTTGCTGTTCGATCAGGCGCTGTTCAACACGCTGGTCCACGGTGATCCCCTGCATTACGCGCCGGCGTTGAAGACCATCACGCTTGCTGCGGCGAATTCGATCAACCTGTTCGGCGGCGCCGGTCTCGACGCCACCGGCAGCGGTGTCAATCTGGTGCTGAACGCGTCGGCGATCTACGGCTACGGTGCGGCCGGCGACAGCTCCACGATCGCCGCCAGCAAGATCACCTGGAACGGCATCAGCGGTGCGACGCCGCCGGCCATCGCCGCGAGCGGGCCGGGCACCGGAACCGGCACGTTCAACCTCGTCGCCGATGAGATCGATTTCGGCCAGTTCGCTTCGCTCGACACCTCGACTGCGAACCGCGTGATCTACGGCTTCGGCAACGTCAACATCATCGGCAACGCCCGGATTATCTCGGCCGGCAACAGCAAGCTGTTCGTCTATCAGTCGCCGAGCTCGGATCCATCAGCAATATTCGGCCAGAGCGGCACCGGCGGCAACCTGACGCTGACGACGCCGCTGCTCACCGGCGCGCAGAAATCGATCATGGCCTATGCCGCCGGCCGCGCGCTCAATGTGATCGCGCCTGCGGGTCTTGCGGCAAGCACGGCGAGCTCCACCGTGGCCGGCGCCGAGATCGACCTGACCGGCGGCAGCGTCGGGATCGGCAGCACGATCCTGCTGCCGAGCGGCAAGCTCGTCGTCAATGCGACCGGCGATATCGTGCTCGGGTCCACAAGCCGTGTCGATCTGGCTGGTCGGCCGTCTACGATCCAGCGGGCAACCGTCTATGGCTTCGGCGGCACCGCGATTTTCAACAGCGCGCAGGGCGGTCTGACGCAGCTTGCCGGCTCCGTGATCGATGTTTCCGCGACCAACGCCGGTGCCGGGTCGATCAGCATCGCGGCTGCGAATGGACCGGTCACGCTCGGCGGCGCGCTCAATGGTGCCGCGACAAATGGCTACGCCAGCGGCGATTTCAGCGTGACGGCTGGCCGGCTGTCCAGCGCGGATTTCGCCACGCTCAATGCGCTGTTGACCCAGGGTGGCTTCTTCGATGCCCGCGGCTTCGATATCAGGAATGGCGACCTGGTCGTCGGCGACGGCGTGAGAGCCGGCAACGTCGCGATTGCCGTCGACAATGGCAGCCTGTTCGTCGCCGGCCGCATCGATGCGTCCGGCGCCGCGCCGGGCACCATCCGGCTCTCGGCCGGCAACGGGCTCGCGCTTGCGCCGACCGCCGTGCTCGATGTTCACGGCACGGTGCTGCAGGTCGACAGCTACGGCCAGCCGATCGAGGCGAAGAACCGCGGCCATATCGAATTGACCGCGGCGGGCGGCGTGCTCACGCTGTCGCCGGGCGCGACCATGGATATCTCCACGCCGAACGGCGTCGCCTATGGCGACGTGGTGCTGAACGCGCAGCGCACCGGCGAAACCTCGGGCGATATCGCCATCAACGCGGCGGCTCCGCTCAACATCAGAGGCGCCTACAGTATCGCGCTCAACGCATTCTGGACCTATGACCTGCCGGGCGGCAGCACCATCAGCCAGACGACGCTCGACGGCTACGACACCGCGAGCACGGCCTTCATCAGCGCTGCGTTGGGCAACGCCGGGTTGGCGACGCGCGTTGCGGGCTTGTCGGCTTACGGCAGCGCCTACCACCTGCGGCCGGGCGTCCAGATCACATCGAGCGGCGATCTCTCGACATCAGGCGATATCGACCTTGCCAAATATCGCTACGGCGCCGGTGCGGATCGCGATCCGCACTCAGCGACCTACGGTGCCGGCGAGCCGATGGCGCTCGTGATCCGTGCCGGCGGCAGCATGAGCATCAATGGAAGCATCTCGGATGGCTTCAAGCCGGGCTCCGGCACGTCACCGACCTATGCGGCGATATCCGCGACTGACCTGTCCACGGATACGATCCATTTCGCCCGGCAGGGGGCTGCGCTTTGGCGCCTGGTTGCAGGCAATATTGTCTCCGTGACCGAGCCGGGAGGCTGGACCGTCCCCTATCGTCCTGGTGGGCTCATCCTGCCCGGAGCCTTCCAGCCGCGATCGGTCGACGGCACCCTCTATCCTTCCGGAACGGTCATTCCATTCGGCACCCTATTGAATCGTCTCTATATCCCCACCGGGGTCGAGACGTCCGTCGTCGGGCTGTCGCTGCAGACCGATCCGGGCATGGCCGGCGTCCCCGCCACGTCCGCGGCAGCGCCCATGCTGGCGGCGGGCTCGCTCTCCGCATCGATCCGCATCGTCGCCGGCGCGGACCTCGCGGCTGCCGACCAGCGCGCGTTGCAGACGACGCAGGCGCTGAACGGGAGCGGCAACCTGACGCTGAGCGATCCGGCCTACAACGACACGCTGAACGCGACGTTCTTCAGTGTGCTTCGCACCGGCACCGGCAGCCTCGATTTGCGTGCCGGCAGCAATTTCAGCGAAGCCACGCCGTATGGCGTCTACACTGCGGGGACCCAGTCGGCGCCGATCCTGGCACCTGGCGGCGCCAATCCCTACGATCTCGTCGGCGTCAGCAGCGGAGGTGGCTCGCATGCATGGTATCCCGAACATGGCGGTGATCTCATGCTTACCGCGCAACTCGATATCACCGGCCAGATTCAGATCGCCGACAACAACATCCGCTTCGTCGCCTCCAATCTGCCGGCCAACTGGCTCCGGCTGCAAGGAGGCGGCTCCTCTGCCGATCCGGCCGCATGGTGGATCAACTTCGGCTCCTTTGCCAACACCAGTCCATGGGTCGACGCCCAGCAACTCATCGGCTTCCAGGGCATCGGCACGCTTGGTGGCGGCAACCTGACCCTGATCGCGGGCCGCAATGCCGGCGTGACCGGCAACAGCTCGACCGGCCTTGATCTTGCGGTCGCCTCGACGGGCCGCGTTCTGCCAAACGGCACGCTGGTGGCGACCGGTGGTGGCAACCTTGTCGTGAAGGTGGGCGGCGGATTGAATCCGGTGATCCCGACCACCCCTTACGGACCGTCAGGGGACTATTACGGGTCGATCACCGATCTGCGCGGCAACATCACCGTCAGTGCCGGCTCCGTCGGTGCGATGGCTCAGAATACCTGGGGATCCTCGATCGTTTCGTACGATCCGCGCGCGGTCGATCCAAACGTCTTCAAGCGTTCGCTCGGCATCGGTCCGCTGTTCATACCGGGTGACGGCAGCATCAGTATCGTCGCGCGCGGCGACGTGGTGCTGGGCGGTGCAGGTGATGCGGGCATGGCCGCGCAGGTCGATCTGAACGGCATCGCCTACACGGTGCGGAATGCGGACGGCAGCACGACGCTGAAGAGCCACGGGCAGTCGAACTTCACATTGTGGACGGCGTCGACCGGGATCAATCTTTACGCGGCCGGCGGCGACGCGGCGGTGTTGAACGGCATCTCCGGCAGCGGCACCGGCTTCTTCCCGGGAACGCTGATTGTTGCAGCCGCCAACGGCGATGTCAGGTTCTCGGAGGGCGCTGCGGCGATCGAGCTGATCCCATCGCCGCTCGGCCAGCTCGAACTGCTGGCGGCGGGTTCGATCTACGGCACCAGCCAGGTGGTTGCGATGTCCGGCGCGGGCATGAACACGCTGGCGACGCCGTTCAATCCCGTCTTCAGCACAGGCACCGGCGGCGGCGGTACCAACAACGCCTGGGCCAACGCCGGTTTCCGCGACAATTCGCTAAGTCCAATCGCCTTTGGCGAGGATCTGCCGATCTCCAACCTGCATGCCGGCGACAGCCAGCCGGCTCTGGTCTATGCCGGTGTCGACATTGCGGATCTGACGCTTGGACAGGCACAGCCAAAATCGCGATCTGCCTCGTCGGGTTTCACTCCCACCCACGGCATCTGGTACACCGCGGCCAAGCCGTTCGAGGTGATCGCCGGTCGCGATATCGTCGGCACCGGTCCGGTGGCCAGCGTATTCCTGAACAACGGGCCGAACGACATCTCCCTGATGCAGGCCGGCCGCGATATCTTCTATCAATCGGTCATCGTTGCCGGCCCAGGTCTGCTGCAGCTGCAGGCCGGCCGCAACCTGTACCAGGGCTACTACGGCTCGCTGGTCAGCGTCGGCGATATCGTCAATCAATCCAACACCACGGGCGGTGCGGGCATCGTCACGATCGCGGGTGTCGGCGCCGGCGGCCCCGACTATACCGATTTCGCCAGGCTGTACTTCAATGCTGCGAACCAGCTCCCCGGCGACGGTCGGCCGCTCGCAGGCAGCGGCAAGGTGGCAAAGACCTACGCCGACGAATTGTACGACTGGCTGCGCGACCGCTTCTCGCCGAGCCGGAACTATTCGCATCACGGCCAGCTCTACGTCTTCACAGGCACGAAGGACGATGCGCTCAGCTTCTTCCTGACGCTGCCGATGGAGCAGCAGGGCGTGTTTGTCCGCCAGGTCTACTATGCGGAGTTGAGGGAAGGCGGCCGCGAATACAACAACAGGGACAGCAATCGCCATGGCAGCTATCTGCGTGGCCGTCAGGCGATCGCCACGCTGTTCCCGGATCAGGATGCGTCAGGCAATCCAGTCCCGTATTCGGGCAACATCACCCTGTTCAGCGGCGTTGCCAAGAAGAGCGACGGCACCACGTATCTGGCCGATGCCGGCATTCAGACGCAGTTCGGCGGCGACATCCAGATCCTCAATCCCGGCGGACAGACGATCATCGGGGTCGAGGGCGTGACGCCGGGCGCCGGCGCGGGCCTGATCACGCAAGGGCAAGGTGACATCGACGTCTATTCGCTCGGCAGCGTGCTGCTTGGCCAGAGCCGCATCATGACGACGTTCGGCGGCAATATCATCGCGTGGTCGGCGACCGGCGACATCAACGCCGGCCGCGGCTCGAAGACGACGACGATCTTCACGCCGCCCAAGCGCACCTACGACCCCTATGGCAGCGTCAAGCTGTCGCCGAGCGTGCCGTCGACAGGCGCGGGCATCGCGACGCTCAATCCGATTCCCGAAGTGCCACCCGGAAACATCGACCTGATCGCGCCGCTCGGCACCATCGACGCAGGCGAAGCCGGCATCCGTGTCTCGGGCAACGTCAACCTCGCAGCGCTGCAGGTGGTCAACGCCGCCAACATCCAGGTGCAGGGCACCTCGACCGGCGTTCCGGTGGTGCAGGGCCCGCCTGTCGGCGCGCTGACGGCCGCGTCGAACACCACCGCAGCCAGCCAGCAGGCCGCGCCGCCTCCGCCAAAGACCAACGACCAGCCCTCGATCATCATGGTCGAAGTCATGGGCTACGGCGGCGGCGGTGGTGGCGATGACGAGACCCAGCCGGAGGAGACGCCGGAGCAGAAGCGCAAGCGGCGCGAGAAACAGACCTACAACGAGAACAGCGCCTTCCAGGTCATCGGCCTCGGCGACGCGACGGGCTCGTCGGGCAGGTGAGGGCAGGGGGCGGGATCGCGGCAGGTGAAGAGCGACAGCGCGATGCAAATCTCGCTGTCGCGCGACTGCGACGGCTCGCGCGCAGCGCGGGCTTGCGATCGCTGATTACCTGACCGTCAGGTGCACATCCGGCGCCGGCCGGTCCGGGACCCATTCCAATGCAAACCGCTGGCCGGCAATGATCTCATAGGTCGAGAGTTTCGATGCGACTGCATCGCGGAACCTGAGATAGGCGTCACGCTGCCGCCCGCCAGCGCGGGCCGCCGCCAGATTGAGCCATTTGTAGGCCAGCACAAAATCGGTCGGGACGCCGTGGCCCTTGTCATAGATCAGGCCGAGCTGGGCTTGCGCGAACGGATCGCCCTGCACGGCGCCGCGATAGTAGAGGTCGGCGGCAGCGGCGTAGGCCTGCGGGACGCCGAAGCCGTGCTCATACATGAAGCCGAGCAAGCCGAGCGCTCTTGGGTTGCCGCGCTCGGCGGCGGGCGCGAGCTCCCGAGCCGCCCTGACATAGTCGCCGCGATGGAAGGCGGCCGCGCCGCGCGCGACGCCGTCGGCGCTCGCGACGGATGCGGTCATCGCCCAAAGCGCGACGGCAAGCGAGGCGCAGAGCGCCTTGCGCGATGTGAAAGGGTTACGTGCGCCCATGTCAGGCTCAGTGATAGCTGGTGGTGATCGGCGCATTGGTCGTTGTCGTCGCGATGCTGCCGCGCAATTTCGAGCGAAGCTCCTCGGCCACGGTCTGGGCGTCGGAACCGTTGCGGATGATCTGCGGGCGGATGAAGATGATCAGCTCGGTGCGCTGGGTGCCGTTACTCTGATGCCCGAAGGCATCGCCGAGGCCGGGGATCTGGTCAAGCACCGGAAGCGCATTGCGGGCGCCGCTCTGCTGTTCGCTGATCAGGCCCGCCAGCAGCACGGTCTGGCCATTGGCGACCGAGATCTGGCTCTTGACCCGCCGCTCAGACACGGTCGGTGTCAGGTTCACCGTGCTGCTCTGCGGAACGTTGCTGATCTCCTGCTCGATATCGAGCCGCACGGTGCCGTTGACGCTGACGCGCGGCGAGACCTTCAGGATGATGCCGGTGTTGCGATAGTCGATGGTGTTGACTACCGTGTTGCTCGTGGTCAGCACCGTCGCGCTGCCGGTCGACACCGGGACGACGTCGCCGACCTGCAGGGTCGCGACCTGGTTGTTGATCACGACCAGCGACGGATTGGAGAGCACCTTGACGCTGGTGACGGCATGCAGCGCATCCAGGATGAAGCTCGGCTGCGTCTCGGACCCGACCAGGAAGTTGAAGCCCGGGAAGGCGCGGTTGATGAAGGCATTGGTGACTGAGCCGGCGACGGTCGCGACGCCGGTGGTCGCGTCCGTGGTGGTCGCGGGCGCCGTGGTGGCCTGGGTGCCCGTGAACGAGCCCATGTTCGGCTTCAGGCCGAGGCTCCGGCTGGTGAGATAGGTCTGCACGCCATAGGACAGGGTGTTGTTGAGTGTGACCTCGGCGATCGTCGCGTCGATCGCGACCTGGAGCTGCGGCTCGTCGATCTGCACCAGCGTCGCCTCGATGATGCGATAGTTGGCCTGGTCGGCATAGATCAGGAGATTGTTGTTCACGACATCGGGCGTGATCCGCACGTCCTGCATGACGGGCTGGCCGTTGCCGGAGCCCGACGCGCCGCGTCCGGCATCCAGCGCGGCATTGTTGCCCTGGCCTTGATTGTTGGGATTGTTGGACTGTCCGCCGGCGCCAAATCCCTGGCCGAGGCCCTGGCCCGTCCCCGACGTGCCGCGGTTTGCGAAGCCGTTCACGCCCGAACTCGCGCCATTGTTGTTGTTCAGCGAGAGACGGTCGGCGACGCTTGACGTCGACGAGGTGCCGGAGCCGGGCGCGAGCTGGCTGTCGGCGCTGTCGAGCAAATTGCCGGACGAGCCGCCGAGGAACATGTCGGTCAGAACCCGCGCGATCTGGCGCGCATCGCCATATTTGACGCGGTAGACATGGACCGAGGTGCGCGCGGTGTCGTTGCGGTCGAGGCGCTTGATCCAGGTCGCAGCCGTGTGCAGCATCTCCGGCTTCTTGGTCACCACCAGCACCGCGTTGAGGCGCTGGATCGGCATGAACTTGATGACGTTCTGGCTGAGGCCGTTCTCGCCGGAATCGACGATCTTCTCCAGCTCGGCAATGACTGGCGCGGGCGAGCCGCTCGAGATCGGGAAGATGCCGACGGACTGGCCGCGCATCCAGTCGACGTCGAAGCTGAGCACGGTGTCGACGGCGGTGCGGCGCTCGGCGCCAGTGCCCTGGATCAGAAGCAGATTGCGCGATGTATCGGCACGAACCGAGCCGGCCCGGGTGGCGAAGCTGTCGGTCAGCTTCAGCAGGGTCTGGGCCGACACATATTGCAGGGGGACCACCGAGACGCCGAATCCGGCCTCGGGATTGGCTGCCGCGGCATCGACGCGACCACCACCGACGGCATCGCCGAGCGGCGTCAGGCGGTAGCCCGACGTATCCTTCAGCAACACGACGCCGCTCAGGCGGAGCGCGTTTTCAAGCACGAAGACCATGTCGGATTTCGGCACCGGGCGGACCGACACCAGGCTCACCGTGCCCTGCACCCGCGGGTCGATGGTGTAGCCGACATGCAGGATGTCGCCGAGCACGACCTTGGCGACGGTCGCCACCGGCGTGCTCTCGAAATTCAGGTCGAAGCCATTGCCGTTTGACGTGGGTTGCGGCCGTGCATCCGCGATGCCGGTCACTTCGCTTCCGTCATACATCGCCGCGCGGACGCTGCCGCTCTGGCCGCTGCCTGTCGCCGCCAGCGCGCTGACCTGTTGCGGCTGGCGCTGTGCCAGATCCAGCGAGCGCACCTTGTCGGTGACGTCGAGCTGGGACGCGTCGACGCTCTCGCCGACCGTCGCGGAATTGCAGGACGCCAGCAACCCCAATGACGTCAAGGCAAAAATGGCTGCGAGGCCGCCACGGATCGTCGGGCAGCGGCCCACTGTGCCTACGCGTTGCATGAAGGCCCTTCGCTCTGACTAACTGAAATTTCGATTGCTTGCGACGATCGGTCCTACCCCGGGAGGACTCTTAGCGATCGAACATGACAGAAATAAATTGGTTACATGATTGTCGTTCGCGGCCTGCCCATCGCATCGCACCAAATCTGTGCAGCCGTCGCCCCGTCGTGTCCGCGAAGCCACGTCAAGGCTTCTTGAGCGAGGCGAACCAGTGACTTCGCACAGCTGTCACACTTCGGATCGATAACCGCAGAACTGCCGGGAGCCGAACGCGACGGTACGTAGCGGACCTTGGCACGGACTGATCCGGGATAGTGTGGCGGGATATAAGGAATGGCCAACGACCTGTCCGTTCGGTTCGTGGATTATCTCCGTCAGAACAATCACCTGACGCCGATCGACGGGGCGGTTGACCGGACCGGGCCGGGTGCCGATGTCAGGCAGTTGAAGCTGTGGGAGGTCACCAGTCTCTCGCCGACCGAATTCGCCGACGAGGCCGCGCGCTTCTTCGCGCTTGGCCGTCTGACGCTCCAGGATATGACCGCGGCCGAGCCGCTGGTCGGCTCGTTCTCGCCGCGCTTCCTGCGCGAGACCATGGTCTATCCGTGCCGGGCGGCCGATGGGACCATTACCCTCGCGGTGGTCGACCCGACCGACCAGGCGACGCTGCGGGCGGCGCAGATCGTGCTCGGCGCCGGCATCGATGTGAAGGTGGCCTCGTCTGAGGACGTCGCCATCGCGCTGAACAATTCCTCCAGCGCCGAGGAGGTCGAGGCCGCCGATGCAACGGCGGCGCTGCCCCGGGAAGACGACATCGAGAGCCTGCGCGATCTTGCCAGCGGCGCCCCGGTGGTCCGCGCGGTCAACGATCTGATCGAGAAGGCGGTCGAGCTTCGCGCCAGCGACATCCATATCGAGCCGTTTTCGGCCGGCCTCATGGTCCGGCTGCGCATCGATGGCCTGCTGCGGCCGGTTGCTGCGCTCTCGGGCGTGCTGCCGCAGGCGGTGGTCTCCCGCATCAAGATCATCGCCAATCTCAACATCGCCGAGCGCCGCCTGCCGCAGGACGGTGCGGCGCGGCTGCGGGCCGGGCGGACCGACATCGATATCCGCGTCGCGATCATGCCAACGCAGCATGGCGAATCCGCCGTCATCCGCATCCTGCCCAAGGATCGCGGCCTGCTGGTGGTCGAAAAGCTCGGCTTCTCCGCGCCCGACGAAGGCAAGCTCCGGCGGCTCTTGAAGCTGCCGCATGGCATGGTCGTGATCACCGGGCCGACCGGTAGCGGCAAGACCACGACGCTGGCGACGATCCTGTCGATCCTCAATGAGCCCAGCCGCAAGATCCTGACCATCGAGGATCCGGTCGAATACGAGCTTCCCGGCGTCAACCAGTCCCAGATCAAGCCGGCGATCGGCCTGACCTTCGCGACCGCGCTGCGGTCCTTCGTTCGCCAGGACCCTGATGTGATCATGGTCGGCGAAATCCGCGACACGGAGACCGCGCATGTCGCGGTGCATGCCGCGCTGACCGGGCATCTGGTGCTGACGACGCTGCACACCGAGACCGCGGCGGCCGCGGTGCCGCGCCTGCTCGACCTCGGGGTCGAAGGTTATCTGCTGCGTTCGGTGTTGCGCGGCGTGATCGCGCAACGTCTGGTCCGGCAATTGTGCGAGCGCTGCAAGACGGCGCGGCCGCTGGCGGCGGCCGATTTCACCGAGGATCCCCGGCTCGCCGCGCTCGGTTTCCGCGCCGAGGAGATCATCCAGGAGCCATGCGGCTGCGAGCGCTGCGGCGGGACCGGCTATCGCGGCCGCCTCGGCGTATTCGAACTGCTCGAACTATCCAACGAACTGCGTGAACTGATCGGAGAGCGAACCGACGGGCTGAAGATCGATACCATGGCGATCCGGGCGGGCATGACCACGATGCTCGATGACGGGGTCGCCAAATGCCGCGCCGGATTGACCTCGCCCGCCGAGATCCTCCGCGTTGCGACCGTGCGGTGACGCCGTGCCCAATTATCGCTATCGCGCTTTGACCCAGGCCGGCGAGATCGTGAACGGCACGATCTCCGCCCCGACCGCGGCCGAGGTGGCGCGGCGGATCGAATATCTCAAGCTGCTGCCGATCGAAACCACCGAGGACAAGCGCGCGTCGGGCGCGGCCGGCGGCCGCAGCCTGTTCGGCGGGCCGAGTGCCGCCGAGGTCACCACCTTCACGCGCGACCTCGCGTTGCTGCTCAAGGCCGGCGCGCGTCTCGACGATGCGCTGGAGCTCTTGTCCGGCGATGCCGATGTCGGCCGGATGCGCCCGGTGGTGGCCAAAATCCGCGCGGCGCTGCTCACCGGCGAGAGCTTTGCCGATGCGGTCGCCGACCATCCGACCTTGTTCCAGCCGATGTACATCGCCCTGGTCCGGGTCGGCGAAATCTCCGGCACGCTCGATTCCGTGCTGGAGATGCTCGGCACCGAGCGCGCGCGGTCCGAGCAGATGCGGCGCAAGCTGACCGACGCCATGCAGTACCCGGCGTTCGTGCTGGTCGCGGCATCCGGCGTGATGCTGTTCTTCCTGCTGTTCGTGCTGCCGCAATTCTCGACCGTGCTCGGTGATTTCGGCGGCAAGTCGGATACCGCGCTCGCCAGCTTCATCGCGCTGTCGGACTTCCTGCGCGCCAACGCCTCGGCGGCAAGCCTGATCAGCGCGGCGACGATTGCGCTCGCCTGGTGGCTGCTGCGGCAGGCGCGGGTGCGCGCCGCGCTGGTCAACGGCATTTCGCGGGTGCCGGGCATCAGCAGCGCCTTCCAGTTCTATCGCGCCAGCCTGTTCTGCCGCAATCTCGGCGTCCTGCTCGGCAGCGGCGTCAACCTCACGGCCGCGCTGCGCATCCTCGTCGACATCATGGCGGTGACCGGCAGCGAGGCGAACTGGACCGCCGCCGCGGACCGCGTCCGTCATGGCGGCAAATTATCCGAAGCACTCGCGGTGGCGGACAGCCTGCCGCCGATGGCGGTCCGCATGCTGCGGCTCGGCGAAGAGACCGGGCAACTGCCGGTGCTGGCCGGGCGGGTGGCGGAATTCTACGAAGCTAAATTGCAGCGCAGCCTGGACCGTGTGGTCGGCATCGTCGGTCCGCTGGCGATCATCACGATCAGCACCGTCGTCGGCGGGTTGATCGTCTCGGTCATGACGGCGCTACTCTCGGTCACGCAGCTAGTCGGTTAAAGCAGAGGTCATCGGTCATGATATCGCGCAACAGCATCATCGAAACATTATCCATGCGAGCGGGACGCGATCGCGTGCGGCCGCAAACGCCAAGGCGTTCGGGCGAGGAGGGCTTCACCCTGGTCGAGATGCTGGTGGTGATCGCGATCATCGGCCTCATCATGGGGCTGATCGGGCCGCGCGTGCTCAACTATCTCAGCGAGTCCAAGGTCAAGACCGCGCGCATTCAGCTGCAGAGCTTCTCCAGCGCGCTCGACCTGTTCTATCTCGACGCCGGGCGCTTCCCGTCCACGGCGGAGGGGCTCGCCGCGCTGGTTCGGCGCACGCCGGGGGTCGCGGCCTGGAACGGCCCGTATCTGAAGGGCGGCAACGTCCCGAATGATCCCTGGAATCACGCCTACATCTATCGCTCGCCGGGCGAGCACGGCCCTTATGACATCGTCTCCTACGGTTCCGACGGCCAGGAGGGCGGCAGCGGCACCTCGGCCGATATCTCGCTCGAGAAGACCACGGCCGCCAACAACGACCAATAAGGATGCATGGCTCGCATGAATGAGGCGGCGCAGCGCGGTTTCACCCTGCTCGAGATGGTGTGCGTGCTCGCCATCATCGCGCTGCTGGCGGCTGTGCTGCTTCCGTTCATTCCGCACCAGACCTCGCGGTCGCGCCTGCAGGCCTATGCGCTGCAGACCGCGACGCTGCTGAAGGCCGATCGAAACGCCGCCATCGAGCGCAGCACCAGCGTCGCGACGCTGGTCGATGCGCCGAGTCGGGTGATCCACTCCGGCGCGTCGCGCATGACGGTACGGATCCCCGATGACGTGCGGTTCGATGCCGTGCTGCCGCAGAGCTGTCAGCGCCGCGCGGCACTGTCGACCATCCGTTTCTTCGCCAATGGCGGTTCCTGCGGCGGCTCCATCGCGCTGACGCGGCTCGATGCGGGATACGAGGTTCGCGTCAACTGGCTCACCGGAAGGGTTGAAATCGTTGCTCGCGACGTCGCCGCCAACTGACCGCGCTGATGCGGGGTTCACCATCATCGAAGTGCTGGTGGCGCTGGCGCTGGTGGCCGTCTCGATCGTTGCGATCGGCGCCGTCATGGGCGTCAAGACGCGGGGCGTCCGGGCCATGGAGCAGCACGTGGCGCTGATGCAGGCGGTGCGGACATTGATGACGGTCGGCATTCCGCCGCGCGCCGAGTTGCAGTCGGGCGCGACGACGGGACAGGCGGAGGGCTACCGCTGGACCATCGAGGTCAGCCCGCTCGGTGGCGACTGGAAAGTCCCTGATGGCAACGCGCCCTGGGCTCCGGAGCTGGTGCGGATTCGCGTCAAATCTCCTGGCGGTGCGCTGTCCGACATTCGCACCGTGCGCCTGATGCCGAGGTCTTCGGAAGGATCCGGGCAGTGACAGCACAGCGAACCAATGAGCGCGGCTTCACGCTGATCGAGATGATCGTCGCGCTGGCGCTGATGGGGCTGCTGCTGTCGGCACTTGCCGGCATCACGGGGGAATGGCTGCCGAGCTGGAACAGGGGGCTCGACCGGATCCAGCGCAGCGAATTGATCGGGATCGCGCTGGAACGGATCGGCGCCGATCTCGCCGCGGCCGAGTTCGTTGCGGCCAACCGCGATACCCACAAGCCGCTGTTCGACGGATCGGAGTTATCGGTGACGTTCGTGCGCACCTCGGTGGGGCCGAATGCGGGCCCGGGGCTCGACGTGGTGCGCCTCGGCGAGACGCGGGACCGCGGCGAGTTCGTCACGGTCCGTTCGCAGGCGCGGTTCACGCCGCTGGCCGACGGGGTGTCGCTGTCGGAACAGGTGCATCTCGGCAGCCCCGTGGTGCTGCTGCGTGCGCCCTATCGGCTGTCCTTCGCCTATGCCGGTGCCGACCGCGCCTGGAAGAGCGCGTGGAAGGATGCCGACCGGCTGCCGGCGATGATCCGGTTGACCGTGCGTGACGCGGCGAGCCAGCGCGTCTTGTCGGTTTCGACCATCGCGCCGGTGCATGTCCAGATCCCGAGCGACTGCACCAAGCCTGACGGCAATTGCGGCGACAAGGGCAGCTCCAGCGTTCCGACCGATCAGGGGAAGACGTGATGGGCGCGCCCGGCAACAGCGGCCGATCGCCGGCCAACCGCGGCTTCGTCATCGTTGCGGTGCTCTGGATCCTGCTGGCGCTGTCGTCGCTGGCGATCATCTTCTCGGCCTATCTTGCCGCATCGGCGCGGGCGCTGGCGGCGAGCGACGTGTCGTTGCAGACCGAGGCGCTGGTCTCGGCCGGGCTCGAGCTCACCGCCTATCAGCTGACGCTGACGGATGAGAAGACGCGGCCGCAATACGGGGCGTTTCATTTCGGGCTGGATGATGCCAGCATCAATGTGAGCTTCACGTCGGAAGCCGGCCGCGTCGACCTGAACTACGCATCGAAGGAGATGCTGATCGGCCTCTTCGTCGTGCTCGGCGCAAGCAAGGATGCCGCCAGCGAATACGCCGACCGGATCGTCGGGTGGCGGACCCGGCCCGCGCCGGGCAGCGAGAATGTCGAGGCCGCGCGCTACAACGCGCTGGGCTATTCGCCGCGGCAGGGGCTGTTCACCCATGTCAACGAGCTGGCGCTGGTCGCCGGCATCCCCGAGGCCTTTGTCGATCGCGTGCTGCCGTTCGTGACGGTGTTCAACGGCAGTCCGGATGTCGATCCGAAGATCGCCGCGCCGGAAGTCGTGCTGGCCATGGATAAGGTATCGGGCAAAGCACAGGACGGTTTCGGGGCGAGTGCTCTTGGATCGAATGTCCTCGGCTCGAATGCGGCCGCGCCGAACGGCCTCGCCGCTGCATCGCAGGGCCCGAACCCGCAGAGTGCGGCTTCGACCGCGCAGAGCCCCTGCTACCGGATCGCGATCGCGATCCGATTCCGCAATGGCCACCGCACCACGTCTGAAGCGGTGATCGCGCTCGGCGACAAGGTCGAGCCTTATCGTGTGTTGTCCTGGCAGAACGACCTTGAACCGAGAAGCCCGGTTCTGTTGCGCGGGAGAGGGTGATGGCAATGCTTGCCGAAGCACGGCAATGGTTCGAGCAATGGATCGGCGCGGTCGCGACTGCCGTTGACGGCGTCGCGGGCAGGTTCATGCGCCGGCGCAGCGTCGCGTTCGACGAGAATGGCGACGGCACGTTCACCGCCCGTCTCGCGGTGTCGAAGGATGGCTCGCCCCTGACGCCGGCGTCGTTCCGGCTCGATCGCGACGCGCCGCAGCCTCCGCTGCCGGCGGACTGGAAGATGGCCCTCGATGGCAGCCGCATCGAGGTGCGTTTGCGATCGGATCACGTCGTCAGCCGCGTGCTCGATTTCCCGAGCCAGGCGGCTGACTTCCTTGACGGGATGATCCGCGCGCAAGTCGACCGGCTGACGCCATGGACCGCCGCCGATGCGGTCTTCGGCTGGGGTTCGCCGCAGCCGATCTCCAATGACCGGATCGAAGTCGCGTTCAGCGCCACTGCAGCAGCCAAGGTCGATCCGTTGATCCGGATGGCCAGGATGCTCGGCGCCGCCTCGGTTGCGGTCACGGCGCCGGCAGTCGGCAGCGACGGGGCCCCGCAGCAGGTGACGCTGCTCGACCGATCGCTGCGCGGCTTTGCCGGGCCTGCGGTCCCGCGGCTGCTGCGTATCGGCCTGGTTTCGACGGCGGCCGCGGCCGCGGTCTGCCTGCTGCTCAACATCTATGTCGGCGGATGGCTGCAATCCGAGCAGGAGGATCTGCAACACCGCATCTCGCAGCGCCGTGCCGCGCTGCGTCTCGATGCCAATGGCGATACGTCCGGTCTCGGCTTGCTGGCCAAGCGCAAGCAGACCACGCCGTCGAGCGTCATGGTCCTGGAAGCGATCTCGCGCGTGCTGCCCGACACGACCTACGTGACGGAGCTTCGCATCGAGGGCAACAAGGTGCAGGTGGTGGGGCTGACCCAGGATGCGCCGTCCCTGATCCGGCTGCTGGAGCAATCGCCGCAATTCACCCGCGCGACGTTCTTCGCGCCGACGACCCGCGCCGCGAATGAATCGGCTGAGCGGTTCCACGTCGAGGCCAATATCTCCGCTTATTTTGGGTCCGGCTCATGAGCGCAACATCCCGATCGCTGACCGCCGTCAGCACCTCGCCACTAGTCGCGACTGCGAGCTATCTCGGCCTGTTCGTGCTGCTGCTCTTTGTCGTCGTCTCGTCGCTCTCGGACGTCATCGGCCTGCGCAGCGATGTCGCGGCATCGGCCGGAATGCTGGAGCAGCTGGAGGGGCGATCGAAGGCGAAGACCGCGCCCGGAGAGGCGGCCATGCCGACCGGCTCGGCCTATCTCGAAGGGGCGACCGTCACGGTCGCCGGTGCCACCTTGCTGCAACGGGTGTCGGGCGCGGTGATCAAGGCCGGCGGCAATGTGCTGTCGACGCAGCTCGACGTTCCCAATGCGCCGGCCAAGGCCGGCTTCATCAGCATGGTGGCAAGCAGCGAGATCGAGCAGGCGCAATTGCAGCAGGTGCTCTACGATCTCGAAGCCGGCATGCCGTTCCTGTTCATCGATCAACTGGTGGTGCAACAGGTCGCCGACGAAGCCGCCAAGGGCGGCGATCCCGGCAGACTGCGCGTGCTGCTTGGTGTCTCCGGACAATGGCGAGGAGCCAAATGATGCGACGCTTCGCTGCGACCATCCTGCTGTTGGCGGTGTCGGCTCAAGCCGCATTGGCCGCCGTGCCTGACCGGTCCGGCGATGCACTGGATGCTGGGTTGCTCGACGAAACCCGTCTGGGTGGGCCGGTGCTGAATTCACCGCCGGCCTCCGAACCGGTGACATCGGTCCGGGTGGCGCCTGCGCCGGAACCGACGCCGCGGCCGCTCAGTGCAAATCCATTATGGGGCGTTCCACTCAAGACGCTGTCCAACACCCGCGATCGCCCGGTGTTCTCGCCGTCGCGGCGGCCGCCGCCTGTCGTGGTTGCGGAGCCGGAGGTCAGCAAGCCGCCGCCGCCACCGCCGCGCAAGGTCGCGACCGAGCCACCGCCGCTGTCGCTGGTCGGCACCATCTCCGGAGATGATGAAAGCTTCGGGATCTTTCTCGATCAATCGAACAAGACTGCACTGCGGCTGAAGATCGGCGACGATTTCCAGGGCTGGAAGCTGCGAACCATCAAGGCGCGCGAAGCCACGATGGAGAAAGACGAGCACGAGGCGGTGCTCACACTACCGCAGCCCGGCGGCGATGAGAGCGGCGAGGCCCGCCTCGTTCCGGTCAGCACCGAGCGGAAGCCTTTGGCCCTGCGACGTCAGATGTAAGGGTAGGTCCCGCAGCAGCTAGTTCAGCGCAAGCCAGTTCTGAAGGGCCGGCGTCAGGAGAAGCCCGAGCGCAAGAAACGGGCCGAACGGGATCGACGTCTGACGCTTCATCTCCTGTCCTGCGAGTTGCAGGCCGCCGGCCACACCAAGTGCCGCGAGCGCCGCGATCAGCAGCACGGTCGGAATTCCCGACGCGCCGACCCAGATCGCCGCTGCTGCAAGAAACTTGACGTCGCCAAGTCCCAACCCGTCCACGTGCCGTAGCGCGAAGTAAAGGCGCTGCAACAGCCAGAACACGATGCCGACGAGGGCGGCGATCGCCATCGCACTGAAGGCGGCTGTTGCACTCTCGGTGACAACGGCGTTTGCAAGCCCGAGCGCTGCGATCGCAAGATTCAGCCAGTCGGGAATGATGCCATGGCGAAGATCGATCAGCGCAACGCTGCAGCAGAGCACGCAAAGCGCGCCATAAGATGCAATGAAATAAACCGCTTCGTGATCGATCTGCATGGTGACGGGACAAGTGTGACGCGAGAACACATTGTGTTGCAACAACTCGCGCGCGTTGAACAGTGCATTTTCATCGATCGGGCGCCGCATAATGCGTTTGCGGGATTGTGATCGTCATCGCCGATGACGAAACAGAAAAGATGCGACAAAAAGTCTGCGCTGTCACAAATCCGCATAGGATACCGACAATAGTTCGCTCCGCTACGCGCCGCGAGCCCTTCGCGGCAGATGAGTGGGTTGACTATGTACAAGATGCGAGTGGCGGCGTGCCTGGCTTTGCTGGCAGCGTCGGCAAACGTGCGCGCCGCGAATGCGGGCGCTCTCGAGGACGGCGCCGAGCGTTATCGGCCGTACCTGATCGAGGGCGTTGGCAGCGCGCTGGCGGGCGCGCGTGCGTTGCGCGAACGCGCCGCTGCCGCGGATCTGCCCGGTGCAAAGAAGGCCTGGTTGTCGGCGCGCGCCGGCTGGGAGCGCTCGGAAGTGTTTACGGCGGGCTTCGTGCCCGAGCTCGATGCGCAGATCGACGCCTGGCCGAACGCCGACAGCGGGTTTCATGCCATCGAGGCAAAATTGTTCGGCGCTGCCAGCACTGACGTTGCCACCGATGCGACCGGCCTCGTCGAGCACCTGGATGATCTTCACGGCAAGCTGAAGGACATCAAGCTGACGCCGCAGGGGCTGCTGGACGGCACGGTGCGGCTCGCCTACGAAGTCGGCGAGAGCAAGGCCGATGGCGGCGAGTCGCGCATCAGCGGCACCTCGCTGGATGACATGCGCAACAATATCGCCGGCATCGACTTTGCCTATCACACGATTTTCTCTGCCGCGCTCAACACGGTGGACGGCAAGCTCGACGAGATGGTGACGAACCGCATCGAGCAGCTGCAGGCGATCGTCGCCACGCCCGATCTGCCTCACGTCAATATCGCCGACCTGCGCCGGACCAGCGAAGAACTGGTCGTCGCGTTGCAGAGCGCCTCGGCAAAGCTCGGGCTGCAGCGTCCGACCCTGGAGGCGCAGGCGCGATGACATCGCTTCGCCTGCGTCTGGCCGCGCTGCTCGCCGGTGTGATCACCGTTGCGCTGCACGGGCATGCGGTGGCGTTTCCGGTCGACGGCGACAAGACCGTGCTGCCAGTCGCGACCGAGCTGAACGAGGATGCGCTCGACAAGCCGCGCGAAGTGTTCCAGTCGGAGCGCACCGGAGCCAAGTCGTATCTGGTCAATCTCGGCGATCTCGCCTTCAATTCGCCGGGGCTGCTCGGCGAGGTGGCGCGGCAGGCCGGCGTGAGCTGCGGCACCTGCCACGTCAACGGCGCCAACAACGCCAAGTTCTTCATGCCGAAGATGTCGAGCCGGCCCGGCACGTTCGACACCACCGGTCCGTTGTTCAATCCGAAGGCCAACAACCTGGCGTTCGACCCCGTGCGGATTCCGAGCCTGCGCGGCACGCGCTACCTTGCGCCCTACGGTGCCGACGGCCGGTTTGCTTCGCTGCGCGACTTCGTCCACAACGTCATCACCAATGAGTTCGCGGGACCCGAGCCGTCGCCGGCAACGCTCGATGCGATCGTTGCCTATCTTCACGACATCGACTTCCTGCCCAATCCGAGCCTCGGTCCTGCGGGGCGGCTGGCCGGCAAGATCACCGACGCGGAGCGCCGCGGCGAAGCGCTGTTCGCAAAACCGTTCCCGCACGATCCTGCGCTCAGCTGCGCGGGCTGCCACGTTCCATCGTCCGGCTTTGTCGATCACCAGCAGCACGATGTCGGTTCGGGCGGATTGTTCAAGACGCCGACGCTGCGCAACGCCGACTTCAACGTGCCGTATTTTCACGACGGCCGGTTCGACAACTACAACCAGGTGGTCGACTATTTCGACCGGACTTTTCACCTCGAGCTCTCGGCGCAGGACAAGGGCGACCTCGTCGCCTATCTCACGGCCGTCGGCGATGGCGTGCAGCCTTATGAACGCGACGGCGCCGGTGCGACGCTGAAGGAGATCACCGATTTTTCGACGGTGCTCGCGACCGCGATTCCTGCCGGGGACAAGGACGTTGTCGCGCTGGCGGTCGATACGATCGGCCGCGAGCTGCGCGAATTGACCGAGCAATATCCCGATCGCAAGAACACCAGCGTGTCGGGCGGCGAGCAGCAGCGCGTGCTTGCGCGCAACGGGCTGAAAGAGCTCGTGCTGACGCTGCGGCGAATCGAGATGGCCGTTGCAGCGGGGCGCAATGCTGACGCTGCGACTGAGTTCAGGAATTATCGCAACCTGATGGCTGCCGCGGTGCCTGCGCTGTTGGCCAGCGCCGAGCCGTGGTCGCTGTTCAATCAAGGCGTGCATGACCAGCATTACGCTGCACTTCGCGAGGTGATGCGATCCAGGCACGTTTCGCATTGATTGACTTGAATCGTCGTGCAATCGCGCAACGCGCCGTTGCGTGGATTGCTTCGTCAATTGTCGATCTTCAGTTGAAAAGTCGAATCGTGGAGCTGCAGCGCGCGGCGGCAGATGTCTTCACAGAAAATCTTTGAACGTTTCGAAATTTCTCGCGCGCTTTCACGTAAGCGAAAAGCATGCGTCATACTGTCGCACTAAGCAGGGCGGGTTGCTAACCGCAAACACCCTGAGGTCGACAATGAGTTTGAATTACAAAAAGTACTGGCGAACCAGCACCGCGCTCTGCATCGCGTCCACGGTGCTCGTTGCGACAGCCGCTTATGCCGCGCACTATCCGGGCGGTCACAGTGATTGGGACAAGCGCCCGCATCACAACAACAAGGCCAATCATGACGCCGCCAAGAACGATCACGATCATGATGACAAGGATCATGGCGACAAGGGCAAGACGGCGTCGCCGATCAAGCACGTCATCATCCTGATCGGTGAGAACCGCGGTCTCGATCACACCTTCGGTATCTACAAGCCGAAGGGCAAGGGGCAGACCATCTCCAACCTGTTGTCGAAGGGCATCGTCAACGAGGATGGAACGCCGGGACCGAACTTCGCGCAGGCGCAGCAGGCCTCGGTGGCTGGCCAGCCGCTGTACTACATCGGTGCGCCTGCTATCTCGAAGTCGCCCTACAACGCCACCAACCTGATGCCGCAGCCGAACACCAACGGCACGCCGACGGCGCAGAGCGACACGGCGCCCCCGTTCAAGACGATCACCGAGGCCGGCGTCGAGAAGGACATGGATCCGGCCGATCTCGACATCCTCACCACCGGCTTCAGCGGCCTGCCGACCGGCGTGCTGGATACCCGCGTTCCCGGCGCCGGTGGTCTGAACGGACCGTTCCCGCTGCAGGGTGAGCAGATCAGCGACGACGATTACACGGGCGACTCGACCCATCGCTTCTATCAGGATTGGCAGCAGGAAGACTGCAGCGCCACCAATGCCACCAAGAAGAACAATTCGGGCTGCCTGAACGACCTGTTCCCGTTCGTGATGGCGACCTATTCGTCGTCGAACAAGAGCATGGCCAACTCGATGGGCTTCTACAACGCCCAGCAGGGTCAGGCCCCGGTCCTGAAGATGCTCGCCGACCGCTTCACCCTGAGCGACAATTTCCACCAGTCGTTCCACGGCGGCACCGGCGCGAACCACTTCATGCTCGGCACCGGCGACGCGGCCTTCTGGAGCGACGGCAAGGGCAATCCGGTGACGCCGCCGGCGAACCTGATCGCCAACCCGAACCCAGTCACGGGCTCGGTCAACCGCTACACCGTCGACGGCAACTGGAGCAACTGCTCGGACGTGTTCCAGCCCGGCGTGAAGCCGATCGTCACCTATCTCAACAATCTGCCGTACGCGGCGGAGCCGAACTGCAAGCCCAACCACTACTACATGCTCAACAACGTCAATCCGGGCTATCTGCCGAACGGCGCGCTGTCGGGCGGTAACAACGTTCCGCCGTCGTCGGTTCGCACGATCGGCGATGCGCTGATGGAGAAGAACATCTCCTGGGCGTTCTATGGCGGCGCGTTCAACGACGCCGTGGCGCTCGCCAATGCCGCGGTTGCCGCCAATCCGTCGAACCCCAACCTCAGCGCCGCTGCGCTCGCCGATCCGGCGCACGCTCTCGGTGTTGCCTACTGCCAGATCTGCAATCCGTTCCAGTATGCGACCTCGATCATGGCCAACCCGGCCGTGCGTCAGGCTCACATGAAGGACACTGCCGATCTGATCACCGCGATCCAGCACAACACGCTGCCTGCGGTGTCGTTCGGCAAGCCGGACGGTCTGCTCGACGGTCACCCGCAGAGCTCGAAGGTTGACCTGTTCGAGGCCTATGTCCTGAACGTGCTCAACGCGCTGGAGAACAATCCGGAGCTGAAGGCTGACACCGCGGTCTTCATCACCTGGGACGAGGCCGGCGGCTACTGGGACTCCGGTTACCAGCAGTCGATCGACTTCTTCGGCGACGGACCGCGCATTCCGACCCTGATCCTCTCGCCCTATTCGACGGGCGGCAAGGTCAACCACAACTACGCCGACCACGTCTCGCTGCTGAAGTTCATCGAACGCAACTGGGGCCTCCAGCCGCTGACGAACCGCAGCCGCGACAACCTGCCGAACCCGAGCTACTCGAAGAACAACGAGTACGTCCCGACCAACAGCCCGGCGCTGTCCGACCTGTTCGACGCGTTCGACTTCAGCAAGCCGGTCTCGTTGTCCTACACCGAGTGATCGAGCTCTCGTCCTGGACGAGGTCTTGAATTTATCCAAGGCCGGCGCCGATCGAACCTTTGGTTCGGTCGGCGCCGTCATGTTCTGCCTGCCCATCAGTCGAACGACCGGGGATACGCGATGACGCGCGACGAAAAGACGTGCAACGGACGCAGGCGCGCGGCGGCCTGCCTGTTCGCGGCCGCTATCCTGGCCGCTGCGCCGATGCCGGCCACCGCGCAGCAATTCTCCGCCGACCTCGTCGCGCGGAAGGACGATACGGCAACCGTCATGGGAACGCTGCGGGTCTCGGGCGGAAGAGCGCGCATCGAGACCACCGCGCTGCCCGACGGCTTCTTCCTGCTCGATGCGGCCAGACCCGCCGCCTATTTCGTCCGGCCGGCCGCACGTGTCTACATGAATGCGATGCAGTCGAGCCCGCTCACGCAGCTGTTCGTGCCGGTCGATCCCGACGATCCGTGCCGGCAATGGCTGGCGATGGCGCAGCTATCCGCGCCGGTCGATCTCGCGACCTGGCGCTGCCAGCACGATGGACAGGAGGCAATCGCGGGACGCAACACCGAAATCTATCGAATCGCCGGACCGTCCGGTCTGAGCTTTACCGGCTGGATCGACCGCGCGCGCAGCTTTCCGGTGCAGATCAAGACCGGGGACGGGACGGTGATATCAGCCGATCACATCCGGGACGAGCCCCAGCCGGCGCAAAGCTTCGAAATCCCCGCGGGTCTGCGCAAGTTCGATCCGCAAGCGCTGATCCGCCGGATCCAGCAGAGCGATGTATGGGTCGAGCCGCCGGCCTCGCAGTGATGGGCCGCGCGCTACTGCGATTGCCCGCTCGCCACCGGCAGCATTCGGCCGAGCGCCGTGTAGTGGGCTTGATGCACGTTGCTGTTGAACAGCGACCACGGCTCGGCCTTCTTTAGCGCAACGGGAACGTCGAAATTCACCAACTGCGCGAATTTGCGATACTCCGTCATCGCTTCGTCGATATGGCCGGCCGCAACTTCGAGGTCGATGCGGCGCAGCGTGAGGACGAGGTCCTTCAGGATCGCGCGCGCCGCCAGCCGCTCGTCCTTGCCGCCGATCGAGGTGTTCCTGATGTCGGGGATGCGCTCGGTCAGCTCGCGCAGCTCGGCGCCGACCCCGGTCACGGCCAGCGACACCACCGCGGTATCGGCGGCCGGGATCGCGGCCTCGAGCACGCTCGACAATTCCAGCACTTCCTTCATCCGGAGCACGACGCCGTCCTTGTCGAACGGACGTTCGCCGTCGCCGACCGCATTCAGATAGGCGACGAGGTCCTGCACGTCCTGTGTCGACAGTTCGAGGTCGAACACACGGTCGAAATGATCGACCACCTGCTCATAGGTGTCGTAGCGGCCGTCGTGGAAATACGGCGCATTGAAATTGGCGTTCAGCAGGGTCGGGGTCTTCACCAGTCCGCCCGATCCGACGTCGTGACGCACCTGGTCGTTGAAGGTTCCAGCCGGAAGATGGCACCCGGCGCAGCTCAGCTCGGCCTGCTTCGGGAATGGCTTGAAGAACAGCGCCTCGCCACGACGCTCGGCCACGCTCGCCTGCGCGCCAAGCCTGCCGCCGGGCGCAATCTTCGGATTGGGGAGGAAGTCGATGTCGTTGATATAGGCGACGAGGCCGTCCAGAACCTCGTCGCTCGGCCGCGGCCCGGAAAACTCGTTGACGATGACATTATAGACGAACTCGCGCAGCGAAGTGATGCGTCCGTCATGTCCATAGGGGGCGAGGAAGCGGGCGCCCCGCAGGCTCGGAATCCTGACCGGATCGAGGATGCTGTTGAACGTCTTTGCATTGAAGACGAGGCTCGTCGTGTCGAAGGTGCCGGGGCGGGACGATAGGCCCGGGACGAACAATTTCGGATTCGATGCGCCGTTGACGTGACAGGTGCCGCAGCTCATCTCGGCCTGACGGGCCTTGCCGCCGAAGATGGAGGGCGAGTTGAACGCGAGATCGCCGAGATTGACCAAATAGGACTTTCGCCCGCCGATCGCCTCGGAATGAAAGAGCTCGCGCGGCCGCGCCAGCGCGTCCTCGGATAATTCAGTGCCGGCCGGCATCACGGTCTGATCGCCGCCGAGCGGGAACGCCAGCGCTTGCAACGGCAGCAAGGCAACCACGAGCGCCAGCAACGCGGTCCGCGCCGGTGTGACGCTGCCGCGATCGGCAGATGCCGCACGACATTTTTCGGAGCCGGACGCCAGAATATCCCAAGCCATTGCGAGAAAACGCCCCTTGTCACAATGCATATGCGTTGCCGTAGGTCGGAAGATGTCACGGAGGTGACAGTTTCCTGTCGGCAGGATCAATGACCATCTGTTTGGATAGACGACTGTTGATTGCGGTTTGATGACGATCGATCAACGGGCCGCAGACCGGGCTGTATGTGACAGAAAGAAAAATTATCGGCGTGTGCGGGTCTTTTCACGCGTTTGTGCGCGCGTCGAAAAACAGTCATCCCAGCGAAATGTGTTTTGCATAGCGTGTAACTCCATTTCTATTTCTTTCTGAAATCAGGAGAGCACTATGCGGCTTTGGGGAGCCATTCCGGCGCTCGCAGTTGTTGCTGGCGCCGTTGCCATCTCACCGGTGGCAAACGCCGAGAATTTGGTCGAAAAGATCGTTGATGAGTTCAAGCACGAAGTGCGGGACGAGCTGCGTGAGCTGCGCGACCGTGGCCATGAAGGCGTGCATCAGTACAAGCACATCGTCGTCATCTATCAGGAAAACCACAGCTTCGATAACCTCTACGGGCACTGGGGCGATGTCGGCCGTGACCGGATCAACGGCACCTCCGATGCCGATCAGGCCCACACGCTGCAGGTCCGCCAGGACAACCAGACCGTCTATGCCTGTCTGCTGCAGAACGACGTCAACCTGACCTCGCCGTCGCCGCAGCCGACCACCTGCACCGACAATACCGGCTCGGTCGCGATCCTGAGCGCCTTCAAGAACAAGCCGTTCGAGATCAACGACTTCATCCCGACCTCGGCGACCACCTGTCCGAAGCCGGTCGGCGCCTTCGCGCCACACGGCTTCCTCAACGGCACCGGCGCGCCCGGCGGCTGCACCGAGGACATCGTGCATCGCTTCTACAGCGAGCAGTATCAGCTCAACGGCGGCCGGCAGAACCGCTACGTGACCGGCAGCGACGCGTCGGGCCTGGTGATGGGCTACTACGACACCAAGAAGCTGCCGATCTACGGCTATCTGCATAGCCACGGCGCCCCGAACTACGTCATCGCCGACAGCTTCTTTCAGGGCGCGTTCGGCGGTTCATTCCTCAATCACCAGTTCCTGGTCGCGGCCGCGGCGCCGCAGTTCGTCGGCGCCTTGAACGACGGCAGCGCCAACGACTTCCACTCGATCGTCGATACGAACGGCATGCCGACCAGCACGCCGCTCTACACGCCGCTCTCCACGGTGAAGGACGCGCAGCTGACGGCAAAGTGCAGCCAGACCGGCCTGCCGGCCGGCCTCGCCTGCGGCGATTACGCGGTCAACACCACGCAGCCGACCTATCAGCCCTATTCCCCGGGCACTCCGGACATCAAGCGCCTGCCGCCGCTGCACACGCCGAACATCGGCGACCGGCTGTCGGCCAAGCATGTTGACTGGGCCTGGTATTCGGGCGGCTGGTCGAACGCCAACGGCGATGTCGGCGCTTCCGGCTGGACCAACGGCAACGGCACGACCTGCACCGATCCAAACCATAATTCCAATGCCGTGTTCCCGAACTGCCCCGATGTGGACTTCCAGTTCCACCATCAGGCGCTCAACTACTTCGCCAATTACGCGCCGGGAACGCAGGCCCGCAGGGATCACCTGAAGGACGAGGCGGAGTTCATCCAGGCGGCCAAGAACGGCCGGCTGAAGCAGGTCAGCTTCATCAAGCCGATCGGCGAGGAGAACGAGCATCCGGGCTACACCAGCGAGTCCGAAGGCAGCCAGCATCTCGTCGATCTCGTCAAGGCGATCGTCGAAGGGCCCGATGGCAAGGACACGCTGATCGTCATCACCTATGACGAGTTCGGTGGACAGTGGGACCACGTTCCGCCGCCGCCGTTCAACCGTCATGGCGCCGAGGCCAAGGCCGCGGACCAGTGGGGCCCGGGCACCCGCATTCCGGCGCTGCTGATCGCCAAGCGCTTCAACAAGTCGGGCGTCGCGCATGAGGACTTCGACACCACGTCGATCCTCAGGATGCTCGAGAAGCGCTTCGACCTCGATCCGCTGGTGACGCGCCCGGTGCGCAGCCTCTCGGCGGCGCTGAAGGCCGGCGAAGGCTGGCACTGATACGAGAGATCATCCTGGCCCGCGCCGATATTTGACGCGGGCCAGGACTTT
Organism: Bradyrhizobium macuxiense; assembly: GCF_007993935.1. Classification (GTDB taxonomy): domain Bacteria; phylum Pseudomonadota; class Alphaproteobacteria; order Rhizobiales; family Xanthobacteraceae; genus Bradyrhizobium; species Bradyrhizobium macuxiense_A. The sequence goes on along the minus strand of NZ_VITY01000008.1, from coordinate 51,605 downwards.
CACCAGGCTTCAGGGCCCTTACAGGATCAGATCATGCTGCACGTGCGTGACAGGATCTGAAATGACGGTGCCGGCCATTGCCGCAATTTCCGGACTGGGCGCGAATATCGGCGCGGGCGCGCCGGTCGTGACGCCCTGAATATCGACCTGAAGGCTGGTCGCGGCCGTGTCGCCGTCCTTGTCGGCGGCAAGCACGTCGAACAGCAGATCGGTGCTCGGGATGGTCGTCTTCTCGTTATAGGTGATGTTGTTGACCGTGAAGGTGGCGTTGCCGCTGGCCGCCTGACTGTAGTCGATCCCGACCTGGTTGAACTCCTTGCCAACGTAGAGCGTGTAGGTCGAAGTCGCATCGTCAAAGGCTGAGGTGTTGATCAGCGACGCATCCGATGTTTGCTGCACGACCACGGTGGGATTGCCGCTATGTGGCTTTGCAACGTCGATGCTGAAGTCATGCACGTCGGTGCCGCCGTCCAGAACCTTGAAGATCACGCCTGCCGTGCCGTTGCCCTGCCACTGGGTCAGCATGAAGCTGATCTGCGGCTGCTCGTTGGAGAACTTAAGGTTCAACTGCTCGTTGGGATCCATGCTGAGCCCGGTATCGCCAACCGCAATGCCGTTGTTCGACGCCTTGACATCGATCGGATTGCCGCTGTTGTCGGATCCGGTGATGACGAGCTCTCCATCCGGAGCCGTTAGGGACGGCGTGCCGCCGCCCGAGGCGCCGAACGTGGAGCCGGTCACGGTGACCTGCTTCAGCACGTCGACGCTCTCGAGATCGAACGTAAAGGTACCGTTCGGATTGATCAGCAGCGTGAAGTAGGGATCGGTCAGCGTGCCGCCTGAATCCGCAAGGTAGGCGTCCATTTCGACGCCGCCGCTCACGGCGTGGGTCGAATAGAAGAAGGTGTAGTCGTCGCCATTTCCGGTGACGTGCACGGAGGTGATGCCGCCGCCGAGGCTGGACGTGGCCAGGTCAAATCCCGTGCTGCCGACCGCGCCATCATGGATCGCAAGCTGCATCCCGGCGTCGCCATCCGCGCCGAAATTGATGTGGTAGGTGCCGGTCGCGATCTGATTGTCCTGACCGGTGATCGGGGTCTCCGGGAATCCGCCGATCGTCGGACCGTCATCGGCGATCGTCAATTGCTTGCCGAGGTCAAGGCTCGCGCTCTGGAAGTCGCCGTCCTTGTCGGTGATGGTTGCAACCAGGTTGACGATTCCGGCGCCCAGCGTCACGCCTTCGCCGGTGTCGAGATTGGTACCGAGGGGTTGCGTCACCGCGCGATATTCGGTGAAGGTCACGAGCCCGGTCGCCGGGTCGACGGCGATGGTGAATGCCAGTGTCCCATTGGTCGCGCCGACATGGCCTTCGATGGTGCTGCCGTTCAGAACCAGCACGTCGGCGAGGCCGGTATGCGAATCGATCAGGCCCGACGCGGTATTGCTGCCGCCGGTGATCGTCAGCGCGTAGCAGATGGTCGCACCATCGGCGCCTTGAACCGAACTGAATGCCGTCGAGAAGTCGGTCGATGTCGTGGTCTGCGATGCATCCGGCGTAGAGCCTGCGATGTGGTCGTCGAACACCGTCGCCGTCAGATGCGTCTCACTCAGCGACAGCGACGGCGTCGTGCCATTTGCCGTGATGCTCGGTCCGTCGTCGGTGATCGTGAGCTGCTTGCCGAGATCCAGGCTCGCGCTCTGGACGTCGCCGTCCTTGTCCGTGATGGTTGCGACCAGACTGACTAGTCCGGCCCCGAGCGTCAGACCTTCGCCGCCGTCCGGGCTGGTGCCAAGCGGCTGCTTCACCGCCCGATACTCGGTGAAGGTCACGAGCCCCGTGGCCGGATCGACCGTGATGGTGAATGCCAGGCTGCCATTGGTCGCGCCGACATGGCCCTCGATCGTGTTGCCGTTCAGAACCAGCAGATCGGCAAGGCCGGTATGCGAATCGACCAGGCCCGACGCCGTGCCGTTGCCGCCGGCGATCGTCAGCGTGTAGGCGATGGTCGCACCATCCGCGCCCTGAGCCGAGGTGAACGCGGTCGAGAAATCGGCCGACTTTACCGTCTGCGACGCATCAGGTGCCGAACCCGCGATGTTGTCGTCGAACACCGTTGCCGTCAGATGCGTCTCGCTCAGCGACAGCGACGGCGTGGTCCCGTTTGCCTTGATGCTCGGGCCGTCATCCGTGATGGTCAATTGCCGGCCGAGGTCGAGGCTCGCGCTCTGGAAGTCGCCGTCCTTGTCCGTGATCGTTGCCGTCAGGCCGATGATGCCGGTTGCAAACGTCACGCCTTCGCCGTTGTCCGGGCTGGTGCCAAGCGGCTGCTTCACGGCCCGATACTCGGTGAAGGTCAAAAGTCCCGTGGCCGGATCGATCGTGATGGTGAACGCCAGCGTGCCGCCGGTTGCGCCGACATGGCCCTCGATCGTGTTGCCGTTCAGAACCAGCAGGTCGGCGAGGCCGGTGTGCGAATCGATCAGGCCCGACGCCGTGCCGTTGCCGCCGGCGATCGTCAGCGCGTAGACGATCGTCGCGCCATCCGCACCTTGAACCGAGCTGAACGCGGTCGAGAAGTCGGCTGACGTCGTCGTCAGCGTCGCGTTCGGCTGCGAGCCCGCGATATTGTCGTCGAGCACCGTTGCGGTCAGATGCGTTTCGCTCAGCGACAGCGATGGCGTGGTGCCGCTTGTCCTGATGCTCGGGCCGTCGTCGGTGATGGTCAGTTGCTTGCCGAGGTCCAGGCTCGCACTCTGGACGTTGCCGTCATTGTCGGTGATGGTGGCGACCAAGCTCAGGAGCCCGGGACTCAACGTGATGCCTTCGCCGTTGTCGGGGCTGGTGGCAAGCGGCTGCGTCACCGCGCGCAATTCTGCGAACGTCACGCGCCCGGTAACCGGATCGATCGCGATCGTGAAGGCCAACGTGCCGTTGATTCCCCCGACACGCCCTTCGATCGTGTTGCCGTTCAGAACCAGCACGTCGGCCAGGCCGGTGTGCGAGTCGGTCAGGCCCGAAGCCGTGCCATTACCGCCGGCGATCGTCAGCGCATAGCCGATCGTCGCGCCATTGGCGCCTTGAACCGAGCTGAACGCCGTCGAGAAGTCCACCGACGTCGTCGTCAGCGCTGCGTTCGGCGCGGAGCCTGCGATGTTGTCGTCGAACACCGTGGCCGTCAGATGCGTCTCGCTCAGGGAAAGCGAGGGGGTGGCGCCGTTGGTCCTGATGCTCGGGCTGTCGCCCGTGATCGTGAGCTGCCTGCCAAGATCGAGGCTGGCGATCTGGTAGTCTCCATCTCTGTCCACGATTTCGGCATAAAGGCGGACAACTCCGGAACTCAACGTGATGCCTTCATCGGCGCTGGCGCCGGGCAGTTGCTTCACTGCGCGGTACTCGGTGAACGTCACCAGCCCTGTGAGCGGATCAATCGCAATGCTGAAGGCCAGCGTGCCGGTGGTCGAGCCGACATGCCCTTCGATGGTGTTGCCGTTCTGAACCAAGACGTCGGCAAGGCCGGTGTGCGCGTCGGTCAAGCCCGACGCGGCGCCGTTGCCACCCGTGATCGCCAGCGCGTAGACGATCGTCGCACCATCCGCGCCCTGGATCGAGCTGAATGCGGTCGAGAAGTAGGCTGCTGTCGTCGTCAGCGCCGCATCGGGTGCCGAGCCGGCGATGTTGTCGTCGAGCGCCGTTGCGGTCAGGTGGCTCTCGCTCAGCGTCGGCGACGGCACGGTGCCATTGGCGTTGATCGTCGGGCCGTCGTCGCTGATGCTGAGCCTGCCGCCCAGATCGATCGCCGCGCTCTGCGAGTCTCCATCCCTATCCGTGATGGTTGCAATCAGGCCGACGATTCCGGTGGTCAGCGCCACCGTTTCGCCGCTGTCCGGACTGGTGCCGAACGGCTGCCTCACCGGCCGATACTCGGTGAAGGTGACAAGCCCGGTCGCGGGATCAACCGTGATGGTGAATGCCAGGGTGCCGTCGGTTGCGCCGACACGGCCTTCGACCGTGTTGCCGTCCAGGACCAGCACGTCGGCGAGGCCCGTATGCGAGTCAATCAAGCTCGAGGCTATGCCATCGCTGCCGGCGATCGCCAGCGCATAGGTGACCGTCGCGCCATCCGCGCCTTGCACCGGCTTGAATGCCGTCGAGAAGTCGGCCGATGTCGTCGTCAGCGCCGCGTTCGGCGCGGAGCCGGCGATGTTGTCGTCCAGCACTGTTGCCGTCAGATGCGTCTCGCTCAGCGTCAGCGCTGGCGCCGTTCCGCTTGTGCTGATGCTCGGGTCATCTTCGACGACGACCAACCTGCTGCCGAGATCGAGGGTCACATACCCGAACTGGTCGCCCTTCATCACGGTCGCAACCAGGATGATGACCCCGCTCGCCAGCGGTATGACGTCGCTGTCGTCGGTGCTGGTGCCGGGCGCCTGGGCTGCCGCCCGGTACTCGGTGAACGTCACGTGCGCCGTCACTGGATCGAGCACGATCGTAAATGCCAGCGTCCCCTCGGTGGTGCCGACGCGGCCTTCGATGGTGTTGCCGTTCAGAACCAGCACGTCGGCCAGGCCGGTGTGCGAGTCGATCACCCCCGACGCTGCGCCGTTACCGCCGGTGATCGTCAGCGCGTAGTTGACCGTCGCGCCGACCGCGTCCTGCGGGTTGGCGAACGTGATCGCGAAGTCGCCCGTCGTCGTCGTCAGGGCCTCGTTCGGCGACGAGCCGGCGATTTGGTCGTCCAGCGTCGTCGCGGTCAGATGTCTCTCGTTCAACGTCAGCGGCGGCGGCGCTCCGAAGCTCAGCACGAGCGGCGCCGGTGGCGGCGTGTACGTGATGACGTACCCGGGAAGGGTGATCGGTACCGGACCGAGCTGGTTCGGCGTGAATGACGGGTCAGGTTCAATAAAATTGATTGGCTGCAGCAGCGGCGAGCCTTCGTAAGACGGCATGCCGGACCCTTTTGACCACACTCCTTTGGCGTAACCGGCAAGCGTCTCCTGTTGCGCGTTCCGCAAATCCTCCATGTGGGCGGGGCTGTTCGAGACCTGGCTCACGCCGACCGACGACCCTTTTGTGGTCAGGATCACCGTGACTCCAGGGTCGTCGACGACGATATGCCGGGGGTTCGCCTCTTTCGTCACCAGCTCGAACACGCCGTGGTGCATGTCCTTGTAGGTGATGGTGTCGTCGTCGAGCAACGTGACGTTAGGCTCCGCGGCCCGGGCATCCCTGAGCAGCGAGAAGGTCAGCGCGGCGAACGACAGCAGGCCGAGGCCGCTGGCCCTGACGATGCCAACCGGCGTGTCCGCGGTCAGGACGTCCGACCCGGCCAGCCGGCTGCCGATGAGGCGGAGGATGCTTCTGGTTTTCGCGAACAGTCCCGGCCGCAAGCCGTCGACCGAATTCTGGGTCAGGTCGCCCAATGCCAGCCTTGTGCCTGCCGGCAGGTGGAGCATTTCCCCGTCGATCAAGCGAATTTCGACCCGCCCGCCGACTGCGACCGTGATGACGTCACCCTGGCAAACCGGATCGCCGGCCACGACGGAGAGGGCGATGTCGCGCGCACGCACAATGGTGCCGCAACCGATCACCGTATCGACAACGCCAATCACCCGGGGCAGCCGGCCTAAAACGACCGAACTCGCGCCCCCGAACGCTACGCCGGACGCGACTAACATTTGGCTTTTCGCCTGTTGAACGGCTCAGGCGGTAGGTGCTGCCGCAGTTTTCTTGGTCTGGCTTGCGGTCTCTACGAGGTGAAAAGACCCCGCACCCGCAGCCATAGGCTCGCCCGCCGAAACGTCCTGATTGAAACTAAATTCGGTAGTGAAAATCGGCTTCCAATGCGGCGGAGAGCCATCGCGGAAACGGCAGAACTGCTGCCAATTATCGCAAGTGCACCCCCACAAAATTTAGTGTATATTTACCATGTGAATTGTCCACTTATTAATTTTTAATCGAACGACACCAGGCCCTTAGGCCTGTTTTGCAGCAACTCGGTCGGCAGTAGAGGTCCTGCGGTCCCGGCCCGGCGGTCCAAATCACCATCGCGCCGCGACACGACAAGGTCTTCTCAACGGAGGGGATCGTGCGTAACCATTTGATTGTTCAATTGCTTGCAGGTTTCGTTTTGGCGCTCGCGACCCTGGCGCCTGGTCCGATGCTGGCGCAAACCGAGCGGGCCCAGCCCGCGGTTCAAAATTCCTCGGCGAGCTTCATCGGGACAGTGGTGACCGCCACTGGTTCGGTCACGATCGAGCATCCGAGTGCGGTCGTCGTGCAGGCTGCCCTGTCCGATCAACCGCCGCAGGCGAAGGTGGGCGATCGCGTCTATCTGGGCGACGTGGTGCAGACCGGGGCCGACGGGCGGGTCGGGATCAACTTCACCGACGGCACCTCGTTCAATCTGTCGAGCAACGCCAAGATGGCGATGACCGAGTTCGTGTACGACCCGAACGGCAAGTCGAATTCGACCTTGTTCAAACTGGCCAATGGAACGTTCACCTTCGTTGCCGGCAACATCGCGAAGACCGGCGACATGAAGATCGACACTCCCGCCGCGACGATGGGAATTCGAGGCACCACGCCACGCATCGAAATTTCCGACGACGGTACGGTGAGGTTCGCGACGCTGGTGGAAGAGGGCAAGAGCAAGCTGCTCAGGAAGCCCGCGACACGGGCGGCGCAACCCGAGCAGAACATCCACAGGTTCAATCCGAACATTTGTCGAGGGTGCTAGGCGAGCAGGGCGTCAGTCTTGAGCGGCTACTCACGGATATCGGCGACGACGGCGTCGTCAAAACCGGAGCCCGACATGAATCCTCGTGCAGGTTTCGGTGGGAGTGGCGGCCTGGCGGGGCTTTTCATCCTGCTGCTGCTCACACCGTCGGTTGGCGCGCAGAGCCCGACGCAGAGGAACAACTACCTGCGCAATATCGAGCTGTGTAGCGGCCTCGACCACACGGCGGCCGACGCGCGCATCGGTGCGTGCTCGGCGCTGATCGATGCGGGTCAGGACATGACGGCGGCCGGCCTTGCGATCGCCTACAACAACCGTGGCAATGCCTACACCGGCAAGGGAGACTATGACCGCGCGATCCGGGATTTTGACCGATCCATCGAGCTCAATCCAACCTACATCAAGCCGTTCAACAACCGCGGCGTGGCCTATTTCAGGAAGCACCAGTACGATCGCGCGACCGATGCGTTCGATCAGGCCATCAAGCTCAACCCGAACTACGGCGAGGCCTTTGCCAACCGCGCCGGTGTCTATTTGAAGAAGAATGACTATGCCCGCGCAGTGCAGGACTACGATCAGGCCATTCGCCTCGAGCCCAACCTCGACGGCGTGTGGAACGGACGTTGCTGGAGCCGGGCCATCCTCGGCAAGCTGCAGGAGGCGCTGGAAGATTGCAACAAGGCGCTGCAATCGGGGCCGGCCAATGCCGCGACCTACGACTCGCGCGGCCTGATCTATCTCAAGACCGGCGAGCTTGGCGCGGCGATCGACGACTATAGCTCCGCGCTTCGCATCGATCCGAAGCTGGCAAGCGCACTCTATGGACGCGGGCTGGCGAAGCTGAAGCAGGGCGACAAGGCCGCCGGCAATGCCGACATCGCCGCGGCCAAGGCAATTCAAGGCAGCATCGGCGACGATTTCAAACGTTACGGCGTGCAATAGACGCGCTGGCCGGCGGAGCCCGCCCGGCTTGATGCCGCTGCCGGCGTCCGGTCGCGCCGGTTAGAGCGTGATGAGATTAGGTTGAACTGGATCGACAGCGGAGGTTCACCTCTCCCTTGGGAGAGGTCGGCGCGTAGCGCCGGGTGAGGGGTTACGGTCCCTCGTTAGCGCTGCGGCCCCTCACCCGATTTGCTTTCGCAAATCGACCTCTCCCCGATGGGGAGAGGTAAAGCAGTGCGTGGCCGAACCGGTATGATCCAAACTCATCTTGCTCTAGTCCATGATCTCGACCGTTGCCGAACGGCCGGCGACCAGTGCGATGCGATCGGGCAGGTGATCGAGCGCAATGCGCACCGGGACGCGCTGTGCGAGCCGGACCCAGCTGAAGGTCGGATTGACGTTTGCGAGCAGGTTCGCGCCGTCGGTGCGGTCGCGGTCCGCGATGCCGGCCGCAATGCTCTCGACGTGTCCGGTGAGCCGGACCGGCTCGCCCATCAGCCGCACCTGCGCCTTGTCGCCGATGCGAATGCGCGCGAGCTTGGTCTCCTCGAAATAGCCCTCGACATGCAGCGTATCGCTGTCGACCAGCGCCATCACGCCCTTGCCTGCGGTGACGTAGGCGCCGGGTCGCAAGTCCATATTGGTGATGGTGCCGTTGACGGATGCGTGCACCTCGCTGCGATCGAGGTTGAGCTGGGCCACGGCGCGATCGGCGACCGCCTGGTCGTAAGCGGCCTTGGCCTGCAGCTGCGTGGCCAGCACCTGCTCCTGCTTCTGCTGCGACACCGCATCGGTGGTCAGTGAACTGTAGCGTTTGAGATCCGATTCGGCCTGATCCAGCGTGGCGCGATGGCCGGCGACCGCAGCATCGGCCTGTTGCAACGCCAGGGCAAAGCGCGCGCGATCGATCCGGAACAGGATGTCGCCGCGATGCACTTGCTGATTGTCCTTGACCAGCACGTCGGTGACGAAGCCGGATACGTCGGGAGCAACCTGAACCACGTCGGCGCGGACCCTGCCGTCGCGGGTCCATGGCGATTCCATATAGTAGACCCAGAGCGCGCGACCGACGGCCAGCGCAGCGACAAGCGCGACCGCGGTCAGCGCGACCCGGCCGAGCCAGGCGAAATTCCCCTTCATGGCAGAAACTCCGAGAAATAAACGACGACGCCAAGCAGGCATACGTACAGGGCGAAATTGAACAGCGCGCGATGCCAGACCAGCCGGTAGAGCCCGAAGCGCTGCATGATCCGGCTCACCACCGCGCTCAGCGCATAGGCAACGATGAGCCACAGCAGCAGCGCCGGGACCAGGACACCATAGATGTCGAGCTCATATCTCATGCAGCAAAACTCTCCTCGGGCTGCGATCGATACGCAGGCGCATCCGGAAACAGGCCGCGGCGGATGCCGACGAGGCCGAGCAGTGCAACGTCCCGCGCGCGCTCATTGGGATCCTTGACGACCGCGGTCACCGTCGCATCGACGCGAGACAGCAATTCGGCCGGCATCGCCTGGTCCGCATGGGCGCGAAACGACGCCGCGAGGTTGTCCAGCATGTCGTCGATGGCACGCACGGTCGACGCCGCAAGGCCGTAGCGCGCCCGCCTGAGGTCGATGATATTGAGTCCGATGCGCAGCTGGACCAGGCTGTCGGCATCACGGCGGTCGCTCTCGGAGATGAAGGCGATGCGCTGCACCAGCAGGCCGAGCCGATGCAGCATCAGGCCGGCAAACTGTGCGCGATCGCCGCGGCCGCGCCGTTCGGCGGCGACCGCGAGCGTCTGCCAGCTCGACATCATCAGGCGCTTGGCGATCCATTCGGCGCCGACGCCGCGCGCGACCCGCGTCACGACCTCGGCGATGACGACGCCGAGGAAGAAGGCGACCGACGTATTGGCAAAGCTGGCGAAATCCGCGCTGTAGGTCGATTGCAGTGCGAGCAGCGTCGCGGTGTTGGCGGCGAGCGCCATGCCGATCGGCGCGGTTTTCGGCCGCGCGATCAGGAAGCCGTACAACAGGAAGGTCGGCGCCAGCGCGGCGATCAAAACCTCGATATGGGAGATGCCCGGCACCAGCGCGAACTGATAGATCGCGACCACGACGATCGCGACCAGCGAAAACAGGCCGAAGGCGCGGATGCTGCGCGCGGGCTCATCCTGCGCGGCGAAGAAGGAGCAGGCCACCGCCGCCATCATCGGCGCCGAGGCGCCGTCGGGCCAGCCGGTCGCGATCCACAGGCCGCAGCAGATCAGGATGGCCACCGCCGCCCCGGCAGCCGACCACAGCGCCATGCCGTGGTCGCGATGACGGACCGGCGCGGCGCCCGACTCCGGGTGGAACGCCAGCGCGACGGTGGAGATATCCTGGCCCGCCGCGATCGCATCGCCCACCGCGCGGCAGTCGGCCGAAATGTCGACAAGCTCGCGCAGCCGCAGCAGCAGGCTGATGGTGATGATGCGCTCCCGCGGCGCGAGACCGTCGAGCGCGGATTGCCGCTCGGCGATCGCGGCGCGGATCTGCTCGCCGGATTGCCGCGAGCGATCCTCGTCCACGATCCATGCGGCGAGGTCGCCGATCAGCCGCCGCAGCTCCGGCTGCCTCTGCAGCGCCGCTTCGCCGAGTGCGGCCAGCCGGTCTTCGATCGAGGTGACGATCGGCAGCAGCATCAGCATGCGCAGCCGGACCTCACTGAGGCCACGTACGGTGCCGGCGTCGGCCAGCCGGTCGTAGGCGAGATGGGTCGCCAGCGTATCGATCTCGACGATGTCGGTCGCAAGGTGGAGGCGTTGGGCCCGGCGCGTCTCGCTGCTGCCGCGATCAAGCAGCACGTCGCGGGACAGGCGGCGCGCATCCGCCAGCCAGCTCCTGACGCGGCCGCCGACCGCCGGCGCGACGCTGCGCGGAAACACCACCGTCGACACCAGGCTGGCACAGATGATCCCGAGCGAGATCTCTTCGACCCGCGCCAGCGCGACATCGAAGATGCTGCCGGGGTCGGCTACAGTCGGAAAGCCGATCAGCGCGACGGTGTATCCCCCCAGCATGAAGATATAGCTGCGCGGCGTGCCGTCGAGCAGCGCCAGATAAAGGCAGAGGCCGACCCAGAGCGCGATCGCAAGGCACAGCAGTTCCGGCGCGTTGATCAGGTTCGGCACCAGGGCGACCGTCATGCTCGCGCCGACCAGGGTGCCGATCACGCGGAAGAACGCCTTCGAGCTGGTCGCACCGGCCAGCGGCTGTGACGTGATATAGACCGTCGCCATCGCCCAATAGGGGCGCGGCAGATCGATCGCCAATGCGATGACGAGCGCCAGCATCGACGCGGCGAACGTCTTCAACGCGAAGATGAGGTCCGCGTGGCGGACCAGGAACGGCTCTTCCGCGCGCATGACTATCTCGCCTCTGCAGCAGTCTTGTCTGCAGCAGTCTTGCCTGCAGGAGTCTTGCCTGCAGGAGTCTTGCCTTGAACACTCTTGGCGTGCTGCAGGCGGCTCGCGCGCTGCTCGATGCGCTGGAGCGTCTCGAAGGTTACCGCAAGTTCCTCGCTGCCGATATCCTTCAGCAGGCTTGCGCGCACGCGGCGTAGCACCCGGTTGGTCTCCTCGACCTTGGCCTCGCCTGAAACGGTGAGATGCAGCGTCTTGGCGCGCCGGTCGGTCGGGTCCTCGCGGCGCTCGACCAGGCCTTCGGATTCGAGCAGATCGATCAGCCGAACCAGCGAAGGCCCCTCGATCCCCAATTCGTCGGCGAGCACGCCCTGACGGACATTCTCCCCCTGCCGCGACAGCACCAGCAGCGGGATCGCCGTGGCGTAGGACAGGCCGTGATCCGACAGCGCCTGATCCGACTCGCGACGCCAGATCCGCCCGAGCCGGGTGATCAGGCGGCCGATCTCGGCGTGGATGTGGGATTGCGACGGAGGCATGTGGATTAGATAGGATACGAACTATTAGGTTGCAATCATATACCTTGCGAACATCGCGGTTGATCACGCAAATGCGATCACGGAGGACGTCAGAATTCCTGCACGGTCGACCGGAAGACGATCCAGAGCGCAACCGACACAAGCCCCAGTCCGCCGAGCACCAGGAAGACCGGACCGTAGCCGACCCATTGTGCGATCCAGCCGCCGAGCGCCGGGCTCAGCGAGGCGCCGATGCCCTGGACGGTAATGACCGCGCCTTGCCCGAGATTGACGCGGCCGGTTCCGTTCAGTGATCGCGCGACCATTCCCGGCACGGCCACGCTTTGCAGGCCGGCGCCGATGCCGTCGAGGATTTGTACCGGCAGGACGCCCCACCAGCCGGACAGAAAGAAGGCAAGTACGCCGCGCACGGGCAACACCAGAAACGACAGCAGCAGGACGGGCCAATAGTTGCGGCGCTCGGCCGCGCGCATGCCCGCGATCGACGCAAGGATCATCACCGCCTGCGCGACCACGATCGTGGTCGCGACGAAGCTTGGACCGTTGGCATAATTGCCTGCGACGGCAGCAAGGCCGTAGAGAGGTACGATCGACGCGTTGCCGAGGTGGAATGCGGCCAGTGCGACGGCGAGCACCAGCAGCGGCTTGTGCTTGACCAGCACGGAGAAGCCGCTGGGCTGGCTGTCCGGGTCTTCTTCCTTACCGCGTGCTGCGTGGTGATCGATGCTGCCGGGCGGGATCATCAGGACGCAAGCAATCGTGACCGCGCCGAACAGGGCGGCGAGCACGAACACTGCCACATAGCCGTATTGCCAGCCGAGATAGCCCGATGCCGCGGCGCCGACCATGTTGCCGGCGTGGTTGAAGGCCTGGTTGCGGCCGTTCTGCCGGTTGAAGCCGCGCTGTCTGACGATGCCGAGCGTGATGCCGGTGACCGCCGGAACGATCGCCGCGCCCGCGATCGAGGTCGCAACCTGGGACAGCGCGACGGCCCAGAAGCTTTGCGACATCAGGATGACGGCCGATGCCACCACGACCGCGACGCCTGGCACGATCACCCATGCCCGCTTGTGGTTCGTCGTATCGATGCAGCCGCCGATCGGTGTCGTGATCAGCATGCCGGCGACATTGCCGAGCGTGAGGGCGGTGCCGATCAGGCCGCTGGTCCAGCCATGCAGTTGAAGGAAGACCCCGACGAACGGCCCGATCCCGGACTGCATGTCTGCCATGAAGAAGTTCACGGCCAGCAGCGGCCACAGGCGCGCAGGCGCAGAAGACGATTTCGCTTTGCGATCGGGCATGTTCCATGAACGCGCAGGAACGCCGAACGAAGCGGTGGTGGACGGATATTTCTGCGCAACCGGGAGTGACGCGATACGCACGGCGACCGTCGGCACGATTCTCGAACCGGAGATCGCGGCTGACACCGTTGCGGTCCGGCTCGCGCCGGTCCGTGTCTATCGCACCAGCATGTAGGCGACGACGATGATCACGAGCGCGATGATCGCTGACGTGAACATCATGCCGTAGGAACGTGCCTGCCTTTCCTGGGGCGTCTCAATTGTGTTTGCCGGCGCTGGTTCGGCCGGGCCTTCTCGGACCATGATTGGCGTCCTGCTCATCACATCTCCAGTCCGACGCCGCCGACGCAGCTTCGTTCCTATTCAGCCCGGAGCCGGCCGGTTGCGCGTAGGAACCTCGCTCCGAACCGGTCGTTGGCCGGTCGTCCGCAAGACATATCGGCGCAACGGCACGTGACGCAGCGCCACCCTGCGCAAGGAGGACATGATGGGTTTGGCTCAATACGCCGTCATCGCGGCTGGCGAGGAATGGGGCGTTCTGCACGACGGCAAGCTCAACGCCGGATACGCCACCAAGGAAGCCGCATTCGAGTCGGCAACTGCCGCCGCGGCGCTGGCGATCAGGTTGGGACATGAAGTCCACGTCAGCGTGCCCGGACGCGAAGAAGGTGAGGCGGCCCTTACCAGACAGCCGGCATAGCCTGAACTGCGGTTGCTGCCCGCACCGTCGCAGCCTGTCGCCCGCTCTCAGCCGAAGTCGTACATCAACGGGCTCCAGTCCTCGCCCGGCCGATATAGATATCGCCGCGTCCGACGCGCCTGCTAGCGCTCATGCGGCACGCATGCTGCAGCGATCAGGTGGGTGACAGGCATCCCAACCGGCTCCGTGCCTTCGTCCGCGTCAAGGCATCACGGTCGGTCTTCTGTTCACCTTGTTCTTGAACGGCAAGGGCGAGGGCCGGTCGGTGCGCGTGTCGCAGGTCAACATGCCGCGCGTCACGATGACTGATCCCTTGAGCAAAACAGATCGCGCAACTCCGGTAGCAAATCGGATGGAACTCACATTGGTGCGGCTGTGGCAATCTACCGCGCCGCTCAGCACAATCCTCCGTTTGCACCTCTGCGCAATCTGTACAAATAGGTCGGGGATGCGCTCCGCTCGTTTCCTTCTTACGCTGTCTCGCGATCGTCGCGCGTAGGTGCCGCGGATGCACGGAGGAAGTGTGCCGGCGGCTGAACCGGTTGCTACCGGCGCGCCCGCGGCTATCGCGCCGGAGAGGATGCATGATCACCGAAGCGGACCTCGACCGGATGATGATCCAAATGATGTTCCAAATGATGTTCCAAGGGTTCGGCCAACGCTTGCGGTGGAAGGCGGTCGGCGACAACGTCGCGAATGCTCAGTTGGATTGAGAGGACAACGCAGCGTCCAGGAGGAACTCGAAGAGAATGCTTACGGACGTACGGCAGATCAAGGCGGCGCGCGCGCTCCTCCGCTGGAGGCAGGATCGGCTTGCGCAAGAAGCTGGTTTGGCACTTGCGACGATCCGACGTCTGGAGCGTCTTGAAGGCCGGATAGAAGCCAACTTCGACACAGTGCAGCGGATTCGCGAGGCGCTTGAGAATGCCGGAATCGAATTCGTCGGCGCGCCAAACCTGGGCGTTCATGTTTCGGCGACGCGACAGGAAGGCGTTGCCAAGCCTGAGGTCGGCTGAAGAGTCTTCGATACGACGATTGGATGTCCTGCGCCGCGGAGGTTTCCACTCAACTGAATCTATTTTGGCCAACGTGCGTCCCGCGCTGTGAAGGTGTCGGGACGTTTTCGTGCGCGCGCCATAAATCAGCGATCAACGGATAGCGCAAAAGCTATCTTTCTAGCGTTACTGATACTTCATGTATGGAATATAAATATCTTCTTATATCAGTGTGTTAGAAGTATCACGAGACGACATTGAATGCGTGTGACAAGCATTTGTCGCATTGTCGCGTCTCACGAACTGTTGTTCTCATCGATCCGCGTGGTGAGGGGCTTCGCGGAGATTGGAGATCGGTCACCGATCATCCGTCTCACGCCGAAGCGACGCGGATTGGTTGGGGATGAAGATCAGGGGCGCAGTCAGCTCGATCGCAAATCTCCTCAAACGAAAAAAGGCAGGAGGTTTTATGCAGCTTTCCAAGAGTGTTATTTTGGCTTCGGCAGCGTCGTTCATTGGATTGGCCGGCGCGCAAGCGGCCGACCTTCCACTGAAGGCCAAGGCGGTCGAATACGTGAAGGTGTGTTCGCTGTACGGCCCGGGTTTCTACTACATCCCGGGTAGCGACACGTGCATCAAGCTGGGCGGTTATTTGCGCGTCGACGTTCTGGCGAACACGAACTCCGACAACACCGGCAACACCTCGGGTGCCGGCGGTGCGAACAATCGTTTCACCAACGGCTACACCTGGCGTTCTCGTCAGGATCTGAACATCGACACGCGTACCGCGACCGAATACGGCGTGGTCCGCACCTTCTTCGATGCGACCTTCAGCTGGACCACGGATAGCTATGCCGGGCAGGGCAATGGCGCGACCGTCTACTCGCCGATCGGCACGACGCAGGCTCCCAACAACGCCAATGGCGGTGGTGTCGCGGGCGGTACGGTCGGCGTCTACTACGCCTTCATCCAGTTCGCGGGCTTCACCATGGGCAAGGCGGTCTCGCAGTTCTCAACGCCGTGGGCCAACTACCCGGGCAACAACTACGACGGTCTCGTCGGTGGCGGCGGCACGATCACCGGCGTGAACCAGTTCACCTACACCGCGCAGTTCGGCAACGGCGTGTCGATGGCACTGTCGGCGCAGGATCAGACGGCCTACTACCAGGCTGGCGTCAACAATCTGGGCGCTGCGCCGGGCGCACTCGGCGCGTTCGGTCTCAGCAACTACGCTGGCACGGTCGCGCCCGACCTTGTTGCGATGTTGCGCGTCGACCAGGCCTGGGGTCTGTTCCAGGCGTCCTTCGCGGCGCATAACAACCATGCGGCCTACTACGGCGGCACTGAAACCACCGGCCATCCGGACGACAAGTGGGGCTGGGCGGGTCAGTTGGGCCTGTCGATCAAGAATATCCCGACCGGACCTGGCGACACGATCAACATCCAGGGCGTCTACACCAACGGCGCAACCCGCTACAACATCCAGGACCTTGCCGGTTCGGCTGGTTCGAACACGGTGTTCGGCGGCACCAATCTGCCGGGCGCGTATCAGAGCGTCGGCTTCGGCATGGCGCCTGACTCGGTGTTCGTCGCCGGTGGCCAGCAGCAGCTGATCACGACCTGGGGCATGCGCGGCGCGTACACCCACAATTGGGATGCCTACTGGAACACGGCAATCTACGGTGCCTACGCCGGGGTCCGCTATAACGGTACGGCCAAGTCCTATATCTGCGGCCCAACCGGCTCCGGTGTGGGTGGTTCGTTCGGCGCCGCCTTCGGCACCGCCGGCCTGACCTCCTGCAACCCCGATTACAACATCGCACAGCTCGGCCTGATCACCCGGTGGACCCCGGTCAAGAACCTGACCTTCTCGGCAGATCTGACCTACACCCACATCGATCAGAAGTTCGCGGGCACGATCGCCTATCCGGGCAGCGCCGGCATCGGCAAGCCGGGCACCGTGTACGAACTGAAGGACCAGAACACCGTGCTCTTGCTCCTTCGTGCCCAGCGCAACTGGTAAGGATTCATCAACAGAAAGGGAGATTGCTCTGAACTCATAGAGATTGTTACCTCCAAGGAAGGCCTCCGGTATGCCCATCGGAGGCCTTCGCATTTTGATCGCCGGTTCTGATTCGATCAGAATCGAAAACGCCTTGGTCCCGGCGACTATTGTTTCGAACGCGATTGCGACGCGGGCCGCCGGCGAGGCGACTTGGGCGGAGGTTGCCGCCTTCTCCTGGGCGCGGTTCGCCGCTTGCCGTTCAATTGAACGTTGGCGGACACCGCCTGTTCAAATCCTGTCAGATCCATCAGCAGGCTTGCGATGTCGTCGCGCGGCACGTCGAGGAACAATGCCGAGAGCGCGCGCGTCTGCTCCGCCCGCAGCCGGCGAAGGATGGCCCTGCCGGCTTTCGTCAGCAGAACGACCTGAACGCGGCGATCCGCCTCCGCGGTTACGCGTTTGATGTGACCGATCTTGACGAGTTCGTTGACGAGAGCGGTGACATTGCTTTGCGGCACCATCAAAGCGTTGGCGAGGTGATTCAACGCCATGCCGCGCTTTGAGGCCGATAGCGCTTCCAGCACATGCAGGCGGGCAAGGCTGTATTCGAATCGGTCCCTGAGCCGCCGATTGATCTCTCTTGCGATTTGCGACGAGCAGCCGAGCAGCCGCAACCAAAGTTTGGTTTCGTCCTCGTTCATCCCCGGGCTGGCTCCGCGCCGCCTACGGATCGAGCTCAGTATCCCAGTAGAGATAATCGAGCCAGCTCTCGTGCAGATAGTTCGGTGGGAACAGCCGGCCGTTGCGGTGCAGCTGATGAACGGTCGGGGCGTAGGGCGTCTGCTTCGGAAACATCTTGGCCTGCTGCGGCGTCAGATTGCCCTTGCGCAGATTGCAGGGCGAGCAGGCGGCGACGACGTTCTCCCAGGTGGTCTGGCCACCCTTGCTGCGCGGAATGATGTGATCGAAGGTGAGGTCGTCGCCCGACAGGCAATATTGGCAGCTGAATCGGTCGCGAAGGAAGACGTTGAACCGGGTGAAGGCGGGGTGGGTGGTCGGCTTGACGAAGGATTTCAGGGATACGACGCTGGGCAGCTGGATTTCGAAGGAAGGACTTCGTACCGCGCGGTCGTAATATTCGACGATGTTGACGCGATCGAGGAACACCGCCTTGATCGCGTCCTGCCAGGACCAGAGCGACAGCGGGTAATAACTGAGCGGCCGGAAGTCCGCATTCAAGACCAGCACCGGCCAACCGCCTTGCGAGACATGTGCGTTCAAATAACGCTCCTGACTCCCATTAGCTGCGAAGCAGCATGCACTCACATACTACAGGCAGCGTGACGGGATTGTGAAGAGCAATGAGCAGCTTATCCGCCGTCCCCTGCCATGTTCCTGCCCCGATTGCCTCCCGCCCGCGAGGCCCGTAAAGGGAGCCGCAAGCCCCTCGGCCAGTGACGGACCCCTGCCGATGACCACGACCACAAGCTATCTCGAGGCGCCGCGCCGGTTGCGCGCATTCGTGCGTGCGCACGAGACGAGCCTCGTGGTGCTGGCGGTGCTGATCGGCGCCATTGGCGGCCTCGTGGTGGCGGTGATGAGCAGCCTCGTCACGGTGCTGCATTCGGTGCTGTTCAATCTGCCGCTGGGCGAGCGGCTGTCGAGCCAGCCCAGCATCGATCCGGTGCGGGCACTGCTGGTTCCCACGGCTGGCGGCCTGCTGCTGGGCATAGCGTTCCTGCTGCTGCTCAGGGTCCGGCCGGCCCGCGAGATCGACCCGATCGAGGCCAACGCGCTCTATGGCGGGCGGATGTCGTTCCGCGGCAGCGTGATCGTGGCGCTGCAGACGATCTGGTCGAGCGGCGTCGGCGGTTCGGTCGGGCTCGAGGCCGGTTACACCCAATTGTCCAGCGGCCTTGCCGCCTCGCTCGGCCGCGGTTTCCATCTCCGCCGCAACGACCAGCGGATCATGGTCGGCTGCGGCGCGGCGGCGGCGATCGCCGGCGCCTTCAGCGCGCCGCTCGCCGGCGCATTCTACGCTTTCGAACTTGTGATCGGCGGTTACACGCCGGCGAGCCTGACCCCGGTCGGGGTGGCGGCGGTGACCGGCTATTTCGTCGCCCATGCCTTCGAGCCGCTGCCGCTCGGCGTCGGCGTCGGAACCGTCGGCGACGTGCTCGGGCGGGATCTTGCGATCGCCGCGCTGCTCGGCATGGTCGCGGCGCTGACCGGGATCGCGATCATGCGCGGGGTGACGCTGTGCGAGGCGGTGCTGACCAAGACCCGGCTCTGGCAGCCGCTGCGGCCGGCGCTCGGCGGGCTTGCGGTCGGCGCCATGGCGCTGCTGACGCCGCAGGTGATGTCGTCGGGCCATGGCGCGCTGCGCTTCGCCGGCATCGTGGCGATGCCGCTCACCATCATCGCCGGCGTGTTCGCGCTGAAGGCGCTCGCCTCGATCGTGTCGCTCGGCTCCGGCTTCCGCGGCGGATTGTTCTTCGCCACGCTGTTCATGGGCGCGCTCGGCGGCCGGCTGTTCGCCGCCGGCGTCGACATCGTGTGGCCGGGGCTTGATCTCGATCCCAACGCCTATGCGGTGATCGGCATGAGCGCGCTGTCGGCCTCGGTGATCGGCGGTCCGCTGACGATGTCGTTCATCGCGCTGGAATCCACCGGCAACCTCTGGCTCACCACCGCGGTGCTGGTCGCGGTCATCATCTCGACCACGATCACCCGCGAGCTGTTCGGCTATTCGTTCGCGACCTGGCGGCTGCATCTGCGCGGCGAGACCATCCGCAGCGCCGCCGATATCGGCTGGATCCGCGACCTCACGGTCGGCAAGATGATGCGGCAGGACATGACGACGGTGAACGCGGCGATGCCGATCGACGCGTTCCGCGAGGAATTCCCGCCGGGCTCGAAGACCCAGGTGGTCGCGGTCGACGGCGAGGGACACTATGCCGGGCTCGCGCTGGTCGCGGAAGCGCATGCGCCTGATCTCGAGGAGGACAAGGGGCTTGCCGGGATTTTGCGCTACGCCGACGTGGTGCTGCACCCCGGCATGAACGTCCAGGAGGCGATCGCGGTGTTCGACGCGGCCGAAGCCGAATCGCTCGCGGTGGTCGAAGGCGATGGCGACCGGCGGCCGATCGGCCTGCTCACCGAAGCGCACGCGATGCGGCGCTATGCGGAAGAGTCCGAGCAGCGCCGCCGCGAGGTGATCGGGGAGATTTGATGGCGCGAGTGAAGGCGGGAGAGTGACCGTCGCTGCGCGGCGCGCCGTCAGTCCCGTCATCCCCGCGCAAAGGCTTCGCCTTTGTCGCTGGAGGAGCGCGGCACGCGCGTCTCGAAGGATGCACGGCCACCAGCCGGGCCGTCGATCCTTCGAGACGCGCGCGATGCGCGCTCCTCAGGGTGACGGGGATGAGGTGGGGGGCCTGCTTCAATGCGGTGCGGCTACCCCGTCACCTTCTCCAGCTTCTGCAAGCACCGCGTCACGCGCACCGCGGCGGGCATCTCGGTGTCCGGAAAGCTGGTCTTCCAGTCGGTGACGCCGACTTCGCCGACATAGATGTCGCCGCGCGAATCCAGTGCGATGCCGTGCGGCGCCAGGAATTTGCCGGTCTCGACACCCGGGCCGTGCTCGCCGCCGAGCCGGGCGATGCGCTTGCCGGTGCCATCCACGATCGACAGCCGCGGGCCGAGATTGGGCACCTTGCGGTTGACCGCCATGCCGGGACCGAGCTCGCCGATCACGAAGTTCGGCTGCTTGCCGCCTCCGCAGCAGCACAGCGCGCAGGGCCGGTGCAGATTGTTCCACTGCGTCTCGTATTTGCCGTTGCCGTCGAACACCTGGACGCGGTGGTTCTCGCGGTCGGCGACGTAGACGAAGCCGTCGGCGTCGGTCGCGATGTTGTGCACGATGTTGAACTGGCCGGGATCGGTGCCGGGCTCGCCCCAGGTTTTGATCAGCCGGCCGTCCGGCGTGTATTTGTGGACGCAGGCATTGCCGTAGCCGTCGGAGACGTAGATCTCGCCGTTTGGCGACAGCGCCGTATGGGTGCAGCGATGGAACGGCTCGCCGCTCATGAACGGCGCCGGCTTGTTCGGGATGCCGATCGTCAGCAGCACCTTGCCGTCGGTTGAGCATTTGCGCACGGTGTGGTCGCCGTCATCGGTGCAATAGAGATTGTCGTCGGCGTCGATGTGCAGGCCGTGCGCGCGCGAGAACACGCCTTCGCCGAAGCTCTTGATGAAATTCCCCTCGCGGTCGAGCACCACCATCGGGTGTTCGCCGCGGTTGAAGACAAAGATGCGGTCCTTGCTGTCGACCGCGACGGACGCGACATCCGCCAGGCTCCAGCCGTCCGGCAATTTCGCGAAGTTCTCGACGACGCGATAGCGGTGCTCGCCGGTGCCTAGGATGGTTGGCATAGGGATTCTCCTCTCGGGTGTCGTTCCGGGGCGCGGAGCGAACCCGGAACCTCGAGATTCCGGGTTCGATGCTGCGCATCGCCCCGGAATGACGGTGGTGGTTGTTATGAAAGCCTCGCCAGCGGCCCGACGTCGCGCGGCAGCAGGCCTTCCTCGATCGCCTTGATCTGCAGCGCGAGATAGCGCGAGTTGATGCGGCATTGCGCGAGGCTGCCGGCGATGAACCAGAGGCCGGGCTGCGGCGTGCGGGTGTACATGTTGCGCAGCTCCTGGCCGTCGCCGAAGCCCCAGATCGGGCCGACGCGTTCGGCCATCGCCGCGCCGAACAATTTCTTCACCAGCTCTTCCTGCGGCCGGTAGCCGGTCGCGAGCACGATGAGATCGGTCTGCAACGTCTCGCCGTTCTTCAGCCGCGCGCCGTCGCTCACGAAGGTCTCGATATCGGCAAACTGCTTCAGTCCGACGGCGCCGCTCGCGACGAGGTCGGAGCAGCCCACGTTGAAGTAATAGCCGCCGCCGCGGGTCAGGTATTTGAACTGCCAGCCGGTGCCGCCGTCGCCGAAATCGAGCTTGAAGCCCTTGCGCGCGAGGCCGTCGAGCAGCGGCTTGTCGAGCTCTTTCGACTGCTCGGTCATCAGCACGTGGCTGCGCTTGGCGAGCGTAAGCGGCATCGAGGTCGCGATCAGGTCGTTGTCCTCGAGCGAGCCTTCATTATAGGCGGCATAGGCCAGCTGCGCCGACGGCTCGATATTGGTGATCAGGGTCGAGGAGCGCTGCACCAGCGTGACCTCGGCGCCGGAGGAATGCAGGTCCTGCGCGATGTCGTGGCCGCTGTTGCCGGTGCCGATCACCAGCGCGCGCTTGCCGGTCCAGCTCTCGCCGTCCTCGTAGCGGCTGGAGTGCATGACCTTGCCGGAAAAATTCTTCAGCCCTGACATCTCGGGCAAATTGGGGATGCCGCTGACGCCGGTCGCCATCACGACATGGCGCGGCTGCATGGTCCGTGTCGTGCCGTCGGCGCGGCGCAGCTCGACAGTCCAGCGTCCCTGCGCCTCGTCATAGCTGCCGCCGACGAATTCCGTGCCGGTCCAGAAGTTCAGCTCCATGGCATCGACATAGGATTCGAACCAGTTGGCGAGCTTGTCCTTCGGGATGTAGGTCGGCCAGTTCGGCGGGAACGGCATGTAGGGCATGTGATTGACCTGCACCTGGTTGTGCAGGGTCAGCGCGTGGTAGCGCTTGCGCCAATTGTCGCCGACCCGCGCCTCGCGGTCGACGATCAGCGCGTCGAGCTTGAGCTGTTGCAGCCGGGCGGCGATCGCAAGCCCCGCCTGTCCGCCGCCGACCACCAGCACATCGGGATCGCGGCCGGCATACTCGGCGGATGCTTTGCGCAGGTCGAGCCAATTCGGGCCGCGGAAGTCGCGGGAATAGGCCTGTCCACGCGGCCGCGTATGGCCCTGCTGCTCCTCAAAACCCCTGAGCTCCTCGAGCGCGGTCAACAAGGTCCAGGCCTTCAGCCGGTCGCCGTCGGCGGCGTCAGGGATCAGCCGCACGATGCCGTGGCCGCGGCCGGTGGCGGTCTCGAACTTGAAGATCGCTTCGATCGCGTTGGTGCCGGCGCGCATCACGCGGCGCGGCGCGGCGCGCTCGGCATCGATGCGGAAATCGCGCGGCGTGCTGCGGCGCGCATGCGCGGGCAATTCCTCGATGATCGCAAAGGCGCGATTGACGGTCTGGATATTCCAGCTCAGCGCCAGCACGTCGCGCCAGTAGCTGTCGGGATGGAACAGCGGCTTCAGCAGCACATCTTCGGAGCTCGCCAGCGCGTCCTCGAACTGCACAAGCCAGTTGTCGGCGGCGACCGAAATATCGTCCGTCTTGTCGAGCATCGGGCGTTTCTCGTCATCGGCCGCCCTTGGTCAGTTTCTTGGCGGCGTTCCCATTGCCGCAAAGCCTATACCCATTCGCGAGGCCGCAGAAAGGGCGCGACGGGATAGCGCCTATTCGGCCAGCGACAGGATCAGGCCCTGGTCCGGCGGAACGCGGCCCTGCAGGGTATCGAGATAAGCCTCGCGCACCGCGGCCGGGCCGCGCCGCTCGATGACCTCGAGCCAATTCGGCAGATGCGGCGCGAGCTCGGTCCAGGCGGCGCCAAAACGCTGGTCGACGCCGCCGGGCCCCCATTCCTTGGCACGCTTGCGGATCTGGTCCGGCGCGAAGAACCACACCGGCTTGGCGCCGGGCAGCGTCGGCCCGTCCGGCTCGCTCGCGCGATGCGTCAGCCCGACCCGGCTGGAATAGACCATCTGCGCGCCGAAGTGCCGGTGCAGGGCCTCTCGCAGCGCGCTGTTGCCGGCCATGTCGACATAGACGACAGGCTCGGCCGGCGGGATCGCGGTCACCTGATCGTAGGTGACGACCTCGTCATAGCAACCGAGCGATGTGACGAAATCGACATTGCCCTTGGACGTCAGTCCGATCACCCGGATGCCCCGTCTGTGCAGGAGATGGGCGAGGCCGAAGGCGGTCTTGCTCGACGCCGACGACAGGACGACGCGGCGTGCGCCGTAGAACTCGTTTTCGGCCAGGAAGTCGTCGACCATGAACGACAGCATGAACAAGGGCAGCAGCAGCGCGCGGAAATCGCCCTGCTGGCCGGCATAGGTCGGGTCGCCGGAGACGCGGGCATAGGCGTTGTAGACCGGCGAGACCTCCTGCCGGTGCGCGGCGCCATCGCGCAGGCCGCGCTTGCTGACATCGGCCGCCTCGATGACGAGGTGCGTCGCCATCGGGAAGTAGCCGAACAGCGTTTCGCCCGCTGCGATCATGGGATGCTTGGAGGCCAGCACCTCGCCAAAACCCCAGACCGGAATGATGCCGTAGTCCTTGGGCGCCGGGAACAGCTGCCAGTATTTCAGCTGCTCGCCGATCACGGCGTAGGTGATGTTGTTGGCGGTGAAGGCGAAGCGGGTCACTTTCACCAGCAACGCGTCGGCCGGCAGCGCCGCGGCATCGGGCAACTGCGTCTCGATCACCTTGCACTGCTGCAGATCGTTGCGGATGACGATGAAGTCAGTGGAGTTCATGGCGATGATCCCGGCTTCAGAAGTGCCGGCATCGTTGCGTCGATTGCCGGCCATTTGCAACAGCAACTAAGTTTCAAACGCCGTTCGCTTCACCGTCACTTGGCTCAGCCGAGCTGTCCCTCGCGGTAGAGGTCGCGTAGCTTGCGCTTGAAGATCTTGCCGGTGGCCTCGCGCGGCAGCGCGTCCATGAAGCGAATATCTTTCGGCACCTTGAAATTGGCGAGCTTGCCGCGCAGGAACTCCTGGATCGCCGCAACCGACAGTGTGCCGCCCGCTTCCGGCTCGACGCAGGCGAACAGCCGCTCGCCATATTCGTCGTCGGGAACGCCGAACACCGCGCAGTCGCGGACACCCTCCATGCCGATCAGCGTGTTCTCGATCTCCGCG
The DNA here is from genome assembly GCF_007993935.1 of Bradyrhizobium macuxiense. Classification (GTDB taxonomy): domain Bacteria; phylum Pseudomonadota; class Alphaproteobacteria; order Rhizobiales; family Xanthobacteraceae; genus Bradyrhizobium; species Bradyrhizobium macuxiense_A. The sequence continues at coordinate 27,091 of NZ_VITY01000008.1, read as the reverse complement.
GGATAGATGTTGACGCCGCCTGAGATCACCATGTCGCGCTTGCGGTCGCACAGGAATAGATATCCGTCCGCGTCGAGATAGCCGACATCGCCGACGCTGATCAGGTCGTCGCGGTCGGCCTCGGCGCGCGCCTTGGCGTTGCCGTGGTAATCGAAATCCGAGATCGCGGTCTGGCGCATGAAGATCTCGCCGGGCTCGCCGACGTCGCATTGCGTCCCGTCGGGCCGGAAGATCTTGACGATGCCGCCCTCGATGGCGCGGCCGACGGTGCCGGGCTTGGCCAGCGCCTCCGCGGACGAATGCCAGACCGGGATGCCGGTCTCGGTCGAGCCGAGATACTCGTTGATGACAGGCCCCCACCACTCGATCATCGCGCGCTTGACGTCGACCGGGCAGGGCGCCGCGCCGTGGACGATGAAGCGCAGCGACGACAAATCGTAGCGGCGGCGGGTCTCCTCCGGCAGCCGCAGCAGCCGCACGAACATGGTCGGCACCATGTGCATGTGGGTGACGCGGTGGCGCTCGATCAGTTGCAGCAGATCCTCGGGATCGAAGCGCGGCTCGAGCACGATCGCGCAGCCGTTGCGGAACGCGAGCATGCCGTAGGAGTGCGGCGCCGAATGGTACATCGGGCCGTTCATCAGGATCACCTGGCCCTCGTTCGGCTTGACGCCGTAGGTGAGGGCGCCGACCCGGGCGGCCGCCGCCTGCTGCTCGGGCCGCATCGGCTTGCGCTTGACGCCCTTCGGCAGTCCTGTCGTGCCCGAGGTGTAGAACATCGGCGCTGCGCCGATCGGTGCGTCGGTCAGCGGCTGATGCGTCTCGCGCCAGACGTCCCAGTCGGTCATGCCGTCGGGCACTGTCGTGAGCGCCGGCGTCACGCCATAGGCGGCGGCGATCTCCGGTGGCGTGGTCACGACCAGCAGTTTGATCGCAGGCGGTAACCCGTCGCGGATCTGCGGCAGCAGATCGGCGTGGCAGACCAGCGTGTCGGCGCCGCTGTCGGTGAGGATGTAGGCGACTTCGTCGGCCTTCAGGTGCCAGTTGATCGGCACCACCGGACTGCCGAGCGCCGCCGAGGCCGCGACCACCTCGAACAGCGCGAAGTCGTTGCGCAACATCATGCCGGCCGGCTTGCCGCCCTGCACGCCGAGCGCGCGCAAGCCGGTGGCCGCCCGCGCGATGCGGGCGTGAATATCGCCGTAGCTGATCTGTCGGTCGCCGCTGATGATCATACCGGGTCTCTCCAGGCGATCGTCCAGCGTCAGGCGCTGGCGCGAAGGAATTCGCTGCGGGCCTCGGTGTACTCCGCCTTCAGCCGCGCCACCAGTTCGGCGACCGGCGGGGCGTCGACGATCTGGCCGATGCCCTGGCCCGAGCCCCAGATGTCGCGCCAGGCCTTGGCCTTGGTGTTGCCGCCGGAGCCGAAATTCATCTTGGTCTTGTCGGCGACCGGCAGATTGGCGGGATCGAGCCCGGCCGCCGCGATCGACGGCCCGAGGTAGTTGCCGTGCACGCCGGTGAACAGGTTGGAGTAGACGATATCGTGGGCGGCAAACTCGGTCAGCGCCTGCTTGTACCTGATGTCGGCGTTGGCTTCCTCGGTCGCGATGAAGCGGGTGCCGATATAGGCGAGGTCGGCGCCGAGCGCGAGGGCCGATGCGATGCTCCAGCCGTCCGAGATCGCGCCCGACAGCAGGATCGTGCCCTTGAACCATTGCTTGACCTCGCGCACCAGCGCGAAGGGCGACAGCGTGCCGGCATGGCCGCCGGCGCCGGCGCAGACCAGGATCAATCCGTCGACGCCCTGCTCGGCGGCCTTGCGCGCGTGCTTGACATTGATGACGTCGTGGAACACCACGCCGCCGTAGGAATGCGCGGCCTCGACGATCTCGGACGGCGGGCGCAGCGAGGTGATGATGACAGGCACCTTGTGCTTCACGCAGGTTTCCATGTCGCGCATCAGGCGGTCGTTGGAAGCGTGGCAGATCTGGTTGACGGCGTAGGGCGCGACCTTCTTCTCCGGATGCAGCGCCTGGTACTCGCCGAGCTCGTTCTCGATCTGGGTCAGCCATTCGCCGAGCTTCTCGGCCGGGCGGGCGTTCAGCGCCGGAAACGAGCCGACGACGCCGGCCTTGCACTGCGCGATCACGAGCTCGGGCCCCGAGACGATGAACAGCGGGGAGCCGACGACCGGCAGTTCAAGCTTGTTGGCGAGCGAAGCAGGCAGCGACATTGTTCGGATCCTCCATGGGTGGACCGCCCGGGCGGCAGCCGGAGCGGATCGCGATGTGTTGTGATGGCCGGAGCGGCGGCTCTCCTGGCGCGCCGCAATATAAGGCTGGACGGCCGCGTCATGGCGTTCAATATTGAACGGCCGATCGGCCAGAAATGAACGAGGCGCAGGCGGGCGGGCCCATGGACTGGGAGCTTTGCAAGACATTCGTCGCGGTGGCGGAGACGCGGAGCCTGGCCGGCGCAGCGCGGCGGCTCCGCATCAGCCATCCGACCGTCGGCCGCAACGTCGCGGCGCTCGAGAAGCAGCTCGGCACCCGGCTGTTCGCCCGTTCCAATGACGGTTTGTCGCTGACCTCGCATGGCCGCAAGTTCCGCGAACATGCCGAAGCGATGGCCGCTGCAGCGCTGCGCGCGGAGGCGGCTGCGTCCGCCACCGGCGAGCAGGCGCGCGGCGTCGTCAAGCTGTCGATCGGCGCGACGCTGGCGGCGCATTGGCTGATGCCGCGGCTCGGGCCGTTCCTGCGCGATCACGCCAATATCCAGCTCGAGATCATCACCCATCCGTTTCCGGCAAGCGTCCGGCGGCGCGAGGCCGATGTCGTGCTGCGCCCGGTCGATGCCGGGGACGAGAACCTGATCGGGCGCAAGATCGGCCGGCTCGGTGCCGGCTTCTATGCATCGCGGCTCTACGCGGTCGGACGCAAGCTTCCGGAGCGGCCGGACGAATGGCGGGGGCACAGCGTGATCGGGTTTGCCGACCAGGCCTCGAATGCGCGTCTGGCGCGCTGGAGCGATGTCATCACCCGGCAGGGCACGCTGGTGATGCGCTGTTCCTCGCAGGGCGACATGCTGGCAGCCGCGCGTGCCGGGCTCGGGATTTGCGCGCTGTCCTGCCTGGTCGGCGCCGACTATCCCGATCTGGTTCGGGTCGCTCCGCAAAAACTCTCGAGCCTCTCCGACCTCTGGCTGCTCGCCCATCCCGATCTGGTCGAGCTTCCGTCGGTGCGCGCCGTGATCGGCTTCGTCACCGATTGCGCGCGCGAGGACCGCGTCAGGTTGCGCGGATAGAACGCATGCTCATAAATCCGAGATGTCCGCTTTGGAGAATGAAGCGGCGACGCGATCTGACCAGAGGGATGCCGCCTTGTGACCCAGTGCGAAGAAGTTCAATTAGCCAACTCGACTCCAATTTGCGTGGGAACATGCGCAACATGGGCGACGTCTCAGCCCGATTTTCAAGTTTCGCTCGATGCTTGCATGGCGAATTGCCAACCGAAAAAGACCTGCTCTGAGCTGCAGGTCCGCTAATGGCCCTTCGCGACAGCTTGCGCGGCGCAGGGACATGTCCGAAGTTGGGGGCAGATCGGAAGTCTCCAGCTGAGGGCCAAACCGGCGCTTTTGACCCATCTCCGGCATCACCCCTCCGGCACCCCGGCTATGCGCATGCCCTCACAGAGGCGCTCTTGTCCAGAGAGATAAATAGGATTGTCGCTTATTTTGGCGGCGCGCAAGCGGCGGATCGTAAAGCCTGGGTTGAGCGCCAATCCCGCTTTCGCAGCAGTTCGCGCCTCATCCAGCGCGCCGAGCAAGCCCAAGGCAGCGGCGAGCGAAAAATGCGCGAGAGGATAAGTGGGGTTGGCCTCAATGCTTCGTCGCAGCCAACTGACAGCTTCGGCATCCGCACCGAGATGTAGCTTTGCCATGCCCACAAAACGCATCAAGCGGTTGGCAACGAGATCGCGAGGGGACAGACGGAGAGCCTCGAGTACATGGCCTTCAGTCTCGGTAGGGCGCCCCATATAGAATTTGGCTAAACCAATAACGCCATGAGCATAAGCCAAATTGCGATCAAGTGCTAATGCCTGCTCGCATTCGGTAATCCCTTGCGCGGCGCGGTTTGTGTTGATGTAGACGAGTGCCAGTGTCAGGCGGGCCGCGGCAATGTTGGGAGCTAGTGAACGTGCTTTGATCGCGTTCGCTTCGGCTGCCGAAAGAAGCGCGGCTCGTTCGTCCGTTAGCAGGTCGGCTCCCACTGTCAGATCGACGTTTGCCATGCCGATCAACGCCCAAGTCGCTCCGACCCCTTGGGGATCGATCGCCAAAGCACGTTCAAAAAAGCCGCGCGCCCGGGTCGCGTGCTCAAGGGTCGGCCCGTTGTAGAAACAGGCAGTACCCTGAAAGAACAGGTCTATTGCGTCGGGATGCCGCAACCGCTCCGCTTGTCGTGCCTCGACTACAACGAGCTGGGCACCAAACGAGTTGGCGAGCCTCGATACGATTTCGTCCTGCATATCGAAAAGATCGGCGACAGGCTTTTCGAAGCGCTCGGCCCAAAGATGTTTGCGGCTTTTGGCATCGATGAGCTGCACGTTCACTCGAAGCCGCTTGCCGCTGCGCTGCATGGAACCTTCAAGCACGTACTGGACGTTCAACTCGCGGCCGACTTGCTGTACGTCGATTGCTTTGCCCTTGTATGAGAACGCACTGTTTCGGGCGATTACGAACAAGCCACCGATGCGCGACAAGTCCGTTGTTAAGTTCTCAGTTACACCATCGACGAAATAATCCTGTTCGGGATCGCCGCTGAGGTTGGCGAAAGGCAGTACAACGATGGAAAGACGAGGCGGTGAAAGTACGCTCGATCCCGTGCGCTGACGCCGTGTCGTTGGGCTGGGTTCATCCCACATCACGGCATAGGCTCGAACCGGACGGTCGATGTTTTTAAGGTTCTGCTCGCCCAGATCGGCGATCTTACTTCCAACCTTGCCTTGGACTTGCTCGTAAACAGCAGAGGAGATGCAGATCCCGCCGGGCACAGCAATGCCCTCAAGCCGTGCCGCGATATTGACGCCATCGCCAAAGATGTCGTGAGGCTCGACGAGCACATCACCAATGTTGATGCCCACGCGAAAAGCGATGCGTCTGTCTTCCGGGTCGCCGGCCGTAAGTTCGTGGACCCGGGCTTGGAACTTCATCGCAGCCCGAACCGCTTCGACCGCGCTCGAAAACTCCACCAAGAACCCGTCGCCGGTGTTCTTCACGATGCGGCCACCGTGTTCTGCAATTGCGGGCTCGACGCCGTCAGCAAGGAGCCCCATGAGCTTGGCGTGCGTAGCCTCCTCGTCATTGTGCATGAGCCGCGAATAACTCGCCACGTCAGCGGCCAATATCGCCGTCAACCTGCGCTCGACCCGCATTGACCGCTCCTGCATCACAGTCGCAATCCAACCGGTTGCTTTACTACAACAAATTGCAAGGATTGCCCATCAGCTATTGGCCCCTCTCGGACATTCAATCTGCCATCGTTGATGTTTGCTTGTTAGGGCAATCCAGACCCCACCATTTCCGCACGCCTGTACCGGATTTATGACTACGCGCCCTAAAGCTAGAGCGCATGCTCAGGCCCGCGCCCGCCACAGCGTCATCGCGAGCAACAGGAAGGCGGCGCAAGTCCACAGCGCCTGCCAGTTCTCCGGCCCTTCGTTGAGCGCCGTATAGATTGCGGCCGCAAGGTAAATGCCGGCAAACATCGATTCCGCCAGCGGGCGGCTTCCCTTCGCGGGCGGATTGAGCAGCGTCATGGCTGCAAAGGGCACCGCCGCCATCGTGAGAGGCGCGAACGGAAAATCGATGAAGCGCGGGTCGAAGATGAGGCCGAGCGCGGTCGCCGTGCCGATCACCGCGGTGACCATCAAGGCCAATCCGTGCATCGTCACCAGCATCGATTCAGTGTGGTAGCCCTTCGGACCCAGCAGTTCCGCAAAGCTGGGCGGTGCGCGACCCGACACCAGCGCGTTGGCGCCGAACACCGGCGACGCCGTTGCCGCCGCGAGAAGCGAGCCCCACACCAGCCAGCCTCCGGTGCCGTAGCTTTCATAGACCAGTCGTTGCGCCGCGACCCCGAACAGGATTCCGCCTGTGGTCGCCGACAGCCCGACTGCCAGCCATGGCACGAGCGTCGATTCCATTGGCTCCCTCGGCTTGCGGCGCAAGGTCAGCCAGGCGACGCCGAACACCAGGATCGCCAGCGCCATTCCGCTGCCCATCTGCAGTTTCCAGAGTGGGAAATTGCTGATCGGCACGCCGGCCGGATATTTCAGCGTTCGCTCTTCGGAATCGAACAGGCCCCAGGAGCCGCCGACCGTGCCTTCGATCTCGCGCTTCCACCCTTCGTCATAGGCCTCGAACAGGTTGACGCGGAAATGCTCGCGCCGCGCCAGGTCGAGCACCTCCGCGACCACGCGCGCCTGATTGGTGCGCGACGGCAGCGCTGACTCGCGCATCCGCCCCTCGCTCGGCCAGCCGATTTCTCCGATAAAGATCTCCTTGCCCGGAAATGCCGCTGCGACCTGCTTGCGAATCTCGTCTGCGTGCGCGGCGGCCAAATCCGCCCGGATTGGGATGTTCTCCCAATAGGGCAGGATGTGAATCGTGACGAAGTCGACGGCGTCGGAAAGTTCGCGATTGCTCAGCCAGAACTCCCAGACCTCGGCATAGGTGACGGGGACGCTGACCTGCGCCTTGATCGAGCGGATCAGGGCGGCGAGGTCGGACGCCGCCATTTCCTTGCGCAGCAAGACCTCGTTGCCGACCACCAGTGCGATGATCGTGTCCGGATATTCCCTGGCGAGGCGGATCGCCGTTTCGACCTGCGTCGCATTCTTCTTGCGGTCCCGATCAAGGAAGATGCCCTGGATGACTTTCAGCCCTGCCTTGGCCGCAAGTCCGGGAATCTGGTCGAGGCCAAGGTCGGTCGCATAGGTGCGGATGCAGTGGGATATCTTGGCAAGCTGGGCGAGGTCTTCCGCGATCTGTTCCGGCGAGACCTGCGTCGCCGGCGATAGTGATGTCTGATTGTTTCGGAACGGTGCGTACGAGATGCACTGGACCTTGTCGTTCGGATCGATCGGCGCGCGCGGCAGGTTGACCGGGATGCCGAGCCACCACCACGCTGTGGCGATAGCGCCCAGGCATATCAGCAGAAGCGTCAGCGGGGTACGGATCGATACCAGGTCCGTCCTCCTTGCATGAAGGATGTGCTTAGCGGCGAAATGGGCGAGGTCGGCAAATTGAATAAGTATTGTTCTGCTGATGCTATAGCATGCGATCGCGCAGCCGCAGCGTTTTTATCAACGGCCTACTTCGCGCTCGCGATCACGCCTTCGCGATTCCTGAGCACGCGATAATACGCCCACCACAGATGTGCGGCGGCGCCGCGCAGCGGCCGCCACGGCTCGGCAAGCGGCGCCATCTGCTTCGGCGTCGGCCGCTCCTTCAGCCCGAGCCCGACCTTGACCGCTTCCTGCACGGCGAGGTCGCCGGCGGGCCACGCATCGCCGTGGCCGAGGCAGAACAGCAGGTACACGTCGGCGGTCCATGGGCCGATCCCGGGCAGCGCGGTCAGCGTGTTGTGCGCCGCATCGGCCTCCTCGTTGGCGAGCACGTCGAGGTTCAGCCGCTCCTCGGCGAGCTCGCGGGCGATGTGTTTGAGCGTCTTGATCTTGGCAGCGGACAATCCGAGCCGGCCGAGCCGGTCGGCGCGCGCCTTGCGGATGGCATCATGATGGAACGGGTCGAATGCCTGGCTGACGCGTCCCCAGATCGCGGCAGCACTCGCGGTCGACAGCTGCTGGCCGCAGATGATCGCGGCAAGTCCCGCAAACCCGGGCTCGCGCTGCCGGATCGCCGGCATGCCGGTCGATTCGAGGATCGGGCGCAGGCGGCGATCCTGGTCGACCAGCTTCTGGATGGCCTCGTCGAGGTCGGCCTGGGTTTCGAGATGAATCAGCATTGCGGGATCGTTTCGACTCGTCATGCGCGGGCTTGCCGCCTCTGCTAAAGCTCCGGCGAGCCTGGATGCGCGGGCCTCGGCGAAGCCTTGGCGTAGCCGGGACCCGCGCATCCATCTCCTATCGTAACAGAGTCTTCTCCAGATGGATTGCCGGATCGAGCCCGGCAATGAGGCCCGGTCAAACGCCATGCCACCCGTTTTCCGTTTTGCCCCGAGTCCGAACGGCTATTTGCATCTCGGCCACGCTTTTTCGGCGCTGCTCAACCACGATCTTGCGCGGCAGTCGGGCGGGCGCTTCCTGCTGCGGATCGAGGACATCGACGCGACGCGCTGTCGGGTCGAATTCGAAGAGGCGATCTACGAGGACCTCGCCTGGCTCGGCATCGCCTGGGAGACCCCGGTGCGGCGGCAGTCGGAGCATTTTGCCGCCTATGGCGCCGCGATCGACCGCCTGTCGGCGCAGGGGCTGGTCTATCCGAGTTTCGAGAGCCGCGCCGATATCGCGCGACTGGTCGCCGAACGCGAGGCGGGCGGCGCCTGGCCGCGCGATCCGGACGGTGCGCCGCTTTATCCGGGAACGGCGAAATCGCTGTCGGCCGAGGAGCGCGACCGGTTGATCGGGCAGGGCGCGCCGTTCGCGCTGCGGCTCGACATGGCCTCAGCCGTTGCCCGCGCCGGCGGCCTATCCTGGCAGGAAGCGGGCGAGGGACCGGCCGGCGAGAGCGGAGACGTCGCGGCCCGGCCCGAGGCCTGGGGCGACGTGATCCTGGCCCGCAAGGAGACCCCAACCAGCTACCATCTCTCGGTCGTGATCGACGACGCCCTGCAAGGCGTCACCGATGCGGTCAGGGGCATTGACCTGTTCTGGTCGACCAGCGTGCATCGGCTGTTGCAGGCGCTGCTTGGCTTGCCCGCGCCGGTCTACCGGCACCATGCGCTGATCCGGGATGCGGCGGGCCAAAAGCTGTCGAAATCGACCCGGGCGACCGGGCTACGCGAGCTGCGGGCAGACGGGACGAGCCCGTCCGACGTGCGCCGTCTGGTCGGTTTGGTGTAGTTCGCCACCAAGGTGCGCGCTCCTCTTCCTCTTGCGGAGGCGAGCGGGCTCGTGTGATTTCGGAATAATAGAAAAATACCGCCGATTTGCCCGACATGTCAAGTGCGGCGTCGGACGCTGGCGGCCGCCGTCTCCTTTGCATGGGGTTGTTTTCGACATTCTGGCTGGAGGTACCCCTGCGCTAGCCCGGCTCTTGTGGATGGACCGATTACCATCATCCTGATTTGCCTTGGCTCCTCCCAAACGGCGCCGTGACTCTGCCACTCCTGGCATGCCATGTTGCCTGCGGGGCGGGGTCACGGAGATCATGGCGACATCATCGCGCGGACGGCGCAGCAAGCGGCGAGCAAAAGGCGCGCCGTCGACGACCCGCGCCGCCAAGACCCGCAAGACCAAGGCGGCGGCCAAGCCGCGCCACACGCGGGCCGCGCCAAAGACATCAGCCAAGTCCGGAGCCAAGTCCGGAGCCAAGTCCGGTCCCGGCATGGTCGAGACCGCGCTCGCCGCCTTTGCCCATGAGGTACGGACGCCGCTGACCGGGATCCTTGCGATCAGCAACCTGCTCGCGACGTCGGAGCTCGGCGAGCGCGAGCGGCGCTGGGTCGATACCATCAGAGCCGGCGCCGAACATCTGGCGAGCCTTGCGACCCTGTTCGTCGATGCCGCCCGCAGCGAGGGGCCGGGGCTCGAGATCCGGCAGGACTTCTTCGACCTGCGCACGCTGGCGCGCCATGCCGGCGATTCGCTGGCCGGCCGGGCCGCAGCCAAGGGATTGCGGGCCTCGGTCGAGATCTCCGGCAAGCTGCCCGCCTTCGCGGTCGGCGATCCGGTCCGCCTGCGCGCCGCGCTGGAAAACCTGATCGACAACGCCGTCAAGTTCACCGAGCAGGGCAGCATCGAGCTGCACGTCGCGCCGGTGCCTGCGGCCAAGAACGCGGCGAAGCGGCGCGCGGACGGCAGGATCGGCATTGCCTTTGCGATCTCCGACAGCGGCATCGGTCTGACGCTAGCGGAGGTCAAGCGCCTGTTCCGGCCGTTCTCGCAGGCCAATGTCTCGATCGCCGCGCGGTTCGGCGGCTCCGGGCTCGGCCTGTCCTCGGTCAAGCAGCTTGCGCGCGCCATGGGCGGCGATGTCGTCGCGGCCCAGCGCTCCGGCGGCGGCACCACCTTCACGCTCAACGTGGTGCTGGTCGCAGCCGAAGGCCCCTCCGGTGCGCCCGCGGGCGAAGGCGCGGCAGCGCCGTCATCGCAGGGGCTGCGGCTGCTCAGCGTCGAGGACAATCCGTTCGGCCGCGTCGTGCTCAACACGATCCTGACCGAGCTCGGTCACCACGCCGAATTCATCGGTCAGGGCGAGGGCGCTGCCGACAGGCTCGGACAGGGCGCCTTCGATGCGGTGCTGATGGACATGGTGCTGCCCGGCATCAGCGGCGTCGAAGCCATCAAGCGCATCCGCGCACTGCCGCCGCCGCACGGCCGAATCGTGATCGTCGGGATTTCCGGCCGCGCCGAGGATGAAGCCGCGGCACGTGCCGCCGGCGCCGACGCCTTCCTGGTCAAGCCTGTGTCTCCGCGGGCGCTCGCGACTGCGCTGCATGAAGCGACACGCCGTGCGGCAACCGCGACTTGATGATCGCGGCGTTCAATTCGCCGCCGAACACGAAGATCGCGGCGATGAAATACATGAACACCAGCGCGATGATTACCGAGGCGAGCCCCGCATACATCGTGACGTAATTGTTGGCGAAGCGCGCCAGGTACATGCCGAAGCCGATGCCCGAGAGCAGCGACGCCACCATGGTGAAGATGATGCCGGGCAGGATCTGGGTGAAGCCGCGGCGGCCGGCCGGCAGCCAGGCATGCAGGATGAACAGCGCGACGACCAGCGCCAGTATCGTGATGCCGTAGCGGGCGATGTTGAGCAGGCTCTCGTTGGATTCGACGAAGAACGGGATATAGCGCCGCGCCGCCTCGATGATCAGTGGCCCGAGCACGATCAGGAACGCCATCGCGAGCGAGGTGAACGCCGCGACCAGCGTGTAGCCGATCGATTCCAGCCGCAGCCAGTACCAGCGCCGCGGCTCGATCACGGCATAGGCGCGGTTCAACGCCACCCGCAGCGCCTCGACGCCGTTGGAGGCGAAGTAGACCGCGAGCACCGCGCCGATGGTCAGGATGTCGCCGCGGGTGTTGGTCAGCACGTCGTGGATCTGGCCGGACAGCGCCCCGGCGACCTGATCCGGCCAGACCTGCAACAACAGTCCGACGGCCTGGTCGGCAAGCTGCTTGGAGCCGAAGAAGCCGGCCAACGAGGTCAGCACGATCAGGAACGGAAACAGCGCCATCAGGGTCGACAGCGCGATGTGGCTCGCGATCGCCCAGCCGTCATCGGCGAGGAACGTGTAAAAGGCATCCATCACGACGTGGGTGACGTAACGAAGCTGCTTCACATTCCACCCGGCATTGTCGAAAACGGCTCGGTCCGAGAACGGACCCAGCATCTGATATTACGCACTGAAAAGCCAGTTGGTTGCATCGGCCGCCTGTGTGGAAGTCCGCGTCATGCGGTGTTATGTACCGCAGATGACATCTCTTCTCAGCACGATCATTCTTCCCATCGCCGTCGGCGCCGTCGCGCTGGTGCTCCTGCTCGGCCTCATCAACATGATGAAGGGCGGCTCGCCGAACACGTCGCAGAAGCTGATGCGGCTGCGCGTGCTGCTGCAGTTCGTCGCCATCGTCATCGCGATGCTCGCGGTCTGGGCGATGGGGCGATAAGGGCGATGCGCAAACCTTAGGAGATCACGGCCATGGTCGTTCTCAATCGGATCTACACGCGCACCGGCGATGACGGCACCACCGCGCTCGGCTCCGGCGAGCGGCGGCCGAAATACGATCTGCGGGTTGCCGCCTATGGCACCGTCGACGAGACCAACGCCGCGATCGGCGTGGTGCGGCTGCACCTGGCTGATAGTCCCGAGGTCGATGCGATGCTCGGCCGGATCCAGAACGATCTGTTCGATCTCGGCGCCGACCTTGCAGTGCCCGAGCGCGAGGGCAAGGCTGAACGCCTGCGCATGCTGGCAAGCCAGGTCGAGCGCCTCGAGCGCGACATCGACCAGCTCAACGACCAGCTCGCACCGCTGACCTCGTTCGTGCTGCCCGGCGGCACGCCTGCCGCCGCATATCTGCATCTTGCCCGGACGATATGTCGCCGCGCGGAACGGATGATGGTGGAACTCGCCGCCCGGCCCGACGAGCCGGTCAATGCGGCTGGCATTCAGTATATGAACCGCCTGTCGGATTTCCTGTTCGTTGCCAGCCGCTTCCAGAACAATAAGGGGGCGGGAGACGTGTTGTGGGTGCCGGGCCAGAACCGTTAGACTGGCTCAAAACCAGGTGACGGTTTTTTGGCTTTGGCGCGTTGACCGGGGGAAACGGGACCTTTAGGTTCCGCGCCAGCCAACCGAAACCCATAAAATCAAAGCGAAAGAGGATCGATGAAGGTTCTTGTGCCGGTAAAGCGGGTCGTCGACTACAACGTCAAGGTCCGCGTCAAGAGTGACGGGACGGGCGTGGAGCTCGCCAACGTCAAGATGTCGATGAACCCGTTCGACGAGATCGCCGTCGAGGAAGCGCTGCGGCTGAAGGAAGCCGGCAAGGCGACCGAAGTGGTGGTGGTGTCGATCGGACCCGCGCAGGCCTCCGAGACCATTCGCACCGGACTTGCGATGGGCGCCGACCGCGGCATCCTGGTCAAGGCCGAAGGCAATGTCGAACCGCTCGCGGTTGCCAAGATCCTGAAGGCGGTGGTCGAGGCGGAGCAGCCCGGCCTCGTCATTCTCGGCAAGCAGGCGATCGACGACGACTCGAACCAGACCGGCCAGATGCTGGCCGCGCTGCTCGGCTGGTCGCAGGCGACCTTCGCCTCCAAGCTCGAGGTCGAAGGGGCTGACTTCAAGGTCACGCGCGAAGTCGACGGCGGTCTGCAGACCATCAAGCTGAAGGGCCCGGCGATCGTCACCACTGACCTCCGCCTCAACGAGCCGCGCTATGCGTCGCTGCCCAACATCATGAAGGCGAAGAAGAAGCCGATCGACGACAAGAGCGTCGCCGACTACGGCGTCGATGTCACGCCGCGTCTGGAAGTGCTGAAGACCGCGGAACCGGCAGGCCGCAAGGCGGGCGTCAAGGTCAAGGACGTCGCCGAACTCGTGAACAAGCTCAAGACCGAAGCCGGGGTTCTCTGATGACGACGCTGTTGATTGCTGAACACGACCACGAGACCCTGAAGGACTCGACCAACAAGGCGCTGACCGCGGCGAGCCAGCTCGGCGGCGATGTGCATGTGCTGGTTGCCGGTGGCGGCCAGGGCACCAAGGCGGCGGCGGAAGCAGCCGCCAAGCTCGCCGGCGTCAGCAAGGTGCTGGTGGCCGAAGGCCCCGCCTATGAGCACGACCTTGCCGAGCCGCTGGCCGCGCTGATCGTCGCGCTGGCGCCCGGCTATGACGCCTTCGTCGCGCCCGCGACCTCGCGCTTCAAGAACGTGATGCCGCGCGTCGCGGCGCTGCTCGACGTCATGCAGGTCTCCGAGATCATCAAGGTCGTCGCGCCCGACACGTTCGAGCGGCCGATCTACGCCGGCAACGCGATCCAGACCGTGAAGTCGAAGGACGCCAAGAAGGTGATCACGGTCCGCACCTCGACCTTCGCCGCGGCCGGCGAAGGCGGCAGCGCGGCAATCGAGAACGCCGCTTCGGCTGCCGATCCCGGCCTGTCGACGTTCGTCGGCGAGGAGGTCGCCAAGAGCGACCGTCCGGAACTGACCTCGGCCAAGATCATCGTCTCGGGTGGCCGCGCCATGCAGAGCCGCGAGAACTTCGCCAAATACATCGAGCCGCTCGCCGACAAGCTCGGCGCCGGCGTCGGCGCCTCGCGCGCCGCGGTCGATGCCGGCTATGCGCCGAACGACTGGCAGGTCGGCCAGACCGGCAAGGTGGTGGCCCCGGAACTCTATGTCGCGGTCGGCATCTCCGGCGCGATCCAGCATCTGGCCGGCATGAAGGACTCCAAGGTGATCGTCGCCATCAACAAGGATGAGGACGCGCCGATCTTCCAGGTCGCCGATTACGGCCTGGTCGCCGACCTCTACCAGGCGGTTCCGGAGCTCACCGAAGCGCTCGGCAAGCTCGGAAAGTAAGCAACAAGACGCCGGCCGGATGGCTAAGCTCCGGCCGGTGTTATGATTTTCGAGGCAATGATCCGGAAACGTTTTTCCGGAAGGATCGTGCCCGACAGGGGGAAATGGGACCCTTGTGTGATGACCTGTCATCACATCATGGTCCCAGGAAGCGTTTTCCGGCGGATTGGGCAACCCGGAAGGCTTCGCTTCGGGTATCGTTGGGATTGGGCAGGCGCGACATGCGCGCCGTTCCGGTGGATGACAAGATGACGGTGGCAATCAAAAAGGTCGGCGTGATCGGTTCGGGCCAGATGGGCAATGGCATTGCCCATGTGGCGGCGCTGGCCGGCTTCGATGTGGTGCTCAACGACGTGTCCGGCGACCGGCTGAAGTCGGCGCTGGCGACCATCAACGGCAATCTGACCCGCCAGGTCGCCAAGAAGGGGATCAGCGAGACCGAGCGCAAGCAGGCGCTCGACCGCATCACCTCCTCCGAGACGCTCGATGCGCTCGCCGATTGCGATCTCGTGATCGAGACCGCGGTCGAGAAGGAAGAGACCAAGCGCAAGATCTTCCACGAGGTCTGCGCGGTGCTGAAGCCGGACGCGATCGTCGCGACCAACTCGTCGTCGATCTCGATCACGCGGCTCGCCGCCTCGACCGACCGCCCGGAGAAATTCATCGGCATTCACTTCATGAATCCGGTGCCGGCGATGGAGCTGGTCGAGCTGATCCGCGGCATCGCCACCGACGACACGACCTTCGACACCGCCAAGGCGTTCGTCGCCAAGCTCGGCAAGCAGGTCGCGGTGTCGGAAGATTTTCCCGCCTTCATCGTCAACCGCATTCTGCTGCCGATGATCAACGAGGCGATCTACACGCTGTATGAAGGCGTCGGCAACGTCGAGGCGATCGATGCCGCGATGAAGCTCGGCGCGCACCATCCGATGGGCCCGCTCGAGCTCGCCGATTTCATCGGCCTCGACACCTGCCTGTCGATCATGCAGGTGCTGCACGAGGGATTGGCCGACTCCAAGTACCGGCCGTGCCCGCTGCTGGTGAAGTATGTCGAGGCCGGTTGGCTCGGGCGTAAGTCCCAGCGCGGCTTCTACGACTATCGCGGCGACAAGCCGGTCCCGACGCGGTAATCCACCGCTCGTCAGTTCAGTGCCCGCAGCAGCGCAAGCGTCGCGGGCACGAGACCGACGATCATTGTCACACCCGTTCCAAGACCGAACAGATGCGCCGTCAGCGCGAGACGCTGGCTCGGCGCGTGGTGCGTCATTGCAATGCCTCGCAGGCACGCTTCAGCCGCATGCCGGCTTCCTCGATGATCGATGACGGGTTGGCGAAGCTGATGCGGACATAGGGCGACAGCCCGAGATCCTCGCCGGGGAACACCGCCAGATCGGCCTTTTCAAGCAGGTAGGTCGCAAAATCGCGATCGCTCGCAATCACCTTGCCGTCGGCAGTGCGCTTGCCGATCACGCCGGCGCAACCGGCCAGCAGATAGAACGTGCCTTCCGGCGGTGTGCAGGAGAGGCCGGCGCATTCGTTGACGAGTTCGACAAAGCGATCGCGCCTCGCGCGAAGGATGGCGGCGCGCGCGAGCAGCACATCCTGTGCGCCATCGAGCGCGGCGACCGCAGCGGCCTGGCTGATCGACGATGCGCCGGACGTGGTCTCCGACTGGATCGCGATCATCGCGCTGATCAGCGCCGAAGGGCCGGCGGCATAGCCGATGCGCCATCCCATCATGGCGTAGGACTTGGCGAGACCGCTGACGGTCAGCGTCCGCGGCTTCAGGCGCGGCTCGATGTCCGCAAGCGTCGGCGCGGGCGCGCCGCCAAACACGATGTGCTCGTAGACCCCGTCGGCAAGCACCCAGATGTCCGGATGCCTCAAGAGCACCGTGACGATCTCGGACAGGTCCTCACGCGAATACAGCGCGCCCGAGGGATTGACCGGATTGTTGACCACGACCCAGCGCGTCCGCGGCGATATCGCCGCCTGCAGATCCTCCGCGCGCAGCTTGAAGCCGTTGTTCTGCGCGCACGGCACGACCACGGGCGTGCCGCCTGCCAGCCGCACCTGATCGAGATAGGGCGCCCAATAGGGCGCAGGGACGATCACTTCGTCGCCGGGCGCCAGTGTCGCCAGCAACGCGTTGAACAGCGCCTGCGTCGAGCCGTTGGTGATGACGATCTCATCCAGCCGATAGTCGAGACGATGGTCGCGCAGCAGGGCGGCCTGCACCGCCCGCTTCAGCTCCGGCGTGCCGTCGACATCGGTGTAACGGGTCTCGCTGCGCAATGCCGCTGCATGCGCCGCCGCGATCACATGGTCAGGCGTCGGGAAATCCAGATTGCCCGAGGAAAGCTCGATGATGTCGCGCCCGGCGGCGCGCAGCTCCCGGGCGCGGCGGCGCAGCACCGATGCGGGCGAGGCCTTGATGCCGCTCATGCGCGGCGAGAGGATCGGTGTCGCGGTCATCGGACGTACTGCGCCTCGCCATTGCCGAACGACCAGTTCTCGGGAAGCACCTCGACGAGGTTGATGAAGATGTCCTCACGGCGCAGGCCGGGACCTTCCGTCAGCAGCTCGGCGATCCGTCGATAGAGCTTCTGCTTCTGCGCCACCGGGCGGGTGTTGCTGACCGTGATCTGGATGATCACCAGATCGTCGCTGCGCCTGATGCCGAGGTAATCGGCGCCATAGCTGAAATCGTCGCCGTCATGCTCGGAGATCGTCATGAAGCGATCGCCCTCCGGCACATCGAAGGTCTCGCGCATGGCGCGATAGAGGCTGTCGAGAATCGCCTTGCGGTAGGCGGCGGGCTTGCCCCGGCGCAATGAGACGCGGGTCAGCGGCATGATGGTGGCTCCTGGCGGTCGTTGCTTTCGGCCGACCTTAGGCGCTCCTTGATCATTGAAAAACCGTATGATATCGCATTTCAATGATTGTTAATTGAAATGAATGGCCATGAAGGCACTCGACGTCGAGGCGGTGCAGGCCTTTGTCCTGGTGGCCGACCTCAGCAGCTTCACCCGCGCGGCGCAGGTCATGGAGACCACGCAGTCGGCGGTCAGCCTGAAGATCAGGCGTCTGGAAGACGGGCTCGGACGGCGGCTGCTTGAGCGAACGCCGCGGCTGGTCCGGCTGTCCGCTGAAGGCGCGGCCTTCCTTGGCGCCGCGCGCAATCTGGTTGCCGCGCATCAATCGGCGATCGGCTCATTTGCGGTCGAGCATCGGCGATTGGTCGTCGGCATCAGCCACCACATCGTCGGATCGGAGCTGGCCTCGCTGTTGAAGCGGATGAACGCCACCGATCCCGGCCTGGTGATCCAGCTGCACGTCGACACGTCGCGCGCGGTGCTCGGCGCATTCGACGACGGCAAGCTCGATGCAGCGATCGCGCTGCGCCACGACGCCAGGCGCCGCGACGGCGACGTGCTGTTCGAGGAGCCGTTCGGCTGGATGGCCGCGCCCGATTTTCACCATCGCCCGGGCGAGCCGCTGCGTCTCGCGACGCAAGCCGAGCCCTGCAGCGTGCGGGCCATGGCGGTCGAGGCTCTCGACGCCGCCGGCATCGCCTGGACCGAGGCGTTCGTCGGTGGCGGTCTCTCGACGATCGGGGCCGCGATATCAGCAGGCCTCGCCGTCGCCGCGCTGGCGCGCCGGGTGGCGCCGGCGGATACCGTCGACCTCGGGCCGCGGCTCGGCCTGCCGCCATTGCCGTCGCGCGACGTCATGCTGCACTCGAAGCTGTCGGATGCGCGGACCCGGCAGGCGCTGCGCACCCTCGGCGCGGCTTTTGCGGCGAACGCGGCCTGAGCGTCATTCAAACGATGCGTCAGCCTGACGCTGCCATCCGTTACCCAAGCATTAACTTTCGCGCGCTACCTAAGGTCGAACTTGGGAGTACCGCGTATGGACACGATGAGCATGGTCGCCAGCATCCTCTCGATGCAGCAGGGCAATCTGCAGGGTGAGATCGCGACCCGCGTGACCAAGCAGAACCTCGACGCGGAAAAGTTCGCGGTTCAGACCCTGCTCGGCGCGCCGTCGACCGCCAATCTCGGTGCCGGCATTGGCGGCAACCTCAACGCCGTCGCCTGATCAGAAGCCGGCCGCGGCAGGCGCTAGCGCCGCCTTCACCAGCTTGATCGCATCGTCGCTCGCCCATTCGGCGGGGCCGGCGATATTGGCGATTTCGCAGCCCTTGCCGTCGACCAGCACCGAGGTCGGCATCCCCAGCGCCTTGCCTATGTTCTTAAGGTCCTGAAAGACCTTGGCTTTCCGGTCGCTGAAATAATCCAGCTTGGTCAGATTGGCCTCTTTCAGGAAGTTCTTCGGCTTGTCCGGGTCGCGGGTGTCGATGTTGATCGCGACCACCTCGAAATCCTTGCCGCCGAGCTTGGTCTGCAGGCTGTCGAGCGCCGGCATCTCCTTGCGGCAGGGCACGCACCAGGTCGCCCACAGGTTCACCAGCACGGTCTTGCCGCGCCAGTCCGACAGCTTCTTCGGCTGGCCATTGGCGTCCTCGAAGGCCAGGTCAGGGAGCCTCAAGGGGGTGGTCGCCATGGTCAGCGCCGCGACCTCGCCATGGGCCAGCGGAGCGATCTTCTTGGCCAGATCCACCGCGCTGTTGCAGGCGACGTCGCCGCCGGCGGGATGCCTGAGGCTGGAGACCCCGATATAGCCGAGCACGGCCCCGACCAGCACGGCGCCAACCACCAGCGGGATACGCCGCTTGGCAGTCGGCTTGGCGGTCGGTTCGGATGGGGGCGTCTCGGGCATATCGTTTGTCATCCTGGGTCAGATGTGGCTATGGAGTGCTGGAGCATGATCCGGAAAAGTGCGAAGCGGTTTTCCGAAAAGATCATGCTCATACAACGAGCTAATACGTTCGGAACCGCCATGCTGTTTCGCCGCTACGGCCGATGAAACAGCAGGGCCTGCAATACAAATTCGTGAGCGAGATGTCATGAGCAACAAGATGTGGGGCGGCCGGTTCTCGGAACGTCCCGACGCGATCATGGAGGAAATCAACGTCTCCATCGACGTCGACCGGCACCTTTATGCCCAGGACATTGCCGCGTCCAAGGCCCACGCCGCGATGCTCGCCGCGCAAGGCATTATCACGTCAGCTGATGCGAAAAATATCGGTAAAGGTCTAGACACGATTTTGTCAGAAATCGGCAAGGGCGATTTCGACTTCAAGCGCGCGCTCGAGGACATCCATATGAATGTCGAGTCGCGGCTGTCCGAATTGATCGGGCCCGCGGCGGGCCGGCTGCATACCGCGCGCTCGCGCAACGACCAGGTGGCGACCGATTTCCGGCTCTATGTCCGCGACACCATCGACGAGACAAACGCGGCGCTGGCTGCGTTCCAGCAGGCGCTGGTCACCCGCGCGCTGGAGCATGCCGGAACCGTGATGCCGGGCTTCACCCATCTGCAGACCGCGCAGCCGGTGACCTTCGGCCATCATCTGCTGGCCTATGTCGAGATGGCCGGCCGCGACCGCGGCCGCTTCACCGATGCGCGCAAGCGGCTGAACGAATCGCCGCTCGGCGCCGCGGCGCTCGCCGGCACCTCGTTTCCGATCGACCGCGCCGCGACGGCGAAGGCGCTCGGCTTCGACCGGCCGATGGCCAATTCGCTCGATGCAGTGTCCGACCGCGATTTCGTGCTGGAGACGCTCTCCGCGGCCGCGATCTGCGCGGTGCATATGTCGCGCTTCGCCGAGGAGATCGTGATCTGGACCTCGCCGCTGGTCGGCCTCGTCAGGCTCAGCGACAAGTTCACGACCGGTTCGTCGATCATGCCGCAGAAGCGCAATCCGGACGCGGCCGAGTTGGTGCGCGCCAAGACCGGCCGCGTGATCGGCGCGCTCACTGCGCTCCTGATCGTGATGAAGGGCCTGCCGCTCGCCTATCAAAAGGACATGCAGGAGGACAAGCAGGGCGCGATGGAGGCCTTCGAGGCGCTGTCGCTTGCGATCCGCGCCATGACCGGCATGGTCGAGGATCTGGTGCCGGATGAGGCGAAGATGAAGGCCGCGGCCGGCGAGGGCTACGCCACCGCGACCGACCTTGCCGATTGGCTGGTGCGCAGCCTGAAAATGCCGTTCCGCGATGCTCACCACGTTACCGGGCGGATCGTCGGCCTGGCCTCCAAGCAGGGCGTGGCGCTGCATGAACTCCCCCTGAAGGCCATGCAGGAGGTCGAGCCGAGGATCACGGCCGACGCGTTGAAGGTGCTCAGCGTCGAATCCTCGGTGAAGAGCCGGACCTCGTTTGGCGGCACGGCGCCGAAGAATGTGATGGCGCAGGCCAAGGCCTGGGCCAAGCGGCTGGAAAAAGAGCGAAAATTGGGCTGAACGGGAAAATTTGGCCGTGATTTCTCAGCGCTCCGCCTCTCGCCAGAGCACGCCAATGTTTGTATGGTGCCGCCCGAATTGGGGAATTCGTCGTGATTAGCAAGAACCGCCTGACCCCCTCGGGATGGGCCATCATTGTGCTGAGCGTGTCAGCGCTGGCGCTCGGCGGCTGCGGCCGCAAGGGACCGCTCGACCTGCCGCCGACCGCGAACGCCGCGCCGGGCGCCGCACCGAGCGACACCGAGAGCGAGCGGGCGGCGCAGCCCAGCGTGTTCAATCCGACCTATGGCTCGGATGCCGCGCCGGCCGCGACGCGTGGCAATAAACGGCCCTTCGTGCTCGATCCGCTGCTCGGCAATTAGCTTCTCGAGCATGATCCGGAAAAGTGCGAAGCGGTTTTCCCTCGCGACAAACGCGGAACGCGTTTGCGCGGAGATCATGCTCAAACTACCTAGCGTGTCATGAACCATTTCGACTATCGCAACGGCGTGCTGCATGCCGAGGCGGTCAATCTCATCGAGCTGGCGGAAGCCGTCGGCACGCCGTTCTACTGCTATTCGACGGCGACGCTGGAGCGGCACTACCGCGTCTTCACCGAGGCCTTCGCCGGCGAGAAGGCGCTGGTCTGCTACGCCATGAAGGCGAACTCCAACCAGTCGGTGCTGCGCACGCTGGCCAAGCTCGGCGCCGGCGCCGACGTGGTGTCCGGCGGCGAATTGAAGCGGGCGCTGGCCGCCGGCATCCCGCCGTCGAAGATCCTGTTCTCCGGCGTCGGCAAGACCGAAAGCGAGCTGCGCGCCGCGCTCGCCGCCGACATCCTCTGCATCAATATCGAGTCCGAGCCTGAGCTCGAGATGCTGTCGCGCCTTGCGGTCGAGATGAAGACGACCGCGCGCATCTCGGTGCGGGTCAATCCCGACGTCGATGCCGGCACCCACGCCAAGATTTCGACCGGCAAGTCGGAGAACAAGTTCGGCATCCCGATCGCGCGCGCCCGTGAGGTCTATGCCCGCGCGGCGAAGCTGCCGGGCATCAAGGTCACCGGCACCGACGTGCATATCGGCAGCCAGATCACCGATCTCGGCCCGATGGAGGTCGCCTTCCGGCTGCTCGCCGAGTTCGTGCAGACGCTGCGTGCCGACGGCCACGACATCTCGCACATCGATTTCGGCGGCGGCCTCGGCATTCCCTATTACATGGACCGCGCCGCGCCGCCGGCACCGGATGCCTATGCCGCGATGGTCAAGCGCGTCACGCATAATCTCGGCTGCACGCTGATGTTCGAGCCCGGCCGCCTGATCGTCGGCAATGCCGGCATCCTGGTCAGCCGCGTAATTCATGTGAAGCCGGGCGAGGCCAAGAACTTCGTCATCATCGATGCCGCGATGAACGATCTGATCCGGCCGACGCTGTACGAGGCGCATCACGACATCCTGCCGGTGCGCGAGCCGGCCGCGGGCACGCCGACCATGGTCGCCGACGTGGTCGGTCCGGTCTGCGAGACCGGCGATTATCTCGCGCTCGACCGCGCACTGCCGCAGCCGAAGGCCGGCGATCTCCTCGCGATCATGACCGCGGGCGCCTATGGCGCGGTGCAGTCCGGCACCTACAACACCCGGGCGCTGGTGCCGGAGGTGCTGGTCAAGGACGACCGGTACGCTGTCGTGCGCCCGCGCATCGACGTCGATGCGCTGATCGCGATGGACAAGCCGGCACCGTGGCTGTGAGCGCCGAGATCGCGCCTCATCTTCGGTGTCGTCCTGGCGAAAGCCAGGACCCATAACCACCGAACGCGTTGTTGTGCTCCGCTGGAGCCCCAGCGTGTTCTCACCACAAAGCCCTGTGGTTATGGGTCCCCGGTCGCGCTTCCGCCTTCGCTCGTTGAGCTACGGCGGACAAGTCGCTTGCCCGGGACGACGGTGCTTATTTGGCCGCTCTTGTAGGATGGGTGGAGCGCAGCGATACCCATCAAACTGCATCCGCGCGGCGCGATGATGGGTATCGCTTCGCTCCACCCATCCTACGCCGTCACTTCGCGGCGTGACTGCCACCCTTGCCGCCGCCGACGATCACGCCCGCGGCCTTCTCGATCGGCTTGATCGCCGCGGTGAAATCCGACTCCGGTCCCTCGTCGCGGATGACGACCTCCCAAAGCCGGCCGACCGCTTCGGCGACTTCCATCGAGAGCCCGAGCGCGCGCATTTCCTCGACTGCGAGTCGCACGTCCTTGACCATCAACCCGGTGGCGAAGCCGAAGTCGAAGCTGCGCGGCAGCACCGAGCGCGGAAACTTGTCGCGGCTCGCGGTGTTCAGCCCCGAGCCGGCGTTGATGACGTCGATCATCACGGCCGGATCGAGCCCGGACTTCACGCCCATCACGACAGCCTCTGAGGTCGCGACCATCGCGGTCGCCGACAGGAAGTTGTTGGCGAGCTTCATGGTCTGGCCGGAGCCGGGCTTGGTGCCGATGAAGAACACCTTGCCGATCACGTCGAGCGCGGATTTCACCAGCTCGAAATCGGCGCGCGGGCCCGACACCATCACCGCCAGCGTGCCCTTCTCGGCGCCGGAGACGCCGCCGGAGACCGGGCTGTCGATCTGCACGATGTTCTTTATGGCCAGCAGATCGTTGATCTTCACCGCCATCCGCGAGCCGACGGTGGACAGATCGATGAAGCGCCTCACGCGCGTGCCTTCGATCACGCCGCCTGGGCCGGTCGCGACCTCGAGCGAAGCCTGCAGCGAGGGCAGGCTCGCCATCACGGTCTCGACGCGGTCGGCGATGTCCTTCGGCGACGATGCTGCCGCAGCGCCGAGTGCAACCAACCTGTCGCGCGCGTCCTTGCTGGTGTCGAACACGGTGAGCTTGTGGCCGGCCTCGATCAGCCGGCGCGCCATCGGGAAGCCCATCTTCCCGAGGCCGATGAATCCGATTTCCATGGGTTGTTTCCTCTACGTCGTTATGCGGCGAAGTCGCGTGCCCCGCATTCAATGTCGTCCCGGCGAAGGCCGGGACCCATTACCATCGCGGCTGATTTTGTGCTCCGCTGGAGCCCCCGCATGTTCTCACCACGAAAGCCTGTGGTTATGGGTCCCGGCTTTCGCCGGGACGACGATGCGGAGGCAGCCGGGCCTCACGCCTTGTCGAGCTCGGCGAACACCTCGCGCGCGATGCGGAAGCTGTCGACGCCGGCCGGGATGCCGGCATAGATCGAGACCTGCATGAAGATCTCGCGGATCTCGTCGCGCGACACGCCGTTGGTCAGCGCGCCCTTGATGTGCGCCTTCAATTCGTGCGGCCGGTTCAGGATCGAGATCATCGCGAGGTTGAGCATGCTGCGGGTCTTGCGCGGCAGCTCCTCGCGGCCCCAGACCGCACCCCAGCAATATTCCGTGACCAGTTCCTGGAACGGCTTGTTGAAGCTGTCCGAATTCTTCAGCGCATTGTTGACATAGGCCTCGCCGAGCACCGCCTTGCGGATTTCGAGCCCCTTGTCGTGCGTTTTTTGGTCCATATCGTTTCCTCATGCGTTAAGGCGTTGGTTCGGCCGGGACGTTACGGGGTCGAATCGCCGCAGTCACGCCTTCGTGTTATGCGTAATTCCCGGTGTGGGTTACGCCGGGGAACGGGTGCCTCAAAGCCGCCGCCGTGCTAGGCTGACCTGCCGGCTACCCCGGAGATTTTATTGAGCGGAGCCAACATCGACCCGTCTGACAGCCCGTCACGCGCCGTCCGCGACAGCGATGCGATCGCGCGGCTGAAACTGACCGAGGCTCTGCAGCGGGCAAAATTCGCAATTGCATGGGAACGGGCCTGGCCGCATCTGGCGCGGTTCCTGACGGTTGCAGGGCTGTTCCTGGTCGCGTCCTGGGCCGGGCTGTGGCTGGTGCTGCCGTTTGCCGCACGGCTCGCCGGCGCCGCCCTGTTCGGCCTTGCGGCGCTCGCGGCGCTGTTGCCGCTGGTGCGCTTCCGCTGGCCGAGCCGCGAGGAGGGCCTGAGCCGGCTCGATCGCGGCGCCGGAATCCGCCATCGCCCGGCGACCACGCTCTCCGATACGCTCACCAACAAGGACCCGTTCGCGCTGGCGCTGTGGCAGGCACAGCGCGAGCGCACGCTGGCGTCGATCAAGCGCATCCGCGCCGGCCTGCCGCGGCCGCGCGTTTCGCTGCACGACCCCTGGGCGCTGCGCGCGCTGGTCATCGTGATGCTGGTCGCGACTTATGTCGCGGCCGGCGACGAGCGCGGGCTGCGGGTCGCTTCCGCGTTCGACTGGAACGGCATCATGGCGCCGGCCAATGTCCGGGTCGATGCCTGGGTGACGCCGCCGAACTACACCGGCAAGCCGCCGATCATTCTCTCCAACGCCAACAAGGACGCCAACGCGGCCGACACCACCCCGCTCGCGGTTCCCTCGAGCAGCACGCTCTTGGTGCGCTCCAGCGGCGGCACCATCGACGTCGTGGTCGGTGGCGGCGTCACCGAGGTGGCGCCGGAGGGACAGGCGCCCAAGGGCACCAATGAGCGGCATTTCAAGATCACCGGCGACGGCACCGCGCATGTCCGCGCGCCGGCCGGCCAGCCGCAGTGGAAATTCACCGCGACGCCGGACCGTCCGCCGTCGATTGCGCTCGCCAAGGATCCGGAGCGGCAGGCGCGCGGCGCCTTGCAACTGTCCTACAAGCTCGAGGACGATTACGGCGTGACCGAAGCGCGTGCGCAATTCGCGGCGCGGCCCGCCGATGCGCCCAAGGATCCAACCAAGGAAGCGACCAAGGATGCCGACGGCAAGGCCGCGCAGCCGCGGCCGCTGTTCGAGCCGCCGCAATTCCCGCTGGTGCTGCCGAATGCACGCACCCGCAACGGCGTCGGCCAGACCGTCAAGGACCTCAGCGAAGATCCCTATGCCGGCGCCGACGTGACGCTGACGCTGACCGCCAAGGACGAGGCCGGCAATGAGGGCAAGAGCGAGCCCTTCAACATGCGTCTGCCGGAGCGGCTGTTCACCAAGCCGCTGGCGCGCGCGCTGATCGAGCAACGCCGTATCCTGGCGCTCGATGCCAACCAGAACGGCCAGGTCTACGCCGCGCTCGACGCGCTGATGATCGCGCCCGAGATGTTCATGCCGGAGACCGGCCATTATCTCGGCCTCCACACCGTGGCCCGCCAGCTCGAGGCGGCGCGCACCGACGATCAGCTGCGCGAGGTGGTCGCCAGCCTGTGGGCGCTCGCCGTCACCATCGAGGACGGCAACATCAGCGATGTCGACAAGGCGCTACGCGCGGCGCAGGACGCGCTCAAGCAGGCGCTGGAGCGCGGCGCGAGCGACGAGGAGATCAAGAAGCTCACCGACAATCTGCGCGCGGCGCTGGACAATTTCCTGCGCCAGATGGTCGAACAGTTCCGCAACAATCCGCAGCAGCTCGCGCGTCCGCTCGATCCCAATGCCAAGGTGCTGAGCCAGCAGGATCTCAAGAACATGCTCGATCGCATGGAGCGGCTGTCGCGCTCCGGCGACAAGGATGCGGCGCGGCAGCTGCTCGAACAGATGCAGCAGATGCTGGAAAACCTGCAGATGGCGCAGCCCAATCAGGGCGACGACGACATGCAGCAGTCGCTCAACGAGCTCGGCGACATGATCCGCAAGCAGCAGCAATTGCGCGACAAGACCTTCAAGCAGGGCCAGGATTCCCGCCGCGACCGCATGCGCGGCAAGCAGGGCGATCAGTCGATGGGCGACCTGCAGCAGGATCAGCAGGCGCTGCGCGACCGCCTCAAGAAGCTGCAGGAAGAGCTCGCCAAGCGCGGCAT
The DNA here is from genome assembly GCF_007993935.1 of Bradyrhizobium macuxiense. Taxonomy (GTDB): domain Bacteria; phylum Pseudomonadota; class Alphaproteobacteria; order Rhizobiales; family Xanthobacteraceae; genus Bradyrhizobium; species Bradyrhizobium macuxiense_A. The sequence continues at coordinate 629 of NZ_VITY01000008.1, read as the reverse complement.
GGGTCCGGATCAGCGCGGCCAGAAGGGCCAAAAGGGTCAGAAAGGCGATCAGGCCCAGCAAGGCGAGCAAGGCGGCGACCAGGGCGACGATGACGGCGACGGGCTCGACCAGGCCGATTCCGCGATGGGCGATGCCTCCGGGCGGCTCGGCGAGGGCAATGCCGACGGCGCGGTGGATTCGCAAGGCCGCGCGCTCGATGCGCTGCGCAAGGGCGCGCAGAGCCTTGCGGACGCGATGCAGCAGGGTGACGGCGACCAGCCCGGCGACAGCCCCGGCAACCGCGCCGGCCGTCAGCAGAGCGGCGGCAACCAGACTGATCCGCTCGGCCGCCCGTTGCACGGCCGCGAATTCGGCGACGATTACACGGTGAAGATCCCCGGCGAGATCGACGTCCAGCGCGTCCGCCGCATTCTCGAGGAACTGCGCCGCCGCCTCGCCGATCCGTCACGCCCGCAGATCGAGCTCGATTACATCGAGCGGCTGCTGAAGGATTATTGATCCCGCCATCATCTTCGCTGTCATCGCCCGGCTTTGACCGGGCGATCCAGGGCGGATTCAACCGCTCGTCGCAACACTCCAGCAAAGGAGGTTGCGATGGAGAAGCGTGTGGGGGCAGACCGTGCTCGAG